>NZ_JBRJJC010000001.1:0-4800000 GCF_052983615.1 Nocardia fodinahabitans
CAGAACTGCGTAACCGTCACCGGCATCCCCGGGTTGCGTGCTGCGGCGGCAAGCGGTCAACCGTTCGGTGCCGCTGCATATCGCCGAGGATTGGAGCAACTTCGGGTTTCGGTCTGCGGCGGCGAATCTCACCGCGGCGCTCCTCAAGGTATGGCTTCAGTCCGTGCGGCGACCTCTACCATCGTCTGACTCAGCCTTGACTCACTCAACGGATCCATATGGCCCCCTGGTGCGTCAACGACCGTCAGATCGCCGTTCTGCGCTGGTTCTGCCGCCGCGTGTCGTTTCATGAACCACTCCCGCAGAACTGCCACAGCGTTTATCCGGGCTGGCGCAACCACCACTGACTGGTATACCGGCTGTCGCATCGGCGGGGGACTTCTCTGTGCCCGATGGTCCAGAAGACCGGGTCTGCTACTCGCCCCCATGAGTTGCTGCGTCCGTAAATCTATCGAACCGATCACTCGGTGATTGCGTCAACGAGGTCCGGGCAGTGCAGCGAGACGATTACGGTCAATTGACTTCTCCTGCTTGATGTTGCAAATTTGATGAACCGTTTCGTAAAAGTAGCTCCGCAAGACTACAGACGGTTCGAAATTGTCGACGCCCGATTCGAGGCTCAGGATGTTGCGAAACCCGCTATCGGCCGGTGCAGGGCCTACAGGAGATCTGCGTCGCAGACCATGAACAGCGACCAGCCGCCACTCAGGTGTGATAACGACGGCGATCACCACAGTCGGCAGGTCCGGCCGCAGGACCCAGCCAGGTCAGTCACCACCTGGCGTCAAAATGTGCGCGGCCAAGCTGAGGCGATGGATGCCGACGGTCGGATCATCTGCGAGGTAACAGCCAAACAGCGTCCTTGGTCACGACTCCGACCAACTAGGCCAGCCTCAGTTGTCACAATTCAAGGCCCGCAATGAGGCAGCGATCTGTTTGGTTGGCTGGGCGTGCAGGTGTTTGCTCAGCCGGCTCGTTCTGTCAGGTGCTGTTGCCGTGACCGAGAGCTGAGGTGGACTGCGTTCTCGATCCTGTGCCCGGTGGTCGAGGGATCATCCGCTGCAGTACCTGGGGTCGATGGGTTGCTGGCGAGCGCGGGTGAGAAGTTCTTGTGTCGTCGGTGGCACCACCGGCGTCGGCGGTTTCGACGACAGCTGTCGGCGGGGGTGGTGGTGCGGCGCGAACTGGCTGGCGACGAACGAACACTCGCCGCGACCGCCGGGGTGGCTGCATCGCCAGAGCGCGGTCAGATCATCGACGGCAGGCAGTCTGTGGGCGGCGAGACGGTCAGCGGAGTGGGCATCGGTCACGGTCACAGCGCGGACGCGTTGGGCAGGGCCTCATTCCGATCGCGGCGGCGGTGTGAATGATGCGCGTGCGGATCGCATCCATATTCCGTCGAAGCTGGTACGCCACCGCAGGTTCTGGATTTCTGATTCGATCCCGGCTCGTTGCAGATGTTGGTGGCGCAGGACCGAGACCGTGGCCATGTCGACGAGCCGGTTCGTGTCGGCGACGACTCGGCCGAACCCACGACGGATCACGTTATTGTTTGGGTGGATCGCGCAACACCGTCGTCGGTCGCCTTACACCCTGTTCGCGTTGCCGTATTCGTGACCGTGTTTGATCCACCGCGGGCACTCCCTGCTGGCGGCGGTGATCTCGGCGATGCCGGGTCAAGGTCGAGGCGAACGAGTTCGGGGGGCATGCTCCTCAGCGTCCACGGACGACACCCGGCGTGGCGAGCCAGGTCATGTGGATCAGCGCGAGCGACTCTGCCTGTGGGGCGGGCAGATCGGAGACCAGACGCGGGACAGCCGAGGGGTGCTCATGGATTGATCCCGGAGATAGTTGATTTGGGGTCGCTGAACACCGGTGCGGTGATGTCGGCGTCATAGTCGGTGTGGGCCGCCTGGGATCGCGTGGCGTCGACACTTTGGCACCAGATGTGTGCGCCTGCCGCTCGGAGGAACAGGCCACCCACACCGCCGACATCGCTGTTCGCTGAGGGCCGTGGAGTGTGGCGTGATCGGAGCTCGGGTGGGGCGATCGTCGGGTTCGGTGTGATCCCTACTCGGGTCAAGGCGATGGATTGTGCGGTGTGAAGCTGGTCAGTGTCGGTGTTCGCGATCGCGTGCCAGTGTTGGGTGGGAGAGGTGGGCTTGGGTCTGCCCGGCCGCCGATGCCGAGGCTTGCAGCACACTCCATTGCTGGTGGGGCCAGTGCTGTCGGGCTTGGTCGGTGTCGATACCGATCAGGACACCGATCTGGACGGATCGGCGCCAGAGCGTGGTGAGGGTCTGGTCCACGGTCGCCGGTGGTGTCGTCGTGTCGCCCGGTGCCGTGGGGTAGGCGGCGTGAATGCCGCGGAACCGGGTAGTCGCTAGATATCGGCGCGGGAGGTTGTCGGGATCAATCCCTAGGTCGCGGTCGATCGGGGCTGGCGCGGCGTAGGAACAGGTTGGTGTTCCAGCGGATTGGCCTTATGCGCGTTCGCGGGCCTGATCGACCCACTCGGCCGGGACCCCGCCCGCAGGGGGCTGCGGCGAGTTCGGTGTGCAGCGTCGCCCAAGTGTGGATATTCTGCGTCGGTCCCGGGTCGACTCAATACCGCTGGCGCGCTGGGTGGTCAGCAGCTTCTGTGCAGTCAGCGGCTTGATTCTGTAGTGCCTTGAGGACCCCTTTCTGGACTGTGGTCGCGTTCGCCATACTCATTGCGGATCACCGCCCTCGGCCAAGGCCCGGAAGTCGGAGCGAAGCCGAGGGCTTCGATCGGGGGTGGCCGATCCGGGGCGCGAACCAGTTCGCCGGTACTTGGTCGCTCGTGAGCCCAGGGCTATCGATGTGCTGTGGTGTGCACCTGTGCAGGGGCCGTTGGCGGCGTCGAGGATCAGCCTCAACTGCGGGTCGATTGGCGGACGAACAAGGCTGACATCGCCATCTTGTCGTCAATATTGATTGCGGCCTCGAAGCAGGCGTGCAGCCCTGCGAAGCGGATATGGCGACGCTGGTGTCGCCACCACCACCGACACACGTGTACTGGCCCCCTCTGGTCGTTTGCGGCGATCTTTACTGCCGTCATGGCAGCAGCCATTGTTCGGCGAATTCGCTGCTAGTGGTCGAACTTCTCGGTGGTTTACCGTGTCGACAACGGCAGGCTTGGTGCCGAACCAACCAGGGCGGGACGGGGTCGAACGGAGCAACGACGGGGTGGTCTGGGGATGGGTGCGGAGCACCGGTGCAGGGGCCGTTCGCCGCTCGTCGAGGATGAGGGTTGACGTGCGGGTCAAGTGGCTCCAGTAGGGAAGGTGCTCAGGCTCGATCCGGCTTTTTGGACGGCGCCCATCGCTTGAACGCGGTGTGCAGATGGGCGACCCGCACCGCGACGGGCGATGAGACCATCACTTGCGTGCACCAGGTGAAGGTGTTCTCCCGGTTCGCTTGCGCCATAACGGACGCTGATCGTGGGCAACATCCACGCCTGCGCGAAATCGAGTGAAAATGACCGAACTGGTGGCGGCATCGAGGGTGTCTGCGCAGTGGCAGTCGATCCAGCCGTTCGGGCTCGTCACGACTGGTCCCCGCTCCCGAAGGGCTCGACTTGACCAGTGCAGAGACCCGCCCACCTTCGAACCGTTGCATCGACTTGCGCACCAGCGGCGCGGGTACTCGCTGTCGAACCAGGGAATTTTGCGGACACGACCGGGCCGTGGCCAAGTCGGACCAGGCCCGGTCTTTCGGCAGGGCGGCGAGCATCGCGACATCGAGAATAGGTTCTGCGCGCCAGGACGGGTTGCGTTGGATTTCCCGCCGGGTGTGTAGGAGCGGGAGCGGTCGGAGACGTCGTGTTGCCCGGCCATCGCTGACTAATGATCCAAATAGTCGCGCGAGGCGATGGAGCCGCCGTAGACCTCGATCGCCTGGGCCCATCATGGTCTTCCAAACCATTGACACCCCACAGGTTTTCGCCTTGTTCGAGGACCTGGAGGATCGTCATCAGGATGATCCCGCAGCCCGCCGAATAGGTGTAGTAGGAGGAGCAGTTCGCTTTGACTCGGGCGCAGTTGGCGGCTTCGTCGAGCACACACAACAACGGTGTCGCCAGTCGCCCGTCCGGGCGGGCCCGCCGCAGGTGAGAGCGGCTTCGGAGGACTTGGCCGACCAGCGCGGCGGTCAAAGGAGTGGCACCATCAGGCCCGGTCATCGACAGCGGATACAGGGTGTCGTTGGAGGTGACGAACGAGACGTGATCGAACTCCGGCAACAGGTGGGTACGCGCCTGCTCGGTGGACTCGATCAGGACACCGTTGCGAATCGAGGACACTTTCCCGCCCCGACTCGATGCTGTGGTCGGGCTTGGCGGTGGTTTCGCTGACCTGGAACAGCTTCCGAACCGGGGGCGTGACCATCTGGGCGTACCCCGGAATCGGAGAGCACGTTGAAACCTTCGCGCCATGTCGTAGAGGCCGTCACGTTGTCTGGCGTAGAGGCCTTGGCATTCGACGATCCTGGCCGCGGGTCGGTCGTGGCCGTAGTGGCGCAAAATCAATGCCGGGGTCGGATCTTGGTCGCGGCCGAGCCATTCCCCGCGACTATGGTGCAGGTCTCCGCCCGCGCACGCGGCGGCGAAGACACACAGCGCGAACAGCTCTTGGGCGCCGCCGTCGAAGTAGGCATCGGTCTTGGCATTGGCGATCTCATTAGCCGAACCGGCCGACCCGGACACGAAGAACCCCGCCAGCTTTGGCGCCGCGGGTAACCCGGTGACTTGGTTGAACAGATTCACCCAGAACCCGCACACCACCTGCCCGGTCACCGCTTGCAGGTCACATACCCACACCCGGCCGACTTGCTCGCGCCCGTACACGGTGTGCCGAGTATAGGTCCGGTTTGTTCGAGGGTGGCAGCCACGGCCCCCATGCTGAGAGCACTGCCGGGATCGCCACGCGACGGTCTTGCTAGTCGCTGGACCGGCCGTCAACCTGCTGTGACACCGAGTTCCGGCGGGTACGTGCAGGGCGATTATCGCCGATGACCGTCGCCCCACCAGCTGGTCCCGGATTCGCTCGCACTTCGGGTGGCGCGTCGGCGAGCAATCGTTGGTTGTCGGCTTGAGGTTGTCGGCGCCGCGAGCGATGCGGATCTTGCCACCAGCCGTTGCATCGTTCGCGCGGCCACATCGACCTCGCGGCCGGTGGTGCATCTCACCCGCGCACCGCCAGGCGCGATCGCGCACAGCAGCACCACGGCGATCGGCGTCGACTGCCAGGGCCATCGTTTGTCTGCGGCGGTGACCGACGGCAAGGCGATGAACGGGTTCCATGACATCGGCTGCCCGGCCGACCAGCTGCCGAGTTTCAACGCCGCCCACTGCTTCGAACACGACAGCGAGCAGTGCCAACAGAATGAGGAGCATGCCATCTTCCTCACCCATCCCGGACTTTGTGCGACGGCGGGTTTCACATGGGGGAGAGAGCATGATTTACCTGGACCTTTCAGAATTGGGGGTAGACGATGTAGCTTCGCGGGGGACGCGTCGATGACGCCGGTGAGTTCGGGGTCGTCCACCGGCGTGCGAAGTCGGTCATGGGGCAGGAGCAGCCTCGACAGCGCCGGAGATTACCGCCCCACCTGGCTCCAGTGGGCGGAGGTGGCCGTCCAGCTCGGTGGTGGGAGTCTCTGCACCGCTGCGGCTAGTACGAGCGCCGGAGGCTGGTCGGGTGCAATGCCGAGCTGGGCACGCAATCCATCGATTTCGCCCAGCGCGCTGTCGCGTTCGGACAGAACGTGGTCGAGCTGTGCCAGCCGAGTGCCCCGGCTGTTGTGACCAGAACTGCCCCGACAGCCCTGCGGTAGGCGCGCTGGTGATCTCGTCCGGGTCAGCGCCTGCCGGACAGAGCAGCGCAGGATTTGGCCTCTCGCGCACCATCCATCAGCCGCTCCATTCCGATCAGGACCTGCCGCCCTGGGGTGTTCCGTCGAATTCGACGGCCAGCCGGATGTGGGTGAGCGGTCAGGGTCTTGGAGTCGGCGCAGGCAGCGATCTGTGCCGGGAGCTGGTCGAGGGTCGCGGCGAAGTTGTCCGTGAGGGGTGCTTGCGTTGCTCGGCGGCAGCAGCGCGGTGATCTCTTCCTGCCGGTGGATCGAGATCACCGAGGAGTTTCCTCGGCGGACAGCAGCTCGTCAGCGCTGTTGTTCATCGCCTCGATCTCGGCCAGGCTCAGTTCTTCGCCGGATCGTCCACCTAGCGCGCGATCAACTGCGCTACCCGAGCCCCATCGGCGCCGAGGTCGGGGACCATACTCAAGTGGCGGGGCCGCCACCGGGCACCGTCTTGGGCAGAGTGGTCGTTGACCGGCTCGAGGTGCCCGGTCAGTTCCGCGCGGCTTGTCGTTGGGTACGGACGGAGTGTTCGGGTCGATACCCGAGCCGCCCTCGATGAACGATTGCTGGATCGATGAACTCGACGCGGGCGGATTCAGGGTTGGCAGTCCAGGCCCGCACGGCGGTGTCCAGTTGTTGCCACAGCTGCTGATGCTCTGGCGTGCCGCCCCTGTTGCCATTGGCGGGCGATGGCGTGCGCGCGCAGCATTGAGTTCGACGACCTGGGCCGGGTTTCTCCGTAGGCGGCGATCCCGCGTGTTTGGTGGTGGGTGGCGAAGTCGGCGCGTAATTCGGCTTCGACGTGGTCTGCGGGCTTCACGGTAGTAGTCGGGGTTGGTAAAGCCGTTCCTCGGGTTTCCCAGCTCATCGCATGCTCCCGGAGAAGCGATCGCGGTCGGCGGTGCGGGGTTCGAGGCAGAAGGTGGGTTTTCACGGGTATGGATGGGCATCGTGCTTCCTCGGATCGAGAAAACGTCACACCCTTGTCGGGTGTGTGAAGTCCCAGCGGTTCAGGTTCGGTCGCCTCGGTCCAGATCCCCTAGCCGATGCGCCGACAAGGCACAGATTTGCGGTTGCGGCCCTACAGTTCTGGTCCGCGGTCGGTGCTGATCTCTCGACCGCGCCCAGCTGCCGGGTCGTGGTCGGGCTCCCAGATCCACTCCCGGTCCTCGCCCAGGGCCGCGTCGACCACGGCGGTGATCGCAGTGCTCTCGGCGGCGAGATCGGTTGATTCGGAGCCGCGGATGGCGGTGTCGACGAACTGGACCCGCAACGCACTCGTCGCGTCGGCGAGCATCTGACGCGGCGTCGGCGGGCCCACCGTTGGCGGTCTCGGTAGGCGTGCCGGTCTCGGGATCTCGCGGAACATACGGTGGCACCGCCAACGCCGGATCCGCGCGGGCATAGCCGTTCCACTCCTGTGCCAAGGCTTGCTCGTCGTAGGCGGCGAAGGTGACCGCGTGCACGCGGCGGATCCCTTCCACGCTCGAACCCCACAGACTGTCACCTTCGGCCGGTGTCAGTTGCGCCGCGGCCGCGAGCACCGTCACCCGGTTGTGCAGGGCAGCCATGTTGTCGGAGAACTGCTCCGCCGCGATCGGGTCGTGGTCGAAATTCCATCGCCCAGTAGCGATCCGGTTCACCCGCGCGGCCTCCAGGCTGGCCATGCGTTCCAGATTCCACAGGTCTACCTCGAGCATGTCGAGGTAGAACTCCTGCGCTTCGTTAGCGCGTGCGGGGTGGGAGCGCACCACGTGAGGCGAGGGTGAGCTCGCGCCGCGCTTGCCGAGTTCGCGGGCATCGAGGACCCAGCCCGGATCGACACCTTCCAGCATCGCCTCGAACTCGGCATGCTCGCTTTCGATGCGGAGTGTTTCGAGTCGCTCGGTCCACACCAGTTGGCTGTCTGCGGAGACGCCGTCGTCGAACATGGCCGGTCCGGCGTCGGTCACCTCGCGCAGCTGGGCAGCCATGTTCTGGACCCGACGCAGGAGCTCGCCGTGGCGCTGACTCATGGAGGGTTCGTGTGCGCTGGTCATCGCCATTCCCCCAGTTCGTGGCCCGGCTGGTAGCCGGGGATGGTCGGATCAGGGTCGGTTCGTGGATCCGGCGCCCAGTCGGCGTGGGTGTCGGTGCTGGCAGCTTCCACTCCGGCATCGATCGCATCCGCGTCTTGGGGCCGTTGACCGATCGCCGCACCGAGTGCCTGTTCCGTGGCAGGGTGTTCGGTGCCCTCGGGTGGACGGGTTTCGCGTATCAGGACGGCTCGCGAGATCATCCGTTGTGGGCTCGGCAGGTCAGTGAGACTGTCCTCCACGAACTTTCCGGTGTCAGGGTCCTGGCGCCGGTAGAGGGGCATCCGCAGTCTCGCGTCGGCATCGGCATACTCCTGCCACTGTTCGAGTAGTTGCGCGTCGCTCATCTGGTCGGTAGCGGTGGCGTGCATGCGCCGCATGGCATCAGCGCAAGCGCCCCACATCCGTTCGCCTTCCTCTGAGGTGATCTGCGCGCCGACCACTAGGGATGAGACCCGCGAAAACCGCACGTGCATGTGCTCGAGCAGGGCGGATGTGCGCGCGGACTCGACCGCGATACCGCCGTGGCGGGCCGCGACTCGAAGGTGGACTGCGGAGTCGAGGGCTGCCATCCGCTCGAGTTGCCACAGATCCAGGTCGAGCAGGTCGAGGAAGAACCGCTCGATTCCCAGCTCGCGCAGGGGAACCCGCCGCGCCGCACTGGGGTGCGGGCTCGCGCCTTGCTGCGAGCCCACCGTGCGCGCGTCATGGATCCACGTGAGATCCAAGCCTGCGGCCCGTGCCTGCTGCTCGGCGTCGTCGAGGGCGGCGTCGAGCCGGTTAGCCTGCTGCCGGACCTGCCGTGGGGGATCCGCGGGGTCGGCCTCGCCGATCAACATCGTTCCCGATTCGTGAAATCGGCTCACATCAGCGGCGAGGTTCTGGATCCTGTGCATCCAGTCGCTCCACTGTGCGGGCTCCTGGTGCAGATCGCGCCCGCTGGTCATGACCCCGCCCCTGATCGACGCCCACTCCCTGTCCGCGTCCGGGCGGGGTGTTGTTGTGGATCGGGGTCGGGCTCCCAGTCGGTGCCGAGCCCGGCGCTGGTCGCTTCTACCGCCGTGCCGATGCCATGACCAAGGCGTGGGGCCAGTTCGTCAGCGAAGCTGGCTGCGGCTAGCGCCTGTTCGGCGCGCTCGGCGACCTCCCACGGGGTCGGCGGTGCGAGATCTGTGGAGGCACTGGCCGCCAGGTTGTCAAAGCTGCGCGAGGCTTCGGCTTCGATTCCTTTCCACGACATTTCGGCGAACCGTTGCTGCAGCTCGGTATCGGTGTAGGAGGCTGCGGTCAGCTCCGCTAACTGTTGCCATGAGTCGGGTCCACGGCCCCACAACTGGTGGGCCTCACCCGGGTCGAGGTCGATCAGCGCCGCGGTGCCGGCGGCATGGCGCCACAGCGCGGCCATGTTGTCGTGGAGCTGGCGTTCTCCTGGCTCGTTGTCGGCCAACCCACCGGTGTGGACGCGATGCAGGTACTCCGCACGGACCAGCGCCGTGTGTTCCAGGCGCCACACATCATCGGCGATCTGGTCGAGCAGGTGCAGGCGCGTGGTGCTCGCCCCGGGCGGGGACATCGGCAACAGCGCGGTTTCCGGGTATCGCCCCAGCGTGCTCCCCGGGCACCGGTGTCGGTGGCGTAGTCGATCATTCGTTGCGGGATGTCGAGTCCGTGGGCGTGGAGCTCGATCTCGGAGCGCTCGGCTTCGAGTGCCCGCAGGTTGGTCCGCCAGTTTTCGAGCTGGATGCTCGGGCCACTGGCGGCGGCCGAGTATTGCGGGTAACCGTGAAACAGCGTGCGGTAGTGCTCATAGCTTCGAGTTCTGAATTTGTTCGAGCAGCCGAAGCTGCCACGACGGCAGATCCTCAGCACCTGAGAGCGGATGACTCACCCGGTTTCTCCAATCCTGTTGAATCACTGAACTTTCTGTGATGGCGGGCTGTGACGGGCGATAGCAGTGGCATCCGATTGGTCACGGCCCCGGGCCCGTGTCGGGCCCGCGGTATCGATCCGGGTGCGAAGCAGGCCGGTGATCGGTGGGCTCGAATTCGGTCTGGGACTCGGCGCCGGTGGCCTCGATCGCGGCGTCGATGCCAGCCCCACCCATGCCGCGCGTCGCGGGGTCGGGTTCGAGGGCGTCTGCGGCGAGCTCGACCATCCGGTCGGGCAGGACGGGGAGTTGGCGGTTGATGTCGTCGGGGGTGATTCCGGCGGCTTGGAGCACCATCACCGGCATCGACACCGTGGCGAAGTTGGTCTCGACGACGGCCCGCCACCGCGTCCTCAACGCTGCCCGCTCCAGCATTGCCATGGACTGGGCGACGTGGTCGGTCCACGGGCTGTTGGTGGGTTGCCACGCGTGTTGTTGTTCTACGGCGCTCAGGCCTAGGGCGTGCCCGACGGCGCCGACGCGTTGCCAGTTCAGACCCATCACCCGCCGGAACGCGGCGAATCCCTCGCGCGGCAGGGTTCCCTGTCGGGAGAACGCGGCCCCGACCCCTGCCATCATCTGTAGTTGCGCGACTGCCCGCAGGTGTCCGCGAAGCAGGGTGTCGCGGTCGATAGCCTCGGTGCTCAGCAGGGGCTGGCCGGGTTGCCAGCGGTGTCCGCGTTCACCGGAGGCGCGGGTGTAGTCGATCACCGATTTCGGCACCCCGACCGCGGTCGCGATCACTTCCAGGTTCTCCCGGGTACGGCGCCCGATATCGAGATGAGCCAACGCCATCGGCGACAGTTGCTCGTTGTCCCCGGTGCGGGATTGGTCGATCAGGCGCGCGTTGTCGCTGGCCAGGTTCTGCACGACCGCGAGTAGCTTGGCCTGGATCGGGTTCGGGTCGAACATCTCACCGGCCCCGTCCCACATCGGGATCGCGCCATACTTCGATCTCCTTGCCCGTGGTGCGTGCGAGCGAGGGTTCTGCTCCCCGCTGGTCAAGTCAGGGTCGGGGGCGGTGGGGTCGATGTCGTGGACCGCTGCGGCCGACACGGCAGCCTCGATCCATTCACCGGCCTCGACGATCTCCGCGTCGAAGATCGGGTCAGCGACCGGGTCGGCGGTGTGGTCGAGATGATCTGCGAGGTAGTTGAATTCGTCGTTCAAGTGCGCGGTGATCGTGAGATCCGCAGCAAGCCCGGCCATGTCACCTATGCCTTCAGGCCCGCGATCGGACAGATCCGCACCGTTGTCGGACAAGACGCCTTCGAGGTCCAGGCCGGTGTCGTCGATGAACCGTTCTTCGTAGGCTTGGGCCGCGGCTTCGGCGTCCGGGGAAAGGTCGCGCGTGGCGTCTGCGGCGGCGAACTGGGCCGCCGCTGCCTGTCCTGCACCGGTTCGTTCATCCGAGTGGTGCAAGGTGTCGGTGAATCCAGCCGCACGCCGCCGGATCTCGATCATCAGTTTCTTGAGCTCGAAATCGAGTTTGTGCAGCTCCACGTCGCGGGTTTCGCGGTTGGTGTAGCCGGCGATGCGTTCGGTATGTAGCTCCTTGCTCTGTCTTCGAGAGAGCGCACCATCGTGTTCGCGTCGTGCGAGATCTGTTTCGGCGCGGGTGATTTGGCCTTCTTTGTGGCGGAGGTCGACCTCGGTGATCTGTGCTGCGTTGGCGATGCGTGCGCGGACCTCGTCGATCTTGGCCATGCTCAGCGCTCGCTCCGACCCCAGATTTCCGAGCCTGGCCTGGTGCTCGATCCACGACCGTTGGTTCTTGGCCGCTTCGATCGCGGATCGCTGCTCGGATTCGGCGCGTGAGCGCGATTCCCCTCCTCTGCTGCGGAACAGTGCGTTGGTGGTGTGGGCGGTCTGCAGCGCTTGCAGGAATCCTTGACGGACAGCTTGGCCACCTTCTTCGACCGGATCGCCGTTCATCACAGCACCAGCATTTCGGCGAGCAGCCACGCGCGTTCCGGGCCTTGGCGCGTCGATCTCGCGTACACCGAGAACGCGATCGGTGTGCGCTCGGCCGGGGTCAGGGTGACTGTCAGGACCCGGCTCGACGAGGTCGCGGTATCGGGCGGGTGGTCGTCACCGGTGAGACGAACCTCGGTCCGCAATGGCACGTGGTGCTCGACCCAGTCCTGCCACGAGGCGACGGTGATCGGCGACCAGAGCGATGTCCCCACGCGAGTGTCGGTCGAGTACGCGGCCCGCATCAGCGGTCGTGTGGCCTCGAACATCGACCGCGCATCCAGCCCGACCACCGGGTCCAGTTGATACAACGTGGTCACCGCGGCCCGCAGAACATCCGATGCCGAGCAGGGCCAGACCTCGGAGTGTGGTGGCGGAAAGGCCTCCGCGCTGCAGACCGGTTCGACCACCGGCGTATCCGCGGTCGAGCACCCACTCGCCGCCGTTACCGCCAAGACCACTGCGGCGGTAGTCGCGAACACAGCGGGTTTCATGACGCGCTCTGCCAGAGCTCGCGCAGGTCGACCGTCCGCCAAACGACCCGTTCGGGCGCGATGCATTGTTCGGCGGCCGAGTTGCGGACCGCGACGGTCGCGATATCGAGGACCAGGCCCTCGGTGGCGGCGATGCGGCGCAGCCGATCGAAGTCCAGGCCGCGACTGCGGGCCAGGTTCAACCGCAAGACACCGGCTTCGGCGCCCCACTCACGCAAAGCGTGAGCGGCCAACTCGATCGCCTTCTCTGCCGACACCGTCGCCGCGTCGACACCATCGACCATGGCGGTGCCGAAGCGTTCGTGCCAGATCATGCGACCGGACGGGGCGCAGACGGTGAACGCCTGCAGGGTCGCCGCCGACCACACTGTCAGTGCCGGGCCCGTCGCGGCCTTGCGCACGAGGTTGGCACCTGAGTTTGCCCACAGGATTTCGGTCTGTCGCAGACCCTGGTAGTCGATACCTGCGACATCCAACAATGCCACGACGTAGCGCAGCGACATTTCTTCGGTCGTGAACCCGTATTCGGTGGCGAGGCTGTCGAATTCCTCTGTAGTCGCAAAGGTCCACAGGTCGGTCAACCGGTCGCGGACCATGTCTTCGGGTGTGATCGGCGCTGACGGGCCAGGGGTAGTGGGATGGGTTGTCATGGAGCTCTCCTCGAAGCAATCGGGTAAGAAATCCGGTTCGACGTGGTGTTGCGCTGACCTGGTCGGAGGCGGCAGGTCGTGGGTGTCGCCGTCTGCGATGCTGTGGGCGTCGTCGATACCGGTGGCGGCGATCGCGGCGCCGATGCGTGCACCTCCCACGCCTTCGGATTCCAGAGATGCGGTGTGCCAGGCGTTCTCGGCAGTAGCCTCGAGCAGATGCGGGGCAGGTGGTAGTTGATGTGGGGCACTGGCTGTGAGGTCGATGCCGACCATGCGCATCGCCGCGACACGGACCCGTGCTTCACGCACGCTCGCAAAGTGGGTGAGCTCACGCCATTGACGCCCCTGATCGGGTACCGACTGTTGCTGAATCTGGGCCTGGCGTGAGTGGCAGTGGGTCGGATCGGTGGCCCACCAGCCACGGGTTTCGGCTTCGGTGAGATTGATGGCGGTGGCGACCATCGCCACCCGCAACCACTGCAACCGCAGATGCTCACCCAGCTTCTGCGCTGCCGGTGCGCTCACCGGGCCGCGGTCGCGCCGGACCGGGCCCACGGCGGCCATGGTCCACAGTGTGTCGGCCTGGTGGTGTAGCTGAGCGATCAGCAGCGACCGCGAGACCGGACGGCGAGGAGGCAACGAGGAAGTCCCGGTCGCTTTTCGACCTTCCTGATCAGCTTGTCGTCCAAAGTCGATCCAGTTGGCGGGCACCCCGATCGCCGCAGCCTGTTCGTTGAGGACCCGCCCAGCGATCGAGAGATCCCGGAAAGTCTGGATGCGGCTGTGTGGTTCCCGCGCCAGCAGCATCAGATCGACGGTGACGTTCTGGATCGCCGCCGCCATCCGTCGATGCACGAGCATCGGAGGTGTACTGCCGGGGTTGTTCTCCGGCGACGCGGCCAGCACCGGGCTGGCGGGCTCGAGTGGTTGGGTGGTGTCAGCCATGGCCGGTCACCGAGTTGATGCGATAGCTCGACATCCGCCACCCCTGCGACGTCTCTGTCACCGTGGCGGTGACGTGCAGCCGCCGGTAGAGGGTGGTGGAGCCGTCTCTGTGGAGTACCTGCTGGGTCACCGACGCCGCGACCGTCGTCCCGGCGATGTCGGTTTTCGTCTGCTCGGCGTCGACCAGGGCGGTGACGATGTCGTTGCTGTCGCGCCATCGCGCCCATTCCGGCAGCGGTGCCGATCCGCTCGCGACACCACTGTTCGCTGCGGCAGCCAGTTCGCCGGTCAGCCACGGTGCGGCGCGGGTCAATCCGGTGCCGGGGCTGGGGTCGGTGCGTGGTTGCCAGGAGAACATGGCCGCCAAACCCATGTGGGTGGCGGTCCGGGCGTCGGCAGCCGAGGGATCCGGCCCCTCCACGTGGGCGGTACCCGGTGTGTGCGTACCGGGCACGGGCTCACTGTTCTGCGCGCCGACCACCAGCACCGTGGCGAGCACAATCAGGACGGCCGCGACACCGAGGGTCACAGCCCACAGAGGTAGACGGTTCACCATGGTGTCCTCAGCTCATCGTCGTCGACATCTGGGTGGCCATCGCGAGAATGCTGGCCACATACGGGCGGGTCTGAACTTCGTAATCCGGTGAACCCGTGGGAAATCCACCCGAGCGCAGCACGGCGTATTCGCCCGCGTTGTAGCTTAAGCGAGGTAGAGCTCGACGGCACCGTTGGGGGCGACGACTTTGCCCTGCTCGATCCAGGCATCGACGTGGTCGGCGATGTCGCACAGGTAGCGGGCTTGGCCGATGATCGCGTCGCCGTCGTCCCACACGCTGGCGACGCCGCTGCTGTCGGCGTCGATCACATACGGCTGCCCGTCGGAGGCGAGAGCGGTCGCGGTGCCGGGCAGAAACTGCGCCAGACCTTGCGCACCAGCCGACGATGTCAGCCCGCGCCGGTACCCGGATTCTTGTTTGCCCTGGGCAGCGAGCAGCGACGCGCTGATTTGCGGGCATACGGTGCCACCCAGCCGATACCACGGTTCCAAGTCGGCGGGGACAGTGTTTGGCGCGAGATCGGCCTCTCCGCCACTGGATCCACACGTCGACGCTGTGCTGGTGCCGGGTGGGTTGGTCGCGACGGAGCCGATCGGTGAGCCGTCTGGGTATCCCC
Organism: Nocardia fodinahabitans; assembly: GCF_052983615.1. Lineage (NCBI taxonomy): Bacteria > Bacillati > Actinomycetota > Actinomycetes > Mycobacteriales > Nocardiaceae > Nocardia > Nocardia fodinahabitans. The sequence goes on from NZ_JBRJJC010000001.1 coordinate 15,122, forward strand.
CGCCCAGGGTGGTCACGTGGACATGGTCCATGTGATTGGCGGTGGCCCCGCCCCGGTCTTCCATCAGGTTGGACTCGCCGCTGGCCGCACGGTAGGTCTGGCGCCAGATCAAATAGTCGATCCGCAGTGCAACGGAGTTGGTGAGAACGAAGCGGCGATCTGATCACCGAGGGCATTGCCGTCCCCGGATGTCGGGTCAGGGATCATGATGTCGATCGCCCGGCCACTGGGGTGATCGGGCAGATCATCCCCACGCTGCCCATAGATCTTCTGCACCTGAGGGAACCGTTGAACGATCGTGCGTGCCAAACGGATCGAGTCGACCTGCAACCCACGCTCCAAGCCGATCGACGCAGGCATTTCGGGCAGCTCGGAGCCTGCCGCCGCACCGGCGCCAGCTACGGGAGCATCGCTGACTGATGTCGTCGGCGGCGACACCGCGCTCGATGTCGCGACACTGGTCGACTGGTCTGCATTTCCATGGAGCAGCCACGGCATCGGGTCGATGGCCGTACCGCCGCCGAATCGTCCTCCTTCGGTCCAGATTTCGAGATGCAGGTGCGCCCCGTCCGGGCCTGGGGGGACGGTTTGACCGTTGTAGCCGACGCCGGCGATCAGTTGACCGATACGCACGTTCTGGCCTTGTTCGACACGGACGTCGTCGGCGAACATGTGACCGTAGACCGAGGACACGGTTTCGCCGTCGATGTTGTGGTCGATGACCACCCAGATCCCGAACCCGCTGGCAGCTCCGACCCGCACGACGAGTCCGTCGGCGACCGCGTAGATGGGAGTCTTGGACGCGGCGGCGAAGTCTTGGCCCTGATGGTTTGTGCCCCAACGCATCCCGAAACCCGAGGTCAAGGTGTAGCTGCCCTCGGCCATCGGCATCGTCCTCGCGTCACCGGTCGCCGAGGCCGCCCCGCTCTGCACCGCCGACGGCGCGCAGCCCCCCTCCTCGACAACGCCCGCGAACAGCAGCAGCCCAAGCAGCATCAGGACCGCGCCCACGACCGCGACCGTTGCCCGAGCGGCACTACTCATCGCGACACCACCGGGTGACTGTGGGTCTCGTGGGTGTGCGAGCTCGGGATGGGGTTTCGCTGACGACCGGGTTCGACGGTGCTCATCGCGGATTCACCGCCCCACCGGAGGTGTGGCCGAGGTTGTCGAAGCGGCGGTTGGTGTTGTGGATATCGGAGTCGCGTTCGGTGGGGGTGAACACCATCCGGAACGGGATGCCAGGCTCTTCGGCTTCACCGGTCTTGAGCAGGTAGCACCCTGTGCCCGGCGGTATTTCGCGTCGCGAGGTATCGAGGTCGTCGTCGCTGGGTGGGCGCGGCGCCGCCCAGGAGGTGACCAACAATTTCTCGGTGTCGGTCATCCCGGCCACCGCGGCGATGCGGTTGGCTTCTTCGGGCCCGACCGGGCCGATGATCTTCGCGCGGGCGCGTTCGAAGAACCCGAGCGCTTTGGCTTGTGCGGCTGGGGAGTCGAAGGCGGCGAGGTCTTTGATGGTGTGGGAACACATGATCAGCCCGGTGGCCAAGGGCCGGTTGAGTCGGGTCAGCGCGTCGACGCGGTCGACCATGAATTCACCGACGCCGAGCACACGCCAGATCTCGTCCATCACGACTTCGAACGTCCGTGCCGGGGCCAGGCCCGCGTCGGCGAGGGCGTGGGCGGCGGCGACCGCGCCGAACCCGTCCGACCAACAGGTCATCAAGACCGCTGCCAGCAGTTTGGTGTCGCCTTCGGGGATACGGGAGATGTCGATGCAGATCGCGGGACTCGACAGATCCAGCCGGGTCGAGGTGGGTCCGTTGAAGATCGCCCCGAACGGTCCTTCGACCAGGGCACGCATCGACCGACGCAACGTCTTCGTAGCGGCCCGGTAGGAGATTTCGTCGTCTTCTTCAGCGAATGCGCGCAACCGCTCGCCTCCGGCAGAGATCACCGCGAGCAGGTTCTCCAGCAGTGGCGGGTTCTGGTGGGTGAAACCACCTGCCGGGCTGTAGAGCTCGCGCAGACCGGCGGCGAGTAAGACTTCCTCGTAGTCTTCGACCCGGGCGCCGCGCACGAGTTCGATCAGCCCGGCGACGATGTTGATCTGGCCCGCTTCGACCCGCGCCATAACCTGGCGACGCTGATCGGCATCGGGAAGCCGGTCGATGGTGGCGCCCAAGGCGCCGACATCGAGGGGGTTGATGGTCCCGTGGCCGTAGCCGACATCGACGACCTGCCCACCCAGGCGCTCGACCAGGTCGCGGTATTCGCCTTTGGTGTCGCCCATGCACAGCACGGTCTCCCCCGCCGCAACCGCACCCGCGACGATGCGTCGGATCAGCGAGGACTTGCCGAAGCCGTTGAGCGCCAACACGAACGCGATCGGCGCGGTGATGAACCCCCGCAGAAACCACGACATCGGGTCGAAATGCACCGGGGCGCCGGTGATGTAGTGGCTACCTACCGGCACCCCCGCGGTCGGGGCGCTCGCGCCGACGCAGAACGGCCACAACCCAGCCACCTGCACGGTCGTCGCACGCCACTCCGGGGTACGCGGGACCACCGACGCCCGGCCACCGCCCGCACCGGTATAGCCGCGGTCGGTGAACGCCGGGGCGGTGAGGTCGAACCCGTCACCGGCGGCGCCGTCGCGGCGGCGCGCTGCGGTCGCACGTCGATGGTCATCGCTCGAGAGCATCATTCGTGCCCGCCAACCGCGCAGGCCACCCCTGGTCAGGGCCGTCATCTCGACCTGACCACGATGGAGGGTGGTCAGGATCCTGATGCCCTCGACGATCTCGGTTTTCGCGGGCTTGCCTCGGCGACGGAAGCTCCCCGCGCGCGCGTTCATCCCGACACCCGATCGGAGATGGAAGCGTGTTCAGGCAAGATCAGCCCGATCCCGAGGGAGGCAGCGAACCCCGCGGCCTGGTAGCCGTAGCAGCGGCGCACCGTCAACCGCGACGCCGCCGCCATCCCTTTGACCGACGCTTCGATTCCGGGCAGGTCTGCATCGAGGTGATCGGTCACCGTCACCAACACCCCGAACCGGGTCAACCCCGCCCCGCGCGCTTGCTCCTCCCGCGCGGCCGAGGTGTTCCCGACCCGGATCCGCGCCGCCGCCGATGAGATCCCTCGTTCGGTTTGTTCGGCGGCGACCGCGTCGCGGAAGTCCGAGTCCACCAACGACGTCGCTTCAGCGGCTGAATGCAGGCGGTAGACGATCGCGACCCGTTTGCGCGGGATATCCGGGCGTGGACGCAACAGCTCTTCGAGGACGGTTTCCATCACCGCCCCGCGGGGTGCACCGTCCATTTCCCAGGTGATCGAGCGGGCGCCGTCGTGGACGTAGTGATCCCACCGATCATGATGGGCGAGCGGTCCGACCGAATCCCACGACTGCGACTCCACGATCTGCGCCCCGGCCGCCTCGACATCGCGTTGGGAGGCGAGGTCGAATCGGCTCCGGACCAGGCCCAGTACTTCCCACGCATATAGGGGTGTGGCGGGTAGGCCGGCGCGGGCGAGCTGCGATAGCACCGATTGCAGTCGTTGCCCGATCTCGCGGGCTTGCTCGGCTTGGTCACGGCGGATGCGGCCTTTGCCGATCGCTCGGTAGGTGATCGCGATACGAGCTTCGATCCGCACCCCGACCCCACCGCTGTCAGCGGCGGCTTCCCTCATCACCGACTTGGCGAAGTCAGGGGCGTTCGGTCGGATCAGCCGGGCGACTTCCCGAGTTTGCTTCAACCTGGTCTCGACGGTGTTGTCCAACACCGCAGTCACCGCGACGACTTCTCCACCACGGCTTTGCGAGGCCAGGAACTGACCGAATCCATCAACCCAGGAATCGATTTGGGCCTGGTCAACGAGTTCCTTGCCGCGCGGGATCACCCGCACGATCACCGTGTAGTGATCGCTACGCCGGATATGCAGCATCGCGAACCGCTTCCCACCCGACGTCTCGTACTCGGTCAAGCGCGAATCAGCCAGCAACCCAGGCAGTTTCGCCAAACCCGGAAGCCGGGAGAACCGCCCGGACCGGTAGGTCAGCTCGCCGCGAGAACGAGCGCGAGCGAACTGAACCCGAAGCAGCAACAGTTCCCAACCGGTGCGCCCGTTGCGCGTCACCGCCAGCGGGACGAACACCACTGCCGCACCGAGCAGGACAGCGCCTGCGAATTCCAGCGAGCGGGTGATCATGAACGACACCATCACCGTGATGATCAAGCCGAGACCGAGCAGCGAAACGCCCCAGGTCAGGCCGAAGAACCCGGCTGAGCGCGGCTGCTCCCAGCGCCCATACATCCGTGTGCTCATCGCCGGACCTCCCCGGGACCGAGTGCATCGGGATCCATCTGTGGCGACGACTCCGGAATAGAGCTTTGAGCGGCCGAAGCAGTGCCTCGCAGCGCGCCGCCTGCGAGTTGGGCGCCTAACATCGCCGCCCCCGCAGGGCCCGCGCCCATCGCACCGGCAGCGGCCGCATTGCCCGAACCACCGGCACCCGCGGCAGAAGCCCCGCCAGCACGCGAACCACCCCCAACCGGACCTGCTGACACAGACCCGCCGCCACCCGGCGCCGAGCCTGTCCCGCCAGACGGCGATCCCGAACTCGCTGCCATCGGCCGCGCCCCACCAGCGCCACTCGGCCCAGAAGGCGGTGAGCCTGCCCGGCTCGATGATCCGGCCGATGGACCAGAGTTTTGAGCCTCAGACATCTTTCTGGCCTGCGATCCGCCGCTGCCGACAGCCGACATGGCGATACCCGCGCCAGCGCCGACCAGCGCTGATGCCGCTCCGCCTCCGCCTCCGAGCGTGGATGCCGCTGGTGCGATCAAGCGGATCAGCGCTGGTAGCACGATCACGCTCATCACCATCAAGATCACCCCCAGCAAGATCATCTGGGGATCTGGTTCGTCACCACTGCCGGTGACGGTGAACGCGATCGCATAGACCAACGCTCCGACCGGCTTCCACAGCACGAACGCCAGCGACCACGCCACCAGGCGCTTGTAGGCTTGCGAACCGGGCCCGGTCCCCGACGCTGCTGCCGCCATCGGAATCACCGCGACAACCACAACCAGCAGAGCCTGTCGAACCACCAGCATGACCAGCTGAACCAACAAGCTGATCAAGCCGAGCACGCTGAGAACGAGCAGGATTCCGGAGCCGAGGTTGCCCGTGATCCGCGGATCGGCGATGCGACCGACGGCGGTATCGAGGTCACCGCGGGCCGCGTCGAAGACAACCCATGATGCGAACTCGTCGCCAGCCGTAGTCGCGACGGTGATCAACACACCGAACGTCATCGCGCCGAACGTTGCCCGCGCCAACATCAGAAAGCTCTCCTGAGCTTCCCCCGCCGCGGCACCCCGCTTGGCCAATGCCAGACGTGCGGCCGCGAATATGATCCCGGCCGTCAACAGCACCACCTGCAGGCCGCTGGTGTATTCGCGGATCTGGGCGAGTACCGGGGCGGGCTGGCCCTGGGAGGTGGTTAGTTCCGGCGACGGAAAGGTCGTCCACCAGGCCATCACCAACCGCAGCGCCGTCACGAGGCTGTCGATGAGATCGGCTGCGATGCCGCCGATCACCGAGTCGCTCGCCATCTCAGCCACGCCCCCTGCCGCATCTGCGAGTTGGCACGCTTCCTTTATCCCGGGCACCGCGACACAGGCGAGATCGGGGAGTTGGGCGTGGACACCATCTCCCGGTGCGACCGGCGCGGCGAGGATGCTGGTCACGACTGCCTCCAGCGGCCGAATCCAGCCGTTGAGGCGGTGGGTGTGGCTGGGCGCCAGAGAGTTTCAATGTCGTCGGGAGTGCGGATGCGCCAATCGCCCTCGACCCAGACCATGGGCCAGGTCGCGATCGCGTACCCGCTCGTGGAACGGACCGCGAGCTGAACCACGGCTAGGTCATCGCGGTAGCCGGGCTGTACCCGCACCCCTTCGGGGACGGTGACGTAGCGAGCCATATCCGGGGCGCTGGCCCGGGAACGGGCGAACTGGTCGATCAACGTATCGCCGCCACCGTAAAAGCGGTCCCGAACTACATTTCGCCAGATCGGTTCCGGTGCGGCGTAGACCCGCCCGATCGCGTCCATCGCCGCCAATGCAGCACCTTGGGGTGTGTGGGCGAATCCTTCCGCCACACCGGCGTCGATGCGTGCGGGGCCGTCGCTGCCTGAGACCGGCACGGCCGCGCCGTCCCAGATTCGCTGCCACTGCAATCGAGCCGGTGCCGCGGTCAGGAAATCCGATCGCGTCGCTTCGATCCGATCCTCGGCGATCTGCGGCAGCGCCGCACCGGCTTCCTCAACTGGGACTTCGAGACGGTTGCCGAACATGTCGACTGTTGGCGGACGCGCTGATGACGGTGTCGGCGGCGGCGTGGCGGTCGTCGTGGGCTGTCCGCTCTGCACTGAGGGTTGGGCGGTGTCAGGCTGGTCGTCGCCGGTGACGGTCAGGACGAACACGACGATCACCACAGCGGCGATGATGCTGAGCACAAGGAGCAGGGTTCGAGTCGAACGCATCAGAGTTGGTCCTCACGGTTTCGGCAGGGCGACCATGTCGTTGGGCACCGAATCCACTGCGGTGACCGGGCTTTCGGTGACGGTGTCGGGCAGTCGCAGTCGCCACCCGTCGGTGGCCCAGATGACGGTGGCGGTGTTGCGGGTGATCGAGCGGTCCGGATAGGTCGAGTAGGTCTGGACCTGCGCTTCGGTGTCGGCGTAGGCCGTGACGAGGTAGCCGAGGATCCTGGGCACCATGTCGGTGGCCGGGGTGGTGATCGAGATCTGGGCGCGAGCTGTCGCCCAGGTGTCGCGTCCTCGGCCAGGGGCGATCATTCGTTGCCCGACCGAGGCCCACTGACCGTCCGGTGCGACCGACATGCGCACGGTCGCGTGGATCGCGGCCAGAGCGGCTCCGACCGGGGACCGGTCACAGTCCGTGGCGACCACACCATCGATCACGCGGGGACCTTGCACTGCGATCGGCAGGTCGATGCCTTGGTAGGTCCGCCAGCTCAGCCCACTCGGGATCAGCTGTGCAGCGTCGGTGGTGGCAGGTGCGCGCGGGTCCTCGTCGGCGTCGGTGTCACCACAGCCCGTGGCGGCGATGGCCGCCATGGCGAGCACGATCCACACGGTGATCGTCCGGTGGGCGCGTGCCGAAAGTTTCTGTGACATAGGGATGTCCTGTGTTTTCAGGTGGGAAGGATGGCGATTGCCAGGGCACTGGCCGAGCCGAGGAGTGCGGCGGCGGCGAGGGATCCGATGAAGCCTTCGATCGCTTCTTCTCGGTAGATCCGGAGGGCGAGTTGGCCGCCGACGAAGGTCGCGCGTCCCACGCACAGCAGCAGCACGAACCAGGCCAGCCAATTCACCAGCTGTGTCAGCGGCGCCAACACCTGCGCGGGCAGCGGTTCGGCGATCACCAGCCGCCCCCGAACCTGTCGGCGTCGCGGGCGACCTGGATCGCGGATGACACCGCCGCAGCTGGCAGCCAAGGAAAGGCACGGGCGAGGTCATGCCTGCCGTCGCGCACGCTGCTCATCTCGGCCCACACAGTCTCGGCCTGCACCTTGACCCGCTCGTAAACAGCCACCGGGTCCGCTCGCCCGGCCACGATCCAGGTCGGCGTTGCGCGCAGGAGGTCTTCGACTGCTGACAGGTCGGCCCTGCATCGCCGATACGCACGCAAGATGCGGCGGGCGGATTCGATCTCGGCCTCGGTACGAAGGCGGTGCTCACCCAGCGCCGTGGAAAGTTCGTGGATGAGACGGGTGCCGTCTCGGCGGGCAGCCCCCGTCGAGCGTGCCGTCAGCGTCCCAGCGTGGTCTGGAAGTTCGGTGACCGGTGCGATCGCCACGATCGCCACGATGCGGGTCTCGTCTCGTCGATGGCGGTAGAGCCACTCCTGCAGCACAATCGCTGCCAGCGAATGCACCACCAACACCACACGACCATCGATGTGGGAGATCACCGTGTTCAGGTCCTCGACCAGTTGGGCCATCCCCGCCCGGCCCGGACGCAGCGGCAGGTCGTTGCCGTGGCCCCGCTGGTCGTAGACCAACTGCGCGATGTCTGCGCTGAAATGTCTGGCGATCAGCGCGATCATGGGCGAGAAGTGCGCTGCGCTGGCCAGCGGTGCGGGCAGGTAGACGACGGTCAAAACGGCGTCCGGTTTCCCGAAGCGGGTCGCCGTCAACGCTGTGCCGTCGGCCGCGGTGATAGTCACGGTGCGCGGATCTGGTGCGCTGCTGGGGGATTCGTGGCTGAACTGAGGTGCCTGCATGTCAGGAACCTCCGGTGACGGCGGCGTTCATGATGGCGCCGGCGGAGGTCGCGATGATGCCGCCGACCATGGCCGCGAACACGATCTTGGGGGATTCGACCGCGCCGCCGTGCCAGCGCTCCCACCCGAACTTGCCACCGGCATAGATCAGCGCTGCGACCCCGGCCAAGATGACCAGCCACGACAAGTACCCCACCAGATTGGTCAGTTTGTCTCCGCCCGGCGGGATGGTCGGGTTGACCTTGATCTCTTGGGCCAGCACAGACACGCTGTCACCCACCACGGATAGAACGGACATGGTTATCTCTCCGAATCCTGTTGTTCGATAGGGTTTTTCGCTGTGCGCGCGAGAGCGTCGATGAGCTCGCTGCCGACGTGATGAACATCGAGGGGCACCGCTTGAGTCAGGCGGGCGCGCCGTTGCGGGACTGGGTCGAACGGGCTGAACTCGGCGAGCTCGGCCAGTTCACGTTCGATGAGCTCGTCATGCCAGCCGATGTCCCACACCTGTTCGGCCAGGTCCTCGACCACGGCGCGATAACGGCGTACCGGCGCCGGTACTCGCCCCGGCCGGGCAGCACTGAGTACGACACCGACGATCTCGACACCGCCAGGAGCGGTACCGACATGCCATTCACGTAGTCGATCTGCACACGCGACCAACCCCGGCAGACACAGCCGCGCCGCCACGACGACCCGCTGCGTCGTCTGCGCCGACCCAGGCCAGGACTGCCCACAGTCCGCCGCTGGCGCCCACCACCGAGCGAGCGTCGAGGTGCCGGCTCCGCCGTGCGCGCCGACAATCGCGACCACCGGTGGATGCGCTCGGGTCGTCGGCAGGGGCTCGGTCCGGATACTGGCGACGCGATCTGGAGCGCTCACAGTGGCCGGATCCAAACGGCGACCACCGATCCCAGCGAGGGGGTGCTGGCGCAAGGTCAAGGCATGCATCAGCTGCCTCGCTTCTGAATGTTGGTGATGACCAATCCGGCGGGGGCGACGGCGGATACGTTGATCACCTGCAGGTAGTCGAAGCGGCGGCCGTCGGGATGCAGTTCCACCAGGTGGACCTCGGCGGTGTTCTCCGCGATGGAGGTGACGCCGACACAGTGGGTGGTGCCGATCGGCAGCGCGGTGATCGCGGCGGCCAGCGGTTCGTGTGCGAGCCCAGCCTGCGGACTCGTCAACCGCAGGACTTGTTCAGCACTGCGGGTCACGTAGTAGGCGTGTTCGAACGCCGCGATCACGCCCGCGACGGTCGCGGTATCACCGGCACCGGCCGTCACGGTCTGAGCGGTCAACCCTGCACAGGCCCGCTCTGTGGCAACTACGACAGAGGTGGTGGTGGTGCCCGTCGGCGGGGCCGAGGTGGTCGGGGAGGTGGCGGCACGGTCCCGGCTTTCGCCCGACATGCTCACCGCGAGGGCCGCAGCCAATCCGGTGACAACGCTCAAGACAGCCGCGCTGATCGCGACGATGCGGAAGCGGTGCGCAGGCCCCCGGTTGTGCTGTCCTGCTTGGCTGTCGACGTGTGGGTCGACTCGCTGGGGGTCGTCTGAATGTGGTTCTGGGCTGTCGGGTTTGTGTAGCCAGGCGGCACCATGGTGGGGGCTCAGGTCGTCGGTGGGCATGTTGTTCACCTCCTCGATTGGTTGGGTGGTGGTTGGGGCCCTTCGGAGCACGCCGCTGGAAAGAGCCACTGATCAGGGGGATGACGAGTGCCCCCCGTCGTGCTCCGAAGGGGTCTAGGGGTGTGCCACCGCCGGACTGGTCGGTGCCGCAGGCAAACCGGGTTGCGTGGCAGGGGTTTTTGTTGCGGACGGGACTGGGTGTGGGCTGGAATCCGTCGTGCTGCTCGACGTCGTCGACTGCTTCGATGGCGTGTCTGTGGAGGCGAGGTCGTGGGCGATGGCGGTGAACCAGGCGGTGGTCGCGGCCAGTGGGGTGTCGCCGCTGGTCGTCACCGAGACGGTGCTGTAGCTGCTGCGTCGCCCGGTGGAGTTGCTGTATTGGGCGGTCGCTGAGGTCGTGTATAGGTCGTGGGGGTCGGTGATCGTGGAGGTGATCGCCTCGAACGCCGCGTTGACCCAGCTACTGATCGACTGGGGTGGCGCCAGATCCACCGCCGCCTCAGCGACTTTCGTGCCGAGCACCGCGACCGCGGCGGCGGGGTTGGACAGCCCGACAGCGGCAAGTTCGGCGATGGTCGTGGCGGTGAAGACCTTCTGTGCCACCGACACCACGGCGCTCAAGCCGATCGTGCCGATCTTGAACAGCGCTGACAGGGCGTCGGATTCGGTGGTTGTGGTGGCAGTCGGTGAGGATGCGGTCGCGATGCGCTGGCCGAGAGTTTGGTTCGGTGTGTAGGAGAGCTGGTCCAGGCTGGTGCCGGTGATGTCGTCGTTGACGACGCCGACCGCGGTGGTGAATGCGGTGGAGGCCAGCGCTTGGGCGACGGTGGCGATCGCGGCGACCGGGTCCTTGCCCTCGGTTTGTCCGGTGATGTTGTTGACCGCGGTCAGCAGCGGGCTCGCGGACTGAACATCGCAGGTGGCGTCACCAGCCACACACAGATCAGCTACACGGCCGACCAGCGAGCCGTAGCTGGTCGGTATAGGGCTGGCGGCGATCCCGGCGCCAGACAATCCGATGTTGGTCAGCTTGACCTTCGACACCGCGGTGCCGTCCGTACCGATTGGAGCGGACGGAACTTCCGCTTTGTCGGTGCCGGGCAGAGAACCAGTTGCGGCTCGTCGTGAAGGGTTGGCCAGCAACGCGATCCCCGCGACCTTCTCCGCGGGGACTCGTGACCGGTCTCCCCGGCCCTTTCGGCGAAAACTGCTGCCGCAGCGGCGCCTTGGGCGTAGCCGGCGACCGCGATCTGGGTCGATGGACACCGGTCGATCACCTCACCGGCGCGTTGTTCGATCTGATCGGCCGCTGCGGTCACCGCCGCGGGGTAGTTCGCCGTGTTCACGTCGTCTCCGACGACGATGTAGGACCGCTCGACCACCGTGCCTGATTTGGTGACCATCCGCCCGAAGGCCTGGCCCAGCACCCCTGTGTCGCCGGTCTCGACGGTGGTGGCGGCGCCCTCCTCACCGCTCTGCACGCCCAGCACGTACAGGGCAGGACAGGCCGAGGTTGCAGGTTCGCCCGATGTCGTCGACGGGCGAGGTGCGCTGGTGGTGGGCTCGGCCAGGGCTGGTGCCGCGCCGATGACCGTCACTGTCAGCCATGCGGCCGCGATCGCGCAGGCTCTGCGCTGAGTTGTGTTGTGGTTCATCGGATTCGGCTTCCTTTCGGTGTCGAGACAGCGGGCTCGGCCTGCCCGCGCCGGAGGGGGTGGCGCGGGCAGGCGCGTCAGTTGGTCGGGTTGGGGCCTTGATGGCGTGGTGGTCGGGCGAATCCCGCCCTGAAGGTGGTCAACACGTCGGGGACTCCGAGGTCGGCTGCGCCGAGGTGGGTTACGTCGAATTCCGACCAGGACACCGCGACGTCGCGGGAGGTGTATTCGGCGAACAGTTCGCGTCCGGACTCGATCGGCACCAGCCCGTCGAGCAGCCCGTGGTAAAGATGCACCGGCACCAACGGTGTCTTCCTACCGAGATTTTCGCGGGTGAGGATGTAGTTCCAGACCGGGTCGTTCCAGGGGTCGGGGCGCTCACACCATGCCGCCAGCGGAGGCAAGAACTCCACCAGCAAAGTGGCCAGGTCAGCCTCGGAGGCCCTCTGGACTGCACGCATGCCGGCGTCGGTGAGTAGGTGATCGACCGGAAGGTGCGAGTAGGCCCGCGCCAAGCCGACCATGCCCGCGAAGGCAAACCCCGACCACGGCCCACCATCGAGGTTGTTGATCAACGCGCCGGGATCGCGGATCACCGCACCCGCCGCGACGGCCCGCAGATCGAGCTCGGGAGCGTAGGCGGGCTGGTATTCGGCGGCAGCGGCGGCGACACGGCCGCCGTCTGCGTAGCCCCACACCGCTACCGGAGCTTCGATCCTCCCTTCGGCAGGCTGGGACACGACCGCGCGAGCCAGATCCAGCACCGCCCGGGCGCCTGCCTTCTTGGCCAGGAAATGGTGTGGACCAGCGCCGTCGATGCCCAGCCCGACGCCATCGGGCACCGCGACCGTCCATCCCTGCACGAGCGCGGCGGCGATACTGCTCGTGTCGGGTTCGTTCCCGTCGACCAGCAGCTCAGAGGGAGCGCATCGACCACCCAGACCGTGAAAGGTGGGGCAGTACACCACCACCGGGGTGTCCACGATCGCGCCACCGGAGGACGCAACCGGTTCCAGCACGATGCCCGAGGCGGCCACGGGAATACCGAAAGTGGTTTTAGTTGTGTAGATCACCTGCCAGGCGCGCCGGAGACCGGCGATGTGGGGCACCATGACCTCGCGGGTGCGCAGGATCTCTCCTGGGTTGTCGAACCCGATCGTGGTGTTCGCGCGGAACTCGTCCGCCCCGGTGCTGGTCATGAGCGGGATCCCGCGATGTCGTGTGCGAGGGCGATCATCCAGGCGATGCCCGAGTTCAACTGGCCGGTCAAGGCATAGCCGTTGTGGCGCCCGACCGTGTCGGCGAACCGCAGCCACGTCGCGGGGTTGACCAGCTCGGCGTTCTGGGCCGCGAGCTGGCCCCACGCGCCACCGAGCTGGGCGAGCAACCTCGGCAACAGCACTAGCGGATTCGCCATGACCGTCGCGCTGATCTCACTCCATCGCGCAGCTGCCGCACCGGGATCCGTGACAGACGTGCGGGGGTCACCAGCATCGACTAGCCGCTGCCCCAAATCCGCCTGTGGCGCATAGTCGATACTGCCCGCGCCAACCTGGAAGTCCCTGAGGATCACGGTGTTCCAGGCCTCACCGAGCGCCTCGGAGAGCGCAGCACCGAGCGTGTTCAGCGCTGCGAGGGGGTTGGTCAGGTCCGCTTGGGCGAAGACCTGCGCCCCCAAACGCAGGACTGCGGCCTGACCTGGAGCGGAGCAGGCGAGGTCGCCGTCGCTGCAAATATCGGCGACCCGCCCGACCAGTGCTCCGTATCCGTCGTCGGTGGTGGCGATGCCCGCACCCCCCGCGGGGGCCGCGAGGACCTGCACGGTCGAAACCGCAGCTCCCGACGTGCCGGGTGCGGGGTCGGGCACGATCTGGCCCGGCCTCCCAGGAAAGACCGGTTCGAGCTCGCCGCGATCGGGGTTGGCATACAACGCGATCCCCGCGACGCGCTCCGCCGCAACGGGCCCGTTTCCGGCGCCGACATCACGTGCGAAGCTCGCCATCGCTTGGGCGCCCTGGCTGTAGCCGATCCCGGCGAGCATCGTGTCCGGGCACACCTGCGCGACGTGGCGTGCAGCGGAGTCGAGATTGGCCCGCGCGCCCGACACCGAGGACACATACGGGTCAGAGCCGCCACCGGGGACGATGCCACCGAATCCGGCGTCGTAGCCGATATAAGCCCGCTGGACGAGGGCTGGCACCGCATTGGCGACGGGCCCGATCAGCGATCCGACGACACCGGTGTCAGCGAGCGGATCCGCGGTCGGCGACGACTGGCCGGTGCCCTGGACACCGAGGATGAACAAGGCCGGGCACCCATTGATCGGCACCGCGACCGCAGGAGCCGCAGGTGAGGAGGCGGTGAGTACCGCCGCCCCCACCATCGCGGCGACGACAGCGGCGACATGGCCTGCGGCGCTCGTGGTCATTGGCCGACTCCGACGCCCGCGCCGAACCCGGCGCCGATCGTCCCGCCGACCGCCGCGCCGACAGCACCGGCAGGTACGCCGAGGATCGCCGCACCTGCCGCGGCTCCGGCCGCAGCACCGAGGGCGGTGCCCGCGACTCCGCTGGTGGCTTGTCCGATGATGGGGACAGGGATCACGATTCCTAGTGCGGCACCGGCGATCCCGCCGACTGTGCCGCCGATCAGCCCGCCCACCGTCGCGCCGACCGCCGCCGCGGGTGCGCCGAGCACGGTCGCACCGGCCGCGCCGCCCAGTCCCGTGCCTGCCAGGACCGCGCCGCTGACGCGATCAGAGCGCCCCGCCGGGATACCGACGGAGTCAAGGGCGGTTGCAATCTGCGCTTCGGCGCCTGCTGCGGTGTTGTTGATGGTGTCGCGCACTTCCACCGGAACCCAGTCGGGGCTCGGTGTCTGCCACTCCCCTATCCGGATCGTGTTCTCCGGCGGGGTAATCGGCGCGACCGGCTCCACCGGAACGGGCAGGTGCAGTTCTTCGATTCGCACCGGCTCTACCGGCTCGTCCACCTCGGGGGCAGGGCGGGTCGGTGCGGTGCGCACTTGCTGGGGTTGTTCGTAGTACACCGGCGGAGTCGGCTCTGGGTCTGGTTCGGGAACTGGCTCGGGAGGCAGTGGTGGAGTGGGTGTTTCGGTGCCGGGTTGGGCTGGGCTGGTGACCCCTCCTTGGTCGGCCACGGTGGAGACTGGTGAGCTTGCGTGGGCGGTGGCCGTGGAAGATACGGCGATCGCGACAGGGATGGCGGCTGCCAGCAGCAGGGTGCTGCTACGGCGAGCCAAACCGATTCCAGAGTGACGGCGGGGAGCGCTTTGGTGGGTGGTCGAGCCATTTACGGGCATGACGGGGAGACCCTTTCTCGATGAAGGGTGGAAACGAACGGGATCCGCGAGCGTTGCGCGGCAGAAGATTTCGGGCCGATGGCCCGGGTGTGCCCGGTCGGGCGGGCTGCCGCCCGACCGGGGCGGTGCCCCTACAGTGCAGGCGTCAGAGCAGATGCAGGGCCAAATTCAGCACGTTGCCGGCCAGTGCCAGGCCGTTGGACAGCAGCGCCAGCCCGGCGTTGATGTAGCTGACGATCACGATGGGATCCACGGGATTTCCTTTCTCGAATGCAAAGATTGGCTTGCGTCTTCCATCCAAGCCACGAAAGTCCATGGTCCGCTAGGGCCTTAACTGATCAAGTTTTGATACATCAAAAAATGATCAGTTAAGGAAATGCGTTCTGCGCAGCAAACTTGCGTTGACCTATCAAAGAATGTTCTTTACCGCCCAGCGAGAGACCTGTCCCGATGTGACCCGCATCTCACCGGATACGGGCGTCTGACCCTATTAATGAACACGCCCGTACGTGGCGTGGACAGGGCTGGCTAACTTGCCGCATGAATAGACCTCTGCTACAAAGGATCTCGTCACGAAATCGCAATATCGCGTTCAAACCACGCAATCTGTGACGTCCACCACAAACTCCCGGGGGGGAGACAATTGAACGAACGAATTGCACGGCCCCACAAGGGACGCCAACGCCGACGTGCCCCCAAACGACCACAGGTCTCGATCCCAGACCTCGGCACCACCATCGCGTGGATTCGAGACGATCTCGGACTCACCCAGAACCAAGCCGCCGCAGCGGTCAACTTCAGCGCCGTCCATCTGGGACGTTTCGAGCGCGGCGAGTCCAAGCCGCCCCCTGACACTCTCGAAGGGATCATCAGCGGATGGCGCCTGGACAAGGCGATGGCCTCCCACCTGCGTGAGCTCGCAGGGCCCCCGATCATGCTCGCACCTCCCGACGCATTGCGCAGCTATGTCCGGGCCGAGAAGTCCCTGAGGCTCAACCTCGAGCGGCTCCAAGCCCGCACCATCCCAGCCGCCTTCGTCGACCCCTTTGGGAACCTGTTGGCCCACAACGACTTACTCACCACAGCCTTTCCCGGCATCCAAGACATCGGCTCGACGTCGATATGGATGTTCAGCGGTCACAGCAAAGCCGTGATCGTCGACCCCCAAGGGGAGGGTTCGTTGACGGTCGCGATGCTGAAATCAGCCCTGGGCAGGCACCGGAGTTCAGCGCAGGCAAAAGAGCTCGTTTCCACCCTGGCCCCGATCAGCGATGCTCGACGACTATGGGCAGCCAGCGTGAACGTCACCCGTGGACGTGACTCGCAGTGCCCGTTGCACGCCTACGACGCCAACCACAGACCGGTCTCCTACCAGCTGGCGCTGACCGACGGCATGCTCGCTCACCATGTCCAGCTCCTCACGGCCACACCGGAGGAATACTCCGGACCCGAACTCGACTAGCCACCAACGACATCCGACCGGCGCAGCGGCGACCGATCTGCTCGAGCCGGTCGGAGCTCTGTGATCATTCACAGGGCGAGGGCTTGTCGTACTGTGCCTGAATCGGCGCCAATTTCTCGGTGCCAGCAGAAAATTGGTGGCGAACATCGCCGAATTTGTGTTTTCCTGTATATGGGAAGAGCCACTGATCGGGCCGAAAGGTGTCCGATGAAATTTCATACGACTGCCATCCCGATCCCGGGGCGCGAGGATTCTTCAGCGCTGCCGTCGCGAGCTGACTTCGCTCATCTGCTGTGGCATTTCCGGTGCCGCACCGGCTCTGACCGTTGCCGTGTCTTGAGCGCTGCCCCGCCACGTGATCACAATTCTGTGCGCTGCGGCCTCCGCCGACACCGCACCAATAGTCGCAATTCTCTCGGCGATTGCAGCCCTCCTCAGACACCGCGCGTACAGCACTGCGCATCCGTGCTCCACGTCGACCACGACCGGAGGCACGTCGGTGAGCGATGAAGCCTCGACCCCGCCTCCGCCGACGCTTCGCCGGTGGGTCAACACCAGGTCCGCGGCCGCCCACATCGGCATCCATCCCGAAGTGCTGCGCCGGTGGGCCCGCCAACCAGGCAAGCACACATGGCTGCCCAAACCCATCCGAGTCGGAAAGGAATTCCGTTGGGACATCGACGCACTCGAAACCGCCCTGACGAACCCCGACGACCAACCACAGGAGCACGACGATGAGACGGGGTAGACCGCCACGGCCTCTCGGGGTTCCCGGCAAACCGATGCTCACCGAGATCGCCCCGGACACTGGAAAGCACGCATCTATGTGCGCGACAGCTCCGGTCGGCGCCGAGACGTCACCCGCTTCTCCCCGATCAAGCTCAACACACAAGGCCGCGCGCTTCCCGACCGCACCGGCCAACGTGCCCTCGACGCCGTTCTCAGTGCAGCCGCGGACATCCGTGTCGATCTCGATGACACACTGTCGGATTCGATCACCGTGCTCGAGCTGTGGAAGCACTATCGCGATCACCTCATCTCCCTCAACCGCGTAAGCTCGACCATCAGCCGCTACGACGAGGCCGCCAAGACCTTCGACACCGCCTTCGGCGGTCGGCGCCTTTCGAAGTCACGACCTCTACCATCGAAGCCTTCCTACAAGAAGTCGGCCACGCCCGAGGACCGTCGAACATGCGAACCGCCCGCAACGTGCTCTCGGGTATGTTCCGGTTCGCGTGCAGCCGAACTCCCCTCGAGGTCAACCCGGTTCGAGAGGCCAAGATGGCCGAGAACGTCGAAGCCAAGGGACGCACCGGCGCAGGCGATCTGACCGTCGACCAGTCGCGCTTCATCTTGTCCTCGGTGCGAGTCTCCACCACCCCGTGTCCACGCAAACTGGCCAAGGCCGAACGGGAGCGGGGCAAACCGGTCAAGGCCTACACCCCACCGACGGTGGCTGCGTACTGCGAGGGCGCCGACATAGCCGACGTGATCACCCTCTACGCCGCAACCGGCCTACGTCGCTCCCAGATGCTCGGACTGGTGTGGTCTGACATCGACTTCGACGAGTCCACACTTCGCCCCACCGGCAAAGTCATCCGCCTCGCGGGCATCGGACTGGTCCGTGTCACCGACGACAACGATCCGAAAAACCACACCGGCACCATGGCGTTGCCAGACTTCGCCGTGGTGATGCTCAAGCGTCGCAAGGCCGCGATGGCCGCCGCGGCGCCTGGCCTCACCGCCGGAGTCTCGGTCCGAAGATCTGGATCTGGTGTTCCCGTCGGCGGTATGGACATTGCGCGACCCGCAGAACGTCGGCCATGCGTGGCAACGTGTCCGGGAAGCCCTCGGATTCGACGAGGACATTACCCCGCACAGCTTCCGCCACGCCGTAGCAACGATCCTCGACGACGCCGGACTCTCGGCCCGTGTGACCGCCGATGTTCTCGGCCACACTGATCCCTCGATGACCCAGAAGCACTACATGCACGAGGTCGTCCGCACCGTGCCGCAGCCGCCGTCCTCGACCGAGCCATCGGCGACTAGGCGACTGCTCCAGATGAGTGACGTGTTCGCTTTCGCCAACCGGTCGCTCATCCCGCTGCGGATGTTCGCGACAGAGCATCGCCGGACTGGCAAGAACCCCCAGCGGTCACTGAGCAGCGCAGCTGCGGGCATAGACATCTCGGCGGATCCGATCGACGATGGCTACCGGGTCCAGGTCGCGTAGTGGCAGGCTTCCTCGGTGAATGGCCCAGTTGCCACGGGTGGTGTAGCTTTGCCGTCTAATCAGCTGTCGCAGGGCCAATGCGTTGCCGCGTACTTATCCGTATAGATCTGCCGGGCCCCTGTAGTTGAGCTCAACGGTATTTTCTGCGGAGATATTGACCCGAAACTATTCGGTTTCCTCGATTCGTGTGTAGCGGACGTGTCGTGCGCCGAAGTAGCCGCGGACAATGCCGGGCTGACGTTGGCGGCGGCGGAGGAAGCGGCGGGTTTCGCGGGCGAGGTCGTCGGTAGTACGGGCGCGGGCGGCATGGACGTGGCGTTTGATGTCCGCGTTCAGGATCTCGTCCGGGTTCAGCTCGGGGCTGTAACCGGGCATGAAGTGCACCTCGATCCGGTCGGCGTGGTCGGCGAGCCAGGCCCGCACGGCCCGGCTGCGATGCACGGGATGCCGGTCGGCGATCACGTGCACCTTCCGGCCGGCCTGGCGAGCCAGCCGGTCGAGGAAGCCGATGAACACCTCGGCGGTGAACTTGCCGGTGAACACCGTGAACCACAGCGCGCCGCGAGATGCGATGGCGGACATGATGTTCACCCGCAGCCGCTTCCCGTTGACCCGCACGATCGGGGTCTGCCCGACCGGCGCCCAACTGCGGCCCGGCGGCGCGGTGTCCGACCGCAGCCCGCACTGGTCGGCCCACGCGATCACCGCGTTCTCGGCCCGGGCGCGAGCCACGAGCGCCGGATAATCGCGCTTCGAGCCAGTCGCTCACCTGCGCCTGGTCCTGCCTATAGGACCGGCGATCCGGTCGCTGCGGGGACAACCCGTGCCGCCGTAGCCATTTCCCCACGCCTTGTTCGGTCATCGCTACTCCGGTGACCATCCTGATCAGGTCGACCACCGCAGCGCGGGTCCACATCGGCCCGCCGATCAGCAGCTGCTCGGGCGTGTAATCGGCCATCGCCTGGAACAACACGCCACGCTCCTCGGCGCTGATCATCTCGTCTCGCCCGGTTCGCGACTTCACCGGCGCGGCAAGCGATTCCCGCCCGATGTCGCGGTACTTGCGCCACCACGTGCCCACCGACCGCGACGACACCCCGAACATCGCCGCCGCCTCCGGATACGACCCCACCAGACCCGACTCCAGCGCAGCCACCACCCGCAACCGCACCACCTCCTGCGCCGCAGGTGACACCCGCCGCAGGTCCCGCTCACTCACCCACACTCAAATACCAAGGAAACCAGCAAGTTTCAAGTCAATACCCGACACCTCTAGCAGACCAGCCCGTTTCGGATTGAGCGGCTCGTTCAGGAATCCCACGCGTCGCCCATCTGGCATGTCGATGAAGGTTTGCCCCTCGTAGGAGACGGCTCGATACGGGGCGGCGCTGCTGGATGGGTGGTCATCGAACCAGGTAACTGCCGCGTATTCGACTGTGTGGGTCCATGTCTTTTGCCCAGACGCCACACTTCGGTTGGTGAACCCGGTCCACAGGTCGTGTGTAGACGGCGTTGGCCAGTCATCGTCGTCTGCATGTCGACGCACGTCTGCGGAGCCCAACCAAAGGTGAAGCTCTACCAAGGTGGTGAATAGCCCACTCTCTGACAGAACGGCCGCGATTGCACCTGACCGAGAGGAGAAACCAGCTCTCATGAGCAGAGCTGCGGAACGGTTCAGCGTTCCCGCTTCAACCGCCGCCACCGCATGTCCTTGATCTGGCTCGATCAGCAACCACGCGTCGTCAGCACTTTCATGGGCGGAAGCTCGAACGCGCACAGCCTCCATCGCCCACGGCAATCGGTAGGCGAGAGTGTCCTCGATCAGCTCGAGCGCGTCGAAGGTGTCGTCGGCGGCAATCTCCACAACGGTTTTGCCTTCGAGCCAACCCGCCAACGTCGCCTCCCAACCGACGGAAAGCTTGAGTGGTGCGAATGGTTCGATTGTGAGAGCGATCGCAGCGAACTGAGTGATAGCGGCGATGGCTCCGTGATCATCACCGTCGAGGATGCTCCGCTCGGCATCTCTCAGATGTTGATTCAACACGTCGGCGTTTTCGTCGAGCTTGCGCCCAGTCTCGAGACCGACACCTGCGAGAAAGTAGCTGCGGCGCTGAGTTGCCGTCGTCCGATCCCATAGGAAGCGGGCTCTGGCGGAAAGACCAGCACGCAGGGCGATCTGAACGGCATCTTGTCTCCGTGCCACGCTTCGCGTCCAGAGTGAGGATGCGAGCGCGTTGTCGAGAGCCTCTTCGATACCGACCTCATCGACTGCAGAGTCATTGAGGAGGCTGAACAGTGCGCAGTCGAGGCTGGAAAGCTGTTCCCTCCATTTACGTGCAGCCACTGCGGCGGCCCGATCGTCCTCTTCGTCAGAGAGTTCCGGGAAACTCCAGGCGGCGTTGCCCGCCACGTAGTCGATCAGCACGTCGAGGTCGTTGCCTCCAAGTGACTGGATCCCTTTGAGCAGGTCCAGTGGTTGTGAGAGTTCTGATGCACCAGAATGGGTGCAGGAGGACGAGAACACACCATGGCACGACGACACACCCCCGAGCAGGTCATCCGGAAGCTCCGCGAAGGCGAGAAGCTGATCGGGCAGGGCTTCTCGATCGAAGAGGTCTGTAAACACCTCGAGATCTCCGACGCCTCCTGGCACCGCTGGCAAGCCCAATACGGCGGCATGAAGTCCGACGACGCGAAACGGCTCAAAGAGCTCGAACGCGAGAACGCGCGGCTGAAGAAGATGGTCGCCGAGCAAGCCCTCGATATCGACATGCTCAAGGAAGTGAACCGGGGAAACTTCTGAGCCCGGACCGACGCCGCAGAGCCGTCGTGTTTCTGCAACAACGGTTTCGGGTGTCACAGCGACGCGCGTGCGCGGTCGTGGGGCAACCCCGATCAGTGCAACGCCGACCACCCACGATCACTGAGCTCGACCGGGCTTTACGGGCGCGGTTACGCGAGATCTCGGCCAAGCACCCGCGGTGGGGATGGCGCAAAGCCCACGCACTTTGCCGCGGCGAGGGCATGGTCACCAACCACAAACGGACCCAACGGCTTTGGCGCGAGGAAGGTCTGAAACGACCATTCCGGGTCCGGAAGAAACGGCGGATCGGGGCAGGCCGCAATCAACGGTTGCGGGCAACCGCACCTGATCAGATGTGGGCGTTGGATTTCCAGGTTGATGTCACCGTCGACGGGCGCCAGGTCCGGTTCCTCAACATCGTCGATGAGTTCACGCGGGAAGCGTTGGCTACCAGAGCATTTCGGTCGTGCACGTCGGATCAGTTGGTCGGGGTGCTCGATGAGATCATCGCGGACACAGGCCGGCGGCCAGTCCATATCCGGATGGACAACGGCACGGAGATGACCGCGCACGCGATGCGGGATTGGTGCCGGTTCACCGGTGTCGACGCGTCGTTCATCGATCCGGGATCGCCGTGGCAGAACGGGATCTGCGAGTCGTTCAACGGGCGTTTCCGCGACGAGTTCTTGTCGTGCGAGGTGTTTCATTCGTTGACCGAGGTCCGTGTTCTTGCCGAGGACTGGCGGATCGAGTACAACAGTTACCGACCCCACGGGTCGTTGGGCTTTCTCAGCCCGGAAGCGTTCCGTGAGCAGTGGTCACCGACCGAGTTTCAGCAGCAGCTACAACTCGCATAGCCGGTGGACCCACCGACGGGGCCCAGTCACAAGCTTGTGCAGCATGCGGTTGAGCAATGCCTGTACGAGCTGCATCAGTCCGCTGCTCATGTCGCGATGGGCGCTGTCGTCGACCAGCTTTCGCCAGTTCGTTCGGTCTTGAGTCCTGTTCTTATAGAGCGGGTGGAGCACGAGGCCTACAGAGTCGACGAACGCACGCCCGGCCCTACCCACGATGTTGCGGAATTCGGAGGCGTCGATCAGAGCGCGAGTTCGCCAGATGCTGTGAATGATCAGCGCGCTGGCAGAGAGGTTCAGTCCTTGGGCAAGTGTTGGCGAGGACACCGTAATCTTCAAGATGCCCTCTCGGAGGAGGCGTTCCACTTCCTTCCGGTAGGGGGTGGGAAGTGAGCCATGGTGGACCGCAACGCCCAGCCGCAGGCAGGCAAGAATCGGGTGTCTCGGTCCGAGCCATTCCTCGCCGATCGCCAACGCAGTGTTCAGCTGTACGGAATCCCCTTCAAATACGTTTCTCAATGCGCCTTGACCATTGAGTTTGATGATCTGTATGGCCAGGGAGTTGACCGATTTTCTGAGTGGGCAGAAGATCAGGACCGTCTGCCCTTCGTCGACGAGTTGCCATGCGGAGGCAAGTGTCAGTTCCTGTTGATTGTTCGGGAACGATGTCCTTCGCCCCTTCTTCGGTGGGGTGAAGGCAGACAAGAATCGGGGAACGTACGGCTTCTCACTACCCACGGTTACGGTGAGACGGGCATGGTCGCCGCGCCAGGTGATCTCGCCGTAGCGCAACATAGTAGGCCGCCATGAGTTGGCGATCAGGCCTGCAGGTTGGTCATCAGTGAGCCAGTTGACGAAGTCCGCATTTGATCCCCGTCAGGGAGGATCGCTGACAGGCATACGATGCGTCGATTCGCGGCGTCGGGGCGGCGCAGCAGTCGCTGAACCTGAATCTCATAGCGGACCTCCCGCTCGTTTTGCCCGATCATATGGCCCTCGTCCAGTACGACGAGGCCTACGTCGTTGAGCAAGTCGGGGTCATTGCGCAGAGCGAAGTCGAGCTTCTCTGGAGTGGCGACGATGATGTTGCGCTCACCGAGGATATCTTGGTCCACTTCGCTGAGGCCGGTCGTGCCGTAGAGCGATGACACGGTCTTTCCCAAAGGGACGAAAGTGCGCTCTAGGATCGCCTCGGTCTGAGCTGACAGCGCACGTAACGGGGTCACGACAACGATTCGCCTCCGCTCTGCCAGGGTGGCGAGGATACAAAGCTCAGCGACGCGTGTCTTGCCCGCGCTTGTAGGGAGCGACAAGACAAGGTTGTCGTGTGTATCGAGCACACGAGCCGCCGCTTCGAGCTGAGACGGCCAGAGTTCGATCTCCGACTGAGGACGTCGGAGCAGCGTGGCAATGAAGGTTGCCCGTAGCTCTTGCCAGCCCCCTCCGCCTCCTTCCAGCGGATCTATTGGAAGGACCGCATGGAGACTGGCCTGCCACAGACCGTCGAGCAAATGAATGGCAAGCCGGTGGCACCACCACTGGGGAACCAGATTCAATTCGCCAGCAGCATCAAGTCCCGTCGTCAACCTCTGCACAGCATCAGCGAGGAGCTCAGCATCACCTCGCTCGAAGGCCAGCATCGCAACGCTCAGCGCACCCATGAAAGCATCGGTAAGCGCCAGGTCCACCACATCGAAGACGTCAGGTGCATCTCCCTCCGCGAGATCGTCGATACCGACTGCTTCGGGGAGGTGCTCGAGCACAGTTACAAGTTCAGCATCCGATGCCCTCGATTCGGCCCGCCACCCCAAGATCAGAGCGGAAAGATCGTCGAGCCTCCTGAGCATGAGCAGCACCAAACACTGCTCGCTTGACGTGGTCTGCGCCGAGTTCCGAGCCTTCGACAGGAGCGAGTAGGCACGCGCGGAGAACCCTCCGAGGTGGTAAGCTGCGGCCGCAACCACGCGGTGGAATTCTCGATCATCTGCCTGGGGGCCGCGCGCAATTACAGACTCGATCGCAGCCGCAGCATTCTCGAACGCACGTCGACTGAGCTCGCGAGATCCGTCTGCTTCGACAAGGCGCAGGCCACTTCCGAGTAGAGAGTAACCGTAGGACAGCAGGTCGTAGTCCAGCAGTGGCCCGAATTCCGGGGCACCTTCTGGCAGTATCCCTTCACGCCAGATCATCCCGCGCGCTTCGCCGCGAGCGAGAAGACCTCCTCGGAAGCCTGGTAGTACTGCCTCCTGTATCGCTGCTTCGATGGCCTCACGGCTTTGAGGCATCTGCGACCACCTTGGCGTAAACGGCGGCGGTGAACGCCTGGGCCTCAGGAACCTGCAGACCAACCGCGTGGCGCGTTATAGAACCTCGGTAGGTTGTCGTACTCTCTCGAAGGATATTGCGGGGGTCGTTGCTGGTGAACGTAAACAGCAGCTGCAGGACCTGATCCTCATCGATTCGCGTCGACAGCTGCGCTGCGTAGACACGGTCAGCGAGGTCATCTTCCCCCTTCTCGACGAGTCTATCTGCGAAGAATTGAACTGCATGAGCAGACGGGCGGCCGTTGTCGTTTCGCAGCGCCTTGTCCGCCTCAGCCACCGTTCGTCTGTCGAGGTGCGCGCGGCTCTTTGCCTCGCCCTTCAAGAACTCAACCGGCCCGCTCTGGGGGACCTGACTGGGCCCCGTCGGTGGGTCCACCGGCTATGCGAGTTGTAGCTGCTGCTGAAACTCGGTCGGTGACCACTGCTCACGGAACGCTTCCGGGCTGAGAAAGCCCAACGACCCGTGGGGTCGGTAACTGTTGTACTCGATCCGCCAGTCCTCGGCAAGAACACGGACCTCGGTCAACGAATGAAACACCTCGCACGACAAGAACTCGTCGCGGAAACGCCCGTTGAACGACTCGCAGATCCCGTTCTGCCACGGCGATCCCGGATCGATGAACGACGCGTCGACACCGGTGAACCGGCACCAATCCCGCATCGCGTGCGCGGTCATCTCCGTGCCGTTGTCCATCCGGATATGGACTGGCCGCCGGCCTGTGTCCGCGATGATCTCATCGAGCACCCCGACCAACTGATCCGACGTGCACGACCGAAATGCTCTGGTAGCCAACGCTTCCCGCGTGAACTCATCGACGATGTTGAGGAACCGGACCTGGCGCCCGTCGACGGTGACATCAACCTGGAAATCCAACGCCCACATCTGATCAGGTGCGGTTGCCCGCAACCGTTGATTGCGGCCTGCCCCGATCCGCCGTTTCTTCCGGACCCGGAATGGTCGTTTCAGACCTTCCTCGCGCCAAAGCCGTTGGGTCCGTTTGTGGTTGGTGACCATGCCCTCGCCGCGGCAAAGTGCGTGGGCTTTGCGCCATCCCCACCGCGGGTGCTTGGCCGAGATCTCGCGTAACCGCGCCCGTAAAGCCCGGTCGAGCTCAGTGATCGTGGGTGGTCGGCGTTGCACTGATCGGGGTTGCCCCACGACCGCGCACGCGCGTCGCTGTGACACCCGAAACCGTTGTTGCAGAAACACGACGGCTCTGCGGCGTCGGTCCGGGCTCAGAAGTTTCCCCGGTTCACTTCCTTGAGCATGTCGATATCGAGGGCTTGCTCGGCGACCATCTTCTTCAGCCGCGCGTTCTCGCGTTCGAGCTCTTTGAGCCGTTTCGCGTCGTCGGACTTCATGCCGCCGTATTGGGCTTGCCAGCGGTGCCAGGAGGCGTCGGAGATCTCGAGGTGTTTACAGACCTCTTCGATCGAGAAGCCCTGCCCGATCAGCTTCTCGCCTTCGCGGAGCTTCCGGATGACCTGCTCGGGGGTGTGTCGTCGTGCCATGGTGTGTTCTCGTCCTCCTGCACCCATTCTGGTGCATCAGAACTCTCACAACCACTGGACCTGCTCAAAGGGATCCAGTCACACGAAATCACCACTAAATCAGGCGACGTCTCGCAGTGTTCAAGAGTGTCGCTGTCCGCCCGAGACCGCGTAGGCGGCCCAACCAGCCGTCGCTGAGACCTCGCCGGGGGCATCGATGACAATTCGGAGGGTTTACAGAGCGCAGTCGCATGGAAGGCGTTGCTGCGGAATGATCTTCGATAGTCTCCTCGAAGCTCCGTGAGAGAATTGAGTTATGGCGGGAATCGGGTCGTGGGCGCCAGCTGTCCGCGAGAAGCTGGGACCGCATCGCCTTGTGTATATGAGTGCGTCCGACGACACTGCCGACGTGGGGGTCGCCTGGGCCGCAGCTCTGATGCCGAGGCAGTACGCGGCGGCGAGCATCCTTCGACGGCTGGGGAAACCTAGGGCGGCGGAGTACTTGGAGAACAAGTTGCCGACATCGGCAGCGACTAACACGCGTTTCGGAGACCTCGGCGAGATCATCGGTTCGCACTATGCAGCGCGGGATCTCGGCTATCGGATGATTGCCCGGCTGAGATGGAAGGACCACCGTGAGATGCCGATGCGCGGCGACGACATCCTCGGAGTTCGGGTCTGACTGGATCCCTTTGAGCAGGTCCAGTGGTTGTGAGAGTTCTGATGCACCAGAATGGGTGCAGGAGGACGAGAACACACCATGGCACGACGACACACCCCCGAGCAGGTCATCCGGAAGCTCCGCGAAGGCGAGAAGCTGATCGGGCAGGGCTTCTCGATCGAAGAGGTCTGTAAACACCTCGAGATCTCCGACGCCTCCTGGCACCGCTGGCAAGCCCAATACGGCGGCATGAAGTCCGACGACGCGAAACGGCTCAAAGAGCTCGAACGCGAGAACGCGCGGCTGAAGAAGATGGTCGCCGAGCAAGCCCTCGATATCGACATGCTCAAGGAAGTGAACCGGGGAAACTTCTGAGCCCGGACCGACGCCGCAGAGCCGTCGTGTTTCTGCAACAACGGTTTCGGGTGTCACAGCGACGCGCGTGCGCGGTCGTGGGGCAACCCCGATCAGTGCAACGCCGACCACCCACGATCACTGAGCTCGACCGGGCTTTACGGGCGCGGTTACGCGAGATCTCGGCCAAGCACCCGCGGTGGGGATGGCGCAAAGCCCACGCACTTTGCCGCGGCGAGGGCATGGTCACCAACCACAAACGGACCCAACGGCTTTGGCGCGAGGAAGGTCTGAAACGACCATTCCGGGTCCGGAAGAAACGGCGGATCGGGGCAGGCCGCAATCAACGGTTGCGGGCAACCGCACCTGATCAGATGTGGGCGTTGGATTTCCAGGTTGATGTCACCGTCGACGGGCGCCAGGTCCGGTTCCTCAACATCGTCGATGAGTTCACGCGGGAAGCGTTGGCTACCAGAGCATTTCGGTCGTGCACGTCGGATCAGTTGGTCGGGGTGCTCGATGAGATCATCGCGGACACAGGCCGGCGGCCAGTCCATATCCGGATGGACAACGGCACGGAGATGACCGCGCACGCGATGCGGGATTGGTGCCGGTTCACCGGTGTCGACGCGTCGTTCATCGATCCGGGATCGCCGTGGCAGAACGGGATCTGCGAGTCGTTCAACGGGCGTTTCCGCGACGAGTTCTTGTCGTGCGAGGTGTTTCATTCGTTGACCGAGGTCCGTGTTCTTGCCGAGGACTGGCGGATCGAGTACAACAGTTACCGACCCCACGGGTCGTTGGGCTTTCTCAGCCCGGAAGCGTTCCGTGAGCAGTGGTCACCGACCGAGTTTCAGCAGCAGCTACAACTCGCATAGCCGGTGGACCCACCGACGGGGCCCAGTCACGTGGGGTAAATAGGTCAGGCCGGGTTCCGAAGAAGTTCTCGGAACCCGGCCTGACCTGCGCATACTGTGGAGCTAAGGGGAATCGAACCCCTGACCTTCTCGGTGCGGGTCCCAGTTGTATCGCCCCCCACTACCGAAGGACTGGGCGATCGCAGTCCGCGTGGTAGCCGAAGCAGTGCATGCGGTCCCCGCCCGGTCGGGCAAACACGCTGCGCCTCGCAGGTTCTATTCCGGCCGGCCGATGGAGAGCGGCACGTCGAGCACCACAAGACCCGGGACCGCGCGCAAAGCAACGAAACGCCGAACCCGCAGCGTTCTGGATCCGAGCCGTGTCACGCTAGCGACCCAGTACAACGAGATAGCCAGCCTGCGCACCGCGCTGTCCTCCTCCGGCGCCGTCCACAGCCCCGTCGACGGAGCGCGGCGGCGGCAACGCAACCCTGCGGCGACACCAGATATCTCGCGCCTATGACGAAAATGGCTCATATGTGCTGGTTACCGTGTTGTAGGACAGCGCTGTCCACCGGTTTCGGTCTGCCGCCGCCAGTCGTGCACCGAGGGTCCCTTCGACGTATTCAGATGCGCCGACCGAAACGCGGATCGGCTGAACAGAGTATTGACTTGTCGGCGTGCGCACGGCGCGCGGAGCTCAACAGGAGTGTGCGCACGACCGTGTGCACATAGGTATTCGGCACCTTGCAGCATTCGGTCGAGCGGCGAGCCGCGGCCTAACTTGGGGGAGACGACGCTCGCGGGTTCGGTCATCCAAACAGCGGCGCAGACGAACTGCGCTTAACCCAAGTCTCGATCACGTCACCTGCAGCTACGCAACCTCGACGCGTGCGCACGCACCTTGGTCAAAACCTTGCGGACTTGTGGCCGCCGTACCCCCAGTCGTGCGCACACCCGGTGTCGGTAAATGCCCTGACCCGCAAGCGGTCCGGTAGACGACCGCAGAAGCGACGTGAGCTTGACAGGTGCAAGGTGGGCTAATCAACGTCCAGTCGAGTAGCGACCGTTCGTTGCATCGTGTGAATTGACTGGCGCCCAGACGAAAATTCAGGTTTCATGGACGGTGGAAGAGCCGTTGACAGGGGTTACAGGAGTTCTGTCATGTCATCTTCCAATCAACCCTCTTCGCCGGATCCGGCTAACCGCCCGGTCGAGCGTGATGGTGATGCCGATCCCGACGCAGTCCGCGTCGTCGGCCCTCGAGACCTACCCGTTCTCAATGCTGCTGCAGCAGCTGCACTTTTGCGGCTGCTGCAGCGAATCCCGCGTTCAGAGCCAAACGACGACAGTTCGGAGAGATCATGACTCAGCTCAGGTTCGCGTTCGCCGGACGCGTGTCGACAGAGGATCAACAAGACCCCGAAGCTTCCCGCAACTGGCAACTGGGGCGGGCCAACGCGTTGATCGAGCGCCACGGCCAGGTCGTCGCCGAGTTCTTCGATGTCGGCCAATCTCGCTCGATCCCGTGGAAGCGGCGACCCGAGGCCAACCGTCTTCTCGAGCTACTCAAAGACCCTGACCGCGGCTTCGACGCGGTCGTGATCGGGGAGCCCCAACGTGCCTTCTACGGCAACCAGTTCGGCCTGACCTTCCCTGTCTTCGTCCACTATGGTATCCAACTCTGGGTACCCGAAGTCGGCGGCCAGATCGACCCGGACTCCGAAGCCCACGACATGATCATGTCGGTCTTCGGTGGAATGTCCAAAGGCGAACGCAACCGGATCAAGATCCGAGTCCGCGCCGCCATGGCAGCACAAGCGCGGGTCGAAGGCCGCTACCTCGGCGGTCGACCTCCATACGGGTACCGACTCGCCGACGCCGGCCCGCATCCGCATCCAGGCAAAGCCGCCGACGGCAAAAGGCTGCACCGTCTCGAACCGGATCCCGTCGCTGCGCCCGTCGTCCAACGAATCTTCGCCACATATCTGTCTGGTGTGGGTGTTTTCGCCATCGCCCAGCAACTGACGACCGACGACATTGCTAGCCCTTCGGCTCACGACCCCGCGCGCAACCGTCATCGCTCAGGTATCGCCTGGTCCAAAAGCGCGATCCGAGCAATCCTGACCAACCCCCGCTACACCGGCTACGAGGTTTGGAACAAACAACGAAAGCAGGAATCGCTTATCGACGTCGAAGACGTCGCCTTGGGGCACGAGACACACTTGGCGTGGAACGCCAAGGACCAGTGGGTCTTCTCCGATCAGCCAGCACACGAGGCCCTCGTTGACCGCTCGGCATTCGAGCAAGTACAGCTTCTCCTGAAATCGCGCGGCCCTCAGACAACCGGACGAGTCACCTCCCGACGCAAGCACACCTACGTCTACAAGGGCCTCATCATCCACGAAACCTGTGGGCGACGGATGCAAGGCAACTGGAACCACGACAAGCCCTACTATCGCTGCCGCTACCCCTCGGAGTACGCGATCGCCAACAAGATCGACCACTCACCGACCGTTTACCTACGCGAGGAGCAGATCGTCGGCTCCGTCGACGAGTGGCTCGCCCAAGTCTTCGCCCCGGAGCGGATCGAACACTCGCTGCAGATGCTCGAGAGCGTCCGAACACAGCACAATCCCGAAGTCGAGGTGGCTCGACGGCTACTGACCGAGCAGAACCGAAAACTGGCAACCTATCGGGAGGCACTCGAGGCGGGGACCGATCCACAACTCGTGGCCTCGTGGACCAATCAGGTGCTCAGCGAGAAGCACGTCATCGAGAGTCGTCTTGCCGCGCGGGATCAGCAGACAGCTGGACACTCACCGATGAGCAGGGACGAGATCAGAAACTTAGTCAGCTCCGTGGGCGGACTACTCAACGCCCTGCGCCGGTCAGATCCCGCCGACAAACATCAGGTGTATCGCCAACTTGGCGTGAAACTGACCTACAACGACAACACACGGATGGTGATCGCCGAAGCGATACCATCCGTGTGCGTAAAGAACGTGTCCGGAGGGGGACTTGAACCCCCACGCCCTAATACGGGCACTAGCACCTCAAGCTAGCGCGTCTGCCATTCCGCCACCCGGACTTGCTGGTGTGCCAAAAGATTATCCGACGCGGTGACGGAAACCAAATCGCCTAGGTGACCTGCTGTTTTGCCCACTCGGCCTACTCCTGGTTCATGCGGTAGAAGCGTTTGCCCATGCGAGGGCGATGTGGCCGTTGATGGAGAAGGGGTCGGCGGTCCAGCCGACGGCAGATTCGAGGGTGCGGCGTTCGGCGAGGGGGTGGTGCGCGACCTCGGCGAGCCAGTGGCGGAGGTCGGTGCCGCCGCGGGGACCTTCGTCGGAGACGGTGATCTTGCCGGTGTCGGCGAGTTGGTGAGTTCGGTCTAGATCTGGCCCTGGGTGGCGGGCCAGTCGTTGGCGAGGGATTCCTTGAATCGGTGCTGCCGGCGGTTGCTGGCGCACGCCGACACGTTCGACGCCCTGTGAGGCGATCGGGGCTGTCCGGCACCGGCCTGCGGGTGAGGACGGCGGTCAGGCCGTCGAAGGTCGAGTCCTCGGCGGCC
This sequence comes from Nocardia fodinahabitans, assembly GCF_052983615.1. NCBI lineage: Bacteria > Bacillati > Actinomycetota > Actinomycetes > Mycobacteriales > Nocardiaceae > Nocardia > Nocardia fodinahabitans. The sequence continues at coordinate 46,654 of NZ_JBRJJC010000001.1, forward strand.
CGGGCGACGATGCCGCCCCGGCGGGCCGACAGGCCGGTCACGATGCGGGATCGACCGGCTCGGCCGAGTCCACGGTGAGACGGTCCGCCCAGGCCCTGCGGTGACCCAGGGCGGCGGAGTCGAACAGGACCGCACGCGCTCCACCCAGGATCTCCTCGATGCCCTGCTGGGCGACGATCCAGGCCGCACCGGCGGGCTCAGCGCCCTCGACGGCGGGATTGTCTGCCACCCCGGGCCTGCCGCGCATCAGGCGGCGAAGTGACCGACGGGCAGACCGCGGCGATGACACCACGATTGTGCGGGCCTACGCCCTTGCATGGTTCACCCGGCGCGGGCGGGCTCCTCGACGACGGCGGGCTCCGACGTCGTCGCGGTGGCGGTGTTGCGCCCGGTGACCAGGAACAGCACGACGAGGCCGACCGCGAGCCAGACATAGGTGTCGCCGACGACGTGCTGCCACCACGCCCACGAGGTCTCCCGATGTTCGCCGTCGGGCAGGAAGCTGTGCGGCGCGATGACGAACACCGCGGCCACCACGACCGCCGTCGCGTACCAGCCGCGGGCGCTGGCGATGGGCAGGGTGCGCGCGTGGCAGACGATGGCCAGCAGAGCCGGCGCGATCCACACCCAGTGGTGCGACCACGAGATCGGCGAGAGCAGCAGTGTGAAGACCGCGTTGAGGGCCAGCGCGATCGCGGGGGCGTCGGCGGCCTTGCGCATGGCGGCGACGACGAGGACCAGCAGCAGACCACCCAGGACCAGCCAGAGCGCGTCGAACGGCAGCCCGGTGACGTGCAGGCGGGCCAGCACGGCCTGGATGGACTGGTTGGTGTGGAACGCCGAGCCGCTCAGGCCCGAGACGTTGCCGAGGCCGCCGAACCAGTAGCGGGTGGATTCGCCGGGCAGCAGAGCGAACGAGGCGATGGTGGCGACGGCGCCGGTGGCCGCGGCGGTGGCGGCGGCCTTGTAGTCCTTGCGGACCAGGAAGAACAGCACGAACGCGGCGGGCGTCAGCTTGATCGCGGCGGCCAGGCCGATCAGCATGCCGCGCGGATAGCGGGTCTTGGGCAACAGGCAGTCGGTGGCGACGAGCACCATCAGCAGCAGGTTGACCTGACCGAAGTCGATGGTCGAGCGCACCGGCTCCAGCAGCATCGCGGCGGGCAGCGCGCACGCGGTCACCAGCAGCGCGGCCTGACGGTTGTCGCGGTGGTAGCGCCGGGCGACGAGGAACAGCGTCCAGCCGAGCGCGGCAACCGAGGCCACCACGTAGAGGACCTTCGCCGCGCCCCAGGGCAGTAGCGCGAACGGCGCGAGCGCGATGGCGGCGAACGGCGGATAGATGAACGGCAGACCGATCCCGATGGAGGTCTTGGGCAACTGGCCGTACATATCGGCGCCGTCGCGCATGGCCTCGATGCCGAGGCGATACACCTGCAGGTCGATGAACCCGCCGGAGTACTGCTCGAACGGCCAGAGCGGGATGCGCACGCACACGATCGAGACCACGGTGAGCAACACCGGCACCAGCCACCATGCTCGATTGATCGGGCGTGGGGAAGGCTGCCGCGCAGGGTGGGTGGTGTCACTACTCATCCGCGGCGACTATACCGACTCACGGGCCGCACCGCGCCATCGCCCGTCGGCGGTCGTGACCCGCGCAGTAGCCAGCGGGATGCCCGATCGGGCTGGTCGGAGCGATTCCGGCGCCGACGGCGCGGTGCCTTCAGTCGCCCCGGTTGTAGCGGATGAGCAGGGTCGCCAGGGCCGCGACATCCGCGTCGGTCCAGTCGGCGAAGCGGTCGGCGAAGGCCTCGCGGCGGCGGCGCTCGGCCTCGCGCGCGACGATCCGACCGGACTCGGTGGCGTGCAGGAGGTGATCGCGCCGGTTGCCGGGGTCGACCTCGCGGGTGAGGTAGCCGAGCCGCTCGAGCGCGCCGACCTGTCTGCTGACGGTCGACTTGTCGAGCAGGAACTGTTCGGCCAGATCGGTGGCCTGACACCCGCCGCGCTCCAGGCTCAGGTCGAGGATGCTGTCGGCGACCAGACTCAGCTCGGGGTGCAGTTCGGCGGCGCGGCCACGGGCGCGTCTCCGATCATCAGGGCGTGCCGCTGGTCGTCACCGATGTGACCGCGAAGGCAGACGGCGATCCGACCGGCAGGGGCTGTTCTTCCTGCTGGTCACGTTGAGCGTGGGCACCTACGGCAGTGTCGCGGTGATCGGGGCCGCGGGCGCGATGCGGGTGCGGGCCGCCACGAGGCGCGCAACGCGCCGAAGCCGGTCGTGCCCGCCGCGATCGAGGAGGAGATCGGCGAGTCGGTCGCCGTCCGACCCGCCGCACGCGAACGCCCCTGTGCGAAAATCGTTGCCGAGGCTTCGGATCCGGCATCCGGGCCCAGGTCAGCGGGTTCGCCAGGGCGTTGCGCGGAAAGGGTCGCGCTATCTCGTAGACGCGAGTACGGTGTAGCGCGCAACCGCGGCCAGCGTCAGGCGCCGCGTGGGGGGTCGAACGCGGAAAGGGCGGGCTGCACCGATGAATCATCCCGGCGCGCAACCTTTCGGCGACCCGATTCCACTCGAACAGCGCTACACCAGCGCCGACCCGATCGACTGGTGCGGCGCCGAGGTGTATCCGATGTACGCCGAGGCGTTGCCGGCCGGGACGACGGCGGTCCGGTTGCGCGCGGTCTCGGTGCTGCCGCCGCCCGAGGTGACCGGGCTGGGCCTCGGCCTGACCGTGCAGGGCGGGTATGTGCATCTGAACGGGAAATCGTTGCAGGGCGTCGACATCTGGTACGACGCGCTCGCCGACGGCGTCGACATCACGGTCACCGTGGACGGGCCGGAGCCGCTGTTCACCCTTACGCCGGTCTGGGTGGCCGGGTCGGGGACCCAACAGTCCTGGACCGGCAACTACGGCATGGTCATCGATCTGTTCCCGGGCGGCGCGTCGACGCTGTGGTGCAGCACCGGTCCCGGCACACCGGATTTCAACGAGCTCGTGGTGGAGCTGACCACCTTCCCGGCGCCGGACCCCGCGCCGTTCGTGGCGCGGGCGTCTTCGACCGCGGCGACGTCGATCCGCGCCGCCACCGCACACACCCCGTTCGCGCCGGTCACCATGCCGCCGACTCCCGCCATCACGGCCGCGATGCTGGCGGCCAACGCCCCGGCAGCGGCGGCACTGTCGACAGCCGATCCCCTGGCGGCGGCCGCGATCTCGCGAACTGAGCCCCCAGCTGCCGCCCTACCGACACCTGATCGGGCACCGACCACAATTCCGGCCACCAGTCCCCCGGCAGCGGGCGCAATGCCGACAGCTGAACCTCCAGCACCGGCCGCATTCCCGACCACCGGGCCCCCAGCGGCGGCTGCGATGCCGACAGCTGAGCCTCCGGAAGCGGCCGCGAAGCCGTCGACCAGTTCCCTGGCGGCGGCCTTCGCGCAGCTGACTACGCCTCCCCGGCAACCGACTTCGCTTCCCCCGGAACCGGTATCGGTTGCCGTGGACGGGGGTTCCTCGGCCCCGGCGGTCATGCCACCGGCGACCGTCACACGACCGGCGGCCGATCCACCGACGGTCCTGCCGTCCGAACCCCCGACACCCGCACCGCGCGACCTCCGCGTAGCGGGCCACTCGACTCCCCCGCCTCCGGCGATTCCGCCGGACCCGCCCGTCGAGTCGACACCGGCCATCGTACCGCCGACTCTGCGCGCGCCGCAGGCCTCGAGCGGGCAGAGCTTCGGGCGTGCGCTCTACGACCTGGGAACCGCGATGAACGAACGCGGCGAACACGATTCGGCGCGCACCCTGCTGACGCAGGCCGCCGAGGCCGGACACAGTGCCGCCGCCTACGACCTGGGCGTGCTGCTGCTGCGCGACGGTGACCGCGCCGGTGCCGAACACTGGTGGAAGGCCGCGGCCCACGACGATCCGCGGGCCGCGGCCTCCCTCACCGAACTTCCCCGCTAACGCGCCTGGTCCGCCAGCGCCGACAGCGTTTCCGGAGCGACCGCGCGCACCGGAGTCACCTCGCGGGACGCGATGTGCGTGGGTCTGCGCCGCGGCGCCGCGAACGGCTCCGCCAGCGCGTTGTCCACGCTGTTGAACACCAGGAAGATGTTCGATCGCGGGAACGGCGTGATGTTGTTCGCCGAACCGTGCATCAGGTTCGAGTCGAACAGCAGGGCCGACCCGGCCCGCCCGGTGAACTGCGTGATGCCGTAGCGGGCGGCGAGGAAGGTGATGTCGTCGTTGGTCGGCACACCGATCCGCTGCTCCTGCAACGATTCCCGGTAGTGCCCCTCGGGCGTCTCCCCCAGGCACGGCACGAAGGTGCGGTGCGAGCCGGGCATGAGCATCAGGCTGCCGTTGAACGGGTAGTTGTCGGTCAGCGCGATCGACAGACTCACCGCCCGCGGCGCCGGCATGCCGTCCTCGGCGTGCCAGGTCTCGAAATCCGAGTGCCAGGCGAAGCCGCTGCCACCGAATCCGGGCATGTAGTTGACCCGGGTCTGGTGCAGGTACACCGCCGATCCGAGGATCTGCTCGGCGAGCCCGACGATCCGCGATTCGGCTACCAGCTCCGCGATCGGTGTGCTGAGCCGGTGCACCTGGAACACCGATCGCACCTGTCCGGCCACCGGTTCCACCACCACCCGATCGTCGCCGTAGAGCACGGGATCGGCGGCGAGATGGCCGATCTCCGCGCCGAACGCGGCCACCTCGTCGGGACTGAGCAGGTCGGGGATCACCGCGTAACCGTTGGTGTCGAAACCGGCCAGCTCGGGCGAGGTCACCCGGCCCCACACCGTCGGATCGGTGCGTTCGATGTGCGGGGCCGGCTCGATCAGCCGGGTCGGGTAGCGGTCGAGCCGATCAGACACGGGCGTCCTCCTCGACGATGAGCGGATACACCCCGTTCTCATCGTGTATTTCGCGGCCGGTGACGGGCGGATTGAACACGCACAGCATCCGCAGCCGGGTGCGGGCGTTCACCTGATGACGTTCGTTGCCGTCGAGCAGGTACATCGAGCCGGGGCCCAGTTGGTAGACGGTTTGGTTGTCGAGGTCGAGCAGACTGCCCTCGCCCTCGATCAGCCAGACCGCCTCGACATGGTTCTGGTAGTGGAACTCGTGGACGGTGCCCGCCTCGATGGTGGTCTCGTGGAAGGAGAAGCCGACCCGGTCCCCGGCCAGCACGATGCGCTTGCTGCGCCAGCCGGGACCTGCCACATCCCGTTCGGTGCCGGTGATCTCGGCCGTGGTGCGCACGATCATGCGGCACCTCCGCACACGGCGTCGATCGAGGACGACAGGACCGACAGGCCACGGGCGAGTTCGTCGCTGCCGAGTGTCAACGGCGGCAGCAGTTTCACCACCTCGTCCATCGAGCCGGAGGTCTCCACCAGCAGACCCTGTTCGAAGGCGGTCCGGCAGACCTTGCCGGCCTGCGACGGGTCGTCGAACACGATGCCGTGCACCATGCCGCGTCCACGGGTCGAGACGCCCTCGTACCGGTCGGCCACCGCCGACAGCGTGCGACCGACGTACTCGCCGTTGGCGGCGGTGCGCTGGGCGAGCTTGTCGTCGCTCCAGTACTCGCGCAGCGCGGCCGTCGCGGTGACGAAGGCGGGATTGTTGCCGCGGAAGGTGCCGTTGTGCTCACCCGGCGCCCACTGGTCGTGCTCGGGCTTGAGCAGCACCAGCGCCATCGGCAGGCCGTAGCCGCCGATCGACTTGGACAGCGTGACGATGTCGGGGGTGATGCCGGCGATCTCGAACGAGAAGAACGGGCCGGTACGGCCGCACCCCATCTGGACGTCGTCGACGATGAGCAGGATGTCGCGCGCGGCGCACAAGCCGGCCAGGTGCCGCAGCCATTCCGCGCGGGCCAGGTTCACGCCGCCCTCGCCCTGCACGGTCTCCACGATCACCGCGGCGGGGCGGTCGAAACCGGAGGAGCTGTCGTCGAGGACGCGCTGCATCCACCCGAAGTCCTCGATGGTGTTGTCGAAGTAGCCGTCGTAGGGCATCGGTGTGGCGTGCTCGAGCGGCACACCGGCGCCCGCCCGCTTGGCCGCGTTGCCGGTGACCGACAGCGCGCCCAGCGTCATGCCGTGGAAGGCGTTGGTGAAGCTGAGCACCGTCTTGCGGCCGGTCACCTTGCGGGCCAGCTTCAGCGCGGCCTCGACGGCGTTGGCGCCCGTCGGGCCGGGGAACTGCACCTTGTAGTCGAGGCCGCGGGGCGACAGGAGGGTGTCGCGGATGGTCTCCAGCAGTTCGCGTTTGGCCACGGTCGACATGTCGAGGCCGTGGGTGATGCCGTTGCTCGCGATGTAGTCGAGCAGCGCGCGTTTGAGCACGGGGTTGTTGTGGCCGTAGTTCAGCGCACCGGCGCCGGCGAAGAAGTCGAGGTATTCCCGTCCCTCCTCGTCGCGCAACCAGGCACCCTCGGCGGTGGCGAAGACAGCGGGCCAGTCACGGCAGTATCCACGCACATTCGATTCCATCGCTTCGAAGATGCTGGTGTCGGTGGTCGTGATCATCGTCGTTCCTCCTGGCGCTGAGCGGGTGCGATGACGTACAGCTGCTCGGCCTCGTGTGAATCGGGGAAATCGTGCGTTTCGAACAAAGAGACGGTGCGCAAACCCGCACCGCGCTCTCGGGCCACCGCGGCGAACAGCGCCTGGGAGGCGGTGTTGCCGGGTGAGATCGTGGTTTCCAGCGTGGTGATGCCGGCGGGCGCCACCGCATCCAGCAGCGCGTGCAGGATCCGGCCGTCGGCCAGGCCGCGGCCACGGAATTCGGCGTCGACGGCGATCTGCCAGACGAACACGGTGTCCGGCGCTTCGGGACGGATGTAGCCGATGACGAACCCCACCGCGCGGCCGTCGCTGTCGGCGACCAGCGAGGTGGCGGCGAAGTCGCGACACCACAGCAGGTAGGCGTAGCTGGAGTTGACGTCGAGTACCTGCGAATCGCGGGCGATCCGCCACAGCTGGGCTCCGTCACCCAGCCGCGGTGGGCGCAGTATCGGTTCGGAACCGAGAACCGCGGGGGCGGAAGCGGATTCGTTGGACACGGTGGACGAAGGCATACATCTACAGTGTCGAACCGACTTTGCGGTCTCTGTGTCGAGCTCTTTGCAGTTGTATGACGAGTCTTTTACTACGCTTGCGGATCGAGCCGATAGCCCAGACCACGCACCGTGACCACGATGCGCGGGTCGGACGGGTCGCGTTCGATCTTGGTGCGCAGCCGGCGCACGTGGACGTCGACGATCCGCTCGTCACCGAAAAAGCCCTGGTCCCACACTCTTTCGAGCAGGACGGCACGACTGAGCACCCGGCCGGGCGTCTCGGCGAGCTCACACAGCAGCCGGAACTCGGTGACCGTGAGATGGATCTCGGCGTCGCCGCGGCGCACCGCTCCCGCATCGGTGGCCAGCACCAGGGGAGCGACCGGATCGGCGTCGAGCACCGCTTCGGGTGTCACATCGCGATCGGCGGTGATCCGGGCACGACGGCGTAGTGCGCGCATCCGTGCGGTGATCTCCTTGATCTCGAACGGCTTGCTGACGAAGTCGTCGGCGCCCGCCTCGAGGGCCGCGACGACATCGTGGGTGTCGTAGCGCGTACTGATGACGATGATCGGCACGTCGTGGTCGCGGCGGATCTCCCTGATGCAGTCGAAGCCGTCGGTCTCCCCACGCATGAGGTCGACGATCATCAGGTCGGGCGGTCCATCGCTGCGGAGTTGGTCGAGAGCGTCCTCGGGGACGCCCGCCTCGGCGACGGCGTACCCCTCGTCTTCCATCGCACGGCGCAGATCGCCGCGCATCTGGACGTCGTCGTCCACGATCATCAGGTTCGCACTCATGCTCGCACCTCGCTCTCGTTCGGTTCGGCCATGACCGCGTCGGCGGCCGCGTTCGGCCACCGTTCGCTGCGCTCGCTCATGTGCACATCCTTTGCTGACACGCCGGGACGTGCGCCGGATCACCCCGGGGAGTTCGCGTCCCCAGACCGACACGACATCCCGTCTTCGAGCTCGTTACCGATCTGTTATTTACCCAGCCTCAGGGCCGCGTAAACCCGCCGTAACAATTCGCCCGGTCAGCGGGCGATCCGGACGGCCGTCGGCGGTGCTGTTCCGGTGGCATAGTCGAGGCGTGACACCGACCTATGACGACATCGACGCCGCCGCGGCCAGGATCGACGGACTGGTGCGCCCTATCACCGTCGCACCGGCCGCTCCCGGCGCCGGTCCGCTGACCTTCGCACTGGAGTTCCTGCAGTTCACCGGCTCGTTCAAGGCGCGGGGCGCACAGAATTTCGTGCGTGCGCACGCGGCGGCGGGGACGCTGCCCGCGGCCGGTGTGACGATCGCCTCCGGCGGCAACGCGGGGCTCGCGTGCGCGTGGGCCGCGCGCGAAGCCGGGGTGCCTGCGACGGTCTTCCTGCCCGATACCGCTCCCCCGGTGAAAATCCGGCGATTGCGTGACTACGGCGCCGAGGTGCGCCTGATCGGTCCGGAGTACAAGCAGGCGCTGGCCGCGTGCCAGGAGTTCGCTGCGACCAGCGGCGCGCTGTCCTCGCATGCCTACGACCATCCGCTCATCGCGGCGGGCGCGGGCACCCTCCTGCGCGAAATCCACACGCGCGTGCCCGATCTCGACACGGTGCTCGTCGCCGTCGGCGGTGGTGGACTGTTCACCGGAACAGCGGTCGCCGCACAGCATTTCGGGGTCCGCACGGTCGCGGTCGAGCCGGTGGGCTGCCGCTCGCTCCACGCGGCGATCGAGGCGGGCAGGCCGGTCGACGTCACCGTCGACTCGGTGGCCGCCGATTCCCTGGGCGCGCCGAATGTCTCGGCCATGGCGCTGGCCGCCGCGCAGCACGAGAGCGTCCGCTCGGTACTGGTCGACGACGAGCTGATCCGGCGGGCGCGCAGGCAGCTCTGGGACGAGCACCGGATCGCGGTCGAGTACGGCGCGGCGACCGCGCTGGCCGCGCTGCTCGACGGCGGTGCGGGCGCGGCGTATCGGCCCGAGCCCGGCGAGCGGGTCTGCGTCATCCTGTGCGGGGCCAACACCGATCCCAGCGACCTGGTGCGCTGAGCGAGGTCAGCGGTTCGGGGCGGTCAACTGCGCGATCCGGGCCGGCATGTCGGGGTTGCGCACGGCGTAGAGACCGGTGACGATCCGGGCCCGGCTGGTCAGCGGACCAGGGCGTTCTTGGCGGCGTAACCGGACATGGCCGAGTTGAGACCGCGCATGGCCAGGGTGTAGCCGTAGGGGACATAGCGCTGGCCCCAGTGCGCGAGCTGGATGTCACGAGAGGTGTAGACCCAGTAGCGGTTGCGCTCGACGCCCTTCACCACGGCGGTGGCGGCCTGCTCGGGGGTCACCGCGTGGCGCAGGAACAGGCTCATCGCCTTCTGCAGCGCCACGTTGTCGCGGTCGACGCCGGCGATATCGACACTGTCCACCATCGGGGTGGCCATCGCACCCGGCAGGACCAGGCTCACACCGATCTTGTGCCTGCGCAGATCGAACCGCAGCACCTCCGAGACACCACGCAGGCCGAACTTGGTGGCGCTGTAGGGCGCGTGCCAGGGCAGACCGAACAGCCCGGCCGCCGAGGACACGTTGACGAGATGGCCGCCGCGGCCCGCCGCGATCATCGGCGGCACGAATTCCTCGATGATGTGGATCGGGCCCATCAGGTTGATGTCGACGGTGCGCCGCCACTGCTGATGGGTGAGCTTGTCGACGGTGCCCCAGGTGGCGATACCCGCGACATTCATGACGATGTCGACCCGGCTGACCGCCTCGAACGTATGCGCGGCCAGGCCGACGACGGCGGCATGATCACTGACGTCGGCGGCGTGCGCGAGATGCACCGTGGCACCGGTGGCGCGCAGCTCGGCGGCGGTCTCGGCGAGCGCGTCGGAGGTGATATCGGTGAGCACGAGGGCAGCGCCTTTGGCGGCGGCCGCGAACGCGGTGGCGCGGCCGAGCCCGCTGGCGGCGCCGGTGATCAGGCAGGTCTTCCCGTCGAACTTCGTCATGGTCCCGACCCTACGGTTCGGTGAACGGATTCGTCTATGGTCCCGCGGTGATCGCTATCGTGGTCCACCCGCCGACGTGGATCCGGCTGCCTTCGCGCAGCGGGACCGCGACCTGGGAGGGGATCGGCTGCTCGGCGCCGTCCAGGCTGGTCCCGTTGGTGGAGCCCAGGTCGGTGACGGTGAGCCCGCCGGCCGGGTCCACCCGGATCAGCGCGTGCGCGCGCGACACCCCGATGTCGGCCGGGGCGATGCCGAGGTCGATCTCGGGCACGATCCCCTGCGAGGTCGAGCGCTTGCCGATCAGGAACTGGCTGCCGTGCAGCGTGATCCGCCGTTCCGGATAGAAGTCGGGGAAGGCGACGCGCTCAGCGTCGGGCCCCTTGTCGGCCTGGACCCTGGTGTAGAACTCGCGGTCGGCGAAGACCCGCGCGACCCAGACCGCTGTGACCGGCTCGGGGCGCGGGGCGTCCGCGCGGACGAGTGTCTGGTCGGCTCGGCGGGGGTCGGGTTCGGGGCGCGGCGGCGGGGGCAGGGCCGAGTCGTAGCCGCAGACCTCACAGAACCGGCCGCTGGTCGGCGTGGCGCAGGACGGGCACAGACGCAGATCGCCCGGATCCGGCGCGCCGGGACCCGCCAGCGCCGAGCCGCACACATCGCAGTAGTCCAGCGACCGCGACTGATGCCCGTCCGCGCAGATCGGCATGTCAGGCACCCTCCGGCCGGACCCGCGCGGTCTTGGTCGAGCGGATGTCGAGCGCGAGTTCGTCGGCGGCGGCGACCTGGCCGCGCAGCTTGACCGTGCCGTCGCGGTCGTCGACCTCCACCACGTTGCGCAGCAGCTTGGCGGTGGACTCGTGCCCGGAGGCGGCAGCCAGTTCCACCGCGCGACGCAGTTTCGCGGTCGCGGTGGTCAGGTCGCCGTTGCGGCGGGCGGCCAGGCCCTCCTGCACGGCCTGGGCCAGTTCGACCTGCCCGGTGTAGTGGGCGACGCGGGTGCTGATCCGGGTGGACAGCGTGGTGTCGGTGGTCCACACCGCGCGCACCAGTCCCTGGCCGAGCACCTCGTCACCGGCGAGCACGCTCAGGCGCGCGGCCAGCTTCTCGCGGCCGGGCGCGGCCGGTTCCAGCTCGATCTGCACGTGGTACTCCCGCTCTTCGGCGGCCCAGGACGAGAGCGGGTACTCCCCCACCTGCGGGCCCGCGTCGGTGCGGCGGGCGGTGAGGTCCTCCAGCACCGGCGCGACCTGCTTGACCATCCGCACCCGCGCGCCCGCCGGGGTCCACACCGTCAAGGTGAGCTCCGGGATCACGCGCGCCACCGAGGACCGCATCATCTTCGCGAAGTCGGCGGACAGATCCTTCGGATCGGCCACCATGTCTGCGTCGCCGGACAGCTTCGAGGAGATCTTGTGCAGGTCGGCGGCCATCCAGTCGTCGCCGACGCCACGGCAGTCACAGACGAAAAGGCCTTCGGCACGGTCGAGTTCGGTGGCCAGCTGCTCCGGGGTCTCGTGCTCGTTCTTGCCGTCGGTGAGCAGGATGGCGTGGGCCTGTGCGCCGGGGTGTGCGGCGGCGACCTGGCGGGCCAGTGCGAGCCAGGACCCCATGGCGGTGCCGCCGTCGGGCCGCAGCTTGTCGAGCGCGCGCCGGGCCGCGCTGCGGTGGCCGTGATCCGCGGGCGCCGACATGGTCCCGGTCGGGTAGATCATCCGGGCGGACTCGGTGCCCTCGATGATGGCGAACGCGGTGCCGTCGGGGATCTCGTCGAGCGCGGTGCGGGTGGCGGTGCGCGCGTTCTCGAACTTGCGCTTGTTGCCCATCGACCCCGAGCAGTCGATGATCAGGATCTCCAGCCGGGGCGGCGGGGTCGCGACGGCGGCGAGTTCGGGGCCGGTGGCCACCGTGAGCACCGCGTCGACCACACGCGTGCCCTCGGCGAGGAACTCGTTCTGGTCGACGGCGATCGACAGACCTGCGGTCTCTGAGCTCATGACACTCCTGGATCGTGCGGTACGGCAGCGGGCGCGGGCACCGGGGCCAGCGCGACCGTGATGTTGTCGCTGCCGCCGCTGTTCAACGCGAAGTCGGCCAGCGCGCGAGCCGCCGCCTGCGGTGAGGTCTCGACGGTGAACCCGGCGAGCGCGACGGCGTCGGGCAGGTAGTTCCACAGGCCGTCACTGCACAGCAGCAGAGTGCCCGGTTCGGTGACGACCATGCTCTGCAGGCAGTTCGCCGACCACGGCGCTTCCCCACCGTCGGCACCGAGCCAGCGCAGCAGCGTGTGCGCGCGGGGGTCGCGCATGGCGGCTTCCTCGTCGAGGGCGCCCGCGTCGACGAGGGCCTGGGCCCAGGAGTCGTCGACGCTGAGCCTGCGCGAGGCGGTCGGGTCGCCCGCGGCGAGCCAGAACGCCCGGCTGTCACCGACATTGGCGACGGTGATCTCGGTGCCCTCGGCGGTCTCGCGCACGATCGCCGACACGTAGGTGCACGAGGGCGCGTACTCACTGCTGCGCGACATCCCGCGCACCGCCGCCGTCGCGGTCGCCAGGCCCGCCATCACGCTGTCGCGCGCGGACCGGCCGTCGGCGAGCGCGGCCAGCGCGGCATCGACGCCGGAGCGGGCCGCGGTGCCGGAGGCGGCCTGCGGATCCTGGGAGGTGGAGACGCCGTCACTGACCACGATCACGCGGGTGCCGTCGCCGTCACGGACGACCGCGGCGACGGCGTCCTCGTTGCGCGCGTGGCTGATTCCGCGGTCGGTGAGCAGATACACCGCGCCGAGATCGTCCTCGAAGCGGTCCGGGACCGGCTTCGGGCTGCCGCACTGCGCGCAGAAGCCGCCCTCGTAGCGGCGTTCACCGCAGGTCGAGCACTGCGGCACCGCGCCCGGATCGTGTACCGGCAGCGCGACCTTGCGCACGCCGAGTTCCCGCCCGCACCCCTCACAGAAGCGGTGGCCCGCCCTGCCCGACCCCGCGCAGTCCGGGCACCCGGGGGCGCTCACAGAGTGGTCCTCGGCCGCACCGCGTTGGCCTGATCCACCAGCACGAACCGAGTCCACATGTCGTCGGCTTCCCGAGCCAATGTCCGCAAGCATCGTTCCAACCCCGTCCGCACTCCCTGCTCGGTGAATTCCACGTCCAACAGCTTGCCTGGCGCACTCGGCCGTTGTCCCGACCGGATCCAGTTCAGCGCCGCCTCGAGTACCCGCATGCGCACCCGCGCGGTCCGCGTGCGCGAGTCCAGGCTGAGTCGTTCGACCCGCTCGCCGGCCTCGCGCAGCAGCGCCTCGTCCAGCTCGGCCGGTTCGCGGCCGGCCAGCAGGGTTTCCACGGCGGAGACCCTGGCCTCGGTGAACATCGACGAGCCGCGGTCGACCTGGTCGAGCACCGCGACGGCGCCCGCCCGGTCCGCACGCGCGCGCCGCAGCCGGGCCGCGCCGAAGGCGGCGGACAGATACGTGTGGTCGGTACGCCACACCAGTTCGTAGAGCGCCAGCGCGCGATCACGGTGTGCCGCCGCCGCTTCGGTCTCGGCCGCACCGAGTTCCAGCGCTGCCGCCAGGGCGAGTTTGGGCGCGGGCTCGCCGGGCAGCGCGGCGTAGACGGCCTCGAAATCGGCGGCGGCCGAGGCGTGGTCACCGGTCAGCAGCGCCGCTTGGGCGCGGTACCAGACCCGGCGCCAGTCGTATTCCAGTTCGATATCCAGGGCGGCGAGGCGGGTCAGCGCGGCCTCGGCATCCCCGGCCTCGAGTTCCGCGCGGACCAGGCGCAGCGGAATCTCCACCGACTCACCGGATCCGGTGACCACCGCCCGCAGACCCGCGGTCAGCGCCGCTTCCAGTTCGGCGGGGGTCGCCGCGTCGGTGGTGGCCAGCAGGGCGGCGCCGCTGTCGGCCGGATCGACCAGCGGCGCGGGCAGGCCGCTGATCAGCGCGGCGGGCTCGGGGGTGGCGCTGTCGATGCCGAAGACCGCGCGGGCGGGACCGAACGAGCTCGACATGCCCGGACGCGGCAGGCCGTCGCCGGTGGCCAGCACTTCGCGCAGGACGCCGGTCAACTGATCGGCCATCTCCGACATCGACCCGAAGCGGGCCAGCGGATCGTCGTCGGTGGCCCGCAGCAGGAACCGGTGCAGTGAATCGTGCCGGGCGAGCAGGGGTTCGGCGTCGGGCGAGGGCAGCTGGCCGAGTTTGCCGGCGACGGAGGCGATCCGCATCATCAGCACGGCCAGCGTGCGGCCGGCGGTGTAGACCTCGGTGGCCACGGTGGGGCCGGTCTCGGCGATCTCGGGCGCCTGGTAGCCGATGGTGCCGTAGATCGGGCTGGTGCGGTCGTCCATCGAGATGACGGCACCGAGGTCGATCAGCTCGAGCCGTTCCTCGGTCTGCATCACGTTGTCGGGCTTGAAGTCGCAGTACGCCCAGCCGCGCGCGTGCAGGTAGCCCAGTGCGGGCAGCATTTCCAGCACATAGGCGATGGCCTGGGCGGGCGGCAGGTAGCTGTCGTGCTCGGCGCGGTAGGTGCGCAGGATCTGCTTGAGCGAGGTGCCACCGACATAGGCCATCACGATGTAGCCGACCGGATCACCGTCGGCGTCGGCGTGTTCGGTGAAATTGTGGATCTTGACGATGTTCGGGTGGTCGACCTCGGCCAGGAAGCGGCGCTCGGCCACGGCCGCCGCGAGGGCATCCGGGTCGCCGGTGTCGATCAGGCCCTTGAGGACCACCCAGCGCCGGTTGACGCGATGGTCGACGGCCAGATAGATCCAGCCGAGACCGCCGTGCGCCAGCGCGCCCGCCACCTCGTACTGACCGCCGACGACGTCGCCCGCGCGCAGGCGGGGCACGAAGGAGTAGCGAGTGCCGCAGTGCGGGCAGAAGCCGGAGGTCCGGCCGACCACGCCGTCTTGACTGCGGCCGACGGGCTTGTCGCACTTACCGCAGAACCGGTCGGATTCGGGAACCTGCGGGTCGGTGAGCACCGCAGTGGCCGGGTCGACGCGCGGAATCGGCGGCACCTCGACCAGACCCGCACCGAGCCTGCCGCGCGCGGCCGAGCGGGCCGACCCCGTCCGGTGGGTCCGCACCGAGCGGCTCGAGGCGCGCCCGCCGGCGCTGACCGTCGGCGCGGACGGGCTGTACACGGGGGTCGCGGTGGGCGCGGTGCCGCAGGTGTCGCAGTAGCCGTCGACGATCGTTCCGCCGCAATCGGGTTCGGCGCACCTGCCCGGAGTGGGCGGCGCGGCACCATTGCGTGGCTGCGCCGTGGTGTGCGAGGAGCGGCCCGCGCCCGACGGCGGCGCCGCGCTGGGCGGCGGCGCGGTCGCCACGGGGGCGGTGCCGCAGACGGCGCAGTAGCCGTCCTCGACGGCGCCGCCGCACCCCGGTTCACTGCATGTCATGCTGTCCGCCCCGCTTTCTCCCCGATGATCGAACGATAGTCGGCGACCGCCCGGGTGACAGCGGCCAGATCGCAGGGCGTGCGGCCGAGCAGGCCGGCGGCGATGCGATCGGCGGCGAGGACGTCGCGGTCCTCGCTCACCCCGAGCCGGGACGCCTTGGCCCGGTAGGCCGTCAAGCGGCCGCGCAGTTCGGCCCGCCGGTCCAGCAGACCGCGCGCCAGTTCCTCTCGCCGCGTTGCCGTGTCGACGGCCTGGTCGGTGCGGGCACGCAGCGCGAGCAGGTGTTCCACCGTCGGCCTGGTCGGTTGCGCGCCGAGGCTGTCGAGTGCGGCGAGCAGCCGCACGGCCGGTTCCCCACCACCGGGGAGCTCGCCGGTGGCGACCTTGTGTGCGGCCTGCGCGGCGGTGTCGTCGGCCTGGTGCTGCAGCGCGTCGAGATCGGCCAGCCGGGCCCGCAGCCGCGTGACCGCGCCGGGCAGGTCGGCGGCGACCGCGAGATGGTCGGCGTGCCGGGCGGATTCGGTCTCGATCAGCGCGGTCAGCGAGGCGAGCGCGGCGATGATCTCCCCAGGGCCGAACCCCAGCGGGTCGGTGCCCGCGCGGCTCAGCAGGGTCGCCAGTGGTTCGGCGGCGGCGTCGAGCGCACCGTGTGCCTGTTCGACGCGCTGCTGGAGCGGAGCGAGCGCGCCGATCACCTGCCGGTCGACCGACTCGACCTCTTCGGCGAAGGGGGCGACGAACGCGAAGGCGGCGCGCATCCGGTCCAGCGAATCGGCGATGCCGACCGTCACAAGGGTCTCGGCGGGACCGGTGAGTCCGCGCTGCGCCAACGGGATCGGGATACGCGCCACTTCGTGCGGACGGCCACGCAGCAGTTCGGTGAGCCGGCCGCGCGCGCGGTCGTCGACCTTGCCGCGGCCACTGCGGATCGTCTCGGCTTCGGACAGGATCGCGCGCACCCGGCCCAGGTCCTCCCAGAGTTCGCCGAGCGCCTGCTCCACGGGTGCCCAGCGGCGCGCGGTCTCCCCCGTCGGCGGATACCGGCGCACCAGGGCCAGTCCGGGATGCCGGTCCAGTTCCAGCAGGGTGGTGGTCACCTTCGCCAATTCCGCGGTGCGCGCGGCCAGTTCACGATCGATCTCGGCGAGGCCGAGCATCGGCCAGGTCATCCGACGTACCGGGGCACGGGCGGGCCCGGCGACGGACCGAGCACCCCCAGGTGCTGCTGGTAGATCCGCTGCCAGGTGCCATCGGTGCGGGTCCGGTCGAGCACGCCGTTGACGAACCGGACCAGGTCGCTGCTGCCCTTGGGCACGCCGACCGCGTAGGCGCCGGTGCCGATCTCGTCGCCGACCAGTTCCAGATTTCGGTCCTGGGCGACCAGTCCGGCCAGGATGGGCTCGTCACCGCTGATCGCGTCGACGGTGCCCTGCTGCAGCGCGACCAGGCAGTCGGTCCAGTTGGTCACGCCGAGCACGGTCGGCGGTTTCGGCAGCGCGAACAGCGGCGCGGCCGCGGTGGTGCCCTTGGTGACGCACACACGCTTGTCGGCGAGGCCGGCCGGCCGCGTTCGTGATGCCCGCGCCCTTCGGGGCCGCGATGCGTTGCGCCGCGCGGTAGTACACGCTGGAGAAGTCGACGTCGCGGCGACGCTCGCAGGTGGCGGAGAAGGTCCGCACGATCATGTCGACCTTCTTGTCCTGCAGCAGCGGGATCCGGTCGGCCGCGGCGACGGAGCGCAGTTCGATCTTGTCCGGATCACCGAACAGATCGCGCGCGATCTCCCTGGCCAGGTCGATGTCGAACCCCTCCAGCCGTCCGGTGGACGGGTTGCGGAAGCCGAACATGTAGGTGTTCTGGTCGACGCCGACCCGCAGTCTGCCGTTGGCGACGATCGCCGCCATCGACGAACCGGCGGGCATCGCGCCGGGACGCGGTTGCGCCGTCGGCGCCAAGGTGGCCTCGGTGTCGCAGGATCCCGTGCCCTCCGCAGTGGGGGCGGCGGTGATGGCCTCCGCACCGGGGATCGGCGGGGCGACGGCGGTAGCCGGAATCGCCGACGGTTCCGGCGCATCACCGCAGCCGGCGACCAGGACGACCGCCGCGGCCAGCGCCACGGCCAGGAAAGGACGCCGGGTGCTCACAGGAACTCCTTCAGTCGGGGCCACAGCCCGGTGACCACCGCGCCCGCCGCGGCCAGCAGCAGGATCAGCGTGCCGAACGGGCTGAGGGTGAAGGTGGCTCCGGCGGCGTCGACGCCGTCGCGCAGGTCGGTGCGGGCCTGGGCCAGCGCGTCACGCAGTTCCCGGTCGAGCCGGGCGAAGCTGGTGGCCGAGCTGTCGGAACCGGTGCCGATGGCCTGGGTGACCGCGCCGGCGTAGTCGGCCTTCTCGTAGGCGGTGCGCTGGGCGTTGTGGCCCGCGCGCCAGTTGGTCAGTGCCCGGCCCGCTTCGGAGTCGCCCGCACCCGCGGCGGTGAGCCGCTGTTCGAGGTCGCGGGTGTGGGTGTGGAACGCGTTCTCCGGAGCCGTGATGTCGCCGCGGGTGATCAGCGCCAGGGTCTCGTCGGTGCGGGCCTGCTGGGCCAGGATGCGCGCGCTCGCCAGGTTCTCCACCCGAGCCCCCGCCCCGGTGTCACCGGTCTCGAGCAGTCGCGCGGCGGTGAGCGTGGCTGCCGTCGACCACACCAGGGCCAGCAGCGCGGCCGCGGCGGCCAGCGCCACACCGGGATTCACCAGCCGGTTGGTGCGGCGCAGCAACAGCACCGAACCGGCACCGCAGGCGGCGAGCACCAGCAGCAGGAGCACAACCGAGGTCAACGGCAGCGCGCCGATGCTGTGCTGGTCCTCGCGGACGGCGGCGAAGCGGGCTTGGTTCAGCTGTTCGGCGTTGGGCAGCAACGAGGTCTGCATGAGATCGGAGG
Organism: Nocardia fodinahabitans; assembly: GCF_052983615.1. NCBI lineage: Bacteria > Bacillati > Actinomycetota > Actinomycetes > Mycobacteriales > Nocardiaceae > Nocardia > Nocardia fodinahabitans. Next base: position 65,055 of record NZ_JBRJJC010000001.1, read on the forward strand.
CTTGCCGCAGATACGCCGAGCCGACCGGGAAGCCCTGGCGGTTGTTGGCGCGCGCGGTCTCCACCAGGCCGGTGTAGGTCGGCAGATCGGCGGCGATGCGGGCCACGATCGCCCTGGTCTGGGCATCGGTGGCGCCCGCGGTCGCGTCCGCCAGTGCGGCAGCGGCTTCAGCGAGGGACTGCTCGTAGGTGTCGCGCACCTGCGGTGATTCGACGCCACCGGACAGGAACGCCGTCGCGGCACCGGCGTCGGCGGCCGACAGCGAGACGTAGAGGCTCTGCGCCGCGAACGCCAGCGGCTCGGTGCGGTCGAGCACCTGCTCGGTGCGACCGATCTTGGCGTCGAGCTGTTGTCCCACAGTCGATCCGGCGATCAGGCAGGCCACCGCGGTCACCATGAGCACCGCACCGATCACACCCGGTGTCGTCGCGGCGAAACGCCGCACCCACATCCCCGCGTCTCGGATGGTCGCCGGTAGGCGAGATCCCACACCGTCCTCCTTCGTCTCCCCGGGCGGTGTCTTCGATCGCGATAGTACGGGAGGCGCTGGAAATTCGCCCGGGCGACCGAAACCGGTTCCGCGCAACCGGATCGGGCATCGATCACCGTGACGAAAAGAACGGGGTCCGCCACCATTCGGTGACGGACCCCGTTCGGGATCTGGTGGCGCCGGCGATCAGGCGCCGGCGACCCTCTCGCCCGGCTTCAGCGTGGTGCCGGTCTTGCTGAACCTCAGCACGCCGTCCTCGATCGGCGCCTTGTGCATCAGCGTGCGGTCGCGGTAGTAGTTGTTGACCAGTTTCCAGGCGCCACGCGCACCCTGACGCGGCATCGCGTCGTTGCCACGCTGGATGTAGCCCGAGGTCAGGGCACCACCCATCAGCGACTCGTCGGCGATGTCCTCGGGGTTGGCGTGCACCTCGTAGGTGGTGTAGCCGCGGTCGCGCATGATGTTCAGCACGCGGCACAGGTACGCCGCGGCGAGGTCGGCCTTGAGCGTCCAGGACGCGTTGGTGTAGCCGATGATCATCAGGAAGTTCGGGATGTCGGAATACAGCACGCTCTTGTAGGCGACCGTCTCGTTGAACTTCACCGGCTCGCCGTCGATCGACAGGGTGATGCCGCCGAGCATCTGCACGTTCAGGCCGGTGGCGGTGACGATGATGTCGGCCTCGAGCTCCTGACCCGATTCGGTCCGGATGCCCTTCTCGGTGAACGTCGCGATCTTGTCGGTGACGATGTCGGCCTTGCCGCTCTTGAGCACCTTGAACAGGTCACCGTTGGGCACCACGCACAGGCGCTGGTCCCACGGGTTGTAGCTCGGGGTGAAGTGGCGTAGATCCACGTTCTTGCCGACCTGCAGGCGCACCTGGGCCAGCATCAGCTTCTTGGCCAGCTCCGGGTTGGTCCGCGAGAGCTGGAAGCTGGCGCGCTGCAGGGCGATGTTGCGGGCGCGGCCGATCTTGTAGGCGATCTGGTCGGGCACACGGGACTTCTTCAGGCCGATCGCGACCGGGTCGTCGGAGGGCAGCGCCTGGATCCAGGTGGGCGAACGCTGCAGCATGGTGACGTGCGCGGCCTGGTCGGCCATCGACGGGATCAGGGTGATCGCGGTGGCGCCGGAACCGATGACCACGACCTTCTTGCCCGTGTAGTCCAGATCCTCGGGCCAGTGCTGCGGGTGCACGATCCGGCCCTGGAAGTCGTCCTGACCGGGGAAGGTCGGCTGATAGCCCTCGTCGTAGTTGTAGTAGCCGCTGGCGCCGACCAGGAAGTTCGCGGTCCAGGTCTCGGTCTCGCCGGTCGCCTCGATCAGGGCGGTGACGGTCCACAGGGCCGCGGCGCGATCGAAGTCGGCCGTGACGACCTTGCGACCGAAGGTGATGTGGTCGGTGACGCCGTATTCCTTGGCGGTGTCCTCCACGTACTGACGGATGCTGGCACCGTCGGCGAGCACCTTGGTGCCGATCCACGGGCGGAAGCCGAAGCCGAAGGTCAGCATGTCCGAGTCGGAGCGGATGCCGGGGTACTTGAACAGGTCCCAGGTGCCACCGATGTTCTCGCGGCGCTCCAGGATCGCGTAGCTGCGACCGGTCTGCTCGCGGGTGAGGTGACAGGCCGTGCCGATTCCGGACAGGCCAGCGCCGATGATCAGTACGTCGACATGCCGCGTCATTGAGGTAACTCGTTTCGTAGAGTCGTCGCCGCCCGAGCACCGTCGCCCGAGCCGTGCCTCGAGGTTACGTGTTTCGCATGGTTACGTCTAGTTCGGCTGGGCCATCTCACGGCGTGCCGGGGTAGCCGAGTCGGCACGGTCAGCGGGCCGCGCCGAACCAGCGGGGCAGGTGAACCAGCAGTTCCCGCTGGTCCGCCCCAGCCCAGGCGACGTGGCCGTCGGGGCGCAGCAGCACCGCGGGCACGTCGAGTTCCGCGCTGCCGTCGACGACATGGTCGACCCGATCGGCCCAGCCGGCCACCGACAGCAGGCCGGTCTGATCCAGTAGCACCCCGCGCCCGGCGTGCATGCGGTCGTAGAGGCGGCCGTCCTGCAGCGTGACGTCCCGCAGCCGCTTGCCGACCAGGTCGTGGCCGTCGCCGAAGTCGTAGCGGATCCCGATCGCGACGATCTTCTCGATCAGGTACCGGTTCACCTCGTCGAACCGCATCAGCTCCGCCAGCAACCTGCGCGCGGCCTGTGGACCGGGTTCGAGCGAGACCAGTTCCATCTGCGCGCGGGTGTTGTCCAGGACGTCGGCGGCGACCGGGCGCCGTTCGGTCTCGTAGCTGTCGAGCAGGCCGTCCGGTGCCCAGCCCGCGATCTCCGCGGCCAGTTTCCAGCCCAGGTTGAACGCGTCCTGGAGGCCCAGATTCAGGCCCTGTCCGCCCAGCGGCGGGTGGATGTGCGCGGCGTCGCCCGCCAGCAGCACCCGGCCGACACGGTAGCTGCCGGCCAGCCGGGTGGCGTCACCGAAGCGCGACAGCCAGCGCGGCGCGTGCGCGCCGAGATCGGTGCCCGCGGTGGCCACCAGCTGCTGCCGCAGTTCGTCGAAGGACGGCGGGACGGCCCTGTCCGCGGCGACACCGGCCGCGGGCACGACGACGCGGTACACGCCGTCACCGAGCGGCACGGCACCGAAGCGCAGCTGGGTCTTGCGGACCTCCGCGTTCACGGCGGCCAGCGTCTCCGGTGACGCGGTCAGCCGCATCTCGCCCAGGAGGGTGTCGACCCGGCTCGGTTCGCCAGGGAATTCGACGCCGAGCAGTGTGCGTACGGTGCTGCGGCCGCCGTCGCAGCCGACGAGATAGCGTGAGCGCACCCGCGTGCCGTCGGCCAGTTCGACATCGACCTCGTCGTCGTCCTGCGTCAGCCCGACCACCTCGGCGCCGCGCCGGATCTCCACACCGAGCGCGAGAGCGTGGTCGGTCAGTAAGCGCTCGGTGACCGTCTGCGGGATGCCGAGCACGTACGGATGACTGGTGTCGAGCCCGATGGGCTGAGGTGTCACGATCCCGGCGAAGAACCCGCCGAGCGGGTGCTGCGTCCCGACGGCCAGGAATCGGTCCAGCAGGCCGCGCTGCCCCAGCACCTCGAGACTGCGGGCGTGCAGTCCCATCGCGCGCACGACCGGGGTCGGCGCCGGGTCCCGGTCCAGGACGAGCGTCCGAACGCCGTGCAGGCGCAGTTCGCTCGCCAGCATCACCCCGGTCGGTCCGCCGCCCACAACGATCACGTCGATCATCAATGCCCCCTCATTTCCGCTGGTCATAGCTTCGGCAGGCGATTGTGCAGGATGACCGGGGTCTTGCCGCAAGCCCCCGAGTGCGTTATACATTGAGAGTGGCAAGGAGTGGTTTCCCCTCCTTGCCATTGGTTTGTCCGCACCCTGATCGGCGGTGACAGTCCCCCTGCGATCCGTCCCGACCGGCCCAGTTCGGCCTTCTTCATGGCAGTCGATGCATCGTTGCAGCTGCTGCTGGTGAGTGCGGATTCCTCGCGCCCGAGCCGTCGAATGAGCCCGGGAACTGGCCTGCCCTCGCCCGCCTCGAAATCGCCATACTTCTCACACTGCCTGCAGTGATGCACACCGCGCATCGCACAGCCGCACTCCCCCAAGCGTTTTCGGCAGTGAGTGCACGCGGGGTTCCACGTGAATCAGCCCGTCAGCGCGGGGTTCGGCCCGATCCCGATACGCTCGCCCGGTGACCCTCACCGTCGGTTTCGATCTGGACATGACCCTCATCGACTCGCGTCCCGGCGTCGCCGTCGCGATCGACACCCTGGCGCGGGAATTCGACCTGCCCCTGGTGGGCAGCCACTTCGCCGACCATCTCGGACCACCGCTGGCCACCCTGCTCGCCGACGCGGGCGCGCCCGACGACCTGATCCCCCATCTGGTCACCCGGTTCCGCGCCCTCTACCCCGACATCGTCCCCCGCGTCCCCGCCCTGCCCGGCGCGAGCGCCGCACTCGACGCCGTGCGCGCGGGTGGCGGACGCACGCTGGTGGTCACGGGCAAGTTCGAGCCGAACGCACGGCTGCACATCGACCATCTCGGATGGGAGATCGACCGTCTCGCCGGTGACCTGTGGTCCACCGCCAAGGCCGACATCCTCCGGGCCGAGTCCGCCGATGTCTTCGTCGGCGACCACGCCGGGGACATGCGCGGCGCGAAAGCTGCCGACGTGCTGGCCGTCGGTGTGACGACGGGTCCGTACGACGCCGACGGGTTGCGGGCCGCGGGCGCCGATATCGTCCTCGACGACCTCACCCAGTTCCCCGGCTGGCTGGCCGGCTACGCGGCCGGTCGCGGCTAGGCACCGGAACCGCCTGCGCGCGGACGGATTTCCCGCGGAACCCCGGCGTGGTCCCGGGCGTTGTCGTGACATGTCGACGGACCCCTACTGGAATCACAACACGCAGTACCACCCCTGGATCCTCGATCAGGTTCCGGCCGATGCCCGCACCGCGCTCGACGTCGGGTGCGGCGACGGCCTGCTCGCCCGCAAGCTGGCCACCCGCTGCGACGCTGTCCTCGGTGTCGACGTCGACGACCAGGTCATCGCCACCGCGCCCGCCGCCCCCAACGTGCACCTCGAACAGGCCGACTTCCGCGATCTCGACGACACCTTCGATGTGGTCACCGCCGTCGCGACGCTGCACCACGTTCCCGTCCGCGACGGCATCGCCGCGCTGCGGCACCTGGTCGCGCCGGGCGGCACCCTCGCGGTGGTCGGCCTCTGGAAGATGCACCCGCTCACCGATTTCCACTATCTCCCACTGCTACCCGCGATCCGCGGCCTGGACTGGTGGCGCCGCGGCTCGATGGGCGGTCCCGGGGCCGCGGTCCGCGACCCGAAGGAAACGCTGGCCGAGATCCGTTCGGTGACCGGCGAACTGCTACCCGGCGCGCAGATCCGCCGACGCCTGATGTGGCGCTACACCCTGGTCTGGCGCAGGCCACGCTAGCCCGGGTAGGCCCCAGTCCCCGTCGACGATGATGTCTGCCCGGTGACATAGGACGCCTCGGCCGAACCGAGGAAGGCCACCGCCGGCTGGAAGACGATGCAGCCGGCGACCGGCTCCCCGCCGCCGACTGACCAGGGCGCGGCGGGCGCAACGGTTTTCGATACGCCCGCGCCGGGTGATACAGTCCGGCGCAGTTTGTACGGGGAGGGCTTCTTACAGCGTGACGATCAATCGCACCACATGGATCGTGGCGGGAATCTGCGCCGTGGTCGTCGCCGTGATCGTGGTGGTCGTGGTGACCAGGGACGAGAATCCACGCGAATTCGTGGCCGAGCGCTATCAGCGGGCCCGCCAGCTCGATCAGGCCAACGACGGTCTCGCGTTCACCGCGGCCGCCGCGCCCGCCGCCGTGGCCGCGGCCATCGCGAAGGCCACCGACCCGCGCGACCGCCGCAATACCGGCGACAACCACTACCTGCGCTTCGACAAGGACCTCGTCGCGGTGTCGCCGCACGCGGGCGGTTCGCTGGTGCTGGTCGACAGCCTCGCCAACGGCACCCGCCGCCATCACACGCACACCAGCACCTACGGCTGGAACAGCGGTTCCGCGGCGGGTGACTTCCGCGGCGGCGGCAGTGACCAGGGCGGCAAGTAGTACATCATCACAGCACAGGAGGACACACATGCTCGCCGACCTGGCGGCGGACGCGGGTGCCGCGCTCGCCTATTCCGCGGTGGGAATCGTGTTGATGGCCGTCGGTTTCGGCGTCGTCGACCTGCTCACCCCCGGTGATCTGCGCGCCCAGATCTGGCTCGAGCGCAACCGCAATGCCGCGACCCTGCTCGCGTCGAACCTGTTCGGCGTCGGGATCATCGTGGCCACCGCCATCTGGACCTCCGAGGGCAAGATCCTGCAGGCGCTGCTGGCGAGCGCGATCTACGGGGTGATCGGCCTGGCCGCGATGGCGTTGGCGTTCGTCCTGCTCGACGCGCTCACCCCGGGCGACTTCCGGGCCGTCGTCGCCGATCCGGAACCGCATCCGGCGGTGTGGGTCACGGCGTCGGCGCATGTCGCGGTCGCGCTGGTGGTGGCCGCGGGCCTGACCTGATGCCGGTGCACCGCCTGGCCAGGGCGGCGCTGCTGGCGACCGTGTTCGTCTGCGCGGCCTGTGGTCTGGTGTACGAACTGTCGCTGGTCACCCTCGGCAGCTATCTGATCGGCGACACCGCGGCGCAGGCCTCCATCACCTTGAGCGTGATGGTGTGCGCGATGGGCGTCGGCGCGCTCGCCGCGAAACCGCTGCGCCGCCACGCCGCCGCCGCGTTCGTGGCGGTCGAGCTGGCGCTGGCCGTGATCGGCGGCCTGTCGGTGGCGGCGCTGTACGCCAGCTATGCCTGGCTGAACATCTACACCGGCACCCTGGTGCTGGCCGCGGCGGTGATCGGCATGCTGATCGGAGCCGAGATTCCGCTGCTGATGGAGTTGCTGCAGCAGGTGCGCAGGCAGGAGGCCAGCGGCGCGGTCGCCGACCTGTTCGCCGCCGACTACGTCGGCGCGCTGCTGGGTGGGCTGGCGTTCCCGTTCCTGCTGCTGCCGGTGTTCGGGCAGATCCGCGGCAGCCTGGTGGTCGGCGTGGTCAACGCGGCGGCCGGATCGGCGTTGGCGTTCTTCTTCTTTCGCGCGCAGATGACGCGCACGGCCCGGCGCGTGCTGGTCGCCGCGACCGTGCTCGTCGCGGGCGGGCTCGCGAGTACCTACCTCTACGCCGACCGGTTCGAGGCCACCGCGCAGCAGGCGCTGTTCGCGCATCCGATCGTGTGGCAGACCCGCACGCAGTACCAGCAGATCGTGCTCACCGAGTCGTTCTCCCCGTTCGGCACCACCGATACCCGGCTCTTTCTCAACGGCGGGCTGCAGTTCTCCTCGGTCGACGAGTACCGGTATCACGAGGCGCTGGTGCATCCGGTGCTGGCGGGCGCGCATCGCTCGGTGCTGGTCCTCGGCGGCGGCGACGGCCTGGCCCTGCGCGAGATCCTGCGCTACCCCGACGTCGCCGAGGTGACGCTGGTCGAGCTCGATCCGGCGATGATCGACCTCGCCCGCGGCGACGAGCGCCTCACCGCGCTCAACCAGCGCTCCTTCGACGACCCCCGGGTGCGGGTGATCACCGCCGACGCCTTCTCCTGGTTGCGCGGTGCCCCCGGGCTTTTCGACGCGGTGATCGTCGACCTGCCCGACCCGGACCAGACCTCGGTCGCCAAGCTGTACTCGCAGGAGTTCTACGCGATGACGGCGAATGTGCTGGCCCCCGATGCCCGCCTGGTGGTGCAGTCCGGGTCGCCGTTCTTCGCGCCGCGCTCGTTCTGGACCATCGACGCCACCGTGCGTGCGGCCGGGCTGCGCACGACGCCGTATCACGTGGACGTGCCGAGCTTCGGTGATTGGGGCTTCGTGCTCGCCGCGGCGGGCGAGAGCCCGGCTCCCGCCCTGCGCTCCCCCACCCCGCTGCGCTCCCTCGACGACCGCACCCTCGCCGCCGCCACGGTCTTCCCGCCGGACCGCCGCGCGGTCGACCCACAGGTGTCGACCCTCATGCACCCGGTGATCCTGGATCTGCAACGCCAGGAATGGCGCTGACCTTCAGACCATTCCGGAGCACGCCAGGTGGCTGCCGACGAGGGTCAGGCCCATGACGGCCACGACCGCCGACAGCGCAGGCACCGGTTCACCGAGCAGGCGCTCTCCAGCACGCCGTGTCGCCGCTGCCACCACTGCGAGGCGACGACCCACCGGCCCGGGGTCGCCGGACACCCCGCGTAGTCTTCGCCGGAAGACGCCGACCAGGGCGAGGACGAGCGCGGTGATCAGCATCGTCTTCCGCTCCCGCTCACCGGGTTCCGGCCCGAGCGGCGGGCGCGGCCGCGCGCGAGCCGGGCGCGGTGACGATGCCGAAGGCGATGAGGCTGTCGGCGGTGTCGCGGATCGTGTCCTCGATCGGGCGCATGGTCCACCCCAGTTCGCGGCGGGCCTTCTCGGCGCTGACGTGTTCGGTGCGGCCGAGCACCGGGACGGTCAGCCGGACGCCCTTGTCGAACACCGCGACCAGCCGGACCACCCAGTTCGGCAGCACCCGGGTCGGCACCCGAAAGCCCTGCGCGGCGAAGTCGCGGGCCAGGATCGCGGCCAGCTCCCCCATCCACAACGGCTCTGCGGCGCAGATGTATCGATTGCCCGCCGCCGCGGGCACTTCCATCGCCAGCCGGTGTGCGACGGCCAGGTCGCGCACGTCGACCGGCGTCCAGCCGGTCTGCACGGACCCCGGCACATCGCGGTTGAGCAGCCTGCGGATCGGCTCGTGCGAAGTGCTGGTCGTCGCGTCGAGCAGCGGGCCGAGCACCATACCGGGATTCACGGCGACGAGTTCGATTCCGCCGCCGTGTGATTCGACGTAGTCCCAGGCGGCGCGCTCGGCGAGGGTTTTGCTCTTCTGGTACGCGGGGACCCGGCCGACCACCGACCAGTCGGCCTCGGTGCGGACGTCGTCGGTGTCGTGGCCGTAGGCCACCGCGGCGACCGACGAGGTCAGCACGACGCGCCGCACGCCGGCCGCCGCCGCGGCGCGCAGCACCCGCAGGGTGCCGTCGACGGCGGGGCCGATCAGCGCCTGTTCGTCGTCCGGCGGCGCGGACGGGAACGGCGAGGCGACGTGCAGCACGGTGTCACAGCCCGCCACGGCCTCGGCCCAGCCCGCGTCGTCGCCGAGGGTGGCGGCAACGAACTCGAGGTCACCGCCGGTACGGCGAGCGATGTCGGTCAGGTGTGCGCGTTTGGCGTGCGCTTCGAGGTCACGCACGGTGCCTCGGACGGCGTAGCCGTGGTCGAGCAGTTCGGCGATGCAGTGGCCGGCCACGAAACCTGTCGCGCCGGTGACCAATACCCGAGTGGTCATGGTGTTCACCCTTCGTTCTCCGGGGCAGCCGCTCATCTGAGCAGTGCTCAAATAATCTAAACACTGCATAGATTTCCTGTCCAGTGCCGATGTCGGCCGACCTCTCACTTACGCTCAGGGAGTGAAGCGCACCAGTTACCACCACGGCGACCTACGGGCCACGCTGATGGACGCCTGCCTGCGCCTGATCGAGAGCGAGGGCCTGGCCGCGGTGAGCCTGCGCCGCGTCGCCCGCGAGGCCGGGGTCAGCAGCGGCGCGCCCTATCACCACTTCGCCGACCGCGCCGCGCTGTTGTCGGCACTGTCGGTGGACGGCTTCCAGCAGCTTGCCGCCGACCTCACCGCGACCAAGGCGGCGGCCGGCTCCCCGCTGGATGCGCTGACCGCCCTCGCCGAGACCTACGTGCGGTTCTCCCGCGACCATCCGGCGCAGTTCCGGCTGATGTTCCGGCCCGAGCTGTCCCAGCCCGAGAAACACCCCGACGCGCACGAGGCGGGCGACGAAGCCTTCCAGATCCTCGCCGACACCGTCAGCGAGGCGGTCGCCGCGGGTGTGCTGCCCGCCGACCGAGCCGACACCCTCGCCGTCGCCTGGTGGGCACTGGGCCACGGGCTGGCCTCGCTGTGGCTGGACGGGCACCTCGAGAAGCGCAGCGAGCAGATGGGCACCAACGCGCCCGACCTCGTCGACGCGATCATGCGGGCGTTCACCGGCCTCATCGCCCCACACTCCACCGACGCCTGACGCGCCGTCGCGCATTCCCCCGGCCACGCCCGCGCGCTCACCTACAGTGGGGTGCACCGTCATCCGTCGTGTGCCACCCGAGCAGGAGAGCCGATGTCTGCCACCGCGAAACTCGATCCCGTGGTCGAAGTGTTCGTCGACGCGCTCAACGCCCAGGACACCGACCGCTTCTACGGTGTGCTGACCGCGGACGCGACCATGTCCGACGACGGGGTCGAACGCGACCTCGCGCGGTGGACCGAGGCCGAGATCTTCAGCAGCAACGGCCATCTGGAGGTCGAGTCGGTCGACGATAACGGTCTCGAGCTCACCGCCGACTACACCAACAGCCGATGGGGCTCGATGCGTACCACCTGGCGGTTCGTCCTGCGCGACGGGCTGATCAGCCGATTCGAAACCGGACAGGCGTGAACGACCAACTCTTGCTCACCCCGCGTTACGGCGAGTCCTCCCTCGCCGATCTGCTCCCCTCGGCGCTGGCCTGCCTCGGCGTCGACGGCGAGACCGACCGGCTCGGCCTGGGTCTCGACGTCGACCACGTGTGCGTCCTGCTCGTCGACGGGCTCGGCGCACAGGCACTGGCCGCGCATGCCGCGACGGCGCCGTTCCTGTCGAGCCTGCCCGACGCCGCCATGACCGCGGGCTTCCCGAGCACCACCGCCACCAGCCTGACCACCCTGGGCACCGGCCTGCCGCCCGGGGAGCACGGCATCGTCGGCTACCTGGTGCGGCTGCCCGAGGAGCAGCGGCTGTTCAACAGCCTGCGCTGGCAGCTCAACGGCGCGGGCCCGAAGATCGACGCGCTCGCCGCGTTCCCGCCCGAGCGAATCCAGCCACGGCCCACCGTCTTCCAGCGCGCCACCGCGGCAGGCGTCGCCGCGATCCAGGTCGCGCCCGGATACCAGGACGGCTCGGGTCTGACCAGGGCTGGCTGGCGCGGCGGCGGCTTCCGGGCGACCTTCTCCGTCGGCGACCTGATCGACGGTGTGCTCGACGCGCTCGGCTCGGCGCCGAAAACCCTGGTCTACACCTATCATTCGGAACTCGACACGACCGGGCACGCGCGGGGTCCCGCCTCGCGGGCCTGGCGATTCGAGCTGGCCCACGTCGACCGGATCGCCGCCGAACTGGCCGCGCGCCTGCCCGCCCGCTCGGCGCTGATCGTCACCGCCGACCACGGCATGGTCGAACTCACCGAGCGGATCGACTTCGACACCCACCCGCACCTGTCCGCGGGCGTCGCCGAGCTCGCCGGCGAGCCCCGCGCCCGCCACGTCTACACCGCCGACGGCGCGACCGCCGACGTGGCCGGCACCTGGGCGGGCGTGCTCGGCGGTGATTTCCTGATCCGCACCCGCGCCGAAGTGATCGAGGCGGGCTGGTTCGGGCCGACGGTCACCGCCGAATCCGCCTACCGGATCGGCGATCTGGTCGTCGTCGCACGAGGGGACGCCGGCGTGATCCGATCCGCGGCCGAACCGCTCCAATCGATCATGGTGGGCCATCACGGCTCGCTCACCGCCGCCGAACTGCTCGTTCCACTGCGGATCCACCGCGGCTGAGACCGACCGCTTAGGCTGGAGGCCACTCGACGCGCACCCGCGCGGCGCGACCCTCAGGAGGAACCATGCACGCCACCACCCGAACCGGTGCCGTCGCCGTCGGCGTCGCGGTGCTGGCGGCACTGGCGAGCGGCTGCACCGAGGTCGAGCGGGTGCTCAACCAGGGTGGCGACACCTCGTGCCGCGACTACGTCAACCAGGAGCCCGACACCAAGCGGATCACCATCACCAAGGCGATCAAACAGCGCAACGGCACCGACAACGAGCCGGCGGGCACTCTGGTCGACTCGATGATCGTGCAGGTCGACCTGCTGTGCGCGGGCCAGCGCAATATCGACACCCCGATCAAGAACGCCGACATCGCCGGGCTGTTCCTGAACAAGTAGCCGACGACGGCGGCGTCAAGCCGCCACGACAGAGCATGCACCGGCGACCCGGTCGTCCTCCGGTAAACGGTGCACACCGCGGTGGCGCAGCTGATAGACAGGAAGGCGCCACCGACGAGCAGGGAGTGAACGTGGGCGCACACGACGACCCGATCGCCGGATCGCCCAGGCCGGACCGGCTCTCGGACTATCGTGGCGCCCTCGAGAAGCAGTGGAACAAGCTGGCCGCGCCCTCGCGCCCCCCTGCACTTGCCTCGCGACACCGGGCCGGTCCGCGAAGAGGTCGCCAAGTCGTGGCAGCGCTCGCTGCACACCGTCGACCCGGCGCAGACCGTCGCCCCCGGCTTCAACGACATCAGCGACCGCTGGTCGGAATCGCCGCTGCGCAGACCGGTCACCGAACTCGCCGGGCAACTGCGCGGCATGGCCGAGGAATCCGGCTATCTCGCCGTCGTCAGTGACGAATCGGGCACCATCTTGTGGACCGCAGGTGATCGGACCCTGCGGCGCCAGGGTGAACAGATGAACTTCGCGCCCGGCGGGGTGTGGGACGAGAGCCATATGGGCACCAACGGCCTGTCGCTGGCACTGCACGACGACAAAGCCGTCACTGTCTTCTCCGCCGAGCACCTGGTCGCCGCGCTGCACGGCTGGGTCTGCTACTCCGCGCCGATCCACGGCCCCGACGGCCGCCAGGTGGGTGTGCTCGATCTGTCCTCGACCTGGGAACGCTCGCATCCGATGGTGATGACCTCGGTGCGGGCCCTGGTGACCGCCGTCGAGACGATGCTGCGCGCCGAGGCGCCCGCACCCGCACCCGGTGTCCGGCTCGAATGCCTCGGCGCCGCACGGCTGTTGCGCGACGGCAGGCCGGTGCCGCTGCCGCCGCGCCAGCTCGAGATCCTGGCCCTGCTGGCGCTCGAACCCGAGGGCTACACGCCCGAGCAGCTGCACGCCGCCGTCTACGGCGACCGCCCGGTCTCGCTGAACACCCTCAAAGCCGACGTCTCGCACCTGCGCCGGGCCACCCGCGGCGAGATCGCCAACCGGCGCTACATGCTCACCGGTCCGGTGTCCTGCGACGCGGTCGACCTGCTCGCCGCGATCGAGGGCGGCGACCTCACCTCGGCGCTGTGGCTCTACCGCGGGCCGCTGCTGCCCGGTTCCGATCTCCCCGGTGTCGAGCAGTGGCGCGCGCATCTCGACGTGGGCATCCGCAACGCGGTGCTCAACAGCGACCGGGCCGAGCACGCCGTGGCCTTCGGCCAGCGCTGCCCCAGCGACATCGCGGTGCACGAGCACGCGCTGCGCCTGCTGCCCCGCGACGATGTCCGCCGGGCCGTCGTCACCGCCCGTCTGTACACCGCGCGCCAGGGCTGAGCTGGGCGAACCCGCTCACCAACCTCGTACCAACCTTCGCCGACCATAGTGTGTTCCACCACGCAGAGGTCGCGAGGAGCGAGACGCATGATCTACGGCAAACCCGGATCGGATACCGGCATCGTCAGCTATGCCGCCCGATACGACAACTTCATCGGGGGTGATTGGGCCGCCCCCATCGAAGGCCGCTACTTCGACAACACCTCGCCGGTCGACGGCGAGACCTTCTGCACGGTGGCCAGGTCCACGGCCGCCGATATCGACATGGCGCTCGAGGCCGCGCACCGCGCCACCGACCGCTGGGCCGCGACCCCGGTCGCCGAGCGCGCCGACATCCTCATCAAGATCGCCGACCGGATCGAGAACAGCATCGAGCCGCTGGCGGTCGCCGAGACCTGGGACAACGGCAAGCCGGTCCGCGAGACCCTGGCCGCCGATCTGCCGCTGGCCGTCGACCACTTCCGCTACTTCGCCGGCGTCCTGCGCGCCCAGGAGGGCTCGATCTCGCAGATCGACCCCGACACCGTCGCCTACCACTTCCACGAGCCGCTCGGTGTCGTCGGCCAGATCATCCCGTGGAACTTCCCGATCCTGATGGCGGCGTGGAAACTGGCGCCCGCGCTGGCGGCGGGCAACTGCGTGGTGATCAAACCCGCCGAGCAGACGCCCGCCTCGCTGCTGCTGGTCGTCGAGCTGATCGCGGATCTGCTCCCGCCGGGAGTCCTCAACGTGGTCAACGGCTTCGGGGTGGAGGCGGGCACACCGCTGGCCCAGAGTCCGCGGGTGGCCAAGATCGCGTTCACCGGCGAGACCACCACCGGCCGGCTGATCATGCAGTACGCGAGCGAGAACATCATTCCGGTCACCCTGGAACTGGGTGGCAAGAGCCCCAACATCTTCCTGCCCGACGTGATGGCGGCCGACGACGACTACCTCGACAAGGCCGTCGAGGGCTTCGTGATGTTCGCCCTGAACCAGGGCGAGGTGTGCACGTGCCCGTCACGCGCGCTGATCCACTCGTCGATCTACGACGAGTTCCTCGCCCGCTGCATCGCCCGCACCGAGGCCGTCGTGTCAGGTCATCCCCTCGACACCGAGACGATGATCGGCGCGCAGGCCGGCAACGACCAGTACGAGAAGATCCTGTCCTACCTGGACATCGGCAGAGCCGAAGGCGCCCGCGTGCTGACTGGAGGGGAAGCACGCAAGGTCGACGGCCTGCCGGGTGGGTACTACATCGAACCCACCATCTTCGAGGGTGAGAACACGATGCGGATCTTCCAGGAGGAGATCTTCGGACCCGTTGTCGCGGTCACCCGCTTCGACACCGTCGACGAGGCCGTCCGCATCGCCAACGACACCCGCTACGGCCTCGGCGCGGGCGTGTGGACCCGCGACATCAACACCGCTCATCGACTGGGCCGTGGCATCAAGGCGGGCCGGGTCTGGACCAACTGCTACCACGCCTATCCCGCGCACGCCGCGTTCGGCGGCTACAAGAAGTCGGGCTTCGGCCGGGAGAACCACGCCATGACGCTCGGGCACTACCAGCAGACCAAGAACCTGCTCGTCAGTTATTCGACGACGAAACTCGGGATGTTCTGATGCAGAACCGGATCCACCGCGTGGAGATCACCGAGCGCGCGCAGACCCTGTTGCGCAGGCTGATCGAGGACAACGGCCCGGTGTTGTTCCGCCAGGCGGGCGAGTGCGGCGACGAGGAGGTCGCACCGGTGTGCCTGTCCGCCAAGCAGTTCCCGATCGAGAAGGCCGACGTCCTGCTGGGCAGGCTCAGCTGGCACACCGAGTTCTGGATCAGCCCCGAACAGTTCGAATGCTGGAAGGACACCCACCTCACCGTCGACGCGGTGCGTGGGCACGCCAGCGCCGAATCACTGGAAGCCGGCCAGGGCATGCGCTTCGTGCTGCGCGCCCGGCAGCTCACCGACGCGGAGAACGCGGCACTGGCGGCCGCACCGCCCCCACGAACCGGCGCCGACCGCACGCTGTAGCGGTGCCTCGGACCTGACCTGGTAGGACCTTCCCGGCGCTGTCAGGTCATGGCGAGCCCCCGCCGACTGGGCCATCGCGGCTCAGCCGGCGGGGCGAGCTCGCCGTATCCCGTGCGGGTCCGCGCATAGCAAAGACGTTCCCGCGCAAACCAAATCACGTCTCGCTCAGCGAGACACGCAGGTCAAGACTGCAACAATTCCGTTACGTTATAGCGATGTTCTTAGCGAGGCTCGGTGTTCGAACCCGGATTCTGGCGATCGCTCTCATCCCCAGTCTCACGCTGGTGGTGGTCGGCGTCGGAACGGCGGGCTACCTGGTCGACGAGAGCAACAAGGCCAAGACCTGGGCTTCGGAAATGCAAGCGGCGGTGCCTTACACGCGCGAGCTCATCGAGGCCGTCCAATCCGAACGCCAGCTCACCCTGGCCCACTTGGCCGGTGACGAGACCGCCCAGGCCGCTCTCGCACCCGCCCGCGCCCGGCTCGACGCCGCGTTTCGCGGCCTGATCAAGGCCTCCGAGAGCATCCGCGAGGTCGACGATTCCAACATCGGCGACGACAAGGGTGGATTCAACACTCTCGGTACACATCTGGCCGGTGTACGCGGCGGTGCCGACGCCGGCCTGCTGCCCGCTTCCGACGCGTACATGTTCTACAACAAGCTGCTCGACGTTTTCTCCCAGGGCACCAAGGTCGCCGAGCGCGCCGCCCCCGACGCCGTGGTCGCCTCCGGCGTCGGCGAGGGCATGCGCCTGCTCAACGCCGCCGAGGCGATGTCGCGCAGCAACGCCCTCGCCGTATCGATGGTGACCTCCGGTGGCCCCACCACCATTCCGCTCGACGAGTTCGTCAAGCAGAGCGGCTTCTATCACAACGAAATCGCCAATGTCGCCGCCGAAATCGACGAAGCCCAGCGCACCGCGCTCACCGCGCTGCTGTCGTCGTCGAACTGGCAGCAGCTCAGCGCGATGGAATCGGCCGTCGTGCAGCGCTTCGCGGCACCGGCCACGCAGACCACGGGCACCTCGGCCAAGCAGACGGCCGCCGCGGCACTGCCGCTGTCTACGCCCGAATGGCAGAGCGCGGCAGCCGAAATCAACCGGGCCATGCTCGACGCGTACACCGCGCACAACCGGCACGTCCAGAAGCTGGCCGAGGACACCGCGCACCGCGCCGAGATCAACGCGGCCCTCGCCGGCGGCGGCGTGCTCGCGCTCAGTGTGCTGGTGTTCCTGGTCGCGGTGATCCTGGCCAACCGGATCATCCGCCGCCTGCGCAGACTGCGGACCGAAACCCTCGCCCTCGCCGACGAACAGCTGCCCGCCACCATGCGCGCGCTGCGCGAAGGCGGCGACATCGACGCCGTGCAGACCTCCCCCTCATTGGACTTCGGCAAGGACGAGATCGGTCAGGTCGCCCAAGCCTTCGAGCACGCCGCCTCGGCCGCGCTGCGTGCCGCCGTCGACGAGGCCCGCACCCGTGAGGGTGTGCGCGCGGTGTTCCTCAATATCGCCCACCGCAGCCAGATCGTGGTTCACCGCCAGCTCGAGATCCTCGACGAGGCCGAACGCCGCCAGGAGGATCCGGCGCTGCTGGAGACCCTGTTCCGGCTCGACCACCTGGCCACCCGCGAACGCCGCAACGCCGAGAACCTGATCATCCTGGGCGGCGGCAGGCCCGGACGTCAGTGGCGCAAGCCGGTTCCGGTGATGGATATCGTGCGCAGCGCCATCGGCGAGACGCTCGACTACGCCCGGGTGCGCGTCACCAAGCTGCCCGAGGTGGAGATCGTCGGCACCGTCGTGGCCGACCTCGTGCACCTGCTCGCCGAGCTCGTCGACAACGCGACCGCGTTCTCTCCGCCGCAGTCGCGGGTCGAGGCAGGCGGCAACGTCGTCGGCAAGGGCGTGGTCATCGAGATCACCGACCAGGGCATGGGCATGAGCCCCGAGGACCTGGTCCGCTACAACGACATGCTGGCCGATCCGCCGGACTTCGGTGTCGGCACGCTGTCCTCGGACTCACGGCTCGGCCTGTTCGTCGTCGCCCGGCTGTCGACCTCGCACGGTGTCTCGGTGCGGCTCAGCGAGTCCGATTACGGCGGCATCCGCGCGATCGTGCTCATCCCGCTGTCGCTACTCGCCGGCGACTCCGACACCTCGATGATGCCGCCCGCCACCACCGGTCCGCTGCGGCGCGGACTGCCCGCGCCCGCACCCGAGCCCGCGCCGGTCGCCGCGATCGAAACCGCACCGGCGCCGACGGCGGTGGCCACCCTGGTCGCCGAACCGCCCGCGCCGCCGCGTCCGGTGGCGCCTGCCCCGGAGCTGCCCCCGGTCGAGACGCACGGCTCCGACGAGCGCCCGGCCCTGCCGCGCCGCCAGCGCCAGACCAACCTGGCACCCGAACTCACCGAGGACCCGGCCACCCCGGAGGCGCCCCCCGCCCCGGAGCGGCCCCGCTCGGCCGAACAGGCGCGCGACATCATGTCCGCGATCGAGAACGGCACCCGGCAGGGTCGCAAACCACTGATCGAACCTAGTCAGGATGAGTAGACACAGCCCGGCGGGGGCAGCTGAACGCAACACCCCGCAAGACCACTGATCAACCGAATCAGGATGAACAGACACAGCGCGGCGGGGGCAGCTGAACGCAACACCCCGCAAGACCACTGATCAATCGAATCAGGATGAACAGGAAGGCTGAGGTGAACTCTTCCCACCCCGGTGATCTCAACTGGTTGCTCGACGATCTCGTCGACCGGCTGGCGGGGGTCCGCTACGCGGTCGTGCTGTCCACCGACGGGCTGCTGCTCGGACGTTCCTCGCAGATGAAGCGCGAGGACGCCGAACACTTCGCCGCCATGTCGTCGACGCTCTACGGTCTCGCGCGCAGCGCGGGCAGCCGGTTCGACGGCGGTGGTGTGCGGCAAGCGGTGATCGAGCTCGATCGTGCGGTCCTGTTCGTCACCTCGGCGGGCGACAACGCGTGCCTGGCGCTGCAGGCGAACGAGTCGGCGAATCTCGGCATGGTCGCCTACGAAATGAACCTCACCGTGCAGCGGGTCGGCAGTTACCTGTCGACCGAGCCGCGGCACGGACTGGCAGAGCTATAGGAAGCAGCACCATGACTCGACTCGGCGATCCGTGGTTCGACGACGCGGCCGGACCCCTGGTCCGCCCGTACGCGGTGACCCGCGGCCGCACCATGGGTGCGGCGCACGACCTGGACATGCTCACGGTGGTGGTGGCGGTGCATCCCGCCCCACCCTGCGGCGCCCGGAACCCGAATACGCGACGATCGCACAGTTGTGCAAGCGCGCGCAGTCGGTGGCCGAGGTCTCGGCCGTGCTGAAACTTCCTCTGGCGGTGACCAAGATCCTCGTCGGTGATCTCATCGGCGAGGGCCACCTCATCTTCCGGGCTCCCGTGACGGCCGAGGCCGGCGTCGGAGACCTCAACGTATTGCGAGCGGTTCTGGATGGCATCCGAAAACTTTGACCCCACGGCACCGGGCGGGCAGCATCTGGCCGCCTCGGTGAAGATCCTCATCGCCGGCGGCTTCGGCGTCGGCAAGACCACGATGGTCTCCTCGATCAGCGAGATCGCACCGTTGCGCACCGAGGAGCTGATCACCGAGGTCAGCACCGGCGTCGACGACCTGTCGGGGGTGGAACAGAAGTCGACGACCACGGTCGCGCTGGACTTCGGCCGCATCACCATCGACCGCGATCTCGTGCTGTACCTGTTCGGCACCCCCGGCCAGGACCGGTTCTGGTTCCTCTGGGACGAGCTGTGCCGCGGCGCGCTCGGCGCGATCGTGCTCGCCGACACCCGCAGGCTGAGCAATTCGTTCGCGGCGGTGGACTTCTTCGAGCGGCGCGGGCTGCCGTTCCTGATCGCGGTGAACTGCTTCGAAGGCGCGCCCCGCTACACCGTCGACGAGGTGCGCGACGCGCTCGACCTCGACCCGAACACCCCCGTGGTGCTCTGCGACGCCCGCGACCGGCCCTCGGCCAAGGCGGTACTCACCCATCTCGTCGAGTACCTCATCGAACGCGCCACCCGCACCCCGGTGACCACCTAGCGGTCGGTCCGCCGGGGGGCGGTCCCGGCTCACTGCTCGCGTGACCGCCGCAGCGGCCGCGAGCCGCAGTCCCAGCAGCTTCCGCCACATACGGCGGCGTATAGATGTGGCCCGGGTCACTTGGCCGGAAATGCTTCCGCTGCCATCTGGAACGAGTAATAATCTGGAATGTGTCCACCACATCGGACTTCGAGCGCATGCTCCGCGCGGCTTCCCTGCGCGTCACGGCGCCGCGTCTGGCGGTGCTCACCGCCGTGCACCAGCATCCGCACGCCGATACCGACACCATCCTGAGCCGGGTCAGGGGCACCCTCGGCGCGGTGAGCCACCAGGCCGTCTACGACGTGCTGCGCGTACTCACCACCGCGGGCCTGCTCCGGCGGATCCAGCCCATGGGCACCGTCGCCCGGTACGAGACCCGGGTCGGCGACAACCATCATCACCTGGTGTGCCGATCCTGTGGCGTGATTGTCGATGTCGACTGCGCAGTCGGCGATGCGCCCTGTCTGACCGCTCTCGATGACACCGGTTTCGTCGTCGACGAAGCCGAAGTCATCTACTGGGGCCGCTGCCCCGACTGCACGACATCACCATCACTCCCATGAAAGGACTCACCGTGCCCGAGGAACATCCACCTATCGCGGAAGCCAACACGGAACCCGGTGACAATGGCTGCCCCGTGACATCGGCTCGCCCGTTCGCCTCCGCCGACATCCGTGGCAGCAATCGTGACTGGTGGCCGCATCAGCTCAATCTCACGATCCTGCAGAAGAATCCGCCGGTGGCGAACCCGATGGACGACGACTTCGACTACGCGGCCGAGTTCGCGACCCTCGATCTGGCCGCGGTGAAGCAGGACATCGAGCAGGTCATGACGACCTCGCAGCCCTGGTGGCCCGCCGACTTCGGCCATTACGGCCCGTTCTTCATCCGGATGGCCTGGCACTCGGCGGGCACCTACCGCGTCGGCGACGGCCGCGGCGGCGCCGGCTCGGGCATGCAGCGCTTCGCCCCGCTCAACAGCTGGCCCGACAACGCCAGCCTGGACAAGGCCCGCCGCCTGCTGTGGCCGGTCAAGAAGAAGTACGGCAAGAAGCTGTCCTGGGCCGACCTCATCGTCTACGCCGGCAATGTCGCGCTCGAGTCGATGGGCTTTCCCACCTTCGGTTTCGGCGGCGGTCGCGTCGACGCGTGGGAGCCGGAGGAGGACGTCTACTGGGGTCCGGAGAGCACCTGGCTCGGCGACGAGCGCTACACCGGTGAGCGCAACCTCGAGCGTCCGCTCGCCGCGGTCCAGATGGGCCTGATCTACGTGAATCCGGAAGGCCCCAACGGCAATCCGGATCCGATCAAGGCCGCGATCGACATCCGCGAGACCTTCGCCCGGATGGCGATGAACGACGAGGAGACCGCCGCGCTGATCGTCGGCGGGCACACCTTCGGCAAGACCCACGGCGCCGGGCCCGCCGACCTCGTCGGCCCCGAGCCCGAGGCCGCGCCGCTCGAGCAGCAGGGCCTGGGCTGGAAGAGCAGCTTCGGCACCGGCGTCGGCGCCGACGCGATCACCAGTGGTCTGGAAGGCATCTGGAACAGCACGCCGATCACCTGGGACAACAACTTCCTGGAGACCCTCTACGGCTACGAATGGGAGCTCAGCCAGAGCCCGGCGGGCGCCCACCAGTGGATCCCGAAGGACGGCGCGGGCGCGGACACCGTGCCCGACCCGTTCGACGCCACCAAGAAGCGCACCCCGGTCATGCTGACCACCGATCTGTCGCTGCGCCTCGACCCGATCTACGAGCAGATCACCCGGCGCTGGCTGGCGAACCCGGCCGAGCTCACCGACGCGTTCGCGCGCGCCTGGTACAAGCTCACCCACCGCGACATGGGTCCGGTCGTGCGCTACCTCGGCCCGCTGGTGCCGTCCGAGGAGCTGCTGTGGCAGGACCCGGTCCCCGCGCACACCGGCGCGCTGATCGGTGACACCGAGATCGCGACCCTCAAGAGCCAGATCCAGGCCTCGGGGCTCACGGTCGTGCAGCTGGTGTCGACGGCATGGGCGGCGGCCTCGTCGTTCCGTGGCAGCGACAAGCGCGGCGGCGCCAACGGCGGTCGCCTGCGCCTGCAGCCGCAGGCGGGCTGGGAGGTCAACCAGCCCGACGAGCTCGCGCAGGTCGTGCGCACGCTCGAGGGCATCCAGGAGTCGTTCAACGCCACGGGCGGCGCCCAGGTGTCGTTCGCGGATCTGGTCGTCCTCGGTGGCGCGGTCGGTGTCGAACAGGCCGCGCAGGCCGCCGGTTACGCGGTGACGGTGCCGTTCACGCCGGGCCGCACCGATGCCACCCAGGAGCAGACCGACGTCGAGTCCTTCTCGGCGCTCGAGCCCAAGGCGGACGGTTTCCGCAACTACCTGGCCAAGGACGCCCGGGTCCCGGCCGAGTACCTGCTCGTCGACAAGGCGAACCTGCTCACCCTGAGCGCGCCGGAGATGACGGTCCTGGTCGGTGGTCTGCGCGTGATCGGCGCGAACTACCAGCAGTCGCCGGTCGGCGTGCTCACCACGACGCCGGGCGCGCTGACGAACGACTACTTCGTCAATCTGCTCGACATGGGCACCGAGTGGGCGCCGTCGGCCACCGACGACAACGTCTACGAGGGCAGGGACAGCGCGACCGGCGCGCTCACCTGGACCGGTAGCCGCGTCGACCTGGTGTTCGGCGCGAACTCGCAGCTGCGTGCCGTGGCCGAGGCCTACGCGACCGACGACGCGAAGGAGAAGTTCGTGCGCGACTTCGTCGCCGCGTGGACCAAGGTGAGCAACCTGGATCGGTTCGACCTGGCCTGATCGCCGGTCATGAAACACCCCGCGACTCGCTCGGAGTCGCGGGGTGTTTCGCTGTCGCGCAGCGGCCGATCAGGCCGTCTCGGCGACCTCGGCCAGCCGGTCCACCGAGGCCCGCAGCTTGTCCGAGGTGGTCGCCTCGGCCCTGACCTGGCGCAGCTCGTCGTGCAGCTGCGTCCAGTCGTAGGTGTGGGTCACCCGGGTCGTGGTGTCGTCGATCGGCTCCAGCTCCCAGCGCCACAGGTGACCGGGCGGGGTCTTGCCGCGCTCGGAGGGGTGCCACGCGATGCGGCGGCCCTCCTCGAACTCGACGATGTGGTTGTCCCGGTCGGCGCCGGTGGTCAGCGTCGTGGTGAACACGTCACCGACGGCTTTCACCCGCTGGCCCGCCGCCGCCTCGGCGAGATTGTCGTTGCCGTCCCAGCGCGGCTGCTGAGCGGGGTCGGCGATCAGTTCGAAAAGGGTGGCGGCGCTCGCCGCGATCTCGCGGGAGGCGTGGACGATGCGGGGCGCGTCGGTGGTTTCGGTCACGGAGCCGATGAAACCAGCAGCTCACCCGCCCCGGCAAGGATTCGGCTCGAGCCTGCGCCTAACTCACCCGCGACACCGCGAACACCGGGATCTCGCGGCTGGTCTTCTCCCGGTACTCGGCGAAGCCCGGCATGATCTCGACCATCCGGTTGCGCCAACCATCCTGGCGCACCCCGCATTCCCGCCTTCCTCGGCATATGCGTCGAGATAGTGAGGTCGACTAACGTTGCGGGGTGCTTGGACATTCACACGCGACCAGTGGGGCGCTGGCCTGGGCGGGGACCGCCGCGGCGCTCCCGCTCACGGTCGCCGCTTTCCCTCTGTTCGACAGCGACACCACACGATTCGGGATCGCCGAACTGATCATGGGCACCCTGCTGACCGCAGGTGCCGCGCTGCTGCCGGACGCGGATCATCCGAGCGGAACCATCTCGCATGTGCTGGGCCCGGTGTCACATCACCTGTGCCGCTTGATCTCCTGGCTCTCCGGTGGGCACCGGCACGGTACCCACTCGCTGCTGTTCGTGGTCGTCGCGGTCGCCGCCACCTGGGCCGGTGAGCACTATCTCGGCAGGCCGTTCACCCTGGGCCTGGTGTTCTTCCTGCTCGCGCTGGCGGTGCGGTCGCTGCACCTGTGCCCGCCGGGGAAGAGCCTGCGCACCTACGGCACCGTGATCGTGCTGGCGACGGCGGGCACCTTCGCGGTGGATCACTGGATCGTCGACCGGCCGGTCTGGCTGCCGATCTGCGTCGGCCTCGGCTGCCTGGCCCACCTGCTCGGCGACTGCCTCACCGATCGCGGCTGCCGCCTGCTGTGGCCGTTCCCGTTGCGGACCCGGGTGCCGTTGATCGAGCGGACCGGGAACCGGGTCGAGACCTGGGTCATCTCACCGCTTTTCGTCCTCGGCACGATGGGCGCGCTCTGGTACGCGATCATCCATCGACCGTGACGTGGTCCGTCGCGAGGACGGCGGGGCCTCCCCCGCCGTCCTCGCCTTCCTTTTCAGTTGGCTGGCTCGAGTCGAATACATGTTTTAATGCGCATATCGCAGTATCGACATTGCTCATTGTGACACATGAGCACAGCGAACCCCCGGCGCTGGCCTTTCTCCCGAATCGGCCCCACACGCGGCGCATTTCAGTGCACAGTTGTACTCTCAAACCCGTGACCGAGCAGCTCCCCCAACCCCAGGCCGAGGTGCAGGCGCTCACGCGCCTGGCCGGCGACGAATTCGTCGGCGCGGTCGACGGCATCGCGGCCATCCACCGCGCCATCTCCGACCGCGTGTTCGCGGCGGTAAGACTCGGGGTCGGTCCCGCCGCGGATCCGGTGAAGGTCGTGCACGACGCGCTCACCGACGGCGTGTACGCGGTGGTCGGCGGGACGGGGTTCGTGGTCGGCGAGGTCGCGAGCGCGGTCCAGATGCCCGGCGTGACCGCGCCGTCGCGCACCGTCTGGGGCGCGGGTGTCCTGGCCGCCCTCCAGGGTCTGATCGGCGACGCGCTCGAGGACGAGGCGCCGATCCTGGCCTCCCCCCATGACCTTCCGCGTCGACGGCGCGCCCGTCCCGCCGGAACAGCTGGCGGCCCACGTCGCCGTGCCGACGACGCGACTGGTCGTGCAACTGCACGGGCTCGTGGAGACCGAGCACGCCTGGCGGCTCGGCGGCCGCCCGACCTACGGTGACCGGCTCGAGGAAGACCTCGGCTACACCCCGATCCTCGTGCGCTACAACACCGGCCTGCACATCTCCGAGAACGCCGCCCAGCTCAGCGCCCTGCTGGCCCGTCTGGTCGCGGCCTGGCCGCTGCCGGTGCACGAGATCTGCCTGCTCGGTCATTCGATGGGCGGTCTGGTCGCGCGCGGCGCCTGCCACCTGGCCGACGAGGCGGACGAGGCCTGGGTGCGCGCGGTTCGGCAGGTGGTCTGCCTCGGTTCCCCGCATCTCGGCGCCCCGCTGGAGCAGATCGCGCACTACGCCGCGGCGGCGCTGGACCTGCTGCCGGAGACCCGTCCACTGAGCAAGCTCCTGCGCAGGCGCAGTGCGGGCATCCGCGACCTGCGGCAGGGCTCGCTCGTCGACGAGGACTGGCGCGACCTCGATACCGACGCGCTGCGCGCGCGGGCGGTCCGCGAGGTGCCGTTGATCGCGGGCGCCGACCACTACTTCGTCACCGCGACCGTCACCCGCAGCCCGCAGCACCCGCTGGGGCGGGTGGTCGGCGACGGCATGGTGCTCACCGGGAGCGGCTCGGGACGTGGCCGGACCCGCCGGATCGGCTTCGACGCGGTCAACGGCCTGCACGTGCCCGCGGCGAACCATTTCAGCCTGCTCAATCACGACGCGGTGTACGCGGCGCTGTACAGCTGGCTGACGAGCATGCCCCGCAGGGCGGTACGGGTGGATACGCTGTGGCCATGACTCTCGACCACGGCGACCCCGGCGACGCACCCTCCATCCCGCTGCCGACCGCTCCCCTGGCCAACGAGGCCCGCCCCTCGGCGGCCGAGGAGGCCAGAACCATTGCGGCGGCCACCAATACCGGCACCCTGGCCAGTCTCACCGCCGACGGCGCGCCGTGGGCGTCGTTCATCACCTACGGACTGCTCGACGGCGCGCCCGTCCTGAGCGTCTCGCGGCTGGCCGAACACGGCCGCAACCTGGCCGCCGACCCGCGCGCCAGCATCGCGATCGTGACCCCGGATATCCCGGCCGACCCGCTGGCGGGCACCCGGATCACCCTGGCCGGCGTGGTGGAACGACCGGAGGGCGCCGAGGCCGACGCCGCGCGCGCTGCCCATCTGGCAGCCATTCCGGCCGCGAAGTACTACATCGACTACAGCGACTTCACCCTCTGGGTGCTGCGCGTGCAGCGGGTGCGCTGGGTCGGCGGATACGGCCGGATGGACTCCGCGTCGGCGCAGGAGTACCTGGCGGCCCAGCCGGATCCGATCGTGCCGCTGGCCACCCCCGGCATCGCCCACCTCAACGCCGACCACGCCGACGCCCTGCTGGCGATGGCCACCCGGCTCGGCGGCTTCCCCGACGCGACCGCCGCGGTCTGCGAACGAGCCGACCGCTACGGCCTCGACCTGCGGGTCGAGACGCCGCGCGGCGTCGCGCGCACCCGGGTCGGGTACGCCGCACCGCTGTCGGAGATCGGCGAACTGCGCTCGGCGACGGTCGAATTGACGCGCCGGGCCCGCGCGGCCGACTAACCCTCGTACAGCTCGAGCGGCAGGTCGTCGGGGTCGAAGAAGAAGGCCATGTGCTGGCCGGTGTACTCGTCGGTGCGCACTTCCTCGGTGCGGACGCCGCGTTCGCGCAGAGCGGTGAGCGCGGCGGGCACATCGGCGACCACGAAGGCGAGATGCCGCAAGCCCGCCGCCTCGGGCCTGCTCGGGCGCGCGGGCGGATCGGGAAACGAGAACAACTCGATCCGGCACCCACCCGGCAGGGTGACGTCGAGCTTCCAGGAGTCCCGATCGGCCCGGTAGTTCTCGGCGAGCACTGTCCCACCGAGAATTTCGGTGTAGAAGCGCTTCGAGCGGGCGTAGTCGGTCGCGATGATCGCGACATGATGGATCCCGAGAAACTCCATCCCGCGACGGTACCGCCGCGGTGGCAGTGCCCGCGTTCGCCCACTACATTCGGTCGGCAGGACAGGCAGGGACTCAGGAGGGGCGATGACGGACCTCTGGGATCGGTGGCAGTCCCGAGTCGCTGTTCGTCCGCAGCTGGAGTGAGGTCTTCTCACCGGATCACCCGCTGGACCCGGCCCTGGGCGCGACGCACTACCGACGTGATCCCGTGACGGGCGAGCACATGGCCGCCGCGATCACCCACCGCTCCCCCGGCGCCGACCTGGTCGAGTACCCGGACGCGGGACACTGCCCGCACCTCGAGATCCCCGACCGGGTGGCGGCCGATCTGCTCACGCGCGTCTGAGGTACTCAGTTCCAGAGAGCGGCGACGAGCACGTTGACGATCGCGAGTCCGCCGGCGGCGTCGGTCATCCAGTCGATCTGCTTGCCGCGTTTGGCATCGGCCCGGCCCATCTCGGCGAGCGCGACGACCACGACCGAGATCGCCAGTTTCACGGCCAGCTTGGTTGTGTCCGGATCCTTGCCCAGCGAATCGACCGCCGAGGCCAGCCCGGCCAGGACCAGTCCGGTGATGAGCTGGACCCGCGCACCCCACACCATCAGCGCCGAGACGACCGGGCGCGAGGCTGCGAAGCCGCCGACCACGGCGGCCATGCCAAGCAGATGGGTGACGACCACCAGGTTGTAAACGAATTCCATGATTGGCGAGCGTAGTTCACAGGAAAGCGGCCGGTGCCCGAAGGCACCGGCCGATTCCCGACGAACTTTCTCCGTGTATTACAGCCCCTGCTGCTCCAGCAGGTGCGAATCCTTGCGGACGCCGAAGGCGGTGATGATCTCCATGATGCCGATGACGATCAGGAAGATACCGACCACCACGGTCAGGGTCGCCAGCGAATTGATCGGCCACACGATCAGGATGACACCCGCGATCGCGCTGATGATGCCGTAGAAGATCTGCCAGCCCCGGCCGGGCACGCCCTTGTCGGACACCGCGGCGAACAGCACCGCGACGCCACGGAACAGCCAGCTGATGCCGATCCACAACCCCAGCAGGAAGATCGAGGTGAGATCGTCGCGGAAGCAGAAGATGCCGATGATCAGCGACAGCACACCGCTGATGAACGAGAGCACGCGGAAGCTGGTGCTCGGCAGATGGGTGAAGGCGGCGATCAACTGGAAGACGCCGCTGACAACCATGTAGATACCGAACAGAATGCCCGCCACGAGCAGCGACGGACCGGGCCACACCAGCACGATGATGCCGAGGACCACCGCGAGGAGGCCGGTGACCAGAATTGTTTGCCAGGTTTTCTTGGCAAGAGCCGCAATTGGGCTCTCCAGCACGGTATTTGTCGTCATGACGAGATGTTATGCCCGGTAGCTCTCGTTTTCCCGATATTAGCTGGAGCCGTGATCGTGTCGCGATCACCCACCGCCCGCCGACCGTGGCCGTGACCTCCCCGCGTGACGACCGCCACGTCGTCGCATGCGCGAACGTTTGGTCGGTACAGGTCCCGGGTAGGTCATGAAGGTGTCGGTTGTACTCGTGCTGCAAGCTCGGGGCCTCGGTGACGTCCTCGCCGCGGTCCCGGCTCTGCGTGCTCTGCGTCGGGCCGAACCCAGGAGCAAGATCGTGCTGGCGGCGCCGCATCGATTGGAGCGGATCGTCGACCTGATCTCCTCGGTCGACGAACTGGTGCCCACCGCCGATCCGGCCGCCCTGATCTGGGACGGGCCCGCGCCCGAACTCGCGGTGAACCTGCACGGCGCCGATGGCGCCAGTGCCCGCGCGCTCGCCGACACCGGCGCCGCGCGGATCATCGGTCACCGCTCCCCCGCCTCGCCCAGGCCCGCCGGTCCCCGTTGGGACCCGGAAGCTCATGTCGTCGATCGGTGGTGCCGGCTGCTGGAAGCGGAGGGCATCGCGGCCGATCGCCGCAATCTGGGGCTGGTGCCGCCGGTGGCGTCGATCAGCCGCCGCGACTGCGTGGTC
This sequence comes from Nocardia fodinahabitans, assembly GCF_052983615.1. Classification (NCBI taxonomy): domain Bacteria; kingdom Bacillati; phylum Actinomycetota; class Actinomycetes; order Mycobacteriales; family Nocardiaceae; genus Nocardia; species Nocardia fodinahabitans. The sequence continues at coordinate 93,619 of NZ_JBRJJC010000001.1, forward strand.
GTGCACGTCGGCGCCGGGGCGCCCGCGCGCCGCTGGCCGCCGGAACGTTTCGCGGCCGTGGTCCGGCATCTGCTGGTGCTGGGCCGCGACGTCGTGCTGACCGGCGACCCGTTCGAACGCGAGATCGCGGTCCAGGTCGCCGCCCAGGCCGGACTGCCCGACGACCGGGTGCTGGCGGGCAGGCAGAACCTCACCGATCTGGCGGCCACGGTCGCCGAGGCCGCCCTCGTGATCAGCGGCGACACCGGTGTCGCGCATCTGGCGACGGCCTTCGGTACCCGCACGGTGCTGCTGTTCGGCCCGACGCCGCCGCGCCGCGGCGGTCCGCCCGCCCACCTGCTCGGCAGGCACGCGGTGCTGTGGGCAGGCCAGGTGGGCGACCCCGAGGGCCGGGTACCCGACCCGGGGCTGCTGCGGATCGGCGTGCCCGAGGTGATCGCTGCGGTCGACGCACAGCTGGACAAGCAGGACTGGGCGGAATCGACCCGATTGCGTTACCGCCGGGTCGGCTGACCTGACGCCGCGGCGTCGCGCAGGGCGGCGGCGTGCGCGGCCAGCGCACTGGGCCAGAACTGCTCGAGGTAGTCGCGGGCGTCGTTGAGGCCGCGCGGGTCCAGGGAGTACAGGTGCCGGTTGCCGTCGCGGCGCATGCTCACCAGGTGAGCTTCGCGGAGGACGCGCAGGTGCTGGGAGGCCGCCGAGCTGGTGATTCCGGCGGCCGCGGCGAGGTCGGCCACCGACCGCGGACCCGAGGGCAAAGCCTCGAAGATCACGCGCCGGGTGGGGTCGGCCAGCGCGGTGATGGCCCGAACTCCGTTAGCGTCCACTGAATCAGTGTCCCCGGGAAGCCGAGGTTCGGCAATGATCTTGCGTCCTGGGGATTCCCCCCGGTCGCTCCTCGGAATTCCCGCATTCGTTATGGTGTCGTTATAGATCAACTGGCGTTATAGCCGATCGTGATCGCAGCCACATCATTCGCCGTCGAGATCACGGTTTCGCTACGTTCGAAACATGTTCGTGACCAACCCGTTATCCGCTCGAGTCTCCGACGCCCTCGCCGGTCGCTGGGGAGGCGTTGTCGCGGGTGCGGTGGCTTTGTCCGCACTCGTGGGAACCTCGGTCGCCACCTTCGGTGAGCCCGAGGCCCCGGTTTCCGACACCAGCATCACCGCCGCCGCCACCGAAGGTGTCCACGCGGGCCAGTCGCCGTACCGCTTCACCGCCTACACCCCCGCCGAGGCCCAGGGGCCGCAGGGCGAGACCCCCGCGTCCGCCCCGATCCCGTGGGAAGAGCACCGCGAGGCCGTCGCGCTCGCGCTGCCGCCGCTGCAGGCCCTCGCCCCGCCCCCGCCGCCGCCGCGCCCGCACACCGTTCGCCCGGTCAACGGACGGCTGACCTCCTACTTCGGCGCTCGCTGGGGTGCCGCGCACAACGGCATCGACTTCGGTGACCCGATCGGCGCGCCGGTCTTCTCGGTCACCGACGGTACCGTCATCGAGACCGGACCCGCCTCCGGCTTCGGCCTGTGGGTCCGCATCCTGCAGGACGACGGCACCATCGGCGTCTACGGTCACATCAACGAGATCCTCGTCCAGACCGGTCAGCACGTGAACGCCGGTGACGTCATCGCCACCGTCGGTAACCGTGGCCAGTCGACCGGCCCCCACCTGCACTACGAGGTGCACGTCCAGGACGGCTCGCTCTACGGCGCCCCGATCGACCCGCACCCGTGGCTCGCCGCCCGCGGCGTCGACGCCGGTATCGCCCAGGACTGATCCGCTCTACCACCCGAGTCGCGCCGTGTGCGCGATCAGGAAATCCCGAAGCCGCGCGACCGCGAGTGTCGGGCCATGGTCTCCCGAGACCAGGCCGATCTCGCGGTCGCGTTCGCCATCGATCGGCACGACCACCAGATCGGGGTGCGGAATCTCGGCGGCAGGTAGCAGCGCGACGCCGAGCCCGAGCGCGACCAGTTCGCGCAGGGTCTCGAACTCGGTGATCTCGAACAGCACGCGCGGCGTGAAACCGGCTGCGGCGCACCAGCTGTCGAGCAAATTGCGCAGCTGGTAACTGGGCGGGTTGGCGATGAACGCCGCGTCGGCCAGCTCGGCGAGATCGACCCGGGCGCGGCCGGCCAGCGGATGGGTGCGGGCCACGTGCAGGTCGATGCGCTGCCTGCCCAGCGGCACCGTCGGCAGGTCCGCGGGCGGCGGGATCATCACCGCCAGGTCGAGCCCGCCCGCGCGCACCTGTTCGGCCAGCGCCTCACCGTGTGCCTGCACCAGGTGCAGCCGGATCCTCGGCGCCCTGGTGTGGAACTGGGCCAGCAGCGACGGAATGCTCACCGGGCCCAGGGTCAGCGGGAAACCGAAGCGGACCAGCCCGTTGTCGGGGTCGGCGTCGGCGCGCACCCGGCGCACCGCGTCGTCGAGAGAGCGCACCAGGCCGCGCGTGCGTTCGTGGAGCTCACGGCCCTGCGGCGTGAGCGTCACGCCGCGCCCGACCGGCTGGAACAGCGCTACCCCGAGCGTCTGCTCGAGTGTCTTGATCCGACGGCTCACCGAGGACTGCGGCACGCCGAGGCGCTCGGCCGCCCTGGTGATGTGCCCTTCGCCCGCCGCCGCATCGAACGCGGCCAGCAGCGGCGCGAGCGTCTGCGCTCCCCCGTCGCCTGAATCATCCATATTCGGATGATATCCGCGATGATTCCGTATTGGACGGATCACTCTCGGTCGCGTGACGATGACGGTACACAGCTCACGGGAGGTTCGACGATGACCGAGACGACACCCCGCCACCCCGCATCCGGCGGCGGCGACGACATTCTCGACGCGGTGCTGATCGGCGGCGGCATCATGTCGGCCACGCTCGGCGCCCTGCTCAGCACGCTCGCGCCGGACTGGTCGATCGCGCTGTTCGAGCGGCTCGGCGAGCCCGCCGCCGAGAGCAGCCATCCCTGGAACAACGCGGGCACCGGCCACTCCGGCCTGTGCGAACTCAACTACATGCCCGACCCCGGTGACGGCGACCGCGCGGCCGGGATCGCCGAGCAGTTCCAGCTCACCCGGCGGTTCTGGGCGGCACTGGCCCGTCGCGGCGAGCTCGACCCGGCGACCTTCACCACCCCGACCCCGCACGTGACCGTGGTGTTCGGCGACCGGGATATCAGCTACCTGCGGCAGCGCTACGCGACCCTGCGCGAGCGGCCCGCCTTCGCCGCGATGGAGTACACCGAAGACCGCGCCGTCATCGCCGGGTGGGCGCCGCTGCTGGTGCGCGGCCGGGCCGACGGCGAAGCCATGGCCGCCACCCGGCACACCGCGGGCACCGATGTCGATTTCGGCGCGCTGACCAGGTCGCTGCTGTCGACGATGACCACGGCGGGCAACGCGGTGCGGCTGCACCGCGAGATCACCGGGCTCACCCGGGACAAGGACGGTCTGTGGACCGTGCGCGGCCGGGATCTGGACAGCGGCAGGCGTTTTCGGGTGCGCACGCGCTTCGTGTTCGTCGGCGCGGGCGGCTACGCGCTGCGGCTGCTGCAACGAGCGGGCCTGCCCGAGGTGCGTGGGTACGGCGTGTTCCCGCTGGGCGCGCAGTTCCTGCGGACGACGAATCCCGATGTCGTCGCCGAACACACCGCCAAGGTCTACAGCCAGGCCGCGCTCGGCGCACCGCCGATGTCGGTGCCGCACCTCGACCGCCGCGAGGTCGACGGGTCGGCCGCGCTGCTGTTCGGCCCCTACGCCACCTTCAGTACCCGCTTGCTGCGGCACGGGAAACTGACCGACCTGTTCACCACGCTGCGACCGCACAACATCGTGCCGCTGGTGGCCGCGGGCCTGCAGAACCTCGATCTGGTGCGCTATCTGATCACCGAACTGCTCGCGTCGCCGCGCCGGAAGTTCCGGCAGCTACAGCGCTTCTACCCGACCGCCGACCCGGCCGATTGGGAGCTGATCCCGGCCGGGCAGCGCGCCCAGCTGGTCACACCCGACCGCAGGCGCGGCGGCGTGCTCGAATTCGGCACCGAACTGGTGACCGGCGCCGACGGCACTGTCGCCGGACTGCTCGGCGCGTCACCCGGCGCCTCGATCGCCCCGTCGATCATGCGGGACCTGCTCGACCGCTGCTTCCCCGCACGGCGCTACGAGTGGGCGCCGCTGCTGGCCGAGCTGCTGCCCGAGGGCGCACCGGCGGTCAGCGCGGCGCGTTGACCAGGGCCCCGATCAGACGGTGGCTGCGCGCGCTCATCTCGCCCGCCGTCTGCTCGGGGTGTCGCAGCCACCACAGCACCAGCGAGGTCACCGACCCCATCCAGACATCGGTGAAAGCCGACAGGTCGTCGGGGTCGGTGAGCGCGAGCGTGCTGAGCGCGTCGGCGACGCCGCGCGCGGCCTGGGCGGCGATCCGCCGACGGGCCGCGCGCACGGCGTCGGCGGCCGGGCCCTCGTCCGGGTGCGAGCGGTCGAAGACGACGGTCCAGTCGTGCGGGCGCGGCGCGAGGGCGACGAACAGCGCGTCGAGGGTCCGTTCGGCCTTCGTCAGGCCGCTCGCCCCGGTGATGGCGGTGTCGATCGCGTCGTAGATGACGGTGGCCGCGCGCTCGACACAGGCGATGTAGAGCCCGTCCTTGGACTGGAAATAGGTGTAGACCAGGGGCTTGGACACACCGGCCCGCTGCGCGACCTCGGCGGGCGAGAGCCCCGCGTAGCCGACCCGCCCGATCTCGGCGACGGCGGCGTCGAGGATCTGCTGCTCGCGCTCGGGGCGCGGGACGCCCTTGGTTCCGGCTGTGCTCACCCAGCCCATCCAACCACTATGGTGACTCCTGTTGACACTCAATTGACTGATTTGTAATTTACTAGATAGTAAATTCGTTCGGCCCCAGCCCTCGATGTCAGGAGTCCTCGTGCTCGACCGCCTCGCGCAGTCACTGCTGCTCAACCCGCCCGCGTTACCGCGCACCGTGGCGCGGCTCGTGCTCGGCGAACGGCACGAGATCGCGGGCAAGACCGTCCTGCTGACCGGCGCGTCGTCCGGCGTCGGCCGGGCCGCGGCGCTCGCGCTCGGCCGCGACGGCGCGCGGCTGATCCTGGTCGCCCGGACCACCGAACCGCTGCTCGAGGTCCGTGACGCGGTACGGGCGGCCGGTGGCCGGGCCGACAGCATCACCTGCGACCTGTCCGACCCCGGCGACACCGACGAGCTGGTCGAGACCGTCCTCGAGCAGTACGGCACGATCGACGTGCTGGTGAACAACGCGGGCCGCTCGATCCGCCGCCGCGCGGCCGAGGCCACCGACCGGTTCCACGACTACGAACGCACCATGGCGCTGAACTACTTCGGCGCCGCGCGGCTCACCATGGGGCTGCTGCCCTCGATGCTCGAGACCGGTGACGGGCACGTCGTCAACGTCGCCACCTGGGGCGTCGCTGCCGGCACGATGCCGATGTTCACCGCCTACCACGCTTCCAAGGCCGCGCTCGGCGCGTTCGGGCGCAGCCTCGGCGCCGAGACCAGGGCACGCGGCGTCCACGTCACCACCGTCGGATTCCCGCTGGTGCGGACCGAGATGATCGCCCCGACCGGCGCCTACGACGAGTCGGCGGCACTGACCGCCGAGCAGGCCGCGGACTGGATCCGCACCGCGATCCGCACGCGGCCGATCGAGCTGTATCCCCGCTACACCCGCATCCTGCAGGCCGTCGCGACGGTGTCGCCGCGCGCGGTCGACGCGGTCATCTGGCGCCTCGGGATCTGATCCACCCCCGATGACCGCACCGGAGTAGGGCCTGCCCCCTACCCGGGTACGGGTCGCGAACCGTTCCGCAGCGGGAGGTGTTGCAGCGCACCGGATTTCTACCGTCGAGACATGGCGACGATCGATCTCTCCCACACCCTGTCCCGCCTCCGGTTCCCCGCCGCACCCGCGGTCGGTGCCGGCACCGACCGCGCGCCCTGGCACGGCCCGCTGCTGGTGAACTCCGCGCTGATGAGCGCGCTCGTGCTGGTATCGGTCGTCGGCATGCTGGTCGACGACCGGATGCTGCTCGGCGAGTCGGTCTGGCTCAAACCCGCCAAGTTCGGGCTCGCCTTCGCCCTCTACGGCGTCACGCTGGCCTGGATCCTGCGGTTGCCACACCGGGGCAGGCGGGCCACCTGGTGGCTGGGCACCGTCTTTGCCGTGACCGGGATCGCCGACGTCGGGTTCATCGCGCTGCAGGCCGCGCGCGGCACGTTCAGCCATTTCAACACCGCCTCCGACACCGTCAACCAGATCGGTCAGCAGGTCTTCGCATCGGGTGTGCCCGGCCTGTTCCTCGCCAATCTCGTGCTGGCCGTGATCATCTCGTGGCAGAAGCTGGCCGATCGGCCTACCAGGATCGCGTTGAAGGCCGGGCTGTGGCTGGCGGTGGCGGGCATGATGCTCGGGTATCTGATGGGCTTCACCGGGCCGCAACTGGTGCGGCAGTCCGACGGCACCGTCGTCGGGCTGATGGCCGGGCACACCGTCCGCGCGGGTGGCCCGCACGGCGACGCGGTCCGCGACGGGGTCGGCGCCATGCCGCTGACCCACTGGAGCACCACCGGCGGCGATCTGCGGATCCCGCACTTCGTCGGCCTGCACGGCATCCAGGTGCTGCTGCTGCTGGCCGTCGTGCTGGTCGCGCTGGCTCCCCGGTACCGGTGGCTGCGCGAGGAGACCGTCCGCGCGGCACTGCTCGGTGTCGCGGTGCTGGGCTACTTCGGGTTGCTCACCCTCGTGCTCTGGCAAGCACTGCGCGGTCAGCCGCTGACCAGCCCCGACCTCGCCACCGCGGGTGCCGCGACGGCACTCGCGCTGCTCGTCGCGGGTGGGGTGACCGCCGTCCACCTGCGGGCCCGCGAATCCGCCGACATCAGCTAGCCTCGCTCGGCAGTCCGGCCCATCGCACCGAGGTGCGGTGGGCCGCACCGGGTTTCAGCGCAACCGCTCGGCTTCTCGCGACAGCTGCACCAGGGTGGCGCTGAGCTGCGCCAGCTCCGCGTGCTCGGCACCTTCGGCCACCGCCGTCGCGACGTCCTCCGCGGCGCATCTGGCCGCGAACCAGCGATCGGCCAGATCCGCGGATTCCTGGGCGGACAGCACCACGGCGTCCTCCGGAATCCCGGTTCCCTTGAGGCTGGTGCGGTGCTCGTAGGCTCGTTGGCGGCACGACTGGCGGCAATAGCGGCGACGGCGCCCCGACTCGGAATCCACGATCTCCCGCCCGCACCACAGGCAGGACAGCAGGCGACTGCGCGACATGCTGCGAAACCCTATCGGTCCGGCGCCCGATCGGGCGGCTCAGGTCTCGCTCAGCGGGCACGAACCGGGCCGTCCCGGCTCAGGGGCCGCCCGGCCGATTCGTCGTTGCGACTACAATGGAACAGTTCAGAGGTCCCGTGCGTTAACGGTAGGACCACGACCGGCGCCAGCCGCCAAAGACAGGGAGCACACATGGCAGATCGCGTACTCCGAGGCAGTCGGCTCGGAGCGGTGAGCTACGAGACCGACCGCGACCACGACCTGGCCCCCCGCCGGATCGCCCGCTACCGCACCGACAACGGTGAGGAGTTCGACGTCCCGTTCGCCGACGACGCGGAGATCCCGCCGACCTGGCTGTGCCGTAACGGCCAGGAAGGTCAGCTCATGGAGGGCACCACGGTGGAGACCAAGAAGGTCAAGCCGCCGCGCACCCACTGGGACATGCTGCTGGAGCGTCGCAGCAAGGAGGAGCTCGAGGAGCTGCTCAAGGAGCGCCTGGAGCTCCTGAAGACGCGCCGCCGCGGCTGAGGCTCCTCCGCCCTCCCCGGGATTCAGGCCAGACACAGGAGCGCTACCGGAAGCCAGGCGGCTGCCGGTAGCGCTCCTTTGTGTTTGCCCGTACCCGGTGAGTTACCCATGTTCTTGCCGAACAGGTGGCACCGGGTAGTCGAAAGATCAGTGGCTGGCGACCTTTCGGTACTGCAATAGCGCCGCCGGCATGGCGACGGCGAGGATGACCACCGAGCAGATGATCGCGTAGAGGACGCAGTTGTCGGCGGCCCAGCCGGTGGCGGGGGCGAACGACGGTGGGGCGTCGTTGTCGAACAGCTTGCGGCCCGCGGCCGAGACCGCGGTGATCGGGTTCCACTCGGCGATGGTGCGCAGCGGGCCCGGCAGCGTCTCGGCGGAGATGAACGCCGAGGAGATGAACGACAGTGGGAACATCCAGATCAGGCCCGCGCTCTGCGCGACCTCGACGGTCGGCGAGATCAGGCCGGTGAGGGCACCGACCCACGACATCGCGAACGCGAACAACAAGATGATGGCGAAGGCCAGCACGGCGTCGGCGACACTGCCGTGGATGCGCCAGCCGACGATATAGCCGCAGATCACCATCACGCCCAGACTGAGGACGTTGACCACCAGGTCGGACAGCGTCCGACCCATCAGCACCGCCAGCCGCGACATCGGCAGCGTCCGCATCCGGTCGATGATGCCCTTCTGCAGGTCGCCCGCGAGCCCGACCGTGGTGAACGCGGCGTTGAACGCGACCGTCTGGGTGAAGATGCCCGCGAGCAGGAACTCGCGATACTGGTCGCCGCCCAGCGACGCGCCGAAGATGTACGCGAACAGGAACACGAACATCAGCGGCTGGATCGTCGCGGTGACCAGCAGGGTCGGCACCCGCAGGATGGTCAGCAGATTGCGGTGCGCCACGATCGCGCTGTCACGGATGAACCGGGCCCGCGGCGGCGCCTCGTCGGGAGCGGCGGGCCGGGGTGTACTCGTCTGAATCGGCAGCTCACGGGTCTCGTACTCGTCCGCGACCTCCGGTGCCATGCTCACGACCGCACCTCGCCGGCATTCGGCTCCGTCGTGCGCGTGCGCACGCTGTCTCGATGGTTCGCTCGCCGAGGCTCGCTCACGACAGGATCTCCTCTTGCACATCGTCGGTTTCGGGTTCGGCGGCCGGCTCGGCCGGGGTGCCGGTGAGGGAAAGGAACACGTCGTCGAGGGTGGGGCGGACGACGACGGCGTCGACGACGCACACGCCCGCGTCGTCGAGGCGACGCAGCGCTTCGACCATCGTGCGCGAGCCGTTGCCCACCACCACCGACACCTCGTCGCTGCCGGGTTCGTGGATCGGTTCACCGACGCCGACCTGCTGCAGCACCTGCACCGCGGGGCTCGGGTTCTGTCCCGCGGCCAGGGTGACGGTCAGCCGGTCGCCGCCGATGGAGGTCTTCAGTTCGTCGGCCGAGCCGCGCGCGATGACCGTGCCCTTGTCGATGACCGTGATCCGGTCGGCGAGCAGGTCGGCTTCCTCGAGGTACTGGGTGGTGAGCAGCACGGTGGTGCCGTCGTCGACGAGGTCGCCGATCACCTGCCACATGTCCAGGCGCCCGCGCGGGTCCAGGCCGGTGGTCGGCTCGTCGAGCACCACCACCGGCGGCCGGGCCACCAGCGCGCCCGCCAGGTCGAGCCGGCGCGCCATACCGCCGGAGTAGGTCCCCGCGCGCCTGCCCGCCGCGTACTCCAGGCCGAGCGCGTTGAGCAGCTGTTCGGCGCGCGCGACGGCCTGCTTGCGGGACATGCCGTACAGCCGCGCCACCATCCGCAGGTTCTCGTATCCGGTCAGGTTCGCATCGACCGCCGCGTACTGGCCGGACAGGCCGATCCTGGTGCGCGCGGTGGCCGGATCGGCCAGCACGTCGACACCGGCGACCCGGATCGAGCCGGCGTCGGGCCGCAACAGCGTGGTGACGACCCGCACGGTGGTCGTCTTGCCCGCGCCGTTGGGACCCAGCAGGCCGAGGACCGTGCCCGCCGGGATCTCCAGGTCGATCTCCTTCAGCACGCGCACCTTGCCGTAACTCTTGGCCAGGCCACGTACTTCTACCGCCAAACTCACGGACGCATCTCCTTCTGGCCGCCGCCGCACACGGTGATCTCCGGGACCGCGTCGAGGTGGCGATGCAGCACGGGGCCGATCGCCGCCAGCGATTCCGGCGTGGTCATCGCCGCATGCCTGCAGGGCAGGTCGTGGTTGTGGATGTTGCCGGTGACGAACGGCTGCCAGGCCTCGGCCCGCCGGGCCGGATCGGCGGCGTTGATCTCGTCCGCCGCAGCGGTGAAGAACACGAGATCGCCGTCGAAGGTGCGCGGCCGGAACCGGTTCGCCATCACCGTGCCGTCGGCGTACCCGGTGTAGAGCCGCTCGAGGTTCTCGACCGAGAGCGCGGCGAACGGGCCCGGCTGTGCCCGCAGCAGATCCGCCGCTTCACGCAGGTCGATATCGGCGGGCAGCGCTGCCCCGCCGAGGATGTCGGCGCCGAACTCGCCGAGGATGTCGGCCACGCTCGGCATCGCGGTGTCGAGCCAGCGGTCGCCGAGCTGGTAGCTGTCCATCATGGCCAGCAGTGCGACGTCCTCCCCCGCGTCCTGCAGCTGCACCGCCACCTCCTGCGCGATCAGGCCGCCGAGCGACCAGCCGAGCAGGTGGTACGGGCCGTGCGGCTGGATCGACTTGATGTGCGCGACATAGTGTCCGGCGGCCTCGGGGATCGAGGTGAACCGGTCGTCGCCGGAGACGTGCGGCGCCTGCAGGCCGTACACCGGGCGCTGGGGCGCCAGGTGGGCGAGCAGTCCGGCGTAGCACCAGGCCAGGCCGATCGCGGGGTGCACGCAGAACAGCGGGGTGTCGTGCGGGCCGGTGGACGGGCGGATGGCGAGCACCGGGCCCGTCGCCGCCGCCATCGCCGCGCCCGCGTCGGCACCGTCGAGCCGGGCCGCGATACCGGCCGGGGTGGCGTCGCCGAACATCAGCTGCACCGGCATTTCGTAGCCCTGCTCACGCAGCGCCGCAACGACTTTGGTGGCCAGCAGCGAGTTGCCGCCGAGTTCGAAGAACCCGTCGTCGGCACCGACCCGCTCCACCCCGAGTACCTCGGCGAACACCGTGCACAGCGCCACCTCGGCCGGGGTCACCGGCGCGCGGTAGCCCTCGGATGCGAGGAACACCGGCTCGGGCAGCCGGGCCCGGTCCAGCTTGCCTACCGGGCTGAGCGGCACCTCGTCGAGCAGCATGACCGACTGCGGGACCATGTAGTTCGGCACGTGCCCGCCGACGTGGTCGAGCAGTTCCCGCACCGTCGGCGCGGTCCCGGCCCTGGCCTTCACGTACGAGACGAGCGCGGTGACGCCCGCCTGGGTGGTGTGCCCGATGGTGAGCGCGAACTCGACATCGGCGTGCCTGCCGAACGCGACGTCGATCTCGCCGAGTTCGATCCGGAAGCCGCGCACCTTCACCTGGTGGTCGGTGCGGCCCACGTACTCGACGTCGAGCGCCGACTTCGCGCCGTCGCGCCAGCGCACCAGGTCGCCCGTGCGGTACATCCGTTCGCCCGGTGCGCCATAGGGATTGGCGACGAATCGCTGGGCGGTCAGGCCCGGCCGGTTGTGGTAGCCGCGAGCCAGCGCCGAGCCGGCCAGCTGCAGCTCGCCGGTGACGCCGATCGGGGTCGGGTGCAGCCGCCGATCCAGCACGGTGGCGCTGACGCCCCGGATCGGGCCACCGATGGTGATCGGTCCCTGCGGGCTCATCGGCTGCGGCATCAGCGTGACGATCGTCGTCTCCGTCGGGCCGTACACGTTGTAGAAGTTGCGTCCCGGCGCCCACCGGGCCAGCAGGTCCGGCGGCAGCGCCTCGCCACCGACGAGCACGTGCGCCAGCGAGTGGACCCCCGCCGGGTCGACGGTGCCGAGCGCGGCGGTGGTGATGAACGCGTGCGTGATCCGCTCCCGGATGAACAGCTGCCGCAGATCCTCGCCGCCGACGATCCCGGACGGCGCGATCACCAGGGTCGCCGCCCCGCCGAGCGCGAACAGGATGTCGAGCATCGACCCGTCGAAGCTCGGCGTGGCGAAGTGCAGGACCCGGCTGCCGGGCCGCACGTCGTACCGCTCCGCGCACTCGGCGGCGAAGTTCGAGATGCCGCCGTGGGTCACCACCACGCCCTTGGGCGTACCGGTGGAGCCGGAGGTGTAGACCACGTACGCCGGGTTGGCCACACGCAGCGGCCGGATCCGGTCGGCGTCGGTGACCGGCGAATCGTCGGTGCCGAGCACGGTCGCGCGGGTATGCGGGTCGTCGAGCACCAGCCAGCGGCAGTCGCCGGGCAGCCGATCACGGTGCGCCAGCAGCGTCAGGCCGACGGCAGCACCGGAATCGGTGAGCATGTGGCTGATCCGCTGAGCCGGGTAGTTCGGGTCGACCGGCACGAACGCCGCACCGGCCTTGGCGACCGCGAGCATCGTCGCCACCGACTCGACCGAGCGCGGAATACCCAGGGCCACCAGGCTTTCCGGGCCGATCCCCTGACCGATGAGCACCCGGGCGAGCCGGTTGGTCCAGCGATCGAGCGCGTCGTAGGTGACGACGGTGTCGCCGGCGCACAGCGCCACCGCGTCCCTGGACCGGGCGACGGCGGCACCGAACACCGCGGCGAAGCTGACCGGGGTGTCCGCGCGGGTGCCGTGTACCGGCGCGAGCGCGGTCCACTCGACGGCGTCGAGCAGCGCGAGATCGCCCACGGCCGTGTTCGGGTCGGCGGCGACCGCGGTGAGCAGCCGCACCAGCCGGTCGCCCAGCCTGCGCGCGGTGACCTCGTCGAACAGGTCCGCCGCGTAGTTCACCGCCAGCGTGACGCCGTCAGCTACGCGCGCGGCGGTCTCGGTCTCGGTGAAGGTGAACTGCAGGTCGAACTTGGCGATGCCGGCGTCGGCCTCGACCGCCTCGATCCGCAGCCCGGGCAGCTCGAGCATCCGCACCGGGGCGTTGCGCACCGACAGCATCACCTGGAACAGCGGGTGATGGGCCTGGGAGCGGGCCGGATTGAGCACCTCGACGAGCCGTTCGAACGGCATGTCGGCGTTGGCGAACGCGTCGAGGTCGCGGTCACGCACGGACCTCAGCAGGTCGATGAAGGCCCGCTCGTCGGTGACCTCGGTGCGCAGCACCAGGGTGTTGACGAACATGCCGATCATCGCGTCCAGGGCCGGGTGGCCACGGCCCGCCGTGGCGGTGCCGACGGCGATGTCGTCGTCGCCGGTGACCCGGTGCAGCAGAACGGCCAGCGCCGCGTGCAGCACCATGAACATGCTGACGTTGTTGGCGGTGGCGATGCTGCGCAGCGCCCGGTGGGTGGCCGCGTCGACCTCGCAGTCGACGGTGCCGCCCCGGTAGGAGGGCACCGGCGGGCGCGGCCGGTCGGCCGGGACCGTGAGCAGCTCGGGCAGCCCGTCGAGCGCGCCACGCCAGTGCGCGAGCTGCTTGCTGATCAGCGAGTCGGGATCGTCCTCGGTGCCGAGGATTTCCTGCTGCCACAGCGTGTAGTCGGTGTACTGGATCTCCGGGATCAGCTCACCGAACGGCTCGCCTTCGCGGATGCCGCGGTAGGCGGCGGCCACTTCCCCGGCCAGCGGTTCCAGCGACCAGCCGTCCATCGCGATGTGGTGCACGACGAGCACCAGCACGTGCTCCTTCGACCCCGCGACGGCCAGCTTGGCCTGGGCGGGCACCGGCAGGCCGGTGTGGTCGACGGTGATCAGCGCGGCCCGCATCGGCACCGAGGACGACAGGTCGAATCCCGGTGTGACGAAGCGGGTCACCGCGGCGCCGACCTCGTCAGGGGTGGCCATCGCATGGAACAGCGTGACGGCCGCGACCTCCGGATCGAGCACGAGCTGTTCGGGCTCACCCGCGCTCTCCGGGAACACCGTGCGCAGCGTCTCGTGCCGACGTTGCACCGTATGCAAAGACGCAATGAGTGCATCCAGGTCGATCGGACCGTGCAGGCGCAGCACGACCGGGATGTTGTAGGCGCCCGCCGACTGGCTCTCGCCCTCGACGCCCGCGTTGAACCGGTTCAGGAACCAGAGCCTGCGCTGGGCCGCGGACAACGGAATCCGTTCCGGGCGTTCCTGCTTCACCAGGTCGGGGCGGCCCTCGTCGCCGGACGGCCCGGATTCGATGAGCGCGGCCAGTTCTTCGACGGTCGGCGCGGCGAACACGGTCCGCACCTCCAGCCGGACATTGCTGGCCGCGGCCAGCCGCGCCACCAGCTGGGTGGCCAGCAGCGAGTTGCCGCCGATGTCGAAGAAGCTGTCGGTGGCCGAGACCTCGTTGCCGCCGACCAGCTCCTGGAACACCCGCGCGACGAGTCGCTCGGACGCGGTCTGCGGCGCGCGGCCCGCGGTGGCGGTGAACTCCGGTTCCGGCAGCGCGCCCCGGTCCAGCTTGCCGACCGGGGTGAGCGGCACGCGGTCGAGCAGGGTCAGCGACGCGGGCACCATGTGACCGGCCAGCCGGGCCGCCGCGTGGTTGCGCACCCGGGCCAGTTCGGTCGGGTCGGTGCCCTCGGCCAGCTGCACCCAGGCCACGATCCGGTCGTCGCCGGCGATCCGCCTGACCTCGGTGTGCGCGAACCGCACCGCGGGGTGACTGCCGAGCACGGCGCTGATCTCGCCGAGCTCGATCCGGAAGCCGCGCACCTTGACCTGGTGGTCGCTGCGGCCCAGGTAGTCCAGTTCGCCGTCGGCGGTCCAGCGCACGACGTCGCCGGTGCGGTACATCCGGGCGCCCGCGGGTCCGGCCGGATCCGCGACGAAGCGCCCGGCCGTGAGGCCGAACCGCTCGTGATACCCCTGCGCGATGCCGGCGCCGCCGAGGTACAGCTCGCCGGGCACGCCGGTCGCGACCGGGCGCAACCGCTCGTCCAGCACCAGGACCTGCGCACCACGCACCGGCGTACCGATGGTCACCGGAACACCCACGCGCAGCTGCGACATCGCCGCGATGACGGTGAATTCGGTGGGGCCGTAGGCGTTCACGAACCGCCCGGCCCGGCGCCCAGTTCTCCACCAGGTCCGGCGGCACGGCCTCGCCACCGGCCATGAGTCCGCGCAGCCGCGGCAGCGGCCAGCGGGTGGCATCGATCGAGGCGAGCACCGCCGGGGTGAGGAAGGTGTGGGTGATGTCCTCGCGCTCGAGCAGTGCGCCGAGTTCGTCGCCGCCGTAGATGTCGATCGGGCCGATCACCATCTCGGCGCCGGACCAGACCGCCAGCAGCATGTCGAGCACGGAGACGTCGAAGCTGGGCGTGGAGAAGAAGAACGTGCGGGCGAACCGGTCCAGGCCCATCCGTTCTTGGAGATCCACCGCCAGGCTGACCAGGCCGCTGTGGGTGACGGTCACGCCCTTCGGCAGACCGGTGGAGCCCGAGGTGTAGATCTGGTAGGCCAGGTCGGCCGGGTGCACCGGCCGGATCCGCTCGGCGTCGGTGATGGGAACGCTGTCGTAGCCGGCCAGTTCGGCGTGCAGTTCCTCGTCGTCCACCAGCAGCCACTGGGTGTCGATCGGACCGGCCGCCGCACGCAGGGCCTCGACGTCGGCCGTGGTGGTCAGGACCGCACGCGCGCCCGAGTCGGTGAGCATGTGCCGCACCCGATCCGCCGGGTAGCGCGGATCGACCGGCACGAACGCCGCGCCGCTGGCCGCGACGCCGAAAATGGCCAGCGCGCACTCCAATCCGCGGGTCAGGCCGACGGCGACACGGTCACCGGTGCCGATGCCACGGGCGATCAGCGCGCGGCCGAGCCGGTGCGCCCGGAAGCCGACCTCGTCGTAGTTCAGCTCCCCCACCGCGCCCGCGACGCTGCCGCCGGCGAACCAGCGCAGGGCAGGCCGATGCGCGAAGGTGGTGGCCGCGCGTTCGATGATGTCGGCCAGCACGATCGGGGTCACCGGGGCCGGTCCCTGTGCGGGTACCAGGGCACGGCGCTCGGACACCGTGAGGGCGTCGACCTCGCACACCAGCCGACGCGGATCGGCCGTCACCTGGGTGAGGATCTCGACGAACCGGGTGGCCATGGTCTCGACCGTCGCGGCGTCGAACAGCTCCGCGGAGTACACGAAGTCGAACCGGCGGGTCTCGCCCGCGTCCGGCGCCACCCGCAGTTCCAGATCGAACTTGGCGCGGGCGATGTCGAGTTCCTCGGCGGCCAGCCGCAGGCCGGGCAGTTCCAGTTCCGGCGTGCGGTCGTCCTGCATGCTCAGCGCGACCTGGAACAGCGGGTGCCGATTGCTCGCCCTGCTGTCGCGGCCGAGCGCGTCGACGACGCGCTCGAACGGCAGGTCGGAGTTGGCGATCGCGGCCAGTTCGTCGTCGCGGTCGGCGTGCAGCAGGTCGACGAAGCTGCGGCCCGGGTCCACGTCGGACCGCAGGACCAGCGTGTTGACGAACATGCCGACCAGATCGTCGAGCTGGATGTCGGTGCGGCCCGCCACCGGCGTGCCGATCGGGATGTCGCGGCCACCGGTGACGCTGCGCAGCAGCACCGCCAGCGCCGAGCGGACCACCATGAACAGGCTGACGCCCGCCTCGGCCGCCAATTCCTGCATGGCGTTCTGCAGCGGCGCCGAGATCTCGCACCGCACGCTGCCCGCGACTCCGGTCGGCTCGGCCGGCCGGGGCCGGTCGAACGGCAACGGCAGTTCGTCGGGCAGTTCGGCCAGGGCGGCACGCCAGTGTGCGAGCTGAGTCGCGGCGATGCTGTCCGGGTCGTCCTCGGCGCCGAGGACCGCGCGCTGCCACAGGCTGAAGTCGGCGTACTGCACGGGAAGTGGCGCACGCACCGGCTCGGTGCCCGCCGACCTGGCCACATACGACAGCGCCAGATCCCGGGTGAGCGGGCCGAGCGACCAGCCGTCGGCGGCGATGTGGTGCACGACGACGCCGAGCAGATGCTCCTCCGGCCCGACCCGCAGCAGCCGCGCGCGCAGCGGCGGCTGGCTCGTCAAATCGAACCCCTGCCGGGCCAGCCCGGTCAGCGCGTCGAGCGCCCGGTCGGGATCGGTCTCGACGGACTCGATCGCGGGCACCGCCGCGGCGACCGGCAGCACGATCTGCTGGGCGCCCGACAGATCCTCCGGGAAGATCGTGCGCAGCACCTCGTGGCGCTCCACCAGATCGGTGAGTGCGGACCGCAAAGCGCTGATGTCCAGATCTCCGCCGATTCGCAAGACGAATGCGATGTTGTAGGCGCTGGATTCGGGGGACAATCTGTTGAGGAACCACAGCCGCTGCTGCGGCAGCGACAGTGGTATGCGTCCCGGGCGTGGGGTGTGTACCGCCAGCGCCACCCGCTGCGTCCGGGGCGCTTCCGTGATCAGCTGGGCGATACCCGCCACGGTCGGCGCCTCGAAGATCTGCCGGACCGGCAGGTCCACACTGAAATCCGCGTGCACGGCCGCCGCGAGCCGGGTGGCCAGCAGCGAGTTGCCACCGATCTCGAAGAAGCTGTCCTCCGCGCCGGGCACCGGGCGGCCGAGAATCTCGGTGAACACCGCGGCGACCCGCATCTCCAGGTGCGTGCGCGGTGCCCGCGATCCGGTGGCGACCGCGAATTCCGGTGCGGGCAGCGCCTTGCGGTCGAGTTTGCCCGCCGGGGTCACCGGCATCCGGTCCAGCACGGCCAGCGCGGCGGGCACCATGTAGCCGGGCAGCCTGCCGCGCGCGGTGTCGAGCACCGCGGCCGGGTCCACCGGGCGGTCGGCGGTCACGTACGCCGCGAGCCGCTGCTGGCCCTGCTCGTCGACGTGCACGACGGTCAGCGCCGAGCGCACGCCCGGGTGTTCCCGCAGCACGTGGTCGATCTCGCGCAGTTCGATGCGGAAGCCGCGGATCTTGATCTGGTCGTCGGCGCGGCCGAGGAAGCGCAACCGGCCCACGGCGTCGGAGACGACGAGATCGCCGGTGCGGTACATGCGTTCGCCGACCCGACCATGCGGGTTGGCGACGAACCGCTGCGCGGTGAGCGCGAGCTTGCCCAGATAGCCGCGCGCGACACCGGGACCCGACACGTAGAGCTCACCCGGCGTGCCCGGCGGCACCGGGTGCAGGCGGCCGTCGAGCACGAACAGCCGCATACCGCGCACCGGCGCGCCCAGCGGCACCGGCTCCCCCGCCACCATGGCCGCGCTCGCGGTGACCGCGACGGTCGCCTCCGACGGGCCGTACATGTTGTGCATCCGGTAGTTCGTCGCCCACCGCTGCACCAGCTCGTCCGAGCAGGCCTCGCCACCGACGATGACCGTGCCCAGATCCGGGAAGTCGCCCGCGGGCACCGTGGCCAGCGCGGCCGGGGTGATGAACGCGTGGGTGATCCGCTCCGAGCGCAGGAAACCCGCCAGTTCCGCGCCGCCGTACAGGTCGGCGGGCGCGACGACGATGGTCGCCCCCGCGGCGAAGCCGAGCAGCAGCTCGAGCACCGAGGCGTCGAAGCTGGGCGAGGAGAAGTGCATGGTCCGCGCCGCGTCGGTCACCTTGAACAGCTGCGTCTGCTCGCTGGCGAGCGAGGCGATGCCGGCATGGGTGACCACGACCGCCTTGGGCGTGCCCGTCGACCCGGAGGTGTAGATCAGGTACGCGGGCTGACCGGCGCGCATCGGGTGCCTGCGGTCGGTGTCGGTGAGCGGGGTGGCCGAGCGGCTCGCGCAGTCGGCCTCGAAGTCGGCCGTGCCGAACACCAGCCACTCCGGCGCCTTTCGGTGCTTGCCCGTGGTGGTGGGCAGCGCCGCGAGGTGCTCGGGCAGGGTGAGCCCGAGCGCGGCGCCGGAGTCGCCGATCATGTGGGCGATCCGCTCGGCCGGGTAGGCCGGATCGACGGGCACGTAGGCGGCGCCGGACTTGGCCACCGCCCAGATGGCGACGATCGATTCCAGGCTGCGCGGCAGCGCGACCGCGACGACGGCCTCCGGACCGACGCCGTGCGCGATCAGGCTGCGCGCCAACCGGTTCGAGCGCTCGTCGAGTTCGCGGTAGGTGGTGTCGAAGCCGAGGTACCGCACGGCGACGGCGTCGGGCAGTCGCTGCGCGGTCTCGCCGAGCAGCCGGGCCAGGGTGCCCGCCGGCTCGGCGGGCGCGCCTGCGACGGGCACCAGCCGCGCGATCTCGCGACGCTCGAGCAGGTCGAGATCGCCGGTTGGCCGCGTCGGGTCGGCCACCACCGCGGCCAGCAGGCCGGTGAACCGGCGGGCGATCGCCTCGACCGTGGTGCGGTCGAACACGTCGGTGGCGAAACCGAATTCGGCGTCCAGCGGACCGTCGTCGTGGTTGTCGCGCACCTCGAGCTGCAGGTCGAACTTGGCGACGCCGGACTCCAGCGGCACGAGTTCGGCACTGACACCGGGCAATTCGACGCGTAGCTCCGGGGTGCGGTCATAGGACAGCATCACCTGGAACAGCGGGTGCCGAGCGGTCGAGCGTTCCGGATTGACGAGGTCGACCAGTCGCTCGAACGGCACGTCGGGGTTGGCGAAGGCGTCGAGGTCGGTCTCGCGGACCTGGTCGAGCATGCGGTCGAAACCGGCGCCCAGGTCGACCTCGGTGCGCAGCACCAGCGTGTTGACGAACATGCCGACCAGCTCGTCGAGCGCCGGATCGGACCGGCCCGCGATGGGCGTGCCGATGGTGATGTCGCTGCTCGCGCAGACCCGCGCCAGCAAGGTCGCCAGCACCGCGTGCAGCACCATGAACATGCTGACGCCGTGGCTGTGCGCGAGTTCGCTCACGGCGCGGCGCAGCTCGGCGTCGATGGTGAATCCCACCGTGTCGCCGCCGGTGCCGCGCCGCAGCGGGCGCGGCCGGTCCAGCGGCAGGTCGAGCTGATCGGGCAGGCCCGCCAGCGCGTCGCGCCAGTGGCCCAGCTGTTTGCCCAGCGGCGCCTCGGGATCGGTCTCGTCGCCGAGCAGTTCCCGCTGCCACAGCGCGAAGTCGGCGTACTGCACCGGCAGCGGAGTCCACTGCGGCGCGGTGCCTTCGGCTCGTGCGGCCACGGCGGACATCAGGTCCCTGGCCAGCGGTGCGATCGACCAGCCGTCACCGCTGATGTGGTGCAGCACCACCAGCAGCACGTGATCGTCGGCGCCGACCCGGTACAGGGCCACCCGCAGCGGCGTCTCGGTGCACAGGTCGAAACCGCGCCCGGTCTCCTCGGCGACCAGGGCGGTGAGGTCGGCGGCGATGACGTCGACCGGTGCCAGTTCCGGTTCCACCGCGGCGGCGGGATGGATCAGCTGGTAGGCGCCGTCCGGCCCCTCCGGGAAACTGGTGCGCAGGCTCTCGTGACGATGGAGCACGTCCCGCAGACCGGCCCGCAGCGCGGCGAGGTCGAGGTGCCCGGTCAGCCGCAGCGCGAGCGGCATGTTGTACGCGGCGGCGTGCTCGGCGAACCGGTTGAGAATCCACAGCCGCTGCTGGGCCAGCGACAGCGGCACCCGCTCGGGCCGGACCGCGGGAACCAGCTTCGGCGTGGAGGTTTCGGGCTTGTGGGTGCTGATGTACCCGGCCAGCGCCGCGATGGTCGACGCCTCGAACAGTTCCCGGATGGTCAGGTTCGCGTCGAGGGTGGTGTTGATCCGCGCGACCGCGCGCGCGGCGACCAGGGAGTTGCCGCCGAGGTCGAAGAAGCTGTCCTCGACGCCGATCGCGGTGCCGTCGAGGGCGAGCACCTCGGTGAAGATCTCGGCGAGGGCGCATTCCAGCTCGGTCTGCGGTGCGGCGGCACCGGTGGTGAGCCGCACGCCGATGGTGGGCTCCGGCAGCGCCTTGCGGTCGACCTTGCCGTTGGCGCTCAACGGCAGTTCGTCGAGCACGACCAGCGCCGAGGGCACCATGTAGGACGGCAGGCCACGGCGCAGGCCCGCCAGCAGAACGGCGGGCTCGGGCGCAGCGCTGCCCGGCGCGGCCACGACGTAGGCGACGAGTTCGTCGTCGCCGGTGCGGCCCGCGCGGGCCACGCAGACCGCGCGCGCGATGTGGTCCTGGGCGAGCAACGCGGCCTCGATCTCGCCGAGTTCGATGCGCAGGCCGCGGATCTTGACCTGGAAGTCGGTGCGCCCCAGGTATTCCAGAACCGGCCGGTCGAGCTGCCAGCGGGCCAGGTCACCGGTGCGGTACATGCGCTCACCGGGCGTGAACGGATTGGCGACGAACCGGTCGGCGGTCAGATCGGGGCGGCCGAGGTACCCTCGCGCCAGCTGCGTGCCCGCCAGGTACAGCTCGCCGACGACCCCGGGCGGCACCGGCCGCAGCTGCGGATCGAGGACGTAGGTCTGGGTGTTCCACACCGGCGAGCCGATCGGCACCGTGGTCACCTCGGCCGGGCACGGCCAGTAGGTGACGTCGACCGCGGCCTCGGTGGGTCCGTACAGGTTGTGCAGCTCGGGACCGCCGGCCGGCCCGTGCAGCGCGGCGTGGAAATCGGTGACGGTGGCGCCCGGTAGCGCCTCACCACTGCAGAACACCCGGCGCAGCCCGGCCCCGCCGGCCACGCGCGGGTCGGTGACGAACAGTGACAGCATCGACGGCACGAAATGCGCTGTCGTGATGGATTTCTCGGTGATGATGCGGGCCAGGTAGGCCGGATCCCGGTGACCGTCCGGCGCGGCGATCACCAGGCGGGCACCGACCTGCAACGGCCAGAAGAACTCCCATACCGACACGTCGAAGGTGGCGGGTGTCTTCTGCAGCACGGCGTCGGTGTGGTCGAGCGGGTATTCGGCCTGCATCCAGCGCAACCGGTTGACGATCGACGCGTGCGTCACGCCGACACCCTTGGGCTTGCCGGTCGAGCCGGAGGTGAAGATGACGTAGGCGAGGTGTTCGGGGCGCAGCGGTGCGCGCCGATCGGCATCGGTGATCGGCGCGACGGCGTGCCCGGTGACATCGAGGGTGTCCAGATCCACCCGCACCGTGCCCTCGGGCAGGCGCACCATGTCACGGGCCGCGGTGAGCACGCACACCGGACGCGCCTGTGCCACGACGGCTTCGATCCGGTCGGCCGGGTGCTCCGGATCCAGCGGCAGGTAGGCGGCACCGGTGGCCAGGACCGCGTACATGCCGATGACCATCTCGATACTGCGGTGCAGGCACAGCCCGACCGTGGTCTCCGGGCCTGCCCCGCGCGTGATGAGCTCACGGGCCAGCTGGTTCACCCGGTCGCCGAGTTCGGCGTAACCGATGGCGCGGTCACCGAATTCGAGGGCGACGGCGTGCGGGCTGCGCCCCGCCTGGTCGGTGAACAGCGACACCAGCGTGGCGGTCGGCACCGGCATCTCGGTGGCGTTCCACTCCCGCAGGACCTTCGCCTGCTCGTCGCCGGTGATCGCGGTCAGCGCGCGGGCGGGCGTGGTGGGCTCGGCGGCCAGGAAGCGGGCGAGGAAATCCAGGTAGCGACCGTGATGGGCGGCCACCTCGGCCTCGCCGTAGAGCTTGGGGTTGGCTTCGAAGTCGAGCTGGATGCGGCCGCCGTCGCCGTTGTAGATGTTGATCGAGAGGTCCTCGACGGGGCCGGTCGCGAGCACGTGCAGCTGGCCCGCGATGTCGCCGAACTTCAGCTCGTCGTGGAACAGCATGATGTTGACCATCGGGCCGAAGAAGCCACGGGCGTCGCGGGAGTAGCCGCAGTCGCGGCGGATGTCGTCGGAGCGGTAGCGCTGGTGCCGCAGCGCGCCGGTGATCTGCAGCTCGGTCTGGCGCACGACGTCGGCGACGGTGGTGTGCTCGTCGAAGCGCACCCGCAGCGGCACCACGTTCGACACCACGCCCGCGGACCGGCGCAGCGCGACCGTGGTGCGGGCCGAGACCGGAAGGCTCAGAACGACATCGGGGTCACCGGTCACCGAACGCACGTAGGCGGCCAGCGCCGCGACGATCAGCGCCGAGTTGGCCGAGCCGTGCGTGGTGATCGCGTCGGTGAGCAGGGTGTCGAGATCGGGATCCAGGACCGCGGTGGCCCGATGACGGCCCGGATCGTGGGGGTCGCCGGTGACGGTCACCGAAGACAGCGTCATCGGCTCGCCCACGCCGGCGAGCTGTTCGGTCCAGTACTCGCGGTCGGCGCGGCAGCGGCTGGACTCGCGGTAGCGGGACTCGTCGGCGTAGAGGTCCACCAGCGCGGCGGCGCGCGACACCGACGGTTCGCGCTGTTCACCGACAGCGGTGTAGATCTCGGCCGTCCGCGTGAGCGCGTTCATCGCACCGTAACCGTCGATAACGATGTGGTGTCCGCGTTCGTACCAGAACCAGTCCCGGTCACCGATTCGCAACACGACATTGATGGTGAGCGGCTCGCGCTCCATATCGATCGGGGTGCTGGCGTGGTCGTTCATCCAGCGCAGCGCCGCGGCGCGCGGGTCGGGCTCGCCGCGCAGGTCGATCCGGGCCCAGCCCGGCCGCCAGGCCAGGTCGACCCGCTGGTGCGGCACGCCATCGATCTCGAGTAGGCGTACATGTCCCACCTGGGATTCGGCACCGAAGCGCTCGACCGCGTACAGCAGCCTGCCGACGTCCAGGTCACCGTGCAGTTCGACGTAGTGGGCGATCGTGAGGGGAATATCGGGCCGGATCCGTTGCGCGTACCACAGGGCCGTCTGACCGGGCGAGAGAGCGAACGGTTGGCCCGGATCGTCGTCGGTGACGCATGAGCTGACGCGGTCGGTGGCCAATGAACTCATCAAGCACTCCGTTCTGCCTTGTGTCACAACTCCCCGAGCAGCGCCCGGGCACACGACGGCCCTGGGCGTGGCTATCCACGCCCATTGATTCGGAGTACTCCGGCAGCCGGATGGCTACCGATGTGGATTTGTTTCGAGCACTATGGAATACACCCCTGTAGCAGCTACTTTCGGCCGCTTCCCCCGGGTTGAAACAAACCGCTTATTCGGAATTCTGCGAGCTTCGCGAAACCTGCGTCTGATTCGCTCGCCTGCGCTGGAAAAACACCAGCGCCACGCCGATCGCCGTCAGAATAACGGACGCCACTTCCGGCCCCGCGCCGATCCGCGTCGCGATCGTCGTCGTGTCGCGCAATGGTAGCTGGGCAACCAGCGCGGCGGGGACGACCTGTTCGGACTGTTGCGCGATCTCGCCGTTCGCGGTGATGATCGCGCTGACCCCGGTGGTTGCTGCGATCACCAGCGCCCGGCCGTGCTCGACCGCGCGCACCCGCGACATGGCCATCTGCTGGTAGGTCATCTCGCTCCGGCCGAAGGTCGCGTTGTTGGTCGGCACGGTCAGCAGTTCGGCGCCCGCGGCCATCGATTCCCGGAATGCCCGATCGAAGGCGACCTCGTAACAGGTGGCGACACCGATCCGCACGCCGGCCGCCGTGACCGTTCCGTCACCATCGCCCGGCACGAAATGTCCGGCCTGGTCGGCATAGGACGAGAACAATCGGAAGAAACTCCGCATCGGCAGGTATTCGCCGAACGGCTGGATGATCTTCTTGTCGTGCCGGTCGGTCGGCCCGTCCGCGCCGTTCCACACCATCACGGAGTTGGTGGTCGTGCGGTCACCGTTCACCAGGACCGCGCCGACCAGGATCGGCGCGCCGATCCGCTGGGAGGCCGCGGTGATCTCCGCGGCGGCGTCGGCGTTGCGCAGTGGATCGATATCGGAGGAGTTCTCCGGCCAGATCACGACGTCCGGCCGTGGCGACTGCCCGCGGTCGACGGCGTCGGCGAGCTCCTCGGTGCGCCGGACGTGGTTGTCCAGCACGGCCCGCCGCTGGGCATTGAACTCCAGGCCCAACCGCGGCACGCTGCCCTGGATCGCGGCGACCGTGATCGTCCGGTTGCCGTCGTCCGGGGCGGGCAGCGTCGGCCGGAGGATCACTCCGGCGAGGGGCATGATAGCCACAGTGACCGCGGCCGTGGCAAATCCGATCCGGGTGGTCCGGCCGGTCGCCCGCGGCGCCGGCGTGCGCGCCCAGGCGAGCACCCGCAGCGCGAGCGCGGCCAGGCCGGTCCCGGTCAGGGCGACCGCGAACCCGATCAGCGGCGCGCCACCGTAGGCGGCCAGCGGCAGATACCAGCCGTCGGCCTGCCCGAAAGCGACACGCCCCCAGGGAAATCCGCCGAAGGGGAAACTCGACCTCGCCCATTCCGTGGCCGTCCAGGCGAGCGCGAGCCAGACCGGCCAGCCGGGCAGCCCGCCCAGCCACCGGGCCAGCACGCCCCACAGGCCGATGAACACCGCGCAGGCGGTCGAGAGCGCGAGCCACGGCACCGGCCCGACGTAGATGCCGGTCCACGGCAGCAGGGGGACGAAGAACGCGAAACCGCCGAGGAACCCGTAGCCGAACCCACCGCGCAGCTTCCCCGGGCCGCGCACCGCGACGGTGAGCAGGGCCAGCGCGATCGGGGCGAGGAACCACCACGGCCGGGGCGGGAAGCTGCCGAACAGCAGCAGGCCGCCCGCGACGGCGGTCGCCATGCGCGCCAGGACGCCGAACCGGTCACCGCCCGCCGCACTGCCCGGAGACACGGGGTCGGTCGGGCCCGCCCCGGCCGCGTCGGCGGTCGTGGCGTCGGGCCCGGGTTCGGTGGCGGGGTCGATCATGGTGTCCTGCTCCGTGATTCGTGTGCCGGTGCGGTCGTGGTCAGCGGCTGTAGATCGTGGCGCCGTTGTGCACCGTGCGCAGGCAGGTCGGCAGGTCGGCGCCGGGATCGAGCCGGGGCAGACCGGGGACGCGCGACCGCGGGTCGGTCGACCAGCGCTGCACCGTGTCGGCGGCCGCGGCGACGACGAGCTCGCCCGCGTCCCACACCGCGTAGGAGGCCGGGGCGCCGGGCACCAGGGTGCCCGCGACCCCGTCACGCACGCCGCCCGCCCGCCAGGCGCCGCGCGTGGCGGCCGCGAAGGCGGCGCGCGGGGACAGACCGTGGCCGGGCGTGCGGTGGTGGACCGCCGCGCGCACCTGCTCCCACGGATTCAGCGTGGTGACCGGCGCGTCCGAGCCGATGGCCAGCGAGATGCCCGCCGCGGCCATCGCAGCGAAGGGGTTCAGAGTCGCGGCGCGCTCGGCGCCGAGGCGGGTGGCGTACATGCCGTCCGGTCCGCCCCACGCGGCGTCGAAACCCGGCTGCACGGACAGGATCACGCCCAGCGCCGCGAGCTGCTCGATCGCGGCGGCGTCGGTCATCTCGGCGTGCTCGACGCGGTGTCCGCGCGCGGCGACCGCCGGTCCGCCGAGTTCGGCGGCGACGGCGGCGAATCCAGCGACCACGAGATCCATGGCGGCGTCGCCGATGGCGTGGAAGCCCGCCTGCACACCGGCTTCGGTGCAGGCGCGCAGGTGCGCGGTGACCGTGTCCGCGTCGAGGAAGTTCTTGCCGCAGCCGCTCGCGTCGGCGTAGGGCTCGCGCAGCAGCGCGGTGTGCGAGCCGAGCGAACCGTCGACGAACAGATCACCGCCGAGCGCGGCGACACCCAGCTCGTCGACGAGGGCGCGGGCCTCGGCGGCGGTGCGCACGGCCTCGCCCCAGTAGGCGCGCACTTCGACGCCGTGCTCGAAGGCCAGCAGCTCGCGCACGTCCGCGCGGCCGGAGATGTCCGGGCCCGCGCATTCGTGCACGGCGACGATGCCGTGCGCGGCGGCGGCGTCGAGAGCGGCGGTGCGGGCCCGATCGCGGTGCGCGCGACCGAGTTCCGCGAGGGCCACGGTGCGCACCCGGTGGTGGGCGCCGGCGCGCACCGGCTCACCGCGGCGGTAACCGTCGCCGAGATCGCCCGCCGCGTCGAGCAGCGCCGAGGAGGCGACCGCGGAGTGCGCGTCGACCCGGGCCAGGTACACGAGCCTGCCCGCACCGGCGGCCTCGTCGAGTTCGGCGACCGTGGGCGGGCGCTGCTCGGGCCACGCGGTGTCGTCCCAGCCCTCACCGATGATCACGCCGTCGGGCTGCACGGCCGCGTGGGCGCGCAGGGCGGCGAGCAGCTCGGCCAGCGACGCGGTGCCGCTGACATCGAGCCCGGTCAGCTGCAGGCCCAGCGCGGTGACGTGCACGTGCGGGTCGACGAACGCGGGCGCGACGAACGCGCCGTCGAGGTCGACGATCTCCGCATCGGGATGCATCGCCCGGCCGGGCGCTTCGGCCCCCAGCCACACCACGGTGCCGTCGGTGACCGCCATCGCGGTCGCGTCCGGGGAGCTGGAACTGTAGAAACGACCGCCGATCAGCAACTGGGTACTCACGATGCCCCAGTCTGCCGTATCGGCGGATCGTCAGGTCGGCAGGGACAGGACGGCGCGGATGTCGGCGTCGCGCAGCCCGGCGGGACTGTGTCCGCCCGCCTCGACGGCGATGAGTTCGAGTCGCCACGCGGCGACCGTGAAATCCGACATGGACTGTCCGGCAGCGGCACTCGCCCTACGCACCGCGTCGGCCAGTTCCGCGCTCACCGTGACGGTGATCTGCTCGGTGGCCATCGGCACACTGTAGACCCTCGCCACCGTGGGAGGGAATCCTCGGCTCAGGCGGATCCGAGCGCGCGCGGTCCGGCGGTATGTCCGTCGTCGTACCACTGCCCGACGACCACACCGTCGACCACATCGCCGCTGTCGGCGTCGACCACCATCCCGCGATACGGCGACGGCGCGAACGAGGGCAGCGGGCCGAAGCGCCGCGTGCCGAGCTTCTCCAGTACCGGCCGGATCAGCGCCCTGGTCGGCGGGAACAGCGCGAGCAGGCCGACGAGTCCAGTGACCAGACCGGGCACGAACAGCAGCACCGATCCGGTGGCCACCAGCAGCCCGTCGGCGACCGCGCTCTCGGCGGTGACCTCGCCCCGCGCCGCCCGGCGGAACCGGTCGAACACGCGCCTGCCCTGGGCGCCCAGCAGCAGCAAGCCGGCACCGGACACCGCGATCAGCGCCAGCAGGGCCCAGCCCGCGCCGATCAGCTGGGCGAGGCCGGCGAACGCGGCGATCTCGACGACGAGGTAGGACACGAACAGCACGGCGGTCATGGCGATCCTTTCGGACGATCTATCCCCTCAACGCACGAGAGCCCGATTTTTCTCCCGGCCGCTCAGCCGCCCGGCCGGACGAGACCGGTCTCATAAGCCAGCACCACCGCCTGCACCCGGTCGCGCAGCCCGAGTTTGGTGAGGACCCGGCCCACGTGTGTCTTCACCGTGGCCTCCGACAGGAACAGCTCCCCGGCGATCTCGGCGTTGGAACGGCCCGCGGCGATCTGTTCGAGCACCTCGCGTTCGCGGGCGGTGAGCACGTCGAGCACGCCCGGGTCGCGCAATCCCGCCGGGTCCTCGGCGACGAGCCGGTCGAGCAGGCGCTTGGTGACCTTCGGGGAGACCACCGCGTCGCCCGCGGCGACGCTGCGGATGGCGGAGACGAGGTCTTCGGGCGGGGTGTCCTTGAGCAGGAATCCGCTCGCGCCGGCGCGCAGCGCGCCGAGGGCGTGTTCGTCGAGATCGAAGGTGGTCATCACGAGCACGCGGATGCCCTCGCCCGCGGCGACGATCCGGCCGGTGGCGGTGACCCCGTCGACGACGGGCATCCGCACGTCCATCAGGACCACGTCGGGTCGCAGCTCCCCCGCGCGCCGCACGGCCTCGTCCCCGTTGCCCGCTTCGCCGACGACCTCGATGTCCGGGTGCGCGCCGAGCACCATCTTCAGGCCCATCCGCATGAGTTCCTGATCGTCCACCACGAGCACGCTGATCGGCATTTCCCAACCTTAGCGGGCGGATCAGTCGCCGTCGGCGCGCAGCGGGAGGGTGGCGAGTACCCGCCAGCGGCCGTCGCCGGTCCGCCCCGCGGACAGGGTGCCGCCGAGCACCGCGACCCGTTCGCGCATGCCGACCAGGCCCATCCCCGCGCCGGGGATCTCGGCGGCCGGCTGTTCCACGGGCACCCCGCCGCTGTCGGTCACCTCGACCAGGATGTCGTCCTCGCGGCGCTGCACCCGCACGGTCGCCTTCGGGCTCGCCCCCGCGTGGCGCAGGGTGTTGGTGAGCGATTCCTGGACGATGCGGTGTACGCCGAGGCTGACCTCGGGGGTGATGTCGTCGAGTTCACCGGTCAGTTCGAGGTCGACGGCCAGACCGGCGTCGCGCATCAACTCGGCCAGTTTCGCGATGCCCGCGCTGCCGTGCTGGGGCAGCAGTTCCGGGGCGTGCTCGGTGCGCAGCAGCGCCACGGTGCGGCGCAGTTCGCGCAGCGCGTCGCGGCCGGTGCCCGCGATGGTCGCGAGCGCGCGTTCGGCGGTGTCGGGGTCGTGGCGCAGGGCGTACTTCGCGCCGTCGGCCTGCACGATGATGACGCTCACCGCGTGCGCGACCACGTCGTGCAGTTCCCGGGCGATGCGGGTGCGTTCGGCGGCGACGGCCTCGTGGGCGCGGCGTTCCTTGTCGTAGTCGGCGACGGCGAGCCGGGCCGCGACCTCGGCGTCGTAGGCGTGCCGGGCGCCGTTGAACTCGGCGAGCGTCCAGCACAGCGCGTAGATCACGCCGACCAGCGCCAGATCGCCGCCCTTGGGTTCGCGCAGGACCAGGATCGACAGCGTCAGATCGATGGCCAGGCAGCCCAGGTAGATCAGCCCGTCGCGCCTGCCGACATAGGCGACGAGGGTGTAGAGCATCACGCCGAGCCCGATCAGCGCGACGTGTCCGGAGGTGTCGTCACCCACCAGATACCCCACCAGCGTGCACAGCACCGAGAGCACGAACATCACCCCGGCCATCGCCCGCGGGTAGATCCGGCGCAGGATCAGCGGCAGCGGCAGGAGCAGGGAGAAGACCAGGTAGACGGCCTTGTGGTGCTCGTCGCCGACGCCGAGCGCGTCGAGCACCATCAAGACCAGCGCGAGGACGGAGTCGGCGACGATGGGTCGGCCGCGAAGCCACAAGCTGAACCGGCGCACCGGCCCAGCCTAATCGCCGGGTGCGGCCGGACCCGGTTGGCTTTCCGGGCCTGATCTTGATTGCCTGGTCGCGTGCAACTAGGAGACTGGACGGTCCTGCTGGTGGCCGCGGCCGCGGCGGGATGGGTCGACGCGGTGGTCGGGGGTGGCGGCTTGATCATCCTGCCGACGCTGTTCCTGGTCGCGCCCGGCATCGCCCCGCAGACGGCGCTCGGCACCAACAAGCTGGCCGCGTTCTCGGGCACGGCGACCGCAGTGATCACCTTCGCGCGCCGGGTGCCGATGGAATGGAAGGTGCTGATTCCGGGCGCGGTGATCGCCGCGATCACGGCGGCCTGCGGCGCGGCGGCGGTCTCGCTGATCGACCGCGAGCTGTTCATTCCGCTGGTCATGGTGGTGCTGGTCGGCGTCGCGCTGGTCGTCACGCTGCGGCCCTCGATCGGCATGACCATGGCCACCCATCCGCCGACGCGACGCAAGGTGATCCTGGTGGTGGCGCTGGCCGCCGGCCTCATCGGCCTCTACGACGGCCTGCTCGGACCGGGCACCGGCACGTTCCTGATCATCACCTTCGCGACACTGCTCGGCACCGAATTCGTGCGGGCCGCGGCCATGGCGAAAGTGATCAACTGCGGATCGAATCTCGGCGCGCTGCTGTTCCTCGGCGCGACCGGGCACATCCTGTGGGGCCTCGGCGCGGGCATGGCGGTCGCGAATGTGGCGGGCGCACTGGTCGGTTCGCGGATGGCGCTGGCCAAGGGCGCCGGTTTCGTGCGGATCGTGCTGCTGGTCGTGGTCGTGGTGATGGTGATCCGGCTGGGCTGGCAGCAGTTCGGTTAGCGCGCCGGTTCGACCGGGGCCGAGGCGGCCAGCCACGGCTGCAGCACCCGCGAGGTGGTCTCGTGGATCTTGCGGTGGAGTCGCTCACCGTCGTCGATGCCGTGCTGGGGCTGCTGGAACAGCACCGTCAGCGCGCCCGAGACCGCGCCGACGACCGCACCGACCAGCGCGGCCGCGCCGACCTCGTCGAGCTCGTGCGGGAACGCGCTGTGCAACTGGCGGGCGATCTCGCGCTGGGCGACGAGCTGGGCGTGCGCGGCGCGACCACTCACCGCGGGAACGGTGCGCGAGACCTGCGCGCGCAGCGCCGCCACCCGCGAGTTCAGATCGTCGGCGAGATGCTCACCGGGGTTGTCACCGGCCGCGCGCAGCGCGCGCAGCAACACCTCCACCGGTCGCTCTCCGGGCCGCCGGGTGGCGATGGCCGCGACGGCGGCGCGCACCCGTTCGTCGGGTTCGGGGAAGAGCAGTTCTTCCTTGCTCGCGAAGTAGTTGAAGAAGGTCCGGGTGCCGACCTCGGCCTCGGCCGCGATGTCGGCGACGGTCGTTTCCTCATAGCCTCTGGCCTCGAACAATCCGACGGCGGCCACGAGGATCGCACGACGGGTTCGTTCCCTTTTTCGATCGCGGAGGGCGGATGGCGGCACGGCGGGCACCCTACGGCATCGGGGCGCTCCGCGGCGGGAGGACCGCGGTCAGCGCGTCACGGTTGTGACTGCCGGAACCGGGGTTTCGCGCACGATGGCACGAAATGCGCCCTGGCAGTGACGGCAATCCCGGGCACGGCTCCCGTGTGTCGGTGCTACCGGCTAGCGTAGGCGGAGTGACTACCGCGACTTCCGGAGAAGTGGACGAGGAGTTCCGCGCACTCGGCTTGCGCGCGCTGGCCGAGGCCGCCTTGTCGGCGGCGCGGGCGGCCGGGGCCGAGCACGCCGACCTCCGGGTGCAGCGGCTGGTGACCCAGTCCATCCGCTTGCGCGACGGGCGGGTCGAGGCCGTCACCGACTCGACCGAACTCGGCCTGGCCGTGCGTGTGATCGTCGACGGCACCTGGGGTTTCGCCTCCCACGCCGCGCTCACCCCCGGCACCGCCGCCGAGGTGGCCCGGCGCGCGGTCACCGTCGCGACCACGTTGCGTTCGCTCAACCGCGAACGGGTGGAGCTCGCCGACGAGCCGCGCTACGCGGACGTGTCGTGGGTATCGGCCTACGACCTCGACCCGTTCACCGTGCCGACCGCCGACAAAGTGGCGCTGCTGCAGGACTATTCGGAGCGGCTCTCGGCCGCCGACGGCGTCGATCACGTGACCGCGTCGGTGCTGCAGGTCAAAGAGCAGGTCTTCTACGCCGACACCGCCGGCTCGTCGATCACCCAGCAGCGGGTACGGCTGCATCCGCAGTTCGAGGCGATCACCGTCGACGCGGCCTCCGGGGTCTTCGAGACCATGCGCACCCTCGCCGCGCCCGCGGGCCGCGGCTGGGAGTACGTCACCGGCGCCGACGGAATCTGGGACTGGACCGGCGAACTCGCGCGGATCCCGGAGTGGCTGGCCGAGAAGGTGAAGGCGCCCAGCGTCGTCGCGGGCCCCACCGACCTGGTGATCGACCCGACCAACCTGTGGCTGACCATCCACGAGTCCATCGGCCACGCCACCGAGTACGACCGGGCGATCGGCTACGAATCCGCCTACGCGGGCACCTCGTTCGCCACCCCCGACAAACTCGGCACGCTGCGCTACGGCACCCCGATCATGCACGTCACCGGGGACCGCACCCAGGTCAACGGGCTGGCCACGGTCGGCTTCGACGACGAGGGCGTCGCGGGCCAGCAGTGGGATCTGGTGCGCGACGGCGTACTGGTCGGCTACCAGCTCGACCGCGTGTTCGCACCCCGTCTCGGGCTGGATCGGTCCAACGGCTGCTCCTACGCCGATTCTCCGCATCATGTGCCGATCCAGCGGATGGCGAACGTGTCGCTGCAGCCCGACCCGGAGCGCGACACGACGACCGCCGAGCTGATCTCGCGGGTCTCCGACGGCATCTACATCGTCGGCGACAAGTCGTGGTCGATCGATATGCAGCGCTACAACTTCCAGTTCACCGGTCAGCGGTTCTTCCGGATCCGCAACGGGGAGCTGGCCGGTCAGCTGCGCGATGTGGCCTACCAGGCGACGACCACCGATTTCTGGGGTGCGATGGAGGCGGTCGGCGGGCCGAGCACCTGGCAGCTCGGCGGCGCGTTCAATTGCGGTAAGGCCCAGCCCGGTCAGGTGGCGGCGGTGAGCCACGGCTGCCCGTCGGTGCTGGTGCGCGGGGTCAACATTCTCAATACCCGGACGGAGGGCGGCCAGTGAGTGCATCGGGTGTGTTCCCCGCGGGCGCGGTGGTCGAACGCGCGCTGGCGGCGTCGAAGGCCGACGAAGCGATCGTGATCGTCACCGACGCGCACGAGGCGTCGCTGCGCTGGGCGGGCAACTCGATGACCACCAACGGGTCGTCGGTGTCGCGGGACTGGGCGGTGATCTCGGTCTTCCGTGACGGCCCGAACGCCGCCCGCGTCGGCAGCATCAGTTCCACCAGCGTCGACCCGGCCGAGATCGACGCCGTGGTGCGCGCCAGCGAGGAGGCCGCCCGCACGGCGACCCCCGCCCGCGACGCGATGCCGCTGCTCGAACCCACCGTCGACGACACCGCCACCTGGGACCACGCGCCCGGTGCCACCGAGATCGACGTGTTCGCCGGTCTCGCCCGCGATCTGTCGACCGGTTTCGACGGCACCGACCGCCTCTACGGTTTCGCCCATCACCAGCTGCACACCACCTGGCTGGGCACCTCCACCGGCATCCGCCGCCGGTTCAGCCAGCCCACCGGCTCGGTGGAGATCAACGGAAAGCGTGG
The DNA here is from genome assembly GCF_052983615.1 of Nocardia fodinahabitans. Taxonomy (NCBI): domain Bacteria; kingdom Bacillati; phylum Actinomycetota; class Actinomycetes; order Mycobacteriales; family Nocardiaceae; genus Nocardia; species Nocardia fodinahabitans. Next base: position 127,152 of record NZ_JBRJJC010000001.1, read on the forward strand.
CGAGGGCGCCGATCTGGCCAGCGCCTGGGTGGGTGTCGGCACCGCCGACTTCACCGATGTCGACACTGCCGGCCTGCTGGCCGAGCTGTCCCGGCGGCTGGACTGGTCGGCCACCCGCGTCGACCTGCCCGCGGGCCGCTACGAGACGCTGCTGCCGCCCTCGGCGGTGGCCGACCTGATGATCTACCTCGCCTGGACGATGGAGGGCCGCGGCGCGCACGAGGGCCACACCGCCTTCTCCCGCGCGGGTGGCACCCGGATCGGGGAGCGGCTCAGCGACATTCCGCTGACCCTCTACTCCGACCCGAACGCGAGCGGCCTGGAATACCGGCCCTTCGTGGCGACCCCGTCGTCGTCGGAGTCGCTGTCGGTGTTCGACAACGGCCTGTCCGCCCAGCGCGTCGACTGGATCGGCGCCGGCGTCATCGAATCGCTGGTCTACCCCCGCGCCACCGCCGCCGAATTCTCCGCTCCCGCGACCGTTCCCGGCGAGAACCTGCTGCTCACCGGCGGCTCCGACGCGTCCCTGGACGACATGATCGCCCGCACCGAACGCGGCCTGCTGCTGACCTGCCTGTGGTACATCCGCGAGGTGGACCCGGCCACCCTCCTGCTCACCGGCCTCACCCGCGACGGCGTCTACCTCGTCGAAGACGGCCGGGTCACCGCCGCCGTCAACAACTTCCGCTTCAACGAGAGTCCCCTCGACCTCCTGCGCCGCATCTCCGAAGCAGGCGCCACCGAGATCACCCTCCCCCGCGAATGGAAGGACTGGTTCACCCGCACTGCCATGCCACCCCTGCGCATCCCCGACTTCCACATGTCCTCGGTGAGCCAGGCGACGTAGTCGCCCGGGCAGGTGACCCGGTGCGGATCACCTGCCCGTCGTGGTCACACGCGTTCGAGGACGGCGGAGGCGCCGATGCCGCCCGCGGCGCAGATGCCGAGCAGGGCGGTGTGTTTGCCGGTCCGGGCCAGTTCGTTGGCCATGGTGGTGACCATGCGGGCGCCGGTGGCGCCGAAGGGGTGGCCCAGGGAGATGGAGCCGCCGTGGACGTTGAGTTTGTCGATATCGACGGTGCCTACCGGCTCGTCTCGGTCGAGCCGGGACTTGGCCCAGTCGGGGCTTTCCAGCATGCGCAGGACCGAGAGGGTCTGGGCGGCGAAGGCCTCGTGGATGTCGACGAGGTCGATGTCGGCGAGGGTCATGCCCGCCTTGTCCAGGGCGCGCGGCATGGAGATCGCGGGGCCGATGAGGACCTGGTCGGCGGGGTCGACGCTGACGAAGCTCCAGGAACGCAGCGCCGCGAGCGGGGTGAAGCCGAGGGCACGTGCCTTCTCCTCGCTCATGAGCAGGACCGCCGAGGCGCCGTCGGTGAGCGGGCTGGCATTGCCGGCGGTGACCGTGCCGCCCTCGGCGAACACCGGCCGCAGGGTGGCGAGTTTGTCGACGCTGGTGTTCGCGCGGACCAGGCCGTCGGTCGCGATCCGCGTGCCCGACGGGGTGGTCACCGGGACCACTTCGTCGTCGAAGCGACCCGAGGCGATGGCGGCCGCGGCGCGGTGGTGCGAGCGGGCGGCGAATTCGTCCTGTTCGGCGCGGGAGATGCCGTTGATCCTGGCCATCTTCTCGGCGGACTCGCCCATCACCTCACCGGTGGTGCGCTCGGAGATCTTGGGCTGGCGCGGCAGGATGTCGGTGAACGGCGCGAGCTGACGGACTACGTCGAGGTAGTCCTTCGGCGTCGGCTTGCCCAGCGCCACCGGCGCGACGGCGTGCACGACCTTCTGCGGGAGCTTGATCTCGGCGTTGCTGGTGGAGTCGCTGCCACCGGCGATCATGATGTCGTACTCGCCGCGTTCGATCGCCGCGGCCGCCGAGGTGACCGCCTGCAGACCGGACGCGCACGCCCTGGTCACCGTGTAGCCCTCGCACCCGAAGTCCAGTTTCAGATCGAGCGCCACCTCGCGGGCGATGTTCGGTGCGTGACTCGGCAGCACGACCCCGCCCCACACGATGGACTGGATCTCGCCCGGCGCGATCCCGGTGCGCTCGATCAGCCCGCGGACGGCAGCGCCGGCCAGGGCGATGCTGTCGAGGCGGGTGAAATCGGTGAACGCGCGCACGAACGGGGTGCGCGCGCCCGCGACGACGACGGCGCGGGTGCGTTTCTCGGCCATGTGAGTCCCTTCGGAGGTTCCGCTGAGCCCACGTTATCCGATACCCCGGGTACTGGGTACTGCTTCGGGTGATCCGTCAGGCGGGCGTGATCTCGATGCCGATGGTCCCGGCTTTGCCACGGCGCAGGTTGCTGGCGAGGATCACCAGCGGACCGGTCAGCCAGTACTTGCGACGCAGCCAGGAGCGCACCTGCTCGGTCTCGGTGGCGTCGAGGATGCGGGCGGTGCCCGACACGACGTCGCCGTGTGCCTTGCCGCGCGCGTCACAGGGTTGCAGCGTCACCTCGGGATTGCGGCGGATCCGCTTCACTTTCCAGCTGTCGGTCACCGTCCAGACGAACAGCTTGTCCTCGCGGGCGACGGCCCACACGGCGGTGCCCACCGGGGTACCGTCCTTGCGAAAAGTGGTGAGGAGAACGAAGTTCGCGGTCTGCAGCTCGCCGAGGCGGTTGGTCATGCTCGCAGCCTAGTGATATCCGCCGCGCGCGGCAGCGGCCACCGCGTCCCCTGTCATTGCCTACCGGCCGACGGGTCTTGCCGCAAAGGCGGGGAACGGGTGCAGAATCGCTGTTCGCGCGCCGAGATCCGGACGCAGGACGGGGTGTGACATGCGGGTTCTCTTGTCGACGAACGGGTCGCGCAGCGAGGCGCAGCCGATGCTCGCCCTCGCGGTGCGGCTGCGCGCGCAGGGACTGAATTCCCGCGACGAGTTATGGGCGGTTTCGCGAAACTCTTCCTAACCTCGGATCCGACCGACTCGCTCTCCGGAAGGATCCCGATGACCGATACCGCCGTGCCGATGCTGTGGAGTGGCGATCTGCCGACCACCCTCGCGTTCTACCAGGCGCTCGGCTACACCGTCGTCTACGAGCAGACCAGGCCGTATGTCTATGGCGCGGTCGAAGGGCACGGGTGCGCATTGCATTTCGCGCCCGCGCCGCCCGGGGTCGCGCTGCCCACCGAGCATGTGGGCGCGCTGGTGATGGTCGACGACGTCGCCGCCCGCCACGCCGACTTCACCGCGGCCCTGCGTGCCCGGTACGGCAAGATCCCCGCCAAGGGGCTGCCGCGGATCACCCGGTTCCGGCCGGGTCAGTCCCGGTTCTCGCTCGTCGATCCCGTCGGCAACACCCTGCTGGTGATCCAGCGCGACGAGCCGATGGAGCTCGAGTACGGCGGCTCCCGTGCGCTGACCGGGCTGACCAAGGCCCTCGACAATGCCCGCATCCTGCGCGATTTCAAGAATGACGACAAGGCGGCGGCCCGCGTCCTGGAAACCGGCCTGCGCCGATTCGCCACGGCCGCGTCGGCCCCCGATCGGGCCCGCGCCTACGCCGCACTGGCCGAGATCGCGGTCGCGACCGAGGATTCCGAGCGGCTCACGCACTGGCGGGCCGCACTGGACGCCGTCGATCTGACCGCGGACGAACACGCGGCCCTGTCCGCCGACACCGCCGCCTCCGCGCTGCTCGCCACCTGGCTGACCACCATCGCCCCCGGCTGAGCCGGCGCGACCGGGCCGGGTGGCGGCTAGGCTTCGGCCATGGATCGACGCGCCGGGACTCGCTATATCCGCTGTCTCGCAACCACACTCGCCGCGGTGGCGGTCGCTGGGCTCGGCCCGCTGGGGGTCGCGCAGGCCGATGCGGGATGCGGCGGCGGGTGGCAGGTCGAGGTCCTGGCCACCGATCTCGGTGGTCTGGAGAACCTGGAGTACGACGGCGCGGGCGGCTTCTATGTCTCCGGCATCGTGCGCGGCGAGCTGCGGCACGTCGGTGCCGACGGCCGGGTCACCACGCTGCTCACCGGGCTGGACAATCCCGCCGGTCTGCGCCGCTCCGGTGACGACCTCTACTTCCTCACCGGCGACGGCACCACCCCGAACGGCGGTGGCACGCTACGGCGACTGCACCTCCCGACCGGCGAGGTCACCGTGCTGCTGCCCGACCTGGTCCAGCCCAACGGCCTGCTCCTGCTCCCCGACGGCGACCTGCTCCTGTCCCAGCTCTCGGTCCCGTGGCCGCCGGTCGGCATCAGCCGATATCGCCCCGCCACCGGCGAATTCACCCTCGGCTGGTCCCCGGTGCCCCGCCCCAACGGCCTCGCCCTCACCGCCGATCACCAGGCCGTTCTCACCGAAGACGTCGCCACCTCCCAGATCCTGCGCGTCCCACTGGACGCCCCCGACCGCCCCACCCCGATCGCCTCGATCCCCGACGGCCTGCTCCCCGGCCTCGACGACCTCGACACCACCGCGAGCGGATTGGCCTTCGTCGCCGGCGACTACTCCGGCAGCGTCTACCAGGTCGACACCACGACCGGCCGCTGGTGCACCCTGGCGACCGGCTGGACCGCACCCCCGACCGGCCCGCTCCCCGCCCTCCCCCGATCGGCCCCACCTCCGCCCGCCTCGCCCCCGACGGCCCCACCTGGTCCCTCTACGTCACCAGCATCGACGGCACGCTTCGCCGCCTCCGCCCACCCACCACCCTCGATCTGATCCCCGCCCTCCCCCACTGACCTCATCGTCTGTCCCCCAACCACTCCCGCACCGCCGCGAAGTCCGCCTCGGTGAGCCCGAACCGGGATCGACGCGATGTCGCGCGGATCTGTGTGGTGGACTGGTGGATTCGTCGGTCGAGTCGAGGAGGGGGCAGGGTGTATTCGACGCCGGAATGGTCGCGGCAGCGGGGGTTCGGGATCGCGGTGGAGTGGGGCCGGGCGGGGGCCGCGGCGATCGGGCCGGGGGCGGCCGGGGTGGTGGTGGTCGACGTGTTGTCGTTCACCACCTCGGTATCGGTCGCGATCGAGGCGGGGACGGCGGTGTTCCCCTACCGGTGGCGGGATGCGTCGGCGCGGGAGTTCGCCGATCGGCACGGTGCGGCGCTGGCGGTCGGGCGGCGCGAGGCGGATCGGGGGCGGCCGTGGTCGTTGTCGCCCGCGGCGATCCGGCGGGCGCCGTTCACCGAACGGCTGGTGCTGCCCTCGCCGAACGGCTCCGCCATCGCGGCCACCGTCGACGGCAGCACGGTCGTCGCTGCCTGCCTGCGCAACTATCGCGCGGTCGCCGACTGGCTGATCACCCAGGGGTGGGGCACCCCCGAGCAGCCGATCGCGATCGTCGCGGCGGGCGAGCAGTGGCCGGGGAGCGAGGTACTCCGCCCCGCGCTGGAGGACTGGGTCGGTGCGGGCGCACTCGCCGCCGCCCTCCTCGATCGCGGCGCCACCGCCGCGTCACCCGAGGCACAGTCGGCGGCGGCCACTTTCGCGGCCACGCCCGATGTGCCCGCGCTGATCGCGTCCAGTGCCTCCGGCCGCGAGCTCGCCGCGATCGGGTTCGCCGACGATGTCGCGATCGCGATCGAGCTCGACGCCGACACCACCGTGCCGGTCCTCGTCGACGGCGCGTTCACCGACCACTCCCTGACCTGAGCGCCGGGCTCAGCGCGATACCCACCTACGATGCGTCCTGGCTATAGCGCATAACGCCTAATCGCCATGATCCGGATAGCGCTGCGCCACAGTGGAATTCTCACCACCTGGACGTACCGACCGGTCGCGCCGGACGCGCCGCCGACACGCCGACCAGCGCCCGGCCGATACGCTCGGGGAGTGACTCGGGGACAACAAGGCGGCCGGGCGGCCCAGGCGCAAGCACGACGTGCGGCCATCATCGACGCCGCGACCACCCTCATCGCCGAGCGCGGATACCAGGGCACCTCCCTGGCCGCCGTGGCCGATCGCGTCGGCCTCACCCCGGCGGGCGTCCTGCACTACTTCCCCAGCAAGGACGCCCTCCTGACCGGCGTTCTCGAAGAGCGCGACCGGTGGGACTTCGCGGCGTTCGTCGCCCGCCTGGCCGACGCGCGGCTCGCCCATCTCGAGCAGATCGCCGAATACAACACCGAACGCCCGGACCTGGTACAGGCCTTCACGGTCCTGGCCGCGGAGTCCACCACCGAGGCACACCCGGCGCGCGAGTTCTTCACCGAGCGCTACGCGAAGGCCCGCGCCGACTTCGCCACACTCCTGAGCACGGAATTCGGCGACCGCCTGCCCGGCGGCCTCACCCCCGACCAGGTGTCGCCGCTACTACTCGCGGTGATGGACGGATTGCAGGTCCAATGGCTGCTGGCCAGGGACGATATCGACCTCACGGCCACCTATCGGGACTTCATTTCGCTGCTTTCACCCACTCAGCGGGAGCAAACATAACGTTTGCATAACTTCACCAACCTAGCGTTCGGTAGGGTCACATACTCCGAGTCGGAAGTCGTGCGATCTACGTCACACTCGATCGGCGGCGCTCCACTCCCTCTCGAAGTAGTTCCCGAACAACGGAGCGTGGCATGTCCACCATTCCTGAAGATCCGAAGCCGTCGAGTCCTGTCGCGACCGACCCGGACAACGACACCGGCCGACTGGACGGCGCGTCACGAGCCCGCATCTTCACCGTCCTCGCGGTGATCGTGCTGTTCACCGAGATCGCGCCGATGCAGTACACGATCGTGGCGGCGGCGTTGCAGAAGATCGCCCCGACCTTCCCCGGCGTCGGCGCGAACATCAACTGGGCCATCATCGTCTTCGGCCTGATCGGCGCCGCCGCCTCGCCACTCATCGGCAAGATGAGCGACGTGTGGGGCAAGAAGCGGATGTTCCTCATCTGCGGGTTGCTGTTCATGATCGGCTGCGTGCTCGACGCGACCACGTCGAACTGGGGCATCTTCCTGCTCGGCCGATGCCTGCAGGCCACGGCCATCGCGACGGCGGTCATCGCCTACGGCCTGATCCGGGACCTGATGCCGCGCAAGTACGTTCCGCTCGGCCTCGGTGTCACCGCGACCGGCCTCGGCGTCTCCGCCATCGCCGGACCGCTGCTCGGCGGCTTCCTGGTCGATAACTACAGCTGGCGCGCGATCTTCTGGTGCCTGGCCGGGTTCACCCTGGTGATGCTGCCGCTGGTGTACTTCATCGTCCCGGAATCCAAGCTGCGCGTGCGGGAACGGATCGACTACGTCGGCGCGCTGCTGCTCGCCGGTGGTGCCGCGCTGATCCTGATCTACCTCGACAAGGGCCACGACTGGGGCTGGGCGAAGCCGACCACGCTGGCCTGGGTGATCACCGGTGTCGTGCTGCTACTCCTGTTCGTCCTGGTGGAAACCCGGGTCGCACAGCCGATCATGGATATGAAGCTGCTGTTCCATCCGCGCGTCGCGCTGGTCCTGGCCGGTGCGCTGTTCGCCTCACTGCAGATCGGCGTCGTCTCCTACGCCATCGCCTACATGTCCCAGACACCCGACGAGGCGACCGTCGCAGCGGGCGCGCAGCAGGGCATTCTCGCCAAGATGCAGGCCATGACCGGCCAGCCGCTGCCCGCCGAGGCCGTCCAGGTGACGCTCGACCCGGGCTACACCTACGGCAGCGGCTACACGCTGCTGGAGTTCGCGGTGCGCATCGCCCTGCTGGGCGCCGTGGTCACCATGGTCTGCGGTGCGCTCGCCGGCGTGATCGCGCGGCGCATGGGCGCCCGGCTTCCGCTGGTCGTCGCGCTGGTGATCTTCGTCTGCTCGGCGGCGGCCTTCGCCGTCCTGCCGCACACCAGCACAGTGTTCCTGCTCGTGAACGCGGTGTTCAGCGTCGGTTTCGGCTTCTACTACGCGGCCATGCCGATTCTCATGGTGGAGGCGGTGCCGCAGGAGCAGCAGGGCATCAGCCTGGGCATGCTCGGCGTCATGCAGTCGATGGGCGTCGCCGTCGGTCTGGCCATCGTCACCGCGTTCCTGCACGCCAACGGGATGACCGCGCTGATCAGCGTGGGCGGGCAGGAGCAGCCGCCCGCGCCGATTCCGGATGTGTTCGGTGATCGCGGGTACGAGCTGGGCTTCTGGGTCTGTGGCGCCGCGGCGGCCGTGGCCCTGGTCCTCGCCGTGATCATGCGGCACGGCCGCACGCCGGCCACCGGCGGCACCGCACACTGAGCCCTGCGGCGGACGGGCCGGTGATCCGCGTGATCGCCGGCCCGTCCGCGGCTTGCGGTATTTAAATACCCCGCCTACCCTCGGAGCCATGGTGCGCCTCCCCCTCAGTCCCGCCCAAGTCGAAGCCGGTCGTCGCCTCGGCCGCTGCCTGCGGTCGGCGCGGGGCGATCGCGATCTCGCCGACGTGGCGCGCGCGGCGGGCATCTCCCCCGAGACGCTGCGCAAGATCGAATCCGGGCGCCTGCCCTCCCCCGCCTTCGGCACCGTCGTCGGCCTGGCCGAGGCGCTGGCGATCCCGCTGACCGAGCTCGCCGAGGTCTACCGCACCGAGCAGGTCGCCGAATCCGCCTGACCGGCACGGGCTTTCCGCTCAGTCACGCAGCGTGAGAATGCTCGGGCCCTCGGCCGTGACGGCGATCGTGTGCTCGCTGTGCGCACACCGGGAGCCGTCGGCGGAGCGGATCGTCCAGCCGTCGGCATCGGTGACGACCGTCGCGGTGCTCGCCGCGAACCAGGGTTCGATGGCGATCGTGAGCCCGGGACGTAGCCGGAACCCGCGCCCCGCCCGGCCGACATTGGACACGTGCGGATCCTCGTGCATGGTCCGGCCGATCCCGTGCCCACCGAACTCGGTGTTGACCGGGTAGCCGTACGCGCGCGCGACCGCCGAGACGGCCGCGGAGATGTCCCCGAGGTGGTTGCCCGGCTGCGCGGCGGCGATCCCGGCGGCGAGGGCTTCCTCGGTGGCGCGCACCAGGCGCTGATCGGCCGGGGCGGGCGTGCCGACGATGGCGGTCACCGCGGAGTCGGCGGCCCAGCCGTCGATGGTGACGGCCAGGTCGGCGGTGAGCACGTCACCGTCGCGCAGCACGTAGTCGTGCGGAAGCCCGTGCAGTACCGCGTCGTTGACCGCCAGGCACACGGTGTTGCGGAACGGTCCGCGACCGAACGACGGGGCATAGTCCCAGTAGCACGACACCGCGCCGCGCTCGCGAATCCGTTCCCGCACATACTCTTCGAGCTCGAGCAGGTTCACCCCGACGGCGGCCTTCGCATGCACACCGGCCAGTACGTCGGCGACGAACGCACCGGTCACCCGCATCCGCTCGATCTCCGCGGGTGTCTTCAACTCCACCATCACGCCTCCATTGGTATTTTCATACCGACACTAGCGGTGCCGGTATAAAAATACCAATTCGGCGTGGGGTCAGCGGTTCAGGTTGCCCATGTCCACCGGGATCTGCGCACCGGTGACCTGTGCCGCCTCGTCCGAGCACAGCCACGCGACAGCGGCCGCGATATCGGCGGCTTCGGTGATGTAGGTCGGCAGGGCGTTCATGAAAATGGGCGCGAGTGTGCTGGCGTACTGCTCGAACAGCGGACCCATCTCCGCCATCTGCATGCCGGTCGCGACGCCGGCCGGGTGCACGGTGTTGACCCGGATCTTGTGCGCGCCCAGTTCGTTGGCCATCGTCTTGGCCAGCCCGGTGATGGCGTGCTTGGTGGCCACATAGTGGGCCGTGAACGGGATGCCCTTGAGACCGGCGACCGAGCTGGTGAACACCATCGCCCCGCCCTCGCCCTGCTCGATCAGGTACGGAATCGCGGCCTTCGCGGTGTGGAAGACGCCGGTCAGGTTGACGTCGACCGTCTCCTGCCACTGCTCGGCGGTGATCTCCCAGGACAGTGCCGCCGAACAGATGCCGGCATTGGCGACGACGACGTCGAGTCGGCCGAACTGCTCGATCCCCGCCGCCAGCGCCGCCGACAGACCCGCGAAATCACGAACGTCGGCCTTGCTCGCGGCGATCTTCCCGCCCGCCGCTTCGACCAGCCGGACGGTCTCGGCCAGGTCGTCCTCGGTGGCGCCCGGATAACTGGTGCTGGCGAAATCCACGCACGCGTCGATGGCGATGATGTCGGCGCCCTCCTCGGCGAAGCGAATCGCCTCGGCCCGGCCCTGGCCGCGGGCCGCACCGGTGATGAAGACGACCTTGCCCTCGTATCGTCGCGTCATGTCCTACCTCCGAACGTCGTTGTGCACTATGAACACCTCACCATCGCGAGCCCCCGAGCGGTGCGGAATCAGAGGTTTTCCACCTGAGCGTCCGCACTCAGTGGACGGGTGAGCGACCAGAGCTGGATGAACGTGCAGCGCGCGATCTTCCACCGGCCGTCCTCGACCCGGTACTCGTCGGCGTATTCGCCGGTGGCCACGGTCTCGGTGCGCGCGAGCAGGTTCAGCTGCCGGAAGCGCAGCGTCCACCGGCCGCTCGCGGTGGTGTCGTCGTGCACGGTGATGTCGGGGTGCACGCCGTGGTGCATGTCGAGAACGACCGGCTTGCCGTCTACCCGGCGCAACGCGATCGAGGTGAAGACGGCGGCCATGCCGTCCGCGTCGTGGGTGCCCAGGCTGCCGTAGTCGAGTTCGGCGCCCGCCGCGAGGAAACAGTCGCGGAAGCCGGCCGGGTCCTTGGCATCACAGGCACGGAAGTAGCGGTGCTTGAGGGCGGTGATCGCTTCGATCGCCTCCAGCCGGGCGAGGCGGGCGGCGAAGTCGGGGGCGGTGTCGGTCATGGTGCTCCTGCTCGGCGTGGTCAGTCGCGGGCGAAGCTCGCCCACGCGCGGACGACGACCTCGCCCGCGGCGTCGGTCCCGGACAGGGTGACGTCGACGCGCGCTTCGCCGTCCTGCACGTAACTCTGCGTGATGTGCCCCGCGCAGGTCATGACTTCGCCGGACGGCAGCGCGCGCAGCACCCTGGTGCGGAACCGGCGGATGTTCTCCGCGCCGAGCCAGTCGGTGGCGTAGGTGGCAAGCAGCGCAGTCGCCTGCGGTGAAACCGGTTCACCCAGTAGGGGTTCGGCGGCGGCCCAGGACTCGGCGACGAGTCCGCCGGTGCGGTCGAAGTAGCGGGTCAGCGACTCGGCGGCGCTGACCGCGGGCGCACCCGGCGCGCCGGCGCGGATCGCGGTCAGCTGGTCGCCCGCGCGCGGCGGCGGGCCGAAGAATCGGTGATCGGTCTCCGCCCGGCCGCCCGCGGCGCCGACCCCGTCGGCGGGCAGGAAGGTCGGCGGGACCACGGGTCGTTCGGCGAGCCGGTAGGCCGGATTGTGGGAGTGCGCCGCCTCGGCGAACATCCGGATGTCGGCGGTCTCCAGCACCATCGCGACGTTACCCATGGTCATTCCTCTCATCCGGCGGATGCCGTCACGGTAGGGCGGACCGCGCGCCTGTGACCGGTTCCTCTCCCACTGATCGGGACGCCGGGCGAACACCGCGAAAACATGTCCGCTGACCGGGAACCCACCGGCGCGGACCCCCGTCGGCGGCGCGACCATCGGCGCAGCTCATCCCACTCCGTCCGATACATGGAGGTTTCGATGCCGGAGAACCCGCCGAACGGCCGATCACTGGACGCCACCGCCGATTACCGACAGATCGAGGCCGCTGCCGCGCCGACCCGCTTCGCGCGCGGCTGGCACTGCCTCGGCCTGCTCTCGTCGTTCCGCGACGGCACGCCGCACGAGGTGAAGGCGTTCGGCACCACCCTGGTGGTGTTCCAATCCGAATCCGACGGCGCGCTGCACGTGCTCGACGGTTTCTGCCGCCACATGGGCGGCAACCTGGCGCACGGCACCGTCAAGGGCGACTCGATCGCCTGCCCGTTCCACGACTGGCGCTGGGGCGGCAACGGCAAGTGCACGGCGATCCCCTACGCGCGCCGGGTCCCCCCGCTGGCCAAGACCCGCTCGTGGCCGACGCTCGAGCGCAACGGTCAGCTGTTCGTCTGGAACGACCCGCAGGGCAGCACGCCCACCGACGACGTGACCATCCCCGAGATCGAGGGCTACGGCACGCCGGAATGGACCGACTTCACCTGGAATTCGATTCTGATCGAGGGCTCGCACTGCCGTGAGATCGTCGACAATGTCGTCGACATGGCGCACTTCTTCTACGTGCACTACTCGTTCCCGCGCTACTTCAAGAACGTCTTCGACGGCCACGTCGCCACCCAGTACATGCGCTCGACCCCGCGCCACGACATCTCCGTCGGTACCAGCTACGACGATCCGAACTCCACCCTGCGTTCGGACGCCTCGTACTTCGGCCCGTCGTACATGATCGACTGGCTCTGGAGCGAGGCACAGGGCATGACGATCGAGACCGTCCTGATCAACTGCCACTACCCCGTCGACGACAACTCCTTCGTGCTCCAGTACGGCGCGATGGTGAAGAAGCCCGAGGGCATGTCCGACGCCGACGCCACCGCGATGGCCGAGCAGTTCGCCGCCGGTGTGGCCGTCGGCTTCGAGCAGGACGTGGCGATCTGGAAGAACAAGGCACCGATCGACAACCCGCTGCTCTCGGAGGAAGACGGGCCGGTCTACCAGCTGCGACGCTGGTACAAGCAGTTCTACGTCGACGTCGAGGACGTCACCGAGGACATGACCAAGCGCTTCGAGTTCGAGATCGATACCGACCGCGCGGTGACGAGCTGGGAAGCCGAGGTGGCCGACAACATCGCCCGCGGCGCCATCGTCGACACCCTGTCCTGACTTCGCCCACCCCGAACAGAAAGCACCACCTGCGATGACCAAGGTTCTCGACAACATCGCCGCGATCGCCGACCAGCTGCGCGATCAGGCCCCGGAGGCAGAGCGTCTCGGGCAGCTGCCCGACGCCACGGCCCAGCTACTCAAGACGGCGGGCCCGATCCGCCTGCTGCAGCCCAAGAAGTACAGCGGCTTCGAGGCGCATCCGCGCGAGTTCGCCGAGACGGTGATGGCCACCGCCGCGCTCGATCCGGCCAGCGGCTGGATCACCGGCATCGTCGGCGTGCACCCGTGGCAGCTGGCCTTCGCCGATCCGAAGGTGCAGGACGAGGTGTGGGCCGACGACCACGACACCTGGATGGCCTCGCCCTACGCGCCGACCGGCATCGCCCGCCCGGTCGACGGCGGTTACCTCTTCAACGGCCGCTGGCAGTTCAGCTCCGGCACCGACCACTGTGACTGGATCTTCCTGGGCGCCATGCTCGGCAACCCCGACGGCTCGATGGCCCTGCCGCCGACGATGCTGCACATGATCCTGCCGCGGCAGGACTACCAGATCGTCGAGGACTCCTGGAATGTGGTGGGCCTCAAGGGCACCGGCTCCAAGGACATCATCGTCAAGGACGCGTTCGTGCCCGACTACCGGGTGATGAACGGCGATCACGTCATCGACGGCACCGCGCAGAAGGAGTACGGGGTCACCGAGACGCTGTACAAGATGCCGTGGTCGACGATGTTCCCGCTGGGCATCAGCTCCGCGGTCGTCGGTATCGCCGAGGGCGCCCTGGCCGCGCACCTGGACTACCAGCGCGACCGGGTCGGCGCGCAGGGCACCGCGGTCAAGGACGACCCGTACGTGCTGTTCGCCATCGGCGAGGCCGCCGCCGACATCAATGCCGCGCGCCAGGAACTGCTGGCCAACGCCGACAAGATCTTCGACGCCGTCGACGCGGGCAAGGAGATCGGCTTCGCCGAGCGGGCCGCGGTCCGGCGTACCCAGGTGCGTGCGGCCTGGCGCGCGGTCTCGGCCGTGGACCAGATCTTCGCCCGTTCCGGCGGCAACGCCATGCGGACCGACAAGCCGCTGCAGCGCTACTGGCGCGACGCGCATGTCGGCCTCGCCCACGCCATCCACGTGCCGAGCACCGTGTACCACGCCTCGGCCGTCAGCTCCCTCGGTCTCGAGCCGGCGGACCACCTCCGCTCGATGATCTGACCCGAAATACCACGAAGGACAACGGACAATGACTGACATCAGAGGCCTCGGCTACGTCAAGATCCAGACGGCCGACATGGATCGGTGGCGCACCTTCGCGTTCGACGTGCTCGGCTTCGCGCAGGGCAGCGGACCCGACGAGAACGCGCTGTACCTGCGGATGGACGAGCGTGCGGCGCGCATCACGGTCGTGCCGGGTGACAGCGACGCCATCGTGACCATCGGCTGGGAGGTGCGCGATCACGCGGCCCTGGTCCGGGTGCAGGAAGCGGTCACCGCGGCAGGCATCGCCGTCGAGCCGCTCTCGGTCGAGGAGGCCGACGCACGCCGGGTCGAGGAGGTCATCACCTTCCAGGACCCGACCGGCGCGACGCTCGAGATCTTCCACGGCGCGGTGCTCGACCACAGCCCGGTGGTGACGCCGTTCGGCGCGAGGTTCGTCACCGGCGCCCAGGGCCTGGGCCATGTGGTGCTCCCGACCATGGACCCCAACGGCGCGTTCGGCTTCTACACCGACGTGCTCGGGTTCCTGCCGCGCGGCGCGTTCCGGATCCCGGCGCCGCCGGAGTTCGGGCCGATGCGGGTGCGCTTCCTCGGCGTCAACGAGCGGCACCACAGCCTCGCGCTGTGCCCCGCGCCGCACGGTGGCGCCCCCGGCCTGGTGCACATCATGGTGGAGGTCGACTCCCTCGACGCCGTCGGCCAGGCCCTGGACCGCGTCACCAAGGACGGGTTCTCGGTGTCCTCGACGCTGGGCAGGCACACCAACGACAAGATGGTGTCGTTCTACGTGCGCGCGCCCGGCGGCTGGGATGTCGAGTTCGGCACCGAGGGGATGCGGGTCGACGAGACCTATTACACCGCCGAGGAAATCACCGCCGACAGCTACTGGGGCCACGACTGGTCCGGCAGCGAGCCGCTCGCGGCCATGTAACCGCGCACAGCCCTTCGACGGCCCCCGTCCCGAGCTCTCCGCTCGGCACGGGGGCCGTCGTCGTTGCCCGCAGTTCGAAGAATCATGTGACAACGGACACAGAGGATGGTATCAATAGGTATATGCCTAATCGAAATATGCGGCTGGGCATCAGCTCGTAGATCCGAAATGGAGCGCTCCATGGTCATCCAGGCCGAGGCCACCACCCCCAGTGCGATCCTCGATCGCGCGTCCCTGCTGCTCGACGCCTTCGACGGCCCGGGCAGGCTCACCCTCGCCCAGATCGTCCGGCGTACCGGGCTACCCCGGTCCTCGGCGCACCGCATGCTGGAGCGGCTGGTGCAATTGCGCTGGCTGCGCCGCGAAGGGCGCGATTACGAGCTCGGGATCCGGTTGATGGAGCTCGGTTCGCTGGCCGTGCACCAGGACCGGCTGCATCGCGCGGCGATGCCGTTCCTGCACGAGCTGCACCGGGTCACCGGGTTCGTCGTACATCTGGCCGTCCTCGACGGTCCCGACGTCGTGTACCTGGACAAGGTGGGCGGCGATCTGGCCGCCGCGGTCCCGACCCGGGTCGGCGGCAGGCGGCCCGCGCACTGTACGGCGGTCGGCAAGGCGATCCTGGCCTACTCCGACGAGCGCAGGCTCGGCGAGGTCGTCACCGGCCAGGCCACCGCCCGCACCAAGTACTCGCTGACCACCCGGGCCCAACTCGATGTCGAGCTGCACAAGGTGCGCGCGCACGGGATCGCGGTCGAGCGCGAGGAGTCGCTGGCCGGCTTCGGCTGCATCGCCGCCCCGATCGGCGATCTCGGCGAGTCCGCGGTGGCCGCGGTGTCGGTGTGCGGGCCGGTCGACCGGATGGTGTTCGACCATCGGCTCTCCGCGCCGGTGCGCACGACGGCGCTCAATATCTGGCGCCACGTCGACGACGGCCGGGTGCGGGTCCGCCCCACCCTGCAGCAGCATCCGCGGCCGCTGGGCGTCGGTCCGGCGTCGCGGGTAGCCACCGATCACCGCGCGCCCCGCTACGCGTGATCCCGCGGTGCGCCGCCCGGCGGGAGCGGGCGGCGGCCGGGATCAAGCGGGGTCGTTCTCGCAGAAGCTGTGGCAGACGCGATCGTGGACGATCACGTCCGGGCATTCCGGATCGAACCACCGGTCGACGTGCGCCCAGTGCACCGGATGCATCAGATACGGGCCGTCGAGTCCGTCGAGATCGGTGAACTCCTGCTCCCAAACATGCGTCCACGGCACGGATCCCATGCCGTGACGCACCCGGCTCAACCGCCAGGACAGCATCGTCGGGATGTAGTGCGGCATGCGCAGCAGGTCCGCCTCGAAGCGCTCCACCGTCGCACCCGGCGTCGCGGGCGCGACCCGCAGCAGCAGCACCCGGTACACCGAGCCCGGCGCGCGCGGCTCGGCGAAACCAGCGGTGCCGCCGTCGTATTCGGCACCGTCGACATGCCTCACGCACGGGTCGGCGAGCACCGCGTCCACCGCGCCCGCACAGGTCTCCCAGTCGGCGACCTCGTCGAAGCGCAAGTGCGCCAGCACATCACCGCCGTTGCGCACCCCCGGCAGGGTGGGCTGGACCAGCACCCGGCGGGCCACCCCGGACACCGCCGAACGCAGATCCGCCCTGAGCTGATCGGCGGCCGGACCGCCCGCCGGTGACAGATGCACCAGCCGAACGACATCAAACATCGGCGAGCCTCTCGATCTCGGACGCCTCGGCCCCGATCGAGCGCGTGCGCCGCGCGACCAGGTCGTCCACGTCGGCCCACCAGCGCCGCACCGCCGGGTCGGACCGCCCCTGCCAGGTCATCGCCCACCACCCCTCGGCCCCGTCGAGCACCCAGGTCGCGGTGACGGTGTTGGACTCGTCGGGAAACCAGATCGGCGGACTCACCACGATCCGCTCCAACGTCATCCCCCGCTCGCGGGCACCCGGCGCGTACTCACGCAGATAGGCGTCGACGAAGTCCCTGGCCCGCCCGGGTTTCGTCACTACGGTGTCGGTCACGTAGACCTTCGCGGTGTTCATGTGCCGACGGTAGGCATCGCGCGCGACGCGTCGACCTGGGGTTTCCGCCCAGCGGGAGAACGGGGTCCGAACCGTACCGGCCCGACCCTACGGTGGGCCGACGACCGGTTCGACCGTCGAACCTCGTCGCGAGATCTCCAGGAGGGTCAGTGACTGTCCGCGTCTATCCCACCACCGGACCGGGGGCTGTGCCGGATCCCGAAGTGGCGGCGATGCTCGCCACGCTCGACGCCGGTTTCCCCGATATCGCCACGATGCGCGCCGCCGAGGTGCGCGCCGCCATCCTCGCCAGGCGCGCGCCGCTGAAGTACCTGCCCGAGATGCGCGCGGCACGCGATGTGGTCATCGCGGGGCCGGGCGGCGAGCTGACCCTGCGCGTCTACCAGCCGTACGGTTCCGGGCAGGCGCTGCCGGTGATCGTGTTCGCGCACGGCGGCGGCTTCGTGTTCTGCGATCTCGACAGTCACGACGAGTTCTGCCGATCGATGGCCGCGGGGGTCGGCGCGGTCGTGGTCGCGGTCGACTACCGGCTCGCGCCCGAGCACCCGGGGCCCGCCGCGCACGAGGACGTCCTCGCCGCGCTGCGCTGGGTCGCCGAGCACGCGGGCGAGTACGGCGGTGATCCGGCGCGGATCGCGCTGGCCGGCGACAGCGCGGGCGGCAATCTCGCCGCGACCGTGGCCATCGCGGTCCGCGACGGCGGAGGCCCCACGATCGCGGCGCAGATCCTGTTCTATCCGGTGATCGACGACGACTTCGAGACCGAGTCCTACCAGCGGTTCGGCACCGGCCACTACAACACGACAAGCGCGATGCGCTGGTACTGGCGGCAGTACGCCCCGCACGGCACCGACGACGTCCGCCTGGTCCCGACCAGGGCCGAGTCGCTGGCCGGGCTGCCGCCCGCGGTGGTGATCACCGCCGAACTCGACCCGCCGTGTTCGGCGGGCGACGCCTACGCCCGCCGGCTCGCCGACGACGGCGTCACCGTGCGGCACCGCCGCTACGACGGGCTGTTCCACGGCTTCCTCACCATCCCGTCGCTGGCCGCGACCGCCGCCGCGCGCACCGAGATCTGGGCCATGACGCGCGAGGTACTCGGCACGCCCTGACCGCTTCCCCCGGCGCCGCTGCGGACGACATCGAGCGGCTGACCGCGAAGTAACCGGTCGTGGGGGCGCCGCGAGCGCCCCCACGCCTACTCCGCCGCGTCGGGTGGCAGGCCCTCTTCTTCGCGCACCCGTTGCTCGATCTCGCGCCAGCGCCCCGGCGTCGGATGGGGGTAGTCGGCGCGATCGTCGTGTTCGGCACCGGCCAGGACCTTGGCCGCGTTGTCGATGTCGTCGATCAGCTGCTGGGCCAGTTCCCGCTCGGCCGCGTAGTGACGCTGCGCCCACTGCAGCACGATCTGCGAATAGGCCCAGCCCGGTTCGGATTTCGCGGCCTCGGCGTCGATCGCGGCCCGCTGCTCGAGCTGGTCGACATCGGCGATGTGATCGCGCAGGATCTGTTTGAGCCGATCCGGCGAGCCGAGGTGACCGAACATGACCCGCACCAGCACATGGTGTTTGAGCACCGACGGATCGACCGGCGCCTTGTTCCACCACAGGGTGACCGCGGCCCGGCCCGCGTCGGTGATCCGGTAGAGCCGCTTACCCCGCATGGCGTTGTCGTGGTCGAGCCGCGAACTCGCGAAACCGTGCTGCTCGAGCTTCTTCAGCTCGGCGTAGATCTGGCTGTAGGACGGCGTCCAGTAGAAGTAGCGCAGGCTCCAGTCGGCCCACTTCTTCAGGTCGTAGCCGGAGACCTCTTCCTCGTAGGAGAGCATGGCGAGAACCGCCCAGCTGGTCGGCGGCAGGTTGGGCACGCCGGGATCGGGGTCGGGAGTCGCCATCGGTGCATGTTAGCAACCGCCGGTACCGCCTTTTGCCCGCCGACAACCGCTCACCGGGAGAACATCTTGAGCCGGTCCCCGCTCACCCCGGATCGTGGAGGCAACGAATTCCGTTCGGGAGGACCCCTATGAATGCAGACAACGTCGCCGTCGACGCAGGTATCCCAGCCCCCGCCGACCTGCGCAGAGTGCTCGGTCATTTCGCGACCGGCGTCGCGGTGATCGCCGCTCACGACGGGACGCGGCCGCTCGGCTTCACCTGCCAGTCGGTGGTGTCGGTGTCGCTGGACCCGCCGTATGTGTCGTTCTGCCCGGCCAAGAGTTCCACCAGCTGGCCGCTGCTGCGCGAGGCGGGCGCCCTGTGCATCAATATCCTGGCCGAGGAGCAGAGCGAGCTGTGCCGCCGGTTCGCGGTCAGCGGTGCCGACAAGTTCGCCGGCGTCGACTGGGACCGGGCGGGTAACGGCGCGCCCGCGCTGGCCGGGGCGCTGGCCCACATCGAGGTGAGCGTCGAGCTCGAGCACGACGCGGGCGATCACACGGTGGTGCTGGCCCGGATCGCCGATCTGCGGGCCACCGAGGGCGGCAAGCCGCTGCTGTTCTATCGCGGCGGGTTCGGCGGCTTCGCGGCCTGAACGACAACGGCGGGGTGGTCCGATCGGACCACCCCGCCGCCGTGTCTCACGCCTCGAGGACGTCGAAGCCCTTGTATCCCGCGGCCGCGACCTCGGCGATGATCTCGCCGTAGACCCCGAAGCCGCCGACGAAGGGCATGAACACCCGCGGCCTGCCCTCGATATTGGCGCCCAGGTACCACGAATTCGCCTGGGTCATCAGTGTTCCCGACGCCCTGGTCGCGCATTCGCGGACCCAGTCGGCCACCGCGTCCGGCCTGGCCTCCAGCGCCACCGCTCCCCGGCCGTCGAGGAAGCCGATGGCCTCGGCCACCCAGTCGACGTGCAGTTCCGAGTGCAGCACCATGTTGGCCAGCACCGACGGGCTGCCGGGACCGGTCAGGTTGAACAGGTTCGGGAAGCCCGTCATGCCCAGTCCCAGATAGGTCTTCGGCCCTTCCCGCCACGCCTCGTTGAGCGATTCGCCGCCGCGGCCGACGATGTTCATCCGCGACACCGAACCGGTCATCGCGTCGAATCCGGTGGCCAGCACCAGGGTGTCGAGCGGATAGTGCGTCTCGGTGGTGTGCACGCCGGTGGCGTCGACGCGGCTGATCGGAGTCGCCCGCAGGTCGACCAGCTCGACGTTGGCCCGGTTGTAGGTCTGGTAGTAGTTCGTGTCGGTGCAGATCCGCTTGGTGCCGATCGGGTGATCGCGCGGCACCAGCAGGTCGGCCACCCGCGGGTCGTCGATCACGGCCCGCACCTTCTCCTCCCAGAACTCGCGCGCGGTGTCGTTGGCGGCCAGGGTCACCAGCTGATCGGGGAAGGTCTTGCTGAACAGCACCCCGCCCAGCGCCCAGCGCCGCTCGTAGGCCTCGCGCAGTTCCTGCTCGCTCACCGCGAGGGCCGACTGCGGGTGCGCCTGGTGCGGGGAACCGCCGCCGCTGGCCATCGACAGCCGCCTGCGCTCGGCATAGTTCGCCTTCTGCGCCTGCCGGTCCGCCTCGCTCAGCGGCGTATTTCCCGCGGGCACACTGTAATTGGCGGTCCGCTGGAAGACGTGCAGCTGCTCGGCCTGTTCGGCCAGGCACGGGATGGTCTGGATGCCGGACGATCCGGTGCCGATCACCCCGACCCGCTGCCCGGTCAGGTCGACGCCCTCGTGCGGCCAGTGCGAGGTGTGCAGCACCCGGCCCGCGAAGGTGTCGAGGCCGTCGATGGCCGGGGTGTTCGCGTTCGACAGCGGACCGGTGGCCAGCACCACGAACCGGGCCGAGACGGACCGGCCGGTGTCGGTGTCGACCTGCCAGCGCAGGGTCTGCTCGTCGAGCACGATATCGGTGACGCGGGTACCGAATTCGATGTCGCGACGCAGGTCGTAGCGGTCGGCGACGTGCTCGAGATAGGACAGGATCTCGGGCTGGGTGGCGTACTTCTCGCTCCAGTTCCACTCCTGTTGCAGCGCGTCGTCGAACGAGTACGAGTAGTCCACGCTCTCCACGTCGCACCGCGCGCCCGGGTAGCGGTTCCAGTACCAGACGCCGCCCACGCCCTCGCCTGCTTCGAACACCCGCACGGTCAGGCCGCTGCCGCGGAAGCGGTGCAGTGCGTACAGGCCGTCGGCGATGCCGGCACCGACGACGACCACGTCGACGTCGGCCGGGCCGTTCACTGATGCCGATGGGGTCTCGGGATTCACAGTGCCTACCTTTCGATGGAGACCGGTTCTCTGCGAGCGACGCTAAGGACGGGCGAGCCCCGAGAGCAGATGTCCTTCCCGCTGACCGGCACGTTCGCGCATCGATCGCCTCCCGGTGATCGGGACGGCCCGCACCGTGACCGCCGTCACCCGACCTACCGTCATCGCCACTACGAGGTGGTACCAGGAGGAAACAGTGGTGGACTGGAACGACGAGGTGGACGTGCTGGTCGCGGGCTCGGGCGGTGGCCTGGCCGGCGCCTACACCGCCGCCCGCGAGGGGCTCGACGTCGCGGTGGTCGAGGCGACCGACAAGTTCGGCGGCACGACCGCGTATTCGGGTGGCGGTGGCGTCTGGTTCCCGTGCAACCCGGTGCTGGAGCGGGCGGGCACCGACGACACGATCGACGACGCGCTCACCTACTACCGCGCCGTCGTCGGTGATCGCACGCCCGACGAGCTACAGCAGACCTACGTCCGGCGGGGTCGCGACCTCATCGCCTATCTGGAAGCCGACGACCATTTCGATTTCCAGATGCTGCCGTGGCCGGACTACTTCGGTAAGGCGCCCAAGGCCAGGCTCGACGGGCAGCGCCACATCATGCCGACTCCGCTGCCCGCCGCCGAGCTCGGCGAGCTGCGCGAGTCGCTGCGCGGACCGCTCGACACCGACCGGCTCGGCGCTCCCCTGCCGGAGCTGCTGATCGGCGGGCAGGCGCTGATCGGGCGGATGCTGCGCGCACTGTCGACCTATCCGCACGCGAAGCTGTACCTGGAGTCGCCGCTGGTGGAGCTGGTGGTCGAGGACGGCGTGGTGACCGGCGCGATCGTCGAACGCGACGGCGGCCGGTTCGCGATCCGGGCCCGTCGTGGCGTGGTGCTCGCGGCGGGCGGTTTCGAGCAGAACGCGCAACTGCGCGCGCACTACGGCGTGCCCGGCGAGGCGCGCGACACCATGGGGCCCTGGGGAAATCAGGGTCTGGCGCACCAGGCGGGCATCGCGGCGGGCGCCGACACCGATCTGATGGATCAGGCGTGGTGGTCGCCGGGCCTGACCCACCCGGACGGGCGCTCGGCGTTCGCGCTGTGGTTCACCGGCGGCATCTTCGTCGACCAGGAGGGCAGCCGGTTCGTCAACGAGTCCGCGCCCTACGACCGGCTCGGCCGTGAGGTGATCCGGCAGATGAACGATCGCGGCCTGACGCTGCCGTTCTGGATGATCTACGACGACAAGGAAGGCGAGGTGCCGCCGATCAAGGCCACCAACGTGTCCATGGTCGAGACGCAGAAGTATGTCGACGCGGGCCTGTGGCACACCGCCGACACCCTCGCCGAACTGGCCGCGAAGATCGGCGTCCCGGCGGCGAATCTCGAGGCCACGGTGGAGCGGTTCAACGGCATGGTCGCCGCCGGCGTCGACCCGGACTTCGGGCGCGGCGACGAGGCCTACGATCGCGCCTTCTCCGGCGGCGAACCGCCCCTGGTGACCATCGACAAGGGCCCGTATCACGCGGCGGCGTTCGGCATCTCCGATCTCGGCACCAAGGGCGGCCTGCGCACCGACACCGCGGCCAGGGTGCTGGGCCGCGACGGCACGCCGATCGAGGGCCTCTACGCGGCGGGCAACACCATGGCCGCGGTCAGCGGTGAGGTCTACCCCGGCGGCGGCAACCCGATCGGCGCGTCCATGCTGTTCAGCTACCTCGCCGTGCGGCACATGCTGGGCGACTGAACCGCCCGGGTCCCTCCCGCTGGCCGGGAGGGGCCCGTCGCCACCGGCCACCGAGTGTGGTTCGGTTCACATATCCACTCTTCTCGACATTTCAGGAGCAATACGATGGCTTCAGCGGACGACATTCGCGCGACGGTGCGCAAGTATGTGGAGGCCGTCGGCAGCGGTACGGCTGCCGACGTCGTCGCCCTCTACCGCGAGGACGCGACGGTGGAGGATCCGGTCGGCACCGAACCGCATGTCGGCCACGCGGCGATCACCACGTTCTACGAGGCCATCGAGCCGCTGAAGCGGTCGACGGAACTGTTCTCCGTGCGCGTCGCGGGCAACAGCGCCGCGTTCAGCTTCCGGGTGGTCACCGAGTTCGGCGACCAGACGTTCACCCTCGATCCGATCGATGTCATGACCTTCGACGAGGACGCCCGCATCACCAGCATGCGCGCGTTCTGGTCCCAGGACGACATGGTCGTCGGCTGAGCGAGGCGAGAGTGACTGCGACCGAACAACACTGGGATCACGAAGTCGGCTTCCTCGTCGTCGGCAGCGGCGCGGGCGGGTTGACCGGCGCGCTCGCGGCCGCCGATCGCGGGCTGGACACCCTCGTCATCGAGAAAGCCTCGGTGTACGGCGGCAGCACCGCGCTCTCCGGCGGCGGCATCTGGGTGCCGAACAATCCGACGCTGCTGCGCGAGGGCCTCGGCGACTCCCGCGCGGACGTGCGGGCCTACCTCGACGCCGTCGTCGGCGACCGGGTGCCCACGCAGAACCTGGACGCCTTCATCGACGAGGGTCCGCGCATGCTGGCCTTCCTCGAGACCAGCCCGCACCTGCGATTCCAGTGGTGCACCGGCTATTCCGACTATCACCCCGAGGCGCCGGGCGGGCGGCCCGCCGGTCGCTCCATCGAGCCGCTGCCGGTCGATCTCAAGCAGCTCGGCGAGGACGAGGAGCTGCTGCGCCCCGCCGCGCTGGCGACCCCGCCCGGGCTGTTCATCACCTCCAAGGACTTCGTCCAGCTCAACATGGTGACCCGCACCTGGAAGGCGCGCTGGACCGCGCTGCTGACCGGGCTGCGGGCGGTCAAGGCGATCCTGCTGCGCAGGCACATGGACACCCTCGGCCGGGCGCTGATCGCGCGGCTGCGGCTGGCCCTGCGCGACGCCGACGTGCCGCTGTGGCTGAACACGCCGCTGCGCTCGCTGATCACCGACGCGTCGGGCGCGGTGCTCGGCGTCGTCGCCGAACGCGACGGCCGCGAGATCCGGATCCGGGCCCGCGACGGGGTGCTGCTGGCCACGGGCGGTTTCGAGCACAATCAGGCGATGCGCAAGCGCTATCTGCCCGAGGGCGCGCGCGACAACTTCAGCGCCGCCTCGATCGACAACACCGGTGACGGCATCGTCGCGGGCGAGCAGATCGGCGCCGCGGTCGATCTGATGGACGACGCGTGGTGGATGCCCTCGTTCCAGCGGCCCGACGGCATCAATCAGGTGCTGGTCTCGGAGCGGTCGATTCCGCGCTCGATCATCGTCGACAGCACGGGCAAGCGCTTCACCAACGAGGCCTCGCCCTATGTGACGTTCGTGCACGCCCAGCTGCGCGGCAGCCACGATCCGGCCTGGCTGATCGTCGACGCGAAGGCCAAGAGCCGCTACCCCATCGGCGGCATCGTGCCGGGGCAGAAGTTCCCCGCGTCGTGGATCTCGAGCGGTCTGGTGCGCAGCGCGCCCGATATCGACGGCCTGGCCACCGAGATCGGCGTGCCCGTCGCCACGCTGCGCGAGACCGTCGACCGGTTCAACGGATTCGCCGAGGAGGGTCACGACGCCGACTTCGGTCGCGGTGTCAGCGCCTACGACAACTACTACGGCGACCCGACGCTGTCGACGCCGGCGCTCGATGTCCTGGACAAGGGCCCGTACTACGCGCTGCGGGTGCGCATCGGTGATCTCGGCACCAAGGGCGGTCTGGTCTACAACGCCGACGCCCAGGTGCTGCGCGCCGACGGCTCGCCCATTCCCGGCCTCTACGCCGCGGGCAACACCTCGGCTGCCGTGATGGGCAACGACTACGCGGGCGCGGGCGCCACCATCGGCCCCGCGATGGTGTTCGGCTACGTCGGCGCGCGGCACGCCGCCGGTGAGCGCTGAGGCGGGCATCATGCATCCCGTCGAATGCGCGACCTGCGGCAACAAGGTGCTGGCCGAGAAGTTCAGCCCCAGCCACACCAGCATCCAGTGGCTCGACGACGCCGAGTCCGCGTGCCCGGAGTTCGCCCGGCGCGCGGCCCTCGGCGAGCCGAGCAGCTGGATCCCCACCTGCTCGGCGCTGCGCGATTCGATCGAGAACGCGGTCCGCGCGGGCGAATTGGCGACCGATCAGCTGCGGCACGAGCCGGTCCCCGGCCGGCTCGGCTGACCCCACACCTCAGGAGAGACGACTCATGAACAGACTCGACGGACACCGGACCCTGGTCACCGGCGCCGCGTCCGGCATCGGCCAGGCCACCGTGCTCCGGCTCCTCGACGAGGGCGCCCGGGTGGTCGGCGCCGACGTGTCGGCCGACGGTCTCGCGGCCACCCTGGCGCGGGCCACCGAACGCGGCACCGCGGACCGGCTGACCACCCTGACCATCGACATCGGCGCCGAGCAGTCGGTGATCGACGGCGTGCGCTCAACGGTCGAGACCCTCGGCGGGCTGGACTCGCTGGTCAACGCGGCGGGCATCCTGCGCGCCGCGCACACCGAGCAGACTTCCCTCGAGCTGTGGGATCTGATCCTGCGGATCAACCTCACCGGCACCTTCCTGGTGGTCCGCGAGGCACTGCCCGCGCTGCTGGCCAACCCGCGCGCGACCATCGTGAACTTCAGCTCCACCTCGGCGGCCTTCGCGCACCCGTACATGGCGGCCTACGCGGCGAGCAAGGGCGGCATCCAGTCCTTCACCCACGCCATCGCCCTCGAGTACGGCGGCAAGGGCCTGCGCGCGGTGTGCGTCGCGCCGGGCAGCATCAAGTCCGGGATCACCGACGCCACGCCGGGTTACGTGCCCGCCGACGCCGACTGGGCGCTGTTCTCGAAATTGTCCCCCGTCCTGCCGACCGATCAGGAATCCGGCGGCGCGGGCATGGGCGACCCGAGCGCGGTGGCCGGCGTGATCGCGATGCTGGTCTCCGAGGACGGCGCGTTCATCACCGGCACCGAGATCCGCATCGACGGGGGCACCCACGCATGACCGACGATCTGAGCTACGAGGCCACCCTGCGCGAGATCCGCACCGACGCGGGTGTGCTGCGCTACCACGAGGCCGGCGACGGTCCGCCGCTGCTGCTCTTGCACGGGTCGGGCCCCGGTGTCACCGGGTGGCGCAACTTCCGCGGCAATCTCGCCACGTTCGCCGACCGATTCCGTTGCCTGGTCCTGGAATTCCCCGGCTTCGGGGTGAGCGACGACTTCGGCGGGCACCCGATGGTCACCGCGCTCGACGCGGTGGTCCGCTTCGTCGACGCGCTGGGCCTGGACAGCGTCGACATCATCGGCAACTCGATGGGCGGCGGCGTCGCGCTCAACTACGCGATCGCGCACCCGGAGCGGGTCGGCAAGCTGGTGACGATCGGCGGTATCGGGCGCAATCTGTTCAGCCCGGGGCCCGGCGAGGGCATCAAGCTGCTGCAGGAATTCACCGAGGCGCCCACCCGCGAGCGGCTGATCCAGTGGCTGCACTCGATGGTCTACGACCCGGCGATGGTCACCGACGAGCTGATCGAGGAGCGCTGGACCCAGGCCACCGATCCGGCGACCCTGGACAGCGCGCGCCGGATGTACAGCAAGGCCGCGTTCGCAATGATGGTGCGGGCGATGGAGGCTTCCGACGCGCCCCCGCCGTGGGCGATGCTGCACAAGGTGCAGGCGCCGACCCTGATCACCTGGGGCCGCGACGACCGGGTGAGCCCGCTGGACATGGCGCTGATCCCGATGCGCACGATCCCGCGCGCCGAACTGCACGTGTTCCCGAACTGCGGGCACTGGGCGATGATCGAGCGCAAGGACGAATTCGAGTCGGCGGTACTGGCGTTCCTGACCCGGAAAGATGCCGATCGGACGGCGTGATCGCTGGTCCGATACCCCCTGTGCGCCGGACGGGAGGAGTCCTCACTCCCCTTCCGTATCCAACATATAGCGCACAGGGGGCCTTGCCGCAAGGCCCCGGTGGTGCCGCATAATCGTCCGCCGAAGCCAGAAGCTGCGGAAACGGGAGTGATCGACGCGCTCCGCCGGGGTCGGTGCACCGGGAAAGTGAGGGCATGTGTCAACTCAGGGGTATCAGGACGAACTACGGTCCGAGCAGCACTACGTGGACGGTCTCTACGCGCGGCTCGACGCCGAGCGCGCGAGGGTGAAGGGCCGCTACAGCGCGGCGCTGCGCGGCAAGGGCGTCTCGGCCATGGACCGGGATTTCGAGGCACGCGCGCTGGCCAAGGAGGCCAAACGCCTGGACGTGGCCGACAACGGGCTGTGCTTCGGCCGGCTCGACGCGCTCTCGGGCGAGGTGTCCTACATCGGCCGCATCGGCCTGTTCGACGAGGCGAACGACTTCGAGCCGCTGCTGCTCGACTGGCGCGCGCCCGCCGCCCGCGCGTTCTATGTCGCGACCGCCGCGTCGCCGGAGGACATGCGCAGGCGCCGCCAGTTCCACACCCGCGGACGACGGGTGCGCGACTTCTCCGACGAGGTGCTCGGCAGGCCCGACGGCGACGAGCGGGGCGACGCGGCACTGCTCGCGGCCGTCAACGCGCCGCGCGGGGAGGGTATGCGCGACATCGTCGCGACGATCCAGGCCGAGCAGGACGAGATCATCCGGCTCGACCACCCCGGTGTCCTCGTGATCGAGGGTGGGCCGGGCACGGGCAAGACGGTGGTGGCGCTGCATCGCGTCGCCTATCTGCTCTACACCCAGCGCGAGCGGATGGAGCGCCAGGGCGTGCTCGTGGTCGGACCCAATCCGGCGTTCCTGCACCATATCTCGCATGTACTGCCGTCGCTGGGCGAAACCAACGTGGTCTTCACGACCGCGGGTGACCTCGTGCCCGGACTGCACGTGACCGCCGAGGACGTGCCGGAGGCGGCCCGTCGGAAGGGTTCGCTGCGGATCCTCGATGTCCTCGCGGCGGCGATCGCAGATCGGCAGCGGCTGCCGGTGGACCCGGTGCCGATCGAGCTCTCCGATGTCATCGTGCGGATCGACGCCGAGACCGCGCAGTGGGCGACCGAGGAGGCCCGGGCGAGCGGGCGGCCGCACAACGAGGCGCGCGCGGTGTTCCGCGAGATCGTCACCTATGTCCTCACCGAGCGCGCGATCGGCCGGATCGGGCAGGGCTGGCTCACCCGCGACGACCGCGAGGCGTGGGAGCAGCTGCGCGCCGACCTGGTCACCGAACTCGCCGACAACGCCGCGTTCACCGCGGCACTCGACGACCTGTGGCCGATCCTGACGCCGGAAACCCTGCTGTCCGAGCTGTATTCGTCGCACGACCGGCTGCGGGCGGCGGGCGCCGATGCCGCGCTCTACCGGGCCGACGGCGCCGCCTGGACCGTCTCGGATGTGCCGCTGCTCGACGAGCTCGTCGACCTGCTCGGCCGGCACCAGCCCGTCGACGACACCGCCGAGCGGGCCGCCAGGGCCGAGGCGGCCTATGCCGCGCGGGTGCTGGAGAACATGGTCAGCCGCGAGGACCACATGGACGATGAGGACCACCTGTTCGCCCAGGACATGCTCTTCGGCGAGGATCTGGCCGAGCGCTTCCTCGAACGCGACACCAGGGAGCTCGCCGAACGCGCTGCCGCGGACCGGGAGTGGACCTACCGGCACGTCGTCGTCGATGAGGCGCAGGAACTGTCGGAAATGGACTGGCGGGTGCTGATGCGCCGCTGCCCCGGCAAGTCCTTCACGATCGTGGGCGATCTCGCGCAGCGGCGCTCGGCGGCCGGGGCGACCTCGTGGGGCTCGATGCTGGAGCCGTACGTGCCGGGCCGCTGGGCCTATCGCGCGCTGACCGTCAACTACCGCACCCCCGCCGAGATCATGGCCGTCGCCGCGGCGGTGCTCGCCGACTTCGCGCCGGACGTGCGGCCACCGGAGTCGGTGCGTGCGTGCGGCGTCCAGCCGTGGTCGCGCCGGGTGGACGCGGACGAACTCGCCACGGCCATCGAGGAATTCGTCCGCGCGGAGTCCGCGCGCGAGGGCACCAGCGTGGTGATCGGTCCGCCCGGTGTGCCGGGTACGGTCACCGCGTCGGAGACCAAGGGCCTCGAGTACGACGCCGTCCTGGTCGTCGAGCCGGCACGGATTCTCGCCGACGGTCCGCGCGGCGCGGCCGAACTGTATGTCGCCCTCACCCGCGCCACCCAGCGCCTGGGTGTGCTCCACCACGGCAGGCTCCCCGAGTCCATGACGGGACGGGACTCGCCGATCTCGTGCCGACGAGCTGACATCCCGGCCGACAACCTCGGCGGCTGTCGATGTCCCGGTGGTGCGTCCCCGTCGAAGGCCGCACCACCGGACAGATCAGCGCTGGGTCGAGCCCGCGTCGACGGGCAGGGTCACCGCGGTGATGTAGCGGGCCTCGTCCGAGGCCAGGAACAGCGCCGCGTTGGCGATGTCGACGGGCTCGACCCACGGGATCGGCAGCATGTTCATCGACACGGCCGCCTCGGCGAACTCCTCGCGCGTCGGATGCTCGCGGTCGGGGCGGAACACCTTGCGCACCATGTCGTTCTGGATCATCGGGGTGTCGACATTGGTCGGATGCACCGAATTGACCCGGACATGGTGCGGGGCCAGCTCTTTGGCGAGCGAGCGCATCAGGCCGACCACACCGTGCTTGGCGGCGGTGTAGTGGGCGACGCCGACCAGCCCGCGCAGGCCCGCGATCGAACTGGTCAGGATCATCGACCCGCCGCCGCGGCTGATCAGGTGCGGGGTGGCGGCCTTGCAGGTCTGCCACACACCGGTCAGGTTGACGTCGATCATGGTCTGCCACTGCTGTTCGGTCAGTTCCAGCGCGGCCCCGCTGGAGCTGATACCGGCAGTGGCGCAGACGATGTCGAGGCCGCCCAACTCGGTGACGGCGGCGTCCACGGCGCTGCGCAGGGCGGCGCCGTCGCGAACGTCGACGGTGGCGGCGACGATGCGCGCGCCGGTCGCCTCGACGGCGCGCACCGTCTCGGCGAGGTCGTCCCGGTTCGCCGGCGGGGACACCACGGTGTCGACCGGTCCGCAGATGTCGACGGCGACGATGTCGGCGCCCTCCTCGGCCAGCCGGATGGCCTGTGCGCGGCCGATGCCCCGCGCGGCGCCGGTGATCAGCGCGATCTTGCCCGAAACCCGTCCCATGTCACACCTTCTGAGTCAGTCCGGCATCCACCACGAGCTGGGTTCCCGTCACGTAACGGGACTCGTCGGATGCGAGGAAGAGCACGGCATTGCTGATGTCGACCGGGTCCACCCACGGCACCGGCAGCACGGTGCGCCGCGCCAGCGCCTCGGCGGCGTCGGCCTGGGTGGGCTCGGCCAGGTCGGGGCGGAGCTTGGCGTACACGGCGTCGTTGAGGATCATCGGCGTGGCCACCGAGCCGGGGTGCACGGTGTTGACCCGGATGCCGCGCGGGCCCAGTTCGTTGGCCAGCGTGCGGGCGAGGCCGACCACGGCGTGCTTGCTCGCCGAGTAGTGCGCGGCGGTCGCCGCGCCGATGATGCCGTTGGTGGAGCTGACGATGACTACCGAACCGCCGTCGTTCAGCGCCGGAACCCCGGCCCGCACGGTGTGCCACATGCCGGTGAGATTGATGTCGATGGTGCGCTGCCAGGCTTCGTCCGTCAGCTCCCAGGACAGGCCGAGCTCGCTGTAGATGCCCGCGTTGGCGACGATCGCGTCGAGGCGGCCCAGCGCGGCGACCCCGTCGGCGACCGCCACATCGAGGGCGGCCTGATCGCGGACGTCGGCCACGGCGGTGACGCACATCCGGCCGACGGCTTCCACCTCGGCCGCCGTCTGCGCGAGCCCCGCCACGGCGGCCTCGATGTCGACGGCGATGATGTCGGCGCCTTCCTCGGCCAGCCGACGGCAATGGGCACGGCCCATTCCCCCGGCCGCGCCGGTCACCAGCGCGACGGTGTTCTGCATGCGGTTCATCGGGCGCCCCCGGGAGATCGAGTGTCCACGAGCCCGACGCTAGGTTCGCCGCCGCGCCGGTCGGCCCGGTTCTTCCCGGTCAGCGGACAGTGCGCGGTGATCTCCCGGCCACCGGGAGCGGTGGACACCGCGCCGTGCCCGAGCTGCGACGGTGGCCACGCAAGACCGGCTCTGTGATCGAGGAGGACACCAGTGACGAAGGCGACTGTCGACGTTCCGCGTGGCTCGCGGGTGGTGACGCTGCGCGTGGCGGCGGTGATCGAGGAAACCGCGGACGCGCGCTCGCTCGTGTTCGAGGTCCCCGACGACGCCGCCGACCGGTTCGCCTACCGGCCGGGCCAATTCCTGACCCTGCGCATCCCCAGCGAACGGCCCGAGCCGGTCGCCCGGTGCTATTCCCTGGCGAGCTCACCGTTCACCGGCGAACCGCCGCGGGTCACGGTCAAGCGGACCGCCGACGGCTACGGCTCGAACTGGTTGTGCGACAACGTCTCCGCTGGCGACACCCTGGACGTGCTGCCGCCGCAGGGCACCTTCACCCCGGCCTCCCTCGACACCGACCTGCTGCTGTGGGCGGCGGGCAGCGGCATCACCCCGGTGATGTCGATCCTGCGCTCGGCACTGGCGCGCGGCACGGGCCGGGTGGTGCTGTTCTACGCCAATCGCGGGCAGGAGTCGGTGATCTTCGCCGAGACGCTGCGCGAGCTGGTGGCGCGGCATCCGGGCCGGGTGCACGTGCTGCACTGGCTCGAATCGGTGCAGGGCCTGCCCACAGCCACCCAGCTGGCGGAGTTCGCCGCGCCGTACGCGTCCTACGAATCGTTCGTGTGCGGGCCCGGCCCGTTCATGGCGGCGGTGACCGAGGCGCTGTCCGGCGCGGGGTGGCCACGGGAGCGGATCACCACCGAGGTGTTCGTCTCGCTGTCCGGTGATCCGTTCGCCGAGCCCGAGCCGATCGCGGCCGCGGAGGCCGGCGACGCCGCGCAGGTCGAGGTGGAACTCGACGGCGCCGTGCACGCGCTGCGCTGGCCACGGTCGCGCACCCTGGTCGATGTGATGCTGGCCGACGGACTCGATGTGCCGTACTCGTGCCGCGAGGGCGAATGCGGTTCGTGCGCCTGCACGGTCGTCGACGGCGCGGTCACCATGGGCCCCAGTTCGATCCTCGATCAGGAAGACATCGACGCCGGCTACACGCTGGCCTGTCAGGCCAGGCCGAGCAGCGATTCGGTCCGCATCCGCTTCTGACCCGAGAGGTGCTCTGTGGCAACCGATACCGCGCGCTCCGAGGTCGGCTTCGGCTCGGAGCGCGGCCCCGTGCTCGCCTCCCTCATGCTCGCCACCGGCCTCGTCGCCCTCGATTCGACGATCCTGGCGACCGCCGTGCTCTCGATCACCGACAGTCTCGGCGACTTCGCGCTGTTCCCGTGGTTGTTCACCAGTTACCTGCTCGCCCAGGCAGTCACCGTGCCGATCTACGGCGCGCTCGCCGACACCTTCGGCCGCAAACCGGTGATGCTGTTCGGTGTCGCGGTGTTCGCCCTCGGCTCGCTGCTGTGCGGGGTGGCGACCAGCATGCTCGCGCTCGTCGTGTTCCGCGCGGTGCAGGGCATCGGCGCCGGTGCCATCCAGCCGACGACCATGGTCATCGCCGGTGATCTCTACACCCTCGCCGAACGAGCCACCGTGCAGGGCTATCTGGCCGGGGTGTGGGCGGTGGCCTCGGTGACCGGCCCGCTGCTGGGCGGAATCTGCGCCGACTATCTCGGCTGGCGGTGGATCTTCCTGGTCAATCTGCCGCTGGCCGCGCTGGCCGCTTGGATGCTGGTGCGCAACTTCCACGAATCGGTGCCGCGCCATCGCCGCAGCGTCGACTACGCGGGCGCGGTGCTGCTCACGCTCGGCGCCGGGGCGCTCGTGCTGGGATTGCTCGAGGGCGGTCGCGCCTGGGCGTGGGGATCACCGACGGGGCTCGCCGTGTTCGGGCTCGCCGCGCTGTCGCTCGCCCTGTTCGTGGTGGTCGAATCCCGGGCCGCGCACCCGGTTCTGCCGCTGTGGGTGTTCACCCGGCGGGTGGTGGCGGCCGGCAGTGTCGCCGCCATGCTGGGCGGCGCCCTGCTCTTCGGGTTCACGACGTATGTGCCGATGTTCAATCAGGGCGTGCTCGGCACCAGCGCGCTGGTCGCCGGGCTGGTCACCGGTGGCCTCACCCTGGGCTGGCCGCTGGCCGCCGCGCGAGCCGGAAAGGTGTACCTGCGCTTCGGATTCCGTACGTGCGCGGTGCTGGGCAGTACGGTCGCCGCGCTCGGCACGGCCTCGATGTTGCTGCTCGGCGCGAACTCGCCGCTGTGGCAAGTGGCCGTTTCGTGTTTCGTGGTCGGCGCGGGCATGGGTCTGGTGGCCACGCCGTCGCTCATCGCGGCGCAGACGAGCGCGCCGTGGTCCGATCGCGGCGTCGTCACCTCGGCGACCATGTTCGCCCGGTCGCTGGGCAGCGCGGTGGGCGTCGCGGTCTTCGGCGCGATCGTCAACGCGCGGCTGGCCGGTGCGGGCACGCCCTCGCCGCAGTCGCTGTCCGCCGCCGTGCATCTGGTGTTCGCGAGCATCGCGGCGATGACGCTGGTGCTGGTCGCCGCGTGCGCGATGATTCCACGCCGGATCCCGCAATTTCCGGCCCATCCAGCGGGAACACGCGAGTTCGTCCAGCCTCTCGACGACGAGCATGGGAGAGCATCACCAGAGGAGAAGAGGGAGCCAGGATGCTGACAACCAGCGTGCGCACCGAGCTCGCCGCCGAATTGGCGCGGGCGGAGCTGGATCGGGTGGCCGTGTCCCCCATCGCCGACCGGTATCCGGGCATCGATGTGGTCGACGCCTACGAGATCCAGCTGCTCAATATCCGGCGCAGGCTCGACGACGGCGCGAAGATCGTCGGCCACAAAGTGGGGCTGTCATCGAAGGCCATGCAGCAGATGATGGGCGTCGACGAACCCGACTACGGTCACCTGCTCGCCGACATGGAGGTCTTCGAGGACGTCCCGGTCGACACCTCCCGGTTCCTGCTGCCGCGGGTGGAGGTCGAGGTCGGTTTCGTGCTCGGCGCCGACCTGCCCGGCGAGGACTGCACCGAGGCCGATGTCCTGGCCGCCACTGTCGCCTACGCCCCGGCGATCGAACTGATCGACTCGCGTATCACGGACTGGCGGATCGGCCTGTGCGACACCATCTCCGACAACGCCTCCTCCGCCGGGTATGTCCTCGGCAAGGAGCGCGTCGCGCCCGCCGATCTCGATATCACCGCCATCGACGCCGAGCTGACCTGCAATAGTGCGGTCGTGGCCGAGGGCCGCAGCGACGCGGTGCTCGGCAATCCCGTGATCGCGGTGGCGTGGCTGGCTCGCAAGGTCGCGACCTTCGGGGTGCGGCTGAAGGCCGGTGACGTGGTCCTGCCCGGATCGTGCACCCGCGCCATCGACGCCCGCCCCGGCGACGATTTCGTCGCCACCTTCACCGGACTCGGTTCCGTCCGTTTGTCTTTCGCCTAGCCAAGGAGGCTCGACGTGTCCAACGGGACAGTCACCGCCGCGATCGTCGGATCCGGCAACATCAGCACCGACCTGCTCTACAAGCTGCTGCGCTCGGACAAGATCGAGCCGCGCTGGATGATCGGCATCGACCCGGACTCGGAAGGACTCGAGCGGGCACGCGGGCTCGGTCTGGAAACCTCCGCCGAGGGCGCGGACTGGCTGCTCGCCCTCGACGAGAAGCCCGACCTGCTGTTCGAAGCCACCTCCGCCTACGTCCACCGCGCCTACGCGCCGAAATACGAAGCCGCGGGCATCCGTGCCGTGGACCTCACCCCGGCCGCGGTCGGCCCGGCCGTGATCCCCCCGGTGAACCTGGACTCGCTGCGCGACGCGGCCAACGTCAACATGATCACCTGCGGTGGCCAGGCCACCATTCCCATGGTCGCCGCGGTCTCGCGCGTCGTGCCGGTCGCCTACGCCGAGATCGTGGCGTCGGTGTCCTCGGTCTCGGCCGGTCCGGGCACGCGCGCCAACATCGACGAGTTCACCAAGACCACCTCCAAGGGCGTGGAGACCATCGGCGGCGCGCAGCGCGGCAAGGCCATCATCATCCTCAACCCGGCCGAGCCGCCGATGATCATGCGCGACACCATCTTCTGCGCCATCCCCGAAGACGCCGACCGCGACGCCATCGCCGAGAGCATCTTCGCCATGGAGAAGTCGATCCAGGAATACGTGCCCGGCTACCGGCTGCTCAACGACCCGCAGTTCGACGACCCCTCGGTGATCTCCGGTGGCATGGCGAAGGTGTCGATCTTCGTCGAGGTCGAGGGTGCGGGCGACTTCCTGCCGCCGTATGCGGGCAATCTCGACATCATGACCGCCGCCGCCACCCGCGTGGGTGACGTGCTGGCCGACCAGATCATCTCGGCTCGGGTGTAAGGAGATTCGACACCATGATCTATTCAGCTGATCTCGACATCCGCGTCACCGATACCTCGCTGCGTGACGGCTCCCACCACAAGCGCCACCAGTTCACCGTCACCGAGGTCCGCGACATCGTCACCGCCCTCGACAGTGCCGGTGTGCCGGTCATCGAAGTCACCCATGGCGACGGCCTCGGTGGTTCGTCGTTCAACTACGGGTTCTCCACAACCCCCGAGCAGGAACTGATCAAGGCCGCCGCGGAATCGGCGAAGCGGGCGCGCATCGCGTTCCTCATGCTGCCGGGCGTCGGCGTCAAGGAGGACATCAAGATCTCCCAGGACAACGGCGCCTCGATCTGCCGCGTCGCGACGCACTGCACCGAGGCCGATGTCTCCGTGCAGCACTTCCAGTTCGCCCGCGACCTCGGTCTCGAGACGGTCGGCTTTTTGATGATGTCGCACAGTCAGCCGCCGGAGGCACTCGCGAAGCAGGCCAGGATCATGGCCGATGCCGGCTGCCAGTGCGTCTACGTCGTCGACTCGGCCGGTGCTCTTGTCCTGGAACAGGTCTCGGATCGCGTGTCCGCACTCGTCGCCGAACTCGGCGACGACGCCCAGGTCGGCTTCCACGGCCACGAGAACCTCGGCCTCGCTGTGGCGAACTCGGTCTACGCCGTGCGTGCCGGCGCCACCCAGATCGACGGCTCGGCCCGCCGCTTCGGCGCGGGCGCCGGCAACCTGCCGGTCGAAGCCTTCATCGGCGTCTGCGACAAACTCGGCATCAAGACCGGCGTCGACTTCTTCGCCGTCACCGACGCCGCCGAAGACGTCGTCCGCCCGGCCATGCCCTCGGAATGCCTCCTCGACCGCCAAGCCCTCATGATGGGCTACGCGGGCGTCTACTCCAGCTTCCTGCGCCACGCCGAACGCCAAGCCGAACGCTACGGCGTCTCCGCCGCCGAAATGCTCGTCCGCGCGGGCAAGCGCAAGCTCGTCGGCGGCCAGGAAGACCAGCTCATCGACATCGCCCTGGAACTCCAGCGCGAAGCCACCGCCACCGTGTGAGCCCGTGTGCCCCGGGCGATTCCCCCCGGGGCACACGTCAGCGCTGGTGCATGGACTCCTCGGTGTCGTAGCCGAGGGTGACGTCGTGGGTGATCTCGCCGCGGGTCACCGATACCTGGCTGGCGACCGGTGGGTAGCCGCGGGCTACGACCGTGTACTCGCCTTCGGGCAGGTCGGGGACCAGGTACTGGCCCTTCTCGTCGGTGCGGGTGGTCGCCGCCGGATCGCCGCCCGCGTCCAGGACGGTGATCTGGACGTCGGCGACCGGGCGGTCGCCGTCCACCCAGGCGGAGCCGACCAGGATGGCCATCGGCTCGAGGTCGATGTCGTGGTGCAGCGAGCCGGTCTCCGGCACCGTCAGCGCGACCGCGGACGGACGCATGTGATCGGCGACCGCGACCAGCGTGTAGGTCCCGCTGACGACGTCACGGCACACGTACGCGCCGTCCTCGCCGGTGATCGCGGCGCCGACGACGTCACCCTCGGGATCGGTGAGAGTCACGGTCGCGCCGAGCAGCGGTTCGCCCCGCCGGGCCGAGCGCACGATGCCGGTGAGTTCGCCCGCGCCGACGAGCATCAGGTCCACGTGCAGGGCCCGCTCCCCCATCGACACACTCACCGCCTCGGGCTGGTGGCCTGCGGCGGCGGCGATCAGGACGTAGTTGCCCGGTTGCGGTGCCTCGATGACGTAGGCACCGGCGGCGTCACCGTTGCCGCGCGCCACCTGGTGCCCGTGCTGGTCGATGAGCGTGAGCGTGGCCGAGGGCACGGGACGGTCGTCGTCGCGGCGCAGCAGTCCCGCGATGACCCGGCCGGTCGCGGCGGGGTGCAGGGCACCGGCCATCTCGTGCGCGTCGTGCAGGCTCACATCGCGCAGCAGGGTGCCGTCGGACTCCTCCTCGGGGACCGGATCCTCGCGCAGCGGAATCTCTTTCATGAACACCAGCACCAGGCAGGCGACGACGGCGAGGTCGGCGGCGAGCAGGAACACACCCTGCATGGCGCCGGTGAAGCCTTCCAGGATCGGCACCC
Source organism: Nocardia fodinahabitans (assembly GCF_052983615.1). Taxonomy (NCBI): domain Bacteria; kingdom Bacillati; phylum Actinomycetota; class Actinomycetes; order Mycobacteriales; family Nocardiaceae; genus Nocardia; species Nocardia fodinahabitans. The sequence goes on from NZ_JBRJJC010000001.1 coordinate 164,751, forward strand.
GCAGCGCGTCGGGCAGCCCGGCGATCCCGGAGGTGTCGCGTTGCAGCGCGTCGAGACCGGCGGCGTCGAGACCCGGCGGCAGGCTGCCGCCGAACGCGGACAGGATCGAGCCGGGCAGCCGGTCGAAGAGCACGGTCAGGAAGACCGCGACGCCCAGTGTGCCGCCGAGCTGGCGGAAGAAGGTCGCCGACGCGGTCGAGACGCCCATCTCGGTGCGCGGCACCGCGTTCTGCGCGGCGATGATCAGCGTCTGCATGCAGCCGCCGAGGCCGAAGCCCATGATCGCGCTGTAGGCCAGCGGTTGCCACAGCGGTCCGTCGTAGCCGACCCGGGCGAACAGCGCGCAGCCGATCGCCAGGATCAGCGCGCCGAGCACCGGCAGCACCTTGTAGCGCCCGGTGGCCTTGGTGATCAGTCCCGACAGTTGCGCGCCGACCATGATCCCGAGCACCAGCGGCAGCATCAACAGGCCCGCCTCGGTCGGCGAGAAACCACGCACCACCTGCAGATACTGCGGAACCATCGTGATCGCGCCGAACATCGAGACACCGATCAGGAAGCCGCCGACGATGGCGATGCTGAACGTCGAGCTGCGGAACAGGCGCAGCGGGATCAGCGCCGCGTCCTTCATGAAGAACTCGACGATCAGGAACAGCAGCAGCCCGCCCGCGCAGATTCCGTAGCAGAGCAACGACTTCGGCGCGGTCCAGCCCCACACCCGGCCCTGTTCGGCCACGATCAGCAACGGCACCACTCCGACGATCAGGGTGAGCGCGCCGAGCCAGTCGATCCGGGACCGCACGCGCGCGTGCCGCACGTTCAGCACCTTGGCCACGACCAGGAACGCCAGCACGCCGACCGGCACGTTGACCAGGAACACCCAGCGCCAGCCCTCGATGCCGCCGAGGCTCTCGTAATCGGACAGGAATCCGCCGACCACCGGGCCCAGCACCGTCGCGATGCCGAACACCATGAGGAAATAGCCCTGATAGCGGACCCGTTCCCGGGCGGGCACGATATCGCCGACGATCGTGAACGCCAGCGACATCAGCCCGCCCGCGCCCAGACCCTGGAAGGCGCGGCAGCCCGCCAGCTGGTACATCGTGGTCGCGAAGCAGCAGGCGGCCGAGCCGAGCACGAACAGCGCGATCGCCAGCAGATAGAACGGTTTGCGGCCGTAGATGTCGGCGAGCTTGCCGTAGAGCGGGGTGGTGACAGTGGCGGTGATCAGATACGCCGTTGTCGCCCATGCCTGTTCGTCGAATCCGTCCAGACTGTTCGCGATCCGGACGATCGCGACGCTGACGATGTTCTGATCGAGCGCGGCGAGGAACACCCCGAGTAGCAGGCCGGACAGAATCGTCAGTGTCTGGCGATGCGTGAGGCGTGGTTCGGCAACGACGGTATCGGTCATGGAAAAGCCCTGGTTCTGATCGGCTGGCAAGTGGGGGTCGATCATGCGGCCCACACGAGGGCCGACAACCCCGCTGCGAGGAAAACTTTGCGCCGCGGGTGGAACTCTTCATGCACTGGTGCGCAGAGCTTACCCACGTCGAATCCGCCGCCGTCACCGAGGGATCAAGTAACCGATCATTTCGCACCGAAACGATAGGCTGCGGCGATCAGAACTTGCAGTTCCCGAGCCCGCGCCTCGGCCAGGGAATGCACGACTACCAGGTGATTCCACCGCGCACGGCCGACCTGATTCACCCGGTACACCGGTGGGCCCGCGAATTCCCGGTCGATCGCGAGCATGATTTGCACAGTACCTTCCGGATTCCGGCCGGTGACGTTGTAGAGCGATACCCACGCGAACTTGCGCGCGACCCCGAAGGAGATCTGCGATGCCACCGATAGTTCCGCGGGACCGGTGGCCGCGATCAATTCCCTCAGCACGGTGAAGATCTCGAGAGAATGCGGCTTGCCCGTGAAGAAGGCGGCGATCGCGTCGTCAGGGGAATCGCTCATCGGCGGACGGGCGCGCCCGGGGTGGTGAGGCGTTCGGCGAAGGCGCGCAACGTCTCCGAGCAGCCCGCATGGATTCGAACGGCGGCCAGGTCGTCGCCCCGGGTGGGGCCTCGGTTGACGATCACCACGGGCACACCGTTTTTCGCGGCGCGGCGCACGAAGCGCAGACCCGACATCACCGTCAGCGACGACCCGGCGACGAGCACCGCCCGCGCCTCGTCGATCAGGGCGTAGGCCGCGGCCACCCGGTCGGCGGGCACGGTTTCCCCGAAGTACACGATGTCGGGTTTGAGCATGCCGCCGCAGCTCGCGCAGTCGACCATGCGGAAGCGGGCGGTGTCGGTGACCACCGCGTCCGCGTCGGGGGCCACTTCGATCCCGGTCGCCGAAACATCCTCCGCGAAACCGGGATTGGCGGCTTCCAGCCGTTCGGCCAGCGTCATCCGCGAGATCATCGCGGTGCACCGCAGGCAGCACACCCGGGCGTAGGTGCCGTGCAGGTCGATCACCCGGCGCGCCCCGGCCTTGGTGTGCAGCAGGTCCACGTTCTGGGTGATGACACCGGAGACCACGCCCGCGCGTTCCAGCGCGGCGACGGCCCGGTGCCCCCGGTTCGGCCGGGCCGCGTCCATCCGCCGCCAGCCGAGGTGGTTGCGGGCCCAGTAGCGCTGCCGGAACTCGGCGTCACCGACGAACTGCTGATAGGTCATCGGGGTGCGCGGCGGGGAATCGGGGCCGCGGTAGTCGGGGATGCCGCTGTCGGTGCTCAGCCCGGCACCGGAGATCACCACGACGCGGCGCCCGGCCAGCAGGTCGGCCGCGCGCGCCACCGCGTCCACGGTGTCGTCCGGGGTGGGATCCACCATGAATCCACTGTACGAGCGGACGCGGGCGCCGCTCGCGGCCGGGTCGCGGCGGCGAACACGCCGACCGGAGTTGCGTGGCGGCGACGTCCGGCGACATGATGGCTCATCCACCCGGGGAGGAGACCTGTGTCCGACAACGACGAGTACGGCCGCACCGCGCTCAATGCCGCGGTCGACGGGACCATCGTCGCCGTCCGCCGGATGTTCTACGTCCTGGGCGACGATATCGACCGCACCGAGGGCCCGATCGAATTCACCTTCCACGACGGGGCGACCCTGCTCCTCGACGCCGGTGTCGACGGCGCGGAGCTGCGGATCGGCGCGGCGCCGTGGCGGGACCCGTTCGAACCGCTGGTCGACCCGGTCAATATCGAATACGTCGCCGCCTCGGGCAAATACACCGCGTTCGACGTCACCGACGAACCGCCTTACGCCGCCCTCGCGGGCCGCCGGGTGGATGCGGTCTCGGTCGTACCGCTGCCCGACGGCAGGCCGCGCGCCGCCACCCTGTACCTCGGTGCGGGCATGGTGAAGGCGGAGTCGATCGCCGACGAACTGATCGTGACGCTGGTCCCGGCCTGAGTCTGCTCGATCGGCTCGGTGGCCTGTTCCGTCGTCGCGCCGCGGCTCGGCCGATGTTCGCGACGATCCTGGACAGTCCGCGCGCACAAGGGATTGCGACGGACACCGTGTCGATCGAGTTCCCTTTCGCCGGGCAGCCCGGCACTCCGGCGTCCTCCGGCAGGGTCGGACACCCGCTGCCGCGAGCGGCGAATGCCCTGGTCCGAGACCCGGCGGTGGCGATCGGGACCGACGACACGGTGCGCGGTTGCGCGCGGGCGGGGCCCACTCGAGGCAGCATGGGGCGCGGCGGAGTGGGTGAACCGGGTGCCAGGGAAGGTGTGTGGGCGGGTGAGTACTGCGGTGCCGGGACAGGTCAGGTGGCGGGCGGGATGGGGAGTGGCGGCGGGGTTGTTCGTCGCCGTGTTCGTGCTGGTCCCGGCGACATTCGCGGTGCAGGACGCGTGGCAGGTGCCGGTGCCACGGACGATCGCGTTCGCCGAGATGGAGCCGATCCAGACCTCGTACTGGCTCAGCTGGGCGCTGACCCTGGCCGCGCTGCTGACCCCGACACTGCTGCTGGCGCTGTTACCCCCGGCCCGGCTCATCGCGCTCGGCTATCTGCTGACCACCACCGCGACCGGCTTCGTGCTGTGCGCGACCACCGTGGGCCTGGCGTTCAGCGGCCTCGATCCGGCGTGACCTGGGTCAGGGCGAACTCCTCGGACAGGGTGTCGATGACCGAGCCGTGGATCTGCCGGTGCTCGTTGGCCAGCGCCGTGGTGGTGCAGATACCGAACGCGCCCTCGGCGTCGTAGAGAACCGCGGCGCCCGCGGCGATGCCGTCGTCGCTGAGATGCGATTCCGCCTCGATGCCCATCTCGAGCCCGATCGGCATGCGCGAGAACGTGATCGAGACATCGGTGTTGATGAACCCGATGCCCTCGGTGCCCCAGTTGGTGACCAGGCTGGTCTGTTCCCCGGCCATGGCGGCGAAGCAGAACGGGGAGGACTGCTCATCCGCGACCACGGGGATATTGCGCACCCACTTGCGTTTCCTGGCGTCGTTCTGGTGCTCGGTCATCTTCACCGACCACCCGTTGCCGTCACTGCCGAACAGGTGCATGGCCTCGTCGACGGTGGCGAGCGCGTCGCGCGGCGGCAGCGGCCGTTCCCGCTCGGGGCGCCACACCTCCCCCGGCGGCTGGGTCGACCGCTTCAGCAGCAGCGCGCTGCCCCGTGCGACCGGCTCACCGCCGGAACGCAGCACGATCGCGACCGCGCGGACCCGTTTGCCGTCGCGGATCAGCTCGCTGTCGACGGTCAGCGGCACCGCGGGCACCGCCCGGTGCAGGTCGACGGTCAGCCGGGCGGGCGCGAACCCGTCGCCGCAGTAGCGCGCCTCGACTTCGCGGGCGATCAGCCCGCACACCGGCGGCCCGGACAGCGTGCTCGGGGCCCACAGGCTCATGGAGAACCGGGTGGGCTGGAAAACGCCGTCGTCCTGCGTGAAGTACGCCGGTGAAGTGCTCATTGCGACTCTCTTCTGCCCTGCGGCCGGCACCCGGGTGCCGTGGTGCGCCCACGCACCATGATCAGAGTAGAACGCGTTCTAGTTTTCCGGCAAGTCGGCCAGCTCAAGCGCGCTGCGCACCGCCGCGCTGCGGGATATAGGCGTCGATGGCCGCGCCGCTGATCTGCCTGCGCTCGTTGGCCACGGCCGACACGGTGCACACGCCGAATTCGCCGTCCGCGTCGTAGAGCACGGCCGAGCCCGCGGCGATGCCGTCGTGGCTGAGGTGATTGCCCGCTTCGATACCCATCTCCGGACCGATCGGCAACCGGGCGAAGGTGATCGAGACATCGGTGTTGATGAACCCGATCCCCTCGGTGCCCCAGTTCGTCACCAGGCTGGCCTGCTCGCCCGCCATGGCGGCGAAGACGAACGGCGACCCGGCTTCCCCGGCCACCACCGGAATCCCGCGCACCCACTTGCGTTTACGGGTGTCGTTCTCGTGCCGGGAGATCTCGACCGACCAGCCGTCGCCGGATCCGTCACTGTCGAACAGGTGCACGGTCGGCGCGACCGAGGCCAGCAGCTCCGCGGGCGGCAGCGGCGGGCGGCGCACCTCGCGCCACACCTGTCCCGGCGGCTGCGCCGACCGTTTCAGCAGCACCGCCGAGGCCCGCGCCACCACCACGCCGTCGGCACGCAGCACCGCCTGCGCCGCGCGCACCCGGTTGCCGTCGCGGGTCGGCTCGCTGTCCACGGTCAACGGGACGGCGGGCACCGGCTGATGCAGGTCGACGGTGAACCGGGCGGGCACGAAGTCGCCGGTGCGGTACCGGTTCTCGATCGCGCGGGCCAGCAGTCCGCACACCGGCGGGCCGGACAGGATCCCGTCGGCCCACAGGCTCCGGCCCCACGACGTCGGCGTGTACATCTCGCCGTCGCGCCGGAAATACGCAGCGGACTGCTCGGTACTCACTCCAGCTCGCCCTCGGTCTCGAGGTAGACCTGACGCAGCTTGTCCAGCGTCTCGGGCTCCGGGTGCTCCCACAGCTTGCGCTCGGCGGCCTCGAGCAGGCGTTCGGCGATGCCGTGCAGCGCCCACGGGTTGGACTGCTCCATGAACTTGCGGTTCACGTCGTCGAACACGTAGCTCTCGGACAGCTTCTCGTACATCCAGTCGGCGACCACATTGGTGGTGGCGTCGTAGCCGAACAGGTAGTCGACGGTCGCCGCCATCTCGAAGGCGCCCTTGTAGCCGTGGCGGCGCATCGCCTCGAGCCAGCGCGGGTTCACCACGCGGGCGCGGAAGACGCGGGCGGTCTCCTCCGACAGGGTGCGGGTGCGCACGGCGTCGGGGCGGGTGGAGTCGCCGATGTAGGCCTCGGGGTTCTTGCCGGTCAGCGCGCGCACGGTGGCGACCATGCCGCCGTGGTACTGGAAGTAGTCGTCGGAGTCGGCGATGTCGTGTTCGCGGGTGTCGGTGTTCTTGGCCGCCACCGCGATTCGCTTGTACGCGGTACGCATGTCGTCGGCGGCGGGGGCGCCGTCGAGGTCGCGACCGTAGGCGTAGCCGCCCCAGGTGGTGTACACCTGCGCGAGGTCGTCATCGGTGCGCCAGCTCTTGGAATCGATGAGCTGCAGCAGTCCCGCGCCGTAGGTACCGGGCTTGGAACCGAAGATGCGGGTGGTCGCGCGGCGGGCGTCGCCGTGTTCGGCCAGATCCGACTGGGCGTGCGCGCGCACGTAATTCGACTCGGCGGGCTCGTCGAGCTCGGCGACCAGGCGGACCGCGTCGTCGAGCAGCGCCAGCACGTGCGGGAAGGCGTCGCGGAAGAAGCCGGAAATGCGGACGGTGACATCGACGCGCGGGCGAGCGAGCTCGTCGAGCGCGATCACCTCGAGGGTGGTGACGCGGCGGCTGGCCTCGTCCCACACCGGTCGCACACCGAGCAGCGCCAGCACCTCGGCGATGTCGTCGCCGGAGGTCCGCATGGCCGAGGTGCCCCACACCGACAGGCCGACCGACTTCGGGTAGTCGCCGTGGTCGGCCAGGTAGCGGGCCAGCAGGGATTCCGCCATGGCCTGGCCGGTCTCCCACGCCAGGCGCGACGGGACGGCCTTGGGGTCGACGGAGTAGAAGTTGCGGCCGGTGGGCAGCACATTGATCAAACCGCGCAGCGGGGAACCGCTGGGACCGGCGGGGATGAAACCGCCGTCGAGCGCGTGCAGGACCCGGGCGATCTCGATGCCGGTCTCGCGCAGGCGGGGCACGACCTCGGTCGCGGCGAACCGCAGAACGGTCTCGACCGCTGCCAGACGCCCGCCGACCTCGACGCCGCCCGGCGTGGCGGCAGCGCCGGGCCCGGTCGCATCCGACCCGGGTGTGGACGAATCGCTTACTCCCCCAGCAAGAATCGCGGTGGCGTAATCGCCGACGAGGGTGCCGACGGCGTCCACCGACCAGTCCGTCGCCTGCAGGGCGCCGAGGAGTTCGCGGGCGCGGGCCTCGACGACATCGACGCGGTCGCGGGATTCGTCACCGGCTTCGCTGAGGCCCAGTGCCTCGCGCAGGCCGGGCACGTTCTGCTCGCCGCCCCACAGCTGGCGGGCGCGCAGCATGGCCAGCACGAGGTCGAGTTCCATTTCGCCCTCGGGCGCCTGGCCGAGAATGTGCAGGCCGTCGCGGATCTGCACATCCTTGATCTCGCAGAGCCAGCCGTCGACGTGCAGCAGCATGTCGTCGAAGACGTCTTCCTCGGGCCGCTCGGCCAGGCCGAGGTCGTGGTCCATCTTGGCGGCGCGCATCAGCGTCCAGATCTGCTGGCGGATGGCGGGCAGCTTGGCCGGGTCGAGGGCGGAGATGTTGGCGTGCTCGTCGAGCAGCTGCTCGAGCCGGGAGATGTCGCCGTAGGTCTCGGCGCGCGCCATCGGCGGGATCAAGTGGTCGACCAGGGTGGCGTGCGCGCGGCGCTTGGCCTGGGTGCCCTCGCCCGGGTCGTTGACCAGGAACGGGTAGATCAGCGGCAGGTCGCCGAGCGCGGCGTCGGTGCCGCAGGAGGCCGACATGCCGAGGGTCTTGCCGGGCAGCCATTCCAGATTGCCGTGCTTACCCAGGTGCACCATCGCGTCGGCGCCGAAACCGTCGGGCGCCGACAGCCAGCGGTAGGCGGCGAGGTAGTGGTGGCTCGGCGGCAGATCCGGGTCGTGGTAGATGGCGACGGGGTTCTCGCCGAAGCCGCGGGGCGGCTGCACCATCAGCACCACATTGCCGAAACGCAGTGCGGCGATGACGATCTCGCCCTGCGGGTCGGCGGACCGGTCGACGTAGAGCTCACCCGGCGGCGGGCCCCACGCCTCGACGACGGCCTCGCGCAGGTCGGCGGGCAGCGAATCGAACCAGCGGGTGTAGGTGACGGCGCCGATGCGGATCGGGTTGCCCTCGAGCTGTTCGGCACTGAGCCAATCCGGGTCCTGCCCGCCCGCGGCGATCAGGGCGTGGATCAGCGCGTCGCCGTCGCGCTCGTCGAGACCGGGGATCTCGCCGGGTTCGCCGAGATCGTAACCGGCGGTGCGCAATTCGGTGAGCAGCCGGATGGCGCTTGCCGGGGTGTCGAGGCCGACGGCGTTGCCGATGCGGGCGTGCTTGGTCGGGTAGGCCGAGAGCATGATCGCGATCCGCTTGTCGGCGGCCGGGATGTGGCGCAGGCGGGCGTGGCGCACGGCGATGCCCGCGACGCGGGCGGCACGCTCGGGATCGGGGACGTAGGTGGACAGGCCGTCGTCGTCGAACTCCTTGAACGAGAACGGCACCGTGATGATGCGGCCGTCGAACTCGGGCACCGCGACCTGGGTGGCGACATCGAGCGGCGAGAGGCCGTCGTCGTTGTCCTCCCACTGCGCGCGGCCGCTGGTCAGGCACAGGCCCTGCAGGATCGGCACGTCCAGGGCGGCCAGCGCGGCCACATCCCAGGCTTCGTCGTCGCCGCCGGCCGAGGCGGTGGCCGGCTTGCTGCCGCCGGCCGCGAGCACTGTCACCACGAGGGCGTCGGCGCGGCCGAGCAGGGTGAGCAGTTCCGGTTCGGCGGTGCGCAGCGAGGCGCAGTACACCGGCAGCGCGCGGGCGCCTTTGGCCTCGATCGCGGTGCACAGCGCGTCGATGTAGTCGGTGTTGCCCGCCAGATGCTGGGCGCGGTAGTAGACGACCGCGACGGTCGGGGCGTGCGGTTCGAGAATGCGAGCGGCGCGGTCGAGTTCGCCCCAGGTGGGCAGCTCCACCGGCGGCTCGAACCCGTGACCGGTGAGCAGGACCGTGTCGGAGAGGAAGTTGTGCAGCTCGCGCAGGTTGTCCGCGCCACCGGCGGCGAGGTAGTTGTGCGCGTCGGCCGCCACGCCCACCGGGACCGTCGAGCACTCCATGAGTTCGGCGTCGGGGGCGATCTCGCCACCGAGGGCGACCATCGGCACCCCACTCGCCCGTACGGCATCGAGACCCTCTTCCCAGGCGCGCTTGCCACCGAGGATGCGCACGATCACCAGATCGGCGCCGTCGAGCAACCCCGGCAGGTCATCCACCAGCAACCGCGCGGGATTGCCCCACCGGTAGTCGGCGCCGCTCGCGCGGGCGCTGAGCAGATCGGTGTCGGAGGTGGACAGCAGCAGGATCACAGGGTGAGGCCTTCCTCGGGTGACGCGCCCATCGGGATCGGTTGTCGTGCTCGCCGGAGAGGGTCTGGCTGTTCACAGTGGCGCGACCGCACCGGATTTCCACCGGTTTCCTCGACGCCCGCCGAGCATCCCGATCGTACTGGCCGCCCGTCGACCGCAACTTTCCAGCCCGCGGTCCACCGCTGGACCGATGATCACCACGCGCCGGCGGAAGCGAGCGGGCGCTGCACCAGCGCGTGGTGGTCTCGAGCAGAGCCGGCATCGTCGGGGGTTGGTGGCTGCCGGCAGGCTGCTGCCCCCCCATTGCTGCTGCGGTTGCTGTCAGTGGGTCGGACGGCGAGTGGTGTCGTTGGCGGCGATCGCGTCGGCGACCTCGGTGACAGCGGTGCGGATGAGGGCACCGTAGGCGTCGTCCGGGAGAGCGGCCAGGCGTGCGCGGGCCGCGTCGATATGGCGGGTGGCGGCAGCGAAGGCGCCGAGACGGCGGAAATTGTCGGCGAGATTGAGGTGCAGGGACGGGTAGAAGCCGGCGACATTCAGCTCGGCGTGGTGTGCGCGCAGGCGGGTGTCGGTGAGGGCGTCGGCGGCGTCGAGGGCGCGGAATCCCAGACCAGCGCCTCGGCCGGGTCGTCGTAAGTGTCGGCGAGGTAGTGGGCGAGGGTGCAGCGGTGGAGGGGGTCGCCCGTGGGGCCGATGTCGGTCCAGACGTCGAGCAGCGCGGTTCGCGCGCCCTCGGGATCGCCGGAGCGGAAGTCGGTCACGCCCTGGGTGATTCGGGCCATGACAGGGTCGGCAGTGGTCATCGGAGGTCTCCTCGTCGGTCGTGGTCGGTGGAGCGGAGGTCGGGTCGTCGTCGGGCGGCACGGCACGATGTCGCCGTCGCCGACCGAGTGAACGCGGTCGAGCAGATCGCCCGTCGTCACCGGAACGGCACGCCGTCGGCCGCCGGTCGACATGGCATGGCCAGGGTGAGCTGGTCGCCGTCGTCGGCGGAGCGGATGCGGGCGGGCAGGTCCGGGGCGGTGAGATCGAGCATCACGTCGGGTCCGATCGCAGCCGCGACGGCGGGGTACAGGGTGGTGACCGCGAAATGGATCGTCATGCCTGGTCCGGTGACGGTCGCGGGCAGCGGCCGGGGGTTGTCGTCGATCGCGGTCCGCACCTCACCCGCCGGATCGATGTGCAGCGTGATCGTGGGCGAGCCGGACTGTTCGAGCGCATCCAGCACTGCTGTCCTGCTGAGTACCACCCGTGTGGTGACGGCGGGCAGCGCAGCCAGCATTGCCCGGTAGTCGGGGAATTGCTCGGTCGATCGGCGGCAGCGTCGTCGATCCGGGCCACCCACACCGAATTCGCTGCTGCCACCAGGCTCGTCAGCCGCATTCCCACGCTGCCCGGGTCGGCCACCGTTGGCGTACTCCCTAGGTCGGCGACCGTCGGCCCGGGACCCGGGCCGATCAGCGGCTCCCGGTACCTCCGGACGACGGTCACCTCCGGACGCTCCGGGCTCGGGTGCGCCTGCGCGCCCGGCCGGGTCGGCGGCGGCGATGACGACGTGGGTGACGTCCGGGCGGATCGTGACCGTGTGCTCCCGGCGCAGCCAGGACGTGGCCGTGCGGAGATCGTCGGCATCGACGGTGGCCGACCAGTCGACCGCGGACGGGTCGGCCGGGCGCAGGGTGCGGGTGGCCAGGCGGTAGCGGTCGGTGGCGGTGAGGGTCAGTTCCTGGGCGGTCGACTCGAGGTGAATGGTGTTGAGCACCGGCAGGTCCGGGTCGGTGATCGTCGCGGCGGCGATCTGGTCGATGGCGGCCGCGAGCACCGGACCCCGTATCCGCACGATGTCGTCCCCGAACCGCTCCGGCAGCGTGTCGTCAGCCGGCGCGGAGCCGCTCGCCGGAACGCGGCGGTTGGACAGAGCGGGGCCGCTCGCCGGACCGGGGCCGCTCGGCCGAGCGGAACCTGGAGTGGGCGTCGGGCCGAGCGGGGACCGGGCGCCGTGGCCGGGGATCGTGCCGACCCGCACCGCCGACCGGGCCGCGTCGGCGGCCGCGTGGACCGCGCGGAGTCGGCGGTCCAGTTCGGCGAGGTGGTCGTCGACCAGTGCCGCGGCGCGGGCGGGATCGGGTTCGGCGAGGACGGCGACGACCGCGGGAAGCGGCATGTCGGCGGCACGCAGCCGGCGGATCAGCTGGGCCGGGCCGGTCTGGTCGGGTGTGTAGTAGCGGTAGCCGGTGGCCTCGTCGATCACGGCGGGGACGAGGACGCCCGCGTCGGCGTAGAAACGCAGGGCACTGGCGCTCAGGCCGCAGGCGCGGGCGAAGGCGCCGATGGTCAGCAGGTCGGATTCGGGCACCGCGTCATCATCGGGGTTCGAGCTGGTCGAAGGTCAAGCGTCAGTCGCGCGTGGTGCCCACCGCGACCATCTCCGGGGAGCCGGTCCCCAGGTTGCGGTAGACGTTGGCGACCACCATCTGGCCGAGGGCGTTGTTGCCGACACCGCCGATGACGGCGCCGATACCGGCCGGAATCAGGGTGCCGAACAGCAGCAGGGTGCGTTTGACGAGGTAGTTGACGATGAAGCGCTTGGCCGGGGAGTCGGGCATGCTCGCCAAGCCCGGGAGGTGATCGGTGACCACCGAGAGCCACTGTCCGGTCTTGTGTCCGGCGGTCTCGTCGAGCACCTTCGTGCCCGCCTCACCGAGGACGACCTTCGACACCAGATGCTCGCGACGCGGATCGTCGGGGTCGAGGTCGTAGGCCGCGGCCGCGCCGACCGACAGCACCGAGGACGCCTCGAGGAACACGGCGGTGTCGACACCGGTCGCGGCCAGGCTCAGCAGGGTGCCCACCCCGGGCACGGCGGCGGTGAGGCCGACCAGCACACCGCTGGTGGTGACGACGACGAGGTACTGCCGCGACAACCGCTGCAGCGTTTCCACCGGCGCGTCCCCCGGATGCCTGCGCTCGAGCCAGTCGACATAGCGGCCGACGGTCCCGGTCTGGGCGTGCGCGACCTTGTCGAGTGCGGGAACGACACGCTTGTCCACGAATTCACGCAACATGCGGTGACCTCTCCTGTCGGCGAACGCCTGGCGAACGATTCCCGCTCACCCTAGGCGACGCCCACCGGCAATGCCTGACGACGGCGCACGGGTCGGCGGTCGTAGGCTGGACGGATCATGACCAGGAGCACCCCCGATTCCTGCCCCGGTGTCCTGCGCCTGCACCAGGCCGCCGACGGGCCGCTGGCCCGGATCCGCGTCCCCGGCGGCAGACTGGCGCCGGGGCAGCTGCAAGCCCTCGCCGACGCGGCCCGCGAGCTGGGCAACGGCCACCTGGAACTCACCTCCCGCGGCAATATCCAGCTGCGGCGGGTACGCGACGCCGCCGCGCTCGCCGATCGGCTCGGCGCCGCGGGGCTGCTGCCCAGTCGCACGCACGAGCGGGTCCGCAATATCGTGGCGTCACCGCTGTCGGGCCGGGTCGGCGGCTGGGCGGACGTGCACGGACTCGCCGTCGACCTCGACGTGGGCATCCAGGCCGATCCCCGGTTGGCGGACCTGCCCGGCCGGGTGCTGTTCACCCTCGACGACGGCCGCGGCGATGTGAGCACCCTGCGCGGCGACATCGGCATCCAGGCCGTCGGCGCCGACGAGTTCGCCGTCGTGCTCGCGGGCGCCGACACCGGGCTGCGGGTGAGCGCGAGCGAGGCGGTCGAGGTGATGCTCGACGCGGCGCACGGCTTCCTCGACCTGCGCGGCACCGGCGACGACGGGCAATGGCGGCTGCACGAGATCCCCGGCGGCGTCGAGCGGATCACCGAGACGCTGGACCGCTCCCCCGCCGGCGCCCCGCTGGATCTGGGTGCGGCACACGATCTTCCGATCGGCTGGCTGGACCAGGACAACGGCCTGGTCAGCCTCGGCGCCGGGGTGCCCCTCGGCACGCTGCCCGCGCGAACCGCCGAGTTCCTCGCCGCCGTCGAACGACCCGTCTTCGTGACGCCCTGGCGCAGCCTGGTGATCACCGACCTCGACGAGGGGCCCGCCGAGACCGTGGTCCGGGTGCTCGCGCCGATGGGCCTGATCTTCGACGCGCAGTCGCCGTGGCTGCGGGTCAGCGCGTGCGCGGGGCGACCCGGCTGCGCGAAGTCGCTCACCGATGTGCGCGCCGATCTCGCGGCCGCGGTCGAGAGCGAGCGCGTCCGGCCGGGCACGCCGGCACCCGCGCATGTCGTGGTCCCGGCCGAGGACGTCGCGGTGGCGGGCCGCCAGCACTGGTCCGGCTGCGACCGCCGCTGCGGCCGCCCGACCGGACCGGTCACCGATGTCGTCGCCACCCCCGACGGCTACCGCGTCGACACCCACTGACGTTCTCCCCCGGCGAAATTCGATCGACCCGACCACCGCGCTCGACGCCGACCGGGTCGGGCTGTTCGGTGAGGTGTACGGCGCCGGCGTGCAGGACCTGCACTACGGCGGCGCTGCCGGCGCTGGCCGAGGGCACCGAGACCGTCGGCGGCGCGGGCACCAATATCCGGGAGGGCCTGGTGGTCCGGCCCGCGACCGAGCGGCCGTCGGCGGTCCTCGGCGGACGGGCGATCGGCAAGGTCGTCTCCGACGCGTACCTACTGCGCGACGGTGGCACCGAATTCCAGTGACCGTCACCGTCAGGGTGACCATCACCCCGACCACCAGCCACATCCCGCGGAGATGTGGTGCCGGCCAGGTCGGGGCCAGCGCGGAAGCGGCCGGCACAGCAAACAAGCGGGGTGTTACCCGGCGGTCGTGTCGCGGCGCGTGTGCAGCTCCAGCACACAGCACTTCACGCCGCCGCCGCCCTTGCGCAGTTCGGACATGTCGACCGGCACGGGCGCGAACCCGCGCTCCCGGAGAGCGGCGACGAGTCCGGTCGCGCCGGGGTCGAGGAAGACGTGGTGACCGTCGCTGACACCGTTGAGGCCGAACGACAGCGCGTCGTTCTCGTCGGCCAGGATCGCGTCCGGGTACAGCGCGGCCAGCACATCGCGGGCGGCCGGGCCGAACGCGGCCGGATAGTAGGCGATGGTGGTGTCGTCGAGGACCATCAGCGCGGTGTCGAGGTGATAGAAGCGCGGATCGACGAGTTCCAGCGACACCACCGGCAGCGCGAAGTACCGCTCGACCTCGGCATGGGCGGACAGCGAACAGCGGAAGCCGACACCGGCCAGGATCCGCTGCCCGGCGAAGGCGAAATCGCCCTCGCCCTCGTTGGTCTCGGACGCCGGGGCGAGCGCGCGCAGTTCCCTGGCCGCGAACCAGCTGTGGAACGCCGGGCCCTCCGCCGCCCGTTCGGGGCGGGCGAACCGGGCCGAGAGCGCGTGCCCGCCGATCACGATCCCGCTGTTGGCGGCGAACACCATGTCGGGCAGGCCCGGTTCGCCGGGCACCGTCTCCACCGTGTGCCCGTGGTCCTCGAGCACCGCCCGCAGGATCTCCCACTGAGCCAGGGCGCGCGCCCGGTCCACGGGGGCGGCGGGGTCCATCCACGGATTGATCGCGTAGGCGACCTCGAAGTGGTCGGGCCTGCACATGACATAGCGGCGCGGGGTGGCGACCCGCGCGGGCGCCGGGGCGACCCGCGCGGAGGTGGTGGCGCGAAGAGGGGCTGCGGCGGTCATCAGGGCTCCCGGTGGCTGCGCGGATCGAGGTGTTCCTACGAAGGTAAATGTGTGCGCGTTGCACGGGGAACACCGATTCATTGCGCATTCCGGTGCCAAAATGGAGAAATCTTGCGTTCCATCGCCGAAGGAGTGACGTGGACGATATCGATCGCCGCATCCTGTCCGTGCTGCTCACCCACGCGCGCGCCTCGTTCCAGGAGATCGGCGCGGTGGTCGGGCTGTCGGCACCCGCGGTGAAGCGGCGGGTGGACAAGATGGTGGCCAGCGGGCAGATCACCGGGTTCACCGCGCAGGTGAATCCCGCGGCGCTGGGCTGGACGACCGAGGCGTACGTGGAGGTCTACTACCGCGACAACATCTCCCCCGCCGAGCTGCGGCGCACCCTGGAACCGATTCCGCAGGTCGTCGGCGTGTGGACGATCGCGGGCGAGGCCGACGCGCTGGTCCACGTGATGGCCACCGATATGGCCGAGATCGAGGTGACGGTCGAGCGGATCAGGGAGAACGCGCGCGTCGGCCGCACCCGCAGCTCGCTGGTGATGTCGCGTATTCTCGAGCGGCCACGCACCTGAGACACCGCGACGGAAACGCCGCCGGACACAGGTTCTAGGGTTGTCCGCATGTCCGATGTGCGTACCAGCTACCTCACCGACGGGGCCGAGATCTATCGGCGCTCGTTCGCGACGATCCGCGCCGAAGCCGACCTGGCCGGTTTCCCCGCCGATGTCGAGCGGGTCGCGGTGCGCATGATCCACGGCTGCGGTCAGGTCGACCTGGCCGGCGACATCGCCTACTCCCCCGGCGTGGTCGCCGCCGCGCGCGCCGCGCTGCACGCGGGCAAGCCGATCATCTGCGACGCGAACATGGTCGCCGCGGGCGTCACCCGCAAGCGCCTGCCCGCCGACAACGCGGTGCTGTGCAACCTGACCGACCCGCGGGTGCCCGCGCTCGCCGCCGAACTGGGCAACACCAGGTCGGTGGCCGCGCTGGAACTGCTGCGCGATCAGCTCGACGGCGCCGTGGTCGCCATCGGCAACGCCCCCACCGCGCTGTTCCACCTGCTCGACATGCTCGACGCGGGCGCGCCGACGCCCGCCGCGATCATCGGCATCCCGGTCGGCTTCATCGGCGCCGCCGAATCCAAGCAGGCGCTGATCGACTTCGGCGGGGTCGAGTACCTCACCGTGCGTGGCCGCCGCGGCGGCAGCGCGATCACCGCGTCGGCCCTCAACGCGATCGCGAGTGAACAGGAATGAGCGAGCTCGAGCTCAGCACCGGCAAACTGTGGGGCATCGGCCTGGGCCCCGGCGATCCGGAACTGGTGACGGTGAAGGCGGCCCGCCTGATCACCGCCGCCGACGTGGTGGCCTTCCACAGCGCCCGGCACGGGCGCAGCATCTCGCGCGCCATCGCGGAGCCGTACCTGCGCGCGGGGCAGATCGAGGAGCACCTGGTCTACCCGGTGACCACCGAGACCACCGATCATCCCGGTGGCTACCAGGGCGCGATCGACGAGTTCTACGAGCAGGCCGCCGCCCGGCTGGCCGTCCACCTGGCGGCCGGGCGCTCCATCGCCCTGCTGGCCGCCGGTGACCCGCTGTTCTACAGCTCCTACATGCACATGCACCGCCGCCTGGCCGACCGGTTCGAGGCCGAGATCGTCCCCGGCATCACCTCCGTCAGCGCGGCCTCGGCGGCGCTGGGCACGCCGCTGGTCGAGGGCGAGCAGGTACTCACCGTGCTCCCGGGCACCATGCCCGTCGAGGAGCTCACCCGCCGCCTGCGCGACACCGACGCCGCGGCGATCATGAAGCTCGGCCGCACCTATCCCGGTGTGCGCCAGGCACTCTCGGACTCCGGGCGACTCGACGACGCCTACTACGTCGAGCGGGCCAGCAGCACCCGGGAACGGGTCATGCCCGCCGCCGATGTCGACGAAGCCGACGTGCCCTACTTCGCGATCACCCTGGTGCCCGGCCCGACACCGACGACGCCGATCGTCGCCCGCGACAAGACCGCGCCGAGCAGCGCCGACGACGACGACGAATCCCATGCCGCCCCGGTGGCACCGGGCGAAGTCGTGGTGGTCGGGCTCGGCCCCGGCGACACCGCGTGGACGACGCCGGAGGTCACCGCCGCCCTGGCCGAGGCCACCGATCTCGTCGGCTACACCACCTACATCGACCGCGTCCCCGCCCGGCCGGGTCAGCGCAGGCACGCCAGCGACAACAAGGTCGAATCCGAACGGGCCGCCATGGCACTGGATCTGGCCAAGCGGGGCGCGAAGGTCGCGGTGGTGTCCTCGGGCGATCCCGGCGTGTTCGCGATGGCCGCCGCGGTGCTCGAGGTATCGGCCGAGCCGCAGTTCGAGCGGGTGCCGGTGCGGGTGCTGCCGGGGCTCACCGCGGCCAACGCGGTGGCCAGCCGGGTGGGCGCGCCGCTCGGGCACGACTACGCGATGATCTCGCTCTCGGACCGGCTCAAGCCGTGGGACGTTGTCGCCCAGCGTCTTTCGGCCGTCGCGGCCGCCGACATGGCGATCGCGATCTACAACCCGGCCTCGTCGCAGCGCCGCTGGCAGGTGGGCGCCATGCGCGATGTGCTGCTGGCACACCGGGCGCCGGAGACGCCGGTGGTGCTCGGCCGCGATGTCGGCGGGCCGACCGAGTCGGTCCGGGTGATCACCCTGGGCGACCTCGATCCGGACGAGGTCGACATGCGGACGCTGCTGATCATCGGCTCGTCCACCACCGCCGCGTTCGAGACCAGCGAGGGCACCCGCGTGTTCACCTCCCGGCGCTACGGCACGACCGTTTAGCTCACGGCCTCCGCCACGAGGACACCCGCGAGGTCAGCCACATCCCGGGCGTCCGGTGGCACACTGGGGTGCGGCGGGCTCGTCCCGCCATGGCACAAGCGTGACATCTCGTTTCCTGGTTCGATTCCCCAACGCGTCCTCGTGGACGATGAAAGGACTCACCACGATGAGAGTTCAGCACCACGCACGTCGCACCTCCCGCTCCACTTCCGTACGCCGCGCGCTGGCGACCGGGCTGACCGCGGTGGCACTGGCCGCGCCGGTCGCGGCCCTGGTCGTCCCGGCCACCGCGTCGGCTCAACCGGCGCCACCGGCCCCCAGCGCTCCCGCGGCGCCCGGGGCCCCCGCGGCACCGGGTGAACCCGCGGCCCCCGGCGCGCCCGCGGCACCGGGCCTGCCAGGCCTCCCTGGTCTGCCCGGTGCGCCCGCGGCACCGATCGCGGAGTCCCTCACGCTGGCGGTCACGAACGCCGACGGGGCGAGCTTCGCGGTCACCGTCGACGCGGCGGCTCCGGTCGACACGCTGAAGACGCTCATCGAGGAGCAGACCGGTATCCCCGTCGAGCAGCAGCGGCTGCTGATCGACGGGGACGTCGAGCTCGTCGACGGCACCTCGCTCGCGCAGTACCAGCTCGGCGACGGCGACACCGTCACCCTCGCCCTGCGCTGATCGAGCCGCGCGGCGGTGACCCGCCCCGTGGGTCACCGCCGTACCGGCGAACACACCGCAACACCCGTGGTCTTGGTGGACAGCGCACCCAGGCGTAACATTCCACTTAGGAATGTCGTTCGAAGGGAGTTGACCGTTGACCGATACCGCGACTCGACGCCGCCCGCTGAACTCCACCGCGGCCTCGCTACTGGGGTTCCTGCACGAGGGCCCGATGTCGGGCTGGGACCTCGCCACCCAGGCCCAGCAACGGATCGGCGACTTCTGGACGATCACCCAGAGCCAGGTGTATCGCGAGCTGACCACCATGGACGCCGCCGGCCTGGTGACCAAGGGCGAACGGGGCGCCAGGGAGCGCACGCCCTACCGGATCACCGACACCGGACGCGACGCCTTCGCCGAGTGGATCGCCCGCGACCCCGGCGCCGAGACGATCCGGGTGCCGCTGCTGCTCACGCTGTCCTTCGGCGAACACCTCGACCCCGCGCATCGCGATCGGATCATCGCCGCCAACAAGAACATCCACCAGGATCGGCTCGACCGCTACCTCGACGAGGACCCGACCGGGCTCGCCCCGCACCAGCGCGCCACCCTCGAATTCGGCATCGCCTACGAGCGGGCCGTGCTGCACTGGTTCGACCAGCTCCCGCGCATCTTCACCGGGCCGCGACCGCAGTGAGCGCCTCAGCGCACCCGGTGTGACGCGGCGTCGTGCAGCCAGTCCACGGCGTCGCCGACCTCCTCGACCGTCACCGCGCCGGCAGGCAGCGCGGGGCGATCGATCATCACCACGGGCAGGCCCGCGGTGCGGGCCGCGAAGATCTTCGCCTCGGTCTGCTCACCACCACTGTTCTTGGTGACCAGCACGTCGATCCGGTGCCGTGACATCAGCACCAGCTCGTCGTCGAAGGTGAACGGTCCCCGGGCCAGCAGCAGTTCGTAGCGCGGCGGCAGGGGTGCGGCCGGTGCGTCGATCGAGCGGACGACGAACCGGTGCCGCCCGCAGCCGGCGAACGCGCCGACGCCCTGTCGGCCGATGGTGAGCAGGACCTGCTCGCCGTGCCCGGCCAGGGCGGCGGCCGCCGACGCCAGATCGGGCACCCGCGTCCACAGGTCACCGCGGCGCTGGACCCATTCGGGACGCCGCAGATGCAGGGCGGGGATGCCGAGATCGTTCGCGGCGGTCGCCGCATGCGAGCTGACCTGCGCCGCGAAGGGATGGGTCGCGTCCACAACGGCGTCGATCGCGTTCTCGCGCAGCCAGGTTCGGAGGCCCTCGACACCACCGAACCCACCTACCCGGACCGGACCGACGGGCAGCCGCGGCTGTGCGACCCGCCCGGCGAGCGAGGACACGATGTCGAGTCCCCGTTCACCGGACGCGATCCGCGCCAGCTCCCGGGCCTCGCCCGTGCCGCCGAGGATCAGGACCCTCAGGACTGCCCGCTGACGTCGCCCGAACCCGCATCAACCGGCGACCGGTCCGCGTGTGCGGTGAACTTCGTGTACTTCATGTGACTCCCCATCATGGAAAAAATCGAACCGGCGGGATTTACCCGGAACGGCCACGACCCTACCCCCGAGCCACGCTTCTTACACGTTCGGTTCGTAACTTTCATGGCATCAGGACCCAGCATGAACGATTTCACCGTGATCTGCGCGTGATTTGTCCGTGATCGAACAATCGCGGTCGTGCGGCGCTAACCAGCGGGTTTTGTGACGATCCACTGGGCGACCGGGAGGTGCGGCCGCCACGCGGTGAACCCGCCGAGCGGTTCACCCCGGTAGATCTGGAATTTCCGCAGTGCGCCGCCGTGGGTGGCGGTCCAGTCCAGCAGCTGCGCTTCCGATTCCGCGGTGACCGCGTTGGCGACCAGGCGACCGCCCGGACGCAGCCGCCGCCAGCACTCGTCGAACACGCCGTCCTGGGTGAGCCCGCCGCCGAGAAATATCGCGTCCGGCGCCGGGAATTCCCGCTCGGCAAACTCCGAGCGCACCTCGCCCCTGACCGTTATTCCGGGAACGCCGAGCGCGGCGGCATTGCCGGCGATCTGTGCGCGGCGCGCGGGCAGCCGTTCGAAGGTGACGGCACGGCACAGCGGATGAGTGCGACACCATTCGATCGCGATACTGCCGGATCCGCCGCCGACATCCCACAGCGTCTCGCCGGGCGCCGGGGCCAGTGCGGTGACCGTCAAGGCCCGGACCTCGGCTTTGGTGAGCTGGCCGTCGCCGGTGAAGGCGGTGTCGGCCAGGCCGGGCAGGCGGGTGTCGCGGCGGGCACCGGGGTCGGCGACGCACTCGATCGCGACGACATTGAGCGGGTCGCCGTGCGGGTGGGCCCAGCGCGCCGCAGTGCCGATGCGCCGGCGTTCGGCGGGCCCGCCCAGCTGTTCGAGCACGGTGAGCGCGGATGCGCCGAACCCGTTGTCGCGCAACAGTCGAGCCAGTAGGAGTGGCGTGGACTCGTCTTCGCTGAGCACCAGCAGCCTACGGCCGTCGGCCAGTTCGGGCAGCACCGTGGGCAACGGGCGGGCAACCACGCTCACCACCGGCACCTCGGCCAGCGGCCAGCCCAGCCGCGCGCACGCCAGCGACGCCGAGGACGGCTGCGGGAACACCCGCAGCGTCTGCGCGCCGAAGCGGCGGGCCAGGGTGACGCCGATGCCGTAGAACATGGGGTCGCCGCTGGCCAGCACCCCGATGCGCCGATCGGCGTTGCGCGCGAACAACTCCGGCAGGGCGGGCAGCAGCGGGCTCGGCCACGGCACCGCTTCGGCCGCGCCCGGCGGGAGCAGGGCCAGCTGACGCGGCGAACCGAAGACGACCTCGCACGCGCCGAGGGCGGTGCGCGCCGTCTCGCCGAGCCCGGACCAGCCGTCGGCGCCGATCCCGACAACAACGATCGGGGGACCCGCCCAGGCCGCGTCGGTCACCGCGGCATCCGGCGCCACACGAACTGCGGCATCAGCCGCATCACGAAGAACATCACCGCGAGCCGGCCGGGCACCGCGACGCGGGCCTTGCCCTTGCCCAGGGCGCGGACGACGGCGTCGGCGACCTGGCCGGGTGTGCTCGCCATCGGCGCCGGCTCCATGCCGGTGGTCATCCGGCCGATCACGAAGCCCGACCGGACCAGCAGCAGCTGGACGCCGGTGTCGTGCAGGGCGTCACCGAGACCGCTCGCGAAACCGTCGAGTCCCGCTTTCGCCGAACCGTAGACATAGTTGGCGCGGCGCACCCGCACCCCGGCGATCGAGCTGAACACGACGATCTGCCCGGAGTTCTGTGCCCGCAGCAGCGTCGCGAGTGTCGTCAAGACGCTGACCTGGGCGACGTAGTCGGTGTGCACGACCGCGACCGCGTGCGCCGGATCCTGTTCGGCGCGCGCCTGATCGCCGAGCACGCCGAAGGCCACGACCGCGGTGCCGATGCCGCCGTGTTCGGCGGCGATCTTCTCCAGCAGGGGGGCGTGGGTGGCGGTGTCGTCGGCGTCGAATTCCACGGTGTGCACGGCGGTCGCGCCCGCCGCGCGCACCTGCTCGATCTCGGCGTCCAGCGCGTCGGACCGGCGGGCGGCCAGGATCACCACCCGTCCGGGCGCCAGCCGGCGCGCCACCTCGACGCCGATCTCACTGCGCCCGCCCAGGACCAGCACGGGTCCCTCGTTCTGCTGCTTTGCCATGGGCTCAGTCTGTCATCCGCCGCCGCGCGGGGAAATCGGGTGGCGAGGGCCGAAACCCGCGGAGCCCGACGCCGATCGCCCCGGCTACCGTTTCCTGCATGCCGACCGCCACGACACAGCTCTCCCCCGCCGCGCTCGACTTCGTCACCGAGCGGCACCTGGCCACCCTGACGACCCTGCGCGCCGACGGCACACCGCATGTCGTCGCGGTGGGCTTCACCTGGGATCCCGAGAGCGGGATCGCCCGCGTCATCACCGACGGCGCCTCGGTGAAGGCCCGCAACGCGGCTCGCGGCGGGTACGCGGCGGTGAGTCAGGTCGAGGGGCCACGCTGGCTCACCCTCGAGGGACCTGCCACCGTGCTCACCGAGGCCGACGACGTGGCCGAAGCGGTACGCCGCTACACCGCCCGCTACCGGGTGCCGCGGGAGAACCCGACGCGGGTCGTCGTCGCGATCCAGGTACGCCGGGTGCTGTCGTCGAGCACCCTGGCATAGGCCGGTTGCCTACAGGACCGTCAGACCGTGCGGGCGGTTGTTCATCGACTCGGCGCCGTCGGCGGTGACGACCACGATGTCCTCGATCCGGGCGCCCCACTTCCCGCGGAAGTAGATGCCGGGTTCGATGCTGAACGCCATGCCCGGCTCGAGCACCAGATCGTTGCCCGCCACGATGTAGGGCTCCTCGTGCACCGACAGGCCGATGCCGTGGCCGGTGCGGTGCACGAAGGCGTCGCCGAGGCCCGCGTCGGCCAGCACGGTGCGCGCGGCGGCGTCGATGGACTCCGCGGTCACCCCGGGGCGTACGGCGGCCACCGCGGCGGCCTGGGCGGCCTCGAGCAAGGCCATCTGGTCGGCGACCTGCTTGCTCGGCGACCCGAGCACGTAGGTGCGGGTGGAGTCGGAGAAGTAGCCGGGTTCGACGGGACCGCCGATGTCGATGACGACGACGTCACCGGATTCGATCACCCGGTCGGAGACCCCGTGGTGCGGGTCGGCGCCGTGCGGGCCGCTGCCGACGATGACGAACGCCGCCTCGGTGTGACCCTCTTCGACGATGGCGGCGGCGATGTCGGCGCCCACCTCGGCCTCGGTCCGGCCGGGCCGCAGGAATTCGCTCATCCTGGCGTGCACCCGGTCGATGGCGGCGCCCGCCCGGCGCAGTGCCTCGATCTCGGCCTCGTCCTTGATCATCCGCGACTGCCGCAGCACCGGGGTCGCCGAGGCGGGCAGGCCGGAGGTCGATTCGGCGAGCGGAATCAGGTGCAGGGCGGGCATGGCGTCGGCGACGGCGATGCGCGAGCCGGCGTGCAGGGTCGAGCGCACCAGCTGATACGGGTCGACGCCGTCGACCCAGTCCAGGATCTGCAGGCCGAGTTCGCCCGCGGCCGACCCGTCGAGCGAGGCCAGCTCGAGTTTGGGGATCACCACCGAGGGCGTCGAGCCGTCGGCGGGAATCACCAGGCAGGTGAGCCGTTCGAAGGATTCGGCGGCCGATCCGATGAGGTACCGCAGATCGGGGCCGGGGGTGATGAGCAGTGCGTCCAGATGCGCCGCGCGCATCAGTTCGACCGCCCGCTCCAGCCGCTGACCGTAGACATTCGCCGCGAACCTGGCATCCGTGTGCGCGCTCATAGGGTCCGACGTTACCCGCCGCGAGCGCACCGGCCCAGGACGGAGTGACCACCCGCGCACCGGACGCGCCCGGTGCGCGGCGGGCGCCGCAGCGGCCTTTCGGGGCACAATCGACCCCGTGACCGCTGACCAGACCTCCCGTGGACCCCTGCTGATCCTCGACGGCGCCAGCCTGTGGTTCCGCGCCTACTACGCGATCCCGGACAAGCTCAGGGCGGCCGACGGACGCTCGGTGAACGCACTGCGCGGCTTCACCGACATGGTGGCCTCGCTGATTACCAAGCACCGGCCGAGCAGACTGGTCGTCGGGCTCGACCTCGATTGGCGCCCGCCGTTCCGGGTGGCGCTGGTGCCGTCGTACAAGGCGCACCGACTCGACACCAGCTCCGGCGCCGCGCCGGGCGCCGAGGAGGTGCCCGACACGCTGACACCGCAGGTGGAGATGATCCTCGAGGTGCTCGCGGCCGCCGGGATCGCCACCGGCGGCGCCGAAGGGCTCGAGGCCGACGACGTGCTCGGCACGCTGGCCAGCCGGGAGCGCACGGACCCGGTGGTCGTCGTCAGCGGTGACCGCGATCTGCTGCAGCTGGTCCGCGACGAGCCCGCGCCGCCGGTCCGGGTCCTCTACGCGGGCCGCGGCCTGGCCAAGGCCGAACTGTTCGGCCCCGTCGAGGTGTCGGCGAAATACGGTGTGCCGGAACAGAACGCGGGCCCCGCCTACGCCGACATGGCGACCCTGCGCGGCGACGCCTCCGACGGTCTGCCCGGCGTGGCCGGCATCGGCGACAAGTCGGCCGCGCAGCTGATCTCGAAGTACGGTTCGCTCGACGCCCTCCTGGCGGCGGTCGACGATCCCGCCTCCGACCTGGCCAAGGGCGTGCGCGCGAAACTGGTTGCGGCCCAGGACTACCTGAAGGTCGCCGCACCGGTCGTGCAGGTGGTGCGCGATGCCGAGGTGATCATGTCCGGACCCGACCGGCTGCCCGCGACCCCGATCGACCCCGATCGGCTGCTCGCCCTGGCCACCACCTACAACGCCGAGAGCCCGATCACCCGGCTCGTCACCGCGCTGACGGCGGCCCACAGCTGATCCGCTCCGCCCGACGACGACGGGCCGCCCGCGTACGCGCGGACGGCCCGGAATCGGTGGTGCGGCAGCCTAGTTCGGGCGGCCGACCTCATAGGTGCCATCGTCCTTGGTGATCTTGACGGTGACCTTCTTCGCCTCGCCGCTGACCTTCAGGTCGCAGGTGAAGGTCGCGTCGACCTTCACCTCCTGGCCCGAGGGGCACGACACGTCGGAGACGTCGGCGATGCCGTAGGAATCCTTCAGCACGCGCGAGACGCCGTCCTGCACGGCGGCGGAGTCGAGTTCGTCGGAGGAGAACACGACCAGGAGCAGACCGACGACGGCGGCGAGCACCAGCACGCCCGCCGCGATCAGACCGATCACCAGGCCCTTGCCCTTACCACCGGACGACGGGGGCTGCTGGCCCCACTGCTGCTGGCCGGGCTGCTGCGGCTGCTGTCCCCACTGCTGCTGCGGCTGCTGACCCCACTGCTGCTGCCCGGCATTGGCGGCCTGCGCGTTCCAGTCCTGCGGCGGCGGCTGGGTCTGACCCCACTGCTGCTGCGGGCCGGTCGGCTGCTGCGGCTGCTGTCCCCACTGCGGCTGCTGGGCCGGCTGCTGCGGCTGCTGACCCCACTGCTGCTGCGGCTGCTGCGCGTTCGGGTCACCCCAGTGCTGGGTCGGCTGAGCCTGCTGCGGCTGCTGCCCTCCCCCCCAGTGCTGGGTCGGCTGAGCCTGCTGCGGCTGCTGCCCACCACCCCAGTGCTGGGTGGGATCGTTGCTTCCCTCCCCTGGGCCATTCGGTCCGTACGGGCCGCTCATCCACTCGCCTCCACTCGCATCGTTGTACATACGGTAGCCCCCCGCGCCAGGCCAGCCGCTTTCGCACGACTCCGCCATCACGGTCGGTACGCCAAGAAATCAAATCACAGACATATCCACTACGCGGCGTCCACCGCAACGACACCCCGCCGAACGGCACGCACCGCCTTAGCCGCGGTGGCCGCGATCTCCGGGTCGTCGGCGGTGTTGTGGATCTGGTCGAGCAGGTCGATGACCTGCCTGCACCAGCGCACGAAATCGCCCGCCGACAGCGGCGTGCCCTGATCGCCACTGGCCAGCAACGCCTCGGCCAATGCGTCGCCGCGGGCCCACTTGTACACGCCGGTGACGAAACCGAGGTCGGGTTCGCGGGTCGGTGGCAGCTTGTGCCGCGCCTCGTCGGAGCGCAGCTCGGTCCACACCTCGATGGTCGCGCCGACCGCCCGGCGGATCGGTTCGGTCGGGCCGGACGCGGTGAGGAACCCGCCTTCCTGGCGCGACTCGTAGACCAGCGTGGAGACCACGGCCGCGAGTTCGGCCGGACCGAGCCCGCGCCACAGCCCCTGGCGCAACACCTCGGCGACCACCAGGTCGCTCTCGGCGTAGATCCGGGCCAGCCGCCTGCCGTCGGAGGTCACCTCACCGTGCTCGACGAACCCGCGCTCCTCGAGCAGGCCGACGATCCGGTCGAAGGTGCGCGCCAGCGAATTCGTCGTCGCGGCAACCTTCTGGCGCATCGACTCGGTCTCGCGCGCGAGCCGGGCGTAGCGCTCGCCGGTGCGGCTGAGCTGTTCGCGATCGGGCCGGTTGTGCGCCGGGTGCGACCGCAGGCTGCGGCGCAGCGTGGACAGTTCGCGATCCTCACCGCCGCGCGTGTGGTCGTTGCGCCTGCGCCTGCCCGGCGCGGAGATCCCGGTGCTGCGCAGCGCCGAGGCCAGATCGCGGCGGATGCGCGCGGTCCGGTGATCGACCCGCCGTGGCAACCGCATGTGCCCGAGCGCTTCGGCGGGCACGGGGAAGTCCGCCGCCGAGACCCGGCCCGCCCAGTGGTCCTCGGTGAGCACCAGCGGACGCGGGTCGCCGGGGGTCTGGTCGGGTTCCAGGATCACCGCGAGCCCGGCGCGTCTGCCCGACGGAATCGCCACCACGTCACCGCGGCGCAATTCGATCAGGGCCTTGACCGCGGCGCCACGCCGATCGGCGCGGCCCTGCTGCTGGATCTCACGCTCGCGCTGCTTGATCCGCTCGCGCAGCGACATGTACTCCATGAACCCGCCGTCGACGCCGCCGAGCTGGCTCTCCAGCTTGCGCATCGCGCCCTGGTTGCGCTCGATACCGCGGACCAGCCCGACGACCGACCGGTCGGCCTGGAACTGGGCGAAGGACCGCTCGAGCAGCGCCCGCGCCTCCTGCGCGCCCATCCGGTCGATCAGATTGATCGACATGTTGTAGCCGGGCCGGAAGGAGCTGCGCAGCGGATAGGTGCGGGTCGAGGCCAGACCGGCGACCGCGCTGGTGTCGACCTCGGGCTGCCACAGCACCACGGCGTGGCCTTCGACGTCGATGCCGCGCCTGCCCGCGCGGCCGGTGAGCTGGGTGTACTCTCCCGGCGTCAGTTCGGCGTGCGATTCACCGTTGAACTTCACCAGGCGCTCGAGCACGACCGTCCGGGCGGGCATGTTGATGCCCAGCGCCAAGGTCTCGGTGGCGAACACGGCCCGCACCAGACCCTTGACGAACAGCTCCTCGACGGTGTGCCGGAACGCCGGCAGCATGCCGGCGTGGTGGGCGGCCAGCCCGCGGTGCAGCGCCTCACGCCACTCCCAGTAGCCGAGCACCTCCAGGTCGCCCTTGGGCAGGTCGCCGGTGTGCTTCTCGATGATCTCGTCGATCTGCGCGGCGTCGTCGGGCCTGCTCAGGTCGAGCCGGGCGCGCAGGCACTGGGCCAGCGCACCGTCGCAGCCCGCGCGGCTGAAGATGAAGGTGATCGCCGGCAACAGGCCTTCCTCGTCGAGCCGGGCCAGCACCTCCGGACGGGGCAGCGGGCGGAAGTTGCCGCGACCACCGCGCCCGCGCGGGCCGCCGTAGCCCTGCATCCGGTCGGCGGCCTCGCGCTGGCGGATGAACCGCACGAGGTCTTCGTCGACCAGCACCTTCTGGTCGCTGGACTTGGTGTCGAACAGGTCGAACATCCGCCGGCCGACCATCACGTGCTGCCACAGCGGCACCGGCCTGGTCTCGTCGACCACCACCGCGGTGTCGCCGCGCACGGTCTCCATCCACGCGCCGAACTCCTCGGCGTTGGACACCGTCGCCGACAGGCTCACCAGCCGCACGTCCGGCGACAGGTGCAGGATGACTTCCTCCCACACCGCGCCGCGGAACCGGTCGGCCAGGTAGTGCACCTCGTCCATCACGACATAGGACAGTCCGCGCAGCGAATCCGAGGACGCGTAGAGCATGTTGCGCAGCACCTCGGTGGTCATCACGACCACCGGTGCGTCGGGGTTGATCGACTGGTCGCCGGTGAGCAGGCCGACACTGTCGCGACCGTAGCGCGCGGTCAGGTCGGCGAACTTCTGGTTCGACAGCGCCTTGATCGGCGTGGTGTAGAAGCATTTGCCGCCCGAGGCCAGCGCCAAGTGGACCGCGAACTCACCGACGATCGTCTTGCCCGCGCCGGTCGGGGCGCAGACGAGCACGCTGTGCCCGTCCTCCAGCGCCGCGCAGGCGGTCCGCTGGAAAGGGTCGAGATCGAAAGAGATTTCGCTGGCGAACTGCGCCAACTCGTTGGCCCGCGCGGGAGAATCGGTCACCCGTCAGAGCGTATCGGAGTAGTCCGACACCGGGCGCGTGGTTTTCTCCGGGTCGGCGACCGGGTCCGCGGGCCGCACCGGGTCCGGCGTGTCCAGCGGGGAGGCCTCCTCGTCCGACAGCGCACCCCAGCCCTCGTTCGCCGCGCGGCGCGCCCGGCGGGCGTCGTTGAACCGGGCGAACTGCACCGCCAGTTCGAACAGCACCGTCAGCGCGATCGCCAGCGCCAGCATCGAGAACGGGTCCTGCGGGGTCACGATCGCGGCGAAGACGAACAGCCCGAAGATGATGCCGCGCCGCCACGCCTTGAGCTTCTCGTAGGGCAGCACGCCGACCAGGTTCAGCCCGATGATCACCAGCGGCGTCTCGAAGCTGACGCCGAAGATGATCAGCAACTGGATGATGAACCCGAAGTACTGGGTACCGCTGAGCGCGGTGATCTGGACGTTGTCACCGATGGTCAACAGGAACGACAACGCGTGCGAGACGACCACATAGGCCAGCACGGCGCCGGTCACGAACAGCACCGTGCCCGACACCACGAACCCGACGGCGTACCGGCGCTCCTTGGCGTAGAGACCGGGGGTGATGAACGCCCACAGCTGGTACAGCCAGAACGGCGCCGCCATCACGACACCGGCGGTGAAGCCGACCTTCAGGCGCAGCATGAACTGTTCGAAGGGAGCGGTGGCCAGCAGGCGGCAGGCACCGTCGGGGCTCAGGCTCGCCCGTGCCGACTCCGGCAGCGCACAGTACGGTCCGCGCAGGATCTCGCCCAGGCTCTCGATGCCGAAGAACGGATGCGCGTACCAGAAGAAGCCGACGAGCGTGGTGACCGCGATCGCGGCCAGCGCCAGCAACAGCCGGGTGCGCAGTTCCTGCAGGTGCTCGACCAACGACATGGTGCCGTCGGGATTCGTCCTGCGCTTGCTGCGCCGTGGATCGAACGGAATGCGCATGGTGGGTGGTGGCCTCTAACCCTCGGTCCGGCGGATGCTCGACAACAGCACTCAGCCCCGGAGCAGTTGACTCGCTCCGGGGGTGAATACCGAGGTCAGGCCGACTTCTGGCCCTGCTGCGGTTCGACGATCGGGGTCTGCGCCTGCGGGGCCGACGCGGGCAGCTGCTGCGGCGGCGCCGGGGTGGCGGACGGCTGCGTGGCCGGTGCGGCCGACTCCGACTGCATCTGCCCGACCTCGCTCTTGAAGATCCGCAGCGACCGGCCGAGACCGCGCGCCGCGTCCGGCAGCCGCTTCGCGCCGAAGAGCAGGACGAACAGCAACGCGATGATCAGCAGGTGCGTCCAGCTGAACGTGCCCATTATCAGATACCTCCAAAGACTGTGGTGATTACCGATGCTACCTGCACCCGGACGATGATGACCGGTCACCCGCAGCGGAGTTCGCCACGTGTTCAACCCCCGACGGCGGACGCCGCCCCGGTCAGCTCGGCGAACAACCGGCTTCCGGTGAACCGGCGGGTGTCCCCCGATTCGGCTTTCCGGATCAGCTCGGTGAGCCTGCGGTTGACCGGCGTCGGGTGCCCGACCATCTCGCCGAGGCGCACGATTTCGCCGCACAACCACGCGATTTCCGTCCGCCTGCCCAGGGCGAGGTCGTCGGCCATCGAGGAGCGGGCCAGCGGGTCGATGGCCAGTACCCGGCCGAACACGCGGCGGAAGACGACATCGGGGACGCGCAGCAGATGCACCATCAGTTCCGGCGGGATCGCCGTCAGCTGGGCGGGGCGAATTCGCGCAGTGTTCATCACCGCGAGGGCTTCGGCCTGGGCGAGCGCGAGGCAGCGCCGGTAGTCGCGCTCGGCCAGTTCCTCGCGCAGCGGCCGCCCGGACAGCGCGTTGATCGGGTTGTTGAGGTTGAGCAGCAGCTTGGCCCACTGCACCGGGCGCAGGTCGCGATAGCGGCGCAGCGGCAGGCCCGCGGCCCGGAACTGGCCGGCGAACCGGTCGACCACCGGGTCGTCCTGGATCGCCACGATGCCGTCGCTGCCCCGATGGAAGCGCCCGTTGCCGCGGTGCACCACGTTGAACGGGACCATGCCGGGCAGCACGACGCTGGTCGGCAGGACCTCCCGGATCAGGCTGTCGTTGCCGATACCGTTCTGCAGGCTCACCACCGGGGTGCCGGGGCGCAGCCGGCCCGCGACGGTCCGCACGACCGCGGCAGTGGCGGCGGATTTCACGGTGACCAGCACGAGGTCGGCCAGTTCCGGTTCGTCGGGTTCGAGGGCCAGCCCGAAGCGATCCGGCGGCACGACGATCGACCCACCGTCGAGGTCGGTGAGGTGCAGGCCGTGCTCGGCGATGTCGTCGAGGACACGCTGGCGGCCGACGAAGATCACTTCGAGGCCGGCCGCGGCCAGATGACCGCCGATGAAGACCCCGATGCTGCCCGCGCCGAGGACCAGTACTCGCTGGTTCACGCGGGCTCGGTCTCCCCTGGCAGTCCGGCGGCCGCGTAGGCGGCCAGGGCGGCGTCGGCGCGCTCACGCACCGCCGCGACCAGTTCCGGCGGACCGAGCACGCTGACGCCGGTGCCGAACCCCAGCAGCAGGCGCGCCATCCAGTCGGCGGAGGCGAAGCGCATGCCCGCCTCGATGCTGCCGTCGGGGCGGGACTCGATGCGGTGCATCGGGTACTGGTCGAGCACCCAGGCGTAGTCGGCGCGGATGCGCAACCGGGCCAGCGGCACGTCGGGGTCGTCCTGGAACAGGTCGAGGGCCGCCGCGTCGGCGGCGGCGTGGCTGGGCGGGCGGGCCGGTTCGTCGAGTTCGGTGGCGTCCTCGATCCGGTCGAACCGGAACAGGCGCACCCCCTCGGCCTGCCTGCACCACGCCTGCAGATAGCTGTTGTTGTCGACCAGCACCACCCGGATGGGGTCGACGATCCGTTCGGAGACCTCGTCGCGGCTGGCCGAGTAGTACACCAGCCGCAGGGCACGCGCGTCGGCGAGCGCGGCACGCACGGTGGCGACGACCGGCTGCTCGACCGGCACGGCGGCCGGCGTGCCGGAGACGACGGCGTCGGTGCTGGCGATGGCCGATTCGATCTTGGCGATCGCGGCGTGCGCGGCGGTCGGGTCGACCATGCCCGGCATCTCCACGATCGAGCGCAGTGCGACCAGCAGCGCGGTCGCCTCGGTGGAGGTCAGCCGCAACGGCCGGTCGATACCCGCGGAGAAGGTGACCTCGATGCTCTCCTCGGAGAACGACAGGTCGATCAGATCACCCGGCCCGTACCCGGGCAGTCCGCACATCCACAGCTGGTTGAGGTCGCTCATCAGCTGCTTGGTGGTCACGCCCAGCTCGGCGGCGGCCTCGGCGGCGCTGATGCCGGGGTGCGCGAGCAGGTACGGCACCATGTTCAACAGGCGCGAAAGGCGTAGGGACAGACGTGAACTCACGACGCCACCTCCGTGTGGTCGAGTACCGACCGTAGCCGGTTCATCACGTCGGCGCGCAGTTCCGGCGGATCCAGCACGAGGACATCAGGGCCGAGCCCGGTGATCAGCCGAGCCACCCAGTCGCGGGACCGGACCGGCACCTCGACGATCGAGCCGTCCCGGCCGCCGAGTTCCCTGGCGCCGAGCTCGGTGCCGATGCGGCGCAGTTCGCGACCGCGGCCCTTGGCGACCCAGACAGTGGCCGAGCCGGTGACGGGCGCGTCGCCGGTGACCCGGTCGACGATAGCGCGCAGGTCGGTGTCGGCGGGCTTGCGGACCGCGTTGAGCGGACCGTACGGCGTGACCTCGCCACCGATCCGGGACAGCCGGAAGGTGCGCACGGCGTCGCGCTCGCGGTCGTGCCCGACCAGATACCAGCGACCGTGCCGGGTGACCACGCCCCACGGCTCCACATCGCGGGTGACGAACGGATCGGTGACGGCGCTGTGGTGCCCGAACCGCACCGCCTGCCCGGCGTCGATCGCTGCGAGCAGCTCGCGCAGCACCGGCTCCGAGCCGCGGGTGCGGGCGGGTACGGCGGGCACCGACACCCCGACGTTCTCCGTCTCGACGGTGACGCCGGCCGCGCGCAGCTTCAGCAGCGCGCCCTCGGCGGCGCTCGCCAGCTCGGGCGAGGCCCACATCTGCACGGCGACGGCGACCGCGGCCGCCTCCTCGCTGGACAGATCGATGTCGGGCAGCTCGTAGGCGTCGCGGTTGATCCGGTAGCCCTCGAGCGTCGAGAACCGCCCCACCGGGCCGACTTCCAGCGGAATGCCCAGGTCGCGCAGCTCGTTCTTGTCGCGCTCGAACATCCGGCTGAACGCCTCGTCGGTCGCGGAGTCCTCGTAACCGGCCACGCTGGCGCGAATCCGCTCCGCGCTCAGGAACTGCCGGGTCGACAGCAGCGCGATGACCAGATTCATCAGCCGCTCGACCTTGGATATCGCCACCCGATAGAGGGTAATGGTCGGCTGACCGTCGCGGCGCGTCGGCGCACGGTTGCCGGCCGTCCGGGCGGGGAGAATGGTTCGGATACCCGCAGCGAAAGGACCACCATGCTTGTTGCGTTCTCCGTGGCGCCCAGTGGCGCCGCCCACGCCGACGGGTCGGTCGGCGCCGCCGTGGCGGCGGCCGTGCGCGTGGTGCGCGCCTCGGGGCTACCGCACCGGACCGACGCCATGTTCACCACGATCGAAGGCGACTGGGACGAGGTGATGGCCGTGGTGAAGTCGGCCTGTGACGCGATCCTCGCGGTCGCGCCGCGCTGCAGCCTCGTGCTCAAGGCCGACCTGCGGCCCGGTGTCACCGACGCGCTCACCACCAAGGTCGAGACGATCGAGCGCTATCTGGCCGAGGGCGACGGCTACTAGTCCGCCGCCCCGGGCGGTTCAGCCGAGATAGCGGGCGATGGCGTCGGCGACGCAGGCGGGTCGCTCGGCGCCCGCCAGTTCGACGGTGACGCGCCGGTGTACCTGCACGCCGCCGGGGACCTCGGTGATCTCGGTGAGCGCCACGCGTCCGCGGATGCGGCCGCCCACCGGCACCGGGGTGAGGAACCGGACCCGGTCGAGGCCGTAGTTGATCGCCGCGCTCGCGGCGCTGACGGTCATCACCTGCTGGGTGATCGGCACGATCAGCGACAGGGTGAGGAAACCGTGCGCGATGGTCGTGCCGTACGGGCCCACGGCGGCCCGCACGGGATCGACGTGGATCCACTGGTGATCACCGGTGGCTTCGGCGAACCGGTCGATCCGGTCCTGGTCGATCGTGATCCAGTCACTGGGTCCGAGTTCGGCGCCCGCCGCCGCGCGCAGGGTGTCGAAATCGGCGAAATCCGTAATCATGCCGCTCCTCCGAAACGTCGGCGCAGTGCGCGCTCGAGCACCTTGTGGGTAGGCCCGAGCGGCAGCTCGGTGACGAATTCCACGCGGCGCGGGTACTTGTACCGGGCTACCTGTTGCTTGCCGAACTCGATCACGTCCTCGGCGGTCAGCTCGCCGTCGGCCACGACGACGGCCACGATCTCCTCACCGTAATGGGTGTCGGGCACCGCGACCTGCGCGATGCGCGGATGCCGGACCAGCGCGGCCTCGACTGGCTTCGGCGAGGGAGCGCGCACACCCTCGGTGTCGCGCGGTGAGCGACCGGATCGGCCGGAGTTCGAGGGCGGTCGGCCCGCACCGGGCAGCGGGCTCGGTGCGGCCGACGTCGGTCAGCGATGGAGGTGGACCGCGAGGCCCTGCCCGACACCCACGCACAGGGTGACCACCGCGTGGCGCGCATCGCGATCGGCCAGCTCGAGTG
Source organism: Nocardia fodinahabitans (assembly GCF_052983615.1). NCBI lineage: Bacteria > Bacillati > Actinomycetota > Actinomycetes > Mycobacteriales > Nocardiaceae > Nocardia > Nocardia fodinahabitans. Next base: position 199,269 of record NZ_JBRJJC010000001.1, read on the forward strand.
CGGCGGTGAGCGCAAGGCGCGCACCGCTGGCACCGAGCGGGTGACCGAGCGCGATGGCGCCGCCGTTCGGGTTCACGTGTTCGGCGTCGTCGGGCAGTCCGAGTCCGCGCAGTACGGCCAGAGCTTGGGCGGCGAAAGCCTCGTTGAGTTCGACGACATCGATGTCGGCGATCCCGAGACCTGTTCGCGCGAGCAGCTTCTCGACCGCGGGCACCGGGCCGACACCCATGACCCGTGGTGGCACCCCCGCTGCGGTCACCGCGCCGACCTCGGCGAGTGGCGTCAGACCGTAGCGGCGCACGGCGGCCTCGGAGGCGATCAGCAGCGCGGCGGCACCGTCGTTGATCCCGGAGGAGTTGCCCGCGGTGATCGAGCCGTCGGGCACGACCGCACGCACACCGCCGAGTGCCTCGATCGTGGTCGCGCGCGGATGCTCGTCCCGGTCGACGACGACCGGTTCGCCGCGCCGCCGCGGGACCGGCACCGGGGTGATCTCGCGGGCCAGCCTGCCGCGCGCGATCGCCGCCGCCGCCCGCTGTTGCGAGCGCACCGCGAACGCGTCCTGATCGGGACGGGCGATGCCGTGGTCGTCGGCGACGTGCTGGGCGGTCTCGGGCATCGAGTCGATGCCGTACTCCGCCCGCATCCGTGGATTCACCAGCCGCCAGCCGAGCGTGGTGTCGGCCAGCTGTGCCGAACGGTCCCACGGCGCACCGGTTTTCGGCAGCACGTACGGTGCCCGGCTCATCGACTCGACACCGCCGGCGATCACCAGATCGGCGTCACCGGCCTTGATCGCCCTGGCCGCGTAACCGATCGCGTCCAGTCCGGACGCGCACAGACGGTTGACCGTCACGCCGGGCACGTCCACCGGCAGCCCGGCCAAGAGTGCCGCCATCCGGGCGACATTGCGATTGTCCTCGCCTGCCTGGTTCGCGCAACCCAGCACCACGTCGTCGACCCGCGCCCAGTCCACGGCCGGAAGTCGTCGCGTGAGCGCGGAGATCACGTGCGCGGCCAGATCGTCGGGGCGCACCTCGGCCAGTGCGCCACCGTAGCGGCCGAACGGCGTGCGGACGCCGTCGACCAGATACGCGCGGCCCGTCACAGGCCCATGTCCTTGGCGATGATCATCTTCATCACCTCGCTGGTGCCGCCGTAGATCCGGTTCACCCGGTTGTCGGCGTACAGGCGGGCGACGGGATATTCGGTGATGTAGCCGTACCCGCCGTGCAGCTGCAGGCAGCGGTCGATCACCCGCGAGGCGACCTCGGTGCAGAACAGCTTCGCCGAGGCGGCGTCGGCCGGGCCGAGTTCGCCCCGGTCGAGGGCGTCGAGCGCGCGGTCGACCACGGCCTCGGCGGCGTCCACCTCGGCCCGGCAGGCGGCCAGCTCGAACTTGGTGTTCTGGAAGTGCGCCACCGGCTGACCGAAAACGGTCCGGCCCCTGGTGTATTCGAGGGCGAACCGGATCGCCGACTTGGCCTGCGCGTAGGCGCCGACCGCGATGGACAGGCGTTCCTGCGGCAGGTTCTGCCCGAGGTAGGCGAAGCCCTGGTGCGCCTCGCCGAGCAGGTCGGCCACCGGCACCCGCACATCGGTGAAGGACAGTTCGGCGGTGTCGGACACCTTCAGCCCGAGCTTGTCGAGCTTGCGGCCGACCGCGTAACCGGGCGAGGCGGTGTCGACGACGAACAGCGAGATCCCGTGGCGGCGATCGGTCTCCGACGGCGGGGCCGTCCGCGCGCACACGATCACCCGGTCGGCGTGCACGCCACCGGTGATGAAGGTCTTCGCCCCGTTGAGCACGTAGTGGGTGCCGTCCTCGGACAGCTGCGCGGTCGTGCGCATCCCGGCCAGGTCGGACCCGGTGCCGGGCTCGGTCATCGCGATAGCGAACATGATCTCGCCCGACACGAACCCCGGCAGCCACCGCCGCTTCTGCTCGTCGGTCGCGAGGTTCTTCAGGTAGGGCAGACACAGGCCGACGTGCACCCCCGAGCCGCCGAAAGACACACCGGCCCTGGCGGTTTCCTCCATGAGGATCGCCTGGAACTTGAACGAGTCGATCCCCGCGCCGCCGTACTCCTCGGGCACCTCGATCCCGAAGACGCCGAGATCGGCCAGCGACCGGTAGAACTCGCGCGGCACGATGCCCGCCTCGTACCACTGGTCGTAGACCGGCACGACCTGCGACTCGATGAACGCGCGCGCGGTCTTGCGGAACGCCTCGTGCTCATCGGTGAAAACTGTGCGCTGCATGATGATCTCCCGAAACCTACAGCCGGCGTCCGCCGTCGACGTACAGGGTCTGGCCGGTGACGAACCCGGCCTCGTCGGAGGCGAGAAACGCGACGACATTGGCGATATCGTCCGGCGTGCCGACCCGCCGCAGTGGCGTGATCTCGGCGGTCCTGGCCTGTAGTTCCTCGGCGCTCACGCCGATCCGGGCGGCGGTGGCCGCGGTCATCTCGGTGGCGATGAAGCCGGGCGCGACCGCGTTGACCCGGATGCCGAACGGTCCGAGTTCCATGGCCAGCGTGCGGGTCAGCCCCTGGATGCCCGCCTTGGCCGCGGCGTAGTTGGCCTGCCCCCGATTGCCCAGGGCCGACACACTCGAGGTGTTGACGATCGCGCCGCCACCGCGCTCGACCATGTGCTTCTGGGCGGCCTTGCTGCACAGGAACGCCCCGCGCAGGTGCACCCCCATGACGGTGTCCCAGTCGTCCACCGACATCTTGAACAGCAGGTTGTCGCGCAGCACGCCCGCGTTGTTCACCAGCACGTCGAGCGAGCCGAGGTCGGCGACGGTGCGCGCCACGGCGGCGGCCACCGAATCCTCGTCGGCGACATCGCAGCCGAGCCCGATCGCGGTGCCGCCCGCGGCATTGATCTTTCCCGCGGTCAGCGCGGCCGCGTCGACGTCGAGATCGGCGACAGCGACGGCGCATCCGGCGGCCGCCAGCCGGGCGGCGGTGGCCGCGCCGATGCCACGGCCCGCCCCGGTAACGAAGGCAGTTCTGTGGGTCATGGTTGGTACTCCTCTGTCAGACAATGGCGTTCACGCCGGTGAGGGCGCGGCCGATGAGCAGTTTCTGGATCTGGGTGGTGCCCTCGTAGAGGGTCAGCACGCGTGCGTCGCGCAGATACTTGGCGACCGGGTACTCGTCGATGTAGCCGTAGCCGCCGAACACCTGGATCGCGTTGTTGGCCGCCTTCACCGCGGCCTCGGAGGCGAACAGCTTCGCCATCGAGGCGGCGGTACCGAACGGCTCGCCCCGGTCGACGAGATCGGCGGCGCGCCAGGCCAGCAGCCGCGCGGCCTCGGTCTCCACGGCGATATCGGCGAGCAGTTCCTGCACCAGCTGGTACCCCGCGATCGGCTTGCCGAACTGTTCGCGTTCGCCCGCGTAGCGCACGGCGGCCTCGAGGCAGGCGCGCGCCAGGCCGACGCAGCCCGCGGCCACGCCCATCCGGCCCTTGTCCAGCGCCGCCATCGCGATCCGGAAGCCCTGGCCCTCCTCGCCGAGACGCAGCGCGTCGGGCACCCGGACCTGGTCCAGCACCAGCTCGGCGGTGGCCTGACCACGCAGGCCGAGCTTGCCCTTGATCTCGGTCCGGCCGAAGCCGGGGGCGTCGGTCGGGACGAGGAACGCGGTCACCCCCTTCGGACCCGGTCCCCCGGTCCGCGCGAACACCAGCGCGACATCGGCCCAGGTGCCGTTGGTGATGAAGACCTTGGTGCCGTCGATGAGCCAGTCCGACCCGTCCCGGGTGGCGCGCGTGATCAGGTTCGCCGCGTCGGACCCGGTGCCAGGCTCGGTCAGCGCGAAGCAGCCGAGCTGCTCGCCCGCGCACAGCGGCGGCAGGAAGCGGCGCTTCTGCTCCTCGGTCCCGTAGGCGGCGATCGACTTGCCGACCAGCCCCAGCGAGACCGACACGATGCCGCGCACCGCGCTGTCGCCCCGGCCGAGTTCCTCCAGCAGCACGCAGTAGGCCAGGGCGTCACCGCCGGAACCGCCGTACTCCTCGTCGATCCCGATGCCGAGGAATCCCAGCGCGCCGAGTGTGCCGACGATGGCCGGGTCGACCGATTCCTCCCGATCCCAGTGCGCGGCGTGCGGCACGACTTCCTTGTCCACCCATGCGCGGGCGAGCTCGCGCAGGTCGCTGTGCGCTTGCGTGAGTGCGAGATCCATCGGACCACTCCTGAACCAAACGGTGTTAGGTTTACTCGGGCACCGTATCCTAACGCCGTTCGGTTAATCAAGGGCCGCACCGGTCATCGGTGATAGCGTTCGAAGCCCCATCGGACCCGAGCAGACGAGGAGTGGCGCATGGCGAGGCCGCGCGTACCGCTGCTGAGCCGCGAACGCATTCGCGACACCGCGCTGGCCATGATCGACCGGGATGGCCTCGCCGAGGTCTCCATGCGCAAGCTGGCCGCCGAACTCGGCGTGCAGGCCGCCTCGCTGTACGGCCACTACCCCAACAAGGACGACCTGTTCGACGACATCGCGGCGGGCATCATGAGCCACGTCGACACCTCGGGCTTCGACAGCCTGACCTGGTACGACGGACTGTCCGCCTGGGCCCGCAGCTATCGGACGGCGCTGGTCGCGCACCCGAATTTCGTGCCCTACCTCGCCGCGGGCCCCGGCCGCCGCGCGGAGAACCTGCGCGCGGCCGATGCCGTGCACGGCTGCCTGGTCGGCGCGGGCTGGCCGCCGCGCTACGCGACCATGATCGGCGCGGCCACCCGCTACCTGGTGATGGGCTCGACGGTGGGTTCGTTCGCGGGCGGATTCGCCGACGACGTGCAGGTCTACCGGGACCGCTACCCACATCTGAACCAGGCGCACCTGCTGCGCGCGGTCGCCGACGAGATCGACGACGACAGCTTCGAACTGGCCCTGACCTCGTTCGTCGCCGGACTGCGTGGCACCTACGCGAGCGTCGTCGGCGCCGACTGAGCCCGGACGCGACGACGGGACCGGTGGCGTCTACGCAATCGCTCCCTTGCGCCACCGGTCCCGTCGCCGGGCCCCCCGTCCCGGGGGTTCGCCTACATCGAGGCGATCAGCCGATCGACGCGCTCGTCGACCGACCGGAACGGATCCTTGCACAACACGGTGCGCTGCGCTTGATCGTTCAACTTCAAATGCACCCAATCGACCGTGAAATCGCGGCCGGCCTCCTGCGCGGCGGTGATGAAATCACCGCGCAGCTTGGCGCGCGTGGTCTGCGGCGGGGTCTCCACCGCGGCGTCGACGGCCTCGTCCTCGGTGATCCGCTTGGCCAGACCCTTGCGCTGCAGCAGGTCGAAGACGCCGCGACCCCGCTTGATGTCGTGGTAGGCCAGATCGAGCTGGGCGATCTTCGGGTCCGACATCTCCATGCTGTAGCGATCCTGGTAGCGCTGGAACAACTTGCGCTTGATCACCCAGTCGATCTCGGTATCGACCTTGGCGAAGTCCTGCGCCTCGACGGCGTCGAGGGTGCGGCCCCACAGGTCCACCACCGCGTCGACCTGCGGATCGCGGTCGCGGTTGCGTAGGTGCTCGACCGCGCGGGCGTAGTACTCGCGCTGGATCTCGAGCGCGCTGGCCTGCCTGCCACCGGCCAGCCGCACCGGGCGGCGGCCGGTCAGGTCGTGGCTGACCTCGCGGATCGCCCGGATCGGGTTGTCGAGGGCGAAGTCGCGGAAGGAGACGCCCGCCTCGATCATCTCCAGCACCAGCGACGCGGTGCCCACCTTGAGCATCGTCGTCGGCTCGGCCATGTTGGAGTCGCCCACGATCACGTGCAGGCGCCGGTACTTCTCGGCGTCGGCGTGCGGCTCATCGCGGGTGTTGATGATCGGGCGCGAGCGGGTGGTCGCCGAGGAGACGCCCTCCCAGATGTGCTCGGCGCGCTGCGAGAGGCAGAACGTGGCCGCCTTGGGCGTCTGCAGCACCTTGCCGGCACCGCAGATGAGCTGGCGGGTGACCAGGAACGGCAGCAACACATCGGAGATCCGGGAGAACTCGCCGGCGCGGACCACGAGGAAGTTCTCATGGCAGCCGTAGGAGTTGCCCGCGGAGTCGGTGTTGTTCTTGAACAGGTAGATGTCGCCGCCGATGCCTTCCTCGGCGAGACGCTGTTCGGCATCGATGAGCAGGTCCTCCAGCACCCGCTCACCGGCCCGGTCGTGGGTGACCAGCTGCACCAGGCTGTCGCATTCTGCGGTGGCGTACTCGGGATGCGATCCGACGTCGAGGTACAACCTGGCACCGTTTCGAAGGAAGACATTAGAGCTACGGCCCCAGGACACCACCCGGCGGAACAGGTACCGGGCCACCTCGTCGGGGGACAGCCGACGGTGACCGTGGAAGGTGCATGTCACACCGAACTCGGTCTCGATCCCCATGATTCGTCGCTGCACACTATCGACACTACAGCCATGACCAGGGCCCGCGCGGCGCTCCGGACATCCCATTCGCATACGTGTTCACAACGATTCGGACAGCGAACGACCCCGGCGAGCACGACGGGAACGGGCCCGTGGACCGGATCGGTCCGCGGGCCCGTTCATGATCGTGACGGCGGGGTCTACTCCCCCGCGCCGTCCTCGGGCTCGGGCAGCTTCGCCTCTTTCACGGCTTTCGCCTTCGGCGTACCGAGCGCCTTCTCCAGGGCGGGACCCTGCAGCCGGCGGAACGCCCGGCGCGGCCGGGACTGCTCGAGCGTGGCCACCTCGAGGGAGGCCTCACCGAGCGCGCGTTTGTCCTTGTCGGCCTCGGGCTGACCCGCCTGCAGTGCCCCGATGGCCACCTTCAGCGCGTCGTCCAGGGACAGACCCGGCTTGTAGGCGGCCTTGACGGCGGTCAGGATGGGCTCGGTGGTGCCGCCCATGACGACGTACTCGCGTTCGTCGACGATCGACCCGTCGAAGGTGATCCGGTACAGCACCGAGGTCGGCGACTGTTCCGGATACCCGACCTCGGCGACACACAGCTCCACCTCGTAGGGCTTGAGCTGATCGGTGAAGATCGAGCCCAGGCTCTGCGCGTAGAGGTTGGCCAGACCACGGCCGGTGACATCGCGCCGGTCGTACTGATAGCCCTTGAGGTCGGCCTGCAGGATGCCGCCGCGGCGCAGGGCCTCGAACTCGTTGTACTTGCCGACCGCGGCGAAACCGATGCGGTCGTAGAGTTCGCTGACCTTGTGCAGCGTCGCCGAGGGGTTCTCGGCGACGAACAGCACGCCCTTGTCGTACACCAGCACCACCACGCTGCGACCGCGACCGATGCCCTTGCGGGCGAGCTCGGTCTTGTCGCGCATGATCTGCTCGGCCGAGGCGTAATACGGCAGCGTCATCGGACGGCGCCCCCTTCTTCCGCGGCTTCCCGGTCGGCGATCACACCGCGAGCGATCTCGGCCAGGCGGTCCTCGGCCACCTCGGCCGCGCCCTCGACGTCGATCACCACCGCTGTCGGGTAGATCCCGCGCAGCATGTCCGGACCACCGGTGGCGGTGTCGTCGTCGGCGGCGTCGAACAGCGACTCCACCGCGACCCGCAACGCCCGGTCCTGATCGATGCCGCGCTGGTAGAGCTTCTTCAGCGAGGACTTCGCGAACATCGAACCGGAGCCGACGGCGGTGTAGCCGAACCGCTCCTCGCTGCGCCCGCCGACCACGTCGTAGGACACGATGCGACCCGAGCGGTCCTGATCGGTGATCTGGTCGTCGAACCCGACCAGGATCGGCACGACAGCCAGCCCCTGCATGGCGGCGGGCAGGTTGTCGCGGACCATCTTCGACAGCTTGTTGGCCTTACCGTCGAAGGTCAGCGGTACGCCTTCGATCTTCTCGTAGTACTCGAGCTCCACCGCGAACAACCGGATCATCTCGATCGCGATGCCCGCGGTGCCCGCGATACCGGCCGCCGAGAAGGTGTCGGTGATGTACACCTTCTCGGTGTCCCGGCTGGCCAGCAGGTTGCCCATGGTGGCCCTGCGGTCGCCCGCGATGAGCACGCCACCCCGGTAGGTGACCGCGACGATGGTGGTGCCGTGTGGCGCCAGATCCTTGGCCGCGGTCAGATCCGAGGCACCGAACCTGTTGCCGGGCAACAGGTCCGGTGCGTGCATACGGAGATGTTCGGTGAACGAGGAGAGAGCCTGCCCCGCGTGGAGGCGCAACGGGTCACCTGAGGTCACTGGCCGCCCTTCTGCACATACGCCCGCACGAAGTCCTCGGCGTTCTCTTCGAGCACGTCATCGATCTCGTCGAGCAGGTCGTCGGTTTCCTCCGCGAGCTTCTCGCGGCGCTCCTGACCCGCCGCGTCCACACCCTCGGGACCCTCGTCCTCGTCGCCACCCCCGGCGCGCTTGGTCTGCTCTTGTGCCATGGCAGCCGACCTCCTCTTTCCTCATCATGACCGCGACCTTTCGGATGAGCACGGTCGGCGATCATGAGCGATGTTCGTGCTCGTCCCACAACCCTACCGAGCCGATCCGACAAGGTGGTCTATTAGCGATCGGATTGTCGCCCTGTCGTGCCGGAAAACGCCTCAGTGCGTGAGCTGATCGACGAGTTCGGCAGCGGTCTGGGCGGCGTCGAGCAGCTTCCCGACGTGCGCTTTCGTGCCGCGCCGCGGCTCCAGGGTCGGGATCCGCACCAGCGAATCGCCACCCAGGTCGAAGATCACCGAATCCCAACTGGCGGCGGCGATATCGGCGCCGAACCGGCGCAGGCACTCACCGCGGAAGTACGCGCGGGTGTCGGTCGGCGGCTTGGTCATCGCGTCGAGCACCTGCTGCTCGCTGACGAGACGCTTCATCGAACCGCGCGCCACCAGCCGGTTGTAGAGGCCCTTGTCCAGGCGCACATCGGAGTACTGCAGGTCCATCAGGTGCAGCTTGGGCGCGGCCCAGCCCAGGCCCTCACGGCTGCGCATGCCCTCGAGCAGGCGCAGCTTGGCCGGCCAGTCGAGCAGGTTCGCGCATTCCATCGGGTCGCGTTCGAGCAGGTCGAGCACCATCGCCCAGTTGTCGATGATGTCGAGCACCCGGGGATCGTCGTTGCCCTCGCGGTGCACGAACTTGGCGACCCGCTCGTGGTAGAGCCGTTGCAGCGCAAGGCCGGTCAGCTCGCGGCCGTCGGCCAGCGCCACGGTGGCGCGCAGCGTCGGGTCGTGGCTGATCTGGTGCACGGCGGTGACCGGGCGGGCCAGCTGGAACTCCGAGAGGTCCTCGCCTGCCTCGATCAGGTCGAGCACCAGCGCGGTGGTGCCGACCTTGAGGTAGGTCGACATCTCGGCCAGGTTGGCGTCGCCGATGATCACGTGCAGGCGCCGGTACTTGTCGGCGTCGGCGTGCGGCTCGTCGCGGGTGTTGATGATGCCGCGCTTGAGCGTGGTCTCCAGGCCGACCTCGACCTCGATGTAGTCGGCGCGCTGGGACAGCTGGAAGCCCGCGTGGTCCCCGGACTGGCCGATGCCGACCCGGCCGGAACCACAGATCACCTGGCGCGAAACGAAGAACGGCGTCAGCCCCGCGATGATGTGGCTGAACGGGGTGTCGCGGTTCATCAGGTAGTTCTCGTGGGTGCCGTAGGAGGCGCCCTTACCGTCGACATTGTTCTTGTACAGCTGCAGGCGCGGGGCGCCGGGCACGCTGGAGGCGTGCCGGGCGGCGGCCTCCATCACCCGCTCGCCCGCCTTGTCCCAGATGACCGCGTCGAGCGGGTCGACCACCTCGGGCGCCGAGTACTCCGGATGGGCGTGGTCGACGTAGAGCCGGGCGCCGTTGGTGAGGATCATGTTCGCCGCGCCGACCTCGTCGGCGTCGATGACGGGCGCGGGGCCACTCATCCGGCTCAGGTCGAAACCACGCGCGTCACGCAGCGGGGATTCCACCTCGTAGTCCCAGCGCGTCCGCTTGGCCCGCGGTACGCCCTCGGCGGCGGCGTAGGCGAGAACGGCCTGGGTGGAGGTGAGGATCGGGTTGGCCGTCGGCTCCGTGGGGGTCGAGATGCCGTACTCGACCTCGATTCCGATGATGCGCTGCATGCTGTCGAGCCTAGGCGACGCGTCCGACCCGCACCGGCATCTCCGCCCAGCGGCCTCCGGTGGCCCCAGCTCACCCGGGTGCGCGCAGGCTTCTGGTCCCCTCCGTCGCCGCCGCCCCGACCGAGCGCGGACACGTCGAACTGCTGGTCGGTGGCCTCGTCGCCTACCCCGACGACCACATCGAGCTGCCGGAGGCCGTCACCCTCGTGGAAGAGGTTCTGACGCAGCGCGACTGACAGTGCCCACCCCGGGTCCCCCGCTCGGATGACCCGGGGTGGTCCTCGCGGGCGATCCGGCGGCCGGATCCGGCCGAGATACTCGATTCCATGAGCGAATCCGTGCAACAGCTCACCCCCGGGGTGACCGACCGGCCGACCCGGCTGCTCGCGCTCGATGTCCTGCGTGGCATCGCGATCCTGGGCACTCTCGGCACCAATATCTGGATCTTCACCGACCCGGCCGGGCTCACCGGCTACATCGGCAGTCTCGGCGCCGCGGCGACGGACGGCTGGATGTGGACCGAACGGGTCTTGCAGCAGCTGGCCCAGGGCAAGTTCCTCGGCCTGCTGACAGTCATGTTCGGGATCGGCCTGGCCATCCAGCAGGATTCGGCCCGGCGCGGCGGGCGGCGCTGGCCGGGCCGCTATCCCGTGCGGGCCGGGCTGCTGTTCCTGGACGGTCTGGTGAACTTCCTGTTCGTCGCCGAGTTCGACGTCCTGATGGGCTACGCGGTCACCGGACTCGTCGTCGCCTACCTGCTGGCGACGAGTGAGCGGGCCCAACGCCGCTGGCTGATCGTCGCGGCGTCGGTCCACGTGACGATGCTGACAGCGATCGCGGCCGCCCTGGCCTTCGCGCCCGCCGCGGAACCGTCGGCCACCGAGTCGCTGGATCCGAATCCGTACGCGGACGGCTCCTTCTGGGATCTGGTGCTGTTCCGGCTCGAACACGCCGGGACCTTCCGGGTGGAGGCGATCTTCGTCTTCCCGATGTCGGTGGCGCTGTTCCTGCTCGGCGCACGGCTCTATCGCGCCGGGGTGTTCCAGCCCGCCGGGGCGCGGATTCGCCGGTGGCTGCTGGTGATCGGCTTCGGCGTCGCGGCGCCGCTGGACTTCGCGGTCGGCGTCTTCGGTGGCGGCGACCTGGTGCTGCTCACCCGCTACGGGACCGCGCCGTTCGTGGCACTGGGCATCCTCGCCGCGGTCGCGGAGTTCTATCTGCGCAGGTCGCGGGTCGGCTATGCGGGCGCCCGGCTCGGTGAGGTCGGCCGGGCCGCGCTCAGCTGCTACATCCTGCAGAACCTGATCGCCGGATTCCTCTGCTACGGCTGGGGTTTCGGGCTGGCCGCGCAGGTCCCGGCGTCGGCGCGGGTGCCGTTCACGATCGGGATCTATCTACTGGTGGTCGTCGTGATCACGGCGTTCGCCCACCTCTGGTTGCGCCGCTTCGAGCGCGGCCCGGTCGAATGGCTGTGGCACCGCACGTATCAGCTGCTCACGCCTGCGGGGTGAGTCAGCGCAGCCGCTCCGCCGGCGGCGGGGCGGCATCGGGGGCGACCAGCAGGTCGGCCACCAGCGAATCCCGTTGCAGCGGAACACCGAGACTGCGGGCATTGCCCTCGAACAGCGACAGCACCGATTCGGTCAGGATGCCCTGCACCTGTTCGGTCGACAGCACCGGTTCCCGGTCGGCGCGCCAGCTGGCCACCACGCCGTCGACGAGGCCGACCATGCCGAAGGCCATCGGCCTGGCGCGGGCGGGGTCGATCCCGAAGCGGGCCAGGGTGGCGGCGAACATGTCGGCCAGCTGCCCACCCACCTCGCGCCCGGCGCCGGCCAGGGTGGCGGTGCCGCTGCCGTCGGGCGCGGCGTCACCGAGGAAGCGGTGCAGGTTGGGGTGGCGTTCGATCCAGCCGAGGTAGGTGCCGATGGCGCCGCGCACCGCGTCCTTGAGCGTCCCGTCCGGCTGCAGCGCGGGCAGCAGCTCCGCGAGCAGCAGCTCCAGGATGCGCTGGCGGGCGAGCGCGTCGAGTTCGGCGCGGCCACCGACGTGCCGGTACACCACCGGCCGGGGCAGACCGAGATGCTCGGCGATGAGCTGCACCGAGATCTCGAGCCCGTGTTCGTCGATCACCTCGATCGCGGCATCGATCATCTCCGCGCGGCGGCGGGCCTTGTGGCCGTGCCAACGAGTGGCGCGCCCGTCACCGACGGGCTGCGCGTCCTGGGCGGAGGGTGCAGTCACAATCCCAACGATACCCGGACCAGCGATGACCGTGACACAGCGTTCCACCAACCACTCGCGGCCGGTCGGTAGGCTCGGCGGCATGCGGTCCCGGGCAGTGCTCTTGTCGTACGCGGTTCTCGCGTGCGTGCTGCCCGCCTTCGTCCTGCTGACGACGCCGGGCGGCGACACCGCCCGCATGCTCGCCTGCGGCGCGGTCGCCGCGGCCATGGTGTGCGCGCTGGTCGCGATCACCACGCACCGGCAGCTGCCGGTCCGGGTCGCCACCGCCGGTCCGCCGCGCTCGGCCCAACGACGCCTGCGCGGTTCCTTTCTGCGACAGAGCAATCCGGACGCCGCGGGTCGTCCGCGCCCGCGAGCACCGGGTATCGATCACCACTGACGGGTAGCGCCGCGCGCCACCGGTCGGCTGCCGTGATCCCACTCCCCTCTCGTGCGCCCGCGCGCACGCTGTCCGGACAGGTCGTTCCGTCATGCTCGATTTCGTGTATTTTCCGGTGTCCGCCATGCTCTGGTGCTGGCACCGGCTCCTCGCCGTTCCCCTCGGTCCCGCCGACGGCCTCGCCTGGCTGCTGGCCGTGGTCGCCCTAGTCGTCACCGTCCGCGCCCTGCTGATCGTCCCGGCGCTGCGGCAGGCCCGATCCCAGGCCGTGCTCCGATCCCTGCAACCGCAGCTCGACAAGTTCCGCGCCCAGCACCCCGGCGACCAGCGCGGACAGGCGGAGAAGATCCGGGCGCTGCACCGTGACCACGGTGTCGGTCTGTTCGGTGGGTTCGTCCCGATGATCGCCCAGGCTCTGGTGTTCCTCGGCCTGTTCCACGTCCTGCGCTCGTTCGACCGGACCGGCGCCTACGCGGTCGGCCCGTTCGCCTCGACCGACTCCCCGCTCTCGCCCGCGGTCAACAGCGCGACCCCGAACTATCTGTTCGGCGTGCCCGAGGTGAACGCCTTCCTCGAGGCCGGGCTCTTCGGCGCTCCACTGTCGGCGACCCTGACCGGGGCGGGTGAGCTGTTCGGCTCGGTCGCCGCGCTCGCGATCCCGCTGGTGCTGATCACCGCGCTCGCCACCCACCTCACCGCCCGGCTGACCCCACCCGCCCAGGACGGCACGGCCGCGATCCTGCGCCGGTTGTCGCTGTGGGTGTTCCCGGCGGGCGCGCTGGTGAGCGGTGCGATCCTGCCCGTCGCGGTGCTCACCTATTTCGCCACGAACGCGGCGTGGACCTGCGGCCAGCAGTATCTGATCCGCCGCAAGCTCGATGCCGAGGCCGCCGCCGCGGCGGAGCTGTCGGCCGCGCGTGCCCGGGCGGCTGCACCGCGACCGGGGGTGAAACCGAAACGGCAGCGCCGCTGAGACGCGTTACCCTCGGGCCGTGTCTGTGCATCCGGAGTCGGAACTGCTCGCCGTGTACGACGCCGCCGGTGCGGTGATCGGCGCGGCCGAGCGGGGCACCGTCTATCGCGAGGGACTCTGGCACGCCAGCGCGGGCGTGCTGGTGCGCTCCGGCGACGGCCGCCGGATCTACGTCCATCGGCGCACCGACAGCAAACTCGTCTTCGCCGGCCTGCACGACTGCCTGGCCGGCGGGGTCGTCGACGCGGGCGAGGATCCGGCCGACACCGCACGGCGCGAACTGCACGAGGAACTCGGCATCGCACCGGCCGCGAGCACGCCACTCACCTTGCGCGCCACCGCATCCTGGGACGGCAGCTGGGCGGGCAGACCGCTGCGCTGCCATCTGTTCGGCTACGAGGTCCGCTCCGACGGTCCGATCCGCCACCAGCCGTCCGAGATCGCGGACGGCTGGTGGTGGACCGACGCCGAACTCCGTGCGCACCTGGCCGATCCGGCGTGGCCCTTCGTCCCCGACACCCGGGTCATCCTCGGCGACCTGCTGGCTCAGTAGACGATCACCTGCCAAGTCTGCATGCTGAACGGCAGGTCACAGGCGGTTTCGGAGTGGAAGCCACCGAACGCGGGCTGCCCGTACCGCTCATAGCTGCTGAACCAGCTCCACCAGGCCCAGCAGGTGACCCGCACCTGGTGCCAGACCGGGTCCCCGCACTGGGAGAAGGCGCCGGTGCCGGCGATGGGGTTCACCGAACAGTGCCCCGGCGGTTGCGCCTGGACGGGTCCGGCGAGCAGGGTCGAGGCACCGATGAGACCGGCGGCCGTGGCTCCCACAGCGATCTTGCGAAGCGATTTCATGACAACCTCCCACCGCGTGGAGTTCCCGCTGTCGAACCCGCCGGCGATCCACGTTCGGTTCGATATCCGCCTCGGGACACCGTGTCCCGATGATGTGAGCTACATCATGGGATTCGCCTCCGCCGTTACGGTCGTGCCCGAATAGTTACCCGCGGGCTATCGGCGGTTCAGTCGAGCGAACGCAGCGATTCCTCGTCGCGGGCCACCACCGCGCCGCCGTCGGCGGTGAGCACGATGGGTCGCTGGATCAGCTTGGGGTGCTCGGCGAGCGCGGCCAGCCACCGGTCGACATCGGCGTCGGTACGCCCCCAGTCCGCCATGCCGAGATCCTTGGCGACCTGCTCGCCGGTGCGGGTGATGTCCCACGGCTGCGCGCCGAGCCGGGCCAGCACCGCGCGCAGTTCCGCGACCGTCGGCGGATCGTCGAGGTAGCGCCGCACGGTGTACTCGACTCCGGCGGCGTCCAGGTGCGCGGTGGCGTTGCGACTCTTCGTGCAGCGGGGGTTGTGCCAGATCTCGGTCATGCCCGCAGCGTAGTAGGCGGGCAGCGGCGCGAACTGCGGACGCGGGCGCACCGGCCGATACTGGAGGGATGAGCGACACCGCGCCCTCCGAAAACCCGTACGGCACACCGACGACCACCGGTCCCGAACCGATCCGGCCCTCGCAGGGCCGGGTCAACGCGATCGTCCGCAGCCTGCTGAAGGTGCCGGTACTGTCCGGCATCGTCGGCAAGCGGCTGGCGACCCTGCATGTCACCGGCCGCAAGTCCGGCACGGTCTACGACGTCCCGGTCGCCTACACCGTCCACGACGGCAGACTGCTGATCGGCACCGCCCTGCGCCCGTGGGTCAAGAACCTGCGGGGCGGCGCGCAGGTGCGGCTCTCCCGCGGCCGGGGCACCGAGTCCTTCATCGCCACCGTGCATTCCGACGAGCAAGGCGTGCTGGACCTGTACACGGTCATCGCCCGCGACAACAAGCAGAACGCCAAGTTCAACGGCATCGGCTTCACCGCCGACGGCGAGCCCGCCAAGGCCGACATCTACCAGACCTGGCAGCAGGGTGGCGTGGTCGTCGAACTCACCCCGCGCTGACATCGCGCACGTCGACGGCCCAGCGGAACCGCTCCGCCGGGCCGTCGACGCGTCCGGCTACTTGCCGCCCTCGGTGAGCGTCACCTGCGTGGGCTGGAATCCCGCCCCGGTCACGTCGACACCCGCGGCCCGCAGCTGGTCCAGGGCCTTGGTGACGTACTCGGTGGTGTAGGCGTCGGGGCCGGGATCCTTGGTCAGCACCGTCGCGCCCTCGGCGTTCTTGGTCTCCTCGGCGATGGTCACCGTGCGATCCCACGCCGCGGTGTCGACGGTGCCGATCCCGGCGGGCGAGGGCCAGATCAGCTTGTTCACCTCGTTGATCTGCCACTGCTGGTGCCCGGCGCCCAGCGTCGCGCCCGCGGCGACGGTGATGTCGCGGCACCGGTCGAGGTTGTCCCGGCAGAACGCCCAGCCCTTCAGGGAGGCGACCAGGAACTTCACCGTCTGCTCCTGGTACTTCGGATCCTTCAGCTTCTCGGTGTTGGCCCACAGCGCGTCCTGCAACATCGCCACGCCTTCGGCGTTCCAGTCGATGGTGGTGAAATCGTCGGCGGTGTAGAGCTTTCCGGTGGCCGGGTTCTTCGTCTCGAGCAGCTGGGCGTACTCGTTGTAGGACATGGCCTGGGCGGCGGCGATGTCCTTGGCGAGGAAGGCGTTCATGTCGAACTGCTGCTGGACCAGTTTCACGTCCTTCGCCGGATCGAGGCCGGCCTTGGTCATGCCCGCGAAGAGCTCGAATTCGTTGCCGTAGCCCCAGTTTCCGACGGTCTTGCCACGCAGCGCGGCGGGCCCGGTGATGTTGTCGGCCTTGAACGAGACCTGCTTGGTGCCCGAGCGCTGGAACACCTGCGCGATCTCGGTGATGCCCGCGCCCGCCTCCCGCGAGGCCAGTGCCTTGGGCACCCAGGCCACGGCGTAATCGGCCTGGCCCTGGGCGAGCACGGTCTGGGGCACGATGTCGGTGCCGCCGTCGAGGATCTCCACCGACAGACCCTGTTCACGGTAGAACCCCTGGTCGACGGCGGCCAGATACCCGGCGAACTGGCCCTGCTTGAACCACTGCAGCTGCAGTTTCACCTTGGTGAGACCGTCGGCGGTGGTCTCCGAGGCGGTGTCGGTGGTGCTGCAGCCGGTCAACGCGGCGGCGACGAGCGCGGCCAGCGCCAGACAGCCGCGCAGCCGGAGTGCGGTCTTGCTCATGGATGGATCTCCCTCATCGGATGGTGGACAGCAGGGGTGTTCTGGGCCGGCGGGTGAGCTGTTCGAGTAGCAGAACGGCGACGAGGAACACCAGCCCGACCGCCATCGCGCCCACGACATACGCCCAGGCCCTGGGGTAGGCGGTGTTGGCGGCGGCGGAGGTGATCCGGCTCCCCAGCCCGTTCTGCAGGCCGCCGAAGTACTCGGCGATCACGGCCGCGATGACCGCGCCGGGCGCGGCGATCCGCAGCCCGGTGAACAGGTGCGGCAGCGCGGCGGGCAGCCGCACGGTGCGGGTGATCTGCCAGCCGGTGGCGGCGTAGGAGGTCATCAGGTCGGCCTGCACCTTCGGCACCTGGCGCAGGCCGCGCGCGGTGCTGACGAACACCGGGAAGAACACGACGATGGTGACCACGATCCGGCGTGGCGTCTCCGTAGTGGTCGAGTACATGGTGTTCAGCAGCGGTGCGAGCGCCACGATGGGGACCGCGGCCGCGGCGGCGGCCAGCGGGGTGAGCAGTCCGTCGACGACGTCGAACCGCACCGCCAGGACGGCGGCGGCGATGCCGAGCACGGCCCCGAGCACCAACCCGACCAGCGCGTTGGCCCCGGTGGCCAGCGCGGCGTCCAGGATCCGGCCCGCGTTGTCGACGAACTGACCGGCGATCGCGCTCGGCGCGGGCAGCAGGAACGACGGCACCCCCGCCACCACCGTGACCACCTGCCACAGCACCACCAGGACGACACCGACGACGATCGGCGGCAGCCAGGTCCTCATGGCAGATCCCGTCCGGCCACGGCCCGCTCGGCGTGCTCCCCCCGCAGCGCGGCGCGCACGGCGGCCACCGCGGCGAAGAACTCGGGTGAGGACCGCACGTCGGCCGCGGCGTCGCGCCCCCAGCCGCCGGTCGGCACGATGTCGCCGATCCGGCCGGGGCGCGCCGAGAGCACCACCACCCGGTCCGACAGGTAGACCGCCTCGGGAATCGAATGCGTCACGAACACCACCGCCGCGGCGGTCTCCGCCGCGATCCGCAGCAGCTCGCCCTGCATGCGTTCCCTGGTCATCTCGTCGAGCGCGCCGAAGGGCTCGTCCATCAGCAGCAGCGACGGTTTTCTGGCCAGTGCCCGCGCGATCGCGACCCGCTGCTGCATGCCACCGGACAGTTCGGCCGGATACCGGTCGGCGAATTCGGTGAGCCCGGCCATCGCCAGCAGTTCGGCGCTGCGGGCCCGCCGCTGCGCCTTGGGCACCCGGTGCAGTTCCAGCGGCAGTTCGACATTGGCGGCGACGGTGCGCCAGTCCAGCAACCCCGCCTGTTGGAAGGCGATGCCGTAGTCCTGGTCGATCCTGGCCTGTCGCGCGGTCTTGCCGTGCACGGTGGCGGTGCCGCTGGTGGGGGTCTCCAGGTCGGCGATGATGCGCAGCAGCGTCGACTTGCCACAACCGGACGGCCCGATCAGCGAGACGAATTCGCCCGCCGCGACGGTGAGCGAGACATCGGCGAGCGCGGTCACGTCACCGGCGGCGAAGGTCTTGCCGAGGTGGGTGAGCTCGACCGCCGGTGGCGCCGGTGCGCCGACGACTGCTGAGGTGGTCATGCGTACTTCTTCCTGGAAAGCGAGTTCTACGAGGGGTTTTCGCCGGTGCCCGGCGGATGGTTGTAGCGGCGTGCCGCCAGCTCGACCAGCCCGACCAGCCCGGTCAGCACCACGCCGAGCAGGGCCGCGGCGATGACCGCCGCGTAGAGCCGGGCCGCGTCGCCGGTGGCCTGCTGGGAGAACACGATGATCTGGCGGCCGATCCCCCCGGCCGTGCCGGTGGAGATCTCGGCGACCACCGCGCCGATCACCGCCGCCGCGGCGGCCAGGCGCAGCGCGGGCATCAACGCGGGCACCGCGGCGGGAAAACGTAAGCGCGTCAACGTCGCCCACCAGCCGGCCGAGCAGCTGCGCAGCAGTTCCACCGACGCCGCCGACGGGGTTTGCAGGCCGCGCAGCATGCCGATCGCGACCGGAAAGAACGCCAGGTAGGCCGCGATCACCACAATGCTCATCCAGGGCCGCCACGGCTGCCCACCGATGGCGAGCTTGCCGCCCCAGGCAGCCACCAGCGGCGCCAGCGCGATCAGCGGAACGGTCTGCGAGAGCACGATATAGGGCAGGATGCCGCGTTCGAGCCAGCCGAATCGCTGCATCGCCACCGCGAGCCCGATCCCGATCACCGCGCCGAGCACCAGGGCGAGCAGCGCGAGGGTGAGGGTGAAACCCGCCGTCCGCAGCAGGGTGGCGCCGACGGTGCCGGTCCCGTCCGGGTCACCGAGCACGGTCGCCACGGCCCAGACGTGCGGCAGTGCGCCGTCGCCGGTGCGCGGCAGCACCCGAACGCCGCCGAGGCTGACGCCGTCGGCGGGCACGAGCAGCTTCACCAGTTCCCAGATCACGACGACCGAGGCGAACGCGGCGACGGCGTAGGCCCCGCGCACCGCGCGTGCTCGCCGCGCCGTCGGCCGCCGGCCGGCCGAGGGCAGCACCGCCGTGGCGTCGATCGTGTGCGCGATGTCGACCGCGCTCACCCGACGTCCTTGGTCGCCGTGACGGGCTGACGCAGGCGGGGCAGCACCCGCTCGCCGTAGGCCTCGAGGGTGGCCGTCTTGGCATCGTGTTGCAGATACACCGCGAACTGGTCGACGCCGAGCTTGCCCAGTTCCCACAGCCGGGCGAGCTGTTCGTCCGGCGAGCCGAGCAGGCAGAACCGGTCGACGACCTCGTCGGGCACGAAGTCGGCGTGCGGATTGCCCGCTCGCCCGTGCTCGTTGTAGTCGTAGCCGTGCCTGCCCGCGACATAGTCGGTGAGCGAGGCCGGAATATCGCCGTCCGCACCGTATCTCGTGACGAGGGCGGCGACGTGATTGCCGACCATCCCGCCGAACCAACGGCACTGCTCCCTGGCGTGCGCCAGCGCGGCGGCGGATCCGTCGGTGACATAGGCGGGCGCGGCGACGCAGATCTTCACCGATCGCGGGTCACGCCCGGCCGCCTCGGCGGCGCGGCGCACCTTGGCGACGGTCCACGCGACGATGTCGGGGTCGGCCAGTTGCAGGATGAACCCGTCGGCCACCTGACCGGTGAGTTCGAGCGCCTTCGGCCCGTACCCGGCGACCCACACGTCCAGCCGGGAATCGGCGGCCCAGGGGAACCGCACCTCGGTGTCGCCGATCCGGACGCTGCGCCCGTTGCCGAGCTCCCGGATCACCTCCACCGATTCGCGCAGCGCCGCCAGGGAGGTCGGCCTGCCGCCGATCGCGCGCACCGCCGAGTCACCGCGCCCGATGCCGCAGATGGTGCGGTTGCCGAACATCTCGTTGAGCGTGGCGAAGGTCGACGCGGTCACCGTCTGATCCCGGGTGGCCGGATTGGTGACCATCGGACCGACGATGACCTTGCGAGTGGCGGCCAGGATCTGGCTGTAGATCACGTACGGCTCCTGCCACAGCAGGTGCGAGTCGAACGTCCACACATGCGAGAACCCGTGTGTCTCGGCCACTCTGGCCAGCTCGATCACCCGCGACGCGGGTGGGGTGCACTGCAGGACCACACCGATGTCCATGGCACTCTCCGTTTCGGATAGGGGTTCTTACCGGAGGTTCTGCGACAGCCCGCGCCGCACGAAACGGCCGTGCCCGGCGCGGCCGTGATAGGCGCCGCCGTCGACGATCACCCGGCCACGCGACAGCACGGTGTCGACGTGACCGTCGATCTCGAAGCCCTCCCAGGCGGAGTGATCCATGTTCATGTGGTGGGTCTTGCCGAGGCCGATGCTGGTGTGCCCGTTGGGGTCGTAGATCACCACGTCGGCGTCGGCGCCCGGACTGATGACGCCCTTGCGTGGATACATCCCGAACATCCGGGCGGGGTTGGTGCAGCACACCTCCACCCAGCGTTCCAGCGATATCCGTCCGTCGATGACACCCTGGAACAGCAGGTCCATCCGGTGCTCGACGCCGCCGATTCCGTTGGGGATCTTGCTGAAATCGCCGAGGCCGAGTTCCTTCTGATCCTTCATGCAGAACGGGCAGTGGTCGGTGCTGACCGCGGTGACGTCACCGGTGCGGAGATAGCGCCACAATTCGTCCTGATGCCCCTCCGCCCGCGACCGCAGCGGGGTCGAGCAGACCCACTTGGCGCCCTCGAAACCCGGTGCGCCCAGCTGTTCTTCGAGCGAGAGGTACAGATACTGCGGACAGGTCTCGGCGAAGACGTTGTGCCCCGCGTCGCGTGCGGCGACGATCTGTTCCATCGCCTGCTTGGCCGAGACGTGCACCACGTACAGCGGCGCGCCGGTCAGCTGCGCCAGCATGATCGCGCGGTGGGTCGCCTCCTCCTCCAGCTGCCACGGCCTGCTGGTGCCGTGGAAGTAGGGCGCGGTGTCGCCGCGCGCCAGTGCCTGCTCCACCAGCACGTCGATGGCGATGCCGTTCTCGGCGTGCATCATCAGCAGCGCGCCCAGATCGCCCGCGGTCTGCATGGCCCGCAGGATCTGGCCGTCGGTGGAGTAGAAGACGCCCGGATAGGCCATGAACAGCTTGAAGCTGGTGACCCCTTCGGCGACGAGTTCGCTCATCCCCTTCAGGGATTCGTCGTCGACATCACCGACGATCTGGTGGAACCCGTAGTCGATCGCGCAGTTGCCCGCCGCCTTCTCGTGCCATTCGGCCAGGGTGTCCTGCACCCGCTGCCCCGGCTTCTGCACCGCGAAATCGACGATGGTGGTGGTGCCGCCCCAGGCCGCTGCCCTGGTCCCGGTTTCGAAGGTGTCGCTGGCCTCGGTGCCGCCGAACGGCAGCTGCATATGGGTGTGGCCGTCGACGCCGCCGGGGATCACGTACTTGCCGGTCGCGTCGATGACGGTCTCGGCGGCGGCGGCCGGGTCGGCCCCGAGCGCGGTCGAACCCGGTTGCAGGACAGCGACGATGGTCTCGTCCTCGATCAGCACGTCGAGCAGCTGGGACCCGGTGGCGCTCACCACCGTCCCGCCGTGGATGAAGGTGCGCATCACGGCTCCACCAGCGATCCGTAGGCGTCGGGTCTGCGATCGCGATAGAAGGCCCACCGATCGCGCACCACCTTGATCAAGTCCATGTCGAGATCACGGACGACCAATTCCGGCGCGGTGTCGGAGGCGACCTCGCCGACGAATTTCCCCTCGGGGTCGACGAAATAGCTCGTGCCGTAGAAATCGTCGTCGCCGTATTCGGCTTCGATACCGACCCGGTTGATCGCGCCGATGTAATACTCGTTGGCCACCGCGGAGGCCGGCTGTTCCAGCTTCCACAGATAACTCGACAGTCCCCGCGAGGTCGCCGACGGGTTGAACACGATTTCCGCGCCCGCCAGTCCGAGAGCCCGCCACCCTTCCGGGAAATGGCGGTCGTAACAGATGTAGACGCCCACCTTACCGACCGCGGTGTCGAACACCGGCCAGCCCGAATTGCCCGGCCGGAAGTAGAACTTCTCCCAGAAACCGTGTACCTGCGGAATATGGTGTTTGCGGTATTTACCCAGGTAGCTGCCATCGGCGTCGATCACCGCCGCGGTGTTGTACAGCACGCCGGGCTGTTCCTGCTCGTACACCGGCAACACCATCACCAGGTTCAGCTCGGCGGCCAGGGCGGCGAACCGCTCGGTCGTCGGGCCCGGCACCGATTCGGCGTAGTCGTAGAACTTCGGATCCTGCTGCTGGCAGAAATACGGCCCGTAGAACAGCTCCTGGAAGCAGATCACCTGCGCGCCCTGCGCCGCCGCCTGCCGGGCGTAGTCCTCGTGGGCCTTGATCATGGATTCTTTGTCGCCGGTCCAGGTGGTCTGGACCAGGGCCGCTCTGACGATTCCCATGCTTTGTTATATTGCCCCCTCCGACGATCGCATTGTGTTACATCTGCGCGGAAACAGTTTCGTTGTCGTAAAACATGGCGGCGTACCGGGGATAGGGTTTGTTACGGCCGCAGAATGGGGCCATGACCGACGCCTCGCCGACCGTGCTGCCCGCGGACTTCGCCGGGGACCTCGACGAGCGCAGCGCCGCCGGCATCGCGGCCGCCGTCGGCCGCCGGATCCGTTCCGGCGCACTGGCTCCCGGCACCCGGCTGCCGACCGTGCGCGAGGTCGCGCGCGAACTGCGCGTCTCGCCCGCCACCGTCAACCAGGCGTGGCGCGCGCTGGCGGCCACGGGCGCGATCGTTGCCCGTGGGCGGGCAGGCACCTTCGTCGGCGAGCTGCCACCGCAGCCCGCCGGACGCTATCAGCGGCTGCATTCACCCTCCGACAACGCTTTTCGCGTCGACCTGTCCCGCGGCACCCCCGATCCGGCCCTGCTGCCCGATCTGGCCGCCGCACTGCACGCCCTGTCCCGCGACACCGCCCCCGGCGATCTGTCCGCGCACTACCTCGGCGAGGCGGTACTGCCCGCCCTCGCCGCCACGCTGCGCGAGGACTGGCCGTGGCCGTGCGAGCGGCTGGCCGTGCTCGACGGCGCACTCGACGCGGTCGACCGGCTGCTCGCCGCGCACGTCCGCTTCGGCGACCCGGTCATCGTGGAGGACCCTTGCTTCCCGCCGTTCCTGGACCTGCTGGCCCGCCTCGGCGCCCGCCCGATCGCCGTGCGCCTCGACGAATCCGGGTTCCGCCCCGAGGAATTCGCGCGCGCCTTCGACGGCCCCGCCCCTCGCGCGGTGATCCTGCAGCCCCGGGCGAACAACCCCACCGGCGCCTCCCTCGACACCGCCCGGGTCCGCGCGCTCGCGGCGGTGCTGGCCCCGCACCCTGCCGTGATCATCGAGGACGACCACTCCGCGGGCATCGCGACCAGCCCGCTGCGCTCACTGGCCGCGTCTACCTCCGCTCGTACTCCAAATCCCACGGCGCCGATCTGCGCCTGGCCGTCGCCGGCGGCCCCGCGACGCTGCTCGATTCGGTGGTCGAACGCCGGATGCTCGGCCCCGGCTGGTCCAGCCGCCTGCTCCAGCGCGTCCTGCTCACGATGCTGCACGACGCGGACGCCCGCGCCACCGTCACCCGCGCCCGCCTCGAATACCGCCGCCGCGCCACCGCCTTGCGCCGCGCCCTCGCCACTCACGGCGTCACCGTCACCCCCGGCGACGGCATCAACCTCTGGCTCCCCGTCCACGACGAGAACGCCGCCATGATCAGCCTCGCCGCCGCGGGCATCAAAGCCGCCCCCGGCGGCCCCTTCGAGGTCGGCCCGCACCCACGGACCGACCACCTCCGCCTCACCCTGGGCGCCCTCACCGCGTCCACAGACCTCCCCTGGCTCGCCGCCGAGCTGGCCACCGCCACCACCGCCACCCCCACCTACCGCCGCATCCGCCGCCCCTGAACGGTCGCCCAGGCTGCGGTGATCTGCCCGCCGAAGTCGGTAGCCCGGCCCCGCGCCCGACCCGGAGGCTCGTGCGCGGGGCTGATACGGCAGAATGGAGCCTTCCTCCCCTCGAAAGGCAGCAGTGGTGACGCTCGGCATGGTCCTCGGCGACGCAGACCCGCGCATTTCGGCGCGGTAGCGACCGAGGCTGTCCGCTTCACTCCTCGCGCCCGGCGTCGAAGTGCTCGTCGTGTCACCAGCACCGTCGACCACCGGGAGACTCCCGTGTCCACCATCGTTTGGACCGAAGACCGCATGCAGCACACCGCGCCGTGGCATTCCGAGAACGGCGCACCCGCGCCGACCGCCGTGACGACCGCCGACGATCGCCTGCCCGCCGATCAGGCGTTCCGGCGGATCCGGGCGGGCGAATCCCTGCTCTGGCAGGGCGACTACCACAACGGCCGCCAGCTCCTGCAGGCGCTGGGCCGTCGCGCCGACCGTGCGCGCGCCGCGTCCCCGGCCGGCGACCTGACGGCGCGTTACGACCACGAGCGGGCCAGGAAGCGCCGGCGCGCGGGCATTCTCGGTGCCGTCCTGGTCCAGCTCGACGACGCCAACGACCTCGATCTTCGCCGCGCGCCCGATGTGCGAGCGGCCTGCATCGCCGCCTACGGCCCGGCCGCCGCGGGCCGGGTCGTCACCTTCCCGGAACTGCTCGGGGTGCTCAGTGCCTACCGCTGGCAGCAGCAGGGCGTCGAGGTGCCCGCGCTCGGCGCGCGCATCCATCCCGGCTACGGCGTCTTCTCCCCCACCCGCGGCGAGTACGTCGACCTGGTCGCGGACGCGCCGCTGAATCCCGAAGTGCGCACCGCCTTCGATCTCGGTACCGGCACCGGCGTGCTCGCCGCCCTGCTCGCCCAGCGCGGCGTCTCCCGGATCACCGCCACCGACATCAACCCGCGCGCCGTGCGCTGCGCGACCGACAATCTCACCCGCCTCGGCTACGCCGACCGGATCACCGTCACCGGTCCCACGCTGTATCCGCAGGGGCGCGCCGATCTCGTCGTGTGCAATCCGCCCTGGCTCCCCGGCATCCCGACCTCCGATCTGGAACGCGGTGTCTACGACCAGGACCAGTCGATGCTCACCGATTTCGCGCACGGCCTGCGCGCGCATCTGACGTCGCGGGGCGAAGGCTGGCTGGTGCTGTCCGACCTGGCCGAACTGCTCGGTCTGCGCTCGGCCGACCACATCCCCCGCCTGCTCGACGACGCCGGATTGCAGGTGCTGGCCCGGCTCACCACCCGGCCACGTCATCCGCGCGCGAGCGATCGCGACGATCCACTGGCCGCGGCCCGCACCGCGGAGACCACCTCGCTGTGGCGATTGCGAGCACGCTAGCCACGCCACCGAGTTCGGCGGTCCCTCCCCGCATCGCGGCGGCGGCTGGCAGGATGCGCGGTACATCGTCCGGCAGCACCCCATTCCGAGGAGACACCGTCCAGGTGAGCAGTCATTCGCAGGACCGTTCCATCGTCGGCACCACCCGGCGGGCCGCGCTCGGCCTCGGCGCCGCCGTCGCGGCACTGGTGGCGATCGCCCCCGCCGCCCAGGCCGTGCCCGCCCATCAGGCGGTCGTCCCCGGGTGCGCCCCGGCGGCCGCCGGGGTGCCGAACGGCAAGCAGTGGGCCGCCGAGCCCGCCCTCACGATCGACCCCGCCGCCGCCTACACCGCCACGCTCGACACCACCTGCGGCACCGTCTCGATCGAACTCGACGCCGCCGCGGCGCCGCGCACAGTGAACTCCTTCGCGTTCCTGGCGAACGAGGGCTACTTCGACCACACCCGCTGTCACCGGCTCACCACCCAGGGCATCTACGTCCTGCAGTGCGGCGATCCCACCGCGACCGGCATGGGCGGCCCCGGCTACGAGTTCGGTGACGAGAACCTCGCGGGCGCGGTCTACCCGGCGGGCACCGTGGCGATGGCCAACGCGGGCCCCGGCACCAACGGCAGCCAGTTCTTCCTGGTCTACCGCGACACCCAGCTGCCGCCGAACTACACCCCGTTCGGCCGGGTCACCGCGGGCATGGACGCGCTGGCCACCATCGCGGGCGCCGGTGTGACCGGCGGCGGCGCCGACGGCACCCCGGTGGCCGATGTGGTGTTCAACACGGTGACCACCACACAGGGCTGATCAACGGCCGAGGGCCGCGTCTCCGGGAGTGGGAGACGCGGCCCTCGTCGGACGGCTGGTGATCAGCCGGCGCTGATCGAGCTGAACAGGTTCTGAATGGTCTGCAGGATGATCTCGGTCAGCAGATCAGCGGCGGAACCGGCCATGACAACACTCCTCGTTTACGGGTCCTCATCAGGTGCAACGAACATGTGAAGCGTGCCCTATCCACACTGTGTCGCGTGGCGTTTTCGGGAAATAAGTTCACACGATCCGGTACGCGAGAAGGCCGCGTTCCCGAGGGAACGCGGCCTTCTGCGGTTGGGCTTACAGGTACTGACCGGTGTTGGACTCGGTGTCGATCGCCCGGCTCGCCGAGGCGTTCTTGCCCGTGACCAGCGTGCGGATGTAGACGATCCGCTCGCCCTTCTTGCCCGAGATCCGCGCCCAGTCGTCGGGGTTGGTCGTGTTGGGCAGGTCCTCGTTCTCGGCGAACTCGTCGACGATCGAGTCGAAGAGGTGCTGAATCCGCAGACCCGGGTTACCGGTGTCGAGCACGGACTTGATCGCGTACTTCTTCGCCCGGTCGACGATGTTCTGGATCATCGCGCCGGAGTTGAAGTCCTTGAAGTACAGGACCTCCTTGTCACCGTTGGCGTAGGTGACCTCCAGGAACCGGTTGTCGTCGCTCTCGGCGTACATCCGCTCGACGACCTTCTCGATCATCGCGTCGACGCACGCGGCCTTGTCGCCGTCGAACTCGCGCAGGTCGCTCTCGTGCAGCGGCAGCGTCTCGGTGAGGTACTTCGAGAAGATGTCCTGCGCCGATTCCGCGTCCGGCCGCTCGATCTTGATCTTGACGTCGAGACGACCCGGCCGCAGGATCGCGGGGTCGATCATGTCCTCGCGGTTGGACGCGCCGATCACGATGACGTTCTCGAGGCCCTCGACACCGTCGATCTCCGACAGCAGCTGCGGCACGACGGTGGTCTCCACATCGGAGGAGACGCCCGATCCACGGGTGCGGAAGATCGAGTCCATCTCGTCGAAGAACACGATCACCGGGGTGCCCTCGGACGCCTTCTCCCGGGCCCGCTGGAAGATGATCCGGATGTGGCGCTCGGTCTCACCGACGAACTTGTTGAGCAGCTCCGGGCCCTTGATGTTGAGGAAGAAGGACTTGGCTTCCTTGGCGTCCTCACCACGGGCTTCGGCGATCTTCTTGGCCAGCGAGTTGGCGACGGCCTTGGCGATCAGCGTCTTACCGCAGCCGGGCGGACCGTAGAGCAGCACGCCCTTGGGCGGGCGCAGCGCGTACTCGCGGAACAGATCCTTGTGCAGGAAGGGCAGTTCCACCGCGTCGCGGATCTGCTCGATCTGCCGGCCGAGGCCACCGATGTCGGTGTAGTCGACGTCGGGAACCTCTTCCAGCACAAGGTCTTCGACCTCG
Organism: Nocardia fodinahabitans; assembly: GCF_052983615.1. Lineage (NCBI taxonomy): Bacteria > Bacillati > Actinomycetota > Actinomycetes > Mycobacteriales > Nocardiaceae > Nocardia > Nocardia fodinahabitans. Next base: position 227,081 of record NZ_JBRJJC010000001.1, read on the forward strand.
GCCTTGGGCACCCGCTCGAAGGCGAAGCCGGCCTTGGTGTCGACCAGCAGCGAATCACCGGGCCGCAGTTTGCGAATCGGGGAATCGGGATCGTCCATGTCGTCGTACTCGGCGATCTTGGACAGCGGGCCGGACAGCCAGACCACGCGCTCCTCGTCGGCGTGGCCGACCACCAGGGCCCGCCTGCCGTCGTCGAGAATCTCGCGCAGCGTGCCGATTTCGCCGATGGCGTCGAAGTACCCGGCCTCCACGATCGTGAGCGCTTCGTTGAGGCGCACGGTCTGGCCGTACTCGAGCGTCGCGACGTCGATGTTGGGCGAGCAGGTGAGGCGCATCTTGCGACCGGAGGTGAAGACGTCGACCGTCTGATCCTCGTAGGTGTGGATGACGATGCCGTAGCCGCTGGGCGGCTGACCCAGGCGATCGACTTCCTCACGCAGGGCGATCAGCTGCTGGCGCGCTTCCTTGAGCGTGTCCATCAACTTGCCGTTGCGGATTGTCAGCGAATCGATCCGTGCTTCCAATTCGCGTGCGCGATCCGGCGAGTCGGCGAGTTGTCTGCGAAGAGCAGCCGCCTCGGCGCGTACCGCCTCGAGCTCTCGCCAGGCCGCCGAATCCGAATTCTCGTTGGGGCTCATGATGCTGCTCCTCCCAGTCCCGGTCTTTCAACGCTACCGGGCGCGGTCCGTTCTCGCTTTCCGACATGGTTTCGTCGTGATCACATCTTGTACGGCAGGTACGACATCGGCCGCCGAATTACGCGTGTTAGGCTCCCCTAACACCCCGATCCGGGGCAGCAGGCGAGAGCACTCGCCCATCGAGCCGAAAGGTTGCCGAGCATGCTCCTTCCTACCCGCACGATCCGTGTCACCGTCGCTACCGCCGCTGCGGCACTCGCCGTTACCGTCGCCCTGACCGGTTGCGGCGGCTCCGACGATTCCTCGACGAAGGCCACCAGCAGCAGTACCAGTATCGCGGCCGCTCCGTCCAGCATTTCGGCAACTCCGTCCGGTGACAACGCCGCCGCCCCCACCGCCGATTCCCTGAAGGCGACGCTGATCGAGTTCGCGGACCCAGCGCTGTCCACCGACGAGAAGGCCAAGCTCATCGTCAACGGTGACGCGCGCAAGTCCAACATCGACCAGATGAACGGTATGCTCGCCGGCTACACCCTCACCTTCGCTGTCGACAACGTCGTGACCAGCGGAAATACCGCTACCGCCGATGTCACCATCACCTCGCCGCACGGTACGGCGCCCGCCTTCCCGGTCACCTGGGAGCAGGTCGACGGCACCTGGAAGCTCTCCGACGCCAGCGGCTGCCTGCTGCTCGGCTTCGCACAGGCCCCTTGCACGCCCGCCTGACGCCCGCTGCGGCCCCGCGCTGTCCGGATAGTCCGGCCGGGGCCGTTCGCTCGCTGTGCACCGCGCAGAGAACCCGCGCCAGCCGATTCCCGACAACCCTCGACGCTCAGTCCGGCAGCCGCCGGACGTAGAGTTGCTGCCCGGCGGAACAGATACGGCGGGAAGACGTCGAACACCGCGCGATACAGGCGCGGGGAATCACCGGGATACAGCACCCCGGCGGACGGATCCTTCGTCGCGGACGGTTCGATGCTCGGCATGCTGCCCCCTCCAGGCGCGACCCGCTCGGTCGCGATCCGTGCCACCCGACCGCGAGCGGCTCTTCACAGGGCACCTTAGTGGCGCGAAGCGGGAGCCGCCCGGGTGCGGGGTCTCAGCCCTTGGAGGGCCTGCGCTGCGGCTTGGGGGTGACAGTGCCCTCGGCGAGGCGGCGCGCGCTCACCAGGAAGGCGGTGTGGCCCTGCATGCGGTGTTCCGGCCGCACGGCCAGGCCGACGACGTGCCAGCCGCGCACCATCGACTCCCACGAACGGGGTTCGGTCCAGCACTCCTGCTCGCGCAGCGCTTCGACCACCTTCGACAGCTGTGTCACGGTCGCGACGTAGACGATCAGCACACCGCCGGGGACCAGCGCCTTGGACACGGCCGGCAGCGCGTCCCACGGGGCGAGCATGTCCAGCACGACCCGGTCGACCTGCTCGCCTTCGTACTGGGCGACGTCGGCGACGGTCAGCGACCAGTTGGCCGGGCGCTCGCCGAAGAACGTCTCGACGTTGCGGACGGCGTGCTCGGCGTGGTCGTCGCGGATCTCGTAGGAGATCACCTCGCCCTCGGGGCCGACCGCACGCAGCAGCGAGCAGGTCAGCGCGCCGGAGCCGGCACCCGCCTCGAGCACCCGCGCGCCGGGGAACACGTCGCCCTCGTGGACGATCTGCGCCGCGTCCTTCGGATAGATGACGGCCGCGCCACGCGGCATCGACAGCACGTAGTCGACGAGCAGGGGGCGCAACGCCAGGTAGGGGGTGCCGTTGGTGGACTTCACGACGGTGCCCTCGTCGGTACCGATGAGGTCGTCGTGCTTGATGCCACCGCGGTGGGTGTGGAATTCCTTCCCGTCCTCCAGCACCACCGTGTAGAGGCGCCCCTTGGCATCGGTCAGCTGCACCCGGTCCCCGATGGCGAATGGACCGGTCCGTCTGGCCGTCATGTATCTCCGTTCTTCGAGTGGACTCTCAGCCTGCCAGGTCGAGGTGCGGTCGCCGGAACGGGGTGCGGCGGAGGTGAAGTGCGGCACGTGTGTCGGTGGGTGCCGATACCCTGCGAACTATGTCAGTGCCCGTCTCCACGTCCCTTGCCGACGACACCGCCGAGGGTCCGGCTCCGCGGTCGCGGCCCGCGCTGTCTCCTTCGCGGGCAAGCGATTTCAAGCAGTGTCCGCTCAAGTACCGGTTGCGCGCGATCGATCGGGTGCCGGAGCCGCCGACGCGGGCCGCGGTGCGGGGCACGGTGGTGCACGCGGTGCTCGAGGACCTGTTCGGGCTGCCCGCCGCCGAGCGGCACCCGCAGCGCGCGGCCGAGCTGGTGCCCGGCGCCTGGGATCGGGTGCGGGCCGATCGGACGGGGATCGACGAGCTGGTCGCCGAGAGCGGGCCCGAGGCACTGTTCGACGAGGTGCGTCGGCTCGTCGAGAGCTACTACGAGCTCGAGGATCCGACCCGGTTCGAGGCGCACGCGCGGGAGGAGCGGGTGGAGGTCGAACTGGCCGGTGACATCCCGTTGCGCGGGTTCGTCGACCGCATCGATGTCGCGCCGAACGGCCTGCTGCGGGTCGTCGACTACAAGACCGGGCGCGCCCCCGGTCCGCTGCACGAGGCGCGGGCGCTGTTCCAGCTCAAGTTCTACGCGCTGATGATCCTGCGCACCCGCGATATCGTGCCCGCCCAGCTGCGGCTGATCTACCTGGCCGACAAGGTGTTGCTCACCTACTCCCCCGACCGTGACGAGCTGGAACGTTTCGAACGAATCCTGACCGCGCTGTGGCAGGCGATCCTGGCGGCGGGCCGCACCGGCGATTTCCCGCCCACCCGCAACTCGATGTGCCGTTTCTGCGACTTCCAGCAGCTGTGCCCGGAGTTCGGTGGCACCCCGCCGCCGTATCCGGGCTGGCCTCAGCAGGCGCCGGTCGAGCTGGGACTGCCGGAGGCGCGGTCCGCCGAAGACGTCTGAACCGACGGGGGAAGCGGAACAACAGCACCGAAAGCCCCAGAACGACAGCCGGATTCACCACGACTGCCGAGCCGAAGACCGCGATCGGCTGCCGGCCCGCTGTGCGCAGCCCGCGCGGCGAGAACTCCAGGCCGATCGAGACGAAGGCCAGGATCAGGGCGTTCCGGGCCCCGATTGCGCTGATCCTGAACCGATCTCGCGCAGCACCGCACCCCCGGCTCGCTACGCGAACGGCCCGACGAGCGGATCGCGCTCGCCGGACCGTTCCTCGCCCGCTAGCGCAGGCGGCGTTCCTCGTCCGCCAGGCGGCGGCGTTCTTCCTCGCGCTCGATCTGTGACTACTCGATCGTGCTCAGAACGCGCGGCAGGAGCGGATGTCGGTGGCGAGGATGGCCTTGGCGCCGAGGTCGGCGAGGCGGTCCATCAGGTCGTTGCCCTGCTTGCGCGGGACCAGTGCGCGCACCGCGACCCAGTCGGGGTCGGTGAGCGGGGAAACCGTCGGCGACTCCAGGCCCGGCGTGATGGCGACGGCCTCGTCGAGCAGTGACTTGGGGCAGTCGTAGTCCAGCATCAGGTACTGCTGGGCGAACACCACGCCCTGGATGCGCGCGATGAGCTGGTTGCGCGCCCGGTCGGACTGGTCGGAGCCGGTGCGTTCGATCAGCACACCCTCGGAATCGCACAGCGAGTCGCCGAACGCGACCAGGTTGTGCTGACGCAGGGTCCGGCCGGAGCCGACGACATCGGCGATCGCGTCGGCGACGCCGAGCTGGATCGAGATCTCGACGGCACCGTCGAGGCGGATGACCTCGGCTTCGATACCGAAGCGCGCGAGGTCGGCGCGGACCAGGTTCGGGTACGAGGTGGCGATGCGCTTGCCCGCCAGATCCTCGACCTTCCAGTCCGCACCGGCCGGGGCTGCGTAGCGGAAGGAGGAGCGGCCGAACCCGAGCGAGAGACGCTCGTTGACCGGCGAACCGGAATCCAGGGCCAGATCGCGGCCGGTGATGCCGAGGTCGAGCTCACCGGAGCCGACGTAGATGGCGATGTCCTTGGGCCGCAGGAAGAAGAATTCGACCTGGTTGGCGGGATCGAGGACGGTCAGCTCACGGGAGTCGGTGCGTTTGCGGTAACCGGCCTCGCTCAGGATCGAGACGGCGGATTCCGACAGCGAGCCCTTGTTGGGAACTGCGACGCGCAACATGGGAAGGGTCCTTTCGGGGGGAGAAGACGAGGGGAGGTGTCGACCGGGACGGATCAGCCGTCACAGATGTCGGTACACGTCCTCGAGCTTCAGCCCGCGACCCACCATCATCACCTGGACCCAGTACAGCAGCTGGGAGATCTCCTCGGCGAGGGCTTCGTCGCTCTCGTGCTCGGCGGCCAGCCAGATCTCACCGGCTTCCTCGAGCACCTTCTTACCCTGGAAATGAACGCCTGCGTCCAGCGCGGCCACGGTGCCCGACCCCTCGGGACGGGTCTGGGCACGCTCGGTCAGCTCGGCGAACAGGGATTCGAAGTTCTTCACGATGAATGATTGTTTCACACGCCCGCCACCGGATTCCCAGCCCCGCACCCGCACCCCCGGACGGCCGCCGAACGAACCCGCCCCCGCACTCCCCGACCTCGAGGAGGGGACGGCCACGCAGTGGCCGGTTCGCGGCCGTCCCGCCGGTCAGGTGCCGTTGCGTCAGCGACGAAGGAGCAAGCAACGGTGCCTGACCGGCGGGACCAAGGGGCCGCGAACTCGAGCGCACCAGCGCTCCGACAAACACAGCGCGCCAGCGCTCCGACTAACTCAGCAACTCGCGCAGGTCGGCGACCGCCGTGCGCAGGTGGTCGGCGAAGGCGTACATCTGGTCGGCCACCGACTTGGGGGTGGCCAGGTAGATGTTCCAGCGGTCCGGCAGCAGCACGTAGGCGATGCCGATGCAGGTGGGGCTGGTGGAACCGAAACCGAAGTAGCGGATGTGCACCGACGGCGCCGAGCTGGTGCTCAGGTAGTCGTCGCGCATGATCGTCCAGCCGGGGCTGTCGAACAGCGCGATCTGCTCGTCGGCGACCCCCAGTTCCGCACCGCGGCGGCGCTGGATCCACTGCAGTTCCCACAGGTGCTGCTCGGGCGCCTGGCCCGCCTGGCACTCCTTGGCCCGGCCGACGTGCGCGGACGCCGCCGTGCGGGCCGCGGCCAGCTTGTCCGCGCGCTCGACGGTGTCGTCGACCATCGCGTCGACGAAGGCCACCATCTCCGGGGTCACCACGCGCATGGCCTCGGTGCGGCCGTTGCGGAACTGCCGGGTCGCGATGGACTCGTAGGTGGCGCCGGTCAGACCCTTGCTGCGCCGGTGGGCGAGCTGGTAGGCCAGCTGGGCGAACGCGTCCGGCGAGATGCCGAGCTGCTTCGCCGCGCCGGTGCCGAAGTCGTCGAACGAGACCAGCGCGGTCGCGGTGTCGGCGGCGAAGCGGGCGAAATCGGCGCCCGCCGCGGCGATGTCGGCGCGGGCGGCCGAGTCGAGGACGAACTCGACCGGCTCGACCTGCGGCAGTCCCTGGGCCCGCGCGCCGCTGGTGGCGGCGTGATCCTGCGCGGTCCGCTCGAGCAGCGCGTCGACGAACGAGAGCACGGTGGTGCCGTCGAGGCCGCAGTGCTCGATGTTGATGCCGGCCTGGCCGTCGGCGAAGACGATGAACGACACCGACTTGTCGAAGTACCGATTGGCGCTGTCACCGTGCAGCAGCTGATCGCAGGCGTGCAGCTCGTCGCGGGGGGTGAAGTCCTCCAGGCAGACCGCGAACAGCGCCGTCTCGACCTCGTCGAACGCCGCGACATTGGCCGCCTCGGCGCGCAGGGTGGCCCGGCTGCGCGCCCACTCCGCCCTGGCCTTGGTGGTCAGATGCCCGACCGAGGTGTCGGTGGCCGCGGGCTTGGTGCCGCCCTTGATGACCGCGCGCAGCCCGTCGACCACATCCTCGAACGCGTACGGCGCGCCGTCGGGACCGATCACGTCCATCCGGAAGATGTTGCCGCGGTAGAAGACCACGATGTGGCGCGCGTCCGACGGACCCGGCCATTCCGGGCTGTAGGGCTTGCGCACGGTGTCCTGCACCTCGCCCGGGATGCGGGTCTCGGAGAACAGGTACTTGTTCTGCCACATCGACAGCTGCTGCCCGCGCTGGGTGACCGGCGGGATCTGCTCGGAGTCCAGGGCCAGCTTGTAGTCCACGGCGGCGCCGATGATCGCGGCGGCCCGCTCGGCCTGGCCCGCCACGGTGGAGGCGGCCAGCGGGGTGTCGTCGCGGAACAGGAAGACGAAGTTGGCGTTCAACGCGATCCGGTCACGGCGGCCCAGGTACCGCGAGGGCCAGAACTCGTCGAGCCAGCTGCCGACCCCCGGTGTGGCGTCGTACTCGGCGAGCGCGGCGTGCAGGGTCCGGCCTGCCCCACCGGGCCGCAGCAGCTCGGCTACTGCGGCCTCGGTGGTGGCGAGTTCCTCGGCGCCGAGCAACGGCTGACACCACTGCAGGAACCGCGCACAACTGTCGTCCAGTGTCGGCAGCGGAACCCGGGGCAGGCTGTCCTCGGCGGCGAACGTCGGTTGGTTCAATCCAGATCCTCAGGTCTCGATGGGATGCGGGCGGGACACGAACAGGTTGGCATAGAGCCAGCCTTCGGCTTCGTGGTCGGTGGTGTCGATTCCCTTGGCCGCCAACGCTTCCAGCACCTGTGCACGTTCCTGGGCCGAAGCGAAGCGCCGCTGCTGGAACATACCGGGACGCTGCTCGCTGCGATAGCCGAGCGCGGCGAGTTCCGCGGCGATCGGGCCGAAATCGAACATCCGCAACACGAAATGCGCCATCCACGGCCGCTTGCGGGGATCCGCCTGGGCGACCCTGGACAGGGTTTTCTCGGTGATGTAGCCGACGCATCCGGTGGAGATCACCAGATCGGCGGAGGCGAGCACACGACGCTGGGCCTCGGTCGGCTCGGTGGCCTCGAGGTCGGCGTGCACGTAGTCGTGCAGGAATCCGGCGGCGTGGGCGTAGGTCAGCGCCGGGCGTGCGGCGTCCATCCCGACGAAGCGTACGTCGGGCATCAGATCGGCGCGTAACCACTCCCGATCCGCCGCGATCAGCCCGACCTTGTCGGTCTCGGCATGGTCGCGATAGTGCCCGGCCAGCTCCTCCACCGTGGTACCGGTCCGCAGCAACGCCGCGTTCACCCCGTAGGAGCAGCCCAGGTCAAGCACCGTCGGGATCCGATCCGGACGCGCCGCCCGCAACTGCCGCAACTGCTCCTGGAAATGCGGCTTGGCCAGCTCCGGGATCCGGTAGTCCAGCTCGTTCATCCGCGCGAAGTAAGCACGCGGATCGGGACTTTCGTAGATGTCGTCGAAGGATGCTTTGCCGGTGGTGTGCAACGGAACGGACATGGGCGGTTCCTCTCAGTCGAGCAGTCGGTCACCTCGGACGGCGTCGGCCGCGGCGGCCACATGGTCGGGCAGAACACGGCCGAACAGCTGCCTGGTGCGTTCGACAGTGCCGATCACCCCGGGCCGGTCCGTGTAGGCGAAGATCGCCGAATGTCGTTGTCCCGCACCGGCCACCTCGGTGACGCGGTGCAGTGAGAAGCGGCCCTTGAACAGCTGCAGATCGCCGGGGCGCAGTTCCAGGGCGCGGATGAACCGTTCGCCCTCGCCGGTGAGCACGGCACGCACGTCGTCGAGATGCTCGGCGTGCGGGTCGCGGATATTGGGGCAGTACTCGAAGACGCCGCCGGCTTCGGGACGGCGGGTCAGCATGCTGACGGTGAACTCGTTGGTGTCGAAATGCCACGGGTGCGACATGCCCGGCTCGACCACGTTCAGGCACAGCCCGGCCAGCGGATCGGCGAATTCGTGCAGTTCGTCGAGTTCGAAACAGTCGGCGACGAAACGCTGGAAGATCGGGTCGGTGTAGAGGCGCTGGATCAGCGCGTCGGCGGGAATGCGGTCGCGGGCGACGAAGGCGTTGCCGCGATCGAGCACGATCCGGGCCGGGTGGTCGGCGGGCAGCTCGGCGTCGAGCGGAACGTTGTAGGCGTTGACCCGCTCCACCTTGTAATGGGCGTGCGGGGCGATCCGCTCCCCCTCCGCGCGCAGCGTCTCCCACAGCTCCGGGCGGATGAACTCGCGCAGGACCGTACAGCCGTCCTCGGCCAGTTCCGCGCGGGCGGCCTCGACCGCGGCGCGCCGGCCCGGACCACCGAGATCGGTGAGCGGATACCGTGCGATGTCGACGATTTCGTCAAGCCCCCGCGTCCCTGTCATGACTTCAGTTTGCGGGAACTTTCGCCGACACGCCCAGGGTTTCGGCAAATCCGGCCTATCCCAGGCAGATCACAGCGTTATGAAATCAACTGTGCGACAACAGTTTTCACACATTCCCTGTCGATACCGGAATTATCACGGTAGGCTATTCGCCCTATCTCGCTGCGCTGCCGAAATGTTCGTCGCGCACCACGAGCGCAGCGCCCAGATCGGCGGCCGACAAACCCACCAGTGACTCCCGGAATACCCGCCCGGGCGCCTCGGGAACCGCGATTTCGCACGGAATCACGATCAGGCCGCAACCCGCACCCTGTGCCGCGAGTGCGCCGGTGGGCGAATCCTCGATCGCCACGCAGTCGGCGGGATCGAGTCCGAGCAGGTCGGCGGCCTTGCCGTAGATAGCCGGATCGGGTTTGCCGTGCGCCACTTCGTCACCGCAGACCGAGGTGTCGAAGAAGTCGCGCCCCAGCGTGTCGAGACCGTATTCGGTGAGCGAGCGCTTGGTGTTGGTGACCAGCGCGCAGCGCAGCCCCTCCGCGCGCACCATCGCGAGCGCGTCCTTGGCGCCGGGCCGCCACGGGATCGGCCCGAGCATCAGCTCGGTGACCCGGTATTCGAGGAACTCCCCCGCCTCCGCGATCACCCGCGGCGTGGCCTCGACCCCGATGCCGTCGAACAGCATGCGCAGCGCGTTCGGGCCGGAGGCGCCGATCAGCGCGTGGCGGATCTCGTCGGTGAGCTCACTGCCGTGTTCGCGGGCCAGTTCGCGCACCGCTATGTCCCACAGCTTTTCGGAGTCGAGCAGCGTGCCGTCCATGTCCCACAGCACCGCGGCCGGTCGCGCGCTCACCTGTTTCTCGCCTCGTTCTCTGCACGTCGGGTCGGCCCGGCGGACACCGAGCCGCGTTCAGGGTAGCCGGTGCGCGTCAGACGCCGGATCCGGCGATCTGCAGGCTCGCGCCGGTGCCGCTGACCTGGATCCAGCGGTTCTCCGAGGTCACGGTGCCGTTGGCGAGGTGATAGGTGAGCGAGACGACCGCCCGGTTCTCCCCGTTCGGCGTGATCGAGCCGACAGTCACCGAGCGCACCGTCGACCAGAACGAGGAGTACTGCGCGTAGCCACCGGTCTGCGCCTGATAGCCGGGCGCCAGCTGCGCCCAGGCGCCGCCGATGTTGCCGGGCAGCATGCCGTAGTACCCGGCGATGAACTGGCCGATGCGGTCCGGGCTGGGCGGGCCGAACGGGGTGGTGGTGATCGTGGTGCTGGTCGGGCTGGGGGTGGCGGTCGGCTTGCCCGAGGTGCTCGTCGCGGACGAGGTCGCGCCTGCGGTCGTCGGCCCGGTCTGCGCCGGGCTCGGCAGCGCGGACACGGTCACCGTCTCCTGCTCCGGCACGATCACGACGGTGCTGACCTTGCCGTCGACCACCGTGGTGACGGTGACCGGATCCAGCGCCTGCTGGGTGGGATCCGTGCCCCGGTCGCGCGTCACGACCAGCACGATCAGCATCACCGTGAACGCGGCGACGGCGGCCGCGAGCAGCAGGATGGCCCGGCTGTTGTTCGGCGTGCCGGTGCGGGCGGGCGGCGGGCCGATCGGCGGTGGGCCGGCCGGGGACCCGGCGCGCTCGTCGCCGCTGCCGGGCACCGCGTCCTGCACACCGTGCCGTCGCGCGTCCGTCCCCGCCGACGCGGCGCCGTCCGATCCCGAAGCGGCCACCGAAACGCCCGGTGCGCCACCCGTTCCCGCGGCGGACGACCCGCCGGTGATCGCGGACCTGGCCGCCTTGGCCAGCGCCAGCCCACCACCGAGCAGGGCCGCCGCGCCGGACTTGGCCGCCGCGCCATCGGTGGGCGCGGTCGGCTGCGGCAGCACCGTCGTGGCCGCCTCGCTCAGCGGCAGCACCTTCGTCGCCGTGGCGGGCAGCGCCGGGACCCGGCCCGCCGCGACATCCTCGAGCGCCTTGCGGGCCTGCGCCATGGTCGGGCGATCCTCGGCCGACGCGGTCAGCAGCCACATCAGCACCGGCCCGAGCGGGCCCGCCTGCTTCGGTTCCGGCACCACGCCCCTGGCGACCGCGTGCAGCACCGCCAGCGGGTTGTCGCCCTCACCGAACGGCGGGGCGCCCTCGACGGCGGCGTACAGGGTCGACCCCAGCGCGAAGACGTCGGCGGCGGGTTTCGGGTCGTCACCGCGGGCGATCTCGGGCGCCAGGTAGGCGGGCGTGCCCGCCAGGAAGCCGGTGGCGGTGACGGTGACATCGCCGGTGGCGTGCGAGATCCCGAAGTCGGTGAGTTTGACGGTGCCGTCGTCGCCGACGAGCAGGTTGGCCGGCTTCACATCGCGGTGCATGATCCCGGCGTCGTGCGCCGCCGACAGCGCCGCCGCGGACTGGGCGCCGATCCCGGCCACCTCGAGCGGTGGCAGCGTCGCCCCGCCTGCCAGCTTGACGGCGAGGCTGGGCGCGTTCATGTACTCCATGACCAGCCAGGGCTGGCCGTCTTCCTCGGCGACATCGAAGACGGTGATCGCGTTGGGATGGTGCAGGCGCGCGGCGATGCGGCCCTCGCGCATCGCCCGCAGCTTCGCTTCCAGCGCTTGCGATCCGGTGAGCCCCGGCGCGAGCAGCAACTGCTTCACCGCGACGGTGCGGCGCAGCCGGACGTCGGTGGCGCGCCACACCACCCCCATCGCGCCCGTGCCGATCGGGTCGGTGAGTCGATAGCGTCCCGCGATCAACCGATCCGATGTCATAGCGTGTGCCCCTCCTGCAATACCGCCGAGTCGTCCAGCCCTCCGCGCCACAGCGGGATGAAACTTCCGAAAATCCTACGTGCTGAATTGCTTTGCCCTCGTCCCCGACGGCCCCGGTCCATGGACTCCCGGCCGCTTCGTGACCAGACTCACAACCGGCACAACGACATCGGACCGGCCCCGCGGGGACCGGTCCGATCGGCCGTCGCCTGTCAGTGTCTCAGGCGTTGAAGTATTTCGCCTCCGGATGCAGCAGGACGAACGCGTCGGTCGACTGTTCCGGGTGCAGCTGCAGCTCCTCCGACAGAGTCACCCCGACCCGGCCCGCGTCGAGCAGGTCGACCAGCTTGGCCCGGTCCTCGAGCTCCGGGCAGGCGCCGTAGCCGAAGGAGTACCGCGCGCCGCGGTAGCCGAGCTTGAAGTAGTCGAGGATGTCGGCGGGATCGTCGTCGGCGACCGACTGACCGTCCAGCGTCAATTCCTCGCGCACCCGGCGATGCCAGTACTCGGCCAGCGCCTCGGTGAGCTGCACCCCGATGCCGTGCACCTCGAGGTAGTCGCGGTAGTTGTCGGCCGCGAACAGCGCGTTGGCGAAGTCGGCGATCGGCTGACCCATGGTGACCAGCTGGAACGGCAGTACGTCGACCTGGCCGGTCTCGCGCGCCCGCTCGCGCGAGCGGATGAAGTCGGCGATGCACAGGAACCGGTCGCGCTGCTGACGCGGGAAGGTGAACCGGTACCGCTCCGGTGCGTCGGCGTTCGGCTCGGTGAGCACGATGACGTCGTCGCCCTCCGACACCGCCGGGAAGTACCCGTAGACCACGGCGGCGTGCTGCAGCACACTCTCGGTCGCGAGGCGGTCGAGCCAGGCCCGCAGCCGCGGGCGCCCCTCGGTCTCCACCAGCTCCTCGTACGTCGGCCCGTCACCACTGCGCTGACCGCGCAGGCCCCACTGCCCCAGGAACAGTGCCCGCTCGTCGAGCAGACCCGAGTACTCCTGCAGCGGCAGGCCCTTCACCACGCGGGTGCCCCAGAACGGCGGGGTCGGCACCGGCAGATCGGCAGCGACGTCGGACCGCTCGGGCACCTCGATCGGCACCTCGGCGGCCTTGCGCTCGGCGGCGATCCGCTTGGACCGCTCGTGGCGGGCCTTGCGCTCGGCGGCCTTCTCCTTGGCGGCGATCGCCTCCGGGCTGTCGGGATCGAGGCCACCGCCGCGCTTGACGGTCATGATCTCGTCCATCAGCCGCAGGCCCTCGAAGGCGTCGCGGGCGTAGTGCACGTCGCCCTCGTAGACGGCGGTGAGGTCGTTCTCCACGTAGGCGCGGGTCAGCGCGGCACCACCGAGCAGCACCGGGAACTGTTCGGCGACGCCCTTGGCGTTGAGCTCCTCGAGGTTCTCCTTCATCACCACGGTCGACTTCACCAGCAGCCCGGACATGCCGATCACGTCGGCCTTCTTGTCCTGCGCCGCGTCGAGGATGGTGGCGATCGGCTGCTTGATGCCGAGGTTGACCACCTCGTAGCCGTTGTTGGACAGGATGATGTCGACCAGGTTCTTGCCGATGTCGTGCACGTCGCCCTTCACGGTGGCGAGCACGATCCGGCCCTTGCCGGAGTCGTCGGTGGCCTCCATGTGCGGTTCCAGGTGCGCGACAGCGGTTTTCATCACCTCGGCCGACTGGAGCACGAACGGCAGCTGCATCTGGCCGGAGCCGAACAGTTCACCGACGGTCTTCATGCCCGAGAGCAGGGTCTCGTTGATGATCTGCAGCGGCGGCACCGTCTGCATCGCCTCGTCCAGGTCGACGTCGAGGCCGTTGCGCTCGCCGTCGACGATGCGCCGCTCGAGCCGTTCGAACAGCGGCAGTGCGGCCATCTCCTCGGCCCGCGACGCCTTCGACGACGCCGTCGAGACACCCTCGAACAGCGCCATCAGCTTCTGCAGCGGGTCGTAGTCCTCGGTGCGCCGGTCGTAGATCAGGTCGAGCGCGACCTGGCGGTGCTCGTCGGGAATCCGGCTCATCGGCAGGATCTTCGACGCGTGCACGATCGCCGAATCCAGGCCGGCTTCGACACATTCGTGCATGAACACCGAGTTCAGCACCTGCCGGGCGGCGGGGTTCAAGCCGAAGGAGATGTTGGACAGACCGAGGGTGGTCTGCACGTCGGGGTGCTTGCGCTTGAGCTCGCGGATGGCCTTGATGGTCTCCTCGCCGTCCTTGCGCGACTCCTCCTGACCGGTGCCGAGCGTGAAGGTCAGGGTGTCGACGATGATGTCGGACTCCAGCAGACCCCAGTTGGTCGTGATGTCCTCGATCAGCCGCTCGGCGATCGCCACCTTGGTCTCGGCGGTGCGGGCCTGGCCCTCCTCGTCGATGGTCAGCGCGACCACGGCCGCGCCGTGCTCGGCGACCAGTCGCATGATCTGCTGGAAGCGCGAATCCGGGCTGGCGCCGTCTTCGTAGTTCACCGAGTTCACCGCGCAGCGGCCACCCAGGTGCTGCAGACCGGCCTGCAGCACCGGCGGTTCGGTGGAGTCGAGCATGATCGGAAGGGTCGAGGCAGTGGCCAGGCGCGAGGCCAGCTCGTTCATGTCCTGGGTGCCGTCGCGGCCGACGTAGTCGACGCACAGGTCGAGCATGTGCGCGCCGTCGCGGGTCTGGTCCTTGGCGATCTCGAGGCAGCGCTGCCAGTCCTCGGCCAGCATCGCGTCCCGGAAGGCCTTGGAGCCGTTGGCATTCGTGCGCTCGCCGATCATCAGGATCGAAGCGTCCTGCTCGAACGGGACGGCGGTGTACATGCTCGACACGGCCGGCTCGTGCTCCGGCGTGCGGCGCGCCTCGATCGGCGGCAGCGTGGCCTCGACCGCGCGTACCGCCTCCGCGACCTGACGGATGTGCTCGGGGGTGGTGCCACAGCAGCCGCCGACCAGCGAGAGCCCGAACTCGGAGACGAAGCCGCTCATCGCGACCGCGAGCTCCTCCGGGGTCAGTGGGTACTCCGCGCCGTTGGCGCCCAGCACCGGCAGGCCCGCGTTCGGCATCACCGAGACCGGGATCTGCGAATGCCGCGACAGGTGCCGCAGGTGCTCGCTCATCTCGTCGGGGCCGGTCGCGCAGTTCAGGCCGATCATGTCGATGCCGAGCGGCTCCAGCGCGGTCAGCGCCGCGCCGATCTCGCTGCCGACCAGCATGGTGCCGGTGGTCTCCACGGTGACGTGGGCGATGATCGGGATCCGGCGGCCCGCGGCGACCATGGCCCGCCTGCTGCCGGTGATCGCGGCCTTGACCTGCAGCAGGTCCTGGCAGGTCTCGACCAGGATGGCGTCGGCGCCGCCGTCGAGCATGCCGAGGGCGGCCTCGGTGTAGGCGTCGCGCAGCGAGACGAACGGCGCGTGGCCCAGCGTCGGCAGCTTGGTGCCCGGCCCCATCGAGCCCAGGACGTAGCGCGGGGTGCCGTCGGCGGACGGGCCCATCTCGTCGGCGACCTCGCGGGCCAGGCGCGTGCCGCGCTCGGACAGATCGCGGATCCGGTCGGCGATGTCGTAGTCGGCCAGGTTGGGCAGGTTGCAGCCGAAGGTGTTGGTCTCCACCGCATCCGCGCCCGCTTCGAAGTACGCGCGGTGGATCGCGCGCAGCACGTCGGGGCGGGTGTCGTTGAGGATCTCGTTGCATCCTTCGAGGCCACGGAAATCGTCGAGCGTCAGATCCGCGGCCTGCAACATCGTGCCCGTCGCACCGTCGCCGATGACGACACGCCGTCGGAGCGTATCGAGGAGCGTGGTATCGAACCCGGTGGGCAAGGACGCAGACATGGTTCAAGACTAATGGGCGGGCCCGACGCGTAAGACCACTGCGGGTGATTCGAGTGGCGCCCGACACAGCCCGCGCGGGAAACACGCAACAGCGCCGGTCACCGCAAAACAATTCGCCGAAGACACTAGGCTGACCGGGTGGATGCCAGTGAACCCCCCGAGACGGAACTGCCGACGTTGCGCAATCCCGTGCTGGTCGCGGCCTTCGAGGGCTGGAACGACGCCGGTGACGCCGCCAGTGGCGCGGTCGAACATCTGGAGTTGATCTGGGACGCCGAGCCGCTCGCCGAACTCGATTCCGAGGACTACTACGACTATCAGGTGAACCGCCCGACGGTGCGCCAGGTGGACGGGGTGACCAGGGAGATCCAGTGGCCTTCGACCATGTTGTCGGTGTGCTCGCCCCCCGGTAGCGACCGCGATGTCGTGCTGCTGCGCGGGATCGAGCCCAATATGCGGTGGCGCAGCTTCTGCAACGATCTGCTCGAGTTCATCGAGCAGCTCGGGGTGGAGACGGTGGTCATTCTCGGCGCGTTGCTGGCCGACACGCCGCACACACGTCCGGTGCCGGTGACCGGATCGGCCTACAGCTCCGAGGCCGCCGAGCGGTTCAGCCTCGAGCAGACCCGGTACGAGGGCCCGACCGGGATCACCGGGGTGCTGCAGGACATGTGCGTCAAGGCCGGGGTGCCCGCGGTGTCGTTCTGGGCGGCGGTGCCGCACTACGTCTCGCAGCCGCCGAACCCGAAGGCCACGATCGCGCTGCTGCACCGGGTCGAGGACGTCCTCGACATCGAGGTTCCGCTCGGTGAGCTGCCCAAACAGGCCGAGGAGTGGGAGGCCGCGGTCAACGAGATGACCGTCGGCGACGAGGAGATCAACGAGTACGTGCGCTCGCTCGAGGAGCGCGGCGACGCGGCGATCGACCTCAACGAGACGATGGCCAAGATCGACGGTGACGCCATCGCCGCGGAGTTCGAGAAGTACCTGCGCAGGCGCGGCCCGGGCAGTTTCGGGCTCTGACCCGCGTTCACCAGGAGTTCGCCAGGCGACCACCTGCGGGATGTCGAAGGAACGCCACCTAGACTTTTTCGCGTGCCGAACCACCCGATCGTCGCTCATCTCCGGGGATTCGACGACCGGATCGCGGTGCTGCACCGGCACCCGACAGTGCCCGCCGACACCCTGTGCCGCGTCACTTATGCCCAGCTCGCCGACCGCGTCGCGGAGTTCTCGGCGCGGCTGGGCCCGGTGCGCCGCCTCGTCGCGCTGACCGCGGGCAACGACATCGACTCCCTCGTCGCCTACCTGGGCGCGCTCGACGCGGGCTGCGCGGTGCTGCTGACCGGCGAGCTCTCCGGTGAACTCGCCGCAACCTACGACCCGGACGTCGTCATCGACCGCGGGCGGATCCTCGCCGAGCGCGCCGACCCGGCGCACGAGCTGCATCCGGAGCTCGCGTTGCTGTTGAGTACGTCCGGGTCGACCGGGTCGCCCAAGCTGGTCCGGCTCTCGACGACGAACCTGCTCGCCAATGCCGACTCGATCGCCCGCTCTCTCGAGATCGGGCCCGACGAACGCGCGGCGACCACACTACCGCTGTTCTACTGCTACGGGCTGTCGGTGGTGCACAGTCACCTGCTGCGTGGCGCGAGCCTGCTGCTCACCGACCGGTCGGTGCTCGACCCCGGGTTCTGGGACGAGTTCCGCGCGCACCGGGCGACCTCGTTCGCCGCGGTCCCGTACACGGTGGAGCTGCTGGACCGGATCGGCTTCGCGGCGATGTCACTGCCCGATCTGCGGTACGTGACGCAGGCGGGCGGCAAGCTCGAACCCGCGCGGGTGCGGGCCTACGCGCGGCTCGGCGCGGCCGCGGGGTGGCGGTTCTTCGTGATGTACGGCCAGACCGAGGCGACCGCCCGGATGGCGTATCTGCCACCGGAACTGGCGGCCGAGCACCCCGAATGCATCGGGATACCGGTGCCCGGCGGACATTTCACGCTCGAGCCGGTCGACGACGGGGCCGCCGAGGAGCTGGTCTATCACGGCCCGAATGTCATGCTCGGCTACGCGACCCGGCCCGCCGAACTCGCGCTGGGCCGCACCGTCACGGCCCTGCGCACTGGCGACCTGGCCCGGCGCACCCCCGACGGCCTGTACCAGGTGACCGGCAGGCGCAGCCGCTTCGCGAAACTGTTCGGTCTGCGGATCGATCTGGGCCGGATCGAATCCGAGCTCGCCGCAGCCGGTGTCGGCGCGGCCTGCACCGACGACGGCGCCCGGCTCATCGCCGCGGTGACCGATACCGGCCGGGGCGATCCCGTCGCGCTGATCGCTCGCGCCGCGGGTCTGCCCGCGGCGGCCGTGGCGGTGAGGGTCGTCGGCGAGCTGCCCCGGCTGGCCAACGGGAAGATCGACTACCCGGCGATCCGCGCGCTGCCCCCGGCCGCGCGCGACACCGGCGACGACGTGCGATCGATCTACGCCGACACGCTGGCCCTGCCCGTCGAGCGGATCTCGCGCGAGCAGAGCTTCGTGGAGCTGGGCGGCGATTCGCTCCGATACGTCACCACCGCGGCCCGGCTGGAGCGGGTCATCGGCAGGCTGCCCGCCGACTGGCCGCAGCAGTCGATCGACCGGTTGGAGCGAACACCGCGTGGCCGCGGCGGTTTCGGGCGGGCACTCGATACCTCGACGGCGTTGCGCGCCATCGGCATCGTGCTCGTTCTCGGCTCGCACATCCAGCTGTTCGAGGTCTGGGGCGCGGCGCACGTGCTGCTCGCGGTGGCGGGATACAACTTCGCGCGGTTCGCGGTGAGTTCGGCTCCCCCGGCACAACGCCTCCGGCATACCGCGCGCTCGGTGGCGATGATCGCGGTGCCGACGGCGCTGTGGGTGCTGATCACGATGGTGTGGCAGCCCGGCTATTACAGCTGGCAGAATGTGTTGCTGCTCAACAAGATCCTCGGCCCGCGCAATGACACGGCGGGGCATCTGTGGTTCCTGGAGGTGCTGGTCTACTGCACGGTCGCCGCCGCGCTGCTGATGCGGATCCCGCTGCTGGACCGCTGGGAGCGGCGGGGGCCGTTCTGGTTCGCCCTGGCCCTGCTCGGTCTCACGCTGGTGGCGCGCTGGCACTCGTTCGGGCTCTATCCCGAGCGCGATATCCCATTGTCACCGCTGGCCTGTTGGTACTTCGCTCTCGGCTGGGCCGGAGCGAAGGCGACGGCAGTCTGGCAGCGGCTGATCGTCAGCGCCGTGCTGCTGGCAAGTGTGCCGGGGTACTTCGGCGTCACCGATCGGGAACGCCTGGTGATGGCGGGCATCCTGCTGCTCGTCTGGCTGCCCGCGCTGCGCGTGCCCGCCGTCGTCGCCGTGGTGGCGGTGGCGGTGGCCGACAGCTCGTTGTTCGCGTACCTGCTGCACTGGCAGGTGTATCCGGTGTTCGGCGACCAGCGACTGCTCGCGTTGTTCGCCTCGCTCGCGGCCGGTGTGGCCGCTACCAGGATGGTGGTTCTGTGCCGACGGAACCGGCCACGGCTAGCGCTCCAAGGTCAGCACCTGGGCGGCCGCCTCGTGCGCCAGCTTCGCGATCAGCAAGTCACGCGGGATGGTCTGGCCGGCAAGGTGATCGAGTGACGGCACCACCACGTGGTGGGCGTCGGCCCGCTTCAATTCCTGAGTGAGTTCGGCGAACGCCGCACCGTCACCCGCGGTCGATTCATGGAACGTCGCGGCGAAACACATCCCCGCGGTACGCGCGAGACTGCGTAGCGCGTCCTCCAATTGGTCGCTCTGGCCTTCGGCCAGGTCGTCCCGCAAGTATCCATAGATCAACGCTTCCACCCGAACCTCCGTTGGATTGGGATCGCTGTTCTGTTGTCGGATCCCCCCGCGCCACGCCGTGCGCCGCGCGGGGGTACTGCGTTGCCCTGCAAGCTCTCCTGCACAGCGGGTGCCCGCCGGGTCGACGACGAGCACCTACTTACAGCATGCGTATTCGCGGCCCCGCGCGGCAGATGTCAAGCCGATGACATCTACATGCCCTATTCGGGACGCCGAACGTTAACTGATGGGATACTACCGCCGTGACCGCAACTGATGATCGACCCGTCTGGGCTGTTCGGATGCGTTCGGAACGTGACGCGAGGGGATGGTCGCAAGCCGATGCCGTCCGCGCGATGCGTGCCAAGTCCTCCCACAACCTGCCGACGGACAGTACTCTGCTGCGCAACTGGCGCCGCTGGGAGTCCGGGGAATCACGTCCCGACGAGTTCTACGCGCCGATCATCGCGGCCGCGTTCGACACCGTCACCGCCGCGTTCTTCCCGAAGGCCCGACCCAACCGGGATGACGAGCTGTTATCGGCGACGGGTATGGACACCCTGGAGTTCATCGGCAGACTCCGGATGTCCGACGTCAACAGCGCCACCCTGGACGCGGTGCGGATCACCGCCGAACGGCTGTGCTGCGAGTACGCCTACGCCGACCCGCACGAGCTGCACGCCGAGGGCACCGCGTGGCTGCGCCGGATCACCTCGCTGCTCGACGGCAGGCTCACCCTGAGCCAGCATCGGGAGATCCTCGTGCTGGCGGGCTGGGTCGCGTTGCTGGTCGGTTGCGTCGACTACGACCTCGGACACCGGGCCGGCGCCGAGGCCACCCGGCGGGCCGCCGATTCGCTGGGCCGTGAGGCGGGCAATGTCGAGATCACCGCGTGGGCGGCCGAGATGTCGGCCTGGTTCGCGCTCACCCAGGGCAATTTCCGGGGCGCGATCGATGCTTCGGAGAAGGCCATGCCGGGCACCACGTCGATGAGTGTCGGAGTGCAGCTGGCCGCCCAGCGAGCCAAGGGCTGGGCCCGGCTCGGCGATCGCCGGGCCGTGCAGAGCGCGCTCGACGAGGGCAGGGCGATCCTGTCGCGGATGGGTCATCCGGCCGATCTGCACAACCACTTCGTCGTCGACGCGACGAAGTTCGACTTCTACGCGATGGACTGCTGTCGTGTCGCGGGCCAGGATCGGCTGGCCGAGCGCTACGCCCAGCAGGTGATCAACAACTCGACCCGGCCCGACGGCTCGGTCCGCAATCCGATGCGGGTCTCGGAGGCCCGGCTGACGCTGGCCGTGGTCGCCGTGCGCGACCGCGATCTCGAGCGCGCGGTCGAGGAGGGCATGGCGGCGTTCACGGCGGGCTGGCGCTCGCTGCCGTCGCTGGCCTGGATCGCCGGCGAGGCGGCCAGGGAGATCATCGAACGCTACCCAGGAGACCCGCGCACCCAGGCGTTCCTCGAGCAGCTGCGCTCGCTCAACGTCGGGTGAGCGGGGCCTACCAGACGGCGGGGGCACGCCGATCCGGGACGGGTCCCCCGGAGCGGGGAGCGGCCACCACTAACCTGTCTACGGTGACCGACCTCGCCGACGGCCTGCCCAGCGCCGTACCCGCCCTGTGGGACGAGCGTCTGCGGTTGTTCTCGTTCGCGACCGCGGAGAAGCGCGCCGACTACCTGCGCGTGCTGCGCGCCTTCGACAGCGCCCGCGCTGCCTACGTGGTGCTGCTGCACGCCGACGACGTCGCCGAGTGGATCGCCAGGGCCGAGATCGGCGCGCAGGCCGGACCCGCCGGGGTGCCGCTGCCCGCCGTCGAGATCGGCCCGCTGCTCGAGCAGCTGCACCGCTGGGGTGTGCTGGAACGCAGCTACGACGGCACCCGCGCGGCCACGCTGGCCGAGTACCGCAACCGGCACTACGTCTACCAGTTCGCGCAGGCGGGCTTCCAGGCGTACCGGGCGGTGGCGGGCGTGCTGACGGCCAGGATGGACGACGCGTCGCTGTCGCGACTGGTGCTGCCCGAGCTGCTCACCGACCTGCGCACCCTCGCCGCGGCCAATCGCGACGGCGACGCCGAGCGGGTGTACACCACGCTGCGCAGGCTCGACGCCGCCCTCACCGACATGGCCGCGCGCGCGGCGCACTTCTACCTGTCGCTGGGCGATCTGGTGCGCACCACCGAGATCACGCCGGAATCCTTTCTCGCGCACAAGGATGCGCTGCTCGCGCACATGCGCGAGTTCAGCATGGACCTGGCCAGGTTCGCGCCCCGGCTGGCGGCCGCGATCGGTGAGGTGGAGGACACCGGCGTCGAGCAGCTGATCGGCCGCGCGGCGAGCTGCGACGAGCGGGTGCTGCTGAGCCCGGCCGAACGCGAGGCCGACTGGCAGTCGCGCTGGGACGGCCTGCGCACCTGGTTCGTGGCCGCCGGCAGCGGCGAGGCGAACGAGTCGTGCGAAGCCGACCGGCTGCGCGAGGCGACGATGAGCGCGATCGCGGCGGTGCTGTCGCTGCTGCGCCGGGTCACCGAGACCCGCCGCGGCGGGGTGAGCCGGGAATCGGCGCTGCGGCATCTGGCCGCCTGGTTCGTCGACACCCCCACCACCGGCAGCGCGCACGCGCTCTACGACGCGGTGTTCGGCCTGGGCAGGCCCCGTCATCTCGCGCTCGAGCATCCCGACGCCGAGGTGATCCCGGCGGGCCGGTCCTGGTGGGCGGCACCGCCATTGGAGATCTCGCGGACCCTCGCCGAGACCGGTCGCGCGCCGACGGCGGGCGCGCCGGCCCGGATCGCGCGCAACGACGCCGGTATCCGCAGGCTGCGCGAGGCCCAGCTGGCGGCCCAGCGCGAGCGGGCAGCGGCCGCGGCCTCGCTGGCCATCGGCGCCGTGCACGAGCGGATCCTGGACCAGCGCGAGACCGAGGTACTGCTGCGCCTGCTCGACGCCGCGTCCACGGCCTGGGTGCCGGTCAGCGGAAAGGTCGACGGCACAACGGGTTCCGACAACGGCGTGACCCTGACCGTGCGGCCGTGCGACGGGTCGACGGTCATCCGTACCGCGGCGGGCCTGCTACACCTGAACAACCGTCGCCTCGAGGTCACCGCGACGACGCGACGGGGGACGCCACGATGAGACAGCAGCGCCGCATCGACGCCCTCGCCCTCGACAGCTACCAGCGCGCCGCCCGCGTCATACTCGCCAACCACCTGGTCACCCGCGTCTACCCGGACCGGATCGCGCTGCCGCTGATCCGGCGCTGGGCCACCGAACTGCGCGAGGATCTGGCCGAGCTGTTCGGCTACCGCCTGGAGGTCACCGAGACCACCGCCCGGCTCTACCCGGTGCACGACCGGCTCGACGACACCCTGCCCGCGCGCAGCGTCAACGATCGCGTCTTCGATCGCCGGCGCTACGCCTATCTCTCCTTGGCGCTGGCCGCGCTCGGCCGGGCGGGCGATCAGATCACGCTGTCCGAACTGGCCGAGCACGTGGCCGATTACGCGAGCCGGATCGACGGCTTGGAGCTGTCCACCGACCGGGCCGCCGATCGGGACGCCTTCGTCGACGCGGTCGGCTGGCTCGGCGCCAGGGGCGCGCTGACCCTGGCCGACGGTGACGCGGGCGGCTGGGCCAGCGACCCGGAGGCGGGCGAGGCCCTCTACGACATCGACCGGCCGGTGGTGTTCGCGCTGTTCCGGCCGCCGCGCGCGCTGCAGCACCTGCACAGCGTGCGCGGCCTGCTGGCCGAGGACACCGTGCACGCGCCCGCCGAACAGGCCCGCCGGGTGCGCCGCGCCCTGGTGGAACGTCCGGTCGTGTATCTCGAAGACCTCTCGCCCGCCGAGCGCGCGCTGCTCGGCCAGGATCGCGTGGTCGACGAGGTCGAGTACTGCACCGGACTGCGCGCCGAGCGCCGGGCCGAAGGGGTGGCGCTCATCGACACCTCGGGCAGGCTCTCCGATACCCGCTTCCCCGGCACCGGCACGCTCGCGCAGGTGGCCCTGCTGCTCATCGGCGAGATCGCCGACATGGTCCTCGATATCGACAATCCCGTCGCGCATCACCCGGCACCGACCACCGAGGACGCGCTGCTCGACCAGCTCGACGCGGCCATCCCCGCGGCCGGCGTGTTCGCGCCGCTCGCCGAGGATCCCGAAATACTCGACAGCACAGCGGATTCCGTCGACGACGAGCTCGTAGACGCCGAGCCGGTCAGCTATCCGTTCCTCGACGACGCCTGGGTGCGCGGCACCGTCACCGCGCTGACCGACCGCTACGGCGCGACCTTCGCCGCGCAGTGGCAGGCCGATGTCGGCGGGCTCACCGCCGAGGTCGTCGCCCTGCTCGCCAAGCTGCGCCTGGTCCGGCCGGTCGAGGGCGGGCTGCTGATCCTGCCCGCGCTGGCCAGATACCGGGGCGCGGTGGTCACCGTGCGGGTCCGCCAGGCCGAGGAATTGTTCGTCACCGCCGCCGAGACCGACGGCAGCAGCACCGGAACGGGAGGGAACTGAGGAGATGTCGCTCATTCACGGCGGAGTGCGTTTCGTCCCGACCCGCGCGGGCATCGTCAACCTCTGGGACTACCGCGACCAGGAGTTCTGTTTCGCCGACGGCAGGCTCGTGCTGCGCGGACCGAACGGATCGGGCAAGACCAAGGCCCTCGAGGTGCTGTTTCCGTTCGTGCTCGACGGGCGGATCGAACCGCGCAGGCTCAATCCGTTCGCCGGTGAAGAGCGCACCATGAAGTCGAATCTGCTGTACCGCAAGCAGGAATCGGCCTACTCGTATGTGTGGATGGAGTTCGCGCGCGGCAGCTGGGACGACCCGGAGGTCGTCACCGTCGGCATCGGCATGCGCGCCACCCGGTCCTCGGACAAGGTGACACGCTGGTACTTCGTCGCCGACGGGCGCGCGGGCGTCGACTTCTCCCTGATCGGGCCCGACGACCGGCCGCTGACCCGCAAGCAGCTCGCCGAGCAGATCGGCAGCGACGCGATCGTCGACCGGCCGGTGGAATACCGGGCCGCCATCGACGCCCGCATGTTCGGGCTCGGCGTGCAGCGCTACGACCAGCTGATCAACCTGATCCTCACGCTGCGCCGGCCGCAGCTGGCCAAGAACCTGGACCCGCGCGGCCTCTCGCAGGCGCTCACCGACGGCCTGCGCCCGCTCGACGAGCAGCTGATCCTGGACGCGGCCCGGTCCTTCAGCGATATGGAGGAGGTCGGGCGCACCCTCGACGGGCTCGTCCAGGCCGACACCGCGACCCGCCGCTTCGTCGACGTGTACCGCAAATACCTCGCCGTGCAGGCGAAAACCGATGTCGACCAGGTCCGTACCCGCCTCGACGCGGTCACCAACGCCTCGACCGCCCTGTTCGCGGCCACCGCGCTGCGCACCCGGCGCGAGGCCGACCGCACCGCGGCCGAGACCAGGGCCGAAGAGGCCGACCGCGCCTACGAGCAGGCTATCGCCGACCGCGAGAATCTCCAGCGCTCGAGCGCCTACGAGGGCAAACAGCAGCTCGACGACCTCGCCGACGCGGTCCGCAGGCTCGAGACCTCCGCCGCCGTGCACCGCGACAAGGCCGCCGAGGCGGGCCACACGCTGCAGCGCCGGGCCGAGGAGGCCGAGCGGGCCGCCGAGGCGGTGCGCACCGCGGCCGCCGCGCTGGTCCGCGGCGAGGACGCCCTGCGCGCCGCCGCCGAGGAAGCCGGCATCGAGTGGACCGCGCCGGGTCCCGACGGCCGCGGCGATCAGATCACCGCCGCCGTGCGTGGACACGCCGAGGAACGCGATGCCGATGTGCGCGCGGTGCGCAAGGCGGTGAGCCGCTGGGAGGCCCTGGCCGCCGACCGCACGCGCGCTCAACGGCTGGCCGAACGCGCCGTGGAACTGCGCGATGCCGCGGCCACCGAGGTGGCCCACGCCGAAGCCGCCGTCGCGCTGGCGAGGACCGAATCCGCTGCCGCCCTGCGCACCTGGTGGCAGGCCAACGCGGCGGTGCTGGCACCGATCGCCGCAGGCACGCTGCCGACCGGGCACGACACCGACCCCGCAGGTCGGTCGGTCGGCTCCGGCTCCGGCTCCGGCTCCGGCTCCGGCTCCGGAGGCGTACCGCGCATCGGCGATTCGGAGAGCCCCGGGCTTTTCGACGCCTTGACGTCGGCCGTCGCCGCGGCGGGCGCGGAGGACGTCCCGTCGGCGCACGAGGTGCTGGCCGAGTATTGCGAGCCCCTGCAGGAGCAGATCCGCACCCGCCGTCAGGAAGCCAAGGCGCGGGCGGCGGCCGCGGCCGCACGCCGGGAAACGCTGGTCGCCGAGCGCGACAAGGTGGCCGCCGAACGTGACGACGCGCCGCCGGTGCACCCGACCGACGCCCGCGAGCCGAAAGACCTTCCCGGCGTGCCCTTCTGGCGCTCGGTCCGCTTCGCGGACACGGTGACCCCGGCCGAAGCCGCCGGTATCGAGGCCGCGCTCCAGGCCACCGGGCTCCTCGACGCCTGGATCTGTGACCCGACCCGCGTCCCCGATATCGACGGGGTCCGCTACCTGCTCCCGCTGCCCGCCGCCGATCGCCCGACCGGTCGCACGCTCGCCGAAGTCCTTGTCGTCGAGGACGACTCCGACGATCTGTCGATCCCGACGGGCATCGTCACCGATGTGCTGGCCTCGATCGCACTCGACGAGGCACCCGCCGCCGACGAGGCAGGCACCGAACCAGTCGTAGCCGGAACGACTGCCGCGCGAGTCCGCCGGCTCCCGACAAGCCCGGTGAGTGCGGGGAACACCGTCGTCATCGGCACCGCCGGAATCTTCCGGCACGGCCTGCACGTGGGACGCAACACCAAGCCCGAAGCCGAATTCCTCGGCGCGACCGCGCGCGCCCGCCGCAGGGAACTGCGTCAGGCCGAACTCGACGCGGCGATCGAGGCCGTCACCGCCGAGGCCGACGCGGCGAAGGCCGACGAGGCCACGGCCACCGCCGAATTGGCGGCCATCAGCGCGGCGACCAAAGCCCTTCCCCGCCCGTCCGCGATCACCGCCGCCCTGCGCGCGGTCGCGGAGACGGCCGGTCTCATGCGGTCCCGGTCCGAGGCCGTCACCCAGACCGAGCGCGATCTGGACCAGGCGGTCGGCGAGGCCACCGCGATGGACAAGAAGCTACGGGCCACCGCCCAAGCGCATCGCACCCCGACCGAGGCCCGCGAGCTCGACGCGCTCGCCGCCGCGATCCGGCACTTCGAGAACACCGGCACCGGGCTGTTGCGTCTGCGCGCGGAGCACGAACGGGAACGCGAACGCGAACGCGAGGGCGCCGACCGCCACGACGAGGCGCGGGCGCTGGCCGAGGCCTTCGCCGAGGAGGCCGAAGCCGCCCGGCTCGGGTTCGCCGAACAGCAGCGCAAGCTCGAGACTCTCCGGGAAGCGCTGGGCGCCGGTGCCGCCGATATCGATCGGGAGCTCGAGGCCGCGCGGGGCGCGATCGAGGCCGCCAAGGCCGAGCAGCGGGCCGCGCGCAAGGCCGCCAATGCCGCGATCGAGGCGGTCGGCGACGCCGAGGCCGCCTACCGCACCGCCAACGAGGCGCTGGCCACCGCGCTCACCGAGGTACTGGCGGAGGTGCGCTCCCTGGCGCCCTACGCCCGGCCGGACCTGCTGAGCCTGCTCGGCGCGTCGGTCGAGCACCGCTGGCCGAGCACCGATGCCGCGTGGTCGACGCCGGAGCAGTTGCAGTACCGGATCGTGGCCGCGGGACCGGAGACCGACCCGGTCGTGCTGCCCGACGAGGTGGCCGCCCTGTTCGCCGACCTGGATACCGCCACCACCCAGGTGCGGGCCACCGAGGCCGGGCGCAAGTCCACCCGGTCGGCGGTGACCAGCGCGCTGCAGGAGTTCGATGCCGCCCTCACCGCGTCGGGCCGCGACTACCGGCTGCACTGGGACGCCGCCGACGGGCTCACCGTGGTGGCGGTGCACGACGAGAACGGCCAGGCGGCGCTCGCCGATTTCGCGGCCCGCATCGACGCCGCGCGCCGCGATCAGGAGCTCCTGCTCACCGACGCCGAACGCCGCATCCTGGAGGACGCGCTGCTGACCGGCCTGGCCCAGCAGATCCACGAACGCACCAGCGACGCACGCGACCTCATCACCCGCATGGGCGCGGAGATGAAGCAGCGCCGGATGTCCTCGGGCAACACCATCGGCGTGCACTGGATCCTGGCCGACGGTCTGTCCGAGGCCGCCCGCGCCATGTGCAAACTGCTCGACCGGGACACCGCGGCGCTGAGCCCGGAGGATCTGGGCGCGGTCCGCGCCCACTTCGCCGCCGAGATCCGGGCGGCCCGCACCGCCCACCCGGAGCGGTCCTACCCCGAGATCCTCGGCGCCACCCTCGATTACCGCGCCTGGCGGGTGTTCTCGTTCACCCTGATCAACGGTGACGGCAGCGAGGACAAGCTGACCGTGGCCCGGCACAGCGCGCTCTCCGGTGGCGAGCAGTCGGTCTCGCTGCACCTGCCGCTGTTCGCGGCGGCGCACGTGATGCTCGACTCCGCCGATCCGCAGGCGCCGCGCCTGCTCGCGCTGGACGAGGCGTTCGCCGGTGTCGACGACAACGGCCGCAGCGAATTGCTCGGTCTGAGCGTGCAATTCGATCTCGACCTGTTCATGACCGGCTACGACCTGTGGATCACCTACGGGCACGTCCCCGGCTGCGCGCACTACGACCTGGCGCACTCGACCGCCGAGAACACCGTCAGCGCCACGCTGCTGGTGTGGGACAGCGGCGAACTGCTGGCCGAACACGACGGTGGCGACCTGACCACCGCGCTGGGCTCCCCCAACCGGCGCCGCGTCCCCAACACCATCGAGGGCGGACTCACCCTGGAGGGCATGCCGGGCGAACCGGCACCGGTGGGCTGAACCGCCCGGTACGCCAACCGGTCTTGACGCCACCGCGCCGCGCCGACGGCGTGGTGGCCAGGCAATTGCCGGATCTCCTAGACCGACCAGTTTTCTTACCCGGAATTAACCGAATCGAATTTCACGGAATCGGTTGCTCGAAATCCTCTGTGCTGCCAGGATTTTGCTCGTGACGGCGCCGACCCCGGTCGAGCCGACACGATCACGGTGCGGTCGCCACCGCACGCCATCAGCAAGTCTTCAGGGGATCGTCGTGCGATATCGGCAGAATCAACACCTCCCGCCCCGGCCACACCGGCAGTCTTCCGGTACCGCCTCGGGCTGGGGAGGCGTGCGCGCCGGCCTGTCGCGGTCGCCGCGGACGACGATGCGCTGAGTTCGCCGGAACTCGGCCTACCCAGCCCGATGAAGGTGCCGGACATATTCACCGGAAATGGTGTGCGGCCGTTGCTGGCTCGCTTGCGCCCGGGTCGCCGTTCCACCGATCCGGCGCCGACCTTTCCCTGCTCACCGCGGGATGTGACCACCATGCAGTTCCCCGTCCCCCTCCGGGACACCACCCGTCCACTCGCGGCCGCGCTCACCGACGCCGACGCGGGCCTGTTCACCGGCATTCTGCGTGTCACCGGCGAGCCGGGCGGTGACATCCGTCTCGTCGACGGCCGGATCGTGGCCGTGAGTACCGGTGGCGCACCGGGTTTCGACGAAATCGACCATCGGGACGGCGAGCAGCCGCTCGGCGCGGCCCACACCCGGCTGCTGCGGATGACGGCCACCGTCGACGGCACGTTCGCCATCGCGGCAGGCTGGATCGATCGCTGCCACTGGATCGACGCCCACCCGCAGGTCATCGCTGGCGACGATCCCGGCTACGAGGCCGAGTGGCTGCTCGGCGAGACCGATCGCAGGCTGACCGCACTCGCGCACGCAGGCTTCTCGCCGTACCGGAATCTGCTGGCACTCACCGACTTCGGCCGATCGAGGCGCGACGAGGGCGGTGATCTCCTGCGACTGGTGGACGGCTCGAGGAACTGCCGTGATCTGGCCTTCCTGCTCGGCCGTCCGCTCTATCCGGTGACCGTCGAGGTCGCGCGCCTGCTCGGCGGCGGCTTGCTGACGGTGCCGTCCCGGCACGCCGCCGACCAGCCACCCGCCACCGTCGGGGCGGGCATGGTCGACCCGGCGCTGCCCCGGCGCCGCCGCGGTGCCAGCGGCATCAACGACACCCTGCGGCCACGTCCACCGCAGGCCGCTCCCCCGTCCACGACCGCCGTGGATGTACCCGACTCTTCGCCACGGCGGAGAACCGAGAGGATCTCATGAACACCAACGGCACCCCCGCCAGCATGACCGAACGGCTCACCGGAATGGTCAAGTCGCTGCGCAGCGAAGTCCCCGACTGCGTCGCGGCCGGCGTCATCGACATGTCGACCGGCATGCTGCTGGCGGTGGAGACCGTCGACAACCACCCGCCGGAGGTCCTGGATCTGCTCGCGGCCGCCACCCTCGACCTGTTCCAGGGCCGCAATGTGGTGATGATCGAGGACATCTGGAAGGAGCGCCGCGGGATCCGCAGCGACGAACACTACTTCCAGG
This sequence comes from Nocardia fodinahabitans, assembly GCF_052983615.1. Classification (NCBI taxonomy): domain Bacteria; kingdom Bacillati; phylum Actinomycetota; class Actinomycetes; order Mycobacteriales; family Nocardiaceae; genus Nocardia; species Nocardia fodinahabitans. Next base: position 256,900 of record NZ_JBRJJC010000001.1, read on the forward strand.
AGATCCTGGTCAACTCCAACAACCTCACCCACCTGTTCCTGCGCGCGGAGAGCCGCGACGATCTGGTGGTCGTGGTGGTGTGCCGCAAGACGGTCAATGTGGGCATGCTCTTCGCCCAGTCGCGCCGGGTGCTCAAGGACACCGGCAGGCTCTGAGTTCACTCGGTGAGTGCCTGCGTGAGCCGGGACGACTGCGCGCGTAGGCACGCGCGCAGTTCCGGCGAACCGTGCACCCGGAACGAAAAACCCAGGGTGATCAGTTGCGCGGCAAGCCATTCCGGGTCGTCGTCGCGGGTTTCGGTGAGCCGGCACCCGGTCTCACCGACGGCGACGAGGGCGCCCGGCACCGCACCGAGTCTGCCCGCGACCCGGTGCGGTGGCGCCTCGAACGTCACATCCACCTCGTATTCCGCCGTGGCCCAGTCGGTTCGGCGGCCCGCGACGTACTCGGCGGCGTCGGCGGCGGGGAGCGCTCTGGCGACGACGCGGGCGCCGGTGGGTTGCGGCCCCTCGATACGGTCGGCGCGGAAGCTGCGCCAGGCGTCCCGATCGAGGTCGTAGGCGACCAGATACCACCGTCCGCCCGCCGCCGCGACGCCGATCGGCTCGACGTGACGCCGGGACTCGGTACCCGCGGCGTCCCGGTAGCGCAGGCGCACCCGTTCCCGGTTGCTCACCGCGGCGGCGAGCGTGGTGAGCACCTCCGGGTCGACCGTGGGGCCGGTGCCCGCGCGGACCGCCACGGCCGCACCGACCACCCGGACCCGCCTGCGGAGCGTGGTGGGCAGCACCTGTTCGAGTTTGGTCAGTGCGCGCACCGACGCGTCCTCGATGCCCGCGACCGCCTGCCCGGCCGCGACCCGCAGGCCGACCGCGACGGCCACCGCTTCGTCCTCGTCGAGCACCAGCGGCGGCAGCGCCGACCCCGCGGTGAGGCGGTAGCCGCCGGTCGCGCCCAGCGCCGCCACCACGGGATAGCCCAGCTCGCGCAGCCGGTCGACATCGCGGCGGATCGTGCGGTCGGTGACCCCGAGCCGGTCGGCGAGTTCGCTGCCCGGCCACTCCCGTGGCATCTGCAGCAGGGAGAGCAACCGGAGCAGGCGGGCGGCGGTATCGGTCATGGTTCACATTCTGCCGCGCATCTAGGACCGAAACTGTCCTAGATGGCTCCTACCGTGGGGTGCACACCGACCGAGGAGTTCAGATGACGACCATTCGCCCCTTCCACATCGACATCCCGCAGACCGACCTCGACGACCTGCGCGAGCGCCTGGGCCGGGCCCGCTGGGCCGCGCCGCTGCCGGGAGCGGGCTGGGAACGCGGCGTGCCGACCGGCTACCTGCGCGAGCTGGCGCGGTACTGGGCCGAGGATTTCGATTGGCGCGCACAGGAATCCGCGCTCAACGAGTTCCCGCAGTTCGTCACCGGGATCGACGGACTCGACGTGCACTTCTTGCACGTGCGCTCCCCCGAGCCGGACGCGGTGCCGCTGGTGCTCACCCACGGCTGGCCGAACTCGTTCGTCGAGTTCACCCGCACCCTCGGTCCGCTGACCGATCCACGGGCCCACGGGCTCGATCCGGCCCTGGCCTTCCACGTCGTGGTGCCGTCGGTGCCCGGCTTCGCCTTCTCGGCGGCGCCGCGTGAGACCGGGATGAGCACGGCGCGGGTGGCCCGGATGTGGACGACGCTGATGGACTCGCTCGGCTACGACCGCTACGGCACCCAGGGCGGCGATCTCGGCGCCTATGTCGCGCCGGAGATGGCGCTCGCCGCGCCCGAGCACGTGATCGGCGTCCACCTCGACGGCGGTATCGGCATGCCGACAGCGGCCGACGTGCCGGACATGTCGGCGGCGGATCTGCGGCAGTGGGAGGAGATGCAGCAGTGGATGACCGGCGGCGTCGACCATCACACGCTGCTGCGGGCCGCGCCGCAGACCTTCGCGCTCGGCTGGAACGATTCCCCGGTGGCGTTGCTGGCCTGGCTGATGCAGAAATTCCAGGAGTTCACCCCGATGGCCGATCTCGCCGAGGACGTCATCGACCGCGACCACCTGCTCACCAATGCCGCGATCTACTGGTTCACCCAGACCGCGGGCACCTCCTCGTGGCCGATGTACGACGGCCTGCGCGAGGGCGGCTTCGGCTGGCCCACCGGCCAGAACCTGGTGCCGACCGGCGTCTACGGCGGTGGCTCACCGCTGATGCGCACGCTCGCCGACCGCGACCACAAGATCACCCACTGGCCCGCGGGCAACCCGGGCAACCACTTCGTCGCGATGGAGGAACCCCTGGCCCACGTCACCGACATCCGCACCTTCTTCGCCGACCTGTGCTGAATCCCGCCGGTGACAGCACACCGGGCAGGGTGCGCGCGGCACCCTGCCCGGTGATGGCGTTCCTCGTGCGGACTACCGCATGCTGGCGTCGGGCACCCTGGGCGGGCATGCGGTGCCCGGCGCGGTGACCAGCTCGAAATGCCACCATTCGTTGTCGAAGGTCCGGCACAGGCCCCAGCGATTGCCGTTGGCCTCGAGCCACTGCGCGCCCTCCTGCGGGCCGACGTCGACCGCGTGGCCGGAGACGTGGGTCGACTCCGCGGGCGGCAGGACCCAGCGGCGGGCCTCGTCGGGGGTGCCGTAGGTGGCCAGGCCGTCCTGCCACAGCATTTCCTGCTGCTCGGGGGTGCGGTAGCCGGAGGTGACCGACAGCGGGACACCCTCGGCGTGCGCCTGCTGTTCGGCGAGGGTGTAGGCCAGGGCCAGCGGCGGGTCCAGGCCCTCGGTCCCCGCGGCGGACTGGAACTGTTCGCGCTGGTCGGTCGGCTGGGCCTCGGCGATACCGATGCCGACGGCGGTCACGGCCGCGGCGGCCGTGACCGTCACCAGCATCCGGTCGGCCAGGCGGCCGAGCACAGTAGTCATGCGGGGAGTCTATCGACCCGGCCCGTGCCCGAGCCGAACACCGGGGTGGGCCCGGGCACGGTGTGCACGGTCATTCCGGCAGGTCCGGCGACCGTTCACAGCGTGCGGGTCAGCTCGTCCGAGGACTCACGATCCGACCGGACCGGCCAGCGGCCCGGCGCCGCGGTGTAGGCGGGCAGTGCGTCGAACTGCCGGTGCCGTCCGGCGGCAGGACGGATCGCGCGCCGCACCGCGAGGGCGGTCAGCACGCCGAGCAGCGTCAGCCCCACCCACACGAGCCGGTCGGCGCCGGCCGCGCGGGCGAGGTCCAGGATCGCGCCGGTCCCCAGGTTGCCCGCCAGGATGGCCACCCCGACGATCGTGTTGTAGAACCCGTAGTGGGTCGCCACCAGCTTGCCCTCGCTCAGCGACACCACGGTGTCCATCTCGAACGGGAAGACCGCCGCCGTCCCGACCGCCAGCACCGCGGCCGACAGCAGCAGGGCCACGGCCGCGGCCACCGTCCCGAACGGCGCCGCGCCGGGGACCAGCGCGAGCGGGACGAACGCCACGGCCAGCACGCCGACGCCGAGGACGAGACCGCGCTCGATCCCCCAGCGCGCTCGCAACCACGCGGTGATCCGCACCTGACCGGCGACGGCGACCACCCCGGACACCACGAACACCAGCGCGGTCAGCTCCTGCGCGCCGGCGCCCGAGATGGCTCCCGCGTGCAGCGGCAACGCCAGATACACCTGGAACGACAGCACATACGTGCCGCCCATCGCCACCGCGAACGCCACGAACCGCCGGTGACCGGCGATCGTGCGCCAGTCGGTCCACACCGAGGCCGTGGTGGTCACGCCGCAGCGCTGGGGCAGTGCGCACAGCTGCGCCACCGAGAGCACCGCGAACACGGCGGCGGCCGCGGCGGCGGTCCAGCGGAAATCCACGCCGAGCAGGGCGATGCCGACGAGCGGGCCCGCCAGGATGCCCGCCTGATAGAACACGTTGAACACCGCGAACGCCTCGACCCGCCGCTCACCGGCCTCGGCCGCCAGATACGCGCGCACCGCCGGGTTGAACAGCGCGCCCGCGAATCCCGTTGCGGCGGAGGCGATCAGCAGCATCGGCAGCGAGGTGGCGAAGATCAGCGCGGCGAATCCCGCGGTGCGCAGCACACATCCGGCCACGATGAGCGGTTTGTACCCGAGACGGTCGGCCAAGGTGCCGCCGATCAGGAACATCCCCTGCTGCGAGAAGTTCCGGACGCCGAGCACCAGCCCGACCGCCCACGCGGCCAGGCCGAGCGGGCCCGACAGATACCCGGCCAGATACGGCATCAGCATGTAGAAGCCGAAGTTGATGCCGAACTGGTTGATCATCAGCAGTCGCGCCGGTGTGTCGAAACCGGCGAAGGTGCGCAATGTCTTCATGCGCGCACCGGTCCCGTCCCGGCCGCGAGCGTGCCGGGGTCGAGCACCGTCGTGCACCGGGTCCAGGACTCGACCACGCGTTCGGCCGGGTGATCGATCGTGTCGGGATCGGTGGCGGGCGGCCCCGACAGCAAGCCGTGCTCGCGGCAGTAGCCGTCGTTGTAGATCGTGTCGAAGTAGCGGTGCGGGCCGTCGGGGAAGACGGCGACGATCCTGGTCGCCGCGTCGGCGGTCCGGGCGGCCCAGCCCGCGACCAGGGCGACCGCGCCGACGCTCCACCCGCCGGTGGCGTAGTGCGTGGCGGCCAGGGTCCGGCAGGCCCAGACCGCCTCCGCCGGTGCGACCCAGTGGATTTCGTCGAAGGCCCGGTAGTCGACATTGGCCGGGTGGATGTTCGAGCCGAGTCCGCGCATCAGCCGTGGCCCCGCGGGCTGGCCGAAGATCGTGGAGGCCACCGTGTCGACGCCGATCAGGCGCAGATCGGGGAACCGGCGGCGCAGTTCCCTGGCGACACCAGCGGAATGGCCGCCCGTGCCGACCGCGCAGACCAGCACGTCGACGCGCCCGAGCTGGTCGATCAGCTCGTGCGCGAGCCCGGCGTAGCCGTCGGCGGCGTCGGGATTGCTGTACTGGTCCGGGCACCACGCGGTGGGCTCGGCGGCGAGCAGTTCGGCGACCCGGTCCCGGCGCGCCTGCTGCCAGCCACCGGTGGGATGGGCCCGCTCGACCAGGTCGACCCGGGCGCCGAAGGCGGCGAGCATCCGCGCGACGATCGGTTCCAGCCCGGGATCGGTGACCACGGTGACCGGATGACCGTGCCCGAGTCCGGCCAGGGCGAGCCCGAGTCCGAGGGTGCCACTGCTGGATTCGACGATCCGCGCGCCGGGAGCGAGGTCACCGCGCTGCTGCGCCCTACGCACCATGTGCAGGGCGGGACGATCCTTCATCCCGCCGGGATTGAATCCTTCCAGCTTGGCCCAGAACCCCCGGTCGGCGGTGGCCAGCGGCGCCCCCACCCACATCACCGGGGTGTTGCCGACGAGTCCCTGTGGACGCTCGGCGATCGAGGCAACGGTCCGGTCGAGCACGTATTCCTGCATGTCTGTCGCTTCCTGTGTCGGCCGCCGGGCACGACGGCACGGACGAGAACGGGCACGCGAACACCGGCCGTCCACGGGTGTGGCAGGCCTGGCGCTGACCGATCAGCGTCGACAGATGCAGTACCGGGTGAGGATGTCGCGGCCCTGGCGGTACCGCAGGGGCGCGCGCGGCGGGGCGCGCGGGGCCGCGGCCGGATGACCGAGGCCCGCGAGGAGCACGACGACCAGCGCCCCGAGCAGGCCCAGCAGTGGGAGCACGAGCCCGGTATCGGGCGCCGTGGCACCGACCAGACAGTGGTCGGGCAGCGGATGATCGGGCAGGGCGAGCCAGGCCCCGTCGGCGACGGCGGCGACCACGCCGAGCGGCGCCTCCGGGCCGTGGTGGTCGTCGTGATGCACCGTGGTGCAGTCGATCACGAGCGCGCACACGGCGGCCATGATCATGACGAATGCGCACAGCACACCCGCCCGGCGCGACGAAGAACGGTCAGTCCGATGACCCACCGTGCCTCCCTGTCGCTCGTCGCCGGTGACCTACGCCGACCAAGCTACTACGTCATTGCGTTGACACAGGTCAGCGCCGTCGAGCCGGGCGATCCGGGCGTGGTGGCGGCTGAGAACCCGCCCGCCACCCGGCGATCGCGCGGCCGATCTCGGTGACGGGTGGCTCGCCGTAGAGCCATTCGCGGGCCAGCCGATGCCAGTTGGCGCCGACCCGCAACTGACCGAGGGTGGCGAAGGTGAACAGGTCGGCACGCCGGGAGAAGACGTGCTCGGGCGGGAGCAGTTGGCTGCGCATACCCTGGAATTCGACCGAGCGCGGGTCGACGGCGAGCAGGACGGCGCTGGTGGCCAATTCGGGAGTGATGGTGACCTCGTCGTCGAGCAGATGCCACCCGCAGGCCGCCCACACATACGCCAGGCACTCCTCGACGGTGACGCCGGCGGCCGGGTCGATGATGCCGCGCCCGACCCAGGCCGCGTACAGGTCCTCGGGCCGGTTCTCGGCGGCGGCCCGCAGGCAGGAGCGCTCGAAATCGACGTGCTCGGGGTCCATCCGGTTGTAGAGCCCGAAGTCGACGAAGGCGAGCCTGCCGTCCTCGGCGAGCAGCACATTGCCCGGGTGCGGATCGCCACAGAACTCGTTGTCGGTGAACAGGGCGCCGAGATAGAACCGGTAGATCAGTTCGCCGTAGTGGTCCCGGTCCGCGTCGGGCAGCCCCTGCAAGTGCGAGAAGCCGTGGCCCGCGACATATTCGGTCACCAGCACGTTGTGCGAGCAGTGCTCCTCGATCGCGTCGGGCACGGTGATGTAGGGGTGGCCGCGATAGCGCTGGGCGACCCGGTGCTGGGTCCGCGCCTCTCGCAGATAGTCCAGCTCGCTGCGCAGATTGGCGGCGACCTCCTCCAGCACCCCGGTGTCGGCCATGCTCGGCAGAACGGATCTGGCCATCTTGCTGAGGAATTCGAGATTGCCGATATCGGCGTGGACGGCGCGTTCCACGCCGGGGTATTTCACCTTGACCGCCACCACGCGGCCGTCGCGCAGGGTCGCCCGGTGCACCTGACCGATCGACGCCGCGGCGATCGCGGTCTCGTCGAAATCGGCGAAGATTGCCGACAGCGGGCCGAGGTCCTCCTCGATCACCCGGCGCATGGTGGGGAACGCGACAGCGGGCGCCCGGTCGCGCAGCGCCGCGAGCTGGCGGGTGAACTGCGCGCGGTGCGATTCGGGGATGAAGTCGAGGTCGAGCACCGACAGCATCTGCCCCAGCTTCATCGCCGAGCCCTTCATACTGCCGAGCACCGCGACGATCTGCTGCGCGGTCTTCATCGCCGACCGCTCGGCCAGGACCTGCCTGGCCTCCTCGGTGCGCCCGATCATCGACAGCCGCGTCCCGACCCCGCGCACGGTCTGCTCGGCCGCCAGCTGCCCCAGCTTCGCGCCGCGCGCGACGCGCCCCGAGGGCGGTATCCCGGTGGCCGCCATGTCCACCCCCGTCGAGCCGGTCCAGCGTATGTCGCGGGTCACACTACACCGCGGTCGGAGCACCGGCGGACGAACGAAGACCCCGGGTCGCACGGTGGCGACGCCGGGGTCTTCGTGGTTCGTGGTCCGACCGGACGGTTACACGCGTTCCTTGGAGCGGGTGCGCACGCGCAGGGCGATCGGCTTGGAGGTCTCGGCGAAGAAGTCGTTGCCCTTGTCGTCGACGACGATGAAGGCGGGGAAGTCCTCGACGTCGATCTTCCACACGGCTTCCATGCCCAGTTCGGGGTACTCGAGCACCTCGACGTTCTTGATGCAGTCCAGCGCCAGGCGGGCGGCGGGACCGCCGATGGAGCCCAGGTAGAAGCCGCCGTGCTCGTTGCAGGCCTTGGTCACCTGGGCGGAGCGATTGCCCTTGGCCAGCATCACCATCGAGCCGCCCGCGGCCTGGAACTGGTCGACGTAGGAGTCCATGCGGCCCGCGGTGGTGGGACCGAAGGACCCGGAGGCGTAGCCCTCGGGGGTCTTGGCCGGGCCGGCGTAGTAGACGGCCATGTCGCGCAGGTACTGCGGCATCGGCTCGCCCGCGTCGAGGCGCTCCTTGATCTTGGCGTGCGCGATGTCGCGGGCCACGACCAGCGGGCCGGTCAGCGAAAGCCGGGTCTTCACGGGGTATTTCGACAGCTCGGCGCGGATCTCGTCCATCGGGCGGTTGAGGTCGATCTGCACCACGTCGCCGCCGAGGATGTCCTCGGTCTGCTCCGGGAGGTACTGGGCCGGTTCGGTTTCCAGCTGCTCCAGGAAGATGCCGTCCTTGGTGATCTTGGCCAGCGCCTGGCGGTCGGCCGAGCAGGAGACGGCGATCGCGACGGGGCACGAGGCGCCGTGCCGGGGCAGGCGGACCACGCGCACGTCGTGGCAGAAGTACTTGCCGCCGAACTGCGCGCCGATGCCGAACTCGCGGGTGAGCTGGAAGACCTCTTCCTCGAGCTCGAGATCGCGGAACGCGTGGCCGGTGATCGAGCCCTCGGTCGGCAGGTTGTCGAGGTAGTGCGCCGAGGCGTACTTCGCTGTCTTGAGGGCGAATTCGGCGCTGGTGCCGCCGATGACCACGGCGAGGTGGTACGGCGGGCAGGCCGCGGTGCCGAGCGAGCGGATCTTCTCGTCGAGGAACTCGAGCATGCGCTCGGGGTTCAGGACGGCCTTGGTCTCCTGGTACAGGAACGACTTGTTGGCCGAACCGCCGCCCTTGGCCATGAACAGGAACTTGTAGACCGGGTTGTCGGCGTCGCCCTCGGTCGAGTACAGCTCGATCTGCGCGGGCAGGTTGGAGCCGGTGTTCTTCTCGTCCCACATGGTGATCGGGGCGAGCTGGGAGTAACGCAGGTTCAGCGTGGAGTAGGCGTCGAACACACCGCGGCTGATCCACTCGGCGTCGTCGACCCCGGTCAGCACGCCTTCGCTCTTCTTACCCATCACGATCGCGGTGCCGGTGTCCTGGCACATCGGCAGCACGCCGCCCGCGGAGATGTTGAGATTCTTGAGCAGGTCCAGCGCGACGAAGCGGTCGTTACCCGAGGACTCCGGGTCATCGATGATCTTGCGCAGCTGGCGCAGGTGCGCGGGGCGCAGGTAGTGGCTGATGTCGTGGATCGCCGTCTCGGTGAGCAGCCGCAGCGCTTCGGGCTCGACCTGCAGGAAGGTGCGCCCGTTGTGCTCGAAGGTGCTGACCCCCTCGGTGGTGAGCAAGCGGTACGGCGTGTCGTCGGCGCCGATCGGCAGCAGATCGGAATAGCGGAACTCCGGCGCGGTCACGAATCGCACTCCTCGGGTGGCTGGTCACAAAGCACTCGGCAGCCTATCGACCACCCGCGTCCACCTGCTGGTTAGGCAACCCTATGTGACGTAAGCCAGACGCCTGAACCAAGATCGAGGTTGCACGTTCAACCCAAACGGTGCTACCCATTCTCCCGAACGGTGGCGGGGCGTGCGCCGTTCCAATCCGAAGCCTGCACCGGAGAATCTGGAGCTCGATCGTGACCGATCCACAGTGGCTCGATGATGTCGAAATGCGCGCCTGGCTGGGCTATGTCCGAACCCGCGACCTGATCGCCGCGGCGATCGGGCGTGACGCGGGCCGGGCGGCCGACCTCAGCTGGGTCGAGTACTCGGTGCTCGTGTACCTCGCCGACGCGCCGGGACAGCGGCTCACCTTCGCCGATCTGGCGGGCGCGCTGGAATGGTCGCAGAGCAGGCTCTCGCACCAGATCACGCGCATGCAGAAGCGCGGGCTGGTGATCAGGGAGACCATGCCGCACGACCAGCGCCGCACCGTCGCCCGCCTGACGACCGCGGGCGGCCAGCTGCTCACCACCGCCGCGCCCGCGCACGTGCGCAGCGTGCGACGGCACATGATCGACGTGCTCGACCGTGGTCAGCTGGCTGCCCTGGCCGAGATCTACGACGTGCTGATCAACCATCACCGCAGTGCGGCAGGCGGATTCGATCCCACCGGACGGGGCAGCGCGGCCGCCAGGGCCGAGCCGGCGCCGGATCCGGCCTGATCGCTACGACCCGGTGCTGCCGCCGGAATCGGGACGGCTGGTGCCGAGTCCGCCGCGCTGGACCGTGCCGCCGGAGTCCGGCACGCCACGGTCGTAGACGCCGGTGCCGGACGGCCGGAGGAAGCTGCCCGCGGCCAGCGCGACGGCGGCGCCGATCGCGGGGTACACCAGAGTGTCCGTGTGCTGGTACCAGAAGTTCTTGTATCGGCTGTCGGCGGTGTCGCACTGCCCGTCGGCCACCCGGGTCGACGAGGTGGTGTCCACACAGATCCCGACGGCGGTCGGCTGCGCGGGCGCGCTGGTGGTGGGCCGGACCGACGTCGTGGTCGTGGGCCGGGCGGCCGTCGTCGGCCTGGCCGTGCTCGTCACCGGCGGTTTCGCCGAGGTGGTCGCCGCGCGATGCGCGGGCGTCCCGGTGCCGCAGCCCGCCGACACCAGCGCCAGTGCCACCACGGCGGGCAACGTGCAGGACACACTGCGCGACTTCATGATTCGGGCACGCCGACGCTCGCCCGGTACTCCCCCACGCACGAATCCCCCTCGATTCCGACGACCCGCCGATCTTAACGGCGCACCGGGTCACCCGTCCCGCGAACGACACCGGCGACGGACCTCGACGCTGCCGAGGTCCGTCGCCGGTGAGCCGCTACTGCTGGACGAGATCCGCTGTGGTGAGCGGTCGTTCGAGGTCGGCGGGCACGCCGAGGGCCCGTTCGAACCCGGCGGGCACGATGATGTCGCCCCGGTCGAGATCGGCGATCGAGGTCTTGCGCAGACCCAGCAGCGCCGAATCGATACCGCCGCGCAGGATGTCGAGCACGTTCTCCACGCCCGCCTGGCCGTTGGCCGCCAGGCCCCACAGGTAGGCGCGGCCGATCAGCACCGCGCGGGCACCGAGGGCCACGGCCTTGACGACATCGCTGCCGCGGCGGATGCCGCCGTCGAGGACGACCTCGATCTGGTCACCGACCGCGTCGGCGAGCACCGGCAGCGCCCGGATAGCGGCCGGGGTGCCGTCGAGGTTGTTGCCGCCGTGGTTGGACACCGAGATGCCCGCCACGCCCGCGTCGACGGCACGCAGCGCGTCGTCGACCCGCATGACGCCCTTGAGCAGCACCGGACCGTCCCACTGGGCACAGATCCAGGCGACGTCGTCCCAATCGGGCGCGGGGGTCTGCATCCACTCGCCGTAGGCGCCGAAGAAGCCGGGCGCCGCGCCGCCGCCGACGGCCATGTTGGGGGCGGTGAGGTCGGGAATCGAGCCCGAGCGCAGGTAGGTGGCGAGCCAGCGCGGGCGCGCCAGGGTCTGCGGCGCGAACTTCATCATGGTGCGCAGGTTCAGCGATTCCGGGATCACCGGGCTGCCCCAGTCGCGGCCGTGCGAGAACGACCAGTCCAGGGTCAGGACGAGCCCGACCGCGCCCGCCGCCTTCGCCCTGGCCATCCGCTCGAGGATCTGGTCCTTGTTGCCACACCAGTACAGCTGGAACAGCGTGGCCGGGTTGGCCGCGATGACCTCTTCGATCGGCTTGCTCGCGAACGAGCTCAGGCCCATGGCGATGCCGCGCGCGGCCGCCGCCCTGGCCACGGCGACCTCACCGTCGGGGTGCACCGCCTGCACGCCGGTGGGCGAGATCAGCACCGGCATCGAGACCTGCTGGCCGAGCACGGTGGTCGACTGGTCGCGCTCGCCGATCGGGCCCGCGCAGTGCGGGGCGAAGCCGAGTTCGGTGAACGCGGTCTGGTTGTCCTCGATGGTCTGGCCGCGTTCGGAGCCCGCGATCAGCGCGCCGTACACCGATTTCGGCAGGCGCTTGCGGGCGCGGCGCTGCGCCTCGGCGACGGTCTCGAACCAGGGATTCATCGACGTGATCCTTCCTCAGGAACCTGGGGCCACCAGCGGCCCAGGTCTGCCAGCAGTGCGGTCGTTGCCGCGTTCAGCAGCGCGGCGCCTTCGCCTGCGCTCGACCCGGTGGGGTCACCGAGAATTCCGTTGGGGCTCACGGCCCGGACGCCGCCCGCGCGCAGCAGCGGCAGCAGTTCGGCCAGCGGGCGCCGGTCCCCCGGCGCGGCCAGCTCGGCGCGCACCAGAGCGGGCGTCAGCGCGAGCTGGATCGAGGTCTCGGTGCGGCCCGCGTGCGGGTCGCCGCCGTAGCCGGGCGAGAACAGGCGCACGTCGCGCGACTCCGCGCGCAGCAGCGCGACCGCGCGCCGCAGCGCCTCGACATTGCCGCCGTGCCCGTTCACCAGCACGATCCGGTCGAAGGTGTCGGTGGCCGACCGGCACAGCTCGACGACCAGCAGTTCCAGCGCGGCCTGCCCGATCGACAGGGTGCCGGCGAACCCGGCGTGCTCGCCGCTGGCGCCGTAGGGCACCGCCGGGGCGACCAGCACGTCCGCGCGCTCGGCGGCGGCCCGCGCGCAGAGGGCGGCGGCGATGTCGGTATCGGTGGACAGGGGCAGGTGGGGGCCGTGTTGCTCGGTGGCACCGAGCGGGATGACCAGGATCACCCCCGCGGCGGCACATGTGCCCGCCTCGGGCCATGTGAGGTGGGCCACGAACATGGTTCCGACATTAACGACAGTCACTGACATAATCAAGGGGTCGGGATTCCCTACTCTGTATCCATGCCAGCCCCGTCCCCGCGCGCTCATCGCGGCCGCCCGCCGCGCACCACGCGCCGCGAACTCGAAGTCATCGCGATGCGATTGTTCGCCGAGCACGGCTTCGACGACATCACCGTCGAGCGCATCGCGGCCGAGGCGGGCGTCAGCGAGCGCACCTTCTTCCGGTACTTCCCGAGCAAGGCCGAAGTGCTGTGGCATCAGTTCGACAACGAGGTCGCCGACCTGCGCGACGCGTTCGCCGCGGTACCCGACGACGAGCCGATGATGGCGGCGGTGCGCCGAATCGTGGTGGCGGCCAACAGATATCGTGCCGAGGACATCCCCGAGCTGCGCACCAGGATGCGGCTGGTCTCCGGCGTCCCCGCGCTCTCGGCGGGCGCGGGCGCGCACTATGACGCCTGGGAACGCGCGGTCGGCGAGTTCGCCGCCCGCCGCCTCGGCACCACCGCGGGCGACCTGATCCCCCTGGCCGTCGGCCGCACCACGCTGGCGGCCGCGCGGGCCGCGTTCGACGCCTGGCTCGAACGCGGCGACACCGATCTGACGAGCTATCTGGACCGCGCGCTGCGGGCGCTGGAGCGAGGGTTCGCCCCGGAGTAGCCCGCGCCCGCGGAACAACCGACACGTTTGGGCGGCATCCCGGATGGGGTATGAGTAGGCTCGAGCCAAGCGCGCGGTGCGCACCAGAAAAAGACCCGTCGAAAGGGGCAGGAGTTTTCATGTCCGAGGTGTCCATGAGTCTTTCGGCGGATTCGCTGCCGGCGCGCCCGGTAGACAACTTGCTGCCGCAACTGGTCGAGCACCTCCGGCAGAACCGCACCGGACTGCGTGAGGAGTGGGCACGGCGCATCACCGAGGCCGAGCTGCTGACGGCCATGACCCCGGAGGAGATCTTCTCCGAGGCCACGTCGATGTACGACAACTACGTCGAGGTGCTCGTCACCGGTAGCGTCGAAGCGCTGCAGGCCTACGCACGCGACCTGTCCGAGCGCATCATTCCGCGAGGCGTCGAGACCGACGAGGTCCTCGGTATCGTGCTGCTCCTGCGCGACGTGCTGGCCCGCTCGCTGTTCGAGAAGTACCAGGCCGACTTCGACCTGCTCAACCAGGTCCTCGATGCCTACGAACCGGCCGCCAACCGCATCGCCAGCACCGTGGCCATCTCGTTCGTGCAGGAGCGCGAGCGCGTCATCCGCCAGCAGCAGGAAGCCATCCGCGAGCTGTCGACCCCGGTGCTCCAGGTGCGCGAACAGCTGCTCATCCTGCCGATCATCGGCGTGCTCGACTCCCAGCGCGCCCGCCAGCTCACCGAGCAGCTGCTGCGCGCCATCCGCGCCAACCGCGCCAAGGTCGTCGTCATCGACATCACCGGTGTGCCCGCCATCGACTCCGTGGTGGCCAACCACCTCGTGCAGACCGTCGACGCCTCGGGTCTGATGGGCGCCAACGTCATCATCACCGGCCTGTCCTCGGAGATCGCGCTCACGCTGGTGACCATCGGCCTGGATCTGTCGAAGATGAACGCGGTCGGCGACCTGCAGGGCGGCATCGAAGAGGCCGAGCGCCTGCTCGGGTATGAGGTCTCCCGGGTCACCGAGCGCTTGAGCGAACGAGACGGACGCTGAGCTAGCCACCATGCCGGTACCCATTCTCAAACAGGGCACGTTCCTGATCGCCTCGGTGCAGTCCGCCCTGACCGACAGCGACACCGAGCGGCTCCAGGACGACCTCATGAAGCAGGTCAGCCGCTATCGGGCTACCGGCATCGTCGTCGACGTCACCGCGATCGACGTGATGGACTCCTTCGCCGCGCGCTCGTTGCGCACCATCGCGCACATGACCCAGCTGCGCGGTGCCGAAACCGTCATCGTCGGGCTGCAGCCCGAGGTCGCGTTCGCGATGGTTCAGCTCGGCCTGACCTTCGAGGACATGCACACCGCGCTTGATCTGGAGGAAGGCCTCGCGTGGCTGAACCGCCTCCCCAGCAGGCGACGAGACGGTCGTGACAGTGGCCGCTGAGCAGGTGGCCATCGCGGTCAAAGTCTCCGAAGACATCGTCACCGCACGCCAGGCCGGACACGAGCTGGCCGCGGCCCTGGGTTTCACCCTCACCGACCGCACCATGATCTCCACCGCGATCTCGGAGATCGCGCGCAATATCACCAGCTACGCGGGCAGCGGCGAGATCCGGTTGCTCGTCGACCTGCGCGACGGCCGACGCTCCCTCGTCGTGCAGGCGGAAGACCAGGGACCGGGCATCCGCGATATCGGGCGCGCCCTGGAGGACGGCTACTCCACCGGCCGCGGACTCGGGCTGGGCCTGCCCGGCGCGCGCAGGCTGATGGACGGCCTCACCGTCGATTCCGCCCCCGGACGCGGGACGTTGATCGAGATGTGGAAGTGGGTACCCGACGGTGCATGAAGACGGGATCATCGGCCGCACGGAATGGTCGACGGCCGGTCGGGCACTGCCCGGGCAGGACGTCTCGGGTGACCGCGCCGTCATCCTCGACACCGGTGACGGCGGGGCGCTGTTCGGCGTGCTCGACGGGCTGGGGCACGGCGCGGCCGCGGCCGACGCGGCCGACCGCGCGATGGTCATCCTGGCCGAGAACCGCGGCGAACCGCTGGACGTGCTGATGGTGCTGTGTCATCGCGCAATGGTCGAAACCCGCGGCGCCGCGGTCTCGCTGGCCCTGATGGGACCGGGCGAGACGCTGCAGTGGCTCGGGGTCGGCAATGTCGAGTCGCGGCTGCTGACGCTCGGCCCGGCCGGCCCGGAACTGCGGGCGACCATGCTGCTCACCGGCGGCATCGTCGGCTACCGGCTGCCCTCCCACCTGCAACCCCAGACCCTGCCGATCCGGCCCGGTGACCTGCTGCTGATGGCCACCGACGGCATCGTCTCGGTCGGCCCCGAGTCCATCGATCTGGCCCGACCGGCCACCCAGATCGCCGGCGACCTGCTCGCCCGCGACGCCAAGGACACCGACGACGCCTTGGTCCTCGCGGCCCGTTTCCGCGGAGCTCGTCCATGAGAGGTTGCCGATGAGCGCTGTCCTGGCCGCATTTCTCGACGACTACTCGGCTGCCTTACGCCGTCACGTCGCCGCGCCCGGCCAGGCGGGCCTCACCGAGGGCTACGACCTCGGCAGGCGGGCCCTCGTCGAGGGCATCAGTCTGCTCGACCTCACCGAGAACCACTTCCGGGCGGTCGCCGCGTACACCGGCGACGCGACGGATTCGCGCAGCGCCGAGGTGGCGCTGGAGTTCCTGCTGCAGACGATGGCCGCGCTCGACATCGCCACCCGCGGCTATCTCGACGGCACCCGCCGCTATGAGCAGCAGCGTTCGCGCGCCGAGGATCTCGCGGGCCGCGATGCCTTCCGCGCCGCGCTGGTCGAATCGCTGCAGGACGGGTTCTTCGTCGCCGACGACCACGGCACCATCGTCGAGGTGAACTCCGCCTTCGGCGTGCTCACCGGCTACGGCGCGGACGCGGTGCCCTACCCGGTGCCGCATCCGTGGGCTCTGCCTGATCGGACGGGCTACCCCCAGATCGGTACGGAGGCATCACGTTTCGTGATGCCGGTGCGTCATCGCGACGGCCGCGAACGCTGGCTGGCGGTGAGCGCGAGCTCGCTGGTGAAGCAGGAGAACAACGAGCAGATCTTCGTCGGCACCGTGCGCGACGTGACCGCCGAACACGATGCGCAGGCCCGCGATCAGGCGGCCTCGCGGCTGGCGACCGCCGTGGGCGCGGCCACCAGCATGGTGGAGGTGCTCGAGGTCGGACTCGACGAATTGCGCCGGACGATGGGCGCGCGGACCGCGCTCGTGGCGGTGTGGCCGAGCCGGACCGGGCAGCCGGACGTGTATTCCTGCGGCGAGCCGCCGACCGGCGCACCCGAGGCCACCGAAAATATCGAGGGCACACCGCAGTTCGTCGCCGCACCGGTCTCGGGACCGACGGGACGGGTCGTCCTCGACGAGGAGATCCGAGCCCTGGTCGATCGGGCGCGCAGGCAGCCCGCCCGCGGCCTGTCCGCGATCACCGGCGAGGACGGCGGGGTGGACGCCGTGGTCGCGCCGCTCGGGGAGACCGGCGACGCGGCACTGTGGGTGCGCTTCGGCGCGCCCCGCGCGATCAGCGCCGCGGACTGGGCCCTGTATTCGCTGCTGGTCGGCCATCTCAGCGTCGCCCTGCAGCGCGCCCGCAACTTCGACCAGGCGCGCGCGACCTCGCTCACCCTGCAGCGCGCGATGCTCGGCCCGATCGAGCTGCCGCCGCGCTTCTCGGTGCACTACGAGCCCGCGTTGCCGCCGCTCGAGATCGGCGGCGACTGGTACGACGTGGTGCCGCTGCGCGACGGCACCATCGGCGTCGTGGTCGGCGACTGCGTCGGCCGTGGCCTGTCGGCCGCCGTCGTGATGGGCCAATTGCGCACGGCCGCACGGGCATTGCTGCTGCGCGGCGCCGGTCCGGCGCAGCTGCTTGCCGAGCTCGACGCGGTCGCCGCCCGGATTCCCGGCGCCATGTGCACCACGGTGTGCGCGGCGGTGCTCGATCCCGAGCGCGGGATGGTCCGCTACTCCAACGCCGGTCACATGCCGCCGATCCTCGCCCCGCCCGGCGGCACCGGCCGGGTGCTCGAGGGCGGACGCGCGGTGCCGCTGGCCACTTTCGACACTCCGCGCAGGCCCGAGGCCACCACGGCGCTGCCACCGGGCGCGACGCTGGTGCTGTTCACCGACGGCCTGGTCGAGCAGCGCGGCTACGACATCGAAGAGGGCTTCGTCAAGATCGCCGGCGTGCTCAGCGAGACCGGGGCGGCGCTGCCCCGCGATGTCGCCGACGCCGTGCTGTCGCGGCTGTGCCCGCCCGCGGGTTACGACGACGACGTCGCCATGGTCGTCTACCGCCAGCCGCCGGAACCGCTGCATCTCGACATCCCCGCCGCCGCGGCGGAATTGACCGGACTGCGGCGCAATCTCTACCGCTGGTTCGCCACCGCCGCGGTCCCGCACGATCTCGCCGCCGACCTCGTCGCGGCCGCCAACGAGGCGTGCAGCAACAGTGTCGAGCACGCCTACCGCGACACCGAGCCCGGCCGGGTCACGCTCACCGCCACCTGCGAGGGCGACCGGGTGGTCATCGAGGTCACCGATTCCGGCCGCTGGATTCCCACCCCGACCGACCCCGGCTATCGCGGGCGCGGCGTGGAGATGATGCGGGTGCTCACCGAGGACCTGGAATTCGGCCACGACGAGAAGGGCACCCGGGTCCGCATGTGGGTGACGCTCCCGTCGATCACTTTCCCCACCGCCAACCCGCTGCGCGGATCGACGCGACCAGCCGGGCAGGCAGCCAACAATACGTTCCGATAACGTCCGGCGGACGCGCCGCAACAATGGCTGTCCCGACCACCCCGCCATGGACGGAGAGCAATGGGCCGAAAACGTCGGCCCATCGACGGCTACTGCACCCCGAATACCGCCGTGACCTGCAAATTCGAAACTCCGATAACGAATATTTAGCCGGCCTACAAATCCTTGTACGCGCAAAACCCGGTTTGCTACGGTGTGGATGCGTTTCCACACCGAGTCTGGTGTGATCCCGGATATTCCAGCGATCTTCCCGCAGTCCGGATTACGGGCTTCCGCCCATTCTGCACAACACCGATGGAGCCGCGCTCTGCGCCGCTCTGGGTACTCCTGCGGGCCGATCATCCGACGGAAGGGAGAGATTCATGTCGGCAATTCTCGGTGACCTCATCGATATCGTCACCGCACTGCTCGAGACGCTGTCGGGCTAGCTCAGCGGTGATCCCGGGACGCCACCGATCTCGTCCCGGGATCAGCTGCCCGTTCGCGCGCTACGTCCGCACGGTCGTGTCGTAGGCGTCCACGTCGAAGGTCCGCAGCATCCGCTCGAAGCGGAAGCTGAAGTCCGGCCAGAGCCGGGAGTGCCTGCCCTGCTCGTCGACGAACCAGCTGGTGCAGTCACCCGCGTTCCAGACGGTGCCGACGAACTTCGTCTGCAGGTTCCGGTTGTACTCGGTCTGCGCCTGCTCGCGCACCTCCACCGTCCGTAGTCCCCGCGCGTCCATGGTCGTGATCGCGTCGACGATGTAGTTGATCTGCGACTCGATGGTGAACACCGCCGAGGTGTAGCTCAGTGCCGCGTTCGGGCCGATCATCAGGAACAGATTCGGGAAGTTCGCGATGGTGGTGCCCTTGTAGACACTGAGCCCGTTCTCACCGAACACTTCCGCCAGGGTGCGCCCGTCCCGGCCGCTGATCAGGTCGTAGGTCGGCGAGTCGGTGATCTCGAATCCCGTCGCCAGCACGATCGCGTCGACCTCCCGTTCGGTGCCGTCGTTCGCGACGATCGAATGCTCCCCGATCTCCCGGATCCCGTCGGTGACGACATCGACGTTCGCGCGCGCCAGGGCCGGATAGTACTCGTTCGAGATGAGCATCCGCTTGCAGCCCAGCCGGTAGTCCGGAGTCACCTTGCGCCGCAAGGCCGCGTCCCGGATCACCCACCAGAGCTTCAGGCGGGCACCCGCCGCGAAGACGTCGGCCAGCGGCGGATACTTCGACTGCCAGAGCACGAACGACTCCCGCAGCCAGTACACCCCTGTGCGGGCCACCCGCTGCGCACCGGGAACATGGCGGTACCACAGGCGTTCGGGCAGCGTGTACCGATGACCCAGGCGCGGCAGCACCCAGGGCGCGCTGCGCTGGTACACCTCGAGCCGGCCCACCTGCCCCGCGATCGACGGCACGATCTGGATGGCCGAGGCGCCGGTGCCGACGACCGCCACCCGCTTGCCGGTGAGGTCGACATCGTGATCCCACCGCGCGGAGTGGAACAGCGCGCCGCGAAACGCGCTGATGCCCTTGATATCGGGCAGCTTCGGCGCGCTGAGCGGACCGGCCGCCGACACCGTGATGTCGGCGGTGAACACGCCCCGGCTGGTCTGGATGTCCCAGCGCGCCGTCGCGACGTTCCAGCGCGCGTCGGTCACCTCGCAGTCGAGCAGGATCGCCTCGCGCACCCCTTCCCGGTCGACCGTGTCCTGGACGTACCGCTGGATCTGCGGCTGCGTCGAGAACGAGTGCGTCCAGTCCGGATTCGGCGCGAACGACCACGAATACAGCTGCGACGGCACATCACAGCCCGCGCCGGGATAGGTGTTGTCCCGCCAGGTGCCGCCGATGTCGCCCGCCCGCTCGAACACGACGAAGTCGGTGATCCCGAGCCGGCGCAGCCGCATGGCCACGCCGAGCCCGGCGAACCCGGCCCCGATGATCGCCACCCGGACGTGGCGCCGAGGCGTGTCGGTCACCGCGTGGTCGCCGTGGTGTCGTAGGCCTCGATGTCGAAGTGCCGCACCAACTTCCGGTACCGGAAGCTGAAGTCCGGCCACAGCGCGGAGTTGTTGCCGTGCTTGTCGAGGAACCAGCTGGTGCAGCCGCCGGTGACCCAGACGGTCTTGGCCATCTTCGGCTCGAGCGCCTTGTTGTACGCGCGCTGGGTGTCCACCTTCACCTCGAACGACTGCAGACCACGCGCCCGCATGGTGGTGACCGCGTCGACGATGTAGTTGATCTGCGACTCGATGACGTAGATCAGCGAGGTGTAGTTCAGCCCGGAGTTGGCGCCGAGCATGAAGAACATGTTCGGGAAGTTCGCGACCGTGGTGCCCTTGTACATCTGGTAGCCCTCGGCGTCGGCCGCCTCCGACACCGTCCGGCCGTCCCGGCCGGTGTACAGGTTGAACGTCGGCGAATCCGCGACGTGGAAGCCGGTGGCCAGCACGATGGCGTCGACTTCGCGTTCCGTGCCGTCCTCGGTGACGATCGAGCGCTCGCGCACCTCGGCGATGCCGTCGGTGACGAGATCGACGTTGTCGCGATCGAGGGCGCCGTAGAACTTGTTGGAGACCAGCATGCGTTTGCAGCCGATGCGGTGCTGGGGCAGCACCTTGCGACGCTTCTCCGGGTCGCGGATCTCGAGCCGCATCTTCACCCGCCCGACGGCCTCGAGCAGCAGGCCGGTCCACGGGTACTTCACCTGGGTGATCACGAACAGTTCGCGCGTGGTGTAGATCAGCGCGCGGATCAGTCGCTGCAGGCCGGGCACGTGCTTGAAGGCGAAGCGTTCCGGCGCCAGGTACGGCCGGTTCAGCTGGGGCATCACCCAGGTCGCGGTGCGCTGGTACACGTCGAGCCGCTCGACCTCGGGCGCGATCGACGGGACGATCTGCACGGCGGAGGAACCGGTGCCGATGACGGCGACCTTCTTGCCCGCCAGGCTCGCGTCGTGGTTCCAGCGCGCCGAGTGGAAGATCTCGCCCTCGAAGCTCGAGATCCCCTTGATATCGGGCAGATTCGGCTCGGCGAGCACGCCCGCCGCCGAGACGACGAAGTCGGCGGAGAAGGCACCGTCGCTGGTGTCGATCTCCCACCGGCCGTCGGCGTCGATCCAGCGCGCCGCGGTCATCGCGCAGTCGAACTTGTGCTTGTCGCGTACCCCGTACCGGTCGGCCACCTCGCGCAGGTACCGCTCGATCTCGGCCTGCGGCGAGAACGACCGGGACCAGTCCGGATTCAACGCGAAGGAGTACGAGTACAGGTGCGAGGGCACATCGCAGCCCGCGCCCGGATAGGTGTTGTCGCGCCAGGTGCCGCCCACATCGGGGCCACGTTCGATGACCAGGTAGTCGCTCACGCCGTGCTGGCTGAGCCGGATCGCCGTGCCGAGGCCGGACAGGCCGCTGCCGACGATCAGGACCTGCACGTGCCGCCGGGTGGTGTCGCCGGCGGACCGGTCGTCCACGGATGTGGAAGTGTCGTTACTGCTCATGTGGCGACCTCAGCGGGATTCGTAGATGCGTTTGTGGCCGGAGACGGCGGCCAGCCGGTACGGACGGCGGGTCTGCTCCGCCATGGCGTGGTAGGCGCCGTCGCTGGGCGAGCCGGCCTCGTGCAGCTCCCGGTAGTGCTCGTAGCCGATCAGCTCGCGTGAGTCGATCGCGGCAAGGTTCGCCTCGGTCCGCAGGTGCTCGCGGTAGCCGGGTTGCACGGTGCCGCTGAAGAATTCGGCGACACTGCCGGAGCCGTAGCTGATCATGGCCAGGGCCCGGCCGGTCAGGTCGCCTGCGTGGTCGAGCAGCGCGGCCAGGCCCAGGTACAGCGAGGCGGTGTAGCTGTTGCCGACCGTGCGGTTGTAGCGGGTGGTGTCGCCGATGGCGGCCTCGATCTCGGCGGCGTCGGCGGTCTGGCCCTGGCTCTCCAGCAGGTGCCGATGCGCCTTGTAGGCCATCTTGGTGAAGGGCTGGTGGTAGCAGAACGCGGCGAACTCGCCGAGTTCGCGGCCGCCCTGGCGTCGGTAGTCGGTCCAGGCCTCCTGGGCGGCCTTCTGGTAGGCGTTGACCGAGGTCTTACCGTCGACGATGGCGGCGCTGCGGTAGTTCGGGCGCCAGAAGTCCATGATGTCGGCGCTGTAGAGACCGGAGTACGGATCCAGTTGCAGGATGGCCGGATTCGCGGTGATCAGCATCGCCACCGCGGCGGCGCCCTGGGTCGGCTCACCCGGGGAATCGAGGTCGTACTTGGCGATGTCGGCGGCGATGACCAGCACCCGCTGCGCCGGATCGCGCGCGATCAGCCCGGCGGCGAACTGCAAGCCGGCGGTGCCGCCGTAGCACGCCTGCTTGAGCTCCACCACGCGCGCGGCGTTGGGCAGCCCGATCAGCGAATGCAGGTACAGCGCCGCGGCTTTGGACTGGTCGACACCGGTCTCGGTGGCCAGCAGCACGGTGCGGATGTTGTCGGTGCCGTGGCGTTCGAGGATGGGCGCGGCCGCGGCCGCGGCGATGGTGACGATGTCCTCGTCGGCCGCGGCGACGCTCATCTTCTCCTGGCCGATGCCCAGGTAGAACTTGTCGCGGTCGACGCCGAGCCGCTCGGCGAGCACGGCGTGGTCGAGGGCGTAGTGGGTGGTCGCGAAGGACAGGTCGTGGATGCCGACCGAGGATGTGTTCATCGTTGTGTTCCGTTGCTCGTGGTGGACCGCTCGAATTGGGTGTGGGCGCGCATCAATTCACCGCGATTGGTCTGCGCGGCCATCAGCGACAGCTCGCCGCACAGCACTGTCGCCGCGGCGATGACGGCGAGCCTGCGGGCGTTCTCGCCGGGCTCCCGGTCCTCGCGGCAGCCCAGCCGTTCGAGGTTCTCGTCCACGAAGCCGGCGTGCTTGCCGTTGCCGACGGTTCCGACGATGAGGTTGGGCAGCGTGCACGAGAAGTACAGATCACCGTCGCGGTCCTCGGCGTGCGTGACGCCCTGGGAGCCCTCGACGATGTTCGCGGCGTCCTGCCCGGTGGCCAGGTAGAACGCCAGCAGCATGTTGGCGTAATGCGCGTTGGCGGACCGGATTCCACCCGCCAGCAAGGTGCCGATCAGGTTCTTGCGGATATTGAGTTCCACCACCTGCCGCGCGGTGGTGTGCAAACGCTGCTGTACCACCTCACGGGGGATCAGCAGCTCGGTCACCACGTTCTTGCCACGGCCGAGGATGCCGTTGACCGCGGTGGCCTTCTTGTCGGTGCAGTAGTTGCCGGAGATGGAGCCGTAGCGCACACCGGAGACCGTGGTCAGGATGTGGTCCATCAGGTGGTCGCTGGCCAGGGTGGCCATGTTGTGGCCCGAGGCGTCGCCGGTGCTGAACTCGAACCGCAGGAACAGCAGATTGCCGTTGATCTGGTGGTGCAGGTCGATCAGGCGGGCGAAGCGGCTGCTGCCGGTGACGACCTCCTGCAACTCGGCGAAGCGGTCCTTCAGCTGCCGCACCGCGGTGAGCGCGGTGTAGGCGTCGTCGGCCTCGAGCAGGATCGAGCGGGTCATCCGCTCGTCGATGAGCGTCGAGACGATGCCGCGCTCGGCGAGGGTGGAGATCCGGGCGCCGCGACCGACCGAGGGCCACAGGGGCGTTTCGTAGGTGGCCAGGGGAACGTCGACGGCATCGTCGACGACATTGCCCGTGATGCGCAAGGGCCCCACCCACTGCAGCGGGACCGCTGCGTACGACATGTCATTCATCGATGACTCCTCCTCGGTCTTTCGATTCGCGCCACCAGGGACTCCGGTGGGCAAGAGACGCCGCGTCGATGCCGCGCAATGCGCAGAAGCTCGCCACGTCCCCGGTGATCAGCAGGTCGCAGCCGGCCAGGTCGGCCGGGGTGCGGGCGCCGAGCACGGTCAGGATCTGGCGCAACTGATCGAGCCAGGTGCGGATCTGCGCGACGAGCGCGTCGGTGTCCTGACGCACGATGGTGTCCAGGAAGGCGCCGGCGACCCCGGTCGCGGCGGCGCCGAGCGCCAGTGCCCTGGCGATGTCGAGCGGGGACCGGATGCCCCCGGACGCGGCGATATCGATGCCGTCGATCCCGGCGCAGTCGAGCAGGCAGGTGGGGGTGGACTGGCCCCAGCTCTCGATGAAGGCGAAGTCGGCGGCGGGGCGCCGCTCGTTCTCGATGCGGGCGAAGTTGGTGCCGCCCCGGCCGCCGACATCGGCCACCGCGACACCGGCGTCGCGCAACCAGGCGACGGTCTGCCTGCTCAGACCGAACCCGACCTCCTTCACGATCACCGGCACCGCGACGTTGGCGGTGAGGTGCTCGATCTGGCGGGGCCACGAGCCGAAGGACCGGTCCCCCTCGGGCATCACGACTTCCTGGACCGCGTTGAGGTGGATCTGCAGCGCGTCGGCCTCGAGCAGGTCGATCGCGCGGCGCGCCTGATCCAGCGAGGCGGTCGCGTTGACATTGGCCATCACGAACCCGTGCGGGTTCTCCTCGCGCAGCACGCGATAGGTGCCCGCGACCTCTGGGTCACGGAAGAAGGCGCTCATCGAACCGGTGGCGATCGGGATACCGGTCTCGCGGGCGGCGATGGCGAGCTTGCGGTTGATCTCGCCGGTGTTGGCGCTGCCGCCGGTCATCGCGTTGACGTAGAGCGGTGTGTCCCACTGCTTTCCGGCGATGTCCACGGCCAGCGACACGTCCTGGCTGTCGATGCCCGCCAGCGCGTGGTGGACGAAGGTGACGGCATCGAAGTCGTTGGCGCCGGTGTCGGCGCGACGCTGGTTCACCGCGTGGCGAACGTGGTCGTCCTTGCGATCGGCGATCATGCGGTGTCCCCTTCGAACGGGTGGGTCCGCAAGGGCAGCGGCCGGATACCGGCCGCGACCCAACGGTCGGTCAGTTCGGTGCTCGCGGCCGGGCGCGCGCGGTCGACGAGCGCGATCCCGCAGTCGCCGCCGCCCGCGCCGGACGGCTTGGCCGGGGCGCCGACGGCGGCGCCCGCCGCGCACAGCGCGTGCAGTCGCGGCGTCATGATGCCCAAGCCCGCGGTAGCGTCCAGGTCGAGGAGAAGGCCACGGGCGTAGTCGATCTCGGTGCCGACACCGGCGGAGTCGTCGGCTTCGACGGCGGTGAGCAGGCGGCGCACGCACTCGTTGCTGCTGGCGTTGAACACCGTCCGGTCGCCCCGAGCCCAGGTGGCGGCGCCGACCAGGGCCGGGGTGGAGGCGGGGTCGCCGGTCCAGCCGACCCGCAGGTCCAGGCCGGTCGGGGTCGGCAGCGGGCGGATCGACAGGCCGGGCCACGGGGCACGCAGCGCGGCGTCGATCCCGTCGGTGGCTGCCGTCGCGGCTACCACCGCGCGGTCGGGGGAACCGTAGGCGAGCCAGCCGCCCCAGGTACTCACGGCGATATCGCCGCCGGAAGCCCGGGGGTTGACCTCGATCGTGGCCAGCATCGCCAGCCGGTACCGGTCCATCGCGCCGAGCCCGAGGTCGTGGAACCGGCCGAGCGCGGCCACCGTGGCGACCGTCACGGCCGCGCTCGACCCGAGGCCGTACTTGCGGCCGTCGGCGTCGCCGAGGTCGGCGGAAACCGTCAAACTATAGGGCCTCGCATCGATTCCGCGTTCGGCGCGTAGCCGGTCGAGGACCGACACGGCCGCGAAGACGTACGCGAACGCGGCGGGCACCGCGCCCTCGGGCGTCGCCGGGACCAGCCGGTCGCCGTCGCGGCCGAGGGTGAGCGAGATGCCGCCGTTCAGATCCGAATGCAGCGTCACCGCCGCCCCGGCGGGCGCGTCGGTCACCGTGGCGGTCGCGTAGCGGTCGACGGCCGTGAGCACCGCGAGGTGCCCCGGCTCGACGACGGCGTACTCCCCCGCGATGAAGAGCTTGCCCGGAGCGCGACAACTGATCACCGGTCGTCACCCCCGATCAACCGGGCGCCCGGACCGATGTGCGCGGTCCGGGTGGTGACGAAATCGCCGAGCGCCTCGAGGGTGGCCGCGACGACGGGCGCGTCGGCGCGAGTGCACAGCACCTTCACATTCGGGCCCGCGTCGATGGTCGCGTAGGCGGCGATGCCGTCGGCGCGCAGCGCGAGGACCGTGTCCAGGATGGCGATCGAGTGCGGCGAGAGGTAGCGAATCCCGGGTCGCGCCGTGAGCATGGTGGCGTGCATGCCGAGGGCGTTGCGCTCGGCGATCTCCCCGATCGACGGAAGGTCCCCGCGGGCAACGGCTTCGCGCATCTGTGCGAGGTCGAGCACCGAGGAGTCGGCCCACGGGCGGTAGAACGGCGAGGTCGCGGTGGTCTGTCGCATGGCCACCCGGCTCGACACCGCCTTGGCGCCCGCCTCGACCACGCCGACGACCAGGGCGGGGTCGAGTTCGTCGCCGCCGATCGGCTCGGCGTAGGAGCTCAGGTCACCCGCCTCGCCGTCGCCCTCGCCCGCGTGCCACACGACGAAGCCGCCGAAAATCGAGCGCGAGGCCGAACCGGAACCACGGCGGGCCAGCCGGGACAGGGCGCGACCGTCCAGGTCGAGTCCGTAGGCGGCGGCCGCGGCGGTGGCCAACGCGGCGAACCCGCTCGCCGAGGACGCCAGGCCCGCGCCGGTGGGGCCCGCGTTGCTGGTCACCACGGCGGCGCGCTCGTCGCGGCCCGCCAGGGCGCGAACCACGTCGAGGAACTTCTCGACCCTGGTCAGGGCGGTGCCGGTGGCCGCGGCCTCGTTGAGTTCGACGGTGTCGGCCGGACTGTCGACGAGCCGCACCGAGGTGGTCGTCGGGAAGATGTCCAGCGTCATCGACAGGCTCCCCGTGACGGGGAGGAACAGGGTCTCGTCGCGCTTGCCCCAGTACTTCACCAGAGCGATGTTCGGGTAGGCGACCGCGACGGCCTCGCCCTCGCGGACGTGCTCGCCCGGCCCTGCGGCGGCGACGGGTACTGCGGAAGTGGGTGTCATCGATGGGTTTCGCGTTCCGGTCTCGAGGCGGATAGGGGCAGGGCGTCCGAGCGCAGGCTCGCGGTGTGCACGGTCCAGGTCTGGGTCGCGCCCGCACGGCGCAGCGCGGCGCTGACCGTCGGCGCGGCGCCGGTCGCGGTGAGGGCGAGGACGCAGCCGCCCAGGCCGGCGCCGGTGAGTTTCGCGCCGTACGCGCCCGCGTCCAGCGCGGCGCTCACCAGGGTGTCGATATGCGGCGTGCTGACACCGAGTTCGGCGAGCAGGCGCTGGAATTCGAGCATGGTCGTGCCCAGCGCCGCGGCCTGCCCGGCGGACAGCTCGGTCGCGGCCGTGGCGATGAGGTCCGCGGCCCTGGCCAGCAGCCGATCGGCGGCCGCTCGGTCCCGGTCCAGCACCCGGCGCACGCCCGCCACCGCGTGCTGGGTGGAACCCGGCACCCCCGTGTCGGCGATCACCAGCGCGGCGTCCAGGCCGACGGCCATCGGTCGGGCCGCGCCCTCGTGGAACCAGATCGGCCCGCTCGCCAGCACCGCGCCGGCGTCGATGCCGCTGGCCCGGCCGTGCGCGACCTGTTCGCCACACTGCACCAGCTCGTAGAGCGTGCCGGGATCGACCTCGCGGCCGTACAGATCGGCCACCGCGCGCACCGCGGCGCCCGCGCAGGCGGCGCTGGAGCCCAGGCCACGCGCGAGCGGAATGTCGCACTCGACAACGACATCGACGACGTCCTCGGCGAATCCCCAGCGCCGCAGCGCTTCCTCGACCGCGACGCGCGGTCCGGATGCGGTGCCCGCGTCACCGGCGCGGAACCGGAAGTGTCCCGCGGCGAGCACATCGGATTCCGTCCCGGCGAACGCGGGCCGGGCGACGGCGCGCACCGGCAGCGCGGGCAGCGGGAACGCGATGGCGGGAGTGCCGTGGACGACGGTGTGCTCGCCGAGCAGGATCGCCTTGGCGTAGGAGTGGCCGACGCCGGCGACGGGACCCGGGTCGGTGGAGTTGTGTCTGATGCGCTCTCGAACAGGATGACCGTTCACGTCGATTCCTCTCCCGAACTCGGGCAGTGCCCGCCCGGCGCGTCCCCCCGCGGGGAAACACGCTGGGCGGCCGGCCGTTACGGCTGCCGAGTCGATCGGCCGAAGATGCGGAGCACGGACGGGAAGAACGCGGGGACCTGCGCGGCATAGGCGCGGTAGGACGCGCCGAAGCGCGCGATCAGATCGCGTTCCTCCAGGTAGGTGCCCAGCAGGATGTAGCCGGTCAGCCCGAGTGCCCACACCAGGTGCCCGACCGTGAACGTGCTGGCGAACCAGAACGAGATCAGCAGGCCGGTCATCAGCGGATGCCGGACGAGCTTGTAGACCCCGTTCACCTGCAACCGGTCCACGGTCGCGTCCGGTACCTGGATGACGTACTCGCGGTAGGCCTGGCTGATGCCGAGCAGGTGGAAATGGTTCAGCAGCAACGTCGCCGCGTAGACGAGCACGAAACCGAGCCAGAAGCCGGCGTCGAGCACCAGGCCCACCGTGCCCTCGGCCGACCAGAGCTCGGCCGGAATCGGCTGCCACGCCAGCATGATCACCCACATGACCAGGGACACCATGAGGATGTAGACCGATCGTTCGAGGGCCTCGGGCACCCAGCGGGTGATGAACGCCTTGAACGAGGGCCGGGCCATGCCCGAGTGCTGCAGGCCGAACAGTGCCAGCAGCACCACATCGATGACGAGCGCCGGGACGGTCGACAGGTGCGGGCCCTGGTCGATCGTCTTCGGCAGGAACCAGCCGCCGGCGAAGAGCAGCATCAGCGGCACGGTGATGCCGGCGACGCCGTAGACGGCGAAGGAGAACAGGAACGGGACGAGCCGCGAACGGCTCGTCAGCACGTCCCGTGTCTGGGTGGGAGTCGGGGTGATCAGATCCATGCGAACCACGGCAGGTACCGGTTACGCACGGTCCCCTCGTCGATGCGCTTCTCCAGCTTGGCCTTCCACTGGGTGCCGTAGCCCTCGTTGAGGAAGCCGCCCGGCCAGAACAGGCGCCACCCCGACTGCGCGACCATCCAATACGGGACGATGACGCCGGGGTTGACATCGCGCATGTAGTCGAGCTTGTCCGGGATCTGGCTCCAGTGGATACCGGGGTAGCGGTGGTGCACGCTGTGGTAGCCCTGGTTGAAGATCAGGAAGTTGAGGATGTTGCCCGCGTTGTTCAGCGAGGTGCTCGGCTCGTCGTCGAACCCGCGCGCCGGAGCGTGGCTCAGCCAGGCGAAGTAGCCCGCGTTGACCTGGGTGATGAAGAACGGGACCCAGTAGAACAGCACGAACTTCTCCATGCCGGCGACGTACCACACGCTGCCGATCACGACCGTGTACACCGCGATGTCGAAGAGGAACTGGTGGCGGGTGCGGCGACGGCGCGGTGCCGGGTCGGCGGCGAAGACCATCCGCATCGTGTGGATCTTGACGATCACGCCGTAGCGGACCCAGTACCAGATGGCGCCGAAACCCTTTTCCATGCCGGTGGTCGCGGTGACGTCACCGGGCCCGTCGTTGAAGCGGTGATGGTTGAGGACGTGCACCTCCCGCATCTCGGCCGCGGTCAGGTTGCCCGGCAGGCAGCACAGGATGTCGACGATGCGATTCGGGAACTTCGACACGAACAGCGGCCGGTGGGTGTGCATGTGCATGACGCCGATGGTCAGCGAGAGGTTCAGCAGTGCCAGCACGATGATCAGCGGCACCGCGACGTACCAGTTCGACGCGAACGGCACGAACAGGCCGAAGGCCGTCATCCCGATCCACAGCGCGATGTGCACGAGCGGACCGACATTGGAGGCGTGCTCGAGCTTGAGCACGCGTTTGCTGAACGGTGTCTGTTCGGGCGCGACGGGCGTTCCGGTGCTCATAGTCGAGCTCCTTCGCTAGTGATGTCCAGGACGGTGAGCGCGGGTCTGGTGACGGTGCTCATGGGCGGCTCCCTTGGGTGCTGGTGTCGAGGGCAGCGAGTTGGAGTCTCGTGGCGAGCGCCTGCAGCGCTTCGGGTTCGTGCGGTGGCACTCGTTCCATCGCACCGAAGGCGAGATGGTCGGCGATCATCATGGTGCGCACTTCGGCGTCGGGCAGTTCGCCGGTCAGTGGGGCTTCCGGCAGGGTCTGCACCAGCGCGAACGTGGTGTCGACGATCAGTGGGACCAGCGAGGTCGCCATCGTGGCCGGATCGCCCGCACCGAGCACCTCGCGGGTATGGCCGGCGCCGTCGGTGACATCCGGTGAGGCGTCGAGCATCCGGTGGATCGCCAGGTCGGCGGTGTGGCGGACCCGGTCGATCATCCTGGTCCAGTACCGCGACGAGGAGGCGGCCAGCAGCGCGGCGCCGACCTTGCGCCGATACGGCGACGGCGCGTCGACGACCGAGCACAGGAACGCGGAGGTGGTGATGGTCATGTACGCCATCGCCGCGCGCGCACCGCGACTGGGCGTGCCGGGCCCGAGGCGGGCCAGCAGGGCGAACCCGCCGAGGGCGGGCGCCAGCAGTTGCAGCATCACCATCCGCTTCAGTTCCTCGCGGTCGGCGACGCCGTAGATCTCGAATTCGTTGTCGCGCAGGTCGTTCGCCGACTGGGCGATCACCGCGACGCACCCGGTCAGTTCGCGCAGGTCCGCTTCCGAGAGCACGTTCTCGGCGACCAGCGCGCACGCGTAGTGGGTGACCCGGCCGAGCACGCCCTCGCTGTAGGCCATCCGCGAGAGCGGTCCGTCGATATTGCGGGCCATCACCCCGGCCACATCGGTGATCACCTCGCCGACCCGCTGCCGGCCTTCCGCCGACAGCGCCGACAGCAGCGCCCTGATGTCGCCGATACGCTCGGCCAGCAGCCGGTCGACGGCCTCGCTGTCGCGGGCCTCGGCGGTGACGGCCGGCAGCGCCGGCGGCGGCGTGTCGGAGGTGCTGTTGAGGTAGTCGGCCGCGGCCAGCACCGCACTGCTCGCGACCGCTCGATCGCTGAGATCCT
This sequence comes from Nocardia fodinahabitans, assembly GCF_052983615.1. Taxonomy (NCBI): domain Bacteria; kingdom Bacillati; phylum Actinomycetota; class Actinomycetes; order Mycobacteriales; family Nocardiaceae; genus Nocardia; species Nocardia fodinahabitans. The sequence continues at coordinate 287,878 of NZ_JBRJJC010000001.1, forward strand.
CGAAGGCGTCGAGCACCCGACACGCGAGCAGCGCGGCGGTCGCCTCCGCGCGCAGGTGCGCGGGCAGGAAACTCACCGAGATGCCGAGGTTGCGGCCCGCGGGGATCAGGGCCAGCCGGGCCAGCTCCGCCGGCGAGGACGCGGCCCGCAGCGCGGTCATGTCCGGCGCGCGCCGAAGATGCCGCAGCCCGTAGGCCAGGGAGCCGATTCTGGTCTGTCTCATCGGTTGATCACCTGCTGCAAGAGTTCGCGGAGGTCGTCGCGCGCCGGCGACGACGGGAAGATGCCCAGGGCCGCGCTCGCGGTCTCGGTGGCCCGCAGGGCGACGGCGCGCGCGGCCCCGGTGGCGCCGCTGTCGACCAGATCGGCCTGCAGGGTGGCGCTGGAGGTCTCCGGCGACAGCCACATCTGTCTGGCGCCGGGGCGCATGGCGAGCCATTCGATCACCGGCCAGGTCGGCACCCGCCGGTCCAGGTCGCCGCAGGCGTCCTTGCCCAGTTCGGGTCCGCCCTCGATGTCGCGGACGTCGTCCATGATCTGGAAGGCCAGCGCGAGCTGGTCGGCGTACTGCATCAAAGCCTGCAACCGATCGTGATCGGCGCCGCCCGCCGTACCGCCGTAGGAGCACGAGAGCCGGAACAGCGTGCCGGTCTTCGCGCCGGCGACGAGCTCGTAGTGGCGGCGCAGGGCGATCGCGTCCACCGCGGGGGGCAGGGTCTCGATGAGCTGACCGAAGGACAGGTCCGAGAGCCGGTCGGCGTAGGTCACGCCCGGTGCCGCGCCGATGCCGCCGAACACGTCCTGATTCTCGGCCAGTACCTGGGCGACCACCTGCATGGCGGCGCCCGCCAGGTGGAACCCCGCCCTGGCGGCGATGCGCACCCCGAACGCGGCGGGCACCGAGGGCGCGCCACGCCGGAGCAGGGAACCGTCACAGATGTCGTCGTGCAGCAGCGAGGATTCGTGCAGCATCTCCATGGCGCAGGCCAGGTCGATGGCGGCGGGTCGCGGGGCGGCCGCGCCGTCGGGCAGCAGGCGCGCGCACGCGAGCACGAGCCGGGCCCGCACGCGTTTGCCGGGAGCGGCCAGGACGTGTCGGTAGATGTCGTCGAAATCGCCACCGGTGATGAGGATTTCCCGCAGGCGGTCGGTGACCAGCGGAAGTAGCTCGACCGGTCCGACGGTCCGGTCGTCGACGACGGACGGCGTGGTGACCGACGGTCTGGCCAGTACCGCCACCTGATCACCCGAGTGCTCCGGGTGCACTGCCGGATGAGCATCCTGACGGTGCGCTGAGGGTAGCGCGGGATTGTCCATAGCGCTGAACTCCTTTGGTGTGGTCACGGTGGCGGTGCGGTTCACCCCGACTGGTGCACAGGGGGTTTACGGGGGTTCAGGCGGTGGCATCGTCGGCGGTGACTTGTCACAACTACCGGGCCCGAGCTTCCCGATCGTCGGCTACCGACGGGTAGTTTTGTAGAGACTCCGCTGAATTGTCAAGCACTACAACATGTTTCAGTTTCGATGCCGTAATCGATAGTGCCGCAAAGTAACTCGTGCTCGATCGCACGGATGGCGGTGGACAACCTCCGCGCACCCGATCGGGCGTGCGTCGGAAGCGTCAGTGCCCCAACAGATTTCGTGACCCTAACCCATGCACGGGTGGGTATGTGTTGCGCGAAGGTAAAACCGTGGGCTGACGCGACGCTGCGGCAGAGATGATTCGGACGTGACAACCCCCTTGTAGGGTCACGCCGACTACGAGGCCGGTCCTCCGGGATGCCGGGAACGGCCTGACCGGACCGTTCGCCGAGGACATCATCGTCCGGCGAGCAGTCACCGAGGGAGAGTACGAACACTCTCGTTCGACGACTCTACGACCGCACCGCCGATGGCGCGAATCGGGCCGAGCCGTTGGTGAGATCTCGCCGAGTCGCGAATCGACCTTTGGGGGCTTTTCCCAAACCGACCGATGTCTTACTCGAGATAGAAAGGCGCGCTTGACATTTCGCCATTCGATGTCAAACAGGAAAGCCCGTGATTTTCAGATCGATGGGGTCCGCCGGACCGGGGTAGGATCGAAAGCCCTGCTCACACAAGCGCCGCCGGCGCACACCCGGATCGGGGCAGCATGACGAGTGACCAGCCCGCGACGAACGACGACTGGCGCGGCGACCGCGCGGGATCCGCGGCGGCGGGAACGAATCCGACGGCACTGCGCCGGCTCACCACCGGCTGGGCCGTGATCGGCGACACCCAGCACCTGCCCGGGTACTGCGTCCTGATCTACGACGGCGAGGCCGATCAGCTCACCGACCTGCCACGGGCGGAGCGGGTCGCGTTCATGGCGGATCTCGTCGTTCTGGGTGAGGCGGTCGAACGGGCTTGCCGGGCAGCCGATCCCGCGTTCGCGCGGATCAACTACGAGGTGCTCGGCAACACCTGGGCACACCTGCACGGACACGTCCACGCGCGCTACACGTGGGAACCGGACAGCCTGCGGGTCGGCCCGGTGCACCTGTACGGCGCCGAACGCACGGCCCCCGAGTACGCGCTCGACGCCCGGCACGACGACTTGCGCGCCGCGATCACGGCCGCCCTCACCGACATTCTCGCCGAGGGCTGATCAGCGTGCGGCGGTGCCGCTTCCGACGACCAGCAACTCCGGCAGCGGATGGTCGACGATCGGGGCGGGCGGGCGGACCGACGGGCCGCGGCGCAGGACCGAGCAGCGGCGGGCCAGAACGACGCCGCAGGATCGGACCGCGGTGGTGATCAGATCCTCCGCCAGCGGCAGGTCGTCCTCGCGACAGGCGAAGACCGAGAAGCGCACGGCGCGTGGGTCGGTGCGCGGGTCGGACTGCAGGATAACCTCGGCCGGGCAACTCGCCAGCAGCATGATCGCCGCGGCGAAGTCGGCATACGGGTCCCCCGAGCCGATCTCCACCCCGGCGGCGACGGCGGCGAACAGCGCGGGCAGACTCGGCTGTTCGGGGACTTCCTGGCCGTCCTGGATGCGCGACCACCGGCGCACGGCCGGCTGGTCGGCGATGTCGGTTCGGGTGCGCCAGCGTCGGCGCCCACATTCGAGCAGTCGCGTCGCGGCCGCCTGCCAGACGGCGGCGTCGTCGATGCGGGCGACGATGCGCAAGCGGCGGCACTCCCCCGTCGCGTCCGGGGTACCGATCGGCTCGATCGCCGGGACTACAGCGCCCGCGGTGGGTCGGTACGTCTGCATAACGAACTCCTACCGCGCGAAGGTACCCAACGAAGCCCGACCGGCCGGACCGCGGCGCCATGCCTGCCGGAACGCCCAGCCCGCGGCGAGCACCGCGACCACCACCACGGCGGTGATCACCGCCAGCACCACCACGCCCGACCGGCCGACCCCGGCGGAGCGGGCGATCATCGCCGACGCGGCGATCGGGCCCGCGGTGGCGAGAACCGGGATCAACAAGATCAGTCCGACGGTCACCAGCGTCGACGGCGACAGCGTCGATCTCACTGCGGAAAAGCTCTGCCGGGCACTCACCGTGTGCGGCCCCGACTGCCGCGCGACTGTAGCCATTTCCGCCCTCTCGTTACCCGAATGGGACCCAGCGAGCCATGGGCCACTAAACGTACAGCCCGGATCCGGCATGTCGCGTAGTTCGTCACGAAACAGTGATAACCCAAAATCGGCCTTCGCTCACCTCTCGCGAAGATAGCGAGGTCAAGCATATATTTACAATTAGCGGAACATTTGCTGTCGCTGCATGATATTCAGATCGCATAACAATTCCGAGGACCACCGGAGGGTGAGTCGCACCTTTCACCGGACAGTGCTCACACTGCGGAGAATGGAGCGGCGAGTTGTGCGGCCGCGCCGAGACCTTTTATTCGGCACCCTGCGGCGCGGAGCCGAAGCTGCCCTCGAGCCGGTTCCGCGATCCGGGGTGGACCAGCCGGGCCGCGCTGACCAGTCCGCCCGAGGACCAGGTGCGCCGCCGAATCAGCAGACACGGCTCGTCGCGATCGATGTCGAGCAGCGCGCACTCCTCCCGGCTCGCGCGCACCGCCTCGACGACATGCTCGCCGCGGATCAGCGGGGCCACCTCACTGAGGTAGGTGTTCGGGGTGACGGTGGTGAAATCCTGCGCCAGATAGTCCGGCGCCTGCGCCGGGTTGACGTAGCGGTCCTCCACCTGGATCGGGACATCGTCCTCGAGGTGCACCAGCAGCGAGTGGAACACCCTGCCGCTCATGGCGTTCCCGAGGATCGGATCCCGGTCGCCCGCTTCTTCCGCGCGGACGAACACCACCTCGGTGCGATGCCGGTGACCGCGCCGCGAGATCTCGTCGGCGATATTCCTGACCTCGAACAACGGCGAGGCGGCCTTAGTCGGGGCGACGAAGGTACCCACTCCCATCACTCGGTTCAGCGCGCCGTCGGCGGTGAGGTCGCGCAGGGCGCGATTGATCGTCATCCGGGACAGACCCAACGCGTTGACCAGCTGGTTCTCCGACGGGATCTGCTCACCCTCGGTCCATCGGCCGCCCTTGATCTGCGCCATGATCAGCTGCTTGACGCGTTCGTACGCCGCGAACTCGGTGCCCAGTTCGCTGTACAGCGCAGCCAGGTCCGCATCGACCACTTCGATCGCCACCACGGTATCCGTTCCCTCGATGTGCCCAGAGAATACGTTGCGCCCGAACGACACAGCACGCTTGACAGCTACTTGTATATACAGGACTATACCACTAGTCTGGATTTCAGTGACCCAGGACACAGCCGCCATCTCCGAGGAGTGAACCGATGACCGACGCCGCCACCCAGCCCGAATCCGGCCCCCGGCCCGTGTCCGCCCCGCGCGGGCCGCAGCTGCACACGCTGGGCTGGCAGCAGGAGGGCGCGCTGCGGATGCTGATGAACAACCTCGATCCCGAGGTCGCCGAGCGTCCCGACGACCTCGTCGTCTACGGCGGCACCGGCCGCGCGGTGCGCAGCTGGGCGGCGTTCGACGCGATCGTGCGGACGCTGGAGACCCTCGCCGACGACGAGACGCTGCTGGTGCAGTCCGGCAAGCCGGTTGGGGTGTTCCGCACCAACGAGTGGGCGCCGCGCGTGCTGCTCGCCAACTCCAATCTGGTCGGCGACTGGGCGAACTGGGAGGACTTCCGCAAGCTCGAGCAGCTGGGCCTGATGATGTACGGCCAGATGACCGCGGGTTCGTGGATCTACATCGGCAGCCAGGGCATCCTCCAGGGCACCTACGAGACGTTCGGCGCGGTGGCGCGCAAGCGGTTCGGCGGTACCCTGGCCGGCACCATCACCCTCACCGCCGGCGTCGGCGGCATGGGTGGCGCGCAGCCGCTGGCGGTGACGATGAACGAGGGCGTCGCGCTGTGCGTGGACTGCGATCCGGCCCGCATCCATCGGCGCATCGCGCACGGGTATCTCGACACCGAGGCCGACACCCTGCAGCAGGCGCTCGAGCTCGCGATCGCGGCCCGCGACGAGCGGCGCGCGCTGTCGATCGGCCTGGTCGGCAACGCGGCCGAGGTGTTCCCGCAACTGCTCGCCATGGACGCGCCGATCGACATCGTGACCGATCAGACCTCGGCCCACGACCCGCTGTCCTACCTGCCGATCGGGGTCGCGCTCGAGGATTGGCACACCCTCGCCGAGAAGGATCCGGCGTGGTTCACCACCGAGGCGCAGGCGTCGATGGCCAAGCATGTCGAGGCAATGGTCGGGTTCCTGGACAAGGGCGCCGAGGTGTTCGACTACGGCAACTCGATTCGCGACGAGGCCCGCAAGGGCGGCTACGACCGGGCTTTCGCGTTCCCCGGCTTCGTGCCCGCCTACATCCGGCCGCTGTTCGAGGAGGGCCTTGGCCCGTTCCGCTGGGCCGCGCTGTCCGGCGATCCGAAGGACATCGCCGCCACCGATCGCGCCATCATGGAGCTGTTCCCCGACAACGAGCACCTGAAGCGCTGGATCACCATGGCCGGGGAGAAGGTGCGGTTCGAGGGTCTGCCCGCGCGGATCTGCTGGCTCGGCTACGGCGAGCGCCACCGTGCGGGCCTGAAGTTCAACGAGATGGTCGCCTCCGGTGAGCTCTCCGCACCGCTGGCCATCGGCCGCGACCACCTCGACTCCGGCTCGGTGGCCTCCCCCTACCGCGAAACCGAGGCCATGGCCGACGGTTCCGACGCCGTCGCCGACTGGCCGCTGCTCAACGCCCTGCTCAACACCGCCTCCGGCGCCTCCTGGGTCTCGATCCACCACGGCGGCGGCGTCGGCATGGGCCGCTCCATCCACGCGGGCCAGGTATGCATCGCTGACGGCACTGCCCTGGCCGCCCAGAAACTCGAGCGGGTCCTCACCAACGACCCCGGTATGGGCGTCATCCGCCACGTCGACGCGGGCTACGAACACGCCGCCGACATCGCCCGCGCGCGTGGGGTGCGGATTCCGATGCAAGAGAACTGATCCCCACGCTGCCGCCCGCACCGTGCGCCGGTGCGGGCGGCAGCGTCGTCTCACTCCTCCTGTGCCGCCCGGAACCTCGCCTCCATCTCCGCGGCGAGGTGGGGCTGCGCGGCCTCCATCCGCTGCACGTAGGCGACCGCGTCGCCGACCGTCTTCAGACTCGCCAGGTCCTCGTCGGGAATCTTGACGTGGTACTTGTCCTCGAGCTGGACGGCGATCTCGACCAGCGACAGCGAGTCGATCTCCAGTTCCTCGACGAAGGACTTCTCCGGCGTCACCTCCTCGGCGTCGATGCCGGTGACCTCTTCGACGATCTCGGCGATGCCTGCGACGATCTCTTCCTGCGTGGTAGCCACGAATCTCCTTGTCCGGTGGGTGATACCGGTACGGTAAAAGCTCCACCGGGGTGGAGGTTCAAGGGATAGTGACGGACGACACACACGCGCTGATCAGCATCGGGGACCTGGCCCGCAGCACCGGACTCCCGGTGCGCACGATCCGGTTCTATTGCGACGAGGGCATTCTCGAGGCCCGGCGCAGTCCGGGCGGGCACCGGCTGTTCGAGGCCGACAGCGCTGTCGAACGGCTGCTGCTGATCCGGCGGTTGCGCGCGTTCGGACTCGGGTTGGGGCCGATCACCGAGGTCCTGCGCGGTGAGCGAGCACTGGCGGAGGCCCTCGCTGCCGAAAGCGCCAGGGTCGAGGTCGAATTCCGGTCGGTGGCGTGGCGCAGAGCGTCGCTGGCGGCGGTCGGCTCGGCGGCTCCGGCGCAGCTGGCCGCGCGGCTCGCGCTGCTGGCCGCTGCCCAGGACGGCAGTGCGCTCCACGACGATCTCGTGCGGTTCTGGCGGCGGATCCTCGCGCCGATCGAACGCAGCGAGGTCGACCGCTACGTGGGGTGGAATGTCCCGGAACCACCCGCCGACCCGACCGTCGACCAAGTCGTCGCCTATGCCGAGCTGGCCGCGCTCGTGGCCGACCGGGAGACGATCGGGGCTGTGCGACAGCACCTCTGGTGGCATCAGCCGGAACTGATTCGCGACCCGCGCGGGCTGTACGCCGACGTGGCGGAGGCGCTGGCGGACGTGGTGGCGCGAGTCGCCGACGACGTCCGCCCGCGGCGCGGCAGCGAACTCGATCGCTTCGTCGCGGCCCACGCCGATGCCCGCGGGCTCCGTGATTCCCGGGAGTTCCGGGAGCACTTGCTGGCCGACGCCCCCGGCGACCGCGTCCACCGCTACTGGACCCTCACGGCCCAGTTCTTCGGTGACCGGATCACCGTGGGCCGTGCCCTCGACTGGGTGCGCGGCGCACTGGCCGACTCGGCGGCTCGCTAGGAGTCGAGGGTGATCGGTTCTGCGGGTGGGCCTTTCAGTAATAGGTCTGCCAGGCGAGTCGGCAGGTCACCCGGGACGACGCGGTCGGGACTGTCGGCGAGATCTGCGAGGGTCCACCAGCGGTGGCCGGTGGCGCGTTCGACCTCGGTGAAGCCGGAGGTGCCGGATCTCGATCGACGAGGACCTGTACCCGGTGAATTCACCGGGCACAGGTCGTGCGGTGGTCAGCCCAGGGGGCCGGTGACCGATTCGGCGGCGGCGAGGAGCGTGCCGGAGATGGCGAGGTGATAGGCGGCGTCGATTTCAGGGGCGAGGTAGCGGTCGGGGCCGGGGCCGGGGACCTGGGTGCGCAGGGCGTCGCGGACGGCGGCGGTGGCGGGGGCCGGGGTGAGGGGGGGCCCGCAGGTCCAGGGCGCGCGCGGCGGTGAGGGCCTCGATGGCGAGGACGCGGGTGAGGCCGTCGATGGCGCGGCGCAGTTTGCGGGCGGCCGACCAGCCCATGGAGACGTGGTCCTCCTGCATGGCCGAGGACGGGATCGAATCGACCGAGGCGGGGGCCGCGAGGCGCTTGAGTTCGGAGACGAGGGCGGCCTGGGTGTACTGGGCGATCATGTGACCGCTGTCGACGCCGGGGTCGTCGGCCAGGAACGGGGGCAGGCCGTGGTTGCGGGCCTTGTCCAGGAAGCGGTCGGTGCGGCGCTCGCTGATGCTGGCGACATCGGCGACGACGATGGCCAGGAAGTCCAGGACATAGGCGACGGGGGCGCCGTGGAAGTTGCCGTTGGATTCGACGCGACCGTCGAGGGTGACGACGGGATTGTCCACGGCACTGGCCAATTCGTACCCGGCGACGCGTTCGGCGTGCGCCAGGGTGTCGCGGGCGCCACCGGCCACCTGCGGTGCGCAGCGCAGCGAGTAGGCGTCCTGGACGACGGTGCAGTCCGGGGTCGCGTGACTGGCGACGATCGCCGAATCGGCGAGCAGGCGCGTCATATTGGCGGCGGCGACGGCCTGGCCGGGCTGAGGACGCAGCGCCTGCAAATCGGCGGCGAAGACCTTGTCGGTGCCGAGCAGGCCCTCCACACTCATGGCCGCGGTGACATCGGCCAGGCGCAGCAGCCGGCGCAGGTCGTGGCAGGCCAGCACCAGCATGCCGAGCATGCCGTCGGTGCCGTTGATCAGCGCCAGCCCTTCCTTCTCCTCCAGTTCCACCGGCTCGATGCCCGCGGCGGCCAGAGCCTCGGCGGCGGGGCGTAGGTCACCGTCGGCGTCGCGGACGGTGCCCTCGCCGAGGACGGCCAGCGCCACGTGCGCCAGCGGCGCGAGATCGCCGGAACAGCCGAGGCTGCCGTACTCGTAGACCACCGGGGTGATCCCCGCCGACAGCAGCGCGGCGTAGGTCTCGGCGACGACCGGGCGCACCCCGGTCCGGCCGGTGGCCAGGGTCGACAGGCGCAGCAGCATCAGCGCGCGCACCACCTCCCGCTCCACCTCGGCACCCGAACCGGCCGCGTGCGAGCGGACCAGGCTGCGCTGCAACTGCTTACGCAGCTCGAGCGGGATGTGGCGGACGGCGAGCGCGCCGAAGCCGGTGGATACGCCGTAGACCGGCTTGGGGTCGGCCGCCAAGGCCTCGATCCGCCGACGGCTCTCGCCGATCGCCGCGAGCGCGTCCTCGGACAGCCGCACCGGGGCGCCGTCCCTGGCCACCCGCACCACGTCCTGGGGCGCCACCGGCCCCGTGCCGACGACGACCGGTTGCGCCGCGACGGGGGCGGTCCGGTCCGAGTCGATGCTCACTATGCTTTCTCCATTCCGAACGATGTGCGGGACAAGGTTTCTCAGGCGATATCGGCGACGGGCTCGGGCGCGGCGACCGGTTCGGGCGCGGCCGGGGCCGGCCGGACCCAGAGCCGATAGGCCACCCACAGCAGCGCCAGCCAGATCGTGCCGACGACCAGCGCCACCCGGCTGTCGGCGTCGAAGGCGATCACCGCGATCACGAACACCAGGAACCCGATGGTGATCAGCTGGCCGTAGGGCCACAACGGCACCGGGAACTTCAGCGCGGCGACCTCGGCGGCCGACATCCGCTGCCGCGAGCGGTACTGCGAGAACAGGATCATCAGCCAGACGAAGATGGTCGCGAAGGTGGCGATCGAGGCGATCACCAGGAACACCTTGTCCGGGATCAGGTAGTTGAGCAGCACGCCGACCAGCAGGGTGACGGTCATGATGACCACCGTCATCCACGGCACCCCGTTGCGCGAGACCTGCCGCATGACCGCGGGCGCCTGACCACGCTGGGCCATGCCGTACATCATCCGGCCGGCGCCGAAGATGTCGCTGTTGATGGCCGACAACGCCGCGGTGATCACGACGACGTTCAGCACGGCCGCCGCGGGGCCCAAGCCCAGGCTCTGGAAGATCTGCACGAACGGGCTGCCCTCGTCACCGATGGTCTGCCACGGGTTGATCGCCATGATCACCGCGAGGGTGAGCACATAGAACAGGATGATCCGCACGGGCACGGTGTTGATCGCGCGCGGGATGGTGCGCTGGGGGTCCTCGGCCTCGCCCGCGGTGATGCCGATGATCTCGGTGCCACCGAAGGCGAACATGACGATGGCGAAGCAGGCGACGAAGCCGCCGAAGCCGGTCGGGAAGAAGCCGCCGTCGGTCCACAGGTTCTGCACGCCGGCACCGGTGTCGTGGATGCCGAAACCGAAGATCAGGATGGCGATGCCACCGGCGATCATGGCCACGATGGCGACGATCTTCACCAGGCTGAACCAGAACTCGACCTCGCCGAACACCTTGACGCTGAGCAGGTTGATCGCGCCGATGAAGAAGATGATCGACAGCACCCAGATCCAGCGGGGCACGTCGGGGAACCAGAAGCCCATGTAGACGCCGAACGCGGTGACGTCGGCCAGACACACGATGAGCATCTCGAAGGTGTAGGTCCAGCCGGTCACGAACCCGGCCAGCGGGCCGAGGTGCTTAGTGGCGTACTCGCCGAACGAGCCGGAGACCGGGTTGCTCACCGCCATCTCGCCGAGGGCGCGCAGCACGAGGTAGATCGCGGCGCCGCCGATCAGGTAGGCGAGCAGCACCGACGGTCCCGCCCGGTGGATGGCCTCCGCCGAGCCGTAGAACAGGCCGGTGCCGATGGCCGAGCCGAGCGCGATGAAACGGATGTGACGCGCGGTGAGTCCTCGCGTCAGCACAGCAACGGGCTTGTTCACACCATTCTCCCGGGATCGGAAAGGCGCACGGATCGGGTGATACCCGCCGGATTCGCCTGTGGGGCCGGTCACAACGACCGCTACATGTATAAACCTGTATATACAGCCGTGTCAATCCACGGCCGATCGCCGGGCAGCCTAGCGCTTGACGCACCTGTCTATACAGGCATATACATAGCGGACGTGACCCAGCGCACAGGCGCCGGCCATACGCTCGACGACATGGTCGACACCCGCACCTAGGAGGACTCCCCCCGTGCCCACCACCGCACTGACCGGCATCGGCACCCTGGTCACCAACGATCCCGCCCTGGGCGACGGCCCGCTCGGCCTGCGCCGCGACGCCGCCGTCGTCTTCGACGACGCGACGGTGGTGTGGGTCGGCGACAGTGCCGACGCGCCCACCGCCGACACCGGCGTCGACCTCGGCGGGCGCGCCCTGCTGCCCGGCTTCGTCGAGACCCACTCGCACCTGGTGTTCGCGGGCGACCGCGCCGAGGAGTTCGCGGCCAGGATGGCCGGGCGACCCTACGGCGCGGGCGGCATCCGCACCACCATCGAGGCCACCCGCGCGGCGACCGACGAACAGCTCGCCGCGAACGTGGCGCGGCTGATGGACGAGTCGCTGCGCGCGGGCAGCACCACGGTCGAATGCAAGAGCGGCTACGGCCAGACCGTCGCCGACGAACTGCGCAGCGTGCGGATCGCGGGCCGGTACACCGACGAGGTGACCCTGCTCGCCGCGCACGTGCCGCCGCCGGAGTACGCCGGGCGCGCCGACGACTACGTGGCGATGGTGTGCGCCGAGATGATCCCGGCGTGCGCGCCGCACGCCCGGTGGATCGATGTGTTCTGCGAGCAGGGCGCGTTCGACCGCGACCAGTCGCACGCCGTGCTCTCGGCGGGCATCGCGCACGGCCTGGTGCCGCGCGTGCACGGCAATCAGCTGCACCAGGGTCCCGGCGTGCGACTCGCGGTGGAACTCGGCGCCGCGTCGGTGGATCACGTGACGCACGTGACCGCCGCCGATATCGACGCGCTGGCGGGCAGCGAGACCGTGGCCACCCTGCTGCCGGGCGCCGACTTCTGCACCCGCAACAGCTATCCCGACGCGCGGGCGCTGCTCGACGCCGGCGTCACCGTGGCCCTGGGCGCGGACTGCAATCCCGGCACGAGCTACACGACGAGCCTGCCGTTCTGTATCGCGCTGGCGGTACGTGACCTGCACATGACGCCCGACGAAGCCGTCCTGGCGGCGACCGCGGGTGGCGCACGAGCCTTGCGCCGCACCGATATCGGCGCGCTGACGCCCGGCATGCGGGCCGACGCGATCGCGCTCGACGCGCCCTCCCATCTGCACCTGGCCTACCGTCCCGGTGTTCCGCTGATCGACCGGGTGTGGCGCGGTGGCACGCTCGCCTACGCGAAATGAGGTCCGTCCGATGATGTCCGAATCCTCGTGGACCGGCCGGATCGACGGCGCCACGTCCGAGCATCTGCGCTGGCACCAGGCGGTCGCCCCGTACGTGCCGGGCACCGATCCCGGCGCGTGCGTGTTCGTCGGCTTCGCCAGCGACGAAGGCGTGCGGCGCAACAAGGGCAGGACGGGCGCGGCGGCCGGCCCGGAGGCATTGCGCCGCGCGCTGTCACCGATGGCGCTCGACGCTCCGCTGCGCGCGTTCGACGCGGGGACCGTCGCCGTCACCGACGGCAGGCTGGAAGACGGCCAGCGCCGGCTCGGCGCGACGGTGTCGGACCTGCTGGACGCGGGCGCCTTCCCGGTGGTACTCGGCGGCGGGCACGAGGTCGCCTACGGCACGTATCTCGGGGTGGCGGGCGCGGCGCGGCGCACACCGGGCACGATCGTCGGAATCCTCAATCTGGACGCGCATTTCGACCTGCGCCCCGATCCCGTGCCCAGTTCCGGTACCCCGTTCCGGCAGATCCTGGAACAGGATCCCGAGGTGCGATACGCGGTGGTCGGGATCAGCCAGCCCAGCAACACCACCGTCCTGTTCGACACCGCCGACCGCTTCGGCGTGCGGTATCTGCTCGACGACGACTGCGCGCCGGACCGGGTCGCCGCGTTCGTCGCGGAGTTCCTGGCCGGGATCGACCTGCTCTACCTGACCATCGACCTCGACGTCCTGCCCGCCGCGGTCGCGCCCGGAGTGAGCGCGCCCGCCGCGTTCGGTGTCCCACTGCCGACGATCCAGGCCGTCTGCGACCAGGTCACCGCCAGCGGCGCGCTCGCCGTGGTCGATGTCGCCGAACTCAATCCCGACCTCGATATCGACCAGCGCACCGCGCGCACCGCGGCCCGGCTGCTGCACCGTCTCGTCACCCGGCATGTGCGCGGCTGAGATCGACGATCTTGCGCTATAAGGCTTGCCTACCCTAAAGTCTGCCGTGATCCGGTACGCAACCTTCGCATCTCGGCGGGGGTGACGACCGCGCCGTCGTCCCGCACCCGCCCGTCGACCGATCCGCATGCACCACAGCGTCTTCCGCCTGCCCGACGGCCAGGCGCGCTCGGTCGTGCGCGATGAGGAATCCCCACCGTGTCCACTCCAGCTCTGCGAAGTCCGGCGCTGCGCCGCACCGCGATCTTCGCGCTCGGCGCCGCCGCGCTGGCGCTGTGCGTCGTGCTCAGCCTCGCGCTCGGCTCACGGTCGGTGCCCGTGGGCACCGTCGTCGACGCGGTCCTCGGCCACGGCACCGATCGCGACGCGGCGGTGATCACCGGAATGCGGTGGCCGCGCACGGTCGTCGGGCTCGTGGTCGGGGCGGCGCTGGGTCTGGCGGGCGCCATCGTGCAGGGGGTGAGCCGCAATCCGCTGGCCGCGCCGACGACCCTCGGCATCAACGCGGGCGCGGCGCTGGCGGTGGTCACCGCGATCTACGCGCTGGGCCTGAGCCAGCCCGGGCAGTACGTCTGGTTCGCCTTCGCCGGTGCCGCCGCGGCGGCAGCGACCACCCTCGCGCTCGGACGCCGGGCCGGCGATCTGGACCCGATCCGGCTGGTGCTGGGCGGCACCGTGGTGCAACTGGTGCTGGCCTCGTGGACCTCGGCGATCCTGCTGTTCAGCGAGCGCACCCTCGACGAGGCCCGGTTCTGGCTGGTCGGTTCGATCGCGGGACGCGAACTGTCGGTGCTGGTTCCGTTGCTGCCGCTGTTCGCGGTCGGGGCCGTCGTCGGGCTGGCGATCAGCTCCGGGCTCAATGCCCTCGCCCTCGGCGACGAGGCGGCCGAGGCGCTGGGCGTGCCGGTCACCCGGATCCGGGTCGCGGGCATGGTGGCGGTCGTCCTGCTGGCCGGTGCCGCGGTGGCGGTGGCCGGGCCGATCGCGTTCATCGGGCTCGCCGCGCCGCATCTGGTGCGTTTGGTCGCGGGCACCGACCACCGGGTGCTGGTGCCCGGCTGCCTGCTCGCGGGACCACTGTTGCTGCTGAGCGCCGACATCGTCGGCCGGATGATCATGCGCCCGACGGAAGTCGAGGTCGGCATCGTCACCGCGTTCCTGGGCGCGCCGCTGCTGGCGGTGCTCGCGACGCGGAAGGTGCGCCGATGACCACCCTGATGACCTCGACGACCACGCGGGTCCGGCTGCTCGCCGTGGTCCTGGCCTGCACGCTGCTCGTGATCGTGACCGTCGCGCTCGCCACCGGCGAAGTGCCGATGGACGCGCTCACCGCGCTGGGTGCCGCGATCGGGCTCGGTGATCGCGGCGACGTCTACGTCGTCCAGGAGTTCCGGGCGCCCCGGATCGCGGCCGGCGTCGTCGCGGGCGCCGGTCTGGCCGTGGCCGGCGGGGTGCTGCAACGGTTGTTCCGCAATCCGCTCGCCTCCCCCGATGTGATCGGCGTAACCGGTGGCGCCTCCCTCGGCGCGGTGGTCGTGCTGGCCGCGGGCGCGAGTCAGTACTCGATTCCGCTCGCCGCACTGGCGGGCGGGATGGTGGCCGCCGTCGCCCTCGGCGCGATCGGCTGGCGGTCGCAGTTGTCGACGGCCCGGCTGGTGCTGGTCGGCCTGGCGATCCAGGCCGGACTCGCCGCCGCGGTGAATCTGGTGATCGTGCGCTTCCCCAAGGAACTGGCGGGCTCGGCGATGCACTGGACCGCCGGTTCGCTCTACGGCCGGACCTGGCCGGAGGTCACCGGCGCCGCCCTCGGCTCCGTCGTCGTGCTCGTCGTGCTGTGCGTGCAGTACCGCACTCTGGCCGTACTCGATCTCGGTGACGACTCGGCGGGCGGGCTCGGCGTCGGTGTCTCGGGGTCGCGGCTGCGGCTGCTGTGCACCGCGGTGGCGCTGGCCGCGCTGGCGGTGGCCATCTCCGGGCCGATCGTGTTCGTCGCGCTCGCCGTGCCCCAGCTGGTGCGGCTGCTGTGCGGGCCACCGACGGCGGCGACCCTCGCCGTCACCGGGCTGGCCGGCGCGACCCTGCTCACCGCCGCCGACTTCGTCGCGCAGAACCTGCTGCCGGTGCAGGGCCTGCCGGTCGGCGTCGTCACCACCACCGTCGGCGCACCGTGGCTGCTGTGGCTGCTCGTGCGCGACAGCAACCCGGCGAATCGGAGGACCACATGACCGAGCGACCGAGCAACGAACTCGCCACCCGCGCACTGGCCCTGCGCTACGGCGAGCGCACCGTGATCGACGGGCTCGACCTGGTGCTGCCCGGGCACGCCGTCACCGCGATCGTCGGCCCCAACGCCTGCGGCAAGTCGACGCTGCTGCGCGGCCTGACCCGGCTGCTGCGCCCCGCGGGCGGCACCGTCACCCTCGACGGCGCCGATATCCACCGGATGTCCGCGCGCACCCTGGCCCTGCGCCTCGGCCTGCTCCCCCAGCAGCCGATCACTCCGGAGGCCATCACCGTCGAAGCGCTGGTGCGCCTGGGCCGCTACCCACACCAGAAGATGCTGCGGCCCTGGTCGGCGAGCGACCAGGCGGCGGTGGAGGAGGCCATGGCGCGCACCGGCACCACGGCTCTGCGCGACCTGCCCGTCGACCAGCTCTCCGGCGGACAGCGCCAACGTGCCTGGATCGCACTGGCACTCGCGCAGGACACCGATCTGCTGCTGCTCGACGAGCCGACCACCTTCCTGGATCTGCGCCATCAGCTCGACGTGCTCGATCTGGTGGCCGACCTCAACGCCGACGCGGGCCGCACCGTGGTCATGGTGCTGCACGATCTCGGCCAGGCCGCCCGTTACGCCGACCATCTGGTGGTCCTGCACGACGGCAGGCTGGCCGCGGCCGGGCCGCCCGCGGAAGTGCTCGACGCCGACCTCGTGCGCACCGTCTTCGACGTCGAGTGCCGGGTGATCCCCGATCCCGAAACCGGGACCCCGCTGGTGGTTCCGCTGGGCCGGGCCGCCAGGGCGCGCGTCTGACTTCCCCTCTCGGCGACCCGGCTCCGGGTCGCCCTGTCCCCCACCAGAAATGAGGACCGTCATGTCCCTTCGACGTCTCCGCGCCCGCGGAGTCCGCCGGGCAGGCACCCTGGCCGCGGGCGCGCTCGTCGCGCTCGGCACGCTCGTCGGCTGCGGCACCGACACCGCGACGACCGGTGGCACCAACACCGCCGCCGACGCGGCGAGCTTCCCGCGTACCCTCGACACCGTCATGGGCCAGGTGACCATCCCGCGCGCCCCGCAGCGCGTGGTCGTCCTCGACACCGCCGAACTCGACTCGACCACCCTGCTCGGAGTGACGCCGGTCGGCGCGGTCATCCCGCACACCAAGACCGCGGGCGGCTTCCCCGACTACCTGAAGGCGGGCCTGGACGGCGTCACCGATGTCGGCCCGCTGCTCGAGCCGAACCTCGAGCGCATCGCCTCCCTGAAGCCCGATCTGATCCTGTCCTCGAAGATCCGGCACGAGAAGATCTACGACAAGCTCAGCGGCATCGCGCCGACCGTGTTCACCGAGACCACCGGTGGCCCGTGGAAGGCCAACCTGGCCGTGCACGCCAAGGCTCTCGGCCTCGACCAGCAGGCCGCGGACGCGCTGCGCAGGTACGAGACCCGCGCGCAGGCGCTGGGCGCGGCGATCAAGGCGAAGAACAACGGCGTCGCGCCGTCGGCCTCGGTGGTCCGCTTCCTGGCCGGCCCGACCCGGCTGTACCTGACGCAGTCGTTCAGCGGGGTCGTGCTGACCGACGTCGGCCTGAACCGCCCGGCCAACCAGGTCTCGGCCGACACCAAGAAGATCATGCTCGAGGTGAGCCCGGAACAGATCGACGGCGCCGACGCCGACCTGATCTTCGTCGCCACCATCGACGATCCGGGCAAGACGCCCAAGAACGCCGTCACCAGCGGCCCGGTCTGGCGCGATCTGGCCGCGGTGAAGAACGGCAAGGTGTACGAGGTGCCGGACGAGACCTGGATGTCGGGCATCGGCGTGCAGGCGGCCCAGCGGATGCTGGCCGACATCGCCCAGGCCACCGGCGTACCGCTGCCCGCCGAGTGACCGTCGATCGCGGTCACTCCGAGACGGAGTCCGCTCGCAGGTTCTGCGTGCGGGCAACGGTGGCCCGCATGACCGGCTCGACGATGCGCGCCGCGATCGGCCCGATGATCGCCATCAGCAGCACATACGTGGTCGCCAGCGCGGCGAACCCGTCGGGCACCGCGCCGGCGGCCACGGCCAGACCCGCGATGACGATCGAGAACTCGCCACGGGCGACCAGCGCGGTACCGGCCCGTGCCCGGCCCAGCTGCGAGGCGCCGGCGCGTTCGGCCGCCCACCAACCGGTGGCGATCTTGGTCGCGGTGGTGACCACGGCCAGCAACACCGCCCAGCCGAGCACCGGCGGGATGGTCCGCGGATCGGTGCTCAGCCCGAACAGTACGAAGAACGTCGCCGCGAACAGATCGCGCAGCGGCTCGAGGATCTTGGTGGCGTCGTGCGCGGTGGAATCGGAGATCGCGATACCGAGCAGGAACGCGCCGACCGCCGCCGACACCTGCACCGCCGAGGCCACACCGGCGACCAGCAGCGCCGAGCCCAGCAGCTTGAGCAGGAAGATCTCCCGATCCTCACTCGCCACGATCGCGGAGACGAACTTGCCGTAGCGCAGCGCGACGACGAGCACCACCGTCACCGCGACCAGCGCGATCCCCACGGTGGTCAGGCCAGCCACGAAGCCGACACCGGCCAGCACCGCGGTCAGCACCGGCAGGTAGATCGCCATCGCCAGGTCCTCGAACACCAGGATCGACAGGATTGTCGGCGTCTCGCGGTTACCCAGCCTGCCCAGGTCGTTGAGTACCTTCGCGACGATGCCGGACGAGGAGATATAGGTGACGCCCGCCATCGCGATCGCTCCGGTCGGACCCAATCCGAGCATGAGCGCGACGATCACCCCCGGCGTCGCGTTGAGCACCAGATCGAGCAGGCCCGCCGTCCACGATTTGCGCATGCCCGTGACGAGTTCACCCGCGGTGTACTCCAGCCCGAGCAGCAACAACAGCAGTACGACACCGATCTCGCTGGCGATGTGGATGAAGTCCTCCACCTCGTGCAACTCGATCAGGCCGCCGGTACCGAAGACCAGACCACCGAGCAGATACAGCGGGATCGGCGAGAGGCCGACCTTGGCCGCGATCCGCCCGAGCACTCCCAACCCGAAGAACACCGCCCCCAACTGGATCAATGCCAGCGAGGTTCCTGTGAGCTGCACGCGCTCAGCCGTCGCAGAGAATCGCAGCGGCGGCGTCGAGCCCGGCATTGGTGCCGACCACGACCACCATGTCACCACCGACGAACCCGAACTCGGGACCCGGTGAGGCGTGCACCTGGCCGGCCCGCAGGACCGCCACGATCGAGGCGCGGGTCCTGGTCCGCATCTCGGTCTCGCCCAGTCGCCGCCCGGCGTAGGGCGAGTTCGGCGGCACCGGCATCGAGCGCGTGCTCACGCCGTCGAGATCGCGGTGTTCCTCGCGCAGTTGCGCCACCAGCTGGGGCGCACCGAGCAGGCTGGCCAGGGCGCGAGCCTCGGTGTCGGACAACGGAATCTGCACGGTCGAGTCGGGGTCGCCGACCTTGGTGAAGATCAGGTCGGTACCGCCGTCCCGGTGGTCGACAACGCCGATCCGGCGGTCCACCTTCGTCAGCGAAAACTCTTTCCGGACACCGATTCCCGGCAGGGAAGTCACATCTACATTCATTGGATCACCTAACCTCAGCTAGGCGATAGCTTACCTTCCCTTTACCATCCGCACGGGGCTCAACCCTGGTCGAGCAACCTTCCAGCGGCGTCGAGACCCTCGTCGGTGCCGACGACGACCACCAGATCACCGGCGATGAAGGTGAAATCCGTTCCGGGCGACGGAGTCACGTCACCGGCGCGCACCACCGCGACGACCGAGGCCTTGGTCCGGGTGCGCATCGCGGTCTCGCGCAACGGGCGACCGTCGAACGGGCTGCCCCGATCGATCACGAACTGCCTGGTCGACAGCTCACCGACGACGGGGGTGTCGCGGGTCTTCTGCACCACCTGCGGCGCCCCGAGCAAACCCGCCAGCACCCCGATCTCGGTGCCCGACAGGGGAATCGAGGTGGTGGTGTCGTAGTCGCCCGCCCGCGAGACCACCAGGTCGACCGAACCGTCGCGGTGCTCGATCACGCCGATCCGCCGACGCGCCTCGGCCAGCGGAAAGTCCTTGCACACGCCGATCCCCGGTAGCGGCGTCACATCGATGTTCACGCCCTCACAGTACGACGACTTCCGAATAACGCCAGCCCTACCCCATTACCCGGCGTTCGCCCTCGAGCCGGTCGATCACGATGGCCACCGGCGCCATCGTCGTCGCGTACCAGGACACACCGTGCGACCCATGCCGCCGCTACCCTCCGCGCCGCCGATTCCCGGGGGAACACGGCGGGCCGGGCCCCGGCCGTGGTGGCGCAGGCTGCCGGCTATCTTCGCCTCCGCCCCGCGCGGATGAGCCGGCTACCGCTGGTCGAACCGCCAGCGGGTGGCGCCGTGCGGATCGGTCAGGGCGACGCCGACCGCGGCGTGAGTGGTGAACCGGTACAGGTACCAGGGCGCCGGGCCCGCGCTCTGGGCGCTGAACGGCGCGGTGATCGCGTCGCCATCCCGTTCGGCGGGCCAGCCGGTGTCGCGGTACGACGCGGTGACCCGGTCGATCTCGGCGTGGTCGGTGGTGCGGGTCGCGGTGCCCTCGACGACGAGATCGACATCGTCGGGGAACCGGAACGACAGCGTGCACGCGGGATTGGCGGCCAGGTACCGCGACTTGTGGGTGCCGGGGCCGCTGGTGAAGTAGAAGTACTCGCCGACCAGCGTCGCCCCGATGCCCGCCGAGTGCGGCCTGCCGTCGGGCCCGACGGTGCCGAGGAACTGGGTGGTCTCCAATGCGGCGAGACCCTTCTCGATGGCGGTGCGCACCCGGCTCCACGGCAGCTGGTCGTTGCCGTAGATGTTCAGATCGGTGGCGTCGACGGGATCGGGCAGCATCGGCACTCCTTCGTCATGGCCCGGGGGCCCGTGGAGGACACGTAACTGGTTGCCGAGTATAGGCGCGGGCCCGGTCCCGAACCGGGGTCCGAACCCGAACGGCTTGCGTATTCGGGCGAAGTTGTGTGTTGTTGAGTCGTGACCAACTCATCCGGAGACGCGTATCCACTCACGGACACGATGACCACCACGACGGCGGTGCACGACGGCGTCACGGTGCTGACGGTGACCGGCGAGGTCGATCTGGCGACGGCGCCCGCGCTGGACGCCACGATCGAGGCGATCCTGGCCGAGAAACCCGCGACGCTGGTGATCGACCTGACCGCGGTCGGATTCCTCGCGTCGGCGGGGATGGCGACCCTGGTCGCCGCGCATCAGCGGGCCGGGGGGAACACCGCCATCGCGATCGTCGCCGACGGGCCCGCCACCAGCCGCCAGCTCAAGATGACGAGCCTGGACCAGGTGTTCGCCATGCACACCACGCTGGCCGCCGCCCTGGCGTCGTTCACGTCCTGACCGTCGAGAAACGCGCTGCCGCCCGGAGAATCTCTCCGGGCGGCAGCGCGTTCGTCGTCGGTGGGGTCAGCAGAGACCGCGCAGCTGCTCGATCAGCTTGACCCGGCCCGCGGCGTCCTCGGCCAGCGGCGTGACATTGAGCGTGGTGACACCGGCCGCGGCCATGGCCGCGATGCGCTCCTTGACGAAGCTCTCCGGTCCGATCAGCGACACGTCGCGGACCAGCTCGTCGGGCACGGCCTGCGCGGCGGCCTGCTTGTCACCGGCCAGGTACAGCTCCTGGATGCGGTCGGCGGCAGCACCGTAGCCGTACTTGGTAGCCAGCGTGTGATAGAAGTTCTTGCCCTTGGCGCCCATGCCGCCGATGTAGAGCGCCAGGTGCGGCTTGATGAACTCCAGCAGCCCGGTGACGTTCTCACCGATCGCCAGCGGCGGGCCCGCGAAGATCTCGAGGTCGCCCAGCGCCGGATCGCGCTTGGCCTTGCCCGCGGCGAGCGCGTCGCCCCAGACGTCCTGGGCCTTCTCCGGCAGGAAGAAGATCGGCTGCCAGCCCTCGGCGAGCTCGGCGGCCAGCTCCACGTTCTTCGGACCCAGCGCGGCCAGCAGCACCGGAATGCGTTCGCGCACCGGGCGATTGATCAGCTTGAGCTCTTTACCCAGGCCGGTGCCACGGTCGGCGGGCAGCGGGATCTGGTAGTACTTGCCCTGGTAGTTGAGCTTCTCGCGGCGCCAGACCTGACGACAGATCTCCACGAGTTCGCGGGTGCGGCCGATGGGGGCGTCGTAGGGCACCCCGTGGAAGCCCTCGATGACCTGCGGGCCGGACGCGCCGATGCCCAGGATGAAGCGGCCGTCGGAGACGAAGTCCAGGCCGGCGGCGGTCATCGCGGTGAGACTGGGGGTCCGGGTGTAGAGCTGCAGGATGCCCGAGGCCAGCTGCACGCGCTCGGTGCGGGCCGCCAGGAAACCCAGGGCGCTGACCGCGTCGAACGAGTACGCCTCCGGCACGAAGACGATGTCGAGTCCGGCGCGTTCCAGGTCGGCGACCTCGGCCGCGACCTCCTTGAACCCGCCCGAGTAGTTGATGCTCAATCCGATCCGCATGCCACCCAACATAGCCCCGCCGTCCCCGGCCACCCCGACCGGTCGGTCTGTCGTCGCAGGTGCTGGTCGGGCGGGGTACGCGGGCGGGCACCCGGTAGCGTTGACAACGATTCCCACGCAGTTCTCGCCGCATCGAAAGGCCACCCCGTCGTGTCGCAGCCCACCGCCTCGCCGCAGCAGATCGCCCCCTCCTTCGGTGCGGTGACCCTGGAGCACTATCTGTCGGAGCTGGGCGCGAAGGTTCCCGCACCGGGTGGCGGCGCCGTCGCCGCGCTGCACGCCGCCCAGGCCGCGGCCCTGGTCGCGATGGTCGCGCGCTACACCACCCGGGCCAAGGACGCCGTCCACCAGCCGGTCGTCGAGCAGATCATCGAGGCCGCCGACGCCGCGCGCGCGAGGTCGCTGGCGCTGGCCGATGCCGACGCCGCCGCGTTCACCGCGGTCGGCGCGGCCTACAAGCTGCCCAAGGACACCGACGCCGAGGTCGCCGCCCGCACCGAGGCGATCAACGCCGCCTTGGTCGAGGCGGCCCGGGTGCCCGCGGCCGTGGTCGACGAGGCCGATGAGATCCTGTCGCTGGCGGCCGAGCTGCTGCCGATCGGCAATCCCAACGTGGTCACCGACATCGGCGCCGCCGCCGACGCCGCCCGCGCCGCGGCGATGAGCTCGCAGCTCAATATCGAGATCAATGTCGGTTCGCTGCCCGCCGCGCTGGGCGACGGCTTCGCCGCGGCGCTGCTGCGCGTCGACACGATCGCCGCGCGCGCCGACGCCCTGCACGCCGACGTGCTGCACGCGGTGCGCGGCTGAGTCAGGCCGCACCACAACCCTGCGCGACCTGGAACGCGACGGTCTCGTGCGGCGCACGGTGTCTCCGACGGTCCCGCCCCGGGTCGAGTACTCGATCACCGCGCTCGGGACCGACCTCGGCCGGATCAACCACGCCATGGGCGCCTGCGTGGTGGTGGACCACCAGCACGAGATCACCGCCGCCAGAGCCGAATTCGACGCCGCCCAGCAGATCGAGCCCGCGCCGCTGCCGTGCCCCGGCGCTGTCCGCTGAACCGGTATCGATGTGGGATCGGTTCCCGGGGGTCCTCACCTGCGCGAACACAAGCCGACACTCCGTTGGACCCGTCGGCCGTTATCACTTCGATAGGTCTAGTTGATCATGGCGGCCTAGACTTGGAATCCGCCTACGAGTGACCGAAGGGGTGGCGTTTATGAAGAGCGCACTTCGTTTCCTGTTCGTCGCGACCATGGCGGCACTCCTCGCCGCGTTCTGGTCGGGAGCCGCGTCCGCGGCCCTGATCGGAGGATCTCCGACCGCGACGGTCACCGCGATATCCCCGGCGAACGGGCAGGTCGTCGGCGTCGCCGCGCCGGTCACGTTCACCTTCGCCGCCCCGGTCGCCGACCGGGCGGGCGCCGAACGCGCCGCCGCGATCCGCTCGACCGACGCACTGCCCGGCACCTTCGCCTGGGTGAACGACACCCAACTGCAGTGGACCCCCACGGGCTATCTGCCGGCGAGCGCGCCGATCTCGGTGCAGTTCGGCAACCAGCGCACCGAGTTCCAGACCAACGGCGGCGTCTACGCCGAGGCGAACCTCTCGGCGCACACGTTCACGGTGAGCATGGGCGGACAGGTCGTCCGGAACATGCCCGCGTCCATGGGCAAGCCCGGCTTCGAGACCCCGACCGGCAACTTCACGGTGCTGGAGAAGTTCCGCTCGGTGGTGTTCGACTCGCGCACCATCGGCATCCCGCTCGACGACCCCGAGGGTTACATCATCGACGGCGAATGGGCCGAACGCCTCACCTGGGGTGGCGTGTTCGTGCACTCGGCACCATGGTCGGTGGACTCGCAGGGGTACGCCAACGTGAGCCACGGCTGCATCAATCTCGCCCCCGACGACGCGGCCTGGTACTACGAAAATGTCGGCATCGGTGACCCGGTCTACATTCACTGGTGAGTAATTCCCTCGTGGCATTCGGCGTTCCCACCGTCAGAGCAGTATCGTGCCCGTAACGAAATCGTTGCGAGACAACCTGACGGCGACAGCCTGATGAAGGTGGGGCGATGGATCGACCGGATGCACACAGACCGATCGGGGCTCGACAGCACGACCCGGGGTCGGCCGGTGGTCCGTTCACCGCGGCCGTCCCGTGGCGGCCCGGTCGTGATCTGGGTGCTCCACGCCCCCGTCGGCTGACCGAGCCGACCGATCCGCAGCCCCGTACCGGCGCCCGTCATCGCGTCGAGGGTGGGCCCACCACGCCGGCCGGCATTCCGGTGATCTCGTTGTCGGCCGCGCACGTGGCGCCCGATCGGTCGTCGGGCCGGATCGTGCCGACCGACAGCTACGCCACGGATCGGCTGCCGATCGTCGGCGGACCGTTCGATCCCGGTGCGCGCCATGCCCTTCCGGAGGCGCCGCAACCGATGCCGGAGCCCGACAACGGCCCCGCGACCGACCGGCTGCCGATCATCACCCCGGACACCCCGGCTCCCGACCGCGTCGAGCCCGAATGGGTCGCCGCCACACCGGTTTCCCTGCCGCCGCGTCCGGCGCCCGACTACGGCGGCGACGACGAGGTGTTCGCGCGGATGATCGACCGGTCCCGGCGCAAGCGCGTGCCGCGCTGGGTCGGACCGCTGGCGGCCTCGGTGGCCGGTGCTGTACTGATCGGCGGCGGCTATCTCCAGCTGCGCGGTCCCGTACCGGAATCCGCGGCGGCCAGCAGCCCGATCGCGCCCGCGCCCGCGGGTGCGACCCCGGTTGCCGGGAACTGCCCCGCCGAGCTGGTCGGCAGCAAGATCCAGGGCAACGGGGCGGGCGGCACCGACAGCGGCGTCGCGGCGATCCTGGCGTTCCAGTACGCCTATTACGTGGCGCGGTCCGGTGATCAGGCGCGAACACTGGTGTCCGGCGATGCCGCGCTACCCTCCGGCGCCGATATCCAGGAGGGCATCGACACGATCCCCGTGGGCACGACGCACTGCCTGAGCATCACGCCCGCGGCGTTCGCGGGACAGTACTTCGTGGTGATCACCGAGTTCCGACCGGACGCGGTGCCGATCATCTACAACCCGCAGCTGGTCGGCACCGCCAAGGTCGGCAACAAGTATCTGATCACCTCGATCGGGCCGGTCCGCTAGACCCGATCGAGGACGCGAAAGCCGCTCAGCCGCGGGCTTTCTCGGCCGCCACGACGACGTGGCGCATCAGCAGCGCGGTGGTCACCGGACCGACGCCACCGGGGACGGGGCTCAGCGCCGCGGCCTTGCCGTGGACCGAGGCCGCGTCGACGTCGCCGACGATGCCGCCGTCGGCGGATTCGTTGGTGCCCACATCGATCACCACGGCGCCGTCACCGATGTGCTTGCCGGTGACGAGCCCGATCCGGCCCGCGGCCGCGACCACGATGTCGGCGGGGGTGGTGACCGCGGCCAGGTCGGCGGTGCGCGAGTGCGCGACGGTGACGGTCGCGTTCTCGGCCAGCAGCAGCTGCGCCAGCGGCTTGCCGACGATGTTGGACCGGCCGACGACTGTCACCACGCGGCCTTGCAGCGCGATCCCGTGATGCTTCAGCAGCTCGACCACCGCCTCGGAGGTCGCGGGGACGAAACCGTCCAGGCCGGAGGCGAGCAGGCCCAGCGACAGCGGGCTGACGCCGTCGACATCCTTGCTCGCGGCGATCGATGCGCTCACATCATCGAGACTGACGCCGGCGGGCAGCGGGGTCTGCAGCATGATCGCGTCGGTGGCCGGGTCGGCGCTGCGCGCGGTCAGCTCGGCGCGGATCGTCTCCGCGCTCGCCTCGGCGCCGAGATCGATGCGCTCGCAGGCGATCCCGAGACGTTCGGCGGCCTTGCGCAGGGAGTTCACGTACCAGGCGCTGGCCGGGTCGTCGTTGGCCACGATCAGCGCCAGCGTCGGCGCGGTGCCCGCGGCAGTGAGCGCGGCGGCGCGCTCCTTCGTGTCGGCGTTGATGGCGGCGGCGAGTTCCTTGCCGGTCAGCGAAGCGGTATCCACGGTGTATCAGCTTATCCGCCGCTACCCGCGCACCCGACCACCGGGCGGCGACGCGCGGAACGTCGTCGGGATCCACAGTGCGCGCGGCACCCGGTCGTAGGGTGTCGGCAGCTCTGCCACAGCTCTGCCCAGCACGTACCGAACCGTTCGCGGGAAGGGTGTCGACTGTCGTGAAGATCTCGAGGCATTGGAAACAGCTGGCCGCCGCCGTCGTCGCGGCCGCCGCGGTCACGAGCGCCGCCGTCACCCCGGCCGCCGCCGAGGCCGACGTGACCGCGCTCTACAACTCGGCGCAGCGGCATTTCACCGACGGTGACGACAACGCGGGCCGTGCCGACCTGCGCGCCCTCATCGCCGCCGATCCGAACGACGTCGACGCGCTGGCCCTGCAGGCCATCTGGTCGCACTACGCCGGTGATCCGGCCGCCGTCGGCGAGGCGATGACCCGGCTCGGCGCGGTCGACGCGGGCATGGCGGCGGGCACCTCCAATGTGCTTCGCGCGGTGACCGCGGCGGCCGCGACGCTGCCCAATCCGCTGCCCGCGCTGGTCGGCCCGCAGACCGGCATCGTCGTGCTCGGCTACGGCTTGCTGCCCGACGGCGCGCTGCGCCCGGAGCTGGAGAACCGGCTCACCGCGGCCTGGTTGCAGGCGGTCGCCGCACCGTTCTCGCCGGTGGTCGTCACCGGCGGCAACCCGCAGAACGGGATCTCCGAGGCCGAGGCGATGCGTCGCTGGCTGGTGGGCCGCGGCTTGCCGAACGAGCGGATCCATGTCGAGGACCGGGCCGGGTCGACGGTGCAGAACGCGCTGTTCAGCACCCGCCTGCTGCGCGATCTCGGCGCGACCAGCGCCGTGGTGGTGACCTCGCCGAACCACATCCGCCGCGCGGTCGCCGATTTCCTGGTGGCCGGGACCGCTGTCGTCGGCGCGATGACCTCGCTCGAACAGCTGGTCTCACAGCTGCCGCCGCCGGCGCGGGCCGCGCAGCGCGGGATCTACCTGGACGCGACCCGCACGTTCGAGCTCGACAGCTCGCGCTGAGCCGGGGGCCCGGAAAATCGGTTGTCCGGCACGGGACAATCGCTGCATGACTGTTTCTCCCCTGGACGACGTCGTCGTCGTGCTGCGCGCCGCGGGCTGTGTGTTCGCCGAGGACGAGGCCGCGCTGTTGCTCGACGCCGCCGCCGGCGACGCACGCCGCCTCGACGACCTCGTGGCGGCGCGGGTGGCGGGGACTCCGCTCGAATATCTGCTCGGCTGGGTCGAATTCCGCGGCCTGCGGGTGGGCGTGCGGGCGGGTGTCTTCGTGCCGCGGCAGCGCACCGCGTTCCTGGTCGAGCAGGCGGTGGCCGGGGTCGCGCCGGGAACGGCGCGGGCGTGCGTGGTCGATCTGTGCTGCGGCTGTGGGGCGCTCGGGTTGACCGCGGCCACCGAGCTCACCGCGCGCGGCTGCGAGGTCGAGCTCGTGGCCGCCGATATCGATCCGGTAGCGGTGGCCTGTGCCAGGGAGAATCTCGCGCCGCTGAGCGCGCCGGTGTTCGGCGGGGATCTGTTCGACGCGCTGCCGGGCGATCTGCGGGGACGCGTCGACGTGCTGCTGGCGAACACGCCGTATGTGCCGACCGAGCGGGTGGCCGACATGCCGCCGGAGGCCCGCGAGCACGAACCGCTCGTCGCCCTGGACGGCGGGGCGGACGGGCTCGACGTTTTCCGGCGGGTCGCCGAGGGTGCGGCGAGCTGGCTCGCGCCGGGAGGCACCGTGCTGGTGGAAACCTCGACGGGACAGGTCGATACCGCGTGCGCGGTCCTGGCCGCGCACGGTCTCACCCCGCGCGTCGAGCACTCCGAGGAGTACTACGCCACCGTCGTTCTGGGCACCCGCGCGTCCTGACGCCACCCACCGGCACCGCGGGTATGGCAGTCGATGCAATGACGCGTACCGTGCACCGAACCGGCGATGCCCCCGCCCGACTTTCGCGTCGGCGGGGGCATCGCTGTCGTGCGAGCGGCTATTTGCGGCCGGTGAACTGATCCATCGAGTGGTACACGCCGACGGCGTTGAGGTAGAAGTCGCGCACCTTGATCGGCAGCAGACCCGTGAGCGCGCGGTTCATCCGCGAGGTCCACGGCAGCACCACCAGGGCGCCACCGTTCTTCATCTCCCGCCACGAGGTCTCGACGACGTCGTTCTGCTCGAGCATCGGCGTGAACAGGATGCCCTTGGCGCCGTCGAACATGCCGGTGTTGATGTAGGTCGGACAGACGGTGGTGACCTTCACGTGGTCGTGGCCGGCCTGCTCGAGCTCCAGGCGCACCGAATCCGACCAGCCCAGCGCCGCCCACTTCGACGCCGCGTAGACGGCCATGCGCGGGTTGGCGACCAGACCGGCCGAGGACGCGATGTTGAGGATGCGCGCCTGCCCGGCACCGGCGACCATGCCCGGCAGGAACTCCAGGGTGACGTACATCGGGGCCAGCGAGTTGATCGCCATGGTCTTGTCGATGTCGGCGCGGTTCTCGGTTTCCCAGAAGTAGGTGTTGCCCCGCACGATTCCGGCGTTGTTGACCAGGATGTCGATCCCGCCGATCTCCTTGCGCACCGCCTCGGCGGCCTCGCGGATCGAGTCCTGCGAGGACACGTCGACGACGTGATGGTGCACCTTGCCGCCCTGGGCGGTCAGCTGCGCCGCGGTCTCGCGCAGCGCGAGCTCGTTGACGTCCCACAGGACCACCGCGTCGGCGCCCTCGCGGACCGCCGTCTCGGCGAACAGCCTGCCCAGGCCCATGGCGGCGCCGGTGACCAGTACCCGCTTGCCCGCGACCGAATCGAGTTTCATGAAATGCCTACCCCTGCTTCGTTTTCCGTACGCCGTTACTTCTGGCGAAGTGTCTTCATGACCCCGAAGACCAGCGTCATGGTCTTGGCCCACATCTGCTCGGACATGCCCGGCAGCGGCGCGATCGGCAGCACCCGCTGGACCGCGATGGTCTGGGTGTCGACGTACTTCAGCAGCCCTTCGGGACCGTGCCGACGGCCCTGACCGGAGATGCCGAGACCACCGGACGGCGCGTCGACGCTGCCCCAGGCCGCGATGAAGCCCTCGTTGACGTTCACCGAGCCGGCGTTGATCCGGGCGGCGACCGCCTTGCCGCGCTCGGCGTCCTTGCTCCACACGCTGGCGTTGAGGCCGTAGGCGGTGTCGTTGGCGGCCTCGATGGCGGCCTCGTCGGAGTCGACCTTGTACACCGACACGACCGGGCCGAAGGTCTCCTCGCGGTAGACCGTCATGCCGGGCACCACGTCGGCGAGCACGGTGGGCTCGTAGAAGTACGGGCCGAGGTCGGGACGGGCACGGCCACCGGCGAGCACCTTGGCGCCCTTGGCGACGGCGTCGTCGACGTGGGCGGTGACGGTGTCGAGCTGACGCTGGAAGGTCAGCGAGCCCATGTCCTTGCTGTAGTCGAGCCCGCCGCCGAGGGTCATGTTCTTGACGTTGCCGACGAACTCGGCGACGAACTGGTCGTAGACCGCGGCGTCGACGTAGATGCGCTCCATCGACTCGCACAGCTGACCCGCCGAGGAGAAGCAGGCGCGCACGGCCAGCTTGGCCGCCTTGGACACGTCCGCGTCGGCCAGTACCAGCAGCGGGTTCTTGCCGCCGAGCTCGAGCGAGTAGCCGATCAGGCGCTCACCGGCCTGCTGGGCGATGGTGCGGCCGGTGGCGCTGGAGCCGGTGTAGTCGACGTAGTCGGCGCGGGCGATCACGTCGCCGCCGATCTCGCGACCACGGCCGAGCACCGCCTGCCACAGCCCGCGCGGCAGCCCGGCGCGCTCGGCGGCGTCGATGGCCCACAGCGCCGACAGCGCGGTCTGGTTGTCCGGCCGGGCGATCACGGCGTTGCCCGCGACCAGGGCGGGCAGCGCGTCGGAGGCCGACAGCGCGAGCGGGTAGTTCCACGGCGAGATCACCGCGACGACGCCCTTGGGCCGGTTGTGCACCTCGACCGAAGTGAGCACGGGCAGCACGCCGCGCGGCTTGCGGTCGGCGAGCAGCTTGGGAGCGACGGCGGCGTAGTAGCGCGAGTTCAGCGCGACGTCGGCGACCTCGTCGAAGGCGTGCGGGCGGGACTTGCCGGTCTCGGTCTGCACGATGTCGAGAATGGTGTCCTGCTCGGCCAGGACGATGTCGTGGAAGCGGCGCAGGATCTCCACGCGCTGCTTGACCGGCACCTTGGCCCAGTCGCGCTGCGCGTGCCGGGCCACCGCGAACGCGCGGTCGATGTCGGCGATCGAGGACTGCGGCAGGTCGCCGATCTTGTGTCCGGTGGCCGGGGCGAAGATCGGCACCGACGGTGCGCCACCGGCGACCCCCCGGTCGAACAGGGGCTTGACCAGCGCGGTCGGCAGCGCGGTGGGTTCGGCGGTCAGCTCGGGGGCTGTCGTCATTGTCGGCCCTTCTCCTCAACAGATGGGTCGCGCGGAGCGATCGCGCAGGTTCGGCTATTTGCTGAACACTAGTGTTAGATTAATGGTTCGAGCCGGTGCCGTGTCAAGCTTTCCGTGGACGTCTCGCGGTTGTGAGGAGGTGCGATGTCCGGTGATTCCGCCACGGTGCGCCGTGGGCGTCCACCGCAGACCCAGGAGCAGGCCGAAGAGGTCCGCGCCCGGATCGTCGAGGCGACGGCCGCCGTGTTCGCCCGCAACGGGTCGCGCGGGCTCAGCGTCGCCCAGATCATCGAGCAGGCCGGTCTCGCCCGGCCCACCTTCTACCGCTACTTCGGCAATGTCTCCGAGCCGCTGCACGTGGTACTCACCACGTCCAACGACGGCCTGGTCGGGGCGATCCGCGACGCGCTGAGCGGCACCGACGAACCGGTCGAGCTGGGGATCCGGCTGATCGACGCGTTCATCGACTGGGCGCGCGGCCACGGACCCATGCTGCGCCCGCTGTTCGCCGAACTGCACGACCCCGGCTCCCTGGTCTCGGCCTACCGCGAACGCGCCCTCGACGACATCCGCGCCCTGGTCCGCAAGACCTTCGTCGAGCTCGGCCGTCCCGTGCCCACGCCGTTGGACATGGACACGGCCCTGCACGTCTGCGAATACGTCGTCTACCGCCTCACCGCCGGCACCGCACCCGGCAGCGACCCCGATCCCGCGCTGGACTCCGAAGCTCGCATCACGATGATCCGCGTCCTGCTGGTCACCATGGGCACCCGCGACGACCTCGCCTACGCCATGGAACTCCCCGGCCTCTTCCCTGAGCCCTGAGGGTTCCGCCCGTCAGGCAGTGACGCCGTTCGTTCCTGTGTTGTCGCGGTGAGAACCAGCGCGACCGCGAGCAGGGCCGCGCCGGTCCAGGCGACGGGTGTCAGTCGTTCGCCGAGCAGCACCACCGCGAGGAGGGTGGCGGTGAGGGGTTCGAGAAGGGTGAGGATCGCGGCGGTGGCGGCGCCCGCGGCGGGGAGGCCGTGGAAGAAAAGCGCGTAGGCGACGGCGGTGGGTGCCAGGCCGAGGACGGTGACGGCCAGGAGGTTCGCGGGGGTCGGGGTGAGAAGGGCTGCGCCGCCGAGGAATCCGTAGCCCGTCGCGGTCACCGCGTCGAGGCCGGGGACGGGGCGGGCGGTGACGAGGGTGACCGCAGCGCGCTGCACACAGGATCTCCACATTTGACGACGGAACCCTCCACACCGGCTCGCTAGGGTCTGACCATGGACATCAGTGGGGGCGGGACCGCAGCGCCCGCGCGGCGCATCCTCGTCGTGGACGACGAGGTGACGATCGCGGAGTCGGTCGCCGCGCGGCTGCGCGCGGAGGGGTTCACCGTGGACGTGGCCCATGACGGTCCGGGTGCGGTCGCCGCGGCCGCCACCGGGGAACCGGACCTGGTCGTGCTCGATGTGATGCTGCCCGGTTTCGACGGGCTCGAGGTGTGCCGTCGCATCCAGGCCGACCGGCACGTCCCGGTGCTCATGCTCACCGCCCGCACCGACGAGACCGACCAGCTCGTCGGGCTCGGGGTCGGCGCCGACGACTACCTGACCAAACCGTTCTCGATGCGGGTGCTGGCCGCCCGCGTGCACGCCCTGCTGCGGCGGGTCGACCGGGCCGCCGAGCGCGGCGAGAGCGCCATCGTCGTCGGTGATCTCCGGATCGACCTCGACGAACGGCGGGTCTGGCGCGGTGCCACCGAGGCCAAGCTGACGCCGCTGGAGTTCGACCTGCTGGCCCGCCTCGCGCAGCGTCCGCGCGCGGTCCTGGCCAGGGAGCGGCTGCTCGAGGACATCTGGGATTGGTCGGACGCCTCGGGCACCCGCGCGGTCGACAGCCACATCAAGGCCCTGCGCCGCAAGCTCGGCGCCGACCTGATCCGCACCGTGCACGGTGTCGGCTACGCCCTGGACGCGCGATGAGCGAGCTGCCCGCCGATGCCCCGCGCACCTTCCTCGACCGGGTGGCCGACCGGATGCCCCGGCCGCTGGATCCGTTGCGCTCGATCAAGCTGAAGCTGGCCGTGCTCATGGTGTGCTCGGGCGCGGTCGCCTTCGCCTACTTCTGGCTGCGGATCGGCTGGCTGCCGACCTTCACCACGCTCACCGCCATGATCATCGCGCTGGTCACCTCGCAGTTCCTGGCGCACGGCATCACCCGCCCGCTGCGCGAGATGACCGCGGCCGCCCGGCGGATGGCCCACGGCGACTACAGCTTTCGCGTGCGGGCCAGTTCCCGCGACGAGGTGGGTCAGCTCGCGACCGCGTTCAACCAGATGGCGGCGGACCTGGCCGCGGCCGACCGCCAGCGCCGCGACCTCATCGCCAATGTCTCGCACGAGCTACGCACGCCGGTGACGGCGCTGCACGCGGTGCTGGAGAACATCGTCGACGGGGTGAGCGAACCCGATCCGGCGACGCTGCGCACCGCGCTGGCCCAGACCGAGCGGCTCGGCCTGCTCGTCTCCGAACTGCTCGATCTGTCCAGCATCGAGGCGGGCGCGTTCGCCCTCGATCGCGAGAACCTGCCGCTGGCACCGCTGTTGGCCGAGGTGATCGCCGAGGCGGAGGTGATGACGGCCGCGCTCGGCCGCGGTGTCCGCTTCACCACCGCGATCGAGCCGGCCGACGCGACCGTGCACGCCGACCGGGCCCGCCTGCACCAGGTGCTGTTCAACCTGCTCGACAACGCGGCCAGGCACGGACCGGCGGGCGGCGAGGTCCGCGTGTCCGCGCGGGCCGTGCCGGGCGCGACCGTGATCGAGATCCAGGACGACGGTCCCGGTATCCCGGAAGCCGACCGCGCCACCGTCTTCGACCGTTTCACCCGGGGCGGACGCACCGACGGCGGCGGTACCGGCCTCGGCCTCGCCATCGCCCGCTGGGTGATCGACCTGCACGGCGGCACCATCGCCGTCGCCGGCCCCGG
Organism: Nocardia fodinahabitans; assembly: GCF_052983615.1. Lineage (NCBI taxonomy): Bacteria > Bacillati > Actinomycetota > Actinomycetes > Mycobacteriales > Nocardiaceae > Nocardia > Nocardia fodinahabitans. Next base: position 321,507 of record NZ_JBRJJC010000001.1, read on the forward strand.
CTCCCGTATCCGCGTCGTCCTGCCCACGGACTGACCCGACCTCATCCCGACCCACCATCCCGGACCACAGGTCCCGGGACGATCCCGCACACCCATCGGAGGGGACATGACCGAATCCACCACCCCGCGAACACCCGACCGGCCCGTGGCCACCGCCACGGCGACGAAGACCGAACCCGCTCCCGCACCCGCTGCCTCGCCCGGGACCGCCCCGCAGCCGTGGACCGCGGGCGGGCAGGCGGCGGCCGTCACGCCCCCGACCCCGGCCATGCCACCGTTACCGCCGCCCCCGCCGCCGGTCTACCGGCGCTGGCACCACGTAGCCCGCCCGGCCGGTGTCCTGCCCGCCGCTGCCGTCGCCGGAATCGTCGGCGCGACAGTGATTCCCCTCGACCGCCCCGGCATCGGCTGGGTACTCACCGGAGGTGTCATCGCGGGCGCGCTGGGCGTCGTCGACTACCGTGCCCGATCCCGGAGTTCGGCCGAGCCCGACGGGGACTCCAGCACGTCCACGACGCCGGTCGGCACAGCGGCCACCACGGACGCCGACACCACTCCCGCACCCTCTCCCACGGCTAGCTCGCCGTCGATCGGCAGCCCGGCCACAGGTAGCGCGGAGCCCGTCGTGCCGACGCCGGCAGTCGACTCCAGGGATGGCGGAGTGGCTGCGTCGCCCGAGGATTCGGCCGCCACCGACCGCTCCGGGTCCGCCGGCTCGGGCGCCACCTCGAACACCCCTGCACGCGTGCCGGATTCCTCGGTCGATGCGGACCCGGCGAGCGAGGAATCCGGCACGGTTACCTGCGCCACCGCCGACAACCGCGACCCGGCGCCGGACAACCCGGCCGTTGTCACCTCGAAGGCCACCGACTCAGCACAGCGCCAGTCCACTTCGGAAGCAGCGGAAGGAGATTCCAGCACCGAGGCGAATGGCGAGCCCACTCCGGTGGTGGCCGGCTCCCCTACGGCGGGTGACAGGCCGGCATCCGCGACCACGGCCGCCGTGACTTCTGGGCGGCCCGACGGTACCTCCGCGACTGCCGAGCCCGTGACCGCTCGGCATCGTCTGTGGTGGACCATCGCCGCGATCACGCTGCTCGGGGTCGGTACGTTCCGCGCGGCGGGGTGGTTGTTCGTGTTGTGTGTGCTGGCGGCGTGTGTGGCGGGCTCGCTGGCGGTGCTGGGGCGTCGGTCGAGTCGCGGGATCGTGCACGACATGGTCGCGGTGCCGCTGGCTTCGTTCGCGGCGGTGCGGTGGGCGTTCTCGGGGTTGCGGGGGTCGCGGACCACGGAGATGTCGAGTGTGCGGCGCTATGGTGCGTCGGTCGCGGTGACGGCGGCGCTGCTGGTGGTGTTCGTGCCGCTGCTCGGTGGTGCGGACGCGACCTTCGCCGAGTTGCTCAGCGGGTTGGTGCCGTCGATCGACGCGGCGACGGCGTGGCAGTGGATCGTGCTGTTCGCGGTGATCGGGATGGGCGCGCTCGGCGGGTTGTACCTGCTGGCCGGACCGCTCGCCGCCGCCGGCTCCGAGACACGGCCCGTCCGGTTGTGGTCGCGCAGTGAATGGGTGCTGCCCGTCGGTGCGCTCACCGTGCTGTTCGGGGTGTTCCTCGGCGCCCAGTTCGTCGCCCTGTTCGGCGGTGACGACTATGTGCAGCGCACCGCAGGCCTCACCTACGCGGAATACGCGCGCAGCGGCTTCTGGCAGCTGTCGGCGGTGAGCATCCTGACCCTGGCGGTGATCCTGGCGGTGCTGCACTGGGCGTCGCAGGAGACGGCCGCCGACCGGCGCTGGCTGCGGATCCTGCTCAGCGCGGTGAGCGTGCTGGCGCTGGTGATCGTCGGCTCGGCGCTCGCGCGGATGTGGACCTATCAGCAGGCCTACGGCTTCACGGTGCTGCGCCTGCTGGTGGAGGTGTGCGAGCTGTGGGTCGGCCTGGTCTATGTGCTCGTGCTGGTCGCGATCGCCCGGCTGCGCTGGAACTGGGTGCCGCGCGCCGCGGTCGGCACCGCCCTCGGCACGCTCATCGCGCTCGCCGTCCTCGACCCGGAACATCTTGTCGCCGACCGTAATATCGCCCGCTGGGAGCACGGCAAGCGGCTCGACACCGACTACCTGAGCACTCTGTCCCCGGATATTCTGCCCGCGCTGACCAGGTTGCCCGCCGAGTTGCGCGCCGACATCGAGGACCCGATCCGCGCCGACCTCGAGGACGACCACTGGTGGTCGTGGAACCTGTCCCGCAGTTCGGCGCGCTGACGCCGCACTAGGGCTGGGTGCTCCGGGACAGTCCGCTGGCCCGGAGCACCCGGCGTCCGATGGCGGCGCGGATGGACTCCTCGGTGCCGATGACGCGCACGTGGGTGCGGGCGCGGGTGATCGCGGTGTAGAGCAGTTCCCTGGTGAGCAGCGTGGACTCGGGTTCGGGCAGGACGACCGAGACGGTGTCGTACTGGCTGCCCTGACTGCGGTGGATCGTCATCGCGAACACCGTGACCACGGCCGGGAATTGCGTCGGGTGGACGAGATAGGGCTCACTGCCACGCTGCAGGGCCGCCCGCAGCGAGCCGTCGGGGCGGCGGATGATGACGCCGGTGTCACCGTTGTAGATGCGGGCCTCGTGATCGTTGGCGGTGACCAGCAGCGGCTGACCGGGATACCAGACTGCCTGCGGCCCTTCGGGTCCCGCGCCCCCGGCCGCGGCCCATTCCGCCGCCATCCGATCCCATCGCTCCACACCGAACGGACCCTGCCGGTGCGCGCAGAGCAGCCGATGCGATTCCAGCGCGGTGAGCGCCCCGACGGCGTCGCCCGCGTTCGCGGCCGCCGTGACGGCGAGTGCCGCGCTGGTCACATCGGCACGGACCGCCGCGGTCTCGTCGGGCGCGCACAGCGACACGTCGTCACCACCCGCCCGCAGGATCGCCAGCGCGGCATCGGCATCGCCCGCGCGGACCGCGACGGCCAGGTCCGCGATCCGGCCGCCGAAACGCCGACCCCGCGTCAACCGGACGATGCCACCGCGCAGGCGGCGCTGTTCCAGTGCGCTCAGCGACTCCGGAGCCAGTTGTGCCCCAGCCTGATCGGCTATCTCCGCCCGAGACTCCGCCGCGCTCTCGCCGCCCCGCGCGTCTGTCCGGCCATCCGCCGGCGCGGCCGAGCCGCCTCGCTCCGCGGCCGGGTGAAGTTCCCCTGCGAGCAGACCCGCCACCCCGGACACCGCCGCCGACCGCAGCAGCTCCTGCAATGCCGGGTTCGGCGCACCGCTGATCGGTCCGGCGACCAGGTCCGCCAGCACCGCACCGGCATCGACGGAGGCCAGCTGGTCCGGGTCGCCCACCAGGACCAGCCGGGTGTCCGGGCGCAGCGCCGAGAACAGGTGGCTCATCATCGTCAGCGACACCATGGATGTCTCGTCGACGACGACCACGTCGTAGGGCAGCCGGTTGTGTTCGTGGTGGCGGAATCGGGTGGTGCGCCCGCGCTGCCAGCCGAGGAGGCGATGCAGGGTGGCGGCGGTCAGTTCGGGGAGGCCGAGTTCGGCGGCTTGCTCCCGGACCGCTTCCTGCAGGCGGGCGGCGGCCTTGCCGGTCGGCGCGGCCAGGGCGATCCGCAGGGCGGGGAGTTTCGGGGTGGCGCGGCGATGGGCGGTGAGCAGCGCGAGGATGCGGGCGATGGTGTGGGTCTTGCCGGTGCCGGGCCCGCCCGCGACGACCGTGGTCCAGTGCGTGGCGGCGAGCGCGGCGGCCAGCCGTTGCCGGTCGGGACCGGCGCCGAGGGGGTCGGCGAAGAGCCGATCCAGTTCGGTGCGCACGAGCGCGGAGTCGATCTCCGGATGGTCGGCGCTGCGTTCGGTGAGTACCCGCCGCAGGGTCTGCTCCTGCTGGTAGTACCGGTCGAGGTAGAGCAGCGCGCCACCCTCGGCGTCGGCTTCGACCAGGCGCAAGGGCCGCAGCGGACCGGCCTGACCACCGCGGATCAGCGGACTGCGGCGCAGCGCGGCCAGCACCCGATCGGTGTCGGGCCAGGGCAGGGTGGCCGGATCGATACCCGTTGCGGTGTCGCGGCTTTCGTCGGCATCGATACCGATCTCGCGCATCCGCGCCAGTTCCAGGCACACCGAGCCCGACCGCACCGCGCGCACGGCCAGCGCGGCCGCGAAGCGCACGTCCTCGGACTCCTCGCGCCCCATCCGGCCCAGCCGCACCGCGACATGCACATCCGCCGCCGACAGCACACCGGCTTCGTTGAACACCCGCAGCAGCCCGGTTCCGCGCTGCGCCACCTGAATCGACGTCATCGACCGACCTCCCCGGAACAAGGCCCGCCGGCCCGTGTCGTCGCTGCGGAATCGGCGGCGGGAAACGCCGCAGACCGAGGACACCGACGGTTCTCGCGGGCCGTCATCGCGGGTCTCCCGCAAGCAGGTCCGACAGCGCGACAACGAGTTCGGCGGGCGGATACCAGTCGAACACGCCGTGGCCGGGCGGGGTGGCGGCGCCGATCATGCCGCGCACGAACAGATACCGCGCGCCGCCCAGATGCCGCGCCGGGTCGTAGCCGGGCAGCCGCCAGCGCAGATAGCGGTGCAGCGCCACCGCGTACAGCAACGCCTGGAGCGGGTAGTGCGAGCGGATCATCTCCGTCACCATGTGCTCGCGGCGGTAGTGCTCGACGGTGAGATCACCGGTGCCGAGCCGGTTCGTCTTGTAGTCGACGATCAGGTAGCGATACACACCCGCGTCGTCGGGCACCCGCAGCACGGCGTCGATACTGCCGGTGAGGTAGCCGCGCAGCACCGTATCGGGCAGCGCCGCCAACTGGTCGGCGTAGCCGGCGAGCGCATCGTCGGCCGGCAGATGGATTCGGAGCAGCTCGGCGATGGCGTGCATCCCCGCCGAGCGCGCGCCCGGGGTGTCGCCGCCACCGAGCGGCAGCTCGAATTCCAGCTCGCACAGGCGATCCCGGGTGGCGACGGTCGCCAGCGAACCGAAATCGGCGGGGGTGCGCAGGACTTCGAGCAGAGCGGTGGCCAGCAGGTCGACATCGAGTTCGGCCATGGTGTGCTCGACGGCTTCCGCGCAGCGGGCGGCGACCTCGGCGGGCAGATCCGGCGCCGAGGTGTCGACGGTTTCCAGGATGCCGTGCACCAGGGTGCCGAACTCCGCACCGTAGGGCAGCGCGTTCATCAGCGACGGCGCCCCGGTGCCGACGGCGGGGGCGTCGAGCGGCGCCTCGGCCGGTTCGTCGTCGGGCCCCGGCCCGTCCTCGGGTTCTTCCTCGCTGACCCCGGCCAGATCGTGCGCGCCCGCGGTGAGCGCGGAGTACGACGTGCGCCGCCACTGCTGGTCGAGTACCCGCGCGAAACCCGCGACGGCCAGCTCGCCGGTCGGCAGTTCGGTCCGGACCCGGCGCGGCTCGACATCGTCGGGCCGGTCCACCGCGGTCACCGAGATCACCTCGGCCGCGGGCGCGGCCCACTCCGTGAGTCGTTGCACCGCAGCGGTATCCGCCGGGATGTCGGCGCGGCGCGGCACCTGGGCCGAGCCGGGCCGCCGACCCAGGATCATCCGGTGCAGCGGCGCGGCCGCGGTGGTGACGGCGGGCGCCCACCAGGCGACGACCTGGCACATGGCCCGGGTCAGCGCGACGTAGAGCAGCCGCAGCTCCTCCCCCGATTCCTCGGCCTCGCTGCGCAATTGGCGCTCGCCATAGCCGGGCGCCTCCTTGCCGCCGATGTCGAGGACCCTGGTGCCGTTGTCGTCGTGGAACAGCAGCGTCGCCGGATACGGATTCTTGGCGCTGTCCCACGCGAAAGGCAGGTATACGAGCGGGAATTCGAGTCCCTTGCTGGCGTGCACGGTGGCGATCTGCACGGCGGCGGCGTCGCGGTCGAGCCGCCTGCTGCGGCCACTGACACTGCCCGCCTCCGGATCACGGACCCGGTCGGCCAGCCAGCGGGTCAGCGCGGTCACCCCGAGCCCCTCGGCGAGGGCCACCTCGTCGAGCAGCTGGGCGAGGTGACGCAGGTCGGTGAGCTCGCGTTCGCCGTTCTCCACCGCGAGCAGGCGCGGCGCGAGATCGGTCTCGGTGGCGAGCTTGTCGAAGACCGCGGCGAACCCGGCGCGGGCGAACAGCCGAGCCGCCTCCCGCAGCTGGGTGGACACCCGGCCGACGAGATCGGCTCCGCCGGCATCGATCTCGGCCACCGTGACGCCCAGGATCGGCGTGCAGGCGGCCAACCGGACCCGGTCACCGCGATGCGGTTGCTCCAGCGCGCGCAGCACCCACAGCCAGTCGGTGGCGGCCACGGTGGCGAACACGCTGGTGCCACCGGCCAGCACGGACGCGACGCCGACCCGGTCGAGCGCGGTCCGCACCACGTCGATCTGGGTGCGGGTCCGCACCAGCACCGCGATGTCGCCGGGCCCGATCGGCCTGCGCACCCGGCCGTCGCCGACCTCGGTGAGCGAATGATCCGCGCCCCGTTCGGGTTTGGCCTCGATGGTGGCGCCGGATTCGAGCAGGGTGACGATGTCGGCGGCCAGGTCGTCGGCCACCGTGGTCCGCTGCCTGCCGACCGAGGGGAACCCCGACCGGTTGCGCGGACCGGCCCCGGTTCGCGGCAGCACCCGCAGCCGCAGCGGGGTGATCACCGCCGGGTCGCCGTGCAGGCGGGTCGCCGGACGGGTCGGCGTCACCGGATAGACGCTGATCTCCGGATGACCCAATTCCGCACCGCCACACAGGTGGTCGAGTGCCCGCAGCAGCCCGGCGTCGCTGCGCCAGTTGCGGGTGAGTTCGCTGCGCCGATCGGCCAGCGCGACGGCGTCCAGGTAGCTGAGCACCTCCGCGCCGCGGAAGGCGTAGATGGCCTGCTTCGGGTCGCCGACCAGCACCAAGGTGGCGTGCTCGTGGAAGGCCAGGCGCAGGATGTCCCATTGCAGCGGGTCGGTGTCCTGGAACTCGTCGACCAGCGCGACCCGATACCGCTGCCGGATCCGCGCGCGGGCCCGTGGCCCGTGGTCCGGATCGGCGAGCACCTCGTGCAGCAGGACCAGCAGATCGTCGAAGTCGCGCAGGCCCGCCCGGCGTTTGCGGCGCTCGGTCTCGGCGCGCACCGCCGTCGCGAAGGCCACCCGCTCCCCCGCGGCACCGTCGGTGCGCGGCGCGAGCTCGGCATGGCGGTCGTGCACGGCGGCCAGCGCGAGGGTGTGCGCCTCGCGCAGGGTGAACGGCGCCCGATCGCGGGCGTAGCGGGCCAGGTAGAGGTCGTCGGCGACGGTGGCGACCAGGTCGTCGACCGACTCCACCAGCCGCGCGCCCGGATCGTGCTCGCCCGCCAGGCCCAGTTCGTCGAGCATCCGCTGGCAGAACGAGTGCGTGGTGGCGATGGTGCCCGCGTCGAAATCGGCCAGGGCGGTGAGCAATCGGTGCCTGCGCAGCCGCAGGGTCGCCGGGTCGGTGTCGGCCAGCGCGCGCACCAGCTCGTCGGGATGGGCGCGCGCGACGCCCGGATCGGCGAGCGCGGCGGCGACCGTCACGAAGCGGTCCCTGGTGCGTTCCCGCAGTTCCTGGGTGGCGGCGCGGCTGAAGGTCACCAGCAGCAGCTCGGTGATGCCGATGCCGGCCTCGGCGACGTAGCGCACCGCGAGACCCACGATGGCGTGGGTCTTGCCGGTCCCCGCGCTCGCCTCGAGCACCGTGGTGCCCGCGGGCAGCGGTCCGGCCGCGTCGAAGGCGGCGGGTGCCGACATCGTGCCCGTCACGGTTGCCCCTGGCTCTCGGCCGCCAGCAGCGGTGCCCACCAGCGGCGCGCGACCGCTCCGAACCGCGTGCTCTCCGGTTCGCCCGCCCGGGCGGCCGCGGCGGCGAAGCGGTCGAAGCGCGGCGCCCGGCCCCACACATAGCGCAGGTAGCGGTCCGTGTGATCGCCGAACTTGTCGGGTCCGTTGGGACCGCCGTCGAAGGCGTGTTCGGCGGCGAGCAGGGCGTCGGCGACGCTGTCGCCACGGAAGCGGCGTTCGGCGTAGGCGGCGGTGGCGGCGGGCGCGACCGGCAGCGGTTCGCACAGCCCCTCGTCACGCAGGCGGACCAGGTCGCGCAAGACCGCCAGCGCGGCGGGCGCCTCCGGCGCCACGATCACCGACCGGGCGACCGGCCTGCTGCGGAACAGACCACGACCGGTGCTGATCGCGCGCCACGATCGATCCTCGGTCGCGGCCAGCGCCAGCAGCGACACCCAGGCGGCCAGCCGATGTTTCGGCGCCAACCGGGAGTACGTGGTGCGCACCAGCGTCTCGCCGCGCACCTCGGGCACGGTGCCGGCCAGGGTCCGGCCGTTGCCCAGGTCGATGGCGATGTCGACCGCGCGCGGACTCGCTTCGTAGTCGGGCTGGGCGGTGCGCACGAGGGTGTCGACGGTGCCCTCCACCTCGTCGAGGACCGCGCCACCGAAAGCGAAGGGCGGCAGGGTACCTCGCCGCCATTCGGCCGCGCGCAGCCCGGCGGGGTCGGCGCCGGTGAGCCGTGCCGACAGCATCCGCTCGCCCAGATCCCACTTGGCCAGGCCGTCGAGTTCGATGGGCAGCTGGTCGGCGATGTCCTCGGCTTCCTCGGGCACCCGCAGCCCGAGCCGCTGCCACAGGAACGCGCGCACCGGATGTTCGGCGAACGAGATCAGTTCCGCCAGTGCGACATCCGCCTGCGGCACCGGTGGCAGCGGATCGGTCAGCAGCGGTGGACGCGGCCGCGCGGGCCGGGCGGCGGCACGGGCGCCCGCCAGCGCGACGGGGTCGAAGCTGCGGGGCCGCTCGGGGGTGAAATTGCGCCGGTCGAAGGCCTGCAGGGGATGCCGGACATGCACCGCGTCCATCGCGCCCGGACCGACGTGCACGGCGAGGACGTCGAGCAGCTCGGCCACCGGCACCGCGGGCGGGCGCGCGGCACCGGTCACCGGATCGGCGCCGGTGTGCAGGATCAGCAGCCGCTCGCCCGCCGCCATGATCGCGTCGAGCAGCAGCTGACGGTCCTCGCTGCGCGCATCGCGTTCGCCGACGAGCGGGTCGCGGGCCAGCAGGTCGTCGCCGTCGACCGTGCCGGAGCGCGGGAAGACGTCGTCGTCGAGGCCGAGCAGGACCACCACCCGGTGCGGCACCGACCGCATCGGGACCAGCGTGCACACCGTGAGCTCCCCGGTGCGGAAATTGGCCCGGCCTGGCCCGCCCGCCAGACGACCGGTCAGCAGCACCGCGACATCGGCCAGGCGCAGCGGCGTCTCGCCCGCGTGCTCGGTGGCCGCGACGATCTCGCGGCGCGCCTCGGTCCGGATCCAGGAGTGCGCGTCCGGCACATCGGTGAGCAGGTCGACCGCCCGCAGCAGCACCGCGGTCCACTCGGCGGCCGGGCGCGGGCCGCGCAGATCGCGCAGGCAGACAGCGAGCCGGTCGACGAATTCGGCGAAGCGGCCGGCGAGGTCGACATCGTTGGAGTCGACGTCGTCGAGGGGCAGGGCCAGATCCAGCCAGTCGTCGCCGGACTCGTCGGCGGTGACCCCGAGCAGGATCCGGTCGACGGCGGCATTGAGGGTGTTCTGCGCGAAGTCGGCGAGGCCGAACGCCTCGCGCTGACGCTGCCCGATGCCCCAGCGGGCACCGGACTCGGCGGCCCATTCGCGCAGTCGCTCGATGTCGTCGTCGTCGAAACCGCAGCGCCTGCGCACGGTCTCGCTCGCCGCCAGGTCCAGCACCTGCGTCACCGTGACGCGACCGTCGGCGAGGTCGAGTAGCTCGATGACCACCGCGAGCATCGGGTTGGTGACCGCCCGGCCACGGTCGGCCAGCCGCACCCGCAGCTGGTGGGCCGGGTGTTCGCCCTCGACGGGCAGGTCGACGGCGCCGGTGCCGCGATGACCGAAGGCCGCGCGCACGAGCGGCGCGTAGGCCTCCACGTCCGGGCACATGATCAGCACGTCGCGCGGTTGCAGGTCCGGGTCGGCCGCGAAGGTCGTCAGCAGCAGATCGCGCAGCACCTCGACCTGGCGGGCGGGACCGTGGCAGGCGTGCAGCTCCACGCTGCCGTCCGCCGTCGCCCCCGGTGCGGGGACCCGGTCGTCGCGGATCGCGGTCTGCACCGTGCCGAGCAGCGTGGTGCCGGCGGGTGCGCCGGGGAGGTGGATCGTGCTGTGCAGCACGGGGTTCAGCCGCTGCTGGAGTTCCCGGACATCCCTGGCCAGGCCGGAAAGGAGCGGGTGCCGGACGAGGTCGGCGGTGCGGTCGGCCGCGCGCGGCACCATCGGCGTGCTGGGACACGCCGGTGCCGGCGCACCCGAGGTCGAGACGACTCCTCCGACATCGGGGCCCTGCCGCCGGACACCCATCTCGTCCTCGGCGCTGCGCGTGACCGTGTCCCCGTCGAGCCGCGGGACATCGTGCCGAGAGGGGCCCCTGCCCGAGGACACGCCGGCTGCCGCCGACAACGCCATCCACATCGCGGGACTCGGATGGGCCAGCCAGAGGTGCACGTCGCGGTGCTCGGCCAGCGCGACGAGGACGGCGAGCTGGTCGGCGGGCAGTCGGGTGAGGCCGAACAGGGACAGGCGCGCGGGCAGGTCGACCGAGTCCGGTTCGGCCCGCAGCCGCGCGCACGCCGCCGCGAGCCGTTCGGCCGGGCTCGGCGAGCCGACGGCCGCGCGCAAGGCCCGCCACAGCAGTGGCTGCCAGGCGAGGTCGTCGGGGACCGGTCCGCCGGCACCGTCGGTGTCGGCGCCCGCCGCCCAGTCCAGGATCAGCTGTGGTCGTTGCGCGGCGTAGGAGTCGAACAGGGCGGCCAGGTGCGCGGCAGTGGCGTAGCGCCTGCCCATCCGATGCCCCGCGCCGGGCAGCCCGAGGTGCCGGGCCAGCACGGCCGCCCAGGGCTGGTCGACGACCTCGTCGATCACCCCGAGCAGGGTCCACACCAGCCGCTGGCCCGCCCACGGATCGTCGGCGGGGGCGACCCCGCTCGCCGCGGACAGCACCTCGGCCACCAGTGCCGTCGGCGCGGGAAAGGCGATATTGGCGGCCACGCCGTCGCCGCCGCCCGTCACGCCGAGCACGCCCGACAGCCGCTGCGCCAGCCAGCGCTCCACGCCCTTGGCCGGGACCGCGACCACCTCGGTGGTGAACGGGTCGACCGGCGCGTCACCGAGCACCTGCCCCAGTCCGTCGGCCAGCGCGTCGGCGCGTTCGGCGCGATGGAGGTGCAACGGCATCCGTTGTTTATACGCCCAGCGACCGACCCGCAATCGTGCGGCCCCGCCGGGACCACCGGACAGGGCGAGTGAAATAGGCCACACCGCAACGCGTTCCCGGCCGCGTCTGCGCCACCCTGGTTAACCCCCGTGGGATCGTTGCCCTGCAAGTGGGACAGTTCGGCCGCAGGCGAAAGGCTGGTCCGGTTCATGATCGCGCAGGTGATTCCCCTGGTTCCCGGTGGCGGTTTCATCGTCCGCCGGGCGGGCGACCGCTGGGAACTGATCAACTCCCGGCGCTACGGGCCGGATCAGGTGCTGCACACCTGGCCGCTGAATCAGCACGGCGAAGCCTTCGAGCACTGCCATCGGCTCAACGGCTGCGCCATCGCGACCCCGCACGCCGCGCATCACTGAGCGGAAACCCGGTGCGGCGCAACGGCGCTGTAACACACTCGGGTGCGCACCTCAAGTAGTGCACAACGGCGTCAGGTGTGCGAGTGTGGTCCCTCGTGCGTGACCGTTCCCCCGCCACCCGCGTCGTTCCCCGGGTCGCAGCAACCGCCTGTCTCCTCGCCGCCGCGGCCGTCCTCACTCCGGGCGTCCCCGTACTGGCTCCGTCTGCCCATGCCGTGCCGCCTGCGCTCACGCAGGTGTCGCAGCCCGGCTTCGACAGCGATATGAGTTCGCGGATCGCGCGGGTGAACGCCTATCTAGCCGGGCGGCCCGGCGTCACCGGGTACGTGCTGCGCGACCGGCAGTCCGGCGGCGTCTACGCCAACGAGCACGCCGAGAACCAGGTGTGGACCGCCTCGACGATCAAGCTGGCCATCGCCGCGGACCTGCTCAACCGGGCCAGGGTCGGCGCCATCGGCCTGTCCCCCGACGACCGGGCCAACATGGAATCCATGCTGGCCACCTCCAACGATCACGCCGCCGACGTGCTGTGGAACAAGTACATCGGCATGGACCGCATGGCCTACAACAACGCGTTCCGCGCCTACGGCATGGTCAGCCTGATCCCGCAGCCGACCGCGTCGGCGATGTTCCCCGACTGGTCGTTCCAGAAGTGCACCGCCGCCGACCTGGACCGGCTGATGAACACCATCCTCGACACCATGCACCCCGACGACCTCGCCTACCTGCTGGACCGGATGCGCTCGGTCGACTCCAACCAGCACTGGGGCGTGTGGGGCGCGGGCGCGCGGATGCGGCCCGGCCTCAAGAACGGCTGGTCGGCCGAGTCCGACGGCTGGGTGGTCAACTCCGTCGGTGTCGCGGGCGACGGTGAGCGCTACACCCTGGCCATCATGAACGCCCTCGGCAGCGACGGCGGCTACACCGAGGGATCCGAGACCGACACCAAGGTCGCCGAACTCCTTCTTGCCGGTCGCTGACCTTTCCCGTCCCGTATTCTCGATCTTGTCGACCGGTCCGCGTGCCGTGGTGTCGCTCACCGCGGTACGCGGTTCCCGGTGAGTGAACGCACCACAGCAAGATCGGAACCGGGATCTCGTGGCGACGCTGCCTCCGGAGCCGACTACGGTTAACCCTGTCACCACCATTGCGGGGCCCACCCCAGTCTGTCGAGGAGCAGGACGATGAGCACTCAGTCTGTCGGGAACCAGCGGCACCGTGTGGTGGTGATCGGTTCCGGGTTCGGCGGGTTGTTCGGCACCAGGCACCTGCGCAAAGCCGATGTCGACATCACCCTGATCTCCAAGACCTCCACCCACCTGTTCCAGCCGCTGCTCTACCAGGTGGCCACCGGCATCCTCTCGACCGGCGAGATCGCGCCCGCCACCCGGCTGGTGCTGCGCAAGCAGAAGAACGCTCAGGTGCTACTCGGCGACGTCCACGACATCGACCTGGTCGACAACACGGTCACCTCGCGACTACTCAATCGCGACACCGTCACCCCCTTCGACAGCCTCATCGTCGCCACCGGCGCGCAGCAGTCGTACTTCGGCAACGACCACTTCGCCACCTTCGCGCCCGGTATGAAGACCATCGATGACGCCCTCGAACTGCGCGCGCGCATCCTCGGCGCCTTCGAGCAGGCCGAACTCGCGACCACGCAGGAGGAGCGCGACCGGCTGCTCACCTTCATCGTCGTCGGCGCCGGTCCCACCGGTGTGGAGCTGGCCGGGCAGATCGCCGAGCTCGCCGACCGCACACTCGACGGCACCTTCCGCACCATCGACCCGCGCGACGCGCGCGTCATCCTGCTCGAGGGCGCGGGCGCGGTGCTCGGCCCGATGGGCCCGAAGCTGGGCGCCAAGGCCGCCAAACGACTCGAGAAGATGGGCGTGGAGATCCAGCTCAACGCCATGGTGACCGATGTCGACGCGCACGGCGTCGTCGTCAAGGACGCCGACGGCAGCACCCGCCGGATCGAATCGGCCTGCAAGGTGTGGTCGGCCGGCGTGCAGGCCAGCCCGCTGGGCAAGATGATCGCCGAGCGCTCCGAGGGCACCGAGGTCGACCGGGCCGGGCGCGTCATCGTGGAGCCGGACCTCACGGTCAAGGGGCATCCGAACATCTTCGTGGTCGGCGACCTCATGTCGGTGCCCGGTGTGCCGGGTCAGGCGCAGGGCGCGATCCAGGGTTCCACCTACGCGGCCAAGGCCATCAAGGCCGGGCTCAAGGGACAGACCCCCGAGCAGCGCACGCCGTTCAAGTACTTCAACAAGGGCTCGATGGCGACGATCTCGCGCTTCGACGCCGTCTGCCAGATCGGCAAGATCGAGTTCAGCGGCTTCCTCGCCTGGCTGGCCTGGCTGGCGCTGCACCTGTACTACCTGGTCGGATACCGCAGCCGGATCGTCACTGTGATCGGCTGGTTCGTCTCGTTCCTGGGCCGCAACCGTGGTCAGATGGCCGCCACCGAGCAGTGGGTCTTCGCCCGGCTGGCGATCGAGGAGGTCCAGTCCGACCAAGCCGACGCCGACGAACTCGCGGCGGCCCTCGGCGCCCCGCCCGGCAACAACAGCAAGATGCTCCGGCAGCGCGAAGTCGGCTAGGCACCGTGTCACGAAGGCCGGGTGGTTCCCCGAACCGCCCGGCCTTCGCCGTATTCCGGGTTGCCGTCGTTTCGGACCCATCCGGGTCCGGTCCCGGTCCGAATGCCGGACGTCATATGTGTGACCAATCCCCCGGATGAAAGGTGATCTATGGCGACGGGGAAACACAGGGCGCCGAGCCCGCAGCGACAGAAGGTCGGTTCGGTCGTCGCGGCAGGAGCGGTCCCCCTGGTCATGGCCCTGATCGGCACGGGCACCGCGAATGCCGATCCCGCGCAGGCGGCGGTGACCCAAACCGAGCATCCGGCCGGGCCGGAGTTCGACGCGGTGGCGCCCAACGCCACCCCCTATGTGGGCCAGCAGATGCCGGAGAACACGCGCAGTTCGCTGGCGTGGTCGCGGTCCGGCCCGGAGACGGACTACCTGTCCCCGGTGGGCACGCTGCACGCGCCGACCGCGGTCGCGCCGGTGCCGCCGATCCTGCCGCCGCCGGGACAGTTCCGCTTCGGTGACCAGCTGGTCCCGGTGCCGGACTTCGTCCCGGTCGACACGTCGATCCAGATCAACGACGCGGCGGCCAACACCGAGGCCAACCTCGCGACCTTCCTCGACTCGGTCGGGCTCGAGCGCAGCCGCTCGGACCGGATCGCCTCGGAGACCCTGGGCTCCGCCGCGCGCGGCGCGGCGGTCGGGTCGATGGTGGCCACCCCGTTCGCCATGGTGGCGAGCACGGGCGGCGCGGTGGCCGGCCTCGTCGCCGGTATCCCGTTCGTCCCGATCGGCCTGGTCGCGGGCCCGATCCTCGGCGGGATGGCCGCCTACATGGCGGTGTCGGTGCCGTTCACGGTCGTCGGCGCCGGTGTCGGCGCGGCGGTGGGCGCGGCGAGCGGGTTCCTCGCGCCGCCGCGCGCGGCCGCGCCGGACTCGATCGCCGATGACGCGGTGCTGGTCAGCGCCTGATCGTCGTTCCATCCAGCAGTGGGAGCCGGGGTTCGCCCCGGCTCCCATTGCCGTGCTATCCGACCGTGACCGCGTGCTCCGCACCGGCCGGCTCGCCCGCGCGCAGGCGGGCGCTCGTCCGGGTCGCGAGTGATCCGCCCGCGGCCAGCGGCAACCGGACCGCGTCGAGACCACCGGACCAGGCGGGGCGATCGTCCGGATAGCGCAGTTCGCTGTCGAGGGCGCGCGCGGCGCTCAGCCGGTCGTCGGTGGCCGTGCCCGCGCCGAGGGCGAGGCGATGCCGGATCAGCGGCAGATCGTCGAGATCGGCGATCAGGTCACCGCGCCACTCGCCGTCGTCCTCACCGCTGCGTCCCAGCTGCACCCGCTCGCGCAGCCGCAGCCGCGCGTCGGCGGCCAGCCGCACAGTCGTCACCGTGTGATGCCGCGCGCCTCCGGCGACGATCGTCGGCTCGGGATCGACATCCAGTTCCGCGCCGGCGCCGACCTCGAAGTGCCAGTGCCCCACCGACATCGGCGTCCGCGCACTCGGCAGCGCGATCGTCGCCGCCACCGACCGGACGATCAAGCGCGCACCCGGCAGCACGACGATGCGGATATCGAGCTCGTCCCCACCGAGCGGGGTCGCCGCGGTCCCGATCAGGTGCACGGTGTCGGCGCCGGTGTAGCGCCCGGCCAGCCCGCCGACCGCGTCGATGCGCGGCAGCCTGCCCGGGGCCGCGACGATGCTCAGCTCAGTGCGCAACGCCGGTGGCCGCGTCCTGTTCGGCGGCCACACGCAGCTGCTCGCGCACCCACGCCAGCACCGGCGTCGCGGCGGGATCGTCGGTCAGCGACACCAGCGCGGTGGGGCGGCCCTCGCGCACTTTGGCCGCGTCGCGTTCCATGACACCCAGATCGGCACCGACCAGCGGCGCCAGGTCGGTCTTGTTCACCACGAGCAGGTCGGAGAAGGTGACGCCGGGGCCGCCCTTGCGCGGCACCTTGTCACCGCCGGCCACGTCGACGACGAAGATCTGCGCGTCGATCAGGCCGGAGGAGAACGTCGCGGTGAGGTTGTCGCCGCCGGACTCGACCAGGATCAGGTCCAGCGGCGGGTTCGCCGCGACCAGGTCGTCGATGGCGTCGAGGTTGGCGGTGATGTCGTCGCGGATGGCGGTGTGCGGGCAGCCGCCGGTCTGCACGGCGGTGATCCGCTCGTCGGGCAGCACCGCGTGCCTGCGCAGGAAGTCGGCGTCCTCGGTGGTGTAGATGTCGTTGGTCAGCACCGCGAGGGACAGTTCGTCACGCAGCTGCCTGCACAGGGCCGCGACCAGCGCGGTCTTGCCGGAGCCGACCGGGCCGCCGATGCCGATCCGCAGCGCCTCGCCCGGCGCGCGGTGCCGCTTGGGGCGGTCGTGGCTGTGATCGTGCGGTTCGCCGTCGATCAGATGGGGCGGCATGGGAACTCCTTCTCGGGGGACGGGGATGTCGGGCGGCTACGAAGCGAACAGCGGCATATCGCGATCCAAGTGACGTTCGGCCAGCGCGTCCTGCAGCGGGTCGGACAGCGCGGCCGGGCCGGTGGCCGCCTCGGCGGCGATCCGGTCGCACAGCGGGGCCAGCCGCATCGTGCCCGCGGCGATGGCGGCGGGGTCGAGGGCGAGCAGGCGCTGTGCCGCCGTGGCCGCGCCGGTGAGCGTGGTGTAGACGACGACGCCCGCGAGCTGTTCGGGGCTCGCGCCGCAGGCGGCGCCGACCATCCCGAACACCGTCGACAGATGCGGCCGCAGGCCGGCGCGGGCCCATTCCTGTTCCGGCCACAGCTGTTTGGCCAGCCGGAGCAGGCCGCGCCCCTGCGCGCGCGAGGCCGCCCGCGCGGCAGGCGAGGGCGTCCTGGCGTCGGCTTCGAGATCGGCGCGTTCGGGGGTCAGCGTCGCGCCGCAGACGGCGGCCGCGAGTGAGGCGGCGACGAGCCCGGAGGTGGCGATCCGCCGGCGCAGATACAGCTCGACACTGGCGTTGTCGCGCAACAGCCCCGACGACACCGCCTCCTCGACCCCACCGGAGTGCACGTGCCCGCCGATGGGCAGGCGCGAATCGGCCAGGGCGAGCAAGGTCGCCAGGCCCGCCGCACCCTCGTTTCGCATCCGCCGATCCTATGCAACGGACCTGGACATCCGCCCGGTGAGGGCGCCCAGTGGCGCCGGTCACCCCGCCCCGCGGTCGTGGCTCAGCGGGCGCTGCGCGCCGAACGCCAGGCCAGCGCCGCCATCGCGATCAGCAGCAGCGCGCCGCCCGCGGTCGCGACATGCATACCGCTGACGAAGGACTCGCGCGCCGCGTCGATCAGCCCCGCGTCGCCGTTCGCCTCGGCGATGGTTTCCCCGAGGGTGTCGCCGAAGTCGCCACCCGACCGGAAGACCAGCGCCGCCACCGAGCCGAGCAGCGCCAGACCGAGCGCGTTGCCGAGCTCGAAGCTGGTCTCGGAGATACCGACCGCCGAGCCGGCCCGCTCGGCGGGCACGGCCGAGACCGCCACATCCGAGACCAGCGTGAACGAAATGCCGTAGCCGATACCGGCGATCACCGAACCGAGGATGTACCAGGGCAGCCCACCGTCGACGCCGACGCCGAGCAACATCAGATTTCCGAGGGCCGACATCGCCAGCGCGAGGGTGAAGGTCGCCCGCACGCCGAGCGCTCGCCCGACCCGCGCGCCGCTCATCGAGAAGACGAACACCGCGATCGCCATCGGGATCCCGAGCAGCGCCGCCTGCAGCGGGTCACGCCCGGTCACCGACTGCAGGTAGATGCTGGTCAGGTAGCTCATCGCGGCCAGCGACATCATGCCGACCAAGCTCGCGCCGATGGCGACCCGGAACAGCGGCCGGGTGAACAGGCTCAGGTCGAGCAGCGGCTCGCTCAGCTGACGCTGCCTGCGCACGAACGCCACCAGTACCAGCACGCCGAACGCCGCGATCACCAGCGAGGTGAGGTCGAAGCCCTCGGCCGCGAGGTGCTTGATCCCGTAGACCACCGGCAGGATGCCGCCGATCGAAAGGACGACGCTGGGCAGATCGAGCGGGCCGAGCGCGGTCGAGCGGTGTTCGGGCAGCAGGATCGGCCCGAACACCAGCAGGATCGCCAGCACGGGGATGTTGATCAGGAAGACCGAGCCCCACCAGAAATGGTGCAGCAGCAGCCCGCCGATGATCGGCCCGACGGCCGAGCCGCCGGCGAAGAACGCGGTCCAGATACCGATCGCGGTCGCGCGTTCGCGCGCGTCGGGGAACAGGCTGGAGATCAGCGCGAGGCTCGACGGCAGCAGGGTCGCGCCGCCGATACCCATCAGCACGCGCGCGGCGATGAGGACGGCGGCGCTGGGCGCGAACGCGGCGAGCACCGAGGCGAGGCCGAAGATGGTGGCGCCGACGAGCAGGATGTTGCGCCTGCCGATCCGATCGCCGAGGTTGCCCATCGTGATGAGCAGACCGGCCAGCATGAACCCGTAGATGTCGAGGATCCAGAGTTGCTGGGAGGCACTGGGATCCAGGTCGGCGGTGAGCGTCGGCATGGCGAGGAACAGCACCGAGATGTCCATCGACACCAGCAGCACCGGCAGCAGCAGCACGCCCAATCCGAGCCATGCGCGGCGTCCACCGGCGACCGCGGTGGGCACCGCCGGGTCCAGCTTCGTCATTCCGACATCCTTCCAGGGGTTTGCGTACACCGTACGCGGGGAACGGGTACAGTGTACGCACCGAAAGGCGAAACGGAAAGTGAGTCATGGGATGACTGATGCGAAGCTCACACGCACCGCGATCGTCGACGCCGCGATCGCCCTCGCCGACGCCGACGGGCTCGACGCGGTGTCGATGCGCCGCATCGCCGATCGGCTCGACGTCGGCACCATGTCGCTGTATCGCCACGTGGCGAACAAGGACGAGCTGATCGCGGCCATGACCGACGAGATCGCGGCCCGGCATCCGTACCCGGACCCGACCGGCCGGGGCTGGACCTGGCGCGACCGGGTCCGCATCGCGGCCGAGATCGATTGGCAGCTCTACCAGCAGCATCCCTGGGTGCTGCTGACCTTCGCGGTCCCCCGCTACAGCTTCGGTCCACAAGGTCTGACCAGCCTCGCCTGGCTGGTCGAGGGCCTGCGCGCGCTCGATGTCTCGGCCCGCGAGGCCACCACCATGGCGTTCACGGTCTGGAACTACATCTCCGGCGCCAGCCTGCCCGTGGTCGGCGGCGCGCTGCTGGCGGAGAAACGCACCGCCACCGACGACGCGAACGGCCTACGCGACCTGCTCGACGGCACCCCGTCGTTCCCGGTGCCACCCGCGCTGGCGGAGCTCAACGGCGCCGGTGTGAGCGACCTGACCTCCGAGGACCTGCTGTTCCTCGGCCTCGAAGCACTGTGCGACGGTTTCGCCGCCCGCGCCGAACGCCGTACCGCCGCTGCCACCGACGGACCGGCTTGACCTCGAGCGCTGTTCAGGTTGAACAGTGGTCGCATGCACGCAATCCGATTGCACGAATTCGGTCCGGCCGCCAACCTCCGCTACGAGTCCGTCCCCGATCCCGAGCCGGCGCCCGGTCAGGTGCGCATCGCGGTGGCGGCCGGCGGCGTCCACCTGGTCGATACCGCGCTGCGGCGTGGTGAACCCGGTCCGTTCCCCGTCCCGTCGCTGCCGACGGTGCCGGGTCGCGAGGTCGCGGGCACGGTCGACCGGGTCGGCGAAGGTGTCGACCCGGGTCTGCTCGGCACCCGGGTGGTCGCCCATCTGGGCGCCGCGCCCGGAGGTTACGCCGAGTTCGCGACGGCCGACGCCGACCGGCTGCTGACCATCCCGGATGGGGTGTCACCCAGCGCGGCGGTCGCGATGCTCGGGACCGGGCGCACGACCCTGGGCATCCTGCTGTTCACCGAGCTCGACGCCGACAGCGTCGCGGTGGTGCCCGCCGCGGCCGGCGGCATCGGCACCCTGCTCGTGCAGTACGCCGTGGCGGCGGGCGCGACCGTGGTCGGCCTGGCCGGTGGCCCGGACAAGGTGCGCCAGGTCGCGGCGAACGGTGCCGATATCGCGGTCGACTACACCGCAGCGGACTGGCAGGCGAAGGTCCGCGCACAGCTGGGCGGCCGGGCGGCGACCGACGTGTTCGACGGTGTCGGGGGCGCGATCGGTGCCGCTGCGGTCGAGCTGCTCGGTCCCGGTGGCAGACACCTGATCTTCGGCTGGTCCAGCGGCGCGCCGACCGCCGTCGACCCGGCCGCGCGGGGCATCACCTCCCGCTCGGTGCTCGGTCCGCCGATGCTGGAACGCGCGGGCGGCGACCTGCTGGCCCTGTCCCAGCGGGCACTGACCGCCGCCGCCGACGGCCTGTTCCGGCCCGCGATCACCGAGTTCCCGCTCGCCGAGGCCGCCCTGGCGCACGAATCCCTCGAAAACCGGTCGACCACAGGAAAAGTCGTGCTGATTCCCTGATCCGCCGAATCCTTTCCCGGGGCGCGCCGGATGTCGTGCGGCGGTCTCGCGCGCGGTGGTGGAGACTGGAACCATGACCGACGCGCAGCCGTCCGCCGACCGTCGACTCGCCGCCCAGGCGCTGGCGGCCGACGATCCGACCGGCTGGTTCGAACCGCTCTACGCCGAGGCCGCGGCGGGGACCTCGGTCGTTCCGTGGGACCGCGACGACCCCAATCCGCTGCTGGTCGACTGGCTCACCACCACCCCGGCACCCCTGGGCGGCCGCGCCCTCGTCGTCGGCTGCGGGTACGGCGTCGACGCCGAATTCGTTGCCGCCCAGGGCATCCGCACCACCGCCTTCGACATCTCCCCCACCGCCATCCGCGGCGCTCGCGCCCGCTTCCCCCAGTCCCCGGTCACCTACAAGGTCGCCGACCTCCTACACCCGCCCGCCGCCTGGCTGGGCGCCTTCGACCTGGTGATCGAGTCCATCACCATCCAGTCCCTGCCCCCTGCCGTCCGCGCGGCCTCGATCGCCGCCATCCGCGGCTTCCTGGCCCCCGACGCCACCCTCCTGGTCATCGCCGACATCGCCACCCTCCCCGTACCGGGCCCACCCTGGCCCTCACCCCCGCCGACCTGAACTCCTTCGCCACCCCCGACCTCACCGCGATCCGCGTCGAACGCCTTCCCCGCCCCGACGCTCCCGGCCGCCACCGCTGGCGCGCCGAGTTCCACCGCCCCGCGGCCCCGGACACCTCCGCGTGACCGAAACCGCCTACGCCGCCCCGGGTTACCTCGACGATGGCGTATCGCCGGAGCCCGCCGCCGCGGTTCTGACTCCTCGCCAGCCGGCCCAGGCCAGCACGAGTCCGGCCAGCAGTCCGATCACCGTAGGTACGGCGACCAGACCGATGCGCAATCGCACCGTCTCGTCACCGAAGCTCCCTATCGGCTCCGCGTCGACACTCCCCGATGCCGGGGACCACGGCTCGTAGCTGCCGCCGTAGACCACGAAGATGTCGACGCCGCTCGCCCACCATTGGAACAAGCCCATCGCGGCCAGCCCACACACGAGACCGAGCGCGGTGAACGCGAGAATCGTGCGGGCCCGGGAACTCGGGATATCGGTCGTCATGGCCCCAAGTGAAGCAGCATCGACCGCTGCCCGGCGGCAGCCGGCTATCGGGGGTGTACCGCGACCGATTCGGTCGACCGGCGCCACGCCGGGATGGTCAGGTAGGTCGCGGCGCGCAGGACCCATTCGATCGGCCCGTACGGGTGACCGCGCAACCACCAGGCGCTCAGTGCCAGCTGAGCGGCGAAGGTGAGCAGGCCGATTCCGACGACGCCCAGGGGTGGGATGTCGTCGGCGAGGGCGAAGCCGTAGCCGGTGTAAACGACCATGAGCACGATCGATTGGCCGATGTAGTTCGACGCCGCCATCCGGCCCGCCGGTGCGACCCGGGCGGCGCAGCGGCCGGTACGGGCCGACCGGGCGAGCCGCACGACGACGGCGACGTAGGCGAAGGTCATGGCGGGTCCGACGAGGTACTGCAGGCCGTGGATCAGTGCGGGCGCGTTCCACCAGCCCATGACGTCGGCGAAGGTCAGCGCCGAGATCGGCAGGCCGAGGCCGAAGCCGATCACCATCGCGCGGGAAGACCACCGGCGCACGGTGTCCGGGTCCTCGAACAGGTTCCGCTTGCCCGCCGCCATGCCGAGCAGGAACATGGCGAAACTCGGAATGCCCTGGGCGAACCAGATCAGCAGCAGGAACACCGGTGCGAGCGCGGTCTGCGCCGCGAAGGTCTCCGCGAAGCTGCCGGTGTAGTCGGCGGCCAGCTTCGGCAGGTCGAAGAACTCGCCCAACCCGAGAATGCTCGTCTCACCGGGCAGGAAACTCCACACCGACCACACCGTGTAGAGCGCCACCCCGGTGATGACGGCGGTGCGCGGCCGCAGCCTGCGCAGCAGGATCAGATGCAGGCACAAGAACGCGTACAGGGTGAGGATGTCGCCGATCCACAGCAGATACACGTGGACGAGCCCGATCGCCATGAGCGTGGCGCATCGCCGCAGCAGCCGCCGGGCCGGTGCGGCGCCCGCGCGCTCGGCGGCCGCGATCTGCAGGGTGAACGAGTACCCGAACAGGAACGCGAACAGCAGGTAGAACCGGCCGGTGAACAGCGCGTCGACGGTGGCGCGCACCAGCTGGTCGGCGGTGCCGTCGAAAACCGGCACCGGCTTCTCCCGGGTCCCGGTCGCCGACCACAGCGTGGTCGCCACGATCAGGTTGGTGATCAGGATGCCGAACAGGGCGAACCCGCGCAGGATGTCGACCTCGGCGATCCGTCGACCGGAAGATACTGTGGGCGAACGCGTTCCGAGTGCCTCAGCCATGGGGTGAGCGTAGGCGCGGTGGCGGGTCCACTTCGTCCACCGTGCGGGCTATTTCCGGACGGTACCGCCGCCGCACCCCATCCACCCTGCGGCGTATTGACTTTCCGCGCCGGTCCTGCCGCACAGCCCACCTAGACTGCGGGCGTGTCGCACTTCACCCCGATCCGCCCCGAGCTGCCGGCCGCCGTCGACTCCCTGCACGCCGACCTCGCCCGATGGCTGGGCACCGCCGCCCCGGGCGCCTGACCGGCCCGCCGCGACCGCGGTGCCACAATGGGACACGACCATGCTCGTGCAGGGACTCGCAACCACCACGGAGGCGGACATGCAGGCAGTTGTCATCGACCGGTTCGGCGACCCGAAGGACGTGCTCACCGCGCAGGAGGTGCCGCCACCGGAGCCGGGACCGGGCGAGGCGCGGATCGCGATGACGCTGTCGCCGATCCACAACCACGACCTGGCCATCATCCGTGGCGTCTACGGCTACCGGCCGCCGCTCCCGGCGATTCCCGGCACCGAGGCGGTCGGCGTGGTCGATGCGGTGGGTCCCGGCGCGGGCGGTGTCGCGGTGGGTCGGCGGGTGGCCGTGGCGGGCGCTCGCGCGGCCTGGGCCGACTTCGTCATCGTTCGGGGCGACCAGGTCGTCCCGATGCCGCCCGAGGTCCCCGACGAGACCGCCTGCCAGCTGCTGGCCATGCCGCTGAGCGCGCTCATGCTGCTCGACGATCTGCGGGTGCATCCAGGGCAGTGGATCACGGTGAACGCCGCCAACGGCGCGGTCGGCCGCCTGCTCAACCTGTTCGCCCAGCAGCGCGGCGTGCGGGTGCTCAGTCTGGTGCGCGGGCCGGACGCGGTGCGGGCGCTGGAGCAGTTCGGCTACGGCCCGGTGATCGACACCGAGACCGAGGGCTGGGCGGCGCGCGCGGCCGAGGTCACCAACGGCGAGCCGATCGTGCGGGCGGTGGACCAGGTCAGCGGGCCCGCCGCGGGCGCGCTCATGTCGCTGCTGGCGCCGCGCGGTGAGCTGATCTCCTTCGGCGCGCTGTCGGGTCAGCCGCTGGTCATCGACACCGGCGCCGTCATCTTCAAACAGACGGTGGTGAAAGGCTTCTGGGGCCAGCAGCGCGCCAGCGAGATCGATCGCGCCGACTACGTGCGCCTGATCACCGAGCTCGTCGGCCTGGCCGCCGCGGGCACCTTACGGCTCGAGGTACAGGCGGAGTTTCCGCTCGACCGGGCGGGCGAGGCGGCGGTCGTGTCCGAGACACCCGGCCGCAACGGCAAGGTGGTGCTGCGCGCGGGCGCCCGCTGAC
The DNA here is from genome assembly GCF_052983615.1 of Nocardia fodinahabitans. Lineage (NCBI taxonomy): Bacteria > Bacillati > Actinomycetota > Actinomycetes > Mycobacteriales > Nocardiaceae > Nocardia > Nocardia fodinahabitans. The sequence continues at coordinate 345,893 of NZ_JBRJJC010000001.1, forward strand.
CCGCCATCCACAAGTCCGATCCCACGATCGAAGCCCACGGCGACGCGACGCCGTGGGCTTCGCCCGTTGTTACGGTCGCCGTGTCCGGATCGGCGATCTGACGAGGGTGAGATGACGCGAGAAGACACCGCGCCGCGGAAGAAGACGATCAGCAACCCCTACATCCATCGACTCCAGCGCAGGCACTTCCTGCTCTTCGACGTCGCGCCGATCGTGGGAACCGTTGCCGCGCTGGCCTTCCTGTTCGTGCGCCCGTTCGGCGCCATGGAGTTCGCGCTGCTGTTCGGGATGTGGCTGCTGACCGGTCTCGGCATCACCGTCGGCTACCACCGCCTGTTCACCCATCGCACCTTCCGCACCACGCCCACGGTCACGGCCGTGCTGGCGGTGCTCGGCTCGATGGCCGGGCAGGGTCCGGTGGTGTCGTGGGTGGCGCTGCACCGGCGCCATCACGAATACAGCGATCGCGAGGGAGATCCGCACTCTCCCAACCTCTCCGGTGACGGACTGCGCGGTGCGCTGCGCGGGCTGGCGCACTCGCATTTCCTGTGGATGCGCCGCCACGAATACCCGAACATCGTCCATTACGCGCCCGACCTGATCAAGGACCGGTCGCTGGTGCGGGTGGCACGGCTCTACTACTGGTGGGTGGGCCTGGGCCTGCTGATTCCCACCGTGCTGGGTGGGCTGCTCACGCTGAGCTGGACCGGCGCCGTGAGTGGTCTGCTGTGGGGCGGTTTCGTGCGGATCTTCCTGCTCGAGCACATCGTCTGGGCGATCAACTCGTTCCTGCACATGGTCGGCACCCGTCCGTATCGGTCCAGGGAGAACAGCCGCAACGGCGGCGTGTTCGCGCTGATCACCCTCGGCGAGTCCTGGCACAACAATCATCACGCCTTCCCCGAGTCACCGTCGTTCGGATTGCACTGGTACCGGCTCGATCCCGGCTACTGGCTGATCTGGACGCTCGAAACCTTCGGTCTGGCCTGGGATCTGAAGATCCCCTCGGCCGACCGGCTGGCCGCCAAACGCGCATGAGGAGCCGTCGTGGACACCAGTAGAGAAGCCATCGTCACGTGGTGCCAGGAGTATCTCGGGCAGCTGCTCGAGGTCCCGGCCGCCACCATCGACCCGCTCGCCGACTTCGACCGTCTCGGTGTCGATTCGGCGCTGGCGGTCGCCCTGCTCATCGAGGTGGAGGAGAAGTTCGGCGTCGACCTGTCGCCCGACGACCTCTACGAGAACCCGACCCTGGACGCGGTCGCCGGCCACCTGCACGAGCAGCTGACCGCGAACGCGGGCCGCCCGTGACCGAGGTGGCCGATGCCGCCCGCGCCGACGCCGCGGCCGCGGCGATCCGGCACCACTACGACATCGGCAACGCCTTCTACCGCCTGTGGCTCGACGACTCGCTCAGCTACTCGTGCGCCATGCCCGCCGCCCCCGGCGACACCCTCGAATCCGCGCAGGAGCGCAAACTCCGGCACCACCTGAGCGCGGTCGGCGCCGACCAGGCGGAGTCGGTGCTCGACATCGGCTGCGGCTGGGGCGCGGTACTCGCGCGCGGCAGCCGCGACCACCGCGTTCCCCGGATGGTCGGCCTGACCCTCAGCGACGAACAGGCCGATCACGTCCGGTCCCTGGCGCTGCCCGGGGTCGAGGTGCGCACCGAGAGCTGGGTACATTACGAGCCGGGCGCCCGGTTCGACGGGATCATCTCGATCGGCGCGTTCGAGCACTTCGCGCGGCCCGACGACACCCCCGCCGCGAAGATCGCGGTGTACCGGGAGTTCTTCACCCGCTGCCGGGACTGGCTCACCGCCGACGGCACCCTGTCGCTGCAGACGATCGCCTACGGCAATATGCGCCGCGAGCAGGCCAGCGCGTTCATGCAGCAGGAGATCTTCCCCGACGCCGACCTGCCGACCCTCGCCGAGATCACCGCGGCCGCCGACGGCCTCTTCGAGATCGCGGCGCTCACCGACGACCGGCTCGACTACGCCTGGACCTGCGAGCAGTGGGCGCGCCGCCTGCGCGAGCACCGGGCCGAGGCCGTCGCGCTGGTCGGCACGGAGACCGTCGCCCGGTACGAGCGGTATCTGAAGCTGTCGGCACTGGGCTTCCGGATGGGCAAACTCGGTCTGTTGCGCATCGTCGCCCGCCCCTATCCGGATACCTTCTTCCAGCGCCGGGGCCGAGGATGACACTCTCCGCGGCGCGCCCGTCGATCCGGTTCAACCCGTTCAGCGCCGAGTTCCGGCGCGATCCGTACCCGGTGTACCGGGCGCTGAGAGAGGCGCGCCCGGTACACAGGACGCTCGGCATGTGGGTGCTGACCCGCCACGCCGACGCGCGCACCGTGCTGCACGACAAATCCTTCAGCGCGGGGCTGATCCCGCGGCTGGTGACCGAGCAGGCCCGCAGGCTCGGTCAGCCGGAGGTCGCCCGGATCGAACGGCTCGGCCGCACCTCGCTGGTGTTCACCGACAATCCCGAGCATGCCCGGCTGCGCGGCCTGGTGAACAAGGTGTTCACGGCGCGCACCATCGCGACCCTGGAATCCCTGGTGGCCACCATCGCCGACCGGCTGTTGCGCCCCGCGGTCGCCGCGGGCGAGGCCGACGTGATCGCCGAGCTGGCCGGACCGCTCCCGGTCGCGGTGCTGTGTGAGTGGATGGCGCTGCCGCCCGCCCTGCACGCGTGGGTCGGGGGCTGGACGCACGACATCCGCTTCCTGCTCGAGCCCGGTCTGATGAAGGCCGAGGACCTGACCCGGGTGCGTACGGTCGTCGAGTTGTTCGCCGACGCGCTGGCCGAGGTGCTCGCCGAACGCCGCGCCGCCCCCGGCGACGACCTGATCAGCCGCTTGCTCGCCGCCCGCACCGCGGGTGGTGACCACCTGACCGACGAGGAACTGATCTTCGTCTGCATCATGTGTTTCGTCGCAGGCACCGAGACGACCAAGTCACTCATCGGCACCGCCACCCTGGCCCTGCTGCGGCACCCGGATCAGGCCGCCATGGTGCGCCGGGAGCCCGCCCGGCTGGGCGCCGCGGTCGCGGAGGCGCTGCGCTACGACGCGCCGCTGCAGCTGACCAAGCGGCTGGCGACGCGGGACGTGGAGCTCGGCGGGGAGACGATCCGCGCCGGCGACCACGTCCTGGTGTGCCTGGGCGCGGCCAATCGGGATCCCGAGATCTTCGCCCGCCCGGACGAATTCGACATCACCCGCACGCCCGGCGATCACCTGGCCTTCGGGCACGGCATGCACGGCTGCCTCGGCGGCGTCCTCGCGGAGCTCCAGACCAGGATCGCCCTGGACGCTCTCCTGCGCAGGCGTCCGCGGCTATTCGCGCCGGAGGGTGAATTCGCCTGGCAGGAACACAGTTTCCTGCTCCGCGGACTCGACAGGCTGCCCGTATCGTTCGGAGCGAGCCGATGAGCACTCTCCTGCTGCCCGAGGTCTTGCGCGAGCGCGCGCACGCCACCCCGGACCGCGTCGCCTATCGCTTCCTCGACGACGCCGGCGCCGAGGCCGACCACCTCAGCTACGCCGATCTGCACGTCAGGGCCATGGCGGTGGCGGCGCAGCTGCGCGCGGTGTGCGCGCCGGGCGAGCGGGCGCTGCTGGTCTTCCCGCCCGGACTCGATTTCCTCGCCGCCTATTTCGGGTGCCTGTACGCGCGGGTGATCGCGGTCCCGGTGAATCCGCCGCGGCGCGCGCACGTCCAGCACGCCACGCGTTCGATCGTGCAGGATTGCGCGCCCGCCGCGGTCCTCACCGTCACCGGGGCGCTCGAGCCGCTACGCATCGCGCTGTCCCCGCTCCTGCCGCACGCCTACTGGCTGACCGTCGACACCTTGGCGCGCACCGAGTTCCCCACCGAACCGATCGAGCCCGGCGCGGTGGCGTTCTTGCAGTACACCTCCGGGTCTACGTCGGCGCCCAAGGGCGTCATGGTCTCGCACCGCAATCTGGCCGCCAATCAGGAGATGATCCGGCACGCCTTCGGGCACGACAGCGGGTCGACGGTGGTCGGCTGGGCGCCGCTGTTCCACGATCAGGGCCTGATCGGCAATGTGCTGCAACCGCTCTGGGTGGGCGCGACCAGCGTGCTCATGTCCCCGGCCGCCTTCGTCCGCAGACCGCTGCTGTGGCTGACGGCGATCAGTGAGTACCGCGCGCATTCCAGCGGCGGCCCGAACTTCGCCTTCGACGCGTGCGTCGCCCGGGCCGCGGCCGAGCCACTGCCCGAGCTCGACCTCACCAGCTGGCAGGTCGCGTTCAACGGCGCCGAACCGATCCGGCCGAGCACCCTCGCCCGGTTCGCCGAAACCTTCGCCCCGCACGGCTTCCGGGCCACCTCGCTCTACCCTTGCTACGGGCTGGCCGAGGCGACACTGCTGGTCACCGGCAGCGACAAAGGCCGCGGACCGCGCACACTGACCGTCGACACCGCGGCGCTCGGGGCGGGCCGCTACCAGCCCGCCCGGCCGGGCAAGGCGCGCACGCTGGTCAGTTCCGGTCGGGTGCTGCCCGGTGAACGCGTCCGCATCGTCGACACCGCCACGCTGCGGCCGTGCCCGGCGGGCCGGACCGGCGAGATCTGGGTGACCGGTGACCATGTGGCGCAGGGCTATTGGCAGCGCCCCGAGGCGACCGACGAGCTGTTGCGGGCCCGCACCGCCGACGACCCGCGCACCGAATGGCTGCGCACCGGCGATGTCGGGATGCTGGTGGACGGCGAACTGTACGTCGTCGGCCGGACCAAGGACATGGTGATCATCCGGGGCCGCAACCACTATCCGCACGACATCGAGGACACCGTGCAGTCCGCGCATCCCGCGCTGCGCCACGGCGGTTCGGCGGCCTTCGCCTACCCCGGTGACGCGGGTGAGCGACTGGTGGTCGTGCAGGAGCTGCGCCGCGACCGGCTCGACGCCGATCCCGCCGAGGTGATCGGGGCGATCCGGGCGGCGGTGATCCGCGAGCACGAACTCGCCGTCGGCGACCTGGTGCTGACGCTGCCGGACCAGTTGGGCAAGACGAGCAGTGGCAAGATCATGCGATCGGCTGCCCGGGCGCGCTACGCGGCGGCAGGATTCGAGGCATGGCCACCCACCCCCGAACAGAGGAGCCGGACCCGATGACGACGCAGGCCCCGAACCCCGATTTCGCCCAGGTGGTCCCCGCCGCGGTGCTGTCCATGCCCGCCGCCGTCCATCTGGGGTTCCACTTCGGGCGGATCGAGCCCGGCGAGGTCGAGATCGTGCAGCCGCACCGCCGCGAACTCACCCAGCACGACGGCTATTTCCAGGGTGGCGTGCTCGGCTCGCTCGCCGATTTCGCGGCGGGATCGGCGGCGGGCACGCTGCTGCCGATCGGCTGGATCAATATGACCGTCGACTACACGGTGAAGATCCTCGCCCCGGCCAAGGGCGCGACGGTGATCGCGCGCGGCCGGGTGATCAAGCCGGGCACGTTGCTCACCATCGCCGCGGCGGAGGTGTTCTCGGTCGAGGACACCGGTGAAACCCTGTGCGCGACAGCGCTGGTCACGATGCGCAATGTGCGCATCGCCACGCCGTGACCGAGCGGCCGTGATCCCGATGCCCCTCGTCGTCGTCGACGGTGTGCCCATCGCCTACACCGACACCGGCACCCCGGCAGGCAAGCCCGACGCGCCCACCGTCGTCTTCGGCCACGGATTGCTGTTCGGTGGCTGGATGTTCCGTGCCCAGCTGGAAGCCCTGCACCGCGACTACCGCTGCGTCACCCTCGACTGGCGCGGCCAGGGCCACACCCCGCCCACGCCCGACGGCTACGACATGGACACCCTCACCGCCGACGCCGTCGGCCTCCTCGAGGCCCTGCACACCGGACCGGTCCACTGGGTCGGCCTGTCCATGGGTGGCTTCGTCGGCCTCCGCCTCGCCGCCCGACATCCCCATCTCCTGCGCTCCCTCACCCTGCTCGACACCAGCGCCGACGCCGAAGACCCCACGAAGATCGCCGAATACCACCGCCTCGCCTGGGCCCTGCGCTGGTTCGGCCACCGCCCGATCCTCGGACGCGTCGCCCCGCACCTCTTCGGCCCCGCCTTCCGCGCCTCCCCGGCCGCCCCCGCCACCCTCCGCGAATGGTCCCGCCGCCTGGCCACGACCGACCGCGTCGCCCTTCGCAAAGCCGTCCACGGCGTCACATCCCGCCCCTCCGTCTCCCCCGAACTCCCGTCGATCACCACCCCCACCCTCGTCCTGGTCGGCACCGACGACACCGCCACCCCACCGCCCTGCTCGGCCCGCATAGCCACCCTGATCCCCCACGCCCACCTCCACCACCTCCCCGACTGCGGCCACTCCAGCACCCTGGAACAACCGGAAGCCGTCACCACCCACCTCCACCATTTCCTCACCGAGGTGGACTCCGAAGCGGTTCACTGACAGTGCCGCATCGCGATTCGACGCCAGTCGGCGTCGGCCACGAACGCTCGGCGCTGTCGGATGATTCGCTCCGCGCTCAGAATCGATGACCGATTGCGGTGAACGCCTGACGGGTACGCCATCTCGACGACCTACAGCGCAGGACGCCGGCTGTGCACGCGCGTGCCACCAGTGGTCAGTGGTCGACGGCGTCGAACCAGCACCTCACGCCGCCGCACGAGGGATCCCACCGCGAAACTCCCCACCGTGGTCAGGTACCGGCCCGCATCAGGTGGGGTCGACGCCGCTGGTGTTCAGCGTGGAAGGTCGATGGCGGTGGCGGAGTAGGGCGTGGTGGGGGTGGGTGGGGTGGTGAAGCGGGCATTAGGGAGGTAGAGGCGGGGGCCGTAGGCGGCGAGGGTGGCGGGGACGTCGAGGCGGGGGTCGGTGAGGCGGTGGGTGAGGGTGCCGGTGCGGCCGGTGGGGTCGAGGGCGATGACGGCGACGGTGTTGTGGCGGTTCTCGACGGCGAAGAGGGTGGTGTTCCGGAGGAGGAGGCCGTCGCCGTCGGGGAGCGATTCGGCGCCCAGGTCGACGCGGCGGGTGGTGCCGGTGGCGGGGTCGACGTGGAAGAGGTGGCCGGTGACGGACTGGACGATGAGCAGGCCGGTGCCGTCGGGGGTGCGGACGATGCCGTTGGCGTTGAAAGCGTCGGGGACGTAGGCGATGTCGCCGGTCAGCGGGATGCGCTGGACCGCGTCGGGCGCCGGGAGGGCGCCGTCGGGGCCGATCGGCAGGTGGTAGAGGACGGGTGCGGTGGAGTCGGTGACCCAGGCACCGTCGGGGGTGAGGACCACGTCGTTGACGAATGTCTGTGGGCCGGTAGCGAACTGGTAGGTCGCCAGGGTCGCACCGGTCCAGGCGTCGAGGACGCGGAAGTCACCGGCGGTGCCGCCGGCGACGAACAGCCGGCCGCGGTCGTCGAGTTGCAGGCCGAGGGCCTGGGTACCGGGGCCGCGGGCCAGCAGGTCGCCGCGACCGGTCACCAGATCGGCGCGGTAGATGGAACCGTCTACCATGGAACCGAAGTAGGCGATCGGCAGGGATCCGATCGCCACTCCTTCCGCTTGGAAACCGGCCGGGAGCGCGATGGTGGTCGGGAACAGCGGACTGTCGGCCGCCGCCCGTTCCGCCGGCACCAGCACGGTCGCGGCGAGGCCGGTCACCGCGGCCGCGGTAGCGAGCATTCGCTTCATCTCATCCTTCTCTCGACACCGGCACGCACACCGGTGATGAATTGTTCTCTGGTGAGCGAGGTTTCGTGGCGCGAGTGATCGGCTGGTCGGGGAGCTGGCCCGCCACGATGGCGGACAGCGCGAGCCCGAACCCGAGGAGCTGGACCGGACCCAGCCATTGGCCGAGCAGGACCGCGCCGAGCACGGCCGCGACCAGCGGCGACAGCAACAGCAGGACCGCGACCGAGGTGACCGGCAGCGAGCCCAGACCGCGGAACCACACGATGTAGGCGAGCAATCCGCCGCACAGACCCAGCCACAGGTAGCCGAGCGCGGCGGGCCCGTCGATCGTGGGTGGCGCGCCCTCGACCAGGACGGTCACCGGCAGCAGGATCAGCCCGCCCGCCGTCAGCTGCCACCCGGCGACGGCCACCGGACCGGCCCCGGGCGGGCGCCCCCAGCGTTTGGTGAGGGTCAGCCCCAGCGCCATCGACGCGGCGCTCGCCAGTCCGGCCGCGACCCCGGCGACGTCGAGCACCGCACTGGGCCCGAGCACCACCAGCCCCACCCCGGCGACCCCGATCGCACCCCAGACCAGCCGCCGCGCCGACGGCCGCTCCCCCAGCACCGGCAGCGCCAGCACCGCGACGACCAGCGGTTGCGCCGCCGCCAGGGTCGCGGCGACCCCGCCGGGCAGGTGCTCGGCCGCGAGGAACAGCAGCGGGAACGGCACCCCGATGGTGAGCACCCCGAGCACGGCGACCTTCGCCCACCACAATCCGCGCGGCAGGATCCTGGTCAGCGCGAGCGCGATCAGCCCGGCGGGCAACGCGCGCAGCAGCCCGGCGAACAGCGGGTGACCGGGCGGCAGGAGTTCGGTGGTCACCACGTAGGTCGTGCCCCAGGCCGCGGGCGCGAGGGCAGTGATCGCGGTCCGCGACACCCGCCCCGCGCCGCCGGAATCCGGCGGAGCCACTGCGCTTTTCATGAACTCCATCGAACCGCGCGACGATCAATGAATCCAACACATGTTTGTCACCACACCGATCGTGATTCACGATTGATGGATGGAGCTCCAGCAGATGCGCTACGTCCTCGCCGTCGCCGAGACCACCAGCTTCACCCGGGCCGCCGAGCAGTGCCTGGTCGTGCAGTCGGCGCTGAGCCACCAGATCGCCCGGCTGGAACGCGAACTGGGCGCGAAACTGTTCGAACGGACGAGCCGCAGGGTCCGGCTGACCCGGGCGGGTGCGGCCTTCCTCCCGGCCGCCCGCCAGTGCCTCGACGCCGCCGAGCGGGCGGCGGCCGAGGTGGCGGCGGCGGTCGGCGAGGTGCGGGGCAGGCTCGCGGTGGGTCTGATCCCGACCGTCGCCGCGGTCGATCTGCCCGCCGCGCTGCGCGAGTTCCGGGCCGCCTACCCGCACGTGCGGATCAGCCTGCGGGTCGGCGCGAGCGAGGATCTGGCCGAGCAGGTCGAACAGGGCGTCCTCGATGTCGCCTTCCTCGGCCTGCCCACCACCACCCGGCCGAGTGGGGTCGCCGTCCACGAACTCGCGCGCGGCAAGCTCGTCGCGGTGGTCGCGCCGGGGCACCCGCTCGCCGCCGAGCCGACCGTCGACCTGCGCAGGCTCTCGGACGAGGTGTTCGTCGACCTGCCCGCGGGCACGGCGGGCCGGAGCCAATCGGATCTGGCCTTCGCGGCGGCGGGCCTGACCCGCGACGTCGCCTTCGAGGTGACCACCGCCGACTACATCGCCCGCCTCGTGAGCCAGGACCTGTGCGTGGCGATGATGCCCGCCGCCTACGCCCCGCAGCTCACCGGCGTGCGCATCGTCGAGGTCGCCGACGCGCCGACCCGCGTCGAATACGTCGTGTGGAACCGCACCGACCGCAGCCCGGCGGCGACGGCTTTCCTTACGGCACTGGATATCCCGACCACCCGGCCCTGACAGCACACAGCCCCGCCGGTCGGACCGGCGGGGCTGTGACCGGGAGTCGGATCAGGCCGGGGTGACCGCGACCGGCAGCGATTCCAGACCGCGGATGACGACGTTCGGCTTGAACGGCGGGTTCTCCGAGCGCAATTCGAACGTGCGGACCTTGCGCAGCAGCACGTCGAGCAGGATCTCCATCTCCAGCAGCGCCAGCGGGGCGCCGAGGCAGTAGTGGATGCCGAGGCTGAACCCGAGGTGCTTCTTGGCCGGATTCCTCGGATCGGAATAGCGGGTCAGGTCGACCCGGTCGGGATCGGCATAGGCGGCCGGATCGTGGTTGGCCGAATTGATCAGCACCACCACGCCTTCGCCCTGCTCGAACTCGTGCCCGGCGACGGTGATCGGGCGGGTCGCGGCGCGCGTGGTGATCTGCACCGACGGGTCGAGCCGCAGCAGTTCGTCGGGGGCGACGCAGAGCAGTTCGGGACGATCGCGCAACAGCTGGATCTGATCGGGGTTGCGCAGCAGGCGCAGCATGCCGGTGCCGATCAGATTGGCGGTGGTCTCGTGCCCGGCGACGAATGTGGTGATGCAGGTCGCGAGGAGTTCCTGCTCGGTGAGCACGTCACCGCGGTCCTCGACCTGGGACAGCACACTGAGCAGGTCGTCGCGCGGAGTGACGCGCCGCTCGTCGAGCAGCTCGCGGAAGTAGCCCATGAACCCGCGCGAGGCGGCACTGCGGGCGGTCAGGCATTCCTCGGGCAGCGTGTAGTCGTGGTCGAAGCCGCGGGCCAGGTCCTGGGACCATCGGTGGACCTGGTCGTAGGCCTCCTCGGGCACGCCGATCAGCTCGCAGGCGATGATCAGCGGCAGCGGGTAGGCGATCTTCTCGACGAGGTCGAATTCGCCGGCGGCCAGGGCGTCGTCGACGAGCTGCTCGCACAGCTGCTCGATCCGCGGACGCAGCCGAGTCACCATACGCGGGGTGAAACCCTTGGTGACGAGGTTGCGCAGACGGGTGTGGTCCGGCGGCTCCATCCACAGGAACGAGGTGGGCAGTTCCTCGGCGGCGTTCTCCGGCGACACCGTCGGGTGCATCATCGCCGCTTCCTCGGCGTGGCTCCACGCGGTGGTGGACAGCACGGCCGCGCAGTCCTCGTAGCGGGTCAGCACATGGTGGCCGAGCGGGGTCTGGTGGATAGGGCCCGCCTCGCGCAGGACGCGCGCGGGGGCGTACGGATCGGCGCGGCCGTCCGGCCCGAACAGCTGGACCAGTGCGGTCTGGACTGCCTGGGCATCGATCGGGGAAGTCGTGGAGGTCATGGGTGGGTCTCCTGGTTCTCCGGTGGGTGGTCAGGGAAGGAGGATGCGGCGCAGCGTGCCCGGCGCGGTGAGCGCGGCGGGCGGGTCGACCAGGTGGGCGACCCGCAGGAAGGTCCTGGCCACGCGCGGATCGTGGTGCGCGACGTGCTGCACCCGGCTGACGAAGACGTTGGTGAGCCGGGTCCGCACCGTGCGCCGCCCCTCGACGCCGGGATGCCGCAGATCCGAGCCGGCGGCGAGCTGCCAGGCCACCTCGACGGCGCCCGCGGCGGCCGCGTAGTACCGCGCGGGCAGGTCGGTCTCCCCCGTGCCGAGACACTCGCGCAGCGCCGCGGCTTGCAGCGCGGCGACCGTCATGCCCTGGGCGTAGAGGGGATTGAAGGCGCACAACGCGTCGCCGAGCACGAGCAGTCCGTCGGGCGGGGCGCTCTGGCGGTCGAAGCGGCGGCGCACCGCGGTCCGGAATCGGTACGGCACCGCGTCGCCGAGCGGTTCGGAGCCGATCACGATGGTGTGGATGTCGGGGGCCGACAGCGAGGCGGCGTAGTCGCGGAACCCCGCGTCGTCGACCGGCGGATGATCGCCGAGCATCCCGGCGAGGGTGACGTGCCACCGATCGCCCTCCACCCGGACCGCGCCGCCACCGCGCCCGTTCGCACCGGTCGAGACGATGACCGAGGCCTGCCCGCCGAGCTGACCGGGCCGGTGCCGGAAGAATCGCGACGCGTAGCCGAGATCGACGTCGAGCCGCTCCTCCTCGGGCACCTCGGCCCCGATCGCGGTGAGCCACTGGGTGATCCGCGATCCGCGCCCGCCCGCGTCGACGACCAGGTCCGCGAACAGGGTCTGCTCGCCCGCGGGCCCGAGGACGGTCACCGCGCGCACCCGCCGGGCGTCGCCGACCAGGCCCCGCACCGTCGTGCGGGTCAGCAGTTCGATGCCGCGCAGCCGCAGCGTCCGCCTGCGCAGCACCGCCTCGAGCAGGGAGCGGGTCGCGATCACCGAGGTGAGTCCGGTCGAGCCCGCCGCGAGCCGGGAGCCGCCGACATACCACCGGGTGCCGACCAGCACCTCGGCGACGGTCGCGCCGTCCGAGACCGCCTGCTCGGTGCAGCCCGGGTAGAGCTCCTCCATGATGCGGCGGCCCCGGTCGAGCAGGCCGTGCAGGTGCCAGGCCTGCGGAACACCGCGGCGCACGGTCTCTTTCGCGTCGAGCTCGTCGCGTTCGACCAGGGTGACCCGCTCGAAGGTGTCGGCGAGCACCCGCGCGGCCAGCAGCCCGGCGACCCCGGCGCCGATGACGATCGCGTGCCCGCGGCGCGCGGTCACAGCGTCACCGGCAGATGCAGGATGCCGCGGTGGATCAGGCTGGGGCGGTACACGATCGGCGCGTCGGCCAGGGCCAGCGCGGGCGCCCGGTCCAGCAGGGCGAGAATCGCGGCCTCGGCCTCGAGCCGGGCCAGGGGGGCGCCCACGCAGTAGTGGATGCCCAGGCTGAACCCGAGATGCTTGCGCGGCGGCCGGTTTCCGGTGAACCGGGTGATGTCGAAGGTGTCGGCGTCGCGGTAGACCCGTTCGTCGCGGTTGGCCGAGCCGGTGAGCACCACGACACCGTCGCCACGGCGGAAGGTGTGCCCGCCCACCTCGGTGTCGTCGAGCGCGACCCGGATCGTGAACTGGGTCGGCGCGTCGTAGCGCAGCATCTCGTCGATCGCGGGCCCGATCAGTTCGGGGTGCGCGCGCAGCAGCGCCAGCTGGGTGGGATGGCGCAGCAGCGCGAGCAGGCCGTTGCCGATCAGGTTGATCGAGGTCTCCATGCCCGCGACGAGCAGCAGCAGCGACATCCCGATCACCTCGGGTTCGCTGGGGAGGTCACCGGACACGCTCGCCGCGACCAGTTCGCTGAGCAGGTCGGGGCCCGGCTGCTGCTTCTTCTCGGCGATGAGCCGCGCGAAGTGGCCCATGCAGGCGATCGCGGCGTCGGTGCGGGCGCTGATGTCGTCGGGCCCCAGCAGCGAGTCGGGGTCGCTGCCCCGCGCGATCGCCAATTGCCAGGCGCGGAAGCTGGGTCCGTCGGCCGCGTCGGCGCCGAGCAGCCGCACCGCGACCATGGCGACGGCCAGCGGCACCGCCAGATCGTCGAGCACGTCGAGCGCACCGCGTTCGAGCGCGGCGTCGACCAGCCCGTCGACCACGGTGCCCGCCAGCGGCGCCAGCTCGCCGATCGTCGCGGGGGTGAACGCTTTCGCCACCAGCTTGCGGTAGCGGCCGTGCTCGGGCGGGTCCATCCGAACGAAGGACCCCGGGATGGCGGCGGTGGTGTCGCGGAACGGGCTGATCCCCGCCGCGTAGCCGTGGCCCCAGTCGGCGCCGGTGAGGACTTCGGCACACTCCGCATAGCGGGTCACCAGCGTCACCGGGACGTCGCCGAGGGCGTAGGGGAACAGGGGCGTCGCCTCGCGCACACGATGGTAGGCGGAGTACGGGTCGGCGCGATGCTCGGGCGCGAACGCGTCGAAGGTGAGGTCGGCGGGGACAGCGGTACTCATCGGCCCTCCAGGCTGATTCGCAGTTCGGACATGCCGCGCACGACCACGTTCGGGCGATACGGCGGTTCGGCGAGCAGATGCATCCGCTCGACCCGGGTGGACACGGCCCGCAGCACCGCCTGCATCTCCAGGCGGGCCAGTGGGGCGCCGAGGCAGTAGTGCAGGCCGAGCCCGAACGACAGATGCCGCTCCGGACGCTGACCGGGCCGGTAGCGGCCGATGTCGAACCGGTCGGCGTCCGGGAAGGCCCCGGGATCGCGGGCCGCCGAACCGATCAGCACGATCACCGCGTCACCGGGCACGAAAGTCCGGCCTGCGAGCTCGATCTCGTGCCGCGCGGTGCGGGTGGTCAGGTGCACGGGCGGGTCGTAGCGCAGCACCTCGTCGACCGCGGGCGCGCACAGCGCCGGATCCTCGCGCAACCGCCGGAACTGGTCGGGATGGCGGATCAGTGCCAGCAGGCCGTTGCCGATCAGGTTGACGGTGGTCTCGTGGCCCGCCACCACCAGGATCAGCAGGGTGCCGATCAGTTCGGTGCGGGTCAGCCGCACGCCGGCGTCCTCGGCCTGGACCAGCGCGGTGATCAGGTCGTCGCGGGGGTCGCGGCGGCGCTGGGCGATCAGGTCGCCGAAGAAGTCGGTGAACGCGTGCACGGCGGTGGTGCGGGCGGCCAGTTCGGCCGGGCTGAGCAGGGTGTCCGGGTCGAGGCCGCGGGCGATGTGCGCGGAGATCTCGCGAACGTGGGCATGGGATTCGGCGGGGACACCGAGCAATTCGCAGATCAGCGTCAGCGGCACCGGGTAGGCCAGCGCCTCCAGCGCGTCGGTCTCGCCCTCGGCCAGCATCGCCGTCAGGAGGCCGTCGACCAGGCGCTCGGCCCGCTCGTGCAGCCCCGCGACGGTGCGCGCGGTGAACGCCTTGCCGACCAACCCGCGCAGCCGGGTGTGGTCCGGTGGCTCCATCCACAGGAACGAGCCGGGCAGTTCCACCTCGCTGTCGCCGTGCAGCAGCTCCGGCTCCTCCGCGTGGCTCCAGCGCGGATCGCTCAGGATGGCCTGGGCTTCGGCGTGCCGGGGCACGAAGTGGATCCCGTGCGGGCCGGGGACGAACGGGCCCGCGGCCCGCAGTGTCGTGTAACTGCGATATGGGTCGTGGCGGCAGTGCGGTGCGACGCTTTCCAGCACCGCGATCTGCACCGGAGTCGGGTCGTCGATCGCGACATGATCGGAAGTCACCAGCAGCTCCTACGGCGTTTGCGGTGCGGGGATTTCGCCGCTCATCGTCACCGCCGGGCCGCCGCGAATTCGTGCAGTATTGTCTGCTCCGATCGGGCGATAGCCGAATATCTTTATCGGGCAGCGCAATTGGACGATCGACTGTGATTATCGGCGCGCGTATTTCGGTATTCGTTCAACGCGATTTCATATGGCACTGTTGTCGTTTCCGGCATGAATTCCTCGCGTTCGGGCGAAACGCTCACCACGCTGCTGGCCGGCGTCGCCGCCGCGCATCCGCGGGTGCCCGCGACATTCTGGTCGGTGTCGGAACGGGTCGACTACGCCGAGCTGCGGCTGCGCGCGCAGACCGCGGCGACGGCGCTGGTCCGGCGCGGGATCGGCCGCGGTGAGCCGGTGGGCGTGCTGTGTCCCAACGCGCCGGAGTTCCTGGTCTCGCTCTTCGGCATCGCCGCGGCGGGCGGGGCGGGGACTCCCCTGCCGCTGCCCGCCGGCGCCCGTGCCACCGCCGCCTACCCGGCCAAGCTGGCCGCGATCACCGCCGCCGCCGACATGCGGACCGTGCTGGTGTCGCCGCGGTTCGCCTCGATGATCCCGTTGATCGGCGACATCGGCGTCGAGTTCGTCGACACCACCGACCTGGTCACCGATGTCACCGCCGACCCGGACGCGCTGCCGGAACACGGCCCCGACGACCTGGCGATCGTGCAGTTCACCTCCGGCAGCACCGCGCTGCCCAAGGGCGTGCGGCTCACCCACGCCAATGTGGTGAGCGGGCTGGCCGCGATCCGCACCGGCATCGACCTGGGTCTCGACGATCAGGGCGGCTTCTGGCTGCCGCTGTTCCACGACATGGGCCTGTTCGGCACCTTGTCGGCGGTGCTGCGCGGCATCCCCGCCCACGTCTGGTCGCCGCTGGCGTTCGTGAAGGACCCGGCCCGCTGGCTGAGCGAATTCGCCGCGACCGGAACCACGATCACCGCCATGCCGAACTTCGGCTACGAGGCACTGCTCGACGCGATCGCCCCCGAGCAGGTCACCGACTACGACCTGAGCCACTGGCGGATCGCGTTCAACGGCGCCGAACCGATCTCGGAATCGGTGGTCACGGCGTTCCGCGAACGGTTCGCACCCGCCGGCTTCGCGCCGTCGACCATGTTCGGCGTCTACGGCATGGCCGAGGCGACCCTCGCCGTCGCCTTCCCGCCGCTGCTGCGCGAACCCCGCTTCGACTGGGTCGACCGCGCCCAGCTCTCGGATGCCGCTGTCGCCGAGCCGGTCTCGCGCACCGAGGACGGCGCGCGGGCGGTCGCCTCGGTCGGCGCCGCGGTCGAGGGGATCGCGCTGCGGATCGTCGACCTCGACACCGGCGCCGACCTGCCCGACGGCCGGGTCGGCGAGATCCTGATCCAGGGTGCGCCCGTCACCGACGGCTACCTCACCGTCGACCCCGACGCGGTCGCCGACCGCTTCGTCGACGGCTGGTTGCGCACCGGCGATCTCGGCTATCGGCGCGACGGCGAACTGTTCGTCACCGGCCGCTGCAAGGACATGATCACCGTGCGGGGAGTGAACTACTACGCCCAGGACGTCGAGGCGGCGGTCCGCGATCTCGACGGCATCCACAAGGGCCGCTGCACCGCGGCCGTCGATCCCGACGGCGACGACGTGATCGCGCTGATCGCCGAGACCGAACGCACCGGCGCCGAGGCCGAGGCCCTCGCCGCGGCCATCGCCGCCGCCGTCACCGCCGGGCTCGGACTCTCGGCCGTGCAGGTGCATCTCGTCGCGCCGCGCAGCATCCCCCGTACCAGTAGCGGCAAGCTCCAGCGGCTGGCCGCCCGCGACCTGATCGGCCGGCGATGACGCCGCGCCGCTCGCCCCTGCGATCGAATGGGAGTGCCTAGTGCACAGCTTCGACATCTTCCGCCACTACGAACGCCTGCACTGGAAACTGAGCGACCTCGACCTGGCCACCGTCGACCCGACACTGGTCCGCCCGGAGTACATCACCCTCGCCAAGAGCGCGGCGATGGGCGAGTCCAATGTGATCGCGGCCGTGCACGGTTTCCTCGACGAGTTCGTCGACGACTACGACTTCTCCACCTTCGCGGTGGTGTGGGGTTACCAGGAAGTGCAACACCACTACGCCTTCCGCTCCTGGCTGCGCGCCATCGGCGAGGACGTCGAGGACCGCGCCGTGGACGCGATGCGTGAGCCGTACGCGCCGGGCAGTACGCCCTCGGCGACGCTGGCCACCAACATCATCTCCGAGCTCACCGTCAACCACGTGTACCGCGCGGTGTCGAGCTGGGTGGCCGAGCCGGTGCTGAAGACGTTGCTGCTCAACGCCAGTCGCGACGAGGCCGGGCACGCCCGCGAGTTCATCCACTACACCACCGAGCGGCTGAAGCAGCGTCCCGAGGAGCTGCCGTCGGTGCTCGAGACGCTCTACGTCTACAGCTCCGAGGCCAAGATCAAGCACCCGGTGAGCACCTTCAAGGCAGGCATCGCCGAGCTCGGCGACCACGAGACCATCGACACCGGTTTCGAACTGTTCCTCGAGCAGGTCGCCGCCGAGGGCGAGCTGGAGGTACTGCACGACAAGGTGCGCCGCACCTTCGCCGGCATCACCGGGCTCGACCTGTCCAGCAACGCGAAGGTGCGCCGCGCCCTCGCCGACGCCATCGCCTGATGACCGTCGGCGAGCAGTCCGGCGCCGTCGAGGTGCCGTGGTCGGTGATCCCCGACTACCACTGCTTCGGCTGTTCCCCGCACAACGCCACCGGGCTGCGCTTGACCTTCACCCCGCGCGCCGACGGCGCGCTGGTGGCCGCGTTCCGGCTCGGGCGCGCGTTCGAGTCCTATCCCGGTGTGGTGCACGGCGGCCTGATCGGCGTCGTGTGCGACGAGGTGATGGGCAACCTGATCGTGCTGGCCCGCCATGTCCCCGCGTTCACCGTCTCCCAGCGCACCCGCTTCCTCACCCCCCTGCTGATCGACCGCGAATACCGCTGTGTGGCGACGCTGCCGCCCGAGCGGGCCGACGGCCCGATCCCCGCGCACGCCGAGATCCTCGATGCGAACGACGCGGTGTGCGCGACGTCGACGGCCACCTATCAGCCGTTCGACCTGCATGCCGTCCGCGACCAGCTGACCCTCGACGACAACGAAGTCGCCCTGCTCGACCACGCACTCGCTACCTCGAACACCCTCTCCCCGAACGGAGCCCGGCCATGACCACCACTTCCGCCGACACCATCCTGCGCACGGTCACCGAGATCGCGATCACCGAGACCGGCCTGACCGCCGCCGACCTGACCCCCGACGCCGACCTGCGCGCCATGGCGGGCGTGGACTCGGTGCGGGTGCTGCGGATGATCGCCCGCATCGAGCGCACCTTCGACATCGAGCTCGAGGACGCCGACGTCTTCGGGATGTCGACCCTGGCCGAGGTGACCGCGGTGGTCGAACGGTCCGTGGCGGAGGCGTCCGCGTGACCGTCGTCGCCGATACCAATCAGCACTACGATCTGGACCCGGACATCTTCGGGCAGTTCCTCGATCCGCTGCGCAAGTACAGCTCGGCGCTCTACGAATCCGACCGCGACACATTGGAATCGGCCCAGCGCAACAAGCTGCGCTTCGTCGCCGAGCGGCTCGGGCTGCGCGGCGGCGAGCAGCTGCTCGATGTGGGGTGCGGCTGGGGTTCGCTGATCCTGTACATGGCGAGCGAGCTGGGCTGCCGGACCCTCGGTGTCAGCCCGGCGCCGCGTCAGCACGACTACATCGCCGAGCAGGCGGCGGCGCGCGGCGTGGCCGAGCTGGTGCGCACGCGGGTGGGGCACTTCGAGCAGCTCGACCTGCCCGCCCGCGGTTTCGACGCCGTCACGCTGCTGGGGTCGATCGTGCACATGCCCGACCCCGACGAGGTGTTCCGCCGCGCGCGGGGTGTGCTGCGCCGTGGCGGCACGCTGTATGTGTCGGAGAGCTGCTTCCGTAATGCCGCCACCCGCAGCGCCTTCGACGATCGCGACGGCACCGGCTTCGTCCGCGAGGACATCTTCGGCTTCGGTGAACTGCGGCCGCTGTCGGAGCTGATCGCCGCCGCCGAGAACGCCGGCTTCTCGGTGATCTCGGTCGACGATCTCACCGACCACTACCGGCGCACCATCGAGGACTGGATCGGCAATGTCGACGCCGCCGCCGCGCGCATCGACGCGCACGGCCCCGGCCTGGCCGCCAAGCTGCGCCACTATCTCGAGATCGCCAACGCGGGCTGGGGTTACACCACCAAGCATTACGCGCTGGTCTGCCGGAATGCCAGGTGAGGGACATGATCACCACACCGGGGCTGTTGCCCGTGCGGGACGTGGTCGCCGCGGTCGACGGCTTTCTGGCCGCGTCCCCGGCGACCCGCGCCTGGGATGTGGAGACCGCCGTCGACTGGGCCGCCGCCGACGCGGGCAGGCTCACCGAGGGACAGCGCTCCGCGGTCCAGTTCGTCACCCTCATCGAAGACCACCTGCCCGGCTACTTCGACGTCTACCACCGGCATTTCCCCGTCGACGACACCGTGGATCTGCCGACCTTCGAACACAATCGGGAGCTCTACCACTTCACGGTGCGCTGGGCCCTCGAGGAGGACACCCACGCCAGGGCGCTGACCCGCTATCAGGAGGCGGCGGGCATCGCCGACCGCGACACCCTGCGGTCGGAGCTGGCGATCGAGGGCCACAAGCCGTTCGACCTGCCCTACGACCATCCCGTCCAGTTCTTCGCCTACGCCCTGGTGCAGGAGAAGGCGACGCAGATGTACTACCAGCAGCTGCGCGACGTGGTCGCCGACCCCGTCCTGGCCACGGTGCTCACCCGGTTGTCGCGCGACGAGGCACGGCATTTCAGCTTCATGGCCGACGTGGTGACCCGGTATCTGCGCCACGACGGTGACGCGGTGGTGGCCCCGATCCGCGATGTCGTCGCGAATTTCCGGATGCCGCTGTCGGAGACGCTGCGCGGCTACTGGCGGTGGGCGTTGCGGATCGCCGATGTCGCCGACTACGACCACACCGCCGCCTACGAACACCTGGTGAAGGTGATCGACCGCGCGGTCGACGCCCGCACCGAGCCGGTCGACGAACTCATCGCCTTCGTCGAGGGCTGCCGCACCCTGGCCTGAACCGGCAGGAACCGGCCGTGCGCGGAGTGATCCGCGCACGGCCGGTTCCCGTTCGGCGCGCAGGTGTCAGTTGCCCTGTGCCAGCACCAGAATCGTGGTCGTGCCGTGGGCGATCAGCTTGCCCGCGGCGTCGGTGATGCGACCTTCGGCGGTCGCGGTCCGCCTGCCGACGTGCACGGCGGTGGCGTCGCAAGTGAGCCTGCTGCCGTCGAGCGTCACCGCGCGGATGAAGTTCACCTTCAGTTCCAGCGTGGTGTAGGCGACGCCGTCGCCGAGTTCGGTGAACACCGCGCTGCCCATGGCGGTGTCCATGAGCGTGGCGAGTACGCCGCCGTGCACGGTGAACATCGCGTTGATGGTCGCCGGATTCGGGTCGAGGTAGTACCGGGTGCGGCCCTTCGACGCGCTTTCCAGCCGAATTCCCAGCGAATCGCCGACGCCCAGCTTCTCCTGCAACCCGCGCTCGAAGACCGCGGTCAATTCGGCGACCCGCCGGTCGGCGGTCGCGTCGATTTCGGTGGTGGTCATGGTTTTCCTCCCTGCGGACGATTCCTCCGCCATTCGATCAGCGCCCGGTGAATTCCGTCTTGCCACAGGACATTCCATTTCGAGCTCCGATCGGCTGATCGGGATCACGCGCGCCCGGTGAGTCGTGCACCGGCCACGGGTACCGTCGGGCAGATGGCCGACACCACCGCTGCTGCCCGCGTCGAGTCCATCGAGGCCGACTTCTTCGACGATCCGCACGCGCACTACCGGCGCTGGCGCGCCGACGGCCCGGTCCATCGGGTCCGTTTCCCCGACGACGTCGTGCGCTGGGTGGTCATCGGCTACGCCGAAGCCCGGGTGGCACTGGCCGATCCCCGACTACTCAAGGACATCGTCCGGATCGACGGGATCGTGCACGCCAAGCGCGGGTCGACCCCGAGCGACCCGAATGTGGTCGCGCTGCTGAGCCACATGCTGAGCACCGATCCGCCCGCGCACACGCGGCTGCGCAAACTGGTCAACAAGGCCTTCACCGCCAAGCAGGTCGCGGCGCTGCGCCCGCGGATCGAGCAGATCACCGAGTCGCTGCTGGACGCGATGGCCGAACGCGACCAGGTCGACCTGATGGACGAGTTCGCCAATCCGCTGCCGGTCACGGTGATCTGCGAGCTGCTCGGGGTCCCGTACGCCGACCGCGACGACTTCCAGACCTGGACCAGGGCCCTGGTGACGGTCGTCGGCGAAGGCGAGGACGACGAACGCCCCGCGGCTTCGGCGGCGATGGTCGCCTACCTGGCGAACCTGGTGCGCGCCAAGCAGAGCGAGCACGCCGACGATCTGCTCTCCCAGCTGGTGCTGGCCGACGACGACGGCGACCGGCTCACCGATCGCGAGCTGGTGTCGATGGCGTTCCTGCTGTTGGTCGCCGGGCACGAGACCACAGTCAATCTCATCGGCAACGGCGTCAACGCCCTGCTACGCCGCCCTGATCAGTGGCAGGCGCTGTGCGCCGATCCGGCGGGCATCCCCGCCGCGATCGAGGAGTTCCTGCGCTTCGACGGCCCGGTCGACATGGCCACCGTCCGCTACACCGCCGAGCCGATCACCCTGGGCGGCACCGAGATTCCCGCGGGCGAACTCGTCTATGTCGCACTGGCCGCCGCCAACCGCGACCCGGCCCGCTTCACCGACTCCGACGACCTCACCACCGACGGCCACCCCACCGGCCACCTGGCCTTCGGCCACGGCATCCACTTCTGCGTCGGCGCTCCCCTGGCCCGCCTCGAAGCCGAGATCGCCTTCACCGCCCTGCTCCACCGCTTCCCCGGCCTGCGCCTGGCCGATGCCGCCGCCACCGGCCACTGGCAGACCAGCACACTGATCCGCGGCCTCCTCGAACTCCCCGTCCGGGTGCGCTGAACCACGTCACCGGCTCGGCGCACCATCGGCACCTCGATCCGGACTTCTGCTGCCGCGCCTGCGGCCTTCTTCGATCGCCACCGGTTCGGGCGAGCTCCCTGGGAAGCTCATCGAGCTGTCGCCTGCCTTGGTGCGGCTGCCGCCCAGGGCGGCGACACCTGATCGCGGCCTCGGTCAGAACAGGCTGGTCTGGGCGGGCGCGGTCACCGCGGTGATCGTGGGGTCGAGTTCGATGCGGCGGCCGATGAGCCGGGAGTCGTTGACCAGGACGAGTTCGCCGGCGCCCGTGTCGTCGGCGCAGGCGATGGTGTGTCCGTGGGCGGTGACGGCGTCGAGGACGTACTCGCCGGAGTCCTCGGCGAATTCGATGGCGTCGGGGTAGCGGCCACGCGCGAGGATCGTGGCGTAGAAGTCCCGACCGCCGGACCACGCGGTGTCGGTGCGGGTGATGTCGTCGGGCAGGGCGCTCGCCGCGTGGTCGGCGGCGCCGGCGACGGCGGCTTCCAGCGCCGACCACGGCCGTAGCGGCTTGGTCAGGATGCGGGTCTTGGTGGCGCCGGCGACCGCCTGCCGCAGCCCCGCCCGCTCCGAGACGACCCGCTCCAGTTCCCGCACGTGCAGCCCGTCCGGGGAGTCGGTGATGAAGCGGGCCACCAGCGCGCCCTGCTCGAAGAGCCGCCGCTGCCGCCGCACCGCCGACGCGGTCCCGACCTTGGCCATCCCGTCGCCGAAGTAGGCGATGTAGAGGTGATGGGGCTGCGCGACATACCCGCGCACCTGCTCGGGCAGCGCCGTGAGCGGCCCGCGATGGCTGTGCACCACCGACCACCCCTCGGTGATCCGGCACTGCGCACACTGCTTGCCGCTGTCGACCCGGGCCCGGCTCGGGCACGCCTGACGCCCCCTGCGCCCGGCGCCGAACCCGTGGTACCCGAGACAGAACCGCCCGGCCCCGGTGAGCCGGAACGCCAACCGCGTCCCGATCCCGGGCAGCAGCTCGGTACTGCCGTCCTCGCGGATCACCTCGTAGAACCACCGGCCCTGCTCATCCCAGTGCGTCCCGCAATACAGGGCGGTGGAGGTCGCGGTCATCGGTCGAATCTACTGAATGCGACCAGTGTTCCGCCGTCCGGATGACAGATCGCCCCGCCGACCAGGATCGGCCGAAGGCACCCGAGCTCACAGGTCGAGGACCAGAACCTCCGAGTATCGCGATCCGCCACCGTCGACCGCGGCGAGCACCAGGGCGAATATCGCGCCGGCTGCCGCGATCGCGGGCGAGTCCTCGAGACCCGGCGGCCGGTCCGAACCTCCCGGACATCACAACTAGCCGTCGGCGATTCCAGCACTCGAGGCTCGTCCAGATGGCGCGTTCCTGCCTGCGCCCGATGAATCCGACGACGGGTCCGGCGAGGCGGGCGAGGCCCGGCACCGTGAATCGCCGATCAGTCCGTGGGGACGAGTCGGATCAACGGGATGCGGCGGGTGGTCCGCTCGGGGATCCGGGCATAGGACGGGGCGATCGCCACCACCCTCGGCCACCACCGCGCCGCCTCCACGTCGGCGAGCTCGACGGCGCGGACGGTGAGGGTGTGCCCGTCGACCTCAACCGTCGCCGCGGGAGTCGCGGTCAGATTGTGATACCAGGCAGGATGTGTCGGGCGGCCACTGTTAGCGGCCACGACGACGCGGTCGGCGCCGTCGGGGAAGTACTGGAGCAGAACGGACCGAGCCAGCCCGGTGCGCCGGCCCCGGGTCGTCAGCACCAGGACTCGCCGCCCCCACGGCCGCACGATGCGGCCCTTCGTCACGCGATAGAGCCACACCCCGAACCGGCCGAACCGGGTGTCGAGATCGTGCTGGATCCTGGCCTTCGTTTGCTCACTCACCATCGTGCTCACCCATCTGTCGGCCTCGAACCGGAGAAGCCCGGCGAGACGCGGTACGTGGAGCACACCACCGGCTCCCATCACGTCCGTGTGGAGCGGCCACGCCCCTCCTACTCTGCTGCGCCGTGGAAGGCGCCGCAACACCTGAGCCGTGCCGCCAGACGCCATTGATTACTGCGAAAATCAGAAGACAGCCGACCATGCCGGCGGTTTCCTAAGGACTCCTTTACCTTCTGTGAAAACCTGTGGTCCTTGAAGAACGGCACCGGATGAACGAAGACCGCGGCGGTGTGGCGACGGAAATGAGGTCGCGTGGCGGACTGTCTCGTAGCCGATGATGGACCCAGTAGACGAAGTAGTTCCCTGCGGGAACATCTGGGATCGTCGCCGAATGAGTGCCGGGGGCACCGGCCTCCGCGGCCACGTCGGCGATAGGGAACGCCGGGTCGGGAGGCCCTGCTGCATCGGGCCCGCCGGCTATCAGACACACGGAGAGCGCTTCGGCGGTGTTGTTCGTGACCGTCACGGTGACCTTGTTGATGCCGCCTGCCGCGGTCAGAGTGACGTCGGTGGGGCTGCCACTGCAGGGTTGGTCGTGAACGGTAGGAGCGTTGCGGCAGTCAAAGTTGCCAATGTGGCACGGGCCGTGAGCTTCATCAGATGTCCCTTTCTGGTGGCGTACCGGTGTTGGTCCCAGGGCTCGGGGTGAGCCTGCACTGGTAGCGATGCACGTCTGGCGGCACCGCCCCCCTCGGCGGAGATCCGGCACATCGGGCCGACCACACAGGACGCAGTGGCCGGCGACTGTTCCGCCGTGGCGGTCAGCAGTCGGCCTGTGTTTGTACGGACTGCGACCAGCCTCGCCCGTTCGGACGATCCACCCGAACGAGGCCTGCCCGGACACCCGAGCTCACAGGTCGAGGACCAGGACCTCCGAGCGGGCGCGGGAGACGCACAGCATCATCGTCTTGCCGCTTTCGCGCTCCTCGCCGGTGAGCAGGGAGTCACGGTGGTCCACCTCGCCGTCGAGGACGAGCGTCTCGCAGCTGCCGCACGTGCCTTCGCGGCAGGAGGTGATGACCGCGACCCCAGCCGATTCCAGCACGTCGACGATGGAGCGGTCGGCGGCGACCCGCAGCGTCCGGCCGGTCTGGGCCAGCTGGATCTCGAAGGCCTGGTCGGCGCCGGTGGGCTCGAGCTGTCGCGGGACGAAGCGTTCCGTGCGTACTGTGACGCTCTGCCGCTGTCCCTCTGCCTCGACCGCGGCCAGCAGCGGTTCCGGGCCGCAGCAGTACACGGTCGCGCCGGGTCGCTCGGCCATGATGTCGGCCACCGGCAGCAGACCGGACTCGTCCTGGGGAACCAGCCGCACCGCCGGATAGCGTGCGGTGAGCGTCTCGGCGAAGGCCATGTGGGCGCGGGAGCGCGCGCCGTAGTGCAGCGTCCAGCGCGCACCCGCCCGCTCGGCGGCCACGATCATCGGCAGGATCGGGGTGATCCCGATGCCACCCGCGACGAACGTGTACTCCGGGGCCTCGGACAGCTCGAAGTTGTTGCGGGGCCCCGAGACCGACAGGGTGGTGCCGGGCAGCGCCGTGTGGAACAGGTGTGCGGACCCGCCGCGGCCGGTCGGCTCGTGCAGGATCGCGATCCGCCACCGGTCCCGCTCGGCGGGGTCGCCGCACAGCGAGTACTGGCGGACTCCGGCTTCGCCCACCGCCACGTCGATGTGCGCGCCCGGCGTCCAGGCGGGCAGTTCCCCGCCGTCGGCCGCGGCGAGCACCAGGGCGAATACCGCGTCGGCTTCGTCGGTGCGCTCGATCACCCGCACGCTCACGTCGGTCATGGCCATCCCCTCGCCCGCATGGTTGTCGAGTCTCACCGTGCTCGACGTCCGGCGTGTCCGCCCCTTTGGCGCGGCGAGACGATTGGCGCGATCGACATTCACTATCGTCGGGCCGCCCGGTGCGCGCCCCACCCGACACTGACGGCATGACTCCAGTGGCGGAACTGGTCGCCAAGACCAGGCAGTTCGTGCAAGACCACGTCATCCCGGTGGAACGCGAGGTCGTGGTCGGTGGCCGGGTCACCGACGACGCCCTGCGCCTCGACCTGCAGAAGAAGGCCAAGGAGGCCGGCGTCTTCGGCCCGCTCTCGGATCCCGCGTACGGCGGCCTCGGCCTCGACACCAGGGCCCAGGCCGAGGTGCTCGAAGCGGCGGGCGCCAGCCTGCTCGGCCCGCTCGCGGTCAACGCCTGGGCGCCCGACGACGGCAACATCCACCTGCTGGCCGCGGTCGCGAATCCCGAACAGCGCGAGCGGTATCTGGCTCCGCTGGCCTCCGGTGAGGTCCGCTCGGCGATCGCCATGACCGAACCGGCGCCCGGTGCGGGGTCGGACCCGCGGATGCTGGCCACCGTCGCCGAGGAGACCGACACCGGCTGGGTCATCAACGGCCGCAAGCACTTCACCACCGGTGCGCAGGGCGCGGCGTTCACCATCTGTGTCGCCGCCACCACCGACGGCCCGACCATGTTCCTGGTCGACCAGGACAACCCCGGTCTGAAGGTCGGCCGCCGGATGCCGACGCTGGACCACACCAGCGCGCCCGGCGGGCACTGCGAGATCGAGTTCGCCGACTGCGAGGTTCCCGAGTCCGCGATCCTGGGCGCGGTGGGCCGCGGCCTGGATCTGGCGGCGGTCCGGCTGGCGCCCTCGCGCCTGGTGTTCTGCATGAACTGGCTCGGCCTGGCCGTGCGCGCCCAGCAGCTCACCGCCGACCACATCAGCGGCCGTTACTCGTTCGGGGTGCCGATCGCCGAACGCGGTCTGGCCCAGGGCCTCATCGCCGACAACGAGATCGATATCGCCGCGTCCCGCAGCCTGATCCGGTCCACCGCCGCCACCATCGACGAGCACGGCGCCGCCTCCGCCCAGGCCCGGCACGAGGCCTCGATCACCAAGACCTTCGTCTCCGAGGCGGTCTGGCGGGTGCTCGACCGCGCGGTCCAGCTGCACGGCGGCCTCGGGGTCTGCGAGGACCACCTGGTGGCCCGATTCCTGGTGGAAGCCAGGGCTTTCCGCATCTACGAGGGTCCGTCGGAGGTGCTGCGCTGGTCGATCGCGCGGCGCGTCCTGCGCGGGCCGCGCTGAGAGGACACTCCGATGACCACGCGCAGCATCGCCGGATTCGGCGCCGCCTACCCCGCCCTCGACTTCGATGCCGTCGACTACGACTACCTGCGCGACGCCTCGCAGGCCCTGGTGCCGTTCGGCGCGCACGTCGGCACCAGGATCACCGAGATCTCCCCCGCCCGTTCGGTCGTCGAGATCCCGGCCGAACCGGTGATGTGCAACCACATGGGCACCGTGCACGCCGGAGCGCTGTTCACCGCCGCCGACATCGCGGGCGCCGCGGCCTTCGTCGGCGCGGCGGCGCACCGGCTCTTCACCGTCGACCGACTGGTGTTGCGCGGCGGCACCGCCGCCTACCGCAAGCCGGCGCGCGGCCGCATCCGCGCCGTCGCCACCGTCGACCCCGACGGCCTGGCCGCCGTGCTGGCCGCGACCGGGTCCACCCGGTTCGAGCTCTCCGGCCGCGCCGAGCTGCTCGACGACAACGACGTGCTCACCGCCGAATTCACCTTCGACTACGTGTGCGATGTGCGCATCGCCGGAACGGACGAGAAATGAACTCCGCATCGCGCGGCGATTCCGTGCGGGGTGGCGGCCGGGTGGCGGGCGGGCCAACGACCACGCCCGACACCACGACGGTCGAGACCGCCGACGGCGTGCGCTTCACCGTGCGCTGGCTGGCCGCCGACGACCCTACCGCCCCGGTGGTGCTGATCCTGCCCGCCATGGCGATGAAGGCGCGCAACTACCAGTCGCTGGCCAAGGCCCTGCA
The DNA here is from genome assembly GCF_052983615.1 of Nocardia fodinahabitans. Classification (NCBI taxonomy): domain Bacteria; kingdom Bacillati; phylum Actinomycetota; class Actinomycetes; order Mycobacteriales; family Nocardiaceae; genus Nocardia; species Nocardia fodinahabitans. The sequence continues at coordinate 373,474 of NZ_JBRJJC010000001.1, forward strand.
CGCCACCGGCCTCTCGGTCGCGACCTGCGATCTGCGCGCGCACGGCGAGGCCGAGCCCGCGCTCGGTGAGCACACCGACTTCGGCTACCGCGAAATGCTCGAAATCGACCTGCCCGCCATCGTTTCCACGGTCCAGGGGCGCTTCCCGCAGGCGCCGCTGCACCTGTTCGGGCACAGTCTGGGCGGCCAGCTGGCGCTGCTGTTCGCCGCCGCCGAACCCGAGCGCGTCGCCGGGGTCACCGTGATCGGCACCGGCACCGTGTTCTGGTGGGCGTTCGGTCCGCGCCGCTGGTTCGAGGCGCTGAGCCAGATCCAGTGGATCGGCCTGGTGTCGCGGGTCAAGGGGCACTGGCCCGGTGGCGTGCTGATCCCGGCGCCGATGCCGGGCGGAGTGATGGTCGACTGGTCGATCCACTCGCTCACCAGCTACTACCGCCCGAGCGGCACCAAGCGCCGCTACAACACACTGCTGGCCGAGATGACCCTGCCGGTGCTGGCGATCTCGCTGTCGCAGGACGTGCTCGGCCCCAAGTCCAATGTCGACTTCCTGGTCTCGCGGATGCCGTCCGCCGCGGTGACCCAGTGGCACCTCGACGAGAACTCCGCGGTCGAGCACCTGGATCACTTCACCTGGCTCAAGGACTCGCCCGCGATCGCGGCAGGCGTGTCGCAGTGGATCACCGCCGGCACCGCCCCGGCCTAGAAGGAGAGACGTGGCACGACTGCAGATCGAAGCGGTGTCGAAGAAGTTCGACACCGATTACGCGGTGCGCGAGGTGAGCCTCGACATCGCCGACGGCGAATTCATGGTGCTGCTCGGCCCCAGCGGCTGCGGCAAATCCACCCTGTTGCGGATGATCGCCGGGCTCGAGGAGCCGGGCGAGGGCCGGATCCTGGTGGGCGGCAACGACGTCACCGACGCCGCGCCGCAGCGTCGTGACCTGGCGATGGTGTTCCAGAGCTACGCGCTCTACCCGCACCTGTCGGTGGCCAAGAACATCGGGTTCCCGCTGCGGGCCCGGCGCAAGCCCCGCGCCGAGATCGCCCAGCGGGTCGCCGAGGTCTCGGCCACCCTGGAGCTGAGCGCCCTGCTCGACCGGAAACCCGTCGCGCTCTCGGGCGGCCAGCGCCAGCGCGTCGCCCTGGCCCGCGCCATGGTGCGCGATCCCGGCGCGTTCCTGATGGACGAGCCGCTGTCGAACCTCGACGCCAAGCTGCGCAGCGCGACCCGCGCCGAACTGATCGCCCTGCATCAGCGCCTGGGCGCGACGTTCCTCTACGTCACCCACGACCAGGTCGAGGCGATGACGATGGCCTCGCGCATCGCGCTGCTCAACGAGGGCCGGGTCGAACAGTGCGGCACCCCCGCCGAGCTCTACGACCAGCCCCGTTCCACCTTCGTCGCCGGCTTCCTCGGTTCGCCGCCGATGAACCTGTTCCCCGCGGTCGTGCAGTCGCGCGGCGGTGCCCTGCGGGTGACCGCCGACGGTGTCGACGCCGCGCTCGACATCACCGACGAACTCGACACCGCCACCACGGTGATCGCGGGTATCCGCCCCGAGCGCCTGCGCATCGACGCCACGGCAGGCGCCGTCCGCGGCCGGGTGCGGATGGTCGAGAACCTCGGCAGCGAAGAGCTGGTGCACCTCGACGCGGGCGCGACCAGCCTGTGCGTGCGCGCACCGCGCCCGGCCGGGGTCCACGTCGGCGAGGACATCGCCGTGCGGGTCGACCCCGCCGACATCCACCTGTTCGATCCCGACACCGGCCTGCGCCTGACCTGGCTAGCGCCGCAGCAGGATTCGATCCCCAGCCAGGACGCGGCTGCCGTGCCCGTCCCCTGATTACCGCACGAACCGTTGATGAGGAGAACCACCATGAAACGCACCCTGCCCATCCTGGGCGTGGTGTTCACCACCGCCGTCGCCCTGAGCGGCTGCGGTCTGGGCGGCACCGTGTCCTCGGACACCACGACGACCGCGCAGATTCCGGAGCTGAAGCCCGACCAGCAGGTCTCGATCGTGTTCGAGTCCTACAACTACGGGCTCGCCGGCGCCTGGACCGACACGTTCAACGCGCTGATCGCCGACTTCGGCAAGAAGTACCCCAACATCAAGGTCACCGCGCAGAAGCCGCAGGGCAACAGCCCGAACCCGGCCACCGACACCATCTCCAGCATCCAGAACCAGATGGTCGCGGGCACCCCGCCCGACGTCGCCCAGCTCGGCTTCTCCGATCTGGACTTCACCGTGCACCAGCTGCAGGCCAAGCCGCTCGACACCCTGGTCGGCAAGCAGGAGGTGGCGAAGAACTTCGACGGCCGCCACGCCTACGCTCCGCGCGCCCGCGTCCTCGACGACTGGGACGGCCACACCTACGGCATGCCGTTCGTGTTCTCCACCCCCGTGCTGTACCTGAACGCCTCGCTGTTCACCCAGGCCGGTCTGGATCCGGCCAAGCCGCCGGCCACCTGGGCCGAGGTCGCGACCGCGTCGAAGCAGATCGCCGACCGCACCGGGAAGGGCGGCGTCTACATCGACTGCCTCACCAAGACCGCCAAGGACTGGTGCTTCCAGTCGCTGGTGCGCTCCAACGGCGGCCGGGTCATCTCCGAGGACCGCCGCAGCCTCACCTACGCCTCCGCCCCCGTCGTCGAGGTGACCAAGATGGCGCAGGACCTGGTGAACTCGGGCGGCATGCCCAAGCTGAACCAGAAGCAGGGCTATGAGGCGTTCGCGCGGGGCGAGATGGGCATGATCCTCGAGACCAGCGCCATCCAGGGCATGTTCGTCACCGGCGCCAAGGACAAGTGGGACCTGCAGTCGGCGCCGATGCCGTCCTTCGGCGGCAAGCCGACCGTGCCGACGAATTCCGGTGCGGGCCTGCACATCCTGTCCAACGATCCGGCCAAGCAGCGCGCCTCCTGGGAGCTGATCAAGTTCCTCACCAGCGAGGAGTCCTACATCAAGATCGCGCAGAACATCGGCTACCTGCCGCTGCGCACCGGGCTGCTCGACCAGGCCGACGGCCTCAAGGATTGGGCCGCCAAGAACCCGCTGCTGAAGCCGAACGTCGCCCAGCTGGCCAACATGGAGCCCTGGGTCTCCATGCCCGGCAACAACTACCTGCAGATGCGCGACGGCATGATGGACGCCGTCGAGGCCATCGTGTTCCAGGGCAAGGACCCCCAGTCGACGCTGACCGCTGCGCAGGCAGAGGGCACCAAACTCCTGCCGGTCGCATGAGAGGTCAACGCCCGAAGGCGGCAGCGCAGCGTAACCACGCAGGCCGTCCGATCATGCGAATGGATGCAGCATGAGCGATCTGACCATCGTCCAGCTCACCGATACCCACCTGCGCCCCGCCGGTGAGCTCGTCCACGGTGTCGTCGACACCGACGCGAACCTCACCCGGGTGCTCACCCACCTGCGCGAGGCCGGGCAGCACGTCGACGCCCTGGTGCTCTCGGGTGACCTGTCCGACAACGGGTCACCCGAGGCGTACCGGCGGCTGCGGGCGGCTGTCGAACCGGTCGCGGCCGAGCTCGGCGCCGAGATCGTCTATGTCATGGGCAATCACGACGAACGCGCCGCCTTCGGCGAGGAGCTGCTCGACCTGGCTCCCGGCTCGGTGGACACCACGCTGCCGCACGACCGCAGCATCGAGGTCGCGGGCCTGCGCATCCTCGCGCTGGACAGCACCACGCCGCGGCGGCACGAGGGCAAGCTCGAACTCGAGCAACTGGCCTGGCTGAGCGTGCAACTGCGCACGCCCGCCCCGCGCGGCACCGTGCTGGTGCTGCACCATCCGCCGCTGCCCTCCCCCATCGCCACCACCGATTTCCTGAAGCTCGAGGACGCCGACCGGCTGGCCGAGGTACTCGAGGGGTCCGATGTCCGGATGATCCTGTGCGGGCACAACCATCTGACGGCCGCCGCGGCGGTCGCGGGCATCCCGGTGTGGATCGGGCCCGCGCTGTCGTACCGGATCGATCCGATGCCGCCGGCGGGCAGGCACCGCGGGTTCACCGGATTCGGTTACAGCCGCATAGATGTCGTCGGCTCGACGGTGCTGGCCACCGCGATCGAGACGACCCCGGCCACCGCGGTCTACGACCGGCCGGAGGCCGAGGTACTCGAGCAGCTCGCGGCGATCGCCGCGCGGACGCGGTGACATGTTCGTCATCGACGACAGGCAGGACCCGGCGCAGGCGGCGATCATCGCCCCTGTGGCGGGTCCGCGCCGGTTCACCCGGCGCAAGGCGCTGCGCCTGATCGCGCCCTATCTGTATCTGGCACCGGCGGTGGTGCTGCTGGTGGTGTTCACCTACCAGCCGCTGGTGCAGGCGGTGCAGCTGTCCACGGTGTCGTGGAACCTGCTGCCGACCGCGCCGATGAAGCCGGTCGGTACCGCCAATTATTCGCGGCTGCTGGATCTTCCGGCGTTCTGGGGCTCGCTTGGCCGGACCGCGACGCTGATCCTGGGCCTGCTGCCGTTCACGGTGCTGCTGCCCGTGCTGATCGCACTGGCCAGCAGGCGGGTGCACGGCCGGGCCCGGACGTTCTACCAGGCACTGGTGTTCGCGCCGTTCCTGGTCGCGCCGGTTGCGGCGGCGGCGGTGTGGCGCTGGCTGCTGCATCCCGGTTCCGGTTTCGTCGACCAGCTGGTCGACTCCGGCCGCAACTGGGTCTACGACGCATCGACCGCGCAGGCGGTGATCGTGCTGATCACCGGCTGGCAGCTGCTCGGTTTCGCGGTGCTGGTGGTGTGGGCCGGATTGGCCGGGATCAGTGGCGACTACAGCGAGGCAGCGCAGGTCGACGGCGCGACGCCGGGGCAGATCCGGCGCTGGATCACCCTGCCGCTGCTCTCGCCGACGCTGCTGTTCCTGGTGCTCACCACCGTGCTGCTCAGTCCCACGCTGTCGTTCCCGCTCATCGATTCGATGACCCAGGGCGGACCGGCGCAGGCCACGACCAATATCTACTACCTGCTCTGGGACTACGCGTTCCACAGCTTCGACGCGGGTCTGAGCGCGGCGGCGGGTGTGCTGTTGTTCGTCGGGTTCGGCGCGCTGGCCGCCGTGCTGGTCTGGATCTCGGAAAAGGTTGCCGTTCATGATGATTGACCGTCTCCGCCTGGCGGGCAGCCATGTGCTGCTCGCCGGGACGGCGCTGGTGTGCGTGTTCCCCATCTACTGGCTGTTCGCGACGGCGCTGCGGCGGCCGCAGGACGTCACCTCGCTCTCGCCGCTGCCGTGGCCGCTGTCGATCGACAACTACCTCGACGCGGCGCACAAGGTCGATGTCACCGGCCTGATCGTCAACACGTTCGTCGTGGCGATCCTGTCGGCGGCGGGTCAGCTGCTGATCGCGCTGCTGGCGTCCTACGCGTTCGCGATGTACACCTTTCCGCTACAGCGGCTGATGTACCTGGCGTTCGTCGGCGTCTGGCTGGTGCCGTTCCAGGTCACCATGCTGCCCAACTACATCCTGCTCAACCGGATGGGGCTGATCAACACGTTGATCGGCTGCGTGCTGCCGACGCTGTGCTCGGCGCTGGCGGTGCTGCTGCTACGTCAGCACATGAACGCCTTCCCGAAGGAGCTCGTCGCCGCCGCCAAGATCGACGGCCGCTCCTCCTGGGCGATCCTGTGGACGGTCGTGGTGCCCAATCTGCGTCCCGCCCTCGCCGCGCTGGGCATCCTGCTGTTCATCAACGCCTGGAACGAGTATTTCTGGCCCGCCGTGGTCCTGCGGCAGTCCAACGATGTCCTCCAGCTCGGCCTGCGCAGTTTCATGGGCACCGAAGGCGACCAGTGGGGCCCGATGATGGCTCTGGCCAGCCTGGCGTGCCTGCCGGTCCTGCTGCTGTACCTGGTGCTGCAACGCCACATCGTCAACGCGTTCGTCCGGTCGGGACTCAAGTGAGGCGCCGTCCCGGCATGGCTCGGGGGCACGCCGGGACGGATCAGCGCCCGGCACCGAGCCATGCCACCGCGTCGCCCACCCGCGGTGTCACTGCCGGTAGGTCGCCAGGAAGCGGCCGATCCGCTCGATGATGGCCTCGAGCTCGTCGGCGTGCGGCAGGGTGACGATCCGGAAATGGTCGGGGCGTGGCCAATTGAAGCCGGTGCCCTGCACGATGTGCAGCTTCTCCTGCAGCAGCAGGTCCAGGACGAACTTCTCGTCGTCGTGGATGCGGTACATGTCCAGGTCGATACGTGGGAACGCGTAGAGCGCGCCCTTCGGTTTCACGCAGGACACACCGGGGATCGCGTTGAGGGCTTCCCAGGCGCGGTCGCGCTGCTCGCGCAGGCGCCCGCCGGGCAGGGTGAGATCGTAGATGCTCTGATGCCCGCCGAGCGCGGCCTGGATCGCTTGCTGCGCGGGCACATTCGCGCACAACCGCAGACCGGCCAGCATGGTCAGGCCCTCGAGGTAGCTCGCGGCGTGCTGGGTGGGACCGGAGACCACCAGCCAGCCCGAGCGCAGACCGGCGGCCCGGTAGTTCTTCGACAGTCCCGAGAAGGTCAGGCACAGCAGGTCGGGGGCGAGCGAGGCGACGGCGGTGTGCTCGAGGTCGTCGTAGTAGATCTTGTCGTAGATCTCGTCGGCGAAGACGACCAGATTGTGCCTGCGCGCGATCTCGAGGATCTCGCGCAGTACCTCCGGCGGATACACCGCGCCGGTGGGGTTGTTCGGGTTGATCAGCACGATGGCGCGGGTGCGGTCGGTGATCTTGGCGGTGATGTCGGCCAGGTCGGGGTACCAGTCGGCGCCCTCGTCACACAGGTAGTGCACCGGCGTGCCGCCGTTGAGGGCGGTCGCGGCGGTCCACAGCGGGAAATCCGGGGCGGGGACCAGTACCTCGTCGCCGTTCTCGAGCAGCGCGGTCATCGCCATCATGATCAGCTCGGAGACGCCGTTGCCGAGGAAGACCTCCTCGACGCTCACCTCGTCGACACCCAGGGTCTGGTAGTACTGCACCACCGCGCGCCGGGCCGAGAGCAGACCCTTCGACGAGCTGTACCCGGTGGAGGTGGGCAGCGTTCGGACCATGTCCTGCAACAGGTCCGGCGGCGCGTCGAAGCCGAAGATCAACGGGTTGCCGGTGTTGAGCTTGACGACGTGATGACCCTCGGCCTCGAGCCGAGCCGCCTCCTCCGCGACCGGGCCGCGGATCTCGTACGACACTCCCGACAGCTTGCTGGACTGCTTGACCTGCATGAACATCCCTCCGAAGTGTGGTTGCCGCACACACTACTTGGTATTTCCAAGATTTCACTTGGTTTTTCCAAGCCTATGGTTAAAGTAGTACACGTGCCACGCCGAAGCTACGACCACTACTGCGCGGTCAGCCGCGCGCTCGACCTCGTCGGGGACCGGTGGACCCTGCTCGTGGTCCGCGAACTGTGTGCCGGCCCGCGCCGGTACAGCGACCTGTTCGCCGACCTGCCCGGGATCAGCACCGACATGCTCGCCACCCGGCTCAAGGATCTCGAGCGCGAGGGCATGCTCACCCACCACCGCAACGGCATGCGCTCCAGCTACGAGCTGACCGACGCGGGCCTGGCCCTGCGCCCGGTGCTCGACGCGCTGTCGGTCTGGGGCACACCCCGGCTCGGCGACCGCAAGCCGACCGACGCGGTGCGCGCGCACTGGCTGGCGCTGCCACTGGGCCACGCGATCGCCGAGATCGTCCCGGCGGGCACGGTGACGGTCCACATCGGCGAGACCGTGCTGCACTACGTGATCACCGCCGACGGCGTCACCCACCACGACGGTCCCGCCGCGGCGCCGGACCGGGAACTGCGGCTCGAGCTGGCCGAGGCCACCGAGATCGCCACCGGCGTCCGGCCCCTGACCGTCTGACCGGAGCCCTCGACCCGGCGTCAGAGCCCGGCGAACTAGCGGTTGTCGACGTGCGCCCTGCCTGCCCTGCTGGTCGGACCCCGGGAGAATGTGACAATGCGACCGTGGAGTTGCGTCAGGCATGTCGGGCGGCCGGCATCGGCGTAGTGGCCGTCAGTGAGCACGACGGTCAGGCTCGCCTGCATCGAGCGGTCCCGGCACTTTCAGCTCGCTTGATCGTGAGCCTGGACGGCCCGATCGAGGTCCGGTACGACGCACAGGTTCAGCTGGCCCAGGGGTTTGCCGCGGGGCTGATGCGACCGGATGTCGCGACTCCGACCACCACACTGCGCGCACAGCAGCACACGGCCTACGTCGAGTTGTCTCCAGCGGCATTTCACCGTCTGACCGGGGTACCGCTCAGCGAACTGGACGCGGGCGGTGTCAGCACCGATGCGGTTCTTCCGTGGGTGAACTCGCTCTCCGAGGAGCTGGCGAGTCTTCCGGTCGACCACCGAGAGGATGTCGTGCGCGTCAGGCTGCTCGAGCGGCTGCACCGGGATGATCACGGCATCGGACCGGAGGACGCTCTCCGAGCTCTGGACCTGATCAGTGTCGGGAAAGGGACGGTGTCGGTTGAGGAGTTGGCGCGCCAGGCGCATCTGAGCTCCCGGCAGCTGCGGAAGGTGATGCTGCACTCGCTGGGGATCACCCCGAAGTTCGCCTCCCGCGTGGCGCGTCTGGGCCACGCGGTGAGCCGCGCCGGTGCAGGGGCGGTCTCCTGGACCGAGGTGGCAGCAGAGTCGGGCTACCACGATCAGAGTCACCTTGTGCGTGATTTCCGCAGCCTCATGGACACGACTCCGACCTCGTGGCTGGAGGAAGAGGGCCGAAATCTACAAGGCTGGCAACGCCCCGCCCCATGACCATGGGGACATGAATGTCCAACTGATCCCCAAACTGCTGGTCTCCGATGCCGACGCAGCGATCACGTACTACACCCAAGCGCTCCACGCCCAGGTCGAACTCCGAGTCGCCGACGACACCGGTGTGGTCAACCACGCTGAACTCGCGCTCGACTCCGTTACCTTCGCCCTGGCGCAGAGCGTGCCGGAATGGGGTTGGAACGATCCGGATTCGATGGGAGGCTCACCGGTCCTGATCGTGCTCACAGTGCCGGACCCCGACTCCACAGCCGACCGCATGGTCGAGCACGGGGCTGACCTTGTCATTCCACTGGAGGACCGCCCTTACGGCAAGCGGCAAGGACGAGTAAGGGATCCGTTCGGCCATCTCTGGGTCATCGGCGGAGAACGTCTAGGGCAGCAGTCCAGATGACCCACCGGAATTCTCCGCTCTCGCTCGACGGCCGAAGACGACACATCGAGCGATGCCGTCCACGACCGATCGCCCACGTCGGTGATGGACGGCTGCGGACGTAGCCGCGGATCGGCAGGTGCGCTCGGAACAGACCGGGGCCACCGGAACTGTTCCGAGCGTGGGTCAGCGGGCGGCGGTGGCCGGTGCCGTGAAGGTGCCGATGAGGGCCGTGTCGTGGGTGGCGGCGCGGAATCGGGGGTGGTCGAGGATGTCGTGCAGGAAGTCGGTGGTGGTGGCGACGCCGGGTCCGGTGATGGTGGTTTCGGCGAGCGCACGGCGCATGCGGTCGATGGCGGCCGGGCGATCGGGGGCCCAGACGACGATCTTGGCGAGCAGTGAATCGTAGTGCGGGGGAATCGCATAGCCCGCGGCGACATGGGTGTCGACGCGCACGAACTGACCACCGGGCAGCGCGCACTCGACGAGAGTGCCCGCGGCCGGAGCGAATTCGCGTTCGGGGTCCTCGGCGTTGATCCGGCACTCCATCGAGACGCCACGCGGGCGGAGATCGGCGGGCAGGGACAGTGGTTCGCCCGCCGCGATGCGTAGCTGTTCGGCGACCAGGTCGACGCCGGTGACCATCTCGGTGACCGGGTGCTCGACCTGCAAGCGGCAGTTGACCTCCATGAAGTAGAACTGCCCGTCGGGGCCGAGCAGGAACTCCACGGTGCCCGCGCCGACGTATCCGGCCGCCTCGCAGCCGCGCACGGCCGCGGCGCCGATCCGGTCGGCGAGCTCGGCGGACAGGCCGGGGGCCGGCGACTCCTCGACCAGTTTCTGATGCCTGCGCTGGAGCGAGCAGTCGCGCAGGCCCAGGTGCGTGACGGTGCCGTGGGTGTCGGCGAGGATCTGCACCTCGACGTGTCTGGCCGATTCCAGGTAGCGCTCCAGATAGAGTCTGCCGTCGCCGAAGACCGCGGCGGCCGAGGCCCTGGTGTGCTGCCAGGCGGCGCCGAAGTCGTCACCGTCGCGCACCACCCGCATGCCGCGGCCACCACCGCCGGCGACGGCCTTGATGATCACCGGGTAGCCGATCTCCTCGGCCAGCGCCCGTGCCGCCTCGGCGTCGTCGATCGGGTCGCGGCTGCCGGGCAACAGCGGCAGGCCCGCGTCGGCCATCAGCGCCCTGGCCGTGGACTTGTCGCCCAGCCGGGCCATGACGGCGGCGGGCGCGCCGACGAAGACGAACCCCTCCGCCTCACACACCTCGGCGAAATCGGGGTCCTCGGAGAGGAATCCGTAGCCCGGGTGGATGGCGTCGGCGCCGGTGGCGCGGGCGGCCTCGATGATCGCGGGGATCGACAGGTAGCTCCGTTTGGCCGGGGCGGGTCCGATCTGCACACGTTCGTCGGCCAGCCGGACCGCCGCCGAGTCCCGGTCGGCGGCCGAATGCACCGCGACGGTGGCGATGCCGAGTTCCCGGCAGGTGCGGATCACCCGCACCGCGATCTCGCCGCGATTGGCGATGAGCACCTTGCGCAGGGGGCGGGTCACCGCAGCGCCTCGAACACGATCAGCGGCTGGCCGTGCTCGACGGCGTCACCGTTGTCGACGAGCAGTTCGGCGACCACGCCCTCCTTGGTCGCGGTGACCGGGATCATCAGCTTCATCGCCTCGATGATGCCGACCTGCTGGCCGGCCCGGACCGGGTCGCCGGCGGAAACGAACGGCGCCGCACCGGGTTCCGGTGATCGGTAGAACACGCCGACGGTCTCGGCGGTCAGTGTGAAGGTGTCCGCGGCGGGCGCGGTCTCGGCGCGCTCGACCGGCGCCGGGACGGCCGCCGGGCTGACGAGCGCGAGGTGCCCGGCGGTGTCCGGGACGATGGCGGGGGCCGAGGCGGGCCGGTCGTCCCAGGTGACCCGCAGCGACACCGGGCCGTTGGCGACGGTCACCGAGGTCGGTGCGGACGGGGTGGCGCGCACGCTCATGGCGTGGCGGGTGAGCACGGCGAGGCTGTGATCGGCTTCGGTCGCGCTCACCGCCCGCTGGGTGGATTCGCTGGTCGCGGACTCGGTCATCGGGTCTCCTGGCTCTCGGTGCGGGCGAATCGAAGGGTCGGGATCGGTGCGGGGCAGGCGGTGCAGGCCATGGCGCAGCACCGTCCACGGGTGACGGATCAGGAAGTCGGCCATCGGAGCTCCGGGACGGGACGCGGATCATGCAGAGTGACGGCGACACCGGCTCCGGTGCCACGCGCGCAGCGAGCTCGTCTGCGGCACAACGCCGATGACATCGATCCGACCGATGGACGAGGCGTCTGCCGGGTGCGCACGGGCCGGATCATCGTGGCGCCGCGCTCTCGGGGCGGGCCAGGCCGTAGGCGCGGAATCGGCTGTGGCGCTGGGCCAGCAGCTCGGCGGTCGGCCAGGCCCGCAGCTCGTGCACGGCCTGGCGCACCGCGCGCCGCAGCAGCGCCGCCGCGCCGACGGGGTCGCGGTCGGCCCCGCCCTGCGGCTCGGGGATGACCGCGTCGGCAATCCCTAGTTCCAGCAGCGCGGCCGCTTCGACGCGCAGGGCATCGGCGGCGCGCGGCGCGGCGGCCGGGTCCTTCCAGAGGATGGCGGCGCAGCCTTCCGGGCTGATCACCGAGTAGACCGCGTTCTCGCACACCAGCACCCGGTCGGCCAGCGCGAGCGCCAGCGCTCCCCCGCTGCCGCCCTCGCCGGTGATCACGGTGACCACCGGAACGGGCAGTCCGGCGAGCAGCTTCAGCGACTCGGCGATGGCGACGGCCTGGCCCTGCTCCTCGGCCTCGATGCCGGGGTAGGCGCCCGCGGTGTCGACCAGCGCGACGACCGGGCGGCCGAGCTTGGCGGCCAGCCGCATCACCCTGGCGGCCTTGCGGTACCCCGCCGGGGTCGGCATGCCGTAGTTGCGTTCGGTCAGTTCGGCGCCGGTGTGGCCCTTCTGGGTCCCGACCACCACCACCGGCAGGCCGTCGAGCCGGGCCAGGCCCGCGATCATGGCCGGGCAGTCGGCCGACATCCGGTCGCCGTGCAATTCGACGAAATCGTCGAAGGCGCCGGCCAGGTAGTCCAGGGTGGTCGGCCTGCCCAGCTGGCGGGCCGCGCGCACGCAGTCCCAGGATCCGCGCGCGGTGAGCACGGCCGGGTCGGTGATGACGGCGTCGGTGTCGCCGGGCTCGGTGCGGCGCGGCGGGCGGGTGGTCATCGCGACCAGCCGGGACAGCCGGGCGCGCAGGGCCGAACGGTGGCAGATCATATCGACGATGCCGTGGTCGAGCAGGAACTCGGCGGTCTGGAAGCCGGCGGGCAGGGTCTGGCCGATGGTCTGCTGGATCACCCGCGGGCCCGCGAAGCCCAGGCGCGCACCGGGTTCGGCGATGATGATGTCGGTGGAGGTGGCGAAGGAGGCGGCCACGCCGCCATAGGTCGGGTCGGTGATGATCGAGACGGTCAGTACGCCCGCGTCGTCGAGGCGACGCAGCGCACGGCTGGTCTTGGCCATCTGCATGAGCGCGAGGATGCCCTCCTGCATCCGCGCGCCACCGGAGGCGGTGACGATCACCAGCGGCGCGCGGTCGGCCAGCGCCGCCTCGGCCGCGGCGGTGACCGCCTCACCCACGGCGCTGCCGAGACTGCCGCCGAGGAAGCGGAAGTCCATGACCGCCAGCACGATCGGCGTGCCGTCGACGGTGCCGCGCACGCAGCGGATCGCCTCGGGCAGCCCGGTCGCCCGGCGCGCCTGCTCGGCCCGCTCGGGGTAGGGGCGGGTGTCGACGAAGCCCAGCGGGTCGGTGACGGTCGCCGCGGTGGCGATCGGCCGGGCCGAATCCTCGTCCAGGAGTTGGTCGATGCGCTGATCGGCGGTGAGCATGCCGTGGTCGTCGCATTCGGGACAGACCCGGTCGGCGCGGTCGTAGCGTTTGACGTAGATCACCGTCCCGCAGGCCGGGCACAGCATCCAGGCGGTGCCGGTGGTGGCGGTTCCGGTCTCGACGATGGTCATCGGTCCTCCAGCGGGCGTGGGACGTAGCGGGCACTGGCCGCGGGCAGCCGCACACCCGCGGTCCGCAGCTGGGCGACGCGGGTCAGGTAGGCGGCGCCGAACATGAGCTGTCCCGCGATGTCGGCGACGGCGCGGTTCTCCGGCGCGGCCAGGTAGGTGCCCGCCGCCCAGGTGTTGAACGCGCCCATCGCGGGCCCGCACCAGATCTGGTAGTCGGCGACCCGGTCGGCCTCGCCGCGGATGCTCCAGCCCGAGGACAGGCCGAGGTACCAGCGGAACACCAGCGCCATCTTCGCCTTCGGGTCCTGTTCGGCGCCGGCGAGCTGGGCCGGGTCGCGTTCGGTGAAGTACCGCACGCACTCCTGCCACACCTCGTCGAGCGGCCTGCGGAACAGCGTGGACTCGAGCTCGGCGCGCAGCGTCGCGGGCAGGGTGTCGAGACCGTCGTAGGCGCGGTAGGTGTCGTAGAGCCGCTGGGCACGGGCGGCGAACATGGTGCCGCGCCGCAGCACCTGGACCTGCACGCCGAGTTCGAACATGTCCGAGGACGGCGACATGGCGCAGTCGGCGAATTCGGCCCTGGCCAGCAGGGTCTTGGTGGCGCCGCACTGCGCCGCCTCGACGGCCGACTGGTTGACCGACCCCGTCACCACATAGGCCGCGCCGAGCCCGAAGGCGGCGGCGACGGCGTCGGGGGTGCCGATGCCACCCGCGGCGCCGATACGCACGCGGTCGGCTCCGGGGACGGTGGCGGCCAGGCGATCCCGGGCCGCGATCAGCTCGGGGAGCAGGACCGTGAGCGGTCGGCGGTCGGTGTGGCCGCCGGAATCGGCTTCGGCGGTGATGTCGTCGGCCATCGGCACCCGCTCGGCCAGCCGGGCCTGTTCGACGGTGATCCGGCCCGCCGCGACGAGCTCGGTCAGCAGCCGGGCGGGCGCGGGCCGCAGGAACAGCTCGGCCACCTCGACGCGGGACACCTTGGCGATCACCCGGTGCCCGATCTCGATGCCGCCGTGGCGATCGACCGCGAGCCCGGCGGCCCGGTAGCGCACCACCTCGGCGGTGAGATCCATGAAGGCCGAGGCCTCCACGCAGCGCACGTCGTGGCGCAGGCAGGCGTCGATGATGGCGCGTTCCAGCGCGGGTTCGCTGGGACTGTGAATGAGGTTGCAGGCGAACGGCTGCCGGCCCAGTTCCCGGGCCAGCTCGCCCAGGGCCGCGTCGACGGTGGCGGGCGCGACACCGGCCGCGCCGTAGGCGGCCAGATATCCGTTGCGCGCCATGGCCTTCACCAGGGCAGGCGAGGCGATGCCGTTGGCCATCGCGCCCGCGGCGTAGGCCGCGCGGACACCATGGGCCGCGCGGAACGCGCTGTCGCCGAGCCGTTCCGGCGGCAGCGGTGCGACGGCCGCGAGCACCTGCGCCCCGGCCGCCACGGCCTGGTCGGCGGTGGCGCCGACCAGGCCGTCGGCGCGAACGATCCAGACGGGGGTGTCCAGCTCGAGCAGCAGTGCGGTGATCTCCTCGGCGGTGCCGGCCACCGCGGCGGTGCGCATCGTGGTCATCACGCCCTCCGGTCGACGAGTTCGACGGCCAGATCGGTGACTTCGTAGATCCGCAGGCCTGGCTTCCACAGCGAGCCGTCCACCACCGCCGTCACGCCGTGCGGCCCGCGGCGCAGCTCCTTGATGTGCGCTTCGAGTTCGACGGTGCCGTCGGTGGGCAGGAACTGGCCGCGGTAGCGCCAGCTGAACGGGATATCGGCCGGGATGTGGAACACCGGGTCGGTCATGCCGGCGGTGTGGCCCGCGTCGACGAGCCATTCCTGCACCGCGTGGATCACCGATTCCACGCCGAGCGAGCCGGGGATGACCGGGTCGAGGTGGAAGTGGCGGGTGAAGAACCAGTCGTCGGGGTCGATGGCGCGCAGCGAATGCAGGTATCCCGCACCGTGTTTCCCGCCGCCGTCGACCACCTCGACCCGGTCGATCAGGGTCAGGGTGCCGCGCGAGCACAGCGGTGCGGACGGGTCGGCGCGGCGGGCCGCCACGTCGATCGTCCTGACCTGGGCCCGCGGGTTCTCGGCCAGCCAGGACGGGGCGGGGCGGCCCGCGTCCAGGCCGGTCTGGTTGGCCAGGGCCTCGTCGCTGAAGTAGCCGAACATGGTCTCGCCGGTGTAGAACGGCTCGCCGTCGACGCTGAGCGTGTAGTCGAAGGTCTGCAGCGAGGATCCGGGCAGGATCGTCGTCGACAGCATCCGGGAGGACTGCTCGATCGTGCGGTCGCGCAGGTCGACCTGCCGCAGCACCGTGGCCGTGCCGCCCAGATTGCGCAGGCTCAGGGTGACGCCCGGCTGGGTCAGCGTCGGCCCGGCGTAGTAGCCCATGAGCAGCGCGGCCTGGAGCGAGGTTTCCATGTACACGAAGTGCGGCATGGAGTCGTTGGCCGTGTCGGCGTAGTACCAGGAGTCGGCGGGCGAGTCGTACTCGGTGGTGTAGGACGCGGCGTCGAGAGTGCCACGGGCACCGTCGAAGTCACGGACCCGGTCGACCAGGAGCAGCCCACCGGTGGGCAGGCGGGTCGCGCGCACGCCGGTGTACTCCGCGAACTCCGGACCCATCGCGATCGCCTGATCGCCCCGAGCCAGGTGCGTCATGTGGAACTCGTTGAGCAGCAGGCCCGGCACCGCCGCACCGGGGCCGACGCCCACACCCGTGGGCTCGGCGACGGTGACCTGGACCGCCACGCTCGGCTCGCCATCGGAGAACCTCGCGGTGGCGGCGACGTGCGGGCGGGGGACGAGATCCAGGCCGGTGACGACGAGATCCACCGTGCCCCGGGTCGCGGCGGCGACGGCCGGGGTGGTCCCGGTCAGCGTGCTGCCCGACAGGCACAGGTGCATGCCCGTGAACAGGGCGAACACCTCGGCGGCCTGGCGGGCCGCCGCGCCGGGGGCGCCGTCGTAGCGGGCGACGACACGACCGTCGCCGGTGCCACCGTAGAGCTCGATCGACTCGATCTCGGTGAGCACCAACGGTTCTGCGGCGGCCAGCCGCACGGCCACCGCGACACCGTGACGCTGGTGGCCGGGGCCGAAGACCTCGGCGATCGCGCCCTGGGCCAGCAATTCCAGTGCCGCGTGGTCGAGCTGGGTGCGGCCGGTGCGCGCCAGTGGCTTGAACGCACCCTCCCTGGCGACAGCCGAGGTCGCTGACGCCCGGTCGCCGGCCGTGGCTCGCCCGTCGCCCGGGTGCGGAACCGACCCGGCTCCCGATCCACGGCCATCGGTTGATGCCACCCCGCCACCGGCGGTGTGGCCTGTGCTGGAGGACCCAGCCGGTGCGCCGAACACAGACCGGCTGCTGGGGGAAGTCGCGGTGACGGCCGACCCATCCCCACCGACCGCAGTGTCGGCGGCGGGCGCGGCACCGGTCGCCCGCTGCCACAGTGCCCGCTGAAGCGCGACCTGCGCGCCGAGCGCCGCGCGGTGGGCGGCGACGAGGCCGGTGCGCAGCTCGCCGATCGGGCCGAGGGCCGCATCGGTCACCGTCGTGGCGGTGTGCCGCGCGATATCGGAGGTAGACGCGGGCGGCGCTGCCTGCGCGGTGGTCGTGGTCGGCTGGGCCTGCGCCACCGGCCGGGCGTCGACCGCACCGACCGGGTCGAAGGCGATGCCGTCGAAATCGAGGACTGTCATCGGGTCCACTCCCTCACCGAGGTCTGGAACTTCTCCGTCAGATCGGGCGTCGTGAGGACGGTGACGTCCGAGAATCGCTGCAGCACTGTGCCGTCGGTGGCCAGCGCGGTCGCGTCGATGCGGGCTTCGAGCCGCCCGGCGCGCGGGTTGTCGACCACCAGGACGAACGGTTCGGTGGTCGGCAGCGGGTGGTGATAGTCGATCCGGCCGACGCCCAGCGGCAGGCAGGCCGCGCCGAGCAGGCGGTGGCCGAGGACCGGCGGGCCCTGCAGGATCAGGTCGGCGGCGACCGGATCGTGCAGGCGGCCCGCGTAGGCGCCGTCGGCGACCGGACCGGTGGGCAGGAAGCACTCCAGGACGATCGCGCTGTCGCTCTCGGACCGGAGGGTGCGCAGCCCTTGGAGCGCGGGTGCGTGGAACTGGACGGCGTCGGTGTAGATCCGCTCGGCACCGGTGCCGGGGCTGGCCACGATCGACTGGCTGCCCGCGGCGTCGGGTCCGGCCGCGAGCAGCAGGGTCGCCCGGAAGTGGGCGGCCTTGTCACCGAAGACGGTGGCGCGCACCGCGGTGCGGCCATCGATGTCGGCGACCGGTTCGAGCTCGATCTCCAGCGCGGTGACCGGATGATCGAACACGAGCCCCTTGAGCACCTGGTAGTCGCGGACCCCGATCACGGTGCGGCCCGGCCGGGTTCGCTCCGCGAGGTTGATCATCGCGCCCAGCCCGAAGGTCGCGGGCAGCACGATGTGCTCCCCGATCCGGTGCGCGGCGATCACGGGTTCGTCGACCAGCCCGGTGACATCGCGGCGGGCCCGCACCGACGCCACCGGGCGATCCCCGGTCGACAGCGCGGTGGCCGCGCCGACCAACAGGACCGGTTCGGGCCTGCGCGCCGTGGTGAACTGCGTGGTGAACGCGGCGGCACCGGCGGTCGGCGCCAGCAGCGGGATACCGCGACCGCGGAAATGCGCGCGCAGGTCGTCGGTCACCATGCCGCCGTCCCAGGCGCCCCAGTCCAGCGCGGTGACGCGGTGGCCGGGATGCCTGCGCCGCCAGCTCACCGCGAAGCGGCACAGCGCCTCGTTCGCGGCGGCGTAGTCGGCCTGCCCGGTATTGCCGAACAGCCCGGCCACCGAGGTGAACAGCACCAGGTCGGTCGGCTCCCCCACCGCGGCCAGCACGGCGGCGAGACCACCGAGCTTGGGGCGCAGCACCCGGCCGATCGAGTCCGCCGTCTTGTCCGGGATCAGGGAGTCGGCCAGCACGCCGGCCCCGTGCACGACACCGGTGACGGTGTCGCGCCACGGTGCGATCGCCTCGGCGAGCGCGGCCGCGTCGGTGGCGTCGACGGCCAGGTACTCGGCGCGATCGCCGAGAGTGGCCAGGGTGGCGCGGATTTCGCGGATCGCGCGGATCTCCCCGCACGCCCGATCGATGTCCTTGGGCTTCACGCCGGTCCCAGCCAGCGCCCGCACCGCGGCGGGCTTGAGGTCGCTGTCGGCGATCCCCGACGCCCAGGTCGGTTCGTCGGTGAGCCGGGTTCGGCCGAGCAGGACGAACCGCGCGGCGCTGTGCTCGGCGAGGGCGAGCACACAGGTGGCCGTGACGCCCCTGGCACCGCCGGTCACCAGCAGGACGTCGTCGGCGGTCAGCACCGACGGAGCGAACTCCATTGCGGTACTCACGATCTCGGTGGTGGCGGCGGGCTTGTGCCCGCTCGGCACCGGGGTGCGGCGCCTGCCGGAGCCGTCGACGCCGACCTCGATGGTGTCGACCGCCGCGTCGCACAGTTCCTCGAGCACGATCTGCGCCACCCGTCCCGGCGTCGCCGCGGGGGCGATGTCGAGCGCACGGCAGAACAGGGCCGGTTCCTCGGCGGCCAGGGTCTTCACCAGACCGCCCAGGCCGCCGAGCAGCGCCGGCACCGGCTCGGCGTCACCGAGCAGACCCAGGTGCCCGTCGAGCCGGGTGACGGTGACATAGCCCGCCCTGGTACTCGCCTCGCGCAGTGCGGGCAGCACGCGGCCGCTGACCAGGATCGCCTCGGTCAGAATGCGTTCGGCCTGCGCCCACTCCGACGCGACACCCGCGACGACCACGCAGACGTCCGCCGGTCCCGTCACGGCGTCGGCCGGGCCGACCCGCTGGACGGTCCAGCTGCGTTCGCGCAGTGCCTCTTCGATCGCCTCGCCGTCGGTTTCGGCGGATTCGTCCAGGCAGACCACCAGTGCGCGACCCGCCGGGCGATACGGATCGACCGCGAGATCGACCGGCGCCAGCTCGACGAGTTCGACGACGTGCCGCGGCGTTTCGGCCGCGGCCTCAGCTTTTGGGTGGACATCACCCCCGGCCAGCTCGGCCACGATCTGATCCAGGGAACGCAGGGTGCCGAGTTGCTCGGGTCCGAGGCTGGGCAGGTTCGGAAACCGTTCCTGCAGGGCGCCGATCACCTGGACCCGCTTGATCGAGTCCACGCCCAGATCCGCTTCCAGATCCATGGTCGGATCGACCATCTCGACCGGGTAGCCGGTTTTGTCGGCGACTACTTCCCGCAGCGCCTGCCGCAGGGTGTCGGCGGTGGTGGCATCGCCGGCCGGTGCGGCCTCGGCGGTGGGGGTCGCGGTGGTGGCGGGCGCGGCGGTGTCGCTGTCCGCGCCGGCCAGCAGGTCCGCGATCTGATCCAGGGTGCGCAAGGTGCCCAGCTGCTCGGGGCCCAAGCTCGGTAGCGACGGGAAGCGTTCCTGGAGCGCGCCGATCACCTGCACGCGCTTGATCGAGTCGACGCCGAGGTCGGCTTCCAGGTCCATGCTCGGGTCGACCATCTCGACCGGGTAGCCGGTCTTGTCGGCCACGACCTCGCGCAGTGCCGCGCGCACGGCGTCGCCGGTGATGGCGCCGGCCGCCGCGGCGGCCTGCGGCGCGGCAGCGGCGGACTGGGGAGCAGCCTGCGGCGCAATGACGGCCGGAGGGCCCTGCGGCGCGATCGCGGCCGGAACCGCCTGGGAGACAGCGCCGTTCGCGGCGGGAGCGGCCTGGGCGGGGTGCCCGTTGGTAGGCGCGGGAGCCGGGGCGGCGATCGCGGGCACCGTGGGCGCGGCGGTGATCGCCCGCGCGGCGGGCCGGGTCACAGCGACGGTGCGGGTCCCCGACACCGGGGCGCCGCCTTCGAGCTCGGCCAGCTGGGCGAGCACATCGCTGGCCCGCGAATGGCTTTCGCTGATCGCGATGCCGTGGTCCTTCACCGCTTCGATGGCGCGCAGGGTGTTCTCGTCGAGCGTGCCGTTGCTCAGCGCGCCCGCCAGGCCGCGGGCCAGGTCGAGCTGTCCGTCCAGGTACTGCCGGTGCGTGTCGAGGTGCTGCACCAGGGCGGTGTCGAGCGAGTCGGTCGTCCGGTATTCGGACGGGCCGGGGGCGGGGGTGGTCACGAGCTGTTCCTCCACGATCGGTGGCACCACAGGCTGGTGCGGGGATGCGGGCACCTCGATGTGCACGCGGTAGCCGTCGGACAGGGCCGCGGCGTAGGCCGCACGACGGGCGTCGGGCACGTATTCGGGGGCCGACAGGGTCACGGTCATCCGGTTGCCCGCGGGGGCGGGCCGCTGGTCGTCGGGCGCGGCGTAGCGATTGATGCCGGCGATCTCGACACCGAGGACGGCCAGGCGCACCGCGGCGCGCTTGAGGGCGACATCGCCGTTGCCGATGGGGCCGGTGTCGGTGGCGAAGGCGATCACGTCGTCGCCGAGGGTGCGGCGCACCAGCGAGGTGAGGACCTGCTTGGGACCGCATTCGACGAAGACGGTGCACCCGTCGGCGTGCATGGCGCGCAGCGCGTCGACGAACTCGACCGGCTGGCTGAGCTGGGCGGTGAGCGTCGCCCGGTTGGCGGCCACGTCGGCGCCGTAGGACGCGCCCGCGGTGTCGGCGTAGACCGGCGCGTCCGGTGCGGTGATGTCGACAGTCGCCACCGCGGCACCGAATTCGGTGACGGCGTGCGCGACATAGGGCGTGTGGAACGCCGCGGCCACCGGCAGATCCCGGGTGGCCCAGCCCTTCTCGGCACTGCGCGCGGTGAACGCGGCGATGCCCTCGGGTCCGCCGCCGACCACGATCTGATCGGGGGCGTTGTGGTTGCAGATCCACACGTCGTCGAGGTCGGCGAGGACCGCGGCGACGTCCTCGCGCGGTGCGTTGACGGCCACCATCGTGCCCGCCTCAGCATCGTCGGCGACGGTCATCGCCTCGCCTCGGGCCCGGGCCAGGGCGAAGAAGTCCTCGGTGCTCAGCGCGCCCGAGGCCCACAGCGCGGTCAGCTCACCGAAGCTGTGGCCGAGGTAGCCGTGCGCCCGCAGGCCGAACTCGGTCAGCACGCGGAACTGGCCCGCCGCGAGCGCGCCGATCGCGGGCTGCGCGAATTCGGTACGGCGCAGAGCGGATTCCTGATCGGCACGCGCCTGCTCGGTGAACGCCGGCGGCGGGAAGACCACCGCGCCCAAGCGCTGCGCGGCACCGGCGAACGCGGCATTGGCGGCGTCGAAGGCCGCGCCGACGGGCGGGTTGTTGAGCGCGGTGTCCAGGCCCATGTCCACGTACTGGCTGCCCTGGCCGGCGAACAGCACGCCGACCTTCGGCGCGGGCAGCGCCGCGGCGCGGAAGTAGACTCCCTCGGGGTGATCCCAGTGCGCCGCTTCGGGATTGCGCACCATCTCGTCGACCGCCAGCGCACGCAGATCGGCGGCGGTGTCGGCGTCGACGGAGACGAAACCGATCCGGGCGTGGTCGGCGGGGATGTCGCCGCCGTCGGTGCCGGGGGTGCTGCGCACCACGTCGATCAGGCCCGCCACGTCCGGCGCGTGCCACAGGTGCGCGCGCGGCACCCGGTGCAGCACCTGGCCGCGCTCACCGTCGGCCTCCTCGAGCACGAGGTGGAAGTTGGTGCCGCCGAAGCCCATCGCCGAGGCGGCGGCCCGGCGCACCGGGCGCTGCGGGTCGCGCACCCACGGGCGGGTCCTGGTGTTGACGTAGAACGGGGTCCGGGTGGCGTCGACCTCGCTGTTGGGCGCGTCGACATTGATCGTCGAGGGCAGGATCTTCTGGTGCAGGGCGAGCGCGAGTTTCATCACGCCCGCGGTGCCCGCGGCGCCCTTGGTGTGCCCGATCTGCGACTTCACGCTGCCCAGCGCGGCGAATCCGGTCTCCGAACTCGCGTCGGCGAGCAGCCCTTTCAGCGCGGTCAGCTCGGTCTTGTCGCCGACCGCGGTGCCGGTGGCGTGCGCCTCGATGAGCTCCACGTCGGCGGGCGAGCACTCGGCGTCGGCGTAGGCGCGCTCCAGCGCCACCCGCTGACCGGCGGCGACCGGGGCGTAGATGCTCTTGGCGCGGCCGTCGCTGGAGGACCCGAGACCGCGGATCACCGCGTAGATACGGTTGCCGTCGCGGCGGGCGTCGGCGAGCCTGCGCAGCGCCAGCATGGTGATGCCCTCGCCCAGCAGGGTGCCGTCGGCCTCGGCGGCGAACGGGCTGATCCGGCCGGTCGGCGACAGCGCGCCGACCTTGCTGAAGCACAGGTAGATGAAGATCGAGTTCTCGGTGTCGACGCCACCGGTGATCATCATGTCGGCGCGGCCGTCCTGCAGCTCGGCGATCGCGGTGCGGATGGCGGCCAGCGAGGCCGCGCACGCCGCGTCGACGGTGCAGTTGATGCCGCCGAGGCCGAGGCGGTTGGCCACGCGGCCCGCCACCACATTGGCGAGCAGGCCGGGGAAGGAGTTCTCCTCCCACGGCGCGAACGCGGCCACGAACCGCCGCGAGATCTCGGCGACGTCGCCCTCGGACAGGCCGACCGAGCGGGCCGCCTCCTCGAGCACCGGGGTCGACAGGCGCGCGGCCAGCGGATGCATCAGCGGCACCGGGCCGGTGGTGCCCAGCACCACGCCGGTGCGCGCCGGGTCGTACCACTGCGAACCGGTCGCGCCCGCGTCGATCAGCAGATCCCGCGCGACCCCCAGGCTCAGGGTCTGCATGGTGCTGGTGACCTCGAGCTGGTTCGGCGGCATGCCGAACTCCAGCGGATCGAACTCGACGTCGGGCAGGAAAGCGCCGCGACGCGAATAGGTCTTGTCCGGCGCCGAGCGGTCGGCGTCGTAGTAGTCGTCCAGGCTCCAGCGCGACGCGGGCACCTCGGAGGTGCAGTCGACGCCGTCGATGATGTTCTGCCAGTACTCGCGGTGGGTGTGTGCCTTGGGCAGCAGACCCGACATCCCGACGATGGCGATCGGGTCGCGGGCCAGACGTCGTTCGTCCGTCACGTAATTTCCTCTCGAAAACGGGCAGTCGCGAAACTCAAGCGGCGACAGTGGTGGCGGTGGTCGACGAGATCAGTTCGGCCGCGGTGGCGGCGAAGAGGCGGTGGCCCGCCGGACTGGGGTGCAGACCGTCGGCGGTCCACACCTCCGGCCGGGCCCAGTCGGGGTGCGCCGCGATATCCAGCAGCAGGGTGCCGGTGTCGGCGGTGACGCGGGCGAGCACCTCGTTGGCGACGGCGAAACGCTCGCGCAGCAGGCCGCGGAAGCCGTCGGGGACGGGAAGCCGGGCGGGGATGTCGGGGTAGGTCGCCGTGAACACGGTGGCCCTGCCCGCCCGCAGCGTGGTGAAGATGGTGTGCAGGTTGTCGGCGAAACGGGCCTCGTCGTATGCGCTGACCAGGTCGTTCACGCCGACAACCACACCGTAGAGGCCGGCCCGCGCGCTCGTCGCCGCCGCCAGCTGACCCGCGACGACATCGCCGGTGGTGGCGCCGTGGGTGCCGAAGTTGCGAATCGTGGCGGGGCGCAGGCCGAGCTGGCCGCCCAGCCGCGACACCCAGCCCCGGTAGCCGCCCGCCGCGGCCGGGTCGCCCCGGCCTTCCACGAAGCTGTCGCCGAGCGCCGTCAGGCCGGCCGCGATCATGCTGCCACCTCCTGCGGCATGCCCGGGCGCCCTGCGTGGTGACGCTGCGCTACCGCCTCCGGGCGCTGACCGTTCATGCCGAGACCCCGGTATTCACCACGTGCCGGTCGGCGACGGGGAAGTTCACCTCTTCGTAGAGCGCGGCCAGCTCCTGCTCGCCGAAGAACTTGTCCGGCGGGTACAGCCCGGCGATCAGACCGAAGAACTTCTTCGAGTAGTGCTCGCTGCGGCTGGCCGCGCGGAATACCGAGTCGTAGTACGGCGTCAGCGTGAGGTCGGAGATGGACTGGGTCAGCTCGTAGGTGCTGGCGCTCTGGGCGTCGCGCTCGCGCTGGTACTCCGGCATGGTCTCTTCGAACGGGCGTGCGCCCGAGAGGCTTTCGTGCACCAGATCGGCCAGCAGCTGGCTGTACTTGAAGGCGTCGGTGATGCCCCAGCCGGTGAACGGGTCCTTGTGGTAGCCGGCGTCGCCGACCAGGGCCCAGCCGGGACCGAAGGACTGGCGGCGGTAGTTGTCCGGGTACAGCATCGGCCGGAACGGCTCCACGCGCTTGCCGGTATCACGCAGGCGCGCACCGATTTCCGGGTCGACCTGGTCGACGATCTCCTGCAGGCCCGCGTCGGGATCGGTGCGGAAGTCGCGGAAGCGATCGCGCTTGCGCATCACCGCGACCAGGGCCAGGCCGTCGTTGGTCGGCCAGGAGGCGAACTGCTGCTCACCGAAACCGGTGCGGTGGTGCATGCCCCAGTCGACGCCCTCGTAGTAGGAGTAGTAGACGAAACAGGCGGCGGGCGAGCCCTCGTAGGTGGCCGCGCCGACCTCCTTGGCGACGATCGAGTTCGCGCCGTCGGCACCGACGACCAGCTTGGCCCGGAACTCCTGCTCGGGGCCCTCTCCGACGCGGCCGCGGATACCGGCGACCCGGTCGCCGTCGCGCAGCAGCCCGGTGACGGTGAAGCCCTCGATCAGCTCGGCGCCGGACTCCCCCGCCGCGTCGACCAGGATCTTGTCGAGCACGGTGCGGCGCGGGCAGTACACGGCGTCGATGCCGTCGGCCGACGGATCGGCCATGCCCGGGATCACGATGTCGGTGTAGGTGAAGTTGAGGTGGCGGATCGGCGGGCAGCCGGTGGCCACGACGGTGTCGAGCAGACCCCAGGACTTCAGAAAGCCGAGGCCGGCCTGGTGGATGTAGTGCGTGGACGGGGTGTCGCTGGGAAAGGTCGCGCGATCCACGGCGAGCACCCGGTAGCCCTGACGGGCCAGCAGCATGGCCAGGGGCGAGCCCGCGACCCTGGTTCCGACGACGATGACGTCATACATGATGTGATCACTTTCGGTGGTCGAATTCCGATTTCGAGTCTGTCGCCGATGAATTGCGGAAACCACTGCGGGTCACCGCAATTCATCGGCCGATCGGTCCCGGCTATCGTCGGCGGGACGGCTGGAGGAATTTCGCGTCGCGTTACCCGCGCGACATGTACAGCTGATCTATTTCCGCCGAATAGGTTTCGGCGATCGCGGCCCTGCGCAATTTCAGCGAGGACGTGAGCAGCCCGGCGTCGACGGTGAAATCGCCGTCGACGACCCGGAAAGCGCGAATGGATTCCGCGCGCGACACCAGCGAATTGGCGTCGTCGACGGCGGCCTGGATCTCGGTGGCCGGGTCCTCGTCGGGATGGTCGATCCGCCACTTGGCGGCGCGGTCGGCGTCGAGGGTGATCAGCGCGGTCACGAACGGGCGCCCGTCACCGACGACCATGCAGTTGCTGACCAGCGGGTGCAGCCGGATCCGGTCCTCGAGCAGGGTCGGGGCGACGTTCTTGCCGCCGGAGGTCACCAGGATCTCCTTCTTGCGCCCGGTGATTCGCAGGTGACCGTCGTCGAGCTCGCCGATGTCACCGGTGTGCAGCCAGCCCTCGGCGTCGACGGGCCGCTGATCGGCCGCCGCGCCCCAGTAGCCGGGCGAGACGTGCGGGCCGCGGACCAGCACCTCGCCGTCGGCGCCGATGCCGACCTCGGTGCCGGGAATCGGGCGCCCGACCGTGCCGAGCCGGTTGGTCTCCGGCGCGCTGACGGTGACCGCGGTGGCCGCCTCGGTCAGGCCGTAGCAGTTCAGGATCACCACGCCGACGCCGGCGTAGAAGCCCGCGGTGGTGTCGTCGAGGGACGCGCCGCCGGAGATCACATAGCGCAGCTGCCCACCGAAGGCGGCCGAGACGGCGTCGTTCGTCGCGGTCGGCGCCGCGTCCTCGGCCAGCAGCGCGAGTCCACGCTCGACCGCCGCCGCCTCCTGCTCCTCGGTGAGCAGTGCCCTGGTGTGCTTGCGGATCTTCTCCAGCGCGTAGGGAACCAGCGCCAGGAAGGTGGGGCGCAGCCGGGCCAGCGCCGGCACCAGGTCGGGGACGCCGGGCAGCAGGTGGGTGCGGCTGCCGCCGTAGAGGCAGGCGAACAGGATCGTCTGGCCGAACACGTGCGACAGCGGCAGTGCCAGCGCGGTCGTGCCGTCGAACAGCGTGCCGGTCTGGCGGGCGGTATTCGCGGCCGTCACGTACATGTTGCGGTGGCTGATCATGCAGCCCTTGGCCAGGCCGGTGGTGCCGCTGGTGTAGACGATCATCGCCAGATCGCCGGCGCCGACCGCGGCGATCCGCGCGTCGAGCTCCGGGTGCTCGGTGCCCGCGGTGGCCCACGCGCCGAGCTCGTCGAACGACCAGACCTCACCGTCCGCGCCGGCCGAGGTCAGCCGGACCGCGTCGTCGCCGGTCTCGGCCGCGAAGAAGCGGCTGCCGCTGTCGCGCAGGATGTGTTCGATCTGGGCGGGTGAGGAGGTGGGGTACACCGGCACGATCACCGCGCCGATGGCGACGGCGGCGCAGTCGAGCAGTGCCCATTCCAGGCTCGTGCGGCCGAGCACGGCCACGCGATCGCCCGCGGCCACCGCTCGGTCGAGCAGGGCCGA
This sequence comes from Nocardia fodinahabitans, assembly GCF_052983615.1. Lineage (NCBI taxonomy): Bacteria > Bacillati > Actinomycetota > Actinomycetes > Mycobacteriales > Nocardiaceae > Nocardia > Nocardia fodinahabitans. The sequence continues at coordinate 400,284 of NZ_JBRJJC010000001.1, forward strand.
GGCGAGCGCGCGGACGCGGGTGTCGAGGTCGCCGGTGGTCAGCTGGGTTCCGTCGACGGCACACAGGGAATGGCGCGTGGGGTCACGCCGTGCCGCTTCGGAAACAATCGCATACAGACTGGAGGTATCGGATGGAACGAATCCGTTCGCGGTGACAGACACTGTGTTCACGAATTGAATTCTTCACGGCGGCAACCATTCCCGTCGCCGCCGCCATCGCTGTTCCTACCGCGCGAGAGTCATGTCCTATCGACGGGTTCACGCCGACAATGCCCGGACATCATCTACCTGTGCCGATTCGATGCATTCCAGGAACAGCGACACGGCGGGGTTGGGCTCGTCGGCACGCCACACCGCGTGCAAATCCAGTGTCGGCACCGGATCGAACAATTTCACCGCCACCGAACTACTGCCCGCCACTCCCATTCCCATCGAAATCGCCCGCGGTAGCGAGGCGAACCCGACGAGCGGGCGGACCGAGACCATGTGCGCGGTGGCGCCGGGGTCGTCGGCCGAATGCGTGACATTGAGCGAGATCCTGGTCTCGGCGGCCGAGCGCAGAATCGTGTCGTACATCGCGGGACACTGCTCGCGGGCGAACAGCACACAGTCCTGACTCTGTAGTTCGGCGAACGGGACTCCTGGCCGGTCCGCCCACCTATGTCGTCGTCCGACGACGGCCACCAGTGGAACCCGGTGCAGCAGGCGGCGATACCGGAAGTCCGCGGTACTGGGGTGACCGTAGACCAGGGCCAGATCGAGTGAACCGTCGGCGAGGCCGGGCCAGCTGGGGCCCGGTCCGCTTCTCCCACAGCGACACCACGATGTCGGGGTGCCGTTCGGTCATCCTGGTCAAGGCCTCCGGCAGCACGTGTCTGCTGGCCGGCAGGTTGTAGCCGATGTTGAGACTGCCCGCGCGACCTTCGGCGGTCGCCTTGGCCGCCTGGGCGGCACGGTCGAGCTGGGCGACGATCTGGCGGGCCTGGAGTTCGAACTCCCGCCCCGCCGGGGTCAGCCGCACCTCATGGGAGTTGCGGGCGACCAGCTGGACGCCGAGCGATTTCTCCAGCTTCTGCAGCTGGGCACTGAGACTTGGTTGGGTCAGATGGAGGCGCTGCGCTGCGCGACCGAAATGCAACTCTTCGGCGATGGTGATGAACGAAACGAGGTGTCGGAATTCCATGACGCCGGGCTCCTTCCGAGTACCACCACGCTATCGAGGCCGGATAACCCGTGATGAATACCGATCGCCCAGAAGTCGCCGTGCGCGTTGCCGGTGGGTGAACCCGCCCCGGACTCGGCGTGGCCGCCCCGGCGCGCCGCGGATCCGGCCCGAAACGCCAGGCACGCCACCGGCTTACCGCGCGGAACTGCTCACTCTACCGCGCGGTAGCCGCCGCCGTACCGGATGGCGAGCTGGTTGCGCGCCGACGGCCTCATGGTTCTCAGGAGACCGGGCCGTTGACCACCGCGTAGGCGAAGCCGTCCCAGCCCTTCGAGCCGACCGTCTGCAGCACCGTCGCGTCCAGGCTCGGCTCCGCGGCGAGCAGTTCGACGAGCTCGCGGCTGGCGCGCACGTTCGGATCCTCGGAGTGCCCGTCGGCCAAGCCGCCGCGGCGCACCACATTGTCGACGATGATCACCGAGCCGGGGCGGGTCAGCCGCAGCGCCCACTGCACGTAGTTGGCGTTGTTGACCTTGTCCGCGTCGATGAACACCAGGTCGAACGGCTCGGTGCTGTCCTCGGCGACCTCGGGCAGCGTGTCCAGGGCGGCCCCGACCCGGATGTCCACCCGCGCCCCGACACCGGCCCGGTCCAGGTTCGCCCGCGCGACCTTGGCGTGGCGCGGCTCGAACTCCAGGGTGACCACGGTGCCGCCGTCGCCGACCGCCCTGGCCAGCCATTCGGTGCTGTACCCGCCGAGGGTGCCGATCTCGAGGATCCTGCGCGCGCCCGCCGAGCGAGCGAGCAGGTGCAAGAACTTGCCCTGCGGGGGCGAGACGTCGATCGCGGGCAGTCCGGCCTCGGCGTTGGCGGCGAGTGCGGGGGCACCGTCGTCTCCGACCAGCGCGTCCACGATGTAGCGGTCGACACCGGCCCAGTCGTTGTCCGTCATGAGCGCCAGTGTGCCATCCTCGGCGGCCCGCGGGACGTACTCGACCGCGGGGGGAGCCGGATGTCCCACTCCCGCAGGTCCGCTCGGTGCGCGGCCCGTGCTACCGACCGCCGGTCGATGCCGGACGGCGCGCATCCCCGACCCGGGGTTCCCGGCGTGCGGTAACAGTGTTACCGTTCGGTCGGCCGCTGCGGCGTGACACGCGTCATGATTCTTCTCCGTCGCGGCCGGGGACACAGTCGCAGCGGTGCGGCGGTGGCATCGATGGGAGTGGTATGCAGCAAGCACGATCGCTGGCGCGCCGGGCGGCGGTGACCGCACTGGCCTGTCTGTCCGCGGTGGCCGGATCCGGGGTGGTCGGCACGCAGCAGGTGGCGGCGGAGCCGGTGAGCGCGTTCTCTGTGCCGCCGGCCGCGATCCCGCAGACACCGGGCGCGATCGTGAAGACCCAGCCGATGACGATCCTCGCCACGCCGCCGACCGCGGCGGGCTGGCCGACCCAGGCCCAGCACGTGATGTACACCAGCAGGCTGCAGGACGGCTCCCCCGTCGCCGTCACCGGTACCTACATCGAGCCGAAGAATCCGTGGCAGGGCGCGGGCCCGCGGCCGACCGTGGTCATCGGTCCCGGCACCTCGGGCCAGGGCGACCGGTGCGCGATGTCGGTGGCGTTCTCGACCGGCGTCTCGGTGACCGCCGATCCGCTGGGACTGTCGGCGAATCAGGAGATGCCGTCCTCGGCGGTGTGGAGCGCGCTCGGCGCGCGGGTGCTGATCACCGATTACATCGGTCTGGGCACCCCCGGCATCCACACCTACGCCAACCGCTTCGAGAGCGGCCACGCGATCCTCGACGGCGCCCGCGCCGCCAACGCGCTCGCCGGCGTCGGGCCCGAGACGCCCCTGGTGCTGTGGGGTTACTCGCAGGGCGGTGGCGCCACCGCCGCGGCCGCGGAGATGGCGCCCACCTACGCGCCGGAACTGAATCTCAAGGGCACCTGGGCCGGTGGCCCGGTCGCCGACCTGTCGGCCATCCTGGAACGCATCGACGGCGCGCTGATCGGCGGCGCGATCGGATTCGCCGTCAACGGCATGCTCGCCCGCTACCCCGAACTCGAACAGGCCGTCGACCGGGTGATCAGCCCGCACGGCCGCGCCATGCTCGCCACCCTGAGCGACTCCTGCGTCGCCGACCTGATCACCTATCACCCGTTCCTGAAGACGAATTCGCTGACGGTGGACGGACGTTCGCTCACCGAACACCTCGCCGAGATCCCCGAGGCCGCGCCCGTGCTCGCCGAACTGCGCCTCGGCAGCACCACGCCGGCCACCCCGGTGCTCATCACCAGCGGCCGCAACGACGACACCGTCCCCTACGGCCAGGCCCGCCGCCTCGCCGAGGACTGGTGCGGGCAGGGCGCCACGGTCACCTTCCGCACCAACGAACTGCCGCCGATCCTGCCCGGCACGACCATTCCGAACCACTTCGGTCCGGAACTGATCGACGGCTTCGGTCCCGACAACGCGGTGACCTACCTGCTCGACCGGCTTGCGGACAAGCCGGTCGGCGGCGGCTCGTTCGACTGAGCGCCGCACGGCACCGGGGGCCCGCAACGGCGCGGGCCCCCGGTGTCGTCTCCGGGCTCAGAACAGGAAGTAGCGCTGGGCCATCGGCAGTTCGGTGGCCGGTTCCTCGGCCCACACCTCGCCGTCGACCCGGACGGTGAAGGTGTCGGGGTCCACCTCGATGCGCGGCATGGCGTCGTTGCGCGGCATGTCGGCCTTGGTGACCCGGCGGACGTTCTTGACCGGCACCAGTTTCCGGCGCACGTCCAGCCGGTTCGCGAGACCGTCGTCGATGGCCTGCTCGGACACGAAGTGCAGCGAGGTGGCCGCGGCGGCGGGGGCCGCGGCACCGAACATCGGGCGCGGCAGCACCGGCTGCGGGGTGGGGATGGAGGCGTTGGCGTCACCCATCGCGGCCCAGGCGATCATGCCGCCCTTGAGGACCGCGTGCGGGCGGACACCGAAGAACGCGGGCTCCCACAGCACCAGATCGGCCAGCTTGCCGACCTCCACCGAGCCGATCTCGTCGTCGAGGCCATGCGAGACCGCCGGGCAGATGGTGTATTTCGCGATGTAGCGCTGCACGCGGGCATTGTCGGCCGCGCCGTCGCCTGCCAGGGCGCCACGGCGGCGCTTCATCACGTGCGCGGTCTGCCAGGTGCGCATCACGACCTCGCCGATGCGGCCCATGGCCTGGGAGTCCGAGCCGATCATCGAGATGGCGCCCAGGTCGTGCAGCAGATCCTCGGCGGCGATGGTGGACGGGCGGATCCGCGATTCGGCGAAGGCCAGGTCCTCGGGGATCGACGGGCTCAGATGGTGGCACACCATGAGCATGTCGAGGTGCTCGTCGAGAGTGTTGACGGTGTGCGGCCGGGTGGGGTTGGTGGAACTGGGCAGCACGTTGAGATGCGAAGCAACGGTGATGATGTCGGGCGCGTGGCCGCCGCCCGCGCCCTCGGTGTGATAGGCGTGGATGCCGCGGCCCGCGATGGCGGCCAGGGTGTCCTCGACGAAACCGGCCTCGTTCAGCGTGTCCGAGTGCAGCGCCACCTGCACGCCCGCCGCGTCGGCGACGGTGAGGCAGGCATCGATCGCGGCGGGCGTGGAACCCCAGTCCTCGTGCAGCTTGAAACCCGAAGCGCCGCCGCGCAACTGCTCCCACATGGATTCCTGGCTGACCGTATTGCCCTTGCCGAGCAGCACGATGTTCATCGGCCAGTGATCGAGCGCTTCCAGCATCCGCGCCAGATGCCAGGAGCCGGGGGTGACGGTGGTGGCCTTGGAGCCCTCGGCCGGACCGGTGCCGCCGCCGATGAGCGTGGTGATGCCGCCGCCGAGCGCCTCGTCCAGCAGCTGCGGGCAGATGAAGTGCACGTGACAGTCGATGGCGCCCGCGGTGAGGATGCGGCCGTTGCCCGCGATGATCTCCGTGGACGGGCCGACGACCAGGTCCGGGTGCACACCCGACATGGTGTCGGGGTTGCCCGCCTTGCCGATGCCGCAGATGCGGCCGTCGCGGATGCCGACGTCGGCCTTGATGATGCCCCAGTGGTCGATGATCACCACGCCGGTGATGACGGTGTCGGGGGCGCCGTCGGCACGGGTGGCGCGGGACTGGCCCATCGACTCGCGCAGCACCTTGCCGCCGCCGAAGACGGCTTCCTCACCGGCCAGACCCGGTCCGCCGCTGCGGTCCTCGGTGATCTCGATGATCAGGTCGGTGTCGGCGAGCCGGATGCGGTCGCCGGTGGTCGGCCCGAACAGTTCGGCGTAGCGGGCGCGGCTCAGTTCGGTCATCGGTTCTCTCCCGAGAATGTCGTGTTCTCACGCATCGAGGCGGCCCGGCGGGTTCGCGCTGATCCCGTACACCTCGCGGGTGCCGCCGATCGGCACCAGCGAGATCCGTTGCGGCAGGCCGGGTTCGAACCGGACGGCGGTGCCGGCGGGGATGTCGAGGCGGTGGCCGTGCGCGGCCGCGCGATCGAAGTCCAGGGCGGCGTTGGCCTGTGGGAAGTGGACATGGCTGCCGACCTGGACGGGGCGGTCGCCGGTGTTGACGACGTCGAGTTCGACGCGCACCGCGCCCGCGTTGAGTTCGATCGTGCCCTCGGCACAGAGGTATTCACCGGGAATCATGGGCTTCGCCTATCCGATCGGGTGGTGCACGGTGACGAGTTTGGTGCCGTCGGGGAAGGTCGCCTCGACCTGCACGTCGTGGATCATCTCCGGCACGCCGGCCATGACGTCGTCACGGGTGAGCACCGAGCGGCCCGAGGACATCAGCTCGGCCACGGTCCGCCCGTCCCGCGCGCCTTCGAGCACGTGATCGGTGATCAGCGCGACCGCCTCGGGGTGGTTGAGCTTGAGTCCCCGCGCCTGCCTGCGGCGGGCCAGTTCGGCCGCGTAGCTCAGCAGCAGCCGTTCCTGCTCGTGCGGCGACAGGCGCATCGGGTCTCCTCGCGGGTCGTGGACAGGTGTCCGACATTCTGACACGCCCGACGCACCCTCGCCCGTCCACCCGACCCGGTCGAAAATCGATGGCGGGTGGTGCGGCCCGCGCCTAACGTCGGTCGGCATGAACGAACGGACCGGGCTGCTCAATGTGGTCGATGTGGAGGCGACCTGCTGGGCGGGGGCGGTGCCGGCCGGGCAGTGCAGCGAGATCATCGAGATCGGGCTCACCGTGGTCGATCTCGGGGCGCGGGAGCGGGTGAGCAGGCACGGGATTCTCGTGCGGCCGGCGCGGTCGACGGTGAGCGCGTTCTGTACGGAACTGACCAGCCTCACCCAGGAGCAGGTCGACGAGGGCGTGACCTTCGCCGAGGCCTGCCGGCTGCTGGCGACCGAGTTCGAGGCGGGGTCACGGCCGTGGGCGAGCTGGGGTGACTACGACCGCAAGCAGTTCCACGCGCAGTGCGCGGCGACGGGCGTGCGGTATCCCTTCCGCGGCCTGCACACCAATGCCAAGCAGGTCTTCGCCGAGAGCTACGGGTTGCGCAAGCGGCAGGGCATGGCGGGGGCGCTCCACATCGCCGGGTTGCCGCTCGAGGGCCGCCACCATCGCGGCGAGGACGACGCGTGGAATATCGGGGCGCTGGTCGTCGACGTGCTCGGCCGCGAGGGGTGGCGGATCACCACGGCGGAATGAGGGTCAGGCGGCGAGGTTCTGCAGGCGGACCTGGCCGCGGGCGACGGTGCGGCCCTCGGCGTCGGTGATCACCACGATCCAGAGTTGCTGGCTGCGGCCGCGATGGATGGGGGTGGCCTCGCCGGTGAGGACGCCCTCGCGGACCGCGCGTAGGAAGTCGGTGTTGTTGTTGACGCCGACGACCGAGCCGCGCTCGCCGAACCAGACGCCGGCGCCCACGCTGGCCAGGGTCTCGATGACGGTGCAGTAGACGCCGCCGTTCTGGATGCCCGCGGGCTGGTGCAGCTGCGGGCGCACCTCCCATTCGCCGCGCACCCGGTCGGGGCCCACCTCCGTGTAGCGCAACCCGATCAGATCGGTGAAGGTGCCTTCGCTGGCCTTGGTCATCAGCTCCGGAGTGATCTCGGCCAGAGACAGGGTGTTGTCGGTCATACGCTCCGGTCTACACCATCGGATTCCACGGCAGACACCCCGGGAGACGAAGCGGCGGACCCCGTCACTGGGACGGAGCCCGCCGCGGCAGGAATGAGGGGGTCGACCGCAGCCCTCGGGACCACCGGCTCATCCATACGCCGCATTGAGCATAGGTCAGGCTTACCTAAGTAGTCAAGCGCCGCACCGGATCATCTGCTGTTCGCACCGCCGCGTGGGCTTGCTCAACACGATCGCAATACTCCATGATCACTCGTACCTCTATGTTTCCGAGGCTTGTGTCGATGTTGAAAGCTCATGTTCTGGGCGCACGACGGCCAGGGGTGGGCGCGGCGAGAGAGGCAAGATTTCGTGAGTAATAGTCGTATCCCCCGCTGGGCCGCGCAGGCGGCCATGTGCGCGGCCCTCGCCGGTGCCGCCGTCGCGGCACCGGTGCAGGCCGAGCCGCTGTGGCCCGGCGGTCCCGATGTGCCCGGCGTGCCGGCGATCATTCCCGCGCCGCCGCCGGAGCCGGTGGTCGCACCGTGTAGCGAGAAGGCGCGCGCCTGCCTGCAGCTGTCCACCAACAATGCCTGGCTGATGGACAACGGCAAGGTGACCTTCGGGCCGAGCCCGATGTCGCACGGCCGTCCCGGCTACGAGACCCCACCCGGCGTCTTCAAGGTGGCGTTCAAGAAGCCGTTCCACTGGAGCACCCTGCACAACGCGCCGATGGAGTACGCGGTGTTCTTCAACGGCGACATCGCGTATCACATCGGGCCCACCGAGGAGCAGTCCCACGGCTGCATCCGGCTGACACCCGAAGGCGCGAAGGCGCACTACGAGTGGCTGGAACCGGGCGACATCGTCGAAGTCGTGCCCTGAGTCGGCGTGACCCGATGGGGAGGCCGGATCATCGGCCTCCCCTTTCTCCTGCCACCGACACGGTCAGCGCGTCGAAGAGCCAGAGGTGGGCGGCGCCGGAGGTCACCGTGTCGCCGGTGAGCCGCCCTGGGGCACCGAACGACGGATCGCCCACGACGCGACGATCCGCGGTGCCGAGCAGCTCGGCACCGCGGATCGTGGTGGCACTGTGGGCCGACGGGCCGGCCTGCGGTCGGTTCGACCACGAGCGGATCCCGGCTACACCGCTACCGCATCCCGCTCACCTGCAACCGAATCATCGACCGCCACAGCCGAATCCGGCACCGAGGTGGCGCCGGCCGGGATCCGGCGCAGTAGCGCGACGGCCAGGACCGCACCCGCGGCGGACAGCACGGCCGCCGTCCACGCGGCGGCATTGAGCCCGTTGGTGAATGCCTCGCGCGCGGCGGCCACTACCGATTCGGCGACGTCGGCGGGCAGGGACTCGGCCGAACTCAGTGCTCCGGGCAGGGTTTCGGCGGCCTCGCCCGTCGACTCCGACTTCCCGGCGCGGTACACCGCGGCACCGACACTGCCGAGCAGCGCGACACCGAGCGCGACACCCAGGTCGCTGGCCGTGCTGTTCACCGCGGACGCCGCGCCCGCCTTCTCCGCCGGTGCCGCGCCGATGACCAGGCCGGGGATCAGGGCCATGGCCGGGGCGATGCCCGGGTACAGGACGTAGAAACCGACGATGAGCAGCGGCAGACCGGCGGCGCTCTCGACCTGGGTGAGCACCAGGTAGCCGACCGTCGACACCGCCAGACCCGCGGCGATCAGGGAGGCGGGCCGGACGCGGCGGGCGATCGCGGGGGTGACGGTGGAGACGATCACCAGGCCGATCGCGGCGGGCAGGATCCACAGCCCGGCCCGCAGCGGCGACTGTGCGGCGACCAGCTGCAGATACTGCGTGAACAGCAGGTACACCCCGCCCAGGGCGATGGCGGCGAGCAGGTAGACGCCCAGCGAACCGCTGAAGGTCCGGTCGGCGAACAGCCGCACATCGAGCAGGGGGTCGGCCAGGCGCAGCTGCCTGCGGACGAAGACCACCGCGAACAGCACACCGGCGAGCAGGGTGAGCACCGACTCGGCGGTGGGCCCGGCCTCGGCGAGCTTCTTCACGCCGTAGACGAACGGCAGCAGCGCGGCCAGCGAGAGCGCGACGCTGATCGGATCGAGCCTGCCCGCGTCCGGCGCCCGGTACTCGGGCACCAGCACCGGCACCGCGAGCACGACCAGCAGCATCACCGGCACGCCGATCAGCATGGACGCGCCCCACCACAGCGAGGCCAGCATCAGTCCGCCGAGCAGCGGGCCGAGTGCCACACCGGCCGAGACCGAAGCGGCCCACAGGCCGATGGCGGTGGCACGCTGGCGATCGTCGCGGAACATCGTGGTGATCAGCGACAGGGTGGCGGGCATGACGGCGGCGGCGCCGAGGCCCATCAGCGCCCGCGCCGCGATGAGCAGTTCCGGACCGGGCGCGAAGGCCGCTATCACCGAGGCGACACCGAACACGGCGGCCCCGGCCAGCAGCAGCCTGCGGCGGCCGAGCCGGTCACCCAGCGTGCCCATGGTGACGAGGAACCCGGCCATCACGAATCCGTAGATGTCGTTGATCCACAACAGCTGGCCGCTGCTCGGTGCCAGGTCGGCGGCGATATAGGGGGTGGCGAGGAACAGGACGGTCATGGTGAGGAACAGCAGCACCGTCGGCAGGAGCAGGACCGCCAGTCCCAGCCATCGGCGGGTGCCTGCCCGCTCGGGGATTTCGGTGAACGCGGACATCAGGAGGATTCCCTTCGAGGAGGATGCGAACGAGACCCACCGTGCCGAGCGGTCCTTCGGGAACTCTTCGGATCGACTCCGGATCGCCTCGAGGACACCGCGTCCGCGCCGCCGTTTAGGGTGGGTGACATGCGTTTCGGGGTGCTCGGGCCGGTGGCGGTGTGGACCGACGACGGGCAGCCGGTCCGGGTGCCCGAGCTCAAGGTGCGGGTCCTGCTGGCCGCCCTGCTGGTGGCGCCGGGCCGGATCGTGCCCGCCGACCGGCTCGTCGAGGACCTGTGGGGTGGTGCGGCGCTGCCCGCCAATCCGGCCGGGTCGTTGCAGACCCGCGCGTCCCAGCTACGGCGGGTGCTCGGCGACGCCGAAGACGGTGGCCGCGATCTGCTGGTGTCGCGCTCTCCCGGGTATCTGCTCGAGGTCGCCGCGGACGCGGTGGACGCCCAGGTGTTCCAGGAGCTGGTGCGGCGGGCGCACGCCGCCGGCGACGACGCCACCCGCGCGACCCTGCTCGCCGAGGCGCTGGCGCTGTGGCGTGGTCCCGCGCTGGCCGACCTCGCCGACCATGATTTCGCCCGGATTCCGGTGGTGCGCCTCGAGGAGCAGCGGCTCACCGCGACCGAGGACTACGCGCAGGCCAGGATCGCGCTCGGCGCGCACGAGCAGGTGGCCGACGATCTGGGCGCGCTCACCGAGGAACACCCGCTGCGGGAACGGTTGCGGGCCGCGCACATGCTCGCGCTGTACCGGTCGGGCCGCCACGGCGGGGCGCTGGACTCGTATCGGCGACTGCGCGAGCACCTCGCCGAGGAACTCGGCCTGGATCCGAGCCCGGAGCTCGCCGCGCTGCATCGCGGCGTGCTGGAACAGGATCCGGCGCTCGGCGCCCCGACCCGGCCCGCGCGGGCGACACCGGTCACGCCCCGGCCCACGCTGCCGGTGCCTGCCACGGCGCTGGTCGGGCGCGAGGACGATCTCGCCGGGATCGAGACCCTGCTCCGCGCCGAACGACTCGTAACACTCACCGGCCCCGGCGGTGTCGGCAAGACCCGGCTGGCACTGGCCGTCGGTGCCGGTCATCCGGCGCGCGACGGTGTGCTGTTCGTCGAATTGGCCGGGCTGTGCCTGGGTGCCGAGCCGGACAGCGCGCTGACCGCCCTCACCGAGGTGGTGGCCGCGGCGTTCGAGGTCCGCGACGATTCCGCCGGGACCAGCCCGTTCCCGGTGACCGACAACGGCACCCAGCTGTCCCGGCTCGCCGATGCGGTGCGCGCCAAGCAGGCGCTGCTGGTGCTCGACAACGGCGAGCACGTCGCCGACGCGGCGGCCGCGCTGGTCTCGCGGCTGCTCGGCGCGGCCCCCGGACTCCGGGTGCTGGTGACAAGTCAGGTGCCGCTGAACATCGCGGGCGAGCACCTGTGGCCGGTCGCGCCGCTGACGGTCCCCGCCGCCGACGGCACCGCAGCCGAGGTCGAGAAAGCCGCCGCCGTAAGACTTTTCACCGATCGCGTCCGCTCGACCGCGCCGGGCTTCGCCGTCACCGACGACAATGCCGCCGCGGTCGCGACCATCGCAGGCCATCTCGACGGGGTACCGCTGGCGCTGGAACTGGCGGCGACCCGGGTCCGGGCCCTGGGCGTACACACGCTGGCCGAGCGGATCGAGGACCGGTTCACGCTGCTCTCCGCCGGGTACCGGGACGCCCCCGATCGGCAGCGCACACTACGCGCGGTGATCGACTGGAGCTGGGAGCTGCTCGACGAACCCGAACGCGCGGTGCTGCGCCGGCTCTGCGCCCACGCCGACAGCGCCACGCTGGAGTCGGCCGAAGCCGTGTGCGCGGGTGGCGATGTCGACCGGGTGGATGTCGCGGAACTGCTCGCCCGCCTGGTGGACCGGTCTCTGATCATCGCGCCCGCCACCGACGCCAGACCCCGCTACCGGTTGCTGAAGTCGGTCGCCGCCTACGGCGTGGACCGATTGCGCGACAGCGGCGAGGAAACCGGGACCCGGCTGCGTCATCTCGCGTACTACCGCGCACTCGCCGAACGCGCCGACGCGCACCTGCGCACCGGTGACCAGCGGCGCTGGCTGGCCCGGCTCGACGCCGAATCGGCCGACCTCCGGCGTGCGCTCGAGACCGCCCGTGTCGCAGGCAGATCCGACGACGCGCTCGGTCTCGTGAACGCGCTGGCCTGGTACTGGGTGATGCGGGGACGGCTCGCCGAGGGCATCCGGTCGATCGGTGTCGCGCTGGCGGTGCCCGGCGAAACGGGTTCGGCCGCACGGCGTATCGCACTGCTGTGGCGCGGCGCGCTAGAGCTGGGCCGGGGCCGGACCGTCGACACGCTGCCCGCGCTGGGCGATCGACCCGCGCCCGCGGAGTTGCGCGCCCGCTGGTATCTCGCCCACGTGCACACCGGGTTCGCCGCGCACCACGATATGGACAGCGCCGCCGACCTGCGCACCGCCTTCGCCGACGCCGGACAGGACTGGGGTGTCGCGGCGGCCTCGGCGTCGCTGGCCAGGGACGCGTTCGCGCGCGGCGATCTGACCGGCCTGCGCGAGCACGCCGAACGCAGCCGGGACCTGTTCACGCGGCTCGGCGATCGCTGGGGCCAGGGCATCGCCGGTTTCCTGCTCGGCAGCCACGCCGAGGTCGTCGGCGATCTCGACACCGCGCGCGCCGAGCACCGGGCGGCACTGACGACCGCCGAGGAACTCGGACTGTGGACCGAGGTGGGCGAGCGGCTCACCTCGCTGGGCCGGATCGCGCTGCTGCGTGGGGATCTCGAGCACAGCGCCGAACTGCACGAACGGGCCCGGCGGATCGCCGTCGACCAGGGTCATCTGGTCGGTGAGGAATCCGCGGAGCTCGGTCTCGGCCTGGTCGCGCGGCGCCGCGGCGACCTCACCGCCGCCCGCGCGCACCTCGGCGCCTGGCTGGACTGGCACCTGCGCGCGGGATCCTGGTTCGGCGCCGCGCTGATCCTCGCCGAACTGGGCTTCACCGCTGAACTCGCGGGCGAGGCCGCCGAGGCCGAGCAGCTGCACCGGCGCGGCCTGGACGCGGCGCTGCGCACGGGCGATCCGCGCGCCCACGCGCTAGCCCTGGAGGGGCTGGCCGGTGCGCGCTCGCTGGCGGGCAGGTCCGAACAGGCCGCCCAGCTCCTCGGCGCGGCCGACACACTACGCCGCGGCACCGGAGCGCCGCTGCCCGACGCCGAACGCGGCGACGTCGACCGGATCGAAGCGCGCATCCGTGCCGACCTGGGCGTGGACGGGCTCGCGGCGGCGTTCGCGCGCGGCCGGACCGCCGACCCCGGCGCCCTCGTGGCGGTGGAGACCTCGAGCCGGTCCTGAGTCCGTCCGAAGTCCGCCCGGTCATGGTGGCCGCATGACCAACACCGTGACCGACAGCCCCGAACCCTCGGTGACCGACCACGTCCGCCGCTACCTCGCCATCGACGGCCGCGACGGATACCGCGAAGGCGGCACCACCGACCTCGTCCTCACCACCCTCGGCCCCCGAACCGGGCTTTTCCTCGGACGCGACGGCGACCGCCTCGTCCTCGACCGCAGCGAGGAGCCGAAATGAGCACCCGCGCCCAGGTCCACACCTTCGCCGATATCAAGGCCGATTTCGACGCCATCGTCGGCTCGATCAACTACGCCACCATGACCACCGTCGACGCTGCCGGTCGGCCCCGATCCCGGGTGCTCATCCCGGTCTGGGAGACCGACGGGGAAGTGCCGATCGGGTGGCTGGGGACCTATCGCACGCCGGTGAAGGCCGCGCATATCGCGGGAAATCCGCATGTGACGTTCTCGTATTGGAGTCCGGCGCAGAACACCGTCGCCGTCGACACCGTCGCCGGCTGGACCGACGATCCGGACGAGCGCGCGCACGTGTGGGACCTGTACCGGCACGGCAGCCCACCCGGCGCGGGCTACGACCCCGGCCAGTTCTGGCAGGGTCCGGGCGACCCCGCGTTCCAGGTTCTCCGCCTGTCGCCGTGGCGGATCCAGGTGCTGCGCCGGCGCGATCTGGTCAGCGGGATACCGGCACGTCTCTGGCACGGTCCGCTCCAGGGGGATTGACGGCACCGACGGCGAACGTGGCCGTTCGCCGTCGGCCTGACGAGACCGGACGTCGGCACAGGTCACGCCTCGATCGATTGTGACGGGACACCAATACCAGCCAGTAGTTCCACCAGGAAGGATGTGGGGTCGAATTCGGCGAATCGGGCGATTTCCTTGCCGAGGGAAATAAGCGGAGCTACGTTACCCACATCACAGCAGAGGAGATCTGATTGTGATCCACATCCCGGCCGACGGGTCCTCCATTTTCCGGCGGGATGCTCACCAATCATGCAAGGAGATTCACCATGGGTTCGCTGACCGAGATAATGATGGCCGCAATTGCTGGATTGGGTTCGATGGTCGAGGGTGATGGACTCCTGGCGGTCTTCCTCGGCTCCGTCGAGGCATTCTTCCCGTAAATAGCGCCACCCACCCCACCCCTGCCGGACTCGCCGACGAGCCCGGCACCCAACCGACAAAAGGACAATACACATGGGATCTCTCTACGAATTGATGCAAACCGGCGCCGGCAGCCTCAGCGACGCCGTTCTGCCTTTCATCCAGGCGTTGATCACCGTCAGCGGCGGCACGCCGACGCCAGGTAAGTAGCGCACGGCGAGACACCGCGGGGGCGGGCCGTTCACGGTCCGCCCCCGCCTCGTTTCCGGCAGCCCACCTCGCCCGGGCAACAATCTTTCAATAGCCGATCAGCATAAGTAACCATTGCTCCACAGTGCGAAAAAGAGGATAGAAAACTCCGCTCGGACCCCCCGAAAATGGGGTCTGGCGAACACATCCACGCAGGGCAGGCATCGCACAGCAGCCCACTTCGACCACCGCGACTACATCCCCCGCCGCCCGCCACCTACAGAGCGAGCACCACCACCCCGACACGAACTGCATCGACCAGAACGCCAGCACCACCGCAGATCAGATCCACCACGCAGCATAATCCAGCCCACTTGACAGACTCGTCGCGAACAGCCCCGTTCACCATTCCGCCGTACCAGACAGTCGCCGTAACCACAGGTCACAGGTAGCCGGAACAGACTCGGCCGCAATCACTCAGTAGCTTCCAGAAGGAAGGAAAAAAACGAACGAATCAACCTGAGTGAAACAGCGGGTTGCCACACTGCGGCGGCGGCGCTACGTTACCGGCATCACATCGCCTTCCGATCGTGATAACCGCTCCCGGAGGGGGACCACCCTATTTCCGGGGGCATGACAACAGCGCAAGGAGACACTTCATGGGCTCGTTCGATGAGCTGCTACTCGGCGTACTGGGAGGAATGGCTTCCGCGAACCAGGGCGACCTTCTGCTCGAGACCTTCCTGGGCTCCGTCGAAGCCTTCTTCCCGTAATCCGATATCACCC
Source organism: Nocardia fodinahabitans (assembly GCF_052983615.1). Taxonomy (NCBI): domain Bacteria; kingdom Bacillati; phylum Actinomycetota; class Actinomycetes; order Mycobacteriales; family Nocardiaceae; genus Nocardia; species Nocardia fodinahabitans. The sequence goes on from NZ_JBRJJC010000001.1 coordinate 415,694, forward strand.
GCAGGAGTAACACATGGGTTCCCTCTACGAAATGTTCGCCACCGGCATGGCCAGTCTCGGCGACACCACCCTGCCCCTCGTCCAGGCGCTGATCACCCTGAGCGGCGGCACGCCCATCGGCGGCTGACCCTTCACTGACCTCAGGTTTCTCGACAATCAAGCAAGGAGTTCGACCATGGGTTCGTTGACAGAACTGATGATGGCGGCCATCGCGGGCTTGGGTTCCGCGGCCGAAGGTGACGGCCTGCTCGCCGTCTTCCTGGGTTCGGTCGAAGCCTTCTTCCCGTAACCCGCTCACCGACATACACCCTCAGGAGTACGACATGGGTTCCCTCTACGAACTGCTGGAGACCGGCGCGGGCAGCCTCAGCGATGCCGCGCTGCCCTTCATCCAGGCGCTGATCACCGTGAGCGGTGGCACGCCCACCCCGGGCAAGTAATCCCAGCGCACGTAGTTCAGTGTGGTGCGGGGGCCGGCCACCGTCCGGCTCCCGCACCCACCCGAGAAGTCAGCAGGCTCGCATCACCATGAAGAACGAAATGCTCCGCGCGATCGTGTCGGCCGCCTGTGTCGTGGCCGTCGCCGCGACACCCGTCTTCGTCGACACCGCGCAGGCCGCAGCCACACCCGGCGCCCGGCTGGTGAGTCGGACCCAGTCCGGCCAGATCGCCGACATCAGCGTCTACTCCCCCGCCATGGACCGCACGATCGCGCTGCGCGTCCTGCGACCGGCCGACACCACGGCCCCCGCCCCCACGTTGTACCTGCTCAACGGCGCGGGCGGCGGCGAGGATTCGGCCAACTGGCCGGGCCAGACCGATGCGGGCGGATTCTTCGCCGACAAGCACGTCAACGTCGTCATCCCGATGGAAGGCGCGTTCAGCTACTACACCGACTGGCAGCGACCCGACGAGAAGCTCGGGAAGAACCTGGAGAACAACGGCCGGAACATGTGGACGACGTTCCTGACCCAGGAGCTGCCGCCGATCATCGACGCGGCCTTCGGCACGAACGGCGTCAACTCGCTGGCGGGCATCTCGATGGCGGGCACCTCGGTCCTCGACCTCGCCATCCAGGCCCCCGACCTGTACCGCAGCGTGTCCGCCTACAGCGGCTGCGCGATGACCAGCGACCCGATCGGCCGGGCCTTCGTCTCGACCGTGGTGCGGATGGGCGGCGGCGACGTCGAGAACATGTGGGGTCCGGCTACCGACGCCGCCTGGCGCGAACACGACCCCTTCGTCCAGGCCCATCGATTGCCGGATATTCCGATGTATATTTCCGCCGGAACGGGTTTGCCCGGAATTCACGACACTCTCGCAAATCCACGCGTGCATATCAACGGCAAGAACCCGACCTCCATTCTGACGAATCAAATGCTCGTCGGTGGCGGTATCGAAGCGGCGACCATGTATTGCACGGCGAGTTTGGCTCAGCGCACCCGGCAACTCGGCCGGACGAATATCACCTACAACCTCCGGCCCACCGGCACCCATTCGTGGGGTTACTGGGAAGACGACCTGCACGCGTCGTGGCCGATGATGGCGACGGCGCTCGGCCTGTGAGCGCCGAGCTGCGGGTCGGCACCGAACAGCTGCGCCCGCGCGACGCGGTGTTCGTCTACGACGAGACCGACCGGCACCTGTCGAACGTCGTCGGGGTGTACTTCGCCGACTCCTCGGACCGGGAAGCGCTGACCATCGGCGAGGTCCTGGACTGGGCGCGGGCGGGCATCGGGCACGCGGCGCTGTTCCACCGGCGGCTGCAGCGCGTGCCGATGGATCTGGATCTGCCGTACTGGGTGCCCGATCCGTCCATGTCGGTGCGCGAGCACGTCACCCTGGCGCGGCCGGGCGCCGGAACCTGGGACGACGCGCGCGCCCGGATCGCCGAGATCACCGCCACACGTTTGGATCTGACGCGACCGCCGTGGCACATCCACGTGCTCGATCGCATCGACGGGGTACCGGGGATGCCGGGCCCGACCACGATCGTGGTGCTCGCGTTCCACCACAGCGTCGGCGACGGCGTCGCCACCCGCGCGCTCGAGCAGCGGCTGTTCGGCACCGATCCGGCGCCCGCGATCCGCCTCGACGCCTCGCGGCCGCTGGCGCGGGCGATCCGGACGACCGCCGCGCTCCCACTGCGGCCCGCGCTGTTCGTCGGCGGATTGCGGCGCGCCCGCGCGGCCCAGGACGAACTACGCGCGCTGGTCGACGCGGGAACGGTGCACGAACCCGTGGCCGAGCGCCCGGCGACCCGGTTCAACCGGGATGTCCACGCGGAACTCACCTTCCACTTGATACCGATCCCCCTGCCGGAGGTCCGCGCCGCGAAAGCCGCGGCACCGCAGCGGGTCACGATCAACGACCTGATGCTGACGACGATCGCCGGCGCGCTGGCCGCCTATCTCGCCGAGCACGACGAGACGCCCGACGGCTCGCTGGCCGCGATGGTGCCGATGTCGATGCGCGGTGTCGCCGACTGGGATTCGGCGAATCAGCTCAGCCAGATGATCGTCGACCTGCACACCGACCTCACCGATCCGCTCGCCCGGCTGGCCGCGGTCAGGCGATCGGCGGGGCTGGCCAAACAGCGGACCGCCGACCCGGTGGTGCGGCGCGGCGAGCGCCGGGTGGAGACCGCGCCCGCTCTGCTGCTGCGCGCCGCCGGATGGGCCAGGGCGCAACGGCGTTTCGACGACGCGGCGACGGTGCCGTTGTGCAACACCACCATCAGCAACGTGCCGCCGGTGACCGACTCCCTGGTCTTCTGCGACCGGCCGATCCGCCGGGTCGTCGGCTCGCTGCCGATCCTCGACGGTGACGGCCTGCGGCACCTGATCACCTCGCAGGGTGACGACATCGTCATCGCGGTCACCACGAACCCCGCGATGATGCCCGACCCGGAGCACTACGGCGAGCTGCTGCTGCGATCGTTTCGCGAGCTCGCCGCCGCACTCCTCGCCGGCTCCTAGCGTTGCAGGCAGCTGGTGCGGCGCACCGGCAGGCCCCGATCCTCGAGCGCGCCGAGCAGCAGCTGGCCCCGGCGGGCGCCCGCGGTGGCGTCGGTGCGGGCCAGGTCGGGCACGTAGGTCGCCGCGCCGATGACGGATTCGCCGACCAGCGACCAGAACCGGCGCGCGGGCAGGCCGGAGCAGCGGGTGAGCACGGACTGCAGCGGGCTCAGCGAGGACGCGCACCGCTGGGCCAGCCAGACCGCCATCGCCGCCTCGCAGGGCAGCGCGACCGCGTCCAGCTCGTCGGCCTCGGGGTCACCGTCGACGACGCGAATCGTGGTGTCGGACAAGCCCGCCCAGTCGATGCCACCGTCGTTGTCGTGGTGGATCCAGAGATTGTCGCGGCCCGGATCCCAGGCCCGGCCCGCCATCACGAACAGCGCCGTCACCCGGCCGGCGACGGCGTGGATCAGGGCGGTCGCCACTACCTCGGCGGCGATGTCGTCGTTGATCATCTCGGCGGCGTGCCTGCGGTACATGAGCTCGACGCGGCCCTCGGACAGGCCGTTGGGCACATGCCACCAGCGGCGTTTGCCCTGACCGGCCATCGCCGCCACGGCATAGACCCGCGGATGTTCGGGTTGCAGCGATTGCAACCGGGCACACACGCGATCGAACGCGGCGGTGCTGCGGGACGTGGCGGTGGTGACGGGCTCGGGCATCGAACCTCCTCGAACAGTGGGTTCCCGTGACGATGATGTCTCGGAACATAGGTTAGGCTTACCAGACTTCACAAGTCATGTCCGGATTCGAGTCAGGAGAAGTTCGTCGCCGTGATCCACCCTGGCACCGTCAGACGTCGTCGTCTGACCGGGCTTCTTCTGCTCGTTGTACTGCTCACCGTCGCGGTGGTGGCGAGCATCGCCATCGGTACCCGCTCGCTCGCACCGGCCACGGTGTTCGACGCCGTCACACACGCTCTCGGCTGCGACGGCGGCCCGTTCCGATGCCCGGCCCGCTCCACCGCCGAGGAAATCGTGCGTGAGCTACGTCTGCCGCGCACCGCGTTGGCCCTGGTCGCCGGGATGGCGCTGGGCATCGCGGGCGCGCTCATCCAGGGGTATACCCGGAATCCGCTCGCTGATGCCGGTTTGTTGGGACTGAATGCCGGCGCGGGCTTTCTGGCCGCGCTCAGCATCTATCTGTTCGGCTTCACCGCACCGAGCCAGTACATCTGGTTCGCCTTCGCCGGGTCGGCGATCGCGGGCGTCATCGTGTTCGGGGTGTCCTCGATCGGCGGCGGCACGGCGAGTCCGCTGAGCCTGGTGCTCGCCGGCGCGGCGGTCACCGCGTTCCTGCAGGCGATGACCAACGCGGTGGTCGTCCTCGACAACGCGGCGCTCGACACCTACCGGTTCTGGGTGGTCGGCACGGTGAACGGGCGCGAGGGTTCGGTGTTCTGGCAGGTGCTGCCGTTCCTCGTGATCGGTATGGCGATGGCGATCGCTGCGGCGCCCGGCCTGAATCTGCTCAGCCTCGGCGACGATGTCGCCCGCGGCCTCGGGGTCGATGTCGGCCGCGCGCGGGCGTTCGGGCTGTGCGCGGTGGTGCTGCTCAGCGGCGCGGCCACCGCGGCCGTCGGGCCGATCGCCTTCCTCGGCCTGGTGGTGCCGCATATCGCGCGCACGATCACCGGGCCCGACAACCGCTGGCTGATCCCCTACTCGGGACTGATCGGCGGACTGCTGCTGCTCGTCGCCGACATCGCGGGCCGGGTGGTCGCCCGGCCGGGCGAACTCCAGGTCGGCGTGATGCTGGCGGCGATCGGCGCGCCGTTCTTCATCGCCCTGGTGCGCCGCAAGAAGCTGGTGACGCTGTGAGCACCCTCGAGACGGACAAGCCCACCGACGCGGGCGCGGCACTGCGCACGGTGCGGCCCGCGCTGCGGATCGGACCGGTGTCGCTGGTGTGGCGACCGGTGCTGTTCGGTGCCGTACTGGCGCTCGCGGCGCTGGTCTTCGCGCTGTTCTGCCTGGATATCGCCGTCGGCGAGACCACTATCCCGCTGAGCCGCGTCCTCGACGTGCTCGGTGGCGGTGGCACCCGATCGCAACGGTTCATCATCATCGAGGCGCGGCTGCCCCGGGCGCTGACTGCCGTGGTGGTCGGCGCGGCGCTCGGCCTGTCCGGCGCGCTGATGCAGTCGATCCTGCACAACCCGCTGGCCGGGCCCGATGTCCTCGGGATCACCACCGGTGCCAGTGCCGGCGCCGTGGCGGTGCTGGTCGGCAGCGGCGGCGCGACCACGGGACTGATCGCCACGCTCGGTGCGCCGCTGGCCGCGCTCACCGGCGGACTGCTCACGGCGATCGTCATCTATCTGCTCGCCTGGGGACGCGGCCGGGCCGGGGAACGCGGGGTCACCGGATTCCGCCTGGTGCTCATCGGCATCGGCGTCAACGCGGTGCTCATGTCGGTGATCAGCTACCTGCTGACCCGGGCCAGCCTCACCGATGCCGCCAGGGCCCAGCTCTGGCTCACCGGATCGCTCAACGCCGCGGACATGGCCAGGGTCGCGCCCGCCGTGATCGCGCTGGCCGTGGTGACGGTGGTCGCGCTGGTCTCGGCGCGGACACTGGCCGCGCTGCGTCTGGGCGAGGATTCGACGCGGGTGCTCGGCGTGCGCATCCAGGCCCAGCAGGCGCTGCTCATCGGCGCCTCGGTGGTGGCGGCGTCGGTGGCCACCGCGGCCGTCGGGCCGGTCGGTTTCGTCGCGCTCGCGGCACCGCAGATCGCCAGGATGGCGCTGCGCACGCCGGGTGAACCGCTCATCGCCGCCGCGCTGACCGGCGCCGGACTGGTCGCCGCGGCCGATATCATCTCGCGCACACTGCTTCCCGTCGAACTGCCCGTCGGCATCGTGACCGCCGCGCTCGGCGGGCCGTTCCTGCTCTACCTGCTCGTCCGCATGAATCGGAAGGCCACGCTCTCATGACCAGCCCCGCCCACCGCCTCGCCGCCGACAGCGTCTCCCTCGGCTACGGCGAGCGGGTGATCGTCGACGAGCTGAGCCTCGGCATCGCCCCCAGCGTGGTCACCACCGTCATCGGGCCCAACGGCTGCGGCAAGTCCACGCTGCTCAAGTCGCTGGGCAGGCTGCTGCGCCCGCGGGAGGGGCAGGTGGTGCTCGACGGCAAGGCCATCTCGTCGATGAAGACCAAGGACGTCGCCCGGGTGATCGGCATGCTGCCGCAGACCCCGGTCGCCCCCGAGGGACTCACCGTCGCGGATCTGGTCGCCCGCGGCAGGCACCCGCACCAGTCCTGGCTGCGGCAGTGGTCGGCCGACGACGAGACCGAGGTCGCCGCCGCGCTGGCCCAGACCGGCATCACCGATCTCGCCGAGCGCACCCTCGACGAACTCTCCGGCGGCCAGCGCCAGCGGGCCTGGATCTCGATGGCCCTGGCCCAGGGCACCGACATCCTGCTGCTCGACGAGCCGACCACCTACCTCGACCTCGCGCACTCGCTCGAGGTGCTCGACCTCGTCGACCGGCTGCACGCCGAGTTCGGGCGCACGGTGGTGATGGTGCTGCACGATCTCAACCTCGCCATCCGCTACAGCGACGAGCTCGTGGTGATGTCGGCCGGGCGCATCGTGGCGCGGGGAAGACCCGCCGACATCGTCACCGCCGAGCTGCTCGCCGAGGTGTTCGGGCTCGACGCGACGGTCCTCACCGATCCGGTCTCGGGGCGGCCGATGATCGTCCCGATCGGCACGAGGCATGTGCGCGGCGCCGACGGGTATGACGAATGACACACCAGCAAACCCACCGTTACGACAATCTGTAGTACGCATCTTTGTCGTTGAGTCCGTAAAATTGTGGGATGGCAGGACTCGGCGAACTCGAAAAAGCGGTCATGGACCAGTTGTGGTCGGCCGACGAACCGCAGACGGTGCGGCAGGTCCACGAAGCACTGGCCGCACGGCGCGAGCTCGCGTACACGACAGTGATGACCGTGCTGCAGCGGCTGGCGAAGAAGGATCTGGTGGTGCAACGGCGCGATGATCGCGCCCATCGATACGCACCGGTACACAGCCGCGACGAACTGGTCGCGAGCCTGATGGTCGACGCGTTGCAGCAGGCCGACGCGGCGGGCAGCCGTGCCGCCGCGCTGGTGCACTTCGTGGAACAGGTGGGCAAGGACGAGGCCGATGCCCTCAGGGAGGCGCTCGCCAAGCTCGAATCCGACGAGAAGAGCGGCTAGACTCCCTGGCGGCTCTCACAACGACGTGAGCGCCCCTGGTCCCACAACGCAGTGAGCAGAGTCGATGAACGCAACCGCGGCAGTCTTCGCCGGTCTCGCCTTGCTTCTCGCAGGGCCGGTACCAGCGCTGCTCAGCCGCGCGACCTGGGTGCATCGGTCCCCGCGCGCGGCCCTGGTGCTGTGGCAGGCCATCGCGCTGGCCGCCGTGCTCAGCGCCTTCGGTTCCGGGCTGGCCATCGCCAGCCTGCTGCTCGTCCCCGGCCCCGACGGTAGGCCGACCACCTCCCCCACCAAGGAGATCGACGCGCTCGGTCTTCCGCTGTGGACGATCTACGTGCTGGTCTTCGCGCTGACCCTGATGATCGGCGCCCGGCTCATCTTCTCCATCGTTCGCGTCGGCGTGCACACCCGTCGCCGCAGGTCCCGGCATCGGATGCTGGTCGACCTGCTGGATCAGAGCGGGCCGGTCCGCCGCGCCGCCGACATCCGCGTGCTCGCCGCGACCGAACCCATCGCCTACTGCCTGCCCGGGCTGCGGCAGCGGGTGGTGCTCAGCGAAGGCACGCTGACCAGCCTCGACGACGCCGAGGTCACCGCGATCGTCAGCCACGAGCGCTCCCATCTGCGGGCCCGCCACGATCTGGTGCTCGAGGCGTTCACCGCGGTGCACGAGGCGTTCCCGCGGGTGGTGCGCAGCAAGGCGGCGCTCGGCTCGGTGAAGCTGCTGATCGAACTGCTCGCCGACGACTCCGCCGTCAAGGTCACCGGCCCCAAGCCGCTGGCCCGCGCGCTGGTCGCCTGTGCCAAGTCGACCGCGCCGCAGGGCGCTCTGGCCGCGGGCGGACCGAGCACCCTGATCCGCATCCAGCGGCTCGCAGGCCACACCGGCGACGTGAGAGTCGCCACCGCCGCCTACCTCGGTTCGGCGGCCATCCTGGTCGTGCCGACGCTCGCGGTCGCGGTGCCGTGGTTGCAGGAGCTGAACCGGCTCCTCCGGGGCTGACCTGGCGATTCGCCGCCTCTTCCACCACCGGAACGGCACCCGTCCGGCCCTTGCGCGCAGCCTCTCGACCACCTCGCACAATCATCGCTACAAACAGTCGGCTGACCAGCGCGTTTACCCACGCGCCACCGATCCCGCCTATCCTGGGAGCTCGGTCCTTCCTGCTGGGCCGCACCCCGTGCACGCCGTCGGCGTATCCGGGTCATCGGCGCCGGTCATCTTCCAGCGCGATGCGCAGCCCAACGAAAGGCCATTTTGTCTTCCTCTCCGCGTCCCGACGCCTCCTTCGCCGACCTCGGTCTGCCCGTCGCACTGGTGCAGACCCTGCGCAACGCGGGCATCGAGAAGCCCTTCCCCATCCAGGCCGCCACGATCGGCGACGCGCTCGCCGGGCGTGACGTGCTCGGTCGTGGCCCGACCGGCTCGGGCAAGACCCTCGCCTTCGGCCTGCCGATGCTGACCCGCCTCACCGGCGCGTCCGCCAAGCCGGGCCGCCCGCGCGGCCTGGTCCTCGTGCCCACCCGGGAGCTCGCGACCCAGATCGAGCGCGCGCTCGACGAGGCCGCGCTCTCGCTCGGCCTGCGGGTGGCCTCCGTCGTCGGCGGTGCGCCGATCAAGCGCCAGGCCGACCGGCTCGCACGCGGCGTCGACCTGCTCATCGCCACTCCCGGCCGCCTCGACGACCTGATCAAGCAGCGGGCCGCCGATCTGTCCGACGTGATGATCACCGCGCTCGACGAGGCCGATCACATGGCCGACATGGGCTTCCTGCCCCAGGTCACCCGCCTGCTCGATCGCACGCCGAAAGACGGTCAGCGCCTGCTGTTCTCGGCCACCCTCGACGGTGACGTCGACAAGCTGGTCAAGCGCTACATGCACCAGCCGGTCACCCACTCCACCGCGCCGCCGGAGGCGTCGGTGACCACCATGTCGCACCACCTGCTCTACGTGCGCGACAAGAACGTCAAGCGCTCGGTCGCCACCGAGATCGCCGCCCGCGACGGCCTGACCATCATGTTCGTGCGCACCAAGCACGGCGCCGACCGGTTGGCCAAGCAGCTGCGCGGCGCCGGTGTCGCGGCGGGCTCGCTGCACGGCGGCAAGGCACAGAACAACCGCACCCGCACGCTGGCGGCCTTCGCCGACGGCTCGGTGCCGGTGCTGGTGACCACCGATGTCGCCGCGCGCGGCATCCACATCGACGGCGTCTCGCTGGTCGTGCACTTCGACCCGCCCGCCGAGCACAAGGCCTACCTGCACCGGGCCGGGCGCACCGCGCGCGCCGGTGAGGACGGTGTCGTGGTCACCCTCGTCACCGACGAGGAGCGCAAAGACGTCGCCGCGATGACCCGCAAGGCCGGCGTGCAGACCGACGGCGTGGACGTCCGCCCCGGCGACCGGAAGCTGGTGGAGATCACCGGCGCCCGCAAGCCCAGCGGTATCGCGCTGGCCGCCCCCGCCGCACCGGCCCAGGCCACCGCGCCGAGGTCGGCGACCGGCGGACGCTCGCGTCGCCCCCGCTCCGGTGGCGCACCGGCGAGCGAGGCCGCACAGGGCCACAGCCGCACCGGCGGCGCGCCGCGCCGGGAGCGTCCGGCCGGTGAGTCGCGCAGCCGCAAGCCCGCGGGCACCGGTGGACACGCCCGCAGCGGCGACACGCCGACGAATTCGCGTCGTCGAGCTGCGCGTCCGGCCGCTCCGGCGGCCCGTCGCAACCGCTCGGCAAACTGAATCATCGCGTGGCCGAACCGATTACGGTTCGGCCACGCTGCTGTTCGGGGTTCGCCGCTCCGGCGCGGTAGCCGACCACGTGATCCGGCGTCGGCGGCGTGTTCGCACCGTCGTCCCACTGCGAGCTCGGCTCGCAGCCACACCGCCGGTCGGATCGGCCCCACCGAAGCGGTCGTCCGGCCGGGCGCCTCCCGCCGACACCGCGGTCCGGCTGCCACACTGACCTCGTGACGAACCGTTCGATCGCCGCGATCGTGTGCGCCGTCGTCGCCGCGATGCTGTTCGCGGTGTCGTCGGTGGCGCAGCAGCGGGCGGCCGCCGCGGTCCCCGGCGACGCGTCGCTGGTACGCACCCTGCTGCGGAACAAGCGCTGGTGGGCCGCGATCGTCGGTGATGTCGGGGGGTACGGCATGCAGGTGCTCGCGCTCGCCTTCGGCGCGGTGCTGGTCGTCCAGCCGATCCTGGTCAGCTCGCTGGTCTTCGCGCTGCCGCTGTCCGCGCGGTTGAACCATCAACGGATCACCGGGCGGGCCGCCGCGACGGCGCTGGTCCTCGTGACCGCCCTCGTCCTGTTCCTCGTCATCGGTGATCCGACCGCGGGCGAGCAGACCGCGCCGCTACGAGAGTGGCTGGTGCCCTTGGCGATTCTGCTGAGCATCGTCGCCGTCGCGACCCTGGCGGGGTTCCTGGTCCATAAGCCGTCCGAGCGGGCCATGGCCCTCGGACTCGCCGGTGGCGCGCTGTTCGGTCTGGCCGCCGCCCTCACCGACCGCGTGGTCACCCTGTTCGGCGACGGCTTCGGCAGCGTGCTCACCGGCTGGCAGACCTGGGCGCTGGTCGGGGCCGGGCTGCTCGGCTTCTACCTCCAGCAGCGCGCGTACCAGGCCGGACCGCTGGCCGCCTCGCTGCCCGCCGCAGCGGTGGCCGAACCGCTGGCCGCCGCGTTCCTCGGTCTCACCGCCCTGAACGAGCAGCTGCGCACCGACGGCCTCGGCCTGGTCGCCGTCGTGACCTGCGTCGTCGTGATGTGCGTGGCCACCGTCGCGTTGTGCCGCACACAGGCCGCGCCGCTGCCGGAAGCGGCTGACACTGCGCACTGAGGTGCCGCCCACTGCTGACCTCACCCGGCTATCATCGAACAAGTGCGATTTCTTCCGGGACCCCAGCCGCCGTATGACCTGACCTACGACGACATCTTCCTCGTCCCGAACCGGACGGATGTCGCGTCCCGGTTCGATGTGGACCTGGCCAGTGTCGACGGGTCCGGCACCACCATCCCCCTCGTGGTCGCGAACATGACCGCCGTCGCGGGCAAGCGGATGGCCGAGACCGTCGCCCGCCGCGGTGGTCTCGTCGTCCTCCCCCAGGATCTGCCGATCCCCGCCGCCGCCGAGACCATCGCGTTCGTGAAGAGCCGCTCGCTCACCGCCGACACCCCCGTCACCCTCGACCCCGATCACTCGGTGTCCGACGCGGTGGCGCTGATGCACAAGCGCGCGCACGGCGCGGTCGTGATCGTCGAGGACGGCAAGCCGGTCGGGGTGGTCACCGAGGCCGCCTGCGTCGATGTCGACCGGTTCGCGCGGCTGCGCGAGGTCGCGTTCACCGATTTCGTGCAGGCCCCCGTCGACGAATCGCCGCGCGAGATCTTCGACCGCCTGGCCGAGGCGCACGCCCAGCTCGCCGTGCTCACCCACACCGACGGCACGCTGGCCGGCGTGATGACCCGCACCGGCGCGATCCGGGCCGGCATCTACACCCCCGCGATCGACGCGAACGGCAAGCTGCGGGTCGCCGCCGCGGTCGGCATCAACGGTGACGTGGCCGACAAGGCGAAGGCGCTGGCCGAGGCGGGCGCGGACGTGCTCGTCATCGACACCGCGCACGGCCACCAGGCCAAGATGCTCGAATCGCTGCGCGCCGTCGCCGACCTCGGGCTCGGCGTGCCGCTGGCCGCGGGCAATGTCGTCTCCGCCGAGGGCACCCGCGATCTGGCCGCGGCGGGCGCGACGATCATCAAGGTCGGGGTCGGCCCCGGCGCCATGTGCACCACCCGGATGATGACCGGAGTCGGCCGCCCGCAGTTCTCCGCGGTGGCCGAATGTGCCGAAGCGGCCAGGGAACTCGGCGTGCACGTGTGGGCCGACGGCGGCGTGCGACACCCGCGCGATGTCGCCCTGGCGCTGGCCGCGGGCGCGTCGAACGTGATGATCGGTTCCTGGTTCGCCGGCACCTACGAATCCCCCGGCGACCTGCGCGTCGACCGCGACGGCAACGCCTACAAGGAGAGCTTCGGCATGGCCTCCAAGCGGGCCGTCGCCGCGCGCACCGCCGCCGACAACGGCTTCGACCGGGCCCGCAAGGCACTGTTCGAGGAGGGCATCTCCAGCTCGCGCATGCGCCTGGACCCCGAGCGCCCCGGTGTCGAGGACCTCATCGACCACATCTGCTCGGGTGTGCGCAGCTCCTGCACCTACGCCGGCGCCCGCTCGCTGGCGGAGTTCCACGAGCGCGCCGTGCTCGGCGTGCAGTCCGCGGCCGGTTTCGCGGAGGGCCGCCCGCTGCCCAGCGGCTGGTGATCTCCGACCGACCCACGGCCGATCGGAGCTCGGAGTTCCGATCGGCCGCTGTCGTTTCCACCGGCCCGCCCGCGCCGCTGACACATCATCAGTGGGCACCGATTACTATGGAGTTGCCGATCTCGGCAGTGCTTTCTTCCCCATCTCGAAAGGATCCAGTTGTCACCCGCGTCCAAGGGCGCCACACAGGAGGGTTCCTCTACGGAGCCGGGTGACCAACCCGGCGTCCTCCTTTCCGCAGCGTCCGTTCGATCCTCCGGTTTCCCCACGGCATCACCCGGGTGGTGCTGAGGATGTCCATCGTTCTGACCGTGCTCAGCCTTCTCGGCTTCGTCGCACTCACCCTCGGCACCGCGCTCTTCGTCGCCGCCGAGTTCTCCCTGACCGCACTGGAACGCAGCACCGTCGAGGCCGCGGCCCGCGAAGGTGATGTCCGCTCCCGGCTGGTCAAGCAGGCCCACCACACCCTGTCCTTCCAGCTCTCCGGCGCGCAGCTCGGCATCACCATCACCACCCTGATCACCGGCTTCATCGCCGAACCCGTGCTGGCCCGGCTGCTGGACCCACTGCTGGACGCGGCCGGTCTGAGTCCGAACGCCGCGCACGGCGTCGCCCTGGTGGTGGCGCTGGTCCTGGCGACCTCGCTGTCGATGATCTACGGCGAGCTCGTGCCGAAGAACATCGCCATCGCCAAGCCGATGGCCACCGCGCGCCTCACGGCGGGCCCGATGATCGGGTTCTCCGCCATGTTCAAGTGGCTGATCCGGTTCCTCAACGGCTCCGCCAACTGGATCGTGCGCAGGCTGGGTATCGAGCCCGCCGAAGAACTGCGCTCGGCCCGCTCACCGCAGGAGCTGGGTTCGCTGGTGCGCACCTCCGCGCTGCGCGGCGCGATGGACCAGCGCACCGCGCAGGTGATGGACCGTTCGCTGGAATTCGGTGAGCGCAGCGCCGAGGACCTGATGACGCCCCGGGTGAAGGTCGAATCGCTCGACCGCGACGACACGATCGCCGACCTCATCGCCGCCTCCGCCCGCACCGGCTACTCCCGGTTCCCGGTCATCGACGGCGATCTGGACAACGCGCTCGGGGTCGTGCACGTCAAGCAGGCGTTCACCCATCCGGCGCACCTGCGCAAGCAGATCCCGTTGAGCAAGCTCGCCGTGGCCGTGCCGATCGTGCCCGCGAGTCTCGACGGCGACGCCGTGATGGAACGGGTCCGCGCCGACGGCATGCAGGTCGCGCTGGTCGTCGACGAATACGGCGGCACCGCGGGCATGGTGACCATGGAGGACCTCATCGAGGAGATCCTCGGCGACGTGCGCGACGAGCACGACGAGGAGGAGCGCGATGTCCGCCGGGTCTCCGACGGCTGGGACTGCTCCGGTCTGATGCGCATCGACGAGGTCTCGCGCGCGACCGGATACGACGCGCCGGAAGGCGAATACGAAACGCTGGGCGGTCTCGTGGTGACCCAGCTCGGCCGGATCCCGGCCACCGGCGACGAGGTGGTGCTGCCCGAATCCCGCGGTTCCGACGGCGGCTGGATCGCCCGGGTGGAACGGATGGACGGGCGGCGCATCGACCGGGTGCGGTTGATCCCGGTCGACGCGACGCACCTGGCGGCACGGGAGCACAACCATGGGTGATCTGTTCGGCATCGTGCTGACCTTCGTGCTGCTGGCGGGCAACGCGTTCTTCGTTGCCGCCGAGTTCGCGCTGATCTCCGCGCGTCGCGATCGGCTGGAAGCCCTTGTCGCCCAGGGCAAGAAGAACGCGAAGACGGTCATCGAGGCCGGTGAGAACCTCTCGATCATGCTCGCCGCGGCCCAGCTCGGCATCACCATCTGCTCGATCCTGCTCGGCCGGGTCGGCGAACCGGCGGTGGCGCATCTGCTCGAGCGCCCGTTCGAGCTGCTCGGCCTGCCCGACCAGCTGCTGCACCCGGTCGCGTTCACCCTCGCGCTGACGCTGGTGGTGATCCTGCACATCCTGCTGGGCGAGATGGTGCCGAAGAACATCGCGCTGGCCGGGCCGGAACGCTCGGCGCTGCTGCTGGTGCCGATCCACCTGATGTGGTTGCGGATCGCGCGCCCGCTCATCGCGCTGTACAACTACCTCGCCAACCTTTCGCTGCGGATGCTGCGGGTGGAACCGAAGGACGAGCTCGACGCGACGGTCTCCACCGTGGAGCTGGCCGAGATGATCGGCGAGTCCCGCTCGGAGGGGCTGCTCGACGAGGAGGAACACCGCAGGCTCACCCAGGCGCTGGGCACCTCGGAGCGGATCGTCGGCGACGTGATGGTGCCGCTGGCGCAGGCGCGCTCGGTGCCGTTGCGCGGCAACGGCACCACGCTCGGCGACATCGAGGCCGCGGTCGGCGAGACCGGGTTCTCGCGCTATCCGGTGCGCGCCGCCGACGGCTCACTGGTCGGCTATCTGCATGTCAAGGACGTCCTGGACAAGGTCGCCGACGACAACGCCGGACCGGAGACGCAGATCCCGCGCACCGACATCCGCCCGCTGCCGACGGTCAGCTCCGGCACCACCCTCTACGAGGCGCTGGCCCGCCTGCGCCGCACCAACAGTCACCTGGGGCGGGTGGTGGACAGCCGGGGCAACACGGTCGGCGTTGTCGCGCTGGAGGATCTGATCGAGGAGTTCGTCGGCACCGTGCGCGACGGCACCCACCGGCTCGCCGAATGAGTTCCGTGACAACGGATCTCGTGCTCGTCGGCGCGCTGTAGCAGGAGTATCGGGAAACGGCTCGACCACATCGGTCGGGCCTTTTCCCGTATGCCGTGAGACATGCCGGGACTCGATGCCGAGCGTGAACCCTTGACTAATCGGTAACCGATGGGTTACCAATTAGAGGGTGGACGTGTTCGAGGCTCTGGCCGACCCGGTCCGCCGCGACCTGCTCGTGCGGCTCGCGGGGACGCCGGCTCGTGTCGTCGACCTCGCCGCGGAATACCCCATCAGCAGGCCCGCGATCAGCAAGCATCTGCGCGTTCTCACCGAGGCGGGCCTCGTCGAGGCCGAACCGCACGGCCGCGAACGTCACTATCGCCTGGCCCCCACGGGACTCACCCCGCTGTGGACCTACCTGGAGCAGCTGCGACCGGCCCGCCCGCCGATTCCGGAGCACGCGCTCGACGGTCTCGACCTCGAGGTCCGCCGCACCACCAGGGAACGCCGAGACACCACCGGCACCGCCACCGACAAGGAGCAGACAGCATGACCATCCCCACCGCGACCGGACACCGCCGCGAGCACGCCGACGGCACCTATTGCGAATGGACCCGCACCTTCCGCGCACCGATCGGGGACGTCTGGGCCGCCGTCACCGAGCCGCACCGACTCGCGCGCTGGCTCGGCACCTGGACCGGTGACCCGGCCACCGGCGAGGTGAAGTTCCAGATGCTCTTCGAGGACGAGATGCCCGCCGAAGGTTTCCGCATCGACGAGTGCGATGCACCGCACCGGCTGCGGATCACCACGTCCACGCCCCACGACGGGGAGAACCCCGAGCATTGGCAGCTCCGCCTCGACCTCTCCGAAGAAGCCGGCATCACCACCCTCACCTTCGCCCAGAACGTTCCCGACCCCACCATGGCCGAGGGCGTCGGCCCCGGCTGGGACTACTATCTCGATCGCCTGGTCGCCGCCGAAACCGATCGCGACCCGGCCTCCGTCCGTTTCGAGGATTACTTCCCGGCCCTGTCCGAGCATTACCGCAAGGAATTCGGTCCCACCGCCTGAGCCCCTCAGGAAATGCCCGCTCCCAGCTCACGGGTGGGGACCGGTCCGCGAATCCGGCGAAGTAGTCCGCCGCGCCGGTTCGGGCGCGCGGGGCGTCGTTGGCCCGGCCGTCGATGCTCATGCGCCGGATCACCAGCCCGGTGGCGCGATCGAGCTGACCTACCTTCAGCGGTACGCACGTGACCTGAGGCACCTCACCGAATGGGAGACATGCTCTAGTCTTCGGTGCCTTCGTCGCCCTCGCCGTCGAGCCGGGCCTCGAGTTCCGCGATCTCCGCGCGAACGGCCTCGATGACCTCGGGGTCGTCTTCCCAGAGGTCACGGAACTCCGACTCCGGCTCGATCATCTCGGTGAGCAGTTCGACCCCCCGTTCGAAGTGACCGTCGAGGCGCTCGAGATCGCCGGGCCACACCGTGCTGTGCCCGAGCACAGCGAGCAGGTAGCACGCGGCGCGCACCCGATCGAAATCGTCGCCGTGTTCGAGGGCATCGCCGATGCGCGCATCGATGTCGATGCCGGCGAACACATCTCCGAACCAGTCGGCCGCCGCATCGTTGTGCCACGGCGCGCTTCCCCATGCTCCCATGCGTTTCGCCCTCGTCTCGCCCGGCGGATCCGGCCCCTGTGTCACATCCTATTGTTCTTGTGCACGGGCCCGGCCTGACCGCGTCATCGGTTGGCGTCCCGCCCTCGGCGGCGAAGCGCTCGAGCCCCGCCACGCTCGCGTCGGGTTCAGCGCCGCTCTGCCGCGAGGTCACTCACACAGGTAGTGGAGACGCGCCTTGGGCTGTGCCCTCAAAGCCAGATGAGCAGGGTCGCGAGGTCGAGCATCCCGCGATAGGAGGTCGCGGTCTTGTCGTATCCGGTCGCGATGGCCTGATCCTGCTCGAGCCGGTAGAAGGCGGGTGGGCGACCACCGGCACTGCCGCGGCGAGGGCGGTCGGCCTGTTGATCGCTGCGCTCGGGAATCGTTGCGGTGATGCCCCGCTGTCGCAGGTGGTCCCATCCGGGACACCTGCGGCGGGCCTCACACATTGCTGCATCGTTGCTATGGCAGCAGCGCAGGACACATTCCCAGGTGGAAAGAAACCCTCCTGAGCACGGAACGGGCGGAGCTCGTTTGCATGACGGCCGCGCTCCGGCAGAATATCGGCAACCCGTCAACTACTGCGGCAGTCGTGGGATGAGCCGAGGACCTGGCCGAGTTCTTCGAGGTCGACTCCGACTACTTCGGCGAACATCCAGGCCCGGACGGGCCCGAGAACGCCATTCCCATCCAGCAAATCAGTGACCCCGATCTGCGGCGGCTGCTGACCCTGGCCGTCGGACTCTCCTCGGACAGCCTCGGCCAACTGATCAAGGTAGCGGCCCTGTTCCAACCCCGTTGACTTGCCACACAATCCGATGGTTGCTCCGAGATCGCTGGAACGGCCGGGTGCGTCTACTATCGAACCGTGACAGCCACTCCCGATCGGCCGGCAGTGATGGTGATCGGCCTACCGCCATGGACCGCCGCCGACTGGGTACTCAGGACGCTGCCAGCCGCCGCGCTGCGGTTGGCCGGGCGGGAACAGCAGGCCGCAGCCGTGCACGCCCTACCCGAGGTCACCGAGGAGCACTGGCGGAGGCCGCGTTCCCTGCGCCGCCACTACCGGCCACTGCGCCGCATCGCCGACGACCTGGATCAGCACTGGGCCCGGATTCGACGGCACCGCCCAGTGCTCGACGCACGCGCCCACGCACCCAGGACCACATTCTGGGCCACCCACACCATGCTCATCCAGGCCGAGTTCGAGTTGTCTGCCCGCGCGGTCAAAGCCGCGGGCCCAGGCGTGCACGTCATCTACGGCGCCCTGGACACCACGCCTGACATCCGGTTCGCCCTGGACATGCTGGCCGAAACCGTGCAAAGACTGGCGAGCGCGGCCGCGCTCGACGGTGCCCACCTCGCCTACACCGACCAATGGCAGAGCTGGGAACACTGGTTCCCCTACGAGGACGGCGACAGCTGGCTCCGGTGGGGAATCCCCCTCGCTGAGCACCGCGCCCTCTGAACGACTGGGCGGGGCCCGTCACGACGACCGGCGCGACACGCCGCTGCCTGCGAAGTGGGACGGTATCCGGTGGCGGACCCGGGTCGGATCACCCGGGCGGGAGGTGCCGGGCAAGTACGGGACAATGACTACGTGAGCGCACACGACAACCTCCACTACCCAGTTGACCTGCGGGTATTGCCGCCGGTCGAGTGGCGGGAGCGCGCGCGGGCACATCGGGAGCGGCTCGACGAGCTGGTCGGGCCCTACCTCGAACGCCGGGCGGCGGGCACCACCCATCCGGTCATCGACTTCCTCTTCACCTACTACGGCAACAAGCCCGCGCAGTTGCGACGCTGGCATCCCGGGTTCGGCATAGCCCTGAGCGACGCGCGCGATTACGCGGGCGCCCGCGGCTACCACCGGCTCGACGGCGACGTCTACACCGCCGACCCGGCATACCTGGCGAAACGGCGCGACACGATCGCCTTCGTCGACCGGCTCCTGACCGCGACCGCCCAGCGGCCCACCCACCTGTCGTGCTTCGGCCTGCACGAGTGGGCGATGGTCTACCACACCGACGACGTCCGCCACCAGCACGTGCCCCTGCGGCTGGGCCACGCGGGCACCGACGCGGTCGTCGAGTCGATGTCGTTGCGCTGCACCCACTTCGACGCGTTCCGCTTCTTCACCCCCGACGCCGTCGGCCGCAACGCCGAGCCGCTGACCCGCGCCGACCAGGTGCTCCGCGAACAACCCGGCTGCCTGCACGCGAACATGGACCTCTACAAGTGGAGCTTCAAACTCGCTCCCCTGATCCCCTCGGACCTGCTCCTGGACTGCTTCGAACTCGCCTGCACGGCACGCGAACTCGATATGCGCGCCAGCCCGTACGATCTGCGCGCGTTCGGCTACGACCCGATCCGCATCGAAACCCCCACCGGCCGTGCCGACTACGTGCGGGCCCAGGCCGCCGTGGCCGAAGACGCCGACATCCTGCGTGAGCGCCTGCGCCGAGCCTGCGCCGAGCTGACCGCGACGCTGGAGCGGATCGGGGCGACAGCCTAGGCCGGCTTCTCGGTGTCGTCCTCGGTGGGTTCGGTGACCAGGGCGAAGTCGCCCTCGTGTTGTTCGGTGCCCTTGTCGACGGCGATTTCGACGAGTTCGATGCCGCGGTCGGCGCGGACGATCAGGGGGTCTTCGCGGAGGTCCTTGTACAGGGAGACGCACATCGCGGCCATCACCACCAGGAACGGGAGGGAGACCACGGTGGTCAGGGCTTGCAGGCCGGTGAGGGCGCCGCCCAGGTCGTCGGAATCGGCGATGACCAGCATGATCGCGGCGACGGCGCCGGTGGCGGCGCCCCAGAAGATGACGATCAGGCGGGAGGGGTCGATGCTGCCGCGCTCGGACAGGGTGCCCATCACGATCGAGGCCGCGTCGGCACCGGAGACGAAGAAGATGCCGACCAGGATCATCACCACCACCGTGGTGATCGAGGTGATCGGGTACTGGTCCAGCAGGTGGAACAGCGCGAAATCCGAATCGACCGTGCCGTCGGGCTCGGTGAGGTCGCCGTGCTCGGTCTGTTCGGCGATGCCCGCGCCGCCGAAGATCGCGAACCACAGCAGGCTGACCGCGCTGGGCACCAGCAGCACGCCGGTGACGAACTGGCGGATGGTGCGGCCGCGGCTGATCCGGGCGATGAACATGCCGACGAACGGGGTCCACGAGATCCACCAGGCCCAGTAGAAGATCGTCCAGCTCGACAGCCACTGCTGCATCGCCTCGTCACCGGCGCCGGTGCGCGAGGCCATCGTCGGCAGCATTTCCACGTAGTCGCCGATCGAGGTCGGCACCATGTTCAGGACGAACAGGGTCGGCCCGGCGACGAAGACGAACGCCGCGATCGCCAGCGCCAGCACCATATTGATGTTGGACAGCCACTGGATACCGCGTTCCACGCCCGAGACCGCCGACAGCACGAACGCGACGGTCAGGCCGGAGATGATGGCGACCAGGCCGACCTTGCCGATGCCGTCGATCCAGCCGTTGAACTCCATGCCCGCGCCGATCTGGAGGGCGCCGAGACCGAGCGAGGCCGCCGAGCCGAACAGCGTCGCGAAGATCGCCATCATGTCGATGGCGCGCCCGCCGATCCCGTCGGCGTGGCGGCCGAGCAGCGGGCGGAACACCGCGGAGATCAACTGCGAGCGGCCCTTTCGGAAGGTGCCGTAGGCGATGGCCAGACCCGCCACCGCGTAGATCGCCCACGGGTGCAGCGTCCAGTGGAACAGCGTGGTGGCCATCGCGACCTCGGCGGCGGCCGGCGAACCGGGGTCGGCGGTATGCGGCGGCGGAGTCACGAAGTGCGACAACGGTTCCGCCACGCCCCAGAACATCAGGCCGATACCCATGCCGGCGCTGAACATCATCGCGATCCAGGAGACAGTGCGGAATTCGGGCTTCTCGTCGTCGGCGCCGAGCGGGATCCGGCCGTATCGGCTGACCGCCAGCCAGATCACGAAGACGACGAATGTCGTGGCGACCAGGACGAACAACCAGCCGGTGTTGGTGATGACCCATTTCTGCGCGGTGCCCGCCGCCGAGGCCAGGCTCTCGTCGTCGAGCACACCCCAGGCGACGAAGGCCAGCGCGCCGATCGCGGTGGCGCAGAAGACGAAGAGATCGAGCCGGGGCCTACCCGGCGATCGACCGGCTACCCGGCTTCCGCCCACGCCCGCGTCACCGGATCCGCCTACGACATCGTTCGACATGGAATCCGAGTCCTTTCCGGTCGCGGAAGACGGGCCTGACAGACGCGCAGTCGTAATGCAGGCAACCGTACAGCGTTCCGCAGCCGGGGTGGGGGACCCGACCCGCCGGTCGAGCGGCTGTTCGGCGAAATCGCCCGCGCGCGGCGGTCGCCCGACTTACCATCCAGAGCAGCGGATGGCTGTCTGGGTCAGTCCGGTCGCGGGGCATGATCGGGAGGCAAGGATGCGCGCACGGTCGGGACGGTCGGTCCTGCGATTCACGGCGTCGGCCGCGGTCGCGGTGCTGGTGGCGATGGGAGTTCCGTCGGGTTCGGCGGCGGATCCGCTCGCCGATCTCACCGGTGCGGTGCGGGAATTCCTGGATGTCGGGCGAACTTCGGTGCCGCGCGCCGACTGTGGGCCCGGCTCGCTCCCCGAGACCGGACTGCAGGGCGACGTGCCCGCCGGTGACCGAGACAGTGGCCGCAGCACCCAGGGATACCGCTGCAATATGTCGATGGTCGGCAACTACCAGGGGCGCGGTGCGGGCATCACCTCCACCAGTTTCGAGCACTGCGCCTATGTCGGCACGTTCTTCCCCGGCAATATGCTCAGCGAACAGCAGGGCGTGCAGGTGCTCGACGTGTCCGATCCCGCGAATCCGCGCCGCACCGCGACGCTGACCGAGCCGGCCATGCTGGCCGGGACCTGGGAGACGTTGAAGGTCAACACCACTCGCAAACTGCTGGTCGGCACCGGTGTCCCGGTCGGGATCGGCGCGGGGTACCTGTCGGTCTACGACCTCTCCGACTGCGCGCACCCGCGGCTGCTCAATCCCGGCACCGGCTCGAATCTGCTGATGCCGCTGCCGATCACGACACATGAGGGTGGGTTCTCCCCCGATGGGCGCACCTACTGGGCCTCCGGGATCGTGCCGGGCTTCCTGAGCGCCATCGATCTCACCGATCCCGCGCAGCCGCGCGTGGTCTGGCAGGGGCTTACCGGGATCGAGGCGCACGGACTCGGCGTGAGCCCGGACGGCAACCGGCTCTACATCTCCGCGCTCGGCGGTTTCACGGTGCTCGATGTGAGCGCGGTGCAGCGGCGCGACCCGAATCCGCAAGTGCCACACCTGGGCCGGACCTTCTGGACCGACGGGTGGGCCACCCAGCACAGCGTGCCGGTGACCTACGACGGGGTCCCGCACATCTTCACCGTCGACGAAGGGGGCTCCGGCGGGGTGAAACTCATCGATGTGTCCGTCGACGGCGATCCGCGGATCACGGCGAAGATCAAGCTGGAGATCAATCTGCCGGAGAACATCGACGCCAATGTCGGTTCGTCCATGGGTGGTTCGGCGTTCTCGTACGAATCGCACTACTGCACGGCCGACCGGCCCGACGATCCGACGGCGCTCGCGTGCGGGTGGATCTCGTCGGGGATCCGGGTGTTCGATGTGCGCGATCCGGGGGCGATCCGGGAGATCGCGTACTTCAATCCGCCCGCGCGGACCGGCCGCAATCTGGAGGTGTGGAACTCGCCGCACGCGCTGGCCTCGATCATCGGCGTTCCGGTCATGAGCGCGCCCGCGGCCCTGCGGGCGATGGCCGAGGGCCTGTTCGATCCCGCCCAGGTGCTGACCGCGCGCGCCGGCGATATCGCGTTCGGGGACATGTCGAGCGACTGGTGCTTCTCGCCGCCGGAGTGGCGGGGTGATCAGCTCTATGTCACCTGTTCCGACAACGGTTTCATGGTGTTGCGGCTCGACAACGACGTGTATTCGCCGCCGGCGGATCAGCAGTCCACCGTGGGGTCGTGAGGATGGGTCGCGCGCTGCGGATCGCCGCGCTCGGCTCGGCCGCGGTGTTCCTGCTGGTGCTCGGCGCGGCCCTGCGGCCGCTGCTGATCGCCGAGACCGCCACGCCCGCACCGGTACTCGACGCGGTCGAGCTGGGCTTCGTGCAGGACATGACCGCCCACCACCAGCAGGCGCTGATCCTCACCGAACGCCTCGACCCCGCCGCCGATCCGGCCGTGCGCACGATGGCCGACCAGATCGCCGCCATCCAGCGGGTGGAGATCGGCACCCTGCTCGGCTGGACCCAGCTCGCGGGCGCGGCTCCGACGTCGGCGCAGCCGATGACCTGGATGGCGACCTCCGCAGGGCACCACCATGATTCGACGACCGCGATGCCCGGCATGGCCACCACCGCCGACCTCGACGCTCTGTCCGCCGCGCGCGGTACCGAGGCCGAAACCCTGTTCCTGCAATTGATGTACCGCCATCACTCGGGCGGCGTCACCATGGCCCGCGCCGCCGACGCCCTGCTCACCTCCGGACCGGTGAAGCAGGCCGCCCGCGCCATGGCCCAGTCCCAGAGCCAGGAACTCGGCTACCTCGGGATGCTCCTGGACGCCCGTGGGGTCCGTCCCTGACCGACCCGGCGCCCCACGCACCCCGTCGCTACGATGCGCTCGGGAACACGGTCAGGGGCGGACAAGCCCGCGAGCGACCGCCGGCGTCGGCCCGATGACCGCCCGGACGGTGATGTGTCCGAATCCGCACGAGCTGGGCCCGCGCCGGGTGAGCACAACGTCATCGTGGGGCAACTGGCCAGAAAATCGCAGGCAATGGCCGGTGCGCACGATGAGTCGGAGTGTCGGTGAATTGTGGGCGGAGGCTGGACGTGGTGGTGAGCGCGCGAGCGGGCGTGGTTGTTCCGGCCGTGGGATGTGGGCTGGCCGAGGTGCGGGCGCTGATCGCCGCGCGCCTGCTGCCGATCGGCGTCCGGGAGCTACCCGTGGCCGACGCGATCGGCGCCACGCTGGCCACCGCCCTGACGACCGGCGGGCCGCTCCCCCGCGTGGACAGCGCGGCGATGGACGGCTACGCCGTCGCGGGACCAGGGCCGTGGTGGAGCCTGCACCAGCAGGTCGGATACGCCGGACGCAGCTGCTCGGTGGTGCTCGCCCCCGGTGAGGCGGTGCGGATCGCCACCGGCGCCGCCACGCCGCTGGGCACCACCGCAACGCTGCGCGACGAGCACGTGGTCAAGACGACCGTGTCGGGCAAGCCGGTGGTGATGCGCGCGCCCGGCGCTCCGGTGCGCGACGACACCCGCCGCCAGGGCGAGCACTGGGACAGCGGGGTCGAGCTGGCGAGCGCGGGCACGCGGGTGTCGGCCGCGCTGGCCTCGGCAGCCCTGAGCGCCGAAGCCGAGACCGTCACGGTGCGTGGCCCGCTGCGCGCCGATGTGGTGATGACCGGCGACGAGATCCGCGCGGTCGGCCCGCTCGGCGCGAACGAGACCAGGGACTCCCTCGGGCCGGTGCTGCCCCAGTTCCTGCGCTGCTGCGATATCGAGAGCACCGGACTGTGGCATCTCGCCGACAGCGAAGACCTGCTGCGCTCCTGGCTGACCCTGAAATCCCACGCCGACCTGGTGGTGATGGTCGGGGCGACCGGGCGCGGCGCCGCCGACCACCTGCGCACCCTGCTGGCCGACCTGGGCGCCCGGATCGTGATCGAACGCGCCGCCATCCGGCCGGGCGGCTCGACCCTGGTGGCCCAGCTGCCCGACGGCCGGGTGCTGCTCGGCCTGCCCGGCAACCCGTTCGCCGCGATCGCGGCCCTGCTCGCGATCGGCCCCGCCGTCGTCGACGCCCTCACCCAGCGCACCCCCGGACCCACCATGTGGGGACGGCTCTCCGACGCCGGCGTACTCGAGGGCGCGTCGACCCGTCTGGTCCCCATCCAGCAGCAGACCGGTGGCGTGTGGCGCAGCACCGGCCCCGCGCACACCCCCCACCTGGCCGGGCTCATCGGCTGCCAGGCGCTCGCGGTACTCCCGCCCGGTACCGGCCGGGGCACGCTGGTCGAGCTGCTCCCGCTTCCCCACTGACCGCCGCGCTACTTCCAGTGCGCGTACCGGGGAAAGACCGCCCGCGCGGCCTCGTCGGCGACGTCGACGAGAACGCGCGCCAGCCCGCTCGTGCCGGGCGCGCGCGGACCACCGAGCCTGCCCGACAGCGACAGCGCGGCGACGGCACCGGGCATGCGTCCCCGGATCGGTACCGCCACGCACACGACCCCGGTGACCGACTCTTCGCGATCGACGGCCACCCCCTGATGACTCCGGACCCGATCGAGTTCGCGATGCAGCTCGGCGCGGTGGCTGATCGTGCGCGGCGTCCGCTGCGGTAGCCGCTCCCGGAAGGCCAGCTCGACGACGCTCGGTTCCAGGGTGGCGAGCAGTGCCTTCCCCACGGCGGTGCAGTGCGCGGGCATCCGGCCACCGAGACGGGTGGGGATGCGGTCGCCGGAACGGCCCGCCGCCTTGTCCAGGTAGAGCACTTCGGGGCCGTCGAGCACGCCGAGGTGCCCGACCATCCCGGTCCGCTGGCACACCTCGTGCAGCAGCGGGCTCACCGCGTCCCTGATCTCGTTGTGCTCGACGGCGAGCCCGCCGACCTCGAGCGCCCGCGTCCCGAGCCGGTAGCCGCCGGGCGCGTGCGCCAGCCAGCGCAGCCGGACCATCTGATCGATGATGCGGTGCACGCTCGAGCGTGGCAGCCCGGTGCGGTCAGCCACATCGAGCAGCGTACGGACCGGATCAGGCCCGTCGAAGGCGTCCAGGATCAATGTCATCCGCTCGATCATGGACGACGGCGGCGGACCGCTCTGCTGCTGCGCGGACCGGGGCTGGACGAGCACGTCGACCGTCATGGGGTCACCTCATTTGCCTGGCAATGGTGTCCCCCATCACAGTGCCGTCCCGGCGGCGCGCGGGAATCGCGGAAACTACGGAGATCGCCCGGCGACTACGGATGTTCCCGCCGGCCCGGCGCGCCGTCGACCACCCACCCTGAGCACGGGAACACGCTCGATCCGGATCGGATCCCACTCAGTGGCGAGCCGACCCTGCCCAGTGGGACTGTCGGCCCGGGGTCGGCGTGGAAAATGCCACCGTCAGAGGGTGTTCCGGCTGACCCAGGCGGCGATCTGGGTGCGCGAGGTGAATCCGAGTTTGGTGAGGATGTGGTCGACGTGGCTCTCGGCGGTGCGGATCGAGATCACCAGCTCCTGCCCGATCCGGCGATTGCCGTAGCCCTTCGCGATCAGGCGCGCGACATCGCGCTCCCGGCGGGTCAGCACATCCATGCCGCCGCGTTCGGCGGCCGTGGCCGGGGGCGGCGAGGTGTCCATCGCGTAGTCGACGGCGTCGTCGAGGGTGAGCGCGGCGCCGGCGTCGAAGCAGGCGCCGAACTCCTGTTCGCCCAGCGCGGCGAGGACCCGCTCGCGCACCCGCTGACCGATGAGCTGGGTCATCGCGTGCGCCAGCCGTTGCGAACTGCCCTGGCGGACAGTCGATGCCGCACCCATCAGGCGGGCCGCGCGCACCAGGTCGCCGTCGGCGGCGGCCGCCCAGGCCAGCCCGTCCACACTGGTGGCGAGCCAGGCGCACCGATCGAAGAGCCGGAACAGTTCGATCGAGCGGCGCAGCGCCGCGACCGCGCTGCGCTGGTCACCGTCCCGCCACTGCTGGGTGCCGACCGCCCAGTACGCGAGGCCACCGAGCAGGTGCGAGCCGTGCTCGGTGGTCAGCGCCACCAGGCGCTCGGCCATGGCGCGGGCGGCCGGGTCGTCCAGGGCCAGCGCACAGACGGCGGCGAAGGCCAGGCTCTCCATCTCCACCCGGGGGTGCGCGCACTCGTGCGCGCTCACCGCCGCCGCCGACGCGATGTCCAGCGCGGCGCGCAGGTCGCCCGCCCCGAAGGCCAGGACCGCCCCCGCCATCGCGGCTTCGGCCTGCACTTCCGCCGACCCGCATGCGAGCGCGATCTCGGCGCTGGACCGGGCGAACTCCGCCGCCGTCGCGGTATCGGAGAGCATCGCCGCGATCACCGAGCTCGCCGCCAAGGCCCTGGCCCGATCGACCGAGCGCTCGGTGTCTTTCGCCAGCGCCTCGGACAACCAGCGATACCCCTCCAGCAGGAAGTGGCAGTGCTCCCAGAACGGCCACAGCTCGGTCGCGATCTCCAGCGCACGCCGGGACCCGGCCGGATCACCGAGTGAGAACTGCAGTGCCGCACGAAGATTGGCGTGCTCGCGGCTGACGTCCCGGAACCAGTCGACGTCGGTGGCACTCCAGTAGTCGGTGCGCCCGCGTCGCGCGAGCCGGTAGTAGTACTCGCGATGGCCGACGCGGACCGCGTCGTCGGCGCCGCGTGCCCGCAACCGGTCGCCGGCGAACTGACGCAACGGCTCGAGCATCGAATACCGTCCCGCGCCGTCGCCGCCGGGACCGTAGGCAAGCACCGACTTCTCCACCAACCCCGTCAGCGCGGCCAGCAGCGCGTCCGGCGAATCGACCAGGCAGACCGCTTCGGCGGCGTCTAGGTCGAAGCCACCCGCGAAGACCGACAACTGCTCCCACAGCAACTGCTCGTCGGGTGTGCACAGGTCATAGCTCCAGCGGATCGCCGAGGCCAGGGTCTGCTGACGGTGCGGCGCGGTCCGCGGACCGGTGGTGAGCAGGCCCATCGCGTCGTCGAGGCGGGTGAGGACCTGCTCGGGGGTGAACATCCGCATCCGCAGCGCCGCCAGTTCCAGCGCGAGCGGAATGCCGTCGAGCCGGCGGCAGATGGCGGCGAGGGTCACCGCGTTGGCCGGGGTCCGCCGGAAGGCCGGGTCCGCCGCGGTCGCGCGGTCGACCAGCAGCCGGGCCGCCGGGCTGTCGAGGTCACCGGAGGCCGGGTCGGGCACCGACAGCGGTGCGACCGGCAGGACCTGTTCGCCCGGCACACCGAGCGGCTCGCGGCTGGTCGCGAGGATACGCAGGCCGGTCGTCGCGGGAATGATCCGGTCCGCGAGCGCCGCGCACGCGCCGATCACGTGCTCACAGTTGTCGAGAATCAGCAGCAGGTCGCGGTCCGCCAGGAAGTCGGTGAGGACGGCCAGCGGCGCGCTGGTGTCGTCGCGCAGGCCCAGCTCCCGTGCCACCGTCGAGGCGACCAGGTTCGGGTCGCTGACGTGCGCCAGTTCGACCAGCCACACACCGTCGGGAAAGGCCCGCTGCACGGCCTCGCCGACCCGCCTGCTCAATCGGGTCTTGCCCACCCCGCCCACGCCGGTCAGCGTGAGCAGCCGGGTACCGGCGAGCAGCTGCTTGGCCGTCGCGACATCGTCATCGCGGCCGACGAAGCTGGTCACTTCCGCCGGGAGGTTCCCGGACACACGCCTGCCCACGCCCGCTACTGTCGCACGCGCGCCGAGGCCGGTGGCGGCTTTCGGCACACTCGCGGGCAGGCGGCCCGGTCGCCCCCGCTCGACTCAGCCCTGGTGCGGCGGCTGCCAGGGGCGACCGTACGGATCGTCCGGGCGCGGCGCGGGCTGCTGCTGGGGTGCGATCGGCGGCGGCGTCGGCAGCGGCGGGGGCTGCACCGGCGCAGCGGTTTTCGGTCGCGGCGGCTCGAAACCCTCGACGGGGGTCCGGGCGGTCGCCTCCGCGGCGCGCACGGCCTGCTCGATCTTCGGGTCCGACGCGGTCTCGAACCAGTCGGCGACGTCGGTGTCGTCCTCGATCTTCACCGGCGGGTGCTCCTCGGTGGACGGCTCGTAGCGGAACACGCCGTCCTCGCCCTTGGTGGCGAAGTTCTGGGCGAAGCCCTCGAGCGCCTTGCCGAAATCGCTGGGCACCAGCCACACCTTGTTGGCGTCGCCGCGGGCCACCATCGGCAGCGTCTGCATGTACTGGTAGGCCAGCAGTTCGGGCGTCGGCTTGCCGTTCTTGATGGCGGCGAACACTTTCTCGATGGCCTTGGCCTGACCCTGCGCCTGCAGGTAGGAGGCGGCCCGCTCACCCTGCGCGCGCAGGATGCGGCTCTGCCGCTCACCCTCGGCCGACAGGATGGCCGACTGCTTGCCGCCCTCGGCGGCCAGGATCTGCGCCTGCTTGGCGCCCTCGGCAGTCTTGATCTGCGATTCGCGGGTGCCCTCCGCGGTGAGGATCATCGCCCGCTTCTCGCGGTCGGCCTTCATCTGCTTCTCCATCGATTCCTGGATCGACGGCGGCGGATCGATGGATTTGAGCTCCACCCGGGCCACCCGCAGACCCCAGCGGCCGGTCGCCTCGTCGAGGACGCCGCGCAGCTGGTTGTTGATCTGGTCGCGGGAGGTCAGCGTCTCCTCCAGCGTCATGCCGCCGACCACGTTGCGCAGCGTGGTGACGGTGAGCTGCTCGACCGCGGCGATGTAGTTGCTGATCTCGTACACCGCGGCCTGCGGGCTGGTGACCTGGAAGTACACCACCGAGTCGATCTGCAGGGTGAGGTTGTCCTGGGTGATCACCGGCTGCGGCGGGAAGGACACGACCCGCTCGCGCAGGTCCACCTTCGCGCGGATGCGGTCGGCGAACGGGACGAGGAATGTGAGCTGACCGGACACGGTGCGCGAGTAGCGCCCGAGCCGTTCGATCACCGCCGCCTCGGCCTGCGGAACGAGGGCGATCGATTTGAAGACCACCACCACGACCAGCAGGACGAGGACAGCGGCCACGATCAAGGCAACCATTGCTAGGGACCCTTCCAGACGACGGCGGTCGCGCCGTCGATCTTCATCACATAGACGGTCACGCCGGCGTCGTACACGTCGGTCGGGTCCAGCGGCCGCGCGGTCCAGACCTCACCGCCGAGCTTGACCTGACCCGAGTGCGCCGCGACCTGTTCGAGAACGAGCGCCGACTGCCCCGGCAGCGCATCGACATTCGTCGGAATCGGGGGCGGGGAACCGAACTTGCGGCGCAGCACCGGCCGCACCCCGAGGAACAGCACGCCCGCGACCGCGGCGAACACCAGCGCGTCGCCCCACAGCGGTAGGTCCGCGGCGGCACTGATGCCCGCGGTGCCCAGTGCGGCGACGCCGAGCATGAGCAGCGTGAGATCCCCGGTGAGCGTTTCCGCCGCCGCGAGGACGATGCCCGCGATCAGCCAGACTATTGCGGCCACCACCCCAGACTAGCCGCGATGGCGGCTTTCCGGGGGTGCTCGCCGACCACGGCCGCGATCATGGGGTCCAACCGCTTTCGCGCGCCGCTACGGCCGCCGCGGGGCTGGCGCCTCTAAGCTCGGCCGGGTGAGTGGGCGTGACAGGTACGGCGACATCTATTCCGGACACCAGCGGACCAAGAAGACACCGGTGCCGAAGGTGAGCGCGGACCGGGATCTGGTCGTGGAGGACGCGGCGAGCGGATTCTGCGGCGCGGTAGTCGGTTTCGACCGCAGCTACGACGGCGACTTCGTGAAACTCGACGACGGGCGCGGCGCGGTCCGGCTGTTCGCGCTGCGCGAGGCGGCGTTCCTCATCGACGGCGCACCGGTCACGCTGGTGCGGCCGACGGCGACGGCGGCCAAGCAGCCGACCCGGTCGGCCTCCGGATCGACACGGGTCGAGGGACTGCGCGCCCGGGTGGCCAGGACCAGCCGGATCTGGGTGGAGGGCGTGCACGACGCGGCCCTGGTCGAGCGGGTGTGGGGCCACGACCTGCGGGTGGAGGGCGTCGTCGTCGAGCATCTGGAGGGCCTGGACAATCTCGGCACCGAGCTGACCGAGTTCGCGCCCGGCCCCGGGGCCAGGGTCGGCGTGCTGGTCGACCACCTGGTGACCGGCTCCAAGGAGTCCCAGCTGACCACCGGCCTCGGCCCGCACGTGCTGGTGACCGGGCATCCGTTCATCGATGTGTGGCAGGCGGTACGGCCCGCCGCCGTCGGGATCGAGGCCTGGCCGACGGTCCCGCGCGGCGAGGACTGGAAGACCGGGATCTGCGCGCGCCTGGGCTGGGGCACACCGCAAGAGGGCTGGCGCCGCGTCTACAACGCGGTCGACTCGTTCCGTGATCTGGAGGCGCCGCTGATCGGCGCGGTCGAACGGCTCATCGACTTCGTCACCGAGCCCGAGTAAGTCGACCCGCAGGTCAGACAGGCCCTCAGTGCCCGCACACGATTCCGGGCAAACCTTTATGCTCGATGATTATGTGCTCTCCCAGTGCCACGCTGACGCTGTGGGCCGGCTCCTGGCTGGCCGGTACCAGCGCGCCCGACGACGTCCTGGAGGCACTGCACGCCTGGGCGACGCGACACACACTGGCCGCGGGCGATCCGGTCACCGGCGGTCGCACCGACCTGCCGTGGACCTCGCGCGGCGACGCCGTTGGCACCGGAGTCATGCCGCTACTCAAGGTGATCCGCGAAGCGATGGCCCCCGCGGGCGCGCAGCTGCGCCTGGTCCTGCCCGCCCCCGGTGACGTGCGCGGGCTGCCGGTGGGCACCGCCTTCGCCGCCGACGCGATCGACGCCGAGGAGGGCCTGCTGCTCGGCGTTCCCGGTGCGCAGGGCACCGGTCTGATCCCGCAGTGGGACGACGACGAGACGCTGCAGTGGACCGTGTACAGCGTCGACATCCCGCACGTCACCGGACCCGATATGTCGCTGGGCGAAGCCGAATACACGATGCGCGAGTCCGTCCGCGACGCCGCCGACGCGCTCATGCAGCTGCACACCACCGCCGTCGGCACCGGCGACGCGGACCCGCGCGAACAGATCGAAGCGCAGCTGGCGGCGTACTCCCGGCACGCCTACCCCGACTCGATCCCGTTGCGCGCCAAGCGCATTCTCGACACCGCCGATCACGTGGCGGCGATCCTCACCGTCGCCCAGCACGAGCCCGCGTCCGCGCCGACCTCGGCCAGCGCGATCGGCGCGCACGAGTCGCTGCTGCGGCCGCTGTGGAACACGATCAGGGCGGCCCGGCTGGTGGCGGTGCACGCCGCCGCCGGACCCAGGCGCTAACCGCCGGTCAGCGCCGGTAGGGCGTGCACACCACGCTCACCGGCAATCATGGGCAGGCGGGATGGCTCCCGGGGGAAAGTAGTCGATCCGGTTGGCATCCGATCGCGGCAGCAGGAAGGCCACGCCCCCCGACCGATCCCAGGACATCGGGAGCAGCAGGTACTGATTTCCCGACTGCAGAACGAGTTTGAGGCCGTCGTAGCGGAAGTGGTAGGCGGCGTCGGGCGCGGGGCAGGTGAGTTCGGTGACGCCGGGAGCCGCCAGACCCAGGCGTTGGTCCGAGTACACCGAGACGCTGGGCTGGTCCGCGAACTGCTCGACCTGTTCGATCGCCCGGCCGGTACCGACCGCCGCCGAATAGTCGGCGACCGCCCAGAACAACCCGACCCCCACCAGCACGAACACCGCACCCCACTCCCCCGCGGTGAGCACATCGGGCTCGGCACCGCCTCGATCGGTGCGCCGCAGCCGCACCGCGGCGACGACCAGGACGACACCCCCGACCAGACACAGCCCCGGCGCACCGACCAGCGACCTCAGTGGGGTCGACACCACGATGCTGAGCAATCCGCCGGCGACGAGAACGCACCCGACCACCATGGTCGCGAGCACCAGCAGTCGCCGCTGAGCAACGCTCATCCGTGGGACGACGAACTCCTGGAACACCCTGCGCCCCAACAGATACAACAGAAACAGGCAGGCCCCGGCCGCGAGCGGAACGAACAGCGAATCCTGACTCCGCATCAGATAGTCCTGCGTTGTCAGACCGATCGTCGTCGAGTTCACACCGAAGTAGTCGAAGAACCAGTAGGCGTGCGACCACCCGAAGAAGAACAGCAGCGCGGTCACCAGCGTGGTCGGCGCGGCGAAGTTGCGGATCATCGGACCGAGGCGGGACAGACCGGTCTCGCCGGGTGGGGTGGCGGGTGGAGTGCTCGGCGCCGGGGTGTCGGGCGGCTCGTCCGAGTCCGAGCTAGTGGCCTGCGCTGCCGATGGCAAGGCGGAGACCCTGACAGCGGCACGCGCCTCCGGCACCGGGGTAGTGATCGGCATCCGCGTGGCCAGGACAGCGGCCGGTGCTGCCAAAACCGAGGTAGCAGCAAGTGCCTCCGGGACCCGAGCTGCCGCCTGCATCACCGAGTCCGAGGTGGGCTGCACCGCCGAGCCCGAGTCGGCGGTCAGCGGCTCCGCGACCGGGGTCGCAGCCGATGCCGCCGAGCCCTGGATCGCAGCCTGCACCGCCGAGCTCAGGGAGGCAGCCTGCGCCGCCGAGCCCGACGCAGCGGAATACGTCTGCTGGGCCGGGGTTTCAGCTGGTGTCTGCGAGCCCGAGGGAGAGGCTGGCCCCGGGGCCGAGGAAGTGGGCGGCACTTCCGGGGCCTGACCGGCCGGGGTGTCTGCGGCAGAGGCGGAGGCAGGTGTCTCCGACGTGGGCGTGGGTCGCGGAAGGCGGTTCGAACTGTGGGTGCGGTTTTCGGGTCGGGCATCGCCGGTGTGTTGGGTGTCGGTGCTCATGTCGTCGTCCTCTGCCTCGCCGATCAACCGCCGGACGGTCCCGGTGGCACCTCGGCGCCGCCGGTGTCCGTGCTGCCGTTCGTGGTGTCGCCGCCAGGGCCGGAGCTGGTGTTTCCATTGGTCCCGCTGCTGTCGCCGTTGCCGGTCGCGCCACCACCGGTGCCGCCACCCGGGGTGGCGTCACCAGTCGTTCCACCGGTCCCGCCGCCTTGGGTGCCACCGCCACTTCCACCGCCGGTGCCGCCGTTGTCGTCGGTGGTCGGGCATGGCTCGCTGCCGGATAGTTGGACCGTCACGGTGGTGCCCGGGGTGACGGTGCCGTTCGCCGGGGAGAGACCGCCGAAGGTGCACACGCGGTCGTCGGGTGTCGTCATGACGTAGGACAGTGCGAGGCAGTTCGCATCGTTTCCGGCCTCCTGGCAGGCGGCGGCGGAGGCGGCCTCGATGCGTCCCTGCAGTTCCGGGGTGAACGGGCTACCTATTTCGGTGAAGGAGGGGATCTTCACCGGGGAACCCTGCGCCTGGTTTCCGCCGCCGGGCTTCTTCGCGGGCGCCGGGCCACCGCCCGCGGGAGGTCGTGCGCCCGGTCCGACCGGGCCGCCCGGTGCGGTTCCGCCGCCACCGCCCTCGCCGATCGGACCTCCTGGCGCCGCACCACCATCGGGCCCACCGTTCGGCGACGCGCCGCCGTCGGGCCCACCGGCGGGCGGCTCGGTGCCCGATTCCATTGCCGACTGCTGACCGGCAGTGGCCGAGGTGCCGGGGTCCGCCGGACCGGGTGAGGTCGATTCGGCCGCGGGCCGCACGCAACCGACCGACAGCACCGCCACAGCGGCCACCGCGACGAGCACAACCATGCGGTGGGTGCCGGCGGACGGACGGGTGCCGGTCCGGTGGCGGGCTCGCGCCGGATCAGGTCGAACGGGATCGCATCGCATCGTCGCCTCCGGTCGTGCAGGTGGGACGAGAATGCGCCGTGCGGGCGAGGAAGCGCGCGAGTACCCGACTACTCGACCGGCCGGTCGGGGATCAGGTGCGGCGAAGCGGCAAGCGCTGGTTCAGAATCCGCCGAGCGCGGCCTTCAGGTCGGGGACGTCGAGCACCACGAGCGTGTCGGTGCGAACGACGGGGCAGGTCTGGGTGGTCACCGTGTCGACGATGTGGCGATTCCAGGAGAGCGCGGCGTTCGCGACAGTGTCCTGCACGGTCCAGAGTTTCATCGCGCCGGTGAATGCCACGCGGGCGACCGCCGGGCCCAGCGCCTTCCAGGTGCCCTGCTGACCGTCGAGGATCCCGCAGAGCTCGTCCACCGAAGCCTGGGAGATGGTGGGTTCGGTGGGGACCGGGCCCGCGTCCTCGTAGCTGGAGTCGTTCCCGCAAGCGCTCGGTCCCAGCGCGGTCACCGCCAGGACGAGGAGGGCGGACGCCGTCCGTCCACGGCGGGGCATCGTCGAACGCATCGGAAGTCCTCCGATCAGCCGAGCACAACTCCGCAAAGCCTACTCCCCGGACCCGGTCGACCCGGCGAATGTTTATCCGGTTGTGTTCAGGGCCGGGCCGGGCGCGCCGCCGGTGCGCAGCAGCCGGGCGCGCAGAGGGCGCCGTCGACGGTGCAGCCGTAGCCGGGCACCTCGCCCAGCTCCCGCACCGGTCCCCCGGCGACCCGCTCCTGGATCAGCTCGACGACCATGCGCGAGAACCGCGGGTCGGTGCCCGGCGTCGCGGCCCTGGCGAAGGCCATGCCGAGCTCGGCCGCCTTCTGCGCGGCCTCGTTGTCGAGATCCCAGATCACCTCGAGATGGTCGGAGACGAAGCCGACCGGGCAGACCACGACGGCGTCGATCCCCTTGCCGTGCAGCACATCCAGATGGTCGACGATGTCGGGTTCCAGCCACGGCACCTGCGGCGGGCCGGAGCGTGACTGCCACACCAGGTCGTAGTCGGCGAAACCGGTTGCCGCGGCGCACAATCGGGCGGCCTCGGCGACCTGCCTGCTGTAGAGGCGGCCGCCGTCGGCGGGCGGGCCCGCGGCGATGTCGGCCGAGACCGGGATGGAATGCGCGGTGAACACCAGGCGCACGCCGTCGCGGCGATCGGCCGGGACCCGCGCGACCGCGGCGGTGATCGCGTCGGCGAACGACGCGATCAGCAGCGGATGGTCGAAGTACTGGCGCAGCTTCACCAGTTCCGGGGCGTCGGCACCGACCGCGGCACGAGCGCGGGCGATGTCCTCGTCGTACTGGCGGCAGCCCGAGTAGCCACCCCATGCCGAGGTCGGGAACACCAGGGCCGAGCGCACGCCGTCGGCGGCCATCCGCGCGACGGTGTCCTCCACCTGGGGATGCCAGTTGCGGTTGCCGAAGTACACCGGCAGCTCGAGCCCGGCGGCGGCGAGATCGGCCTCGACCGCGGCGATGATGCCGCGGTTGAGCGCGTTGATCGGCGAGACACCACCGAAATGCAGGTAGTGCTGGGCGACTTCGTCGAGCCGCGCACGGGGCACCCCGCGGCCCCGAGTGACGTTCTCCAGAAACGGGATCACGTCCTCGGGGCCCTCGGGGCCACCGAAGGACAGCAGCAGGAGGCCGTCGGTCATCAGTTGGCGGTGAAGCCCTCGGGGAACCACATGTTGTGGCTGGCGCCGCCGTCGACGTAGATGATCGAGCCGGTGGTGGCGGGCAGCCAGTCCGACAGCAGCGCGACGATCGACTTGCCCACGGCACGCGCGTCGGCGCCGTCCCAGCCGATCGGCGACGCGCCGTCCCAGTACTCGTCCAGCTGACGCAGCTGCTTGGCGTCGTCGGTAGCGGTACCGGCGATGGCCTTGGCCGCGAGGGTCTTCACCGGACCCGCGGCGATCAGGTTGGAGCGGATCTTCTTGGCGTAGCCCACTTCCCGGGCCACGTACCGGTTCACCGACTCCAGCGCGGCCTTGGAGACACCCATCCAGTTGTAGTACGGCATCGCCACGCGCGGATCGAAGTCCATCCCGACGATGGAGCCGCCCTCGTTCATCACGGGCAGCACGGCGCGGGCCAGCGAGGCGTAGCTCCACGCGGAGATCTCGAAAGACTTCGCCACATCGGGGCCGGGGCCCTCCAGGAACGGCACCGCGTCCGGGCCCATCAGGGTCTTGGGCGCGAAGGCGATCGAGTGCAGCACACCGTCGATGCCCTCGGGCGCCAGCTCGCGCAGGGCGTCCGCCAGCGCGCCCAGGTTCTCCTCGTTGGTGACGTCCAGCGGGATCGCCGGCGGCACCTCCTGCGGCAGGCGCTTGGCGATGCGGTCGATCAGCCGCAGCCGTTCCGGGATGCCGGTGATGATCACCTTCGCGCCCTGCTCCTGCGCGACCGCCGCCGCGCTGAACGCGATCGACGAATCGGTGATGATGCCGGTGACCAGGATGGTCTTGCCTTCGAGCAGTCCGCCCATGAGTTTTCGGTTCTCCTGAAATCAGTATGGTTGCCGCCACCTTGTCGGTGGCGCGGTGCAATCCGTTAGCGGATCAGTGGCCCATGCCCATGCCGCCGTCGACCGGGATGACGGCACCGGTGACGTAGCGCGAGTCCTCCGACGCCAGGAAGCTGACCACCGCGGCGACGTCCTCGGCCTGGCCCAGACGACCCAGCGGAATGAACTTCTTGGCGGTTTCCTTCAGATCCTCGGGCAGCTCGGCGGTCATGTCGGTTTCGATGAAACCGGGCGCGACCACGTTCGCGGTGATCGAACGCGAGCCGAGCTCACGAGTGATGGAGCGCGCCATGCCGATCACGCCCGCCTTGGAGGAGGCGTAGTTGATCTGACCGGGGCCACCGCCGAGACCGACGACCGAACCGAGGAAGATCATCCGGCCCCAGCGCGCCCGCAGCATCGCACGGTTGGCCCGCTTGGCACAGCGGAACGCGCCGGTGAGGTTGGCGTCGATGACGCGCTCGAACTGATCCTCGGTCATGCGCATCAGCAGGGTGTCGTCGGTGATGCCCGCATTGGCGACCAGCACCTCGACCGGCCCCTGGTGCTCCTCGACCTCGGTGAACGCACGGTCGACCGACTCGCTGTCGGTGACATCGCACTTCACTCCGAACAGACCCTCCGGCACCCCCGATCCGCGGTGCGTGACAGCGACCTTGTGGCCGTCGGCGAGCAGGCGCTGGGCGACCGCGAGACCGATACCGCGGTTACCACCGGTCACCAGGACCGAGCGGGATGTGACGTTCGACATAGGGTCCAACCTATCTGTTCCGGTTCGTGTGCCCCGCGTCAGGGTCGCGGCACTGCGACGGCTCACAACGCGGGGCGAGGCGTGCTAGGGCAGGCGTTGACGATAGAGCAAACTGACCACGACGCCGGCGGCGATGAACAACATACCGAGCAGCAGCCACGGCCTGCTCGCGTCGCCGCGGGTGGTCTCGTAGCCGATCTGTTCCTCGAGTGTGTCGTAGACGGCCCGCAGTTCGGCCAGCGAAGAGGCGGTGTAGAACTCGCCGCCGGACAGCTTGGCGATCTCCTGCAGCGAGGCGTTGTCCACGGGCACCTTCACCCGCTGCGAACCCTTGCCGTCGGAGTCCGGGATCTCGACGGTGCCCCATTCGGTGCCGAAGGAGATCGTGGAGACCGGGATGTTCTTGTTCTTGGCGAGCCGGGCGGCGGTGAAGCCGTGCCGCGGATTGTCGACGTCCTTGTCGTCGGGCACGGTCTGCTTACCGTCCGACATCAGCACGATGCGGGCGGGCGGCGGGGTCTCCGCGCCGCCGAGCACGGCGGCCAGGGTGTCGATCGACTGCAGGGCGGTCAGGATGCCCTCGCCGGTCGCGGTGCGCTCGGCCAGCTTGATGTTGTCGATCGAGTGCTTGACGGCCTCGCGATTGGTCGTGGGCGACACCATCACCGACGCGGTACCGGCGAAAGTGACGAAACCGAGGTTGATGCCCGGCGTCAGGCCGTCGACGAATTCCTTACCGGCCTTCTGCGCGACCTGCAGCCGGTTCGGCTCCACGTCGGTCGCCTCCATCGACAGCGACACGTCCATCACCAACACGACGGTCGCGCGGTTGCGCGGCACCTTCTGCACGGCGGTGGGTCCGGCGGCGGCGACGGTGAGCAGCACCAGGCCCGCGAGGATCAGCGCGATCGGCACGTGCCGCATCGGGCTCGGTCGCGACGGGGCGACCCGCTCGAGCACGGACATGTTGCCGAACTGCAGCATCCGCTTGTGCCTGGCCCGCTGGACCAGCACGTAGCCGAGCGCCAGCAGGGCGACGACGACGAGGAAACCGAGCCAGACGACGGCCGTGAAATGCGAAATACTCACTGGCGAGGCACCCGCCCGCTCGGGGCGCCGAGGCTGTGGCGCCGGGTGGACACGAACCGGACCACGTCGGCGATCCAGTCCCGATCGGTCTGCAGCGACAGCACCGGCGCGCCGCAGCTGCGCAGCGCCTGCTGCACCTGGCCGCGCTGGGCCTGGGCGGCGGCCGCGAAATCGGCACGCAGCGTGGGGGTGACGCTGAACTCGCGGGTGCGACCCGATTCCGGGTCGTGCAGCACCACGTCGCCGCCGTCGGGCAGCGCGACATCGAGCGGGTCGAGCACCTCCACCGCGAGCAGGTCGTGGCGCGCCGAGATCGCGCGCAGTGAGCGCTGCCAGTCGACATCACCGAGGAAGTCGCTGATCACCACGGCCAGACCACGTTTGCGCTGCGGACGGCGCAGCGACTCGATGCCCGCTTTGAGATCACCACGCACACCGTCGCGGGCGTGCGGGGTGGTCGCGATACCGCGCAGCATGGTCTGCGCGTGCAGGCGACCGCTGCGCGCGGGGATGCGCACGAGATGCTGGCCGGTCGCGACGACGGCGCCGATGCGATTGCCGCCGCC
This sequence comes from Nocardia fodinahabitans, assembly GCF_052983615.1. Classification (NCBI taxonomy): domain Bacteria; kingdom Bacillati; phylum Actinomycetota; class Actinomycetes; order Mycobacteriales; family Nocardiaceae; genus Nocardia; species Nocardia fodinahabitans. Next base: position 455,024 of record NZ_JBRJJC010000001.1, read on the forward strand.
GGAGGTGAGATGGGTGATCGCCGCGGCCGCGGCGATCGCGAGATCGCGCTTCTGCACCCGGCCGGTACCGAAATCCAGGCTCGACGACAGGTCGACGACGAGCCAGGTCTCGAGCTCGCGATCGGCGATCATCTGCCGCACGTGCGGATGGGTGGTGCGGGCGGTGACCGACCAATCCATCTGCCGCACATCGTCACCCGGCTGGTACAGGCGCGCCTCGCCCGGTTCCGAGCCCGGCCCGGGAATGAGCCCCTGGTGATCGCCGTGCAGGACACCGTCGAGACGGCGCCGCACCGTCAGTTCGAGCGTCTTCAGCGCGGCGGCCAGCTTCGCGTCGGTCAGTTCACCGGCACGGAACGACGGCGGCGCGTGGGACGACATGGGCGCGCGGACAACGGGTTCCGGCGCACTCACTGGGGCGCGACGTGGCCGGCGGGCTGGGACTGCTGCCCGTTCACCGGCTGCGGCACGGGCTGTTGCTGGGCGGGCGGCTGGGGCACCGCGGGCGGCTGCGGCGCGGCCTGGCCGCCGACGGCCTGGGGCGCGACCTGCGGCAGGCCGACGGTCTGCAGCACCCGCTTGATGACGTCTTCGGGGGTGACCTCGTCGGCGAGCGCGTCGTAGGACAGCACCAGACGGTGCCGCAGCACGTCCGGGATCACCTCGACGACGTCCTGCGGCACCACGTAGTCACGGCCGCGGATCAGGGCGACCGCGCGCGCGGCGGCGATGATGCCGAGGCTGGCACGCGGCGAGGCGCCGTAGGAGATCCAGCTGGCGACTTCGGGCATGCCGAACTCGGCGGGCGTGCGGGTCGCGGTGATCACGCGGACGACGTAGTCGACCAGCGCGTGGTGCACGAAGACGTTGGCGGCCAGCTTCTGCAGCCGGATGATGTCCTCGGGCGCGAGGATCTGCTTGGGCTCCGGCGGGGTCACGCCCATCCGGTAGATGATCTCGCGCTCTTCCTCGACCGAGGGGTAGTCGACGACGACCTTGAACAGGAAGCGGTCGCGCTGGGCCTCGGGCAGCGGGTACACGCCCTCGCTCTCGATCGGGTTCTGGGTCGCCATGACCAGGAACGGATCGGGCATCGGGTAGGTCTTGCCGCCGATCGACAGCTTGCGCTCGGCCATCACCTCGAGCAACGCCGACTGCACCTTCGCGGGCGCGCGGTTGATCTCGTCGGCGAGGACGAAGTTCGCCACGACCGGGCCGAGCTCGGTGTCGAACTCCTCGCGGCCCTGGCGGTAGATGCGGGTACCGATGAGGTCGGTGGGCACCAGGTCGGGCGTGAACTGCACGCGCGAGAACGAGCCGCCGACGACCTTGGCGAAGGTTTCCACGGCGAGGGTCTTCGCGACACCGGGCACACCCTCGAGCAGCACGTGGCCGCGCGACAGCACGCCGACGAGCAGCCGCTCGACGAGGCGATCCTGGCCGACGATGACCCGTTTGACCTCGTAGATCGCCTTCTCGAGAGTCTGGACGTCACGCTCCAGGGTGCTCGGCGTTGCCGTACCGGCGTCCTTCGCCAGCTTCGGCCCGCTCACACCTTCCGTCGAAGTCACCAACATCCCCGCTTTCGCTTTGGTCCTGTGCGTGCCGCCCCAACTATTCCAGGTAATCGCCCGGTATGCCGCAACCGGCCAGGAGTAGACCGGAATTCGTCATGCCGGTGACGGGGCTCACGCGCGTCGGCCGATCGCGAGCCCAGACGGCCGAACCGGCCACTACCAGCGACGATACCGGCTCACTCGGTGACGATGCGGACCGCGTAGGGCATGATGCCGTCCTCGCGGACCGGCGAAATCTTCACGACGTCACCGGATTCGGGGGCCTCGATCATCTTCCCGTTGCCCAGGTAGAGCGCGACGTGCGCGCTGCCGCCGGGTCCCCAGAACAGCATGTCGCCGCGTTCCCGGTCCTCGACGTCGACGCGGGTACCCGCGTTGTACTGATAGCCGCTGTAGTGCGGCAGCGAGACACCGATGCCGGCGAAGGCGTAGAGCATCAGGCCCGAGCAGTCGAAGCCCACCTTGTTGTAGTCGCCGTGCGCGTCGGCGGTGCCACCGTCACGGATGCCCAGGGTGGGTCCGTCCTCGTCGCCGCCGCCCCAGGCGTAGGTGACGCCGAGTTGCGACATCGCCCGGTCGATCACCGTCTCGATCGCGGCCGATCCGGTGACCTGTGGTTTCGTCGGTCTGGGCTGGGTCTTGCGCGGCGAAGCCGGCGTGGATTCGAGTTCGGTGTGCGGGCGCTGGCCCTCGCCGAGCCGGGCGGCGCGGTCGCGCGCGGCCTGATCGGCGGCCGCGCGCTGGGCGGCGGCGTTGGCGGCGGCGAGCAGCGCGGTCACCTCGGCCTGGCGCTGATCGTCCCAGGCCAGGAACACCTCGCGCTGGCTCTGCAAGCCCGCCACGGTCTGGCGGGCGACATCGAGCGCGGACTGCGCGGCGGCGCGGTCACGCTGGAGGTTGTCGCGGGTCACGCTCTGGCTGTCGTACTCGGACTTGGCCACGGCCACCGCGTTCTGGGCGGCGTTCTTCTTCTGCTCGGCGGCGTCGGCGGCGCTGTCGGCGTCGGCCTTGGCCTGGCGGGCCGCGGCGTTCTGATTGGCCTGCGCGATTTGGGTGCGGCGCAGGTCGTCGAGCACCTGGCGCTGGTTCTTCGACACCATGCTCAGCACCTGCGCCCGATCCATCGCGGCATCGGGAGTCGAGGAGGCCAGGTAGGTGACGACCGAGCTGTTCACCGGCCGCACGTAGGCCTGGGTCGCGAGCTGATCGAAATCCTGGCGGGCCACACCGACTTTCGCGCCCGCGTCGGCCAGCAGCGCCTGGGAGTCGGTGACCGCGGCCGCGGCCGCGTCGGCGGCGTCGCGGGCGGTCTGCAGGTCGACCAGCGCCTGGTTGACCGCCTCGCGTTTGGCGGCGAGCACGTCGTCGAGGGCCCGCAGCTGCTGATCGGCCGCGGCGACCCGGTTGATCAGTACCCCGATCTCGCCGACCCGCGCGTCGACCTGGGCACCGGCGCCCGCGATCTCACCGTCGGAGGGATTGGGTGGCGGCGGTGGCACCGCCGCCACCGGCCCCGCAGTCGCGAGGACCGCCAGCGCCATCAGCAATCCTGCCGCTACCAGTAATAGACCTGGTTCGTCCTGCCTGCCCGCACCGCGCACGGCACCTCCGAGTGACTCGACTCGACATACGCCACCGGCGCATCAGCCCACCCATCGACCACAGGAGTCGACTAATGCCCCCTGTACCACTGCTTTCACGATCGTGATCACCGCAACCGTACGACACATAGTTCACAAAGGAAACATCAGCCACAGAATGACAGGGGTGTAATTTACCGATTGCCCGAAATTAGCCTTACGGGCGACAGGTTTGCATGCAGGAAAACAGACCGGAGGTCTGGAAATGTGACGAAAGGGAAACCTGTTACTCGGGGGATCCCGCACCGGGGCGCGCCGTGGCGACCGCATCCCGCTCGTCGGCCTCGGGCCCGCGACGGACCTTCACGAGGTACAGGCTGGCGATCACCAGCGCAGTGAGCGTCAGCAACACGGCCGTGATCACCCCCCAGGACACGCCTTCGGGCTCCTCGAGCCGGCCGACGAAAGCCTGCACGGCCTCCTCGGGATGGTTGCCCTTGTACTTGGCGGCGTCCTCGGCCCACTCGAGCCGGACCCGGCTGATGCCGTCGCTGTAGGTGCCGATCCAGTCGTCACTGAAGACCGCGACGGTGCCCTGCGTGCTTTTGCCCACCTCGGTGGCGAGGTCACGTAGGCTCGAGTCGTGGCCGGGGTTACCGGGAACGACGACGACGCTGAGCGGGATCCCCTCGGATCGCGCCTGGGCGACGATCGCCGCCAGTTTCTCCTGGTTCACGCCTTTGGGAGCGGCGACATGATTGTCGGCCAGATCGGACCGGACACTGCTCAGCACGGTGTTCGGCGGCAGTTCGGCGGCCATCGGCGCAAAGGTGTGCAAGACGGTCATCTTCCATCCGGTCTGTCGAGCCTCGGCCGCCTACGTTGCGACGGGCATCCAACACTGCAGGGTGAGCGTCAACGCGTCATTCCCCGACTCGCTCGACTGGCACAGTAGCCGACCGTGCGCGCGGACACGCTCACACGGCTCGCCCAACCGCCCCCACGTCTTTCATAGGACAAGCGTACTGTTAGGCTCGTACGGCGAGGAAACCGGCGCTCACGGCGCCGAACCCCTCCGAAGACGCGAGTCGCCGGCACAGCCCCGCCGGCGGCACACCCTCACAGATGAGTGGAGCTGACGTGACGAAGATTGATACCTTCGGCGCCAAAGGCACGCTCGAGGTCGGAAGCAACTCCTACGAGATCTTCCGTCTCTCGGCTGTTCCCGGCACCGAGAAGCTGCCCTACGCCCTGAAGGTGCTGGCGGAGAACCTGCTGCGCACCGAGGACGGCGCCAACATCACCGCCGATCACATCCGCGCGATCGCGAACTGGGACCCCTCGGCGCAGCCGAGCGTCGAGATCCAGTTCACCCCCGCGCGCGTGATCATGCAGGACTTCACCGGCGTGCCCTGCATCGTCGACCTCGCCACCATGCGTGAGGCCGTCACCACCCTCGGTGGCGACCCCAGCAAGGTGAACCCGCTCTCCCCCGCCGACATGGTCATCGACCACTCGGTGATCCTGGATGTCTTCGGTCGCGCGGACGCGCTGGAGCGCAACGTCGAGCTCGAGTACGAGCGCAACGGCGAGCGCTACCAGTTCCTGCGCTGGGGCCAGGGCGCCTTCGACGACTTCAAGGTCGTCCCCCCGGGCATGGGCATCGTCCACCAGGTCAACATCGAGTACCTGGCCCCCACCGTCATGGTCCGCAACGGCCAGGCCTACCCCGACACCTGCGTCGGCACCGACTCGCACACCACCATGGTCAACGGCCTGGGCGTGCTGGGCTGGGGCGTGGGTGGCATCGAGGCCGAGGCCGCGATGCTGGGCCAGCCGGTCTCCATGCTGATCCCGCGCGTCGTCGGCTTCAAGCTGACCGGTGAGATCAAGCCGGGCGTCACCGCCACCGACGTGGTGCTGACGGTGACCGACATGCTGCGCAAGCACGGCGTCGTCGGCAAGTTCGTCGAGTTCTACGGCGCCGGTGTGTCCGAGGTGCCGCTGGCCAACCGCGCCACCCTGGGCAACATGAGCCCCGAATTCGGCTCCACCGCGGCGATCTTCCCGATCGACGAGGAGACCATCAACTACCTGCGCCTGACCGGCCGCACCGACGAGCAGCTCGCGCTCGTCGAGGCGTACGCCAAGGAACAGGGCATGTGGCACGACGCCGACAACGAGCCCGCGTACTCGGAGTACCTGGAGCTGGACCTGGGCACCGTCGTGCCGTCCATCGCCGGCCCGAAGCGCCCGCAGGACCGCATCCTGCTCAGCGAGTCCAAGAGCGCTTTCCGCTCCGACATCGTCAACTACGTGGGCCAGGGCGAGCTGACCGCGCTGGACGAGGCCGGCGAGGAGTCCTTCCCCGCGTCGGATTCGGTCGCCGTGTCCGCCAGCGCCGCCGACGACACCTACACCCCGGCCCACTCGGCCGCCAAGGGTGCCAACGGCCGTCCGTCCAAGCCGATCCAGGTGCGCTCGGCCGAGCGCGGTGACTTCGTCCTCGATCACGGCGCCGTCGTGGTCGCGGGTATCACCTCCTGCACCAACACCTCCAACCCGTCGGTCATGCTGGGCGCCGCCCTGCTCGCCCGCAACGCGGTGGAGAAGGGTCTGTCGTCCAAGCCGTGGGTGAAGACCAACATGGCGCCGGGCTCGCAGGTCGTCTCCGACTACTACGAGAAGGCCGGCCTGTGGCCCTACCTGGAGAAGCTGGGCTTCTACGTCGGTGGCTACGGCTGCACCACCTGCATCGGTAACACCGGCCCGCTGCCCGAGGAGATCTCGGCCGCGATCAACGACAACGACCTCTCGGTCACCGCCGTGCTGTCGGGTAACCGCAACTTCGAGGGTCGCATCTCGCCCGACGTGAAGATGAACTACCTGGCCTCCCCGCCGCTGGTCATCGCCTACGCGCTCGCGGGCACCATGGACTTCGACTTCGAGACCGACGCCCTCGGCCAGGACACCGACGGCAACGACGTCTTCCTGAAGGACATCTGGCCCTCGGCCCAGGAGATCGACGACACCATCAAGGCGTCGATCAGCCAGGACATGTTCCGCAACTCCTACGCCACCGTCTTCGACGGCGACGCCCGCTGGCAGGGCCTGGCCACCCCGGAGGGCGACACCTTCGCGTGGGACGAGAAGTCGACCTACGTCCGCAAGGCGCCGTACTTCGACGGCATGTCGATGGACCCGAGCCCCGTCACCGACATCAAGGGCGCCCGCGTCCTGGCGCTGCTGGGCGACTCGGTCACCACCGACCACATCTCCCCGGCAGGCCCGATCAAGCCCGGCACCCCCGCCGCGCAGTACCTCGACGCCAACGGTGTGGCCCGCAAGGACTACAACTCGCTGGGCTCGCGTCGCGGTAACCACGAGGTGATGATCCGCGGCACCTTCGCCAACATCCGGCTGCGCAACCAGCTGCTCGACGACGTCTCGGGTGGTTACACCCGCGACTTCACCCAGGAAGGCGGCCCGCAGGCGTTCATCTACGACGCCTCGCAGAACTACCAGGCCGCCGGCATCCCGCTGGTCGTGCTCGGTGGCAAGGAATACGGTTCGGGCTCCTCGCGTGACTGGGCCGCCAAGGGCACCAGCCTGCTGGGCGTGAAGGCCGTCATCACCGAGTCGTTCGAGCGCATCCACCGCTCCAACCTGATCGGCATGGGCGTTGTGCCGCTGCAGTTCCCGGCCGGCCAGTCGGCCGCGTCGCTGGGCCTGACCGGCACCGAGACCTTCGACATCGAGGGCATCACCGCCCTCAACGAGGGTGTCACCCCGAAGACCGTCAAGGTCACCGCCACCGCGGAAGACGGCAAGGTCACCACGTTCGACGCGGTCGTCCGCATCGACACCCCCGGTGAGGCCGACTACTACCGCAACGGCGGCATCCTGCAGTACGTCCTGCGCAACATGATCCGCGGCTGAAATCATGCGCCGCTTCGCGGCGGGGTCCGGGGCCTCGTGACCCCGCCGCCGGACACTCGAGACTTGCGCCTGCGGCGCATGCGCTTCGAGTGCCCGGCGGCGGGGCGGCCCCGGACGTCGCTCGTCGGGCTCACTCCCGACAGGGTGGGTTCCTGCTCGGACCTCATCCACAATTGCTCGGCTACAAGCCAATTCGTCATCGACCCCCGCTCCGCACTCCGGGGCGGGGGTCGGCGTATCGTCAGTCGGAGGACTCATGCCCAAGGTCAGCGACGACCACCTCGCCGCCCGCCGCAGCCAGATCCTCGACGGCGCACGACGCTGCTTCGCCGAATACGGCTACGACGGCGCCACGGTGCGCCGTCTGGAAGAGGCCATCGGTCTCTCGCGCGGCGCCATCTTCCATCACTTCCGGGACAAGGACGCGCTGTTCTTCGCCCTGGCCAAGGACGACGCCGAGCGCATGGCCGAAGTCGCGGCCAACCAGGGCATCGTGCAGGTCATGCGCGATATGCTCGCCCGCCCCGAGGAATTCAACTGGCTGGGCACCCGCCTCGAGATCGCCCGCCGGGTCCGCACCGACCCCGAGTTCCGCGCGGGCTGGACCCAGCGCTCGGCCGAACTCACCGCGGCCACCCTGGCCCGTCTGGAACGCCGCAAGGCCGCGGGCGCGCTACGTGACGACGTCCCCACCGACGTCCTGCTCGGCTACCTGGACCTCGTGCTGGACGGTTTGATCGCCCGCATCGCCTCCGGCCACACCGACGACAACCTCTCCGCCGTCCTCGATCTCGTCGAAGCCTCCGTCCGCCGCCGCGACTGAGCACCGAAACCCGAACCGCCGCACCGTTCTTCGGACACCGCGGCGGTTCTTTCGCGTCCACCACCCGCCGCCGAACGACCGATTGCGCCCCGTGGGATCTACGACGGCGATGGTTGCGCCGTCCGGGATCGACTAGCCCTCGAGGCTCCGCAGCATGATGCGCGCGATGCGATCCAGCGCCGCCCGATCGGCGGGGTCGAGCACCGACAGCATGCGCGTCTCGTTCTCGGTGTGCGCGCCGACCACGACGTCGACGAGCGCGCGCCCCTCGTCGGTGAGCGCGACCCGCACCGCCCTGCGGTCGCCCTGATCGGCGCTCCGGCGCACCAGCCCGGCCGCTTCCAGCCGATCGATGCGCCCGGTCATCCCGGCCCGCGACAGCATCAGCGTGTCGGCGAGGACCGAGGGGTTGAGTTCGCACGGACCGCCCGAACGGCGCAGTGCCGCAAGCACATCGAACTCACCACGCTGCAATCCGTGCGCGGTGAATACGGCTTCGATGCGGGCCGTCGCCACAACCATCAGCCTGCCGAGCCTGCCGAAGACGGCCATCGCCGCCAGGTCGAGGTCGGGGCGTTCGCGACGCCACTGGGCGGCGATGGCATCGACGGCATCCGGATCATCCATGGACACGATTCTATTCGCCACGATATAGTTCGGTAGCGAATTATCAACCAGCGAATGGAATCGCCATGACGAACGCCCGCGACATCGCCCTCTGCCTGCCCGACGACGCGGAGACCCTCGGTACCGGCTCCGTGCGGATCCGCCTGCTCACCGACGCCGACGCCAGCGACGGCACCGTCAGCACGCTGGAGGTCACCATGGCGCAGGGCGCCGACGGCGCGGCGCCGCACTTCCACACCCGCTCCGACGAACTGTTCTACGTCGCCGACGGCGAACTCCAGGTACTGGCGGGCGATCGCATCCGCACCGTCGGCGCAGGCGGCTCCCTGGTGGTCCCCCGCCACATGCCGCACGCCTTCGGCGCCACCCCCGACAGCGGCGCCCGCATCCTCATCGCCCTGATGCCCGGCGTGCAGCGCTTCGAGTACTTCCGCCTGCTCGACCGCCTGCTCCACGGCGAGGCGACCCACGACGAATTCGTCGCCGCCCAAGAGGAGTTCGACAACCACTTCGTCGACGCCCCCGATTGGTGGGCCGAACGCAACGCCCATCGGCGCTGACCCGCGGCCATACCGAACCATGCGGTCTGTGGCGCAGATTGCAGGCGACTCGGGAACAACGTCGGCGAAGCCGCCGGTTATACGCCGTATGACGTTCTCCGTACCGGTCCTCGTCCGCGGCTACGAGCTCGACACCCAGGGCCACCTGAACCACGCCGTCTACCACCAGTACGGCGAACACGCCCGCTGGGAGCTGATACGGGCGGCGGGTATCCCGCAGGACAAGTTCTTCGCCAGTGGGATCGGCGCGGTCGTCCTCGAGTCGACGATCAAGTACCGGCGCGAGCTGCGCGGCGGCGACGAGGTGACCGTGACGGCCACCTGCGAGTGGGACGGCGGCAAGGTCTTCCGCTTCCACCACCAGATCATCAAGCTCGACGGCACGGTGTCGGCGGAGATCACCGTGGTCGCGGGCGCGATGGACCTGACCTCGCGCAAGCTGGTCGCCGACCCCGCCGAACACTTCCGCGGCCTGGCCGAGCGCCCGGAGCTCCTCGGCCTCTGAGGCGGACGACACGGCCCGCATCGCCCAGCAATCTCGCGGCGATGCGGGCCGTCGCCGTACCCGCCATCGTTAGCTGATCGATTGCCGGTACGACGCGGCGATCCGCGGTCGAGTTGTCCGAAATTCTCTCCCCGCTAGGCGATCACGCGCCGCTCGGCGGTTTGCCCGGGGCTCCGCAAATCTCGCGAACCGGCTCGGTGACGCCCGCTCGCGCGCTATGATCCGTAGCACCTTCGGGGGTTCTGGCAAATCGCGAGCAGACGAGAAGATCGGAGTGAGTGCCCATGACCGACGCCATCCACCTCCCCGCTACCGCGTCGTCCCGAGATCGGGGCCCCGCCTTGCGCGGGTTGCTGGTGGCCGAGTCCGATCGCGACATCTCGGTCCGGGTCGACGGTGGTACGTGGACCTTCGACCGGCGTGATGTCGTGCGGCTCACCGAAGACCGCGCCGCGGGGGAACGGCAGGTGTGCGTCGACATCCGTCCGGGCGCGACCGCCGACTTCACCCGCCGGATGCGGGTGGAACTCGTCGACCGGCCCATCACACTGGCGCCCGAGCCGTCCGAGGCGCTCGGTGACGACCTGCTGGCCCAGGCCACCCGCGCCTGGGCGACCAAGCTGCGGATCGCGGAGCGCGGCGGTGTCACCGGCGCCACGTTCACCTTCCGCGACGGCATCAACTGCGACAGCCTCGACTGAACGGCCCACGGTCATGGAACGCGCGACCGACGCGGTGCTCATCGTGTCCGAAACCGACGACCTGCACGCCGATGCGCTGGCCGCCACGTTACGAGAACACCACGGGCTCGACCCGGTCCGGCTGGATCTGCGCGACTTCCCCCGAGAGACAGGCAGTTTCCGGCTCGACAAGGCGGGCACCAACCGCGCGCTCGCCCACATCCACGGTCTCGACGACGTGCGCGCGGTCTGGTGGCGCAGGCCGCACCCGTGCCTGGTGCCGCACGGCGTGCGCGCCGCCGACGACGAGTTCCGCCAGGCCGAGTGCGACGGTTTCCTGCAGGGCATGCTGTGGTCGATCCCGGCGTACTGGATCAACGATCCGGCCGCCGAGCGCACCGCCAGCCGCAAGATCGTGCAACTGGAGACGGCGCAGCGGGCCGGGTTCGTCATCCCGGAGACGCTGATCACCAACGATCCGGACGAGGCCCGCAGTTTCGTCGAATCCCGTTCCGGCCCAGTGGTGTACAAACGCACGGGCACCGGGCGCGGCGAGTTCTCCGAGACCCGGATCATCACCAGACCGGAGCTGAGCAGGCTCGGCTCGATCCGGTCGACCCCGACGACGTTCCAGGACTACGTCGAGGCCAGCTGCGATCTGCGGGTGGTGTGGGTCGACGGCATCGAGTGGTCGGTGCGCATCGATTCGCAGGCCGGGGTCGGCCGGGTCGATTCCCGGCTCGACACCTCGGTCGGCTTCGCCCACGACCGGCTGCCCGCCTCGGTCAGCAAGTCGCTGGCCACCCTGATGGGCGCCCTCGGGCTGAGCTTCGGCGTCGTCGACCTGCGGCTGGGCAACGACGGCGAGTACTACTTCCTCGAGGTCAACCCACAGGGGCAGTTCGCCTATCTCGAGATCAAGACGGGCCTGCCGCTGTTCAGTAGTCTGGCGAACCTGCTGGTGCGCGGGGACGGCGCGGTCCCCGGCTGGTGAGGGCCGCTCAGTCGGCCGGATTCTTGCGCCGGTTGGCGCCACCGCGGCCGCGCAACTCGACGTGCGATTCGACCAGCACATTGTGAATGAAGCCGTACGAGCGGCCCGTAGCCCTGGCCAGCGAGCGGATGCTCGCACCCGCCTCGTACTGCTTCTTCAGCTGGGACTGCAACCGGTCCCGGGACTTGCCCGTGACCCGGGTGCCCTTTCCCAGCGCGGCCTTGCCGATCGTCGATTTACCCTTGGCCGACCTAGCGGCCTGTCTCGCACTGTCGCTCATGGCTTCCTCCGAGTCGCCGAGCAGCTGATTCCAGGCTAGACACTCCGGAGTCGGTGATCAACGAAAACAGTGATGAAACTCACCCGAGTGCCGCGAGTTCCCTCCCGACACAGCGTTTCACGCGCGACACACCGCCGTTATGGCCCTGACCGGGCCCGCGAGGTGACGCTGCGCTACCGCCTCGGGCCCTGACGGCTCAGGCGAGGTCGATCAACTCGGCGTATTCCTTCGACCAGTGGTCCTCGGTGCCGTCCGGCAGCAGGATGACGCGTTCCGGGTTCAGCGCTTCGGCCGCGCCCGGGTCGTGGGTCACCAGGACGACGGCGCCGGCGTAGGTGCGCAGCGCCTCGAGCACCTGCTCACGCGAGATCGGGTCGAGGTTGTTGGTCGGCTCGTCGAGCAGCAGCACGTTGGCCGCCGAGGACACCAGCCCGGCCAGCGCCAAACGGGTCTTCTCACCACCGGAGAGCGTGCCCGCGGGCTGCTCGAGCTGCGGGCCGGTGAACATGAAGGCGCCGAGCAGGCTGCGCAGCTCCTGCTCGCCCGCGTCCGGGGACGCGTGCCGGATGTTCTCCCACACCGTCGCCTGATCGTCGAGGGTGTCGTGCTCCTGGGCGAAGTAGCCGACCTTGAGGCCGCGGCCCTGCTCGACGCCGCCCGAGGTGGGTGTCTCGACGCCGGCGAGCAGCTTGAGCATCGTCGTCTTACCCGCGCCGTTGAGGCCGAGCACGACGACGCGGCTGCCCTTGTCGACGGCGAAGTTGACGCCGGTGAAGATCTCCAGCGATCCGTAGAGCTTGGTCAGGTTGTTCACCATCAGCGGGGTCTTGCTGCACGGCGCGGGCTCGGGGAAGCGGATGCGGGCGACCTTGTCGGCCACACGCACGTCGTCGAGCTCCGAGATCAACCGCTCGGCCCGGCGCACCATCTGGTGTGCCGCAGCGGCTTTGGTGGCCTTGGCGCCGAGCTTGGCGGCCTGCTGACGCAGCGCACTCGCCTTCTTCTCGGCGTTGGCGCGCTCGCGAACGCGACGCTGTTCGTCGGTGGCGCGGGCGTCGAGGTACTTCTTCCAGCCCATGTTGTAGACATCGGGCTCGCCGCGCACCGCGTCGAGGAACCACACCTTGTTGACCACGGCCTCGAGCAGTTCCACATCGTGGCTGATCACGATCAGACCGCCGTCGTGGTTCTGCAGGAACCCGCGCAGCCAGGTGATGGAGTCGGCGTCGAGGTGGTTGGTTGGCTCGTCGAGCAGCAGGATGCGATCGGAGCGACCGCCCGAGCCGTCGGAGGCGGAGAACAGGATGCGGGCCAGCTCGATGCGGCGGCGCTGACCGCCGGAGAGGGTGCGCAGCTGCTGGCCGAGGACCCGGTCGGGCAGACCGAGGCTGTTGCAGATGCGGGCGGCCTCGCTCTCGGCGACGTACCCGCCGAGCGAGGAGAACTGGTCCTCGAGGCGGCCGTACTTGCGGATCGCCTTCTCGCGTTCCTTCTCGTCGGCCACCTCGGCCATCAGCGCCTGCTGCTTCTCCATGTCCCGGATCAGGGTGTCCAGGCCGCGTGCGGAGAGCACCCGGTCGCGGGCGATCACATCGAGATCGCCTTCCTTGGGGTCCTGCGGCAGGTAGCCGATCTCGGTGGAACGCGTGATCTTGCCTGCGTACGGCTCACCCGCACCCGCGAGGATGCGCAAGGTGGTGGTCTTGCCCGCGCCGTTGCGCCCGACCAGTCCGATCCGGTCGCCGGACTGCACCCGCAGCGCCGGCCCCGGGGCCGAGAGCAGGGTGCGGACTCCGGCCCGGACCTCCAGGTCGGTCGCCGTGATCACAGGGCTTCTCCTCGTGTCGAAAAAGAATGGTGAGCGCCGATTCGACCCATCGTGCACCGTCGAAGTCGGCAAGAACCACTTATTTTACCGTCCGCCGACTCGGCGGCCGAACCGGCGCCGCCGGGTGTGAGCGTGGTTACTCTCGTCGCATGACAACCGATCTACTGGGCAGGACCGCCCTCGTCACCGGAGCGAGCCGCGGCATCGGCCTGGCCACCGCCGCCGAACTCCTGCGCCGCGGGGCCAACGTGCTGATCACCGCGCGCAAAGCCGAGCCGCTGGCGGCCGCGGCCACCGAGCTGCGCGCCCTCGGGCACACGGGGCAGGTGAGCGCCCTGGCGGGCAACGCCGGCGACGCCGATTCCCGCGCCGAGGCCGTGGCCAGGGCGGTCACCGAGTTCGGTTCGCTCGACATCCTGGTCAACAACACCGGCATCAACCCGGTGTACGGCGCGCTGATGGACGCCGATCTGGGCGCGGTCGGCAAGATCTTCGACGTGAACGTGGTGGCCTCGCTCGGCTACGTCCAGCAGGCCTACCGGGCGTGGATGGCCGAGCACGGCGGCGCGATCGTCAACGTCGCCAGCGTGGCCGGTATCCGGTCCTCGGGCGTCATCTCGGCCTACGGCGCCTCCAAGGCGGCGCTGATCCGGCTCACCGAGGAGCTGGCCTGGCAGCTGGGCCCGAGCATCCGCGTCAACGCGGTGGCGCCGGGCGTGGTGAAGACCAAGTTCGCCGACGCGCTGTACTCGGCCGACGAGGATCGCGCGGCGAGTGTCTACCCCTTGAAGCGCCTCGGTGTCCCCGAGGACGTCGCCAAGCTGATCGCGTTCCTGGTCTCCGACGAGGCCGCCTGGATCACCGGCGACTGCGTCCGGGTCGACGGCGGCCTGCTCGCCACCGGCGGCATCTGACGCACACGAAAGGCGGCATCGGTTCCCACGGAAACCGATGCCGCCCAGCCGAACTACGACGCCCTGGTCAGTCCGCGGACTCGCGTCCGGCGGCGGCCAGCCCCTCCTCGGCGCGGGCCGCTTGCGCGCGCGCGAGCGGATCGTTGACCAGCGTCTCGGTGCCGGTCACCGGCCTGCCGGTGGTGACGCCCAGCGGATCACGCACGGGGACATCGTGTTTCAGCGACCGGCCGGCGCCGCCGCTCTCGTCCAGGCCCCACCTGTCGTGCAGGCGGCGCAGGAATTCCGGCGCGTACCAGTTGGCCTCACCGAGCACCTTCATCGCGGCGGGCAGCAGGAAGCCGCGCACCAGGGTGGCGTCGACGATGACCGCCAGCGGCAGACCGATGCCGAAGGCCTTCATGAAGGTGATGTCGGAGGCCAGGAAGCCGAGGAACACCACCGATATCAGGATCGCGGCGGCGGTGACGATGCGGCCGACCCGCTCCAGGCCGAGGGCGACGGCGGTGTCGTTCTTGCCGGTGCGGTCGTACTCCTCGCGGATGCGCGAGAGCAGGAACACCTGGTAGTCCATCGCCAGGCCGAAAGCGGCGGCGAACAGCATCACGGGCACGGTCGCGGCCAGATCACCGGTGACGGTGAAGCCGAGCAGCCCGGACAGGTGCCCGTCCTGGAAGATCCACACCAGCGCGCCGAAGGTCGCGGTCAGGCTGAGCGCGCTCAGCACCACCGCGAGCACGGGCAGCACCACGCTGCCGGTGAGCGCGAACAGCACGATCAGCATCAGGATCACCACGAAACCGAGCGCCCAGGGCAGGGCGTCCTCGATGGCGGCGATGGAGTCGACATTGGCCGCCGGAACGCCGCCGACCAGCAGCTCGCTCGGCGTCTCGACCGCACGCACCTGACCGACCAGCTCCGACAGCGCCGCGCTCTCGGTGGTGGTGGGCACGATGGACAGGTAGACGCCCCGATCCGCCCGGAACCGGGCGTTGGCCACGGTGGGACCGGCGAGCAGACCGCCCTGGGCGTAGCTGCCGGTCGCGGTGTCGACCCGGCGCACGTGCGCCAGATCCGACAGCTGCCGGGCGATGGCGTCCAATCCCGCCGCGCTGTAGGCGCTCTCGGGCAGCACGGCGACGAGGGGGTTCTGGTCGCTCTCGCTGAAGTCGGCGTGCACGATCTCGGTGACCTGACGGGAGGGCATCGACTCCGGCAGGCTCCGCTCGTCCGGGAAGCCGAGGTGCACGCCGAGGAACGGCGCGCCCAGGATCAGCAGCAGCGCGGTCACGGCCAGGCCGATCGGGATCGGCTTGCGCATCACCGCGGTGGCCAGCTTGTGCCAGGCGCCCTCGCCGGGGGCGGGGCGCGGCGCCCGCAGGAACCACCAGCCGAGCTGGCCCTTGTCGATGCGGGTGCCGAGCAGCAGCAGCGTGGCGGGCAGCACGGTCAGCGAGACCGTCGCGGCCAGCGCCGCCACGAGGATGCCCGCGTATCCCATCGACCGGATCGCCAGCAGCGGGAAGAACAGCAGGCCGGCGAGCGCGACGGCCACCGTCAGCGCCGAGAACACGACTGTGCGGCCCGCGGTGCGCAGGGTGGTCGCCACCGCACCGGCGGGGGTGCGGCCCTCGGACAGTTCGTCGCGATAGCGGTTGACGATCAGCAGGCTGTAGTCGATGGCGAGACCGAGGCCGAGCAGGGTGGCCACATTGGTCGCGCTGACCGAGAGCGGGGTGAACAGGGTGAGTACCCACAGCGCGCCCATGGTCGTCAGCACGGTGAGGAACGCGATCAGCAGCGGCAGGCTCGCGGCGACCAGCCCGCCGAAGACGAACAGCAACGCGATCAGCGTGAGCGGGAAGGCGATCGCCTCGCCCTTGGCGATGTCGCGCTTGCCCTGTTCGACGGTCTCGTGCATGAGCATGGCGAAGCCGCCGGCCCGCACCTGCAGCGTCCCCTGGGTTCCGCTGAGTTCGCCGGCGATGGCGGCGACGCGCTCGTCGATCTCGCGTTCGCTGCCGAGCACGCTGGCCACGATGAGGCCCTGCTTGCCGTCGACACTGCGCAGCGCGGGCTGGTGGGTGGTCCAGTAGGAGGCGACGTCGGTGACGCCCTCGCGTTCCTGCAGGTTGGCGACCAGTGCCGTTGCCGCCGCGGTGGATTCGGGGTCGTCGACCGAGGACTCCGTCTGCACCAGCAGCAGCAGATTCGGCGGCGTCTGCCCGAACTCCTCGCGCAGCACCTCGAGCGCTCTGCTGGATTCGCTGCCCGGGTCGGTGTACCCGCCGCCCTCCACCCGCTCGAACAGCGTGGCCCCGAGTGCGCCGAGCACCACCGCAAGTACCGCGAACACGCCGAGCACCCAGCGGCTGCGCCGCTTGGTGAATTCGAACACCGATATTCCCCTAACTAGTCACGCAACTGGGCGGCACGCACGTCGACGCGCGGGGCCGGGGGAACTCCCGGCCGGTCCGCCTCGTCGGCCCGATCCTGTTGCCGGGTGGGCGCGTTCGCTCGGCGATGGTAGCAACTTCGTGGCGCCGCCGCCGGGCCTCGGGCCGACCGTGCGCATACCCGCCGGATCCGGGTCAGCGACCGGTCCGCTACACCGGACCGCGCGGCCCCGGCTCGCCGAGCTCGACGCACCACGATCCAACCCGTCGCGCGGTGGTGATCAGGCCGATCTCAACCGATTCCGGCCACCGCGGTCACCAGGGTGCGGCGCAGGTGCGGGGGCAGCGCGGCGAACAGCGCGCGCATCGCCGCGAGTGTGCCGCGCAGGTCGTCACCGGACAGGTACGACCGTTGCCGTGTGGTGGGGAGCTCGAAGAAGGCGTCGAAGAAGACCGCGACGTCGCGCGGGGGGAGCGCCAGCAGTGCCCGCAGTCCCGCCCGGCGCAGGGCGGCCACGGCGCGCGCCTGGCCGGTCCACGGCGTCGCGCCCGCGACGACGAGGTCGGCGGCGCGCAGCGAGGCGGCGACGCTGTACCCGGTGGCGGGATGAGTCAGGCCACCGGCGGCCCCGAACCGGCCTCCGCCCGGCCTGCCACCCTCCACGGGGAAGCGCACCCGTTCGACCGGTTCCGCACCGGTGAACGCGATGCCGCGGGCGCGCAGGCGGTGTTCCAGCCTGCGCCGCAGGACCTCGGTGCGCAGGGCGGGTCTGCCCGCGAGGCAGGTTTCCTCGAACAGCATCGTGTCCGCGCCGAGCGGGACGACGTAGAGGAACGAGGCCGGATCGTCCGGGCCCGCGCCGTTGTCCCGGCGCCAGTCCATGAACAGGGCGGGCTGGTCGGCGCCGCGGGAATCGCGGCGGACGACGATGCCGTAGGCGGTCTGCTCGGCACGGCGTGCCGACCTGGCCAGTCCGCGCGCATCGATCACCCGGCCCGCTCGGGTGAGTCCGCCCGCCGTGCGGACCGTGCCCGCCCGCGCGTCCAGGTCGACCACCAGGTCGGCGATCACCTCCGCGCCGTCGACGCTCAGCGATCGCTGCAGTGCCGCGGTGTCGAGTACCTGATAGGCCCGGTCGAGGCGGTGCTCCCCGACCGCCCAGGCCGTCGGCCGGTCGACGGTCGCGGCGACGGCGGCGGGGTCGAGCCAGTCCGGTAGTTCGTCGGCCCAGGCGGCATAGGTCGGCGTCCAGATGCGGTCGGGGTGCGGGTCGATCACCGTCACCGACAGGCCGCGGGTCAGGGCGCGATGGGCCACCGCCCGGCCGGCGGGGCCGAGTCCACAGACGATCACCTCGGCGTGCACCCGTCGATTGGATCAGACGCGACGAATTCAAGCACCGCCGCGTCACGGACGGGCACCGGTTCGGCGGCGTCCGCTCGCCCCCGCGCGATATATCGGCCATCATGGGGAAATGAGATCGATCTGGAAGGGCTCGATCGCATTCGGGCTGGTCAATGTCCCGGTCAAGGTCTACACCGCGACCGAGGACCACGATATTCGGTTCCATCAGGTCCACGCCAAGGACGGCGGCCGGATCAAATACGACCGTGTCTGCCAGGTGTGCGGCAATTCCGTCCAGTATTCCGACATCGACAAGGCCTACGTCTCCCCCGACGGCGACCAGGTCGTACTCACCGACGCCGATTTCGCGAAACTTCCCGCGGCGGAGAAACACGAGATCCCGGTGCTGGAATTCGTGCCGTCCGAGCAGATCGACCCGGTGCTGTTCGACAAGAGCTACTACCTCGAACCGGATTCGGCCACGCCCAAGGCGTACCAATTACTGGCCGCCACCCTCGAACGCATCGACAAGACCGCGCTGGTGCACTTCACGCTGCGGCAGAAGACCCGGCTGGCGGCGCTGCGGGTGCGCGACGGCGTGCTCGTGCTGCAGACCCTGCTGTGGCCCGACGAGGTGCGTGCCGTCGACTTCCCCGCCCTCGACGACGCCCCGGCGCCGCGCCCGCAGGAATTGAAGATGGCCGAAACACTGGTCGAGTCGATGTCGGGTGATTTCGATCCCACCGAATACACCGACGAATATCAGATCGAATTGCAGAAACTCCTCGACGAGGCGATCGCCAGCGGGTCCGGCAAGGTCGAGGCCGCCGCGACGGCCGAACCCGCCGAACAACCCGATGCCGAGGTCGTCGATCTGGTCGCCGCCCTGCAACGCAGTCTCGAGGCGAGCGGCCGCCGCGATGCCGAGGCGGCGCCCGCGCCCGCGAAGAAGGCGGCGAAGAAAGCATCGGCGAAGAAAGCGGCACCGCGCAAAGCCGCGGCGAAGAAATCCACGGACAGCAAGACCGCGGCGCGCAAGGGCGCGTAGGGCAGACTGGCGTGCATGGACTCCTCGATCGCTGTCGTGCCGATGGGGCTGGGACATCTGCGTCAAGTCCTCGATCTCGGCCACCAGGTGTTCGACACGACCACCAAGCCCTACACCTCGTGGTCGCTCACGGCGGTCGCCGAGCATCTGGACAGCCCCGACAACGCCTGCTGGGTCGCCCTGGACTCCGACCGGGTCGTCGGCTTCGTGCTCGGCTCGATGGAATTCGAGCACCGCGACGACTGGGCCTACCTCGAATGGATCGCCGTCGCGCCCGATATGCAGGGCCACGGCATCGCCCGGCGGCTGGTGAACGTGTGCTCCGAGGCGCTGTTCGCACGCGGCGCCCGCCATATCGTCACCGATGTCGAGGACCGCAACAGCGCCTCGGCCGCCCTGATGACCAGTACCGGCTTCGTGCCCGCCGCGACCGTCACCCTGCTCGTGCGCCCGAACCCCGACGAGGCCGGCGGCGAGCAGCCGTTGCCGCCGATGTCGGCCACCACCCGCCACGATCTCATCCGGCGCGGCAGGCTGTCGGTGGAGCACCCGCGCCGCTGAGCGGAGTGCCGCCATGGCGGCACCGCTGGACCGGCCTATTCTCGACGGGTGGCTCCCACCTCGCCGGATGAGCACGACGCCGCCGCGCCGACCGTGGTCGGCGACCTGTGGTCGCCCGCGTGCGCGGCTATCCGCACCTTTCTCAGACGCAACGAGATCGCCTGCCGCTGGGTGCAGCCCACCGACCCGGCAGGCCGGGACCTGCTCGCCGCGCACGGGTTCGAGGCCGCCGATACTCCCGTGCTGATCGGGCCGGACGGGAGGACCCTGCGCCCCGGCGACGAGGAGCAACTCGCCCGCTGGGTCGGGCTACATACCTCGCCCGATAGCGGCGGATACGACCTGCTCATCGTCGGCGGCGGGCCCGCGGGCATGGCCGCTGCCGTCTACGGCGCGTCCGAGGGCCTGCACACGGTCCTGCTCGAGCGCTGGGCGATCGGCGGGCAGGCCGGGCTGAGCGCACGCATCGAGAACTATCTCGGCTTCCCCGACGGCATCTCCGGCGCCCAGCTCACCGATCGGGCGCGACGCCAGGCGGGCAAGTTCGGCGCGGAATTGGTGATCAGCCTGACCGCCGACGCGCTCGACGCCGATGACGACGGCGTCACGGTGCGCTGCGGGGACACGACGGTGTCGGCGCGCTCGGCGATCATCGCCACGGGCGCTACCTTCCGTACCCTCGACGCGCCCGGCGTCGCGGACTTCGCCGGCCGCGGCGTCTACTACTTCTCGGCGCTCACCGAGGCGCCGCTGTGCTCGGGTGCCGACGTCTACATCGTCGGCGGCGCGAATTCGGCGGGCCAGGCGGCGGTCTATTTCGCCAGTTGCGCCCGCCGGGTGTTCCTGCTGGTCCGCGCCGAGTCGCTGGCCGCGGAGATGTCGACCTACCTGATCGAGCAGATCGAGTCGATCCGGGAGATCCACGTCCGCACCGGCACCGAGGTCGCGGCCGCGGCAGGCGGCACCCACCTCGAACGCCTCACCCTGCACGACCGGCGCACCGGCGCCATCGAGGAGGTCGCCGCGACCTGGCTGTTCGCCTTCATCGGCGCCGATCCCGCCACCGCCTGGCTCGGTCCCGGCGTCGCCCGCGACGATCGCGGCTACCTGCTGACCGGACCCGACATCGCCGCCGCGCCGCTCGCCGCCGCGCGCTGGCCGCTGACCCGCCCGCCGCTGCATCTGGAGACCACCGTGCCCGGGGTCTTCGCCGCGGGCGATGTGCGCGCCTACAACGGGCGCCGGGTCGCGGCCGCCGTCGGCGAGGGCTCGATGGCCGTGATGCTGGTCCACCAGTACCTGGGTGACTGAGCGCCGAAAACTCGGCGGCGCCGCGGATTTCGGTGCGGTAGCTTGGCGATCGTGACCACTGCTACCGAAGCGGACAGACTCTAGCCACCGGTCCGCCGGTGGCTGTTCCCGAGAGATCCGGCCGGGCATGCGCCTCGCCGGGCGAACGACACCGTGCCGACAGGCACGGCGATCCGTCGTGCTCCGGACACCGGCCGACCACTGTCTGCCCGTTGTAGCGCGCCCCCTGTGCCGGGACGCGCGCAGTCAGCTCGGTACCCGTGGGAGTCTTCTATGCCTTGGTGGTTGGTGGCGCTCTTCGCCGCCTCGTTCATTTTCTACACCGACGATTACGTGATCGCCGGTGTCCTGCCCGAGATCGCGGATGATCTCGGCGTGAGTCAGGCCGCCGCCGGTCAGCTCGTGACAGTCTTCGCTGTGACCGTCGCGGTCGTGGCGCCGGTCGCCGGGGTGCTGCTCGCGCGCGTCTCGCGCCGGACGCTGCTCGTGACCTGTCTGTGCGTCTTCGTCGCGGCCAATGTCGGCGCACTGCTGACACCGTCGTTCGGGGTCCTGATGGCGTGGCGGATCGTAGCCGCCGCGGCAGCCGCGGCAGCGACTCCGTCATTGTTCGCGACCGCGTTCCAGCGGGCGCCGGAGGGCAAGGCGGGCCGCTATCTCGCCGTGGTGACGCTGGGCGTGACCGGCTCGATCGCGGTCGGAGTGCCGATCGGGACCTGGATCGGCGGCGCCTTCGGCTGGCGCGCGAGCTTCGCCGCCATGGCCGTCGGCGGCGTGATCGTCCTCGGCGGACTCCTCGCGACGCTGCCCCGGCAGCGGCCCGACCGGGTAGTGCCGGACTGGAAAGCTCAGGTGCGCAGTCTCGGTCGGCGGCCGGTGACGGTCGGGCTGCTGGCGAACGTGTCGCTGATGACCGGGTCGATGATGATGCTCACCTACCTCGCGCCGTTCCTCACCGAGGTCGCCGGGTCGGGTGTCGATGCCCGTGCGGTGTCGTTCGGGCTGGCCGGCGTCGCGGGCATGGCCGGAATGTGCGGCGGTGGCCTGGCCACGGACAGGTGGGGGCCGGGGCGCGCGCTGGCGACCGGGATCGGGGCCATCACGGTCGCGATGGGATACCTGTGGGTGACCTGGGTCGTGCACCCGGTGCCGATCGCGGTGCTGCTGCCGGTCCTCACCGTGTGGGGCGCGGCCGCGTTCTGGAACGCACCCGCGATCCAGGCCCGGCTGGCGACGCTGACCGGCCCGCTCGCGCCACAGGCGTTGGCGCTCAACACCTCCGGCACCTATCTCGGCGTCTCGCTCGGCGGCGTCGCACTCGACGCGTGGGGCGTCGCGGCGCTGCCGCCGATCGCGGCCGGGTTCGCCCTGGCCGCGCTGCTGCTCCTCGCCGCCGCTAGGACGGATCGGCGGGCACCATGCCCGCGGCGAGCGCGGCGGTGACCATCCGGGCCACGATGCGCGCGAGTTCCGGTGCGCGCGTGTGGTCTTCGTCGAGCACGACGACCCACGCGAACAGCGGACCGAGCAGCAGCGCCTGCGTGATCGCCGGATCGGGGCGACGAGCCAGATCACGCCGGGCGATGGCGCGGTCGAGCAGCACGCCGATGACGGAGCGTTCCACCGCCAGGTAGATGGTGGCGAAGCGTTCCGTCAGGGTGGCATCGGCCCGGATATCGGCGAGCAGCCCCGTCATCGCATCGGAGCCGGAGCGACGGAGTTGCTCGCCGATCCGCTCGATCAGCGCGCCCAGACCGCCTGCGAGCGAGCCGGTGTCTGCTCGCAGCATACGAAACTCCGGTTCTCGTATGCCGCGATGCGTATTCGCGGTGCGGACCGGATCGGTCCACACCCCGCTTCTCTTCGTTTCGTCAGACGTTCGCCGTGCAGGCGGACAGGATGACGCTCGCCGCGCGCGGCGAGGCCGAACCCGGATCCGGGAACGGCGGCGCGCTGATCCCGAGCACGTCGATCGCCGAGCGCTCGGCCGCGGCCAGGGAGTAGTCCCAGGACCAGCCGAAGCGGTAGTCGGCGCCCTGCGCGACGGCACCGCAGGCATTGCGGAACTCGACGACGATCTGGCAGTCCCAGACGCCGCACTCGGCCAGCGCGGCCTGGCTCGCGGCCGCCCAGCTGCCGTAGTTGACCGCCGAAGCGACCACGGCTTCCTTCGACGACAAGGCCAGCGCGCCGTAGAGATCACCGGCGGCGGCCTGGAAGCCACCGTCACGAGAGACGGCGGTGTAACCGGGCGCCTCGGCGACCGCCACGCCGCTCTCGGCCGCGGCGGCCGAGCCGGCGTTCACGACGGTGAACGCGGCCACCGCGGACATGGCGGCCACACCCAGGGCATATTTGCCCACAACAGACATCAGTGAATCTCCCCATCGAAAAATCGGCTTCTCGGTCGAAGCCGAACCAATCATGAACCGCCGCACGCACTGTCGAGAAATAGCTTTCCCGAATTGCCCGCCCGGCCGGGTTCGGCGAAATCCATCGCGCGCCGATATGATCGCGACGCCAACCGATTTCGCTGACCGTGACGCCCGAATCCTCCCGGTCCGTCCGTCCGCCACAGACTAGCAACCCCCACCGACAAGCCCGGGATACTCGGCGCGGCCTCCCGGCCTAGCCTGCCGCGGCCAGTAGGTCGCGAGCCCGCATCAGCGCGAAACCGAGCAGGTTGAGACCCCGCCACCGCGCCGGGTCGGCGGTGCGCACGTCGTCGGCCGCCAGCCCGATCCCCCAGATCCGGTCCATGGGACTGGCTTCGACGAGGACGCGCGCGCCGGTGCCGAGCAGGTAGGTCCGCAGGGCGTCGTCCTGTCCGAACTTGGCCACGCTGCCCGCAACGACGATCTCGAAGCGGGCACCCGCCCAGACGGCGTCGTCGAAGGCGCGGATCTGCCTGCCCAGCTTCTTGGCCACGCTGGGATGATTCGCCGCCAGCACGCGGGCGGCGGTGCGCTCGTCGTCGAACAGCAGCGCCTTGCGCCACATCATGTAGTGCTCGGCGGTGCGGAATGTGGTGCCGTCGACGACGAATTCGGCGGGCCACCATTGGCTCAGGCAACTCGTGCCGAGCGTGCCGTAGGGGCGCGGGGTGTGCCCCCAGAACGTCAGGTACTTCGGTGCCGCACCCTGCTCGATCGCCTGACGCAGCTGCTCGACGGTGTCGACGGTCATGATCCCTCCCTGGTTTTGGTCCAGTGAACCATATACCGGGGAGTCGTCCTGCGCCAACGGTATTCGGGTCAGGCCAGGCGCGCCTCCACGGTCGGGCCGGTGTGGAAACTGCGGGCGATCATGGCCGAGCGCAGTTGCCACAGGCCCGAGCTCTGGGCGGGGTCGAGGCCGGTCAGCTGGGCGATGCGGCGCAGGCGGTAGTCGACGGTGTTGGTGTGGATGTGCAGCAGGCGAGCCGTGCGCCGGCGATTCATGTTGTTGGCGATGTGCACCCGCAGGGTCTCGAAGAGTTCGGGATGGCCGTCCAGCGGCGCGAGCAGTTCACCGAGCCGGGCGCGGCCGGGTCCGGGGCGGGTGAGCTGGTATTCCAGCGCCAGGTCACCGAAGCGGTAGAGACCGGGTTCGCAGTCGAGCCGTTCGACCATGTCGAGCAGCTCGTGCGCGCGCTCGGCGGCCGACGGGATCTCCTCGACGGTGGCCGGGACCAGCGCGCCGGTCACGTCGACATCGGCCGCGCGGGACAGCGCCGCGATCAGCGCGTCGAGGGCGACGGAGTCCATCAGCTCGGCGGGGATGAGCAGGGTCCCGCCGTCCACCGACAGCAGCGACAGCACCTGGTCGCCGCCATGGTGCGCGAGCGCGGCCTGCACCCGGCGCAGCGCGCGCCGGGCCATCACGGCCCGGTTCACCCGTGGATCGGCGGTCTCGGGAGGTCGCCGGATCGACAGCGCCAGCACCGAATACGCGTCGGCGACGGCGATCCCGCACTCGCGGGCCATGGTGACCGTGGACTGACCGGCCAGCAGCGCCGAGGTGAGCGTGTGCACGGCCGCGTGGTGCTCGCCCGCGACATCGCGGTGCTCCCGGATGTAGGCGCGGGTCACGGTGGTACACAGCTGATCCGAGATCGCCACCGCCCGGCGGAAGCCGGCGAGCAGACTCGCCCGGTCGTCGTCGGCGACGGCGTCGAAGACCGCGTCGAAACTCAGTCGCACCCCCTCGTGGAAGGCGTGCAGGATGGCGTCGATCGGCACGCCCTCGCGCGCCCAGCCCGCCGCGGCGACCGAGAGCCGGTTCAGCCGCTCGGTCTCGTCGCGGCCGTCGAGCATTCCGCCCACGATCTCCAGGCACAATCGGGTGACCGCGGTCACGTCACCGGAGATCGCGTCGCCGGGTAGCGTTCGGCAGGTGGCCACGGTGTCGACGAAGTGGCTCACCAGCGTGCCCGACAGCGTCCGGACATCGCGCAGCGGCTGCCACATCGGGGCTCCGTCCACGGGGATCGTCATCATCGTCGACTCCTTCCACACCGCGTCGGCGCGGCCGGCGGTGGTTCAGCTGCCGTAGTGCCTGCCTCTGTGATGGCCTACACTCCGGTTTCTCCGTGATCATGACTCTAGGATGAGCAACCGCTCACCTTCTACTCCTCTTTCGACCGAGGCCGCCGAATGCCACCGCAAGCCGATAAGCAGCGCAAACGCCCCAAGCAGGATCGGGCGAAGGAAACCCGCACCCGCATTCTCACCGTGTCTGCTCATCTTTTCGGCAGCCGCGGCATCGGCAACACCTCGACCAATCGGATCGCCGCCGAGGCGGGCATGAGCATCGGCACCCTGTACCGGTATTTCACCGACCGCGACGAGATCGTCAAGGAACTCACCGACAGCCTGTTCCTGCAGGTCGAGGACCGCTACGCCCGGCTGCTCACCGTCTCCGCCGACAAGCCGCCGCGCGACGCCGTCGCCGAGGTGATCCGGATCGCGGTGGAGATCCTCGTCGCCAACGGCCCCCTGGTGCGGGCGCTGGTGGCCGATCTGCACTTCTACGGCAGCGGCATCCCGGAATTCGAACCCCGGCTACGAATGATCATGAAGCTCTACCTCATCCATCTGCTCGGCCCGACCAAGGACATCGATGTCGACACCATGGCCTTCGTCGTCCTCAACGCCGGATTCGCCACGGCGCTGCGCTCGGTCGAGATGGAGGACCACGGCCTCGATCGCGAGGTCGTCATAGACCACACCGCCGACATGATCGGCGCCTGGATCGCCTCGCTCACCGAGCCGGATCCGGTCTAGGCGCACCGACCACGAAGGGCCCGGATCCGTACGACGGATCCGGGCCCTTCGGTGTGCCGTGATCAGCGGGCGTTGGCCGTGCAGATCGTCTTGACGACGTGGGCTCCGCTGAGGGCCGCCGAACCCGTGTTCGCCAGCAGCGCCCTCGGCTCCAGCTCGCCCAGGCTCGCGTAGGCCTCGGTCTCCGCGTCCCGGCTGGTGGCGCCCGTGCCGATGCCGATCGCGCCGTCGGCGCCCTCGACGATGACACCGCAACCGTTGGACCAGGCGGCCCAGATGTGGCAGTCGGCGGCGTCGCAGGCGGCGAGCGCCTCGTCGGCGGCAGCCTCGGCACTCGGCTGGTTCACGCTGTAGGCGAAGGCCCACTCCGCGTCGCTGAACGAGATGGCCGCGTGCAGGCTCTCCGCGTTCGCCGCACCGGCGCCGAAGACCGAACCGGCCGCAAGGCCGAGCGCCGCCACGGCGAGACCGGCCTTACCCATGAAACTCATCGAAAATTCTCCTCTGGAAATTGTCCCGGATGTCCGGAACCTCCAGATCATCGCCGAACAATCGCGTACGTCCAATAGTGTTGAGTAAAATCACAGCGCCGCAAACGAAGACATCACCGCGCGAACTCACCACG
Organism: Nocardia fodinahabitans; assembly: GCF_052983615.1. Classification (NCBI taxonomy): domain Bacteria; kingdom Bacillati; phylum Actinomycetota; class Actinomycetes; order Mycobacteriales; family Nocardiaceae; genus Nocardia; species Nocardia fodinahabitans. The sequence continues at coordinate 481,881 of NZ_JBRJJC010000001.1, forward strand.
GTCCGACGAGGAATTCCAGCAGGGCCAGCCCGATCGCACCCAGAAACGCCGCGAACAATCCGGCCAGGACGGCGATCAGATAACCGCGCCGAGTCGGTGCCGGGCTCCCCCAGGTCATCGCCAGACCGCCCAGCGCGCCGGCCACCGCGAGCACCACCGCGCCGCCGAGCACCAGGTAGAAGATACTGCCGACCGCCGCGGTCAAGGCACCACCGATCCCGCTGGTATAGCCGACGAGCGGCACCGGAAATCGATAGACGGCGGCGGTCGTCGCGGCCGCCACCGGAGCGAGAACAACTGCGGCGAGGCCGCCGACGAGCGCATACCTGCCGCGTTCGGCGACCATGCTCCTGCTCGGCTCGGCCATTCCTCCATAATGCTCGTCCAGCCCCCACCCGCAACCATATATCGGCACCCGGCGCGATTCCGACGGTGCCAGGGAGACCGAAAAAGCCCGGATCCCCATGGAATCCGGGCCTTCTTCGCGGTGTTTTCTAGACCGTGAAGCCGAGGGCGCGCAGCTGTTCGCGACCGTCCTCGGTGATCTTGTCCGGGCCCCACGGAGGCATCCAGACCCAGTTGATCTTCAGGTCCTCGACCAGGCCGCTGCGCACCAGCGCGTTGCGGGACTGGTCCTCGATGACGTCGGTCAGCGGACAGGCCGCCGAGGTCAGCGTCATGTCGAGGGTGGCGATGTTGTCGTCGTCGACGGACATGCCGTAGACCAGGCCGAGGTCGACGACATTGATGCCGAGCTCGGGGTCGACGACATCGCGCATGGCCTCCTCGAGATTCTCGAGGTGCTCGAGCTGTTCGGGCGTCAGCTCCACCTCGGGAGCGGCCGCCTCGGTGGCTTCGACAGCCGGTGTCTCACTCATCACGCTTCCCCATTTCCCATGGCAGGCTTGGCATCCTCGGCCGAGGCGATCCGCACGACGGCGTCCTTGAACGCCATCCACCCCAGCAGTGCGCACTTCACGCGCGCCGGGTACTTGGCGACGCCCGCGAGTGCGATGCCGTCGCCGATCATGTCCTCGTCGCCCTCGACGGTGCCGCGGCTGGAGATCATCTCGCTGTAGGAGTCGACCACCTTCAGTGCCTGCTGCACCGGCAGCCCGATCACCTGATCGGTGAGGATCGAGGTGGCGGCCTGGCTGATCGAGCAGCCCTGACCGTCGTAGGAGACATCGGCGATCTCGCCCGCGCCGTCGATGTGCACGCGCAGGGTCACCTCGTCACCGCAGGTCGGGTTCACGTGGTGCACTTCGGCACCGAACGGCTCGCGCAGCCCGCGGTGGTGGGGATGTTTGTAATGGTCCAGGATCACTTCCTGGTACATCTGCTCCATGCGCATGACTTATGCAACTCCACAGTGTCTAATCATCGGCCCTCGCTGCGCTCACGCCGAAGAAGCTCTGAGCCTTCCGCACGGCCTGCACCAGCGCGTCGACCTCGTCGAGGGTGTTGTACACGGCGAACGACGCGCGCGCCGTCGCCGCGACACCGAACTTGCGGTGCAGCGGCCAGGCGCAGTGGTGCCCGACCCGGATGGCGACGCCCTGGTCGTCGAGGATCTGGCCCACGTCGTGGGCGTGGATGCCGTCGACCACGAACGACACCGCGCCACCGCGGTCCACGTTCTCGGTGGGGCCGATGATCCGCACGCCCTCGATCCCGCGCAGACCCTCGAGCGCGGCGCCGGTCAGCGCGTGCTCGTGAGCGGCGATCGCGTCCATGCCGAGGTCTTCCAGATAGCGCACCGCGGCGGCCAGCCCGACGACCTGTGAGGTCATCGGCGTACCCGCCTCGAAGCGCTGCGGCGGCGGCGCGTACGTGGTCCGCTCCATGGTGACGGTCTCGATCATCGACCCGCCGGTGATGTAGGGCGGGGTCTCCTCGAGCAGCGCCCGGCGGCCGTACAGTCCGCCCACGCCCATCGGGCCGAGCATCTTGTGGCCGGAGAACGCGGCGAAGTCCACGCCGAGCTCACGGAAGTTCACCGCCATGTGCGGCACCGACTGGCAGGCGTCGAGCACGACGATCGCGCCGACTTCCTTGGCCCGGCGGACCAATTCGGCCACCGGGGCGACCGCACCGGTCACGTTCGACTGATGGGTGAACGCGAGCACCTTGGTCGCGGCCGACAGTTCGAGCGAATCCAGGTCGATCCGACCGTCGTCGGTGATGCCGTACCACCTGAGCGTGGCGCCGGTGCGCCGCGCGAGTTCCTGCCACGGCACGAGATTCGCGTGGTGCTCGAGCTCGGTGATGACGATCTCGTCGCCCGGGCCCACCTGGTACGGGAACCGGTCGTCGCCGAAGGCGTTGGCCACCAGGTTCAGCGACTCGGTCGCGTTCTTGGTGAACACGATCTCCCCGGCGTCGGCGCCGACGAAGCGGGCGATGGCGACGCGGGCGTCCTCGTAGGAGTCGGTCGCCTCCTCCGCCAGCTGGTGTGCACCGCGGTGCACGGCCGAGTTGCGGGTGAGCAGGAAGTCGCGCTCGGCGTCCAGCACCTGCAGCGGACGCTGCGAGGTCGCCCCGGAATCCAGGTACACCAACGGTTTCCCGTCCCGGACCGTGCGGTTCAGGATCGGGAAGTCGGCCCGGATCCGGGCGACGTCGAGGGCGGGACCCGAGACAGACACAGCGGTCATGGTTGTCAGGCTCCAGCGGTGGCGGACGTGAAGCGCACGTAGCCGTTCGCGTCGAGTTCCTCGGCCAGCTCGGAGCCACCCTCGGCGACGATCCTGCCGTTGACGAACACGTGCACGAAGTCGGGCTTGATGTAGCGCAGGATGCGGGTGTAGTGCGTGATCAGCAGCACGCCGCCGTCCTCGCGCTCCTTGTAGCGGTTGACGCCCTCGGAGACGATGCGCAGCGCGTCGACATCCAGACCGGAGTCGGTCTCGTCGAGGATCGCGATCTTCGGCTTGAGCAGACCCAGCTGCAGGACCTCGTGACGCTTCTTCTCGCCACCGGAGAAGCCCTCGTTGACGCTGCGGTCGGCGAAGGCGGCGTCGATCTCGAGCTCCTTCATCGACTCCTTCACCTCCTTGACCCAGGTGCGCAGCTTGGGGGCCTCGCCGCGGACCGCGGTCGCGGCGGTGCGCAGGAAGTTCGACATCGAGACACCGGGAACCTCGACCGGGTACTGCATGGCCAGGAACAGGCCGGCCCGAGCACGCTCGTCGACCGACATCTCCAGCACGTCCTCACCATCGAGGGTGATGGTGCCCTGGGTGACGGTGTACTTCGGGTGACCCGCGATCACGTAGGACAGCGTCGACTTGCCCGAGCCGTTGGGGCCCATGATGGCGTGCGTCTCGCCGGAGCGCACGGTCAGGTTGACGCCGTTGAGGATCTGCTTCGACTCACCCTCGGGGGTGGTGATCTCGGCGTGCAGGTCCTTGATTTCCAAGGTGGTCATCGAATTCGAATTCCTTCGTGGGAGGTAAGAGTTGGTCAGATACCGACAGTGGCGAGCTCGGCCTCGATGGCCGCCTCCAGCCGCTCCCGGACCTCGGGGACCGCGATCTTCTGGATGATCTCGTGGAAGAAGCCGCGCACCACCAGGCGGCGGGCGACGTCTTCCGGGATGCCGCGCGAGCGCAGGTAGAACAGCTGCTCGTCGTCGAAACGGCCGGTGGCACTGGCGTGTCCGGCACCGGCGATCTCGCCGGTCTCGATCTCCAGGTTCGGCACCGAGTCGGCGCGCGCGCCGTCGGTGAGCACCAGGTTGCGGTTGGCCTCGTAGGTGTCGGTGCCCTCGGCGGCCGCGCGGATCAGCACGTCGCCGACCCACACGGTGCGGGCATCACCTTTGGCGGACTTCGGATCGCCCTGCAGCGCACCCTTGTACAGCACGTTGGACTTGCAGTTGGGCTCGGAGTGGTCGACCAGCAGGCGCTGCTCGAAGTGCTGGCCCGCGTCGGCGAAGTACAGGCCGAACAGCTCGGCCTCGCCGCCGGGACCGGCGTAGCGCACGGTGCCGGTGAGGCGCACCAGGTCGCCGCCGAGGGTGGCGGCGAAGTGGCGCACGGTGGCGTCGCGCCCCAGCTTCAGGTGGTGCGCGGTGGCGTGCACGGCGTCCTCGTCCCATTCCTGGACGGCGACGACGGTCAGCTTGGCGCTGTCACCCAGCACGAATTCGACGTTCTCGGCGTAGGTTCCGCTGCCGCGCTGGTCGAGGACCACGGTGGCGACGGCGAAGTTGTCCAGGCGCACCTGCAGGTGACCGTAGGCGGTCTTGCCCTCGCCCGGACCGGTGACGGTCACGGTGATCGGGTCGGCGACCTCGGTCTCCTGGCCGACGGTGATCACGGTCGCCGACTCGAAGCCCGAGTAGGCCTGGGCGGCGACCCGATCGGCGGGGGTACCGGCCTGGCCGAGGCGGGCGTCGGTGCGGTCCACCGTTTCCACGGTGACACCGGCGACCTCGCTCACCTCGACGGTGGCCTGGCCGTCGCGCACCGCGGTGCCGTCGTGCAGGCCGCGCAGCCGGCGCAGCGGGGTGAACCGCCACGCCTCGTCACGGCCCGAGGGCACCTCGAACTGGTCCACGTCGAACGAGGTGAAGACCTCGCCCTTGTTGACCGCGGCACCGGCGCCCGGATTCTGAATCGGCGTCTCGAGCGACGACATCAGCCAACGGCCCCTTCCATCTGCAGCTCGATGAGCCGGTTCAGTTCCAACGCGTATTCCATCGGCAGTTCCTTGGCGATGGGCTCGACGAAGCCGCGCACCACCATGGCCATCGCCTCGTCCTCGGTCAGACCGCGGCTCATCAGGTAGAACAGCTGGTCCTCGGAGACCTTGGAGACGGTCGCCTCGTGGCCCATGGTCACGTCGTCCTCGCGGATGTCGACGTAGGGGTAGGTGTCGGAGCGGCTGATCGTGTCGACCAGCAGCGCGTCGCACTTCACGGTCGACTTGGAGCCGTGGGCGCCCTTGTTGATCTGGACCAGACCGCGGTACGACGCGCGACCGCCACCACGCGCCACCGACTTCGACACGATGGTCGAGGAGGTGTGCGGGGCCAGGTGCAGCATCTTGGCACCGGTGTCCTGGTGCTGGCCGACGCCGGCGAACGCGACCGAGAGCACCTCGCCGTGGGCGTGCTCACCGGTCATCCAGACCGCCGGGTACTTCATGGTGACCTTGGAGCCGATGTTGCCGTCGACCCACTCCATGGTGGCGCCCGCCTCGGCCTTGGCCCGCTTGGTGACCAGGTTGTAGACGTTGTTGGACCAGTTCTGGATGGTCGTGTAGCGGCAGCGGCCGCCCTTCTTCACGATGATCTCGACGACCGCGGAGTGCAGCGAGTCGGACTTGTAGATCGGGGCTGTACAACCCTCGACGTAGTGGACGTAGGCGTCCTCGTCGACGATGATCAGCGTCCGCTCGAACTGGCCCATGTTCTCGGTGTTGATCCGGAAGTAGGCCTGCAGCGGGATGTCGACGTGCACGCCCGGCGGCACGTAGATGAACGAGCCACCCGACCAGACGGCGGTGTTGAGCGCGGAGAACTTGTTGTCACCGGCGGGGATCACCGAGCCGAAGTACTCCTGGAAGATCTCCGGGTGCTCCTTGAGCGCGGTGTCGGTGTCGAGGAAGATGACGCCCTGCTTCTCCAGGTCCTCGCGGATGGAGTGGTAGACGACCTCGGACTCGTACTGCGCCGCGACACCGGACACCAGGCGCTGCTTCTCCGCCTCGGGGATGCCCAGCTTGTCGTAGGTGTTCTTGATGTCCTCGGGCAGGTCTTCCCAGCTCTCGGCCTGCTTCTCCGACGAACGCACGAAGTACTTGATGTTGTCGAAGTCGATGCCGTCGAGGTTGGAACCCCAGTTCGGCATGGGCTTGCGATCGAAGATGCGCAGGGCCTTGAGGCGGATGTCGAGCATCCACTCCGGCTCGCTCTTCTTGGCCGAGATGTCGCGAACGACAGCCTCCGACAGGCCGCGTTGCGCGCTGGCACCGGCCACATCCGAATCGGCCCAGCCGTAACCGTAGTTGCCCAGCGAGGCGATGGTCTCGTCCTGGGTCAGCGGTTGCACCTGGTCGGTGGTCGTCGTCATTCGGCACTCCTTCCGGAGTCGTTCGTTCGTCCCGCCGCGGGCTGTGCGGCGGATGGGGTGGAAGCTGTTTTCGGGAGCGCGACCAGCGGTACGTGGGTGGTGCAGGCGCAATCGCCGTTGGCGATGGTCGCAAGTCGCTGGACGTGGGTGCCGAGCAGGTCCCGGAAAGCGTCCAGTTCGGCGTCGCACAACTGCGGGAACTCCTCGGCCACGTGGGCTACGGGGCAGTGATGCTGGCAGATCTGCACACCGGCGCCGACCTGGCGGGTGGTGGCGGCGAAACCGGCGTCGGCGAACGCTTCCGCGATCTCCTCGACCTTGGCTTCGATGACGGGCGCCGTGTGCTCGGCGACCGGCTCGATGCCGTCGACGATGGTGCGGGCCCGCTTGCGCGCGAATTCGGCGATGGCCGCCTCGCCGCCGATCTCGCCGAGCTGGCGGATCGCCGCGCCGGCCAGATCGTCGTAGGCGTGCCCGAGGTTGCCGCGCCCCGCCGCGGTCAGCTGGTACTGCTTGGCCGGACGGCCGCGGCCCTTCTGCTGCCACGGCGCCGACCGGCTCGCCCGCGCCTGTCCGGCGTCGATCAGCGCGTCGAGATGCCTGCGCACGCCCGCGGGCGCGAGCCCGAGTGCGGTGCCGATCGCGGTCGCGGTGATCGGGCCGTCTTCGAGCAGCAACTGGACGATCGCCGCCCTGGTGTGCCCTTCGTGCGCGGTCGCCGCCGGACCGGCGGACGACCGAGCGCCGGTCGTCTTACGACCGGTCCCGTCCACGTCTGTCCGCAAACCCACGGTTTTCACAACACCAGTGTGGCGGAATTACTTCCCTAAATCTAATAAGGGTCACCTGACAAAGGGTGCCCTGACCTGCGGCGAAGATCATCGGACAGCGGGACCACCCGGCAAAACCCCAGGTGCGGCCCTCGCGCCGGGGCCGGACCGCGCCGCCGAGGTGACCCATCGCACACGTCCGGAGGCCGGTCCGATGCCGCCGGAATTACGCAACACCGGTGTTGCGGCCCCGGTGGGTATCGCTCAGCGGTCGGCCCGCCCCGGCGTCGGGGCCGTGGCACGATGACGAGGTGTCCAACCCGCCCGCACCGACGTGTGTCCGCCATCCCGACCGACCCACCGGCCTCGCGTGCACCCGGTGCGGCAGGCCCGCCTGTCCCGAGTGCCTGTATCCCGCCGCTGTCGGCCAGCACTGCGTGGACTGCGTGCGCCAGGGGCAGCGCGACGTGCGCCAGGTACGCACCGTCGGCGGCGCGGCGGCCGGCGCGGCCGCGATCCCCTACGTCACCTACGGGTTGATCGCGATCAACGTCCTCGTCTATCTCGTCACCGCCGCCCAGGCGGGCAGCCCGATGGACAACTACCGAGGGTCGGCGCTGTTCCGGGAGTTCGTGCTGGTCCCGCTGCTGGTGGCCGACGGCGAGTGGTGGCGGCTACTCGGCTCCGGATTCCTGCACTACGGCGCGATCCACCTGCTGGTCAACATGTTCGCGCTCTACGTCGTCGGCCGCGATCTGGAGCGAGTGCTCGGCCGGGTGCGCTTCGCGTGCGTCTACCTGATCTCGCTGCTCGGCGGGTCCGCCGCGGTGATGGCCCTCTCGGACATGGTCACCGCCACCGCGGGCGCCTCCGGCGCGGTGTACGGCCTGTTCGGCGCGGTCACCGTGACCCTGATCCGGCTGCGGCAGAGCCCGACGCCGATGTTGGTCGTCATCGGCGTCAACGTGCTGATCAGCTTCTCGCTCCCCGGCATCTCGCTGTGGGGTCACCTCGGCGGGCTGGCCGCGGGCACGCTCGCCGCGCTCGGCATTCTGTTCGTCCCGGAATGGCTGTCGGCCCGGACGCCCGAGGCCGCACGGCGGATCGGGTGGGCTTCGCTGGGCGCGGTCGCGGTGGCATGCCTGGCCGTCATCGTCGCGGCCACGCTGATGGTGCGCGGCGACATCCCGGCCCCACCCGTCCAGGTGTCGGCCCCCGGCACCGAGGCACCGCGCTGACTCGGTGATCCGCGCTGGTCGACGACGCCGCGTCGACCGGAGCACCACCCGTGACGGCACGCCACACTAGGCTCGCTCTCCGTGGCGGTACTGGAAGGCGCGGCGCGCAAGACACTGGCGTTCGGGAGGCGGGCTCTCGGGCTCGACGTCTCGACGCCCGATCACACCGTCGCGGTGCTGCACCGCGACGAGAGCGAGGTGCCCGGTCTCGACCGGCACGAGCGCGCGCAGCTCGACCGCATCCGCCTGATGGGCGCGACCGGCGCGGTCCTCATGGCGATCGCAGCGCTGGGTATCGGCGCGCAACCGGTGCACCAGAACCCCGTCTCCGGCATGCGGGTGCTCGGCATCTTCGCGCGGGCGCACACCGGGTCGCTGGCGATGTGCATGTTCGGCACCGTGCTGGTGATCGGCGCGTGGCTGCTGCTCGGCCGGTTCGCGGTCGGCGGTCTGGCCGGATCGCCGCTGCATCGGCTGACCCGATCGCAGCTGGACCGGACGCTGCTGCTGTGGATCATCCCGCTGAGCGTGGCGCCGCCGATGTTCAGCAACGACGTCTATTCCTATCTGGCGCAGAGCGAGATCGCCGCGCGCGGCATCGACCCCTATCTGGAGGGTCCGGTCGCCGGCCTCGGTATCGACAATGTGCTCACCAACAACGTGCCGACCATCTGGCGCGACACCCCCGCGCCGTACGGCCCGCTGTTCCTCTGGATCGGCCGCGGCATCGCGGAACTGACCGGGGACAACATCATCGCCGGGGTGTGGGTGCACCGGCTGCTCGCCCTCGCGGGCGTGGCGCTGATCGTCTGGGCGCTGCCGCGGCTGTCGGTGCGCTGCGGTGTCGCGCCGGTGAGCGCGCTGTGGCTGGGCGCGGCCAACCCGCTGGTGCTGTTCCATCTGGTCGGCGGCGTGCACAACGACGCGCTCATGCTCGGTCTGATGCTGGCGGGGGTGGAGCTGATGCTGCGCGCGATCTACGGCGAGGGCGGCAGACCCGATCGGCTGACCGGGACCGGCCTCGCGCCGTTCGACGCCCGCGCCTACGGACTGCTGATCGGAGGCGCGGTGGTGATCACGCTGTCGTCCTCGATCAAATTCACCTCGATCATCGCGCTCGGCTTCGTCGGGATGGCGCTCGCCCGCCGCTGGGGCGGGGATCTCAAAGCTGTCGTCAAGGCGGCGCTGCTGCTCGGCGTGATCGCCGGGGTGACGACATTGTTCGTGAGTTCGGTGAGCGGCCTGGGCTTCGGCTGGATCTTCACCCTCAACACCGCCAGCGCCGTGCGCAGCTGGATGTCGCTGCCGACCGTCATCGGCATCATCACCGGATTCGGTGGCGTCCTGCTCGGCCTCGGTGACCACACGACCGCGCTGCTGTCGATCACCCGCCCGATCGCGGCGGCGGTCGCGGCCTACATCACGGTCCGCATGCTCGTCGCCACCGGCACCGGTCGCCTGCATCCGGTCGGCGCGCTGGGTGTCTCGCTGGGCGCGATCGTGCTGTTGTTCCCGGTGGTTCAGCCCTGGTACCTACTGTGGGCGATCGTGCCGCTGGCCGCCTGGGCCACCCAGCCGGTGTTCCGCGTGCCCGCCGTCGCGTTCTCCGCGGTCGTCTCGATGCTGGTGATGCCGCGCGGGGCGGAGTTCCAGGTCTTCCAGATCGTCGGCGCCGCACTGGCCGCCGCGGTCTGCTTCGCGTTGTTCTTCGCGCTCACCAGGCACTCCCTGCCGTGGCGGGCTCAGCCGGGGGTGTCGGCTCCGTCACAGGAGGGCACGGCTTACCGTGTGACATCGTGAGGGAGCGCAGCGAGCGAACCAAGGGCACAGCACCCATTGGCGCGACGGAGCCGAGCGTCAGCGAGGCGCAGTCGTGACAAGTCGCCCCGGACCCGCTGTTAGCGTCGACGGCGTGGTCAAGCGCTACGGCGAGACCACCGCGGTCGACGGCCTGCGGTTCGATGTCGAACAGGCCCAGGTGTTCGCGTTGCTCGGCCCCAACGGCGCGGGCAAGACCACCACCGTCGAGATGTGCGAGGGCTTCGTGCGCCCCGACGCGGGCACGGTCCGTGTCCTCGGCCTCGACCCGATCGCCGATTCCGAGCAGCTGCGTCCGCGCATCGGCGTCATGCTCCAGGGCGGCGGCGCCTACCCGGGTGCACGAGCGGGCGAGATGCTCGACCTGGTCGCCGCCTACTCGGCCGACCCGATCGATCCCGACTGGCTGCTGTCCACCCTGGGTCTGCGGGACAATCGCCGCACGCCCTACCGCCGCCTGTCCGGCGGCCAGCAGCAGCGCCTCGCGCTGGCCTGCGCGCTGGTCGGCAGGCCCGAGATCGTGTTCCTCGACGAGCCGACCGCCGGTCTGGACGCCCAGGCCCGGCTGATCGTGTGGGAGCTGATCGACGCCCTGCGCCGCGACGGCGTGAGCGTCGTGCTCACCACGCACATGATGGACGAGGCCGAGCAACTCGCCGACCAGCTGGTGATCATCGATCACGGGGAGATCGTCGCCCAGGGCACGCCCGCCGAGGTCACCGCGCACGGCGCCGCGGGCCAGCTGCGCTTCTGCGCCCCACCGAAGCTCGATATCGCCCTGCTGAAATCGGCACTGCCGGAAGGCTTCTCACCCCGCGAGACGACGCCGGGCACCTACCTGGTGGAGGGCGAGATCAACCCGCAGGTGCTGGCGACCGTCACCGCCTGGTGCGCCAGGATGGACGTGCTCGCCACCGACATCCGCATCGATCAGCGCCGCCTCGAAGACGTCTTCCTCGAACTGACCGGACGGGACCTGCGCGGATGACCGAGACCACCAGCCGGTTCCTGCCCGGCACCTTCGCCCCCGCCCCGCGCCCCGCCGCCCGGCGGGCGATGCTCGTCGCGCAGACCGGCCTCGAACTGAAGCTGCTGCTGCGCAACGGCGAACAGCTGCTGCTCACCATGTTCATCCCGATCACCCTGCTGATCGGGCTCACGCTGCTGCCGTTCGGCGAGCTCGGCGAGCACCGGGTCGACAAGGTGGTGCCGATGGTCATGATGACCGCGGTGATGTCGACCGCGTTCACCGGCCAGGCCATCGCCGTCGGCTTCGACCGGCGCTACGGCGCGCTCAAGCGGCTCGGCGCTACCCCGCTGCCCCGCTGGGGCGTGATCGCGGGCAAGTGCGCGGCGGTGCTGATCGTCGTGGTGCTGCAGGCGATCTTGCTCGGCGCGATCGGTGTCGCCCTGGGCTGGCGGCCCGGGATCGGCGGTCTCGCGCTCGGCGCGCTGGTGATCGCGCTCGGCACCGCGACCTTCGCGGCGATGGGCCTGCTGCTGGGCGGAACGCTCAAGGCCGAGGTCGTGCTGGCGCTGGCCAATATTCTCTGGTTCGTCATGCTCGGCGTCGCCAGTCTGGTGCTCGTCGGCGACTCGCTGCCCGATGTCGTCACGGTGCTCGTCCGGCTGGTGCCCTCCGGCGCGCTGGCGTTCGCGCTGGAGTCTGCGTTGACGGGCGCGATCGACTGGTTCGGGGTCGCGGTGCTCGCGATCTGGGGCGTGGTGTGCGGCTGGCTGGCGACCCGCCTGTTCCGGTTCAGCTGAGTGATCAACGACGCACTGTAGTAGCCCTGGTATCGGTCGGGATTTCGCGGCCAGTACCATCGTGACGTGCTGTATCGCGCCTTCGTTGGCCTCGTCGACCGGCTACCGCTCCCCTCGCTGCGGGTGCAGCGGCTCATCGCGCTCGCGGTGATCCTCAGCCAGGCCGGAATCTCGGTGACCGGCGCCGTCGTGCGCGTCACCGCGTCCGGCCTCGGCTGCCCCACCTGGCCGCAGTGCTTCCCCGGCAGCTTCACTCCGGTGGGGGTCTCGGAGGTGCCGGTCCTGCATCAGACCGTCGAGTTCGGCAACCGGATGCTCACCTTCGCGGTGACGCTGTGCGCCGCGCTGATCGTGCTCGCCGTGGTCAGGGCGCGGCGGCGGCGCGAGGTCCTCGTCTACGCGTGGCTGATGCCCGGCGGCACCGTGGTGCAGGCGATCATCGGCGGCATCACCGTGCGGACCGGTCTGCTGTGGTGGACGGTGGCCGTGCACCTGCTGGCCTCGATGGTGATGGTGTGGCTGGCGGTCGTGCTGTTCGCCAAGATCGGCGAGCCCGACGACGGCATCGACACCGTCCAGGTGCCCGCTCCCCTGCGCTGGCTCACCGCGCTGAGCGGCGTGGCGCTCGCCGGCGTGCTGATCGCGGGCACGCTGGTCACCGCCGCGGGCCCGCACGCGGGCGACAAGAGTATCGAACGGCCGGTGGCCCGGCTCGAGGTCGAGATCGTCACGCTGGTGCACCTGCACTCGCAGCTGCTGGTCGGCTATCTGGCGCTGCTGATCGGTCTGGCCTTCGGCCTGTTCGCCGTCGGCATCACCCCGGCGATCCGCACCCGCCTGTACGTGCTGCTCGGCCTGGTGCTGTCGCAGTCCCTCGTGGGCATCGTCCAGTACTTCACCGACGTCCCCGCCGCGCTGGTCGCCATCCATGTCGGTGGCGCGGCCGCGTGCACGGCGGCCACCGCCGCGCTGTGGGCCTCGCTGCGGGTCCGCGAGCAGGTGGACGCGCCCGCGCCGGTGTCGCCGGCCGCCGCGCACTGACCTCCCGAAACGACGACAGCCCGCGATCCTGGGATCGCGGGCTGTCGTGCGTTCGTGCCGGAATCAGGCGCCGGCGAACAGCTTTCCGTTGCGCGCCTTCGGGAACTTGGTCTGGTGGGCGACCCAGCCCGCCATCTTCTTCCAGTGCGACGCGGTCGGCGTCACGACGGAGACCAGCTCGCGGTTCCACTCGTCGGCCTCGGTGAGCCCGTCGACCCGCTCGACGAGCGCCTTCGCGGTCGCCAGGTCGGCCACCACGCGGTCGCCGAGGATGCCGTCGGCACCGACCAGCGTGATGCGCACACCCTGCTCGCCCAGGTACTGCAGCACGGCCGTCCCGGAACCGCCGTGCTCGGCGACGAACTTGGCGACGGACTTCTCGACCTCGGCGGGCACCTTCACGGCGACGGGGGCGGTGGTAGCACTCATGGGCCAGAGTTTACCGGCCGGTAGTCGCGAGTCCACCCCCGAGTGGCGTCGAACACGGGGTGTACAAAGGAGACTCATGCGCGCGATTCAGGTTTCCGAGCACGGTGGTCCCGAGGTCCTGCGGTACGTCGAGGTGGCTGATCCGCAGATCGGGCCCGGTCAGCTGCTGGTCGACACCCGGGGTGTGGGCGTCAACTACATCGATATCTACTTCCGCACCGGACAGTATCCGCAGGCCACGCCCTATATTCCGGGCTCCGAGGGCACCGGTGTCGTCGCGGAGGTCGGCGCGGAGGTCAGCGAGTTCGCGGTGGGCGACCGGGTCGCGTGGGCAGCGGCGCCGGGCAGCTACGCGGAGAAGGTCGCCGTCGACGCGGCCGTGGCGGTGCGAGTGCCCGACGGCGTCGACCAGACCGTGGCGGCCGCCGCCCTGCTCCAGGGCATGACCGCGCACTACCTGGTCGAATCGGTGTTCCGGCCCGAGCCGGGCGACCCGGTGCTGATCCACGCGGGCGCGGGCGGCGTCGGCCTGCTGCTCACCCAGATGGCCGCCGCCAAGGGCGCGCGGGTGATCACCACCGTCTCCACCGACGACAAGGAGAAACTGTCCCGCGCGGCGGGCGCCGCCGAGGTCCTGCGCTACGGCGACGACCTGGCCGCGCGGGTCCGCGAGCTCACCGGCGGCGAGGGCGTCGCCGCGGTCTACGACGGCGTCGGCGCGAGCACCTTCGAAGCCGGTCTCGCCTCCCTGCGCGTGCGCGGCACCCTCGCGCTGTTCGGCGCGGCCAGCGGCCCCGTCCCGCCGTTCGACCCGCAGCGCCTCAACCCCGCCGGCTCACTGTGGCTGACCCGCCCGTCCCTCGGCGCCTACACCCGGACCCGCGCCGAATTCCTGTGGCGGGCAACGGATGTCTTCGACGCCATCGCGGCAGGCACCCTGACCTTCCGCATCGGCGCGACCTATCCCCTCGCGGACGCGGCGCAGGCCCACCGGGATCTCGCCGGGCGCAAGACCACCGGTTCCCTCGTCCTGCTCCCGTAGACGTACGACAGTTCACCAGCCCCCGCGGATACCGCGGGGGCTGTCCCTGCCGCGACGCGATCGGAGCGGGCAGCCGCCGATCGACGCGGTCCAGCCGACATCGACGCAGGTCGAAGGTGGGCGCGCGGTCTCCGGCCACACCGGCAAGCCCCTACGCCGGTGAGTAGTCGCGACCGGTGAGCCCCCGGTAGACGAACCGCGTGACCGACTCGATCGCCTCCTCGTCGGAGATCCTCACCGACCCGTCCGCCACCATCCGCAGCATCCCGTCGACCGCCGCGAACATCATCGCCAGGCTGGCGTCGACGGTCCCCGGCAGTTGGAGCCCGCGCTCGGGGAAGTCCGCCACGTGGTCGGCGATATCGGCGCGCTGCGCGGTCCCGAAATCCGCGACGATCCGGGCGAATTCGGGGCTGACCTGCGCCGCCTGCCCCATCGCCCGCAGCACCGAGGCGTGCTCGCGGGCGAAGGTCCAGTAGCCGCGCACGTGGTAGCGGATCGCCGCCGGATCGGTGAAGTCCCCGCTGTGCTCGGGGTCGGCCGCGCGCTCGTCACCCGCCGCGGCCATCTCCGCCAGCAGTGCCTGCAGCAATTCCTCTTTGCTCGCGAAGTGGTTGTAGAACGAGCCGGCCGCGCGGCCCGCGGCGGCGGTGATGTCGGTGATCTTGGCGTTCAGGTAGCCGTGTTCGGCGAAAACCTGCCGGGCGGCATCCTTGAGCGCCTGCTCCGTCTCCACGGACTTCTCACGCCTGCTGCCTGCCATCCGAGGCCACCTCCTTGACAAGCACGGTACCAACACTGAAACTGAATTCATATTCAGTGAATAGTGATTCATTTCCTGCCGTAGGAGGCAGTTCCCATGTCTGACCAGGTACTCGTCGCCGGTGCAGGCCCGACCGGTCTCACCCTCGCCATCGATCTCGCCCGCCGCGGCGTCGCCGTCCGGATCGTCGACCGGGCGGAGTCGGCCTTCCAGGGGTCGCGCGGCGACGGCATCCAGCCGCGCACGCTCGAGGTGTTCGACGACCTCGGCGTCCTCGACGCGGTGCTGGCCGCCGGGCGCGATCTCCCGGTGATGCGCGCCCACTTCGGTGGCGAGTTCGTGGGCGAGCGCCGGATGGCGGAGCCCGTCGCGCCGACACCCGACGTGCCGTACCCGAACGCCTGGGTCCTCGGCCAGTCCGATACCGAGGCGATTCTGCGGGCCCGGCTGGCCGAGCTCGGCGTCCGGGTCGAATTCGCCACGGCGCTGGTCGATTTCACGCAGGACAGCACTGGCGTCACGGCGGCCCTCGAGCGCGACGGCGACCGGGAGACGGTCCACGCGAGCTATCTGGTCGGTGCCGACGGCGGCGCGAGCACGGTGCGCAAGCGCCTCGGCATCGCGTTCGAGGGCACGACCGACGACACCATCAGGATGCTGCTCGGCGATGTCCGCGTCGACGACCTCGATCACGAATACGGCTACTGGTTCGCGGCGGCGGCCGATCAGCCGATGACCGGTTTCGCGCTGTCACCGCTGCCGGGCGGGCGCCGCTTCCAGTTCGCCGCCCCGCTGTCGCAGAACCAGACCGCCGACCTGGCCACCCTCCAGGACCTCGCCGACCGCCACGCGCCCGCACTCGGCCTGACCCTGAGCGACCTGTCCTGGGTCACGGTGTGGCGCCCCAATATTCGCCTCGCCGCGCGATTCCGCGACGGCCCCGTCCTGCTCGCCGGCGATGCCGCCCACGTCCACCCGCCGACCGGCGGACAGGGCCTCAATACCGGTGTCCAGGACGCCTACAACCTCGGCTGGAAACTGGCCGCGGCGCTCGCCGGCGACCCGGCCCCGCTCGACACCTACGAACCCGAACGCCGCACCGTCGCGGCCCGCGTCCTCGGTCTGAGCACCGAACTCCTCGACAAGCTGGTCGACGGCGACGGGGACGCGATGCACCGCGGCCCCGAAACCCGCCAGCTCGCCATCACTTACCGCTCCCCCGCCGACAACGGCCCGCTCGTCGCGGGCGATCGCGCACCGGACGCTCCACTCCACGACACGTCCGGGCGCCCGCTCCGCCTGTTCGACCTCTTTCGCGGCCCGCACGCCACCCTGCTGCGTTTCGCGGCGGCGACCGGCGACTCCGACGAATCGCCCCCTGCCGCCACAACGGCGGCGACTGTCCCGCCGTCCGCCTCGGCGAACCACGTACCCCTCGACGATCCCGCCGTTCGCACGATCGAGATCCGCCGCTGCGCTGCCCCGATCGACCCCGGAGCCGCCGACCACCTCTCGCCCTCGACGCTCGTCGACACCGACGGACACGCGTTCACCGCCTACGCGGCCACCCCTGGCAACCGAATTCTGATCCGGCCGGACGGCCATCTCGCCCACCGGTGGTAGGCCTCGCCGGCGATGATCGCCCAGGCGGCACCGCCGTCATCGCGCCGCATCGGCGTGTTGGTGAACTCAGAGCCCGACGAGGCTACCCAGCGTGGTCCAGCCCAGCACCGAATCCACGGCCAGACCGCAGAACACCACGGCCAGATAGTTGTTCGACTGCAGGAACAACCGCAGCGGCTTCACCGATTCACCGCGGCGCACCCCGGCGTAGAGCTGGTGGGCCATCAGCAGGAACCAGGCGCCCGCGACCAGCGCGACGGCGGCGTAGATGACGCCGGTCGCCGGGACCAGGGCGAGCGTGGCCAGCACGGTGAGCCAGGTGTAGATGACGATCTGCTTGGTGACGACCTGCTCGGTCGCGACCACCGGCAGCATGGGCACGCCCGCCGCGCGGTAGTCCTCCTTGTAGCGCATGGCCAGCGCCCAGGTGTGCGGCGGCGTCCAGAAGAAGATGACGGCGAAGAGCACGATCGCGGGCCAGCCGATGGTGCCGGTGACCGCGGACCAGCCGACGAGGGCGGGCATGCAGCCCGCGGCGCCGCCCCAGACCACGTTCTGCGAGGTCCGGCGCTTGAGGCCCTTGGTGTAGACGAAGACGTAGAAGAGGATCGTCACGACGACCAGCACGCCGCTGAGCAGGTTGGCCTGCCACCACAGCCACGCGAAGGACAGCGCGCCGAGGGCCACACCGAAGACGAGCGCGTGCCTGGTCGGCACCGCGTCGCGGGCCAGTGGGCGGCGCGCGGTCCGCTTCATCACCTTGTCGATGTCGGCGTCGGCGACACAGTTGAGGGTGTTGGCGCTGGCCGCGCCCATCCAGCCACCGAACAGGGTGACCAGGATCAGCCGGATGTCGACGGTGCCGCGGTCGGCCAGCAGCATGGTCGGGATGGTGGCGACCAGCAACAGCTCGATGACGCGCGGCTTGGTGAGCGCGATGTAGGCGAGCGGCTTGCGCAGTACCTTGGAGACGAGACCGTCCCCGGTGAGGCGATCGGCCAGTGCCGTCGAGGAATTGTGCGCACCGCTACTACCCGGCTGGGGATCGATCCGCACTGTTTCTCCTCGCACGCTGTGCTTCGCATCCGGCATTGGAACGAGCAGCGCGCGGCTGCGGCGCGGCCACTACTACAGACGATGGTAGACCCACGGCGGTGCCGCTCCACGCCAGGCCCCTGCCACCGTGGGCGCGGCCACTGCGCCGCCCGCGGCCCGCGCGCTGCCCCACGCGGCGGTGAACCGGCATCGACATGCAGGTGAACGGCACCGCGGACCCGCCACCGTCCGGCGCGCCGGTCGATGCCGCCCACACCGGGAGACGACGCCCAGGTCCGCACTAGACTCACAACCAGGGTTCGCGCCGGTCCCACCGAGCACCACCACTAGGGTATGGATGTACATCGGTACGCACCCCCGGCCGCGTGCGATCCGCATCAGTCCCCCATCGCCGCTGCCATGTATCGCCGTCGACGAAACCTAGGTCAGGAGAACCACGGTCGTGTCAGTCACAGACGACATTCGCGCCCTCACTCAGCGGAACTACCCCAGCGACTGGACGGACCTCGACACCAAGGCCGTCGATACCGCCCGCGTGCTCGCCGCCGACGCCGTGCAGAAGGCCGGCAACGGGCACCCCGGCACCGCGATGAGTCTCGCGCCGGTCGCCTACACGCTCTTCCAGCGCACCATGCGCCACGACCCCGCGGAGCCGCGCTGGGTCGGTCGCGACCGATTCGTGCTCTCCTGTGGGCATTCCAGCCTCACCCTCTACGTGCAGCTGTACCTGGCCGGTTTCGGCCTGGAGCTGACCGACCTCGAAGATCTGCGCCAGTGGGGCTCGCTGACCCCGGGCCACCCCGAGTTCCGCCACACCGACGGCGTCGAGATCACCACCGGCCCGCTGGGCCAGGGTCTGGCCTCCGCGGTCGGCATGGCGATGGCCGCCCGCCGTGAGCGCGGCCTGTTCGACCCCGAGGCCGCGCCGGGCACCAGCCCGTTCGACCACTTCATCTACACCATCGCCTCCGACGGCGACCTGCAGGAGGGCGTCACCGCCGAGGCCTCCTCGATCGCGGGCACCCAGCAGCTGGGCAACCTCGTGGTGATCTACGACGACAACGAGATCTCCATCGAGGACGACACCGACATCGCCTTCACCGAGGATGTCGCCAAGCGCTACGAGGCCTACGGCTGGCACGTGCAGATCGTCGAGGGCGGCGAGGACGTCGTAGCGATCGAGGCGGCCATCGAGGCGGCCAAGGCCGAGACCGGCAAGCCGTCGATCATCATCCTGCGCACCATCATCGGCTTCCCCGCGCCGAACAAGATGAACACCGGCGGCGTGCACGGCGCGGCGCTGGGCGCCGACGAGGTCGCCGCGGTGAAGAAGGCGCTCGGTTTCGATCCCGAGAAGTCCTTCGACGTCGACCCGGCCGTCATCGAGCACACCCGCGGGGCGCTCGGCCGCGGTGCCGAGGCGAAGGCGACGTGGCAGCAGGGCTTCGACGCGTGGGCCGAGGCCAACCCGTCGAACAAGTCGCTGTTCGACCGTCTGCAGACCCGCACGCTGCCCAAGGGCTGGGTCGAGGCGCTGCCGGCGTTCGAGACCGATCCGAAGGGCATGGCCACCCGCAAGGCGTCCGGCAAGTTCCTGGCCTCGGTCGCCGACGAGCTGCCGGAGCTGTGGGGCGGTTCGGCCGACCTGGCCGAGTCCAACAACACCACCATGCCGAACCAGCCGAGCTTCGGCCCGGAGTCGATCTCCACCGGCATGTGGAAGGCGCAGCCCTACGGCCGCACCCTGCACTTCGGTATCCGTGAGCACGCGATGGGCTCGATCCTCAACGGCATCGCGCTGCACGGCCCGACCCGTCCCTACGGCGGCACCTTCCTGGTGTTCTCCGACTACATGCGCCCGGCCGTGCGCCTGGCCGCGCTGATGCGGGTGCCCGCCATCTACGTCTGGACCCACGACTCCATCGGGCTCGGCGAGGACGGCCCGACCCACCAGCCGATCGAGCACCTGGCCGCACTGCGCGCGATCCCCGGCCTCAACGTGGTCCGTCCCGGCGACGCCAACGAGACCGTGCACGCCTGGCGCACCATCCTCGAACGCGACTCCGACGAGCACACCTCGCACTTCGCCACCTACGACGCCCCGCACCAGGACGGCCCGTCCGCGCTGGCGCTGACCCGTCAGGACGTCCCCACCCTGGAAGGCACCAGCTACGAGGGTGTCAAGAAGGGCGGCTACGTCCTGGCCGAGGCCTCCACCGGCACCCCGCAGGTCATCCTCATCGGCACCGGTTCCGAGCTCCAGCTCGCCGTCGCCGCGCGCACTACGCTGGAGGAACAGGGCATCCCGACCCGCGTGGTCTCGATGCCGTGCGTGGAGTGGTTCGACGCGCAGGAGCAGGGTTACCGCGACGAGGTGCTGCCGCCCTCGGTGCGCGCCCGGGTGGCCGTCGAGGCCGGTATCGCGATGCCGTGGCACCGGTTCGTCGGTGACGCGGGTGAGGTCGTCGGTATCGAGCACTTCGGCGCGTCGGCCAACTTCAAGACGCTGTACTCCGAGTTCGGTATCACCGCCGATGCCGTCGTCGCCGCCGCGCTGCGTTCGACCGACAAGGTGAAGGGGTAAAACCAATGGCACAGAACGAGAATCTCGCCGCGCTCTCGGCCGCGGGCGTCTCGGTGTGGCTCGACGACCTGTCCCGTGAGCGGATCAAGTCCGGCAATCTCGCCGACCTGATCGCGACCCGCAGCGTCGTCGGTGTCACCACGAACCCGAGCATCTTCCAGGCCGCGCTGAGCCAGGGCCACGACTACGACGGTCAGCTGAAAGAGCTGGCCGCCCAGGGCGCCGACGCCGACGCCGCGATCCGCACCATGACCACCGACGACGTGCGCGCCGCCTGCGACGTGCTCGCCCCGGTGTTCGAGGCCAGCAACGGCGTCGACGGTCGCGTGTCGATCGAGGTCGACCCGCGCTTCGCCTTCGACGCGGACAAGACCGTCGCCCAGGCCATCGAGCTGTGGAAGATCGTCGACCGCAAGAACCTGTTCATCAAGATCCCGGCCACCGAGGCGGGCCTGCCCGCCATCACCTCGGTGATCGGCGAGGGCATCAGCGTCAACGTGACGCTGATCTTCTCGGTGCCGCGCTACCGCGCGGTGATGGGCGCCTACCTCGACGGTCTGCGCAACGCCAAGATCGGCGGCCACGACCTGGCCAAGATCCATTCCGTCGCTTCGTTCTTCGTCTCCCGCGTGGACACCGAGATCGACAAGCGGCTGGAGGCGCTCGGCACCCCTGAGGCGCTCGCGCTGCGCGGCAAGGCCGGCGTCGCGAACGCCCGGCTCGCCTACGCCGAGTACCAGGACGTGTTCGACGGTGGGGCGCACACCTCCACCTACAACCACCTGGCCGCGCAGGGCGCCAACCGGCAGCGGCCGCTGTGGGCCTCGACCGGCGTGAAGAACCCGGACTACCCGGACACCCTCTACGTCACCGAGCTCGTCGGCGCGAACACCGTGAACACGTTGCCGGAGAAGACGTTGCAGGCCTTCGCCGATCACGGCGAGGTGCGCGGTGACACGCTCAGCGGCCGGGCCGCGGAGGCCGCGCAGGTCTTCGCCGACCTGAGCGCGGTCGGCATCGACCTCGACGACGTGTTCGACCTGCTCGAGCGTGAGGGCGTCGACAAGTTCGAGGCGGCCTGGAACGAACTGCTGGAAGCCACCACCGGCGAACTGAACTCCGCGGCGGCGGGGGGCAACTGACCCGATGGCCGGCACAGCATCGACGGATCAGGCGGGGCTGTGGCATAACCCGCTGCGCGACGAACGAGACAAACGGGTTCCCTTCATCGCGGGACCCTGCTGCATGGTGATCTTCGGTGTCACCGGAGATCTGTCCCGCAAGAAGCTGATGCCGGCCATCTACGACCTCGCGAACCAGGGCCTGTTGCCGCCCGGGTTCGCCCTGGTCGGCTTCGCCCGGCGTGACTACGCCGACGAAGACTTCGCCGCCGTCGTCCTCGACGCGGTGAAACAGCACGCGCGCACCCCCTTCCGCCAGGAGGTCTGGGACCACCTGGCGGAGGGGGTGCGATTCGTCCAGGGCAGTTTCGACGACGACGCCGCCTTCGCGACACTCGCCGACACCCTGCGGACCCTGGACGCGACCCGCGGCACCGGCGGCAACTACGCCTTCTACCTGTCGATTCCGCCGAACATGTTCCCGGTGGTGCTCGACCAGCTCTCCGAACACAAGCTCGCCCAGCCCACCGGCATCGACGCCGACGGCCATCTGCCGTGGCGCCGCGTGGTGATCGAGAAGCCCTTCGGCCACGACCTGGCCAGCGCCAAGGAACTCAACGCGCTGGTCAACCGGGTGTTCCCGGAGGAGCAGGTCTTCCGCATCGATCACTATCTCGGCAAGGAGACGGTGCAGAACATCCTCGCGCTGCGCTTCGCCAACGAGCTGTTCGAGCCGATCTGGAACGCCAACTACGTCGACAGCGTGCAGATCACCATGGCCGAGGACATCGGCCTCGGCGGGCGCGCCGGCTACTACGACGGCATCGGCGCCGCCCGTGACGTCATCCAGAACCATCTGCTGCAGCTGCTGGCACTCACCGCGATGGAGGAACCCACCTCCTTCGAGCCCCAGCAGCTGACCACCGAGAAGATCAAGGCGCTCTCGGCCACCAAACTCGTCGAGCCGCTGGACGAGACGACCGCGCGCGGCCAGTACACCGAGGGCTGGCAGGGCAGCGAGCACGTGGTGGGCCTGCACGAGGAGGAGGGTTTCGACCCGCAGTCGCGGACCGAGACCTACGCCGCGATCACCCTGCACGTGGAGAACCGCCGCTGGGCGGGTGTCCCGTTCTACCTGCGCACCGGAAAACGCCTGGGCCGCAGGGTCACCGAGGTCGCGGTGATCTTCAAGCGCGCACCGCACCTGCCGTTCGATCAGACGATGACCGAGGAACTCGGCCAGAACGCGCTGGTCGTCCGGGTGCAGCCGGACGAGGGCATCACCCTGCGCTTCGGTTCCAAGGTGCCGGGTTCGGGCATGGAAGTGCGCGACGTGAACATGGACTTCAGCTACGGCGAGGCGTTCACCGAGTCCTCCCCCGAGGCCTACGAGCGACTGATCCTGGACGTGCTGCTCGGTGTGCCCTCACTGTTCCCGGTCAACGCAGAGGTCGAATTGTCCTGGCGCATCCTCGATCCGGTGCTGGCGCACTGGGCCACCGAGGGCAAGCCCGAACCCTACGAGGCGGGCACCTGGGGTCCGGCCTCGGCCGAGGAGATGCTCGCGCGCAGCGGGCGGGAGTGGCGGCGCCCGTGATCGTCGACATGCCCGACACCACCACGGTCGATGTGGGCAAGAAGATGGTGCAGCTGCGCGAGACCAACGGCGTCATCACCCAGGGCCGGGTGCTCACCCTGGTGGTCTGCACCCTGGATTCCTCCGAGGCCGAGGACGCGATCGACGCCGCCAACGACGCCAGCCGCGAGCATCCCTGCCGGGTGATCGTGCTGGCCCGCGGTGACCGCGACGCCGACACCCGCCTCGACGCCCAGATCCGGGTCGGTGGCGACGCCGGCGCGGCCGAGGTGATCGTGCTGCGGTTGCAGGGTCCGCTGGTGAACCACGAGAGCAGCGTCGTCACCCCGTTCCTGCTGCCCGACACCCCCGTGGTGGCGTGGTGGCCGCGGGGCGCACCGGAGTTCCCCTCGATGGACTCGGTGGGCAAGCTGGCCAAGCGCCGGATCACCGACGCCACCTTCGCGCCCGATCCGCAGGCCGCGATCAAGAAGCGCCGCTACTCCTACGCGGTGGGCGACACCGACCTGGCGTGGAGCCGCATCACCTACTGGCGGGCGCTGCTGGCCGCCGCGCTGGACGAGCCGCCGTTCGAGCCGGTCACCTCGGTGACCGTGTCGGGCCTGGCCAGTGAGCCCGCGCTGGACACGCTGGCGGGCTGGCTGGCCGCGCGGCTGAACTGCCCTGTCGTCCGCAAGACGGGCGAGCTGCGGGTGGAGCTGCACCGCGGCACGGATTCGATCGCCATCAGCCGGCCGCAACTGGGAAGGACCGCAACACTGACCCGCACCGGTGAACCCGACCAGCGCATCGCGCTGGCCCGCCGGGAAACTCGCGACTGCCTCGCCGAGGAACTGCGCCGGCTCGACGCCGACGAGATCTACGCCGAGGCGCTCGCCGGAATCGAGAAGGTGACCTATGAGTGACCACATCGACGTGCACGACGAACTCGGCGCCGAATTCCCCGCCAACACCATCGAAGTCCACGACGACCCCGACGGTCTCGCCGATGCCGCGGCCGAACGCTTCGTCGACGTGATCGTCACCGCGCAGGCCGAGCGCGGCACCGCCTCGGTGGCGCTCACCGGCGGCAGCGACGGCATCCGGCTCCTGGAGCGGGTCCGGCAGAACCCGGGCGACATCGACTGGTCGACCCTCTACATCTACTGGGGCGACGAGCGTTTCGTGCCCGACGGCGACCCGGACCGCAACGAGCTGCAGGCCAGGCAGGCGCTGCTCGACTTCGTTCCGCTCAACCCCGCGCATGTGTTCCCGATCGCCCCGTCCGACGGCACGTACGGCTCCCCGGAAGCCGCGGCCGCCGCGTACGCCCAGATCGTGCACACCGAGCTCGACGAGCGCGGCGAGTTCGACCTGACTGTGCTCGGCATGGGGCCCGAAGGCCACATCAACTCACTGTTCCCGCACTCCCCGGCGATCAGGGAGACCACGGATTACGTTGTCGCGGTCCATGATTGCCCGAAGCCGCCGCCCACCCGGGTGTCGCTGACGCTGCCCGCCATCCACCGCTCGCGCCACGTCATGCTGGTGGTCAGCGGGGTCGGCAAGGCCGCCGCGGTCGCCGCCGCCGTCAACGGGGCCTCCCCCGACGACGTCCCCTCCGCCGGGGCGGTCGGCATCGAATCGACCACCTGGGTCGTCGACGAGGCCGCCGCCGCGGACCTGCTCCTCGACGAGGAGTAATCGCATCGCCGAAGGGCCTGGTCCTGCGGGACCCGGCCATTCGCAGGGGAACCCTGCCTGCCGACGCCGACGAGTCATCGATATCGTCGGAGGTGTTCTACCGGCCGAAAGGGTGACCACCAGCATGATCCAGACCGAGACGGTGACGATTCCGGCCCACGTGCACGGCTATCCCCGGGTGGCGTTCGGCGGCTACGTCGCCGGCATGCTGGCCCGCCGCTCCGGCGCCGACACCGTGCGCGTCGATTTCCGCCGCGCGGTCCCGATCGAGACCCCGATCGCCCTGCCCACCGCCGAACCGGGCCACGCGACCCTGACCGACGCGGACGGCGCCGTGCTGGCACAGGCGTCCCCCGCCGTCCTCGACATCACCGCACCGCCCGGCCCGTCCTGGTCGGCGGCCAAGCGCGCGGCCGACGCCGCGCTCGCGAGCCCGCACCGCCCGGTCACCGACTGTTTCGGGTGCGGTGTCGAGTGTTCCCCAGGCCACGGGCTGCGCCTGTTCCCGTGGCCGGTGCCGGACCGTCCGATGGTCGCCGCCGCCTGGACACCCGACCTGAGCCTCGCCGACGACACGGGCGGACTGCCACCGGAGATCATCTGGTCCGCCCTCGACTGCCCCGGCGGTATCGCCGCCTGGACCTTCCAGGGGATGGCTCGCGGCGCGGTCACCGCGGCCCTGACCGCCACCCGATTCCGTCCGGTCCCCGCGGGTGCGGAGTACATCGCCCACGCCTGGGCGGTCCGCGGCGAGGGCCGCAAACACACGGTGGGCGTTGCCCTGTCCACTCGCGACGGCGACCTCTGCGCCCTCGCCGAGGCCCTGTGGGTCGTCCCCCGCGAGACACCAGCGTCGGGCGGGCAGTAGCGCCGCGCACATCACCCGGTCACCGGCGGCTCACGCCGACGGGCAGCGACCCCGCACACCCACCGATCGACCTCGCGTGAACGGCCTGGTTCGGCGACCGGAGCGCCTAGCATCGGAATCCTGGGCAAGGCCGGCGGAACGGACGTCGACTCGACTCGAGCGAGGAGTGGTGACGGTGCGCGAGATTCCAGGAGCAGGTGCTGGCGACGAGGTGCGGCCGTGAGCGGGGCGGTCGACCTCGACGCGGTGTTCCGGACGGCGCTCACGGCGCTGACGGTCCCGCCACGCACCGACGCGCCGCCGTCGATCGACGCGGCCGTCGGGGTCGAGATCTTCGAATCCCAGGTCACCAGCAGGCATCTCGATCTGACCGCGCGACGGCTCGGGGCCGCGCGCCAGGGGTACTACAGCATCGGGTCCTCGGGGCACGAGGGGAACGCGGCGGTGGCGGCGGCCCTGCGGGTCGACGATCCGGCCCTGCTGCACTACCGGTCCGGGGCCTTCTTCGTGCAGCGGTGCCGGCGGGTGACCGGCCTCGATCCGATCCGGGATGTGCTGCTCGGCGTCGTCGCCGCGGCCGCCGATCCCATCTCCGGTGGCCGGCACAAGGTCTTCGGCAGCAAGCAGGCCGCGATCATCCCGCAGACCTCGACGATCGCCTCCCATCTGCCGCGCGCGGTCGGTCTGGCCTTCGCGCTGGATCGGGCCGCGCGGCAGGGGATTCGGTGTCCGTGGCCCGCCGACGCGGTGGTGGTGTGCAGTTTCGGTGACGCCTCGGCCAACCACTCCACGGCGGCGGGCGCGATCAACGCCGCGGTGCACGCGTCGCATCAGGGTGTGCCGATGCCGATCGTGTTCGTCTGCGAGGACAACGGTCTCGGCATCAGCGTGCCGACACCGCCGGACTGGATCGAACGCGACTACGGTCCCCGGCCGGGCCTGACCTACCTCGCCGCCGACGGCTCCGAGCTGCCCGATGTCCTCGGTGCGGCCGACGACGCGGTGCAGCTCGCGCGGACCTGGCGGGTGCCGGTCTTCCTGCACGTGCGCACGGTGCGTCTCGGCGGGCACGCTGGCTCCGATGTCGAAGGGGCCTACCGTGGCCCGGCCGAGATCGCCGCCGACCTCGCCCGCGATCCGCTGCTCGGCACCGCCCGCTACCTGTTGTCCGCGGGGATCGCCGACACCGCCGATCTGCTCGCCCGCTACGACCGGATCGGTGGGGTCGTGCGCGAAACGGCCGAGAAGGTGGTGCGCGAACCCCGGCTGAGCTCGGCGGGTGCGGTCACCGCCCCGCTGGCGCCCGCCACGCCGGACGCGGTCCGCGCCGATGTCCTGCGCGACCACGCCGACGCACCGGACCGGCCGCCGATGACTTTGGCACAGTCGATCAACCACACCCTGGGCGAACTCCTCGCCCGCGACCCCGACGTGCTGGTCTTCGGCGAGGATGTCGGCCGCAAAGGCGGGGTCTACGGCGTCACCAAGGGGCTGCGCAAGCGGTTCGGCGCGCGCCGGGTCTTCGACACCCTGCTCGACGAACAGACCATCCTCGGTACCGCCCTTGGCACCGCGCTCGCGGGCTTCGTACCGATTCCGGAGATCCAGTACCTGGCCTATGTCCACAATGCCGCCGATCAGATCCGGGGTGAGGCGGCGACGCTGTCGTTCTTCTCCAACGGGCAGTACCGCAATCCGATGGTGGTGCGGATCGCGGGGCTCGCGTACCAGAAGGGTTTCGGCGGCCACTTCCACAACGACGATTCCCTGGCCGCCCTGCGCGATATCCCCGGTGTAGTGCTGGCCGTGCCCGCCCGCGCCGACGACGCGGCGGCGATGCTGCGGACCTGTGTCGCCGCCGCCCGGGTCGACGGCCGCGTGTGCCTGTTCGTGGAGCCGATCGCCCTGTACCACACCAGGGATCTGCATCCCGGCGACGAATCCTGGCTCGCCGCACCGGCCGCCGGCCATGTCCCGATCGGCCGCGCCCGCGGCTACGGCGAGGGCACCGACCTCACCCTCGTCACCTTCGGCAACGGGGTGCCGATGAGCCTGCGCACCGCGGATCGCCTCGCCGCGCAGGGTATCCGCGTCCGGGTCCTGGACCTGCGCTGGCTCAACCCGCTCCCGGTCGCGGACCTGCTCCACCACGCCGAGGCGAGCGGGCGTGTCCTGGTCGCCGATGAGACCCGGCGCGGTGGTGGGGTTTCCGAGTCGGTGTTCGCGGCGCTCGTCGACGCGGGGTTCCAGGGCACGCTCGCGCGCGTCACCAGCGCGGACAGCTTCGTCCCCCTCGGCCCGGCGGCGGACACGGTCCTGCTGAGCGAGGAAGCCATCGAGGCCGCCGCACAGCGAGTCGTCTGGTCGGTGCGCTAGCGACCTCGGCGCAGACGAAACCCTGCCGTCACGCGGTGTGGCGGCAGGGTCGAGCGTGGAGTTCGGGCGAACTCAGGCGAACTTGATCTCCAGGCCGATGCCGAGGATCGCGATCAGCCAGACGAGGCCGACGAAGATGGTGATGCGGTCGAGGTTCTTCTCGACCACGGTGGAGCCGGACAGACTCGACTGGACGCCGCCACCGAACAGGCTGGACAAGCCGCCACCCTTGGCGCGGTGCAGCAGCACCAGCAGCACCAACAGCACGCTGGTGATCACAAGGAGGATATCGAGGAACAGCGACATGGCGACCATCCTATGGGGTCGACGGGCAGCGGGTCTAACCAGGCTCGACCGCGACCAGGTGGGACACCGTCTCCGGCCCGGCCGACCAGTCCGCGACCATCTGCTCGATCTCCTGGTCGCGGGCGGTCAACCGGACCTGATGCTGGTGCATGTGCTCGGCCCACGACCGCACGACGAACGCTTCGACGAACCGGTCGACGGTGCCGACGTCGCGGTAGAGCCGCCACTCCATCGCCCCGGTCCGCTGCCGGGACCGCCCGACCAGCGCCATCGACTCGGTGAACACCGCGACGTCCTCGGGCGGCACGTCGTAGCCGCGCATCACCAGGACCGGGCCGTCCGCCGGATCGGGTTCCACGACGAGCTGCGGTTCCGGCCAGAACGCCGCCGGGGACAGGTCGATGTCCTCCACGTTGTGCCGGATCGGCCACCACACCGTGCTGACCGCGCAGCAGGCCAGCAGAACCGCCGAGATCAGCAGCGCCGTCACCGCGCCGTAGGCACCGGCGACCAGACCCCACACCAGTGAGCCGATGGCCTGCCCGCCCATGAAGACCAGCATGTACACCGACAGCCCGCGGGCCCGCACCCACGCGGGCAACAGCAGCTGCATGGTCGAGTTCAGCGTCGACATGGCCAGCAGCCAGGCCAGACCGGCCCCGACCAGCAGGATCAGCACCAGGGACACGCTCGGCACCAGCGCGGTCGCCACCGCGCCGAGCCCGAACAGCACGGCCGCCAGCGCGAGGCGCTGGGTCGGGGTGAACAGCACGCGCAACCGGGACAGGCCGAGCGCGCCACAGACCGCGCCGAGTCCGAGCGCACCGAGCAGCAGGCCGTAACCGTCGGAGGCCAGACCGAGCCGGTCGTGCGCGATCACCGGCAGCAGCGACCACACCGCGCTCGCGGGCGCGATGAACAGGATCGCACGGAACAACACCCGCCGGATCGCGGGCGCCGCGCGGATGAACCGGGTGCCCGCTTGCAGCGCCGCGAGCGGACGTTCGCTGGGCAGGGTGCGCGGCCGCGTCGGCCACGTCGACACCAGCAGCACCGCGACGATGCCGAGGAACGAGAGCGTGTTGAACCCGAAGACCACGGTCGGCCCGGCGATCGAGACGATCACACCGGCCACCGCGGGCCCGACGGCGCGGCCGATATTGACGCTCATGCTGCCCAGCGCCGCCGCCGATGTGATCTGATCCCGCGGCACCAATTCGGGCTGGATCGCCTGCCACGCCGGCGCGGTGAGCGCCTGCCCGCAGCCGAGCAGGAACAGCAGGGTCAGCAGGACCGCGGGCGTGGTGTGCCCGGTGGCGGTGAACACGGTGAGGGTGAGCGAGGCCAGCGCCATCCCGGTCTGCGCGCCGATCAGCAGCCTGCGCCGATCGACCAGGTCGGCGAGCACACCGGACGGGATGGACAGCAGCATCACCGGCAGGGCGAGCGCGGTCTGCACGAACGACACCAGCGCGGCCGCGTTCGGCGCGTCGACCAGGATCCACTGCGCGCCGACCGTCTGCATCCAGGTGCCCAGATTCGACACCAGCTGCGCGATCCACAGCGCCCGATACACCGGCGACCGCAACGGCGCCCACGTCGACACCGGTTCCGCTGCCACGCTGCTCACCCGCCGAGCATATCTCCGGCGAACGGCCGGGAACGGGTGCGCAACGACGCGCGACCCGATGCGGTCGGGCAACGGATTCGCCGCACCGCGAGCCGTACGATGGGCGCCATGTCGGCAACACTGATCCGTCTCGCCGCGCTCTGTGTGCTCGCCACCGCCGCGGCCACGGCCTGTTCTTCCTCCGATGAGCCGAAGGCACCGGACGACACGGCGACCCCGATGGGACATACCTATATCTCCACCGAGGTCGACGGCGACACGATCCCCGGCGGCGGCCCGATGACACTCGCCTTCGCCGACGGCCGCATCTCGGCCAACTCCGGCTGCAACACCAGCAGCGGCACCGTCGATCTGAGCGATCACATCCTGCACACGTCTCCCCTGGCGGGCACTCTGATGGCGTGCACCGGTGACCGCGGCCGCGCGGACGCCTGGCAGAACACCTTCCTGGAGTCCGATCCCACCTGGCGCGTCGACGGCGACAAGCTGACCCTGACCGGCAAGACGGTCACCATCCATCTCACCGACAAGAAGATCGTCACCCCGGACAAGCCGCTGACCGGCACCACCTGGGTGGTCACGACGCTGCTCACGCCGCAGGGGCAGATCCGCTCCACCACCCTCGACGAGGTGAGCCCGAATCTCACGATCGGTGACGGCGGCACGGTCAACGGGATGGCGGGCTGCAACCGGATGAACGGCACGGCCGGCATCGGCCCCGGCGACGCGGTGAACTTCGCGATCGCCACCACCAAGATGATGTGCGCGCCGGAGGTCATGGAGGTCGAGAACAGCGTGCTGCGCGCCCTCGACGGCCGCACGACGGCCACCATCGACGGCGACACCCTCACCCTGCGCAACGACAACGGCAACGGTCTGGTCCTGCACGCGCAGTAGCGACGAACGGCGAAGGGCCGGAAACCGCTTCGGTTTCCGGCCCTTCGCCGTAGCTCTACCCGATCAGGGCAGCGGCCCGCCCGCGGAAATCGCCGACAGGGTGGCGAACTCGTCCGCCTTGAGCGAGGCACCACCGACCAGGGCGCCGTCGATGTCGGGCTGACCGACCAGCTCGCCGACATTCTTGGCGTTGACCGAACCGCCGTAGAGCACGCGGACACCCGCGGCGACCTCCGGCGAAGCCAGCTCGGCCAGCTCGGCCCGGATCGCGCCACAGACTTCCTGCGCGTCCGCCGCCGAGGCGACCTTGCCCGTGCCGATCGCCCAGACCGGCTCGTAGGCGATGACGACCTGCGAGATCTGCTCGGCCGTCAGGCCTTTCAGCGAACCGCGCAGCTGCTCGAGGTTGTACGCGACGTGCGTGCCCGCCTCGCGGACGCCCAGACCCTCACCGATGCAGACGATCGGGGTGATCTCGTTCTTCAGCGCCTGCTTGGCCTTGGCCAGCACGGTCGCGTCGTCCTCGTTGTGGTACTGGCGACGCTCCGAGTGCCCGACCACCACGAAGGTGCAGCCCAGCTTGGCCAGCATCGACCCGCTGATCTCGCCGGTGTAGGCGCCGGAATCGTGCACCGAGACATCCTGCGCACCGTAGGTGAGCAGGAGCTTGTCGCCCTCGACCACCGACTGCACGCTGCGCAGATCGGTGAACGGCGGGATCACCGACACGTCGACCTTGGCGAAGTACTTCTCCGGCAGCGCGAAGGCCACCTTCTGCACCAGCGCGATGGCCTCGAGGTGGTTGAGGTTCATCTTCCAGTTGCCCGCGATGAGCGGCTTACGTGCCATCGCTCAGCCCTCCAGCACCGAAATACCGGGCAGCTCTTTGCCTTCCAGGTATTCCAGGGATGCGCCACCACCGGTGGAGATGTGCGAGAAGCCGTCGTCGGGCAGGCCGAGCGTGCGCACGGCGGCCGCCGAGTCGCCGCCGCCGACCACGGTGAACGCGCCCTTGCCGGTCGCGGTCACGATGGCCTCGGCCACCCCGCGGGTGCCCGCGGCGAACTTCTCGAACTCGAACACGCCCATCGGGCCGTTCCAGAACACCGTCTTCGCCTCGGTCAGCAGCGCGGAGAACCGGGCCACCGACTCGGGGCCGATGTCCAGGCCCATCCAGCCGTCGGGGATCTCGGTCGAGGCGACGGTCTTCGCGTCGGCGTCGGCGGCGAATTTGTCGGCCGCGACGATGTCGACCGGCAGGTGCAGCACGTCGCCGAAGCGCTCGAGCAGATCCTTGCAGGTGTCGATCATCTCTTCCTGCAGCAGCGAGGTGCCCACCGAAAGGCCCTGTGCGGCAAGGAAGGTGAAGCACATGCCGCCGCCGATCACCAGGGTGTCGACCTTGGGGGCCAGCGCCTCGATGACCGCGAGCTTGTCGGAGACCTTGGAGCCGCCGAGCACCACCGCGTACGGGCGGGCCGGGTCCTCGGTGAGCTTCTGCAGCACCTCGACCTCGGCCGCCACCAGCGTGCCCGCGTAGTGCGGCAGCTGCTGGGCGACGTCGTAGACCGAGGCCTGCTTGCGGTGCACCACACCGAAACCGTCGGAGACGAACGCGCCGTCCTCGCCGACCAATTCGACGTAGGCCGCCGCCAGCTTCGCCCGCTCGGCGTCGTCCTTGCTGGTCTCGCGCGCGTCGAAACGCACGTTCTCCAGCAGCAGCACGTCGCCGTCGGTGAGGCCTTCCGAGCGCGAGAGGGCGTCGTAGCCCACCACGTCACCGGCCAGCTGGACGTTACGGCCCAGCAGCTCGGCCAGCTTCACCGCCACGGGGGCCAGCGAGTACTTGGCGTCCGGCTCGCCCTTGGGGCGGCCCAGATGAGCCATCACGACCACCTTGGCGCCGGCCTCGACCAGCGCCTGGATGGTCGGCACCGAGGCGATGATGCGGCCCGGGTCGGTGATCTGACCGTTGTCGTCGAGGGGGACGTTCAGGTCGGAGCGCACGAGCACGCCCCGGCCCTCGACGCCCTCGGCCAGGAGATCCTGCAGTGTCTGAACAGTCATCGCGGTCAGAGCGACTTGCCGACGAGACCGATGAGGTCGGCGAGGCGGTTGGAGTAGCCCCACTCGTTGTCGTACCAGGACACGACCTTGACCTCGTTGCCGATGACCTTGGTCAGCGGGGCGTCGTAGATCGAGGAGTGCGGGTCGGTGACGATGTCACTCGACACGATCGGGTCCACGTTGTACTTCAGGATGCCCTGCAGCGGGCCCTCGGCGGCGGCCTTCATCGCGGCGTTGATCTCGTCGATGGTGGCCGGCTTCGCCAGGGTCGCGGTCAGGTCGGTGACCGAGCCCGTCGGGACCGGAACGCGCAGCGCGTAGCCGTCCAGCTTGCCCTGCAGCTCGGGGAGCACCAGGCCGATGGCCTTGGCGGCACCGGTGCCGGTGGGCACGATGTTGAGGGCCGCGGCGCGAGCGCGACGCAGGTCCTTGTGCGGCGCGTCCTGCAGGTTCTGGTCCTGGGTGTACGCGTGGATGGTGGTCATCAGGCCCTGCACGATGCCGAACTCGTCGTTGAGGACCTTGGCGATGGGGCCGAGGCAGTTGGTGGTGCACGAGGCGTTGGAGATGATGTTCTGGCTGCCGTCGTACTTGTCGTCGTTGACGCCCATCACGATGGTGATGTCCTCGCCGGAGGCCGGCGCGGAGATGATGACCTTCTTGGCGCCCGCGGACAGGTGGCCCTTGGCCTTGGCGGCGTCGGTGAAGATGCCGGTCGACTCGACGACGATGTCGACATCCAGGTCGCCCCACGGCAGCGCCGACGGGCCTTCCTTGATCGCGAGCGCCTTGATGCGCTGCTCGCCGACCACGATGGTGTCACCGTCGACCGAGACATCCTGCGGCAGACGCCCCAGGATGGAGTCGTACTTCAGCAGCGTGGCGAGGGTGTTGATGTCGGTGAGGTCGTTGACCGCGACGATCTCGATATCGGTCTTGCCGACAGCCTTCAGCGCCTCCACCGCACGGAAGAAGTTACGTCCGATACGACCGAAGCCGTTGATACCTACCCGGACAGTCACGTTATCGCTCCTCAGCTTTCAAGCGGATTCATTCCGACGGGAACCACAGTAGTAGCCGACACCGGCTTCACGACAGCCACCTGCGAATTGTGAGGTTCCCGGCCCCCTGCCTGCGGGAACCACAGAATAAAGGGCAGAGCGGTCATGCATGACCGCTCTGCCCTAAACGTCGGATTCGCCACAGCGCGCGGCGAATGCGGAGGCTACGCGTCGTCGAGCAGCTCCGCCGTGACCGCCGACTCGGTGTCGGGAATGCCCAGGTCCTTGGCCCGCCGATCGGCCATCGACAGCAGCCGCCGGATCCGGCCCGCCACCGCGTCTTTCGTCATCGGCGGCTCGGCCAGCTGACCCAGCTCCTCGAGCGAGGCCTGCCGGTGCTGGACCCGCAGCCTGCCCGCGGCGGCCAGATGGTCGGGCACGTCGTCGGCGAGGATCTCCAGCGCCCGCTCCACGCGCGCGGCCGCGGCCACGGCCGCCCTGGCCGAGCGGCGCAGGTTGGCGTCGTCGAAATTGGCGAGCCGGTTCGCGGTGGCCCGCACCTCGCGGCGCATCCGGCGCTCTTCCCAGGTGAGCCTGGTGTCCTGCGCGCCCATCCGGGTGAGCAGGGCGCCGATCGCCTCACCGTCGCGGACCACGACCCGGTCGGTGCCACGCACCTCACGCGCCTTCGCGGTGATGCCGAGCCGCCGGGCAGCGCCGACCAGCGCCAGCGCGGCCTCCGGGCCTGGGCAGCTCACCTCGAGCGCCGACGAGCGACCCGGCTCGGTCAGCGAGCCGTGCGCGAGAAACGCTCCGCGCCAGGCCGCTTCGGCGTCGCCGATGCTGCCGCCCACCACCTGGGCGGGCAGGCCGCGGACCGGACGTCCGCGCACATCGAGCAAACCGGTCTGGCGGGCCAGCGCCTCGCCCTCCTTCGATACCCGCACCACATAGCGGGAGGTCTTGCGCAATCCACCCGCACCGAGCACGTGCACGTCGGAGCCATACCCGTAGAGCTCGAAGATCTCCCGGCGCAGTCGCCGCGCGATGGACCCCATGTCCACCTCGGCCTCGACGATCACCCGGCCTCCGACGATGTGCAGACCGCCCGCAAACCGCAGCAGGGCCGACAATTCCGCCTTGCGCGAGCTGACCTGCGACACCACGAGCCTGCTCAGCTCGTCCTTCACCTCGGCTGTCATCGCCACGAGACGCGCTCCTTTCCCACCGACCCGGAACGCACATCCGATCCCGTGTGCCGTCCCTCGACTCGAAGCCCTGCCAGTTGCGGCCGCGGCGCCCGGATCAGCTGATCCAGTGCGGCGGCAAGTTTTCCGGGATGATGCCGATCCGTTCCCGGCTCGGCGACATCGCAGAACGTTACCCGTGCACGCAACTGTTCGGCGGCTCTTGCCACATGTTCCCGTTGCCGCCCCTCGGGCACCGACGCCGAGTCGACGAGCACCTCGTCGACCGCGAAATCCGGTGCGTGCTGGGACAATACATGCAGATGACGTTCGGCGGAAAAGCCGGCCGTCTCCCCCGGCTCGGCGGCCAGGTTCAACACGAGCACTTTGTGCGCCCTGGTGTGCACCAGCGCGTCGTGCAGTTGCGGCACCAGCACATGCGGGATGACGCTGGTGAACCACGAACCCGGGCCCAGCACAACGACATCCGCGTGCTCGATGGCCGAGGTGGCCTCGGGGCTGGCAGGCGGATCGGACGGAATCAGCCGCACCCGCCGGACCTTACCCGGCGTGGTCGCGACCGCAACCTGGCCACGAACGCTGCGGCCGATCCGCGGATCCGATTCCAGACCCGACACTTCGGCCTCGATATCGAGCGGGACCGGCGACATCGGCAGCACCCGGCCGGTGATCCGCAGCAGTCTGCCCACCTCGTCGAGCGCGGCCACCGGATCACCGAGGATATCGGTGAGGCCGGCCAGGATCAGATTGCCCACCGAGTGTCCGGCCAGCGCGCCGGTGCCGCCGAAGCGGTGCTGCACCGTCGTCGTCCACACGCCGTCGGCGTCCTCCGACAGCGCGGCCAGCGCCATCCGCAGGTCACCCGGCGGCAGCATGCCCAGTTCGCCGCGCAACCTGCCCGAGGACCCGCCGTCGTCGGCCACGGTGACGACGGCGGTGATCCGCCTGGTCAGTCTGCGTACCGCCGTCAGGGTCGCGTAGAGACCGTGTCCGCCGCCCAGCGCGACGACGGCCGGGTCGGCTTCCCATCCACTCATTCGCGCCCCAGATCCCGGTGCACGACGCGGACGACGTCCACGGCCGTGTGCCCGGTATCGGCGCCGATGCGTTCACCGAGTGCCTCGGCGATCGCGACGCTGCGATGTTTACCGCCGGTGCACCCCACTGCCACCGTCATGTATCGCTTCCCCTCTTGGCGGTATCCGGTCGTGGTCAGGTCGACGAGATGGTGGCAGGTCTGCAGATAGTCCTGCGCGCCCGGCCTCGACAACACGTAGTCGCTGACCACCGATTCCTGACCGGTGTGTTCCCGCAGCTCGGGAATCCAGTGCGGGTTGGGCAGGAATCGAACATCCAACACCGTGTCGGCGTCGAGTGGAACACCGTACTTGAACCCGAACGACTGCACGGTCAGTTGCAGCGCGGCGGGCGCGCCGGCGCCGTACGCCTCCTCCAGCTTGCGGTGCAGCTGGTGGATCGACAGCTCGGTGGTGTCGATGACGACATCGGCGGCCGCCTTCACCGCCGCGAGCCGGACCCGCTCGGCGGTCAAACCGGCCGAGAGGGTGCCGTCGGGGCTGTCGCTCTGCAGCGGGTGCCTGCGCCGGGCGAAACCGAATCGCCGGATCAGCACGTCGTCGGAGGCTTCGAGGTACAGCACTCTGGTGCGGATGCCCGCCGAGCGTAGTTGCTCGGTGACGCCGGAGAGGTCACCGGTGAAGAAGCGGCTGCGCACGTCCATGACCAGCGCCAGGCGCCGGATCGGTGGTTCGGCCGCGGCGCCGAGCTCGATCATCCGCCCGATCAGTTCGGGCGGCAGGTTGTCGGTGACGTACCAGCCGAGATCCTCCAATACGCGCGCGGCGGTGCCGCGGCCCGCGCCGGACAAGCCGGTCACGATGACCACTTCTACTGGTTGCTGTGGATCGGTGACCGCCCCGGTCTGTCCGGGTGCCGCCCCCGCATTGTTGTTCGATTCGACGCGTGTCATGTCCTACCGGATCCGTTTCTGGGTGCCTTTCGATCATCCCGCACCGGTTCGGGTATCGGGCGCAGACACACAACGTACGGCACTCGCAATGTTGCGTCCTGCGATCCGCCCGTCCTCCGCTACGGGCTGTTCAGTGCTTCCAGCACTGCTTTCGCCGTGGAGACACCGATGCCGGGCACCGATGTGATCTCGTCGACAGTCGCGTCCTTTATCCGGGCGACCGAACCGAAGTGGGTGACCAGCGCCGTCCGCCTCGCTTCGCCGAGTCCCTTCACCGAGTCCAGCGCCGACGCCGTCATCCGGCGCGAGCGCTTGCTGCGGTGGAAGGTGATCGCGAAGCGGTGCGCCTCGTCGCGCACGCGTTGCAGCAGGTAGAGCGCTTCGCTGTTGCGCGGCATGATCACCGGGTCGGGTTCGCCCGGCACCCACACCTCTTCGAGTCGCTTGGCCAGACCGATCACCGCGACATCGGTGATGCCGAGTTCGTCGAGCACCTCGGCAGCCGCGGCGACCTGCGGCGCGCCGCCGTCGACGACGTAGAGGTTCGGCGGGTACGCGAAGCGGCGCGGTTTGCCGGTGGCCGGGTCGACACCGGGACGCGAGGTCGGCTCGTCGGCCTCGTCGACCTCGACGTCGACGACCTGCTGCCGGTCACGGGCGAGCCGGGCGAAGCGGCGGCGGGTCACCTCGGCGATGCTGCCGACATCGTCGGAGCGGCCGTCACCGGCCGCCTCCTTGATCGCGTAGTGCCGGTAGTCGGACTTGCGGGCCAGGCCGTCCTCGAAAACCACCAGGGAGGCCACGACATCGGTGCCCTGGACATGGCTGATGTCGACGCACTCGATCCGCAGCGGCGCGCTGTCGAGGTCGAGGAAGTCCTGAATATCCTGCAGCGCTTGGGACCTGGAGGTCAGATCGCCCGCGCGCTTGAGTTTGTGCTGGGCCAGGGCCTCGCCCGCGTTGCGCTGTACGGTCTCGGCCAGCGCCTTCTTGTCGCCACGCTGCGGCACGCGCAGCGAGACGGCCGAGCCGCGCAGCCGGCTCAGCCAGTCCTGGATCTCGGCGGCGTCGGCGGGCAGTTCGGGGACCAGCACCTCGCGCGGAACGACCACCACGTCGCCGTCGGCGTTCTGGTCGGCCAGCGCGGCCTGCTCGCCGTAGAACTGGGTGAGGAACTGCTCGACCAGCGCCGCGAGTTCGGTGCCGGATTCGGCGACATCGAGCGCGTCACCGGACTTGTCGACCACCCAGCCGCGCTGGCCGCGCACGCGACCGTCGCGGACGTGGAAGATCTGCACGGCGGCTTCGAGTTCGTCGGCGGCGAAGGCGATCACGTCGGCGTCGGTGCCGCTGCCGAGGACGACGGCCTGCTTCTCCAGCGCACGGCGCAGTGCCTGCACATCGTCGCGCAGCCGGGCCGCGGTCTCGAAGTCGAGGTCGTCGGCCGCCTCGTGCATGCGCCGTTCCAGCGCGCGCACCATCTTGTCGGTCCGGCCGGAGAGGAAGTCGCAGAAGTCGTCGACGATCTGGCGGTGCTCGCCCGCGCTGACCCGGCCGACGCACGGCGCCGAGCACTTGTCGATGTAGCCGAGCAGGCAGGGCCGCCCGATCTGGTTGTGCCGCTTGAAGACTCCGTTGGAGCAGGTGCGCGCGGGAAACACCCGCAGCAGCAGGTCGAGGGTCTCGCGGATCGCCCAGGCGTGCGCGTAGGGACCGAAGTAACGGACGCCCTTCTTGCGCGCGCCGCGGTAGACGAACAGCCGCGGGTACTGCTCGTTCAACGTCACCGCGAGCACCGGGTAGGTCTTGTCGTCGCGGTAGCGGACGTTGAACCGCGGATCGAATTCCTTGATCCAGTTGTACTCGAGCTGCAGCGCCTCCACCTCGGTGGACACCACGGTCCACTCGACACTGGCGGCGGTGGTCACCATCTGCCTGGTCCGCGGGTGCAGCGAGTACACGTCGGCGAAGTAGGAGTTCAACCGGCTGCGCAGGCTCTTGGCCTTGCCGACGTAGATGACCCGCCCGTGCACGTCCCGGAACTTGTACACACCGGGTTCGACGGGAATGGTGCCCGGCGCCGGCCGGTACGTCGCGGGATCTGCCACCCATCCAGCCTAGCGAGCGCGTCCGACAGACCGGCACCGCCGACCGCGACCGCGCACCGCCGTGGGCGGGCCGGGAAAACCCGCTGTGTAGCGTGGGTGCCCGGACTCCGTGCCGGAAAGGACCATCGATGACCAACGCGCCCACCGCCCCCGCCGCGGACCTGTTCGACGACGAGGCGACCCCGGCCGGGGTGATGCCGGGCAGCGTGCGCGGCGCCCGGTTGATCGCCGGTGTCGCGACGCTGGTCGGCATCGTGCTGATCGCGGTGACCGTGGCACTCGGTACCGACGGCTCGCTCGGCACCCTGATCGCGGGCTATCTGCCGACGTTCGCGCTGGTCCCGCTGGTGGTGCTGTTCGGCAGCGGCGGCGACACGATCAGGAAGGCCGCGATCGGCGTCGCCGGGGTCGCGGGCCTGGTCTCGTGCACCGGGATCCTCACCGGACTGCCGCCGGGCGCGGTCGGCATCGTCGCCAACGGCGCGATCGTCGCCCTGCTGCTGCGTCCCACGGCCGCGGCCTGGTTCACCCGCGAGCGCTGAGCGAGCGCACGAGCGCTCCGGTTCCCGATCAGGCGGTCGCGGCGCCGTCGAGACGTATGCCGTGCGCGCTGACCGCCTCGATCAGGGCGCGCGGGCGGTCGGTGGTCGGCAGTGGTTCGACGAGGGCGAACCGGGCGCCGAGCGCGGCGGCCCCGCCGTCGGCCTCGGCGCTGTCGCCGATCATCAGTACCCGTCCGGGGTCGACGCCGAGGCGGTCGGTGGCGTCGCGGAAGATCGCGGCGCTCGGTTTGACGGCGCCGACCTCGTAGGACAGGGTCATCGCGCCGACCAGGCCGTCCCAGCCGTGTTTCGCGAAGGCGGGGCGGATGTCGAAGGCGATATTGCTGACGATGCCGATCGGAATGCCCTGGGCGGACAGGGATTCCAGCACGGTGCCGGTGTCGGGATACGGGGTCCACGCCAGTGGGTCGATGAGGCGGTCGTAGAGGCGGGCGGCCTGGGTGCCGGGGACGCCGGAGCCGCGCAGCACCTCGAGGTAGGCGTGCCGGTGCAGGGACGGGTCGAGATCGCGGTGGTCCCAGGCGTGCTGGCCCGCCGCGTCGAAAGTCATGAACTGTTCTACGGGGGCCGTCATCCGGCGCAGCACTTCGGCTTTCGCCGCGACGTCGAAGGGGGTGCCGTCGTCGTCGATCAGTTCGTCGGCCCAGGTCCGGTCGTCCTCGAGCCGGAAGACCGTGCCGGAGAAGTCGAACAGCACCGCGTCGATGTCCATATCGCCAGGGTAGCGAGGACGCGGCCGGTCGCCGGGCGGAAATTGTTTCGTCAACCGAACATTCGTGCCGCCGTCACCGAGAAATAATCGGCCGGGTTACCCCGCGCGGGGTTACGCTGCCAGGATGACGCCAAGGCGACAGACGTGGATCGGGGCCGCGGCGGCCGGAGTCCTCACGGTGGGTCTGCTGACGGGCTGCTCGTCCGACGGCACCGCGGCAGCCGAGTGCACGAGCACGCCGAACGGTACGCCCGTCTCGGCCGCTCCGGCGACGAACGCCCCGACCTCGCAGAACCTCGGTACCAACCCGGAGATCGCGTCGGGCTACCGCTCGGACATGACCGCGGTGCGCACCCGCACCTACGCGGTCTCCACCGCGAACCCGCTGGCCACCGAGGCCGCCTGCCGGGTGCTGCGGGCCGGCGGCACGGCCGCTGACGCGCTGGTCACCGCGCAGGCGGTGCTCGGGCTGGTCGAACCGCAGGCCTCCGGTATCGGTGGCGGCGCCTTCCTGGTGCACTACGACGCGAAGTCGCGCACCGTCGAGGCCTACGACGGCCGCGAGACCGCGCCCGCCGCGGCCACCGAGAACTACCTGCGCTGGGTCAGCGACACCGACCACAGCGAACCGGCCCCGAACACCCGCGCCAGCGGGCGCTCGATCGGTGTGCCCGGTGTGCTGCGGATGCTCGAACTCGCCCATCGCGAGCACGGGCTGACCGCGTGGAAGGAACTGTTCGACCCCGCGATCAGCCTGGCCGACAGCGGCTTCGAGATCAGCCCCCGGCTGGCGGGCCAGATCGCCGAATCGGCCGCGGATCTGGCCGCCGACGAGGGCGCCCGCGGGTACTTCCTCGAAGCCGACGGCTCGCCCAAGAAGTCCGGCACCGTCCTGACCAACCCGGCCCTGTCCAAGACCCTGGCCACGATCGCGGGTGACGGCGCGCAGGCGTTCTACAGCGGCGCCATCGCGCAGGACATCGTCGAGGCGGCGGGCAGCACCGCGGGCGGGCGCACGCCGAGCCTGCTGACCGCCAGTGATCTGGCCGGTTACCAGGCCAAGAAGCGCACCGCACTGTGCACCGGCTACCGCAAGTTCGAGCTGTGCGGCATGCCCGCGCCGTCCTCGGGCGGCAGCACCGTCGCCGCGACCCTCGGCATCCTGGCCAACTTCGACATCCCGTCGCTGCGCCCGCAGGAGCTCGACGCCAACGGCGGGCGGCCCGACGCCCAGGCGGTGCACCTGATCTCCGAGGCCGAGCGGCTCGCCTACGCCGATCGCAACAAGTACGTCGCCGACCCGGATTTCGTTCCGCTGCCGGGTAATTCAGTGCTGTCGCTGGTGCATCCGCAGTACCTGAAGCAGCGGTCGACGCTGATCGACCCGCAGCGCAGCATGGGTACCGCCAAGCCGGGCGACCTCGGTCCGGTCCCGCTGGGCAACGGCCCGCAGCCGCCCGAGCACGGCACCAGCCACATCTCCGTCGTCGACAAGTACGGCAACGCCGCCGCCATGACCACGACCGTCGAGTCGGCCTTCGGTTCGTTCCACCTCGTCGACGGCTTCGTGCTCAACAACCAGCTCACCGACTTCGCCGCCGACCCGCTCGACCCGGACGGCACCCCGGTCGCCAACCGCCTGCAGCCCGGCAAGCGCCCACGCAGCTCGATGGCCCCCACCCTGGTCTTCGACCGTGACGACGCGGGCAACCGCGGCGACCTCGCCCTCGTCACCGGCTCCCCCGGCGGCTCGGTGATCATCCAGTTCGTGGTGAAGACCCTGATCAACACCCTGGACTGGGGCCTCGACCCGCAGCAAGCGGTCTCCGGCGTCTCCTTCGGCGCGGGCAACACCCCGGTGACCGGCATCGGCGGCGAACACCCCGACATCGATGCCACCGACAACGGCGACCACGACCCCCTCGTCCAGCGCCTGCGCGCCATGGGCCACCAGGTCTCGGTAGCACCGCAATCGAGCGGCCTGAGCGCCCTGCAACGCGACGGCAAGGACGGCTGGATCGGCGGCGCCGACCCCCGCCGCGAAGGCGCCGTCCTCGGCGATACCCGCTAGCGCTGCACCCCCATCGGATACAGCTCGACCTCGGCCACCTGCACGGGCTCGGTCACCCGGAATCCGAACCGCTCGTAGAACGGCACATTCGACGCCCTGGTCGCCACCAGGAACGCGGGTGCGGTGCCGGTGTCCAGCCGCCGCCGGATCAGCTCGGCCGCGAACCCGCGGCCCTGCCGATCCGGGCGGGTGCCGATGGTCGCGAGATACAGGTGCGGCTCGTGCGGCCGGGTGCTGTCGATGCTGCGCAGCGCGGGCAGTGCCCTGGGCAGGCTCCGGCCGAGGGCACGCAGCAGGGTGATCCGCTTGGCGAGCGCCGATTCGACGCCGGGCGTCTCCCACATCGCGACGGCCGCGACGGTGCCGTCGTCGTCATGGGCGAGGTCGACCGCGCCGTGCCGCTGCCGGGAGGCGAGACGCGATTCCCACAGCAGCGGCAACGCTTTTCGGCGACGGGCCGGGTCCGGCCAGACGTAGCTCATCAACGGATCGTCGGCGAAGGCGGCGGCCAGGACCTGCGCGGGCGTCATGCCCGCGAGACTACCGACGCGGCTCAGTCCTGGGTGGTGGTGTACTTCGCGCCGAGTTCGCGGAGTCGCTCGATGGCGTCGGCGGCGTGGGCCTTGTCGTTGGCGCGGATCGCGAGCATGGGGACGTAGTCGTCGTCGGCGAGTTCGAGGCGGGCCCAGGACTTGCGGTCGGGGAAGGTCGCGCCGCGGACGTAGGACCAGGGGTATTCGTGGTCGCCGAGGATGTTGCGGACCGAGACGCCGGTGGCGCCCGCGCGCACCCGGGGGCGGGTGAGCAGCAGGACCGCGCCCGCGCCGAGGACACCGATCAGGATCATCGCGATCTGGTCGGCGAACCGGAAGTTCACGCCGGTCGAACCGGTGCGCAGCAGCAGCCCGCCGAAGGTGAAGAAGACCAGGATGACGATCGCGACGACCACCGAGGTCCGGATCGCCCGGCGCGGACGCACCTCGAACTCCCAGGCCGACTCCGGTTCGGGGGCACCCGAACCGCGCCGCCAGGTCCGCACCACCGGCACGGTCACGCCGATCGCAGCGCGCGCAAGGTGAGCGCGGCGTCGAGGGCGGCGGCGCAGGCCTGCTCGCCCTTGTCCTCCGCCGAACCGGGCAGCCCGGCGCGGTCGCGCGCCTGCTCCTCGTCGTTCGTGGTCAGCACGCCGTTGGTGACGGGGGTCGCCGCGTCCAGCGACACCCGGGTGAGGCCCGCGGTCACCGCGTCACACACGTACTCGAAATGCGGTGTGCCACCACGGATCACCACACCCAGCGCCACGACGGCGTCGTGCGTGCGGGCCAGTTCCTGGGCGACCACCGGCAGTTCCATCGCACCGGCGCAGCGCACCACGGTCACCTGCTCGACGCCGGCTTCCTTCGCGACGCGTTGCGCGTTGGCGACGAGGGTGTCGCAGATCTCGGTGTGCCAGCGCGAGGCGACGATGCCGAGTTTGACGTCTTTGGCCTGGGCCAGCGCGAAGGACGGGACACCCGTGCCGCTCATCGTTGCCGCCTTTCGGGAGTGTGCGTGGTGATCACTGCGCGGTTTCGCCCAGATCCAGGTCGTCCAGGCCGATCAGGTCGTGGCCCATCCGGTCCCGCTTGGTGCGCAGGTAGTGCAGGTTCTCGGCGTTGGCGCGCAGCGGCATCGGCACCCGCTCGGTGATCCGCAGGCCGTAGCCGTCGAGCCCGACGCGCTTGGCCGGGTTGTTGGTGAGCAGGCGCATCGACCGGATTCCCAGGTCGACCAGGATCTGCGCGCCGGTGCCGTAATCGCGCGCGTCGGCGGGCAGGCCGAGATCGAGATTGGCGTCGACGGTGTCGCGGCCGGTGTCCTGCAGCTGGTAGGCCTGCAGCTTGTGCATCAGGCCTATGCCACGGCCCTCGTGCCCGCGCATGTAGAGCACGACACCGCGGCCTTCCTGGTCGACCATCTCCAGCGCCGCGTCCAGCTGCGGACCGCAGTCGCAGCGCAGCGAACCGAAGACGTCGCCGGTCAGGCACTCGGAGTGCACCCGCACCAGCACG
The DNA here is from genome assembly GCF_052983615.1 of Nocardia fodinahabitans. NCBI lineage: Bacteria > Bacillati > Actinomycetota > Actinomycetes > Mycobacteriales > Nocardiaceae > Nocardia > Nocardia fodinahabitans. The sequence continues at coordinate 526,341 of NZ_JBRJJC010000001.1, forward strand.
TCCTCGCCGTCGGAGATATCGCCGCGCACCAGCGCGACGTGCTCGGCCTCGTCGAAGATGCTCTGGTATCCGACCGCCTTGAAGTCGCCGTGCGCGGTCGGGATCCGCGCTTCGGCCACCCGCACGACGTGCTTCTCGTGCTTGCGCCGCCAGGCGATCATGTCGGCGATCGAGATCATCGCCAGGTCGTGTTCGTCGGCGAAGACCCGCAGCTCGTCGGTGCGGGCCATGTGGCCGTCGTCCTTCTGGCTGACGATCTCGCAGATCACGCCCGCCGGGCGCAGACCGGCCATCCGGGCCAGGTCGACCGCGGCCTCGGTGTGGCCGGGGCGGCGCAGCACGCCGCCGTCCTTGGCGCGCAGCGGCACCACGTGGCCCGGCCGGGTGAACTCGTCGGCCTTGGTCTGGGCGCTGGCCAGCAGGCGCATGGTGACCGCGCGGTCCGCGCCGGAGATCCCGGTGGTGATGCCCTCGCGCGCGTCGACCGAGACGGTGTAGGCGGTGCCGTGCTTGTCCTGGTTCATCGCGTAGGCGGGCGGCAGGCCGAGGCGGTCGCAGTCGTCGCCGGTCAGCGGCACGCAGATGTAGCCGGAGGTGTAGCGGATCATGAACGCGACCAGCTCCGGGGTGGCCTTCTCGGCCGCGAAGATGAGATCGCCCTCGTTCTCACGGTCCTCGTCGTCCACGACGACGACAGCCTTACCGGCCGCGATATCGGCGACCGCGCGCTCGATGCTGTCCAACCTGGTCACGTCTGCTTGCTCCGTATTCTTAGCGGCTGGCGCCGCGGGTTTTCTCGGCCTCGCGGCCTCGATTCTTCCCTCCCGCCGGGCACTCCTTCGTCGCATCCTCTGGTCGGTCCAGAATCGAGGCGGCCGGGAAACCGGGGGTTGGCATCGACTACTACATTACGGCGTGCGATCGGGAGTTCCGCCGACCGCGTCCCGTCTGCCGGGTCATCCGCGTTGGGCGAGTCGTTCAACGTACTTGGCGATCACGTCGACCTCGAGATTCACCGTGGCGCCGACCGGGGCGGTGCCCAGCACGGTCAGCGCCAGTGTGGTCGGGATCAGCGACACCTCGAACCAGTCGCGATGGCCGTCGGCGGCGGGCTCGTCGGCGATGCCGAGGCCCGAGACGGTGAGGGAGACGCCGTCGACGGTGATCGAGCCCTTCTCCACCACGTAGCGCGCGATCGCGTCGGGCAGCGAGATCCGTACGACCTCCCAATTCTCCGACGGGGTCCGCGAGAGCACGGTGCCGGTGCCGTCGACGTGGCCCTGGACGAGATGGCCGCCGAGGCGGCTGTCGAGCGCCGCGGCCCGCTCGAGGTTGACCCGGGACCCGGTCACCAGCGCGCCGATGCTCGACCGGTTCAGCGTCTCCGCCATGACGTCCACGGTGAAGCTGTCGCCGTCGACCACGTCGACCACGGTCAGGCAGACGCCGTTGACGGCGATCGAATCGCCGTGGCCGGCATCGGAAGTCACCAGCTTGCCGCGGATCGTCAACCGGGCGGCGTCGGCCAGCTGTTCGGTGGCGACGATCTCGCCCAGCTCTTCGACGATCCCTGTGAACATGCCTGCACTCCCTTGTCGCGTCATCCGTACCCGTTGGGCCCAACAAGCAGGTGCGTGGCCGCTATTCCCGGCGGTACCCGCTCGCCGCACAGCCTAGTGGCGGGGCGAGTGAGCCCCGACGAGTCGGGGTCGAATCGGACCGCGAGCACGATCGAGTCCGGGGAAACGAGCCCGGCGCATCGAACGGACGGCAAACAGAGATCGACATGACGCAACCCCACCGTTAATCATTCCGGCGGTAATCGTTCAATCGAATTTTCAGCGAACCGGTCGCGGCAATTCACTCGACGGCTCTAACCTGGCTTTACCCCGGAATTCCGAACTCGAAACACGATGATTCGAATGCTTGCGCCGATGACGCCATTGACGCAACATTGTTACGTCACCGATTCTTGCCGTTCAACTGATGATCATGGGCTGGTCGGCGGCGCATCCGACCTGCGGCGCAGCCGCGGGGAGTTCGACCCAGGGATAGTCCACCACTCCAGGAAGTCAGACAACACTGTGGGTCACAACAGGTTCGAAAGATGTGGGGGTGCTGCGTGAGCACATTGGTCGATTCCACGCTGGAAATTCGTTGCGTCCGTTATCGGCGGGAACTCCACCTGCCCGCGACGATAGATCCGGACTCCCGTCGCATTCTGCTCCAGATCGGCGCGCACTACGGCGCGGTCACCATGCCGGGTGATCTCGGCGAGCGGGTGCAGGCCCGGTTGCGCGGCGCCGCCATCGCGGGCCCGGTCGTCGACCATCCACGAGCCAGGCGCTGGACATTCCTGACCGGCCCGTGCCGCCCCGACACCCTGCTGACCGCTACCGCGTCCGCCGAGTTGTTCCGGCTCTACGCGACGGTCGCGTGCAACGGCAGCCAGATCGTGCTGCCCTCGCCCGATGACGAGCGCACCGGCTACCGCACCTGGGTGCAGGCACCGGAGGCCGCCGACAACCGGCCCCCGCTGCACGCCGTGATCGACGCGGCGCGGGCGCTGGGCACCCGCAAACTCCGCTCCCTCTAACCGAATTCGCGTGCTACAGCCAGGCCGACGTCGCCATGCTGCGCAATGTCTGCACGGCGGCGCCGGGATCGGCGGTGTTGTAGACGGCCGAGCCGGCGACGAAACAATCGATACCCGCCGCGGCGGCCTGTTCGATCGTGTCGGTATTGATGCCGCCGTCGATTTCCACGATGAGCCGCAGCTCACCCGCGTCGACGAGATTGCGCACGATCCGCGCCTTCTCCAGCACACTCGGGATGAACGACTGCCCGCCGAACCCGGGTTCCACACTCATCACGAGCAGGGTGTCGAAATCCTTCAGGATTTCCAGGTACGGCTCGATCGGGGTGTTCGGCTTCACCGAGAGCCCGGCCTTGGCGCCGGCGGCGCGGATATCGCGGGCCACCGCGATCGGGTCGTCGGTCGCCTCCGCGTGGAAGGTGACGTTGTAGGCGCCCGCCTCGGCGTAGCCCGGCGCCCAGCGGCCCGGGTCGTCGATCATCAGGTGGCAGTCGAACGGGATGTCGGTGGCCTTGAGCAGACTCTGCACGACGGGCAGGCCGAGTGTGAGGTTCGGCACGAAATGGCCGTCCATCACATCGACGTGGAGCCAGTCGGATCCTTCGACAGCGGCGGCCTCGGCGGCCAAATTCGCGAAGTCCGCAGACAGGATGGACGGGGCGATCATCGGCACGGCCGGGCGGGTGAACGTCGGTGTGGACACAGCGCGCAAGTGTAGCGACCAAATGGTGATTGCCCTGCCGGGATGTGGGTAGCCTCCGTAGGGTGACCAATTTTTCGGCGGAACAAGGGCTGTTCAGCGCCCCGGTGGAGATTCGCGTAGCAGCATCGCTGACCCAGCTGCCGATCCTGCGCGGACTGGCCGAAACCCTGGTCCTACTCAGCGATTTCACCCTCGACGAGGTCGCCGACGTGCGCCTGGCCGTGGACGAGGTCTGCTCGACACTCATCGCGATCGCCGCGCCCGATTCGGCGCTCACCTGCGAATTCGTCGTCGGTGACACCGAACTGCTGGTGCGCGTCGACGGCGTGGCCGCGGCCGAGGGCATGCCCGACCAGCGCAGCTTCGGCTGGCATGTACTGCGCACGCTCAGCGACGAGGTGAGCGCCGACCAGCAGGGCTTCGACGCGGCCGTGTCCGGTTTTCCGACGACGGTCCGATTCCGTCGGGTCCGGGGGAAGGCGTAGTGCACGGCGAAGACACCACCGAAGACCAGCAGCCCGACCAGGAAACCCGCGCCGACACCGTCACCGAACCGGAGAACCCTGCCGAGGACACCGTCGACGACACCGAGACCGAGGAGCCGGTCTCCGGTTACGACGACGTCAGCGCCCTGTTCGAGCGTCTCGCGGCGACCGCGCCCGGCAGCGTCGAGCACGCCGTGGCGCGCGACGCGCTGATCAACCGCTGCATTCCGCTGGCCGATCACATCGCCAGGAAGTTCAGCGGCCGCGGCGAACCGTTCGACGATCTGTCGCAGGTGGCGCGCGTCGGCCTGGTGCACGCGGTGGACCGGTTCGACCTGAGCCGCGGCTCGAACTTCCTGTCGTTCGCGGTGCCGACGATCATGGGCGAGGTCCGGCGCTACTTCCGCGACAACACCTGGGCGATGCGAGTTCCGCGCCGGGTCAAGGAGACCCACCTACGCATCGGGGCCGCGGTCGACCAGCTGTCGCAACGGCTGGGCCGCTCCCCCACCGCGAAGGAGATCGCGGCCGAGCTCGAGGTCGACCCCGACGAGGTGACCCAGGCGGTCATCGCGGGCAACGCGTATCAGCCGACCTCGATCGATGCCGCGTCGGTCGGCCGCGACAGCGACGCGTCGCTGCTCGACACCCTCGGCGAGGAGGAGTCGCAGTTCGACCGGGTCGAGGAATACATCGCGGTGCGCCCGCTGCTGGCCGGGCTGCCCGAACGCGAACGCCGCATCCTGACGATGCGCTTCTTCGAATCGATGACCCAGACCCAGATCGCCGCCCAGCTGGGGATCTCCCAGATGCATGTCTCGCGCATCCTCGCGAAAACCCTTGCTCGCCTGCGCGAATTGTCCGAGCGGGACTGAATCCCCGTCGCGCCGGGACAATGACGTCCCCTATGCGCCCTGCCGCTCGCGCCGCATCCGGGCGGGCGCCCGCAGCCACCAGGCACTGTCGATGAGTTCGGCGAGTTGTCCGGGATCGACCGCCGTGAGATCGATCAGGATGAACGGATGCCCGTCGTAGTGCGGTGTCGTGTAGAACACCGGGTCACCGGAGGCCAGCAGGGCTTCCTTCTCGGCCGGTTCACACAGCAGCGCCAGGCCGCCCTCGGCTTCGACTCGCAACCGCGCGAAGCCCTTGCCGCCGACTTTCAGTCCCGGAGTGCGCCACCAGGTGCCTTCCTCGACACCCGGTAGCGCCGTCGCCACCGCCACCACCTGTTCCCATGTCATCGCCATGGACCGATTCTGCGCCGCTGCGGGGCGGGACGATTGGACGAATGTCGCGTGTCTGCCCGTCGCCGGTCGAACTCCGACGAAGGCAGCAGCGCGGCCTGCGGTAACGCAGCGCGGCGGGTACCTGGCCGGACGTCGATACCGCTGCGCCCTCGGAGCTCGGTCGCGCCGACGACGAACTGATCCGGCACGAGCCGGAGCTGTACCGGTGTGATGTCGTCCGTGGCCGGCGGCCCGTCGCCGGCCACGGACGGTGTCAGCCGAGCGGTTTGCGCAGGGCCGCGAGGAACATGGCGTCGGTGCCGTGGCGATGCGGCCACAGCTGCGCCGCCGGGCCGTCGCCGAGATCGGTGACGCCGGGCAGGTACTCGCGGGTGTCGAGTTGCTCGGCCCCGGAGCGGCGGACGAAATCGCCGACGACGCCGACGGTTTCGGACAGATGCGGGGAGCAGGTCGAGTACACGACCACCCCGCCGGGACGAAGCAGGTCCCAAGCGGCGGCAAGCAGTTCGCGCTGCAGGGTGACCAGTTCCGGCACGTCGGCCGGGGTCCGCCGCCAGCGGGCCTCCGGACGGCGGCGCAGCGCGCCCAGCCCGGTGCAGGGTGCGTCGACGAGGATGCGGTCGTAGCCGGGAGCCAGCCCGCTGTCGCGGCCGTCGGCGACGTGCACGGTCACCGGCAGGCCACGGGTGGACTTGCGGACCAGTTCGGCTCGGTGCTCGGCCGGTTCGACGGCGTCGACGGCGAACAGGTCGATCGCGGCCAGTGCGCCCAGCAAGGCCGCTTTGCCGCCCGGACCCGCGCAGAGGTCGAGCCAGCGGCCCTGATCGGGGCCGTCCAGGGGTGCCCTGGTCAGAGCGAGCGCGACCAGCTGACTGCCCTCGTCCTGCACGGCCGCGATTCCTTCGCGCACCGGCTCCAGCTGACCGGGGTCGCCGCCGTCGAGGTACACGGCGTACGGCGACCAGCGACCCTCCTCGCCACCGGTGACCAGCGCGAGTTCCTCAGCGGTGATCTCACCGGGCCGCGCGACCAGGTGCACGACCGGGCGCTCGTCGTCGGCGGCCAGCAGCGCACCCAGCTCGCCCGCGTGCGCGCCGAGCGCGTCGGCGAAGGACTGGGCGATCCAGGTGGGGTGGGCGTATTCGAAGGCGAGGCCGCCGACGGGATCGGCGGGGGCCAGTTCGGCCACCCACTCCTCGACGGTCTTCTCCCCCGCCCGGCGCAGCACGGCGTTGACGAAACCGGCTCGGCCCTGGCCGAATTCGGCGCGGGCCAGGTCGACGGAGGTGTCGACGGCGGCGTGCGCGCTCGTCCGGGTGCGCAGCAGCTGGTAGACGCCGAGGCGCAGGATGTCGAGGATCGGTCCGTCGATCTCGGCGACCGGCCTGCCCGCGCACGCCGCGATCACCGCGTCGAGCTGCCCTTGCGACCGGCTGGCGCCGTAGGTGAGTTCGGTCGCGAACGCGGCGTCGCGTCCGGTGATCTTGCGCTCGCGCAACAGCTTCGGCAGCACCAGGTTGGCGTAGGCGTCGCGATCGCGCACCGCCCGCAGCACATCGAGAGCTACTTCCCGGGCCGGATCGACGGGTTCACCGCGCCGCTTACGCGGACTCGGCACACTCGGATCCGGCCGATCCGCACTCCTGCGCTCCGAGCCCCGCCCGGCCTGACTACCACCGCGCTCACTCGCGGGCCGCTTGCCACCGCGCGCGGCATCGCCGCCCGCGCGCGAGCCACCCACCGCGCCACCCCGTGTATCCCCGGCGCGCGCACCACGATCCGCACCAGCCCGACCACCGGTGGCACCGCCCCGGCCCTGCGGACCACCCGACCGTTCGTCACGCGAATCGCTCGCGCCACGACCCCGGTCGTCACGCCGCCAGCCGCTCGCGCCGCGGCCGCTGTCACCTTCGCGCCGGTCACCCGCGTCGCGCGCGGACCCACTGGACCGTCGGTCTCCGGTGTCGCCGCGGTCGTCCGACCAGCGCGAACCACCGGCGCGCTGCGGAGTCCCGCCGCCCGCGCGGACGGTGCCACCGCCCTTGGCGGCGCGGGCCGCCCAGCCGCCGTCGACGTCCTTGCCCGACACCTTCTTCTCGTCACGTGGCGTAGTGCCGCCGCGTGCGTCGGCTTCCCGGCGACGCCGGCGATCGGAGGCGCTCATCCGATCACCTGGCCCGGTGCCAGCCGCGCGCCGCGAGCCCAGTCGAGGGCGTTCATCATCTTCTTGCCGGGTGGCTGGACCTGGCCGAGCCGGATCGCCGTGGTCGACGTGCCGACGAAGACGCCGGACTTGCGCACCTCGATCTCGCTTTCGGGCAAGGTTTCCTCCACCATCTCTACCGGGCCGAGCTTGAGGCGCAGTCCGTTCATCTCGGTCCACGCGCCGGGCGCCGGGGTGACGGCGCGGATGCGGCGGTGGATGGCCAGCGCGGGCTCGTCGAACCGGATCCGGCCCGCCTCCACGGTCACCTTCGGCGCGTACGACACTCCGTCGGTGGATTGCGGAATCGCGCGCAGCGTCCCGTCCTCCACCCCGTCCATGGTCTTCTCCAACAGCACCGCGCCCGCTTCGGCCAGCCGGCCGAGCAATTCACCCGCAGTGTCGGTGACGTTGATCTTCTCGGTCATCACGCCGTACACCGGGCCGGTATCGAGTCCGGCCTCGATGAGGAAGGTCGACGCGCCGGTCATATCGTCACCGGCGTCGATCGCCGCCTGTACCGGCGCCGCGCCGCGCCAGGCGGGCAGCAGCGAGAAGTGCAGGTTGATCCAGCCGTGCACGGGAATGTCGAGCACCTGCTGGGGCAGCAGCGCACCGTAGGCGACCACCGGGCAGCAGTCCGGTGCGAGCTCGGTCAGCGCGGCGACGAACTCGGGCTCGGACGGCTTGCGCGGGGTGAGCACCGGAATGCCGTGCTCGTCGGCGAGCTGCCCGACCGGCGAGCGCAGCAGCTTGCGGCCACGGCCCGCGACGGCGTCGGGCCGGGTGACCACCGCGACCACCTCGTGGCGATCGCTGTCGATCAGCCGCCGCAGCGACGGCACGGCGGGTTCGGGGGTGCCTGCGAAGACGACGCGCATCAGCGGCCACCGCCGACACCGCTGGACTCGCGCACGGTGACACCGGCGCGGAACCAGTCGGATTCGCGGATGGTGCGCATCGCGTCCTTGCGGTCGGCGGGCTCGAGCTTGTTGACGAACAGCACGCCGTCGAGGTGGTCGGTCTCGTGCTGCACGCACCGCGCCAGCAGCCCCTCGGCCTCGAATTCCACCGGCGCACCGGCACTGTCGACGCCGACGACCTCGACCCGCATGGCCCGGCGCACGTCGTAGCGCACGCCGGGAATCGACAGGCAGCCTTCCGGCCCGACCTGCTCCTCGTCGCCGATCGCCGACCACTCCGGGTTCACCACATGACCCGCGGCGTCGCCGGTGTCGTAGACGAACACCCGCAGCCCGACACCGATCTGCGGCGCCGCCATCCCGACACCGCCGTCGTCGTGCATGGTCTCGGTGAGATCGGCGATGAGCTGACCGAGTTCGGCACCGAACTCGGTGACCGCATCCGCACGGGAACGCAGAATCGGATCGCCGAACAGGCGAACGGGCTGAATGGTCACGCGGCGGCTCCCGGCTGGACGAAGTGCGGTCGTCCCATTCTAGTGACCGCGGCCGGTGCTCCCGTCCGGCGTGGTCGTCAGGAGTTCCCGGCGATGATCACCTGGGGGATGCCGGTGCCGAGGGCGACGGGTGTGCACACGGGAGCGGGCGCGTGCGCCGGATCCAGCACCCGCAGCAGCAGTTGCTGCACGAACGGGTCGTAGACCATGTGGAAATGGCCGGTCAGGTCGTCGGAGCACAGGTCCTGCAGCACCAGGTTCTCGGCGCCCGCACCGTGCAGGGCGATGTTGTCGAAGGGCTGGATCATCTCGTCCACGCGGCTGCCGACGGTGACGTAGCGGACGCCGGGCACGGTGTCGCCGCCCGCGTTGAGCTCGACCATGAGCGGTTCGCCCTGTGCCTGCTGGACCGCCGCCGTCGAGGTGACCTTGGCGAAGACGTCCATCATGCCGGGTACGGCCTGCCCCACCGGGACCAGGCCGTACATCACCCCGCCGTAGCTGGGCGAGGCGAGCCCGACCCAGGTGCCGACCTTCGCCGCGCCACCGAGCTTGTTGACATAGAAGCGGCTGACCGTGGCGCCCTGGGAGAAACCGACCAGGTCGACCTTCGTGGTCCCGGTCGCGACCAGCACGTCGTCGACGAACGCGGCGAGCTGGGCGAAGCTGACCCGCATGTCCTCGGTGCCGTAGGTGTCGGCGCCCGGCGCGCCGCCGTAGTTCAGGGCGAACACACACATGCCCGCGTCGACGAGTTGCGGTCCGATACCCGCCCAATCGGAGTAGGCGCTCGAGTCGGTACCGTGCACGAGGACCACCGGACGCGGATGTTCGGCGGTCGGCTTACAGCCGAAGTTGTTGACCCCCAACGGAACCGCGCCGGGATGCGTGTCGAGGTAGCGGGCGGCGGCGAGATGGTCCTGCTGGCGGGGGCCCGGCTCGTTCGGCACGATGGCGGGCCGGTATCCGGCCGGTTCGGCGGCGGCGGGCGAGGCCACCGCGGCCGCGATCACCGCCGCGACGGCTAAGGCGAGCACGCCGATTCGTCGCCGTTGTGCCGTTCCCCAAACCCACCTGCGCCGCGGCTGTTCCATATCCCAAAGAATTACACCGTCCGCGTGGGTTTCGCACCCCCACGAAGGGGGTAAGAGTGCCCTGAATTATCGGGGGTCGCCTCCGGGCGTGACATCGTCCTCGGCGAGGATGCGGTACAGCGCCCGCCGGGTCTCGGTGAGCACCTCGGCAGCCTTGGCCGCCTGCTCCGCCGTGCCGACCTGAGCGACCTGACCGACCGCGCCCATGACCTGCCCGACCAGGCCGCGCAGATCCAGCGCCTGGGCGCCGATATCCTGCTTGACCTCGGCCCACGGGTCACCGATCTCCTCGCGGTTGGCCTCGACGTAGGCCTTGCCCTCGTCGGTGAGCTGGGCGGTCTTGCGACCGGCCACCTTCTCGATGAGCACCAGACCCTCGTCCTCGAGCTGGGCCAATGCCGGGTAGATCGAACCCGGGCTCGGACGCCAGACGTCGTCGCTACGCTCGCGGATCTGCTGGATCAGCTCGTAGCCGTGCATGGGCCGCTCGACGAGCAGCAACAGCACCGCGGCCCGCACGTCACCGCGCCTGCCCCGGCCACCGCGGCCGCGTCCACGACCGAAGCCGGGACCGAAACCCGGGCCGAACCCGGGGCCGAACTCGGGACCGTGCCCATGTCGCCCACCCCGGCGGAACTGCCGCCGATCGGGACCGAATTCCGCATGGCCGGGTCCACGACCGCGACCGAAGTGTCCGAATTCTCGATTCTCTGCGTTGTGCATGACAGCCTCCTCGGGCTCCCTCGATGCTCTTGACTCTATCGACGATATATCGTCAATGCATCGAAGGCGAGGAGTGCTCCGACGACGACCGAGCGGGCCAGCCCACCGCGATCGATCTGTTGCGCTCGGACCGGCCGCCCGCCGGGTGAGTTCAGCCCCGCGCGGCCAGCTCGTCGATCCAGCGTTCCAGCCGCGCCCCCTCGGTCACCATCAGGCCGGGGTCGCGGAAGGTGTTGGCGAGCAGGGAGATTCCCTGATAGGCCGCGACGAAGGCGACGGCGAGTTCGGCGGCGTCGGATCTGCCGAGTTCGGTGAACTGGCCCCGCGCCCAGTCGATCAGCAGGCTCATCAGCCGCGCCGGTTCGCCACCGAAGGCGTCGGGACGCTTGTCGAGCTCGGCGGCCAGCGAGCCGGTCGGGCAGCCGTAGCGGGCGGCGAGGTCGCGCTGATCCACCCAGCTCGCGACCATCGCCTTCAAGCGTTCGGCGGGTCCGGGCAGCGGCTCGAGCCGGGCGACGATCTCGGCCAGCACCCCCGCGTGGGTGTCGATCACGGCCTGGACGAACTGGTCCTTGGTCTTGAAGTAGTAGTAGACGTTGCCGACCGGCACGTCGGCCGCCGCGGCGATGTCGGCGATGGTCGTCTTCTCGATGCCCTGCTCGTAGAAGACCCGCGCGGCCGCCTCGACGAGCCGCTCCCGCTTCCCGATCTTCGGCCGCACCTGCGCCACTGAGTCAGTCATACAACTAACTATAGACAGCCCGGTCGAGCGTTGCTACGGTGAGTTAGTCAGCCAACTAACTCACAAGGAGTTCACATGATCGTCGTCACCGGTGCCACCGGCAATATCGGCCGCCAGCTGGTCGGCCTGCTCGCCGAGGCGGGCGAGCGGGTCAAAGCCGTGTCGCGCGGTGCCAGTCCCGTCGACCTGCCCGCGGGCGTGGACCACGTCGTCGCCGATCTGGGCGACCTCGACAGCCTCTCCCCCGCGTTCCAGGGCGCCGACGCCCTGTTCCTGCTGATCACCGGCGAGCAGCTGATGACCGGACCCGAACCGGCCCAGCTGCTGAAGGCCGCGTCCGCCGCCGGTATCCGCCGGGTGGTGTTCGTGTCCTCGCAGGGCGCGGTGACCCGCCCCGAGTCCGCCGGCTACGCGCGGACCATCGCCTTCGAGCGGGCGCTGGCGGAGTCCGACCTCGCCTGGACCGCGCTGCGGCCGGGCGCGTTCTTCTCCAACACCTATGCCTGGATCGAGCCGGTGCGCACCGCGCGCACCGTCGCCGCGCCGTTCGGCGAGGTCGGCCTGCCCGCGGTCGACCCGGGCGACATCGCGGCGGTCGCGGCCGTCGCCCTGCGCGGGGACGGGCACGCCGGTCGCGCCTACACGCTGACCGGTCCGGCCGTGGTGACCCCGCGCGAGCAGGCGGCCGCGCTCGCCGCGGCCGTCGGCGAGCCCATCGGCTTCGTCGAACTCACCGCGGCCCAGGCGAAGGAGAACATGCTGCGGTTCATGCCGGAGGCGGTCGCCGACCACACGCTGACCATCCTCGGCACGCCGACCGCGGCGGAGCAGCAGGTCAGCGGCGACATCGAACGGGTACTCGGCCGCCCGGCGACCTCATACGCGGAGTGGGCACTGCGACACCGCGCGATGTACCGCTGAGCGGGGTGGCGCACCGGGCGATCCGGCTCAGCTCACGCCTTGTCGTTCAGCCGGGCTCGCACGGTGGGCAGGCCGGGCCCGGTGAGCTCGTCGGCGAAGGCGGTGCGGCCCGCCATGACCATCACCAGCGCGATCGTCGGACCGCTGACCAGCGGACCGGTGCCCGCGGTGAACGGCCCGTCGGTGGCTTCCAGGCGCAGGCCGGCGATGGTGGTCTTGCTGGGCACGGTGAAATCGCGGCTCGCGTAGAAGCCGGCGACCGCGGTGGCGGCCTCGGTCGACGGGGTGGTGGACAGCCCGAGCGGTCGGCGGATGTCCTGGCCGTGGACGACGACCTCGCCGAGCCAGGCCGCGGTGTGCCCGGATGCCGCGGTCGTGCTGGTGCCGACCGCGCGGAACCGGGCGAGCGTCTCGGCGGGCGTCGCGCCACGGTGTTCGGCGAGCCGCCGGGCATTGTGCAGATCGAAGTCGAAGCGGGCACCGAGGACGCTGGCCAGCCAGCGCAGTCGCCCGATGCTCGCCGCGGCGGTGAGGTGGGCGACGACCTCCTCGACCACCCAGTTCCCGCACAGCGACCGCCGGGCCCACTGGTCGTCGTCCAGACCGGCGAGGTCGTCGGCCAAGACCGCCCGTTCGGCGTGGGTCATCGCCCACAGTTCGTCGTGAGCGGGGGTTGTCGCCACAGGGACCTCCAGGCACAGTCGGGGGACGCGCGGGCGCGCGCCGTCGTCAGTGCAGACGACGCCGACCGGGCGAATTCATCGGGCCCGGGTCAGCCTTCGGCGGTCGCGGGCACCGGTTCGCCCCGGTGGGCCGGGGCCGACCGGCGCCGGTCGTTGGCCACGGCGGTGATCACGCAGGTGCCGAGCGGGCCTTCGCGGTCGTACATGGTCGCGGTACTCACCGCGATGCCGGCGTTGCCGATGTGATCGAGGGCCTGCATGCCGAGTTCCGGACCCACCGGCAGGCGGGACAGCGTGAGGGTCATGTCGGCGTTGATGTAGCCGACGCCGCCCGAACCCCAGTGGCAGACGAGGTTGGTGAGGTCACCGGTGGCGGCGGCCCGCTGGAACGGGGTGAACGGCTCCCCGGCCACCAGCGGGGGCAGGTTCTGCCAGGTGACTTTGCGCTCGGCGTCGCGCGCCGCGCCGAAGTCGGCGATCCAGTCGGCATCACCGGACTTGAACAGCGGCAGGGCGCCCTGCGGATCGTCGCGGCGTTCCGCGGGGGCGGGCAACGCCCGTGGCGGCTGCCAGACCGTGCCCGGCGGGTCGTCGGTGGCGGCCAGGAAGGTCACCGTCGCCCTGGCCCGCGTCTGGTCCTGCTGGACGAGCCACGAGTCGACGACCTTGATGCGATTGCCGGCCCGCACCACCGCACTGTGCAGCGTGATCGGGTCCCGGGTGACCTGCTGGAACAGGTCGACCGAGAGCCGCGCCGGGATGAATCCCGTTCCCGGGCTGTGCTTCTCGGCTTCCAGCGCGAGCAGGCCGCACACCGCGACGCCGTGCAACTGGTTCGGCGACCAGCGGCTCACCGCCAGATCGCTCGCCACGTACGTCCCGTCGCGTGTCGTGAAGAACTCCACCACGATCCTCTCTGCTCACCCGAGGTCATGGTAGGACAGGGCAGCGGACCACTGCTGCGGCAGGCGCTCGACGACCGAGCTGCGCGGTCTCGCCGGCCCGGTCCGACCGCGAGACCACCCCGTCAGCCGATGTCGACCGGGTCGATCTGAACCCGTAACGGCGCGTCCGACCGGTGCGAGCTGCGCACCGCCTGGGCCGCTGTGAGCGCACGGGCGAGCGGGCCGCCCTCGGTGCGACCCACCCGCAGCAGCATGCGCTCGACCTCGGCCGGCTGGTCGGAGCCGGAGAAGGGTTTGCGGGCGGTCGGCGGCAGCGGTACCGGTCCGAGGATGTCGACCCGGTCCGGAAGCTGCGCGGCATCGAGCAATTCGGCGATGGCGGCGGTGGTGCCGTCGATCGCCGCCAGCCGAACGGCCGGGGGGAAAGCCGACCTCGGCGCGAGCCTCCAGCTCGGCGGCGGCGTGATGGACCGGATCCCAGCGGACGAGCGCCTGCACGGTGGGTAGTGACGGCTCGGCCATCACGATCACCTGGCCGCGCGGGCGGACCAGCGCGGCTGCGCCCATCCACCGGCGCAGGGTGTCCTCGGTCGCGCGCAGGTCGGCCCGCCCGAGCAGCGCCCAGCCGTCCAGCAGCAGCGCCACACCGTAGCCGCCGCGCACCAGCGGTTCCGCGCCGACGGTCGCGACCACGACCTGCGCACCCGGTTCGACACTGTCGAGCACTTCCCCACCGCCCGAGCCACGGATCGGGACGCCGGGGAAGGCGCGGCCGAGTTCTTCGGCGGTGCGGGCGGCACCGATCACCATCGCGCGCAGTGCGCGCGCACCGCACGCCTGGCAGCGGAAGGCGGCCTCGGTGATGCCGCACCAGCGGCACTGCGGGCTCGCGGCTTCGCCCGTACTCGACTGCGGCAACGCCAGCGGCCCGTTGCAGTGCCGGCAGCGCGCGGGGGTCCGGCATTTCGCGCAGGCCAGCGAGGGGACGTAACCGCGCCGGGGCACCTGGACCAGCACCGCGGCGTTCTCCTTGATCGCCGCGCGCGCGGCGGCGAACGCGACGCCGGGCATCCGGACCGCCCGCGCCAGCGCATCGCGTTCCAGCGCGAAGTCGGTGTCGCCCGGCGCGCTGATCCGTGGCATCACCTCGCGCAGCACCTGGCGTTCGGCGAGCAGATCCCGTGCCCAGCCGGACTCGACGACGGCTTGGACCTCCGCGGTCCTGGCGAAACCAGCCGCGACGAAGGCGGCGCCGGTCTCGTGGGCGCGCAGCATCGCCACTTCCCTGGCGTGCGGATACGGTGCCCGCGGCTCGGCGTAGGTGTCGTCACCGTCGTCCCAGAGGGCGATCAGGCCGAGATCGCGCGCAGGCGCGAAGACGGCGGCGCGGGTGCCGACGACGATGCGCGCCTGTCCACGCAGCACCGCCAGCCACCGCCGATACCGGGCGGCGGGCCCCAACCCGGCCGACAGCCCGACAGCCGAATCCCCCACCAGCCGAACACATTCGGCGAGCAACCGATCCAGATCCCGCTGATCCGGCACCATCAGCACGGCACTGCGACCGCTCGCGACCACCGTCGCGGCGAGCTCGGCCAACCGCGCCGCCCAGTCCTCCCCCGGCAGCGCCTGCCAGGCCGCTCGCGGTGCGCGCCCGTCGCTCAGCGCGGCGACGAAGGCGGCACCGTGTTGGTATCTGCTCCAAGCGGTGGTGTCGACGTCGCTGGGCAGCCCGGTAGCGTCCTCCGGCGCCGTGGCCGCAGAGTGGGCAGACGTACCCGCGAGCCGGTCCTCGGCAGCCTCTGCTCGATTGCCCGCGACCGCATCCGTAGCCGTCACAGCCGCACCGGGTTCGGCACGCTCATCTGCGATCCGGCCCGGAACCGCGACGGCCGCACCCGGTTCGGCGGGATCGCTGCTCACCACTCCATCCGGCGCGGTCACGGCCGCACCGGGTTCGGTTGGATTGCCCACCCCGCCACCCGGAACTGCTACGTGCACAACCGTTTCGGCAGACTCATTCGATACATCGCCCGGCTCGGGAATGGTTGCATACGGACGCACCGCACCCGACGTCGGCGTCGGTGTCGGCGTCGAATCAGATTCAGCCGCTTCCAGTTCCGCCTCGTCGATACCGGATCGCGCTGCGGCAGTGGGCTTCTTGGTTCCACCGATCTCGGTGCGGGCGTGGCGGGGTGGGATGGCCAGGCGCAGGACGTCGGCGCGGGTGCCCGCGTAGCGGGCGGCGACGGCGGTGGCCAGGCGCAGGATCTCCGGGGTGAGGACCCGCTCCGGGGAGACGACGCGTTCGAGCTTCACCATCTTGCCGGTGTGCTCGCTGCGCGGGAGACGTTCGAGCAGGTAGCCGTCGACGAGGCGACCCGCGAAACGGACCCGGACCCGCACGCCCGGCTGCGCGATCTCGTCCAGTTCCGGGGGCACCAGGTAGTCGAAGTCACGGTCCAGGTGCGCAGGCGACAGCAGCGGGAGCACCCGAGCGATCGGGTGTCCCGCTGCTGTCGTTGTCTCGTCCGCTGCCACGCGGGCGGTGAGTCTTACAGACCGACGGCCGCGCGCAGCTTGTCGGCGCGGTCCGTGTGCTCCCAGGGCAGATCGACATCGGTGCGGCCGAAGTGACCGTAGGCCGCGGTCGGCGCGTAGATCGGGCGCAGCAGGTCCAGGTCGCGGATGATCGCGCCCGGACGCAGGTCGAAGACCTCGGAGATGGCGGCCGAGATGCGGGCCGGGTCGACCTTCTCGGTGCCGAAGGTCTCGACGAACAGGCCGACCGGGGCCGACTTGCCGATCGCATACGCGACCTGCACCTCGACGCGCTCCGCCAGCTCGGCGGCCACGACGTTCTTGGCGACCCAGCGCATGGCGTATGCGGCCGAGCGGTCGACCTTCGACGGGTCCTTGCCGGAGAACGCGCCACCACCGTGGCGGGCCATGCCGCCGTAGGTGTCGACGATGATCTTGCGGCCGGTCAGGCCCGCGTCGCCCATCGGGCCGCCGAGCACGAACTTTCCGGTCGGGTTGACCAGCAGGCGGATGTCGGAGGTGTCCAGGGTCGGCAGGTTCAGATCGCCGATGACGGCGTCGACGACCTTCGACCGGATATCGGGGGCCAGCAGGTTGTCCAGGTCGATATCGGCCGCGTGCTGGGTCGAGATGACCACGGTGTCCAGCCGGACCGGCTTGTCACCGTCGTATTCGATGGTGACCTGGGTTTTGCCGTCGGGACGCAGGTACGGCAGCACGCCGGACTTGCGGACCTCGGTGAGCTTGCGCGAGAGCCGGTGCGCGAGCGCGATCGGCAGCGGCATCAGCTCGGGGGTGTCGGTGGTGGCGTAGCCGAACATCAGGCCCTGGTCACCGGCGCCCTGACGCTCGATCTCGTCGTCGGATCCGTCGACGCGCGCCTCGTGCGAGGTGTCGACGCCCTGCGCGATATCGGGCGACTGGGCACCGATCGCGATGTTCACACCGCAGGAGTTGCCGTCGAAACCCTTTGCGGAGGAGTCGTATCCGATCTCGAGGACCTTTTCCCGGACGATCCGCGGGATGTCGGCGTAGGCGGAGGTGGTGACCTCGCCCGCGACATGGACCTGACCCGTGGTCACCATGGTCTCCACCGCGACCCGGCTGCGCGGGTCCGCCGCGAGCAGCGCGTCGAGGATGGAATCGCTGATCGCGTCACAGATCTTGTCCGGATGCCCCTCGGTCACGGACTCACTGGTGAATAGCCGACTACCTGTCGTACGCACAGTTATTCCCTCTCCCTCAACGGGTTACTCGTGTCGGCTTGTGACGGTAACTTCTCGGTGCTACCGCACAACCCTTCTTCTCAGACTATTCCAAACCACCGACGAGGTGGCGCAGTGCACACAGACTGTCCCGGACTGTTCACCGAACCGGCGAAGGCGCCCCCGAACGGCGTCCGTACGCAGTACACTGCGCGACGATCATTGCAGCGCAACAGATCTCGCGAAGCTTTCGGCGACCGTACCCGGTCAGCGCAGCAGGGGGACGAGCGCGTCGAGCACCCGGCTGGCCAGCAGCGCCTTGGAGCCGTGGTCGAGAGCCTGTTCGGTGCCGTCGGCACCGAGCAACCAGCCGTCGTTGGTATCGACCTCGAACGCCTTGCCCTCCCCGACCGCGTTGACCACGAGCAGATCGCAGCCTTTTCTGGCCAGTTTGGCGCGCGCGTGGGTGAGCACGTCACCGTTGTCGTCGCCGGTCTCGGCGGCGAAGCCGACGATCGCGGTGCCGGCGAGCCTGCCGTCGGTGCGGGCGTCGACCAAGCCGGCGAGGATGTCCTCGTTCTTGGTCAGCGGGATCACGTCGGGCTCGTCAGCGCCCTTCTTGATCTTCGCAGCGGCGACATGGGTCGGACGGAAATCGGCCACCGCGGCCGCCATGATCACCGCGTCCGCGCCCAGCGCGTGCTTGTCGACCGCGGTCTTGAGCTGGTCGGCGGTGGTGATGTGGACCAGGTCCACGGCGGCGGGCGGCGCGAGCTCGATGGTGTTGCCCGCGATCAGGGTCACCTGGGCACCGCGCTGGGCGGCGACCCTGGCCAGGGCGTAGCCCTGCTTGCCCGAGCTGCGGTTACCGAGGAAACGCACCGGATCGAGCGGTTCCCTGGTGCCACCGGCGGTGATCACCACGCGACGACCGGTCAGGTCGCGGGGCAGCGCGTCGGGGCGTTCGAGCAGCAGCGAGGCCAGCCCGAAGATCTCCTCCGGCTCGGGCAGCCTGCCCGGACCGGTGTCGGTGCCGGTGAGCCGGCCCGACGCGGGTTCCATGACATTGGCGCCGTGCGCGCGCAGCGTCGCGACATTGGCCACCGTCGCCGGATGCTCCCACATCTCGGTGTGCATCGCGGGCGCGAACAGCACCGGACATCGAGCCGTCAGCAAGGTGGCGGTGAGCAGATCGTCGGCGCGCCCCTGTGCGGCGCGCGCCATCAGATCCGCGGTGGCGGGGGCGATGACGACGAGATCGGCCTCCTGGCCGATCCGGACATGCGGCACCTCGGGCACGTCGGCGAACACACCGGTGTGCACCGGCTGGCCGGACAGTGCCTCGAAGGTCGCCTTACCGACGAACTGCAGGGCCGACTCGGTGGGGATGACCCGCACCTGATGGCCGGTCTCGGTGAACCGGCGAACGAGGGCACACGCCTTGTAGGCGGCGATGCCCCCGCCGACCCCGACGACGATCCGCATGGTCTCTACGCCTCCGGAAAAGAGATAGTCACTCGCCCTCGGTGTGCTCGAGCAGGTCGGAGTGGATTTCACGCATGGCGACCGACAGCGGCTTCTCCTGCAGGCCGGGCTCGACCAGCGGGCCGACGTACTCGAGGATGCCGTCACCGAGCTGGTTGTAGTAATCGTTGATCTGACGCGCGCGCTTGGCCGCGTAGATCACCAGGGCGTACTTGGACGACGTGCGCTCGAGCAGCTCGTCGATCGGCGGGTTGGTGAGGCCGATCGGGGTGTCGTACGCGGGCGCGGCTGCGGTGTCCGTACTCACTAGGGGAGGCTCCTGCGGGGTTAGTGGGTCAAGAACTCGAATTTGTGCTAACGAATAACGATACCAACTGCTCGCAGGCAGTCGTCACCTCGCTGTTCACGATGACCGTGTCGAACTCGTCACAGGCCGCCAATTCGACCCGGGCGGTCTCGAGTCTGCGCTCGATCACCTCGGGCGTCTCGGTGCCGCGTGACCGCAGGCGCGAGACCAGTTCTTCCCAGCTCGGCGGTGCGAGAAACACCAGCAGTGCTTCGGGCATCGCCTGCCGAACCGATCGCGCACCGGCCAGATCGACCTCGAGCAGGACGTGATGTCCGGCCTCCAGTGCTTCGCGCACCGGGGCCGCGGGGGTGCCCGAGCGCTGCAACCCCCCATGGATGTCTGCCCATTCGAGCAGTTCGTCCGCCTCGATCATGGCGTCGAACTCGGCTCGGGAAACGAAACGGTAGTCCCGGCCGTCGACTTCCCCGGGCCGGGGGGCCCGGGTCGTCGCCGACACGCTGAAAACCAGTTCGGGCAGGCGTTCCCGCACGCACCGCACGACCGTGGACTTACCCACGGCCGAGGGGCCGACCAGTACAACCAGCCGACCCTTCCGCGTGTGTTCGACCACCTGAATCAGGCGTCGAAGTCGAAGCGAGCCAGCAGCGCCTTGCGCTGACGGTCGCCCAGGCCACGGAGCCGCCGGGTAGGGGCGATCTCCAGCTCGGTCATGATCTCGGCAGCCTTGACCTTGCCCACCTTCGGCAGAGCCTCGAGCAGCGCAGAGACCTTCATCTTGCCGAGAATCTCATCGGATTCGGCGTCGGTGAGGACCTGCTTCAGGTTGGTACCGCCACGCTTCAGGCGCTCCTTGAGCTCCGCCCGAGCACGGCGAGCGGCAGCCGCCTTCTCCAAAGCAGCGGCGCGCTGCTCGTCAGTCAGCTGGGGAAGGGCCACGGTTCCTCCGTCTCATCGTTCATTGCTAGATCTACCGCCGGTTACCCGGACGGTCTGTGCGACCGTACCCACGACGCCCGCCGATTGCGAACCCGACCCCCAGGTCAGGGCCGGATTACGCATGCCGTATGGGGCGCGCGGGCCCGATGCGGTGACCGGCGATTCTTCCGCCCCGATCGTACCGCCGAATTCAGAAAATACACCCCCACCTGCGGTTATACCGATTTGGGCGATGTTAGCCATTCGGTTGCGCCCGTGGCGGTAACCGGCCCCGCAAACCCGCTGGCGCGCGACCAGCGGGTTTCCGGAAAATCCCCGCGTGTCGCAGGATTTCGTACAGCGTGTCGTCAAGATCGGGAACGGAAACGATCCAGAACCGCGCCGGTGGCGGTCGCGGCGACCTCGTCGATCCACGCCGGAATCGGCGCCGCGCGGGCGATGTAGTCACGCACCAGGCCGTACGGAATCGCCTTCACCGCGGCCTCCGCGACGGCGGTGGTCTCGGTGTCGGCGGTGCCGAATTCGGTGACCACCGCGGCCAGCAGGGCGGCGTTCATGGCGTCGTTGACCGTGGCGATCTCGTGCCGCAACTCGTCGGGACCGACCGCGAGCAGTTCGTCGCGATGGAACATCTTCATCGCCCTGGCCTCGGTCGGGTGCTCGCGGCAGTACCGGGGCAGGTAGGTCGCCGCGGCCAGCAGCGGCGACGGCCCGGCGAGCGCGTCGAGCAGGCCCTCGTGGAAGCGCCGGATCGAGCGCAGCCAGAGCCGGGCGAGCAGTTCGTCACGTGAGGCGAATCGCACATAGATCGACCCCGTGTGCACGCCGGCGGCCTTGCCGATCGCGGTGATGGCGGGCCGGGTGATCGCCGGATCGACCAGCAGGTCACGTGCCGCGTCGAGCACCTGGTCGTCGGTGAAGAGACGGGGTCTTGCCACCGGCTCAGCCTAGTGGCACAGTTTATGAATATGAATTCAAGAACTAGATTTCCGCTGGCCGGAGCCTCGTTGGTGTTCATCGCGACCGTGCATACGATCATGGGTGTCGTCCTGCTCGCGGCCGGTGATCAGGACACCGAGCTGTCGTTCTGGTTCACCCTGTTCGGTGTCGTCGGCATCGGGCTCGGCCTGGCCATGATCGAGCTGGAGCGCGCTCGCGGTGTCGTTCCGGGGCCGGTCCTTCTCGCCCTCGCCGTGACGACCGTCGCCGGACTGGTGTACATGCCGCTGTCGGGGTTCCTCACCATGCTGGTGCCGCTCGGCGTCGGCGCGCTGGGCTGGTGGCGCGGCCGGGCTCCCGCCGCGGCGCAGGCCTGACCGCGACGACGACCGGCTAGGCGTCGACCGCACCCGCGCGCAAGTGCTGCAGGATCGCGAGAACGCGCCGGTTGTGCGCTTCGCCCGCGGGGAGGTCCAGCTTGGTGAAGATCGCGTTGATGTGCTTCTCGACGGCGCTGCGGGTGACGAACAGCTGCTGACAGATCGCGGCATTGCTCAGGCCCTGCGCCATGAGCTCGAGCACCGCGCGCTCACGCTCGGTCAGCCGGTGTAGCGGCGCATCAGCGCGATTGCGCAGCAGCAACTGACGCACCACCTCCGGATCGAAGGCGGTGCCGCCCGCGCCGACCCGCTCGACCGCGTCCAGGAACGCGCCGATCGCGGCGACCCGGTCCTTGAGCAGGTAGCCGATGCCGCCGGTGCCGGTCAGGAATTCCGCGGCGTGCCTGCGCTCGACGTACTGCGAGAGCACCAGGACCGCGATCCCCGGCTGGTCCCGGCGGATCTCCAGTGCCGCTCTGATGCCCTCGTCGACGTGATCGGGAGGCATCCGGACATCGGCGATGACCAGGTCGGGCGGCCGGACCCGCACGGCGGCGAGCAGCTCGGTCGAGGTGCCGACGGAGTCCACGATCTCGTGGCCCTCGGCGGTCAGCAGCTGGGCCAGGCTCTCGCGCAGGAGCGCGGAATCCTCGGCCAGGGTTATTCGCACGGAACCTCCACGGTGATGGTCGTCGGGCCGCCCGGCGGGCTGTCCACCCTCATCGTGCCGTCCATCGCGGTGACCCGGGTGGCCATCCCCGCGAGCCCGTGGCCGGTGGGGTCGGCGCCACCGATGCCGTCGTCGCGCACCCGCAGGCGCACGACCGGCCCGTCGCGCTCGACGCCGACCGCGACGGCCGCGGCCCCGGAGTGTTTGATGGCGTTGGTGATCGCCTCGCTGGTGGCGAAGTAGCAGGCCGATTCGACCCGGTGCGGGGCACGCTCGGTGAGCGCGTAGTCGAGCCGGGTCGGCAGCGGGGTCCGATCGACCAGGGCCTCGAGCGCGGCGTGGAGTCCGTCGCGGGCGAGCATCGCCGGGTAGATGCGCCACGACACCTCGCGCAATTCGTCGAGGATGTGGCCGGTCTCGGTGATCGCGCGCCGCTGCAGCTCGGCCCTGGCGGCGCCGTCGGATTCGCGCTCCACCCGCCCGAGCAGGATGGACAGGGCGACGACGCGCTGCTGCACGCCGTCGTGCAGGTCGCGTTCGATGCGGCGGCGCTCGTCGTCGATGATGTCGACCACCTCGGCCCGGGTCGTGGTCAGCTGCGCCACTCGCTGGGCCAGCTCGCCCGAGCCCGGCCGCACGCTGCGCCGTAGCGCCCACGCCTCGGCCCGCACCACTCCGACCAGCCCCTGCACCCCGAGAAAGCACAGCACCGCGCCGGGCAGCACGACCACCGCCACCGTCGTCCAGGTGATCTGCCCCGGTGCGGTGGCGTCGACGATCGGCACCGCGGCGCCGGTGCTCGCCCCGTACACCAGGGCCGCCGCGACCACGACGCCCGCAGCACACAGCGCGAGCACCACCGCCCCGACCGACCCGATCACCGCGCGGACCGCCAGGTATCCGGCTGCCCGCGCACCCCGGGGAGCGGCGTTCGCGCGAACCCCGAGCAGGCGCGTCACCCGCCACCGCTCGACCGCCACGATCCGGTCGGTGACGGGCATCGCGACCGGCGCGGCCAGCACACCGAGCAGGTCGAGCGGCGCGGTGACGACGCCGAGCAGATACCCCGCGACCGCCGCGGCACCGCGCGATGATCGCGCCGGAGAAGAACCCATCACCCGATCCTCCCGTGTCCTAGCCACATCGACGACCGCCGCGCGGTCACAGCACCGTACGGGGCGAACGGCGAGGACATGACAGTCTCGACCCGCCGCCTGGCGGAGTACCGATCCCGGCGCTCCGACATGGGCGGTGCGATAGCCGTCGTCATCGGACGTCGATCCGGGCGCGTCGGTGACGAAGGCGGCCGACCAGGAACCACGTCGTGGCCACGAGCACCGCGGCGATCACCAGTTTCTGCAGCACACCGGCGTAGGTCTCCACGACGTGCCAATTCTCTCCGAGAAAGTACCCCGCGAACACGAAGACCGCGTTCCACAGCAGACTGCCCGCGGTGGTCAGCACGGTGAAGCGCCCCATCGGCATCCGCTCGACCCCGGCCGGGATCGAGATCAGGCTGCGGAAGATCGGGATCATCCGGCCGAAGAACACCGCCTTGTCGCCGTGGCGGGCGAACCAGTCCTCGGTGCGGTCCAGGTCGGACAGGCGCACCAGGGGCAGCCGGTCGACGATGCGGCGCAGCCGGTCGCGGCCCAGGGCGGCACCGAGGCCGTAGAGGGCCAGCGCCCCGAGGACCGAACCGAGCGTCGTCCACAGCAGCACCTCGGCGAGGCCGAACCGGCCGCGGCTCGCCGTGAACCCCGCCAGCGGCAGGATCACCTCGCTGGGCAGCGGTGGGAAGAGGTTCTCGAGTGCGATGGCGATGCCGGCGCCGAGTCCGCCGAGCTGTTCCATCAACTGGACCGCCCATCCCGCGATCCCGGTGAGTTCGGTCGAAGTGCCTGTCGTTTGCATGCTTTCGACGCTAGGAACCCGGCGCTCGGCGATCAGTAGCGCCAACCATCCGGTCGGCGGGGTGCGACCGCAGTCGAGAGGTGGGGTTTTCCGCACCTAGGTCGCGGGGCCTGCACCCTCGTTGGCGGCACGGAGCGCGCCTAGCGTCGAACCCTATGCGACAGAAACTGTTTCGTGCCTCTGTGGTCGTTCTGGGCACCGTGCTGACGGCCGTGCTGGTGGCCGCCACCGTCCTCGTGACGGCGCGTTGGCGGGTGGTCGGGGACACGGTCGAGGCCGCGGCGCGGTGGACCGATACCGACGTCGTGCTTCGGATCTCCGAGGGGGAACGGCAGCGGGAGTGGCAGTACGGCGGCACCGGGCAGTCCGCGCCCGACCCGCACAGCAGGTTCCGGATCGGCAGCATCACCAAGACCTTCGTCGCCACCGTGGTGCTGCAACTGGTCGACGAAGGCAAGGTCGACCTGGATGGTTCGATCGCAGCACAGCTACCCGACCCGATTCCCGACGGGGACCGGATCACGGTGCGGCAGTTGATGAATCACACCAGCGGGCTCTACGACTACATGAAGGAGCCCGGCATGTCGACGAACCGGTGGCGCGGCGACGATCGATTTCGCAGTCACGCGCCCCGCGATCTGCTCGCCACCGCGGTGCGCCACGACCCGTATTTCGCGCCGGGCGCCCGCTTCCGGTACTCGAACACCAACTACATCGCGCTCGGCCTGCTCATCGAGCACGTGACAGGCCACCGCTACGGCGACGAGATCCGCAACCGCGTTCTCACTCCCCTGCGGTTGACCGCCACCACCGTGCCCGGCGACGACCCCCGCCTCCCCGCACCCGCCCTCACCGCACATCGCGACATCGACGGCGCGGGCCGCGTGGACGTGACCGAGATGAACCCGTCGCTGGACTGGGCCGCGGGCGAAATGATCTCCACCACCGCCGATCTCGACGCGTTCTTCGCCGCCTTGCTGAGCGGGCGGCTGATCAGCCCCGCCTCGCTGGACCGGATGCGCGAGACCGTCCCGATGGGCATGGGCTTCCACTACGGTCTGGGCCTGCAGCGTTTCGCTCCGCCGTGTGGTGACGAGCTGTGGGGGCACGGCGGTGAGCTGCTCGGATACGTCTCGTACGCGTTCAGGTCGACTGATGGCCGCTCGCTGACGATGGTCCTCGGCTCGGCGGCGTCGTCGGACGCGTTGTCGCTGTTCGCGACGGTCACAGCGACCTACTGCCTCGCCTGACCGTGGGACGAGACCGGTGGAAACGACGAGGCCGGGGCAGCCTGTCGCCACCCCGGCCCATCGTTGTCGTCACGCCTGCAGGAAGGCGAACTCCTCTTGCAGCTGAGTCATCTTGTCGCACAGCGCCGTCACCGACGGGCCCGCGTTGAGAACTTCGCGCGACACATTGGGCACCACGGCCGCCAGGTTCGCCGCGGGGACCAGGGCGCGGATGGAGTCCGCTCCCCCGCCCTGCGCGCCGACACCGGGCATCAGGATCGGGCCGTTGAGGGCCGACAGGTCCGGCGCTTCGGTGAGCGTCGCGCCGACGACCACGCCGACGGAGCCGAAGCCGGGGCCCGCGTTACGCGCCGCCGCCTCGTCGACCATGGTCTGGGCGATCGTGCGGCCGTCCGCGGCGGTGATCCGCTGCAGCTGCGCCCCTTCGGGATTCGACGTCGCCGCGAGCACGAACACGCCGCGGTGGTTGGCGTGCGCCAGGCTCAGCGCCGGGTCCAGGGACCCGAAACCGAGATACGGCGAGACCGTCACGGCGTCGGAGCCCAGCGGGCCGTCACCGAGCCAGGCGTGCGCGTAGGCATCCATGGTGGAGCCGATGTCGCCCCGCTTGGCGTCGGCCAGCACCAGGGTGCCCGAGGCGCGCAGCACCTCGATGGTGCGCTCGAGCACCGCGAGACCGCCGGAACCGTAGGTCTCGAAGAACGCGACCTGCGGCTTGACCAGGGCGACGCGGCCGTCGAAGGCTTCGACGCAGATCTCGGCGAACGCCTCGAGCCCGTCGACGTCTTCGGTGAGCCCCCACGCCCGGAGCAGGCCGGGGTGGGGGTCGATGCCGACGCAGAGCGGGCCGAATTCCCGCATCGCGTGCTGCAACCGGTAACCGAAGCTGTGCATGTCAGCCCCGCAGCACCGAGTGCAGCTGCTGCAGCGAGCGCACGCCGATGCCGCCGTTGATGCTCGCCTCGATGCCCTGCACCGCCGCCGCCGCGCCCTGCACGGTGGTGATGCACGGGATGTTCGCGCCCACCGCGGCGGTGCGGATCTCGTAGCCGTCCACACGGGGGCCCGAGTTGCCGTAGGGGGTGTTGAACACGATGTCGATCTCGCCGTCGCGGATCTGCTCGACGATCGAGGCCTCCGGCATCCCGGTGGCCGGATCGGTGGCTTCCGGGTCGGAGTGCTTGCGCACCTGCTCGCACGGAATGCCGTTGCGGCGCAGCGTTTCCGCGGTGCCCTCGGTGGCGAGGATGCGGAAGCCCAGGTCGTGCAGGCGCTTGATCGGGAACACCATGGCGCGCTTGTCGCGGTTGGCGACGGAGACGAACACGGTGCCCTCGGTCGGCAGCGAGCCGTAGGCGGCGGCCTGGCTCTTGGCGAAGGCGGTACCGAAGTCGGCGTCGATGCCCATGACCTCGCCGGTGGACTTCATCTCCGGGGAGAGCAGCGAGTCCACGCCGGAACCGTCGGCGCGACGGAACCGGTGGAACGGCAGCACGGCCTCCTTCACCGCGACCGGCGCGTCCAGCGGCACGTGGCCGCCGTCGCCCTCGGGCGGCAGCATGCCTTCCTTGCGCAGGTCCGCGATGGAGGCGCCGAGCATGACGCGCGCGCAGGCCTTGGCCAGCGGCACCGCGGTCGCCTTGGAGACGAACGGCACCGTGCGGCTCGCGCGCGGGTTGGCCTCGAGCACGTAGAGGATGTCGTCCTTGAGGGCGTACTGCACGTTGAGCAGGCCCTTCACGCCGATGCCCTTGGCCAGCGCGATGGTGGAGCGGCGCACGGCCTCGATGTCGCTGCGGCCCAGGGTGATCGGGGGTAGCGCGCAGGCGGAGTCACCGGAGTGGATTCCGGCTTCCTCGATGTGCTCCATGACGCCGCCGAGGTAGACCTCCTCGCCGTCGCACAGGGCGTCGACGTCGATCTCGATGGCGTCTTCCAGGAAGCGGTCGACCAGCACCGGGTGCTCGGGGTTGAGCTCGGTGGCGCGGGAGATGTAGCCCTCGAGCGAGGTCTCGTCGTAGACGATCTCCATGCCGCGACCGCCCAGCACGTAGGACGGGCGCACCAGCACCGGGTAGCCGATCTCGGTGGCGATCTTCTTGGCCTGCTCGACCGTGGTGGCGGTGCCGTATTTGGGCGCGGGCAGGCCGGCGGCGACGAGCACGTCACCGAACTCGCCGCGGTCCTCGGCCAGGTCGATCGCGGCCGCGGAGGTACCGACGACCGGCACGCCGGCGTCGGTGAGCCGCTGCGCCAGGCTCAGCGGGGTCTGGCCGCCGAGCTGCACGATCACACCGGCGACGGTGCCCGACTCGGTTTCGGCGTGGTACACCTCGAGGACGTCCTCGAAGGTCAACGGCTCGAAGTAGAGGCGATCGGCGGTGTCGTAGTCGGTGGAGACGGTCTCGGGGTTGCAGTTGACCATGACGGTCTCGTAGCCCGCGGCCGAGAGGGTCTGGGCGGCGTGCACGCACGAGTAGTCGAACTCGATGCCCTGACCGATGCGGTTGGGGCCCGAGCCCAGGATGATCACCTTGTCGCGCTCACGCTGCGGCGCGACCTCGGACTCCGCGCCGGGATCCAGCTCGTAGGAGCTGTAGTGGTACGGCGTCTTGGCCTCGAACTCGGCGGCACAGGTGTCGACGGTCTTGTAGACCGGCCGCACGCCCAGACGGTGGCGCAGCGAGCGCACGCCCGACTCGCCCGCGAGCTCGGGCCGCAGGGCGGCGAGCTGGCGGTCGGACAGGCCGTAGTGCTTGGCGCGGCGCAGCAGGTCCTCGTCCAGGACCGGCGCGTCGAGCACTTCCTGGCGCAGCGCGACCAGGCCGGCGACCTCGGCCACGAACCACGGGTCCACGCCGGAGGCCAGCGCGGTCTCCTCAATGCTCGCGCCGTAGCGCAGGGCCCGCTCGACCTGGTAGATCCGGCCTTCGGTGGGCACGCGCAGGTCGGCGAGGATGGCCTCGATGGCTTCGCGCACCGACGCCGGATCGCTGGGGTCCTGCGGCGCCCACTGCCCGTCCTCGAGGGTCCAGAAGCTGGCGGCCTTGGTCTCGAGCGAGCGCAGCACCTTGCCGAGCGCCTCGGAGAAGTTGCGGCCCATCGACATCGCCTCGCCCACCGACTTCATGGTGGTGGTCAGCGTGGCGTCGGCGCCGGGGAACTTCTCGAACGCGAACCGCGGCGCCTTCACGACGACGTAGTCCAGGGTCGGCTCGAAGCAGGCCGGGGTCTCGCCGGTGATGTCGTTGACGATCTCGTCGAGGGTGTAGCCGATGGCCAGCTTGGCGGCGATCTTGGCGATCGGGAAGCCGGTGGCCTTCGACGCCAGCGCCGAGGAGCGCGAGACGCGCGGGTTCATCTCGATGACGATCAGGCGACCGTCCTTCGGGTCGACCGCGAACTGGATGTTGCAGCCGCCGGTGTCGACGCCGACCTCACGCAGGATGGCGATGCCGAGATCGCGCATCTTCTGGTACTCGCGGTCGGTGAGCGTCATGGCCGGGGCGACGGTGACCGAGTCACCGGTGTGCACGCCCATCGGGTCGACGTTCTCGATCGAGCAGACGATGACCACGTTGTCGCGGCCGTCGCGCATGAGCTCGAGCTCGAATTCCTTCCAGCCGAGGATGGACTCCTCGATCAGGACGTTCGCGGTCGGCGAGGCGGCCAGGCCGCCACCGGCGATGCGGTCGAGGTCCTCGTCGTTGTAGGCCATGCCCGAACCGAGGCCACCCATGGTGAACGACGGGCGCACGACGACCGGGAAACCGAGTTCGGCGACGGTCTCGCGGACCTCGTCCATGGTGTAACAGACCCGGCTGCGGGCGCTTTCGCCGCCGACCTTGGCGACGATGTCCTTGAACTTCTGCCGGTCCTCACCGCGCTGGATGGCGTCGAAGTCGGCGCCGATCAGCTCGACGTTGTACTTCTCCAGCACCCCGCGCTCGTGCAGCGCGACCGCGGTGTTGAGGGCGGTCTGGCCGCCCAGGGTGGCGAGAATGGCGTCGGGACGCTCCTTCTCGATGACCTTCTCGACGAATTCGGGGGTGATCGGCTCCACGTAGGTGGAGTCGGCGAATTCGGGGTCGGTCATGATGGTCGCCGGGTTGGAGTTCACCAGCGATACGCGCAGTCCTTCGGACCGCAGCACCCGGCACGCCTGGGTACCCGAGTAGTCGAATTCGCACGCCTGGCCGATCACGATCGGGCCAGAGCCGATCACCAGGATGTGCTTCAGATCCTCGCGGCGAGGCATCAGGCTCCTTCCATGAGACCGGCGAAACGGTCGAACAGGTATGCGGCGTCGTGCGGGCCTGCGGCGGCCTCGGGGTGGTACTGCACCGAGAAGGCGCGACCGTCGATCAGTCGCACACCCTCGACGGTGCCGTCGTTGGCGCAGATGTGGGAGACCTCGGCCTTGCCGAAGGGGGTGTCGAACACCTCGCCCTTCTCGCCCTCGAGGGCGAAGCCGTGGTTCTGCGCGGTGATGGAGATACGGCCGGTGCCCGCTTCGACCACCGGGATGTTGATGCCGCGGTGGCCGAACTTCATCTTGTAGGTGTCACGGCCCAGCGCCCGGCCCAGGATCTGGTTGCCGAAGCAGATGCCGAACAGCGGGATCCCGCGCTCGAGCACACCCTGGGTCAGCGCGATCGCGCCGGTCTGGGTGGCCGGGTCGCCGGGGCCGTTCGAGAGGAAGACACCGTGGGGGTTCAGCGCCAGGATGTCGTCGAGGGAGGTGCTCGACGGCACCACGTGCGTGCGCACGCCGCGCTCGGCGAACATGCGCGGGGTGTTGGTCTTGATGCCCAGGTCCACCGCGACGACGGTGAAGCGGTGGTCACCCACCGGCTCGATCGTGTACATGCCGTCGGTGCTGACCTCGTCGGCCAGATCCGCGCCGAGCATGGAGGGCTGCCCGTTGACCCGGGCCAGCAGCTCGTCGTCGGCGGCGAGGGCGGCACCGGAGAAGATGCCGGCCTTCATCGACCCGCGGGTGCGCAGGTGGCGCACGACCGCGCGGGTGTCGATGCCGGCGATGCCGACCACGTTCTGCTTGTCGAGCTGGTCCTGCAGCGTGCCGGTGGCGCGCCAGTTGGAGGAGATCGGCGAGGGGTCGCGCACGGCGTAGCCGGCGACCCAGATCTTGCCGGACTCGTCGTCCTCGTCGTTCCAGCCGGTATTGCCGATCTGCGGGGCGGTGGCCACCACGATCTGGCGGTCGTAGCTGGGGTCGGTCAGGGTCTCCTGGTAGCCGGTCATCGCGGTGCAGAACACCGCCTCGCCCAGGGTCTGACCCTCCGCGCCGAAGGCGGTACCGCGGAACACGCGGCCGTCCTCCAGCACGAGGGCTGCCTTAGTCTTCGTCATTCGTCGTCTCCCGTCCTCGCCCTGGTCACGTCCGCTGTCCATGCCGGGTACACCGTCTTGTCGTCGCCCCGGAATCCGGTATCGATCTCGGTTCCGGTCGGCAGTGTCCAGCGAATTACCAGCACACCATTCTCTGTCATCACTTTGCCCGCGTGTCCGCGTTCGGTGCGCACGGCCGCCACGGATTCCTGCGGAATCCAGATCGGCGTCGCCCCGTCGCGTTCGAGCAGGATTCCGCGTTCGAACCGCGTCAGTTCGGCGGTCGCCCGGAATCCCAGGTCACCGACCGCGATCCGGTCCTGCCAGCTGGGCGCGATGGTGCTGCCCAGGTAGAGGCCGGTGGTCGGTTCCAGTAGTTGCGCGCCGAGCTCGGCGGGCACCGTCGGCAGCTCGCCGATGCGCGCCTGCTGGCGCGCGGCCTTCTTC
The DNA here is from genome assembly GCF_052983615.1 of Nocardia fodinahabitans. Taxonomy (NCBI): domain Bacteria; kingdom Bacillati; phylum Actinomycetota; class Actinomycetes; order Mycobacteriales; family Nocardiaceae; genus Nocardia; species Nocardia fodinahabitans. Next base: position 557,495 of record NZ_JBRJJC010000001.1, read on the forward strand.
TGCCAGGCCCGGTACATCAGCCACAGGCACGCCAGGAAGAAGACCAGACACCCCAGTACCCACAGAATTCTTTCCACGTTCCTGGCCTCCTAGATCCCGGCCGCCTTGCCCTCGCGGGCAGTTACCCGGCCGCGCAGCACGGTGGCTGACACCTGGGCCGGGAACGTCATGTCCTCGAACGGGGTGTTGTTCGAGATGCTCGCCAGTTCGGCGCCGCGCACCGTCCACTCGGCGTCGGGGTCGATCAGCGTGAGGTTGGCCGGTTCACCGACGGCGATCGGGCGGCCGTGGTCGTCGAGGCCGACGATCGCGGCGGGCTTCTCGCTCATCACCCGCGCGACCCCGCGCCAGTCGAGCAGACCGGGCTGCACCATCGTCTGCACGATGATCGACAGCGCGGTCTCGAGCCCGAGCATGCCGGGGCGGGCGGCCGCGAACTCGCAGCACTTGTCCTGCTCGGCGTGCGGGGCGTGGTCGGTGGCGACACAGTCGATGACACCCTCGGCCAGCGCCTGGCGCAGGGCGGCGACGTCGGCGGACTCGCGCAGCGGCGGGTTCACCTTGTTGACCGCGTCGTAGGTCTCCAGGCGCGAGTCGTCGAGCAGCAGGTGATGCGGGGTGACCTCGGCGGTGATCGAGATGCCCTGGGACTTGGCCCATTTCACCAGTTCGACGGTGCCCGCCGTGGAGGCGTGGCAGATGTGCACGCGGGCGCCGGCATCGCGGGCCAGCAGCGCATCGCGCGCGACGATCGACTCCTCGGCGGCGCGCGGCCAGCCGGCCAGGCCGAGGCGCGCGGCGTTGGGGCCCTCGTGCGCGACGGCGCCCTCGGTCAGCCGCGGCTCCTCCGCGTGCTGGGCGATGAGCACGCCCAGCGAGTTCGCGTACTCCAGCGCGCGGCGCATGATCAGCGGGTCGTAGACGCAGTGACCGTCGTCGGAGAACATCCGCACCTGGCCGACACCCGCGGCCATGGTCCCCATCTCGGCGAGCTGCTTGCCCTCGAGCCCGACGGTGACCGCGCCGACCGGGAACACGTCGACCAGGCCGACCTCCTGGCCGCGCCGCCACACGTGATCGGTGATGACGTGCGAGTCGGCGACCGGGCTGGTGTTGGCCATCGCGAAGACCGCGGTGTAGCCACCCAGCGCGGCTGCGGCCGAACCGGTTTCGATCGTCTCGGTGTCTTCGCGGCCGGGCTCGCGCAGGTGGGTGTGCAGGTCGACGAAGCCGGGCAGCAGGATCTGGCCCTCGCCGTCGATCACCTCCGCGCCCGCCGGAGCCTCGATGCCCGTGCCGATCTCGGCGATGACGGCGTCGCGCACCAGCACGTCGACCGGCTCGCCCTCGCCATAGGGCCGGACGTTCTTGATCAGCAGCTCACTCACGCCACTTCCTCCTGGGTGCCGACGAGCAGCCGGAACAACACGGCCATTCGCATGTGCACTCCGTTCGTCACCTGTTGCAGGACCGCCGCTTTCGGCGAGTCGGCGACCGCCGAGGCGATCTCCATGCCGCGCAGCATCGGACCGGGGTGCAGCACCACCGCGTCGTCGCCGAGCAGGCCGAGCCTGCGCTCGGACAGTCCGTAGTTGATCGAGTACTCGCGGGCCGACGGGAAGAAGCCGCCGTTCATCCGCTCGGCCTGCACCCGCAGCATCATGACCGCGTCGGCGCCGGGCAGTTCGGCGTCGAGTGAGGTGGCGACCCGGCACGGCCAGGACTCCACGCCGACCGGCAGCAGGGTGCGCGGGGCGACCAGCACGACTTCGGCGCCGAGGGTGTTCAGCAGCACCACATTCGAGCGGGCAACCCGGCTGTGCAGGATGTCGCCGACCAGCACGATCCGCTTGCCCTCGATGTCGCCGAGGCGCTGGCGCAGGGTCAGCGCGTCGAGCAGCGCCTGGGTGGGGTGCTGGTGGGTGCCGTCACCGGCGTTGATGATCGAGGGCGCGACGCGGTTCTCCTCGCGCGCCCACTGCTCCATCCAGCGCGCGATCTGGTGCGCGGCACCGGAGGCCGGGTGCCGCACGATCAGCGCGTCGGCGCCCGCCGCGTGCAGGGTGAGCGCGGTGTCGCGCAGCGATTCGCCCTTGGAGACCGAGGAGCTGGACGCGCTCACGTTGATCACGTCGGCGCTCATCCACTTGCCCGCGACCTCGAACGACACCCGGGTGCGGGTCGAGTTCTCGTAGAACACCGTCATCACGGTGCGCCCGCGCAGCGTCGGGAGCTTCTTCACCTCGCGGCCGAGCAGGGCCTGTTCGAAGCGCTCGGCTTCGTCGAGGAGTTCGGTGGCGGTGCCCCGATCGAGGTCGGCGACCGTCAGCAGATGCTTCACGCCGCCACCTCGCCGGCGCTCGGCTCCGACGTGAACCATCGGATGGCTGTGTTCACTGTTCGGTCGCTGCGCGCCCTCATGCCTGCGCCTCCTGGTGCAGATACACACCGTCGTGTCCGTCGTGTTCGGTCAGCAGGACCGAGATGTCCTCGGCGCGCGAGGTCGGCACGTTCTTGCCCACGTAGTCGGCACGGATCGGCAGTTCGCGGTGGCCGCGGTCGATCAGCACCGCGAGCTGGACCGCGCGGGGGCGGCCGAGGTCGCGCAGGCCGTCGAGGGCCGAGCGGACGGTGCGACCGGAGAACAGCACGTCGTCGACGAGGACGACGAGGGCGTTCTCGATGCCGCCGTCGGGCACCGAGGTCCGCTCGAGCGGACGGTGCGGACGGCTGCGCAGGTCGTCGCGGTAGAGGGTGATGTCGAGCGAGCCCAGCGCGGGCCGCACGCCGGAGAATTCCTCGATCTTGGCGGCGAGCCGGTTGGCCAGCGTGGTGCCGCGAGTCGGGATGCCCATGAGAACCACCCGCGGTGCGTCGGCGTCGCCGGAATCCAGGGCGGTCTTCTCGATGATCTGATGCGCGATGCGCGCGACGGTCCGGTTCACGTCCGATGGCGACAACAGCTCGCGGCCGGCTGCCACCCACTCGGGAGTGTGCCGCTGCGATGTTTCGCCCGCGCCGGTTTTGGCCGCCCGTTCGGGCACAGCCATGCCGACCTCCTTCCCCGCCTCACCGGACGGTCCGTTAAAGGATGCCTTACTCGCGCTCCACCCTATCAGCGTCCCGACCGGCCTTTGACCAGGTAGGCCCACCTGTGAGCGCGGCCACGAAGCCCCACACCGCCCCGGGATGTGCGTCACCGATCACACCCGAACCGAAACCTGTGTGAGCGCTGCGGTTTCACCTCCCGGCCCGGCCGCTCGGCCGCGAGCGCACGTGACGGTATTCACGAGTCGACCGATGCGACATCGCCGTCCACTTCCCGCCGCTGAATCAGGAGGTCGGCATGAGCACGGAGCCCACCATCACGATCCACGAGGTCGACAACTCTACGACGCGGGGCTGAACTGCTCGCCGACCGTGGCGCCGGGTCACGGCCGGAGAGCGGGGTCAGGCGTGGCCGCCCGCAGGGCCTGCGCGAACCAGGTGAACACCGGGGTCGGGTCCGGTTGTTCGGGCCAGCCGTTGACGATGGCGAGCAACCGCCGATAACGGTGCACGCGTGGATCATCCGCGACCTCGCGGATCCATCGGCGCAGCGCCGGGTCGTCGGGGCGTTCGAACGTGCTCGCGTAGCGGGCGGTGAGCGCGTCGAGCACCCGCGCCGCCGCCGCGCTGCCGGGAACCACACCCGCGGCGACGGCCGCAGCGACCTCCGCCCGCGCCACCTCGGTCAGCTCGTGGTGCAGACCGGTGGTGTCGCCCGCGGCGCGCTCCCTGGCCCGATACTCGGCCATCTCCCGGACCGCGTCACGGAAGTCGTTGTCGTGCAACAGCTCCGCGAGTTCCATCCATCTCCGGAGTGGTGGGTTCCCGGGTGGCCACCGCGCGCAGCACCGCTCGACGCACCCACAATGCCCGGACCTCGACATCGAGCGCGTCGGCGTGGGTCGCCGCGACCTCGGTCATCGAGGCCTCGGGGTGAGCGCCCGGGGTCGGGCTGCTCGTCGGCGCGTCGTGGCGTCGGTGCGCCCGGTAGCCATCGCGGCCGGAAACCTCAGCACCGGTTCGTTTCTCGTGCTCACCGTGGCGATCGGTCCCGGTGCGCTCGCCACGCTGGTGGTCGCCGCGCTGGTATTCGGCTTCACGGGGTGAGGTGCGTCGAGCGGATCACGACGGGCCGCGCGCACCGAGCCCGCCGCATTGTCCGGGTAACCGCCGGATCATCACTGTGACAGCTCGTTCGGCGCCGGACTAGTCCCAGGTGGCGGTCTCCGGATCGACGCCGTGCGCGCTGGCATTGGCGTCGATGATCGCGCTCAGCCAGCTGGTCAGGCCGGGCTCGATGGCGTCGTAGAACGCCGTGTACTCCGCGTCGCCGACGTAGCGGCGCCCGAGACAGACGTGCATCGCGTGCGTGCAGTCGAAGTAGACGGCGATCGACGCGCGATGCCGTTCGGCCAGCGTGTCGGCCCGGGAACTGCCGGGCGCGACGCCCGCGCGGAGGGCGTCGGCCAGGTCGGCGTGCAGGGCGGCGGTGTCCTCGGCGATGCGCTGCCAGTCCTGCGCCGACCGGTCCGCCACGCGCTCGGCGTACTGGGTCCACTGCGGAGTATCACCCCACCGCTCGCGGGCCTGCGCCACCCAGGCGGGCTGCCAGTCCCCGCCGAAGATCGCGACCTGGTCCTGCGGGCTGAGCCGGATGCCCGACTCCCTGGCCTCGATCATCCGGTCCATCGCCTCGGTCGTGCGCCGCAACCGGCGCAATCTGGCGTGCAGCGCGTCGCGTTGCTTGCGCAGGGTGGCCAGGGCGTCGGCGGCCGGCGCGTCCAGCAACGCGCCGATCTCGTCCAACGGCACCCCCAGCTCGCGGTAGACGACCACCCGCTGGGCGCGGACCAGGTCGGCCGCGGTGTAGAGGCGATAGCCGGCGCCGGTGCGGCCGGACGGGTGCACCAGCCCGACCGCGTCCCAGTGGTGCAGTGTGCGCGTCGTGACGCCGAGCAGTTCCGCGGCGACGCCGACGGTGAGCGGTTCGGACACGGCCTCCAGTGTGCCGTGTCCGGCGCTCGTCACTGCTCAGGCGCCTCGATGCCGATCGACCGAAGGTGCGCGGCCGCCGGGCTGTCCGGGTCCCACGGCTGGGCGGCCGTCATGATGACGCGAAGATTCTCCGGGGTGCGGACCTCCACTTCGACGGAGTTCCAGGGCATGAGCCGGGGCCCGGTCGTGCAGCCGGGCAGCACCGCCTCGCACGCGGCGACGATCCCGTCGATCTCCCCGAGGACACACGAGAAACTCACGGTCGTGGTGGGCGCGTCGGCCGGACGTTCCCCCGGCACCAGCAGGACGTCCTGAAATGCCCAGCGGCGCAGATGGGTCAGCTGCTCCGGCACCGAGAAAAGGTCGAAGAACCCGAGCCCACGGACCCAGAAGTCGACCGACGCGGCGAGATCCGCGGTCGGCACGATGACGAACATCGGCATGCCGTAGATACCGCGGAACGGTTCGGGCGCAACAGCATCCGGGCCGGGAACGGGGACCGGGCTGATCTCGAAAGCGGGGAATGATGTGTTCATACGGGCATGGTCGACCCTGACGCTACGTCAGGGTCAAATGCGATCGATCACGCACGGCGAGTCGCCGCAACGGCTGTCGCGGTCGTTTCCTCGCGAAGATCTCCTGCCGGGAGGGCTACAGCGGAGCGGGTGGTTCCGGGACGGGCCGGCGGGTGGGTAGGGCGCTGACCGTCAGCGCCAGCATGACCAGGGCGATGCCGGTCAGTTCGAGGGCGGTCGGGCGCTGGGCCAGCGCGATGGCGCCGACCACGGCGGCGGTGGCGGGGAGCAGGGCGAGCAGCAGGGCGAAGCGGGCGCGGCCGACCGCGGTCAGGACGACCTGGTCCAGGGCGTACGGGACCGCGCTGGACAGCACGCCGACGCCGAGCCCGAGCAGCCAGGTGCGGGGATCGGCGAAGACGGACGCGTCGATCGCGAGCTGCGGAATCAGGACGAACGGCGCGAGCAGGACCGCGGCGGCCGCCATGCCGACGGCGAGCGAGTCCAGGCCGTCGCCCGCGTCGGCGACCCGCTTACCGACCAGGATGTAGCCGGCCCACAGCACCGCCGAGGCGACCGCGAACGCCACCCCGACCGGCTCGACGTCGAACTGCACCCCGGCCAGCAACAGCACCCCGACGGTGACCAGCACGACCGCGAGCACATCCCTGGCCCGGCGCGAGCCGAGCGTGGCCACGGCCACCGGGCCGAGGAATTCGATGGCGACGGCGGTACCGAGCGGAATCCGCGCGATCGCCTCGTAGAACACGATGTTCATCGACACCGTGACGACGCCGAAGCCCGCCGCCACGGCGATGCCCCGCCGGGTCCACCGGCCGCGCCACGGTCGCCGCCAGGCCAGCAACGCCACCGCGGCCGCGGCCGCGCGCAACCATGCCACGGTCGCCGGTTCGGTGGTGTCGAACAGGAACACGCCCAGGGCCGCGCCGAGATACTGCGAGGTCGCGCCGACGACGAACACCAGTGGCACCGACCAGCCGGGCAGCAGGGCGCGGGTCGGCCGCTCGGTCGTCGAGATCGCATCCACTCCAGGAGTAATCCACAGCCGACCGCGGATTTCAACGCGGAACCGCGACGTGACCGACCCCACTGTCACACCGGGGCGGGCGGCGGCGTCTCATGAGGAAGACCGGCACCGACAGACAGGACCACCCATGAGCGACGGAACCGACGCCGCCACCGCGGCCTTCGTGACGCACCGCAACCTGCTCTTCACGGTCGCCTACGAGATCCTCGGCTCGGCCGCCGACGCCGAGGACGTACTGCAGGAAACCTGGTTGCGCTGGGCCGATGTCGACCAGGCCGAGATCCGCGACCCGCGCGCGTATCTCGTCCGGATCACCACCCGGCAGTCACTGACCCGGCTGCGCACCCTGGGCAGGCGCAAGGAGACCTACGTCGGGCCGTGGCTGCCCGAACCGCTGCTCACCGTGCCGGATGTCGCCGAGGACGTCGAACTGGCCGACAGCGTCTCGATGGCGATGATGCTGGTACTCGAGACGCTCGCGCCGATAGAACGGGCCGTCTTCGTCCTGCGCGAGGTCTTCGACCTGGCCTACGACGAGATCGCCGCCGCGGTGGACAAGAGCCCGGCCGCGGTGCGCCAGATCGCGCACCGGGCCAGGGCCCACGTGGCCGCGCGCAGGCCACGCGGCACGGTGTCCTCGGCGCAGAGCCGCGACGCGCTCGCGGCGTTCGCGCGGGCGGTCGAGACCGGCGACCTGCAGGGACTGCTCGATCTGCTCGCACCGGAGGTGGTGCTGCTCGCCGACGGCGGCGGCGTGGTCAAGGCGGTCGTGCGGCCGATCACGGGGGCCGACAAGGTCGCGCGGCTGATGGCGGGCGGCCTGCCCCGATTCCCCGGTGTGGTGTCGACGGAGCCGACCCGGATCAACGGCGCGCCCGCCCTGATCCTGCGGCTCGACGGCAAGCTCGACAGCATCGTCACCGTCCGGCTCGACGACGGGGCCATCACCGGCCTCTACGTGGTCCGCAATCCCGAGAAGTTGTCGCGGATCCAGCAGCCGACCACCGTCGCCCGCTGATCCGCGACGGCCTCGTCAGGGCAGGCCGACCCAGGTGTCGAGCGCGGCGCGCAGTGCGGGCGTCGCGGTGTCGGCGGACTCGTCGAGGCCCGCGGCCCAGGCGACGTAGGCGTCGGGCCGCAGCAGCAGCGCGTCGGCGGGCCGGTCCTCGGCCTCGGCCGTGACGATCACGATCCGCGGCTCGCGTGCCAGGGCGAGTTCGCGCAGCTCCGCGCGGTCGGCGAGGTCGAGGAAGACCGGGCGCGCGGCGTGCATCAGTTCGGCGACGCTGGTCGTGCCCTGTTCGGTGAGCAGCGTGAGGTCGGGCGCGAAGGCGCCCGCCAGCGGGTGCGGGTCGGTGCCGGGAACCGGGTAGCGGACGTCGTTGGCGGAGATCATGCCCGCCAGCCTGCGCAGCGCGGGCTCGTCGGCGAACAGTTCCCCGAAGACCGCGCGCAGGGCGTCGGCGGCCTCGTCCTGGCCGCGGCGCAGCGCGGCCTGAGCGCGGGTCTGCTGCAGCGCCCGGCCCGCCGCGACGTGCCGTTCGTCGTGGTAGGTGTCGAGCAGACCGGCCGGGGCGGTGCCCCGCACGGTGGCGGCGAGCTTCCAGGCCAGGTTGACCGAGTCGAGCATGCCGACGTTGAGCGCCGTGCCGGTGGCGGGCAGCAGGTGCGCGGCATCGCCGGCCAGCAGGACCCGGCCGGACCGGTAGCGCTGCGCCCGGCGGGCCTGGAATTGGTAGCGCGACAACCGGACCGGCGCACCCAGCGGCAACTCGGCGCCGAGGACCCGCTGGGCGCTGGCACCGATTTCGGCCGGCGTCAGCGGATCGTCGTTGTCGTATTCGGTGAACTCTTCCTCGGTGGTCTGGAAGAACATCACCCGCTCGTCGGCCTGCACCGGACCGATCGCGAAGACGCCACGCTCGGTGCGGGTGAAGCCGGGAGCGATCGGGCCGAAGCCGGGCACATCGATGCCGCCGTCGTCGAGCACGGCGACCGAGTCCGGCAGCGCGACCACACCGAGCCGATTGATCTCGGGAAAGGTATTGCCGGGGAACGGGATCGCGGCCAGTTCCCGGATTCGGCTGCGACCGCCGTCGCAGCCGACGACGTATTGCGCCCGCACCCGGTACGGCCGTCCGGCCCTGAGACCTCGACAGTCACCGTGTCGTCGTCCTGGTCGAGCGCGATCACCTCGTGCCCGCGGCGGATCTCGGCGCCGAGCTCGGCGGCCCACTCGGCGAGCAGTTGCTCGACCCGCGCCTGCGGAATCCCCATCGCGTCCATCGGCCCGTCCGCCAGCGGGGTGAAGTCGACGTGCATGCCGCCGAACGGGAAGATCGGCGCCGGGATCGGGCTGCCGACGGCGGCGAAGCGGTCCAGCAGGCCCCGGTAGCGCAGCATGTCCAGAATCCGGCCACCGAGGCCGCTGGCCTTGTGCGCGGTGCCCGGCTCCGCGCGCCGCTCCAGCACCACGGGGCGCACCCCGGCCAGGGACAGTTCCCCGGCCAGCATCAGTCCGGCAGGTCCGGCGCCGACAACGATCACGTCGGTCTTCATTTCACGCACTTGCGTCACTCCCACTGTCGCCGGTCCGAACGTCGAGGAGCGATTCTGCAGGACGACCGGGGTCTTGCCACAAGCCCCCGGGTCGGCTATACCTTGGAAGGGGCGCGGAACGTTTCCCGCTCGCCCACTCCGGCTTTCGCCGAATTCCCCCGCCGCTACGGCTCATCGAGCATGCGGAGATAGGCGTCGAGCTGGGCCGCCCCGGCGAGCAGGTGCCGGCTGCGCGCGGTGAGCCGATCCTGCCAATCCTCGAGAAACACGCTCAACGCATCGGTCCCGCCCGCCGCCCGCAGTGTTTCCACGAACTGCGCGACCTGGGGCAGCCGATATCCGCCACGCCGCAGCTGGCGAGCGATCTCGGCGTCACGCGCACCCTCTGCTCCGTAGTGGCGATAGCCCGTGCCCGGGTCGCGGGCGGGGCGCAGGATGCCCGCGGTTTCCCAGGTGCGCAACGTCGCCGGGTGCACGCCGATGCGGCGCGCGAGCTCGCCGACGGTCAACGCTCGACCGGCGAGCGGGGCGGGCGCGGTGGTCGACAGACTCCCCAGCGCGGTGGCGACCTCCGTGCGGGTGGCGCGCTCGTCGAGCAACGCGACGTGCGCGACATCGAGGAGCCGATACGCGGATTCGCGGTCACCGCGGTGGACGGCCCGCAGGATCGCGGTCGCCTGCTGATGCCCGTGTCCCCCGCGCAAGGCGAGAAAGGCCCGCAGCGCCTGCGCGTGCCGGGGCGTGTATCGCCGGTATCCGGACTCGCTGCGGTCGGCCGGCGGGAGGATGCCCGCCTCGTCGTAGTTGCGGATCGCCTGTGCGGACAATCCGTGTTCCCGGGCCAGATCGATCGGCCGCAAGTCGTGCCTCCTTTGAGACTTTTCTCGACTCTTACCAGCACATTTTCGAGAAAGTTTCACTCGATTCTTCAACGATACTGTCGAAGGCAGTGCCCTTCCGACAAAGGAGAGTTCATGCCTATCGCCACCACGCCGCGCGACCTCGGCCGCCAGCTCGACGACTCCGCGAGCCTGGGCCGCGCCATCGACGACCTGCTCGCCACCCGCGCCGCAGCGCCGGTCCTGCTCGCCCTCGGCGAACCCACCCACGGAATCGCGGCATTTCCGTTGCTGCGCAACGAACTCCTGGCGCAGCTGGCCGAGCGGGGGTTCCGGTCGATCGCGCTGGAGTCCGACGTCTTCGCCGCACCGATCGTCGACGACTACATCAACGGAGCGACGACCGATATCGAGACGGTCCTGGCGACCGGATTCAGCCACCGGTTCGGTGGCGTGCCCGGCAATCGCGAACTCGTCGAATGGCTGCGCGCGTACAACGCGGGCCGCGCTCCCGCGGACCGCATTCGCTTCCACGGCTTCGACGCGCCGCTCGACCAGACCGACGTGCCCAGCCCGCGCCACGCCCTGACCACAGCGGGCGAATACCTGTCCGAACCGCTGCGACCGGCATCGATGCGCGATCTCGAGACCCTGCTCGGCGCGGACGCCGACTGGTCGAACCCGGCGGCCGTGTACGACCCGGCCGTCTCGATCGGCGGCTCCGACCGCGCCCGCGCGCTGCGCCTGGTCGCCGACGACATCGCGAGCGCGCTGCGTCGCGCGGCACCGTCACTGCGGCCCGCCGACCCGGCCGGCTACGACCTCGCCCTCGCCTACGCGCGCACCGCCCTCGGCCTGCTGCGCTATCACGCGGCCATGGCCACACCCGGCCCCGATCGCATCGCGACCCTGCTCAGCGTGCGCGCCGAGATGATGGCCGACAACCTGCTCGCGATCGTCGCCGAAGAGCAGCGACGCGGACCGACGCTGGTCTTCGCGCACAACGTGCACCTGCAACGCGCCGGGTCCACCATGACCATGGGTGGCGACGACGCGCACTGGTGCGGCGCGGGCGCGCTCGTCGCGCTCACCCTCGGCGAGCGGTACGCGTTCGTGGCGACGGACGCGAACCCGAACAGCGAACCGGGCACCCTCCAAGGCGAGCTGGCCGCGGCCACCACCCGCCGCGCGCTGTTCCCCGCGCCCGCCCTGCGCGCGGCGCTCCCGGTCTCGATCCGCGCGGGCGAGCCGATCGTGCCCGGTCACCTGCCGTTCGAGCCGGCCAGGCTCGAGGGTGCCGACGCGATCGTCTTCGTCGCCGATACCGATGGCACGCGGTACGAATACTGGCGCTGACCGAACATGTGTTCGAACACGCGCTAGACTGTCGCCATGTCGCTCCCCCTGCAAGGTTCACTGTTCGACGGTGATGCGGTTGCTCTGGGTTCGATCGAGACGATCCGGCGCACGCACCTCGACGCGACGGCCTGGGTGGATGTCCTGCCCGGCTGGCTGAGCGGCGCGAGCGTGGTATTCGACCGGCTGGCGGAGCGGGTGCCGTGGCACGCCGAGCGCAGGCCCATGTACGACCGGGTCGTCGACGTGCCACGCCTCGTGTCGTTCTTCGGCGAGCACGATCCACTCCCCGACCGGATCCTCGTCGCCGCCCGCAACGCGCTGACCAGCCATTACGCGGCCGAACTCGGCGAACCCTTCCGCACCGCGGGCCTGTGCTTCTACCGCGACGGCCGCGACAGCGTGGCCTGGCACGGCGACACGATCGGGCGCGGCGCCACCGACGACACCATGGTCGCGATCGTCTCGGTCGGCGCGCCACGCGCCCTGCTGCTGCGTCCGCGCGGCGGCGGGGCCAGCGTGCGGTTCACCGCCGGACACGGCGATCTGCTGGTGATGGGTGGCGCCTGCCAGCGCACCTGGGAGCACGCGGTGCCCAAGACCGCACGACCGGTCGGACCGCGCATCAGCATCCAGTTCCGCCCGCGCAACGTGCGGTGACGGCTTCGCCGGTTACGTCGCGCTCAGCACCGAGCGCACGAGTTCCCGCACCCCCGCGCGCAATCGGTCGACCTCACCGGCCCTGGCCAGCTGCTGCGCGAGTTCCCCACCGAGGGTCGACAGCAGCAGCGCGCCGACCGTCTCGGCGTCGATCTCCGGGCGCACCTCGCGCAGCAGCGTGGTGATGTGTTCGGCCCAGAAGGCGTGGAATTCCGCGCTGCGGGGGTGCGGCGGCATCGCCTTGTAGGCGGCGATCAGTTCGATGTCGTCGGTGACCATGCTCGTCATCGCGTCGAAGAAGGCCAGTAGCCGGTCGGTCGCCGGAGCGCCGGGACCCAGCGGCGGCGGTCCGCCCGTCACCGCCGCCATCAGCGCGATCGCCCCCTCGGCCACCAGCTCGTACAGCAACCCCGCCCGGCTGCCGAAGCGGTGGAAGATGGTCCCCTTGCCGACGCCCGCGGCGGCGGCGACCCGATCCATCGTCACCCCCGCCGCACCGTGTTCGGCCAGCAGCGCGGCGGTGGCGTCGAGGATCGCTCGACGGTTGCGCGCGGCGTCGGCGCGTTCGGTGGGGCGTGGGCCTGTCATCGCATCGCTTCCTCGGCGTCCGCCGATCCGTTGACAAGTTGACCGACGGTCCATATCGTTCGGATATCTGGACCGGCAGTCAACTTATGGAGTTCTGATGCAGGCAATCGTAATGACCGAGACCGGCGCACCCGAGGTGCTGGTTCCGCGCGCGGTCGACGCACCGCGACCGGGCGACGGACAAGTCCTCGTCCGCGCCGAGGCGATCCCGGTGCTCTACCCGGAGACCAAGGTGCGGGCGGGCGCCTTCCCCTTCCCCGCCCCGCTGCCCGCGGTCTTCGGGTTCCAGGCGGCGGGCACCGTCACCGAACTCGGCGCCGGTGTGGATCCGGCGCTGCTCGGCGCCAGGGTCGTCGCCGCCACCAGCGGTTACGGCGCGTACGCCGAACTCGTGGTGGCCGAGGCGGATTCGCTGACCGTCATCCCTGACGGGCTGAGCACCGACCTCGCCGCCGCCACCCAGATGCCGGGCTCGGTCGCCCTGGCACTGGTCGCGACCGCGGCGCTGACACCGGGCGAGACGGTCCTGGTCGAAGCGGCCGCCACCGGGGTCGGCAGCGCACTGACCCAGCTGTGCGCGGCCCGCGGGGTGCGCGTGATCGCCACCGCGGGCGGCGCCGAGAAGGCCCGGCTGGCCCGCGAATACGGCGCCGCCGAGGTCATCGACCACACCGCGCCCGACTGGCCCGAGCAGCTCCGCACCGTCCTGGCCGCCGAGACCGTCGACGTCGTCTTCGACTCGATCGGCGGCGACTCCCTGACCCCCCTGCTCGAGCTGATCACCCCACGCACCGGCCGCATCCTCAGCTACGGCTGGCTCGCAGGCACCCCCGCCCAGCTCACCGCCGTCGACCTCATCCTGCGCGGCCTCACCCTCACCGGCTGCGCGGGCCCAGCCTGGCTCGCCGAGGTGGCCCGTCAGCGATCGGCCGCCCTCGACGCCGCCACACAGGGCCGGCTGACCATCGGCATCGACTCCGTCCTGCCGCTGACCAGCGCCGCCGATGCCCACCGCACACTCGAGGAGCGGACCGCGCTCGGCACGATCCTGCTGCGACCGTAATCCCGTCGGCCAGGGGCGATCAGCCACCGGCCGAGCCCGATTCGAGTCCGGGGATTCGGACTCCTGGGCGGGCGATGAGGAGGCGGCCGCGGCCGGAGGCCGGACGCTGGTCGTAGGATTCGGGGCATGGGGAGTCGATTGGCGTTGCCCGTTCGTTCGTCGAATGCGCTGACCGCACGATGGACTTCGACCTTCGCCGACGATGATGCCGTGGTGTCGGGGGCGGGCGCGTGGTCGTTGCTCGCGGTGCTGGCCGGTGCGGCACAGGGGTCGGCTCGGGCAGAATTGGCGGCGGCGGTAGGGGTTTCGGCCGAGGCGGCGCATGAGGCCGGGGTGGAGCTGCTGCGCTCGCTCGATTCCTCGGCCGAGGTCGCGGTGGCGACCGGCGCGTGGGTGCGGCCAGGAATCTCGCTGCGGGACGAGTGGGTCCGCAGCATGCCCGCGGGCACGGCGGGCATCCTCGTGGATCAGGCCGCCCTAGATGCCTGGGCGAGCGAGCACACCGACGGACTGATCGAGAAGTTCCCGGTCACCATCGATGCCTCGACGGTGTTCGCGGTGGCCACGGCGCTGGTCGCCCGGACGCGTTGGGTGACGCCGTTCCAGCCGATCCGATGGACGCCGGAATCCGGGCCGTGGCGGGGACATCAGGGACCGGGCCTGTACCGGCACGGCCATGCCGACGGCAGCGTCTCGGTCCTCGGCGCCGACGTGACCCGGGTGATCGTCACCGGCACCGGCGATCTCGACGTGCATCTGCTGATCGGCGCGGACGGGCCACGGCACGCGCTGGCCGCCGGCCTGGCCGCGCTCGACGACGGTATTCCCTGGCCGAGCGCGCCCACCACCGACACGACGGCCCCGTGCCTGACGGTGACGCGGCGCAAGACCTTCGGCGGCGGCGACAGCGTCGAGGTGCAGCTTCCGCCGTTCGAGGTCCGCAGCGCGCACGACCTCGCCCGCCATGCCGCGCTGTTCGGCCTGGCCGCCGCGAGCGGCGCAGAGTCCGGGTTTCCCGGGATCTCCGACTATCCGCTGGCCGTGAGCACGGCCGGGCAGAATGTGATGGCCCGGTTCGACGCCGCCGGGTTCGAAGCCGCCGCCGTCACCGCCGTGGCGATGCGCACGGGCAGCGCACCCAGGCAGCGGTGGTCGACGATCACCGCCGTGCACATCGACCGGCCGTTCGGCTTCCTCGCGGTGCACCGGCCGACGGGAACGGCCGTTGTCGCAGGTCAGGTGACCCGCCCGCCGCTGGAATGGAAATCCTCGTCCCACGCCGAGTCCTCTGCCGGGCCCGCCCCGGGCGGTGCCCGGTGAGACCGGTAATCGATATTGCCGATCCTGTTGCTCGGCAACAGGATTCGGTTTCGATGTGGCTGACGGAGGTCGTATCCTGGTAGGGGTCCGCAATCGGTTGCTCAGGGGGTCGTGGTGATCGTCGTTGTCGCGGACGAAACCGAACTCGAAGGCGCAGAAGAGATCGTCGCGGCGGCGATCCGGGAATGGGCCGCGTCCGAGGTAGGGGGCGTGGCGATCTTCCGCTGCCATGTGCCGGAGAGCCGTGGCGGATCGGTCGAGGTCGACGCGCTGGTGTGCACGCCACAGGGCGCCACCGTCGTGGAGGTGAAGGGGTTCACCGCGCGCCAGGACGGCGTACTCGCCACCCCACCCAACGGTCCGTGGACGGTCGACGGCGAGGAGGCCGCGCTCTACCACGCGGTGCGGGTGCCCAATCCGTTCGTCCAGGTGCGCAGGCAGGTGTTCGCCGCCAAGAACCTGCTGCAGCAGTCCGGGATCTTCGGCTGGGTGAACGCGGTGGTCGCGCTGGTCCCCCAGCCCGGCTCGCAGATCACCCTCGAGGAAGCCCGCATCGCCGACGGGTACCGGGCGGTGCTGATCGAACGCGACGATTCCTCGTCGCTGCGCGACTACTTCCACGCCGAGACCGGGCGCACGGTCCGGCTCAGTGTCAACGACGTGCGCCGGGTCTTCGCGGCGCTGAACCTCAGCCGCCTGCTGCCCTCCCGGGTCGCCTTGGCGGACCAGGGCTTTCCGGCGCGGCTCGAACCGTCGACCTCGAGCAAGCCCGCGCCGGCCTCGGTCGGACTCGGGCAGGCCGACGAGGGCAAGACCGCCGCGGGTTCCGGGGCGGGTGGTTCTTCGCGCGCGGGTACCCGGGTGACACAGGCGAGCACACCCGGCTTTCTCGCCGCGATCGATCGGCTCACCCATCGGCCGTGGCAGTCCGCCGGAGCTGACGAGTCGGCTGCCGTGGCATCCGAGCGGGAACCGGCCGAGCAGGTGTCGAGCTCGGTCGCCGCGACCGCGGACGGCACCCCGGCACACAGCGAGAACACGATCGGTGCTGCCGCGCCGTTGGCGGGATTGGTGAGTATGGCTGCCACAGAGGACGACTCGCCGAATACGTCGTCGCCGAGCGCCGAGGTCTCAGCCGAGCTTCCCGAGGGCACCTCGGGTGAGCAGAAACAGGCCGTGGAACTGCCCGCGACGGACTCGTCTCCCGACACCGGGACTTCTGAACACACATCAGACGACTTCCCTGCCCCCGCCGGGGAAACCGGACAGACGCCACCGACGTCGCCCGTCATCGGCACTGCGCTCGACGGTGCGGACGATGCCGGACACGCTGCCGAGCACGCGGACACCACGGTCGAGACCTCCTCCACCGAAACCGGAGCTCCCGAACCCACGCCGGACACTGCCACGAATGCGCCGATAGCGCCGTTCACCACCGACACTGCGTCGGAGCGGGCAGATGACGACGGTCACGATGCGGAGCTGCCCGAGAGCACAACTGATCACTCGGGGGATCCCGCGGACGAAGGACCGGCCGGGTCCGCGGACCGGGAGGGCGCGAGGGTCGAGGCTTCCGGTAGCGGCGCAGCCGAGAACGATCCGTCACCCGACGAAACGGCCACTGTCCCAGAGGAGCCGAACGAACCTGTCACCGGCGAGGACTCCACCGCAGCGGCGACCGCCTCCGGCGAGGAGGCAGGAGATGCTGTGTCACTGGTCAAGTCGACCGACGATCGCTCCGCCGGGCCGCCGCTAGACCCGGCCGCCTATGCACCGAGCGTAGCCGCGAGCAGCCCATCCGTGCCGAGCGGTGCTCCGGACGTCGAGATTTCGGGCGATGCCGAACTGGAGCCGGCGGAGGACGACGACACGGACTACGAATCCTGGCCCGAGGACGATGATCCCGACCATCCGGATTTCGCGGCACCCGGATACGCCGTCGCGGCCGGTTCCGCATGGTCGTCGTCGCCACCCTCGGGCGGGCCCGATTCCACACAGCACGCCGCCGAGCAATTCGACGACAGCGAACACTGGAGCGACTGGGTCGATCAGGACCGGACCCCGGCCCGCCCGGCCGCATCGAGCCGATCACGGGAGCGGGTATCGAGCAGGTCCGGCGGGCCGTCCCTGCTCGAACGGTGGCGCAACACTCCGGTGCGCGAGCGACGCCCTCGCGAGCGACGGCGACTGCGGATCGGGCCCGGAATCGGGTTGCTGCTGTTCATCGCCCTGTTCGGGGCGGGCTTCTTCGCCATCACCGCGGTGCAGGCGAGCCGGTTCGAGATGGCGGACTACGACCGGATGTGCGGTGACCGCAAGCCGTTCCCGAACGCCGCGGAGTACCAGCGCGACGGTGCGCGGCCGATCTACCTGTCGGGCGACCTGGCCACCATGGTCGCGACGAACGATTCGCCCGCCTGGCATCCGAGCGACACGTCCACGGTCCAGCTCATCGCCTGCATGCGCCAGACCAGCCTGGGCGACCTCGTCCAGACCTGCCAGCTCCCCGCGGCGCAGGGCGCGCCCATCGGCCGCACCGTCAACCTGTTCCGGGCGACCTACGAGATCACCGTCTACGAACTGCGCACCGGACGGGAGGCGGGGCGCGCGATCATGGTCGGCGAACGCTACTCCGCCGACCCGGCGAACACCGACCCCGATCGGTGCCGCGCCGTCGCCGACGCTTCGGACGTCCTCGGCCGCAGGCTGGGCCAACCGTCGACAGCGCAGGTCACCGGCTTCCTCGCGCCGCTGGTGCACGCCGATCGCTGAACCGGCTTGACCTCGAGTGCACTCGAGGTAGCAAGATCACCTGCGTGCCCAGCGCACACCCGACACCACGCCACCCAGCGTCGGTCGCGCCTCCGCCGGTTTCCCGTACACCCACCGGCGGAGGCCGTCGGGATCCGGCTCAAGCCACGGCCGCCGCGGGCCGGCCGCCATCGGTTTCCTGCGCCAGGGTCAGCTTGGCCTGCGCACGCCGCAGATCCTCGGCGATGATCTGCAGGGCGGGCGGTGCGGCGAGTCCACGTACGCGGATCAGGTCACCGACGGTGTCCAATCGGCTCAGCGACGCCGCGACATAGCCCTGCAGGACGGCGATGCGGTCGGCGGGCACCGATTGGATCGTCTTGCTCACCAGCGATTCCAGATCACGTTGCGCTTTGAGCGTGTCGGAGGTGAGCACCGCGAACACGCCCCACAGATCGTCGACCGATTCGCCGGCCACCTGCGCGCGCAACGCCTCATAGGTCTCGTTGCGCCGCGCCGAAGCCTCCATGACATCGCGGAGCGCGTCGTTGAGATGCGACCTGGTCGCCTCCGGAATGCGGTACACCTGCGTGGTTTCGGTGGTGCCGATGCGGTCGGCGACCCGGCTCACGACGGCCAGCGCGTCGTCGAGATCGGTGAGCGCCACCCGGAGCAACGGTGCCGTCGCGTGGAATCGCGGCTCCATTGCCTGCAGGTCGTAGAACTCGTTGATCCGCTTGCTGGCCACCGCGATATCGCGGCTGAGCAGCGCGACGTTCTCGTGCAACCCCATCGCGTGCAGTCGCTGGTCGACCGCGGAATCCAAGGCGGCCAGCACATTCGGATCGCGCGGCTCGTGGATGTGGTGCACCGCCGAGGCGATCCCCGACCGGGAGAACGCCTTGGTGAAGAAGATCGTGCTGATCGACAGCGACAGTCCGAGCACGAAATCCGGCTGCACCTTGAAGATCTCGCGCACACTGCCCCGCGCCATGATCAGGATGGCGAACACGACCGCCGAACCGAGTGCGGCCCAGAGCAACTGCGCCCGGGTCAGGTGCCAGCTGCTCAGCGATGGATGCTCACTCACGGTCTCCCCCAGCCCGCCGATCCGACGGCGTTCGATGCTGGTTGCATTCTCCTGCACGCCACGGTGATTCGCACCGGAAGCGGCCAGGAACGACAACAGCCGCGCACCCGGGTGGGATGCGCGGCTGTCGCCGGAGGTCTCACGCCGAGACGGTGATCTCCCATTCGTAGATCGTCAGCTCCGACGCTCCGGTCGTGTGGACCGGATCGGCGTGCGCGATAGCCGTTGCGGCGTCCAGGCTTTCGGCCAGGACGACGTAGGCGCCACCGGTGCCGCCGGTGAACCGGCCGCTCTCCTGCAGCTGCCCCTTGGCGAGCAGCTCCTGCAGGAACGCGCGGTGCGGTTCGACCACGGACTGATCGAAGGCCGGGGTGCGCATGACCATCACGAGGTACTTGTTCGTCACGACCGGTCCTCCGGCGCGGGCCGCGCGGCCCTGGTGGCCGCCGCGGCGGCACGCACCTGCGGCGCGACCTGCACAACCTGGCCCAGCACGCCGTTCACGAACGACGGCGAGTCGTCGGTCGACAGCTCCTTGGCCAGCTCGACGGCCTCGTCGACCGCGACCACCGGGGGCACGTCGGTGGCGTGGAACAGCTCCCACACCGCGATCCGCAGGATCGCCCGGTCGACGGCGGGCAGGCGCGACAGCGTCCAGTCCTGCAGGTAGCCCTCGATGGTGCCGTCGACCCGGTCGAGGTCGTCGGCGACGCCTTCGACCAGGACCGAGGTGTAGGCGTGCACGGGAGCCACGCTCTGGTCACGGGTCGCCAGGTCGGCGCGTTCGGTGAGCAGGTCGGAGACGTCGACGTCACGCGCCTCCGCCTCGAACAGCAGGTCCACGGCGCGGCGACGCGCCTTGTGGCGTGCGCCGAGCTTCTTGAACGAGCCCTTTTTGTCTGCCGGGGAGTCCGTCACGATCAGGCGTTGACGCGGCCGAGGTAGTTGCCGTCGCGCGAGTCGATCTTCAGCTTGTCACCGGTGTTGATGAACAGCGGGACCTGCACCTCGGCGCCGGTTTCCAGGGTGGCGGGCTTGGTGCCGCCGGTGGAGCGGTCGCCCTGCAGGCCGATGTCGGTGTGCTGCACGACCAGCTCGATGGTGACCGGGAGCTCGACGAACAGCGGCGCGTCCTCGTGCACGGCCACCTGCACGCCCATGTTCTCCAGCAGGAAGCGCGCACCGTCACCGATGGTGGACTCCGGGATGGAGATCTGGTCGTAGGTGTCACCGTCCATGAAGATGTAGTCGGTGCCGTCGTGGTACAGGTAGGTCATGTCGCGACGGTCGACGGTCGCGGTCTCGACCTTGACGCCGGCGTTGAAGGTCTTGTCGACGACCTTGCCGGACACGACGTTCTTCAGCTTGGTCCGCACGAAGGCGGGGCCCTTACCCGGCTTGACGTGCTGGAACTCGACGATCTGCTGGAGCTGACCGTCGATTTTCAGCACAAGGCCGTTCTTGAAGTCGCTGGTGTCCGCCACTGTCCTCGGATCTCCTCGTTCGTTTACTGCGGTCTCTGGGGACCGGCGTCACTCGACGACGGTCAGGTCCTTGCTGGTGAGGGTGAGCAGGTCCGGGCCCGCCTCGCGTACCACGAGCGTGTCCTCGATCCGGACCCCGCCGCGGCCGGGAAGGTACACACCAGGTTCGACGGTCACCGCCACGCCAGCAAGTAGTGTACCGGTACTCGTTTTCGCCACTCCGGGCGCTTCGTGGATCTGCAGCCCGACCCCGTGTCCGAGGCCGTGCACGAACTGCGGGCCGTAGCCCGCCTCCTCGATGACGACCCGGGCGGCGGCATCGACCTCGGCGGTCCCGGCGCCCGGTTTCAGCGCCTCGCGCCCGGCCCGCTGGGAGCGGGCGACCAGCTCGTAGATCTCGCGCTGCCAGCCCTCGGGCGCGCCGAGCACGAGGGTGCGGGTCATGTCGGAGTGGTAGCCGTCGACGACCGCGCCGAAGTCGAGTTTGACGAAGTCACCGGTGGCCAGCACCGCGCCGGTCGGGCGGTGATGCGGAACCGCGGAGTTCACACCCGTGGCGACGATCGTCTCGAACGAGACGGCTTCGGCGCCGTGCTCGAACATGGCCCACTCCAGGTCACGCGCGACCTGGCGTTCGGTGCGGCCGGGCCGGATCAGTCCGCGCTCGAGCAGGCTCGCCAGGCCCGCGTCGGCGGCCGCACAGGCCGCGCGCAGCTGGGCGATCTCGTAGTCGTCCTTGACCATGCGCAGCTGCTCGACCAGCCCGTTGGTCGGCACCAGCTGCAGTCCGGTGCGCAGTTCCTGGAACGAGGTGTGCTCGGCGACGGTCACCACATGGCTCTCGAAACCGACGCGGCCCAGCTGCCATTCGCCGGCCAGCTCGATGATCCGCCGCGCGGTGGCCCGGGAGATCTCGGCGCCCAGATCGGGGACCTGCACGGCCACCTGCGCGGAGTAGCGGCCGTCGGTGCCGATGACGGTGCGGTCCTCGGCACCGCGCATATCCCAGGAGTGCACCAGGAGCACGGCATTGGATCCGGTGAATCCGGTCAGGTAGCGGATATTGACCAGATCGGTGACCAGCAGCGCGTCGACGCCGTTCTCCACCAGCAGGCTCCGCAGAGCACCACGCCGTGCCGCGTGATCGGGACGCGGGGTATCAGCACACATGGGTCAACGCTACCGCTCGACGTCCGACACGTCGGCACCGAACGCGGGACTTTTCCCGGCGTCGGCGGGCCCGCTCCCCGACCCGACTGGACACCGCGTTGTCCACATCGCGCGGAGTTGTCCACATTCGCCGATCGGACCTCGATCGGGCGGCCGTCGCCGCGCACGATCGAACGCATGACCACTGCCGCGTTCTGCCTGCTCATCGCCTGGTGCTTACTGCTGGGTGTCATCGACGTCCATGCCCGCCGGCTACCCAACGCCCTCACCGGCGTCGGCGCGGCGGCGGTGTTCCTCTACGCGTGGTGCACGGGGAATCCGGCGACCGCGGTCATCGGAGCCGCGTTGCTGACGATGCCGTATCTGGTGGTTCACCTCCTCGCCCCCGCCGCGCTGGGCGCGGGTGACGTGAAACTGGCCGTGGGTCTCGGGGCCGCCGCCGCGCTCGCGGGACCGCCCGCGTGGGTGTGGGCGGCGATCACCGCGCCCGCGCTCACCGCGGCGATCGCCGTGACCCTGCTCGGCGGGCACCGGCTGCGCACGGCGCTGTGTCGCGGCGCCGACGGCGTGCCGTCGATCCCGTCGCGGCGACCGGTGCCGCACGGTCCGGCCATGTGCCTGGCCACCGTCACCGCGATGGCCCTGGCATGACCGGCAGCGCGACGCGCCGGGCCGATCACGCACCCGGCACCGGTGCCCCGATGCCGGTCCGGACCGGGTCGGTGCAGCACGATCGGGCCGGTGGCCGCCACCGCGCGGCCCGGCGCGGCGGCGACGTGCCACTCATCACGTCGGCCCACATGCCCGACCACGCGCGTCGACATGGGAAGATGGTCGGCGTGTTGCGCTGGATAACTGCCGGAGAATCCCATGGTCCCGCTCTCGTCGCCCTCCTGGAAGGGATGGTCGCCGGAGTCGAGGTGACATCGGACGACGTCTCCGCACAACTCGCGCGCCGTCGGCTCGGTTACGGGCGCGGCGCCCGGATGAAGTTCGAGGCCGACAAGGTCACCCTGGTCGGTGGCGTGCGCCACGGCCGGACCATGGGTGGTCCGGTCGCGATCGAGGTCGCCAACTCCGAGTGGCCCAAGTGGACCGAAGTGATGTCGGCCGACCCGGTCGACGAGGACGCGCTCGCCGGGATGGCGCGCAACGCGCCGCTGACCCGTCCGCGCCCCGGCCACGCCGACTATTCCGGCATGCTCAAGTACAACTTCGACGACGCCCGTCCGGTGCTCGAACGGGCCAGCGCCCGCGAGACCGCGGCCCGCGTCGCGGCGGGCACGGTCGCCCGCAACTTCCTGCGTCAGGCCTTCGGCGTCGAGGTGATCTCGCACGTGGTGTCGATCGGCACCGCGGCCAACACCACCGGTGTCACTCCGGGCCCGCACGACCTCGACACCATCGATGCCAGCCCGGTTCGCGCGTTCGACGCCGACGCCGAGGCGGCGATGATCGCCGAGATCGAGGCCGCCAAGAAGGACGGCGACACCCTCGGCGGCGTCGTCGAGGTGATCGTCGACGGTCTGCCGATCGGGCTCGGCTCGTTCGTCAGCGGCGAGCAGCGGCTGGACTCGCGGCTGGCCGCCGCCCTCATGGGTATCCAGGCGATCAAGGGCGTCGAGGTGGGCGACGGCTTCGAGACCGCGCGCAGGCGCGGCAGCCAGGCCCACGACGAGATGCGTCCGGGTCCCGACGGTGTGCTGCGCTCGACCAACCGCGCGGGTGGCCTGGAAGGCGGCATGACCAACGGCGAGGCGCTGCGGGTGCGCGCCGCGATGAAGCCGATCTCGACCGTGCCGCGCGCGCTGTCGACCGTCGACATGTCCACCGGCGAGGAAGCCGTCGCCATCCACCAGCGCTCGGATGTGTGCGCGGTGCCCGCAGCCGCCGTGGTCGCGGAATCGATGGTCGCGCTGGTGCTGGCGCAGGTCGCGCTGGAGAAGTTCGGCGGCGACTCGCTGGCCGAGACTCTCGACAACATCACGAGCTACACCAAGCGGATCGGCAACCGCCCGCACGTGCCCGCGGACAGCCGTACGCCGTGACCGGGCAGGGACAGGAGGGGGCCGCGGAGGACAACGACGCGGGTCCCCCCTCGACTGTCGACACCGACGGGCGGGCCGGCGAAATCACCGGCTCCGTCGACGCGACCGGAACCGCCGAGGCGGCCTCCGACACCGAGTCGGCGACCGCGCCTCGCGCCCGTGTGGTCCTGGTCGGGCCGCCGGGGTCGGGAAAATCGACCATCGGGCGCAAGCTCGCCAGGGAGCTCGGGGTCGAGCTCTACGACACCGACGCCGGGATCGAGGCCGACACCGGGCGCACCATCCCGGAGATCTTCGCGACCGACGGTGAACCGGAGTTCCGCCGGATCGAGGAACTGGTGGTGCGGCGGGCTGTGCTCGAGCACGACGGTGTCGTGTCGCTCGGCGGCGGGTCGGTGCTGTCGGCGCGGACTCGCGAGGTATTGCGTACCGCGACCGTGGTCTACCTGGAAATCAGTGTGGCCGAAGGACTTCGGCGCACCGGCTCGAGCAATGCCCGCCCGCTGCTCAACGGCACCGATCCCGGTGCCAAGTACCGGGAGCTGATGCGAATCCGGCGCCCGCTCTACCGCGAGGTCGCCACGGTGCGCGTGCGCACCGACGGACGCAGCCCCGGCCGGGTGGTACGGATGATCCTCACCAAACTCGGCCTGGAATCGGTGCGCACCGACCTCGACGCCGAGCGCACCGGCGGACCCGGTACCGCCGCTTCGGGTTCGGTCACCAGCAGGCCCGGGATCGGCAGCAATCGGTCCAGGGCGCGGCGACGCGCCAGGGCACGCGCGGCGGCCGCGCGCCGGGCGAACGAGCAGGCCACGATCGACCGGACCGGTTCGGCGGCACCCCGACCCGGGTCCGACACGGCACCGGGTGGTGACGCGACCGGCACGCCGCAGGGCGAGGCGCGCACATCCGGCACCCGACGGTCCCGCCGCACCAGGTCCCGCCGCGGCGGGGTCCGCATCCGCTCGACCGCCACGAACCGCGACGCCGACGGCAGGGCGGCGACCCGCGCCACCGGCGAGCCCGCGACACCATCCGGCGCGACCTCACCGGATCGCCCGGCGGGCCAGCGCACCGGCACCCCGGCGCCGACCGGGCAGCGGTCCGGATCGGGCCAGACCGGTGACGCGGACCGCGCGACCGCCCAGGGCGAGCGCACGCGACGCAACCGGCCGCGACGACGCAGCGGCAGACGCAAGACCAACGACCAGAAAGAATCGGAGCA
Organism: Nocardia fodinahabitans; assembly: GCF_052983615.1. Classification (NCBI taxonomy): domain Bacteria; kingdom Bacillati; phylum Actinomycetota; class Actinomycetes; order Mycobacteriales; family Nocardiaceae; genus Nocardia; species Nocardia fodinahabitans. The sequence goes on from NZ_JBRJJC010000001.1 coordinate 582,257, forward strand.
GCGCACGTGACAGAGCCGACCACCATCCAGGTCCGCACCGCCGACCCGTACCCGGTGATCATCGGACGCGGGCTGCTCGGCGATCTCGTCGAAGCGGTCACCGCGGGCAATGCCGTGCGGACCGTGGCGATCTTCCATCAGCCGCCGCTGGCCGAGACCGCCGAGGTGGTGCGGAAAGCGCTGGCCGACACCGGAATCGACGCGCACCGCATCGAGATCCCCGATGCCGAGGACGGCAAGGACCTGGCCGTTGCCGGGTTCTGCTGGGAGGTGCTCGGCCGGATCGGGCTGACCCGCAACGACGCCATCGTGAGCCTCGGTGGTGGCGCGGCCACCGACCTGGCCGGCTTCGTCGCCGCCACCTGGATGCGCGGCGTGCGCATCGTGCACGTGCCGACCACCCTGCTGGCGATGGTCGACGCCGCGGTCGGCGGCAAGACCGGCATCAACACCGAGGCGGGCAAGAACCTCGTCGGCAGCTTCCACGAGCCGAGCGCGGTGCTGGTCGACCTGGCCACGCTGGAGACGGTGCCGCGCAACGAGATCGTGGCGGGCATGGCCGAGATCATCAAGGCCGGTTTCATCGCCGACCCGGTGATCCTGGACCTCATCGAGGCCGACCCCGAGGCCGCGCTCGATCCCACCGGCGACGTGCTGCCGGAACTGGTCCGGCGGGCGATCCAGGTCAAGGCCGATGTGGTGGCGGCCGACCTCAAGGAGTCGAGCCTGCGCGAGATCCTGAACTACGGCCACACCCTGGGCCACGCCGTGGAGCGTCGCGAGCGCTACCGCTGGCGGCACGGCGCCGCCGTCTCCGTCGGCCTGGTGTTCGCGGCCGAGCTGGGCAGGCTGGCGGGTCGTCTCGACGACGCCACCGCCGACCGGCACCGCACCATCCTGGCGAGCGTCGGCCTGCCGGTCAGCTACGACGGTGACGCGCTGCCGCAGCTGATGGACGCGATGCAGACCGACAAGAAGACCCGCTCGGGGGTGCTGCGGTTCGTGGTGCTCGACGGGCTGGCCAAGCCGGGACGGCTCGAGGGTCCCGATCCGTCGCTGCTGGCGGCGGCCTACTCCGCGATCGCGCGCGAGGCGTCCACGGGCGGCCCGATCCTGCTCTGAGACGGCACTGTGCCCGGCGAGCGAGCGCTCGCCGGGCACAGCACCGATTGATGGACTCAGACGGCCGGAGCGAACTCCGGTTGAGTGGCGGGAGCGGTGGATTCGGGGGTGCGCCGCGCGCGGCGGCGACCGAGAGCGACACCGGCCAGCCCCGGCAGGAAGATCAGCAGCAGGATGAACGACGCCGCCGAGGTCAGCTCGAACAGCGCGCCGGAGTCGCCGAGTTCGATGCCGGGCACCTGATCGAGGACCAGGCACACGGCCCCACTGGCGAGGCCGGCGACGGCCCCGGCGGCCAGCCAGCGCACGGTGAGATCGGCGGTGGTGCCCGACCGGCCGTCGCGCATCCCCCAGACGACCACGACACCCACGATCACGACGAGGCAGGCTACCCGCCAGATCGTGCCGTAGGTCGGCCAGAACGCCATCGCGAAGCCGAGCAGCAGCCGTAAGCCGACGACCAGCGCGCCCAGGACGGTGGCTCGTAACACCCAAGCGGTCATGAGCAACACCTTAACCGGAAAAAACTAGAACAGGTATCAATTCCGCGGGATCGGCGGATCCCCGATGTCCTCGGTGTCAGTTCGACGGCACCCAGAGGTCGTATCTGCCGCTGCCGTCGGTGCGCGCTTCGCAGCGTGCCCGATCGCTCCACAGCGGCGCGTCCTTCAGACAGCTGGCCAACATGACGTTCGATGCCGACGGCACGCAGACAAATCCCCAGGACGGCTGCGGCGAGGCGCAACCACCGGCTTGCGCCGCCGCTGGACCCCCGACGATGACCGCCGACGCGGCGACCGCCGACACGACTACCCCGATTCGACCGAACACAGCCAACCCCTCCCCGTAGATTGTGTTGGGCACCAGGGTAATACGGCGATCAGACCGACGGAAGGGCCTCGTCGAGCGCGGCCGCCATCGCTGCGCGGGGCGCGGGCTGCCCGGTGAACAGCTCGACCTGACCGTAGGCCTGGTTCAGCAGCATCTGCAGACCGCTGACGACCGTGTGCCCGGCCGCGGCCACCGCCTCGGCCAGCGGGGTCGGCCACGGGTTGTAGATCGCGTCGAGAACCACCGGCGCCGCCGCGACCTGAGCCGCGACCGCGGCGGCCGCGGTCGCGGGGATGGTGCTGACCACCGCGCCCGCCGTCGCGCAGACGGCGGCGAGGGCGTCGGGCTCGAAGCCGATCGTCGACACGGCCAGGCCCAGGCGTTCGGCGAGATCCAGCGCGTCGCGGGCCCGCCCGGCGTCGCGCGCGACCACGGTCACCGACTCCGCGCCCAGTTCCGACAGCGCCAGCAGGGCCGGGCGGGCGGTACCACCCGCGCCCAGCACCACGGCTTCGCGCACCCGGTCGACGCCACCGCCCCGGAGCGCGCCGAGCACGCCGTCCACATCGGTGCAGTCGGCCAGCCAGCCCGCCTCGGTGCGCACCAGGGTGTTGGCCGAGCCGACCAGGACCGCCCGGTCGGTGCGCGTGTCGGCATGGGCGAGTGCCGCTTCCTTGCCCGGCATCGTCACCGAGAGACCGACCCATTCCGGTCCGAGCCCGTCGACCAGTCCGGGCAGCTGTTCGGCCGTGCACTCGACGCGCTCGTAGGTCCAGTCCAGCCCGAGCGCGCGGTAGGCGGCCAGATGCAGCTGCGGCGAACGCGAGTGCGCGATCGGCTTGCCGAGCACCGCGGCCTTGCGGGGCTCAGCCACCGTAGGGCTTGGAACTGTCGAGGATGCCGCTGCGCTGCGCCTGGGCGACCAGGCGCAGGTGTTCCGAATAGCTGTCGGTGAACAGGGTGGTGCCCTCCTTGTCGACGGTGACGAAGTACAGCCACGCCCCCGGCTCCGGATTCTCCATGGCCCGCAACGCGTCCAGCGACGGTGCCGAGATCGGCGTCACGGGCAGACCACGCATCGCGTAGGTGTTCCAGGCGGTTTCCCTGGCACGGTCGGCGTTGGTGGTCGCCACCTCGGTGGTGTCCAGGGTGTAGTTGACCGTCGAGTCGAACTGCAGCATCTGGTCGGCCTCGAGCCGGTTCACGATCACCCTGGCCACTTTGCTCATGTCCTGCGGTTTCGCCTCACGCTCCACCAGCGACGCGGCCACCAGGGTCTGATACGGCGTCAGGCTCGTGGTGGTGCCCGACTGCAGCAGGCCGGTCGACTCGTAGCGCTGCACGCTCGAGCTCACCAGCTGCCGCAGGATCTGCTGCGGCGTCCCACTGGGATCGAAATCCCAGGTGCCCGCGGCGATCAGGCCTTCCAGCTGCCGGGACCGGTCCGGGGACTCCCGCACGCCCTTCATCGCCCAATCGGGCACGCCGAGGGCGGCCAGGTCCGCGCTCGCGCCCGCGGCGTCGAGCTGTTCGTAGGTCACGCACTTCTGCTCGGCGCCGAAGCAGCTGGCCTGGGCGACCTTGCGGTAGATGCCGTCGTAGCGGCCACCGGTGTTGGCGTCGTGTTTGTCGTGCAGCAGCCTGCCCTCGGAGACGGTCACGTTGCCGACCCGCGACTTCCCGCCGACCAGCGTGGCGACGGCGGTGGCGGCCGGACTGTTCACCCCGATCGCGTAGTACCCGGGCTGCACGCTGTTCATCCCCGAATTGCGCACGGCCGCTTCGTAGAAGGCTTCGCGGCTGGCGACCACGCCGCGCTCGTGCATGGCACCGGCGATCTGCGACGCGGTGTCGCCGGGGTGCACCTGGACCACGACGAGGGCACCGGGCGGACCGGCGAAGTCCTCGGCCGGGGCGAACCGGTCCATCAGTTCGTAGCCCGCGAAACCGGCCGCGGAAACGATCAGCACAGCGAGCAGCGCACCGACCACCCAGAGGTTGCGGCGACGGCGTTTGCGCTCGGCGGCCTTGCGCGAGGCGATCCGCGACCGCTTGCGACCCGACGCCGACTTGCCGCGGCCTTCCGGCTTGTCGCGACCGGACGGCTGCTTGCCCCGGTCACGGTCGGCCGCGTTTCGTCCGCCCGGGGCGCGACCCACCGGGGCAGCCCGCTGACCGACCCGGCGCGGCGGAGCCACCGGCTCGGGCTCGGGCTCGTCGTCGTAGAGCTCGTCTTCATAGCGCGGGATGACGTTGGTGTCGTCATCGTCGTCCCAGCCGGGGGGACCACCGGCCGGCTGCGGCTCCTCGCGCGCCTCACGGGCGTCCAGACCCCAGTCGTCGCGGCGGGGATAGCGCCGATCAGCTTCCCGCGCCCGGTAGCGTTCCTCGGCCCTGGCCCATCGGTCGGTCATGCATCGTCTCCGACCACGCTCGCGTCTGCTGCGTCCTTCAACACCGAACTCCGCTCGTCCAACCATCCTTGCAGAATCGACACGGCTGCCGCCTGATCGATCACCTGCCGCTGGCCACGTGCGCGAACTCCGCTGTCGCGCAGCGCACGTGCAGCAGACACCGTAGTCAAACGTTCGTCGGAAAGGCGTATCGGAATCGGGTCGACCACCCGGCGCAACTCCCGGGCAAACCGGCGCGCGATGCCCGCCGCCGTGCCGTTTTCACCGCGCAGGGTGCGGGGCAGCCCGACGATGACTTCGACGGCTTCGTACTCTCGCACAATGTCGGCAATTCTCGAGATGTCGGCGGGTGGACCCGCCGCGCGCCCGCCGGACTTCGACGGCTTGGCGCGCGGCACGGTCTCCACCGGAGTGGCGAGGATTCCGTCGGGGTCGCTCGAGGCGACCCCGATCCGGACGCTGCCGACATCGATCGCGATCCGGCGGCCCCTGCCGGGGTCGGTCGCCGGATCCGGTCGGTCGGCCGGTTCCTGTTCGGCTGGACCTGCGGTAGGGGGCATCAGCCGGCGAGTTCGGCCACCCGGGCACGGACCGCGGCCAGACCGGCCGGGATACCCGACGGATCCGAACCGGAGCCCTGCGCCATCTCCGGCTTGCCGCCACCGCGACCGGCGATGCTCGGGCCGAAGCTGGCCACCAGGTCACCCGCCTTGAAGCCGAGGTCCTGGGCGGCCTTGTTGACCGACACCACGAACGGCGCCTTGCCGTCGGTGTTGCCGAGCAGCACGACCACCGCGGCCTCGCTGCCGAACCGGCCACGGATGTCGGTGGCCAGGGTGCGCAGGTCGCCCGCGGCGACGCCCTCGGGCGCGGCGGCCGCGACCAGCAGCACCGAGCCGACCCGCTCCGCCTGCTCGACGAACGTGCCCGCCGAGGACAGCACCGCGGCGACCTTGGTGCGCTCGAGTTCCTTCTCGGCCACCTTGAGCCGCTCCACGAGCTGCTCGACGCGACCGGGCACCTCGTCCGAGGGCACCTTCAGCGAGGACGCGACACCGGCCAGCAGCGCGCGCTCCTTGGCCAGGTACTTGTAGGAATCCAGGCCGACGAAGGCCTCGACGCGGCGCACGCCGGAACCGACCGAGGACTCACCGAGCACGGTGATCGGGCCGATCTGCGAGGAGTGCTCGACGTGGGTACCGCCGCACAGCTCCATCGAGAACGGGCCGCCGATCTCCACGACGCGCACCTCGTCGCCGTAGTTCTCGCCGAAGAGGGCCATCGCGCCCATCTCCTTGGCCTTGGGCAGGTCGGTGACGAAGGTGTTCACCGGGAAGTCGGCACCGACGGCGTCGTTGGAGACGGCCTCGATATCAGCCTTCTGCTGCTCCGACAGCGCGCCCTGCCAGTTGAAGTCGAACCGCAGGTAGCCGGGCTTGTTCAGCGAACCGGCCTGCACGGCGTTCGGGCCGAGCACCTGGCGCAGCGCGGCGTGCACCATGTGTGTGCCGGAGTGACCCTGGGTGGCGCCGCGACGCCAGGCCGGATCGGCCTGCGCGAGCACGACATCGCCCTCGGTGATCTGGCCCTGCTCGACGGTGGCCTTGTGCACCCACAGCTTCTTGGCGATCTTCTGCACGTCGTTGATGCGCAGCTTCAGGCCCGCGGCGGTGATGGTGCCGCGGTCGGCGATCTGGCCGCCGGACTCGGCGTACATCGGGCTGCGATCGAGGATGACCTCGACATCGGAGCCGGCCTGGGCGGCGGGCACCCGCACGCCATCGGCGATCAGGGCCAGCACGTTGGCCTCGGAGGTCAGCTCGTCGAAGCCGGTGAACTCGGTGGCGCCGCGGTCGACCAGTTCCTTGTAGACGGTCAGGTCGGCGTGCGCGTGCTTGCGGGCCTGGGCGTCGTCCTTGGCACGCTTGCGCTGCTCGGCCATCAGCGAACGGAAGCCGTCCTCGTCCACCGACAGGCCCGCCTCGGCGGCCATTTCGAGGGTGAGGTCGATCGGGAAGCCGTAGGTGTCGTGCAGCGCGAAGGCGTCCGAACCGGTGATCTGCTTGCCGCCCTTGGACTTCACCGCGGTGGCGGCGTTGTCGAAGAGGGTCTCGCCGGTGTTCAGCGTCTTCAGGAACGCCGTCTCCTCGCCCACCGCGACGGTCTCGATGCGGGAGAAGTCGGCGGCCAGCTCCGGGTAGGACGGCGACATCAGCTCGGAGACGACCTTCATCAACTCGCCCATCACCGGCTTCTCGGCGCCCAGCAGGCGGGCCGAACGCACGATGCGGCGCAGCAGGCGGCGCAGCACGTAACCGCGGCCGTCGTTGCCGGGGTTCACGCCGTCGGCGATGAGCATCGCGGCGGTCCGGGCGTGGTCGGCGATGACGCGGAACCGCACGTCGTCGGTGTGCTCGACGCCGTAGGAGCGGCCGGTGAGCTGCTCGGCCTTGTCGATGATCGGGCGCATCAGGTCGGTCTCGTAGACGTTGTCCACGCCCTGGAGCAGGAACGCCACGCGCTCGACGCCCATGCCCGTGTCGATGTTCTGCTTGGGCAGCGGGCCCAGGATCTCGAAGTTGTCCTTGCCGATGCCGGCACCGCGCTCGTTCTGCATGAACACGAGATTCCAGATCTCGATATAGCGGTCCTCGTCGGCCTCGGGGCCGCCCTCGACGCCGTACTCGGGGCCGCGGTCGTAGTAGATCTCCGAGCACGGGCCACACGGGCCGGGGATACCCATCGACCAGTAGTTGTCGGCCATGCCGCGACGCTGGATGCGGTCGGCGGGTACGCCCATCTCGAGCCACATCCGCTCGGCCTCGTCGTCGTCGAGGTAGACGGTCACCCACAGACGCTCGGGGTCGAAGCCGTAGCCGCCGTCCTCGACGCCGCTGGTGAGCAGCGTCCAGGCCAGGGTGATGGCCTCACGCTTGAAGTAGTCGCCGAAGCTGAAGTTGCCCGCCATCTGGAAGAAGGTGTTGTGGCGGGTGGTGATGCCGACATTCTCGATGTCGAGGGTGCGCACGCACTTCTGCACGCTGGTCGCGGTGGCGTACGGCGGGGTCTGCTGACCGAGGAAATACGGCACGAACTGGACCATGCCTGCGTTGACGAACAGCAGGTTGGGGTCGGCCAGGATCAGCGAGGCGCTGGGCACCTCGGTGTGTCCGGCACGGACGAAATGGTCCAGGAAACGCCGTCTAATCTCGTGGGTCTGCACAGCTGTCCAGCTTACCGCCTGCAATCCACCGGTTTTGCGCCGGAGTCGGTGGCGGTACCGCTACACCTGGTGCCGCACGCGCGCGGGACCGCGCGGATTGCGGCCCGATCGCGTGGTGCGCAGCTAGCTCCCTCGGACGATGCGGCGCAGCTTGCTGACGCGGGGACCGACCTCGCGCTCGAAGCCGTGGTCGGTGGGCTCGTAGTAGTCGGTGCCGACCAGGTCGTCGGGTGGGTACTGCTGGGCGAGGACACCGTCGCGGGCATCGTGCGGGAACTTGTAGCCCTTGGCGTTGCCGAGCGCGGCGGCGCCCGCATAGTGGCCGTCGCGTAGATGCGGGGGCACCGCGCCCGCCTTGCCCGCGGCGATGTCGGCCATGGCCGCGCCCAGTGCCGAGGTCACCGCGCCGGATTTGGGCGCGGTGGCCAGGTGGATGGTGGCCTGGGCCAGGGCCAGCTTCGCCTCGGGCAGGCCGACCAGCTGCACCACCTGGGCGGCGGCGGTCGCGGTCTGCAGGGCCATCGGGTCGGCCATGCCGATGTCCTCGCTGGCGTGGATCATCAGGCGGCGGGCGATGAACCGGGGGTCCTCGCCCGCGGTGAGCATCCGTGCCAGGTAGTGCAGGGCGGCGTCGACGTCGGAGCCGCGGATGGACTTGATGAACGCGCTGATCACGTCGTAGTGCTGATCGCCCGCCCGGTCGTAGCGGACGGCGGCCTTGTCGACGCTGGCCTCGACCAGTGCCATGTCGACGATGCCGTCGAGCGAGGACTCGGCCGAGGCCTCCAGCGCGGTCAGCGCGCGGCGGGCGTCACCGCCGGCGATGCGGACGATGTGGTCGAGCGCGTCCTCGGCGACGGTGTACTGCCCGTCGAGCCCGCGCGGGTCGGCGATCGCGCGGACGAGGACCTGGCGGATGTCGTCGGGCGTGAGCGACTGCAGTTGCAGCACCAGCGAGCGCGACAGCAGCGGCGACACCACCGAGAACGAGGGGTTCTCGGTGGTCGCGCCGACGAGCAGCACGATCCGGTTCTCGACCGCGGCCAGCAGCGCGTCCTGCTGGGTCTTGGAGAAGCGGTGCACCTCGTCGATGAACAGGACGGTCTGTTCGCCCACCGTCAGCCTGCGCCGCGCCACGTCGATGACGGCGCGAACCTCTTTGACGCCCGCCGACAGGGCCGACAGCGCCTCGAAGCGGCGGCCGGTGGCCTGCGACAGCAACGAGGCCAGGGTGGTCTTGCCGGTGCCCGGCGGACCGTAGAGCAGCACCGAGGCCGCGCCGGAGCCCTCGACCAGGCGGCGCAGCGGCGATCCCGGCCCGAGCAGGTGCTGCTGACCGATCACCTCGTCGAGCGACTGCGGCCGCATCCGGACCGCGAGCGGCGCACCGGAATCGCGCCGGATCACCGCGTCGAGGCCGTGCTCGGGCGCGGCGTGTTCTCCGGGCACGTCGAACAGGCTCTCGCTCACGTCCAGCAGGGTACCGAGGCGGTCGGACAGGTCCGCGACGGCGGAGGCGACCCGACGCCGAATTGAACGATTGACCAACTTTACGAACAGGACTTGCGCGTAACCATGTCCGTGGGATGAGATCGCTCCTCGTGGTCGAAAACAACGGTGTCATCACCTCCGCGACAGGGCAGTTCGCCCGGCGCACCCTGTTCAAAGGCGGGACAGCGGCGGCCGCGGTGGTGGTACTGAGTACCGCGACGGCGCACGCGGCGAGCGCGGTGTTCCGCCACGGTGTCGCCTCCGGTGACCCGCTGCCCGGCGCGGTGATCCTGTGGACCCGGGTCAGCGTGGCCGATGACGCGGTGCCCGGCTCCGGCCTCGGCGCCCCCACGACGGTCCGCTGGGAGATCTCCGCGAGCGAGTCGTTCGCCGGGATCGCCGCCTCCGGCACGGTGACCGCCACCGCCGACGCCGACCACACCGTCAAGGTCGACGCGACCGGCCTGGCGCCGGCCACCGACTACTACTACCGCTTCACCGCCCTCGGCGAGACCTCGGCGGTCGGCCGGACCCGCACCGCGCCCGCGAACGACAGCGAGATCGACCGGCTGCGCCTGGGCCTGGTCTCCTGCGCCAACTGGGAAGCCGGCTGGTTCGGGTCCTACCGGCACCTGGCCGCGCGCACCGACCTCGATGCCGTCGTGCACCTGGGCGACTACCTCTACGAGTACGGCCGCGGCGAGTACACCGGCCGCACCGGCGCGGTGCGCGCGCACGATCCGGCGAACGAGATCGTCAGCCTGTCCGACTACCGGACCCGGCACGGCCAGTACAAGACCGACCCGGACCTGATGGCGCTGCACGCGTCGGTGCCGTTCATCTGCACCTGGGACGACCACGAGTCGGCCGACAACTCCTGGCGCGAGGGGTCCGAGGACCACGATCCCGCCGTGCACGGCCCGTGGAGCGCCCGCCGGGCCGCCTCCGCGCAGGCCTACCTGGAGTGGATGCCGGTGCGCGCCACCCGCACCGGCACCGAAGTGCAGATCTATCGCCGGTTGCGGTTCGGCACGCTGGCCGAGCTGTCGATGCTGGACCTGCGCAGCTACCGCGACCACGAGGCGGGTCCCGGCGCGGGCTGGCGCCAGGCCGACGATCCGGCCCGCACCATCACCGGCCGCGCCCAGATGGACTGGCTGACCGCGGGCCTGAGCTCCTCGCCGGCCCGATGGAAGCTGATCGGCAACTCGGTGATGATCGCGCCGCTGCTGTTCCCGCCGCTCGAGCCCGCCACCACCCAGGCGATCACCGAGGCGATCGGCGTGCCGCAGGGCGGTCTGACCGTCAACGGCGACCAGTGGGACGGCTACACCGCCGACCGGCGCACGCTGTTCCGGACCATCGCCGACAACAACGTGGGCGACGTCGTCTTCCTCACCGGCGACATCCACACCTCCTGGGCCGCCGACCTACCGCTGGACGCCGCGAACTACCCCGGCGGACCGACCGTGGGCGCGGAGTTCGTCATCCCGTCGGTCACCTCGTCCAGCGTCGGCGACCTGCTGAAGGTGCCCGCCCGCACCGCGTCGGTCGTGGCCGAGGAGGCCATCAAGGCGGCCAACCATCACCTGCGCTACATCGAGCTCGACTCGCACGGCTTCGGCGTGGTCGAGGTGACGCCGACGCAGACCCAGATGGACTGGTTCTACGTACTCGACGTCAACGACCCGGCGACCGGCGTGCGCCACGGCGCCTCGTTCGCCGTGCCCGCGGGCGGTCGGCTGGAACCGCGGCCGAACCCGGTGTACTGACAAACGCGCCACGGAAAATCGGCGCAGAATCTTCGGTGCGGCTGTCGATCGCGGCCGGTGCCACTCGTCGGGTGAGTACGGCCACCCGACCCGCGGGCAGCCCCACACGAAGGAGCACCGTCATGAGCCAGTACCTGGTCCTGATCTACGGCGACGAAGCCGCCTACGCCGCCCTGTCCCCGACCGAATTCGACGACGTGCTCAGCGCGCATCGCACGTTCCAGCAGGTCGCCGGTGACGCCAACCTCGGTGGGCACGCCCTGCAGCCCACCGGCACCGCCACCTCGATCCGCCGTACCGCCGACGGCGAGGTCGTCATCACCGACGGTCCGTTCGCGGAGGCGAAGGAAGCCCTCGGCGGCTACTACCTGCTGGAGGCACCGGACCTGGACGCCGCGATCGCGCTCGCCGCGCAGGTGCCCGCCCCGGTGGGCGGCATCGAGATCCGCCCGATCAAGGTCTTCCCGCAGCAGTGACCACGACGACGGCCGCCGCCGTCGAGCAGGCGCACCGTCGCGAGTGGGCCTTCGTGCTCGCCGCGACGGTGCGGCTGGTCCGCGACTTCGACCTGGCCGAGGAATGCGTGCAGGACGCCTACGCGACGGCGCTGACCGCCTGGGCGAGCGACGGTGTCCCGGCGGCACCCGGCGCCTGGCTGACGACGGTCGCCCGGCGCCGCGGCCTCGACCTGCTGCGCCGCGACAGCACCTTCCGCCGGACGCTGCCCCGGCTCGTCGTCGACGAATCGGTCGACGACACCGCCGACCTCGCCCTGGCCGACCTGGACGACCCCGCGATCCCCGACGACCGGCTCCGCCTGATCAGCACCTGCTGCCACCCGGCGCTCGCGCCCCAGGCCCAGATCGCGTTGACGCTGCGGCTCGTCTGCGGCGTCACCACCGCCGAGGTGGCCAGGGCTTTCCTGGTCAGCGAGTCGACCATGGCCGCCCGGATCACCAGGGCGAAGAAGAAGATCGCCGTCGCGGGCATCCCGTATCGGGTGCCGTCGGTGCGGGAGCTGCCGCAGCGTCTCGACGCGATCTGCGCGGTCATCCACCTGCTGTTCACCACCGGTCACACCGCACCCGCGGGCGATCGCCTGGTCCGCACCGATCTGGTCGAGCGGGCCCTGCAACTCGCGCGGATGATGCACGCGCTGGTCCCCGATGACCCGTCGGTCACCGGACTGCTCGCGCTGATCCTGCTCACCGACGCGCGCCGCGCCGCACGTATCGACGCGGCGGGCGAGCTGTGCACGCTCGAGCATCAGGACCGCGCACGCTGGGACCGCGCCGCCATCACCGAGGGGATCGCGTTGGTGAAACAGGCGCTGCCCCACGTGGATCGATACACGCTGCAGGCCGCCATCGCCGCCGTCCACGACGAGGCGCCCAGCTGGGCCGACACCGACTGGCCCGAGATCATCGGCCTCTACCGGCTGCTGCTGCGAGTGTGGCCGTCGCCGGTGGCCCGGCTCAACCACGCCATCGCGGTGGGACTCGCCGGCGATCCCGACCGCGCCCTGGACCTGCTGCGACCGCTGGGCGCGGAACCCGCCCTGGCGACCTACGGTTACCTCGATGCCGCCAGAGCCGCGTTCCTCGCCGACGTGGGCCGCGTCGCGGAAGCCGTCGCCGCGTACGAGGCGGCCCTGCTGCTCACCGACAACGCGGTCGAACGCGCCCATCTGCGCGGCAGGCTCACGGCACTGACCGGCTGACGCGAACGGCACCGACCGCGGGTCTCTCGCCGCTGTACGCCGTGGCCGCCGATCGCCGTCGAGCCGCACCGAGCCGTCCTCGCGGGGATCACGCGCCCTCGGCGGCCAGCTCCCGCTTCCACTCCCGGAAACCCTCCTCGGTGCGGCCGCGCCGCCAATACCCGGAGACGGACAGCCATTTCGGCGCGACACCGCGTTCCTTGCGCAGGTAGGGGCGCAGCTGCCGCATCACGGCCTCGGCCTCGCCGGGCACGAACGCCTGGACCTGGCCGGGCAGCCCGTCGGACCGGGAAGTGGGGAGCCTGCGCCGCGCGGCTACTCCGACCAGCGCTCTTCCAGCATCGCCGACACCTGCTCGGCGAAGTCACCGACCGCGTCGTCGCCGGTGACGCGCGCGTCCTCGGCCAGCGCGGACCATCGGTTGATCAGCGCCTCCGAGCGTGGCACGGACAGGCCGTGTTCGCGGGCGGTGGCGATGCGGGTGTGATCGGCGGGCAGGAACCAGTACGTCGACAGCCACACCCAGATCAGCCGGGCCTCGAGGATCCGCTCGGCGAGCACGGTGTCGTCGGCCAGCGAGGGCCACACCCCGACCACGGCCGACCGCCAGGCCTCGACCATCTCCCTGGCGCGGCTGCGCGAGAGCTCGAAATCGCAGAGGCAGCCCGGGAACGAGACCAGCGCGTAGGCGATGTCGAGGGTGGCGTCGCGGAAACCGCCCCACTCGTAGTCGAGGAAGCGGGCGCCCTCGTCGTTCATGATCACGTTGTCGGGGCACAGATCCGACGGGCTGAACGCACGGTACCGGCCACCGGTGAACAGGCGATTGCCGTGCACGATCCGCTCGGCGATCTCGCCCGGCACCTCGATGCCGAGTTCGGTCTCGAGCAGTCCCGGCACATCGGCGATCGCGGCCTGGGCCTGCTGGGCGATCCCGTCGACGCGATGCACCGAGTCGACCCGGCGCATCAGCGCCACGAAGTCGGGCTCGCGGCCCACGGTCGCCGCGTGCATCCGGCCCAGCGCCTGCGCGAAGGCCATCAGCGAATTGCGGGTGCCCGGCTCGGCGCGGGTCTGCAGCACGGAGGTGAGCAGCGCGTTGTCGCCCAGATCGGAGAGCACCAGCAGCCGGTCGGGCACGCTGTGCGCGATCAGGTAGGCGCCCGGGCGCTGTTCGCGACTGAGCGCGGTCGTGAACTGGTAGGACACCGCTTCGCGGAGGAATGCCGCATCGATGCTGGCGACTCCGGGCGCCATGCCACCGGTGCGGCGGTCCTGTGCGGAACCGCGCACCTGCTTCACGATCAGCGTGCGCGGCAACGAAAATGCGTTCTCCGCAACACGCACACGTAGGACTGTCGTCCTACCACTGCCACTGAGCTCCATCGGATCGCTCAGCTTCACCGGAGCACCCATTCGCTTTGTGAGCAACTGTTGTGCTGCGGATACGACGTCGGCGGCGCGTTCGGCCAATAGTGCGGTCATCGCCTCTCAAGCTACTCGTACCTGGTCACTTCTAGCGAGCGGTTACACAACCTTTCCGCGTCGCTCGGCGTGTTGGCACCGTGGTTGCGCGAGTGTCACTGTTCGCTTGACACACCCGACTGTCGTCGGGTTTTCTCATCGTCAACTGCAGTGCGCCACACCGCAAACCGGTTGAGTCGAAAGGTCTACCACAGTGACCGACACGCCGTACGCCGCATCGAGCGATTCACCCGGTGGGCCACCGGTTCCCGGAGGTGGCGGACAGTTCGCCGAGGGCACGGGCAGGCACGAGACACCGGGCCAGGCGAGTGCCGCGGGCCCGGGGCCGAGCAGGCATGGAATGGCCGGAGGCGCAGGGTATCCGCAATTCGAGGGTCCCGGTGCCGCGCAGTACGGCGAGGAGCCGCTCGAACCCGCGCCCCCGATTGCCGGGCCGCCCCACAGCACACCGCAGTACGGACCCGCCGGCACCGGGCCCGGTTACCCCGCGCCCCGGGCGAAACCGGACAACCCCGGGTATGCTGCCGCACCCGCACCCGGCGTGTCGGCCACCGGTGGCGGGCAGACGCCGGGTTACTACCATTCGGGAGCACAGGCCCTCGATGTGGGCCGCTCGCTGAGCTACGGCTGGGAGCGTTTCCGCGCCAATCCGGGTCCGTGGCTCGGGGTCACCGCGGTAGGTGTGCTCATCTATCTCGCGTTCCTCGCCATCGTCCAGATCTTCGAGCCCACCTCCCTGTTCACCGTGCTGTTCCTGTTCCTGGTGGTGATGGTGGCGCTGTGGCTGCTGCAGGCGGTGATGATCCGCGGCGCGCTGTACGAAACGGACGGCTATCCACCGGCTTTCGGGTCGTTCTTCCGATTCGTGAACGCGGGCAATGTCTTGCTGACGGCGTTGCTGGCGTTCGCGGCGACCCTGCTCGCCGCCTCGCTGTGCCTGCTACCCGGCCTGGTCGTCGGCTTCCTGTGCATGTTCTCGCTGCACTTCGTGATCGATCAGGACTACGGTCCGCTGGAAGCGATCAAGGCGAGCGCGCTGCTGGTGCTGGCCAACCTGTGGGCCGCGCTGCTGGTGGCGCTCACGGTCACCCTGGTGACCGTCGTCGGCGCGGCGGCGTGCGGGCTCGGCCTGTTCATCGCGGGTCCGGTGTGCGCGATCGCGGTGACCTACGCGTACCGGATGCTCACCGCGGGACCGGTCGCCCGGATCTGAGCGAGGTCAGGGGCGCCCCGGCAGCGTACGCATGCCGATCGCTGCCTTGAAGCGTTCGACCGGCCCACCGTCGCTTCCCGCGCGCGGGCGCATCCACAACACGGCGACACCGGCGATGACGATGCCGGTCAGGTTCACCGAGATCTGGCCGATCGACTGGAACGCGCGGTGCCATTCGCCGATCGTGGCCGCCACCACCGCGTATCCGGCGGCGGGCACCGTGGTCACCGAGATGAACACGCCGACCAGCGCCGCCGACTTCGAGGTGACCAGCGACAGCATGCCCGCCGCACCGGCCAGCAACGCCACGACCAGGGAGAACGGCCCGACCTGGTAGATGAAGTCGACGTTGTGCGCGTCGAGTACTCCCTCGGTGGTGATCCAGCCGATCCTCTCCCACAGCATCGTGGCCCCCGCAGTGATCCCCATCGCGATGGGGAACGCGACGACCAGCGCGATCAGCGAGCGCCGAGCCAGCCGCCACTCGCGCCGGACCAGCGCCACCGACAGCGCCGCCAGCGGCCCGAATTCGGGGCCGACGACCATGGCGCCGACGATGGTGACGGCCGAGTTCGTCGCCACTCCGATCGAGGACAGCAGACAGGCGATCGTCAGGAACGCCACGAAAGTGGCGTTGAGCGAGGACTCCTCGTGAGTCTCGGCTTGCAGCTGCTCCCAGACCACCGCGTCGTCGGGGTCGCCCGGCGCCTCGTGCACGGCGACCTCGGCGGCATCCGAGAGCACCGTCTCGACCGGGTCGAGGGTGATGCCGCCGGTGTGCACGATGCCGAGCTTCTTGATGTCGGCGAGCACCGCGTTGGCGGCTTCGCGCGCGACATCGGCCTGCACGAGGTCACCGACCGGCGCGACCGCACTGCCCCGCGCGAGCGTGACATGCGTGACGCCGGGGTCGTCCTCGAGCACCGCCAGTACCGCGTCGGTCTGCTCGGGCGGCGAGATCACACGCAGGTGTAGCACCGGTAGCCCTTCTGGTCGGCACCGCGGCACGGTGCGAGAACTGACCAGAAGGTACCGGGCTACCCCGTGGGACCGCTATTTCTCGGCGGCAACAGCTTTCGGCGCGTCGGCGGCTTTGCCCTCGCCCTTGACCTCGGGCTTGGCGTCGATGCCTGCTTCCTTGCGCTGCTGCGCGGTGATCGGAGCGGGCGCCTCGGTGAGCGGGTCGACGCCGCCACCGGTCTTCGGGAACGCGATCACCTCGCGGATCGAGTCCTCACCGGCCAGCAGCGCGGTGATCCGGTCCCAGCCGAAGGCGATGCCGCCGTGCGGCGGGGCGCCGTAGGCGAAGGCGTCGAGCAGGAAGCCGAACTTCTCCTGTGCCTCGTCGTGGCCGATGCCCATCACCTTGAACACGCGTTCCTGCACGTCGCGGCGGTGGATACGGATGGAACCGCCGCCGATCTCGTTGCCGTTGCAGACGATGTCGTAGGCGTAGGCCAGCGCCGAGGCCGGGTCGGTGTCGAAGGTGTCGATCGACTCCGGCTTGGGCGAGGTGAAGGCGTGGTGCACGGCGGTCCAGGCCGAGTAGCCCAGCGCCACGTCACCGCTGGCGGTGGCGTCGGCGGTCGGCTCGAACATCGGCGCGTCGACGATCCAGACGAACGCCCAGGCGTTCGGGTCGATGAGGTCGCACTTGCGGGCGATTTCGCCGCGCGCGGCGCCCAGCAGCGCCCGGCTCGACTTGGTCGTACCCGCGGCGAAGAACACACAGTCGCCCGGCTCGGCGCCGACCTGCTTGGCCAGACCGTCGCGCTCGGCGTCGGTCAGGTTCTTGGCGACCGGGCCGCCCAGGGTGCCGTCCTCATTGATCAGGATGTAGGCCAGGCCCTTGGCGCCGCGCTGCTTCGCCCATTCCTGCCAGGCGTCGAGCTGACGCCGCGGCTGGCTCGCGCCGCCCGGCATGACGACCGCGCCGACGTACTCGGACTGGAACACCCGGAACGGGGTGTCCTTGAAGTAGTCGGTGAGCTCGGTGATCTCCACGCCGAAGCGCAGGTCCGGCTTGTCGGAACCGAAGCGGCGCATCGCCTCGGCGTAGGTCATGTGCGCGATCGGGGTGGTGATCTCGTGGCCGACCAGCTTCCACAGCGCGACCAGGATGTCCTCGGCCAGCAGGATCACGTCCTCCTGGCGCACGAAGCTCATCTCGATGTCGAGCTGGGTGAACTCGGGCTGCCGGTCGGCGCGGAAGTCCTCGTCGCGGTAGCAGCGCGCGATCTGGTAGTAGCGCTCGATGCCACCGACCATGAGCAGCTGCTTGAACAGCTGCGGGCTCTGCGGCAGTGCGTAGAAGCTGCCCGGCTGCAGGCGCGCGGGCACCAGGAAGTCGCGGGCGCCCTCGGGGGTCGAGCGGGTCAGCGTGGGGGTCTCCACCTCGATGAACTCGTGGTGGGCCAGCACCTCGCGCGCGGCGGCGTTGACCTTGGAGCGCAGCCGGATGGCATGCCCGGGGCCCTCCCGGCGCAGGTCGAGGTAGCGGTGCTTGAGGCGGGCCTCGTCGCCGGGGGTCTCGTCGAGCTGGAACGGCAGCGGCGCGCTCTCGTTGAGCACGACCAGTTCCTTGACGTCGACCTCGATCTGCCCGGTCGGCAGCTCCGGGTTCTCGTTGCCGTCGGGGCGCTGCTCCACCACACCGGTGACCTGCACGCAGTATTCCGCGCGGAGCTTGTGGGCCTGCTCGGCCGCCTCGCCCTCGCGGAAGACCACCTGCGCGACACCGGAGGCGTCCCGCAGATCGATGAAGGTCACACCACCGTGGTCACGACGCCGGGCCACCCAGCCGGTGAGG
Organism: Nocardia fodinahabitans; assembly: GCF_052983615.1. NCBI lineage: Bacteria > Bacillati > Actinomycetota > Actinomycetes > Mycobacteriales > Nocardiaceae > Nocardia > Nocardia fodinahabitans. The sequence continues at coordinate 600,337 of NZ_JBRJJC010000001.1, forward strand.
GTGACGGTCTGACCGGCGTGCTCGCTTCGCAGCGAACCAGCCAAGTGGGTGCGCAGCACGGTATTCCTTTCGACAGACTTCCTGGGGACTCCCCGCCATCGTAGTGAGACACGATCCCCGAGTGGAAACCGATATCTCGGTCGCCATGTCAAGCTTGTGACGCATGCCCGCCGTGAGCCGCGTCCGGGGCGGTGAATCATGCTGCAGGACAGCTGGACATCCGAGCGAAGGCGAGTACCGCGATGACCTTCAACGAAGGTATGCAGATCGATCCCGGCCGGGCGTCGTCCGGCGGCGGGCCCGGCATGGGCGGCAAGCTCGCCATCGGCGGCGGTGCGGGCGGTCTCATCCTGCTGGTGATCACCCTGCTCCTGGGTGGCGACCCCGGCTCGGTGCTCGGCAACTTCACCGGCGCGCAGGACACCCAGCAGAGCCAGCCGGGCACCGCGGGTACCCCATCGCACTGCAAGACCGGCGCCGACGCGAACAAGTACGTCGACTGCCGGGTGGTCGCGACCGCGCAGAGCCTGGACGGAGTGTGGTCGCAGGAACTGCCCGAGCAGACCGGCAAGCGCTACATCGAGCCGAAACTGGTGCTGTTCTCCGGCGCGGTGTCGACCGGCTGCGGCAACGCCACCAGCGACGTCGGCCCGTTCTACTGCCCCGCCGACCAGACCGCCTACTTCGACACCGCCTTCTTCCAGGAACTCACCGACCGCTTCGGCGCCAGCGCCGGACCACTGGCCCAGGAGTACGTGGTGGCCCACGAGGTCGGCCACCACATCCAGAACCAGCTCGGCGATATCGGCCGCGCCCAGCGCGACCCGCAGGGCGCCCAGTCCGGTGCGGTCCGCACCGAGCTGCAGGCCGACTGCTACGCCGGCATCTGGGCCCACTACGCGGACAAGCAGCCCGCGCCGGGCAGCAGCCAGCCGTTCCTGAAGCCGCTGTCGGACAACGACATCCGCGACGCGCTGTCGGCGGCCAACGCCGTCGGCGACGACCGGATCCAGCGCGCGGCCGGTCGTGGCGTCAACCCGGAGTCGTGGACGCACGGGTCCTCCGAGCAGCGCCAGAAGTGGTTCCTCACCGGTTACAAGACCGGATCGGTCACGTCGTGCGATACCTATTCCGCCCGTGACCTCAACAACCCGCCCGGGCTACGCTGACCCCCAACGCGATACCGTCACATCGTCTTTCGAGGGGAATCATGCGCCTGACCATGACCGGACTGCTCGTCTGCGCGCTCGCACTGCCCGGTGCGAGCGCCCTCGCCCAGGCCGAGCCGGCGCCGCTACCCCTGGTGAGCGTGACCTCGATTCCCGACGGCTGGTCCCAGCGCACCGACCTGCGGCCGGTGCTGCAGGTCTTCCCCGACGGCACGGCGGTGCACTCCCCCGACGCGGTGAGCAAGGATCGCAAGCCCGAGACCGCCGCCAAGCGGGTCGACGGCACCGTGCCCGAGGACGTGCTCGCGGCCGCGCGCGAGGAGATCACCGCGCTGCGCGAGGTCGATTTCGGCATCCCGGCCGGTGAGGGCAAGGGCACCACGATCATCGATCTGATGCCTGCCGACGTCGAGGGCGAGACCCACCTCGTCGTCTACTCCCCCGATGCGTCCGACGGGCTCAACGACGACCAGAAGGCCGCGCGCAAGCGCTTCACCGACCTCTACAAGAAACTGGTCGACGCCTTCAAGGAAAAGCGCTGACCCGACTGCCGAATCACCGTGCCCCTCGACCGAAGTCGGGGGGCACGGTGGTTTTCGCCGGGGACCCGGTGTCTAGAACCGGTCTTCGTCGGCGTCGCGTTCGTCCTCGTGGACCGCGCCGATGACCTCGGGCGTGGACTCGCCGAGCGGGCCGGTGAGGTCGTCGTTGCCGGTGCGGCTCTGGTAGGGCTGCACGGTACGGCCGTGTTCCTCGTCGTTGTTGCCCTTGCCGCCCGCACCCGCGGCACCGCCGCCGCCCATGAAGCCGGAACCGCTGGTGCCGGTGGTGGACGTGGCGCCCAGACCCGTAGTGCCCAGGGCGGTGGACATGACGCGTCCGGCGGGCATGGCGGACCCGGGCACGGCGGTGGTGGCCTTGGGCGTCCCCGCGCTCGGGGTGCCGCCGGTGCTGCCGCCGGCACCGCCCCGCGCGGTGCCGAGCGCGCCGAGCGCGCCGCCGGTACTGCCGCCGGATCCGCCGGTGCTCAGGCCCGCGGAGGTGGTCGATCCCGGCGTGGTGGTGGTGCTGCCGGGCGTGGTGCTCGCGGCGGTGGTCGAGTCGTCGGTGGTGCCCGACAGCGCTTCCTCGGCCTGGGTCAGCAGCGGCTCGGCGATGTTCTCCGAAGCCGCCGAGAGCACTTCCTCCGGGGAAGGCAGGCCGCTCTGAGCGACCAGGTTCTGCACGACGCCGCTGAGCTGTCCGGTGTAGCCTGCCAGCTCGCCACGGGTGGTGTTGACGACCGTGACCGCGGAGCCGAGGTGCTCGGTGGCCAGCCCGATGAGGGTGGCCTGCGTCGGCGGCAGCATGATCGTCGGCGCGAGCGCGGTGGCCTGGGCGGCGAAGGTGGTGGCGATCGCCGACAGCTGCGCGTTGCCCGACTGGACGACGGCGGCGGCCTGCTCGGTCAGCGCGGAGATGTCGAAGCCGCGCTGGCTGGTTTCCTGGCCCTCGGTCTGCGCCTGCTGGCTGGCGGTGGTCGCCGCGTCGGAGGCCTCGCCTTCCCACAGTTGCTGAACGGTCTTGAGGCCGCCCTGGGCGACACTCATCGCCGATTCGATCAGCGAGGAGGAGTTGCTCAGCAGGGTGGTCGGATCGAGCGAGCCGAAGACACCGGTGCCGAAACTGCTCAGCAGCTGCAGGATCGGATCGAACAACGAGTCGATGCCCGGCAGCGCCGGAATCGAGACCCCGTTGAGCAGCGCGGAGACCGGGTCCTCGGTCAGTGTCGTCGACGCCGCCGACGAACTGGTGGAATTCGCGGTGCTCGCGGTGCCGCCGGTGGCCGCGCTGGTGAGCGCGCTCTTGGCCTGGTCGAAGGCCGTCTGCGCGGTGGCGAGCGCGGGCCCGGCGACGAGGTTGACCGCACTCTGCGCGTCGCTCAGCGCGGCGGAGGCATCGGTCGAGATGCCGGACAGGATGTCCTGCGCGTCAACGGTGCCGCCGGTGCCGAGGCCGGACAGTCCGGAGAGCCCGGCCGGGGAGACCGCGGCGTTCTGGGCATCCTCGGTGATCTTCTGCGCGAGGGTGAAGACCGGCTCCGTACCTGCCTCGAGATCCTCGGGCAGCTGCATCAAGGGAACGTCGAGGATCGCCTGGGCGCTGTAGTCGACGGGGACGACACCCAGCGCAGACTGGGTGGCGGCATCGGCGGTGGCCAGTGCGGTGTCGGGGGTGATGACGCCCGCGTCACCGGTGCTCAGCGGCTTCATGCCAGGCCTCCGAGCCCGGCGGCCTGGCGCGCCAGGTCGGCGGCGTTGGCAGCGTCGGTCGCGTCGAAGGTCACCGACGATGTGAAGGCGGCGTCGGACAGCTTGGCGAACTTGGCCGACAGATCGTTGATGTCCTTGGCCTGCAAGGCCTGCGCGGCCGCGAACATGGCCAGGTAGTCGGCGCCGATGAGCCCGAACACCGGGGTCATCGCGGCGACGTTGCCCGCCGCATCGGTGATGCCCGCCGCGGCGATATCCCCCGCCACGGTCGCGTTCGTCGCCGCGAACGCGGTGACGGCATCGGTATTGACCGAGAGATCGGTCATGCGAAACCCCCCAACTCGTCGTGAAAGTCCTGCTCTGCGAGCGCGATCGGCGGCCGCGGAACTCCCTACGCGCCCGCGCGAGGGCGCAGTGCGCCAAATATAGCCGAACACCCCGACCTCGATCGAGCCGTGTCGGCTTCGATCCGCACCATCCGCTTTCAAAACTAGAACATGTTCTATATCCTCGGCGGAATGAAGGTCGCAGTGACCGGCGCAGCCGGCTACCTCGGTACCAACCTGATCCCGCAGCTCCTCGAACGTGGCCACGAAGTGGTGGCCATCGATCGTGCTGCGCCGACCACGTCCGATCCGGCCGTCACCTGGGTTTCCGGTGACGTGCTCGATCCGGCGTCGATGCGCAGCGCCCTCGCGGGCGCCGAGGTGGTCTACCACCTGGTCGCACTGATCACCCTCGCCGAGAAGAACGACCTGGCCTGGCGGGTCAACACCGAGGGTGTGCGGGTCACCGCGGAGGCCGCGCTCGAGGCGGGCGTGCGCCGGTTCGTCCACACCAGCTCCATCCACGCCTTCGATCAGTACCGAGCGGGCGGGCATATCGACGAGACCACGCTGCGCTCCACCGATCCGGGCCTCCCGGTCTACGACCGGTCCAAGTGGGCGGGCGAGCAGGCGCTGCGGCCGGTGATCGAGCGCGGCCTGGACGCGGTGATCGTCAACCCGACCGGCGTGTACGGCCCGGCCGACCACCCGAAGAACCTGTCCCGGCTCAACCGCACCGCCGCCGAGGCGATGCGCGGCCGCATGCCGGTGATGATCGGCGGCGGTTTCGACCTGGTCGACGTGCGCGATGTCGCGCACGGTCTGATCCTGGCCGGTGAGAAGGGCCGCACGGGCGAGAACTACCTGCTCGGTGGCTACATGACCGCGTTGATCGACCTGTGCCGGATGGCCGCGGCGCACACCGGCGCCAAGGGTCCGCGATTCGCGATTCCGGCCAAGGCGCTGGGCGCGGTGCTGCCGGTGGTCGAGCCGATCAGCAAGCGGCTCGGCTCCGACATCCTGTCCAAGGCGGCACTGGGCGCGATCCTGTCGGCCCCGATCGTCGACCACGGCAAGGCCGAACGCGAGCTGGGCTACCACCCGCGCCCGACCGAGGAAACCGTCGCCGACCTGGCCGAGTTCCTGCGCGCACCGCGCAACGCGTAGTCCGAGCCACCTCACCCCGGCGCCGTCATGGCCGCGCGGAGCATCTCCGCGGTAGCCTGCTGACCGGCGGCGTTGGGGTGCACCGGGGTCGCGTTCGCCTGGGCGGGGAGGACCGGTTCGACCCAGCGGGTCGCGGGATCCCGACAGGCGTCGTGCCCGATGGCCGGGGTGTAGATGTCGACATAGACCGCGCCGTTGGCCTCGGCCTGGCGCCGCAGCGCGGCATTGAGTTCACGTTCGACACCCCGCGCGTACTCGACGTCGGCCGTGCTCAGCGGCATCTGCGGATAGCAGTTCCCCGCCTCCGGCAGGACCGCCGGATAGCCGACCACATACACCCGCGCGTTCGGCGCCAGCTCCCGGATCCGCCCGATCGCCGCGCCCATCGCGGGCTCCCCGGCCGCGATCTCGTCGCTGAACCGCGAACCCTGGCTGTCACGACACGGCGCCCCGATATCGCCGGCATTTCCCGCGTTCAGCGCCGAACAGGTGATGACCATGGTCTGGAACAGATTCCCGTCGTTGCCACCGGCCTGATAGCTGACGATCCGTGTCCGCTCCGACAGCGCGTCGAATTGCGGTGGCTGATCGGCATATTGGGCCGTGGTCATGTGTACGGTCGCCGCCGAGGCGCAACTGACATCGGTCAGTTCCCACCCGGTCGCCGCCGCCAGCCGATGGGGAAAGTTCTGCGCCGACCGCGTGCACAGCGGCGGGCTACCGGGCACGGGATCGAGCAGACCGGGCGCGGCGGTATAGGAGTCACCGAGCGCGACATAGCTCACCGCGGGCGCAGAGACAGCACCCGGAAACAGCAGCCCGAGCACGAGCTGCGCGACGACCGCACCGAGCAACGGTCCTACCATCGAACACTTCTCACCGAGTCACCGCGGATCGCGGGACCGCCGGTCCGCCACCTGCGATTCTACCGCTGGAGCGATCGCGTGACTCCCCACGCGGGCCAGTTTCCGCGGTGCGTTCGTATCTGTCCTGGAGGTGGGCAAGATCGGACGTCACGGACCTCGGAGAAGAACCCGGCCTCAGGGACTCCTGCACACCAAAGGTAAGGGCTCCAAGATCGCATTGGGTGCCGTTGCCGCCTGCGGTCGGCCGCGCGATCGACCGAGCTATCGACGGCCCGGTGCGCGGCCCGATTCGATGACACCGTATTCGACACGCGGATATCCGACGGAGCGACAGGCTAGGACCGGCGCAAGAACAGGTTGAGTGCGGCAGACACGTTGCTCCGAACAAGTTCTTCCGGTTCGGTGGCCAGCACCGTACGCATTGGTTCGACGCTGCTTTCGGCGCCTGGCAGGGCGAAGATGGCGCAGCCCGCAGCGTTGCGAACGTCCCAATCGCCGTCTTCTCGAACGAGTCGGAACAGCGCCTCCCGGCACTGTTCGGCGAGGGTCGGCTCGGAGAAGTCCAGCAACGGAATCGCCTGAATTGCTTCGACCCGAACCAGGTCGTCCTCGGCGATGCTGTTTGCGATCGTGAGCAGGAACGGTCCCAGCACCGGCGAATCTGCCGTGCTGGGGATCAGCAGCCGCAACGCTTGGAAACGATCGTCAGCGGTCAGTTGGCCGAAGCAGTCGATCAGTTCGCGGGCTGTCAGCTCGGCAGGCATAGCTCGACTATAGGGAGAGGGTTGACCCGCGGAGTATCGAGCAACTGGCCACACCTGGTAGGGCTTGACGATGTGTCGAGAGCCATCGGACTGACCATTCACTGAACATCCTGTACTGCCGCATACCGCCCGTTCGCAGTGGCAGATGCGCCGATCAAGGACAGATATGGTGGTCAGCGACCCGGCGAGCCCAGAGACACCGGGTACGGCGACTTGACACCATATCGAACACATGTTCGACTCAAGAGATGCGGTGGCAAGCGCAGACTCTCGATGCCGAGGACGGCGCCCTGCCCGGATTGACCCGGGCGGGGCTGGTCCGCACCGTCCGCACGCCCGAGTTCGACGGCATCACCTTCCACGAGGTGCTGTGCAAAAGCGCGCTGAACAAGATGCCGGAGAGTTCGTCGCTGCCGTTCCGCTGGACGATCAACCCGATGCGCGGGTGTTCGCACGCCTGTCGCTACTGCTTCGCGCGGGGCAGTCACGAGTACCTGGGGCTGGACGCGGGCGAGGACTTCGACTCGCAGATCGTGGTGAAGACGAATGTGGCGGCGGTGCTGCGCAAGGAGCTGACCCGCCGGTCCTGGCAGCGCGAGCCGGTGGCGCTGGGCACCAATACCGACCCGTATCAGCGGGCTGAGGGGCGCTACCGGCTGATGCCGGGCATCATCGGCGCCCTCGCCGATTCCGGGACGCCGTTCTCCATCCTCACCAAGGGGCCGCTGCTGCGCCGGGATCTGCCGCTGCTCACCGCGGCGTCGCGGCGGGTGGAGGTGAGCGTGGCGGTGTCGATCGCCATCCTCGACCAGGAACTGCATCGCAGCCTGGAGCCGGGCACCCCGGCACCCCGCGCGCGCCTGGATCTGGTCCGCGCCCTGGCCGACGCCGGCTTCGCCGTCCACGTCATGGTGGCGCCGGTCATCCCCTGCCTCACCGACAGCCGCGCCCACCTCGACGCCCTGTTCGCCGCGATCGCCGACGCGGGCGCCGACAGCGCCACGGCCTTCGCCATGCATCTGCGCGGCAGCACCCGCGACTGGTTCCTCGGCTGGCTGGCCACCGAGCACCCGGCGCTGCTGCGCCGCTACCGTCAGCTCTACGGTCGCGGCGGCAATGTCGCGCCCACCTACAGCACCTGGCTGCGCGAGCGGGTCGACCCGCTGCTGACCGCTTACGATCTGCGCCGCCCGCAGGGCCGGACCATTCCGGCGACGCCGGTGCCGGTGCCGCCGAGCGAGCAACTCGCTCTGTTCGGGTGAGGGTCAGCCCGCCGCGGCGAACCCGAGGTCGATGACCGCGTCCCGCTCGGCGACCAATTCGGCGACACTGGCGGCGATCTTGGCGCGCGCGTAATCGTCGAGGTCGAGATCGTCGACGATGCGGTACCCGCCGCCGACACAGGTGACCGGGAACGAGCTGACGAGACCTGCCGGCACGCCGTAGGAGCCGTCGGAGGGCACGGCCATCGAGGTCCAGTCGTCGGCGGGCGTACCGAGGACCCAGTCGTGGATGTGGTCGATGGCGGCGCTGGCCGCGCTGGCGGCCGAGGACGCGCCGCGGGCCTTGATGATCGCGGTGCCGCGCTGCTGCACGGTCGGTACGAAGACCTCGCGCACCCACTCCGGCTCGACCAGTTCCGGCGCGGGCTTGCCCGCGACGGTGGCGTGCGTCAGGTCGGGGAACTGGCTGGCGGAGTGATTGCCCCACACCGCCATCCGGGCGATGTCGGCCGCCGGGGCGCCGGTGTGCGCGGCCAGCTGGGCGATGGCGCGATTGTGGTCGAGGCGGGTGAGCGCGGTGAAGCGGTCGGCGGGCACGTCGGGGGCGTTGCGCATCGCGATGTAGGCGTTGGTGTTGGCGGGATTCCCGACGACGAGCACCCGCACGTCCGATGCGGCGACCGCGTTGATCGCGGCGCCCTGACCGGTGAAGATCGGCCCGTTCGCGGCGAGCAGGTCGCCGCGTTCCATGCCGGGGCCGCGCGGCCGCGCACCGACCAGCAGCGCCACGCTCGCGCCGTCGAATCCGACTGCCGGGTCGTCGGTGATCTCGATCGAGGACAGCAGCGGGAACGCGCCGTCCTCGAGTTCCATCGCGACACCTTCCAGCGCCCGCACCGCGGCAGGCACCTCGAGCAGCCGCAACCGCACCGGGGCGTCGTGCCCGAGCATCGCGCCCGCGGCGATCCGGAACAGCAGTCCGTAGGCGATCTGTCCCGCACCACCGGTGACGCTGACGGTGACCGGAGTGCTGCTGGCTGGGTTGCTCACGACCGACTCCTCGCGCTGGACGACTTGGCGTCTCCCACGCTAATCAGTCACCCGGCCGGGAACCTGTATCCGTGAGGCAGAACACGACGCGGCTCAGACGAGCTCGGCGACCTCGGCATCGGTCAGCACGACCGGCGACACCGCGTCCTTGGCCCGGACCAGTCGCACGCCGCGATACAGCGGCCGCTCCCCCAGCCCGGCATCGCGTGCTTCGGCCCGCAGCTGCTGCACCAGCACCTCCGACACGGCGACGGCGGCGGCGAGCTCACTGGCGGCGAGCGCGTCGGCGAGCTTGCGCAAGCCGAGCAGATGCAGTTCGCGTCCGCTGCCTGCGTCGGTGTACATCGCCAGCGGCACCACCTGGGTGTCGGCGCCCACGGTCACCTTCAGCACGATCCGGCTGAGCCTGCCGGGGTACACCAGCAACTGCACGCCGGTCGCGCCCGCGAGGTCGATGCGCCGCTCGCCGAAGAGCCGATGGGCGCGGATCTCGGTGCCGCTCAACCACATCCGCCTGCGCCGGAACGCGAACACGTAGCCGATGGTCGGCACGGCCACGACCAGTCCGAGGACGATCGCGTACGGCCAGCTCAACCAGACCGCCGACAGCAGCGTCACCCCGACGCCGACACCGATCGCGGCCAGCGCGAGCCTGCGCAGCATCGGCGCGAACACCTCGGGCGCGACCAGGTCGATGCCGACCGGTTCCGTCGCCGCCCGCCCCGACTCCCCGTCCACCATGTCCCTCTCCACCGGTCCGGCCCGTCCGGTCCCCAGGCGCGGTCAGACTACCGCGCCCGGGACCGCCGGGCTCAGTGGCCGAGCGCGGTGCGCAGCACCCCGACGACCTCGCCGAGCGGCACCTGCCGCTGCTCGCCGGTCGCCATCTCCTTGACCCCGATCGAGTTCTGCTCGAGATCGCGGTCGCCCAGCACCAGGGTGAACTTCGCGCCGGAGCGGTCGGCGCCCTTCATCGCGCCCTTCATCCCGCGCCCGCCGTAGGCAAGGTCGACGCTGATGCCCGCGCCACGCAGCGCGCCTGCCAGCGTGACCAGCCGCGCCTTGGCGACATCACCGAGCGCGATGCCGTACACCTGGCAGCGCGCCGGATCGGCCGCGGTCTTGCCCTCGGCCGCCAGGGCCAGCACGGTCCGGTCGACGCCGATGCCGAAGCCGATGCCCGACAGCGGCTGCCCGCCGAGCTCGGCCATCAGCCCGTCGTAGCGGCCGCCGCCACCGATGCCGGACTGCGCGCCCAGCTGGTCGTGCACGAATTCGAAGGTGGTCTTGGTGTAGTAGTCCAGGCCGCGGACCATGCGCGGATTCACCACGTACGGCACACCGAGGGCGTCGAGGTGGGCGAGCACCTGCTCGAAGTGCGTCTTCGCCGACTCGGAGAGGTGGTCGATCATCAGAGGCGCGTTCGCCGTCAGCTCGCGCACCTCGGGCCGCTTGTCGTCGAGGACGCGCAGCGGGTTGATCTGGGCGCGACGGTGGGTCTCCTCGTCGAGCGGCAGCCCGAGCAGGAACTCCTGCAGCAGTTCCCGGTACTGCGGGCGGCAGGTCTCATCGCCCAGCGAGGTGATCTCGAGGCGGAAGCCGTCCAGGCCGAGACCGCGGAAGCCGGCGTCGGCGATCGCGATGACCTCCGCGTCCAGCGCGGGGTCGTCGACGCCGATCGCCTCGATGCCCACCTGCTGCAACTGCCGGTATCGGCCGGCCTGCGGGCGCTCGTAGCGGAAGAACGGACCGGCGTAGCACAGCTTCAGTGGCAGCTGGCCGCTCTTGTCCAGGCCGTGCTGGATCACCGCGCGCATCACGCCCGCGGTGCCTTCGGGACGCAGGGTGAAGCTCTCGCCGTTGCGGTCGGCGAAGGTCCACATCTCCTTGCTGACCACGTCGGTCGACTCACCGACACCACGCGCGAACAGGGCGGTCTGTTCGAATACCGGCAGCTCGATGTGCCCGTACCCGGCCAGTCGGGCGGCGTGGATCAAGCCGTCGCGCACGGCGACGAACTCGGCCGAGCCGGGCGGCACGTAATCCGGGACCCCCTTCGGGGCGGTGAAGCTGCTGGTCTTGGTCACGATCATCCAGTTTTCCCCACGGGCGCCCCTCGAGTCCAACCGGTTACCCTCTAGACGAACCTGACGACACGGGAGGAACGCGGTAGTGCCGAGTAACGAACAGCGACGGGCGGCGGCCAAACGCAAGCTGGAGCGCCAGCTGGCACGACGGGCCGAGCAGGAGAAGAAGCGCAAGCGCCTGGTGATCGCGGGCTCGGTACTGGGTGTGATCGCGGTCGCCGCCGCCGTGACCGGCGTGTACTTCCTCACCAAGGGCGGCGACGAGGCGGATTCCTCGGCCACGGCGAGCACCTCGGCCACCAGCAAGCGGGAGCTACCCCCGGCCGCCGACGCGCCCGCGGTCGCCGCCAAGCCGGCCACCGTCACCTGCGCCTACCCTGTCGGCGCCGAGCCCGCGAGCAAGCCGGTGGCGCCGCCGAGCACCACCACGGTCGCCTCCGGCCCCGACGCGCCGAAGACCAAGGTGTCCATCGACTCCACCCAGGGCCCGATCGGTCTCGAGCTCGACAATGCCGAATCGCCGTGCACCGTCAACAGTTTCGTGAGCTTGGCGCAGCAGGGCTACTTCGACAGCACCAGCTGCCACCGCATCTCGGCCGAGGAAGGCTTCGAGATGCTGCAGTGCGGTGACCCCACCGCCAGCGGCATGGGCGGACCGGGCTACAGCTTCGCCAACGAGTACCCGACCGATCAGTTCCCCACGACCGATCCGGACAACGACCCGGCGCTCAACAGCCCGATCAAGTACAAGCGCGGCGTGATCGCGATGGCCAACTCGGGTCTGACCCCCGAGGGCACCAACGGCAGCCAGTTCTTCCTGGTCTACGGCGACACCATCCTGCCGCCGAAGTACACGATCTTCGGCACCATCGACGAGGCGGGACTCGCGACGCTGGAGAAGGTCGGCGCCGCGGGCGACGACGGCTCCATGTCGGCCGGTGGCGGCAAGCCCAAGATGCCGATCAGCTTCAACACCGTCAAGGTGGGCTGACACCCGCTCGCACGGCAGACGACGGGCCGGACGCCAGCACGGCGTCCGGCCCGTTTCCGGTTTTCCGGCCCCGACACCGCCAGAAGATCATCAGAGGCAAGCCAATCCTATTGTTCATCCGGCCGACCGCCTCGCCCGCCGTATTTTCTCCCTCGCCACTCCACGTCCACCGAAACTTCTCGACACCTCCCTTGCGTGGCTCTGCCAGACATACAGTCGTGTCCTTCGCGCGGTAGGCTCAGATGTCCACTTCCACAGCAGCATCGGGGAGCAGTCATGGCGGAACTCGACGACATCGGCAGCGAAACGGCGTCCATGATGCGCACCATGCTGCAGATGGCCACCCTGGTCGCCCTCAAGTCGCGTGAGCACGGCCAGAAAGAGGCCGAGGCCCGCGCCAAGGCGGTCGAGGCGAAGATGAAGGAAGCCCGCGAGCTGCAGGTCCGCGAGGCGCGCGAGCTGAAGGCCAAGGACCCGCGCAATCTCGAACTGGTGCAGATGATGTCGGTCGGCGCCAAGTCGACCCAGCCGCGGGGACTCACCCTGGAGAAGGACCCGTCCTCCCCGTTCGCGGCGGGCGCCACCGCGGGCGCCGCGCAGGCGCCCCAGCTCGGCTACGACTCCGTCGAGCGCCGCGCGGCCATCGCCGCCCATCTCGAACGGGCGGGCGTGGCACCGGAATTGGCCGAGGTGCGGATGCTCGTCGAGATGGGACAGGGCATTTCGCCGGATGAGGCGATCCGCCGCACGAACGCGGGCGCCCGCCGCACCGGTCTCGAACGCGGCATCGATCCGCGCGGCCTCGAACGCGGCCGCTGACCGCTCGTCGCCGCCGGGCGGCCGGAGGACCGGCCGCCCGCGACGATCACCGCCTGGCTACAGCGTCGGCTTGGTCTTGAGCCACGGCTCGGTGACCTCCGGATCGGAGAACATCTCCTGCTCCGCGCCTTCCTGATCGCGCAACGGCAACGGATCCAGCATGCTCTTGTGCCCGTTGCGCACGCTGCAGTACTTGAACGGCCCACGGGGATCGAACAGCTTGGCCATGTGGTTGTCGGCGTGGTCGAGGAACCACACGCTGATCCCCGGCCCGCCCTCCAGCCGGTAGTGCTCCCAGGCCTGCCACAGCGCGTCGAGCCGGATGACCGCCTCGGTGTGGCGCCACCATTCGGGGCACCACACGGTGTCGCTGATGTCGGTGACCTGCCTGCGGTACACCTTGCTCAGGTAGCCGTTGACGAACTCCACGACATTGGGATAGCCGTTGGTGAGGTCGTTGGTTCCGGGCTTCTGCTGATTCACAGCGGCTTGACCTCCTCGACGTCGCCGTACTGCTCCGGCGGAGTGGTATTCGACAGCACCGGCGTTCCGATCAGATCGTCGATGCGGGTCTTGCGGGTCGGATCGTTGTACTCGATCGACTGTTTGACCGCCTCGGCGTACTCCCCCTCCCACCAGGGCACGGTCCGGACCAGCACCGCGGGCTGACCCGAGGTGAACACCACCGCGCGTCCGCGCGGCAACGTGGCCAGGCCCTGTGCGGAGAAGGTCACCGAGGAACTGAGCGAGCGCGAGTAGCTCTTGCTGGTGCCCGACTGCGACATCGACTGCGAGATGGAGTCGTACTCGCCGATCGCCTCGGACCGGTCACGCAGGAACGCCATGTCGTCGACACCGCTGCCGAGCACCTTGATGTTGGCCGCCGACCACAGCGCGCTCATGCCCGCGTCGCCCCAGCAGCGCGCACCCTGGGCCCAGGACTGCAGCACCGTCATCACTACGATGCCGCGCGAGCCGAAGTGGCTGTACTGCTTGGGCAGATCCTTCCAGCGCACCACGTTGGCCGCCTCGTCGAGCACCGCGAGCAGCGGAATCGGCAGCCGGCCACCGGACGACAGCGAGGCCTTGCGCATGGCCACATCGATGACGGCCTCGGTCAGCGCGCTGACCAGCGGCGCGGCCGACCCACGGCCCTCCAGCGACAGGCAGTAGAGCGTGCCGTTGCGCTCGATGAATTCGAGCTCGTCGAACTGCAGCCGGTCGCCGCTGCCGCGGGTGATCCACGGGTGCACGTTCGACATCTGCAGGCAGCGGACCATCTTCTTGGCCGTGCCGAAGATGCCGCTCTTGGTGCGCTGTTCGGCGTTGTACTGCATGGCCAGACCGGAGGCGGTGAAGTCGTGCCCGGCGCCACGCAGATGCTCGATCGGCTCACTGTTCTGCGGGTTGGTCACCCATTCCCACACCTGGGTGATCGGCTTGCCCGCGATCGCCGCGGCCAGGAACAGCCCCGCCAGCAGGTCCTCGGCCTCGGGGTCGAAGAAGCTGTCGGTGTTATCGGCGCCGCCGCTCTCGGCGTCGGCGAAGTGGCCCGCCAGCCGGGCCGCCCGCATCTCGCAACCTTCCTTGCGGTGATCGACCCAGGCCAGCGGATCCCAGAACCACACCGGATGTTCGCCTGCCACGCCCTGCGGGTCGAACACGAAGGTCGCGCTGCCCTTGGCCTCGCGCACATTCCGGGTCGCGTCGACCACGTCGCGCTTGTTCGAGGTGGTCAGCACCGGACCGATGGCCGACAGGATCGCCGGGATCACGCGCGAGGTGGACTTGCCCTGGCGCGGGCCCCAGATATCGAGGTGCAGGTCCTCGTAGGAGCCGTAGAGCGGGGAACCGTCGGCGACGGCGACGCCGATCGGCACGCCGGGCGCGTCGTTGGTGCCCAGCCGCACACCGAGATCGAGGGCCTTCTGCCGCACCCCGGCCTCGGTGATCGAGGCGATGGCACTGCCGGTGCCCATGTGATCGGCCTTGTCGTCGATCGACAGCCTGCCCTTGACCGCGCGCTTCTTCATCTGCTTGCGGACCACCACGTAGGCGATGGCCGCGGCGATCACCAGCAGCACGATCACCGTGGACGCCCGCGGCCAGTGCAGTTTGCCGCGCGCCAGATCGGCGACCACCGCGATCGGGTTGGCCGGAATGTTCTGCGGCACCACCGCCAACGCGTTGCCCAGGTGCAGCGCGACGGCGAGGGTGATCAGCGTCGCAAAGCCGAACACGATCAGGATCAGCGTCGTGTCGGGTCCGACCGCGGCCGGATCCGTCACCTTCTTCTTCGCCACGTGTGCCTCCTTGTGGACCTTGTCGGATGGTGGTGGGTGCTCAGCGGAACGCGTCGAGGCGCCAACCTTGCGGCGTCTGCACCACGGTCGCGATGACCGTGCTCGGCGGGAGGGCCTCGGACCGCCCGTTCGGATAGACGACCGTCTGCTCGATGCCGATCTTGTACTGCGCCACCGCGGGATCCGCGCTGGCCGGTGCCTTCTCCCCCGAGGCGAAGGCGAATGCCTCCACGTGTGCCTTCGCCTTCGCCCAGTCCGCCCACTGCAGCGACGGTTTCGGCGTGTCGGTGGTCCCCGCCGAACTGTCCAGCATACGTATCATGCTGGGCCCCAGCCATTTTCGCGCGCGTTGCAGGGACTCGCCCGGTTGCTCGGTGGCCGGGTTCCAGGTGTAGATCTCGCGCAGGGCCACGACCGCGACGCCGTCGGCCGTCGTCGGGTCGACCGTGGCCGCGGCTTCGAGCAGCCGGGTGGTCGAAGCCGCCGAGTCCGGGCGCGCGGCATCGGGATCGCCGCCGCAAGCGGCGACCGGAAGCAGGACCGCCACGAGCATCACCGCCGGAATTGTGCGGATTCGTGTTCTCTTCCACCAGGTTATCCCCGGTGCCGGGGGACGTGTGGTCACAACACCCTCCTCGCCCGCGCGTCGCCCGGCACCGCCACCTCGGTGACGCCACCGCCGCCACCGCTGCTCGACGGCGGGACCGCCTGGATCACCTGGCCGTCGCCCGCGTAGATGCCCACCTTCGACGGGCCCTTCGGCCCGAATCCACTGAACACCAGGTCACCGGCGGCCATCTTCGAGATCGGCACCTCACGACCGGATTCCCACTGCTGTTCGGCGGTGCGCGGCAAGATGACCGCACCCGAAGATGCCGCGAACACCGCGGCGGCGGTCAGGCCCGGCGCGTCGAAACCGCCGCTGCTCGGGCCCTGGACGCCGCCGCCACCCCACACATACGGCGTACCGAGCCAGTCGTGGGCGGCCTCGACGATCTGCGCGCCGCCACCGCCCTGTTCGGGCGTGAACCGGCCCTGCGCGCCGGGAGCGCGGTACTGCGGCTCCATCGACAGGATGTTGGTGACATACGGATGGGTCTCGGAGTAGTGCGCCGCAACCTGATTGGGCATCCCGCCCGAGGCCAGTACCGCACCCTCACCGGCGTTGTATCCGGCCAGGGTGAGCGCGGGCAGGTCACCGGAGACCTTGCCGGCGGCCATCCAGCCCGCGATCTTGTGCGCGATCGCGCACATGTAGCGGGCCTGGCCGATGATCGCGTCACCGTCGTCCCAGACGCTGGCCGTGCCGTTGCCGTCGGCGTCGATGACGTACGGTTTGCCGTCGTCGGGATTGATGCTCACCGCCGTGCCGGGCAGGAACTGGGCCAGGCCCTGCGCACCTGCGGGCGAGGTGAGTCCGCGCCGGAAACCCGACTCCTGCTTGGCCTGCGCGGCCAGCAGCGAGGACGAGATCTCCGGGCACACCGTGCCCGCCCTGCGATACCAGATCTCCAGCTCCGCGGGCACCTTCCCGTCGGCGAGCGCGCCACCGGCGCTGCCGAAGCCGCGCACACAGTTGGCGTCGGTCGAGAAGGCCCGCGCGCCACCGACATCCGGGGTCGGCGCGCCGTCGAGCCACGGCATCGGGTCGATCTGGCGGCCACCGGTGAAGCGGCCACCGGGCACGATCTCGAAATGCAGGTGCGGGCCGCTGGATTCGCCCGCCGAACCGACCATCCCGATCGGCTGTCCGGCGGTCACGGTCTCGCCGGTGCGCACCTTCACGCCGCCATCCCACATGTGACCGTAGACGGCGGAGAAGGCCCGGCCGTTGGTGTCGACGGAATCGACGACGATCCAGTTGCCGAAACCCGAGGCGGGACCGGCGGCCACGACCCGGCCGTCGGACACCGAATAGATCGTGGTCCCGTCGGCGGCGGCCAGGTCGATGCCCTTGTGACCACCGCTGCGCGAACCGAACACGTCGGAGACGGTGAAGGTGCCGGTCTCGAGCGGCAGCGTGCGGCGCAGCGGACCGACGCCCGCGGCCAGCGACGGCGTACCGGTGACGGCCGGATTCGACGTCGCGGTCGGCGTGACGGACGCGGCGGCCCGCGAATCGCCGGTCGACTCGCCACCCAGCGGCGGCAGTGTCGGGGCCGCCGAACCGCTCAGCACATCGGTGGTCTCACAGGTCTCGTCCGAGGAGGGCAGCACGATGACCAGCACGAGCGCGATCAGCCCGATGACCGAGCCCAGCGCCGACATCAGCATCGTGCGGGCGTTCACCGGCCGCCTCCTGGCGTTCCGCGCCGGGCGCCGGGATCCGGGTCCGCCGCGGCGGTGATCACGTGCGGCGCCGGGTTTCGTTGAGCGTGTCGGCGAGCGTGCGGTTCATCTCGGCCGCGGCGGCGAGCTGCTGCTGCAGCAGCGCCACCTTGCGGCGCAGCGCGGTCGCGTCCATCCGCTCCAGGCTCGGGCCTTCGGCCGCGCGCACCCAGTTGCGCACCGAATTGGCGTGCACGCCGATCTGTTCGGCGACCACCCGGCACGCCTCGGACTCGCTGCGCAGCTTGTCGGTCAGCGCGACGACCTGCGCGACCGCGGCGTCACGCACCTCGGGCGAGACCCGGCGGTAGGACCGGTGCGGCATCATTGCGCGCCCCCGTCCACCGACGGGTCGGGTGCTCCGCGTGGATTGTCGCCGAACTCGCTGAACCGCTGGTTCGTGTCGTGGATTCCGCTTTCCTTCTCCGACACCGTGAACTCCATGTGGAAGGGGATACCGGGACGGCGATCCTCACCGATCTTGAGCAGGAACTTGCCGGTACCGGGCGGCGACGGCCGCTGCTGGCCGGGCTTGAGGGCCTCACCGGTGAGCGCCTGCGGCGCCGACCAACCGGTGACCATCTCCTGCTCGGCGGCGGTGAACGGCACCGTCGAGTCGAGCCTGCTGATCTCCTCGGCGGGCAGGGCTCCGAAGATCTTGGCGCGGGCGCGTTCCAGGAAGCCGATCGCCTTGGCGATGGCGGCGTCGGAACCGAGCGCCTGCAGGTCCTTGATGGTGTGGCTGATCATGATCAGCGCGGTGGCCAGACCACGCTGCAGGCGGGTCAGTTCGTCGACGCGGTCGACCATGAAGTCACCGAGGCCGAGGACCTGCCACAGCTCGTCCATCACCACCTGGAAGTAGCGCTGCGGACCGAGTTTCGCGTCGGCCAGCACGTGCGCGGCCTCGACCGAGGCGAACCCGTCGGCCCAGCAGGCCAGCATCACCGCGGCCTTGAGCTTCTTGTCGCCGGTGGGGATGTGCGAGACGTCGATACACACCGCGACGGCGCCGGTGTCGATCGGCACGGTGGTCTGGCCGTTGAAGATCGCGCCGAACGGGCCCTGGGTGAGCGCGCGCAGCGATCGCCGCAGGTTCTTGATCGCGTTCTGGTACTCGTCGTCGTTGTCGGCGCCCGCGTCGAGCATGAGTTCCGCGCCGCCGCCGACGATCACCTCGAGCAGGTTCTCCATGATCGGCGGCTTGTCGGGGGCGTAGCCGCTGCCCGGCTGGTAGAGGATGCGCAGCGCGGTCGCGATCAGCGTCTCCTCGAAGTCGGCCACCCTGGCGCCGCGGACCAGCTCCACCAGGCCGGCGATGAGCGTCACCTGGCGGGCCCGCAGGTCCTGCAGCACCTGGCGTTGCAGCGCGGGGAACTCCTCGAGACGGGGCACCACCGAGCCGAGTACGCCCGCCGCCAGCGGGTTCAGCTTGCCGTGACCGTAGCCGAGGTCGATCACCTGGCCGCCGACGAGTTCGACCATCTTGCGGTAGTCGGGCTTCACATCGGCCAGGATCAGCGGGGTGATGCCCTGGGCGATGCCGCCGAGCACGATCCGGCGCACCAGCGAGGACTTGCCGAAACCGTTGAGGCCGAGCACGAACAGGCTCGGCGCGGTGATGAAGCTGCCTCGCATGAACCAGTTCATCGGGTCGAAGCAGACCGGGGCGCCGGTGTGCAGGTGCGAGCCGAGCGGGGTACCGATCAGCGGCGCGCCCGCGCCCACCGACCACGGCCACAGACCCGCGACCTGGGCGGTGGTGGCCCGGTACTCGACCGGGCGGCCGACGACGTTCATCTTGCCGCCGCCGGGACCGGAGTAGCCGCGATCGGTCAATTCCGCGGTGGTGCGGTCGAATCCGTCGTTGACGACGGCCTCGCTGCGCGCCTGCGCGTTGTTGCGGCGCAGGTCGTCGGTGTGGATGCGGAAGGTCGCCCAGGCCGCGCGCAGTCCCGACTGCTCGCGGGCGATCATCTCGTAGCGGGCGCGGGTGGCGTCGTCGAGCAGCGAGGGGCCGGACTGGCCGCGCCGGTCGGCCCGATTGCGCGACTTGGCCGAGCGGCCCGCGCCCATCGCCCGGTCGGCGGCGTCGTCGGGCCGGTCGGCCCGCGGCGGACGCGGTGCCTTGGCGAAGGGGCCAGGCTCGGCCGGGCGTGGCTTGCGGCGCGGATCCATCGCGCGTTCGTGGTTCAGCCGTGGTCCGTGGTCCTCGGCGCGCAGGCCGCGGTCGATCCGGGCCTTGGCGGCGCGATCGATATCGGGGCGCGGACCTCGTGGGCGGCGCTCCCCCGACGCGGGCCGCTCGCCACGGCCCGCGCGCGGTTCCTCGCGCCTGCCGCGCGGGTCTTCCTCACGCGGCCTGCGGTTCTCACCGGTGCGCGGCCTGCGGTGGTCCTCGTCCGCGCGTGGCCTGCGGTGGTCCTCGTCGCGTGGCGCGCGCTCGGCGGCCGGACGACGTGGCTCGTCCGCGCGGGACCGGCCGCCAGCTTCCCCGGTGCGCGGCCTGCCCTCGCGCGGACGGCGCTCGCGCTCGGTGTGCTCGTCGGCCACGGAACTACCGCGCGCCGACTCACGTTCGGCGCGTTCGGTGCGCTCCTCCAGGCCGAGCACGTCGTCGCTCACGCGCGACGCGCTCCCGGCCGGTCGTGGTTCGCGTTCCCCGCGGATTCGGGGCGGCCGGTGCACGGGCCGTAGCGCGATGTCGTCGAAGTCGCGTCCCATGATCGCCTCACCCCGCCAATGCCTTCGGAATGGTCGCGTGCTCGGGCAGGATGACGCCACAACCGAGGGAGGCCGCGAACGCCGCGGCCTGGTAGCGGTAGCAACGCCGGATCTTGAGCCGGGCCTGCGTCGAGAGGTCGCGGGTGATGGCCTCGATGCGCGGCAGGTCACCGCGCAGCGGCTCGGTGATCGTCACCAGCGCGCCGAAGCGGGTCACACCGTGCCCGCGGGCCTGTTCCTCGCGAGCCTGCTGGGTCGCGCCGACCCGCAGTGTCGCGGCGGCCGAGACGACACCGCGTTCGCTCTGCTGCGCCACGAGCGCGTTCTTGAAGTCGTCGTCGACGATCTCGGCGGCGTCGGCGGCCGAGTGCGGCCGGTAGACGATCGCGATGCGCTTGCGCGGCACTTCGGGATTCGGCGCGAGCAGCCGCTGCAGCACCCGCTCGTCGACCGCGCCCTCCGGCGCCGCGTCCATCTCCCAGGTGACCGAGCGGCCACCGTCGTGGATCAGGTGATCCCACTTCTCGTCGTGCGAGACCGGACCCGCGTCGTCCCAGCCGAGGCCGTGCCCGCCGGGATCGGCGGCGGCGACCTCGAGATCGGCCTGGGCGGCCGGGTCGTAGCTGCGGCGGATGAAGGAGATGACCTCCTCGGCCGACATCGGCTGCGCCCGCACGCCCGCCTCCGCCAGCGCCGCGCAGATACCGGGCAGCCTGCGCCCGATCTCCACCGCTTCCTCGGCCGGGTTCTTGCGCCGCTCGGCGGTGGTGGCCTTGAAGGTGATCGCCACGCGCGGCAGCAATTGCACGCGCTCCTGCGGCAATTCGGTGGCCAGCTCGTACATCACCTGCTGGGCCAGATCCGGTGCCTCCGGGCGGGTGATCGTGGAGACCTCGTTGAGCAGCCGATTACCCGTCTCGGGCACGGTGTCGATCACCGGCACCACCGCGACGATGTCGCTGGTCTGGCCGACCGAGGCGAGGAAGGTGCCCCACGCGGCGACCCAGCGATCGATCACCGGCTGGTCGACCGCCTCGTGGCCCTGCGGCCAGGCCCGCAGCACCACGGTGTACTGCGCGAACGCGGGCAGGTGGATCATCCCGAAGTGGTAGCCGCCCGCGTCGATGCCCTCGTAGAGCTTCGACGGAGCGAGCAGCCCCGGCAGCTTGGTGACGCCGCCGGGGATCCGGGAGAACCGGCCGCCGCGATACACGTGCTCGCCGTTCTTGCGCGAGCGCATCCAGTTGAACATCATCAATCCCGTCTCGTAGCCCGAACGGCCCCCCGTCCGCCACACCAGGGGCACCATCACCAGCGCGCCGAGGCCGCCGACGACGAAACCCCATTTGAACCCACCGACCATGGCGCTGATCAGGGCGGTGATCACCACGACGAAACCGATCACGGTCTCTTCCCAGCGCAGGCCGAAAAGGCCCGCGCTGCGCGGCTTCTGCCACAGCCCGTACGAGCGCCGCTCGTAGGTGTCGGTCGAGATGGTGCTCATCGCGGAATCGTGCTCCTGCCGAGGTCGGGTGAACGATTCGCCCAGCGGTCACCGGCGAGATCGCCTGCCGCCTGGTCGGCCCGCGCCGCGCTGCCCGCCGCGGCGCGCGCGGCCACGACATTGCGGGCCGCGCCCGAGGGTACCGAGCCCGAACTCGGTGCCGCCGCGGCCGCACCACCCCCGCCACCGCGTGGTGGCGGTGTCGGCGCCGGGCCGCGCGGGGCACCGCCGCCGGGGCCCGCGCCGCCGGGCCGCGGACCCGAGCCCGCGCTGCCGAAGTAGCCTGCCGAGCCGGGCGCCGCGGCGGGCCGCGTGGCGACCGCCTTGGTGCCGATCGCGCCGAGCGCCATCGCGCCGACCGCGGTACCACCGGCCACCATCAGACCGGAACCACCGGTGCCGACCGTGGCGACAGCGGGCGCCACCAGACGCATCAGCGCGGGCAGCACGAACGCGACGCTGCACAGCAGCACCAGCGCGACCAGCATCCGCTGTGCCTGTTCGCCTTCCGGCAGCCCGCCCGAGGTGGTGGTCTCGTCGACGTGTCCGGCGGTGGTGAACGCGATCATGTACACGATCGCCGCCACCGGCTTGAACAGCATGAACGCGATGATCCAGCCGACCAGCTTCTGATACGACTGCTTGCCGGTCCCGGTCGCCGACGCGGCCGCGGCCAGTGGCAGCACGCCCGCGGCGACCACCAGCAGACCCTGCCGCACGATGGCCAGCACGATCTGGGCGAGCGCGCCGAGCAGGCCGACGATCGCGATGATCAGTACCAGGCCGGGCGAGAACGCCTGCAACTTGGATGTTTTCACCATCAGCTCGGCCATGTTCTTGGCATTGCCGCCGGTGGCGTCCTCGATGATCCACTCCGAGAACTTGTCCGAGGCCCGCGTGCCCGCGACGATCACCGCGCCGAGCATCCACGAGCTGAACACGACCCGGGCGAACAACCGGAACGATTCGGCGGCCTCGCTCACGGCCGCCCCGCGTCTGGCCTCGGCCAATCGGCCGCCGGTGATGATCACCGAGGCGATCAGCAACAGCATCTGGATCTGATAGGTGTAGTCGTTGATCTTGGTGAACAGGGCGCCGGAGTCGCTCACCGCCTCGTTGGGCACCTTCATCCAGAAGGTCAGCGCCAGGATCAGGGCCTCACCGAGACCCTTCATCAGGGAGTCGACCACCTTGCCGAAGGTGGAGTCCCAGGCCTTGTCCTTGACCGCGGTGGCCGCGTCGCCCGGATGCGAGGCGGCGTTGCCCGCCTTGCACACCGCCGAGGCCGCGTCGCCCAGGGAGATACCGGGGATGGCGACACCGTCGAGCGTGTCGTGCAGTTCGTTGCATGCCTGGTCGAAGCCGTAGGTCTGGCCGTAGGCCACGGTCGGCGTCGCGATCATCACGGTGAAGATCACCGCGAAGATTGTGAGTATTCGCCTCAGCATTGTTGGCACCCCTCGATGGTCCGCAGGGAATCGATCCGGGCTGTGCTGTACACCGATGCTCACCATTTCGTCCACCCCGCCAGCGATTCCACGTACTCCGTCTGGGTGTTGGTCGTCGACGACGGCTTGAGCCGCCAGTCGCCCTCGTCCCACACCACGATCATCCGCATGGCGGCATACAACTGCTTTCCGTCGATCACCGGCCCGCGCGAGGCGAGCCGCACGATCGCCATGTCGTCGGCGTAGTCATCGATCTTGAACGCGTCCGACGCCACGAAATAGCGGGTCACCTTCTCCGGCTGCTGTTTCGGCAGCCGGTCGCTCGACAGCGCCGAGTCGTAGGCGGCCAGCTGCGCGGTGCTGACCCGCACCTGTGTCACGTACAGCGAACGGTCGGCCGGCCTGGCGTTGAGCCGGTAGGTGATCTGCGCGGCGGCCAGCGCGGCGCCCTGCGGGGTGCGCGCGTAGCCGACGGCCAGACCGTCCTCGATCCGGGCCGGGCCGTCGGAGGTGGAGAACGGCACCGACGCGCCGTAGACCCGTTGCCAGCCGTGCGGTTTCGTCGTGCCCTCCGGCGCCCCGGTCAGCCAGTCCGAATCCACCGGCGACCGTTGCGTCGACGGGTCCTGCGCGAGCGGCTGGCCCGCCGGATTGTTCGGCACGTCGACGCGCCTGCCGAACAGATCGACCTCGGGATCGGCGAAACCCGTTCCGCCCGCGGCCTGCGCGGGCGGCGGGGCGACGTCCTCCTCGGCGCCACCACTGCTGGTGAAGTACACGACCGCGCCGACGACCAGGATCAGGGCGAGCAGCGCACCCGAGGCGATCATGCCGAAAGAAGCGCGGTCGCGCGCGCCCGGCTCCTTCACGCTCACTTCGGTGCCTCCAATGTCACGATGTCGGTGGGTAGTTCGTCGATCGCGTCGACGGGTCGGTCGGTGGACTGCGGATCGGGTAATTGCAGCCGCCAGTCGCCGCCGTACCAGCCGACCGTGGTGTGGTTCACGGCGCGTGAGCTGTCCGAATATTCGGTGTACACATCGACTCGGGACTGTTCGTCACGGTATTCGGTAATTTTGTAGCCCAACAATCTCGGCGCGTACTCCGGCGCGGCGGGCCCGGTGATCGACAACTGCACCCGGTTGATCGCCCACTCGTCGCGGGCCGGACCCGGCACCAGTTCCTGATTCACCACGGTGGCCCACTGGTTGTCGGGCGCCACCGACAACCGGATGGTGTGCGTCAGCGCCGCCAGCCCGGCGCCGCGCGGGGAATGCTCGAAACCCGTCGCGGCGCCCTGGGTCACCGAGGTCGGCCCCTGGTCGGACTGGGGCAGGGCGATGCCCTGGTAGTCCTGCCAGCGCACCCCGGTCGGGGCGGCGGACAGATCGGGGCCGGTATCACCACCGCGGCCGCAGCCCACCGCCGCGGCCAGCAACGCGATACCGACCGCGACCGGCCGTGTCATGGTGCTCCCCCTCACGCCGGCAGGAACGCCAGCGCGATCGCGGAGGCGGTACTGGCGACCGCGGCACCGAGCAGGCTCATCAGGACACCGTGCGAGGCGTCGTTGACGGCCAGGTCGGAGCGGAACGCGATCCACAGCCGACCTGCCGACAGGATCATCCAGGCCAGGCACGACAGCAGGACGAACCAGAGCAGCCAGTTGAGCAGCTGCATCATCGGCGCCAGCACGTCGGCCGGGATCTGCTTGTAGGCGAACACGGTGATCACGTACCGATGACCGCGTTCATGATGGTGCCCGCGCTGGTCGCGACGACGCCGCCGATCATGGCGCCCGCCACCATCTTCGGCGACTCGAGGCCGCCACCGGTCCAGCGCTCCCAGGCGAACTTGCCGCCGGCGTAGGTGATACCGCAGATGCCCGACAGCAGCACGAACCAGGTGAGATACCGCACCAGCTGCAGGATCTTCTCCGAGCCGGGAGGAGCTTCCGGTGTCGGATTACCCACCTGGGCCAGGACGGTGCCGTACGTGTCCTGCACGGCGAGGAGGATCATGCTCATCGGGTGCCTTTCTCCCACTGTAAAGGTGTTGTGCCACAAACACTTCGACGCCGACACACGTTTGTACACCACCGGCGGCCGGCTCGCCCGGCGATCATGATCGACCCTCCCGCGGTGCGGGATCGTCGATGCTCGCGCGGATCGCGGCGATCAGATCGGTACCGAGCTCACCGATCTCTGCCGGTACCTCGTCGAGCGGATCGGCCCGCCGTTTCCTGGGCACGATCTCGTCCCCGGGCGACCACACCGGAAGCGCCTCGGACTCGACGAGCGTCCATTCCTCGATCCACGGCACCTGCCAGACGTGCCCGGCCAAGGAGCCGACCACGTCCCGGTAGCGCCGGATCTCCGGCGGTACCCGGCCGGGGCGGGCCGCGACCGTGATCAGGCCGAGCACCAGCGCCGGACCGGCCAGCAACGCGTGATGCTGGCGCAGCAGGTCGTGCGCGCGGGTGAGACCGGAGATGGTCTCGCGCGCGACGAGGACGACGTAGGGGGATTCGCGCTCGAACACACCGGGCCACTTGCCGCGGGCATCGGCGGCGGGCGCGAGCACGTGCGCGAGGGTGGTGGCACCGGAGCCACCGTGGACGCCGAGCAGCCACACCAGGGGCGCGCGGCCGACTCCGGGCACCGGACGCTCCCAGATCGGCGC
This sequence comes from Nocardia fodinahabitans, assembly GCF_052983615.1. NCBI lineage: Bacteria > Bacillati > Actinomycetota > Actinomycetes > Mycobacteriales > Nocardiaceae > Nocardia > Nocardia fodinahabitans. The sequence continues at coordinate 626,040 of NZ_JBRJJC010000001.1, forward strand.
GCGCAGCGTCTCGGGCGGCGCGACGACACCGACGCCGGTGGGCGTCGGTTCACGACGACGACGAAGATTCATAGCGGCCGTCATGATGCCACCCCGGCGAGCAACCGCCCATATGCCGCACGCGTCGGTTCGGCCAGCTCACTGTGCCGAACCAGCTCACCGCGGGCCAGATGCGGGTCGTACGGGATCTCGACGACCTCGCGCACCCAGCCCGACAGATGCTCACGCAAATGCTCGGCTACGCGCGAGTCGTCGTGCGAATACTGGTGGGAGACAACGATGGTCGTGTCGGCCACGACACCGGCACCGTCGTCGCCGTAGTGGTCGTCGAGCCATTCCAGCGTCACCCGCAGGCGGTTGGCCGCGTCGACGCGGGCCGGAATGGTCAGGACCAGTGCGATATCGGCGTCGTCGAGCAGCGGGCGCAGTTGCCGACCGGCAATCGGGCTGCCGCCGTCGTAGACCGCGGTGTACCCGCCGGTGCCCAAAGCCCTGGCGACAGTGAGATATGTCGCGCGGCGGCGCAGCGGCGTCGCGTCGCGCCAGAGCAGCCCGAACCCGGAGGTGGAGCGGGACAGGCAGTCCTCGATCGGCGCCGGTTCGTCGTCACCGCGGCCGTACACCCACGACTGCAGGTTCACCGGGTGCAGGTGCTTGTCGGCACCGCGCAGGGCGAGATCGCTGCCCGCGGCGGTCGCGTCGACCGCCACCGCGGCCGCGGCCTCGGTGGCCAGCTCCGCGGCCAGGCCCAGCGTGGTCGTGGTGGTGCCCGCACCGCCGCAGCCGCCGACGACGAGGATCGGTCTGCGCGCGCCCTCGGCACGTTCGCCGGTCTTGCGCCGCAACCGCACCACCGGAGCCGGGTCACGCGCCGCGTCACCCGACGGCTCCCCCTCGGGGGCGTCGTCGAGCCATCGGCTCCAGTCGTCTGTCATCGCCTCTGCTCCTTACCCTGCCGCGATGCCCGTGATGAGCGTGCGATCGCCGACCAGCGCTGTGCGCACCGACTGCTTGGTGTAGGTGGCCGGTGCGCCCGCGGGCCGGAACTCGGTGACCTCCACCGTGTACCGGTCGGCGGCGACGGTGGTGATCCGCACGCAGTGGGTGGTCCCCACCGGGATGGAATCGATACCGCGCTGGATCACGGCGGCCGGCGAGACATCGGCGTCGGGGGTCACGACCGATCGGGCCTGCTCCCCCGATCGGTTCACGTAGTAGGCGTATTGGAAGGCGAGCACGGCGTCCGGGCCGGAGTCGGTGCCCCCGGCCTCGGCACTGCGGACGACGGCACCGGTGCGTTCGGTCGGGCACGAGCCCGCCGCGTCGGCGGTCAGGTTGCCCGCCGTGAAGTGCAGCGGCGGCGCGGCGTGCTTGGCGGTGTCGCCGTCACGGCCGAACAGCAGGAAGAACACGCCGGTGGCGGCGAGGACGAGCACCAGGACCGACACGGCGAGCACGATCCAGGTCCGGTCGCGGTTGCGGCCGCGCAGCGCGCCGGAGGGCTCCAGTACCCGAGCCTCGTCGTACTCGTCGTCGGCGGCGTCCGTCCAGGGGAACTGGACCAGTTCGGCGTCGTATTCGTCGTCGGGGCCCGGTGCGGGCTCGGCGACCCAGTCCGACCACCCGCCGGTGAATTCGCTGCGCCGCGCGGCCAGTTCGGCGGGTGGCGCGGGCGCGGGCTCCGGTTCGACATCGATCGGGTAGGGCTGCGCCGCGGCGGCCGAGCGGTCGTAGTCGGCGGCGACACCGTAGTAGTCGTCGCGGTCGACGTCACCGGGTGCCCGGCTCGGCTCGTCCGCCGCCGTGGTAGCCGGCGCGGGCCCGGCGGGCTCGACTGCCGGAACGGCGGACGGGGCGCGCTCGGGGCGCTGCGAATATCGGGCGGGACCGTCGTCCTCGCCCGCCGCCGGGTCGGCGGTGTCCTGGCGCGCGGGGTCGACTGCCTCGGTCTCCGGTTCGAGCGCCGAGTACCAGCGCGACAGTTCGTTGTACGACTTCAACATTCCCCCCTTTCCGCGGCGCCGGGCACAAGGATTCGCATTGCAGACCTCTCGGTGATCAGTTCACAGAGAACGGACGGGTGGTGGGAGCGGTGGTTCCGGGTAACGCGGCAGGCGGAGTCGTCGCGCCGCCGGATGAGGCGCCATCGGCTCCTGTCCCGAACGGAAATTGTCCCCCACCGGAAGGTTTGGGTGTCGTAGACGCGCCGGTCGGGCTGGTGAAGATTCCGGCACTGCGTTTGTCCGATCCGCCGACCGGCACCGCGCCCCGGCCCGAGGCGCCCGCCGCGTCCCGCGCGACCGCGGCGAACCAGTCCGCGACGTACTGAGTGGGGGTCGCGCCCTGTGCGCCGACGCCCATCCGCGAGTACGCGTCATGGCGCTGCGTGGTGTCCCAGTAGCGCACCCAGGTGGTCACGTCGAGCAGCTCGGAGTTGTCGGTGATGTTCTGCTGGACGGCCGCGTACGCCTCGTTGACCAGCCGGACCCCGGTGGTCGGCGGCACGAGCTGCGGCACGGCGCCGACGAGCTTGGTGCCGAGCAGGGTCAGCCCGACCAGTGGATTGGACAGTGTCGCGGTGGCCAATTCGGCGATGCTCGCCGGATTGAGCACGGCCTTCACCACGGTGGCGACGGCGTTGAGCCCGATCATCCCGACCTTCAGCAGCGCCTGGTAGGCGGCGTTCACATCGAGCTGACCGCGCGGGTCGGAGGCGTCGGCGATGCGCTGGGAGATCGACTTCTTCGGCGAGAGCGAGACATCCGCCAGCGTGCTGCCGGAGATGTCCTCGTTGACCACGGTCGAGGCCGTCTTGATGGAGGTGAAGGCCAGCGCCTGCGCGATCGAGACCAGCGAGCCGATCGGGTCCCCACCCGAGAGCTTCACCTGGCTGACGAGATTGGTCACCGCCCGCAGCAGCGGTGCGCCCTGCGGCGCGTCACAGGCGAGATCACCTGTCGCGCAGAAGCTCGCGACCCGGCCGGTGAGCTTGCCGAAATCGGCGGGCTGAGCACCGCTCGAGCCGAGCCCGCCGCCGGGCGCGGGAGCCTGGCGTACCGCGGCAACCGCGTCGAGCGCGTCACCCGAGGTGCCGGGGGCCGCGGTCGGCGTCGTCCGGTCGGGCGCGCCGGGGAACACCGGGGCGTTCGCGCCGCGGGTCGGGTCGGCGAACAGCGCGACCGCGGCGACCTTGTCGGCGGGTACCGTGCCGGTGCCCGCGCCCACTTCCTGGGCGAACAGCGAGGCCACGTGGGCGCCTTGCGAATACCCGACCACCGCGATCCGCGAGTCCGGGCAGCGCTGCACGACCTGGGCGGCCATCGACCGCAGCCGCTCCAGTCCGCCGTCGACCGATTGGGTGTAGGGCACCGCCCCACCCGGTACCGCGCCGCCGAATCCGGCCTCGTACGGGACGTACGCGCGATCGACCAGCCCCGGCTCAGCGGCCTTGGCGAACATCGGCCGGAAGACCGTCGACAGCATGCCGGTGTCGGTACTCGGCGCGGCGTCCGGCGACGATTCTCCTGTGCCCTGAATCCCCAAGGCGTACAGTGCCGGACACGCCGAGATCGATACCTGAGTGGACGGAGCGCCGGGCGCGCCCTCGTCCGCCGTGGCCACGCCTGCCGATACCGTCACCGAAGCGACGGTGAACGCGATGATCGTCCCCGTGAGTCGTGTCGTGCACCGAGCCATATCGATCCGCATCACAGTCCGTTTCGGCTGACCAGTGGAGCGTTGAAACGCAGTAAACCGTAACAGATTCCGGGACCCCGAACCCCTGCCCAAAATGGCCCTTTCACTGCCCCCGGCAAACCCCGTTGTCCCAGCAATCTTCTGGCGATCCACCAGCTATGTCCGGGCAGACAGCGGCCCGGGCACCCTCGCGAACGAGAGTGCCCGGGCCGGGGTTCGGGTCAGGCCGCGGAGGTCACTCGGTAGACGTCGTAGACGCCTTCGACATTGCGCACGACATTGAGCAGATGGCCCAGATGCTTCGGGTCGCCCATCTCGAAGGTGAACTTGCTGATCGCGACGCGGTCGCCGTGCGTGGCCACCGAGGCGGACAGGATGTTGACCTTCTCGTCGGCCAGCACCTTGGTGACGTCGGACAGCAGCCGGGTGCGGTCGAGCGCCTCGATCTGGATGGCGACCAGGAACACCGACGACGGCGACGGCGCCCACTCGACCTCGATGATCCGCTCCGACTGTTCCTGCAACGATCCGGCATTGGTGCAGTCGGTCCGGTGCACGCTCACCGCGCCGCCACGGGTCACGAAGCCCATGATCTCGTCGCCCGGCACCGGCGTGCAGCACTTGGCCAGCTTCGCCACCGTGCCCGGCGCACCGGGGATGAGCACGCCCGCGTCCCCGGTGACCCGCTGCCTGCTGGGCGTGGTCGACGGCGTCGACCGTTCGGCCAGCTCGTTCTCGACGTCACCGATGCCGCCGAGCTGGGCCATGAGCCGCTGCACCACGTGGTGCGCGGAGACCTGGTGCTCGCCGACGGCGGTGTAGAGCGCGGAGATGTCGGAGTAGTGCAGCTCGTGCGCGACCGCGGTCATCGCGTCCACGCTCATCAACCGCTGCAGCGGCAGCCCGACCCGGCGGACCTCCTTGGAGATCTGTTCCTTGCCGCTGTCGAGGGCCTCCTCGCGACGTTCCTTGGCAAACCATTGGCGAATCTTGGCCTTCGCGCGTGGCGAGACGACGAAGTTCTGCCAGTCCCGGCTCGGGCCCGCGTTCTGCGCCTTGGAGGTGAACACCTCCACGACCTCGCCGTTCTCGAGCTGCCGCTCCAGCGCGACGAGGCGGCCGTTGACCCTGGCGCCGATGCACTTGTGCCCGACCTCGGTGTGCACGGCGTAGGCGAAGTCGACCGGGGTCGACTTCTGCGGCAGGGTGATCACATCGCCCTTGGGCGTGAACACGAAGATCTCCGGCGACTTCAGGTCGAAGCGCAGCGATTCGAGGAACTCGGCGGGGTCGGCGGCCTCGCGCTGCCAGTCGAGCAGCTGGCGCATCCACGCCATGTCGTCGACCTCGGCGGCGTCACCGGAGTGCTTGCCCTTGGTCTCCTTGTACCGCCAGTGCGCCGCGATGCCGAACTCCGCGGTGCGGTGCATGTCCTGGGTCCGGATCTGCACCTCGAGCGGCTTGCCGTCGGGGCCGACCACGGTGGTGTGCAGCGACTGGTAGACGCCGTAGCGCGGCTGGGCGATGTAGTCCTTGAACCGGCCGGCCATCGGCTGCCACAGCGAATGCACGACGCCGACGGCGGCGTAGCAGTCCCGGACCTCGTCGCACAGGATGCGCATGCCGACCAGGTCGTGGATGTCGTCGAAGTCCTTACCCTTGACGATCATCTTCTGATAGATCGACCAGTAGTGCTTGGGTCTGCCCTCGACGACGGCGCTGATCCGCGAGGCGGCCAGCGTGTTGACGATCTCGGCCCGCACCTTCGCCAGGTAGGTGTCGCGCGAGGGCGCGCGGTCGGCGACCAGGCGCACGATCTCGTCGTACTTCTTGGGGTGCAGGATCGCGAAGGCGAGGTCCTCGAGCTCCCATTTGACGGTGGCCATGCCGAGGCGGTGCGCCAGCGGCGCGATCACCTCGAGGGTCTCCTTCGCCTTCTTGGCCTGCTTCTCCGGCGGCAGGAAGCGCATGGTGCGCATGTTGTGCAGCCGGTCGGCGACCTTGATCACCAGCACGCGCGGATCCCGCGCCATGGCGATGATCATCTTGCGGATGGTCTCGGCCTCGGCGGCCGCGCCCAGGTTGACCTTGTCGAGCTTGGTGACGCCGTCGACCAGGTGGGCGACCTCCTGCCCGAACTCCTCCTTGAGCTGTTCGAGCGAGTAGCCGGTGTCCTCGACGGTGTCGTGCAGCAGCGCCGCGACCAGCGTCGTGGTGTCCATGCCGAGTTCGGCGAGGATGTTGGCGACCGCCAGCGGGTGGGTGATGTAGGGGTCGCCGGACTTGCGGAACTGCTTGGCGTGCCGCTCGTCGGCGACATCGAAGGCGCGCTGCAGCAGCGCCAGATTGGCTTTCGGGTACAGCTCCCGGTGCACGGTGGCCAGCGGTTCCAGCACCGGTTTGACCGCCGCGATGCCGCGCTGACCGGTCATCCGGCGCGCGAGCCTGGCCCGCACGCGCCGCGAGGCAGAGCTGGGCACGGAGGCGGTGGGTGACTGTTTGGCCGGTTCGGGGGTCGCCGGGGCACCGTCGTTCCGCGGGGCGCCGGTGGAATCCTGCCCAACCTTCGCCTCGCCGAGTTGTCGAGTCATGCCACCGCCTCTCACGCTGCATTCGGACCTGTCGGCCGAGTGCTGCAACCGCCCGGACCACCAACTTTAGTCCCCACACCGACCTGGTGTTCGATTCCCTGCGGTCACAGGCGTGCGACGGTACCGACTCGGCCGGAAAACCGGCCGCGACCTGCGAATTCTTCAGCGTTCGTCGACCGGCGTCCGCGGGGTGCGCAGGCTGCGCCCGTCGAGCCGGCCCGGCGGTGCGCCGAGCAGGTCGAGGACGGTCGGGGTGATGTCGATCAGCGTGTACGCGCTGGTCGCGGCGCCGGGAGTGAAGTCGGCGCCGCGCGCGATGACGAAGTTGGCGGTCTCGTCCGGGGTCTGGCCGCCGTGCCCACCGGTCGGGCGGTGACCGTGGTCGGTGGTGACCAGGACGGTCCACTGCTCGCGCGGGTGGTCCGCGGCCCTGCGATCGACCGCGGCGACGATCTGCCCGACCAGTACGTCGACCCGGCGAATCGCCGCCAGATACGCGCGGGAGGCGCCGCCGTGCCGGTGCCCGGCCAGGTCGATCTGGTCGAGGTGGGTGACGAGCAGATCGGGCCCGGCGCGCTCGATCGCGCGCGCCACCTCGGTGGCGGTGCCGGCGTCGGTGGCCGATTCGTCGAGATCGCGCGGGTCGGGGGCGGTGGTGAGCGCGAGGTCGGCGCGCCGGTCGCCGCTGCGCGCGATGGTGGCGATCTGGTCCCAGGTGCCGATCGACACGGTGTGCCGGGCGGGGTCGGCCCGCTCGATCCGGGTGAACACGCTGGGGTGGGCCAGGAACGGGCTCGCGTCGAAACCGTTGTCGGTGATGCCGTGCTCGGTGTCCCACACCCCGGTCAGCGCGCTCGCCCACGACGGGCCGGAGACGGTGATGTGCCCGGCGATGCTGCCGCGCGAGAGCAGTCCCTGCGCGGCGAGGTGGCGCAGGCGTGGCGCCTGGACACGGTCGGCCTTGTCGAACAGCAGCCCATCGATCCCGATCACGACGACCTTCGCGACCGGCCCGCCGGGACGCGGGACGCCGAAGGCGGCGGCCACGTCGACGGCGGGGACGGGCTGGTCGAAGTCGGTGCCGGAGCCCGCGGCCGAGCACAGCAGCGGGATGGTCAGCAGGGCGGTGGCCAGCGCGACGAGCACGCGCGCCGGAGCCGACATCTCACGCATGCCCTCACGGTGCGGCAACGCGGGCGGTCCGGCGAGGGCGGCGCGGCCGTGTTCATCGACGTTTCACCGGCTCCGCGCGTCCCGGTCGCCCCGCTGAACGAGAAGCCAACAGCGCCTTGCCGCTTCGCCCAGGCCGACGCGGCGAGCACGGCGACGGTCGCGCGGATCTACGCCTCGGTGTGGCAGGCGGTGACGAAGAAGCGCAGCCGCGCGAGGTCTTCGGGGACCGCCGGATAGATGATCGCATTGACAGCCGCACCCCGCTGTGGCCTCCTTGGCGAGTGGGGAACTTCGCGCCGATCCGTCTCGCCGCCACCGCCGACCTGCATCTGCGACCCGCCGTCGCCGGCGTGATGGGCGGATCCGGTGGCTTCCCCGGCCACCCGGGAGATCCCGATTCCGGATCGGCCGAGCATCGGGCCAGGATGCGCCGCGGCCCGGTCGACGCCGCACGCCTGCGCGCGGCGCTCGAGGGCCTGGATTGCGCCACCCGGATCGCCCTCACCCACTTCTCCCCCGTCATCGACACGCTCGTCGGTGAGCCCACGTCCATCTATCCGGGACTGGGGTGTCATGCCACGGGCGAGGCGATCGACGCGGGCCGCGCCACCTTCGCGCTGCACGGCCATGCGCACGCGGGCAGCGAGTGCGGGCAGACCGTTGGCGGTATTCCCGTGCGCAATGTCTCCTACCCGGTGCTGCGCCGGACCTACGCGGTCTACGACCTGCCCGTCCCCGCGACCTAGCCCGACCGACGACACGTCACCCGGGGCATGCCGGTACGGGTCCTATCGCTCCGTGTCGCCGAAGGCCCATACGACCGCGGGCCGACCGGTGGCCTTCACCCGCCGCCGTTCGCCGGTGCGGTCCAGACCCGGGATCGCGGCCAGCGTGCGGTTGAGGTTGGCCGGGTCGGGGCGGGTGCCGTGCAGCGAGGTGCTGAGGTCGACCGCGCGGGTGGCGGGGAACTCCTCGCCCGCCAGCGCCCTGGTCAGCGCCTGGTCCTTCCACAGCAGGCCGGCGAGCAGACCACGACTGGTCTCGACGATCCGGTTGTGGTCGAAGGCCAGCGGCGGCACGGCGTCGAACTCGACCCACTCGGCAGGCCCCTCGTGCTCGGCGACGACCGCCCACATGGCGATCGACAGCGTCGGCCCGCGCGGATCTCGATGCGGTTCGTCGAAGGTGACCAGCTGACCGACCGCGCCGATCGCCTCGACCGGCACGCCGAGCTTGGTGTGCACCGCCCGCCGGGCGGCCTCGGCCAGCCGCTCACCCCGGCCCAGCAGTACGCCGGGCAGCGCGAGTTCGCCGGTGAACGGCTCGAACTCGCGAGCGGCGATCCCGATGCGCACCGCGCTGTCGGCCGCCCAGCACCGCAACGTGACAACATCGATCGATACGACGGATTGCTCCACGTCGTCCCATCCTGCCGCAAGCGCGCGCCCGATGGGAACCTCCGCTGCCGTCGCGTTCTCGATGCGTGAACCGCCGCCACGCCCGCTCCAGGCCCAGCCCGGCGCTTCGGGTCCGCTCACGCGGACCGTGCGGCAGTCGCGACGACGCGGTCCCCGATGGGCACCGAGCCCGCGCCGAGCACGGGTCGGCGCACGATGCGGTCCCGCCGATCCGGTCCGTGGCCGGTCAGCACCACCGGCACACCGAGACGGCGGGCGAGCCAGTCCGCCGGGTCGCCGACGACCGGTTCGAGGATCGGTGTCGCCGTCGACAGCCGGTCGGTGAGCCGTTGCTGGTGCTCGAGATCACGCCACCGGCCGGGGGCCAGCGCGGTGACCGGACCCGCCGTGGTGTCGTATGCCGCTGCGGCACACCGGCTTCCGGGCGCATCGAGGTGGTTGACCACCAACCCGTCGATCCCACCGCAGACCTCGACGGCGTATCGCAGCAGGATCGGATCGAGGTGCCCCTGCCGGAACGCGCCCTGATAGGGACCGGTGCCGTTGTGTGGCTCCGGGTTTCCCAGTGGTGCTTCGGTCGGCAGCGGGCCCGCGCCGTGCCGGGTCATATAGGTCCGGGTGACACCCAGCACGGTGGCGGTGCCGCCGATCCCGGCGATCATGGCGCGGGCGTGGCGCGGTTCCACCGTCGACCAGGTGGTGTGCGGGTGCAGTCCGCGCCATTCGTCGAGCAGCACACCCTGCGCGCCTTCGAACACGAGCCTGCCCCGCGCCGCCGCCCGTGCGAGCTCGCCGTCATCGGTCACGCGGACCGCCGCGGCGAAATCGCGGTACATCGCCACCAGCGCGTCGATCGATTCGTAGCCGTGCGCACTGGGCCCGATCAGCGCGTCGTAGTGCGCGGCCAGCCGGTCCAGTTTGTCGCGCAGGAGCGCGGGCGTCCGGCAGTCGGCGACCGTCGGAGCGTCGTGTTCCAGCGCGTACCAAGCGGTTTCACCGATGCCACGACCGCAGGAGCCGTGCCGCGAGGAACCCCTCGCGTCCTCGCGGGCACGGTTCGCCGCGATGTGGATCGGCGTGGTGAGCAGGGCCCGGCCGTCGACGGCGAGCAGCCCCAGCGGATCGCGCACCCCCAGCGCCGCGAGCCGCTCGGATTCGGCGGCGAGCGCGATCGGTTCCACGAGCATGTGCCGCGAGAGCACGGTCGGCACGCCGTGGAAGGTGCCCGCGCCGAACTGGGCGAAGGTGTGGTGGCGGCCGTCGGCAACGACATTGTGCGCGGCCTGCGCACCGCCGTTGAACCGCACGACCGCCGACACCCCGAGGCCCGCCGCCGGTGCGCACAGCCAGTCGACCGTCGCGCCCTTGCCCGCGTCACCGAAGCCCAGATCGACGACAACGAGGTGCTCCGCACCCGACATGGTTGTGCCCCGTCCTTTTCCGTGTGTCACTTGCCCGGCGGCAGCGCGCGGACTCCCCTGGGCGGCTTCGCGCCGAGGGCCCGGCTCACCGCGTCGGCCTCGTCGACCGATCCGACATCTCGCAGGTCGGCCAGGCCGGTGTCGACGTCGACCCGGTCCTCGCCCAGCCCGATGGTCAGCGCGATCAGTTCGCACACCGCGCCGGGATCGTCGAGCTTCAGGAAGTTCTGGCCGAGCAGGCCCAGCCAGTGATCGGCGATCTCCGGATCCCGGTAGTACGACGACTGATTCGGCAGGATGTAGTAGACGTGCCAGCGCTGCTCGAGTTCGCGATAGATCGATTCGACCGACACATCGCGCCGCACGTGATCGCCGATGACCGCTCTGATGTGCCGCGCGGCCAGGCGGGGCTTGTTCAGCTCGTCGCCGATGATGAACAGGTAACCCCGCTTCCCGCGCTTGTCCCACGCGTCGGTCGCGACGTGCTCGGCCAGGAAATAGGCCGCCAGCTCATAGCTTTCGGACTTCTGCCCACCACCGCCGCCTTCGAGCAGGATGGCCCGCAGCTGCTCGTCCATCCGGTTGTCGGATTCGAACTGCCCGATCTGCAACGGCACCCGATCGGTGTCGGCGTCCCCGATCGCCCCGAACAGGATCTGCGGATCCTGCGCGTACCCCTTGCTCTTCAGCAGCCCGTGCAACTTCCCGAGCTTGTCCTGCATGATCCGCGGCACCCGCCCCATCGACCCGGTGACGTCGAACAGCACCGCCACCGGCAGTGAATTCCCGTGCTCGGCCGAGTCCCGGCACTCCCGCACCCCGACGCCGAACGGATCGAGCAGCGGATGCGCACACCACGTGTCGTACGGCTGCTCCCGCATCTGCGCGGTGTAGCCGAAGTCGTCTTCTCCCGCCCGCGCCCGGAACGTCTTGCCCGCCCGGTACGCGGTGTCATCCCAATGCCCGTACCCCATCAGAACCACTCCCTCTCATTTTTCGTTGTTTTAGTCTATTCAACCAAAACAACGATCGTCAAGGGCCCAGGGAGATCCCGCGGCGCCACCGAACATCGAGTGTCACTCCGCCGGGACCGAGATGCCACGGATCCTGTTGGGCGAGACCAGGTTCGGTCCGCTCCGGAGGACCGGGGCGATGGTGCTCGACCTCGACCCCGACGGCAGCATCCGGCGGCTGCGTCCGCATCTGCGTCCGTGGCTCGCGATCACCGCGCTACTCGACCAGCCCCTCGGGCGTGAGTTCGAGGGTGCGGGTCACCCCGATGTCGTCGAGGAAGCGCGCGTCGTGGCTGACCACGATGAGCGCGCCCTCGAAACTCGCCAGCGCCTGGGTCAGATGCCCCAGGCTGGGCAGGTCGAGGTTGTTGGTCGGCTCGTCGAGCATCAGCAGTTTCGGCGCCGGTTCGGCGAGCAGCAGGGTCGCCAGCGCGGCCCGCAACCGTTCACCCCCCGACAGCGCCGAGGCCGCGATATCGGCATCGCCACCGCGGAACAGGAAGCGCGCCAACTGACCCCGGATCTGCTCGGCGCTCGCGTGTGGCGCGGCGTCGGCGACGTTGTCGAACACGCTGCGGGTCTCGTCGAACACGTCGAGCCGCTGGGGTAGCAGCCGCCACGGCACCTTCGGCCGCTCGTCGACGATCCGGCGCAGCAGCGTGGACTTGCCCGCACCGTTGCGCCCGGTCAGCGCGATCCGCTCCGGTCCGCTCACCCGCAGGTCGACCACCGGACCGTTGGCCAGCCGCGCCTGCTCCAGCGTGACGACGTCCTGGCCCGGATACAGCCGGGTACCGGGCAGGTCGATCCGGATCTCCCGGTCGGCGCGCACCAGTTCCGCGGCCTGGTCGAGGGTTTCGCGCGCGGAGTCGAGCTTCTCGAGGTGCGAGGTGCGCAGCTTGCCCGCCGACACCTCGGCGGCGTTCTTGCGCAGCCCCGCCACGATCTTCGGCACCCGCTTGTTGTCCTGCATCTTCTGCGCGAACCGCTGCCTGCGGTCCAGTTTGGTCCGCGCCTCGACCAGTTCGCGGGCCTGCTTGCGGACATCGCTGCGGGCGTCGCGCACCGCTGCGCGCGCCGCCTCCTGTTCCTGCTCGACGATCCGCTCGTACTCGCTGAAATTGCCGCCGAACGACCGGATCTCACCGGCTCGCAGCTCGGCGATGCCATCCATCCGGTCCAGCAGTTCCCGGTCGTGGCTGACCACCACGACCGTGCCGGGGAACTGCCGGATCACCTCGTAGAGGCGAGTGCGCGCGACCGCGTCGAGGTTGTTGGTCGGCTCGTCGAGCAGCAGCACGTCGGGCTCGCGTAGCAGTTCGGCGACCAGCCCGAGCAGCACCGTCTCACCGCCGGAGAGCGTGTCGAGGGTGCGGTCGAGGTCGTCGACGGAACCGGCGACATAGTCCAAGCCCAGCTTGCCGAGCAGCGCGATCGCCTCGTCCTCGATCTGCCAGTGCACCCCGACGGTGTCGAAGTCCTCGGGTTCGCCCTCGCCGCGTTCGATGCGGTGCAGCGCGGCCCGGACCTCGGCGATGCCGAGCACGGTCTCCACCCGCTGCCCGGTCTGCATGCCGAGGTCCTGGCGCAGGTAGCCGATCCGCCCCGGCACCGTGATCGAGCCACGATTCGGGCGCAGCGCACCGGTGATCAGCCGCAGCAGGGTGGATTTGCCCGCGCCGTTGCTACCGACCAGGCCGATCTGGCCGGGTCCGACGACGGCGTCGAGCCCGTCGAACACGACGGTGCCGTCCGGCCAGTGGAAGGAGAGATCGGAAATAGAAAGAGAGGTCATGCGGATCCCCTGTGAGGTGCGACGGATACACGGTGCGCAGAATGCGGACCGTCCGGGAGCGCTACCTCAAGAAATCAACGCATGACTCCGATCGCCGGGAACAAGACCATTCATTGATAACACTCCCCCGCGCCCGTGCGCCACCCCTTTTTCCGGCACCGTGAGCCCGATCACCCACCCCGCGAGACGACGCTAGCCTGGACGCCGGGGCGATTCCCAGCCATCGGAGGCTGGGCCCAGTGACCCGGAGGACCGCGATGACGGAGCCCAGACGAGTACGCGCCGCCGAGCCGGGAGATGTGCGTGCCGCCGCCGACGCGCTCGGCGCGGCGTTCCAGCACGACCCGGTGATGAGCTGGATCCTGCCCGACGAGCACAAGCGCGCCACCGGCCTGCCCCGGTTCTTCGCGACCATGGCCCGCCACATCTTCTTCCCCGCCGACGCCTCCGACCTCGCGGTCCGCCCCGACGGTTCCGTCGCGGGCGCCGCGCTCTGGACGCCGCCGGATCGGCAGCCCGCCGCGAGCGCCGAGCTGCGCGTCGTGCCCGGCCTGATCCACGCCTTCGGGCGCCGCGCCGGTGCGGGCAAAACGGTCGGCGACCTGCTCAAAAAGCACCATCCCTCGACCCCGCACTGGTACCTGGCGATGATCGGTACGCGCCCCGATGATCGCGGCGCCGGCTACGGCCACACCCTGCTGCGCTCCCGGCTCGACCGGATCGACGCCGAGGGCGCGGCCGCCTATCTCGAATCCAGCAACCCCGACAACGTCGGGTACTACGAACGCTTCGGATTCACCGTGACCGACGAGATCCGCATCCCCGGCGGCCCGCCGCTGTGGCTGATGTGGCGCGCGGCTACAGCGTGAGGATCGAGGTCACCGGGTAGGCACCCTGGTGCTCGCGGCCCTGCAGGAACTCGAGTTCCAGGACGACGGCCGCGGCGATCACCTCGGCGCCGACCTCATGGAACAGGGCGGCCGCGGCGGCGAGCGTGCCGCCGGTGGCGAGCACGTCGTCGAGCAGCAGGATGCGCTTGCCCGCGAGCTCGACCCCGTCGGCCGGGATTTCCAGTGCGGCGGAACCGTATTCGAGCTGGTACTCGCGCGACACCACCGGCGGCGGCAGCTTGCCGCCCTTGCGGATGGCGAGCACGCCGGTGCCGAGGGTGGCCGCGACGCCGGCGCCGAGCAGGAAGCCCCGCGCGTCCACCCCGGCGACGATGTCGGCGTCGGGGGCCACGGCAGCGAAGCAATCGATGACCGCGTGGAAGCCCTCGGCGTCGGCGAACACGGGGGTCAGATCGGCGAAACGCACACCCGGAGTGGGGAAGTCGTCGTGCCAGCGGGTCAACCGCGACACCGCGTCGGCGGCCTTGCTTGACCGCGCGCTCACCTGGTCGTCGGATTCGACCACCGCGTGCTTGCTCATCGACATCTCTCCCTCACGGTCACGCCCCGCGTGACTGCCACCACTGCTCATCGCTGCAACACCCAGCGATCCATGTTCCATCCGGTTCCGGCCTGGGTCGGCCCGGCGATCCCGTTCTGCATGCCGTTGCCGAAGGCAATCAGACGCGGCGTCGCGAACAACGGAATGCTCGGCAGCTGCGCCCACAGCAGGTTCTCGGCCTCGGTCAGCAGATTCAGCGTCACGGTCGAGTTCGTCTCGCCCGCAAGCTGATCGGTGATCGCATCGTAGCGACCGTTGGCGAAACCACCGACATCGAGGCCGCTACCGGCCCGCAACGCCGCGAACGCGGCCACGCCGGTGGTCGAGCCGGCCGGGCCGGGGACCGATGCGGTGCCGCCGAGCACCGCGTCGACCGCGCCCTCGGCCAGCCTGGTCGGCGTGAAATCCGGTGCGCCCGCGTCGACCACGGTGATCCCCGCCCCGCGGCAGGACTCGGCGATCATGGCGACCGTCTTCGCCCGGCGCGCGTCCGGGGCCTGGTAGCCGATCCGGACGGTCGGCTGCGCGGCGCGCGCCGAGGCCAAGGTCGCCGTCGCGGCCGGGATGTCGGCGCCCTGGTAGCGATCGGCCGCACCGATCACCGCCGGGTAGTACAGCGAATCCTGCTGCACGACATGGGCGTTCAACGGGCCGGCGCCGAGTCCGCTCTTCGGCGGTTCGCCCGTCCTGCCCAGCGTGTCGAACAGCGCCTGGCGCGGCACACACTGGGCGAACGCGCGGCGCACCTCGACGGGGCCGAACACCCCGCCGGTGGCGAGCACGAGCTGCTCGGCGCTGCGGCTGGCGACGGTCTGCTCGTCGAAGCCGTCGAGGGTCAGGTCGGCGACCGACCCGGCACCCAGATCGACCACACCGACCGCGTTCTCTTTCGCCTTGGCCGCATAGTCGGTGCCCTTGGGCCACACCACGATCCGGCTGGTCGACGGCGGACTGCCCCACCACTTCTCGTTCGCGACCAGGACCAAACCGTCCTTCGCGGTGAAGGATTCGATCCGGTACGGCCCCGAGGACGGGAACTTGGTCAGGTCGAGCGAACCCGCCTTCATGGTCCAGCCCACGTTCCAGAAGTCGGCGACGCGGCCGAGCACCGCGCCGTCACCGGTCTGCAGGGCGTTCACCAGGTTCGGCACGCCGACCGCCTGCGCCACCACGTGCGCGGGCATCAGCTCGGCGGCGGTGAACAGGGTTCGCCACGGCAGGTAGTGCCTGCCGGGGCGGAACACCACGGTCGCGTCCTTGGAGCCCGGCTGGCAGTCGACCCGCTCGATGTCGGCGTAGCCCGCGGTGCTCGCCGCGTCGAACAGCGGCACCGGGCCGCGGTCACCCGGCCGGGTGAACCGGCCCGAGCGCGCCGACCAGGCGAGCACCAGATCGTCGCAGGAGGTCTTCACCCCGTCGGAGTACACCCCGTCCGGGTTGAGCCGGTACTGCACGGTCTGCGTCTCGCCCGGCACCTCCTTCGCGGTACCCGCGTCGGTGTCGGCGACCTGCTGACCGTCCGGTCCGGTGTAGAAGAACCCGGTCAGCACCCGGCCGAACACCGCGGCCGCGCCACTGCTCGCCCCGAGCGTGCTGCCGCCGTTGTAGCTGGCGACCGCCGCGTCGACGGCGTACCCGATGGAGGGCACCTGGTTCTTGCTCGAACACCCCGCCACCAGGCCGGTGCTCACGGCCGCCGTGGCCAGCACGGTGATCAGCCGAATCGTGCCGCGTCGCATGATGAGACCCCCTGCTGTCGCCGTCAGTTCCTTCTCTTGTGCCGCTTCCCGCTGGGCCGGGCACCCGGCCGCGGCGCACCCGCGTCGCTCGGACGCGGACCACGCGGCACACCCGCGGCGGCGCCGACCGGCACCCGGGCACCGGCCGGGCCCGCGGCGCGCTTGGCCAGCACCTTCTTGGTGTGCGCGGCCACCGGGCCCCAGCGCTCCTTGATCGACACCAGCACCGGCACGGCGAGGAAGATCGAGGAGTAGGCGCCGACGATCATGCCGACCAGCTGCACCAGCGCGAGGTCCTTGAGCGTGCCGACACCGAGCAGCCAGACCGCGATCACCAGCATGCCGATGATCGGCAGGATGCCGATGATGGTGGTGCTGATCGAGCGCATCAGCGTCTGGTTGGCGGCGAGGTTCGCCTGCTCGGCATAGGTGCGCTTGTTCAGGTGCAGCACGCCACGGGTGTTCTCCTCGACCTTGTCGAAGACGACCACGTTGTCGTAGAGCACGTACCCCAGAATGGTGAGCAGACCGATCACCGCGGCCGGGGTCACCTCGAACCCGACCAGCGAATAGATGCCCGCCGTGACGATCAGGTTGAAGAACAGCGACACGATCGCCGCGATCGACATGTCCCGCTCGAAGCGGATCGCGATGTAGATCATCGTGAGCGCGACGAACACCCCCAGCGCGAGCAGCGCCTTGTTGGTGATCTGCCCGCCCCAGGTCTCGCTGATCTCGGCGATGCTGATCGCGTTGCGGCTGACCTGGCCGTCGGAATCCTTCGGCTGGAACGCGTCGAACAGCGCGCTCTGGACCTGCTCGGTCTGCGCCACGTCCAGCGTCTCCGAGCGCACCTGGATGGTGGCCGAGGATCCGGAGCCGACCTTCTGCACCGACACCGGGCCGTGGCCCAGGGTCTGCGCGTAGACGTCCTCCACCTGCTGGGTGGAGATGTCGGCGGCCGGGATCTGGATGCGCGAACCGCCGGCGAAGTCGATGCCGAGGGTGAAGCCGCGCACCCCGATGCTCAGCACCGAGATCAGCAGCAGGGCGGCCGCGATGCCGTAGAACAGCTTGCGGCGGCTGACGATCGGGAACCCGCCGGTACCGGTGTAGAGCCGTTCGAAGAACCCGTGCTTCGGGGCCTGCGACGCCTCGGCCTGGTCCAGGTACACCGACTCGTCGGTGGGATGGGCGTTGGTCATCGTGACATCTCCTTCGGCCTGGCCTGGCCCGCGGCGCGTTCCCTGGCGATCTGCTGCACCGAGCCGAGACCGTTCACCGACGGCTTCGCCCAGAACGGCGAGCGCGAGACGATCATCATCAGCGGCGCGGTAACCAGGTAGAGCACGATCACGTCGAGAACGGTGGTGATACCGAGGGTGAAGGCGAAGCCCTTCACCTGGCCGGCGGCGAGCAGGTACAGCACGACCGAGGCGATCAGGCTGACCGTCTTACCGGACAGGTTGGTGCGCTGCGCCCTGGCCCAGCCACGCGGCACGGCCGAGCGGAAACTACGGCCCTCGCGCATCTCGTCCTTGATCCGTTCGAAGAACACGACGAACGAGTCGGCGGTGAGACCGATACCGATGATCAGACCGGCGATACCGGCCAGGTCGAGGGTGAACCCGATCCAGCGCCCGAGCAGCACGATGATGCCGTAGACGGCGGCACCGGCCGCGATGAGCGAGAATCCGGCCAGCAGGCCGAGCATCCGGTAGACGAGCAGGCAGTACAGCAGCACCGCGATCAGGCCGATCGCCCCGGCGAGCAGACCCGCCTTCAGCGAGGACAGGCCCAGCGTCGCCGAGACCGTCTCCGCCTCCGAGGTCTGGAACGACAGCGGCAGCGAACCGTACTTGAGCGTGTTGGCCAGCTCCGCGGCGCTGTCGGCGGTGAAGCTGCCCGAGATCGAGGTGCGGCCGCCCAGCTGCGGGCCCTGCTGCACCTGCGGCGCGCTGACGACCTTCGAATCGAGCACGAACGCGACCCGCTTGTAGACGTACTCACCGGTCAGCGCGGACCAGGCGTCCGCACCCGAGGACTTGAACTCGAGGTTCACCTCGTGGCGGGCCTGCTGGGAGTTCAGGCCGGAGGTCGCGTCGGCGATCTCCTGGCCGTCGATGCGGCTCGGGCCGAGCAGGAACACCTCGGTGCCGTCCTGCGAGCAGGTGACCAGCGGCAGCGTCGGGTCGTCGTTGCCTGCCAGCGGGTCGGGCTTGGTGCAGTCCATGCTCGCCATGGCGATCTGCTGCACGGACTGGTCCGTGCTCTGCCGCAGCGCCTTGGCGTCGGCGATCTCCTTGGCCTGCTGCTGCTGGGTGGAGGTGCCACCGGGGGCCGGGGTCGGCGTCGGCGGTGCCTGCGCCGGGAACACCCGCGACTGCGGGGCCGGGGTGGTCGGCTCGCCCGCCGCGGGAGCGGTGGTCTCACCGGTCGCGGGGGCGGGCGTCTCACCGGGCGCGGGCGCGCTCGTTGTCGGCGTCCCGCCCTGGGTCGGCGGCACCTGCGGAGCGGCGCCACCGACCTGCGGCTGCGTCGCGGCCAGCACCGGCCGGATGTACAGCTTGGCGGTGGTGGCCAGCGCGCGGGCCTGCTGGCTGTCCTCACCGGGCACCGTGATGACGAGGTTGTCGCCGTCGATGACCACTTCGGAGCCGGAGACGCCGAGACCGTTGACGCGGTTCTCGATGATCTCCTGGGCCTTCTTCAGGCTGTCCTGACTGGGCCTGCTGCCGTCGGGGGTGCGCGCGGTCAGGGTGACGCGGGTACCGCCCTGCAGGTCGATGCCGAGCTTGGGCGTGGGGGAATGGTCACCGGTGAAGAACACCAGCGCGTAGATCACGGCCAGCAGCGCGGCGTAGACGCCGAGCAACCGGTACGGATGCGCCGATCCTTGGGAAGGTGGCACAGCAGGTCATCTCCTAGGCGGAAGTCGAGGTCGGAACGGGTGGGCACGACGATGCCCGCGCCGGTGCGGTCCGCGGCGCGGGGCACCGGCGACGAGGGAGTGCGATCAGTCCTTGGTCAGCCGGGTCTCGGTCTGCTCCGCGGACTCCTCGACGGCGGCGTCGGTCGCGGGGGTGGCCTCCTCGACCGCCTGCTCCTCGGCCCGCACCTCGCGGATCGCCTGACGCAGCCAGGTGGTGACGACGTCCTCGGCGATCTCCAGGTCGACGGTGGTGTCGTCGAGGTCGACGACGGTGCCGTACAGGCCCGACGTGGTGACGACCTGGTCACCGACCTTCAGACCCTCCTGCATCGACGAGACCTTTTCGGCCTCCCGCTTCTGTTTGCGGATACCGAAGAACATCGGCACGAGCAGGGCGAGGATCAGCAGCGGAAACAGGAAGTCCATCGTCGAAGTCAGTCCCTAGTCAGTGGTGGACGTGCAAGTACGCCTGACAGTCTGCCAGTTCCCCGCCTCGGCGACACACCGGACACCGTCACGACCTCCGCGCGCCGTTCAGGCGGAGCGGCCGTAGGTGTAGTCGTCGAGCGGGAAGGTGACCGCCTCACGGTGCGCGTTGGCGGTGCTGGTCGGGCGCAACAGCGCCGCCTCACCGTGCTGGTTGAAGTAGTAGCTGCGCGCGGTGGCGCAGTCGCCGCCGTAGAACACCGAGGAGCCCAGCTTGCCGGTGACCCGGTCCAGGAACTCGGCGTTGGCCCGCTCGGTGACCTCGAAGGTCTGCTCGCCGCGCCGGAACAGCTCGGTGAACAGCCTGCCCATGTGCTTCATCTGGGCCTCGATCGTGGTGAAGTAGGACAGCCCGCTGTAGGAGTAGGGACTGTTGAGGCTCAGGAAGTTGGGGAACTTGGGCACGGTGATGCCCTCGTAGGCCTGGAAGCGATTGTCGCGCCAGAACTTTCCGAGATTCACCCCGTCCCGGCCGACTATTTCGATGGCCGGGAAGTTCACGTCCCACAGGTTGAAGCCGGTGGCCAGCAGCAATGTGTCGATCTCGGTCTTGTGCCCGTCGGCGGTGACGATGCCGTCGGGTTCGATGTGGTCGATCGAATTCGTCTCCAGCCGCACGTGCGGCTCGTTGAACGTCTTGAAGTAGGTGTTGGAGAAGGTCGGGCGCTTGCAGCCGAAGTCGTAGTGCGGGGTGAGCTCGGCCCGGGTCTCCGGGTCGCGTACCTGAGCGAACAGGTGTGCCTTGGCCAGTGCCGCCGCCGCCTTGTTCAGCGGTTTGGCCTGCGCGTAGTGCAGCACACCGACGACCATCAGAGCCTCGAGCATGCTCGTGTTGGCCAGCCGTGCCGCCTTCTGGGTGAGCGGCACCTTGGCGAACAGTCTCTGGACGGCGCCGGGAATCGGGGCGTCGACCTTGGGTACCACCCAGATGGGGGTGCGCTGGAAGACGGTCAGCGCGTCGACCTTCTCGGCCACCTCGGGCACCAGCTGGACCGCGGTGGCGCCGGTGCCGATGACGGCGGCCCGGCGCCCGGTCAGGTCGTAGCTGTCGTCCCAGTCGGTGGTATGGATGATCTTGCCCGCGAAGGACTCGATACCGGGGAACGGCGGGGTGTAGGGCTGGGACAGGAACCCTGTGGCCGTGAGCAGGTAGCGCGCGGTGACGGTCTCACCGCCGGCGATCGAGACCACCCACTGCTGGTTGTCCTCGTCCCAGCGGGCGCCGTCGACCACGGTCCCGAATCGCATCCGCCTGCGCAGGTCGTACTTGTCGGCGACGTGCTCGGCGTACTTCTTCAGCTCGGCGCCGGGGGCGAACAGCCGGGTCCAGTGCGGATTCGGCTCGAAGGAATAGGAGTAGGTCACCGAGGCGATGTCGACCGCCAGGCCGGGATACCGGTTCACGTGCCAGGTGCCGCCCAGGTCGTCCTCGCGCTCGAGGATCACGAAATCGCGCAGTCCGAGCCGGTCGAGCTCGATGGCGGCACCGATACCGCCGAAACCCGCCCCGACCACGACCGCGTCCATTTGAGGTGCCACGCCGAACCTCCACATACCTCAGGTGTCTGTTACAGAATGACACATTATTCCGCCGTCGGCGACCGTGACATCGACCCGGTGACGAAGCCATCCGCCCACGTCGAACAGCGCAAAGCCGAACTTCACGTCATCGACGACGTGACCGGGCGCGTGTTCACCTCACTGGCGAACGAGCTCAGCCCCGAGACCGCGACCACGCTCGACGAGTACACCGCACTGCTGGACCGGATCGGCGACTCGCTCGATCGCGTGCTGCTCGACTCCACGGAGATCGTCATCACCGGCCACCTCGACCACGGCGTCCGATGGGGTTATCGGCGCCCCGATCTGGATACTCCCACCACAGCGAAAGCGGCGCTGGGGATGGCGGTCGCGGGCATCGTGCACGGCATGCGAACCCCGGATCCGGCGCTGCTTGCGGTGTACAGTCACGCGGTACGGCGGCTGTTCATCGACGGCGTCCGAGTTGCTGCGCGATGACGAAAACCCGTGGGATAGAAGGGCAATCCTGACACAATGACCGCTGTGACGCCCGACGATGTGAGCCGCACCCACTTCGCCATGCCGACCCTGGGCCATCGCGGCTACCACGCCGACGAGGTCGACGCGTTCCTCGAACTGGTCTCGGCCACCCTGGACGGGCAGGGCGTGCTCACCGCCGACGACATCCGTCACGTGCACTTCGGCGCACCGCGTTTCGGCGGCCGCGGCTATCAGGCCGATCAGGTCGACGACTTCCTCGACCGGGTCAGGACCGAACCGAGTACCGTCAGAAGGGCGGCGCCCCCGTCCCCGCGGCCCGGCCCGGCGACGACGTGGCCGAGATGCTCACCCCCGACGACGTGCACCGCATGCGGTTCAGCCAGTCGACAATCGGCCGGCGCGGCTATCACGAGGAAGAGGTCGACGCCTTCCTCGACCTGGTCGCCGCGACGCTGGCGCACAACGGTCCGGGCAGCCTGACCGCGGCCGACGTGCGCGACGTGCGATTCACCGACACCCGCCTCGGCACCCGCGGTTACTCCCGCGAGGAGGTCGACGCCTTCATCGACCTGGTGATCACCGCGCTCGAGCACCCCGAACGCGGGCACTGACCGGTTCCCGGCCGCCGAGAGCCCTGCTCAGCCCTGGATGCTGTGCAGTTCGGCCTCGCGCAGGTCGTCGGGGAAGACGTAGCGGCGGAACGCCCAGAACCGGAACGCCATCGCCAGCAGCACGCCCAGGATCTGCCCGGACACGAAGTTGGCCACCGCCTGCACCACCGGATCCACGTGCGGCACCCGCAGATTCAGCACGTACAGCGAGATCGCCTGCGGAATCATCGTGACGCCGATGCCCAGCGCGCTGACCGTGAAGAACAGCGCCGCCTCGTGGCTGCGCTGCCTGCCGCCGCGGGTGCGGAAGGACCACTCGCGGTTGAGGATGTAAGAGGCGATGGTCGCGATCAGCGCGCCGAGCAGGCGCGCGGTCAGCGGCTTGTCGCCGAGCACGGTCAGCTTCACCGCGTACACGACACCGGTGTCGATGAACCAGGTGATCGCGCCGACGACCGCGAACTTCAGGAGCTCCCGATGCTTCAGGAGCAGGGAACGCAACGGCTCGGGGAATCGCTGCACCACCGCATGGATTGCCACCCGGCCGACAGTAGACGACGATCGCGTGCCTCGCCCACCTGGCTCAGTCGAGCAGGTCCATGCTCGGTTGCGGTTCGCGCCCACGCACTTCGATGGCGCCGATGACCAGATCCGGCGGCGGCACCAGCCCGAGATGCTCCCACGCGGCCGCGGTCGCGACCCGGCCGCGCGGTGTCCGGGCGACCAGCCCGGCGCGCACCAGGAACGGCTCGCACACCTCTTCGACGGTGGCCGCTTCCTCGCCGACGGCGACCGCGAGCGTGGACACGCCCACCGGTCCCCCGCCGAAGCCGCGCACCAGCGCGCCGAGCACGGCGCGGTCGAGCCGGTCCAGGCCGAGCGCGTCGACGTCGTAGACCTCCAGCGCGGCCATCGCGATCGGGTGGGTGATCACGCCGTCGGCCCTGACCTCGGCGAAGTCGCGGACGCGGCGCAGCAGGCGGTTGGCGATGCGCGGGGTGCCGCGGGAGCGGCCCGCCACCTCGGCGGCGGCGTCGTGGTCGATCTGCACGCCGAGGATGCGCGCCGACCGCTGCAGGATCCGCAGCAGTTCGGCGGGCTCGTAGAAGTCCATATGGCCGGTGAAGCCGAAACGGTCGCGCAGCGGGCCGGTCAGGGCGCCGGAGCGGGTGGTGGCGCCGACAAGGGTGAACGGGGCGATGTCGAGCGGGATCGAGGTCGCGCCGGGGCCCTTGCCGACCACCACGTCGACCCGGAAGTCCTCCATCGCCAGGTACAGCATCTCCTCGGCGGGGCGGGCCATCCGGTGGATCTCGTCGATGAACAGCACATCGCCTTCGACCAGGTTGGACAGCATGGCGGCGAGGTCGCCCGCGCGTTCCAGCGCGGGGCCGGAGGTGATGCGCAGGGCGGTGCCGAGTTCGGCGGCGATGATCATCGCCATGCTGGTCTTGCCCAGGCCGGGCGGGCCGGAGAGCAGCACGTGATCGGGCGTGGCGCCGCGCTGCCTGGCGCCGCGCAGCACCAGGGCTAGCTGTTCGCGGACGCGGGGCTGTCCGATGAAGCCGTCGAGCGAGGTGGGGCGCAGGCCGGTCTCGGCTTCGCCGTCGGTAGGCAGATACCGCGCGGTGAGGGCGGATTCGTCGGGTTCGCCGGACTCGAGCTCGAAATCGTCGTCCATGGCTACCTGTTCTTGCCGAGCAGGCCGAGAGCGGCACGCAGGGCAGCGGAGGTGGTGGCGGTGGGCTGGTCGGCCAGGACGGCGTCGACGGCCGGTTCGGCCTGCTTGGCGGGGAAGCCGAGCCCGACGAGCGCCTCGGTGACCTGGTCGCGCACGGGGGTGACCGGCACCTGCGCGCCGGGCGGACCGGCGGGCACCGGCACCAGGTTCACCTTGTCGCGCAGTTCGACGACCATGCGTTCGGCGCCACGCTTGCCGATGCCGGGCACCCGGGTGAGCGCGGCGACATTGCTCTCCGCCAGCGCCTTCCGCAGCGCCTCCGGCTCGAGCACCGCCAGCACCGCCATCGCCAGCCGGGGGCCGACGCCGGACACCGTCTGCAACAGGCCGAACAGGTCGCGGGCCTCGGTGTCGGCGAAGCCGAACAGGGTCATCGAGTCCTCGCGCACGATCATCGCCGTGTACAGGCGGGTCTCCTCACCACGGCTGAGGCCGGCCAGCGTCGCCGGGGTGGCGTTGAGCCGGTAACCGACGCCGGCGGCCTCGATCACCACATGGTCGAGCGCGATCTCGAGTACCTCGCCGCGTACCGACGCGATCACCCGCGCACCACCTTCCGTTGTTCGGCCAGCCGTTGTTCGTAGCGGCGGCGGACCTCGTCCGCCTGCGCCTGCGCGGCCGCCATCCGGTCCATCAGCGGCGCCCGCCAACAATGACAGATCGCCAGGGCGAGCGCGTCGGCGGCGTCGGCGGGTTTCGGGGCGACCTGCAGTCCGAGGATCCGGGTCACCATGGCGGTGACTTGTGCCTTGCCGGCGGTGCCGTTACCGGTGACCGCGGCCTTCACCTCACTGGGCGTATGGAAGGCGACCTTGATCCCCCGCCGGGCCGCGGCCAGCGCGATCACCCCGCCTGCCTGCGCGGTCCCCATCGCGGTACGCACGTTGTGCTGGGCGAAGACTCGCTCGATCGCGACGGCCTCGGGCCGATGCGTGTCCATCCATTCCTCGGCGGCGTCGGCCACCGCCATCAACCGGTGCGCCAGCTCCGCCTCGGGCGGTGTCCGGACCACCCCGACGTCGAGCGCGACGACCTTCCGCCCCGGCCCGCTGTCCACCATGCTGAGCCCGCACCGGGTGAGCCCGGGATCGACGCCCATCACCCGCACCGGCAACCCCTTCGAAGACACGAACAGTTGTTCGAAAGTCTAGAGCATTCCCCCGCCGGGCCCGACCAGCGACACGGACGGCGCGGGGCCGCCGGGCCGGTGGACCGCGCGGTCAGTCGACGGTCGCGCTGCAGGTGACGAAGCCGAAGGAGCCGGTCGAAGTGTCTTCGTCGAGAACCTTGCCGTCGCGCAGGATCCGGCAGCTGACGGTGCCCTCCTCCGTGCCCGTCGTCGTCACGGTGATGCTGCCCATCTTGGCGAAGCCGGAGACGGTGACGTTCTTGCGCCAGGGCACCATCGACCCGTTGGCGGTGTTCTGGTCGAAATCGCCGCTGTAGTAGGTGATGTCGACCTGCGAGGCGGTACCGTTCACCTCGTAGACGAGGTCGGCGCTGCTGTTGACCTCTTTGTCGACCTGCCAGGCCGCCACACCGATGATCGCCGCGCAGCCGCCGCCGAGCAGCACGAGCACCAGCACGACACCGCCGACGATCCACGGCCAGATCGGCTTCTTCTTCGGCGGCTGCGGATATCCGTAGTTCGGCGGGTAGCCGCCCTGCGGATATCCACCCTGATACGGCGGCGGTGGCGGCTGATAGGTCATCGGTCCCCCTCGGGCACAAGCGGATAGAGCCAGGACACTACCCGACGGAGCTAGACCAGGGCGGCGACGAACACCGTCAGCGCCCGATCGTCGAACAGCACGAACCGCACCTCGTCGACGGCCGGGTCGGCCGCGCGTACGGTCTCGACGGCGATCCGGGCGCCGTCGTCCATCGGCCAGCCGAAGATGCCGGTGGAGATGGCCGGGAACGCCACCGTGCGAGCGCCCAGTTCGGTGGCCACGCGCAGGGATTCGCGGTAGCAGGAGGCCAGCAGAGCCGAGCGGTCCTCGGCGGCCGACCAGACGGGGCCGACGGTGTGGATCACCCAGCGCGCGGGCAGCCGTCCCGCGGTTGTCGCCACCGCCTGCCCGGTCGCCAGGCCCTTCCCGTAGTGCGAGGCGCGCAGGTCACGACACGCGGACAGGATCTCGGGTCCGCCCTTGCGGTGGATCGCACCGTCGACGCCGCCACCGCCGAGCAGCGAGGAGTTGGCGGCGTTGACCACTGCGTCGACCCGCTGTTCGGTGATGTCCCCGCGCACTGCCGCGATCCGTGTCATCGGTCCATTGTGCTGGCCGCGCCGAGTGCGACACCAGCGGATATCGCGGCGTACCGTCGACACCGTCGCAGATCGTCGCTCCACCCGAGCCGAGGAGAACCGCGCATGCCCACACCCACCGGCGAGATCCAGCCGACGCCCGACGGTCGTGATCTGGTGATCACGCGGTCGCTGGGCCTGCCGATCGAGGAGGTGTGGGCCCGCTTGACCGATCCGCACCTGACCGCGGGCTGGTACGGCACCTGGGAGGGCGAGGCGGGCACCGGCAACACCATCCGGGTGCAGCTGCGGTTCGAGGAGGGCGAGCCGTGGACGGGCATGAACATCGACGACTGCACCCCGCCGATCCACCTGGGCCTGTCCTCGACCGACCAGATCGGCGTGTGGCGCCTGGAGGTGACCCTGCTCGACACCGGGGCGGCCACCGACGTGCGCCTGGTCCACCACCTCACCTCGGAGTACCAGCTGACCGAGATCCCGCAGATCGGTCCCGGCTGGGAGTACTACGCGGACATGTTCGTCGCCGCCTGCACCCAGACCGAACGACCGAACTTCGCCGACTACTACCCGTCGATGGCGGCCTACTACGCCGAACGCGCGGCCTAGCCCGAAACCCGCACCGCCCCGGCCGAAGTCCCGGCCGGGGCGGTGCGGGTGCGATCGCGGGGTCTACTCGTCGTCGAGCTCGGCGGCGACCTCGTCGGAGATGTCGACGTTGGTGTAGACGTTCTGCACGTCGTCGCTGTCCTCGAGCGCGTCGACCAGCTTCAGCACCTTGCGGGCGCCCTCGGCGTCGACCGCGACCGACACCGAGGCCTGGAAGCCGGACTCGGCGGAGTCGTAGTCGATGCCCGCGGCCTGCAGCGCGCTGCGCACGGCGATCAGATCGCCGGGCTCGCTGATGATCTCGAAGGCCTCACCGTGGTCGTTGACCTCTTCGGCGCCCGCGTCGAGCACGGTCTCGAGGATGTCGTCCTCGGTCAGACCGTTCTTCTCGAGGGTCACCACACCCTTGCGACCGAACAGGTACGCCACCGAACCCGGGTCGGCCATGTTGCCGCCGTTGCGGGTCATCGCGACGCGGACCTCGCCCGCGGCGCGGTTGCGGTTGTCGGTGAGGCACTCGATCAGCACGGCGACACCGTTGGGGCCGTAGCCCTCGTACATGATCGTCTGCCAGTCGGCGCCGCCGGCTTCCTCGCCGCCGCCACGCTTGCGGGCGCGCTCGATGTTGTCGTTGGGGACCGACGACTTCTTCGCCTTCTGGATGGCGTCGTACAGCGTCGGGTTACCCGCAGGGTCACTACCACCAGTGCGGGCCGCCACCTCGATGTTCTTGATCAGCTTGGCGAAGAGTTTGCCGCGCTTGGCGTCGATTCCCGCCTTCTTGTGCTTGGTGGTGGCCCATTTGGAGTGGCCGCTCATGCCCTACTTCCTTCAGGTCGGTTGCACGTCTGCCCGGGCGGACAAGCTCGATCCAGCCTACTCGGACCGCGCACGCGGAGTGGCCGCGGGCGTTACCGTGCCGAACGAACCAGGTCGACGAACAGTTCGTGCACCCGCAGATCGCCGGTCACCTCGGGGTGGAACGAGGTCGCCACGACATTGCCCTGCCGGGCGGCGACGATGCGGCCCTGCGCCGGACCGTGCGGCACCCGGGCCAGCACCTCGACACCGGCGCCGACTCGTTCGACCCACGGGGCGCGGATGAACACGGCCCGCACCGGCGTGTCGAGGCCGGCGAAGTCGAGGTCGGTCTCGAAGGAGTCGACCTGACGGCCGAAGGCGTTGCGGCGCACCGTCATATCGATGCCGGACAGATGCTGGGCGTCGGCCCTGGTGTCGAGCACCTCCGAGGCCAGCAGGATCATGCCCGCGCAGGAGCCGAAGGCGGGCAGCCCGTCGCGCAGCCGGGCACGCAGCGGCTCGAGCAGATCGAAGGCCTGCAGCAGCTTGGAGATGGCGGTCGACTCGCCACCGGGCAGCACCAGCCCGTCGACGGCGGCCAGCTCGGATTCGCGCCGCACCAGCACCGCGTCGGCACCACAGTGGTCCAGCGCGGCAACGTGTTCGCGCACGTCACCCTGGAGCGCGAGGACGCCGATGGTCGGCCGGGCGGCAGCGGAGGATGCGTTCACAGGCGCTGAGCTTACGAGCCGGTCCGATGTGCGCCCGCTCACGGTCGCCGTCAAGGTTGCGTCAACGCCGGGTGCGTTCCGGCGGGCCGGGCCGACACCCACAAGGGTGATCGCACTACTGCCGCGCCGGAGTCCCGCACCTGCGCCGATCGTCCCGCGCCCACGCGGGCTCACCGTCTCCACCGGGCTGGCCGGTCTGTCCCTGGACGCGATGGCGTCGGTCGCCTACGGCCCCGAGGCGATCGTGCTGGTGCTGGCGACCGCGGGCGGTCTCGGCCTCGGGATGACCCTGCCGGTCACGCTGGCGATCGCGGCGCTGCTCGCGGTCCTCGTCGCGTCCTACCGCCAGGTCATCGCGGCGTTTCCGAACGGTGGCGGCGCCTACGCCGTGGCCCAGCGCTACCTCGGGCATCGCACCGGCCTGCTCGCGGCAGCCTCGCTGATCGTCGACTACATGCTGAATGTCGCGGTCTCGCTCGCCGCCGGCGTCGCCGCGCTGACCTCGGCGTTCCCCGCACTGCACGGGTATACGGTGGGGATCTGCCTGGCGGTGCTGGTCGGTATCACCGCACTGAACCTGCTCGGCATCACCGAGAGCGCCCGCGCGTTCATGGTACCGACGGCGGTGTTCGTCGCCGGCATCTTCGTGGTGATCATCGGCGGGCTGCTGCGCTCCGAGCCCGCCGCCGTCACCGCGGGCACGGCGGCGGTGAGCGATATCCACACCGTCGGGGTGCTGCTGTCGCTCAAGGCGTTCTCCAGTGGGTGCGCGGCGCTGACCGGTGTGGAAGCGATCGCCAACGCGGTGCCGAGCTTCCGGGAACCCCGGGTGCGGCGCGCCCAGCGGGCCGAGGTCGCGCTGAGCCTGCTGCTGGGCACGATGCTGATCGGACTGGCTGTCCTGATCGAGAAGTTCTCGCTGCGCCCGATCGAGGGCACCACGGTGCTCTCCCAACTCACGGAGGCGGCGCTGGGGCACGGCGTCGGCTATTACGTCGTGCAGTTCACGACGGTGGTGCTACTGGCGCTGGCGGCCAACACTTCCTACGGCGGCCTGCCGACACTGACCCGGGTGCTCGCCGACGACAACTGCCTGCCACACCGTTTCGCCGTCGCCACCCCGCGCCAGGTCTACCGCTACGGCGTGCTGGCCCTCGGGGTGAGTGCCGCGGTGCTGCTGGTGGCCGCCGGGGGGCGGATGAACGCGCTGGTCCCGCTGTTCGCGATCGGCGTGTTCGTCGGCTTCACCATCGCCCAGACGGGCATGGTCCGGCACTGGTGGCGGACCAGGTCCGACGGCTGGCGATGGCGGATCGCGCTCAACGGCTTCGGCGCGGTGCTGACCTTCGTCGCCGCCGTCGTCACCACCGCGATGAAGCTTACCGAGGGCGCCTGGCTGATCGTGCTGGTCCTGCCCGCGCTGATGCTCGGGATGGAGCGAATCCGTCACGCCTACACCAAGATCGGGTGCTCCCGCGGGACGGTCGGGGTCGTGCCCGCGCAGCCACGCCGCACGGGCACCGCGATCATCGTGCCGATCGCCGAGGTGTGCGAGCTCACCGCAGCGACGAACTCGAACGCGTCCTGCGCAAGATGACCGACACCGTGGTGTGCCACCTGCGTGTGCAGGTGAGCTGAGATCCCGGCCGGCGGCCGTGGAATGCCGGACCGGTGCGGCGGCCACCCGCACCGGTCCGGCGCACGTCTACTTGTGGCGCGGCGTGCGGATCAGACCCTCCTGGACGACCGCGGCGACGAGGTTGCCCTCGAGGTCCCAGATCTTGCCGCCGGTCAGCGCGCGGCCGAAGCCCGCCGAGGGCGAGGACTGGTCGTAGAGCAGCCATTCGTCGGCGCGGAACGGGCGCAGGAACCACATCGCGTGGTCGAGCGAGGCGTCCTGGGTGGGCTCATCGGGATGGGCCACCTTGGACGAGCCGAGCAGCGTCATATCGCTCATGTAGGCGAGGGTGCAGACGTGGAACAGCGGGTCGTCGGGCAGCTTGTGGCGGTACCGGAACCACACCTGCTGCTGGGAGACGTACCCCTCGCGCTGGGCGACCTGCTCCGACGGGACCGTCCGGATGTCCCAGTGCTCCCACTCCCGCATCGCCCACAGCCGTTCGGGGCTCATGGTGACGCTGGCGTCGGGCAGCAGATCCGGACCTTCGACCTCGGGCATCACGTCCTGGTGTTCCGGACCCTCGTCGCCGCGGTGGAACGATGCCGACATCGTGAAGATCGCCTGCCCGTCCTGCACGCCGGTGACCCGGCGGGTGCAGAAGGAGCGGCCGTCGCGGATGCGCTCCACCAGGTAGACGGTGGGCTCCTCCGGATTGCCCGGTCGCAGGAAGTAGCCGTGCAGCGAGTGCACCTGGAACGACGGGTCGACGGTCCGCACCGCCGAGACCAGCGCCCGGCCCGCGACCTGACCGCCGAAGGTGCGCGTCAGCTGGGATTCGGTGGCCGCACCACGGAAGATGTCGCGTTCCAGCTGCTCGATCTCGAGCGCCTCTTCGATAGTCGCCATGCGCTCGAGATTATCCCGTCGCCGACCGGCTGATCTGTCCGGCTCGGCACCGCGCGCCGGAATTTGCTGTGATAGTGCCGTGCCGTCGTTCACGCCCACCTCCCCCACGGCTGTGGCGGGGCTCGTCGCCGACCGGCTGGCCGCCTTGCCGGGGCGGCGGGTGCTCGCCGTCGACGGCGCCGATGCGGCGGCGCCGGTCGAGCTGGCCCGCCGCATCGCCGGCACGCTCACCGCGCGAGGGCGCTCGGCCGAGGTGGTGGCGCTGCACGATTTCGTCCGCCCGGCCTCGCTGCGGATGGAATACGGTCGCGACGACGAATGGTCCTATCGCACAGCCTGGTTCGACTACGACGCGGTGCGCCGCGAGATCCTCGACGCGGTCCGGAGCGCCGGTCGCTGGCTGCCCGCGCTCTGGGACAAGGCCCGCGATCGATCGGCCAGGGCCGCGATCCGCCCGGCGCAGGCCGACCTGGTGCTGGTGCTGGCCGGGCCGATGCTGCTGGGCCGGGGCCTGGACTTCGATCTCACCGTGCGACTGGAGCTGAGCGAGCAGGCGGCGCTGCGCGTCGGCCCGTAGCCCGCGCACTCTCCCCCGGACAGACGAAAGCCCCGGCCGGGATTCACCTTCCGGCCGGGGCTTTCGGTCACGCGATCAGGCGCAGGCGACCGACTGCTGCCCCAGGTTGGTGAGCATGCCGCAGGCCCAGGTCTTCTGGACCTTCCACTTGCCGTCCTCGGCCACGAACGGCACATCCACGACATTGGTCTGACCGTTGAGGGTGAAGTTCGCCTTCGCGTTCACACTGTCACCGAACGAGGTCACCTCGGTGACCTCGACCTGCACACCGGCGTCCTTGGCCGCCACGGCCAACCGGTTCGGCAGCTCGGGATCTGCCGCGCCACCCTGCACGAAGTCCAGCTTCTGCTCGTTCGGGATCGAGGGGTCCAGCGCGGTGGTCAACTGCTCGCTCAGCTGGGGGACGGTCGGCACGGCCGGCAGGTTCGCGGCGTTCGTGGCCACGGCCTTGGCGCTGGTGGTGGTCTTCGCGGCGGGCTTGTCACCCTTGTCGTCGCTGCACGCGCTCAGGCCAAGGGCCGCGACAACCGCCAGGCCCGCAATCGCGACACGTCCGGTCTTGCCAAACTTCATCCACTCGTCCTTACGTCGGGTCAGGAGTCTTCGCCCTGCGGGCGACGGCCCGGACCCGCGCACACGACGCAGGCCTCGATGCCACGGCCCGGACGCTACCCAGCGATGGTGAGGAAACTCTGAGAACCCGGCAACGGTGGTCTGTGAGAGGTGGCCGCGCGCACGACCTCACACCAGGCGATGGCCGCCGTCGACGTGCAGGACGGTGCCGGTGATGAAGCGATTGCGCTGGACCGCGAGGAAGGATTCGGCGATATCGGCGGGGGTGCCGAGCCGGCCCGCGGGGAGGCGGGCCGCCATGGCGCGATGCCGATCGGCTTTGTCATCGGGGGCGAAGGCATTCCAGATCGGGGTGTCCACCCAGCCCGGCGAGACGGCGTTGACGCGGATCGGGGCGAGTTCCAGGGCGAGGGCGGCGACCAGACCCGCGAGCGCGGCGTTGACCATGGCGACCAGGGATCCGCCCGGCGCGGGGCGATAGGCGGCGATGCCGGAGGTGACGGTGATCGAGCCGTGGTCGGCGACCCTGGCGTGTTTGGCGACGAGCGCGGGGCCGATCATCTTGGCCGCCACCATCTTCGCCGCGATGCCGGCGTCGAAGGCGGTGATCGGCTGGTAGGCGCCGGTCATGTCGGCGGCGGTGACGACGACGTGGTCGACGGTGCCGGTCGCGCCGAACAGGCGGGCGATATCGGCTTCGGTGGTGATGTCGGCGACGACGGTACGCAGGGTGCCGGGGTGCGCGTCGAGTTCCTTCGCCGCCAGGGCGAGTCGATCCGCGGACCGGCCCGCGATCGTCACCTCCGCGCCCTCGGCGAGCAAGCGGCCCGCCAGGGCCAGACCCATGCCCGAGCTGCCGCCGATGATCACTGTGCTGTTCTCACTCATGCGGCCAGCTCAGCACCGCACCCGGGGGAAACTCCATGTCCGGCGGCCGAACCGGCGTTCGACGATCCCTAACAGTCCTGCTCACAACGGGATTCGCGCCGGACACGAGCGCACCGATTCCGCACGGCGCGCTCGATGCCCACGCGCCGATCAGCGCAATGCGGCGACCGCGGCGACGAGCTGGGCGCCGGTCTGCGTGTCGGCGGCGGCGATCAGCCCGTGCGGACCGGTGTGCAGTGGCCCGCCGGCCAGGTTGGTGACCGCGCAGCCCGCGGCCTCACATACGGCGATGGCGGCGGCGAAGTGCACGCTGTCGCGTAGGTCTCCGCCGGTGACGTAGGCCGCCCGGCGGCCCGCCGCCACCCAGGCCAGGGCCAGCGAGGTCGACAGCACCCGCGCGTGGAACTCCCCTGCGAAGCCGGGGGCGTCGAAGAGGCGCGAGGGTCTCGACCAGGGGAATTCGTGATCCAGATCGACATCGACGAGCCGGCTGTCGGCCCGGGGTAGGAGCGGCTGATCCGCACCGTCGCTGCGTAGGTAGGCGCCCTGGCCCGCCGTCCAGAACACCTCGTCGGCGAACGGGTCGGCGACGGCGGCGACCCCGATCGTGGCGCCGGTCCGCAGCGCGACATTCACCGCGACGAATTCCGTGCCGACCGCGAAATTCCGGGTCCCGCACAGGGGGTCGACCAGCCAGGTGCGGTCACTATGAGCCGAGCCGGTCACCCCGGACTCCTCGGCGAGAAAGCGATCACCTGGACAGGCGGTCGCGAGCACATCGAGAATGGCCTGTTCGGCCGCGAGGTCTGCCTGGGTGGCGAAATCGTCGCCCTCCTTGGCGTACCGGGTGAGCGGCGCGTGGAACGCGGACCGGATCACTCCCGAAGCGACTTGCGTTGCGTGAACTGCGATTTCAATATCCGAGTGGTGCACCGCCGCCAGGCTACGCACCGCGGAGATCGACTGCGGGCGAACGCGAACCGGCGGTCACAGGGGGGCGCGCCACGGGCCGGTCGCGGTCGTGTCGGCCAGCGCGGCGTGGATCGGATGCCCGCTCGTTCCCCGCCACACCGCCATGTAGTCGACGGCGATCGGGCCGTCGCTCAGCGGGCGCCACGCGAGGCCGGGATGGTCGCGGACCCGATCGGAACTCAGACCGATCAGATCGGTGCGATGCGGGAGCACCGCGAGCTGTTGCGCGTGGCCCATCGCGTTGTCGCTCAACCGGATTCGCGCGCCGCGCCCGGCCAGCTCGGCGAGCAGCGCGCGGTGCAGGCCGGGTGCGGAGTCGCGAGCGAAGAGCACCAGTTCGTGGTCGTCGAGCAGCACGGGCGTGATCTCGGCGTGCTCGGCGAGGGGATGCCGCGCGGACACCACGACACCGAGACCCTCGCGGGCGACCGGCCGGGCGGTGTAGTGCTCGGGAAGCTCGATCGGACCGCGCACCAGTGCGAGGTCCACCTCGTCGGCGGCCAGCATGCGCAGCTGGTCGGCGGTGGTGCCGCCGGTGAGGACCAGGCGCGCGCCGATCGCCCGGGCGAGCGCGTCGAACCGCGCGGGCAGCCACGACGGCGCGCCGTTGAGCAGGCCGAAGCGCACCACCTGGGCACCGTCGGCACTCGCGCGCCGGGTCTCCCGCACGGCGGTCTCGGCGGCGGACAGGACGGCGCGGCCGGTGCGCAGCAGGACCTCTCCCGCCGCGGTGAGCTCCACCCGCGGTTCCCGCACCAGCAACGGACCGCCGAGTTCGCGTTCGAGCACCCGGATCTGCTGGCTCAGCGTCGGCGTCGTGATGAACAGCCGCTCGGCGGCGCGCCGGAAGTGCAGTTCCTCGGCGAGCACGACGAAATACCGCAACTGCCGAAGCTCCACCCGCTCGACCCTACCGGCGTCAGCGGGCCAGGTAGACGGCCAGACCGAGGCCGAGGACGCCGACGGTCACCCGGAGCAGCGTCGGCGGGATCACCTTCACCACCGGCGGACCGCACCAGCCGCCGGCCAGCGCTCCCAGCGCCAGCGCGAGCGCCGCGCCCCAGTGCACCGGCCCGAAGGCCGCGAAGCCGACGGCGGCGACCAGATTGGCGATGCCGAGCAGGAAACTCTTCAGAACCGAAGCGCTCCAGAGCGATTCGGAGGTGCACAGCAGCATCATCGACAGGTAGATGACACCGGCGCCCGCCCCGAAATAGCCGCCGTAGGTGGAGATCAGCACGATCCCCAGTGGAACGATCCAGGGTGCGCTCAGCTCACCGACGTGGCGGCGCACCAGCGGCTGCACCAGCAGGGCGATCGAGGCGATCGCGACCAGGAACGGCACCACCACTTCGAACGCGCCGTCGGGCGCCACCAGCAACGCCAGCGCACCCAGTAGCCCGCCGATCGCCGAGAGCACCGCCCAGCGCACCAGCGTCGGCCCGCGCCCGACGAGTTCCCGCCCGGAATTGGCCGTCGCCCCCACCCCGACAGCCACCATCGCGACCGTGTTGGTGACATTGGCGGCCACCGGCGGCAACCCGACCGCCAGCAGTGCCGGATAGGAAACGATCGAGGCCATCCCGGTGACGAACCCCACCAGGCCGGTGAAGAATCCCGCGACGACCAGCAAGAAGAAGTCGAGCGCGGTCACGGACCGACTGTACGGTATGCCCACACGGCAGTAACTCGGGCCTCAGGCCGGCGCACTCACCATCCGGGCCACCAGCGCTCGGGGGCGATCGGCGGGCGCGGCGGTGAGCACCGGGGTGCCGAGCGCCGACCGCAGGGCACCCAGACCCACCAGCAGCGGGCCGAGCAGTTCCGCCCGCAACTCGGGATCGGGTCCGTCGAGGCGGCCGGCAAACTCCTGGAGACAGCCGTCGCGGAGCTGGGCGCGCACCTGGTCGTGCCGTCGAAACCCGGTGCGGCGAACCTGGTCCGGGCGGCGTCGAGCCTGCGGCGCGGGTGACGGCGGGCCGGACCGGTGCCACTGGGACGAGCTCGACGCCGTCACCAAAGCTCTCGGGCGCCGATCAGACGCGACGGCGGGCGCCGTGCTCGCGCACGACGCCCGCCGGTACCGCAGGTCTTCGGGGTCAGTTCACCAGCCGCGCTCGGCGAGGCGGTGCGGCTGCGGGATCTCCTCGACATTGATGCCGACCATGGCCTCGCCCAGGCCGCGGGAGACCTTGGCCAGCACGTCCGGGTCGTCGTAGAAGGTGGTGGCCTTCACGATGGCGGCGGCACGCTGCTCGGGGTTGCCCGACTTGAAGATGCCGGAGCCGACGAACACGCCCTCGGCGCCGAGCTGCATCATCATCGCGGCGTCGGCCGGGGTGGCGATGCCACCGGCGGTGAACATGACGACCGGCAGCTTGCCGGTCTGGGCGACCTCGCGGACCAGCTCGTACGGGGCCTGCAGCTCCTTGGCGGCGACGAACAGCTCGTCCTCCGACAGCGAGGTCAGGCGGCGGATCTCGGCGCGGATGGTGCGCATGTGGGTGGTCGCGTTGGACACGTCGCCGGTGCCCGCCTCGCCCTTGGAGCGGATCATGGCCGCGCCCTCGGTGATGCGGCGCAGGGCCTCACCCAGGTTGGTGGCGCCACAGACGAAGGGGACGGTGAAGTTCCACTTGTCGATGTGGTTGGCGTAGTCGGCGGGGGTGAGCACCTCGGACTCGTCGATGTAGTCGACGCCGAGGCTCTGCAGGATCTGCGCCTCCACGAAGTGGCCGATGCGGGCCTTGGCCATCACCGGGATGGAGACGGCGGCGATGATGCCGTCGATCATGTCCGGGTCGCTCATCCGGGAGACGCCGCCCTGGGCACGGATGTCGGCCGGAACCCGCTCGAGCGCCATGACGGCCACCGCGCCGGCGTCCTCGGCGATCTTGGCCTGGTCCGGGGTGACCACGTCCATGATCACGCCGCCCTTGAGCATCTCGGCCATGCCGCGCTTCACGCGGGCGGTGCCGACGGTGTTGGTGGTCTCAGGCGTAGTCACGGCTGTCTCCTGTGTCATGTGCGCCAATCAGGTCGCTCGTTATGGACACCGTCGATTCTAGAACCGTCCGAAATCGGGCTTCATAGCCAGTTGAGGTCCACTGGCCTTGCCACGACCAGCGACGATACCGCCGCCACCCACCGCTGGCCTGCTCCGGTGGCCCGCCGCTCAGCACGCGCGGGCCGGTTCCGCGGTCGGTGCCGGCGCCACAGTCGGCCGAGCACGGTGCCCGCGGGCACTCCGCGACACAGGCCACCGTCACCCCGCCGAGCACCACACCGACCGCGTACACCGCGGTCAGCAATTCTCCGCGCGCCAGCGGTTTTCCGCCGGAGACCGCCGATCGCGGTCCGAATCAGTGTGCGGCGTCGTCGAACTCGACGTGTACGTCCGCGGCGCCGCGCAGCTCCGCCAGGGGAACCGCTTCGGCCCGCAGCTGCGCGCGGAGCCGAGCGCTCATCGGCCGGAACGGCGTGACGGTCAGCGTCAGCGTGCGCCCCTTCTTACGCGGCCGCCAGATTCCGGCGACGTCCCCGTCCGCCAGCACCGCGCCGGGCGCGCCGACCGCCTTCCACACTGCACGTTGATATTTCGGAGCGACGATGGTCGCCCGATCACGCAGCTGGAGGTAGGGATCGCTCGGTGGGAGCAGCCGCACCCCGTGCGCGGTGGTGGCCGGGGATCGCAGGTCGTTCAGGTCGTCGGCGTGGATCCACGCCCGCTTCCCCTCGACCTCTACCGGAGTGAGCTCAGCAGCGTTCCACCACGGGTCGACGTCACCGGTCCTGATCCCCAGCCAGGCGGCGAAATCCTGCCGTGTGGACGGCCCGTAGCACCGCAGGTAGCGGCGCAGGAGCGCGGCGCGGGCGGCATCGGGGTCGGTCCGCGGCGGCGCGTCCAGCCATTCGCCGAGCAGGACGAACGGCGCGGTGTTGTTGCTGCGCGGTGCCAGGCAGACTAGGCCGCGCAGGGCCAGTATCCGAAGACAGAAGTGCACGACGGCCTCCCCCAGCGGCTGGTTCGCACCATAGGGGCCCAATGCCTGCCAGGCCTCCCGCCGGGCGGGTGACAGTGTGCTCGCGATGCGCGCGGCCAGTTCCCGGCCGAGGGCATCGATCGGCAGCGCACGGTGCGCGAGCGCCGGTCCGATCTGCTCGGCGGTGCGGTCGACGATGTCGTCCAGACCGAGTTCGAGGGTGCGCAAGGCCGGTTCGACCCCGCCGATCAGATGCAGTCGCGCCGCTTCGGTGGTCGGCAGGACACCGGAGGTGAAGACGGGCAGGTCGGCGGTCGGGAAGAAGTGCGGCGCCCCGCGCATGCACCAGGTCTGCACCAGGGACTTCTCCACGCCGACCAGGTGCTCGACCCGCTCGGCGGTGACGTCCTCGACGCGTGCGTGGAGGGCGAGCAGCGCCGATCCCGGCGGACTGTTCTGCACGGCACACGCGCCTGCCACCACGAGCAGATCCCGGCGTCGGGTCAGGAGGTGATGGGCGCCGAGCCGGAATCCGACGACATCGCCGGTCGCCACGCTGACCGGACTCCGAGCCGCCACCGATCGCCTCCCGCCGCGTTCCCCGACGATCGGCCGCCCGATCGACTCAGCGGATAGAGCGTACGACGTGCTCGGCGTCGTCGGCGGCAGCCGCGGCCGCCTCGGTCAGCAGTTCGTCGAGGTGGTACGGGTACACCGCCTCGCCCTGATCGTCGAGGGCGCGAATGTCGGCGGGGGTGCACCAGCGGTGGTCGGTGATGGTGCGACGCTCGAGCGCGTTCAGGGCCGCCGGACGCCACTCGAAGCTCGGGGCCCGCAGGGTGAAGAACAGCTCCTCGGAGCGGATGAGCTCACCGTTGAACGGGAACACCGCCACCCGGCGCCACAGCGGACCGCGCAGCGCCGCCGGATCGACCCGCTGACCGGTTTCCTCGTACAGCTCACGCACCGCGGCATCGCGCAGGCTCTCCCCGGGCTCGACGCCACCGCCGACGGTGAACCAGAACGCCACCTCGGGCAGCATCGGGTCGTGGCCGCGTAGCAGCAGCACCCGGTCGTGCTCGTCGAGCAGCACCACGCGAGCGGAGGTGCGGGTGGTGTGCACGTCGAGTCCGGTCGCCGCGGCGGGTGTGGCCCGCTCGGTGATCTCGAAATAGTCCGGCAGCGGCGCGGTACCACCCAGGTGCAGCACCCGCACCGGCCGGCGGGTGCGCAACGCGAGGGTGTCGCGAACGGCGTCGTTGTGGAAGCGGCGCGCGATCAGCACCCGAGCCTCGGCGTCGGCGAGCTCGGCGACCAGCTGCGGCCGGAGAAGGTCGATGTCGACCAGGGTCAGTGCGGCGGAGAGCTGGTTCTCGACGGTCTCCCGGTCACCGCGATCGGCCCGCTCGGCGCGATCGGCCAGGGCGGCGAGCTGAGCGGCCCGTTCACCGCGGCGCGAGTCGGTGCTCACCGGGCCTGCGATGGCCATGGCCACCGCACGCGCCACCACCGCGCGCCGGGCCAGCGCCGCGTCGAGCGCCTGCCAGGACTGATCCGAGCGCACGTGCAGCCGGTCGAGCCGGTTGGCCGTGGAGTACGCCCAGACACCGAGCGCGAGGACGAGCACGGCGATCAGCCCGAGAACGAGGACCGAAGTCGCGGAGAAGGTGATCATCCGGCGGCCCGCACCCGGAGATCGCCGACGGTGACGGTCTCGTATACCCGCAGGATCTGCTCGGCCACCACCGGCCAGTCGTAGGCGGCGACCACCTGGGTCGCGGTGCGCACCAGCCGCTGCCTGGTCTCGTCGTCGGTGAGAACGGTGTCGATCGCGGTGGCCAGGGCGGCCGAATCACCGACGGGGGTGAGCAGGCCCGCGGTCCCGTCGCGCAGCACCCGGCGGAACGCGTCGAGCTCGCTGGCCACCACCGGGGTGCCCGCGGCCATCGCCTCGATCAGGATGATGCCGAAGCTCTCGCCGCCCAGGTTCGGCGCGACGTAGACATCGGCGCTGCGCATCGCCGCGGCCTTCTCCTCGTCGGAGACCTGGCCGAGGAAACGCAGGTGCCCGGCATGCGCGCCCGCCTCGCGGCGCAGCCGGTCCTCGTCGCCGCGCCCGACGATGAGGATCTGCACGTCGGGATGCCGGTCGATCAGCGTGGGCAGCGCGCCCAGCAGCACGTCCATGCCCTTGCGCGGCTCGTCGAAGCGACCGAGGAACAGCACCGTCGCGCCCACGCGCGGATAGCCGTCGAGCAGCGGCCCCCGGGCGAACGCCGCGACATCGACACCGTTGGGGATCTCCACCGCGTCCGAGCCGAGCGCCTCGACCTGCCAGCGCCTGGCCAGCTCCGAGACGGCGATGCGGCCGTTGATCTTCTCGTGGTACGGCCGCAGCACCCCCTGGAAAGTGCTCAGCACCAGTGACTTCGTGGTCGAGGTGTGAAAGGTCGCGACGATCGGTCCCTCGGCGATCTTGAGCGCCAGCATCGACAGACTCGGCGCGTTGGGCTCGTGGATGTGCAGCACGTCGAAGTCGTTGCTCTCGATCCAGCGCCGGATCCGGGTGTAGGCCATCGGGCCGAACGACAGCCGCGCCACCGACCCGTTGTACGGAATCGCCACCGCGCGGCCCGCCGACACCACGAAATCGGGCAGCGGGGTGTCGTCGGAGGCGGGCGCGAGCACGCTCACCTTGTGTCCACGTTCGAGGAAGACCCGGGCCAGCTCGACGACATGGGCCTGCACACCGCCGGGAACGTCGAACGAGTACGGGCACACCATGCCGATCTTCACCGCGGTCCCCCTGTCTGCGCGGCCGCGATGCGCGCCCGCCGCTCGGGCGACAGATCGGCTTCCCACAGCGGTTGCAGCATGTGCCAGTCGGCCGGATGCTCGGCGATATTGGCCGCGAACCGATCGGCCAGCGCCTGGGTCGCGGCCGCGACGCCGCCGGAGACATCCAGCGGCGCTTCGGTTTTCAGACCCCAGCCCTCGGTGCCGTCGGCTTCGACGGTGAACCACCCGTGCACCGGCATCAGCGCGGCACCGGTCTCGATGGCCAGTTTGGCCGCGCCGGCGGGCATCCAGGTGCGCTCGCCGAAGAAGTCCACCGGCACGCCTTTGCCGGTGAGGTCGCGCTCGCCCATCAGGCAGATGATCCGGTTCTGCCGCAACCGGTCCGCGAGCTGCCCGAACGGCGGCTGCTCACCACCGGTCAGCGGGAACACCTCGAAGCCGAGGCTCTCCCGGTAGGCGACGAACCGCTCGAACAGCGACTCCGGCTTCAGCCGTTCGGCCACCGTGGTGAAGTTGTCGTAGTGCTGCACCAGCCATACGCCGGCCATATCCCAGTTGCCCGAGTGCGGCAGCACGAAGATGACGCCGCGGCCCCGCTCCAGGGCCGCGTCGAGGTGTTCCAGGCCGTCGACGTAATAGTCGATCGTGCTGTGGTCCATGCTGGGCAGCCGGAACGCCTCGCGCCAATACCGGGCGTAGGAGCGCATACTCGCGCGCATCAGCTCGGCCGGGACCGCATCGGGGCGCACCCCGAGCACCCGGGCGAGGTTTCGCCGCAACTGCTCCGGTCCGCCGGCCTTCACCGCCCGGTCGGCGCCCAGATCGAACACCTTGCGCACGAGGGGTTCCGGCGCCGACCGCACCAACCGCCAGCCCGCGGCGTAGCCCAGGTCGCTCATCCGATCGGTGAGGGTCACGACGCCGCACCTCCGGCCGCGTCGGGCTGCGGGGTGGGCGGGATGACGGTCCGCGCGCCCGGCGAGTTCCGCACCGCGAGCACCCGCTGGAACACCGTGATCACGCTGGCCACGACCAGGATCCACATGGCCACGTAGACGGCCCAGGTGAGCCATTCGATGCCCCAGTGCCCACCGATGCCGGTGAGCCCGGCGCCGACCAGCACGATGACCAGCCGGTCCGGCCGCTCGATCAGCCCGCCGTCGGCGGACAGGCCGCTCGCCTCGGCGCGCGCCTTCGCGTACGAGATCACCTGCGAGGTGACCAGCACGATCAGCGTCGCCGCGAACAGTTCCTTGCTCTGCTCGTGGTAGACCGCCCACCAGGCCAGACCGCCGAAGATCGCGCCGTCGGCGACCCGGTCACAGGTGGCGTCGAGGACGGCGCCGTACTTCGTGCCGCCGCCGCGGGCCCGCGCCATCGCTCCGTCCAGCATGTCGAACATGACGAACAGCCAGATGACCATCGTTCCCCAGAACAGGTGTCCGGAGGGGAACAGCGTCACCGCGGCCGCGATCGTCGCGGTGGTACCGATCAGTGTCATCGCGTCCGGGGTGAGCCCGGTACCGACGAGCGCTTTGCCCAGCGGCGCAGTCGCTTTCGCAAACGTCTGGCGGCCGAAGAAGCTGAGCACGGTTGTTATTCCTCCCACGCCTCCGCCAGCAGCTGCCGCGTCTCGCGCAACAACTGAGGCATCACCTTCACCCCGCCGACCACGGTGATGAAGTTCGCATCCCCACCCCAGCGCGGCACGATGTGCTGGTGCAGGTGGTCGGCCAGCGAACCACCGGCCACGCCGCCGAGGTTGAGCCCGACATTGAATCCGGCGGGCCGCGAGACCCGCTTCATCACCCGGATGGCCCGCTGCGTGAAGGCCATCAGCTCCGCGCTCTCGGCGGGCGTCAGATCCTCCAGGTCGGCGACCCGGCGGTACGGCACCACCATCATGTGCCCTGGGTTGTACGGGTACAAGTTGAGCACCGCATAGACGTGTTCACCGCGGGCGATGATCAGCCCGTCCTCGTCGGACATCTTCGGGATGTCGGTGAACGGGTGACCGGTGGCGTCCTTGGGCTTGACCTCGCCGGTGATGTAGGACATCCGGTACGGCGTCCACAGCCGCTGCAACCGGTCCGGCTGGCCGGCGCCCGCGTCGACGATCGACCCGGCCTCCGAGGCGATGCTCTCACTCATGAGGACGCCTTCGCCGCGGTGACGACCTCGAACCCGTCCGCGGTGGGCGAGACGTTCTCCCGGTTGGCGATCCAGCTCAGGATGGTGGCCACCGCGTCGTCGACCGGCACGCCGTTGACCTGGGTGCCGTCGCGGAACCGGAAGCTGACCGCGCCGGCCTCCACGTCGCGCGCGCCCGCCAGCAGCATGAACGGCACCTTCTGCGCGGTCTGGTTGAAGATCTTCTTCTGCATCCGGTCGTCGCTGCGGTCGACCTGGGCGCGCACGCCCCCGTCCTGCAGCCGCTCG
Organism: Nocardia fodinahabitans; assembly: GCF_052983615.1. Classification (NCBI taxonomy): domain Bacteria; kingdom Bacillati; phylum Actinomycetota; class Actinomycetes; order Mycobacteriales; family Nocardiaceae; genus Nocardia; species Nocardia fodinahabitans. Next base: position 669,298 of record NZ_JBRJJC010000001.1, read on the forward strand.
ATCACCGCGTCCAGGTGCGGAGCGAAGTTCTCCGCGACCGGGATGCCCACGACCTGCACCGGGGCGAGCCACGCCGGGAACGCACCGGCGTAGTGCTCGGTGAGCACGCCGAAGAACCGCTCGATCGAGCCGAACAGGGCGCGGTGGATCATCACCGGACGCTGCTTGGTGCCGTCGGAGGAGGTGTATTCCAGGTTGAACCGCTCGGGCAGGTTGAAGTCGAGCTGGATGGTCGACATCTGCCAGGTGCGGCCCAGCGCGTCCTTGGCCTGCACGGAGATCTTCGGGCCGTAGAACGCGGCGCCGCCCGGATCCGGCACCAGGTCCAGACCCGAGGCCTCGGCGACCTTGGCCAGGGTCTCGGTGGCCTCTTCCCACAGCTCGTCGGAGCCGACGAACTTCTTCGGGTCCTTGGTGGACAGCTCGAGGTAGAAGTCGTCGAGGCCGTAGTCCTTGAGCAGCGACAGCACGAACTGCAGCGTGGTGGTCAGCTCCGCGTGCATCTGCTCCTTGGTGCAGTAGATGTGCGCGTCGTCCTGGGTCATGCCACGCACGCGAGTCAGGCCGTGGACCACGCCGGACTTCTCGTAGCGGTACACCGAGCCGAACTCGAACATCCGCAGCGGCAGCTCACGGTAGGAGCGCCCACGCGCGCGGAAGATCAGGTTGTGCATCGGGCAGTTCATCGGCTTGACGTAGTAGTCCTGGCCGGGCTTGCGCACGGTGCCGTCCTCGTTGAGTTCGGCGTCGAGGTGCATGGCCGGGAACATGCCGTCCCGGTACCAGTCGAGGTGACCGGAGACCTCGAACAGGTGCCCCTTGGTGATGTGCGGGGTGTTGACGAACTCGTAGCCCGCGTCGATGTGGCGCTGGCGCGAGTACTCCTCCATCTCCTTGCGGATGATGCCGCCCTTGGGGTGGAACACCGGCAGGCCCGAGCCGAGCTCGTCGGGGAAGCTGAACAGGTCGAGCTCGAGGCCCAGCTTGCGGTGGTCGCGGCGCTCGGCCTCGGCCAGCAGGTGCAGGTACTCGTCCATCGCCTCGGTCGATTCCCAGGCGGTGCCGTAGATGCGCTGCAGGTCCTCGCGGTCCTGGTCACCGCGCCAATAGGCGGCCGAGCTGCGGGTCAGCTTGAAGGCGGGGATGAACTTGGTGGTGGGGATGTGCGGGCCGCGGCACAGGTCGCCCCACACCTTCTCGCCGGTGCGCGGGTCCAGGTTGTCGTAGATGGTCAGCTCGTTGCCGCCGACCTCCATGATCTCCGGATCGTCGATGCCCGACTTGTCGCTGATCAGCTCGAGCTTGAACGGCTCCTTCGCCAGTTCCGCCCGAGCCTCGTCGATCTCGACGACGCGACGCGAAAAGCGCTGCGCGCCTTTGATGATCTTCTTCATCCGCGATTCCAGCTTGGCCAGATCCTCGGGGGTGAAGGGCCGGTCGACCCGGAAGTCGTAGTAGAAGCCGTCCTTGATCGGCGGGCCGATGCCCAGCTTGGCGTCGGGGAACTCCTGCTGCACCGCCTGGGCCAGCACGTGCGCGGCCGAGTGCCGGATCACGCTGCGGCCGTCCTCGGTGCTGGCGGCGACGGCCTCGACCTCGACGTCTTCGTCCGGGGTCCAGGACAGGTCCTTGAGCGCGCCCTCGGCGTCGCGGACCACCACGATCGTGTCGGGTCCCTTGGTCGGCAAGCCCGCTTCTCGCACCGCCGCGCCCGCGGTAGTCCCGGCCGGCACCCGGACGAGGGCGACAGGGCTGATCGGTGCAGAGGTGGTCACGGGGATGCTCTCCTTGACGTCACGTCCGGCGGGGATGTCCCGCGCGGCGCAGGCTGGATTCCTGCGAACGCGACCATGCTAGCTGTTCCGCCTCCCCGCGATTCTGGCCAGACTCGTGTTCGTGTCGCGGATCGCGCGCGGCCGACGGTCCGACGAGCGGGTGCGTCAGTCCGTCCCAGGTGAGTTACCTCTGCACTCTCCGGGTATGTCCCCGCTGGTCATGACCTCTAACCTGTCGGGCAACCGGCGTGCGATCGACATTCGGTCGCGAAAAACCTGCCCACGTGCCACACCCCGGCACAAACCATCCCGTGCAGCACCCCGGACCCACCGACAGTACCGGCATCCTACAGCCACGACGCCGCCGACCAGCCCGCCGAACGCCCCACCCGGGCCCGGCGGGGTCCGGGTGGGGTGTGGAATCTCATGTCACAGCACGGCGGCAGGAGCCGGCATGAGTAAGGGGCTGGCACGAGCACGGCGAGCAGACCGGGAAACACGCCCACACGGTTGCAGCAACCACCAAGGATCACCCACCTCCACCCGCTCGCAGCACCAGCGATCAACGCCACACCCGCCATGCCCCGTGCTCGTAACCAAGCTGATTGTTGCGGCACCATTGGAAATTGCTGGGCGCGTTGAAGGGTCATACGAAACTCTGAGTGAAACTCTCGGCGGCCGTTCAGGACAGCGCGGCACCGCTTTGCCTTTCGGTGGGACCATCCGTGGTCAGTAGGATGTTCCGGTGCTCACCCTCAACGCCCGGACAGTAGTTTTCGACATCGACGGCACGCTCTGCTTCGACGGACGAACGATTGATGACCGAATCCTGGCAGCAATCGAGGAATGCGAACGAGCTGAATACCATCCAGTTTTCGCGTCTGCGCGCCCAATCCGCGACCTCCTGCCTGTCCTTGACGGCGCCTTTGCGTCCGCGACCCTGATCGGCGGGAATGGAAGTCTGGTGTCAGCCAACGGACAGGTACAGGCACGCGCCGCGTTCGACGCTTTTGTACTGCGAGCGCTGATGGACGCCGTCGAACAGTTCGATGCGACGTATCTCGCAGACGGGCCCTGGGACTACGCCTACACCGGAGCGCACGACCATCCGATCCGTGGACGGGTCGACCAAGGCAGTCTCGCGCAGATGGTCGAACTCACGGACTTGCCCGAGGTGGTGAAGTTCCTGGTTCTCGGCGCGAACGACATGCCGGCTCTCGCGGCGGCCGGTCGGGATCTGGGACTGACGGTCAACCACCACCTCGAGGAAGGGATCATCGACTTCGCGCCGGGATCCACCACCAAGTGGGAGGCCCTGGAATCGTTGGGGCACACGAACTACGTGGCATTTGGTAACGACCTCAACGACTTCGACCTGCTGAAAAACGCGGAGCGGGCAGTACGGGTCGGATCGCACTCGAGCCTGGACACCGTCGCGCATGTCACTATCAGCGCGGATCCGGCGGCCGTGGCTGCTGAAATCTCGCTGCTCGCTACTGCGCTCTAGGCATCGCTGCTGGGTGTTCGGGCCTGCGTGACGGCGACGAACCCCTGTCCTCGCCGCATCTGTGCTCCTGGAATCACGCCTGAGCCAGCAGGGCCGCGCGTTCGGCTGCCGGGCGTTTCGGGCAGCTGGTGCACATCTGGCAGCCCGGTACCTCGTAGACGAGACAGCAGGACAGGCGCCGGACGAAGGTGCGGTCGCCGACGGTGACGAAACGGGGGGCGAGCAGGCGCGAGCCCACCTCGCCGGCCAGCCGGGTCGCGGCTTCCGGTGCGCCCGCGTCCAGCGCGCGGTTGCCGATCGCGTCGGTGACCACGGCCCACAGAGCGGGCACCCCGGCGCCGGACACGGCGGCGACCTGCAGGATCACCGCGGTCAAAGTCTCGCGCAGGGCGGCGCCGACCGCCTCGGCGGCAGCCGCGCCGTCGGCGGCCGCGGCGAGGGCGACCGTCGACCGGAAGCGCACGCGCTCGACTCCCCCATCGGGCCGGATCTCGCAGTCGAGCTCGTCGAGCGCCGGGATCGGGGCCGGGACGCCCGCGGTGTAGGCGGCGGTGATCTGGTCGACGAGCGCGGAGGCGACCATGCACCACCACAGCGTGCCGCCGACGCGGGGCGTCTCGGTGCCCCAGACACGGCTCATCTCGCCGATCCGGGCCGAGACCCAGGTGGGATCGGTGAGCAGGCGGCCGGGGACGGTGTTCACGACATCAGGGGACTGCGCAACCATGGCCATTCGACTCCGATCCACCCTCCGACCATCGAAAACGTGCCGAGCAGCCACAGCGTCGCGACGACGAGGGCGAAGGTGGCCACCGCGCCGAGGATCCTGATCGTCCACCCGCGCGAGGTGTACCACCCCATGACGATCCGGTATTTGCCGCGCACCCAGTTCAGGGTGTGATGGGCCCAGACGAACTCGGTGGCCAGGATGCCGAAGCCCGCGAACACCAGCGCCCAGCCGGGTCCCGGGTACGGGATCGTGACGATCCCGATCAGCAACACCAGCCCACCGACCACGCCGACGGCGATGCGGTAGCCGAGGTTCAGGGTAGGGCGGTGCTCGATGCTCGCCCGGAAGGCGCGCCAGCGCTGCTTGAAGGACGGCTCGGCCGCCGACGCCCCGGCGGTGGAATCCGCCGGGGCGTCGGTGGGGTCGACGGTCGGCTTGCGCGTCATCGTTCCAGCCTACGAGCCGCCGACCCCGCGATCACGTGGTGACCGGGGCATCGTCTCGATCGTCGATGGTGCGCACGCCCTCGGCGGTGACCTCGATCACGCGCGCGCCCGCGATGTCGAAGAACAGTCCCGACACCGCCAGCCCGCGCTCGGCGACCGCGCGGCGCACGGCCGGATGCCGGTGCAGCGTCTCGAGCTGCACGGCGACATTGACCATGCTGAGCTGGTCGACCTCGTCGAAGCCCGCGGCCCGCGCCGCCGCTGCGACCGGATGGTCGGCGCGGAACCGGTCCAGGCTCGCCTCGGCATGCCGCAGCCACGAGCTCAGCCCGCCGTCGGCCTCGGCGCCCCGGTAGACGGCCTTCATCGCGCCGCAGGCGGAGTGCCCGCACACCACGACCGAGCGCACCGCCAGCTCCTCGAGCGCGAACACCAGCGCCGCCTCGACCGAATCGTCGCCACTGGTCGGCACCAGATTGCCCACATTGCGGACGGTGAACAGGTCACCGGGGCCGCTCGAGGTGATCACATTGGGCACGATCCGCGAGTCCGAGCAGGTCAGGAAGAAGGAATCCGGGTCCTGCCGGTCGCGCAGCTCGTCCAGGTGCGGGCGCACGACGTGGGCGTGGCTGCGGTGGAAAGCCGAGACCCCGGCGGTCAGGGCATCGCTGCCGGACTTCTGATGCCGCCACGGTCCGAGCAGCTCGTCCCAGGTCGCGCGGCCGAACCCGCGGGCCGGTGGCGCGCCGAGGGTGTCGGCCATCCTGGCGCTGCCGATCTCCACGAAATCGACGCTGCCACCGCTGCTTTCCTGCTGATGCTGCCAGCTCTCGATGGCCTCGAAGGCGGCGTGGTCGAGGAAGTCGACCGTCATCTCCACGGTGACCTCGGCGCCCGCGGGCACCTTGCCGAGCTCGGCCGAGAGCTTCGGCAGGGCCAGGAAGGTGCACGACCCATCGATGCGGACCAGCCAGCGCTCGCCGCCCGGCAGCGGCATCGCGGTGACCTGCACGCGCACCACGCGCCACAGCAGCAGGCCGAAAGCCAGTGCGAGACCGATGATCACGCCCTCGAGCAGGTTCAGGAACACCACGCCGAGCACGGTGACCAGATACACGAGCAGGTCGCCGGTGCGCCGGGCCAGCCGGATGTGGGCCAGCTTCACCAGCTGGATGCCGATGACGATGAGCAGGCCGGCCAGCGCGGCCTTCGGGATCTGCTCGACCAGACCGACCAGCGCGACCGAGAACAGCAGGATCCAGCAGCCGTGCATGATCGCCGAGGCCCGGCTGCGCGCGCCCGCCTGCACATTGGTGGCACTGCGCACGATGACGCCGGTGATCGGCAGGCCGCCGACCAGGCCGGACAGCACGTTCGCCGAACCCTGACCGATCAACTCGCGGTCGAAGTCGGTGCGCGGACCGGTGTGCATCTTGTCCACCGCCACGGCGGAGAGCAGGCTCTCGACGCTCGCGATGAGCGCGATGGTGAGCACCATCATGGCGATCGCCGACCAGTTCCCCGACGGCAGTTCGGGCAGCTGCAGCGCGTCGAAGAGCGAGCCGCTCAACACGATCCGCTCCACCTCGGCGGGCAGCACGAGCGAGAGCAGGGTGCCCGCGACGACCGCGACCAGCGGACCGGGCACCGCGCGCAGCTTCGGCGGCAGATATTTCCAGCCCAGCATCACCGCGATCACGACGGCGCCGACGAGGGCGTCGCCACCGTGCAGCGACAGCAGCTGACCCGGCAGCTCGATCAGATTGCGCCAGGCGGTGCTGTGCGAGGACCCACCGAGCAGCACATGGACCTGCTGCAGCGCGATGGTGATGCCGATACCGGCGAGCATCGCGTGCACCACCACGGGAGCGACCGCGAGCGCGGCGCGCGCGATCCGGCTGAGCCCGAACAGGATCTGTAACAGCCCCGCGGCGACGACGATGAAACAGGTGACACGCCAGCCGAATTGGGCGATGGATTCGGCGACGACGACGGTCAGGCCCGCGGCGGGGCCACTGACCTGCAGGACCGAACCGCCGAGCAGCCCGGCGACGATGCCGCCGATCACCGCGGCGACCAGACCGGCGGCGACCGGGGCGCCGGAGGCGACGGCGATGCCCAGCGACAACGGCAGGGCGACGAGGAAGACCACGATCGAGGCGGGCAGATCGTGGCGGAGCAGGGTCTGCCGCCAGGACGGCGGCGGGGGTTCCGGCGAGGGCGCCGCCGGTGCGGCGGGTGGAGCTAGGTCGTTCGCGACAGACATGGTTCTCCTTCGGCGACGCGGCGCGCGGCCGTGGTCGATGGACGATCTACGTGTCGTGGGCGGTCGGGTGACCGCGGAACAGCTTCCAGCGATGAAGCGTCGAACGCCCCGGTGCGTCGGCGAACCGGGGCGGGGTGCCAACCACCGTATTGGTAAAGACTTGGCAAAACCAGTGTGCCGCACGAAGAGTGGGTGTCGCCATAACCGCAGGCCCGCTGTGGTGTGGCCCACACCGGATCTGGGCGCTCACACCGGTTCGGCCGCGACACGGCGGTGGCTGTCGTCGAATTCGGCGATCCCGTCGATGGTCACCTCGATGACCCGCGCGGTCGCCAGATCGAAGAACAGACCCGAGACCGCGACACCGCGCTCCTCGATCCCGTCGCGCACCGCCGGGTAGTCCATCAGTGTCTGGACCTGCCGGGCGACGTTCACCATGCCGAGCTGGTCGACCGGGCCGAAGCCCGCCCGCCGGGCCGCCTCGGCGACCGGGTGACCCGCGTGGAACGCCGTCAGGGTCGGCGCGGCGTGCGCGAGCCAGTCGTCGAGGCCCGGACCGGCCTGGACCTGCCCGTACAGGGCCTCCATGGCCCCGCACCCGCTGTGCCCGCACACCACGACCGCGCGCACGTCGAGCTTGTCGAGCGCGTAGATCAGCGCCGCTTCCACCGAGACGTCGCTGCCGCCGACCGGCACGAGATTGCCCACATTGCGGACGGTGAACAGGTCACCGGGCCCGCTGTTGGTGATGACATTGGGCACGATGCGGGCGTCGGCGCAGGTGAGGAAGAAGGTGTCGGCGTCGGGCCGGTGCCGCAGGCCCGCCAGGTGCGGGCGCATGAGATGCGCGTGCCCGCGATGGTAGGCCGCGATGCCCGCCGCGATCGGGTCGACGCCGCCACCGGTGCGCCGCCACGGCCCGATCGCCTCATCGATCACCTTGCGTGCCTGACCACGTTCGGGCGGCGCTGCGCCGGCACGGGCCATCCGAGCGGTGCCCATCTCCACGAAATCAACGATGCGGCCGCCGGATTCGCGGCGGTCGGCCCATTCGGCAATGGCCTCGCAGGCCGCGTGGTCGAGGAAGTCGACGGTCATCTCGACCGTCACGTCGACCCCGTCGGGCACCTCGGCCAGCTTCGCCGAGAGCTTCGGCAGGGCGAGGAAGGTGCACGAGCCGTCGACGGTGACCAGCCAGCGGTCGGTGCCCGCCACTGGTGCGGCGGTGATCGTCACCCGGACGACTCGCCACAGCAGCAGCGCGAACGCCAGCCCGAGGCCCATCACGACTCCTTCGAGCAGGTTGGCGAATACGACACCCGCCACCGTCACGACGTAGACGAGCAGATCACCGGTGCGCAGCGCCCGCTTGATGTGGGCGAGTTTGATCAGCTGCATGCCGATGACGATGAGCAGACCGGCCAGCGCTGCCTTCGGAATCTGTTCCACCACACCGACGAGCGCCACCGAGAACACCAGGATCCAGCAGCCGTGCAGCGCCGAGGAGGCCCTGGTGCGCGCACCGGCCCTGACATTCGTGGCACTGCGCACGATCACGCCGGTGATCGGCAGTCCGCCCACCAGGCCGGAGAGCAGGTTGGCTGTGCCCTGGCCGAGCATCTCGCGATCGAAATCGGCGCGCCCTCCACCCTTCATGCGGTCCACCGCGACCGCGGAGAGCAGGCTCTCGACGCTGGCGATGAGGGCGACGGTGAGCACCGTGAACGCCACGTGCCACCAGTCGCCCGACGGCAGTTCGGGCAGCGACATGGCCTCGAAGAGCGAGCCGCTCAACATGATCCGCTCGACGTCGGTCGGCAGGACCATCGCCAGCACCGCGCCGGCGAGGATCGCGACCAGCGGCGCGGGAACCACCCGCAGTTTCTGCGGCATGCGCTTCCAGCCGAGCAGGATCGCCATCACGGTGCCGCCGACCACGACGTCGCCCCACCGTGCGGTGCGCATCCCTTCGGGCAGCGCGGCAAGGTTGGCCAGGCTCGAACTGCTCGACACCCCGCCGAGCAGCACCAAGCTCTGCTGCAGCGCGATCGTGATGCCGATTCCGGCCAGCATCGCGTGCACCACCACCGGCGCCACGGCGAGCGCGGCCCGCGCTATCCGGCTGAGCCCGAACACGATCTGCAACACCCCGGCCGCGGCCACGATGAAACAGGTCGCCCGCCAGCCGAACTGGGCGATCGTCTCGGCGACGACCACGGTGAGCCCGGCGGCCGGCCCACTCACCTGGAGCGCCGATCCACCGAGCAGCCCGGCGACGACACCGCCGATCACCGCGGCGATCAACCCCGCCGCGACCGGCGCCCCGGACGCCACCGCGATGCCGATCGATAAGGGCAGCGCTACCAGGAACACCACCACCGAAGCGGGAAGATCATGCCGGAGAACAGATTTCAGAAATTCGTGCGGCGACGAGAGCGTTGTCGCAACGGGCACGCCCGGATCATTGTCGGTAGCCATCATTCTCCTTCGCCGGGCAGCAGGCGCCCGGTTCATCGGTCGAACATGCACTGGCAATAGATGCTGAGCTGCGAGAACTGACCCGAGACACAGGGTCGGGCCAATAGTAAAGAATTACCCAAGCGTATGGAAAGTTCTCGAGGCGAATGGGACGGATCGCGACTCAACTGTGACGTGCACCACATGCAATACGTCGGGGCCCGCGCAGCCCGGCCGGAAAGCCCACCGGCCGGAACGATCAGGAATCGAGAAGCGCGGCGACCGGGGTCGGTGGAAACATCGTTTCCGCAGACCAGCACAACGAAAGGGTTTCCGATGACCAGCACCTGGGTGCGCCGATCCCACCGGTGGCTCGCCATGGCCTTCACCGCGATCGTGGTCCTCACGGTGCTCGTGGTGGCGCTGAGCGGCCCGGTCTGGGTGTCCTATCTCCCGCTGTTCCCGCTCGCCGGGCTCTTCCTCTCCGGCAGCTTCCTGTTCGTCCGGTACTACGCCGGCAGATCACGCGCGGCACGCCGAGCCGGGGCGAGCGGCGGGCACGCGAAGACCCGCCGGCTGCACCGCTGGTCGGCCGCGGTGTTCGTCGGCACCGTCGTCGCCACGGTCGTCGCCCTGTCCCTGCCGGAGCCGATCGTCTGGGTGTCCTACCTGCCGCTGATCCCCCTCGCCGGGCTGCTGTTCTCCGGGCTGTACCTGCTGGTGACGCAGCGTCTTTCGGCCCGCCGCAGCGTCGCCGCCGCGGCGGCGTCTCACCCGATCTCGACCACCCGCGCCCAGGCAGGCGGCCGGTCCGGCACGTAGTCCGGATCGGCCTCGCGCCACGAACCCACCCGGCGGAACACCCCCACGACCGTCCGGCACGGGGGCGGAGTGGTCGGCCACGGCGTCTGGCCGTCGGTCAGCGCCACGATCACCTCCGGGCGGGTGCGCAGGGCCGCGGTGAAACCGGTGCGCAGATCGGTGCCGCCACCGCCCATCAAGGTCATGCCCTCGGCCCGGCACAGCGGGTCGGCGATCCAGACCGCGGCGTCACACGACAGCACGGTGACCAGGTCGCGGCGGCCACCGACCGCGCGGGTGATGGCGGCGACTTCCAGCAGCGCGCTGCCCAATTCGACATCGCTGACCGACCCCGAGGTGTCGATGACGACCGCGACCCGAGGGGGCATGCGGCGCAGGCTCGGCAGCACCACCCCGGGCAGCGCGGCCGAGCGCCGCGCCGGCTTACCGTAGGTGTAGTCCGCACCGACACCCGGGGCCGAGGCCGCCGACCGGAGGGCGGCGCCCAGCAGATCCCGCCACGGCTGCGACGGATGCAGCGCCTCCTCGGCCCACCGCCGCCAGCCCTGTGGCGCGTCGCCCGGCCTGCCGACGATGCCCTGAGCCACCCGGAAGCGAACCGCGTCGCGTTCCTGCTCGCTGAGGCCGTCCGCGCCGTCGGGCCCCAGCTCCCAGGCGCGATCGAGTCCGTCGGCGCCGCTGCCGCAGTCGAGCCAGGCCATGTTCTCGGTCAGGCGGCCCAGCCGGAACTGGCCGAGGTAGTCCTCCATCAGTTCGCCCGCGGACAGCCCGAGGTCGGCGGGCAGGACCGCCCCCGCGGGCCGGACGAGCCCGTCGCCGAACGCGTCGTCGTTGATCTCGGCGTCGGCGGCGATGTTCATCCGCAGGCGCTCCGCCGCGCCGGTCAGGTCGTGCGCCCGGGCGTATCGGTCGCTGCGAGCATGATGGTCGCGCAGCAGATGCGACACCTCGTGCACCAGGATCGAGGCGAGTTCCTCCACGGACGTGCAGGCTACGAACGCGGGTGCGACGTAGCAGCGCCAGTGCTTGTCGACCCCCATCGTCGGCACCTGCCGGGACTCGACGATGTGCAGCGCGTACAGGGCGGTGGCGAGGTAGGGCCGGGCCGATACCGCGTATAACCGTGCGGCATACAGCTTCTCGTGATCCAGTCCCGCCGTCATCGGCGCGCCTCGGCGACGCGGGCCGTGGCCTGCTCGGCCTGCCGGGACACCGACACCGTGGCGGCGAGGTGCTCGATCGACGCCGGGATCTCCCAGTCGTCCCGGCGCAGGGTGGCCAGCGTGGTCGCCGGGACCACCACCAGATCCGGCGCCCCGGTCGCCACCGCCCCGGCCAGCAGCGCCCACGCCGCGTCCCAGCGCGCCTTCTCCGGTCGGCGGCGCACCGCGGCCACCACCGCGTCGAGGACGGCCTGGCGCAGATCGCCCCGTTGGGGCAGGTCGGCGGCCGCCGGGTCGGCCAGCAGCACCTCGGGGTCGGGCAGATCCATCCGATCGATGCTGGTCAGCAGCTCGAAGCCGGGACCGTCACCCACGGTGCCGCGCACCAGCATCGACAGCACATCGCGATCGACACCGGCGGCGGTGGCGAACGCGATCAGCCGGACGGTCATCTCCCAGCTGCGCGGCGAGGGCCAGGCACCGGCGCGCCGGGTCTCGGTGGTGGGCAGCTGATGCACCAGTTTCGGCCGGCCCGCGAGCAGCTCGCACACCGCGCGCCGGGCGAAAGACACCGCCTCCGGGAGCTTTTCGGGCGCGAGGCGCGGCAGCGTCGCCCGCGGCCAGGTCCCGCCGAGACCACGCACGACGACCTCGTGGTCGTGGGCCCACTGCAGGTGCACGAAGCGATTCGCCAGCGGCGGGCTCAGTTCCCAGCCGTCGGCGGCCGAGGAGCGCGGGTTGGCGGCGGCGACGATGCGGACGCCGGGCGGCAATCGCAGCGCACCGACGCGCCGTTCCAGGACCAGGCGCAGCAGGGCGGCTTGCACGGCGGGCGGCGCGGTCGAGAGTTCGTCGAGGAACAGCAGACCGCGTCCGGCCTGGACCAGCTTCACCGCCCAATCCGGCGGCGCCATCGGCACACCGTGGGTCGCCGGGTCGTCGCCGAGGATGGGCAGGCCAGAGAAGTCCGACGGTTCGTGCACACTCGCGATCACCGTGGTCAGCGGCAGGTCGAGGGACTCGGCGAGCTGGGTCAGCGCGGCGGTCTTGCCGATGCCCGGCTCACCCCACAGCAGGACCGGGAGGTCGGCGGCGACCGCCAGCGTCAGCGCCTCGAGCCGGATGTCGGGCCGGGGTTCGGTGGTCGATTCGCCGAGCAGGGCGAGCAGTTCGGCCGCGATGTCGAGTGGGGAGCCGGTGGTTCGGACCGGGCGGAGGGCAACGGGAGTGCGTACAGACATGCGTGTATCACCTTGGTGTTCAGAGGAATTGGAGGAAGAGCGCGTCAGCGCTCGACCGCGTGACGTGGACGGGCGCCGTCTTCGCGGCGGGGGCGTCCGGCAGGCTGACGGGCGCCGCGACCGGGCTCGGACAGCCCCGCCCGGAACAGGCCATAGGTGATCCGCCGTCGCGCGGCGGACTCCAGGTCGTCGCGGAGCGGACCGTCGCGCAGCAGCGCCGCGGGACCGAGCAGCCGTTCGACCTCGGCCAGCGCACCGGCGGTGTCACCGTGGTCGAGCCGTTCGCGAATGCCCGCCAGCGCCTCCGGGCGACGGTGCGCCTGATCGATGACCCGCAGGCAGGGCAGCGGGGTGCCGGTCAGCGCGACCAGCAGTTCCTCGCGCCGGATCTCGGCCGGGTCGTGATCCAGCGCGGCCAGCCGCCCGTCCACGAACCCGATCCGGTGCCACTGCCCCCGGCACTCCACGAGCCGCGGCCGATCCGGCCGCTCGGCACCTCGCGCGGCGGCGGACGGTGACCAGGCCGGGTCGAGTGCCGCGGCGACCAGCGGATGCAGCTGATCGACCGAGATCGCACCGGCCCGCAGCAGCGCCAGATCGGGCAGCACCCAGGTCGCGGCGTCGGGCAGTACCGGCAATGCGGACACCTCGCCGCGCCGGTACTGCTCGGTGATCCGCACCTGCGCGCCCACGTCGAGGACGACCTGCCGCCGGGCGCCGCAGCGCACCAGCACCATTCCGGCCGTGGACTTCTCGGCCCCCAGCAGGATCGCGGCTTCGTCGGCCCAGCGATCCACCGCGCATTCGGGTGGCAGCTGCGCGGACAGCTCGTCGGCCGCGCTTCGTGGTGCCCCGCACCGGCTCGGCAGCTCATCGGTCCTGCGCGCGTCCCACAGGTGACGGTGCAGATCGAGCCGGAAGCGCCGGTTCGGCCGCGCATGCGGATGCGGGCTCGTCCCGGAGCCGTCCCAGAGCGCGAGCGTGAGCCGCTGACCGGCATCGGCCCAGGCCGGCGCGGTCCGCACCACCAGGTGCACGAATCCCCCACTGCCACCACGGGTTCCGGCGATCGCTGACGCGTAGCGCGCCACGGTGATCGTCAGCCCCGGCCGGAGCAGGCCGTCGGGCGCGACCCTGGGCAGATGCCAGCGCAGCAGATCCGGTGCCAGGTGACGCAGATCGGCCCGAATCCGCGCGGCCAGTTCCCCGCCGTGAGTCCGGGCGAACGCACGGAGATCGAGATCGACGTCCACGTGGGCCGCGGCGCAGGCCCCCGCCCAGTCACCGACGCGGCGGCGTGCGGTGGCCAGATCGATCATGGTGGGTGGCACCGCGAATTCGCGGACCCGCGACCAGAAGGCCAGGCGGGCATCGTCGCCGGGTGGTCGGGACGCGCGAAGGTACTGCGGGTATTGCGGAAATTCCGCTCGATCGAGCGGGAAGGAAGCCGGTGCGATGACCGGCAGGAGGCTCAACGGCCCGGGCGCCGTACGCCCTTTCGACTAGTCGTCATGTGCCCAGTATGCACAACACGGCCCGGCCCGACAACGTGGACACCGGGCAGGCGGGCGCCGACCGGAGGTCGATCGCCCGCCTGATCCGCAGGTCGCGGTGCGGATTACCGCGCGTCGGCGGCGGCCAGCGCGGGCTCGGCGGACGGCGCGCCGATCTGCGGGTACGTCGGGTACTCGATGCCCGAGATGTACTGCACGGTGCGCACGACCTGGCACGAGTAACCGAACTCGTTGTCGTACCAGACATAGAGGATCGCGGTGTCACCCTCGACGATGGTGGCGTTGGCGTCGATGATCGACGCCGCGCGCGAGCCGATGAAGTCACTCGAGACCACGTCGTTGGCGGCGGTGTAGTCGAGGTTGCGGCTCAACGGGCCCGCGAGCGAGACCTGACGCAGGTACGCGAGCACGTCCTCCTTGGTCGTCTCCTGCTCGAGCTGCAGGTTCAGGATCGCGACCGAGACGTCCGGGGTGGGCACCCGGATCGAGTTACCGGTGATCTTGGCCTTGAAGTCCGGCATCGCCTTGGCGACGGCGGACGCGGCGCCGGTCTCGGTGAGCACCAGGTTGAACGGCGCGGACCGGCCGCGGCGGTCGGCCTTGTGGTAGTTGTCGAGCAGGTTCTGGTCGTTGGTGAACGAGTGCACCGTCTCGACATGTCCACGCAGGATGCCGAATTCGTCGTCCATGGCCTTGAGCGGCGGCACGATCGCGTTGGTCGTGCACGAGGCGCAGGAGAAGATCTGCTGGGACAGGTCCAGGCTGCGGTGGTTGACGCCGTGCACGATGTTGGGGACGTCGCCCTTGCCCGGCGCGGTCAGCACCACCTTCGCGATGCCGGGGCGCAGGTGCTGGGACAGGCCGTCGCGATCGCGCCACCGGCCGGTGTTGTCGATCAGGATGGCGTTGTCGATGCCGTAGGCGGTGTAGTCGATCGCAGTCGGATCGTCGCTGTAGATGAACTTGATGACGTTGCCGTTGGCCGTGATCGTGTCGTTGTCGGCGTCGACCTTGATGGTGCCGTTGAAGTGGCCGTGCACCGAGTCGCGACGCAGCAGCGACGCGCGCTTGGCCAGATCGTCGTCGCCGCCCTTGCGCACCACCACGGCGCGCAGGGTCAGCCCGTTGCCCGACCCTGCCTTCTCGATGAGCAGCCGGGTCACCAGTCGCCCGATCCGGCCGAAACCGTAGAGCACGACATCGCGCGGGCCCTGCGGCTCGGCCTTGTTGCCGTCGATCACCTCGGTCAGCACCGCCGCGGTGAACTCCGGAATCGACAGCCCGCGGTCATCGGCGCGATAGGCCATGACCAGCTGTCCGAGGTCGATCTTGCACGGCCCCAGGTCCAGTTCGCTGAGCACCTGCAGGAAAGGCAGGGTCTCGTCCACGGACAGTTCCTCGCCGGCGATCTGCCGCGCGAACCGGTGCGTCCGCAGAATGCTGATCACCGATTTGTTCACCAGCGACCGGCTGTGCAGCAGGATCGTCACGCCCTTGCCGCGGTACAGCGTGCCGATGATCGGGATCATCGCCTCGGCAGCGGCTTCCTGAGCGTTCCAGCGGTCAAGTTGTTCGGTGGTCACCACACGTCCTCAGGGTTCTCGATAAGTAGTCCCTACCGATGCTAAGGAGCGCCGAGTTTTCACCGAGACCGGCTACCCACCAGTGAGGTTTACGCCACTCCACCAACGAAAAATGACCAGGACGACAGTCCTGGTCATGCTGTGGTCCCAGCTGGTTTCGAACCAGCGACCTTCCGCGTGTGAGGCGGACGCTCTCCCGCTGAGCTATGGGACCGAACACCGCGCGAGGGGCTTTGGAGGGCCTCTCGAACGAGATGGAACATTAGCACGGCGCCCCCGGGTCACACCAAATCGCCTCGTGAACGGGGGCTTCGGGGTCCGTGGCCTGTTCTGTAGACCGTCACCCGCGCGCCCGGAGTCAGCTGGGATTGCGAGCTCGGACCACTCGGGGACGCCCGAGTCCCCGACCGCAGCCGTCACGGACGATTCGACGCACATCCACCGCCCCGCACCCCCGCCGACCACCCGAACAACACCCCTGTAATTCACATTTAGGCCCATCTACCAGCCGATTTGTAGTCTGCGCCGACCGTCGGCTAATGTTTTCCTCGCACCACGGAGAGCAGCCAAGCCGCAAGGCCGACAGCCTCCGGAAGTGCGAATGCGGATGTAGCGCAGTGGTAGCGCATCACCTTGCCAAGGTGAGGGTCGCGGGTTCAAATCCCGTCATCCGCTCGAGAGGTAGGTTAGGCAGTAATGCCATCCTCCTTTGCGCGGTGGAGTGGCCGAGTGGTGAGGCAACGGCCTGCAAAGCCGTGCACACGGGTTCGATTCCCGTCTCCACCTCGCGCGATTAGCTCAGCGGGAGAGCGCTTCCCTGACACGGAAGAGGTCACTGGTTCAATCCCAGTATCGCGCACCACAAGAAGGCCCCGGTTTCGACCGGGGCCTTCTTGCGTTTCCGGGGCCGGACAGCATGTAACCCAGGTCACTCCCGGCCCGGATTCCGTCGGCGCTCCCCTAGGATCGGCACTCGGCGTCGCCGGGCCGGTAACGGCGACGCGGACCAGCGGCATGGAGGGGCGAGCAGTTGAGGCAGATCCTGTTGTCGGCGGGGATCGCCCTGTTCGTCACCATCACCCTCACCCCGGTGCTGATCCGGGTGTTCGCGCGCCGCGGCTTCGGCCAGGAGATCCGGATCGACGGACCCGCCAGCCACCAGACCAAACGCGGCACCCCCACCATGGGCGGGCTGGCGATCGGCGCGGGCGTGTGGGCCGGATTCCTCGGCTCGCACCTGATCGGCCTGCTGTGGGACGCGCCCGGACCCAGCGCCTCCGGCGTGCTCGTGCTGCTGCTGGCCTCGGCCCTGGGCATGGTCGGATTCCTCGACGACTCGATCAAACTGCGCAAACACCGCAACCTCGGCCTGACCGCGGCGGGCAAGTACCTCGGGCAGATCGGGGCCGCGGTCGTCTTCGCGGTGCTGGCGCTGCGCTTCCCCGGCGCGACCGGACTCACCCCGGCGGGCAACAACCTCTCCTACGTCCGCGACATCAACACCATCGCCTTCGGATCGCTGATCTTCATCGCGTTCATCTGCCTGCTGGTGGTGGCCTGGTCGAACGCCGTCAACATCACCGACGGACTCGACGGTCTCGCGGCCGGGTCGATGAGTCTCACGCTGGGCGCCTACGTGGTGATCACGCTCTGGCAGTTCGAGAACTCGTGCGAGCTCAGCCCCGGCCGGGGCTGCTACAACGTGCGCGACCCCCTCGATCTCGCCGTTGTCAGTGCTGCCGCCGCGGGGGCGTGCATCGGGTTCCTGTGGTGGAACGCGGCGCCGGCCAAGATCTTCATGGGCGACACCGGCTCGCTCGGCCTCGGCGGTCTGGTGGCCGGCCTGTCGATCACCAGCCGCACCGAGCTGCTCGCGGTGGTGCTCGGCGCGCTGTTCGTCGCGGAGATCCTGTCGGTGCTGCTGCAGATCGTCGTCTTCCGCACCACACACACCCGACTGTTCCGGATGGCGCCGTTCCATCACCACTTCGAACTGAACAACTGGCCCGAAACCGCGGTGATCATCCGGTTCTGGGTGCTGGCCGGCATCGCGTCGGCGATCGGGCTGTGCCTGTTCTACGGCGAGTACATCACCGCGCTGTAGCCGGGAACTGTCGGTCTCCCCCGCTACGCTGACCCGACACAGAGCGAGCGGGAGGTGGCCCAGTGAGTGCCGGGAGCGGGCGGGAACTCGATCACGACATCGCCACCGATGTCTCCTTCGAGCTCGAGGAACTCGACGAGCTGGTCGCCGAACTGCTCACCGAGCATGCCGAACGCGCGGCCAGGGACGCGCGGATCGTCGCGCTGCGCCTCGGCATCGGCGGGCAGCGCCCGGAAACGCTCACCCGCATCGGCGCCCGCTACGACCTGGCGCGTGACCGGGTCCGCCAGCTCTACGCCAAGGCGATCGGGCAGCTCGTGCGCGAAGCCGCCCGCTCCGGGCACCGCAGCGCCGCGGTGTTCGGGCACCGCTACCCGCGCGACGCCGGCGATCTGCGGCTGGTGCGGGAGCTGCTCGCCGAGACCTACGCCACCGACACCGATCTGGTGGCGATGGAATGGTCGTATCTGAAGCTGCGCCTGGCCGGGCACGACCAGGCCGACGCCAAGCGCGTCGCCGGGTATGTGATGCAGCGAATCCTGGGCTGGCAGAAGAAGACCGCCAGCATCCTGGCCAAACTGCACCCCCTCGACGAGACCGACGAGCTGGAGCCGCTGCTCGACGACGTCGAGTGGGCCACCGGCACCCCCGCTCCCCTGCCGACCGCCTCGGCCCGTGTCGCCGACGGCGACGACGACGGCCGGGGTCGCTTCTACCTCGCCACCGTCGGCCGCGATGTCGCCTACGACTCCGCACTGGCGGCCCGGCTGCTGCGCACGCTCGACGCCAGCCCCGCGGTGACGGCGTTCCAGGAGGAACCGACCGCGCTCACCTACGCCTTCGGCGGCGAGGACCACGTGCACTATCCGACCGTGGCCGCGCAGCTCACCGAGGGCCGGACGGTGCTCGTCGATGTCGTCCCGCTGGGCCGGATCGCCTTCCACCACACCAGGATCCAGAGCGAGCTCGCGCGCGCCTACGCCCACGACCACGGCTGGGGCTGGCTGGCCTGGACCGGCAGCGCGCTGGACCCGGCCCGGCTGCGAGCCCGCGACACCGACCCGGCGATCGAGGAACGCATTGCCGCCGATCTGGACAAAGGCCCCTACGATGGCCGCGCGCTGGCGAGCGTGCGCGCCGAGACGGGCCTCGACTTGCTCGACCTGGCCGGTCTGGTGCTGCGCAACGAGTGGCAGTGGGACCGGACCCCCATGCGGCTCAGCGCGTCACCAGCGCGCCGGCCATCACGGTGATCACCAGCAGCATCGCGCAGCAGGTGAGCCACTGCCACTGATTGATCGTGCGGTCCATCCGCCCGATCGTCGCCCGCAGGCCCGCCGCGATCCGCTGCTGGGCGACCAGTTCGCTGCGCACCCCGGCCAGGGTGATCGCCTCGGCATCGGCGTTCACGCCCGCGCGGTCGATCCGGTGGTGCAGGCGGGTGACCAGCTTCTGCTTGTCGCGCACGGTCTGTCGCGACACCGCCAGCTCGACCCGCTGGTCGCGCAGCTCCCTGCGCTGATGCTCGATCATGGCGGCCTGCGCCGCGGTATGCCGTTCCCAGGTGCCCACCTCGGCCCACCCTCCTGTCGTCGAATCCGCGTGACCCCAATGGATATCGCCGGTCACCCAGCCCTCGAGGAAGTCACGCAGTTCCCAGCCCGGCCGCACCGGACCGGCGAAACCCGTCGCACCCGCGGCGAGCATGCCCTGATCGATGCGGTAGTCGGCGGCCGCGGGCGCGAAATCGGCGATACCGACCGCGGGGACCAGTGGCACCCAGTACCCCTGCGGGCAGACCCACAGGACGTCATCGATGCCGGCCGCCTGCAGTCGTCTGCGGTGCGCGCGGGCCGCGGTGATGTCGAGGGGGCCGCTGCGCACTTCGACGACACAGCGCCGGTCGCCGCGACGCCAGTAGATGTCGACGGGGATGTCGTCGACCCGGGCGTCGACCTCGGCCTCGTCGGCGCCCGCCGCCGTCAGCCTGCCGCAGATCCAATGTTCGAGACGCTGGGTATTCCATTGGGTCGCCACGCATTCGGGGCAACCACAGCCGTATCCGGTGCGTTCCGGTGCCGCCCGCCTGCTGCCCTCGGAGATGCCGAGTTCGTCGAGCAGCGCCCGTCGTCCGCACACCACCTGGGTGTCGCTTCGCCGCTTCGTCCTCACACCACACTCCCTCACCGGGGACCCTGACGTGTGCCCGCGCCCACGCCCTGTTCTCCAGGTTCCCGCAGCCACCGAGAGGCCGCCAGCCCCCTTGACCCGCGCTCGGGTGCGTCACCGACCGGTGATCGATATCACAAACGCGACTCCACTTGACTATCAAGCTATTTCATTGTGCCGACGTCGCAGAACGTCGCCGAGATCTTGATCATTTCGATACACAGACCGGGCCTGTTGCCCGTCCATTTCGTCCGGATTACGAAACGCTTCGGCGCGTCGCGGATCCGGTCACCGGGACATCGCGACGACACGGCAGCAGCCCCCGGTGGATATGATCGCTGCGGCCGGGGCGGGCACGCTCGCCGAGCACGGGAAGTAGGGTGTGCATGAACCACGCTGAGCACGACGAATCCATCGGGTCGATGCTGGCGAGTATCGCCGCGGCGCTGCGTGAGGTCAGTGACAAGCTCGATGTCGTCGCCGCCCGGGTCCGGCAGGAAGTGCCCGCCTTCCCCGCCGACGAGGATCTGCCCGACCAGACCAGGATCCGCAGGCTCGAGACCTGGGCATTCCATGCGTCACAGGACATTTCCCGGCTCAGTGCCCGGCTCGACGCCCTCGACGGTGGCGATCCCGAACCGGCGCCGCGCGCCCGGGGCACCCGTAGCCGCCGGGAAGTGCGGGAGGCCGCCGAAGCCGCCGAGCGCGCGGCCGCCGATCCGGCTGCGGGAGAAGAGCTCTCGGCCCCGGCAGGCAACCGGCCTCCGCTGGAACGCAGGCATTCCCGGACCGACCATCTCGGCGACCCGACCTGGCCACTCACCGTCGCCCCGGTCCCCCGCCCCTCGGCGACCTTCGAACCGGCGAGCGAGCCGGCCGCGGAGGCCGCGCCGATCGCCGACACGGCGCGGGCCGTGCGATCGGGTCGCGCGGGGCGGTCGGCCGAAGGTTATGCGGCAGGCGGTGTCGCGTCGCCGACCGGATCGGCTGTGGGCACGGTGCCGGAGGACACTGCCGAGTCGGATGATGCGGGTCCGGTGAACGGCACGCAACGAGCACTGCCGCTGAACGGCACGGATCGCGTGCCGCCGGTGAACGGCCGGGCACAGCTGAACGGCGCGTCCCGGGTCAACGGTGCGAAGCCACTCAACGGTGTCCGGGCAGTCGACGAGACGGGAGCGCTGCGCGAGCTTCGGACTCGAGGAGACGTGGCCGTCGACGACCCGATCGCTGTTCCTCGGACGGACGCCAACAGTTCTTCTCGCGCCTTGCCGGCAGGAGCCGATGCGAGCGTCGACAGATCGGGCGTCGTCGACCCGACCGCATCGGCCGACGATGCCGCGGTGCCGGTGTCCGCGCGTGGCGACGGGCGGCTCGCCATGCCGCAGCGGGGCAATGGGACCGCCGGTGCGGCTATCCGGAACGGGCGGACCGACGATGTCGCCGCGCCGGAGGGTCAAGCTCATGCCGATGTGGGGCTCGCGGTGTCCGGGCAGGGCAGCGGCATCGCCGGGGCGTCCCCCGTCCGTCGGCAGGCCGACGACGGGGAGGCGCGTCCGGACCATCCCGCCAGCGCGCCGCAAGGCGATGGCCTCGGCGCTGCGGCCGGCACACGTCAGCACGCTGACCCGCTCGCCACCGCACAGCGACAGACTCGAGGTGCGGCCACAACGCACCAGCGGGCTGACGGAGCCGCAGCCGCGGTGAGCCCTGATCGGCAGACAGGACACGTCGCCTCGGCAGCGACGACTGGCCGGCAGGACGACGAAGCCGGGGCGGCCACTACGCAGCGGGAAGCCAACGAGGCGACCGGGCGACAGCGGGCCGACCGTCTGGCCACAGCAGGTGCCGAACAGCAGACCGACGATGTCGTCCCCACGGACAGCGCGCGGGAGTGGGCCGATCGGCTCGCCGCGGCGGCGGCCGAACAGCCGACCGGTGATGTCGTTCCCACCGCGACCGCGCGGGAGTGGGCCGATCGCCTCGCGGCAGCAGCCGCACAGCAGGTTGACGATGTCGTTCCCACCGCTACCGCCCGCGAATGGGCCGATCGCCTCGCGGCAGCGGCCGAGCGGGACGGTGCTCTCACCGCGTCTGCCGGGCGGAGCGATGGTGCCGGGGCGGCCACCGCGACCGGTGGTGTCGCCGCGCAGTTGGGTTCGGTGAACGGCCGGGCGCTGGAGCTGTCGGACGACAGTGTGATCGAGGCCGTGGAATGGCAAGTGACGCAGCGGTTACCGCACAACGGTGCGAGCCGGGGCGGGGAGGCCGGTGGTTCGGGGCGTGACTCCGAGGTCGTCGGGCGGACGGCGTCGATATCGGCGCTCGGGCGCAATGGGACGTCGCCGGGCTCCGGGCTGTCGGGGTCGAACGTCGCCGGGGCCGGGGCCGGGGCCGGGGATGAGCTCACCCTGCCGGGTAGTGCGGAGGCGGGCGTCGCCGCACGTGGCGGTGACGGGGTGATCAACGGTGTCGTCGCGCCGCAGGCGAATGCCGGTGCCGTCGATACGATGTCGGATCCGCCGACCGAGACCGGGGTGCGACCGCCCACCGAGGCGGCTGTGGAGCGGGCCAGGCCGGTCGGCAAACCCGCCGGAGGCACGACCGGGCCGGTCGTCGGTGCCGGATCGGCGCCGGGATCATCGGAGGCATTGTCCGGCAGTCGGATCGGCGAACCCGAGCGAGTCGTGAGCGATCCCCGGTCAGCCGGTCTCACCGCCGGCGATCGCGGCGAGACCACGAACGGCTACCAGGCGAACGGGTTCGATCCACGATCCGCCGGGACACCCGGGTCCGCCAATTCCGGGTCCACCACCAGCGGTATCCACTGGACCTTCACCGACGAAGACCTGACCACACCGTCCAGCCCGAGCGTGAACGGCCACACCCGCAACGGTTTCACGGGCGACGCCCAGCGTGCCGGGTCGATCTTCGACGATGTGGCCCCGCGCGAGCGCCTCACCACCTCAGGTGACACCCTGCCGTCCGCACCGCCCGCGCGGCTGTCTGCGCCGAAGGAGGCCACCCCCGTCGCACACACCTCCGGTGGTGCACCAGAGGGCTTCGACGCGCCGTCGACCGACCACGGAAATGTGGGCCTCGAGCCTGCCGGTGGCTACGGGAGCGAGCCGACGCGGACCGGCGGGTTCGCCGCCGACGCGAGTGGACCGGATGCGCCGGCGACCAGCCCGCTCGATCGGGTCGTGTCCGATCCGGTTCCGCCGACCGCCACCGACGCGGCGGGGATCACCGTGACGGGGACGTTCCGCGCCTTCGATATCGAGCGCGCGCAGGTCGACAAGCTGCAGGCGATGCTGGACGAGTTGAAGCGGTCGGCCGGGCTGCCGCCGGGGCCGCGCGACGTCTTCGGGCCGCCGACAACGGAACCCGGCTGAGCACCGACGCCGGCAACAGCCTTGGCGATGGTCTCCGTGGTCTTTGGGCACGATCCGGGCTACCGACACCGCAACCCGGTCAAGCGGGCGCAGGAAGCCGGTCAGGCGGGCGCGGCGACCAGGTCGGGGTGGGGGGCGTCGCGCAGGACGGTGCCGATGAGGTCGCGGAGGGCGCGGTGGCCCGGGTCGGCGGTGTTGCGCGGATGCCAGGCCATCGCGACGACGGGGGCGGGCAGGGGCAGCGGGATCTCGAACGTCGTCAGGCCGAGCGCGGTGGCGGCGGGGCGGGACAGCAGTTCCGGTGCGGGGCAGACCAGTTCGGTGGTGGCGACGGTGAACAGCGCCGTGGACAGGTCGGGCACCGTGGCGACCACGCGCCGGGTGCGGCCGTGCAGCGCCAGCCGATCGTCGATGGGGCTGTGGGTGCGGCCGGTGGCCGAGACCTCCAGGTGTTGGGCCGAGGCGTAGGCGGCCACGGTCGGGCGGTCGGCGCCGAACGGGTGCCCCGCGGCGGCCAGGCCGACCCAGCGGTCGGCGAACAGGCGGGTGACCACCGTCTCCGGATCGGTCTGACCGATCATGCCGACCTCCACGTCGACCCGGCCGTCGCGCAGGGCGACCGCCGCGTCCGCGGCATCGGCGGCCAGCACGCGCACCGTGGCGCCGGGCAGCTCGGTGCGGACCGCGGCCAGCAGCGGACCGGCCAAGCGCGGGGCCACCGAATCGGCCACCCGGACAACGAAATCGCGATGGCGGCCCGCACCGTGCCCGTCGCGGGCGGTGAGCAGCAACCGCGCCTGATCGACCAGTCCGGCGACGTCGTGGCGCAGCTCCAGCGCCCGCGGTGTCGGCACCAGCTGCCGGCCGGACCGCACCAGCAGCGGGTCGCCGAGTACGGCGCGCAGCCGGGTCAGGGTGCGGCTCATCGCCGAGGTCGACGTGTGCAGACGCCGGGCCGCCTCGGTCACGCTGTTGGTCTCGAGCAGCGCGTCCAGGGCGAGCAACAGGTTCAGATCCAGCGCATCCACGCGAGGATTATCACCAACGCAATGATCACCGCCAAGTGTTGCGGCGACGGCGATCCGGCGTGTCGGGCTACCGCTCGGCAACCGGTGCGGGCGTGGGCGTCGCGGGAACGGTCGCGGGGTGTTCGCGCAGCACCCGCCGGTAGGTGGCGGGCCGCACCGGGCGCACCCACTGGGCCAGCCTGCTGGTCAGCGGCAGCGGGGTGCGCAGATCGTCGAGCATCTCGTCGATATTGGCCAGCGAGAACGGGACCACCGACGCGCCCTGGGCGTGGTAGCCCTCGGTGCGTTCCCGCGACCAGTGCAGCCGCTCGTCGATCTCGGAGTTCATCTGCTCGGGCATCGGCGGCACGAACTTCCCGGTGAGCAGGCCGGCGATCCAGTGCGCGCCGACTTCCGCGCTGAGCGCGCTCACGTTGGAGTTGTTGTAGCCCGCGAACGTCAGGTTGGGCACCTCGACCGGCAGGATATTGCGGAAGAGCCGGAAATCGCCGACCTCGTCGGTCAGGCTGCGCCGCACGAACGGCGTCAGGAACGGCACCTCCTGCTGGTACCCGGTGGCGCAGACGACGATCTCGGCCAGCTTCAGGGTGCCGTCGGACAGGCGCACCGCGGGCCCGTGCTGCCCGCCGATCAGCTCGGTGACCTCGGTCTCGCGGTGGACGGTGATCCGGCCGGCCTCGACCTGCTCGGCGAAGCCCTCGGTCGCCAGACTCGCGGTGCTGGTGGTCATCTCCTCGATGCCGCCCGTCGGCACCAGATCGAGCTCGCGCAGCCGGAGCTTGCGCGTCACCCGCTCCTGCAGCAGGTCCAGGTTCGCCTGGCGCAGGCTCAGCGCGTCGAGCCAGCGCTCGATGCGGCGCGGCTCCCGCGACCGGAAGTGCGCCTCGCCCAGCCGGGTCAGCAGCAGCCGCTCGTAGTCGAGGCCGGCATCGAGCTTGCGCGGCATCTTCCAGGTGAGCCTGCGGGCGACGACGCTGGTCTCGTCGGCCAGATGGCTGACGGCCTCGGCGACATCGCAGGCCGACTTGCCGTAGCCGATCACGACCACCGAGCGATCCCGGGCCTGCTCGACGTCGTGGAAGTCCGACACGTGGACCAGCCGGCCACCCGCGGCCGCGAACGCCGCCGCGCCGGGTAGCGCGGGCATGACCGGATCGCTGAACACGCCGTTGGCGACGATCAGGTGATCGCAGGTCGTGCGGTGCACGCCGTCGCGGTCGCGGACCTCGAGCAGCCAGCCGCTGTCGACCGGGTCGGCGGCGACGACCTCGGTGCCCAGCCGCAGGTGCTCGGCCAGGCCGAACTCGTGCACGTACCCGGCCAGGTAGGCCTGGACCTGCTGGCCGTCGGGCCAGCGCGGGAAGTCCTCGGGCATCGGGTAGTCGCTGAAGTGGTACCGGAACTTGCTGTTCTGCGCGCGCAGCCCCGGATAGCGCCGGGTGGCGCTCCACACACCTCCGACATCAGGGGCCCGGTCGAACACCTCGACCGGGAAACCCGCCCGACTCAACACTTTCGCGCAGGCCAAACCCGCAACTCCCGCACCGACGATCCCGATGCGGCTACCGCTCGTCATGGCGAGGAGAGTACTCGGCACCGGCGCGACGGTGCCACCGCCGCCGGGCCGACCCGTGCTGTACTGGAACTATGACCAACAGTTCCGTCGTCGTCGATCGGGCCGGCCTCTGGGATGCCGAGGAGCTCAGCGATGTCGCCGCGGCGACCTTCCCGCTGGCGTGCCCGCCGGAGGCCACGCAGGGCGACATCGAGATATTCCTCGAGCAGATGCTCTCGGGCGAACGGTTCGGCGAGTACCTGTCCGATCCGGAGCGGACGGTTCTCAAGGCCGTCGAGGGCGACGAGATCGTCGGCTACGCCATGCTCGTCGCGGGCAGGCCGACCGATCCGGAGGTGGATACCCAGGTCAGCCCGGGCGCGGTGGTCGAGCTGAGCAAGATGTACGTGCTGCCGGGACACCACGGCAGCGGCGTCGCCGCCGCGCTGATGACCGCCGCGGTGGCCACCGCCCGCGAATCGGGCGCGACGGTGCTGTGGCTGGGGGTGAACCAGGCCAACGAACGCGCCCAGAGGTTCTACGCCAAGCACGGTTTCACGCAGGTGGGGACCAAGACCTTCCCGGTCGGCAACCAGGTGCACTCCGACTTCGTGTACGAACGGACGCTGTGAACCTCAGCCGAGCAGCGCGGCCCGCAGCGCGGTGACCTCGGCATCGGACAGGCCGAGGCCGTCGCGGACGTAGCCGTCGAAGCTGCCGTAGCTCTGGCTCGCCTGGTCGAAGGCGGCGTCGAGCCAGCTCTGCTGCACGCCGTTGAGCGGATCGGTGGGCGCGGCGTTGCGGTAAGTATTGGATGCCAGGTAGTCCGCGGTGACGGTGTCCCGGTCGACGCCGAGCAGCGTCAGCAGGACCGCCGAGGCCCAGCCGGTGCGGTCCTTGCCCGCGCTGCAGTGGAAGAGCACGCCCGCGCCGTCGGCGGCGATGATGTCGCGCAGGACCGCCGCGAACGCCTCGTTGGCGCCGGGCGCGGTGATGAAGGCCCGGTAGAGGCCCTCGCCGCCGAACAGCGCGCCCGCCATGATCATCGGCGGCGCCTGGCCGAGCACGTCGTAGGAGTTCCCGGTGGCGCCGGCGGGGAGCTTGTCGGCGCCGAGCGCGCGTTCGTAGCCGGTGCGCAGGTCGTCGACCACGCCGACGCCGAGCGCGCTCAGCCGGGCCAGGTCCTCGGGGGTGGCCTTGTCCAGCGCGCCGGTGCGGAACACCAGACCGGTACGCACCCAGTGCCCGTCGGTGGTGCGGTAACCGCCCGCGTCCCTGGCGTTCTGCACGCCGGTCAGCCCGAGCAGCCGATCGGCGGTCCCGGTCTCGCTGGTGGGCGCGGGGGCGGCGACGGTCCGGCCGACGACGGGACCGAGCAGCACCGCCGCTGCGGTCGCGGCGGCCAGACTCGCGCGCACAGCACGGCTACGGGTCACGACAGGGCTCCTTCGACGACGCCGGGTCACGGTTCAGCACGAACGTACCCGGCGCCGGCCGGTCAGGCGGCGGCGACCTCGAAGCGCGACAGCGCCAGCAGCCGCGAGATCGCGCGCAGGTACTTCTTGCGGTAGCCGCCGTCGAGCATCTCCTGGGAGAAGATCTCGTCGAGCTTGGCGCCGGAGACGGTCACCGGGATGCTGGCGTCGTAGAGGCGGTCGGCCAGCACGACGATGCGCAGCGCGACGGCCTGGTCGGTGACCGGGTGCACGCCGGAGATGAACACCGAGGACACCCCGTGGATCAGGGCGCCGTACTTCGACGGATGCAGCGTGCTCAGGTGCTTCAGCAGCGCGTCGTAGTCGTCGAGGGTGGATCCCGGTGTGGTGGCGGCCCGTTCGGCCAGGATGTCCGCGGAGGTCGGCTCGGGCGCGGGCGGCAGGTCGCGGTGGCGGTAGTCGGGGCCGTCGACGCGCACCGGCTCGAAGATGGAGCCGAGCTTCTTGATCTCGCGCAGGAAGTCCTGGGCGGCGAAACGGCCCTCACCGAGCTGACTGGGCAGCGTGTTGGAGGTGGCCGCGATCGACACGCCCGCGGCGGAGAGCTCGGTGAGCAGGCGCGAGACCATCGTGGTGTCGCCCGGATCGTCGAGCTCGAACTCGTCGATGCACAGCAGGCTGTTGCCGGACAGCCGCTCGACGGCGTTGACGAAGCCCAGCGCGCCGACCAGGTTGGTCAGCTCGCCGAAGGTGCCGAACGACTTGGGCGCGGGCGCGCTGTGGAAGATCGAGGCGAGCAGGTGGGTCTTGCCGACGCCGAACCCGCCGTCGAGGTACAGGCCCGCGCCGGAGACTGCCTTCTTCTTGCCGAACAGGCTCTTCTTGGACGCGGCCCGGTGGATCTTGGCGACCTGACCGGCGAATTCCTCGGCCTTGCCGACCGCGGCGGCCTGGCTCGGTTCCTGGGGATCGGGAATGTAGGAGGCGAAGCTGACCTCGTCGAACATGGGCGGGGGCACCATCTGCGCGACGAGCTGGTCGGCCGGGACCTCCGGATGGCGATCGACGAGGCGTTCTTGCATGAACGAATCGTACGGACGTGGTTGCATCGGTTCCTATGCAGCGTATCCACAATGTGACCCAGCTCGCAGATCTCGACGACGACGCACTGGCCAGGTGCTATGCCTACCCGCGGCACCTGGAACGCCCCTGGGTGCGCGCCAACTTCGTGAACAGTATCGACGGGGCGTTCACCGTCGACGGGGTGTCGGCGGGGTTGGGTACCGACGCCGACCACCGGGTGTTCGGGCTGCTGCGGGAACTGGCGGAGGTGATCGTCGTCGGCGCGGGCACGGTGCGCGCGGAGGACTACGGCGGCGCACACCCCGATCCGGACCGGCGCCGGGCGCATTTCCAGCACGGGATCGGCGGGTCGGCCGACGGCACGCCGCCGCCGATCGCCGTCGTCACCGCGACCGCGCGCCTCGATCCGGCCGCGAAGTTCTTCACCGACGCCGAGACCCCGCCGCTGATCATCACCACCGCCCACGCGGCGAAGGACCAGGTCGACGCCCTGGAACGGGCGGGCGCGGAGGTGGTCGTGGCCGGGGAGGCCGCGATCATGCCGACCGCGCTGCTGCGGGTGCTCGCCGAGCGTGGCCTGCAGCGGGTGCTGTGCGAGGGCGGGCCGCACCTGTTCGGCCAGCTGGCCGAGGCAAACCTGGTCGACGAGCTGTGCCTGAGCACCGTGCCGGTGCTGGTGGGCGGGGCGGGCGGGCGAATCTCGCTGTCGGCGAGCGGTTTCGACATCCCGATGCACCGCAGGCAGCTGGTGCTCGCCGAGGACGGCACCGTGCTGGCCCGCTGGGCCCGTCGATGAAACCTGGCGCCGAACCTGGCAGTGTGTAGCCCATGCGCTGGACTCGGGCCGCGGCGACGGCCGCGACACTGTCGATCATGCTCGCGGGCTGTGGGGCCGGACCGTCGGATCGGCCCGTCGTCGCGGTCGAGCGGCCGGGAGTCGGTGGCGCGCAGACCGAGGCACCCCCCGTGCACGAACCGGCCAAGGCCGAGACTCCCAAGACCGACCTGGCCTGGAAGGACTGCACCGCCGCGACGCTGGGCTCGCTCGACTTCGGTCCGGCCCCGGCCGGGCTGGTGCTCGAATGCGCCGACTTCTCCACCCCGATCGACACCGCGGGCACCGTGCTCGGCACGTTCCGGGCGGGCGCGCTGCGTGCCCGGCTGCCGCAGACGCCCGTCGACGCCGCGCCGCTGGTGCTCACCTCCGGCGCCGATCGATCCTCGGCCTCGACGCTGGCCGGGCTGGCCGTCGGGCCCAACAGCGCGCTGCTGGCCGCGCAGCCGATCGTCGCCGTAGATCGGCGCGGGATCGGCGCGTCCCAGCCCATCGACTGCATCCCGGCCCAGTTGCGCGCGGTGATGACCGATCTCGGCCAGTTCGGTATCGGCAGCGACGACCAGGTCGGTGCCGTGGCCGGGTACAGCCAGGACGCGACCATCGCCTGCCGCGACTTCCTGCAGCCCTACGAGGGCACCTTCGACGCGCCGCACGCGGCCGACGACATCGAACAGCTGCGCAAGCAGTGGCAGGTCGACAAGATCAACCTGCTCGGCACGGGCAACGGCGGCAAGGTCGCGCTCAGCTACGCCCGCCGCTACGGCGATCACCTGGCCCGCCTGGTCCTGGACGCCCCCGAACCGGTCGGCGCCGACCTGACGACCATGACCGAAGCCGCCGTGACCGGCGCCGAGGCCGCCGTGACCGCGTTCGCACAGCGCTGCAGGGCCGCCGACTGCGCGCTGGGCCCCGACCCGCGGGCCACCATCGTCGGGCTGGTGGCCAAGGCGAACACCGGTGCCCTCGGCGACATCTCGGCCGCAGACCTCTCGACCGCGCTCACCGGGTTCCTGTCCAGCCCGCGGGGCGACCAGGCGAGCCGGGTTACCGCGCTGGCCGACATCCTCGCCGCCGCCGACCGCGGCGACCGCGCCCCGCTGGCCGCGCTGGTGGCCCGCGAATCCGCGGCGATCAACTCCGACGGCGAGTTCGTCAACCGGTGCACCGACAGCCAGCAGCCCCCGACCCCGGACAAGGCCCGCGAGCTCGCCGGAACCTGGGCCGGCAAATATCCGGTTTTCGGTCGCACCGCCGCGATCGGGCTGATGGTCTGCTCGGCCTGGCCGGTCTCGACCGCGCCGCCGCTGCCGACGAAGCTCGACCTGCCGGTGCTGGTGTTCGCCGGTGCCGCCGACCCGGTCGTCGGCGGGGCCGCGGCCTCGGTCACCGGCGCGCTCGGGGCGGCGGGCGCCAGGCACGCCACGATGACCTGGCAGGGCTGGGGACACCCGGTGATCGCCCACTCCGGCTGCGCGCAGAAGGCGGTCGCCGACTACCTCGCGGCGGCGAAATTGCCCGCCGACGGCGGTGCCTGCCCGGCCTGATCCAGGTCGCACGACCATATGATTCCGGCGCGTCGGACGGGTCCGGCGACACCATCGCAACCCGATCCGGTGTACCGTGCCCCAGTGTTGTTCCGACAGCTCGAGCCCCGCACCGCTCGCACCTCCGCCGAGGTGATCAAGTTCGCACTCTGGCCCTTCGCGGTCATGACCGTGCTGAACCGTGTCTTCATCAAGGCGGTCAACGGATTCGTCACCGACGACTACCGGCCCGTGTACAACGCCTCGTTCGAGTTCCTGAACGGTAGGCCCTTGTACACCGCCGATTTCTCCTCGGTCGACCCGCACTATCTCTACTATCCGAGCGGCACGCTGCTGATCGCGCCGGTGGCGATCATCGAATACGAACTGTCCCGCTGGCTGTTCATCGGGCTCAACGCGGTGGCGATTCTGCTCGCCTGGTACCTGCTGCTCCGGCTGTTCAAGTTCGGGCTCGGGTCGATCGCCGCGCCGGCGCTGCTGCTCGCGATGTTCGCCTCCGAGACGGTGACCAACACGCTGGTCTTCACCAACGTCAACGGCTGCCTGCTGCTGGCCGAGCTGGTGTTCATCCACCTGCTGTTGGCCCGTCGGGATCTGTGGGCCGGTGTCGCACTCGGGTTGAGCATCTCGGTGAAGCCCACGCTGGCGCCGCTGCTGCTCGTCGCGGCCGTGCGCGGCCAGTGGAAGGTCTTCATCACCGCGCTCGGCGTGCCGGTGGCGCTCACCGCGATCGCCTGGCCGCTGTCGGCGGACCCCGAGAAGTTCTTCACCCGGGTGGTGCCGTACCTGGCGCAGACGCGCGACTACTTCAACAGTTCGATCGGTGGGAACGGGCTCTACTACGGGCTGCCGCACTGGCTGATCCTGCTGGTACAGGCCGTGATGGCCGGTGTGGTCGCGGTGACGCTGTGGCTGCTGTGGCGCTACTACCGCGACGACGAGCTGTTCTTCGTCACCACGTTCTCCGGTGTGCTGCTCACCGCGTCGTTCCTGCTGCTCTCGCTGGGCCAGATGTACTACTCGATGATGCTGTTCCCGTTCCTGATGTCGGTGGTGCTGCGCAATTCCGTGCTGCGCAACTGGCCCGCCTGGCTGGCGATCTTCGGGTTCATGACCTACGACAAGTGGCTCTCGGACCGCTGGCAGTCCACCGGGCGCACGCTCGAGTACCTGCGGGTGACTTTCGGCTGGGGTCTGCTGCTCGTCGTCGTGTTCTGCGTGCTCGGTGACCGCTATCTGGCCGCCCGCCGCGAGGGCAGGCTGCGGTTCGGCATCGACCCCGCGTGGATGGCGAGCGCGCCCGATTCGCGCGACGGCACCGAGGACGGCAAGCCCGCACCCGCGGCGGTCTCCCCCACTCCCGATCGCGACGATCCGGTCACGCCGGAAGAGCCGGTCGACGACCGCGAACCCGCGCTGAAATAGTGCACGGCCGGTGCTGTGACGCGACGATCGCGGCACGCACCGGCCGCAACCATTAGCGTGGAGTGATGAGTTCCGATACTTCGTTGCCCACGCCGCGCATCCAGCTGACGCCGCAGCAGTGGCGGGCGAAACTGGATCCGCAGGAGTACGCCGTGCTCCGGGAGGCCGCCACCGAGCGCCCGTTCGTCGGCGAGTACACCGATACCAAGACCGAGGGCGTCTACACCTGCCGTGCCTGCGACGCCGAATTGTTCCGCAGCACCGAGAAATTCGACTCGCACTGCGGCTGGCCGTCGTTCTTCGATCCGGCCGATTCCGACGCGGTGATCCTGCGCGCCGACGACACGCTCGGCATGCGCCGGGTGGAGGTACTGTGCGCCAACTGTCACAGCCACCTCGGCCACGTCTTCGAGGGCGAGGGCTACCCGACCCCGACCGACCAGCGCTACTGCATCAACTCGATCGCCCTGCGACTGACACCGGCCCAGCCACAAGAATCTGCCTGAGCACACTCCAGGCCCCGCACGACCCGACCTCGAGGAGGGTCCCGCCGACGAAGTCGGCGGTTCGCGCCCGTCCCGCCGATCAGGTGCCGTTGCGTCCGCGACGAAGGAGCAAGCAACGGCACCTGATCGGCGGGACCACCAGGGGCGCGAACTCGAGCGCGCCAGCGCTCCAAAATTACGGCAGTGCGGTGACCAGTTGCTCGACCGCGACCCGCGGGCCGGTGAAGAACGGGATCTCCTCGCGCACGTGCAGGCGTGCCTCGGTGGCGCGCAGGTCACGCATGAGGTCGACGATGCGGTGCAGTTCGGGGGCCTCGAAGGCGAGAATCCATTCGTAGTCGCCCAAGGCCATCGAGCTGACGGTGTTGGCCCGCACGTCCGGGTAGCCGCGCGCGGCCTTGCCGTGGTCGGCGAGCATCTTGCGCCGCTCCTCGTCGGGCAGCAGGTACCACTCGTAGGACCGCACGAACGGATACACGCAGATGTAGTTGCCCGGGTCCTCGCCGGCCAGGAACGCCGGGATGTGGCTCTTGTTGAATTCGGCCGGGCGGTGCACCGCCACATTGCTCCACACCGGGGCGCTGGCCCGGCCCAGTTCGGTGGTGCGACGGAAGTCGGCGTAGGCGGCCTGCAGGTCCTCCACGCGCTCGGCGTGGGTCCACAGCATGAAGTCGGCGTCGGCGCGCAGGCCGGCCACGTCGTAGATGCCACGCAGCACGACGCCCTTGTCGGCCAGGCCGTCGAAGAACGCCTGCGCCTCCTTGATCGCCGCGGCCCGGTCCTCGCCGAGCACGCCCGGCTGCACCTGGAACACCGAGAACATCAGGTAGCGAATGGTGGAGTTGAGGGCCTGATAGTCGAGTCGCGCCATGGATCCATGGTGCCACTGCGGTGATTTCGCCCGCCGGGTGGGCGGGGGTACGGGATCCGCCGGTTTCCGTGGCGGACCCGGCGTCCGGTCCGGTCCCGTCAGTCGGTCGTCGGCCGGACAGCCCGCCACGGCGAGGGTTTCGTCGCTGCCGAAGACGGAGGTGACGGTGGTCGCCGCGCCCTCGTGGAGTTCGACCGGGCCGAGGTCGGGGTCGAGGATGAGGGTGCGGGTGGGCTGGTCGCCGGTGCTGGTCACAGCGGGCGATCATGCAGCATCGCTATCGAACCCGGTCGGGGACACGCCGGGTGGGCGCGACGAGACGTGTCCAGCCCCGTGGATTCGCCCGGTTGCCGATGGCCGCGGACGCGCGGGCCAGCTGCGACGCGTCGGGCGCACCCGCGTGCTCGACATCGCGTGCCAGGTGGCGTGCCCGCCGGACCTCGCCGCTTTCCCGGCCGGCATTGGCGGCCCGGACCCGCCCCGCCGCCGAGGAGGCGGCCATCGGCTCACCAGCCATCAGTCGGCGCGGCGACCGCCGACAGTCACCGGCGCAGCAGCCGTCGACAGGGCCGCGGTCGGCGTCGATGTCATTCGACGCGCGAGGTCAGCGCGCCGGCGATGCGGTCGGCCGCGGCGGTGCCGGAGGCGATGCAGGCGGGGACGCCGACGCCGTGCAGGTAGGCGCCCGCCACCGCGAGGCCGTCCAGTTCGGCGACGGCCGCTTCCAGGGTGGCGATGCGCGTGGTATGGCCGGGGGCGTACTGGGGCAGGCCGCCGGGCCAGCGCTGGACGACGGACTGGAGGGGAGCGATCTCGGCGCCGGTCACCGTGGTCAGGTCGGCCACGGCGGCCGCGATGAGGTCGTCGTCGGACCAGGACAGCGGGGCTTCGTCGCCGAAGCGGCCGAAGGAGGCGCGGACCAGGGCGACCTCGCGCGCGCCCAGATGCGGCCACTTGCGGCTGGACAGCGTGAAAGCCTTGGCACGCAAGGGTTCTCCGGTGGCGACGAGGATGCCCGAGTTGTCCGGGAGGCCGGTGGTGCGGGGCAGCGCCATGGCGACCAGCGCCGAGGAGGACAGCTCGATGCCGGCGGCGGCGTCGGCGGCGATCGGTGACACGTAGTGGAGCAGGCGGGCGGTGACGGGCGCCGGGGTTGCCAGGACGACGGCGTCGACCAGGCCGATCGGGTCGACCACCCAGCCCCGGGGTGCGGCAGCCACGCGGGTCGCCGCGAGGGTGGTGACCAGGCGCGCGGCCGCCGCCGTGGTCAGTGCGGCCAGCAGGGCGCCGTAGCCGTCGCGCAGGCCGCCGAAGACCGGCGCGGTGCTCGGCGGCGGCAGGGCGTCGCGGACCGCGTCGGTGAGGCTGCGGGCGCCACGGTCCAGCGCGGCGGCGAGGGTGGGCAGCGCGGCCCGGACGCCGATCGAGGCGCTGGTGCCCGCGTAGACACCGCCCAGCAGCGGATCGACGCTGCGCTCGACCACCTGCTGTCCGAAGCGATCGGCGACCAGACTGTGCACGTCGACATCGGCGCCCGGTGTCCAGTCGAAGGCGCGCTGCGGCTCGGCCGCCACCTGCGCCAGTGTCGCGTCGTCGACGAGCCCGCGCAGGGATTCGGCGTCGGACGGGATCCCCATCAGCGTGCGCCCGGGCAGTGGGTGCGCCGACCCCTGCGCCCACACCAGCGGCCGCTTGCCCGCCGGGCGGACGAGCTGATCGTCGATGCCGAGCTCGGCCATCAGCTCGATCACCTCGGGCCTGCGCCCGACGAACGCCTCGGCGCCGAGATCCAGTGGCTCCCCGGCCAATTCACCGGTGTGCAGCACCCCGCCGACGCGCGCGCGCTGTTCGAGCACCACGATGTCGGCCTGGGCACCGAGCCGCTGTCGCAGTCGATACGCCGCGACGAGTCCACTGATGCCGCCACCGATGATCGCGATCCGCATGCCTCGACCGTAGTCGTGCGGGGACGACCGCCGGAACCCTCACCCTCGGCGCTGTCACCGGGATCACGTCACAGCGCACGCGGCCCCGGACCGGCCAGAGCGGTCCCTGGGCCGCGGCCACGGAATCCAGGCCGACACCACCGACCGGGGCGCAGGGGCGCGACGGGGAACTACAGCGAGTGCACCAGGTCGACCAGCGCGGTCAGCACGCCTGGATCGGTCTCGGGCTGCACGCCGTGGCCAAGATTGAAGATGTGGCCGGTCGCGCCGAGGGTGATGGCGTCGTCGGCCTCGCGCAGGATGCGGCGGGTCTCGGCCTCGACCGCGTCGAACCCGGCGAACAGGATCGCCGGATCCAGGTTGCCCTGCAAGCCTTTTCCGGCGCCGACGCGGCGCACAGCCTCGGTGAGCGGCACCCGCCAGTCGACGCCGACCACGTCCGCGCCCGCCTCGCCCATCGCGCCGAGCAGCTCGCCGGTCCCGACGCCGAAGTGGATACGCGGCACGCCCGCGGCGGCGACCTCGGCGAATACCCGCTCCGAATGCGGCAGCACGTACTCGCGGTAGTCGGCCAGCGACAGCGCGCCCGCCCAGGAGTCGAACAGCTGCACCGCGTCGACACCGGCGGCCAGCTGGGCTTGCAGGAACGCGATGGTGATGTCGGTGAGCGCGCCGAGCAGGGCGTGCCAGGTCTTCGGGTCGGCGTGCATCATCGCCTTGGTGCGCTCGTGCTGCTTGCTGGGCCCGCCCTCGACCAGGTAGGACGCCAGGGTGAACGGCGCGCCGGCGAACCCGATGAGCGGGGTGTCGCCGAGCGCGTCGGTGAGCAGACGCACGCCCTCGGCGACGGCGCCGACTTCCTCGGGCCGCAGCCGCGGCAGGGCCCGCACGTCGGCCTCGGTCCGCACCGGCGAGGCGACGACGGGGCCGACGCCCGGCACGATGTCGAGGTCGATGCCCGCGGCCTTGAGCGGAACGACGATGTCGGAGAACAGAATTGCCGCGTCGACGCCGTGGCGGCGGATCGGCTGCATGGTGATCTCGCACACCAGCTCCGGATCGAAGCAGGACTCGAGCATGCCGATGCCCTTGCGCAGTTCCCGGTACTCGGGCAGCGAGCGGCCCGCCTGGCGCATGAACCACACGGGGCGCCTGCTGGGCGTCGCGCCGGTGGCGGCGGCCAGGAAGGGGGCATCGATCAACCGGCGGCGGGTGTAAGTGCTCATCGGTGTTCATCCTAGGCGGCGGGCCGGACCGCGCTGTCAGCACTCGCCCCGCCGGACACCCGAGCGGTACGCGCGCGGAAATCGGACGAACGGTCCACCGGTGCCGCCGCGGCGGGCCTCGTCGCACATCGCGCACCACACCGGGCCCGAGAATGCGCGCTGCGCAACGCAGCCCGGACCCGGCGGCGTGTGGCGGCGCGCCTCCGACGGCGCCGGGCACGCACGGTCTACCGTTTCTCCTCGTGACACCGCTCGACATCCGCGACGGCGCCGCACCGACCGGGGGAACGCCCCGCGAGCCTGCTTCTTTCCGGGCGGCGGTCGATGCGATGGGCACCGCAACCGTGCACCCCCGAATCGAGCTGGCGCCTATCCGTCCCCCGCAACGGTTGGCGCCGTTCTCCTATGCGCTCGGAGCGGAGGTCACCCACCCCGACAGCGCCATCGTGCCGATCGATTCCGAGGGGGACGCGTTCGGCAGGCTGATCCTGCTGCACGACCCTGAGGGCGACGAGGCCTGGCACGGCGTGTTCCGGCTGGTCGCCTACATCCAGGCCGACATCGACGCCGCGCTCGCCGCCGACCCATTGCTGCCCGAGGTGGCGTGGAGCTGGCTGGTCGACTCCCTGGAGTCGCGCGGCGAGCCGTTCACCGCCCTGGGCGGCACGGTCACGGCCACCAGTTCGGTCCGCTACGGCGATATCGCGGGCCCGCCCCGGGCCCACCAGCTGGAGCTGCGCGCCTCCTGGACGGCGATGAACACCGAGATGCGCCGGCACGTCGAGGCGTTCTGCGAGGTACTGGCCTTCGCCGCCGGGCTGCCACCCGCCGGGATCACCCATTTGCGACCGGAGTCCTATACCCGCACCGATCGCCCCTGAACGCCACGTAGAGTTCACGTTTATGCCGGTCGCCGAGGATCCAACCGCAGCAGAGCCCCTGCTCGCCCCCGCCGAGGGGGTTCCGCCCGTGCTGGCGACCGCCGACGAGGTCGCCGCGGCCGCCAGGAAGCTCGCCGCGGGCACCGGTCCGCTGGCCGTCGACGCCGAGCGTGCGTCCGGTTTCCGCTACTCGGCGCGGGCGTATCTGATCCAGCTGCGCCGCGCCGACGCCGGTTCCTTCCTGATCGACCCGATCCCGGTGACCGACGCGCTGACCCCGCTGGCCGAGGCGATCAACCCGCTGGAGTGGGTGCTGCACTCGGCGGACCAGGATCTGCCCGGCCTGGCCGAACTCGGGCTGCGCCCGGCCCGGCTCTTCGACACCGAGCTCGGTGGCCGCATCGCCGGCTACGAGCGCGTCGGCCTGGCCGCGATGGTGGAGAACCTGCTCGGCCGCTCGTTGCGCAAGGGGCACGGCGCCGCCGACTGGTCGACCCGGCCGCTGCCCGACGAATGGCTCAACTACGCCGCCCTGGACGTGGAACTGCTGCTGGAACTGCGCGACACCGTCGCCGCCGATCTCACCGAGCAGGGCAAGATCGAGTGGGCCGCCGAGGAATTCGAGCACGTCCGCGCCATGGAACCGCCTGCGCCGAAGGCCGATCGCTGGCGGCGCACCTCCGGCATCCACACGCTGCGCCGACCGCGTCAGCTGGCGATCGTGCGGGAGCTGTGGACCACCCGCGACGAACTGGCTCGCGCCCGCGATGTCGCGCCCGCCCGCATCCTGCCCGATTCGGCCATCGTGGCCGCGGCCACCGGCGAACCGCGCAGCATCGCCCAGCTGCGCACCCTGCCGGTCTTCGGCGGGCCGCGCCAGCGCCGCTACTCCCGCGACTGGCTGGCCGCTGTCGAACGCGGCCGCACCCTGCCGGACAAGGAACTCCCGCCGCTGACGCTGCCCTTCGACGGTCCGCCCCCGGTCAACCGCTGGGAACGCCGCGACCCCGCCGCCGCGGCGCGCCTGTCCACCGCGCGCAGCGCGATGGGTGAGCTGTCCACCGAGTACGCCATCCCCGTCGAGAACCTGCTCTCCCCCGACCTGGTCCGCCGGCTGTGCTGGGACGGGCTGCCCGACTACAAGAACGTCGGCGAACCCGACGAGCTCTCGGCCACGATCGAGGAGTTCCTCCGGGCCGGTGGCGCCCGTCGGTGGCAGCGCGCGCTGGGTGTGCCCGCCCTGACCAAGGCGCTGACCCCCGAATAGACCTTCGGCCCCACCGCGTCGCGCGGCAGGGCCGGAGGTGTCGGACACCGTTCAGGGAGCCGGGGCGGACTGCGCTTGCTCGACGAACCGGTTGGTGTAGGTGGCCGCGAGGTCGATCCGGTCGCGGACCGGGGCCACATTGCGCGAATACCGGCCCAGGATGCGCAGAACGTTCTGGGCGCCTTCGGTTTTCATGAGTCCGTCGCCGTTGAACATGCCGATCGAGTCGCGGATGGACCGCACGTAGAGCGCCGGATCGCTGCCCGCGTACTGCGAGGGCATCTTCGCGGCGATCTCCTCCGGGGTGTGGGTGTCGATCCAGCGCAGGGTCTGGACGAACGCGGTCGCCAGCTTCTGCACGACCTCCGGATGCGCGGCGACGGTGTCGCACTTCATGTACAGCGAGGAGGCGGGGTACAGACCGCCCAGCGCGGCGCGGGTGCCTTCCTCGTTGCGCATGTCGGTCAGGATCTTCGCGTCGCCGGACTGCACCATCTTGGCCACGGTCGGGTCGGTGGTCATGCCCGCGTCGATGCCGTCGTGGTTCATGCCGGCGATGAAGGTCTGGCCCGCACCGACTTTCACCCGGGTGTAGTCGGAGGTGCTCAAGCCCGCCTGGCCGGCCAGCGCCTGGGTGAGGAAGTCGGTGGACGAGCCCAGCGAGGTGACGCCGAGCTTGCGGCCGCGGAAATCGGCCGGGGTGCGGATGGCGTCGGCGTCGGCGGTGGAGACCAGCTCCACCTCCCCCGGCACGTCGGCGAACTGGACGACGGTTTGCAGGCACTGGTCCTTGGCCTGCAGGTCGATGGTGTGGTCGTAGAAGCCGACCACGGCCTGCACATCGCCGGTGAGCAGTGCGGTCTCGGCGCTGGCGCCGGACTGTTCGCCGAGCAGCTGCACGTCGAGATCGTTGGCGTCGAAGGCGCCGAGCTGCTGGGCCAGCATGGCGGGCAGGTAGATCACCTTCTCCAGACCGCCGACCATGATGGTGATCTGGGGCCTGCCGTCGGCCATCGGGATGGTCCGGGAGTCGCGGCACCCGGTGGCCAGCAGCAGTGAGCTGATCGCGAGCAGGGCGACGGCGAGTGGCTTGCGGTATCGCATCGTCTACACCCCGTGTCCCGACTGGGCCTGCGAGGGACGCCATTTCAGTAGCCGGTTCTCCGCGACGCCGATCAGCCATTCGGCCATCAGCGCGACCACGGTGATGATGATCATGCCCGCGTAGATGCCCGCCGCGTCGAAGGTGCCCTGCGCGTTGGAGATCAGCAGGCCCAAACCCTTACTGGCACCGGCGTATTCACCGACGACCGCGCCGATCAGCGCGAAGCCGAAGGCGGTGTGCAGGCTGGACAGGATCCAGGTGGTGGCACTGGGCAACACGATCGAACCGAGGATCTGGCGCTTGCTCGCGCCGAGGATGCGGGCGTTGTTGATGACATTGCCGTCGACCTCCCTGGCGCCGGTGAAGGCGTTGAAGAACACGGCGAAGAACACCAGCACCACCACGGTCGCGACCTTGGACTCCAAGCCGAGACCGAACCAGATGATGAACAGCGAGGCCAGCACGATGCGCGGAACGGCGTTGAGCGCCTTGATGAACGGAGCGAGCACGTCCGCCCAGTAGCGGCTGCGGCCGAGCAGCGTGCCCAGGACGACACCGGCGACCGTGCCGATCACGAAACCGAGCACGGCTTCCTGCACGGTGGTGAAGATCTGCAGCCAGATCGAGCCGAACTGCGTTCCCTCGGAAAACCATTCGACGAGCCGGTCCCAGATCAGCGAGGGCTTGGAGTAGAAGAAGGGGTCGATCCACACGCTGGCGACCAGTTCCCACGAGCCCAGCCACAGCGCGATGAGCGCGACCCGCAGACCCCACACCCGCAGCTTGGACCTGCGGTGCTTGGCCCTGACCCGGGCCAGGATCTGGTCCTCGGTCTCCGCCTCGACCTCCGGTGCGGTGACCGCGATCTTGTCCATCGTCTCAAGCGACACGGGTCGCTCCCTTCGTGCGAGCCGCCTCGACCTGATCGCGCAGCGTTTCCCAGATTTCCCGGTAGAGGTCGCGGAACTCCTCGGTGAGGCGCACCTGTTCGACATTGCGCGGCCGCTCGAGGGTGACGCGGAAGTCGCCGCACACCGTCGCCGGGCTCGCGGTCATCACCACGACGCGATCGGCCAGGGCGATGGCCTCCTCCAGGTCGTGGGTCACGAAGATCACCGCGGCGTCGGTGCCCGCCCACACGCGCAGCAGTTCGTCCTGCATCAGCTGGCGGGTCTGCACGTCGAGCGCGCTGAACGGCTCGTCCATGAGGATGATCTCAGGCTCGTTGACCAGCGTCTGGGCCAACGCGACGCGCTTGCGCATGCCGCCGGAGAGCTGGTGCGGGTAGTAGTCCTCGAACCCGGCCAGGCCGACGATGCGCACCCATTCGGCGGCCTTCGCCCTGGCCTGTGCCTTCGACACGCCCTGGAAGCGCGGGCCGAGCGCGACGTTGTCGAGGACGCTGCGCCAGGGCAGCACGGCGTCCTGCTGAAACATGTAGCCGATGCCGTCGGGAATGCCGTCGACATCTTTGCCGCGCACCAGGGTGCGGCCTGCCGAGGTCGGCTCCAGGCCGGACACCAACGAGAGGGTGGTGGACTTACCACAGCCGGTCGGGCCGACCACGGCGACGAATTCGCCTGGGGCGACAGTGAAGTCGATGTTCTTCACCGCGGTGTGGATCCCACCGTCGGTTCCGGGAAAGCGCTTCGTCGCGCCCCGGAGTTCGATGAGTGGATTGCTCATTGCTGCTCCTGTGTCCGGCGCCGCCGGGATGTGATGTGCGGCCGCTGTCGAAAGATAAGTGGGCTGGGTCACAACGCGCGCGCTTGTGCGCACAACCAGCGCAACCAGCGATTCGGCAGGTTGTGCGCATTGTGCTCACGCGCTCGGGGCGTGCCTACACTGAGCCGGTGAGGCTGTTCCCCCGGGGCGTCCGGCTGCGGACGCAGATCGTGTTGCTGCAGGTCGCGCTGGTCGCGCTGACCCTGGGGCTCGCGTTCGGGGTGTTCGCCTACCTCAGCGATCAGCGGCTCACCGCCGAGTACGGGCAGCGGGCGCTGGCGATCGCGCGGGCCGTGGCCAGTGACCCGGTGGTGCGCGCGGAGGTCGCCCGGTACGCGGAGTTGCCGCTCACGCCGGGGCCGTCGCTGCGCGCCGAACTCGTGGCCGGGGACATCGCGCGGACCGCCGAGTCGGCACGGCAACGGACCGGCGCGCTGTTCGTGGTGATCACCGACGACGCCGGCCTGCGCCTGGCGCATCCGGACCCGACCCGGCTGGGCGAGATGGTGAGCACCGATCCGTCGCTGGCGCTGGGCGGGGCCGAGGTGGTGATCAGCGAGCACGGCACACTCGGCGACTCGGTGCGCGCGAAAGTGCCGGTGCGCGCGCCGGGTTCGGATCGGGTGGTCGGCGAGGTGAGCGTCGGCATCTCCACCGCGGCGGTGGGCGAGCAGCTGAGCAGCGACCTGAGCAAAGCCGGGGTGCTCGTGCTCGGCGCACTCTTCACCGGCATCGCGGGATCGGTGCTGCTGGCACGGCGCTGGCACGGGCTGACCCTGGGTCTGCAACCCGCGGAACTGGCCGAGCTGGTGCGCGAACAGGATGTGGTGCTGCACGGCATCGGGGTGGGCGTGGTCGCGGTCGACGACCGGTGGCGCACCACGGTGATCAACGACGAGGCGCGCGCCCTGCTCGGGATCGAGGGCGAGAGTGGTCGTCCGGTGGAGACGATCGGGCTCACCCCACGCGTGCTCACGGCGTTCCGGACCGCCGACGGGCACCCCGTCCAGGCGGCGGTCGGCGACCGGATCGTGGTGGTCACCGCGCGGACAGTCACCCGTGACGGGCGATCGCTTGGCGCTGTGCTCGATGTGCGCGACCGCACCGATGTCGAATCACTGACCCGGCAGCTGGACGCGGTGCGGTCGATGAGCACCGTCCTGCGCGCCCAGCGACACGAGTTCGCCAACCGGCTGCACCTGCTCAGTGGCCTGCTGCACGGCGACCGGCCCGGCGAGGCCGCGCGCTACATCGACGAACTGCTCGGCTCCGGCCCCCTCGGCGCCGCCCTGCCGGGCATCGACGCGGTGCGCGACCCCTACCTGCAAGCGTTCCTCGCCGCCAAAGCCGCGCATGCCAGGGAGAACGGCGTCGAGCTCCGGTTGGGGCCGAGCACCTGGGTCGACGCGAATCTGGCTGCGCCCGTGGATGTCACGACGGTCCTGGGGAATCTGCTCGACAACGCGATCGACGCCGTCCGCCCGGGGGGCGCGCCGGTGGCACCCGACGACGACGCCCGAACCCCGCCGAATGGTGCCGGTGCCGACCCCGATACGACAGCAGCACCCACCCGCGAGGTGACCTCACTGCCCTCGATCGATGCGGCGCGCCGATCGGCCGAAACCGGACTGGGTTCGGCAGCACGGTCCGGCGGGGAACCGAGCGGCGTCGGTGATCGAGGCGGGGAGGTCGCGAACGGGTCCGGGACCGAATCGCGTGGTCGGCGCGCCGAATCCGGTCCGCGTTCCGCCGCTTCGGCGGTGGTGGAAGCCGAACTGGTGCAGGAGGGTTCGACCCTGCACATCACGGTGGCCGACAGTGGCGGCGGGGTGGCGCCGGAACTGGTGGACGGGCTGTTCGCGGATGGGGTATCAACCAAGCCGGGAGTGGGGGTGCCGGGCGGGCGCGGGGTGGGACTTGCCCTGTCGCGGCAGGTCGCCAGAGCGCTCGGCGGCGACGTGTGGCTGGCCTCGGC
Source organism: Nocardia fodinahabitans (assembly GCF_052983615.1). NCBI lineage: Bacteria > Bacillati > Actinomycetota > Actinomycetes > Mycobacteriales > Nocardiaceae > Nocardia > Nocardia fodinahabitans. The sequence continues at coordinate 712,881 of NZ_JBRJJC010000001.1, forward strand.
GGGGTCGCCGGACGGGGAACTGAGCGGGGCGGAGTTCATCGCGCGTCTGCCGGGCGTGCTGACCGAAGGAGGACCGACGTGAGCTCGACGCACTGCACCGTGCTCGTGGTGGACGACGACTTCCGGGTGGCGAACATGCACGCCGGAATCGTCGGGGCGCTCCCGGGATTCACCGTCGGCGCGGTCGTCAACACGGTGGCCGCGGCGCGGCAGGCGCTGGCCGAGGCCGCCTTCGATCTGGCGCTGGTGGACGTGTACCTGCCCGACGGATCCGGGATCGACCTGGTCCGGGAACTGCGCTGCGACGCCATGATGCTCACCGCCGCCACCGAATCCGCCACGGTGCGGGCGGCGGCGTCGGCGGGCGCGCTCGCCTACCTGGTTAAGCCGTTCGATCACACCGTGCTTGCCGCGCGACTGGCCGGGTACGCACGCTACCGGCGGATCCTGGCGGCGCCGGACGTCACCGCCCGCGACGTCGACGCGGCCTGGGACGCACTGCGCCCGGCCCTGCCCGCACCCGACCGTGCCACCGCCGCGACCTCTCCCACCCGGGAGTTGGTGTTGCGGGCGGCGCAGGGCGCGGACGCGCCGATGTCGGCGGGCGAGATAGCGACCGCCATCGGCATCTCGCGCGCCACCGCCCAGCGCTACCTCGCCGCCCTCGTCACCACCGGTGAGCTACGGATGCGGTTGCGCTACGGCGCGACCGGGCGCCCTGAGCAGGAGTACTCCCCCACCCGCCGCACGCCCTGAGCGGCGCGACCGCACCGGTTCCTGTTCACCATCGCGCTGCTGGTGCTGACCTTCCTACCGAGCACGGGGCGCTGGCTGGCCCACCGACGACCCGGGTACTGACCGAAATTCCCTCGACCCGGCGACCTCGCGACGCTAGCGTGGCTTCCCGCCCGCCCGTCACCGCCGAGAGGAACCGCCGTGTCCGAAGCCGAGGCGATCGCCGCCAACCGCGCGAACTGGGACGACCGGGCCGATGTCCACGCGCGCTCGCGGATGTACGACGTCGACGCCTTCCTGGCCGACCCGGCCGCGATCTCCTCGGTGGTCCGCAACGATCTGGCGGTGCTGGCTCCGCACCTGCCGGACACGGGGATCGCCGAGCGCTCGCTGCTGCATCTGCAGTGCCATATCGGCACCGACATGGTGTCGTGGGCCCGGCTGGGCGCGGTCGAGGTGCACGGGCTCGACCTGTCGCCGAACTCGCTGCGGCACGCGGCGCGCATCGCCGCGGCCGACGGACGCGACATCACCTGGGTCGAGGGCGACGCCCGATTCGCCTCGTCGCTGCTCGACCGGCGGTTCGACACCATCGTGACCAGTGCGGGCACGATCGTCTGGCTGCCGGAGCTGAGGGCGTGGGCCCGCTCGATCCACGACCTGCTCGCACCCGGTGGGGTGTTCGTCCTCCGGGACGACCACCCGATCCTGGGCGCCATGGAGTTCGAGCCCTGGGAGATCGACGACGACTATCTGGCCGGTGGCGGCGCCCGCACCTACTCGGACGCGGGCACCTACACCGAGAACTCCGCGGGCTCGATCGCGCACACCACCAATCACGAATGGCGCCACGGCCTGGGCGAGGTCGTCGGCGCGCTGCTCGCGGCCGGATTGCGGATCGAGGCGCTCGTCGAACTGCCCTACATGGACTGGCGCCCGTTCGACGAGCTGGTGCCCTGTCCTCAGGGCTGGACGCTGCCGCCGGGAACACCGCGGATCCCGCTGAACTTCGCCGTCGTGGCCCGGCGCCCCGGGCAGTGAACGCACTGCGCGCCCGGTGTCGTCACCGAGCGCGCAGGTTCTCGCGGGTTCAGCGCGACTGCAGCCAGCCGCCGATGCGCTGGGCGATCGCGTCGGGGGTCAGCCCCAGCTCCTCGAGGATCTCCCCGCGCGAGGCGTGATCCAGGAACTGCTGGGGCACACCGAGATCGCGGGTCGGCACGTCGAGACCGGCATCGCGCAGGCGGGCCGAGACCGTCGAACCGATGCCGCCGTGCAGGCCGCCGTCCTCGACGGTGACGACGAGCCGGTAGTTCTCGGCCAGCTTGACCAGCGTGTCCGACACCGGGATGACCCAGCGCGGATCGACCACAGTGACCGAGATGCCCTGGGGCTCCAGAAGTTCGGCGACCCGCATGGCCGTCTCGGCGAACGGGCCGACCGCGACGATCAGGACATCGCCGTGCTGGGCCTGCGCCGAGCCCGCGCCCGGGACCGCCAGGCGCAGCACGTCGACACCGTCGAGGCGTTCTACGGCGGTGATGTCCTCGGCGACACTGCCCTTCGGGAACCGCAGCACCGTCGGACCGTCCGAGATCGCCAGCGCCTCGGCGAGTTCCTCGCGCAGGGTGGCGCCGTCACGCGGGGCGGCGACCCGGATGCCGGGGATGATGCCGAGCAGCGAGAAGTCCCACATGCCGTTGTGGCTGGCGCCGTCGGGGCCGGTGATGCCCGCGCGGTCCAGTACCACCGTGACCGGCTGCTTCAGCAGCGCGACATCCATCAGCAGCTGGTCGAAGGCACGGTTGAGGAAGGTGGAGTAGATCGCGACGACGGGGTGCATGCCGCCCAGCGCCAGACCCGCCGCCGAAGTCATCGCGTGCTGTTCGGCGATGCCCACGTCGAACATGCGGTTCGGGAAGCGCTCGCCGAAGGGCGCGAGGCCGGTCGGGCCGGGCATGGCCGCGGTGATGGCGACGATGTCCTCGCGCCGCGACGCGTGCTCGATGAGCTCCTCGGAGAACACCGCCGTCCAGCCCTTGGCCTTCTTACCCGCGAGCGGGCGGCCGGTGAGCGGGTCGATCGGGTCGCAGGCGTGCATCTGGTCGGCGACGTGGTTCTCGGCGTGCTCGTAGCCGTTGCCCTTGCGGGTGACCACGTGCACGACGACGGGGCCGCCGAAGTCCTTGGCGCGCCGCATGGCCGCCTCGAGCGCGACGAGATCGTGACCGTCGACCGGGCCGACGTACTTCATCCCCAGATCGGAGAACAGCTCCTGCGGGCTCACCGCGTCCTTGATCCCGGCCTTGAGCGCGTGGACCATCGAATACGCCGAATCCCCCACGGCGGGAATGCTCTTGAGCAGACGTTTCCCGGCGTCGAGGGCGTGCTCGTAGGCGGGCTGGGTGCGCAGCGCGGTCAGCCGGTCGGCGAGGCCGCCGATGGTCGGCGCGTAGGAGCGGCCGTTGTCGTTGACCACGACCACCACCGGCCGGTCGGGCGCGCCCGCGATGTTGTTGAGCGCCTCCCAGCACATGCCGCCGGTGAGCGCGCCGTCACCGACGACGGCGACGACCGTGCGGTTCTGCTCGCTCAGCGCGAAGGCCTTGGCCAGGCCGTCGGCGTAGGACAGCGCGGCCGAGGCGTGCGAGGACTCCACCCAGTCGTGTTCGCTCTCGGCCCGGCTCGGGTAGCCCGACAGGCCGTCGCGCATGCGCAGCGAGTCGAACCGGTCCTTGCGGCCGGTGAGGATCTTGTGCACGTAGGCCTGGTGGCCGGTGTCGAAGATCAGCGGATCGGCCGGGGAATCGAAGATCCGGTGTAGCGCGATGGTCAGTTCGACCACGCCTAGGTTGGGGCCGAGGTGGCCTCCGGTGGCGGCGACCTTCTGCACCAGGAACTCGCGGATCTCGTCCGCCAGATCCCGCAGTTGCGGCACGCTCAGCCGGCGCAGATCTTCGGGTGAATCCACCCGCGACAGCACTCCCACCTGAACTCGCTCCCTCCGGACTACTGTGTGATCCGCCCAGTGTATTTGGCCGTGCGGGCAGCTCCGGCTCGCGGCCCCTTCCGGGTGCCTCGCGGCGGAGATCACAGCGGGCGTGGCGGTCCGCGCCGCACGCCGCTGAACAGGGCGCGCTGCCGCCTGGCGGCGTCGCCACGGGCCCCGATCGGCTGTGAGGACTATCTCCCCCGCGCGCCCCCACGGGACCGGCCACACCGCGTCCTAGAGTGTCGCTGTGGCCGAACCGGACGGTGTTGCGCGCACGATCGACCCCGGCGTGGTGACGGGCATGCTCGACGAGGTGTACGCGGTCTGCCGCGAGGACACCTCCGGCGCGCCCGCCGACTACATCCCCGAACTGGCCGCGGTCGCGCCCGACTCGTTCGGGCTGTGCCTGGCCACCGCGGACGGGCTGATCTACCAGGTCGGCGACACCGACATCGGGTTCACCATCCAGTCCATCTCCAAGCCGTTCACCTACGCGCTCGCGCTGGCCGATCGCGGCCTGGACGGGGTGGCCGCGCATATCGATGTCGAACCCTCGGGCGAGCCGTTCAACGAGATCGCCCTCGAGCCCGACACCCAGCGCCCGAGCAATCCGATGATCAACTCCGGTGCGATCACCGCCGCCTCGCTGATCGACGGCCGCGACGCCGCCGACAAGTTCGAGCGGGTCCGGCGCTGCTACTCCCGCTTCGCCGGGCGCGAGCTGACGATGAACCAGGCGGTCTACGAGTCCGAGGCGCGCACCGGCTACCGCAACCGCGCGATCGGCTACATGCTGCGCTCGGTCGGCATCATCGACGTCGATCCCGACGACGCGGTCGACCGCTACTTCCGGCAGTGCTCGCTCGAGATCACCTGCGCGGACCTGGCCCTGATGGCGGCGACGCTGGCCGACAACGGCGTGAATCCGAAGACCAGGGAGCGGGCGCTGTCGACCGCGCTGACCGAGCGCGTGCTCAGCGTGATGACGACCTGCGGCATGTACAACGCGGCCGGTGACTGGGTGACCACGGTCGGGCTGCCCGCCAAGAGCGGTGTCGGTGGCGGGATCATCGCCGTGCTGCCGGGCCAGCTCGGGATCTCGGTGTACTCGCCGCGACTGGACGGCCAGGGCAACAGCGTGCGCGGCGTCGCGGCCTGCCGGGAGCTGTCGCGGCGGCTCGAACTGCACTTCTGTCACGTGACCCGCGCCGCCCGCACCGCCATCCGGGCCGACTACACGGTCGCGCAGGTGCCCTCGCGGCTGCGCCGCTCCCCCGAGGACGCCGCCGTGCTGGCCGACCACGGTGACCGGGCCAGGGTCTACGAACTGCACGGCGACCTGCTCTTCGCGGGCGCCGAGCGGACGGTGCGCTCGATCGAGAGCAAAGTCGGCGAGCTCGACGCCCTGGTCATCGACCTGCGCCGGGTGGGCGAGGTGAGCGCGGTGGCGCGGGAGATGCTCGACGCGCTGCAGAACGAACTGGTCCGGCGGGGCAGCCGGGTCGCGCTGGTCGATCCCGAGGCCCGGCTCGGGCACGAGGCGTCGAGCCTCGACCCCGACGATCCGCGCGGGCGGGTGTTCGTCGACCGCGACACCGCGACCGAGTGGTGCGAGGACATCATCCTGGCCAGGCACCGTCCGCCGGGCGCCGAGCACCGCCGCACGATCACGCTCGACGAGCACCCGCTGCTGGCCGGTCTGGACCCCGAGAAACGCACCCTGCTGACGAAGGACTTCGAACCACGGACCTTCGCGCGCGGCGAGATGATCGCCGACCGGGGCGACCCGCGTTGCGGGCTGTTCCTGATCCTGGACGGCCGCGTGCGCATGACCTTCCCCGGCACCGACGGACGCGTGCACCGGCTGGTGACGCTGTCGGCGGGGATGTCGTTCGGCGAGATCCCGATGCTGCTCGGGAAACCGTTCGTCAACGAGATCATCGCCGAGACGCCGGTCCGGGTGGCGGTGATGCGGCCGGAGGTCTTCGATCAGCTCACCCAGGGCCATCCGGCACTGAAAATGGCTCTGCTGCAGCGCCTCGCCGCTGCCGCCTACGCACAGATGGAAGCCGCGGTGCGGACCCTGTCCGGCAACGCGGGCAATTACTGACGGGGAACTCGGGCCCGCCGCGAGACGTTGGGCAGCACAGCATCCTTCGACCGACAGGAGTACCGCGGTGGGCAAGAAATCCTGGCAGGCGAGCACCACGATAGTCGGGCGCGGCACGGTGCGCGCGGTTCCGGATCTGATCCGGGTCACCCTGTCGGTGGAGTCGCGCGCCGACACCGTCGCCGCCGCCTACGGGCGCGCCGGTGACCGGGTGAGCGCCGTCGTCGCCGCCCTGCGCGCGGCCGGGGTGAGCGATGCCGACATGGCGACCAGCGGGCTGAGCGTGCGCACCGAGACGGTCTACACCGATCAGGGACGCAGCGAGATCTCCGGCTACCTCGCCACCACGGGGCTCAGTGTGTCCCTTCGCGACGGCACGGGCACCGAACCGGCCGAGACCGTGGCGTCCGCGGTGACCGCGGGCGGCGACGATGTCCGCCTCGGCGGTCTGACCCGAGGGATCGCCGACCCCGAGCCACTGCTCGCGCAAGCGCGCGACGCCGCCTTTGACGACGCGAAGACCAAAGCCGCGCAGTACGCCGCCCGTGCCGGCGTCACCTTGGGCGAGGTGCTGCAGATCACCGAGGACACCGCCATGCCGCTCCCCCGCGCCTACGACATCAGCGCCGAGATGGACAGCGCGCCGATGCTGATGGCCAGGGCAAGTTCGCCGGTACCGGTGGTTCCCGGGGAGACCGAGGTCGGCGCCACCGTCCGGGTCACCTGGGCCCTGGACTGATCCTCAGCGGTCGAGCAGGGCTACGCATTCGACGTGGTGAGTCGCCGGGAACGCGTCGAAGGCGCGCAGGTCCGCGAGGTGATAACCGGCGTCGAGATACAACCCGAGGTCGCGGGCGAAAGACGCGGGGTCGCAACCGATGTGGACGATCCGGCGCGGATCCGCGTCGGTGACGGCGGCCACGACCTCCTTGCCCGCGCCCGCCCGCGGCGGATCCAGCACCACGACATCGGGTCCGGCCCCGTCGGCGCGGGTGCGCACCCAGCGTTCGACCCGGTCGGCGCGCAGGTCCAGCCAGGGCAGATCGCGCAGGGCGGCGGTGCCGTCGGCGACGGCCGCGCGCGCCGATTCGACGGCGGCGACCGCGCCGGTCTGGCCGGTCTGCTCGGCCAGCCGCGCCGCGAACACCCCGACACCGGCGTAGAGATCCCAGCCCGAACCGCCGGGAGCCAGGCCCGACCATTCCGCGACGAGATCCGAATAGCATTGCGCGGCACCGCGATGCGCCTGCCAGAAGCCGGTCGCCGACAGTTCCCAGCGACGGCCCGCCACGTATTCCACGGCCCGGCCGGTGCCCGCCATCACCCACTCCTCGCGGGGCGCGTTGGTGGCCGACTTACGCGCGGCGGCCCGGTCCCGGATCGCGCCGCGCTCGTCACCGCCGGACTCCCGGCGGCGGGTGGGCCGCCGGCCACGACCACGGCCCGCGCCACGCGGGGTCGACGGACGGCCGCCCGGCTGCGCGGTGTCGGGCACCGCCGCCAATTCCACGATGTGGCGCACACCGTCACCGTCCACGGCGACGACCAGGTCCGACCCCGGTGTCCAGAGCCGGTCGGCGACACCGTCGAGCGCGCCGGCCACCGGCTGCGGGCAGCGCAGATCCGGGATCACCGCGGTGCTACGGAAACGGTGCACCCCGGCCCGGCCCGCGCCGTCGACGACCAGCCGCACGCGCGTGCGCCAGCCGCCGGTGGCCTCGCCGGAGTCACCGGCGATCGGCTCGACCGTCACCTCCCGGTCCACCCCGGCCAGCCTGCGCAGCTGCTCGGCCACCACGGTGGCCTTGAGCGCGCGCTGCGCGGCGGGGGTGGCGAAGGAGAAATCACAGCAGCCCGCGCCACCGGGCCCGGACACCGGGCAGGTGGCAGGCACCCGGTCGGCGGACGCCTCGACGATCTCGACGGCGTCGGCCCGGCAGAACGACCCGCCCCGGTCCTCGGTGACCCGGGCGCGCACCAGCTCGCCCGGCAGACCGTGGCGCACGAACACCACGCGTCCCTCATGGCGGCCGACGCAGAATCCGCCGTGCCCTGGTGGCCCGAGCCGGATCTCGAATTCCTCTCCGCGCCAATCGCTCATCGTCGACGACCCGGCTCGTCGAAGCCGCGGCGCACCGATCCCGGCGCGTTCACCTCGGCGGGCTGCTTGGCCCGGGTGGAGGAGCTGAGCTGCCACGGCACGCTGGTGACCATCACGCCCGGCTCGAACAGCAGCCTGCCCTTGAGCCGCAGCGCCGACTGGTTGTGCAGCACCTGCTCCCACCAGTGACCGACGACGTACTCGGGGATGAACACGGTGACGACATCGCGCGGTGCGTCCTTGCGGACCCGCTTGACGTAGTCCAGCACCGGCTTGGTGATCTCGCGGTATGGCGATTCGACCACCTTCAGCGGCACGTTGATCTCGCTGTTCTCCCACTCGCGCACGAGCCTGCGGGTGTCGGCGTCGTCGACGTTGACCGTGATCGCCTCGAGCGTGTCCGGGCGGGTCGCGCGGGCGTAGGCCAGCGCGCGCCGGGTCGGCAGGTGCAGTTTGGAGACCAGCACGATGGAATGGGTGCGGCTGGGCAGCACACCGTCCCAATCGGATTCGTCGAGTTCGCGCGAGACCGAGTCGTAGTGCTTGCGGATGAGCTTCATCACAACGAAGATCGCCACCATCGTGATGATCGCGATGTAGGCGCCTGCGAAGAACTTGGTGACCAGCACGATCACCAGCACGGTGCCGGTCGCGGTGAGGCCGACCGCGTTGATCACCCTGGACCGCTTCATCTTCGAACGCTGCGCCGGATCGGTCTCGGTGCGCAGCAGTCGCGTCCAGTGCCGCAGCATGCCGGTCTGACTCAGCACGAACGAGACGAACACACCCACGATGTAGAGCTGGATGAGCTTGGTCACCTCGGCGCCGAACAGCACCACGAACGCGATCGCGGCGCCGGACAGGAACAGGATGCCGTTGGAGAAGGCCAGCCGGTCGCCCCGGGTGTGCAGCTGGCGCGGCAGGTAGCGGTCCTGGGCGAGGATCGAGCCGAGCACCGGGAAGCCGTTGAACGCGGTGTTGGCGGCCAGCACCAGGATCAGCGCGGTGACGATGGTGATGAAGAAGAAGCCGATCGGGAAGCCGTGGAAGACGGACTCGGCGATCTGCGCGATCAGGGTCTTCTGCTGGTAGTCGGCCGGCGCGCCGACCAGGTTCGCGGTGTCGTGGGCGTAGACGACGCCGATCTTCTGCGCCAGGATGATGATGCCCATCAGCAGCACGATCGCGAAGGTGCCCAGCATGAGCAGCGTGGTCGCGGCATTGCGCGACTTGGGCTTGCGGAACGCAGGCACGCCGTTGCTGATCGCCTCGACACCGGTCAGCGCCGCGCAGCCGGAGGAGAAGGCGCGGGCGATGAGGAAGGCGAAGGCCAGGCCGTAGAGATGCTCGTCCTCGGCGTTGAGCCCGAAACCGGCGGATTCAGCCTGGATGTCGTCGCCCAGCACGAAGATCTGGAACATGCCCCAGCCCAGCATGACGAACATGCCGGCGATGAAGGCGTAGGTCGGGATAGCGAAGGCGGTGCCCGATTCGCGGACACCACGCAGGTTGATCGCGGTGAGGATCGCGATCGCCACCACCGCGAACAGGACCTTGTGGGTCGCGACGAACGGGATGGCCGAGCCGATGTTCGACGCCGCCGAGGAGATCGACACGGCCACCGTGAGCACGTAGTCGACCAGTAGCGCGCTGCCGACGGTCAGGCCGGCGTTGGGCCCCAGGTTCGTCGTCGCGACCTCGTAGTCGCCGCCGCCGGACGGGTAGGCGTGCACGTTCTGCCGGTAACTGGCGACCACCACGGCCATCACGAACGCGACGGCCAGGCCGACCCAGGGGGCGTACAGGTAGGCCGAGATGCCCGCAGCCGAGAGCACCAGGAAGATCTCCTCCGGCGCGTACGCCACCGACGACATCGCGTCGGAGGCGAACACGGGCAGAGCGATACGTTTGGGCAACAGCGTGTGGCCGAGCGAATCGCTGCGGAACGGCCTGCCGAGCAGCAATCGCTTGGCTGCCGTCGTCAACTTGGACACCGGGCTGAGCATAGAGGAGAACGCCTGCGCCTTCGCGCGCACATCGGCGGCACACCGGCCCGGTGTCGTGATTGTTTGTGCCGCGTCGCCCGGGGGAAAATGGGCGATGGGAGCATGCGGCGGGTACGGTCCAAGCCGGATGCCACGGGTTGGCCAGGAACGAGGGTGCACGGTGTACGTAGTGATCATGGGGTGCGGACGGGTCGGCTCGTCGCTGGCGCGCGCCCTGGTCCGGGTGGGGCACGAGGTCACGGTGATCGACCGCGATCCGAGCGCGTTCCGCCGGCTGGGTGAGGGGTTCACCGGGCAGGAAGTGGTCGGTGTCGGCTTCGACCGGGATGTACTGACCCGCGCGGGAATCGAACGTGCCGACGCCTTCGCCGCGGTGTCCTCGGGCGACAATTCCAACATCATCTCGGCCAGGGTGGCCAGGGAGATGTTCGGCGTCGAGCGGGTCGTCGCCCGGATCTACGACGCCAAGCGCGCCGAGGTGTACGAGCGGCTCGGCATTCCGACGATCGCGACCGTCCCGTGGACCACCGACCGGTTCCTGCGCACCCTCATCGGCGACAACTCCACCACCACCTGGCGCGACCCCACGGGCGCGGTGGCTGTCACTCAACTCACCCTGCACGAGGACTGGTCCGGCCGCACAGTGCGCGATCTGGAACGCGACCTCGGGGTGCGGGTGGCGTTCATCCTGCGCTTCGGCCAGGGTCTGCTGCCCGATTCCAAGACCATCGTCCAGGCCGACGATGTGGTCTATGTCGCGGCGACGTCCGGCAGCGTCGGTGAGGCGGTCGCGATGGCCGCCAAGGCTCCCACAAGCGAGGACTGAACAACATGAAGGTGGCCATCGCCGGAGCGGGCGCCGTCGGGCGCTCGATCGCCAGGGAACTGCTACGCGGCGGGCATCGGGTGATGCTGCTGGAACGTCAGCTCGACCACATCGATCCGCCCGCCATCCCCGACGCTGTCTGGGTGCACGCCGACGCCTGTGAGCTGTCGCTGCTGGAGAACGCGGGACTCGAGACCTACGAGGTGGTCATCGCCGCCACCGGCGACGACAAGGCGAATCTGGTGCACAGCCTGCTCGCCAAGACCGAGTTCGGCGTGCGCCGGGTGGTCGCGCGGGTCAACGATCCGCGCAACGAATGGCTGTTCAACGAGTCGTGGGGCGTCGATGTGGCGGTGTCGACGCCGCGGCTGCTCGCCTCGCTCGTCGAGGAAGCCGTGTCGGTCGGTGATCTGGTGCGGCTGATGACGCTGCGGCAGGGCCAGGCCAACCTGGTCGAGATCACCCTGCCCGCCGACACCCAGCTCGCGGGCAAGCCGGTCCGCAGCCTGGTGATGCCGCGCGACACCGCGCTGGTGACCATCCTGCGCGGCGGCCGGGTGATCGTGCCCCAGCCCGACGACCCGTTCGAAGGCGAGGACGAACTGCTGTTCGTCACCTCGGTGGAAGCCGAGGAGGACCTGCGCCTGACGCTGGCCACCCACGGCATCAAACCGTAACTCCGGCGCTACGGTTCGCGACGCGGGCAGCGGCCGAGTCAGGCGACCTTCAGCTCCGCGCGCAGCTTGTTGAGCGCGCGGTGCTGCATCACCCGCACGACGCCGGGGCTGGTGCCGATGGCCTCGGCGGTCTGGGCCGCGCTCCAGCCGAGCACGATCCGCATCACCAGCACCTCGCGGTGGTTGGGCGCGAGCACCTGCATGAGGTCACGGGTGGCCGCGCGGCGCTCCAGCGCCAGCGCCCACTCCTCCGGGCCCGCCGCACCGGACGCGGTGTCGGGCAGCTCGGCCATCGGGTACGCGGTGTGCTTGGCCCGGCGGAACGCGTCGGAGACCTTGTTGGCGGCGATCCCGTAGACGAAGGCCAGGAACGACTTGCCCTGGTCGCGGTAGCGCGGGATGGCGGTCACGGTGGCCATCAGCACTTCCTGGGTGACGTCGTCGGCGGTGACGGTGAGATGCCCTGTGGCGCCCATCCGGGCCGAGCAGTACCGCCGGACCAGCGGGTGCACCAGGCGCACGATCTCGGCGACGGCGTCGCGGTCACCGGCCGCGGCGGGCCCGATCAGCGCGTCCAGCTCGGCTCCGATGCGCTTGCTCTCCGACAGCACGGAGGCGTTCGACTTCTTCGATGCGCCGGGGCGGTGCTCGGTAGCCATCATGGTCGCCGGTCCTTTCACGATCACTGCGTTTTCGGTACGCATTGATCGTGCGACGAACTCGTCGGGGCTACCAGGCACCCCAGGGTGGGTACTTCCCCACCTCCGGCGGCGGTGTGGCCACCCTCAGGCGCGGGCGGAATCCGTTCCGGCGCCGGATTTCTCGATCGGCAGGTGCCCGGCCCGGCGCACCGCCCACACGGTGACCACCAGCGCGACCGCCGTCAGCGGCCAGCCCATGCCGATCCTGGCCACGGCCAGCCAGGTGGTGTGGTCGGTGTCGTAGAGCTGGGACTGGACCAGGTAGCGGGCGCCGAAGACAACCACCCACACGACGGTGGCCAGGTCGTAGAGCCTGCGGATGCGCCGATCGGCGCGCCAGCCGGTGCCGTGCCCGTTGAGGGCGCCCCAGATCACGCCGACCAGCGGCCAGCGGAACAGGATCGACAACGCGAACACGCCGGCGTACACCAGGCTGGTGTAGATGCCGAACAGGAAGAAGCCCTTGGCCTCGCCCATCCGGTAGGCGATGAACGCGCACACGCCGACGCCGAGGAAGCCCGAGATCGCGGGCTGCACGGGGCTGCGCTTGTACAGCCGCCACACCAGCACGCCCGCGGCGACGCCGAGGGCCGCCCAGATGGCCGCGGTCAGGCCGGCGACGGTGTTCACCGGGACGAACACCAGCACGGGCAGGGTGGAGTAGATCAGCCCGCTGACGCCGCCGAGCTGCTCGAGCAACGTCTGCTCGGCCTGCTCGACCTCGGCGTCCACCTCGGGGTCGACCGGATCATCGGTCGCCACCGGCAGCGCCACGGTGGGCTCGGGGTCCGCATCGGCGCGGTAACCGTCGCTGGAGGGCATACGTCAGCTGTTCCCGCGCAATTCGTAGTAGGGGTTGAAGATCACTTTGCGGCCGTCGCGATCGCCCACGCGGCCACGGACCAGGATCCGCCTGCCCGGTTCGATGCCCGGAATGCGCCTGCGGCCGATCCAGACCAGGGTGATCGCGTCGGTGCCGTCGTAGAACTCGGCCTGCACGGTCGCGCCCGCGGCCTTGGGACACGCTTCGACGCTGCGGAGCCTACCCAGGATGGTGGCTTCCTCACCGCGACAACAATCCACCGCGCGCCGGGCACCGGAGGCATCGGCCGTCTCCGCCAGTTCCTCGGCGTCGAGCTGGTCGATATCGGCGGTCAAGCGGCGACCGAGTCGACGAAAATATCCCGAGTCCGGACCCGATCCCGACTTGTGTCCGCCCGTGGATGACGACATGGCACGCTTCTCCCGCTAGTTGGCCGTACACCGCCACTGTAGATGGGCAAACGACCGGCCGCTACGCTCGGTCCGTGTTGCGCACCCCATCCCAGGTCACCGTGGTCGCCCTGCCCGGAACCGGTTCCGACGCCGATTTCGCCGCCCGCGCGTTCGGACCGGCCGCAGCCGCGCACGGACTGACGTTCGTCGCCGTCGAACCGGACCCCCAGGCCGTGATCGCGAGCTGTACCGCGGCTTTGGACGCCGCCGCGGCCCGCGGCCCCGTCCTGGCCGCAGGGATCTCCCTCGGCGCCGCGATCGCACTCGACTGGGCAGCCGGGCACCCGACCGCGGTGGTCGGTGTCATCACGGCATTACCCGCTTGGACGGGTGCCGAAACCGCCGCCTGCCCGGCCGCGCTGAGCGCTTCGGTTACCGCCGAGCAACTGCGCGCCGACGGACTGGACGCGGTGCTCGAGCGGATGCGCGCCTCCAGTCCGGTCTGGCTGGCCGACGCGCTCACCCAGTCCTGGCGCGGTCAGTGGCCGCACCTGCCGCGGGCGCTCGACGAGGCGGCCGCCTACTCCTGGCCGACGGTCGAGCGGCTGGCGAGCACCGCGGTGCCGGTGGCCGTGGTCGGCGCGAGCGACGACCCGGTGCACCCGATCGCCGTCGCCGAACAGTGGGCCGCGACGCTGCCGCAGGCGCGGCTGCGGCAGGTGACTCTCGCCGAACTGGGTGCCGATCCGGCGGTGCTGGGTTCGGCGGGATTCGCCGAACTGGCAGCGCTGCAAGCCGATTCGACCCCGGCGCGCACCTAGGCCGAGACCACGCCGCGGACGGGCCGCTCGGAGGCGCCGAGCGACCCCGGCGACTGCCCCGACCTCCCCGCGACACAGCCGGTTCGCCCGCGCATCCGCGGAAACCGGCTGTGCGCGTTCGGTTCTCAGTTCAGGCCGAGCTGCTGCATGGCCGAGCCGTCGGCACCGCGACGCGGCTCGTCGGGCATCTTCGGCGGCAGCGCCGAGGTGGGCGCGGCCTGCGCCGCGGCGGCCTGGGCGGCCAGCGCCTGCTGCTGGGCGAGCACCTGCTGCTGATGGGCGGCGGCCAGCTGTTCGGCCAGTTCCTGGGGCAGCACCACCGGCAGCGGATCACGCACCGGCAGGGGCTCGTCACCGCGCCGCACCACGGCATCGGCCAGAACCGCGCGGGCCGCGGTGATCAGCGGACTGCGCTCGTCGACCGCGCCCGACGGACCCGCGGCGACCAGCCGGATCATCCAGCGCGGACCGTCGACGCCGATGAACCGCAGGTCGGCACCCTCGGTGATGGCCTTGACCTCGCGGCCCCACGGCCCCTTCTCCACGGCGACGCTCGCGCCGTCACCACGCAGCGACTCGGCCAGATCGGCGGCGACCGTGCGCCACTGCCCAGCCGACTTCGGCGCCGCGTAGGCGGCCACGGTGAGCCTGCCGTGCTCGGTGGCCAGGTGCACCGCCTGCGGGGTGCCGTCGGGGCTCATCTCGACCTGTAGCTGTCCACCCGCCGGGACGGGAATGACCACCGATCCCAGATCGAGGCGGCGCGCGATCATCTCCTCGGACACTTCGCTGATGTCGTACGGACCCGCGGCGGCGTCCGGCTCGTGGTCGAAATTGCCGTAGATGCGCTCGTCGGTCGGGGCATCGTCGAAGTCCAGGCGCGCGAAGTCGGGGCGCTGGAACTCGTCGGTGTCGTACTCGTCCTCGAACTCGTCGAAGCCGTCGGCATCGGTGTAATCGCCCGCGTCGGCGTACTCCGCGTCGGCGTAGGCCGCGTCGTCACGCGGTGCGCGCTTCTTCTTCCCGAACAGACCCATTACGCCTCCTCGCCGGCCAGGCTGGCATGCCCGCCGCTCGACCCGTATCCGCCGGTACCGCGGGTGGTCTCGTCGAGATCGTCGACCTCGGTGAAATCGACCAGCTCGACCCGCTGCACCAGCAATTGCGCGATGCGATCGCCGCGCCGCAACTCGATCGCCGTGCGGGGATCGTGATTGATCAGGCACACCTTGATCTCACCGCGATAGCCCGCGTCGACCGTGCCGGGAGTGTTGACCACCGACAGGCCCGCCTTGGCGGCCAGGCCGGACCGGGGATGGATCAACCCGACCGTGCCGACGGGCAGCGCGATCGCGATCCCGGTGCCGACCAGCACCCGCTCGCCCGGTTCGATGATCACGTCCTCGGTGGTACAGAGATCGACGCCCGCGTCACCCGGATGGGCACGCGTCGGCACAGGGATGCCGGGATCGAGCCGCCGCAGCGGAATCGGTGCAAGTGCGTTCACATCGGTCGAGCCTACGCGGTCGGCGCCGGACCTTCTCGTCGCCGCCCTGGTGCGGTGACCTAGTGTTGAGGGGTGCCCGACCAGCCCCATTCGCCGACCACCGACCCCGCCGACACCGAGCGCTCAGCGTCCTCGGGACACGGTGTCTCGCCCTACCGCGAACGCCTCTGGGTGCCGCTGTGGTGGTGGCCGATCGGATTCGCCATCGCCGACCTGCTGGCCGCCGAGATCCACATGGGCGCGCAGGGGCTGCGGGCGTGGCTGCCCTACGTGCTGCTGGCGCCGATCCCGGTCTGGATCCTGCTGTGGATGTCGCGGCATCGCCTCGAGGTCACCGTCGCCGCCGACGGTACGGCGGAACTGCGCGTCGACCGCGCCCACCTGCCGGTGAGCTTCGTCGCGCGCGCCGCGGCCGTCGCACCGACGGCCAAGAGTGCGGCGCTGGGCCGACAGCTCGACCCCGCCGCGTATGTGCAGCACCGGGCGTGGATCGGCCCGATGGCGCTGCTCGTTCTGGACGACCCGGACGACCCGACGCCGTACTGGTTGGTCAGTACGCGCAGGCCGGACCGGGTCTTGGCCGCGCTCGGACTCCCGAGCGCGGGCTGACCCGTCGCGTCGCCTAGGCGGCGCAGTCCATGCAGATCAGCTGGCCGCCCTTCTCGCTGGCCAGTCGGCTGCGATGGTGCACGAGGAAGCAGCTCGAACAGGTGAACTCGTCCGCCTGCTTCGGGACCACCCGAACGCTGAGTACCTCATCGGACAGGTCCGCGCCGGGAAGCTCGAACGATTCCGCCGTATCGGACTCGTCGATGTCCACGACGGCGGACTGCGCCTCGTTGCGGCGGGCCTTCAGCTCCTCGAGCGAATCCTCCGACACTTCGTCGGATTCGGTGCGCCGCGGTGCGTCATAGTCGGTTGCCATGTCGTCTTCCCCTCAGTCCTTACTCCGTATATCCCGGATCAGTTCGATTGCCGTACCCCGCTGGGGTCCGGCGTTCGTACCGCCCCGCCGGTGGTGCACCTCACACGTACACCGGTCGCCTATCAGCGTCGATCGAGGATCGATGACTCAGACAGCGTTCGGTTAACGCAGGACATGCCCTTGTTGTTCCCGCGACCGACCACCGTTTCACCGGTGATTATTCGATCTGGGCGGCCAGACAATAGCGGACCTACGGACAAATGTCGCAATCAAAACCCGGCCGAGTCGAAACCGACGACGAATCTTCACCTGGCGGGAAACTCGCCGAGACCTCCCGCACTCGCGCGGCGGCGCCGGACTCGTAGAGTGAGCGCGTGGTTTCACTGATCACCGAAGGCAGCGCGACCGATCGCGACGGCAAACCCTTCCCGCGGCGGCGGCCCGAGCTCTGGCTCGCGCTCGTCCTCGTGCTGGCCCTGGTGAGCCTGTTCGTCTGGATCACGGCGTTTCGGACCCATGACGACAGCAACGAGCCGATGGCGTGCAACGCACCGAGCACGCCGACGGCCACCAACGCGGCCCAGCCCGCACCGCTCGGCACCCGGATGGGCCCCTCCCGGCTCGACGACGTCGACCCCGCGGCCCTGTCGGAGTCGAAGGTGCGCGTCTTCAACGCCAACGGCAAGAGCGGTCAGGCGGGCAACATCGCGGCCGCGCTGGGCGACCTCGGGTTCGCGGGCGCGCCGGGGACACAGGTCGGTAACGATCCGGTCTATGTCAACGGTGACCTCAACTGCACCGGCCAGATCCGCTACGGCGTCAACGGCAGGCCCGCCGCCGCCTCGGTGCAGCTGGTCGCGCCGTGCGCGGAACTGATCGAGGATCCGCGCACCGACGACACCGTCGATCTGGTGCTCGGCCTGGCCTTCGGCGAATCGCTGCGCCCCGGCGCCGACGCCGAGGAGGTGCTGCGGTCGCTGAAGAACCTCGCCCCGGGCGCCAGCTCGTCCTCGATCGATCCCGCGCTGCTGGACGCCGCCCGCACCGTCAAGTGCTGAGCTGAGCCACGCGCCGCGGGTCCATCGGCCCGCGGCGCGTGCGTGTCAGTCGGGCAGGGCGGTCGTCGCGCCGACACGGGTGAGCAGGGCGGTCAGGTCGGCCGCCACGCCCGGCGCGGACACGATCGTCAGCTCCCCCTCCGCGCCGCCGACGGTGACGTCGGGAACATGCACGACCGCACCGGCCTCGGCGGCGATCAGCGCACCGGCGGCCCAGTCCCAGGCGTTGAGGCCGTGCTCGTAGTAGGCGTCGAGTTCGCCCGCCGCGACGTGGCACAGGTCCATGGCGGCCGCGCCGAGCCTGCGGATGTCGCGGATCTCCGGGAGCACCTCGGTGAGGAACCGCGCCTGCCGCGCGCGCCGCTGCCTGCCGTAGGCGAAGCCGGTGCCGACGAGCGCCACCGTCAGCGAATCCTCCTGCGCGCACGCCAGTTTCGTGCGGGTGCCGTCGGCGCGCACGGCGTAGGAGCCGCCGCCGCGCGCGGCACTGTAGGTGGTCGCCGCGGCCACGTCGACGACCGCGCCCGCGACCGGTTCGCCGTCGCGCACGGCGGCCACCGAGACCGCGTAGCCGGGCAGGCCGTAGAGGAAGTTCACGGTGCCGTCGATCGGATCGACGACCCAGGTGATCGCACCCGCCGCGGTCGCGCCGACATCGCCACCGCCCTCCTCGCCCAGGATCGCGTCGGCGGGCCTGCGCTCGGCCAGCAGCGCGCGGATCAGCTGCTCGGATTCGGTGTCGACGACGGTGACCGGATCGGTGATGTGGCCTTTCGTTGCCACGGCGCCCGCGGCCGGGCCACCGGCGGCGAATACCTGGGGCCTGCGGGCACGCACGTGCGCGGCCGCCGCCTCGGCGAGTTCGACGGCCAGCAGCCGCAACTCCTCGTGGTCGGCGGCGGTCGGGGCGAGGACGGTCTCGGACACGATGGGTTCGGGCACCACTCCATCGGATCACAGATGGCCTCACCTCGCGCGCAGGGTGACTACCGCTACTCTTTGTCAGGCACATCGGCGCGTCAGCAAGGGGTTGAACCATGTCCGCTCGGGGGCACGCATTCGGCATCGATATCGGCGGTAGCGGGGTGAAGGGCGCCGTGGTCGACCTGGCGACCGGCACACTGACCCACGAGCGCCTCAAGATCGCCACGCCACAGCCGGCCACACCGGACGCCGTCGCAGGCGCGGTGGCCGAACTGGTGGCGCTGGCGGACTGGGACGGCCCGGTCGGGATCACCCTGCCCTGTGTGGTGCTCGACGGCCACGCCAGGACCGCCGCCAACATCGACCACGCGTGGATCGGCACCGACGCCCGCGAGCTGTTCTCGAAGGCGCTGGGCGGGCGCGCGGTGACCGTGCTCAACGACGCCGACGCCGCCGGGCTGGCCGAGGACAGCTACGGCGCCGCCCGCGAGCTCGCCGGGCTGACGCTGCTGCTCACCTTCGGCACCGGGATCGGCTCGGCGCTGATGTACAACGGCACCTTGGTGCCCAACTCCGAGCTCGGCCATCTGGTGGTCGGCGGCGACGAGGCCGAGCATCTGGCCGCGGCGTCGATCAAGGACCGCGAGGAGCTCACCTACCCGCAGTGGGCCGAGCGGGTGAGCACGGTGCTGCGGCACCTCGAGGACCTGTTCTGGCCGAACGTCATCGTGGCGGGCGGCGGCATCAGCCGTGATCACGAACAGTGGATCCCGTTGCTCACCAACCGAACTCCGGTGATTCCGGCCGTGTTGAAGAACACGGCGGGTATCGTCGGCGCGGCCATGGCCATCGACAAGGGCATCGCGCCGTAGCCCGGCGCGGAGGTCGGCGCAACGCCTGGGTGGCATCGTGCCATGAGTACCCTGGTTGGATCGTTACAATGGAACACGTCCGGCGGTGAGCCGGTGAAACCTTCCGGCCGCGGCCGGTCGCGAGAAGACCGGTGAACAGACCGGCTCCACCCGACCGACGCACCGCCGGTGCAACCCGACCGACCGCTCCGCCGGAAAACCACTCTGGCGTGACGCCGCACGAGACCGTCACGAAAGGGCGTACGTGGTAGCCACGAATACCCGTCAGACCGCCGACTCGGCCGACGCCGACGCCGACGCCACCACTCCGGCCAAGAAGGCTCCGGCCAAGAAGGCCGCTGCCAAGAAGGCCCCGGCGAAGAAGGCCGTCGCCAAGAAGGCTCCGGCCAAGAAGGCTGCCGCCAAGAAGGCGCCCGCCAAGAAGACCGCCGCCAAGAAGGCGACGTCGGCCGAGGGTGGCGAGGAGCAGCTCGACGACGAGTCGATCGAACTCGACGATCTCGGTGACCTCGAGGTCTCCGAGGACGAGCTCACCGACGGTGACGCCCTGGTCGAAGAGGTGGCCGAGGACACCACCGAGGAAGCCGAGACCGAGGAGCCGTCCGAGAAGGACAAGGCCTCCGGCGATTTCGTGTGGGACGAGGAGGAGTCCGAGGCGCTGCGGCAGGCCCGCAAGGACGCCGAGCTCACCGCCTCCGCCGACTCGGTGCGCGCCTACCTCAAGCAGATCGGCAAGGTCGCGCTGCTCAACGCGGAGGAGGAGGTCGAACTCGCCAAGCGGATCGAGGCCGGCCTGTTCGCCGCGGAGAAGATGCGCGAGTTCGCCGAGGCGGGCGAGAAGCTGTCGGTGACCACCCGCCGTGATTTCAACTGGATCGTGCGCGACGGCAACCGGGCCAAGAACCACTTGCTCGAGGCCAACCTCCGACTGGTGGTCTCGCTGGCCAAGCGCTACACCGGTCGCGGCATGGCGTTCCTGGACCTGATCCAGGAGGGCAACCTCGGTCTGATCCGCGCGGTCGAGAAGTTCGACTACACCAAGGGTTACAAGTTCTCGACCTACGCGACGTGGTGGATCCGTCAGGCCATCACCCGCGCCATGGCCGACCAGGCCCGCACCATCCGTATCCCGGTGCACATGGTCGAGGTCATCAACAAGCTCGGCCGCATCCAGCGCGAGCTGCTCCAGGACCTGGGCCGTGAGCCCACCCCGGAGGAGCTCGCCAAGGAAATGGACATCACGCCGGAGAAGGTGCTGGAGATCCAGCAGTACGCGCGTGAGCCGATCTCGCTGGACCAGACCATCGGCGACGAGGGCGACAGCCAGCTCGGCGACTTCATCGAGGACTCCGAGGCTGTCGTCGCGGTCGACGCGGTGAGCTTCACCCTGCTGCAGGATCAGCTGCAGTCGGTGCTGGAGACGCTGTCCGAGCGTGAGGCGGGCGTGGTGCGGTTGCGCTTCGGCCTCACCGACGGCCAGCCGCGCACCCTCGACGAGATCGGCCAGGTCTACGGCGTGACGCGTGAGCGCATCCGCCAGATCGAGTCGAAGACGATGAGCAAGCTGCGCCACCCGAGCCGCTCACAGGTGCTGCGCGACTACCTCGACTAGCGCGTCCCGACACGAAGCCCGTGTCCATCCTCGGATGGGCACGGGCTTTGTGTTTCCGAATGAACATTCCGATCGGTCGGTATTCCCGATAAGCCGGACTCGGTAACCGTTTCGTGATCAAACCCACAGTGCCGGATTGCACTGTGAACGACCCGGATTCGCGATCTGCGCCGTATCGTCACACCCAGCTTTTCGTTCTACCGCCGCCGGTCTGCGGTACTTGGCATTGAGGGTTTTTCGCGGCGTGCTCGACATCTATCACTTCAGCTACGGCTGGATCACTCCCGTTCTCGCGTATTTCATGTCCGTCACCGGATGCCTGCTGGGTCTGCAGTGCGCGGCCCGCGGCCGCAACGCGGTGGAGGGACGGGTCGGCTGGCTGGTCGGAGCCGCGATCGCGATCGGCGGAACCGGTATCTGGGTCATGCATTTCATCGCGATGCTCGGCTTCTCCATCCGCGGCGCGGAGATCCGCTTCGACCTGCCGCTGACGATGTTCAGCGCGATCACCGCGATGGTCGTCGTCGGGATCGGGCTGTTCATGGTCAACAAGCCCCAGCCCACCGTGCGCTCGCTGCTGGCGGGCGGGACGATCACCGGGCTCGGCGTCGGCACCATGCACTACACCGGCATGTACGCGATGAAGTCGACGGCGACGGTGACCTACGACGCGAAGTTCGTCACCCTGTCGATGGTGATCGCGGTGGCCGCCTCGATCGTGGCGCTCTGGTTCACCCTGCGCGTCAAGGGTTTTCTCGCGACGGTCGGCGCGGCCGTCATCATGGGCGTCGCGGTCTGCGGCATGCACTACACGGGTATGGCCGCCATGCACGCCCACTCGAATCATCTGGCGGCACCGCCCGCGGGCTCGGGCGCGATGGATCTGCTGGCACCGCTGATCGGAGTGAGCAGCATCGTCACCATGCTGGTGCTGATCAGTGTGAGTCTCACCGAGATCGAGAACGAGGAGGCGCTGCCGCGGATGTGGCTGACCTCCCGGCGCCGGCCTCAGCCGCGCCCGGCGCGCGAGGTCACGCCGGTGGCGCCGATGCCGCCGCACCCCTACATGGAGCACCACACCGAGGAATTGGTCTACGACGGCGTCGGCGCCTGGCCGCGCCGGGTCGTGGACTGATCAGCTCGGCGCCAGACCCGCCCGGCGGCGGGTGAATTCGACGACCGGCTCGACGACCCTGGCCGCGATCGGCCCGATGATCGCCATCAGCAGCACATAGGCGGAGGCGAGCGCGGCCAGCCGGGGGTCGACCTTGCCGTAGGCGACCGCGAGACCGGCGATGACGATGGAGAACTCCCCGCGCGCCACCAGCGCGGCGCCCGCCCTGGCACGCCCCCTCCGGCGAATCCCCTGCCTGCTCGCCGCCCACCAGCCGACCGCCATCTTGGTGCCCGCGGTGACCACCGCCAGCGCCACCGCCCAGCCGAATACCGGCGGGATCGCGGTCGGGTCGATGGACAGCCCGAAGGCGACGAAGAAGATCGCGGCGAACAGATCGCGCAGCGGCTCGAGCAGCTTCGCCGCCTCGTGCGCGGTGGAACCGGAGATCGCGATCCCGAGCAGGAACGCGCCGACCGCGGCCGAGATGTTCAGCGCCGAGGCCGCGCCGGCCACCAGTAGCGCGCCGCCGAGCAGCTGCAGCAGGAACACCTCGCGGTCGGCACTGTCGAGCACGGCCGAGACCACCCGGCCGAAACGCAGCGCCACCACCAGTACCACCGAGACCGCGGCCAGCGCGATGGCCAGCGATACCAGTCCGCTCAGCAGGCTCAGGCCGGCCAGCATCATGGTCAGGATCGGCAGGTACACCGCCATCGCCAGGTCCTCGAGCACCAGGATCGACAGCACCACCGGGGTCTCGCGGTTACCGAGGCGGCCGAGGTCGTCGAGCACCTTGGCGACGATTCCCGACGACGAGATGTAGGTGACGCCGCCGAGCACGACGGCCCCGGTCGCGCCCCAGCCCAGGATCAGCGCCACCGCGGCGCCGGGCAGCGCGTTGGCCACCAGATCCACCACGCCGGCCGCCCAGGAGCGCCGCAGCCCGGTCATCAGCTCGGGGGCGGTGTACTCGAGCCCGAGCAGCAACAGCAGCAGCACGACGCCGATCTCGCCGGCCAGATGCCCGAACTCGGTGGCGGCCTCCAGCTGTAGGTAGCCGCCGCGCCCGAAGGCCAGGCCACCGAGCAGATACAGCGGGATCGGCGACATGCCGAACCGGCCCGCCACCCGCCCGCAGATCCCCAGCGCGAACAAGATCACACCGAGCTCGAGCAGAGCCAGGGCCTGCGAGGTCACGGCGGTCAGCCGTGCGCGAGGATCTTCGCGGCCGCGTCCAGGCCGTCCGGGGTGCCGACGACCACGAGCAGATCACCCTCGGTGAAGGTGAAGTCGGGACCCGGCGAAGGGTGCAGCTGACCGGCGCGCATCACCGCGACGATCGAGGTCTTGGTGCGGGTGCGCATCGCGGTCTCGCCGAGTGTGCGCCCCGCGTACGGCGATTCGTCGCCGATCGCGAGCTGCCGGGTGGTGATGCCGGGCAGGTCGCGATGGTCGTCGTTGAGTTTGGCGACCAGCTGTGGCGCGCCGAGCAGGTTCGCCAGCACCGACGCCTCGTCGGTGGACAGCGGCACCTGGGCCGCGATCGCGTCCGGGTCGTCGGGTTTGGACACGATCAGGTCGATGTCACCGTCGCGGTGGGCGACTACCCCGACGCGGCGCCCCGACTTGACCTCGAAATCCTTGCGCACTCCGATCCCCGGTAGCGCTGTGACGTCGACGTTCACATCTCCACAGTAGTCGCGCGGCCCCCACGGATGTGGTCTACGCCACTGTGCCGCGCCGGGGCGTCTCGAAGCGCCCGTCCGGGCCGGGCACATACGCGGCGGCCTCGAGCACGGCGGCCACGGGCAGCGGGGCGTACAGATGCGGGAACACCATCGAGGCCGGGTCGGTCGGCACGCCCGGCTCCCAGCGCACCTCGCCGGTGAACCGGGCCGGGTCCAGCCAGAGCACCACCAGATCATTACGCCCCGCGAAGAGCCGGTTGGCGGGCAGATGAACCTGCGCGGGCGTGGACAGGTGCACGAACCCGCTCTCGGACAGCGAGGGCGGCCTGCGTTCGCCTGCCCGTCGGGCGTCGTCCCATTCTTGGGAAGTACACAGGTGAACAAGCGTGTGGGTGTCGGACGTCACGGGTAATCTCCGGGTAGACAACAGGATCGGACGTTCAAGACCCTGTCACAGGCTGGTCGGTACGGCTCGCTGCGAGGTCGCCCGGTACGTAGCGGGCAACACCGCAGCGAGCGACACAGTCGATGAGTGACAGGAGCTGGTGGGAGGTGGCAGCGACGGCACCGCGAGTGGTCGGCGAGGGCTCGAGACCATGACCAGCACGTGTTCGCTTTCAGCGAAACCGCAGGTCGTGTTATCGAAAACACAAAGATTCACTTCCGGGAACAAAGCCTGAACCCCGAACGTCTGACAAAGTAGTCGTACCACTGCTGGGAAGTAGCGGACGCGAGCCGCGTGGAGTGACCACGGGGCCCACACCTAGGCGAACGGCCACGCAGCGCCGGGAGCCGGGACGGAGGAGTCATGCCAGGAACCCTGACCAGCACCCCACTGACCGCGGTCGATCGTTGCGATCGTTGCGGGGCGGCTGCCCGAGTGCGTGCCGTTCTTCCCGCGGGTGGCGAGTTGCTCTTCTGCCAGCACCACGCGAATGAACACATGGACCGTTTGCGCGAGCTCGAAGCCGTGATCGACACGGAATCCGCTCCCGCCCTCTGACCACTCCTCGCGTCCGAAACAACAACATCTGACAACAGAACAACCCGACAGCGGGCGATCCGGAATCCGGACGCCCGCTGTTGTCGTCTGCGGGTCAGGCCGCCGCGTCGGCGAGGATGCCGTCGACCAGCGTCGCGACGCCGTAGGCGAAGGCACCGTCGGGATCGGCCGGCGCCTGGTAGTGCTCGCCGACGGTGGTACCGACCCGGCCCGCCAGCGGGAACTCCTCGGCGGGCATCACCCGGGCCAGCAGGGGGCCGTGCACCTGCCACCAGTCCGCGTCGCTGAGCTGGGCCGCCGCGCCCGCCGCCGCGATGGCGAGGCGGGCATTGCCGGTGGCGAAATCGGTGAGCACCGCGATCGCGCGGTCCATCGCGAGGTCGTCGAGTCCGATGCCCTCGATCGCGGCGAGCTGACGTTCGTAGCGACGCATCCTGGCCGGACCGAGAACCTGCCGCCACGGCGAGACCTCGAGCAGCCAGGGGTGCGCGATCAGCTCGGCCCTGATCCGGGTGGCGACGGCGATCATCCGGTCGCGGATCGGCAGGTCGGCCGGGATCGGCGGGTCGTCGGCGGCGACCGCGTCGACCATGAGCACCAGCAGCGCGTCCTTGCTGGGGACATAGGTGTAGAGGCTCATGGCGCGCAGCCCGAGTTCGGCGGCGACCGCACGGATCGTCAGCTTCTCGATGCCGTCCCGGTCGGCCAGCGCGATGCCCGCGGCGACCACGGCATCGACCGTGAGACCGGGTTTCGGGCCGCGCGCAGCGGGTTTGGCGGGCAGCGCGTGCCGCCACAGCAGCTCGAGGATCCGGGTGGCCGGTGCGGTGGGCTCGTCGTCGGTGGGCACGCGCGGTCCTTTCCAGCAGTCGGGAACAAACTCAGTACAGTGTACGTTGTTAGGTCGTTCGTGCTGCCCGATCAGAGGAGACCGCTCTGCCCGCCACCCAGGCCACCTATCTCCCCGACCGTCACCTGTTCGCCCTGTGGACCTGGACCGGCCACGGTGCGGGCCCCGCGCCCGCGGAGCTCGGCGACCAGGAACGGCTCACCCTCGCGCTGCCGGTCGGCGAGCGTGGCACGATCGAGCCGACCGAGATCCCGGCCGCGGTGGTGACCCCCGCCGAGCTGGCCGGGCTGGCCGACGCCGACCTCGCGCCGTCGACGCTGGCGTGGCGCGCACTGCTCGCCGAGGACCCGGGCGCCCGGGCCGACGCCGACCTGCCCATCGCCGCCCACGCCGTGCCCGATGCGGTCGGCACCGCGATCTTCTCGGCGGAGCGGGCGGCACGGGTGCTGCGCGAGACCGAAGCCGCCGCCGCCGAGCTCACCGGCATGCTCGACGCCACGCTGCGCCCGTATCAGGTGCGGGGCGTGAGCTGGTTGCGCGAGACCGTCGCCGCCTACGGCGGTGCGGTGCTGGCCGACGAGATGGGGCTCGGCAAGACCGTGCAGACCATCGGATTCCTGCGGGGCCGGACCGAGGGACCGCAACTGGTGGTATGCCCGACCTCGCTGGTGGGCAACTGGGTGCACGAGATCGCGCGGTTCGCGCCCGATCTGACCGCCGTGTCCTGGCGCGGCGGTGCGGTGCCCGCCGCGCCCGGCACGATCGTGGTCACCGGGTATCCGACGCTGCGGCTGCACGGGGCGACCCTGACCGAGACCCGATGGGCCACCGTGGTGTTCGACGAGGCCCAGGCACTGAAGAATCCGCGCACCCAGGTCTCGCGGGCCGCCGAGGCGTTACCCGCCGACGCCAAGGTCGCGCTGACCGGAACGCCGGTGGAGAACCATCTCGACGAGCTGTTCGCGCTACTGCACCTCACCGTGCCGCGTCTGTTCGCCCACCGCACCCAGTTCCGGCGCCGGTTCGTGAAACCGATCGAGGAGGGCTCGGCCGCGGCGGCGGCCCGGTTGCGCGACGCGGTGGAGCCGGTCGTGCTCGGCCGCAAGAAGATCCAGGTCGCGGCGTCGCTGCCGGCGAAGATCCACAGCGATCTGCTGTGCGATCTGACCGCCGAGCAGGAACGGGTGTACGACGCGGTGCTCGCCGCCGCGCTCGACGAGGGTTTCGGTTCCGGTCTGCAGCGTCAGGGCCGCGTGCTCGCCGCGCTCACCGGGCTCAAACAGGTGTGCAACCATCCCGGACTGGTCTCCGGCGACCTCGACGAACTCGCCGGACGCTCCGGCAAACTCGATCTCTGCACCGACATCGTGGCCACCAATCTCGACACGGGTGACCCCACGCTCATCTTCACCCAGTACCGCGCGACGGGCGAGCTGCTGGTGCGTCATCTCGCCGAACAGTTCGGCGTCACCGCGCCGTTCTTCCACGGCGGCCTCGACGCCGACCAGCGCGCCGGGATCGTCACCGCGTTCCAGTTACCCGACGGCCCACCGGTTCTCGTCCTGAGCCTGCGCGCCGCGGGCACCGGCCTGACCCTCACCCGCGCCGCCGACGTGATCCACTTCGATCGCTGGTGGAATCCGGCCGTCGAAGCGCAGGCCTCCGACCGCGCGCACCGGATCGGGCAGACCCGCACCGTCACCGTCACCACGCTGACCAGCTCGACCACGGTCGAGGAACACATCGCCGCGATGCACACCCGCAAGTCGGCGCTGACCGATCTGTCCGACGCGGCCGGTATCGCCGAACTCGCCCGCCTCGACGACGACGCCCTGGTCGACATCCTGCGCCGGAAGCGAGAGAACTGATGGCCGACGACGAATTCGGGTTCACCCCCTGGGGCAGGGACTGGGTCCGGCTGGCCGAGCCGCTGCGCCAGACCAAGCCGGAACCGCTGCTGCCCCGCGCCCGCAGCATCGCCCGCAATCACGGCGTGTGCACCGAGATCGAGGCACGCACGGTCCGCGCGCACCTGCATCGGGGCGGTCAGGCCTCGATCGCCCACGTCGAGGTGGTGCCGCTGACGCGGGACGCGGTGACCCTCATCGCGCGGACGATCCCCGACTCCTCGGTGGTCACCGACGAGATGCACCGCGCGCTGCTCGACGCGGGCCACTCGCCCGCCCCGACCTTGGCCAGCACCGACTGCTCGTGTTCGGCGCGCACCGACCGGTGCGTACACGTGCTCGCGGTGCTGTACACGATCGCCCGGCAGGTGGACGAGAATCCGCGGCTCGCCCTGGAACTCCAGGGCTACTTCGACGCGACCGGCACGGCCGACGCACCGGTCCAGGAACACCGCTGGACCAGCATCAACGCCCTCGATCCGGCGCGGTTCTTCGCGGTGTGACGAACCGGGGCACCGCCGCCGCGCACTGTCCCGGCCCGCTCAGGCGTTGGTGCCGCCGTCGATGGTGATGATCGCGCCGGTGATGGTCCGCCCGGCGGGACCGGCGAGGAACGCGACGAGATCGGCGACGTCCTCGGGCGCGCCGAATCGCCCCAGCGCGTTGAACTCCCGCTGCACCGGCGCGTGATCGCTGCCCGCCGGGTTCATGTCGGTGTCGGTCGGTCCCGGCTGCACCAGGTTGACGGTGATCCCGCGCGGGCCGAGTTCGCGGGCCAGTGCCTTGGTGTAGCCGTTGAGCGCCGACTTGCTGAGGTTGTAGAGCGCCAGCCCGCCGAAGAGCGCGCGGTCGGTCAGGTTCGAGCCGATGGAGATGATCCGCCCACCCTCGCCCAGGTACGCCAGCGCGGCCTGACCGGCGACGAACGGGGCGCGCGCGTGGATGTCGAGCGCGCGGTCGATCTCGTCGAGGCCGAACTCCCCGTACGGCTTGGCCGGGAAGATGCCCGCGTTGTTCACCAGCACGTCGAGGCCGCCCAGGTCCCGGGCGGTCCGGTCGACGGCGGCGGTGATCTGCCCGGCGTCGGCGCTGTCGGCCCGGATCGGCACGGCCCGCCTGCCCAGCGCCTCGATGTCGGCGGCGACGGCCTTCGCAGCGGCCTCGTCGCGCTGATAGGTGAACGCCACGTCGGCGCCCGCGCCGGCCAGTGTGCGGGCGATGGCGGCGCCGATCCCCCGGCTGCCGCCGGTCACCAGGGCCACGGTGCTGCTCGTCATCGGTTCACTCCTTTATGTAGTGATCAATACATAAATACTCAAGCGCATGCCGCGGTCTCACGTCAATAGTTTCTTGCCGACCGATACAGAATTCCCCGGCGGCCGGCCCCGGGGTACATTTGTCGGTCGACACAGAAAGGTTCGCCATGGCAGAACGCGGCCGCCCGCGCGGTTTCGACCGCGACGTCGCCCTGCGGCGTGCCATGGAGGTGTTCTGGGAACGCGGCTACGACGGCGCCTCGATGGCCGACCTCACCACCGCCATGGGCATCAACTCCCCCAGCCTCTACGCCGCCTTCGGCGACAAGGAAGCCCTGTTCCGCGCCGCGGTCGAGCTCTACGGCCGCACCGAAGGGTCACGCACGGCGCGGGCACTGCGCGAGGAACCCACCGCCTACGCCGCGATCGAGGCGATGCTGCGCGACAACATCACCACCTACACCGATCCCGACCTGCCGCACGGCTGCATGGTGGTCCTGGCGGGCGCTACCTACACCACACGCAACGCCTCGGTCCGCGAGTTCCTCGCCGAGGCCCGCCGCCACACCACCGCCGACATCCACGCGCGCCTCGACCGCGGCGTCGCCGAGGGTGACCTGCGGCCCGGCACCGATACAGCCGCGCTGGCGGCGCTGTACAGCACCGTCCTCTACGGCCTCTCGATCCAGGCCAGGGACGACGTCGGCCACGCCGAACTCAGTGCCGCCGTCGACAGCGCGCTGCGGGTCCTCGCGGCCTCGACGGCGTAGCGCAGGCTTACTGGCGCCGCAGGGCCGCGATGCGCTCGGTCAGCTGGTCGGCGGTGGCCAATGCTGTGGGCGGACCACCGCATTCGCGGCGGAGCTCACCGTGGATCACGCCGTGCGGTTTGCCGGTGCGGTGGTGGTGCATCGCGACCAGGCTGTTGAGTTCGCGGCGCAGTTCACCCAGCTTGTCCGACGTCGCGATCCGTTCGACGACCGCGGCGGGCGCGGGGGCCGCGGACCCCTGGGCACTGCGGTCGGCGAGCTGACGGGTCTGTCGTTCGCGCAGGAGCGCGCGCATCTGGTCGGCGTCGAGCAGGCCGGGGATGCCCAGGTAGTCGGCTTCCTCGTCGCTGCCCGCGATGGTGGCGGTGCCGAAGGAGGAGCCGTCGTAGATCACCTGGTCGAGCTCGGCGTCGGCGGCCAGCGCGACGAAGGACTTCTCCTCCTCGCCCGGCTCGTCCTTGGTCTTGTTGGCGTCGATGAGCAGTTCGTCGTCGAGCGCGTTCTTCTCCCGGTGCGGCTTGCCGATGACGTGGTCGCGCTGCAACTCGAGCTGAGCGGCCAGGTCGAGCAGGACCGGCACCGACGGCAGGAAGACGCTGGCGGTCTCCCCCGGCTTGCGCGCACGCACGAACCGGCCGATCGCCTGGGCGAAGTACAGCGGTGTCGACGCGCTCGTCGCGTACACGCCGACGGCAAGGCGCGGCACGTCGACACCCTCGGACACCATGCGCACCGCGACCATCCACGGCTGGGTGCCCTTGGCGAACTCGTCGATGCGGCTCGAGGACTGCGGGTCGTCGGACAGGACCACCGCGGGCCGCTCCCCCGAGATGTGTTCCAGCAGTTCGGCGTAGTCGCGGGCGCGTTCCTGGTCGGTGGCGATCACCAGGCCGCCCGCGTCGGGGATGCCCGAGGCGCGCAACTGACGCAGCCGGGTGTCGGCCGCGCGCAGCACCGCCGAGATCCAGTCGCCCGCCGGGTCCAGGGCGGTGCGCCAGGCACGCGCGGTCTGTTCGGCGCTGAGCGGTTCGCCGAGCCGGGCGGTGTGCTCCTCGCCCGCGCTGTCGCGCCAGTGCGCGTCACCGGAGTAGGCCAGGAAGACGACCGGGCGCACGACGCCGTCGGCGAGGGCGTCGGCGTAACCGTAGGAGTGGTCCGCGCGCGAGCGCGGGAAACCGGCCTCGTCGGGCTCGTAGGTGACGAACGGGATCTTGGAATCGTCGCTGCGGAACGGGGTTCCGGTCAGCGCGAGCCTGCGTGTCGCGTCACCGAAGGCCTCCTCGGTGGCCTCGCCCCAGCTCTTGGCGTCACCCGCGTGATGGATCTCGTCGAGGATCACCAGGGTGCGGCGGTTCTCGGTGCGTACCCGGTGCCGCGCGGGATGGGCCGCGATCTGGGCGTAGGTCACCACGACGCCGTGATAGTCGCCCGAGGTGCCGCCGGTGCTGTTGGAGAAGCGGGAGTCCAGCTGGATCCCGGAACGCGCGGCCGAGGCGGCCCACTGGTGCTTGAGGTGCTCGGTGGGCGCGACGACGGTGACCTGATCGACCGTGCGATCGGCCAGCAACTCCGCGGCTACCCGCAGGGCGAAGGTGGTCTTACCCGCACCGGGGGTCGCGACCGCGAGGAAGTCGCGTGGCTTGGTGGCCAGGTATTTCGTGAGCGCGCGCCGCTGCCAGGCGCGGAGGGAACCCCCCGACGCACCCCCCGCGGCCGCATCGCCCGGTGTACCCGCTTCTCTCGCCGCAGCGACGCCACCCGACCCAGTCACGCAGACGACCCTAGCCGCCCGACACGGCGTGTCGCCAAACCGACGCGGGGTGGGCGACAGGCATCACAAACGAGCCCGAGGTCACCGGCCATTTACCTGTTACCCGACGACACGATGCCCGGCCCGCACCACACGGACCACCGTCGTGCGGGATGCTGGACACACGATGAGCAACGACCAGATCCGGGCAGCCGACGCGGCACACCCGCCGCAGGCATCCCCGCCCGGCGGTCCGCCCCCACTGCCCGCGACCCGGACCGAGGCCGCCGGGCAACGTCCCCGCGAACACGCCCGGGTGGTGCGGTGGCTGCTCATGGCGTGGCGGCTGGTGGTCCGGGTGGCCCAGAAGTGCTGGAACAACTCGATCTTCGCCAAATCGGCCGCCGCCGCCTTCTGGCAGACGCTCTCGCTCGCACCGCTGCTGCTCGGCCTGCTCGGCAGCCTCGGCTATGTGGGCGGGCTGTTCGGGCCCGACACGGTACAGATCGTGGAAGCCAAGATCATCGCGTTCAGCCGGGAGTTCTTCAGCCCGTCGGTCGTCTCCGACCTGATCGAACCCACCGTCGACGACGTGCTCGGCCGTGGCCGCGGCGCGGTGGTGTCGGTGGGCTTCGTGCTGTCGCTGTGGGCCGGGTCCTCGGCGATGGCGACCTTCGTCGACGCGATCGTGGAGGCGCACGACCAGCAGGACGCCCGGCACCCGGTCTGGCAGCGCATCTTCGCACTGCTGCTGTACGTGCAGTTCCTGGTGGCGGCGGTGCTGATCCTGCCGGTGATCGCGCTCGGGCCCACCCGGATCGGCCGGGTCCTGCCCGAGGCCTGGCGCGAACCGGGCCTGCGCCTGATCGACACGTTCTACTACCCGATCGTGGGCTTGCTGCTGATCGTCGGGCTGACCACGCTCTACAAGCTGGCGCTGCACAAATCGCTGCCCTGGCACCGGCTCTTCGGCGGCGCGCTGGTGGCGGGGGTGTTCTTCATGGGGGCCAGTGACCTGCTGCGCCGGTACCTGGCCTGGATCACCGCCACCGGCGTGAGCTACGGCGCGCTGGCCACCCCGATCGCGTTCCTGCTGTTCACCTATTTCCTCGGCTTCGCGGTGATCCTCGGCGCGGAGTTCAACGCCGTGGTGCAGGAGTTCTGGCCGGCCAGGGCCACCCGGATCGAGCAGGTCAAGGAATGGCTCAGCAAGGTGCGTGGCGACGACGACGGACGCGACGAATCGGCCGACGCCTCAGCGGAGGCGCCGACCGCACCGATCGCGGAACCCGCTCAGTCGCCGCCCTTGCGCAAGCCGTCGTAGACCTTCTTGCAGTCCGGGCAGACCGGCGAGCCGGGCTTGGGCGAACGCGTCACCGGGAAGACCTCACCGCACAGTGCGACGACCATGGTGCCCATCACGGCACTCTCGGCGATCCGGTCCTTCTTCACGTAGTGGAAGAACTTGGGGACGTCGTCGCCGGTCGTCTCGTCGGTCGTGGTTTCCGGGCGTACCAGAGTGTCTGTACTCACGCCTTCCATGATGCCGTATCCCGGGCGCGCATCGCTGACCAGCCGCGTGTGCGTTCGCCGGCGCCGAGTGGAAGACTCGGGGTATGCAGTCCCACGGCGACACCCCCGGCGCCGACGAGCCGACACCGGACCCGGAGGTGACGATGCCCGCCGCGCCGAGTTCCTCGCGCGGCTATTTCCCCGGCGCCGACGCCAAGCACCCGGTGCTCATCACCGAGGCCGCGCCGTCGCTCGACGACCAGCATCGCGCCCGTGTCCGCCGCTACACGATCATCATGGCCTTCCGCATCCCCTGCCTGATCCTGGCCGCGGTCGCCTACAGCGCGTTCGAGAACCCGCTGATCTCGATCCTGATCATCGTGGCCTCGGTGCCGCTGCCGTGGATCGCCGTGCTCATCGCCAACGACCGGCCGCCGCGCACCAAGGACGAGCCGAGCCGCTGGGACGGCCGCGCCAACCAGATCGCCCTGGACTCACGCCCGCACAAGGCCATCGACGGCTGACGTCCGCGGGCGCCGCACCAGCATCGACATCAGTGCCGCCAGGCCGCACAGCGCGCCGGCGAGGTACCAGGCCAGGTCGTAGGAGCCCTGCAGGTCGCGGATGAGCCCCGCGCCGGTGGCCGCGATCGCCGCACCGACCTGGTGCGCGGCGAACACCCAGCCGAACGCGATCGGCCCGTCGGCCCCGAACAGCTCCCGGCACAGCAGCACCGTCGGCGGGACGGTGGCGATCCAGTCCAGACCGTAGAAGACCACGAACACCCACATGCTGGGCTGGGTGTGCGGACCGAGCAGCGAGGGCAGGATCAGCAGCGAGAGCCCACGCAGCGAGTAGTACCCGAGCAGCAGGTAGCGCGGATCGACCCGATCCGAGAGCCAGCCCGAGGCGATCGTGCCCGCCACGTCGAAGATCCCGACCAGCGCCAGCAGGCTCGCCGCGGTGGTGGGCGGCATGCCGTGATCGTGAGCCGCGGTCACGAAGTGCGTGCCGACCAGGCCGTTGGTCGACGCGCCGCACACCGCGAAACCACCTGCCAGCAGCCAGAATCCGGGCCTGCGCGCGACCGAGGCCAGCACCTTCAGCGCCCGGCTCGCGCCACCGGCGACCGCGACACGCACCCCCGGGTCCGACTCGGGCGCCGCGCCGTAGGCCCGCACCCCGACATCGCTCGGGTAGTCCCGCACGAACAGCCACACCAGCGGCACCACGGCCAACGCCACACCCGCCACGATCACCGAGGGCAGCCGCCAGCCGTGCTCGTGCGCCAGCATCGAGATCACCGGCAGGAACACCAGCTGACCGGTCGCGCCCGCCGCGGTGAGCACGCCGGTGACCAGGCCGCGGCTGCGCACGAACCAGCGGCCGGTGATGGTGGCGACGAACGGCATCGACATCGACCCGACGCCCACCCCGACCAGCAGGCCCCAGGTCGCCACCAGCTGCCAGGCCTGGGTCATGAACACCGTCAGCCCACTGCCCGCCGCGATCAGCACCAGCGCCGAGCACACCACCCGGCGGATGCCGAACCGATCCATCAGCGCGGCCGCGAACGGTGAGATCACGCCGTAGAGCAGCATGTTCAGCGAGACGGCGGCCGAGATCGTCGCGTGCGACCAGCCGAATTCGGCGTGCAGTGGATCGATCAGGACGCTCGGGACCGACCGGAAGGCGGCGGCGCCGAGCAGGGCGACGAAGCCGACGCCCGCCACGATCCACGCGGGGTGCGGGGCGCGACCGCGCCGGGCGGCGTCGCCGAGCCGATCGGCGGCGTCGCCGCCGGGGATGGGCGTGGCGCGGTCGGCCGGGTCGTCGCCGGTGGGCGGCAGGGGTGCGCGGAGATCGGTCACCGGAACAGGGTGCCGGAACTTCGCGGCACGAACGAGTGGCCGCGATGACATCTTTCATCGATATCCTGCCAATGCGCGGTGCGGCGCAATCGCGGTCGACAGCGCGCCCGCGGCCGCCTACCGTGCGGACAGGACCTCAGGTGCCCGCCGACGATCCGTCGGCGGCGCCGCGAACGCGATCCACACCGAAACGGAGGCAGCATGATTCGCTGGACGTGGGCCTTCCTCGACCGCCCCGCCGCCGGTTTCGACGACTGCGTGCGGTTCTGGGCCACGGTCACCGGCTCCACCGTGTCCGAACCCCGGGGCGCGCAGGGCGAATTCGTCACCCTGCTGCCGGCCACCGGGCCCGCCTGGCTGAAGATGCAGCGCGTCGGTGACGACGGCGGCATCCACCTCGACCTCGATGTCGACGACATCCCCGCCGCGGTGGCGACCGCGACCGCTCTCGGCGCGCGGGTCGTCACCGTCGAGCGCGACTACACCGTGCTGGAATCCCCCGCCGGACAGACGTTCTGCTTCACCCCGGTCCGCGAGGTCGCCGCCGCGCCCGAGGACGCGACGCCGCCCCCGGTCGTCGTGTCGACCGCGCCCGACGGCACCGTGACCCGCCTCGATCAGATCTGCCTCGACCTGTCCCCCGCCGACATCGCCACCGACACCGCCTTCTGGCGTGCGCTGACCGGCTGGACCCATCAGCCGGGCCGCCGTCCCGAATTCTCCCGCCTGCGCGGTCCCGACCAGCCGCTGCATTTCCTGCTCCAGCGTCTCGACGAGCCACGCCCCGCAGGCGCCCACCCGGACCTGGCCTCCTCCGACATCGCCGCCACCGCCTCCTGGCACGAAACCCTGGGCGCGACCCGGGTCACGGACGCCGAACGCTGGATCGTGCTGCGCGACCCCGGTTCCGCGCTCTACTGCGTCACCGGCCGCGACCCTTACACCGGCTGACCGTCGCCACGGTTCGGACCGCGGCGCAGCCGGATCTGCCCTCCGGCAGCGGCCGAACACCGTCATCACCACTCGAACGCCCAGCACAGCCGGAGCCGACCTGCGGCGGTGAATTCGGCCACGAGCGTGCCCCGGCACGGAGCGGCGCAAGACACCTCGCCGGTCCGGCCTGCGCGACACGCGGCCGTATCTGGTCGATCCCGGCCCGCATCGCCCTGGCAGAGTAGGCGGGTGTCTACAAACCCCGCCACCACCGGTTCCCTGCTCACCACGCTGTGCCCGGACCTGCGCACGGCGCTGATCCGGGTCGGCTACGACGCCGACACGCTGGTGGAAGCACTCGGCCCCGACGTGCACGCCGCGCTCGGCCGGTCCGAGCCGGTGCCGGTGCGCCGGGCCGCGCGGGCGGCCGGGGAGCTCGGCACGCTGATCCGGCTGCTGCTGCTCGGTGACGCGCTGCCGGAGCGCGAGGTCGCCGTCGCGCTGTCGCCGGTGCGGATCGACGACGCCGTCGCGGCGGGTCTGCTGGCCCGCGACGGCGACGAACTCAGGGCCGCACTGGATCTGCGCCCGCTCGACACCGGCGCGGGCACCCGCTGGATCCTGTCCGACCTCGACGATTCGATGCGCAGGCGCACCCTCACCGAGGACCACGTGCTCGGTGTCGGGCACGCGTCGCTGTCACTGCTGCGGGCCACGCCGACCGAACCGGTCGGCACCCTGCTCGACCTGGGTACCGGCTGCGGTGTGCAGGCCGTGCACGCGGCGAGCTACGCGGGCCGGGTCACCGCCACCGATGTCAACGCGCGGGCGCTGTGGCTGGCCCAGGCCACCGCCGCGCTCAACGAACTCGACATCGAACTGCTCGAAGGATCCTGGTTCGAACCGGTGACCGGCCGGAAGTTCGATCAGATCGTGGCCAATCCGCCGTTCGTGGTCGGCCCGGCACGCATCGAACACACCTATCGAGACTCCGGGCTGGCACTGGACGGCGCCAGCGAGCTGGTGATCGGCCAGGCGCCCGGATTGCTGGCGCCCGGCGGCACCGCGGCCATGCTCGCCGCCTGGGTGCACGTGGCGGGGCAGGACTGGCGGCAGCGGGTGTCGTCGTGGCTGCCCGCCCACGGCGTCGACGCCTGGGTCGTGCAGCGCGACGTCGCCGATCCGGCGCTCTACGTGGGGACCTGGCTGCGCGACGCGGGCTTGGACCCGCGCGACCCGGCCGCTCAGGAACGCGCCGAGGCGTGGCTGGCGGCGTTCGAAGCCGCCGATGTCGAGGGCATCGGTTTCGGGTTCGTCTACCTGCACGCCATCGACGGACCGACCGAGCTGATGGCCGAGGACCTCACCCACGGCTTCGACGATCCACTCGGCAGCGAGGCGCCCGCCTACTTCGCGCGCTCGGCGTGGCTGCGCGCCGTGGCCGCCGACAACACCCTCGCCTGGACGTCCCGGTTCGCACCGAGCCCGGCCACCGCCCTGGAACGGGTGTATCTGCCCGGGGAGCACGGCTGGGCCGAGCAGGTCGCGCGGTTGCACCGAGGGGACGGTCCGCGCTGGCAGCACGAGGTCGACGAGTCGACGGTGGCCCTGGTCGCGGGAATGCGACCGGACGGTCTGCCGTTGTACGAACTGCTCGAACTGCTGGCCCTCGCCGAGGGCGCCGACGAGGTGACCCCGGAGTTCGCCGCCCAAGCACTCGGTGTCGTTGCCGGTTTGGTGCGCCACGGATTGGTGCGACCGGTCTGATCCGACCGGTGGTGGGGGCCGAGTTCCGGCCACGGTGCTCTTCTCAGGAACTTCTCAGCCGTAGAGGTGGGAACCCGCAGCTCAGAGCGGTTTATCACCGACGCGATCGGGAACTTTCCTTCAGTCGGGTCCGTTGATCGGAGTGAGACACCACCGACAGGAGGCAAGTCATGACAAGCCCCGCCACTACTCGTGTGCGCCCCAGCGAGTCCGATATCGACGCCCAGAGCCCGGCCGCCGACTTGGTACGCGTGTACCTGAACGGAATCGGCCGCACGGCACTGCTCACGGCGGCCGACGAGGTCGAGTTGGCCAAGCGTATCGAGGCGGGCCTGTATGCCCAGCACCTGCTCGAGACCGGGAAGCGGTTATCGGCCACCCGCAAGCGTGATCTGGCGATTCTGGTCCGCGAGGGGCAGGCCGCCCGCTCGCATCTGCTCGAGGCCAACCTGCGCCTGGTCGTCTCGCTGGCCAAGCGCTACACCGGCCGCGGCATGCCGCTGCTCGACCTGATCCAGGAGGGCAACCTCGGACTGATCCGCGCGATGGAGAAGTTCGACTACGCCAAGGGCTTCAAGTTCTCCACCTACGCCACCTGGTGGATCCGCCAGGCCATCACCCGCGGTATGGCCGATCAGAGCCGCACGATCCGGCTCCCCGTGCACCTGGTCGAGCAGGTCAACAAGCTCGCCAGGATCAAGCGTGAACTGCATCAGCAGCTCGGCCGCGAGGCCACCGACGCCGAACTCGCCAACGAGTCGGGCATCCCGGTGGAGAAGATCGCCGACCTGCTCGACCACAGCCGCGACCCGGTCAGCCTCGACATGCCGGTCGGCAACGACGAGGAAGCCCCGCTGGGCGACTTCATCGAGGACTCCGAGGCCACGTCCGCCGAGAGCGCGGTCATCGCCGGCCTGCTGCACCACGACGTGCGCAGCGTCCTGGCCACCCTCGACGAGCGCGAACAGCAGGTCATCCGCCTGCGCTTCGGCCTCGACGACGGTCAGCCCCGCACCCTGGACCAGATCGGCAAGCTGTTCGGTCTGTCCCGCGAGCGGGTCCGTCAGATCGAGCGCGAGGTCATGTCCAAGCTGCGCAAGGGTGAGCGCGCCGACCGGCTGCGCGCCTACGCCAGCTGATCCCGAGAACCCGACGGCCCCGCGGGGTCGTCTGCCGAAACGCCGACCGGTGTCCGCGACCTCTCCCCTCCGGGGCCGCGAGCCGGTCGGCGTTGTTCGTCGGGGACCCGCTCAGCCCAGCCGCCGCGGCCCGGCGTCGAATCGGCTCGGTTCCGGGCCGATCCGGGCGCGCGCGTAGATGATCTCGGCCGAGGACGGCGCCGCAAGCACCGGATCGCAGGACAGCTCACGCATCTGCGGGATGTCGTCGAACAGGGCCGAGATGCGTTGCGCCAGTTCGGCCAGGGCCGCCTTGTCGACCGCCGGTCCGGCCTGACCACCGGACAGCAGCGGCGCCGCGCGCGGCGCCTCGATCAGGGCCGCGGATTCCTCGGCGGTGAGCGGCAGCGCGCGGAAGGCACGATCCCCGAGCAACTCGATGATCAGACCCGAGAGCCCGAATTCGATGACCGAACCGAACGAAGGGTCGTCGGTGACGCGCAGGACGCAACCCATGCCCTTGGTCGCCATCTTCTGCACGTGCAGCAGCGGATCGCCGCAGATCTCGACCAGGTCGGTGTAGGCCTGGCGGACCGCGTCGGGCGTCCACAGGTCCAGGCGGACTCCGAGCAGGTCCGGCCTGCGCCGCCACAGTTCCCCGGTGGCTTTCGCCGCGACCGGATAGCCCAGTTCCTCGGCGGCCGCGACCGCCTGCTCGGCATCGCGCACCGCCCGGAACTCGACCACCTCGACGCCGTAGCAGCCCAGCAGCCGCGCCGTTTCCTCGTCGGTGAGCCAGCGCCCGCCCGAGTCCGCCAGCCACCCCTCCACCAGGGCCGAGGCGGCCGCTGTGTCGATACCGGGCGGCCGCACCACCGGGGAGACCGGCCGGTCCCGCCAGCGCGCGTACCGCTCGACCCTGGCCAGTGCCCTGGCCGCGCGTTCCGGGTCCGGATAGGACGGGATGGAGCCCCGGCCCGGCGCGCCACCGGTCGTGCGGACCGCGAGCAGCTTCGGAACGCCCGACTCGGCGACGAAGGTGGTCAGCACCGGCTTGTCCTTGCCCGGCGCCGACGCGGCCGCGGCCCGCAGCGCGTCGGCGAAGCCGGTCATCGGCACCGGAACCGGCGGGGCGACCACGACGATCACGGCGTCGACCTCGTCGCTGCGCAGTGCGGCCTGCACCGCCTCCCGATAGTCGGCGGGAGTGGCCTCCGGCCCCAGATCCACCGGCCCGTCGATCGGTGCGCTGTGGGCGGTGCGCTGGGTCGGCCGCACGCCGGGACCACGGTCCACGGCCGTTGTCGGCCGGTGCACGCGCAGGCCCTCGCCGTGCGCGGCGTCGATGGCCAGCCAGTTCAGCGCGGCGCTGTTGCCGACCACCGCCACCCGCGGCCCGCGCGGCAACGGCTGACACGCCAGCAGCGCGGCGCAGTCGAACAGTTCCGAGATGGAATCGACCTGGATGATCCCGGCCTGGGCGAACAGGTCGCGCACCACCGTGCGGTCCATATCGGCGCCCGCGGCCAGCCTGCCGCTGCTCACCGCCACGATCGGCTTACCTCGCGCGACCCGCCGGGCCAGCCGGGAGAACTTGCGCGGATTACCGAAGCTCTCCAGGTACAGCAGGATCACCTCGGTGTCTGCGGCGGTGTCCCAGAACTGCAGCAGATCGTTGCCGGAGACATCGGCGCGGTTACCCGCCGACACGAACGTCGACAGACCGAGATTGCGGGCCGCGGCCTCGCCGAGGATCGCCGCGCCGAGCGGCCCGGACTGGCAGAAGAACCCGATCCGCCCGCGCCCGGGCAGCACCGGGGCCAGGGTGGCGTTGAGGCCGACCGCCGGGTCGGTGTTGGCGATGCCGAGCGCGCTGGGCCCGACCACCCGCATGCCGTGGCCGCGGGCCGCAGCGACCAGGTCGTGTTCGGCGGCCAGGCCCTCGGGTCCGGTCTCGCCGAAGCCCGCCGTGAGCACCACCAGGCCCTTGACTCCCTTGGCCATGCAGTCGTCGAGCACCGAACCGATCGCGGCCGGTGGCACCGCGACGACCGCCAGGTCCACTTCGTCGGGAATCTCGCGCACCGTGGCGTAGGCGCGCACCCCACCTACCGACCGCCGGTTCGGGTTCACCGGGAACACCGGCCCGCGGAAGCCGCCGGCGAGCAGGTTCGCCAGCACGGCGCCACCCACCCTGGTGTGCTCGGGCGACGCGCCGATCACCGCCACCGAGCCGGGCGCGAGCAGATTGCCGACGCTGCGGGCCTCCGAGGCCGCCTCCCGCGAATCCCGCACGGTGCGTAGCGCTTCGGTGGGATCGATCGCGAATTCCAGGTGTACCTCGGCGCCGTCGCGGCTGCGCTGCAGCTGGTAGCCGGCGTCGCGGAACACGGTGATCATCGCCTCGTTCTCGGCGAGCACTTCGGCGACGAAGGCGACCACCTCGTTCTCGGCCGCCGCGCCGGCGAGGTGCTCGAGCAGTACCGAGCCCAGACCGCGGCCCTGATGCTCGTCGGCGACGACGAAGGCAACCTCGGCGGCGCGCGGACCCTGCCGGTCGAGCAGTTCGTACCGGGCGACACCGATGATCGCGTCCCCGAGCAGGGCGACCAGCCCGACCCGGTCGCGGTAGTCCACGTGGGTGGTGCGGTACATGTCCTTGGGCGAGATCCGCGGGTACGGACCGAAATAGCGCAGGTACCGGGTGCGGTCCGACAGCGCGGCGTGGAACGTCGCCAGGGCGGGCGCGTCGCCGGGCACGATCGGGCGCACCCGGACCACGCCGCCGTCGGAGGCGAGCACATCGCCGTACCAGTGTTGGGGTGGCGCAGGCGGATTCGCGGGCGTATCGGGGGTGTCGGGCAGCAGCGGCTCAGTCACGAGGGTCCTCCGGGTCGAGCCCGAGCAGGGCGAAACTCGCCCGCCGGGTGGCCGTGATGGCGGTGTCGATCGCCCGCTGAGCCCGGATCTGGCCCGCGTCACCGAACTCGGGGGTACCGCCGGGACCGTCCCAGCGACGATAGGCGGTATCACCGCCGTCCCCCATGCTGGTCGGCGGCTGCACCCGGGGTGAGGCGGCGCGCACCTCCTCGATCCAGTCGGCCGGGACCGGCGTCTCCGGCGCCAGCGGCCGGTCCAGGGCCGCAGCGAGCAGATGCGTCCAGGCGCGCGGCACCACCCGCACCACGCCGTACCCCCCGCCGCCGATGGCCAGCCAGCGGCCCTCGGCATGACGGTCGGCCAGATCACGCATCGCCAGGAAGGCCGCGCGCTGACCGTCCACGGTGAGTTCCAGGTCGGCCAGCGGGTCCTCGCGATGGGTGTCCACCCCGCACTGGCTGACGATGATCTGCGGCCGGAACGCGGCCACCGCGCCGGGCACCACCGCGTGGAACCCGCGCAGCCACTGGGCATCCCGGGTGCCGGGCAGCAGCGGCAGGTTGATCGAGGTGCCCTCCGCCGCGCCGAGTCCGGTCTCGGTGGGCCAGCCGGTGTTGGGCCACAACGTCGCCGGATGCTGGTGCAACGAGATCGTCAGCACCCGGGGATCGGCGTAGAACGCGCGCTGCACGCCGTCGCCGTGGTGGACGTCGACATCGAGGTAGGCGATGCGGTCGTAGCCGTGATCGAGCAGCCACGAGATCGCGATCGCGGCGTCGTTGTAGATGCAGAAGCCCGCGGCGGCGTCGGGCATGGCGTGATGCATCCCACCACCGATGCTCACCGCCCGCCGGGTCCGCCCGGCCGCGATCTCCCTGGCCGCGGCGAGCGTGCCGCCCACGATGACCGACGCCGCCTCGTGCATGCGTGGGAAGAGGGGATTGTCGGCGGTTCCCAAGCCGTACACCGTGTCCTCGGGCGTCGGCGGTCCGTCACCGGCGCGCCGAACGGCCTCGATGTAGGCGCTGCTGTGCACCCGCAGGAGGTCGGCCTGGGTGGCCGCGGCCGGCGCCAACGGCTCGACACCGTCGAGGACGCCCAGACTTTCGGCCAGCGACATGGTGAACTTCAGACGCGCCGGTTTCATCGGGTGTTCCGGACTCCAGGTGTAGCCGAGGAATCGCTCGGTCCACACGACGGTCCCGGGCTCTTCGCTGTGCGGCGGCGTGACCATGCTCGCCACGCTAGTCGGAAGCAGCGCCCCCCGTGACGCGTTGACATGCAGTAGAAATAGGGCCGCCGGTCCGGCGGGCGGACGGGCGTTCGCGCGTGGGTAGAATTCGTGCCGACGAAGGGGTAACAGGTGAAGGATCTGGTCGACACCACGGAGATGTATCTCCGTACCATCTACGACCTCGAGGAAGAGGGTGTGGTGCCGCTGCGGGCACGGATCGCCGAGCGGCTCGAGCAGAGTGGTCCGACGGTGAGCCAGACGGTCGCGCGGATGGAACGCGACGGCCTCCTGCTGGTCGCGGGTGACCGCCACCTCGAGCTGACCGACAAGGGCCGCGCCATGGCGGTCGCGGTGATGCGCAAGCACCGGCTCGCCGAGCGGTTGCTGGTCGACATCATCGGCCTCGACTGGCAGAACGTGCACGCCGAGGCGTGCCGCTGGGAGCACGTGATGAGCGAGGAGGTGGAGCGGCGCCTGATCGAGGTGCTCAACCATCCGACCACCTCGCCCTACGGCAACCCCATTCCCGGCCTGGACGAGCTCGGCCTCGGCGATACCCCCGCTGCCGAGGAGAAGCTCGTGCGGCTGTCCGACCTGCCCAACGGCGCGCTGCACGCCGTGGTGGTGCGCCGGCTGGCCGAGCACATCCAGACCGACCCGGAGGTCATCGGCAGGCTGCGCGAGGCGGGTGTGGTGCCCGACGCGCGTGTCACCGTGGAAACCAAGCCGGGTGCGGTGCTGATCACGGTGCCGGGGCACAGCGGTTTCGAACTGTCCGAAGAGATGGCGCACGCCGTCCAGGTGAGGCTGGTCTGATACGTGAAACTTCTGGTCACCGGCGGCGCCGGCTACGTGGGTGGCGTCTGCGCCGCCGTCCTGCTCGAGGCGGGCAACGACGTGGTCGTCGTCGACGACCTCTCGACCGGTAACGCCGACGGCGTCCCCGCCGGTGCCCGATTCGTCGACGGTGACATCGCCGTCGCGGCGCCGGAGCTGTTGCGCGCCGAATCCTTCGACGGTGTCCTGCATTTCGCGGCGCAGTCGTTGGTCGGCGAGTCGGTGGAGCAGCCGGAGAA
Organism: Nocardia fodinahabitans; assembly: GCF_052983615.1. NCBI lineage: Bacteria > Bacillati > Actinomycetota > Actinomycetes > Mycobacteriales > Nocardiaceae > Nocardia > Nocardia fodinahabitans. The sequence goes on from NZ_JBRJJC010000001.1 coordinate 756,695, forward strand.
GTACTGGCAGGGCAATGTCGTCAAGACGCTGACCCTGCTCGAGGCGATCCGCGAGACCGGCACCCCGCGACTGGTGTTCTCCTCCACCGCCGCGACCTACGGCGAACCGGAGCAGGTGCCGATCACCGAGACCGCGCCGACCCGCCCCACCAACCCCTACGGGGCGAGCAAGCTGGCCATCGACCACGCCATCACCTCCTACGCGGTGGCGCACGGGCTGGCCGCGACGAGCCTGCGCTACTTCAACGTGGCGGGCGCCTACGCCGGTCTCGGCGAGAACCGGGTCGTGGAAACGCATCTGATCCCCCTCGTGTTGCAGGTGGCGCTGGGCCACCGCAAGGCCATCTCCGTCTACGGCACCGACTGGCCGACGCCGGACGGTACGTGCGTGCGCGACTACATCCACATCCGCGATCTGGCGCAGGCGCATCTGCTGGCGCTGTCCTCGTCGCAGCCGGGCAGCCACCGGATCCTCAACCTCGGCTCGGGCACCGGATTCTCGGTGCGCGAGGTGATCTCGGCCTGCGAGCGGGTGACCGGCCTGCCGATCGAGGCGATCGACGCGCCGCGCCGCGCGGGCGATCCGGCAGTACTCATCGCCTCCAGCGACCGCGCGATCGCCGAGCTGGGCTGGCAGCCCGAGCACAACGATCTCGACGAGATCGTCTCCGACGCCTGGGAATTCCTGCGTTCGCTCGGCGACAAGGCACACAGCGCGCGCTGAGCCCCGCCGATCACCCGTGTCACGGGTGCAGTGGGCCGATGTCGACCCCCAGATCGGCCGCGATCTGGTGACCGCAGTGCGCGAGTTTGCGTAGCCGTTCCGGCCGCAGCCCGCTCTGCAGCGAGGTCTCCAGCAACACGGCCATCGGGTGGGTGGCATCGGCGTCCACCGCGGCGGCGAGGGCGACGCCGGCGAACGGCCCGTCCCCGCGCAGGTAGGCGCTGAATCCGAGCAGCGCCGCGGCTTCGGCGCGATCGGCGCCGGGCGTTGCCCTGGCGAGCTGAGCCCACAGCTGTTCGGCGGCCTCGGCGTGATCGCCCAGCGCCAGCCCGTACATCGCGTCGCGGATCGGCCGGTCGCGCAGCGTGGCGGCCAGCTGCGCGAGTTCGCGATCGGCGCGCGGCGCCCCGGAGGCGGCGTCGGCGATCTGCCACAGCACCCATTCCAGTGCCCGGCGCTGGTAGGCCACCGCGTGCCCCGCCCGGGTCGCCGCGGACAGGCCACCGCGGTAGCGCGCGACCGCCGGTCCGAGCCGGGTCTGCACCTGGGCCCGCAGCGGCCGGTCGGGCCGAACCAGGGCGGTCAGTTCCCCGCGGGAACGGCGGATCTGCCTGCCGTCGAGGACGTGCGACAGCGCCACCATCGACGACGCCGGATCACCGACGACGCCGCCCGCGCCACGCTGGAACAGGTCCCGGAAGCGCGCCCCCGCCTCGATCGAGGGCACCGACCAGGCCCCGCACACGGCGATGCCCTCGTCACCGAGCGCCTCGAGCAGCGACGCGGCCCGCAGCGCCTGCATCACCCCGGCCCCGGCCTCGTCGACGAACACCGCGAGCACCCCGCCGGCCTGCTCGCGGAGGCAGATCGACCCGACACAGGCGGTGAACTGGCCGATCCGGTGCGGATCGGCGAGCGCGTCCAGATCGAAGCGCACGACCGCCTCGATCGCCGTGGCAGCGCCCCCGGCCGCGCCGTGCAGGACGGCGACGACCAGCGAGCGTTCGGGGACGAAGCCGAGCATGGCGGGCAGGGCGGCGATGAGCTCGCCGGGATCGTCCACCCGCAACGAGGGCTGCGGCGGTCTCGCGGGATAGCCCGGCGTGGATTCGGCGCAGGTGAGCGCCCGGGGAAAGGGTCCGGTGCGGGTGGCCCGGCGGGTGGAGTTCGTCGAAGGTGGTGTCATGGCTCCACCGTGCCCGCGGCCGTCGCCGGCGCCGGGCGGCCGACCTGGGCGTTCTGTTGCCCTGTTGACGGCGTCGCGGCTGTGGAGCGATCCCGGTCCCGGCGTCGCGTCCGCACCGAACCTGTCACCCCCGCGTGCTAGGGCCGCGCGTCAGGCCCCGCGCACCCGGCGCACGGCGGTCGCGAACATCTCCGCGACGGCTTGCGCGTCCGGCTGTCCCGCACCGAAGGTCATCGAGGTGACCGTGATCCGCACATCGCCGACCTGCCCGATCGAGGTCTGCATGGTCTGGGTCAGCCCGGCCCCGCCGACATCGGGAACAACGGTGCGCCGCAACGACACCGCGTCGTCGGCGCCCGCCGGGATCGCGGTGTCGAGCACGGTCGTGACGGTCGATTCCGCACCCGCCCGGCTGACCCGGATCTGCTCGCACCCGGCGAGCCGGTCCCGCAGGAGCGCGGCCGCTTCGGTGGTGCGCGACAGTTCGACGGTGAGAGTGGCCCGGCTCGCGTCGTCGTTGCCGACCGCGACCGCGGCCGGTTCGGCGCCCGGCTCGGGGTCCGGCGGCGCGCACTTCGACGGGCTGACGGTGGCGCCCGCCCCGACCCCGTCCAGATCGCCCGCCGCCGCGGCCGCGGCCTGCGGTGGCAGCACGACGGCCGGATACCGGGCCGGGAACTGCTGCGCGGTGGGCAGCAGATCGGCGAGCGCGCCGTCGACGTGCCGGACCGCCATCGCGCTCTGGGCGACCGGCGTGCCGCTGATGCTCTGTCCGCACCCGGTCAGCGCCAGCCCGGCGACCGCCACCGCACAGGCGAGGGTCCAGCGCCGCTGCCCGGGGCGCCGGACCGGATCGCCGCGATGGGCCGGTGTCGTCTCCGCCACGTTCACCCCTCCCACTGTGCCGCACAGGGCCGGTCGGGGCGTGATCGCCACGCCGCGCGGGAATGTCGAGGCAGCGGTGGCTGTTGTGTAGCAGGACGAGCCGTCCTCCGGCCGTGTGCGATGCGTCTGCTCGCGTGGGGGACAATGGAGAACGCCTCCCCCGCCGCGAGCGTTGGTGGACCGCGCAGGAAGGAGTACGCGATGGATGACCAGTCGCACATGTACGAGCTGGAGTTCCCGGCACCGCAGCTGTCGTCGGACGACGGCGCGGGCCCCGTGCTGGTGCACGGGCTGGAAGGTTTCACCGACGCCCGGCCACGCCGTGCGCCTGGCGACCACCCATCTGCGCGACAGTCTGGAATCCGAACTCGTCGCGTCCTTCGACGTGGACGAGCTGCTCGACTACCGCTCACGCCGTCCGCTGATGACGTTCAAGACCGATCACTTCGCCGAGTACGCCGAGCCCGAACTGAACCTGTGGGCGCTGCGCGACACCGCGGGCACCCCGTTCCTGCTGCTGGCAGGCTTGGAGCCGGATCTGCGCTGGGAGAAGTTCACCACCGCGGTGCGGCTGCTGGCCGAGCAGCTCGGCGTGCGCCGCACGATCGGCCTGTCCGCGATCCCGATGGCGATCCCGCACACCCGTCCGCTGGGCGTCACCGCGCATTCCTCGGACCGTTCGCTGATCGGCGATCACCAGCGCTGGCCCGGTGAGCTGCAGGTGCCCGGCAGCGCGTCCTCGCTGCTCGAGTTCCGGATGGCCCAGCACGGGCACGAATCGCTCGGGTTCTCCGTGCACGTGCCGCACTACCTGGCCCAGACCGACTACCCGGAGGCCGCCCAGACCCTGCTGGAGAACGTCGCCGACAGCGCGGGCCTCGAGCTGCCGCTCACCGCGCTGGGCGAGGCGGCCGCGCGGGTGCGCGAGCAGGTCGCCGAGCACATCGCCGGCAACGAAGAGGTCGAGACGGTCGTGACGGCGCTGGAACGCCAGTACGACAGTTTCGTCACCGCTCAGGAGAGCCAGTCCAGCCTGCTGGCGGGCGACGGCGAGCTGCCCAGTGGCGAGGAGCTCGGCGCGGAGTTCGAGCGCTTCCTCGCCGAGCAGGGCGGCTACGGCGACAACTCCCGCGACAGCGAGGACTGACCCGCCGGGCCGTGCGCAGGTCTGGCGGGGGCTACGCCCACCACGCCCACTAGGGTGGTCGGAGTGGATCTGACCGACCTGCTCGAAATCCCCGGGACCGACGCCGACGCGCTCTACGAGTCGTTCGCGGCGTGGGCCGCCGAGCAGGGCACACCCCTGTATCCGGCGCAGGACGAGGCGTTGATGGAGCTCGCCTCGGGCTCCAATGTGATCCTGGCGACGCCGACCGGGTCGGGCAAGTCCCTGGTCGCGGTCGGCGCACACCTGTTCGCGATGGCGAACGGGCAGCGCAGCTACTACACCGCGCCGATCAAGGCGCTGGTCAGCGAGAAGTTCTTCGCGCTGTGTGAGGTGTTCGGCGCGGCGAATGTCGGCATGGTCACCGGCGACGCCGCGGTCAACGCCGACGCCCCGATCATCTGCGCGACGGCGGAGATCCTGGCGAACCTGGCGCTGCGCGAGGGCGCGGCCGCCGAGGTCGGCCAGGTAGTGATGGACGAGTTCCACTTCTACGCCGACCCCGATCGTGGCTGGGCCTGGCAGGTCCCGATCATCGAACTGCCGCGCGCGCAGTTCCTGCTGATGTCGGCGACACTGGGCGAGGTCGACTTCTTCGCCGAGGATCTCGAGCGTCGCACCGGCCGCTCGACGGCGGTCGTCGCGGGCACCGAACGCCCTGTCCCCCTGACGTTCTCGTACGTGCGCACCCCCGTCACCGAGACGCTCGAAGAGCTGGTCACCACGCATCAGGCGCCGGTGTATGTCGTGCACTTCACCCAGGCCGCCGCGCTGGAACGCGCGCAGGCACTGACCAGCGTGAACTTCGCCACCCGCGCCGAGAAGGACGCGATCGCCGCCGCCATCGGCGAGTTCCGCTTCGCGGCGGGCTTCGGCAAGACCCTCTCACGGCTGATCCGGCACGGCATCGGTGTGCACCACGCGGGCATGCTGCCCAAGTACCGCAGGCTGGTGGAGAAGCTGGCCCAGGACGGCCTGCTGAAGGTGGTGTGCGGCACCGACACCCTCGGCGTCGGCATCAACGTGCCGATCCGCACGGTGCTGTTGACCGGGCTCACCAAGTTCGACGGTGTCCGGACCCGCAGGCTCAAGGCCCGCGAGTTCCATCAGATCGCCGGCCGCGCCGGTCGTGCCGGATTCGACACCATGGGCACCGTCGTGGTGCAGGCACCCGAGCACGAGGTGGAGAACGCGCGCCTGATCGCCAAGGCGGGCGACGATCCGAAGAAGCAGCGAAAGGTGCAGCGCCGCAAGCCGCCCGAGGGGTTCGTGTCGTGGAGCGAGGAGACCTTCGACCGGCTCGTCGCCGCGCAGCCCGAGCCGATGGTGTCGCGCTTCGCGGTGACCAACGCCCTGCTGCTCAACGTGATCGCCCGGCCCGGCAACTGCTTCGACGCCATGCGCCACCTGCTCGAGGACAATCACGAGCCGCGCCCCGCCCAGCGCAAGCACATCCTGCGCGCGATCCGGCTCTACCGCGCACTGCGCGATGCCGGTGTGGTGCAACAGCTCTCCGAGCCCGACGCCAAGGGCCGGATGGCCCGGCTGACCGTCGACCTGCAGCGTGACTTCGCGCTCGATCAGCCGTTGTCGCCGTTCGCGCTCGCCGCCTTCGACCTGCTCGATCGCGAAAGCCCCACCTACACACTCGATGTCGTCTCACTGATCGAGGCGACCCTGGAAGATCCCCGGCAGTTGCTGATGGCCCAGCAGCACAAGGCGCGGGGCGCCGCCGTGGCCGAGATGAAGGCCGACGGCATCGAATACGAGGAGCGCATGGAGCTCCTGGAAGAGGTCACCTGGCCCAAACCACTGGCCGAGCTGATCGAGCCCGCCTTCGAGACCTACCGGGCCGGGCATCCCTGGGTCTCGGAATTCGCGCCGTCGCCGAAGTCGGTGGTGCGCGACATGATCGAGCGCGCGATGACCTTCGCCGAGCTGATCTCGTTCTACGAGCTGGCCCGCTCCGAGGGCGTCGTGCTGCGCTACCTCGCCGACGCCTACCGCGCGCTGCGCCGCACGGTGCCCGACGCGGCGCGCACCGAGGAGCTCGACGACCTCGTCGAATGGCTGGGCGAACTGATCCGCCAGGTGGATTCGAGCCTGCTCGACGAGTGGGAGCAGCTCACCAACCCCGGCGCGGAGAACGACGCCGAGCAGGTCGCGTTCGGCGCGGAGTCGGTGCGCCCGATCTCGGCCAACGAGCGTGCCTTCCGGGTGATGGTCCGCAACGCCATGTTCCGCCGGGTCGAGCTGGCCTCGCGGCAGCGCTGGTACGACCTCGACGCGCTGAGCCCCGGCCCCGACTGGGCCGAGGATTTCGCCCCCTACTTCGACGAGTACGCCACGCTCGGCACCGGCCCCGACGCCCGCGGCCCGCAGCTGTTCCAGGTGGAGCAGCGGCCCGGTTTCTGGCACGTGCGCCAGGTCCTCGACGACCCCGCGGGCGATCACGGCTGGGCGCTGACGGCCATCGTCGATCTGGAGGAGTCCGACGCCGCGGGCGAGGTGGTGTTCGACGAGGTCACGGTGTCGGCGGGCTGACCGATACCCGTTCCCTATCGTCGAAAATGACGAATGTTTGACGGATTCGTTGTTGGGTAGGCGCCGCTGATACTCTCTCCCGGCCGCCGACCGAAAGTTCAACTATGCCCGAATCCCCGTACCTTGTCATCTACCCCGAACGGGTACGTGCCAATTACCGAGCTCTCGCAGCCGCCGTGTCGGCGCGGGGCACCCGGATCAGGTACGCGGTGAAAGCGGCACCGGTCGACGAGTTGCTGACGATGCTCGACGCCGAGGGCGCGGAGTTCGACGTCGCCAGCATCGGCGAGATCGACCAGGCGCTGCGCCTGGGCATCGACGCGGGCAAGCTCTGCTACGGCAACCCCATCAAGAAGAGCGCCCACATCGCGCGCGCCTTCGCCCTGGGGGTGCGCCGCTACGCCTTCGACACCGAGGACGACCTGCTGCGTATCGCCGAGCACGCCCCCGGCACCGAGGTCGAGTGCCGGTTCCTGTCCTCGGCGCCGCAGTCGCGCACCCCCTTCGGCACCAAGTTCGGCTGCGCGCCCGCCGAGGCGCTGCGACTGCTGGTGCGCGCCCGCGATCTCGGCCTGGTGGTGGGCGGCCCGTACTTCCACGTCGGCTCCCAGCAGCTCGATCCGGCCGCCTGGCGGATCGGTATCCGCCAAGCCGGTGAGATCGTGACCGCGTTGGCGGACAAGGACATTCACGTCACCGCGGTCAACGTGGGTGGCGGTCTGCCGATCTCCTACGCCGACACCGCCCCCGAACTCGACGTGATCGCGGCCGCCATGACCGCGGCCGCGGCCGAGTTCCTGCCCGAATCCACCGGTCTGGTCGTCGAACCCGGCCGCGCACTGGTGGGTAACGCGGGCACCATTCACGCCGAGGTCGTCGGCGTGCGATTCGCGCCGGATGGCCGGCGCTGGGTGTATCTCGACATCGGCCGGTACAACGGTATGGCCGAGACGGAGAACGAGTACATCGCCTACCGGTTCGTCACCGATCGCGACGGCGATCCGGTCGGCGAAGCGGTGGTCGCGGGTCCGACCTGCGACGGCGACGATGTACTGTATCAACGCACGAAGGTCCTTCTGCCGACCACGTTGCGAGCCGGTGATCAGATCCAGATCCTCGACACCGGCGCCTATACCGCGAGTTATTCGTCGGTGTCCTTCAATGGTTTTCCGCCCTTGACCGTTCATGTCTCGGGCGCTGAGCGAGAGTGAGTTTGCCCATGACGGCGGAATTCACCGGCTGGCACGTGCTGGCCGAGTTCGGTGGTGTCGACACAGACCTGTGTGACGATCTCGAACGACTCGAATCGGCGTTGCGTGAGTCTCTGATCGCGGCGGGCGTCACCATCTGCGATGTCGTTCACAAAAAGTTCGATCCGCAGGGGGTGACCGTCCTCGCCCTGTTGTCGGAGTCCCACGCCTCGATTCACACCTATCCGGAGTCCGGCGACATCTTCGTCGACGTCTTCACCTGCGGCAGCATCGGCGCGGGCGCGACGAAGGCGGTGGAACTCCTGCGAGACAAGTTGTCTCCCAAGGATGTTCGGATGAAGGTTGTCCAGCGTGGCCACGGTGCCGAGAAGATCTACGAACCGGTGGGCGACGGCCTGACCCGGATCTGGGATCTGCACGAGGTGATCGTGGACACGAACACCCCGTTCCAGCACATGGTGATCGCGCGGACCGATCAGGGCATCTCCCTGTTCTCCGACGACGATCGCCAGTCCACCGAGTTCTCCCAGGTCACCTACCACGAGGCCATGATGGTCCCGGCGTTCGTGCTGGCCGAGAAGCTGGACCGGGTGCTGATCATCGGTTCCGGTGAGGGTGTGGCCTCGCAGATGTCGGTGGCGGCGGGGGCGACCCTGGTCGATCACGTCGACATCGACCAGCGCGAGGTCGAGCTGTGCGCCCGGCACCTGCCCTACGGCTACACCCCCGAGGAGCTGGCGGCCGCGGTCGCCGGCGAGGGTCCGGTGCACGTGCACTACGCCGACGGCTGGGACTTCCTGGCCAACGCGCAGGCGGCGGGCACCCGCTACGACGTGATCGTCATCGATCTGCCCGACGAGCGGGTCGAGGACGCCCAGCACAACCGCCTCTACGAGTCGGAGTTCCTGTCCCGATGTAAGGCCCTGCTGGCGCCCGGCGGCGTGCTGTCGGCCCAGGCCGGCTGCGCGACCATGTGGCGCAACGAGACCCTCAAGCGCTCCTGGGGTCGTTTCCACGAGCAGTTCGCCACCGTGGTCCCCTACGGCAGCGACGAGCACGAGTGGACCTTCCTGTTCGGCCTGAACGAGAAAATCGAGGACCCGGTGCGCGGCATGACCGACCGCCTGGCCCTGCTCCCCTACCGCGCCGAGACCATCGACGCCCGCGCCCTCGAGCGCGGCGCGATCGAGCCCTACGCCCTGCGCGCCTGAGCTCGCTCGCGACAGACACCGAAGGCGGTGATCCGGATTCCCGGGTCACCGCCTTCGTCTCGATTCCGGTGCCGTGGGGCACCGAATGTTGGCACTATGCGAAGGCACGCTTCGACAGAATCGAGTCCGCCATGACGCCGACACCGTTGTCCGCCGACGGTCAGATGCCGGTCCGCGCACCGTCGGGCCACCGACCCCGACTCGACGCACTGTCGCGGGCCGGTCTGTCCGAGTTCCGCGCGCTGTTCGGCAAGGCGCCCGATGTGACGGCGAGCGACTTCGCGCGGCTGGACGGCGATGTGACGATGCGGTCGTTCCCCGGGTCCGCCGAGCGGGTACTCGGGCCGGTGATGGCGCGGCCGTCGTACTTCTGGGTGGCGAAATCGTTTCGTCACGTGGACGGCGGGACAGCGGTCGGCCACAACGTCTTCCGCCTGCTCGGCGGGATGCGGGCGCTGAATTTCGTGGCGACGGTAGGTGATTCCGTGCTCGACGGACGTCCGGCGGTGCTGTTCGACTACGACGACGCACGGGTCGGTTCACGGCGGCCCGCCCGGCGGATCTACGACGAACTGCGCGAGGTCGAACCGGATCTGTGGCTGGGCCCGAGCTACTTCATGACGAGCTCGAAGCGAATCCCGATGGGCTGGTTCGCCCTCGACGCCTCGGTACCCTTCGACGGCCCGGCCTGACACGGCGGTGCGCCGGGCGCGGAGACCCGCACCCGGCGCACCGTGGCAGTGTCAGCCTCGCGCCGCGCGTTGTGCGCGGTACTCGGCGACGTTCACCCCGCCGACGCCCCAATCCGTCAGCGCTACTTCGTCGATCACCACATAGGTGCTGTCGGGCGACTTGCCGAGCACCTCGAACAGCAGATCGGTGACGCCCTTGATCAGCTGTCCCTTCTGCTCCGGGGTGACCCCTTCATCGGTGACCTTAGATACGTTCATATAGGGGGAGTAATAGCCTGACCTGCCCAGACGTGGCCCTGCAATCGAGTCGGGCGCCCAACTTGAAAGGCCGTCGCATGACCGTCACTGTCCAGCACGTCTTGACCACGAGTAAGAGTCGCCCGCGCCAGATGCACATCCTCGCCCGCGCTCTCACCGATCGGTATGAGGTGCCCTTCGAGGCGACCTACGAGTCGGCCCGCGGGTGGACGATGTCGTGGTGCAACGGTCCCACCGAGGATGAGATCCGCGGCGCTCTCTCCCGCCTGTCCGCTGGCCTGCCCGCCGTCACTTCGCTGCGGCTCTACCGGGGCCACACCGATCTGTCCGAAGCGGTGTCGCTGCTGATGTGGATCGATGCCGACCCGACTCATCTGTCCGATCTGTCGAGCTACTGGAGCACCCGAGAGGCATTCGGATCGACTCGATACCCAGAGCGGGCGCCGGAGGCGTGGATTCTCCGGGCGCAGAAACTGCTCGACTTGGGCCACGTCCACACCGCTGGCCTCGCGTGGCTGCGTTCGCACACCTGGGTGCAAGTCCTGGCCGGGCTTGATGGCTAGGACAGTGGCCGCAGGGAACGCGAAAGGTCCGCACCACCCCCGCGAAGGGTAGGCGCGGACCGTCGCCCAGGGTAGCGCCGTTAGGCCGCCACGCCAACGCGCTCGCACACCTCGCGCACGTCGCGCGCCATCCCGGCTGGCGGGGACTTCCGCAGCGCCAGCAGCATGTCGCGGGCATACCCGTTGTAGCTGATCGTCTCCGGCGCGGTGCGCTGCGCTCGGTCGAGCAGGGCGAGCACAGCCGCCTTCTCGTCACGCTGGTCGTATGCGCGGGCCACTTCGATCAGGTGTCGACTCCGCCGCGGCACCGACGGGATCGCCTCAGCGTCGAAGGACCTCGCCGCGCGTAGCGCCTCACCGCTCCGGCGCAGGTCGACACCAAGCGTGACAGCGTTCGCGCCCTGGATTGCCTGCGAGAAGCTGGTCTGCACGTGGCGGTAGTCTGGGCCCAGCATCTGCGCCCAGCGGTCGGCCCGGTCCCACGCCGCCCACGCTTCGCCATGGCGCCCGCGGCGGCCCTGTACCAGGGCGGCCTCCGCTTCGAGGGCGCCCGTGATTCCCCGCCAGTCGTCCGGCGTCTCGTCGCGCTCGACGTACGGGGCCAGAATCTCGGTGCCGGAGTGGATCAGGCTGAGGGCTTCGTCCCAACGGCCGGAGTCGCGCAGCGCCTGCACCATCCCCCACGTCGAGCAGGCAATCAGGTACGGGTCATCGGCCTCGTACGCCTGCTCGAGCGCGCGGTCGGCGACCATCCACACAAGCGCGGCGTCGCGTTGGTAGGCGACGTAGAAGTCGGCGAGCTGGTAGACGCCGGCGAGCACCGCACGAGCAGCACGCCGGTCCGGACCAGGCGTACGCGCGGCCAGCTGGGCGTCACGGATCAGGTCGGGCAGCAGCTCACCAAGCGCAGTCCGGTGATCCGGGGTGGAGTGCCGCACCTCCCACGCCAGACGCAGACGCTCGGCCAGGTGCTCGACCGGCTGCGCGCCGTCAGGTGCTGGTAACCGGAACTCGGTGAGGGCGGTCTGAACCTGGCGAAGAGCGGGGTGCTCACTGCCTGCATAGAGTTGCACCGACACAGCGTGCCCGTTACCGGTCAGATCGGCCAGGTCCGACAGGCCAAGCGCGTCGGCGATTTTCAGCAGCATCGGGAGTTTCGGCGTCTGCAGCTTGCCGGTCTCGACCGACTTCACCCACTCTTCGGACCGGTCGACCAGACCGCCGAGAACCTTCCTGCTCATGCCGATTCGCTCGCGTCGGATCTTGATGCGCAGCCCTACGGATGCCGTCTCTTCCATGTCCTCGACCCCTTCGCGGCGGGTGGAGATGATTGCTTTCAGAGTACGGGGATGGGGGTACATTTCGTACCCCTTCCCCCCTGCGGCCGACCTTAGCGTCAGTGGACTACACACGCCGGACTACCAGCAGGTAGTCCATTCCCGCCGCGAAGGGGAATCCGATGACTGTGCGAGTAGCACGCGAAACCCGAGCCGCGATGGATCGCGGGCTCGTCCTGCGCACCCTCCTACCTGGTGGCCAGCTCACCCCCGATGTACTGTCCGCCTCCGCCGGGCTGAGGCTGCGCCGTGTGCGACGGGCTGTCGAGACGCTGCACAGTTGGGGGATGCTGCGCCAGGCACGACACGGGACCGCCTGGGAGATCACCTCGCGCGGCCGCGGGTACGCTGCGACCTCGATCGGCCGCGCTTCGATGGATGTCCCTGGTATGGCGGTGGCGGGATGACCCCCGACGAGATCGCCGCCGACGACGCGCTGCTCGACCGCACCGTGCTCGTAGACGGTTGGCCGCACGAGCAGCCCGACGAGCCGCTCGGTGTCGAGGCGGCGCACCAGGCATGGCAATCCCACGCGCCGTGCTCGATGGCCTCCTGTGCCCGCAAGCGCGCGGCCTACGCGTCGCTCGTCGAGGCGAAGCGCATCGTGCCCGACGAGCGAGCGGAGTACCGGTGAGCGACGACCCGCGCGCGCTGGCGAAGTCGGCTGGGGTGATCGAGGCGATGCGCATCGCCACCGCATCGCAGCGGGCCGCCAGCCGCGATGCTGCGGCGGGATGGCTCCAGCGCGACGACGGCTCGTGGTCCGCAGTCGGCAACGACGGACGCGAGCGACCCATGGCGACCCGGCCCACAGCCGATGACGAACTCGCCGCCGATCTCTCCGCGGCGCTCGCCGCGGTGGCCGACCCCGGCATCGTCGACGTCGAGCCGCTGTACTCCCCCGGCCTGCGCCACGTCCTCGAGATCGCCGAGCGAATCGCACGGGACCGGGGCGCACAGACCGTCGAGATCGACGACCTAGAGCTGGCCCTCGCCGGATGTGGCCGAGGGGGTGAATCGCCCGGCCGACACCCGCAGTAGCGAACCAGATCCGCCCGCGCGATCATGTACCCGACCGCGCAGCCCACCGAGAGGAGATGCCCGTGGTACCCGCGACAGTGTGGCGCTGGAAGCCGACCAACGGCACCGGCGTACTGCTCACCGACGACGGCCTGCACGTCTGGTTCCACGTCTCCGATCTCGACGGACTCAAGCACCGCGATGTGCATGAGGGGCTGCCGGTCGACGTCGTGATCGACTGGACACCACAGGACAAATACTCATGTCGAGCAGCGCACGTTCGTCCATCCTCACCACTCTCGGCGCCATAGCCGCGACCCTTCTACTCGCCAGCACCGCTGGTGCCCAGGTCCCGGCCGACGCCGTCTTCACCCCCGCTAATCAGTCCTACGAGAAGAAGAACAATCACGGCCGGTTCACCGCCGACGTGGTGTATTCGGCCGAGACCGGCTTCTCCAATCGGATGTTCTGGACCCTGGTCCTCGACCCGAGTGTCCAGGTACTCATCGCCGGAAACACGATGTCATGCGTGGCCTCGGTCGACGGTATGCCGGGCTACCACGACCGGCACGAAGCGGTGCCCGCCGACTACAAATGGCACAGCACCGTCAAAGATCTCGCCCTCGGCACCGTCTACACCTGGCGCGCACACTGCGCGTTCGGTACCAGCCAGGGGCCCGGCGAAGTGAAGTTCGCCGTCAACTTCGTGATGAACACTTAGCCCTGCACATGACGAATGCGCCCCGCCAGGACGGAAGCCCGGCGGGGCACATTGTCGTCACCGCGCTAACACATTGGCGATGGCGGTCGATCAGTCGGGCAATGAACATCTACAGCAGCGGGGGGCCACCGTGGCGATCCAGAAGATGACGAAGCAGACGCGCTGGAAACTGCTTGTGCTATTCGTCGTCGGGCTCTGCGCATTCGCGATCCTGCCAACCGTCCTCGACGCATTCGACGACGAGCAACCGGCACGTGCGGCCGCCACCACCCAGCGAACCATAACGGTCGCAGCGCCCGCGCCCGCTGTCACGTCGGCGCCGCCGGCCAGCAGCGCGCCGGTCAAGCGCGGCGAGGCGAGCTGGGCGCCCGGAACGTTCAGTGTCGGGTCATCCCCCAGCGGCGGCCTGCTGGCCTCGATCCCGCCAGGCAGGTATCGCGCGGTGCCGGTCACGGCTGGTGGATTCGTGATGCGGTGCTCGGCGCTGCCCTGCACACCGAACTACCCGCAGAATGTCGTCGCCACCGAATGGGTTGTGAGCGAGACGGTTCTGGACCTGGAGCCCACCGACGCCGCGGTCTTTACGCTCGAGGTTCGCCTGGTGGCGACGGCGTAGGCCTGGCGCTAGATATCCGCCGCAGACCACGCATCGATGGACCATCCTCGTGTGGTCGAGCTCGCGAAATTGGTATTCGCCACGGTCACGATGCCGACGTAGCGGGTGGTCGCGCCGATCGTGATCACGTTGCCGCTGTCGGTCCACGTCACGGCCGGGGTGCCGCTGCCGTTGAGATACACGCTGTAGACGTTGCCGACCGCGGTCATCCGCACCGGGGTGGGCGACGTTGCTGACGCGGTCGCCCGTGATGTCGACGTGCCGCCGATCCGGGTGTTGATGATGACCTGGTTATTGGTGATCGCGACCTCGACGCGGTCGCCGCCGCTGGTCGAGCGCAGGAACGCCGCGCCGCCGAGCGACGTTGACGAACCAGCGGTCGCGGTGATCGGAGTCCAGATCACCTCCTGGGTATCACTGCCCAATGGCGTGACGTGCCGGGCTGCGTAGACCACGGTCGAGTTCACACTAGGGGTGCCGGCCTCGGCGCGGTTGGTGATGATCGTCGGCGCGGTCCCGATCGCCACCCAGTTCGCACCGAGTGCGCCGTTGGCGCGGTTGAAGTCGTCGGAGAGGGACACGCCGACCTTTTCGGCAACCGCCGACAGCGTGCCGGAGCCGGTGAAGTCGGCCGCGACGACACGGGTTTCGACCGACACGGCCAGGGCGCCGGAGCCGGTGAAGTTCGCCGCGGCGGAGTAGCGGAACGAGGTGGTCGCCGAGAGCGTGCCCGCACCGTTGAGGGCTGCCGCTACAGGGATGCCACCCATGGCCGCGGCCGCGAGTGTGCCGGAGCCGGTGAAGGCCGCGGCGACGGGCACCGCGATCGCGCCGACCACGGTGCCCGACCCGGTGAACGGCGCGTCGGTGGTGCCGACCGGAATCACCGACGCGGACAAAGATCCGCCACCGGTGAAGCCGGCGCCCAGCACGCGACCGGGGTAGGCGAGCGCGGCGAGCGCACCGGTGCCGCCGAACCGCGCGGGCAGCGAGCCGGGGAGCTCGACCGTGCCTTCGCCGCCGAAGGCCGCGGTGACGGCGACCTTGATCCGGATCACCGCGGTGAGCGTGCCACGTCCCGAGAACTCCGGGTACAGGCCAGGCTTCGCGATCACCGCGCCCACGACCAGGCTGCCGCCGGTGAAGTTCGCGACCACGCCGTCGGGGATCACCACGCCGTCGGGCACGCCGGGGATCTCCTCCACGCTGGGCAGCGGCGCGTCGAGCAGCCACACCGTGACCGGCTCGTCGGCGTACTCGACGCTGGGCAGCGGCGCGTCTGCGCGCATCAGCTCTGCGTGTAAGAGGGCGTTACCAAAATCTGCCCTTGGCTGCCGAGCGTGGTGCTGGTGATGGCGACCTTGTCGATGAAGGTGCCGCCCGACACCGCGGTCCACAGACCGGCGTAGGTGTAGGTACCGGCTGGCACGTCGATCACGACCTGGCTGCCGGTGAGCACGCCGCCCGATCCGGACGTCCAGGTCGACTGCTTGCGGGCGTAGGCAGGGGTGCCGCCCGATGCCTCGGCCGTGCCGGTGGTGCCGGGGTCGCTGGTGTGCAGGGACACCCAGACGGTGCCCGCACCGCCCTGGGTCTTGTAGGTATCGGCGAGTGCCTGCCGCGTGGCGGCGACTGCGATAGCCATGGTCTCCTCCTGAAACGACGAAACCCCCAGCCGAATGGCGTGGGGGTTGGGGAAATTCGGGGGTGAGCGGTGAGCTACTGCTGGCGGACGACCTGGCCGTGAGCCCACATATAGGGCAGCGCGGGCGCGGTCGGATAGGTCAGATACATCCGGTAGCGCGAGTTCTCCGGGATCGTGTCCGTGGTGGCGGGGACGATCGCCCAGGCGATCAGGCCGGTGCTGATCGAGGTCGCGTCCCATGTATCGAGCAGGGTCGTGTACGTGGAGTCCCACAGCTCGACCCGCGCCTCCACGCCGACCGGAAAAGGCTGCGTGCGCGGCTTGATGTGGTGGACGAAACCCGCGGCGGCGGACAGGATGATCGCCCGATGCCGCGGCCGGTGGCCCGCGTCCTCGCTCACGACTCGTCCTGCACGCGCACGGTGTAGCCGCCGAGGAACTGCAGCGCCAGGAAATGGCAACCGTCGATGTACTCGGGGCTGTCGGGGTCGCCAGGCAGGACGAAGCTGCCGGGCAGCCTCATCACCGACTGTCCGTCGACTGCGCCCGAATCCGGCAGCGCGCGAACGGTGACCGTCTCGGGGAACTGGTGGGCAAAGCCCTCCTGGACGTAGACGGTGACGAACTCGGTCGGGCGCCCGGCGATCACGGCGGGCGGGTCGAGCTGCCAGCAGCGGGCTGATCCGGGAAACCCGCCGACTTCGGCAAGATGCAGTGTGGCCGTGGCCATGTGGTCCTCCTAGTCGGTGATGTATTCGATGACGGTGACCGCGCCGCCAGCTCCGGACGCCGACGCTCCGCCGCCGCCCGCCGGGAATCCGCCCGCGCTGCCAGCGTTTCCGCCGCCGCCGGACTGGCAGGCCTCCCAGAAGACCGGCAGGGTCCCGCCTGCGGGCACCAGCCCGGACCCGCCGCCGGTCGATCCGGAGCCCGCTCCCCCGCCGCCGCCAGCCAGCAGGCGCACGACGCCGGACGTCACGGACTCGCCGGGCTGGCCCGATGCGCCGCCGTTGCCGCCGCGCATCCCGGACACGAGACCGCCGGCACCGCCGGAGCTTCCGCCCGCACCGCCTGGCGCGGCGAGAAGATCGCCGAACGCCGAGCCTCCCCCGGGCCCGCCGGAACTCCCGCCCGCGCCGACGATGATCGCGACCGAGTCGGGGACTTGTGTCGAGGCGAATCGCTTCTGGGTGGCGACGGCCGCGCCGCCCCCGCCGCCGGTGGACGCCGAGCCCGCGCCGCCTGCCGCGCGCAGGATCACGTCCAGGCCCACGAGGTGAGCGGGTTTCGTCCAGGTCGCGTTCGATGTGTAGACGGTGAGGACCGCGTACACGTCAGCTCATCCGCTCGATGACAAACAGCTGGCCGCGCGCACCGTTGCCGCCGTTGCCGCGGGCGCTGATGTCGCCACCACCGCCACCACCACCGCCTGCGGGGATGGCGCCACCGGCTCCGCTGGATCCGCCGCTCGAGCTCCCACCGCCGCCACCGCCGCCGGTCGCGACGACGTCGGATGGCGGCGATCCGGGGTTTCCAGGGGTACCGCCGGGCGAGATACCGCCGATGCCACCAGCAGCGGGCACGCCGCCGGCGAAGCCCATGCCACCGCCACCGCCACCGCCGCCGCCGTTGAGCGAGAAGCCCGAGATGCTGTTACCTCCGGCGAACGGCGAGTTCTCGCCTGCGCCCGAACCTCCCGCGCCGCCGCCAGCGCCGCCGACGATCATGCCCGCGCCGCCTCCGCCGCCGCCGACGTTGGCACCGGCGGTGTAGACGGACAGGCCGCCGACGCCGCCCCCGGCCGTGAGGTAGGAACCGAAGCTGGTGTTGCCGCCGCCGGTGCCCGCCTGCGCGTCGCCCGTACCACCGGCCCCGCCCGCGCCGATCACGATCGAGATCGGGTCGAAGTGGCCGCCGGTCATCGGCAGCAGACTGGCCGGGATGGTGGTGTGCACCTCGCCCCCGCCCCCGCCGCCGCTGCCGACTCGCCGGTTACCGGCGATGATGTCCCAGCGGCCTGCGGCCCCGCCCGCACCGGCGCCGAGCATGATGACGTCGATCGAGACGATGCCGTCAGACGGGGTGTAAGTGTTGTTGGAGGTGAAGACGATCGCGTTGCCCTGCAGGATCAGCTGATTGAACGCGGCCTGCAGCTCGGTGATGCTCTGCGAGTGGTCGTTAATCGTGGGCAGCTGACTGACGAAGTCGTCGTTCACCGTGCCGAAGATCGCGTCGACAATGGTCGCGAACCCGCCGAGCACCGCGCCGATCGCGCCCGCGATCAGCGACAGGATCATCCCGACGAGCATCCCGCCGAGGCCGGGCCAGTTGGATCCCTGCATCGCTTCGCCCGCGATCTTGTCCGTGACCGCGCTCTGCGTGAGGCCGCCCATTCCGGGAATGGACCCGTTCGCCGACAGTCCCCAGTTGCCGGGCTGTGCGCCGCCCGAGTAGCCAGGGAAGGTCATACGACCTCGAGCGGCGGCGGCGGGGACACTGCCACGCCCAGCTCGCGCAGCTTGGCCACCAGCTGCTCATCCCACTGGCTATGGGCAACGGCGGCCACGCGGCGGCGGGCGGCCTGCGCTTCGAGATCGCCTACCCTGCTCTCCATCTGGGCGACCCGCGCGTCCGCCGAGGCGGCCCGTGCGTCGGCCGCAGCGGTCGCCTTCTCCGCGATCGACGTGGCCAGCCTTTCGAGCTTGACGACGTTATCGACCCGCTGGCCGCGCCGCCCGGTGACAGCGCGCATGAGCTCGGTGATCACGCCACCGCCGACTATCGAGCCGAGGATTGTGGCCCATTCCTGCACGTCATCACCTCCTGTTCGCGCGAGCACTGTCGTCATCGATCACTCCTCCCGCACATCTCGGGCGGGGGTCACAGGCGTCACCGCCGGGCGGATGAGTAGGCCGGCGATGAGCGGCGCGGCGAATCCGTATAGGGTCATGACCGGTTCGATCCATGACACGTCGATGTTCTTGCCGACGATGAAGGCGATGACGCCGGAGACGGTGACCAGGATCGAGCGGACCAGCGCGGGCTCGGGGACGCGGGAGATGCTCATGCCGAACCGCCGTTGCGCAGGTGCTTGGCGAAGGCGTCGCGGAGCGTGAGCTCCTCGCCCTTGTCGTTGCGGCCGAGCGAGGACTCCTCGCCCCACACGGGCAGCTTCGGGCCGAGCTGCTCTCGGATGTACTTCACGTTGTCGAAGAGCTCACGCTGCTCTTCCGGGCTGAGTGCGGCCAAGGTGTCCTCCTCAGGTAGCAGCACCGCGCCGAGTGCGCGGGCGTGGTTCCAGCGGTTGATGCGGTCGTCGAGGCCGTTGTCGCCGCCGTTCACCGCGCGGCTCGCGCCGACGATGTCGGCCGCGTCGGCGTAGCGGTTCATGGGTCGGGCGACGGTCCAGTACCAGGTCACGCCAGCGAAGGCGTACCGGTCGGTGCCGAGCTCAGCGGGGTTGTCGACGAAGTACGTCGGCGTCGGCACCAGCCCCTCGGCGTGCGCCCAGGCCGACACCGCGCCGTAGTTGTGCCGACCGGTGATCTGGATCGGGCCGCGGCCCTTGAAGCGGCGGCCGTCGCCGGGCTCGGTGTTGCCGAGGTCGGCGCGCCACTCGTAGTCGGAGCCGTCGCGCAGCTCTTCCATGTAGCGCAGGCCGACCGACTCGTGCCCGACCTGCGCCATCCACATCGCGGCGCGATCGACGGTCGTGCAGCGCGCCGCGCGCAGCGCCTCGGAGACGGCGGGCAGCAGCTCGCGGTACCGCTCGAGCGGCAGCGCCGCACCCATCGCATCCGACAGCACCTCGGCGGTGAGTCCGGGCGGGGGCGGAGGGGGCGGGCCGATCGGCGCGGACGCGTAGCCCTTCGGCGGGATGAGCGTGCCGAGCTGGGCGAAGCTGAGCCAGTACCCGTACGGTCGGAAGCCGGAGTCCGCGATCCAGACTGTGCGCTCGCCGCCCTCGTCCGAGTAGCCCATCACCGCGATGTAGTGGTAGACGGTCCCGCCGGAGTACGACGGTGAGATCGAGCCGCGGACGCCGCGCGGGTAGTTGTCCACCGGCGCCACGATGTTCGCGATGACGCCGTGGTCGGCCTCGATGCTGGAGACGATGTCTCGCCAGAGCTGCTCGATCTGCTCGGGCGCGGCCGGGTCCATCTCGAGGTAGCGCGCCTCGTACACGTCGCGGCCCAGGTGCGCGTTCAGCACCGGCACGATCAAGCCGACGTAATCGGTTCCGTTCCAGGTGGTTCCGATTTCGCGGGCGAGCTGGGACTCCTCGACGACGATGCCGAGGGACTGCAGGACGGTCTGCGCGGACGCGGGTCCGCACCACCAGCCGGTCTCCTGAGTGACCCAGCGCCGGTCGTAGGGCAGTACCTTCTCAGCCATTCTTGCCACCTCCGTGCTGGGCCTGGATGTGCGCGAGGATGTCGCCGATGGCCGCGGCCTGTGACGCCATCGCGTCGCGCTTCTCGGGGTCGGTCATGTCGGCAATCTGCTGCGCGAGACCGGGATTGAGCCGCTGGAGGGTGGCCTCCATGTCGGCGGTGCGTCCGGCGCGCTTGGCCTCGTGCTTGTCGTACTCCTCGCGCGAGACCCACTGCACCGGCGCGAGCCAGCCCAGCGGCGCGCGCTCCTGGTCGACGACCGGGAACAGCGTTTGCCTGCTCGGGTCGTAGACCAGGCCGAGCGCGGTGAGGAACTCGCTCCAGCTCGGCACGACCTTCGGCGGGATCGGGACCGGCTGGCCGCCGCTCTGGTGCGAGGGCATCGAGCTCAGTGCCCAGGCGAGAGCCTGTTTGGGGTCGGACATATCGAGGTGCTCGAATCCGGGCGGCGCCGGTGGGTACTCCATGAATCCCTCTTCCGTGCTCATGAGACGAGGTGGACGCCGATGTTGGAGATGGTGGTCAGCGCCTTGGACAGCAGCCGCGAGCTGCGCTCGGCCTGCGACATGGCGGCCTTCGCCTGGCCGACGGTGACCTTGATGTCGAGCGCCTTGCCCGCCTCCCAGTCCCACGAGGGATCGATCTCCTCGACCTGGTCGACCCAGATCGCGTCGGAGACGTAGCCGTCGACGGAGCCCATCCGGTCGCCGATTCCGAAGTGCACGCCGGGCAGGTGAGGCCCGCCGAAGCCCATCGAGAATTGGTGCGCGCTCTCCGACTTCGTGGCGAGGAACCCAGCACGGAGAGCGGCGATCGCAGACAGCGACCAGGCGTTGTTCTCGGCGCCCTGGTGGAAAACCTCGTAGAGATGGACCCATCCGAGGTTGTGGCCGCGAGACAGGTTCTCCCACTGGAGCCAGGCGAAAATTGTGCCGATCAGGAATGGCATCGCAATATCGGCGGCGATCGCACCGAGACCGGAGAATCCGGCGAGCAGGAAATACCCGATCAATGCGGCCGTGGATTCGATCGCGAGCCGGGCGAGGCTGTCGGCCAACGGATTGTCGCCGCCGACGATCACGCCCACCGCTGTCGCTGGTGACCACACCAATTGCGATGATTCGATCGATGTCCATTCCGAGTCTCTCACCACCAGCCAGGGGTGGCCGGGCAGTGTGCCGAGGAAGCCGGGCCGGTAGTACTCCTCGGGGTGGACGGTCTGGTCGTCGGTGACGAGGATCTGCGTGTCCTCGACGAAGCCCGACAGGAAGGACTGCACAGTCCGGGCGAATCCGCCGGCGACGCCGCCACCGGTGCCGGTGCCGTCGGGACCCCAGTACCCCGATTTGTCCTGCACTTCGAGGATCAATGCCCCATTGGCGACGACCGGCACGCCCGGGACATCCGAGACCTCGCCATCGACGGTCAGGCACCGGCGGTAGGTGAGCACCAGCTGCGCGTCATCGAGTGCGTCAGCGATGACCTCGTCGAGCCGATTCATACGCGTAGCGAGGATCGTCCACAGCGAGCTGTCATCCAGATCGAACGGCTTGCACTTGATGAGGACTTGCCAGTCGGACCAGTCGACCAAGTCGTCGTAGCTGTCCATCGCGAAGGGGTCGTCCGGCATCGTATATAGGTTGCCGTTCAACCGAATTAGGTTGATCAGGATCAAAATGGAAATTGCCCATTTCGCCGGGGCGAAAATGGGCAGTACACGCGGAAATTGGAAGAGCCATATGGGTAGTACCGGATTCGGTGGACCGAGCATGAATTGCAAGAATTGTAGGTCGTCGATGAATGTCGCTTCGAGATAGCGGATTCCGCGGCCGTCGCGAATCACTTTCCAATTCTTGAGCAGCCCGGACCACCGCAGCTTGCCGCCCATGAAATCGACGGTGATCACGACGTTCTTTTTCGCTTCGGGGTCGTTCGGGATCGAGACGAGCCACCGGGCGAGGTAGTGATCGAGGCGCAGCTTGAGCGTGCCCGCGGTGCCGAAAGCGTTCTTCTTGAACGGGAATCGGCCCGCGATGTTGTCGCGCGCGGTCCCGCGCAGCACCAGCCCGGCCTCGCCACTGGGCTTGTTGGCCCACAGCCGGACCAGCGGATCGGCACGCTTCATGGCGCGATGGACCTCGCGGGTCTGGTCGCACTGCGCGCGGAGGCGCGGGATGTCGGCGAGCGTGGTCGTCACAGCGTCACCCCCAGTGGTCGGCTGTATCGGCGCGGGATCGTGAGCGTCACGGCCGCACCAGGATTCGCACCGGTGACGGCCACCGGCACCGAGGTCGACTTGGTGTGCGGCGCGATCGGGTACAACATCCCGTTGCCCTGCGTGCGGGCCCAGACCGGCGCACCGTTGGCGGCGACGTAGGGCTCCTCGTCCGGATCGACCCACACATCGCAGTCCTCGCCGGGCAGCAGCACCGGCACCGGGACTTTGCGGATCACGTCGGCGAGCAGCGGACGCTGATAGGCGAGCTCCTGGCCCCATGAGTAGTCGGGCAGGATCCAGGCGCCCGGCGCGGTGACGAACCAGCGCGGCCAGACCACGACGTCGCCCAGGTTCTCGACATCGAAGTTGACTCCCCCAGAGGTCCCGGACTCCAGCTCCCACTTGAGCTCGATGTCGGGCCCGTACCAGAATTGCTGGCTAGCAGCAGCGTTGATCAGCAGCGTCGAGGCCGAGTACAGGTGCGGGTCGCGCCCGCTCTCCCAGGGTCCGTTCTCCCATGGGACCGGCTCGGACAGCAGGCGCAGATCCAGGCGGCGAACGTCTGCGCCGGTCTGGTTGTAGATCGCGAACTCGTTGTCGTACATGCCGAGCGCCATCCGGAAGCGGCTGTCGATGTCGCGCCAGTGCGATGGATTCTCGCCGACGATGTTCACGGCGAAGGTCGGGTCACGGCGCTCGAATTGCTTGCCCTGGTAGAACTGCCGCGCGGCGCCCTGGACCCAGAAGGTTTTCGCGGGCGCATCGATAAGACGCTTCGGGCCGGGCCGCAACTCCACACCCTGGAGTCCGGCGTCCGGGCCGGACAGGTCCCAGCGGGACCCATCCACCCCGATCATCCAGATGATCATCTGGTCGGTCATGAGAACGCCGCCAGCGGTCCCATGGACTGCATCTCGACGTGCCGATCCTGCTGCCGGAACAGCTCTTCGGGATTCATCACGTAGTTGTCTCCGTGGTAGTTGACCGACCGGTCGTAGGTCGCCGACCGCGTGCTGGTCGACGACGACGCCGCGGCGCCGAAGCCGGTGGGCAGGCTCGGCACCTGGCCCGCGTTGATCGCCTCCAGCAGCGGCGCGTACCGCTGCGCCGGGTCGGCGGCGACGACGAACTCGTCGGGCATCAGCCGCGCGTCGACGCTGTCGCGGCCCGGGACTCCGCCGGTGACCCATCCGCCGGCGGCGTAGCCGCGGCCCTGTCCCCATACCCCGGCCGGCGAGCCGTAGCGCGCCTGCGTGTAGAGCACCGCGGCCGCGATGTTCGCGCCCGGATTCCAGATATCGTTCGGGTACAGGCTCGATCGGTAGCTAGCGAACGTCGGGTCGATGACCTGCATGAGGCCCTTGGACGGCGTGCCTTTCGCCGCGTTGGAGTCGCTGTTGTTCTGCGCGTTCGGGTTGCCGCCGGACTCGGTGCGCATCTGCGCCAGGCCGAGGTCCAGCCACACCGAGGCGGGCTTGGCCAGCGCGTCGAGCACTCCGGCGAAGGTGCCGCGCCACTGCTCGACACCGCCGTCGGCGCTGTAGGTGACATCCGATCCGGACGACTTGGACGACGAGCTGCTGCTCGTGCCGTCCTCGACCGCGACCTCCTTCGGCGTGTAGCTGTAGTCACCGGTCGGCGTGGAGCTGGACGAGCTCGAGCTGCTGCCGCTGTAGTAGTCGACCGCAGTGTTCAGCGCCTTGTTGTAGGTGTTCGACGACGACAGGATCGAGTTCTCCAAGCCGAAGAACGACAGGATCCCGGTGGCGATGATCTCGCCCGCTTTCGCGCCGATGCTCTGCGCCGAGTAGCTCTCGATCCCGGTGCTCGACGAGCTCGAGCTGCTGGACGCGTTCGTCGACTCCAGCGAGTTCTGTGCCTTCTGATACGCGCGGTCAGCGGCGAGCTTGTCGGCGTCGGTGCTGGACGGGTCGTTGTAGACCTGGTTCCGCTTCGCATTCGCCTGGTCGACTGCGGCTTCGGCGTCGGCGCGCTCCAGATCCGCTGTCGACGCCCGGCCCGGCGACGCAGCCTGGGGCGCCACCGTGGTCGCCGAGGCGGTGCCGTTCTTCTTGTTCTCGAGTTGCTGTGCCTTGTACCGCGCCTCCTCGACCTTCAGCCGGGCCTGGCGCTTGTCAGCTTCGGACGCACCGGCCTTGGCCTCGACCTTGGCCGCCGCCTCCTCGGCCTGGGTCACCGCGGTCAGCGCCTGCTGCAGGTCGATCTCCTGCTTCTCAGTCCACTCGACCGCGCCACCCTTGGCCATCGGCTTGATGAGTCCGGCCTGCAGCGCCGCACGGAATCGGTACACCCCGCTCTGGCCGCCGAGCTTGTCGACGTCGGAGGTGGTGAGCATGTGCTCGCCGGGCATACCGAGGATCGGCACCGAGTCTTTGCCGGGGATGCCGCCGGTGATCGGGCCGCCGAGGGCGCGGCCGGGCAGCCGGTTGCCGTTGGCGTCGCGCGGGTACGACTCGGGCGACTGATACGACTTCTCCTGACCGGGACCGGCCGCAGTACCCGCGGTGCCGATCTGGCCGTTGACATTGACCGTGACCAGCTTGGTTTCCGGCTTGGTGATCTGGGCGATCTGAGCCCTGGCCGCGGCGTCGTCGAGGGTGATCTTGACGACGCCGTACGGCAGCTCCTCGACCTGATAGCCGAGCTCCTTGAGCTTCTGGATCTGCTCCGGCGAGTTCGTCTGAACCTCGACCATCTTCGCGTTCGGCACGCCGGTGACCGCCAGGCCGAGCTCTTCGAACCTGCGCCGGCCTTCCTCGGTCAGGCCCCAGGTGTCGCGCATCGCGTCGTTGCCCTGCTGCCAGTTCTTCCGCGCCTGGCCGAGGGTGGAGTTGGTGTTGTTGAGCTCGCCGCCGAGGGTGGCCGCAGACTCCGCGGTGTCGCCAAGCTGGCGCTTGAGCTCGGCGAGCGTGACGCCCGAATCGCCCGCGGCCTGGCGGTACTTCTCCAGCGCCTCGGGCACACCCTGGAGAGCCTGCGCGATCTCGGTATCCGAGAGCTTGGTCTGGGACTGCGCGAGACTCCACCAGCTGCCCCCGACTGCGTCGTCGCTGAGGATCTCCTGGGTCAGGCGCTGGTTGATCCGGGCCCGCCCTGCGGTATCTGTGAGGCCGGCGTCGAGGAACTCCTTGGCCGAGTACCCGAAGGTGCTGGCGCGATCGAACACGTTGCGCCCGTTCTCGACCGATCCACCCTTTTGCAGGTTCTCCACCACGGTCTGGCGGGTCTGCTCGGTGATCGCGCCGGTCTGCTCGTCGAGGGTGCCCTTGAGCTCCTCGAGCTTGCGCTTCTGCTCGGCCGCTGCCTGCGCCGCCTTCTGGTGCGACTGCGCCAGGAGGCCGAGGCCGACCGTCGCGCCGATCAAGGCGATGCCGAAGATGCCGCCCGCGCCGAGCATCGCGCCAAGTCCGCCGAGCGCCTTGCCCATCGTGGAGGTCGCCGAGCTGTTGGCCATGCCCGCCTGGAAGGTGGACAGCGCGCCGCCCGCACCGGTGATCGCGCCCTGCAGCAGGCCGAAGATCGGAGCGATCGTGCGGAATGCGAGGTAGCTGATCAGCAGGGTCTTGACGATGCCGTCGTGCGAGGACAGCAGGCTCGACGCCGCGGTGAGGAATGGCAGCAGGATCCCGGACCATGCCTGCGCTGCTTCGTATGCCGTGCCCATGAGCGAGCCGACCGAGGACAGGATCGGCTTCCACCGCTCGAGCTGGTCCGCGCCCTCCTGGAAGAAGGTCCGCATTTCGGCCTGGCCCTCGTTCGACTTCAGCCAGACCGACATCCGCTCGGTCAGCCGGTCGACTGTGGTCAGGAAGGTCTCGCCCTCGCCGCGGCGCGCACGGAAGATGCTCGACAGCGACGACCCCAGGTTGCCGATGACCGACATCAGCTGGCCGGCCGAGGTGATGCCGCGGTCCATCCAGATCCACAGCTGACCGGAGTTGGCCGACCGGGTGATGAAGCCGTCGAAGGTTGTCGCGGCCTTGGTGAGCGAATCCGTCAGGCGCGGAAGGAAGCTGGAGCCGGTGGTCGCGAGCGTGCGGATCGAGCTGATGATCGGCACGACCGCGCCGTTGAGCTTGCCCGCGGCCTCGGCCGTGTTGCCGAAGATCGTCGCCGTCGCTGCGGTGGATCGCGGGCTGGACAGCTCGCCGAGGCCGGTCTTGGCGATCACATTCAGCGATCGCGCGACCTTGTTCATGCCCTCGTCGAGCATGGGCAGCTGGGCGCGGGTCAGGTTGGCGATCGGCTCGGAGAGTCCGACCAGCGTGGTGTCCTGGACCCGGTCCTTGATCCGGTCCCACTCCGGACCGAAGCCCTTGAGGGTGTCGACGACGCGCTTGCCCTCCGCCGAGAGCTGCTCGTAGGCCTTGGCCGCCTTCTTCGGCGAGCTGCTGAAGGCGTCCTTCATGTTGTCGAGGCCGACCGACAGCGTGAAAGCGCCAGCGGCCGCGCCCGCGAACAGGCCGGGCAGCAGCGCGATGTTCGCGCCGAGGGTCTGCACGTCGGCGCCGATCGACGCGATCAGCGACGCGGCGGCGGGCAGCGCCGCGATGCCGAGCGCACCGGCGTTCAGGATCCCGGCGCCGAGCAGGCCGCTACCACCGCCCGCACTCCCCCGGCCCAGCGTCGACTGCAGCGCGGCCAGCTGCGCGGCGGCCGCGGTGGTGTCGGCGTCGACGTCCATCGTGTGGGTCTCGTGCGCAGCGCGCAGCGCCTCGATCCGGAGGCCGGCCGCCGTGGTGTTGGCGTCGACGTCCATCGTCATCCGCGAGTACGCGGTACGCAGCACCTCGAACCTGGCTGCCGCCGAGGCCGTATCGGCATCGACGTCGACGCTGACGGTGATGCCGTCGAGCTTCTCGCGGATGCGAGCCTCGGCAGCGGTCAGGCTGGCCTCGGTGACCTCGACGTCGACGTCTACCGTGGCCTGGATCTTCGCGAGCTCGGTCTCGAGGTCAGTCGCGAAGGTGGAGGTGTCCGGCTCGATCTCGACGCCGAGTTTCGCGTCGACCTTCTCCAGCTCGCCGCGCAAGGTCTCGACGAACTTGCGGAAGTCCGGGGTGATCTTCACCGAGGCTTCGCCCGCGGAGTATGTGGCCACGATCAGTCACCTCCTTCGGCGATCAGCTGGGATTCGAGTCGGCCCATCCGGGCCCGGCGACGGTCCTCCCGCATCTGCACGTGCGGGTAGACGGGGCGGGCGGCGCGCGGCGCGCCCGCCGGATCGGCCTTGGCCGTGAGCCAGACGAGCTGCGCGAGACGGTCTTCCATCGCCGCGAGCCGGGACTCGAGAAGTCCGAAGCCCTCGATCGGCAGCTCGGCCGCGTCGCTGTTGTCGGCCGCGGCGAGTGCCTCGGCGACGTCGGGGTCTTGCAGGAGGGCGGCGCCGTAGGCGGTGCCGGGGCGGGACCGGATCCGGTCGGCGTACTCGAAGAGGTCCCGCCAGTCGCGATCGCCGCGCAGCCACTCGTTGAGGTCCAGGCGCAGGAGGCTCTGCAGGTCCCAGCGCAGCGCGGCCCCGTAGCCTCCTACGAGGTCGACGAGGCCGGAGTACCCCCCGGCACATCACCGGCGCCCTGGCCGAGGAAGTGGTCCTGGATCGACAGGAACAGCCCGTACAGCAGCGAGGAAGCATCCGGCAGCGGGTTGAAGGCGGCGAGCACCCGGGCCAGATCCTGATACCCCAGTGCGGCGAAGAGGAAGCCGGAGACGTCACTGCTCCGCGCCGCGATGTCGAGGGCGACCTGCCCAGCCACCGAGTCCGGCCAGCGCACGATCAGGGGCGGATCGAAGCCGGGCACCTCGTAGGGCGGGACCTCGACCTGGGTCAGCTGTCGGCCGCCTGCGCGGGCGCGCAGCTCCTCGAAGGCGACGACCTTCTGCTCGATGGTCTTGCGCGGCGTGGTCCGCTTCGCGGCGGGCTTGCGCTGAGTGGGGGGCATGGTGATCTCTCCTGGCTCCTGGTGGTCCTGGTGAAGGTGCTGTCCCGCGCCGCACCAGGAACGGCGCGGGACAGCGATCGGGGTCGCCGAATCAGGCGACGGTGATGGCGGCGGTGTCGGTGAGCGCGCCGAGGGTGGCGGTGATCGTCGCCGCCGCACCGACGGCCACGCCGGTGACGCGGCCCGAGGCCGACACGGTGGCGCGGGCCGCGTTGGAGGTGCCGTAGGTGCACTCCGCGGTCCGGTCGAAACCGTTGTTGTCGATGACCAGCAGCTGCGCCTGCTCACCGACTGCCAGGGTCGCGGTGGCGGGGGTGACGTTGATCGAGGTCGCCGCGGCCGCGAAGCCCGCGTCCTGGGCGATCGCGTCGAAGCCCGCGCCGGCGACGCCGAAGTCGTACATGCCGCCCTCGGTGCCCCAGTCCGCGTCGTCGAAGATCGTCAGCGTGGCGGGCAGGCCGAGCTCCTTCCCCTGCTCACCGGCCATCGCGCCGCGCTTGCTGACGCTGACCTTCGGGTACATGAAGTACGGGTACAGCGAGCCGACGCCCTCGTCCTGGGCGATGAGGATGGCGCTGTAGTAGCGCACACGCAGCGAGCTGGTCTTCGTCGCACGGAAGCCCTTACCGGGCAAGGCGGGAGTCGTCGACAGATCGACGTTGTGCCACAACTCGAGGTTGCCCTTGCGCCACTCCTGCGCGAAGTAGTCGACGGTCATGCCCTCGCCGGTCAGCATCGTGCGCCGCGGCGAAGACGAGCCGTAGCCGTCGATGTTGCTGGTCTGGGTGTCCGGAGACAGAGAGACACCGGCCGCCTTCTGCAGCTCGCCACTGGTCCACCACCCGGCGGGCAGAGTCTGCAGGACGCCGCTGGAGTCGCAGAGGTCGGCGGGCATGTACGGGGCGCCAGGGGCCCAGGTGTGGAGCAGGACCAGCCAGTCCTGCGCCGACATCACCAAGCTGTCGTTCTTGTCCTTCAGGGCGCGAAATGTGGTGGCGGCCATGACCGCTCCTTTCGTGGGCACGCCGATCGCCCCGCCGGATCAGGCGGGGTGTGGCGAGAGGTGATCAGAGAGGGAGGGATTCGCGGATAGCCGCGTAATCCGGCAGATGCCGGTCCCGCCGGCACTCCACGCGGAAGGTCGTCCAGACCATCCGAAAATCGGGGTTGAGCTCAGGGATCTGCTGCGGGCCGACCATCTCGGCGATCGAGGTGATCGTGTTGACCTCGCCGTCCGCGCGGCGCACCTTCCCGCCGTGATCGAAGGAGAGCAGGATCTGGCGCAGGTACTCGAGCACCGCCCCGCTGTCGGCGCGGGTGGATGCGATGACCGCGACCTGCATTGCGGCCGCGTCCCAGAGACCGTCAGCGCCGAGACCACCGCGGTAGACGCGCACCACTGGGATGCCGTCGTCGACCATGCTGCTGTAGTTGTCGGGTAGCCAAGTGCACGCCAGGCCAGCCGGGGTGCACAGGTCCAGGTACTTCTGGATGAGGTCGAGCATGAGCAGCTCGCGGTCCGGGTAGCCGCCCTCGTACCAGTCCGGGAAATCGACCGTCATGACAGGCCGCCCAACATGGTCAGCGCCTGATTCAGATCTCGGAAGCCAGCGACGATCCGGGTATCGCCGTCGTCGTAGCCGAACTCGTGCGACGCCGCGTACGGTGCGCCGGTGCCGACGAGCACGGTCGCTTCCCACCGATCGCCCTTGATGCCGCCGACGTGCGTCTCGATGCGGGTCGACCGCGCCAGGCGGCCAGTACGCTTCGCGACGATCTCGCGATAGAGAGCCTCGACCAGCTCGGCCTTCTCTCGCATGAGTGCCCGCATCTCTGGGGACTTCATCAGGCCCAGCACCCCGTAGTTCGTGTACGCGGGGATGTCGTGCTCCATCAGCTCACCCCTTTCACGCGGGCGACCTTGTAGCCGGGGTCCCATCCGGTCATCGGATGAACGTGGTCCCACTGCGGGGCGGCGACGAGCGCCCACACGGTGCCGTCGGCCAGGCGCACACGGTCATTGGCGAGCAGATCCTCACCGCGGGGAACCGCGACATAGCCGTACACCGTCGAGGTGTCACGGCGGTAGTCGTCACCCGCGATCGACTCCGGCCAGAAGACCGCGTCGTCGATCGTGTGGTGAACGGTGAGGTTTCTGTCACCGACGCGGTCGCCGGGACCGCGCAGTACCTCGATGGTCTGGCCGAAGGCGATGCCGATGGACTCCATCACAGGCCGGGACTTTCCATTGAGACGGCGCCGGATGTGTTCACGCCGAGCAGGGTGAGGATGGCGTCGCGCTCGGCGCTGTAGACGTACAGGTTGCCGTCCGGGTTGCGGTAGCTGATCTGGGCCGTGAACGGCCCCATCACCTGCTGTGCCTGACCCACGCCGTCGCCGGCGGAAGTCATGGCCCGCTTCACCATCGCGCACGACAGGATGAGCAGACCTTCAGCGAGCTCGGGATCGTCGGCCGCCAGGGCTGTCAGGTTGCCGAACTCGCTGAACCATGTCCTGAGCCACCACGCCGAGTCATCGAGCAGCACCTCGGCGCGATCCAGCTCCGCCTGATTGAGGACGCGCCAGCGTTTGACGAGGTCATCGGTGGTGGCGAAGGCCATCAGGACTCCCGGCCAGCCTGGATGGCGGCGAGGATGTCGGCCTTCTTCGTCGCGTCGCCGAGGTCGATCTCCTTGGCGGCGGCGTATTCCTGCAGGCGCGGGACGGTCCAGGCATCCGAGGGCTCGGCGTCCGAGTCCTGCACGACCACATCCGGATCCCCGATCTCGATGTCGTCGACATGCGGGATTTCCGGGTCCATCAAGTCCGCGATGTCCAGCAGGGCGGTGCTCGACGTCGGCGTCGCCAGGACGTTGAGCCGATCGAACCGCTCGAGCTGATCCTCGTGAACCTTCACGACCGCACCCGCCGTGGCGGTCCGGTAGGCGCCGCGCTCGTCGATGTAGGACATCAGCCCTACGACGACGGTGCGGCTGTTGCTCGCGGTCATGCCGCGAGCCCCGTGACCTTGAGGACGTTGTACGGGTTGGTCACCGCGAACAACGGCCGGACCGAGGACTGGACCCAGGTCGACTCGATGCCCTGCTCGCGCCAGGTCTCGGTGGTCAACGGCTTCTCCAGCCGCATCTGGCCGACCTGGCCTTCGACGACCACGTACGCCTCACCGGCGGCGACTCGGTTGGTCGAGACCAGCTCGACGCCGTTGGCCGCCAGCACGGCCGCGGCCTTGTCGCCGTAGATGACGTGGAAGTTGTAGTACTCCTGCGGGTTGACGAACCACAGGTCGAAGCGGCCGCCGAGCTCGAAGGTGTCGGCCTTGAGCTGGGTCTTGGCGAAGTCGGCCGCCGGGAGCGCGGCGTTGTTCGTGGTGGTGAGTGTCAGCGCGGCGGCGTCAGCCCAGGAGGTGCCCACGATCTGCACATCCGGACCGACTGCGGCGATCGACGCATCCAGGGTCGCGATCGCCCGGCGGTGGATACCACGGTTGATCGTGAATCCGAGCTTCGTCGACTGCTGCTGCAGCAGGGTCGGGTCGTTGCGGTCGCGCGCCTCGTCGGAGACGTCGAACTTGCCACCGAACTTTTCGACGACGGCGAGCTTGGGCTCGGGCCGCGCTGTGGTGACGATCGGGAACTCGCCGCCGGGCTCGACGTTCTGGATGTCGCGCTCGGTGTAGAGGTCGTTCGCCATCAGCTGCGAGTACAGCAGCGCACCACCGGAGACGCCGCCCGCGCCGGCGAAAACGCGGTCGGCCCAGAAGTTCTGGAGGGTGATGTCGGACAGGTACTGCGTGATCCGATCCGGCTCCTTGAGCATCAGATCGACGGTGATCAGGTTGCCGTTGAGCGTGGGCGCGGCGAGGGGGTACTGCGGTGCGACAGGTGTGCCAACCATGACCTATCCCCTTTCTCAGTAGAGGTCGACGAGGACGTCGGCGTTGTTGGTTCCTGCGCTCACGGCCTGACCTACGGCCTTGCCGCTCGCGAGGGTGACGGCCTTGCCGCTCGCCCCGACCTCGACCTCGGCGCCGACGGCGATGGTTCCGCCTGCGGTGACCGGGACGATGCCCTTCTTGCGCACCAGCACTCGAGCGCCGGATGCCGCATCGCGCGCGGCGACACCGAACGCGCGGGCCGCTGCCGTGGCGGTCGCGGCCTTGAGCTGGCCGTAGGTGTCGGGAGCTGCGGAGATTCCGACGAAGGTCTTGCCGGTCACGTTGCCGGTCAGCAGGACGGTGACGTCCTTGCCGGGCTGGAACAGCGGGGTGCATTCGTTGGCCATGTTCCGTCCTTTCTAGGTACGGGCCCGGCGCGGCTTGGGTCGCCACGACTCGGGGTATGAGGTGTCCGGCGCTGCCGGTGGGGTGGGCGAGGCGCCAGGCCTCAACGACTCGACCGGCCGATCGCTCGGCGGCGGCGGGGTCGCGGCTGTGGTGGTGGCGAAGCGCGCCTGATAGCGCGCGCCCTTCGCTTCCATCTCTTCTCGGGAGCCGGTCCCAAGGAAGTCCAGGTCCTCGTCCGGGACGCCGTACGTCTTGGCGACGACTTCTCGGATGAGTTCCTTGTTCGCCTTCTCGACCTCGGCGGCGCGCTCGGTCGCGCGCTCGAGGTCGGTCTTGGCCGCCTCTTCCGCCGCTTCGTGCGCCTTGATGATCGGCTCGGCTTCGCCGTACTTCTTGCGCCAGGACTTGTTCTCCTCGCGCAGCTCGGCGATCACCTTCGTGGCCTCTTCGGGAGTCCAGTCGGTCTTCACCTGGCGAGGCTCGGCGGCCGGCGCGGCGGCAGCTACGTCCGCCGGAGTGGGCACAGGCGGGGCCTGGGCCGGGGCCGCCGGGGCTGCAGGCTCCTGGATTACCGGTGCCGCCTCAGGCTGCTGCGGAGGAATCGGCTGTGTCATCTGGTGCCCTCCTGGGGCGTCGAGCCGCCTCCAGGGCGGCTGGTGGGTGTTCCTTCACCGCGGCGGCGAACGCACGCAGCTGCTCGTCCTCGTCGGTGAGGCCTGCGGTCGACTCGGCCCACAGCCGGTCGTATTCGTCCTCCAGCTCCGGATGGCGCTGGATGCGGCGCCAACTCCGGTTAAAGGCGCGCGTGGTGTCGTCACCGTGCGCGGCGCTCGCGGCGACCCACATCCGGCGCAGCCGCTCGAATTCCTCGCGCCCAGCCCAGTCCTGGCCTTCGCGCACCAGCACGGCGTCGCAGTCGCAATGGTCGTGATACCGCTCGCCGAGCTCACGCGAGCCGCGGGTGCGGCCGCGCCGATCACCGACCACCGACAGCGCCGATTTGTCCGATCGATACACCGGCCCCCTCGACGCGAGCATCGCGCAGAAGGCACAGTTCTCGGCGCCGGACAGCACTCGCGCCCAACCGATCTCGTCGGCCGACGAGTTCGCCGTCTCGACGATGGTCTCGCGGTCGACCTGCCGGATGTGCCGCTCGACGGTCGCGGTCACCCGCTCGGTGACCGTGCGCACGACAACGGGGTCACGCCGGTTGTCGTCGGTGACCACGACCCGCGATCGGGCAGCGGACCGGCTACGCGGGTCGAGATCGTTGGCCGCGACCCGCACCTGCACTCGCGGCCGTGGCTGCTGCGCGGGCGCGGTGACGCGGACACGGGCCCGACGCTCCGCGGTACGCTCCGGCGTCCGCTCCGGAGCGGGCTCGGTCGTCGACTCGGGATCGGCGGCCGGGCTGGTCTGCGGATCCACTCGCTCGAGCGGGACCTCGTCCCGACGCCCGGGGCGCACATACGGCTCGGCGTCGGTGGCGCGTTCGATCGCGGCCACCAGCGCCGAGGGACGATAGGGCGCCATGGGTGCTGGCCGCAGGCCTTCGGCGCGCAGCTGCGCCGAGGTTCGGGCGTAGGCCTCGCGGCGCATCTGCTCGACGGTCGGATGCAGCCGCCGGGCCAGTGCCCACCGCTGATCGCGGGTCGTCGGCACCCCGTAGGTGGTCATGTACCGCACGATCAGCCGTGCGACCTGCGCGGCCCACACCGTCAGCGCGGTCGGCTCGATCACCGACTACTCCGGCGGGAATCCGGGAACGTCGGGGACCTCGTTCCGATCGCGCTGCATATCGAGAGCCCGATCGACCTTGGTCTTGGTCCATCCCGGTATATCCGACCACAGCATCTCCGGCGGGATCTCCAGCATCGTCGCGAGCTTGCCGAGGCCGTCGATCGTCTGCGCGAAGCTGCGCGCGGTGGCGTCGGCCCACTTCACCTCGCTGGCGAAATCCGATGCCGACGCGGCGTCGCCGGTGATGTGTGCACAGGTGCGCAGCAGCTGCTCGTGCGACTCACCGAGGGAGGTCTCGAGCTCGCCGGACTTGCGACCTCGACCCGCCTCCAGGCCGGCCAATGCGGCCTCGGACAGGTTGGCGATTCCCGAGGCGCCCATCGACTGCGGCGGCGCCTGCGCGATCGCGGACAGGTCGCCGATCGCCGATGCCTTGGACTCGGTGTAGTTCTTGAGGTCGGTCGCGTTGAGCTCGCCGACCTTCACGTCCTTGTCGCCGAAAGTCCAGGTGTTGTTGACGGCCATCTTCAGCGCATCGGACTCACTCTTCGGCGTCCAGCCGACGATGTAGCGCAGCTTGAAGGCGCTGTAGTACTGGGCGACCATCATCGCGAAGGTGGTTTCGTCGATGCGGCCCTGGATCGTCAGCAGCGGCTCGATGATGCCGAAGGTCTCTTCGCCGTCGAGCAGCATTCGGTCCTGGTAGCGCACCACCGGGCACACACCGACGCCGTGCGCTCGCCCCTCGATGTACTCGAAGTTGCCCACCGCCAGGTAGCTCGGGTCTTTCCAGCCGAGCGCGGACTGCGGGACCTGCTTCACGCCGATGAAGTGGACGGCCTGCTCGTCGTAGAGCCGGATCATCGGCCCCTTCATCTCCAGCGCCATGATCGGCCAGTCGTCATCGACCGGGCCGCCGCTGCGCGGGTCCCATTCCAGCGGTTCGCCGTAGAGCGCGGTCATCTGCCGGGGGCTCACACCGCGGATCACCGCGGCTGGCGCGCTGTCGTCGCCCGCTGTGAGCGACGGCAGGACCGTGGCATAGCTGACGCCGTACTGCAGCGCGGTGCGGTGAATGCCGGTCTGCCGGGCATCCATCCGGTTGCGCTGCCACCACGTCCACGGCGCCGCGGTCGTCTGCCCACCGGAGGCCAGGTAGTTGTCCACCTTCAGGCCCTGGCCGAAGATGTCCAAGATCAGCGGCAGGAAGTTCGTCTGAGACTTCCGCGCCATCCTGATGATCGCGTCCTTGACGCCCTCGCTGACGTTGCTCACGCCGAGCGATTGCAGCGCGAACGCCTCAGTCCAGGGACGCATCGCAGTGTCGATCGCGTCGAGGCGCGGAGCCTCGAAAGCGCGCGGGCCCTGCAACATATCGCGGGCGGCATCGACGGCCTGATTCTTGTTC
Source organism: Nocardia fodinahabitans (assembly GCF_052983615.1). Classification (NCBI taxonomy): domain Bacteria; kingdom Bacillati; phylum Actinomycetota; class Actinomycetes; order Mycobacteriales; family Nocardiaceae; genus Nocardia; species Nocardia fodinahabitans. Next base: position 792,499 of record NZ_JBRJJC010000001.1, read on the forward strand.
ACGCCACCCCTCTCATGTCAGAAGAAAACCGCTTCGCCGGTCGGCTCGTAGCGGTCTACCTGTAGCCATTGCCAGCGCATGAGCCGTGCGCCGACGGAGCCGACCGCGGCGTCGACCTTCTTGGCCGACTCCCTGTGTTCCTTGCCGATGCCGACGCCGTACTTGTTCGGCCGGCGCCGAGCGTTGTAGATGTGCTGTGCATGGCGGCGGTCGCCGCTGTGCCGGAATGCCCGATCGTTGACGTCGGCCAGGAATCGGCCGGTCGCCTCGACGAACAGCTTCTGGTGCCGGATCCAGCGCATATCCCAGATCACCGCGTGCCGGAAGTCGCCGGTCGTCACCGCGGGCAGCTGCCACTCCTGCAGCTTCTGCCACTCGTCGCAGTAGGACTCCCAGAACCGTTCGCCGGTCTCGTCATCGCGAGCGTCGGACGGGTCCCACCACAGGCCGAGTACGTTCCAGTACTCGACGGCGTCGCGAACGGTGCGGTCGACGGCGTCGCGGTCGACGATCCATCGCTCCTTGGAGTCCATCCCGACCGGCCGCTGCCAGATTCCGACCAGCCAGACGTTGCCGGTGTCGAGGTCGCAGCCGATCAGCACGGTGGCGTCGTCGGATTTCGATCCATCGCCGAACAGGAATACCCGCGCGCCCTTCGCGGGTCGGAAACCCTTGTCGGCCAGGATGTCCCAGCTTTGGCGCTGCATCCACGCGTCTGCGGCGGCCTGCTTCTGGTTGTACCACTTGCGACGAGACTCGCTCGGCGCATTGGCCGTGTTCAAGATCGACTTCACGATGCGGCCAGTCGGCCGCGTATCCAGCCAGACCGAGTCGCCCCTGATCGCATTCAGCACGGCAGGCGCAGCCTCGGCCGTCAGCGGCGCTTCAGGCGGTGCCTCCAGCGAGTCGTAGAGCAGGCCGAAATCCATTGCCCTGGCGTTCTCGCCGAGGGTCGCCTCGTAAGCGTCACTGACCCGCTCCCCCACCGAGTCCTCACCCGGTCGGCAGGCGTTGCAGATGTCGAGCATCCGCGCCGGGGCGTCTACCTCGGACTTCGCGGCGTTGCCCTCCAGGGCGCCGGCCATTTCATGGCCGCCGTTCGACGAATTCCAGTTCTGGGTCTCGGACCGGATCACCAGCGTCGGACGGCCGCCCTCGACCGAGAGGTAGTTGCTTGTCACCGCCTCGATCTGGCGGGAATCGCCGCAGCCATAGACGTTGAGCTTGCCGATCTGGATCCCGTATCGGGCGCGCGTCTCCGCGGGCACCAACGACGGAAACAGCTTCATCGTGTTCTTCGTCTGCGGCTGGCTGACCGCGATGATCTGCACCCAGGCGTTCGGTTCCTCACGGCCGACCGGGCGGTCGCCGTCCCAATGGTCGAAGACCACCTCGGCGAAGCAGGCCGCCATCGCAAAGCACGCCGCGATCGGGTCCTTGCCCCAGCCCTTCAAGCGCTGCAAGACCACCGAGTGGTACACGAAATCGCCTGCTTCATCGACAGCGAAGAACCACAGGACAAAGCGGGTCTGCTCTGGCGTGAACTGCCAGGGCCTGCCCTTCTTGTCGCGCAGCCACTTCCCGCACCACGCCAGGACTCGCCACCCGAGCGACCGCTCCGGCAACAACCACCCGTTGTCCCACTGCCAGACCGGGCCGATCTTGACCGGCTCGTACTCGAGATCGGGCGGCGGCACCGCGTCCTCGAGCTGCTCCTCGTACCAGCGGATGATCTCCGCGAACTCGGACTCAGCAGTCTTGATGAGGGCTGGGCCAGCGCTACGCGCTACGGCCACGAGTGGCCCAGCGGGCATTGGCCGCCGCGCGGGCCGCGGTGCTTCGGTTCTCCTTCTCGGCCTCGCCGCCGTCGGCGTCGGGGAGCTTGAGCTGGCGCAGCAGCGCGGCCAGGGTGGCGCGGTGCTGGCGCAGCTCGGTGACGATCGGGTGCACGACCATCTGCCCCATCGAGCCGGGGATCATCAGCGCGTCTTTGCCGAGTGCGAGCTCGAGCGCGTCGATCAGGTCGACCTCGCGGCCAGCCTCGCGCAGGACGCGCAGCTCGTCCGGACGCAGCTGCCATTGTCCGACGATGTCGTTCCACAGCTTGCGGCCGCCGGGCTTGAGGCCGGACGGGGGTGCGGGCTTCTTCGATGCCATGTGACCTCCAGGGTCGAGACCGTCGCCTGGACGGCTGGCTGGGCAGGTTGCTCGGCGTGCGCCGGAAAAGCAGGGGCGAGCCGCACGCATGGTGGGAGGTGCTATGCGCTCCGCCAGATCTGGCCGGGGCGACCGGGGTGCACCCCACCCTGTCGCGGGGCCTGGCTGGCTCGCTGTGGCCCGCTGCTGGCCCGGGTGGCCTCGATCGACCCTCGGCGGCGGCTGGTCGCTGCCCTGGTCGACCTCGCCCTACTTGGGACAAACCGCAGGTCAGACGGTATGATGGTGGGGTGACTCTGTCCTGCCAGGTGTGCGGCCGACCCTTCGAGTGGTCGGGCCGCGGCCCTCGTCCGGCCGTGTGTGGTCAGCGATGCCGCAAGCGCAGGCAGCGGATGCCGGAGCAGGTGCCGCCCGCCCTCACCGCCCTGCCCCGATGGACCAGGCGCGACGGCAAGCGACCCGTACAGCTGTCAGGCAAGCCCGCGTCGAGCACCGACCCGAGCACCTGGACCACGCATGAGCGTGTGGCGCAGCGCGATCACGGGGTGATGCTGGGCGAGGGACTGGCGTGCTGGGACCTCGACGGGGTGATCGACGAGGACGGGCACCTGCATCCCGACGCGGCCGCGGTGCTGCGCGAGGTCGGGACGCGGGCGCTGTGGGTCGAGCGGAGCCTGTCCGGCCGCGGCCTGCACGTGTTCGTGCGGGGCGAGGAGGGGCCCGCTCGGGTGGGTGAGCGGGTGAGCTACTACTCGTGGGGCAGGTTCATCGCGGTGACCGGCGATCGGTACGCGGCCTAGCGGATCAGGCCGGGGTGATCCTCGACGGGCAGCAGGCCGGCCGCTCGCTGTCGCGCGCGAGCCTCTGCCGCTTCAGTCTGGGTCTTGACGTCGTGGCACGGGATGCACAGCACTCGCAGGTTCGCTGGGTCGTTGGTGCCGCCGAGGCTGACCGGAGTGATGTGGTCGACTGGGTGGCCAGCGTTGCCGCACAACTGGCAGGTGTGGTTGTCACGGCTGCGGATCTCATTGGCCAGGGCGGTCGGGACACCGCGGTATCGGTCGGGCTCGGTCGACCAGGTCACGGCCAGCGATTCCATCCGGCTATGCGGATGAGCAGCTGGACGGCCGCATCGACGAGACGATCGAGCCAATCGGGCATCAGATGTCCACCGTGCTGTGGATGATCGGCCCGCGCTCATCGATGCCGCAGCCGTCGGCGTGACGGCAGGCGAGCCGCACGGCCAGGGCGACGGCTTCGACAGGATCGACCCCGACCTTGGTCGAGGTGTGCAGGCTGCCGAGGGCGACCTCAGTGCCGCTGCCGATCGCCATGATCGCGGGGTGTGGGCGAACCGCGGTGTGGGCGAAGATCCACCACAGATGATGGCGCCAGGCCAGCAGCAGGCTGCCGTCCAGGCTCCCAGCTCCGTGGTCGCCGGCCGGACGCAGCACCGGCGGGGTGACTGCCGCGGCGCCGTCGGTGATGGCCTCGGCCATGGTGTTTGCCCAGCGGTCTGCACCCGCATCGTTGTTGGGGTGAGGCGTTCCGCCGACACTCAGCCCGCGGACCGCGACGGTCCGGAGGGCCGCGTCACCCGATGCGGCGATCAGCACCCGGTCGCCGTTCGGCGCATACAGGGTGTCGATCTTGGCGCCGACGGTCATGATGCCGGTGCTGCCGTAGCTGGTGCGGGTGTCGCATCCCAGGATGACGCGGTCGTCGGTAGCGATAGCCGCGATCACCGTCACGCGAAGGCCTCGGCGAACGAGAACGGCGTCGAATCCTTGACCCACGCGATCTGCATGACCCGCACCTGGCAGTGCTCGCACTCCGCGCATCCGCCGGTCCGAGCGGTCTTGAGCACCTGCCACTCGTGGAGTCGGCCGACCCAGCGGAGGCCGCCCTCGTCGACGGTGAGGAAGGTTTGTGCGTCGGCGCGCAGCTGGACGGCCAGCTCGTGGTCGGCAGGCAGTGTCGCTGTGTACGTCTCGCCGGTGAGCGCGCCGCTGCCGGGCGGAAGCGGGAGCATGTAGGTCCAGTCACGGTCCCAGACACGCACCAGGCGCTGCGGTGTGGTCATGATTCCGACCTCAGTCGCCGGGAACCAGACGTGCTGCTGCACCTCGGCCGCACCGTGCCCGCCAGCGCCGATGGTGATCGGTCCGATGTCGCTCATGACAGCGACTCCGTCACGACAACGTCATCGGCCACTCCGCCGCCACCACCGCCGACGTGGCCGGGAGTGCACGCCGAGCAGTAGTACGCCGAGCTGGCGTAGAGCTCGGCAGCAAGCTCGGTCCGGATTTCACTCGATGCGGGGGTCGGGAAGTGCTGACACGGAGCGGCCATGCCTACCACGACCACATCCCGATCGGCGCGGTGTACACGAGCGGCTGCTCGAGCGTGCGGATCGGCCGATGCAGCAGGCAGGCGAGCAGGTCGGTGAGGTTCATTCGGCACCGCCGGTGGTAGCAGCTGCGACGCAGGCCGCAGCAGCGTCGTCAGCCAGCGGAGCGAGGATCTCGTACATCGCGCGCCCGGAGATGCCGAGTGCAGCGCCGATGGTGGCCGAGGCGGTGAACACCGCGTCGAGGAATCCCTCACGGATCACGTCGGCGGATGGCGCGATGTCGGTAGCGGGATTCCACACGACGCTGCCCGTCGCGGGGTCGACGCTCACGCTCTCGGTGGTCCGCACGGTCACGCGAAGACCTCGCGCAGGACGGCGACGGCGATGCGGCCGAGCAGCTCCCACGGGACCAGGGCGGCGATGGCGGAGGCGGTGTTCAGCATGACGTGCTCCTTCGAGTGGCTCAGCCAAACTTTGGTTGAGTTTGGCTGTCGTTTGGCCCTGGGTGCGACCAGCAGTTTCGCCGCACCGTCCTGGGGTTTTCCATGGGTCTCCGACGGGATTCGAACCCGTGTTTCCGCGGAGGGGCTGTTCGCTTGCCGGGGACCGTCGTCCTCGGGGCCGGTCTCGCACCGTGCACGCGCGGCGTCTTAGGCCACTGGACTACTGGAGACACGAGGTGGCCGCACCATGCCCGTAGCGCGAGCGCGGGGGTTGACCGCTAGGGCCGGTGCGACGTTGAGCAGCGCGCAGCGTGGCCCCCCGCGGTGAGTCTCCGAGGCGGGGTTGCAGCACCGGCGTGTGAGCGCGGGAAGTGGTGCGTTGGGCTGCTTGCCGGGCATGACTCCGGGTTGACGCGCTGTGGTGCCGGAGGCGGGACTCGAACCCGCGACCTCTGCGGTATGAGCGCAGCGAGCTACCGAGCTGCTCTACTCCGGTACAACTCGACCCCGCCAGCCGCAGACTGACGGGGTCGAGGATTTGGCGCAGGGGGGGATGCGCCGAAACGCGAACGAGGAGCAGGCCGGTGGCCTACTCCTCGCACACTTTAGAGACTACAGCAGACGTAACGTGTCAACTAGCGGACGCGCCGCGGCCGCACTTAGGCAGGCGCAGCCTCGTCCTGGGGATGCTCGATTTGGAAGTCAATCGCCTTCACCTTGTCCAGGCCACCGATTGGCATGAACCCCGGAGGGAACCCGAAGGTCCGAAGATCATCGGCCAGCGCCGTTCGGAGGTATCCGAAAAGGTAGTCAAAGCCGTAGTCTCGCAGGAACTCTGAAGCTTCCTGATCGGGCGGTGCAGCAGAGTCCCCACCGAGAATGAACACCGCCTGTGCCTCGAAGACGGCTTCGTAACGTCGGGTTTCAACGCTGATAAGCGCACGAAGCTCAACAGCGGGGGCATTGTCGAACTTGGCTTGCCGCGTGATTGCGGGCGCGAATGACGCCTCGAAGTTGTCCGCCTTGTCCGGCTCGACCTTGCGAGGGTCGACGCGAACCACGGAACGACGAAGCCACATGACATTGATACCGGTTACCCGGTCTGCGAGCGTCACCGGTAGGTCACCCGAAAGTCGGCGCTGGACGGGCCGACCCAGCTCGGATCCATGTCTGCGATTGGGGCGAGCAGCTCCCCTGAGACGCTGGCATTCGCGCGATACGAGACTTCCTCCCAGGGGTACGTCTGCACGCGGAAGACACCCATCACAGCCTTTGCGTAGCGGCGAATGGTGGACATCGTCGGGTTGGTCCCACCACTTTCGAAACGCGACACTGCGGACTGGTCAACGCCCATCCGATCGGCCACATCAGCAAGCGACATACCTCGCCGCTGACGGATGGCCCGCAACCCAAGGACGAGGTTGAGCTGCTCATCAGCAACTATCGCGCCGACACGATCACGATCTGTCGGTGCTCCGATCCCAGGAAAGAACTCCATGCTTGCCATCTCCTCTCGCAAGTCCAGGGTGCCTTACCGATCGCCTCCCCGCATGCGCTATAACGCAAACGATATCAATTCTCGTCCCAGCGTCTCCATCGCTGCCCGACATTTATGCAGTACGTCACACCTGAGCACATGGCGTCGTGGATATCCTGCGTCTGAACCGCCGGTGTCCAGGTCGGCGAGGTGGCCTTCGGCTTGCGACCGATGCCGCTACCCACGATGCGCTCAGTGGGTGGGTTCCACTGCTTGCGGAGCTCGATGAAGTACAGCCGGTACAGCATGGATTGGTCACTGCCCTCGACATACAACTCGCCGGTCCAGGGCATATCAAGCTGGTCTTCGGCATCTTCGGAGAACCTTGAGCCCGGCAGGTGCTGCACCTGGTCTCCTACTGGACAGCGGTGCGTCGGGTACGTCCTCGCTGCCGGGCTGCTGCTGTTTTCTGCGGGCAGCAGACCCTCTCGATACGCCCTGCTGACCAGGGCAGCCAGGTGCTCGGCCGCCTCTTCGTCTTCATCGCGGAGCTTCGAGAACTGCTCGTCGCAGTCCGTCGAGTACACCCATGGACAGTAAGGGGTATGGATACGGGACCTGTAGCGGTATTGGTTCAATCCGATCACCCTCCCGATCCGGGCCGTCTGTCCCCGATTGCCCGCTCCAGCCATTGGAATGTTGCCAGAGGTTGCCCGTAGACGGACCCGAACGCCGAAGTTGGCTAGGGCCTTGCGCCACGCCGCGGATGCACGGCGTGCGCTTCCAGAATGTCCCCCAACCGATAGAACCGGGTCCCCGTGTCCCGGTCCCGCGAGCACGGGTGCAGCGCCCCTGCCTTGTCCAGCACCTCGACCCGCCGCCGGGACAGCCCTTCCCCGCGCTCGCCGAGCAGATGCACCACCTTGTCGATGCCGTAGGCGGTGAGCACCATCCGGTTCGCGCCGGCCAACTCGTCCTCGGTGAGCGTGCCGTCGCCGGGCCGGTCCAGGCGCCGCTGCAGCGCAGTGATGGCCCGCGTGATCGACCGGAAGGCATCGGTGGCGCCTTCGGTCATGGCCAGGGCAATGACGTTGCGGTCGAGCCACTTCGCCGCAGCGGGAATCGTCTCGACAGCGGGCGGGTCGATGGCGCGCTGCTCGCACACCACCCGCACCCAGCCGGTGAGCAGGTTGTGCAGGTCGTCGGCCATCTGCTGGGCGGCGACGTCGATCGGGGGCTTGGACTGCGGCGCTGGGCGGCAGGTGGAGACGTCGAGGCCTTGCCGGTCGCCGCGGACGATTGCCAGGGCGAGGGGCTCGAGGAGGTCGGGGATCTCGCGCAGAGCAGCGACGAGCTCGTTGCAGTCGGCGCGGGACAGGAACATGTCGGTGTCGGCCACAGGGCTACCTCCTGGCAATGAGGGACACGAGCAGAGCGAGCAGACCGGGCACAACAGGCGTGACCGGTTCGGGGTCGTCGGCGGGCTCGGGGATGACGGTCATGCCGCCCGTGAGGACGTGCAGGCCGGTCGGGCGGCCGGGGGCGGCCTCGTAGGTGTCGAACCAGGGCATCAGGGCACCTCCGCTCGACCGGCCAACAGCGCGGCAACCTCGTCGGGGTGCTCGTCGCGCCAGCCCTGCCACGACGGGTCGGTCAGCTTGTGCGTGATCCACTCCGGCACATCAGGCGTCGGCTCGAAGGGGTCCGCACCGGCCTGGCACCGCTCACACCTCGCTGGCAGGTCGTCGTCGCCGTAGCGCAGGTGCTGTCCGCAGAAGTACAGGCCGCAGCCGTGCTCACCGCCGCGCGGCTCCTCGCCGCAGCAGACGAAGTAGAGACCGCGGTCGATCCCCTCGCCGCAATCGGGGTGGTCGCAGGTGGCGGGCACGCCGTACCCGATGTCGCGCTGCCAGTTGGTGTCGTATCCGACTGCCCAGCCCATCAGCCCTCCTCCTTCGGCGGCTCGCAGTCGCAATGCCACTTCTCGTCCTCGGGGTGGCCGCCCTCGCCCTGGCAGCACTGGCAGTCGACCCATTCGCCGTTGACGATCTCGCCCTCATCGCCCTGGCAGCCCGTGCAGGTGATCCACGCGCTCACTCGGTCACCTCGCTGGGCCATTCGAGGGTGGCGGGCGCGGAGTAGTCCTGGGTCAGCTCGGCGCGGTGCATGCCCTGGTGGCCGGCCGGGAGTACGCACCACGCGCAGCTGGGCCGGTCCGGAGTGCTCGGGTCGACTGTTGTCGCCGGGCAACGCGCGCCTCGCTGGGCGGCCTCCAGCTCGGCGATGCGACGCCGCAGAATCGCCGCCTCGCCACGCTTTGTCTCAGCGGCCAGATAGTCGACCTGGCGCTGGAGGCGCCGGTTCTCCTGGATGAGGTCTGTCAGCTTGCTCACGGCTCGGTCACCTCCCGCAGCTCGACCAGCACCAGATCCGAACCCGCGGGCTGATCAGACCGACCGACCGATGAGATCGCCTCGGCGATGGTCGGGTGGATGGCGTAGCTGCTGGCGATGCCTTCCGCGGTGCGCGCCTGGTCGATGGTGCTCCACACGATCGCGGCGTCTCCGTCGGCGATGGGGCGGCGGACGACGGTGTACCCGATCGGCTCCCGCTGTGCGGCGGGCGAATCGAGCAGCGCGGCCAGGCGCTCCGCCGCCTGCTGTGGAGTGTGCCCGTCCCACTCGGCGCCGGTATTGCGGATCGGGACGCGGAACTTGTACCAGTCGGCGGCGATCTCGTAGTGGTTGCTGATCTGCCCGGTCGGAAGCTGGGCGTAGACGACGAACCATCGGCCGTCGAAGCACACCCCGCCGTCGGAGTGCCGGACCGACTTGTGTACGTCGTAGAGCCCTGCCGCCGCCCATTCGTTGAACAGGGCGGCGTTGTAGAGCATCCGGCAGTGGTAGAGCTCTGCGAAGGTGTGGTAGCCGTCGCTGGTCTCGGAGGTGATCGGCTCCCGCTGGGCGGCCTCCAGCTCGGCGACGCGGGCGCGCAGGGCCAGCAGCTCGGCGGCCATCGAATGCAGCCACGGCCGCACGTAATCGGTGGCCTCGTCGGGGTGGACGTACTGGGCGATCCGTCGCAGATGCTCGTCGGTCAGGTGCGGGACAGGCGGCTCATCGCCGCGAATCTCCCGCTCGATGTCAGCCGACGAGAGCTGATGAGTTTGCGCGAGACGGTAGAGCAGCCCGTCCCACAGGTCACGGTCATCGCTGATGTTGCGGGGCACCCCGACCTTCCGGCCGGTGGTGTGCTCCCATTGCCAGCCCGCAGGCCCTTCGCTGGTCTCGGTCCAGTCGTGGGCGAGCATCCATGCCTGAGTGCGGGAGAGCAGCGTGGCGACCGGGCCGACGTCGATGGTGTGCCCGCCGTGGCAGTCGTCGGGCGGGCAGGTGCAGGTGTCGGTCATCGGTCCTCGCATCCACAGGTCGGGGTGTGCAGGCGCTCGCCGTGCTTGCCGTTCGAGCCGAGCGGCCGGTGTACATCGAGCAGATTGATCAGGCGTTGGATTTCGCTCCGGGTGTGGTCGTCGGGCGCGAAATGCTGTTGGACGCACAGGTGCTCGCGCAGGTTCTTCGGGCACCAGTACTGCGGGCCACCGGCGTGGCCGATGCGGGGCGGGGCCGGTGGCCTCCAGCCTTGCTCGCGGACGACGGCTACCACGCGGTCGGTGTTGGCGGTCAGGCCGCGCAGTGCCCAGGCAAGCTCGTTGTCTTCCGTGGTCATCGGACGGGTCCTTCCTCGTGGACGTGCAGCGCACCAGGGCACCGGTCGGCGGGGTGGCCCTGCCGGATGGACTTCGAGCGGGCCATCGGGTGGTGCTCGCACTCGGGGTGCGCTTTCTGGGGGTCGACCAGGCCGCACGGTTCCTGCGGGCACGGGCATCCGTCCTCGATGGCGTGACCGGTCCAAGACCGGCCGGTGTGCGCTCTCACTCCGCACCGTCCTCGGTGTGGTAGGTGTTTGGTCCGCAGTCGGCGCCGCACTCATCGCACCGCCACCGGCCGTCGGTAGTACCGCTACGACTGTCGTGCGGGCAGTCGGCCTCCTCGGTGGGGACGTACACGATGGTGAGCGGCCCGAAGTCGCCTACCACTTCGCTGGTCGTGTGGCTCGATCCCGCGCCACGGCACCGCCAGCGCGGACCGGTGCAGGTGCCGATGGAGATCCACACCTCGCCGTCACGGTCGATCGCGATGGAGCCGTGGCGGAACTCCTCGCGGACGGCCGGGTCGGTGATCTCGCGGGCGGGTGGACGCCAGCCCTTGGCGATCGCGGCCGTACAGCCCGCCTTGATGCCGGCCTCGATCGGCTCGCAGTTGTCCGAGTCGATCGAGTAGTGGAAGTCGAGCTCCTGGGTGATCAGCTCGGCCAGGGTGTCGCGGTCACTGGTCATCGCGGTCGTCCTCCTTCGCCCAGCATTCGGCATGCCAGCTCTCGCCGGTGTCCTCATCGACGATGCGAGCGGACCCGACAGGCTCGTCACAGGCGGGGCAGGTCTCCTCGTCGTAGTCGTTCACGTTCACGCCGATCGCGGCCAGGAACTTCTCCCGCAGCTCTTCTCCGGCGGACCCGTAGGTCTCGTACGCGGCGCCACGGTCGGTACCGCCGGTCGGGTCGAACAGGTCGGGGTCGACGGCCTTGATCGCGGCGAGGGTCGCGCGGAGTTCCTTGACCTCTTCGGCGAGGTCGCTCGTCTCGGTGGTGATGGCGCGGGTGCCGGTGTCCCCGTTCGGGCCGATCGGCAGGAGATGGCGGCCCTGGCGGCGGAAGGCGGCGAGACTGTCGTGATCCCACTCGGGGACAACGACAGCCTGAGCGGCCCACTCCGGCCGGTCGGCATGGACGCTGTGGTACCGCTGGACGGCCACCCAGGCGTGCGGGGCATCGTCGGCGGGGATCGGGGGCTGAGGCTCGTCAGCGTGGCTCACAGGAGTGTCCTCGGGGTCGGGGAGGTGGAGGGTGGTGATCGGGCGGCCGTCGATCCACTCGCGGCGGGCGAAGGCGGTGGGGCTACCGGGCGAAGGCATCGGGGCTGCTCGTCTCCGCGCATGCGCCGTGGGTGAAGTCGGGCACCCAGGCGTTCGCTTCGTCGCGGACGGCTGTACCGACCTCGGTGTGGGTGCGGGTGGTGCCGTCGGTGTTCTTGTTCCACGGGTTGACGGTCTGCATGAAGGTCCGGGACCGGGTCACCCGCTTGCCACAGACCGGGCACTTGCCGGACTTCTTCCGGGTCACGCTGATCGGCGGGAAGGTGTAGGTGGGCATCAGCGGGGCTCCTCGGAAGGGGCGGGGACGGGGGTGTCGGCGTCGCCGTGGGATTCCAGGTGGTCGACGATCATTTCCAGCCGCCCGCACAGCTCGTGGAACGAGTGGTACTCAGCCAGTCCACGGTTCGCGAGCAGACCGTCCTGCTCCCGGGCGCGCCAGGCGCCGGTCTCGGGGGCGGTGAGCATGGCGTGGCGGATGTCGGCGGCGATCTGGTGGTAGGTGGGTGGCTGGTCGGCGTAGCGGTGGCGTCGGCGGAGGACTTCGTCGCGGGACATCGGCTTCATGTCGGCCATCACGGCTCCTCGGGGAGGGTGTGGCCGTCGATCAGCGCGAGCAGGGCGCGGCCGTCCTCGATCTGCCGGAAGCGGGTGTCGATGTGGTGCGGGTTGGGCTGGTTCGCCCACTCGGTGGCGAGGGTGCGGATCTCGGCGAGCTGGCCGCGCAGGGCTTCGACCTCGTCGGCCAGGAGGTGGATCATCCGGCTGCGCTCAGCCAGGGGTGAGGAGCCGCCGCGTGCCGAGCGTGGTGTGCGCGGGACGGCGCGGGCTTCGGCGATCAGGTCGCGGCTCATACCTGGCCGCCTTCGGGGACGTAGATGACGCGGACCGGACCACGCTGGGCGAGCAGCGCGGTGGAGGACCACCGGCCGGACCCTTCCGAGCGTCCGCCTCCAGCGGCCGTGGCGAGGTTGGGGCTGTGTGCCCACCACCGGCGCTCGCTGGCGGCGGCCTCGAACGGCCAGCGCTGCCAGGCCACGCCGTGCTGGTCGATCACGATGGAGCCGTCGGGGAGGCGGTCGAGGCATCCGACGGTCGCGAGGGCACCGAGCTGGAGGTTGGCGACCACGTCGACGGCGGCGGCGTGCTGCTGCTCCAACTGGTGGAGCTTCTCCTCGGCGTCAATGGCGCGCTGGTCGGCGTCGCGACGTTCGTCGCGGAGGTGGGTGATGCGGAGGGCCTGCTGGGTGATGTGCTCGGCGAGGGCGTCGAGGAGGACGTCGGGGTCGATGTCGAGTTTCATGCCTGGCCGCCTTCGGGGAGCAGGGCCACGACGACACCGCCGCGCCGTTTGGCCGCGTTCGCTCGGGCCTCTTCGAGGTCGGCCCGGCTGTAGACGCGGTAGCTCGCGACTTCCGTGTTGTCGTTTTCGACGATGGCGTAGCCGATCGGCTCGCCGAGGTCGGCGGCGATGCGCAGGCCATGGCGGGCGGCGACGGTCTCCAGCTCGGCCGCGATGTTGCCCGGCCACACAGGGAGCCCATTCTCGGACCAGATTTCGTTGAGCTCGCGGGCCATCCATCGAAGCGGAGTGTTCGTCCGCTCGATCGCACCGAGCGTGGCGTGCTCGTTGATCTCGGGAATCCGGCGCAGGATGGCCAGCGCGGCGGTGACCTCTTCGGGGGTTGGGGCGGTCATGCGGACACCTCCACGGCCTCGTAGGTCGCCTCGAAGATGTCCGCCTTGCACGGGTAGAACTCGCCAGCGATGCCGCGGATGATCCAGTCGCCAGGCAACGCGTACATGTCGCCTTCGAGCGTGCAGATGATGAGCCCTTCCTCAGGTCGAGTGCAGTGCGCGCGCCGTGCTTCTGCGCCACCGCCGCCGATCCAGCCCAGAATCCGGTTGGCCGAAACGACCGTGGCTTCGAGCTGCACGGCCTCGATCTCGACAGGCTTCTTGCGGAACTTCTTCGGGGTCATCGGTTCTCCTCGGCTCGGATTGCTGCTGCCGCGCGCGGACTCGGCGTCCGGACGGCGAAGTCGTTGTTGACGTTGGCGGCGGCGGTGCGCTGCCACCGGCAGGGACAGGCCACGGCGACGTCGGCGTCCGGAGCGGACAGCCAGCCGTCGCGGCACTCGTGGTCGTCGGCCTCGTCACCGGTGCGGTCACGACTCATGACGCACCCTCGTCACGCTGTCCGTAACGCGTGACAAGTGGGATGACGTTGCGACGCGGCGCATCCGCCAACGCCTTGCGCTGCTCCAGCCGCGCGCGCAGGGCCGCCTTCTGCTCGTCGGTGAGGTCTATGCCCGGGTCGCGGCCGAGGGCGATCTGCCGCGAGTAGCGGTGCGCCACCGGCGGGGCGTACCCCATGTCCTGCAGGGCGTGGTTCGCCTCCTCCATCAGCTCGCGCCGCTCCTCCGGCAGCTCCTTGAGCGCTTCGAAGTAGGCGGCCTGAGCGTGGCGGATGATGCTCGCGGGCAGTGGCCGGTAGCCGTCGGGCTCCTTGCGGTAGGCACGCTCGACGCCGGCCAGCAGGTCGATGCCTTCGAGGCGGGACTCGGCGAAGCTCTCGGCCCAGCCGAGGATCACGGCCTCGCCGACATTGGGAAACCAGATGTCCTTGGTCCCGCACTTGGCCAGCACCTCGGTCGCGATCTGGATGTACTTGTCGGTGATCATGCGCTGAGCCCCCTCGCGGAGTCGCCGCCGGAATTGCGCGCCAGCAGCCGCGCACCGGCTTCGAGAGTGTCGTTGACCTTCTGGTCCGATCTCGCCGTCGTCGGCTGCGAGGCAGGCCGCTGGGAGGCAGGACGGTGCGCCTGTTCGAAGGCGCGGCGAATCCAGTTGCGCCAGGTGGCGTCCCAGTCGAGCTTGCGGCCCTTCGCTCCGGGCTGGGCGGACCAGTAGTCGCGGAACTTCGCGTTCTCCTGCCAGAAGTCCATGCTCGGGAACTCCGAGCGCATCTGGGAGACCGCGGCGCCGGACGGCTGCCAGTCCTCCGGCAGCCGATGCCCCTTCGCGAGCGAGGCAGCGCGCTCGCGCGGTGCACTCTCAGAAGTAACTACGTCAGTAGTTACTTCTTGGTCGGGTCGGGTCGGGTCGGGGGTAGAATACTCACGCGTGTTGTCACGCGTGACATCCGGCGTGACAGGCTCGGTACGTTCGCCCGAATCCGGCTCCGCGACAGCCTTCTTGGCCTCCCTCGCGGCCCTCGATCGGCGCTGCCGTTCCTTCGCCGCGGCCCGCCGTTCCTTCACCGACTCGCTGGTCTCTTGGTACTCAGCCCAGTCGTGAAAGGTGTATCCACCTGCGGATTCATCCCACAGCCCAGCAGCCACGAGCTCCTCGGCGGCGGCCTTGTCCCCCACCATCCGCAGCACCGGAGCGGCGATCGCGCCGTCGGTGAGGTGCTGGCAGGCGTAGGCGCCAGCGCGGACCCACAGGGCGACAGCCGAATCGGACAGCCCAACGGTCTTCGGGTGTGACCAGAAGCCGTCATCGACCTTGAACCAAGTCACTGCGCAACACCTTTCGGGAACAGGTTCGGTGAGTCACGCGTGACGACCGGTGTGACGGACTGCGAATCGGGATGTGACACCGGGATGATCAGACCGTCATCGGTGAGCAGGACGACGCCGTGAAGGACTGAGTGCACCGGCACGATGGCCGGGTCGCGGCGGCGAAGCACCAGCCACCCGGCATCCATCGCCGACTCGCGGTAGCTCTCGGCCCACGAATGGCACTGCAGGCACAGCAGGACCAAGTTCGGCGGGCGATTGATCCACGCCGCCTTGCTGCCGCCCATGCCCCGCGGGACGCGGTGATGGATCTGGCCGGCGCCGTGGAGCATCCAGGCGCACCGCTCGCAGCGCTCCCCGGCGCGGCCGCGCACCAGCTCGACGACGGAGCGGTCCGGGCCGGTGTTGCGCCGCGGCTTGCCCCGCCTCATGCGCCCTCACCCCGGCCGGCGACCTGGTACATGGCGCGCACGCTGGCACTCACCGACTGCCACGAGCGCAGCTCCTCGGTGAGTGCCTTCGCCAGCCGGTCGGCGTGGCGGTAGGCGGCGTCGGCGACGTCGCGCGCGGTGCGCTCTGCCGCGGTCGCCAGCTCGGCGGCGTACTTCTTCTCGTGGGCCGGGCCGTCGTGGCTCATGTACGCCCGGGCGACGGCCTGGTCGTACTCGCGGTCGGCCGTGAGGAACTGCGCGTATCGCTCGTCGCAGACGACCACGCCCTTGGCGATCCGGTTGGCGCAGTCGCGGATCGCGCCCTCGATCGCGACAGGGTTGTGTTCGGTCACTCGCCACCGCCAGCGAAGTAGTCGGTGAGCGCGCGGATTGCGGTGATGTTGGTGGAGGCGCCGAGCGCACCGTTCCCATCGGCGGCGAACTTCTCGGCCGCACGGGCAGGGCCTATGTTGCGGGCGGTGATCGCCACGTTCAGGTCGCGGCGCGCACGGACGACCGGGTCCTCGTCGGCCGGGGCCTCGGGCTCGTCGGCCTCTTCGATGTGCAGGTCGCCCTTGTGCCAGAGATCCAGCGCCACACCGAATCGCATGGCCGCGTTGCGGATGGCGTCGCCGATGGCTTCCTTCACGGCGTCGCCACCCCGCTTGCCCTGCGCGTCGCCGTAGCCCAGGCGCGTCACGCCCGCGATGGTGAGCGTGATCCACAGTCCGCCGTTGCCGTCGGCCTTGGGCAGACCGGCGTCATCGAGGCTGAGGGGTGCCCAATTCCAGAAGGGGTCGACGTCGAGCAGTCGATCGGTCACCGCGGCGTGCCCGACGAAGTCGAGGTGCATCGCGGGCAGCCCATGCCACCCGCCGCACACCTTGCAGTCGGCCTTGGGCGAGTCCTTGCTGTAAGGCTTGGGCAGAAGGCCCATCTGGTGCTGCTCGAACTTCGCGCGCAGCTTCGCCAGCTGGTTGAGTTGATCAGTGTTCTCGGGCATGCTCACCACTCCCCTCGCGCCCACCTGGGCAGGCTCATTTGGTAGGTCTGGTCGCCGTAACCCGGCCAGTCGTTGGCCTGTCGGCAGGACTGCCACAGCTCGATCCCTGCGCTGACGACCCGATCGCCGGCCGCGACCGCGGCAGCGTCGAACTCGTGCAAGCACACGAGGTAGGGCGGGGCCTTCTCCTGGGCAATGAAGGTGAAGCGCCGGACCTTGTAGCCCAGCAGCTCGATCACCCTGCGGTAGTGGGCTTCCTGGACGTGGTAGCCGAAGTCGAAAGCCGACTTGATGAACTTGCGAGGGCTCGCGTTCTGGGTCGTCTTGTAGTCGTCGACCTCGACTTCCTTCGCTTCTTCGTCGATGAAGATGTGGTCGAAGCGGGCGCGCAGCATTGCCCACCAGATGGGGTCGAGGGCGTAGGCACTCAGCTCCGAGACGCCGACGGCCAGGCGGGCGGCGACCTCGGGATGAGCGAGCGCGACATCGACCATCGTGCGCACGCGCTCGGCCTGCTTGGCCAGCAGCGGGACCTTGCCCAGCTCACGGGCTTTGGCCTTCTCCGCCTTCGCCTTGGTCGTCTGCCAGGACTTCTCATTGACCACATGCAGACCAGCGCCGGTGCCGAGCAGCAGCGTGTGCGCCGCGGTGCCGATGTCGAAGTCGTCGTTGTGCTCGCGTTCGGCACCGATGAACTTGGCCGGTCCGCCCGCGGCGACGAGAGTCCGAACGCCGGTGCTCGACAGGCTGTCCGGGTCGCCGTGGTAGATCGTCTCGGGAATGTCGGGGTACAGGCCGGGAGTGGTCGGCGCGGCGGCGCGCACCGGCGTCGCGTTGCAGTGTGGGCAGATCTCGCGGTCGAGGTCGGAGATCGGGCAGATGTCATTGACGGGCATCGACGATCTCCTTCACGCTGTCGATGACGGCCAGGCCGAGAGCCTCGGCGGTCGCGGTGTTGTAGGTGGTGCGGTGCACCAGGAGCTCGCCGTCGTAGCCCTCGATGGCGACGCGGCCGTCGGGCTCGGTGCGGATGACGGTGCGGGACCGGCCGTCCCAGAACTCGCGCATCATGCGGCCACCCCCAACGCCTCCGCCACGGCGTGGCCGAGGTCGCGGGCGTTCGGAGGACAGACGGCGTTGCCCGCTTGGCGGACCTGCGCGCGCTTGCTTCCGAGGAGGATGTACTCCGCCGGAAAGGCCATCCCCGCGGCGATCTCGTGCGGTTCGAGCATCCGGAACAGGCAGTCGTCGATTGCTGGGGTGTCGGCCTCGGCGAGGTAGTGGTGCACGCCCGCAGCGGCGAAGGTGTCGAGCGGTTCGCTCACCGGCTTCGGCGTGTTGTTGTTGCGCAGCGGCACGATGAACGCGAACCGATCGGTGGCGGTCATGGTTCGGTGCGGCTCGCCTGCGGGCCGAGCCACTCCCGTGCCGTAGTACGGCACGAGCAGCGCGGTCTCGTTGCGGGTCGTCATGGTGCGCATTGGCTCGGCGGCCGAGCGGGGCTCCTTACCGTCGCGGCCCTCGACCGGGATCAGCAACGCGTCGGTCTCGCGCGTGGTGCGCGCCGGCATCGGCTCGTCGATAGATGTCGCGCCCTCGCGCCAGGTTCCGCCAGCGGGGACGAGCAGCGCCTTTGACGGCGTCGTGTGGAGCGTTCGCAACACGTCGTCCACCGACCAAGTGCGGACGCCGGGATGCCGCTCGAATGTGTTTCCCGCAGCCTCCGCAGTGAATGGGCCGTAGAACTTCTCCAGGCCTGCCTCGATCCGGGCGATGGTCTTCGCCGCCAGCGGCTTCGCTCGGTCCCCGATCCGCTCGCCCTCGATGGACCAGTCGATCGCCGCCGAGGCGGGCAACCAGCCCGGCTCGATGATGCTGTTGCGGCACGACACTCGCGGGCAGCGCCAGTTGTACTGCGCCCGGTACCGGCCCCACGGCGTCGGCTTCTTCCACGACTGGATCGCCTGCACGGTCTCGTCGCATGTCGGGCAGTACGCCAACGGCCGAGTCCAGCGGTCCAGGTCTGGCGCCTTGTCCCCGTCGCGGTGGAACACCACGTACATCCGGTCACGCGACTGCGGCGCGGGGTTACCACCAGCCTGGGCGTGCATGCTATTGCTGTAGACGATGCGGTGCTTGTAGCCGAGCAAGTTCATCGCTTGGATCCAGGCAGGGAACATCACCCATTTCGCCGCGTCTACGACGTTCTCGGTGATGATCGCGCGGTACATGTGCCGCTCGGCGAACCGCGGCACGTCCCACATGGTCGCCCGGCTACGCTCGGCCGCTTCATCCGGCAGTACTTCGCCGAACAGGTCCGGCGTCGCGTCGATGTTGCGCTTGCGCCCGCGAGCCTGGCTGTGGTTCGTGCATTCCGGCGAAGCCCACAGCACGTCTGTGCGGGGGAAGGTTCGTGGGTCGACAGCGTGGATGTCTGCGCGCTTGTGGTCGACAGTGGGATGGTTGGCGCCGTGCGAGTCCAGCGCGAGCTGCCAGTGATTCGCGGCCACGATGATCTCGAATCCGCGGGCCATCGTCAGCCCGGTGGTCGAACCGCCAGCGCCGCAGAACATATCGGTCACGGTCAGTGTCATGCCGCCACCCCCAGAACTTCAGCGACTGCGGTCGGCAGCGGCATCGCGGTGATCGCCTCGACTGTGGTGGGCCGCGCATACCGCTGGCGGTCCTGCGGCTTGGTCAGCTCAAGGACGATGTTGCGGGCGATGCCGATCACGCCCGCGAGCTCGGTCTTGGTGAAGCCGTAGTCGAGCAGCGCGTCGAGGATCGGCCAGCAGTGCGACGCATCGACCAGGCCGTTTGCGCACATCGGGCAGACGTTGGCCGAGCCCTTGCGGCTGGCGGCGTAGTAGAACGGCGCGGCGCACTTGGTGCAGACGGCCTGCCGCTCACCGCCGTCGACTGTGGCGTTGGGGTCGACCCACCTGGCGAGCGCGGATCGCTCGCTGGCAACGTCGAATCCTGCCCAGATGCCCCGCTTCTCGCCCCGCTCCAGCGCTTCCTTTCCGCACTGACGGCGGATCTTGCACCAGCCGCATGCGGTCTTCGCCTCCGCGTACGGGGCGTCACCTCGGGGTGCGAACCACATGTCGGGGTTCGTCTTGCAGATCATGGCGTTCACCTCCGCTTCTTCTTGCAGCAGATGACCGAGCCGCGCATGGCCAGGACGTGGCCGGCAGTGGTGTCGGTCGGGTTACCGCAGCGCCCGCAGATCACGGTGACGGCGGCGGCGCGAACACGATCGAGGTTCGCCTCGCGGCGGTCGTGCGCCTTGCAGTCCTGGCAGGTGCACGCCATCACGCCGCCCCGATCTCGCGGTCGACCCACTGGTCGTGGCCGCGGTCCCAGTCGGCGCCGGGATCGTCACCGTCCTCGTCCTCCCCGTCGCACGCGACAACGGCCATCGGAGGGTTGGCGCGCAGGTCGGCACGGACCAGCGCGTAGAAGAAGTAGAGGACGGCGAGCAGGGTGCCGCCGACGATGGCGCACTGGATGATGTGGGCGACAGCGTTCATCGCGCACCGCCCATGACCAGCGCGTAGTCCAGGTCATGCATCGGTCGGCCGCCGTCGACCTGCGGCGCCTCGATGGCCGCGACCGCGCCCTCGAGGCGACCGGCGTCGACGAGCACCCGGACGCTCCCGTCGGGCTGGCGCTCGATCTGCCTCAGGGCGAAGACCGGCAGCTTCGCCGTCTCGTATGCGTCCGGCCCGACGGCGTGGGCATACGCCGGATCGACTGGCATGGCGTCGATCCGGGCGAGCATCTGCTCGACGGTCTCGCGGTTCTCGGCGAAGTCGTGGCGGGCGCGGCGCCCGAAGATGTTGAGCCTCATGCCTGCACCGCCTCGGCGCTCGCGAGCGGGCAGCGCACGTTGGAGCCGCCGCTGCCTTGCTCGTTACGGATATGGACCAGACCGTGGTGGCCGTTCTGGCCGAAGCACTTCGGGCAGTAGGAGGTCTGCGCGAACGGCTGCTCAGCCTTGGCCTGCTCGATCTCGACCTGGGCACGCAGTTGGTGCAGCTCGTCTATCACCGCGTCGTATCCGGAAAGCCGGAGCAGCGCGTCGGTGAGCAGCAGTGCGAGCTGTTCGAGGTGCTCCTCGATCGTCTGCCCGCTGTTGTGTGCGACCAGCCCCGCAGCGAAGTCGCGTCGGTTTCCGGAGACAGCGAGGTGCCGCTTCGCGTCGGCCGTCAGCGCGTCGAGGGTGCGACCGGTGATGTCGGGTACCGCGTCCCCCTCCACGGTGAGCCGGTCGACGAGCCGCCGCCCGAGTGCGCGCAGGGCCTGCACATCCTGTTCGTCGATCTGTGCGCGGTGGATGAGCAGCCATGCCCGGTCGTCGGTGAACCGCCGCATGAACAGCGAGGTCGACGCGAAGGCGAGAGTCGCGCGCAATTCGACGGCGTTGTCGCCAGCGGCCTGCAGGTACTGAGCCACCCGAGCGGCGATCTCGCGGCGGGTCTTCGTGGGATACTGCGGGTGCGTCATGGGTAGACTGCTCCTTGAGTAGATGTGATGCACGGCCGCCGGGATGGACCCCCGGCGGCCGAACTCGTTATCGGGGTGGGAAGTTGGTGGACCCTGCCGCGTCCCCTGCGGCAGGGTCTTCCTCGCACTCGGGGGTGAGCACTGGATGCGAGGACGTGATGGCGTGCGCGACCAGCGCGAACGTGAAGGTGACGACCACTGCGGCGACGATCACGCACGCAACGCCGATCGCGCCGTACATGGCGAAGGTGGTCATGCCGCCGCCTTCTTCGCAGTGCGAATCTGACGGGCGTACTGGCGAATCAGCCGCACAGCAGGCTCCATGTCCGCGGGCGTGAAGTGCGCCTTCTGCTCGTCGATCCATGCCTGCATCTCCGGCGTGACAGTGCGGCGCCGGACACTCATGCCAGCTCGTCTTCGGCCAGGCTCGGCACAAGGTCTTTCGCCTCGATCCGGAGCGCCTCGGCCAGCGCGATGATCTGGCCGGCCTCGATGCGACCGGCGACCTCGCGTTCGATTCTGTTGATCGCGTAGACGTTCACGCCGGACGCATCGGCGAGCTGCGCTTGGGTGAGGTTGCGAAGCCGTCGCGCTGCGCGGAGCTCCGCAGCAAGATGCGCCGCGCGAGAATTGGTCATATCGCCAAGCTACCTCGCTGGTTCACCAAGTGCAAGGTCATCTCGCCAAGTGTTTGCTCACCCCAATCGCGGGCATGACAAAGCCCACGCGCTTGCAAAATTGGCCGCTAGGCAGTCAGAATTAGCCGCATGGATAACAGCGGCGAGCCCGACGACCTGTTGGAACGGGCGAATCGGGCTGTTGCGGCTCAGCTCCGAGCCGAGCGAGCCCGAAGGAACATGCGCCAGACCACGTTGGCGGAGCTCACTGGTATCCACGTCACGACGTTGAGCAAGATCGAGCAGGACAAGGCCACCATGAGCCTTAGCCAGCTACTCCGTATCGCCGCAGCGTTCGAGATGGACCCGGGCGACTTCCTCAACCTGGCCCAGCGGCAGGCGGAGAAGCGCGAGTAGTTCCGACGCCGGGACCCCGCGATGGATCGCCTCCGCGACCAACTCGCCGGCGGTCGCTTCGACCCGCTCACCAACTCCAACCATCTGTCCCATGCCGCACCTCTTGCGAGTAGTTCGCCACCCGGTCATCGCGAGAGCCCCGACACACTCTCGTTCGAACATGTGTTCGACTCTACCGGCCGCGTCAACAGGACGAGCTTGCGAGTGGATCTCCCCTGCTGGACGTTTGCCGGTCCATAGGACGAACGGGTCACAGGATCGTAACTGCGGGCATGGTTGGCCGTGAACAGGTTTCAGAGGAGCACTGTCCGGTATTACCAAATCGTTACTGGATAGAAGGTTTCGATTGGGAGTGGCGCTCTCGCCAACGGTCCTCATGTCACGACCGTAGAGCGTCACGACCGCCAATAGCCAGCTGCAAATTCCCAGCTCTCACCTGCGATTATTACGCGAATGTTTCAGACTTACAGCGTTTGATAATCCGTGATAATCCACAGCAATCCGCGACAACGATTTGACCGACTCGGCGTGTCAGGGAACACATCTCATGCGGCATATTGCATGATGTGAAGTTTGCCCAACGATCGCCGGGGTTCAAGCAGGCCAGGCAGCCCTAACTCAGCAGCCCCGCTGGATGGACGGACACATACAGCCTTGCTGGAGACTTACGTTCGCTGCGGGGGATGGGCTGGATAACGACCTTCATCGTGTGCCGAATGACGTTCCGTTGCTGCGCGATCGTCAGTAGCGGCCACGTCTCGCGCGGGCCGTGCTCGATCAGACGCCAGATCTCCGAGGGCACAGACGATGTCGCCGCGTCGATACGCGCTTGAACCTTGTCGATCGATTCCTGCATACCGACCGAGTAGGCCGCCACCACCTCGGCGCTCAGCCCCTGCCGGCCCGCATCCCTGGAGAAGTTTCTGACCTGCTCACGCAGGCTGGCGATCTCGGCCAGATCCGCGCTGACCGACACCTCCCCGTCGTCGTCCCGCTCGGCCAGCGCTGTCGCCGTGGTGGGCTCTTCGAGAAGCTGCATCAGCAACTCCTCGACGTGGTCGTTGACGTCTTCGATGGTGCGCGAGACGTGGCCCAGGGTGCAGCGGTATTTCGCCACCTTCACCCGCTTGGTAGGCATCCGGGCGCTGATATTCGGCTCCCCACAGACCTCGCAGTCCGCTAGGTAGGACAGCAGGTGCCGAGTCTCGGTGCCACGGTGAGTCTTCCGGTTCGGATCGGTGAGGATATCCCGCACCTTCTGATGCGTTTCGAGGTCGATAATCGGCGTCCAGGTCCCCTGCGTGTACGCCTCGCCGCGGTAAGTGCGGATCCCCGCGTATGTGGGATTGAGCAGCAGCTGCCGGAGCGCTGTGTATGTGTCCAGCCCGGTGCCGCCAGCCTCCCGCCAGCGGGGCCTGAACTCCTTGAAGACCGAGTTCATCGGCACGTTCTCGGCAATGCGTTCGGCGGCCCAGGCGATCACCTCGGCCTGCTCCTTGATCGGCTCTCTCCTGATCGCTTTGCCGGACCGCGGATCCCGGATGATGGTGTAGCCGTGCGGCAGCTTGCCGTGCGCCTTGCCGTCTTCGAGCGCCAGCTGGATGCCGCGGGTCACCGCCTCGCTGATGTCGTCGGACTGCTCCTCGGCGCGCACAGCGTCAGCGTTCGCGGCGCGGCGGTCAGACGCCTTCGACAGGTTGTACGTCCGGTCGCCGTACCGCCACAGCGTGTTGGTTTCGCGGCACAGCCTGCGCAGCTCCGTGTAGTCGTCCAGGTTGCGATGGGCCCTGTTGTTCGCGAAGGTCCACAGTGCGTCCGCCTGGCCGTTGCGGATCGCCTGTTTGGTGGCGATGAAGCCGGGGCGATCCCGAACCCGGCGATACTCGCTCGCCGACAGGTTGTCTTTGAAGACGTCGACCACCACGCCGCCGATGCTCTCAATGTCGCGCCGGCCGACGCGCTCCTGGTCGGCGACGCTCTTGTCGCCGGGGCCAGACTTCCGCACGTATAGCACGAACCGCTTCTGACCAGCGTCGTTGTCAACGAGATGCATGCCCGCGATAATACCCCCTATTGACAGATAACTTTGATATTCACATACGGCATGGCTGGTTTCCTTTCTACGCCGCTCTACCCGAGATGAACCCGCCGTCGACGGGGAGGATGTGGCCGGTGACGAACTCGGCGTCGGTCAGGTACAGCACGGCCGCGGTGGTGTCGGCGACCTCGCCGATCCGGCCGAGCAGGGCCGCGCTCGCGGCGGCGCGCTCGTCGCCGTCACCGAACAGCGGGGTGCGGATGATCCCGGGCGCGACCGCGTTCACCCGGATCCGCGCGGGCGCGAGTTCGGCGGCCAGGCTGGTGGTCAGCGCGTGGACGCCGCCCTTGCTGATCAGCGCGGCCGACGCGGGCAGCCCGGTCATCGCGTGCTCGATGAGCACGGTGCCGATATTGACGATGCTGCCGCCGTCGCCCTGGGCGAGCAGCCGGCGCACCACGGCCTGGGTGGTGAAGTAGGTGCCCTTGAGGTTGCCACCGAGGTAGCGGTCGAGCTCGGCCTCGGTGACGTCGACGAACGGGGTGGCGCCGAAGACACCCGCGCTGTTGATCAGCGCGTCGACCCGGCCGAACCGGTCCAGGGCCGCGCGCACGTACGCCGAACCCGTTGCGGGCGCACCGATATCGCCGGCCACGATGGCCACGCGATCCGGCGCAGCCAGTTCCGCGGCGACGTCGGCGAGCTTGTCCGCGTCGCGCCCGCCCAGTACCACTGCGTCGCCGCGGGCGACGAAGGCGCGGGCGACATCGCGCCCGATTCCACTGGATGCCCCGGTCACCACGACCGTCTTCGGAGTCGGCATCGCCTGTTCCTTTCGAGTTCGGATACGACCGGTCGTCTCGGCATGGGCGACCGGAAAGGTTCGGACCGACACAGTCGGGATGGTGGTGGTTACGGCCGGAAGTAGTCGTCCAGCAGGCGCCGCAGACACTTGTCGAGCGGTTCGACGGTGCGGTCGATCTTCATCCGGATGACCGCGCCCTCCCACGACTCGAGCAGCAGATCGGCCAGGTCGACGGCGTCGAGGTCGGCACGCACCGTTCCCTCGGCCTGCGCGGTCCGCAGGGCGGCGGCCACGCCGTCGCGCCAGGCTGCCCAGGCCGCCGACAGGGCGGTCCGCAGGATCTCGCTGCCCTCGAGCTCGCCGCCGAGGTTGGCGATCAGGCAGCCGCCGGTGAAGTCGCGAGCGACGAAATCCTCGGTCAGCACGGCGAAGAAACGGCGCAGACCGGTCAGCGCGTCGGGAGCGCCGACGAACGCGTCGGCGAGGTTGCGCTGCACACAAAGCGAATGATGCTCGATCACCGCGTGCGCGAAGCTCTCCTTGCTGTCGAAGTAGTGGTAGAACGACCCCTTCGGCACGCCGACCTTGTCGAGCACCTGCTTGATGCCGGTGCCGTGATAGCCGTGGGACAGCAGGCCGACCGCGCCCTCCTCGATCAGGAGTGCTCGCGTGTCGTCGCTACGCCGGGGCCGGGCCATGCGGGAAACTATACGACCGGTCGTCTACTAATGGCAAGAGCGGGCGCTCAGTCGTCGTCGACGCCCCGGGCCGCCAGCGCCTCCCCCAGCGCGTCGGCGGTCCGCAAGGCGCGCACCAGCACGGGCGTGACCAGGGCGGTCGCCGACCAGGACACCCCGCGAGCCCGGCGCGCCTCGGCGACGTCGTGCACGATCTGCGCCAGCAGCGGAACGCAGCGAATGGCCAGTGCCAGCAGCAGTCCGACCCGCTCGGGATCCACCCCGACCCGGCGCAGCGGGCCGAGGGCCCGGGTGAGGGCGTCGAGCATGTCGGTGACCCGCGTCGTCACGGTGACCAGCGCCGCGAGCGCGACCGAGGCGAGCAGCACACCGCAGACGACCACCGCCCGGGTGGGCGAGGTGGTGAGCAGCTGGAACACCCCGATGATCAGGGTCATCCACAGCACCGGGCGGAGCTGGGCCAGCGCCACCCGCCAGGAGATCCGCGCGAGCGCGAACAGGCAGGCGATCGCGAGGACGAGACCGCCGACACCGGGCAGACCGCGCACGAACAGCGTCATCGCGACGATCGAGGCCACCAGCAGCGCCAGCTTCACCCACGCGGGCATCCGGTGCAGCAGGGAGTCACCCGGACTGTAGAGGCCGATCACGCGACGAGCCGCCGGTAGGCGTCGACCGCCCGCGCGGGCGGGCCGTCGTAGGCGACGGACCCGTTGTCCAGCACGACGACCCGATCGAAGCCGTCGAGCAGGGCGAGCTGGTGGGTCACCACGATCACCTGCTGCTCGAGGGAGTTCAGCGTCTCCGACACCCGGCGGGCATTGCGCAGGTCGAGCAGGGTGGTCGGCTCGTCGGCGACGATCACCTCGGGCTCGCGGATCAGCGCGGAGCCGATCGCGAGCAGTTGCTTCTGCCCGCCGGAGAGCAAGTGCGCCGGATGGTCGGCGTGCGCGGACAGCCCGAATCGGTCGAGCATCCGCGTCACCCTCGCGGCGATCTCGGACTTGCCCAGACCACTGCGGCGCAGCGAGAACGCCAGATCCTCGGCGACGGTCGGCATCACGATCTGGGTGTCCGGATCGGTGAACACGAAGCCGACCTTGCGCCGCACCTGCGCGCCCTTGCGGGCGGCGTCGATCCCGTCGACGGTGACGGTGCCCGATGTCGGGGTCAGCAGGCCGTTGAGCATCCGCGCCAGCGTCGACTTCCCCGAGCCGTTGGCGCCGATCAGACCGACCCGCCGTTCGGTGATCCGCAGGTCGATCTCGCGCAGCACGGTCCGCTCACCGAACCGGTGCCCCACCGCGTCGAGGACGATCTCGCTCACGCGTGCCGCCCGGCCGCGCGCTCAGCCACGGATCAGTCCGGGGTAGGCGCGGTGCACACCCTTGGCCACGACCGTGGCGATGACGACCTTGGCCAGGTCGCCGGGCACGAACGCGAAGTTGGTCGACACCGCGGCCCACACCCCGAGGTCGGTGCGCACCAGCAGGCCCGCGGTGCCGAACAGGTAGATGACCAGGATTCCGCCGAGCGCGTTGACGCCCAGACCGAGCACGATCGGATACTTCGGCAGGATCAGGGCGGTGAGCCACCCGATCACCAGCGTGGCGGGAATCCAGCCGATCAGATAACCCGCGGTCGGCGAGGCCAGGGCGGTCAGGCCGGTGCGGCCGCCGGAGAGCAGCGGCAGACCGATCAGGGTCAGCGCGATGAAGACCGCGACCGCGGCCGTGCCCTTGCGTGCGCCGAGGATCGCGCCGGTCAGGATCACGCCGAGGGTCTGCAGGGTGATCGGCACGCCGCTGAACCCGACGGTGATCGCGCCCGGCAGCCCCAGGGCGGCGATCAGCGCGGCGAACACCGCGATCTGCGCCAGGTCCCGCGCGGCAAAACCGACCGCCCGCTTAGGGGATTTCTCGACATCGGGCACAGCAGACATCCTTCACCATGGACTTGAACGATGTTCAAGATAGCAGGTGAGCCGTCTGCGAGCGCAGCCGGAAGGGAGCGGCGAGCATTTCGCCCCGCCCGAAGATCGATTACGATCCGAAGGTTGGGACTTCCCGGGCGGCGCTCGCCGCACAACGGCAACGCGCCGACCTCCTGTAGCCGAGGAAGGGCCATCATGTCGATTGCGCTACAACGTTTTTCGAACTTGATCGCCGCGATATACGCCGCCGGCAACGACCCGGACCGATGGGACTCGGTGATCGGGGAGATCACCGACACCTTCGGCGCGGTCCACGGGTTTCTCGTCATCGCCGATCCGGCCGTCGACCGGTTCGAGATCAAGACCTCGGGGGCAGGCGGCCCGCCCGACCTGCCGACTCAGCTCGAGCACGTCGCCGAGCGGGTGCAACAGCTACCGGTCGGCCGCACCGCCACCAGCGACGACCTGTTCGCCGGACCAGGACACGACAGCTCCCACGCCGACCCCATGAGCGCGAACGGCCTGTCGAACAGCTTCCTGGCCCGGCTCAGCGACGACCGCCCGTCGTCGTGGATCTGCCTGACGATGCCCGACCACCAGTCGATCAGCGGGCATCCCTCCGGCCTGGCGCTGCTGCGGGTGCTCGTGCCGCATCTGCGGGGGGCGCTGCGCACACAGTCCAGAATGGTCGAACTGTCGCGGGAGCGGGCCTTCGCGCTCGCGACCCTGGAGCAGGCGCACTACGGAATCATGATCGTGACCACCGACGCGGCCCTGGTGTTCGCGAACTCGATGGCCGAGCGGATCACCCGGCAGTCGGACGGGCTGTCGGTGGATACCTTCGGCTGTCTGCGGGCGGCGTCGCCCACCACGCAGAATCGGCTGCGCAAGCTCATCGACCGGGCCGCGGGCCCGGACTACCGCAGCGGGAACGTGGCGGTCGCGCGCGATTCCGGCCGCAAGCCGCTGGTCCTGCGGGTGTCCCCGCTCGACGGCATCGCCGGCGACGGACTGTGGCACCGCGCGGTGCTCCTGCTGGTCGCCGATCCGGACCACGACCCGGAACCGGCGCCGGCGGCACTGCACGATCTGTACGGCCTGACCGATGCCGAGACCATGGTCGCGATGGGGGTCCTGCGCGGCGACGGCTTGCCCGCCGTCGCCGATGAGCTCTCGGTCTCGGTATTCACCGCCCGCACACACCTGCAGCATATTTTCGCCAAGACGAAAACACATCGGCAGGCCGAATTGGTTCGGCTGTTGTTGACCACTGCCATTTCCGCGCAGTAACTATTTCGCGGATCAAATCGGATGAAATCCCGCACCGATACCGCCCTGCGCGTCGACGTCGGCGAGAACAAGCGAGAAGTTCGCACCGACCTGGGGACCGATACACGGCAGCCCGATATAGCCGTTGACGATGGCGACGAGCGTCGTACCGACGACGACGGGCGCACCGGAATCACCGACGATCACGCAGATCTGCGTCAATGTCCACGAGGCGCCACCGAAGACATCTCCATAGACCAGACCGCAGGTCTGCCCTGTTGTTCGTCCCTCCTTGCACGCGACAGCCGGGAACTGCGCGGGCACTCCGACGTCGGTGATCGTGGTCGAACCGACCCGGTTCACCGGGATCACCGAACCCGCGTCGAAGGCGATGACCGCGTAGTCGAGATCGCTGCCCACCAGCTCGATCGTGCCGACGTTTCCCGCCTCGGGATCGGCCTCCGCGGCCACTCCCATGCCCGCACCTGCCGCGGCACAGTGCGCCGCGGTGAAGCCGACCAGCCGACCGGCTCCATCCCACCCGATCGTCGTGAGCGTGCAGGTCGAGCCGTCGTCGAGGACGATGCCCGATCCGCCACCGAGCGTCACCGGGGCAGCTCCCTGCGCCGTCCCGACCGCGCCGGTGCCCCAGATCAGCAGCAGTGCGGCGGCGGCAGTCCACCACCGACCCCATGTCGAAGGGACACTCCCGCGCTGATGTGCGGGAGTGCCCTCATGGCTCCTTGTTTTCGGCATCTGCGTGTCAGACCACGCACACCGGGAACAAGATGGGAACTGTGATCAAGACGATGCCGCACGCGAGGAAGGCACCGGGGATCGTGATGAACGGTGACAACACAACGGGCTCGACCTGAACCGGTACCGGTGCGACGGGGGCGGGGTCCGCCGCGGGTGCTGCGCCGGCGACACCGGCACCTAGAGCGATCAGCGGTGCACACGCGAGCACCGCGACGGTTGAACGAATCTTGTACATGGCCATTCCTTAGACTGTCTCCCACATTTGTCGTGCCGACTCCATGACGGAATCGCCACCCTTTAAAGGACAGCACCGACGGCCCGGAATATCGTCGTACGAACAGATGAGATCTAAAAGGGCCGCTTGGATCGGATCACAGCTGCGAGGTATTCGTAATCCTCGGCCCGCGCGGATGACCCCCGATAGGCGAGCCCGATCGTGCGGCCCGGCACGGGATCGGCGAAGCGCGCGATGTCGAGGGTGGCGCGCGCGGTCTCGGTGGCCACGGCCATCTGCGGGATGAGGGTCACCCCGAGACCGCCCGCGACGCACTGCACCACCGTCGTCAGCGACGCGGCGCGGGTGTCGCCGACCGCGCCGGGGTGCACCTCGGCGGTGCGGCACAGCTCGAGGGTCTGGTCACGCAGGCAGTGCCCCTCGTCCAGCAGCAGCAGGGGCAGGTCGGCCAGCGCTGGCACGGCCAGATCGGCGCGCCCGGCCAGCTCGTGCCCGCGCGGGGTGACAAGCACGAATTCCTCGGAGTACAGCGGGATCTCGACCAGACCCGGCGCTTCGGTGGGCAGCGCGAGCAGCGCGACATCGAGCACGCCCGTGCGCAGTCCGTCGAGCAATCGGGCGGTCTGGTCCTCCACCACCTGGGGCACCAGGGTCGGCATTTTCCGGCGCAGCTCGGGCAGCAGCTCCGGCAGCACGTAGGGCGCGACGGTCGGGATGATGCCCATCCGCAGCACCCCGCCGAGCCCGTCGCCGGTCGCCGAGGCGACGAAGCGGTCGGCCGCCTCCAGGGTCGCCATCGCCTGCGGCAGCAACCGCATCCCGGCCGCGGTGACCAGTACGCGGCGAGTACTGCGCTCGATCAGCTGCAGCCCGAGTCCGTTTTCCAGTGATGCCAGTGCCTGCGATAACGTGGGTTGGCTCACAGTCAAACGCGCTGCGGCGGTACCGAAATGCCGGTATTCGGCCACGGCGACGAACGCACGCAGCTGCGACAGGGTTGGCTGATAAGTCTGATCAGTCACGCCTATCAGTGTACGACGAGCGATCGGCTTTACCTTTCAGTAAGCTTCGGCAAGAATCACCACGAGCTCACACGATGAGCGCCAACACCACGAATGAGGAGACGCGTAATGGCTCTGCTGACCATCGGCGACCAGTTCCCGGCATACAACCTCAAGGCCGTCATCGGAGGTGACCTGTCGAAGGTCGACGCGCAGCAGCCCGACGATTACTTCACCCAGATCACCAGTGACGACTACGCGGGCAAGTGGCGCGTGGTGTTCTTCTGGCCCAAGGATTTCACCTTCGTGTGCCCCACCGAGATCGCGGCGTTCGGCAAGCTGAACGACGAGTTCGCCGACCGCGACACCCAGGTCCTCGGCGCCTCGGTCGACAACGAGTTCGTGCACTTCCAGTGGCGGGCCCAGCACGAGGATCTCAAGACCCTCCCCTTCCCGATGCTGTCGGACCTCAAGCGTGAACTGGCCACCGCCACCGGCGTTCTCAACGCCGACGGCGTCGCCGACCGCGCCACCTTCATCGTCGACCCGAACAACGAGGTGCAGTTCGTCTCGGTGACCGCGGGTTCGGTCGGCCGCAATGTCGACGAGGTGCTGCGCGTGCTCGACGCCCTGCAGTCCGACGAGCTGTGCGCCTGCAACTGGAAGAAGGGCGATCCGACCATCAACGCGGGCGAGCTGCTCTCGGCCAGCGTCTGATCCACCTTTCCCACCGAAAACCCAGAGGAGCCCCACTGTCATGAGCATCGAGAACCTGAAGAACTCCCTCCCCGAGTACGCCAAGGACCTCAAGCTCAACCTGTCCTCGATCGCGCGCACCACGGTGCTCAGCGAGCAGCAGCTGTGGGGCACCCTGCTCGCCTCGGCCGCCGCGACCCGCTCGGCGACCACGCTGCGCGAGATCGCCGAGGAAGCCGCCGACGTGCTGTCCGCCGAGGCCTACGAGGCCGCGCTGGGCGCCGCGTCGATCATGGGCATGAACAACGTGTTCTACCGCGGCAAGGCGTTCCTGGACGGTCGCTACGACGACCTGCGCGCCGGTCTGCGGATGAACATCATCGGCAACCCGGGCGTCGACAAGGCCGACTTCGAGCTGTGGTCGTTCGCGGTCTCCTCGATCAACGGCTGCGCGCACTGCCTGGAAGCGCACGAGAAGACGCTGCGTGAGGCCGGTGCGTCGCGCGAGGTGATCTTCGAGTCGCTGCGCGCGGCGGCCATCGTCGCCGGTGTCGGCCAGGCGGTGCAGTCCACCGAGGCCCTGGCCCCGGCCGCCGTCTGAGCGAGCGCCGTCGCGGCCCCCGACCGGTTTCCGGTCGGGGGCCGCGGTCGTTTCCCGAGGACACGACCGGGCCGCACGATCCCGTCGGGCCCGCGTACCGGCCGGTAGGCTCGCGATCATGAACGCACATGATGTGCCCGATGCCCCGGACATCCAGGTCGAGGTCGTCCGAGTGTTCACCGATCCCGCCGGGCAGCTCGGGAACGCGCTCGGCATCGCCAGGGCAAGCGATGTCGTCGCGCTCGACAAGCAGGAGCTGGCCGCACGGCTGGGCTTCAGCGAGACCACCGTCGTGCAGGACCCCGTGAACGGGGTCGCCGACGTCCGGATCTACACGCCCACCGTGGAGTTGCCGTTCGCCGGGCACCCGAGCGTTGGCACCGCGTGGTGGCTGGCCGTGCAGCGCACGCCGGTACATACCCTGCAGGTGCCGGCCGGACCGGTCGCCGTCACCCAGACCGACGGCCTGACCTGGATCACCGCCCGCGCCGAGTGGGCACCGGATTTCACCTTCCACGAGCTGGCCTCGACCGAGGAGCTGGCGCTGCTGCGGCCCGATGACTTCATCTCGGGCCAGCACTACTTCTGGACCTGGACCGACGAGCCGCGCGGCGCCCTGCGCTCGCGAATGTTCGCCCCCGCCATGGGGATCACCGAGGACGAGGCGACCGGCGCGGCGGCGGTCGCGCTCACCGCGCAGCTGCGCCGCGGTCTGGTGGTGACCCAGGGACAGGGTTCCCAGCTCTATACCGAATGGGATTCCGATGGCTGGGTGCGCCTCGGCGGCCGGGTCGCCGAGGACCACGTCGTGGTGCTCTGAGCTAGTTCCCGAGCGGCCCGCCGAAGCGGCGCAACCAGGGTGGCCGGCTGGTCCACTGCCCGCGCCGGGGTGTGTCGGGGCTGGTCAGGTCGGCCAGGATCCGGGTTTCCAGATGCCGGGGCGGGGTGCGCTGGTCGTCGGCGGCCAGGCGCGCGAGCACGTCGTGCACGCCGCGGACCCGATCGGCGAACTGGGCGAGGCCGGCCGGGGTCATGGTGGCCAGCTTGTTCTCGATGTGATGGTGTTCGAGTTCGGCGACCGCGTCGAGGGCGTAGGCGTCGGCGAGGGCGAGCAGCGAGCCCGGTGGGCACCAGGATCGCGCGGTGCCGACGCGGATGGTCCGCTGCTCGCCCAGCCGCTCCACGCTCTCGGCGAGCAGCCGGGTGACGGCGGGCACCCGCAGGCCCAGTTCGCGGCCGATCGCCCGATAGGTGCGCCCGCCGTAGTAGGCGAGCACGAAGACCTCGCAGTGACTGTCGAGCGGGTCGGCGAAGCCGAGCCGGGCCGAGGCAGCGAGCCAGGGCATGTCGTCGCGGTCGTGGCGGTCCAGCCGCAACCGCTGGACCGCGAGCCGGTGGACCTGGGCGAGCAGCCAGGTCTGCTCGGCGCTGAACTCCGGTTCGCCGCGCCCCAGGTAGGGGGCCAGGATTTCCGGTTCGGGTACGGGCGGGCGGTCGCCGCCGACCCGGGAGCCGTCGCTGCCGTAGACGGCGCCGCTGCCGAAACCGGTGTCGCGCCGCTGCCCGCCGACGAATGCCGAACGGCCCCACGGTGTCCCGAGATCGGGACCGGGGGTTGGGTCGTCCGCGAGGTCGATCGGCGGCGTCGGCGTCTCGGCGTCGACCGTCCACGGTGTCGCGCGTAGCCGTCGATATCCCTCGCGGACAACGTCTTCGGCCGCGCCCCGCCGGTGCAGCACCCGCAGCGCGAGTCCGAAGGCCGCGGCACCGGTGGCCCGGAAGAGCGTGCGCAGCGCGTCGCGGTCGTCGGGCGCGGAGGGGAGGTCGGGGACGGACCGCTCGACGCCACCGGCCGCCGGGTCGGGACTACGCTGCCGGTTCATCGTCGAATTCCTGTCCACACAACGGCAATTCGCAGCGCGAGCGGTTGTGGATCGGTATTCACCGCCCGATCGCGGCGATCAGCATGAAGCTGGTACCGATATCCATCACCACATGGGGGATCAGCGCCGAGGTCAGCGGATGGGCGCCGGCCGGGTGGACGAACCGGTGCGGGCGCGGGCCGTGACCGACGGTGCCGAGCGCGAGCAGAGCGTCCAGCGCGAACAGCGCGGCCAGGGCCAGCGCGGGCCCCCGCGCCGGACCACTCGCGTGCTCGCTGCCGTGTCCGGCCATCGCGTAGAGCATCGCCGCGGCCGCCACGGTGTGGTAGCCCAGTGCCGGCACGCCCTCCGCTCCCGCCGTGGCGCCGGTACGCCAGCCCACGACGCGCTCGGCCAGCAGGATCGCGAAGGCGACGGTGAGCGCGGTGAGCACGCCGCGCACGGCCAGCGGGTGGGTCGCGGCGGGGAACACCAGCATCGCCAGCATCATCAGGCACATGAGCAGGTGGGCGCTGTCGGCCGCCGCGTCGACCCGATGGGTGGGTGCCACCCGGCCGATCAGCCGCCGCGCGACGATGATCGTCGCGAGGACGAACGCGGCGACCACCGGCCACCGCACGAGTGCATAGTGCTCAACGAATTCGGCCACACCCCACCACCTTCGAGTCGAGACCCGCGCTCCCATGCTCGCATCGACCACGGTGCCCGCGGGCGCGTTTGCCCCCAGGTGAGATCATCGCCGAGTGATGACGGATCATGGACCGATGTCCGACGCACACTCCGTGGCCTCGGCGCAGGCATTGCGCGTGACGGTCGACGACCTCTCCGGCACCCCGATCCGCGACCTGCTGACCGGCCACCACACCGAGATGGCGGCCAACTCCCCCGCCGACAGCATGCACGCCCTCGACCTGGCCGCCCTGCGCGATCGGGCGGTCACGGTGTGGAGTGCCTGGGCGGGCGACGAGCTGGCCGGATGCGGTGCGCTCAAGGAACTCGACGCACGCCACGGCGAGATCAAGTCCATGCGTACCGCCGACGGGTTCACCGGCCGTGGCGTGGCCGCGAGCGTGCTCGCCGCCATCGTCGCTCAGGCACGGCAGCGCGGCTACACACGGCTGAGCCTCGAGACCGGGTCCAACGAGTTCTTCGCGCCCGCGCGCCGCCTCTACCTGCGGCACGGTTTCACCGAGTGCGCGCCGTTCGCCGAGTACGTCCGCGATCCGCACAGCCAGTTCTTCACCCTCGCGCTCGGCTGACACGCGATGTCGACAGCACCGGATCGGTATCGCTGAGCCGACGGGGCGCCGGCCGCGACGATCAGCCCAGGGCGCGGGTGAAGCCCTCGACCAGCTCGGCGACCTGGGCGTCGGTCATCACGAACGACGGCGAGATCTGCATCGCGCCCTGACCGGCGGCGCGGCCCGAGACGCCGTGCTCGCGCAGGGATTTCACCAGCCCGGGCCCCTCGGACGGGTCCACCAACTGCACGGCGGCCACCGCGCCCAGCCCACTGCGCACCTCGGCCACGCGCGGGTGCTCGGCCAGCGGCGCGAGCAGCGTGTGCAGCGTGCGCTCCAGCCGGGCCGCCTCCGCCAGCAATCCTTCGCGTTCGACGATGGCGAGGTTGGCCAGCGCCGCGGCCGCGGCACCCGCGTGCCCGCCGTAGGTGTAGCCGTGCCGCCACCAGACGCCACCGGCGAAGAACGGCTCGGCCAGGTGCGGTGCGATGAAGACCGCGCCCATCGGCAGATAGCCCGAGGTCAAGCCCTTGGCCGTGGTCACCAGGTCGGGTTCGAGCCCGAACTTGGTGGAGGCGAACCAGGTACCGCCGATCCGGCCGAACCCGGTGACCACCTCGTCGGCGACGAACAGGATGTCGTGGTCGCGGCAGATCTGCCGCACCTCGGCCAGGTAGCCCGGCGGCGGCAGGTAGACCCCGCCCGCGCCGATGATCGGCTCGCAGAAGAACGCCGCGATCTGCTCGGCGCCGATCTCCTCGATCAGGGCGAGCAGCGATTTTGCGTCGTCCCATTCGACGGTGCGGGTGTCGGCGACGAGTTCGCCGTAGCCCTCGCGGTTGCCGGCCAGGCCACCGATCGAGGTGCCCGCGTAGTGCATGCCGTGGTAGGCGAGGCGGCGGCCGACCAGGATCTTCTTGTCGGCGCGGCCCAGCTCGTGCCAGTACCGGCGGGCCAGCTTGGCGGCGGTCTCCACCGAGTCCGAGCCGCCGGAGGTGAAGAAGATCTTGCTGCCCGGCACCGGCGCGATCTGCGACAGCTTCTCGGCCAGCTCCTGGGTCGGCGGTTCGGTGAGGTCACCGAAGTTCGAGTAGTGCGCGATGGTGCGCAACTGCTCGGCGACCGCGTCGGCGATCTCGGCGCGACCGTGCCCGACATTGGCGAACCAGAGCCCAGCGGTGGCGTCGAGGTACCGCTTGCCCGCGGTGTCGTAGACGTAGGCACCGTCGCCTCGGGCGACGACGAACGCACCGTCACGAGTGACGGCGCCCATATCGGCGAATCCATGCCAGAGCGCATTCATGGCTCCACACATACCCGACCCGGCCGGGTAGCGCGCGCCGGACTCACCGATGTCTCAGTCCTCGGACCGGCGCTCCCGCCACCACGCCGGCAGGTCGCCCAGCGACGCCATGGCAACCGCCAGCGCCGCGAAGACCAGCGTCAGCACGACCAGGCCGATGGTCATCGACAGGTACCCCTGCTGGCGCGGATCGAGGAACGGGTAGGGATACCAGTCGACGATCGGCCCGCGGATCAGGCTGTACACGCCGTAGAACAGCGGGAAGATCAGCCACTGCCCGATCAGCTGCGGGCTGGGCCGAAGCCGCTGCGGCATCGCGACCAGCAGCCAGTCCAGCAACAGCACCAACGGTAGATACCGGTGCATGACGTCGTTGATCCACTTGTCGTTGAGCATCACGTCGATCCGCGACAGCAACACCGCGTACACGACCATCGTGATGAGCATGTAGAGGGTGGCCGCGCCGCGGAACAGCTGCCAACCGCGACTCTGCGGCGCGATCAGCCCGCCGACGAGCAACACGATCACGCCGAGGATGTTCGATTCGATGGTGAAGTAGCTCAGGTAGTTGGCGAGCGAGAACGTCGCGGAATCGATGTTGCGCAGCGGAATCCACAGCAGCGCGACCACACCGAGGATGCCGAACCCGATCCGCAGAACCCTGATCCACCACGCCGTGCCCACCGCTGCGCTCATGCCGGGATCATCGCACGCACCCACCGCGAAAACGCCCGTCTACGGTGTCGCGTCGCCGCATCGACCGCGACCGGACCGGACACGCGCGGGCCGACGACGCCCGCCGACGGTGTGTCGTTGGTCTCCGCCGCACCGGCCATCGACGGCGCGACGGGAAAACCGGTGGCGGCCTTCGCTAGGCTGGTAGGCGCAATGACCAGGACAGCTAGCACCGGTACCCGCGCGCTGCGCACCCGCCTGGCGGAGGTCTCGCTGCGCGACGAACACCGGCTCCGGCGCAAGCTCGACCGGTCGCGCCCCGAGAACCTGCCCGCGCTCGAGGCGGAGATCGCCGCCGCCGAGACCCGCGTGGCGAATCGCCGCGCGGCGGTTCCGCGGATCACCTATCCCGAACAACTCCCGGTGTCCGCGCGCCGCGACGACATCGCCGCCGCCATCGCCGCGCACCAGGTCGTGATCGTGGCCGGTGAGACCGGATCGGGCAAGACCACC
Source organism: Nocardia fodinahabitans (assembly GCF_052983615.1). Taxonomy (NCBI): domain Bacteria; kingdom Bacillati; phylum Actinomycetota; class Actinomycetes; order Mycobacteriales; family Nocardiaceae; genus Nocardia; species Nocardia fodinahabitans. Next base: position 830,068 of record NZ_JBRJJC010000001.1, read on the forward strand.
CAGATCCCGAAGATCTGCCTCGAGCTCGGCCGCGGCGTCCGCGGCACCATCGGCCACACCCAGCCGCGCCGGCTCGCCGCGCGCACGGTCGCCGAGCGCATCGCCGAGGAACTGGGCACCGAACTGGGTGACGTGATCGGCTACACCGTCCGCTTCACCGACCAGGCCTCCGACCGCACGCTGGTCAAGCTGATGACCGACGGCATCCTGCTCGCCGAGATCCAGCGCGACCGGCTGCTGCGCCGCTACGACACGATCATCATCGACGAGGCGCACGAACGCAGCCTCAATATCGACTTCCTGCTCGGATACCTGAAACAGCTGCTCCCCCAGCGCCCCGATCTCAAGGTGATCATCACCTCGGCGACCATCGATCCCGAGCTGTTCGCCCGCCACTTCGCCGACGCGCAAGGCACGCCGGCGCCGATCGTCGAGGTGTCGGGCCGGTCGTATCCGGTCGAGCTGCGCTATCGCCCGCTGTCGCTGGAGCTGCCCGGCGCCGAGGACGACGACGAGGACACCCGGGTCGTCGACCGCGACCCGACCGACGCCATCGCCGACGCGGTCACCGAATTGTTCGCCGAGGGCGACGGCGACGTGCTGGTGTTCCTGTCCGGCGAACGCGAGATCCGCGACACCGCCGACGCCCTGCGCGACTTGAAACTTCCCCGCACCGAGATCGTGCCGCTCTACGCGCGCCTGTCGGCGGCCGAGCAGCACAAGGTGTTCGCCCCGCATACCGGCCGCCGGGTGGTGCTGGCGACCAATGTCGCCGAGACCTCGCTGACCGTGCCGGGCATCCGCTACGTGGTCGACCCCGGCACCGCCCGCATCTCCCGCTATTCGATGCGCACGAAGGTGCAGCGGCTGCCGATCGAACCGGTCTCGCAGGCCTCGGCGCGGCAGCGCTCCGGTCGCTGTGGCCGGGTCGCCGACGGCATCTGTATCCGGCTGTACTCCGAGGACGATTTCGAGTCCCGGCCCGCGTTCACCGAGCCGGAGATCCTGCGCACCAACCTCGCCGCGGTCATCCTGCAGATGACGGCGCTGGGCCTGGGTGACATCGAGAGCTTCCCGTTCGTCGAGGCACCCGATCGCCGCGCCATCCGCGACGGCATCGCGCTGCTGGAAGAGCTGGGCGCGCTGGCCCACGGCAGCGCGAAAGCGGTGGACGGCGCAGCGGATTCGGGCGGTCATCTCACGCTCACCCCGATCGGCCGGGAGATGTCGCAGCTGCCGGTCGATCCCCGGATGGCGCGCATGCTCGTCGAAGCGCACCGCAAAGGGTGCCTGGACGAGGTACTGGTGATCGTGGCGGCGCTGTCGATCCAGGACGTGCGCGAGCGGCCGGTGGAGCATCAGCAGGCCGCCGACACCCAGCACGCGCGATTCACCGTCGACGGCTCGGATTTCCTGGCCTACCTGCGCCTGTGGGACTACCTGACCGAGCAGCGCAAGTCGCTGTCGTCCAACCAGTTCCGCCGGATGTGCCGCGAGGAGTTCCTGCACTACCTGCGGATCAGGGAGTGGCAGGACCTGCACGGCCAGCTGCGCACCATCACCCGCGGGCTGGGCTGGAACGCCGGAGGCGCATTCCGGGAGACCTCCGACGCGGCGATCGAGGACGGTGCGGGCCCGAACCGGGGCCGTCGCGGTCGAGGACGCACCGACCGCGAGTTACCGCCGTCGGCCGCCGAGGCCGGGTCGGGCGAGCGGTCGTCGGCGCGACAGCACGGCGGCGCTTCCCGACGCGGGCGCGGTAAGGACGCGGCGCAGCCGGAGCGGCGTTCGGCGGCCGGTACCGCTGCGGCGAAAGGCGGTCGCGGAGCGGCGGATTCGGCGGCGGCGGAGGCCGAGGCGGCGATGCCGTGGCCGAGCGCGCAGATCCACCAGTCGCTGCTGGCGGGCATGCTCTCGCATATCGGTGTGCGCGAGGCGGAGTCGCGCGAGTTCCTCGGCGCGCGCAACGCGAAGTTCATGATCTTCCCCGGGTCCTCGCTGGCCAAGAAGCCGCCGCGCTGGGTGATGGCGGCCGAGCTGGTGGAGACCTCGCGGCTGTGGGGCCGGATCGCGGCCAAGGTGGAACCCGAGTGGGCGGAGCGGCTCGCCGGCGATCTGGTGAAACGCACCTACTCCGAACCCCATTGGTCGTCCAAGCGCGGCGCCGCGCGGGCCTACGAGCGGGCCACGCTCTACGGCGTGCCGCTGGTCACCGGCCGTCCGGTCGACTACGGCCGGATCGATCCGGAACTGTCGCGCGAACTGTTCCTCCGGCATGCCCTGGTGCAGGGCGAATGGCAGACCAGGCACGGCTTCTTCGCGCGCAACCGCGCCCTGATCGACGATGTCGCCGATCTCGAGCACCGCGCCCGCCGCCGCGACATCCTCGTCGACGACGAGGTGCTGTTCGAGTTCTACGACCAGCGCATTCCCGCCGACATCGTCTCGGTCCGGCACTTCGACAGCTGGTGGCGCAAGGCCGAACGCACCGATCCCGCCCTGCTCGACTTCTCGACCGAGACCGTGGTCAACGCGGGCACCGCCACGCTCGATCCGACCGATTTCCCCGACGCCTGGCGTCAGGGCGAGCTCGGCTTCCCCCTGACCTACCAGTTCGAGCCCGGCCAGGACGACGACGGCGTGACCGTGCGCATCCCGGTCGAACAGCTCGCGCACGTGCGTGCGGTCGGCTTCGACTGGCTGGTCCCGGGTATGCGGGAGGAACTGGCCGCCGCGTTCATCAAGACCCTGCCGAAGACCTTGCGCCGCCAGGTCGTTCCCGCGCCCGACTTCGCGGCCGCCGCGCTGCGCGAGCTGGTCCCCCGCTCCGAGCCGTTGCGCACCGGGCTGGCCAGGGAGCTCTCGCGGCTGGGTTCGGTCACCATCACCGCCGACGACCTCTCGCCCACCGCGCTCCCGGATCATCTCCGGATGACCTTCGCCGCCGTCGACGGCCGGGGCACCGTGCTCGCCAAGTCCAAGAACCTCGCCCAGCTGAAAACCCAGCTGGCCGCGCAGGTGTCGGCGTCGGTCGCGCGGGCCACGGCAGGCGCCGAACGGGCGCCCGCCACGGTGTGGACCTCGGAGTCGCTGGGCTCGGTGGCGCCGACGGTGCGCCGCGAGGTGGCCGGGCAGACCGTCACCGGATATCCGGCGCTGGTCCCCGAGGGCGAGGGCGTGGCCGTGCGGGTGCTCAGCTCCCCGGCCGAGCAGGCCGCCGCCATGCGCGCCGGGGTGCGCACCCTGCTCCTTGCCGCGATCCCGACCTCCACCCGGGCCGTCACCGCCGGGCTGCCCGCCGCCGACCGGCTGGCGCTGAGCCAGAACCCCGACGGATCGCTGGACAAGCTGGTCGAGGACTGCCGGGTCGCCGCCGCCGACGAGCTCATCGCCGCCGCGGGCGGACCGGTGCGGACGCCCGAGGAGTTCGACGCGCTGGTCGCCACCGTTCGGCCGCAACTGGCGGGCGCGGTCACCGGGCTGATCCGGGCCGTGGCGCCGGTGCTCTCGGCCGCGCATCAGGCTCGTGCGGCACTGGCCGACACCACCGAGGCCGATATCGCCGACGATGTCCGCCAGCAGCTCGACGACCTGCTCTTCCCCGGATTCGTCGCCGAATGGGGGCGGGCCAGGCTCCGCGAACTCCCCCGCTACCTGCTCGCCGCGGCGCAGCGGCTGGAATCACTGCCCGGCTCGGCCGTGCGCGATCGCCAGGGCATGGTCGAGGTCGACCGGATGCTGGCGGCTTACGACAAGCTGGTACGCGGCCTGTCCGAGGGGCGCAAGCACGCCCGCGACGTCACCGAGATCTGGTGGATGATCGAGGAACTGCGGGTGAGCCTGTTCGCGCAGAAGCTCGGCACGCCGTACCCGGTGTCGGTCAAGCGGATCGAGAAGGCGATCGGCGCGATCCGGCGCTGATCGGACGTCAGTCGGTCGTCGCGGCGACGGCCGCCGCGCGCGCCTTGCGCATCTCGGTGATCTCGCGCTCGAAATCGGCTGCGCTGGTGAAGGATCGGTACACCGAGGCGAACCGCAGGTAGGCGACCTCGTCCAGATCACGCAGCGGGCCGAGGATGGCCAGGCCGACCTCGTGGCTGGGCACCTCGGGAGAGCCCTTGGCGCGCACCGCGTCCTCGACCTGCTGGGCCAGCAGGTTGAGCGCGTCGTCGTCGACCTCGCGGCCCTGGCAGGCGCGCCGGACACCGACGATCACCTTCTCGCGACTGAACGGCTCGGTGACGCCGCTGCGCTTGACCACCGACAGAATCGCGGTCTCGACGGTGGTGAACCGGCGACCGCAGGACGGACACGACCGCCGGCGGCGGATCGCCGTACCCTCCTCGACTTCACGCGAGTCCACGACTCGCGAGTCAGGGTGTCGGCAATACGGGCAATGCATCCGAGGGTTCCTTCGTCGAGGCGCACTCCATGGCACTTGACAGAATACCTGTCACTACTGCACCACCTGCCACTGCGTGGTCAGGTCCGCGATCAACTCGGGTAACCGGGCAAGCATCCGGCCCCGGGTGAGCTTGGCCGGGAAGGGTTCGGCGAACACCGTCACCGCGCGGGCCGCGTCGGCGGTGAGGTCGAGATGGCGTGGCACCAGGTCGGCGGTGATGTAGGCCCAGCGCGTGTCGCGGTCGGCCCAGTTGAAGTCGGGCAGCGGCATCCGCAGACCGAGTCCGCCCGCGCGCACCGTCACCGGGGCATAGACGCCGGGTGCGCGGACGCCGGGCACGGCAGGCTTGCCCGCCACCGTGGTGACATAGGTGAGGACCCGGCCCATGCCGTCGCGACCGGCCGCGGTGACGTCCCACTGGTCGGCGACGATGTGGTTCTGTTCACGGTCGGTCATCCGGACCAGCGAGTCCGCGCGGCCTGCCGCCGTGCCGCCGTCGATACCCGCCCAGGCGGTGCGCATGCTGTCGTCGATCACGCCCGCCGCGAACAGCTCGTCGATGCCCGCCATCCCCTCGGCCAGGTAGACCTCGTGCTGCGGGACCAGGTCGGTGAAGATGTGCTTCTGCATGATCATCAGCCGGGTCTGATACCAGGCGAGGTCGGCGGCGCTCAGGCGCGGACCGTGCAGTGCCAGCCCGGTGATGTCGGCGGGCACCTCGGCGACGAGTTCGGGCGGGGTGGAACGCAGCAGCTCGGCCACGGCGGTGCCGAGTTCGTGGATCCCGCCGACCGAGAGCACCGCGCCGATGTCACCGACATCGAAGAAGCCGGAGGCGAAGGAGCCGCCCGCGATGCCGGCCAGGCCCGCCCAGTAGAAGTCGGGCCGGGCCGCGGCGATACGGAAGTAGTTGACGTAGACCTGGCTGAAGGTCACCGAGTTGGCGGCGACGCCACGAGAGGGCTCCCAGGTGGCCAGATCGATGGCCGCGTTGCCGGTCGCGACGACGAGCCAATACTGGTGCAGCAGAGTGGCGTAGCGCGCGGGCGCGATCCCGTCGGCGCGTGCCTCCGCCAGCGCGGCGCGCAGCGGTGGTTCGGTCAGCGGCAGCGCCGGGTGCAGACCGCCGCCGAGTTCGCCGTCGGCGTTGAGCGCGGGGAGATCGAGATAGTCGGCGTACGTGGGGGTCGCGTGGGCCGGTGGCGTCAGCACCGCGCCGAGGAGCAGACCGAGCAGTACAACGATCGAGTAGCGGCGCACATGACCTCGCATCCGGTTACGCCGAGGCCCCTACCCGCCTCGGTTCAGGATGCTCGTCACCGTAGCAACGCGTTCTACTTCAGGGGCGACTTTCGACGACGCCGCCGATCGCCCGAGCCGTCGAAACTGCCTGAAAACCATTTCTGGCCAGGCATTTTCGACTCAGCGAACTGTCCCGGACAGTCCACCCGTCCCCGCGTCCACCGACTGCGAAATCCCCGGATCCGCGGGCTCGAACCGATCACCGAAACTTCCGGCGCGCAGGTGCGCCAGACCGAGGAAGGCCACGACGATGATCGCGGTCACCAAGGCCGTCACCGCCAGCGCGGCGAAACCGATCTGCGCCTGTTCGACCCGGCGCACCGGATGCACTCCCCTGGCGCGCCTGGCGCCGGGAACCCGGGCATACAGCGCCGCCTCGGTCCGACGGCCGGCCTGCCGCGGCCCACGCTCGGACCGAGCGGGCTCGCGCGTACGACGCGGCGAATCCGTCTGCGGCACCGTGGCGAAAGCCAGGTCGAGCTCGGCATCGGCGGGCCGCTCCGACGCCGCGGCCAGCACGGAGCGCGCGACAGCCAGACCGTTGGTCCCGTAGGCGGCGAACACTTCCGAGGCGGGCCCGCGCGAGACCTCGGGACGCGCCGCCACCGGCGGCGGCACCGGCGCGGGACGGCGGACGAGTGAGCCGGCACCGACGCCGCGCACGAGCGAGAACGGCCGTCGCGCACGGGCGTCGCGGCGACGGCGGACGATCGGCTCGGGATAGGCGGCGTGGTCGAGGGAACGCAGGGCGCTGGTCGCTGTGCTCATCGGAAGAACCTCCGGGGTGGTGTGCTCCGCTGCTGAAGGAAGTGCTGGTGAAGCCCCTGTGTCACACATTGTTCGAACACCTGTGCGACGAACTGATGTTCGATTTCTACCACGCCGCGGAGGCGATGTCAGCACGAAACGCCCGACATGCTCGAACAGATGTTTGATACTTCGGCGTGGCACGACTAGCCTCGAAAAGGCGAAATCGACCAGCGGAAGGGCGGGACACGGTGACCCACACAGACGACACGGGTGACGAAAGCGCTACCGGCACCGTCACATCGGGATCCGGTGCGGATCTCACCGTGCGTCAACGCACGGTCCTCGACGTCATCCGCACCTCGGTGACCGAGCGCGGCTATCCGCCCAGCATCCGCGAGATCGGTGACGCGGTCGGGCTCACCTCCACCTCCTCGGTGGCGCATCAGCTGCGCGCGCTCGAGCGCAAGGGGTATCTGCGCCGCGACCCGAATCGTCCGCGCGCGGTGAACGTTCGCGGCCTCGACGAGGCGGTTCGCTCGGTGACGACGCTGCCCGCCGACGAGGCCGACGCGAGCAGACCGACGCCGACCTTCGTTCCGGTTCTGGGCCGGATCGCCGCCGGTGGGCCGATCCTGGCCGAGCAGGCCGTGGAGGACGTCTTCCCGCTCCCCCGCGAGCTCGTCGGTGACGGCTCCCTGTTCCTGCTCAAGGTCGTCGGCCAGTCCATGGTCGACGCGGCCATCTGCGACGGCGACTGGGTCGTGGTCCGGCAGCAGAACGTCGCCGAGGGTGGCGACATCGTCGCCGCCATGATCGACGGCGAGGCGACGGTGAAGACGTTCAAGCGCACCGGCAAGGACGTGTGGTTGATGCCGCACAACCCGCACTTCGAACCGATTCCGGGCAACGACGCGCAAATTCTCGGCAAGGTCGTCACCGTCATCCGCAAGATCTGAGCGCCGGCCGGGCTCGCACTCAGGCGCGCACGGCGGCGTCCATCTCCCAGATCAGCAGTTCGGCGGCGGTCAGCGCGGTGACGCGGTGGCCGCCCGCGGCGGTCAGGCGGACTGCGTCGCCCTGGTCCAGTGCGCCGTGGTCCTCGTAGTCGACCGAGCCGCGTGCGACGAAGACGTGACCGTAGGGCGCGTCCGGCACGGTGATCGAGTGACCCGGGTCCAGGCGCGCCACATGGAAGGTGGCATGCCGGTTGCCGATGCCGATCGCGGCGTCGGCGCGGTGGCGTGGCATACCGGAGGCGACGGGCAGCAGGGTGTTGCGGCGCAGCTCGTCCTCGATGTCGAGTTCCTGGTAGCTCGGTGTGACGCCAGGGGTATCCGGCGGGATCCACATCTGCACGACGTGCAGGCGCTCGCGTTCCCGGTAGCCGGCGCCGTTGCGTTCGGAATGCCGGATGCCGGTGCCCGCGCTCATCCGCTGCGCCAGGCCCGGGTGGATCACGCCCGAATTCCCGGCGGAATCCTGGTGCACGACGGTGCCCGCCAGGACCCAGGTGAGGATCTCGGTGTCGCGGTGCTGATGGGTGTCGAAGCCTTCACCAGGGCCGACGGTGTCCTCGTTGTGCACCAGCAGCAGCCCGTGCGCGTTGTCCTCGAGCACGAAGTTGCCCGTCACCGGGAAGGACTGCCGGGAGTCGAGCCAGGCGTTCCACCAGTGCGCGCGCTGCGCACCCGGAACCACCTGAACCTGCGCTGTCGCCATCGTCGTCACCTTCCACCATCCGGACTAGGGTCCGTATAGCGGGTAACGCGGTCGGCGCCGCGGGCATTCCACGACGCCGACCGGCGAGGTTCAGAAGGGCAGGGCGCCGCGCAGGCGGCCGATCAGGGTGCGACCGGAATCGCGATCGCGCTCGTTGAACAGGAACTGGAGTTCTTCCTCGAGCCCCTTGCGCACGACATCGCGCAAATCGATGGCCGCGGCGTCGAGATCGTCGGCCCCGAGCCAGGGCGCCGGGTCGATCGGCGCGCCCGCCGAGAAGTAGAACCGCTCCGGTCGCGGCAGCGGCGTCGGGCCGATGCCCTTGACCATCGGCGGGTTCAGCTCGGGGTTGATGCCGAGCAGGCTGCACGTCCAGCGCAGCGGGCGCATCACCGGGTGCTGGCCGTCGAAGACGATGTCGAACGCGTCGTCGACACCGATCATCGCCATCGGCACGATCGGCACCCCCGCCTGGATCGCCATCCGCGCGAAGCCGGTCCGGCCCTCCCACTTGAGCGCGTACTTCTCGCCCTTGCGGCGGATCGCCTCCCGGCCGCCGCCGGGGAACACGACCACGGCCTCCCCCCGCTCCAGCAGCGCCAGGCAGTTGCCGCGGGTGCCGCGCACGGCGCCGAAGCGATGCAGGATCTCCCGCACGCCGGGCACCATCAGCACGTGCTCGGCCAGGCCGCGCACCAATCGCCCGCGCTGCCGCAGGATCTCCGGCATCAGCAGCGGCGCGTCGATCCCGCCGAGCAGATTGTGGTTGGCCACGATCAGCACCGGCCCCTCGGACGGGATGTTCTCCAGCCCGTAGAACCGCGGACTGGCCCACGCGCGCACCGGCGCGAACACCGCCTCGAACGCGCGGATCTCCCACTCGCTCGGCGTCGGATTCAACGGCGCGTTGTCGGAGAGGATCCGGTCGCCCTGCTCGACCGATCCCGCCCTGTTCTCGTTCACTATTCCTGGACCCCGCTGGTCATTCGACATAACACCCTCCTGCTGTCGACAATCGACCATAACGCCCGAAAATTACTGTGTCGCATCGACGTTGGCCGCTATCCCGCGGCAAACCCGGCTGGTCGGATCAGTTCGGCACAGCCTCGGCCGGGCCCGAATGGGCGAATTCCGACAGCGCGGCGGCCAGCGCGTGCGGTACCCGCGCGCGGACCCTGGTGCCGCCTTCCTCGTGCTCGGCGGTGACGATCCGGCCGTCGGCGTGGATGCGCGCCAGCAGATCGCCGCGGCTGTAGGGCAGCAGCACACTGATGTCGACATCGAGGCCACCGAGCACCTCCGAGAGCCGCTCCCGCAGCTCCTCCACCCCGGCGCCGGTCTGCGCCGAGACGAACGCCGCGTCGGGCAGCATCCCGCGCAGCCGGGTGAGCTCGTTGGGATCGGCCGCGTCGATCTTGTTGACCACCAGCAGTTCCGGCGGGGCGGCGGTGCCCTGCTCCTTGATCACGTCGGTGATCACCTCGCGGACCGCCTTGATCTGCTCGAGCGGCAGCGGATCGGAACCGTCGACGACGTGCAGCAGCAGGTCGGCGCCGGTGACCTCCTCCAGCGTCGAACGGAACGCCTCGACCAGCTGGGTGGGCAGGTGCCGGACGAAGCCGACGGTGTCGGTGAACACCATCTCGCGGCCGTCGTCGAGCGCGGCCCGGCGGGTGGTCGGATCGAGGGTGGCGAACAGCGCGTCCTGCACCAGCAGGCCCGCGCCGGTCAGCGCGTTCATCAGGCTCGACTTGCCCGCGTTGGTGTAGCCGACGATGGCGATCGAGGGCACGCCGCTGCCTGCGCGGCGCGCGCGCATGGTGTCGCGGGCGGTCTTCATCTCCCGGATCTCGCGGCGCAGCTTGGCCATCCGCTCGCGGATGCGGCGACGGTCGGTCTCGATCTTGGTCTCACCGGGACCACGCAGACCCACACCGCCGTTGCTGCCCGCGCGGCCACCGGCCTGCCGCGACATCGACTCACCCCAGCCGCGCAGGCGGGGCAGCATGTATTCCATCTGCGCCAGCGCGACCTGGGCCTTGCCCTCGCGGGAGGTGGCGTGCTGGGCGAAGATGTCGAGGATCAGCGCGGTGCGGTCGATGACCTTCACCTTGACGACCTTCTCCAGCGCGGTCAGCTGCGCCGGGGTCAGCTCACCGTCGCAGATCACGGTGTCGGCGCCGGTCTCGAGGACCACGGTGCGCAGTTCCTCGGCCTTGCCGGAGCCGATGTAGGTGGCCGGGTCGGGCTTGTCGCGGCGCTGGATCAGGCCCTCGAGGACCTCCGAGCCCGCGGTCTCGGCGAGCGCGGCCAGCTCGACCATGCTCGCCTCGGCCTGGGCGGAGCTGCCGGTGGTCCACACACCGACCAGCACGACCCGTTCCAGGCGCAGCTGCCGGTATTCGACCTCGGTGATGTCGGTGAGCTCGGTGGACAGTCCGGCCACCCGGCGCAGCGAGGAGCGCTCGTCGAGCTGCATCTCGCCGACGGTGGGTTCGGGGGACCAGCCGGGCTGCCGCATGCGGGCCGCGTGGCGGGCCAGCGCGTCGTCGACGTCACCGCGATCGGCGGCCACGTCGGGCTCGGCCGCGGTGGTGTGCTGGGCCGAGTGGTTGTCTGTGGGGGTTTCTGGTTTCGTCATACGCCCTCTATGCTGCCACGTCACGGTGACAGCGCGCATCCGGTTATCGCGCTACTGCGCGTCCCACCAGTCCCGCGACAGCGTGCCGGTGGCCACCAGCACCGACGGTCCGCGCAGCCGAGCTCGGCCGTGGTCGACGGTGACCCGCACCTGACCGCCGGGTACCCGCACGGTCACCTCGCCGGATCCGGTACCCACCGAGACACCGGCGGCGGTCAGCGCGGCGGCCGCCGCGGCCACGGTGCCCGTTCCACAGGACCGGGTCTCGCCGACGCCGCGTTCGTAGACGCGCATGTCGACGGCGTTGTCGGGGCCGAGCGCGGTGAGGATCTCGACATTGACCCCGTGCGGGAACAGATCGGGATCGAAGCCGGGCGAGACGGCCAGATCCAGCTTGGCCAGCGCGTCCGCGGTGAGCCCGGGGTCGACGCAGGCCAGGTGCGGATTGCCGACATCGATGCCGATACCCGGCAGCGCCCAGCCGCCCAGCGTCGCGGTGGAGGGCCCGAGTTCGCGGACCACCCCCATGTCGACGGTGACCTCGCCGTCGACCGGTCCGGCCGCGTGCACCACGACGGGCCGGGCGCCCGCACGGCTGCCGACGACGAACTCCGTGCGCGATTCCAGCCCGGACGCGGCGAGGTAGTGCGCGAACACCCGCACACCGTTGCCGCACATCTCGGCGATCGAGCCGTCGGCGTTGCGGTAGTCCATGAACCAGTCCTCGGCACCGACACCCTCGGGCAGCGCGGTGAGCACACCGGCTTCGACGAGCGCGCCCGCCTTCGCCACCCGCAGCACGCCGTCGGCGCCCAGGCCGCGCTGCCGATCGCACAGCGCGGCGATCCGGTCGGCGGTCAGGTCGAGCCGCACCTGCGGATCGGGCAGCACCACGAAGTCGTTCTGGGTGCCGTGGCCTTTGCTGAATTCGATGTCGGACACGTTCGTCATTCTCCTCTGCGCCGCCGGGTGCCGCGTTACCGGGCGAAGGTGCGCCGCTGGCGGGCGATCTCGTAGAGGCTGATCGCGCCCGCCGACGGCGCGCCCAGCGAGCTGGCGGTGCCGCCCATCGGGATGGTCACCAGGTCGTCGCACGCCTCGGCCCAGGCCGAGCTCATCCCGGTGGTCTCGTTGCCGACCACCAGGATCGTGGCCTCGGTGAAGTCGTAGTCGTAGATGGTGCTAGGCGCGTCCTCGTCGGTGCCGACGATGCGGGTGGGAATGCCGCGGGCCACCTGGCGGTCGCGGAATTCGAGCACCTGTGCGGGGCCGGCCGCACGCAGCACCGGGACCGCGAACAGCGAGCCGGTGGACGCGCGCACCGACTGCGGGTCGAACTGGTCGGCGCCGTGGCCGGTGACGATCACGCCCGAGGCGCCGAAGGCGTCCGCCGAGCGGATCAGGGTGCCCAGGTTGCCCGGCGAGTTCGGGCGGTCGAACACCACGACGACCGGCGCGTCCTCCCCCGGTTCGCCCGGCGCGTAGTCGGCCAGGTCCGGCTGCCGCGACACCGCGACCGCGACGATCTCCGGCACGCTCGCCGCCTTCTCGCCCAGCTCGGCCATCAGCTCGGGCACCAGCCCGACCTGCGGCACGTCGGCGGTGTCGAGCACCTCGCGCGCCCAGCTGGACAGCTCGGGGCTGCCCAGCCGGTAGAGCAGCGTCTCCAGCGGCCAGTCGTTGGCCAGTGCCTGGGTGATCGGACGCACGCCCTGCACGAGGAACCGGCCGTCACGATGACGTTTCGTCCGGTTGTTGAGGTAGGCCTGCCACACCTGCACCGAGGCGTTGCGGGTACTCACTCGTCGCGTCACTGCGCTGTCCGTCCTGTCGGGTCGGTTCGGTGCGTGGAGAGCAGGGTCGTCGCGGTCGCGGCGAGCTCGGGGTCGGCGCCGTCGACCCAGGCCACCCTGGGATCGCGGCGGAACCACGACCGCTGTCTGCGCACATACCGGCGGGTGCCGATCAGGGTGCGCTCGCGGGCGTGGGCGAGGTCGTACTCACCGTCGAGATGGGCCAGCACCTGGGCGTAGCCGATCGCGCGGCGGGCGGTCTGGCCCTCGCGCAGGCCGAGCTCGAGCAGACCGCGCACCTCCTCGACCAGACCGGTGTCGAACATGAGCGCGGTCCGGGTCTCGATCCGGGCGTCCAGGAGGGCGGTCTCGCGGTCGACGCCGAGGATGGCGGTGTCCCAGCGTGGGACGCCGATCGTCGGCGCCGAGGCCGCGAACGGCTGCCCGGTCAGCTCGACGACCTCGAGCGCGCGCACCATCCGCCTGCCGTCGGTGGGCAGGATGGTGGCGGCCGCGACCGGATCGGCCGCACGCAGCGCGGCGTGCACGGCGACCACACCGCCTTCGGCGAGCAGCGCCTCCCACCGCGCGCGGACCGCCGGGTCGGTGGCCGGGAAGTCCCACTGGTCCAGCAGCGCCTGCACGTACATCATCGAGCCGCCGACGATGACCGGTGTGCGCCCGCGCGCCATGATGTCCTCGACGATCGCGCTCGCGTCGCGCTGATAGGCGGCGACCGTCGCGGTCTCGGTGACGTCGAGGACGTCGAGCAGATGGTGCGGGATCCCGCGGCGCTGATCGGGCGGCAGTTTCGCGGTGCCGACGTCCATCCCGCGGTAGAGCTGCATCGCGTCGATGTTGACGATCTCGCCGTCGAGTCGTTCGGCCAGGTCGAGCGCGAGATCGGACTTGCCGGTGGCGGTGGGGCCGACGACCGCGATGGGGCGCCCGGGCCAGCTCGTCACTCGTCGCTACCTTCCTGTCCACCGGGTTCCCACACGCTCACGTCGTAGCCGACACCATAGGGTGCGCCCTGATAGAGGGTACGCACCCGCGGATCGGCCGGATCGGCGGCGAACAGCCCGCCGAGTACCTGGTAGGCGGCGCGACCGTCGAGGAGCAGCTGGGCGCACAGCGCGGGGTCGAGCACCGCCAGGCCGGCCCGGGAACCGGCGCGCAGCGCGGCGTCGAGCGCGTCCTGCACCGGGGCCGCGCGCTCGTCCAGATACCCGGGTGCCGAAACCGTCAGTGTCGCCGCGCCGTCGGCGACGACGAGCACCGCGTGCGGGGCGGGGTCGGCGTCGAGCTCGGCGCGCAGCCTGGCGCCGACGCGCGCGCAGTCCGCCGGCGTGGTGCCGGCGGCCAGCAGCCGCGCCGTCACCGAGATGCCGGGCGCGACCTGCTCGCGCAACCACCCGGCGACCAGCACCGGCAGCGGAAGCTGGGGGTCTGCTGGGCCCGGATCCCGGCCCGCCGGGCCGAGCCCGACGACGACGTCGGCGCCGAAACCACGGAACGTCCCTCTGGTCGTGGCGGCGAAGTTCTGGTCGCGCGCGCCGACGCCGAGGACCGTCCAGCGGTCGGCCGACGCGGCGAGCGCGGCCGCGGCGTCGAGGGCGGCGGCGCGCAGCACCGCGGTCGGGTCGTCGGGATCGCTGCCCGCTGCCACGAGACGCCCGCACAGTTCGGGCACCAGCATCGGCGGCGACGGGACCAGGGCCGCTATCGAGAACACGCGGTAACCGTAGCCGTACCGCGCGGAGGGGGCCGCACCCGCCGCACCGCGACCGGGGAGTCGTCTGCGAGTGTCCGGCGCGGTGATGCCCACCGAGATTGCTAGTGTTTTCAGGTGCGACTACCCACGTCGTCCGGGACGAAATCCCAGGAAATCCGGCATCCGATCGCTCGGATCGATGGTTTCCTCGGCTCCGACCGGGTTCAATGGGATGTGCTAGGGCGTAACCAGGCAGCCGTGACGCGCGGCAGGGACGGAGAGCAATGACCGACAGCAACGGAACCGCGAAGCCCACCCCCGGTCCGGGCCCGCGACCGTCCGGTACCCCCAAGCCCGGCGGAAAGTCTCCGCGTCCGCCGAAGCCACACGCCGTGAAACCGGCGCCGGGCCCCGACCAACCGCATCCGCACGCGGTCGTCGTGCCGACGGTCACCGACCCCAGCAAGTGGGGCCGCGTCGACGAGGACGGCACCGCCTGGGTCAAGACCGCCGACGGCGAGCGGGTCATCGGGTCCTGGCAGGCGGGCGATGCCGCCGAGGGGCTCGAGCACTTCGGCCGCCGCTTCGACGACCTGGCGACCGAGGTCGCGCTGCTCGAGGCCAGGCTGGCCGCGGGCGCCGATGCCCGCAAGACCAAGGCCGCCGCCCTCGCGATCGCCGAGACGCTGCCGACCGCGGCCGTCATCGGTGATATCGACGGCCTGGCCGTGCGCCTGCAGGCGATCACCGAGCACTCCGAGGAAGCCGCCGCGCACGCCAAGGAGGAGAAGGAGCGCGCCCGGCACGAGCACACCGAGCGCAAGGAAGCCCTCGCCGCCGAGGCCGAGCAGATCGCCGCCGAGTCCACCCAGTGGAAGCACGCCGGTGACCGGCTGCGCGAGATCCTCGACGAGTGGAAGTCCATCCGCGGGGTCGACCGCAAGGTCGACGACGCCCTGTGGAAGCGCTACTCCAAGGCCCGCGAGGCGTTCAACCGCAGGCGCGGCGCGCACTTCGCCGAGCTCGACCGCGAACGCGCCACAGCCAAGACGCGCAAGGAAGAGCTGTGCGTGCGCGCCGAGGAACTCTCCGGCTCCACCGACTGGACCGGCACGGCCGCGGTGTTCCGCGATCTGCTCACCGAGTGGAAGGCGGCGGGCCGCGCCCCGCGCGAGGCAGACGAGGCGCTGTGGCGGCGGTTCAAGAGCGCCCAGGACGTGTTCTTCGCCGCCCGCAACGCGGCCGTGTCCGAGCGCGACGCCGAGTTCGAGCACAACGCCACCGCCAAGCAGGAACTGCTGCGCGCCTACGAGCACATCGACCCGGCCACCGGGCTCGACGCCGCCCGCAACGCGCTGCGCGAACTGCAGGACAAGTGGGACGCCATCGGCAAGGTGCCACGCGAGCGCATGCAGGAGCTGGAAGGCAAGCTGCGCGCCATCGAGAAGCGCGTGCGCGACGCCGCCGACCAGCAGTGGCGCCGCACCGATCCGGAGGCCGTGGCGCGCGCCGCGCAGTTCCGCGAGCGGGTCGCCCAGTTCGAGGAGCAGGCCGCCAAGGCCACCGCGGCGGGCAAGAAGCGCGACGCGGAGAAGGCGCTGGAGCAGGCCAAGCAGTGGCGCGAGTGGGCCGAGGCCGCCGAAGGCGCGGTCAGCAACCGGTAGACGTGGCCACCTGATCCGGCGAGGACATCGGTAACTCACCGGAGATCGACCGAACCGCCTCCCCACGACCGGCAAGAATCGCGGGGAGGCGGTTGAGTCTATTCGCCGGTCAGGCGCTTGCGGTCGCGCTCCTCGGCCTCGCGCGCGGCGGTGCGGCGCTGCTCCTCGGCGGCGAGCTGCACGGCGGTGCGGCTCCAGACGACGCGAATCCAGTGGAAGGTGAGCACCATGATCGCGATCGTGCCCAGGATCAGGCCGATGCCGGGGCCGGCGCCCTCGTAGTTGCCCAGGCCGGGAGTCTGCCGGTGCCAGATCGACAGCACGCCGAACACGCTGCCGACCGCCGAACCGGCACAGGCCAGCCAGGCCAGCACCCAGCGGCGGGTGGTCAGCGCGAGCAGCGACAAGCCGACACCGAAGACGATGACCAGCCAGACGAAGATCCGCGAGGGCAGGCCGATGTGCTCGACGCCGGCGGCATCGGTGTTGAGCAGCACGTCGAACCCGCGCGCGGTACCCGCGGTCGGCAGGACCAGCGAGATCAGCAGCGCGAAGACCGCGCCCGCCACGACCAGCGCCCGCGCGCCGGGATCGATCTCACCGGCGATGCGGCGTTCCACCGCGTCGAGTTCGCCGCGGAACTGTTCGAATTCCTTGTCGTCCACCCGGTTCACCGCGTTGTCGCTCCTGTCCGCAGGCTGATCGTTGCTGGTCTCGTGCGTGCCGGGCTCTACTGTGCCATCACCGTCCGCGCCGCCGGCACCCGACCCACTACGACCGGTAGTAGGTTCGGGTTCCTCCGGCGTGGAGATCATGAGCAGCCGGTCGAGCAGCCGCCGGCGACCGGCTCGACCGCGGGCGCGCCGATCCGCGGCAGCCCGAGGCCGACGCCGATCGGTTCGGTCTTCGGCGTCACGCCGCGCTCGTGCGCGTCGCCCGCCCTGGTGCGCCGGTGCGACTTCACCGCGCCGTCGGCGATCAGGTGGTGCGGCGCGGCCTCGGTGATGTCGACGACGACGATGTCGCCCGGCCGGATCACCGCGTCGGTGCCGGGCCGGAAGTGCACCAGCCTGCCGTCGCGCGCGCGGCCGCTCAGCCGGGCGGTGGCGGCGTTCTTCTTGCCCGCGCCGTCGGCGACGAGCAGTTCCACCTCGGCGCCGATCAGCGCCTGGTTCTCCTCCAGCGAGACCTGCTCCTGCAGCGCGATCAGCCGGTCGTAGCGCTCCTGCACGACGGCCTTGGGCAGCTGGTCGGGCAGTTCGGCGGCGGGTGTTCCCGGCCGCTTGGAGTACTGGAAGGTGTAGGCGCTGGTGAACCGCGCCCGGCGGACCACGTCCAGGGTCTCCTGGAAGTCCTCCTCGGTCTCGCCGGGGAAGCCGACGATGATGTCGGTGGTGATCGAGGCGTGCGGCATCGCGGCGCGCACCTTGTCGATGATGCCGAGGAAGCGTTCCTTGCGGTAGGAGCGGCGCATCGCCTTGAGCACCCGGTCCGACCCGGACTGCAGCGGCATGTGCAGCTGCGGGCAGACGGTCGGGGTCTGCGCCATCGCCTCGATGACGTCGTCGGTGAACTCGGCCGGGTGTGGGGAGGTGAAGCGCACCCGCTCGAGGCCCTCGATCTGCCCGGTCGCGCGCAGCAGCTGGGCGAAGGCCCCGCGATCGCGCGGCTGTTCCGGGTCGACGAAGTTCACGCCGTAGGAGTTGACGTTCTGGCCGAGCAGCGTCACCTCGAGCACGCCCTGGTCGACCAGCGCCTGCACTTCGGCGAGCACGTCACCGGGGCGGCGGTCGACTTCCTTGCCACGCAGCGCGGGCACGATGCAGAAGGTGCAGGTGTTGTTGCAGCCCACCGAGATCGACACCCAGCCGGCATAGGCCGATTCCCGCTTGGCGGGCAGCGTCGAGGGGAACGCCTCGAGCGATTCGAGGATCTCGACCTGGGCTTCCTCGTTGTGCCGGGCCCGCTCGAGCAGCACCGGCAGCGAGCCGATGTTGTGCGTGCCGAAGACCACGTCGACCCACGGCGCCTTGCGCACGACGGTCTCGCGGTCCTTCTGCGCCAGGCAGCCGCCGACGGCGATCTGCATGCCGGGCCTGCCCTGCTTCACCGGCGCCAGGTGGCCGAGGGTGCCGTAGAGCTTGTTGTCGGCGTTCTCGCGCACCGCGCAGGTGTTGAACACCACCAGGTCGGGGGTGTCCGACGGTGCGGCCTTCACATAGCCCGCGTCTTCGAGCAGGCCGGACAAGCGTTCGGAGTCGTGTACGTTCATCTGGCAGCCGAAGGTGCGGACCTCGTAACTGCGCGCCTGCGTCTGCGCGCGCTCCGTCGCGTTCTGTCCGTTCGAATCCACCCGTCCAGGGTACGGGCCGCACCCGATGTGGTCTGCGTCGCGTCCGGGAGTCGCCCGTGGTACCGGCAGGTTACCGGCCGGTGTCGTTTCGGCGTGCCGTAGCGGCGAGTCACGGAAAGCCGGGCAAATCTCCGAAGAACGCCTAAGGTTTCTGACCATGACCGACGACGCCGCACCCGCGACCGGGAAAGCCGACGCCGCCGCCACTGCTGGCGCGCCGCCGATGATCTCGATGCGCAACGTGGACAAACACTTCGGTGAACTCCACGTTCTGCGCCACATCAACCTGGAAGTCCCCCGCGGGCAGGTCGTGATCGTCCTCGGCCCCTCGGGCTCGGGGAAGTCCACGCTGTGCCGCACCATCAACCGCCTCGAACCGATCGACTCCGGCGACATCGCCATCGACGGTGTCGCCCTGCCCGCCGAAGGCAAGGCGCTGGCCGCGCTGCGCGCCGAGGTCGGCATGGTGTTCCAGTCGTTCAATCTGTTCGCGCACAAGACGATTCTCGAGAACGTCATGCTCGCGCCGCTGAAGGTCCGCGGCATCAAGAAGGACGACGCGCGCAAGCACGCGCTCGCCCTGCTCGACCGGGTCGGCATCGGCAACCAGGCCGACAAGTACCCCGCCCAGCTGTCCGGTGGTCAGCAGCAGCGCGTGGCCATCGCCCGCTCGCTGGCGATGGACCCGAAGGTGATGCTCTTCGACGAGCCCACCTCGGCGCTGGACCCGGAGATGGTCAACGAAGTGCTCGAGGTGATGGTCTCGCTCGCCAAGGAGGGCATGACGATGCTCGTCGTGACCCACGAGATGGGCTTCGCCCGCCGGGCAGGCGACCGCGTGCTGTTCATGGCCGACGGCGAGATCGTCGAGGACACCGCGCCCGAGACCTTCTTCACCGCGCCCTCCTCGGACCGGGCCAAGGACTTCCTCGGCAAAATTCTCAGTCACTGACCATCCACCCATCACCAGGAGAAGGACACTCGATGAGGATCAATCGTGCGACGCGGGTCGGAATCGGCGCCGCGGCACTGGCATTGGCTGCCACGCTCACCGCGGGCTGTGGCGGCGGTGACGAGGGGTCGGTGCTCGACCACGCCAAGGACGGCAAGCTGACCGTCGGCATCAAGTTCGACCAGCCGGGCCTGGGCCTGCGCAACACCGACGGCACCTACAGCGGCTTCGACGTCGAGGTGGCCAAGTACGTCGGCGACAAGCTGGGCGTGAAGCCGGAGAACATCACCTTCAAGGAGTCGCCGTCGGCGCAGCGCGAGACGCTGCTCGAGAACGGTCAAGTCGACTACGTCGTCGCGACCTACTCGATCACCGACAAGCGCAAGGAGAAGGTCGACTTCGCCGGCCCGTACTACATCGCCGGTCAGGACCTGCTGGTGCGCGCCGACAACACCGACATCACCGGCCCGGAGTCGCTGGCGGGCAAGAAGGTGTGCTCGGTGAAGGGCTCCACCCCGGCCCAGAACATCAAGGACAAGTACCCGCAGGCGCAGCTGCAGACCTACGACACGTACTCGCTGTGCATCGAGGCGCTGCGTGGCGGCGCGATGGACGCGGTGACCACCGACAACGTCATCCTCGCCGGTTACGCCGCGCAGTCGCCGGGCTCCTACAAGCTGGTCAACAAGCCCTTCACCACCGAGAAGTACGGCATCGGTATCAAGAAGGGCGAGTCCGAGGCGCGCACCAAGATCAACGACGCGATCGAGGCGATGATCGCCGACGGTTCGTGGAAGGCCGCGCTGGAGAAGTCCTTCGCGGGCACCGGTTTCGCGATCCCGCAGCCGCCGACCGTCGACCGCTACTGATCACCTCCGCGATGGCGGCCCGGGACTCCCGGGCCGCCATCGCGGTTGAAGTCCTGCTGGCCCTTACACATCGATCGGAGGACGCGCGTCCGTGTTCGACCTGATCTCGAGGTACGACTCCGAAATCCTCGACGCCTTCTGGGTGACCATCAAGCTGACATTCTTCTCCGCGATCGGCGCGCTGATCCTCGGCACCCTCGTCGCCGCCATGCGCGTGTCACCCATCCCGGTCGCGCGCTGGGTCGGCTCCGTCTACGTCTCGATCTTCCGCAACACTCCCCTGACCCTGATCATCGTGTTCTGCTCGCTCGGCCTGTACACCACCCTG
This sequence comes from Nocardia fodinahabitans, assembly GCF_052983615.1. NCBI lineage: Bacteria > Bacillati > Actinomycetota > Actinomycetes > Mycobacteriales > Nocardiaceae > Nocardia > Nocardia fodinahabitans. The sequence continues at coordinate 850,558 of NZ_JBRJJC010000001.1, forward strand.
GGCTGGAAGCTGGCCGGTGATTCGCTGTCGGACAACAACTATCGCTGGGCGATCGTCGGCCTGAGTGTCTACACGGCGGCTTTCGTCTGCGAGTCGCTGCGCTCGGGCATCAACACGGTGCCGCTGGGCCAGTCCGAAGCGGGCCGCTCGCTCGGCTTCGGCTTCGCGCAGAACCTGCGCCTGGTGGTGCTGCCGCAGGCCTTCCGCGCGGTCATCGCCCCGCTGGGCAGTGTGCTGATCGCCCTGACGAAGAACTCGACGATCGCCTCGGTGATCGGCGTCGGCGAGGCCGCGTTCCTGATGAGCGAGATGAACGAGAACGAGGCCGCGCTGCTCGCGATCGGTGCGATCTTCGCCCTCGGCTTCGTCATTCTCACCCTGCCGACCGGCCTGTTCTTCGGCTGGCTGGCCAAGCGATACGAGGTAGCCCGATGAGCGCAGCTTCGGTCCTCTTCGACGCGCCGGGCCCCCGCGCGCGCGTCCGGCATCACCTCTACTCGGTACTGGTCGTCCTCGCGCTGGCCGTTTTCGGCTGGCTGCTCTACGACGCGTTCGCCGAACAAGGTCAGTTCACCGCGGCCAAGTGGAAGCCGTTCCTGGAAGCGGGCGTCTGGGAGACCTACCTGCTGCCCGGTCTGCGGGGCACCTTGACCGCGGCGGTCATCTCGATCGTGTTCGCGCTGATCTTCGGCATGATCTTCGGCATCCTGCGGTTGTCGGATCACAGGTGGATCCGCTGGACCGCGGGCGCGATCGTCGAGCTGGCCAGGGCGATCCCCGTGCTGATCCTGATGATCTTCCTGTTCGCCGTGTTCGGCGAGTACAAGGTCTTCCGCTCCGACGACCTGGCGCTGGCCGCGGTCGTCATCGCACTGGTCATCTACAACGCCTCGGTCATCGCCGAGATCGTGCGCGCGGGTATCCGGTCGCTGCCCAAGGGCCAGACCGAGGCCGCGGTGGCGCTGGGCCTGCGCAAGACCCAGCTGATGCGCCTGATCCTGCTGCCGCAGGCGGTCACGGCGATGCTGCCCGCCCTGGTGTCGCAGATGGTGGTCGTCCTGAAGGACACCGCGTTGGGCTACCAGATCACCTACGTGGAACTGGTGCGCGCCGGTCAGCAGGAGGGTGCCTCGCAGCAGAACACCATCCCCGCGCTGATGGTCGTGGCGCTGATCATGATCTCGCTGAACCTGGCGCTGACCTTCCTGGCCACGACGCTGGAGAAGCGCCTGCGGTCGCGGCGCAAGAAGGGCGGCGGTGCCGTGCTGGCCACCGATTCGATCGTCACCGACGCCGCTCCCGGCGTGGACATCACCAAGAACTAGCTCGGTCGAACACATCGCGGGGCCCGGTCCGGACGGATCGGGCCCCGCGATGTGTTTTCCTGATCGAGCGGGACTACGTGGTGTAGCGGTAGAACCCCTCCCCGGTGGCGGCGCCGAGCTTGCCCTTGTCGATGTAGTTCTCCTTGAGCCAGGCCGCGAGCTTCTTGTGCGCGTCGCTGCCGTTGACCAGGATGTTGTACGGGGTGGTGAGGCCGACGATGTCGAGGATCTGGAACGGGCCCATCGGGGCGCCGGTGGCGATGCGCCAGGTCTCGTCGACCGCGGCAGGTTCGGCGTAACCGCCCGCGGCGAGCTCGATACCCGAGTTCAGGAACGGCACCAGCAGCGAGTTGAGGACGTAACCCGCCTTCTCCTTGTGCAATTCGATCGGCACCATGCCGATGGCCCTCGCGAACGCGACCACGGCCTGGAATACCGCCGGATCGGTCTGCTCGGTGCCCATGACCTCGGCGGTGTTGAACTTCCAGACGTGATTGGCGAAGTGCAGCGCCAGGAACCGGCCGGGGCGGCCGGTGTAGTCGACGATGTCGCTGGGCAGCAGCGTCGAGGAGTTCGTCGCGAACACGGTGCGTTCGGGTGCCAGCGCGCCGAGCTTGCCGTAGAGGTCGCGCTTGATCTCGAGTACCTCGGGCACCGCCTCGATGATCAGGTCCGCCTCGGCCGCCGCGGCGGCCAGATCGGTGGTCAACGTGATCCCCGCGGCGGTCGCCGCGGTGTTGCTCGCGTCGGCACCCGCGACGTCCTGCTGATACACCGTGGCGAGCTCGTCGAATCGGCCACGCGCCGCGGTGATCGCCTTGTCGTCGATGTCGTAGGCGGTCACGTCGAACCCGTGGAAGGCGGTCTGGAACGCGATCTGGGATCCGAGCACCCCCGTCCCCAGGACGGTCACCTTGCGGAATTCGATCGTCATGCGTCATCCTCCCAGTCGGGAAGCGGACCCCCACGCCGCTCCGCGTTTCGGTTTCCGGTGTCACCACCGCCGTCCATCATGGCCCGGAAAGCTGAGCGGGTGGTGTGAAGGACCCCCGCGTTTCGGACATCTCGGACGAGATGCTGGTAACAGTTCGGCACACCGCCGCGGTGGGTCAGCCGGCGGTGATCAGTCCCTCGGCGACCATCCAGTCGCGGGCGACCTCAGCCGGTTCGCGACCGCCGATGTCGACCTGGCGATTGAGCTCGGTGATCACCGCGTTGGTCAGGCGCGCGGAGATGGGCGCCATGATCGCGGCGACCTCGGGGTGCGCGTCGGCGAACGGGCCGTGCATGACGAGCGCGGCGTTGTACTTCGGGAAGAAGCCGCGATCGTCGTCGAGCAGCACCAGATCCAGTGCGGGGATGCGGCCGTCGGTGGCGGCGACCGAACCGAACCGGCATTGCTTGGCATCGGCGGTGGCCTGATAGACGAGCGCGTCCTGGACGATCTGTTTCTGCACGGCCCCGACGTCGATGCCGTATTTGCGGGCCATGCCCGGGTAGCCGTCCTGGCGGACGTTGAACTCGGTGCCCACGCAGGTGGCGGCCGCGGCCGGGTCCTTCGCGATCAGGGCCGCGTAGTCCGACAGCGTGCGTACGCCGGTCTCCTCGGCGGTGCGCCTGCTCGCGACCAGGGCGTAGGTGTTGTTCATCGGTGCCATCGCGGCCCACACCATGTCGTGCTCGGCGCGATCGGCGTCGCGGACGAGTTCGAACTGGCGCACCTCGTCCGGCTCGGGTGTCTCGTTGCCCAGGTAGTTGATCCAGCCGGTGCCGGTGTAGTCGTAGGCGATGTCGACCTGACCGTGCAGCTGGGCGTCCCGCAGGCTGTTGGAGCCCTGGATATTGGTCAGGTCGCGCACGTTCGCGCCCGCCGCCGTGAGCGCGAATTCGATCAGGTAGCCGAGGATGTTGGCCTCGGTGAAGTCCTTGGAGCCCACCGTGACCGCGACCCCGTCGAGGGCGGGCACGGCCACGATGCTGCCCGGTCCCACCGGCAGTGGCACCGAACTGCCCGACTGCAGACCGCAACTCGCGACCAGCAGCACACCGGCCACGGGCGCGAGCCCGCGCAGCCATCGGGTGATCCTCACCGCAACCCCCTCGGTCCGAGGAACTGTTCGGCCAGCGCGCCCAGCCAGTCGACGAACAAGGCCAGGGCGACGGCGAGCACCGCGCCCACGGTCAGGGTGACGGTGTCGCGCAGCTTGTAGCCGGTATCGATGAGAATGCCGAGCCCGCCCGCACTCACCAGGAACGACAGCGTCGCGGTGCCGACGGCCAGCACCAGCGAGGTGCGCAGACCGGCCAGGATGTAGGGCACCGCGAGCGGGAACTCGATGCGCCGCAACACCTGCACCGCCGACATCCCCTGCCCGCGACCAGCGTCGACCAGCGTCGGATCGACCTCCTGGTAGCCCAGGATCGTGTTGCGCAGCACCGGCAGCAGCGAGCAGAAGGCGATGGGCGCGACCCCCACCCAGAATCCGGTGGTGCGGGTGACCAGGTAGCACAGCACGATCAGGCCGATGGCGGGCGCCGAGGCACCGATATTGGCGATGCCGACGAAGATCGGTGCGAGCCTGCGGAATCCGGGCCGGGTGAGCACTGTGCCCAGCGGCACCGCCACCGCCACGACGATGATCACGACCGCGGCGGTGATCAGGATGTGCTGCCAGGTCACCTCGGCGATATTGCCGACGCTGATACTCGCCTGCTGGGTGAGTGTCAGGTCGCGCCGGAACGCCCACACCAGCACGCCGACGGTCAGGATCAGCACGATCACGGGCTGGACCAGCAGCCGCAGGAATTCGGCGCGCCGCTGCGCGGCGGGTGCGGCAGGCACGTCCACCATCGAACCGGGCTGGACGGAAGCGGAAATCGTCACGCTGCGGCCCTCCGAGCTCGCGGTGCGGGGTCGGCAGCGGCACCGGCGCCGTGGGTCGCGAATACCCGGTCGAGCACCGGGCCGTCGGCGGCCGTGTTTTCCGCACGACCGGCAGTCCGCAGCGCGCCGGGCGCGACCAACGGACGAGCAAGCCCGTCGCCGACCGGGATCCGGCGTTGCCCGCCGCCACCGTGGTCGACAACCCCACCGGACCACGGCCGGTCAGGGACCAGCTGAGCGCACGCGCTGTCGACCGGCCGCCTCGCACACCGGGGCGCGACCGGGGGCCGGATCCGCGCCGCGGTCATGCCCGCACCGTCTCGGCGGTACCGGCGGCGGCCAGATGGCTGATCAGCGTGTCTACGGTGACCACTCCGGCGAACGCGCCGGTGTTGTCGACGACCACCGCCGAGGCGGTGCGTTCGGTCAGCAGGATCGCGAGGGCGTCCTGGAGGGTCGCTTCGGTGGGGAGCGTGGTCTGGATCGGTGCGCCGAGGTCACGCAGCGAATCCGCGTGGGCGAGTTCGCCTGCCGCGATCCGGCGCACCGGCCTGCGGTCGGCGGCGAGGACGATGCCCCAGTCCTGGTGCGCGGTGTGCAGGCGGTCGGTGAGGTCGGCCGGGGCGGTGTCCTCGGTGACGGCGATGCCCTGGTCCAGGTCGAGATCGGCGAGAACGGCGAGGCCGAGGCGGTCGATGGTGGCGGTGTTGCCGACGAAACCGGCGACCGTCTCGTCGGCGGGAGCGGCCAGGATCGCCGCCGGAGTGTCGTACTGGAGGATGCGCGACCGGTCACCCAGGACCGCGATCCGGTCGCCGAGTTTGACGGCCTCGCCGAAATCGTGGGTGACGAAGACGATGGTCTTGCCGAGTTCGCCCTGCAGGCGCAGCAATTCGTCCTGGAGCAGCGCGCGCGTGATCGGGTCGACGGCGCCGAACGGCTCGTCCATCAGCAGCACCGGCGGGTCGGCCGCCAGTGCCCTGGCCACCCCGACGCGCTGCTGCTGACCGCCGGAGAGCTGGCGCGGGTAGCGGCCGCGGTACACGGCGGGGTCGAGACCGACGAGGGTGAGCATCTCGTCGACGCGGGCCTGGGTGCGCTTGCGGTCCCAGCCGAGCAGGCCGGGAACCGTGGCGATGTTCTTCGCGACGGTCAGGTGCGGGAACAGGCCCGCCTGCTGGATGGAATAGCCGATGCCACGGCGCAATTCGTCGGCATCGATGGCGGCGGCGTCGCGGCCGCCGATCGTGACGGTGCCCGAGGTGGGTTCGATCAACCGGTTGATCATCCGCATGGTGGTGGTCTTGCCGCACCCCGAGGGCCCGACCAGAACCACGATCTCCCCGGCCGGGATGGTCATGCTGACCTCCTCGACCGCCGGATCGGGCTGGTCGGGATAGCGCTTGGTGACCCGGTCGAGGACGATCTCGACCCCGGAGACCGCGGATGCGGCGGCGGTGCTGGTTTCGGTGTCAGTCACGAATTCCCCTCGAGATGGTGAGCCGGCCGAGCAGCAACAGCACGCCGTCGAGCGCGAGTGCCAGCACGACGATGAGCACCGTGCCGGTGAGCGCCTGCGGCACCGCGTTCGGGCTGCCGAGGCGCGAGAGCCCGGAGAAGATGAGGTTGCCCAGGCCGGGGCCTTTCGCATACGCGGCCAGGGCGAGGATGCCCATGATCATCTGGGTGCTGACCCGCATCCCGGCCAGAATCGACGGCCAGGCCAGCGGCAGTTCGATCGCGGTCAGCAATCGCATCCGGTTCATGCCGACTCCGCGCGCGGCATCGACCACCGCCGGATCCACCGATGACAGGCCGAGCACCGTATTGCGCAGGATCGGCAGCAGCGCGTACAGCACCAACGCCACGATCGTCGGTCCCACACCGAGCCCGAGGAACGGAATCAGCAACCCGAGCAGCGCGAACGACGGCACCGTGAGGATCGCCCCGGCCGTGGCGGTCGCCGCCGCCGAGCCGAGCGGGCTCCGGTACACCAGCACCCCCACGACCACCGCGACGATCGTCGCCAGCACCAGCGACTGCACCACCGCCGACACATGCAGATACGAATCGACCAGCAACTGCTCACGCCGGTTCACCACGAACGACCACAACGCGTCCAGGGTCCACCTCCCCGTAGTTCGGCGGCCACACCAGGCCCTGTTCCCCGGAATGCCCACCCCGACCTCGGGTGAAACACCCCGTTCCCACACCCCCGCCGCAGCAGGCGACGCTCGAATCCGCCTGCGCGAAACCATGTTTCACCGGCGCGAAGTCATCCTACGCGCCCCACCTCGCGCACGGAGCCGTTCGCGCCACCGGCCTCGCGGCCATGCCTCGCGGTCAGCGCCGATCCCCGCACCGCTCTCCTCGCGGCGACGCCTCGCCACCGAAGTCGATCAGCGCTCCGGGTGTTCGTCACCCAGCTCAGCGATCGGCCTCGGCCAGTTCGGCTTTCACCACCGGATAGGCGATGGCGGGGCTGTAGCCGCGGCGGGCGAGCATGTCGACCAGGCGGCGGGTGGCCTTGGCGCGGTCGAGGTCGGTGGGCATGCTGCGGAGTTTGCGGCGGACCAGGTCGGCGGCGGCCTGCTCGTCGCCGGGGACCGGGCGGCGCGGCGAGCGCCGGTCGGGCGCCTGGTCCGGGCCGGTGTCGCCGGGACCTTCGCTGTCGGCCGACGCGCTGACCGCGCGTGACCATCGGGAGCGGTTTCGGTGCGAGATCCTCTCGTCTCGGCCGTCCGGGCCCGCCTCGATCTCGCTGTCGGCGTGGGACATCGGATCGCCCGGTCGTTCGGGTCGCCGGAGATCGTGGGACTGCACGTCCAGGTCCGGCTCGGACCCGCTCGCCCGGCGCGGCTGAGCGGGGGCCTGGGTGAAGCCGGCCGCGGCGAGTTCCGCGGTGACGACAGCGAAGGCGGTCGACTGGTCGTAGCCGCGGCGGGCCAGCATGCCGACGAGTCGGCGGACCGCCTTGTCGCGGTCCATCTCCCGGGACAGAGTGGTGAGTTTGCGGCGGACCAGGTCGGTGGCGCGGGCGCGTTCGGCGTCGTCGGTGACGACCGCCAGCGCGTTCTCGGCATCGGCGGGCGCGACGCCCTTGTCGCGCAGTTCACGCTGCAGGGCCCGCTTGCCCCGGCCGGAGTACGTGTGGCGCTCGTGTACCCACTGTTCGGCGAAGGAACTGTCGTCGACGAGGCCGACCTCGGCGAGCCGGTCGATCGCGGCCTCGGTCACCTCGCGCCGGAAACCCTTCTCCCCGAGGCGTTTCTCCAGCTCGGCCCGGCTGCGGGCGCGCACGGCCAGCAGGTTCAGGCAGGCGTCCTTGGCCTGGTCGACGGTCGCCTTCGGACGGTCGCCCGGGGCGAGCCGGCGTGTGCCGGCCCGCCTGTCGGGCTCTCCCGGCTGGGATCCGGCCGCCACCGGATCCACCTGCCGCCCGTCGTCACCACCGACGCCGGTCGACAGGGAGTCTTTCTCGCGCCGGGCGGACCTACGTCCGCGCCGGGCGCCACGGGGCCGCGCCCCGCTCCCCCACTCTTCATGATCATCCCCAGTCCGCGCAGCGGAATCGTGTGGTTGATCATCATCGGCGAATCCGGTCGGGTGCGCGCGCTGCGGATCGCCCGCACCCGACCGAATTCCCCTGGCGTCCAGCTCGGCTCGGTGTGCCCGAGCCGACCGGACGAGTTCGGTGTCCGCGCTGTCGCGGTGACGGTCTCGCCGCTGCGGCGCTTCCGGCGCCACCTCGATGCCGAGGCGGGCCAGCTGCCTGCGCATGTCCTCGACCGGATCCACCGGATCGCGGGGCGCTCGGCCGCCGGAGATCGGCGAGTCCATCGGCTAGAAGTCGGCGGGCGCGTCGGCCTCGGCGGTCAGGTCGGCGCCGATGCCCAGCTTCTCCTTGATCTTCTTCTCGATCTCGTCGCGCACGTCGGTGTTCTCCAGCAGGAACTTGCGGGCGTTCTCCTTGCCCTGGCCCAGCTGGTCGCCCTCGTAGGTGTACCAGGAGCCCGACTTGCGGATGAAGCCGTGCTCGACACCCATGTCGATGAGCGAGCCCTCCTTGGAGATGCCCTGGCCGTAGAGGATGTCGAACTCGGCCTGCTTGAACGGCGGGCTCACCTTGTTCTTGACGACCTTCACGCGGGTGCGGTTGCCGACCGCGTCACTGCCGTCCTTGAGGGTCTCGATGCGGCGCACGTCCAGGCGGACCGAGGCGTAGAACTTCAGCGCCTTACCACCGGTGGTGGTCTCCGGCGAACCGAACATGACGCCGATCTTCTCGCGCAGCTGGTTGATGAAGATGGCGGTGGTGTTGGAGTTGCTGAGCGCGCCGGTCATCTTGCGCAGTGCCTGGCTCATCAGGCGGGCCTGCAGGCCGACGTGGCTGTCGCCCATCTCGCCCTCGATCTCGGCACGCGGCACGAGGGCCGCCACGGAGTCGATGACGATGATGTCGATGGCGCCGGAACGCACCAGCATGTCGGCGATCTCGAGCGCCTGCTCACCGGTGTCGGGCTGGGAGACCAGCAGCGCGTCGGTGTCGACGCCGAGCTTGCGGGCGTACTCGGGATCGAGCGCGTGCTCGGCATCGATGAACGCGGCCACACCGCCCGCGGCCTGGGCATTGGCTACCGCGTGCAGCGCGACAGTGGTCTTACCCGAGGATTCCGGGCCGTAGATCTCGACGACGCGACCGCGGGGCAAACCGCCGATGCCGAGCGCGACATCGAGGGCGATGGAGCCGGTCGGGATGACGCCGATGGGCGGGCGGACATCTTCGCCGAGGCGCATGACCGCGCCCTTGCCGAAGCTCTTCTCCACCTGCGCCAGTGCCAGCTCCAGCGCTTTGTCGCGATCGTAGGCCTGCGGTGCCATGATGTGGTCCCCTTCTCGAGGTGAGTGTCTCCCTGGTTGGCGCCCACAGTAGAGGCCGGCACCGACAAGTTCTGGCGCCCAGATTAGTCGAACACCCATTCGAGTCAAGCGACGCGCCCGCCCAACACGCGAGGACTCGCAAACCCGGCGCACATCGACGGCACCGCAGCCCGCGGGCTACCGCTGCGGCAGCACCGAGTCGTCGCCGTCGGCACGCGGCCCGAAGATCCGCCGCTCGGATTCGTCGATCCGCACATCGTTGATGCTGGCCTCGCGCCGCGCCATCCGCCCGTCCGGCGCGAACTCCCACTGCTCGTTGCCGTAGCTGCGCCACCACCGGCCGGACTCGTCGTGCCACTCGTACTGGAAGCGCACGGCGATGTGGTTGTCGTGGAAGGCCCACAGATCCTTGCGCAGGGCGTAGCCGTTCTCGGCCGACCACTTGCGGGTGAGGAAATCGACGATGGCGGCGTGGCCGGTGAAGAACTCGTCGCGGTTGCGCCACACCGAATCCTCGGTATAGGCCGCGGCGACCCGCTCGGGATCGCGGGTGTTCCAGGCATTTTCGGCGGCGAGCACCTTGGCGCGCGCGGAGTCGAGGTCGAAGGGTGGCAGTGGCGGTCGCACGGGGGACCCCTTCCGGAATGTTAACTATCTATTCGGCGTTTACAGGTTAGACAGTAGGGTGGCCGGGCAGCACCGTCAACCCGCGAAATCGCGACAGTGGTCAGGAGATGAGTTGGTAGCCTCAGGCATGCGCGATCCCCGTCCGCACACCGGCGAACCACCGGCTCTGGACCTGCTCAACACGCGCTGGGCGGGCGCCACCCCCGGTGACCTGCTCACCGATCTCGACGGGCTGCGGCTGTGGCTCGAGCTCACCGGCCTCGCCGACCGCGTTCCCGCCGACGAGCACACGCTGACCGCGCTGCACGCCGCCCGCGACGCCGTCTACGCGGCGGTCACCGCCGCCGACCCCACCGCACTCAACCAGGTACTCGATCGCGGCCGCCTGCGCCGTGAACTCACCGTCGACGGCCCACGCGACATCCCCGAGGTGGCCGATCCGGCCTGGCTGCCGGGCTGGCTCGCGGCCGACAATCTGCTGCATCTGATCGCCGAGGCGCCGCACCGGATCCGCCAGTGCGCGCATCCGGACTGCGTGTTGTTCTTCTACGACACGTCCAAGAACGGGACCCGGCGCTGGCATTCCATGGCGACCTGCGGCAACCGCACCAAAGCCGCGCGCCACTACGCCAAGACCAGCTGAGCGCCGAAGTGCCGCGCCCTCAGAACAATTCGTCGAGCAGCCGGTAGTACTCGAGCTTCGCGCGGTCGGGCCCGGTCAGCCCGTAGGCGGTGAAGAACGCCGCCACCGCGTCGATGCCGAAATCCTCGGCCAGGTCGCGTTCGGCGAGGGCGAGATCGCGATAGCGGTCGGCCACACCCAGCGCGCCGACATCGATCAGCACGCCATCGGCGAGCACATTGCCCGGGGTGAAATCGCCGTGCGCGACGACGAGATCCTCCTCGGACGGGCGCTGTGCCACCAGGTACTCGTGGATCGCCGCGGGAGTGAGTTCGCGATGGTCGGCGTCGAAATCGGCGGTGTCGACGAACTCTTCGACGACCTGGCGGCGGGCCTGCGCGAGAGTCACCTCGAGGCGCCCGTCGAACGGGCACCCACCGATCGGCATGGCGTGCAGCGCGCGCAGGGCCTGCCCCATCACAGTGCCGACCTCGGCCGGATCACCGGCCAGATCGGTGAGCGAGCGGGCTTCGGCGTCGGCCAGCACCAGGATGTCCTCGGCGAAGGCGGCCACCGTCGGCACCGCGATGCCGTTGTCGCGCAACCAGGTCAACCGATCGTGCTCGGCGACCGCCCGCGGCCCGCGCTTGATCCAGTACCCACCCGAGCGCACGAGATTGCCGCCACGGCCAGCGTGCTCGGCCGACCACGCGGGCACCGGCCCGAGCAGCTCGGCGATCGCGGGCGGCAGCGGCAGGGCCAGCTCGTCGAGGTGGTCCAGGGCCGCGCGGGTCGACTCGATGAGTTCGGAATCACCGTCGGCCACCCGCAGCCGCATCGCCTCGTTGAGCAGCTCCCGCGCCTCCCGCGGCCGATGCTGCTCGGCCAGCGACGTGCCCAGGTGATGGGCGGCGAAGGAGACGAGCTCGGGATCGAGCACGCGGCTGGCGTCGAGGGCACGCCGGTACAGGATCTCGGCGGGAGCGGGCTCGCCCTGGTAGCGGTACACGTCGGCGAGGTTGATCCACACGGTGATCCGGCGCCGCTCGGTATCGGCCAGTTCCAACGCCTGATCGAGCCGGTCGAGGGCCTCGTCGTGACGGCCGAGCAGCATCAGCGCGATGCCGAGCCGGCGCAGGCCGCCGAAATCGCGGGGATCGGCGACGGCGACTCTCGCCGCGAGCGTGTCGGGGTCGACCGGGATCATCCGCAGCCGCTCGTCGAACCGATACGGCCGGGTGTCCGGGTTCCGCGCTGTCACAGCCATGACCTGCTCACCATCGGGTTCGGGGAACATCGAAATCGGCGCACAGGGCGCGCCACACGTCTCGCGGGTCGACGCCCGCCTCGATCGCGGCGGCACCGGTCCGCCCGAGCACCGGTATCACGTGATCGGCCAGCATGGCGTCGGCGCGCGCCACGCCGAACTCGGTGTGCATCAGCTCCTGGAATTCGGTCAACCGCACGATGCCCAAGATACTCGCGCTCGGCGACACCCGACAGGGCCACCGCTGTCGGGGGCCCGCCGCGAGATCGCCCGGTCAGCGCTTGGCGGCCTCGTGACAGATCTCCACCGGATCCTCGACCTCGGCCTGCCCGGCGGCGGCGCGCCGGGCCGCGGCGGCGTAGGCCGGGTCGTCGAGCACCTGCCGCACCGCGGCGCCGACCGCCTCCGGCGTCAGCGGGCGCACCAGCACCGAACTGCCCTGGCGCACCGCGCGATTGGCCAGTTCCCACTGGTCACCGCCGCCGGGCACGGTCACCACCGGCACCCCGGCAGCCAGCGATTTCGCGAGCAGGCCGTGTCCACCGCCACCGACGACCACCGCGGCCTCGGTGAGCAGGGTGTCCTGGCGGCCCAGCCCGGCGGTCGCCCAGCCGGGCAGATCGGCCGGCGGAGTGTCGAGCATCGAGACGGCCGCGCGGACGCCGAGCCCGGCCAGCCCGGCGAGCACGGTGTCGGCCATGGCGTCCACCCCTGTATGCGCCGTGGACGGCGCCACCATCACCAGCGGCGCGTCCCCCGGCGGCAGCGGCAGGATCGCGTCGGTCGGTTCCCACAGCAGCGGCCCGACGACGTGGGTGTCGGCGGGCCAGTCCGGCCGTTCCACCTCCAGCGCGGGCAGGGTCGCGACGAGCCGTGCGGTGGGACCCGGATCCTCGGCGGGCAGCCCGATGCTCTCGCGCGCCGCCGAACGCTGCCGACCGCCCGCCTTGACCGCGCGGGCGGTCATCGTGCGCAATACGCCGTCGCGGACCCGGCCGCGCACGCCCTCCCCCGGCGCGAGGCCACTGCCGATCGGCGGCAACGCTTTCGAGGGCAGGTACAGCGGATGCGGGGACAGTTCGACCCACGGCAGCCCGAGCCGCTCGGCGGCCATCCCGCCGCCCGCGGTGAGCACGTCGGAGACGATCAGGTCCGGCAGCATCGCGCTCAGTTCGGGCAGGTTCTCGGTCGCGATGTGGGCGGCGCGTTCGTGGATGCGCGCGCCCGCGTCGGCGTCGTTGTCGGTGGGGCGCGGCGCGAGCCCTTTGAGCCTGCGCACACTGATGCCCGCGGCTCTGGCCGCGTCGAGCCAGCGCGGGCCGGTGAACAGCACCGGCTCGTCGCCCGCGGCCAGCAATCGCAGACACAACGCGATCGCGGGAAACGCATGCCCCGGATCGGGCCCGGCCACCACAGCTACTCGCATGCCGTCAGCGTGCCATACCCCTCGGCATGGTTCGCCGCGCCCAGCCGGCTACCGGCCGGTCGGCTACCGTCACGACGACAGCCGGGCACGCATCCGCGGGCCCGCCGAATCGCGAGGAGTGACCTGCCGTGTGGCCCGAAACCTCCACTCCCGACCGCGCGATCGCGACCGTCGACGATCTGTTCGCGCTGCTCGCCCGCTGCGCGGACGCCTGGGACACCGTCGATCGCAGCGGCGATCCGGTCGACATCCTCGATCACGACCGCCAGTGCGCCGAACTGCTGCGCCGGGACCATCCCGACGACCCGGAACTCCAGGTCGCGGGCCTGGTCCACGACATCGGCCATGTCCTGGTCCCCGGTGACGACGCGGGCCACGGCCGCCACGGCGCCGCCGCGGTGCGCGAGCTGCTCGGCGAGCGGGTCGCGCGCCTGGTGGAGCTGCACGTGGTCGCGAAGCGCTTTCTGGTGGCGACGGATCCGGCGCACGCCGCCGGATTGTCCGCCTCGAGCAGGCGCACCCTGCTCGCGCAGGGCGGGCCGATGTCAGCCGAGGAGGCGCGCAGGTTCCGCGCCGACCCGGACTTCGCCGCCGCGCTCGCCTTGCGCCGGGCCGACGACGCGGGCAAGGTCGTCGGCCTGTTCGTTGCGCCGCTGCGGGATTGGCGACCGACGGTCGAGCGCGTCGCCACCTCGGCACGGCGCGGACGACCGGTGCGGACCGGACCCGACGCGGGACCCGTCGACTGAGCCCGCGCACCCCGGTCGCGGCCCGGCGGCCGAATCAGCCCGCGAAGGCGAAAAGCTCGAAGCCGACCGCGTGCGCGGCGGGGAATCCGTCCTTGGGACATGTCGCGAAGGCGACGATCTCGTCCACCTGCTGTTCGACCGGCACCGCGCTGAGCACCTGCAGGTAGCGCCGGTGCGCCGCGAGCGAGGCGCGCGCCTTGTCCAGCTGTCCGCCGACGTCCACCGCGTGGGTCATGACCGGACCGACCACGGCGGCCCAGCGCGCCGACCACGGTGCCAGGTCGGCGATCTCGGGGAAGATCCATTCGTTGCCCGCGTCGGAGATGGCGTCCATCGCCGAGCGGCCCACCGCCCGATGATCGGCGCTGTTGACCATCCCGGGCGCCCAGGTGTCACCGAAGTTGAACAGCACCACCATCTCCGGGCGATGCCTGCGGATCGCGGCGGCCAGGTCCCGCCGCAACGCCAGCCCCTCTTCGATCCGCCCGTCGGGGTGATCGAGGAATTCGACGGTGTGGACGCCGACTTCCCGCGCGCCCGCGAGCTCCTCGATCTCCCGCAGCGGCCCGGCCTGCGCGGGCGGCATGCCCGCGATACCCGCCTCGCCGCGGGTGACGAGCAGATAGCGAATGTCCTTGCCCTGTCCGGTCCACCGCGCGACCGCGGCGGCCGCACCGTATTCGATGTCGTCGGGATGCGCGACGATCACCAGTCCGCGCTGCCAGTCCTCGGGTACCTGATCCACCCCGCCATGCTAAGCGCAGACGCCCCGATTACGGCTTGGTCAGCGTGGTCTTGTCGTTCGACCCGGACACCGCCTTGTACAACAGGTACACCCCGGTACCGATCACGGCGATCACCAGGACCGGCAACAGCGCCTCGATCAGCGCCCCGATGATCCAGAACGCGATCAACGCGACCACGACGATGCCGATGACTTTCCAGACCATGATGTGCTCCTCGCCAGTTCCGTGACCGCCCTCCGGCGATCCGACACCTTCGATGCTCCCACCCACGATCCGATAAATCACCAGGTCAACCCAGAAATCGGGGGCGATCTCAGGGTTCACCCCGAGACCGGATCAGCGCCGCTCAGCCACGCCGAGCCACTACCGTGAGGCGCTATGGACTACCTGGCTGTGCTGCGCGCGGAACTCGCTTCCTTCGGTGGACTCGTCACGGCGGACGCCGATCTCGCCACCCCGATCCCGTCCTGCGGCGACTGGACCCTCTACGACCTCGTCGACCATGTCGGCCGGGGAAATCTGTGGGTCGTCACCGCGGTGACCGAGCTGCGCGGCGACTACGAGGGCGATCCCGCGCCGAAGGACACCGCAGCACTGCGCGAGTGGTACGAGGCGACCGCCGGCACCCTGCTGACCACGCTGTCGGCCGACCCGGACCGCGAGGCATGGACCTTCACCCGGACCATGCCGCGCACGGTGGGGTTCTGGCGCCGCAGACGAGCGCACGAGACACTCATGCACCGGTGGGACGGCCGCGCCGCGCTCGGCGCCGCCGCGCCGTTCGACCCCGAGCTCGCGGTCGACGGTATCGACGAGGTCTTCGAGCTGTTCGCACCGCGGATGATCCACCGTGGCCTGGCGACCGCGCCGGAGGTCGCCCTGCGGCTGCGCGCCACCGATACCGACGGCAGCTGGACCTACGGTCCCGGTGCACCGGTCGCCGAGCTGGCCGGCACCGCGTCGGATCTGCTGCTCGCGCTGTGGGCCCGCCTGTCGGCGTCCGATCCCGCACTCACCTGGACCGGCGACCGCGCCGCGGGCGAGCGAGTGCTGGCCGGGCCGCTGGTCCCGTAGCCGCTGCCCGCCGAACGACTGACGGCGACGAGGTCACACGACCATAATCGGGGCGTCAGCGAGGAGGAGTCCATGGAACCCATCGTCACGATCGCGAGCGGCGCGGTGCGCGGCCGGACCGAGGCGGGTGTCACCCGTTTTCTCGGGGTGCCCTACGCGGCGGCGCCGGTCGGCGCCCGACGTTTCCAGCTACCCGAGCCCGCGCCTGCCTGGGACGGCGTGCGCGAGGCGACGGAGATGGGCGCGACCTGCGCGCAGTCGCCGTATCCGGCCCCGATCCACGCACTGATCGGCAGCGACGGAATCCCCGGCGACGAGTACCTCAACGCGAACGTGTGGACGCCGGACCCGGCCGCGAGCGGGCTGCCGGTCCTGGTGTGGATCCACGGTGGCGCGTTCGTGCGCGGGTCGAACGCGCGCGTCATCTACGACGGCACGGCGTTCGCGCGCGACGGCGTGGTGCTGGTGTCGATCAACTACCGGCTCGGGATCTCCGGGTTCGCCGCGCTGGACGGTGCCCCGCTCAATCGTGGCCTGCACGACCAGATCTTCGCGCTGCGCTGGGTCCGCGACAATGTCGCCGCCTTCGGTGGCGATCCGGACAATGTCACCGTCTTCGGTGAGTCGGCGGGCGGGATGAGCGTGGCGGCGTTGATCGCCGCGCCGCAGTCGACCGGGCTGTTCCGCCGGGCGATCATGCAGAGCGGCACCGGCGCGGTCGCCGCCGACGCGCAGGACGCCCGGATGGTGGCCGCCGCGCTGGCCGCGGAGCTCGGCATCGCCCCGACCGCCGCCGATTTCGGCGAGCTAGGCCCCGACGAGCTGCGCACCGCGCAGAACGCGGTCGCCCTCGCGGTGATGACCGACCCCGACCCGCAGCGCTGGGGCGCGTCGGTGATCGAGCAGGGCATGGGCATCATGAGCCTGTTCCCGGTGGTCGACAACGACATCGTCCCCGGCACGCCGACGGCGGTCCTGGTCGCGAATCCCGAGCGGGCGGTGCCGCTGATCGCGGGTACCACCGCCGACGAGTTCCGGTTCTTCACCGTCCCCACCGGCATCACCGCCGCCGTCACCGCCGACACCCTGCCGTTCGTGCTCACCCGCTACGGCATCGATCACGCGGTGGCGCAGGCGTATTCGGCGCAGCGCCCCGACGCCACCCCGGCCGAGATCTTCAACGCGATCCTCACCGACTGGTGCTTCCGGGCGGGCACGGTCGACTTCGCCGAGGCCAATGCCGCGGGCGCGCCCACGCATGTGTACGAATTCGCCTGGCCCACCGATCTTCCCGGCCTCGGCGCCTGCCACGTGCTCGAGGTCCCGTTCGTCTTCGACGCGCTCGACGGCGCGCATTCGCTGACCGGCCCGCACCCACCGCAGGCACTGGCCGACGAAATCCACGCCGCCTGGGTGAAGTTCGCGACCGACGGCGATCCGGGGTGGGCGGCGTTCGACAGCGAGAGCAAGCGGGTGCGGATCTTCGACACCCCGGAATCGTCGACGGTGGCGAATCCACGATCGGCCGAACTCGACGCGCTGCGCCAGACCATCACCTGACACGGCACGGCCCCGACGCCGGAACGGGCATCGGGGCCGGAAGTCGTTGTGCGCCCGCGGGCTAGCGCGGACCGGAGACAGGGCGGTCGGCCAGATCGGTGAGCGCCTGGGCCCAGCCGTCGAGCCGGTCGGCGGCCTCGCGCAGATCGGCGACGATACCGTTGAACTGGTAGGCGACCACCGTGTCCTCGGGAACCGCCAGAATGCGCGCCGCCGCGGCGACGAGCTGTTCGTACTCCATGACACCGGTCTCCAGACGCGCGAGCACCCCGTTGACGGTGACTTTCAGCGCGGAGACGGTCTCGGGGTTGGCCCGGCCGACGGTGTCGGCGGCCTGCTCCATCGCCACGATGTCGGCGGCCAGCGCGTGCAGGGCGGCCGCGCCGGAGCGGGCCGTCGCGAGCAGGTCGCGCAGCTCGTCCTCGGGCAGCCTTCGGGTGCGGGCGATCTGGGCGCCGAGCCCGTGCAACGCGCGTTCGGCGCGGATCAACCGCTGGATCGGACCGCGGGCCACCGAGCGCAGCCCCGGCGTCTTGCGGGCGACGAAGGCCGCCTGCGGCAACGGCTGACCGCGCAACTGCAGATACCGGCGAGCGCTCAACGCGGTGCCGGTCACGAAAGCGACAGCGCCGCCACCGATCACGACGACCGCCCAGGCCGGCGCCGCCACCACGGCCAGGCCGACCGCGCCGACCGTGGTGATGCCCGACGCGGTGCCGAGCTGAAAACTCCGCCGACGGGCCCGGCGCCTACGGCGCAATTCCTTCTCGCGCGGATCGGCCCAGCGACGCACCGCCACCATCGCCTGCTCACCGACCTCGCGCAGAGTCGCGGGCACACCACCGGTCACGGTGGGGTGCACCGGCGCCGCCGGATCGACGATCTCGGCTCGTTCGCGCCGTGTTCTCCCGCTCATCCCTCATCCTTTCGTCGCCACGGACCAGTGTCGCAGCAGACGACGACAAGTTGCCACCACCGCGCACCCGCGACCCCGAGGAGCGGCGGCCACGCAGTGGCCGGTTCGCGGCCGTCCCGCCGGTCAGGCGCCGTTGCGTCAGCGACGAAGGAGCAAGCAACGGTGCCTGACCGGCGGGACCAAGGGGCCGCGAACACGCGCGCGCCAGCGCGCCAATATTACTGCTGCGCCGCCTGGCCCTTGTTGATCTGTGGCGCCTGCGCGGGCTGCTGCTGCGCCGCCGGGTCGATCGCCGCGGCGTTGTTGCCGGTGGGCAGTGCGTCACCGCGCATGGAGGCGCGGATCTGCTCGAGCTTGCTGTGGCCCGCCATCTGGATGCTGGCCTGCTGGACCTCCATCATGCGGCCCTGCACCGTGTTCTGCGCCAGTTCGGCGGCACCGAGCGCGTTGGCGTAGCGACGCTCGATCTTGTCGCGCACCGCGTCGAGGCTGGGCGTGGAACCGGGAGCGGACAGGGTGGAGTCCATCTGCTGCAGCGAGGCCGAGACCTGCTCCTGCATCTTGGCCTGCTCGAGCTGGCTGAGCAGCTTGGTGCGCTCGGCCACCTTCTGCTGCAACATCATCGCGTTCTGCTCGACCGCCTTCTTGGCCTGTGCGGCGGCCTGCAGGGACTGGTCGTGCAGCACCTTGAGGTCTTCCACCGACTGCTCGGCGGTGACCAGCTGGGCGGCGAACGCCTCGGCGGCGTTGGTGTACTGGATCGCCTTCTCGGTGTCGCCCGCGGCGGCCGCCTGATCAGCCAGCGTGACGGCCTGACGGGCGTTGGCGTTGAGCTTCTCGACCTCGTCGAGCTGGCGGTTCAGCTTCATCTCCAGCTGACGCTGGTTACCGATCACCGACGCCGCCTGCTGCGACAGCGCCTGGTGCTGACGCTGCGCCTCCTCGATAGCCTGCTGAATCTGGACCTTCGGATCCGCATGCTCCTCGATCTTGGAGTCGAAGAGGGCCATCATGTACTTCCAGGCCTTCACGAACGGATTAGCCATCGATTGATCCCGCCTCCATCTGTGCGTCGCTCGTGCGACTGGTGGTGCGCGACCGTCACGCACCAGATATGTGCTTATCCTTCACCATGCGGCACCCGGGCCGGTGCGACCGGCCCGATCGACGCCTGATGAGAATCTATCCGTTCTCACCAGCAGTGTGCAGCGTCTCGCCCGTCGAGCACGTGGTTCGCCGCGTCACATTCCCTTCACCAGTACCAGCATCTCGGCCCTGGGCGCCGGGATGACGATGCGGGTGTCCTCGGCGATGCCGATCCGTGCGCCCTGCTCGGCCGACATGCTCGCCGCGGCGGCCGACTCCGGCGTGGCGGCGGGTTCGGCGGCGGCCGGCTCGGCCGCGGCGGCTTCGCGCTCGGCGGCGGGGCCGGTCAGCGCGGGCTCGCGCGGCGCCGAACCGTCGGCGCCGGCCATGATGGTGCTCACGTCCCACAGCACCCGCGACAGCGGCACGTCCAGTGCCTCGCAGATGGCGGCGAGCAGTTCACTGGAGGCTTCCTTGCGGCCGCGCTCCACTTCCGACAGATAGCCGAGGCTCACGCGCGCCGAGGTCGACACCTCGCGCAGCGTTCGATGCTGGGCGAGACGCGCACGCCGCAGACTGTCCCCGATTGCCTCCCGCAGCAGCGTCATCTCGTTCTCCTCCACCTCGTGTCACCGCCGCAGCGGTGCTCACCTCTTTCTGGCACAACGTCGAGCATCGGCCGGTGGTTCCCGGACGCGGCTAGTTCGTCGTCACACAGCGCAGCAACTCCCGCACCGCGCTGTGCACCGCACCGATCCTGATCGTCCACCGGTCGCCGTCGAGTTTCAACCGGACCACTTCACTGTGCCGTGGACCGGCCAATCCGAGGTATACCGTCCCGACCGGGTGCCCGTCCTGGGAATCGGGTCCGGCGACCCCGGTCAGACCCACGCCCCAGTCGGCGCCACAGCGCTGTCTGGCACCCACGGCGAGCTGCTCGGCGGTCGACGCGGCGACCGGCCCGTCGACCCGGAGGATGTCATCGTCGACGCAGGCCAGGTGGTTCTTCAGGTCGGTGGCGTACACGATCAGGCCACCCCGCAGCACCGCGCTGGCGCCCGGCACACCGGCCACAGTGGCGGCCAGCAGGCCCGCCGTCAGCGATTCGGCGGTGGCGACGGTCTGACCGGCCGCGGCCAATGCCCGGACCAGTTCGGCGACCGGCGCGCCGGCGACGAGCGGATCGCTCACGAGCGGGACTCGCCGCGTGCGCGTCCTCCCGCCAGCCACAGGCGAGCCGCCTGGCCGACGTAGTCCAGGCCGGTGATCACCGTCAGCGCGACGGCCAGGTACATCAGCACCATGCCCGCGGTGGCGAAGGCCCCCGACAGCGGCAACAGCAGCATCGCGATGGCGATCGACTGCACCAGCGTCTTGAGCTTGCCGCCGCGACCGGCCGGGATCACCCCGCGCCGGACTACGATCAGCCGCAGCAGGGTGATACCGAGCTCGCGTCCGACGATGACCGCGGTGATCCACCAGGGCAGATCGCCCAGGATCGACAGCCCGATCAACGCCGAACCGATCAGCGCCTTGTCCGCGATGGGGTCGGCCAGCTTGCCGAAATCGGTCACCAAACCGTATTTGCGGGCCAGTTGCCCGTCGAAGCGATCGGTGATCGCCGCCAGCCCGAACACCGCCGCGGCGATGATCCGCCAGCGCGTGTCGTGCCCGCCCTCGGCGAACAGCGCCAGCACGAACAACGGGACAAGCACGATCCGTGCGACGGTCAGCACGTTCGCGATATTGAGCACGGGAACCTGCGCCTCGGCACGGTCGGGCACCGCGCGCGCCAGCGCGGCCGCCTCCCACCCGCGGTCGATCTCCTCGGGTCGCACGCTCATGCTGCGTCCATCTGGCCTGCTCGGGCGCTCTCCGTGGTTACGCAGGCTGCCTCCTCCGCGCGCTGACCTCTCATGCCCCGCCCTCTCGGCACTCACCGGCACTGCGCCGAAATCCACCCGTTTCGCGCGCGGTTTGCTCGCGCGGGTAGTGCCGTCGGATCCGGTCGTCGAGCCCGGCGCGATGCGGTGAGCGGATCGACAGGATGTGCGGCACATGTTCAGACTATCGGTAACCCGGCCGACTACTGTGCACCCCATGACCTCACGGGGACCACTGGGTGGTTCGACCAGCGACGCGCATCCCGCCGCGCCCACTGTGGCGCCTGTTTCCGGTGTGGTCGTGCGACGAGCCCGAACCTCGGACGTCCCCGAGATCAAGCGTCTGGTCGACGAGTACGCGGGTCGCATCCTGCTGGAGAAGAACCTGGTCACCCTGTACGAATCGGTCCAGGAGTTCTGGGTGGCCGAACTCGACGGACAGGTCGTCGGCTGCGGCGCGCTGCACGTGCTGTGGGCCGATCTGGGCGAGGTGCGCACGGTCGCCGTCGATCCGGTGGTGAAGGGCCGCGGCGTCGGTGGCGCCGTCGTCGAGCGGCTGGTCGCGGTCGCGCGCGAGCTGCAGCTCCAGCGGCTGTTCGTACTCACCTTCGAGGTGGACTTCTTCGGCAGGCACGGTTTCGTCGAGATCGACGGCACGCCCGTCACCGCCGAGGTGTACGCCGAGATGTGCCGGTCCTACGACACCGGTGTCGCGGAGTTCCTCGACCTGAGCTACGTCAAGCCGAACACCCTCGGCAACACCCGCATGCTGCTGACTCTCTGAATATCCGCAAGTCCACCGCGAGAAAGTGATCGACCGTGCCGATCTTCGCCGTCCACTACACCTACACCGAGGCCACCGCGGCCGACCGGGCGACCCACCGCCCCGAGCATCGCGGGTGGCTCAACGCGCTCGTGGACGCGGGCACGGTGCTCACCAGCGGGCCGTACCCGGACGGCACCGGCGCGCTGCTGATCTTCCGCGCCGCGGACGCGCCGTCGCTGACCACGCTGCTGACCGAGGACCCGTTCGCGAAGCTGGGCTTGATCGAGGCCGTGCGGGTCGTGGAATGGCTGCCGGTGATGGGCGCCTTCGCCGAGTGACCGGCCACTGACACAGCACTGCCCGGAACCACGGTGGTTCCGGGCAGTGCGCGGTCAGGAGGAGGTGGTCCGGCGGGTCTTCAGCAGGCTCGCCACCGTGGCGATCACCAGGATGCCGATGATCACGCTCAGCGACACCGTGGTCGAGATCTCCGGCACGCTCACGTGCTCACCGCCGTTGATGAACGGCAGCGTGTTCTCGTGCAGCGCGTGCAGCACGAGCTTGACGCCGATGAACGCCAGGATCGCGGCCAGACCGTAGGACAGGTACACCAGGCGGTCGAGCAGGCCGCCGATGAGGAAGAACAGCTGGCGCAGGCCCATCAGCGCGAAGGCGTTGGCGGTGAACACCAGGTACGGCTGCTCGGTGAGGCCGTAGATGGCCGGAATCGAGTCCAGGGCGAAGAGCAGATCGGCGAAGCCGATGGCCAGCAGCGCCAGCAGCATCGGGGTCACCACACGTTTGCCGTCGATCCGGGTGATGAGCTTGTCGCCGTCGTACTGGTCGGTGGTGGGCAGGATCCGCTTGGCCAGCGCGACGATCCGGCTGTCGCGTTGCTGCTCGTGCTCGACCTCGTGCCCGCTCTCGCGCAGCAGATTCACCGCGGTGTAGATCAGGAACGCGCCGAACAGATAGAACACCCAGCTGAACGCGCTGATCGCGGCCGCGCCGACGGCGATGAAGGCACCGCGCATCACCAGCGCCAGCACGATGCCGATGAGCAGCACCTTCTGCTGGTAGATCCGCGGCACCGCGAAGGTGCTCATGATGATCAGGAAGATGAACAGGTTGTCCACCGAGAGCGCCTTCTCGGTGACGAAGCCCGCGTAGTACTCCCCGGCGTAGGTGCCGCCCCATTTCCAGGCGACGAACAGGCCGAACAGCAGGGCCAAGCCGATGTAGACCGCGGACCAGAAGCCCGATTCCCGGAAGGTCGGTTCGTGCGGCGTGCGCACATGGGCGAAGAAGTCGAAGACGAACAAGCCGAGGATCACCACACCGGTGATCACCCACTCGAGCGTGGTCACCTGCATGTGGTGGTCCGATCGATGAAGTTCACGTCGTCCATCATGCCCGAAATGTCCGTTTCAGTCGGCTTTGCGGAGCGCTTGCTCGTCATGATTTCACACACAGGCACCCTGACCTGCGCACGGGCCGGTCGGCGCGTCGGGAAAATCCGTTTCGCCGGGCGCCATCCGCTGCTACCGTCGACGCATCGTCACCCCACCGGTACCCCGAGAGGAGCTAGCCGTGAACGGATCCACCGCGAAGTACGAACGCCGTGTCGCGATGCATCGGCTACCCCTGGGTGCCGTGCTGCCGCAGCGCTTTTCGAGCGCGCGCGGCGACTGCTGACCGGCATCGTCCGGCCCTAGGCCGCTAGGCACCCCCTCCCCCACGCGCGGGCCCACCGCCCGCGGTCCCTGTCGTGTACCCCAGCCCGCCCGTGCGGCCCGGGGCGATCAGCTATTCCCTCGTAGCCCAACTGGGAGAGGCACCGGTCTCAGGTACCGGCAAGTGCGAGTTCGACTCTCGCCGAGGGAACCGTCCACACTCCCGGCTCACGCAGGTGCCGACGGGCTCTCATAAGGCCCGGGCGCGCGGTTCGACTCCGCGGTGAGCCACGGTCCCTCCTCGTTCGTCGCCGCCTACTCCCGGCACGGTCAGAGCAAACCAGTATCGCGCGCCGACCGGCGTGCGTTCGACCTACTCGTCCTCGGCGCCGCCGGGGTCGCCACCCCGAATCGACCACAGCAAGCCGTCCAGCTCGTCGGGCTTGATCAGCACGTCGCGCGCCTTGGAGCCCTCGCTGGGCCCGACGACGCCGCGCGTCTCCATCAGGTCCATCAACCGGCCCGCTTTGGCGAAGCCGACGCGCAGCTTGCGCTGCAACATCGAGGTGGAGCCGAACTGCGAGGTGACCACGAGTTCCACCGCCTGCAGCAGCACGTCCATGTCGTCGCCGATATCGGGATCGACGTCCTTGACCTCGCCGGCCTTGGCGGCGGTGACGCCCTCCTGATACTCGGGTTCGGCCTGGGTCTTGCTGAACTCGACGACCGCGTGGATCTCCTCGTCGGAGATGAACGCGCCCTGCAGACGGGTCGGCTTGCCCGCGCCCATCGGCAGGAACAGGCCGTCGCCCATACCGATCAGCTTCTCCGCGCCCGGCTGGTCCAGGATGACGCGCGAGTCGGTGAGCGAGGACGTCGCGAAGGCCAGCCGCGAAGGCACGTTGGTCTTGATCAGACCGGTCACCACGTCCACCGACGGGCGCTGGGTCGCCAGCACCAGGTGGATACCGGCGGCGCGGGCCTTCTGGGTGATCCGCACGATCGCGTCCTCGACATCACGCGGGGCGGTCATCATGAGGTCGGCGAGCTCGTCGACGATGGCCAGGATGTACGGATACGGCCGGTACACCCGCTCACTGCCCAGCGGCGCGGTGATCTGGCCGGACTTCACCTTCTTGTTGAAGTCGTCGATGTGGCGGACCTTGTTGGCCTGCATGTCCTGATAGCGCTGTTCCATCTCCTCGACCAGCCAGGCCAGCGCGGCGGCGGCCTTCTTCGGCTGGGTGATGATGGGCGTGATCAGGTGCGGAATGCCCTCGTACGGCGTGAGTTCCACCATCTTCGGGTCGATCAGGATCATCCTGACCTCTTCCGGGGTGGCCCGGTGCAGCAGCGAGATCAGCATCGAGTTCACGAAACTCGACTTACCCGAACCGGTGGAACCCGCCACCAGCAGGTGGGGCATCTTGGCCAGGTTCGCCGAGACGAACTCGCCCTCGATGTTCTTGCCGAGGCCGATCACCAGCGGATGGTGGTCGTTGCGGGTGTGCGGCGACTTGAGCACGTCGGCCAGGCGCACCAGTTCGCGGTCGGAGTTGGGCACCTCGATGCCGACCGCGGACTTGCCGGGGATCGGCGCCAGCAGGCGCACGTTCTCGGTCGCGACCGCGTAGGCGAGATTGCGGGCCAGCGCGGTGATCTTCTCGACCTTGACGCCCGGGCCCAGCTCCACCTCGTAGCGGGTGACCGTCGGGCCGCGCACGAAACCGGTGACCGCGGCGTCGATCTTGAACTGCACCAGCACCTCGGTGATCGCCTCGATCATCGATTCGTTGGCGGCCGAACGCTTCTTGGGCGGTTCACCGTCGAGCAGCAGTGTCAGCGGCGGCAGCGTGTAGTCGCCGTCGACCACCCGGTCGGTGACGAACTCCGGCTCGGGCGGGGCGGGCGGGGTCTGGTCGACGACCTTGGCGGGCGGGCGCTTGCGCGCCGGTTTCGGGGCCGGTTCGGGCGCGGGCGGTTCCTCGTCGATGCGCAGCTGCTTGGCTTCGCGCAGCGGCGGTTCGCCCAGCGATTCGGTGAGCGCGTCGGAGCCGCCGAACTCGTCGGGCGGGTAGTTGTCGTCGGGAGTCCGGCCACGGCGACGGGTTCGGTTGCGGTGCAGCGGGAAACCGTCGTCGTCGTAGTTGGCCGGGTCGTAGGGATCGTCGTCGTCGCCGTGCTCGCCGAGGCCGAAGTACTCCCGCAGCGCCGATGGCACCTCACGCACCGTGGTCCCGGTGAGCAGCAGGACACCGAACACCATGGCCAGCAACAGGATCGGCAGCGCCAGCCAGGGCGTGAGTCCCTGCCCGAGCGGACCACCGATGGCATAGCCGAGTACCCCCGCCGCCCGCGAACGTCCGTGCGCGTCGGTGGGTGACCCGGCGGCCAGATGCCAGACGCCGAGCGCGGGCAACACGACGAGCAGCCCGCCCAGCACCAGCCGGGGCCGGATCTCCGGGTGCGGCTCGGTGCGCATGAGCACCACGGCGAGCGCGATGAACAGCAGCGGGGCCAGTCCGCCCGCGGTACCCGCGATGGCGCGCACGACGTCTTCCAGGAAGCGGCCGACCGGTCCGCCCGCCGACAGCCACATGGCGGCGGCGATGATCGCGCTCACCGCGATGAGCGCCAGGCCGATGCCGTCGCGCCGGTGCCCGTGCTCGATCTCGCCTGCCCGGCTCAGTGTGCGCGTGGTGGCGCCGACGCCGCGGGCCAGCATGGTCCAGCCGCTGCCGACGCCACGCCCGATCACGGCCAGCGGCGCAGTGTTCGACGCGCGTTTGACCGGCCTGCGGGCGGGGGCGGTGCGCCCGCGTGGCGCCGCCGACGCTCGCGGAGTCGTCGAACGAGATCGCGGCGGCGGCGTCTGCCCCCGGCTCGATCCCGCCCGCGCCCGAGAGGTCGTGGTGCTGCGGGACTTACCTGCCATGACCATCAGGCTAGCCGCTCAGGCACCGTCCGGACCATCCGCAACACTGGTCCCACCCCGGTTGCGACGGTGATCTCACCCGGAGGCGCAGGTCGCGGGCTCCCGGTCAGCGCGGGGAAAACTCGCGCGCGACCGCGTTTCGCGGGCCCGGGCTTATCGAATCCTTGCCGAACTCCTGCAATTCGGCCCGTGGGCCACGCTACGGCTGGCGCGCACGACGGGGTGCTCGGTACGTTGACTGCGCTCCATCGGGTCGGTTGACCCGTGCTTACGAAGGGGAAGCAACAAGTGAAGAGAATGCTCACCGGCGCGGCCGTGCTCGGTGCCACCACCGCGGCGTTGTTCGCGGGGCACATCGCTCCGGCCCAGGCGCAGTCGAGCAATTACGGTGCCATCGCGGTATCGGTCAAATCGGGGGTCTACGGGTACGCCACCGACTACGGCAGCTATGCCGACGCGGAGGCGGGCGCGCTGGCGGCATGCCGGCGCGGCGGAGGCGGCGGCGGGTGCGATGTGAAGGTGTCCTACCGCAACGGCTGTGGCGCGATCGCGATCTCGCGCGGCTGGTGGAGCTACGGCTCCGCCTCGACCATCGGCGGCGCCAAACGCGAAGCGCTGAACAACAATCCGGGCAACGCCAGCATCAAGCACTGGAACTGCACCAGCGGTTACCAGCTCTAGCCCGACCCGTATCGAGAACAGTATCTGGGGAGTTGTAGTGAACAACCGTCCACTGAAGACCGCCGCCGCCCTCGTCGCGATCGTCGCGGCGCTCGGGCTCAGCGCGTGCAGTAGCGATTCGGGCTCGTCGAGCGCGGGCGCGAGCACCACGACCGCCGCCGGCGGCGCCTTCGAATCGGGCAATACCAAGCAGGGCAAGGAAGAGGGCGGCGACCTCGCGGTCACCACCCCGCCCAACCTGCCCAAGCCGACCGCCGAGGAGCTGAACAGCCGGATCAACAAGGCGCTGGCGGGCAAGCTCACCGGCGAGGAGAAGAAGACCTACATCGAGGACGCCGACCAGGATCCGATGCTGGTCGACAAGTTCGTCGACGCCGCGAACAAGAACAAGGTGACCGTCGCGATCACCGAGGTCGGCGAGCCCGCCGACGGCAAGCTCAAGGCCGACGCCGATGTCACCATCGACGGCAAGCCGGTGCAGGACGCCTTCGTCGACTTCGTCGCCGAGGACGATTCCTGGAAGGTCTCGCACACCTTCGCCTGCAACATCGTGAAGTCGGCCAAGCTCGACTCCGCGGCCTGCCAGGCCTGACGCACGACGAAAACCGCCGGGCGACACTGTCGCCCGGCGGTTTTCGTGTTTCGGTGGGTCAGACGCCGATGACCGTGGGCACGATCATCGGACGGCGACGATAGGTGTCGGCGACCCAGCGGCCGACCACCCGGCGCACGCCCTGGGCGATGCGGTGGGTGTCGGTGATGCCCTCGCCGGCCAGCCGCAGCAGCTCGGACTCCACCAGCTCGTTCGCGCCGTTGAGCGCGGCCGGATCGTCGGAGAAGCCGCGCCCGTTGATCTCGGTGCTGACGGCCTTGCCGGTGGTCGAGTCGATGACGACGGTGATCGAGATGAAGCCGCCCTCGCCGAGGACCAGGCGGTCCGACAGGGTCGACTCGCCGACGTCGCCGACCGAGAGGCCGTCGACGTAGACGTGCCCGACCGGTACCCGGCCGACGATGGAGGCGATGCCGTCGACCAGGTCGACCACCACGCCGTCCTCGGCCAGCACGACCCGCTCCTCCGGTACACCGGTGGCCACCGCGAGCGCGGCGTTGGCGCGCAGGTGCCGCCATTCGCCGTGCACCGGCATGGCATTGGTCGGGCGCACCGCGTTGTACAGGTACAGCAGCTCACCGGCGGAGGCGTGGCCGGAGACGTGCACCTTCGCGCTCTGCTGGGTGATGACGGTGGCGCCGAGCCGGGCCAGCCCGTTGACCACCGCGAACACCGAGTTCTCGTTGCCCGGGATCAGCGAGGAGGCCAGCACGATCAGGTCGTCGGCACGGATGTTGATCTGGCGGTGGTCACCGCGCGCCATCCGGGCCAGCGCCGAGAGCGGCTCGCCCTGGGAACCGGTGGAGATCAGCACCAGGCGGTTGCCGGGCAGGTTCGCCGCCTGATCCATCTCGACGACCACGTTGTCGGGCACCGTCAGATAGCCCAGATCCTGCGCGATCTGCATGTTGCGCACCATCGAGCGGCCGACGAAGCAGACCTTGCGGTTGTGCTTCTGCGCCACGTCGACGACCTGCTGGATGCGGTGCACGTGGCTGGCGAAGGAGGCGACAATGACGCGGTTGCGCGCCTTGCCGATGACGTTGTCGAGGACACCGCCGATCTCGCGCTCGGGGGTGACGAAGCCGGGGACCTCGGCATTGGTGGAGTCGACGAGGAACAGGTCGACGCCCTCGTCGCCCAGACGGGAGAAACCGGCCAGGTCGGTCAGGCGGCCGTCGAGCGGCAGCTGGTCGAGCTTGATGTCACCGGTGTGCAGCACGACACCCGCCTGGGTGCGGATGGCGACCGCGATGGCGTCAGGGATCGAGTGGTTGACCGCGAAGTACTCGCACTCGAACGGGCCGTGCACGGTGGTCTCGCCCTCGGCGATCTCCATGAGCTTGGGCTGCAGCCGGTGCTCGCGGCACTTGGCGGCCACCAGCGCGAGGGTGAACCGCGCGCCGATCACGGGGATGTCGGGGCGGTTGCGCAGCAGGAACGGCACCGCGCCGATGTGGTCCTCGTGGCCGTGGGTGAGCACGATGGCGACGATGTCGTCCATCCGGTCCTCGATGGGCCGGAAGTCGGGCAGGATCAGGTCGACGCCGGGCTGCTGGTCCTCGGGGAACAGCACACCGCAGTCGACGATCAGCAGCTTGCCGTCGTATTCGAACACGGTCATGTTGCGGCCGATTTCGCCGATGCCGCCGAGCGCGAACACGCGCAGGCCGTTCTTGGGCAGCTTCGGCGGGGTGCCGAGCCGGTCCTGGGGTGCCTTCTCGCGCGGCTCGGCCACGGGCGCGGAACCACGGCCGCGGCCGCCGCCCTGACGGCCACGGCCACCACCACGGGACTGCTGCTGCGGGGCCTGCTCGGCGGCGGGCTTGCTCTTGGCGCGGCGCGAGGTGGCCTTCTTCGGCGCGGTGACCTGCTCCTCGGCGACGCTGATCAGATCGGTGCCCACCTCGGCCTCGCCGACCAGGTTCGCCTCGGCGACGATCTCGGCGACCGGCTCGGGCTTCGGCGCGGCCTGCTTCGGCGGCGCGGCCTGCTCGACCGGGGTGGGTTCGGGCGCGCCCGCCGCGCGGGAGGCGGACCGGCGACGCGGCTTACGAGCGGTGGGTTCGGTCATGCCGACACCCCCGCAGCTTGCAGATCCAGCGCCAGCGCGTCGAGCTGCGCCTGCGTCGGCATCAGCTGGGGCAACCGGGGTTCCCCCACCTCGACGCCGAGCAATCGAAGAGCTCCCTTGCACATAGCCACACCTCCCAGGCGGGTCATGGCCGCGAACAGCGGCAACAGTGTCGCGTTGATCTCCCTGGCCCGGACCACGTCACCGGCCGTGTAGGCCTGGTGGATCTCGCGCAAGCGCTCCGGCACGACGTGCCCGATGACGCTGATGAATCCGGTGGCGCCGACCGAGAGCCAGGGCAGGTTGAGGCCGTCGTCGCCGGAGTAGAACGCCAGACCGGTGGTCGCGATGAGATCGGCACCGGAGACCAGGTCACCCTTGGCGTCCTTCACCGCGACGATGTTCGGATGGTCGGCGAGGCGGCGGATCGTGTCGATAGCGATCGGCACGATCGACCGCGGTGGAATGTCGTAGAGGGTCACCGGCAGCGAGGTGGCGTCGGCGACCGCGGTGAAGTGCGCGAGCAGACCCTCCTGCGTGGGACGCGAGTAGTACGGGGTCACCACGAGCAGGCCGTGCGCGCCCGCGTTCTCGGCGGCGCGCGCCAGCTCGATCGAGTGCGCGGTGTCGTAGGTGCCCGCGCCCGCGATCACGGTGGCGCGATCGCCGACCGCGTCGACGACGGCGCGCAGCAGCTCGGCCTTCTCGGTCTCGGTAGTGGTGGGCGATTCACCCGTGGTCCCCGAGATCGCCAGGAGATCGACGCCGCGGTCCACCAGGCGCGCGGCCAGGGCCACACCGGCATCGACGTCGACCTTGCCCGCAGCGCTGAAGGGGGTCACCATCGCGACACCTACCGTGCCGGACGCGTGCAGCTCCGTTGGCGTCGATTCACCGTTCGTCATGGTCAGAAAGGCTACCCGGTCGCCTGATGAGCCTCGACACCCTAGCGGCCGATCCGGCTGCCGGTGGGTGTTTTTCGCCGGCGTCCCCGGTCGGGATGACATCACGACCATCCTTGCGTGATGTCAATAATGACGCCACACTGATGTCATGGATCTGAACGCTCACACCGCGCGGCTGCGCGAGGAACTGATCGCCGCCGCCGCACTCGGCGACGAGAAAACGCAGGCCACCGCCGCCGCACTGGCCGCGGCGGTGGAGAGTTCGAGCAGGCTCGTGCTGCTGTCGGCACTGTCGGAGCTGGCCGCCGAGATCAGCACCGAGCTCGGCGACCGCACCGTGCACGTGCGCCTCGACGGCACCGAGGCGGTGGCCGACGTGCGCAAGAACACGCCGTCGGGCTCGGACGAACAGCCGACCTTCGAGGAGATGACCGGTGACATCAGCCGCGTCACCCTGCGCCTGGTCGAACAGCTCAAGAACAAGGCCGAGGAGGCGGCGGCGCAGAACGGGCAGTCGCTGAATTCCTGGCTCTCGGGCGCGGTCACCAATACGCTGCGCGACCAGATGCGCGGCCAGGGCCCGAAGGGCTGGTAGCCGGTCACAGCAGCGGGGCCAGGTCGCCGCGCTCACCGAGGACGACGTCGTCGAGTTCGAGCCAGTCGGCCATCTCCCGCAGCGCGCCGCGCAGCGCGTGCGCGGTCTCGGCCGTCGCGTAACCGGGTTCGGCGAACGCGCCGGGCGCGAGCAGCCTGCCGCTGCCGCGCTCGGCGCGCAGGTCGACGCGGCCGACCAGCACGCCGTCGAGCAGGAACGGGAAGACGTAATAGCCGTGCACCCGTTTGGGTTCCGGCGTGTAGATCTCGATGCGGTAGTGGAAGTCGAAGATCCGCTGGGTGCGCGGACGGAAGAAGATCAGCGGATCGAACGGGCACAGCAGGGCGGCGCCGCTGATCCGGCGCGGGGTGCTCGCCTCCGGGTGCAGGTAGGCGGGCGCGTCCCAGCCGTCGACCTCGACCGGGATCAGTTCGCCCGCGTCGACGAGGTCGGCGATCGCGGGGGCGCTCTGGCGCCGGTTCAGGCGGTAGTAGTCGCGCAGGTCGGTCTCGGTGCCGATGCCCAGCGCGCGGCTGGAGCGGCGCAGCAGCTCGCGCACGGCGTCGTCCTCGCCGATCTCGCGGTCGAGGACGTCAGCCGGGACCACGCGTTCGGTCAGGTCGTAGTG
Source organism: Nocardia fodinahabitans (assembly GCF_052983615.1). Taxonomy (NCBI): domain Bacteria; kingdom Bacillati; phylum Actinomycetota; class Actinomycetes; order Mycobacteriales; family Nocardiaceae; genus Nocardia; species Nocardia fodinahabitans. The sequence continues at coordinate 882,474 of NZ_JBRJJC010000001.1, forward strand.
GCGGGTGAAACCCGCCCGGCGCGCGATGGACAGCTCTCCGGCGGCGAAGAGCTGCTCGCACACCATCTTGGTGTCGCTGAGATTCCACCAGGTGCCCTTGGGACGGGGCTTGTCCAGTTCCAGATGGCGTTCGATCTCGCCCGCGCTGGACGCGCCGACCTCGGTGACGACATCGAGGATGTCCTTGCCCAGCGTCGGATTCCGTTCGATGACCTTGCGCATGCCCGACCAGCGCCCGTGCCGGTACTCGGCCATCCGCCAGCGCAGCAGCGGCCAGTCCGCGACCGGGATGAGCGCCGCCTCGTGCGCCCAGTACTCCACCAGGCCGCGCCGTGCGCGCGGACTGTCACTCCAGGCCGCCTGCTCCAGCAACGTGCGGTCGTAGGGACCGATCCGGCTGAACACCGGCGCGTAGTGCGCCCGCACCACCGCCGACACCGAATCCAGTTGCAGCAGCCGGGTTCTGGCGACGACATCGAGGACGGCCCGCCGGTTCGGGTTGGCCGGACGACGTTTGCCGAAACCCTGCGCGGCCAGCGCGATCCGCCGGGCCGTCGCCGCATTCATCCGCTGCATTCCCTCAGCCTGGCACAGGGGTACGACAGGTGAGCCCGGCTCAGGTGGAGACCCGCACGACCCCCGCGGTATCGATCTCGGTGCGCCGGTCGCCGGTCGCGGCGGCGGCGAGCACGGTCGCCACCCAGCGCCGTCCGATCGGCAGCACCCGCACCGTGACCGTGCCCTCCTGCGCGCTGTCGAGCGCCTCGACGGCGGCGTCGATCACGTTGTGGCGCACCCAGGTCGGGACGCCACGGAAGCCGCCGTCGTCGAGCAGGGTGACCTCCACCCCGCGCGCGCGGGCGGCGCGCGCGGCGGCGCTGAGCTGTTCGGTGACCAGTTCGGGGGCGCGCAGCCCGTCACGGAGTTCGGCTTCGAGCAGCCGGCACTGTTCGCGTTCGTCGTCGGTGAGGTGGGCGCCCTCGGCGATGCGCGCGAGAATCGGCCGGGCGAGCAGGTCGAGCCGGGTCAGCTGCCGGTCGCGTTCGGCGCCGGCCGCGGCCAGCGCCGCCTCGGTGGCCGCGCGCTGATTGGCCTGGCCGCGCAGCTCACGCAGCGAGCGCTGGGTGGGCCGCACGATCGCCATGAACACCGTCACCACGCCGACGGTGGCGACCGGGGTCAGCGCCCGCACCACCGTTTCCGGATGCCAGGTGGTGAACACGCCCATGGTGACGAGCACGGTCGCGGCGGCCGCGACGCCGAGCCAGGCCGACAGGATCCGCCCACGCAGCACCAGCATCGCCAGCAGGTACGAGGTCGGGTAGGCGGTCCACAGCTGGTGCGAGAAGCCCGTGGGGTTCTCGATCCACGGCACCGTCAGCGCCATCGCGGCCGGTCCGGCGCAGGCGACGTAGGCGGTGGCAGGCCACGGCAGCGGATCCACCGGGAACACCAGCACGACCAGCGCGGCGACGGCCATCAGCACCAGGGCGACGGCGGCCGGGATCGGCGGGACGATGTCGAAGTTCACCCGCAGGTACATGACGATGGTGGCCTCGAAGATCACCACGAACAGCCAGGCCATGCCGTCGCTGAGGCCGAACAGGTCACGCATGCCGAACGGCAGGTCACGCTCAGCCATGACTGCCCCACACCAGGGTCACCACGGTGCCGGTGCCGGGCGCGGATTCGACGAAGGCCGCCCCGCCCGGCAGCGTGCGCATGCGGCCCAGGATGCTGCCCGCGATGCCCATCCGGTCGGCGGGTACCCGGGCCGGGTCGAAGCCGGCGCCGTCGTCGGAGAGGACCACCTTGATGCCGCCGGTGGCCACGGTGACGGCCACATCGCGGCGCACCCGCCTGCCGGCGACGTCGGCGTGGCGCACGCTGTTGCGTACGGCCTCGCTGAGCGCCGCGCCCAGCACCTGCGCCGATTCCAGCGGCAGACACAGATCGGCCCCGCGCCGCGCCGCCTGGACCGGCAGATCGGGATCGACCTCGTGCACCGCGGCCCGAAGGAACTCCACGGCGGCGGCCGCGTCGAGGTGCTCGAGTTCCGGTGCGCTGCGGGCCTGTTCGAGCTGGTCGAGGGTGCGGGTCGCCTGGGCGGACAGGGCCGCGGTGGAGCCCGTCGTGCGGGAGGCCTCCAGCAGGGTCGACAGCACCGCGTCGTGGATGAGCGCGGCGAAGCGGGCGGCCTCACGTTCGCGGGCCGCCGTCGCCGCGACCGTCGCCGCCCGCGAGCGCTGCCGGACGGCTTCCTTGTCGACCCGCTCGGCGGCGGTGCGCGCGTAGACCACGCACCACAGGAACAGCGCCGCCACCCCGAGCGCCCTGGTGACGTCGCCGAACAGCGCCCATGCCGAACTGTCCGGCACCACGGCGGCATTGGACGCGCTGGTCGCCACGGCGAGCACCGCCGCGAAACACGACGCCGTGCGCACCGACCAGGCCAGACCACCCGCCATCACCCCCAGGACCAGCCCGCGATACGGCCACGACGCGAACGACCCGACCGTCACCACCGAATACACCAGCGGCGTCGTCACGGTCGCCACCAGATAGCAGATCGCGGCCGCCGCGGCGATCCGGCGGATCGCGGTGACCGGCCCACGCGCCGACACCACCGCCAGCGGCGCGAAGAACAGGTACGCGGCCACCAGATGCGCCTCGGGCCACACCGAGCTGTTGATCGGCTGGATCAGCACGGCGGGCAGTTCGAGGGCCATCACGATGATCGCGCCGACGCCGATCACGACGCCGAGCCGGCGCAGGATCTGATCGGTCGCCGCCCGGGAGAGCTCGGTGTCCACCGCGACGGGCCCGGTTGCCGGGCGGACCGCGGTGGCGGTCACGGGCGCTGCTGACGTTCCGGCACGGGCAGCCAGCCGTCCTCGACAGCCCGTTTGTACAGGTCGGTCTTGGTGGGCGCGGGCCTGCCCGCGTCGGCGTACTTCTGCCGGATGCGGCCGAGATAGTCGTTGACGGTCTGCTCGGACAGGCCGGTCAGCCGGGCCACCCGCGACGCCTTCTCCCCCGAGGCGTACAGCATGAGCACTTCTTCCTGACGCGGGCTGAGCCCGACGTCGGACAGCTGCGGGTCGCCGTCGATCGCCGCGGCCCAGTCGGTCGTGACGACCTGTTCCCCGGAGGCGGCCCGGCGTACCGCGGCGACCACGGTCGCCACGCTCTCGGACTTGCGCAGCACCCCGAGCACACCCGCCTTGGCCGCGGAGCGCACCAGGAAGGCGTTGTCGGCGCCGGTGAACACCAGCACCTCGATGCCGCGTTCACGCAGCGTGGTGACGTTGTCCTCGGGCGTCGAGCCGTCGGGCAGGCGCAGGTCGAGCACGACCAGGTCCAGGGCGTCGTCGGCGGCGAGCAGCCCCGCCACGGTGTCGGCGGTCGCGACCAGGTCCAGATCGGGTTCGGGGCCGAGCATGGCCGCCAGCCCGATCGCGACGGACTCGTGGTCCTCGACCAGCCCGATCCGCCGTACCGCCGGAGTCTGCTGCAACTCGCTCACCGACCACTCCCCATCCTCGAACACCCATTCGCGGCCAGCCCGCAACCCGTCGGTGTCGAGTTCTACCGCATCCGGCGCCCGCGTGTCAGCCCACCAGAATTCGGGGCCGCGGCGATTCGCGCACGTCGAGGCCGCTCGCCGCCTCAGCCGATCCGGCCACGGCGCGACCACCAGCGCGGCCTCGGCGCGGCGACGACACCGTGGGTGAGCAGACTCTCGGCGGTGTCGAGCACTGATTGCCGGACGGGCAGGAAGGTCAGTCCGAGTTCGGATTTCGCCTTCTCCGCGCTGACCCGCTCCTGCTTGCCCAGGGCGGGCACGACACGCTTGACGGCGTCATCGGTCAGCGCGGCCAGCTTGACCATCCAGTCGGGCAGGGTGCGTGACGGCACCGCGAAACCGCGCGGGCCGAACTCCGCGGCGAGGATGTCCGCCATCTCCCGCATCCAGACATGCTCGCCACCGCAGATGTAGCGCTGCCCGCCGGCCGCGGGGGTTTCCATCGCGAGGCGATGTGCGCGGGCCAGGTCGCGGACGTCCACGGTGGACCACCCGACGTCGAGTGATCCCGGCACCTTCCGGCCGAGCAGCCTGATCACCGGCTCGTGCGACATGTTGGTCTGCGGATGCAGCACCGGCCCCAGAATCATCGGCGGGTGCAGGGTGACCAGATCGAACCCGAGCGCCGGCGACCGGTCGACGAAATCCCGGGCGGCACGTTCGGCGAGGACCTTGCTCTTGTCGTAGCCGGTGAGCCGGTCCGGGTTCGACGAGTCCTGTTCGGTGAACACCTTGTCCACGTCGTGGCCCTGGTTGACGGTCACGATCGAGGAGGTGAGCACGACCCGTCGCACGGTCGGGCTCGCGGCGGCCGCCCGCAGCACCCGCAGGGTGCCTTCGACGGCAGCCTCGACCATCGCCTGCTCGGACTCCTTGCCGCCATCGGGAATCGGCGAAGCGACGTGCAGGACGTAGTCGCACCCCTTCACCGCGACATCCCAGCCGTCGTCGGCGGTCAGGTCCGCCTGCACGAACTCCACCGCACCGCCGTGCCGTTCGGCGAAATCCACCAGATGGGCGCGCCTACCGGCCGCGCCGAGCTCGCGCACGGTAGCCCTGACCTGATAGCCGTGCTCGAGCAACTCCCGGACGCAGTGTCCGGCCACGAAGCCGGTGGCACCGGTCACCAAGACGATCGCCATTGTCGATTCCCTTGTAGCTCACAGGGATTCACTCCCCACCCCGATCAATTCGAGGCGGAGTCTACTGTTCTCGACCGTGCCGCGCGCGCCGGCTCAGTCCATCAACTGCGCGGCGACCGTCGCACCGAGATTCCAGCACGCCTCGAGGTCGGACTTGGCCGGTGCACCCGACACCACCACATAGTCGGCCGCCTGCACCCAGCCGAGCCCCGTGGTGATGGCCGTGACGCCCTTCTCCGCGCCTTCGGTGCCCTCGTTGCCGTGCACGTAGAGCCCGAACGGACGCCCCCGCGTCGAGTCGAGGCACGGGTAGTAGACGGTGTCGAAGGCGTGCTTGAGCGCGCCGCTCATGTAGCCGAGGTTGGCGGGGGTGCCGAGCAGATAGCCGTCGGCTTCGAGGACGTCGACGGCGGTGACCGCCAGGGCGGCCCGGCGCACCACCTCCACGCCCTCGATCTCGGGATCGGTGGCGCCGGCGACGACCGCTTCGAACATCGCCTGGGTGTGCGGCGAGGGGGTGTGGTGGACGAGCAGTAACCGAGCCATGGTCTACTCCCCGCGTTCCAGCTTTTCCAGGGCCACCGCGCGGCGCATGGTCTCGCGGGCGCGGGTGCGGTCGCCCGCGTAGTCGTAGGCGCGGGCCAGCCGGTAGGAGGAGCGCCAGTTGTCCGGGTCGGCTTCCCATTCGGTCTTGATCCGCGCGAACAGCGCGTCGGCGGCGTCGCGCTCGATGCGGCCGGAGGGCCGCCGGGGCAGCTCCGAGGTGTCGACCTCGAGGCCCTCCTCGTCGATCCGGCGGGCCAGGTGCTGGTGCGCGAGCGCCGCCTGCAACGTCGCCCACACGATCCACACGCCGACGATCGGCAGCAGCAGCATGCCGATGCCGATCGCGATCCCCGCGAACCCGCCGTCGGCGATGTAGGCGATGGCCAGCCCGCCCAGGCGGATGAAGTAGTAGACCAGCGCCAGCACCAGGAACGCCACCAGCGCGACGATCTTCACGACCTGGCGGTCAGGTCGCCACGCGGCGGGTTCGGACGCGTTCACAGATCCAGGAACGGGTCGAGCCCGACCGTCAGACCCGGACGTCCGGCGATCTCGCGCACCCCGAGCAGCACGCCCGGCGCGAAGGAGTTGCGGTCGATGGAGTCGTGGCGGATGGTCAGCGTCTCGCCCTGGGTGCCGAACAGCACCTCCTGGTGCGCGACGAGCCCGGCCAGACGGACCGAGTGCACCCGCACCCCGTCGACGTCGGCGCCACGGGCACCCTCGAGCTCGGTGGTGGTGGCATCGGGGCTGAGTCCGACGCCCGCCTCGGCGCGGGCCGCGGCGATCAGCCCGGCGGTGCGGTAGGCGGTGCCCGAGGGCGCGTCGGCCTTGTTCGGGTGGTGCAGCTCGATGACCTCGACCGACTCGAAGAACCGCGCCGCCTGCTCGGCGAACCGCATCGACAGCACCGCGCCGATCGCGAAGTTCGGCGCGATCAGCACGCCGACGCCGGGTCGCTGGGCCAGCTGGCCCCGTACCTCGGCCAGACGCACCTCGTCGAAGCCGGTGGTGCCGACGACCGCGTGGATCCCGTTCTCGATCAGGAACTTCAGGTTCCCCATCACCACGTCGGGATGGGTGAAATCGACGACCACCTGGGTGCCGGTCTCGGTGAACGTCTCCAGCGCGTCACCCTTGTCGACCTGGGCGACCAGCTCCAGATCGGCTGCCGCCTCCACGGCCGCGCAGATGGCCTGTCCGACCTTGCCGCGTGCTCCGAGCACTCCGACCCGAATGGTCACCCGTATCTCCTCGTGTCTCGCTTCGCCCTTACCGGCAAGCCTATCGAGCAGCGACGGGTGACCCGGCGCCGAGGTCAGTCGAACACGATCACCTGGCGCAGCGCCGCGCCCGCCGCGAGCTCGTCCATCGCCGCGTTGACCTGGTCGAGTCCGATCCGCGCGGAGACCAGCCGTTCCAGCGGCAGGGTGCCCGCGCGCCACCGGCGGACGTATTCGGGGATGTCGCGCTCGGGCACGGCCGAGCCGAGGTAGCTGCCGACGATCGTGCGGCCCTGCGCGACGAGGGCCAGCGGCGAGATCGTCGCGGTGGCGTCGGGGGCGGGCAGGCCGACCGTCACCGTGACGCCACCGGGTGCCGTGGCGGCGACGGCGGTCTCGAAGGCGCGCACATTGCCCGCCGCCTCGACGACCACCTCGGCCTGCACACCCCGCTCGGCGATCTCGCCCGGCGTGAACGCCGCGGTGGCGCCGAATTCCCTTGCCAGCGCCAGCTTCTCGGGCACGGTGTCGACGGCGATCACCTCACCGAGGCCGAGCGAGACCGCGACGAGCACCGCGGCCATACCGACCCCACCGAGCCCGACGACCATGATCCGATCACCTTTCCCCGGCTTCGCGGCATTGAGCAGCGCGCCGCCGCCGGTGAGCACCGCGCAGCCGAGCACCGCGGCCACCTCGGGCGGCACGTCGGCGTCGACCGGGACGACCGACCGCCGGTCGACGACGGCGTGCGTGGCGAAACCGGACACGCCCAGGTGGTGGTGTACCTCGGCGCCGTCGCGGTGCAGCCTGCGGCCGCCGCCGAGCAGTTCACCCGCGTTGTTGGCGACGCTGCCCGGCCCGCATGGCGTGCGGCCGTTGCTCGCGCACCCGGCGCATTGGCCGCAGCGCGGCAGGAACGTCATCACGACCCGCTGCCCGACCGCCACGTCGGTGACGCCGTCGCCGACCGCCTCGATCAGTCCCGCCGCCTCGTGCCCGAGCAGCATCGGCACCGGCCGCACCCGATTGCCGTCGACCACCGACAGATCGGAATGGCACAGTCCCGCCGCCTCGATCCGGACCAGCAGTTCCCCGGGGCCCGGTTCGGCCAGCTCGAGGTCGCACACGGTGATCGGCCGCGACTCGGCGAACGGCGCGGGCGCGGCGATGCGTTCCAGGACGGCTCCACGAATCCTCATGTGCGCGACGCTACCCCGCGCGTCCATTGCACGATCCGGGATCGGTGGCTAATCTCGTTCGCGGTGATGGTGCTCCTGTCGGCCGCCTCGTACCGTGCCCAGGGTCGGCGCCATCACGAACAAGGAGAAATCCACTGTCAGTTCAGTTCAATCACACCATTGTCGGATGTCGCGATAATAGGGAAACCGCCGAATTCTGGGCGGATCTCCTCGGGTTGGACATAGGAAAAGAGTGGGGTCCGTTCATTCCGATCCCCGTCGCCAACGGCGTCACCTTCGATTTCGCGAAGGTGCCGCCGCACGTTTCCGAAATCCAGCCGCAGCATTACGCATTCCTCGTCTCGGAGTCCGAGTTCGATGCTGCCTATACCAAGATCCAGCGCTACAAAATGGATCATTGGGCCGACCCCAGGCAACATGGGGTCAACGAGATCAATCACAACGACGGTGGCCGCGGGGTCTATTTCCTCGACCCCAACGGCCACTTCATGGAATTGATCACCGTGCCCTACGGCGGCTGGCCCGCCTAGTCCGCGCGCGCTGCTCGGGTTCCCCGGAGCCCGAGCAGCGCGGCCAGCACGCAGGCCACCGAGACGAGCACGATGAACCACGGGAACACCGTCGACAGGCCCCAGGTGGTGGCCGCCCAGCCCGCGGCCAGGGTCGGCAGCGCCATCGCGGAGTAGGCCAGCAGGTAGTAGGCCGACATGGTCTCGCCCCGGCGGTGCGGCGGAACGACTTCCGACAGATGCCGCAGCGAGCCACCGAAGCCCAGGCCGAAGGTCGCGCCGAGCACCAGCCCGGCCAGCACGACGACAGCGGGCTGCTTGGTCGCCAGCGCCGGGATGGTGGCCAGCAGCGCGACCGCCATCCCGAGGTCACCGATGACGGCGGCCCGGCGCGCCGGAATCCGCGACGCGAACAGCTGCGCCAGCGCGGCGGCGAGCGCGGTACTCGCGACGACCACGCCGCCGAACACCAGGTTGTGCACGCCGGTTTCCGCCGCGGCCAGCGAGGGATACAGCGACAGCAGCACACCCAGCACCGACCAGGCCGCCATCACGCCGATCGCGGAGAACCAGAAGTCGGCCCTGATCTCCTGCGGGACAGCGGGTTTCGCGATCGTGATCCGCGCCTTCACCCGGGCGGTATGCGGCTCGCTCACCGCCAGAATGCCCGCGCCCGCGGCGAGGCAGACCACCGCGATCACCACGTACGGCGTGCGCAGCGGCGAGGGCGCGTACTGCGCGAGCACGGCGGTGCCGAGCACCGCGACCGCGATCCCGACATTGAACGCCACCCCGCTGAGCTGGCCGGACCGCGCGCCGTGCGCGGGCCGCAGGTCGAGCAGGGCCGCGGCGCCCGCCACCACGGTCGCACCGACCGCGGCGCCGTGCAATGCCCTGGCCAGCAACAGCATCGGCACCGAATCGGCGAGCAGGAACACCACCAGGCCGAGGATCATCGTCGCGAACGCGGCCACCATCACCGGCTTGCGGCCGACCACATCGGAGATCCGGCCCGAGACCAGCACCGCGCCGAGGGCGGCCACCGCGTACACGGCGAACACCATGGTCGTGGTGAGCGGCGAGAGGTGCCACTCGGTCTGGTAGATGCCGTAGAGGGGTGCAGGCGCACCGGAGACACCGAGCGCCACCGCGCTCGCCGCGAGGACGAGTCCGTACGCCCATCGCTTCCCCGACTCGACCGGAGCGATCGTCGTCGCCACCATTGGCAGCCCCTATCAGCAGAGTTTGATCACCATCGAACGACGTCGACCCTACGCCTAGTATGATGAGTATCAAACCCCCGAGTGAGGTAGATCATGACACAGGCTAACGGTCTCTCCCCGGCGCCGACCGTGCCCGTCGCCGGGCTCCCCACTGTCCTGAGCGCCTTGCACGATCCGGTCCGGCTGGAGATGGTCCGCCGCATGGCCAACGCGGACGCCCCGGTCCGCTGCTCGGCGCTCTACGACGCGATCAACAAATCCACCGCGACCCACCACTTCAAGATCCTGCGCGAGGCCGGCCTGATCGAGCGCCTGACCATCGACGGCCAGACCTATCAGCGGCTGCGCACCGACGCCGTCGAGGACGCGGTCCCCGGCCTGCTGCCCGCCATCGTCGATGCCGCCAACCAGGCCGCGCGGGACTGAGGTCCGACCGCTCCACCCACCACACCGCGGCACCGGCCGCGATCAGCAAACGCCAGGATCGCGGGCACGCGGCGACAGCCCGCCCGCTGGGGCCACATCGCGATGATTCCCTCGAGCACGACGGTGGCCGGCGCGATGCCGAGCACCACACACCAGTCGCCCAGCCCCCTCCCCCGGTGCGGTCCAGCGCGTGCAGGCTACCGGCGGGGCGAAGGGCTCAGTGCTCGACGAGTTTGCGGACCGCGGCGGGCAGGTCGCGGGTGCGCTGGTACGGGCCCGCGACCGCCGCGCCGTAGGGACGGGCGAGCAGGGTGCGGGCGATGGCGTTGACCTCGTCGGTGGTGACGGCGTCGATGCGGGCCAGGGTGGCCGAGACGCTGCGGTGGTTGCCGTAGCTGAGTTCGCTGCGGCCGATGCGGTTCATCCGGGAGGCCGAGTCCTCGAGGCCGAGGACCAGACCGCCGCGCAACGAGCCCTTGGCGCGGGCGCATTCGGCGTCGGTGACCCCGTTGGTGGCCACGTCGACGAGCACGTCGCGCGCCAATGTCGTGACCTGGGCGAGGTTTTCGGGCTGACAGCCGAGGTAGACCGAGAACGCGCCGGTGTCTGCGAAGGTGTCGACGCTCGAGTAGACCGAGTACGCCAGGCCGCGTTCCTCCCGGATGCGCTGGAACAGCCGGGAACTCAGGCCACCACCGACGATGGTGTTGAGCACCGACAGCGGCCAGCGCTGGTGTCCCTCGTGTCTGCCGAAGGCGCGCACGCCGAAGACGAGGTGGGTTTGTTCGCTGTCGCGGTTGATCCGGACCAGGCTGGGCGCGGTCTGCGCGCGGAACTTGCCCTCGCGGCGCGGCGCCGGTTCGGCGGCGGTGTCCAAGCGTGGTCCGAACGCGCGGTGCACCAGTTCGACGGTGCGATCGTGGTCGACATTGCCCGCGACCGCGACGACCATCCGGTCCGGCCGATAGCGGCGCTGGTGGAACCCGCGCAGCTGGGCGGCCCGCATGCCCTCGATGGATTCGACGGTGCCGATGACCGGTCGCCCGATCGGGTGGTCGCCGAACAGCGCGCTGAGGAAGGAGTCGGCGACCAGGTCCTCGGGGTCGTCGTCGCGCATGGCGATCTCCTCGAGCACCACCTGCCGTTCCACGTCCACGTCGACGGCCCGGCACAGCCCGTTGAGCACCACGTCGGAGACCAGTTCCACGGCCAGCGGCAGATCCTCGTCGATGACGTGGGCGTAGTAGCAGGTCTGTTCCTTGGCGGTGAACGCGTTGAGTTCGCCGCCGACGGCGTCCATCGTCTGTGCGATGTCGAGCGCCGAGCGGGTGGGCGTCGCCTTGAACAGCAGGTGTTCGAGGAAGTGCGCCGCGCCGGCCACGGTGGGCCCTTCGTCGCGCGAGCCGACGCCGACCCACACCCCGATGGAGGCCGAGCGCACGCCGGGCACGTGCTCGGTCACCACGCGCAGCCCGCCGGGGAGCACGGTACGGCGTACACCGCCGGCGGTGGAGACGTCGTCCGCGGTTTCGGTACTCGACTCGGTCAACTGTGGCTTCGTCACCCGATCCCACCGGACGGCTGTACTGACATGGCTTCTCAACCTCTCGAAAGGATGCTGGCGACGTGCGCGGATGCCTCGGCGATCAGGCAGCAGGCTCGACGGCCGGCTCCGCGATTCTATGCGCCCCGCACCCCCGCTCGCGCATCGGCCCTCGCCGCTCCGAGGTCCCCGTCCGCCGGCCGGGCGGCGTCGAGCACGGTGGCGATCCGGGCCAGCGCGGCCTCGCCCGCCATCGCCCAGTGGGTGGCCTCGATCCCGTACCGGTGCACATCGCCGCCGATGACGCCGGCCCAGCTCGCCGCGCCGTGCGCGCCGGTGGGGTCGTCGACGGTGGCCGCGAAGTAGACGAGGTCGCCGTCGAAGCGCTCGGGCCGGTAGGCGTCGACCATCGTCATCGAGGCCGTGGCGGCGTCGATGATGCGGGCCAGGCGGGTCCGGTCGAGCGCGGCCAGCGGTCCGCCGAGGTCGGCCGCCGCGGCGGCGAGGCCGTCGGCGTCGAAGGCCGCGTCGATGTCCTCGCCCGCGAGGCCGCCGAGCAGGTCGCCGACGGTCGGCAGCGGCGTCCGCTCGGGTCCGGCGCCGAGCCAGCTGTCCATCATCGCCAGCCGCGCGACCTCGGCGCCCTCGGCCTGCAGCCGGGTGGCGACGGCGTGCGCGAGCAGACCGCCCAGCGACCAGCCGAGCAGGTGGTACGGCCCCTCGGGCTGGACTTCGCGGATGGCCGTGACGTAGCGCCGGGCCCAGGCGTCGATGGTGCCGGGCAGCGGTTCGTCCGCGGTGAGGGCGGGCGATTGCAGACCGTAGATCGGGCGCTCGGGGTCGAGGTGGCGGGTCAGGCCGGCGAACGACCAGGACACGCCGCCCACGGGATGGATGCAGAACAGCGGCGCGCCGGTGCCGTGCGCGCGCAGCGGCAGCAGCACCGCGAACGCGTCGTCGGCCGCGTCGTCCTCGGCGCGCAACCGTTCCACGACCACGGCGGGTGTCGGGTCGGTGAAGAACCACGCCACCGGCACCGCGACGCCCAGTGCCTCGCTCAACCGCGCGGACAGCTGGACCGCGGTCAGCGAGTTGCCGCCGAGGTCGAAGAAGTTGTCGTCCATGCCGATCCGGTCCAGGTCGAGGACCCGGGCGAAGGCACCGGCGACGAGCTGTTCGGTCTCGGTGACCGGGCCGCGGTAGGCGGCCTGGCGCAGTTCCGGCCGGGGCAGGGCGGCGCGGTCGAGCTTGCCGGAGGTGTTGACCGGGAAGTCGTCGAGGACGAGCACCACGGTGGGCACCAGGTACCCGGGCAGTTCGGCGGCCAGTGCTGCGCGCACGGCGCCCGGATCGGGCGAATCGCCCTGCGTCCCGGTCGATTCGGCGACGACATACCCGACGAGCCGGTCCGCGCCCGCGCCCGCCACCACGGCGGCCGCGGCCTGCGCGACGCCGGGGTGGCGCAGCAGCGCGGCTTCCACCTCGCCGAGTTCGATGCGCTGCCCGTTGAGCTTGACCTGGAGGTCGCCGCGACCCACGTAGTCGAGTGCGGCCGCACCGGTCTCGCCGGTCCGCAGGCGGACGAGATCACCGGTCCGGTACATCCGCGCGCCGGGACCCGCGAACGGGTCCGGCACGAAACGCTCGGCGGTGAGCCCGGCCGCGCCGACATAGCCGTGCGCGAGTTGCGCACCGCCGACGTACAGTTCGCCGGTCACCCCGGGGGGCACCGGCCGCAGCCGCGCGTCGAGCACGTAGAGCCCGGTGTTCCACACCGGCGCGCCGATCGGCACCGACACCGTGTCGGCGTCGCCCACCACGTGGGTACTCACCTGCACGGCGGTTTCCGTCGGCCCGTACAGGTTGATCACCTGGGCACCGGTCACGTCGCGGGTCCGCTGTGCCAGCGCGGCGGGCAGTACCTCACCACCGGCGAACACCCGCCGCAGTCCCGCCGCGGCCGTCACCGGGTCCGCGGCCGGAGCACTGACGGCCACCGGCAGCACATCGTCGCCGGCGACGGGCCGAGCGCCCTCGCGCCGCGGAGGGGCCGAGTCGACGACGCCATCTCGCACCGGACCGGCGGCTGAGGCACTGACCGTCGCTGTGCGCACATCGTCGCCGACGGCCGGTCGATCGCCTTCGCTCATCGGAAGTGCCAGGCTCGCACTGCCGTTCCGCGCCGGATCGGCTGCCGTCGGCCGCGCCGCGGGTTCGGCGAGGTACGCCGCGAGCAAGGTCGGCGCGAACTGCGCCGTGTCGATACCGTGCTCGGCGATCAAGGCGGCCAGGTAGCCGGGGTCGCCGTGTCCGCCGGGGCGGGCGATGACCGTGCGGGCGCCGACGCGCGGTGGCAGCAGCAGCTCCCAGATCGACGCGTCGAAGGTGACCGGTGTCTTGTGCAGCACGGTGTCGCCCGCGGCGAAGCCGAATTCCGTGGCCATCCAGTCGAGCTGGTTGACGACGGCGCGGTGCGGCACCCCGACGCCCTTGGGCAGACCGGTGGATCCGGACGTGAAGATCACGTACGCGGTGTGCTCGGGCAGCAGCGGCTGCACCCGCTCGGCATCGGTGAGCGGACCGGCCGGGTAGCCGGTGAGGTCGACCGTGTCGGCCACCACCACGTCGACCCCGTCCACCGGGGAACCGAGGACCGGCAGGTCGGCGCGGTCGCGGGCGGTCGTCAGCACGCACACCGGCTGCGCGATCCGCAGGACGCGGGTGATCCGCTCGGCCGGATGATCCGGGTCGACCGGCACGTAGATGCCACCGGCGGCGAGCACGGCGTGCACCGCGACCAGCAGGTCGGGCGAGCGGCGCGCGGCGACGGCGACCGCCGTGTCCGGTCCGACGCCCTGGTCGACGAGGTGGCGGGCGAGCCGGTTCACCCTGGCCGCGAAGTCGGCGTAGGTGAGCGAGACGTCGCCGTCGATGAGCGCGATCGCCGTCGGCGTCGCGGCGGCCTGCCGGTCGAACGCGACCGGCAGCACCTCGGCGACCACCGGATACGCGGTGTCACACCAGGTTTCGAGCAGGCGCCGATCGGCGTCGGTCAGCAGGTCGACCTCGCCGATCGAGCGAGCCGGGTCGGCGGTGACGGCGTCGAGGACCCGCACGTAGCCGTCGGCGATCCGGGCCGCGGTGGCGGCGTCGAACAGGTCGGTGGCGTAGGTGAGGCTCAGCGCGCAGCCGCCGTCGGCGGTGTCGGCGAGCACCAGGTCCAGGTCGAACTTGGCGACGGCGGTGTCGGTGTCGAGCCCGGTGACGGTGAGGTCGGGCAGGCTGACGTCGGTGGGCGCGGCGTCCAGGTTCTGGAAGGCGAGCATCACCTGGAACAGCGGGCTGTGCGCGGTGGAGCGGACCGGGTCGAGCACATCGACGAGCCGCTCGAACGGCACGTCGGCGTGCTCGAACGCGTCGAGGTCGACGCGGCGGGCCTGACGCAGCAGGTCGGTGAACGACGCGGCCGGGTCGACCGCGGTGCGCAACACCAGGGTGTTGACGAACATGCCGACCAGATCGTCGAGCGCCGCCTCGCCGCGCCCCGCGACGGGCGTGCCGACGGCGATGTCCCCGGTGCCGCTGAGCCGGGCCAGCAGCCCGGCCAGCGCCGCGTGGGCGACCATGAAGGGGCTGGCGTCGGCACGCCGGGCCAGCTGCCCGACCCGCTGCCAGATCCGCGGCGGCACCACGGTGTCCACGCTCGCGCCACGCTGCGAGGCGACCGCGGGACGCGGCCGGTCGGCGGGCAGCTCGAGCAGGCCGGGCAGCCCGGCCAGTTCGTCGCGCCAGAACCGGACCTGACGGGCGGCGACCGACTCGGGGTCGGCCTCGCTGCCCAGCACCTCGCGCTGCCACAGCGTGTAGTCGGCGTACTGGACCGCCAGTGGCGCCCACCCGGGGTCGACGCCCGCACGCCGGGCCAGGTAGGCCGCGGTGGTGTCGCGCAGCAGCGGACCGGCGGAGAAGCCGTCGGCGCTGATGTGGTGGATCACCACGACCAGCACCACCTCGTCGGGCGCGCAACGCAGCACCCGCACCCGCACCGGCGGCGCGACGGTGACGTCGAAGCCACGGCCGATCTCGGCGGCGACCATCGCGGGCACCGCGATCGGGTCGACGGTCTCCACGACCGGGGTCGGCACGAACTGCCACACCGCCTGGTGGCCGATGCCGTCGATCGCCGGGTACGCGGTGCGCAGCACCTCGTGGCGGTCGAGCACATCGGCGACGGCGGCGGCCAGCGCCGCGGCGTCCACATCGCCACGCAGCCGCACCGCGATCGGGATGTTGTAGGCCGCCGACGCCGGATCGAGGCGGTTGAGCAGCCACATGCGCTGCTGCGCCGCCGAGAGCGGGATCGGGTGCGGGCGCCGCGCGGCGCTCAGCGCGATGCCCGCGCCGCTGCCCATCCGGCCGGCGAGGACGTCGGCCAGGTCGGCGACGGTGGTCGCCTCGAACAGGGTGCGCACCGGCACCCGGGCCGACAGTGCCGCGCCGAGGCGGGCGGCGACCCTGGTGGCGATGAGCGAGTTGCCGCCGAGCTCGAAGAAGTCGTCGTCGAGACCGACCAGGTCGCGGCCGAGTACCTCGCCGAAGACCTCGGCGACCGCGCGCTGGGCCGGGGTGACCGGGGCCCGGAACGGCCTGGCGACGAATTCCGGTGCGGGCAGGGCTTTCCGGTCGAGCTTGCCGGAGGTGTTGAGCGGGAACGCGTCGAGCACGACGATCACCGACGGCACCATGTACGACGGCAACACCGTCGCCAGGGCCGAACGCAGCTGCGCGGCCTCGAGTTCGGCGCCGGGCACCGGCACCGCGTAGCCGACGAGCCGGTCGCCGGTCGGACTCGCCGACACCACCACCGCGGCCTGGCTGACCTGTGGCAGACCACCCAGCGCGGTCTCGATGTCGCCGAGCTCGATGCGCTGGCCACGGAACTTCACCTGGAAGTCGATGCGCGCCAGGTAGCTCAGGACACCGTCGCGGTTCCAGCGCACGAGGTCGCCGGTGCGGTACATGCGCTCGCCCGCCGCGCCGAACGGGTCGGCGACGAACCGGTCGGCCGAGAGGTCGGGGCGACCGAGGTAGCCGCGGGCCAGCTGCTCGCCGGCCAGGTACAGCTCACCAGCGACGCCGGGGGCGACCGGCCGCAGCCGCTCGTCGAGCACGTAGACCCTGGTGTTCCATTCGGGCACACCGATCGGCACGGTCTGCCCGGTGGCGCCGTCGGCGGGCCAGGCGGTGACCGAGACGGCGGCCTCGGTGGGTCCGTACAGGTTGTGCACGGCCGCGGCCGATTTCGCGCCGAGCGCGGCCACGGTGTCCGGGGTCAGCGCCTCGCCGATCGCGAACACCAGCCGCAGGCTCGCCAGCTGACGCGCGTCGGCGTGCGCGGCGAACATCGCCAGCATCGACGGCACGAAGTCGGCGACGGTGATCCCCCGCGCGGCGACGAGATCGGCCAGATACAGCGGATCGCGATGTCCGTCCGGGGTGGCGAGCACCAGCGTGGCGCCCGCGGCCAGCGGGGCGAAGAATCCCCACACCGACAGGTCGAACCCGGCGGCGGACTTCTGCAGATACACGTCGTCGCCGTCGATCCGGTACTGCGCGAGCAGCCACGCGATCTGGTTGCGCACACCCGCGTGACTCATCGCCACGCCCTTGGGCCTGCCCGTCGAGCCGGAGGTGAACAGCACGTAGGCGAGGTTCGAATCCCGCAGGGGTGCACGGAGTTCGGATTCGGCCACCGGATCCGCCGAGTAGCCGGACGTATCGACGGTATCGACGACGACGATCCGGGGAGCGGGCGACGCCATGGCCGCGATGCCGGTTCCCGTCGACGACTGCCGATCGAAGTAGTCCCGCGCGGTGGTGAGAACCAGGTGGGGGCGCGCGGTGTCGAGCACCTGGGCGGTGCGCTCGGCCGGGTGATCCGGGTCGACCGGGACGTACGCGCCGCCCGCGGTGAGCACCGCGTACATGGCGACCACGAGGTCGATCGAGCGCCGGATAGCCAGGGCCACCAGCACATCGGGGCCCACACCCTCGACGAGGAGGTGCCGGGCGAGGCGGTTGACCCGGGTGTCGAGCTCGGCGTAGGTCAGCTCGGTGTTCTCGAACACGAGCGCGGTCGCCCCGGGGGTCTCGCGCACCCGGTCGTGGAACGGGGTGAGCAGTGTCGCGGTGCGGTCGAGCTGGTGCGCGGTGTCGTTCCACTCGGTGAGGATGCGGGTCCGCTCGGCGGGCTCGAGCACATCGATGCTGTCCAGCGGCGTGTGCGGCGCCGCGGCGACAGCGGTGAGCAGCCGTTCCAGGCGGCCCGCGATCGCCGCCGCGGTCTCGGTGTCGACGACGTCGTCGGCGTAGGTGAGCACGCCCGTGACACCCGCGGCAGCCCCGTCGGCGGCGTAGTCGTCGCTGACGATCAGGTGCAGGTCGAACTGGGACAGCTCGCTGTCGGTGTCCAGCGCGGACACCGTGATCCCGGGCAGCGCCAGTTCGGCGCGCTCGAAGTTCTGGAACGAGAAACCCACCTGGAACAGCGGGTGCCTGGCGGTGGAGCGGGCCGGGTCCAGCACCTCGACGAGCCGCTCGAACGGCACGTCGGCGTGGGTGTACACGGCGAGGTCGGTGGCGCGCTGGCGAGCCAGCAGCTGACCGAACGTCTCCCCCGCCACCAGGCGGGTGCGGAACACCAGGGTGTTGACGAACATGCCGATCAGGTCTTCCAGCGCGGCCTCACCACGCCCGGCCACGGGGGTGCCGACGGTGATGTCGGCGCTGCCGGAGAGCCGTCCGAGCAGGGCCGCGAACGCGGTGTGCACGACCATGAACAGCGTCGCGCCGGACTCCCTGGCCAGCTCGGTCAGCCGGGCATGGGTGGCCGCGTCGAGGGTGACCGGCACGGTGCCACCGGTGAGGGTGCGCACGGCCGGGCGCGGGCGGTCCAGCGGGAGGGCGAGTTCGTCCGGGAGGTCGGCGAGTTCGCCGCGCCAGAAGTCGAGCTGGCGGGCGGCCACCGAGGTGGGGTCGGCTTCGTCACCGAGGACCGCGCGCTGCCACAGCGCGTAGTCGGCGTACTGCACCGGCAGCGGCGTCCAGCGCGGGGCGGCGCCGTCGCGACGGGCCAGGTAGGCGGTCATCAGGTCGCGCACCAGCGGCGGCACGGACGAGCCGTCCGCGCTGATGTGGTGCACGACCAGGGCCAGCACGGCCTCGTCGGTGTCCGAGGACACCGCAGCCGAGGCCCCGGTGTGGTCTCGGTCCGCCGACTGTCCACCGGTGAGCCGGTACAGCACGACCTGCCAGGGCACCCCCGCCGTCACGTCGAAGGTGGTCGCGGCCAGCTCGGTGACCGCCGCGACGACCTGATCGGCCGCGATCTCGCGCACCCGCAGGGCGACACCGGCTTCGGCGGCGGACAGGATCTCCTGCACCGGGCCGTCGGCGGTCTCGGGGTAGTACGTGCGCAGCACTTCGTGGCGCTCGACGAGATCGCCGACGGCCGCGGCGAGCGCGTCGACATCGAGAACTCCACTGAGCCGCACCGCGATCGGCACGTTGTACCCGGCCGAATCGGGATCGAACCGGTTGAGGAACCACATCCGCTGCTGCGCGGGTGAGAGCGGGAGCACGGCGGGCCGCTCCCCCGCCACCAGCGCCAGCCGGGCCCCGCCCTCGGCACTGTCGAGCGCGGCGGCCAGCGCGGCCACCACCGGGGTCTCGAAGATCCGCGCCACCGGCACCTGCCGGTCCAGCGCGGCGCCGAGCCGAGCGGCGACCCGGGTCGCGATGAGCGAGTTGCCGCCGAGATCGAAGAAGTCGTCGTCGGCGCCGACCCGATCGAGGCCGAGCACCTCCGCGACCACCCCGGCCACCAGCTGCTCCGACGGCGTTGCCGGAGCGCGGAATTCGCGTGCGATGAGCTCGGGAGCGGGCAGGGCCCGCCGATCCAGCTTGCCGGAGGCGTTCACCGGCAGCGTGTCGAGCACCACGTAGGCACTCGGCACCATGTAGGCCGGGAGCGCCTGCTGCAGAGCTGTTTTCACCAGCTCGAGGTCGACCGCGCGACCGGCCGACCGGGCGCGGTTCGCAGCCACGTCCGGGAGGTCCACACCGTGGCCCGGCGTGGCCGGTGCTCCAGCGTCGATCGCGTCGGCAGGAGCGGGTGTCTCGCCGTTCGCGGCCGGACGAGCGCTACCCGTGCTCGCGGGGACGAGGTAGGCGGTGAGGTAGTCGCCGGTGCCGTCGTCACGGACGGTGACGACGGCGCGGTCGACGGTGTCGAGGCCGGACAGGATCGCTTCGATCTCGCCGAGTTCGATGCGTAGGCCGCGCAGTTTCACCTGGAAGTCGGTGCGGCCCAGGTATTCCAGTTCCCCGGTGCGGGTGCGCACGACGAGGTCGCCGGTGCGGTACATGCGCTCGCCGGGGGTCCCGTACGGGTTGGCGACGAAGCGGTCCGCCGACAGGTCGGGGCGGGCCAGGTAGCCACGGGCCAGCTGGACACCGGCCAGGTACAGCTCACCAGGGGTGCCGACCGGCACGGGCCGCAGGCGGGCGTCGAGCACGTGCAGGGCGGTATTGGCGACGGGCGCGCCGATCGGCACGGTGACGGTGTCGGCGTCGGTGACCTCGTGGAAGGTGACGTCGACGGCGGCCTCGGTCGGTCCGTACAGGTTGTGCACGGCCACCCCGGGCACCAGCGCGCGCAGTCGCTGGGCGTCGGCGGCGGGCAGCGCCTCACCGGAGGCGAACACCTGGCGTAGCGACCCGCAGTCGGCGGCCCGTGGCTCGGCGAGGAACGCGGCCAGCATCGACGGCACGAAGTGCGCGACATCGACGCCGGTGCGGGTGATCAGCTCGGCCAGATAGGCGGGATCGCGGTGCCCGTCGGGCCGGGCGATCACCAGCGTGGCGCCGATCTGCAAGGGCCAGAACAGCTCCCACACCGACACGTCGAAGGTGATCGGCGTCTTCTGCAGCACGATGCCGTCGGCGTCGAGCCGGTACGCGTCCTGCATCCAGACCAGGCGGTTGACGATCGCGGTGTGGCTGACCGCCACGCCCTTCGGCTTGCCGGTCGATCCCGAGGTGAACAGCACGTACGCCAGGTCGGCGGCGCGCAGCGGGCGGATCCGGTCGGCGTCGGTGATCGGGTCGGTGGCGAACCCGGACAGGTCCGGATCCGCGGGATCGAGCGTGCGGGTGGCGGTCTCGGGGAAGCCGGCGCCGGCGAGCACGCACACCGGCGCGGCGGTCGCGAGCACCTCGGCGATCCGGTCGGCCGGATGGTCGGGGTCCAGCGGCAGGTAGGCCGCGCCGGCCGCCTGCGCGGCGTAGATCGCGACCAGCAGGTCGATGCCGCGGCGCAGACCCACCCCGACGACAGCGCCGGGACCGACGCCTTCGGCGATCAGGAACCGCGCCGTACGCGCGACCCGAACGGCGAACTCGCCGTAGGTGATCCGCTGTCCCTCGAAGTCGAGGGCGATGGCGTCGGGTGTGCGCCGGGCCTGCGCGGCGAACATCGAGACGAGCGTCGCCTCGGTGTCCAGCGCGGCGGCGGTGTCGTTCCACGCCGCGAGCTGGGCGGTCTCGGCGGGGTCGAGCAGGTCGATCTCGCCGACCGGCCGCGCCTCGTCGGCGACCACCGCGGTGAGGACGCGCACGAAGCGCTCGCCGAAGGCCACGACGGTGGCTTCGTCGAACAGATCGGTGGCATAGCGCAGCCAGCCACGGAGACCGGGTTCGCCCGCGGTGCCGGCGATCTCGTTGATCGCCAGCGACAGGTCGAACTGGGTGGTCGCGGCGGGCAGGGCGAATTCGCCGATCCGCAGACCGGGCAGGTCGATGCTGGTGTCGTCCCGGTGCTCGAACGCCAGCATCACCTGCACGATCGGCGAATACGCGGTCGAGCGGGCCGGATTCAGCTCGTCGACCAGGCGCTCGAACGGCAGATCGGCGTGGGCGAAGGCGCGCAGGTCGGCGGCGCGCACCTGGGCGAGCAGCTCGGCGAACCCGGCGCCCGCGTCGACCGTGGTCCGCAGCACGAGGGTGTTGACGAACATGCCGACCAGATCGTCGAGCGCGGCATCGGCCCGGCCCGCGACCGGCGTACCGACCACGATGTCGGCACCGGCTCCCTGCCGCGACAGCAGCACCGCGAACGCCGCGTGCACCACCATGAAGGTGGAGACGCCGTGGCGGCGGGCCAGTTCCTCGATCCCGGCCACCACGTCGGCGGGCACATCGAAACCGACGGACCCGCCGACGCCGGTCCGCACGGCGGGCCGCGGCCGATCGGTGGCGAGTTCCAGCGCCGGTGCGAGCCCGGCCAATTCCTCGCGCCAGTGCGTCAGCTGCCGCGCCAGCCGCGAGGCCGGATCGGCGGCGTCGCCGAGCACCGCGTGCTGCCACAGCGTGAAGTCGGGGTACTGCACCGGCAGCGGCGCCCACACCGGCGCGTGCCCCGCGCTGCGCGCGGCATAGGCGGTGATCAGGTCCCGGGCCAGCGGCGTGGTCGACACACCGTCGGCGGCGATGTGATGCACGGCGAGCACGAGCACATGCTCGACATCGCCGGCCGCACGCCTCGCTCCGTTCCCGACCACCTCGCCGGCGTCGCTGTTCACCAACCCACCGAGCACACCACCGTCGGTCCGGCTGACCCGCCCTTCCTCGGTGTTCGTCCGCCGGAGCAACGCGGCGCGGACCGGCGGCTGGGTGGTCAGGTCGTAGCCGGCCCCGATGATCTCGCGCACCGCGTCGGCCAGGTCCGCCTCGGCGACGTCGCCGACGACGGCGGGCGGCAGCACCCGGTCGACGGGAAGGACCACCTGGGTCGGCCCGTCGGCGTCTTCGGGGAAGACGGTCCGCAGCGATTCGTGCCGGGCGAGTACATCGCCCAGTGCGGCCCACAGCGCGTCGGTGTCCAGGTCGCCGGTCAGGCGCAGGGCGATCGGGAGGGTGTAGACGGCGGAGCCGGGGTCGATCCGGTTCAGCAGCCACAGGCGGGTCTGGGCCAGCGACAACGGGATCCGGGAAGGACGCGGGTCCACCACGGTCAGCGGCGGCAGCGCCTCGCCGTGGGTGGCGGTGCGGGCGGCCAGTCCGGCGACGGTCGGGGCGTCGAACACATCACGCACGTCGAGCGCGCTGCCCAGCGCCGCGTTGGCACGGGCGACGAGCCGCATGGCGAGCAGCGAGTTGCCGCCGATGTCGAAGAAGTCGTCGTCGGCGCCGACGCGGGCCAGCCCGAGCAGCTCGCCCACCACGGCGGCGAGCGCGGCCTGCGCGCCCGGACGCGGCGCCACGTAGGCGGTGGTGACCGACAGGTCGGCGGCCGGGAGCGCGGCCCGGTCCAGCTTGCCCGCGGAGTTGAGCGGGACGGTGTCGAGCACCACCAGGTGGGCGGGCACCATGTAGGCGGGCACCCGGCTCGCGACGTGCGCGCGCACCACGGCGGGGTCGACCGCACCGGCGACGTAGGCGACCAGGCACTGGCGTCCGGCGTCGTCGGTCGCGGGGACCACGGTCGCGTGGGTGACGCCGGGAGCGTCGCCGAGGGCGGCTTCGATCTCGCCCAGCTCGATCCGCAGACCACGGATCTTGACCTGGAAGTCGTTGCGGCCCAGATATACCAGCGCACCGGCACGATCGCGGCGCACCAGGTCGCCGGTCCGGTACATGCGCCCACCGTCCGGGCCGTACGGGTCGGCGACGAAGCGGTCGGCGGTCAGGTCCGGCCTGCCCAGGTAGCCGCGGGCGAGCTGGTCGCCCGCCAGATACAGCTCACCCGCGACCCCGGCGGGCACCGGGTGCAGCCGCTCGTCGAGCACGTAGGCGCGCACGTTCCAGCTCGGCCTGCCGATCGGCAGCTCGGTCTGCTCGACCGGCGCGGTGATCTGCTGGAAGGTGCTGGTGATCGTCACCTCGGTCGGGCCGTAGGTGTTGTGCAGCTCGGCGGGCACGGTGGCCAGCACGGTGGCCGCCAGCGCGGCGGGCAGCTCCTCGCCGCCCAGGTGCAGCATCCGCAGCCCGCTCAGGTCCTCGGCCAAACCTTCGGCGAGCATCGCGGCCAGCACCGACGGGACGAATTCGGCGATGGTGACGCGCTGTTCGCGCACCACCCGCGCCTGATAGGCGAGGTCGAGGTGACCGCCGGGCCGCAGCAGGACCAGGGTGGCCCCGAGCAGCGCCGGGCACAGCAGCTCCCACAGCGAGACGTCGAAGGTCAGCGGCGCGCGCTGGAGCAGCCGATCGGCCGCGGTCAGATCGTATTCGCCACGCAGCCAGCACAGTTCGTTGACCACGGCCCGGTGCGAGACCAGCACGCCCTTGGGCAGACCGGTGGAGCCGGAGGTGAACAGCACATAGGCGGGGTGCTCGGGGTGCAGCGGGGCGAGGCGTTCGGCGTCGGTGACCGGGCCGCCGTGGACCGGGGGCTGCGCGGGGTCCTCGAGCTGCGCGAGGGTCAGCACCGGGAACCCGGAGCGCGAGGCCGCGGCGAAATGCGTGGAGGCCATGGCGGATCGGATGCCGCGGTCGACATGGTCGAGATCACCCACGGACGCGGCGACGACCAGACGCGGCGCCGCGGTCTCGAGCACGTGCCCGACGCGATCGGCGGGCTGGGCCGGGTCGATCGGCACGTACACGCCGCCGGCGGCGAGCACGCCGTGCAACACCACCAGCAGCTCGATGCCACGCGGCACCGCGACCGCGACCGGGGTCTCGGGACCGACGCCGCAGTCGATCAGCCTGCGCGCGAGCCGGTTCGCGCGGGCGGCGAGCGCGCCGTAGGTGATCTCGTCGCCGTCGAAGACGGCGGCGAGGGCGTGCGGGTCACGGGCGGCGGCCGCGTCCAGCAGATGCGCGGCCAGCGGAGCGCGCAGGCCGAGTTCGGCGAGGACCGGATCGAGCGGTACGACGTCACCGTGCGGACCCGCGAGCAGGCGCGCGCGATCGCTGTCGTCGAGCACGGCGAGGTCGCCGACGGCGGTACCGGGGGCGGTGACGGCGGCGCGCAGCACCCGCTCGAGCATGCCGACCAGTTCCGCGATCGTGTCGGCGTCGAAAAGGTCGGTGGCGTAGCGCAGTTCGAGATCGAGGCCGTCGGCCGTGCCGTCGGCGGCATAGTGGTCGACGAAGGTGAAATCCAGGTCCACTTCGATCGGCGCGTCCGGCAGGGTCAGCCCGGACAGGGTCAGGCCGGGCAGCTCGAACGCCGTGGTGCGCTGGTTCTGCATCGCCAGCGACACCTGGTACAGCGGCGAATAGCCTTGGGAGCGAGCCGGGTTGACCGCGTCGACGAGGCTTTCGAACGGCACGTCGGCATGGTCGAAGGCATCGAGGTCGCCCACGCGGATGTCGTCGAGCAGTGCGCTGAACGGCGCGGCCGAGGGCACGTTCGCCCGCAGCACCAGGGTGTTGACGAACATGCCGACGATGTCGTCGAGTTCGCGATGCCCGCGCCCGGCCACCGGCGTGCCGACGACGATGTCGGTGCCCGCGGACAGACGCGCCAGCAGCACCGCCAGCCCGGCGTGCAGCACCATGAACGGGGTCGCGCGCCGCGCACGGGCCAGCCGGTCGATCCGGCGGTGCAGCTCGGCGTCGAGGGTGGTGGTGAAGGTGGCGCCCCGGTGGGAGGCGATCAGCGGCCTGCGGCGGTCGGCGGGCAGTGTGAGCACGTCGGGGAGTCCGGCGAGCCGGTCGGTCCAGTAGGCGAGCTGGTGTGCCAGCGGCGCGTCGGGATCGTCAGCGCTGCCGAGGCCCTCGGTCTGCCACAGCGCGTAGTCGGCGTAGTGCACGGCGAGCGCGGGCAAGCGCGGCTCGGCGCCGGCGGTACGGGCCGCGTAGGTGGCGACCAGGTCGCGGGTCAGCGGACCCATCGACCAGCCGTCCGCGGCGATGTGGTGCACAACCAGCACCAGGACGTGCTCGGTCGGCGTGACCCGCAGCAGCGCGGCGCGCACGGGCACCTCGGTGGTGATGTCGAAGCCGCCGTCGAGCGTGGCGCCGACGGCGGCGGCCACGTCGTCGGCGTCGACCTCGGTCACCACGAGTTCCGGGACGAACGGCGCGCCGACGAGCTGGGTGGCCTGCCCGTCGAATTCGGGATAGGTGGTGCGCAGCGTCTCGTGCCGGACGACCAGGTCACCCAAGGCACCGCGAAGCGCGTCGGTGTCGAGTTCACCGCTGAGCCGGATCGCGACCGGGATGTGGTAAGCGGTGGAGTCCGGGTCGAATCGGTGCAGGAACCACATGCGCTGCTGCGCGGGCGAGAGCGGAATCCGCTGCGGCCGTTGGCCTGCCACCGGTCCGCGCCTGCTGCCGGTGCCACGCAGCGCGTCCAACCGCACGGCGAGACCGGCGACGGTGCTCGCCTCGAACAGTTCCCGCACCGGCACCTTGGCGTCGAGCGCCGCACCGAGCCGGGCGGCCACCTGGGTGGCGAGCAGCGAGTTGCCGCCGAGGGCGAAGAAGTCGTCGTCGGCGCCTGCCCGGTCGAGCCCGAGCACCTCGGCGAAGGTCGCGGCGACGATCCGCTCGGTCGCGGTCACCGGTTCGCGGTAGTCCCGTTCCGGCAGTTCCGGCGCGGGCAGTGCCCGGCGGTCGAGCTTGCCGGAGCTGTTGATCGGCAGCGCGTCGAGGAAGACATAGGCACCCGGCACCATGTACGACGGCAGCACCGCCGCCACGGCGGCATCCAGGTCGGCGGGCGACAGACGCTCGGACACGGCGCGAGCCGCGGCCGCAGAGTTCGGACCGGCGACGGCGCCCGAATCGCCCGCGGGGGCAGTGGGGGTAGGCACGATGTAGGCGACGAGCTGGTCCGGTCTGTCGTCGTCCGAGCGGACGAGCACCGCGACCCGGTCGACACCCTGGACCGACGCGAGGGCGGCTTCGATCTCGGCGGGCTCGATGCGCAGGCCGCGCAGTTTCACCTGGAAGTCGGTGCGGCCCAGGTAGTGCAGGGCCGGGCCGTCCGGGCCGGTGCGCCAGGCGACGAGGTCGCCGGTGCGGTAGAGGCGCTCGCCGGCGCCGAACGGGTCGGCGACGAAGCGCTCGGCGGTCAGGTCGGCGCGGCCGTGATAGCCGTCGGCCAGCTGGGTGCCCGCCACGTACAGCTCGCCGGGAACACCGGCGGGCACCGGGCGCAGCCGCGAATCCAGCACGTACACCCGGGTATTGGCGACGGGGGTACCGATCGGGGCGGCGGCGGTCGGCTCGGCGGCGACCTCGTGGGTGGTGACCTGGACGGCGGTTTCGGTGGGGCCGTACAGGTTCACCACCGCCGCACCGGTGGCGGTGCGCACGCGCTGGGCCAGCTCGGTGGTCAGTGCCTCGCCACCGGCGAAGACCAGGCGCAGGCTCGCCGTGCGCACCGGCTCGGCGACGACGGCGGCCAGCACCGACGGCACGTACTGCACGACGCTCACCGCGTGCCGCGCGGTCGCGGCGGCCAGGTAGGCCGGGTCACGGTGCCCGTCGGCGGTGGCGAGGACCAGGCGCGCGCCGGTCTGCAACGGCCACAACAGTTCCCACACCGACGCGTCGAAGGTGAACGGGGTCTTCTGCAGGACGACATCGCTTGCGGTGAGCGCGTACTGCCGCTGCAACCACAGCAGCTGGTTCACCACGGCCCGGTGCGGCACCGCCACACCCTTCGGCCTGCCGGTCGAGCCCGAGGTGAACAGCACGTAGGCGAGGTGATCCGGTCGCAGCGGGCGGGTCCGCTCGTCGTCGGTGATCGGCCGATCCGGGAGCTCCGACAGATCCAGGGTGTCGATCTCGACGACCGACTCCCCCACAGCCACACCGTGACCGGTAGCCGTAAGCACACAGACCGGTGCCGTCCGCGCCAGCACGTAGGCGGTCCGCTCGGCCGGATGATCCGGGTCGACCGGCACGTACGCGGCACCCGCCGCGAGCACGGCGTGCACGGCGACGAGCTGATCGAGACCGCGCCGCAGGGCCACGGCGATCACCGATCCGGGTCCGGCGCCGACCCCGATGAGGTGACGCGCCAGACGATGGACCCGGCTCGCGAATTCCGCGTACGTCAGCGACTCGACGGAGTTCGCGCCCGCGCCGAGGCCACGGCTGTCCGCCCGGCCCTCCTCCGCGCCATGATCATCGCCCGGGACCGGCTCGTCGGCCGGATCGGTGTCGATGACCACCGCGATGGCATCCGGAGTAGCGGCGACCTGGTCGGCGAACAGAGAGGCGAGGGTGGCCGCGGCGTCCAGGGCCAGGTCGGTGGCGTTCCAGGTGGTCAGGACCTCGGCGGCTTCGGCCGGGTCGAGCAGGTCGAGGTCGCCGACCGGACGGGACGAGTCCGCGAGGACACCGGCGAGCAGGCGGTGCAGACGGGTGGCGAATCCGGCGACGGTGGTCGGGTCGAACAGGTCGGTGGCGTAGAGGAACGCGCCGGACAGGCCCGCCGGCGCGCCCTGCTCGTCGCGGTGCTCGGTGAGGGTGAGTTCGAGGTCGAACTTGGCCACGCCGGTGGGCAGGTCGAGGCCGGCGACCGTGAGTCCGGGCAGGTCGAGGGCGCGCGGGGTGTCCTCGTTGAGCGACAGCATCACCTGGAACAGCGGGTTGCGCGCGGTGGAGCGGACCGGGTCGAGCACCTCGACCAGCCGCTCGAACGGCACGTCGGCGTGGTCGAAGGCCACGAGGTCGGTCTCGCGCACCCGGGCCAGCAGCTCGGTGAACGAGGCCGCGGGGGCGACCTCGGTCCGGAGCACGAGGGTGTTGACGAACATGCCGACCAGGTCGTCGAGGGCCCGGTCCCCACGCCCCGACACCGGGGTGCCGATCGCGATATCGGTGGTCGCCGACAGCCGCGCCAGCAGGACGGCGAACACCGCATGCGCCGCCATGAACACGGTCACGCCCTGCGCTCGGGCGAATTCGGCCAGCGCACGGTGTGTTTCGGCATCGATGGTGATCGGGTGCAGCGCTCCGCTGCGCGAGGCGACCGCGGGCCGGGTCCGATCAGCAGGCAGTTCCAGCTGCTCCGGTACCCCGGCCAACGCGTCGGCCCAGAACGCCAGCTGCCGCGCCGCCACCGATTCCGGGTCGGCGGCATCGCCGAGCACCGCGTGCTGCCACACCGCGTAGTCGGCGTACTGCACGGTCAGCGCGGCCCACTGCGGCACATTCCCGGTGGCCCGAGCACCGTAGGCGGTGAGCACATCGCGGATCAGCGGCCCGAACGAGAACCCGTCGGCGGCGATGTGATGCAGCACGATCACAAGCACGTATTCGGCGTCACCGGAGCTCGATTCGGCACCGACGTCCGCCACGCCACGTCCCACGAACGGAATCGATGCCGCCGCGTCGGGGTGGGAGTCGTCGACCACGGCCGCAGCGGACGAATGCCCCACGACCGCTTCACCTTCGGTGACACGGAACAGCGTCGCCCGGATCGGGGCATCGATGGTCAGGTCGAAACCCGTGGTGGCGCAAGCGCGGACCGCGCCGGTGAGCGCCGCCGTGGTGACGATCTGCGGCAGCACCTCGGGGACGAGACCGCTCGCGGGCAGGATTTCGGCGATCGCCTGTCCGTCGCGTTCCGGGTAGCGGGTGCGCAGGACCTCGTGCCGGTCCAGCACGTCGACGAGGGCGGCCTGGAGGGCGGCGACATCGAGTGCCCCGGTGAGCCGCACCGCCATCGGGATGTTGTCGGTGGCCGACCCGGGGTCGAACCGGTTGAGGAACCACATGCGCTGCTGGGCGGGTGAGAGCGGCAGCGGATCGGGACGAGTGCCCGCGACGAGGGCGGGGCCGGCTCCGGTGCCACGCAGCCGGTCGGCGGCCGCGGCGAGAGCGTGCACCGTCGCGGTGTCGAAGAGCTGGCGGACCGGGATGCGGATGTCGAGGTCGGTGCCGAGGCGGGCCATCAGGCGGGTCGCCAGCAGCGAGGTGCCACCCAGGTCGAAGAAGTCGTCGTCGCGGCCGACCCGTTCCAGACCGAGTACCTCGGCGAACGCGGCGGCGACGACCTGCTCGGCCGGCGTCTCCGGCGCGCGATAGGCGGCGGCTTCGAAGACCGGCGCGGGCAGCGCGGCGCGGTCGAGCTTGCCGACCGGGGTCAGCGGCACCGCGTCCAGGACGACGATCGCGGCCGGGACCATATGCGCGGGCAGGTGTTCGGCGGCGTGCGCGATCAGCGTCGCGGTATCGATGGTCGCGCCCGGAACCGGCACCACGTAGGACACGAGCACGGTCGCGCCCGCCTCGGTGCGATGCCCGAGGGTGGCGGCGAAGTCGACGGTGGCATGCCGGGCGAGGACGGCGTCGATCTCGCCGAGCTCGATCCGGAAGCCACGCACCTTCACCTGGAAATCGTTGCGGCCCAGGTACTCCAGGTCCCAGGTGGCACCGGTGCGCACCCAGCGCACGGTGTCGCCGGTGCGGTACATCCGCTCACCCGGCGCGCCGTAGGGATTGGTGACGAACCGCCCCGCGGTGAGCGCGGGCCTGCGGTGATAGCCGCGCGCCAGCTGCGCCCCGGCGATGTACAGCTCGCCGACGACACCGGCCGGAACCGGACGCAACCGCTCGTCGAGCACCAGCTCGGTAGTGCCCTCCACCGGCGCGCCCAGCGTGATCGGCGTTGTCGCCGTGAGGGGTTCGCTGATGTTGGTGACGATGGTGGTCTCGGTGGGACCGTAGCCGTTGCGGAAGACCAGACCGGGGATGGCGGCGGTCCACCGCGCCACCAGTTCCGCCGGGCACGCCTCACCACCGACGACCACGACCCGCAGCGCGTCGAGCCCGTCCGGATTCACCGTCGCCAGGGCCGACGGCGTGATGATCACATGGGTCACCCGTTCGGCCCGCAGCAGCTCACCCAGCTCCGCCCCGCCGAACACGCCGGTCGGCGCGACCACCATGGTCGCGCCCGCCGTGACGGTCAGCAGCAGCTCGGCCACCGAGATGTCGAACGACGGCGAGGCCACATGCAGCACCCGCGCGTCCGCCGACGCCACATACCGTTCCGCCTGCACCGGCAGATACGCCGCGACCGCACCGTGCGGAATCACCACACCCTTGGGCAGACCGGTGGTGCCGGAGGTGTAGATGACATACGCGGGATCCAGCGGATCCACCACGCGGCGCCGCCCTGCGCGCGGGGAGCCGACAGGCCACTCGTCCGCGCCGGGCCGGTCCGGCTGCTCGGCGCCGGCCACGGCATCGAGCACGAGCCACGCCACGGTGGCGGGCAGGTCGGCGCGCACCGTCTCGACGGTGATACCCACGGCCGCTCCGGAGTCCGAGAGCATGTGGGTGATGCGGTCGGCGGGGTAGGTCGGGTCGACCGGCAGGAAGCCCGCGCCGGACTTCACGACGCCCCACACGGCGGTGACGGAGTCGGCGGAACGCGGGATGCTCACGGCGACCAGGTCACCCGCGCCGATGCCGAGGCCGGTCAGGTGCGCGGCGAGGCGCGCGGACGCGGCGTCGAGTTCGCCGTAGGTCACGGTGCGCTCCCCATCGCGGATCGCGATCACGGTGGGGTCGGCGGCGGCGTCGGCCAGCACCCGCGGCAGCAGCGGGAACGGATCGGCCGGACCGCCGGTGCGGCTGGTCAGCTCGGTGAGTTCGGCGTCGATCAGCAGCGGCAGGTCGGCGACCGGGGTCCGCGGGGCGGCGGCGATCGCGGCGAGCAGGCCGGTGAAGCGACGGACCATGCGCGCGACCGTGGACTCGTCGAACAGATCGGTGGCGTAGGAGAATTCGCCGGACAGACCGGTGGCGTCGGACTCCCGCAGCGTCACCGACAGATCGAACTTCTCGATGTCGTAGGGCAGGTCGACGGCGGCGGCACGCAGGCCGGGCAGTTCGAAGGTGGTCGGCGGCAGGTTCTGCAGCGACAGCGCCACCTGGAACAGCGGATGGCGACCCGCCGAACGCGGCGGCGCGAGCACCTCCACCAGGCGCTCGAACGGCAGGGTGGTGTGGTCGAACGCGTCCAGATCGGCGCCGCGGACCCGGCCGAGCAGATCGGCGAAGGACTCCCCGCCACGCACCTCGGTGCGCAGGATCGCGGTGTTGACGAACATGCCGATGACATCGTCGAGCTCGGCGGCGCCACGCCCGGCGACCGGGCTGCCGATCGCCACATCGGTGGTGCCCGACAGGCGCGCGATCAGCACCGACAGCGCGGCGTGCAGCACCATGAACAGGGTCGCACCCTGGTCGGCGGCAACGGCATTCAGCGCCGACACCAGCTCGGTGTCGAGCGCGAACTCGACCCGGCGACCCCGCATCGACGCGACGGCGGGGCGCGGGCGATCGGTCGGCAGGCTCGACTCGTCCGGCAGCCCGGCCAGCGCGCCACGCCAGAACGCGATCTCCCGCGCGGCCCTGGATTCGGGTTCCGCCTCGGCCCCGAGCAGCGCCCGCTGCCACAGCGTGTAATCGGCGTACTGCACCGGCAGCGGCGCCCACTCCGGCGCGGCACCCTGGGTCCGCGCGAAGTAGGCGGTCATGGTGTCGCGCACCAGCGGACCGGCCGACCAGCCGTCCGAGGCGATGTGGTGCACCACCAGCACGAGCACGTGGTCACCGTCGACCTCGTACAACCGCGCCCGCAGCGGCGGCGCGGCGGTGACATCGAACCCGCGCAGAATCACGGCGGCCAAGACCTCGGAAAGATCCTGCGGCGCAACGCTGACGGGCGTGAGCACGCCGGACAACGCCGACACCGCCACCGGCTCCACACCACCGATCCCCGGCCCGGCCAACGCGCCAGCAGCGGGAAGGGGCGGGTTCGTCTCGGCGGCAAGCAAATCGAACGCCGCCTCGGGCGACAGCACGTGCTGGGTTCCGACCCCGTCGACCTCCGGGTACACCGTCCGCAGCACCTCGTGCCGGGCGATCAGATCGCCGACGGCGGCGCGCAGGGCGTCCAGGTCGAGCGCGCCGGACAGCCGGACCGCGATCGGGATGTTGTAGGCGCCGGTCTCCGGATCGAACCGGTTCAGGAACCACATGCGCTGCTGGGCGGGCGAGAGCGGCAGCACCTCGGGTCGCGGGCCCGCGACCAGGGCTGGCCGGTCGTCGACGGCCCCACCGTCGACCAGCTTCGCCAGCACGGCGACGGTCGGACTGTCGAAGAAGTCCCGCACATCCACCCGGACACCGAAATTCGCCTGCAGGCGGGCGATGGCGCGGGTGGCGATCAGCGAGTTGCCGCCGAGGCGGAAGAAGTCGTCGTCCAGGCCGACGGTCTCGACCTCGAGCAGGTCACCGAACAGCGCGGCCACGGCGCGCTCGGTGCTGCTGACCGGCGCGCGGAACTCGGCCGCCGCGACCCGGAAATCGGGCTCCGGCAGTGCCTTCCGATCCAGCTTGCCGCTGGCGTTGATCGGCATCGCGGGCAGTTGCACGAGCAGCGAGGGCACCATGTATTCCGGCATCGACGCTTTCGCGTGCGCGACCAGCTCGGCCTCGTCGAGCGGTGCGCCGTCGACACTCACCACATAGCCGACCAGCGCCTCACCGGCGGCATGGCGATGCAGCACCACCGCGGCATTGCCGACGCGGGGATGCGCGGCCAGCACGGCCTCGATCTCCCCGAGCTCGATCCGCAGGCCACGCAGCTTGACCTGGAAGTCGGTGCGCCCCAGATATTCCAGCTCGTCCCCGCCGGGCAGCTGCCGCACCAGGTCACCGGTGCGGTACATCCGCTCGCCGGGCCCGCCGTACGGATTGGCGACGAAGCGGTCGGCGGTCAGGCCGGGCCTGGCCACGTACCCGCGCGCCAGCTGCACGCCGGACAGGTACAGCTCGCCCACCACACCGGCGGGCACCTCGTCGAGGTTCTCGTCGAGCACCAGCAGACCGGTGTCGTCGGCGGGACCGCCGATCGGCACCGACACCTCGTCGGCGACAGTCACCTCGTGCGCGGTCACGTCGACCGCCGCCTCGGTGGGGCCGTACAGATTGTGCAGCGCGGTCGCCGACAGCTTGCGCAACCGCGTCGCGGTGGCGGCGGGCAGCGCCTCACCGGAGGCGAACACCATCCGCAGCGACGACAGATCCACCGGTGCGGTGGTCTCGGACAGCTCACCGGCGAACGCGGCCAGCATCGAGGGCACGAAGTGGGTGACGCTCACCCGGTGCTCGGCGATCAGCGCGGCCAGGTAGGCGGGATCGCCGTGCCTGCCGGGCTCCGCGACAACCAGCCGGGCCCCGATCTGCAAGGGCCAGAACAGCTCCCACACCGACACGTCGAAGGTGTAGGGCGTCTTCTGCAGCACCACGTCGGCATCGGTCATCCCGTAGCAGCGCTGTCGCCAGTCCAGGTTCGCCACGATCGCGCCGTGCGTGACCGCCACGCCCTTGGGCCTGCCGGTGGACCCCGAGGTGAAGATGACATAGGCGGTGTTGCCCGCCCGCGCGCCACCGTCCACCTCGACGGGCGGCACGGTCCAGTCGATGTCGTCGGTGCGCAGGACCGGGGCACCGTTCAGGTCGGGCTCGTCGGCGGCGCGGGTCACCACCACGACCGGACGCGCCACCTCGAGCACATAGTGCAGCCGGTCCACCGGGTGATCCGGATCCAGCGGCACGTACGCGCCACCGGCGCGCACGATCGCGTGCACGGCGACGATCAGCTCGATGCCGCGGCGCATCGCCAGCCCGACGAGCGCCTCCGGTCCCACGCCGAGCGCGACCAGCCGCGCCGCCAGCACCCGCACCCTGGCGTCGAATTCGGCATAGGTCAGCGTCTGCGCGCCGAACTGCACCGCGACCAGGTCGGGCGTGCGGGCCAGCTGCTCGGCGAAGCGGTCGACCAGGGTCGGCGCCTGCCCCGCCGCCGGCGGCTCCACCCCCAGCGCGGCCATGGCGTCACCGGCCAGCGCGTCCAGCAGCAGCCCGAACGTGCCGTCGGCGGCGTCGACCACACCGGGGAACAGTTCGGCGAGCACGACCTGCACCAGGGTTTCGGGATCCAGTGCGCCACCGGTCAGCTCGGCCATCATCGTCAGCTGCGCATCGAGGTCGGCATAGGACACCGAGGTGCCGTCGAACTCGACCGCGATCCGGGCTGGCTCCATCGCCGCGACCGTCGCCACCAGCGCCGCCAGCTGTTCTGTTCCCGCGCGCGCCGGAGTGGTGTTGGTCATCTGGACTGCCTTCCATCTACCGACCGCAGGTGACGCCACGCGGCCGCAATACAACTCTCGGAACTCCCCGGACCCACCGGGGTGACGGGATCGGCGCGGGGCGGCCCACCTCGGGCACCCAGCCCGAAATCCGCCCTCTTCCACCGGAACTCAGTGCGATCGGCTATGACACGATCGCGGCCCCCGGCTCGCCGCCATGCAACCAGCTATGACTCGGTTATCTCCCGACCTCCATCGTCAACCCCGACACCTGACACCCGCGCCCGCAGACGAGAGAAGCGTATTCGGTCCGATAATAAACCGGACCAGATTCCGTCAAAATCTCGACCCGGAGGCGCGGATTCGGGCGCTGAGAACGGTCCAGCAATTCGACCGCATACGCCGAGGGGACAGCTCTCGCCCGATCGCCCGGCGCGGGCGATGTGGCGGCTGTCGGCACAGGTTCGCACTGTGTCGGGCAACACTATGTGAAACAACGTTGCATCAACGTTGCATTGCAGTGATTCACACCACTTTTCCGGGATCGATTCGTCCCCGGACACGACGAAACCCCCCGCCGTGCGAGACGGCGAGGGGTTTCGGTAGTCGGTGAAGCTACCGGCGCGCTTACTCCGCGGCGGTGTCCTCGGCCGGGGCTGCCTCGGCGGCCGGGGCCTCGTCCTCGACGGGGATCAGCGAGATCTTGCCGCGGTTGTCGATATCGGCGATCTCCACGCGCAGCTTGTCGCCGACGTTGACCACGTCCTCGACCTTGGCGACGCGCTTGCCGTTGCCCAGCTTGGAGATGTGCACCAGGCCGTCACGGCCGGGCAGCAGCGAGACGAACGCGCCGAAGGCGGTGGTCTTGACGACCGTGCCCAGGAAACGCTCGCCGACCTTCGGCAGCTGCGGGTTCGCGATCGCGTTGATCGCGTCGATCGCGGCCTGCGCCGACGGCCCGTCGGTCGCACCGACGAACACGGTGCCGTCGTCCTCGATGGAGATGTTGGCGCCGGTCTCCTCGGTGATCTGGTTGATCATCTTGCCCTTGGGCCCGATGACCTCGCCGATCTTGTCGACCGGGATCTTGATGGCGGTGACGCGCGGGGCGTACGGGCTCATCTCGTCCGGGGTGGCGATGGCCTCGGCCATCACGTCCAGGATGGTGGTGCGGGCGTCGTGCGCCTGGTTCAGCGCGCCGGCCAGCACCTGCGAGGGGATGCCGTCGAGCTTGGTGTCCAGCTGCAGGGCGGTGACGAAGTCACGGGTACCGGCAACCTTGAAGTCCATGTCGCCGAAGGCATCCTCGGCGCCGAGGATGTCGGTCAGCGCGACGTAGCGGACCTCGTCCTCACCCTTGTCGTTGGTGACGGTGTCCGACACCAGGCCCATGGCGATACCGGCGACCGGCGCCTTCAGCGGCACACCGGCGTTCAGCAGCGACAGGGTCG
Source organism: Nocardia fodinahabitans (assembly GCF_052983615.1). Taxonomy (NCBI): domain Bacteria; kingdom Bacillati; phylum Actinomycetota; class Actinomycetes; order Mycobacteriales; family Nocardiaceae; genus Nocardia; species Nocardia fodinahabitans. Next base: position 918,463 of record NZ_JBRJJC010000001.1, read on the forward strand.
AGGCACACACCGAGCCCATCGAGGTGGAGCCGTTGGAGCCCAGCGCCTCCGAGACCTGACGGATGGCGTAGGGGAACTCCTCCTGCGAGGGCAGCACCGGCATCAGCGCACGCTCGGCGAGCGCGCCGTGGCCGATCTCGCGACGCTTCGGCGAACCGACGCGGCCGGTCTCACCGGTGGAGAACGGCGGGAAGTTGTAGTGGTGCATGTAGCGCTTGGTGGTCTCCGGGCCGAGCGAGTCGACCTGCTGGGCCATCTTCACCATGTCCAGGGTGGTGACGCCCATGATCTGGGTCTCGCCACGCTCGAACAGCGCCGAACCGTGGGCGCGCGGGATCACGGCGACCTCGGCGGACAGCGCGCGGATGTCGGCCAGACCACGGCCGTCGATGCGGAAGCCGTCGGTGAGGATGCGCTGACGCACCAGCTTCTTGGTGACCGAGCGGAACGCCGCGCCCAGTTCCTTCTCGCGACCGGTGAAGTCCTCGCCCAGACGCGAGAGCACCTCCAGCTTGATCTCGTCGATCTTGGCCTCGCGGGCCTGCTTGTCGGCGATGCTCAGCGCCTCGTTCAGCTCACGCTTGGCGGTGCCCTCGACGGCCTCGAACACGTCGGCGGCGTACGGCGGGAAGAGCGGGAACTCCTCGGTGGGCTTGGCGGCCAGGGTCGCCAGGTCCGACTGCGCGCGGCACAGGCGGGCGATGAACGGCTTGGCGGCCTCGAGGCCCTCGGCCACGACGGCCTCGGTGGGCGCCTGGGCGCCGTCCTCGATCAGGGCGATGACCTTGTCGGTGGCCTCGGCCTCGACCATCATGATGGCGACGTCACCGGTGTCGGTGACGCGGCCCGCGACGACCATGTCGAACACGGCGCCCTCGAGCTGCTCCACCGTCGGGAACGCGACCCACTGGTCACCGATCAGGGCCACGCGCACGCCGCCGACCGGGCCGGAGAACGGCAGGCCGGAGATCTGGGTGGATGCCGAGGCGGCGTTGATGGCCACCACGTCGTAGAGATCCTGCGGGTCCAGGCTCAGCACGGTGACCACGACCTGGATCTCGTTGCGCAGGCCGTCGACGAACGACGGGCGCAGCGGACGGTCGATCAGGCGGCAGGTCAGGATCGCGTCGGTGGAGGGGCGGCCCTCACGACGGAAGAACGAGCCGGGGATGCGGCCCGCGGCGTACATGCGCTCTTCGACGTCGACCGTCAGCGGGAAGAAGTCGAACTGGTCCTTGGGGTGCTTGCCGGCGGTGGTCGCCGACAGCAGCATGGTCTCGTCGTCCAGGTAGGCGACGACGGATCCGGCGGCCTGCTTGGCCAGACGGCCCGTCTCGAAGCGGATGGTGCGGGTGCCGAAGCTACCGTTGTCGATCAGCGCGACCGACTCGAAAACACCGGGCTCGACCTCGACCGCAGTCGAAGTACGTTCAGTTGTCTGCGTCATTTTTCTTCTCTCGACCTCTCGTCTCGCCGGAGCGCAGCACCATGTGGGCGCGAACCAGCTATTCGTCAGCCGTACCGGACACGGACACGTGGAAACCCTCCTGGCTGCCACGCGCAGCACCCGGCCGGATCCCCTTGGAAGCGGCGACGCGGAGGCGGTCATCGATCGAAGCCCGACGGCGGCGGGAAAAACGCCTACCGAAAGGCCACTACCGAAGACCGACGCCACGCGGACGGATGCACACGGCTGTCACATGTTGTAGTGCACGCGGAAACCCGATGGTCCCGAATACACGAATAGCCAACGAGAAGAAGTGTACTTCTTCCCATTGGCTACTCGCCGACCGCCTCCTGGCGAAGGCGTGTCCTTCGAACTACCCCCCACGTTTTCGGCCGCCCCGGATCCGAGGGGCGAGACGTACCGCCGAAGGCGCAGTATCGCCCCTCGGATCCGGGGTCACGAGGCCGAAAACCCGCGGCACCAGCTTCCAATGTTACCGACGCAGGCCGAGACGCTCGATGAGCGAACGGTAGCGGTTGATGTCCTTGGCCTGCAGGTACTTCGACAGGCGGCGACGACGACCGATCAGGGCCAGCAGGCCGTGCCGGGTGTGGTGATCGTGCTTGTGCTGCTTCAGGTGCTCGGTCAGGTCCGAGATCCGCTTCGACAGCAGCGCGATCTGCGCCTCCGGCGAGCCGGTGTCCTTCTCGTGCAGGCCGTACTCGGCCAGAATGGCCGACTTCTGCTCAGTGGTCAGCGCCATGGGGCATCGACTCCTATTCTCAGTTCCGCGCTCGAAAGTCCGGTTACCCGGGGTGGGCGCCACCGCGGACCGCAGCAAACCCGAGGGTCGACTGTACCGGAGGGCGTCTTCGCGGGCCGAACCGGCCTCAGGCGTCGGCGGCGGTGAGCACCTTGCGCGCGTTCTCGACGTCCCGGCCCATGGCCTCGACCAGGTCGTCGATGGTGTCGAACTTGCGCATCCCGCGCAGCTGCTCGACGAAGTCGACCGCGACGTGCTGGCCGTACAGATCGGCCTCGCCGTCGAGGACGAACGCCTCCACGGTGCGTGAACGGCCGGAGAAGGTGGGGTTGGTGCCGACCGAGATGGCGGCCATCGCCCGCTCGCCGGGTTCGACGGTGCCGATGGTCGGGCCGGGGCCGAGCACGGTGAACCAGCCCGCGTACACGCCGTCGGCGGGGATCGCCGCGTGCATCGGCGGCGCGACGTTGGCCGTCGGGAAGCCGAGCCCGCGACCGCGGCCGTCACCGTGCACGACGACACCTTCGACACGATGCGGACGGCCCAGTGCCTCGGCGGCGGCCACCATGTCGCCCGCGTCGACGCAGGCGCGGATGTAGGTGGAGGAGAAGGTGACGGCGTGCTCGCCGAGCAGGGTGACGCCGTCGACCTCGAAGCCGAAGCGGGCGCCCAGCTCGCGCATCGTGTCGACGGTGCCTGCCGCCTTCTTGCCGAAGGTGAAGTTGTCGCCGACGACGACCTCGGTGACGTGCAGCCGCTCGACCAGCAGATCGTGCACGTACCCGGCCGGGGTGAGCTGCATGAAGTCCTGGGTGAACGGCATCACGCAGAACACGTCGATCCCCAGTTCCTCGGCGAGCTCGGCCCGCCGGGTCAGGGTGGTGAGCTGCGCGGGATGGGAACCCGGCCGGACCACTTCCATCGGATGCGGATCGAAGGTCATCAGAACCGAGGGAACATCACGCTTCTTCGCCGCGGCCACCGCGCGGCTGATCAGCTGCGCGTGCCCGCGATGCACGCCGTCGAACACGCCGATCGTGAGGACGCAGCGCCCCCAGTCCGCGGGCACATCGTCGAGACTTCGCCATCTCTGCACAGAGCGAAGCCTACGCAACGTTATTCACCGACGCCGTGCCGGTCCGCCGATGTGTCATTCGGGCCAGGGATGCCTAACATCAATGATGTGCCAGGTAAACGAGATGTCGCTACCCGCCGAGCGTCGACACCGCCCGGTGAACAGGCCGAACTCGCTGCCACCGCGACGCTCGCGCCCGAGTTGTCCGCGGTAGCGCAGGACTACCTGAAGGTCATCTGGACCGCGCAGGAGTGGTCACAGGAGAAGGTCTCGACCAAGCTGCTCGCCGAGCGGATCGGCGTGTCGGCCTCGACGGTGTCGGAGGCGGTGCGCAAGCTCGCCGATCAGGGTCTGGTCGAGCACGCCCGCTACGGCTCGATCACCCTCACCGACCACGGCCGTCGCGCCGCCGTCGCCATGGTGCGCAGGCACCGGCTGATCGAGACGTTCCTGGTGAACGAGCTCGGGTACGGCTGGGACGAGGTGCACGACGAGGCCGAGGTGCTCGAGCACGCGGTCTCGGAACTGCTGATGTCGCGCATCGACGCCAAACTCGGCCATCCCGACCGCGATCCGCACGGCGACCCCATCCCGTCGGTCGACGGCGCGGTCCCCACTCCCCCGGCCCGCCGCCTGTCCGACTTCGCCGCGGGCGAATCCGGCCGCGTCGCCCGCATCTCCGACTCCGACCCCGCGATGCTGCGCTACTTCGACTCGGTCGGCATCGCCCTCGACACCGTCATCGCGGTCGAGGAGCGACGCGATTTCGCCGGCACCATCGCGGTCCGCATCGCCGCCGCCGAGACCCCGACCGAACTGGGCACCCTTGCCGCCGAGGCCATCTGGTTGACGGCCTAGCTCCGGTTACCGGCCCTCCGCTGTGCGGCCATGGCCCACCCCTTCGAAGCCGAGAGCTATTCGTCCTGGCTATCGCGAGGGGCGGCTGTGGTGCTAACCACCGTCCGGTGGTCCTGATATCGCGACGGCGAGCTCAGCGGGACAGGAAGTCCAGCAGCACACGGAATTCCGCGAGCGAGAGGTAGCCGTCGCCGTTCTGATCGGCGGCCGCGAGCAGGTCCGCGGCCGGTTCCTCGATGCGGCCGCCGCCGACATGGCGGATCAGCGAATCCAGTTCGCTCACCGAGATCCGCCCGTCGCCGTTGATGTCGAAGACCCGGAACGCCGCGTCGGCGTCGGTCACCTCGATGCGGCCCGCGACCACGGCGGCGTCGAATTCGGCACGCGAGACCAGGAAGTCGCCGTTGGTGTCGGCGGCGGCGACCAGGCGTTCGATCGCCGCGCGGTCGACCTCGATACCGGCGGAACGGATTCCGGCGGCGATGTCGTCGACCGACACCAGCCCGTCCCCGTCGCGGTCCCACAGCGTGAACGTGTCGACCGGCTCTGTACTCATCGCTTAGCCCTTCCCCGCGATCGGCGACATCCGCACGCCGACCGTCACCGCCACTCTACGTAGGCGGAAGCGACGAGGTCCGGCGAGCCCGGCCGGGACACCTGCGCCCGAACGTCGGCCACGGCGCGGACACCGGGACGCCGGTGATGATGCGGCGCCCGGCTTTCCGCGTCAGTCGCCGATGCCCTGGGGACGGACCACCATGACCGAGGCAGCGCGCTTGCCGCTCTCCTCGAGCAGCGCGATGGCGCGGCCCGACGGATCGATGGCCGCGTACACGCCCCTGATCCCGATCGGTTCGAGCCAGCGGCCGTTGCGCAGGTCGTTCGCCTGGGTCTCGTCGATGTCGCGGTGCGGGAACGCCGTGCGTACCGCGGTGTCGATATCGAGACTGAGCAGCGGCTCTTCGGCCGCCGCTGCGGCGGCCAGCTGCTCCAGGGTGCGCGCGTGTTCGAGCGTGAACGGGCCGACCCTGGTGCGGCGCAGGGCCGTCAGGTGACCGCCGACGCCGAGGGCGGCGCCGAGATCGCGGGCCAGGGCACGGATGTAGGTGCCCGAGGAGCACTCGACTTCCACGTCCAGGTCGACGAATTCGCCGTCGGCGACATCGCGGCGGGCCAGGATGTCGAAGCGCGACACCGTCACCGGACGGGCGGCGAGCTGCACGTCCTCCCCGGCGCGGGCGCGGGCGTAGGCGCGTTCGCCGTCGACCTTGATGGCGCTCACCGTGGCCGGGACCTGCTCGATGTCGCCGGTCAGCGCCGCGACACCGGCGGCGATCGCGGCATCGGTGACGTGCAGCGCGGGAGTGGTCGTGGTGACCTCGCCCTCGGCGTCATCGGTGATCGTGGCCTGGCCGAGCCGGATGGTCGCGGTGTAGGCCTTGGTGGTGAGGATCAGCTGACCGAGCAGTTTGGTCGCCCGTTCCACGCCGAGCACGAGCACGCCGGTGGCCATCGGATCGAGGGTGCCCGCGTGCCCGACCTTCTTGGTGCGCAACAGCTTCCGACTGCGCGCGACGACATCGTGGCTGGTCCAGCCGCCGTCCTTGTCGACGATGACCAGGCCGCCGAGCTGGTCGACCGCGGGGGTGCGCGCGGCCATCAGCCGTGCGCGATCGCGGTCAGGATCAGCCCGTCGGCGATCATCCAGCGGCCGTCGAACGAGGTCAGCGGGGCGCCGCCGTCGTTCGTCGTCCCGGGCACGAGCAGCTGCGTGTGGAAGGTGCCCGCGCCGGAATCGGCGGTGCGGGAATCGATCTCGAAACTGATGTGCGCGTCCTCGAAACCGAGCCAGCGCAGGGTCAGCGGGAACCAGGCCTTGTAGGTGGCCTCCTTCGCGCAGAACAGCAGGCGGTCCAGGTGCAGGCCGTCGGCGGGCGCGGTGGCCAGCCAGTCCCGCTCGGCGGGCAGACTGACCGAGTCGAGCACGCCCTCGGGCAGCGCGCCGTGCGGTTCGGCGTCGATGCCGACCGAGCGGAACCGCAACGCGTGCGCCATCGCCGCGGCGCGGTAGCCGTCGCAGTGGGTCAGGCTGCCGACCACACCGCGCGGGAACAACGGCATGCCCCGCTCCCCCTTGCCGATGGCCACCGGCGGCTCACCCAGCTGCTCGAGCGCGAGGCGGGCACAGTGGCGGGCACCGATGAAGTCACGCCGACGCTTCTCGACCGACTTGGCGATGAGGTGCTCCTCGGCGGGATGCGCCTTCAGGTCCTCCGGGTACGCCAGCAACTCGGCGGCGGCGACGCCCGAGGGCAGAATGTTGTCAATCATCGAGTCCCAGCCTAGTAGTGGTCAGATGCCGCGTCGGCGGTCGGCCTTGGCGCGCATCTCGGCCGCGGCCGCTTCCATTTCCGGGGTGACGGCGAAGTGGCCGCCCCAGGGGTTGAGAGCGCCGTCGGCGTAGACCGGCTCGGGCAGGATCTGGCGCAGCAGGGGCTCGGGCATGCCACGGCGCTTCCACTCGCGGGGGTAGCCGAGGGAGACCTCCTCGAAGCGGACTCCGTCGTAGTACGTGGTGCGCGGGATGTGCAGGTGGCCGTAGACCGAGCAGACCACGTTGTAGCTGGTGTGCCAGTCGGCGGTGAGATCGGTGCCGCACCACATCGAGAACTCGGGGTAGAACAGGATGTCGGTGGGCTGGCGGACCAGCGGGAAGTGGTTGACCAGCACCACCGGGGCGTCGGGGCCCAGCGCGTCGAGGCGGCGCTGGGTGTACTGCACGCGGGCGTGGCACCAGGCGTCGCGGGTGAGGTACGGGTCGGGGGTCAGCAGGAACTCGTCGGTCGCGACGACATTGCGTTCCCGCGCGACGGCCAGGCCCTGCGCCTTGGTGGTCGTGCCCGCGGGCAGCCAGGAGTAGTCGTAGAGCAGGAACATCGGCGCGATGGTGACGCGGCCGCCGTACCGCTCGGCGCCCGAGCCGGTCCACACCGGGAACGGATCCTCCGGGGTCACCACATCGAGGTCACGGCACATCGAGACCAGGTAGTCGTAGCGCGCGGCGCCGTGCATCTGCACCGGGTCCTTGGGCGTCGTCCAGAGCTCGTGATTGCCCGGCACCCAGATGACCTTCGCGAACCGGCCACGCAGCAGCTCCAGCGCCCAGCGGACCTCTTCGGCCTTCTCGCCCACGTCACCGGCGACGATCAGCCAGTCCTCCGGCGAATCCGGATGGATCTGCTCGACCACCGGCTTGTTGCCCTGATGCCCCACGTGCACATCACTGACCGCCATCAACTTCGGAATCACCTGTCCACAGTGACACACCCGCGAACCGGCGCCTTACCCGCGCCGAGTCAGCGGCGGAACAAGCCGTCGACGAAGGACAGCACCTGGGGCCGCGCCTGGTCGTCGATCTCGGGGTGTCCGCCGGGGTACTGGCCGAACTCCACCGCGGTTCCCGAGGTCCGCATCTGCGCGAGCAGCGTGTAGGTCATCGGCAGCGGGACCACCGTGTCGGCGGCACCGTGGACGATCAGGATCGGCTGCCGGTAGCCGACGGTGGGGACCACCATGTAGTCACGCAACGCCGCGCCGATGCCGTCGGCGTCCACCGGGCGCGCCAGCAGCGCACCGATCGACGCGCCGTCGACCACCGCGCCGAAGTCGTCGACGCAGCTGGTGGCGATCGTGTCGACGACCTCCCGTCCGCGCGAGCTGAGCAGGCCGTTCACATCCAGATCGGGACGGGTGGCGCGCAGCCCGGCGAGGATTCCCGCGAACGGGCCGACCAGCTCGTCCACGATCGGCAGATTCGGCACTCGCGGGTCGAGCCGGGACAGGATCTGCTCGAAATTGGATTCCGGCGCCAGCGCGACGGTGCCCCGGAAGTCCAGTTCCGGCGCGTAGTCTCCCGCGAGATTGCCGGTGGCCAGCGCCGCGTGACCACCCTGCGACCCGCCGACCACCGCCCAGGTGGCCGAGAGTCCCGGCTCCGCCGCGCGGGCGGCCCGGACGAGGTCGATCGTCGCCGTCGCCTCGGTGCGGGTGTGCAGGTAGGGGTGCACGGTGTCGGAACCGACGGACAGCCCGAGATAGTCCGGCGCGACCACGGCCCACCCGCGATCGAGGAACGATTGCAGCAGCGGTCGCTCATGGACCGCCTTGTTCGTCGTGATGCCGCACTGCGGACCGAGACCGCTGGTGCCGTGGTCCCACGCCACGATCGGGTAGCCGCCGGCGGGCGGTGGCGAGCTCGGCAACAGCACGAGACCGGCGCCGTTGATCAGTCCGCCGGTCGGCCCCTCGGTGCGATAGTCCACGATCGCCGCGCGCGACCAGTCACCCCAGCCCGCGGGCTGATCGATGTGCCCGAGCAGCGCTCCCGCCCCGTCGGGAGCCGCGTGGGCCGTGGGAATCCCGATTCCGAGCCCGGTGAGCAGGACCGCGGTAGCGACCGCCGATCGGAGACTCCTCGACATCACGCCACGCACTACTTCGCCTCCATCATCGGTTCGAAGCCCTCCGGTCCGACGGTAGTGCGACATCGCCGACCGAGGCATCGCTGTGACGAGCGCCACTCTCTAGGCGGCCCCGGACGGGATATCGGCGCCGACGCGGGCCCAGCGGCCGGAGCGGGCGCGGGCGACGACGGCGACCAGGCGCAGGAGCATGAACGCGACCAGGCCGGACCAGATACCCGCGACGCCCCAGTCGAAGACCAGGGACAGCCAGATCAGCGGAAGGAAGCCGACCAGGGCGGCGACCAGCGTGGCGGTGCGCAGGAAGGCGGCATCGCCCGCGCCGAGCAGGACTCCGTCGAGGGCGAAGACGGCACCGGCCACCGGGATCATGGCGACGAAGAACCACCAGATGACGTGGGTGCGATCGAGGACCTGGGCATCGTCGGTGAACAGCAGCGGGATCACCCCCGCGCCCGCGGCGAAGACGCCGGCCAGCACCAGGGCGAAGATCTCCGACCAGCCGGTGACCCGGCGGGCGATGCCTTTGGCGCCCCGTACGTTGTCCGCGCCGAGTGCCGCGCCGACGAGGGTCTGGGCCGCGATGGCCAGCGAATCCAGGGTCAGCGCCAGGAAATTCCACAGTTGCAGCACCAGCTGGTGGGCGGCGACCGAGGCGGCGCCGAAGCGGGCGGCGACCGCGGCCGCGGAGATGAAGCACGCCTGGAACGACAGGCTGCGCACGATGAGATCGCGGCCGAGGACCAGCTGCGCCCGCATCACGGCGGGGTGCGGACGCAGCGAGACCCGTTCACGCAGCAGCGCGGCGCCGAACAGGCCACCGGAAACCAGCTGGCCGATCACATTGGCCACCGCCGACCCCGCCAGCTCCAGGCGCGGCGCCCCGAGCAGCCCGTACACCAGCACCGGACACAGCACGGCCGACAGCGCCAATCCCGCCACCACGAACATCAGCGGGCGGCGCACGTCCTGTACCCCGCGCATCCAGCCGTTGCCCGCCATCGACAGCAAGATCAGCGGCACACCGAACAGGGCGATTCGCACCCAGCGCAGTGCCTCGTCGGCGATCTCGCCGCCACCGGCGATCGCCGCGCACAGTGGCCCGGCGAACAACTGCACCACCACCAGGATGAGCACCCCGATCGCCGCGCCCACCCAGCTCGCCTGCACCCCCTCCGCAACCGCGCCCGCCCGGTCCCCCGAGCCGTGCCGTCGCGCCGCCCGCGCGGTGGTGCCGTACGACAGGAAGGTGAGCTGGGTGCTGACCGACCCCACGATCACCCCGCCGACCGCGAGCCCGGCCAGGGCCAGCGCCCCGAGCCTGCCGACGATCGCCATGTCGAACAGCAGATACAGCGGTTCGGCCACGAGCACGCCGAGCGTGGGCAACGCGATCCCGAGAATCCGCCGCGGCCCCACCTCGGCGTCCGGATCAACCGTGGACATCAGCCTCCGCCTCCCCGTCGATGGCGCCCGATCCGACGCACGACACCGATGCTCGCACACCCGCGAAGCCGCGATCGCACGCCGCGACGGGCGCCGATCCATCGTCGGGCGGGGTACAGACCCGGACAGGCGCCGACCCACCGACCGGGTGGAATGCCGAACCGGACGACGGCCGGTGGGGAGCCGGACGATGACGGCGATTTCCCTGGTAAATGTCGCGGCACCCGCCGCCAACGGCAATACTGGTCACTCGCCCAGTCAGCGGACCGATCCGGTTCGCCCCGAGCTCTCAGGACAGCAACCATGGCGTTTGTACAGCGGTGGCGCGTGATCATGGCGTTCGCCCTCGTGGGCGCGGCGACCCAGATCGTGTGGCTCAACTACGCGCCGGTCACCACGGTGGCCGCGCACCATTTCGGGGTGTCGGAGTCGGCGGTCGGCTGGCTGGCCAACATGTTCCCGCTGCTGTACGTGGTGCTGGCGATCCCGGCGGGCATCCTGCTCGACCGCTGGTTCCGGCCGGCCCTGATCGCGGGCGCGGTGCTCACCGCGATCGGCGCCGACCTGCGGTTGCTGCACGACAGCTTCGCGATGGCACTGCTCGGTCAGACGATCGTGGCCATCGCCCAGCCGCTGGTGCTCAATGCGATCACCGGCGTCGCCGGGCACTACCTGGCCGAGAAGAACCGCCCGACCGGGATCGCGGTCGGCACCGCCAGCACCTTCGCCGGGATGGCCGCGGCCTTCGTGCTCGGCGCGATCTTCCCCGCCGAGAGCCAGCTGTGGACGCTGACCGCCCTCGGTGCCGGGTTCGCCAGTGTGGCGGCGCTGCTGCTCACCGTCGAATTGCTGCGGCCGGGGCAGGTCGCGGCGGGCGCGGAACCATTGCGTCCGGCGGGTGAACCGCTGGCCGCGCTGCGCACGACCCTGCGTGACCCGTACATCCGCCGGCTGTGCGCGGCGGTCTTCTTCCCGTTCGGCACCTTCGTCGCCCTGGCCACCTACGGTCAGGCGCTGCTCGAACCCGCCGGGGTCAGCGCCGACGCCGCGAGCATCGTGCTGCTGATCAATGTCGTGGCCGGGGTCATCGGGTGCGCGGTGGTGCCGGTGGCGGTGCTGCGGCGCGGAGCCGAACTGCCCGCGGTCATGGTGGGTCTCACGGCCAGCGGTCTCGCCTGTCTGCTCGTCGCCGTGGCGCCCGGACTCGCCACCGGATTCCTGGCCTTCGTCCTGATCGGTCTCACCCTGCTCCCCGCGCTGCCGATCGTGCTCACCATGACCGAACGCCACACCGGGGTGGCCGAGGGCACCGCAGCCGGGCTCATCTGGATGACCGGCAATCTCGGCGGCCTGGTCGTCGCCGGGGCCACCGGGCTGCTCGTCGACCGACCGGCACTGGCATTCGGATTGTGCGCCGCCGCAACGCTGCTGGGCGTACCGCTCGTAGTGCGGCTACGCCGCGACCCCGTCCCGGTCGGCTGACAGCCCCGGTGTCGGCCGGGCTACAGGCCGACCGAATCGTGGTCCGGCTGGGCAGTCACCAGCTCAGCCGGGTCCTATCTTGTGGGGCGTGCCCGGAGCCGGCTGAAACCGAGGAGGAAGACCTGCTCAGTCGAGGGCGGTGACCAACGCCCGCACTACGTCGGTGGCGTTGCCGTAGGTGGTGTACCCCGCCGCGAAGCGATGTCCACCGCCGCCGAATTTACCGGCGATCGCGGCGACATCCACCCCGTCGGCGGCGCCGGGCGCGGAATCGCGGGAGCGCAGGGAGACGGTCCAGCGGTCGTTCTGGCCGCGGGCCTCCTTGAAGACGGCGGCGATCCCGGCCTCCGCGGTGGTGCGGACGACGTCGATGACGCTCTCCACCTCCTCGGGGCCCACGTCGTGGGTGTCGGCGGCGCGTACCAGCGCGTAGACCAGCCCCACCCCGGCGGCCGAGGGGACGACCACCGCTGTGGACAGCACCTTCGACAGCATCGGCAACCACGCGTAGGGGTGGGTGTCGAGCAGGACGCGGGTGATCTCGGCGCCGTCGATTCCGGTGGCCAGCAGCCGTTCGGCCATGGCATGGCTGCCGGTCCTGGCCCAGCGGAACGAGCCGGTGTCGGTGACCAGGCCCGCGAACAGGCAGTGCGCGATGGCGGCATCGATCGGGATGCCCCACGCGTCGAGCAGACGGGTGACGAGCTCGGTGGTCGAGGCCGCCGACTCGTCGATCAGGTCGACGGTGCCGAACCCGTCGTTGGCCCGGTGATGATCGATGACCAGCGTGGTCCTCGCCCCGGCCAGCCGGTCGGCGAGCACCCCGAGCCTGCTGCGCGCACCGCAATCGACGACGACCAGCAGGTCGACCTCGAGCGGTACCTCGGCGGGCGCCACCAACAGATGCCCGCCGGGCAGCGTCCGCAGCGAGGCGGGCAGGTCGGCGGGTTCGGCGAAGGACACCACTACCGGCACGCCCTTGCGCTCCAGCGCCAGTGCCAGCGCGAGCCCGCTGCCGATGGTGTCGGCATCGGGCTGCACGTGACACAGCACCGTCACCGAACGCGCCGTCGCCAGGGCGGCGACGGCGGCGGCCGGCACGGTCGCGTCACGGACGCTGGTCATCGGGGTTACTCGTCGCCGTCGTCGTCGCGATCGGACTTGTACGGGTCGGCCTCACCGGCGTGCGTGGCATTGGCCGCGACCTTGGCGACCTCGTCGTCGATGGCACGAGCCCGGGCCAGCAGCTCCTCCATCTCGCGGGCCGCGTCGGGCACCTTGTCCAGCGTGAACGACAGGATCGGGGTGAACTTCACCCCGGTGCCCGCACCCACCTTGGACCGCAGCACGCCCTTGGCCGCGTCCAGACCGGCGGCCGCGGCCGTGTAGTCGGGTTCGGTGTCGAGCGTCTCGCCCATCACCGTGTAGAACACCGTTGCCTCGCGCAGATCGCCGGTCACCTTGGCATCGGTGACGGTGACGAACCGCAGCCGCGGATCCTTGATCTCGTACTCGATCGCGGTGGCCACGATCGCGGAAATCCGCTTGGCGAGTCGGCGTGCCCTGGCTTGATCCACCATGGCGATACCTCCCTCTAGTCTTCGGGTCCGAAGATCCGGCGGCGTACTGCCAGCAACTCTATCTCCGGACGGGCGGCGACGTGCCGCTCACACTTGTCGAGCACCTCGTTCAGGTGCTCCGTCTCCGCACTGACCATGGCCACACCGAGCAGTGCCCGGCGGTGGAGGTCCTGGTCGCCCGCCTCGGCGGCGTTCACGGCGAAGCGCTTCTGCAACTCGGCGAGAATCGGGCGGATCACCGACCGCTTCTCCTTGAGCGAGTGCACGTCACCGAGCAGTAGATCGAATTCGAGCGCACCGATGTACAGCGGTGCTCACCTCCTGGTAGATGGATGGATTGCCCGCATGACCACACGCCGCACCCGAGGTGTCGGATGCGGCGTGTGGAACGGTGTGCGTGATCAGTCGCGCGGCTTCTCGCGCAGCTCGTACGCCTCGATGATGTCGCCGTCCTTGATGTCGTTGTAGGTCACGGTCATACCGCACTCGAAACCTTCGCGGACCTCGGTGGCGTCGTCCTTCTCCCGCTTGAGCGAGGAGATGGTCATCGTCTCGGCGACCACTCGGCCGTCGCGGATCAGGCGCGCCTTGGCGTTGCGCTTGACCGAACCCGACAGGACCATGCAGCCGGCGATGTTGCCGACCTTCGACGAACGGAAGATCGCGCGGATCTCCGCCCGGCCCAGCTCGACCTCTTCGTAGATCGGCTTGAGCATGCCCTTGAGGGCCTTCTCGATCTCGTCGATGGCCTGGTAGATCACCGAGTAGTACCGGATGTCGACGCCCTCGCGGTTGGCCAGCTCGGTGGCCTTGCCCTCCGCACGGACGTTGAAGCCGATGATGATCGCGTTCGAGGCCGACGCCAGGTTGACGTTGGTCTCGGTGACGCCACCGACACCGCGGTCGATGACGCGCAGACGCACCTCGTCGTCGATCTCGATGCCGAGCAGGGCCTCTTCGAGGGCCTCGACCGTACCGGAGTTGTCGCCCTTGAGGATCAGGTTGAGCTCCGAAGTCTCCTTCAGGGCGGCATCCAGATCTTCCAGGCTGATCCGCTTGCGGCTGCGCGCGGCCAGTGCGTTGCGCTTGCGCGCATTGCGGCGGTCGGCGATCTGGCGAGCGATCCGGTCCTCGTCGACCACGAGCAGGTTGTCGCCTGCGCCGGGCACCGAGGTGAAACCGATGACCTGGACGGGCCGCGACGGCAGGGCCGCCTCGACGTCGTCGCCGTGCTCGTCGACCATGCGGCGCACGCGACCGTAGGCGTCGCCCGCCACGATCGAGTCACCGACGCGCAGCGTGCCGCGCTGGATGAGCACGGTGGCCACGGGGCCACGGCCGCGGTCGAGGTGCGCCTCGATGGCGACACCCTGGGCGTCCATGTCCGGGTTGGCCCGCAGGTCGAGCGAGGCGTCGGCGGTCAGCAGGACCGCTTCCAGCAGCGCGTCGATGTTGGTGCCCTGCTTGGCCGAGATGTCGACGAACATGGTGTCGCCACCGTATTCCTCGGTCACCAGGCCGTACTCGGTCAGCTGCTGCCGGATCTTGTCCGGGTTCGCGCCTTCCTTGTCGATCTTGTTGACCGCCACCACGATCGGCACGTCGGCCGCCTGGGCGTGGTTGATCGCTTCCACCGTCTGCGGCATGACGCCGTCGTCGGCCGCGACCACGAGGATCGCGATGTCGGTGGCCTTCGCACCACGGGCACGCATGGCGGTGAACGCCTCGTGACCCGGGGTGTCGATGAAGGTGATCAGGCGCTCTTCGTCGTTCAGGTTCGTCAGCACCTGGTAGGCACCGATGTGCTGGGTGATGCCACCGGCCTCGCCCTCACGGACGTTGGCCTTACGGATCGTGTCCAGCAGTCGGGTCTTACCGTGGTCGACGTGACCCATGACGGTCACGACCGGCGGACGCTGCTCGAGGTCGTCCTCGCCGCCGGCGTCCTCGCCGTAGGTGAGATCGAACGATTCCAGCAGCTCGCGGTCCTCGTCCTCGGGGCTGACGACGTGGACGACGTAGTTCATCTCGCCGCCGAGCAGCTCGAGGGTCTCGTCGTTCACCGACTGGGTCGCGGTGACCATCTCGCCGAGGTTGAACAGCGCCTGCACGAGGGCAGCCGGGTTCGCGTCGATCTTCTCGGCGAAGTCCGACAGCGACGCGCCACGGGCGAGACGGATGATCTCGCCGTTGCCGCGAGGCAGCCGCACGCCACCGACGGCGGGCGCCTGCATGTTCTCGTATTCGGCGCGCTTCGCCCGCTTCGACTTACGGCCACGACGCGGAGCGCCACCGGGACGACCGAACGCACCGGCCGCGCCACCACGGCCACCGGGACCACCCGGACGACCGCCGCCGCCACCGGGACGACCACGGAAACCACCGGCCGCGGGTGCACCGGCACCCTGACCTGCACCGGGGGCACCGCCACCGCCACCGCGGTAGCCGCCACCGCCGCCACCGGGACGACCTGCGCCGCCACCGGGAGCGCCACCCGGACGACCCGGACGGCCACCGGCCGCCGGACCCGGACGCGCGGAGCGCTGGGGCATGGCACCGGGGTTCGGACGCGGCGGCATCGAGCCCGGGTTGGGGCGCGGGCCACCGGGACGCGGGGCACCGCCCTGCGCGGCGGCCGGACGCGGACCACCCTGACCCTGGCCGGGACGGGGACCGCCCTGACCCGGAGCCGGACGCGGACCACCCTGACCGGGAGCCGGACGGGGACCGCCCTGACCCGGAGTCGGTCGCGGGCCGCCCTGCGGGGCGGGACGCGGCGCCGGACGCTCACGATCCGGGGCGGAGCTGAACGGGTTGTTGCCGACGCGCGGAGTCTTCGGGCCGGGCTTCGGGCCGGGACCGGCCGGACGCGGGGCCGGAGCACCCGGTGCGGGCTGACCCGGACGGGCCTGACCGGCGGCGGGCTGACCCGGACGCGGTGCGCCGGGGGCCGGACGCGGACCGGGCGCGGGGGCACCGGCCGGCTTCGCGGCGGGCGCCGACTGTGCGGCGGCCGGGGCAGGCCGAGCGGCCGGAGCCAAGCTTGGCCTCGACCGGAGCCGATTCGGCGGCCGGAGCCACCGGAGCCGCGGGGGCCGGGGCGGCGGGTGCCGCCGGGGCCGGACGCGGACCGGGACGGGGGCCGCCACCGGGGGTGGGCTTGGCGCCCGGACGGGCCGCCTGGGACGGACCGGGACGGGCCGCCGGCTTCGCGTCGCCCGCCGGGGCGGACTTCGACGCGAGCGATTCGCGCAGACGACGAGCGACGGGTGCTTCCACCGTCGAGGACGCCGACTTCACGAACTCGCCTTGCTCCTTGAGCTTCGCGAGTAGTTCTTTGGACGTGACACCGAGTTCTTTGGCCAACTCGTGCACGCGGGCCTTGCCTGCCACTGCTCTCCTCACTGAGAGGCCGAGCAGCGCCACCGTGTAAGGGGACGGCGGCCCGCACGACCTCGGGTTATCTCCGATGGACGTTCATCGTTGGTGCTTCACGGTGTGCTCATGAGTGCTCGTGCCTGTTCTCGAGGTACTGCTCCAGGGCTGAGATATCCAGATTTCCGGACACTCGTAGGGCTCTGCCGAATGCTCGGCGCCGCTCTGCGGAACGCAGACAAGCTGAAACGGGGTGCAGCCAGGCACCCCGTCCGGGAAGTCTGCGCCGCGGATCGGGAACGATCGCAACAGCAGGAGCCCCGGCAGAGCCGGTGTCCCGATGCTGCGCCACGATCCGCAACAGGTCGGCAGACGGCTCGCGCTGACGGCATCCGATACAGGTTCGAACGGATTGCGCGGGCCGGTCTTCCACCCACTCTACCGGTGACCCGGTCATAACGACGAACCCCTCCCCTTCCGAAGTTACGAACATGTCATCCGAGGGTCGGGATTCCCGCGTTTTCGTCAACTACGGTGCGCCTCCGGCCGGGCGGAATCGCCCTGCTCCGGAGCCGCGTCGCTGCGGATATCGATGCGCCAGCCGGTCAGGCGGGCGGCCAGGCGGGCATTCTGGCCCTCCTTGCCGATCGCCAGCGACAGCTGGAAGTCCGGCACGATCACCCGGGCCGCCCTGGCTTCCGGATCGACGACGGTGACCGAAACCACCTTCGACGGCGAGAGCGCGTTGCCGACGAACGTCGCCGGATCCTCGGCGTAGTCGATGATATCGATCTTCTCGCCCGCCAGCTCGCTCATCACGTTGCGCACGCGCTGGCCCATCGGGCCGATGCACGCGCCCTTGGCGTTCACGCCGGGCACGGTGGACCGCACGGCGATCTTGGAGCGGTGCCCCGACTCGCGGGCCACCGCGACGATCTCCACCGAGCCGTCGGCGATCTCGGGCACCTCGAGCGAGAACAGCCTGCGCACCAGATTCGGGTGCGTGCGCGAGAGCTGGATCTGCGGGCCACGGGGGCCACGGGAGACGCCGTAGACGTAGCACTTGATCCGGTCGCCGTGCTCGTAGGTCTCCCCCGGCACCTGCTCGGCGGGCGGGATCAGGCCCTCGGCGCCGTTGGCCTCGCTGCCGATCCGCACCACCACGATGCCGCGGGCGTTGGCCCTGGCGTCGCGCTGGACGACACCGCCGACGATGTCGCCCTCGTGGGTGGCGAACTCGCCGAAGGACTTCTCGTTCTCGGCGTCGCGCAGCCGCTGCAGCACGACCTGGCGGGCGGTGGTCGCCGCGATCCGGCCGAAACCCTCGGGGGTGTCGTCCCATTCGGAGACGAGGTTGCCGTCGGCGTCGAGCTCGCGCGCCATCACCCGGACCACGCCGGTCTTCTGGTTGATGTCGATGCGCGCGTTGGGCTGATGGCCCTCGGTGTGCCGGTAGGCGGTGAGCAGCGCCGACTCGATCGCCGAGATCACGGTCTCGATCGAGATGCCCTTGTCGGCGACGATCGCCCGCAAGGCTTCGATTTCAATATTCATTCCGCAACCCCTTCGGTGGGAGAGTCACTGTGTTGTCCTGCGGCGGCGAGGTCGGCGGGTTCTTCGCCCGGTACCGGGCGGCCCGCGGCGATCCCGCCGGCGAGTTCGAGTTCGGCGGCGCCCGGTGCGTTGAACTCGACCTGGACCACCGCGGAGGCGATGTCGGCGAGCGGCACGTGCACCCGGTGCGGCTTGTTCTTGCCGCCGAGGACCAGCGCCACGGTGCCGTCGCCGGCGAGCAGGCCGGCGCGCGCTTCGAAGCGGGCCTTGCCCTCAATCGGCTCGGCGCCGTCGCGCAGCGCGACCTTCACCTTGCGTCCCTGAGCGCGGCGCCAGTGCCGCTCGGCGGTCAGCGGGCGGTCCACGCCCGGGGTGGTCACTTCGAGCAGATAGGCGGATTCGCCGAAATCGCCCGCTTCGTCGAGCAGCTCGGACATCTCCCGGCTGAGCTCGGCGATCGCGTCCAGATCGGCCGGACCGTCGCTGTCGACGGTGACCTTCAACCGAACCGGCGCCAATTCGTCTTTGCCCGCAGACGCGATCGCTACGCCCTCGAGGTCGAATCCCCGGCGTGCGACGAGCTCAGCGACGAGCTGGCTCACCCTTTCCTCGGTGGGCATCGGCATATGGGCGGCTCCTGGTTCAGTTGTGACGCGATCGGAAATTTCTACGCCGAAGGTCTAGCGTAACGCGCTCCGAGAGTGTAAAGGACCAGCCACCGGGCGTCGCGCACCGGTCCGCCCGGCGTGCCTCCCCGTGTCGCGGCGCGGGCGGGCCATGGTGCGCGGATCTGGCACGATGGGTACGTGCCCTTCCGCCATACCGCCCCGCCGAGCGCCGGGCGACCTTCCGGCATGCGCTCCGACCGGCACGAATCCCGCCCGCTGACGAGCGACTCGTCCGGCCCGGTCGTCCCGCAGTATTCCGGACCGTCCACCCCCTCCGCATCGACGCCGCCGGCGTCGGCCGCACCGGCACACCGGCATTCGGCCGCCGCGTGCCCGACCGCCCCGGCCGCCCACCGGCCGGTGCCGCACCGGCACACCACCGCGGCGCACCCGCAGTCCCCGGCCGCGCCGGGTGGCTGGCGCCGCCGGTCGGTGCTGCGGCTCGTCGGTACGACCGCCATCGGCCTCCCGACGCTCACCGCGCTCGCCGCCTGCGCCGAGGACGACACCGTGCACGCCCCAGATCTGCTTGCCGCGCAAGAGGTTCTGGCGCGCGCCGACGCCGCGGCCGCCCAGGCCGCCATCACCCTGGCGCCCCAGTCACAGGCGGCGCTGACCACGATCGCGACCGAGCGCGGCGCGCACGCCGACGCCCTGCGCACCGAGATCGACCGGGTGATCGGCGTCTACGGCGACGGCACCACCCCGGTGCACCGCACCGGTGAGATCACCGTGCCAGGCCCCGACGGCGGCCTCGTGCCCGCCTCGACCGTGGCGAACGCCACGCAGCCGCTGACGATCGCGCAGCTGCGCGATCAGCTGGTCCGCTCGCAGCAGTCCGCCGCCGCGCTGGCCCGCACCGAATCCGGTTACCGCGCAGGCCTGTTGGCCTCGATCAGCGCGGCCTGTGCCACCCAGGCGGGAGTCCTGCTGACATGACCGAGCAACGTCAGGCGCTGCAGCGCGCGCTCGACAGCGAGTACGCCGCCGTCTACTCCTACGGGGTGATCGCCGCCTACGCCAATGCCGACCGGGCGCGCACGGTCGCCGAGTTCAGCGCCGCGCACCGGGCCCGGCGCGACGCCACCATCGAACTGCTGGAAGCCGGCGGCACCGCTCCCGAGGCGGCGGGCGCCGCCTACACCCCGCCGTTCCCGGTCGACGATCCGATCCCCGCGGCGCGCCTGGCGGTCGCGGTCGAATCCGATTGCGCCGCAGCATGGTACGCCGTCGTCGAACAGGCCGCCGACGCCGACGTGCGAGCCACCGCGACGGAGGCGCTCACCGAGTCCGCCCTGCGCCGGGCACGCTGGCAGGCGATCCTGGGCGCGAACCCGGTCACCACGACCTTCCCCGGTCGCGCGGCGGTGTAGTCACCAACGACATTCGGCAGGCCCTCGCTGTCACCGAGCTGCCCCAGCGGCTCGACGGGCACTGCCGCCTCGGCGACGCCGCGGCCCCGGACGCGCCGTCCAGGCACGATCGCGAGCACTTCCGACCCGGCGCCCTCGGCCGCCCACGATGACGTAGGCGGCCGGGGGTGCATCCGGCTACGGGCGCATCTCGTACGCACCGTCGTAGGACGCCACCTGCTGCCACACCCGGTCGAAACGCGCGGCGTCGGCGACAGGGCTGCGCAGCGCGCCGACGGCCCATGCACGCTGGGCCTCGGTGACCGTCGGCTTCCCGAGCAGGGCGGTCGCGTGGGTGTTGAAGTCGCGGATCTGGAAGTCGAAGACCTGGTCGACGACATCGCGATCGAGCCCGGTGAGCTCGGCCTGCTCGAGGATCAGCTGGCCGTAGACCACGGTGGAGAACAGGTGACCGATGGTCAGCATGAAGTCCAGGTCCTGCTGCTGGGCCGCGTCCGGAGCCGCGGTGAGCAGTAGGGTGCGCAGCGCCTGCGCTTGCTCGTAGAACCGGCCGACATTCGGCACGTCGGCGGCCCGCTCGTAGGCCGGAGTCCAGTCGGCGAACTGCACCTTGCCCGCGCCGCGCGCGGGGCCCTGCTTCCAGAAGAACTCCTGGTCGCCCGGCGCCAAGTCGGTGCCGATCGCCGGGTACTCGGCCGGGTTGAGCAGGTAGTTCGGCATGAACTTCAGGATCTGGCCGACGTTCACGTGCACGGTGCCCTCGAGCCGGGGCAGGTGGTTGATGTAGCGCGAGGCCTGCGCGAAGTAGGTGGCCTTCTCGAAGCCCTTGGCCGCCAGCACATCCAGCAGCAGGGTCATCGCGACCTCGCCCTCGGAGGTCACCTTGGACTTGGTCATCGGGTTGAACAGCAGGTAGCGGCGGTCCTCGAGCGAGGCGCTGCGGAAGTAGTCCACCGCGCGGTCGCTGAACAGCTTCATCGCGATCAGGCGCGCGTAGGCGTCGACGAAATTGCCGCGCACATGGCCGAAGTCGGTGACCGGGTTGCCGTAGAGGATGCGGTTGTTGGCGTGGGTGATGGCCTCGAAGAACGAGTGCTCGACCATGCCGATACTGCCGTGGCAGAGGTTGAACTTGCCGACATTGACGGTGTTCAACGCGGCCGAGAAGCCCTCGGGCCCTTCGTGCAGCACGTCGGCGGCGGTGACCGGATAGTTCTCCAGCCGGAAGTGGCTGACGTACATCTGGCCGTGGATGACGCTCTCGACCAGGTGGTAGTCGTCGTGGCGGCTGTCGGCGGCGAACCAGATGTAGCCCTCGGCGCCTTCGACGTCGCTGCGCCGGCAGAACACCGACACCATCGAGGCGACGTTGCCGTTGCCGATGTAGTACTTCTCCCCGTTGGCGCGAAACAGGATTCCGGCCTCGGCGTCGGCACTGCCCGGCTCGCTCGGGGTGAGGATCAGATCGGTGTTGTAGATGTCGGCGCCGTGCTCGCGCTCGGACAGCGCGAACGCCATGACCTGACCGGCGTCGAGGTCGGCGGCGGCCTTGCGCTTGGCGATCTCGTTGTCGCTCTGCCAGATCGGGCCCAAGCCCAGGATGGTGACCTGCTCGGCGTACCAATACGCGAGGCCGTAGAAGCCGAAGATCTCGGCCAGCGCCGCGTTGCGGGCGGCGTCCCAGCGCTTGTTCGGGTCGCCGTCGGCGTAGGCGGCCGGGGTCAGGAAGGTCGCGAACAGCTTCTCTTTCGCGACGAAGTCGAGGAACTCCTGAGTCCAGACCGCATCGCGGTCATCGGCCAGCAGCTGTGCCTTGCCCTTGGATTCGAACCACTCGATGGTGGCTCGCAGCAGCCGCCGCGTCTCGGCATCGAAGTGCTGAGGATCGTAGGTGGCGGGGTTGAACAGCAGGCTCGGCGAACTCGTCATGGGAGCTAACTTAGCAGCGCCGCATCGGGCCTCGAGGCTTTGACCTGCAGGTTTCCCCTACGTAGCCGTAAGTTGGCGGCGGCTATTGTTGCTTCACGCAATCAAATGTATTGTTTGATTCATGCAAGCAAACAAGGATCAGGTCTCCGAACTCGCCCGCACGACGAGCAGGTTCGCCGAGGCGATGCGCCAGGGGACATCCCGGGCGTACGACCCGGTCCGGGTCGGGGTGCTGCAGGCGGTGGCGGAGTCGGGTCCGCTGCGCGCCGGGGAGATCGCCGAGCGTCTGGACGCACTGCCCTCCTCGATCACCCGGCACGTGCAGACCCTGACGGAGGCCGAGCTGGTGCGGACCGCGCCGGACCCGGCCGACCGGCGGGCGGTCCTGGTCGAGATCACCGACGCGGGACGTGCGGAACTCCAGCAGTTCCTCGAGGTCGGCGACCAGGTGTTCGGCGCGGTCATCGCCGACTGGCCCGCCACCGATGTCGTCACCCTCACCCGCCTGCTGGACCGGTTGATCACCGACTGGGCGCAGGCGGGACCCACGCAGCAGCACCGAGCGTCGAAGCGGCGCGCCGGCGGGTTCGGCTGGAGCCGGACCTGACCAGGGAAAGGACACCGTCATGGCAACCAACGCACCACTGAAGATCATCGTCGCCGGCGGCGGCATCGGCGGACTCGCGCTGGCCAACGGCTTGCGCCGGGCCGGCGTCGCGGTCAGCGTGCACGAACGCGAGGTGCGGCGCACCGACCGGCTGCAGGGCTTTCGCATCCACATCAACCCGCACGGCGCCGCGGCGCTGAACGAGCTGCTCTCCCTCACCCTGTTCGACGCCTTCGTCCGCGCCGCGGGCCAGGGCGGCAACGGTTTCGGCTTCGTCACCGAGCAGTTCGACCGCCTCGTCGATTTCGACGCCACCGAGACCGTCGACGCCGCCACCGACCACTACGGCATCAGCCGGATCACCCTGCGCAAGCTGCTGCTCGCCGACCTCGGCGACGCGGTGCGCTACGGCAGCATGTTCGAGCGCTACGAGCACCGCCCCGACGGCCGGGTGGTCGCGCACTTCGCCGACGGCACCACCGAGGTCGGTGACGTGCTGGTCGGCGCGGACGGCGGCACCTCCCGGGTACGCGCGCAGTACCTACCGCACGCCGAGCGCGTCGACACCGGCATCGTCACCATCTCCGGCAAGTACGCGCTGACCGACGCCGGCCGCGACCGCCTCGACCCGCGCATCCTCAGCCACCCGTGGAGCGTGATCCCGCCCAGCGGATGCGGAATGTTCCTCGCACCACACGAATTCACGCCGACGACCGCCGTGACCGCCGCCGGCGGATTACCCCCCGGCCTGCTCTTCGACGACTCCCAGTCCTATGTCTTCTGGGCGTTCGCGGCCAAACGGGCGCGCTTCGGCACCGACCTCGCCGAACTCACCCCGGCCGAACTGCACGCGACCGCCGCGCGGATGACCAGCGGCTGGGCCCCGCAGCTGCGCCGCCTGGTCAGCGAATCCGATTCGACGACAACGACACTCATCCCGATCAAGACCTCGGTCCCGATCCCCCGCTGGACCGCCACCACCGTCACCCTGCTCGGAGACGCCATCCACAGCATGACTCCGTTCGCCGGGATCGGCGCGAACACCGCCCTGCGCGACGCCCAGCTGCTGTGCCGGATGCTGATCGCCGCCGACCGCCGCGAGCGCGGCCTGCTCGACGCCATCGGCGCCTACGAGGCCGCGATGACCGACTACGGTTTCGCCGCGGTCCGCACCTCGCTCAGCACCGCCGAACGCTCCGTCGCCGACGGCAGGCTCGGCCGGATGATGGGCAAGCTCGTGCTCCGCACGGCGGGCGCGGTGCCCTCGATGAAACGCAAGATGTTCGCCGACCTCGGCGCCTGACCCGGCGACGCGCCGGCCGGGATACCGGCCGGCGCGTGGTGGGGTTCAGCTCATCAGTTCGCCGATCATGCCGGTGCGGGTGCCGATGATCCCGCCGGTGGCGTCGAACTCGACCCGCAGCTCGTACAGGCCGAAATGGGCGAGCAGCATCTGCGGTTCGCCGAACGTCAGCGTCGCGAGGTCGTGGTGCCGGAAATAACCGGCGGCCATCGCCCGCATGGCGGGATAGCGGCTGTCCGGATCGGTCAGGGGATGCAGCAGGTTGGCCGCCGTCTCGATGAGCTGGGCGGCCACATCGGGATCCGACCCCGTCGCGGTCACCGCGTCGTCGGTGACCGCGAAGTAGCGCCACCCGGCGCCGTCCGGCGCCGCGGCCCAGCCGACCGACCCGCCCAGGTCGGCGGCCCCGGCCACCAGCAGCGTGACGACATTGTCGGGATGGACGACGGTGCCGAGGTCGACGCGGTCCACCGCCAGATGCTCGGCGCCGTGTTCGCGCGCCAGCCGGCGCAGCGCGGCGGTACCCGCGCATTCCCGCGCCGCCCACACCCAGATCCGGTGCTCGCTGTCGTAGCGACCGATCTCGGCGACCGCCACCGGGCCACCGGGGACATCGACCAGGTCGCCGTACATCGGCTGCCACCGCAGCGTCGGGGCCGGCCCGTCGACGGCCGCGCCACGCAGCGACCCGTGACCGCCGACGGTGGTCGCCGCCGCCGGCGCCAGCGCGACCAGCAGGCTGTCCGGGAAGAAGGGCGGAATCCGCTCGTGCCTCGGTCCGGCATCGGCCGCCGCGACCGCGCCCGCACCGACGACCTCGGCGTCGACGAGCCGGTCACCGTCGTCGATGCCGACGATCAGCCGCGGCCCGTCGGGCAGTTGCACCTCCACGCCGTCCGGGGTGTCGCGCACGGGCAGGCGATGACGATGGGCGTAGCCGGCCACGACCGCCCGCGCACCGGTGCCGGGCAGCATCCGGGCGGCGGCGCGCACCACACCGGCTACCTGGCCGGGGTCCGGCGTCGCGGAGCGCACCTGCTCGTCGTCGACGATCAGGTAGGCGTACGCGCGCCCGCCGTGATTGAACTTGGTCATGCCGCGGGCGCCGAGCGCACCCAGCGCGATGATCGACAGATGGTCGGCCGCCAGCATCGGATCGGGGAAACCGGCGAGGTCGACGATTCCCTCGGCGAATTCGGGGATCCCGTGCCGTAATCCGAGCTCGCGCACCCGTGTCGACGCCGCGACGCCCGGCAAACCCTCGAGGGTGGGCTTGGCCCACGCCCACATGAAGGTCAGGTCCTCGGCGTAGGTCCCGATCTCGCCGGACCCGGCGAACTCGCGGTCGCCGATCCAGACGCGACCCGCATGATGGTCCACCCGGGTCGGACCCGGCCTGATCTGCTCCTGAAATACCGAATACTGCTCGATCGCCCCGCCGAGATAATCCCGCGCCAGCCGCAACAGCGAATCGCTGAACGTGTCCACGCGCTCGAAACTATCAGCCCGGGGGCACTGCCTTCACGTCGAGCGGTGACGGGGCAATTCTTGCGGCGCAGCGGCTTTCGCCGACCCGGTCACGTGCCGCCGCCGTGACCGGGTCGAGCGAACTCAGCCGCGGATCTTCGCGGTGACCGTGGCGACGGCGTCCTCGGCCGGGATCTCCTCGGCCTCGCCGGTGAACCGGTTGCGCAGTTCGACCTTGCCGTCGGCCCAGCCGCGACCGATCACCAGGATCCAGGGCATGCCGAGCAGTTCGGCGTCCTTGAACTTGACGCCGGGCGAAGCGGTGCGGTCGTCGAAGAGGACCTCGAGGCCCTGGGAGTCCAGACCGGCCACGACCCGCTCGGCGCCCTCGCGGGCGGCGGCGTCCTTGTTCGCGATGACCACGTGCACATCGAACGGGGCGACCTCGGCGGGCCAGCGCAGGCCCTTGTCGTCGTGCTGCTGCTCGGCGATCACCGCGACCAGGCGGGAGACGCCGACACCGTAGGAACCCATGGTGAGCCGGACCGGCTTGCCGTTCTCGCCCAGCACGTCGACGTCGAAGGCGTCGGTGTACTTGCGGCCGAGCTGGAAGATGTGGCCGATCTCGATGCCACGGGCCGACACCAGCGGGCCCGCGCCGTCGGGCGAGGGATCGCCGTCGCGGACCTCGGCGGCCTCGATGGTGCCGTCGGGGGTGAAGTCACGACCGACGACGAGCCCGACGACATGCTTGCCCTGCACGTCGGCGCCGGTGATCCAGGCGGTGCCCGCGACGACACGGGGGTCGACGAGGTAGCGAACACCGTTGGCCTGCAGCGCCTTCGGGCCGATGTAGCCCTTCACCAGGAAGGGGTTGGCGGCGAAGTCGGCCTCGGTGAGCAGTTCCACCTCGGCGGGCTCGACGGAGGCTTCCAGGCGCTTGTCGTCGACCTCGCGGTCACCGGGGACGCCGATGCCGAGGATCTCGGTCTTGCCGTCCGGGTGGCGCAGCTTGACCATGACGTTCTTGAGCGTGTCGGCCGCGGTGACGGTGCGGTCGAGCACCTTCGCCTCGTTGGCCCACTCGACCAGCGTCGCGATGGTGGGGGTGTTCGGGGTGTCGTACTCGACCGCGGCGGGCTGCCCCTCGATGGGCAGCGGCGCGGGCGCGGGCGTGACCACGGCTTCCACGTTGGCCGCGTAGCCGGACTCGACGCAGCGCACGTAGGTGTCCTCACCCACGGGGCTGGCGGCGAGGAACTCCTCGGAGGCGCTGCCGCCCATGGCGCCGGAGGTGGCGGCCACGATCACGTATTCGACGCCGAGACGTTCGAAGATGCGCTGGTAGGCCGCGCGATGGGTGGCGTAGCTGGTGGCCAGGCCGTCGTCGTCGAGGTCGAAGGAGTAGGAGTCCTTCATGGTGAACTCCCGACCGCGCAGGATGCCCGCGCGGGGACGTTCCTCGTCGCGGTACTTGTCCTGGATCTGGTACAGCGTGACCGGCAGATCCTTGTAGGAGTTGTACTCACCCTTGACGGTGAGCGCGAACAGCTCCTCGTGGGTGGGGCCGAGCAGGTAGTCGCCGCCCTTGCGGTCCTGCAGGCGGAACAGGGCGTCGCCGTACTCGGTCCACCGGTTGGTGGTCTCGTAGGGCTCGCGCGGCAGCAGCGCGGGCAGGGAGATCTCCTGGGCGCCGGTGGCGTCCATCTCCTGGCGCACCACGTCCTCGATGCGGCGCAGCGTGCGCAGGCCCAGTGGCAGCCACGAGTACACGCCGGGGGCGACCCGGCGGACGTAGCCGGCGCGGACGAGCAGTTTGTGGCTGGGCACCTCGGCGTCGGCGGGATCGTCTCGCAGGGTGCGCAGGAACAGGCGGGAGAGGCGGGTGATCACGGATGCACAGGGTAGTCCCTGGTCCGGGGCGCCGCGCAAGCCGATATCGGTTCGTCGGCCACCAGCGGCCGGACTCCGGCGACCACGCCGGTACCGTAGGCGATCGTGCTGGTGCTGCTGCCTCCCTCCGAAACCAAGTCCGATGGCGGATCGGGCGCGCCCCTCGACCTGACCGATCTCGCGATGCCGCAGCTCACCGCGGTGCGCGACAAGCTGATCACCGAGGTGATACAGCTCGCGGCCGACCCGGCCGCCGCCACCGCCGTGCTCGGCCTCGGCAAGGCCGCCGACGCGGAGATCGCCCGCAACGCGAGCCTGCGCACCTCGGCGACCCGGCCCGCGCTGGAGCGCTACACCGGCGTGCTCTACGACGCGCTGGACGCGAAGTCCTTCACCAAGGCGCAGCGCGCGAAGGCGTACGCGCGCCTCGGCATCGGCTCCGCCCTGTTCGGCGCGGTCCGCGCGGCCGACCCGATCCCGGCCTACCGCCTCTCCGGCGGCACCAAGTTGCCCGGTCTGCCGACGCTGTCGGCGGTGTGGCGCGACGTGCTGCCCGACGCCCTCTACGCCGAGGCCGCCGGCGAGCTCGTCATCGATCTGCGCTCGGGTACCTACCAGCAGCTGGGCCGGGTCCCCGACGCGATCACCGCCAACGTGCTCACCGAGCACCCCGACGGATCACGCACCGTGGTCAGCCACTTCAACAAGCATCACAAGGGCCTGCTGGCCCGCGCGCTGGTCCTCACCCGCGCGGAGCCGACCGACATCCGCGCGGTGGCGCGGGTGGCGACCAAGGCCGGGCTGCGCACCGAGATCGCCTCCCCCACCGAACTTCTCATCATCACGCGGTAGCGGGTTCCATCAGCTGGATGAGGTTGCCGCAGGTGTCGTCGAAGACGGCGGTGGTGACCGCGCCCATGGGCTGGGGCGGCTGGGTGAACAGGACTCCGCGGTCGAGCAGGCGGCGGTATTCGGCGTCGAGGTCGTCGACGGTGAAGATCATGCAGGGGATGCCGTCGGCGGTGAGCGCGGTCTTGTAGTTCTGGGCGATCGGGTTCTGGTCGGGCTCGAGCAGCAGCTGGATGCCGTCGACGTCGGCGGGCGAGACCAGGGTCAGCCAGTCGTATTCGCCGATCGGCACCCGGTCCTTGACCTGGAAGCCGAGCACGTCGGTGTAGAACTTCTCGGCCTTGTCCTGGTCGTCGACGAAGATGCTGGTCACACCGATGCGGATCATGTGTCCTCCGGGGGGATCGGCCATCGCTCCGATATCGCGCGCAGCGGCGTGAAATCGGCGTGATGGAACTTGTAGCGGCCTTGCCGACGGGTGGTCACCAACCCCGAGGTCTCGAGCATGCCCAAGTGCTGGGTGATCGCCTGCCGCGACGAACTGATCCCGTGGCGGGTGGCGAGCTTGGCGCACAATTCGAACAGCGTCTGCCCGTCCCGCTCGGCCAGTTCGTCGAGCAGCGCGCGCCGCGTCGAATCCGCCAAGGCGGTGAAGATATCGGTCACGGCACGCGTTCCTCCCGTCTCCCCTCGAACGATAGGCAAGCTACCGCTTGCATGTCAAGCATCGATGCAGGTGGGAGGCTCTCGGTTCAGACGGTGGCGGCGGCGAGGGCGGTGCGAATCGCCGCGATGTCGCCGGTGGTGGCGGCCGCGGGCGGCCAGGAATCGCCCGGGACGGCATAGGGGTGGACATAGACCGGGGTGTCGCGCTGGGAACGGCGGCTCTCGGCGAGGGTGCCACCGTCGACGACGTCGTAGCCGAGCGCGTCGATCAGGTGGGCCGCGGCGATCTTGGCGGCCGGATCGTCGCCGAAGACGGGCAGCGCGGAGCGGTCGACGGCGCCCGCGGGCCTGCCCAGCGTGGCCAGGTGTTCGAAGTAGATGTTGTTGAACGCCTTGACGATCTGGGACTCGGGCAGGTGCCGCTGCAGCAGTTCGCTGGTGGTGACGGTGTCGGCGTCGAGTTCGGCGATGGCGCCGTCGCGCTCGGGGTAGTAGTTGTTGGTGTCGAGCACGACCTTGCCCGCCAGCGGGGCGACCGGTACCTGCTGATACGCCTTCAGTGGCACGGTCACCACGACGAGGTCACCGGCGGCCGCCGCCTCCGCCGGCGTCGCCGCCCTGGCCCGCGGCCCGAGCTCGGCGACGAGGCCGGCCAGCGTCTCGGGTCCGCGAGAGTTGCTGAGCACCACGTCGATTCCGGCCGCCACCGCCAGCCGCGCCACAGTCGATCCGATATTGCCGCTGCCGATCAATCCGAGTGTCGTCATGTGCTCGGTCAACCACCGATCCGGTGCGGCTGTTCCCCGGCCGATGGGGAATACCGGCTCACTCCGCGCGCCATTCGACCGCCGCGTCGAGCAGCCGGGCCCGGACCAGGTCGACGTGCGGTCGGGGCGGTGCGCCGACCCGGCGAGCCAGGAAGCCGGTGTTGATCGGCGGGTCCGCCGGATCGAGCAGGGTCACCAGGGTGGCGGCGGCGAGTTCCCGGGCGCAGAGGTAGCGCGGCAGCACGCTGATCCCCGCACCGGCGACCACGGCCGCCAGCACCGCGCGCAGGTCGGGGACGATCAGCGCCGGTGTGGCCTCCAGCCGGGTCTCGAACACGTGCCGCCAGTAGCGGCGCAGGATCGGCAGATCCGCGGCGTAGCTGATGAGCGGGAGGCCGTCGAGCGCGCTCGGTCCGGCGCGGCGCAGCCGGTCGGTGCCGACCCGGGCCGCCACCGCGGGCGCGGCGACGAGCAGGAACTCCTCGTCGGCGAGCGGCTCGGCGAGCACGGTCCGGCCGCGCGGGCGGGCGGTGGCGATCACCAGATCGAGTGTCCCCGCGCGCAATTCGGCCAGCAGGTCGTCGGTGAGCCCGGCGCGGACGGTCAGCCGTACCCCGTCGGCGAGCAGCGGGGCGAGGGCGGGCAGCACCTGTACGGCCAGCATCTCGGCGGGCCCACCCAGCAGCACCGGCGGTTCGGGTGGTACCGGCTGGTCGGCGACCGTGCCGCCGACGACGGACGCGAGCGCGTCCAGCGGGGCGCTCACCCGCGCCGCCAGTTCGTGTCCTGCGGCCGTCGGCGCCACCCCGCGCGGCAGCCGCTCGAACAGCGGCGTGCCCAGGTACCGTTCGAGCGCCTGGACCTGCGTGGTCACCGTGGGCTGGGACAGCCCCACCTGCGCGGCGCCCGCGGTGAGCGATCCGGTCCGGTAGACCGCCAGGAAGGTCCGCAACTGCACCAGATCCATCGAGCCATCGACTGACCTATGTCTCATATAGACCATCCTATTGGTCAGGAAATGCCCGAGTCCCTAGCGTCGGTATCGCGACCCGACGACGCTGCCGGCCGATCGCCACGAAAACCGTTGAATGGAGAAGGAATCCGATGGCACACATCCTGTTCGTCCTCACCGGCGCCGATCACTGGACCCTGGCGGACGGCACGAAACACCCCACCGGGTACTGGGCCGAGGAGTTCGCGGCACCGTACGCGGCGTTCACCGGCGCGGGCCACACCGTCACCGTGGCGACGCCGGGCGGCGTGCTCGCGCCGGTCGACCAGGGCAGTCTGGCGCCCGAGTCGAACGGCGGCGCCGAGCGCGCGGCGGAGATCGCCGAGGTGCTGGCCGGGGCCGAGGCCCTGCGGCAGCCGATCCCGCTCGCCGAGGTCGATCTCGCCGACTACGACGCCATCTTCTACCCCGGTGGCCACGGCCCGATGGAGGATCTCGCGGTAGACCCCGTCTCGGGCGCGCTGCTGGTCGCCGCGCTGGCCTCGGGCAAGCCGCTCGGCGTGGTCTGCCACGCGCCCGCCGCCCTGCTCGCGACCACCGACGCCGACGGGAAATCCCCCTTCGCCGGATACCGGGTCGCCGCGTTCAGCAATGCCGAGGAGACCCAGGCTGGCTTCGCAGGGAAGGCGAAGTGGCTGCTCGAGGACCGCCTCGTCGCGCTCGGCGTGGACTACCGCAAGGGCGAGCCGTGGGCACCACACATCGAGGTCGACCGCACGCTCTACACCGGCCAGAACCCGGCGTCGTCGGCGCCGCTCGCGGCACAGATGCTCGCCGCGCTCTGACCCCACCCCCGGCGGATCCACCCGGGTCCGCCGGGTGGTCGTGTCGCCGCGTGCTTGTGGCGTGGCCCACATGCCCTTACTCTTCGCGCTGTGGATCCCCGTCGTTCGCTGAAGAACAGTCTGCGCGTGCTCGCCGCGGCCGTCTCGCTCACCGCGCTCCCGCTCGCCCCGGCCCAGGCCGAACCCTCGACTCCGGGCGGGGCGACCTACGTCGCACTCGGTGACTCCGGGGCCGCGACCACCGGCGCCGCGAACCTCGACCTCGGCGCGCCCCTGCGCTGCGTGCGCTCCACGACCAACGCGCCCAAACTGGTCGCCGAGCGCCTGCGGCTGACCCTGGACGACCGGACCTGCAGCTCGGCGAAGATCCCCGACCTCTCCGCCTCCCAGACCGCAGGAGTCGCACCACAGCTCGACGCGCTCGGACCCGCCACGAAGATCGTCACCGTGCACATCGGCGCCAACGACGCCGACATGACGAAGTACATCCTCGGCGATTGCCACGCGGGCGCGGCGACGGGCGGTTGCGCCGCCGCGGCGGATCCGGCGTGGGACGCCGGGATCGACGCGATCGCCCCGGCCTACGCCGCCGCCCTCGCCGAGATCACCCGCCGCGCGCCCGCCGCCACGATCTTCGTCGACGGCTGGCCCACCTACCTGGCCGACACCAGCTGCCCCGCGATGCTCGGCCTGCTGCCCGCCGACGCCGCCTACATCCAGTCGAAGTTCGCCCGCCTCAATACCGTCGTCGCCCGCGAGGCCGCCGCGCACGGCGCGATCTACGTCGACACCGTGGCCGCCTCGCCGGCCCTCGGCATGTGCGCCGACCCGGCGGTGCGCTGGTTCGACCCGCTGGTCGCCGACCAGACCCTGCTCCCCTATCACCCCACCCTGGCGGGGCAGCGCGGCGTCGCCGAACTGCTCACCGCCGCCATCGAAGCCAGCGGCGTCCTGCACCGCTGAGCCGATCTCAGTCGGTGAGCTGGGCCAGTTCCGCCGCCAGATTCGCGCGCGCCCGCTCCTCGTAGCGGGCACGGGCCGCCGGAGTCCGGTACAGCACCGGCTGATTCGCGATCGCGCGCAGCACCGAGGCGCGACCGGCGCGGAACAGATCGTCGGGGACGTGCGCGTATTCGGTACGCACGGCGGTCGTGTAGGCGGCGTAGCTCGCCGGCTCGCTACCGAGGACGACCAGGTCGGCATCGCACAGGACCGCGCCGTTGGCGTCACCCGCCTCGGAATCGTGGCCGCGGGTGAGCAGGACCAGCCGGACCACCTCGTCCACCAATGTCTGTCCGGCGCCCAGGGATTCGAGGACATCGCGGGCCAGGTCGGCGCTGCGTTCCTCGTTGTCGGCGCGGTCGACGGCATAGATCGCGTCGTGGAAGAACGCGGCGTAGCGCACCGCGTCGATATCGGCTGCGCTGTCGGCCAATTCGTCGATCGCGCCCAGCATCGCGCGCAGATGTTCGGCGGTGTGATAGTGGCGATGGGGTTCGCTGTAGCGGGCGATGATCCCGGCTCCGAGGGAAACGGAGTCCGGGCCCGCCAGGGCGGTCCAGCGGTCGAGAAGATCCAGCGACGACAACGGCATGCGCTCCAGTGTCGGCCGACGCCCGCTCGCCGACAACCCCGATTCGCTGTGAGATCGGCGCACTCGGCCTACCGCGGGTCGCCACCGCCGGTGAGTTCACGGACCAGCAGCGCGGTGTGCAGCGAGGTGCGGGACTCGCCGTCGTCGAGATCGACGCCGAGAATGCGCTCGATCCGGGCGAGGCGGTCGTAGAGCGTCGGCCTGCTGATGGCCAGTGCCTTGGCGAGCTCGGTCTTGTTGCCCGCCAGGTCCAGGAAGCGGCGCAGGGTGGCGGTCAGGTCGGCGCCGTGCCGGATGTCGTGGCGCAGCAGGGCACTGAGTTCGGTCTCGGCGAAGCTCTGCACCCGCGGGTCGTCGCGGATCAGTGAGAGCAGCCCGCGCAGCCGGATATCGGCACTGCGGAAGAACATTCGGGTGGGCGCGGCGCGCATCGACGCCGCGACGGCCGCGACCTCCATCGCGTCGGCGAGCCCACTCGCGGTGTCGAGCAGGGCGTCGGAATCGGGGCCGACGCCGATCACCGCGTGCCGGACACCGTCGACCCGGCGCACCTCGGTGAGCACGGCGGCGCACACCGTCGCGAGCTGATCCTCGACGACGGCGCCCCGGGCGAGCGCCAGAATCATCGCGACCCGGTCCCCGTCGACCTCCGCGCCGAAACGACCGCCCGCACCCCACGGCCCTGGTCTGCGCTCGGCCGCGCTGAGCGCCGACGCGCCGACGAGACCGAGCCCGTGGGTCACCGCTTCGACCACCGCCGCGCTGCGTCGCTGCGCCGCCACCGGATCCGGGTCGGCGACGGCATCGATATCGATGGCCAGCGGCACGTAGCGGGCGTGCCGGTGCAGTCCGAGCGCGGCCGCCCGCGCCTGCGCGTCGCGCTCGTCGGCGACCCGGCCATCGACGAGATCGGCGATCAGACCGGTCTGCGCCCGGCGGTGCAGCCCGAAGCGGTCCTTGTCGATCATCCGGTGCAGGGTGAGGGTCTGCGCCGCGCGTTCGAGCACCATCCGCGCGCGCGGTGTCGGTCCCCGGTCCGAGCGCAGGATCAGCCTGCCCCAGCGCTGCATCTGCGGGCCGACATCGACCACGCCCTCGCCGTCGGGCAGCAATCGCGACATCGCTTCCCAGTCCTCCAGCAGCGCCGAGGACGTGGTGTGCCGGGCGGTCGCGGCCAGCACCCGGTGCGCCAGATCCTCCAGGACGACCGACGCGTCGAGCATGGTCGCCGCGGTGCGCACGATCTCGGCGAGCGCGGCCCGGCGCACACTGAGCTCGGTGAAGGTCTCGTGCACGGTCCGCGCGAATTCGAGCTCGGCGTACTGGTCGGCGACGATCGCGCGATGGACGGCCTCGGTGATCTCGACGAAGCGGGTCACCCGGTGCAGCACGATCACCGGCAGCCCGAGTTCGGCGGCCGTGGCCGCGACGACCGGCCCCAGCTCGCTCACATAGCTACCGAGCTCGACCACCAGGCCCGCGACCCCGGCGGCGGCCAGCGAGCGCAGATAGGCGACGCGCGCCGGTTCCGGCGCGGCGAGCGCCTGCCCGGTGGTCAGGATCAGCTCCGCGCCGACCAGCACCTCCGCGACCTCGGCCAGGTCGCTGACATGCACCCAGCGCACCGGCCGGTCCAGGTTCGCCCCGCAGATCACTTCGGGCTGACCGGCCTGGACCACCGGCGTGGCGAGTACGTCGGCCACGGTCAACAGCACCGACGAAGCGTAATACGAAACCCGCAACTCCGTACAGATCGTCGGCCCTCGCGCGCGGGGGAATGGACCAGGGTGGAAGCACCACCGTTCCCGGCGAAACGAGGTCTCCATGCAGTCCATCGGCCATTGGATCGACGGCAAGTCCGTGACCGGCACCAGCGAGGCGACCGCCCCGGTCACCAACCCCGCCACCGGGGTGGTCACCGGCGAGCTGGCCCTGGCGAATGTGGCCGACACGCGCGCGGCGATCGACGCCGCGACGGTCGCGTTCGCGACCTGGCGCGAGACCTCGCTGACCCGCCGCACCCAGGTGCTGTTCCGGTTCCGCGAGCTGCTCGCCGAACGCAAGCAGGAGCTGGCGGCGATCATCACCGCCGAGCACGGCAAGGTGGCCGCCGACGCGCTGGGCGAGGTCACCCGTGGCCTGGACGTCGTCGAATTCGCCTGTGGCATACCGCATCTGCTCAAGGGTTCGTTCACCGAGAACGCCTCGACCGACGTCGACATCCATTCCGTCCGCCAGCCGCTGGGCCCGGTCGCGATCATCTCGCCGTTCAACTTCCCGGCCATGGTGCCGATGTGGTTCTTCCCGCTGGCCATCGGCACCGGCAATACCGTGGTGCTCAAGCCGAGCGAGAAGGACCCGTCGGCGGCGCTGTGGCTGGCGCGGCTGTGGCAGGAGGCCGGGCTGCCCGACGGTGTGTTCAATGTCGTGCAGGGCGACAAGGTCGCCGTCGACGAGCTGCTGGACAACCCCGGGATCAAGGCGGTCTCGTTCGTCGGCTCCACGCCGATCGCCAAGTACGTCTTCCAGCGCGGCACGGCCGCGGGCAAGCGGGTGCAGGCGCTGGGCGGGGCGAAGAACCACATGGTGGTCCTGCCCGACGCCGATCTGGACCTGGCCGCCGACGCCGCGGTCAACGCCGGATTCGGGTCGGCCGGTGAGCGGTGCATGGCGATCAGCGTGGTCGTCGCGGTCGGCGGGGTCGCCGACGACCTGGTCACCCGGATCGCCGAGCGCGCGGCGACCATCGTCACCGGGGACGGCACCTCCGGCGCCGACATGGGCCCGCTGATCACCCGGGCCCACCGCGATCGCGTCGCCGAGTACATCGACGCGGGCGAGCACGCCGGCGCCCGGGTGGTGCTCGACGGTCGTCCGCTGATCGTCGAGGGCGCGCCGGACGGATTCTGGCTCGGGCCGACGATTCTCGACGGTGTCACGCCGTCGATGAGCGTCTACACCGACGAGATCTTCGGGCCGGTGCTCTCGGTCGTGCGGGTCGGCACCTACGAGGAGGCGGTCGCGCTGATCAACGCCAACCGCTACGGCAACGGCACCGCCGTGTTCACCAACGACGGCGGCGCGGCGCGCCGGTTCCACCACGAGGTGGAGGTGGGCATGGTCGGCGTCAATGTGCCGATCCCGGTTCCCATGGCCTACTACAGTTTCGGTGGCTGGAAGAACTCGCTGTTCGGCGACTCCCACGCGCACGGTACCGACGGCGTGCACTTCTTCACCCGTACCAAGGCGATCACCACCCGCTGGCTCGATCCCAGCCACGGCGGGCTGGAACTCGGCTTCCCGCAGAACAAGTGACCGGACAGGAGCATTGTCGATGACGCTTTCCGACGAGGCCGCCCGCGCCTACGAACTCGATCGCCGCCACGTCTTCCATTCCTGGTCGGCGCAGGCCCAGCTGTCCCCGATGGTGCTCACTGCCGCCGAGGGCTGTTACGTGTGGGACGGTGAGGGCAACCGGCTGCTCGATTTCTCCTCGATGATGGTGAACACCAATATCGGGCACCAGCATCCGAAGGTGGTCGCCGCGATCGCCGCACAGGCGGCCGAACTGTGCACGGTCGGACCGACTTTCGCCAATGCCGCCCGGTCCGAGGCGGCCCGGCTGATCAGCGAGCTCACACCGGGCGACCTGGACAAGATCTTCTTCACCAACGGCGGCGCCGACGCGGTCGAGCACGCGATCCGGATGGCGCGGCTGCACACCGGGCGGCCCAAGGTGCTCGCCCGGTACCGCTCCTATCACGGCGGCACCGAGACGGCGGTCAATGTCACCGGCGACCCGCGACGCTGGCCCAACGATCACGGCACCAGCGGGGTGGTGCACTTCTTCGGCCCGTTCCTGTACCGCTCGGAGTTCCACGCGAGCGACGAGGCGCAGGAGACCCAGCGCGCGCTCGAGCATCTCGAGCGCACGATCGTGATGGAGGGTCCGGCCACCATCGCGGCGATCGTGCTGGAATCGGTGCCGGGCACCGCGGGCATCATGGTGCCGACCACCGAGTACCTGCGTGGTGTGCGGGAGCTGTGCGACCGGCACGGCATCGTGTTCATCGCCGACGAGGTGATGGCGGGCTTCGGCCGCACCGGAAAATGGTTCGCCATCGACAATTTCGAGGTCGTCCCGGATCTGATCACCTTCGCCAAGGGCGTGAACTCCGGCTACGTGCCGCTGGGCGGCGTGGCGATCAGCGGGGCCATCGCGGCGACGTTCGCGGACCGGCCGTACCCGGGCGGGCTCACCTATTCGGGTCATCCGCTGGCCACCGCGGCGGCGGTCGCCACCATCACCGCGATGCGTGAGGAGCGGATCGTGGAGAACGCGGCCGAGATCGGCGCACGGGTCATCGGGCCGGGGCTGCGGGAACTCGCGCAGCGGCATCCGAGCATCGGCGAGGTGCGTGGACTCGGGGTGTTCTGGGCGCTCGAACTGGTCCGCGACCGCGCGACCAGGGAACCGCTGGCCCCGTACGGCGGCACCAGCCCCGCGATGACCGAGCTCGTCGCCGCCTGTCGGCGCGGCGGGCTGCTGACGTTCGTGAACTTCAACCGGCTGCATGTGGTGCCGCCGTGCGTGATCAGCGAGGCCGAGGCCAAGGAGGGGCTGGCGATCCTCGATCAGGCGCTCACCGTCGCCGACGCGCATACCGTCGACGCGCCGTAGGACCGCCCGTTTTCGCGGCGGGCGGAATGCGCCCGCCGCAGGACACGTTGTCCCGGAGCGTGACTGATACCGCAGTGCTTTCCGACGAACTGAAGTCGTATCTGGACGAGGAGAAGGTCTACGCGACCGTCGCCACCGTCGGCGCGAACGGGCACCCGCATCTGACCGTCGTCTGGATCAAACGCGAGGGCGACGACCTGCTGTTCTCCACCACCGTCGCGCGGCAGCAGGCCAAGAACCTGGTGCGCGACCCGCGGATCACGGTGATGGTGAACCCGCCGGAGCGGCCGTTTCTCTACGCCGAGATCCGGGGCACGGCTGCCACCACCACCCCGGATCCGGAGCGCGCGCTGCCCGACGAGATGTCGCTCAAATACACCGGCAAGCCCTACCGCGAGTTCAATCCCGCCTCCGTCGACGACGCCGAGCGGGTGATCGTCCGGATCACCCCGCACCGGGTCGCCGGTCGTCTCTGAGCGGGCCGGGGCCCGGCGGCGTCAGCTGCGCTGGGCCTCGTCCTGGGTGTGCTGGGCCTGCACCAGCTGCTGCGGGGTGAACCGCAAGGTCAGCGCGACCAGCGCGGCGAGTACCGCCAGGCCGGCGCAGCACAGCAGCACCAGCGTGTAACCGCTGTTGAGCGCATCGATCTCGGCCGTGGTCATGTCCGCGGCGCGGCCGTCGCGGCCGCCGAGGGACAGGGTGCGCGAGGCCGCGATCGGGCTGAGCAGGCCGATCGCGATCGGGGTCGCCAGGTTCATGAACATCTGCCCGACCGCCGAGAGCGGACCGATATTCGACGACGGCACCCCGACCAGCACGCACAGCGGCGCCAGCACCATGGCGACGCCGACACCGAAGCCGATCACCAGCAGCAGCGCCAGCAGGGTGGGCAGGTATTGCACGTGCCGGTCCAGCGTCGATCCGAACAGCAACCCGCAGGCCAGCACGACCGCCGCCGCCGACAGCAGCCAGCGCGGCGCGATCAGCAGCGCCGCCTTCGACGCCACCGCGCCGCCGACGCCGATGCCGATGGTGAACGGGATCGAGGCGACACCGGCCTGCAACGGGCTGTAGCCGAGTACGTTCTGCAGCAGCTGGGCGACGAAGAACGTCATCGCGCCGAGCACCGCGCCCGCCAGGAAGATCAGCGCGAAGGTGGCCACCCGGTCGCGGCTGTCGAACAGCGACCACGGCAGCAGCGGATCGGATTGCCTGCGCTCGGTGAGCACGAAGATCACCAGCAGCGCGAAGCCGCCGATCAGCGAGCCGAGGATGATCGGGCTGGTCCAGCCCATCGCCGGGCCCTCGGTCGCGCCGAACACGATGGTCGCGCAGGCGAGCGTGCCCAGGATGGCGCCCTTGATGTCGAGCGGGGTGCGGTGACGGGTGGTGTCGGTGAGCTTGTAGACCGCGCCGAGCACGATCAGCGCGCCGATCGGCACATTGATCAGGAAGATCCAGCGCCAGGAGAATTCGGTGAGCGCGCCGCCGACGACCAAGCCGCCGACCGAGCCGATACCCGCCATAGAGCCGACGATCGCGATCGCCTGATTCCGCGCGGGCCCCGGTGCGAAGGTGGTGGCCACCAGCGCGAACGCGGTCGGCGCGGCGATCGCGGCACCCGCGCCCTGGAAGGCGCGCGAGATCAGCAGCATCGCCTCGCCGGTGGCCAGACCACAGGCCAGCGAAGCCGCGGTGAACAGGCCGACGCCGTAGATCAGCATGCGCTTGCGGCCGAAGGCGTCACCGAGGCGGCCGCCGAGCAGCATCAGCCCGGCGAAAGTCAGGCCGTAGGAGGTCACCGTCCACGCGCTGCCCGAACTGGACAGCCCCATCTCCTCCTGCAGCCGCGGCAGCGCGAAGATCACGACGGTGCCGTCGAGCACGACCATGAGCTGCAGGCCGCTCAGTACGAGGATGGCGAGGCCGAAGGCCCGCTTCGTCACCGGATACTGCATCGTCGCAGCGGGTTTATCGAGCACAACGAGGCAGTGTAATTGGCGCGGCGGCAACGCACGGGTGCGCGGCCCGCGAAGCTAGTCCAGCCCGAAACCGGCCGTGGGGCCGATGACGATGATCGCCGGCGGCCGGATGCCCTCGGACTTGACCTTCTCGGCGACCGTGCCCAGATCGGCGCGGACCACGCGCTGGGTGCGCAGGGTGCCCTCCTGGATGACTGCGGCCGGTGTCTCGGCCGGACGGCCACCGGCCAGCAGCGCGGCGGCGAACTTGTCGATCCGTTCCACCGCCATCATCAGCACCAGGGTGCCGCGCAGCTTGGCCAGCGCCGCCCAGTCGACCAGCGAGTCGGGGTGATCGGGGGCGACGTGCCCGCTGACCACGACGAACTCGTGGGTCACGCCGCGATGGGTCACCGGGATGCCCGCGGCGCCGGGCACCGAGATCGGGCTGGTGATGCCTGGCACCACCGTCACCGGGATGCCCGCCTCGGCGCAGGCTTCGAGTTCCTCGTACCCGCGGCCGAACACGTACGGATCGCCACCCTTGAGCCGGACCACGAATTTGCCCGCCTTGGCGCCCTCGACCAGCGCGAGGTTGATCGCCTCCTGCGCCATCGAGCGGCCGTACGGGATCTTCGCCGCGTCGATCACCTCGACGTGCGGGCCCAACTCGGCCAGCAGCTCCGGCGGCGCGAGCCGATCGGCGACGACCAGGTCGGCGCGGGCGAGCAGCCTGCGGCCGCGCACGGTGATCAGGTCGGGGTCGCCCGGACCGCCGCCGACCAGGGCGACGCCCGGGGTCACCGGCTCCGAATCATCGGTCACCACACCGGATTGCAGCGCCTCGAGCAGCCCGTTGCGCACGGCGGCCGAGCGCCGGTGCGCGCCACCGGCCAGCACGCCGAGGGTCAGCCCGTCGTAGCGGGCGGTCGCGGGGGTGACGGCGGTGCCGTCGCGGGCGATATCGGCGCGCACGCAGAAGATCCGCTTCGCGGTCGCCTCGGCGACCACGGCGGCATTGGTCTCGGGTTCGTCGGTGCAGGCCATCGCGTACCAGGCGCCGTCGAGATCGCCGTCGGCGTAGGCGCGCAGCTCGACGGTGAGCTGACCGGCGGTCGCCATGCCCTCGACGGCCGGGGTGACGGCCTTGCTGACCACGTGGACGTCGGCGCCGGCGGCCACCAGCAGGCCGAGTCTGCGCTGGGCGACGGTGCCGCCGCCGACCACGACTACTCTGCGTCCGCGCAGATCGAGCCCGACCAGGTAGTTCGGGTCGCCTGCGGGCGGGGTCGATGCGGTGTCAGACGTGTTCGGCACAATGTCCCAGCCTAGTTCCTGGCTCGCCGCCCGCCGAACGGGCCCGCCGACACCGCCGCCGCGATGCTCCGCGGTCGCCGCCGTCGGCGCGCCCGCGTTGCCGTCCGGACCCCGTGGCACGACAGTGGAGTCCATGACCCAGCCGGACGCACTTCTCGACGTGGCCTACGACGAAGCCCTGCGCGGGCTGGCCGAGGGCGGTGTTCCCATCGGCGCGGCCCTGTTCGACGCCGACGGCACGCTGCTCGGGCGCGGCCGCAATCGCCGGGTGCAGCACGACGACCCGAGCGCGCACGCCGAGACCGACGCCTTCCGCGCCGCGGGCCGCCGTCGCGACTACCGCTCGACGATCATGGTGACCACCCTGTCGCCGTGCTGGTACTGCAGCGGACTGGTCCGGCAGTTCGGCATCGGCACCGTGATCATCGGTGAGGCGCGCACCTTCCACGGCGGCCACGACTGGCTCGCCGAACACGGCGTGCGGGTGCTGGTGCTCGACGACCCGCGCTGCGTATCCCTGATGACCGACTTCATCGCCGATCGCCCCGACCTGTGGTTCGAGGACATCGGCGGCACCGGCGCACCGACGCAGGAGCCACCGACATGAGCGGCGGCATCATCTCGGTCGATCCGGCCGCCGGCGCACCGGCGGTGCCGCGGCCGGCTTCCTGCGCGGGCGCCTGGACTCCATCACCCCGGCCTGATCCGGTACCCCCGTACACTCCCGACCATGCCTGCCTGGTCCCGAGTCGTCCTGGTCGTCGCCGCCCTCCTGCTGGCCGGGCCGGGGCCCGCCGTCGCCGCGCCGCCCTACGAGCCGGCGGCCGGTATCGAAGCGGACTACGCGGCGCCGGGCCCGTTCGCCGTGACCGAGCGGATCGGCGAACTGTGTTGTGACACCACCGGTGCCGCGTTCGACCTGTGGTATCCGAGCGAGCTCGGCACCGGCCATCCGATCGTGCTGTTCGGTGACGGCACGCAGGCGGTGCCCACCCAGTACCGGCACCTGCTGCGGCACTTCGCCTCGTGGGGATTCGTGGTGATCGCGACGCAGAACCAGTACACCGGTTCCGGCATCGACATCCTCTCCTCGCTCGACCGCCTGATCGCCGAATCCGCCGATCCCACCAGTGTTTTCGCCGGGCATCTCGACACCACGGCGGTGGGCGTGGTCGGTCATTCGCAGGGCGCCTCCGGTGCGCTCAACGCGATGCGGCGCGCCGGCGGGGCGATCCGTACCGCGATCACCGTCGAACTGCCCCGCACCGGTCTGTGCTCGGACGCCCTCAGCTGCACCGATCCGGCCGCGATCGATACCGGCTCGGTGTTCTTGATCAACGGATCGGCCGACACCCTGATCTCGCCGTCGGAGCAGTCGCTGCCGGTCGAGGTCGTCGGCGTCCAGTCCCATCGCGCGTACTACGACGCGCTCACCGTGCCGAAGGTGTGGGCGACGCTCGAGGGCGCCGACCACAACGACATCCAGGGCGATCCCGCGTGCGCGGACAACCAGCTCGCCTGCGGCACCGGCGTATACGGCTTCCTCGGCTACCCGACGGCCTGGCTGGCCGCGCGGTTGCGCGGCGACGCCCGCGCCGCGGCGGCCTTCGTCACCGGGTCCGGCGCGTTGTTCGCCCCGTCGCCGCACTGGCGCAATCAGGCCAGCACGTTCACCGGCTGAGCTCAGCCGACATACGGATTGTTCTGTACCCAGCGGAAGTCCGTGCCGCGCAACGGGAAGCTGGCGAGATCCAGCCGGACGAGGGTGACCGTCACCGGCTTGCCGTCCAGCTCGCCGCGCAGCGTCAGCCGGTCGTCGGCGGGCCGGTCGACGGTGAATGTGGTGACCGCCGAGGGCGTCTCGCCCGGGGCCGACGGCGCGGCGGTGAGGGCCATCGTGTGCGCCTCGGCGTCGAAGGTGGCGACCGCCGGCACGATCGAGTCGTCCATCCGCTGATATCCGGCCGAGCCGGTATCGACGATCAGGCGCTGCCAGCGCACCGGATCGGTGGTCAGCGGCGGCACCGGGGTCGACTCGGCGGTGAACTCGGTGACATCCCAGATCCCGTACAGCTCGGGTTTCGGCGC
This sequence comes from Nocardia fodinahabitans, assembly GCF_052983615.1. Lineage (NCBI taxonomy): Bacteria > Bacillati > Actinomycetota > Actinomycetes > Mycobacteriales > Nocardiaceae > Nocardia > Nocardia fodinahabitans. Next base: position 961,484 of record NZ_JBRJJC010000001.1, read on the forward strand.
ACCGCCGCCGTATTCGTCCCAGGACCGCCCGCCGGCATACACGCAGCCGACCACCACCCACAGACACGCCACGACCTGGACGACGGTCGCCCACCGGTTCGCCCGCGCCGAGTCGAACAGCGGCGGCTGCACGAGTGGTCCCGAGTCCCGTTCCAGCACCAGCACATTCGCCAGGCGCTGGGCCTGCGGCGCGAGCAGCACCAGGCTCATCAGCAGCAGATGCCCGGACAGCATCTTCACCGGCACGTCGAAGGTCAGGTTCAGCAGGAACACCTGCGCCATGCTGATCACGCCGAGCATCGCACCGAGAGTGGCGGTGCGCGGCCAGAACAGCAGCAGCCCGGCGAGCACCTCGGCCACGCCCAGCGATATCTCGTAGGCCGGCGACGAGCCGACCTGGGTCCACAGCATCGACATCGGGCTCAGGTCACCGACGCGGGTGAGCAAGGTGGTGAGCGCGGGCTCGGGCATCTGGGTCGGGATGAGCTTGGCGAACCCGTAGAACAACATCTGCCCGCCGACACACAGCCGCAGCAGGGTGAGGAACCAGCTCGCCATCCGGGGATAGGCGCGCCTGCGCCGGTCGAGCACCGACCAGACCACGGTGATCAGGATCGCGGCCACCAGAACCAGCCCGCACTGGATCCAGATCGCGGCCTGGTCACCGCTGCCGTTCATGGCCAGCTCCGCCTCGACCCCGAACACGTGCTCGCCGATCCAGCGGCTCACCGGGGCGAGCGAGAGCATCTGCCAGGCGATGGCGTCCTCGGGCAGTCGCAGCGCGAACACCCCGAGGAAGACGAAGCTGATCTGCGCCATCCACAGACAGAACAGGCCGAGGTAGGCGACGGTGAACCGGAAGGCGAGCCGCGTCACCGGATGCCAGGTCGGCGGGGGTGGCGGCGGGCTCGCGATCTCGTCGTCTATGCGCTCCGTGGTCACGGCCGTCACCGGTGCCTCCTCGTCGAGTTCGTTTGCTACCGAAGCTAATCGGTGTCGCGAACGAGCGCGTCCGGGAAAACCCCCATCTTTACCGTGTCAACCCTGAATCTCACTCACCGACTGACGGCTTACATTCCCGTCGGCCGTCCGGTACGCCGGTATCGAACGTGTTCCATTTCACCGACAGGGGTACTTCTCTATGTCCGACGATCCGGATCCCACCGCGCAACAGTCGCTCACGGTCAGCGAGCGCGATCTCGACGAACTCGCCGAGCAGTTGTCGCAGTGGCTGGCCGGCAAGGTCGGCGCCGACGCACCGCCGAAGGTCGGCAATCCGAGCAAGCCGTCCACCGGTGGCATGTCGAGCACCACCATCCTGTTCGACGCCGAATGGTCGGTCGACGGTGCCGTCGAGAGCGGATCCTTCGTGCTGCGGATGGCACCCGAGGACGGCTCCTTCCCGGTCTTCGATTCCTACGACCTGCCGATGCAGTACGAGGTGATGGCGGGCGTCGGCGCGGCCTCCGATGTCGCTGTACCCGCGCTGCGCTGGCTCGAACTCGACGAATCGGTGTTCGGGTCGCCGTTCCTGGTGATGGAGAAGGTCGACGGGCAGGCACCCGCGGACAACCCGCCGTACGTGTTCTTCGGCTGGCTGTTCGACGCGACCGTGGCCGAGCGCGAACAGATCGCCGACGCGACCGTCGACGTGATCGCCCGCGTCCACGCGATCGACGACATCGAACGCCGGTTTCCGCGCCTCGACGGCGAGGGGTCGGCGCTGCGCAGGCACTTCGAGGCCCAGCGCGCCTGGTACCGGTGGGCGCTGACCGACGACGGCGTCGAGATCCCGCTGATCGAGCGGACTTTCGACTGGCTCGAGGCCCACTGGCCCGCCGAGACCGGCCCCGACGTGCTGAACTGGGGCGACGCCCGCCCCGGCAACATCCTGTTCGACGGGTTCACCCCCGCCGCGGTGCTGGACTGGGAGATGGCCACCTTCGGCCCGCGCGAACTCGACCTGGGCTGGGTGATCTTCATCCACCGCTTCTTCCAGGACATCGCCACCCGCTTCGATCAGCCCGGCCTGCCCGATTTCCTGCGCAAGGACGCGGTGGTCGCGAAATACGAAGAGCTGACCGGGCATACGGTCCAGGATCTGGACTTCTACATCATCTACGCGGCGCTGCGGCACGCGATCGTGATGGCCAGGATCAAGCGGCGGATGATCCACTTCGGTGAGGACACCGTGCCCGCCGAACTCGACGACTACGTGATGCACCGGGTCAGCCTCGAAGCGCTGCTCGACGGCACCTACGAGTGGGACTGACAGGAGAAAACGACGATGAACGCGATCATGCCCGTCCCCCTGGACGAATACCCCGTCCACCAGACCCCGCTGTCGCTGGCCAGGGTGGCCACCAGCGACCGCAACTTCTACGACCGCTACTACTTCAACGCCTTCGACCCCGCCGGTGACGCGATGCTGATCACCGGGTTCGGCGTCTACCCGAACCTGGGCGTGGTCGACGCGTTCGCGACGGTGCGCCACGGTGACACCCAGCGCAGCGTGCGCTTCTCCGACGCACTCACCTCGCGCGATCTGACCACGGCGGTGGGCGGTTACCGGATCGAGGTGATCGAGCCGCTGCGGAAGCTGCGAGTGGTGTGCGACCACGAGGACCTCGGCTTCGACCTCACCTGGACCGGCGCGCACCCGGCCGTGCAGGAACAGCCGCACCTGATCCTGTCGGGCACCCGGCCGATCATCGAGGCCTCCCGGTTCGCCCAGCTCGGTTCCTGGGAGGGCACGCTCGCCGTCGATGGGCGCGACATCACCGTCGACCCGGCGGCGTGGACCGGCAGCCGCGACCGCTCCTGGGGCATCCGCCCCTCGGGCGAGCCGGAGCCGCCCGGGCGCGCCGCGTCCGAGGGCGCGGGCGGGTTCTGGTGGCTGTACGCGCCGCTGCGCTTCGACGATTTCGCCATCGTGGTGATCGTGCAGGAAGACCCCGACGGCACCCGCACCCTCAACAACGCGGTCCGGATCTGGCACGACGGCCGCAAGGAACAGCTGGGCTGGCCGCGGATGCACTGGACCTACGAGCCGGGCACCCGGCACCCGAAGTCGGTGCGCCTGGACATGACCACCCCCGACGGCAAGCCGCTGGAGGTCGAGATCGAGTCCCGCCCCGGCATCGCCCTGCACGTCGGCTGCGGCTACGGTCCCGACCCCGACTGGACCCACGGCCGCTGGATGGGCCGGGACTGGTCGCTGTCGAGCTCCTACGACCTCACCGACCCCGCGATCATCGCCCGCACCCCCTACGGCGTGATCGACCACATCGGCTACGCCCGCTGCGGCGACGCCGAGGGCTGGGGCCTGTTCGAGCACGCCTCGATGGGCCGCCACGACCCCACCGGTTTCGCGGATTGGTCCTCGGTCGCACCCTGACGACCCGGCCTGCGCGCGAGAGGAAAGGCGCCGCCGCGACAACGAGGTCGCGGCGGCTCCGATTTCCTATGCGGCGGTGGCGAAGTCGGCCAGCAGCGACGGCACGGCGGCGTCGAAGCCGACGACGTCGAGCATGCCCGCGTCATCGGGATCGGCGATGCTGAACTTCGTCGCGGTCATCCCGACCACCACGAGCTTGGCCCGCGGGTTCACCTCACGGCGGTACCGGGCCAGCGCCTGGTGCGGGTGCACCGAGCCCGCCCAGGTCTCGTTGTCGGTGTAGATCGAGAACACATCCACCTCGATGCCCTGGTCCAGCGCGTGCAGGATGGGCAGCGAGCAGTCGGTCCCGCCGAAGGGCAGGCCCGATACCGCGCGCACGGCGTCGTCGAGGCGCTGCCGCGGTGAGATCGCCAGCGAAGACAGGTCGGGTGCCCCCTGCCAGCGAGTGCCCGCCGCGGTGAACCCGACGATCTGGTGCCGCTCCTCGGTGCGGGCCGTGACCAGGGCGAGCGCGGCCGAGGCCTCGCGCGCCGAGAGCGGTAGCCCGGCGATCGGCGACATCATCGACCCGGATACATCCAGCGCCAGCAGGTGCCGCAGGCCGGTCGGGCGCACCGTCTCGAACGCCGCGTAGAACGCCGCGTCCAGCGCGTCCACCACCGGCGCCGACGGCGTCCAGGTACCGGCGCCGCGCGCCGAACGCCCCGTCGCGTAGGTGCGCAGCGCGATCAGCACCGAGACCGGGTGCACACGGGCCTTGCGCAGCCGCTCGGGGTCGCCGAGCTGCGCGCAGATCGCCGCGGTGCGCGGACCGAGCGGATCCAGCAGGCCGAGGCGGGTCAGGCGCGGCAGCTGACGCAGCAGCGCCGTCTGCGGGATGCCGTTGTCCAGCAACGCCTCCCACACCTGAGGCGTGTTCAGCGCGGCGTCGGGCAGCATCTCCCAGCTCAGCCGGTACTCGCGGACCAGCTCGGGCACCCGCTCGACCGGTGCGGACTGCGCGCGCTGGAAACCGTCGACCAGGGCCAGACCGTCGAGTCCCGGGGTGCGGCCACAGATCCAGTCGAACAGCCTGCGCCGCTCGTCCTCGGTGGTCGCCGGGTGCGACAGGCGCAGCAGATCGCGGTGCGACCAGCCTTCACGCTGCCGGTACTTGACGACCTGGAAGGCCAGGTCACCGACCGGCTTGTCCAGGTACCAGTTCGCAACCGCGCGAGACAGGCCGCGACCCCAGCCGCGGAACTGCTCGGCGTAGCCGGCGAACAGGAACAGGTGGGTACCGGTGCGCGCGACCAGCGGCAGCGCGGCGAGCGCGGCCCGGCGGCCGTCGAGGTCACCGAGCGAGGCGGCGGCCGCCAGCGCGAACAGCGCGGGGTTCGGCCGCGGCGCGCGTCCAGCGGTGGAGATCTCGACGATCTCACGCACCAGGTCGGCGGTGTGCTCGGCGGCGTATTCGGCGATGAACTCGGCATTGTCGGCGGTCAGCGCGGCGGCGCTGACGTAGTACGTGCCGGATTCCGTGCCTAGGGTGAGGAATCGGCGCACGCGGGCCTGCGGGGTGATCTCGAAGACGTACCCGCCCGCGGCGTTGACGACCTGCCGGGCATCGGCAGGACTGGACTGCGGCGTGCTGCGACGCGAGAAGCGCGACAGAATATTCATTGTTCCCCCTCCGATACAGAGACCGGCGTTGCGGATTCGGCCCCGGGACCCACCGGGGCGTGTGACGATGCGCGGAGCGGACGGACATGGGTGTCTCGGCCGGGAAACGGAAATCGCTTTCCGCCGCAGGGCTCGAACCTGCTGGACCCATGAGTCCTCACCAGATAACCGACCGAATCCGGTCCGTCCTGCTCCTGCGCACCACAGCCGCGTGGCGGGCGTGTGTGTCCCGACCGGAAGGCGCTCTACCGAACTGAGCTACCACCACCTTGCGGTGGTGGGCAGGATTCGAACCTGCGACATCCCCATCTGAATTGGTAACCGATCAGATCCGGTCCGCCATGCGGCTGCTGAGGAACACGGTACTGGGCGGACGTGATCTTGCCCAGCGAATTAATCCGGCTCGCTCGCCACCACCGTCGCGACGGCGATCACCACACCGTCGACAACCGTTCGCCCACACAAGAGTTCACCACGTCCCGCGAGCAGCGCCGCCGCCTCCGCGACGGAGGGTGTGCCCACCGCCCGCGCCGCCCGGGGTGATCGATGCGGCGTGTCGACCTCGGCCAACCGCTCCGCGCTGAACGCGACCACGGGGACACCGAGCGCCGCCGCGGCGGCACCGATCCCGGGGTCGGCCGCACGGCGGTCGATCGTGGCCAGGCAGGTCACGGTGGCGATGTCATCGACGACCGATTCGACCGCGCGAGTGATCTTCTCCGCATCGGTCCCCGGACGGGCGCCGAGACCGACGACCACCGCGGGCCTTCCCGCTGTCGGCTCGATACTCGCGTCGGCGTCCCAGCCGGGTGTCGGGTGATCCCGCTCGTCACCGCTCGGTATCGGGAGCGCGGACGGTGTCATCGAGGCGTCCCTGGTCGCGCCCACGGCACGACCGTCATCGGGACCGCCGGTGTCCATCCCCTCGCCGTCATCGAGCGAATCGACGTGCGGCAGCGACGAATCGGGTGATGGCGTCGGGGTTTCCGGCCGGGTGGGTGTGCAGGTAGGAGGCGTGGACCTGGCGGATCACCGCGCCTTCGGTGACCGAGGAGGTGGTGCGCCAGCCCCAGGCGGCGTTCTCGGGGCCCACCCGGGTGAGGCGGGTGCGGTGGAATTCGTGGCCGCGGACGCGGGTACCGGCCCGCCAGAGGGTGGAGTCGTGCAGGGCGACGGCGTCGCGGTAGCCGAGGGTCAAGCGGGGGCCGAATTCGGCGTCGGCGTCGATGACGCCCGCCATCGGGTGGCCGTCGAGGGAGCGGGTGAGGTAGAGCAGGCCCGCGCATTCGGCGTGGATCGGCAGGTCATGGGCAGCGACGGCGGCGACGGCGGTGCGCAGTTTCTCGTTGGCCGACAGTGCGCCCGCGTGTTCCTCGGGGAAGCCACCGGGCAGCACCAATCCCGCTGTGCCGTCGGGCAGTTCGTCCGTCAGCGGATCGAAGACGACCACCTGGGCGCCTGCCGCGATCAGAAGCTCGCGGTGTTCGGCGTATCCGAAGGTGAACGCCGGTCCCCCCGCCATCGCGATCAGCGGACCGCTGCCGGTGGCGCCGAGCTCCGACTTCCGGACGCCCGCGCCCACGGCTTCAGCCGATGCGCCCTGCCGCTTCGTCACCGCGGCGTCGTCCACGACCGGGCGTCCCGCGGCACTTGCGGTGCCGTCGGCTGCGGCGGCCGGTCCCGTCCGCGCTTCGCCACCCGCCGCCAGTTCCCTCGCGGGGTCCCACGCCGGGCCCTGGACCGATCCACCCGCGAGGTCGACGATCGCCTTCAGGTCGATATGGGCCGCGACGAGTTCGGTCATCGCGTCGACCGCGGCGGTGGCGGCGGTGCCGTGCTCGACGGCCGGAATGAGGCCCAGATGCCGTGAGGGAACTTCCAATTCGGTCATGCGGGGCAGGGCGCCCAGGACCGGGATACCGACGCGGTCGCACGCCGCCCGCAGCACCTGCTCGTGGCGCTCGCTGCCGACCCGGTTGAGGATCACCCCGCCCAGGCGGACCGTGGAGTCGAAGGTGGCGAAGCCGTGCAGCAGCGCGGCCAGGCTCTGGGAGTGCCCGCGCGCGTCGACGACCAGCACCACGGGCGCGCCGAGCAGGCTCGCGACCTGCGCGGTGGAGCCTTCGGCGACCGCCTCGGTCCGGTTCTCGTCGATCCGCCCGTCGAACAGGCCCATCACGCCTTCGACGACGGCGATATCGCAGCCCCGCGCGCCGTGCCGGTACAGCGGCACCACCCGATCCTCGCCCACCAGAACGGGATCCAGATTGCGGCCGGGCCGCCCGGCCGCGAGTCCGTGATAGCCGGGGTCGATGTAGTCGGGGCCGACCTTGAACGGCGCCACCCGATGACCCGCCCGGCGCAGCGCGCCGATGAGCCCGGTGGCCAGCGTCGTCTTGCCACTGCCCGACGCGGGGGCGGCGATCACGACCGCCGGTGCACTCACCGTCGGCCTCCGTCCGTCACGGTGACGGTCACCATTCGATACCGCGCTGGCCCTTGCGGCCCGCGTCCATCGGATGCTTCACCTTGGTCATCTCGGTGACCAGGTCGGCGGCGTCGATCAGGGCCTGCGGTGCGTCGCGGCCGGTGATCACGACATGCTGGTTACCGGGGCGGTGGGTCAGTGTCTCGACGACCTCGTCGACATCGACCCACCCCCACTTCAACGGGTAGGTGAACTCGTCGAGCACGTAGAAGCGGTGCTGTTCGGCGGCGAGCCGTCGCGAGATCTCCTGCCAGCCCGACAGCGCGGCGGCGGCGTGGTCCTCCTCGGTGCCGTGCTTGCGGGTCCACGACCAGCCCTCGCCCATCTTGTGCCACTCGACCGCGCCACCGGCGCCGGTCTGCTCGTGCACCTGGCCGAGCGTGCGGAACGCGGCCTCCTCGCCGACCTTCCACTTGGCGCTCTTCACGAACTGGAACACGGCCACGTCGAAGCCCTGGTTCCAGGCCCGCAACGCCATCCCGAAGGCGGCGGTGGACTTGCCCTTGCCCGGACCCGTGTGTACGGCCAGCACCGGCTGGTTGCGGCGCTGTCGCGTCGTCAGGCCGTCCTCCGGCACGACCTCCGGAACACCCTTGGGCACGAAGACTCCTTCTCGTCGGTGCGCTGACGCGCGTACTCACGGCCGAGGCGACGGGCGGCCGCTCACGCGGGCCCCGGCGCTGGTCGCTGACCATTTCTATCAGGGCGGCACGGTGCGGCCGCCGGTGCGAACGACCTACGCGGCGCGGGTGGCCGTGCGGCCGGTGTCGCGCACGACGTCGGCGATGGTGCCGCCGGTGAGTTCATGCAGGCGCAGGTAGCGGGCGCGCAGGTCACGGGCCAGCTCGGCGGCGAGGCCGAGGCGGATCATGCCGCGCTCGCAGTCGATGACCATCGCGGTGTGCCCCTGCCCCGCCAGCAGGCGGGCGGCGGCGCGGGCGCGGGGCAGCGGATCGACGCCACCGGTGGCGCGGCCGTCGGTGAGCAGCACCAGCATCGGGCGGCGGCGCGGGTCGCGGACGTGCTCGCGGGCGATGACCTCGCGCGCCTTCAGCAGGCCCGCCGCGAGCGGGGTCTTGCCGCCGGTGCGCAGACCGGCCAGACGGCGCACGGCGATGTCGACCGAGGAGGTCGGCGGAAGCACCAGTTCGGCCTCGCTGCCGCGCACGCTGATCACGGCCACCTTGTCCCGGCGCTGGTAGGCGTCGCGCAGCAGGGTGACGATGGCGCCGGTGACGGCGGTGAGCCGGTCGCGCGCGGCCATCGACCCGGAGGCGTCGACGACGAACACGACCAGGTTCCCTTCGCGCCCTTCGCGATACGCGCCACGCAGATCCTCGGCGGCCAGCGCCAGCGGGCCACTGAACCGGCCGCGCTCGAATTGCCGTGGGGCGGCGGCGAAGACGGTGCCGAGCAGGTGCAGCCCGGTCGAGGTGTCGGTGCTGGGGCGCACCATGCGACCGGTGCGGGTCTGGGCGCGGGACCGGCGGCCCGGCGCGCCCGCACCGATGCCGGGGACCTCCCAGCGTGGTGCGGGCTTCGAGACGGCACCCGGTGTGCCAGAGACGCCGTCGGGCGCGGGTCGGGATCCGCCGCCGTGGGGTCCACCGCCCGGGGTGTCGCCGGGACCCCCGCCATCGGGACCCCCGTCATCGGGGCCCTGATCGTCGGGCCCGCCGTCGTCGGGACCCCGATCGACCGGGCCCTCGTCCTCGGGTCCCTGCGGCCCCTCGTCGGTAGCACCCCGGTCGTCACGGTCGTCGACCGCGCGCGGTCCCGCCTCGCCGTCCCGATCATCGCCGGGTGTCTCGCGGCCGGGCTGATCGGCGGCGGATTCCTCGGTGGCCGAGGCCTTGTCGACCTCGTCGGCGGCCGACCGCATCGCCTCGTCCAGCTGCTCCTCGCTGATCCCCGGCTCGTCGAACGGGTCGCGCCTGCGCCGGTGCGGCAGGGCCAGCTCGGCCGCGATCCGCACATCGTCCTCGGTGACCCGGTCCCGTCCCCGCCACGCGGCGTGCGCGGTCGCGGTCCGGGCGACGACCAGATCGGCGCGCATCCCGTCGACGTCGAAGGCCGCGCACAGCGCCGCGATCCGCCGCAGTTCGGCATTGTCGAGTACCACGCCGGGCAGCCGGTCGCGCGCGGCCAGAATCCGTTCGGCGACAACGGCATCGGCGTCGGCGTAGCGCGCCGCGAAACCGGCCGGATCGGCCTCGTAGTCCAGGCGCCTGCGCACCACCGCCATGCGGGTGTCCACCTCACGGGAGGCGGCCACGTCGACGGTGAGGCCGAACCGGTCCAGCAGCTGGGGCCGCAGCTCGCCCTCTTCGGGGTTCATGGTGCCGACCAGCACGAATCGCGCCGGGTGCGAATGCGAGACGCCGTCGCGCTCGACGTGGACCCGGCCCATGGCCGCGGCGTCGAGCAGCACGTCGACCAGGTGGTCGTGCAGCAGATTCACCTCGTCGACGTAGAGCACGCCGTGATGGGCCGCGGCCAGCAGACCGGGCCGGAACGCCTGCTCGCCGTCGCGCAGGACGCGTTCGAGGTCGATGGAGCCGACGACGCGGTCCTCGGTGGCACCGACCGGCAGTTCGACCAGCCGGGCAGGCCGCGCGCCGCTCTCGTCGACGACCGGCGGCAGCAACTCGGCGAGCGCGCGCACCACCGTCGACTTCGCGGTGCCCTTCTCGCCGCGCACCAGCACGCCACCGATCCCGGGGTGCACCGCCGACAAGATCAACGCCAGCTGCAGGCGCTCCTGGCCGACCACCGCCGAGAACGGAAAGCCCGCCTCACCCGCCGAGCGAGCAGCGGTGTGCGGACCAGCGGCGACATCAGCAAAACCAGGCACACCCCCACTGTATTCGCGCCATGATCACCCCCGGACGCGGGCCTGCGCGCCGAAACGCCGCGAGGTCCCCGGCACGGTGCCGGGGACCTCGCGGGTGGACTTCTCAGCCCCGACGCATCGGGATGTGCGGGATGCCGTCGTCGAGGAATTCGTCGCCATCGGGCACGAATCCGTATTTGGCGTACATGTCGACCAGGTACGACTGCGCGTTCAGGCGCACGGTGGCCGAACCGGTCTCGGCGAGCGCCGCCTGCAGCAACCGGGTGGTGTAGCCGTGCCCGCGCGCGGGCACGGCCGTGCACAGGCGGCCCAGCCGGAAGCTGGTCACCCCGTCCTCGTGCTCCTCGAGCAGCCGCAGCGTGGCGATGACTTCGCCCTCGTCGTCGAGCCACAGGTGCCGGGTCTCCGGCAGCAGGTCACGCCCGTCCAGTTCGGGATAGGCGCAGGCCTGTTCGACGACGAACACGTCGACGCGAAGTTTCAACAGCTGGTACAGGGTGGCGGTGTCCAGATCCGCCGCCCATGCCCGTCTCAGTGCGACCGTTGACATCATCGCGTCATGCAATCACACCTGCGCGTAGCTCGGGGCCGCCGGCTGCGCGGGCGTGCTGGTGGCGTCCAGCTTCAGCGACTTGTTGGTCCAGTCCCAGACTTCCTGGAACAGGGCCTGGTTCTCCGACAGCTTCTGGCCCAGCGACGGGATCATCTGCTTCAGCTGCGGGGTCCAGTCGGCGTACTCGCGCGGGAAGCAGCGCTGCATGACGTCGAGCATCGCGGTGACACAGGTCGAGGCGCCCGGCGAGGCACCGAGCAGACCGGCGATGGTGCCGTCCTCGGCGGAGATGACCGCGGTGCCGAACTCGAGCACACCGCCCGCGCCCTTCTTACGGATGACCTGCACACGCTGACCGGCGGTGATCAGCTCCCAGTCGCGGCCCTCGGCGCGCGGCAGGAACTCCTCGAGCACGCCGACCTTGCCGCTCTGCGACTTGAGCAGCTCGCTGATCAGGTACTTGGTCAGGCCCATCTCGGTGAGGCCGACGCCGACGAGCGAACCGATGTTGTTCGGCTTGATCGACTTGAACAGGTCGGCGTTGGAGCCGTCCTTGAGGAACTTCGGGGTCCAGCCGGCGTAGGGGCCGAACAGCAGGCCCTTGCGGCCGTTGATGACGCGGGTGTCCAGGTGCGGCACCGACATCGGCGGCGCGCCGACGGCGGCCTTGCCGTAGACCTTGGCCTCGTGCGCCGCGATCAGCTCGGGGTTGGTGGAGCGCAGGAACTGGCCGCTGATCGGGAAGCCGCCGAAGCCCCTGGCCTCCTTGATGCCCGACTTCTGCAGCAGCGGCAGCGCTCCGCCGCCGGCGCCGACGAAGACGAACTTCGCGTTGACGGTGCGGCTCCGGAAGGTGCGCAGGTTACGGACGGTGACGTTCCAGCTGCCGTCGGCCTGCTTGTCGAGGTTGCGGACCTCGGTGCCGAAGGCGATCTCGCCGCCGGAGTAGCCGAGGTAGGCCAGCAGCTGCTTGGTGAGCGCGCCGAAGTCGATGTCGGTGCCGCCGTCGGTCCAGTTCAGCGCGATCGGGTCGGCGAAGTCACGGCCCTTGGCCATCAGCGGCAGGCGCGCGGCGAACTCGTCGGGGCTGTCGATGTACTCCATGCCGCGGAACAGCGGGTGCGGCGCCAGCGCCTCGTAGCGCTTGCGCAGGTAGTCGACGTTGTCGGCGCCGTGCACGAAGCTGACGTGCGGGATGGGGTTGATGAACCCGGACGGGTCGTCGAGGACGCCGGTGTCGACGGCGGAGGCCCAGAACTGCCGGGAGACCTGGAAGCGCTCGTTGATGTCGACGGCCTTGCCGATGTCGACCGAGCCGTCGGCGTTCTGCGGGCTGTAGTTGAGCTCGCACAGTGCCGAGTGACCGGTGCCTGCGTTGTTCCACGGGTCGCTGCTCTCCGCGGCGGCGGCGTCGAGCCGCTCGAACACCGAGATGGTCCACTCCGGCTGCAGCTGCCGCAGCAGCGCGCCCAGCGTGGCACTCATGATGCCTGCGCCGATGAGAACTACATCGGTCTTTTCAGTCTTCGCAGCGTTCGACACGGGTACTTCGACTTCCTTGTCCTTCTCAGCTACTCACCGGGTGAGTTCGCTTGGGCGCGGGCGCTTTGGGGTTTGGTGCGACTCGCGGTGAATCGCCGGGGGGTAGGTTACCCGTCGTTCACCTGTTGCCAATTGTGCACCTCAGCCGTTCGTAGTACCGCAACCGACCTCCGGAATGTGATCTAAACCAACACTGCACGTCGCGCTGACCGCGCGATAGATTGAGCGGTGTGACGAACGAAACCTCACTCGATCCCGCCGGCACCGCCGATCGGACCGATGAGCTGTGGCAACCCGATGTCCTCGGGACCGACTACCAGCAGCGCACCTTGCCGCTCGGCCCGGATCCCGACGGTGAGGGCGAGGTGGTGGCCACCCTCGTCCGCTATCTGCCCGACGCCGCCGCACCGGCCACCGCGCCGACCGTGCTCTACCTGCACGGGTTCACCGACTACTTCTTCCAGGAGCATCTGGCCGAGCACTTCGCGGCCCGCGGCCACCGCTTCTATGCCCTCGACCTGCGTAAATGCGGCCGTTCGCGGCGGGCGGGACAGAGCGCGCACTTCGTCAGCGACCTGGCGCTCTACGACGCCGAGCTGAACGAGGCGCTGCGCATCGCGCGCGCGGAGACCGGCAACGACGTCCTGATCGTCGCGCATTCGACCGGCGGTCTCGTGGTGCCGCTGTGGCTGGACCGGCTCGAGGCCGCGGGCGGCAGCGCGCAGGCAGGCGTGGTCGGCGTGGTGCTCAACAGCCCCTGGTTCGACCTGCAGGGTCCGGCCTACTACCGCACCGTCGGCACGCCCATCATCAACGCGGTCGGCAAGGTCCGGGCATTCGCGCAGCTACCCGGTATGGGTGTCAGTACCGCGTACGGCGACAGCCTGCACCACAGCCGCGCGGGTGAGTGGGATTACAACCTGGACTGGAAGCCGCTCAGCGGCGAGCCGGTGCGGCTGGGCTGGCTGCGCGCCATCCGGCGTGGCCAGGCCCGCCTGCACCAGGGGCTCGCGATCGGGGTGCCCGCGCTGATCCTGCGCTCGCGGCTGACCAGGTTCGCGCGCGAGCACAGTCCCGCCGTCGACGTCGCCGATGCCGTGCTCGACGTCAAGCAGATCCAGCGCTGGGCGGGCTGCCTGGGCGAGCGCACCACGATCGTCCCGATCGACGGCGCCCGCCACGACGTGTTCCTGTCCTCGGAAGCGGTGCGCGCCAACGCTTTCGCCGAAACCGACAGCTGGCTGGACTGGCTGGCGGCCTACCGCGAGAACTAGCCGGGCGGGCGTGCCGGGACCGCGTGGTCCCGGCACCGGCGCTCACCAGAGGCTGGTGCGCAGGACGATCTCGGTGGCCAGCTCGTGGGCGCCCTCGGTGGCGATGTTGTCGACCTCGACCGGCACCACCCGGAACTCGCCGTACACATAGCGGCCGGACGCGTCGGCGACGGCACGCGGCAGGCTCTTGGTGACCAGCATGGTGACCGGCAGCTCCAGCGGCGGACAGGCCGCGTCAGGGGCGTTGCCTTCGGCGTCGGGCACCGCCGGATGGCCGTGATCGGCGACGACCAGGCTCATGAACCGCCCGAACCGGCCCGCGCACAGCCGCCAGGCCAGCGCCGCGCCCGCACCGCGCCCCGCCACATTGACGTACGGCAGCTCGAGCTCGTCGAGAATCGTGTGGATCGCCGCGGGCTCGAGCCCCTCGACGGACTCCAGCACGACGGTCTGCAGATCGGATTCGTGCAGCCGCGCGCACACGGTGTCGAACACGTCGGCCGGATCGTCCGCATCGGGAAGCAACAGCACATTGTGCCGCGATTGTGGGCCGTCGACCCGCACTGTCCAGGCCCGGTCACCGACCGTGATCCGCCGAGATTTCATGCCGGTGTACGGTACACGGCCCGGTTGAACACGGCAGCGTGTTGCGCTCCGCCCGGCCGGTCTGTTTTCGCCCGTATCCTGGGCTTTCCCAATCCGGAGGGCCCGAATTGCCAGACCTGTCACAGCGGGGCATCGCCGGCTGTGAGGAGAGCGGCCGCACAGCGGACGGTGCGTGCGGTCCGGGCCACGCGGCGCAGCGAGCGTGGTGCGCGGAGTTCACCCGGCCGGAGGTGCCCGGCACCCCGTACGATGACGCCGAACCGGTCGGGCGGCGTTCACGGGGGGGCTTGTGAAGCGAATCATCCAGAGTGTGTTGTGCGCCGTGGGCGCGATCTTCTTCGGCGCGGGCGCGCTGTACGGGGTTACCCAGCCGATCAACGCCACCGCCTACCTCCTGGGGTTCGGCCGGGAGGTCACGGTCCACGTCGACGAGAGTTCCCGCGGACTGATGGGCGGCCGCAGCCGGGCGGGCATCGGCACGAACGTCGCGGACGGCACCACGGTCCGTCTGTTCGATGTCCGAGCAGACGAAACAGTCAGCGCCCGAATGGTTCTCATCGATATCGGCGTGGACAGCTTCGCCTATCGCTCGGCCAGGGCCGCCGCCACCGATTTCACCTGGCTCATCGGCATTCTCGTCCTCGGCGGACCCGCCCTGGTCTTCGGGATCGCCGCCTACGCGCTGGCTCGCGCCCGACCGACCGTGACCGCGGATTCCCCTTCCGGAGCCGACGTTCCGACGCCGAACATCCCGGACGAGAGCTGAGCGTTCAGTCGACGGTGGGGCGGCCGAGTTCGCTGTGGACGACCGGTAGATCCCGGGACGCGCCGCGGCTGATCAGGGCGTCGAGGGCGGCCAGGTCGACGTGCTGTTCGATCAGGTCGGCCAGAAGGTCGAGCTGAGCGGTGCGGGTGGCGGCCACGGAGGTGTCCGGGGCGACGCGGAAGCCGGTGCGACCCGCGTGCCGGGCGACCTCGGTCAGCCACGCGCGGCGGAACTCATCGGATT
The DNA here is from genome assembly GCF_052983615.1 of Nocardia fodinahabitans. NCBI lineage: Bacteria > Bacillati > Actinomycetota > Actinomycetes > Mycobacteriales > Nocardiaceae > Nocardia > Nocardia fodinahabitans. The sequence continues at coordinate 976,872 of NZ_JBRJJC010000001.1, forward strand.
CGAGGAGGCCGTGCACATGGGTCCCCCAGATCGATTCCCGCACACTGCCTTCGGGTGCGCCGTCGATGGTCAGCCAGGGCGCGTCGGCGCTGTGGCGGACGCGGCCGTGGTGGATCTCGTAGCCGTGAATCGGCAGCGCGCCCGCGTCGCCGACGACCTGGCGCGCGACCTTGGGCTCCGCGAATTCGATGTCGAGATCGAGCAGCCCGAGCCCGTCCACCACGCAGGCCCGCGCCGCGAGCGCATCGACGGTGGAGGAGCCGGGACCGCCGCCCGGATGCTCACGTTCGGCCGACGCGGCGACGGCACCCCGGTCCCCTGCGGGCGCGACGTGTTCGACGCCGTCGACGATGCGGCGGCCCAGCATCTGGTAGCCGCCGCAGATCCCGAGGATCGGACGGCCCGCGGCGGCCCGAGCGCGCAGCGCCGCATCGATTCCCTTGGCGCGCAGCCACTCCAGGTCCGACACCGTCGACTTGGAGCCGGGCACGACGACGAGGTCGGCGGTGGCGATCTGGTCGGGCCCGTCGGCCCAGCGCACGGCGACGCCGGGTTCGCAGGCGAGGGCTTCGATATCGGTGGAGTTGGAGATGCGGGGCAGCCGGACGGCGGCGACGGTGAGCCATTCGCCGCCGTGGGGTGGGCCAGGGCGCCCGACCGGGGTGCCCGCGACCGTGCCGAGGGAGTCCTCGGCGTCGAGCCACAGGTCTTCGGCGAACGGCAGCACGCCCAGGGTGGGGCGACCGGTCAGGGCGGTCAGCTGGTCGAGGCCGGGCTGGAGCAGGGCGACATCGCCACGGAACTTGTTGACGAGGAAGCCCGAAATGAGTTGCTGGTCTTCGGGTTCCAGCACCGCCACGGTGCCGAACAGGTGCGCCAGCACTCCCCCGCGGTCGATATCACCGACCACGAGGACGGGCAGCCCGGCGGCGCGCGCCAAGCCCATATTGGCCAGGTCCGTGGCCCGCAGGTTGATCTCGGCGGGCGATCCGGCACCTTCGCAGATCACCACATCGAATTCCGCACGCAGGGAAGCGAGTTCGTCCGCGACCACCGCGCGCAGCTGCTGCCTGCGAGTGAAATAGTCACGCGCGCCGACGGTCCCGACGGCTTTGCCGCGAACGACCAGCTGCGAGCGCCGGTCGCTGCCCGGCTTGAGCAGCACAGGATTGAACCGCACGCTCGGTTCCAGCCCACAGGCCCGCGCCTGCAGAGCCTGTGCCCGGCCGATCTCCCCGCCGTCGAGGGTGACGACGGAGTTGTTCGACATGTTCTGCGCCTTGAACGGCGCCACCCGTACGCCACGGCGCGCGAGCATCCGGCAGATGCCCGCCACCACAACGCTTTTCCCCGCGTCGGAGGTGGTGCCCGCGATCAGCAGCGCGCCGCGCAACTCCCCGCCGGCGGACCAGCTCACGGCAGCGTGAGGATTTCCGCGCCCGTCTCCGTGACGACCAGGGTGTGCTCGAACTGGGCGGTCCACTTGCGATCCTTGGTGACCACGGTCCAGCCGTCGTCCCAGATGTCGTAGTCGATGCCGCCGAGGTTGATCATCGGCTCGATGGTGAAGGTCATGCCGGGCTCGATGACCGACTCGATATCGGGCTGGTCGTAGTGCAGGATGACCAGGCCGCTGTGGAAGGTGGGGCCGACGCCGTGGCCGGTGAAGTCGCGCACGACGCCGTAGCCGAAGCGGTTGGCGTACGCCTCGATGACGCGGCCGATCACATTGAGCGCGCGTCCCGGCTTGACCGCCTTGATGGCCCGGTTGGTGGCCTCCTCGGTGCGCTCGACCAGCAGGCGCACCTCCTCGTCCACGTCACCGGCGAGGAAGGTCTTGTTGGTGTCACCGTGCACGCCGTGGATGAACGCGGTGACGTCGATATTGACGATGTCACCGTCCTCGATCACGGTCGAGTCGGGGATGCCGTGGCAGATGACCTCGTTGAGCGAGGTGCAGCAGGACTTGGGGAAGCCCTTGTACCCGAGGGTCGACGGGTAGGCACCGTGGTCGCACATGTACTCGTGGGCGATCCGGTCCAGCTCGTCGGTGGTGACGCCGGGCGCGACCGCCTTGCCCGCTTCTTCCAGCGCCTGCGCGGCGATCTTGCCCGCGATCCGCATCTTCTCGATGGTCTCGGCGGTCTGCACCCAGGGCTCGCGCCCCTCGTTCGCGGTCTTCTTCCACACGTACTCGGGACGCTCGATGGAACGCGGGACGTCCCGGATCGGCGATGGGGTGCCGGGAACGAGTGGCTGACGGGTGCGCACGGACATAGCAGCGAGTGTAGCCAGCACCCCTACCCGGCGCTGTGCCGCGGTTCGAGCCGGACCACGATGCCCTTCGAGGTGGGAGTGTTGCTGATGTCGGCCACGCTGTCGAGCGGGACCAGCACGTTCGTCTCCGGATAGTAGGCCGCCGCCGAGCCACGGCTGGCCGGATAGGCGACCACGACGAAGTTCTCCGCGCGCCGCTCGACCCCGTCGGTCCAGACGCTGACCAGGTCGACCACGTCCCGGTCGGCCAGGCCGAGCTCGGCCAGATCGTCCGGGTTGACCATCACCACCCGGCGCGCGTTGTGAATGCCCCGGTAGCGGTCGTTGTTCGCGTACGGGACGGTGTTCCACTGGTCGTGCGAGCGCAGCGACTGCAACAGCAGGTGACCGGGCGGGACGTCGAGGAAGGTGAAGTCGTTGCGGGTGAACTCCGCCTTCCCGCTGGCCGTGCGGTAGATGCCCTGGTTGACCGGGTTGATCAAGCGCAACCCACCGGGCTGGGAGACGCGCTCGGTGAAGTCCTCGAAGCCGGGTACCACCCGGGAGATGCGGTCGCGGACGGTGTCGTAGTCGGCTTCGAACTCGGCCCACGGGATCGACGGGGTGGTGCCGAGGGTGCGCTGGGCCAGCCGGGAGATGATGGCGACCTCGCTGAGCAGGTGCGGCGAGGCCGGGTCGAGGCGACCGCGCGAGGCGTGTACCTCGCTCATCGAGTCCTCCACCGTGACGAACTGTTCGCCGGTGGCCTGGATGTCGCGATCGCTGCGGCCCAGGGTCGGCAGGATCAACGCGGTCGCGCCGCACACCGTGTGCGAGCGGTTGAGTTTGGTGGAGATCTGCACGGTCAGCGCGCACTGTCGCAGGGCGGCCTCGGTCACCGCGCTGTCCGGTGTCGCCCGCGCGAAATTGCCCGCGACGCCGACGAATACCTTCGCCTGGCCGTCGCGCATGGCGCGGATCGCGGCGACCGAGTCCAGCCCGTGCGCGGTCGGCGGGGTGAAGCCGAACTCGGTGCCGAGCGCGTCGAGGAAGGTCTGCGGCATCCGTTCCCAGATGCCCATCGTGCGGTCGCCCTGAACGTTGCTGTGCCCGCGGACCGGGCACACGCCCGCCCCGGTGCGGCCGAGATTGCCGCGCAGCAGCAGGAAGTCGACGATCTCGCGGATCGTCGGCACCCCGTGCTTGTGCTGGGTCAGGCCCATCGCCCAGCACACGATGATCCGCCGGGAGCCGAGCACCGCCGCGTGCACCTCCTCGATGGCCGCCCGGGTCAGACCGGTCGCCTCGAGTGCCTCGTCCCAGCCGAGCTGCCTGGCGTGCGCGGCGAAATCGTCGAAGCCGCTGGTGTGTTCGCGAATGAACTCGTGGTCCAGGACGGTGCCGGGGGCGGCGTCCTCGGCCTCGAGCAGCAGCCGGTTCAAGGTCTGGAACAGGGCGAGGTCGCCGCCGGGCCGGATCTGCAGGAAGTGGTCGGCGATCGCGGTGCCGCGCCCGATCACCCCGCGCGGGACCTGCGGATTCTTGAAGCGGATCAGCCCGGCCTCGGGCAGCGGGTTGACCGCGACCACCTTCGCGCCGTTGCGCTTGGCCTCCTCCAGCGCCGAGAGCATCCGGGGATGGTTGGTGCCCGGGTTCTGGCCGACGACGAAGATCAGGTCGGCGGCGTAGATGTCCTCGAGTGACACGCTGCCCTTGCCGACGCCCAGGGTCTGGTTCAGCGCCGAACCGCTGGACTCGTGGCACATGTTGGAGCAGTCGGGCAGGTTGTTGGTGCCGTAGGCGCGGGCGAAGAGCTGCAGCAGGAAGGCGGCCTCGTTGTTGAGCCTGCCCGAGGTGTAGAACAGCGCCTCGTCCGGCGAGTCCAGGCCGCGCAGGGTGTCGGCGATCAGGTCGAGGGCGGCGTCCCAGCCGATCGGCTCGTAGTGGGCGGCGCCGGGTCGCTTGACCATCGGTTCGGTCAGCCTGCCCTGCTGGTTGAGCCAGTAGTCGGAGGTGGCGTCGAGTTCGTCGACGGTGTGGGTGGCGAAGAACTCGCGGGTGACCCGGCGGGTGGTCGCCTCGTCGCTGACGTGCTTGGCGCCGTTCTCGCAGTACTCGTTCTTGTGCCGGTGCTTCGGCTCCGGCCAGGCGCAGCCGGGGCAGTCGAAGCCCGCGGTCTGGTTGACGTTGAGCAGGGTGAGCGCGGTCCGCGCGGCCGAGGTCTGCGACAGCGAGTATTCGAGGGCGTGGACCACTCCGGGAACACCGGCCGCCCAGGTCTTGGGTGGCGTGACCGACAGGTCGTCGGTGGGGTCATCGATCGAGGTCATCACCGGCTTCTTCCCGTGCCGCGGCACTGCGATCGGACTGGATGACCTCAGGCTTCCCAGTTTCGTGGCGGTTGTCAACGCGGCGGTTCACACCCGGTTTCGCCCGCAGGGGTGAGGACGGACGAGCGCCGCGCTCGCACGCTGTCACCATGACGACACTTCCCGCCCCGACCCTCGCCGCCGTCGCCCAGCAGCTGACCGGCGGCGGCCGCGGCATTCTCGCCGCCGACGAGTCGATCAAGACCATGTCCGCGCGCCTGGAACAGGCGGGGATTCCCGCGAGCGCGACCGCCCGGCGCGACTATCGCGCCCTGCTGCTCACCGCCGACGGGCTGGCGGATCGGGTCAGCGGAATCATCCTGTGCGAGGAGACCTTCGGCCAGGAGCTCGCCGACGGCCGCGCCTTCCCCGCCGCGGCGCGCAAGCTGGACATCCTGCCCGGGATCAAGGTCGACACCGGTACCACCGCGCTGCCCGGGCAGGCGGGCGCGCTGGTCACCGAGGGACTCGACGGTCTCGGCGCCCGGCTGGCGTCCTTTGCCGAGCGCGGCGCCGCGTTCGCCAAGTGGCGGGCCGTATTCGACGTGCGGACGATCACGCCCTACGCCGCGCACGCCAACGGGCACGCGCTGGCGCGCTACGCCGCGCTGTGTCAGGAGCACGGCATCGTGCCGATCGTCGAGCCCGAGGTGCTGTGCACCGGCGATCACGACCTGGCCGCGTCCGCCCAGGCCACCCGGCTCGCCCTGCGGTCGGTGTTCGCCGCGCTCGACGCCGCCGGTGTCGACCTGACCGGCATCGTGCTCAAGCCGAACTTCGTGACACCGGGTCTGGACGCCGCGCCCGCGGCCACCGACGCGGTGGTGGCGGCGACCTTCGAGGTCCTGCGCGACACCGTGCCCAGCGCGATACCCGGCATCGCCTTCCTGTCCGGCGGCCAGCCGACCGAGCGGGTCTGCGACTACCTGCGCGCACTCAACGCCCGCGCCGACCGTCCGTGGTCGGTCACGTTCTCCTTCGGGCGGGCGCTGGTCAGCGCCGCGTTGCGAACCTGGGCCGGGGCGCCCGCCACGGTGCTCGACGCTCAGCGGGTGCTGCTGGCGAACTGCCGCAGCGCCGCCGACGCGACCCGCTGACTACCGGATCGGCAGTTCGACCAGCACGATCGTGCCCCGCCCGAGCAGCGACTCGACGCGCAGCGAGGCCGCGATGACGGCGCAGCGTTCGGCGATGGAGCTCAGCCCGAAGTGCTGGTCGTCGGCGGCGGCCCGCTCGGCCCGGCGCGCGGCGGGGTCGAAACCCGCGCCGTCGTCGGAACACCCGAGCACCACCGAATCGCCGACCCGGCGCAGCGACAGCACGATCCGGCTCGCGCCCGCGTGCTTGACCGCGTTCCCCAGCGCTTCCTGCGCGATCCGGTAGAGCGCGGCGGCCGCGTGATCGGGGATGTCGCCGACGGCGGCCGCCGGATCGACGAGGAACTCGATCGACGGGCCACCGCCGGTACTCGCGGTGCGGACCAGCGATTCGAGCGCGGCGACCAGCCCGAGGTCGTCGAGAACGAGGCTGTGCAGGCCGGAGATCGCCGCCCTGGTCTCGTGGTAGGCGTAATCGGCCAGGGTCCGGGCGCTGACCAGTTCGGCGCGCGCCCGCTCCAGCGCGCCCAGGCCGGACTCGTCGCCGGCGGCGACGTGGTCGGCGAGTTCGGAGACGGTCAGATCGGCCGCGGACAGGTGGAACGACATCGACGCGAGCGCGGTGGTCACCCCGTCGTGCAAGTCGAAGGCGATCCGGCGCCGCTCGGCCTCCTGCGCGGAGATCGCCTGTTCGACCAGGCGATCCCGTTCGGTGCGGTGCCGATTGACGGTGCGCCACAACCGGTGCGCGTGCAACGACAGGCCGAGCACGCCCGCGTAGCCTTCCGCACGCTCGAGGTCGGCCGGTCCGAACGGTGCGCCCGGATCCCGATGAGCGGCCAGGACGCCCACCACGGAATCGTCGATGCCGCGCAGCGGCAGGCACATCCGGGCGATGGTCTGCGCGGGCTCCAGGCGTAACAGGCTGCGGTGCACCGCATTACGCGGCGAATCCTGATCGAGCAGCACCGGCGTGCCGGTCCGGGCGACCAACCCCGTCACCCCGAACCCGACCTGCAGGGTCAGCGAACCCGCCGACGGGTGCGCCGGCCACAGGTCGGCCACGCCGAGGTCCTGCCCGTCGACCGCGTAGAGCAGTACTCCGTCGGCGGCGAGCAGCGGGGCCAGCTGCGCCGCCGTCGGCGCGACGCCGGTCACCGGAACAGCCCCTCCCGCAACGCGACCGCGATCGCCCCGCTCCGATCCGACACGCCCAGTTTGCGATACAGCCCGCGGATGTGGGTCTTCACCGTGTCCTCGCTGACCACGAGCTTGCCCGCCACCGCCCGGTTGGAGTGCCCGGAGACCAGCAGCCCCAGCACTTCCGACTCGCGCTGGGTCAGCCCGAGATGCGCGCCCGACCAGAACTGTCCCGCCTCGAGCCGGGCCGCGGCCAGTGCCACCCGACCGGCCAGGGCGGGATCGATGACGGTCTCGCCTTCCGCGGCCCGGAGCAGGTGGGCGACGAGTTCGCGCCCGTCCACGCGCTTGAGGATGTACCCGGACGCACCCGCGCGCAGCGCCTGGTAGAGGTAGTGCTCGTCGTCGTAGACGGTGAGCACCACGACCTTGGTGCCCGGAAACCGCTCGGTGATCTGCCGGCACAGATCCAGGCCGCTGGCCTTGCCGATGCGGACGTCGCACAGGACGATGGCGGGCCGGTGCTCGGCGATCAGGCGCAGCGCCGCGGTGTCGGTGGTCGACCGGCCGACGATCAGGACCTCGTCGGGGAAGTGGCCCAGCATCGCGTCGAGCCCGTGCAGGACCATCTCGTGATCGTCGACCAGCACCAGCCGTAACGGGGTCGGCGGCTCCGGCATACCGCCACAGTACGGCGGAAAAGAGCTGGGGTTCGGGGCAATCGGCGAGAAATCACCCGTCCGCCCACCCGTGTGGGGGAAGGCCGCGCGGCCCGGGTGCGGTCGGATGGACGGACCCGATCGAAAGGCGTCGCTATGCCGGAATCCACTGTTCATCGGCCGCTCGCCGGACCCGCCGTCGACACCGACCGACTCGCCGTCGACACCGTGCGCTTCCTCGCCGCCGACATGGTCGAGGCCGCGAACTCCGGGCATCCCGGGATGCCGATGGGGGCGGCGCCGATGGCGTGGACGCTGTGGAGCAGGCATCTGCGTCACGATCCGGCCGATCCCGCCTGGGCCGATCGGGACCGGTTCGTCCTGTCCGCCGGCCACGGTTCGGCGCTGTTGTACGGGCTGCTGCACCTGTTCGGCTACGACCTGCCCACCGCGGAGCTGCGCCGGTTCCGGCAGCTCGGGTCCCGCACGCCGGGTCATCCCGAGTACGGCGAGACGCCGGGCGTCGAATGCACGACCGGCCCGCTCGGGCAGGGGCTGGCGATGGCGGTCGGGATGGCGTTGGCGGAGCGCATGACCCACGCCCGCTACCCCGAGATCACCGATCATCGCACCTACGCGATCGTCGGCGACGGCTGCCTGATGGAGGGCGTCAGCCACGAAGCGGCCTCGTTGGCTGGGCAACTGCGGCTGGGCCGGTTGATCGTGCTGTGGGACGACAACGCCATCACCATCGACGGCGCCGTCGACCGGACCTGCGGCGACGACCAGCTCACGCGCTTCGCCGCCTACGGCTGGCACACCGAGGCGGTGACCGACGGCACCGACATCGCCGCGATCGACACGGCCCTCACCCGGGCGAAGGCCGATCCGCGCCCGAGCTTCCTCGCCGTCCGGACGGTGATCGGGCACGGTGCGCCCGACGTGGCCGGCACCGCGAAGGCGCACGGGTCGCCGCTGGGTGCCGACCGGCTGGCTCGGGCCAAAGAGCTCGCGGGGTGGGCATATCCGCCGTTCACGGTGCCCGAGCAGGTCGGCGCGACGTGCGCGGTGCTCACCGGGATCGGTGCCGAGGACCGGGCGGACTGGCTCGACCGGTACGCCGAATTCGCCGCTGCCGCACCGGATCGCGCCGACGAGTTCGCCCGCGCCGGTGGGCGGGTCCTGCCCGACGGTCTCGTCGACGCGCTGTCGGGGATCGTCGGGGACGCACCGCGAGCGACCCGCCAGTCCTCGCAGGCCTGCCTGGACGCGCTCGCGCCGATCCTGCCGGAACTGGTGGGCGGCTCGGCCGACCTCGCGGGATCGACCGGCACCGCGTTCGGTCCGGTGGTGAGCCGCGACGACTACGCGCGCACCGCGATCGCATTCGGTATCCGTGAGTTCGGCATGGCGGCCGTCCTCAACGGGATCAGCCTGCACGGCGGATTCCGGGTGTTCGGCAGCACGTTCCTGGTGTTCGCCGACTACCTGCGTCCCGCTCTGCGCCTGTCGGCGCTGATGGGTCAGCCCGTGATCTACGTGCTCACCCACGATTCCATCGCCGTCGGCGAGGACGGGCCGACCCACCAGCCCGTCGAACACCTCGAGTCGCTGCGCGTCATCCCCGGTCTCCAGGTGCTGCGCCCGGCCGACGATGCCGAGACCGCGCTCGCCTGGGAACTCGCGCTGACCCGCACCGACGGCCCGACCGCGCTGATCCTGTCCAGACAGTCGCTGCCGCAGCACGGCACCCACCGCCGAGCACCCCAACCCACTGTCACGCCCCGGCCCGCCGCGACCGACCTTCCCGGCGGCGAGGACCTCGTGTCCGCCCCGCGAGTCGTGTCCGCCCCGCAAGTGACGGCCGCCGGCAAGCCTGCGGACGCCGCCGTCGTCGGCTCCCCGCCCACTGCCGACGATGGCGAGGTCGCTGTCGCCGAGCCGCTGATCGGCGAGGAACACCGCACCGTCGAGCTCGTCGCCACCGGCTCGGAAGTCGCGCTGGCGGCGGCGGTCGCCGAGGAACTCCGCGCCGACGGCTATCCCGTGCGGGTGGTGTCGGTGCTGGATCGCACGCGCTACTCCCCTGATCCCTCGGCACTCACCGTCAGCATCGAGGCAGGCACGACGACAGCCTGGGCGGGCACGGTCGACCTGGCGATCGGCATCGACGAGTTCGGGCACAGCGGTCCCGGCGCCGAGGTCATGGCCCACCACGGCTTCACCGTGCCGTCGGTACTCGCCCGCGTCCGTGACCATCTGGGCAGCGCACGATGACTCGCCTGGACGCGGTGATCTTCGATGTCGACGGCACCCTGGTCGACAGCGAACGCGACGGCCACCGGGTGGCGTTCAACGCGGCCTTCGCCGAGGCCGGGCTCCCCGACCGCTGGGATGTCGACCGCTACGGCGAGCTGCTGAGGATCGCCGGTGGCACCCAGCGGATGGCCCACTGGTTCGAGTGCACCGGCCGATCACCCGATCAGGCCAGGGAGCTCGCGGAACGGCTGCACCCCAGCAAGACCCGGATCATGCGGCGCCTCGTCGAGGACGGACGGATCCAGCCGAGGCCGGGCGCCCGGGAGCTCATCGAGCAGCTGGCCGGGCGCGGTGTCGCCGTGCATGTGGCGACCACCGGAACGCGCGCCTGGGTGGAACCCTTGCTGCGCACTGCCTTCGGCGAAGTGTTCGACACCGTGGTCACCGGGACCGAAGTGCCCGACCTCAAACCGAGTCCGGCGGTGTACCTGGAGGTGTTGGCCCGCACGGGCTGCGCCCCTGAGCAGGTCGTCGCGGTGGAGGACTCCGCCAATGGCGTACTCGCCGCGACCGCCGCCCGGGTGCGCTGTGTCGCGGCGCAGAACGCCTACACCCGCTCGCATGATCTGTCGGCGGCGCTGCTGGTCGCGGACGGTCTGGACGACCCGGAACTCGTCAGCTGGTTCGACGCCCACCTGGCCACGGCACCGCCGCGCTCCCGGTAGCCGACGATACGTTCGACATCCTCGCGGGCAGTCGCGTTCGGGTTCGGGGATCAGCGAATCCCGAGTCGGCGAACTCCTCGATCGCCCGGCGCCGCACCGAGCCGAAATCTGCATCCAGCCGCAATCGTGGGGGAATTTTGCCGGACTGCGGTCCGTTTAGCAGAGGACCGGAGCAGACCGCATCCCGAAACGAGGTTCACATGGAACTGGGGCTGACCACCTTCGCCGAGCTGTACCCCACCGGCGACCGGCCCGCGCCGACCGCCGCCGAGCGGCTGCGCCAGGTCGTCGACGAAGCCGTCGCCACGGAGGCGGCGGGCCTGGATGTCTACGGCGTCGGCGAGCACCATCGCCGGGATTTCGCGGCGTCCTCGCCCGCTGTCGTCCTGGCCGCCGCGGCGGCGCGCACCGAGCGGATCCAGCTGACCAGCGCGGTGACCGTGCTCAGCTCCGACGACCCGGTCCGGGTGTACCAGGACTTCGCGACGCTGGACGGCCTGTCGAACGGCCGGGCCGAACTGATGGCCGGGCGCGGGTCGTTCACCGAGTCGTTCCCGCTGTTCGGCTACGACCTCGCCGATTACGACGACCTGTTCGAGGAGAAGCTGGCACTGCTGCTGCGACTACGCGAGGAAGAGCCGGTGACGTGGTCGGGCCGGTTCCGCGCGCCGCTGCGCGATGCGACCGTCTATCCGCGCACCGACGATCGGCCGCTGCCGGTATGGATCGCGGTGGGCGGCAGCCCGGAGTCGGTCATCCGGGCGGGCCTGCTCGGACTGCCACTGGCGATCGCGATCATCGGCGGTCAGCCGGCCAGGTTCGAGCCACTGGTCGAGCTCTACCACCGGGCACTCGCCGAGGGCGGACACGAGAAGCAGCCGGTGGCGGTGCACGCGCACGGCTATGTCGCCGACACCGACGAGCAGGCGGTGGCCGACTTCTACGCGCCGTACGCGCTGGCCATGTCGACGATCGGCCGCGAACGCGGCTGGGGCCCGATGACCCGCGAGCAGTTCGATGCCCTGCGCTCGCAGAGCGGTTCACTGTTCGTCGGCACGCCGGACTACGTGGCGGGCAAGATCGCCGAGGTCCGCGACACCCTCGGCCTCGACCGGTTCATGCTGCACACCAGCGTCGGCACGCTCCCGCCGGAGCAGGTGCTGCACAGCATCGATCTGCTCGGCACGAAGGTCGCCCCGCAGGTGCGCTGAACCTATTCGAGCGCCGCGTCCAGCTCGCCCCGGCGGGCGGCGCGGCGTTCCCGGCGCCGGCGCAGGTAGCGGCGGATGCGGCCGGCGCACGCGTAGACCACCCACAATCCGATCGCCAGCGAGACGGCGGCGATCACCGCGGCCAGCACCGGGAAGAACACAGCGAGGGTGATGACACCGCCGACGCCCAGGTCCTCGGCGGTACTCACCGCGATATTGGTGACCGGTTCCGGTGAGGTGTTGATCGCCATCCGGGTACCGGCTTTGACGATATGGCTGGCCAGCGCGGTGGTCCCGCCGACCGCCGCCGCGAACATCGTGGGCAGCGAGTCGTCCTGCCCCGCGATCAACGCCGCCACCACCGCCCCGGACGCGGGCCGCACCACGGTGTGCACGGCGTCCCAGAACGAATCCAGATAGGGGATCTTGTCGGCGACCGCCTCGATCGTGAACAGAACGGCGGCCGCGACCAGCACATCGGTGCGCTGGAGCCCGGGGGGCACGTCTTCGGCCCAGCCGATCCGCCCGAACACCCCGAGCAGGAACACCACCGCGTACGCGTTGATCCCGCTGGCCCAGCCCGCGGTGAAGATCAGAGGTAGCACCGACACCTGCTCAGCGTAGGCCCGCCTACCGACTCCGCACGTCAGCTCGACGACCGCGCTGACGTCCGCCCGGCCGGAACCGGCGTGCGCGACTTGCCGATCCGAGCGAGATCGAGCGACGGCGCCCAAAAACCTAGCAACGCTAGACACGCTAGCGGTCGAATGATACCGTTGCTTCAGTTTCTAGCGCTGCTAGATTTCACTAAGAGGGAGCCTCGAAATGCTCGTTGTCACCGGCCAGATCATCGCCGCCGTCGCCGTTCTCGCCAATGCCGTCGTCTACGGCACCGATGTCTGCGGGGCCGTGATCATGCGGTCCGTCTACCGCAAGCTCGACGACGCGACCGTGACCGTGAGCGCGGGATGGGGCCACTACTACGGCGACAAGCGCATGCCGATCGTCGGGGTGAGCGGCATCGTCACCGCGGCGCTCACGCTGTTGATCGCGCTGCTGGCCGGGCAGCTCGGCGCCGCGATCGCGGCGGGGATCACGGTGGCCGCGTTGCTGACCTGGCTCGCCCTCTACGTCCGCATCGCCAAGCCGATCAACACCCAGCAGACCGCCGCCGCGCTCACCGGCGTCATCCCGCCCGATGCCCGTGCGCTGCAGGACAAGTGGGACAGCATTCTGAAGTACCGGGTCCCCCTGCAGTTCATCGCCATCGCCGGACTGTGCGCCGCGCTGATCCTGTTCTGACACCACCCGATATCGATTCACCGAGGAGTACCCGACATGACCTTCACCATCAAGGAACAGCAGTTCCTCGCCGAGGCCGGGATCGGCCGCCTGGCCACCGCGTCCCCCGACGGCGTCGTACAGAACAACCCGACCAGCTATCGGGTGAACGCGGACGGCACGATCGACATCGGCGGCATGCGAATGCGCGCCAGTCGCAAGTACCGCAATGTCGAGGCGGGCAGCCGGGTCTCGTTCGTCGTCGACCAGCAGGTCTCCGTGGAGCCCTACGTGATCCGCGGCATCGAGGTCCGCGGCACCGCCGAGGCGCTCGACGACGAGGAGCCACCGTTCCCGCCCCAGGAACGCGCGATCATCCGCATCCGCCCCGAACGAGTCATCTCCTGGGGCATCGACGGCAGATCCTTCGATTTCACCAGCCGCGACGCCGAATAGCCGGGGCCTCGTCCACGGCGGCCCACCGCCCCGACCGCGGCGCGGTTAGCGTGGTGGGATGGCCAGCGCAGCATCCGCCCTCCGTCGTGAGCAGCTCCGTGATTTCCTGCGGTCGCGGCGGGAGCGGGTTGGGCCGACGGAAGTCGGCTTGCCTGCAGCGGGTCGCAGGCGCACCCCGGGATTGCGGCGCGAAGAGGTCGCGATGCTGGCGGGGGTGGGATTTCCGTTGCGCACTCCTGATCAGAAAATGGACTGCGCCGCCAACGCGCCGACCAATTAGGAACAGCACCGACACCATTTTCATCGAGGTCAAGCTCACCGTGGAGTTAAGGATAGAGAAACGGCCGCCTCATCTGGACCACCGACCAGGCCGAGTAGGTGGCTGCCTACCTCGTGCGCTCGCTCTCTCGTGTTGCTGGGCGGGATGGTGCGCAGCGGACACAGACCTTGCCCCCGCGGTCGCCGGAACGGGGTTCGTCGACGAAGTCGACAGCGGTGCGCTCGGCCCCACGGGTAGGGATGTGGATCACGCGAATCGAGAGATCTGCGCCTGAAGCCCACACGCGCACGACATCATGTCGCCCATGTCTTGGCCGAAGGAGACGCCTTCGATGGTCTAATCCGCAGGACTTCCGGCCGGAGTGGAACCACACCGTGGCGAGCCAGTGCTGGAACAACGACGAGGGTTGTGTCCGCGCGGACAGCCGGATGCTGGCGATGTACACCAGGGGTAGGCGCATGAAACAACCGCCTAGCGTGGTTCTCAAATACCTTGGGGGTCAGGCTCGTTGATTGTCGCGCGGACGACGGCGGTGTCCTATAGTGCTCACATGTGGTTGTATGCCGTATGGGGGTGCGTCGGCGCAGCCGTGAACTGCGGACTGGTGTTCTTGGAGGCCAGCAACCGAGCCAAGGGATGGCCCTGGGTACGTCCAGAGGGACCGGGCGGCGGCGTCTACGCCGTGTCCATCGTTATCCATCTTGCCGTCGCGACGGCAACATCGGTCGCCATTCTCAGTAGCGGCCTGATTGCAACCAGCGTTCTAGTTGCATTCGGAATCGGAACGGGAACTCCCGTTGTGGTCAAGAAGGTCAGCGGCTATGTGCAGTCGCTTCTTCCCGGCGAAGATAGCGGTGAAGGGCAACTATGAAGACCACCAGGCACGATCACTACAGCAGGCGACTCCTGGCTGCTTTGGCTGGTACGGCGCCCGCGTTTACTCGCGATTACACATCGGAGCACGCAGGCAGAGCGCGTCGCCTCTTAGCTGCGCTAGCCGGATCTACTGCGCCATTCTGGCGGAATCCAGGCGACCAGTACCGCGCCCATGGCATCAATTACAGGAAGATGCCGGGCGAATTTCCGATTTCAGGTTCTCCGATGCCTCCGAATCAGGTTGACTCGACAAGCCAACCCGAGGGCGGCAGATCGAAGCTGGATAACAGTGATTCCACCGAAAAGAGCGCGTCAGTCGACGACGCAACCCGAAGAATATGGTACACAGCCGAGATAACTCGCCGAGCTCCAGCTCTGCTAATACTGGCAATCGACCAGTCATCTTCGATGTCAGATCCGTGGCTTGCAACCGGTCAGTCGAAGTCCGAAGCAATGGCGGGTGCAGTGAACAGTCTCCTTGCGAAGGCCGTGATCTTATCTAGTCGTGGTGACGGCAAAGTAGCTAACTACTTCGAGGTGGGCGTCTTCGGTTACGGAGGCGGTGTTCGTCCAATCTTAGCGGGGAGCGACAGCGGCCATTTGATTATCCCAGTCGAGCAGTTAGCTCATAATCCACTGCGGGTTGACTCTGCCACTCTGCGTGTGCCGGACGACGGGGGCGGATTTCGACAAGTAAATTCGGCACACCCGGTGTGGGTGGAGCCGAAGGCGTACGGTGCTGCACCCATGGTGGGCGCTTTCTCCGCTTTGGAACCTGTCGTTGCCTCCTGGTGCGAAAGTCACCCTTCGAGCTTTCCGCCAATCGTGATAAACATTACTGGCGGAAAAAGCACCGACGGCGACCCACGTGAAGCTGGAAACCGTATTCGGAATCTCAGGACCGAGGATGGGCCTGCACTTCTGTTCAACGTCCACTTGTCAGGGGGGCGAAATCGTCCATTGTATTTCCCAAATTCCAATGCAGATATTTTCGATTCAGAAGCCGCCATTTTGTACGAACTGTCCAGCGAATTGCCAATGCCGATGAGAGAAGCTGCAGCTACCCTGGGCTATTCAGTCTCAGACGGTGCACGTGGATTTGTTTACAATTCAGACGAGCTGGCAGCGACTGATCTGCTTGAAATCGGAACCCGTTCAGTTACGCCCACCGGCCTGCATGAATTGGTCAGCTCCGGCCGTAGCGCTCAATTCTGAGGTAGGCGCCGGAAAGTGGGCCGCAACCAACGGTGCCGTTCGCCTGGCGGGACAGCGGCAAACAACTGGCTACGCAACGGGGGTCAGGTCCGCAATTGCGTCGAGCCTGCGGCCCTCGTTAGGCATCGAGAGGCCGATCCACAGCCCGAACAGACCGCGCCGTTTGTAGCGCATCCGGCGGGACACTTGCACACTCGGAGTCACCGCCGGAACCCCCAGAACCTCGGCAATTCTCCGGTCAGCCTGGTAGACTATTCGTCGCGTCCAAGCCAGCATATGCACCAGATACATGCTGAGGTAGAAACCTACGAACAGCGCGATGGCGACTTCAGCCCACAGCCGCGCAGGGACATCCAAGACAGTCGTGACAAAGCCTGCCAGGGCTATCGAGGCGACACTTCCGATCGATGCGATGCACAGCAGCTTCGGCGTGCCGGATTCGATCAGGTCGGCTAGTACGACAGCCTGGGCCAACTCGCTGTCCTGCTCAGGCGCAGTCAGGTTGCCGAATGCCGGGGTGATGGCGATGTACGGGCGGTAGACAGCAGTTCTTGTCCAAATCCCTTCGGGCAAAAGACTTTCCGACAGCTTCCCGCGCTTTACGCGAGGAGAACGTACCCCGAGTGTCAGGGCCAGCTCTTGGGCGCGCTTGGAGCTCCTAACAGGTTCGGCTCGGTAGCGGTGAGACACCTTGTGGTGCACGATGTTTCGCTGTGGCAGCACCGTGGATCGTGGAGGACGAGTTGTGGGCGGTTATCGAACCGCTACTACCAGCGAAACCGGCGGGAACACCGGGCCCGGCCCAGCACGATCCGAGGCTGGTGTTCCAGGGAATCTTGTTCGTGCTGTTCACCGGGATCGGGTGGGAAGACCTGCCCCAGGAACTGGGGTTCGGGTCCGGGATGACGTGTTGGCGCAGGTTGCGGGACTGGCAGGCCGCCGGGGTGTTCGAGGCGATGCACCAAGCGGCCCTCGACCGCAGCAACACTGCCGGGTTGATCGACTTCGACCGGGTCATGATCGACGGCTCGCACGTGCGGGCCAAAAGGGGGGCGCAGCGACCGGGCCGAGCCCGGTAGACCGTGCCAAGACCGGCTCCAAACACCACCTGTTGACCTGCGGAAACGGGTTCCCGCTCGTCGTCGAGCTCTCCGCGGCCAACCTCAACGACCACCTGATGCTCGCGCCCGTGCTCGACCAGGTTCGACCCCTCCGCGGACGGCCGGGGTCACCACGGCGCCGGATCAAGACCCTCATCGGCGACAAGGGCTACGACTACCCCAGCGTGTACGCCGAGCTGCGGAAACGCGGGATCACCGGCTACATTCCTCGCCGCGGAACCCGTGACAAGGTCACCGCCGGTCGGTGGATCGTGGAGCAGACCTTCGCCCTGCTCCACCAGTACCGGCGCCTGGCCGTCCGATGGGAACGTCGGACCGACATTCACTACGGATTCCTCAATCTTGGTGCGGCACTGATCTGTTGGCGACGACTCAGCAACCGAACCCGATAGGGGCTCTTGGCGTGCGCATCTAGATTCACCCGCATATGTTCAATGAATAGCAACCAAAACCGCGCCCAAACATCCGAGTATCACATCATGGACGTGCGGCTATCACCGCTTCCGGAGCACGTCGTGGATCGGCTGGCGTTGGCTACCGATCGATTCCGTGACTTGGGTTACCTTCGGGGCCTGGGTAGTGGGTGTTCTCGCCGTTGTTGTCCACGAAAGTGGTGTGGTCGGTGTGGCTGCTGGACACGGAGACCTCCATGGCCTTGGTTATTGCAGCGCCGGGTGATCACGCCTCCGCCGCACCAGGTCGCCGAAGTTCTGGCGGCGCGGTTAGCGTGGAGGGATGGCCAGTGCTGCGTCCGTCCACCGTCGTGAGCAACTCCGTGACTTCCTGCGGTCGCGGCGGGAGCGGGTCGGGCCCGCGGACGTCGGTCTGCACGCGGCGGGTCGTCGGCGGACCCCGGGGTTGCGGCGTGAAGAGGTCGCGATGCTGGCGGGGGTGGGGGTGTCCTGGTACACGTGGCTCGAGCAAGGGCGCGACATCACGGTGTCGGGTGAGGTGCTCGACGCGGTGGCGGGGGTCTTGCGGTTGAGTGCGCCGGAGCGGGCGCATCTGTACCTGCTCGCCGGGCTCAATCCGCCACCGCCGAATGCCACGGCGGGGACCGAGGTGACCGTCGAGATCCGGCAGCTGATCGACGGCTGGGAACGCGGGCCCGCGGTGGTGCGTGATCGGTACTGGAACATCCTGGCGTTCAACACTCTCGCCGGGCGGGTGTTCGGCTGTGATGACGGCGAACCACACAACTGCCTGGTCACCTTCTTCACCAGTCCGCGCTATCGCGGGCTGCCCGAGCTGTGGGACGCGGCGGCGCCGGGGGTCGTCGCGGCCTATCGCGCCGATGCGGCCCTGGCCCCGCACGATGACGAATTCCACCGGGTGGCACGCGAACTCGCCGTCGCCGAACCCGACTTCGCGCGGCTGTGGGAGCGGCACGAGGTCGATCTGCCCGCCCAGGCGGTCAACGCCCTGCGTCATCCCGAGGTCGGCGAGTTGTCCTTCGACGCGACCACACTCACCGTCGCCGACCAGCCGAATTGGTCTGTCGTGCTCTACAACCCGAAGCCGGGCACCGACACCGTGGAACGCCTCGCCCGCCTGCCGCGCTTGCGATTGACCGAGTCCGCCTGACCCGCGGCCGCGCGGCACCGGAGACTGGTGGTGCCGCACCCCGGATAACTGCGCACTGCCTAACCGGCACGTCGACGGTCACGCTGAATCCATGACGCACAACAGCTCTCGATTCGACGGCAAGACGGCACTGATCACCGGTGGCACCAGTGGCATGGGTCTGGCCACCGCACACCGGCTGATCGCCGAAGGGGCCGAGGTAGTGGTGACCGGGCGTGACAAGGGCCGGCTGCACGCGGCGGTGGCCGAGCTCGGAGCGCAGGCACACGGCATCGCGGGTGACGTCACCGATCTCGGCGCCCTGGACACCCTGGCGGCCGCCGTCGCCGATCGCTTCGGCTGGCTCGACGTGGTGTTCGTCAATGCGGGCATCGGCTCGTTCCAGCCGATCGAGCAGGTCACCGGCGCCCTGTTCGACGACGTGATCGCCGCCAACGTCAAGGCCGCGTTCTTCACCATCCAGAAGGTCCTGCCCCTGCTGCCCGAGCACGCCGCGATCGTCATCAACGCCTCGTTCGGCCTGCACCGCGGCGTCCCCGGCGCGGCGCTGTATTCGGCGAGCAAGGCCGCCGTCCACAACCTGACCCGCACGCTCGCCGCCGAATTGGCACCGCGCCGCATCCGCGTGAACTCGGTGAGTCCCGGCTATATCGACACCCCGGCCTTCCGCGCCGAACTCTCCGACGCCGCCCAGGCCGGTGTCGCGGGCCTGTCCCCCGCCGGTCGCGTCGGCACCGCCCACGAGGTCGCCGCCGCCGTCGCCTTCCTGGCCTCCGCCGACGCCGCCTACGTCAACGGCCACGACCTCCGCGTCGACGGCGGCCTCACCGCCGTCGACGCCGCCGCCCTCCTGTGAACAACGCGGGCAGACGGATCAGCGCAGCGCGGCGCGTCCCCGCACCCGGCCGAGGACGACCAGCACCACCAGCGTCACCACCACGAGAACGGTAGTTCCGGCCGCCGCGTCGAACACCTCGCCGCGGTCGGTCTGGGCGAAGATGCTGACGGGCAACGTCTTCCAGGTGGCCGGGTACACCATGATCGTCGCGCCAAGTTCACCCATGGACAGGGCGACTGCCAAACCTGCCGCCGCGCCGAGGGCGGGCAGCAGCAGCGGCAGGGTGATCTGGCACAGCACGCGCACCGGGCCCGCGCCGAGGGATTCGGCGGCCTGCCGGTATGCCGGGTCGAGCCGGTCCAGCGCGGCGGACACCGCGCTGAACGCGTATGCCAGGACCAGCACAGTGTGCGCCACGATGACGATCCACTTGGTCCCGCCCAGCAGCAGCGGACGTTCGTTGAAGGCGATGAGCACGCCGAGGCCGACGGCGACCGAGGGCACCGCGACCGGCAGGTGGAACACCGCGTCGGTCACCCGGCGCAACCAGGTGGGCGCTTCCCGCGAGGCCAGCGCGGCCCAGGTGCCGAGGACCAGCGAGATCGCCCCGGCCAGCAGGGCGGTCTGCAGGCTCACCGACAGGCTGGCGGCCTGCTCACCGCTGAGCGCGTTGCCGATATTGGCCAAGCCCAGGTCCGAGGGCAGCGGACCGGTCCAGCTGCCCGCCAGGGCGGCGGCGACCACGGTGGCGATCGGGGCGACGAAGACCACCCCGACCACCAGCCCGAACACACCGAGCACCAGGACCTTTCCCCGAGTCGTCCAGACGAGCACGATCAATCCCCCTTCGGGCGGGCGGTGAACCGGGCGAAGACGAACCGGTAGGTCAGGTACAGGGTGAGCGAGAGCAGCACCTGCACCGAGGCCAGCACGGCGGCACCGGGCAGATCGAAGGTGACGATGCCGCGCGTGTAGATCAGCGCGGGCAGCGTGATCACGCCCTTCGCGCCGGTGAAGAGCACGATGCCGAACTCGTTGAGCGTCAGCAGCAGCACGAGACTGCCGCCCGCCGCGAGCGCGGGCCACGCCTCGGGCAGGACCACCTGCCGCAGCACCCGCCACGGCGAGGCACCGAGACTCGCGGCCACATCGAGCTGTTCGCGCGGCAGCTGCGCGAACGCGGCCAGCACCGGACGCACCACGAACGGGGTGAAATAGGTGATCTCGGCCAGGATCACGCCGAGCGGGGTGGTGAGGAAATCTACGACCGGCTGGGTCGCGCCGGTCAGTTCGGCCAGCAGCGCGTTCACCGCGCCCGCCGTGCCGTAGAGGAAGGTGAACGCGAGGGTGATCAGGAACGAGGGCAGGGTCAAGATCGTGTCGATGAGCCTGCCGACCACGCCCGATCCGGGAAACGGCACGAACGCGAGCACGATCGCCAGGAACGTCCCGAGGACCAGGCAGCCCGCGGTCGCGCACACCGCGATGGACACGGTGCGCCACAACGCTTCCCGGAACGACTCCGAGCCGAGGACCGAGGTCCACACCTCGGTGCCGCGCCCGGTCGGGGTCTGCGTCGACTCGGTGAGCACCCGCAGGATCGGGTAACCCGCGATGCCGAGTACGACCAGCACCGGCGGCAAGGTCCACAGGATCGGCAACCAGGAGCGCTGCCGGACACCGGGTACCGGATCGTTCGTGACGGGCGGATCGAGGACCGGCGCACTCATCGCGGCACCTCCGCATCACCGCGCCGCGGGGCGCCGGAACCCGTGCGGCGGAACGGGCCGCAGCAGACAGCGATCATGACGCGCCGCCCTGCTCCGCGGATTCGGGTGCCGCTGCGACGACCGCGTTGGGGATCAGTACCCCGGCCGGGTCGGGCAGACGCACTCCGACCACGGCACCGACCTCGGCGGTGAAATGGCCCGGCACATCGACGGCGAGTTCCCCGGGCAGCCCGTCGACCGCCAGCTCGACCCGGGTCGACGCACCGCGCCACACCGAGGTCAGCACGCTGGCACGCAAAGCGTCTCGTTCGCCGGTCTTGCCGAGCGTGATGGTGTGCGGCCGCAGACACAGCAGCGCATCGTCGTCCGGCGCCCAGTCCGCCAGCCCGACACCGGGCTGCGGTGCCTGCGCGCGCAGCGTGGCGGTGCCCGCGGTGACCAGCGCCGCCGTGCCGGTGACGTGCTTGACGGTGCACGGCACCAGGTTCGCGCCACCGAGGAAGGCGGCGGTGAAGTCGGAGGGCGGTCGCTGCCAGAGGTTCTCGGCGGTGTCGATGTCGACCAGCCGGGAGTCGCGCATCACCGCGATCCGGTCGGCCAGCGCCAGCGCCTCGGCCTGATCGTGGGTGACATAGAGCATCGCGGTGTCGGGCAGGGCTTTGCGCAGTTCCTGCAGTTCGCCGAGCATGGCGTGGCGCAGTTGCGCGTCGAGCGCGGCCAGCGGCTCGTCGAGCAGCAGCACCGCGGGCCGGATGGCCAGCGCGCGGGCGATCGCCACCCGCTGCTGCTGGCCACCGGACAGCTCGCGGGGCAGCCGCTGGGCGTAGCCGGCCATGCCGACCATCTCCAGCGCCTCGGTGACCCGCGCGCCGATCTCGGCCCGCGGCACCCGATGCGACTTCAGCCCGAAGGCGACATTGCTGTGCACGCTCATGTGCGGGAACAGCGCGTAGGACTGGACGACGACACCGATCCCACGCTTGGCGGGCGAGAGATCGGTGACGTCACGCCCGGCCAGCCGGACCGCGCCCGAGGTGGGCCGGACGAAACCGGCCAGCGCCTTGAGCGCGGTCGACTTGCCCGATCCACTCGGGCCGAGGAGCGCGACGGTCTCGCCGACGGCGACGCGCAGGGTGAAATCGGCCAGCGCGACCGTGGCCTTGCGGCCCCTGCCGTAGCTGACCCCGACCCGGTCGAACACGATCGCCGGTTCGTTCGTCGCCGTCCCGGTGCGGGCGGCGGTAGCGGACTTCATGCTGAGGTCACCGTCGGACATCGTCTACTCCCTTACAGCACAGCCGGATTCAGCTGCCGGTTGCCTTCTGGTACGCCGCGACATCGGCGTCCAGCTCGGTGAGGACCTTGTCCCAGTCGACCGCGACCACCTCGACGCCGGTCAGCGCGGCGGCCGGACCACCGTCGGCGGGGGCAGGCACATCGGTGCGCGGGGATACCGCGAAGGCCTCGGGGCCGAGCTTGCTCTGCGCGTCGGTGGCGAGCAGGAAGCTCATCAGCTTCGTGGCGTCGTCCTTGTGCGGCGCGCCCTTGGCCAGGCCCATCATGTACGGCACCGGCACGGTGGAGCGCTTGCCCGCGGCGGCGGGGAAGAAGACGGTGAACTTGGAGCCCTTCTCCTTCACCGTGGTCAGGTTCATCTGCACGTCACCGTTGGCGATCAGCAGCTCACCCTTGTCGACCTTGGCCTGCAGTTTGCCCGTCGAGGAGGACGGACCGACATTGTTGGCCTGCAGCGCGGCCAGGTAGTCCAGCGCGGCCTGCTTGCCGCGCAGCTGCTGCAGCAGCACCAGCACGGCGGTGCCGTCACCGGCCTGGCCGGGGGTGGAGTACTGCAGCTTGCCCTTGAACTCCGGCTTCAGCAGGTCCTCCCAGGTCAGCGCGGAGGCGTCGACCGAGGGGTTGGCGATGAAGCACAGGTAGTTGTTGGCCAGGGTCACGTAGGTGCCCTCGGCGTCCTTGTCGGTGGCCGGGATCGCGGCGGTGTCGATGCCGCTGGGCTGCAGCAGCCCGGACTTCTTGGCCTTCTGGATGAACGGCGGCAGGGTGACGACCACGTCGGCCTGCGGGTTGGACTGTTCCTTGTCGACGCGGTTCACGACCTCGCCGGAACCCGCCTCGACCAGGTTGACCGCGATGCCGGTCTGCGCGGTGAACTCCGCGAACCGGTTCTTGTACCAGCCGCCGACTCCGTCGGCGGAGTAGACGGTGACGGTCTTGCCGTCCGTGGATTCGGTGCCGGTGCCGCCGCAGGCCGCGGTGAACGCGACGGCGGTGACGCCGGCCAGCAGCAGCGCGACCTTGGACAGGCGGCGCGCGGTGAGGGAAGTACGCACGATTACAGCAACTTTCGTCTCGGTGTCGAGGGGAATCGCAGGGATGGTGAGTAGGAGGGACACACCGCGACGGCTGCCGCGGCGGAGTCAGGAGGCCAGCACCAGCGCGTGGAACTCGGCGACCGAGGCGAGGACATGGGTGGCGCCCGCGGCGCGCAGCTGGTCGGCGGTGTGCGCGCCGGTGAGGGTGCCCGCGACGATGCCCGCGCCCGCCGCGAGGCCGGTCGCGATGTCGCTGGTGGTGTCGCCGAGCACCGCGATCCGGTCGACCGCGTCGACGCCGAGCCGCAGCGCCGCGGTGAGGACCATGTCCGGATACGGGCGGCCACGGCCCGCGTCCGAGGGCGCCAGCGTGAGGTCGGCCAGGTCCGCCCAGCCGAGGGCGGCCAGCAGCTTGTCCTGGGTGCCACGGCTGAATCCGGTGGTCAGGGCGACGCGCACGCCCGCCTCTCGCAACGCGGTGATCGCCTCGACCGCACCGGGAATCGGCGCGATGTCGGTCTCGTCGACCAGCGCGTCGTAGGCGGACTCGAACGCGAGGTTGGCGGCCTGGGCCGCGTCCTCGTCGCCGAGCAGCGCGCGGAACACCTCGATCTTGGACTGTCCCATGGTGTCGACGACGTAGTGGCGGGCCTGCTCGCGACGCGGGCCCGTCTGCTCGATCCCGGCGGCGGTGGCGGCGGCCTCGAAGGCGCGCAGGACCAAGCCCGCGTCGGCGACGGTGGTGCCCGCCATGTCGAGTACGGCGAGCTGAATCGTGGTGTCGCGCATGGTTGTCCTCACAGTCCGATCCGGTCGGCGGTCTGCTCGCCGATGGCGGGGCCCAGGGTCATGCCGCGGCCGCCGGGGCCGGTGACGACCCAGACGTTCGTGTCGGCCTGGACCCGGGTGACGATGGCGTCGGGATCGACGCTCTGGCTGTAGACGCCGGCCCAGCGGCGCACGATCCGGGGCAGCTTGCGGCCGAGCAGTTCCTCGGTGACCTCGGTGAGGTGGTCGTAGGGTGCCTCGTCGACATCGAAGGCGAACGGCTCGGCGTACTCGTGGGTGTCGCCGATGGTCAGGCCGCCGTGCAGGCGCTGCACGCACAGCAGCTGCATCTTGTGCTCGGCGGCCGTGGCGGTCTGCGACTGTTCGAGCGCCAGCGAATCCACCTGCGCGCCGGCGAATCCCGGGTAGTAGCGGAAGCTGTCGCCGTCGGCGATGGCGGTGGTGAGCGGTTCGTCCAGCGGCGCGGTCTGCATCATCTGCAACCGCACCCGGCGCACCGGCAGCTCGCCGGCGAGTTCGCGGGTGAGCCCGGAATGGGCGGCGCCGGGGCAGTGCACGACCAGGTCGGCCTCGTGGCGGCGGCCGTGATCGTCGATGACGACGGCGCCGGATCCGGTGTCGAGCACCGAGCGGGCCTCGGTGCCCTCGTGGAAGGTGTAGCGACCGCTGCCCGCCATATGGGCGCGCAGCGCGGGCAGCGCCTGCCGCGATTCCACCGCGGCGTCGGTCGAGCAGTGCAGTCCGGCAAGATATTTGCCGCGCAGCGCCGGGTTGAGCGCGCGCACCTCGTCGGGGTCGAGCAGGGCGAAGCCGCGCGCCTGCGCGGTGGGGCCCGCGGCCGCCGCCTCGGCGACGGCGAGCTCGGCGGGCGTGCGCACCAGTGTGATCGAACCCGCCGGGCGGAAGCCGACGCCGGCCACCCGGCCGCCGATCTCCTCCCACAGTTCCCGCGAGCGCAGGGTCAGGTCCAGCTCCCCCGCCGCCCGGCCGGACACCCAGACCAGGCCGAAGTTGCGGACCGTCGCGCCGCGGGCTTCCCGTTCGCGTTCGAGCTGCACGACCTCGTGGCCTCGGGCGATCGCCGCCCAGGCGTGTGCGGTGCCGAGTATCCCTCCACCGATGATGACCAATCGCATGCCAGTGATGGTGGCAAATGGTCTAGACCGATAGGTGTTGGCCGTGAGAACGGGAAGTTAAATTTTGGTATAGACCAATCCAGTACGCTGGCGGGCATGGAAACACCGCACCCGACGCGCGTTCCGAAGGTGTTCCTGGTTCGCACCGAAATCGACGCCATCCTGGCCGATCTCGACGAAGGCGACCCGGTACCGTCCGAACGCGACCTCGCCACCCGGTTCGGCGTCGCCCGCGAGACGGTGCGCCAGGCACTGCGAGAACTGCTGGTGGAAGGCAGGATTCGGCGCCGGGGGCGCGGCACGGTGGTCTCGCGCCCCAAGCTGACCCAGCCGCTGTCGCTGCGCTCCTACACCGAGGGCGCGATCAGCCTCGGCCGCGCCCCCGGCCGCATCCTGGTCACCTGGGAGGACGTCGCCGCCGACGCGGCGACCGCCACCGACCTGGACCTGGAGCCGGGCGCGACGGTGATGCACCTGGAACGTGTGCTGCTCGCCGACGGTGAACGCATCGGCCTGGAGAGCACCTACCTGCCGCTGCACCGCTTCGGCGGCCTGCGCGGCAGCTATGACCCGACCACGTCGCTGTACGCCGCGATCCGCGCGACCGGCATCGAACTCGCCGGTGCGCGGGAACGCATCGAAACCGTCCTGGCAGCGCCCAGAGAAGCGGGCCTGCTCGAATGCACCACGGCCTTGCCGATGTTGCTGTTGCATCGACGCAGCGTGGATGCCGACGGCGCACCCATCGAACGGGTGCGCTCGCTGTACCGGGGTGATCGCGTCGCCTTCGAGGCGAGGCTGTCACCCGAGCACGAGTAGCCCGGTTACTGCTCGGGCAGCCTTCGCCGTCCGCCCGCCACATCGGTGACCAGGTCGGTGTAGCCGTCGACGAGTTCGGCGAGGTGATACCAGTGCTTGTGCGTGCTGTCGCTGCGCGCGCCGTCGAGATCGATGGCCTGGTTCGCGTCGACCCAGCTGCGCGCCATCCGGTCGACCACCGCACCGAGGCTCTCGGTGTGCAGTGACGCGCCGTGGCGGTGCAACGGGATCTCCTGGACGATCCAGTCGTTGATGTCGTCGACGAGTTCGCTGCGACGGCAATCGATTTCGGCGATCAGTGCGGCGTCGCGCACCTGCGCCCGCCGTTCGTGCAGTTCAGCGAGTGCGTGCGCCGACCGCAACAATTCTCGATCCTGAAAACGCCTGCCCTGGAATGCGCACAACAATTGCGGCGCAGTCGGCAGTACCCCCATCACCGGCGCGCTCATCGCGACGCCCCGAATTCACCCGACACCCAAGATTTGTGTACCAACATGATTGGCTCTCGATTCGGTTATCCCGGTCTTCTGTTCGGATTGCTCGCAACCAGGCTAACTGGATCATGCTCGCTCACACTGCGAAACGCAAGATTGCGTTGTCACCCTTGCGGTAAAGCCTCCCTGACAGAACCGATGGTCACATCCGCACGGCGGCACCGGTTTACGGCGTGTCTGCACGCCCGTCGACCTCAGGCTATGCGCCGGAAGCATCGTTGTGGGCCGATCGCGTGACATCGGGGCCGCACAGCGCAATAATGCGATTCACGAAGCGCGCCACAGGCGAAGGGGAACCATGGCAGGCAAGCGCACGACACTGACCGTCCGGCTACGCCGGCTCGCCGCCATGTTGCGCGAGTTGCGCGAAACCGCGGGTCTCAGCAAGGAAGATGTCAGCGCTCGAACCGGTATCAACGTCACGACGCTGTATCGCATCGAAATGGCACAGGCCCGCCCGCAGCGCCGCACCCTCGGCGCGATGCTCGACCTGTATCAGGTCAACGAGAAGACGCGGGAAGAAGCGCTCAGCCTGCTCTCCGACGCGCTGAAACCCGGTATGTCGCACGCCTACGAAGGCGCGGTGTCCGACGTCTACGCCACCTACATCAACTTCGAGGCGGAAGCGCTGTCGGCCCGCCAGTACCAGACCTCGACCGTGCCCGGCCTGCTGCAGACCTACGAGTACGCCGCCGCCGTCATCGACACCTCCATGCCGCGCCTCGACGCGGCGACCATGGAGAGCCGAGCGAAGGCGAGGATGGACCGCGCGGTCAACCTGTCCAAGGACGATCCGCTCGAGCTGTGGGTCGTGATGGACGAGGCGGCCATCCGCCGTGTCGTCGGCGGGCCCGCGGTGATGGCCGGGCAGCTGGACCGGCTGATCACCGAGACCAAGCGCAAGAACGTGATCCTGCAGATCCTGCCGTTCGACGCGGGCGCGCACCCCGGCATGGCCGGTTCCTTCACCCTGCTCGATTTCCGCAACCCGGTCGACCCCGAACTGGTGTACGTGGAGAGCCTGGCGATCGACACCCTCGTCGAGGGCCATTCCGAGATCCGCCGGTTCGGCGTGATCTTCGACCAGCTGCGCGCGATGGCGCTGAGCCCGCGCGATTCGGCCCTGCTGCTCGCCGACGCGCGCGCCACGATCGCTCAGTAGCGGCTGGCCCGCCGGAACCCGATCGCGGCGGGCAGCGCGAACACCGCGATCGCGCCCAGCGACCAGGCCAGCGTCGCCAGCAGCGGACCGCGCACCGGTCCGCCCAGCGAGAGTCCGCGCATGGTGTCGATGGCCTGGGTCAGCGGGTTGTGCTCGACCAGCGGACGGGCCCAGCCGGGATACGCGCTGAGCGGGACGAAGCCGGTACTGAAGAACATCAGCAGCGACGAGCCCAGCGAGATGACCTCGACCAGCGCCGTTTTCGCGGTGTAAACCGCCAGCGCGGTCACCATGGTCGCGAAACCCAGACCGTAGATCAGCGGGATGGTGAACAGGGCGATCGCGGCGAGCGGCCCCTGGGTGAAACGGAAGCCGAGAACGACCCCGACCGCGACGATCACCAGCGTGCCTGCCGTGATGCGCGCACACTCGGCGGCGACCCGGGCCAGCAGGCCGGAGGCCCGATGTACCGGCAGCACCCAGAACCTGGCGAGCAGGCCTTCGTTGCGTTCCCGGCCCAGCGTCACCGCCCCTGCCAGCGATCCCGACATCACCCCGACCAGCGAGAGCATCGGGACCGAGCCGTAGAGCGCGTCGGCGTCGGCGAAGGCCGAGATCTGCGTGCCGAGGACCGAATTCAGCATCACCAGCAGGAGCGCGGGGAACACCAGGGCCTGCATCACCGTCAGCGGGTCGCGGTACCAGCGCATCAGCAGGCGCTTGGTCTGGATCATGGTCTGCGGCACCAGCATCCGCGGCGACTCGGTGCGGCGGGTGACCGTGGGCATGGTGGTGGTCATCCGCGCCGCCGGACCGCGCGCCACCACGCCAGCGCGCCGCACACCACGAGCGTGCCGGCCGCCCAGGCGAGGCCGGGACCGACCGTCGCGAGATCGACCGCGCCCGCGTTGCCGGTGGAATCGCCTGCCAGTGCCCGCAATCCGTCGACGAACCGGGAGACGGGCTGATGGCGCGCGTAGCCCTGGATCCAGCCGGGGAACTGGCTCGCCGGGGCGAAACCGGTGGAGACCATGCCCAGGATCAGCTGGGGCAGCACCAGGATCTGGGTGGTGGCCTCCGGACTCGTCGACACACTGCCGAGCAGGTCGGCGGCGCAGCACAACGCGGTCGCGATGAGCAGCGCGAACCCGAGGAACCCCACGGTGTGCCACCAGCCGCCGTGGAAGCGGAAGCCGATGAGTGAGCCACACAGCACGGCCGCGGTCACCGCGACCACCGACCGCTGGGCGGCGGCGCTCATCCTGGCCGCCAGTGGCACCCAGCGCGGCATCGGCAGGGTCGCGAAACGCAGGTCGAGGCCGTCGCGGGCGTCGGTGGCCGAGCGGAAGGCCGCGGCGATGGCGCAGAACGAGACCGCCTGCATGATGATCATCGGCATCAGGAACTGCGCGTAGCTGCTCGATCCGTGGCCGTACTCGCTCATCACCAGGTTCAGCGGCACGTAGAAGCCGAGGGTGAACACCGCGGGCGCGAGGATCGCGGTCAGGATCTCCCCGGTCCGCCAGGACGGCCGGATCAGGCGCAGCGACAGCACCCACCACTGGGTGTACGCCGAGATCGGTGGCCGGTCCGGGCGCACGATCACCGGGTCGGCCGACATCCGCACCGCCCCATCATGAGTGATCCCGTCGGCGGTCGCCGGGAATCCGGGCGCGGTCAGCATGCCGTGCGCGCAGCCGCGGCGGCCGTCGCGAGGACGCGGGCGAGCTCGGGTAGCAGGTCGGGGGCGGTCAGCTCGTCCGGAGAGGCGTCGAGCACGAAGCCGGTCACCGTGCCCTCGACGTAGCGGCGCCAGTTCCGTACCACGGCTTCGGGATTCGGCCGGGCGGTGCCGTCGGGCTCGCGGCCCGCGACGCCGACGATCAGGTCACCGGTCAGCACCGAGGGGTGATGGCCCGCCACCATCCTGGCCGCCGCGTCGGCCGCGCCGGCCAGGCGATCCAGATCGGCGCCGGTCAGTTCGACGGTGCCCGCCAGCGCCCGGACGAGGACCGCGGCGGTCTCCTCGGCCGACAGGCCGGCGGTGTCGGCCTCGACACCGAGCAGCGGGCCGAACCGGTACACGAACTCCCCGGCCGTAGGCCGTGGTGGCGGGACGGCCCCGCACACTTCGGGGTCGGCGTGGAGCACGACGACATCGACGTGTTCCCCGGCCGCACGCAGCAGCACCGCGATCTCGTGGGCGACGAAACCGCCGGCGGACCAGCCGAGCAGCTGATACGGGCCGTGCGGGGCGATCCCCCGGATCTCGGCGACGGCGCGGGTGGCGGATTCGCGGACGGTGCGCGGCGCCGCGGAAGTGACCGGCGCCTGCATCCCGTAGACGGGGACGCGCGGATCCAGGTGGGCGAGCAGGCCCGCGTAGCGCCAGGCCAGGCCCGCCTCGCCGGCCAGGCAGAACAGTGGGGCGCCGTCGACGTGCGGGCCGAGTGGACGGATCGGCACCATCGGCGCGAGGGCCGACGCCCCGGCACGCCGGTCGTCGAAGGTGGACACCGCCGGACACGATTCGGGTTCGTCCGGCGCCCAGGCGCAGCCCGGCCGGGTGCCGGAGGGATCGGCGGGAGAGCTCACAACAAATGATACGTCGTACGAAATCGTCTCCGGCCCACTATTTTCGGGGGCATTCACCGACCGCTGCCGACCGTGCATCGTGGCACCTCACTCGCTCACCGGACGACAGGGGCGTCGCACCCTCCACTGTCGCGCGGGACGCGCCGCCGCCGATACCGCCCCTGCGGCGCGGTCGCCTCCACCCAGGGGGCACGCAATCGCCCCCGAGGGTGGCCGGGTCGGCCACCGCCCGATCATCCGCGTCCACGGTCGCACCACGAGCCATGAACGGCACCGATCGCCTACCGGACGCTCGCGGTGTCCGGTAGGCGATCAGGCGACAGATCTACTGCACGCGCAGGCTGCCGAAGAGGCCGTCCTTCTCGTCCTCGGGGCCCGCGGTGAAGTACAGGGCGTTGGCGTCGCCCAGGCTCTCGCCGTTGCCGAACATCAGGGCCCACAGCCCGGCGATCTCGACCGGCTTCGCGTCGCCGTCGCGCAGGTAGTCGACGAAGGTGCCGGTGGTGTCGTCGTAGGCCAGCACGCGGCCGAGGCCACCGAAGTTGCCGATCAGCAGCTTGCCCGAGAGCGCGCCGAAGTTCGACGGCGCGATCGCCACGCCCCAGGGCGCGTTGAGCCTGCCGCCGTCGTCGACGATCCGCACGAGCTTGCCCGCGGCGTCGAACTCGGCGACCTTGCCCTTGTCGGGCTTGCCGTTGGCGTCCTTGTCCGCCTCGGCGTCGAGCGAGTCCTCCTCGGCCTTGTCGAAGGCCTTGGGATCCTTCTCGTCCGGCTGGGTGATGGCGTAGGACACGAACACCCGGCTGCCGAGGGTGGTGATGTTGAACGGGGCGGGGTCGCCCGGCTTGGCCTTCTTGCCCTTCTCGGGGGTGGCCGGGTCGATCACGTCGCCGGTGGCGAAGGGGTTGGCGAAGCCGGTGGTCGCCACCGGCTGCCAGAACTTGTCGAAGGTGCGGACCTGCGGGTCGGTGCCGAAGTCGGCGGCGAGCAGCTTGTCACCGGACGGCGACAGCGCGATCCCGAAGAACGCCATGCCCTGCGCCGAACCGTCGAACACCAGGTTCGCGCCGCCGTCACGGCGCACGATCGCGCCGTCGGGGGCCTGCTCGGTCCAGGCCGAGATCTTGCCGGAGTCGGTGGCGAAGATGAACCGCGACGAGCCGCCGAGCGGAATCGGCGTGCCGTCGACATCCACCCACTGGTCGCGCACGGCGAACAGGTCGGAGGTGATCGGGGCCGGATTGAACACGACACCGGTGGTCTTGCCGACACTCTTGTCCGAGGTGTCGGCGTCGGCGCCGGGCACACCGACGAGCTTGAGCTGGTCCTGGAACAGCTTCTGCAGCTTCGGATCCGAGGACGCGTGCACATCACCGACGAACTGGTAGGACTTACCGCCCGCGCCGACCCAGAAGTGCCCGCCCGAGCCCTTGGGGCGATCGGCCACGCCCCAGGCATTG
Organism: Nocardia fodinahabitans; assembly: GCF_052983615.1. Classification (NCBI taxonomy): domain Bacteria; kingdom Bacillati; phylum Actinomycetota; class Actinomycetes; order Mycobacteriales; family Nocardiaceae; genus Nocardia; species Nocardia fodinahabitans. The sequence goes on from NZ_JBRJJC010000001.1 coordinate 1,008,757, forward strand.
ACCATGTCGGGGAATGTGAACTGGGCGCGATAGGAGTCCTTGTTCGCGGCCAGGTTCGTCTGGCTGTACCGGTTCCCGTCGAGCGCGGCCACATCGTCGCCGGCCTGCTCGGAGCTCGAGCACGCGGCCGCCAGTAGCAGGGCCGCACCGAGAACCACACCGCGCACCAGCCCGGACCGCACCCCGCGGGTACCCCTCACATGTCCGTTCACGTTCTATCCTTTCGACCTCCGCCGGACGGCGTTCAGGCGAGGCTGACCTTAGCCTGACCGGAGCCCGGGCGTGCCGTGACCGTCGACGCAGGGGCAGGTCTAAGCTTTCGGCCGTGGTCGAACCCTCCGCCCCCGTCGCCCCTCATCCCGCTATCGCCGCCCTGGCCCCGCTGCTCGGCAGCTGGCGCGGACGCGGCCACGGCGAATACCCGACCATCGAATCGTTCGACTACCTCGAGGAGATCACCTTCGGGCATCTCGGCAGGCCGTTCCTCACCTACCAGCAGCGGACGAAGGCCGCCGACGACGGCAGGCCGCTGCACGCCGAGACCGGTTACCTGCGCTGCCCCGCGCCCGGCCGGGTCGAGCTGGTGCTCGCCCACCCCACCGGCATCACCGAGATCTGCGAGGGCACGATCACCGAAACCGTCGACGGAATCCGCCTCGAATTGAACTCGACGAATATCGGGCTGAGCAGTTCGGCGAAACCGGTTACCGCGCTCGGACGTTCATTCCACGTCACCGGGGACACGATCGACTACACGTTGCGAATGGCCGCCGTCGGCGAATCCCTGCAGCACCACCTGGCTGCGACTCTGCAACGTACGTAACGTTCTCCGAATTCGGTAATTTACCTCACTCGGGCCGCTGAACTGCGGATTTCTTCGATCGATACCGCACATTCACCTTTTCATCACGGTCGCGTACCGGTTGTGTTCGAACACGCCCGCACATAACGCAACAATTGTGTGTCGCTTGCCGCCGTCGGCTGTTACCCCCGCGGCGGTCGTTCTACGGTTCAAGCATCAGCTAACCAACAGACAATCGAAAGGCCGCCCGGGAAAGCACGTCGAAACCCTGAACGAGGGAGACGAACCATGAGGCGTTCCACCCTGATCTTGACCACTGCCGGGATGATCCTGGGCGGCGCAGCCGCCATCGACCTCCTCGACGGCGCGGGCACCCACGCCGCGCCCGAACCCGCCGGGTACAACATCGTGCACAACACGGCGACAGCCCATTCCGACAGCAGTTCGCTCGCGGTGGTGCGGGGCCTGCTGGCGACCGAGAACGCCGACGGACCCGGCCACACCGCTTCGGCGCCCGTTCAGTAGCCCGCCGGCAGCGCCGCGAACATATCCCGGGTGACAGCGACCGCATTGTCGGAGCTGCCACCCTTGACCAGCAGCGTCGCGAACGCCATGTCCCCGCGGTAGCCGACGAACCACGAATGCGATCCGCCGTCGACCTCGGCTTCGCCGGTCTTGCCGTACACCTCGCCCTGATCCCTGATCCGTTCGGCGGTGCCACCCGTGACGACCATGCGCATCATCGTGCGTAGGCCGTCGACCACGCGCGGGTCGATCGCGGGCCGGTCACCGTCGATGCGGGTCGGCCTGCCCGCGATCAGATACGGCACCGGCGCCGAGCCCTGGGCGACCGTCGCCGCCATCACGGCCATCCCGAACGGGCTCACCACGACCCGGCCCTGCCCGATGCCGTCCTCGGCGCGCTGGACGAGTCCCTCGGCCGGCGGCACCGAGCCCGACATCGTCGGCAGACCTTCCACCGTGTAGTCCTGGCCGATGCCGAGCCGGGCCGCGGCCTCGGTGAGCGCGGTGCCGTCCAGCCTGCTGGCCAGCCGGGCGAAGGTGGTGTTGCACGAGCGCTCGTAGGCGGTGGCCATCGATACGTCGCCGACGGAGAACAGTTCGTAGTTGGGGATGGTGCGTTCGCCGATGGTGGTGTGGCTCGGGCACGGCAGCACGGTTTCCGGGGTCGCCAGGCCCGCCGCCATCGCGGCCGAGGCGGTCACCGTCTTGAAGATCGAGCCCGGCGGATACTGACCGCTGGTGGCGACCGGGCCGTCCCGATCGGCGGCCTTGTTCTGGGCCACGGCCAGGATCGCCCCGGTCGACGGGCGCAGCACCACCATCATCGTCTGCTCGGTGCGCAGGTCCACCGCGTGCTGCGCGGAGTTCTGCACGAACCGGTCGATGCTCAGCGCGAACGAGGGCGCGGGCTGGGCCGCGACCTCGTGCAGCACATCGAGGTCGGCGCCGTTGGCGTTGCGGGTGACCACGCTCCAGCCCGCCTTGCCGTCGACCTCGGCGATCACCGTCTTGCGGACCTGGGTGAGCAGATCGGGCGCGAACTTGCGATCGGTGGGCACCATGTCCCACTCCTGTGTCAGGGTGACACCGGGCAGGCCGATCAGTTCGCCGCCGATGGTGTCGGCCTCGTACTCGGTCAGCAGGATCACCGTGTAGGGCCCGGCGGACCTACGGGCCGCGGCCAGGATCGACTGCGGGGTGTAGGCGACCGGATCGATCCGGCTCAGCGCCGCGGCCAGCGCTCCCGCGACCCGGTCCGGCTCGGTGGCCGCGCCGATGTCGAAGCGCACCCGCGACACCTTGCCCGGCACCAGCACATCGCTGCCCGCCGACTCGTTGACCCGTGCGCGCGGGGCCTGCGCGGTGCGTAGTTCCAGCGACTGGGTGTCGCCGAGCTTCGGATGGATGTCGGCCGAGGTCCAGCGCACCAGCCAGCGACCACCGGTGCGGCCCATCTGCAACTCGCCGGTGTAGGTCCACTGGCGGCCTTTGGGCAGGGTCCAGGCGTAGGTGTAGTCGACCGTGGCCGTGTCACCGCTGACGCGCGCGTCGCCGGTGCGGATCTCGAGCTTCTCGGCCTGCAGCGCCTGCCATGCCGAAGTCAGTGCGGCCGTTGCCTTCTCGGGTGCGGTGGTCAGCTCGGCGGCCGCGGCGAGATCGTGGTCGGCGAACGCCTCGGCGAAGGCGTCGGCGGCGGGTACCGGTCCCTGCGGGCCGGCGGAGCAGGCGGTGGCCGCCACCGCGAGGGCGGCCACCGCGAACGTGGTTACCATCCGTGTCCTCATCGGCACCGATGGTAGCGGCGACCGGGCAGCAAACCCCGGATGACGGCGCCGTACACGCCCGGAATTCAGTCGACGAGCACGGTGGCGAAGGTCGCGATCTGGCGGAAACCCACTCGGCTGTAAGCACGTCGGGCGATCCGGTTGTAGTCGTTGACGTACAGACTGGCCGTACGTCCGGTCGCGACAACGGCATTCGCGACCGTCGCGGTGCCCGCGGTGCCGACGCCCGCGCCACGGAAGTCCGGATGCACCCACACGCCCTGGATCTGCCCGGTGCGCCGCGACAGCGCGCCGATCTCGGCCTTGTAGACGACCTCGCCATCTTCGAAACGTGCCCAGGCCCTGCCGGATTCGATCAGGCTCTGGATCCGCCGCCGGTAGCCACGACCACCGTCGCCCGCGCGCGGGTCGACGCCGACCTCTTCGATGAACATGGCGATCGCGGCGGTCAGGTAGCGGTCGATCTCGTCCGGTCGCACCCGGCGCACGCCCGCGTCGGCTCGCGCCAGCGCGGGCGCGGCGAGCGCGAGTAACGGCTGATCGGCGCGAAGATCCCTGGCCGGGCCCCACTTGGGCAACAGCAGCTCCCACAGCGGGAGCGCGAGCTCCTGCCTGCCGACCACCGAGGAACACACCCGCGGCCAGCGCGCCGCCCGGTCCGCGAACGCACGCAGGGCCTGCTGGTCACCGCGCAGCGGCACCAGATTCGCACCGGAGAAACACAGGGAGTCCGCGGGCCCGCCCCGGCTCCACAGCTCGCCGAGCCCCGAGCGCGCGGCGAGCCCGAACTCCTGCACCCTGGCCGCGATCATGCACGAGGCCACCGGGTCGGAGTCGAGCACACGCAGCACCTCGCCCAGATCTCGCACGGACACCGGGCGCGCGGGAGGGGTTTTGGACCGTCGCGTCGGCTCCAGCAGACTCCGCACGGCACCAGCCTGCCACGAAAGCACGCGCAGTGGTACGGGTCCGCCGAATCCGACGTCCGACCGTGAGCGGCGGAGCTCAGCCGACGGTGACGACCGGCTCACCACCCGGCTGCTCGCCCATCTCCTCGGCAATGCGCATCGCCTCTTCGATCAGGGTTTCCACGATCTGCGCCTCCGGCACGGTCTTGATGACCTCGCCCTTGACGAAGATCTGGCCCTTGCCGTTGCCCGAGGCGACGCCGAGGTCGGCCTCCCGCGCCTCACCCGGCCCATTCACGACGCACCCCATCACGGCGACGCGCAGCGGCACCTCCAGGCCGTCGAGACCCGCGGCGACCGCGTCGGCGAGGGTGTAGACGTCGACCTGGGCGCGACCGCACGACGGGCACGACACGATCTCGAGCTTGCGCGGGCGCAGGTTCAGCGACTGCAGGATCTGGCCGCCGACCTTCACCTCCTCGGCGGGCGGGGCCGACAGCGAGACCCGGATCGTGTCACCGATCCCCTCGCTGAGCAGCGCGCCGAACGCCACCGCGGACTTGATCGTGCCCTGGAACGCCGGGCCCGCCTCGGTGACGCCCAGATGCAGCGGATAGTCGCTGCGCGCGGCCAGCTGCCGGTAGGCCTCCACCATGATCACCGGGTCGTTGTGCTTGACCGAGATCTTGATGTCGCCGAAGCCGTGGTCCTCGAACAGGCTGGCTTCCCACAGCGCCGACTCGACCAGCGCCTCCGGGGTGGCCTTGCCGTACTTCTCCAGCATCCGCTTGTCCAGCGAACCGGCGTTCACGCCGATGCGGATCGGGATGCCCGCGGCACCGGCGGCCTTGGCGACCTCGCCGACGCGACCGTCGAATTCCTTGATGTTGCCCGGGTTCACGCGGACCGCGGCGCAGCCGGCGTCGATCGCGGCGAAGATGTAGCGCGGCTGGAAGTGGATGTCGGCGATCACCGGGATCTGCGACTTCTTCGCGATCGTGGCGAGGGCGTCGGCGTCTTCCTGGCGCGGACACGCCACCCGGACGATGTCGCAGCCCGACGCGGTCAGCTCGGCGATCTGCTGCAGCGTCGCGTTGATGTCGTGAGTCTTGGTGGTGGTCATCGACTGCACGGAGATCGGCGAGTCGCTTCCCACGCCGACATTGCCCACCTTCAGCTGGCGGGTCTTGCGCCGGGGTGCGAGAACAGCAGCGGGGGCGGCGGGCATCCCCAATCCGATTGTGCTGGTCACCTTCGGCTGCCTTCTTTCCTACGTGTGTCGAGTCGACCAGGATGGTTGCTGCCGAGCTTAGTCGCGTCGGTGGACCCAGCGCCCTGTGAGGGGCACGACAGCAGGCGCCGGGCGACCTCGAGTCACCTCCAGCTGCGCCTACACGGTATCAAGGTGCTCGTTGCCCATTCGCCGACCGGGCAGCCGAGGCCGAGCCGGGTCCTCGATGCACACCGACACGCTAGGCCGCACTCCCCGGCGAACCGTAGACGGTCACGGACCGAGCGTGATCGGGTTGACGATGTCGGCGGCCAAGGTCAACAACATGAACGCACCGCCGATCACCACCGCGACATAGGTCACCGGGAGCAACTTCAGGTAGTCCACCGGACCGGCCGGCGCTTTGCCCCGCCAGGACCGGATGGTGTTGCGGATCTTCTCGTAGAGCACGACCGCGATATGCCCGCCGTCGAGCGGCAGCAATGGCAGCAGGTTGAACGCGCCCAGGAAGAAATTGAGGCTGGCCAGGACCAGGATGAACACACCCCACAGGCCACGCTCGGCGGTCTCGCCACCGATGCGGCTGGCGCCGTACACGCTGACCGGGGTCTCCGGATCGCGCTCGCCGCCGGTGACCGCTTCCCACAACGCCGTCACCTTCTGCGGCATCTTGGCCAGCGACTTCACCGTCTCGACGAAGAAGTCACCGGTGAACGAGATGGTCGCCGGGATCGCAGCGATCGGGCCGTACTGCTCGGGCTCGGCGAAGTCGGGGCCGACGCCGACCGCGCCCACCTCCCGGCTCGGGCCTTCCTTCGGGTAGCGCACGGTGCGCTCCGGCGTCACCGGCACGGTCAGCGTCTCGCCGTCACGTTCGATCGTGTAGGTGAAAGTGCCGGTCTGCTTCTGCGTCTCGGCCTGGAACTGCGCCCAGGTGGTCACCGACACGCCGTTGACCGCGGTCACCACGTCGCCGCGCTGCAGCCCGGCGCGCTGCGCGGGACCGTCACCGGCGCACGGCTGCATCGTCTGATCGGGATTCTGCTGCGCGACACAGCCCATCGAGCCCAGCGCGGTGGCCGGGGGCTGCTCGAGCTGCGGCAGGCCCCAGCCGACGGCCAGGATCACCAGCAGGATGAAGCCGAGCAGGAAGTTCATCGCGATGCCGCCGAACATCACCACCAGACGCTTCCAGGTCGACTGGCGATACATCGCCCGGTCGACCTCTTCGGGCTCCAGTTCGTCCAGCGCCGTCATCCCCGCGATATCGCAGAAGCCGCCCAGCGGCAGTGCCTTGAGGCCGTATTCGGTCTCACCGCGGCGGAACGAGAAGACCTTGGGCCCGAAACCGATGAAGTACCGGCGCACCTTCATGCCGGTGGCCTGCGCCGCCCACATGTGCCCGCATTCGTGCAGCGCGATCGAGATCGTGATACCGAGGGCGAACAGTGCGAACCCCAGCGCGAATACCATCTGGCCTCTTTCTCTGGCGGCTGGCGCCGCGGGTTTTCGGCCTCGTGACCTCGCGTCCGAGCAGCGATACTGCGCCTGCGGCGTTCCGTCTCGCTACTCGGACGCGAGGCGGCCGAAAACGTGGTGGTCAGTTCGTCGGGTCAGGTCCCGTCAGGACGCGACGATGGTGGCGGCGTACCGACGTGCCCAGCGGTCGGCCGCGAGGACGTCGTCCAGGGTATCGGGTTCCGCGTGCCAGCGATCGGCGGCCTCTACCGCCTGGGTGACGGTGCGCACGATCGCCGGGAAGGTGATCTTCCCGTCGAGGAAGGCCTGCACCGCGACCTCGTTGGCGGCGTTGTAGACGGCGGTGACGCTGCCGCCCGCCTCGCCGGCCTGCCTGGCCAGGCGCACGGCGGGGAAGACCACGTCGTCGACCGGTTCGAAGGTCCAGGTGGACGCGGTACCGAAGTCGCAGGCTGCCGCCGCGCCGGGAATTCGGTCGGGCCAGCCCAGAGCCAGGGCGATGGGCAGTTTCATATCCGGCGGGCTGGCCTGGGCGAGGGTCGAGCCGTCGGTGAAGGTGACCATCGAGTGCACGATCGACTGCGGGTGCACGGTGACATCGATGCGGTCGTAGGGCACCCCGAACAGCAGGTGGGTCTCGATCAGTTCGAGGCCCTTGTTCACCAGCGACGCCGAGTTCAGGGTGTTCATCTGGCCCATCGACCAGGTCGGATGGGTCTTGGCCTCGCTGGGGTTCACCGATTCGAGCATCTCGGCGGTCCAGCCGCGGAACGGGCCGCCGGAGGCGGTGAGGACCAGCCGCGCGACCTCCTCGGCCCGGCCACCGCGCAGGCACTGCGCGAGCGCGGAGTGCTCGGAGTCGACCGGCACGATCTGGCCGGGCGCGGCCGCGCGGGTCACCAGGGACCCACCGGCGACCAGCGACTCCTTGTTGGCCAGGGCGAGCCGGGTGCCCGCTGCCAGGGTGGCCAGGGTCGGACCGAGGCCCAGCGAGCCGACCAGAGCGTTGAGCACGACGTCGGCCTCGGTGCGGCGCACGAGTTCGGTCGCCGCGTCGGGACCGCCGAGCTCGAGGTCGAGCGCCTGGGCGGCGGCGGGGTCGGCCACGGCGACATTGCGGGTGCCGACGGCCGCCATCTGCTCGGCGAGCAGCGCGGGGCTACCGCCGCGCGCGGCGAGGCCGACCACCTCGAACCGGTCGGGGTTGGCGGCGATCACCTCGAGCGCCTGGGTACCGATCGAACCGGTACTGCCGAGGAGCAGCACCTTCACCCGATCGGTGGACGTGGACTGGCCGTGTGCGGCACGCGTTGCTGGGTGGGACACGGCCCCATTGTGGCAGGGCTGCTGGCTACGACGGACGGTCGTATGCCACGATATGCTCACTCGCCCAACCAGAACTCGAGCCCTAAGGAGCGATCGTGGCCGCCACGGACCTCGAATCAGTCAGCACCGAGCGCGCCGTCGCCACCAGCGTCGATCCCGCCGAGGTCCCCTCGGCCGCATGGGGCTGGAGCGGTGAGTCGCGCAAGACCTTCCGCATCGCGGCCTGGGTCGTCGTGGTGATCCTGCTCGGCATGACCATCGGCAACCACCAGGGCCACGTCGAGGACATCTTCCTCATCGGCCTGGCCGGCCTGATGGCGGCCATCCTGGTCGTCGACTCGATCACCCGGCGCCTCCCGAGGTAATCTCCGGCTCCTCGACGACACCGCCTGCGGCAGCGATCTTCTTGCGCCGCAGGCGTTTTCGTGTGTGCGGAGTCAGCGACCGCGCCGCGCGCCGGTCTTGCGACCCTTGCCCTGACGGGCGGGCTGCTGCTTGGCGGCCGGCTTCTTCGCGGTGGTCTTGCGAGCGGGCTTCGCGGCCGTCCGCCGCTCCGGCTCCGCCACGACCGCGCCGCGCGAGCTGTTCGCCGACCGGCCGCGCACGATCCCCACGAACTCCTCGAGCAGTTCGCTGTCGGTGCCCGTGGGCCAGGCCAGGGCGATCTCGGTGAACTCGGTGTCGCTGATCGGCCGGTAGACCAGATCGCGCCGGTGATGCAGCCGGGCGATCGACTGCGGCACGATCGTCGCGCCGCCCACCGCGGCGACCAGCGCGAGGGTATCGGCGGCCTGATCGAGATCGGCGCCGTCCTGCAGCAGTTCCTCGGCCAGGTCGGCCGGGGTGATCGTCGCCAGCAGCGAGAGCGCGTCGTCCTTCTGGACGACGGCGACCGGCGTCTCCTGCCACAGCGGGATCGCGTTCATCGCGGTCCGGTCGATCGGCAGCCGGACGAAGCACAGATCGATGCGGCCCTCGCGCAGCGCGCTCTCCTGCTCACCCTGGGCGACCCCGACGACCTCGAGCGGATGATCCGGCAGCCGGTCACCCCAGATCCGCGCCCACTTCGACACCGTGACACCGGGTACGAACCCGACCCGCAGGCTCGCGGGCGCTGCCGGCTTCTGCTCCCGCTCGGCCTGCTCCTGCGCGCTGATCAGCGCCCTGGCATGGTTCAGCAGCGCGGTGCCGTCGTCGGTCAGCTGGGTCGGCGACGCACCGGGGACGAACACCTTGGTGCCGAGCTCGTTCTCCAGCTCGATGACGGTGGCGCTGAGGCTCTGCCGGGAGATCCGCAGGCCCTTCGCGGCCCTGGCGAAGTGCAGTTCCTCGGCGACCGCGACGAAGCGACGCAGCCGGGCGAGGTCGATGGAGTCGGCGGCGGTGACATCGAAGTCGCTCATTCTGACCAGAATATGGCACCCGCCGGGCAGCCCCGACCACCGATCACAGGTTCGACAGCACCCACAGCACGGCGATGACCGACCCGATGACGGCGATCAGGATCAGGAAGGTGGTCAGCACCGAGCCCCACCCGCTGCGCGACGGCGCGGGATAGGGCGTCGGCGGCGGCACCGGCCGTTGCCACGCGGGCGCCATGGGACGCGGCGCGACCGGCTGGTACGGGTGCACCGGCGGGCGATTCACCGGATGCGGCACCCCCGACCCGTTCACCGGGCTCATCGGGGACATCCCGACGAACGGCTGTGGATGCGCACCGGAGGTCGGCCGCACCGTCGACGCGGCACCGGTGCGCAGCGCCCGCTGTACCGCGTCGACGAATTCCTCGCAGGAGGAGAACCGGTCGGCGGGCCGTTTGGCGAGCGCGCGGGCCATCACAGCGTCGAGTACCGGCGGCAGACCGGCGCGGCGCGGACTGACCGGCGGCGGTGGTGCCTGCAGATGCCCGGTGATGACCGCGGCCGGGCTGGGCGCCTCGTAGGGCGCGGTGCCGGTCAGCAGCGAGTACAACGTGCAGGCCAGCGAGTACTGGTCGGCGCGATGATCGAGCGGCACGCCGGTGAGCTGTTCGGGCGCGGCATAGGCGAGCGTCGCGGTGAACGACCCCGTCTCGGTGAGGTGGCCGGAATCGTCGCGCAGCCGGGCGATCCCGAAATCGGTGAGGTACACCCGCTCCTGGCTGTTGGATCGGGCCAGCAGGATGTTGGCCGGCTTCACATCCCGGTGCAGGACACCGGCGCGATGCGCGTAGTCGAGCGCGGCGGCGGTCTCACCGATGATCTGCACCGCCCGGTCCGGCGGCAGCGATCGCGGATCCAGCATGGACGCGTCGACCCCGTCGATGTACTGCATGCTGATCCACAGCTGATCGCCCTCGACGCCGCGATCGAAGACGGTCACGATGTTCGGATGGTCGAGCTGGGCCACCAGATCCGCCTCGCGCTCGAACCTGGCCCTGATCTCGGTGTCGGAGTACAGCTCCTGGTTCAGCAGCTTGAGCGCGGTCCACCGCGGCAGCCGGGGATGCCTGGCCAGATACACCGACCCCATCCCGCCACGGCCCAGCTGCCGGTCGATCGTGTATCCGGCGAATACCGTCCCGTCAGAAACCACTCTGACCCCCGAATCTCGCTCGTCGTCCGACGGGTGTGGACCCTACCAAAACGCCGTTCGCCACCGCTCGGGCATCGCGCGCCAGCCCAGCGGGAAGCTCGCGACGTCGGCGATCAGGGTCGGCATGTTCTTCTCCACCGTGTTGCCGGCGAAGGGTGCGTCGTCGGAGCCACGGTAGAACAGCAGGACCCAGCGCGCACGGGAAGGTTCGGCGAACGTCGAGACGATCGTGGATCCGACGTACCGACCCCCGTTGCTCCGCTCCCGCCGGTCATCGGTCCGGGTGCCGGTCGTCGCCTGACCGTGGTCCTTCGTCTTCTCCCGGACGCGAGCGACGACATCGGCCGCGGGTGCGCACGCAGCGACGGGGGCGGTGACTGCAGGTGGCCCTGGATGACCACCACCGGATTCGTCGCCTCGACAGGGGCGACCCCGGTGAGCAACGAATACCGCGAGCACCGGTCGGAACGATGGTCCAGATGCGCACCGGTCAGCTGCCCGTCGTCGACACCCCGGTCGTACACCGTGACGATGTTCGGATGCTCCAGCTGCGCCGCCAGATCGGCTTCCCGCTCGAACCGCGCCCGGATCTCGGTGTCGGCGAACAACTCCGGATTCAGCAGCTCGAGCGCGAGCTGCCGGGGTAGGCGGGGATGCCGGGCCAGGTAGACCGATCCCGTCCCGCCGCGCCCGAGTCGGCGTTCGATCGCGTAGCCGGCGAAGACATCGCCCGTCGCAAGCATGTATCCCCGTTGTCCTGCCGATGCGGTCCCGGCCGCCGCTCGCATCCCATCGGTCGGCCGCCACCAACCTCGCGTCTGCCCCCGCGACTTCGGCGATCGGCAGGGTGCTCCGAGGTAGGCATCCGGCGACGCCGAACTGCGCTCACTCCTCGACGCGCACGCCCATCGACCGAGCCGTTCCAGCGATGATCCGCATCGCCGCCTCGACGTCGGTCGTGTTCAGATCGGGCAGTTTGCGGAGTGCGATGCGCCGCAACTGTTCCCGGGTGAGGGCGCCCACCGGCGCGTGGCCCGGTTGGGGTGAGCCGGGTTTGCCGAGTGCTCTGCGGATGAGTGCGGCCGTCGGCGGCGTCTTGAGCCGCATGGTCCAGCGTTTGCGGGCGTCGATCGTGATGACGGCGGGGATGATCTCCCCGCGCTGATCGGCCGTCGCCGCGTCGTAGCGGCGTTTGACTTCGAACGGCGGGATGCCCGTGGGGCCGAGCATCTTGCCGAGAACCATGAGGGAGGCATTGCCCGCCTCGAGTTCGAGAGTGACTGTGACAGAGGCTGTTCCGCGCGCCATAGTCAACGATCTCGGACGCCGGCCTCGATCCGGTCCCGTGCCGGTAACGCCTGGGCCGCAACGTGATCGGCAGTCAGCCGGGCGGCACAGTGCGCCCGCCCGGCTCGTCACCGACCTGGGGCAGCCCGACCGCAGGCACCCGGGTCCGCCGAGGCCCGCGCCGCGGGCCGCGGCCGGTCCGTGCAGCCGGTCACGCCGACGCCAGGTCCGTTGTGACTTCGCGACCGGCGGGCGCCCGTGTTCGAGTCGCCTCGCGCGCCGCGGCCTGTCAGGCTGGAGCCGTGAAGCGTGATGTGTCCGCGAGCATGGAGATCACGGTCCACGCCGACGCGGTGCTGCAGTGGCAGATCGCCGTCGCCCGCCAGCCCGGCGTCGATCTGATCGAATCCATGACGTGCGTGCTCGACGGCGAGTACGTCATGCCCCGAGAGGTGATCGGCCCGCACCATTCCCGGCTGCACGTGCTCGACGCGAAGGCGGGCACGCTGCGGCTGGACTACCAGGCGACGGTGTTCGGCACCGCGATCCACGCACCGGCCACCGACTACGAGATCGCGCTGTACCGGCGGCCCAGCCGCTACGCCGAGTCGGACAAGCTGCTCGGCTACGCCGCCGCCGAATTCGGTTACGGCATCGTCGATCCGGACATGCCCGCGCGCGTGGCGGCCTGGGTGGGCCGGCGGATCTCCTACGTCCCGGGCAGCAGCGCCCCGATCGACGGCGCCGTCGAGACCCTGCTGTCGGGCACCGGCGTCTGCCGCGACTTCTCGCACTTGGTGGTCGCGCTGCTGCGCGCGGTCGGCGTCCCGGCGCGGGTGGCCGCGGTCTACGCCCCCGGGTGCGTGCCCATGGATTTCCACGCCGTCGCCGAGGCCTACGTCGACGGCGCCTGGCGCGCGCTCGACCCGACCTGCCTGGCGCCACGCGCGAGCCTGGTCCGCATCGCCACCGGTCGCGACGCCTCCGACATCGCCTTCCTGGACAACCACGGCGGCGACATCACGCTCAACACGCTGACGGTGAACGCCTTCGTCGACGGCCCGCTGCCCTACGACGACTTCGTGCAGCCGATCGGCATCGAATAGCGGACAGCCCTCGGCGGCGAGCTGACCGCAGGCCGCCGCGATCTCCTGACCGCGGGTATCGCGCACCGTGCACGAGACGCGCATCAGATACTATCGTGCGCGATAGTATCTGATTCAAGAGTATCTCTATTCGGAGGTGTGGCTTGGTCGACTTCATCGGGCGGCAACGTGAGCTGAACGCACTCGAAGCCGCGCTAACCGGGGTACGGACAGAAATCGGCACGGCAAGGCCGGGACGCTGCCTGATCCTGCGTGGGCGACGCAGGATCGGAAAGTCCGCATTGGTCGAGGAGTTCGTGGATCGGAACCGGGTACCGAACGTCTTTCACACCAGCGAGATCGGCTTCGGCACCGATCCCCTCACCGAGTTTGTCGACGCCGTGCGCAGTTCGTCACTGCCCGACGCCGACATCTTCGCCGAGGCGCTCCCCGGCAACTGGACAGCAGCGCTGCGCCAGCTCGCGAGCATCCTGCCGGAGGACCGGCCGAGTGTAGTGGTGCTCGACGAACTGCCGTATCTCATGGATCCAGCAGGTGCGTTCGAGAGCATCTTGCAGCGGGCCTGGGATCGCGAGCTCTCACGCAAACCAGTGCTGCTGATCCTCATCGGCTCCGATCTCGCCATGATGCAAGCACTCACCTCCTACGGACGACCATTCCACCAACGCGGCACCGAAATGCGCCTCGGACCACTCGATCCGGCCGATGTGGCGACGATGACCGGTCTGGAACCAGCCGCCGCCTTCGACGCGGCATTAGTGACCGGAGGACTGCCCGTCATCGCAGCACGCTGGCAACAAGGCGAGGATGTCTGGGCATATCTCGCCCGTGAACTCGCAGACCCGGTCAGTCCCTTGGTCGTTTCCGCACAGTTGTCGCTGGCCGCCGAATTTCCGGACCAAACCCAAGCCCGACAGGTGCTGACGGCAATCGGCAGCGGCGAACGCACCTTCACCAACATCGCCAGAGCGGCCGGCGGCATCGCGCACTCGACACTCACACGGGCCACGGAACTGTTGACCGGTAAGGGCATCGTCGCGGCCGAGTTGCCGATCAGCCTCACACCGTCCAAGGAACGCCGCTACCGGATCACCGACCCCTATCTACGTTTCTGGTTGACCTTCCTCGGTCCCCATCTCACCGAATTGGACCGTATGCGCCCCGACCTCACCCTCGAACGAATCCACCGCGGTTGGACGAGCTGGCGAGGCCGCGCCATCGAACCACTGGTCCGGGAATCGCTTGCCCGGCTGCTCCCCGCACACGGCATCCCGGCATGCCCCGCGATCGGCGGCTACTGGACCCGCAGCAACGACGTGGAAATCGACATCGTCGGCGCCGATCGCGAACCCGTCGCACACGAACTGGCATTCCTCGGCTCGATCAAGTGGCTGGAAAACTCGCCCTTCGACAGCCACGACCTGACCGCGCTCCAGCGCCATCGCCACCGTGTCACCGACGAACCGATCCCACTCGTCGCCGTCACCCGATCCGGAGTCACCACCGAACACCTCGACGCTGTATTCAGCCCGACAGACCTCCTCGAAGCCTGGCGACCTCGCAACGACCTGAACAGCGGCACCGAGGCCGAACCGGCACCAACCTGAACCAGGAGCAATTCGCCGCCTGGCACGGCGATTGCAGGAGTGCGCGGAGCGCCGCACCTGCCGGGGTATCACGGAACCACCACACGTCACCGGCCATTTCGACCAGCCGCCCGGCAGCGCCGACATCGCCGAGCAGTCCACGGGCGGAAAGAATGGCGTCGTCCAGCCCGTACAGTCGGTCGGCCGCAAGCGGCTGCGCACAGAGCCATGCCAGGAGGTCCTCGGTGTGTGGTCCGGGTGTCGCGGTCAGGACTTCCAGAACCGCTATCCGCACATCGACCTGATGACCATCCGAACGAACCACGTCAAGCGACGATCGACTTCAACGTCGGGAACCCAATTCGCGGGCCAGTCCTCGATGGAACCGAATACCTCAGGACCGAGTGGGCACATCAGCCTTCGGCGGCGAGCTGACCGCAGGCCGCCGCGATCTCCTGACCGCGGGTATCGCGCACCGTGCACGAGACGCCCTGGGCGATCACCCGGCGCACGAACTCGCGCTCCACCGGCTTCGGGCTGGCGTCCCACTCACTGCCCGGAGTCGGGTTGAGCGGGATCAGGTTCACGTGCACGAGCGGGCCGAGGGCCCTGTGCAGCTTCTTGCCGAGCATGTCCGCCCGCCACGGCTGATCGTTGACATCGCGGATCAGCGCGTACTCGATCGAGACCCGGCGGCCGGACTTGTCCGCGTAGTACCGCGCGGCGTCGAGCACTTCGGCGATCGACCAGCGGTTGTTCACCGGCACCAGGGTGTCGCGCAGTTCGTCGTCGGGGGTGTGCAGCGACACCGCCAGCCGCACCGACATGTCCTCGTCGGCCAGCTTGCGGATCGCGGGGGCCAGGCCGACGGTCGACACCGTCACCGAGCGTTGCGAGATGCCCAGACCGTCGGGCGCGGGCGAGGTGATCCGGCGAACCGCGTTCACCACCCGCTTGTAGTTGGCCAGCGGCTCGCCCATCCCCATGAACACGATGTTGGACAGCCGGCCCGGGCCGCCGTGCACCTCACCGTCGCGCAGCGCGGCGGCCGCGGCCCGCACCTGGTCGACGATCTCCGCGGTCGACAGGTTGCGGGTCAGCCCGGCCTGGCCGGTCGCGCAGAACGGGCACGCCATGCCGCAGCCCGCCTGACTGGAGATGCACAGCGTGTTGCGGTCGGGGTAACGCATGAGCACGCTCTCGAGCAGAGTGCCGTCGTGGGCGCGCCAGAGCGTCTTGCGGGTGTCACCCTCGTCGCAGGCCAGGTGCCGGACCACCGACAGCAGCGGCGGGAACAGCGTCTCGCCGACCTTCTCACGCACGTCGGCGGGCAGATCGGTCATCAGCGCCGGGTCGGCCTGCAGCCTGCCGTAGTACTGGCGGGCGAGCTGATCGGCGCGGAACTTCGGCAGTCCCAGCTCCTGCACCGCGACCTTGCGCTCGTCCGCGTCGAGGTCGGCGAGGTGGCGCGGCGGCATACCGCGACGCGGGGCATCGAACACGAGGGGCAGGGAGGTGGCCATAATTCGACCATTGTCCCAAACGAGGCGGCGGGCCCGGTGGCCGGGCCGCCACGCCGAACGCCGTTATCGAGAAGATGCGTGCACCGGTGATAGCTGTCGGCCATGATCGAACCATGTCCACCAATGCCGAATCAGGGTCGTCACCGGCCGCGCCCGAGCCCGCCGCGCCCACCGCCGAGCAGCCCGAGGCCACCCGACACCGCAAGGACGCAGACAAGGCTCCGGCCAAGCGGGCCACGCCGGCGGGGGTGCACGGTTCGCGCACCGGCTACACCTGGATCGGCCTGCTCGCCGCCGCCGTCATCGGCATCGTCCTGCTGATCTTCATCATCCAGAACCTCGACCAGGCGCAGGTGAACCTGCTGTTCTGGGACTTCTCGCTGCCGCTGGGCATCACCGTCCTGCTGTCGGTGATCGCGGGCGCGCTGGTGATGGGCCTGGTCGGCGGCGTGCGGATCCTGCAGCTACGCCACGCCGCCAAGAAGCCCTGAGGCTCAGAGCAGCGCGCTCAGCACCAGCCAGGACACGAACGCCGAGGGCAGCATCGAGTCGAGGCGATCCATGATGCCGCCGTGGCCGGGCAGCATCGTGCCCATGTCCTTGATGCCGAGCTCGCGTTTGATCTGCGACTCGATCAGGTCGCCGCAGGTCGCCACGACCACCAGGCCGATGCCGAGGACGACCCCGATCATCGAGTTCGCCTCGAGTAGCAGCGTGACGGTCAGCAGACCACCGATCACGCTGAACAGCAGCGAACCGCAGAACCCCTCCCACGACTTCTTCGGGCTGATCGCGGGCACCATCGGATGCCTGCCGAACAGCACGCCGGCGACATAACCGCCGACATCGGAGCAGACGACCAGGATCATGAACGTCAGCACCCGCAGGTTGCCGTCGGGTTCGAGCAGCAGCAGCGTCGAGAAGGCGGCCAGCAGCGGAATCCACGTGAGTGTGAACAACGTGATCGCGGTGTCACGCAGGAAGTTCTTGGGCGCGGTGCTCAGCCCGTGGTCGAACAGCCGCCACACCATGCAGACCAGCGCCGTCGCGGCAAACGCGCCGACCACGCCCTTGGCGCCCCATGGCCAGCCCAGCCAGAACACCGCCTGGCCACCGATCAGCAGCGGGATCCGCGGGACCAGGACGTCGGCCTCGCGCAGCCGCTTGGCGACTTCCCAGGTCGCGACGGCGACCGCCGCGCCCGCCACCCCGATGAACACCTTGGGGACGAACAGCAGGATCGCGATGAGCGACAGTCCGAGGCCGAGCCCGACCGCGAGTGCCGCGGGCAGGTTGCGCCCCGCGCGCGACGTGGGTGCCTGCGGCTCGGCAGGCGCCACGTCGTCCGGTGTCTGCGGCGCCGCGCCGGTCTCCTCGACCTGGTCCGGCATCGGCTCCGGTGCCGCTCCGGTGGCGGCGGCGTCTTCGGCCACGATTGTCCCGTCGCTCAACTCGTCGTTCCGTTCATCCCCCGCACGAGCGGGACTGGCGAGATCTGCGCTCAGACCTCGAGCAGTTCGGCTTCCTTGTGCTTGACCAGCTCATCGATCTGGCCCACGTACTTGGCGGTGGTCTTGTCGAGCTCCTTCTCGGCGCGCCCGACCTCGTCCTCACCCGCCTCGCCATCCTTCTGGATCCGGCCGAGTTCGTCCATCGCCTTGCGGCGGACGTTGCGAATCGAGACCTTGGCGTCCTCACCCTTGCCCTTGGCCATCTTGACCATCTCGCGGCGACGTTCCTCGGTGAGCTGCGGCACCGTGATGCGCAGGATGTCACCGTTGTTGGTCGGGTTCACGCCCAGGTCGGAGTTGCGGATCGCGTTCTCGATCGGGCCGAGCTGGCTCTGCTCGTAGGGCTTGATCACCACCATGCGCGGCTCCGGCACGGTGATGCTCGACATCTGGGTGATCGGCGTCAGCGAACCGTAGTAGTCGACCACGACGCGGGCGAACATGCCCGGGTTGGCGCGGCCGGTGCGGATGGTTCCGAGGTCGTCCTTCGCCACCGAGACGGCCTTCTCCATCTTCTCCTCGGCATCGAAGAGCGCTTCATCAATCACGACCGGTTCCTCCACAGCGTCGTCATCGTCATCTTCCGCGGTTGCGGGATCAGGACCGAACCAAGGTGCCGATGTGTTCACCGGCGACTGCGCGGGCAATATTGCCCTTGGTCAACAGATTGAACACCAGAATCGGCATCTGGTTGTCCATGCAGAGACTGAAGCACGTGGCATCTGCCACCTTCAGGCCCTTCTCGAGCACTTCCTTGTACGTGATCTCGGTGTACATGCTCGCGTTCTTCTCCACGCGAGGGTCGGCGTCGAACACGCCGTCGACCGCCTTGGCCATCAGCACCACATCGGCGCCGATCTCGAGCGCGCGCTGGGCGGCGGTGGTATCAGTGGAGAAGTAGGGCATGCCCATGCCCGCACCGAAGATCACGACGCGGCCCTTCTCGAGGTGCCGCTTGGCCCGCAGCGGGAGGTACGGCTCGGCGACCTGACCCATCGTGATGGCGGTCTGCACGCGCGTGTCCACCCCTTGCTGCTGGAGGAAGTCCTGCAGCGCAAGGCTGTTCATCACGGTGCCGAGCATGCCCATGTAGTCCGAGCGGGCGCGTTCCATGCCGCGCTCCTCCAGCTCGGCGCCACGGAAGAAGTTGCCGCCACCGATCACCACGGCCACCTGCACGCCGGTCTCGACGATCTCGGCGATCTGCTCGGCCACGGTCTGCACGACATCCGGGTCGAGACCGACCCCGCCGCCACCGAACATCTCCCCACCCAGCTTCAGCAGCACCCGGCGGTATCCAGGGCGGTCGGTACCCGGGTCGGTCATGGGTGTTCGTCTCCTTCGGCAAGGTCGATATGGGTCGAACTGCGGGCACGCGAATCGGCCGCACAGCAAGGCGAAGCGGCATCCATCCTGCCTTATCCGGTTCCCGTCACCGCACAAGACCCCCTTGCGCAACGCAGAGACCCTGGAACGGGGGCAGGTGCCGTCAGGAATGGGCAAGAGCCCCTCGGGGGGCAGACGGACGCTGCTCCCGAGGGGCTCTCGTTCAGGCGGATCAGGCCTGGCCGACCTCGAAGCGGGCGAAGCGGGTCAGGGTGACACCGGCCTCGTCCAGGAGGGCCTTGACGGTCTTCTTCGAGTCGGTGACCGACGCCTGCTCGAGCAGGACGACGTCCTTGAAGAAGCCGTTGACGCGGCCCTCGGTGATCTTCGGCAGCGCGGCCTCCGGCTTGCCCTCTTCACGGGCGGTGGCCTCGGCGACACGACGCTCGTTCTCGACCACGTCGGCCGGAACCTCGTCACGGGTGACGTAACGGGCCTTGAGCGCGGCGACCTGCATGGCGGCGGCGCGGGCGGCCTCGGCCGCGGCATCGCCTTCACCGGTGTACTCGACCAGCACGCCGACGGCGGGCGGCAGGTCCGAGGCACGCTTGTGCAGGTAGGTGGCGACCGGGCCGTCGAAGGCGACGACGCGACGCAGTTCCAGCTTCTCGCCGATCTTGGCAGACAGCGCCTGCACGGCGTCGTCGACGGTGCCGTTGTCGAGCTTCAGCGCCTTGAGGGCGTCGAGGTCGGCGGGCTTGCCCGCAGCGGCGGCGGTGACGACCGCGTCGGCCAGCTCCTGGAACTCCGCGTTCTTGGCGACGAAGTCGGTCTCGGAGTTGATCTCGACCATGACGCCGTCCTTGGCGATGACCAGACCCTCGGCGGTCGCGCGCTCGGCGCGCTTGCCGACATCCTTGGCGCCCTTGATGCGCAGCACCTCGACGGCCTTGTCGAAATCGCCGTCGGACTCGGCCAGCGCGTTCTTGCAGTCCATCATGCCGGAGCCGGTGAGCTCACGGAGCCGCTTCACGTCAGCAGCGGTGTAGTTCGCCATCGGGGGCGAGCCTCCTGTGGTATTGGCGGCGCGGACGCCGCGGGTTCTCGGCCTTTCGGCCTCGATCTTCCCTCCCTGCGGGCACTCCTTCGTCGCGCCCTCCGGTCAGTCCAGATCGAGGCGGCCGAGAACGGGTGAAGACCTCGGCCGTAGGCCCTGCTGTGGTGTTCTGGGTATTACGCCACCTTGCCGACCGCATCTGAATTCAGATGGGCCGGCAAGGTGAACAGTCAGCTTCTGATCAGCTCAGAAGTCGGCCGGGGTGTGCTGCGCCGGGTCGGCCTTGACCTCGGCCTCGGCCTCGGCGGGCGTCTCGACGGCAGCCTCGGCGGCCGGGGTCGCCTGAGCCAGCAGCTCCTGCTCCCACTCGGCGAGCGGCTCACCGGCGCCGGCCTCGGGCTTCGCGTCGCCGGAAGCCTGGCCCGCGCGGGCCTGCACGCCCTCGGCCACCGCGGAGGCGACGACCTTGGTGAGCAGAGCGGCGGAACGGATCGCGTCGTCGTTACCCGGGATCGGGTAGTCGACCAGGTCGGGATCGCAGTTGGTGTCCAGGATCGCGATGACCGGGATGTTCAGCTTGCGAGCCTCGCCGACGGCGATGTGCTCCTTGTTGGTGTCGACGACCCAGATGGCCGAGGGCACCTTGGCCATGTCGCGGATACCACCGAGGGTGCGGTCC
Source organism: Nocardia fodinahabitans (assembly GCF_052983615.1). Taxonomy (NCBI): domain Bacteria; kingdom Bacillati; phylum Actinomycetota; class Actinomycetes; order Mycobacteriales; family Nocardiaceae; genus Nocardia; species Nocardia fodinahabitans. The sequence continues at coordinate 1,029,461 of NZ_JBRJJC010000001.1, forward strand.
AGCTTGGTCATCTCACGCGTCAGCATGAGGATTTCCTTCTTGGTGCGACCCTCGAAGCCACCGGTCTGCTCCATGGCCTCGAGCTCCTTCAGGCGCTGCAGGCGCTTGTGGACGGTCGAGAAGTTGGTGAGCATGCCACCCAGCCAGCGCTGGTTGACGTAGGGCATCCCGACGCGAGTCGCCTCGGCCGCGATCGACTCCTGGGCCTGCTTCTTGGTGCCGACGAAGAGAACGGTGCCACCGTGGGCGACGGTCTCCTTGACGAACTCGTAGGCCTTGTCGATGTAGGTCAGCGTCTGCTGCAGGTCGATGATGTAGATGCCGTTGCGGTCGGTGAAGATGAACCGCTTCATCTTCGGGTTCCACCGACGAGTCTGGTGCCCGAAGTGCGCGCCGCTGTCGAGCAGCTGCTTCATAGTTACGACAGCCATAGCTCCCGTATCTCTCTTTCGTTGCCGGTTGACGCAGCCGATCGGCGATCGACTGCCCTGGCGCCACCGGAACCGCCGGACCCAAGTCTGCGAGACCGGGACCAGCCGACGATTCCACTGTTCATCCGTTGGAGAACTCGCGCGGACATGCCCTCACGGACGGCCTGCGTTGCGAGCGGCGACCGGATGGACGAGCACGGGTGGCGCGCGAAGTCGGTTCCTGCTGTGCACAGCACAAACCGCGTTGATCAGTCTACGCGGAGCGGGGCCAGGCCCGAAATCGCCCCCTGACCGCGACCGCCGAAACAGGTGGTGAAGTGCACGGTATCCACATCCGGCGAGGTTGTCCCCAGTTGTCGGATCGGCGGTCCGCACCGGATGTTCGCGACCGAGAGTAGGGACATGAACACCTTCACACGAACCCTGATCTCGACATTTCCGCTGCTGTGCGCCGCGGGCGTGCTGGCGGCGCCCGCCGCGGCGCATCCCGGCGCGGGGGCACTGATAAGTCCGGTGTGTTCCGGGGGCGGTGCCATCGCACCCGAGCGGCACGATGCGGCGGGGCCCGATCTTCCTCCGCGTGGTGCCGCGGCACCGGTGCCGGTTCGGGTGACGGTGCGTGATCTGACGACGGCCCCGGACGCCGCGGGCGAGCGGACGCGGGCGACGGCGCCCGTGGAGGTGGAGATCATCGTCCGAGGTGGTGGTAGTGGGTCGGCGGCGGGGTTGCCCGCCGCGCTGCGCGATCTGGTGCAGACGTTGATCACGCCGCAGCGCGTGCCTGCGCCACGACCGCATCGCTGAGCTGGTGCGGACACCGTGCGTAGTGGCGTCCTGCGCGATCGAGCAGTACTGCAAGTGCCTGGTCGGTCGAGAACTCCTCGACGGGCGGAAACCGTCGACAACCAGGAACATCGCACTCACCGGGGGAACCTCTGGGCAGGAACGGTTTTCGGGCTGCCACGGCGAGTACGTGCGGGAGCCGTCTTCGGTGCGGCGGTGATCTCGCTGGGGACGGTGCTGGTCTGCGGCGCGGCACCTGTCGACGGGGCCGAGCAGGGGGCGTTCGGGTGGCCGCTGCGGCCGCGGCCGACGGTGGAGCGACGATTCGACAAGCCGGTACGGAACTGGTTGCCCGGCCATCGCGGGGTCGACCTGGCGGGCAGCGACGGCCAGACGGTCCTCGCGGCGGGCGACGGCATCGTGGTGTTCGCCGGTGTCGTGGCGGACAAGCCGGTGGTGTCCATCGACCATCCCGGCGGGCTGCGCACCACCTACGAGCCGGTGCGGGCGCAGGTCACCGTGGGGAGCCGGATCAGCAGGGGCACGCCGATCGGGTCCTTGGTGGCCGGACACGAGGGGTGTCCGGCCACCGCCTGCCTGCACTGGGGTGCCCGCCGCGAAGCGAGCGAGCACGGGCGGCGCGAGTACATCGACCCGCTGGGCCTGCTGCACGAGGTGCCGGTCCGGTTGAAGCCGCTGGAACCGGCGCTGTGACGAACCACTCGGCCGCGCCGGGTTCATCGCCCTCGATCGCGGGACGACAATCGAGGTGTGCCCGAGGAATCAGCGCCCTTCACCTACCCCGACGTGGGTGCCACCCGTGCGACCTTCCCGTCGGGCTACGACCGGTTCGAGCTCCGGCGTCCGATCGGCCACGGCCGTGAGCTGTTCGACCGGGCCGCCACCCACATCCTGGCTTTCGGGGTGCAGAAGGGCGCCGGTGTCTTCCAGCGAGCCGATACCGAAACCGCGCTGGCGGGAACGGAATTGACGGTGCGTATCGGATGGGGCCCGGTCGGCATCGTCGCACCGTGCCGGGTCGTCTACGTGCTGGACGAACCGGACCGCCGCGGGTTCGCCTACGGCACCCTGCCCGGGCATCCCGAGATCGGCGAGGAACTGTTCGCTGTCGAATACGACCCCGCCGACGACACGGTGTACGGCCTGGTCACCGCGTTCTCGCGGCCCGGCGCCTGGTACGTGGCGCTCGGTGGACCGGTCGTCCGGCTGATCCAGCGCTGGTTCGCGCGCCGCTACCTGAAAACCATGCCCACCAGCCACTGAGTAGCACAGTCGTCCCAGACAGCGGCGCCGTAGCGGGCCATGCGGTGCAAGGACCCGGGGCGGGTACGCGATCACGACAGCCTGGCCGTCGAATCCGCTTGACGCGCGGCACGGTCGCTGCCGATCACCTGCCCGGCAATCCGCGTACACCGCGGGCGTTGCGCCGGTGACTGCCGAGACCGCGGGCACGGTGACCGCACCCAGAACCGAGGTCGCCAGGACGGTACGGCGCCCGGACGGCTGCGCGGCGTGCGGGGTGCGGGGTGCGGGGTGCGGCGAGTGCTATGCCGACTCGACGAGGACGGCAGGTCTGTCGACCCATGTCTACGTGGGCGACCCGGGAGTTGCTGCGATGGCCCTATCCCGCTCGCGGTGCGGCACTCGAATGCTCACCGTCGGTACTCGAATATCGCCGACCGGCTCGAAAGTTGCCAACTGGCATCCGCTTCCGCGCCGCGGCTCGGTCAGAGGAGCGCGGTCAATGCGTCCGCTTCGGCGATGAGGGAGTCGCGACGCTCGGCTGCGCCGAGGCGGTCGTATTCGGCTGCGGCGTGACGCCTTTCGTCGATCTCGCGACGCACGATCTGGGTGATGTCGGCTTCGGTGAGGTCGCGGCGTCGCGCTTCGGCGGTGCCGAGGCCGACCGCGCTGGCTTCCAGCGCACCGGCTTTCGCGTCACCCGCGTCGATCGCCTCGGCATTGTCGATCGCGGCGAGGGCGGAGCGCAGCGCCGAGATCGCGCTGCGGTCGCGAGCTTTCATCGCCGGCTTCAGCGCGTCGCGCAATCGCTCGCGCAACGCGGAGTCGGGCGTGTGCGAAGTTCCGGCAGTCATGCTCGCCGAGAGTAGTTGCCAGGGGCACGGGCGTCGAGCAAGTTCTCGTTGATGTCCCAGGTCACGAGCATGCAGGGGTGGCCGCCGAAAGATCCCGTTGCCCTGCTCGATCAGCGGATCCGAGGCGCCCGGTCGGTAACGCTCTGCCTCCGGCACTTGCGAATCGAGTGCCCCCGTCGGAGCGCACCCAGGACCAGACCGGGGCTCGCCGGGGCCTGGTCGCGCTCGCACAGCAGCCCACCCACCGAACCCGACCGACGCCCACCGCCGCCTGTCCACGCCCGCACAGCAGCCCACCCACCGGATATACCTGGCCGATCAGTCGATCAGTCGGGTGACCAGCACACCGGTGACGGCGATGAGTGCGACCACACCGACTGCGACGGCGGTGGCCGTGACGACCTGTCGCCCGGCGTCCACCCTGCCGTGATGGAGCGCACGACCACGGAGCCATCCGAGAAAGCTCAGCAGAAGGGAGAGCATCGCCGCGACCATTGGTAGCGCGTTCGTCGGCCACCCGTCCGCGGTGACCTCGTGGGCGAACAGCAGCGCACAACCCGCCGCGCCCAGGGAGGTCCGGCGCCAGGCGAGGGCCGTGCGCTCCATCGCCAAGGTCGGGGGCGTCACGACAACAGCACCGCCAGACAGGCGAGCGCGGCGACGACAGCCACCCCGACCGACAACACCGGGACCAGCACGGTGCCCGGTAGTCGGCGCCCGGTCCGCATCGCGACATCCACCCGCCGCCAGTGCCGGAACGCCCCCAGCGCCACCGCGAACGACATGACCAGGCAGCTCACGGCAATCACCCCACCGAGCCCCGCCAGTCGCAGCGGCTGCACCAGCGTATGCACGGCGACACCACCTGCCAGCAGCCCGAGCGCCGTCCGAACCCAGGCCAGAAACGTCCGTTCATTGGCCAGCGTGAACCGATAGTCGAGTTCCTCCTCCCCGTCCTCGGATTCACCCCCGACATCGGGCAACGCCATCACCGACCACCTCCCAACCACATCTTGCCGTGCCCCCGCCCGCCAACCCCGCAACGCGCCGACCACCTACCCAACCGGTCGCCCGCCACTCCCCGTGCCCGCACACAAGAACTCGACCGACTGCTCACCGCCTCACGCACGGGACCACACTGGATGGCAGGAGATCCCGAGATGGTCCGACCTCGGGCCGAGGCGCCATGGCACCAGCCCACCGAGACACCGGGCACAGCACCGCCCACGGGCACCGGGCATCGAGCACGGCACGGCACGGGACGGGACGGCACCGGACAGCAGGCACGGCACCAGGCACGGCACCGGACACCAGGCACGGGGCACGGCACGGGCACTGCGGCACTGCGGCACTGCTGCACTGGAGCACTGGAGCACTGGAGCACTGGAGCACTGGAGCACTGGAGCACTGGAGCACTGGAGCACTGGAGCACTGGAGCACTGGAGCACTGGAGCACTGGAGCACTGGAGCACTGGAGCACTGGAGCACTGGAGCACACAATGCACCTTCACAAAGCGCTGAGATCACCGATCGCAGATGCATACGCAGGTGCACTCGGCATCGGAATCCGGTCCAAGTCGCGGTGCCCGTCCTCGTGATCGAGTGGCGCGCACCTTGGAGCCTCGCCTCCTCCCCAAGTGGCGAGCACGAGTCGCCAGGCCCGGGTCGAGCACCACTTCCTGACCTACGACGTTGCGCTGCGCATCAGACGGCTGGCCACACCTCTCGAGCGTCCGCACGTCGCCGCATCCCGGAGACAGCCGCATCCGGCAGTCTGCGATCCGGCGGCTGACTACCGCACACTCTGCATCGCACTCACCACAGCGCAGCCTCGACGTGGGGTGCGCAGCGTGCGCGTTTCACCTCATGCGCGGGGGTGGGCCTGGTCGTGTACTCGTTTGAGGCGTTCCACGGAGACGTGAGTGTAGAGCTGGGTGGTGGCCATGCTGGCGTGGCCGAGGAGTTCCTGGACGACGCGCAGATCGGCGCCGCCTTCGAGCAGGTGGGTGGCGGCGGTGTGGCGCAAGCCGTGCGGGCCCATGTCGGGGGCGCCGGGGATGGCCGAGACGACCTCGTGGACGACGGTGCGGGCCTGCCTCTGGTCCAGGCGTCGGCCGCGCTGGCCGAGCAGGAGTGCCCGGCCGGAGTGTTCGTTGACCAAGGACGGCCGGCCTGCGCGGAGCCACCCGTCGAGCGCGGCGTCGGCGGGGCCACCGAAGGGCACCGATCGTTCCTTGTTGCCCTTGCCGAGTACGCGGACCAGGGTGCGCTCCCGGTCGATGTCGTCGATATCGAGGCCGCACAGCTCACTGACCCGGATACCGGTGGCGTACAACATCTCGACGATCAGGCGGTCCCGCAGTGCCATCGGATCCTGCTGCGCCGCACCCGATTCCGCAGCATCCATGGCCTGCAATGCCTGCCCCTGCGCCAACACCGCGGGCAGCACCCGGTGCGCCTTCGGCGCCTGCAACCGCAACCCCGGGTCGACGGCGAGGTGCCCGGTCTCGGTGAGCCAGGCGGTGAAAGTCCGTGCGGCCGAAGCCCGCCGCGACATCGTCGTGCGCGCCGCACCGGCCGCCGCCAGCTCGGCCAGCCACGACCGCAGCAGCGGCAGATCCAGTTCCCGCACCGACGAATCCGCCGACCGCGCGTACAGATGCTCCAGCAACGACCGCACATCCCCGACGTAGGCCCGCACCGTATGCGCCGACCGATTCCGTCCCAACCGCAGGTGCCGCCCGAACTCCGTGAGCAGCGCGGTCAGATCATCGGGCAACACATCCATCCCCCCACCGTGACCCGTCCCGCCACCCCACGCAACCCACCACGCCGCCCGACCAACCGTCTCCCCAGTCCCACGCACCGACCGGCACATAGCGCCGCACCGCACGCAACCCTCACGCCCATCGTTGGGCGGGCCGACCCGGCCGACCGCAAGCAGCGGGCGCCCGCGCGATCCACGGGCTCAGCGATCTCGCTGACGGTGCAGCGCGATATGTCGCCGACGCAAGCGGCCCCTCGTCATTCGCTGGTCGACGACGGCCCACCTCACGTCGACCATGCGGCCTCGGGTTCGGAACCACCCATCGGAATCGCAACCGACGAGGTCGGCGAGTTCCAGGCCGGGGAGGATCGCGCGGACGGTGGCGACGTCGTGGCCGGATTGGTGGGCGAGGTCCAGGGGTAGGCGGGAGCCGATGGCGGGGAGGGCAGCGTAGATGTCGGCTTCGGCGCCGCGGAGGTGGGCGGCGGGGTCGGTGGTGGTGTCGTCGGGGACCGGGAGGCGGAGGGGGCCCGCCTCGTCGATGACGTCTTCGGCGCGGGTGACGAGGAGGGCTTCGCCCTCGCGGATCATGCGGTGGCAGCCGGCCGAGGACGCGGATCCGACGGGGCCGGGCACGGCCATCGCGGGGCGGCCGAGGCGGCGAGCCCATTTCACGGTGTTGCGGGCGCCGCTGCGCAGGCCGGCTTCGACGACGAGGACACCGTCACCGAGGGTCGCGATGAGCCGGTTGCGGGCCAGGAATCGGTGCTTCTGCGCGCTGGTGCCCGGCGGGTACTCACTGAGGACCAAGCCGGTGTCGGCGATGGCGGACAGCAGGCGGTCGTGCTGGGCAGGGTAGGGCCGGTCGACGCCACAGGCCAGCACGGCGACGGTCGGCCCGCCGACCGCGAGTGCCGCGCGGTGCGCTGCCGCATCGATGCCGAATGCCGCTCCGGACACGATGGTCCAGCCGCGCCCGGCCAGGTCGCAGGCGATCTCACTCGCCACCTGCACCCCGTACCCGCTGCTGCAGCGCGAACCGACCACGGCGACAGCACGTTCGGACGCCGTCTGCAGCGAGAGCGGGCCGCGCGCCCACAGCACCAGCGGCACCGCACCCTCGCGGTCACGCTCGCTGTCGAGCTGGTCGAGGCCGAGCATTCGCCAGCCGGGCCACTCGTCGTCGTCCGGTGTGATGACCCGTCCGCCCAGCCGCTGCATCGCCGCCAGATCGGCGGCCGCCGTGTCGATCTCCCGCCGCGCCGCCGTCGGTCCTCGCAGCGCCTCCGGCAGTTCGCGCTCGCGCACGGCCCGCGCCGCCTCGCACACCCCGACCGAGGCGATCAGCGCCGACAACGGCGCACACGGACCCTGCACCACCCGCGACAGATACACCCAGGCGAGCCTGCGTTCATCGCTGTCACCATCCAGCTCCACGGGCGCGGTCCCGACCACAGCGGATCGAGTCCGAGCGCGACGGTCATCTGCGCGCAGGCCGCTCATTGTGTGCCTCGCTGCCGGAAGTTCAACGCCGACAGCACGTCCTGCACGCTCGGCAGCTCCCCGCCGCGCAGATCGCAGACCGTCCACGCGACGCGGATCGCCCGGTCGGCACCCCGGGCCGACATCCGCCCCAGCCGCAATGCCGTCTCGATCGGTGCGATCGACTCCCGCGGCAACCGGAACCGCTGCCGCAGAACATGTCCCGGCACCTCGGCATTGGTCGCCCAGCCGTCGGCGCGCCAGCGCTCCAGCGCCAGCCCGCGTGCCCGCGCGACCCGCGCGGCGACACCGGCACTGCTCTCGACCCGCTCGTCACCGAATGTCGCGCCGGCCTGACCGCGCATCTGCACCCAGATATCGATCCGATCCAGCAGTGGTCCGGACAGTTTGCCGAGGTAGCGGCGCCGGGCCAGTGGCGCGCAGATGCAGTCGACGTCGCGGGCGGGTGCGCACGGGCAGGGGTTGGCCGCGAGGACGAGCTGGAATCGGGCCGGGTACCGCGCGACACCGTCGCGCCGGGCGATCCGCACCTCGCCTTCCTCGAGCGGAGTCCGCAGCGCCTCCAGCACTTTCGTGCCGATCTCCGCGCATTCGTCGAGGAACAGCACCCCGCGATGCGCCCGGCTCACCGCCCCCGGCCGCGCCATACCGGACCCGCCGCCGATCATGGCGGTCACCGAGGTCGAGTGGTGCGGGGCGACGAACGGCGGCAGTGTCATCAGCGGTTGTTCGGCGGACAGTGATCCCGCCATCGAGTGGATCGCCGTGACCTCCAGCGACTCGGCCTCCGACAGCGGCGGCAGCAAGCCGGGAAGGCGTTGCGCCAGCATCGTTTTGCCGATCCCGGGTGGTCCCGTCAGCAACAGGTGATGGCCACCGGCCGCCGCGACCTCCAGCGCCCATCGCGCCTCGTCCTGACCGACGACATCGCTCAGATCACCGCTGGGCGCCTGCGCCCCCGGCACCATCCCGTCCGGTTCCAGCAGACCGCCTTCCCCACGCAGCCAGGCGACCACCGCGCGCAGACTGACCGCGCCGAGCACCTCGATCCCCTCGACCAACCCGGCCTCGGCCACCGCCGCCGCGGGCACGATCACCGTCGGCACGCCGGCGGTGCGCGCGGCGATCACCGCGGGCAGTACCCCGCGCACCCGCCGCACCCGACCGTCGAGCGCCAGCTCACCCAGCAGTACGGTCTTCGGCAGCCGCTCCCCCGGCACCGCCCCGGACGCGTCGAGCACCGAGATCGCCAGCGCCAGGTCGTAGACACTGCCGACCTTCGGCAGGGTGGCCGGGGACAACGCCAGGATCACCCGGCCGTCGGGCCACTTCTCCCCCGTGTTGGCGACCGCCGAGCGTACTCGATTGCGTGACTCCTGCAGGGCCGTGTCGGGCAGGCCGACCAGATTCACCGAGGGCAGACCCTGGCCGATATCGGCCTCGATCTCCACCAGCTGACCGTCGACACCGGTCACCGCCACCGACAACGCGCGACCGAGCGCCATCAGAAGGCTCCGGCCAGGTGGTCGATGACCGGCCGGTGCCCGCGCGGGACCAGCACCGACACCACGTCGAACCGGATCCGCCGCCACGGGCCTTCCTGCTCGGCCAGCCACAGCAGCGCGAGCCGACGGATCCGCTGCTGTTTGCTGAAGGTGACCGATTCGGCCGGGATGCCGAACCCCAGGCCCGACCGCGTCTTGACCTCGACGAACGCCGTCACCGACGGGTCCTGGACGATCAGGTCCAGTTCGCCGTAGCGGCATCGCCAATTGCGGGCGACGATCTCCATCCCCGACTCGCGCAAGAACTGCGCGGCGAGCTTCTCCCCGTATGCGCCGAGCGCCTGTTTGTCTGCCACGGGTCGAAGCATGCCGATCGACACCGTCGCGCCCGGCCCGGTGACCTGGGCGGACAACAATCCTGTGGACAACCGCCGGCCTGTGGACAACCAGGCCGGCGGTGCGCCGTCATTCCGGCAGGCGCAGGTCCGGCTTCTCCAGCTCTTCGATGTTCACGTCCTTGAACGTGATCACTCGTACGTGCTTGACGAAGCGCGCCGGGCGGTACATGTCCCACACCCACGCATCGCTCATCCGCACTTCGAAGTAGACCTCGCCGTCGGCGTTCTGGGGCCGCAATTCGACAGAATTGGCCAGGTAGAAGCGACGTTCGGTCTCCACCACGTACGAGAACTGGCCGACGATGTCCTTGTACTCGCGGTACAGCGACAGTTCCATCTCGGTTTCGTACTTCTCGAGGTCCTCAGCACTCATCGGGTGGGCCGTCCTCCTTCTAGCAGCGCCGCGTTCATAGTGGACATCATCGCGCATGCGCGGCACGAGTAGCCACTCGGCTACCGCCGGGCAGCTCGAGTTCGCGCACATTGCGCCAGGACCGGCGATGTTCGGTGCTCGGTCCGAGCTGCCGGAGCGCGGCGGTGTGCTCGGGCGTGTTGTAGCCCTTGTGCGCCGCGAAACCGTATCCGGGCAACTGCCCGTCGAGCTCGACCATCATCCGGTCTCTGGTCACCTTGGCCAGGATGCTCGCCGCCGCGATACAGGCCGCCGTGGCGTCGCCGCCGATGACCGGCAGCGAGGGCGCGGGCAGCCCCGGGACCTTGAAACCGTCGGTCAGGATATAGCCGGGCGTACGGCCCAGGCCGACGACGGCCCGGCGCATGCCCTCGATATTGGCGACGTGGATCCCGATCGAGTCGATCTCCCACGCGGGCACCACGACGACGCTGTAGGCCAGCGCCAACCGCTGAACGACCGGGAACAGCTCCTCACGGGCCGCCTCCGTGAGTTTCTTGGAGTCGTCGAGCCCGGACAACTTGTCGTAGGCCTTGGGCGCCAGCAGGCACGCGGCGACCACCAGCGGTCCGGCGCACGGGCCGCGGCCCGCCTCGTCGACACCGGCCACCGGGCCGAGACCGCTGCGGATGAGCGCCGCCTCGAGCGTGCGCAGGCCCCCGGCGCGGCGCATCACCACCCGCGGCGGCCAGTTGGTCCGATCCTGCCCCACAGTTCGATTGTCCCCGTGTCTCGTCGCGTGTCAGTTTTCCTGCGCGTTCTGCGTCTTCACCGGACCGATCCGGCTCGGCGGCCAGATCTTGAACACCGTCTTGCCGCGCACGTTGTCCACCGGCACGGTGCCTTGCAGATCGTCGCTGACGTGAGCGCGCGAATCGGCCGACTCGTTGCGGTTGTCGCCCATCACCCACAGATTGCCCTCGGGCACCTTCACCGGACCGAAGACCCGGCCCGCCGGGTAGACCGCGTTGGGGCGGTCGGTGAACCAGGGGTAGTCCTTCTTGATGTACGGCTCGTCGAGCGGTTTGCCGTCGACCATCACCCGGCCCTGCGGATCACAGCACTGCACGGTCTGCCCGCCGACGGCGATGACGCGCTTGACGAGATCGTTCTCGTCGGGCGGGACCAGCCCGAAATAGGACAGGAAGTTCTGCAGCCCGCGCACGACGGTGTTGTCGGAGCGGACCGACTTGTAGTGCCCGTTCCACGACGGCGGGCCGACGAAGACCACGACGTCGCCGGGACCGGGGTCGGAACCGTAGTAACTGATCTTCTCGACATAGATGCGGTCGCCGATCAGCAGCGTGTTCTCCATCGACTGCGACGGGATCACATACGGCCGTCCGACGAAAGTCACCATCAGCGCGGCGATCACGGCCGCGATCACGATCAGAATCGGCAGCTCCTGCCAGAACGGTCGCTGCTTCTCGTCGCCGCGCTTGCGCTTGCGCCGCCCACCTTCGTCGCCCGAATCGGACACCGACACCGACCCACTTTCGTCTGCCACGCCGAACAGAGTAGCCCGGCGCCCCGACCGAAGTCGGAGCGCCGGGCTACCGGAAATCTCTGTGCTGCGAACAGCTACCGCACGATCAGCGCTTTTCCTTGATCTTGGCGGCCTTACCGCGCAGATCGCGCAGGTAGTACAGCTTGGCGCGACGCACGTCACCGCGGGTCACGACATCGATGTGGTCGATGTTGGGGCTGTGCACCGGGAAGGTGCGCTCGACACCCACGCCGAAGGACACCTTGCGGACCGTGAAGGTCTCGCCGATGCCGCCGCCCTGACGCCGAATCACGACGCCCTTGAAGACCTGGATGCGCTCCTTCGAGCCTTCGATGACCTTCACGTGCACGTTCAGGGTGTCGCCCGGACGGAAATCGGGGACATCGCTACGCAGCGACTTCTCGTCGACGAAGTCAAGGGTGTTCATTTTCCACCTTTTCGGATTCTTTGCGCGAACAGAGGAACCTGGCGGCACTGACGCGCTCGACCGGTTCATGCTCAGAACAGGAGTGCTCACGGACACAACTCGGCCGAGGCAACCGGTTCATTGTGCCAGACCAGGCACTCCGGACTGAAATCGGGCGACCGGGGTCACTCCCCCGCCGAGGTGTCGGCCGTGGCGTCGGCCCGGCTACGCGGGAGCAGATGCGGATGCGGCGGCGGTGCGGCCGGCGCCGCGACCACCCGCCGCGCGAGCTCGGCCTCGGCCGCCATCTTCGCGTGCTCGACGTCGGGCTTGCCGGCGATCAGGTCCTGGATGAAGATCTTCGCGCGGATCACCGGACGCCGGTAGCGCCGCTCCCTGGCGATGGCCCGGTTCATGGTCTTGGCTCGGTTGCCGTAGCGCCAGCGTGCCCACGGCGCGCCGGGCCTGCTGAGCCGGATCGCGCCGATCAGCAGCAGCGGCGTGAAGAACATGCCGAACAGGCCCGTCCAGATCTTGCCCTTGGCGATCACCACCGCCGCCAGGCCCAGGTTCAGCAGCAGGGTGCCCAGAACCGCGATGCGGACGCCGATGCCGCGCGACTGCCGGAAATCGTCGTAGTCGAGGAAGGTCGCCGGTTGCACGCCGAGCAGCAGCAGACCGGTGACGGCGAGCGCGACGAAGACCGCGTCCACCGAGGTGCGTCCCTGTTCCTCCCAGTAGACGTCACGCAGGTAGAAGATCAGCGCGAACTCGTCGAGTACCAGCGCCGCGCCGACCCCGAACACCGCGGCGAGCACGCTGGAGGTGACCTGGGTGGAGTCCTCGGCGGTGGCGATCAGCCCGATGCCCGACAGCAGCACCGTGACGACGCCGAAGACCATGTGATGGATGTGGGTGTCGCCGGCTGTGACATTGCCCGGCCACCACCGCACGTTGGCCCTGATCATCCGCACGCTGATCCGGATGACCACGAAACCGAGGATGAACCCCAGCAGGAAGCACAACAGGGGCAGGCGGCCGTGCGCGATCACATCGTCTTCGAGCCACCGTCGCATGCCGCCCGCCCTGTCGTCGAGTTACTTGCCGCCGAATCCCGCCCGGCGCAGCGCGTCGGCCATCGATCCGCTCGGCTCGGCCGCGGGCTTGCGCGGGTTGCCGCCACGCCCCTGCTGGGCCTGGCCGCGTCCCTGCGCCTGTCCACGATCCGGGCCCTGACCACGGCCGCCCTGCGGACGACCCTGACCACGGTTCTGGCCGCGCGGTGCGCCGCCACCACGATTGTCCCCCTGCGCGGGCTTGCCGGGCTCGTCGTCGAGCCGCAAACTCAGCCCGATCCGCTGCCGGGCGACGTCGACCTCCAGCACCTTGACCTTCACGACGTCACCGGACTTGACCACTTCGCGCGGGTCCTTGACGAAGGTGTGCGACATGGCCGAGACGTGCACCAGGCCGTCCTGGTGCACGCCGACGTCGACGAACGCGCCGAACGCGGCCACATTCGTGACAACGCCCTCGAGCACCATGCCTGGCTCCAGGTCGGCGACCTTCTCCACGCCCGCCGCGAATTCGGCGGTCTTGAACTCCGGGCGCGGGTCGCGGCCGGGCTTCTCCAGCTCGGCGATGATGTCGCTGACGGTGGGCACACCGAACTTCTCGTCGGTGAAGTCGGCGGGCCGCAGTGCGCGCAGGGTGCCGGTGTTGCCGATGACCTCGGCCATCGGGCGGCCGGTGTGCTCGAGAATCCGGCGCACCACCGGGTAGGCCTCGGGGTGCACGGCGGAGGTGTCGAGCGGGTCGTCGCCGCCGCGGATGCGCAGGAAGCCCGCGCACTGTTCGAAGGCCTTGGGACCGAGCCGGGGCACCTCGAGCAGCGCGGTCCGGCTGCGGAAGGGGCCGTTCTGATCACGGTGCGCCACAATGCTTTCCGCGACCGAACCGGAGACACCCGACACGCGCGAGAGCAGCGGCACCGAGGCGGTGTTCACGTCGACACCGACCGCGTTCACCGCGTCCTCGACGACCGCACCCAGCGAGCGGGCCAGCAGCGTCTCGGAGACGTCGTGCTGGTACTGGCCGACACCGATCGACTTGGGGTCGATCTTCACCAGCTCGGCCAGCGGGTCCTGCAGGCGGCGGGCGATGGAGACCGCGCCGCGCAGCGACACATCCATGTCGGGCAGTTCGGCCGAGGCGTAGGCCGAGGCCGAGTACACCGAGGCGCCTGCTTCCGACACCACGATCTTGGTGGGCTTGTTCTCGGGGATACGCGAGATCAGTTCGGTGGCCAGGGCATCGGTCTCGCGCGAGGCGGTGCCGTTGCCGATGGCGATGAGCTCCACGCCGAACCGGGCGACCAGCGCGGCGAGCACGGCCAGCGACTTCTCGGTCTGGCCCTGCGGCTTGTGCGGGTAGATGACCTCGGTCGCCACCGCCTTGCCGGTCGAGTCGACGACCGCGACCTTCACGCCGGTGCGGTAGCCGGGGTCCAGGCCCATGGTGGTGCGGGTGCCCGCCGGTGCGGCGAGCAGCAGGTCGCGCAGGTTCGCGGCGAACACGTCGACGGCGTCCTTCTCGGCGGCCTGGCGCAACCGCATCCGGGTGTCGATACCCAGGCTCACCTGCAGCTTGGTGCGCCAGGCCCAGCGCACGGTGTCGAGCAGCCAGGAGTCGGCCGGGCGGCCCTGGTCGGCGATGCCGAAGGCGACGGCGATGCGGCCCTCGTAGATCGTGCGCTCGCCCGGCGCGGGCTCGTCGATGTCCGGCTCGAGGTGCAGGGTGAGCACCTCTTCCTTCTCGCCTCGCAGCAGCGCCAGGATCCGGTGCGAGGGCAGCTTGTGGAACGGCTCGCTGAACTCGAAGTAGTCGGCGAACTTGGCGCCGGCTTCCTCCTTGCCCGCGCGGACGGTCGAGGTGACCTGGCCGCGGTTCCACATCAGTTCGCGCAGCTCGCCGACCAGGTCGGCGTCCTCGGCGAACCGCTCGACCAGGATGGCGCGGGCGCCCTCGAGCTGTTCGGCGGTGTAGCCGGCCGGGTCGGTGGTCGGGTCGCCGATCAGTGCGTCGGCCACCGGCTCGTGCCCGGCCTCGCGCGCGATCTGCGCCTTGGTGCGGCGCTTGGGCTTGTACGGCAGGTAGATGTCCTCGAGGCGGGCCTTGGTCTCGGCGAGCATGATCTGCTGGTGCAGCGCCGGGTCGAGTTTGCCTTGGCCCCGGATGGATTCGATGATCGCGCCGCGCCGCTCGTCGAGCTCACGCAGATAGCCGAGCCGCTCGTCGAGCTGACGCAACTGGGCATCGTCGAGGCCGCCGGTGACCTCCTTGCGGTAGCGCGCGATGAAGGGCACCGTCGAACCGCCGTCGAGCAGTTCGACGGCGGCGCGCACCTGGGTCTCGCGCACCCCCAGTTCGTCGGCGATCCGTCTGCCCACGCTGGCGAGGATGGTCGTGCTGTCGGTCGGAGTGCCGTTCGACGTCGAACGGGCGGTCTCGGGCGCTGTCGTCACGACCGCAGAGACTACAGCTCTTCCCCGACACCCGGCCGACTCCCAGGTCAGCGGACTGTCGCCACCTCGGGCTCGCGCACGGGACGATCCAGCGGCGTATCGATGCGCTCGCGCAGGAACTTGTCGAACATCGCGGCGACATAGGCACGCCCGAGAAATGTCATCCGATCAGGGTCGATGGTGCCGATGTACCGCGCGGCGGGCGGCCGGGTGGGCCCTGGCACCAGCGACGGCATGTCGGTGAAGCCGTAGTGGGCCGAATTCGCTATGACCAGATGGCGTTTCCAGCCGGTCGCGAATCCGGCGTCGTGTCGAGTGGTGCCGGGAGAGGCGGGGTTCCGGTGGATCAGCCGAGGATGTCCCTGGCCAGCTCGCGCATCTCGGCCTTGCGGATCTTGCCGGTGACCGTCATCGGGAACTCGTCCACGACATGGACGTAGCGCGGGATCTTGTAGTGAGCGAGGCGGCCGGTGCAGAAGGCACGGATCGCCACGGCGTCGAGGAGGGGCGCGCCCTCGCGGAGGCGGAGCCAGACCATCAGTTCCTCGCCGTACTTGTCGTCGGGGACGCCGATGACCTGGGCGTCGACGACATCGGGGTGGGTGTAGAGGAATTCCTCGATCTCGCGGGGGTAGATGTTCTCGCCGCCGCGGATCACCATGTCCTTGATCCGGCCGGTGACCGAGAGGTAGCCGTCGTCGTCCATGACGCCGATGTCGCCGGTGTGCATCCACCGGGCCGCGTCGATCGCCTCGGCCGTCTTGTCGGGCTGGTCCCAGTAGCCGAGCATCACCGAGTAGCCGCGGGTGCACAGTTCGCCCGCCTCGCCGCGCGGCAGGGTGCGCCCGGTCGCCGGGTCGACCACCTTCACCTCGAGGTGCGGGCCGACCCGGCCGATGGTGGCGGTGCGGCGCTCGATGCTGTCGTCGCTGCGGGTCTGGGTGGACACCGGTGACGTCTCGGTCATGCCGTAACAGATGGACACCTCGGTCATCCCCAGCTGGTCGATGACCCGCTTCATCACCTCCACCGGGCACGGCGAGCCCGCCATGATGCCGGTGCGCAGGCTCGACAGATCCGGGGTGGCACCGGCGTCGAGCTCGGCCAGCATCGCGATGAACATCGTCGGGACGCCGTAGAGCGAGGTGCAGCGCTCGGCGGCGACGGCGGCCAGGGTCGCCGCCGGATCGAACGCGGGCGCCGGAATCACCACGGCCGCACCGTGCGAGGTGGCCGCGAGATTGCCCATGACCATGCCGAAGCAGTGGTAGTACGGCACCGGCACGCAGATCCGGTCGACCTCGGTGTAGCCGCACAGTTCACCGACGAAGAAGCCGTTGTTGAGGATGTTGTGATGGCTGAGCGTGGCGCCCTTCGGGAAACCCGTTGTGCCCGAGGTGTACTGGATATTGATCGGGTCGTCGGCCGACAGCGTCGCGGCGATCCCGGCCAGGAGCGCGGTATCGGGCTCGGTGGCCGCGATCTCCTGCCACTGCGGCCCGCCGAGGATGAGGACCAGTTCCAGGTCGGGGCAATTCGGCCGGACGTCGTCGATCATCGCCACGTAGTTCGAGGTCTTGAACTCCGGTGCGGCGATCAGCTGACGGATGCCCGCCTGCCGCAGCACGAACTCGAGTTCGCTGGTGCGGTAGGCGGGATTGATATTGACCAGCACCGCACCCAGCTTGGCGGTGGCGTACTGGACGAGGAACCATTCCGCGCAGTTGGGCGCCCAGATCCCGACCCGGTCACCCGCGCCGATGCCGAGGTCGGCGAGGCCGGTCGCGACGGCGTCGACCGCGACGCCCAGCTCGCGGTAGGTCCAGCGGCGTCCGGTCGGGCGGTCGATCAGCGCGTCGCGGTCCGGGTGGGCGGCCACGGTGCGGTCGAGGTTCGCGCCGATGGTGTCGCCGAGCAGCGGGGTGCCGGTCAGGCCGTGGGCGTAACTCAGTTCGGGCATCAGCGGATCTCCTTGCCGCGCAGCAGGAAACGCTGCACTTTGCCACTCGGTGTTTTCGGCAGGCTCGCCACGTAGTGGACCTGACGGGGGTAGGCGTGCGCCGCGAACTTGTCCTTGACCAGCCGCTGCAGCTCCGCGGTCAGCTCGGCGCCGCCCTCGGCGCCGTCGCGCAGCACGACGAACGCTTCGAGTACTTCGCCGCGCAGTTCGTCCGGCATACCGACGACGGCGGCCTCGGCCACCCGGTCGTGCAGCACCAGCACGCTCTCGACCTCGAACGGGCCGATCCGGTAGCCGGCCATGATGATCACGTCGTCGTCGCGCGAGCTGAAGTGGAAGAAGCCGTCCGCGTCGCGGGCGCCGACGTCGCCGGTGAGGTACCAGCGGCCGTCGGCGCTGAACCGGCTCGCGGTGCGTTCGGGGGCGTCGAGGTAGCCGAGGAACCACAGCAGCGGGCTGTGGTCGGTGTCGATGGCGACCCGGCCGATCTCGCCGGGCGCGGCCTCGACGTCGGCGTCGTCGGCCAGCACCGCACACGTCCAGCCGGGCAGCTCGGTGCCCATCGAGCCGAGCGGGGCGGGCCGGTCGACGTCCGAGTGCCAGGCGTGGCAGATGACCATGCCGTGCTCGGTCTGGCCGTAGTGATCGCGCACCGCGACCCCGAGCGCCCGCTCCGACCAGGCGACGACATCGGGGGTCAGCGGTTCGCCCGCCGACGACGCCCGGCGCAGCGTGATCCCCTCGGGGACAGCACCCGCGCGCAGCGCGCGGTAGACCGTCGGCGCGGCGGCGAAGTTGGTGACACCGAACCGGCGCAGGACGTCCAGGGTGAGCGGGGCGGAGAAGCCGGCGTGCAGCAGCAGGCTGCGCGTCCCACTCGCCAGCGGGGCCAGGATCGCGTAGTAGAGCCCGTACGCCCAGCCCGGATCCGCCGCGTTCCAGTAGACGTCCTCGGAGCGGACATCCAGGGCGAACTCCTGGTAGGCGTGGAAGGAGGCCAGCGACCGCACGGGGATGGGCACACCCTTGGGGGTACCGGTGGTGCCGCTGGTGAACAACTGGACGAGCAGGCCGTCGCCGCCGACGGCCACCGGGTCCGCGCGCGGGTCGTCGGCGCGGTGCGCGGCGAGCAGGTCGGCGAAGCGCAGGGCGTCGGGGGCATCGGTGTCGCCGACGACGATCGTGCGGCGGTCCGGATCGGCGGGGATGTCCGCGCTGCCGGCCAGCTTCGGCGCCTGATCGGCGTCGGCGACGACCACCTTCGTGCGGCTCGCCGTGAGCCGGAAGCCGATCGCGGGCGGCGCGAAGGCGGTGAACAGCGGGACGTGCACCGCGCCGCGCCGCCAGATGCCGAGCAACGCCACCACCAGATCGGCGGACTTCGCCATCAGCGTCGCGACCCGGTCGCCCGGCTCGACGCCGAGCTCGGCCAGCGCCGCCGCGAAGCGCGCCGATCGCTCCCGCAGTTCGCCGTAGGTCAGCTCGTGCGCGCTCAGGTCGGACTCGACGACGGTGAACGCGATCCGCTCGGCCGGATGGCGATCACACAGCAGCTCGGCCGCACAGGCCTCGGGTCCGTCGTAACTCTCGAGCAGGTCGCGCACTCGCGCGTCCAGGTCGGTACTCATCGCAGTTCTCCTCAACACCTGGGCCGGGCCGCCAGGTCTTGTCTTAGAATGTGGCACACCTCACGTTCGCCACTACCCCCGAAAAGGGGTGACCGATGCCGGCCACTGCTCTGTTGCGCCCCCGCGACGCCGATGCGTTGCGCGCGGAGATCCGCTGGGTGGCGCGCCGGGCGAATGTCCCGGTGATCTTCGGCGGCGCGGTCGACGAGGACGCCCTGCTGCTCACCGAGTTCGTCGGCACCGTCACCACCGGGCTGCGCGGGCTGACGGTGCTGCGCACGTCCGGGCTCGGCGGCCAGGCCATGGACCGCCGCAGACCCGCCTCGGTGGCCGACTATCGCGGCGCCTCCACCATCACCCACCACTACGACGGCCCGGTGTGCGGTGAGGGCCTGCGCTCGGTGGTCGCGGTGCCGGTGGTGGTGGACGACCGGCCGCGCGCGGTGCTGTACGCGGCCACCCGGGGCGCGGGCCCGATCGGCGATCGCACGACCGAGGTGATCCTGCAGGCGAGCAGGCGGCTGGCCGCCGAGATCGGGGTGCGCGACGAGGTGGACCGGCGGGTCAGGATGCTCGCGCTCGCGGCGCCCGCCACGCCCGCCACGCCCGCGGTCACCGAGGAACTCCGCGAGATCCACGCCGAGCTGCGCGCCATGGCGGCGGCCAGTGGCGACGCGGCGTTGCGTGCGCAACTGTCCGGGGTGTGCGATCGGCTGACGGGAGTGCTGTCCGGCGACCCGGCGGCGGAGGTACCGCGGCTGTCGCGGCGCGAACTCGACGTTCTCGCCCAGATCGCGCTCGGCTGCACCAACCAGGAAGCGGCACTGCGACTCTCACTCGGCGCGGAGACCGTCAAGAGCTATCTGCGGCAGGCGATGACCAAGCTCGACGCGCGGACCCGGCACGAAGCGGTGGCGCTGGCCCGGCGCCACGGACTGCTGCCCTGATGTGTGATCGGTCACCCTCCCGGCCGTCGTAACGGCCGGCACGCACGCGCGCGATCGGCGATGCCGCCGGGCCCGGTCCGCCGCCGCGGACCCGGCATCCGGTACGACCGGGCCGCGCCGGACATCGAATCGTCCAGGGACGCACGGTCTGTACTGGGAACATGGGCGACGACGCCGGACCGGACCGGCCGGACCGCCGAGTACCGTTGCACTGGAAGCTATTCCGGATGGAACGAGCAATCCTCATCCTGGACGATGACACAACGAATTACCCTTCCGGATACCCGAATATCTTTGGGACAAAACAATCTGGACGTCGATCCGGCCCGGTAGCGTCGGTCCGATGACGGAGCCTTTCCAACTGGCCGGCGTCTCGCTGGACTGTGACGACCCCGAAACCCTCGCCCGCTTCTATCTCGGGCTGCTCGGTGGCCGCGTGCTGTGGAACGACGTCCACAGTGTCGGAATCCGGCTCCCGTCCGGGCTGACGGTCGCCGCGCAACGCGTCGAGGACTACTACCCGCCGCAGTGGCCGGGCAGCGCCGCCGTGCAGCTGGAGCTGGCCGCCGACGCCGACCTGGATCTGTGCGAACAGCACGCGATGGCGATCGGCGCCAAACCGGCTCCGGTGCAACAGGACCCGCGTTGGCGCGTGCTGCTCGACCCGGCCGGGCATCCGTTCTGTATCACCACCCGGGTGGTGACCGCCTAGCGCGGGAGTTCCGGCTCCGGGAGCAGATCCGGCCTGCGGTCGCGGGTGCGTTCCAGTGACCGCTCGCGCCGCCAGGCGGCCACCTTGGCGTGATCACCGGAAAGCAGGATCGGCGGCACGTCGAGGCCACGCCAGGAGACCGGGCGGGTGTAGCTGGGGCCCTCGAGCAGCCCGTCGGAGAACGAATCCTCCTGGTGGGACTGCTGATTGCCGAGCACGCCGGGAATCAGCCGCACCACGGCCTCGGTCATCACCAGCACGGCGGCCTCGCCGCCGATGAGCACGTAGTCGCCGATGCTCACCTCTTCGACGCGGACGCGGCGGGCGGCGTCGTCGAAGACGCGTTGATCGATGCCCTCGTAGCGGCCGCACGCGAAGACCAGGTGCCGTTCGGTGGACCAGCGCTGCGCGGTGGCCTGGGTGAACGGCACCCCGGCGGGGGTGGGGACGACGAGCAGGGCGTCGTCGGGGCAGACCGCGTCGAGCGCGTCGCCCCAGACGGTGGGCTTCATGACCATGCCGGGGCCGCCGCCGTAGGGCGAATCATCGACCGACTTGTGCACGTCGTGCGTCCAGTCACGCAGGTCGTGTACGCCGATCGAGATCAGGCCCTTGTCGACGGCCTTGCCGAGCAGCGCGGTCCGCAGCGGCTCGAGGTACTCCGGAAAGATCGTGACGATGTCGAGTTGCACGAATTACTCCGGATCGAGCAGGCCCTCGGGCGGATCGATGACCACCAGTCCATCGGCGATCGACACGGTCGGCACGATAGCGGTGACGAAGGGAATGAGAATCTCGCGGCCGTCGTCGGCGGCACGCACCGACAGCAGTTCGCCCGCGGCCGAGTGCAGCACCTCGGTGACCTCGCCGACGACGGTGCCGTCGGTGAGCTCGACCCGCAGGCCCTCGAGCTCGTGGTCGTAGAAGGCGTCCGCGTCCTCGGACGGGGGCAGCGTTTCACTGTCGACGACGAACAGCATGCCGCGCAGCGCGTCGGCCGCGGTGCGATCGGCGACGCCGTCGACGAAGACCAGAAGCCGGCCCGAGTGCTCTCGGGCCGACTTCACGGTGTAGTCGCGGGTCGCCGCGGATTTCGGCATCCTGCCGTGCAGGGTGGCACCGGGCGCGAACCGGAGTTCCGGCTCGTCGGTGCGCACTTCGACGACGAGTTCGCCGCGCACGCCGTGCGACTTGGCGACCCGACCTACGACGAGTTCCATCTAGGCGTCGGTGTCGACCACGTCGACCCGGATACCACGGCCACCGATGCCGGCGACCAGGGTGCGCAGCGCGGTCGCGGTACGACCACCGCGTCCGATCACCTTGCCCAGGTCCTCGGGGTGGACGTGCACCTCGACGGTGCGCCCGCGGCGGCCGGTGATCAGCTCGACGCGGACGTCATCGGGGTTGGCGACGATGCCGCGAACCAGATGTTCGACGGCATCGGCAACAACGGCGGTCATTACTCGGCAGCCTCAGCGGCGGGGGCCTCGGCGGCCTCCTCGTCCTTCTTGGCGGCCTTCTTCTTGGGGGTGACGGCCTCGGCGACGGGCTCGTTGTCGGCGGCGGCCAGCGCGGCGTTGAACAGGTCCAGCTTGGACGGCTTGGCGGCCTTCACCTTGAGGGTGCCCTCGGTGCCCGGCAGGCCCTTGAACTTCTGCCAGTCGCCGGTGATCTCCAGCAGACGCTGCACGGACTCGGTCGGCTGCGCGCCGACGGACAGCCAGTACGCGACGCGATCGGCATCGATCTCGATCAGCGAAGGCTCTTCCTTCGGGTGGTACTTGCCGATGGCCTCGATGGCCCGGCCGTCACGACGGGTGCGGGCGTCGGCGACAACCACGCGGTACTGCGGGTTGCGGATCTTGCCCAGGCGGGTGAGCTTGATGCGAACAGCCATGCTGATCTGCCTCTTTCAGTAGTTTGGTCACCACGCGATTCGGCGACCCGCATGGTCTGCGGGTCCGGTTTCGCGCATGAAGTGCGTGACCGCCGCGCGGTACGTGACCGGAGACGGGCTGACACTGTCCAGGAAGGACGGTTGTTCATTGTGCCAGACGGGTACGCGCTCCCCGAAATCAGCTCCGGCTGCTCAGCGCTACCTCAGCGCAACTGCTCGGTGTCGACCACCACCGGCACCGGGCCGGGCGCCTTCACCGACTCGCCGTCGGCGGCGAACACTTCCTGGCGGTAGCCGGACTCTCCCAGCGAGTAGCCCCAGAATCGGGCGGGCTTACCGTCCGGGAGTTCGACGATCCACAGGTAGGGGACGCGAGCAGAGGCGTATGCGGCGATCTTGGTATCGCGTTCCTCGCGGCTGTTTCCCGGCGACCAGACCTCCACGGCCAGAAGGACGTCATCGGCGGCGAAGGTGGTGTGGTCAGCCGAGGCATCGACCACCACGACATCCGGGATGATGCTCGTGCGCAACGGTGTGCTGATCCGCACTCCGACGGCGGGCAAGACCGTCAGGTCCGGCCGGTCCACGGCACGAACAGCAGCACGCAGGGTGACGAACAATTCACCGGCGGCGTACTGATGCGGACCACCTGGCGGCGGCGTCATGTGCAGGTACCCCCAGATGAGTTCGAGTCGCGATCCATCCGCCGGCTGCTCTTCGGCGAGCCAGTCTTCCACAGTCTTCGGGCCCAACGGGTGGATCATCGAAACCTCGGCGCTCATCGTCATCTCCGCCGATCTCCCCTGGTCGTACCGACAATTGGACAACTCGGACCGGACTGATACTCGGCCGCAGAACAACCGATTCAACCTCGATCGCATGTTTGCACATGTTTGCAGCGTGTAGACAACTCTACAGACCAGCGCTCCCGCGACCTGGGAGAACGCCGCGGAACATGCCCGCTCGTCGCACCCGGCGGCAACCGGACCTCAGCGGTGGCCGGTGACCGGGTTCGGAGTCTTGACGACCAGGCCGCGCAGGACGACCCACTCGGGGTCGGTGAGGGCAGCCGGGGTGGTCCGGGGGTCGTCGGAATAGACCACGAAGTCGGCGGGAGCGCCTTCCTCGATGCTCGGGCGGCCCAGCCAGGTGCGGGCGTTCCAGGAGGCGGCGCCCAGCGCGTCGTGGGGCGAGAGGCCCGCGCCGCCGAGAGCGGCGATCTCGTCGGCGATGCGGCCATGGCGGATGGAACCGCCCGCGTCGGTACCCGCGTAGATGGGCACGCCGGCCTCGTGCGCCTTGCCGACCGTGTCGCGGACGCGGCGGTGCAGGTCACGCATGTGGGCGGCGTAGACGGGGAACTTGCCTGCGCCGTCGGCGATGCCGGGGAAGGTGTCGATATTGATCAGGGTGGGGACCAGCGCGGTGCCGTGGGCGAGCATCAGTTCGATGGTGTCGTCGGTGATGCCGGTGCCGTGTTCGAGACAGTCGATGCCGGCGTTGATCAGGCCGGGCAGGGCGTCCTCGCCGAAGACGTGGGCGGTGACGCGGGCGCCGTTGGCGTGGGCGGCGTCGATCGCCTGCTTCAGGATGTCGTCGCTCCACAGCGGGCGCAGGTCACCGACGGAACGGTCGATCCAGTCGCCCACGATCTTGACCCAGCCGTCGCCGAAGCGGGCCTGCTCGGCGACGATCTCCGGCAGGTCGCGTTCGTCGTCGAGCTCGATGCCCAGTTCGCGGATATAGCGCTTGGGGCGGGCGATGTGGCGGCCCGCGCGGATGATGCGCGGGAGCTCGATGTGCTCGTCGATGAAGCGGGTGTCGATCGGCGAGCCCGCGTCACGCAGCAGCAGCGCGCCCGCGTCGCGCTCGGTCTCCGCCTGCTCGATCGCGCCCTCGCGGGTCTCGTCGCCGCCGCCGTAGCGGATACCGACGTGGCAGTGCGCGTCGACCAGGCCGGGGACGATCCAGCCGGTGCGGCACAGGGTTTCGGCCCCGGGCACCGGCTCGAAGGTGACGAGCCCGTCGACGACCCAGAGGTCGCGCTCCTCGTCACCGGGGAGAACCACACCACGCAGATGCACACGAACCTCCAGACGTCGGCCTGGCCCCAACCTACCGCCCGCGCTCGGCCGACGCACTCGCGTCGACCGGGCCGGGAACCGGCTCGCGGCGGCTAGCGGCTGGGCAGCGGGCCGTCGAGGAAGACCGTCACGGCGATGACGCGCGGCGCGTCGGCCGCGAAATCGACGAAGGCCACTCCCCGCGCCGCGCCGATCCGCACGCTCGCGCTGACCGTGCGCCCTGCGGCGATCATCTTGTCCCACTGCATGTCTCGCGCGAGCTCGGCGAACCCCGCCGCGTCGACCGGCTGCCCGGCGGGCAGTTCCACCGCCGCCCGCGCGCCGAGCAGATCGCGCACGCCGGCCAGGTCACCCGCGGCGGCGGCACCGAACAGCCTGCCGACGACCCGCTTGCCCGTCGCGCCCACGCTGCGCAGGCCGCGCATCATGCCCATCGCCCCGTCGACGCCCAGCTCGGAGACCAGTTGCGGGCCGAGCTTGGTCCCGGCCAGCACCCCGGCCGTTCCGGTGCCCATGAGCCGCCGGATCATCACCGCCAGTTCCCAGTGCGCGGCCAGCCGGGCGATCCGCCAGCCGCCCGCGGATTCGATCAGGTCGTAGCGCAGGTGCATGGGCACGGTGACGGTGGCGCCGGTCGACATGGTGGTCTCGATGTGCAGGTCGCGCACCACCGTGCGCCCGGCGACCAGGTCGCGCTCGACCCGGAAGGCGATGGAGTTCGGCGCGATGAAGACGTTGTAGAACCGCGAGATCGCCTCGCGGCCGATGTGTTCGCGCGCGCCGTACGGATCGTGCACCGCCGCGTTGTCGACGAACAGCCCGACCCAGGCGTCCTTGTCGTGTGCGGCCACCGCGCGGGGCGAGGCCTGTACCGCCGCCAGCAGGTCTTCCGCGGTCCGATCCAACGGCATGTAGGTCCTCCATAGTCGCGCTGCCCCTGCCCGATCCATGATAGAACGTGTTCTAGTTTTGCGTCGGCGATCGTGCTCGGCGCGCTGTTGGACAAAGGAATCTCGATGGACTGGTACACCGGGAACGCCATCTACGACACGGTGCTGGCCATCGCCTTCGCCTTCGCCGCGTTCGTGATCGTGGGCGGACTGTTCGCGCAGAGTCCCTACGGCCGTTTCGCCTCGACCTCGATCGGCTTCAATCTCAACCCCAAACTGGGCTGGTGGCTGATGGAACTGCCCGCGACCGTCGTGTTCGCGGTGTTCTATCTCAGCGGGCCCGACCGGTTCGAGCCCGTGCCGCTGGTGCTGGCGGCGATCTGGCTGCTGCACTACGGCAATCGCGGCTGGTTCTTCCCGCTCTCCATCCGGCAGGTGCCGGGCAAGAAGAGCAGCTTCAACTTCTCGGTCGTCGCGGCCGGGGTGTTCGTGACCTCGCTGCACGGCTACCTCAACGGCGCGTTCTTCAGCCACGACTACAAGAACCAGTACAGCACCGCCTGGCTCACCGATCCGCGCTTCCTGATCGGGCTCGTCGTGTACCTGTGCGGCTTCGCGCTGCTGGTGCGGTCGGAGGCGATCGTGCGCAACCTGCGCGACAAGAACAACCCCGGCGCGGCCGAGTACCGCATCCCGTACGGCGGCGGCTTCCGTTTCGTCAGCAGCCCGGCCTACCTGGGCGAACTGATCGCCTGGGCCGGGTTCGCGCTACTCACCTGGTCATTGGCCGGCGTGGTCATCTTCCTGATCACCGCGGGCAACCTGGTGCCACGCGCCTTCGCGACGCACCGCTGGTACCGGGAGAAGTTCGTCGACTACCCCCCAACCCGCAAAGCCCTGATCCCCGGCGTGATCTGACAACTCACCCCGCACAACCCGACCTCGAGGAGGGTTCGCCGCGCAGCGGCGGTCGCGGCCGTCCCGCCGATCAGCGGCAGTTGCGCAAGCGACGAAGGAGCAAGCAACTGCCGCTGATCGGCGGGACACAAGGGGCCGCGACTCGAGCGCACCAGCGCTCAAATAACCCAGCTCAGTTCTTGGGGAACTTCAGCTGCGACAGGTCGATGCCTTCCAGACCGGGCGGCAGCTGGTCGAGCCCGGGCGGCATCTGCGACAGATCCATGCCCGGCGGCAGACCGGGCATCCCGGCGGGCATGCCGGGGAAACCACCGCGCATCTTCGGCGGAGTCGGGCCACGCCCACCCTTCTTGCCCTTCTTGCCCTTCTTGTTGTTGCCGCGGCGCGCGCCGGGCAGGCCCATCTGACGGCCCATCATGGCCATCATCTTCTTGGCCTCGAAGAAACGGTCGACGAGCTGGTTGACCTCGGAGACCTGCACGCCCGAGCCGTTGGCGATGCGCAGGCGCCGGGAGGCGTTGATGATCTTCGGGTTGTCGCGCTCGGCGGGGGTCATGCCGCGGATGATCGCCTGCACCCGGTCGAGCTGCTTGTCGTCGACCTGGGCCAGCACGTCCTTCATCTGCCCGGCGCCGGGCAGCATGCCCAGCAGATTGCCGATCGGGCCCATCTTGCGGATGGCCAGCATCTGGTCGAGGAAGTCCTCGAGGGTGAGCTCGCCGCTGCCGATCTTGCGAGCGGTCTCCTCGGCCTGCTGGGCGTCGTAGACCTGCTCGGCCTGCTCGATCAGGGTGAGCACGTCACCCATGCCGAGAATGCGCGAGGCCATCCGGTCCGGGTGGAAGACGTCGAAGTCCTCGAGCTTCTCGCCGGTGGAGGCGAACATGATCGGCGAACCGGTCACGTTACGGACCGACAGCGCGGCACCACCGCGGGCGTCGCCGTCGAGCTTGGTGAGCACGACACCGGTGAAGCCGACGCCGTCGCGGAACGCCTCGGCGGTGCTGACCGCGTCCTGACCGATCATCGCGTCGAGCACGAACAGGGTCTCGTCGGGCTGCACGGCGTCGCGGATGCCCGCGGCCTGGCGCATCAGCTCGGCGTCGATACCGAGGCGGCCTGCGGTGTCGACGATGACCACGTCGTGCTGCTTGGCCTTGGCCTCTTCGATACCGGCGCGGGCGACGCCGACCGGGTCGGCCGCGGAGATCCCGAGCGGGTTCTCGCCGCCGCCGACGGAGGTGCCGGGGTGCGGGGCGAACACGGGCACGCCCGCGCGCTCACCGACGACCTGCAGCTGGGTGACCGCGCCGGGACGCTGGAGGTCACAGGCGACCAGCAGCGGCTGATGGCCCTGATCGCGCAGCCACTTGGCGAGCTTGCCCGCCAGGGTGGTCTTACCGGCGCCCTGCAGACCGGCCAGCATGATGACCGTCGGCGGGTTCTTGGCGAGGTTGAGCCTGCGGGTCTCGCCGCCGAGGATCGCGACGAGCTCCTCGTTGACGATCTTGACGACCTGCTGGGCCGGGTTCAGCGCCGCGGAGACCTCGGCGCCCTTGGCGCGCTCCTTGACATTGGCGATGAAGCCGCGCACCACGGGCAGCGCGACGTCGGCTTCGAGCAGGGCGAGGCGGATCTCGCGCGCGGTGGCGTCGATGTCGGCCGGTGACAGACGCCCCTTACCGCGCAGATCCTGCAGTGCACCGGTAAGCCGGTCGGACAGGGATTCGAACACCGATCGCGCTCCTGATCTGAAAGGGACGTCTATTGCCCTCCCAGGGTAATGGGTGTTATTCCCGGTGCCGCACGTGCGGTGGGGCGGTGCGCCGCAATTCGTGATTTTCGATGTTCACCAGGTACACCGCTTCCCGGCCGGTGAGACCCAGTTCACGCGAGAGCGACTCGATCCGCTCCCATTCGGCATCGGGACTGTCGACGTGCCGGGCGGTGGTGGAGGCGATGGTCATCGCCGCCAGGGCCTGGGCGCCGGTGAGCGTACGTCCCGGTAGCCACGAAACCACCCACAGGTCACCGCCGACGCAGCGCGCGATATGCGTCGTCGCGTCGCAGGTCATCATCGATGCGGATACGACTTCGATAGCCACAGATCTGCTCCCCTCGAACGAGTGACAGCCAGACCTCTCGAATGCTATAGGTCTGATCTCGACCGATCGGGCATCGCCGACCGTTGACGGGCAACCTGATAGCAATCGGTGGTGAAACTGTGTCCTGACTGTCTCAGTCGGCGGTCGCCGCCACGGGCGGCGGTGGCGCAGGGAGCGGGACCACATCCAGCACCGCCTTCTCGATGCGGTCGCGTAGCTGCGGGCTGTCGGTGTCACCCAGATCGAGACAGAAGGCGTCGACCACGGCCGAACCCATCGTGACGACCTTGGCCCAGCGCACGTTCACCCCGGCCGTCGCGAAGGTGCCCGCCAGCCTGCTGAGCAGGCCGATCCGATCCTCGGCGCGCAGTTCGAGAATCACCTGCCCCGGCGTGCTGGTGGCCGACCAGATCATCCGCGGCTGGGCCCGCGCGAACCGGCCCGGTCCGGCGCCGACCGCCTCGGTCTCCCGCTTGGCGAGCACCTCGGGCAGGTTCAGCGCACCGGTGGTGGCCCGGATCAGCTCCTGGCGCAGCAGACCCGCGTCGGGCGGGTCACCGAACTTCGGGGTCACCGCGAAGGTGTTGATCGCCGACTCCCCCGCGCTGCCGAGCGAGGCCGACAGCACCCGCAGCGAGTGCAGGGCCAGCACGCCCGCGGCGTCGGAGAGCAGGCCGGGCTCGTCGGGAGCGATGACGTTCACCAGGTAGGTGTGCTTGCCCTCGCCCGGCGTGAGGGTGACATGCACGCCACCCACCCGCGCCTTCTCCAGTAGCTCGGGGTCGATCGGTTCCGGCTGCGGCAGCGGCTCCCCCGCCATCACCAGCTTGCAGCGCCGCACCAGATCGCCGATGAGCGAGGCCTTCCAGTCACCCCAGACGCCGGGGCCGGTGGCCATCGAGTCGGCTTCGGCGAGCGCGTGCAGCAGCTCGAGCAGACCGACGTCACCGCCGAGCGCGTCGGCGACGAACCGGACGGTCTCCGGATCGGCCAGGTCACGCCGGGTCGCGGTGTCGGGCAACAGCAGATGGTGGCGCACGATCGCGCTGAGCGTGCGCACGTCCGAGGGCCACAGGCCGAGCCTGCGGCCGATGTGGGTGGCCAGTTCGGCACCGACGACGCTGTGATCGCCCGCCCTGCCCTTGCCGATGTCGTGCAGCAGCGCGCCGAGCGCGAGCAGGTCCGGCCGGGCGACCCTGGTGCTGAGCGCGCCCGCGTAGGCGACGGTCTCCATCAGGTGCCGGTCGACGGTCCAGGTGTGCAGGGCGTCGCGCGGCGGCAGGTCGCGCACGGCGCCCCACTCGGGAAACAGCCTGCCCCACAGGCCGGTCCGATCCAGCGCCTCGACCGCGTCGATGCTGCCGCGGCCCGCGCCCAGCAGCACCAGCAGGTCGTTGAGCGCGTCTTTGGGCCACGGCTCGCGCAGTTCCGGCGCGTCCTCGGAGAGCCGGTTGAGCGTGGTCGCCGACATCGGCAGCCCGGTCTGCGCCGAGGCGGCGGCGACCCGCAGGATCAGGCCGGGATCGCGCTGCGGCCGCGCGTCCCTGGCCAGCACCACCTCGCCGGAGTGCTCGACCACCCCCTCATCGAGTGGTCGGCGCACCGGCATCCGCCGCAGTCTGGCCAGACCGCGGCGCGGCAGCGCGTTGGCCGCGGTGCGCAGGCCGACGTCGGTCGAGTAGCTCACCGTGCGCGCCGAATCGCTCAGCGTGCGGGCCAGATCGAAACGGTCGCCGATGCGGAGCGCGGCGCCGATCTCGTCGGCGTCCTGGGCACGCAGCTGGTCGCGGGCGCGACCGGCGACCCGGTGTAGTTCGGTGCGCACGTCGAGCAGCCGCCGGTGGGCCTGCTTCAGGCCGCCGCCGGGGACTTCGGGGCCGAGGCCGGGCATGGCGTCGGTCAGCTGGGCGATGGCGAGTGCGTCGAGCAGCTGGATGTCACGCAGGCCGCCGCGGCCGTTCTTGAGGTCGGGCTCGGCGCGGTGGGCGATCTCGCCGCTGCGCTGCCAGCGCGCGGTGGTCTGGGCGATCAGTTCGTCGAAGCGGGACCTGATGCCGGTCCGCCACTCCCGGCGCACCCCGCCGATGAGCAGATTGGACAGGTCCTCGTCGCCGACGATGTGGCGGGCCTCGAGCAGGCCGAGCGCGGCGACCATGTCGTCGGCGGCCACCCGCAGCGCCTGCGGGACGGTACGCACGCTGTGATCGAGCTTGATGTGGGCGTCCCACAGCGGATACCAGAGCTGGTCGGCGACCTCCGACACCACGGCCGGGTCGACGTCGTCGTGCAGCAGCACCAGATCCAGATCGGAGAACGGCAGCATCTCGCGACGGCCGAGGCCACCGACCGCGACGACGGCCAGGCCGCTGTCGGCGGTGATGCCGAGTTCGTTGCCCTTGCTGGTGAGCCACAGTTCGAACAGGTCGACCAGGGCCGCGCGCAGCGATTCCGGATCGAGCCGGGGATTTCGGGTCCCCGCCCCGTCGAGCAGCTGTGCCCTGGCCTTGACCAGGTCTGCCGCCCCGTTGTTCTGAATACCGCCGTTCTGTTGTGCCACAGTCCCACCGCCATTCATGCGGGCGGCCCCGCCCCGACCGGTCGTGCCGGTGGGAGCGGGGCCGCCGCTCGATCGTTTACAACCGTGCGTCGCTACCGAATTACAGTGCGTCGCTTCCGCGTTCGCCGGTGCGGACTCGGATGATGGTGTCCACCGGGGTCACCCACACCTTGCCGTCACCGATCTTCCCGGTGCGCGAGGCCTCGACGATCACCTCGACGACCTTCTCGACCGACGCATCGTCGACGACGACCTCGACCCGGACCTTCGGAACGAAGTCCACCGAGTACTCCGCACCGCGGTAGACCTCGGTGTGGCCCTTCTGCCGGCCGTACCCCTGGACTTCGCTGACGGTCATGCCGAGCACGCCTGCCTGTTCCAGCCCGGTTTTCACGTCTTCGAGCGTGAACGGTTTGACGATTGCCGTAACCAGTTTCATGTTCGTCATGCCTCCTTGACGAGCGAGCGTGCCGTGCCACCCACAGCAGCGAAATCGTAAGCGGTTTCCGCGTGCTCGGACTCGTCCAGGCCCGCCGACTCGGACTCGTCGCTCGCGCGCAGGCCGATGGTGAACTTGATCGCGTATGCGATCACGGCCGTCGCGACGAGCGAGTAGGCCAGGACGGCGAAGGCACCGACAGCCTGCAGCTTCAACTGCTCGACTCCACCACCGTAGAACAGTCCGTCGA
The DNA here is from genome assembly GCF_052983615.1 of Nocardia fodinahabitans. Lineage (NCBI taxonomy): Bacteria > Bacillati > Actinomycetota > Actinomycetes > Mycobacteriales > Nocardiaceae > Nocardia > Nocardia fodinahabitans. The sequence goes on from NZ_JBRJJC010000001.1 coordinate 1,061,204, forward strand.
CAGCTGCGGGAGCTTCGGCCGTGGCGACCAGACCGACCATCAGGGTGCCGATCAGACCGCCGACGAGATGCACGCCGACGACGTCGAGCGAGTCGTCGAAGCCGAAGCGGAACTTCAGGCCGACGGCCAGGGCGCAGACCGCACCGGCGACGACACCGATGACCATCGCGCCGACCACGTTCACCGAGGAACAGGCCGGGGTGATGGCGACCAGACCGGCCACGATGCCCGACGCGGCGCCGAGGGAGGTCGGGTGGCCGTCGCGGATCTTCTCCACGATCAGCCAGGCGATCATCGCGGCGGCGGTGGCGATGGTGGTGGTGAGGAAGGTGGCACCGGCGATGCCGTTGGCGCCCAGCGCCGAACCGGCGTTGAAGCCGTACCAGCCGAACCACAGCAGACCGGCGCCGAGCATGACGAACGGCAGGTTGTGCGGACGGAACGGCGACTTCGGCCAGCCCTTGCGCTTGCCGAGGATCAGGCACAGGACCAGACCGGCCGCACCGGCGTTGATGTGCACGGCGGTACCACCGGCGAAGTCGATCGCCTTGAGGTTGTTGGCGATCCAGCCACCGTTCTCACCGGTGTAGCCGCTGAAGGCGAAGACCCAGTGCGCGACGGGGAAGTAGACGACCGTGGCCCAGATTCCGGCAAATACGAGCCACGAGCCGAACTTCAGGCGGTCGGCGACCGCGCCCGAGATGAGTGCGACGGTGATGATCGCGAACATGAGCTGGAACGCGACGAACACCGACAGGGGAATCGTGCCGAACAGCGGAATCGCCGCCGGCGCCGCGGGGTCGGTCGTGGCGAGGTAGTCGCCGCCGAAGACACCCTTCAGGCCGAAGTACTGGAGCGGGTCACCGAGCAGTTTGCCCTTGTCCTCGCCGAACGCGATCGAGAAGCCGTAGAGACACCACAGGACGGTCACCAGACCCATTGCGGAGATACTCATCATGATCATGTTCAGCACGTTCTTGCCACGGACCATACCGCCGTAGAAGAACGCCAGTCCGGGCGTCATCAGCAGCACGAGTGCCGCTGATGCCAGCATCCATGCAGTGTCACCGGCGCTGGGTTCGCCGATTACGGGAAATGCCACCTTGTGTTCCTCCTCATCTCGGGCCCTGCCGATGACGGCAAAAGGACCTGTACAGAAGGGTCGCCACTCGGTGTTTCATCCGTTGAGCTGTGGTGTTTCACCTGAGTGAACGGATAGCGCGGTTGTGTTGCTTCCACGTTTCGTACGGTTGGCCGCCACCTGTCGCCTCACGGTGAGACCGGTACGAGTGTGCGGTTCGCCTCGTGTTCGCGCGCGGAGGCGGGAACGGTGTTTCGCCTGCAGAACAGCGATGCCCGCCCGATCGCTGGATCGGGCGGGCATCGCGGAGATGGCTACGCGGCGCCGCCGAGCAGCGCGTCGACGAAGGCACCGGGCTCGAACGGCGCCAGATCGTCGGCGCCCTCACCCAGACCGACGAGCTTTACCGGCACCCCGAGCTCGTGCTGCACCTGGAACACGATGCCGCCCTTGGCGGTGCCGTCCAGCTTGGTGAGCACGACGCCGGTGATGTCGACGACGTCGGCGAACACCCGCGCCTGCATCAGGCCGTTCTGGCCGACGGTCGAGTCGAGGACCAGCAGCACCTCGTCGACCTCGGCCTTCTTCTCCACGACCCGCTTGACCTTGCCCAGCTCGTCCATCAGGCCGGTCTTGGTGTGCAGGCGGCCCGCGGTGTCGACCAGGACCGCGTCGACCCCACGATCGATGCCGGCGGTGACCGCGTCGAAGGCGACGGCGGCCGGATCGGCGGCCTCCTTGCCGCGCACCGTCTCGGCGCCGACCCGCTCGCCCCAGGTCTGCAGCTGATCGGCGGCGGCGGCGCGGAAGGTGTCGGCGGCGCCGAGCAGCACCCGGCGGCCGTCGGCGACGAGCACCCGGGCCAGTTTGCCGGTGGTGGTGGTCTTACCGGTGCCGTTGACGCCGACGACCAGCAGGATCGCCGGATGGTCGGCGTGCGGCAGCGCGTGGATGGACCGGTCCAGCTCGGGGCGCAGCGCCTCGATCAGCACGTCACGCAGGGCGGCGCGGGCCTGTTCCGGGGTGCGCACGCTGCGCGCGGCCATCTCCTCGCGCAGGCGTTCGACGATCTTCGCGGTGCTCGCGGTGCCGATATCGGCCAGCACCAGGGTGTCCTCGATCTCCTCCCAGGAGTCCTCGTCGAGGTCGCCGCCACCGAGCAGGCCGAGCAGGCTCTTGCCGACCGCGTTCTGCGAGCGGGACAGACGGCCGCGCAGGCGTTCGAGCCGGCCGGCGGTGGGGTCGATCTCCTCGATCGCGGCGGCGACGGCGTCGACCTCGGCGGGCGCGGTCGTGGCGGGGGCCTCGGCGACGGTGGGTTCGGCGGGGGCGGCCTCGGGCGCGCCGTCTCGGCGGGCGCGGCCTCGGCGGGCGTGGTGTCTGCCGGCGCGGTCTCGGTCGGCGCGGTCTCGGCGGGCGTGGTGTCTGCCGGCGCGGTCTCGGTCGGCGCGGTCCCGGTGACCGTGGTGTCGAGGGAGCTCAGGTCGTCCGGGACCACCACGGTCTCGGCGGCCTGCACGTCGGCCTCGGGCAGCGGGACATCGGTGATGCCGCGACGGGGGGCGTCGCGCGGGACGGCGGCGTCGTCACCGACGTGCGGCTGACCCTCGTCGTCGGTGCGTTCCCCCACCGGTTCGGGTCGCGGCAGCGTGGCCGCCGACCCGCCCTGGCTGAAACTGAATCCGCCGGACGCGGTGTACCCACCGGACCGGTCCGTCAACTCCTTGTCCGGCTCGGGCGGTGCCAGGGAGATCTGGCGCCGCTTGTACAGGACGAAACCCGCGACGAGCGCCACCAACAGCACGGCGGCGATCGCGGCGATCAGGATCCACGCTTGCGAACTCACCCGGCAGAGTCTATTCGGGAGGCGGATCGCGGCACGTCGGCGGCGTCGGCGCGGCGGGTCGGTGACGAGCGCCGGGACGCATCGGCACGCCGGGGAAACACTACAGATTCGTTGTCCTGCGGAACTTCTGGCGCTCGCCCCATAGGATCGGCGACGTGACCGATCGAAACGTGCTTGGGGGGCCGCTGGAAGAGTGCGGCACCGATCCTCTCACGGGCTTCTACCGGGACGGCTGCTGCAGCACCGGTCCGGAGGATCTCGGCAGCCACACCGTGTGCACGGTCGTGACGGCGGAATTCCTGGAGCACCAGGCATCCATCGGCAACGACCTCAGTACTCCGCGTCCGGAGAACAATTTCCCCGGCCTGCAGCCGGGCGATCGCTGGTGCGTGGTGGCGGTGCGCTGGTTGCACGCGCACGAGGACGGGGTCGCCGCACCGGTGGTGCTGGCCGCGACCCACGAGAACGCCCTGGAGGTCATCTCCATGGACATCCTGCGCAAATACGCCGTAGACGTCCCCGACGACGTCAGCGACCTGCTGTAGGCACGAGGTTGCGTCTGCGGTGTGCCTTCTGGCGGCAGGCCGCCGAGCAGTAGCGGGCCGGCCTGCCGGTAGTGGACCGGTGAATCGGATGGGCGCAGACGGCACACAGCACTTGCTTGGTTTCGTCACGGTCCCGCGTTTCGTCACGGGCGATTGCCGCGGGTTCCGTGACGGGTCGTGGAGCGCGCAGGGCCTCCAGCACGAGGGTGACCGCGGGGGCCGGCGGCTCGCCCTGACGCCGATGCCGCTGGATCGCCACGCAGCCGGTGAAGATGTCGAGGACATCGGTGACGACGACGTCCGGGCGGACCGCGCCCTGCCGCTGGGCGGCGGTGAGCAGGGCGCCCAGTGCGCGGTGGAAGCGGTTGCCCGCGCCGCGGAGCAGGGCGCGCGGCCAGCCGTCGTCGGATTGCACCAGGTCGCAGAGATCTTTGTTCCCCGGTGTCGTCACGATGACGTGGGTACACAGCGCGAAGAAGGCCGCGCCGGGGTCAGGATCGGCCAGGTGATCGGTGGCCAGGGCGGCGAGCCGGTCGACTCGCTGCTGCATCACCGCTTCCAGGAGATCGGTCTTCGTCGGGAAGTGCCGGTGGACGGTGCCCGCGCCGACCCCCGCCCGGCGGGCGACCTCCGCCAGCGAGACGGTGGTGCCGCGTTCGGCGAGCGCGCGCTGCGCGGCGGCCAGCACCAGCGCCCGGTTGCGCCGGGCGTCGGCCCTGATCGCCGATTCCACGCCGTTGTCGACGGTCATTTCGTTACGCCCTCCCTGCATCACGCCTGGTCAACCGGGTCGACCCGCCCGTACCGTCCGGAATCCGGGTCGACCGACCCGATTGTAAGGAACGAAACGGAGTTCATCCGCAATGTCATCAGCACTTCCTGTTCTGGTCACCGGCGCGACCGGCAAGCAGGGCGGCGCGACCGCCCGGGCACTGCTGGCGGCGGGCCGTCCGGTCCGCGCGCTCGTGCGCGAACCGGCCGCTCCCGCCGCGCGCGCCCTGGCTGCCGCGGGCGCCGAACTGGCGGTCGGCGATTTCGACGACCGCGCCTCGCTGCGGGCGGCCGCCACCGGCGCTCGTGCCGTATTCCTCATTCCCCCAGCCGATTGCGGCCTCAACGGCTGGACAGCGGGCGACGAGGCGCGCCGTGGCGCCGCCATGGTCGACGCGGCGCGCGCGGCGGACGTCGAGCAGATCGTCTTCTCCGGCGTCGCCACCATGGGAGCGGCGCATTTGTGGGGTCAGGAGGGCAAGCGCGAGATCGAGGCGGCGGTACTCGCCTCCGGCCTGCGCTACACCCTGCTGCGGCCGGTCCGCTTCATGGAGAACTATCTGCTGCAGGGCATGCCCATCGACGGCTTCCGCAACAGCGGCGAAAACCGGCACCTGTTCCCCGCCGACCGCCCGCTCCAGCTCATCGCCCTCGACGACATCGCCGCGTTCGCGGCGCTCGCCTTCGCCGATCCCGAGGGCTGGCACGGCCGCGCCATCGAACTCGCGGGCGACGCGATCACGCCCATCGACGCGGCGGCCGCCATCAGCGCGGCGACCGGTCGATCGATCCGCTATCGGGAGATCACCGAGGCCGAAGCGGAGGCGATCGGCCCCCAGCTCGGCAACACCTGGCGGCTGATCCGCGAGACCGGCGGCTGGCAGGCCGACCTGCCCACCCTCCGCCAGCTGTACCCGGGTCTCACGACGCTGCGGGAATGGCTGGCGGCGGGCGGCGCGGCACGGATTCTGGCCAGGCTCGACGAGTCGGCGCCCGTCGCCTGAACACCGCAGCGCCCACCGGTGCGCCGAGCGGCTCGGGCAACAGCGCGCGGGCACCACAGCGCAGCTCCGAGCAGCTCGGGCAACGGCGCGCGCCCGGCGGCTCGGCGCAGCTCGGCCAAGGGCGCACGCCCCGGCAACACGGCGCGACTCCAAGCAGCTCAGGCACTGTGCTCAGCCCCGGCAACACGGCGCGACTCCGAGCGACTCAGGCCACCTACACAGCCCCGGGCTACACGGCGTGGCTCCGGGCAGCTCTCAGTCGGTCCGGGGCCGCTCGGGCAATACCGCGCTGCTCTGGGCGACCCGGGTAACACTCAGCTCCCGGCGACCCTGGCGGGCCACCGGACATCACCGCACCACGATGCCCGGCGGGCAGCGACGGTGACGTCGGTATCCCGCCAGCGAGCGGAACGGCGGATTCCTACCGTCGGTCGTTGTGCATACTGAACCTGTCGCCACGCTGCCCACAGCGGCTCCGCTCCGTGGCTCCGTCGTGTTGTTCATGTCGCTGGCCGCAGCGCTGGGGACGTCGGCGCTCTACCCGCTGCAACCCGCGATCGCGGATGTCGCGGACGCGCTGGGTGCCCGGATCGCGGCCGTGGGTGTCGCGCTGGCGTGCGGGCCGGTCGGGTATCTGGTCGGGCTCGGGCTCCTGGTTCCGCTGGTCGACCGCTTCTCGCCCGCGCGTCTGCTCGCCCTCCAGTTCGCGGTGCTCGCCGCGGCGTCGGCACTGTGTGCGACGGTGCGCGGCCCGCGGCAGCTGGGGGTGGTGATCGGCGTGGTCGGGGCGTGTTCGGCGGTGGGCGCCGGGCTCAGTTCGGTGGCGGGCCGGCTCGCGCCACCGCATCGGCGCGCGACGATCCTCGGCATCGTGACCGCGGGGATCTCCGCCGGAATCCTGGCCGGGCGCATCGTCGGCGGGTGGCTCGCCGACGAGATCGGCTGGCGCGCAATGCAGCTGACGTTCGCCGCCGCCTGCGCGTGCGTCGCGCTCGGCTGCCTGGCCGTGCTGCCGACCGAGCGGGGCACAACCGACCGCGGCTACCTCGAGACGCTGCGTTCCCTCCCCGGTCTGCTGGCACGCGACGACGCGCTGCGGACCGCGTCGATCCGTGGCGCGCTGTGGTTCTTCGCGTTCTGCGCGGTGTGGAGCGGGCTCGCGGTCGCGCTGGCCGAGCCGCCGTTCTCGTATTCGGCGGAACGGATCGGCCTGTACGCCCTGGCGGGGCTGTCGGGCATCGCGGCGACGCGGATCGCGGGCGGGTGGACCGACCGCGTCGGCCCCCGGCGGGTCCTCCTGATCGGTCTCGCCCTGGCCGGGTTCGCCGCGATCGTGCTCGGCGGCACGCTGACCGGCACCGTGGTGACGCTCGCCTGCCTCGCACTGTTCGACGCCGGTCTGTTCGCCGCCCAGGTCGCGAATCAGAGCACCGTTCTCGCCATCGACCCGGCGTCGCCCGCTCGTTTCAACAGTGCGTACATGATGACGTACTTCGTGGGTGGCAGCCTCGGCACCGCCTTCGGCGCGGCCGCGGTCGAGTGGTTCGGCTGGACCGCGACAGCCACGATCGCGGCACTCGCCATCGGGATCGCGGCGATCCTCGTCGCGATCACCCCGGGCGGCTCGGCTCCGGCCGCGACGTGAGGAACCACGCCCCGGCGCCGAGCGAACGCTGGTCCACTCGGCGCCGTCCCACGCGGATCAGTTCAGTGCGCCGTTGTAGTCCGGGAACTTGAAGGTGCGCTCGGCGTGTCCGCCGGACAGGTCCGAGGGGCTGTTGCCGATATTCGCGACGATCGTGTAGCCCTTGCTCTCGATATCGGCCCGGCTCGCGGTCTTGTACTCGGCCAGTCCGGCATTGCCCGCCGACAGCGTGGTCGGCGCGCTGCCGTACAGCGCGTCGACCGGGTAGCCGACCGAGGTCAGGTTCGCCTGTGAGTAGGCGCCGATCAGCGCGGGCCTGCCGGTGACGAAGATGATCGCGGCGCCGTTCTGCTTCGCCCAGGTGGCCAGGCCGAGCACCGGCTGGATGGCCGGGATGATCAGCCCGGCGTTGTAGGAGGTCTCGAGTGTCGTGTTGTCGATATCGAAGACGATCGCGGGCTTGGTCGCGCCGGGCAGCCGACCGGCGAGGTAGGTCTTCGCCTCGGCCACGACGGGGGTGATCTCACCGATCCACTGCGCGTACGGCGGCAGCTCGGAGGTGTTGCCCGACAGCGACGACGAGCCGCCGCCGGACAGCGAGGACGACCCGGTGTCGGCGCCGGCCACCGGCAGTGGGGCGAGGAGCGCGGCCGCGATTCCGGCGACCAGCGAGGCAGTAGCACGTTTCATCCATCGCACGCTAACAGCGGCCGTGATCGATGAAATGTGTTGCCATTTCACAATCCCGGAGAGTGGGACTGCTACGCCGGCGCGCCGACCGGATCGGTATCGGTCACCTCGGCCCGGTTCAACCGCTGCGAGATCACCTGCGTGATGCCGTCACCGCGCATGCTGACGCCGTAGAGCGCGTCGGCGATCTCCATGGTCGGCTTCTGGTGGGTGATGACGATCAGCTGGCTCTTCTCCCGCAGCTGCTCGAACAGGCCGATGAGCCTGCGCAGGTTGGTGTCGTCCAGGGCGGCCTCGACCTCGTCCATCACATAGAACGGGGACGGCCTGGCCCGGAAGATACTGACCAGCAGCGCGACCGCGGTCAGCGACTTCTCCCCACCGGAGAGCAGCGACAGGCGCTTGACCTTCTTGCCCGGCGGCCTGGCCTCCACCTCGATGCCGGTGGTGAGCATGTCGGAGGGGTCGGTGAGCACCAGCCTGCCCTCACCGCCGGGGAACAGCTTGGCGAAGACGCCGACGAACTCCCGCTCCACGTCGGCGTAGGCCTCGGTGAACACCTGCAGGATGCGCGCGTCGACCTCGGCGACCACATCGAGCAGGTCCTTGCGCGCGTTCTTGACGTCCTCGAGCTGGGTGGCGAGGAAGGTGTAGCGCTCCTCGAGCGCCGCGAACTCCTCCAGCGCGAGCGGGTTCACCTTGCCGAGGGTGCTGAGGTCCTTCTCGGCCCGCTTGGCGCGGCGCTCCTGCGTGGCCCGGTCGTAGGGCATCGGCTGCGGGGCGCTGACCTGCTCGCCGCGTTCCTTGGCGGCCTCGTACTCCTGCAATTCCAGCGCCGAGGGCGGCAGCGCGACATCGGGTCCGTATTCGGCGACCAGGTCGGCCAGCGCGATGCCGAATTGCTCGGAGATGGTCGTCTCGAGCTGTTCGATGCGCAGGGCCGCTTGGGCTTTGGCGACCTCGTCGCGATGTACGGCATCGGTGAGCTGGGCCAGCTGGGTGGTCAGCGCCCGCGCCCGTTCCTTCACCTGCTCCAGCGCGGCGGCGCATTCCCCACGTCGCCGGACCAGCTCGTCGCGCCGGGCCGCGGCGGCGGCCACAACCCGCTCGAGCTCGTGCGCGATCCTCGCCCCTGATTCGGCGACGGCGGCGGCCACGGCGGCGGCCTGCCTGCGCGCGGCCTGCGCCCGTTCGGCGCGGGCCCTGGCCTCCCGTTCGGCGCGGGCGGCCCGGCGCAGCGAATCCGCCTTGCCGCGGACCGATTCCGCGCGCTCCTCGGCGGTGCGCACGGCCAGCCTGGCCTCGACCTCCATGGTGCGGGCCTCGGCGAGTGCGGCCGCGGCCTCCTCGCGTTCGCGGCCCGCGGTCTCGGTGCCCGCGGCGCCGTAGCTGTCGTCGCCGCCGTCGTGTTCCATCTCGGCGTGGCGCAGGCGGTCCTCGAGCTCGGCGAGGGAGGCCAGCGACTTCTCCCGCGCGGCCTCGGCGTCGGCGCGCTGGGTCGCCAGGCGCTCCCCCTCGGTCTGCGCCGAACGCGCGGTCTGGCCGACGCGGGCCAGCCGGTCGTAGATCGCCAGCAGGGCCTGGTCGGATTCGTGCAGCGCCATCAGCGCGTGATCGGCGGCTTCCTTGCGGTCGGTCTGCTCGGCCAGCGCACCGGCCAGCGCCGCTTCCAGTTCCTCGGCCCGGCGCTGCGCGGCCGCCAATTCGGCGGTGGCGGTATCGATCTCGGCCTGGACCTCGAGCTGGCTGGGCATCCGCTCCGAGCCGCCGACGATCCAGCCCGCGCCGGCCAGGTCACCGTCACGGGTGACGACCCGCAGTTCCGGACGCAGCGCGACGAGTTCGGTGGCGGTCGCCAGATCGTCGACGACCACGACGCCCGCGGTGAGCGCCGCCAGCGCGGGCCGCACCGCCTCGGCGCCGTCGACGACCTCGGCGAGCCAGCGCGCGCCCGACGGCAAGCTGCCGCGTTCGGTGGGGACCAGCCCGGCGGTGGCGAAGACGAAGGCGACCCGGCCGCCGTCGCCGGACCGCAGTTCGCGCACGGCGGCGTCGGCGGCGGTCGGGGTCTCGGCGGTGATCGCGTCGGCCAGCGGGCCGAGCAGCGCGGCGACCGCGGCCTCGAAACCGCCGTCGACCCGCAGCTGCGCCGAGAGCCGGTCACCGAGTCCGCCGACTCCGTGTTCGAGCAGCCAGGCGGCGCCGTCCTTGCGGGCCAGGTTCATGCCGAGCGCTTCGATGCGCGCACCGAGCCGGGCGACCAGCTTGCTCGCCTCACGGTCCTGCTCCCGCAGTTCCCGCACCCGTTCGTCGGCCAGTGCCAGGGCGGCGACGGCGTGCTCGTGCTGGGCGTCGAGGCCCTTCTCGCCGGCGTCCAGTTCGCCGAGTTCGTCCTGCACCGAGTCGTATTCGACCTGGGCGGCCTCGCCGCGATGGCGGGCATCGGCGATGGCGACCGACAGCCGGGCGATCTCGGCGTCGACCGACTGCGACTTGGTGCGCAGGTTGTCGACCTGGCCGGAGAGCCGGGCCAGCCCCTCACGCCGGTCGGCGATCGCGCGCACGGCGGCCAGATGCGCCTGCTCGGCGGCTTTGGCGGCGTACTCGCGATCGGCCAGCGCCTCGCGCGCGGCCTCGAGCGTCTCGGTGGCCATCTCCACCGCGTAGCGCAGCTCGGCTTCCTCGGCTTCGATCCGGTCGGCCTCGGCTTCGAGCTGGTCGGGATCGCGGCCGGTGCCGACGGGGGTCTCGGTGTGCAGGTGCCTGGCTCGGTCACCGGCGATGCGGATGGTGGCGTTGACCCGCTCGGCCAGTGCGGACAGCTGGAACCAGGTCTGCGCGGCGGCCTCGGCGCTGGGGCTCAGGCGCGAGAGCTGGAATTCCTGCTGGGCGAGCGCGGCATTGGCGGCGTCGAGCTCGGTCTGCACGGTGATCTGCTGCTCGCGGGCGTAGGCCTCCTTGCTGAGCTGGGATTCCAGCTCGCCGCGCCGGGTCACCAGATCGTCGGCGGCCAGCCGCAGCCGGGCATCGCGCAGGTCGGCCTGCACGGTCTGCGCGCGCCGCGCCACCTCGGCCTGCCTGCCGAGCGGCTTGAGCTGGCGGCGCAGTTCGGTGGTGAGGTCGGTGAGCCGGGCGAGATTGGCCTGCATCGCGTCGAGCTTGCGGACCGCCTTCTCCTTGCGCCGCCGGTGCTTGAGCACGCCCGCGGCCTCTTCGACGAACGCGCGCCGGTCCTCCGGGCGGGACTCCAGAATGGCCGAGAGCTGACCCTGCCCCACGATGACGTGCATCTCGCGGCCGATACCGGAGTCCGACAGCAGTTCCTGCACGTCCATCAGCCGGCAGCTGCTGCCGTTGATCTCGTACTCGCCCGCGCCGTCGCGGAACATCCGCCGGGTGATCGAGACCTCGGCGTAGTCGATCGGCAGCGCGCCGTCGGAATTGTCGATCGTGAGCGTCACCTCGGCGCGGCCGAGCGCGGCGCGACCGGTGGTGCCGGCGAAGATGACGTCCTGCATCTTGCCGCCCCGCAACGCCTTGGCACCCTGCTCACCCATCACCCAGGTGAGGGCGTCCACGACATTGGATTTACCGGACCCGTTCGGTCCGACGACGCAGGTGATACCCGGTTCGAAGCGCAGCGTGGTAGCGGACGCGAAGGACTTGAACCCCTTCAACGTCAAGCTCTTGAGATGCAAGGCCGGCCCGCCTCTCCGCGATTCAGGCCAGACTCGAGCGCGAGCGGGGCGGCGCACGCGGCTGGCGGTCGGGTATCGGGTTGCGGTAGCCCGTGCCCGACGAGTTACCCATGTGCTCGCGTGAGCTTACCTGCCGCTACCGGCCGCTCTGCGTCAATGCCGACGATCCGGGCGGTGCGGGTCCGGGTGGCCGCTACCGGCCGCGCCGCGTCAGTGCCGGCGATCCGGGTTGTGCGGGTCCATGTGCTGGTGGTGCTTCATCTGCTTCTGGAGCTGGCGCAGGTGGGTCTGGGTGCCCGGCGTCGCTTCCCAGCCGGTCAGGACACGGAACACCAGGACCGCGCCCCACGGGCCGATGACCCACATCGGCCAGAAGTAGGTGAGCTCGCCCGCGCTCAGCGAGATCAGGCCCCAGATGACCACCACGATCAGGCTGACGCCGAGCCAGCTACCCGCCTCGATGCGCTGCCAGACCGGGATCCGCGCGCCCTTCTTCGCGACGGGCGCGGCCGCGGCCTGCTGCTGCTCGGTCAGCGCCGGCAGATCGGACAGCACGACAGCGAGCTCGTCGCGCGTGGTGGTCGCGTAGACCTTGGCGACGCGCTGGTCGTATTCGGTGAGATCGAGCCGGCCGTCGGCGAGATGGGTACTCAGCTGCGTGACGATGGCGTTGCGCTCGGCATCGGACGCGCGTGTGCCTGGGGTGATGTCCATGCCGACATCCTCTCGTTCACCAACCACAGTGGACAGCTGTTTCCCAGCGTCCACCCTCCACTGTGTGATGTCAACCGCGGCGACGGTCACAGGATGGCGAACGCCACCACCAGACCCAGGGCGAAGTGCGCGGCGGCGACGACAAGCACCTCGGGGGTGTAGGTGTCGGCGTGCAAGGTGCGGCCGATATCGATGCCGGTGACCTTCTCGATCACGCGCACCGAGATCACCTGCGCGATGATGCCGACCAGGCCGTACACGACGGCCGCGATCAGGCCTTCGGACAGCTTGTTGACCCCGCCGGTGGCCAGCACCGCGAACACGACGATGAAGGCCATGCTGACCATCCCCGCCGCGGACACGATCAGCGCGTTCGGCTTACCCGCGACGACCAGGTCGCGCAGCTTGCCGGGCGTGGTCAGGTCGATGGCGAAGAAGCCGATCAGCATCAGCGCGAGACCGATGAGGCAGTACAGGATGATGGCGCCGACGCCTTCACCGAGCGCGCTCCAATAACCCGATTCCAGGGCGAGGGCGGTCATCGTGGTCCTTTCGAACAGTGTTGTTGTCACAGGGTCAGTCGACGATGCGGTGCGGGACGAAGGCGGCGCCGTCGTCGGTGATCAGGCCGGCCGTCTCCCGGATGCCGAGGCCCGCCGCCGTGTCACCGACGACCCAGGCGCCGAGCACCGGGCGCATGCCGTCGAATTCCGGGAGCGGATCGAGTAATTGGTAGACGAAGCCCTCGGCGCCGTAGACGCCGCCGGTCGCGGTCTCCATGCCGGGACCGACGATGGTCATGTTGGCGCCCTCGCGACCGAGTTTGGGCTTGCGGATGTACTCGGTGAGCTCGTTCGGGGCATCCAGGTAGGCGGGCAGCAGGTTGGGATGCCCGGGGTACATCTCCCACAGGATCGCCAGGATCGCCTTGTTGCTGAGCAGCGTCGTCCACAGCGGTTCGATCCAGGCCGTCGCGGGCAGGCCGGCCACGACGCGCTTGCCGAAATCGTCGTCCAGGATCCACTCCCACGGATACAGCTTGAACGCCGCCTCGATCGGCGCCTCCGCCAGATCGACGAAGCGGTTCAGCTCGATGTCGAAACCGACCTCCTCGATCGGCAGCGCGACCGTGTCGAAGCCCGCCTCGGCGGCGGTCTCCTGCATGTAGGCGGTGGTCACGTTGTCCTCGCCGGTCGCGTCGGCGCCCGACCAGGTGAAGTGCAGCTCGGCGCCCGGCAGCACGCCGCGCAGCTCGGTCCAGCGCTCCACCAGCTTCTCGTGCAGCGAATTCCATTGGTCGCCACCGGGATACACCTGCTGCAACCAGTGCCACTGGATGATCGCGGCCTCGAGCAGCGAGGTCGGGGTGTCGGCGTTGTACTCGAGCAGTTTGGCCGGGCGCCGCGCGTCGTAGCGCAGATCGAAACGTCCGTAGACGTACGGGTCACTGCGCCGCCAGGATTCGGCGATCGGCCCCCAGCTCCATTCGGGCAGGCCGAAATCGGCGTAGCGCTCGGTGAGGACCACGTGCTCGGCCGCGTGCAGGCACATCGACTGCAGCAGTTCCACATCGGCTTCCAGCGCGAGGATCTCGTCCATCGAGAACTCGTAGTGCACCGACTCGTCCCAGTACGGGCGCGGCTGACCGCTGGCATCGCGACCGGGCGCGCCGTAGACCAGCCCCTGACTCTCGATGATCTGCTGCCAGCCCGGACGCGGCGTACCCGCCACCCGCCGCACTAGGACCCGCTCCCGCCGGTCGACTTGCTGCCGAGCCCGCCGCGCTGGATCGTGGTGCCGCTCTTGGTGGTGACGGTGGCGTTGCGCGGCTTCACCGAGCTGCCACCGCTGGGCGGCTTGCCGATGGTGGGGGTGCCGCCGTAGTGGTAGCGGTACTGCGGCCAGCCGAGCAGGATCAGGCTGCCCGCGCCACCGTGGCTGGTGTCGCTGCGGAAGTTGGACTTGCCGTCACCGCAGTAGTCGTCGGCGACGACGACCTCGTTGCCGTTCTGGTCGATCTGCACGCACGAGGCGGTCACCTGGTCCGGCGCCGCGATCGCCCGGTAGGCCAGATAGCCACCGCCTACCAGCGCGGCGACACCGACGATGGCGACGCCACCGATCATCACCCGTTTCCGGGTGCGCCGCTTGACTTCTGCCGCCTCGGCGGCCGCACGCTGGGCCTGTTCGGCCTGCTTGCGCGCCTTGTCCCGGGCACGCGCCTCACCGACGGTGGGCGGGCGGGGCTGGGTGACGCCGGGTTCCTGCCTGGCCATCCGGCCGGGCTGCGGCGACTCGCCCGTGGGGGGTTCCGGCGCGGCGGGCGGCTGCTGCGGCATCGGCGGCCAGCCCGCGCCGGGGTCGGGTGGTGGCCAGCCCGCACCGGGATCCGGTGGCTGGTGCGGCGACTGTCCGGAGCCGCCGGCAGGCGGTTGATCGGGCGGACCAGGGTTCTGTGTGCTCACCGCTGCCGCCCCCTGGCCCCCGTAGTCACCACTAGCGCTCCTCGAATCCCGTCATGTCGCCCCGCGCGGGCTCCCAGCTTTCCACAACCAGGTCGACCCGGCCAGGTGCATCGCCGGACCGTAGCAGTTCGAGCAGCTTCGTGCTCGCCGTTCGTGGTCCTTCGGCGACCACGTGCACCCGCCCGTCGCTGTGGTTGCGGGCGTACCCGGTGAGCCCGAGTTCCAGTGCGCGCGAGCGGGTCCACCAGCGGAATCCCACCCCCTGCACCATCCCGTGCACCCAGGCGCTGAGCCGCTGCGGCGCCTCGCTCACGAGTCGACGGCGAAGTTCAGTGTCACCTTCGTGCCCGCCTTGAGGGTGCGGCCCACGGTGCACACCTTGTCGACGGCCCGCTGCACGGTGACCAGTAGTCGCTCGCGCGCGGCCTCGTCCAGCTCGGACAGATCCAGTTCCAGGACCTCGTCGAGCTGCGGGTACAGCTCGTTCTCGCGGTCGGCGTCGCCGGAGACGCGGATGGTGGCGTCGAAGTCGTCACCGAGGCGGCGCGAGAGCGGCAGGTCCGAGCTGAGGCCGGTGCAGGCGGCCAGCGCGATCTTCAGCAGCTCCCCCGGGGTGAACGCGCCTTCGACACCCTGCGAGGCGATCAGGACCTCCGCGCCGCGATTGCTGCGCCCGGTGTAGGCCCTGGTTCCGGTGCGCTCGACCCACAGTTCGGTGGGTGCGGTGGTCACGGGTGCGTTCTGCTCAGCCATACGTTGATCCTGGCACGTCCGCCTCCCCGTGATTCTTGCCGGTCGTGATTTCCGGACGACTCGAACACCGGGCGTGCTCGGCATCACTCCTGGAAGCGGTACCCCATGCCTGCCTCGGTCAGCAGGTGCCGGGGGTTGGCCGGGTCGTCCTCGAGCTTGCGGCGCAGCTGCGCGAGATAGACCCGCAGGTAGTGGGTCTCGGTGGCGTAGGCGGGACCCCACACCTCGCGCAGAAGTTCCTTGCGGCCCACCAGTTTCCCGCGATTGCGCACCAGCATCTCGAGCATCCCCCACTCGGTGGGCGTCAGGTGCACCGGCTCGCCCCGCTTGGTGACCTGCTTGGCGACCAGATCGACGGTGAACGAGTCGGTGACGACCACCGGGTCGACGCTGTCGACGTCGGTCGCGCCGCGCCGGACCGCGGCGCGCAACCGGGCCAGCAGTTCGTCCATCCCGAACGGCTTGGTGACGTAGTCGTCGGCGCCGGCGTCGAGTGCCTCGACCTTGTCGGCGGAGTCGGTGCGCGCCGAGAGCACCAGCACCGGCGCCGAGGTCCAGCCGCGCAACCCGGCGAGCACCTCGATGCCGTCCATATCGGGCAGGCCGAGATCGAGGACGATGACGTCGGGATGCCGCTCGGCGGCGGCACGCAGGGCGGCCGCACCGTTGCCCGCGGTGATCACCTCGTACCCGCGGACCGACAGATTGATCCGTAAGGCCCGCACGATCTGTGGCTCGTCGTCGACCACCAGCACCTTGGTGGCCGCGGGAGCCTGGTTCTTGTCCGTCATCACCGTTCCTGAGTTGTGGCCGGGCGTACCGGCCCGATCTGGGGCGAGTGCCGATGCGGTCATCGGTCAGTCTCGTCGGATCCGGGCCCGCTGTCATCGTCCGTGGTCGGCGCGGCGCCGGCCGACGGCAGGTCGACGAGCATCGTCAGCCCACCGCCGGGCGTCGGCTCGGCATGCACGCTGCCGCCCATCGCCTCGACGAAACCGCGCACCACCGAAAGTCCGAGGCCGACGCCGGTCGTGTTGTCACGGTCACCGAGCCGCTGGAACGGCTCGAACAGCTGTTCCTCGGTGCCCGCGGGAACACCGGGCCCGACATCGATGACGGCGATCGCCACCCGGTCACCGTCGTGTTCGGCGGTGACCCGCACCGGCGTCTCGCGCCCGGAGTGCCGCAGCGCGTTGTCGATCAGGTTGGCCAGCACCCGTTCGAGCAGGCCGCTGTCGGCGAGCACGGAGACCTCGCCGACCTCCACCTTCACCCGGTCCATCGCCGCTCTGC
The DNA here is from genome assembly GCF_052983615.1 of Nocardia fodinahabitans. Lineage (NCBI taxonomy): Bacteria > Bacillati > Actinomycetota > Actinomycetes > Mycobacteriales > Nocardiaceae > Nocardia > Nocardia fodinahabitans. The sequence goes on from NZ_JBRJJC010000001.1 coordinate 1,077,709, forward strand.
GGAGTCCGCGGGTGCCCATACCGACGCTGACCAGCGCGCGATGCACCGCCTCGTCCATGTACACCTGCCGCAACTGCGGGGTGACGACGCCCACGGCCAACCGCGAGGAGTCGAGCAGATTGCCCACCAGCGCGGTCAGCTGGTCGACCGACTCCTCGATCGCCTCCAGCAGCTCACCGGTGTCCTCGGCCGAGAACTCGATATCGTCGCTGCGCAGACTGGATACGGCCGCCTTCGCCCCGGCGAGCGGGGTGCGCAGATCGTGGCTGACCGCCGAGAGCAGGGCTCGGCGCAACCGGTCCGCCTCGAGCAGCGCCGCGGCCGCACTGGCCTCCTCGGCCAGCTTGGCCTGCCGCACCAGCCCGACCGCCTGATTGGCGACGGCATTGAGCACCGGCCGATCGGCGGAGTCGATCGCCCGGCCCGACAACAGCAGATGGCTCTGTGCGTCACCCGCCTCGATGACGGTCTCGGCCGCGGACCGCCGCATCGGCGGCTCCTCCCCCACCGTGGCGACGATCTGGTCACCGCACTGCACACTCACCGCGCGCTGCCCGTAGGTCTCGCGCACCTGCTCGAGCAGATTCGGCAGGTCCGCGCCGTGCAGCACCGACCCGGCGAACATCGTCAGCAGCTCCGCTTCACGGGAGGCCTTGCGCGCCTGCGACGTCCGTTTGGCCGCGACGTCGACCAGGGCCGCGACGGCGACAGCGACGATGAGCAACACGACGACAGTGACGAAGTTGTCCGGCTCGGCGATGGTGAAGCTGTATCGCGGGTCGGTGTAGAACCAATTCAGCAGCAATCCCGACAACAGCGCCGACAGCCCCGCGGGGATCACACCGCCGAACAAGGCCACCGCGACCACACCGACGAAGAACATGGCGCTGAGCCCGCCCAGCTGCAGCCAGCCGTCGAGAAACAGCCCGCAGACCACGCTCACCAGTACCGGCACCACGACCGCCGCCAGCCACACGGTGACCCGGCGACGCGGGCGCAGCCAATGCCTGCGCACACCCCGGTTGGCTTCCTCGTGGGTCACCATGTGGACATCGATCTTGCCCGAGCGCTGCACGACGGTGGAACCGATGCCCTCGTCGAGCATCCTGGCCCACCGGGACCGGCGGGACGTGCCGAGCACCAGCTGCGTGGCATTGACCTCCCGTGCGAAATCGAGCAACGCGGTCGGAACGTCGTCGCCGGTGACCGTGTGCAGCGATGCGTCGAGGCCGGCAGCGAGTTCACGCAGCTTGGCCATCCGCTCGGTCGACACCCCGACCAGACCGTCCCCGCGCACCACGTGCACCACCACCAGGTCGGCGCTGGATTTGGACGCGATCCGCCCGGCCCGGCGCACCACGGTCTCCGATTCGGGACCGCCGGTCACCGCGACGATCACCCGTTCGCGCGCCTCCCACAGTTCGGTGATCTTGTGGTCGGCCCGGTACTTCGCGAGCGCCGCGTCCACCTGGTCGGCCAGCCACAGCAGCGCGAGTTCGCGCAGCGCGGTCAGATTGCCGGGGCGGAAGTAGTTGCGCAGCGCGGCGTCGACCTTGTCGGCGGCGTAGACGTTGCCGTGGGAGAGCCTGCGCCGCAACGCCTCCGGCGTGAGGTCGACCAGCTCCACCTGATCGGCGGCGCGGACCACCGCGTCGGGCAGGGTCTCGCGCTGCTCGATGCCGGTGATCTGCTGGACGACGTCGTTGAGGCTCTCCAGGTGCTGCACGTTCACCGTCGAGATGACGTCGATGCCCGCGTCGAGCAGCTGCTCCACATCCTGCCAGCGCTTCTCGTGGACGCTGCCCGGCGCGTTGGTGTGCGCCAGCTCGTCGACGAGCACCACCGCGGGCCTGCGGGCCAGCACGGCGTCGACGTCGAGTTCGGGCAGCTCGGTCCCCCGATAGGAGACCAGCTTCGGCGCGATCCGCTCGATGCCTTCCAGCAGTTCGGCGGTCTTTTTCCGGCCGTGCGTCTCCACCACGGCGGCGACCACGTCGCGGCCGCGTTCGGACCGCCGGTGCGCCTCGCCGAGCATGGCGTAGGTCTTGCCGACGCCCGGCGCCGCACCGAGGTAGATGCGCAGTTGTCCGCGTTTCACCTGCCCATCATCGCGTGCCTGCGCTCCGTCGCCGGAGGGCGCACCGGCAGAACACCGACGGTCACCATCGGCGTGTGCGAGGCGTTGAGCCGGCCGAGCACCCGGATCAGCAGCAGCGACCCGACGAAACCGAGGATCACCGCAAGAGTCACAACAGACACCGCGATCTCACTTTCCCTGAACACGTGGACCGGCGGCGTCCCTCGCCCGGCCGGTGCCCCATTGTGTCTCGCCCGGTCGGCGCCTGAGCTCGATCTTTACGGCCTGTTGACGGCTATCGGCCCGGCCTTGACGGCATCCTCACACCCGCCGCGCGGCCGGGCGTCAACAGCCCGTAAAGGCCGTGCCGCCCAGCGCAAAGGAGTCGTAAGGAAACCACGCCGAGCCCCGTTCCGGCGTTTCACTCACCTAGGCGCTCCACCTCGGAGCGCAAGGAGGTTGGAAATGTCTGTCGTGGTGTTCACGGTGCTCACCGTGGCGATCTTCGCGCTGCTGGGCGTGATCCAGCGAGGGGTGGAGAAGCTGTGATCGCGAACCTTGTCGGTCTGGCTCTGGCCATCCTCGTCGCCGTGTACATGGTCGCGGCGCTGCTCTTCCCCGAGAGGTTCTAGGTGAACACGACAACAGCGGGGATCGCGTTCGTCGCGGCCCTGGTCATCACGCTGGCCCTGGTGCACGTGCCGCTCGGCGACTACATGTACCGGGTCTACAGCAGCGACAAGCACTCCCGCGCCGAGCGGCTGATCTACCGCGCCATCGGCGCGAAACCCGAAGTCGAGCAGACCTGGCCGGTCTACGCCCGCAGTGTGCTGGCGTTCTCGGCGGTGGGCATCCTGTTCCTGTTCTTCTTCCAGCTGGTGCAGGGCGCGCTGCCACTGCACCTGAACGACCCCGGCACCGAGATGACCCCGGCGCTGGCCTGGAACACCGCCGTCAGCTTCGTCACCAACACGAACTGGCAGAACTACTCCGGCGAGTCCACCCAGGGTCACCTGGTGCAGATGGCCGGGCTGGCGGTGCAGAACTTCGTCTCCGCGGCCGTCGGCATGGCGGTGGCGGTGGCGCTGGTGCGCGGTTTCGCCCGCCGCCACACCGGTGAGCTCGGCAACTTCTGGGTGGACCTGGTGCGCGGCACGCTGCGGATCCTGCTGCCGATCGCCTTCGTCTTCGCCATCGCGCTGGTCGCGGGCGGTGTCATCCAGAACTTCCACCTGCACGATCAGGTCGCGCAGACCGTCGGCGGCGCCCAGCAGACGCTCACCGGCGGGCCGGTCGCCAGCCAGGAGGTCATCAAGGAACTCGGCACCAACGGCGGCGGCTTCTACAACGTCAACTCCGCGCATCCGTTCGAGAACGCGAGCACCTGGACGAACTTCCTGGAGATCTTCCTGCTGATGGTGATCGCCTTCTCGCTGCCGCGCACGTTCGGCCGGATGGTCGGCAGCACCAAGCAGGGATACGCGATCGTGGCGGTGATGGGCACCATCGCGCTCACCAGCGTCACGCTGACCAACCTGTTCCAGCTCCAGCACCACGGCACGGTCCCGACCGCGATCGGCGCGTCCATGGAGGGCGTGGAAACCCGCTTCGGCGTCGCGAATTCGGCCACCTTCGGCGCGGCGACGACGCTCACCTCCACCGGTGCCGTCGACTCGTTCCACGATTCCTACACCAGCCTGGGCGGCATGATGCTGCTGTTCAACATGCAGCTGGGCGAGGTTGCCCCCGGCGGCGTCGGCTCCGGCCTCTACGGCATGCTGATCCTGGCCGTGATCACGGTATTCGTGGCAGGTCTGATGGTCGGCCGCACGCCCGAGTACCTGGGCAAGAAGATCACTCCGCGCGAGATCAAGCTCGCGGCGTCGTACTTCCTGGTGAGCCCGCTGATCGTGCTGATCGGCACGTCCATCGCGATGGCACTGCCCGGCCAGCGCGCGGGCATGCTCAACTCGGGGCCGCACGGTCTCTCGGAAGTGCTGTACGCCTTCACCTCCGCGGCCAACAACAACGGTTCCGCCTTCGCCGGTCTCACCGGCAACACCGAGTGGTTCAACACCGCGCTCGGCCTGGCGATGGTATTCGGCCGGTTCCTGCCGATCATCTTCGTGCTGGCGCTGGCCGGTTCGCTGGCCCAACAGGGCACCACTCCCGCGTCGATCGGCACGCTGCCGACGCACCGGCCGCAGTTCGTCGGCATGGTCGTCGGCGTGACCGTGATCCTGGTCGCGCTCACCTTCCTGCCCGCTCTCGCGCTCGGGCCGCTCGCCGAAGGAATTCACTGAAATGACCAGTCCCACACTCGAAACACCGGCCGCACCGCGGCCCGAGCACCGGACCAAGGGCGTACAGAAGGGCGTCCTGGATCCGAAGCTGCTGCTCACCTCGCTCCCGGACGCGCTGCGCAAGCTCGACCCGCGCACGCTGTGGAAGAACCCCGTGATGCTGATCGTGGAGATCGGCGCGGCGTGGTCGACCATTCTCGCGATCGCCGACCCCAGCTTCTTCGCCTGGGCGGTCGTCGTCTGGCTGTGGCTCACCGTCGTTTTCGCGAATCTGGCCGAGGCCGTCGCCGAGGGACGCGGCAAGGCGCAGGCCGACACGCTGCGAAAGGCCAAGACCGACACCGTCGCCCGCCGTCTGGCCGACTGGACCCCCGGCGGCCGCATCGTCGAGGAGCGCGTCGCCGCACCCGACCTGCGCCGCGGTGACCACGTGGTGGTCGAGGCCGGTCAGGTCATCCCCGGCGACGGTGACGTCGTCGAAGGCATCGCCTCGGTCGACGAATCGGCCATCACCGGCGAATCCGCCCCGGTCATCCGCGAATCCGGCGGCGACCGGTCGGCCGTCACCGGCGGCACCACGGTGCTCTCGGACCGGATCGTCGTGCGGATCACCCAGGAGCCGGGCGCCAGCTTCATCGACAAGATGATCGCGCTGGTCGAAGGTGCCAGCCGGCAGAAGACACCGAACGAGATCGCGCTCAACATCCTGCTGGCCGCGCTCACGATCATTTTCGTGTTCGCGGTGACCACGCTGCAGCCGCTGGCGATCTTCGCCAAGTCGAACAACCCCGGCGTGCCGGATACTTCGGCGCTGGACGTCCACGGCATCACCGGCATCGTGATGGTCTCGCTGCTGGTCTGCCTCATCCCGACCACCATCGGCGCGCTGCTCTCGGCGATCGGCATCGCCGGGATGGACCGGCTCGTGCAGCGCAATGTGCTGGCCATGTCGGGTCGTGCGGTCGAGGCGGCGGGCGATGTGAACACCCTGCTGCTCGACAAGACCGGCACCATCACCCTCGGCAACCGGCAGGCCGCCGAATTCGTGCCGATGCCGGGCATCCCCGACGACGAGCTCGCCGACGCGGCGCAGCTGTCCAGCCTCGCCGACGAGACGCCGGAGGGCCGCTCGATCGTCGTGTTCGCCAAGCAGACGTTCAACAAGCGGGAACGGTCGGCCGGCGAGCTGCCGGGTGCGACCTGGGTGGAATTCACCGCGCAGACCCGGATGTCGGGCGTCGATCTCGCCGACGGGCACCAGCTGCGCAAGGGGGCAGCCGGTGCCGTCACCGAATGGGTTCGCGCCCAGGGTGGTTCGGTGCCCGAGCAGGCCGCGGTGATCGTCGACGGCATCTCCGCCTCCGGTGGTACGCCGCTGGTGGTCGGTGAGGTCAAGGACGGCACACCCCGGCTGCTGGGCGTCATCCACCTCAAGGACGTCGTCAAGCACGGCATGCGGGAACGCTTCGACGAGATGCGCCGCATGGGTATCCGCACGGTGATGATCACCGGCGACAATCCGTTGACCGCCAAGGCGATCGCCGACGAGGCGGGCGTGGACGACTTCCTCGCCGAGGCCACGCCGGAGGACAAGCTCGCCCTGATCAAGTCCGAACAGGACGGCGGCCGCCTGGTCGCGATGACCGGTGACGGCACCAACGACGCCCCCGCCCTGGCCCAGGCCGACGTGGGCGTGGCGATGAACACCGGCACCTCGGCCGCCAAAGAGGCGGGCAACATGGTCGATCTGGATTCGGACCCGACCAAGCTGATCGAGATCGTCGAGATCGGCAAGCAGTTGCTGATCACCCGCGGCGCGCTGACCACGTTCTCCATCGCCAACGACATCGCCAAGTACTTCGCCATCATTCCGGCGTTGTTCGTGGCGCTGTTCCCCGGCCTGGACGCGATCGACATCATGCGCCTGGCCAGCCCGCAGTCGGCGATCCTGTCCGCGGTCATCTTCAACGCGATCATCATCGTGGCGCTGATTCCGCTGGCGCTGCGCGGTGTCAACTACCGGCCGAGCAATGCCTCGACGTTGTTGAGCCGCAATCTGACGATCTACGGCCTCGGCGGCATCATCGCGCCATTCCTCGGCATCAAGATCATCGACCTGCTCGTCCAACTCCTCCCCGGGATGTCCTGAAATGCGTATGTCAACCTGGATCCGCCAGCACCTGGCCGCCCTGCGCGCCCTGCTCGTGCTGACCGTGATCACCGGAATCGTCTACCCCGTCGCGGTTTTCGCGGTGGCTCAGCTGCCGGGACTGAACGACAAAGCCGACGGCTCGCTGATCGAGCGGGACGGGGAACTGGTGGGCTCCAGCCTGATCGGGCAGTCGTTCACCGACGCCGACGGCAATGCCATGACGCAGTACTTCCAGAGCCGTCCGTCGGCCGCCGGCGACGGCTACGACCCGCTGTCCACCGCCGCGAGCAATCTCGGCCCGGAGGACATCGTCGACACGACCGCCCGCACCAGTCTGCTCACGACCGTGTGCACCCGCTCGAAGGAGGTCGGCGACCGTGAGGGGGTCGACGGCGCCCGCCAGTTCTGCACGAAAGACGGTGTCGGCGCGGTGCTCTCGGTGATCGGCCCGCGCGACGCCGACGGCGATGTGTCGCGGCCGGTGCAGGTCGTCAGTGTGAACGAGCTCTGCCCGGCGCAGCCGTTCCTGGCGACCTTCCGCGGCGTGACCGTGGCGTGCGCGAAGGAGGGCGAGGACTACTCGGTCGGCCGGATCATCCCGATCCTCGGCGACGCCCCGGCCGAAGCGGCGGTGCCCGCCGACGCGGTCACCGCGAGCGGCAGCGGCCTGGACCCGCACATCTCCCCCGAGTACGCGGCCATCCAGGTCGAGCGGGTGGCGAAGGCTCGCGGCATCACGGGCGATCAGGTGCGTGAGCTGATCGCGGCCCACACTGCCGGCCGCACGCTCGGGTTCCTCGGTGAGCCTCGGGTGAATGTCGTCGAGCTCAATCTCGCTCTGGACGACCGGTTCCCCGTCCGCGACTGAGTGCCGAGCCGGGGCCGGATCCACCACGGATCCGGCCCCGGTGTCGTGCTAGGACTCCTCGTCGGTGATCAGCGCCCACCCCTCGGGCAGCCCGGTCACCGTCACCGCCGACCCGCAGACCTCGAGGTCGACGGTGGCGTCACCGAGCCGGAACTCCGAGAGCCGCACACAGCCCCACGACTGCGGTACCTGCGGCCGCACGGTCAGGACCTTGGCGGGCACATCGGGGTCGAGCCCGAGGAACGAGCGCACGAGCAGCAGCGGTGCGGCACTGGCCCACGCCTGCGGCGAGCACGAGGTGGGATAGGGCACCGGCGCCGCGAAGCGGGCACGCGGGAAACCGCAGAACAGCTCGGGCAGCCTGCCGTCGAACGCGGCGGCGGCGTCGAGCAATCCGGCCGACAGCTTCGTCGCCAGTGCCACCGCTCCCGGCACGTGCTGGTACCGCATCAGCCCGGCGACCGCGATCGCGGTGTCGTGCGGCCACACCGACCCGCAGTGATAGCTCATCGGGTTGTAGGCGCCCATGGTCGAGGCCAGCGTGCGCAGGCCGAAGCCCGAATCCATCTCGGCCTTGGCCAGGTTCGCGATCAGGATCTCGGCGTGTTCGTCGGTGGCGATCCCCGACCACAGGCAGTGCGCCGCATTGCTGGTCAGCGCGTCGACCTGACGCTTGCTGCCGTCCAAGGCCACGGCGTACCAGCCGCATTGGGGTAGCCAGAACTGTTCGGCGAACTTCGTCCGCAGCTCGGCGGCCCGCTCGCGCATCCGGGTAGCCAGCGCCGGATCGTCGAACTGATCGGCCAGCTCCGCCCGGGCCAGATACGCCGCGTACACGTACCCCTGCACCTCGCACAGCGCGATCGGGGCCTGCGCGATATGCCCTGCGGCGTCGTTGATCCCGTCGAAACTGTCCTTCCAGCCCTGGTTGATCAGCCCGCGATCGGTGGCGCGCACGTACTCGACGAACCCGTCGTCGTCGCGGTCGCCGAAATCGGTGATCCAGCCGATCGCGGCGTCGGCCGCGGGCAGCAGGGTGGCGATCGAGGCCGGGTCGGCGCCCCAGCGCAGGCACTCGGCCAGCAGCATCACGAACAGCGGTGTGGCATCGACGGTTCCGTAGTAGATCTGCCCGCCGAGCACCTGCCCGACCGAGGGGCCGCGCCGCATCTCGTGCATGATCCGGCCCGGTTCCTCCTCCACCAGCGGATCAACCGTCTGGCCCTGCAATTCGGCCAGCTGCTGCAGTGTGCCCAGGGCGAGATCGGTCTCCAGCGGCAGCGACATCCACGCGGTGAGCAGCGAGTCCCGGCCGAACAGCGTCATGAACCAGGGCGCGCCCGCGGCGACGAACGGCCGGCCCGTGCCGGAATCGGTGTGGATCTGCAATGCGCCCAGATCACTCTCGCTGCGGCGCAGGATCTGGTTGAGCAGCCCGGAATCGGCGCTGATGTCGGTGGCGGTGGCCCGCCAGGCCTGGATCTTGCGCACCGGCTCACTCGCCCGGTAGCGCTCGCCGGGGGTGCCCTGGGTCTGCGGGCGCTGCGCGGCACCCGCCGGTTGCGCGGTGATCTCGGTCTGCCAGCGGCCACCCGCGGGCACGACGACGCGCCAGATCATGGTGCCGGGCAGCACCATCGGCTCGACCGTCGAGGTGAGCGCGAGCCCGCGCGACAGGTCGGCCCGGTCATGCAGCAGCAGTTCGCCGTCGGAGGTCGTCATCTCCGCGCGGCGCCCGCCCATCCGGCCTTCCTTCACCGAGAACAGGTCGACGAAATCGGCGTCGACGTGCAGCTCGAGCACCACCGCGGTGGCCTCGCGGCTCATGTTCTCCAGGGTGATCAGCTCGTGCATACCCTCGGCGACGAGCCGGTCGCGCACGACCAGCAGGGTGCTGTCGGCCCGGCCCTGTTGCGGCGGCCTGCGCAGCACGAACCGCCCGGCGAAGGCCTCCGGGCTGAGCACCGACAGCGGCTCGGGCCGCTTGCCGTCGATCATCAGCTCCCAGCGCGAGATCACCCGCGCGTCACGGAAGAACAGGCCCTGTGGCTTGCCTGGCTCGATGTCACCGAGCCGGTCGGACAGGCAGAAGGTGCCGCCTTCGACGAGGGTGACATTGCCGCCGTTGCCGCCGAGCCCCGCGGGTTCCCCCGCGTTGAGCGGGCTCGGCGGCGACGCGTTGTTCAGGCTCATCGGCGCCCGCTGACCGCCGCCCCGACGGGCATCGGCAATGTGAAGGCGTTGCCGTAGCCGATCGTGGTGCGGGCCAACAATTGCCGGTACACCTGCTCGTAGCCGCCACCGAGAGTGTCGGCGCCGAAGTTCGCCTCCACGTGCGCCCGGCAGGCCGCCGGATCGAACGTCGCGACTTCGGCGATGGCGGCGGGCAGTTCGTCCGGTTCCTCGCAGATGCGCCCGGTGACGCCGTCGACCACGACCTCGGCCACCGCACCACCGCGCAACGCGACCACCGGCGTTCCACAGACCATCGACTCGATCATCACCATGCCGAACGGCTCCTCCCAGCGAATGGGGAACAGCAGACACCGTGCTCCGGACAACAGTTTACGCTTGGCCGCCGCGTCGGCGAGGCCGAAAACGTGATCGGCATCGGTCAGCCGTGGTCGCACGTACTCCTCGAAGTAGGCCTTCTCCGGTGGCTCGGAGCACTTGCCCGCCAGGATGAGCGGGATGCCCGCCGCGTGCGCGGCGTCGAGGGCCAGATGCGGGCCCTTGTCCATCGTGAAGCGGCCGAGGAACAGCGCGTACTCCTGCTTCTCGGTCACGAACGGCCACATGTCCGGCCGCAACGCGTTGTGCACGCGGCCCGCCCACGGCAGCTCGGGCGCGAGTTCGCGCTGCCGGTCGCTGATCGCGACGAGCGAGCATTCCTCGCCCAGTTCGCGGTAGTAGCGGTAGCAGTCGTCCTGCACCGGCCCGTGCACGGTGACCACGGTCGGCAGGCCCAGATTGGCGTACGCCGGGGCGTTGAGCGGGCCGGCGAAGGTGTGATCGTGCACCAGGTCGATGCCTTGGGTCTCGGCCAGGCGCTCGATCGCGCGGCGCACGCGCAGCGCGTGCACCACCTCGGGGAACGGATCGCCGAGTCGTTCCGGCACGATCCGGTCCCAGAGCGGGACGAAATCCGCCTTGGTGCCCGGTTCGCCCGCACCGAACAGGGTGACGTGATGGCCGCGCTCACAGAGCGAATCGACCAGATCGGCGACTACGGCCTCGACACCGCCGTAGGCCTTCGGGGGTACATCGAAATACGGTGGAACCACCATCGCGATCCGCAGTGGGCCACCGTTGTGCTCGATCGAATAGAGATCGGACGTGGAGAACCCGGTCGGCGACATTGCCGACGTATCTGCACTCATGACCTTCCTTCCAGGGACACAACCTCGCAACACTTGCGCGAACAAGAGATGGCCGCCTCGGCGGAGGTGGAGACGAGAGCTTCACCGCCGTCCATGGGGCATGGTTGGCCTGGCCAAGCGGGAAACGCACCACGCGGGTGCCCGCCTGAACAGAGGGGCCGTAGTGGAACGTACCCCGCTACCGGGGAGTAAACCAGTGGTTTGCTGGCAAAACATGTCGGCGATTGCCTGACGAGACAGGAGATTACGCCGTCAGAGGCGGTCTACGGCGTACAGAATTTCGGTTCGACCGGGTCGACGCACGGGATGTTGCCGAACTCGGTCATGGTGAGCCTGGCCTTACCCCGGGTCAGGTAGTCGAGAAACTGCGCGACCAGCGAATCACCGGCGATCGGACCGTGAGTGTAGGCGTACTCGACACCGGTGAACCGGTAGGCGCCGGACCGGATCGTCTCGGGTGTCGGACTCACCCCGTCGATCGTGACCGCCGCGACCTGGTCGTCGACGACCGAAGTCTCCAGATACCCCACCGCGCCAGGCATTTTGGCAACGAACGTAGCCACTTCGTCGGTGACGTCGACCTCGCATTGTTCGCCACCCGCGGCCATGCCGATGCAGCTGGTGTAGCGGAACACCTTGCGGTTGTCCTCGAGCAGACGCGATTCCAGCGCGCGCCGGGTGCCCGAACCCGCCGTCCGGTCGATCAGGACCACCGGCAGATCGGGTCCGCCGATCTGGTTCCAGTTCTTGATGTTTCCGCGGTACAGGTCCCGGACCTGCTGGGTCGAGACGTCTTTCACGCCGACACCGGGATGCACCACCAGCGAGAACGAGCCACGCGCCAGCGGGAGTTCGGTGAGCGCCTCGAACGAGGTGCCCTTGGCGCCGTCGCCGATCGCAAGCATGCCCGTGGTCGGCCCGGCCTTGGTAATCGTGCGCAGGCCGGGCTCGGTGCCGGCAAAGTCGAAGGTGAATCGCGCTCCGGTGCAGGTCTTCTCGTAGTTCTGCGCGGCCTTGCGGATCATCGGCGCCATCGCGGTCGATCCGACTATCGTCAGCTCGCCCGCGGCGCAGTCGCGCGGCGGTGGGTCGCCGCGCAGCACGGTGGCCAGCAACTGCACCATCACCACCAGGGCGAGGAACACGCTCAGCCCGAGCAGCGCGGGTTCGCGCCGGGAGCGGCTGGTGGTCTCGACGAATCGCCCGCCCTTGAGACTGCCCGCCGTGGTCACCACCTTCGCCGCGTTGATGTCCTGCGGATCGGGCGCCGGACCCGCGAGCACCGCCAGCACCTTGTAGTGCTCACCGCGTTCGAGCCGTTCGCTCGGCAGCACGATCCGCGCGGCATTGTCCGCGCCGACGCCGGCGGCCAGCTCCCGCAGGGCGTCGCTCAGCGCGGTCACCGAGTGCCCGGTGCGGGTGACGCGCTCGGTGACCTCGATCGCCCGGATCGTGTGGTGCGGGAACAGCAGTCGCGGACTCTCGCCGGCGTAGTCGTCGGCCTCGATCACCGTGGAGCCGTAGTTCTCGATCCGGATCAGCACCACCGACACCGGCTGTCCCGCCGAGGTGTCCCCCTGGGCGGCCGTGCCGTTCGGGTCGGCGAGCTGGATCCGGCTGGCCGGCGTATTCATCTGCACGCGATAGCCGAGGCGCTTGCGGCCGACGAAGACGAACTCACGCAGAAACGCGGCCGTCGCTACGAGCAGACCGAGCGTCGACAGCACGATCTCCACCGGGAACTCGCCCATCGGCGCTCCTCCCCCCTCACCCCGGATACCTGTAACCGACTGTCTATCAGGCCGATCCGCGCCCGCGGCGCCCGACGCCGGTTGTTCGGCGAGTCTTCACCCGGCGGTCGTCGCGCACCAGGTCAGCAGCTCGTCGACCGGCCAGGTGTTGATCACCCGGTCGGCGGGGACGCCGTGGGCCAGCGCGCGCTCGCAACCGTAACCCTGCCAGGCCAATTGGCCGGGGGCGTGGGCGTCGGTATCGATGCTGAACTGGCAGCCCATCTCGACGGCGAGGTCGATGAGGCGGCCGGGTGGATCGCGGCGTTCGGGGCGGCTGTTGATCTCCACGGCGGTGCTGTACTTGCGGCAGGCCTCGAAGACGAGTTCGGCGTCGAAGCTGGACTCGGGGCGGGTGCCGCGATTGCCTTCGACCAGGCGGCCGGTGCAGTGACCGAGGATGTCGACATTCGGATTCGCGACGGCATAGACCATGCGTTTGGTCATGGTGGCGCTGTCGTCGCGCAGGTGTGAATGCACGCTGGCGACAACGATATCCAGGCGTTCCAGCAGATCGGCCCGCTGGTCGAGGGTGCCGTCGTCGAGGATGTCGACCTCGATGCCGGTGAGGATGCGGAAGGGTGCCAGCTGCTCCTGGAGGTCGGCGATCACATCGAGCTGGCGCAGCAGCCGGTCGGCGGACAGGCCGTTGGCGACCTTCAGCCGCGGCGAATGATCGGTCAGCGCACAGTATTCATGGCCGAGCGCGGCGGCGACGCCCATCATCTCCGCGATCGGGCTGCCGCCGTCGGACCAGTCCGAGTGGGTGTGCAGGTCACCGCGCAGCAGGGTCCGCAGCGGGTCGCCCGCGGGGGCGATGGGCTGCGCGGCGCCGCGCAGCTCGGCCAGATAGTCGGGAACCGCACCGGCGCAGGCCTGTTCGATGACGGCGGCGGTCTTGGGGCCGATGCCGGGCAGCTCCCGCCAGCTGTGCTCGCTCGCCCGGGTCGCCTGTTCGGACTCCGACAGGCCGGCGACGATATCGGCGGCGCGACGATACGCCTTCACCCGATGGGTCTGCGCGCGTGATCGCTCGAGCCAGAACCCGATCTCGCGCAGGGCCGCCACCGGGCCCGGACCCGCCGCCGACGTCACCCGCGCTACCCGATCCGGCCGTACTTGAGGAACGCGACACCGTCGGCGTACACGCGACTGGTGATCACCCGGAAGCGTTCCGGCTCCGGCAGTTTCGTGCCGCCGCCGAACAGCGGACGACCGGTCCCCAGCACCACCGGATGCAGCTTGAGGAACACCTGATCGATCTCGGGCAGCAGCGTCTGCGCCAGCTCACCACCACCACACAGCCAGATCCCCAGTCCTGCTTCACGTTTCAGCTCCCGCACGGCGGAGATCGGGTCGGCAGAGATCAGCTCGACCCCGGGCGCGGGCGACTCGGGCAGCGTCGTGGACACCACGAACTGCCGCAGGTGCTCGTAGGGACTGGCGGTGCCGGTGCGCACCCCGAAGTCGTGGGTCTTGCGGCCCATGATCACGGTGTCGAAGTAGACGTTGCCCGCCGCGATGCCGCGCGCCTCGCGCACCTTGGTCGGCAGGGTCTCGGGGTACTGCGAAATGATCGCGGGCCCGTGGTCGCCGCCGACCGGGAAGAAGTCCAGGGTCCCGTCCTCGGCGGCGATGAAGCCGTCGATCGTCGATGCCACGAAATAGGTCAGCTTGCGCATAACGTCCTCCTGCACGGACCCGGTCCGATACGACCTGTCAGGAGAAACGGTAGCGCGCCCGGATCAGCGGCGGCGCGGCTTCCGCTGACACTTGGGGCAGGAAAACGACGAGCGATTCATGAATTGTTCGCGGATCAGCAGCGAGCCGCAGCGATCACACGGCTCGTTCTCGCGGCCATAAGCGGCCAGTGACCGGGAGAAATAGCCGGATTCACCGTTCACGTTCACATACAGCGCGTCGAAGGAGGTGCCGCCGACAGCCAGCGCCTCGCTCATGACCGCGGTGACGCCATCGAGCAGCCGGCGCACCACCGGCCGGGTGAGTTCGGCGGCCACCCGGGCGCCGTGCAGACCTGCCCGCCACAGCGCCTCGTCGGCGTAGATGTTGCCGATGCCCGACACCACGGTCTGATCGAGCAGCACCCGCTTGATCTCGGTGTTCTTGGCCCGGATCGCGGCGACCACGGCCTCGGCGTCGAAGCGCGGGTCCAGCGGATCGCGGGCGATGTGGGCGACGGAGTCCGGGACCACGGTGCCGTCGACCTCGACGAGGTCGGCCAGCGCCCAGCCGCCGAAGGTGCGCTGATCGACGAAACGCAGCTCGCTGCCGTCACCGAGGACGGCGCGGATATGTGCGTGCTTCTCGACCGGGGCGTCCGCGGGCTGCACGAGCATCTGCCCGCTCATGCCCAGGTGGACGACCAGCGCGGTGTCCGGCTCATCGAAGGTGAGCCACAGGTACTTGCCGCGACGCTGCGCGCCCTCGATCTTCAGCCCGGTCAGCCGGGCCGCCAGATCCGCCCCACCCGCGACGTGCCTGCGCACGGCCCGCGGATGGGTGACGGTGACGGCGTCGATCGCCCGGCCGACCGCATGATCGGCCAGACCGCGCCGCACTACTTCGACTTCGGGCAGTTCGGGCACGGTCAGGCTGCCTTGCCGCGCAGGCCCTCGAGGGCCTGCGTGGTTATGCTCCGCTGCCGCCGCCGGCCCGCCGTGGTCACGCTTCGGTGACGGAGGATTCGTCGGTGAGTGCCTTGTAGGCGGTGCCCGCGGCCTTCTGCTCGGCTTCCTTCTTGGAGCGGCCGACACCCTGCCCGTACGGACGACCGGCGATCACCGTGGTCGCGGTGAACTCCTTGTTGTGGTCCGGGCCGGTGGAGGTGATCTCGTAGTTGGGCACACCGAGGCCACGCTCGGCGGTGAGCTCCTGCAGGCTGGTCTTCCAGTCCAGACCGGCGCCCATGCGGGGGCCACGCTCGAGCAGTTCGGCGAACAGCCGCAGCACGACGCCACGGGCCACCTCGATGCCGTGCTCGAGATGCACGGCGCCGAGCAGCGACTCCATGCCGTCGGCGAGGATGCTCGGCTTGTCGCGGCCGCCGGTGAGCTCTTCGCCCTTGCCCAGCAGCAGGTACTGACCGAGTCCGCCGTTGCCGAGACCACGCGCCACCTCGGCGAGCGCGTGCATGTTCACCACACTGGCGCGCAACTTCGCGAGCTCACCCTCGGACTTCTCGGGATGCTCGGTGTAGAGCCGTTCGGTGATGCTCAGGCCGAGTACCGAGTCGCCGAGGAACTCGAGGCGCTCGTTGGTCGGCAGACCGCCGTTCTCGTACGCGTACGACCGGTGCGTCAGCGCGAGGCGCAGCAGCTCCGGTCGTACGTCGACACCGAGGGCGGTGAGCAGACTGGCGTGATCGGCCGAGCCTGCAGTGTCTTTGCTGGCTGTCACGAATCAGACAGCGGAAGTGACCTGGCGGCCCTTGTAGGTGCCGCAGGACGGGCACGCGATGTGCGGGAGGGTCTTCTCACCGCAGGCACGGTTCGGGCAGGTGACCAGGGTCGGCGCGACGGCCTTCCACTGGCTGCGCCGCGACCGGGTGTTGGAACGGGACATCCGGCGCTTGGGAACAGCCACGGCTACTTCTCCTCTGTGTTTTCGCTGACCACGTGGGCATCGTTTGCCACGGGAGCGGATCGGTCTGGGGTGGTGGAACCCTCAGCGGGGTCGCCGGTGCCGGGCGCCTCGGCGGCGAAACTCGCCAACTTGGCCCAGCGAGGGTCCAGTATCTCATGCCCATGATCAGGACCCGCAATCGCCATCCGCACACCGCACTCGGGGCACAGGCCCGCACAGTCCGGGGTGCACAGCGGCTGCAGCGGAAGCTCCAGCCCGATGGCGTCGAGGATCACCGGCTCGAGGTCGATGAGGTCGTCTTCCATGCGGTAGACCTCGTCGTCCTCGGTCGTCTGCTCGGTGGTGCTGTCCGGATACGCGAACAGCTCCGTCAGACGAATCTCGACCTGGTCGTCGAACGGCTCGAGGCAGCGCGAGCACTCCCCCACCGTCGGCCCGGACGCCGTGCCGGTGACCAGCACACCCTCCGAGACGGCCTGCAGCTGCAGGTCGAGTTCCACCGCGGCGTCGGCCGGGATGGCGATCAGATCCAGACCCAGCCGCTCATGGTCGGTGACGGTGCGACGCAGCTCCCGCATGGTTCCCGGCCGACGGCCGAGACTGCGGACATCCAGCACGAAGCCCGCGTCGGACACAGGACCACTGGTCTTGTGCGGACGCGAGGGCGAACCGGAAGCGGCGGGCATCACTGACTCACTTACTTCTGAGGGGATTTGGGCAACCACTCAACAGTACGGCAGGACCCCGTCCGAACTCAAAACGCGGGAGTGCGCTCAGCGCCGGTGCTCGGCGGCGTATTCCGGGTATTCGGCGGCCTGACCGCCGCGCATCTGCTGACGGCCGCGAGTGATCGTGCGCCGCGTGGTGTTCAGCGTCTCCTCCATCTCGGCGAGCCTGTTGCCGAAATCGGCCATCTGCTCGTCGACGTAGTCGTCGCATTCGGCGCGCACCCGGTCGGACTCGGCCTGGGCGCTGTCGATCAGGCGCGCCGACTCCGCGTGCGCGGCCCGCACCACCTCGGTCTGGGCGACCAGCCTGGCCTGCTCGGCCTTGCCGTCGGCGACCGAGCGCTCGTAGGAGTCCTTGCCCGCCTGGATGGCCCGGTCGGCGTCGACCTGGGCGCGGCTGGTGAGTTCGTCGTACTCGGCGTTGCCGTCGGCGATGACCTGGTCGGCCTCGGCCTGAGCGGTCGCGACCAGGCGATCGGCGTGCGTGGTGGCCTCGGCGACCATCCGGTCGGCGTGCGCCTTGGCGTCGGCCAGGATGCGGTCGGCCTCGGCGCGGGCCTGCTCGATGGTCGTGCGCGCCTGGTCGTTGGCCGAGGTGACGGTGGCCTCGGCGCCGGTGCGGGCGTCGCCGACGATCTTGTCGCGATGATCGAGGACGTCCTGGGCGTCGTCGAGCTCACCGGGCAGGGCGTCGCGGACATCGTCGAGCAGTTCGAGAACGTCGCCGCGCGGCACGATGCAGCTGCGAGTCGGCGGGATGCCGCGCGCCTCTTCGACGATGGCGACCAGTTCGTCGAGTGCTTCGAATACGCGATACATGCTCACTACCCTCCTGCTTCCTCACGGCGAAACCACTACCGCCGTGGCCCAGTGTGCCCGTCGGCGGCGCGTGTTCCGAATGTCGTCGCGGTGTGTCGCGAGAGTGTCCTAGATCGCACAGATATCAAGTGGAGTGAACCCCTCCACTTCCGCTACCATCGGTAGGCACGACAACGCCGTCCGCCGGGAAGCACTGCACGTTTATTGCTGTTGTACTCCTCGACGCCTTTCGACAGGATCGGAGTCGACCATGACCGTTCTGGAAACACCGAGAAGCTCGGTGCTGCCTGTCGCGGGCATGTTCACTCCCTGGACCGGCCCGTTCCCGGTCGTCGCGCCGAGCGAACCCGCCCCCGTGCTGCGCCCCCGGTTCGACAACGCCCTGTCCTACCTGCGCGGCGACCGCGCGCTCCCGCAGCTCATCCGCTTCGCCCTGGTCGGTGGCTCCAGCAATATCGCCTACGTGCTGCTGTTCTTCGCCATGCACGGCATCGGCCCGCTGATCGCCAATGTGGCCGGTTCGGTCGTCAGCACGATCATCGCCAACGAACTGCACCGTCAGCTCACCTTCCACGCCGCCGACCGGGTCACCTGGTTCACCGCGCAGTGGGAGGGCGGCGGACTCGCCCTGTTGGGTCTCGGCATCACCACCGCGGGCCTGGCCGCCCTCGGTGTGTGGGCGCCCGGCCTGGGCGACAGCGTGCAGGCACTGGCCGTACTCGCCATCACCGCCGCGGTCGGCGGCATGCGCTTCCTCGCCCTGCGCGGCCTGGTCTTCTGATCCGGCTCTCCGCGACTCGGGCCAGATCCGGGTCCGAGATCAGCTCCGGCGTTCGGCGAGCCGATCGAGGAGGCGCTTGTGCACTGCGGGCGGGAGCATGTCACTCACGTCGCCGCCGTAGGCCGCGACTTCCTTCACCAGGGAGCTGGACAGGAAGCTCAGCGACGGGTTGGTGGCGATGAAGAAGGTGTCGACGCCGGCCAGCTTGTGGTTCATCTGGGCCATCTGGAGCTCGTAGCCGAAGTCGCCCGCGTCGCGCAGGCCCTTCACGATCGCGGTGATGCCCTCCTGCTTGGCGAAGTCGACCGTCAGGCCCTGCCAGGACGCGACCCGCACGTTCGGCAGGTGACTCACCGACTCGCGCAACAACTCCATGCGCTCCTCGACGGTGAACATGCCCTGCTTCTTGGGATTCACGTTGACGGTGACGACCACCTCGTCGAACTGCGCGGCCGCGCGAGCGAACACGTCGAGGTGACCGTTGGTGACCGGGTCGAAGGAGCCGGGGCACAGTGCTGCAGCCATGGTTCAGACGCTAGCACCGAACTCTGCGAGCTCGATTCTGGTCTCCCCGTACTTGCGCGGCTTCAGCGGCGCATAGCCTGCGGGCCAGGCGATTTCGGGTGAGCGGATGGACCGCTCGACGATCACCAGCGCGTCGGGCACGAGCCAGCCATTGGCCGCCAGCGCGGTGAGGTCGGCGATCACGTCCTCGGTGCTCACGTCGTACGGCGGGTCGGAGAAGACCAGGTCGTAGGTACTCGGCGCGGCGTGCGCCAGCACCGAGCCGACCGTGCCCAGGCGCAGTTCCGCGCCGGGCAGGCCGAGTTCGGCGATATTGGCGCGCACGACGGCGGCCGCCTTGCGGTCGGCCTCGATCAGCAGGGCGTGCGCGGCGCCGCGCGAGAGCGCCTCCAGACCGAGCGCGCCCGACCCCGCGTACAGGTCGACGACGCGTGCACCGTCGAGGTCGAGGCGCGCGTCGATGGCGCTGAACAGGGCCTCGCGCACGCGGTCCGAGGTGGGCCGGGTACCGGCGGGCGGCACCTTCAGCCGCCGCCCGCCTGCCGTCCCCGCGACGATGCGCGTCATTCCGACTCGCGCGCAGCCAGTTCCACCAGCAGATCGCCGCCCTCGACCTGCTGGACCTTGGCGGTCGCGATCCGGCCGACGATGCCGGCGCGCGGCGCGGTGATGGCCGCTTCCATCTTCATCGCCTCGATGGTGCCGACGGTGTCGCCCGCGTGGATCTCGTCGCCCTCCGACACCGCCAGCGTGACGACGCCGGCGAACGGCGCCGCGATGTGGCCGGGGTTGTTCTTGTCGGCCTTCTCCGCGGCGGGCACCTCGGAGGCGATCGAGCGGTCCCGCACCGCGACCGGACGCAGCTGCCCGTTCATGATGCACATGACCGTGCGCATGCCCTTCTCGTCCGGCTCGGAGATCGCCTCCAGCCCGATGAGCAGGGTGACGCCCTTCTCCAGCTGTACCCGGTGCTCCTCGCCGCGGCGCAGACCGTAGAAGAACTGGTTCTCCGACAGCCCGGTGGTGTCGCCGTACTTCTCCCGGTGCGCCTGGAACTCCGCGGTCGGGCCGGGGAACAGCAGGCGGTTGAGGGTGTCGCGACGCTCCTGCGAGGTGCCGTCGAGCCCGGACTGGTCGGCCGGGGTCAGCGGGGTCTCCGGCTTGGGCTCGTTACGCCCGGCCAGCGCCTTGCTGCGGAACGGCTCGGGCCAGCCGCCCGGCGGGCTCGCCGAGCTCACCGCGCAGGAAGCCGATCACCGAGTCGGGGATGTCGTAGCGGCCCGGATCGGCGGCGAAGTCCTCGATGTCGACGCCGGTGCCGACCAGCGCCAGCGCCAGGTCACCGACGACCTTCGACGACGGGGTCACCTTGATCAGGCGGCCCAGCAGCCGGTCGGCCGCGGCGTACTTGGCCTCGACCTCCTCGAACCGGTCGCCCAGGCCGAGCGCGATCGCCTGCTGACGCAGGTTCGACAGCTGACCACCCGGGATCTCGTGGGTGTACACGCGCCCGGTCGGCGCGGGCAGACCCGACTCGAACGGCGCGTACACCTTGCGCAGCGCCTCCCAGTACGGCTCCAGATCGCACACGTTCTGCAGGTTCAGGCCGGTGTCGCGCTCGGTGTGCGCGGTGGCGGCGACGATCGCCGAGAGCGCGGGCTGCGAGGTGGTGCCCGCCATCGCCGCCGACGCGCCGTCGACCGCGTCGGCGCCGGCCTGCCAGGCGGCGAGGTAGGTGGCCAGCTGACCGCCGGGGGTGTCGTGGGTGTGCACGTGCACCGGCAGGTCGAAGTTGCTGCGCAGCGCGGTGACCAGCTTCGCCGCCGCGGGGGCGCGCAGCAGGCCCGCCATGTCCTTGATCGCGAGCACGTGCGCGCCCGCGTCGACGATCTGCTCGGCCAGCTTCAGGTAGTAGTCCAGCGTGTAGAGCGACTCGTTCGGGTCGAGCAGGTCGCCGGTGTAGCTGAGCGCGACTTCGGCGATGGCCGTGTTGGTTTCGCGCACCGCGTCGATGGCCGGGCGCATCTGGTCGACATTGTTGAGCGCGTCGAAGATGCGGAAGATGTCGATGCCGGTGGTCGCGGCCTCGGAGACGAAGGCGCGGGTGACCTGCTCCGGGTACGGCGTGTAGCCGACGGTGTTGCGACCGCGCAGCAGCATCTGCAGACAGATATTGGGCACGGCTTCGCGCAGCGCGGCCAGCCGCTCCCACGGGTCCTCGTGCAGGAAGCGCAGCGCCACATCGTAGGTCGCGCCGCCCCAGGCCTCGATCGAGAGCAGCTCGGGGGTCAGCCGGGCGACGTGTCCGGCCACACCGAGCAGGCCGTTGGTGCGCACGCGGGTCGCCAGCAGCGACTGGTGCGCGTCACGGAAGGTGGTGTCGGTGACGCCGAGCGCCTTCTGCTCGCGCAGGGCACTGGCGAAACCGTCCGGGCCGAGGGCGAGCAGACGCTGGCGCGAGCCGTCCGGCGGCGGCAGGGTCAGATCGGCGGCCGGCAGCTTGTCGTACGGGTACACCGTGGTACGGCGGTCGCCGTGCGGCTTGTTGACGGTGACGTCGGCCAGGTAGCTCAGGATCTTGGTGCCACGGTCGGCCGAGCCGCGCGAGGTCAGCAGCTCGGGCCGCTCATCGATGAACGAGGTGGTGACCCGGCCCGCCTGGAAGTCCGGGTCGTCGAGCACCGAGAGCAGGAACGGGATGTTGGTCGTGACGCCACGGATGCGGAACTCGGCCAGCGCGCGCCGGGCGCGCGCGGCGGCGGCGGGCAGGTCGCGACCGCGGCAGGTCAGCTTGACCAGCATCGAGTCGAAGTAGGCGCCGATCTCCGCGCCCAGGTTCGCGCCGCCGTCGAGGCGGATGCCCGCGCCACCGGGCGTGCGGTAGGCGGTGATGCGACCGGTGTCGGGGCGGAAGCCGTTGGCCGGGTCCTCGGTGGTGATGCGGCACTGCAGCGCGGCGCCCCGGATCGACACCGTGTCCTGGCTCAGGCCCAGATCGGTGAGGGTCTCCCCGGCGGCGATCCGCAGTTGGGACTGCACCAGGTCGACGTCGGTGATCTCCTCGGTGACCGTGTGCTCGACCTGGATGCGCGGGTTCATCTCGATGAACACGTGGTTGCCGCGCTCGTCGAGCAGGAACTCCACGGTGCCGGCGTTGCTGTAGCCGATCTGGCGGGCGAAGGCCACCGCGTCGGCGCAGATCCGTTCGCGCAGTGCGGGATCCAGGTTCGGCGCGGGCGCGAGCTCGATCACCTTCTGGTGCCGGCGCTGCAGCGAGCAGTCGCGCTCGAACAGGTGCATGACATTGCCGTGCTGGTCGGCCAGGATCTGCACCTCGATGTGGCGCGGGTTCACCACGGCCTGCTCGAGGAACACGGTCGGATCGCCGAAGGCCGACTCGGCCTCGCGCGAGGCCGCCTCGATCGACTCGCGCAGCTGCTCGGGCGCGGCGACCCGGCGCATACCGCGACCGCCACCACCGGCGACGGCCTTGACGAAGATCGGGTACTCGAATTCCTGGGCGGCGGCCAGCAGCGCGTCGATATCGGCGGAGGGCTCGCTGGACTTCAGCACCGGCAGCCCGGCGGCCTTGGCGGCGGCGATGGCGGTGGCCTTGTTACCCGCCATCTCCAGCACGCCGGCCGAGGGGCCGATGAAGGTGATGCCCTCGCGCTCACAGGCGGCCGCGAGGTCGGGGTTCTCGGAGAGGAAGCCGTAGCCGGGGTAGATCGCGTCGGCGCCCGCGCTCTTGGCCGCGTCGATGATCGCCTCGATGGACAGGTACGCCCGGACCGGGTGCCCTTCCTCGCCGATCTGGTACGACTCGGCCGCCTTCAGCCGATGGACGGAGTTGCGGTCCTCATGAGGGAACACCGCGACCGTTCCGATGCCGAGTTCGTATGCCGCGCGGAAGGCGCGAATGGCGATCTCACCACGATTGGCGACCAAGACTTTCGAGAACATTGGACTACGGTACCCGGACGTGACCGCAGGACAGTCACGCAAGGTGGCTTCGCAGCAATCTTCACATCGCACACCCGCCCACCTGCGAAGTTGCGTTCATCGAGCCGTCACATCTCACCGTGGCGGGCGGTCGGCGGTGCGCCGCCGAAGCGCAGGTCACGCGGGCGGCGCGGGCCGGGGTGGTCGCGGCGGCCCACGCCGAGGCCCTATGCTGGATGCCGCAGCTGGTTCGCCTGCGCGGTGGAAGAGTCGGAGCCCCGACCTCCCGCGCCGGCGTCGAAGCCCGGGCACACCGTGCCGGGTGAAGAGGGAACCCGGTGGGAATCCGGGACTGTCCCGCAGCGGTATGCAGGAACGACCGCCGTCATCAGCACTGGGCACGAAGCCCGGGAAGCGACGGCCAGTAGGTCGGTCGATCACCCGACCGGTGCCCGCGAGTCCGAAGACCTGCCGACTGTGCCGGATACGCCGTATCCGGCGGCCACCGCCTCGTGGATCGGGCGCGCGGACCACCTGTGCCGGCCTGTCGTGTCCTCGCGACGGGTCCCCGGAGGTGTCTTCGTCACCCGCGAAAGGCGTCGGCTCTCCCTGCACGACACTGGAGAATCTCCGTGACTGTTTCGCACTCCCCGTTCACCGCAACGGTTCTCGGCCTGCCGCGAGTCGGCCCGCGCCGGGAACTCAAGCGCGCCACCGAGTCCTACTGGGCCGGCCGGCTCGGCGCCGAGGACCTGCACGCCGTCGGCCGCATGCTGCGCACCGTGCAGTTCGCCGCACTGCAGGAGGCCGGACTGGATTCGGTGCCCGTCGGCACCTTCTCCTACTACGACCAGATGCTCGACACCGCCGTGCTGCTCGGCGCACTGCCGCACCGGGTGGCCGGCATCGCCGACCCGCTGGACCGCTATTTCGCGGCCGCGCGCGGCACCGACACGGTCGCGCCGCTGGAGATGACCAAGTGGTTCGACACCAACTACCACTACCTGGTCCCCGAGATCGACGCGGCCACCACCTTCTCCCTGCACCCGGAGAAGCTGCTGACCGAACTCGCCGAGGCGATCGCGCTCGGCGTGCAGGCGCGGCCGGTGGTGATCGGCCCGCTGACCTTCCTGAAGCTGGCCAAGTCCGCCGACGGCGTGGCGCTGGACCGGCTCCCGGAGCTGCTGCCGCTGTACCAGGACCTGCTGGCGCGGCTGGCCGAGGCGGGCGCGCAGTGGGTGCAGATCGATGAGCCGGTGCTGGTCACCGACCTGACCGAGGCCGAGATCGGGCTCGTGCGCGACACCTATACCGCGCTGTCGGCCGCGCAAGACCGGCCCGCGATGCTGGTCGCCACCTACTTCGGGCAGCCCGATGGTGCGCTGGCGGCGCTGGCGGACACCGGAATCGAGGGTGTCGCCCTCGATGTCACCGGGGGCACCGAAGTGCCCGCGGTCCCCGCGCTGGCAGGCAAGCTGCTGGTCGCCGGCGTCGTCGACGGCCGCAATGTCTGGCGCACGAACCTCGACGCCGCCCTCGACACGCTCGGCGCCCTCGGGACCGGCGTGGCCGTATCGACCTCGTGCTCGCTGCTGCACGTGCCGTATTCGCTGACACCGGAGACCGGGCTCGACGACCACCTGCGGTCGTGGCTGGCCTTCGGCGCCGAAAAGGTCGGTGAGGTACGGGTTCTCGCGACTGCGCTGGCCGAGGGCACGGCCGCGGTCGCCGACGATCTGGCCGCGGCCCGCGCCGCCGCCGAGACCAGGCGCACCGACCCGCGCCTGCACGACGACCGGGTCCGCGCCCGCCTGGCCGCCCTCGACGCGGGCGACCTGACCCGCTCCCCCGCCGACGAGCGCCGGGCGGCGCAGCGCGATCACCTCGACCTGCCGCTGCTGCCGACCACCACGATCGGCTCCTACCCGCAGACCTCGGCCATCCGGCTGGCCCGCGCCGCGCTGCGCAAGGGCGAGATCGACGACGCCGAGTACGTGCGCCGGATGCGGGCCGAGATCGCCGAGGTGATCACCCTGCAGGAGAAGCTCGGCCTGGACGTGCTGGTGCACGGCGAGCCGGAACGCAACGACATGGTCCAGTACTTCGCCGAGCTCCTCGACGGTTTCGCCGCCACCGAGGCGGGCTGGGTGCAGTCCTACGGCACCCGCTGCGTGCGCCCGCCGATCCTGTTCGGCGACGTCTCGCGGCCCGAGCCGATGACACTGTCGTGGATCGGCCACGCCCAGTCGCTGACCGCCAAGCCGGTCAAGGGCATGCTCACCGGTCCGGTGACGATCCTGGCGTGGTCGTTCGTCCGCGACGATCAGCCGCTCGCCGACTCGGCCCGCCAGGTCGCGCTGGCGATCCGGGACGAGACCGTCGACCTGGAGACCCAGGGCACCAGGATCATCCAGGTCGACGAGCCCGCCCTGCGCGAGCTGCTGCCGCTGCGCGCGGCCGAGCAGCCCGCCTACCTGCGCTGGTCGGTGGACGCGTTCCGGCTGGCCACCGCCGGTGTCGCCGACACCACCCAGGTGCACACGCACCTGTGCTACTCGGAGTTCGGCGAGGTGATCTCGGCGATCGCGGGCCTGGACGCCGACGTCACCTCGATCGAGGCGGCCCGCTCACACATGGAGGTCCTCGATGATCTGAACGCGGCCGGTTTCGCGCTCGGGGTCGGCCCCGGCGTCTACGACATCCACTCGCCGCGGGTGCCCTCGGTGGAGGAGATCACCGCCTCGCTGTCGGCCGCACTGGCAGCGGTTCCGGCCGAGCGGCTCTGGGTGAACCCGGACTGCGGTCTCAAGACTCGCGGGCCGGTGGAGGTCGAGGCGTCGCTGCGCAATCTGGTGACGGCGGCCGCCGCGCTGCGCTGACACAGCACTGCCCCGGACGGCGCGATCCGTCCGGGGCAGGGGTGCCCGGCCGCTTCGTCCGCGAGGAGTGGCGGACGAAGCGGGCCGGTTCAGTGGCGCGTGGCCGGCACCGGGCGCTGGTCGACGCCGCGATACTCCGACAGCGGCCGGATCAGCGCGTTCGCCGCCGACTGCTCCGCGATGTGCGCGGTCCAGCCGGTGATCCGGCTCATCACGAAGATGGGCGTGAACATCTCGATGTCCAAGCCCATCAGGTAGTAGGCGGGCCCGGCGGGGAAGTCGAGATTCGGTGCGATACCGGTCTGCTCGGCCATCGCCGCCGCGAGCGCGTCGTACATCCGCACCCACCGCTGCCCGCCGGTCACCGCGGCCACCTCGTCGAGGGCGGCCTTCATCGTCGGCACCCGGGAGTCGCCGTCGCGGTACACCCGGTGGCCGAAGCCCATCACCTTGCGCCGCGCGGCCAGCGTCTCCGCTACCCAGGCCGCGGCCCGGTCGGGGTCTGCGATCTCGAGCATGGTGTGCATGACCGCCTCGTTGGCGCCGCCGTGCAGCCTGCCCTTCAACGCGCCGATGGCCGCGGTGATCGCGCTGTACATGTCCGAACCGGTGGAGGTCACCACCCGGGCGGCGAAGGTGGAGGCGTTGAAACCGTGCTCGGCGTAGAGGATCAGCGAGATCTCGAACGCCCGCACGATCCGCGGCGCAGGCACCTCGCCGAAGCACATGTACAGGAAGTTCTCGGCGAACCCGAGCTGGGAATGCGGGGCGATCGGGTCGAGCCCGCGCCGCCTGCGCATCGCGGCCGCGATCACCGTGGGCAGCAGCGCGGTCAATCGCAGTGCGGCGGCGAGCCTTTCGGGTTCGCCGCCGCTCTCGGAGACGGCGTCCTCGGTGCCGAGGTAGCTGACGACCGTGCGCACCACGTCCATCGGGTGACAGGTGTCGGGCATCTTCGCCACCAGCGCCAGTACCGACCGGTCGATCCAGCGCTGCGCGCGTTCGCGCTGGCACAGTTGCTGCAGCTGCGGGTCGTCGGGCAGCTCGCCGTGCCAGAGCAGGTAGGCGACCTCCTCGAAGGTGCGGCGCGCGGCCAGCTCCTGCACGGGATAGCCGCGATAGGTCAGCGAGTTGGTCTCGGCGACCACCTTGGAGATGCTCGTCGTGTCGACCACCACACCCGCCAGCCCCTTGGCGATGGCCGGCGGTGCCGTCTGTCCACTGGTCATGATCACTCACCCACTGTGAAATCGAAGATGCCGGAGTCGAATTCGTTGTAGCGCTGGTAACCCAGCAGTTCGTAGAGCCGCGACCGGTGCTGCATGCGGTCCAGCAGGGCCGATTGGGTGCCGGCCGTGGCGATCTCACGCAGGCCGTCCTCGATCGCGCCCATCGCCAGCCGCAGCGTGGTGACCGGGTAGATCACCGCGTTGTAGCCGAGATCGGTCAGCGTCCGGGCGGACAGCAGCGGGGTCTTGCCGAACTCGGTCATGTTCGCCAGCAGCGGGATATCCACGGCGGCACGGAACTTCGCGAACTCGGCCTCCGCTACCAGCGCCTCGGTGAAGATCAGGTCGGCGCCGGCGTCGGCGTACGCCTTGGCCCGGTCGATCGCGGCGTCCAAGCCCTCGATGGCCCGGGCGTCCGTGCGGGCGCAGATCACGAAGCCCGGATCGCGGCGCACCGCCACGGCGGCCCGGATCCGGCGCACCATCTCCGCGGTGCCGACGACCGCCTTGCCGTCGAGATGACCGCACCGTTTCGGATTGACCTGGTCCTCGAGATGGCAGCCTGCCAGGCCCGCGTCTTCGAGCAGGGCCACCGTGCGGGCGGCGTTCATCGGTTCGCCGAAGCCGGTATCGGCATCGATGAGGACCGGCAGCTCGGTGGCGCGCGCGATCTGGCGACCACGTTCGACGACCTCGGTGAGCGTGGTCAGCCCGATGTCGGGCAGTGCCAGCTCGGCCGACACCACCGCACCGGAGACGTACACGCCGTCGAAGCCGATCTCCTGGATCAGCTTGGCCACCAGTGGGTTCACCGCGCCCGGCAGCCGCTGCACTGTGCCGGAACCGAGTCCGGCCCGGAAGGCGGCGCGCTTGGCCGCCGGACTCGTCTGCGCGGCGAGCAGCCCCGAGACACTCATCAGAACAGCCCTTCCCGCGCGGCGGGCAGCATGTCGAACAGCGCCGGGTCGATCGCGACACTCAGCTGGTCCAGCTCACCCGCGGCCAGCTCCGGGGCGCGCTGCGCGGCGTCGAGGAAGCGCTCCTGCTCCGCCGGCGCGACGACGCCGTCGGCGAGGACACGGAACTTCTCGAGGTACTGCGCGCGGCCGAACGGCCGCGCGCCCAGTGGATGCGCGTCGGCGACCGCGAGCTCGTCGACGACGACCGTGCCGTCGTCGAGGGTGACCACGGCCCTGGCGCCGAACGCCTTCTCGGCCGGATCGGTCGCGTGATAGCGGCGAGTCCACTCCGGGTCCTCGACGGTGGAGATCTTGTGCCACAGCGCGACGGTGTCGGGCCGCTGCGCGCGCTCGGGCGCGTAGGAGCGCTCATGATGCCAGGTGCCGTCCTGGAGAGCGACGGCGAAGATATAGGGAAGCGAATGGTCGAGGGTTTCGCGGCTGGCGCGGGGGTCGAACTTCTGCGGATCGCCGGAACCGGTGCCGATCACGTAGTGCGTGTGATGGCTGGTGTGCAGCACGATCGAGGCGACGCGGGTGGTGTCGGTGATCCGCTCGCGCAGTCGGCGCGCGAGGTCGATCGGGGCCTGGCTCTGGTACTCGGCCGAGTGCTCCTTGGTGTAGCTGTCCAGGATGGCGCGCTTGGCCTCGCCGGGGCCGGGCAGCGGCACCCGGTATTCGGCGTCGGTGCCGCCGAGCAGCCAGGCGATGACGCCGTCGGCGCCCTCCCAGATCGGGGCGGGCGCGCCCTCGCCCCGCATGGCACGGTCGACCGCCTCGACGGCCATCTTCCCCGCGAACGCCGGCGCGTAGGCCTTCCAGCTGGAGATCTCGCCCTTGCGGGATTGCCGGGTCGCCGTGGTGGTGTGCAGCGCCTGCCCGACCGCCTGGTAGATGGTCTCGGCGTCCAGGCCGAGCAGGGTGCCGATGCCCGCCGCGGCCGACGGGCCGAGATGGGCGACGTGGTCGATCTTGTGCTCGTGCAGGCAGATCGCGCGCACCAGGTCGATCTGGATCTCGTAGCCGGTGGCCAGCCCGCGGATCAGCTCGGCGCCGCTGCGCCCGGTGTGCTGGGCGACGGCCAGAATCGGCGGGATGTTGTCGCCGGGATGGGAGTACTCGGCGGCCAGGAAGGTGTCGTGGAAATCGAGCTCGCGCACGGCCACCCCGTTGGCCAGCGCCGCCCACTCCGGGGAAAAGCGCTGAGCGCCCGCCAATCCGAACACGGTCGCGCCGTGCCGTGGTGAGCTCGCGGGCAGCGGATGCGCGCTCGCCTGCGCCCTGGCGGTCCGCACCGGGCCGCGCAGTACCGAGGCCGCCGCCACCGCCGCGTTGTCGATGATCCGGTTGACGATCATGTCGGCGACCTCACCGGATACCGGCACGGGGTCGGTGGCCACCTCCGCCACCAGCGTGGCCAGGTGCTGCGCGCGCGGGAACTCCTCGGCGGCGCCGACACTGCGAACGAGATGAGTCTTCACTGATCCTCCGATTCCAGCCGGTCGATCCCAGCCACAATTCGCACGCTACGCACCTCGCGCAATTCGGAGAACACACTGCACAAGCGTATTTTTGCGTGCGACACTCGACCGATCAGCGAACATTGCGAAGATCGAACGCTAGAGTCGGAGAGGTGATACCCGATCGCCACGGACCCCGGACCCGACCCACCGGTCTCTTCGCACGTTACGCACCGGTAGTCACAGGTAAAATCCCTTGCAGGACTGGACTTCTCCCCAGACAATCACGATTTCGAGCGAACTTTGCAAACCCGGCGAGTTAGGATCTCCGGCGTGCGGAAGATGTACGCGGGGGCCAGGCTACGACGGCTGCGTGAAGAACGACGGATGACTCAGGCGGCGCTCGCGAAATCGCTGGATCTCTCGCCCAGCTATCTCAACCAGCTCGAGCGCGATCAGCGCCCGCTCACCATTCCCGTTCTGCTGAAACTGAACTCGACCTTCGATCTGGATGTGCAGTTCTTCGCCGCCGACTCCGACGCGCGGCTGGTCTCCGATCTGCACGAGGTCCTGGTGGAGGCCGCGGGCGGCGGCGACACCGCGCCGATCACCGAGGTCGAGGAACTCGCGACCCGGCTGCCCGAGGTGGCCCGCATCGTCATCGCCATGCACCGACGCCTGCGCGCGGCCACCGATCAGCTCGACCTGCTGTCCTCGCGGGTGGACACGCCCAGCGGCGCGCCGGGCACACCCATGCCCTACGAGGACGTGCGCGACTTCTTCTACGACCACCGCAACCACATCTCCACCCTCGACCACGCCGCCGAGCAGCTGTTCGAGGAGTCGGGTCTGAGCATCGGCTCGCTGGATCGGCAGCTGGCCAGGATCGCCGAGGAACGCGCCGGCGTCACCGTGCTGGTCCGCGGCGACGGCGCCGACCCGACCATCCCGAAGCGCCACTACGACCCCGACACCCGCACGCTCACTCTGGCCCGGCGGCTGCGCCCCGGACAGCGTGCCTTCCAGATCGCGACCACCCTGGGCCTGCTGCTCTACGGGCGCGAGATCGACAATGTCCTCGCCGAATCGCGGGCGCTCACCGGCGAATCCCGCACGCTGGCCAGGGTCGGACTGGCCAACTACTTCGCGGGCGCGCTGATCCTGCCCTACGGCCGGTTCCTGCGCTCGGCGGAGGAACTGCGCTACGACGTCGACCTGCTCGCGCTGCGGTTCGAGGTCGGCTTCGAGACGGTGTGCCATCGGCTGAGCACCCTGCAGCGGCAGGGGCAGCGTGGCGTGCCGTTCTTCCTGGTGCGCACCGACCGGGCGGGCAACATCTCGAAACGGCAGTCCGCCACCGCGTTCCATTTCTCCCGGGTCGGCGGCAGCTGCCCGCTGTGGGTTACCCACGAGGCGTTCGCGCACCCGGGCCGCATCCTCACCCAGATCTCGGAGATGCCCGACGGGCGCCGCTACCTGTGGATCGCCCGGACCACCCCGGCCTCGGCGCAGGGCTACGGCACCGCGTCGAAGAACTTCGTCATCGGGCTCGGCTGCGATATCGAATACGCCGACCGGCTGGTCTACTCCCAGGGCCTGCAACTGGAGGACCCGCAGGTGGCGGTGCCGATCGGGGCGGGCTGCAAGGTGTGTGAGCGGCCCGCGTGCCCGCAGCGCGCGTTCCCGCAGATCGGGCGGCCGCTCGCGGTGGCCGAGCACACCAGCACCGATCTGCCGTATCCGCGCCTGCCGCGCTGAGCGTCAGGATTTCGCGAGGTATTCGATGCGTTCGCCGTCGACGGCGGCGTTCATCATCCCCGCCAGCCCGGGATGCTTCACCAGGCCGGGATCGTCGGCGACGACCTGCCTGGCCAGCTCCTGGGCGGCGGTGATCACCTCGAGGTCGTCGAGCAGCGACAGCAGCCGCAGCGACCGGGCGGTGCCGGACTGGGCCGCGCCGAGCACATCGCCCTCGCGGCGCTGGCGCAGGTCGAGCACCGAGAGCTCGAAGCCGTCGGTGGTGGCGGCGACCGCCTCCAGCCGGGCCATCGCGGTGCCGCCGGGCGCGGCGTCGGTGATCAGCAGGCACAGGCCGGGATGCCGGCCACGACCGATCCGGCCGCGCAGCTGGTGCAGCTGACTCACGCCGAACCGGTCGGCGTCGACGATCACCATCACCGTCGCGTTCGGCACGTCGACGCCGACCTCGACGACCGTGGTGCAGACCAGGACATCGATGGCGCCGTCGTTGAATTGGCGCATCACCTGGTCTTTCTCGTCCGACGGCAGGCGCCCGTGCAGCAGTCCGACCCGCACCCCGGACAGCGCGCCCGCGCTCAGCGTCTCGTACATCTCGACCGCCGCCTGGGTGGTCGGGCCTTCCTTCTCCTCGGCCGATTTCTTGCCCTTGGCGGGCGGGGCATCGGGGTCCTCGCCGATCCGCGAGCACACCACATACGCCTGCCTGCCCGCACCGACCTCTTCGAGAATGCGCTCCCAGGCCCGGTCGACCCAGCCCGGATGCAGCTTGCGCGGCACCACTTTCGACACGATCGGCGAACGGCCCCTGGGCAGCTGGGTGAGGGTGGAGGTCTCCAGATCACCGAGCGTGGTCATCGCGATGGTGCGCGGGATCGGCGTGGCCGTCATGACCAGCAGATGCGGGCTGATGCCGTCCTTGGCCTTGGCCCGCAGGGCATCTCGCTGTTCGACGCCGAAGCGGTGCTGTTCGTCGACGACCACCAGGCCGAGATCGAAGAATTCCACCGCGTCCTGGATGAGCGCGTGCGTGCCGATGACCAGGCCCGCCTCGCCGGTCATCGCGTCCAGCAGCGCCGCCTTCTTGGCCGCCACCGACATCGACCCGGTGAGCAACACCACCTTGGTCGCGTGTTCGGCCGCGCCGAGCTCCCCGGCGGTGCCGAGATCACCGAGCATCGCCCGCAGCGACCGATAGTGCTGGGCAGCAAGGACTTCCGTCGGCGCGAGCAGCGCGCACTGGCGGCCCGCGTCGACCGCCTGCAGCATCGCGTGCAGCGCGACGATCGTCTTGCCCGAGCCCACCTCGCCCTGCAGCAGACGGTGCATCGGTCGGGTGCGCGACAGGTCGGCGGAGATCTCGTCGATCACCTGCTGCTGGCCCTCGGTCAGCTCGAACGGCAGCCGCTCGTCGAAGGCGGCCGCGATACCGTCGGTGCGCGGCGGGCAGGCCGGGGCGGTGCGGCCCTCGACCTCGTGCCTGCGTTCGGCGAGCACCAACTGCAGGGCCAGCGCCTCGTCGAAACGCAGCCGGTCCCTGGCCTTCTCGATATCGAGCTTGTGCTCGGGCAGGTGGATCAGGCGCAGCGCGTCGGAGACCTCGAGCAGGTTGCGTTCCTCGCGCAGGTCGGCCGGCAGCGGGTCCTCGATCGGGTCGAGCTGGTCGAGGACCTGGCGGATACAGGCCAGCAGGTCCCAGCTCTGCACCTTCGCCGTCGCCGGGTAGACCGGCACGAATTCGCGCTCGAAGAACGCCGCGTCCACTCCCCCGGCGCCTTTCGCGCTCTGCGCCAGCCCGCGCAGCGCGCCGCTGCCGCGCACGGAGGTGAGCTCCTCGACGCCGGCCTCGGCCTTGTCGGGCAGGATCAGGTAGTCCGGGTGCGAGAGGTTCCAGCGGTCGGGGCGCCACCAGTGCACGGTGCCCGACATCATCGCCCGCACACCCTCTTTCACCAGGTAGCGCACCTTGTCACCATTGAAGAAAGTCGCCTCGATCGGCCGGGCGGCGCCGGTGTCGAGCTGTACCTTCAGCAGTGAGCCGCGCCGGTTCTTCATCGGGCGCAGTTCGGTTTTGGTGATCCGCCCGATGACGGTGATGTGCGCGCTCTCCTCCGGTTCCTCCTCGGTCAGCGGCTGGCCCTGGGTGGCGTAGCGGACGGGATAGTGGCGCAGCAGGTCCTCGACCGTGGTCATGTCGAACGCCTCGGTCAGCCGGTCGGCCGCCTTCACTCCGAGCACGTGGTCGAGCCGGTCACTCAACGTCGCCATCACTCGACCCCTATCTGCACCAGATCAGCTTGCTGCCCACCGGAATACACCACGACCTCGACACCGGGGAATCCGGCCGTCACGTGCTCGGCCAGGACCGCGCCCAGTTCGGGGCCCGCGTCGGCGCCCATCAGCAAGGTCACCAACTCGCCACCGAGGCCGAGCATCCGGTCCAGCAGGATGCGGCCGGCGCCGACCACGTCGGGGTCGATGACCACCACGTCCTGGCCGACCAGGCCGAGCCCGTCACCGGGCGAGCACATCCCGACCATGGTGAGCGCGCGCACTCGCGCCGGGCGCAACGCGCCCCAGCGGGTGGCCGCGGCCGCCTCCGACATCGCGAACGCGTCGTCGACGGCGATCCGGCCGCGATCGTGGACCGCGAGCGCGGCCAAGCCCTGCACCATGGACGCGCTCGGCAGCAACAGGACGTCACGTGACCCGTCACGGGCGGCGACACCGGCGGCCACGAGTTCCTGCGCGGGCAGCGCGCCGTTGGGGAGCACGAGGACTTCCCGGTTCGGCATCGCGCGGATCGCGGTCAGCAGGGCGGTCGTGTCGAGCTGGCGGTCACCGCGCAGCACCACCGCGCCCGCGTCCTCGAACAGGCGAGCGGCCGCAGCGCCGGAGGCCACCGCCAGGATGCCGCGGTCGGCGGGCACCAGCGGCCCGGCGCGGTGCCGACCATCGCCGTCGGTCGCGTGCGCACCGTCGCCCGCGGCGTCGGGCACGGCACGCTCGGCATGTCCGCCGTGGGGCGCGGTCACCGCGAAGCTCTCGATGCGGATGCCGGTGACGGTGCCGATCGCCAGTCCGGCTTCGATCGCCGCGCCCGCGTCGCGGCAGTGCACATGCGCCGACCAGGTGCTGTCCCCGTCGCCGACCACGACGACCGAATCGCCGAGGACGGTGAGCCGGTCGCGCAGTCCCGACGCGGCGGCCTCGTCCGTGCCGGCGATCACGTACATGACCTCGAAGTGGGGATCCGGGGAGTCGCGGTGGTCATCCCAGGAGTCGGCGGGGCGCGCCGGTTCCGAATCGGCGGTTCGGGGCCGCGCCGGGCCGACCGGATGCTCTCGGCCGTCGACGGCCGTTGGTCGGCCGCCGTCGGGTCGGCCGTGGTCGCGTCGGCCGCTGTCGGGTCGGCTGTCGTCGGCGCCGGGCCACCGCCGCGCCGAGTCCTGCCCGTCGGCCCGCAGGTAGCTGTCCCTGGCCGGGGCCTGGCCGCAGATCTGCCGCACCAGGGAATCGAGCAGTACCAGCAGTCCCCTGGCACCGGCATCGACCACGCCCGCCGCCCGCAGGACGCCCAGCTGCGCCGGCGTCTCGTTGAGCGCACGCGCGGCGCCCTCGGCCGCCGACTGCGCGACGGAGATCAGCGAGAGTTCCGCCGAGGCGTCGGCCGCGACGGCGGCACGGTCGAGCACCGTCAGGATCGTGCCCTCGACGGGGGCGCTGAGTCCGGTGCGCACGAGCACCGCGGCCCGCCGCAGGGCCGTCCGCAACCGTTCCCCGGTCAGCGGACCCCCGATCACCGCCTCGGCGATCCCGCGCAGCACCTGCGACAGAATGATCCCCGAGTTGCCCCGCGCACCCGTGGTCGCTCCGCGCGCGAGCGCCTGCGCGACGAGATGTGCTGAAAGGGCGCCGTCGGTCTCCGTAGCTCTCGGGTCGACCCCGACCGCGCTGTCCTCCGCGCCGAGTCCGACGCCCGCGGCGCCCGTTCCGGCGCCGTCCGATTCCGACTCGACACCCGCACCGCGATCCACGCCGCCGATGCCGCCCGCACGGGGATCCACAGCCGCGATACCGCCCGCACGGGGATCCACACCCGCGATACCGCCCCCACCGAGGTCCACGCCCGCGATACCGCCCCCACCGAGGTCCACACCCGCGATACCGCCCCCACCGAGGTCCACGCCCGCGATACCGCCCGCATCGAGGTCCGCGTTCGCGAGGCCGGCTCGATCGGCGGTGAGACCAGCAAGCGTCGCGTCGGGAATCGCGCGCTCGGCGGCGGCGACGGCGGCGCGCATCGTGGCGAGCAGATTGGTGCCGGTGTCGGAGTCGGCGATGGGGAACACGTTGAGCGCGTCGATCTCGGCGCGGCGTAGTTCCAGATCGGTGCGGCAGGTCCTGGCCCAGTCCAGCAGCTCGGCGCCGTCCAGCGCCTCCCGCACCTGCGACACCGTCACCTCGCTCACTGTTGGCGGTGCCCGCCCGCCGGGCACCGCACGCCAGGTTAGCGCCAGCAACCGACAGGGGTATGCTGACCGCGGACGGGCCCGTCATCCGGGCCGTGCCCGGCGTGTCGACCGGGACACCCGGTTTGGAAGTTCACGGCCCGGCCAGCTACCCTTGCAGGGTTGCCTCGTGCGGCCGATCCCGGTCTGCGCTGGCCGACGCAAGTCGGCAAGGCATTTGACGACATCAGTTTCCGGTTCAGCGGGCATACGTGCGCCGCTGTCCGCTTATGACATGAAGGAGCTCGCGACATGGCTGCCGTTTGCGACGTCTGCGCCAAGGGCCCCGGTTTCGGGAAGTCGGTCTCGCACTCGCACCGGCGCACCAACCGTCGCTGGAACCCGAACATCCAGACCGTGCGTGCGCAGGTTGCCCCTGGCAACACCCGCCGGATGAACGTGTGCACCTCCTGCCTGAAGGCGGGCAAGGTCGTCCGCGGCTGATTCTCAGCCCGTACATTCTGCCGACAGTGCCCCGGCACCCCGCGTGGGTGGTCCGGGGCTTTGTCGTCGGTGGAGGTCGACGTGGCTGACTGGCGTATCGAGTCGCTGACCGCCGAGCGGGTCACCGCGCTCGCCGCCTGCCACATCGCGAGCTGGCGCGAAGCCTACGATGCCCTGGTCCCCGGCCATGTGCTGTCCGGGTTCGATCTCGAACGCTCCGCGCTCACCTGGGAACGCCGCCGCACCGACGGAACGCACCGCCTGCCGATCGCGCTGTCCGGTGACCGGCTGATCGGCTTCGCCTCGGCGACCGAATTCGAACTGGAAGCGCTGTACGTCCGCGCGGCCTGGCACGGCACCGGCGTCGCGGACGCGCTGATCGAGGCCGCCGCCCCTGGCTCGCCGTGCACGCTGTGGGTCTTCGGCGACTATCCACGCGCCCATGCCTTCTATCGCAGGCACGGCTTCGCCGACACCGGAGTCCGCCGCGTCGACCCCTTCACCCTGCTGCCCGAACAGTGGTGGCGGCGCGGCTCTCGCTAGGGTGACGCCATGAGTACCACCGAACCGGTCACCGCCGTCACTGTCGTCGACGGCGTCCTGCAGCTGCCGATCGCCACCGCCGCCGCGGGCACTTCGATGAATTTCGACCTGATCAACGCGGGCACCGAGGCCCTGCGCGCGCTCGATCCCGAGGTCGGCGCCGTGCTGCTGACCGGCACCGGCGCCAACTTCTGCGCGGGCGGCAACGTCCACCATTTCGCCGGTGCCGAGGACCGTGGCGCCTACCTGCATCGGCTCGCGTCCGAGCTGCACGACTTCGTGCGCGCGTTGGCCGCGACGCCGGTCCCGGTCGTGGCCTCGGTGCACGGTTGGGCCGCCGGGGCCGGCATGAGCCTGGTGTGCGCCGCCGACATCGCGATCGGTGGCCCGTCGACCAAGCTGCGCCCCGCCTACCCCGGCATCGGCCTGAGCCCCGACGGCGGCATGTCCTGGCTGCTGCCCCGAATCGTCGGCACCAGCCGCGCCAGTGAGATCCTGCTCACCGACGCCGTGCTCGGTGCCGAAGAGGCCGTGCGCCTGGGCATCCTGAGCCGCACCGTCGCCGACGACGAGGTCCGCGCCGAGGCGCTGCGGGTCGCCCAGAGCTTCGTCACCGGCCCCCGCGCCACCTACGCGGCCATGAAAAAGCTGCTGGCCCAATCGCCGACGGCGACTCTGGACCAGCAGCTCGATGCCGAACGCGACAGCATCTCCGCCGCCGCGAACAGCGAAACCGGCCGGGAGGGCGTAGATGCCTTCGTCGGCAAGCGCAAGCCTGCTTACCTCGGCCTCAACTGACCACCACGGTTTCGGCCGCCTCGCCGCCGAGGGGTGAGACGTACCGCCGCAGGCGCGGTATCACCCCTCGGCGGCGAGGTCACGAGGCCGAAACCCGCGGCGCCAGCCGCCAATTAGCAGGCCGCGCCGAGGGCGCTGAAGGTGTTCTGCAGCAGGCAGGTCACCTTCGCGTTCACACCCGAGGAGATGGTGGAGGTGCCGGTGGAGGTCCATTCCTCACCGATCTGGGTGGTGGCCACCGGCGCGGCCTCCTCGTTGTAGGGCTCGAGCGCCAGGCCAGCCGCGTTGGCCGAGGCGGCGCCCGCGGTCAGGGCGGCGGCGACGGCGGCGGTCGCGACGGCGGCGCGAACGGTGGAGATGTGCATCGGGTTGTGCTCCTTCATCATTTTTCTTCTGGTGCGGGCGACGCCCCGGGTCAGGGCAGCCGCCAATCGACGGGTTCGGCTCCGAGTTCGTCGAGCAGTTCGTTGACCCGGGAGAAGGGCCGCGAACCGAAGAATCCGCGCGAGGCCGACAACGGTGAGGGGTGGGCCGATTCGATATAGGGGATCTCGGCCTCGGTGAGGGTTGGTTTGAGCGAGCCGGCGTCGCGCCCCCAGAGCACGGCGACCAGCGGCTCGTCGCGGGCGACCAGTGCCCGGATGGCCTGCTCGGTGACCGCTTCCCAGCCCTTGCCGCGATGCGAGGCGGGCGTACCGGGAGTCACGGTGAGCACCCGGTTCAGCAGCAGCACGCCCTGATCCGACCACGGGCTCAGGTCACCGCAGCTGGGCGTATCGAAGCCGAGGTCCTTGCTGTACTCGGCGAAGATGTTGGACAGGCTGCGCGGCACCGGCGAGACATCAGGCGCGACAGAGAAACTCAGCCCCATGGCATGGCCCGGCGTCGGGTAGGGATCCTGGCCGACGATCAGCACGCGCACGGCGTCGAACGGGCGGCGGAACGCGCGTAGCACGTTCTCCCCGGCGGGCAGATAGCCCCGGCCCGCGGTGTTCTCGGCACGCAGGAATTCGCCCATCTCGCTGATCCGGTCGGCCACCGGCTCCAGTGCCCGGGCCCAGCCCGGATCGATGATCTCCGACAGTGGTTTGGCACCCATGACCGCACAACCTATCGGTTCCGGCCGCCGGGCGTGGCGTCCACCCCACGGAACGATTCCCAGCCGGTGCCGCCGGTCGGCGCGGCGCCGTCCACGGTGACGCCGCTGCCTGCGGAGACGACGCCGATCGCCCGCCAACCCGGCGGCAACGCGGTGCCCGCCGGCCAGGTGCCCGCGAAGGCGTGGTCCTCACCGCCGGCCAGAATCCATTGCGCCGCATCGGTATCGAGCAACGCGGCCACTGCGGCCAGATCGGGGTCGGCCAGCGCCGCGCTGCGCAGGTCGACGGCGACGCCCGAGGCCGTCGCGAGGTGGCCGAGGTCGGCGAGCAATCCGTCGGAGACGTCGGTGAGCGCGGTCGGCGCGGCGCCGCCGCCGACGTCGAGCACCGCGGCGTAGGGCGGTTGCGGAACCCGGTGCGTCGCAAGGGCATGCGCGAAGGCCGGGTCGGAAGAGTCGGCGTCGCCGGACAATACGGCCAGCCCGGCCCCGGACCAGCCGAGTTCGCCCGCGACCGCGACGATGTCGCCGGCCCGCGCACCGGAGCGGGTGCGCGCCGCCTGCCCGCCGAGGTCGCCGAACGCGGTCACCGAGATGACCAGCTGGTCGCTGCGCACCAGATCGCCGCCCGCGATGGACCCGCCCGCGCGGCTCGCCTCGCGCCACATACCGTCGGCGATGCCGGTGACCACCGACACCGGGGTGTCGGCCGGGCAGCCGAGCGCGACGACGAACGCCGTCGGGCGCGCGCCCATGGCGACGATGTCGGCGGCGTTCTGCGCGATGGCCTTGCGGCCGATGTCCTCGGGCGTCGACCAGTCGCGGCGGAAGTGCCTGCCCTCGACGAGCATGTCGGTGCTCACCACGAACCGGCCATCAGGCGCGGCGACCAGCGCGGCGTCGTCACCGGGCCCGAGCAGCACCTGCGGCGCCTGCTCGCGATTCGCGGTGATCCGGTCGATCAGGGCGAACTCACCCAGCTCACGCACCGTCTGCGGACGGCTGTCCTCGCTGATGACCGGCCCCTTCCCAGTGTGCTGCTGACCGACGAAATCGCCCCGACGGTACCCTTTCGGAGGCGATCGGACACAACGGAAGGGACCGGACGGTTATGGCGGCGGATTCGTCGGACTCGACAGCGGCGGACGACCGGGACGGTAAGTCTCCGGGTGGCGACGCCCCTGACTCCGCGGCCGAGTCGTCGGCCGACCAGTCCGCTACCGGCACGGATGACGAGTCGACGGCAGGCGAGCCCGCCGAGTCGACCGGCACGAGTTCCACCGACGGCGCCACGAAGCCGGGCACGGACGACCTCTCGACCCCCTACTCCCCCGCGCTGATCGCCACCGCCGTCGCCCTGCCGATCGTGCTGATCGTCGGCGTCCTCGTCGCCGCCTTCATCGCCCTGCGTGCCCCGGTCGAACGCGCGCCCCTCGCCCTCGGCCCGGTCCCCGCCCCGGCGGCCGACGGCCCGGCCTGCCAGGCCCTACTCCCCGCCCTGCCCGCCGTCCTCGGCGAGTACACCAAGTCCACCCTCGTCGAACCGGCGCCGCCCGCGACCCGCGCCTGGCAGCACCCCGACGGCGGCGAGCCGATCGTCCTGCGCTGTGGCCTGGACCGGCCGCTCGAATTCAACCGCGCGTCCCCGCTGACCGTCGTCGACGGCGTGAAGTGGTTCCAGGTCCGCGACGAGGTCGGCAAGGTCGGCACCTGGTTCGCCGTCGACCGCGAGACCTACATCGCCCTGACCGTCCCCGACGGCTCGGGCGCGGGCTCCATCCAGACGGTGTCCGAGGTCATCACCGCGAATCTGCCCGCCCGCGAACCGACTCCCGGCGAGCTGTAGTTCGGAGTCTCGTTACTCCGAGGCGCAACCACCACGTTTTCGGCCGCCTCGCATCCGAGGGGCGAGACGGAACGCCGAAGGCGCAGTATCGCCCCTCGGATGCGAGGTCACGAGGCCGAAAACCTGCGGCGCCAGCCGCCGAAAGCTCAGCGCAGGCCGGTGCCGCGTGCGACGGCGGTTTCGATCAGTGTCGAGACGAGGGCCGGGTAGTCGACGCCGGTCGCTTCCCACATCCGTGGGTACTGCGAGATCGGGGTGAAGCCGGGCATGGTGTTGATCTCGTTGATCACCGGGCCGTCGGCGGTGACGAAGAAGTCGACGCGGGCCAGGCCCTGGCAGTCCAGGGCGCGGAAGGCGCGCACCGACAGCTCGCGGATCTGATCGGCGACCTCGTCGTCGAGCTTGGCGGGGACGTCGAATTCGCAGACGTCGTCGAGGTACTTGGTGGCGAAGTCGTAGAACTCCGGGGCCGCGGCGTCGGCATCGGGCATCCGGATCTCGGAGACGACGCTGGCCCGTACCTGGCCGTCGGCGAATTCCAGGACACCGCACTCGACTTCGCGTCCGATGATGCCCGCTTCGACGATCACCTTCGGATCGTGTTCGCGCGCGGCCGCGACGGCGGCGTCCAGCTCGGCCCAGTCGGTGATCTTGGTGATGCCGATCGACGATCCGCCACGGGCCGGCTTCACGAACGCGGGCAGGCCGATGCGCGCCCGCTCGTCCGAGGTCAGCGTCGCCGTGCCGGGCCTCAGCACCACCTGCACACCGACGGGCAGACCCTCGGCGGCCAGCAATTTCTTGGTGAACTCCTTGTCCATGCCCGCGGCGCTGGCCAGCACGCCCGCCCCCACATAGGGGACGCCGGCTAATTCGAGCATGCCCTGCAGCGTCCCGTCCTCACCGAACGGACCGTGCAGGATCGGGAACACCACATCGACACCGCCCAGCGCGGCGGCTGGATCGTCGAGGGCGACCAGTGCGCCACCCCGACCCGGATCGGCGGCCAGGGTGAGCGCGGTGCCCGTCGCGTCGACCGCGGGTAGCGCGTCATGGCTGAGTTCGAGCGCGCCGAGGCCCTCGGCGAGCACCCAGCTGCCGGTGGTGGTGATGCCGATCGGCACCGCCTCGTAGCGCTCGGGATCGAGGTTGCGCAGCACACTGCTCGCCGACACACACGAGACGGCGTGTTCGCCGCTGCGTCCGCCGAAAACCACGGCCACCCTGATCCGGTTCGTCATGAACGTCACCGTAACCGGTCGGCCGACCTGCGGCGCTATCGACCTACTCGGGTTTGATCCGCCTGCCGAGCAGACTGTCGACCGCCTCGCTCACCGAAAGACCCTCGTGACACACCCGGTGCACCGCGTCGGTCAGCGGCATCTCCACATCGTGCGCGGCGGCCAGGGCCCGCACCGATGTGCACGACTTCACACCCTCGGCCACCTGCCCATGGGTCGCGTCCTGCGCGACCTGCATCGACCCGCCCGCTCCGAGGACATACCCGAAGGACCGGTTACGCGACAGCGGCGAGGTGCAGGTTGCCACCAGATCGCCGACGCCGGCGAGCCCGGCCAGGGTGACCGGCTGCGCGCCGAGCGCGACCCCGAGCCGGATGACTTCGGCCAGTCCGCGGGTGATCAGGCTGGCGATCGTATTGTCGCCCAGCCCCATTCCCGAGGCGATGCCGCAGGCCAGCGCGATGACGTTCTTACACGCGCCACCGATCTCGCAGCCGATCACATCGGTGTTGGTGTACGGCCGGAAATAGCCGGTAGCGCAGGCCCGCTGCGCGACCCCGGCTCGTTCGCTGTCGGTACACGCGATCACGGTGGCCGCGGGCTGCCGTTCGACGATCTCGCCCGCGAGATTCGG
Organism: Nocardia fodinahabitans; assembly: GCF_052983615.1. Lineage (NCBI taxonomy): Bacteria > Bacillati > Actinomycetota > Actinomycetes > Mycobacteriales > Nocardiaceae > Nocardia > Nocardia fodinahabitans. The sequence continues at coordinate 1,120,078 of NZ_JBRJJC010000001.1, forward strand.
GCCGGACAGCACCGCGATGCGCCCCGGCGCGGCTCCGGTGACCTCGGCGATCACCTGACTCATCCGCAGCAGAGTGCCGGTCTCGATGCCCTTGGCCAGGCTCAGCAACGTCGCGTCGGGGTCGATATCGCCCTTCCACTGCTCCAGATTCGCGCGCAGCGTCTGCGACGGGACCGCGAGCACGACCAAGTCGGCGCCGGCGAGCGCGGCCCGGTGATCGTCGGTGGCGCGCACCGGCGGCAACTGCACGTCGGGCAGGTAGAACGGATTGCGGTGCTCGCTGTCGAGCGCCCGCGCCACCTCGCTCCGTCTGGCCCAGATCGTGACCTCGGTCCCCGCCTCCGCCAACACCTTCGCGAACGCGGTGCCCCACGACCCCGCACCCATAACCGCCGCCCTCGTCATCAGCTCAATATGCCATGTAAGGATTGATGTCATGCGTCCGCACACCGTGCACGCCGTGATGGCGGTCAAGCACATCGATCGGGCCAAGAGCAGGCTGGCCGACGTGCTGACTCCCGAGCAGCGCGGTCAGCTCGTGCTGGCCATGTTCACCGACACCGTCGTGGCCGCGACCGCCGTGCCCGAGGTGCTGTCGCTGACGGTGGTCACCCCCGATCCGCTCGTCGCGACCCGCGCCCGCGAGCTCGGCGCACACGTCCTCGGCGAACCGGTCGGCGCTCCCGATCCGCTCAACGCCGCGCTGTCCGCGGGCGCGGCCGACGTTCGCGACCGGCACGGCCCGGCCCATCTGCTGGCCCTGCAGGCCGACCTCCCCGCCCTGCGCCCGGCCGAACTGGCCGACCTGCTCACCGTCGCACCCGACGGTGTCCGCTCGGTAGTGATCGACCACACCGGCACCGGCACCGCGGCATTACTGGTCCGCGATACGACCGCCCCGCTGGCTCCCCGATTCGGCGCCGGCTCCGCGCAGGCCCACCGCACCGACGGCGCGCGCGAGCTCGCCGGGCACTGGCCGGGCCTTCGTTGCGACGTAGACACCCCCGCCGACCTCGCCACCGTCCGCGGGCTGGGCGTCGGCGCCCACACCGCGCGCACCCTCCGCGAGTTCGGGCTGTCCTGTCACCTCGGTGATCCCGTTCGCACCGTGTGCTAGCCGATCGCCACCACTGGTCAGGATCGGACGAACGCGGCAACGTCATACTGCGGACTGCCCGGTTCGTAGGGGATGATTGACAGCGTGAGCGATACGGAAACCATCAAGCAGCAGCCCCCGATTTCCCCGCCACCTGCGGCCGCCACCGCCTCGGGCGGTGACCCGACGACACAGCGATTGCCCAGGGATCGCTACCTCAACCGGGAACTGAGCTGGCTCGACTTCAACGCCCGCGTCCTCGCGCTCGCCGAGGACGCCTCGCTACCGCTGCTGGAACGCGCCAAGTTCCTGGCGATCTTCGCCTCGAATCTCGACGAGTTCTACATGGTCCGTGTCGCCGGCCTGAAACGCCGTGCCGAGACCGGGCTGTCCGTGCGCTCCGCCGACGGCCGCTCCCCGTCGGAACAGCTGGAGATGATCGCCGCCCGCGCCCAGGAACTCGCCGTCCGCCACGCGCACGTGTTCCTCGACGAGGTGGATCCGGCGCTGGCCGAGGAGGGCATCGATCTCATCGGCTGGGCCGATCTCGACGACGATGAACGGCAACGGCTCTCGGGCTACTTCACCGATCAGGTGTTCCCCGTGCTCACCCCGCTGGCCGTCGACCCGGCGCACCCGTTCCCCTATATCTCGGGCCTGAGCCTCAATCTCGCGGTGACGGTCAAGGACACCGGCACGGGCGGCGAGCACTTCGCCCGCGTGAAGGTGCCCGACAACGTCGACCGGTTCGTGCGCGTGCGCCGCACCAAGGCGCCCTCGGCGATCGCGGCGTTCCTGCCGATGGAAGATCTCATCGCCGCGCACCTGGACCTGCTGTTCCCCGGTCTGACCGTGGTGGAGACCCATTCGTTCCGGATCACCCGCAACGCCGACTTCGAGGTCGACGAGGACCGCGACGAGGACCTGCTGCAGGCGATGGAACGCGAACTCGCGCGGCGGCGTTTCGGCAAACCGGTGCGGCTCGAGGTCTCCGACGACATGACCGAGCACATGCTGGAGTTGCTACTACGCGAGCTCGAGGTCGACCCCGCCGACGTCATCCAGGTGCCCGGCCTGCTCGACCTGTCGTGCCTGTGGCAGGTCTACGGCGTCGACCGGCCCGACCTCAAGGACGCGCCGTACGTTCCGGCCACCCCGCCGGCCTTCGGCGAGCGCGAGACCCCGCGCAACGTCTTCGCCGCGCTGCGCGAGGGCGACGTGCTGGTGCACCACCCCTACGACTCGTTCTCGACCAGCGTGCAGCGCTTCATCGAGCAGGCCGCGGCCGACCCGCAGGTGCTGGCGATCAAGCAGACCCTCTACCGCACCTCCGGCGACTCCCCCATCATCAACGCGCTGATCGAGGCCGCCGAGGCGGGCAAGCAGGTCGTCGCGCTGGTCGAGATCAAGGCCCGCTTCGATGAGCAGGCCAACATCAAATGGGCACGCGCGCTGGAACAGGCGGGCGTGCACGTGGTCTACGGCCTGATCGGCCTCAAGACCCACTGCAAGACCTGCCTGGTGGTACGCCGCGAGGGCTCGACCATCCGCCGCTACTGCCACATCGGCACCGGCAACTACAACCCCAAGACCGCGCGCCTGTACGAGGACGTCGGGTTGTTCACCGCCGCACCGGAGATCGGCGCCGATCTGACCGACCTGTTCAACTCGCTGACCGGGTACTCCCGCAAGGAGGACTACCGGAATCTGATGGTCGCCCCGCTCGGCGTGCGGGCGGGCATCATCGAGCGGATCGACCGCGAGATCGAACTGGCCAGGGAGGGCTTCGACGCCCGGATCCGGCTCAAGGCCAACGCGATCGTCGACGAGCAGATCATCGACGCGCTCTACCGGGCGTCCCAGGCCGGTGTCCCGGTGCAGATCGTGGTGCGCGGCATCTGCGGCCTGCGCCCCGGCGTGCCGGGCCTGAGCGAGAACATCGAGGTGCGCTCGATCCTGGGCCGGTTCCTCGAGCATTCCCGGGTGATCGAGTTCCGCGCGCAGGAGCAGACCTGGATCGGCAGCGCCGACATGATGCACCGCAATCTCGACCGCCGCGTCGAGGTCATGGTGCAGGTGAAGGATCCGCGCCTGGTCGAACGGCTCGGCGTGGTGTTCGATTCGGCGCTCGATCCGATGACGCGCTGCTGGGTCCTCGGCCCGGAGGGCGCCTGGCGGGCCAGCCCCACCGACGCCGACGCCGATCAGGTGCGCGACCACCAGCAGTTCCTGATGCGGCTGCGTCGTCCCGATCAGCCGTGAACAAGGACGCACACACCGAGATGCATGATCCCCGGGTACGACCCAATATCCATGCCGCCGGCGCGGTCCTGTGGCGCGACGGCGCCGCTGGGCCGGAGATCGCCGTGATCCACCGGCCCAAGTACGGCGACTGGTCGCTGCCCAAGGGCAAACTCGACCCCGGCGAGACCCCGGTGGTCGCCGCGGTGCGCGAGGTCGGCGAGGAGACCGGCCTGCCGTGCACGCTGGGGCGCTATCTCGGGCACGTCACCTATCCGATTCCCGGCCACCGTCAGCTCAAGCGGGTCGACTACTGGGCCGCCGAGGCGGCGGCGGGCGAGTTCGCCGTCAACGCCGAGGTCGACCAGCTGCGCTGGTTCCCGCTCGACCAGGTGATGGACCAGCTGTCGTATCCGATGGATCGTCAGGTCATCCGGATGTTCGCCCGGCTGCCCGCGAAGACGAACACGGTGCTGCTGGTCCGCCACGCCAAGGCGGGCAAGCGCGCGCGTTTCGACGGACCCGACGAGTCGCGCCCGCTCGAGCCCGCCGGCGAGCAGCAGGCGAAGGCATTGACGCCGAATCTGCTGGCGTTCGGCGCATCCGAGATCCATTCGGCCGACCCCCTGCGCTGTATCCAAACCGTGACCCCGCTGGCGGAACAGCTGAACGTCGAAATCAATTGCGAGCCAATGTTTTCCGAGCAAGGTTACGATTCAGCGAAAATCGCCGCGCGGCAACGATTTCTGTCGTTGGTAACGGATCGGGGTGTGCCGGTGGTGTGCAGTCAGGGCAGGGTGATTCCGGATCTGATGCAGTGGCTCGCCGAGCAGGGCGGGCTCACCCTGCCGCCCGCGCGCAATCGCAAGGGCAGCGTCTGGGCATTGTCGTTCGTTGCGGACCGATTGGTCGCGGCGGACCATATGGACCGATCCCTCTCGACGGGAATCGTCACCGCCTGAGTCGCGCGCACCACCTCGAAACAGCCGAAACGGCCCCGGTTTCCCGGGGCCGTTCTCGGTCCAGTGGTGGGTGATGCGGCTCGATAGGCACAGGCGCGACAGCGTTCCACAGTCTCTCGCGCATGGCCGAAGCGAAGGCACAGGTACGCGCCTACGTGCACATTCCCCGACCCGATCCCGCTGCGGCGGGATCAACGAGCACGACGGGTGGCTGTCTTCTTCGCAGCAGTCTTCTTGGCAGGAGCCTTCTTGGCGGCCGTGGTCTTAGCCGCGGTGGTCTTGGCGGCCGTGGTCTTCTTGGCCGCCGTGACCTTCTTGGCCGGAGCCTTCTTGGCCGCGGTCACTTTCTTTGCCGCCGTGGTCTTCTTGGCGGCGGTGGCCTTCTTCGCTGCCGCCGTCGTGGTCTTCTTGGCGGCGGGCGCCTTGGTGGCTGCCTTACGGGCGGTGGTCTTGGCTGGACCCTTCGACGGCGTCGCCTTCTTGGCGGCGGTCTTCTTGGCCGCCGTCTTCTTGGCTGCCGCCTTCTTCGCCGCCACCGGGGCGTTCACGCCACGCTTGACGGCAGGGCCGGACGCGGCCAGCTTCTGCTTGCCCGCGATCACCGCCTTGAACTGAGCGCCCGGCCGGAAGGCAGGCACCGAAGTCGCCTTCACCTTCACGGTTTCACCGGTACGCGGGTTGCGGGCAACCCTGGGGGCACGCTTGCGCTGTTCGAACACACCGAATCCGGTGATGGTGACGCTTTGACCTTTGTGCACGGCGCGAACGATGGTATCGACCACGTTCTCGACAGCCGCAGTTGCCGTGCGCCTGTCCGTACCCAACTTTTCGGTCAGAACGTCGATCAGTTCCGCCTTGTTCATTGAATCCTCCGCAGACTAATGGCCCGTCGTCGGACCGACTAGGTACCACGGTAAACCCAGTTTGAGCAAGAGTCTATGTGCCACGCCAAAATTCATGTGGTTTAGCACACGTCCAGCTACCGCCCCCAGGGAAGCGCCACTAAGCGTCCCAGGTGATTACGCCTGCGAAATAGGCTCCGGCAGCGTCACGGGTTTCCATGACGGCCTTCCCTTTTCGAACTCGCCGATGACGTCGGCCCGCCGCAGCGTGAGGCCGATGTCGTCCAAACCCTCCAGCAGACGCCACCGGGTGTAGTCGTCAATATCGAACGGCAACACGACGGTTCCCGCCGTCACGGTGCGTGCGGTCAGGTCGACAACCAATTCGAGGCCGGGCTGTTCCTCGATCAGCTTCCACAGCATTTCGACATCGTTCTGTGACATCTGCGCGGCCAACAGGCCGCCCTTCCCCGCATTCCCGCGGAAGATGTCGGCGAAACGCGACGAGATGACCACCCGAAAGCCGTAGTCCGACAGCGCCCACACGGCGTGCTCACGCGAGGACCCGGTACCGAAATCCGGCCCGGCCACCAGCACGCTGCCGTGGCTGTAGGGCTCGGTGTTCAGAATGAAGTCCGGATCGGCCCGCCAACCGGCGAACAAGCCGTCCTCGAAACCAGTGCGGGTCACCCGCTTCAGGTAAACGGCCGGGATGATCTGGTCGGTGTCGACATTGGACCGGCGCAGCGGGACCCCGATGCCTTTGTGAACAGTGAAGGCTTCCATAACGATTCTCCTTCGATCGTGGTGGTCGGGGGCTCAGGCCAGGTCGGCGGGCGCGGACAGGGTGCCGCGGACCGCCGTGGCGGCCGCGACCAGGGGCGAGACCAGGTGGGTACGGCCACCCTTGCCCTGCCTGCCTTCGAAATTGCGGTTCGACGTCGAGGCGCAGCGCTGGCCGGGCTCGAGCTGATCGGGATTCATGCCGAGGCACATCGAGCAGCCCGCCTGGCGCCATTCCGCGCCCGCGGCGGTGAAAATCTCGCCGAGTCCTTCTTTTTCCGCCTGGGCGCGCACCTTCATGGAGCCGGGAACGACCAGCATTCGCACGCCGTCGGCCACGTGACGGCCCTTCAGCACGTCGGCGACGGCCCGCAAATCCTCGATCCGGCCGTTGGTGCAGGAACCGACGAAAACGGTGTCGACGGTGACCTCACGCAGCGGCATGCCCGGCGTCAGGTCCATGTAGCGCAAGGCCTTCTCGGCGGCGTCGCGCTCGCTCTCGTCGGCGATCTGGGCCGGATCCGGCACGTTCGCGCCCAGCGGCAGGCCCTGACCGGGGTTGGTGCCCCAGGTGACGAACGGGGTCAGCTGGTTGGCGTCGATGTGGACCTCGGCGTCGAAAACCGCGCCCTCGTCGGTCTTCAGCGCGTCCCAGGCGGCTACCGCGGCGTCCCAGTCGGCGCCCTGCGGCGCGTGCGGGCGGCCCTTCAGGAATTCGTAGGTGATCGCGTCGGGGGCGATCATGCCGGCGCGCGCGCCCGCCTCGATGGACATGTTGCAGATGGTCATCCGCGCCTCCATCGACAGCTTGCGGATCGCCTCGCCGCGATACTCCAACACATAGCCCTGGCCGCCGCCGGTGCCGATCTGGGCGATGACGGCCAGGATCAGGTCCTTGCTCGTGACGCCGGGCGCCAGTTCGCCGTCGACGGTGATGGCCATCGTCTTGAACGGGCGCAGCGACAGCGTCTGGGTGGCGAGCACGTGCTCGACCTCGCTGGTGCCGATGCCCATCGCCAGCGCGCCGAACGCGCCGTGGGTGGAGGTGTGGCTGTCGCCGCACACCACGGTCATGCCCGGCTGGGTCAGGCCCAGCTGCGGGCCGACCACGTGCACGATGCCCTGCTCGACGTCACCCATCGGGTGCAGGCGCACGCCGAACTCGGCGCAGTTGCGCCGCAGCGTCTCGACCTGGGTGCGCGAGATCGGGTCGGCGATCGGCTTGTCGATGTCGACGGTCGGGACGTTGTGGTCCTCGGTCGCGATGGTGAGATCGGGCCTGCGCACCGGACGGCCCGCCGCGCGGAGCCCGTCGAAGGCCTGCGGGCTGGTCACCTCGTGCACGAGGTGCAGATCGATGTAGATCAGGTCGGGTTCGCGGGAGGAACCTTCGCCTTCGCCAGGGACGACGACGTGCTGGTCCCACACCTTCTCGGCCAGTGTGCGGGCGCGCTCGGCCATTGCTTCATCACCTTTCGACGGACATACTTGGTATCTCAAGATATGAGACGTTAGTATCGTTCTATGAGACAGCATAGCGGTATCGGGGTCCTCGACAAAGCCGTGGCGGTGCTCTACGCCGTCGCGGACGAGCCATGCGGTCTCAACGACCTGTGCACCCGCACCGGCCTGCCCCGCGCCACGGCGCACCGGCTGGCGGTCGGGCTGGAGACGCACCGGCTGCTGGCACGTGACGGTAACGGGCTGTGGCGTCCCGGCCCCGCGCTCACCGAACTGTCGGCGGGGGCCGCCGATCCACTGGTGGAGGCCGCAGGGGCCATTCTGCCCCGCCTGCGGGAGATCACCGGCGAGAGCGTCCAGTTGTACTGCCGCGACGGCAACGCGCGCGTCTGCGTGGCCGCGCTGGAGCCGCCCGTCGGCCTGCGTGACACCGTGCCGGTCGGCTCCCGGCTCCCGCTCACCGCGGGCTCGGCGGCCAAGGTCCTGATGGCGTGGGCCGATCCCGAGCTACAGCGCACCGTCCTGGCCGACGCGGTGTTCGGCGATCGCGCGCTGGCCGAAGTCCGCAAGCGGGGCTGGGCGCAGAGCGCCGCCGAACGCGCGCAGGGCGTGGCGAGCGTCTCGGCGCCGGTGCGCGACGCGGCGGGCGTCGTGGTGGCCGCGGTGTCGGTGTCGGGCCCGATCGATCGGATGGGCAGGCGGCCGGGCGCGCGCTGGGCTGCCGATCTGGTCGCCGCCGCCGAGGCACTGCACAAGCGGCTGTAAACGAAGAAGACCCCCGCTCGAATTCGAGCGGGGGTCTTTCTTTGTAGCCCCGACGGGATTTGAACCCGCGCTACCGCCTTGAGAGGGCGGCGTCCTAGGCCGCTAGACGACGGGGCCAGGACGATCTCACCGAAGTGAAATCTTGCTGGGGTACCAGGACTCGAACCTAGAATGGCTGAACCAGAATCAGCTGTGTTGCCAATTACACCATACCCCAAGGATGGAAACGCTCGGCCTCCGTCTCACCGGCTGGTTGTCGGTGTTGCGAGGCCGTGTTCCGCGGCGATGAGAAGATTACCAAACACAGTGGGGTAAACTACAAATCGCCTGGTCAGGAGCCCATTTTCGGCTGTTTTGACCGTTCCGGGGCGGCACGGGCACCGCCCCGGACGCACTCACTGCGCGGCGGGCACCCAGCCACGGGCGGCACGGAGCCGGTCGAGCGAGACCTCACGGCCGAGCAGCTCCATCGACTCGTAGAGCGGCGGGCTGATGTGCGAGCCCGTCACCCCGACGCGCACCGGCGCGAACGCCTTACGCGGCTTGAGCCCCAGATCGTCGATCAGCGCCTTCTTCAGCGCCGCCTCCAGGGCCGGGGTGGTCCACTCGGTCAGCGGCTCCACAGCGGCGATGGCAGCGTCGAGCACCGGGTCGGCCTCAGCACCGAGATTCTTGGCGCCGGCGGCCTGGTCGATCGCGAACTCCCCGGGCGCCACGAACAGGAATTTCAGCAGGTCCCAGGCGTCGCCGAGCACGACGATGCGGGTCTGCACCAGTTCGGCCGCGGCAAGGAAGGCCTTCTCGTCGATTTCGGCGCCGATATGACCCTGCGCGGTCAGGAACTCGCGCAAACGGTGGCCGAAATCACCCGGCTCGAGCAAACGAATCTGCTCGGCATTGATGGCGTCGGCTTTCTTCTGGTCGAATCGGGCCGGATTCGAATTGACCGTCGAAATGTCGAACGCGGCCACCATCTCGGCCATGGAGAACACGTCGCGGTCCTCGGCGATACTCCAGCCGAGCAGGGCCAGGTAATTCAGCAAACCCTCAGGGATGAATCCGCGGTCCCGATGGACGAACAGATTCGATTCGGGGTCGCGCTTGGACAGCTTCTTGTTGCCCTGACCCATCACGAACGGCAGATGACCGAACTCCGGCGTGAACTCCGCGACCCCGATACGCTGCAGCGCCGCGTACAACGCGAGCTGGCGCGGGGTCGAGGACAGCAGGTCTTCGCCGCGCAGCACATGGGTAATCTTCATCAGCGCGTCGTCGACCGGATTCACCAGCGTGTAGAGCGGATCGCCGCTGCCGCGGGTGAGCGCGAAATCGGGCACGGTACCGGCCTTGAAGGTGGTTTCACCGCGCACCAGATCATTCCAGCTGAGATCTTCGTCCGGCATCCGCAGCCGGATCACCGCGGGCCTGCCCTCGGCCTTGTACGCGGCGATCTGCTCGGCGGTGAGGTCGCGATCGACGTTGTCGTAGCCCAGTTTCGGGTCACGACCGGCCGCGCGATGGCGCGCCTCGACCTCGTCCGGGGTGGAGAAGGATTCGTAGGCCTCGCCTGCCTCGACCAGCTTGCGCACGACCTCGAGGTGCTGATCGCGGCGCAGCGACTGCCGGTACGGCTCGTAGGGGCCGCCGACCTCGGGGCCCTCGTCCCAGCTCAGGCCCAGCCACCGCAGCGCGTCCAGGATCGCCCGGTAGGACTCCTCGGAATCGCGGGCGGCGTCGGTGTCTTCGATACGGAAGACGAAACTGCCGCCGTGGTGACGCGCGTACGCCCAGTTGAACAACGCCGTGCGGATCAGGCCGACGTGCGGCGTGCCGGTCGGCGACGGGCAGAAACGGACCCGTACTTCAGTCATGACTCTCTCTCCGCGGTATCAGCGCTTGGTGGCAACAGGATTGGTGAGGGTGCCGATGCCCTCGACGGTGACCGACACGTTCTGCCCGGATTGCAGCGGGCCGACGCCTTCCGGTGTGCCGGTGAGGATCACGTCACCGGGCAGCAGCGTCATCACGGTCGACACCCATTCGACGATCTTCGGGATGTCGTGCAGGAACAGCGACGTGCGGCTGCGCTGGCGGACCTCGCCGTCGACCTCGGTGACGATCTCCAGATCGTTTGGATCGAGAGCGGTTTCGATCCACGGGCCGAGCGGGCAGAACGTGTCGTAGCCCTTGGCCCTGGTCCACTGCCCGTCGTGACGCTGCTGGTCACGGGCGGTGACGTCGTTGGCGACGGTGTAGCCCAGGATGACCTCGGCGGCCTTCGCGGCGGGCACGTCCTTGCACGGACGGCCGATGACCACGGCCAGCTCGCCCTCGTAGTCGACCTGGGAAGAGCTGGGCGGCAGGATGATCGGCGCGTTCGGGCCGACGATCGCGGTGTTGGGCTTGAGGAAGATGACCGGATCGGCCGGCGCCTCGCCACCCATCTCGGCCGCGTGCGCGGCGTAGTTCTTGCCGATGCAGATCACCTTGCTCGCCAGAATCGGGGCCAGCAGGCGGACATCGGCCAGCGGCCAGCTCCGGCCGGTGAACGTCGGCGAGCCGAACGGGTGTTCGGCGATCTCCTTGGCGGTGGCATCGCTGCCGTCACCTTCGATGCTGACGAACGCGACTCCATCGGGACTGGCAACTCGACCTAAGCGCATGCCCCGGAGTCTATCGAGACGCGCCCACCTGCCCGAACGCGCCCGGGACGCGGCACGGGCACGGTCATGCGCCCACGCGCGGAATGCGGGAAAGCTCACACCGGTGTGATTCGAAGCCGCTGCCCGACTGCGACATTCATCACCCGCGTCGCCGACGCCGGTTGTGATCTGTCAGACACCGAATCGGAGGGCGCCATTCAGCGGTCACGGGTGTACCGTGAACCCAGATGTTCACCACATGAGACATCAATCTCAAATATTGAGATGCAATCGTGCAACCCGGCGAGGTGAGAATCGTGACAGAGGTGCGGCTGACGGCCGAAACGACCAGGATGAGCGACGGCAGACGCTGGCTGATGCTCGCCCTCGGCGTCTTCGCGCAGACCTCGAGCTCGATCTTCATCCACGGCACCCCGTTCCTGCTGCCCGCGCTGACGGCCCGGGGCGATTCGCTGGCCGCCGCGGGCGCGCTGGTCGCCCTGCCGACCGTGGGTCTGGTGTGCACGCTGATCGCGTGGGGCTACGTCGTCGACCGGATCGGCGAGCGGATCGTGCTGGTGGCGGGCACGGTGTTGATGTTCGTGGCCGGCGTCGCCGCCGCGGTGGTGGACAACCCGATCGCCTTCGGCGCGCTGCTGTTCCTGGGTGGCGTCGGCGCGGCCAGCTCCAACGGCGCGAGTGGGCGGGTGATCGTCGGCTGGTTCCCACCGGATCGGCGCGGCCTGGCCATGGGCATCCGCCAGACCGCGCAGCCGCTGGGCGTCGGCCTGGCCGCGCTGAGCATCCCGTGGGTCGCCGCGCACCACGGCATCCCCGCCGCGCTGCTGGTGCCCGCCGCGATGGCCGGGATCGCGGCGGTCGGCTGCCTGTTCGGCATCGTCGACCCGCCGCGCCCGCCCGCCAAGGCCGCCGACCGCGCCAACCCCTATCGCGGTGATGGCACCCTGTGGCGCATCCACGCCGTGTCGATCCTGCTGGTCGTCCCGCAGGCCACCCTGTGGACCTTCGCCCTGCTGTGGCTGCACCGCGACCTGGGCTGGTCGCTGGCGGCCGCGGGCGCGCTGATGACGGCCACCCAATTCCTGGGCGCCGCCGGGCGAATCGGCGCGGGCGCGTGGTCCGACCGGGTCGGCAGCAGACTGGGCCCGCTGCGTCAGGTGGCCGTGGCCGCCGTCGTCGCGATGGCCGCCCTGACCGTCACCGCCTGGACCGACTGGTGGTGGGCGGCCGTCCCGCTGATGGTCGTGGCCTCGGTGATCTCGGTGTCGGACAACGGCCTGGCCTTCACCGCCGTCGCCGAGATCGCCGGCCCGTTCTGGAGCGGTCGCGGCCTGGGCATCCAGAACACCGGCCAGAATCTCGCCATCGCCGCCGTCCCACCGGTTTTCGGCCTCCTGATCACCGCCACCGGCTTCCCCGCCGCCTTCGCCATAGCCGCGATCGCCGCCGCCGCGGCGGTCCCGCTGGTCCCGCGGGTCACCGGAAAGTAGCTGCGCCGCAGCCTGTTCCGAGATAACCGAGCCGCACGATCCGCGGTACCTCAGATGTCGAGCAGATCCACCGGATCGAACGCGATGCTGAACGGCACCTCGGAAACGACGGTGCTGGTGAACATCTCGCCTTCCTTACCGACCGAGTCGACCCGATACACGCCGTCGTCCAGAACGAGGCGGTGGATACGAACCGCGGGGTGTTGCTCCACGATCCAGTACTCAGGAATTCCGACGGCGGCGTACTCGCGCACCTTGCGCACCCGATCGGCACGCTCACTCCCACTGCCCGGTGAAACTACCTCGATGGCGAGAAGCACCTCCGACGCCGGCATCAGCCGAGGCTTCTCGTCGATAATCGCCGCCCGGGCAACAGATTTCGGTACCACGGCGACATCGGGCTTACGCACACCGCTCGGTGTGCTGAACTCCCATTCACCGCCCAAGCAGACATACACATCGGATGCAGCGGCCGCAGCCTTGACAATTTCGCCCAGGCCGATAGCGATGAAGTTGTGCCGTGCCCCCGCTGCCACCTCGACCAACCACCCGTCTTCGAGTTCGAAACCCTTACCGTCGTCGTTCAGGTCGTGCAGGTCGAGCACTGTATACGGGCCGAAGTTCGCACTACCGGCGTCGTGATGAGCTGTCATCATGCCTCCGAGGCTGGACTCGTGCGCACCGTCGAACTGGTTGCCCAGACAGTCTACTGCTGGACTCGGCCGAGACGTGCTGCACTCGTGAACAGGTTCGGCCCGCCTCGCGCAATCAACGAAGCGGGCCGAACCTGGCAGAGCATCAGACGATGGCGGCGATCCGGTCGCCGACCTCGACGGTGGAGGCGGTGCCGGTGCGCGCGGCCAGGTCCTTGGCGACGGCGGACTCGATGCGGGCCGCGCCCTCGGCGTTGCCGAGGTGGTTGAGCAGCAGCGAGACCGACAGGATGGCGGCGGTCGGGTCGGCCTTGGACTGGCCCGCGATGTCGGGGGCGCTGCCGTGGACCGGCTCGAACATCGACGGGTTCACGCCGGAGGCATCGATGTTGCCCGAAGCGGCCAGGCCGATGCCACCGCTGACGGCGGCGGCCAGGTCGGTGATGATGTCGCCGAACAGGTTGTCGGTGACGATCACGTCGAAGCGGCCCGGGTCGGTCACCATGTGGATGGTGGCGGCGTCGATGTGCTGGTAGGCGGTCTGCACTTCGGGGAACTCGGCGGCGACCTCGTTCACGGTGCGCTGCCACAGCGACCCGGCGAAGGTGAGCACGTTGTTCTTGTGCACCAGGGTCAGGTGCTTGCGGCGCGACTGCGCGACGGCGAAGGCGTAACGCACGACGCGCTCGATGCCGAAGCGGGTATTGGTGGACACCTCGGTCGCGACCTCGTGCGGGGTCTCGACGCGGATCGCGCCGCCGGTGCCGGTGTAGGGGCCCTCGGTGCCCTCACGCACGACCACGAAGTCGATGTCGGGGTTGCCGGCCAGCGGGCTGGTGACGCCCGGGTACAGCCGCGACGGACGCAGGTTCACGTGGTGGTCCAGCGCGAACCGGGTCTTGAGCAACAGACCCCGCTCGAGCACGCCGCTGGGGACCGACGGGTCGCCGATCGCGCCGAGCAGGATCGCGTCGTGCTGCTTGAGCTCGGGCAGCACCGATTCCGGCAGGATCTCGCCGGTGCGGTGGTAACGGGCGGCGCCCAGGTCGTATTCGGTCTTCTCGACACCGGGCGAGACCACGTCGAGCACCTTGAGCGCCTCGGCGATGACCTCGGGACCGATGCCGTCACCGGCGATAACTGCGAGTTTCATGAAATCCAGCTCCGTTCAGAGGATCGGCGGTCGCCACGACCAACCGTAAGCCGTACCGTCGCGCCCCCACCGAGCCCCCTCGGGGCCGACCCCGAGGAGGCCTGCCCGCGCAGCGGGCGTCGCGACCGTCCCGACGAAAGGCGGGGCGAGACAAAGCGCCGAAGGCGCGAGTTTCGCCCCGCATTTCGTCGGGACCGCAGGGGCCGCGACCTCGAGCGCGCCAGCGCTCCGATAACTCAGCTCAGGTCGACCAGCACGACCTTGGCGGCGCCGACGGCCTCGGCGATCGCGGACTGCACCTCGGCCGACACCTCGCGGTTGACGCGCAGCACCACGGTGGCGCCTTCGGCATCCACGTCCTGGCTCAGCTGCGCGGCCAGGATATCGATCTCGGCCTCGCCCAGCTTGGTGCCGATCTTGCCCAGCGCGCCCGGCTTGTCGGTGTAGTTCAGCACGGCCAGGTTCAGGCCCTCGGCGCGCATGTCGTAGTTGCGGCCGTTGATGTTGACGATCTTGTCGACCAGGGCGGGCTCGGTCAGCGTGCCGGCCACGTTCAGGGTCGAGCCGTCGCCGAACACGGCGCGCAGGTCGACCATGCTGCGGTGGTTCGGGCTCTCGGTGGCGGTGGTGACGGCGGCGGTGATGCCGCGCTCCTTGGCCAGCGCCGGGGCGTTGACGAAGGTGACCTGGTCCTCGACCAGCGCCGAGAACACCCCGCGCAGCGCGGACAGCTCCAGCACGGCCACGTCCTGCGAGGCGAGCTCGCCGCGCACCTGCACCTCGACGCTGACGGGCAGCTCGCTGGCGATGGCGCCGAGCAGCGCGCCCTGCTTGCGGACGACGTCGAGCCACGGCGCGACGACATCGTTGACGGCGCCACCGGTGACGTTCACGGCGCCGGGCACGAACTCACCGGCCAGCGCGAGCAGCACCGACTTGGCGACATCGGTGCCCGCGCGGTCCTGGGCCTCGGCGGTGGAGGCGCCCAGGTGCGGGGTCACCACGACCTCGGGCAGGTCGAACAGCGGGCTGTCGGTGCAGGGCTCGGTCTCGAACACGTCCAGACCGGCGGCGCGCACGTGGCCGGACTTGATGGCGTCGGCCAGCGCCTGCTCGTCGATCAGGCCACCACGGGCGGCGTTGACGATGATGACGCCCGGCTTGGTCTTGGCCAGCGTCTCGGCGTTGAGCATGCCCTTGGTCTCGGGCGTCTTCGGCAGGTGGATCGAGATGAAGTCGGCGCGCTCGAGCACCTCCTCCAGGCTCAGCAGCTCGATGCCGAGCTGCGCGGCGCGAGCGGGCGAGGTGTAGGGGTCGTACGCGACGATCTTGGTCTCGAAGGCCGCCAGACGCTGCGCGAACAGCTGGCCGATGCGGCCGAGGCCGATGACGCCGACGGTCTTGCCGAGGATCTCGACACCGTTGAACTTGCTGCGCTTCCAGGTCTTCTCGCGCAGGGTCGCGTCGGCGGCCGGGATCTGGCGGGCGGCGGCGAGCAGCAGGGTGACGGCGTGCTCGGCGGCGGTGTGGATGTTGGAGGTCGGCGCGTTGACGACCATCACGCCACGCTCGGTGGCGGCGGGCACGTCGACGTTGTCGAGGCCGACGCCGGCGCGGGCGACGATCTGGAGCTTCTTGCCCGCCTCGAGCACCTCGGCGTCGACGGTGGTCGCGGAGCGCACGAGCAGCGCGTCGGCCTCGGGGACCGCGGCGAGCAGCGCCGGGCGGTCGGGGCCATCGACCCAGCGAACCTCGACACCGTCACCGAGCGCGTCGACGGTCGACTGGGCGAGCTTGTCGGCGATCAGAACTACAGGACGGCCTGCTTGGCTCACTGTGGGGTACTCCTGGGGAAGAAAGGGGTCGGCAGTTACCGCCGACCAGAATAGTCGCCGGGGTTCGGGTGCCCTTACCCCCCTGCCCGAAAACCGGATGAACCCTGGGCGGCGCCCCGCCTACCATCACGCCATGTCCTTGCGCACCGTCCCCGACTCGATGGATCCGGCCGTCGTGGCCGCCGTCGACGCCGAGCTCGACCGGGTGGCGGCCGAGCACGGCGTGACGATCCGCCTGGCCATCGAAAGCGGCAGCCGGGCTTGGGGTTTCCCCTCACCGGACTCCGACTACGACTGCCGTTTCCTCTACGTGGCGAGCCTCGGGACGTATCTCTCGCCGTGGTCGACCCGCGATGTCATCGAGACGCCGCTGGTCGGACTGCTGGACGTGAACGGCTGGGATCTGGCCAAGGCCCTGCGCCTGCTGGTGCAGGGCAACGCGGTGCTGGTGGAGTGGCTGATGTCACCCATCGTCTACCGCGGCGACGAGGCGTTCCGCGCCCGGCTGCGCGAGGTGGCCGACGAGGTGGCCGACCGCGACCGGATCGCCCGGCACTATCTGCACCTGGGCGCCCGCCAGTGGGCGCTGTTCGAGCGCAACGGCGGGTTGAAGAAGGTGTTCTACTCGCTGCGCCCGGCGATGGCGCTGCGCTGGCTGCGCGAACACCCCGGCGCGGCGGTGGCACCGATGCACCTGCCGACGCTGCTGGCCCAGTGCGAGCTGCCCGCCGACCTGGTCGCCGCGATCGGCGAGCTGACGGCGCTCAAGTCCAGGACCAGGGAGATGGGGACGGGCGAGCCGCCGCGATTGATCACCGATTTCATCGCGGCCGAGTTCGGCGCGGCGACCGAGGCGTTCGCCGCGCGCGGGCCACGGGATCTGACGGCGGCGCGGGCCGTCACCGACGAGTTCTTCCGGGCGGAGGCATTGGCCCCCAGATAGCAGAAACTCCGCACCTACCGGTGCGGAGCTTCACGTTCGTACGCTGGTCAAGCGCAGAATCAGAGGACGCGGACGTCCTGAGCCTGGGGGCCCTTCTGACCCTGACCGATCTCGAACTCCACACGCTGACCCTCGTCGAGGGAGCGGAAGCCCGCGCCGCTAACAGCCGAGTAGTGCACGAAGACGTCGGGTCCGCCGCCGTCCTGTGCGATGAAGCCGAAGCCCTTCTCGCTGTTGAACCACTTCACAATGCCCTGAGCCATTTCAAAACCTTCTGTTGACGAGCCAGGTCCTAATAGTCCGGTCCCGGTCTCGGCTTCAACAATGCCATGATCCGACGAATTCCTCCACACCCGAGCTCGCGGACTGTGAGGAACCCAACGCCACGTTGCTGCCAGCTGGTGCTGTCACACAGTGAGCGCGCTGAGCAACGAGGAGGATGCTCGGCGTATGCCGAGGTAGTTGCGGCGCGGATGCCGGATCAGCCGGGAAGCACTCACCAAACCGACTGGCACGGTTCACCATCGACATCTCTATGCCGCGGTGATCTATCACCGTCAGCATCCCTAGACATTTTCGAGAAACCCAGTACGGCAAATTTTCTACCAGCGTATTTTCCGAGATTGTGAGGGAGCGCACACCTCGCGGAGAAATCACGCAAGGAGTAGACAGTGCTGGACATCAACCATTTCACCTACGGCTGGGTAACCCCGCTGCTGGCATATCTCATGTCGGTCCTCGGGTCGATGCTGGCACTGCGTTGTATGGTTCGCTCGCGCGCCTCCGGTAGTCACGGCGGCTGGCTCACCGCGGCCGCGATCGCCCTCGGCGGGACCGGGATCTGGGTCATGCATTTCATCGCGATGCTCGGGTTTTCCGTCCACGGCGCGACCATCCGCTACAACGTCCCGATCACCTTGTTCAGCGCCGCCGTCGCGATGGGTGTGGTGTGGCTCGGACTGTCCATCGTGGTGCGGCGCGGCTGGGACAGCGCGGCCCTCCCGGTGGGCGGGACGATCACCGGACTCGGGGTCGGCGCGATGCACTATTCCGGCATGTACGCGATGAAGACCGACATCGAGATCGTCTACGACCCGTTCGTGGTGGCCGTGTCGATGGTCATCGCCGTCGTCGCGTCCACGGCCGCGCTCTGGTTCGCGCTGCACGTCCACGGCATCCTCGCCACCATCGGCGCCGCCCTGCTGATGGGGGTGGCCGTCACCGGCATGCACTACACCGGCATGTTCTCGATGAGCGCACACACCAGCGCCCACGTCGCCCACGCCACCGGCGCCACCGCGACCCAGCTGCTCACCCCGCTGATCATCGGGATCAGCATGGTCACCATGATCCTGCTCATGCAGGTAGGCATCACCGAGGCCGAGGACCCCAACCTCACCCGGCCGGTGCACGGCCAGCGCGCGAGCCGCTTCTGGCCGAGCGGCCAGAACTAGGCCGAACCTGCCCGGCTACACCGGCTCAGCGTCCGGCTGCTGATCGTCAGCGTGGTCGATCTACGCCATCGGCGTCTGTTAGACGACCCGCACGTGCAGCGCTTCCGGTCCGCGCCGGGTCTCTTTGACCCCGAATTCCACCCGCTGACCCGCGCGCAGCGTGCGGAACCCCGTACCAACGAGCTCGGTGTATTCCACGAACACCTCGGGCCCGCCCGCATCGGGGGTGATGAACCCGAATCCCTTACCGCCGTCGAACCAGCTCACCACGCCGTTCGGCATCGACCGACCTTCCGAATCATTTACCTGACATGCAGATTCGTTCATCGTCGCATGCCGGTGCCCGCGACTCGTAGCAGGGCGTCGACGACAGTGCCTGCTCCGGCGACACCGCCCGAGCATCCCCGCCCCGCTCCCCACGGACACCGCCCGGCCCGGGTCAGGCCCGCGACACGGAAGCGGGCGACGTCGCGTGCGCCCGTGCGCGCATCGGCCCTGGATAGACTCCCTGCAGGTCCGCCCGGACCGCCCGGTTCGCGAGAACGGAGATTCGGTGCACGCCCCCATCGCGCGAGGCCCGAAGACACCGCGACCACCCGTGCGGACCGCCCGATGATCCGGCGGCCGAACGCCACCGAGATCCGGACCGCCGCCGAAGCGGTGACGGTGTTCGTGGCCGCCGCGGTCGCCGTCCTCGCCATCATGCTGCCGATCAGCTTCGCCGCCCTGGCCGAGTCGCGGCATGTCGATCTGCTGGTGTTCAACATCCCGCGCGCGATGACCGGCGCCGCGTTCGTCGCGGTCATCACCGCCGCGGTCACCGTCGCCGTCGGCAGCGTGCGCACGGCCCGCTGGACCGCGCTGGTCGCCCTCGCGGGGATTCTGCTGAGTCACCTGGTCCTGGCGCGCAATACCGACAGCTCGCATTTCACCGGTCTGTCCCTGCCGACCCTGAATTTCGTCGATGCCCTCCTCGCCGGAATGGCGGTGGGCGCCTTGGCCATCGCGGTCTGGCCCACCCCGCTGTTGCGCACCGCGTACCTGTTCGCCGTGCCCGCCGCGACCGTGCTCGGCGACCTCACCGAGGCGCCCACCGACGAGACCTCGGCCGGGTTCGACGGCGTCCTCGCCGGCGCCTTACCGCTGTGGTTCATCGCGGCCAGCGTCCTCGCCCTCGGCTACTTCGCGGCCACGACCACCACCTCGCCGCGCTCGGTACTCGACACCGCGATCCCCTTGGCTCCCGTGTTCGCCGCCGTCATCGCCTTCTCGGTGATCCTGGCGACGTCGCTGGCGGTGGCGGTCCGCGAGATCACCGTCCCGTATGTGCTCGCCGGCTCGATCGTCGTCGTGGCGGCCGCGACGGTGGCCGCGCTGATCCTGCCCGACCGGGACGGCATCCTGCTGCTGCTCATGACCACGTTCGCCGTGGCGGGCAGCCTCGTCATCCCGCTGCCCCGCTCCGGCCTGGTCGATGTGGGCACCATGATCGCCCTCGGCGCCGGGCTCCTGGTCGGCCTGCGCAGGCCACGCGCGATCATCGCCGCGATCACCGTGGTCGCGCTGTCGGTGTTCGTGCTGGCCACCGACCTCCTCGACCCGCCCGCGACCCTCATCGCCGCCATCGGCTGTCTGGCGCTGGGCGCGGTGTGCGGGTACTGCGTGGGCTCGGCGGTCCCCCAGAGTCCCACCTCCGCCGTCGTCGGCCTGTCGATCCTGTTCGTGCCGTCGCTCGGAGTGGCGTTGAGCGACGACAAGTTCGGCCACCTCGCCTACTCCTCGTCGTGGTACCGCACCGCCGACGTCGACCGCGGTCCGATCCCGGCGTCGGCGTCGATCGGCATCGCCCTCGCCGGCACCGCCGCGATCGTGCTACTGCAGCGGCGCAGGCCCGCCGCTTAGTCCCAGCCCAACTCCGAGAACACCCGCCCGGACAGCGCCGGCCGCACACCGACCTTGCCGTACTCCACGATCTCCACCGGAAGCGCCCCCGGATCGAACCACCGCAGTTCCGAGCACTTCTCGGGCTCCCGATTCGCGACCTCCCCACGCCAGCGCCGCACGGTGAAGAACATCTGCACCCGCTCGTCGCTGTGCAGCACGTGCGCGAATTCCACGTCCCCGGCGTCGATCTCGACACCCACCTCTTCGCGCGCCTCCCGGATCAGCCCCGCCACCGCCGACTCCCCCGCCTCGAGATGCCCCGCGGGCACATGGAACAACCCGTCCCCGAAGCCGGTATCGAGTCTGCGCCCCAACAACACCCGCCCGTCACCGTCGAGGAGCACCAGATGAACGCCGACGAGTACCCGATACTTGTCCACGAATTCACCCTACCGAGATGCCGAGACCACTCCTGTCACAGCCACATTCGGGGTACAACCGGTACATGAGTTTCCCGGTGACCTTCGGGTTCGCCCAGATCGGCCTGCTCGCCCTGCTCGCACTCGCCGTAGCCCTACTCGTCTCGGCAGTCCTCGCGGCCCGCCGCCGCGGCGGCCTCACAACCGTCCTGGGTCGCGGCGCCCCCGGCCTTGCCCTCCTCCTCGTCGCCACCCTCCTGCTCTGGATCGCCACCCTCCTCCAGACCTACCTCGGCCTGTCCGGCGAGATCACCGCCGCCCACGTCATCGCGAAACCCGTTGCCGGACACTCCGACCAACTCGACCTCGAACTGACCCTCTTCGACGACGACGGCGCCGTCGACACCCGCACCACCCACCGCGTCGAAGGCAACCTCTGGGCCCTGCAAGCCAACATCGTCGAACTCCACCCCTGGGTCAACGCCCTCGGCTTCCACTCCGGCTACAAGATCACCCGCCTCTACGGCCAGCGCCTCGACGGCAAAGCCACCCACCAGGACCACATCATGCTCAACGGCAGCGACCGAGACTTCTTCGACGACATGAACACCGGCACCTGGTACACCTCCCCCTTCGTCAAATCCGCCTACGGCAACGCCGTCATCGCCACCCCCGGCGAATACGACGTCCTCATCTCCCACGACGCCATCAAGGTCCGCGCGACGAACTGATCCGATTGTGGCTCTCTGCAACTCTGACACCGCTCGACGGCGAGCCATCCCGAGGAGAAAACATGCCTGTGCCCTACCATCCGCCGGACAAGCTGCCTGTCCAGGTGTGTGGGATCCCGTCGTGCCCCGTGCCTTCGCCGAGCCACACGTGAGGGTCGGCGTGTTTGTCAGCAGCACCAGCGGATATCGGATACCCACAGCTCCCTCAACAGGGGCTGCTGCAGGGATAGGTGACACTGTCACCCGATCCTGCAACAGCCCCACCCGTCATTGAACCTCGAACTCGATCGAGTTGAGGTACTCGCGATCGAGATACCCAAAAGAGGCCGGTAACCCATGACTATCCAGCGAACGCGCAATGCCTGGGAAGCGATTGCAGACTCAGCAGAGGAGGCGAGGCGCCTCCGCATCTGGGCCGCAACGTTGGACGCGCTGCACGTCCAGATCGGCGACCGTGCACCAACACCGACCCAGCCCCCGAAAGGCTCGGCGTAGCCAGGCCACGCCTCTGCGCCCAATGCCCAACAGTCTCAGGCGAGCATGTAGTCGACGCACCAGAACCACTTCGCTACCACCAGTAGGTTCACCGGATCGGGCGAGGTTCCCAAGCCTGGCCCTCATCCGCGCCAGCGGCCAGACATTGACGCGAACAGGTCAGCTCACCCGCGAAATGTGGTTCCGGTAGTACTCGTGCCGAACGTGATCATCCTGACCAGTGAACGCCCGAAACTCACCCATTCGATATGCGAGTCCGCTGGACCTCTCGTCCTTGATGATCTCGAAATCTTTGTCCAGCAGGGAGATTCGACGGTCGATTTCGGGATCATCGATGGACAATTTCGCCCGCTGAACTATCTGTGCCGCGGTGAGGAACGTGTCCGGATCCTGTTGGGCATGGTCACGCAGAACCTTGTAGATGGGATCTGTGAGTGGATCGTCGTTGCGCTCGATCGGATTCCCGATATGACGAAGTGCGCGGGAAATGGACTGCCCGATCGCTTTGGCAACCGGAGGCGGAAACGCGTTGCCGATCTGGCGGTATTGAGCTGTCTTCTTGCCCGTGAAGATCCACGCAAACTCGCCGTTCCCGGCGTCCTCCAGCTCGGACCGATGCGCTTCGTCCTTGGCGAAGACCCATCCTTGGATGCGCGCAACCATCTCGACTGTCAGTTTCGGACCGAACTCGGTCATCGGCCGCTTCTCGTAGGGTGGCGCGGTATCGTGCACACCATAGGCGTCTACACCGAGTTCTGCCCAGGCGCGCTTAGCCCTGGTCGGACCCAGATCAGCACCGCCATGCTTCTTCGATCCGCCTACGATTGTCGGAGCGATGCCGTTTGCTTTCTCCGCCCACGCAGCCGCACCTTTCCAGCCGCGTTCCATCATCAATGGCAGTAGCGTCTCCCCGACCGTCCTGGCTTCGCCAGTCGCCTCGGGCCACGTGAAGTACTGGAAATCTCCGGGCGCCATGGCAACGAGAACGAACCGTGGACGCAGCTGAGGCACTCCGTATTCGGATGCTTGGATAAGGCGCCACTCTGCCGAGTAGCCGAACTTGCTGAGTCGATCCAGCACATGCTGCCGATATCCGGCAAAGCGCGGCATGCTCAACCCACGGACATTCTCGAGCAACAGCGCCCGGGGTCGTACTACATCAACTTGCTCGACGGCCCACGCAAAAAGGTCCCGCTCGTCATTAGCGCCCAGCTGCTTTCCCGCAATGGAGAACGGAGGGCACGGAACGCCGCCTGCAAGAAGATCGATCTGTCGCCCGCCACGGCCTTCGGCATCAGGAGCAAATGCCTTCGGGTTGAATACCGCAGGATTAGCCACATCACCGACTTCGACCTTCCAGTGCGGACGATTACGCTGGATGGTGTCCGCGGCGGTTTGGTCGAGTTCGACGGCGAGCTTGTGCTCGAAGCCTGCTCGCTCGAGCCCGAGCGCTTGGCCGCCTGCTCCTGCGCAAATTTCGATGACGCTGAGCTCGGTCACGCGGTGTCCCTTCTGCGAAGTGGTGTATCGAGCGATCCTGTGGGACGCGGATGACTATCATGCCGTGCAGTCATAGACCAGTCGAAGGCTGGGTAGAGGATGGATCGAGACCAGTTGCCGCCGCCGGGGCCGGACAGCCGCAGTGGCGTACCGGCAGCATCGTCGCCTGGCCGTGGGCGAAACATGCGGGCGATCAAGCGCACCGACACCAAGCCAGAAGTCGAGCTGCGGAGGGAACTGCATCGGCTCGGGTACCGGTTCCGGAAAGACTTGCCGATCGCGGTCGAGGGTCGCAGACCGGTCAGACCCGACATCGTGTTCACAGCTCGCCGGGTTGCGGTGTTCGTCGACGGCTGCTTCTGGCACGCGTGCCCTGAGCACGGCAGATCGCCGACCACGAACGAATGGTATTGGACACCGAAGCTCCGCCGAAACGTCACGCGGGATCGGGAAGCAGACGCCGCGTTGTCGACGGCTGGGTGGACAGTGGTGCGGGTCTGGGAGCACGAACCGGTCGCGTCTGCGCTGACCGCCGTGGTCGACAAGCTAGATCGGGACCCGAACATATGAGCGATCGTAGGGGATCAGGTAGCTGAGGTCACGGCAACCCACCGGCAGCGCTAAGTTGGCAGGCATGGGGATGACATTCGGAACTGATCTGCTGGGGTGGAAGCGCAGCCGCAAGAACAAGCTCGGCTGGCACTGGGTACCTAATACCGCCGATACCGACAACGTGTCGAGTCTCCGCCTGTCGGCGGCTGTGCTCGAGTATCTGGCCGCCCCGAATCCGAACGGCGGTGCATCCGATCCAGTCGAGCCACCCGACTACCCGGGTGCACTGCTCGAGACACAGGTTGCGGCCGACCTCGCCACTGAGCTTCCGCGGCTGGATCCGCGACGCAAATGGGAAGTCCGCAAAGGGCGGAGCATCGTCAACTATGCGCAATACCAGCATCTGGCCGCGATGGACCGTGCGATTGCGAATGATCCGAACCTTCGCGTCACCCTTGGGACCGATTACCTGATAAAGCCGGATGTCCTCGTAGGCATCCTCGGCACCCCGACAGCGACAGAGCATCCCTGGTTGCATGCTGCGCTTGCCTGCAAATGGACCATCCGATCCGACCGGGTCCAGAACATCCGTCACGAAAACGGCAATATGATCCGGCATCGGCGCGGACGCTTGCCTCACCTGGTGACCATCACAGCAGAACCGCTGCCGACGCGGTTGGCATCGATCGCCCGCGGCACCGGCGAAGTCGACGCGACCTACCACCTGGCATATCCCGCCATGAAACATGCCGTGGCGGCGGTGGGAACCAGCGAACAGCAAGATGCGTGGACAGAGGTCACAGAACAGGGACGTCTGCTGGATTACACGCAACTAGCTGCGTCGCTCGCGACCTGGTAGTCCGCCAGGGAAACAGCTATTCGGCCGGAGCCACCGCGTCATCGAAATGCCGCAGCAGTGCACGGACATCGGCAGCGTCCATTCCGGCACCTGCGGCAGGCTCTTCTTCCAGGTCGGCCAGTTGCTGAACATCTGGATCATCGAGAATCGCCGCCATGAACCTCAGCTTCGCGTCCAAGCGGAGGCGCACCACTTCGTCGACAGTGCCGCGAGTGGCCAGGACAGTCACTCGTGTCTCCGTATCCGGTGCAAGCCCGAGACGGTGGATGCGGTCCAGGCTCTGCAGGAATCGACCGGCCATGAAGTCCCTGTCTACATAGACCGCGTCGTGGCAGACGTGGTGGAGGCTGACGCCTTCGCCGAGTGTTGCCGGGTTGGATATGAGAACGTGGCAGTCGGGGTCCTCCCGGAATCGCCGCAACTGTTCGTCCCGGTCCGGTGTGCCGCCGTAGACCGTGGCAGGGCCGAAGTTCTCGAGAAGCTTTTCAAGCGTGGTCAAGCTACGGACAAAAGTCGTCCATACCAGGGTCTTCCGGCCGACCTGCGCGTTGTCGGCGACGATCTTGACGGCTTCCTGGTACTTGGGTGACAACTCGATGCTGGGGAGATTCTGGAACAGATCGAAGAGCGAATCGCCCGGAGAAGGCTGCAGTGGCGGGAGCTGGTACTCCAGTGGCTCGTACCGGCTCGCGCCTTCGAGAAGCAGGGCCGGACTCGTCGCGGCCATCAGCATTCGCAACATCGCCCGCCCGAGTGCCTCAATACTTCCACGCGAACTCTCGGCACGTGCGGTGTAATTCCCTTTGAGCGCTTCGTAGACCTCCGCATGAACCGGAGGCATGTCCACATACCTGATCCGCGGCTCGAACGGAGGCAGCCCGAGTTCATCCTTTGTCGTGCGGGTGAACAGCGGACGGAGCACCGCACTGGCCCGCGCGAGATCACCACCGCCGACAGCCTCGATCACCGCACGTTTGCCGTGGCCCGGCCACACGAATGAAAGCAAGCTCTCCAAGTCACGGGCACCGTTCGGTGCCGGCGTTCCGGTCAGAATCAGGCGACGATTCGCCAACGGGCCGAGGGCAAGAGCCGCCGAGCCGTAAGTGCCCCGCGCACCCAGTTTGATCCGGTGTGCCTCGTCCAGCACGATCATCGAGGGCTTCGCCCGGAGCCAGGCTGCCAGAGCGTCCAGCGAACGATCGAGGCGTTCGTAATTCACGATGCAGAGTTCTGCGAGTGGATCGGTAGAGCGACCGATCACGGCACTGCGCAGTGGTTCTGTAAAGCAGTACGAGCTCTCGTACTCCCAGGACTCGTATGCCGATTTCGGACCGACGACGAGCAGCCGCTCCGCCTCGCCGCGAGCACGTGCCGCAGCGTAGACAGCCAGTGCTACGCGGGTTTTGCCTGCGCCAGGAACACTGAAGTTCGCTCCGTGCCGCAGCGACATAAGCCTGGCGATGTCTCGATGCTGGAACGATGTGAGCTCACCGGTCCAGTCAATGCCGAGCAAGTCGGCGACTGATTCCGGATGAACGACGTCCGCCGAGTCCTCGGTTGCCCCATCGAGGTTTCGCTCGACAGCTTCGGTGTCGTCGAGAACCCCGGTGACGAGAACTCTCAGGTCGTCGGCCCACTCCACATCAGGATGGGTCCAGCTACCCAGCTCGCCCAGGTTGACGAGAAAGTCATCGAGATCGACTTCCGCGGATAGGGGACCTCTCGCGCCGGAAGTACTGAGACGGGCTGCCAGCTGCTGAAATTCACTCTGGAAGTCAGGTGTCGTGAGCAGTTCCACGCGCATCCGGGTCATACCGAACCGCAGGCGAAGCGAAGGATGGTTCTGAACGTTGGTCATGACAGCCGAGGCCTGCTCGCCACCGCGGTGGCGAGCCAGTCGAGGCCGCTACCAGGAATCTTGACCGATCGCTGTGCCTCGATCGCGAGCTGCCCCAGCACGGTATGCATCTGAATCAGAGCATCGTCGAATGCACCCTCATCCAGACTCGAGCTGCCCCTCGCCAGAACAACATCATTGATAGCCTGCTCTAGGTCTTTACAGGCCGCCACAACCCGATCGGGTGCAGCGAGACGCTTCTTGCGGAGCAGCGCCTCGCGACCTGCGACGGTGATAGCCTCGTCAAAAGCCTTCCGGTATGACGTAATCAGTCTATCCGCAGCAGTTTTGGCAGGCTCCCCCGCGGCGTCGCCGGCAGCTGCGACGGCTTTTGCCTGCAGGAGCTTGTCGGTAAGTGCCCGTGCAACAGCAACATCGGCCCCCGGCGCCCTTACGCTGCGGTCAAGACCAGGAATCGCGACGGCCGCGCCAGCACCTGGCTCCGTTCGTCCGAATTCGTTGATCAAGCCCTTGTCGAGGAATCGCTCTTGGAAATCGGTACCGACGAACCGAACATCGGTCTTAGCGTACTCCAACACTATCGCGGCGAGGCGGGCCTCTTTCAGCAGCTCCGCTCGTTCTTTGTTCTTCCTGTGCTCATCCTGATACGCACGATAGAGCTCAGCCAGTTTCTCCTGGGACTGCTCGAAGTCCACAAGCCGCATCGCCTCCTGCCCAGCGGTGCGGCTGCGCTCAATGCAATTCCGCAGTTCAGCCAATACCCAGAAATCCCGCTCAACAACGGCTGCCGTCGTGTGAAAGGTCTTCGCGATGACCGATATCGGGCGACGAAGCTGATCTCGCTGTTCTTCCAGTGCGAGAAGACGATTGATATATGAGTAGTTACGTCGTTCGTCCCGCCGCAACTGCAGGGAGACTTCCACGGCATTGATGTCGTCCCATGTGCACGATGCCGTAGGCAGCACCCCGACACGCATGCTGGTGGCTTTGGATCCCTCTCGCAGCGCAGCGCAGCGAGTGTTCCCATTGACCAGGACGCCTTCGCGAGTGATCAGACCGGGTTCGATCTGACCGAACTGTTCGAGGTGCTCCGCCAGCTTCTCGAACTCAGGGTCACGCTGCGTCGTGTCCGCAGGCCGACAGGTGAGCAGATATCTCAGGTAGCCCTGGCTCTCCTGGCTCCACGGGTCATCTGAGAGCGCTGCGTCACGCACCTGATCCAAACTGCGCTGAGCCCGAATTCGGTGCGTACCGGGGTTGTAGTACAACGCATTGATCGGCATGTCGATAACCTGGACGTGCAGCGGGGTATCGCGCCACTCCAGCGTCAGAGTCTCGGCGACACCGCCGTTGTCGTCCAGGTCCCTGAGCCGCTGCGCAACCATCGTACGAACAGCTTCCGCTGTAGGGGGGACACCAAAGTCTGTGAACATTTCTGTGGTCTCTCTCGATCAAATCTGTGTGGACTTGGGGTCGGACCGCCGCTGCTCCTACTTCAAGCGATCCCGGACTTCGTCCCTCGACTCCGCCGGGAACGTCCTGTACAACGCCCACAAGTCCTCGGCCTCGCTGAAACTACGCGCATCGCGCTCGATCCACTGGCTCAGCATCTGCTTTTCATAGACCGGCAGCTTATCGATCCTGTCCAGTACATCGCTGAGGTCGGCAACCGACTCGCGGCCGCCGATCCGGCATCGGCTGCACTCGAGGAGCATCTGCACCGCCGTTTCACCATTGGCCAGCTTCACCGCGCGCCGGGCAACGTCGAGCTGCGACGAGACGTAAGTGCCGGCATAGGTCTCACCCGGACCGATACCACATGATCGGCACTTGCGGCCGTCCCTCACCATCACCTCGTAGCGTTCGGCCGCCGTGATCGTTGCACCAGCCGGTCGCGTTGCCTTGCCCGGTTCCCACACCGCGACGCCCTGTTCGACGAACCGCTGCTCATGTGGACCCAGCGACGCGTCCTCGCGGTTGGTGTCGATCCGCCAGCCGAAGTCACGGAGGTCCCGCATCCGCCGGTCGACCTGGGACTTGCCCGGAAATGCTTCTCTGAGCTGCCCCTTCGTGAAGACCGCACCGACGCCGACCTCGCGCACCAGCCACAGCGCGCAGGCCTTCATAGTTCCGAGCTTCGGGTCATTCCAGGCGGGCATATCCATCAGGACTGATTCCTCTCGTATCGATGCATCAGAGATCATTCGCCAGGACCGAGCGTCCGCCGGTTGGCCATATCCAATGAACAGCAAATCCCGGCCCGTGGAAAGTCATCCGCTGTACCGACTTCCAGACCAGGCTGAGCGGCAAGAAATCAGCACAGCTGAACCATTTCTCTACGGGGTGCTGCCAGGCACAATGGGTTCGATCGTGCGCCGTATGCCATGGGGGACTGCTGAATTGATCGAGTGTTCGAAGTACAAGTTCGAGAAGACCTGGTCATCGGGCCGGTGCCGCTTCTATTTCGAAGTCCGCAAGCTGATGTGCTGCACACGCATGTCTCAACGCGGTCTTGCCAAGGCAGCCAAGGTCAGCCCGGACTCAGTGACCCGGCTGCTGACTGGCCAGCACCAGTACGGCCCACACGAGTTCACTCTGGAGCAGATCTACAAGGTCGCGTCGGCGATCGATGGAGGTCCGGAGGTCATCGGCTGGGAGGATCTTTGCGATCTTCGACGGGATTTCGCTGGCAAGACCGGCAAACCGACAAGCACCGCTGGACAGAGGGCCGCGGTTGCATGCCCCCAGTGCGGGGCACCAGCTCCTGCGGAGCCGGCCAAACCCTCAGCCCCAGTCGCCGGGGCGGCAAGCAGCGCGGTCGGAGCTGATGTGCCGGTCCCCCAGACCAGGGGGACCGGCACATCAGCTCCGACCCAATGGCCGACATTGCGTGGACGAGCGGCCAAGTATCGTCGTGGGTGCCGGCAACCGATCTTGCGGGCTACATCCGCGCCGGCCAGCTGGAGAACTCCAGCCGCATGATTCACCACGTCGCGACAGATGCCGACCCGCACGAGACGGCCAGCGCCGTGATCGCCTGCCGTGAACATGGCCTTTCGGATGCTGCTGACGCCATCATCAACTATGCCGGACTCCGAGTGGATCGTGACGTGCTGCAGATACTGCATCTCCTGATGAGGCGCGGCCTGCATAACGATGCCCGCGCCCTCCTGGCCAGGGTGCTGGGAGATCGTCCGAGCGACGCCCTTCCTGCTTCATGACACCAAATCTGGCAGAGAACCTAGGGGGAACTCGGATCCACTCATTGCAGGCACGCAGTCCGCGTGTCCGATGTTGGGTCATTTGGAGTGATGTGACCAATAGCACGGTTATGCCCGGGAGTGCTCAGGACCCGATCGCCGGGCACCGTCTCCGCTGATCGCCGTCCCCTCCACCTCTACGATCGCGCTCTCAGTCGACATGTCCTTGGTCTCGAATCGCACCACCCGGGAGTCTCGTCCCATCGCAGTGGACGGGGCGATGAGACCGAAGGTCATGACCAGTTTTCCGGGGTCGATGGTGCCGTCCGGTCCGATGTCGGCGAGGTGGGCAGGTTCCACGACCGGGTGAACGAGGATCGCGCCGCGCTGGGGTGCGGTCAGGGACTCGGTTGCGGGGTCGCCCGAATGTCCCAGGGCCCCCGCGATGCGGCGGGCGATAGTGCGGTGCCAGTGGTAGCTGATCGTGCCGAAGAGGGGGTCGCGGCGACGGGCGCGGTCCCAGCGTGGGAGGAGGCGGTCGGCCAGGGGAAGCTGGCCGGGGGTGCGGGTGGGGTAAGGGCAGAGCAGGGCCCAGTCCCGGACGTCGCCGTCGGTGGTGATGGCGCGCAGGTATTCCAGGTCGGGGGCGAATTGGCGTTCGGCGCGCCAGCGCAGGGATTCGAGGACATCCAGGACGCGGTCGGCCGGGAGCAGGGTGTGGTGGGCGCCGACCTCGTGACTGCTTGCGCCATCGGGGAAGTGGTAGGAGAAGGAGGTCGGGGCGGCGGACAGTTCGCGGAGCAGGGTTGCCCAGGCGCACACGTTGTGCCGCAAGTCGGCGGCCGTCGTCGGGTAAGCGGTGGGTTCGCGCCAGCGGCCCGGCGAACGCACCTCCACCAGGCGCGCGTTGTACATCTTGTTCTTGCTGGTGGGTGGGAGCAGGGGTAGGTGCTGGGAGACCAGGGGTGGGACCTGGGCGGGGGTGACCTGTGGTTCGCCGTCGATCGTGGTGGCGTATTGCCGGAGTTCCTGGCGGAAGGCGTCCTCGTCCTGGCAGATGGCCTCGAACATCTGGTAGATGTCGAAAGTCTTTCTGCCGGGGCCGGATTCCTCGCGGCCGATATAGAGGCGCACGAGGTCGCGGTAGCCGCGGCGGAAGCCGAACCAGCGGCCCATTTGCATGAGCGCGGACATGTTGCCCGCGCGGCGGCGGAAGTAGGACACGGTGAGGCCCTCGACGGTGAAGCCGCGGGAGAGCTTCTGGCCGCCGATGAGGATCTTCCAGATCGGGCGTTTGTCGAAATCGGCTTCGCCGGTCTCGACGGCGGTGTCGCCGTTGACCACGATGATCGGTTGTTGGTCGCCGCCGATGCGAATCGCCGCCGGCGCGATGTAGGAGCGCAGGTCGTCGAAGGTCGGTGGGACGGGGTGGCCTTCAGCGCGGACAGCGCTGACCAGAGCGACATCTGTGTCGAAGAGTTCACGGAGGCGGGCGTGGCCGGTGGGCCCGGAGTAGTCCGCGTTCCACCAGACGTCGGTGACGCGCGCCAGCAGGTCGCGGTGATCGGCGACGAAGCTGGATTCGTGGATGAGCATGGTGTGGTGGGTGAAGTAGCCCTCGCCCAGGCCGCGCTCCTCGCGATAGATCTTCATCGCGGCGGCCAGGACGAACATGTCGACCGCTTGGACCAAAGCGTCGGTGTCGTCCTCGTCGGCCACGACCACGTCGCGAACGTGCGCCTTCTCGTTCGAATTCGCGTAGGTACGTTCCGGTTCCGGGATCGCGGAATCGATGTCGTGGAAGTCGGTGGCACCCATGTAGCCGATCGGGCGTTCCAGCGAGAGCAGGAAGTCCTTGGGAAAGATGTCGGCCGAATCGGAGGGGTCGATGAAAACGTTGGCGTACGGGGTGGCGGTGTAGCCGAGGTACTGGGCACGCGGGAGCATGGTCAGCAGGTCGGAGATCGACTGGTTGATGGCGGTGCGCTCGGTGTCGGGTTTGGCGCGGGTGGTGTTGACCGACGCCTCGTCGGATTCGTCGTCGATGATGAGGACGGGGATCTCCGACAGCGGGGTCCTGATCTTGTTGAGATCTTTGACGAGCTTGGTCAGGACGCTCTTGTTCTTCTTGACGACCATCAGGCGGGCGGCGGCGCGATACAGATTGACCGGGTCGTACAGCGGCAACGCGGGCTCGCGCTTCTCGAATTCGAGCGCGTAGATGCCCTGCTGGAGGCTGCGGTAGTCATTGTCGCGAGTGGTGAGGCGGTGGATGTCGAACCATCCCTGCAGGGAGGGGAGTTCGCCGAGTTCGAGGAATCGGCGCTCGATCCAGGCGGGGTCGTCGCGGTAGTCGGATTCGTGGTCGGCGGCGCCACGGAGGATGTTCTCGCGGCCGACGAGTTCCATGTCGAGGCGGCGTTGGGTTTGCGCGCGCAGCAGGTTCAGGGTGCCGGACAGCACGATGACCAGGCGGTAGCCCGCGTCCATCGCCTTGGCGACGACACCGGTGAAGTTGGCGGTCTTGCCCGACTGGACATAGCCGACGACCAGACCCTTGGACTGGTAGGCGGTCGGAGCGACAGGGTCGGCCAGCCGTTCGACGACAGCGTCGGTGGCCGCGTCCAGATCCGCGACGGCCTCGGCGGACCAGTGCTTTTCGGCCAGGAGCAGCCGGTAGTTGTTCCAGTACCCCTCCCTGCCGTGACGGGAGAACTGGGACGCTCGGGTGTGATACCAGGGCTCGAAGCGCTGACCGATGATCACCGGCTGGGGCAGCGCGGGGATAGGGGCGTTGGCCTCGAGTAACTTCGCGGTGGCCAGGTCGACGCCGAGGCGCAGGCAGATATGGGCACGCCGTTCAGGGGTGCGGGGTTCGGCATCCGACCACGTCGGCGCCGATTCGAAGTCCCATTGGTACAGCCTGGTTCGCCACATCTCCACGAGCGCCATGTTGTCGACGACGTAGAGCAGGGCGTCGCGGAAGTCCTCCTCCGTGGCGAACGCGATCGCGTCGATCATGTCCTCGCACTGATAGCGCATGGAGGACACAAGGTTCCGCGGGCGGGTACCGGCCATCTCGCCCAGCACCGCCTGATGCAGCCGCAGCCGGGCGGCGGCGACGTCGGCACTCATGCGTCTGCCTGATCGAACTCGGCGCGGGCCGCGGCCAGCAGCACCGACTGCCAGAGCTGAAGATTGTCCCTGGTCCGCGGTCCGTTGAACTCCTTGCCGAACACCTCTTGCAGCAGGAAGTACATGAGCGCCTTCACCATCGGGGCGTCGTCGGCAGTGCCACGACGTCCGCCGTTGAGGGCGGAGCGGTAGCGGCGGTTCAACGCGATAGTGCGAGTTTCGCGGTCGACATCGAAGAAGACATCGTCGGAGAGCTTTCGCCACTCGATGGCGATCGCGTCCTCGCCGGGCAGAGCAGGCAGTTCCTCGTCCAAGGTTTCGCGGAGTGGCGCGGCGAAACCCCGACCCGCGGGGATCACCGGCTTTCGGACGGCTCCGGCCCGGCGGCGGGCCTCCCGATAGATGTGCTGGGCGTCGGTCAGGTAGTCGGCAAAGGTGCGGCCTTCGCCGTCGACAGCCTTGTCCAGCGCCGTCGTGAATTCCGGGGAGACTTCGACGCCTTCCTTCTTCACGGTGAGGCGGAAGGTGTCCCCTCCATCGGCAGGCAGGTTCACATCGACACGGGCCAGGGCTAAATGCTGTTCGGGCTGGCGGAAGTTGTTCCAGCCACCGGCCTGCACAATTCGTTCGTTGCGGTAGAAATAGAAGCCCTGGCGGTCGAGCACACTTCCGAACGCTTTGTATTCGCTGAGCGAGGACTTCGCAGGCCACACGTGGGCTGTGAGCTCGACCCGGCCCAGACCGGCCAGCTCAGCGGCGAACACGCGCGGGTACTCGGGGTGACCGGAGACGGGGTAGCCGAACGGATTCAGCGCCACCACACCGAAGTTGGCATAGATGTCGCCGGTGCGGACGTCCTCGACCGCGATGGTGATATTGAAATCCTCGCGAGCAAGGAAGCGGTGTAGCTGAACACCGAGGTGTAAGCCGACGCGGGCGATGGTGCGGTCGAGGTACCGGCCGGTCTGCGCCGAGCCGACATTGCGCGGGAAATCCTTGACGCCGTCCCAGCGGATCACGGTGCCCTGCCAGGTGATCGGGCAACCGTGGTAGCGATCGATCAGGGATTGCGCGTAACCGGGCTCCACGATGTCGCACTGGAAATTTGCGCGGGCGCGTTCCATGGCCCAGCGCCGGCCTGCGGGGCGGGATTTGCGGGTGCGGCTGACCACGGTCAGCGACGAGGCCTGGCTCAGCGACGCCGATTTCAGGCCGGTGCCGAACATGCCCAGCGCGTCGTCCGCGTAGTCGCGGCGTCCACCCACGGTCATAGCGACATCGAGTTCCTCCTCGGACATGCCGCGGCCCTCATCGATGATCAGCAGGCTGAGCAGGTCGTCGCCGTCGCGTAGGAAGTGGACGACGACGTCGTGGGCACCGGCGTCGATCGAGTTGTCGACGAGATCGGCAACGGCGGCCTCGAAACCATAGCCCTGGCTGGTCAAGGCTTCCATGTAGCGAGCGTCGGGCGGCAGGTACCGGCTGCCTGCCGTGGGGACCTCGAACTGCCAATCCGCTTTCATAACCACCCCGGACGCGCTGTAAACCTCTTCGACAGGAGAAATCTACGCGGTGCGACCGACGTCGGCCCGGTGGCGCGGCCGCCTACTCATCAGTATCCCAATAGGTGACCTCGTGCGAAGACGCCATGCGCAGGACCTTCCGCGAATCCGCCAGGATCGGAGATCGCGGGATATCAAGGGAGGCATGCCATGAAACATCGTCGGCGGGACGTCGGTTCACATGTATTCGTGCCGTTGTTTTCGTTGTTGTGCACAGATATTCGCGAAGTTGTGGTCAGGGCCGGGTGGAGGCGGCATCCTCGGGGGTGAGTTCGCGTTACCCAGGAGTCACATGATGAGTCGAAGTGACCGTGAGGGTGGCGTGCCCGCGACGCTACCCGCGCTACAGAGTTTGCCTGCTGATGAGGCCAGGGATTTGTTCGAGTTGATGCGGGCGGCGGTGACGTTCGAGGCGAAGGCGTTGGACAAGTCGATCGACTCGATGTTGGGGGCGTTGCCTCGGCCGTTTCGCGCGGTGACGAAGAAGATCATGTTCGGCGGCAGATGACGGATCTGACTACGCGGGCGCAGTTGATTCTGCTGGCTCGCACGCTGCATGTTCATCCTCAGCGGGTGCAGCATCTGCGGTATCTGGGGGCCGATCGGTTGCACGAGTTGCAGCAGCAGATCGCGGGAGTGCTGTTCGATCAGCACACCGAGACGTTTCGGCGGATCAGTGCGCTGGTGCCGTTCATTCCGCTGTCGATCTCGATTCCGTTGGTGCAGCGGCTGGTTCCGCCGATGACGACCGGGCGGGCGGCGGGGTCGGTGGGGGTGGAGCATCCGGCCAAGGCCGCGGAGACGTTGATGATGCTCGATCCGGGGTATGCGGCGGACTGTGCGCCCTACCTGGATCCGCGGGCCATCGCGCAGCTGGGCGATGTGGCGCCGCCGGGGCCGGTGGTCGCGATCGTCAACGAGCTGCTGCGGCGGTGTGACTATGTGACGGCGGGGCCGTTCCTGTCGTGTGCCACACCGGAGTTGATCGCGGCTGTCGAGGCCGACGTGCAGGATGACGCGGGGCTGATCCATTCGGCGGCCTACTCCTATGATTCCGAGATCCTGAGCGCGGTGATCCGGCAGTTGCTCGATGGGCCGCATCGGCGGATTCCGCGGATGGCGCAGGTGGTGATGGCGGGGCGGCCTGCGCTGCAACACGCCGCGCTGTCGGTGTTCTCACGGTGTTCGCCGGAGGTGATCAGCAGGGTGGGCGACGTGATGTTCGGCAGTGCGTCGCAGCGGGAGATCGCCAATCTGGTGCGCAACGCGATCGAGGTGGGGGCGGTGCCCGAGTTCCTCACGGTGACCGGGCATCTCACGCCGCTCGGATTGTGGACGCTGGTGGGGAATCCGGTGTTCGGTGATGCGGGGGTGGGGGTCGGGTTGGTCGCGCCGCTCGACGATCGCAGTGATGCGGGGAGCTGGCGGGGGCTGTTCACGTTGATGTCGCGGATGGACGACACCATCCGGGGTGTGGTCGGGTACGCGCTGGCGGCGTTGTCGGACGCGACGGTCGCGGAATTGCCGGCGCACGCCACCGAGACCAGTTCCTGGCCCGCGCTTCTCGATCTGGTCGCGGTGTCGGGGCCGGAGGCACAAGGTCGGTTCGGCGCGGTGTGGTCGGATCTGGTGCCGGAACGGCGGGCGCACCTGCACCGATGCATTCACGAACATCACTACGACACCCGGCTGGCCGACATCACGGCCGCGGTGGATCCGGTCGCGGTGGATCAGCTGTTCTTCCGGCGACGGCGGATGCAGCGGTACCGCAACGGCTGACGATGGAGGTGCCTCGCTGCTGGAGAATTCATGACGGCGCAGTCGGTGCGGATACCCGGGGAGCCGGTTCGAACGCCTGCTGGGCGTGCGGAAGCTCACCAGCATCCGTCTCCATGCCACGCTACGACTTCGGCCGTGCAAAGGACGCCCTCACGCTTCCGGATGTGGTCGCATTCGACTGACTTCGCTCACGCAGGGCACGCGAAACAGAGCGAGTGCGCCGCCGCACCATCGTGGCTACCGGCTTCGTGTATTCGACCGCCAGTCCGGGTAAGTGGGTAGGTGCGGCGGGCTCACTCGTGGGCTGGATGCGTGTCGGTGGACAAGACAGCGGGGCGGATCCGGGAGAGGGTGGGGTCGACTGGAAACAGCAAGGAGGAGCGGATGTACAGGGTTGCCGATCAGCGGCCGGCCAGTGGCGGGACGGCCATGGTGGTGGCGGTGCTCGCGCTGCTCGGGGGAATCGCCGGGGCCGTGGGGGTGGTGTTCGGGCTGTTCAGGATGGTGCGGAGTGAGACCGGGTTGTTCGGGTGGGGGATCACGCCGGGGTGGGTGTCGGTGGTGTCCGGGGCGACCTTGCTGGTCGACGCGCTGTCCGCGGTGTCGCTGTTGGTGGGGGCGATTCTGGTGTTCCGGCGACGTGGGGCGGGCCCGACGTTGGCGGCGCTGGGAAGCGTCGGGACGTTGGGCGCGTATGTGGTGACGGCGGCTTCGACCGCGGTTCAGCTGATCCAGTACGACCTGCCGATCGGGCGTCACATCGACGCGGTGCTGGGGCAATCGGTGTTCAACGGGCTGTTCTCGGTGGAGCGCAGTGTGCCGTGGATGGTGTCGGTGCTGCTGTTGGTGTTTCCGGTGGTGACGTTCGTGCTCGCGGTGCTGCCGTCGACCCGGAGGTGGTGCAAGGGGGCCCGACCGCCCGGCGGTGTGGGGGCGCCGGGGCTGAGCAGGCATCCCGGCATACCGCCGATGGCCGGTGTGCCGGGCCGACCTGGGTCGGGTGCACCGCATCAAGCGCTCCATGCCCAGCCTCCGGGGGCGCAGTTCGCCGGCGGTGCACCATATCCCGGCATGCGGCCCGTTCCCGCCGCGCCTGATGCGGGAGGGCAGCAAGCGCTCGGCACCCCGCATCCGGGCGCCCAACCTGCACTCGTTGCGCCGTACTTGGGGGCCCAGCCCGCCCCCTACACCAGCGCACCGCTGCGGCCCGACGCGCAGCGTCCCGATAGCCCGGCACCGAATCAGAGTGCGCCACAGGGATATCCACACCCTGCCGGGCCACCGCAGGATCATCGTCCGCAGGAGGGATACCGCCCCTGACAGATCAGGGCACGACAGCGGCGGGAATCTGGGGCAGGGTGTAGGCCTGCAAGATCTGGTTCGAAAGGATTCACCTGTGATCTCGAAACAACCCTCCCGTCGATTGCTCCGTCTCGCGCTGACCGGCGCGTTCCTCGCCGTCCCGCTCGTCGGGGTCGCCGGTCAGGCCGGTGCGCAGGCCGAGCAGGCACCCGCTGCGGCCGAGTTCGTCGACCGCAGCTGGCACGACCACGACAACGGGCTGCACCTCGGGCACAACCCGCTGCGGAAGTTGCTGCATCAGCTGCTGCCGCACGGGGCGTTCGGTAGCTGCGACTGATCGATCGGGGCCTGTCCTCCTGGTGGGGGCAGGCCCTGCCAGCCTCGGAATTGCCAGCAGCGGTGACGGATACCCAGAATGGGCGCATCATCTCGATGCGAGGAGTTCTGGGAGTGACACGCGGGCCGTTGGTCTTCGTCGGTGCCGCGGTGGCGGCATTCTGTGGCGCGGTCGGCGCGTTGATCGTGGCGGACCAGCTGCTGGGCGAGCGGGAACGTGAGCTGCTCGCGAAGCGGTGTGCGACCGTGGTCGATGTCCCCGGCGGGGCGGTGCTGCTGAACTCGCTGGGGGCCGGGTTGCTGCTCGGCACCGTGGTGCTGCTGGCGGGGCTGATCGTGTCGCTGACCCGTATCGCCTCGCGCTGGAAGCCAGGGGCGATTCTGGTGGCGGGCCTCGCGCTCGCCGGGGTCGGTCTGTACGCGGCGCTCGTGACGGTCGCGACGGTGTCGCCCGATTCCACCGAGCCCGGTTCCGCCGAGTATCACCCCTGCGCGGCCCGGATCTGAGGACTACGACGCGGCGCGGAACCGCGATCCCCATTCCGCCAGCCGATCGGTGAGCTCCGGGGGGCCGAGGACGCGGAATTCGGCTTCCACCTTGCCCAGCAACAGGATCGGCCAATCGAGGTTGTCGACGGTCATCTCGATGTGGGTGCGATCGGCGGGCAGCGCGGTGACGACGCACCAGCGGCCGACGCGGGCGTGGACGTCGAGGGCGGGCGCTTCGATCTCGGCGGTGACGGTGTAACCGTTTCGGCGGGAACCTATTCCGTCGCGGACGAAGGTGGCGGCGTCGGGGGCGGGCAGGTCGCGAGGGCGGAACCGGACGCCGGTGGAGCGGGAGGCGCTGAGGCGGTCGACGCGGAAGTTGCGCCAGTCGTGGCGGGTCAGGTCGTAGGCGACGAGATACCAGCGGCGACCCAGCGAGACCAGGCGGTGTGGCTCCACCTCGCGGGTGCTGGTGCGGCCGTCGGCGGCGGTGTAGGCGAAGGTCAGGCGTTCCTCGCCGCGGCAGGTCAGCGCCAGGTCGGTGAGGACGGCCGGGTCGACGTCGGAGAGCGGAACGGCGTTCCAGCCGGAGGAGACGGTCATGGCGCGCAGGGCGTCCACCCGGCGGCGCAGGCGCGTGGGCAGGACGGTGACGAGTTTGGCCAGGGCACGTAGGGACGGTTCGGCCAGGCCGTCGCCCGCGCCCTGGGAACCGGCCTGCAGACAGACGGTGATGGCGACGGCTTCGTCGTCGTCGAGGACCAGCGGCGGGAGCGCGGCGCCCGCGGCGAGCTGGTAGCCGCCGTCGACGCCGGGGCGGGCCTCCACCGGATAGCCGAGGTCGCGCAGCCGGTCGATGTCGCGGCGCAGGGTGCGTGGCGAAACACCGAGCCGCTCGGACAGTTCCGTGCCCGGCCAGTAGCGATGGGTCTGCAGCAACGACAGCAGACGGAGGGTGCGCGCGCTCGTGTCGGCCATGTTTCTCATTCTCGCGCATATTGCGGACAGAAAGTGACCGCAATGGGTTCTACCTTGGTTTCATACCGACAACGAAGGGAACCAGCTCATGACCACCACCGCCTCGCCCCTCCTCGACACCGAGCGCACCGACCTGCTGGAGATGCTGGCCAAGCACCGCTTCTTCCTGCGTTTCACCACCCGCGAGCTCACCGACGAGCAGGCCCGGATGCGGACCACCGTCAGCGAACTGACCCTGGGCGGGCTGATCAAGCACGTGGCCGCGGTGGAGGCCAACTGGGCGAAGTTCATCGTCGACGGGCCGGCGGCCGGCCCGGATTTCTCCTCGATGAGCGAGGCGGAGATCGCGGAGTGGAGCGACAAGTTCGTGCTGCGGCCGGACGAGACTCTCGCCGGCGTGCTGGCCGAGTACGAGCAGGTGGCCGCGCGCACCGACGAGCTGGTGCGCACGCTGCCCGACCTGAACGTGACTCAGCCGCTGCCGGAGGCGCCCTGGTTCGAGCCCGGCGGACGCTGGAGCGCGCGCCGGGTGTTCCTGCACATCATGACCGAGACCGCGCAGCACTCCGGCCACGCCGACATCATTCGGGAATCCCTCGACGGGGCGAAGTCGATGGGCTGAGCTCGGACTGGATGGCCTGGGCCGCCGCGCGATGATCGGCGGCGGCGTCCGGGTCGGTGGGTTCGAGCACGTCGGCGATGCCCTGGTGGGCCAGTGCCTCCTCGATGCGGTAGCCGAGTTTCGGTGCCAGCTCCAAGGTGTGGCGGTGCAGGCGCAGCGCCTCGTCGGGGAGTCCGGCGAGGCGGCAGGTTTCGGCGTAGCCGTTGAGGAAGTGGATCTTCCAGTGCTCCTCGAACAGGTCGTCGAGCAGGGCGAACGCCTCGCGATGACTGGCGAGAGCTGCGTCGTAGCGGCCCATCCGGCGCAGCGCGACACCCTGGCAGTTCAGGCACCAGGCCTCGTTGTGCTTGTGGCCGTCGGCGCGGGCCAGGGCCAGCGCGCTGCTCAGGTGCTCGAGCGCCTCCTGCGGCGCGTCGGCGGCGATGGCGACCCCGAGGGTGATCTGGGCCTGCAGTGACGGCGGCCAGGACGGGTTGTCGGCGGGGATGTCGAGGGCCTCGCGCGCCAGTTCGGCGGCTTGCTCGCGATGACCCAGTTGCAGCATGGCCCAGGCCTCGCTGGCGATGGCGTCGGCGGCGCTCATCGGGCACCCGCTGCCGGCGTAGAGGTCGCGGGCCTGGCGGAACAGTTCGAGTGGTTCCTCGGTATCGCCTTCGTCCCAGCGCAATTGGGCGCAGCGCATGGTCAGCTCGGCGCGCGGCAGCGGGTCGCCCGCGGCCGCGATCAACGGTGCCGCGGCGGCGTAGGCGGCGGCGGCCTCGGTCATCCGGCCCGCGTTGTAGCGGGCGAAACCCAGGTCGCTGTGCGCTTCGGCGAGCTGCCGTGGGTCGCCGAGATGCTGAGCGGCGGTGAGGGATTGCTCGAACAACGCGTTGAGATGGGTGGTGCCGCACCGCCGGGCGAAGAACGCGCGCATGAACCGCGGCAGCTCGCACACATGGACGTTCGCGCCCATCTCGACGGCCGCGTAGAAGACCGCCATCAGGTTGGTGTACTCGGTGACGAACCAGAAGAACGCGGCGTCGCGGCCGGGGAACTTCGGTAGCTCGGCCGGGGGCGAACCCGCCGAGACCGGCCGGGTCGGCGACAGGAACGGCATCGCGGCGTCGGCGGCGGCCGCGGTGTGCACGTAGTAGTCGAGGATCCGGCCCAGCGCGCGCTCGCGGTCGGCGTCGGAGTCGTGCTCGAAGGTGGCGTGGCGGGCGTGCTGGCGGACAAGATCGTGCAGCCGGTAGCGCCCCTCGGCAGGCTGCTGGACCAGGTGCGCGTCGAGCAGGTCCTCGAGCATGGTGCGCGCGGTGCGCAGCGGCACATCGGCGACCGCGGCGGCGACATAGTCGGTGAAGGTGGCACCGGGGATCAGGCCGAGCAGCCGGAACAGGCGGCGCTGATCGCGGTTGAGCTGGCGCACCGACATGCCGAAGGCGGTGTCGAATTCGGTGGCGCCCTCGGCCATTCGCTCGACGAGGATGCCGACCGACCAGCCCGGACGATGCCGCAGCCGGGCCGCGGCCAGCCGCAGTGCCAGCGGCAGATTGCCGCACAGCCGCAGCACCTCGGCGGCCTGCTCCGGTTCCCGCGCGAGCCTGCCGTCGGGTCCACGCGCGTCACCGCTGGCCCTGACCAGCAGCTCGGCGCTCTCCTCGGCGGTGAGCACGTCGAGGGTCACCGGCGGCACCTCGTCGAGCTCGAGCAGCCGGTTGCGGCTGGTGATGATGGCGACCGACTCGCCCGCGCCCGGCAGCAGCTGAGCGACCTGCGCCGCGTCGGCGACATTGTCCAGCACGACCACCGCGCGCAGCCGGGCCAGTTCCGACCGCCAGCACGCCGCCCGCAGTTCGACCCCGCCGTCCTGCGGCACCTTCTCCGAAGGCACCTGTAGCGCGGCCAGCAGGGCGCGGATCGCGGCGTCGGGGTCCAGCGGCTGGCGGCCGTCGGTGAAACCGTGCAGGTCGAGATAGAGCTGGGCGTCGGGGTATTCGGCGGTCAGCTGGTGCGCGGCGTGCACGGCGAGGGAGGTCTTGCCGACGCCGGCCATGCCGTCGATGGCGACCACGCGGTCGGCGCGCACGGCCGCCAGGACATCGGACAGCGCCTGTTCGCGGCCCGTGAAGTCGGGGACGTCGCGGGGCAGGTCGTTGCGCGGCGGCGGTGGGGCGTCGGCGGGCAGGCTCGGCGGGGCCACCTGGCGGCTCGTCTTCGGCGGCGCGGGCAGCGGGTTGTTGGCCCGCTCCCACAGCGGGCGCAGCGGGCGCGGATCGCGTTTGACCAGGCGGCACAGTTCCAGCACGGCGGGCCACGGCGGCACCGTCTGCCCGCTGAGATAGCGCGACAGCGACGACGAACTCAGACCGGTGTCGCGAGCCAGCGCGCGCACGCCGCGGCCCGACAGCTCCTGGATCAGGCGCAGACGCGCCGCGAGTTCGTCCTGCGGGTAGGCCCTTGCCGTCTGCTGTTGCACAACCACCGTTTCCCACTGTCGCTGTCCCGGCCCGGATCAGGAAGTTTCCCGATGACAATCGGGAGGTCAGGGCCGTTTTCCACTGTCCCACAGTGTCCCACAGCCATCGTGTTCCGGCGCCCGACGGGCTGTTATTGGGTCACACCGCAAGCAGCGGAGAACAACGGGAAACAAGGAGAACATCATGCAGTCTCGGATGCAGAACCCGGCCATGGTCCTCACCGACGCGATGGGCCCCATCCAGCAGGTCCTGCGGGCCGTGCAGACCGGCGGCGTCGACGGCGAGATCCTGGAGCTGGTGCACCTGCGGGTCAGCCAGATCAACGGCTGCAGCGCCTGCGTCGACGGCGGCACCAAGACCGCTCGCAAAGCCGGTGTCAGCGAGGATCGCCTCGCCACCGTCGTCGCCTGGCGGGAGACCCCGTACTTCACCGACGAGGAGCGCGCCGCGCTCGAGCTGGCCGAGGCGGCGACCCGCCTGGCCGACCGTCCCAACGCCGTCACCGACGAGATCTGGGACGCGGCCGCCAGCTACTTCGACGAGCGCCAGCTCGCCTCGATCGTGCTGATGATCGGCGTCACCAACATGTTCAACCGGCTCAACGCCACCACCCGCCAGATCGCCGGCGCCTGGGGCTGAGCCCCCTCCCTCCCCCCACACACCCGATCCACCGAAAGGAACCTTCGAGATGACCACCAACCAGTCCCCCAAGAAGAGCTCGCA
Organism: Nocardia fodinahabitans; assembly: GCF_052983615.1. Taxonomy (NCBI): domain Bacteria; kingdom Bacillati; phylum Actinomycetota; class Actinomycetes; order Mycobacteriales; family Nocardiaceae; genus Nocardia; species Nocardia fodinahabitans. Next base: position 1,163,305 of record NZ_JBRJJC010000001.1, read on the forward strand.
CGGGGGTTTCTCCCGGTGGATGCAGCACCGGATGAACGCCAGGATGAACCGCAAGATCCGCGCAGGCAACGGCACCTTCATGGGCATGGACGTGCTGATCCTCAACACCGTCGGCCGCCGCAGCGGCGAGCCGAGGCAGACGCCGATCTCCTGGTTCGCCGACGGCGAGGGCTCCTGGCTGCTGGTGGCCTCGGGCGGGAAGAACGGCCACCCCGACTGGCACCTCAACCTGATGGGACACCCCGATCAGGCCACCATCGAGCTGCCCGGCGGGTCACCGCTGCCGGTCACCCCGCGCGTGCTCACCGGCGCGGAACGGGCCGCGGCCTGGGAGTCCATCACCACGGCGCAGCCGCGATACGGCAAGTACCAGGCGAAGAGCGATCACGAGTACGCGGTCGTGCGCCTCAGCCCACGATGACCGGACGAACGCTCACGCGGGCAGCAGCCGGCCGATCACCTCGGCCAGCTGCCGCACCGTGCGGCATTCGTGCATGGTGACGATGTCGGTGTAGACGTGGGCGGCCGAATCACCGGTCGACCACGAACGCGACGGCTCCGGATTGAGCCAGTAGACCGCTCTGGCCCGTTCGGTCATCGCTTGCAGCGCGGCCAGATTCGGGTCGGTGCGGTTGGTGCGGGCGTCGCCGAGGATCAGGACGCAGGTGCGGGGGCCGAGGGCGTCGAGGTAGTGGTCGACGAAGCCCTGGAAAGCCTCGCCGTAGTTGCTCGAGCCGAAGCGGGTCACGCCCGCGTCGCGGACGATGTCGCGGGCGAAGCCGGCCGGTGGCGGTTCGCCGGGGGTGAAGTAGTCGGTGATCTCGGCGCAGACGTCGACGAAGCCGAAGCTGCGGACCTTGCTGAACTGGTCCTGCAGGGCCTGCACCAGTTGCAGGGTGAACTCGGCGAAACCGGTCACCGAGCCCGAGACATCGGCCAGCACAACGAGATCGGGGCGACCGTGGCGGCGGGCGCGCAGCACCGGATCGATGGGGACGCCGCCGGTGGCCATCGACCGGCGCAGGGTGCGACGCAGGTCGATCTGCCCGCGCACGGCCTTCTTGCGGCGCACCGCCAGGCGGGTGGCCAGCTTGCGGGCCAGCGGGTGCACCAGGCGGCGCATCTCGGCCAGGTCCTGTTCGCGGGCGCCGAGGAAATCCGTACTGTCGGCGCCGGATTCGACGCCGCGGCGCGCGATGTAGTCGGTGCCGCGCAGCTGTGCCGAGCGCAGCCGGGCCTCGGCCTGCACCTCGCCACGGAACTGCTCGACCCGGCGACGCGCCTCGATCGTGTGCACCGCCGCGTCGAATTGACCGGTGCCGCCCATAGTGTGGGCGACCTGCTCGGAGATCTCGTCCGGGCGCAGCGATTTCATCGTCAGATACGAGGACCAGCCCGCGCCCGACGCGGAGGTGACCCGCCCCGCGCTCTCCCCCGCACCGCCGTAGGCACCGAAGGTATTGAGCGCCTCCCTGGCGAGTTCGGCGGTGTCGGCGCCCTGGATCAGGGCCGCGATCACCCGCTCGCGCAGCGGATCGGAGTCCTCGCCCGCCGCGGCGACCGGCCTCGTGCCGTCGAGGAAGTAGAGGTCGAAGAGCTGGTCGAACACCGTGCGCTGACCGTTGCGGCGCAGCAGGCAGGCGGCCAGGCCCGAGCGCAGCACCCGGGCGTCCGCGGTGCCGAGGGCGACGATCGTCGCCGCGGCGTCGACGGTCTCGCTGGGGCCCGCGTGGATGCCGTGTTCGCGCAACAGCCCGACGAAGCCGACCAGGCGATCCGACATCGGTGCTTCGATCCCGCCGTGCGCGGGCACGATGGTCACCACGACGCCGCGCCGGTCATCGGGCCACGCTGCCGTCGGTCTGATCGTCGAGACCGAGCCGTTCGATCGCCACCCGATGATCGGACTGGTACTTCAGCAGCACACCCAAGGTGGCGCGGACGACCCCCGTGCTGAGTGTGCGGCTGCCCAGCGCGACCAGGGTCTTGGCCCAGTCCACGGTTTCGGCGATCGACGGCGCCTTGCGCAGCGACAGCTGCCGCAGCGCGCTGACTGTCGCCACGACCGGCTCTGCCAGTGCCGCATCCAGTTCGGGCACCTTGAGCCGGACGATCGCCTTCTCCAGCTCCGCTGCCGGATAGTCGATGTGCAGGTACAGGCAGCGTCGCTTCAGCGCCTCGGACAGGTCGCGATGGGCATTGGAGGTGAGGATCACGAACGGCTTGCGGACCGCGGTGACCGTGCCGAGCTCGGGAATGCTCACCTGGAAATCGCCGAGCACCTCCAGCAGCAAGCCCTCCAGCTCCACGTCGGCCTTGTCGAGCTCGTCGATCAGCAGCACCGTCGGATCGGGGTTGCGGATGGCGGCCAGCAGGGGGCGGGCGAGCAGGAACTCCTCGGTGAAGACGTGGTCGCGGGTGCCTTCCCAGGTCTCCCCCGAGGTCGCGGTGATCCGCAGCAGCTGTTTGGCGTGGTTCCACTCGTAGAGCGCGCGGGCCTCGTCGATGCCCTCGTAGCACTGCAGGCGGATGAGCTCGGCCGAGACCGCCGTGGCGACGGCCTTGGCCAGCTCGGTCTTGCCGACGCCCGCAGGCCCCTCGATCAGCAGGGGCTTGCCGAGGTGATCGGCCAGGAAGACCGCGGTCGCGATATCGAGGGACGGCAGGTAGCCGGCTGCGGTCAGCCGGTCCTGCACCTGGTCCACCGAAGCAAAGAACTTACTCATCGGTAACCAGTGTAGGTGCACCGTGCACCGGCGGGTCGTCGCGGTCGCGCGCCGCCCGCCGGCGGGTGGCGACGAACTCAGTAGGCGTGCTGGGCCGCGGTGATCCGTCCCGAGTCGATGGCGGCGAGCAACGAGTGCCGGTCGGTGATGGTCTGGTCGCCGTAGGCCAGACCGAATTCGCCCATCGCGCGATCGAACGCGTCGTTCTTGCCGAGATAGGCGGCGATAGCCGCCCGGTCACCGGAGCGGGCGTGCGCGCGCGCCAGGACCGAGCCGCACAGTTCCGCGTACTTGGCCAGTTCGCTGTGGGTCTGATTGCCGACGTCGGCGGAGCCCTTCATGTCGCGCAGCTGCCGCATGTAGAAGAACCGGCCCGCCGGGCCGGTCGCCCAAGCCAGGAAGATATCGCTGGCGGACTGCATCAACCGCTGTCCGACGACCACGCGATGTCCCTGATGGTGGTACTTGCTCGGCTTCAGGTACGGCGCCAGCACCGAGGTCTCGGCTTCTTTCATCTGCAGGAACAGCGGACTGCCCGATTCCTTGTCCATCAGCAGCGAGATGAAGCACCGGGTACCGACGCTACCGACCCCGACCACCTTCATCGCCTGGTCCACCGGGCGATGCCGGTCGAGCAGCACCCGGCGCTCGTCGGGCAGGCTGCGGCGGAAGTCGGCGAAGACCTCCTTGATGATCTTCTCGTCCGGAAGTTCGATCGGCACCAGCAACGGTGGCTGGCTCTTGATCCGCGGAATGCCGTTCGCGTCGGGCTCGGTGAGCTTGTTCAGTGCCTGCAGACTCGTCTTGCTGCGGGCGGTGCTGATTGCTTTGTCGAGCTTCTTGCGCACCTTGGGCTTCTGGATCAGGTCGTAGACCCGCTCGGCGTCCACCCGTTCGTACCAGACCGTCATGCTGTCGGTCTCGGCGAGCATGCGCATGGCCTCGCGGTAGCCGCGGGCGGCGGCCTCGACGGCGGTGGCGGCCCGGTCGTCGTCGCAGCCGTTGTCGCGGGCGGCGACGGCGACACTGGCCGCGAGGCGTTTGACGTCCCACTCGAACGGACCGGGCAGGGTCTCGTCGAAGTCGTTGACGTCGAAGACGAGGTTGCGCTCGGGCGAGGCGTAGAGACCGAAATTCGACAGGTGGGCGTCGCCGCAGAGCTGCACGGTCAGGCCGGTGTTCTTGCTCTTGGCCAGATCGGCGGCCATGATCGCGGGCGCGCCGCGCAGGAAGGTGAAGGGCGACTGACTCATCCGGGCATACCGGATCGGTACCAGCTCCGGCACTCTGGTCTCGCCCTGCCGCTCCAGAATGGCGACCGGATCCTCCCGGTCCGGCCCCGCGCCCCACTCCCCCAGCTCCGAGCGCGAGATCCGCTTGCGCGCCGCCTTGCCCCGCTCGACCGCTTCGTCCGCGAAGTCCTCCACCGTCTCATTCGTCATCGAGCAAGTCTCGCGCTATCGGCGATCAACAGCAAGGATGCGCGCCGGACCCGCCATCAGCGGCCGACCGGCAATCGACGGCCGAAGGGCCCGCTCGCGCGTGGCGAACGGGCCCTTCGGGAAAGACTGCGGAACTTACGCGGTCTCGGTGATCGGGCGGTCGACCCAGCTCATCAGGCTGCGGAGCTTGGCGCCGGTGACCTCGATCGGGTGCTCGGCGTTGGCCTTGCGCAGACCCTCGAGCTCGGTGTTGCCGTTCTCGACGTTGGCGACCAGGCGGCGGGTGAACTCGCCGGACTGGATGTCGGCCAGGATCGCCTTCATGCGCTCCTTGGTGCCGGCGTCGATGACGCGCGGACCGGACAGGTAGCCACCGAACTCCGCGGTGTCGGACACCGAGTAGTTCATGCGCGCGATGCCGCCCTCGTACATGAGGTCGACGATCAGCTTCAGCTCGTGCAGGACCTCGAAGTAGGCCATCTCGGGGGCGTAGCCCGCCTCGACCATGACCTCGAAACCGGTCTTGACCAGTTCCTCGGTGCCACCACAGAGGACGGCCTGCTCACCGAACAGGTCGGTCTCGGTCTCTTCCTTGAAGGTGGTCTTGATGACGCCGGCACGGGTGCCGCCGATGCCCTTGGCGTAGGACAGCGCCAGGGCCTGACCCTCGCCGGTCGGATCCTGGTCCACGGCGATCAGGGCCGGAACGCCCTTGCCGTCGGCGAACTGACGACGCACCAGGTGGCCGGGGCCCTTCGGGGCGACCATCGCGACGGTGACGTTGGCCGGAGCCTTGATCAGACCGAAGTGGATGTTGAGGCCGTGGCCGAAGAACAGCGCGTCGCCGTCCTTCAGGTTCGGCTCGATGTCGTTGGTGAAGATCGACGCCTGGGCGGTGTCGGGCGCCAGCACCATGATCACGTCGGCCCACTCGGAGACCTCGGCGGGGGTGCCGACGGTCAGACCGGCCTCTTCGGCCTTCGGCCGCGACTTCGAACCCTCAGCGAGGCCGACGCGGACGTCGACGCCGGAGTCGCGCAGGCTCAGCGAGTGCGCGTGGCCCTGGCTGCCGTAGCCGATCACGGCGACCTTGCGGCCCTGGATGATCGACAGGTCAGCGTCGTCGTCGTAGAACATCTCGACTGCCACTGTGGAGTCCCTTCTGGATAATTTCTGGTGGGTAAAAGTTAGCGGGTGGCCGTGATCGACTTCGGACCGCGTCCGACTGCGACCACGCCCGACTGCACGATCTCGCGGATGCCGTAGGGCTCGACCATGCGCAGCAGGGCGTCCAGCTTGGACCGGGTGCCGGTGGCCTCGATGGTCAGCGCGTCGGGCGACACGTCGATCACCTTGGCGCGGAACAACTGCACGGCCTCGATCACCTGGGTGCGCACCGACGCGTCGGCGCGCACCTTCACCAGGATCAGCTCGCGGGCCACCGAGGCGTCGGCGTCCTGCTCCACGATCTTGATGACGTTGATCAGCTTGTTGAGCTGCTTGGTGACCTGCTCGAGCGGCAGATCGTCGACGGTCACGACGATGGTCATGCGCGAGATCTCGGGGATCTCGGTGCCACCGACGGCCAGCGACTCGATATTGAAGCCACGGCGCGAGAACAGGCTCGCGACCCGCGCCAGCACGCCCGGCTTGTCCTCGACGAGAACGCTCAGGGTGTGGGTGGTGCTCATTCCGGGGAACCCTTCTCGAAGGCCGCCTGCTCGCGCTCCATCGCCTCGTGGATGACGGCGGGCTCGGCGACCTGCTCGTCCTCGTCGAAGAGCGGGCGGATGCCGCGGGCGAACATGATCTCGTCGTTGCTGGTGCCCGCGGCGACCATCGGCCACACCTGGGCGTCCTTGCCGACGATGAAGTCGATCACGACCGGGCGGTCGTTGATCGCCTGCGCCTGCCGGATCGCGGCCTCGACGTCCTCTTCCTTCTCCACGCGGATGCCGACGCAGCCCAGCGCCTCGGCCAGCTTGACGAAGTCGGGGATGCGCAGGGTGTGCGTGCCGAGATCGGTGTTGGAGTAGCGCTGTTCGTAGAACAGGGTCTGCCACTGGCGGACCATGCCGAGGTTGCCGTTGTTGATCAGCGCGACCTTGATCGGCACGCCCTCCACGGCACAGGTGGCCAGCTCCTGGTTGGTCATCTGGAAGCAGCCGTCACCGTCGACCGCCCAGACCTCCTTCTCCGGGGTGCCCATCTTGGCGCCCATGGCCGCGGGAACCGCGTAGCCCATGGTGCCGAGGCCACCGGAGTTCAGCCAGGTGCGCGGCTTCTCGTACTTGATGAACTGCGCGGCCCACATCTGATGCTGGCCGACGCCCGCGCAGTACACGGCGTCGGGACCGGCCAGCCGGCCCAGCGTCTCGATGACGAACTCCGGCGAGAGCGATCCGTCGCTCGGGGTCTTCCAGCCCAGCGGGTAGTTGTCGCGGATCCCGCCGAGGTAGGCCCACCACTCGGTGAGGTTCAGCAGCGGGGCGGCACCGGACTGCGGATCGGCCTTGAGGGTCTCGATCAGCTCGACGATGACCTCACGCGCGTCGCCCACGATCGGGACGTCGGCGTGGCGGTTCTTGCCGATCTCGGCCGGGTCGATGTCGGCGTGGATGACCTTCGCGTCGGGCGCGAAGGAGTCCAGCTGACCGGTGACGCGGTCGTCGAAGCGGGCGCCGAGGGTGATCAGCAGGTCCGAGCGCTGCAGCGCGGCCACGGCGCCGACGGTGCCGTGCATGCCGGGCATGCCCATGTTCAGGGTGTGGCTGTCGGGGAACGCGCCCCGCGCCATCAGGGTGGTGACCACCGGGATGCCGGTCAGCTCGGCCAGCTCCAGCAGCTCGGCCGAGGCGTCGGACTTGATGACACCGCCGCCGACGTAGAGCACGGGCGAGCGGGACTCCAGGATCATCCTGGCGGCCTCGCGCACCTGCTTGCCGTGCGGCTTGGTGACCGGACGGTAGCCGGGCAGGCGCATCTCCGGCGGCCACGAGAACGTGGTCTGGGCCTGCAGGGCGTCCTTGGTGATGTCGACCAGGACCGCGCCCGGGCGGCCCGAGGCGGCGAGGTAGAACGCCTCGGCCAGGATGCGCGGGATGTCGATCGGGTCCTTGACCAGGAAGTTGTGCTTGGTGATCGGCATGGTGATGCCGGAGATGTCGGCTTCCTGGAACGCGTCGGTGCCGACCAGGCTCGACGGCACCTGACCGGTGATCGCCACGATCGGGACCGAGTCCATCTGCGCGTCGGCCAGCGGGGTCACCAGGTTGGTGGCGCCGGGACCGGATGTGGCCATACACACACCGACCTTGCCCGAGGCCTGCGCGTAGCCGGTCGCCGCGTGACCGGCGCCCTGCTCGTGGCGCACCAGGACGTGGCGGACCTTGGTGGAGTCGAAGAGCGGGTCGTAGACGGGAAGGACCGCGCCGCCGGGAATGCCGAATACGGTGTCGACGTCGAGCTCTTCGAGGGACCGGACCACCGACTGGGCGCCGGTCACGCGCTCGGGCGCGACCTGGCGGCGGGTGGGGTTGGTCGCCTGGCTACCAGCGGCAGGCTGGTTCGCCGAAGGCGCTGACCTGCGGGCCGATGGCCCGGGTCGTGCGGTTGGTGCACTCACCGTCTACGTTCCTTACTTTGTCGTTCTGACCCCGGACAACACTGTTGTGCCTGACACGCGGTGTCTTGCGACCCGTCGCGCATCGGAAATGCCCGAACACAAAAAAGCCCCCGACCAGCGCAGGCTGTTCGAGGGTGGCGCGTCGCAACGCGAGCTGACGTATTCGACTCAGGCAGTCAGGCTCAACGCTGGACGCGCCGGCCGAGTACGAGCAACTCGTTTCGATTCACACACACGACGTTAGGTGCGTGCGGACCGAAGAGTCAAACAGACTACTCTCTGCATCCCATTATGTGGGACTCGAGTGGTTGCGTGGGTCCGTGTACCAGGATGCGAGGATAGGAGGGTGTCATCACCGCATCAGTCCGTGCCACCGGCTAAATCGTCCCACACCGCCGACGGGGGAACCGATACGGGTCGCTCCTCGCGACCCGGCGGTCTGCGCTCGGCGAGCCCGGGCAGGCTCGCGGCCATCGCCGCGGTGGTGCTCGCGTACCTCATCTTCGTCGTCGTCGGCACCGTGCAGGACTGGTCGCTGGGCTTGCGGATCGGCCTGATCGTGCCGACCGCGGTGATCGTCTGGCTGCTGCTCCCGCGCAAGTCGAACACCCCGACGCCGGGCGTGCACGTCATCGGGGTGCCGCGGCTGGCCTACATCGGCGTGCTGGTGCTCGCGTTCTGCGTGTTCTTCCCGTTCGTCGGCTGGCCCGCCGGGCTGTGGTGGCTGCTGCTGTTCCCGCTGGTCGCGATCTGGTGGGTCGTCCGGACGCACACCACGATCTCCGACGCCGGGCTGGACCTGAGTTCGATGATCGGCAAGAAGCACCTCGACTGGGCACAGGTCAAGGGCATCAGCATCCCCAAGCGCGGCGCCGTGAAGGCCCGGCTGGCCGACGACTCCGAGGTCAAGCTGCCCGCGGTGGGCTACGACCGGCTGCGTGAGCTGATCGACGCGTCCCACGGCCGCCTGCCCGATGTGTTCGCCGCCGCCGAGCAGGCCGAGGCCGAGCGCGCCGCCGCCGAGCGGGCCGCAGCGGCCGAGCAGGCGAAGACCGAGGAGCCCGGCACCGAGGACTGAGCGTCGGCTCGGTCACCGTGGGAATCAGCACGCGGCACCGTGCCGTTGCACCGGTAAGCTGACGGCACCCGGGCACCCCGCGCCGACGGCACCACCGCGGCGACACCCTCCGGAGCGACACTCCCGCCTCGAGCCCGGTTCCGGTACTCCCGCACCGACGACCGGCGCGACGCGACCAGCGCGCGCCGGAGTAACGTGCGGGGTTGCCGGACGCACCGCGCACTCGCTCTGTGCCGCGCAGGTCAGCCCCCTGCGCGCACGCTTGGACGCACCCAGCGACACTACGAGGACTCCCCCATGCCACCGCTTCGCTCACGCACCACGACCATCGGCCGCAATGCCGCAGGCGCCCGCTCGCTCTGGCGCGCCACCGGTATGACCGACTCCGATTTCGGTAAGCCGATCATCGCGATCGCGAACTCCTACACCCAGTTCGTGCCGGGTCACGTGCATCTCAAGAACATGGGCGACATCGTCGCCGAGGCCGTGCGCGCCGCCGGTGGCGTGCCGCGCGAGTTCCACACCATCGCCGTCGACGACGGCATCGCCATGGGCCACGGCGGCATGCTCTACTCGCTGCCCTCGCGCGAGATCATCGCCGACTCGGTCGAATACATGGCCAACGCGCACACCGCCGACGCGCTGGTGTGTATCTCCAACTGCGACAAGATCACTCCCGGCATGCTCAACGCCGCGATGCGCCTCAACATCCCCGCCGTGTTCGTCTCCGGCGGTCCGATGGAAGCCGGTAAGGCCGTGATCGCCGACGGTGTCGCGCACGCGCCGCTCGACCTGGTCAGCGCGATCTCGGCGAGCGCGAGCCAGGCCGTGTCCGACGAGGGCCTCGACGAGGTCGAGCGCTCGGCCTGCCCGACCTGCGGTTCGTGTTCGGGCATGTTCACCGCCAACTCGATGAACTGCCTGACCGAGGCGCTCGGACTCGCGCTGCCCGGCAACGGTTCCACCCTGGCGACCCACTCCGCGCGGCGCGCGCTGTTCGAGCGGGCAGGCACGGTCATCGTCGACATCGCCAAGCGCTGGTACCAGGACGACGACGCGTCGGTGCTGCCGCGGAACGTGGCCAACGCCAAGGCCTTCCGCAACGCGATGGCGCTCGATGTCGCCATGGGCGGTTCGACGAACACGGTGCTGCACACCCTCGCCGCCGCGCAGGAGGGCGAGATCGACTTCGATCTGCAGACCATCGACGAGATCAGCCGCCGGGTGCCGTGCCTGTCGAAGGTCTCGCCCAACTCCGACTACCACATGGAAGACGTGCACCGCGCCGGTGGCATCCCCGCCATCCTCGGTGAGCTGCGTCGCGGCGGCCTGCTCGAGACCGACGTGACCACCGTGCACACCGCCGACTACGCGGAGTTCCTCGACACCTGGGACATCCGCTCGGGCAAGGCCTCCGAGGAGGCGATCGAGCTGTTCCACGCCGCGCCCGGTGGCGTGCGCACCGTCGAGCCGTTCTCCACCAGCAACCGCTGGTCCTCGCTGGACACCGATGCCGCAGGCGGCTGCATCCGGGACATCGAGCACGCCTACACCGTCGAGGGCGGGCTGTGCGTGCTGCGCGGCAACATCGCCCCGGACGGCGCGATCCTCAAGACCGCGGGCATCGACGAGGACCTGTTCACCTTCGAAGGCCCGGCCGTGGTGGTCGAGTCCCAGGAGGAGGCGGTCTCGATGATCCTGGGCAAGAAGATCCAGCCCGGCGATGTGGTCGTCGTCCGCTACGAGGGTCCCGCCGGTGGTCCGGGCATGCAGGAAATGCTGCACCCGACCTCGTTCCTCAAGGGCCTCGGCCTGGGCAAGGTGTGCGCGCTGATCACCGACGGCCGGTTCTCCGGCGGCACCTCGGGGCTGTCGATCGGCCACGTCTCCCCCGAGGCCGCCTCGGGCGGTGTCATCGGCCTGATCGAGAACGGTGACCGCATCCGCATCGACGTGCACACCCGCGCGCTCGAGGTCCTGGTCTCCGACGAGGCGCTGGCCGAGCGGCGCGCCAAGATGGAGGCTTCGGAGCGCCCGTGGCAGCCGGTGAACCGCGACCGCCCGGTGACCACGGCGCTGCGCGCCTACGCGGCGCTGGCGACGTCGGCCGACAAGGGCGCCGTCCGCAAGGTGCCGTAAGCCCCCGGTAACTCTGGCCGGATACGAGAACGCCGCCGGTCGTCGACGCGACCGGCGGCGTTCTCGTCGGTGGGCTCAGCCGATTTCCGGTGAGCTACCCGTGTTCTCGCGAATTCAGGCGGCTGTTCTCGCCGTCGCACCAGGTCGGGGCCGGGTGTGGCGGGGCGGACCTTGTCGTCCTCACACGAGCGCGGGTTGTGCTGTCGGCGTGGCTGATTCGTCGCCCGTGCGGGACGGGATGAGCGCGGTGGCGATCAGACCGAGCAGGACGAAGCCCGCGGCCAGGTAGCCGCCGAGGGTGATGCCGTCGGTCATGGCCGCCCGTCCGGCCTCGGCGACCTCGACCGTCGCAGGCTGGGCGGCGAAGCCTTCGATCGCCGCGCCCGCACTGCTGGTGACGGCGTGCGCGTACTGCTGCGCCTGGGCCGGTGGCAGGCCCGCCGCGGTGAGGTCGTCGTCGACGTTCGAGCTCAGCGTGGTGAAGAACACCGTGGTGAGCACCGCGATGCCGAGCGCGGAACCGAGCTGACGGAAGGCGCTCTGGATGCCGGAGGCCTGGCCGTTGTCGTTCTCGGGGATCTCGGCGAGCACCACATTGGTGACCTGGGCCGTGGCGAAGCCGACGCCGATGCCGTACACGCACAGGATCAGCGAGATCACCCACCAGGAACTGTCGGTGGCGGCGAAGAACGCGAGCGCCGCCAGGCCGACGACCTCGAGCGCGAGCCCCAGCCGCACCATGTTCAGCGGTGACGCCTTGCCCGCCAGGCCGAAGCTGGCGCCGCTGGCGAGGAAACTGCCGATGGCGATCGGTACCAGCGCCAGCCCGGACTGCACCGCGCTGTAGCCGAGGGTGAACTGCAACCACAGCGGCAGGACGGCGACGATGCCGAACTCGCCGAGTCCGATGATCAGCGTCGCCACATTGCCGTTGCGGAACGAGGCCAGCCGGAACAGGCTCAGGTCCATCAGCGCCTTGTCGGCGTCGGGACCACGGCGCAGCAGCACCTGGCGCAGCACGAAACCGGTCAGCGCGAGCCCGCTCAGCACGAGCGCCACGAGCACCGGCGACGGTCCGCCGCTCCAGGTGAAGCCGCCGATGCCGAGCGGATGGACGGTGGTGATCCAGCCGTAGGTGCGGCCTTCGACCAGACCGAACGCCAGCAACCCGAGGCCGAGCACCGACAGGATCGAGCCGACGACATCGAGGCGTCCCGCGACCTTCGGCGAGGGCGCGATGCACGCCAGCACGCCGATCACGATCAACACCGCCAGCGGCACGTTGATCCCGAACGCCCAGCGCCACGACACGTGCTCGGCCAGCCAGCCGCCGAGCAGCGGGCCGAGCGCGGCGGCGGCACCGATCGTCGAACCCCATACCGCGAACGCCTGACCACGCGCTTTACCGGTGAAGGTGGCATTGAGCAGGGCCAGCGAGGTCGGCAGGATCATCGCGGCGCCCGCGCCCTGCAGGAACCGCGCGACGACCAGCAGTCCGCCGCCGGGAGCCAGCCCGGCCAGGACGCTGGTCGCGCCGAAGACGACGACTCCGGCGACGAACACCCGCCGCGCCCCGACGATGTCGGCAATGCGCCCGACCACCAACAGCAGGGCCGCGAACACGATCGCGTAGGACTCCTGAATCCATTGCGCCTCGGTCGAACCCGTGTCCAGATCTTCGATGATCGACGGGATGATCACGTTCACGATCGTGGTGTCGACCACGATCAGCGCCACACCGAGGGCGATGGCGATCAAGCCGAGCCATCGGCGGATGGACGACTCTTGACTCATCGCATCTCCTATTTCCATGGTGGAATATTTCCATGGTCAAAGTAGATTGTGGGCAATAGGATGTCAACCGATGCGAAAGGAACCTATGAGTCGGTCGGACGCTGGTGCGCAGTATCAACGGATCCACGAGGGCCTGCGCGCCTACGGCGCGAACTACCGCGAATTCACCCATCGGTTCGCGACCTGGCTCGGGTTGCACTCCACCGATGCCGAGGCGCTGATCGAGATCCTCACCGCCGAGGAACGCGGCGGCACGCTGTCACCCGCGCGCCTCAGCGAGCGGATCTCGTTGTCCAACAGCGCGACCACCGCGCTGCTGAACCGGCTGGAGAAGGCCGGTCACATCGTCCGCAGCCGTGAACACGACGACCGGCGCGTCGTCACACTGCGCAGCACCCCGCGCATCCACGCCCTGGCCGGAGACTTCTTCGGGCCGCTCGGGGTGAAGGTGGAGGACACGGTGATGGGGAAATACTCCCCGGCCGAGCTGCGGCGGTTCGAGGAATTCCTGGCCGATGTGCGGACCACCATGACCGCACATCTGGCCGAGCCCGCACCGCCGCAGCCGCTGGAACTCAGCTGAACGGGCCGATGCCCGTCAGAGGGTTGCCGCCGTGGAGGAACAGGTAGGTGCCGATCGCGGCGGCGATGGCGAGCAGGACGACGGTGAAAGAGCCGTAGGCCGGGCGGGTGGCCCAGCCGCGGGCGCGGTCGAAGGACCAGCGGCCGGGGCCGGTGAGGATGATCGCCAGGGCCGCGCCTGCCAGGATCGAGTCGAGCTCGACGCCGGTCGGCGTGCCCGCGTTGTACTGGAAGCCGGCGATCATGCCCTGCTTCCACATCCACGCGGTCAGGATCGTCGCCAGCACGGCGCCCGCGGCGAGCGGAGTGGCCAGGCCGAGGACGAGCAGGATGCCGCCACCGAGCTCGCCGGCGATCACCAGGGCAGTCGACAGCGACGGGTAGTCCCAGCCGCCGCCCTCCATCATCGCCTTGGTGCCGTCGAGGCCGGGGCCGTGGAACCACCCGGTGAGCTTCTGCAGGCCGTGGTAGATGAAGGTGTAGCCGACCACCAGGCGCAGCACGAACAGGCCCAGGTCGAGGGTGCCGCGGCGGGGCTCACGGTTGCGGCGCTGCAGCCGGACCGCGCCCGCGGAGGCGGCGGCCGCGGGCGGGATCGACGCGTAGCCGTAGCCGTCGTCGCCCCCACCGGCGGCCTGCGCGGCGCTCGTGGTCGGCACCTCGTCACCGGGGTCGAGGCCGAGGTCCTCGTCGGTGCGCGGAATGTCCTTGTGCAGGTCCGGTTTCGGCATCTGCGTGGTGGGCGAATCGTACGGGCTGGTCACCGGGCGACCCGACGACGACGCGGGTGGTCCGGTCGGCGCCGGCCCATCGGCGTTCGGTGTGTCATTCGACTTGTCGGTCACCGTCTCACCCTATGACGTGCCGAGTCGGTGTGCCGGTCTTCCCCGGAACGGGCGTGTCAGCGGTACTCGGCTGCCGGTAACGTCTGTGCCATGAGTTCGGTATTCGCGGGCCGCGTGGCAATCGGGTTGGCGCTGGGCACCGTCTTGGTCGCCGGGTGCGCCCGATTCGACGAGTCGGCGTCGAGCCCGTTCACCACCGAGCCGTCGCTGGGTGGGTCCAATGTCGAACCGAAGAAGCCGCAGGACGCACCGTCGCAGGTGCCGCGGCCGACCGGGCCGTGCATAGATCCCGACCCGAATGTCATCGCCACCTGCCTGGATTCGGCCGCCGGGCTGATCCCGGCCGGCGACGGCGCGCTGGTGGCGGAGCGGCGCACCGGCCGCATCCTGCAGGTGAGCCCGGTGGACGCGAGCACGCCGCAGCCGGCGCCGGTGGAGATCGCCAGTGTCGCGGTCGACGGATCGGCCGACGGCGGCATCTCCGACATCGTGCTCTCGCCCACCTTCGGCGAGGACGGGCTGATGTACGCCTACATCACCACCGGCAGCGACAACCGCGTCGTCCGGCTGTCGAGAAACGGTGGCGCGCCCAAGGAGATCCTCACCGGAATCCCCAAGGGCGCCACCGGGAATCGCGGCGCCATCGAATGGGCGACCCCCACCCAGCTGATGGTGCTCACCGGCGACGCCGGCAACCCGGGCGCGGCCGCCGATCCGGGCTCGCTCGGCGGCAAACTGCTGCGCCTGGAGTCACCGTCCTCGGGCGTCAACACGCCTCAGGTGGTCGCCTCGGGCCTCGGCTCGGCGGGCGACATCTGCCGCGACGGCAAGGACGGCATGTGGGTCACCGACCGCACCGCCGCCGAGGACCGGCTCCAGCATCTGGGCACCGACGGCACCCTCAGCGTCGCCTGGACCTGGCCCGATCGTCCCGGTGTCGGCGGCTGCACCGCCACCGGTGACGGCGTCGCCGTCGCGCTCGGCGACGGCAAGGCGCTGGCCGCGGTCGGCGCCGACCCCAACACCTTCGCCGTCAGCGCCGCGCCCACCCTGATCGCTCAGGACAAGTACGGCAAGCTGCTCGGCGCCTCGGCCAGCGCCGACGGCAGCGTGTGGGTCACCACGACGAACAAGACCGACGGCGAGCCGGGCGAATTCGACGACCGCGTCGTACGTATCCCGCCCCCGCAGGGCGGCGCGGGCGGACCGGACTAGGAAAGCGACCGCCCCCACCGGAATCCGGTGGGGGCGGTCGTTTCGCACACTCACGCGCAGGCGGCGAGCACCAATTCGCGGACCTTGGCGGCGTCGGCCTGGCCACGGGTGGCCTTCATCACGTCGCCGACGATCTTGCCCGCCGCCTGGACCTTGCCGGAGCGGATCTTCTCGGCGATGTCGGGATTGGCGGCCAGCGCCTTCTCGACCTCGACCTGCAGGGCGGAGTCGTCGCTGACCATGCCGAGGCCCTTGGCCTCGACGATGGCGGCGGGCTCGCCCTCACCCGCGAGGACGAAGTCGACGACCTGCTTGGCGACCTTGTTGTTGACGGTCTTGGCCTCGACCAGCGCGATCACCGCGGCCACCTGCGCGGGGGTGATCGGCAGCTCGGCGAGGGCGACCTCGCGCTCCTTGGCCTTCTCGGTCAGGTAGGCGACCCACCACGAGCGCGCCTCGTTCGCCGGGGCGCCCGCCTCGACGGTGGCGATGATCAGGTCGAGGGCTCCTGCGTTGACGAGGTCGCGCATGACCTCGTCCGACAGCCCCCAGTCGGCCTGGATCCGGGCGCGCACCAGCCACGGGTACTCGGGGATGGTGGCGCGCAGTTGTTCGACCCACTCGGCGGCCGGGGCGACGGGCTCGAGGTCCGGCTCCGGGAAGTAGCGGTAGTCCTCGGCGGTCTCCTTGCGGCGACCCGCGGAGGTGGAGCCGTCGGCCTCGTTGAAGTGCCGCGTCTCCTGGACGATCTCGCCGCCGTCGGTGAGCACGGCCGCCTGACGGCGCATCTCGTAGCGCACCGCGACCTCGACGCTCTTGAGCGAGTTCACGTTCTTGGTCTCGGTGCGGGTGCCGAATTCCTTCGCGCCCACCGGCATCAGCGACACGTTGGCGTCGCAGCGCAGCGAGCCCTGCTCCATCTTCACGTCCGAGACGTTCAGCGACCGCAGCACCTCACGCAGCGCGGTGACGTAGGCGCGCGCAACCTCGGGCGCGCGCTCACCGGCGCCGGTGATCGGCTTGGTGACGATCTCGATCAGCGGCACGCCCGCGCGGTTGAAATCGAGCAGCGAGTGGCTGGCGCCGTGGATCCGGCCGGTCGCGCCGCCCACGTGCAGCGACTTGCCGGTGTCCTCCTCCATGTGGGCGCGCTCGATGTCGACCCGGAAGGTGGAGCCGTCGTCGAGCACCACATCGAGGAAGCCCTCGGTGGCGATCGGCTCGTCGTACTGGCTGATCTGGTAGTTCTTCGGCTGATCGGGGTAGAAGTAGTTCTTGCGCGCGAACCGGCCCCACGGGGTGATCGAGCAGTTCAGCGCGAGACCGATCCGGATGGCCGACTCGACGGCCTTCTCGTTGACCACCGGCAGCGAGCCGGGCAGGCCGAGGCAGACCGGGCACACCTGGGTATTGGGTTCGGCGCCGAACTCGGTGGGGCAACCGCAGAACATCTTGGTCGCCGTGGACAACTCGACGTGGACCTCCATGCCGAGCACCGGCTCGTACCGGGAGATGACATCGGCGTAGTCCATCAACTCGACCGTGGGTGCACTCATAGCTGTCTATCTTAGGAAGCTCTAGCGGGGCGGGACGCGCTGGGTGAGCCAGTCGGTGACGTAAGTGAGCACCGCCGGGTCGATGGTGGTCTCGATGGACGCGTATTCGCTGGGTTTGCCCGTTTCGGTGGGCTGCATCAGGTGGTTGACGCCGGGAAAGGTGTACACGGTGGCGTCGGGGTCGCCCGCCAGATTCGCCCGCATCGGCGGTTCGTTCTGCGTCGCGAGCACCTGCTGGTCCTTGTCGCCGAAGAAGGCCAGCACCGGCACCCGCAGCGCTTCCAGCGCGGGTTTCGGGTCGTAGGTGATGAACGAGGCCATGTACGGGGTGTTGAAGGAGTCGAGCGTCGCCTGGGACGCGCGCTGGTCGGGCGGCAGCGAGTCGTTGTGCTGCTGTGCGAAGGCCGCGGCGCCTTCGGTATCGCCCGCACGCAGCAGCTCCGACCAGCGGGTGACGTAGGCGACCTGGGCGTCGATCTCGTCCTGCGATGCGCCCGCCGCGGCCATGATCACCTTGTTCTGCTCGATCAGCACGTCCGCACCGACTACCGACGGACCAGCCATGAGCACCGCGAACGCGATGTCGCTGTCGGGCCGGGCGGCGACCAGCGGGGCGAGGTAGCCGCCCTCGCTGTGCCCGAAGAGGCCGACCTTCGCCGGGTCGATCTCGGGCCGGGCGCGCAGGAACGCGACGCCCGCGGCGGCGTCGGCGGCGAGATCGGGATAGGTGGCGTCGTCGAGTTTGCCGCCGGTGCCGCCGACGCCGCGGTCGTCGGTACGCAGGACGGCGTAGCCGGCGCGGGTGAAGGTGTCGGCCAGCAGCCGGAACGGGCGGTGGCCCATCAGCTCCTCGTCGCGGTCCTGCGGGCCGCTGCCGGAGATCAGCAGCATCGCCGGGAACGGGCCGCTGCCTTCGGGTTCGGTGAGGGTGCCCGCGATGGTGATGTCACCGTTGCGGTAGGTGACGTCCTCACTGCGGTACGGGTACGGCGGTATCGGGTCCTGCGGCCTGGCGACGCCCTCGACCGGCCCGCGGCGCAGCACCAGCGGCAGCGTCTGGCCGGACTGCACCCAATCACCGGTGAGCTGCTCGCCGTCGAGCTTGCCGCGGAAGCCCGGGTCGCCCGGTGCGTCGGGAACCGTGAACTCGACCCGGTCCGGCTCGGTGCGCACATCCTTCAGTGCCGCGGCGCGCACGCCCTGCACCGGGATGTCGATGGTGGCCGAACCGTCCTCGGCGAAGGTCACGCCGATGGCGATCGGCGCGTCCGGCACCTGGATGTCGCCGTGCCACGGCCCTTGGACGGCGGGACCGGCCTCCTCGTCCGAGGAACAGCCCGTCACCAGCGCGGCGACGACGAACAGAACCGAAACGATCACTCGACCGGTGCGCATACGGCAACGGTACCGACGCGCACCGGAAAGTCGAGGACCGCGGCGGTTCAGCCGAAGAAGGCCTGCGCCTCGCTGAGCCGTTCGGCGGGCACCCGCTTGAGCTGCTTGGTGGCCTCCGACAGCGGAACCAGCCCGATGGTGGTGCCGTGCAGGGCGACCATCTGCCCGAAATGTCCCGCGTGCACCGCTTCCGCGGCGTGCACGCCGAACCGGGTCGCCAGGATGCGGTCGTACGGAGTCGGGCTGCCGCCGCGCTGCACGTGGCCGAGCACGGTGGTGCGGACCTCCTTGCCGATCCGGCGCTCGATCTCGGACCCGAGCTGCTGGGCGACGCCGGTGAACCGCTCGTGGCCGAACTCGTCGATGCCGCCCTCGCGCAGCGTGAAGCCGGAATCCGGTGCGGGATGCGCGCCTTCGGCGACCACGCAGATGAAGTGCTTGTCCCCGCGCTGGAAACGGCTCTTGATCATCGCGCACACCTGCGCCACGTCGAAGGGTTCCTCGGGCACCAGCGTCAGGTGCGCGCCCGCGGCGATGCCGGCGTTCAGCGCGATCCAGCCCGCGTGCCTGCCCATCACCTCGACCAGCATCACCCGCTGATGGGATTCGGCGGTGGTGTGCAGCCGGTCGATGGCCTCGGTGGCGATCGAGAGGGCGGTGTCGTGGCCGAACGTGACATCGGTGCAGTCGATGTCGTTGTCGATGGTCTTGGGGACGCCGACCACCGGTACCCCCTCTTCGGAGAGCCAGCTCGCGGCGGTGAGCGTGCCCTCGCCGCCGATCGCGATGAGCGCTTCGATGCCGTTGTCGTCGAGGGTCTGCTTGATCCGGCCGAGCCCGGCGCGCAGCACGTCGGGATTGGTGCGCGCGGTGCCGAGCATGGTGCCGCCCTTGGTGAGCAGCCGGTCGGTGCGGTCGTCGTTGTGGATGCGGATCTTGCGGTCCTCTAGCAGGCCGCGCCAACCGTCCTCGAACCCGACGATCGAGTCGCCGTAGCGGCCGTTGGCGGTGCGGACGACAGCCCGGATCACCGCGTTCAGCCCTGGACAGTCTCCGCCTCCGGTCAAGACTCCGATACGCATGGCGTTCATCTTGCCGCACCTGCGGCGATCAGGAGCAGTGACCTCCGGCGAGCTCGCTGAGATGACCCGAGATC
The DNA here is from genome assembly GCF_052983615.1 of Nocardia fodinahabitans. Lineage (NCBI taxonomy): Bacteria > Bacillati > Actinomycetota > Actinomycetes > Mycobacteriales > Nocardiaceae > Nocardia > Nocardia fodinahabitans. The sequence continues at coordinate 1,182,858 of NZ_JBRJJC010000001.1, forward strand.
AGGGTCGCCATCTTGTCCAGCATGGTCATGCCGTCGTTGAAGGAGCCCGAATCCGGTTGCGCCGCGAAGGCGATCGCGATCCGGCCCGAAGGCGAATCGATGAGGCCGAACTGGCGAACCAGGTACTTGCCGGAGGGGTCGGGACCCCACCCGCCCTTGAACTCGGCGCTGCCGAACGCACCGAGACCCCAGCGATGGCTCGGGATGATCTGCTGCATGAGCCCCACCACGCGCTGGCTCTGCGGGATGCAGGGCAGGTGCGCGGCGAAGCGGACCTGATCGGCCAGCGTCCATTCGGCCTGCCCGTAGATCGACGCGTCGGCCCTGGTACGGGTGGTCGGCACCGTGGTCTCGGTGTCACCGCCCTCGCGCAGCACGTTCTCCACGGCCGTGGCGGCGGCGGCGCCGGAGCCCAGCGACTGCCACAGGGTGTCGGCGGCGCCGTTGTCGGAGGCCGTGATGGCCGAGGTCGCGGTGGTGGCGTAGGAGGCGTTGTTGCGGAGTGCGGCGATGGCCAGCGGCACCTTGATCGTCGACCAGGCCGGACCGGTGGCCCAGGTGCCGAAGGTGACCATCTTGTCCCCGCCGACCGGCATGATCGCCAGTCCCACGCTGCCGCGGATGCCCTGCTGTAGTGCGTTGAAGTCGGCGGCCAGACTGCCGGGCACCGCGATCGAGAGACTCCCGCCCGCGCCGCCCGCGCCGGGATCGACGACGACGGCGGTGCTGGTCGTCGTGCGCGGTGGTGTCGCGGACTTCGATCCGGAGCCGCACCCCGCGGTGAGCAGCACGACGGCTCCGAGCAGCGCGGTGAGCACCACCCGGACGGGGCGCCGATCTTTCGTCATCATGTAGAGCATCTTCGTTTCTGAACTCCCCCCGGGCTTCGATGCCGGGGTAGCAGTCCCGACACCGTACTGGGCAGTATGGCCGAACGCCCACTTCGACCGTGAAACGCTCAGGTCAGACGATGTTCACCCGTGTAGATATTCATCGACTCGCCACGCAGGAAGCCCACCAGCGTCAGCTCCGACTCGGCCGCCAGGTCTACGGCGAGCGAGCTCGGCGCCGACACCGCGGCCAGGATCGGGATGCCGGCCATCACCGCCTTCTGCGCCAGTTCGAAGGACGCGCGGCTGCTCACCACCAGGATCAGGTCGTGCGCCGGAATCCGGTTCTCCCGCAGTGCCCAGCCGATCACCTTGTCGACGGCGTTGTGCCTGCCGATGTCCTCGCGCACCGCGAGCAGCGTGCCGTCGGTGGTGAACAGGCCCGCCGCGTGCAGGCCGCCGGTGGCGTCGAAGAGTTTCTGCCCGGCGCGCAGCTGCTCGGGCAGGCCGGACAGGACGTCGGTGGGCACCGTCGCGATGTCGCGCGGGATCGGGTAGCGGGTGCGCGTGCGCACCTCGTCGAGGGCGGACTTGCCGCAGAGACCGCACGCGCCGGTGGTGGGGAAATTGCGGGTGTGCAGCGGCACCGGGGTGCGCAGGCGCAGGTCGAGCACGTTGTAGGTGTTGCGGCCCTCGTCGTCGGTGCCCGCGCAGTAGCGGGCAGTGACGATGTCCTCGGCCGCACCGATGATGTCCTCGCCGAACAGGAAGCCGTGCACCAGATCGATGTCGTTGCCCGGGGTGCGCATGGTGACGGTGAGCGACTGCCCGTCGACGCGGATCTCGAGCGGTTCCTCCACCGCCAGGGTGTCCGGACGCTGGATCCGTCCGGTCGGCGACAGCCGGATCGTCTTGCGCCGTGCGGTGACTCTGCTCATCAGGAGGTGCCCATCGGTCGTGTTGCGGTGGGTTCGCTCAGCCGGTCGCGATGCCGACGACACGTCGGCGCGAGGATGACCGTGCCGAAAGCGTAGGACAGCAGGCCGCGCCGGACCACGATGGCCCGGTCCAACCCGGTCACGGCCGGGTCGTCGAGCCGCACGCCCTCAGGCGGCGGGAAGATCGTCTGCCAGGGCTAGCTGCGGCGCCGGGACCAGGCCGAACGCGCAGCGCCTCGGACAGGGCGGGCGGGGAGACGCAGCGGGCCGCGGCTGCGCGGGCGAAGTGCCGTTCGCGGGCGAGGGCGACGAAGTACTCGTGCTGACGGAACAGCAGCTCAGTCGTCCTCGGCGTCGGCGGCCTTGTTGCGGGCCTTGGCGATCTCGAGCGCTCGCTCGGCGGTGGCCTGGTCCGGGTACGGGCCCATCCGGTCGCCGTACCAGCAGGTCTTGCCCTGTTCGGCCTGATGGTGCTTGATGCAGTAGTACCACTGGTTGTCGTCAGCCATGTCGACAGTATGCATCGGTTCGCATGTCAGCGGCAGGGAGGTCGAAGGCGTGCCGGACGCCGATTCGCGGATCGGCAGCGGGCGGTCACCGCGAGGCCGACGAACACCCGGGCGGCGGGCAGAGGATCAATGTCGGTGGTGAACCGTCGTGGGCGACCCGCGCAGCGCACGTCGAACCGCCGAAACGCAGGTGGGAGACGGTTTTCGGGACTCTACCGGAGGTGATAGGCGCCGCCTGTCGGATGCTCGGAAGTCTGTCTTGGACGCGGCCGGACCGGCGGGGCGCGCACACTCGAATCGCGCGCGACACGCTCGACGTCGGTGGGCCGGTACCCGGCCTACGCCCATCCGTGACCTCGGCGGTAGAGAATCCCCACCGGGTACCGACAGGCTTCGAACTCTTTCGATCGAAGGGAACACGTCATGGCTGACGGTCCGGTGAAGCCCTACCACCATCCGGCGGCGGGCGGGGGCGCGGCGCGGCCGGACACGTTCGAGATGGTCGGCAAGGCGCTGCGGGACCTGCCCGCGATCAACCACTGATGAAGAGCGTGAAAGTCACTGTCACACCATCGAGTTGACCCACCGAGGAGAACACTGTGAACGCGCATACCCGCGAGACGCTGGCGGCGATCACCGGACATCCGGCGCCCCGCGACCTCGAATGGACCCGGTTCGTCTCCCTGTGGGAGGACCTCGCCGACGAGGTCGAGCAGGAATCGGGTGATCGGCTCGCGGTGCGGATGAACGGACACCGCGAGGTCTTCCACCGACCACACGACGGCCGGGTCGCCATCGGCGATATCGAGCACGCGCGGCACCTGCTGGCCGAACATCCCGAGCTGAAGGGCGCGGGGTCGCTGTTCGCCGTCGCGATGGACGCCGAGACCGCCCGGATCCTGCACTTCGACCTGGACACCACCGACGTCAGCGACACCGAGCGCGACGTGCGCAACGCCGACACCGCCGCCCGGCATCTGCGCACGGTCGAGCGGCACACCGGGCACGACGATCACCAGGTGTACCTGCGCTATTTCGACGATCTCGCCGTCGCGCTTGTCGCGGAGATCGGCACCGAACCGTTCGTGCTGCTCGGGCACGGCACCGGGACCTCTGATGTCGCCGAGGATTTCGCGCTGCGGTTGCAGGAGACGAACCACGCGCTGGCCGACCGGATCACCGGTATCGGCGTCATCGATCTCAGCGCGGCCGACGACGCGGCGATCGAGGCCGCGGCGCAGAAGATCGCCCGGCAGGCCAGGTAGGAGGCACCCGAGCTCGGGCGGCCGCTGATCGCCAATCAGCTGCGCCGCTCCGCCCTGGAAGCCGACGGCGTGCTGCTGTTCGCCGACGAGGGGACGACGGTCGCGGTCAGCACGGCCGGGCCCGGTGAGGTGGTCAACCAGGACATGGCGGATCGGTTGCGCCGGGCGGACACTCAGGTGGTCGCCGAGTATGTCGATCACCGGGTCGTGGAGCGATCCGGCCACGGTCACCCGGCTCGGTGACACCGTGGCGTCGGCCGCGAGCTGACGCGAGATCCCCGCCGCGACCCGTGTTCCGGGCCGCGGCCGGTTCGAGGCTCAGTAGACGTAGACCACGGCGTTCTCGCCGCCGATGCAGGTGACGAGCTTGCCCTCGGGCGTGCAGGTCATCGTGTAGGTGCGGCCCGTCACCGGGCTGGCCGCCACCACCGGTCGCGGACCCGGTGCCGTGCCACCGCCGACGTAGGCGGCCCTGACCGCTTCGGCGAAGCCGCAACTGGTGACCGTGGTCCCCACCGCCGCCTTCCCGAACGCGCCACTGGCAGTACCGGATTCGCAGGGCTGGGCGCCCGCGGGCAAGGTCACCGGACCGGCCGAGGTCGTCGGTGCGGCGGTGGTCGCCCGCGGTGCCGTGGTCCCGGGGACGCCGCCGGTGCCACCGGGCGCGGCCGAGCTCGGCGCGGCACTGGTGGTCTCCGTCGAATCCGCCGCCGACATCAGCCGCCAGCCGATCGCGCCGCCGATGGCCAGCACCACGACGGCGAGCACGCCGACGAGGATCGGCAACAGTAGGGAGCGCCGGGGGCGCGAATCCTGCTGCTGCCAGGCCGGATCCGGTCCATAGCCCGGGTCGGGGCCGTACGGATCGGCCGGATCGCGGTAGGCGTGATCGCCATAGGTGTTGTGCTGATCGTCGTACTGGGAGTAGGCATCCGGCGCGCCCCCGGCGTAGTGCTGGGTCGCGGCCGCGCGCGCCGGGTCGTCGGGCGCCTGGTGCGCGGGGAACGGGGCAGCGCCACCGCGATACTGCCGCGTCGCCTGTGCGCGTTGCGGGTCCGGCTCGTCGAACGGATCGTTCGGCACACCGAACCGGTCGGCGCCCTGGTAGTGCTGGGTCGGCGCGGCCCGCTGCGCGTCGATGCCCGCCGGGTCGAACTGCTCGGTGGCGGGGAACCGGCCGTCGGGGGAACCACCGAAGTGCTGGGTCGCGGCTGATCGCTGCGGGTCGTATTGCTCGGTGGCGGGGCCGAAGCCGTCATCGGGTGCGCCGCCGAAGTGCTGAGTGGCGGCTGCCCGCTGCGGATCGTATTGCTCGGTGGCCGGACCGAACCGGTCGTTCGGAGCGCCACCGAAGTGCTGTGTCACGGCCGACCGTTGTGGATCGGCCGGGTCGTACTGCTCGGTCGGTGGGCCGAAGCGATCCGGAGTGCCGCCGAACTGTTCGGTCGGGGCCGCGAAGCGGGCGGACGGATCGTCGGCGGCGGGACCACCGAATCGGGCGTCCGGACCGAACTGATCGCCGTCGAACTTCTGGGTCGGCGCGAAACGCGGCACCGAGGTGGGGCGACCATCGTCGAACGGTCCTGCCGGAGAATCGAATCGAGTCTCCGGGCCGTCGGACCGCTGGGCGGGGGCGCCGAATCCGCCGGGCGACTGGGTGTCGCCGAACGGCTGGGCGGGAGCACCCGGCCGGGCACCGGGATTCGAGTGGCTGTCGCCGAAAAGATCCGCGGACGAATCGAATCGGGCATCCGGGGTCGGGGGCTGGTCGCCGTACTGCTGGGTCGGGGCGAACCGGGGGTTCGGGTTCGACGGGCCGTGATGTTCTGCCGAGGGGCCGTCGAACCGCTGGGTCGGGGCGGCGCGTTGCGGGACCGGGCCTGAGGGCGGGTCGAGCCGCGGCGGCGGGGCCGGGCGGTCGGCGTCGGGCGGGACGAAACCGGTGGGTGCGGGGAACGGCGGGACCGGGACCGGGCCGGAGGTGTCGCCGGGCTGCGCACCGCCGTAGAGGTGGGCATCCGGGAACGGGCGCATCTTCGGCAGGCCCTGGTCCGGGGTGTAGGCGGGCGGGGGTTCGGGCGCGGGCGGCTCGTCCACCGACGGGAGCGGGGTGAAATGGGTATCGGCCGCGCGGATCTCGGCGGGGCCGGTCGGCTGGATCACCGCGGGGATGGAGATCTCGCCGGTGCCCTCGACCGGGATGCGGTGGAAACCGGTGGTCTCGCCCGGGCCGGGCGCGGACGCGGGCGGCCGGATGATCAGCGTCGGCTGCGCGCCGGTCGCGCTGGTCTGGCTGCGCGAGGTCTCGACACCGCCGGTCGCGGTCACCGCGCCGACGACCCGGAACTCACCGGTCGGCGTGGGCGCGGGCTCCGGCGCGTCCGCCCCCGGCGCACCGGGGGCCGCGCGTCCTCCGGCAGCAGGGCGGCCGCCAGTCGTGCCAGCTGCGGGCGTTCCACCAGGTACAGCGCGCCCACCGGTCGTGGTGCCGGCAGGAGCCGCACCGGGCACAGCACGCCCACCAGTCGCCGCACCCGCAGGCACACCGGGCACAGCACGCCCACCAGTCGCCGCACCCGCAGGCACACCGGGCACAGCACGCCCACCAGTCGTCGCACCCGCAGGCGCGCCAGGAACGGCACGCCCACCGGTCGCACCGGCGGACGCGTTCTGGGCGGCGGCACCGGCGGCCAGGCCACCGGGCACCTCGCGTCCCGGGACCGCACCGGGCGGCACCTGACGGGCGCCGGTCGCGGCGGCCGCGGCGCCGAACGCGGCACCGGCGGCGCCGAAGGGCGCTCCGTGTCCACCGCCGACGGGACCGCGTGTGCCGGGCGGCGGGGCCCCGGGCCCGCGCATCGGCGCACCGCCCTGCAGCATCGCCGCGGCGAGCGCGTCCCTGGCCGCGACCGCGAGCGCACCCGCGCTCGGGTACCGATCGGCCGGGTCCTTGGCCATGCCACGGGCGATGACCTCGTCGAGGGTCGTGGGCAGCCCGTGCAGGATCTCGCTGGGTCGCGGCGGCACCTCCGAGAGGTGCGCGCGGATCAGCACGCTCATGCTGGCGGCGGGGAACGGCGAGGCGCCGGTGAGGCATTCGTGCAGCACGCAGGCCAGCGAGTAGACGTCGGCGCGATGCGAGATCGGGCCGACGTCGAAGCGTTCGGGCGCCATATAGATGTAGGAGCCCATGGCCATCCCGGCCTGGGTCACCGCGCTGTCGCCCTCGGTGTGGGCGATGCCGAAGTCGGCGAGGTAGGCGAAGTCGGCGGGGGTGACCAGGATGTTGGCCGGTTTCACGTCACGATGCACCAGCCCACCGGCGTGCGCGGCGTCGAGGGCGGCGGCGATCTGCTCGACCACCGCGACCGCGCGATCGGGGCTCATCGGCCCGCCCGCGTGCAGCACGGTCCGCAGGTCGGTGCCGGGGACCAGGCGCATGTCGATGAACAGCACCCCGTCGATCACGCCCCAGTCGTGGATCGGGATGACGTGCGGTTCGGCCAGCTTCGCCGCCGCCTGGGACTCCCGGCGGAACCGGACCTGATAGGCGGGGTCCTGCGCGAGTTCCTCCGCCAGCAACTTCAGGGCGACCACACGGTCCTTGCCGGTGTCGTAGGCCTCGTAGACCTCGCCCATCCCGCCTTTGCCCAGCATCGACCGCAACTCGTACGGACCGAACCTGCTCCCCGTCCGTGACCCAGGTGCCTGCACCGGCGTCCGCCTCCCACTTCTCGCATGTCCGAGGACCTGCTCGTCAGAAGGAGGATTCTCCCGGTGTCACCACGCCGTGGTCAAACGCGAACACGATGGCGGCGGCGCGATCGCGCAGGTCGAGCTTGCCGAATATGTGTCCTACGTGGCTTTTCACGGTGACTTCGGAGATGCCGAGTTCGGCGGCGATCTCGCTGTTGACCCGGCCTCGGCCGATCAATTCGAACACTTCGTACTCGCGGGCGGTGAGTTCGCCGAGCCGGCGATCGGTGCGCGTCCCGCCCGGTTTGACGGTCCGGTAGGCGGTGAGCACCCGGCCGGTCACCGACGGGTCGAGCCACGCGCCGCCCGCGGCCACCGTGCGCACCGCGCGGATCAGGTCCTCGGCGGGCGAGTCCTTGAGCAGGAACCCGGCCGCGCCCGCGCGCAGTGCGCCGGAGAGCAATTGGTCGTCGTCGAAGGTGGTGAGCACCAGGACCGGCGGCGCGTCCGGGCGGGCCCGCAGCAACCGTGTCGCATCGATGCCGCCGACCCGCTTCATCCGCAGGTCCATCAGCACCACGTCGGGACGGTCGGCGGCAACGGCGGCCACCACCTCGTCACCGTCGGCGCACTCGCTGACGAGGAAGCCGTCGCGTCGGCGCAGGATCCGGCGCAGCCCACCGCGCACCAGTTCCTGATCGTCGACGACGAGCACCGTCACCGGGTTGTCGATCGGCGCCGCGGCCGTCACATGTCCTCCTGGGGCTTGGTCTTGAGCAGGCCGGGCAGCATGGCCGTGATCATGGCGCACGGGCTGGATTTGAGTGGAAACCGCGCGCGCACTGTCCACCCGTCGCCGGCGGCACCCGCGCTGATCGAGCCGCCGAGCAGTTCGGTGCGCTTGCGCATGCCGCGCAGACCCATCCCGATGTCGTGGCGCGGCGGCGGACCGAGCGGCATCGCGTTGGTCACCACCAGGGTGGCCGCCTCGGTGGTGACGTCGAGGCACACCGTCGCCGGGGTGCCGGGCGCGTGTTTGGCGACATTGGCCAGCGATTCCTGGCCGATCCGGTACAGCGCGTGCCCGACGGCACCCTCGATGACGGCCAGGTCGCCGGTGCGGTCGTAGTCGACGGTGAGCCCGGCGCGGCGGAAGTCGCCGACGAGTTCGTCGATGTCGGCGGCGCTGGGCTCGGGGGCGAGCAGCGCCGGGCTGGTGTCGAGCATGCCGACGGTGCGCCGGATGTCGGCCATGGCCTGCCTACCGAGCCGTTCGGCATCGACGAGCGCCTCCACCGCCTCGGTGACGTCGTCATCGGTCTGGAGCGCGCGCCGGGCCGCCGTCAGATGCAGCAGGGTGATCGAGAGCGAATGCGCGATCACGTCGTGCACCTCGCGCGCGATTCGGCGCCGTTCCTCGTCGGCGGCATGGCCGGCGCGAATGGCCTGGTTCTCGCGCTCCTGATAGAGGAACCGGCGCTGGTATTGCAGCAGTACGCCGACGAAGACGCCCAGGATGACGCCGAGGACGTACATCGGCAGCCCCTGCAGCCGCTCCCCCGAGCCCCACTGCACGTGGCCGGCGACGTCGAACGCGACCAGCTCGAGGATCGCGAGCAGCGTGAAGCCGATGGTGATCCCGCGCGAGGCGACCGCCGCCACCTCACCGGCGACGATCACCAGCACGAACGGTGCGAAATCGGCGTTGACCGGCTGCACCAGGAACAGCGCGGTCGACAGCAGCGCCGACCCCTTCAACAGCGCCGGATGCGGCTTCACCCCGAAGATCGCGAACAGCGGAATCGGCAGGAAGGCGGTGGCCATCGCGATCAGCGGCAGCGGGCTCGGGAAGTAGGAATGCCGCTGGATCACGGCCGCGCCGGTGATCACCAGCAGGGCCAGATCGGCGCCGATGATGACGGCGGGCGGGTAGTCGTAGGGCAGCGACTCGATGCTCTCGCGCACCGTGTCGAGCATTCGCCGCACGCCGTTCCGCGGCCGGTCCGCGAGCCGCCGCCAGCGGCTGCGCAGGCCCGCCGTACCCGCGGGAAGGGCGTGACTCACCTCCATGAGGTAAGGCTAGCGGCCGCGGCCACGGCCCGTCATCGTCCCGCGAACGGGCCCGGTCTCCTACCGGAGTAGGAGAGGAAGTCGGGTCCCGGGCACGACGATTCCGGGGTGGCGCGACCGTAGCGTTGGCGGTATCGCTCACGGAAGGTGAAGCCCATGACCTGGACCGATCAGCATCGACGCACCGAGATCGTGCACACCGTGCTCGCCAGGGCAGCGATCGACCCGAACGACCCCGCCCTGTTCGCCGGTCTCCCCGAGGTGGAGCGTCTCTTCGGCGGCACCGACGGACTACTGCACGCCCTGGCCTACCGCTGGAACAATCACCTGCGCGCCAAGCTCGAACAGGCCGAGATCGAGGGACATTCGGCGGTCGAGGCCTATCTGGAACTGGCCGCCGAGCAGCCGGCGCTGCGGGCAATTCTCGACGCACGCACGCCGACCGTGCAGACTACCCGTACCCGCGCCTTCGCGCGCTGATTTCCCGACAACCGAAAACCCCTGGGGGACACGACATGCCGGACAACGATTCGCCGCAGCCGCCGATGCTGGAGTTGACGCGGGTGGTCAAGCAGTACCACGTCGGCGATCAGCAGGTGCGCGCGCTCGACGAGGTGAGCATGCGGATCGAGGCAGGCCAGTTCACCTCGATCATCGGGCCCTCGGGCTCGGGAAAGAGCACCCTGCTCCATCTGCTCGGCGCGCTGGATCGCCCCGACGAGGGCTCGATCCGGTTCCGCGGCACCGAGATCGGCGCTCTGGACGAGGACGCGCAGGCCGCGTTCCGGTTGCAGCAGGTCGGTTTCGTCTTCCAGTTCTTCAACCTGCTGCCGACGCTGTCGGCGTGGGAGAACGTGGCGGTGCCGAAGTTGCTGGACGGCACCGGATTACGCAAGGCCAAGCCGCGCGCGCTGGAACTGCTCGAGCTGGTCGGTCTCGGTGACCGCGCCCAGCACCGGCCCGCGGAGCTCTCCGGTGGCCAGATGCAGCGCGTCGCGGTGGCGCGCGCGCTGATCATGGACCCGCCGCTGATCCTGGCCGACGAGCCCACCGGCAACCTGGACTCCAAGACCGGCGCGGCGATCCTCGATCTACTGGGCGAGATCACCGCACAGGGCAATTCGGTGGTGATGGTGACCCACGACATGGGCGCGGTCGCGCACTGCGACCGGGTGATCACCCTGCACGACGGCCGCATCGACGCCGACGACATCGTGCCGGCACGGGTGGACGCATGATCGCCGCGTTCTGGGATCGCCTGCGGCTGTTCAACATCGGGGAGCTGGTCCGCCATCCCGGTCGCACCTTCATGTCGACGGCGGTGATGTCGGTGTCGGCGGCACTGCTGGTCGCCGTGCTCAGTATCTCCGGCTCGGTCACCGGGTCGGTCGACAAGCTCACCCAGGGCCTTGCCGGGGACGGCGTCCTGGAGATCACCGGCATCACCGACGCGGGCTTCGAGCAATCGCTGCTCACCCGGATCGCGGCGACGCCGGGGGTGACCACGGCGGTGCCGATGCTGCGCAGCACGCTCGGCGCGGGCCCCGATCGGGCCCTGCTGATCGGCGCCGACGCCAGTATCGCCGCGCTCGGCAGCGACCTGGCCGGACCGATGTCGAAGTACACGAACAAACTGCTCACCACGCCGAAGGGCGTGCTGGTCGGGGCGGCGATGGGCCTGCAGGAAGGCGACAGCATCCCGATCGGCTGGGGTACCGCGACCGTCGCGGGCGTCCTCGACGACGAGGCGAGCAACCGGCTCAACGGCGGCCACCTGGTCGCCGCCCCGCTGCCGCTGGCGCAGATGCTGCTCGATCGGGTCGACAAGCTGGACTCGGTGCAGATCCTGGCAAAGCCCGGCACCGATATCGCGAAGCTGCGCGCCGATCTCACCACCGTGGTCGACGGCCGTGCCGTGGTCGCCGAGCCCAGTCTGCGTACCGCGCAGGCGGGTGGGGCGATCCAGATCATGCGGTACTCCACGCTGATGTCCTCGGCGGCGGCGCTGATGGTCTCGGCGTTCCTGATCTACAACGCGATGAGTATGGCGGTGGCCCAGCGCAGGCCGACGCTGTCACTGCTGCGCGCGATCGGCAGTCAGCGCGGGCCGATGGTGCGTGACCTGCTCGTCGAGGCGGCGCTGCTCGGGCTCATCGGCGGTGCGATCGGCGCGGCGGTCGGCGCGGCGATGGGCCGGTTCGCGATCGGGCGCCTGCCCGCCGCGATCGTGCAGTCGGTGGAGGCCCGTACCGAGTTCATGGTCCCGAATTACGCGGTGCCCGTTGCCATCGCGGCCTGCGTCATCGCCACGGTGCTGGCAGCGGCGATCGCGGCAAGGCAGGTGTACAAGGTGGCTCCGGTCGAGGCGCTCGCCCCGGTGGAGGCCGGTGTCGGCGCATCGTCGAGCAAGCCGCTGCGGTGGGCGGCCCTGGTCGGCGGCCTCGGCTTCGCCGGCGCTGCCGTGACCCTGGCCGCGCTCGATCTCGGGCGGGCATCGCTTGCCTCGATCTCGACCTCCTTCGCCGCCGCCGTGCTGTTGTGCTTCGCCGCGACCGGGCCGATCGTGCGCGCCGCCGCGGGCATCGCGCGCTGGTTCGGCGCACCCGGCGCCCTCGGCGCGACCACTCTCGAGCGCGCCCCGCGCCGGGTCTGGGCGACCGCGATGACGGTGATGATCGGCGTCGCGGCCGTCGTCGCGCTCGGTGGCGCGTCGGGCAACATGGTCGACTCCGCCACCGACTCCTTCCAGAGCCTCGGCGACGCCGACCTATATGTGAGTCCCAGTCCGGTGGAACAGTTCCCGACCGGACCGGTGCTGCCGCCCGAGATCGCCGAGCGGGTGGCCGCCGTGCCGGGCGTCGAGCACGTGCGACCGGCGCAGATGGCGTTCGCGACCGTCGGCAGCGGGCGGGTCATGTTGCAGGGCTACCCGCCCAGCTACAACGACGCCCGGCTGGGCGCGGTCGACAAGGCCGTGATCGACCAGCTCGGCCGCGGCGAAGGCGTCGTCATCACCCGGGACGTGGCCCGTTCGATGCAGCTGGCCGTCGGCGACCGGATCACCATGCCGACACCCTCCGGGGAGCGGACCGTGCCTGTGCTACAGGTGATTCCGTACTTCACCGCGGTGTCCGGCGTGGTGATGATGAGCCTGGATCAGATGCGCGAGTGGTACCAGCGGCCCGGCGAGACGATCCTGGCGATCAAGTTCGCCCCCGGCGCCGACCCGGCCGCGGTGCGCGCCGGGGTCCGCGCGGCGGTGCCGCAGGAGATCCATGTCGACAGCGGCACCGACATGGTGAACGCCATCTCGTCGAGCGTGCAGCAGGGCGCGGCGATGAGCAACATGATCCTGTGGATCGTCGTCCTGGTGGCGACGGTGGCGCTGCTCAACACGCTGATGTTGTCGGTCCTGGAACGGCGCCGCGAACTCGGCGTCCTGCGCGCCATGGGTACCAACCGCAAGTTCCTGCTGCGCTCGGTCCTGGCCGAGGCCGCGGGCATCGGTTTCATCGGCGCCGCTATCGGTCTCGTCGTCGGCGCGGCCGTGCAGTACCTGGCGACCGTGGCGATCGGGCACGCCATGACGATCGACATCGTCTACCGGCCGAGTCCGCTGCTGGTGGTCTACGGCGCTGTCGCCCTCGGCCTGGCCCTGCTCGGATCCATCCCACCCGCCTTCCGGGCGGCCAGGATGCCGATCGTGGCGGCGCTGGCGGTCGACTGAGCCGCCTCCGTCGCAGCGTCACAGCACGCCTCCCCGATCAGGAGGTTTCCAGTGACGCTGTGGCGGTGCGGCTTCCGACGATCCGGCAACGTCACAATGGCACGTCCTCCCACCAGGCGATCACCTCGTCCTGGGCGGTCGGACGTGGGGCGCCGGCCATTCCGCTGCTGCCGCGGCGGCTCACCGCGATCAGGTAGTTCGCGCGGGTGGGGTCGTCGGGGAAGCTCATGACCTGGTGGGCGGTCTGGGTGCGAATGCCGGCCTGGTCGGGAACCACCCAGCGGCGCAACGAGAACGGCACGCCGTCCTTGTTCCCCGGGTACCGCACCGCCGCGGGCATCGCCTCTACCACCGAACGCGCCTGCGCCGCCGTCGGATACTCCAGCACCAGGTAGCTCACCGACCCGGCATTGTTGTCGGTCCGCTCGCACTGCCAGCCCGCGCTGATCGGATTCCACTGCAGCGCGGGCTCTTTCCACTCCAGCTCACTCACCCCGCGCACCGCGAAACACCGGGCACCCCGATACCCGGGTCCTCCCGCCACGGACCCCTGCGGGACCAGGGTCGGAAACACCCGCCGACTCGCCACGAACGAATCCCCCACGGCCGCCGCCGAACTCGACGGCCCCTTGGCCGTCCCACCGGCCGCTTCCGGATCCTCGTCCCCATCGGGCAGCACCACGACAACCAGGGCCACCAACAGCCCGACCAGCGCGAACACCAACGCCGCCAGCAACAACCATCCCAACCGATGCACGCGCGACATCCGCCGCTGCACCGGCCGCCGCGGTCCTACCCACGCCCCGTGCCCTACGCCCGGCGACCCACCCAGCCGCCCACCTCCCGGCTGCGGCGTCCCGGTCGGCACACCACCCCCCGGCGCGACGCCTTGCGCGAGCGAACCCCCGTGCCCGAGGCCCGATCCGATCGCCACGCCTCGGGCACTACCACCAGGCTCGGCTGCAGCGGGCGGCGACTCCATCGCACCATTCACCGGCTCGGCGACCGCAGAGCCCGATACAGCATCAGCCGCCGGCGGGCCGGAATCAGTGGGAGAACCGAGTGATTCGCCAGCCTGACCGACTTCCCTCGCAGGTCGCGAGATCGGTGTCACCTCGGTCAGCGCATTCGCGTTCGCGGCATCCAACTGCCCGGTGTCCGGCATCGGCACCACATCGGTCACAACCGAATCGGCATCCGAGCCGCCGGCACCGGTCCCGGAACCAACTGCCCTACTCGGCTTTTCGCCGAGCGAAAGCTCCTCGCCATCACCGGTGACCGAGCCTGCCACCGCAGCTCCGGACGACATCCCGACCGCCGATCCGGCGACGCCGCGCACCGCGGTAACAGACTGCCCGTCAGAGCTATCCCCCGGCCGCCGAGTCCCGCCTTCTTCACCGGCCCCTGCCCGAGTCCCCTCGGGCTGCACACCACCCGGCGATTCGACCGCCGAAGGCGACTGCGCGCCTGGCTGATCCCCAGCATGCGGCGGCCGGCCAGACGGCGGTAGCTCGGTCGGCTGGATTGCGGGCGCCGGGGGCACGGCAGGAATCCGGCCGCTCGCGTGGTGGGCCGAGAATGGTTGGGCAGCCACTGGATTCGCGCTCGGGGCCGGATTCGCGACCGGCTGCTGTGGACCCAGCTGGGCAATCGCCGCCTGCTGACCGGGCGAGGACAGATCCTGTTCGGCGGCTGGTAGCGACGGCGCCGCAGGCGATGGCGGGGTCGGTCGGGCCTCCGCCGCAGGGTGAGCCACGGGCGGCTCAGCGACAGGCGGCTGTTGCGCCACAGGGGGCTGCTGCGCCACAGGGGGCTGAGCACCCTGCTGCACCACAGGTGGCTGGGCGGGGTGCGGTGGGGCGTATCCGGCCGGTGGCGGGGCTGGGGCCCGCTGCGGCACGGGGGCGGGCCCTGCCGGGGCCGCGGGCTGGTGGGGAAGGCGCCACGTGGGTTGGGGGGCAGGCGGTATCGGCTGGGCGGGGTTGGGGCCGTAGCCGGGTGGCTGAGGCGGGTAGGGGCCCGCGGGGGCGGGTGGGTAGAAGGCGGGGGTGTTGGCCGGGGGCGGGGTAGGGAGGGTGGGGTGTTGGAGGTGAGGGCCTGGCGGGCGGCTTTGGCGAAGGCGGTGCACGAATCGAAGCGGGCCGCGGGGTGTTTGGCCATGGCGGCGGCGAGGACGGCGTCCAGGGCGGGTGGGAGCCCCTGGCGGCGCAGGGCCAGGGGTGGCGGGTTGAGGTAGAGGGTGCCGCGGATTATCTCGTTCGGGTCGGGCGAGTCGAACGGGGCGATGCCGGTGAGCAGCCAGTACAGCGCGCACGCCAGCGAGTACTGGTCGGAGCGGTGGTCGAGTTCGGCGCCGGTCATCTGTTCGGGCGAGGCATAGGCCAGGGTCGCGGTGAACATGCCCTGCTGGGTGAGGTGGGTGGAATCGGCGCGCAGCCGGGCGATGCCGAAATCGGTGAGGAACACCCGCTCGCCCTGACCTCCGCTGGAGCGGGCCAGCAGGATGTTGGCCGGCTTCACATCCCGGTGCAGCACTCCCCTGCCGTGCGCGTAATCCAGTGCGTCGGCGACCCCTTCGACGATCTGCACGGCCCGTTCGGGCGGCAGCGTCATCGGATCGACGGTCGCGGCGTCGATCCCGTCGACGTACTGCATGCTGATCCACAGCTGCTCGCCCTCGGTGCCGCGGTCGAAGACGGTGACGATGCCGGGATGGTCCAGACCGGCCGCCAGATCCGCCTCCCGCTCGAACCGGGCGCGCACCCGTTCGTCGGCGAACAGATCGCGGTTGAGCAGCTTGAGCGCGGTCAACCGATCCAGCCGCGGATGCCGCGCCAGGTACACCGTGCCCATGCCGCCCTGGCCAAGCATCCGCTCGATGGTGAACCCGGCGAACACCTCACCGATGTCGAGCACTGCGACCCCCTTCCGGCGCCTGTGGCGGATCAGCATGGCACCCGCGCAGCGGC
Organism: Nocardia fodinahabitans; assembly: GCF_052983615.1. Taxonomy (NCBI): domain Bacteria; kingdom Bacillati; phylum Actinomycetota; class Actinomycetes; order Mycobacteriales; family Nocardiaceae; genus Nocardia; species Nocardia fodinahabitans. The sequence goes on from NZ_JBRJJC010000001.1 coordinate 1,198,862, forward strand.
GTGACCACGTTCATTCGAATTCTCGCCGAAAATCGGTGAAACTTGCCAACGGTCGTCCGGTATTGTCCGGGCGCGCTCGACGAGTAGTTTGCACCGCCGAAGCAGGGCGCCGACGCGCAGTGGGTGGTGGGGAGGATTCGGTGGTGAAGTCGACCTGGAAGGCGGCTGCCTGTCGCAGGCTGCTGCAATGTGTGGTGCTGGCATCGGCCGCACTGTCCACCTCGTGTGCCCTGCCGGGCACCCCGACCGCCGTGAGCGCCCCCACGGTCACGGTGAACAGCGAAGACGCCTGGCACCCCGGCCTGTCCATCATGCTGCCCGATTCGCTGGCCGCGGAGTTCACCCAGCTGCAGGCGCAGCTGCCGGGCCAGGTCGGCATGGCGCTGATGCCGGTCGGCGGCGGCCGGATGACGATCTACGGCGACTGGACCACCGGCATCGCCTGGTCGACGATCAAGATCCCGCTGGCCGTCGCCGCGCTGCGCCACGATCAGGACCAGTCCATCTTCGAGATGGTGCAGGCCGCGATCACGGTGTCGGACAACGACGCCGCCGCGGGCCTGTGGGAATCCCTCGGCGACGGCGAGGAAGCCGCCGAGGCCGTGCAGGAGGTCCTCGACGAGGCGGGCGACATCTCCACCAGCAAGGCGAACCTGCGCACCGAGCTCGACTACACCTCGTTCGGCGGCACCGAATGGTCGCTGGCCAACCAGGTCCGGTTCGCCTCGCGCCTGCCGTGCCTGCCGCACACCGAGCTGGTCCGGCAGCTGATGGGCGAGATCACGCCCGATCAGAGCTGGGGTCTCGGCCGGCTCGACGGCACCGAGTTCAAGGGCGGCTGGGGCCCCGACGACGACACCGGCATCTACACGGTGCGCCAGTTCGGGCTGGTGCCGGTGGGCAGCGGCCTGCTGGCGGTCGCCCTTGCCGCGCAAGCGGATTCGGGCACCTTCGACGACACCACCGCGCTGCTGGACCGGATGGCGCTGCTGCTGTCGCGGCACCTGCCGGAGTTGCGCGGCGGGGTGTGCCCGCGCTGAGCGCACCAGCTCAGCCGGGGACGACCAGGCCGGATTCATAGGCCAGCACCACCGCCTGCGCCCGGTCGCGCAGCCCGAGCTTCGAGAAGACCTTGGAGACATGGGTTTTCACGGTCTGCTCGGCGACGAACAGCGCCTCGGCGATCTCGGTGTTCGACAGCCCCTTGGCCACCAGTTCGAGCACTTCCCGTTCCCGCGGGGTCAGCGAGGTGAGCGCGGGCGCCGCGGGCGTGCGCACGGTGTTGCGCCTGCGGGTGACGTCGGCGATCAGGCGACGGGTGATGGTCGGCGCCAGCAGCGCCTCACCGTCGGCGACGACACGGACCGCGCGCACCAGTTCCTCGGCGGGCGCGTCCTTGAGCAGGAACCCGCTCGCGCCCAGGCTCAGCGCCTCGTAGACGTAGTCGTCGATGTCGAAGGTGGTCAGCATCAGCACCCGCACCGGCGGATCGAATCCGGCGGCCAGGATGGCGCGGGCGGCGTCGAGACCGTTCATCTCCGGCATGCGCACGTCCATCAACACCACGTCGGGGCGCAACCGCTTGGCCTCCGCCACCGCGACCCGGCCGTCCGGCGCGTCACCGATGACGCTGATGTCGGGCTGGGCGGCCAGCAGCGCGCCGAAACCCTGCCGCACCATCGCCTGGTCGTCGGCGATCAAAACGGTAATAGCCACTCGACCACCCTAATGGGCGCGGCGACGAAGCGAAGAGGCCTACGGCGTGGGCAGTTTCGCCGCGACCTCGAACCCACCGTCCGGGGTGGGTCCGGTGGCGAGCTCGCCACCGACCGCCTCGACCCTGGCCCGCATGCCGTCGATCCCGTGCCCGCCGCCCGCGCCCGGCCCGCCGACGGCCACCGCGGCCGCGTTGCGCACGGTCACCATGACCACCCCGGGATCGACGGCGACGGCGACATGCACCGGCGCGCCCGGCGCGTGCCTGGCCGAGTTCGCCATCGACTCCTGCACCACCCGGTACACGGTCAGCCCGGTCGTCTCCGGCACCGCCGCCAGGTCACCGCGCACGGTCCACTCGACCGGCAGGCCCGCCCGCTGGGCCGAGGCGCACAGCTCGGGCACATCGGCCGCGCGCGGTTGCGGCGCGTGTTCGGGCAGCTGGCCGTCGCTGCGCAGCACTCCGAGCAGCCCGCGGATCTCGTTGAGCGCGGTGCGCGCGGTAGCGCCGATGGACTCGAATTCGGCGCGTGCCGCCGGGTCGAGATCGTCGATCCGGTAGGGCGCGGTCTGCGCCTGCACCACCACCATGGACATGTGGTGGGCGACCACATCGTGCAGGTCACGGGCGATGCGCGCCTTCTCCTCGAGGATCGCCCGGCGCGCACGTTCGAGTTCGGTGACCTCTTCCTGACGCTCGAGCTTGCGCCGCGAGGCGACCACGATGCGCAGCAGATACCCGAACAGCGCGAGCGCGCCGAAGCCGACCACCCAGCCCCACAGCGGCCCGTCGGCCGACCCGGGCATGGTGGTGGCGAACAGCATCGACTGCGCGGCCCAGGCCACCACGATGATCGGCACCGGCGCCCGCAGCGCCACCGCGAACAGCAACACGAACAGCACGATGACGTGCACGACCTGGAAGGGCAGGTCGTTGTCCGGCATCGGTGTCAGGCCGATCGAGAACAGCAGCGCCGCGCCCGCCGAGATCGCCCAGCCCAGGGCCGGGTTGATCCGCACGAACAGGATCGGGAACACCGCCGGCGCCGACAGCAGCGGGGCCAGGGCCGCGGGCACGTCGTGGGTGACGAACAGCGTGGGCCAGGCGATGCTGTACAGGATCAGCGCGACCGCCACCGTCGCGAGGTCGAACCATGTTCGAGCGGAGATGCGGCGCGCGACGGGGCGCGGTTGTCCGGGCATGGCTCGAGCCTACGAACCGTCCGGTCAGCGGACCTCATACCCACGAACGATTTCGGACCCCCTACCCTGGTGTGACCCCGGCGCCGGGTCACCCGCCCGCGTGCCCCGAGAACCGGTCCACAGCGGGATGTCCGCCACCGGACCCGCTCCTTACCGTCGGAGGCCATGAACACCCCGCTTCGCCCGGTACCCGCCGCTCGCCGTGCCCGTACCGCCGTCTCCGCCGCCTCCGCCTCGCCGCACACCGGTTCCCCGGCCGAAGCCGCGCATCGCCGCCGCAGTGGTGTCGCCCTGTGCACCGCGGGGCTGGCCATGGCCGCCGCCGTCGTCATGTCCGCGCCCGGCGCCATGGGCACCACGCCCGGTGGCGGCGCCGAGAACGCGGCCGCGACCGCGGTGGTGCGCGCGCTCACCGACGACGACCCCGACGCCACCGCGCTGATCCCCCGCGACTTCGGCTACAAGTTCGGCTACGACCCGGCCCAGCAGGACGGGCTGCTGGTCAACCCGAACGGCAGCTGCTCCTCCCCGGTGACGCTGCCCGCCGAGTTCGGCCCCGCCTGCAAGGCCCATGACCTGGGCTACGACATGCTGCGCTACGCCGAACGGGTCGACGAGCCGCTGGGCCCGTGGGCGCGGCGGTCGGTGGACGCGGCGCTGAACCGGCGTATCCACGCGGCCTGCGAGCTGCGCGACGACGAGTTCTCCCGGGCCCGCTGCGGGGTGATGGCCGACATCGCGTTCACCGCGGTCGACGTGAACTCGCGCAGGCAGGAGTACGGCGCCCCGGTGGTCGAGAACGTCTTCGCGACCACCGACCCGGCCGACCGCCCGAACCTGTGGCCGCTGGCCAGGACCGTGCTCGGGCTGTTCGCGGTGACGGCGGCCTCGGCGGTCATCATCGACGCGCTGCGCAAACGCCGGCGGCGGCTGGTCTGACCTGGTTGCCGAAAACTAGAACATGTCCTAGTTTTTCCGCATGGCCCTCACTATCGACGAAACGATCGAGATCGACGCCCCCGCCGAGACGGTGTGGCGAGTGCTCACCGATTTCGACCGCTACGGCGAATGGAACACCTTCTGCTACGAGGCGGCGACCACACTGGAACCCGGCTCGGCCATCGACATGCGGGTGCAGCTCGGCTCCAACCGGCGCCCGCAGCGGGAGTGGATCCGCACCCACACCCCCGGCACCGAGTTCAGCTACACGATGAAGCCGGTGCCGCTGGGCGCCCTGCACAGCCTGCGCTCGCACACGGTGGTCGCGCTCGGCCCGAACCGCACCCGCTACGAGTCGCGGTTCACCCTGGCCGGCTGGCTCAGCCCCGTCGTCGAACTGGCTCTCGGCAAGCATCTGCGGGCCGGTTTCGCCGCGATGACCGCGGGCGTCGGCAAGCGCGCGACCGAGATCTGAAAAACGGGGTGCGCCAGGCCGATTCGGCCCAGCGCACCCCGCTCCGTGCTGGTGTCAGACGCCCGCGGGCGCGGGCAGCGCGCCCCGCGCCGCCTCGTAGGCCGCGCCCACCCGGTACAGGCGGTCATCGGCCAGCGCGGGCGCCATGATCTGCAGGCCCACCGGCAGGTTGTCGTCGGCCGACAGGCCCGACGGCACCGACATGCCACAGTGCCCGGCCAGGTTGGTCGGCAGCGTGCACAGGTCGGACAGGTACATGGCCAGCGGGTCGTCGACCTTCTCGCCCAGCTTCCACGGGGTGAACGGGCTGGTCGGCGAGACCAGCACGTCGACCTGCTCGTAGGCGGCGTCGAAGTCGCGCGCGATCATCGTGCGGACCTTGAGCGCCTGACCGTAGTAGGCGTCGTAGTAGCCGGCCGAGAGCGCGTAGGTGCCGATGATGATGCGGCGCTTCACCTCGGGACCGAAGCCGGCCTCGCGGGTCAGCGACATCACCTGGTCGGCGCTGTGGCTGCCGTCGTCACCGACGCGCAGGCCGTAGCGCATGGCGTCGAAGCGCGCCAGGTTCGACGACACCTCCGAGGGCATCACCAGGTAGTACGAGGACAGCGCGTACTCGAAGTTCGGGCACGACACCTCGACCACCTCGGCGCCGAGTTCCTTCAGCACCGCGACCGCGGCGTCGAAGGAGGCCAGCACGCCGGGCTGGTAACTGTCGGAATGCAATTCGCGCACCACGCCGACCCGCACGCCGGTCAGATCGCCGTTGGCGCCCTGCTTGGCCGCCTCGACCACCGGGGCCACCGGCACGTCACGGGAGGTCGAGTCGCGCGGGTCGTACCCGGCGATCACCTCGTGCAGCAGCGCGGTGTCGAGCACCGTGCGACCACACGGACCACCCTGATCCAGCGACGACGCGCACGCGACGAGGCCGTAACGCGAGACGGTGCCGTAGGTGGGCTTCACGCCGACGGTCGCGGTGACCGCGGCAGGCTGCCGGATGGAGCCGCCGGTGTCGGTGCCGATCGCCAGCGGTGCCTGGAACGAGGCCAGCGCCGCCGCCGAACCGCCGCCGGAACCACCGGGGATGCGGGTGGTGTCCCACGGGTTGCGGGTCGGGCCGTAGGCCGAGTTCTCGGTGGAGGAGCCCATGGCGAACTCGTCCATGTTGGTCTTGCCCAGGATCGGGATGCCCGCGGCGCGCAGCCGCGAGGTCACCGTCGCGTCGTAGGGCGACATCCAGCCCTCCAGCACCTTCGAGGCGCAGGTGGTGGGCATGTCGGTGGTGGTGAAAACGTCCTTGAGCGCCAACGGAACTCCCGCCAGCGGCGAGGCGGGCGTCTCACCGGCGGCCAGCGCGGCGTCGACCACGGCGGCCGCGGCCAGCGCCTCGTCTCCGGCGACGTGCAGGAACGCGTTGAGCTCACCGTCGACCGCGGCGATCCGATCCAGGTGCGCCCGGGTGACCTCCGTGGAGGACACCTCGCCGCCGTGGATCTTGGCCGCCAGCTCCGCCGCCGACAGCGTGGTCAACTCGCTCATTCGCCCTCTCCCAGGATCTGCGGGACCAGGAAACGCTGTTCTTCCACGGCGGGCGCCTGGTCCAGCGCCTGCTCGGGTGTCAGACCGGGCACGACCACATCGGGCCTGGTCACATTCGTCGTCGGGTTCGGCGACGCGGTGGCGGGGACGTCGGCGGCGACCTCGGAGATGGTCCGCACGTGGCTGAGGATCGAATCCAGCTGACCGGCGAACTGGTCGAGTTCGGCGTCGGTCAACGCCAGCCGGGACAGCCGGGCGAGGTGAGCGACCTCGTCACGGGAGATTGCGGGCACCGCGGGACCCCTTTCGGCTTAGGTATGGGAACTAGTTGCCGACAGCCTATCGAGGGGAGCGGACGGGCCCGGACGCACCCGCCTCGCGCGAAAGTTCGCGCATGTCGCGCCCAGGGGCGCATACTTCGACTCGATAGCCCGCGCTCGGGGGTGTAAGTATTGCGTCACCGGGTATTCGTGTCGAACAGCCCCGGCCGCCTAGGAAAGGAACGCACGTGTCATACCTGCTCCGCGTGCAACTTCCGGATCGACCGGGAAGCCTCGGCTCCCTGGCACTCGCCCTCGGCGGGGTCGGCGCGGACATCCTCTCGCTCGACGTCGTGGAGCGTGGCGCCGGCTTCGCGATCGACGATCTGGTGGTCGAGGTGCCCACCGGCGCGCTGCCCGACACGCTCATCACCGCCGCGGAGTCCGTGCACGATGTGAGCGTCGACTCGATCCGGCCCTATTCCGGCGTCCTGGACACCCACCGCGAGCTCGAGCTGATCGATCAGGTCGCCAGCGCGCGGGACGATCGCCTGCAGGTGCTCGTCGACGGTGTGCCGCGGGTGCTGCGCGTGGGCTGGTCCACGATCATCGGGATGGGCCCCGGCGGCGCGTACCGCGTGGTCGGCAGCCCGAGCGCCCCGGAGACGCAAGCGGGTTCGGCGCCGTGGATGCCGCTGGAGAAGCCGGCGTGGCTCGACGGCGAGGCCGAGTGGGTGCCGCAGATCTGGCGCGACATGGACACCAAGCTGGCCGCGGCCCCGCTGGGCAACACCGGCAAGTCACTACTGCTCGGTCGTCCGGGCGGCCCCGACTTCCGCCCGTCGGAAGTGGCCCGCCTCGGCTACCTGGCGGGCATCGTGGCGACCGCGCTCAGCTGAGCGCGAGCCGCATCACATACAGCTGCAGTCCGTCGTGGGTGGACCAATTGCGTTCCGGCACACCGACGAATCCCAGTCGCTCGTAGATGCGGTGCGCGTCGACCATCGTGCCCATGGTGGTCAGCGCCACCGCCTCGTAGCCACCGGCGCGCGCCTCGTCGATCACCGTGCGCACCAACGCCGTCCCCACACCGAGGCCGCGCGCGTCCTTGGCCACCGCGAGCATCCGGAACTCCAGTTCGCCAGGTAACGCGATCTCCGCGTACCGCGTGCCCGGCTTCGCGACGGTGAGCGACCCGGCGACCTTGCCGTCGTGCACGGCGACCAGTACCTGCGCCTCGGCGGCCCGGTGGGTGACGTCACCCAGCTCCTGGACGTAGCCGTCGTCCTCGTCGACATAGCCGTCGCCCACATACACCTGCACGGTCAGCGCGGAGATGGCGGCGAAGTCCTCGGGGCGGGCGGTCCGGATATGGAGGCCGTTCCCGGGGGTCTGATGGTGGTTACCCTGCATCCGGGCATGATCCCACCCCGGCCGTTGTGATCTGAAACTCACCCATGTCTCACCGAGCCGGTGAGATCACGACCCGAGGTAGGACCGCAGGCCGGGATGCTGGGCCACCCATTTGTCCGGGTTGCGCGGCGGATAGCGAACCAGCAGCTGATCGCCGATCGACGGCCACTGCGCGGCCTCCCAGGCGAAGCGCCGATACACCACCGTGCCGGGCACCGACGGGCCGATGAGCGTACCGGTGATCGTCACGTAGTGCTCGCCGGTCATCGCGGGCAGCGGGCTGACTCCGGTGATGTAGAGCGAGCCCTGCTCCAGGTTCGCGCCGCCGCCGCGGCCGATCCGGTGGGCGGCCACGGCGCCGATCGTCACGACCAGCATCGTCACCATGGCCGCGGCCATCACCACTTCGAGCATGCCCCCATCGTAGGCCTCGCTCGCGGGGCCGGTGCCGGCCCCGCGGCCACGTCACAGCGGGGTGAGTTCGCTGACGCCACGTTCTCGGCGCAGCTGCCAGACCACGGCGCGGGTGCGCTGCGAGCGGCCGTTGCCCCGGTCGATCAGCGCGCGCTGGGCGGTGGTGTAGATCAGTTGCGCGCCACGGGCATTGGTCTCCGGGTTCTGGAACAGCTGGACGAGCCGGTCGGTCTCCTCCACCGGCAGGCCCGCGCCGAGATCGTCGATCGCGAGCACCTGGCCGGTGTCGAGCGCCTCGAGCATGGCGGGCAGCACCCGCAGCAGCGAGCGCGTCGCGGTGGATTCGTCGACGAGTTCGAACGGCACATCGATGCCCTCGTGCACCAGGCTCAGCGCGGCGCCGCGCCGGTCCACCATCCGCCGGTACAGCGCGTCGCGCGCGGCGCGCACGGTGCTCAGTTCCCGTTCCAGCAGGATCGGATCGGCGCCGCCGTGGTCGAGTTGCGCTGCCAGCGCGCTGATCTCGGCGTCCAGGTCACGCAGATAGTCCGCGTACATCGGATCGTGTTCGGCGACGAGCAGATCCTCGATGCCCAGATCCGCCGTCCGCAACAGCATCAGCAGCCGCGCCGCGTTGTCGGGCGAGCGCGAGATGTGACTGCCCAGATCGTGCGCGAGCTCGTCGACCCCCGCCTCCCCCTGCTGCACCCGCAGGTTCGCCGCGAACCAGCGATACGCGGGCACCAGCGCCTCCGCGTACATCTGTCCCGCCAAGCTCAGCAGCAGCGCGTTCGGCCGCACCAACGGCACCAATGCCGCCACGCCGTACCGGGCCGCCTCGAACATCGGCCCGATCTTGACCTGATCACCGTTGCGCTCGAACACGATCCGCTTACGCGAGCGCGGATGCGTGTACAACCACTCCGCGATCACATCGGCGTTGTCGAGCCGGAACCCGTAGGTATAGGGCACCCCCTCGGCCACGAACCCCGCCACGAACTCGGTCGGCCGGTCCGCGAACCCGAGATGCGGCCTGCGCACCGGCCCCGCGTACGGATCCCACCCGCTCACCGAATGCAGCACCGCGTCCCGCATCTGCGCGAGCGCGTCGACCAGACTCGTCTTCCCCGACGCCGCCACCCCATACACCGCGGTCACCGGCACCGCCACCGGACTCCCGCTCCCCTTGCTCAACCGCAACTGCTGCGCCTCGGCCAGCGATCGGTGATTGGTCACCTGAAAACTACGCAGCAAGGTCGTCCACCTCTCCCAGATCCTTCGCAAGACTAGGCGACGACGGGCCTGGGCACGCGGTAGGCGCCGCGGACGGCGACGCCGAGTGTCGGGTGCGGTGCGGAACAGCCGTGGCCGGGCGTGTCCGGCGCGGACGCACTAGCATGCTGGGCACCGCGGCCGCCTGGTCGGCGGGGCTGAGTCGACGACGAGGATGGGTGCTCGGGATGGCTGTTCGGATGATGGTTCGCGGAGTTGTCGTCGCGGCGGTGACCGCGGGTGCCGTGGTGCCGATGGTGCTGAGCGCGCCGAGCGCGGTGGCCGATCCGTGCCCGAACGGGACCGCGCGGGTGTTCCTCGGGAACGAGACGAATTCCTGTCAGGGGGCCGGTTCGGTGTCCTACACCGAGGCGCCGGTGTCGAAGGTGTGCTCGATGTCGGGGACGCATGTCGCGGTCGATATCGAGACCAATATCAAGAAGCGGCCGACGCGCCATGTCGAGATCAGCAACGGGCAGTGCTCGAGCTTCGACATGAAGACGCAGATCGGCAATACCGTCACCGTCACCCCGCACTGAGCGAGGACAGAGCCGGGATCCGCCATACTGCGACGGACCCCGACCGACGGCTATTCGTCCTCGGTGGGCTCCGGCGCGGAGGTGACCGCGGCGGGTCCGCGGTCCAGCAGTAGGCGGAAGCCGTCCTCGTCGAGGATCGGGACACCCAGTTCCTCGGCCTTGGCCGCCTTCGAGCCGGGGGCATCGCCGACCACCACGAACGCGGTCTTCTTCGAGACCGAACCGGCCGCCTTGCCACCGCGGATCAGGATCGCCTCCTTGGCGCCGTCGCGGGTGAAGCTCTGCAGCGAGCCGGTGACCACGATGGACAGGCCGTCGAGGTTACGTTCGATGGACTCGTCGCGTTCGTCTTCCATGCGCACGCCCGCCGCGCGCCACTTGTCGACGATGGCGCGGTGCCAGTCCACGGTGAACCACTCGACGACGGCGGCCGCGATGGTCGGGCCGACACCGTCGGTCGCCGCGAGCTCTTCGCCCGTCGCCGCTTCGATGCGATCCAGGCTCGCGAATTCGGACGCCAGCGCGCGGGCGGCGGTGGGGCCGACGTGCCGGATCGACAGGCCGACGAGTACCCGCCACAGCGGAGTGTCCTTGGCGGCGTTCAGGTTCTCCAGCAGGCGGGCGCCGTTGGCGGACAGCGCCCCGTCCTGTTTCGTGAACAGCGGGACACCGAGCAGGGCCTGCCCGTCGAGCGCGAACACATCGCCTTCGTCGGTGATGGCGCCCGAGGTCAGCAGCGCGTTGGCCGCTTCGTAGCCGAGGGCTTCGATGTCGAAGGCGCCGCGGCCGGCCAGGTGGAAGACGCGTTCGCGCAGCTGGGCGGGGCAGTGCCGCTGGTTGGGGCAGCGGATGTCGGCGTCGCCCTCCTTGGCGGGGGCCAGTTCGGTGCCGCATGCGGGGCAGTGCGTCGGCATCACGAATTCGCGCTCGTCGCCGGTGCGCGCGTCGACGACGGGGCCGAGGACCTCGGGAATCACGTCGCCCGCCTTGCGAATGGTGACGGTGTCACCGATCAGTACGCCCTTGCGCTTCACCTCGGAGGCGTTGTGCAGGGTGGCCATGGCGACGGTCGAGCCGGCGATCAAGACCGGCGCCATCACCGCGAACGGGGTGACCCGGCCGGTGCGACCGACGTTGACCTCGATATCGAGCAGCGTCGTCGTCGCCTCTTCGGGCGGGTACTTGTAGGCGATGGCCCAGCGCGGGGCCCGGGAGGTGGAGCCGAGACGGCGCTGCAAGGCCGTCTCGTCGATCTTGATCACCTGGCCGTCGATCTCGTGCTCGATGTCGTGGCGGTGCTCGCCCCAGTAGGCCACCCGCTCGATGACGGCGTCGATGCCCTTGACCAGGCGGGTGTGCTCGGAGACCGGCAGGCCCCAGGCGGTCAGTGCCCGGTAGGCATCGTGGAGGGACTCCGGGCGGTAGCCGTCGATGCGGCCGAAGCCGTGACAGATCATCCGCAGCCTGCGCTGCGCGGTGATCGCCGGGTTCTTCTGGCGCAGCGATCCGGCGGCGGTGTTGCGCGGATTCGCGTACGGCGGTTTGCCTTCGGCGACGATCTTGGCGTTGAGGGTCTCGAAATCCGCGAGCCGGAAGTAGACCTCACCGCGCACTTCCAGGAGCGCGGGGATCGGGAACTCCGCGCTCGGGGTGAGTTCGGCGGGGATGTCCTCGATGGTGCGCGCGTTGAGGGTGACGTCCTCGCCGGTGCGGCCGTCGCCACGGGTCGCGCCGCGCACCAGTGTGCCGTGCTCGTACACCAGGTTCAGCGCGACGCCGTCGATCTTGACCTCGCACAGAAAGTGCGGATCGGGACCGGTCTCGGCTGCCACCCGGCTCGCCCAGGCGCGCAGTTCGTCGTAATCGAAGACATTGTCCAGCGACAGCATCCGTTCGAGATGGTCGACGGCGGTGAACTCGGTGGCGAAGCCGCCGCCGACGAGCTGGGTGGGCGAATCGGGCGTCCGCAGATCGGGATGCGCGTCCTCGAGCGCCTGCAACTGCCGCAGCAGCGTGTCGAACTCGCCGTCGGAGATGATCGGCGCGTCGCGCACGTAGTAGCGGAACTGGTGCTCGCGCACCTCGTCCGCCAGCTGCTGCCAGTGCACCCGCTGCTCGGGGGTCGCGCCCACCAGCTCGGCACCCACGGAAACCACGCTGTCGCTGTCACTCACCCGTCGAACACTAGCCGAGCCCACCGACACTTCCGGCCACCGTTCCCGCACGTCGCAGGGGTTCGCGCCGACTCATTCGACCGTGATCGACTCCGGTTCCTCGGCGAAGGCACGGGCGACCTCACCGGTGAGGGTGAGGGCCTTGCGGGCCCAGGGCAGCGGTGCGCCGGCCAGGCCGCAGGCGGGGGTGACCAGGATCTGCTCGGCGAGGACACGGCGGGGGAAGCCGAGGCGATCGATCAGGCGGACGCCGGGTTCGGCGACGGTGCGCCAGGTGGGCGGCGCGGCGGGGGCCGTGGTCGGGGTCAGGCCGAGGGCGATCTTCTTGCCGGAGTCGAGGATCTCGCCGAGAGCGTCGAGATCGGCGGTGGTGATCGTCGACGTGTCGAAGGAGATCGCGGCGGCGGCGGTGCGGCCCAGCGTGGTGAGGGCGGGGCGGGAGGCGCAGGTGTGCAGCAGGACCGGCGCGGACTGGGCGGTGATCACCGTGTCGAGGATGTGCAGGGCCTCGGGTTCGGGCAGCGCGCGGATGGTGTTGAGGATGCTGGGGCCCCGCAGGGAGCCGTCGAGCACCGTGGTGAGCCGTGGTTCGTCCAGCTGGACGACCACCCGGGCCCCGAGCCGCCGGGCGACCTCGGCGGCATGCCGGGCCAGCCCTTCGGCGAGTGACTCCGAAAGATCGCGCACCGCACCGGAATCGGTCAGAATCCGGTGTCCGCCGGGCAGCTCGACCTCGGCGGCGAGGGTGAGCGGGCCCGCGGACTGGATCTTCACCACACGGCCCGCGCCTGCCAGACCCGCTGTCTCCCACGCCTCTTCGATGGCGTCGAGGTCTTCGTTCAGCAGGTCCCTGGCGCGGCGCGACACCGCGCCGGGCCGGGCAGCCAAGCGGTAACCGCGGGTCGTGGAGTCGAAGCGCAGGTCGACGAGCAGGGCCGAGACGCGGCCGACCAGATCGGCACCGACGCCACGATCGGGCAGCTCGACCAGGTGCGGGAGATCGGGCAGTTCGCCGATGATGGTCGCGGCCGCCTCGCGCGGATCGGTGCCCGGCCACGAGCCGACCGCCGTGGCGGTGCCGCCGACGAGCGGGACGACCGGCTCCGGTGCGGCGGTCTCCTGCGAGTTCTCGCTACGCCACAATGTCACGCGCTCAACACCTTTCGATTCATCGAACGCCCGCCTCCACCGGACCGGTGCGGACATCACGCTCCACGGACCGCACCTCGCCGATTCGTGCGACGCACGGACCGTCGGTCACCATCCTGCCCCGCAGCACAGCGGCGGCGGCCGTCGGGCCCGAGGACCAGAGTCATGAAGCGCCGCGGCGAGCCGATCCCCGCCCGGCGCGGGACGCACGAGCCGATCAGGCCGACGCGTCGGCCGCGTCCGCCGGCACCCCGGCCCGGTCGGTGCCGTTGATGGTGCCGCTGCCGACCACGGTGTCCCCGCCCTCCGCATCGGGCAGGTAGAGCACGATCGCCTGTCCCTTGGCGACACCGGTGAGCGGTTCGCGCAGCCGAGCGACGAAACCGTCACCCTCGGGGGTGACGACGGCGGGTGCGGTGCCGCCGTGCGCGCGCACCTGCACGACGCACTCGACCGGCGCGTCCGGACGCACACCGGAGGTCCAGATGGCGCGATCGGCGGTGACGACGTCGACCTGGAGGTCCTCGACCGAACCGACGCTCACCGTGCCGGAATCGGGGTCGATGCCGGTGACGTAGCGGGGCTTGCCGTCGGCGGCGGTGTGGGTGAGACCCAGACCCTTGCGCTGGCCGACGGTGAAGCCGTGCACGCCCTCGTGCTCCCCCAGGACGGTGCCGTCGGAGTCGACGAGCGCGCCAGGCCGGATGCCGATCTTGGCACCGAGGAAGGCACGGGTGTCGCCGGAGGGGATGAAGCAGATGTCGTGGCTGTCGGGCTTGTTCGCCACGGCCAGACCGCGCTCGGCGGCCTCCTCGCGGATCCGCGGCTTCGGGGTGTCACCGACCGGGAACATCGCGCGTGACAGCTGCTCGGCGGTGAGGACCGCGAGCACGTAGGACTGGTCCTTGTCGGCGTCGACCGCGCGGCGCAGCACGCCGTCGTCGAGCCGGGCGTAGTGGCCGGTGACCACGGCGTCGAAGCCCAGCGCCTGCGCGCGGTCGGCCAGGGCCGAGAACTTGATCTTCTCGTTGCAGCGCAGGCACGGATTGGGGGTCTCGCCCGCGGCGTAAGCGGCGACGAAGTCGTCGATCACGTCCTCTTTGAACCGGTCGGCGAAGTCCCAGACGTAGAACGGGATGCCGAGCACGTCGGCGGCGCGGCGCGCGTCACCGGCGTCCTCCTTGGAGCAGCAACCGCGCGATCCGGTGCGCAGCGTGCCCGGCGACGCCGACAACGCCAGGTGCACCCCGACCACCTCGTGGCCGGCGTCGACGGCCCGCGCCGCGGCCACCGCCGAATCGACGCCACCACTCATCGCGGCGAGTACTCGCATCAGGCACCTCCTCTAGCGCCGGCCAGGCCCGCGGCCCTGGCCCGTTCGATGACCTGCGGCAGAACGGTCAACATGGTCTCGATATCGGCCCCGGTCGACGTGTGGCCCAGCGAGAACCGCAGCGAACTGCGGGCCTGCCACGGCTCGACGCCCATCGCGATCAAGACATGACTGGGTGAGGCCACGCCCGCGTTGCAGGCCGACCCGGTGGAGCATTCGACACCGGCGGCGTCGAGCAGCATGAGCAGCGAATCACCCTCGCAGCCGGGGAAGGTGAAGTGGGCGTTGCCGGGCAGACGGTGCTCGCCGACCGGTCCGTTGAGAACCGCCTCGGGCACGACCTCGCGCACACCCGCGATCAGCTGCTCGCGCAGTGCGCGCAGGTGCGCGGCGCGGGCGGGCAGTTCGCCCATCGCGTCGCGCAGCGCCGCGGCCAAGCCGACCGCCGCAGCCACATCGGAGGTGCCCGAGCGCAGGTCACGCTCGTGTCCGCCGCCGTGGACCAGCGGCACGCAGGGCACCTGCCTGCCGAGCAGCAGCACGCCGATACCGTGCGGGCCGCCCACCTTGTGTCCGGCGACGCTGAGCGCGGCCAGTCCGCTCGCGCCGAAATCGACGGGGACCTGGGACACCGCCTGGACCGCGTCGCTGTGCATGGGGATGCCGAATTCCTCGGCGACCGCGGCCAATTCGGAGATCGGCTGGATCGTGCCGACCTCATTGTTGGCCCACATCACGCTGACCAGCGCGACCTCGTCGGCGTACTCGGCGAGCACTTCGCGCAGCGCCTGCGGCGACACCACACCCTCGGCGTCCACCGGCAGCCAGCTGACCCGCGCGCCCTCGTGCTTCTCCAGCCACTCGACCGCGTCGAGCACCGCGTGGTGCTCGACGGCGCTGGTGACAATCCTGGTGCGGCGGGGATCGGCGGCCCGGCGCCCCCAGAAGATGCCCTTGAGAGCCAGATTGTCGCTCTCGGTGCCGCCGGAAGTGAAGATCACCTCGGACGGCCGGGCACCCAGCTCAGCCGCGATCGACTCGCGCGCCTCCTCCAGCGCCCGCCGCGCGGCCCGGCCCGATCCGTGCAGCGACGAGGCGTTACCCACCGTCGTCAGCGCAGCCGTCATCGCCTCGACGGCGGCGGGCAGCATCGGAGTGGTGGCCGCGTGGTCGAGGTAGACCGTGGTGGGCGCACCGTTGACCGGACCCGCATAAGCCGACTTCATGACCGACAAAGCCTATACCACCGCTGACCTGGTCATCTTCGGGGTCCACCCCTACTTTCTACGATTTTTCTACGATTTACCCAGGAATCTCAACACCTGTATCACCTACTTTCATTCCCGAATCGTCGATGAGCAGGCCGGTGGGACAGTCGAGACAGCTGGGAGCGAAGTAGCCGAGCTGGCTACCGCAGCGGTCCGCCGACCCGCGGCAGAGATGAACGCGAGATTCCACGCGCTTGCAGCCGTTGGACCGCAGTCGGCCGCCTGCGCGCATCCATCCGATGGACCGTCACTGTGCGGCGGCAGACAACGGCCGTTAGCTGCGCCGCAAACGTGACAAACCCGATATTCCGCAGTCCCGCCGGCCGGGGCGCCACTGGCCCGCGCACGTGGCGGGTTCGAGATCGCTGGCCTCCTTGTCGTCGTGTTGGCCGAGCGAAGACCTGATGACGGTCCGGCGACGATCACGACCACCTGCGGGCGCGCCGCGCTCGCCACAACAAGGCCTCGTGCAGCGCAAGTGACGCCGAAATCAGCCGCTCAATTGGGCGGCTCTCTCCAGGACCAGGGCGAGTGAACTGCGGGACCTGTCGCCGCATAGCAGGCCGGGTGTGCGCCTCGCGGAAAATGCGAAGCCCGAGCCTTGGCCGCGGACAAAACGAGTTCGCCACGGGCGTCTGGCACCGAACACGCCCACACCGATGAGGCTTGCCCAAGGGGCTGGGCGCCGAGACCAGCTGACCAACAGCCGGTCTCGGCGCCGAGGGTGATCTCGCACCAGAGCGCACGAGTAGCGCGGGCGCTCTGGTGAGAGATACCGATGCTAGTGCCGCGTCAAGCAACGTCGGGTAGGTAATCCGGCCGCCGGATCTTCGAGCCGACCGCGAAGTCGCGGATAGGTCCACGCCCGTCTTCGGGCGGATTGTCGTAGAGGTCGAGCACCCGGCTCATCTTGGCGACGAATTCCGGGTCGTTGCTGGACTTCCACGTTCTGGTGGACTGCCACGACACCCCGCCAGCCTTCAGGATCACGCGCAGCGTCTCCCGGCTGACGTCGCGATCCCGTTGAGCCGCAACACTTCCACCAGCTTCGACAGGCTCCACACACTGAACGGCCAGCCCAGATCACGGGGGCAGTACCGGGCGATCTGAGTGATCCGATCACGTGTCGCTCGATCGGTCTTCGCCGGCCTGCCCCCGCTCCATTTTGGGTCGAGTGCCTCGAATCCATGGGCGTTGAAGTCGTGGATCACTTGCCGCACATAGGATTCCGACACCTGCATCAGCTTCGCGATCAGCCCGACCGGCTGATGCTGGGCCGAGGCCATCACCACCACGGCCCGCCGCATCCGGACCGGCACTGTGCTGCGCCGGGCGATCTGGGCGAGTTTGCGGCCTTCCTCCGGGGTTACCGCTCTGACGAACACATCCGGCTTGCGAGCCACCGGCACCACCTCCGTCAGGCAGCATCACCGGTCACCGGCCACGGATCAACCCGCCACCTCGAGCCGTTACCGCATCAACCTTTCCGGACGCGGCACTAGCTGATCGTCGTGGGCGCGGCGCACATACGGTGGCAAAGCCTTCGAGGCGCCATCGCCGATGGTGACAGTGTTCGGTTCGTGCACCTCCAACGCGGACGCATCGTGTACCTCTGTCGCAGAGCTGGGGATCCTCGTCGGCGCGCTTGGGCGCGGCCTTCCAGGCAGTCAACTCGTCGTCTGTTACGCCCCAGGCGCGCAGGGCTAGTGACAAGTTGGCCCACCGCGGAAAGGACTTGCCGTGGATCCAGTCGTTGATTGTGTTGGACAAGAAGATGAATCCCGGACAGCGGCTCCGCTTCGTGTAACTGAGCCCACCGTCGGCACAGAGCTCGACCATCGCGTGCTACACATCCTCGCACCCGTGGATGTCGTGCGGGTTGGCTTCAACGTTCCCTTGATCTACCTGGCCAGCCTTCGGTGACGTTCGGCAGACCAGAGCAGAACGCCGCACAGATCCCCGGTGCCGTGGCCGACCTGCTGCTCGCCAGCCTTCCAGTCGTACGCGCCGCCCGCGAACTGATCGCAGCGATCGAGAAGCCTCCCGAGCTCGCAACTTCCCTGGAGAAGGACCCTGAGCTGATATGGCGATGAACGAGTCCTCGGCCCACCATCAGGTTCCCTGCGAGTCCCAGAAACCACTTGCGCGGGCTCAAAGCCGTCGAGATCCGGCTCCTTGATAGCAGGCCCTTGATTCTCATGACGTGCCTGGGCTCCGTGTGCCTGGCAAGGCACCTACGTGCCTGCGTACCACCGGGATCGGAGGTTGCGGTCACCAGGCACAGCACGCCGTGGCTGCCCAACGAGGAGCTACCGGCCCTCGATGACGACATCTGGGAACTCTACGATGGGCATGTCGACTTCTCCCAGGGCTGATCGAGGCCGTGAAATATAACGTCCTCCCCATCGACGACCGCCGGTTCGAACGGCTCAATCCGACTATCGCCGGACGCCCGGAGCTGATCAAGGGCACCACACAGGTGCTGTCCCCCGGG
Organism: Nocardia fodinahabitans; assembly: GCF_052983615.1. Classification (NCBI taxonomy): domain Bacteria; kingdom Bacillati; phylum Actinomycetota; class Actinomycetes; order Mycobacteriales; family Nocardiaceae; genus Nocardia; species Nocardia fodinahabitans. The sequence goes on from NZ_JBRJJC010000001.1 coordinate 1,217,053, forward strand.
ATGAAGCGACTCACCGAGCACAGCGTCATCAACGTGAAGAACAGGTCCTTCAGTGTGACAGCCTCGGTCGAAGTTCCCGAGCGGGGTGTCACCAACGGTGTGATCATCGCCCAAGGTGGCCGATTCGGCGGCTGGGCACTCTACTTCAAAGGCGGACACGCATCCTTTGTCTACAACCTCCTCGGCATGACCGAGTTCACCACTGTCGCAACCGAAGCCATTCCGGTCGGCAGCCATCAAGTTCGCACGGAGTTCGCCTACGACGGGGGTGGGCTGGCCAAAGGCGGTGACGTGACGCTGTTCTATGACGGCATGCCGGTCGGGAACGGCCGGGTCGAGCAGACCCAGCCGATGATCTTCTCCGCCGACGAAACCACCGACATCGGCGAGGACTACGGCATGCCGGTCAGTAGCGCCTACGCTGGTGCCAGCAAGTTCACCGGCAAAATCGACGTAGTCCAGATCGATGTCGGCGACGACGACAACTCCCACCTCATCGACCCCGCCGACGTCTCCAGGGTTGCGATATCGCGCCAGTAACCTGTTGATCCCGCCCTCGAGCAATAGAGTAGCTTCCATGGTGCACAGTTGTTGCTCCCCTAACCGCGAACCCGCCGAGCACCACCCAGTGGTAGCCCTACCCGGCCCTGGACACGTTGCGGCTGATTCGCTGATCACCGTGCCGGGTTTGACCTTTCGGATGGGCGACGACTCGCCATGGGCCTACCCGGCCGATGGCGAGGGACCAGCCCACGAGGTAACTCTGCCCTCGTTTCGCCTCGATCGCTTCGCCGTGTCCAACAAGCGGTTCGCGGAGTTCGTCGACGCCACAGGATGGCGCACGGAAGCCGAGAAGTTCGAATGGTCCTTCGTATTCGGTGGGCTCCTGCCCGACGACTTCCCACCCACTCGGGGCGTGGAGGGCACACCGTGGTGGCGACAGGTCTACGGTGCCGACTGGAACCACCCAGAGGGTCCGCACTCTGACATCGCCGATCGGATGGACCATCCGGTGGTGCATGTTTCCTGGAACGATGCGCAGGCGTTCTGTTCTTGGTCGGGTACTCGGCTACCGAGCGAAGCCGAATGGGAGGCCGCCGCGCGTGGCGGTCTGGTGGGCAAGCCCTTTCCGTGGGGAGACGAGCTGGAACCTGGTGGGACACACCGAATGAACGTCTTCCAGGGCGAGTTCCCCGGGATCAATAGCGGGGAAGACGGCTACGTGGGCACGGCGCCTGTCACAGCCTTCGGTCCGAACGGCTACGGGCTGTACAACATGACCGGCAACGTTTGGGAATGGTGCGCAGACGTCCGTGACGTCGGGTACTACGCGAAATCCCCGACGAAATCGCCTACCGGGCCGATAGTCGGTCCCGAGCGGGTGCAGCGTGGAGGGTCGTACCTTTGCCACGCATCATACTGCCGGAGATACCGGGTATCTGCACGATTTGGCAGCACCCCTGAAAGCTCGTCGGGCAACGTCGGATTCCGGGTCGCAGCAATCAGTTGACGAGGTCGACGACTGCTATTGACTCACCGAACACCTGCCGGTACTCGTCATCGACAACTCACCGAGGCCAAAGAGACGAGCTCTCAAGTCCCGCCGTTGACGACCTCATCCGGCCGCAGTCGAACTGTCGTCGACGCGGTGACCACCGCAGTAAACTGGTTGGACCCCACTGCAAACCGACCTGTACATCAAGCGGCAGCTCGATCAATGGCGTGTCCGCTCGATGGACTAGTGGTTCCAACAAGTGAAGTAAGTGAAGTTCCAGTAAGTGCAGTACCGCAGGAAGAACCCGACCGCTGACCTGCTCGGTACGTTGCTGGACTGGCTGATCGGCAACGACGACCTGATCAAACGCCGCTCCATCGCGATCAACCGCGCCGCCTGGCAACGGATGCTCACCCCCCCCCCGAGACATGACACTTCATCGGCGAAGGCGCGAACCTCGAGATGAGCCTGACCACCGAACTCGGCGCGGCCGTCACCCGCCATTTCGAACGCCACCACAGGAATGTTGGTGCCGTCCGTGATCATGGTGAAAGTACTCGAGCTCCCCGACCCGGGTACGCACGCGAACGGCGGTCTCACGTCGGCCGAACGGATGTGTTCATGCTGTCACCAAAGGTATTCAGGCCGCGCACCCGGCCGCAGGAATCGTCATCCTGGCTTGCCGGGTGAGGGTTGGTCCTTGGGGCGGGGGTGACGGCCGAACCAGGTTGCGTAGCGGTCGGCTAACGGCCCGGCCGTGAGTCCGTGGGCCAGGACCGAGAGCCCGATGGTGATCACGGCAGCGGTCAACAACAGCTCTTCGTGGGGCAGGTCGCCGGGTTCTTCGAGGATGAGGATGACGAATACGATGGTGGCCAGTCCGCGAGGGCCGAACCAGCCGACGAAGGCGACGGTCGGCGCGCGCGGGTGTGTTCCGATCAGCGACAGCGCGACCGGGAGCATCCGGACGACGGTCAGGCTCACCACCGCGTAGCCGAACACCGCCCAGGACAGGTAGCCGAGGGCGGGACCGAGGAGCACGGCGCCGAAGACGATGAACGTCACGGCGCTGAACACGTCGCCGGCCTCGTCGAGCATGTCGCTCTCGACCTCGCCCTCGTGCCCGGCACCGTCGCCCTCGTGGTGCTCGGTGGCGAGGTGGCGGAGCGTGCCGAAGGTCAGTCCGCCGACGAACGCGGCGATGAACCCCGACCCGCCCAGGGGCAGAGCGGCGGTATAGGCGAGCAACACCGCAGTGATCGCCGGCAACGCCCACGTCACGTCACCACCGCCGCATCGCCGAGCTGGCGGGCCCGCGTGAGGACAGGTCGGACGAGGATCTCGAGCAACAACAGCGTGAGCAGGGCGATCAGCACGGTCCAGCCGACGACGGCCCCGGTGGGGTAGTTCCAGAACACGATGACCAGCACTGCGATGCCGATGATGGCCGCCCGCAGTGGGACCCGCGCCCGCGCGAGCCTCATCTCCACGGCGGTGGGTGTCCGAGTGCTCGGCCGTCGCAGCACCTCCAGTGCGCGGCCGAATCCGCGGCGCACCGCCAGCGCGGAGGCCGATCCGCCGACCAGGTAGGCACCGACCGCGACGACCAGGCCGACGACGAAGACCGCCCGCAACGTGGTCCGCAGCGGCACCACGATGGTGTCGAACACCGCGGCCGCGGCCTCCGGGGAGCGGATCTCGGGCGGCAGGTTATCGAGATACAGCGACCGGCAGATAAGGATCGCCACCGCGAGCAGCGCCATCGTGACGACGAAGGTGACGCCCACAGCGGCCAGCGCCCGCAGCCGCGAGCTCCGCGGCGCTGCCCAGATCGCCCCGGCGGCGACGAGCAGCGTCAGCCACGGGAGCACGTCGGCGGCCTTGTCGAGCGCACGGACCGCGCGCTGCGCCTTGGCCAGTTCCGGTGATTGGACCAGAACGAATTGCTTGTCGATCTGCGGGATCTTGTCGGCGAACGCGAAACCGCGCCCGGACAGCCGTGTTTTGACCTTGTCGATGACGGTGCTGAGCGAGATGCTCACGGTCCCACTGTCGTCGACCTGCACCGCGGTGTCGCCGGTGTCGCCGGTGACCACCGCGACGAGGGTGGTGTGGGCGGCGCGGTTGGCCTGGATCCACAGGTCCTCGAACTCGTCCGACTCGACCAGCGATTCGACGGTGTCGTGCACGAAGGTCTTCGCCTGCCCGGCGATGACCGGCGCCAGACCGACCACCGCCTGGTCCAGGCGGGGCGCGTTCGTGGCGAGATTCGAGGCATCGATGAGTGCGGTCAGCGCCTGTTCGGTGAGGCCCTCGACGTCGACCTGCGCGAAGATCTCGTCGGTGACCCGATTGGTGATCGCCGCCTTGACGATGGGATCCTCCCCGAGCGGTGCCACGGTGCTCACGTAGCGGTCGGTGTTCAATATCTCGCTGCGCGCAAATCGGGCCACCACCGACGTCACCAGCAACACTCCGACGAGCGCCAGGAGGGCCACCACCGCGGTCCAGCGTAGGCCGCCGTGGCCTCGCGGCGGGGGCGGCGGTTCGCCGCGCAACTGCGCAACCTCGGCGCGCAGCCACTCGAGCTCGCGCCGCTCGCCCGTGCTCAGGGCATCGCCCGTGGGATTGTCGTCATCGGAGCCCGCCATCACAAACCTGCCTTTGCGTGTCAGCCCGGAGCGCTCCGTGTGCGCCTCACGCCACTGTCCTGTCCACAGACTGCTCCGGCGGCCTCACCCGCGCCTCACCCGCTGCGGGTGAGGTCGCCGCCCCATGATCAGGACCGGGCTGGTCAGCGTCGCACACACCGCCGCCTGCACCGACACAGCGCATCGGGGCGCCGAGCGCACCGACGAACTCGAACGGTCGCTCCTAGACGCCCTTGGCGACGACCCGGACGAATCCTCGAGCAGTGTCCATATCGGTCCATTCCTGTGAGTTCGTGTTCGGACGGGCCGTCTTCGATCATGGTCGCTACGATCCGCAGGTCGTCTCGGCTGACACCGATCCGGTGGTGACTGCCGGCGCTCTCGGTCAACAACAGCACCCAGACATCAACTACACGGCTTGTGGCCCAGGTAGGCGGCGACGGGAATCATCCGTGCCGGGTGAGGTGGGCGCGCCGTGTATCGATGCAGGATGGGTGGTCAGGGCCAAAAAGAAACCGTGGGAGTTGATCATCAGTGGCAATTACCGAGTATGAGCCGGGTGCTGCGTTCCCGGGTGTCATCGGGCGGACCGCCGACGAGTCCACCCCGGCGTGGCCGGCGCCGGTGCGGGCGCGTGAGGGTGCCCCGAACGTGGTGTTCATCGTGTTGGATGACACCGGGTTCGGCAACCTGGGCTGTTACGGTAGCCCGATCCGAACACCCAATTTCGATGCGCTCGCGGGGGACGGCCTGCGGTACAACAACATGCACACGACGGCGTTGTGTTCGCCGTCCCGGGCGTGCATCATGACCGGCCGCAACCATCACAGCAATGGTATGGCTGCCATCACGGAACTGGCGAGCGGCTACCCCGGGTACAACGGCGTCATCCCGTTCGAGAACGGTTTCCTGTCCGAGATGCTGCTCGAGCACGGCTACAACACGTACATGGTTGGGAAGTACCACCTGACGCCGAGCAACCAGGAGACCGCCGCAGGTCCCTATGACCGGTGGCCGCTGGGGCGTGGTTTCCAGCGCTTTTACGGCTTCTTGGGTGGTGACACCAGCCAGTGGCACCCTGATCTGGTGTATGACAACCATCAGGTGGAGCCGCCGCGCGCCCCCGAAGCGGGCTACCACCTGAGCGAGGACCTGGTCGACAAGGCGATCGAGTTCATCGCCGACGCCAAGCAGATCGACCCGGCCAAGCCGTTCTTCCTGAATCTGTGCTTCGGTGCCACGCACGCCCCACATCATGTGCCCAAGGAGTGGGCGGACCGGTACGCGGGCGTGTTCGACGAGGGCTGGGACGCCTATCGGGAGAAGGTGTTCGCTCGGCAAAAGGAGCTCGGCATCGTCCCAGCGGACGCGGAGCTCTCGCGCCATGATCCCGATGTAGCCGACTGGGCGTCGCATCCGGCGGCGGAACGCCGACTGTTCAGCCGGATGATGGAGGTGTTCGCCGGTTTCCTCTCCCACACCGATCACCAGGTCGGGCGGCTGATCGAGTTCATGCGCCAACTCGGGGAGCTGGACAACACGCTGATCATGGTCATCTCCGACAACGGCGCCAGCGCCGAGGGCGGACCCACCGGCACCACCAACGAGGCGCAGTTCTTCAACAACGCCCAGGAGCCGATCGAGGAAAGTCTCGAGTTGATCGATGAGATCGGCGGCCCCAAGCGCTTCAACCACTACCCCTGGGGCTGGACCTGGGCTGGCAACACGCCGTTCCGGCGGTGGAAGCGCGAGACCTACCGTGGCGGCACCAGCGACCCCTTCATCGTGTCCTGGCCGCAGCGAATCACTGCCCGGGGGCAGATCCGCACCCAGTACGCCCACATCATCGACATGGTGCCCACAGTCTTGGACCTGCTGAACATCGATCCGCCCAAGACCATCCGCGGCGTCACACAAGCACCGCTGCACGGGGTCAGCTTCGCCCACACGCTCGACGACGACACCGCCGAGAGCAACCGCCGCACGCAGTACTTCGAAATGCTGGGCCACCGGGCCATCTACCACGACGGCTGGCGGGCCGTCTGCCCCTGGCCCGGCCCATCCTTCGCCGAGGCGGGCGTGGGCTTCGGACAGCCGATCTCGGCCGAGACCCTCGCCGAGTTGGACGCCAAAAGCTGGGAGCTCTACCACGTGGCCGCCGACTTCGCCGAGAATCACAACGTGGCCGCCGAGCACCGTGACCGGCTGATCGCGATGATCGCCACCTGGTATGTGGAGGCCGGCAAGTACGACGTGATGCCGGTAGACGGCAGCGGCCTGCCCCGCATGATCGCCGAAAAACCTCTCGTGGCACCGCTGCGCGAGAGCTACACCTACCGGCCCGGCACCCAATCGGTCCCATTCTTCGCGGCCCCCCGGGTGCTCAACCGCCCGCACAGCTTCACCGCGGACGTCGAGATCCCCGACGGCGGGGCCGAGGGGGTGCTGCTCTGCCAGGGCAGCGCCGCTGGCGGATACTCCCTTTTCGTCAAGGACGGCAAGCTCCGCTACGTCCACAACTATGTCGGGCGGACCAGCTACGCAGTGGAATCCGACCAGGTCCTCGCGCCCGGCAGACATGAACTCATTTTCGAATTCGAACCGACCGGAGAACCGGACATGCCACACGGCAAGGGCGCGTCTGGAAGGCTCCAGCTCTATGTCGACGGCACCCTCACCGGGAGCACCGAGGCCCCCGTCACCAACCCATTCATGCTCAACCCCGGCGCACTCACCTGCGGCGCCAACCCCGGATCCGCCGTCACCGACGACTACACCAGCCCCTTCAAATTCACCGGCACCATCCACACAGTGACCGTGAACGTCAGCGGATACCTCATCCACGACGCCGAAGCCGAACTGCGCATGCACATGGCCCGACAGTAAGTCGTAGCCTTTTGTCCGCGATCAAGGTCGTGATCTTCGCGCGTGGTCGCCGGGGCGTCCTCGTAGCGGCCGCACACGATTGAGCAGTTCGGGCAGCACGAGATGGTCATTGACGTTGGCCGCTGACTGTACGACCGCGAGCCGGAGGCCGGTGCCGCAGGTCAGGATGTGGTGTTTCGCTCCGGTTTTGCGGCGGTCGACCGGGCTTGGACCTGTGTCGGTGCCCCTTTTTCGGCCCGCACGTGTGAGCCGTCGGGGATGACGCGGTCGACATCGATCAGTCCCGCGCGGTGGCAGTGGGCGAGCATCGGTGGTGTGCATGGCCTCGAACACCCCGGCGGCCTGCCAGTCGCGTAGCCGACGCCAGCAGGTCATCCCGGACCCGAACCCCAGCTCCTGTGGCAGGTCCTCCCACCCGATGCCGGTGATCAGCACGAACAAGATCCCTTGCAGGACAAGCCGATCGTTCATCCGGGGTGGTCCCGGGGTTCCCGGGGCCTTGACCGGTAGTAGCGGTTCGATCACTGCCCACAGCTGGTCGTCCACGATCCACGGCGCTGCCACGACGAAACATCCTGCACTACAACAGGACTCGTTGCTACCCGACAGAACCTGTTAGGAGCTCTTAGCCCGCACCGATTTCAGTGCGCTTCGGCATTGACGGGATACGTCACGCCGGTCAGTCGCTCGGAGACCTCCCATAGTCTCTCTTGCCGGTGACGGTTGTACGAGCCTCCGCTCGATCGCATCCGGGACGGATAGCCTCGGATTCCGAAAAACCCTGACGGGCCATAGTATTCGCCGCCGACCGCGCTCGGATCAGTAGCCGCGCGAAGTGTCGGCAATGCTCCCATGGCGGGTGTCCGGCCGAGCAGCCGGGCGATCGCCAGATTCGGAAGCCGAAACGCCGCGGAAGAGTAGCGGAAGACATCGGTACTCGCGCCACCCGGATGAGCGGCCAATGCGACCGCCGCGGTGCCGCCGAGACGTCGATCGAGCTCGTAGGTAAACAGCAGGTTCGCCAATTTCGACTTCCCGTAGGCGTTTCCGGTCGGGGCGGCCGGATCATCAGGATCGATGCGGCCGAACCGATGGCCGATGCTGCTGACGGTGACCACTCGCGCGCCCTCGGTGGCGGTGAGGCGGTCCAAGAGCAGACCGGTCAGGGCGAAGTGCCCCAGGTGATTGATGCCGAATTGCACTTCGAATCCGTCCTCGGTAGTTCCGGACAGCCCGGTCACACCGGCGTTGTTGATCAGTAGGTATCGACCACAGAGCCGGGCAATCGGGATCGGAGGCGTTCGGCGGCGGCCTCGGCTCGGCCTCGATCGCGACAGGCCAGCACGACCTCGGCGCCGCGTGCTGCCAGCGCTGACGCGGTTTCGAAACCCAGTCCGGTGTTCGCTCCGGAACCAGTAGTTCATGTTGTGTGCAAGGTCCAGGAGGAGCAGATGGGCAGCAGGCCCCAGCGCGCGGATGCGCGACGCAATCGCCAGGCGATCATCGCCGCCGCGCGCGAACTGGTCATCAGTTGCGGGCCTGGCGTCGGAATGGATCAACTGGCCGCCGCGGCAGGCGTCGCGGTGGGCACGCTGTATCGGCATTTCCCGACGAAGAAGAACCTGATAGACGCGATCGTGGACGAACTGTCCTCGGCGATCGGCGAAACTCTGGACGCCGCCATCGCGCGGGCTGAGGCGAATCCGGACTCGGCCCGCCAGGAGTTGACCGCACTCATGCGCAATGTGGCGCTCGATATGGGTCAGGAGCGCCTTTTTCGGTTCGCCGTCGCCACTGTGGCCGAAGAGCCGTTCCTGGAGTTGCAGGCACGTGGCCGCGCCGCCGTTGACCGATTGGTCGCGCTCGCGCATCGCACCGAGTCGCTGTATACCGACGTCACCAGCGATGACGTGATCCTTCTGCTGGCCACCGCGCCCACCGAGGAGCAACAGCAACTTCGGTGGCTGACGTTGGCTCGCCGGGCGCTCACCCCGGACAGTGGGCCCGCGGACGGGTAGGTCTGCGAGAGCGCGTGACACTCGGCTGGTTCGGTGTGCGCTGACGACCGCCCCGCTCGACCCGTGCCCGACACCGGTCGAGCGCGGCGGCCCTACGACCAGGCCCGAATCCGCTCGACGCTGTTGTCGAGCTTGTCGAACCGGCGCGCGCCCTTGCCCAAGACGACGGGGTGGACGAACAGCTGTGGTTTATCGAGCAGACCGGCGCGCAGCAGGGACTGGACCAGGGTGAGGCTGCCGGTGATGGCGATGTCGCCGGTGATGATCTCGGTGTTGTTCCAGGCGGCTTCGGTCAGGGTGGCGGGAGGCCGCGACTGACAGTTGGCGACACCCATCGGATCACGATGGGCCGCACCAGCTTCCCTCAGCTCCGCCCCGGGGCAGGGCGGAGCAGCGCGACGAGGCGTCCAGCGGTCAGGCGAGCGCACTCATATCGACGTCGTACTCCTTGATCCAGGCATTGGCGCGCAGGATGCTCTCCGTCCGGAGCCGGGTCCACGAGCCGCCGCCCGCGGTGTCGGTGCCGTCGACGATCGCGGTGGCCGCGTCGATGTTCAGGAACTCCCGGATCGGCTCGTCGGCTCCGGTCAGCACCTCGTTCAACCCCTTGCGCAGCATGTCGTCGTAGCCGGTGTCCAGGGTCGCCGGGAAGACCGACTTCGGGCGGTTGCGCACCGAGTCCGGCAGCAGATCGCCGGCGGCGGCGCGCAGCAGCCACTTGCTTTCGCCCGCACGCTGTTTCATCGACCAGGGCACGTTGAAGACGTAGTCGATCAGGCGGTGGTCGCAGAACGGGACGCGGACCTCGAGCCCGACCGCCATACTCATGCGGTCCTTGCGGTCGAGCAGGGGCCGCATGAATCGGGTGAGGTCGAGATAGTTGGCCGCCCGCATCCGCGCGTCCAGGGGCGACTCGCCGTCCAGGCGAGGAGCTTCGGCGATGCCCTGCGCGTACATCCCGCCGATTCGCTCGAACAAACCGGTGCGCGCCAGCACGCCGCCGTCGAACAGGCTGAACGTCGACGGGGTGCCCTGCAGCAGCTGGAACGCCATCCACGGATAGATCGGCACGTCGAGGACTTTCTCGTCGTGCAGCCAGGGATAGCCGCCGAACACCTCGTCGGCGCCTTCGCCGGAGATCGCCACCGTGCAGCGCTCCCGCACCGCCTGGAACAGCAGATACAGCGAGACATCCATGTCGCCCAGGTGATTCGGCAGATCCCAGGCCGTCAGCACCCGGCGCCGGACCTCGGGGTCGCAGAGCGCGGCGGTCGGCACGTCGATGCCCTCGTGCTTGCAGCCGACGTAGTCGACCACCTCGCGGATGAAGGGCGCGTCCTCGGTCGCGCGCAGGATGTCGGCGGTGGTCTCGAAGAAGTCGGCGTGCCCGACGAAATCGATGGAGAACGACCGCACCACATCGGCCGCGGCGTTCGATCGGGTCGCCAGCGCGGTCAGCAGACTCGAGTCGATGCCGCCGGACAGCAGCGTGCCGATCGGCACGTCGGACACCAGCTGCCGCTCCACGATGTCGGCCAGCAACGCACGCACCGTCTCCACCGTGGTGTCGAGGTCGTCCTCGTGCGGGCGAGCCGTCAACCGGTAGTAGCGATCACGCTCGATCCCCGCCCGGCCGACCCGCAGGTATTCGCCGGGCTGCAATTCCAGCAGGCCGTCGAACGGCGTTTGTCCTGACATATTCGCCTGCAACACAAGGAAATTGGCGAACCCGTCGAGATCGACCTTTCGCTTCGCCGCCGGGTTCGCCAGGATCGCCTTCGGTTCGGAGCCGAACAGGATCCCGTCGGCGGTCGGGTAGTAGTAGACGGGTTTGACGCCCACCCTGTCCCGCACGAGGAACAGCTCCTGGCTGCGCTCGTCCCAGAGGGCGAACCCGAACATGCCGTTGAACCGCTCGAGGCACGCGATGCCCCATTCGAGGTAGGCGCGCAGCACGACCTCGGTGTCGCTCTTGGTCGTGAACCGGTGACCTGCGCCTTCCAATTCGCGCCGCAATTCCCGGAAATTGTAGATCTCGCCACTGTAAGTCAATGCGACATCATCGCGGACCATCGGCTGCGCGCCGCCCTCGATATCGATGACCGACAATCGACGATGTCCGAGTGCGGCGTGCCGGGAAATCCAGACGTCACCGGCATCCGGCCCGCGAAAGCGCATCGTATCCGTCATGCGCTGCACCACCGAGCGTTGCGTCTCGAGATCCGTCGAGAAATCGACCCATCCGACAATTCCACACATTGTTTTTCAACCTCCGAGAATAACCGAGCGGTGCTCGAGATAAGGGCGCGCGGCGGTACGTGGCAGGCCACGACCGGACATTTGACGTCCGGAGCGTGGAACGAAAACGGTTGGCAGCCATACTGATCGAACCCTCGCCGCCGGACCGATATCGTTAGCTGCGCCACCTACCGAGTTCGCCGTGACCCATGACGAAAACCGCATCCACCGCACGCGGAGCACGGTCATGCAGTGGCGAACCGGCGCCCGTTCAACACCGCCGACAACCTTGCGAAACGAAGAGAATTCCCCCCGATTCAGCGGGGTGATGAGCGCGGACTCCAGTATTCTTTCCCCCTCAGCTCAAAGTCCGCAGCCCAAAATATGCGCTCGATCTCCGTGCGTCAAGATCCACGTCCCGACACCATTCGTGGAATCACCCGACGACAGCGGGCACTGGCACGCAAGACTATTGCGCCGGCCAGAGGTCGCACGGTCGTCGTACGAGGCAAGCCGCCGGTGTCCGTCCCGGGACCGGCCCTCCCGGCCGGCCCGGCGACAGCCTGGCCGAGGTGCCATCGACGCCCCGTGCTCCGAGCTCGATCTCAGTGCCGGAGGGACCTCGTCGACGACCAGTCGCAGCGACGCCCGCCCTGGATCCGGATCCGGACCAGCGACAACCACCGACGATCAGGTCCACCACGACAGCCTCCTCAGCCGTAGCGGCCGGGTCCATCTCTATCTCAGCGAGCAGGTTCGGCAAGGTCGGCGTGATCAGCGGCGTACTTCTTCGCGGCCGGGTAGTTGGCCTTGCCGCTGGGCTGCCGCATCATCTCCCCGACAATCCAGTAGGCGCGGGGCGCCTTGTAGCCGGCGACTTTCGTCCGAACATGGGCATCCAGCCGAGTCAGGTCGAGACCGGCACCCGAACGGGGTTGGACCAGCGCGGCCACCGCTTGGCCGAACCGTTCGTCCTGGATGCCGATCACCAAAGCATCGAAAACATCTGGATGCGACCGGAGCGCACCCTCGACCTCTTCGGGGAACACCTTCTCCCCGCCGGTGTTGATACATTCCGAGCCTCGACCGAGCAGGGTGACGGTGCCGTCGTCCTCATAGCGGGCGTAGTCACCGGGTACTACGTATCGCTTGCCGTCGATCTCGACGAAGATCGTCTCGGTCTTCTCCGGGTCCTTGTAGTAGCCGATCGGCACGTGCCCGGTACGTGCCATGCGCCCGACCGCACCGGGCTTCGGTTCCACCAGTTTGCCGTCGTCGTCGATCAATGCCGCCTGCGCACTGAACTTCACTCGCGGACCCTGGGAATGGTCACTGTCTTTGGTCACCACCCCGAGCCCGGTGCCGCCGCTCTCCGATGAACCGATCACGTCGGTGATGAACACGTTCGGAAACAGCTCCACGTACTGCTGCTTGAGGGAGTGCGAGAACAGTGCGGCGTGACTGCTGATAGACCACACCGACGACGCGTCGTAATCGCCGGCCCGATAGGCGTCCAGCAGCGGCTTGGCCATCGCGTCACCGACCACAGTGAAGGCGTTGACCTTGTGTTTTTCCACGAGCCGCCACACCTCGTCGGCATCGAACTGCGGCACGAAAACGATGGTGCCGCCGGAATTCAGGCCGATGAAGGCCGCCCACTGGGCCGCGCCGTGGATCAGTGGCGACAACGGTGCCATCACGATGCCGACCGGCGACCGCTTGGCCTGGTCGGCCAGTTCCCACTCGTCTTCGACATATTCTCCGGTGACATGGTTGATGCCACCGCCCAGTGCGCGCCAGACATCTTCGTGCCGCCACATCACCCCCTTGGGGAATCCTGTTGTGCCGCCGGTGTAGAGGATGTAGAGGTCGTCGGGGCTGCGTTCGCCGAAGTCGCGCTCCGCCGAGTGCGCGTCGATCGCGACGTCGTAGTCCACGCCGCCATATCGGCTGTAGTCGATACCCGAGCCGTCCTCGATCACGACCACATCGGACAGCTTCGGAGTGTGCGGCATGACTTCTGCGACGATGTCCGAGTACCGGCGCTCATGTATCAGCGCGACCATATCCGCGTTGTCGACGATGTAGCGGACCTCGTCAGCGGTGTAGCGGAAGTTCACGCTCACCGAGATCGCGCGCAGTTTGTAGGTCGCGATCATCGTCTCGAGCGCTTCGATGGAGTTGCGTGAATACACGCCGACATGGTCACCCTTGCCGACGCCACGCGAGGCGAGGTGGTGTGCCAAGCGGTTGGCGCGTTCGTCCAGCTCACGATAGGTGACTTGCCGGTTCCCACAAATGATTGCGACACGGTCCGGCACCGCATCGGCGGCGTGCTCGAACAGATCAGCGACGTTGAAAGCCATGGCCACAAAGCTAGAACTGGTTCCGATCCAGGACCTGGAATCGGGCGCCCACAACCGATGTTGTCAGTTTCCTGCCATTTCGCCGCCGGCACCTCCACGGCACCCAAATCCCAACTCCGCCGCGCGGACGCCGAGCTGGTACCGGGTCCCCACCCCGAGCTGCACCATGATCGCCGCAACATAGCGTCGATAGGTGCGAAGCGACACAGACAACCGTCGCGCCGCCACCTCATCTTTCAGCCCGGCACCGAGCACCTCGAGAACAGCGATCTCCACCGCGGCGAGCCCTGGGCGGGATCGCTCCGGACCGGTTTGCAGCCCCACGGCCTACCGCCACTCGACGGTCGATGATGATCGTGTTGGGGAATTCGACGCCCGTGACCTTGGTGTGAGGCGCCATCACAGAGGGCAACGATCCCGGAACAGGCGCACGTGAGGTCGCGTAGTTCTGCGAGTAGAGGACTCGAACCCGACGCCCGGCCTCCAGCAGATCGCGCAGCACCAGCGCTTCGCGTTGGTAGTACCGCTTCATCTGCAGCGGGGCACAGACTGCCACCACCGCCTCCTCCCGCACCTCCTGCAGCATCTTCTGCAGGCTGCCGCCCCACTTCTCATCCGGGAACAGCCGGACGACACCCCGCTGTTCAGCAACCACCCCGATGTTCGGATCCACTATCAGCCACTCCCCCGCGTGCCTTCCAGCCGCCCGAATAGCAGCGCATGCGGTCAGCAGCTTCGAATCACTCAAAATAGAACGCGTCTCACTCCTGGTCAACCGCCCGACGCGGAGGATTCACGCTACGTCCCGCGTCACCCCCACGTTGCGCGGCCTGATAGACGGCCGGCGACCGCGCGACCCGCGGCGCGCCCCGGAGAAGACGCCGCCGCCCAGGAACAAGCCCTCCAGCGTGCGATGAATGTCGATCGACCTCCGCCACCCCCTTCGATGGCGTTTGTCCAGTTCGATATCCCACTCCCGCGTAGATGGGGATCGGTGCACCGGCCGCCAGGATCACCGCGCCATGGTCAGGGGCTGATCGCGGCCATCGCACGGTTTCCGTCGTGCCAGAATGCGGCATGACCATCAAGTTCGACGCACTCGATGCCGCGTTGCTGGCCGAACTGGCCGCGGACCCGCGGGCGCCGATCCTCGAGCTGGCCCAGCGGCTCGGGATCGCCCGCAATACCGTGCAGGCGCGGATGAAGCGGCTCGAATCCTCGGGCGCGGTGCGGGGCTATCCGCCCGATATCGACGTGCAGGCGATCGGCTTCGCGGTGCACGCCTTCCTCGGGGTCGAACTCGATCAGAACAAGATGGATCCGATCATCGAGACGCTGCGTGGCTTCCCACACGTGCTCGAGGTGCATGCCACCACCGGGCGGGCGGATCTGCTGGTCCGCATCGCGGCGCGATCGCAGCAGGATCTGCTGGAGATCATCCAGCGGGTGCACGCCATCGACGGCGTGAACCACACCGAGACCATGCTCGCGCTGGCCACCCCGATCGGCTACCGGAGCCTGCCCCTGGTCGACCATCTGACCCACCGGACGAATCAGCCGTAACGGAGCCGGGTCGCCGCTCACCGGCAGATCGGCCCGACTCGCGCCGCGACGGCGACGGAAGACCTCGCTCTGCGGGACCTGCGACCCTGGCCGAGGCGATCGGCTGACGACGATGCTGGGGGTAACGGCACCAACCGACGATAGAAGGCACCCATGCGCGGGTCCCAACTCTCCGAGACCGATTTCCTCACGTGGCGGCTGCAGCAGAACCCGATCCTGCGGCCGACGATCGTCGCGGTGCTGATCCTCGATTCCGCACCCGGCTGGGATCGGCTGGTCGGCGCGGTCGACCGCGCGACCCGCGCGGTGCCGGAATTCCGGAGCAAGCTGGTCGGCGGACGCCTCGGCCTGCGTCCGCCGCACTGGGTGCCGGACCTGGGCTTCGACCTGTCGTGGCACCTGCGAGAGGTGCGGACCCACCGCCCGGTGGATGTCTCCGTGGCACTCGAGTTCGCTCGCGTGGAGGCGATGGCGGTCTTCGATCGCGCCCGTCCGCTGTGGCGAGCGCAGCTGTTGGAGGGGCCCGATGGTGCCACCGCCGCGCTGGTGCTGACGGTCCACCACACCCTCACCGACGGCGTCGGCGGCATGCGCATGCTCTCCGCGATGTGCGGCGGCGAAGGCGAGGCAGCCGGGCACCGCTCGAACACCGGACCGGCGGCCGGCGCCACGCGTTCCGGCACAGCCCACCACGTGCGATCCGTGCGGGGTGCCGCCACGGCGGTGGCCTCCCTCGCTCGCCTGGTCAAACCGGTCCTCTCGACCCTGTCGCCGGTCATGACCGAGCGCGGCACCGGACGCAGGCTCGCGGTGCTCGAGGTTCCCGCCGAGCAGTTGCGGCGCAGCGCGCACACCGCCGGGTGCACGATCAACGACGCCTTCCTGACCGCGGTCCTGCTCGGCCTGCGCCGCTATCACGACCAGCACGGCGCGAGTGTCGATCAGCTGCGGGTGACCATGCCGATCAGCCTGCGCGCCACGGACGACCCCGTCGGCGGCAATCGGATCAGCCTCGCCCGCTTCGTGGTCCCGGCGGACATCGCCGATGCCTCCGACCTGATGCGCGCCGTGGACAAGACGGTTTCCGCCCAGCGGAACGAGCCGGGCGTCCACTACTCGGGTGCGGCCGCCGCTGTCCTCAACCGGGTCCCGATCCGGCTGATCTCGAGCATGCTGGAACACATCGACTTCGTCGCCTCCGACGTCCCGGGTTCCCCGGTGCCGCAGTTTCTCGCCGGGGCGCGCATCGATCGCCTGTACGCGTTCAGCCCGACTCTCGGCGCGTCGTTCAACATCACGCTCACCACGAATACCGGGATCTGCGGTGTCGGCCTCAACGCCGACACCGCGGCCGTTCCCGATCTCCCCGCGCTGCGCGACTGCGTCGCGGCGGGATTCGACGCCGTGCTGCGAGTGGGGCGCGACCCGGGCGAGACGGACCAGACGTGATGTGACCAAGGTCTCCCCGCTCGAGCAGATTGACACCCGCACCCCAGTGGCGTAGATCACTTTTGAGCAGACTGATCAACTTTTCAACTGACTGTTGACACCCATCACCGCTCCACGGCAGATTGCGCTGCACCGATAGCAAGTTCCTTCGTTGCAGTGAGGCGTCCATGACCACCGTCGTCTGTCCGACCGCCGCGCCGCAGGCCGAGCCTGCCGTGCCCTACGACCTCGCCGATCGCTACCGCTCCGGAGCGGGACCGGTGCTGCTCACCGGCGTCCAGGCCATCGCGCGGCTGCTCGTGGAACAGCATGTGCGCGATCTGCGCGCCGGGCGCCGGGTCGCGACGTTCGTCTCGGGCTACCAGGGCAGCCCGCTGGGCGGGGTGGACAAGATGCTGCTGGGCATGCCGGAGGTGCGCGCCGAGCACGACATCACCTTCGTCCCCGGGTTCAACGAGGAACTGGCCGCCACCGCGGTCTGGGGCAGCCAGGCCGAGCTGCCCGCCGGAACGCCGACCCACGACGGCGTGATCGGCGTCTGGTACGGCAAGGGCCCCGGCGTCGACCGCGCCACCGACGCCATCCGCCACGCCAACATGTACGGCGTGAACCCGCGCGGCGGTGTGCTGCTGCTGGTGGGCGACGATCCGGCGTCGAAGTCGTCGACCGTGCCCGCGGTGAGCGAGCGCTCGCTGGCCGCCATGGGCGTGCCGGTGCTGTTCCCGCGCAATGCCGAGGAGATCATCACCCTGGGGATGCGGGGCATCGCGCTGTCGCGGGCCTCGGGCTGCGTGGTGGCGTTGAAGATCGTCGCCGATGTCGCCGACGGCGCCTGGACCGTCGACGCGAGCGTGGCCGATCTCGCCGTCACCGTGCCCGAAGTGCAGTGGGAGGGCAGGCCGTTCGTCTACCGGCAGCGGCCGATGGCGGCGCCCTCGGACAGCGTGCTGGCCGAGGCGGATCTCTACGGTCCACGCTGGGCGATGGTGCAGGCATACTCGGCGGCCAACGCCCTCGATGTCGTCGAGGTGGATCCGACCGGGGCGAAGGTCGGCATCGCGGCCACCGGGACCACCTTCGACGCGGTCCGCCAGGCCCTGCTCGATCTGGGCGTCGACGAGGCGGCCATGCACCGGGCCGGTATCCGGCTGCTGCGCATCGGCATGCCCTATCCCGTCGGCGCGGCCGCCGTGACCGAGTTCGCCCGCGGGCTCGACGAGGTCGTGGTGGTCGAGGACAAGACCGCGTTCATCGAGACCCAGATCCGCGAGATCCTCTACGGCACCCAGGACGCGCCCCGCGTTCTCGGCAAGCACGACGAGCGCGGCGCCCGGCTGATGCCGGTCGACGGCGAACTCACCGCCGGCCGGCTGCTCGCCCCGCTGCGCCGGGTACTGCGCGGCCGAGTGGAGCTGAAAAGGGCGGCGCCACCGGCACTTCCGCTGGAGGTCCTGTCCGCCGAGCGCACCCCCTACTTCTGCAGCGGCTGCCCGCACAACCGCTCCACCGCGCTGCCCGAGGGCTCGATCGGCGGCGGCGGCATCGGCTGCCACACCCTGGTGACCATGTCCGGCCGCGCCGACAGCGCGGTCACCGGGCTGACCCAGATGGGTGGTGAGGGCAGTCAGTGGATCGGGCAGGCGCCGTTCACCGACGTGCCGCACCTGTTCCAGAACATCGGTGACGGCACCTTCTTCCACTCCGGGCAGCTGGCCGTGCAGGCCTGTGTCGCGGCGGGGGTGAACATCACCTACAAGCTGCTCTGGAACGAGGTCGTCGCGATGACGGGCGCCCAGGACGTGGAAGGCGTGCTCACCGTCGCGCGGCTGACCCACAAGCTCACCACCGAGGGCGTGCGGCAGATCATCATCTGCGCCGACGAACCGCAACGCCATCGCAAGCGCGCGCTCGCCAAGGGCACGCTGCTGTGGCATCGCGACCGGCTCGATGAGGCACAGCGGACCCTGCGTGAGATCGAGGGCGTCACGGTGCTGATCTACGACCAGCACTGCGCCGCCGATGCGCGCAGGCAGCGCAAGCGCGGCGCGCTGCCGGTCCGCAACACCCGGGTGGTGATCAACGAGGCGGTCTGCGAGGGCTGCGGCGACTGCGGCACCAAGTCGAACTGCCTGTCCGTGCAGCCGGTCGAGACGGAGTTCGGGCGCAAGACCCGCATCGATCAGACCTCGTGCAATACCGACTACAGCTGCCTCGACGGCGACTGCCCGTCGTTCGTCACGGTGGAGACCGTCCCGGACAAGCCACGAAAGACCAAGCGCCGCAATGTCGGCGAACCGCCCGCGGTCGCCGATCCCGGATCGGGCACACCGCTGCGCACCCAGAACGTGCTGATCGCCGGCATCGGTGGTACCGGCATCGTGACGGTGAACCAGGTGCTGGCCACCGCCGCCCTGCGGGCCGGGTACGAGGTGGAGAGCCTGGATCAGATCGGGATGAGCCAGAAGGCCGGTCCGGTGGTCTCGCACCTGCGGTTCTCCGGCACGGAGCTGGAGCCCGCCAACCGGCTCACCCCGGGCAGCGCGGACTGCCTGCTCGCCGTCGACCTGCTCACCGCCACCGAATCGCGGTATCTGCAGTACGGCGACGCGGCCCGGACCGTGGCCGTGGCCTCGACGAGCCAGACCCCGACCGGTGACATGGTCTACGACAAGTCGGTGGCCTACCCGGGCACCGAGACGCTGCTGGATCGGCTTGCGGCGGTGTCGCGTTCGACGCACCACCTCGACGCCCTCGCCGCGGCGCAGGCCCTGTTCGGCACTACCGCGGCGGCCAACTTCCTGATCGTCGGCGCGGCCGTGCAGTCCGGTGGGCTGCGGTTGCCGGTGGCGGCGATCGAGGAGTCCATCGGGATCAACGGTGTCGCGGTGGCGGCCAATATCGCGGCCTTCCGGTGGGGGCGGGTCGCCGTCGCCGATCCGGCCGCGTTCGCCGCGGCTGTCGATGAGGGGCAGCCGCGGCGCACTCCCCCACGGGTGCCGGTGGAATTGCTGGCGCACACCGACTTCGACGGCGAGGTGCGGCGGCTCCTGGAGCTGCGGGTGGCGAACCTGGTCGGCTACCAGAACGCCGAGGTGGCCCGGCGCTACATCGAGACCGTCGAACTCGCCTGGGCGGCGGAGCGAAAGGTCACCGACCGCACCGACTTCAGCGAGGCCGTGGCGCGCGGGCTCTACAAGTTCACCGCCTACAAGGACGAGTACGAGGTGGCCCGGCTGCTGGTCGATCCGGCGTTCCTGGACGAGGTCGCGGCCCAGGTCCCCGACGGCGAGAAGCTCACCTACCAGCTGCATCCGCCGGTGCTGCGGGCCCTGGGCAGGCGCAAGAAGATCGGGCTCACGCCGAAATCCCATGTGGCGCTGAAGGTACTGGCCAGGGGCAAATTCCTGCGCGGCACCAAGCTCGACCCCTTCGGCTATGCCCACGTCCGCAAGGTCGAGCGGGAACTGCTGGCCCACTACACCGACATGGTGGGGCGGCTGGCGGGCGAACTGCGCCCGGAGACCTACGACACCGCCACCGCGGCCGCCGCGCTGCCCGACGTGGTGCGCGGCTACGAGGACATCAAGCTCGCCACTGTCGAGCTGTACCGCGCCGGACTGCGCGAGCTCGGCATCGAGTACTGACGAACACCCTGCGGCGCCACCACTTCGGCGGCACCGCGACACCCGTAGCGCACCGGCGGTGACCACGCCGCCGAGCGCCGTCGCATCACGACACCGTGGTGCACCCCCACCGCCGCACACCCGCGGCAACCCAACACCGTCGCACCCCGGCACGACCCGTGGTGCGCGGCCACCGAAAGGAATCGACAGTGACCGTTGTGCACACCGAAGCGGGAGTCTTCGGCCGATCGCACGAGTTGAGCGCCCGTGCCCACGAGCAGGTGGTGTTCTGCGAGGACGACAGGTCGGGGCTGAAGGCGATCATCGCCATCCACTCGACCGCGCTGGGCCCGGCCCTGGGCGGGACCCGCTTCTACCCCTACGCCGACGAGTCCGCGGCGTTGCAGGACGTGCTGCGGCTGTCGTGGGGCATGACCTACAAGGCCGCCGCCGCGGGCGTGGACCTCGGTGGCGGCAAGGCGGTGATCATCGGCGATCCGGCGACCATGAAGAGCGAAGAACTGCTGGCCGCCTACGCGCGCTTCGTGGAAACCCTCGGCGGGCGCTACATCACCGCGGGCGATGTGGGCACCAACACCGACGACCTGGATGTCATCGGCAGGCACACCCGCTACGTCACCGGCCGCAGCGTCGCCGCGGGCGGCAGCGGTGACAGTGCCCGGCTGACCGCGCTCGGCGTCTTCCACGCCATGCGCGCCGGTGCCGAATCCGTCTGGGGCGCACCGACACTGGCGGGTCGCACGGTCGGTATCGAGGGCGTCGGCAAGGTCGGCCGCGAGCTGACCGCCCTGCTGTTGGCCGACGGCGCCGAGGTCTGCGTCACGGATGTGAACGAGGCCGCGCTGCGGCGCATCGCCGACGAACAGCCCGCCGTGCGGCTGCTGTCGACGGTGTCCACCGCGCCGGTCGACGTGTACGCCCCGTGCGCGATGGGCGCCACGCTCACCGCGTCGAGCGCCGCGACGATCGAGGCCAAACTCATCTGCGGCGCCGCCAACAACCAGCTCGCCACCCCCGATGTCGAACAGGCGCTCACCGACCGCGGCATCACCTGGGTGCCCGATTTCGTCGCCAACGGCGGTGGGCTCATCCAGGTCGCCGGCGAGCTGCGCGTCGCCGCCCCGGCCGAGGTGGAAGCCGAGGTCGCCGACATCTACCCGCGCTGCCGCGAGATCATCGCCGCCGCCAGGGCCGAGGGCATCGGCACCGGCGCTGCCGCGAACCGGTTCGCCGAGCGCCGTCTCGACGCCATCCCCCGGTCGCTCTGAGCGCGCCCGAGTTTCGAAGAGGAGACCACAGTGGCGATCACGAGCGGCCTGTTCCGCACCAAGTCTGTCGAGCAGTCGATCCGGGATACCGATGATCCCGATTCCAAGCTACGCAAGGATCTGACGGCCAAAGACCTGACGATCTTCGGTGTCGCGGTGGTGATCGGCGCGGGCATCTTCACCCTCACCGCACGCACCGCGGGCACGGTGGCGGGGCCCGCGGTCTCGCTCGCCTTCGTCTTCGCGGCGATCGCGTGCGGGCTGACGGCCCTGTGCTACGCGGAATTCGCCTCCACCGTGCCGGTGGCGGGCAGCGCGTACACCTTCGCCTATGCCACCTTCGGTGAGGTGATCGCCTGGATCATCGGCTGGGATCTGATCCTGGAATTCGCGCTGGCGGTCTCCGTGGTCGCCAAGGGGTGGTCGCAGTATCTGGGCAACGTGCTCGGGTCGTCGGCGCCGGTGGTCCATTTCGGCTCGGTGACCTTCGACTGGGGCGCGGTCGTGATCATCGCGGTGGTCGGCGTGCTGCTGGCCACCGGGACCAAGCTGTCCTCGCGGGTATCGGCCATCGCCGTCGCGATCAAGCTGGGCGTGATCGCGCTGGTGCTGGTGGTCGGCGCGACCTACTTCACGCCGTCCAACCTGACCCCCTACATCCCGCCGGCGGCACCGTCGGAGAAGGCCGAGGGACTGCGGCAGTCGCTGTTCGCCTTCCTCACCGGCTCCGGCGGCACCAGCTACGGCTGGTACGGCCTGCTCGCCGCGGCCAGCCTGGTGTTCTTCGCCTTCATCGGTTTCGACGTGGTCGCCACCACCGCCGAAGAGACCCGCAACCCACAGCGCGACATCCCGCGCGGCATCCTGGGCTCGCTGGCCATCGTGACGGTGCTCTACATCGCGGTCTCGCTGATCCTGACCGGCATGGTCCCCTACACCGCGCTGGCCGACGGCAACGCCACCCTCGCGACGGCCTTCGCCATCCACGGCGCGACCTGGGTGAAGAACATCATCGCGATCGGTGCCCTCGCCGGCCTGTCGACGGTGGTCATGGTGATGTTCCTGGGCCAGACCCGGGTGCTGTTCGCTATGGCCAGAGACGGCCTGCTGCCCCGCGGCCTGGCCCAGACCGGGAAGAAGGGCACGCCCGTCCGGTTGACCGTGATCGTGGGCGTGGTCTGCGCGCTGCTGGCCGGGTTCGTCGACTTCGGCACGCTCGAGGAAATGGTCAATATCGGCACCCTGGTGGCGTTCGTGCTGGTGTCGGTCGGTGTGCTGGTGCTGCGCCGGACCCGCCCCGATCTGCCGCGTGGCTTCCGCGTCCCGTTCGTCCCGGTGGTTCCCGTCCTCGGCGCGCTGGCGTGCGTGTGGCTGATGGTGAACCTCTCGATCGAGACCTGGCTGCGGTTCGTGATCTGGATGGCCCTCGGTGTCGTCGTCTACTTCGCCTACGGCCGTCGGCACTCGGTCCTCGGTCGCGGGCGACGGCAACCGGACGAACCGGAGCTGACGCCGGTCCGATAGCCGACACCCGCTGGGCCGTCACCGCTCGACCATCGAGCCGGTGGCGGCCCGGCGGCGTCGGTGACCCGGCCGATCAGCGCTTTCGACAGCCTGTGGCACTGAGTGCCAGCTCGGGTGAAATAATCCCCGGGACAGCCAGGGCAATGCGATGTTGGGAGTTCTGCAGTGGAGTTCATCGGAGTGATCGGTGGCGGCACCATGGGTGCCGGCATCGCGGAGGTTTGTGCCAAGGCGGGTAGCTCGGTGCTCGTGCTCGAGACCAAGCCGGAGTTCGCCGAGGCGGCCCAGCAGCGGATCGCGAGTTCGATCAGCCGGGGCGTGTCCCGCGGCAAGATCACCCAGGAAGAGGCCGACGCGGCGATCGCGCGCGTGCGGGTCACCCTGGACATCGACGAATTCGCCGACCGCGACCTGGTGATCGAGGCCGCGCCGGAGATCGAATCGGTGAAGTACGAGATCTTCGGCAAGCTCGACAAGATCGTCAAGCCCGAGGGCATCCTCGCCACCAACACCTCCTCGATCCCGGTGATCAAGGTCGCGGGCGCCACCGAGCGGCCCGAGCGCGTGGTCGGCGTGCACTTCTTCAACCCGGTGCCGGTGATGCCGCTGGTCGAGATCATCTCGACGCTGGTGACCGCGCCGAAGGCGGCCGCGGCCGTCACCGACTACGCCAAGAACACCCTCGGCAAGATGACCGTGCAGGCCGGTGACCGCTCCGGCTTCATCGTCAACGCCCTGCTCATCCCCTACCTGTGCTCGGCGATCCGGATGCTCGAGTCCGGCTACGCCACCGCCGAGGACATCGACGCGGCCATGAAGGGCGGCTGCGGCTACCCGATGGGCCCGCTGACCCTGCTCGACACCGTCGGCCTCGACATCGCCCTGGCCGCTTCGGAGTCCCTGTACGCGGAGTTCGCCGAGCCGCACCTGGCTCCGCCCGCGCTGCTGCGCCGGATGGTCGAGGCGGGCCGCCTGGGCCGCAAGTCCGGCCGCGGGTTCTACGACTACGCGAAGTGATCGCGTCCCGCGGGAGTCGTCTACGCGGCTCCCGCGGGGTTTCACGTCAGAAGCTCACCCGCAGAGCCGAGGCGGCCAGCAGGTCGATGAGGTCGCGGTCGTGCACCGGCAGCCGCCCGGTCTTGCCGATCGCCGCCAGCGCGCCCGCGATGGTGCCGTCGGCCGCGTGCACCGGCACCGCGACGGCGCTGCGGCCGACCCGGCATTCGTTCACCTCGGTGGCGACGGCGCTCGCGCTGACCCGCCGCAGTTCCGCCGCGAGCTCGGCCGGGGAGGTGATCGTGAAGGTCGTCACCCGGCGCAGTGGTCCCGCGGCGAGCTCGGGATGCTGTGCCATCAGCACCTTGCCGATCGCGGAGGCGTGCGGGTGCCGGACCAGGACCTTCTCCCCGCTCAGCTCGTGATCGGGGTCCTTGTCGATCATCCGGATCCGGTGGCCGGTGAACGCGGCGAGATGGATGCCGAAGCGGACCTGGGCACGGAGTTCGTCGAGGACCTGCCTGCGGTCGGCCGCGGGTTCGGGTGCGGCACCGGCCAATTCGCGGGTACGACGCCCGAGCGCGAAGCCCGACAGGTCTTCGATGCGCACCAGGTAGCCGTCGGCGACGAGCAGATTCAGCAGCCGGTAGGCCGTCGCGGGCGCGATCCCGGTCTGCGCGGCGATCTCCTTCGCGGTGGCACCCGAGCCCAGTCGCGCGACCGCTTCCAGCAGGGCCAGGGCCTTCTGGACAGCCCGCGGCTCGTGCCCGGTCGGGCCGTCACGGCGGGTCGTCGCGGTCATCGTTCGCCGGGGCCGGACCGCCGCACCCCGACCAGGGCGATCGCGCCGCGGGCGTTGACCGCGAACACCCCGGCGCCGGGCAGCACGTCGGCCGATTCCGGGCTGTCGAAAACCCCGATGGCGGTGAGGCTTCCGGGGCGCGCCAGCCGGAGATAGCGGTACCACACCGCACCGATCGCCACGACGGCGACAACCATCGCGGGCGCGACCAGGACACCGTGCCGCGCGTCGGAGATCGTCAGATACCCGAGGACGACGGCGAGCACGGAGCTCGCGATCCACCCCGCGTAGCGATCCGGGCGACGCAGTTCGTCGATGCGGCCGAGGAACCGCACGGCGGCCACCGCGACCAGGATGTAGGACAGCGCGAGCGCGGTCCGCACGACGGTCTTCGCCGGCGCGGGCACCCCGTCGAGGGCGACGAAGAGCAGGCCGACGGCCGCGACCGTGCCGGTGATCACGATCAACGCGACGTGCGGGGTCCGCAGCCGCGCGCCCACCCGGCCGAACACCCGCGGCAGCACACCCTCCACGCTCATCGAATAGACCAGCCGGGAGGCGGCATTCGACGACGCCATCGACGAACCGAGCCACGAACACGTGAGCCCCGCGTCGAGCAGGATCACCACGAGCAGGCTCGATCCGCCCGCCGTCCCGTGTAGATACGCGTTGACCACCGTCCCCGCGTGCCCGGACCAGGCCGCCCAGGACGCGAAGATGAACAGCGCACCGCACAGGATCGGCGTCCACAGCACGGTGCGGGTCACCGTCACCAGCGGACGCCGCGTCTCCGGCGCGAAGAACGTGGCGCTCTCGAAGCCGGCCAGCGCGAACAGCGCCGACAGCGCGATCGCCAGCACCGCGGGCACATTCGGCGCGACCGGGGTGACCGGCACCGCGGGCCCCGACACCAGCATCAGGCCGATGATGAAGCTCAGCGAACACGCCTCGACGGCCAGGATCGCGATCGCGGCGAACCGGACACCCCGCACCAGCACGGCGCCGACGAGCACCGCGATGACGAGGTAGACCGCGCCGATCCCCCAGCCGCGCACGGTGATTCCGAGCTGCGCGGCCAGGGCCAGGGCGGTCTGCGAGCCGTGATACATCGTCAGTGCGGCGCTGCCGAGATACTTCACGAGCATGCCGACACCGCAGGTCAGCGCCGCTCGCGGCCCGGAGCCGTGACTGACGAAGGTGTAGAGCCCGCCCGCCGCGGACAGCCGCCGGGTGAACTGCGTCAGGCAGTGCGCGATCAGGGTGACGACCACGGTCGCGACGACGATCGTGACCAGCCCGGGCAGCAGCGCGTTGTGGGTAAGCATGGTGACCGGCAGCAGCACCGCCGAGGCGGCGGGCGCGGTCGTGGCCACCGACTGACCGAGCAGCGCGACGCCCGAGAGCTGCCTGCGGCCCAGCGCGCGCAACGGCGACACCGCGGGCCGCTCGGGTTCACCCGCCGCGAACGACCTCGCGACCGCGTCGGCCAGAGCAGTCACCACACACCTCCCACCCCGGCGACGCGTGCTCGCCGGTGCGGGCGACCCTAGCCAGGCCGGATTTCGGCGATATTGCGGTGGTGAGTCCGTCGGTCGACACCGAGCGAGAAAGTGCCGCCGCCCCTCTCACTCGCCGGCCGGTGAACGTTTTCCCCGGCGTAGCGCCACCGCCCCACCGTCCTTCGAGACTTTCGCAGAACGGACATCGCGGATCAGTGGACGGAGCGCCCCATGGCAGTCACCAGAAGATCATTCATGCAGAGTCTCGGGGTCACCGGCGGCGCGGGCCTCGCCTACGGCGCGCTGTCGACCCTGGGTCTCGCGCCCGCCACGGCGCAGGTGCCGTTCCGGTCCCCCGCCATGGGCGACCTCATCGGCAAGTCGGCGGCGGGCGCGTCGGTCGCGATTCTCGGCGGCGGGCCCGCCGGACTCTGCGCGGCGTACGAATTGGGCAAGGCGGGCTACGACGTGACCGTGCTCGAGGCCAGGAAGCGCCCGGGCGGGCGGGTGTGGTCGGTGCGTAACGGCACCACCGAGACCGACCTCAACGGCGAAACCCAGACCTGCACCTTCGCCGAGGGGCACTACTTCAACCTGGGTGCCACGCGCATTCCACAGGGCCACATCACCCTCGACTACTGCCGCGAACTGGGCGTCGAGGTCCAGCCCTTCGGCAATCAGAACGCCAACACCCTGGTCAACTACCAGAGCGCGACGCCGATCTCCGGGCAGTCCGTGCAGTACCGGGCGGCCAAGGCCGACATGTACGGCTACCTGTCGGAGCTGTTGCAGAAGGCCGCGTCGCGGGGCGCGCTCGACGATGTGCTGACCGGTGCCGACAAGGAAGCGCTGGCCTCGTTCCTGCGCGATTTCGGCGATCTGTCCAGTGACGGCCGCTATCTCGGGTCGACCCGGCGCGGCTACGATTCCGAGCCGGGTGCGGGCCTGAACTTCGGCGACCAGCGCAAGCCCTTCGCCATGTCCGACACGATCCGCAGCGGTCTCGGCCGCAACTTCAGCTTCGAATTCGGCTACGACCAGGCCATGATGATGATGACCCCGGTCGGCGGCATGGACCGCATCTACACCGCCTTCCAGCGCGAGATCGGCACCGACCGGATCCGCTTCGGCGCCGAGGTGTCGGCCATGCGGAACACGCCGGGCGGGGTGCGGATCGAGTACGCCCAGGACGGCGCGAAGCAGGCCATCGACGCCGACTACTGCATCTGCACGCTGCCCCCGAATCTCGTCGGACGCCTGGCCACCAACCTGCCCGCCGATGTGCTGACCGCGCTGAAGGCGGCGATACCGGTGTCCTCCGGCAAGCTCGGCATCGAGTACTCGCGGCGCTGGTGGGAGCTGGAGGACCGAATCTACGGCGGCGCGACCAATACCGACAAGGACATCGCGCAGATCATGTTCCCGTACGACCACTACCACGGCGAACGCGGTGTGGTGGTCGGCTACTACAACACCGGCAAACGTCATCAAGCCTTCGAATCCCTCACGCACCGGCAGCGATTGGCGAAAGCGGTCGCGGAGGGCTCGGCCATCCACGGCGAGAAGTACGGGCGCGATATCGCCTCGTCGTTCTCCGGAAGCTGGCGGCGCACCAAGTATTCCGAGGGCGCGTGGGTCGGCTGGTCCGGCAGCGACGCGCACGGCGGGGTGGCCACCCCGGAATACACCAAGCTGCTCGCCCCGGTCGAGCGGGTGTACTTCGCCGGTGACCACCTGTCCAACGCGATCGCCTGGCAGCACGGCGCGTTCACCTCGGCCCGCGATGTCGTCACGGCGCTGCACGCCCGCGTCGCCGCCTGATCTACCCACCCGGACAAGGAGCCCACCATGAAGACCATGATCACTGTGGCCGCGACGACCCTCGTGGCACTGACCCTCACCGGCTGTTCCGCCGATTCCGACGCCGCCGGGGAGCCGAAGCCGGCGCCGAGCTCGTCGATTCTGGAAGCGGGGCAGGCCAATCCGATGATCGCGCAGGGCGTGGTGATCGCCGCCGACGCCGCCGTCTACAAGACCAGTGGCATCGGACCCACCGCGCTCAACAAGGCGGCCCCCACCGGCAGCCCCGAATCCTTCATCGACACCCAGCAATTCGCCGGCGGCACGCTGGGGCCCGGCGTGACCGTCACCGAGGCGCAGGGGATGTCGGTGCTGGCCAGGATCCGCGAGAACCTGGAAGCCCGCGGGTTGACCCTGGACAATGTGGTCACCATGCGGGTGTTCCTCGACAACGCCCCCGGCACCGATCGCGCCGACTACGCGGGCTGGAACCGCGCCTACCGCCAGTTCTTCGCCAACACCGACCTCGACACCGGCGACACCGAACTGGTCCCGCTCGGCACCGCCGCCCCGACCGCGCCCCTGGTCCGTAATGCCGCGCGGCCGACCAGGTTCGCGCTCGAGGTGGCCAGCCTGCCGGTCGCGGGCTGGCTGGTCGAGGTGGAGGTCGACGCGGTGTACCCGGCGGGCTCGTAGTCCGATCTCAGGCGTGTGTCAGGCTGCCCGCGTCCGGCGCGGGGAAGAACCCCGTGTCGATGTAGTGGTCGAAGTAGCGGCTGATGACCGTCGCGTCGACCGCGGGGAACTCGATCGGCAGGCCGCGGTAGGGCTCGGCGGGGGCGGCCGATTCGACCGCGCTCAGGACCGTCGCCGGGGTTGCCGCGGCGATGGCGGCGGCGTAGTTGCCGCTCAGTGCCGAGGCGCGGGCCAGGATCGGGTCGGCGTCGGTGCGCTCGGCGGCAGTGGTCAGGGTCAGGCCGAATTCCATCGGGTCGATGAAGTCGAACCGGTAGTGGCGGCGCAGGATCTCCTCGTAGACGACCTGCAACGGCACCTGGGCGCCCGCCGCGCGGTAGATGTTGCCGATCGCGGCGGCGTCGCGGGACTGGTGGACGATGCCCGCCGCGACATGATCGACCGGGGCCATCTCGACCCCGATCGCGCGCACGTCGACGGCGACGCCGAGCACCAGCATGGCGCGCAGCATGGTCCACCAGGCGTCCTCGGCGGGGGCGACGCCGGTGCGGGAGTCGCCGGTGATCAGGCCGGGCCGGTAGACGGCGACGGGAATGCCGCGCTCGATCGCGGTGTGCACCAGCTGCTCGGCGACCCACTTGGTCATGGCGTAGCCGGGCAGACCGCCGGGCACTCCACTGTCCTGCGGGATACCGGCCAGCACCGACAGCGTCGAGACGTAGTGAACCGGCTTGACCCGGGTGGTGGTCGCCAGCCGCAGCACCTCGGTGGTACCGCCGACATTGGCGTCACGCATGCGGCCGTACGGCTCGAGGTGGTTGACCAGCGCGCCGTTGTGATAGATCGCGTCGATCCGCGCGGCCAGTTCGGCGAAGCGCACCGGCTCGATGCCCAGCCTCGGCTGCGCGAGATCGCCCGGCACGCCGACGATCCGGTCGCGGTAGGGCGCCAGGTCGATGCTGTACTTCGCGGCGGTCGCGACGACCCGGTCCACCGCGCTCGCGTCGTCGGTGGCCCGGACCAGGCAGTGGATGGTGGCGCCGGTCTGCTCGAGCAGTTCCCGCAGCAGGAAGCTGCCGAGGAAGCCGGTGGCGCCGGTGAGCAGCAACGTCGCCGGGTCGCCCGCGCGCTGGGGCGCGCAGCCGGTGAGGTCGATCGCGGGATCCAGGATCGCGTCGGCGGCCGGATCGGGGCCCGCCGCCGAGGCCGAGGACTCGTCGCGCACGGCCAGTGCCAGATCGCTGACCTGCGGATAGCTGAACAGCAGACGCAACGGCACCTCGATACCGAGGCGCTCGGCGAGCGCGGCGCGCACCCGGATCGCCGAGAGCGAGGTGCCACCCAGGACGAAGAAGTCGTCGTCGCGGCCGACCCGGTCGAGGTCCAGGATCCGCGCGAACACTGCCGCCACGGCCTCCTCATCGGCGGTCGCGGGCGCCTGGTACTCGCGCAGTTCCACCGCGGGCGCGGGCAGCGCCTTGCGGTCGAGCTTGCCGGTGGCGCCGAGCGGGAACTCGTCGAGCTCCAACAGCCGGTGCGGAATCATGTACGGCGGCAGCAGGGTTCGGACCGTCGCCTGTACGTCGGCGAGGTCGACGGTGCGCCCGGCGGCCGGGGTGACGTAGCCGACGAGCTGTTCGTGGTGCACCGTCACCGCGGCACCGGCGACGGCCGGATGCGCGCGCAGCGCGGCCTCGATCTCGCCGGGCTCGATGCGCAGGCCGTGCAGTTTGAGCTGGACATCGGTGCGGCCCAGGTAGGTCAGCTCACCCGAGGGCAGCCTGCGGACCAGGTCGCCGGTGCGGTACATGCGCTCGCCGACGGGACCGTACGGATCGGCGACGAAGCGTTCGGTCGTCTTGTCGGGGCTGCCGAGGTAACCCCGCGCCAGCTGCGCGCCGGCCAGGTACAGCTCACCGGGCGTACCGACGGGCACCGGGCGCAGCCGGGCGTCGAGGACGTAGGCGCGGGAGTTCCAGTGCGGCTTGCCGATCGGGACGATCCCGTCTCCGACCTCGGTCACATCGGCGGCGGTGATGGACACCGTGGCCTCGGTGGGTCCGTACAGGTTGTGCAGCCTGCCCGCGGTGGCGGCGGTGAAGCGGGTGATGGTGGCGTTGGGCAGTGCCTCACCACCGACCCACACCGCGCGCACCGACCGCAGCGCACCGGACGGCGCGGCCTCGAGCAGCATCTGCAGCACGGACGGCACGATCGTGGTGCCCGTGACCCGGTGCCGCGCGATGAGATCGGCGAGGTAGGCCGGGTCGGTGAGACCGTGCGCGGCGGCCACGATCATGTGCGCGCCCGCGCGCAGCGGGGTCGCGAAACCGATCATCGAGGCGTCGAAGGTCCACGGAATCGATTGCAGGACGGTGTCGTTCGTCCCCACCGCGTATTCGCCGACCATGAAGGCCGCCTGATTGACGATGGCCGAGTGCGGTACCCCGACGCCCTTGGGCTTGCCGGTGGACCCGGAGGTGAAGATGACGTACGCCAGGTCCAGCGTGCGCAGCGGCCGGAGACGGTCGGCGTCGGTCAGCGGGCGGTCCGGGAACGCCGACAGCGCACCGGACGTCGCGACCAGGTCGACCGAGACGACCGGCAGCCCGTCGACATCGACCGTGTCGGCCACCGTGGTCAGCACACAGACCGGCCGGGCGACGGACAGGATGTCGGCGCGGCGATCGGCCGGGGCGTCCGGATCGATCGGCACGTAGGCGCCACCGGCGACGAAGACCGCGTACATGGCGACGACCAGGTCGATCGACGGCCGGATCGCGACCGCCACGGTCGCGCCGGGGCCGACGCCGGTGGCGACGAGCAGCCGGGCCAGCCGGTTGACCCGGCTCGCGAATTCGCCGTAGGTGAGCGTCGAGCCGGCGAAGGTGACGGCGGGCGCGTCCGGACGCAGCAGCGCCTGCCTCTGGACGGCCTCGGCCAGCGTCGCCTCGGGCACCAACCGCAGGTCACCGGCGGGTTCGCTGCGCTCGGCCGCGGTCAGCAGCGGCAGATCGCCGACGGGCCGGTGCGGTGCGGCGACGGCCGCGGCCAGCAGTCCGGCCAGGCGCTGACCCAGCGTCGCCATGGTCGGATCGTCGAACAGGTCGGTGGCGTAGCGCCAGGAGCACCGCAGTCCGGCGGGGCCCGCCGCGTCCTCGTGCGGCACGACGGTCAGCTGCAGGTCGACCGGCGCGACCTCGTCGCCCAGGTCGACGGCCGAGACCACCAGGTCGGGCAGTTCCAGCCGGGCGCCGCCGAAGTTCTGGAACGACAGCGCCACCTGGTAGAGCGGGTGGTGCGCCTGGGTGCGCGGCGGATCCAGTTCGGCGACAAGGCGTTCGAACGGCACGTCGGCGTGGGCGAAGGCGGCCAGGTCCGTCTCACGGACCCGATCCAGCAGCGCGGCGAAGGACTCGGCGGCGTCGACGCGGGTGCGCAGCACGACGGTGTTGACGAACATGCCGACCAGGTCGTCGAGTTCGGGCTCGCCACGGCCGGCGACCGGCGCGCCCACGGTGACGTCGTCGGTACCGGCGACGCGCGCCAGCAGCACCGACAGCGCGGCCCGCACGACCATGAACAGCGACGCGTTGTGTTCGCGCGCCAGGGTTTCCAGTGCCTGGTGCAGCGACGCGTCGAGCGCGAAGTGGTGCGCGGCGCCGCGACTGCCCGCGATCGGCGGACGTGGCCGATCGGTGGGCAGCTCCAGCAGGGTCGGCGTGCCCGCGAGCTCCGTGCGCCAGTAACCGAGCTGCTGCGCCAGCAGGGAGCCGGGATCCTCGGCCGCGCCGAGCATCTCCTGCTGCCAGAGGGTGTAGTCGGCGTACTGCACCGGCAGCGGCGCCCAGTCCGGCGCCGCGCCGTGCGTGCGGGCGGCGTAGGCGGTCATCAGGTCGCGGGTGAGCGGGGCGAGGGAGAAGCCGTCGGTGGCGATGTGGTGGACCACCACGGCCAGCACGTGGTCGGTCGCCGAGAGCCGGAACAGGGCGGCGCGCACGGGAACTCGCGCGCAGACGTCGAAGCCGCCGAAGGTCAGCCGGGCCAGTTCCCTCCGCAGGTCGGCCTCGGCGATCGCGGTGACGGCCACGTCGAGTCCGGCCTCGGCCACCGGCAGCACCCGCTGGTAGCCCTGGCCGTCGTGCTCGGGGTACACGGTGCGCAGGACCTCGTGGCGGTCGAGCACGTCCTCGAGGGCGGCGGCCAGTGCCGCGGTGTCGAGCGGGCCGGACAGGCGCAGCGCAACCGGGATGTTGTAGGCGCTGGAACCGGGATCGAGGCGAGCCATGAACCACATGCGCTGCTGGGCGAGCGAGAGCGGCACCCGTTCGCCGCGCTCGCGCCGGGTCAGCGGTACCCGCACGGCGGCCTCGCCGACGAGCGCGTCGAGGGCGGCGGCCAGCTCGGCGACGGTGCCGTGTTCGAAGACGGTGCGGGCGGGCACACGCACCCCGGTGCTCGCACCCAAGCGGCCCGCGAGCCGGGTGGCGAGCAGCGAGTTGCCGCCGAGGGCGAAGAAGTCGTCGTCGCGGCCGATCCGCTCGGCGCCGAGCAGGTCGGCGAAGACCTCGGCGACCGACTCCTCGGTGCCGGTGCGCGGCGCCTCGAAGGCGCGGGCGGTCAGTTCCGGTTCGGGCAGCGCCCGGTAGTCGAGCTTGCCGACCGGCGTGAGCGGCAGCCGCTCGAGCGGCACGATGGCGGCCGGCACGGCATGGGAGGGAAGCCGCTGCTCGGCCAGGCGGGTCAGCGCCGCCGGGTCGACCGTGGCGCCCGCCACGGGCACCACGTAGGCGATGAGCGCGTCCACGCCGCTGGGCAGGGTCCGCACGAGGGTGGTCGCGAAACGGACGGACGCGTCGGTGGACAGGACCGCGTCGATCTCGCCCAGTTCGATACGGAAGCCACGCAGCTTGACCTGGGCATCGGTGCGGCCGAGGAAGATCAGCTGCGCGTCGCCGTCGGCGGTGAGCTCCCAGCGCACCAGGTCGCCGGTGCGGTAGAGCCTGCCGCCGGTGATCGGGTCGGCGACGAAGCGGGCCGCGGTCAGGCCGGCGCGCTCGTGGTATCCGCGGGCCAGGCCGGGACCGGCCAGGTACAGCTCACCGGGGGTGCGGTCCGGCACCGGACGCAGCCGGGCGTCGAGCACCAGAGCGGTCATGCCGGGGATGGGACCGCCGATGGTGATCGGGTCACCGGGGGTCAGCGGATCGCTGATCGAGGCCGCGACGGTGGTCTCGGTCGGACCGTAGAGGTTGTAGAAATCGCGCCCGGGCGACCAGCGCGCGATCAGTTCCGGCGGGCAGGCCTCGCCGCCGACCACGATCGCGGCCAGCTCCGGCAGGCCCGATCCGTCGACACCGGCGAGCGCGGCGGGGGTGATGAAGGCGTGGGTCACCCGTTCGGCGCGCAGCAGGTCGGTCAGTTCGTCGCCGCCGTAGATCTCGGGCGGTGCGATGACCATCGTCGAGCCCGCGCCGATCGCGAGCAGCAGTTCCAGGATGCTGGCGTCGAAACTCGGGGAGGCGAAGTGCAGCGTGCGGGACGCGGCGGTGATCCGGAAGCGGCGGATCTGCTCGGCGCACAGCCCGGCCAGGCCGGTGTGGGTGACGGCGACGCCCTTCGGCACGCCGGTCGATCCGGAGGTGTAGATGATGTAGGCGATGTCCTCGCCGAAGAGCCTGCGGGTGCGGTCGGTGGCGACCACCGGCGCGTCCGAGGCGCGCTCGAGCTCGTCGCGGCACTCGGCGGAATCCAGCGCCAGCCAGCGGAGTCCGGCGTCGAGCCGGTCGGCGTCGGCGGCCAGCGCGAGGCCGACTCCGGCGCCGGAGTCGGCGAGCATGTGCGCGACCCGTTCGGCCGGATAGCGCGGGTCGACGGGCACGAAAGCGGCGCCGGTCTTGGCCACCGCCCACAGCGCCACCATCGACTCGATCGATCGGGTCAGCGCCAGGACCACCCGGTCACCGGGGCCGACACCGCGGCCGATCAGCACCCGGGCCAGCTGCGAGGACTGCTGGTCGAGTTCGGTGTAGGTGAGCACGCGCCCGGCCAGGCTCAGCGCCCGCGCCTCCGGTGCGCGCTCGACGGCGGCCATCAGCAATCGAGGCAGGGTGGACACCGGCGATCGACGGCCGCGGCGCGCGGCGGGACGACGTACGCCAGAAGCTTGCTCGGTCACCGGTAATTCTTCCCTTCACCATCGATCACCCCTGCGATCGCACTGCTAGAACGTCGCCTGGACTCTCGGCTACACCGGGGGTATCGGGAAAATCCTGCGTGACGGTACCGCAAATATCTCATCAATTTTGGCGCAGCGGCAATTTGGCGGTTTCAGTTTACGTCGCTTGGGTATAGCCAACTGTCCGGTATGTAACCCACGTCATACGCAGGTCATATGCTGCGCGAACGACTTTGGGGCGGATGTGACTGTTTCACTTTTCGCGCCGATTACCCGCCGGGCGCCGACCTGCGAATTCTCCGCAATTCGGTCAGGCAAACACCTTTACCGGAGACCGCGAGCGCGGTCTCCGGTAAAGGGTGAGTAAAACCGGCAAATAGTTACCAGGCAGTAGCCGATACTCTGTCCGGCGTCTGCTGATCGACCGACGGATCCTGCACGCGAGTGTTCCCCGCTTCGATCCATTCGGTGTCGAGCACGCCGTGCCGCGAGCGGTCCGTGCCGCGCACCGCGGCCTCGCACCGGCGCGCGAGATCACGACGATCCAGCCCGGGGTGCTCGAGCGGCTCGAGCGAGATCTCGACGACCATGCCCCGGCTGCGCAGCACCCGCTTCGCCGAATCGGCGAAGGTGTCGTCCCCGACGAAGCCGGGCACCGTGCACGGCACTCCGTTCCGGTCGAGGTAGCGCAGGCGGACCGGCTGCACCGGGGTGGTGGTGTCGATCGCGGCCTGGAACATGGCCGGGCGCATCGACCCGTAGGCCCGGCCGCACCAGGTGGTGCCTTCCGGGAAGACCGCGATCCGGTTGCCCTCGGCCAGCCGCTGCCCGATCTGGCCGACCACGCCCGGCAGCTCGCGCAGGCGGGCCCGCTCGATCGGGATCACCCGGGTGAGCTGGGCGAGCTTGCCCAGCACCGGCCAGTCGACCATGTCGGCCCTGGCGACGAAGCTGACCGGCTGCACCGCGGCCAGCGCGACCACATCGGACCAGCCGATGTGCCCGGTCACCACCATTACCGCGGTGCCGGGATCGGCGAAGCCCGCCGTCGACGCGCCCTGCTCGGCGGTGCGGTTGTCGACGATGCGCAGCCGCATCCCCAGGCACCCGAGCGCGGCGCGGGCGTACCGGCGCTGCAGGTTCTCCCGCCGTGACTTCGGCGTCGCCGCGGTCAGCACGGGAAAACTGAACACCAGGCCGACGATCCCGGCCAGCCGGGCGATCATCCTGGCGGTACCGACCTGGTCGATCGGTTCGATGCAGCGTGAACCACAGGGGCTCGACGGCATCCACGAGTGCGAGTGAGTGGCGGGCGGCGCGTCGAACACCATGGTGATTACTTCCCGTCGAAATTGGCGGCCGCGCTCTGCAGCCGCTCCAGATACCGGGTATTGATGGTTTCCATGCCGAGCAGCGCGACGAAGTCGGCGACGGCGAAGTCGGGATCGTGGGCCGGTTCGCCGCAGATCTCGGCGCCCAGGCGCAGGTATCCGCGCAGCAGCGGCGGGAGCTTGGGCCGGCTCGGCGGGGTCAGCTCGTCGAGGGTGCGGCCATCGACGACGACCGGGCGGTGCGGGTGCACGCGGCGCTCGGGGTCGCAGGCGTGGCGGCCGAGCAGCATGTCGCGCACGCCGCGCACGTTCACCCCCACCGGGTCCTGCGGACCGTCCTGCATGGGCACCGAGACGCAGCCCATCACCCAGTCGTAGCCGGTGAGCTGGATGTAGTGCAGGATGCCCGCCCACATCAGGGTGAGCACCGAGCCGTTGCGGTGGTCGGGCACCACGCAGGCCCGGCCCATCTCGACGATCCGGTGACCGGTCGGGTCGAGCTGGGTGAGATCGAATTCGGTCGCCGTGTAGTACCCGCCCGCGGCGGTCACCTTGTCCGGCGGCAACATCCGGTAGCAGCCGACGAACTGCTCGGTGAACTCGTCACGGACCAGCAGGTGGTCGCAGTGCTCGTCGAACCGGTCGGCGTCCAGGCCGGTCCCGTTGTCGGGTATCCGGAACCCGGGCTCGGCGGCGAAGACCTGGAATCGGAGCCGCTGGGCGGCCTCCCTGTGCTCGGCATCGGACGCGACGACCAGACTGTACCGAGACTTCCCCACCCCGGAGTCCGGCGCCGGCGCGGTCAACACGGACGAAATTGTCATACCGCTGATGAAGCCAGCCCGAGCTGGCATCGGAGCGACACATCGGTGTCGTGTCGATGCCCGTTCGGTGAACGAGACACCCGTCACACCGCGCGTTCACCGATGCGCTGCTTATCGTTCGCCCACCTGCGGGTTTCTAGCCGAACAGGCCGGTTTCGGGGCCGGATCGGGCCGCGAGATCCGGCCTGGCGGTCCGCATTCCGAGGCCCCGGAACGACAATCGGCCCGCCGTCACACGGCGGGCCGATCGGGGTGTCCTCAGGCGGCCGCGCGCACCGGTTCGGCGCTCTTCGGGGTCCGCTCGGCCTCGTCGAAGCCGGGTCGCGCGGTGCCGATGAAGGCCACCAGCCACGAGGCGACCGCGGCGAAGCGATTGCGGAAGCCGACCAGGTACATCAGGTGCACCGCCAGCCACATCGCCCAGGCGATGGTGCCGCGGAAGCTGATCCGGTCGTTGAGCTTGACGACGGCGCTGAAGCGGCTGATCACCGCCATGCTGCCCTTGTCCCAGTAGACGAACGGCGTGCCCGCGTCCTTCTTGCGCCGGATGATGTCGGCGGCGTGGCGGCCCTCCTGCATGGCGACCGGCGACTGGCCGGGGTAGCCGTTGAGCGAGGTCATATCGCCGATGGCGTAGATGTCGGCGTGGCCGCCGACGGTCAGGTCCGGGTTGATCAGCAGCCGGCCCGCGCGATCGGTCTCCGCGCCGGTGGCCTCGGCCAGCAGCGCCGCGAACCCACCCGCCTGCACACCGGCCGACCACACCACGGTCTCGGCGGCGATGCCGCGCTCGATGCCCTCGGCGTCCTTGACCGTCACCTTGCCCTCGTCGATATCGGTGACGAAGGTGCCCAGCAGCACCTCGACGCCGCTGTCGGTCAGCGAGCGCTTCGCGTACTCCGAGAGCCCGCCGCCGAACGGGGGCAGCACCGCGCCCGCGCCCTCGACCAGGGTCACCGACACCTCCTGGTGGAAGTGACGCTTGGCGAGCTCCTTGATCTGGCCCGCCACCTCGACGCCGGTCGCGCCCGCGCCGACCACGACGAAGCTGAGCAGCCTGCGCCGGGTCGCCTCGTCGGCGCCCTGGGCCGCGGCGAACACCGAGGCGATCTGGTCGCGCAGGCGCTGGGCGTCGTCGATGGTCTTGAGCGAGAAGGTCTTGTCCGCGAAGTCGTCGCGGCCGAAGTAGCTCTGGTTGGCACCGGTGGCCGCGATCAGCGAGCCGTAGCTGATCCGGCGGGTACCCTCGGCGGTCTCGTAGGTGAGCACGGCGGCCTCGGCGTCGATCGCGGTGACCTTGCCGAGCCGGACGTCGGCCTCGGGGTGACGGCGCAGTACGTTCTTGATCGGCGGCGCGATCTCCTCGGGCGCGAGCACGCCGGTGGCCACCTGGTAGAGCAGCGGCTGGAACAGGTGCTCGGGCGTGCTCGAGATCAGGACGTAGCTGATTCGTGACTTGCTCAGTTGCTTGGCAGCGGCGAGTCCGCCGAAGCCCGAACCGACGATGACGACATCCGTGTGTTCCATGATCGCGCGCTCCAAGATCGGTAATGAGTCCTTTCATATGAGTAAACGCGATGCGGAACGCAGATGTTTCCAGTGTTTGGGCGCATACTGAAGATGACTCTTATCTGTATAACTAATCAATAGGAGGTACCTGGTGGAACTTCGCCAGCTGGCGTACTTCGTCGCGGTCTGTGAGGAGCTCAGTTTCAGCCGCGCGGCGAGCCGCTGCTTCATCTCCCAATCCGCGATCAGCCACCAGATCGCGAGACTCGAACGTGACCTCGGCGCCCAGCTGTTCGAGCGCACGACGCGCGCCGTCGTCCCCACCGACGCCACCCTGCGGCTGCTCCCCCTGGCCAAGCAGATGCTGAGCCTGGAGTCCGCGATCCGCGCCGCCGTGCGCACCACCGGCCCGCGCATCCGCCTCGCCGCCAACATGTCGTTCGCGGCGCGCTCCCTGTCCGCGATCGCCGCCGCCCGCGCCGCCCACCCCGACGCCGAGATCGAATACGTCATCAAACCGTTCCGCCAGCGGATCACCGCCGTGGCCGACGGCGACTGCGATCTCGCGCTGATCCGCGGCAGCGTGGATCAACCCGGCCTGGCGGTGGAACAGCTCTGGGTCGAGGACCTGGTGATCGCCATCTCCAGCAGTCACCCGCTGGCGGGCAAGGGCGTGGTCACCCTCGCCGACCTCAGCCCCTATCCCCTGCTGCTCCCGCCCGAACAGGAACAGGTCCTCCTGCACACCCTGATCCGCTCGGCCTTCGCCGACCTCCCCGTCGGCCCCACTTTCGGGCCGCCGATCCCCCCGGACCACACCGCCACCATGGAACTGCTCAACCGCCCCGAATCCTGGACCGTCCTCTACGAGGGCCCCACCAAGGGCCTACTCACCCTCGACCTCACCGATCACCGCCTCCGCATCCCGGTCTCGGCGGTCCTGCGCGAGGACGCCCGCCAGAACCCGATCGTCAGCACCCTGCTGGACGCACTGCACCGGCGGTAGGGCAGTGCTCGGCGCCGTTCCGGACCAGCGCGTGGACGGCGGTGAGGTGCGCCGGTGCTGACAGCTGGTCGCTCACGCCTGGCACGCTCGCTGCTGGGCAGTCACCAGGGAGTGGCTAGCCGGTGGGCGAGATCACCAAGGCGTGTGCGACGGCCAGGTGGAGCGGCAGCATCTCAGCGTCTTCGTCCTCGACCGACCAGATGATCTCCTCGATCGCCCGCAGGAAGGCCCAGCCGTGGGCGCGGTCGACGGGGACGTCGAGGTCACGTGCCGTCGCGGCGACCACGGCGCGGGCGTGCGCGGGGGTCGGCGTGGACTGGACCTGGATCATGCTCAGGAAGCCCGCGTCGAAGGCGGCGTCGCCCAGGTAGGGCTTCGGATCGATCAGGAGCCACGGTTCGCGTTCGGCGGCAACGATATTGCCGAGGTGGGTGTCGCGATTCACGACGAGCAGCGGTCCCGCCGGAACGGCTAGGCGCGCGCACCAAGCCAGGGCCTGCTCGCGCAGACCCGCTGGAAGGACCTCGGCGAGTTCGGGTTCCGGCCGCTGAAGCCGTGCGGTCCACTGCGCGACCATGTCTGCCGCTGTCGGCAGCGTCGGATAGTCCGCCGGAATGCCGACCGGCTCCCGCCGCAACCGGCGAAGCAGCCTGCACGCCAGGCGAACCCGGCCCGCGTTCTCCGGCCGGCCCTCCAGACTCGGGAACCCCGGCTGCGCGAGCAGCGGCTCCCCCGGCCGCG
Source organism: Nocardia fodinahabitans (assembly GCF_052983615.1). NCBI lineage: Bacteria > Bacillati > Actinomycetota > Actinomycetes > Mycobacteriales > Nocardiaceae > Nocardia > Nocardia fodinahabitans. The sequence goes on from NZ_JBRJJC010000001.1 coordinate 1,257,537, forward strand.
CCCACTCCATCAGCATCGCGCCACTGGCGACGTCGAACCGGTACAGCGTCGCGGCCCCGTCCCCGCCGTAGCAGAACAGCCCGGTCGCCTCGGCAACGTTCTCCTCGTCGACCACCGGCACCTTGAGCACCGCCACCGACCCGTCCCCGCGCCGCACCGGCGCAACGAACGCGTGCGTGCCACCCCCGAACGCCGGGCCGATCACCGTCGACTCCCAAGCCACACACAGCTTTTCCACCAGCCCGGGCAGATCCACGAGCCACCGCTCCCCCGCGGCCCCGAACACCCCCCGCACCGTCTCTTCGACCTCCGGCGGCACCTCGATCGGCAAAGTCGTCACCCCACCCACCCTGCCACGGCGGTCTCGGTAGGTGCGATGACCATTCGATCAGAAGGCCAGTGCGGACCACGGAACATCGATCGGGAAGGGATGGGTGAAGTCGACGGCGGTCACCGAGCCGTTGATCCACTCGCCGACGAGCCGGTAGCTCACCGGATAGAGCGGGCTCACCCCGTCAGGAAGTGCTGGATAGCTGGTCTCGAGACCGTAGACCCGGATGATGGCGATGGCGCTGACATCCCGCTCGAGCGTCACCTCCCAGTACCAAGGGATACCTGCCCGCGCGTATCGGCTCTTCTTCGCTTCGATATCGGATTGCGTATTCGACGGCGACAGCACTTCGCCGACCAGAACAGTGTCGTCTGCCCGCACGTCCTGATAGGCCGCAGCCAGACACCGATGAACCAGGAAGTCCGGGGTGAGGAAGTCCGACTTACCGGTGGCACCGAGGAATACGTTCGTTTCCAGGTTGACCCGCCAGCACTTCTGCGGCTGAGCCGTCTCCATGGCCTGCCGGGCACACCGTTCCAGCTCGTTCACGAACCGGCGGGTGAACGTCTGATGTTCTCCCGGGCCACGGCGGACCCAGACGACGCGGCCCTCCCAGAGCTCGATCTGATCCGCGATCTCCGCGGGAAGCCGCTCCAGTTCTTCCCACGTCATGAATTCCGGCAGGTCAGGCCGATCGACACCTGGCAGCGACATGGCCCCATGATAGTGCTGAGACCACCGACGGACCCGAGAGGACGAACATGCAGGCGGGCGCAAAACCCGCTCGACATGCGTTCGCCGGCCTGGAATTCTGCCCGGATGACCGACACGCCACTCCCCGAAATCCCCGCCGGTTACGAAATCTCGGCCGAGACCGCCCGCGTCGATGCCGCCCGCGTACACACCTGGTTGTCCGCCGACTCGTACTGGGCCATGGGCCGAACCCGCGAGCTGCAGGATCGCGCGATCGCGGAATCACTCAATTTCGGTGTGTACGACAGTGTCTCGGGCCAACAGGTCGCCTACGCCCGGGTGGTCACCGACCAGGCCACCTTCGCCTGGCTCTGTGACGTGTACGTCGATCGCGCGGTGCGCGGTAAAGGCGTCGGCGTCGCACTGATCGCCGCGGTCCGCGACCACCTCGCCCCCTACGGCCTGCGCCGCATCATGCTCGCCACCCACGACGCCCACACCCTCTACGAGAAGTTCGGCTTCGAGCCCCTCACCGACCCCGAGAAGTGGATGGTTCTCGGCCGGCCGGTGAATGCCCCCGACCCCGCCTGATCAGAAGGCCAGCGCCGACCAAGGAATCTCGATCGAGAACGGATACGGGAACGAGACGCCGGCAGCCGACGTCGGATTCCACTCACCGGCGAGCAGGTAGTTGGCGGGCCGGAGCGGGCGGACTCCCGGCGGAAGCTCGCCATGACCGATCTCGAGGATGTAGACCCGCAGCGCTCCGATACCGGTGAGATCCTGTGTCAGTTCGACTTCCCAGTACGACGGAATACCCGCACCCGCGTAGCGAGCCTTCTTCGCCTCCATCTCGGACGGGGTATTCGACGGCGACAGGACTTCGCCGACCAGCACTGTGTCGGCAGCGCGGACATCGGAGCCAGCCGGCAAGCAACGGTGCACGAGGAAGTCCGGGGTGACGAAATCGGACTTACCCGTGGTGCCGAAGAAAACATTCGTCTCGAGATTTCCTCGCCAGCAGCGTTCGGGGTGCGACAACCTGTCGTCGCTGGAACAGCGCCTGATTTCCTGCGCTAACAGCAGTGTCGCCAATTGATGTTCGCCTGGCCCGCGGCGCGTCCACACGACTCGCCCGTTCCACAACTCGATCTGGGCGGCGACCTCTTCGGGTAGCTTCGCCAGCTCTTCCCAGGTCATCGACTCGGGCAGGTCAGGACGGTCGACGCTCGGCACGGCCATTCGCTCATGCTACTCAGCGGCGACGACATCTCTCGCGAGACGCCAGCGGCCCCGCCCGGAGAACCCGGACGGGGCCGCACAGCGCTGCGAGTCTCTATCCCTTGTGGGACTTCACGGCCTCGGTCAGCTGCGGGGCGACGTTGAACAGGTCGCCCACGATGCCGTAGTCCGCGATCTCGAAGATCGGGGCCTCTTCGTCCTTGTTGACCGCGACGATGGTCTTCGAGGTCTGCATGCCGGCGCGGTGCTGGATGGCGCCGGAGATGCCCAGGGCGATGTAGAGCTGCGGGGAGACCGTCTTACCGGTCTGACCGACCTGGAACTGGCCCGGGTAGTAGCCCGAGTCGACGGCGGCACGCGAGGCGCCGACGGCGGCACCGAGCGAGTCGGCCAGCGCCTCGACGACCGCGAAGTTGTCGGCGGAACCGACACCACGGCCACCGGAGACGACGATGCCGGCCTCGGTGAGCTCCGGACGGTCGCCGCCCACGATCGGCTCCCGCGAGACGACCTTGACGACGCCCTCTTCCTGGGCGGGAACCGCGACGACGACCTGCTCGCCGGCGCCGGCCTGGGCGACCGCCTCGACGGCACCCGGACGCAGGGAGATCACCGGCACGTCGCCGGTGGCCTTGGCGTCGACGGTGAACGCGCCACCGAAGATGGAGTGCACGGCCGAGCCGTCGGCGTTGACGCCGATGACGTCGACGAGCAGGCCGGAGCCGATGCGCGCGGCGAGGCGGCCCGACACCTCCTTGCCCTCGGCGGTGGCGGCGACCAGCACGGCGGCGGGCGAGGCGGACTCGACCAGACCGGCGAGCACGTCGACCTTCGGGGTGACCAGGAAGCCGTCGACGTCGTCGGACTCGGCGACGTAGATCTTCTCGGCGCCGGCGGCGGCCAGCGCGGAGGCCAGCTTCTCGGCGGTACCGGCCGGGCCGGTGACGACGGCGGCGGGCTCGCCCAGGGTGCGGGCGGCGGTGAGCAGTTCGGTGCTGACCTTCTTCACGGCACCGTCGGCGTGCTCGACGAGCACAAGTACTTCAGCCATTGTTCTTTCTCCTTCGAAGTCTCGGACGGGGCCGGATCAGATGATCTTCTGACCGATGAGGTAGGTGGCGATCTGGTTGCCGCCCTCGCCCTCGTCCGCGATCTTCTCGCCCGCGGTACGGGCAGGCTTCGGGGTGGAGCCGGTGACCTGGGTGCCGGCGTTGGCGACGCCCACGGTCGACGGGTCGATGCCCAGGTCGGCCAGGGTGAAGACCTGAACTTCCTTCTTCTTCGCGGCCATGATGCCCTTGAAGGACGGGAAGCGCGGCTCGTTGATCTTCTCGGTGACCGAGACGATCGCGGGCAGGGACGCCTCGAGCTTGAAGACGCCCTCGTCGGTCTCGCGCTCGCCGGTGATCTTGTCGCCGTCGACGGTCAGCTTGCGCAGGTGCGTCAGCTGCGGGATGCCCAGGTACTCGGCGATGATCGCAGGCACGGCACCCGCGCGACCGTCGGTGGCCTCGTTGCCGGCGATGACCAGCTCGACGCCCTCGACCTGGCCCAGCGCGCCGGCCAGCACCCACGCGGTCTGCACGGCGTCGGAGCCGTGGATCGCCGGGTCGTTGATGTGGATGGCCTTGTCGGCACCCATGGACAGCGCCTTGCGGATGGCCTCGGTGGCGCGATCCGGACCGGCGGCCAGCACGGTGACCTCGCCGCCCTGCGCCTCCTTGATCAGCAGCGCTTCCTCGACGGCGCGCTCGTTGATCTCGTCGAGGACGGCGTCGGCGGCCTCGCGGTCGAGGGTGAAGTCACCATCGGTCAGCTTGCGCTCGGACCAGGTGTCGGGAACCTGCTTGATGAGTACGACGATGTTCGGCATCGGTCTTCGTCGACCTCCTTCTGGGTACACGTGGTGGCGGGCCGCACGAGCTGGGCCGTACGTCCGTGTGAGTAGCTCAGAGCGGAACACTACCCTACGCTAAGTTACTCGTGGGTAACCTACATGCGCAAGGGGTTCGGAACCGATCCCTGAGTCCTGTGGGAACCCGCGGTACCAGTAACGTCGGAGAAATGAGCGAGGCTGTGATCCCTGCCGCACCTGTGGCCGCCACACATGAACCACTGCCGCTGACCGGTGAGCGGACCGTGCCCGGTATCGCCGAGGAGAACTACTGGTTCCGTCGGCACGAGATCGCCTATGCCCGCCTGCTCGACCGGTGCACCGGCAAGACCGTGCTCGAGGCGGGTTCGGGCGAGGGCTACGGCGCCGACATGATCGCCGGCGTGGCCGCGCGTGTCGTCGGCGTGGACTACGACGACGGCGCCGTCGCGCACGTGCGCGCGCGCTACCCGCGGGTCGAGATGATCCAGGGCAATCTCGCCGAGCTGCCGCTCGACGACGAATCCGTCGATGTCGTGGTGAATTTCCAGGTCATCGAGCACCTCTGGGACCAGGCGCAGTTCCTGCGCGAATGCCTGCGCGTGCTGCGCCCGGGCGGGCAGCTGCTGATCAGCACCCCGAACCGGATCACCTTCTCCCCCGGTCGCGACACCCCGCTCAACCCGTTCCACACCCGCGAACTCAACGCGGCCGAGCTGACCGAACTGCTGGTCGAGGCCGGGTTCACGGTCTCGGAGATGCTCGGCGTGCACCACGGCGCGAGCCTGAAAGCGCTGGACGCCAAGCACGGTGGGTCGTTCATCGACGCCCAGATCGAGCGCGCGCTGGCCGGTGAGCCGTGGCCGGCCGACCTGACCGCCGACGTCGCGGCCGTCACCATCGACGATTTCGACCTGCGGGCTGGCGAGATCGACGCGAGCCTGGACCTGGTCGCGATCGCCGAAAAGGCACGGCGTTGACCGATTCCCGCTCCGCCCGGTCCGGCTCCGTGCCGGGCCAGTTCACGCTCGTTCTGCATTCCCACCTGCCCTGGCTGGCCCATCACGGCCGCTGGCCGGTCGGCGAGGAATGGCTCTACCAGTCCTGGGCCGCCTCGTACCTGCCCGTGGTCCGGGTACTGAAAAACCTTGCGGCCGAGGGCCGTACACACCTGCTGAGCCTGGGTATCACCCCGGTGCTGGCCGCTCAGCTCGACGATCCGCACTGCCTGGCGGGCATGCACCACTGGCTGGGCAACTGGCAGCTGCGCGCCGACGAGGCGTCGATGTCGGGCAATGTGGCGCTGGGCCGGCACGAACATCGGCTCGCCGCAACGGCATTGACCGAGTTCGAGCGGGACTGGCGGCACGGCAGCGCGCCGGTGTGGCGCTCGCTCATCGACGCCGACGCGATCGAACTGCTCGGTGGTCCGCTGGCCCACCCGTTCCAGCCGCTGCTCGACGAGCGGCTGCGGCAGTTCCAGCTCACCGAGGGCCTGGCCGACGCGCGGCTGCGCTGGGGCACCACCCCCACCGGCATCTGGGCGCCCGAGTGCGGCTACACCCCCGGAATGGAGCGTAACTACGACGCCGCGGGTGTGACGCATTTCATGGTCGACGGCCCGTCGCTGCGCGGCGACACCACCCTCGGCAGGCCGGTCCGCGACGCCGACGTGCTCGCGTTCGGCCGCGATCTCCAGGTGAGCTACCGGGTCTGGTCGCCGAAACAGGGCTACCCGGGCCAGAGCGCCTACCGCGATTTCCACCACTACGACCACGCGACCGGTCTCAAACCGTCCCGGGTGACCGGCAAGACCGTCGCCGGTCCTGACAAGGCCCCTTACGATCCGGAACTCGCCGCCACCGCCATCACCCGCGATGTCGCCGACTTCGTCGAGACCGTGCGCGCCCGGCTGATCGAGGAGTCCGCGCGGATCGGCAGGCCCGCCCTCGTGGTGGCCGCGTTCGACACCGAACTGTTCGGCCACTGGTGGCACGAGGGCCCCGCCTGGCTCGAGCAGGTGCTGCGCGCACTGCCCGAAGCGGGCGTCACCGTCGGCACCCTCGCCGACGCCCGTGACAACGGCTTCGTGGGCGAACCCGTGCAGCTCAACGACTCGTCGTGGGGTTCCGGCAAGGACTGGCGGGTATGGGCGGGCGATCAGGTCGCCGACCTCGTCGAGCTCAACGCCGACATCGTGCGGCTGGCGCTGGACACCCTCGACAAGGTCGGCCGGGGCGGTTCGCTGCGCGATCCGGTCGCCGATCAGTTGCTCCGGGAGGCGATTCTCACCGTCTCCAGCGACTGGGCCTTCATGGTCTCCAAGGACTCCGCCGCCGGGTACGCCCGCGATCGGGCGCACGAGCACGCGCACGCGGTGCGCGAACTCGCCGAGGCCATCGGGGCCGGCCAGTTCGCCAAAGCGGCCCGTCTCGCGGCAGGATGGAACCTGGCCGACGGATTCTTCCCAGGTCTGGACGCGCGGCGGTTGCCGACCGCTGTCCCGTCGGCCGCCGCTGAAGGATTCGCATGAAGATTTTGATGGTGTCGTGGGAGTACCCGCCGGTCGTGGTCGGGGGGCTCGGTCGACATGTCCATCACCTGGCGGTGGAGCTGGCCGCGGCCGGTCACGAGGTCGTGGTGCTGGCGCGCAGGCCGACGGGCACCGACTCGGTCACCCACCCCACGCACTCCTACATCGCCGACGGCGTGCTCGTCGTCGCGGTGGCCGAGGACCCGCCCTGCTTCGACTTCGGCGAGGACATGCTCGCCTGGACCCTGGCGATGGGGCACGCGATGGTCCGCGCCGGCGTCGCCCTGGGCAAGCCGGGTGTCGGCGAGGGGTGGACGCCTGATGTCGTGCACGCGCACGACTGGCTGGTCGCGCACCCGTCCATCGCGCTGGCCGAGTACTACGACGTGCCGCTGGTGGCCACCATCCACGCCACCGAGGCCGGTCGCCACAGTGGCTGGGTGTCGGGGCGGGTCAACAAGCAGGTCCATTCGGTCGAGTGGTGGCTGACCAACGAGGCCGATCAGCTGATCACCTGCTCGACCTCCATGCAGGACGAGGTGGAACGCCTCTACGGGCCCGAGCTCGCGCCGATCACGGTGATCCGCAACGGCATCGATGTCGGCGCGTGGACCTTCCGGCCGCGCGCGCCGCGCTCCGGGCCGCCGAAGCTGCTCTACGTGGGCAGGCTCGAATACGAGAAGGGCGTGCAGGACGCGATCGCGGCGCTGCCCCGCATCCGCCGCGCCCACCCCGGGACCACCCTCACCGTCGCCGGTGTCGGCACCCAGTTCGACTGGCTGCGGGAGCGGGCGCGCGTGCATCGCGTCGCCAGGGCGGTGCAGTTCGTCGGCAGTCTCGGGCACTCCGAGCTGCTGGGCTGGCTGCACGGCGCGGACGCCATCGTGCTGCCGAGCCGGTACGAGCCGTTCGGGATCGTCGCTCTGGAAGCGGCCGCCGCGGGTGTCCCGCTGATCGCCTCCACCGCGGGTGGACTCGGCGAGGCCGTCATCGACGGTGTCACCGGCGCCTCCTTCGAACCGGCCGACGTGGACGGCATCGTCGACGCGGCCCGCGCCGTCCTCGACGATCCGGCCACCGCGCAGGACCGCGCCTACAACGCCCGCGAACGGCTCACCGCCGACTTCGCCTGGGACGTGGTCGCCGCGGAGACCGCGCAGGTCTACTCGGCGGCCAAGCGCCGGGTGCGCACCTCGCTGGGCCGCCCCGACATCGTGGAACGGCCGCTGCCGGAGCGCGACCCGAAGTAGGACGCGGTGCTCGTCGCGCGGCCGTTCCCGGGTCGCGCGCCGAGTTCGAGTTCACCCACAACGCATGACGCCGGGGTCGCGACCCGGCTCTACCGTCGCTGGTGGCCGACCACCACGACGAAGGAGCCGACCCATGTCTGAGCAGGCGGCGTTCTCAGGCTGGGGGGATGCCGTTGGTGTGGTAGCGGGTGGCGGCGTTCCAGAGGAAGAAGCTGTTGATGCCGGTGTCGTGGGTGGCGTCGATCTGGGCTCGGAGTTCGGCGTCGCCGTAGGGGACGCCGAGGCTGAAGTCCTGGAGCCAGGGGATGACTGTCGCGCCGGTGCCCGCGGTGCTCGTCTGGAAGTCGTGGAGGGAACGGGCGATGATGTCGTAGGGCTGGGCGTTGGGGTTGGCTACGCCGTATTCGCCGGAGTTCCAGTGTGAGGGGTAGAGCATGGGGGCGACGAAGTCGACGCTGCGGGCCATGCGGGGGATGTCCTGGGCGATCTCGTCGGGGCGGGTGGCGGCGATGCCGTAGACCGCGGCGCTCAGGTGGGCGCCGGCGAGGTGGACCGGGTAGCGGCTCTCGGCGAGGAATCCGGCGACCGCGTCGGTGGGGGTACCGGTGAGTCCGGCGAAACGCATGCTGGTCAGGCTGCCGTCGGGGCGGCGGACGTAGTCGTACATGATGCCGTCGAAGCCGAGCTGGGCGGCTTCCACCGCCAGATCGATGGTGTAGCGGCGGATGTCGGGATGAGCGACATTGGTGAAGGCGATCGGGCCGTAGTGGCTGGAATAGGGCTGCCCGGACTGGTTCTGGATCACCCAGTCGGGTCTGTCGTTGTGCCAGGCCCACGCCGCCACCGTCGGATCGCGGAAGGCGACGATGCGCCCGACCACCTGCAGGCCCAGCTCGTGCAGCTGCCGCAGGGCCGACGGCGCATCGTAGATGGCGGCGACGGCACCGGATTCGCGGGCCAGCGGGACCTGGGAGTCGTAGCCGACGACGCCGTCCTCGTCCTTGATATCGAGCTGCACGGTATCGATGCGGCCTTCGCGAGCGAGGTCGAGGACGGCCTCGCGCAACCCCTCGTGCGACCAGGCATGCGCGGTGACATGCACCGCCCGCATGCGCGGCAGCGCGACCGCCGTGACAGCGATGCCGCTGCTCCGATTACCGGCGGCGTCCACCGCGACGACCTCGACGGCGGGCGCCCACGGCACCGAGATCTCGAACGAGCCGTCCGCGGCGGGTGTCACCGTGTCGGTGCCGATCGACACGCGCACGGCATCGATGGCCTTGCCGCGCACCACGACCGGCGCGCGATAGGACCGCGCGAGCTCGGGTGGTGCCACCTCGAGGACCGGTGGCACGGTATCGGCCGACGGCTCCGAATCGGACCTGCTCAGCGCGAATCCCGCCACCAGAGCCACGATGACCACCGCGAGGACAGCACCCGAGGCGATCGTCGCCCACCGCCGCCGATCGCCCGACTGGATCCGCAATCCCAACGCCCGCACCAACTTCCACTACCGTTCGCCAGGCCACTATGGCGCAGTCGCACGGGCTGTCTGCGGGTTATCGCAAGATCGAGGGAAAACCTCGGCCGCCGCGTAATATCGCCGCGATGACCGGCGGTTCGAATGTTGTCCTTCGACTAGCGCCTGCGCTCCTGCTGATCGCGGCGCTCACCGCCTGCGCGACACCGGAAGCACCGGCTCCCGCCGCTCCGCCACCCACGACCGCGGCGAAACCCGCACCGCCGAATCCGGCCGAGATCGCCGCCAACGAACTGGGATTCGTCCCGGTGCTGATGTACCACCAGATCACCCCGAACCCGGCCGGGGAATACGACCAGACCCCCGCGGAGTTCCGGGACGAGCTGGAACGGCTGTATCGCGAGGGCTACCGCCCGGTGACGGCGGCGCAGTACGTCGCCGGCGACCTCGACCTGCCCGCCGGCACCCACCCGGTCGTGCTCACCTTCGACGATTCCACCGGCAGCCAGATCGCGTTCACCGACAGCGGCGCCGTGGCTCCCGACAGCGCCGCGGGCATCCTCACCGAATTCGGCGCCCGCTACCCGGATTTCCGGCCGGTCGCCACCTTCTACGTCAACAACGAGCCGTTCGGCGCCGACCCACGGGCGCTGCCGTGGCTGGCGGCCAACGGCCACGAGATCGGCGCGCACACCGCCGATCACGCGAATCTCGCGAACCTCGACGCCGACGGTGTGCAACGCCAACTGGCGCAGAACGTGCGCGCGGTACGCGCGGCCGCGCCGGGAGTCACCGTGCGCACCATGGCCCTACCGCTGGGCATCTCTCCGCGCGATCACGCGCTGGCCGCCGCGGGCAGCTGGGACGGGACCGGCTACCGCTTCGACGCCGTCATGCTGGTCGGTTCGAACCCCGCCCCCGCACCGTACGGCGCGATCGACCCCGGCGGCGTGCCGCGCATCCGATCCGGCCGGGGCGCGGTCCCGTTCGATTCGGGCTACTGGCTGGACTGGCTGGCCGCCCACCCGGAGCAGCGCTACACCGCCGACGGCGACCCGGCCCGCATCTCCTTCCCCCGCCACCTCGCGGCGGAGGCCGGCGCGCGCTGGGCCGACCGGATCAACCCGTACTGACGTCTGGTCAGACGTCGGGGGTGAAGGTGAAGATCTCGCCGACGCGGGTGGCGACGACGACCTCGCCCTCCGGTCCGACGGAGGTGCCGGTGGTGGTGCCGGTGGCGCCGGGCAGCGCATCGGAGTCGATGGTGTTGCCGGTGGCGGTGTCGAAGGTGATCAGGCTCAGCCCCGCGCCGATGGCGGCGACGGTATAGCCGACGCCACCCGCGGTTCCGGCGGGGGTGCCGCGCAGGGCGAGGTCCTTGCGTTCCCAGGCCGGCTCGGCGCGCTCGCCCCGGTCGTGCACGGCCATCAGGTAACCGTCGTCGCCGGCGGGGATGATCAGGTCGTCCACGACGGAGATGCCGCCGCTGGGCGTCCAGCCGAGCGCGTGGGTCCAGCGGGTGCTGCCGTCCTCGGCGTTCACGGCGATCAGGCGGCCGCTGTTGTCGCCGACGTAGACGGTGGCGCCGTCGCCGGAGAGGGTGGGGCTGGTGGCGCTGCCACCGGTGAGCATGTCGGCGCTCCACTCCTGGACGACCTTGCCGTCGGCGTAGCGCATCGACCGCAGCGAGGCCACCGACTTGCCCGGCTCCCACACGGTGACGAAGAACCGGCCCGAATCGGGGTCGACTGCGGTGGTGTTGGCGACCGCGCAGCGCGGGCCGCCGGTCTGGCAATCGCTCAGGCCGTCGCCGGAGGCCGGGCGGGTCAGGCCGGGCAGTTGCAGGAAGTCGGGCTCGCCGAGCAGCTGCAGCGTCGGCACCTCGCGGCCGCCGGTCTGGCGGCTCAGGATGTCGACCTGGCCGGACTGGGTCACCGTCAGCACCCGGCCGTCACCGGTGAACTGGATCGCCACCGGGACACCGGCCACCGGCGTGCGCCAGCGGGGCTGACCGAGGTAGTTGAAGGAGTTCACCGCGCCGTCGTCACCGACGTAGACATTGCTGACGCCGTCGACCACGGTCGGCGCCTCGATCGTCGACGGGCCGAGCGGGTTGCAGAAGCGCTTGCGGCCGGTGCGCATCTGGAAGGAGAAGATCGCGCAGTTGCCGGTGCTCGAGGTGACGAACATCTGACCCTCGGAGCCGATCGTCAACGGCTGGGCGATCGGACCGCCCACCGGACGTGACCAGCTCAGCGTCATCGCCTCCGCGCCCGTCACCGGGCTCGCCCCGCCGTTGCGGCCGTCGTGATGAGCTGCGGGCCAGCCCTTTCCGCCGCCGACGGTGATGTCGTCCACATCGGTGCCGCATCCTGCCAGCGCCACCACACCGGCGGCAGCGAGCGAGGCCGCGACACGAGTCCGAGTTCGCACCTGCTGATCTCCCTGTGTAATCGAGCCGATGATCGGGGTATCGCACGGTAGGCGTGCGCTCCGAAAGTACTCTGTGTAACCGACGACCGAATCCCCGGGGCTGGCCCGGTGCGATCACGACGGGAGAGTACTTCGTGACGAGCATGTGGGGCGCGCCGCTGAGCGCGCGCTGGCGTGGTTCCCGCCGCCGCGATCCGCAGCAGGCGCGGTTCCTGACCAAGGACTCGCTGCGCTGGGTACTCGCCAACCGCGCTTACACCCCGTGGTACCTGGTGCGCTACTACCGGCTGGCCAAGTTCCGGCTGACCAACCCGCACATCGTGCTGCGCGGGATGGTGTTCCTCGGCCGCAATGTGGAGATCCACGCGACGCCGGAATTCGCCCGCATGGAGATCGGCCGCTGGGTGCACATCGGTGACGGCAACGCCATCCGGTGCCACGAGGGTTCGCTGCGCATCGGCGACAAGGTGGTGTTCGGCAAGGACAACGTCGTCAACACCTACCTCGACATCGAGATCGGCGAGTCGACGCTGGTCGCCGACTGGTGCTACATCTGCGACTTCGACCACAAGATGGACGACATCACCCTGCCCATCAAGGACCAGGGCATCGTCAAGAGCCCGGTGCGGATCGGCCCCGACACCTGGATCGCGGCGAAGGTGACCGTGCTGCGCGACACCCGCGTCGGCCGTGGCTGTGTGCTCGGCGCGCACGCGGTGGTCCGCGGTGACGTCCCGGACTTCAGCATCGCCGTCGGCGCGCCGGCCAAGGTGGTCAAGAACCGCAAGGTCGCCTGGGACGCGAGCGCCGAGGAGCGCGAGGCCTACCTGGCCGCGCTGGCCGATATCGAGCGCAAGAAGAACGCCGCCGCCCAGGCGTAACCCGTCGTCGCAGCGCGCCGGGCGGCGCGCTGCGATGGTGTGTGTCGGTGGCGGTCGGTACGGTCGGGTCCGTGGAGAGCTATGCGGCACTGCTGCGGGGGATCATGCCGACCAACCCGAACATGCGCAACGAGAAGTTGCGCGGGGTGCTCGAAGGGCTCGGGTTCGACAAGGTCGCCTCGGTACTCACGAGCGGCAATCTGGTGTTCCGCACCGGCGACGACCCGGCCGACCTCGAGGACCGCGTCCAGGAGGCGCTGGCGGCCGAGCTCGGCATTCCCGGCGGAACGATCATCCGCAGTCACCGCGTGCTGCGCGAGCTGCTCGATCGCGACCCGTTCGACGGGCTCCCGCACGAGCGCGGCTCGTATCTGACAGTCACCTTCTTCAAGCACGAGATGCGCGAGGCCGAGCTGTCCTCGTTCGACGACGATCCGCTGACCCGCGTCATCGGCTACGACCGCGACGCCCGCGCGTTCCTCACCGTCATCGACAACAGCACCGGCGCGACGCCCGACTTCATGGCCCGCCTGGAGAAGACCTACGGCAAGGACATCACCACCCGCACCTGGCTCACGGTGCAGCGGGTGGTGAAGAAGATCGAGGGCTAGCGCGTCGCGGCGACCGCGGTGCAGAGGAAGACGACGCCCGCCCGGCCGATGCGGGTGACGACCAGGGTGTACGGGACCGAACCGCGCAGTTTCAGCTTCCTGCGCAGGGCGTCGGGGTCGATATCGATGCCGCGGACCAGGATCTCGAGCGACCCGCAGTCGCGCCGCGACAGTTCCTGGCGCAGCGTCTTCTCGCGCAGTTCGAAGCGATCGTCGATGCGGAAGCCGCGCATGCCCGCCGGGACCGTGTCGCCGGTGAGGTAGGCGATCTGCGGATCGAGCTGCCAGAGGCCGTGTTTCGCGGCGTAGTGGCGGACCAGGCCCGCCCGCACGATCGCGCCGTCGGGGTCGACGATCCACTCGCCCGGCGCGCGCTCGGGGATGTCGTCGGGGTCGGTGTCGGTGAGTGTGGTCGCGCTGCCCCGGGAATCGAGGACGGTGGCGCGACGGGTGACGCCGGGTTCGGTCAGCCCGGGCGACCACAGACAGGCTTCGCGGACCGCGCCGTCCAGGGACACGATCTCCACCTCGCCCGCCCAGCCGAGCCGGTCGAAGTCCAGGCCGGGCGCGGACTTCACCGCGATGTCGCGGCCCGCGTACGCGGCCAGCAGATCGGGTAGTGGGGGCTGGAGTTTCGCGGGGTCGTAAGTACGGCGGCCGTCCGCGCGGCGGGCCGGATCGGCGATGATCACGGTGTCCCGCGACGTCGGGGTGAGGGCATCAGCCCTCGCCAGCACGATGTTTCGCCCCCGCGTCGACAGATTGTGGGCGGCCATCGCCAGCCGCACCTCGTCGAGATCGCTGCCGATCACCGCCGGGCACACGGCCGACAACTCGGCCAGTTCCGCCCCGATCGAACAGGTGACGTCGTGCACGGCCCGGCCGGCCAGCCGGGCCGCCCGGTGCCGGGCGACCAGCGCGGGCGTCGCCTGCTGCAACGCGTCGTCGGTGAACAGCCAGTCGGCGGCCCCGGGCAGCTTCACCGCGGCCTTGCGCCGCAACCGCACCGTCTCGATCAGCGCGGCGGTCCGGTCCGGATACGAGCGACGCACCCGCTCGATATCGCGCAGGTGCGTCGCCGGGGTCAGCTCCAGCCGGTCGACCTCGGCGAGCGCGGCGGATCCCGCCGCGCTGCCCAGGAAGGCGACATCGTCGCGGCCGAAGCGGTAACCCACTTACTTCCCGGCCGCGCCCGGCTTCACGCCGGTGATCATCGCGTTGTAGAAGAACTGGCGCGGGACGACCTTGCGCAGCACGTTCTCGTCGAGCCAGCTCAGGCCCAGCCAGGCGCGGTACTGCGCCATGCGGTAGGTCACGGTCAGCTTCTCGTCGGGCACGGCGGCCTCGAAGGTGCGCACCGGCCAGCCCCAGAGCGCGGCGGCGAACTCCTCGGTGGTGGCCTTCACGTCGACGGCACCGGCCGACTTCGCCATCTTCTCGAGATCGCTCGGGTCGAAGGTGTGCAGGTCGACGACGGCCTCGAGCGCGGCGGCGCGGGAGGACTCGTCCAGCTCGGTCTGCGGACGACGCCAGCCGGACAGGAACGGCAGCTTGGTGACCTCGGTGGTCACCTTCCAGGTGGCCTGGCCGAGCCTGCGTGCGTAGAGGTTGCCGATGGTGGTCGGCTCACCGGCGAAGACGAAACGGCCGCCCGGCTTGAGCACGCGCAGGCACTCCTTCAGGGCCAGCTCCACGTCCGGGATGTGGTGCAGCACGGCGTGGCCGCAGACCAGGTCGAAGGTGTCGTCGTCGTACGGGATGGTCTCGGCGTCGGCGACGCGGCCGTCGACATCCAGGCCCAGGTGCTCGGCGTTGCGCAGCGCGACCTTCACCATGCCGGGCGAGAGGTCGGTGACCGAACCCTTCTTCGCGATGCCGCCCTGCATCAGGTTCAGCAGGAAGAACCCCGTGCCGCAGCCGAGCTCGAGCGCCCGTTCATAGGGCAGCGGGGCGGGGCCGACCGCGAGGTCGAACCGGCCGCGGGCATACGCGATACAGCGTTCGTCATAGGAGATCGACCACTTGTCGTCGTACGTCTCCGCTTCCCAGTCGTGATACAGGACCTGGGCGAGCTTGGTGTCCTTCAGCGCTGCTTCGACCTCGGCCTCGGTGGCGTGCGGGTTCGGCGCCGGGTCATCGGGGTGAACCGTCATAACCGCCAAGAGTAATAGGAGACCCGCGGCCCGCCGCTCCGGGTACTCGGCCGGGGCTGTGCGCACGGTGCTTCGGGCGCCGGGCATGCGGTTCTCACCATGTCGGTAGGAGGTGGCTGGGGAGTTACCCAGGTGCTCGCGAGATCACCGATCGCGAAGTTAACGATGGTTCCGGGCGAGTTGCTACCGTCCGGTGAAGGTCGCGCTGTTCGGTCCGTCGGCGGCGAAGGTCCCGGTGCCGGTGCGCGCGTCGTCGGTGTCGAACAACGCCGACCACTCGGTGACGGCGGCGGAATGCCCGTGCGGGCCCGCTTCGAAGACGGCCTTGGCGGCGGCCAGTGCCCGCGGCGCGGCCGTGACGAACTGCTCGGCCCAACGGCGCGCGGCGTCGAGCACATGGTCGGGCGCGACGACCTCGTCGACCAGACCGAGCTTCGCGGCTTCCTCGGCGTCGACGAAACGACCGGTGTAGACGAGGTCCTTGGCGCGGCTCGCGCCGATCAGCAGCGACAGCTTGCGGATGCCGGCGAGCGGGATCAGCCCGGCCTTGATCTGCGGCAGGCCGAGCTTGACGTTGTCGCCGATGATCCGGTGGTCGGCGCCCAGCGCGAGCTCGAGGCCGGCGCCGAGGCAGTAGCCGGTGATCGCGGCGACAGTCGGCTGCGGCACCTTGGTGAGGCAGCCGAGCGCCGCCTGCAGATCCGCCGCCATCGCGGCGGCCTGCCCGGCGTCGAGCTCGGCGAGCTCGGTCATCTCGTCGCCCGCGCTGAAGACCCGCTCGTCGCCGTAGACGATGAGCGCGGCCACGCCGGGGTGTTGGGCCACCGTCTCGGCCGCCGCGGCGACCTCACGGGCCAGCTGGGCATCGACCAGGTTCAGCGGCGGACGATCGATGCGCAGCAGCGCGACGCCGCGAGCGGACGGGTCGGCGGGCAGCTCGAGGGTGACGAATTCGGCCATGCGGCCAACCTACCGGCCGCCCAGTGCACCCAGCTGCGGCAGCTCCGCGAAATACCGGCCGTTGTCCGGGAAGTCGGTCAGCGGCGGGCCTCCGGGATTGGGCGTGTAGTGCGGCATGATCGGGGTGATCGCCCGCTCGGCGGCCAGCACGGCCGCGGTATCGGCGAAACCGCGCAGGCCGTCGAGCTGCGACCACGTCGGCGGCAGCAGGACGTGTTCGCCCGCTCGCCAGCTCGCCAGGGCGTCGCTCGGGGTCGCCCAGACGACCTGGGCGGCCTCGGAGGTGGCGCCGTCGGCGATCTGGCCCTGCGGTAGCACGGCGACGAAGAACCGGGTGTCGTAGCGGCGCGGTTCGGCTTCGGGGGTGATCCAGTTCGACCACGGGCGCAGCAGATCGGCGCGCAGCACCAGACCCTCGGCGGCGAGGAAGTCCGCCAGCGACAGCTCCCGGCGCTCGAGCTTGCCGCGGGCCTCGCGGTAGACCGCGGAGTCGTCGACGACGGTGTCGGCGGTCGGCCCGGCCAGCAGGACGCCGCATTCCTCGAAGGTCTCCCGGACCGCGGCCGCGACCAGTGCCTGCGCGCTCTGCTCGGACGTCGCGAAACGCTCGGCCCACCACGCCGGTGCGGGTCCGGCCCAGGCGATGTCGGCGGTGCCGTCGGCGGCGTCGACGCCACCGCCGGGGAACACTGTCATACCGCCCGCGAAGGCCATCCCGCTGACGCGGCGCTGCAGGAACACCTCGATGCCCGTATCGCCGTCGCGCACCAGCATCACCGTCGACGCGTCGCGCGCGGCTACCCCGGACTCACTCATACCGTTCCTTTCCACCACGTGGCCGACGGTCCGGCGGCCACCGTGGATCGGGCGGGCTCATCGGAGCCGCTCGCGTGCCACCGCGGCCGTCGCATCGGCCTGTCTGCACCCTAACGCTCGCTTGGTTCGCCAGGGAAACAGTTCAGCGGCGCGACACGATGGTTCCCGCTGAGTGGACCTCAGGCGCGGCGGTGCTGCCCCGCGCGCCGGGCCCGGCGGGCGAACCAGCGCCCGTCGACCCGGTCCAGCGCGATGGACTGGCTGAACGCGGCGCTGAGGTTCGCGGCGGTGAGCACGTCCTCGAGCAGCCCCTGCCCGACCACCTCGCCCTCCTTGAGCAGCAGGGCATGGGTGAAGCCCGGCGGGATCTCCTCCACGTGGTGGGTCACCAGGACCATCGCGGGCGCGTCGGGATCGGCGGCCAGATTGCCCAACCGCTCCACGAGTTCCTCGCGCCCACCCAGGTCCAGGCCCGCGGCCGGTTCGTCGAGCAGCAGCAGTTCCGGGTCGGTCATCAGGGCGCGGGCGATCAGCACCCGCTTGCGCTCGCCCTCGGACAGGGTGCCGTAGGTGCGGTCGGAAAGATGTTCGGCGCCCAGGGTTTCCAGCATGTCGACGGCGCGCTCGGTGTCGATGTCGTCGTAGCGTTCGCGCCACCGGCCCAGCACCGCGTACCCGGCCGACACCACCAGGTCGCTGACCTTCTCGTCGACCGGTATGCGGCTGGCCACCGCCGCCGAGGACAACCCGATGCGCGGCCGCAGCTCGGTGACGTCGACGCGACCGAGGGTCTCCCCCAACAGGTTCGCGTCACCGGAGGTCGGATGGATCTCGGCGGCGGCCATTCTCAGCAGCGAGGTCTTGCCGGCTCCGTTGGGGCCGAGCACCACCCAGCGTTCGTCGAGCTCGACCTGCCAGGTGACCGGACCGACGAGCGTTCGGCCCGAGCGGCGGATGGTCACGTCGGAGAAGTCGATGAGCAGATCGGGATCGGGTTGCGACACGCGCTCCATCTTGGACCACACGGGCCCTCAGCGGAACGACCGGCCCGTGTGGGATTCGTCGTCCCTGGTCGATACCGAATCGCGGCGCCCACCGCCGTCCCCACGCATCCGGGCGGCGGGTCGCGAAACCCGTCAGCTGATCGACGAATTCGGTTCACGCGTAACGCGGTGGATCAGGGCTGGGCGGGGACCGCGATCACGGTCATCGAGCCGGGGGCCACCTCGGTGAAGCCGGCGTCGCGGACGGCGACGGCGCGCCCGGCGGCTACGTCGGCTACCAGCGTGGCCCACCGGGGTGCGTCGGCGTCGCGGACCGCGCACCGGAAGTCGCGCTGCGCCCAGGCCGCGGCGGCGGCGACCGGGAGGGCGCCGGCCAGGAGCATGCCGGCGTGGCCGACCTGGGCGGCGGCCTTGCCGACCGACATCTCCAGCGCCGCGTTCACCCACAGCACCGGCAGTTCGGGGTCCGGTGGGCCGGGCTCGTCGTGCTCCAGGTCGGTTCCGCCGATCTGCAGTTTGCGGATCCGCTGATCGATCGCGCCCACCGGGCCCGGGACGAACGCGCGGGCTTGCGCGCCGTCGACGTCGACGGTCACCCCGTCGACCTCGCCTGCCGCGACCCACTGCGCTCCGCGCGCCCGCCGGGCCACCTTCCTGATCCTGGAGCGCTTCCACGCCAGATAGCGCGGCTCCCACTCCCCGCCCGGCCCGGACCGCGGGTCCAGGCACACGGCCACCGCCGCGGCCGCGGCGGCTTCCAGCAGTGCGCTACGCGCGGGCGGATCGGCCTTGGGGATGTGCAGGACCATCTGCATCGCCTGGACCATGGCCGGGTCGTCGGGATCGCCGTTGCCGCCGTAGCCCCGCGCCAATTCGGCGTGCCGGAGCGCGAATTCGGCCGCGTCGTCGCGCGCCGCCGCCTCGATCTCCACGCTGCTCAGTTCCCCGCTACCCATGCCACAACACCCGATCCGATCGACGCCACTGCGGCCAAGCCTAATCGGCGCTACCGGCGGAGCCGTCCGATGACCCGCGCGCGGCCGGAGCGAGTGCGGAGGTACGCCTGACCTGGCGACCACGGTGCCGCCGTGGGCGCTAGGCGACCCGCACGGTCAGGATGAACTCCGGCCCCGGCGCGATCGGGGGCTGACTGGCCGGACCGTAGACGAACTGAATGGTCGAGGTCCCCGGCCCGACCCCGCGGAACGGCCACACCGTGCTGGTGCCCTCGGACTGCGGGTGCTCCGGCGCCAGCACACCCCGCTCGATGTTCACCGGCGTCCACGACTCGGTGTCGTCCGGGTTCTGCGGCAGCCGGACCAGCAACTGCTGGCCGAGCCCGAGCGCGACGGTGCTCCCGCTGAACATCTGGTCGACCTCCACCGGTCCGGCCGCGGACTGCGGGGCCGTCGTCGGCAGGTCGATCGTCGTCGAGGAGAGGTCCCCGGTGTCGTCGTCGTCACCGCACCCGGTGACCACCATCGCCACCGCGCACGCCGCGAACAGGATTTTCCGCATGGAACTCTCCCAACGCCGAAGGACTCCTGCGCTGGAGGCTAGCGCCGCGACCGGGATGCACCGGTCGCGACGCGCCAGGACTACCGGCCGAGCAGCGGAACCCGGCGCACGCCGCCGTCGCGGGCGTCGGCCGCCTCGACCTCGTCGCGGGTGACACCGAGGATGAACAGCACCGCGTCCAGGTACGGATGCGACAGCGCCGTATCGGCCACCTCGCGCAGCGCGGGCTTGGCGTTGAACGCCACACCCAGACCGGCCGCGTTGAGCATGTCGATGTCGTTCGCGCCGTCACCGACCGCGACGGTCTGCTCCATCGGCACGCCCGCCTCGGCGGCGAACTTGCGCAGCGCGGTCGCCTTGAACGCCCGGTCGACGATCTCGCCGATCACCCGGCCGGTGAGCTTGCCGTCGACGATCTCGAGCGTGTTGGCCTGCACGAAATCCAGTTCCAGCTCGTGCGCGAGCGGCTCGATGACCTGCCGGAACCCTCCGGAGACCACACCGCAGCGGAAACCGAGCCGCCGCAGCGTGCGGATGGTGGTGCGCGCGCCGGGGGTGAGCTCGATCCGGTCGGCGACCTCCTCGATCACCGATTCGTCGAGACCCTCGAGGGTGGCCACCCGCTGCCGCAGCGATTCGGCGAAGTCGAGCTCGCCGCGCATCGCGGCCTCGGTGACCTCGCGGACCTGCTCCTCGACGCCGGCGTGCGCGGCCAGCATCTCGATGACCTCGCCCTGGATCAGCGTGGAGTCCACGTCGAAGACGATGAGCCGCTTGGCGCGCCGGGCCAGCCCGGCCCGTTCCACCGCGATGTCGACCTGTTCGGCGACGGCGATGTCGGCCAGCGCGGTGCGCAGTCGCGAGTCGGTGTCGGCGCCGGAATCGACGGCCGAGACCATCAGTTCCATGCCCGTCACCGGGTAGTCGGCGATGCCGCGGATGGTGTCGATATTGGCGCCGAGGCCGGCCAGCAGCCGCGAGATGGCGCTGAAGGCGTGCGCGGTGACCGGCGCGCCGAGCACGACGACGGCGTGCGTCGACATCGGCGGCTTGCCGATCTGCGCGTCGACCGACACGTCGACCTGCATGCCGACGGTGTTCATGGCCTCTTCGAGCTCGTCCTGCAGTGCCTCGGGGTCGTTGGGGCACGACACCAGCACACCGAGGGTGAGCCTGCCCCTGATGACCACCTGTTCCACGTCCAGCAGGCTCACCTGATGGCGGGAGAGCGTCGCCAGCAGCACGGACGTGACGCCGGGTCGGTCCGGGCCGGTGACGGTCACGAGAACTGTGGTGTCGGCCAAGTCGATCTGCTCCGTTCGATTACCCACAAAAAGAGTGTGCACCTGCTGGTCACCCCAGCAGGTGCACACCCTGGTCTTCCGGTGTTTCTTACTTCTTGGCGAGCGCGCCTTCGCTGACGTGCGTCGCGTGCTTACCCGAGCCCCAGCCCACGTGCGCCTCGGCCTTCATGCGCTCGACCATGTGCGGGTAGTGCAGCTCGAACGCCGGACGCTCCGAGCGGATGCGCGGCAGCTCGTAGAAATTGTGCCGCGGCGGCGGGCAGGTGGTGGCCCACTCCAGGGAGTTGCCGTAGCCCCACGGGTCGTCCACCGTGACGACCTCGCCGTAGCGGTAGCTCTTGAAGGTGTTCCACACGAACGGCAGCATCGACGAGCCCAGGATGAAGGCACCGATGGTGGAGATCGTGTTCAGCGTGGTGAAGCCGTCGCTGGGCAGGTAGTCGGCGTAGCGACGCGGCATGCCCTCGGCGCCCAGCCAGTGCTGCACCAGGAAGGTGGTGTGGAAGCCGACGAAGGTGGTCCAGAAGTGCCACTTCGCCAGACGCTCGTCCATCATGCGGCCGGTGATCTTCGGGAACCAGAAGTAGATACCGGCGAAGGTGGCGAACACGATGGTGCCGAAGAGCACGTAGTGGAAGTGCGCGACGACGAAGTACGTGTCGGTGACGTGGAAGTCCAGCGGCGGCGAAGCCAGGATGACACCCGACAGACCACCGAAGAGGAACGTCACGATGAAGCCGATCGACCACAGCATCGGTGACTCGAACGTCAGCTGACCGCGCCACATGGTGCCGATCCAGTTGAAGAACTTCACACCGGTCGGAACCGCGATGAGGAAGGTCATGAAGGAGAAGTACGGCAGCAGCACGGCGCCGGTGGCGTACATGTGGTGCGCCCACACCGCGATCGACAGCGCCGCGATGCCCAGCGTCGCGTAGACCAGCGTGGTGTAACCGAAGATCGGCTTACGGCTGAAGACCGGGAAGATCTCGGAGACGATGCCGAAGAACGGCAGCGCGATGATGTAGACCTCGGGGTGGCCGAAGAACCAGAACAGGTGCTGGTAGAGCAGGATGCCGCCGGTGGCCGGGTCGTAGATGTGGCCGCCCAGGTGGCGGTCGTAGGCCAGACCGAACAGCGCCGCGGTCAGCAGCGGGAAGGCCAGCAGGATCAGCACCGAGGTCACCGCGATGTTCCAGGTGAAGATCGGCATGCGGAACATGGTCATACCGGGCGCGCGCAGGCAGACCACGGTGGTGAGCATGTTGACGCCACCGAGGATGGTGCCCAGACCGGACACGGCCAGACCCAGGATCCACAGGTCGGTGCCGACACCGGGCGAGTGCAGGATGTCGGTCAGCGGCACGTAGGCCGTCCAGCCGAAGTCCGCCGCGCCACCGGGGGTCACGAAGCCCGCGGTCGCCATGGTGCCGCCGAACAGGTACAGCCAGTAGCTGAACGCGTTCAGTCGCGGGAAGGCGACGTCGGGGGCGCCGATCTGCAGCGGCAGGATGATGTTGGCGAAGCCGAACACGATCGCCGTCGCGTAGAACAGCAGCATGATCGTGCCGTGCATGGTGAACAGCTGGTTGAACTGCTCGGGCGACAGGAACTGCAGACCCGGGCGCGCCAGCTCGGCGCGCATGAGCAGCGCCATGAGACCGCCGACCAGGAAGAAGCTGATCGCCGTCACCAGGTACATGGTGCCGAGCACCTTGGGGTCGGTGGTGGTGACCGCCTTGTACAGGAACGAGCCCTTGGGCCCGGTCCGAGCAGGATACGGTCGAGTCGCTTCCAACTGAGGGACTGGCCTGGGCTCTACCGCAGTCACTGATCCTCCTGAAGATGCCTGTACGTCACTCGCAGGCCCTCCGTCCTCCGGTCAGAGGCAGACGACGGTCAGCATGCGTTGGTGTGAATCGTAAACCGTGCTGCCGCAGCATTCCGCGCGGGTCCTACTCTGTGTCGTATTCAGCGCGCCGTAGACGGCCGACGGTGTGTCGGCCCGGCGCCGTTCTCGATCTTCCTCCGCAGGTCGCGCGGGTGCAACGGTTGTCGTCGATGACTTTTCGGGTGCCGCGGCGTCATGATCGATGACGGTGGGCGCGTCCCGCCACCGTCTCTGTCGAGCCAGTCCCCCGCAGCCGAGGAGTCGTCATGTCCAGTACCCAGCAACCCGGTGACCCCACCTGGGTCGATCTCTACACCGCCGATCTCGACCGTGCCATCGCCTTCTACGGCGAGCTGTTCGGCTGGACCGCCGAACGCGGCGGCGAGGAATTCGGCGGCTACACCACCCTGCGCAAGGACGGCAAAGCCGTCGCGGGCGCGATGAGCCGGACCCCCGACGCCGGTGACCCGTACCCGGATCGCTGGACCGTCTACCTGGCCTCCAGCGACGCCGCGGCGACCACGGCAAAGGCGAGCGCCGCGGGCGGCAACGTCTTCGTCGAGCCGATGGCGGTCGGTGACCTCGGCACGATGGCGGTGCTGGCCGATGTCGGCGGTGTCGGCGTCGGCGTCTGGCAGGCCGGCGAGTTCCCCGGTTTCGAGGCGATCGGCGATGTCGCCGACGGTGTCTGGAGCAACCACGACGGCGTCCCGTCCTGGTTCGAGCTGATGACCCGCGCCTACGAACCCTCGCTGACCTTCTACCGCGAGGTCTTCGGCTGGCGCGACACCTTCGCCGTGGCCGACTCCCCCGAGTTCCGCTACACGACCATCCACGCGACCTCGCCGATGCTCGGCGGTGTCATGGACGCCACCGGCCACCTTCCCGAGGGCATCCCCGGCGCGTGGACGGCCTACTTCGGCGCCGACGACGTCGACAAGACCGCCGAATTGGCCAAGACCCTCGGCGGCGCCGTCGTCTTCGAGCCGATGGACACCCCCTACGGCCGCCTGGCCGGTCTCACCGACCCCACCGGCGCCCACTTCAGCATCGGCGGCAACGCGCGCTGAGCGGCCCGCGACGGCGGCGGGCCCGGTCGCGCCGCCGCCGTCGGGGTTGCACCACCTTGGGGTGGGAAACGCGCCCCCTGGGAGGTCACCCCCCAACGCTGGGGTTGCTGTCGGAGTCCCCGCCCGCCGACGACAGTAGAGGTGTACCGAAAAGCACCTCCTACCAGCGTCAAGGGGACACCACGATGAGCACGATGACCACCGCGATCGCCGACAATGTCATCCAGCTGCCGCGCAAGCAGGCCGGCCAGGTCGCCGCCGATGGTCACCTCGCCGATTCCGATCTGGATCGCTGGGCCAATCGGCTGGCGCGACTGCTGCTCGGCCGCGGCGCCACCGCGGGCACCCGGATCGCGCTGGCGGTCGACGCCACGACCGAGGCGATCGTCGCCGAGGCGGCGGTGCGCAAGATCGGCGCCGTCCCCGTCTCCGTCACCGACGACGAGTTCGTCTTCGGCGCCTACACCGGCATCACCACCCGGGCCCGCAAGGCCGAACTGACCGACGTCGTCGACTGGCTGGTCCTCGACGATCGCTCGACCCTGCGGCGCTATCTGGTCAGCTCCGACGCGCCGCTGTCCACGGCCGATCTGCGCGCTGTCTCCTGAACCCATTCCGGTCTGGTCCTCGCAGGTCCAGAATGGATCGAGAGCGCAGTACGCAGCGGCGGGTACTACCTACCAGGTACTTGCCCGCCGGTCGGGGACACATGGTGAATACCGAGCTCCAGACATGAGAACGCAGGTCCGCTCATGACCCAGTCTTCCGAGGGCGCCTTCCCGCTGTCCGCGGCCCAGCGTGGCATCTGGTTCGCCCAGCACATCGCGGGTGACACCCCCATCTCCATCGCCCAATACGTCGAACTCAGTGGTCCGGTCGACCACGATCTGCTGGTGCGGGTCGTGCGCCGGGCCGGTCGCGAGTTCGGCACCGGCTATCTGCGCCTGATCGATCTCGACGGCCAACCCCACCAGCTCGTCGACTTCTCTCTCGACGCCGACATGACCGAGCTGGATCTGCGCGGCGAGCCCGACCCGATCGCGGCCGCGCACGCGTGGATGCGCGCCGAGTACACCGCACCCCTGGACGTGATGCGCGACCGATTGGTCCGGTTGGCCATGATCCGCGTCGCCGACGACCGGTGGTTCTGGTACTCGCGCATGCACCACATCGTGCTGGACGGAATGGGCGCGCTGGCCCTGGTGCAGCGCACCGGCGAGCTCTACAACGCCGCCGTCGAGGGCAGGGAGGCGCCGCCGGCCAAGGCCGAGCCGCTACCGAAGATCGTCGAGGCGGATCTGACCTATCGCACCTCCGACCGCTTCACCGCCGACCGCGAGTACTGGCGCGAGCACCTGGCCGAGATGGCCGATCCGGTGAATCTGGCCGGCCGCGACGCCGAGGTCGACGGCCATCCCAACCGGGTCTCCGGCGCGCTGCCCCCGGAAACCTCGGCGCTGCTGGATTCCGTTGCCGCCTCAGTGAATTCGGGTGTCGCGCCGACGGTGGTAGCCGCGTTCGGCGCCTACCTGGCCGCGATGACCGGTGCGCCGGAAGTGGTGTTGAGCCTGCCGGTGTCGGCGCGGACCTCCGCGACGCTGCGTCGTTCCGGCGGCATGCTCGCCAATGTCGTCCCGCTGCGCGTCACCCTGGACCCGACGACGACCGTGGGCGCGGCGATTCTCGCCGTGCAGGGCGAGCTGACCGGCGCGCTGCGCCGCCAGCGCTACCGTCAGGAGGACATCGTCCGCGATCTCGGCTGGGCGATGGACGAGGCCACCTCGTTCGGCCCCGCCGTGAATCTGATGATGGTCGACACCAGGATCGCGCTCGGCCAGGTCGTCGGGCGGCTGCACGTGCTCACCTCGGGCCTGATCGACGACCTGTTCGTCAACCTGTATCCGGGCGTCGGCGGCGAGAGCACCCACATCGACCTGCAGGGCAACGGCAATCTGTACAGCGAGGCCGACCTGGCGGCGCATCACGCGCGCTTCCTGCGGTTCCTGCACCGGTTCCTGGTCGCCGGACCCGAGGCGCCGCTGTCGGCGGTGCCGGTCCTCTCGCCCGCCGAGGAGGCCGTCTCGGTGCCCGCGCGCGGCCCGGCCGGTGTCGACATCCGCACGCTGCCCGAGATTCTCGCGGCGGGCGCCGCGCTCGACCCGGACGCGGTGGCGCTGCGCTGGGGCACGGACGAGACGCTGACCTACCGCGCGGTCGACGACTACACCAACCGCCTGGCCCGGGTCCTGATCGCCGCCGGCGCCGGACCCGAACACGGTGTCGCCCTGTCGATTCCGCGCTCGGCCGAGTCGGTGCTGGCGACCATCGCGGTGGCCAAGACGGGCGCGCCGTTCGTGCCGATCGATCCCACCTATCCGGCGGACCGCATCGAGCACATGGTCGACGACAGCGGCGTGAGCACCGGTCTCACCGTCGCGCAGGCGCGCAAATCGCTGCCGGACCGGGTCGACTGGCTCACCCTCGACGACGAGGCGACCCTCGGGCAGATCGCCGCCGAGGACGCCGGGCCGATCGGCGACGCCGACCGCCGCGCCCCGGTGCGCCCGGATCAGGTGGCCTACATCATCTACACCTCCGGCTCGACCGGTCTGCCCAAGGGCGTGCTCGTCTCCCATCGCGGCCTGGCCGATCTCGTCGCGAGTTCGGGCGCCGGGTTCGGGGTCGACGCGGGCTCCGTTGTCGCCCATGCCGTCTCGCCGAGCTTCGACATCTCCGTCGAGGAGATCCTGGTGACACTGGCGGCGGGCGCGAGTCTGGCGGTGGTGCCGCCGTCGGCGTACGCGGGCGAGGACATGGCGCAGGTGCTGCGCGCGCACCGGGTCACCCATCTCAATGTCACGCCGGCCGTCGTCGGCTCGCTCGATCCGGCGACGCTGCCCGACCTGCGCACCATCGTCGTCGGCGGCGACGCGTGCCCGCCGGAACTGGTGGTCAAGTGGGCCGGTCGCACCCTGATCAACGGCTACGGCCCCACCGAGACCACCGTGACGACCACCCTCACCGACGGCCTGGTCCCCGATGCGCCGGTGACGATCGGCAGCCTCGTGCGTGGCGTGAGCGGCCTGGTGCTCGATGCCTGGTTGCGCCCGGTCCCGGCGGGCACCGTCGGCGAGCTGTATCTCGCGGGTCCCGGCGTCGCCCGCGGCTATCACCGGCGTACCGGTTTGACAGCGAGCCGGTTCGTCGCGAATCCACACGCGCCCGGCGAGCGGATGTACCGCACCGGCGATCTGGTGCGCTGGCGTGACGACGACGGCCGGTTCGTCCTGGAATACCAGGGCCGCAGCGACTTCCAGGTGAAGGTGCGTGGCTTCCGGATCGAGCTCGGTGAGATCGACGCCGCCCTGCAGCGGCTCCCCGAGATCGATTTCGCGCTCACCCTCGGCGTCGAGACGGCCGCGGGCGCGACCGCGCTGGTGTCCTATGTGACGACCGAGCCCGGTGCCGAGGCACATCCGGAAGCCGTGAAAGCAGCTGTCGGCGAGAGCCTTCCGGCGTACATGGTGCCCTCGGTGGTCATGGTGCTGGACCGGGTTCCGCTCACCCCGCTCGGCAAGGTGGATCGCAAGGCGCTGCCCGCACCGGATTTCCGCGCGCGCACCGTCACCAGCCGGGCGCCGTCTACCCCGCGCGAGGAGGCACTTGCCGCCCTGTTCGCCGAGGTGCTCGGCCTGGAATCGGTCGGCGTGGACGACAGCTTCTTCGCCCTCGGCGGCGACAGCATCGTCTCCATCCAACTGGTCTCACGGGCCAAGGCCGCCGGTATCGCGTTCAGCGCCCGGGATGTGTTCGAACGCAAGACCGTCGCCGCGCTGGCGGCGGTCGCGGCCGACACCGAGGTCCAGGTGGTGCACGAATTGCCCGGTGGCGGTGTCGGTCCGGTGGCGCTCACGCCGATCGTGCACGCCATGGTCGAGCACGGTGACACCTGGGGCCGGTACGGGCAGGCGGTGCTGATCGGCCTGCCCGATGGCGTCGACCGTCCGGCCCTCGCGACGGCCCTCCAGGTCCTGGTCGAGCACCACGATCTGCTCCGCTCCTCGCTGCGTGCCACGCCGCAGGGCTGGGAATGGGTTGTCGCCGAGCCCGGTTCGGTCGCGGCCGAGTCGCTGATCGATGTCGTCCGGGCCGAGACCGAGGACACCGTCGAGCGCGCCCTGCGGGATGCCGCGGATCAGCTCGACCCCGCTGTCGGTGCCGTCGCCCGGTTCGTCCTGCTCGAACGCGACGACGCCGCCCCACTGTGCTGGCTGGTCCTGCACCACCTCGTCACCGACGGCGTTTCCTGGCGAATCCTGCTGCCGGACTTGGCGACCGCGGCCTTCGGCGGCACGCTCGACCCGGTCGGCACCTCGTTCCGCCGGTGGGCGCACGGCCAGGCCGACAACGCCACGACCCGCCTCGGTGAACTGCCGATCTGGCAGCGCATCCTGGCGACACCGGACCCGTCGTTCGCCACCGAGGAGATCTCCTTCGATCCTGCCCTCGACGTCGTGGCCACCATGGAACAGCGGCTGAGCACGGTGCCACCGGATCTGGCCCACACCGTCCTCACCACGCTGCCCGAGCGATTCCATTGCGGCGCCGACGATGTGCTGCTCGCGGCCCTGGCCATGGCCGTGTGCCGCTGGCGCGACCGCACCGGCACGCTGCTGACCCTGGAGGGCCACGGCCGCGACGAATCCCTGCTGCCCGGCGCCGATGTCGCGCGCACGATCGGCTGGTTCACCAGCGTGTACCCGGTCGCCGTCGACCTCACCGACATCGACCTGGCCGATGCCTTCGCCGGCGGCCCGGCGGCGGGGTCGGCGATCAAGACGACCAAGGAGCAGCTACGGTCGATCCCCGACCGTGGTGTCGGCTACGGCTTGCTGCGATACCTGAACAGCGACACGGCCGCCGCCCTGGCCGCCGCCCCCACACCCCAGCTGAGCTTCAACTACCTCGGCCGCGCGGTCACCGGCGCCGACTCCTGGATGCCCCGCCGCTTCGCCGCGACCAACGACGACCGGGCCCCGCTGGCCGCCGTCGTCGACATCAACGCCGTCCTGACCGACGCGGGCCTGGAGGTCACCTGGGCCTACGCGAGCAGACTGCTCGACGAGCGCGAGGTCGACGAGCTGGCCGAGCTGTGGACCGCCGCGCTGCACGCGCTCGCCGACCACGCACGCGCCGGCGACGCGGGTGGGCGGACGCCGTCGGACTTCGCGCTGGTGGCCGTCGACCAGCCGCAGATCGACCGCTGGGAACAGACCTATCCGAACCTCGCCGACGTGTGGCCGCTCTCGCCGCTGCAGTACGGCCTGCTCTTCCACGCCCTCTACGATTCCGACACCGCCGACGGCTACACGGTGCAGTCGATGCTCACCCTGGCAGGCACGGTCGACACCACCCGCCTGCGCGCGGCGGCCCAGGCGCTCGTCGACCGGCACGAGAACCTGCGGGTGGCCTTCGTCGAGACCGACGACGGGCCGCGCCAGCTGGTCCTCGCCGACGCCGAGATCCGCTGGGCCGACATCGATCTGACCGACCTCGCCGACGAGGAAGCGCGCGCCCGCGAACTCGACCGGATCATCGCCCTCGACGCGCTGACCCGCTTCGACCTCACCCGTCCCCCGCTGATCCGCTTCACCCTGGTCACCACCACCCCCGGCAATTTCCGGCTGATCATGACCAACCATCACCTGGTGCTCGACGGCTGGTCGACGCCGCTGCTGGTCCGGGAACTGCTGGCGCTCTACGTCACCGCGGGCGATCCGTCGGTGCTGCCGCCCGCCCGCTCCTACCGCGAGTTCCTGGCCTGGCTCGCCGCCCAGGACGCCGACGCCTCGCTCGCCGCCTGGCAGCAGTCGCTGGCCGGAGTCGACACTCCGACGCGCGCGGTCCCGACCCTGGCCGGGATCGCCACGCCGGAGACCGCGATGGTCACCCGCGAGCTGTCCGCCGCCACGGTCGCCGAGCTCGAAATCGCGGCCCGCGAGGCGGGCGCCACGGTGAACACCCTGGTCCAGACGAGCTGGTCGCTGCTGCTGGCCATGCTCACCGGCCGCACCGATGTGGTGTTCGGCAGCACGGTGTCGGGCAGGCCGCCGGAGCTGCCGGGCGTCGAGGAGATGGTCGGCCTGTTCATCAATACCGTCCCGGTGCGGGTGACGCTCGACCCCGCCGAGAAGGTGTCCGATCTGCTCGCCCGGGTGCAGGCCGAGCAGGCGCGGCTGATGGACCACCAGCACGTCGGACTCGCTGCGATCCACCGCGCGGTCGGGCTGGCCGAATTGTTCGACACCCTCACCGTTTTCGAGTCCTATCCGATCGACCGCGAGGCGCTGTCGCAGGCGCTCGACATCGCGGGCATGCGGGTGCTCGACGTCGAGGGCACCGACGCGACGCCGTATCCGCTCAACCTCATGGTGATCCCCCTGCGCGGCGAGGCGGGCACCGGTGACGCGCTGCGGGTCACGGTGAAGTTCATGGCCGATCAGCTCGACGCCGCCGCCGCGCGGTCGCTGCTGGACCGGTTCGTCGGGTTGCTCGGCAGGCTCGCCGCGCAGCCGCACGACCTGGTGTCGCAGGTGCAGTACTGCGACGACACCGAACTGGCGCGGCTGGCCCCGGTCCGCGGGCTGCCCTCGGTGCCGATGCGCACGCTGCCCGACCTCCTGACCGCCGGCGCGCGCATCGATCCCGACGCCGTCGCGGTCAGCGCGGGTGACCTGCGGATGAGCTACCGCGACCTGGATTCCTGGTCGAACCGGTTCGCCCGGGTCCTGCTGGGCCGCGGCGTCGGCCCCGAGGTGTTCGTGGTGCTCGCGCTCACCCGGTCGCTGGAATCGGTGGTGGCCGTGTGGGCGCTGGCCAAGACCGGCGCGGCCTTCGTCCCGCTGGACCCGAGCTATCCGGTGGAGCGGATCGAGCACATGCTCGACGACTCCAAGGCGCCGATCGGCGTCAGCGTCACCGCGACCGGTGAGACGCTGCCCGGCACCATCGACTGGCTGCTGCTCGACGACCTCAACACGCTGCGCCGGGCGATGCTGGTCTCCGACGCGCCGATCACCGACGCCGAACGCGGTGGCCCCATCGACATCGACCACACCGCCTACCTGATCTACACCTCCGGCTCCACCGGCAAGCCGAAGGCGGTGCTGCTGAGCCACCGCGGCATCGCGAATCTCACCACCGCGCAACGGGAAACGCTGGCGCTCGACCCGTCGGCGAGTGCGCTGCAGGTCGCCTCACCCAGCTTCGACGCCTCGGTCTTCGAGATGCTCACCGCGCATTCGGCGGGCGGACGGCTGGTGGTCTCGCCGCCGGAGGTGTACGGCGGCAGCGAACTCGAACAGCTGCTGCGCACCGAACGGGTCACCCACGCGGTGATCACCCCGTCGGCACTGGCCACCATGGAACCGGCCGACCTCACCGATCTCCGGGTGCTGTCGGTCGCCGGTGAGGCCGCCACCCCCGAACTCATCGAGAAGTGGTCGGCCGGCCGCCGGATGGTGAACCTGTACGGCCCCACCGAGTTCAGTATCTGGGCCACCGGTCCGGCCGAGCTCGTCGCGGGCGAGCCGATCACCATCGGCGGACCGATTCGGGGGTCGGCGGTGGTCGTGCTGGACAGCTGGTTGCGGCCGGTGCCGGTCGGTATCGCGGGCGAGCTGTATCTGGCCGGTCCGGCGCTGGCGCGCGGCTATTTCAACCGGTTCGAGATGACCGCGAGCCGGTTCGTCGCCGACCCGTACGGCGCGGCCGGTGACCGCATGTACCGCACCGGAGATATGGTCCGCTGGGTCGTCGAGGACGGTGCGCTCGCCTTGGAGTACCTGGGCCGCAGCGATTTCCAGGTGAAGATCCGCGGTCTGCGGATCGAGCTCGGCGAGATCGACGCGGTGCTCTCGCGCGACGAGGAGATCGACTACGCGGTGACCATCGGGCGCGCGGGTCCGGCGGGGGCGACCGTGCTGGTGTCCTATGTCCTGCCGACGCCCGGCGCCGACCTGGCTACCGAGCGGGTGCGCGCGGCCGTCGCGGCGGAGCTGCCCGGGTACATGGTGCCCGCGTATGTCGTTGTGCTCGACGAGATTCCGCTCACCCCCGTGGGCAAGCTGGATCGCAAGGCACTGCCGGTGCCGGACTTCGCGGCGGCCCAGCGCCCGTACCTCGCGCCCCGGACTGCGACCGAAGCGGCGGTGGCGGCGGTGTTCGCGGAGGTGATCGGGGCCGAGCAGGTCAGCGTCGACCAGTCGTTCTTCGAGCTGGGCGGCAACTCGCTGAGCGCGACCAAGGTCGTCGCCCGGGTGAATTCGGCGCTCGGCTCGACCATCGCGCTGCGCGACCTGTTCGACGCGCCCACCGTGGCGCAACTGGCCGCGCGAGTCGTCCCGGCCGCCGCGGGCGGTCCCGGGCGCCCGGCGCTGGCCGCGCGCGTGCGCCCCGACCGGATCCCGCTCTCGCCGGCGCAGCAGCGCATGTGGGTACTCAACCAGCTCGACCCGGGCTCGGCCGCCTATAACATCGCCATCGCCCTGCGGCTGACCGGCGACCTGGAGGTGGCGGCCCTGCGCCTGGCGCTCACCGATGTGATCACCAGGCAGGAGAGCCTGCGCACCCGCTATCCGGCCGATACCGAAGGGCCCCGGCAGGTCGTCGTCGGCATCGAGGCCGCCACGCCCGCGATGGCGGTGGTCGATACCGAAGACGTTGCGCCCCTGCGTGATCGGATCACCGAGCTGGCGGGCACCGGGTTCGATCTGACCAGGGAGGCGCCGCTGCGGGTCGGGCTGTTCCGGCTCGTCGGCTCCGGCCCTGTCCCCGTGCATGTCGTGGTCCTGGTGGTGCACCACATCAGCGCCGACGGCGCGTCGATGGCACCGTTGGCGGGCGACCTGGTGGCCGCCTATTCGGCGCGGGTGGCGGGCACCGCTCCCGCCTGGTCGCCGCTGCCCGTGCAGTACGCCGATTTCGCGCTGTGGCATCGCGAACTCCTCGGCAGCGCGACCGACCCGGAATCCGTTGCCGCCCAGCAGATCCGGTACTGGACCGGCACCCTCGCCGACGCACCGGACGCGCTGGAACTGCCCACCGACCGCCCGCGCCCGGCCGTGCAGACGATGCGCAGCGCCGACCTCGACTTCGCGATCGACGAGCAGCTGCACCGCACGCTGGTCGAGGTCGCGGCGGCGGGCAATGTCAGCGTCTTCATGGTGGTGCACGCCGCGCTCGCCGTCCTGCTGGCCCGGTTGAGCGGCACCGGCGATGTCGTCATCGGCACCCCGGTCGCCGGGCGCGGCGAGGCGGCGCTGGACGACCTGGTCGGCATGTTCGTCAACACCCTGGCGTTGCGCACCCCGATCGACCCGAGCGCGAGTTTCCGGCAGGTGCTGGCCGAGGTCCGCGCCACCGATCTCGATGCGTTCGCCCACGCCGACGTGCCCTTCGAACAGCTCGTCCAGGCGCTCGACCCCACCCGCTCGACCGCGCACCACCCGGTCTTCCAGGTGTCGCTGTCGCTGCAGAACTTCGTCGAGCCGGTGCTGGAACTGGCCGGCGTGCGGTTCGAGGTCGAGGACTTCGACCGCGACGCCTCGGCCTTCGACCTCACCCTCGACCTGCGCGAGCGATTCACCGACTCCGGCGCGGCCGGTCTCGACGGCGTACTGACCTACGCGACCGACCTGTTCGACGCGGCCACGGTCGCCGCGTTCGTGACCCGCTGGCAACGCGTCCTCTCGGCCGTCCTCGCCGACCCGGACATCCGGGTCTCCGATATCGACCTCCTCGACGCAGGAGAACGCGCGGAACTGATTCCGGTGCGCGGCCCCGCCACCGTGGGCACGACCACACTGCCCGAGCTGCTCACCGACACCGCCGCGACCTACCCCGATCGTCCCGCGCTGGTCGCCGGGACCACGACCACCTACCGCGCGCTCGATGCCGGATCGAACCAGCTGGCCCGCCTGCTGATCGACGCGGGCGCGGGCACCGAAACCGTGGTCGCCCTGGGTCTGCCCCGCTGCGCCGAGCTGCACCTGGGAATCTGGGCCGCCGCGAAGGCCGGTGCCGCGTTCCTGCCGGTCGACCCGAAGCATCCGGTGGAGCGCATCGACCACATGCTCACCGATTCCGGTGCCCGCGTCGGTCTCACCCTGACCGCGTACCGGGCGAGCCTGCCCGACACCACCCGCTGGCTGGTCCTCGACGATCCCGATATCGTCGCCCGCCTGCGCGCCGCCTCCGACGCCGCGCTCACCGCAGGCGACCTGCCCGCGCCGATCCGCCTGGAGAATCCGGCCTGGATGATCTACACCTCCGGGTCGACCGGAACGCCCAAGGGCGTCACGGTGACCCATCGCGGCCTGGCCGATCTGGTGGCGGCGCAGCGTGCCGACCTCGGACTCGACGAACAGTCGCGGGTGCTCCAGGTCGCCTCGCCGAGTTTCGACGCGTCGATCTTCGAGGCGCTGATGGCGTTCGGCGGTGGCGGCGCCTCGGTGATCACACCGCCCGAGGTCTTCGGTGGCGCTGCGCTGGCCGAGCTGATCGCCGCCGAAGCGGTCACGCACATGGTGATCACGCCGTCCGCGCTGGCGACGATCGATCCCGCCGAGGTGTCGAGCGTGCGGGTCCTCGCGGTGGCGGGCGAGGCGGTCGGTCCCGACCTGGTCGGGCGCTGGTGCGGCGGGGCCGCGGGGCGGCGGATGGTCAATCTGTACGGGCCGACCGAATACACCATCTGGGCCACGGGTTCCGCGCCGCTGGCCACGACCGAGCCGGTCACCATCGGCACGCCGATCCGGGGTGCGGCCGTGCTCGTCCTCGACGATCGGCTGCGCCCGGTGCCGGTCGGTGTCGCCGGTGAGCTGTATCTGACCGGCACCGCCACCGCGCGGTGCTACCACGCCCGGCCCGGGCTCACGGCGGCTCGCTTCGTCGCCGATCCCTACGGCGCGCCCGGCGACGTGCTGTACCGCACGGGCGATCTGGTGCGCTGGATCCGTCCGCCGGAGCTGGGGTTGACGCTGGAGTACCTCGGCCGCACCGACTTCCAGGTGAAGGTGCGCGGTCAGCGCATCGAGCTCGGGGAGATCGACGCGGTGCTCGGTGGCATCGACGGTGTCGATCTCGCGGTGACGCTGGGCGTTCCCGGGCCCACCGGAGCGACCGCGCTGGCAGCCTATCTGGTGCGGATGCCCGGCGCCGACCTCGATCTCGCGCGGGTGCGGGCCGTCGCCGCCGACAGCCTGCCCGCCTATATGGTGCCCGCCTCCTTCGTCGTCCTCGACGCCATCCCGGTCAACGCCGTCGGCAAGCTCGATCGAAAGGCGCTGCCGGAACCGGTGTTCGGCACCGAGGAAGCGCCGTACCTGGCGCCGCGCACACCCACCGAACATGTCCTGGCCGAGGTCTACGCCGAATTGCTCGGCCGCGATCAGGTCGGCGTCGACGATTCGTTCTTCGCCCTCGGTGGTGACAGCATCCTGGCGATCCAGCTCGTCACCCAGGCGAAACTGCGTGGCGTGCACTGCACGCCGCTGCAGGTGTTCGAGCATCGCACCGTCGCGGCGCTGGCCACGGCCGTCGACGCCGCCGGGACGGTGGAGGCGCTCGCGGAACTGCCCGGCGGCGGTGTCGGCGACCTGCCGCTCACCCCGATCGTGCGGTACATGATCGAGCGCGGCGGCGATTTCGACCGCTTCGCCCAGACCGCGGTGCTGGAACTGCCCGTCGGCATCGAGCGTTCGGACCTCGTCGCCACGCTCACCGCCGTCATCGACCGACACGACATGCTGCGGGCCCGGCTGTGGTCCGACGAGGACGGCTGGCAGCTGCGGGTGGCGGAACCGGGCACGATCGAGGTCGACGCCCTGGTGCACCGCACCGAGATCGACGCCGTGGCCGAACCCACCGAACTGCGCGAGGACGTGCGCAGCGAACTCGACTCCGCCCTGAACCGCCTCGCTCCCGCCGACGGCGTCGTGCTGCAGTTCGTCTGGCTCGACCCGGTCGGCGCCGCGGGCTCGCGCACCAGACCCGGCCGGCTGATCGTGGTCGCGCACCACCTCGCCATCGACAGTGTGTCGTGGCGAATCCTGGTGCAGGACTTGATCGGTGCCTGGTCCCAGGTGTCCGCCGGCGCCACCCCGGTGCTCGCCGAGACCGGGACCTCGATGCGCCGCTGGTCCTACGCGCTGACCGAAGCCGCGCACTCCGAACAGCGCCGGGCCGAACTCGACTACTGGCGCGATATCGTCGGCGGCCCCGACCCGCTGCTCGGCACCAGGCACCTCGATCCCGCCATCGATCAAGCCCATACCGTGCGCCGCGTCGATATCGAGGTCGACGAAGACGTCACCACCGCCCTGCTCACGACGCTGCCCCGGCTGTTCCACGGCGGCGTCACCGACGCGCTGTTCGCCACGCTCGCACTGGCGCTCGTCCGCTGGCGGGCCCGCCGCGGCGTGGACGAGAAGTCCGCGCTGCTGCGGCTGGAAGGACACGGCAGGCAGGAGGAAATCATCCCCGGTGCCGATCTGTCCCGGACGATCGGCTGGTTCACCACCCTGTATCCGGTCCGGCTCGGACTGTCCGGCATCGACATCGACGACGCGTTCGCCGGCGGCCCGGCGATGGGCGCGGCCATCCGCGCGGTGAAACACGAGCTGCTGTCGGTGCCGGACAAGGGCATCGGGTTCGGCCTGCTGCGGTACCTGAATCCGGAGACCGCCGCCGAACTGCCCGAGCGGCTGCCCGGCCAGGTGTCCGTCAACTATCTCGGCCGGCACACCGCCGCGGAGATCCCCGCCGGGCTGGAAGGCATCGGCTGGCTGCCCACCGACGAATTCGGCGATCTGGATGTCGGCGAACACGCCACGGTCCCGGTCATGGCGGCGATCGATATCAACGCCATGGTGCTCGGTGACCGGTTGCGCGCCGACTTCGGTTATCCCGCAGAGCTGCTCGACCGCGACGAGGTCGCCGAGCTGGCCCAGCTGTGGTGGGAGGCGCTGGGCGCGGCCGCGCGCTTCGCGGACTCCCCGGCCGCCGAACGGGCGTCGGCCGAGGAAGCCGCCGCCATGGTCGCCGCGGCGGCGGAACCCGCGAGCACCGGATCGACCGGCCTCGGACTCGACGTCCTGCTGCCGATCCGCCTCGGCGGCGACAAACCCGCGCTGTTCTGCATCCACTCCTCCTCCGGAATGTCGTGGAGCTATCTGGGATTCGCCGAACGTCTCCGGCCCGGTCGGCCGATCTACGGTCTGCAGGCGCCCGATCTCAGCGGCCGCGAGCCGTCGGCGAGGTCCATCGAGGAGTTCGCGCGGCGGTACGTGCGCGAGATACGCGCGGTCCAGCCGAGCGGCCCGTATCACCTGCTG
This sequence comes from Nocardia fodinahabitans, assembly GCF_052983615.1. Classification (NCBI taxonomy): domain Bacteria; kingdom Bacillati; phylum Actinomycetota; class Actinomycetes; order Mycobacteriales; family Nocardiaceae; genus Nocardia; species Nocardia fodinahabitans. The sequence continues at coordinate 1,294,974 of NZ_JBRJJC010000001.1, forward strand.
GGCTGGTCGTTCGGCGGACTGATCGCCCATGCCATGGCGGTGCAGCTGGCCGCGGCGGGGGAACGCGTCGGCGTGGTGGCGCTACTGGACACCGACACCGCCGATATCGACGGTGACAGCATCGAGCGGCTCACGCCGGGCGCGTTCATCAATACCTTCGGCTCGATCTTCGGGATCGACAACGTTCCCGCCGAAGCCACCGCACAGGAGGCTGCCGAGCTCATCACCGCGAAACTCGGCGGCGTCGAACTCGTCGACGCCGCCACCATCGAGCGAATGGCGGGCTCCTACAACGCCTCCGCCGGAACCAGAACCGGCTACCAGCGCCCGGTCTACGACGGCGACGTCCTCTATTTCACCGCCGCCGTCGACCCCGGCGCGTGGATGGGCCCCGACGGCTGGCGTCCCTACGTGACCGGCGCGATCGTCGATCACGACGTCGACGTGACCCACGACGAGCTGACCAATCCCCTCGCACTGTCGGTGATCTCGCCGGTGCTGGATGACCACATGGAAGCAGGAGACCGGACATGAGCGTCGCACCGAGCCCCACCCTCACCTCCACCGGCGGCGTAGTCGTCGAAGGGATCGAGAAATCCTTCGGCGAGGTCCACGCGCTGCGCGGCGTCGACTTCGTGGCCGCCCCCGGCGAGGTGCTCGGCATCCTGGGCCCCAACGGCGCGGGCAAGACCACCATGGTGAACGTGCTGTCCACGCTCATCACCCCCGACCGGGGGCGGGCCGTGGTGGCCGGGCACGATGTCGTGGCCGACCCGGCGGCGGTCCGCAAATCCATCATGCTGACCGGGCAGTACGCCGCGCTCGACGACATGCTCAGCGGCTACGAGAACCTCGTCATGTTCGGCAGGCTGATGGGCCTGCGCAAACCGGCGGCCCGCGCCAGGGCCAAGGAACTGATCGCCGAATTCGATCTGGAGCGGGCCGCGAACCGGCGGGTGGGCACCTACTCCGGCGGCATGCGGCGGCGCATCGACATCGCCTGCGGGCTGGTGGTCCGGCCCGATGTGGTCTTCCTCGACGAGCCGACCACCGGCCTGGATCCGCGCAGCCGTCAAGGTGTCTGGGACCTGGTGCGCAGCTTCAAGAGCGCGGGCATCACCACCCTGCTCACCACCCAATACCTGGAGGAAGCCGACGCGCTCAGCGATCAGATCATCGTCATCGACCACGGCGTGGTGATCGCCTCCGGCACCGCCGACGAGCTGAAACACCGCACCGGCGGCAGCTACTGCGAGGTGGTGCCGCTCGATCTGGAGGAAATGCCCGCCATCGTCGCCGCGCTCGGCGCGCTGCTACCCGCCGAGAACCTGGCCGCGCTGACACCGGAATCCGACCGGATCACCATCCCGGCCCCGGACGGCGCCAAGACCCTCGCCGAAGCACTGCGCCGCCTCGACGACGCGGCGGTCGAGCTCGTCGACATCGCGCTGCGCCGCCCCTCACTCGACGACGTGTTCCTCCAGCTCACCGGCCATCTGCCGACCACCGAGACGGCGCCGGAGGCCGTGTCGTGACCGCCACCACCTGGCACACCGATGTCCGCGCCGCCCCGGACACGGTGCAGCAGTGGTGGGTGCTGACCACCCGGCTGATCGTGCCCTCGGTCAAGACCGGCGAGGTGCTGTCCTCGATCGTCGCGCCCGCAGCCTTCACGGCCAGTTTCTACATCCCGCTCAAGACCGTGATGATGTTCTCCGGCAACGGCTTCAGCAGCTACGCCCAGTACATGATGCCGCTGGTGATCCTGCAGGCCGCCGCGTTCACCGCCATCTCGGCGGCGTTCCGCTCGGCCACCGATTCCGTGGCCGGGCTCAACCGCCGCTTCGGCGCGATGCCGCTGCGCCCGCTGGTGCCGGTGGCGGCGCGGATGTCGGCCAATATCTTCCGGCTGCTGATCTCGCTGGCCGCGGCGATCGCGTCCGGGTACGTGATCGGCTTCCGGTTCCGGCTCGACGCCGCGCACACCCTCGGATACCTGGCGTTCTCACTGCTCATCGGGATCGCGTTCACGCTCGGCGCCGATGTCATCGGCACGGTGTCCAAGAGCCCCGAGGCCACCACCCAGGCATTGGTGTTGCCGCCGTTGATCTTCGGCATGCTCTCGACCGGTCTCGCGCCGGCCGGCCAGTTCCCGACCTGGATCCAGTGGTTCGTCCGCAATCAGCCGGTCTCGCAGTTCGCGATCGTATTGCGGGCGTTGGCCGGTGACACCGCCGGGAACGCGGGCACGGTCAGCTGGTCGCTGGTGGGCCCGTCGCTGCTGTGGCTGGCGGCGATCCTGCTGATCTGTACGCCCCTGGCTATCCGGCTGAGTTCGAGGAGGGCGTGATGGCGCTGCTTGCCGCTCGTACCGAGCAGACCACGGCGGGTTCGGAGACCACGATGGGCGCGCTGGTCCGGCACACCTTGATCCAGACACAGCGCCTGCTGGTGCGCTGGGGCCGCAATCCGGTCACCCTGCTGGAGACCCTGCTCATCCCGTGCCTGCTGCTGATCATGCTCGACATCGTCGTGGGCGGGCAGATCGAGAAGTTCACCGGCGACGACGCCCTCTACGGCTCGGTCCCGATGGTCGCCATCGTCGGCGCGCTCTCCGGCGCCGTGGCCAGCGGGGTCCTGCTCGGGCGCGAACGCGACGCCGGTCTGCTGGCCCGGTTCTGGGTGCTGCCCGTGCACCGGGCCTCGGGGATCGCCTCGCGCATCCTCGCCGAGGGCTGCCGGATCGTGCTCGGCACCCTCGCCGTGGTGGCCGTCGGCGCGGTGCTCGGCTTCCGCTTCCACCACGGCCCGCTGGCCGCGCTGGTGTTTCTGCTGGTACCGGTGCTGTTCGGGCTCGCCTTCGCCACCATCGTCACCGCGATCGCCGTCTACACCGCGAAAGCCTCACTGGTCGAAGGCGTCACCATCCTCACCTCGCTGATGATGTTCTTCAGCACCGGCTTCGTCCCGCTGATCGCCTTCCCCGCGTGGATCCAGCCGATCGTGCGCAACCAGCCGATGTCGGTCGCCGTCGACGCCATGCGCGGACTCGCCGCTCACGGACCCGTCGCGCGGCCGCTGATCCTGACCCTGGTGTGGTGCTTCGGCGCGATCGTGCTGTTCGCGGTCCCGGCCGGGGTCGGGTTCCGGCGCGCCAGCCGGCGCTGAGTTCGGGCCGCGAACCCGCGGCGCCGGGCCGGCCTGCCACGCAGTACCCTCGTGCGCATGCCGGTGAGCGCCCGAGTACGCACCCGATTCCGTCGCACCGCCGAGCAGGGCGTTCGTGTCCGCTCGCGTGGCATCCTCGCCGTCGCCGCGCTGCTGTGCGTCGCCGTGGTCACCGCGGGCTGCGCGGACAAGCACGACGACGCGAGCACGATCATCCGCACCACCACGAATATCGCCGGTGCCGGTGTCGTCGGCGTGGCCAGGGACACCGCGACCGCGTGCCCGCTGCCGAGCGCGCCCGATCCCGCCGCGGGCGCGACGCGCACCGTCACCCATGCCGCCGGGACCACGCAGGTCCCCGCCGACCCGCAGCGCATCGTGGTGCTCACCAGTTCGGCGCTCGACGCCGCCTGCGCGGTGGGCCTGTGGGAGCGAGTCGCCGGCGCGGTCACCCTCGACGGTGCGCGCCCGCAGCCGATGTACCTCGGCTACGGCGTGCTGAAGGTGCCCAGCGTCGGCCCGATCGGACAGCCCGATCCGGCGCGCATCGCCGAACTGAAGCCCGACCTGATCCTCGGCGACGTGGCCCCGGCTGGCGGCTACGAGGCGCTGAGCGCGATCGCGCCGACCGTCCTGATCGGGTCCGGCGGCAGCTGGCAGGCCGACTTCGCGGCCTACGCCGCCGGGATGGGCCGCCGCGGCGCCGCCGACACCGCGCTGCAGAGCTATCTCACCGAGGCGCACGATCTCGGCCCCGCGCTCAACGCGAGCCAGTCGCAGGCGTCGGTGCTGCGGTTCACCGCCGATGCCACCCAGGTGCAGGGCAGCGAGACCTTCGCGGCCCAGGTCCTGTCCGATGTCGGCGTGCAGCGCCCGACCGCCCAGCGCGGGACCTCCTACGACATCACCACCGCCGACCTGGCCACCAAGGCCGAGGGCGACATCATCTACGTGATGTTCGCCGGCGAACCGGGTGAGGACCACGGCAAGCAGGTCCTGCGCTCGGACGAGTTCACCGCGCTCGGCGCCTCGACCGATCGTCGCGTGTTCGCCGTCGACGACAGCGTCTGGCACACCACCGGCCTCACCGCCGCCCGCGCGATCCTCACCGACCTGCGCGACAGCCTCAACGGGTACGTCACCGACTGACCTCGGGGCTCCCAGCGAACGCCCAGCGTGTTCCCAGCTCCGGCGCAGTGCCCGCGCCTACCGTCGGCGACGACACGGACGAGCGAAGGAGCAGCGTGGACGACCACGACGATCTCGCCACCGCCGTAACGGGCGACAATGCCCGCCTCACCTCCCAGATCGCCCTTCCGCAGGACTCCTGCGAGTCCGTCTTCGCCGCCGACTCCGGCTATTCCGCGAGCATCGCGAACATGTCCGGGGTGAGCCTGGCCACGGTCACCGGGACCCCGACCACCACCATGGCGGTCTCCCTCGCGGTCGGCGTCGCCGCGAAGTCCCAGAACACCCAGTCCGGCAACGGTTCTCCCGGCATGCCGCCCAGTGGCGCCGCCGGCTCCCCGCCGCCCGGGGGCCAGGGTCCGGGGCGGCGGAGCGCCGCCCCGGTAACCGAAGCAGATCCGGGTCGGCGCGAGGCCGACTGGGCTCTGTGACTTCAGTCGAACTGCACCGTCGCGAGCATGTCGCGCGCGAGCTCTTCGGGATCCGCCGACGACGCCAGCTCCGACCCGTCGAGCGCCCCCTCCCGCCACAGCGTCGCGAACCCGTGCACCAGCGACCAGGCGGCGAGCCGGGTCGAACGCTGCCGATCGGGTGACTGCCCGGACTGCAGCTCGGCGATCCCCGACCGCAGCGCCGCACCCGAGCGGGCCCGGGCGGCGAGCAACTCGGGGTCGTCGGCGCGCAGTACCTCGCGCCGGTACATGATGTCGAACCGGCCGGGATGGGCCAGCGCGAAGCGGATGTAGGCGACCGCGACCTCCCGCATGTCGTCGCCCGCGGCCGCCAATTCCGTTGCCAGCAGGTCGAATCCCTCGATCGCCAGAGCGGTGAACAAACCCGCCCGGTCGCCGAAGTGATGGGCGGGGGCCGCGTGCGAGACCCCCGCCCGGCGCGCCAGCGCGCGCAGCGACACCGCCTCGACGCCCTCGGCCGCGATCTGCTCGGCCGCCGAGTCCAGCAGCGCCGCCCGCAGATCCCCGTGGTGATACCCGGTCTTGGTCATGCCTCGATCCTGACGCACAAACTTGTCATTGACAAGTTCGACTTCCGATGTCAATCTTTCCAGTGTCAAGATTGGCGGCAGGCCAGTCGACGCCCACTTCGAGGAGTTCCCATGGCCCCGTTCATCGTTCTCGCCGTCGTCACCGCCCTGGCCAGGCTGATCGGCCTGCTCACCGATCTGTCCTGGCTGAATTCCTGGCCGCGCGCCATCGCCCTGGGCCTGGCCGCCATGTTCGCCCTCACCGCGAGCGCCCACTTCCTCGAGCCCCGCCGCGCCGCCCTGAAAGCGATGGTCCCGCCCCGGCTCCCCAACGCGGCCGCCCTGGTCACCCTCACCGGCGTCCTCGAACTGGCGGGCGCCGTCGGCCTGCTGATCCCGGCCACCGCGCCCCTGGCCGCCGCCTGCCTGTTCGCCCTGCTGCTGGCCATGTTCCCGGCCAATGTCCGTGCGGCCCGCGTCGATCTGGGCATCAAGACCATGCCCCTACCCGCCCGCACCGCACTCCAGGCGCTGTTTCTCGCGGCCTGCGCCGTGGTGACTCTGGCCTGAGCCGAGAGGGCCGGCTCCGCGGTCAGCGACCGGCGTGCTTCTCGGCGGCGGCCGCCAACCCCAGGTGCACGATGTCGGTGAAAGCCGTGAGATCGCGGATGAGGGTGTCGATCTCGCCGGTGGTGCCCGCGGCGGTCTGGTTCAGCCAGTCGGCGACGGTGTCGAACAGGCCCCCGATCGTGGCGACGGCGAGGGCGTGCAGGTCGACGCCGATGCCGGACGCGGGGACGAAACCATATTCGCGCCACAGGGTTTCGAGGAACTGGGCGGCCCAGCGGCGATTGGTGCGGCGCTGCTGTTCGACGTTCGCGGAGATGCCACTGGCCTCGCCGAAGGTGACCTGAGCGACGCGCGGATCGTCGACGAGCGAGTGCGCGAAGGCGGCGAGGACGACCGACACCACCTCGTCGCGGCCGCCGGTGCACTCGGCCAGCGCGGCGGCGACTTCGGCCTGGGTGCGTTCGCTGAGCTGCTGGAGCAGCGCCAGATAGCAGGATTCCTTGCTGTCGAACAACTCGTAGAAAGCCTTGTTGCCGACGAAGGCGGTCTGGCAGATCTGCTCGATCGCGGTGTTGACGTAGCCATCGGCGGCGATGAGTTCGAACGCGGCGGCCAGGATCTGCTCGCGCCGACGGGCGCGGCGTTGCTCGGCGTCCAGCCCCTGGATACGCCGGGAGCGAACGGGACTCTTCTCGGTCGACGTCACGCAGCTCAGCCTACCGATCACCCAATATTGACAAGAACTCTTGTTACCAACAAGAGAACCTGCTGTAATCAGCGTCACCTACCGAAGGAGATGCCATGCAGCGCAGCACGGCCACCCACCGATCCCGGCGCCTCGGCGTGCCCGCCCTGCTGGCAGCAGGACCCCTGGTACGGCGATCCGGCCGATTTCGCGGCCTACGCCAACGGCGACGTGATCCGCGACCGGGTCGTGCAGACCTACGCCCTCGGCATCCCGGTCCCGGTGCACACCACCCAGCTCTGTTCCGCAGCACCGATACCCACGACAACCCGATCGCCACCGCGACCACCGTGCTGATGCCGGGCATTCCGTGGCTGGGTCCCGGTGCGCGCCCGCTGATCTCGTATCAGGAGGCGATCGACAGCCTCGGTCAGCAGTGCAATCCGTCGTACACGCTGCGCGCGGGTATCCAGAAGGAGGTCGCGCTGATCGGCCAGTTCCTGGCCGCGGGCGCGGCGGTGGTGGTCACCGATTTCGACGGCAAGCGCAATACGATCATGTCCCCGAGCGAGGGCCGGATGGTGCTCGACGGCATCCGGGCCGCCCAGCGCGGCGGGCTCGGCCTCGAGGCGTCGCCGGTGGGCCTGTGGGGGTACTCCGGAGGCGGCAATTCCTCGGCGTCGGCGGCCGAACAGCACCGCAAGTACGCGCCCGAGCTCGCGCTGCGCGCCAGTGCGCAGGGCGGCATCCCCGGTGACAAGGTCGCGATCGCGCCGTTCGCCATCTCGGGTACTCAGCCGCAGGCCAACTTCACCGGCTGGCTGGCCATCCTCGGTCTCGCTCGCGAATATCCCGAGTTCGATCGGGCCTTGCAGACCTACCTCACGCCGGAGGGCAAGCAAGTCGCTCGCGATCTGTCGGACCGCTGCCTCTACACCGCCGTCGGCTCCACGCTGCTGCGCCCGGTCGCCGATTACCTGACCGACCCGGCCGCCGCGCTGGCCGCCGCGCACGAGGGGCTCGCCGCGGCGAGCTTCGGCCGTCCCGAGAACACCCCGGACATCCCGCTGCTCATGTGGCATTCGACCACCGACCAGCTGCTGCCCGCCGAACTGGCCATCGACGAGATCGCCGCCGCCTACTGCGCGCGCGGGGTGAACCTGCGTATGTTCCGGGTGCCGATGTCGGAGCACACCAGCGCCGAGATCGTCCCCGAGATCGGTACGGTCGCCTGGCTGCTGGCGGTCACCGCGGGCGCCGACCCGGGACCGACGCTGTGCTGATCCGACCCGATAACGCCCGCCGGCAGGGAGATTCGCGATGAGCCCGGCGACCTGGCCGCACGCCGCGTCGACCATGGCGCGCCAGCTGCGCGTCCTGCAGCGCGCCGGACTGATCGATCTGCGACGCCCCGATCGACTCGCGCACACGACCCGCGCGATGCGCACCTACGGCCCGATCGCCGGCGGCATCCTGGCCTCGGCCCGCCGCGCACCGGAACGGATCGCGCTCGTCGACGGCGCGCCGCTGTTCCACGGCACCGCGCTGTCCCAGTTCATCCTGTCGCTGAATCTGGGCTCGACGATCGTGCTGCACGGCAAGTTCGACGCCCGCCGGGCACGGTCGGCCGGGCACCGGTCGGGATCACGGTGGCGCTCTACGACGGCGACACCAGGGTGACCACGCCGGGCGCGGTCGGCACCGTGCACGTCGACAACTCGATCGCCCTCCACGGGTATTCCGGCGGCGGCTCCAAACAGCTCAGGGGCGGGTTGATGAGCACCGGCGACCTCGGCCACTTCGACACCGAGGGCAGGCTTTTCATCGACGGACGCGACGACGACATGATCGTCTCCGGCGGCGAGAACGTCTTCCCCGGCGAGATCGAGGACCTGCGCTACCGACACCCGGCGGTCACCGAGGCCGCCGTCCTCGGGGTGCCCGACGAGGAGTTCGGGCAGCGGCTGGCCGCGTTCGTCGTGCGCGCCGGTGACCTCGACGCCGACGCCGTCCGCACCTCTGTGAAGTCGCATCTGGCCCGGTTCAAAGCGCCCCGCGACGTGGTGTTCGTCGACGAACTCCCGCGCACACCGACCGGCAAGATCGACCGCGTCGGCTTGGCGGCACTGCGCTGACGCGGTGGCGGCGGCGAGGGGTCGCCGCCACCACCGGGCTCACTCGCGGTCGAGCGCCGCCGCCAGCGCGGGTCCGATCGTGGCCAGGGCGGTCGCGCCGGTGATGTCCCAGTGGGTGGCGTCGACAGGAACATCGCGGATCTCGCCGCCGATGTGGTCCCGCCACGCCCCCGCGGCTCGGCCCGCGCCGCGGTCGTCGCGGCCCGCGGTGAAGAACAGCAGGTCGCCGTGGAAGACGCGGGGCCGGTGCGCCGCGCCGATCACCTGGGCGTGCAGGATGCCCGCGAAGATCCGGTGCACCCGTTCGGCGGTCAGTTCCGTGAACGGTCCGGGCAGCTCGGCGACCAGCGTGACGGCGTCGTCGGGGGTGAATTCGCCCACCGGCGTGGCGAGTTCGTGCTCGGTACCGAACTGGCCGAGCAGATCGCCGACCGTCACCGGTGTCTCGCTGCGGTATCCGACGTCCCCGACGAAGGAGTCCAGCATGGCCAGGACCGTCACCCGTTCCCCCAGTTCCTGCAACCGCACGGCCATCGCGTGGGCGATCACCCCGCCGACACACCAGCCGAGCAGTCGGTACGGCCCGTGTGGCTGGACGGCACGGATCCGCGCCACGTAGTCGTCGGCGAGCGCGTCGAGCGACTCCGGCAGCGGCGTGTCCTCGGCGATGGCCGGTGCTTGCAGTCCGTACACCGGGCAGTCGAGTTCGCCGGTCAGCCCCGCGAAGCTCCAGGCCAGCCCGACCACCGGATGCACGCAGAACAACGGCGCGCCGCTGCCCCGGCGGCGCAGCGTGAGCAGCGGCGTCAGCATGGATTCGTCTCCGCCCGCTGTGTTCTCGGCGATGCGGCGCGCCAGGCCGGCCGGGGTGGGGTCGGTGAACAGCCAGAGCAGCGCGATATCGGTGGCCAGCTCGGTCCGCAAGCGCGCCACCACACGGGTCGCGACCATCGAGTTGCCGCCGAGGTCGAAGAACGAGTCGTCGGCGCCGACCCGGTCGCGGCCGAGGAGTTCGGCGAAGACGGCGGCGACGCACTGCTCGACGGCGCCCGCCGGGGCATGGTAGGCGGCGGAACCGAACGCCGGGCTCGGCAACGCCGCGAGGTCGAGTTTGCCGTTCGCCGTCAGCGGCAGACTGTCGATGACGACGACCGCCGCCGGAATCTGGTGCTCCGGCAATCGGTCCCGCAGTTGAGCGCGGACCTCGGAGCCACTGACTCGCTCGCCACCACCGGGCACCACGTAGCCGATCAGCTGGTGTCCGGTCGCCGGGTCGTCTCGCACCACCACAACAGCGGCGCCGATCCGCGGGCACTCCAGCAGCGCCACTTCGACTTCGGCCGGTTCGATGCGATAGCCACGGATCTTCACCTGACGGTCCGCGCGACCGAAGTGCTCGAGGGTACCCGCGCGAGTCCAGCGGCCGAGATCACCCGAGCGATACAGGATGCCGCCTGCCGCAGCGGGATTCGCGACGTAGCGGGTGGCGGTGAGACCGGGGCGGTGCAGGTAGCCGCGGGTCACCTGGGCGCCGCCGACGTAGATCTCCCCGATGACGCCGGTCGGCACCGGCCGCAGCCGGTCGTCGAGCACGTGCACGGTGAGTCCGTCGAGCGGTCGGCCGACCGGGCTGCCCGCGCGCTCGGCGGCGCTGTCGGTGCGGGTCGTGTGGGTGACGTGCACGGTGGTCTCGGTGATGCCGAACATGTTGACCAGCTCGGGTCCGCTCGCACCGTGCCGAGCACGCCAGGCGGTGAGCCGGCGCGGGTCGAGCGCTTCGCCGCCGAAGACGATGCGCCGCAAGGCCAGTGGGCTGTCGGTGGCGCGGGCATCGGCGTCATCCAGACCGGCGAAGGCCGACGGGGTCTGACCGAGGATCGAGACCTGTTCGCGCACCAGCAGTTCCCGCAGTTGCTCGGGTGAGCGCGCGGTGTCCTGATCGACCACTACGAGCACCGCGCCGGTGGTGAGCGCACCCCACAGCTCCCACACCGAGAAGTCGAATGCCGTCGAATGGAACAGCGCCCAGACATCGGTGGATCGGGTGGACAGCACCCGACGGGTCCGGTCGAGCAGCGCGACGACATTGCGGTGTTCCACCGCGACACCTTTCGGCGTTCCGGTCGTCCCGGAGGTGTAGATCACGTAGGCGACGTTCGCCGCGTGGATCACGCCATCCGTGACTCCGGCGAGCCGCCCCTCCCGCACTTCCCGCCGCGCACCGGTCGGCTGTTGCCGATCTTCGGCGTCGACCTGCGCACGGTGGACGACGGGATACGTCGAGAGTGCCTGTGGCTCAGCAGTATCCAACGACGCAGCCCTGCCGGACGCGTACGGCGTGGCCGGCTCGGCGTGATGGACGACGAGCCCTTCGGCGATCACGCACACCGGCTGTGCGTCGGCCAGCAGGTAGTCGATCCGTTCCCGCGGATTCCCGGGGTCGATCGGAACATAGGCCGCCCCACTGCGCACCACCGCCACGATCGCCACCACCAGCTCGGCCGAGCGCGGTACGACGACGGCGACCCGCTGCTCCGGCCCCGCACCACGAGCCACGAGTTCCCGTGCCAGAGCCGCGCTGCGGTCATCGAGGTCCTGGTAGGTGAGGGTGGTCTCGCCCGCGCGCACGGCCACCGCGTGCCGATACCGATGCGCGGCGACCTCGAACAGATCGCGCAGCGTGCGGTCGTCGGTGCGGGCCACGGCGGGCACCGCCACGGGGTCGACCAGCGCGATATCGCCGACCGTCCGCGCCGGCTCGGCGGCGACCGCGCGGGCGATGCGCTCGATCGTCTCGGCGAACCGCGCGACGGTGTCGCGATCGAACAGGTCGGTCGCGTAGGTGATCGCCAGCCGCAGGGTGTCGGCCGCCGGGTCCGACATCGTCAGCTGGAGGTCGAACTTCGCCGGTGTCTCGGTGGGCTCGATCGGCTCGACGACGAGCCCGGCGAGGTCGGCCACGACCGGCTCGACCCCTGCCTCGGCGGTGAGCACGACCTGGAACAGCGGATGGTGCGCCCGGGTGCGCGGTGGATCGAGCGCCTCGACGACCCGCTCGAACGGGATATCGGCATTGGCCAGCGCGCCGAGGTCGATATCCCGGACCCGGGTGAGCAGAGCGGCGAAGGACTGCGCGAGATCGACGGTCGTGCGCAGCACCACCATGGCGACGAACATGCCGACGAGGTCGTCCAGTTCGGGACCGCCACGCCCGGCCACCGGGGTACCGATGACGATATCGGCGCAGCTGCCGGATCGGGCCAGCGCGACCGCGAGCACGGCATGCACCACCATGAACTGGGTCGCGCCGTGCGCCACCGCGATGCGGCGCAGGGCGGCGGTGAGCTCGACGTCGAGGGTGACATCGAGCACGGCGCCGTGCCCGGACGCCACGGGCGGGTGCGGGCGGTCGACGGGCAGCGGCAACCGTGGCGCCAGCCCGCTCAGCCGGGCCCGCCAGTACCGCAGCTGGCTGTCGAAGGTCGCGGCTCCGGCGGGATCGGCCAGCCAATCCTGGTGTGCCAGTGCGTAGTCGGCATAGGTGACCGGCAGCGGCGGCAGCTCCGGCACCGCGTCCCGGAGCCGAGCGGCGTACGCGCCGAGCAGATCCCGCAGCAGCGGGCCGAGCGACCAGCCGTCGGCGCTGATGTGGTGCACGACCACGGCCAGGGCGTGCTCGCGATCATCCAGCGCGAACAGCCTGGTGCGCAGCGGCAGGTCGACGGTGAGATCGAAACCGGCCGTGGCGAATTCGGCCACCGCGTCCGCGAGTTCCCCGGGGCGCACCGGCACCGGCGTGAGGGTGCTGCGCGCGTGGTCGATCGCCACGATGTGCTGGACGCCGACTCCGTCCAGCTCGGGATAGCGGGTGCGCAGCGGTTCGTGCCGTGCGACCACATCGTCGAGGGCGGCGCGCAACGCCTCGACCGACAGCGCCCCGCGCAGCCGCACCGTCAGCGCGATATTGTCCGCCGGTGACCGGTGGTCGATCCGGTTGAGCACCCACAGACGCTGCTGAGCGGGCGCCAGCGGCACCGGTTGCGGCCGGACCCGGCGGGTCACCGGTGGTCGCGGCGCCGCCTGCGCCAGATGGCGGATCGCGACGGCGAGCCGGGCCACGGTCGGCGCGTCGAATACGGTGCGGACGGGGATCTGCTTGCCGGTCGCCGCACCGACGCGCGCCCCGAGCTGCGCGGCGAGCAGGGAGTTCCCGCCCAGCGCGAAGAAATCGTCCTGAGCGGCCACCGATTCCACGCCGAGCAGTCCGGCCATGACCGTACCGATCAGCCGCTCGACCGAATCCATCGGCGCCGCACCGCCCTTGGAGGCGAAGACCGGGGCGGGCAGCGCGGCCCGGTCGACCTTGCCCACCGGGGTCAACGGCAGCTCGTCGAGGACGATCACCGTCGCGGGCACCGCATGCGCGGCGAGCCTGCTCCGCGCGAAGGCCAGCAGCGCGCCGATGTCGACGACCCGACCGGGCTCGGCCGTCACGTAACTCACCGGAACGCGCGCCCCGGCCGGTGTCCGCCATCCGGTCGTGATCGCCGAGCGAACCGCATCGTGCCCGGTGAGGACGGCGTCGATCTCGCCCGGCTCGACCCGGACGCCGAGCACCTTGAGCTGGAAATCGGTGCGGCCGAGGAACTCCAGCGACGCCGAGTCGCCGCGGTGCGCGCGAACCAGATCGCCCGTGCGGTACATCCGCGTGCCGGGCGGACCGAAGGGGTCGGCCACGAAGCGCGTCGCGGAGGTCCCCGGCCTGCGGCGGTAGCCCCGCGCGACACCGGGACCGGACAGATACAGCTCCCCCGGCTCACCGGGTGGCACCGGACGCAGGCGCTCGTCCAGAATCAGCGCCGACCAGCCCTCGAACACCGCGCCGAGCACCACCGGCTCGCCCGCGGACAGTGTTGTCGCGGTGACGAAGACCATCGTCTCGGTCGGCCCGTAGGCGTTGACGTAGATGCGCCCCGGCGCCCACCGGGCCACCAGCGCCGGGTCCGAGGCGTCACCGCCGACCACCAGCCCGCGCAGCGTCACGTGGCGCTGCGGGTCGAGGGTCGCCAGCACCCCGGGCGTGAGTACCGCGTGGGTGACCGCCTGTTCGGCGATGAGCTCGTCGAGTTCGCCACCGCCGGTGATCTCCGGCGGCACGATGACCGCCGTCGCGCCGTGCGTGAACGTCAGCATCAGCTCGAGCACGAACAGGTCGAAACCCGGTGAGCTGACCTGCAGGACGCGCGCCCGCTCGAACGAGCCGAGCCGCGCCGACACCGCCGCGACCAGCGTGGTGAGGCCGCGGTGGGTCATGGCGACGGACTTCGGCGCCCCGGTCGACCCGGAGGTGTAGAGAACGTAGGCGAGCTGGTCGAGGTGCGTCGGCGCGACCCGGTCGGCATCGGTGAGCGGCGCCGGATCGTGCCGCGCGCACCGCCGCGCGAGGTCGGGGTCGTCGAGCACCAACCAGGTGATCCAGGTCGGCAGTTCGGCGAGCATCGAGCGGGTGGTGATGCCGATCGTGGCGGCGGCGTCGGCCAGCAGATAGCGGCGCCGGGCCTGCGGTTGCCGCAAGTCCACCGGCAGGACGGCCGCGCCGGTCGCGGCCACCGCCCACACCGCGCGCACCAGCTCCGCCGAGCGCGGCAGGGCCAGCACCACCACCGATTCCGGGCCCACCGCGTGCTCGATCAGCTCCCTGGCGAGCCGATGCGCCGCACCGGCCAGGGTCGCGTAGGTCCAGCTTGCGTCACCGTCGACGACGGCGATCCCGGCGCCCGCTCCGCCGCGATCGAGGATGTCACCGAGGCTGGCCTGCTGTCCGATCGCGGTCATGCTCCGATTAGATCGGCAACCACACGGATCGGAAAACCCCGATTTCCATGGGCAAACCGCAGGTAGCAGCGTGATTGCTATCATGGCGGGCAGTGATCCATGACGTCGCGCCGTCCCGGCGCCGTTGCTCCGTCGCCGCCGTACGAGGAGGAAACATGGTTCAGGGTTCCGAGGGCGAACCGATCCCGCCCGCGTCCGACAATGCCGCCGATCTGGACCTGCCGTGGGCGCCGCGCGAGCACCCGTGGAATGGGCACCGCGCCGAGCACGACGCACTCGAATGGGCCAAGGGCGATCCGCGGAAGCTGGCCGGTATCTACCTGTACCGGCAGCCCGGCGGGAACCCGGCGACCGAGGCCGACTACAAGTTCCCGGTCGCCGACATCATCGACGGACAGCCCACCCGCGTCTTCCACGCCGTCACCAATGCCGCGGCCCGGCTCGACCAGGCCGATCTCCCCGAGGCCGATCGCGCCCGGGTGGCGGATCGGATCTCCGCCCTCTATCTGGACGCGGCGCAGGCCTTCGACGACCCGGACCTGCGGGCACCATGGGACCGCTGAGTCAGCGCAGGCCGCGGAAGAACGCGCGGATATCGCCGACCAGCAGGTCCGGCGCCTCCATCGCCGCGAAATGGCCGCCCCGGTCGAATTCCGACCAGTGCACGATGTTCGCGTTGCCCTCGGCGTAGCGGCGGATCGCGACGTCCTCGGCGAAGACCGCGACCCCGGTCGGCGTGGTCGACGGCGTGGTCGGCCAGGACCCGGCGTGCGTGGTCTCGTAGTACAGGGCGGCCGAGGAACCGGCGGTGCCGGTGAGCCAGTAGAGCATCACATTGGTCAGCAGGCGATCACGGTCCACGGCCGACTCCGGCAGTCCGTCCGCCGGGAACGTCCACTCCTTGAACTTCTCCACGATCCACGCGAGCTGGCCGATCGGTGAGTCGTGCAGGCCGTAGGCGAGGGTCTGCGGGCGGGTCGCCTGGATCCGGAAGTAGCCGCTGCCCTCACCTTTGAACAGTGCGAGCCGGTCGAGCCGGGCCAGTTCGGCCTCGGTCATCGTCGCCTTGTCCGCGTCGGTGACCGGCCCGAACGGCAGGAAGCCGACGGTCGCGGCATTGACGTGCACGCCGATCACCCGGTCACCACCCGCGCGGCCGACCTCCGGGGTGATGAACGCGCCCCAGTCACCACCCTGCGCGCCGAACCGCTCGTAACCGAGCCTGCTCATCAGCTCCACCCAGGCTGCTGCGATCCTGGCCGGATTCCAGCCGGCGTCCGACACCGGACCGGAGAATCCGTAGCCGGGCAGCGAGGGAATCACCAGGTGGAAGGCGTCGGCGGGATCGCCGCCGTGGGCGCCGGGATCGGTGAGCGGACCGATCACGTCGAGGAATTCGACGATCGACCCCGGCCAGCCGTGGGTGAGCAGCAGCGGCGTCGCGTCGGGGCGCGCCGACCGCACGTGCAGGAAGTGGATGCGCTGGCCGTCGATCTCGGTGGTGAACTGCGGGAACGCGTTCAGTTCCGCCTCGGCCGCCCGCCAGTCGTAGGTGCTGCGCCAGTACTCGGCCAGCTCCCGCAGGTATTCCACCGGAACGCCGCGGCTCCACTCGGCACCCGGCTGCTGGGTGGGCCAGCGCGCGTCGGTCAGCCGGCGGCGCAGGTCGTCCAGCTCGCGCTGAGCGATATCGATGCGGAACGGGGTGATGGCGTTGCTCATCTCTGCGAGGTTACGGCTGAAACCCGATCCCGGGAACCGTGTCGCCGACGCAAGCGCGGCCCGCGAACGCACAACGGCGGCGCACCCGAGTAGGTGCGCCGCCGCCGGAGTACGGGTTCGGTCAGAACTCCCAGTCCTCGTCCTCGGTGTTGACCGCCTTGCCGATGACGTAGCTCGAGCCCGAGCCGGAGAAGAAGTCGTGGTTCTCGTCGGCGTTGGGCGACAGCGCCGACAGGATGGCCGGGTTCACGTCGCACTCGTCCTTCGGGAACAGGCCCTCGTACCCGAGGTTCATCAGCGCTTTGTTGGCGTTGTAGCGCAGGAACTTCTTGACGTCCTCGGTGAGGCCGACCTCGTCGTAGAGGTCCTGGGTGTAGTCGACCTCGTTGTCGTAGAGCTCGAAGAGCAGCTCGAAGGTGTAGTTCTTGAGCTCGTCGCGCTCGGCCTGGGAGATCAGCTCGAGGCCCTTCTGGTACTTGTAGCCGATGTAGTAGCCGTGCACGGCCTCGTCGCGGATGATCAGGCGGATCATGTCGGCGGTGTTGGTGAGCTTGGCCCGCGAGGACCAGTGCATCGGCAGGTAGAAGCCGGAGTAGAACAGGAAGCTCTCCAGCAGCGTCGAGGCGACCTTGCGCTTGAGCGGGTCCTCGCCGTTGTAGTACGACAGGACGATCTCGGCCTTGCGCTGCAGGTTGCGGTTCTCCTCCGACCAGCGGAACGCCTCGTCGATCTCCTTCGACGAGCACAGGGTGGAGAAGATGGAGCTGTAGCTCTTGGCGTGCACCGACTCCATGAACGCGATGTTGGTGTACACCGCCTCCTCGTGCGGGGTGAGCGCGTCCGGGATGAGCGAGACCGCGCCGACGGTGCCCTGGATGGTGTCCAGCAGCGTCAGGCCGGTGAAGACCCGCATGGTGAGCTGCTTCTCGTCGGCGGTCAGCGTGTTCCAGGAGGGGATGTCGTTGGACACCGGCACCTTCTCCGGCAGCCAGAAGTTGCCGGTCAGCCGATCCCAGACCTCGGCGTCCTTCTCATCGGGCACCCGATTCCAGTTGATGGCGCTTACCCGATCGATGAGCTTCATTCCGCCTCCACACCTTTCCGCCTCCACCGTTGACCCGCACCGCCGCCGTGCACGAGCCCATTCACCCTGAACACTACTCGTAGTGGGTGACAACTCCCGCCAACACAACAGCTTGTGTTGCGACGCACCGAACCCAGCCACTCGGACAGGACACCCGCGCCACACACGCGGCCCCTATTGTGCGACACGACCGCCGTCGCACCACCATCGCATCGCCCGTGATTCGCCACATACGCGCGGGGACGCCCCGCCGGGTGAATCCGGCCACTCGGCGTGCTTTGCATTCTCACCGGGCACCCGGCAAACTGCGGCTCGCGGGTCCCGCCACGGACGCGTGATCATGACAGGGGGATCCACCATGCTTCGCCGACTCCTCGCCACCGTCGTTCCGGTCCTTCTCCTGCTCGGATCGACGGGCTGCGAGGATCCGCGCCCGGTGACCGTCCGCCCGCCGATCGCCTGGACCACCCCGCCGACCACCGATACGGAGCGGCGCGCGGTACTGGCCGCCGCCCGTGCGATCGACCCGTGCGCGCTGATCCCCCGGGCCACGCTCGACGCGCTCGGCACGGTGCAGACGGTCGACGCGACGGCCCCCGATTCCTGTGTCGCGGAATTGAATTCGACCGACCTCGGCAAGCAGACGCGGCTGGCCTGGACCGTGCTCGTCGCCCCGAGCCCGTCGGACCCCTACCCCGGCGGCGTGGAACGCACGATCGGCGACGCGACGGTTCTCGCCGACCGGGACACCGAGCCGGAACCTGACGTCGTGGTCCGTTCCTGCGCGGCGCGGGCCCGATTCCCCGTGACCATCGGACTCTTCGTCCATGCGGCGACGCCGATCACCGACCTGCCGTGCGCGCTCCTCGACCGGGTGCTGCCCGGCGCGCTGGAGCTGCTGCGCACCCAGCCCGCGATCGGAACCTCCCCCGACACCCCGAAAACCGCTCTGGCCGTGGCGGATCCGTGCGCGGTGCTGTCCGAGCTCGGCGTCACCACCCCGCTCGACCGGCAGCTCCTGCACCGGTGCGTCTTCGACTACCAGGGCACCAAGGTCGACCTGCAGTACCAGTACGACTACAAGGGCATGGTGGCGAAGGGTGACCCGATCCTGGTCGTCAACGGACATCCCGGGCACGATCTGCGCAGTCCCACCGAAAACTCCTGGTACGGAGCGATTCTCGGACCGCCGCTGACCCCACCGGGCAATCCGTCGCCCCTCGGCCCCCGGGTGCCGGTCGTCAAACTGATGGGCCGCGATCCCACCGTCTTGCGAGAAGTCCTGAGCCACACCGCCGAACTGTTCCCGGAGGACTGACGTGCGCCGACTCGTTCCGCTCATCGCGATGGCCCTGACCTTGCTCGCGTGCCAGCGCGCCGAGGCGCCGGACACCATGCCGACCGGCGGATTCTGGTCCACTGCGGCGGTTTCCGATCAGGAGAAGGCGGCGGTGCTGCGCAAGGTGCGGGCGATCGACGCGTGCGCGCTGATCCCGCGCGAGTCGGTGACGGGGCTGGGGACCGTACGGGACGTGGAGAACGTGCATCCGAACCAGTGCCGGATGGGAATCGCGGTCGACGGGCACCTCACCGGGATCGACGCGACCTGGACCACCGGGGTGATGTTCTCCGGCGAACCCACCATGGACGCGCCGGTGACCGAGCAGGCCATGGGCGATGTGCGGGTGCTCTTCGACGACGAGCCGTCCGGCTCGGCCGACCCGCAGGTGCGCGGCGGCTGCCAGGTGTGGGCCCACTTCGTCGCGGGCGCCGATCTGTCGATGAGCGTGCGGGCGCCGAAGGACGCGTGCACCACCGCGGCGGCCCTGATGCGGACCGCGCTGACCCGATGGCGCACGGACCCGGCGCAGGGTAGCTCGCCCGATTCGGACCGGACGGTGGTCACCGGGGCCGATCCGTGCGCGGTCGCGCCGCTGCTCGGAGTCCGGGTGCCGGTGACCGATCAGGGTGTCACGACGTGCAGGCTGACCGTCGACGGTCACCAGGCGATCATCACCTACGACTACAACGCGGAACGCTCGATCACCGACGACACCCCGGCCTTCACCGTGGGCGCGCGGCAGGTCTACCTTTTCGACGCGCCCGCCGCGCAGTCCGGCATCGCCTCGCTCACCGCGATCGTCGGCCCCGCCATGGCGGCGGGCCCCACCGACGCCCTGCTCGGCCCGCGCGTGCCGACAGTCTCGGTCACCGCCGACTCCGGCACCGCCGAGAAGATCATGCGCGAGACGCTGCCGCTGCTGAACTGAGACCCGCGCGGTCACAACGTTCTGGGAACGACCGGCGGAGATGTTTGCGACCGGGTTGCCCCGGCGGGCAGACTCGGTGGTCGGGCGCGCGTCCGAGCCCGGTTCCGCCGAGGACAGGGGTGCTGATGGACCGGAGGATGGCGCTGGCTGCTACCGCGTTGCTCCTCTGCGCCGGATGCGGCGACGACGAGGGCTCGACACCCGACTACGCGACGTTGCCGCCGCCACCGGCCCCGGTGATGCCCGCCCCGCCGCCGGAGTTCTGGTCGCAGGTCCCGCGGGATCAGGCTGGGCGGGAGGCGGTGGCCCAGGCGACCCGCCAGGTCGACGTCTGCGCCGTCCTGCCCCGCGAGGCGCTGGCACCGCTCGGCGACATCACCAGCGTCACCGTCGGTCTGGATTCGTGCCGGGCGATCCTGGGCAGCGCCACCTCCGGCGCGGGCACCACCCTCACCTGGCACGCCACCCTGCTGCCCGGCCTGACGCCGAGCGGCCGGGGCGTGACCAAGCCGCTCGGCGACGTCACCGTGCGCCTGGTTCCCGACCGCGACGCGGGCGAACCCCGCGCATGCGGCGCGACCGCCCACTTCCCGTCCGGCGCCGCGTTCTATCTCGGCCTGTCCACGCCGCCGGGAAAGAACCCGTGCACGGTCGCCGACGAACTGGTCCCCGGCATGATCGACCGCTGGCGGCAGTCGCCACCCCAGGGCACCTCCCCCGACACGGTCCCGACCGTGCTGCTCGGCGCCGACCCGTGCACGGTCCGCACGAAACTCGCCGACACCGTCCCCGACGACGAACAACGGCTGACCCAATGCCTGTTCGGCTATCGCGGCGAGAAGATCACCGTCGGCTACGAGTACCGCGTACCCGCCTACCTGGCCGCCAACAGCACCGAGGAACACCTCGACGGCCGCGTCGTGCACCGCTCGGTCTCGGTCTACGACAACCGGATTCCGATCTACACCGCCGCCGTCGGCCCCGAACTACCGGCCGAATCCACCGCCTTCGGCCGCCGCATCCCCATCGTGGAGGTCGTCGCCGCCACCGACGACGTCGCCAGAGACGTGATGACGCGCGCCCTCACCCTGTTCCCCCAGGGCTGACGCCGGCCGCGAATTCGGGTCAGATGCCGAGGACCAGCTTGGCGGTGGTGAAGTAGATGATCAGGCCGGTGGCGTCGACCAGAGTGGTGACCATCGGGGCCGAGACGACGGCGGGGTCGATGCGGAACTTCTTGGCCAGCAACGGCATCGTGCCGCCGATGGTGGCGGCCCAACCGCAGATGATGACCAGGGTGATGGCGACGACGACGGCGATCTTGGGCCCGACGAACAGCGTGCCGATCAACAGGCCGGCGGCGGCGAGCATGCTGCCGAGCACCAGGCCCACCCGGCATTCCCGCCAGATCACCTTGAACAGGTCCGACACCCGCACCTCGCCGACGGCCAGGGCGCGCACACACGCCGTCGCCGCCTGGGCACCCGCGTTGCCGCCCGCGCCGATCAGCAGCGGGATGAACAGCGCCAGGCTGGCCGCCTGCTCGAGCGTGGTGGAGAAGACGTCGGTGACGCTGACGGTCAGGGTGGCGGCGAACAGCAGCAGCATCAGCCACAGCGCCCGGTAGCGCGCCAGCTGGAACACCTTGGCGGCCATGTAGTGCCCCTCCCACGGCGCCGAACCGGCCTGCTTGGCCACGTCCTCGCTGTCGGCGGCCTCGAGCACCTCCATCGCGTCGTCGATGGTGAGCAGCCCGACGACCCGGTCCTCGCTGTCGACGACAACCAGGTTGATGTCGTTGGTGGAGCTCATCAGGCGCGCGGCCTTCTCGGCGGAGTCGGTGGCCCGCGCGAACGCCGGCTCGGTGACGACCAGTTCGGACACCATCGCGTCCGGCGCGTGCAGCACCAGCTCGCGCAGCTCGACGATGCCGGTGAGCCGGCGACCACAGTCGACGACCGGCAGCGTGTACACGGTCTCGGCGTTGCCGCCCTTGGCGCGCACCCAGGCCAGCGCCTGCGCGACGGTCAGATTGTCCGGCAGCGCAACGACTTCCGGCGTCATGTACAGACCGACCGAGCCCTCCGGGTAGCCCAGCAGCGCGGCGGTCATCCGGCGCTCGCGCGGGCTCAGCCCGGCCAGCACCTTCTTGGCCACCTTGGCCGGCGCCTCGTGCAGCATGCGGGCGCGATCGTCGGGGTCCATCGCCTCGACCAGATCGCGAAAGCTCTTCTCGCGCAGGCCCTGCAGGATCTGCTGCTGGTCGACCGGCTCGAGCTCCTCGAACACGGTGATCGCGCGATCCTTGTCCAGCAGCCGGAACACGACGCCCGCCTGCACGGCGTCCATCCGGGCCAGCGCGTCGGCGATGACGTGCGGCGGGCGGTTGTCGAGCCACTCCATGGCGCCGTCGACCCGGTGGGTCTCGACGAGGTGGCGCACCGATTCCGACAGGATCTCCAGCGCCTCGGTCACCGAGTGATCATCGGCACCGGAGCGATGGTGCTGCTGCGGCGAATCCGCTTCCGGCACAGCGGAATCAGCGGGTACGTGACGTGCTTCGACGAGGTCGATCTGCGACATGGGAGAGTCCTCTGGCGCGACAGCGCGCATGCCTGCGGCCGAGCCGCAGGGATGCTACGAAAGTGGATCGGGAGACGGTGCTGCACACCGCGGGCGTCCACCGCCACGACCGTCACGCACAGCCGAAGGAAATCGACCGGGAATCAGCGAGAGAGCGAAGGGGCGACGCCGCGCGGCCTTCGACTGGGGGGTTCGCTGCGCATCGCAACACCACCTCCTCGTCGTCGCTGCAGGCCATCGCCGCTGCAGATCACTTGGAGTACCCACCCGGGCACACCCTTCCACCTGCAGGGTACATGCGGAGCCCAGACGTTTCATCTTTACACTGACGTACCACTGGTCACAGTGACCTCGATCACATATCGCGCGGCAGTCCGGCGACAATGGTGTCGACGGCTTGCTCGGCCAGACGCCACAGCTCGGCGCGGTCGAGATGACGCAGCGGCCCCCGCAGCGCGAGCTCGGCGAAGCCGTGCACGGTGGACCAGCAACTCCAGGTCGCCGCCGGGCGCGCCGCGGGCGCCAGATCCCCGATGTGGACCATCATGTCGAGCGCGTCGGCGAGAGCGAGGTAGGCGGGCGAGTCGAGCACCGACTCCGGTGAGGTGTCGCCCGCGCCGAAGAACGCGACGGCGAACCAGCCCGGCTCGGCCAGCGCGAAGTCGACGTAGCCGAGACCGACGGCGCGCAGGCTGTCGCGCGGGGTGGCCAAGCCCCGGTCGGTGGCCATGCCGGTCGCCATCGCGGCCTCGATCGCCGCCGACACCGCGCGCAGCAGCGCCTGCCGGTCGGGAAAGTGCCGGTAGGCGGCGTTCGGCGTGACCCCGACCCGGCGGGTGACCTCGCGGATCGTCAGCGCGTCGGGACCGCCGGTCCTGGTGAGTTCCAGCCCGGCCTCGATCAGCGCGGCAGCGAGGTCGCCGTGGTGATAGGCCAACCCTGGAGCTCCCTCCGAACGAAGTGTACAGTGTGAACATATCAAATGTGCACGCCGTACACATTCAAGGAGTCGCCCCATGACCGCATTGCCGACCATCGTCGATCGCGACACCTGGCAGGCCGAACTCGACAAACTCCGGATCAGGGAGAAGGCCGCGACGCGCGAACTCGACGCCGTCGCCGCGCAACGGCGCAGGCTGCCCGCCGTCGAACTTCCCCCGTACACGCTGAAAGCCGAAGACGGGAGCGATGTTTCGCTCGCCGAGGTCTTCGACGGACACTCCCAGCTGATCACCTATCACCACATGTGGACCGACGGGAACACCTGGCAGTGCCCCGGCTGCACCGGCCTCACCGCGCAGTACGCCCGGCTGGATTTCCTCGCCGCCTACGACGCGCGCTTCGTCATCGTGACCCAGGGCCCGATCGAGGAGGCGCTCGCCTACAAGCGCCGGGTCGGGAACACGATGACCTGGTACTCCACCCACGACAGCCCGTTCGGCGCCGACATGGGCGCGGGTCCCGGCGCGGGCTTCGCGGTGAACACCTTCCTGCGCGACGGCGACACCGTCTATCGCAGCTGGCACACCGACGGCCGCGGCACCGAGCAACTCGCCTACACCTTCGGCCTGATCGACGCGCTCCCCTACGGCAGGCAGGAGGAATGGCAGGACAGCCCCGAGGGCTGGCCGCAGTCACCGACCTACAGCCGCTGGCCCAGCTCCAAGGACATCGCCGCCTCCTACGGCGACCCGAACGCCTGACCCGCCGCGTCGAGATCGGCGCCGATCACCCGCTCGACCGTGGGCCAGTCGGGCGTGTGGCGCAGCCAGTCCGGCGCGGGCTCGGCCTGCACACCGAACAGGTACAGCCGCGGCACCAGCCCGCGCAGCGCCCGATGCACGTCGACGCGGTCGTCGATCATGTGGGTGATGCCCAATTCCGCCGAAGCGGGTCACCAGCCGGGCCAGCACCTCGAAGGCGTGCGGGGTGGGTGGGGTGCTCATCGCCTCGGCGAAGCCGCCGGACAGGAAGACCGTGTCCGCGGCGCCCGGCGCGAGCGCCGCCCCCTGGACGACCCGGCCGAAGTCCACGCCAAGGCGTGGTATTCGCATATCGTTCATACGGGTACCAGCATGCCCGCCGGCACCGGCGACGCCAAGCGAATAACCGCCGGTCCTCCGATTCAGTGCGCCGAGCGTTCGATAGTTGCCTCGGTGCGCGGCAGTGGGAAAAGTGGGCAGCTTCGGCTCGATCGACACACTGAGGAGAATCACGTGCGGTTCGGCATCTTCGTCCCCCAGGGCTGGCGGCTCGACCTGGTCGGTATCGAACCGGCGGACCAGTGGGCGGTGATGCGTGCGCTCGCCCAGCGGTTCGATACCGGCACCGACTGGGAATCGATCTGGGTCTACGACCACTTCCACACCGTGCCGGTGCCGACCGACGAGGCCACCCACGAGGCGTGGACCCTGATGTCGGCCTTCGCCGCAGGCACCACCCGCGTGCGACTCGGGCAGATGTGTACCGCCATGAGCTACCGCAACCCCGCCTACCTCGCCAAGGTGGCCGCCACCGTCGACCTGATCTCGGGCGGCCGGGTGGAGATGGGCATCGGCGGCGGCTGGTACGAACACGAGTGGCGCGCTTACGGTTACGGCTTCCCGTCGGCCGGTGAGCGCTTGGGCCGTCTCGACGAGGGCGTGCAGATCTTCCGGCAGGCCTGGCGGACCGGACGGGCGACCCTGGACGGGAAGTACTACCAGGTCGACGACGCCATCGTGCGCCCGAAACCGTTGCAGGAAAACGGTATCCCGATCTGGATCGCCGGGGGCGGCGAGAAGAAGACGCTGCGGATCGCCGCGATGTACGCCGACTACACCAACTTCAGCGGTGACCCGGCGGAGTTCACCCACAAGTCGGAGATCCTGCGTCAGCACTGCGCCGAGGTCGGCACCGATTTCGGCGCGATCACCCGCAGCGCCAACTTCAACGCTATCGTCGGCAGCACCGAATCCGAAGTCCAGGAACGCCTGTCCGCCGTCATCGACCGCTACACCCCGTTCCTCGGCGCCGACGAGGCCAAGGTCCGCGTGCACGAGCAGTTCGACACCAGCGCCGCCGTCGGCACCCCCGAGCAGATCGTCGAACGCCTCACCGCCGTCAAGGATCTCGGCCTCGACTACGCCATCTTCAACTTCCCCGAGGCCGCCTACGACACCTCCGGCATCGAACTCCTCGAACGCGAAGTACTTCCCGCCCTGCGCTGACCCCCGCCCCCGAGATCGCGACGCTCACCCGCAGGAGCGATGCGGGGGCGGACCAGCGCGAAACAACACCACTGCAGGTCGTCATCGCAGTGCTGTCGCCGCCCTGAGCCCCAGCTGCGCCCGGGGCTCGATATCCGCACCGGCCGTGGCGATTCCACCCCCTCTGTGTCCTTGACCACATCGGTAGTCGGCCGCTATGGTCTCACGCCAGGCACTTGGACGTGCGTTCAACTGGACGCATGTCCACCAGTGGATCGAGGGACACTGATGGCGAGAGCGGGCATTCGGCGGCGGCGTGGGCCGGGGCGATCGTCGAGGTGGGGGCGGTGGGCGGCGGTGTCGGCACTGGTGGCGGGCATGATCGTGAGCGGCGAGGTCGGGCCCGTCGGCGCGGAGCCGGGGATGACGCCGTTGCGGGCGCAGGGGGCGGCGCTGGTCGACGGGTTCGGACGGACCGTGCTGCTGCACGGAGTGAACACCGTCGACAAGGACGCGCCGTATCTGCAGCCCGGTGACGGGTTCGCGCTGAGCGACGACGCGGCGGCGCTGCTCGCCCGGCACGGGTTCAACACGGTGCGGCTCGGGGTGTCCTTCGACGGGTTGATGCCGACCGAGGGCGCCGTCGACACGGCCTATCTCGATCGCGTGGCGGCCGTGGTGGACACCCTTGCCGCGCACGGGATCTACACACTGCTCGACAATCACCAGGACGGGCTATCGGAAATCTGGGGCGGCAACGGTTTTCCCGAGTGGGCGATCCGGGCCAGGCCGGGCGACGGCGAGCCGAATCCCGGCTTCCCGCTGTACTACCTGATGCCGAGCATGAACGCCGGGTGGGACGAGGTCTGGAACAACACCTACGGTGTCCTCGATCATCTCGGGACCGCCCTCGGCGCGCTCGCCGAGCGGATGAACGGGCGCGCGAGCGTGCTCGGGATCGAACTGCTCAACGAACCCTGGCCCGGCACACCGTTTCTCACCTGCTTCCCGGACGGCTGCCCGGACTTCGACGCCAAGTACCAGCGCGCGCTACAACGGCTGACCGACGCGGTGCGGGCTCGCAACGGCGCGGTGCCGGTGTTCTGGGAGCCGAATGTCACCTGGAACGAGACGATGCCGAGTCATCTCGGCAAGAATCCGCCGATCACCAGCCCGAACATCGTGTTCTCCCCGCACGACTACTGCATCCCCAGCCAGCTCGCCATCTACCTCGGACTGTCCGAAGAACTGCGCGCGGTGTGCCCGGTACAGCAGGACAAGACCTGGTCCAATATCGACTCCTTCACCGACCGCACCGACATCCCCACCATGGTCACCGAATTCGGCGACGGCGATCCGACCGTGTTGCGCAACACCACCACGCGCGCCGATGAGCGCTTCATCGGCTGGCACTACTGGCATTTCCGCGGCACCGGCGGCGACCCCTTCCACGGCGACCTCGGCCGCGAACTGGTCCGCACGTATCCGCAGGCCACCGCGGGCACCCCGGAGGCGATGGTGTTCGATTCGGCGACCGGCGATTTCGCCTATCGCTACCGACCGGGAGCCGCGTCGGCGCCGACCGAGATCTATGTCTCCGACCTGGCCCTGCCGGACACCTACGAGGTGCAGGTGATCGGCGGCCGGGTGACCTCGGCGGCCGGTGCGCGGGTGGTCACCGTGGTGGCCGACGGCACCGCACCGGTCACCGTCCGCATCCACCGGCCCGGATCGCCGGGCGCCGAATTCCCCGACGGCAACAGCGGCAGCGGTACCGGCTCGGCGTCGGGCCTGCCGCGCATTCTCACCGGATCGGCCGGTTAGCCGCACCGCCGCCCCGCTGCCCCTTCCCCGGCCGCGGGGCGGGGCGGTCCCGCTTACCCCTGTGACGTTCCGCGGCCACCCGACGTGCCTCGCGGAGATGGCGTTCGATATCCGCGGGGTCGTCCTCGATGGAGATGTCGACCGCCGTCTCGGCGAGTGCGTCGTATTGGCGCCGCCGACGCAGCTCGCGATAGTCCAGGACGTCGTCGAGTTTCAGACGGTGCCGGGTACCGATTCGCTCCGCGGGCAGTTCCCCCTTCTCGATCAGGCGTTTCACCGTCGGTCGACTGACCCCGAGCAGATCGGCGGCCTGCTGAGACGTCAAGGTCATGCTGTGGGGAGCGATGGTGACAGCGCGGTTGGCGATCAAGCCCAGCCGACCTCGTGGGCGTCGACGGTGCCGTCGGCGATGGCGGCCACCAGTTGCGCGTGATCACGCTCGTTCTGGTCGGCGTAGGCGCGGGCGAAATCGACCAGCGAGGCGTCGGTGCGCTCGCTGCGCCCCAGGTAGTCGGCGATGCGCGCGGCGTCGCCGGAGCGGGCGTGCGCGCGGGCCAGCACCCGGGCGCACGCGGTGGCGAACTGTTCGAGTTGCGGTGCGACGAGCGCGCCGTCGGCGGTGATCTTCATGTCCCGGAACTGGCGGACGTAGAAGTCCATGCCGTCCACCCGGGTCCAGCCGAGGAATTTGTCGGTGGTGGACTGGAGCATCCGCTGGCCGTGGGCGACCCGCGAACCGTGGTTGTCGTAGCGGCTCGGCGCCAGGAAGTCCTCGTACACCGAGCGGCCCGCCTGTTTGACCTGGATGAAGAACGGGTCGCCGGTCCGGCGTTCCACGAGCAGCGCCAGATAGACCCGCATCCCGACACTGCCCACCCCGACCACCTGCCGGGCGACATCGACGACCCGGAACCGGGTCAGCAGCGACCAGATGTGGTCGGGCACCGATTCGGCGTAGTCGTGCACGACCGCCCCGACGAGCCTGCGCTGATCGCCGCCGACCGCGACCCGGAACGGGGGCAGCTCGGTGATCCGCCGCCTGCCGTCCCGGATCTCGGTGAACTTGCCGAATGCGCCACGGCTGGTGCGTTTCACCGACCCACGCCGGATCTCCTTGCGCGCCAGCGCCTGTGCGCGCGGACCGAAGTAGCCGAGGAAGTCCTCCGCGTCGACCCGCTCGTACCAGATGTCGAGCTCAGGAGTGCGCGCGTACTCGGCCATGGCGGCCCGGTAGGCGACCGAGGTCGCCGCCACCGCCGCGTCCGAGCGGTCCGCGGGCACCCCGTTGTCGCGGCCGAGCACGACCAGCGAAGCCACCAGGCGCAGCAGATCCCACTCGAACGGACCGGGCAACGTCTCGTCGAAATCGCGCAGGTCGAAGACGAGATTGCGCTCGGGACTCGCCCACATCCCGAAGTTCAGCACATGCGCGTCCCCACACAGCTGCACCTCGATCCCGGTATGCGGCCGCGACGCCAGGTCCGCGGCCATGACCGCGGCACCCCCGCGATAGAACGTCCACGGCGAGGCCGCCATGCGCGCCATCCGGATCGGCACGAGATCCGGCGCCCGCAGCGCGTTCTGCGCCAGCACGGTCGCCAGCGCATCGTGCCCGCGCCGGTCGGGATCCCAGGCGCCGAGGGCCGAGCGCGGCACGATCTTGCGCGAATCCCGTCCTCGCCCAGCCCGTTCCGGCCGCTCGATCCGCCGACGCGGCGCCAGTGGCAGGTCGAGTCCGTCCCCCACCGACTTCGCGTACTCCGCTCCGGACATCCGGCCTCCTCGACCTCGGTTCGACGAACTGCGCTTCGGCACAACAGAGCTCCGGCTCCTACCGTATCCGGCGGATTCCGGTACCGGCGCAGCATCGCCGCGGCGCGGCGACCTGGCCTTCTCGCGGACGGCAAGGTCGGCACCGGGCGGTTGTTAAGCGACGTCGAGCACGCTGTGCGACATGAGCACGACAACACCGACCCGGCGCTCCGAGAGGACCGGCGGATACGAGCGCGACGCCGGCGGCCGACTGACCTACGTCGGCCCCGACACCGCGCAGCCGCAGCGAGCGAAGGACGAATTCCCGCTCACCGGAAGCACTCGCGCCGGCGACGCGACCGGGGTGATCCCCGCCTTCCTCATCGATATGGCGCTGCACGCCGCCATCGGCATGACCGCGTGGTATCTCGCGACCGGCACCACCGCCGTCCTGTACGGCATCGCGGCCTGGCTCGGCGCGTCCTTCCTGCACCGCACGGTCGTCCAGCGGCTCACCCGCACGACCTTCGGCAAGTGCTCGTTCGGCCTGCGACTGCGCCACGCCGACGGCAGCTATCCGTCTATCTGGCAGCTGATCGGCCAGTGGTTCCGCGGCGGCTGGTGCTGCTTCGATCTGTTCGGCAGTGTCGGCTGACGCGAAAAGGGCGGTCTCCCTGGGAGACCGCCCTTTTCCCGTGTTCAGCTCACAGCATGCAGGACACGCAACCCTCGACTTCGGTTCCCTCCAGGGCCATCTGGCGCAGGCGGATGTAGTAGAGCGTCTTGATGCCCTTGCGCCAGGCGTAGATCTGGGCCCTGTTCAGGTCGCGAGTGGTGGCGGTGTCCTTGAAGAACAGCGTCAGCGACAGGCCCTGGTCCACGTGCTGGGTG
Organism: Nocardia fodinahabitans; assembly: GCF_052983615.1. Taxonomy (NCBI): domain Bacteria; kingdom Bacillati; phylum Actinomycetota; class Actinomycetes; order Mycobacteriales; family Nocardiaceae; genus Nocardia; species Nocardia fodinahabitans. The sequence continues at coordinate 1,324,851 of NZ_JBRJJC010000001.1, forward strand.
GCCGCGGCGTAGGTGTCGATGATCTTCTCGTAGCCGATTTCGTAGGCGTCGTCGTAGTACTCGAGGTTGTCGTTGTCGAGGTACGGGGCCGGGTAGTAGACGCGGCCGATCTTGCCTTCCTTACGGATCTCGATCTTCGACGCCACCGGGTGGATCGAGCTGGTGGAGTGGTTGATGTAGGAGATCGACCCGGTCGGCGGGACGGCCTGCAGGTTCTGGTTGTAGATGCCGAATTCCTGCACCGAGGCCTTCAGCTCACGCCAGTCGTCCTGGGTGGGGATGTGCACGCCCGCGTCGGCGAAGAGCTGAGCGACCTTGTCGGTCTTGGGCTCCCACGCCTGCTCGGTGTACTTGTCGAAGTACTCGCCGCTGGCGTACTTCGACTCCGCGAAGCCGCCGAACGCGCTGCCGCGCTCCTTCGCGATCAGGTTCGACGCCCGGATCGCGTGGTAGACCACGGTGTAGAAGTAGATGTTGGTGAAGTCGACGCCCTCTTCGGAGCCGTAGTGGACCCGCTCGCGCGCCAGGTAACCGTGCAGGTTCATCTGGCCCAGGCCGATGGCGTGGGACTCGTTGTTGCCCTGCTCGATCGAGGGCACCGAGTAGATGTGGGTCTGGTCCGAGACGGCGGTCAGCGCGCGGATCGAGGTCTCGATGGTCTGCCCGAAGTCCGGCGAGTCCATCGCCTTGGCGATATTGAGCGAGCCGAGGTTGCAGGAGATGTCCTTGCCGACCTTCGAGTAGGACAGGTCGTCGTTGAACTCCGAGGGGGTCGAGACCTGCAGGATCTCCGAGCACAGGTTCGAGTGGGTGATCTTGCCCTTGACCGGGTTGGCCCGGTTCACCGTGTCCTCGAACATGATGTACGGGTAGCCGGACTCGAACTGCAGCTCGGCGATGGTCTGGAAGAACTCGCGCGCCTTGATCTTCGACTTGCGGATGCGCTTGTCGTCGACCATCTCGTAGTACTTCTCGGTGACGTCGACATCGGCGAACGGCTTGCCGTAGATGCGCTCGACGTCGTACGGCGAGAACAGGTACATGTCCTCGTTCTTCTTCGCCAGTTCGAAGGTGATGTCGGGGATCACCACGCCCAGCGAGAGCGTCTTGATGCGGATCTTCTCGTCCGCGTTCTCGCGCTTGGTGTCGAGGAAGCGGTAGATGTCGGGGTGGTGCGCGTGCAGGTACACCGCGCCCGCGCCCTGACGCGCGCCCAGCTGGTTGGCGTAGGAGAACGAGTCCTCGAGCAGCTTCATGATCGGGATGACGCCCGAGCTCTGGTTCTCGATCTTCTTGATCGGCGCGCCGTGCTCACGAATGTTGCTCAGCAGCAGGGCCACACCGCCGCCGCGCTTGGACAGCTGCAGGGCGGAGTTGATGGAGCGGCCGATCGACTCCATGTTGTCCTCGATGCGCAGCAGGAAACAATTGTGCACAACGGTGCCACGAATCGAATAGGTATGTGTGCCCTCGACGTGGAGGTTGTACACCTTCTCCGGCGCCTCAGACGTGCGCGCGATCTCGCGGACGCCGTAGACATGGCGACCGTGCACCACCTGGTAGGTCGCGCGCTTCGTGCCTTTGCGGCCCACGTAGTTGTGCAGGTTCTTGCCGATATCGAAGATGAAGTCTTCGTTGTTGCCGGGCAGCCCCGGAACGAACACCTGACCGGTCGCGTTGCCCGATTGGTTCACGTACTGACGAACGGTCGACACGATGCCGAGGCGGCGCAGCATCAGCTGCACCTGGTCGACCAGCTCAGGGTTGACCAGGTCGAGCACCATCCCGCCCGTGGTGCTGCATCCATCACCACGGAACAGCCCGGCGAGCAGACCACGCTGGAAGTCTTCATCCGCGGTCAGAACGTCGTGTGTGAGCCGCTTTTCGCCGTAGCCAGTTCCAGCCAGCGACATGAGCAGCGATGCGACAACCTTGCTGTTGCAGACCATCCGGGTGGAGTGGTCCGACTGATTGGTATGCAGGGACAAGTCGACCCCGAACACCTGTTTGAAGGCCATACCGAGCTCGACGTGGTACTCGGCCTCGTGTGCGCCGAGAGTGAAGTGGACGCTGTTGGGCTGCACTCCCTCAACGCCCGACCGCTTGGACACATGCCCCTCGGCGACATACCAGCCGAGGACCAGGCCCAGTTCGTAGGACTCCTCGACATACCTATCGACAGCGACGAAGCGCTGACTGTGCCGCTGCTTGTTTCGATGTTTGGCGTCGATGTTCACCTTGCGGATCGCACCGTCGACTTCTTCGTACACGCCGTTGCCGACGTGGTCCATGAGATCGAATGTGCGCCGATCGCGCTCCCCCAGCGGCGCTGCGGTCACGATGAAGTCGGACGGGTGCACATCCTGCGCGGCGAGCCACACGAACCCGTTGAACGGGTCGGCGCCGTCACCGTCGATCAGGGTCTCGACATCGCGCGAGGTCCAGACCAGGATCGGGTGTTCCGGAGTGCAGCGAATCGGCTCTTTGTGTCCGAAGTGCGAGATCGACACCAGCGCTTGGTCGTTAGGGTTTTCGATCATGGCTTCGACCGCACGGTAAGTGCCGTCGTGCGAGAGCACCTGATCGCCGACCTGCAACGTTTCGATAGCGCGCTGACCATCGATCGTGTCGACGGGAGTGCCTGCGGGGAAGCAGGACACGGGCTCGCCGCGCTGCTTCTTGCCGGAGTTGAGGAAGGTCGGGGTGGCGGGCTGGAAACGGCCGTCGATGATCTCGTCGACCAGCTTGTCCGCGAGCGCCTCGTCGCCGGCGGCCAGCGTCAGCGCGACCATGACGACCCGGTCCTCGAACCGCTCCAGGTAGCGCTTGCCGTCGAAGGTCTTGAGCGTGTACGAGGTGTAGTACTTGAACGCGCCGAGGAAGGTCGGGAACCGGAACTTCTTGGCGTAGGCCCGCTGGAACAGGCTCTTGATGTACTCGCGGCTGTACTGGTCGAGGACTTCGGCCTCGTAGTAGTTCTCGTCGACCAGGTAGTCCAGCTTCTCGTCCAGGTTGTGGAAGAAGACGGTGTTCTGGTTGACGTGCTGCAGGAAGTACTGGTGCGCGGCCTCGCGATCCTTGTCGAACTGGATCTGTCCATCGGGGCCGTACAGGTTCAGCATCGCGTTGAGGGCGTGATAGTCGAGGACCTCGCCCGCCTCGCCGCGCACCGCGGCCTGCTCTAGGCGGGCAGTCTTGCCGGTCGGTGCTGTGGTTGCTGTTGCCAAAACAATCCCAATCCCTCTCGGACGCGCGCGACGTCCTCAGCGGTTCCCATGAGTTCGAAGCGATACAGGTACGGCACCCCGCATTTTCGCGAGATGATGTCGCCCGCAGCGCAATAGGTATCGCCGAAGTTCGTGTTGCCGGCCGCGATCACCCCGCGCAGCAGGGCGCGGTTGTGCGGGTCGTTGAGGAACTTGGCGACCTGCCGCGGTACGAGGTCCTTGTCGGACCGTTGGCCACCCATGACGTGCCGACCACCCCCGTAGGTGGGGGTGATCAGCACGTAGGGTTCGTCGACGCGCAGCGAATCAGCGGTGTGCAATGGAAGCCGAGTAGCCGGGAGACCCAGCTTCTCGACGAAACGACGAGTGTTCTCCGAAGCGCTGGAGAAGTAGACCAGCCCGCCCGGAGTCGTCCGTTCGGGCATGACGCCTCCTTCCGGCGAAGGTCCTAAGCGGCCGCGACGGCGAGCGACTTGATGCGGTCGGGACGGAAGCCCGACCAGTGATTCTCACCGGCGACGACGACGGGAGCCTGCAGGTAACCGAGCGCCATGACGTAGTCACGCGCCTCGGTGTTCTCGGAGATGTCGATGATCTCGTAGTCCACCCCGGCCTTGTCGAGCGCCTTGTAGGTGGCATTGCACTGGACGCAAGCGGGCTTGGTGTACACGGTGATGGTCATCTAGAGTCCCTCTCTCCTATGCCTGATCCACAGCCTGTGATCCGTATGCAGTGCACGAACGGTGATGCTGCGCAAACTCCTGGATCTGGCGAAGAAAGCCCTGCTCGTAACCCCTTCCCTTGGGCCCGATCAGTGGTGGCTTCACACCGTCTTCCAGTACTGGAGACACTACACCTAGTGGCCGACAGATTGGAACAACACAAGGTGTTGCGAGTCGCACAGATGTAATTCCCACGCCGTAAGTCCCAGGACGCGCGATCGACACGCTGGGAAAACAGTGGTCCAGATCACGATTTTGCATCCCGGCGAGTCTTCAGCAAACCTTCGCGGACATACGAAGGGGCGTCACATCCGCGATGGATGCGACGCCCCTTTCGAGCCGACAGGCAGCTTACGCCGAGACGAGCTTGCCGTCCGCGGCGGCAACCAGCTCGTGCACGGTGGCGCCGAGCTGGGTCAGGGCCTCGGCGTCCTGGGCCGGGTGGGTCTGGCCGAAGCGCTCGCCGATGGTGCCGAAGCGCGCGTGCGCCGCCTCGACGACGACGCCGCCCGCGACACCGATCGCCTTGACCGCGTCACCGTGGGCCCACTCGGCCGCGCGCGGGCTGATCGAGGCGCTCACCACGGCGACCGGCTTGTCCTTGATCGCGCCGGCGCCATAGGGGCGCGAGGCCCAGTCGATGGCGTTCTTCAGCACGGCGGGCAGGGTGCCGTTGTATTCGGGGGTGACGAGCAGGACGGCGTCGGCCGCGGCGACAGCGGCACGCAGCGCCTCGGCCTGCGCGGGAACCGAACCCGGTACGTCCAGGTCCTCGTTGTAGAACGGGATCTCGCCGAGACCCTCGTAGATCGCGATGTCCACGCCGTCCGGCGCGGTCTGCACGGCGGCCTCGGCGAGCCTGCGGTTGATCGAGCCCGCGCGCAGGCTTCCGACGAGAGTGAGGATGCGGGTCCCGGTCATGACGACTCCTGGTGTACTCAGTGGGATGATCGAAGTTTCATCGGACATTAACCGGACCCTGGTCCGATTACTTCCCGCGGAGGACGTGTGAGCGGCGTGAGCTACAGCACACCCAGGTCGGACGAGCCGCCGCTGCTGCCGATCGGACGGCCGCAGCCCGGCGAGGGCGAGCCGATCGAGCGCGCCGACGCCGCCCGCAATCGCGCGCTGCTGCTCGACGCGGCCCAGCAGCTGGTGCGCGAGCACGGGGTCGCCGGGCTGACCATGGACGCGGTCGCCAAGCGCGCCGGGGTCGGCAAGGGCACCGTCTTCCGGCGGTTCGGGAACCGGACCGGGCTGATGCTGGCGCTGCTCGACCATTCCGAGCAGAAGTTCCAGGCGGCGTTCATGTTCGGGCCGCCGCCGCTCGGCCCCGCCGCGAGCCCGGTCGAACGGCTGATCGCGTTCGGGCGGACCCGGCTGCTCGACATCGAGGTCGAGGGCGATCTCCACCAGGCCGCCGAGGAGAAGGGGCGCTTCGGCGGCGCGCCGTACGCCCTGCACCACGCGCATGTCGTGCTGTTGCTGCGGGCGGCCGGAGTCGGCGGTGAGCTGCACCTGATCGCCGACTCCCTGCTGTCGACATTGTCGGCGGCGCTGGTCATTCACCAGATCGACATCCTGGGCTACACCCGCGCTCAGATCGGCGACAACTGGGAATGGCTCGTTCGCCGCGTCGTTTCCCCTGCCGCACAAGTAGAGTGAGGCGGCATGGGGACACTGCGTGAACAGATCATCGCCGAGTTGGGCGTGCTGCCGGAGATCGAGCCGAAGCAGGAGGTCCGCCGCCGCGTCGACTTCCTCAAGGGTTACCTGAACTCCACCCCTGCCCGGGGCTTCGCCCTCGGCATCAGCGGTGGCCAGGACAGCGCCCTGGCGGGCAGGCTGTGCCAGCTCGCCGTCGAGGAGCTGCGCGCCGAGGGCGTCGAGGCGACGTTCCTCGCCGTGCGCCTGCCCTACGGCATGCAGGCCGACGAGCACGACGCCCAGATCGCCCTGAACTTCATCGACCCCGATCGGTCGGTCGTGGTGAACATCCGGCCCGGCGCCGACGCGGTGGCCGCCGAGGTCGCCGGTGCGCTCGACCACGAGCGACTGCGCGATTTCGTGCGCGGCAACATCAAGGCCCGCGAGCGGATGGTCGCCCAGTACGCGCTCGCCGGGCAGGAGAACCTGCTGGTGGTCGGCACCGATCACGCCGCCGAGGCGGTCACCGGGTTCTTCACCAAGTTCGGTGACGGCGGCGTCGACCTGACCCCGCTCACCGGCCTGACCAAGCGCCAGGGAGCCGCGCTGCTGCAGGAACTGGGCGCCCCGTCGAGCATCTGGTCCAAGGTCCCCACCGCCGACCTCGAAGACGACCGCCCGGCCCTGCCGGACGAGGAAGCCCTCGGCCTGCGCTACGCCGAACTCGACGACTACCTCGAGGGCAAGGACGTCACCCCGGAGGTCGCCGCCCGCGTCGAGTCGATCTTCACCAACACCCGGCACAAGCGCACCGTCCCGGTGACCCCGCTCGACACCTGGTGGCGGTAGCTGTTCCGCCGCTCCGGGATTTCGGCCGTCGGCTGTGGTGGTCGGCGGGTTGTCGATCGGGCTAGTTCGGCGAGAGAGGTGTCGACGTCGGGAGCCGCGCTCTGAACATCCGGCTAGCCGCCCGCGAACGGGGGCAGGACGTCGACGCGGTCGCCGAGTATGGCCGACGGGTCGCGGGTGAGTTCGTCGCCGATCAGGAAGGCACAGACACCGACGAGTGAGTCGACCTCGGTGCCGTAGGCGGCGGCCAGGGAGGCACGCAGGTCGGCGACGGTCGCGCCGGCGGGCAGGTCGAGTGATTCGGTGTTCTTGCCGACCGCGTCGGCGATCGCGGCGAAGTAGCGGACCTCAACCACCGATGGCTCCCATCGTGCGTTCCGGGGGGACGAAACCGGCGGCGTCGATACCGTGACCGGCCCATTTCTGCCACATCGCGCCACGCCACAGCTCGGCGACCTCGTCGTCGTCGGCACCGGCGCGCAGCGCGGTCCGCACGTCGAACTCCTGGTCGCTGAACAGGCACGAGCGCAGCATGCCGTCGGCGGTGAGCCGGGTCCGGTCGCAGCTGTCGCAGAACTTGCGGGTGACGCTCGCGATGATGCCGACCGTGGCCGGGCCGCCGTCGACCAGCCACTTCTCGGCCGGCGCCGAGGCGTCGGCGCGGCCCGCCTCGGTGAGGGTGAACCGTTCGCCGAGCACGTCGAGCAGGTCGGCGGCGGTCACCATGTTGGTGCGCGCCCACTCGTGGTCGGCGTCGAGCGGCATCTCCTCGATGAAGCGCAGCTCGCACTGTTCGGCCAGGCACCACGCGAGCAGGTCCGGCGCACCGGCCAGGTTCTGGCGCATCAGCACCGCGTTCACCTTGACCGGGGCGAGCCCAACATCGCGGGCGGCGCGGATGCCGTTGAGTACCGACTCGAGCCGGTCGCGCCGGGTGAGCCGGGTGAAATCGACCCGGTCGACCGTGTCGAGCGAGACATTGACCCGGCTCAGTCCGGCCTCGGCCAGGGCACGGGCGCGGTGTTCGAGGCCGACGCCGTTGGTCGTCATGGCCAGCGGGGTCTCGGGCACCGCCGCGTGACAGCCCGCGATGATCTCCTCGAGCTCGCGGCGCATCAGCGGTTCGCCACCGGTGAAGCGCACCTCGCGCACGCCCAACTCCCGCACGGCCAGCGTCACCAGCCGGATGATCTCCCCGGCGCTGAGCAGTTCCTCGCGCGGAATCGGCGGCAGACCCTCTTCCGGCATGCAATAGGTGCAGCGCAGCGAGCACTTCTCGGTGATGGAGACGCGCAGATCGCGCGCGACCCGGCCGAAGCGGTCGACGAGGAGCGGCGTCTCGGGCCGGCCGTCGAGGGAAGGCCGCTCCGATCGCACAGCGGGAATCCCCATTTCGACCAGCGTCATCTCTACAGTATGACCCGTCGGCCCCGGCCCGAACCGTCCGGAGCACCGATCCGTCACGAAGTCGACAGCTCACCGCCCGCGCCCGTCGGCGGTGAGCGATCCGGGCCGAACCCGCCGGTCGGACGGCGATTAGGCTGGCAGCATGACTCCCCGGCCCGCCACCGCGTCGGCGCGCAGCGTCGACGAGTACCGCGACACCGTCGCCGCGCTGCTGGCCCCGCTCGCCGACCGCCCGGCCGAACAGGTCGCGGTGCCCGACGCGCTCGGCCGCGTCCTGACCGCCGACGTGCTGTCCCCGATCGATCTGCCGGTGTTCCGCAACTCGGCGATGGACGGGTACGCGGTGCGCGCCGCCGACGTGGCGGTGACCCCGGTCACCCTGCCGGTCGCCGGGGTCGTGGCGGCGGGCAAGCCGGGCGCCGAGCCGCTGCCCGCCGGCTCGGTGCTGAAAGTGATGACCGGTGCGCCGATCCCGCCCGACGCCGACTGTGTCATCCCGGTCGAGGACGTGCAGGCCGGCGAGGGCCGGATCGTCGTCGAGCGAGGACGGGCGATCGGGGAGTTCGTGCGCGAAGCGGGCACGGATGTGCGCGCCGGTGCGCTGGTCGCCCGGGCGGGCACGGTACTCGCGCCCCGGCACATCGCCGCGCTGGCCGCCGTCGGTCTGCCGACCGTGCCGGTGCTGAGCCGTCTGCGCGCGGTCTGCGTCACCACCGGTGACGAACTCCGGCCCGCCGGGACCGAGCTGGCGCCGGGGCAGATCTACAACTCCAACGGGATCGCGCTGGCCGCGGCTCTGCGGGCCGACGGCGTCGACGTCGTCGAGGTCGCGCACAGCACCGACGATCCGGCGGAGTTCACCGCCGTGCTGCGCGCCGCCGTCGCCGCCGCCGATCTGGTCTTCACCTCCGGCGGGGTGTCGAAGGGCGATTTCGAGGTCGTCAAGGACGTGCTGGAACCCCTGGGCGGCACCTTCGGTTCGGTCGCCGTGCAGCCCGGCGGACCGCAGGGGTACACGGTCGTCGACGGCGTGCCGGTGCTGAGCTTCCCCGGCAATCCGGTGAGCACCACCGTGTCCTACACGGTCTTCGCTCGCGACGTGGTGCGCGCCCTGGGCGGTCTGCCCGCGCCCGCCACCGCCGAGGTCACCCTGCTGACGCCGGTGCGCTCGCCCGCGGGCAGGCGCCAGTATCTGCGCGGCCTGCTGACCGACGACGGCGTCGAGGTGGTCTCGGGTCCCGGTTCCCATCTCATCGCGGGCATGGCCTGGGCCGATGTGCTCGTCGATGTGCCCGCCGAGGTCACCTCGCTGCCCGCGGGTGCCCCTGTGCGAATCTTGAAGCTATGAGCGAGTTGTCCCACGTCGACCGCGAGGGTCGGGCGCGCATGGTCGATGTCAGCGGCAAGGCCGACACCACCCGGATCGCTGTCGCCGCAGGCGAATTGCAGACCACCGCCGAGGTCGTCGCGCTGGTGCGGGCCGAGGGGATGCCCAAGGCCGATGTGCTGTCGACGGCGCGGCTGGCCGGAATCGCCGGTGCCAAGAAGACTTCCGAGCTGATTCCGCTGTGCCATCAGCTGGCGCTGTCGTCGGTGAAGGTGGAGTTCGGGTTCACCGAGACGACCATCACGGTCGAGGCGACCGCGAAGACCACCGGGCCGACCGGGGTCGAGATGGAGGCGCTGACCGCGGTCGCCGTCGCGGGGCTCACCCTGCACGACATGGTGAAGGCGGTGGATCCCGCGGCGGTGCTGAACGGGGTGCGGCTGGTCACCAAAGAAGGTGGGAAGCACGGGCATTGGGTGCGGCCCGAGGCGCGACCCGGCGGCGCGACCCCGAGCCGGGTCGCTACCGAACCGGTCACGGCACCCACCGAAGCCGCTTCGGCGACAGCTACCGCGACCGGACACACGGCCTCCGCGAGTGATGCGCGGACAGCCGTGGTCGTGGTCGCTTCCACCGGCGCCGCGGCGGGCACCCGCGTCGACACCACCGGCCCGGTCCTCGCCGAATGGCTCGGCGCACAAGGGTTCTCGGTACGCGGACCGCTCGTCTACGCCGACGCCGAGATCGCGGCGGGATTGGCCGATGCCCTCACGGGCGCGCCCGCGCTGGTGATCACCACCGGCGGCACCGGCGCCTCCCCCACCGATGCCACCCCCGAGGCCACCCGCGCCGTCCTCGATCGCGAACTGCCCGGCGTCGCCGACGCCATCCGGCAGCGCGGCACGGCGAAATTCCCGCTCGCGGCGCTGAGCCGGGGCGTGGCCGGGCTGGCGGGCCGCTCCGTCGTGGTCAACCTGCCGGGTTCGCCCGGCGGGGTGAAGGACGGGATCGCGGTCCTGGAACCCCTGTTGAACCATCTGCTCGCGCAAGTAGCCGGAGGCGGCGACCATGAATGACCACGGCGCGGTGCGCCTGACCGCGATCAGCGACCAGGCGCTGGACCCGACCGCCGTCGAAAACGCTGTCGACGGACCGGAATTCGGTGCCGTCGTGGTGTTCACCGGCAAGGTGCGCAATCACGACGGCGGCCAGGAGGTAACCGCCCTCGAGTACTCGGCGCACCCCCAGGCCGAGCGATTCCTGACCGACATCTGCGCCGAAGTCGCTGCCGCGCACGGGCTTCCGGTGGCAGCGAGTCATCGCATCGGCTCGCTCACCATCGGCGATCTGGCGATCGTCGTCGCGGTCGCGGCGCCGCATCGGGCCGAGGCGTTCACTGTCTGCGCCGAGCTGGTCGACCGGATCAAGCACGAAGTGCCGATCTGGAAGCGGCAGTTGTTCGCCGACGGCCTGTCCGAATGGGTCAACGCCTGCGGCTGAGCCTCACTGCGGGGTGTAGCGCCAGACGCCGAGCATGGCCTGCTCGTCCATGAAGTCGTCACCTTCGAAGACGGTGCCGCGCAAGCGTTCCAGCGCCGCCGCCTCGTCGAGTCCGGTGCCGATCAGCACCAGGTTCGACACGCGCTCCTCACCGCGCCCCCACGAGCCGGGGGTGAACACCACATGCCTGCCGACCAGGTGCATCTCGAACTTGCGCCGCTCCCCCGCCACCGCGAAGGCCACGCAGCCCTTGGCGCGGAACAGGCCGGGCGGCGGATCCTCCAGGAAAGCGATCAGGGCGCGCGGGTCCAGGTCCCGCTTGCTGGTGAACGACACCGACACGTACTCGTCGTGCAGGTGCCGGTGCGCCGGGTCGTCGTGATCGTGATCGTGCTCGTCGAGCAGCGAGTCGAAACTCAGCTGCTGGGCCACCTTCGGCTCCGCGAGCACCCGATCGTCGAATAGCAGACCGGGATCGACGCGGCCGTGCGTCGTCGCGTAGACCGGCACCTGGCCCACCCAGCCCGTCACCTGCGCGCGCAGGTCGGCCAGCGCCTCGGCCGAGACCCGGTCGGCCTTGTTCACGAGCACGAGATCGGCCAGCCGCAGGTGCGAGATCAGTTCCGGGTGCTGCGCGCTCGTCGCGCCGAACAGCTCGGCGTCGACCACCTCGACCAGCCCGCCGTAGCCGATCCGCGGATTCGGGTTGGCCACCACCATCCGGATCAGGTTGCGCGGCTCGGCCAGCCCGCTGGCTTCCACCACGATCACGTCGACGGCGCTGCGCGGCTGCGCCAGCGTCGCGAACAGGTCGTCGAGCTCGGAGACGTCGACCGCGCAGCACACGCAGCCGTTGCCCAGCGACACCATCGCGTCGACCTGGCCCGCCACCAGCATCGCGTCGATGTTCACGGCACCGAAGTCGTTGACCACCACCCCGATCCGGGTGCCCCGGTTGTTGCGCAACAGCGAGTTGAGCAGGGTCGTCTTTCCCGACCCGAGAAACCCCGCAACGATCACCACAGGAATCACTGTGTCGATTGTGCCCGAACGGCCGCGGCCGCCGGCCCCAGGGCGGGTCGGCGGCCGCGAACGCGTGCGGTTACTTCGTCGGGCCGAAGACCAGGCCGACCAGGGTGTAGGCGAGGTTGATCAGCTGGCTGGTGATGGCGGTGTTGTCCATGCCGAGTGCCCTGGCCAGCGGCATCAGCATGTTCATCACGGTGAGGATCGGGCCGCCGAGCGAACTCAGGTCGGGGGCCGACTCGTCCGGGGTGGACTGCTGCTGGTTCTTCGGCGTGGTGCCGCGTTCGCGCGGTGTTGGCGCGGGTGCCGCCGGAGCGCCGGGCGCGGCGGTGCGCACCTCGGCGGCGCCGGGGATCGCCAGGTGCCCACCCGAGCCGGTCGGCGGCTTCGGGGCCACCCGGGGCTGCTGGGCGGGAGCCTGATCCGGGGCACCGCCGGGGAAGGCCAGATGTCCGCTGGAACCGGCGGGGAGGCGGGGCTCGGCGGAGACCGGGTCGCCGAGCGGGGCGCGGGCCGGGATCGCGGCGGGCTGGGCGGGCGCCGGAGTTGGGGTCGGTTCGGTGGTCGGCGGCTGATCGCCGTCGGGTGCCGGTTCCGGGGCCGCGGCGGGCGCTGGCGCGTCAGCGGGTGGAGCCGGGGCCGGAGCGGGGGCGTCGGCCGGGTTCGGCGGCGCGCCCGCCGGAGCGGGCGTGCCCGGCGCCGCGTCGGGTTCCGGCGCCTGGGCGGGGTCCGGGTCGGGCGCCGGGGCCGGGTCGGCCGGATTCGGATTCGCTGCTCGGCGCCGGAGCGGTGTCGGCCGAATTCGGCGCCGGGGCCGGATCGGCGGCTTTCGGTTGCGGCGCGGGGGCCGGGTCGGCGGGGTCCGGGGTGGATTCTTGCGGAGCCGGGGTGGTCGGCGCTGCGGCCGGTTCCGGCGTCGGAGCGGGAGTCGCGGCGGGGACACGGCCATCCGCGGGCTTCGAGTCCGGCGCGGACGCGGGCACCGCCGCGGCGGTCGGCTTGTTCAGCAGGAAGCCCACCACGCCGGTCGCGATGGCGACAGCGTGCTTGAGCTGCCCTTCCCGCGATTCGAGCAGCGCGGCGTCCTCGGGGTTGGCGCCGTTGCCCATCTCCACGAAGACCAGCGGCACCTGGGTCAGCGCGGGCCCGGCCACATCGGCCCTGGTCTGCAGCCCGTTGCTGACGCCCGCGTAGGTCGCGGACGGGAAGCCGGAGGCGAGATAGGCGTCGCGCACCGCCGTCGACACGGCCCGGCCCCCACCGGACTGCGCCTGATCGGCGATCGCGTCGGGGATCGGCAGCTGCGGCACGATCAGATGGAAACCGCGCTGGTCGGCGGGGGCGCTGTCGGCGTGGATGCTCACCGCGACCGACGCGCCGGACCGATTGGCGGCGCGGGCGCGATCGTCGACGCAGCCGCCCCAGCCGGTGTCGTCGGCGCGGCTGAGTACCACCTCGGCGCCGAGCGCCTGCAGCGATGCCTTCACCAGCTGGGTGACGTTCCAGTTGATGGTGTGCTCGGGAATGCCGTTCAGCGAGGTCATGCCGGTGGTCTGGCAGTCCTTGGTGCCGCCGCGCCCGTTGTCGACCTGGCGGCTCAGATCCTCCGAATGCGCCGACCCCTGATGGCCGGGGTCGAGGAAGACTGTCTTGCCTGCGAGCTGGTCGCTGGCGGCGGGTTCCGGCGCGGCGTGTGCCGTCGCGGGCACCAGTCCCGTCAGCGACAGGACGACCGCGGCGGAGACGGTGGAGCAGAGACCGGCCTTGATGATGTTTGGTTGCATGTTCGGTCGGTGCTCCGGAACGGAGCACCCCTCCCTTCCCATTGGTAACACCAAACCCAGTGGTTCACTCTTGCAACGTGAGCAACTACAGAGCAAGCACCGTTACCGAAATGTGACAGGAGAAAAGCGCAGGTTAGCGCTGGTCATACGCCCAGATCACGGGCGATGTCGACCGGATCAGGCAACCTCGGGCAATTGACGCAGCGAACGCAGCGCGTAGTGCACGCGAGTCTTCACCGTCCCCACCGGCACCCCGAAGTCCGCGGCCACCTCCCGATAGCCGCGATCGTGCAGGATCACCTCGACCACCGCGGCCCGCTGCGGCTCGGGTAGCCGGGCCAGCAGCTGATCGACCAGCAGCCCGTCGACGAGCCCGTCGGCGAAGTCGGGTCTACCGACGCAGGCGACCTCGGTGATGTCGTCCCAGCCGACGTCACCGGGCCGGACGGCGCGGGCCCGCACGATATCGACGACGACATTGCGCTCGATCGCCAGCAGCCAGGTCCGCACGCTGCCCTTGCGCACGTCGAAGTCGCGACACGACCGCCAGCCGCGCAGCAGCGTCTCCTGCACGGCATGCTCGGCCAGGCCGCGATCTCCCAGGCTGCGCATCGCCCGCCAGTGCAGCAGGCCACGGTCGGCGGCCAGCACCTCGGCCAGCCCGTCGGGGGTACACAGGCGCGCGCAGTGCGCACCACAGGAGTTGTCCTTCATATGGGGTTATCGCCGCGCGCGGCCCCGATGACAACGAACGGTGTTAAGCGGCTCTTCAGAATCCTGCTGGCCCCGGACGCGACACTCATTTCGCGAGCCCGGCCAGGGCCTGCTCCAGGAGGGGGGAGCAGGGCCGCCGGGCTCGCCCTCTTCCGCCCACATCCGCCCATTCGCCGACGCGAGCGGGGATCGGCGACGACAATCGCGACGAGGAGCGAGAAACGTGGACATCCATGCATATCCGACCGACGCGCAGACGCCGGTCGACCGGGCCGAGGCCACCCGCATCGCGGCAGGCCATCTACCACCCCCGATCCCGGACGCCGACCGGCACATCGTCGAATTCGCGAGCGGCTTCGTCGTCTACGAGGTCCGGCCGCTACACGCGCCCGTCGATCGGCCCCTGCCGGTGGGCGGTTCGGTGTACGTCATCGACAAGGCGACCGGCGCGGTGTCGTACTGGCCGACCTACCCCTGCGGGGTGATCGCCGATCAGTACGAGGCGGGCCGGGTGGTCGTCATCGACGACTGGCCCGATCAGGACGACTGATCGGGCAGCGCGCGCACCCGGCGCAGGTCGTCGTCGGTGGCCGGCCACTGGACCACCAGGTGCGGAGCTCGGCACTGTGCGCGGCGAGCTCGGCGACGAGTCCCGCGAGAGGAGCATCGTCGGGCGTGCTGCCGACGATCCCGCGAAATCGACTCAGCAGTGCCCGCACCGCCAGTTCCCGACGCCGCATGGCCGTCGGCCGTGACCGGACGGCGCATAACGACCAGCACGCCGAGCACCGTGAGCACGAGAGCCGGCACGCCGAACCAATCGCCCCACCGGGCGTACGGCGTAGCGACCGCGCTGGTGCCGAGATCGGCTATGGCCATGCGGGTTTCGGTGATGTCAGCCTGGACCGAGGCGCCGATCCGGCCGCGCGCGTCGACGCCGACCAGTTCGCCGAGTTGCGCCGGCCTGGCGATGGCGATGCCCGATTCGACGGCCCGGACGACGGCCATGCGGCTGTGCAGCCAGTGGTCGACGGTGAAGTCCAGGGCAGGGGCGAGCAGCAGGGTCGCCCCGTTCGCGCGGTTCTCGCGGACGAGGTCGGGGTGGTCGAGGTCGAAGCAGATCGCGAGTGCCCACGGGCGGCCGGGAACCGGCACCACGCGCCGGCCTGCCTGCAATCCGGATTCGAGGCCGGGCACCAGATGCCGCTTCGCGTAGACGGTTTCGCCCGGATAGGCGATGGCGGCATTGACGGTGCCGTCCGATTGCTCGAGTTCCAGCCCCACCACCACGTGTACCCCGCGCCGCGTGGCGACCTCGTCGAGTGGACCGCTCAGCAGAGCGATGTCGGATTGTGTTGCATGCCAGGCTTTCTCGGTGAACACGACGACGTCGGCGCCCTGATCGGTCGCGCGCTCGACCATCGTCACCGCCTCCGCGATCATCGCCACGCCGGGCGCGGAGTCGACGGGGACGTACATCGGCGGTTGCGCCAGCGCGACGAGCGCGACTCGGACGACGGACCCCTCGGCGGCCGAGTACAGAGCACCTGCTCCGCCGGCGCCGAGAGCCATCACAACCGCAACACCGAAGATCCAGCACCGCCGCATATTTCGCACCTCGGGCACCGCGACCGCCACGGCCATGCCACCCACAGTCGGGTGCGGCCACGCGTTTCGCTCTCCCGGCGCCGTCACGGCCGCGACGACGGCGGGAACGGCGAGCAAGAGAAAGCTGATGCCCGCGACGCCGGTGACCGCCGCGATCCGCACGATCGGACCGATCTCTGACTGGGAGTAGCCGATGCTCCACCATGCGCCGACCCCTCCGACCAGGCGATACAGATATTCGGTGCAGGTCCAGGCGGCGGGGAAGGCGAGCGCTGCGAGTCCGATCCGGTGGCGCGCGAGCAGCATGCGGAACAGCAGGAAGCAGGCGCCGTACACCACGGCACTGCCGCCGAGCAGCACGGCGGCGGCGGTCAGTGGTTGTTCCAGCGTCTGGAGGAAATACGGCCAGTAGCGGGCGGTCCCGCCGAGCCAGGACAGCACGGCCGCCGCGTACCCGGCCGGACCGGAGTAGCGCGGCGCCATCCACAGCACCGGGAGGGGCGCGAGGAACGCGACCAGGGGGATCGGATGGAGGCCGGTTCCCATCGCCCACAGCGCCGCCGAGATCGCCGTGGCTGCACACCAGATACCCACGTGTACAGATCTTTTCGTCGAGATAGTCACCGCTCGATGGTGGGCGGTGTCCGGCATCTCGCACATCGCCCGGACGAGCGGTTCCGCCTCCCCCGCGCGAGGGAGATCAGCGTCCTGGCAACTCGTTGTCGCCCGGCGCCACCATCCCGGATTCGTAGGCGAACACCACCGCCTGCGCCCGGTCGCGCAATCCGAGTTTCGACAGGACCGAGCTGACATGGGTTTTCACGGTGTGCTCGGTGACCACCAGGCGTGCGGCCAGTTCCGCGTTCGAGCGGCCCGCGGCGAGCTCGCGCAGGATGTCGCGTTCGCGGGCGGTGAGGGCCGCCAGGTGAGGCGTGGCATCCGGTCGACGGGTGCGCGCGATCTCGGCGATCAGGCGGCGGGTCACCGACGGTGCGAGCAGGGCCTCCCCCGCCGCGACGACGCGGACCGCGGCGACGAGTTCGGCGCGGCGCGCGTCCTTGAGGAGGAATCCGCTCGCGCCCGCTCGCAGTGCCGCGTAGACGTAGTCGTCCATGTCGAACATGGTCAATACCAGGACCTTCGCCTCGCTGTCCGCGCAGATCCGCGCGGTGGCGGCGACGCCGTCGAGCCGGGGCATCCGGATATCCATCACCACGACGTCGGGCCGCAGCCGGCGCGCCGCGGCCACGGCGTCGATACCGTCGGCCGCCTCACCCACGACCTCGATGTCGGGTTCGGCTTCCAGGATCAGGCGGAAGCCGGTGCGGAACAGCTCCTGATCGTCGACGACGAGTATCCGCATGCTCACTTCCCGTGCGCCAGTGGCAGTTCGGCGTCGACGGCGTATCCGGTGGCGGTCGGCCCCGCCCGGAGCACGCCGCCGCAGGCGTGCACGCGCTCGCGCATTCCGAGCAGGCCGAAGCCGGTGGTGTCCGATCGGGGCGTGCCGATGCCGTCGTCGACGATGCTGACCCCGAGGCGGTCCGGCGACCAGCGCAGCGCGACGTCGACCCGGGTCGCCCGCGCGTGCTTGCCGGTGTTGGTGAGCGCTTCCTGCACGATCCGATAGGCTGCGGCCTCGGTCTGCGGCGCGATCACGGCGCGCTGTCCGTGTTCGGCGTAGCGCGCGACCAGTCCCCCGCGCTCGGCCCGCGCGACGAGATCGGCGACGGCGGCCACGCCCGGTGGGTGCGGCAGGTCGTCGCCGTCGCGCAGGGCGCCGATGCTGTGCCGGAGTTCGCGCAGGGCGGCGCGGCCGTCATCGGCGATCGCGGCGAAGGCGGCGTCGGTGGCGGTCGGGAGCGCGAGCAGGGGGCCGGTCTCGGCGCGCAGGATCATGGCGCCGACGGTGTGGGCGAGCCCGTCGTGCATGTCCCGGGCGATGCGCAGCCGTTCCCTGGCCACGGCGGTCGCCTGCTCCTCGTCGAGGCGGCGGGCCCGCTCGGCGAGGACGTCGATCTGGGCCTGCCGAGCCCGCACACCGGCGCCGAGCGCCCACGCGGTCAGGAACGACATCGCGGCGTAGCCGTAGGAGTCGGCGGATTCGTGCGGTACCAGCAGCGAGACCAGGATTCCCGCCGCGACCAGCACGAACGCGATCCGACGCTCGGTCGCCCGGCAGTAGGCGGCGATCGTGTACACGCAAACGACGGTGCCGAACGGCAGCACGGGCATGGCGTGCGCGCAGGCCAGCGCGGTGATGGCGGGACCGACCACCGCCAGCGTGGCCAGCGGAGCCCGGCGCCGCCACAGCACCGGGACCGAGGCGAGCACCGACAGCCCGACGATCCACCACGCCGCACCGGCGACCACGACGGGCCCGACGGTCACCGCGGTGACGATGGCGGCGATCAGCGCATCGATCGGTTCCGGCGATTTCCGAGACAGGTCCACGACGATCCAGTCTGACCGGCGACCACGCGTCGCGCCTCCCTCGCGAGAGTGATTCCGGCACCGCGCGGTGGTTCCCCACGCCAGCGCTCGCGGGCCTAGGCTGGATCCGGACCGGAGGAACTGGCGGCCACAGGCCGGTGACCAGCGATAACGCCATCTCGGGCCAGAGCGAATCAAGAACGAATTGCATACATAGCGATGTGTGCATACGATAGCGACCGATCGAACCGCAGGGAGAGGTGAACACGATGGGCGCAGGACACGGACACGACCACGGGGTGTCGGCCGACAGCGACAAGCGCTGGCTGGCCGGGGCACTGGCGGTGATCGTCATCTTCCTGATCGGTGAGGTGATCGTCGGCATCGTGGCCGATTCGCTGGCGCTGCTCTCCGACGCGGCGCACATGACCACCGACGCCGCCTCCATCGTGCTGGCCCTGGTGGCGATCCGGCTCGCCAAGCGCCCGGCCACCGGCCGGATGACCTTCGGCTGGAAGCGGGTGGAGATCCTGTCGGCGCAGGCCAACGGCCTGACGTTGCTGCTGCTCGCGCTGTGGCTCGGCTACGAGGCGATCCGCAGGCTGTTCGAGCCGCCGGAGGTGCACGGCGCCCTGGTGCTGATCACCGCACTGATCGGCATCGCGGTCAATGTCCTGGCGACCTGGATGATCAGCCGCGCCGACCGGACCAGCCTCAATATCGAGGGCGCCTACCAGCACATCCTCAACGACCTGTTCGCCTTCATCGCGACCGCCGTGGCGGGCCTGATCATCATCCTCACCGGCTGGGTGCAGGCCGACGTGATCGCGACCCTGATCGTGGTCGCGCTGATGATCAAGGCGGGCATCGGGCTGATCCGGGCGTCGAGCCGGATCTTCCTCGAGGCCGCGCCCGACTACCTCCACCCCGAGCAGATCGGTCGCGACATGGCCGCCCGCGACGGCGTGACCGAGGTGCACGACCTGCACATCTGGGAGATCACCTCCGGCTCCCCCGCCCTCTCGGCGCACGTGCTCGTGCGGCCGGGGCACGACTGCCACGCGGTCCGCGAGGACATCGCGCACATGCTCGACCACGAGCACCACATCGAGCACGTCACCCTCCAGGTCGACCACGCCCGGCCCGCGGTCATCGGGATCGGCGCCACGGACGACGACAGCCACTGCAGCGAGGCGCACGGGCCCAAGCACGTCTCGACCGCGCAGGCGCCACACACGCACTGATCCCGCGAACGAGGGAAGGCCCCACACCTGGAAAGGTGCGGGGCCTTCTCGTCGGTCACGCTGTCAGGGCGGACCCGGTCGTTTCATCGACCTGGAGGGCTTGTTCAGCCGCCGAAGGAGCCGGTCCACAGGGTGTCGACCAGGCCGTGCAGTGCGGCGCCGAGGGTGTCGAAGAGGCCGTTCAGGGCGGCGCTACCGGTGTCGATGATAACGGGGATCATAATAATTCCTCTGTTTCTCGCATAGGCCCAGCCGGAGCTGGCTTACAGATGACCTATCGACGCCCGAACGCCGTGAGTTACGAAATTCCGGATTTCGTGACCCTCATAACAATGGCCCATAGAAACCTATTACTACCTGCGGTTTTGCCGGAATACCTGACTTTCCTGAGGGGACTATGAGAATCGCATGAGATTCATGTTGCGCTCATCCGATAAGACCGAATTTCCGATGCCCCGGGAAATAGGGGCACAGATCACGAATACATAGCGCGACATATGGTCACACCTATTCGCCGTCGCCGCGGATGGGCCTGCCGCCGAACATCCCCGCGACCAGGGCGAGGAAGCCGAGGTGGGCGCGCAGCGCGGCGCCGTCCCGGGCGACGGAGCCGACGGTGGCGGTCCCCGACGTCACCGGACGGGCGGCGAACCGGTCGGCCAGCCAGGCGAGCACGACCGGGACCACCAGGAACTCCAGCGGCAGATGCGAGCCGCGGCGCACCCGCAGGTACTCGACCGTGGCGCCCGCCGCGCGATAGCGCTCGACGTGGGCATCGATGTCGGCGACGGCGATCACCTCGTCGCGCACGCCCTGCACCACCAGCAGCGGGGCGGCGGGCGCCCTGGTGCCGGGCTCGATATCGGCGAGGATGCGGCGCAGGGCCGGTTCGGCCAGCAGGCCGGCCAGGCCGTCGCGCAGGTGCCGGGCGACGTCACGGCGGGCGAAACGCCACAGCAGCGCGAAGGTGGTGCGCGCTTCGGCCTCGCCGAGCAGGTCGCGGTACCGGTCGTCGAGGTGGTCGTCCAGGACCGGGTCGAGATCGGGGTAGGCGCGACGCAGACCGGCGACGAAGGCGGCGGGGAACCCGGCGAACCAGCCGCCGTTGAGGCGGACGAACGCCGCCGCCGGATCACCGACCGGCGAACCAGCCGCCGCGCCGACGATGTTCAGCTCCGGCGCGTAGTCGGCGGCCAGCTCCGCTGCCCACGCCGTCGCCAGGCCGCCGCCGGAGTAACCCCACAGCGCGACCCGCGTCGACGGGCTCAGGCCGAGCGGCACGAAACCGAGCGCGGCCCTGATCCCGTCGAGTGCCCGGTAGCCGGGCTCGCGGGCGGCGCCGAACCGGCCGCCGAGCCCCTCGTGATCGGGCACCGACACCGCCC
The DNA here is from genome assembly GCF_052983615.1 of Nocardia fodinahabitans. Lineage (NCBI taxonomy): Bacteria > Bacillati > Actinomycetota > Actinomycetes > Mycobacteriales > Nocardiaceae > Nocardia > Nocardia fodinahabitans. The sequence continues at coordinate 1,345,724 of NZ_JBRJJC010000001.1, forward strand.
ACCCCTGCTTCAGCGCCATCGCCACGATCGGTAGTTCGAGCGGCGCGATCGAGCCGGTGGTCTTCGCCCCGAGCCGCAGCGCGTAGGAGGGAAAGCACCGCGGCGCGACGGCGTCGATCGCGCACTGGAAGGAGATCAGCGGTCGTGGACGCGTGGGGTCGGCGCCCCACGGCAGCAGCACCGTGGTCACCGACACCTCCGGCGCACCGTCGAGGTCGCAGGTCCGATACAGCAGTTGCCAGGCCACGATCCGCTGCCGCACCAGTCCGAACAGGGCCAGCTCCACCGAACGCGAGCGCACCACCGTGCCCGGCGCGAGCAGTTCGGCGCCGGGCGGGGTGGCATAGAACGGGTCGTCGGGCGGGAGCAGTGGCGCGGTACTCCACTGCGTCAGGGCAGGCGCGTCGATCCTCATAGGCTGCCGCCGCCACCGAAGAACCAGGGGTTGAACGTACAGGTCAAGGCGGGGCTGCCGGCCGGGTCGAGGGCCCGCAGCGCGATCGAGGCGGCGCGGGGCGAGTACATCATGGTCAGGTGGTCGGAGACGTCTTGCTCGCACCCGTCCTGCAGGGCGATGTTGTCGACGGTCGCGTCGGGTCCAGCCCGCAGGAAAGCCAGGTCGAGGGGGTTCATCACCTCGTCGTAGCGCGAACCCACCACGGTGTAGGCGACGCCGGGCACAGTGTCACCGGCGGCGTTGAGGGTGGTGTAGAACGGCGAGCCGATGGCCTGCTCCACATTGGCGACACCGATGATCGGCCGGTAGAAGCCGAGGATGTCGATGCCGGCGTTGTTGATCATGCGGCCGAGCGTGGCGATGCCGAGCAGCGCGGTGCCGTGGTGGGTGGCGCCGAAGGTGACCAGCGTGCCGACCTTGCCCTGCCCACCGTCGAACTTGAGGTAGTGGTTGGCGATCGTGCCGCCCTGGGAATGGCCGACGATATCGACCTGGTCGGCGCCGGTCGCCGTCCGCACCCGTTCGATGAAAGCCGCGACCTGCTTCGCCGAGTCGGCCATCGGCCCCACGCCGTAGCGGCCCGGCAGCACGGCGCCGAGCCCGCCGCCCTCGAGCAGTGCCGACTTGCCGTAGTTCAGGGTGAACACGCAATGCCCGGCCTGCGCCAGGCGCGGCGAGAGGTAGGAAAAGGTGTCGTAGGCGTTGAGCCAGGTGCCGTGCAGGAGCACGACGGGGCGCGGGTGCTGTGCGCTCGGCGTGCAGTCCCAGCGATTGGCGCCGGGCGGCGCGGCGTCGGGGTGTAGCAGGCCGTAGGCGAAGGCGGGCAGGTAGGCCGACATCGCCGGCCCCTCGCCGACGGCGTCGGAGGCCCGGCTGCCCGAGGACCCCGAGCTGCTGCCCGAGGCGCTGCCGGTGTCGGCGATGGCAGTGGGGCGACGACCGTCGGGGGTGGTGGTCATGCCGGCGTCGAGGTATCCGGCCAGCGAGGCGATGGTCGGTTCCAGCACCGGGTCGGCGGTCGCCGGGCCGGTGCCGAGGGCCGCGGCCGCGGTGAGGCCCGCGGCGATGCCGAGTCCGCACAGGGTGCGGCGCAGTGGCTGCGTCGTTGCAATCATGGTGGTCACTTCCTCGAACCGCGTCGGCCTGCGTTGGCTCGGACGCGCTCAGCGAATCTATGACCGGCGCCACATCGCTGTCACTGCACGGTGAACCGAGAAAACCCGCCGCTTGTTGGCGCGGGAACCAAGATCTGTGCCTTCTCGACGGGACGTGCCCACGCCGCCCTGTTCTCGGACACAATCGAGTCATGCTCGCCGAACACCCCGTTTCCGCACCACCCGCTTTGACCGCACGACTATTGGCGCGCTGGCCCCAGATCGCCGAGCGCATGCTCGCCGCGGGGCTCGGCGCCACCGCGCCCGCGGAACTGCCGCCCGGCCACTTCACCGCGGAGGTCCTGCCGACCATCTACGCCTGCGGTCGGGCCGTACTCGAGGCGATCGCCGCCGAACGCGAGTTCACCCAGGCCGAGGTCGCCGCGTTCGTCGGGCCGGTCGCCGAGCGGCACGCCGAGGACCGTTTGCCGCTGCCGATGCTGATCGGCGCGATCCACGGGTCGGCGCAGGCCGTGCTCGCCGAGGCGTCCGCGCTGGCCGAGCCCACGGAGATGAGTGACCTGATCCGGGTCGGCAGCGGGCTGCTCGAGCTGCTGCGCCACATCAACGTGACCGTCGTCGAGACCTATACCGAGGTCGAGCAGTCGATCTACCACGCCGAGCGTGAGGCCCGCCGGGAACTGTGTTCGGCGCTGGTGCGCGGGCTGCCCGCCGAGGAACTCGCCGCGCGCGCCGACACCGTGCTCGCCGACCAGTACACGGTGCTGGCGATCCATCTGAGCGAACCGGCCCGCACCGGCAGCGCGGCCAACCTGCTGACCCGCCGCCGGATCCGGGTGCTCCAGCGCGCGCTCGACGAGCTCACCGGCACCACCACCCCGGCCACCTTCGACGGCGCCAACGGCATCGCGTTGCTGAGCAACAGTTCCGAGACCGATGTCGTGGACGCGCAGCGCTTCGACGAGCTCGCCGCCCGGCTGACCGAGCAGTACGGCGTGACGGTGTATCTGGCCGAGTTCTCCGGCGTCGCCCGCGACGCCATTCCGGCCGCGGCCAAGGACGCGACCGAGCTGACCGAGCTGGCCCGGCTGCGCGGCAGGCCCGGCGGCTGCTACCGCCTCGACGACCTGCTGCTCGAGTATCAGCTCACCCGGCCGGGCCCGGCGCGAGAACGCCTGGCGCAGCGGGTGATTCCGCTGCTGGGCAGCCCGCACCTGATCGAGGCGCTGGAGGCGCACCTGCGCCACGGCGCCGACCGCAAGACGGCCTCCCGCCGGATCCACGTGCACCCCAACACCTTCACCTACCGGTTGCGCCGCATCGCCGAACTCACCGGCCTCGACCCGGCCGACCCCACGGATTCGCGGATGCTGGCCGCCGCACTCACCGTGCACCGGCTCGACACCCCGCAGCGCCGCGGCGAGGACCAGCTGGTCTAGCGGGTCAGTCCGTCGGTGACGGCGCCGAGGCCCGCGGAGATCGCGGCGCGCTGCGCCGGGTCGAGCACGTCGACGAACACGCGGCGCACGACCTCGACGTGCCCGGGGGCCACGGCATCGAGCTTGGCCCGGCCCGCCTCGGTGAGCACGGCGTTGACGCCGCGGACATCGGTGTCGTCGTCGACGCGGCGCACCAGGCCGGCCTGCTCGAGCTTGCCCACCTGGTAGGTGAGGCCGCTCTTGGAGGTGTAGATCGCGGCGGCGAGGTCGGTCATCCGCATGGCGCCTGCGGGCTCGGCGGAGAGCCGGACCAGCACCTCGTACTGGGTGTGGGTGAGCCCCTCACCCTTGAGGTGCTGGTCCACCGCGCGGTCGACCAGCGCTCCGGCGGCCAGGAACCTGACCCACAGCCGCATCTCCTCGGCATCGAGCCACCTGGGTTCTTCCATGCCGCAAACCCTAATCACTTCGGCGGAATAGCTGCGCACCGCGTATTGTTCAAATTTGAACATCAACACCGATCCGAAGGAGCCGACCGTGTCCATGCCGGTGCTCTACCTCTCGCACGGCGCCCCGCCGCTGATCGACCACGCCACCTGGCCCGCCGAGCTCGCCGCCTGGTCGGCCGAACTGCCCCGGCCGCGCGCGATCCTGATCGTGTCCGCGCACTGGGAGTCGGCGCCGATCACCCTCGGCGCGACCACCACCGTGCCGCTGGTCTACGACTTCAGCGGCTTCGCCCCGCGCTACTACGACGAGCGCTACGCCGCTCCCGGCGCGCCCGAGCTCGCCGCCCGGGTGCGCGAGCTGCTCGGCGGCGCGGTCGCCGAGGCCCCCGACCGCGGCCTCGACCACGGCGCCTACGTGCCGCTGAGCCGGATGTACCCCGACGCCGATATCCCGGTGCTGCAACTATCGATCCCTACACTGGATCCGCAGGACCTGATGAAGTTCGGCCGCTCGCTCGCCCCGCTGCGCGAGGAAGGCGTGCTCATCATCGGCAGCGGGTTCTTCACCCACAACCTGCGCGCGCTCACCGCCGACGACCACCACGTGCACTCGTTCACCGCCGAGTTCGACGACTGGGGCCGCCGCGCCCTCGACGGCCGCGATATCGACGCACTGCTCGACTTCGAGCACACCGCCCCCGCGCCGCGGCTGGCCCACCCGCGCACCGAACATTTCGCTCCGCTGTTCCTCACCCTCGGTGCGGGCGCCGAGGACCTCGACTCCCTGCGCACCGTCATCGACGGTTACTGGTTCGGGATGGCACGACGCTCGGTTCAGATCGGCTGACCGGGCGCAACGGAAAGGACACCATCGCCATGACGACATCGACCACCCCCACCGACGCCGGCCTGCTGGTGCTACGCCTCGGCGTCGGCACGATCATGGCCGCCCACGGCACCCAGAAGCTGTTCGGCTGGTTCGACGGCGGCGGCCTGTCCGGCACCGAGAAATTCTTCGCCGCGAGCGGCTATCCGATGGCGGAATCCTTCGCCGTGGTGGCCGGGCTGAGCGAGACACTCGGCGGCATCGGCCTGATTCTCGGCCTGTTCACCCCGCTGGCCGCGGCGGCGATCCTGGGCACGATGCTCAACGCGATCTCGGTGAAGTGGGGCGGGTTCTTCGCACCCAAAGGTGTCGAGTACGAGGTGATCCTGGCCGTCGCGGCGACCAGCCTGGCGCTCAGTGGCGCAGGCGGTTTCGCGCTCGACCGGTTCGTCCCCGGGTTGCGCAACTACAAGCTCGCCTACGGCGTGGCGGCCATTGCCCTGGCGGTGATCGTGGGCGGTATCACGCTCATTGCCCGGAATTGAAATTCAACGAAAAAACCCGCTATTCGACGTGTGCATCGAATAGCGGGTTATTCGTTTCCCGACAAGGAAAGTCTTAGTTCAGCGCGCTTTACAGGTAGGCGCTGCACACCGGCCAGGCGCCGGGACCCTGCGCGGCCAGCACGTTCTCGGCGACGCGGATCTGCTCTTCGCGGCTGGCGTTGTCGGCGGTGCCGGTGCCACCGTAGGCCTCCCAGGTGCTCTGCGAGAACTGCAGGCCGCCGTAGTAGCCGTTACCGGTGTTGATGTTCCAGTTGCCCGTGCTCTCGCACTGCGCCACGGCGTCCCAGTTGTTCGCGGAGGCGGTCGCGGTGGTCAGACCGGCCGGAACGGCGATCATGGCGCCGGCGACAGCGGCGAAACCGAGGGCACGAGTGGTGAACTTGCGATTGAAAGACATAAGGATTCCTGCCTGCGCCCACCGGCTCGGTGATGATATCCACCGCGTCCCTGCCCCTCAGTAATGTCGGGGATCCTCGAAATCGCGGGGCAGGCTTTCCGGTGTTCTGCGATTCGATTCGGCTCGGGTTGTTGTTCAAGCCGTGACCGAATGTAGCCGGAATGCGAGCTGAGATCACGTCCGGATCACGGACGCGTCTGTACTGGCCATTGTCCAAAGGAACAGTGTTCCGCGCTGGTCCACCGTGACAAATCCGTAATCACAATACTGTCGTTATGCCACCGTGATGTGACCGGGATCACCTGTATATAGAGACCCCAGTCACGTTTCCTACCCGGCAATTCGGGCATCGCGCCCGCGCGGATCAGCGGTATTCGGGGTTCTCGAAGCCGAATCGGCAGCCCGCGTCCCATTCCGAACGCTGGTTGCCGTGGACCGGGATGCCGCCGGCATCGCGCAGGATCCTGGCCAGATGCAGGAGGTTCCAGGTCATGAAGGTGGTGTTGCGGTTGGTGAAGTCGTTGTCCGGACCGCCCGAACCGGGGTCCAGATAGGACGGACCCGGCCCGGCCTCGCCGATCCAGCCCGCGTCGGCCTGCGGCGGAATGGTGTAGCCCAGGTGCTGCAGGCTGTAGAGGATGTTCATCGCGCAGTGCTTGACGCCGTCCTCGTTCCCGGTGATCACACAGCCGCCCACCTTGCCGTAGTAGGCGTACTGGCCCGCCGCGTTGAGCTGGGAGGAGTTGCCGTAGAGCCGCTCGATCACCCGCTTGGTGACCGAACTGTTGTCACCGAGCCAGATCGGGCCCGCGATCACCAGAATGTCGGCGGCCATGACCTGCTCCTGCAGCGCGGGCCACGCGTCGGTGACCCAGCCGTGCTCGGTCATATCGGGCCAGACGCCGGTGGCGATATCGTGGTCGATCGCGCGGATATGCGAGACGGCGACGCCGTTCGCCGCCATGATGTGCGCGCTGACGTCGATCAAACCCTGCGTATTGCTCGGCTCGGGCGAGAGCTTGAGCGTGCAGTTGATGAACAGCGCCGACAGGTCGTCATAGGTCGCCATGGTCGTTCGGCCTCCTCGGTGGATGACGCGGCGGTGGGCCCGCCACGCGGTACCGTGCCCGCACCGCCCGTGACGTTACGGCGGCGAGGTCACGCCCCGGGTCGCCGCGAGAGCACAGCACGATGTCACGCGGGACGGCCCGGGCCGAGGGTGGCACCCGGCGGGCCGCCCGACCTCGTCGAGGATCTGCTGGGCTAGCGCTGGAAGTACTGCTCGAGCCGGGCCCGCACCGTCGACCTGGCGCGGTGCAGGATCACCCGCTGATTGCCCGCCGAGATGTCGAGCAGCGCGCAGACCTCGTCGGCGGAGTAGCCGTCGATATCGCGCAGGGTGAGAACCGTGCGGTGTCGAGCGGGCAGGGCAGCCACCGCGGCCGCGAGCAGGCGGGCCACTTCGGCGCGCTCGGCGGCGTCCTCGGGTTCCGACCACGGGCGCGGCTGGGCGCCGAGGGCCCAGTGGCCCGGGTAGCGGTCACCGGGCGGGCGGAAACGGCCCGGATCGACCGCCGCGCCCTCGTCCTCGGGCAGCAGCGTGGCGAACGGAACGGTGCGCTGCTCCTTGATCCCGCGCTTCTTGGCCGTGTTCACCAGGATCCGATACACCCAGGTCTTGAGCGAGGAACGGCCTTCGAACCGGTCGACGCCCTGGACCACGGCCAGCCACGCCTCCTGCACCACTTCTTCCGCGGAGGCGTCGGTCGAGACGAACGAGCGCGCCAACCGCAGCATCGAGCCGGACCACGCATCCACGACCAGGGCGAACGTCGCGTCGACCCCGGACCGCAGCTCGGCGACGAGCACGTCGTCGGCAGGCAGGGCGCCGTCGTGTCCCACCGGGTCTCCTCGCTGTCACCACTCGCGTCGCTGGCAGCACAGTACCGCCGGGCAGCGGTGTAACGCGCGGGACAGGTCGGGGAACGGAGAACGCATGCGAGAGAAGGAGAAGACCATGTCACACCGCCGTATCCGCCGTACCGTTCTCAGCGTGCTGGCGGTGGGATTTGTCGCCGCGCTGGTCGTCGGCCTGTACCTGTTCCAGCCGTGGCGGCTGTTCACGACGACGACCGTCCACGAGGCGCCTGTTACCGCGATGGGCGGCGCGCCGCTGTCGGTGATCGCGTCCGGCGATTTCCTCTCGCACGAGCACGACACGACCGGGTCGGCGCAGTTGCAGCGCACTCCCGACGGCACGCTGGTCCTGCGGATCACCGATCTGCGCACCTCCGACGGACCCGCGCTGCACGTGTGGCTCACCGATCAGCCGGTGATCGGCGACGACTGGCACAACTTCGACGACGGCACGCATATCGATCTGGGCGCGCTCAAAGGCAACGAGGGCAGTCAGAACTACACCGTGCCCGCGGGCACCGATCTGTCGACCATCCGGTCGGTGAGTATCTGGTGCGCCCGCTTCCACGTGTCGTTCGGGGCGGCCACACTGACGCCGGCCTGAGCGCGGGTCAGGCGGAGCGGTGCCAGTCGCGGAATGCCGCGAGCAGCGTGCTGCGCGCCGCGCCGGAGAGCTGCTCGGGCGCGAGTGTGCCGAGGTCACGGGTGGTGCGGCGGATCTGATCGAGGTAGACCTCGCAGCCGTCGCACTCGGCGAGATGGGCGAGGAAACGCGATTCGGTCGCGCTGTCGAGCGCACCGTCGAGGAAGCCGGTGACCAGCTCGACGAATTCGTCGCAGTCCATTCGCCCTGGCTCCTCTCGCCTCGCTCGGCACAGCATAGTCATCGCTGCACCCGTTCAGAGCCCGCGGCGACCCCGGCGTTACAGCGGTGGTGGCGGCCGCCTCGATCGCGCGGGTGATGTCGGCGTCGGTGTCGTAGGTGGTGAGGACCAGGACGTGCGGGGTCGGCGCCGGTTGCGCGGTGATCCGGCGGGTGGCTTCGACGCCGTCCATGTCACTGCCGAGCTGGAGGTCCATCAGCACCACGTCGGGGCGCAGGCTCGCCGCCAGCGCGACCGCGGCGTTCGCGCGATTCGTGGCCTGTGGCGGCGGGCTGGGCCTGGCATCGAGCGTGGCGGTCGCGCAGCTGGCCACCGTGCTGCCATGGGCCGTCGCGAACGCGGTGGTCACGATCGCCTCGACGGTGCTCGGCACCGTGCTGCACGCGCTGGTCACCTTCGGTGGGCGGACGCTGCCGGGGTGGCGCGAGAACTGGCAGTCGGCGGGATCGGCCGTGGCGGCCTATGCGGTGACGAGCGCGGCGATGTTCGCGCTGTTCGCCGTCCAGGCGACGCCGGGCGCGCTGACCGAGCAGATGGTCTACCTGTCGGCGTCGGGGCTCGCCGGGATCGGACGGTTCCTGGTGCTGCGAATGGTCGTCTTCGCCGACCCGGCGCGGACCGCGCCAGCCCTCGGCAGCAGAACCGCCGCGAGCGGACCGATCACGATCACCGGCGCCCCGCAGTCGGCGGCGACACCCGGCGGTTTCCCGGGGACGCGGGCCCCGGTCCGGATGCGACCGAGCACGACTCGGCTGGTCCTGCCCGCGCCCCGCCCGCACCGGCGCTGGATGCCGGCCGCCGCGTAGCGGATTCAGCCCAGCGGAATCGCGACCGACAGCACCGTGCCGTCCCCCGGCGCGGATTCGATCGCACAGGTCCCGCCCAGCTGACGCACCCGCGCCCGGATCGCGGGCAGTCCGTGCCCCCGATGCTCGGCCGGGTCGGCCAGGTCGTCGGGATCGAAGCCGCGCCCGTCGTCGGCCACATCGCGGGCGTGGTGGGCGTGGTGACGGTGCAGGCCCAGAACTCCGACCCGGCGACCCGCACCCCCGTCGTCGCCGATGCCGCCGACGCCGACCTGACCCAGAGCACCCACCTCTCGATCGCCGACGCTACGAAGGCCGCGCAGACCGCGCTCGACGCCGCGGCCGAGGAGAACCAGCGGGTCAGCGTCGCGGTCGGCGCCCCCAGCGGCGACCTGGACGAGAAGTTCGCCCGGGCGGGCGTCGCCGCGATCGGCAAGTAGTCCCCGAACACGCGGCGGCCCGGTCATCTGGCCGCCGCGGCGTTCAGCTCTCCCGCCGCGCTTTGGCTCGGCGCTTGCCTTCGTGCATGGCCTGGACCCTGGCGATCGGGATGGTGTGCCCCTCGGCGATCAGGTCGGCCGGAAGTGTTTGTGGTGCGGGCATTTCTGTGGCCCAGGGGTCGGTGTCATCGAGCAGGTTCGGCGCGCTGCGCAGGGTGAAGTCGGCCGGGACGACATCGTCGATATCGCTCCAGCGCAGGGGAAACGACACCGGCACGCCGGGCCGGATGCGTGGACTGTAGGCCGCGATGACGGTGGCACCGCCGGCCCGCGTCGAGTCGAGAAAGACCTTGCCGTGGCGGTCTTCCCGGATGAACGCGGTGGTGCCGACGGACGGGTCGATCCGTTCCGCGCGGGCGGCGATCGCCCGGGTCGCGGCGGCCGCGTCCTCGATCGCGATGCCCGGCTCCACCGGCACGAACACGTGCAACCCCTTGGCCCCACTGGTTTTCACCGCGCCGTCGAGTCCGTCCGCGGTGAGCGCGGCCCGGATCAGCCGCGCACCCGCCGCCGCGTCACGGAACGTCTGCCCCGGCGACGGATCGAGATCGAGCACCAGATGCGTCGGCCCGGCACTGTGATCCACCGGCAGCAGCGTCGGGTGATACTCCACCGCCCGCTGATTGCCGAACCACAGCAGCGTCCGCTCGTCGTTGCCGAGCGCGTAGGTGACTTCCCGATGCGAGCTCTCAGCCCACACCGTCACCCGAGGCACCCATTCCGGCGTGTACTTGGGCAGATTCTTCTGCATGAACGGTTCCTGCCCCGGCCGCACCCGCACCACCGACAACGGCCGGTCCCGCAGCACCCGCACCAACCGCTCCCCGGCGAACTCCAGGTAGCCCACCAGATCCCGCTTGGTCGCCTCGGCACCGTCGAACAACGGCTGATCGAGATTCGACATCTCGACCCCACCCCACACCTCTTTACCGGCCATCGCTCCACCCTCTACCGCATCACCGACCGGGTCAACCACCCACCCTGCGCGGCCGAGGTCACCCGCACGCACGCCTGTGACCTGCCCTTTGGTCGATCGCCCGATCGGATGCGCGGGATACAGACCGCGACCACGGTGACCACCTTCGGGCGCGGCTATATAGAGTCACCGATGACCAAGTCCCGCTGCGTTATACGGATCCCGTCTGCTTCGGCCTCGGTGAGCGGTCGGCCCGCGGCCGCGGAGACCACCGCCGTCCGTGAAATCCGTTCATCGCGGCGATGTTTCGCGTCGAGTTCCCGCAACTCGGCATTGCCCTCGGCCGCGATGCCGAGCACGCGGCGCAGCGGCGCGGTGCGCCGGTAGATCGATGCCGCGACGGCGGCGAGTTCGGCGGCTCGCTCGGCGAGCGGACGATCGGCGGCGACGCTGAACCAGCGGCGGTCATCGAGCGGGATCGCGACATCGTCACCGACGACCGCCACGTCGAGCACCGCCTTCAGCCTTCACTGAACAGTGGACGACCAGCCGTTTTGGTCGAATGCCCGATCGTCGGCTATCGTATGTTCCGCGCGGTTCACGCAGGTGAATCGTAGTTCTGGCCCCGTCGTCTAGCGGCCTAGGACGCCGCCCTCTCAAGGCGGTAGCGCGGGTTCAAATCCCGTCGGGGCTACACAGGGACTCCCCGGTCTTCGTGACCGGGGAGTTTTTCTTTGCCCTCGATGCGACATATTGACAGATGTTGCATGGCCCATACACTGTGGGAAATGTTGCATCGGGAGGTGACGTGACCGAGAAGACCACACTGGGACAGCGCCTCGAGGACATCGCGGCCCGGCCCGACGCGATCACCGCGTTCAAGGCCGCGCGGTCGGCGTTCCTCGCGGGTCGCCGGCTGGAGATGAAGGAACTCGCCGACGAACTGGGCGTCAATCGGGCCACCCTCTTCCGCTGGGTCGGCAGCCGCGACGAGCTGCTCTCCGAGGTGATCTGGTCGGTGGCCGAACCGACTCTGCGCCGCGCCATCGCCGCGGCCCCGGACAGCGGCGCGCGCCGGATCGCGACGATCCTCGGCGACTTCGCCAACGCCACCAACACCAATGCCGCCTTCCGCGCCTTCCTCACCCGCGAACCCGAGCGCTCGCTGCGTCTGCTCACCACCAGGGCGGGCTCGGTGCAGCGCCGGTTCGTCGCCGCCATCGCCGAACTGCTCACCGCGCAGATCGACGCGGGCGCCCTCGATCCGCCGCTGCCGGTGCCCGAATTGGCGCTGCTGCTCTCGCGGATCACCGAGACCTTCATCTACGCCGATGTGATCAGCGGCGAGGAACCCGACGCGGCCAAGGTGGTCCAGGCGTCGCTGGTTCTGCTGGGCGTACGGCCCGAACAGTAGGAACCCGAAAGGAAAACCATGCAGCGCACCATCTACTCCGAGGACCACGAGGCGTTCCGCGCGTCCGTCGCCGAGTTCGTCAAGCGCTCGATCGAGCCCAACGCCGAGCGCTTCGCCGAGGAGCGCGCGATCGACCGCGAAACCTGGCTGGCCGCCGGTGAACTCGGCTACCTCGGACTCGGTGTGCCGGAGGAGTTCGGCGGCAGCGACGCAGGCGACTACCGGTTCGCCGCGGTGCTCGGCGAGGAACTGGCCAAAGCCGGTGCGGCGCTGTCGTCCTCGTTCGGCATCCACTACGACGTGTGCGCGCCCTACCTGGTGGAACTGACCACCGACGAGCAGAAGCGGCGCTGGCTGCCCAAGTTCTGCACCGGCGAGATCGTCACCGCGATCGGCATGACCGAGCCCTCGGGCGGATCGGACCTGGCCGCGCTCAAGACCACCGCGGTGCGCGACGGCGACGACTGGATCATCAACGGCTCGAAGACGTTCATCACCAACGGTTTCAACGCCGACCTGGTCATCGTCGCCGCCCGCACCAGCCCGGAGAAGAAGGCCAAGGGCATCACCCTGTTCGTGGTCGAGAACGGCATGGAAGGCTTCACCCGCGGCCGCAAGCTCGACAAGGTCGGCCAGCCCGAATCCGACACCGCCGAACTGTTCTTCGACAACGTCCGGGTGCCCGACGCCAACCGGCTCGGCGAGACCGACCGCGGCTTCATCTCGATGATGGAACGGCTGCCGCAGGAACGCATCGGCGCCGCGATCTCCAATATCGCCCACGCCGCGGCGATCCTGGACGAGACGCTGGCCTACGCCAAGGAGCGCAAGGCGTTCGGGCAGCAGATCGGCAGCTTCCAGTACAACAAGTTCCTCTTCGCCGAGCTGGTCACCAAAGTCGAAGTGACGCAGGCGTTCGTCGATCAGGGCATCGCCGCGCACGCCGAGGGCCAGCTCTCCGCGGTCGACGCCGCGAAGGCGAAGTGGTGGTCGGCGCAGGTGCAGAACGAGGTGCTCGACGCCTGTGTGCAGCTGCACGGCGGCTACGGCTACATGCGGGAGTACCGGGTCGCGCGGGCCTGGATGGACGCCAGGGTCACCAAGATCTGGGCCGGCTCCAACGAGATCATGAAGGAACTCATCGGCCGCGACCTCGGCCTGTAGGGTCGGCGCCATGAGGTAGTGCGTCGCGCCCGGCGAAAAACCACCGGGCGCGACGCGACGCCGGTCAGTTCAGGATGATCGGCAACGCGGCCAGATCGTTCTGCGTGAGCACCGGCAGGTTGCCGAGTTCACTGTCGGGCACGGCCAGCCGCAGGTCCGGGAAGCGGGCGAACAGCGCGGGCAGCGCGATCGCGGCCTCGAGCCGCGACAGCGCGGCGCCGGGGCAGATATGCGGGCCGTAGCCGAAGGCGAGGTGGCGGTTGGCGGTCGGGCGGGTCACGTCGAACTCGTCGGCGGTCTCGCCGTGCACCGCGGTGTCGCGGCCGACGGCGCGGTAGGACATCACCACGCCCTCGCCCTTGGCGATCACGGTGTCGCCGACGGTGATGTCCTCGGTGGCGAAGCGCATCAGCAGGTGCGAGACCGGGCCGTCCCAGCGCAGCGACTCCTCGATGACCTGCTTCCAGTCCACGTCGCCCGCCAGGACTTTCGCCAGCTGCTCGGGCTCGTTGAGCAGCGCGCGCACGGTGTTGACGATCAGGCTGACGGTGGTCTCGTGGCCGGCGGCGACGAGGGCCTTGATATTGCCGATCGCCTCCTCCTCGGTGAGCGGATCGCCGCCCTCCGCGTCGGCGACGACGAACGCCGAGGTCAGATCGTCGCCAGGGTTCGCGATCTTCTGCCGCACCTGGTCGGTGAAGTACACGTCGAGATCGCCGATCACGCGCAGGCGCTCGTCCTGCGGGGTCATCACCGAGAAGAACTTCTTGTACCAGTCGAGAAGCTGCGCGTGGTCCTCGCGCGCGACGCCCATCAGGTCGCCGACCACGCGCATCGGCAGCGGGTAGGCGAAGACGGACTTGAGGTCGACCGGCGCGCCGTCGGCGCCCGCGGCGGCGAGGTCGTCGAGCAGTTCGAGGGTGAGCTGCTCGATCACCGGGCGCAGTTCCTCGAGCCGGCGCGGCGCCAGCGCCTGCGCGGTCTTGAGCCGCAGCCTGCGGTGCTCGGCGCCGTCGACGTTGAACATCGACCGGTCGACGTCCACCATGCCGATCAGCGGCCACTGGTTGGTCACCACGCCGTCGGTCCACAGCTTCCACGCGTGGATGTCCTTGACCAGGCGGCTGTCGGTGGTCAGCTGACGGGCGACCGCGTGGTCGGTGACGGTCCAGGCGGGCACACCGAGCAGGTCGATCCGGACGAGCGGACCTTCGGCGCGCAGTCGGGCGGTCTCTCCGTTGAGGTCACCGACCAGGGGGTCGATGGCAAAGGGGCACTGGGAACTCACGACGAACCTCCGACAGGTCTAACTGGTGTGAAACGAACGGGCAGTGCGGTCATGCCCCGCAGGAAAGCCGAAGGCCGCCGGGTGAGTTGCTCGGCGGGGACGGCCAGGTCGACATCGGGGAGCCGGTCGAGCAGCACCTCGATCCCGGTCCTGGCGATGATCTCGGCGATCTGCTGCGCCGGGAACGGGCAGCGGTATTCGCCGTAGCTGAACGCGAAGTGCGCGTTGTTGCCGGTCGGCACCGTGTCACCGTCGGTGAACGACTGGCGGATGTGCGGGTCGAGATTGGCTGCGGCCAGGCCGAGCAGCACCAGGTCGCCCGCCCGGATGGTCTGGTCGGCCAGGCGGGTGTCGCGCGCGGCCCACCGCCCGGCCAGGACCGAGGTCGGGGTCTCTTCCCAGAGCACCTCGTTCATGGCCTGGCCGACACTGCGCCTGCCGCCACCGAGCGCGGCCGCGAACCGGTCGTCGACGAGCATCAGCCGCACGGAGCTGCCCAGCCAGTCGGCCGTGGTGAGGTGCCCCGCGGCGGTGATCGCCATCAGGTCGTTGATGTACTCCTCATCGGTGAACGGCTCCGGATCGGCCAGCATCAGCGACACCAGATCGCCTGCGGGCCTCGCCCGCTTGGCCGCGACCAGCCGGGCCATGTGCTCACCGAAGCGGGCGTGCCCGGCCTGGGCGTCCGCGCCGCCGTCGGCGAGCAGTTTCATCGTCAGGGCGAGGTCGGCGGCGTCGTGGTCGGGCAGGCCGAGGATGCGGCCCAGCGCCAGCACCGGCAGCGGCTCGGCGAACTCGGCGACCAGGTCCGCGCTGCCGCGGCCGCAGAATCCGTCGACCAGGCGATCGGCGAGTTCCTCACAGGCCCGGCGCAATTCGAAGTGGTCGACCGCGTCGAGCGCGGGCTCCACCATCGCCAGGTGCCTGCGGTGCTCGGCGCCGGCGGTGAAGTAGATCGAGGGCATCGGCCTGCCGACCATCGGCAGCAGCGGCCAGTCCTCGGGCACCCGCCCCCACTGGTTCCACAGCGAGACGTCGCGCGGGAACAGCAGCGGATCGCTGGTCACCTGGTGCAATTCGCGATAGCCGATGACCAGCCAGGCCGGGAATCCGCCGGGCAGCTCGACCGCGACCACCGGACCGTGGTCGCGCCGCATCCGGCGGTAGACCTCGTGCGGTTCGATGTGGAACTCGGGGCCGCTCAACGGCACCGCGCCGGTGATCGGGCAGGCACCGGCGCCGGTGGGTGTGCTCATCAGACGGTCTCCCCCTGCGGGACAGCGGAATACAGGTGCTCGACCAGGGCGATCAGCACCTGCTTGCTCGATTCGCGCGAGCGCGCGTCACACATCAGCAGCGGCACCGCGGGATCGAGGTCGAGCGCGTCGCGCACCTCCTGCGGCTCGTGCGAGTCGCCGAAGTCGTTGCAGGCCACCACGAATGGGGTGCCCTGGTGTTCGAGCCGGTCGATCGCGTACCAGGAGTCGGAGATCCGGCGCTGGTCGACCAGCACGATCGCGCCGAGCGCGCCGGTGAACAGCCGGTCCCACAGGAACCAGAAGCGCTGCTGGCCCGGCGCGCCGAACAGATACAGCACGTGTTCGTCGTCGAGAGTGATCCGGCCGAAGTCGAAGGCCACCGTGGTGGTCGACTTGCCCGGGACGCCGGTGGCGTCATCGATCCCGGCGCCGATGTCGGTCATCGTCGCCTCGGTGTCGAGCGGCCTGATCTCGCTCACCGACCGCACCAGGGTCGTCTTGCCGACACCGAATCCGCCGATGACGACGATCTTCAGTCCGTGCTTGGCCGTACTGTGCAGCGGTGCCAGCGCCCGCTCGGGCACGGATTCAGAGCTTGCGAAGTCCAACGAGCACCTTCTCGAGGGTGGAGGCATCCAGCGTCATCGCCGCCGACAACGGTGGCCGAACGGTGATCTTCCCCGCGTGCAGCAGGTCGCCCAGCAGCACCGTGGCGACGCCGACGGGCAGCCGCAGTTCCGCGGCGATCTCCACGACCGCGGTCGGCGCCCGGCACATGTCCAGGATCGCGACCTGCTCGGAGGTCATTCCCGCCGAGGGCGCCGATTCGCTGACCACCAGGGTGACGAGGTCGAAGTCCTCGGTGGCCGGGGCCCGCCCGCCGGTCAGCGTGTAGAACCGGTCGGGATCCTCGTCGCGGACCGACCTGCTCAATTCGGCGCTCCGCGTCTGGGCTGGGCAGCCATATGCTCACCGAGCTGTTCGACCAGCTCGTGCATGGTGTGCCCGACCAGCCCCGCGTCGGCGTCCTCGGCGGCCACCACCGCTAAGTGCGCGCCGCGACCCGCCTCGACCACGAACAGGATGCCGCCGTAGAACTCGGTCATCGACTGGCGAACCCCGCCACGCCCGTCACCGAACTCGACGGAAGCCCCGTGCGACAGGCTCTGGAACCCGGCGGCGATCGCGGCCAGCTGATCGGCGCGGTCGACATCGAGTTCCGGTGTGTGGCAGATCTTCAGGCCGTCACCGGACAGCAGCAGCGCGTGGCGGGTGCGTGGGGTGCGGGCGAGCAGTTTCTCGAGCAACCAGCCGAGGTTCGTCGGGGCGGTGGTGGTCATCGGTCCTCCATGGGGTCGGGAGCAGTGGCGGCGCTGCCTGGGTGGTGGCCTGACTGATCCGCCCCGCGACCGGGCGCGGATCGCTGGAACGCGCCGAGCGCGGCCGGCTTGGCCGGTGTGGTGTCGGCGACGGGGGTGCCGGCCAGGCCGTCGGGATGGACTTTGGCCAGGGTGTCGCCCCTGCGTCGTTTGGGCAGTGCGGGTGAGGTGGACTCCGCGGGGGTCGCCGGTTCGGCCGGGGCCTGGCGGGCATGCTGGCCGAGGGTCTCGGCCCACCCCGCTTCGTCGGTGGTCCTGGTGTGCTGGGCACGCGGGGTGGGAGCGTCGAACTGGCCGAGGGCGGTCAGCTGGGGATCGGCGCGGCGGGGGGTCGGCGCGGCGAGCGGAGTGCGGCTGCGGCGTTCGGCGCGGGCGGTGAGCTCACGCGGGACGACCACGACGACCGCGGTGCCGCCGATCGCCGACGGCCGGTACGACACGGTGAGTTCGTGTTTGCGGGCCAGGTGGCCGACGACGGCCAGGCCGAGCCGAGTGCCCGAGAGCGAGGCCAGATCGGCGCCCTTGCCCTTGTGGTCGCGCCCGCTGACCGCGGCCTCGGCCCGGCGCAGTGCCGAATCGCTCATCACCAGGCCGCTGTCCTCGATCGTGATCACCACGCCCGCGGGCACTTCCGCGGCGTAGACGTGCACCTCGGTGGTGGGCGGGGAGAAGTTGCAGGCGTTGTCGAGCAGTTCGGCGAGGGTGTGCATCACGCCCTCGGCGGCGTGCCCGGCGATGCCGACATCGGCGACGGCGCGCAGCCGCACGCGCTGGTATCCGGCGACGCGGCCCATGGCGCCGCGCAGGATCGATTCCATCGCAATCGGTTTGGCCCACCGGCGACCGGTGCGGGCACCGCTGAGCACCGCGATGCTGTCGGCGAGCCTGCCGGTCTGCGCGGTGCGATGATCGATGTGGAGCAGGTCGGTGAGTACCCGCGGGTCGGCGTGGCGGTGTTCCATCTCGCGCAGTTCGGCCAGCATCGAGGTGGTCATGGCCTGGATGCGACCCGCGGCGCCGGCGAACGCGGCCAGCGCGGCCGCGCCACGACGGTCGTTCTCCTGCGCTTCCCAGGCGTAGTGGGTGGCGTGGTCCTCGGCGGTGGTGATCCGCTGGGTCGCCTCGGCGACGGCCGCGGCCAGCTGCTGTTCGGCCCGTTCGGCGGCGGCCGTGGCGGCCTGGGCTCTGGCGCGCTGACGGAGCGCGACGAACACTGCGGGGCAGGCGATCAGGGCGACGGCGAGTGCGGCGGCGAGCACCGGAATCCCGAGGGCGGGCGGGGTGAAGACGGCGACCACCGCGGCGATCGCGGCCAGTGCCGCCCCGGCACCGAGCACCACGTAACCAGCACTCCCCGTGGTCGCCCCGCGAGCGGTGCGCTCCCCCGGCGATCCAGCCGCCGACAGCGCCATCGGCCCGACTTCCGCAGTACTCACAGGCCCCCAACCACCAATCGGCATACCGAACACGCAGCACGACAGCCCGTTTCGAACAACGCAGGCGAGCATATCGAGCCCTCGCCCCGTCTGCCACTCGAGCGGCGAGGGTTCATCACGAGTTCGACTGCGATTCGTTACCGAATCGGGATGTCCCCCACCCTCCGACCTGCGGTCATGCCAGGATCGCGGCGCCGATCGTGGCGGCCGTCATGGCGTAGCCGGAATCGTTGGGATGCAGGTGATCACCGCTGTCGAGCGCCTCGGCGAGCCGGGCCGGGCCGGTGGGCGCGGCCATCGCCCGGTCGAGGTCGGCCACCGCGTCGAAGGCGCCGGGCGACCTGATCCAGCTGTTCACCTCGGACCGGAGGCGATCACCGTCGGCCGAGTAGTAGGGCGATCCGGCGAACGGCAGCAGCGTGGCGCCGACGACGCGGACCCCCGCCGCCCTGGCCGCGGCAACCAGCTCGCGATACCCCGCGACGAGCTGCTCCGCCGAAACCCGCGGGGACACCTGCCCGTCCGGGCCCATCGAGCCGGCCAGGCCGATGTCGTTGATGCCGATCAGCACCACGACCGTGCCGACACCGGGCTGATCGAGCACGTCCCGACGGAATCGGGTGAGCCCGCTGTCGCCGAGCACGGTCGAATCGGTGCGCAACCGATTGCCGCTGATCCCGGCGTTCAGCACCGGCCCCGGCCGTCCCGCGGCGGCGAGGTAGCGGGCGAGGTGGTCGGGTCGGCGGTGTGATCGCCTGTCGCGCGGTAGCTCGTCGCGGCCGCCTGGGCGTGCTGGGTGGCGGGGCCGGTGGGCGCGGCGAAGTACAGCGTCACCGTGAGCGCCTCGCCCGCCGCGATCGGTGTGGGCACGGCGTCGCTGGAAACCTCGGTCCCCGGCGCGATCTCGAACGACCCGGCCTCGGTGACCGTCAGCGGCCGCACCGTCTCCGGGTGCACGGCGGCACCGCCCGCGCTGCGCGCGACCGTCGCTCCCGCGACCGCCAGCGGTGCCGTGCCGTACCTGTTCGACAGCCGGACCCGCACCCGCGGGCCACCGTCGGTGAGCCGAACCACCTGGCGGACGGTCTGATCGGCGAACCCCGCCGCCGACCAGTTCGGCGTCACCGCGGTGGCCGGGTGCTGGGCGGCGGCCGCCCACGCACCCGACCAGTCCGGTGGGGCTGGTTCGGCGCCGCAGGCCACCAGGGCCGACAGCGTCAGTGCGGTGACGAGCAGCGACAGGCGCCGAGCGAGACCGGTCATCCGAGGGTCCAGGTCATCTCGAAGGCGGCCAGCGCGTCGAGGAATTCGGTCGGCTCGAACAGTTCGGCGGGAGCCTGCGCGCCCGGCTCACCCGCGCCGCCGGCGAGGCGGGTGGCGACCTCCACCGCGAGCTGGGCGCTGTTGCGGTAGGCGTCGGGTCCGCTGCCGATGCCGCGCAGGGTGCGCCCGTCGTGGTGGATGTCGACGACCATCGAGTACGCGGCGGGCGCCGACGGCGATTCCGGCGCGAGCGCCAGATGTTCCTCGGTGACGGTGCCGACGACCTCGAAGATCGACTTCGCGAGCACACCCTCCACCGAGCCCACCGTCGTGTGCCGCGGGATCGTCACCACCGAGGGCTGCGGGAACTTCAGCACGGCAATGGGTTCGGTGGCGTCCGGCAGCAGGAAGGTGTCGCGGCGCGGCTGGGGGCCGGTGTGGAATCCGCCGTCGGACCAGGACAGTCCGCCGCTGGTGAAGACGTCCAGATTCCGCAGCACCGTGCGCATGCTGCCGCGCGACCCCTCCCCGCCCGGTGCCGCCACATGGCTCAAGACGATCTCGTCGGCGCCGCCGAGACGCTGCGCGCCGAGGTGAGCGAGCAGGTCACCGAAGATGCCCGCCTCGGTGGTCGCGGTGGCGAGGGTGACGCCCGCCGCGGCGGCGAGGGGGCCGAATTCGGCGAACACCCGCTGGACGAAGAGCTGTTCGCCGGCGACGTCGACGTAGTGCGCGCCCGCCGCGATGGCGGCGCGCAGCACGCCCGCGCCGGTCCCGGTGTAGTCGGGCAGGGTACTGATCACCACGTCGATCCCGGTGAAGGCGGTGACGAGGGCGTCGTGGTCGTCCGCGGCGGCGACCCTGGCCTCGGCGCCGAGCTCGGCGAGCCGCTCGGCGGTGCGGCCGACCACCACGGTGTCGATACCGCGGCGGCGCAGCTCCGCCACCGCGAAACGGCCGACGTGTCCGGTGGCTCCGTAGACGGCGATCTTCATGTCGTGCTCCTTGTTCATCGGGATGATGAACTCAGCTTATGGGCACAATGCGAGACACAAAATCATCATGAATCTCGCCTGGATGTCCCATCGTCTCGCCGAGTATTGTTTCTGATATGGATCTACTCAGCGATGTGCTGGCCACCGCACGCACCGGCAGCCCCGCCTCCGGCCTGTTCGTGCGGCACGCGCCGTGGGGCCGGGCCTATCCGCGCATCGACGGCGCCGGATTCCATGTGGTGCTCCAGGGGTCGTGCTGGCTGACCCGGCCCGACGCGGACCCGATCGCGCTCGGCACCGGCGACGCGGTGTTCATGCCGCGCGGTGTCGCCCACGATCTGCTCGACCAGCTCGACAGCCGGATCACCGAGACGGCAGGTCCCGGCGACCGCCGATCCATCGACGGCCCCGGTGTTCCCGCGACGTTGCTGTGCGGCTCGTACCAGCTCGCCGCCGACCGCACCCATCCCCTGCTGACGGAACTGCCCGAGGTGGTCCACATTCCGGCCCACCTCGGCACGCATCCCGCGCTGCGCGCCGCGGTCGATCTGCTCGCCGCCGAACTCACCGAGGCCGGCCCCGGCGCCGACGCTGCGATTCCCCCACTCCTGGATCTGCTGCTGCTCTACCTCCTGCGGGCCCAGCTCGCGGACACCAGGGCCTCGTCGGGGTGGGCCGCCGCGGTCGCCGACGCCGATATCTCCCGGTCGCTGCGCGCCATCCACGACGATCCCGCGCACGGCTGGACCGTCGAATCCCTCGGCGCCCGAGCCGGTCTCAGCCGCGCCGCGTTCGCCCGCCGCTTCACCACCCTCGTCGGCGAACCGCCACTGACCTATCTCACCCGCTGGCGCATGCTGACCGCCGCCCGGCTCCTGCGCGACACCGACCACCCGTTGTCGACGGTGGCCCGGCACAGTGGCTACAGCTCCGAGTACGCCTTCGGCAAGGCGTTCAAGCGGGCGTTCGGCACGGCCCCCGGCCGCTATCGAACGACCGGAACGCAGGTCCTGGTCGCGGGCGCGGTCTGACCGTCAGGCCAGCACGGCGGTGGCCTCGACCTCGACGAGCAGATCGGGTTCACCCAGCGCGGCGACGCCGAGCAGGGTGATCGGCTTGACCGGGTCGACGCCGAGCTGCGCGGCGGCGCGGGCGACCCCCTCGCCCAGCAGCGGGTACTTGTCCGGACCCCAGTCCACGACATAGACGGTCAGCTTCGCGACATCGTCGAACGACCCACCGATCGCAGCGAGCGCGGTACCGATATTGAGATACGCCTGTTCGACCTGCGCCGCGAAATCACCGGTGCCGACGGGGTTTCCGTCGGCATCCCGGGCCACCTGCCCGGCCAGGAAGACCAGCCGCGATCCGGTCGCGATCGACAGCTGCCGATAGACCTCGGGCTTGGGCAGCCCCTCGGGATTCACCAGTTCCACAGCCATGCTCTCTCCCGCCTTCCGAGGGTCGACTGCCGATAACATAACACTGATATGTAATCTGGCACCATGGCACGGACGAGGAATCCCGCGGTGCGCGCGCTGCTCATCGATCGGGCGGCCCAGCTGCTGCGCGAACGGCAGCCGGTCACGCTGCGCGGGCTCGTCGCGGGCACGCCGGTCTCGACGATGGCCGTCTACACCCATTTCGACGGGATGAACGGGCTGTGGCGAGCGGTCCGGCAGGAGGGCTTCACCCGGCTGGCGGCGCGCCTGGCCGACGTGCCCGTCACCGACGATCCGGTGCGCGATCTGGCCGCGCTCGGCAGCGCCTATCTGGCCCACGCGATGGCGAATCCCGACCTCTACCGGGTGATGTTCGACGCCGGGTTCGCGCTCGAGGACGCCGCGGCCGCCGATGCCACCCTGGACCGCCTGGTGACGGCGGCCGCCACGGCCCGCGCTATCGGCCGCTTCCGCGCCGACGTGGACCCGCTGGAACTGGCTACGCAGAGCTGGACTTTCGGCCACGGGCTGGCCGGGCTGGTCACCACCGGCCCGCTGCCACCGGCCGCGCTCGGCAGCGGAATCCCGGTTCTCACCGCGTTGTTCGTGGCGGCGGGTGACGAATCAGAGCGCTGCGCGGAATCGGTGGCGGCGGGCTGGCGCG
Organism: Nocardia fodinahabitans; assembly: GCF_052983615.1. Taxonomy (NCBI): domain Bacteria; kingdom Bacillati; phylum Actinomycetota; class Actinomycetes; order Mycobacteriales; family Nocardiaceae; genus Nocardia; species Nocardia fodinahabitans. The sequence continues at coordinate 1,368,300 of NZ_JBRJJC010000001.1, forward strand.
TCAATTGAGTGCGGCTACCGCCCTTTTCGCCGCTTCGGCGACCAAGGCGTTGGCCGGTTCGGCGTCCTGGTCCGGCTTGGTGGTGAGCACGGCGAGGACGAGCGGCGCGCGCCCCGGCGGCCACGCGATGGCGACGTCGAGCGCGGAACCGTAGGCCGGGGTGCCGGTCTTGTCGCCGACGATCCAGTCCGCGGGCAGCCCCGCCTTGATCCTCTTGCCGCCGGTGGCGCTGGCCTTCAGCCAGGTCGCGAGCTGGGCGCGCTCGGGTTCCGGCAGCGCGGTCCCGACGACGAGGGCGCGATAGTCGGCGGCCAGCGCGGCGGCCGTGGTGGTGTCGCGTTCGTCGCCGGGGATGGCGGTGTTGAGCTCGGGTTCCCAGCGATCCAGGCGCGACACCGGGTCTCCGAGAGTGCGCAGGAAGGCCGTGAAACCTTCGGGTCCGCCGAGCAAGCGGAGCAGCAGGTTGCCCGCGGTGTTGTCGGACTGGGTGATCGCGGCATCGCAGAGCGCGGCGACGGTCATGCCGGTGTCGATGTGCCGCTCGGTCTCCGGGGAGTTCACGACGATGTCGGCGGCGGGGTAGTGGATGACCTGGTCGAACCACCCGCTCGCGAGCGGGTGGGCTTGGAGCAGAGCGCCACAGGCCAGGCCCTTGAAGGTCGAGGCCATCGGGAAGCGCTCGTCCGCCCGGTAGGCGACGGTGTCGCCGGTGCCGGTGTCGACCACCGACAAGCCGAGGCGCGCACCATATTCCGTCTCCAGGGCGGCGAAAGAGAGTGCGGCCGCCGTGGTCGACGAGATGGCCGGGGTGGTGGCCTCGGAGGCGGTCGAACAGGCCGGGACGGCGACGGCGGTGAGCGCCAGCGCGGCGGCGGCGAGGCGCCTGCGGAGGATCGTTGTCACGAAGGAAGTCACCGCTGCACCCCATCACCGCCGCCACGGCACGGGCCAATACCCGACACGGTCGCGGGCGAGTCGCCATCGATATCAGTGCAGGTCGCCGGTGGCTGAACCATGCGAACGGTCGACCGCCCACGGCGGATCCGGGGTGCCCGCGCGCCGGGCGCTGGTTCAATGGCCGACATGGACCTGCTCCGTCACCTCCGGTTCTTCGTCGCGGTCGCGGACGAGGGCCATTTCGGGCGGGCGGCCGCCGCACTGGAGATGACGCAGCCGCCGCTGTCGCAGGGTTTGCGGCGGCTCGAACAGCATCTCGACCTCGAATTGATCCACCGCACCAGCCAGGGCGCGATGCTCACCGCCGCGGGCAGGCAGTTGCTGCCGCGAGCCCGGCTGCTCGTCGACGACGCCGATCGGCTGCTCGCGGAATCGGAGCGGATCGCCCAGCGCAGCGGCACCGTGCGGTTCGCGGCCACGACCGCGCTGCCGGACCGGCTGGTGGCAGCCTGCGTCACCGCGCTGCGGGTCCCGGGCGGCACCGTCTCGACCGCACTCGGCCCGACGGTCGATCTCACGGCCGAGGTGCGGGCCGGGGTGTGCGATGTCGCGGTGATCGAGCATCCGGCCCTGGTCGACGGCCTCGACGCCGGTCCGGTCGTGAAACTGCCCCGGTGGCTGGTGGTTCCGGCCGAGCATCGCACCACCACCGCCGAGCGCCCCACCTTCCCGATGCTCGCCGGACTCCAGTTCGCGCATCCCGCCCGCACCGCCAATCCGCCCGCCTTCGACACCGTGCTCGATCTGCTGCGCGAGCGCGGCCTCGACACCGGCACCCTCACCGCGCCCGACGACCGCGCGGTGCTGGCCGCCGTCGCCGCGGGCACGTGTTTCGGCCTCACCGCCACCCCGCCCACGCCGACGCCGGGCGTGGCCTGGCTGACGCTCGCACCGCAGTCGGTGGCCCTGCGGGTCAGGATCATTCGCCGTCCCGACGCCGCCGACCACGCCGACACCCTCGACCGGGTGCTCTACCGCGAGCGTTTGCGATGAGCGTGACCGACCGGATCCGCGCCGTGTTCGCCGACGCGGGCTGCACCGGGTGGCTGCATGCCCGCCGCTGCGACGACTCCCCCGCCGAACTGTCCGTCGGCGGTCGCGAACGGGTGGTCACCGCATCGGTGTACAAACTGCTGCTGTTCGTGGCGTTCTGCCGGCAGGTCGACGACGGGCGGCTCGACCCGGCCGCGCGGATCACCGTCGACCCCGCCGACTGCACGCCCGGCCCGACCGGCCTGGCGGCACTGCACGATCCGGTCACCCTGAGCCGCCGCGACCTCGCCACCTCGATGATGACGGTGTCCGACAACGCCGCCGCCGACGTGCTGCTCGGCGAACTCGGCCTGGCCGCGGTGACCGATCTCGTCGACACGCTCGGCCTCACCGAGACCCGCATCGTCGGCGGCACCGCCGATCAGCACCGCAGCCTGGTGCGCGACACCGACACCCACACCACCGCCGAGGCCTTCGCCGCGCTCGCCGACAACGACGAGGCCTGGACGGTGTCGGCCTACGACCCCGCCTACGCCAGCGCCACCACCCCCGAGGAGATGACCCGGTTCCTGCGCCTGCTCTGGCACGGCGACGTGTTGTCCACGGCGAGCACCGGATTCACGCGCTCCGTGATGAGCAGGCAGATCTGGCCGCACCGGATCGCGGCCGCCTTCCCGCATCGCGGCGTCGTCGTCGCGGGCAAGACCGGCACCATCGGCGTCATCCGCAATGAGGTCGCGGTCGTGGAGTTTCCCGGCGAAACCCCCGTCGCGGTAGCGGTTTTCACCCGCGCTGCCCGCGCCGACCCGACCCTTCCGGTCGTCGACGCCGCCATCGGCGAAGCCGCCCGCCTCGCCGTCACCGAACTCCGCCGTCCCCACTGACCCACCCCGTCACGGCCGGGTATGGCTAGCATCGTCGGTCGTGGGTGGAGAATCTTCCGGTTTCGGCCGGGTGCGGATGGTCGGGATCGTGGCGGGGGTCGTCGGAGTGGCGCTGGCGGTGGCGGCTCCGCTGCTGCCGGTGCGGCAGGAGCACGCGAGCCTGGAGTGGCCGCAGCCGCAGTCGATGCAGCTGAGCGCACCGCTGGTGGACTACGTGCCGCTGTCGCTGGAGCTCAGCGTGCCGTGCACGGCATTACGGGACATGACCGGGGCGACGGTGTTGTCGACGGTTCCGCCCCAGGCCCCGCGCGCGGGGTCGAAAGGGCTGGTGGCGCGGATCGAGGACCGGCCCGGAACCGGCCGGACCCTGGCAGTCGTCCTACGCGATCGACTGCTGCTGAGCGCGTCGCTGGCGGAGATCGCCGGTGGTGCGCCGCCCAACGGTGGACCGGAGTCGTCCATGACTCAACCGCCCGGTACCGAATCCCCCGGCAGCAGAACCACTTCCGGCACCACGCCCGACTCCGGCACCACGCCGACTGGGGGCGCCACTCCGCCCGCCGGCGCGCCGACTCCCGGCAATGCCATACCCGACGACGGTCGGCAGCCGCCAGGAACACCGCCCTCCGGCGCCACGCCTCCTCCCGGCGCACCACCACCGGGCCCCGGCGCACCGCCGTCGAACGCTCCGGCCGGATCTGCCCCCGCCGGGCCCGGTAGCGGCCCGCAGAACGGCGTGCCCGCCGGATCAGCACCCACCGGCCCGGCCGCCCCCACCGGCGCGCCCGCCGGGACGCCACCCGCGCCCAACGCACCGCAGAACGGGCAGGCGGCGGGATGCGGTGCGCTGACAGTCCTCTCGACGGCGACGGGAACGACCGCCGAACTCACCGGGCTGACCAAGGCCGACGGGTCGCCGATGCGGAACACGATCGCCGACGATGTGCGTCCGCAGCTGGTCGGGGTCTACACCGAGCTGGATCGGGGGCGGGCGGGGGACGCGCGCCTGCATGCCGAGATCGATGCGCGGTTCTCGTCGAGTCCGAGCGGCTGGAAGCTCGCGGCGATCATCGGGGCGGTGTTGTGCACGCTGCTCACGCTGATCTGCCTGCATCGCGGTGACATTCGGGACGGGCGGCGGGCACGGCGCGTCCTACCCGCCCGCTGGTGTCGCCTCACCGGCCTGGACGCGGCGGTCGCGGGCACGCTGGTGGTCTGGCATGTGATCGGCGCGAACAGTTCCGACGACGGCTACATCCTGACCATGGCGCGCGCCTCCAGGGAGGCCGGGTACACCGCCAACTACTACCGGTGGTTCCAGGTCGCCGAAGCACCGTTCGGCTGGCCCTACGAGGTGCTGGCACAGATGACCCGGATCAGCGACGCCGGACTGTGGATGCGCTTGCCCGCGCTGCTGGCCGGACTCGTGTGCTGGCTGGTGCTGAGCCGGGAAGTGCTGCCGCGCCTGGGTTCCCGCGTCGCCGCGAGCGCACCCGCCCGCTGGACCGCCGCCCTGGTGTTCCTGTCGCTGTGGCTGCCCTACAACAACGGCCTGCGCCCGGAACCGCTGATCGCGGTCGGCGCGCTGCTCACCTGGTGCTCGATGGAGCGGGCGATCGCCACCCGCAGGCTGCTGCCCGCCGCCGTGGCGGTGCTGATCGCGGCGTTCTCCCTCGCCGCCGGGCCGACCGGTCTCATCTGCCTGGCCGCCCTGCTCGCCGGTTCGCGGCCGGTACTGCGCACGATCATCGCGCGCGCCGCAGCGGGTTCGGGACCGGCGCTGCTGCGCTACGGCGCCGTGCTGGCGCCGATCGCGGCCGCGGGCACGCTCGTGCTCGTCGTCGTCTTCGCCGACCAGACCTTCGCGACGGTGCTGGAGGCCACCCGGGTCCGCCAGCTCGTCGGGCCCGACATGTCCTGGTTCGAGGAGCGCACCCGCTGGGATTCGCTGCTGTCGGTGAACCCCGACGGCTCGCTGGCCCGGCGCTTCGGCGTGCTGGCCATGCTGCTGTGCCTGGCCGTGGGCATCCTGGTGACCCTGCGCCGCGGCGGCCGCATCCCGTCGACCGCCCGCGGCCCGGTCACCCGCATCCTCACGGTGACCTTCCTGGCTCTGCTGCTGATGATGTTCACCCCCACCAAGTGGACCCACCACTTCGGCGTCTACGCCGGTCTCGCCGGCGCACTGGCCGCGATCACCGCTGTCGCCCTGAGCCGCACCGTCATTCGGGCGCGCTATCTCCGCGCGATGTTCGCGGCGGCGGTCCTGTTTCTGCTCGCCGTCTGCTTCACCGGTTCCAACGGCTACTGGTACGTCTCCGGCTACGGCGTCCCCTGGCCGGACCGCGCCCCGACCATCGGTGGCATCGAGGTCTCCACCCTCTTCCTTGCCGCCACCGCGCTGACCCTCCTGGTCGCCCTGTGGCAGTACTACCGGGCCGAGGACACCCTCGACAAGCCCACGACGACAAGACGATTCGGCTTCCCCCTGGTCGCACCGCTCTCCGTGGCCGCCGCAGCGATGGTGCTCTTCGACGTGGGATCGCTGGCCACAGCGGCTGTTTCGCAGTACCCCGCGTACTCGGTCGGCCTGTCGAACCTGCGCACCATGACCGGCGACCAGTGCGCCATGGCCGACGACATCCTGGTCGAAACCAACACGGCCGACTCCCTCCTCACCCCCTACACCGGCACCGTCGCCGACGGACTCGCCGCCGAGAACACCGGCTTCACCCCGAACGGCATCGGCAGCCTCGCCCCCGACCCTGGCCCCGGTCAATCCTCGGCGCCCCCTTCGGGTTCGGGCCCCGCCCCCGGTAGCCCGGGTCCCGGCGCGGCACCCGGCGGCGCAGGTCCCGGCGGCGGCGCGGGCCCAGGTGGCGGCACGAGCCCAGGTAGCGGCATGAGCCCGGGTGGTGCGGCGCCCGGCGGCGCAGCTCCAATCGCTCCCGGCGGAGGCTCGGGCCCCAACAACGCCGGCGAATCCGCCCAGAGCGTTCCCGGCGGCTCGCCCTCCGGTGGCACGGCCCCGAATGGTCCCGGCGGATCACCCCAGGGCGGACCCGGCAGCACACCCGGTGTCAACGGCAGTACCGTCGCCCTCCCCTTCGGCCTCGTCCCGGAACGCACTCCGGTCCTGGGCAGCTACTCCACCGGCGCACCCCAGCGCACCCAGCTGACCACCCAGTGGTACCGCCTGGATCTCGCTGCCGCCCAGCAGGATTCCGCGCATCGCGTGCTGATCCTGACCGTCGCAGGCCGCATCGAATCGGTGGCCCCCGATGGCAGCCCGCTGCCGGGCCAACGCCTGCGGGTCGAGTTCGCCCGCCGCGCGGACGACGGAACCGTCACGCCCACCGGTGAACTCACCCCGCCCACGGTCGGTGGCGCGCCGGGCTGGCGGAACCTGCCGATCGATCTGAACGAGATTCCCGCCGCAACCACGGCCGTCCGCCTGGTCGCCGCGGCGGGCGAACCCGATCCCCTGCAGTGGCTGGCGCTCACTCCCCCACGCCTGCCGAAACTCTCGACCCTGAACACCGTGGTGGGCACCAACGATCCGGTGCTCGGGGATTTCCATGTGGGACTGGCCTTCCCGTGCCAGCGTCCATTCGATCACCGCAGCGGTGTCGCGGAACTGCCGATCTGGCGGATCCAGCCGGACAAGCTCAACGCGCAGGTCTCCGAGACCTGGCAGGGCGATACCGGCGGCGGCCCGCTGGGCTGGACGGGCCTGCTCATGCAGTCGCGCACCCTGCCGGCCTACCTCGCCGAGGACTGGACCAGGGACTGGGGCGAACTCCAGCGCCTGACCCGCCTGGTCGCCGCACCACCGGCGGAGATCACCGTCCGCGTCGACAACGCGTGGGGCTGGAACACCGAAAGCCCGATCAGGACACGCTGACCCGGCACACATGAAACCGCCGTTGCCTCCATGGAGACAACGGCGGTTTCGCGCAGTGTAAAGACTACTTCGGCGGCTCGCCCGCGGGCGGCTGACCACCGGCCGGCGGCTGACCCGGCGCACCGGCCGGCGGTTCCCCACCGGCGGGCGGCGCACCGGCGGGCAGCGGCTTGCCGATATTGCGGGCCATGTCCGGCATCAACCGGATGGCGACCTGCTCCCAGGTGCCCCAGTTGTGGATGCCGATATCGGGGAAGTCATAGCTGACGTTCGTGTATCCCAGTGCGGTGATCCGCTTTTCGAACGAGCGGGTGTTGGCCAGCGCGATCGCCTCGAGCGGCATGCCCTGGGTGATCGCGTCGATCGAGGACAGGTCCTGATCGGCCGGTTTGGCGCTGCCCGCGGAGATGTAGAGGCGGGTGTTGTTGGCGATCAGCTTCTCGGCGAACCCGTAGGGGTCCATCCGCTTCCACTTCTCGCTGCCCGCGGGCGCCATTGCCTCGATGTTGTAGCCGCCGCTGGCGATCATCGCGCCCGCGAGCGCCTCCCGCATGCCCGGCATCGACATGTGCAGATAGCCCGACAACGACCCGGCATAGGTGAACTGCTCGGGGTGGTAGGCCGCCATCAACAGCGCCGCGCTGCCACCGCTGGACAGCCCGACCACGCCGTTGCGGCTGTTGCTGAAGCCCAGCCGCGACTTCAGCGCGTCCGGCAGCGTCTTGGTGATGAAGGTTTCCCACTGATAGGTGTTGGTCTTGCCCTGGGTGTCCTCCCAGCCGCCGATGGCCGAACCGGAGTCGGCGCTGGGCAGCAGGGAACCGTCGGGGTTGACACCGTTGAAGCTGCTCGGCTGGTCCCAGTCGGCGTAGAAGCTGGACTGGCCACCGACCGGCATCACCACATTGATGTTGAACTTCGCGATCTGGGCCGGGATGGAGGTGTGCTTCTCCCAGCCGTTCAGGTCGTCCTCGGCGCGTTCACCGTCGAGCAGGTAGACCACCCGGTCGGTGTTGCCGTCGGCCGCCCGCAGGATGCGGGTGTTGATGGTGCCCATCGAGGAGTCGACCGGGAAGTCGATCGCCGCCGGGTCGGCATCGGCCGCCGCCGGAGCGACCGCGGCCACCGACGCGCCGAACGGCAGCAACGCGGCCACCGCGGCACCCGCCAGGAGTCTGCTCGTGCGGTGCCGGCGCTCCGGCGCCCCTCCCACAGTTACGCCACGCATGATCGTGTTCGGACCTTTCCGTTGTGCGGCCGCGCCGCTCCCCACTCCACCCGGCCGCGGCGAGACAGCCTGCGGACGGATCCTGCCGGGCAGCATAGCGCGCCCCCGATCCGAGGGGCATATCGAAAACCGATGTGACGCAGTTCTCTTCGGCTCCCGCGCTCACCCGGCCGGGTCGATGCGGGAGACGCAGAATCCGTCGGTGCCGTGATCGAGGGTGAGATACACCTGCTTCGCCGCACCATCGGCGCTGGTCACCGGTGCGCTGACGGTGACGACCGAGCCGGTCGAGCCACGCACCGTGAGCGCCGTGTCGTCGAAGCGCCGCACCCCCGACAGCGCGGTGCCCGGCTGGGCACCGGCGCACAGCAGCGGGTAGTCGGGCTCCACGTCGGCGGGGTTCACCGGAGAGCCGACCACCCGGCTCAGATACCGCTCGGCGGTGTAGCGGGCCTGTTCGTCGGTGAGCCGCGTCGCCGCCCGGTCACTGACGATCGGGCAGCCGTAGCCCGATCGCAGCTCGCTCGGGCGCAGGCTCACCTTCAGCACGTCGTTCTGCCAGTACGGACCGAACTGGCCGAGGACGCCGGGACGGCGCACCGCGTCGGTGATCTGCTCCACGTCGCCGTACATGCGCGGGATCTCGGCGGGCGACTGGGTCCAGCACTTGCGGATCAACGCGGCCGTATCGCCGGCGCGGACGTCGTCGAGCCAGGGACGCAGCACCGTCGACGCGGTCGGACTGTCGGGAACCGCGCCGATCTGCGCCGCCTGCATGGGCCCCGGTGCGTTCGAATTGCCCGGCGAGACACGGTCTTTGGCAGTGAGAACGGCGATCGCGGCCAGTCCGGCGACAGCCGCGGCGGCACCGACGCCGACCAGGATCGACCGGGTCCGCGAGCGCGACTTCCCCGGCGGCGCGGGCAGTTCGGCAACGGGACGAAGCCGGTGAGCAGCTCGTAGAGGGTGCCGCCGAGCGCGTACACATCGGTGCGCACGTCGATCGGTTCGCCTTCGAGCTGCTCGGGCGCCGCGTAGGCCAGGGTGCCCAGCACCGAGCCCGCCGAGGTGAGGCTGGTCGTCTCGCCCATGCTGCGGGCGATCCCGAAGTCGGTGACCAGCACCTCGTCGGTGCCGTCGTCGGCGCGCGCGATCAGCAGATTCGCCGGTTTGATGTCGCGATGCAGCAGTCCCTGCCGATGCGCGTAGTCCAGGCCCTTGGCCGCCTCGGCGACGATCCGCACCGCGCGCTCGGGCGTGAGGACGGCCAGACCGTGGCGCAGCAGCCGCGCCGCGTCGAGACCGTCCACGAACTGCATGGCGATCCACAACCGGTCACCGTCGACGCCGCGGTCGAAGATCTGCACCACATTCGGATGTCGCAGCCGGGCCGCCAGATCCGCCTCGCGCTCGAAGCGGGCCCGGAAGGTCGGTTCCACCGCGAGCCGCGCGTCGAGCACCTTCAGCGCGTCGTGGCGCGGCAGCCGGGGATGTCGCGCCAGATAGACCGCACCCATGCCCCCGCCGCCGAGCCTGCGTTCGATGCGGTAGCCCGCAAGGCTCGCCCCTGGCCCGAACTCCATCACCAGGTCAGGCTATCGGCTGCGCCGCGGCGCTGTCCCCGGTCCGATTCGGTTGCGCCGGTTCAGCGGTGGTGAGCGGCGAAGAAGTCCCAGATCATCCGGGTCGCGTCGACTGTGCCCCGCTGGTCGGCTCCTGGCCACCGGTGCCCGGCGCCCGCCACGGTGACGAGCTCGACAGCACGCCCGTCCCGGCAGGTGGCGCCCAGGGTGGTCACCCGATCGCCGGTCGTGGCCACCGGTGCCGCGCAGTCGCCGACCGTCCGCCAGAACCCGTTCAGCTCCGGCACCGACGGCCCATCGATCCGGGCGACGCCACTGCCTGGCGCCCCGTCGTAACGGACGTTGTCGTCGGCGGTGCCGTGCACATGGATCACCGAGGTCGGCGCCGGCGAGGCGCAGTCGCCGAGCTGAGTGCCCGCGACCGGACCGATGGCGGCGGCGAGCATGGTGTGGCACGCCATCGCGTACGCCATCATGGCGCCGTTGCTCATGCCGGTGAGATAGATCCGCTCGTGGTCGATCGGCAGGTCGCGGGCGATCTCGTCGATCATCGCGGTCAGGAACCCCACGTCGTCGACGCCGGTCCGGCCGGGGGTGCCGCAGCAACCGCCGCCCGCGTTCCAGGCCCGGTCGACACCGTCGGGATAAGCGACGATGAACCCGGCCTCCTCGGCCATCGCGTCCCAGCCGTAGGAGCGTTGGGCCTGCGCACCGGAGCCGAGCCCGCCGTGCAGCATCACCACCAGCGGCGCGCGTTCGGGCATCGTGGTCGGCCGATACAGGCGGTAGCTCCGGGTGCTGCCGTCGTGCTCGAGGTCGTGTAGTGAAGTGCCGGCACCGACGGGCAGGGCGACCCCCCGATCATCCCGGAGCAGCATGATGCCCGTGACGAGCAGCAGCACCGTGACAGCCGCCGCGGCGAGTGTGGCAATCCGCATGGCACCAGTGAACCGGCCGGCGCGTCACCGGGCAACGGGGCGGCCCAGCCGGCGGCGCTAGGCTGGATGATCTATTCGTGGCCGCGACCGCACCCGGCGGCCCTGCGCAGGACGGGACCCCGTGAGACTCGCTGTACGCCTGATGTTGATGCTGCTGATTCCGGCGGTGCTGTTCGCCCTGCCCTGGTGGACGCTGGTCGCGGCGCCCACCGGCGGCACCGGCACGCTGTTCTGGATCGGCACCGCCGTGTCTGTCCTCGGGTACCTGTGCCTGCCCGCCGCGATGTTCCTCGGCCACGGACCGGCCCAGTCCGATCCGGCGGTGATCGTCGGCGACACCCTGCTCGGGGTGCTGTGGGTGATGTTCTCGTGGTCGGTGCTCGGTGTCTTCGTCCGCGGTGGTCTGGCCGTCGCCGGAGTGGAGGGTGCGCTCGCCGCGCGGATCGTGGCGCTCGGGGTGCTGGCGATCTCGATCGTGCTGATCGCCTGGGGCGTCTACGAGGCGCGCCGGGTGCCGCGGGTCCGCACCGTCGACGTCGCGATCCGCGGCCTGGCCGAGGGCCTGGACGGATTGCGCGTCGTGGTGGTCACCGACACCCACTACGCCGCGCTGGACCGGCAGCGCTGGTCGGAGCGGGTGGTCGACGTGGTCAATGCCCAGCGCCCCGATATCGCCTGCCACGCCGGTGATCTCGCGGACGGTTCGGTGGTGAAGCGCCGCGCCCAGGTCGACCCGCTGGCCCGCGTCGAAGCACCGCTCGGCCGCTACTACATCACCGGCAACCACGAGTATTTCGGTGACGCCCAGGGCTGGATCGACCACATGGCCTCGATCGGCTGGCAGCCGCTGCACAACGCGCACCGGACCGTCGACCGCGACGGTGGTCGCCTGGTCGTCGCCGGGATCGACGATCCCACCGGCGCCGGTCTGCCCGGCCACGGCCCCGACCTGCCCGCGGCACTGGCCGGCGCCGACCCCGCGCTGCCGGTGATGCTGCTGGCCCACCAGCCCAAGCAGATCACCGACAGCGCCGCGGCGGGCGTGGCGCTGCAGATCTCCGGGCACACCCACGGCGGGCAGATCTGGCCGTTCCACTACCTGGTGCGGCTGGACCAGCCGGTGGTCGCCGGGCTGAGCAGGCACGCGAACAACACCCAGCTCTACACCAGCCGCGGCACCGGTTTCTGGGGTCCGCAGCTGCGGGTGTTCGCGCCCAGCGAGATCACCGTGCTGGTGCTGCACCCGGAACGGGCCTAGCGGTGCGGCTGGGTCACTTCCTTCGGAAGCGGCCCGCTCATCACGACATTCGAGCCGTTCCAGGTGTAGTGGATCGCCACCGGACCGCCCTGCGGCGCGGCGAAGGGTTCGTCGCCCGCCAGCCACTTGTACTCGACCGTCACGGTGGTGTCGGTGTAGCCCACCACCGAGGTGAACGCGTACGCCTCGGAAGTGGCTGTGCCCAGCCACTTCCCGTCGTGGAAGAACAGCACGTGGATCGGCGCGCCCGCGGAGTTGCCGCCGACCGCGCGCACCCACAGCAGCTGGGCGCACTGGCCCGGTAGATCCGCCGACGCCTGCTGGGCGACCCAGCTGCCGTCGAGACGCGCCAGCGCGTTCTGCACGCCTGCCGAGTGGGGATCGATGCAGCGACCCGGGCCGCTGATGTCGTTGGCCGGTTGCGGTTTCGTGGTCGGCTGCGTCGTGCCGGGTGCCTCGGTCACGGCAGGCGCCTCGGTGACCGCGGGCGCCCCGGTACCGCCGGGAGCCACGGTCGCCTGCGGCTGCTCACCGGGAGTCTGCGGCGCGCTCGCCGCGACCGTGGTCGTCGACCGGCTCGTCGACGGCGAGGTGGGCGAACCGTTTTCCACGTTGCACCCGGCCACCGCCGCTGCGGCGATGGCGATCAGCGCACTCATCCGAACTGCGTTCTTCATGGTTCCTCGACTCCTGTCCGCCGCGCCGGTAGCGCGTTCTGCTGACTCCATCGGGACCCTGAACAGCCCTGTTAGGCGAAAATCGACGATCATCACCCTAGGGTGCGAAATCATCACCCTTGCTAAGGAAATCCCCTGCGGGGAAGGCGATCCGCGACACAGCCACTCGAGAAACCCTGCCGCACACACAGATCCGGCCGAGGGCACGCCCTCGGCCGGATCGTGGTCGATCAGACGATGTCGGTGGTCCCCGAGCAGGTCACGACCGGCACCGGCACGGGGCCGGTGTTGACGACCGACAGGTCGATCCGGACCGGACCGGTCCCGGTCGGCACATCGGTGAAGTACACCGTGCCGCCGGTGCCGAAGAACGAGGAGATGTTCGTGTGTCCGGTGAGCGACCCGGAAGCTCCCGTGGCCAGATTGGTCCAGGTGAGCGTGGGGTGGGTCTGATAGCCCCAGATACTGGCACCGGAATGCACGGTGAACGACGGCAGCCCGGACTGGTCGTACAGGTAGGAGACGATCACCTGATTGCTGTAGGGCACATCGACGATATTGGGGCTCAGCCCCAGGCAGTTGATGCCCACCAGGCTGCTCGGCAGCGCGTTCGCGCCCCCCGCACCCGCGACCATCGTTCCCGCCACCACCGCGACGCCCGCCGCGAGACCGGCGATCGTGGACCTCACTCGCATAGTCATACAGATCCTTCCACTCGTGTCGTGTCACCCCCGTATCCGACCGGGACGCCACATTGTTACTGAATGAAAGCATCCTCCGAGGTCCGACACGCGATATACCTAGGTCTGCTAGGTTATGACCTAGCGGTTCTAGGTATAGGAGTGCGATGCGAATCGACAAAGACCTGGTGGCGGCGTCGGCGACCCCACTGGTGCTCGGAATTCTCGCCGAGGGCGAGTCGTACGGGTACGCGATTCTCGAGCAGGTGAACGATCTGTCGCGGGGCCGCATGCAGTGGACCGACGGCATGCTCTACCCCCTGCTGCACCGCCTGGAACGACAGGGCCACGTGACCTCGACCTGGCGCACCGCCGACAGCGGACGACGGCGCAAGCACTACCTGATCACCGATTCGGGCCGGGCGGCACTGGCCGAGCGGCGCGCGCAGTGGGCGGTCGTCGCCGATGCGCTCGACCAGGTCTGGCGCGACGCCACGACACCGCCCAGGGTGGCGAAAGGATGGGCGTGATGGACGCCGAGACCCAGTTGCAGGCCCATATCGATCAGTGGCGCGGATACGTCCAGCGCCACCGCGCGATCTCGGTCGCCGACGTCGACGAGATGGAAGACCATCTGCGCGAACAGGTCTCGTCCCTCCAGGACGCGGGACTGGACGCCGACGAAGCGTTCCTGGTCGCGGTGAAGCGGATGGGCAGCCTGGACGCCCTGTCCCGCGAGTTCGCGCGCGAGCACTCCGAAAGACTGTGGAAGCAGCTGGTTCTGCTGCCCGCCGAGTCCGAAGAGACCGGGCGGCAAAGCAATCGGGAACTGGCCGTCGTCCTGGCGCTCGCGGTCGGCGCGGCCCTGGCGCTGAAGGCCGGCTTCGCCTGGCTGCCCGGATCGGCCGTCGGCGTGAACGCCGCCCTGCTCATCCTTCCCTTCCTCGCAGCGTATTTCGCGTGGAAGCGGCAGGTGACTGCGAGGGTCACCGCCGCGCTGGTGGTGCCGTTCGTACTCGTCGCCCTGGTACTGAACCGCTATCCCTTCGAGCCGGAGGGCGCGACCGAGGTGATCGCCGCGATCCACGCGCCGATCGCGCTGTGGTTCGTCATCGGCCTGGCCTATGCCGGCGGCGACTGGCGATCGGACCGGCGCCGCATGGATTTCATCCGGTTCACCGGCGAATGGTTCGTCTACCTCACCCTGCTGGCCCTGGGCGGTGGCGTTCTGATCGGGTTGACGGTCGGCGCGTTCGACACGCTGGACCTCGATATCGAACCGGTCATCGAGGACTGGGTCCTGCCGTTCGGCGTCGCCGGCGCGGTGATCGTGGCCGCCTGGCTGGTCGAGGCCAAGCAGAACGTCGTGGAGAACATCGCGCCCGTGCTCACCCGGGTGTTCACGCCGCTGACCATCCTCATGCTGCTGGCCCTGCTCGCCGCGTTCGCGACGACCCGCAGCGTGATCGATGTCGACCGCACCCTGCTGATCCTGATGGACCTCATCCTGGTGCTGGTCCTCGGCCTGCTGCTGTATTCGATCTCGGCACGCGACCCACTGGCCCCGCCCGGCTTCTTCGACCGGGTCCAGCTGGTCCTGGTGATCAGCGCGCTCGCCGTCGACGTGGTGATGCTGACCGCCATGCTCACCCGCATCGCGGAGTTCGGGTCCTCCCCGAACAAGGTCGTCGCGCTCGGCCTGAACGTCGTGCTGCTGGTGAACCTGGCGTGGTCGGTCCGGCTCGGCATCGGATTCCTGCGCGGCCGACAGGGATTCGCCGACCTGGAACGGTGGCAGACCCACTATCTGCCCGTGTACGGGATCTGGGCCGCCGCCGTGGTGGTCGCCGTTCCGCCCGCTTTCGACTTCGTCTGAGCCCGAACCCACGCGAGTAGACTCGGGGGATGCACGCGGCGCCGGCGTGCCCGGCGCCCGCGGTCCACGGGAGTGGCGGATGAGCGCAGGTGACGGGTCCGAGCGGATACCCCGGAAGTGGCGACTGCTGTTGACGGCAGTCGCGGTGCTCTTTCTGCCCCTGCTCCTCGTTCCCCGGCTGATCGGCCTCTACGTCAACTGGTTGTGGTTCGGCGAGGTCGGCTACCGCAGCGTGTGGTCGACGGTGCTGCTCACCCGGCTGACGCTGTTCGTCGTGATCGCGACGATCCTCGGGGCCGCGCTGTTCACGGCCATGTGGCTGGCCTACCGGTCCCGTCCGGCTTTCTTCCCCGGCGGTCGCGGCGACGACCCGATCACGCCCTACCGCACGGCGGTGGGCCGGTGGCCGCTGCGGTTCGGGCTCGGCATCGCCGCGGTCTTCGGCCTGCTCTGCGGCCTGGCCGGGCAATCGCGCTGGCAGACGGTGCAGCTGTTCCTGCGGGGCGGCTCGTTCGGTGAGCGCGACCCCCAGTTCGATCTCGACGTCGGGTTCTACGTCTTCGACCTGCCGTTCTACCGGCTCGTGCTCAGCTGGCTGTTCGTCATCGTGTTCGTCGCGTTCCTGGCCTGCCTGGCGACCCACTACCTGTTCGGTGGGGTGCGGCTGACCGGGAAGTCGATCGGCATCACCGCGGCGGCGCGCTGCCAGCTCGCGGTGCTGGCCGGTCTGTTCTTCGTGCTCAAGGCGGGCGCGTACTGGCTCGATCGCTACGCTCTGCTGTCGAGTGGGCGGCGCGAGCCGACCTTCGCCGGCGCGGGCTACACCGACATCAACGCCGTGCTGCCCGCCCGCTTCATCATGTTCGCCATCGCGCTGATCTGCGCCGCCGCGGTGTTCTCCGCGGTGGTGGTGCGTGATCTGCGCGTGCCCGCGATGGCCGCCACCCTGCTGTTGCTGTCGTCGATCGTGGCGGGCGGGATGTGGCCGCTGGTCGTCGAGCAGTTCTCGGTGCGCCCCAACGCCGCCGACCTGGAGAGCCCCTACATCGAGCGCAATATCGCCGCGACCAGGCAGGCGTACGGGATCGGCGCGGATCGGGTCCACTACCAGCCCTATCCCGGCGTCGGCACCGCGCCACCGCCGGAGGTCCCCGCGGACGCGACCACGATCGCCAACCTGCGCCTGCTCGACCCACGCGTGCTCTCGCGCACCTTCACCCAGCAGCAACAGCTCAAGAACTTCTACAGCTTCCCCGACAACCTGGACCTGGACCGCTACCGCATCGACGGGCAGCTGCGCGACTACGTTGTCACCGCCAGGGAACTGACCCCCGCCGCGCTCAGCGGCAACCAGGGGCACTGGGTCAACCGGCACACCGTCTACACCCACGGCGACGGGTTCGTGGCCGCCCCGGCGAACCGGGTCAACGCGGCGGTCGTCGACGCGGCGAGCGACAGCGCCGCGGGCAACAGCGGATACCCGATCTACGCCGTCAGCGATATCGCCACCCAGCACGCCGGGCAGCAGGTGATCCCGGTCGACCAGCCGCGCATCTACTACGGCGAGGTCATCGCCAGGGGCGACCCCGACTACGCCATCGTCGGCGGCGGCACCGAACCCCGCGAATACGACACCGACAGCACCAAATACACCTACGCGGGCAAAGGCGGCGTCCCGATCGGGAACTGGCTGAACCGGCTCGCCTTCGCCACCGTCTACACCGAACGCAACATCGTGTTCTCGACGGCGATCGGCGCCGATTCGAAGATCATCTTCCATCGTGATCCGGGCGAGCGGGTCGAGCGGGTCGCGCCGTGGCTGACCATCGACAACAATCCCTATCCCGCCGTCGTCGGCGGCCGCATCGTCTGGATCGTGGACGCGTACACCGCGATCGACGGCTACCCCTACGCCGCGCGCAGTTCGCTCGAGGCGCTCGGCGTGGGCGAGGACCAGGGATCGCACGAACCCGGCGAGATCTCCTACATCCGCAACTCGGTCAAGGCCACCGTCGACGCCTACGACGGCACGGTCACGCTGTATCAGGTCGACGAGCAGGACCCGCTCCTGGCCGCCTGGATGCGGGTCTTCCCCGGCACCGTCCGACCGCCGTCGCAGATCAGCGACGAGCTGCGCGCCCACTTCCGTTATCCCGAGGACCTTTTCGTCATCCAGCGCGACATGCTCGCCCGCTATCACGTGGACGAACCGCGAGAGTTCTTCACCAACAACGCGTTCTGGTCGGTGCCCAGCGACCCGACCGTCGAGACCAACCCGCACCAGGCCCCGTTCTACGTGCTGGTGGGCGACCCCGGCACCGCCGACGCCTCGTTCCGGCTGGCCGGTGCGATGGTCGGCTTCCGGCGAGAGTTCCTGTCCGCCTATATCTCCGTGCATTCCGACCCCGAGAACTACGGCGAGTTCAGCGTTCTCCAGCTGCCCACCGACACCCTCACCCAGGGACCGCAGCAGATCCAGAACTCGATGATCTCCGATACCCGGGTGGCCTCCGAACGCACGCTGCTCGAACGTTCCAACCGCATCCAGTACGGCAACCTGCTCACCCTGCCGATCGCCGACGGCGGCGTGCTGTACGTGGAACCGCTGTTCACCGAACGGATTTCGACGGCGCCGAACGGGTCGACCTTCCCGCAGCTGGCCCGTGTGCTGGTCAGCTACCGCGAACCCGGCACCGGCGGCGTCCGGGTCGGGTACGCGCCGACCCTGGCCGAGGCTCTCGACCAGGTCTACGGCCCGGCCACCGGTGATCTCGCCACCGCACCCGGCGGCAGCCCCGGCGCCCCACCCCCCCCGGCCGACGTCCACCCGCGCAGGCCCCACCACCTCCGGCAGCCTCCCAGCCAGCGCTGGACGAGGAAACGATCGCGCGCATCGAAGCCGAGCTCGACGCGGCCAGGGCCGCCCTGGAACGGCTCGAACAACAGCTCGGCATCCTGCGCGGTCCCGACAAGTGAGCCGGTGCACGACGCCTGTCGAGCACGCGCGGCTCAGAGCTGAGCGAGCACCAGTGCGGCACAACCGATCAGCGGCGGCACCAGCTGGATCAACGCCGCCCGCGCCTTGTCCGGCGAGGACACCAGCAGCACCACCCCCGCCGCCACCATCGACCCGGCGCCCGCCAGCACCAGCGCCACCCCGATCCCGGCGTCGCCGAACGCGGTGAACCCCATGCCGACCGCGGCGACGATCGCGAGAAACAGGTTGTAGAACCCCTGATTGAACGCCATCTCCCGAGTCGCCTCGGCCTGCTCCGCCGTGATCCCGAACGTCGCCCTGGTCCGCGGCCGCGTCCACTGCAGCGACTCCATCACGAAGATGTAGCCGTGCAACAGCACAGCGACCCCGACGAACACCAACGCCATCGCCGTCATCGCGCCACCTCCCGACCGTCCCGGCCCACACCGGACTCGCCGCGATTATCACCCACCGCCCCGCCGTGCTTCGGCCGACGCGCAGAGCACCGCTGCGATCGGCGGCCGCCCACGCTGCTCGGGTGCGGGCGCGCTAGCCGACGGGTTCCGGTGCGCGGACCTGGCGGCCGACCTCGTCGAGGTGGCCGAGGGCCTGGGCGTAGGACTCGAGCAGGGAGGTCTCGCAGTAGGGCACACCGATTTCGGCGCAGAAGTCCATGACGATGGGCTGGGCGCGGTGCAGGTTGGCACGGGGCATGGACGGGAACAGGTGGTGTTCGATCTGGTAGTTCAGACCGCCCAGGGCCGTGTCGACGAGGAAGCTGCCGCGAACATTGCGGGAGGTGAGGACCTGCCTGCGGAGGAAGTCGGTGTTGTCGCCTTCGGGCAGGACCTCCATCCCCTTGTGATTGGGGGCGAAGGTGCAGCCCATGTAGAGGCCGAACAGGCCTTGCTGAACAGCGATGAACACCAACGCTTTCCCCGGCGAGAGCACCAGGAAAACCGTGCCCAGGTACGTGCCGGCGTGCGCGGCGAGCAGGAGACCCTCGGTCACCCGATTCGGGATCGGCCAGCGGAAGACCGCCCGCACACTGGCGAAGTGCAGGCTGCCGCCTTCGAGCAGCAGCATCGGGAAGAACAGCCAGGCCTGGTAGCGGAAGACCAAGCGCCGCCAGCCTTTTCCAGCACGTGCGCGCTCCGCCGAGAACGCCAGGACACCCATCGCGTCGGGATCGGCGCCCTCGGTGTTGGGGTGGGCGTGGTGGCGATTGTGATTGCTGGTCCACCAGCCGATGCTCAGCCCGATCGCGAGGTTGCCCGCGACCAGCCCGTACAGGTAGTTGGCCCGGCGGGACGCGAAGATCTGCTTGTGCCCGGCGTCGTGCCCGAGGAACGCGATCTGCGAGAACACCGCGGCCAGGAACACTCCGATCCCCAGCGTCCACCACGAATCCCCGATGGCGACGAACGCCGCCCACCCGCCGAGGAACGCCGTCGCGGTGAGCGCGCTCTTCCACCCGTAATACCGCAGGTCACGATCCAACAGGTCCGCCGCCCTGATCCGGCGCAACAAGATCGAATACTCGCTGCCGCGCACCGGGGCGACATCAGAAACAACTACCACCGCACCAGCATGACGGATGCAGGCCACCACCAGGTGAACTCGGCGCATCTGCGCGAGATCGCCCTACGGCGCGTCGCTCCGGGAGCGCTCCGTGTCCAACGCCGTGAACGCCGCGGCGGCGAGAATCAGCACCGCCGACACCACCAGGGCGACGTCGAGCCCGTGGTGGAACGCCACCTTGCCCTCGTTGAGCACCTCCGACACCTTCGACAGGTACTTCAGGTAGGGCCCGATGTCGACGCCTTCGGGGATGCGGCCGCGTTCCACGGCCTGAATCGCGTCGGGCTGCAACGTGGTGGGCAGGCCCAACGCGTCCATCTTCTTCTTCAGGTCCGCCGAGAGGAACGAGCTCACCAGGACACCGAGCACCGCGACACCGAACGCCGAACCGACCTGGCGCATCGTATTGGTCACCGCGGCGGCCATGCCCGAATGCTCCGCCGGGACACCCGACATCACCGCCGAAGTCAACGGCACCACCGCGATGCCGAAGCCGAGCCCGGCCACGCCCATCGCGGCCGCGATCCACGGATCGTGCAGGGTCCCCGACAGCGCCTGGCGGGTCAGCAGGATGCCACCCGCGCCGAGCACGCACCCGAGGATCATCGGGACGCGGGCGCCGCGACGCCCCACCCAATAACCCGCCACCAGTGCGCCGATCACGATCATGACGGCCATCGGCACGAAGACCGCCGCGGTGCGCGCGGCCGAATACGACTGCATCACTTGCAGATACAGCGCGGTGAAGAAGAAGATCGAGAAGATGCCGAAGTAGACGGCGAAGGCGACCACCAGCGCGCCGCGCACCGCCCGCAGCCGCAGATAGCGGAAGTCGAGCATCGGTGCGCGCGCCCGGTTCTCGACGACAACGAACGCGGCGAACGCGATCGCCCCCAGCGCGAACAGCCCCAGCACCGACGGTGCCGTGTAGCCCCGATCCTGGCCGACGGTCGCGGCGTAGATCACCGCGCCGAACGCCGTGGCGCCGAGTACCGCGCCGGCCCAGTCGACCGGTGCCTGCTGTGGGTCCGAGCTCTCCGGGATCGACCACATCGCGACGACCATCGCCACCGCGCCGATCACCAGGTTGAACCAGAAGATCGACCGCCATCCGTACAGATCGACCAGCACACCGCCGAGCACCGGCCCCGCCGCCAGCGCCAGCCCGGACACCGCCGCCCACACGCCGACCGCCTTGGCCCGCGCCCGCTCACCCGGGAAGATGTGGCGCAGCACCGACAGGGTGCCCGGCTCCGAGGCCGCGGCGCCCAGTCCCATGATCGCGCGGCCCGCGATGAGCAGCGCGACGCTGCTCGCGAGCGCGGAGACCACCGATCCGACGCAGAAGATCACCAACCCGACGACCATGACCTTCTTGCGCCCCCAGCGGTCACCGAGCGATCCGCCCGCCAACATCAGCCCGGCGAAAACCACCGTGTAGGCGTTGACCACCCACTGCAGCAGGGTCACATCGGTACTCAACTCACGTCGGATATCGCCGAGCGCAACACTGACAACGGTGGTGTCCAAGAAGGTCACGAACACCACTGCCACGACTGCTGCCAGAGCGACTCCCGGCCGCGCCGGTGTCCCCGGCGCTGTGTCCATCGGTCTCACGGCCACAGGTTACTGGCGAGTTCCCCCAGCCGCCGACCCAACCTCGCTGCCGGAGCGGACACACCGGACTTCGACGGTTCCCGTTGGGCGAGCCGACGTCTCGCCGTCACCAGTCGTAGTACGACCGGCCCCAGGGCTGCCCGGTGTAGCCCCGGATCGAAGCCGAGCGCCCGACCACAGCCCGCCGTCGCGGCCTACGACTCGTTCAGCTCGACAGCCGCCCGCACCAGTTCCTTGAACCCCACTTCATCGAGCACATCCCCCTCACTCAGATCGATCACCCGCCGTGTATTCCCCTCCAGCCCGGAATTGAAAACCCCACGTGGATCAGGCAATCGAGCCCCTTGGGCGAAGGTGACCTTCACGATCTCCTTGTACGTCTCCCCCGTACACACCATCCCGTCGTGGTACCACACCGGCACCCCACGCCACTTCCACTCCTCGACGATCCCCGGATCCGCCTCGTGCACGAGCTCCCGAATCCGCGCGAGCAACTCCCCCCGCCAATCCGCCAGCTCCGCGATCCGCTCATCGATCCGCCGCCCAGCCGAACCCTGATCACCACGTGTAGTCATCACCGGTCGCTCTCGTCGTCACACCCTGAACCCCGAGTATCCCCCGCCCATCCGGAAATCTCGGTCAGGCTTGCTCGAGCATGTCGAACGGGATGGTCACCTCGACCGGTTCGTCGAGCAGCAGAACTCTGCGGTGGACAGTGTGCGCTCGGTAGCGTCGCCCGGACCAATCGAGGCGATATTCCTCGATCTCCTCGATCCGCTCTTCCTTCTGGTCGAGCCTGACGATGAGGTAGCGCGGAATCCCCGCGGCCGCGTATTGGATCCGCTTGTCGGTGATATCGGCGTCGATGGTCGATTCCGATGTCACCTCGACGACCAGCAGCAGGTGGTCTCGCACGCTGTTGACGTCGTACGGTTCGCAATCGCGGATCCACACGTCGGGATAGCGAATATTCAACCGCCGGTCCGACGCCGACGAATCGCCGTCGGGGAATCGTGCCGCGACGTCGGAATCCACGACCATGCAGGGCCCACCGGCGCGTCGACCTGCCTCCAGCAACCCCGCGAGCCGCCGAACAACCCGGCTGTGCAGCGGGCTCTGCGCCATCATCTGCACGACCCGGCCGTCGACGATCTCGATGTCACCCAGCTCTTCCGCCGCGCCGTCCAGGAATGCCTCAGCGGTCAGTCGCTGCACACGATGCTGATCGGGGGTGCTCATGCCGCCCATCATTGCAGGCCTCGGCGCGGGAAGGACCGACCCGCCATCTCCGATGGCGGCCAACGAGCGAGGAGGCCCGTCACTGTGTCTTCGTACCTGGAGCTGATCTCTGAGCGGTGTTGTGCTGGTCGTATGAAGATTTGCACGAAACGGCTCCGACCCGTCGATGACTTGAATACCGCCCTGCGAACGATTTCGGAGTTCAACCGCATCATTGCCGCGGCCGACACGAAGTCGGGACTGTTGCTCACCGCTGATGGATTCGCTCTGACAGGCCTGATAGCCGCCGGGCGCACGCAGATGAATGCCGCACTCGGTGGCACGGCGATCGTGCTGGCTGTCGGGTTGATCGTGTGCATGGGCTACCTGGCCGCCACCCTGAGCCCCAGCATACGCAGTACCGGAGCTGGGAACTGGTTTTCCTTCCCTTCATTTCCGCTCGCAGCCGACGAGCGCCCCACCGGACCCGTGCTCGCCGACCACGCGTGGCAGCAGGTGAGCGTGCTTGCTGCGATCGCGCAGCGCAAATATCGACGATTGAGAGTAGCGCTGCGATGGAGCGCGATCAGTCTGGTCCTGTTCTTCGTCTGGTTCGCGGTGACGCTACTGGGCGTGACGACATGATCAACCGTCGGCCGACGTTGTTGTCAATTGCTTGCTCCAGTGTTGTGCCGGCGAGACGCAGGGCACCGAATCGCGGACACATGCCGCACTGTTCCACGAAAGAAACCCGAGCACGATGAGTAGACAGGCAATTGGGCGACCGTATGTGCCGACTCTGACGAGGAGACGTAACACAGTGCTCAGACCTGTCTCGAGTCCGTCGGCGAGTAGGAGTACGCCGCTACCGTAGCCATACACTATGCGCCCAGGAGCTCTACCTGATCTGACAATCAGCTTGGTGACCAGCCATTCCGGTGCAAGTAGGATGGCTGGCACGGGGGCAGCCAGCAGGCCGACGTGTCCAATCAACTTGGCACATGACCATGGGAGCAGTCTGCCGAGCACAGCCGTGACCGCTGCGAACAGCACGATCATGAGGATCATGAACTCCATGGTCTCCGCCCACCAGATGGAGTAGCCAAGATCGAGCAGAAGTCTGTCCAATTGGGCAACCGCTCCCCCGACGAGCGGAAGTTCGATCAACGGGTTTCCCGCCGGGGACAAACTAGTCATCGCCGCTCTCGTCGCCGTCATCCGGCTGGTCATCGACATCTGAGTAGCCGACCGACGATTTCGACAACATCGTAGGCCCACGCCCCGTCCTCGACGCCTCCGACACGATCGCCGCCGACGAGGGGCTCCACCGGTCCGCGATGATCTTCGTCGCGCGCGCCATGATGTCCTGGACATCTCGCTTGTTGACCATGCGTTGTTCCAAGAGCGCGGTTAGGGCACTTTGCGCAGTGTCAAAATCCAGTTGCTTCTCACGCACCATCAAGTCGATGACCTCGTTCACGTCTGACCGGTTGGCGGACAACCGGAAGGCAAGTACGCCGAAATCACCCGATTCCAAGGCTTGTGTGTAGAAGCTCATCCGCAGCTTTTCCAGCGCGAGTCGGTGCTGTTCTTCGAGCTCGGCGACCTCATGCTCATGCCGCGCACGCTGAAGGGCGAGGTCGTGGCCGACGGCGTTCTCTGCCTTCTGGGTCTTGTGCGCGACATCGCGGCGCTGTTCGTTTCGACGATCGTAGGTATCCTGCCGGAGATGATCGTGGGTGCTCGACTCCGGCGCCACCTTCACTGCGCAGCTCAACAGATTTATCCCGCAGGGTAATTCGAACATGCGGTCGGCGAAATGCTCATTGATCCTTATCTCGGCCGCGGCAAATTGATGAACACTGTACTCCCGGCTGATTCGACGGAGTTCCTGCTCGAGAAAAGGTCGATATACATCCGCGCCACTGGCTGCTCGATCATCGACGGCCCGGACGGGATCTCCCACACGCCATGAAACGTCGACCTCGGCGAGGAAGCTGAAAACACCCTCCGCAGAGGGGAGTTCGTACCGGTCGGATTCATGATGCACTCCGACATCGACCCAGAAGACGCCCGCGGGCGGGCTGTAGAACGCCTCGGCTGCCGAAGGCCGACGGTCGACCAGGAACAGTCGTCCGTCCCGGCCGACCGATACGACTGCTGTGTGGCCACCGGAAGTTGGACGCACCCGCCGCCAGGAAGTGCGGTTCATGTCCACATAGCGGATCAACGGCCTCACATCGTCACCGTGCATGTCGGATTCGCCCTTTCGCCTCGAGCATCTGCAGCAACTCCGCGACGGCACGGACCGGGCCGCGTCGCTCCGCTCCCCACTCACGCAGGTAATAGGGAAGGACCTCGAGGTCCTCGATGGTATCCCCGAGATCGATGAGCAGGTTTGCCAACGGCTGACGCATCTGCGGGTCCGTTTCGGACAGACATACCCAGCGGCGGATCTCCTCGTAAGCTGCAGGCACGAAGAACTGCGCTTCCAGCAGGCGCGCGCACAACTCGACGACAAACCCGCGGAGCGTGGACATTTCGTCGGCGATCCACACCATCACCGGCCACGCGCGCGCACCGCGGACGGTGTCGACCTCGAGATCGAAGCTCAACTGCAGCACACACAAGAACCCGGTGTCGCGTAGGTCCGGGCGCTTCGATCCGGTCCAGCTACGCAGTTCGGCGAGAACGGTGCTCGTCAGGGTGGTGACCTTGAACAGCTCGATCATGCTGTAGCACACCGCGGCTCGGATCTCCGGATTCCGGCTGCGCGCCATGCGCCGTAACAGCTCGATGGCGCGGTCGGGCACGAGCCGACCGTAAGTGCTGCCCAGCGCAGCAGTGGCGGTCACCCGCCGAGCCAGCAGTTGGTCAGGGTGTAACCACGCCGTGAGCATCCGACCGACCAATGGTGCGAGTTCTGGTTCCTCGCAGGGGAAGTCCAGCGCGCCGATCGCGGCGAATCGATTGAGCGGATCACCGCTGCTCGCCCAGCGCTCGATGACCAACTGCCTCGCATGTTCGAACTCGAACGTGGACAGCAGACCGACCGCAAGCCCGGCTCGTGTGCAGACTCTGAGATCCGAGCGGTTGCCTAGTTCGTACAGCCAGTTACGGACCAGCTGGTGCGCTGCGTGATATTCATGCCACACGAATTGCAGAACCCGGGGCGGGAAGCTGTCGTCGACAAATCTCACCGCATCGACCGGGATTCGGCCGTACTCGGTCTCCTCGACGGCCTTATACAACCTCGCTCGTGCTCCGAGCAGCAACTCTCCGCTGCGCATACCGAAGACCGATGACGCGGCTTGCTCGTCTTCCGACGTCTCCGCATCGGCGATCAGTCGGGCGAGGTCCCGTCCAGCTGTCGACACGATGTGCAGAGGCATCCCGTTGAACACAGCCAGGGCGATGGTGAACGACCGCGTCTCGGCGTCCAGCCCATCGAACCATTGCCGAAATCGACTGTCGGCCCAGTTGAGAGCCCGTTCGGCGACCTCACCGATGTCAATTCGCGCCCTTGCCACGTCGGCCAATTGCTCAGCCAGCACGACCAGATCACGGGCAGGAAGACGAGCCTCACGTACGTGTGTCAACAGTTGGATCACGTCGTCGCGCTGAAGCACATCGGTCTCACCGACGGGAAGCTTCCTGACCAAGTGTTCGTGCACCACCCGGTCCACGTCAGGAGGTTCGCCCCCGTCCAGTAGAAACGGCTCCAGGTCAGGCGACGGCTCGACCTTGTCATCCAGTACCACAATCAAACGGCACCGGTGTTCGGTCAGGGTTCGGCTCAACTGTTCCAGATGAAAGGCCTGTAGAGCCCTCAGCTGATCTATGCCGATCGTTTCGAGGAAGTACCCGGCATCCGGTTCGAACTCGATATCCAGTGACGGTAGCCATACGCCGGGTTCGAGCTTGTGCACACCGGCATCGCATTCACGATTGAGCGCACTCATCGCCGCAGTCGTCCGGCCCCAGCCATGCGGCGCACGCAGCACCAGCAATGGCTGCGCGCGAAGTCTGTCACATAGCTTCTCGAACACAGGCGGCGGGACAAAAGTCTGCACGACGCTGTCGAGCCAAGTGGACGACACCGGTCCGCTCGGCAAGACGCGGGATCCGGACGTACCCGGATGATTGTCCCGACCGACAATGGTGTCGGCGGTGACACCTCCGAGGAACACGTTGTTGGCGACGATTCCCCGTCCGCTGAGGGCGACAGCTCCGTCGCGCAGCGCGCTCGACGCGACGCGGCGGTCGTAACGGCCGGCCGGGTCGGTCGCGCGCTTGCGGAGATCTTCCCTCGCGGCGTCCGCGCCGGCCTTCGCATCGACCTGTTCTGTGGGGCGCGCGTCGGATTCCGCAACCTTTGCGGCAGCGTCGGGGCCAGCCTTCGGATCGTCGGTCCGTGGATCGGCAACAGCCTCTTTCACGCCGGGCGCTTCGACGGCATTCGAGTCTGCGTCGTCCGGAACATCCAGCTGCGGATCCTCAGCTGTAGCCGCGCTCACGCAGACCCGCCGATATTGTCGCGACCGACAATCGTGCCTGCCTGGACATCACCGATGATCATGTTGTTGGCCGTGACAGCGTCGAAACCCCGCCCAACGCTGCCGAGCTCATGCGCACTTCGGCCGGAGACGAGAGGTCGGCAGGCAGCGGCGGCTCCGGATATCCCGGCACGCGGACCCACACACGAACATCACCTTCCTTGGTATTGATCACTGCGCTGCGATACCCGTCGGAGGTGACCCTGGCGCGATAGTTGTGACGCACAACCCCGTGGTAGACAACGTCGGAGACAGCGATGACACTGTGCCCACGAGCCGCGTTCCGTAAGGTCTCTTTGACGACTCGTGAGTCGTTCAGGCGGAAGGTGGCTGTCAGCGCGTCGCTCATCCAACCGTTGTCGTCGTGGTGTACGTAGCCTTCGTGCGTGGCGATGCGCACACGTAGCCAGTTGGGTGGGTCGACCGCGTAGTTGCGCGTCCGCACACCCTGGTGGAAAGCCTCGACGATATGGTCGAGGACGTCGAGAACCGGCAGGTCGAGGACAAGCAGGAACCCGTCGCCTCGATCTTCTTTTCCCACAACAGTTTCAGGACGTGTCATCGCCTCGTCGAGGATGCGGTACAGGGTCGAGCGGGTGTACTCGAGCTCGCGGTTGTCCAGATCTCCCGAGTTTTCGATATCGACCACGAGAAACGTTCGGTGCGCAGGTTCGTTCATGCTTCCTCCGTGCCACTTCGCATAGCGTCATGTCTAATCGGAATGACCGGGCGCGTCTGCGTCCGAATACACACTCGGAAGACCCTCGGCGACTTCGGCAAGTAGGTCCGGCCGTAGCAGTTCAACGCGCCGCCGGGCAGTCCGCACCGCGCCACGATCCCGAAGTCGCTTCAACGCCTTGGCTACCGCTTCCCTGGATGCCCCGGCGGCATGCGCAAGTTCGTCCTGTGACAATGGCAGGGCGATGACCACGCGGTCGTCATCAACGAGGCCGTATCGCCCCGAGTAGTCGAGCAGGAGACGGGCGATTCGCTCGGTGACGCTGTAGGCACCGTACTCGAGGCGTTGCACGTCCGATTCGCGAAGCCGGTTGACCACGATCCGCAGCATGCTGAACGCCGCCTTGCCGTCGTCGATCAGCAACGCGCGGAACGATGGCCCCGACACCACGGCCGCGGTGACTGATGACAGTGCCGTCACAGTCGCGGACCGCGGTCTGCCGTCAATAGCCGAGAACTCGCCCAGGAGATCACCAGGGCCCCGGATCGCCAGCAGCACTTGTTTGCCGCTCGATGCCGAGCAAGTAACCTTCACCCGGCCGTCTTCGATGACTACGACATGGTCGGATGGGTCGCCTTCGCACAGGAGTGTGGCGCCCGCGGGCCACCGACGCCGTACACCGACATCGAGTAGAGCCTTCCGGCTGAGCCGCGATACCTCGTCGGAATCCAGTGTTCTCGCCCCCCTCACGAACACTTCGATCCACCCACACACCGTGTCCGCCGCCGGCTATTGTACTGGCCACTACGACAACATGTTCGGGCATAGAGGCAATGCCCGGATTGCCTCCGGCCATGTGCCCGGGCCAGAAGACACGCGGCTCGAGCACTGGGTCCTGCTTCCGCGTTGGAGTCAGGGATGCAGCTGAGAACTGGGGCTGACCGATTGAGTTCACAGGCGACTCACGCACGGTTGGCGCTCGCGTCCTGCAGCTCCAGCGTCCCGGCCTCAGATCGCCAGGAACCAGGAAAACAGAGAAGAACCGTGCCGGAAATGAGGAAGAGGTTCGGCGTAATGCCGGGCCTTTTCTCGAAAGTGGAGCTAAGGGGACTCGAACACCTGACCCCACGCTGCCGGTGCGATGACGAACGGATCGTGCGTTTCATGCGTGCCGATACGTCCACCTGACCAGCGGATACCGTGCTCATGTCTGTTGATGCGTGGTCGAGCGTCCTAGGGCACCAGTAGGACACAGCGAACAGGTGTGCGAACTCTGGGCGACCCGGAACCACATGGTTCTTGGGGCGTTCGTCGTCAGCGCCTCATGCCGGGTAGGCGTCGTGGAAGGCTTCCCGCACGATGGCCGCGCCGTGCGCATCTCGCTGACCGATCCCGGCCACGATCTCCGACACCCGCCAGTAGTGCGACGGAACCAACCGGCCGCCGGTGACCACGCCCAGCGCCACGTTCGCCGCCTCATCGGGCTTGTCGGCAGCGACCAGCGCCAGACCCAGGTCCAGGTTCGCCATGGCAATGCGGCGCGGACGGACGCACGCGGCACTCTGGAGGTCGGCCACGACGTTGCGCGCGTACACCTCGGCCGCCGGATCACCGAGCCAGGACAGCGTGGTGGCGACGTAGGTATCGGCCTTCGACGGGTCGTAGCGAAAGTGATGCTCCGGCCGGTTGGGCGTGCGCAGCCCGGACACCAAGCGCGCGACGCTACGCAGCGGCCCGTATGTGCCCGCGCTGTCCCCGATGCGGGCCAGGGCGCGGCCCCCGCTGCGCGGTGGCCTGGATGTAGACCGAACTGTCGGCCGGGGCGATGTCGCGCGCCGCCTGTGACAACTCGGCCGCTTCGGCGAACTCCCGATTGATGAGGTGCTGCCAGGCCCGTGTCTCCAGGGCCCAGGCCGATATCTCCGGATGTTCGGACTCGTCGGCGATATCGCGGGCGGCGCGCAGCCGGGACGCGGCGGCGGGTAGTTCGTCCAGATCTATGTGGCACGTCCCGGCCAGCAGCGAGAGCCACCCGGCGGTCACCAGTAGGCGGCGGTGCTGGACCAGAGTCATCTTGCCGTTCAGCAAGCGGGCGGTGTAGCCCAGGTGCCGGCGAATGCCGACCAGCAGTTCGGCGGGCGGGGCAGTCGAGTAGGCCGACGCCAGGTCATCCACGGCCATCTCCAGCCGGTCCAGGGTGTCCCCGCCGACATCGGACGCCGCAACCCGCTGCATCCATTCCTGCCCGGCACGTTCCCCATCGGCCGGTTCGCCCAGGGCGGCGGTGTAGGCGGCGTCGACCTCGGCCGGTACCGGCCGTTTACCAGACTCGATGAGCGACAGGTACGCGGGTGAATAGTGCGTCAGCCGGGCGATTTCGCGCAGCCCTACCCCGGCCGCCTCCCGCGCGGCTCTCAGCTGTGCACCCGGTTCCATCGTGGTCCTTCGGCTCGGTGAGCTGTGAACAGTCTGTCAACACCGTAAGCCTGTGACCACCGATAACGCACGCCTAGCGTTGTTTTCAGCCCACCGCCGGGCCGATGCCGTGGACCATTCCCGGCACATCGGGCGCAGTGAGCTATGCGGACGATGGCGAAAGCTTCCCGGCGGTGGGCGCATTCACCGAATCACCCACAGGGGGACCGATGAGCGACGCGATTCAGAACCGGCTGGACGGCCTGACCGAACGGGCCGCACAGCGGTCCATGGCGATCCGCCGCGCAGCCGAACCGCCGTTCGGGTGGGAGCTGTACAGCCCGTTCCGGGTCGTCTGCCACGGGTCGCTGGACAACGTGGCCGACTGGTTGACCGCTGCCGAACAGCGCGACGGGTACGGCCTGCCGATCGCCGGCGAGACCGGCGGACGGGCAGACGCGTGATGACCGTGCTCGGGTTCGCCGTCGCGGTCACCGCCCGCCGGCGTGGTGAGCGCCAAGCACCAAGCACGCCGTCTTCGGTGGGATCGACAAGAATGAGATGAAGGGGTCCCGGCTGTCTGAACTGGTCCCCTTCATCGGTACCGACCCGCGTCAGCGGACGCAGCTGGATTCGATCAGCGCGACCGTTGCGGCGGGATCGTCGACCTCGACGATCAGCCGGGCGTAGCGCTCGTCGGCGAGCTCGATCACCACGGCCTTCGCGCCGTCGCGAACGTCCCAGAACACCCGCTCCCCATCGATGTGGAACGTCCCCGCCGTGATGACACCCGGCAGGTGGGTACCCGGAGCGCGGATGCCCTTACGCTCCTTGACAATCCCCGGATCAACGGTTGCGCCGCGCACATTGGCCAAGGGAATCGACAGGTGGCTCTTCAGCGCCCACAGCTTGTCCAAACCTTCCATACGAACGATCAAGTTGCCTCCGTCGATGACGACCTCAGCCACGGTTTCCTCCTGTTGTGATGCTCAATGACTCGATTCGGATCGTCGGCACCACTGATCGACGATCTCCGCTACTGGATCTCCAGCACGGGCACGTAGCCGCAGCCCGAGCAACACCGTTGCGGGCAACGCGTCCCCGGAGGCGCCGGCGACAGCATCCAAATCGGCGAAGGCGCCACGAACCTCGGCACTGACCTCGGGATCGACCGCCGCCTGCCCGATGGCCGCCATCAACAGCAGATCGAGGTCGATGATCTCCTCGGAGATCACCGCCGTGCGCAAGACCTCGAGCGGCTCGTCGGCGGCGGCCAGTGCGCGAAGGTTCCGCGCCCGCACATGCCGCAGCGCCCGCAGATACAACCCCCGCTTGCTGCCGAAGGTTCGATACAGGCTGTGCCGGTGTACGCCGAGCTCACCGACGAGATCGTCGACCGACACCGCGTCGAACCCGCTGCGCGCGAACAGCTTCGCCGCCGCCTCGACGGCCGCGTCTTCGTCAAATGTCCTCGGTCGCGCCATATCCCGACGTTAACCGATTGGGAACGGTTGGTCAAGAATGATCATTCCCAAATGCGCCGACAAACTGGCCAGCCCTCGCGCTGCTCATGCTGCCGATCCTGGGTGCTCGTACGGCCCCAGCATTGCTGGATCGCCCTCGATCAGCTCGTGTAGACCAGGTGGGCGACGCGTTCGGCGAGCATGATCGTGGTGAGGTTGGTGACGCTGGAGGGGGCGTACGGGAGGATCGATGCGTCCACGACGCGCAGGGCGGCGAATCCGTGTACGGCTCCGCGGGAGTCGACGACGGCCTGGGGCGAGTCGGCGGAACCCATGGGGGCGGTGGAGGTGGGGTGACCGTAGACGGCGAGGTTGGATTCGATCACCTGCATCAGTTGTGCGGCGTCGTCGGGGAGTTCGTGCGGGATCAGAAGGCCGGCGAGCGATGGGGTCAGTGCCGGGTGACGAGCCAGATCGCGGGCGAGTTGTACACCTTCGAGCATGCGCCGACGGTCGAGGTCGCCGTCGGCGGCCTCGCTGGAGGCGGTCCACAGCAGCGCGCCGAGGGCCGGGGACGTCTGCGTTCGGCCGGGGGCGAGCGTGTAGATCGTGTGGAAGAAGGGGTGGTCTTGCAGGTGTTGTCCGACGGGTAGGTCGGCGCGGGGCTCGATGCCGAGGGAGGTCAGGTCGCCGGCGGGGCCGATGCCGGAGCGCAGCAGGATCGCGGCGCTGCCATAGGTCCCGGCAGCAAGGACGACGTCGTCGGCGTGGTGCACGGTGCCGTCGGCGGTGACCACTCCGGTCGCATTCGTCTCGCGGAACAGGACCCGGTCGACGGTGACGCCGCCGTGCACAATGAGATTCGGGCGAGCGCGCACCTCTGCGGTCAGGTACACCAATGCCGTGTTCTGCCGGACACCGTCGACGACGTTGACGGCGAAGGCTCCGACACCGTCCTGTTCGGAGCCGTTGAAGTCGGCTATCCGCTTGTGTCCGCGGG
This sequence comes from Nocardia fodinahabitans, assembly GCF_052983615.1. NCBI lineage: Bacteria > Bacillati > Actinomycetota > Actinomycetes > Mycobacteriales > Nocardiaceae > Nocardia > Nocardia fodinahabitans. The sequence goes on from NZ_JBRJJC010000001.1 coordinate 1,400,784, forward strand.
CAACCGCGGCGTCGATGAAGGCACTGTGCGCGGGGGTCAGGTCGGAGTCGGCCAGTTGGCGCACGGGCATCGGCCCACTCCGCCCATGGAACTCGTCGTGGCCGGTGGGGGTGTTTTCCAGAGCGCGGAAATACGGCAGGACGTCGGCGAAGGTCCAGTCGTCGAGCCCTTGCTCGGCCCAGCGGGCGAAGTCGCGGGCGCGGGCGCGGTGGGCGGCGCCGACGTTGACGGCGGAACTCCCGCCGATCACCTTGCCGCGCAGCGCGGCGATCTCGGGGCTCAGTCGCCCACCACGTGAGGCGTAGCCCCAGTCGTGATCGAGATCGGCGATGCGGTTGGCGTCGAGCAGAGCGGCGGGGAACCGGGTGGGGCCGTAGTCGGGCCCGGCCTCGAGCAGCACGACGCGGCGGGCGGGGTTCTCACTCAGGCGTGCGGCGAGTACCGCGCCGGCCGACCCGCCGCCGACGATCAGGACATCGGCCGGTTCAACAGAATTGGACATAACAGGGCCCTTTCGCTCTCGATGGGGGCAGCGTCGGCGATGCCGAGCCGATCCGGGAAGCCGGCCACCGGCGTCTGGCCGAAAAGTTCCACCGGGCAGTGCCGACTGACGGATCCGCTCCATGACCGGCCCCCGCTGGGCTCCGCCTGTCCCCCCAGCAGTGAATATCAGCCACCGGAGCCGCGCTCGATGGAACGAATCAGCCAATACCGCGCGACGTGCGGTGGCAGCGCCTCCGTGGCACATACATTCGCGAAATGCCCATCTCCATCGCCGACAAAGTTCTTCGACTCTCCATGACCACGTACCCTTTCATCAACGAGTCGCAGTTCTTCCCCGCCCTCTCGACATACACAGTCGACAGAGTCTTCGACCTCACCGAATTCGAGGAGGCGCTGACGCACTTCTTCCGGGGGAATCCACTCTTCGCCAAATGCGAGCTGATCGAGCTGACTTTCGATTCTCCCGAGGATTTCCCACTGTCATCCTTTCAAGGACTCCTCTCGGAAAGATATGAAAGTTTCTCCGACAGCTTTCTGGTCGCTTCCGTCACCTATCGCTCCGAGCCACACACACAGGGCATCTTCACGTGCGTACCATTTCCATTGCAAGACGGCTACAAATGTTTCCGCTTTCATCAGGCGCTGATGAAGACCCTGAAAACCGGGCAGGACGAATTCCTGATCGCCCGCGGCCTCGCCGAACTGGGGATCCGACCCGATGAGCTGGCAGAATTCCTGCCGCCCGTGGAAACGTCGCGCTCCGACGGCGTCAGCGAACTACCCGTCGGGTTCGCCGAAAGCTATGGACCTGCTGTCCGACGTCAACTCGCATGATGAATTCATCGAGGCCGGCCAGGCCAGGATCGGCAAGATGATCGCCACGCCCAATGTCTTCTGCGTCAACAACTACGGCAACGTGTCCGCACATGACGGCTCAGATATCAACGCGAGTCACGGCACACTCACGAAGTATCAGTGGCATATGCCCATGCTCGTGTTGGGAATCGCCGCGGGCGAGCGGTCCGGCCTCTCTTTCACCATCACCATTCGCGACAAGGCGTTCAACTTCCGGACGGTCCCGCCGACCTCCCGTCACGATGCCGCCGATGGGTCGGTGGGCGCGCAGCGAGCGTGAATATCCACCACCACGATGGTCGCCGGTGGAATGAGTCCGTCAATCCTGCGTCACCGCCGGCACCGGGGATCACCGACCGCCTCTACTTGCAGACGTAGCTGCACGTACCTCCACGAGAAATGGAATCATCTGTGAGCAACACTCGTACCCTCGTCATCGTCGCGCACCCGAACCTCGCGGAGTCCCGCGCCAACGCGACCCGGCTCGCCGAGATCGAGGATCTGGGCAACGTCACCGTCCACGATCTCTACCAGACCTACCCCGATCTCGACATCGACGTCGCGCGCGAGCAGCAGTTGCTGCGCGACCACGACACCGTGGTTCTGCAGTTCCCGCTGTACTGGTACAGCGTGACCCCGGCACTCAAGGCCTGGTTCGATGCGGTGCTGACCCATGGTTTCGCCTTCAGCTTCGACGGGTCCGCCACCGCGCTGGCCGGTAAGAAGGCGTGGCTGGCGGTCTCGGTCGGCAGCACTCTGGAGACCTACACTCCGGAAGGGCTCGCCCGACGCAGCCTCGACGAGTACCTCGCCCCGGTCGTTCAAACGCTGGAGTTCTGCCACTTCGACTATCAGGGTGTGCATGCCGTCTACAGCCTGATCTTCACCCCGTCGGACGAGGACCTCATCCTCGATGCCAAGGAATACTGCAAGCTGATCGCGACCAACACGACACCGGTCGGCTGATATCGGTGGCGGTTCGATTACCCAGGTCGCCCACGACCTGGGTAATCACCGGGGGCTGTCGCGCAGATACGGACTGCAGGCTTTCAGGGTCTTCTGCACAGGACTTGTCTCGAGCATGCGAATGGAGTCCAGCGCACTGAGACCGTGGGCCAAATAGTCGTGCAGTTCCGTGGGAGTCCTGCACAAGACGAGGGCCACCAGGTTGGTCTGGCCGGTGGTAGAGGCAAGGAAGGCCAGTTCCCTGTGCTGGATCAGGCTTCTGGCCACCTGGTCCAGGTGCGCGGGGGCGACCGACATCCAGAGCAAGGCCTGGGTGGTGATGCCGTACACCTCCGCACCGATCTCGACGTCGAAGGTGAGCATGCCGCCCGCCTGCAGCGCAGCGAGTCGACGCGTAATGGTCGAGGAGGACAGGCCGGTCTCGGCGGCGAGGTCGGTGTAGCTGATCCGGCCGTTGCGCTGCAATGCGGCCAGCAGCTGCCGATCCGCCGGGGTCAGGGAGGTGATGGTCTCGGGTTCGTCAGCGCCTCCCGACGAATCGAATGCTTGGCGGAGTTGCTCCTGTTGCCCGTCGGTGAGCGCGGTCGTGTGCCCGTGCCATGCGGTGGGACCGCCCAGATAGGTGTGTAGCAGGCGGTGCGCCGACACCTCGGTAATGCTGGCCGCGCGCGGGATCTCGTGGAGCAGCAGCGAATGGTGCGCCGCGGAGTTCGTGACCGTGACGAAGCAGATCTCGTTTCCCCCGGACATGCGCCGTATCCAGATGGTGTCGTCACGCCGAGCCAGGCTGTGCGCTACCTGTTCAGCGGTGTTCGGACTGGCAGTGAGTCGCAGGATCCACTTCTCGCCTGACGATCGCGTCGGGTTCACCACCCCGACGACGCGAAGCGCCATCTCACTGCTCAGCCGCCGGTAGCGACGGGCGACTGTCTGCGTGGAGACATCGAGAACGTCGGCGATCCGGCTGAACGGCGCCCGACCGTCGATGCGCAGCGCATGAATAAGGCAGTGGTCCAATTCATCGATGGTGGAGACCACCGTCCCCGGAAGATCGTTCGCCGGTCGCTTCGGGCCAGGGACGCTCAGCACGATGCGCCACACCCCCCAGCCTGACGATGGGCCACCCTCGTGCGCGGCCGATTTTGCCTGATTAGATCACGGCCCGAAGCGGTCGGTCAAAGACGGCGCACCGAACAACTCGTCGAGGCCATCGCTGTCCGCGGCGAGTTCCCGCGCGTACAGGCGAACCAGGACCGGCAGCACGAAACAGCCTGATCCGCGGTCGATCACGAGGTTCGCCCGCACCAGTTCGGCCAGGAATCTGCCCACCAGCGCCGGGGGCTGGCCGGCCAGACCGGCGGCCGACTGCACGGTGATGACCGGATCGGCACAAGCCAGCAGCCGGAACGGGACTGCCCCGGCGCGATCGGCCTGCCGCCGATTGTGCTGTTCGGGGTGATCGTGTGGCCCGAGCCGATCCCGCCCGAGCGCACGGTGGAGGCGGAGAAGGAACACCATCACGGTTACCGCCGACCGCCGCGGGGTGATCGGCCGACCCGATTCTGACCGGACGAATACGCGTCCTGACCGCCGATAAGGCCCGCATCCCGGCAGGCGTCCGGTGGTCAGCCGGATGGCGTGACCGGCGGCCTGCGTGATCAATCACCCTTCAAACCAAGTTGCACTTGTAAGTGAAAGCGTATTACGCTTGGTGTAGTACAAGCGGGAGGTCCGAGACGATGAACGCGGTAGTCGAAAGCGGCGTCGGGAAGACGACGCTCACGGTGACATCCGATCAGGTGTCGCAGGCCGGGGCATTCGACCCGACGGCCCTGCGGTCGGTGGCGCCAGAGGAACTGGCCGAGATACTCGCCGAGGTGGTGCGAATCGTCGCCGCCGGCGGCACGGTGACGGTCGGGGCGATGCCCGACGAGCTGACCACGTCCTCGGCGGCGGATCTGCTCGGCATCTCCCGCCCGACGCTGATGAAACTAGTCCGGGAAAGTCAGATCGCTGCGCACAAGGTCGGAACCCACACCCGACTCAACACGACTGACGTTCTTGCCTACCGGGATCGGCTGCGCCAGCGGCAACGCGCGGCATTGCAGGAACTTCGTGACTTCGAAGAGACGGAGGGTCTCGACTACTGACGGTCCGAGACCAGCGGTCGGCACTGGCACCTATTGTCACTCAGGTGAGTTCACGAGTTCCCCACGTGCTACCGGACGCGAACGTGCTGTATTCGCGGACGCTGCGAGACTGGATTTGCCTGCTGGCCAACAGGTCCGGTCCACCGCTGTTCCATCTGCGCTGGACCGAGGACATCCTGGCGGAGCTGGTCTATCACCTACGCAAGAACCACCCGCACTTCTCCGATCCTCAGATCGGAGGAGTGCGGGACCGCATCATCGCCGTTGCCGAGCATGGCCGGATCCGTGGATACGAGATCGACCCCGACCTCACATACACCGACAAGTACGACGCGCACCTGCACGCCGCCGCCGGACACGGCAGGGTCGAGTACGTCATCACCGCCGACCGCAGATTCCACGACTTCGCCGTCGCCAACGACGATGACCTCGGCTACGAGGTCTACACCCCGGACGGCTTTTTGATGCTCGTCCACCGGGACTCGATCGCCACGGTCCGCGAAGTACTGCTCGACCAGATCGCGTACCACTGTCGAGGAGGCAGGCAGTTCAACCTCGCCGCCGGTCTCGAGACCGCAGGCTCGCCCGAGTTCGCCGCCGCGATCCGCAAGATGATGCAGACGCCAGCCGTCGCTCGCGCCATCGCAGACGCATCCGCGAGCAGGTGAAGCGGCGTACATCCCGTTGACGCGGTGCGAGTCCGACGATCGTGACCTTCGCACGTTGTGCTTCAACACCAAATCGAAGGCACGGCAGTTGAACCTGGAGGCTGCCAAGGTCTATCCGGCGGGTTGGCTCGTCAGCACCAGAAGTACATCCAAGACCTGCGGGACAAGGACATCGAGGTGGTGTTTGTGCACCTGAACGCCAACCAACTCTCGGATCCGGCAGCGGTGCCGAATCCTCGGCAACTGGCGCAAGATGCCTACGACTGGGTGGTGGCCGAATTCGAGCGGCGCCGCACGCTGCTGGTGGACGAGCTACGCGAGCTCCCGTACCAGCAGCTCACTGCCCTGCCGGTCGCGACAATCCAGCCCAAGCGGTACCCTCATCCCGGCCCCGACTCCGTAGCAGGCACGGTTTCGGTCGCCTACGGCGACAGGCATTGTCGATTGTCGGAGTCCTGTTCAGCGTTGACCTGCGGATTCCGTTGCAGCTGAACGTGACTGGTGATCATCGGCGTGTCCCGTACTCGTCGGCAGTACCGTGCATTCAGCTCGTACTCGTCTTCAGCACGGGGGTTGCGGGATGGCCGATTCAGCGTTGCCCGAGCGTGGTGTTCTGACCGCCGACGAAGCACGGTGGCAGGTCGCGGTGGCCCGCGCGAAGGTCATCGGCCCTCTCGCGCAGTCGGACCGGGTGAGCGTCGCGGCCGCCGACCAGGCCGCCGAGGAGCTCGGAGTCACTCAACGCCAGGTGTATGCGCTGGTCCGGCGCTGGCGTGCGGGCGACGGGGTCGCGTCGGACCTGTTGCCGCGCCGTTCATCCGGCGGCCGTGGTGGCGCCAGGCTGCCTGATGAGGTCGAACAGATCATCCGCAAGGCCCTGCGCACCCGGTACCTGACCAGGCAGAGACGGTCGTTGACCGTGATCTGCCGCGAGATCGCCCGGGAATGCCGGATCGCCGGGCTCACGCCGCCGGCTCGGTCGGCGGTCACGCGCCGAATCCGGCGTCTGGACCCGGTCAAGGCCACCAGCGCACTCCAGGGCACCGACGCGGCCCGCGGACGGCGGGCGGCCGGCGGGTCCACCCCGGCGGTGGAGGGGTTGTTGGAGCGGGTCCAGATCGACCACACCCCAGCGGATGTGATGGTGGTCGATGACTTTCACCGGCTGCCGATCGGGCGCCCGTATGTGACCGCGGCGATCGACGAGCCCACTCGGTGCGTGCCGGGGCTGGTGATCACCCTGGACGCGCCGTCAGCGACCTCGGTCGGACTGTGTCTGGCACACGATGACGATGGTCCACGAGCTGCCCGGCACCACCTTCTCCAACACCACCCACCGCGGCACCTACGACAGTGACGCGAAAGCCGTTCTCACACTCGGCGAGTTGCAACGGTGGATGGCCCTAGCAGTGGCCTGCTACCACCGCCGACCACACGAAGGCCTGGGTGGACGCACCCCGGCCGGGGTGTGGGCCGAGCGCGTGGCCGCCGGGGGCGCCCCGGCGACGGTGACCAACGAGACCGCCTTCCTCGTCGACTTCCTGCCGGTGATCCGGCGCACCCTGTCGCGTACCGGGTTCACTGTCGACCACGTGCAGTGTGCAGTACTACGCCGACGTGCTGCGCCCATTGATCGCGCGCCGCGAACATCAGGACCGATTCGTGCTGCGCCGCGATCCCCGCGACATCTCCCGGATCTGGGCGCTGCACCCCGAGACCGGCGAGTACCTGGAGGTGCCGTACCGCACGTGGTCGCGCCCGGCGATCAGCGTGTGGGAACACAGTGCCGCAGTGGCCCGCCTGCGCGAGCAGGGCCGCGCCGAGATCGACGAGAACGCCCTGTTCTCCATGGTGGAGCAGATGCGGGAGATCACCGACACCGCTGTCGCGACCAGCCGCAAGGCCCGACGCACCACCGCCCGCCACACCACGGTCCGGGCCCGCCGGCCCACCGAGCCCGAACCACCACCGACCCCGCCCGCGGCCGCCGCGGCGACGGTTCGGCCGTTCGAGGTGATCGAGCAATGGTGATCGGCGAACCGGTAGACCTGTCGCACCTGCATCCCTCGGCGCACCGGATCGCGCTGCTTCCGGCCGCTGAGCGGGTGCGCCACGTGCGTGCGGATCGCTGGATCGGCTACACCCGCGCCACCGAGGCCCTGGCTCGTCTCGAGTTGCTGCTGACGATGCCGTCCAAGCAACGGATGCCGAACCTGCTGCTGATCGGGCCAACCAATAACGGCAAGTCGATGATCATCGAGAAGTTCCGCCGCGATCACCCGCCGATCTCGCACACCGACCGTGAGGAGATCCCCGTGCTGGCGGTGCAGATGCCCTCGGAGCCCAGTGTGCTGCGCTTCTATGTGGCACTGCTGGCGGCGTTGGGGGCGCCGGTGCGGGCCCGCGCGCGGCGGCTTGCCGATGTCGAGGAGCTGGTGGTGCGGTTGTGCCGGGCATGTGGCGTGCGGATGCTGGTGATCGACGAGCTGCACAACATCCTCGGCGGGCGCAGCAACAGCCAGCGCGAATTCCTCAACCTGCTGCGGTTTCTGGGCAACAGCCTGCGCATCCCGCTGGTCGGGGTCGGGATCCGGGATGCCTACCTCGCGATCCGCTCCGACGACCAGCTCGAGAACCGGTTCGCGCCGTTGGCGCTGCCGCGCTGGGAAGTCGGGGAGGAAGCGGCCGCACTGCTGGCCAGCTTCGCAGCGGCGTTGCCGCTGCGGCGCCCCTCGTCGATCGCCGACCAGGAGATGGTCAGCTACCTGCTGACCCGCTGCGAGGGCACGATCGGGGAACTGTCGACACTGCTCGCCGACGCCGCGGTCGCGGCGATCGAGACCGGTGAGGAGACGATCAACCAGCGCACCCTGCTGCTGGCCGGATACGCGGGTCCGACCGAACGCCGGCGAAGCTTCGAACGCGAACTCACATGAGCACGCCGACGCGGTGGCCGCTGCACCCGCCCCCGGGCGAGCTCGAGTCGCTGTCGTCGTGGGTGGGGCGGCTGGCCGAGATGTACAGGATGCCGGCGGCCGAGCTGGTCGGCCCGAATCTCGGTGTGCTCACCCAGATCCCGGACCGGCTCGACGAACACGCACCACCGGAGCTGCTGGCGGCGTTGGCCGCCGCGACCACGGTTCCGGTCGCGAGGTTGACGGCGATGACCTTTCCCGGGTGGGTGCCGTGGCTGTTCGACAGCTACCCGATGCCCGCCCACGAGGGCGAGGACACCTTCTACAGCTACGTGCGTGGGGATTCGGTGCTGCTGGCCCCGGGTGAGGCCCGGCGGTACAAGCTGGCCCGGTGGCGGGTGTGGCGCGGGCCGTGGATTCCCGAGACACCGTTGGATCGGTCGTGCCCGTTGTGCACGGCAGGCCCCCAACCGCAACGGTGCTGGGTGTGGTCGCTGCCGCTGACCACCGGCTGCACCATCCACCGGCGCCGGTTGCTCTACCGCGCCGAGTTGCTCACCGCCGAGCTGGCCGGGGCCGATGTCGCCGGTACCCCGGTCGCCGAACCTGTTGCCACCCTGGAGAACTACACCCACCAAGCCCTGACCACCGGCAAGGTCGGGTTGCCCGGCCGCCGCGTGCACGCCGGAGTGTGGTTCCGGCTGCTGCGCACCCTGCTCGACGAGCTCAGCCTGCCCACATCCGGCCTGAGCGTCGGGTCCGCCCGCGCCCTCACCCAGGTATGGCAGACCGCCGGGCTGACCCCACGCGCCGGGCTCCGCATCTGGACGCCCTACGAACAACTGCCCTGGCCGCGTCAGGAGGACCTGCTCACCGCGGCCGCCGTCGCGATGGACCTCGCCGCCGGGCGCCGCCTTCGGCCGCGCGGCACCCTCGCGCCGGCCCTGTCCCTTCCGGGCGTCGAACCGGTCTACCCCGGCGACGACCCTCGCCGCGCACACGACGGCTCGGCCGCCCGGATCCTCGATCCTCGCGGCCTGGACCGCCGCGCCGATTACAGCGCGCTGTTCGACGAACTCGCCCGCACGGTGCGCACCGATCCCGATACCGCCCGCCGGGTACTGACCTTTCTCGTCGAAGCCGATCCGAGCCCGGCCAACCTCGACCGCGAGCGCGACATCCTGATCCGCGACACCGGCATGCCACCGGAGTTCGTGCGGACCCGGGCCGAAACCGAAGCGCTGCTGGGGTTATACGGATACGACCTCGGTGAGGTCGCTCGCGTACTCACCGAGTTCACCGCCGCGTCCCCGGCGCGCGGAATCGGCGGGCTGGCCGCGGAGCTGTTCGTTCTCGACGACCTCGCCCACCTGCGCGCCCGCTTGGATCGGTGAACGGTGCGCCGACGACGCCGAACCCCAGGTGTTTCATAGGTGATCACTCATGAAACACCGTCGACCTCCATCGGTATCCAGCGCGTTCAATGTTTCATAGGTTGGTGCAAATAGGCTACTTATTGAAACGCACCTATGAAACACTGGGTGGGTGAGCGACGACGACTTCCTCCGCGCGGAGGCCCACGACTGCCCGATGTCGAGTTGCGCCGCCCCGGCAGGGTCGCCGTGCCGGACCGGCAAGGGCAAAGTCGCGATCCAGTACCACACCGCCCGCTTTCGTCTCGTGCCCTCGCTCGCGAAGGCTCTCAACGTGACGACTCCGGCGTTGCGCAAGCCCGGATCGGTGTGGATCGAGTTGCCGCGTCCGCCCGCGACCGCCGCCGAGTCGAGCGCGCACGTACGCATCGGCTATGCGCGCGCCTCCACTGTGCGCCAGTCCCTCGACACCCAGCTCGATTCCCTGCGCGCCACCGGCATCGGACGGATCTTTTCCGAGAAGATCTCCACCCGCGCCCTGGCCCGTCCCGAACTCGACAAGGCTGTCGCTCTGGCCCGCGAGATCCGCGCCTCCGGTGCCGCGGTCACTCTGGTCGTGCACGAACACAAACGACTCGGCCGCGGAATCGAACTCGCTGCCCTGGCCGAACAGCTCAAGGCCGCCGACATCGGCTTGGAATTTCTCACCGGTGAACTGCAGGGTTCCCACGATCCGTCCGGGGTGGTGTTCACCGTGCTGGCCGCACTGTCGGGGATGGAACGGGAATACATCCGCGACCGCACCCTCGAAGGTCACGAATCCGCCCGCGCGCGCGGCAAGACCATCGGTGGCGCCTCTGTGGCCGACGACGACATGCTCTCCATGGCGCTGCATCTGCGCGAGAGCAACCACAGCCTGCGCGACATCGCCGCCCGCCTGGTCATCACCAAGGGAAAGAAAAAAGGCCAGCACCCCTCACCAGCCACCGTCATGCGGCTACTGCGCGAGCACGATCGGTCCAACGAGCCGATAGGTTGACCTCCGAGTTCCGGCGTGCGCGCGGCGCTCTGGCCACCGTGACGATGCGGCCGTCCGCGCAGCCCGGTATTCACCGCGCTTGCTCGGCCGGACCTGCCAGTGCCGGAACGGTATGGCCGCTGCCGCCTGAAAGATGCCTGAGCTTCAAAGGATTCACGGGTATCGGCGGTGAGCCCGCGATACCTGCTGCCGCCGCCGCTGCTGTGCGGACACGTCGCAGACAGAGCTCTGGGTGGCGGGTGGGTCTCAGCTACTGAGCTTCAGGACGACGGAGAAGGTAAGCGCGTAAAACGCGTCGATGGGATCGGCGCTCTTGGATGCGCGAGCGCGAAGCAGCGCGCCTTCCCACGCGTTGAGCAAAAACCCCGCGGTGGTTGGGGCATCGAGGTCGGCCGGGATCTCGCCCTCTTCGCATGCGGCCTCGAGGACGTGGCTGATCACCGCGACCCATGCGGCGAACGCCTGCTCAAGGGCGGCTCGGATGGTCTCGCTGTGGTCGGCGACCTCATTGGAGAGATTGCCGAGCAAACACCCGCGGGTCATGCCCGAATCTTCGAAGTTTCTTCTGAGCGCGTCGAAATGCGCGCGCACGCGGGCCACGGGGGACGCAATCGTCGGATCGAACAGCACCTGCACGGGACTGTCGGCGACGTACTGGTGGATCGCCGCGACCGCGAGCGCCTCTTTCGAGGCGTAGTGGTTGTAGAACGACCCCTTCGGCACTTGGGCGGTCGTGGTGATGTCCTGCACGGCAGTGCCGTGGTAGCCGTGCCCGTGGAACCGGTCCAGTCCGGCGATCAGCAATTGCTGGGGAATGTTTCGCTGCACCATGTCCTACCTCGCAGATGACCGGTCGTCTTGACGTAGCTTACCGCTCTCTGTTTACTGATTCAAGATGACCGGTCATCTCAGGAGAGGATCACCATGCCGAATACCGAGGGCCCTTTAGCGAGGCCTGTCACTCTGCCCAACGGGACGGTTCTGGCGAACCGGATCGTGAAGGCCGCGATGTCGGAGTGCCTGGGCGATTTCGGTCTCTCGCCGACCCGTAGGCATGTCACGCTGTACCGGCGATGGGCCCAGTCGGGCGCGGCGGTCCTGCTGACCGGCAACATCATGATCGATCGCACCGCGATCGGCGAGGTTGGCAACGTGGTTGTCGACGACGAACGCGATATCGATCTGCTCAGGGAATGGGCTGGGGCGGCCAAAGCGGGTGGGGCGCAGATCTGGGCGCAGATCAATCATCCGGGCAGGCAGATACCGGCGACGTTGAACTCGAGTCCGGTCGCGCCGTCGGCGGTGCGGCTCACCGGCAGTGCCGGGGCCTACCGCACGCCCCGGGAATTGGCCGACAGCGAGATCGTGGCTTTGGTCGCCAAATTCGCCGAGACGGCACGAATCCTGGTCGCGGCCGGGTTCGACGGTATCGAGATCCATGCCGCTCACGGCTATCTGATCAGCCAGTTCCTGTCTCCGGTGACCAATGTTCGCACTGACCGGTGGGGTGGCAACTCGGGGAACCGGCGTCGGTTCCTGCTCGAGGTCGTTCGCGCGGTTCGTGCGGTCATCGGAACGGCCGTCCCGCTGGCGGTGAAACTCAATTCCGCCGATTTCCAGCGCGGCGGGTTCGACGAGGACGATTCGGCGTCGGTGGCGCGCGCGCTCGACGCGGAGTCGATCGATCTGCTGGAGATTTCCGGCGGAACGTACGAATCGGTGGCGTTCATGGGTGGCGACGCGACGAAGGCCAGCACGCGCGGCCGTGAAGCGTACTTCCTCGGGTTCGCCGAGAAGATCCGTGCGAGCGTTTCCATACCTTTGCTGCTCACCGGCGGTTTCCGTACCGCAGAAGGTGCGGGTACGGCCGTGGCGTCCGGCGCTGTCGACCTGGTTGGAATTGCCCGCCCGATGGCCCTCCAGCCCAGCTACCCACGACACCTGCTGGCCGGTATCGACCCGCAAACTTCTGCCCGGCAACGCAATACCGGGATCAAGCGCATCGACGGCCTGGGCAACATCGTGTGGCACACCACTCAGCTGTGGCGCCTCGGCGACGGAAAGGACCCCGCGCCCGAGCGCAGCCCGTACCTCACCATGGCGCATTACCTGTCCCGCACGGTGCCCTACACCCTGTACCGACTCACCCACTGATCCCGAGGACGCCCCATGGCCAGGTTTTCCCTCGACCCCGTCACCGACGAGACATTCTTCGACGCCGCCACGCACACGATCCGCTACGACATAGATCTCGATGTCGACGCCGACCTGGTCTGGCGGGGCTTGGTTGCCGACAAACCTCTTGCCTGGTGCCGGACGCTCGACGGCGAATACACCAGTGCCCGCCCCTTCGGCATCGGGACAACCCGTCGGGTGAAGGTCGCCGCGGCGCTGGTTCTGCACGAGCGCTTCTTCCTCTGGGACGAAGCCGCCCGCCGTCACGCCTTCTTCGTCGAAGCGGCGAACCTTCCGGTCTTCCGCAGCTTCGCCGAGGACTACAGCGTGGTCTCCACCCCGAACGGATGCCGCTTCACCTGGAGATTTGCCTTCGAGCCGCGCCCCCGCATGCGGCTGCCCCTCGCGGTGAGCCAACCGCTCAACCGCAAAGTCCTGTTCGACGGCTTCATCCGAGACACCACTCGCCGTTTCGCGCGATGACGTCGACAACTCAGCCGCCGGCAATACCTCTCACCCCCGACACTGTCGTCAGCCGTGCAAAGGAGCACTCACCCATGACCCCGAAGTCTGCCCGCGGCGACCAGCCGGTGCCCGTTGTCTACGATCCCGACCGCCGACTCGGCTGGTTCAAGGACATGGTCTCGCGGATCGCCCCGCATCTGTTCGGCGTCGTGCCACCGGACTTTCCCACCGACACCGCACTACCGACGTTCACCCCACCGTCGAAGAGCCGCTTCGGACAAGGCGTCGCCCACTACGGGATCATGATCCCCGACCTGCCGGCACCGCACCATTTCATGGCCAACATGACCATGGTGGGTTACACGGGCTTTCGGGCCTGGGACGCGGACTTCGCCCGCCAGGGTCGCGCGCGCGACACCGCCACCGTCGGCCACGGTACGGCAGCGACCACCCACGACCCGTTCACCGCGCACGGCGCTCACGACAGCGCGTTCGCCCCCGACGGGTCATCGCTGCGCTTCGGGCCCGACTACACCATCTCCGGCACTTACCCCGATTTCCGGCTCCGCAGCATGCGTCCCGGTTTCGAGACCGACCTCGAGATCACCGCGACCGGGGATGTCACCTGGTTCACCAAGCGGCCGTACTACACCCATGTCGGGCTGTTGAGCCGCTACCGCGGAACCATCACCCACGGGGGCGAGCCAACCGTGGTCACCGGCCTGTGCTCGGTCGAATACGGGAAGGGGCACACCCCGACGATGATCCTCGACCGACCGGTGCCCGCGAAGTTGAAGGCTCCGTTCGACTTCTTCACCTACCACGTCCTCAATCTGGATGCCGATTCCCAGCTGTTGCTCGTGGGCACGGGGATGGGAGACACCCCGCTGGTCATGCTGGCCTTCGAGCGCACTGTCGGTGGCGGGTCCTGGCGCTTGGGCACCTCGGTTCGCTTCGAGGTCATCGAGTTCCAGAACAAGCCCTTCGTCGGACCCGACGGTGAATCGATGGCCATGCCCGCGTCGTTCCGATGGACGATCCGCGACGGCAATCAGACACTAACCACGCTCGACGGGACCGTCGACACACAGTGGCTCTACGCCGGAGTCAACATCGTTGCCGGATATACCTACACCGCCCGGCACAAGGGCCGCCAGATCGGCGGACGCGGATACGTCGAATACTCCGATCGCCGCCCCTGACAGCGACGCTGATTGTCGGTGTTTGGCAAGCGGATCCGTCTCCGGTCACCCGTCGGTGACGGGTCCGCGAAGCGAGCACGCCGCATCCCGTGCATCCATCTCCGCAGCTGAAGAGCACTTCGGGCATCGCTGAACGCAACTTCGAACATCGACAGCATTGCCGGACTCGCAGGCGCAGATGTTCGGAAACCCGTTCGGAAACAGGCAGTCTCATTCCGGGTTGCCGAACGCGTTTCCCGAACGGGCAGCGTTCGGTGTGCTCGCCGGCGGCGATGCCGTGCAGGACCTTCACCGAGATGCCCTGGGTGATCTACTCACCGTGCAGTAAACCGACCGGCTCGGCCGCAACCTGCTCGAGGGCCTGATCGTGCTCAACGACCTGTTCCAGCAGCCCACCTCTACCTGGCCCGTCGCGCCGAAGGACAATCGCTGCGAGAGATCGCCCGCGGCATCGAGGTCGGTGTTGCGGTGGTTCACAGTGTGGTGAAAGCCGCGGCAGAGCGCCTGATCACGGCGCATCCATGCCGTTGACGGTCGGCACAGGTGATGCGCGACCCGGGCACGGGCAACTCAGCCCAGCAGATGCTGGATCAACTCGAATCCCGGTTTCCTGTCACGACCTGGTGATCTCGATCTCGCCTTGGTCGCTGACGATCTCAACGCGCACCTTGACCGTATGCAGGTAATCCCATGTATCGCAATCGAACTGGTTGCCAACGACGACCTGAACAGAACCGGGACAGGTCACCCGGCCCACCGGCTTGTCCCGCACACCCTGCAACCGGGTTGCCACCTGCTGCTCCAACGCCGCCTGGTCCAGCACCCTCGGTGCTGCGGCAGGGTCGAGATCGGCGCCAGCCACCTTTACCGTCACCACCACCGCGCACACGGCGACCACGACCGACGAGACGGCCGTGACGATCCGGGCAACACTCTGTTGATCAGCCACGCGATATTCCTATCCGCCATCTATCCCGCTGACAAGAGCTGAGACGCTGCCATCAGCACCGGACAGCTATGGCCGCTCATGCGCACTGTCCGAGCCAGCGGTCCTGATGACCGCCCCGCCACCACCGAATAACCTGGTCATGCAGAGCACCTGTGGTCGTGCACCGTGCCTTTGCGCCCACCACGTGTACCCCACGAACCACGGCCGTTCCATTTGACCAACCACCGATTTGGCCCGCTAATCGGCGGCCGGAGGACTGATCGGAGTAGGCCGCGCTTCACCGCTTCGGCTCGGTACTTCGCAGCCTCTTCGCGACATTGCGCAGCCGCTTCAGGTTCGCCGTCACGGGGATTGGGTATCCGAGCAGCAGGAGAACTGGGACGCAACCACGTGGGCGGCGCGCTCGGATCGCACGTTCGCCGACGTGGCCGACCTGGCTCGAGGTCCGGGAGGCCGACGACGCCGTACGCGCGAAGTTCGCCCACGCGGTCACGATGCGGTGGGTATCCACGACCCCGCCGCGCACCTCGAGCCGCCGTCGCAAAAGGTGGTAGTCGCCGCCAAGGAAGACGACGTGTGGCCGGAGCAGATGACCACGTTTCTGGATTCCGTGGCCGATCATCGCCTTACCGGGTGCTGCGCCCTGACGCTGATCGGCCTGCGGCGCGAGGAAGTAGGCGGACTGCGCTGGCCGGATATCGACCTGACAGGCGGGACGCCGCGCATCGTCCAGGCGCGCGTGGACGTGAACGGTATCGACGTGATCGACGATCCGAAGAACGCCCGCAGCGTTCGCGAGTTGCCCATTCCCCCGGGCGAACTGGCGTTGCTCGAGACGGTGCACACGACCCACAAGCGTGAGCGCTTGGCGGTGGGTCGGCCGCTTGTCGCCGATTATCTGAACCGCGGCACAGCTCCGTGTCACGAATGCGCGCGGCGGGAGTACCGGCCGACGTGGTGGCGGCGTGGCACGGGCATTCGGAACGCATGACGCAGGCCGTCTACGGGCGTGTCACCGGCGACCGGCTGACCGCCGCGTCGGCGCTGCTCTCGAAAGCTGTGGAACAGAGTTGGGACATGTCGGCGGCGGAGGACATCGCCTAGGACATGAAGAGACCCCCTCCGACGAAGGTCGGAGGGGGTCTCTCGGAAGTGGAGCTAAGGGGACTCGAACCCCTGACCCCCACATAGAGCGTCATGAGCCCACCGGCCCCGACGGGGTTGGTGTGCGGAGCCCGACCCCACCGACGATCAGTCCAGCGCGGCGGCCGCCGCGACCGGGCAAAAGGTCGCTGAAATCGCGAAACATGCTCGGCTGCAACAGAATTTCGGCGCCTTGATCGGAACCTTCTTCCGTGGCGAAAGCCGCACCGCACCCATCCGCGGGTTACCCCGAGTCCAGCGGCAGGTACTCGGCCCGCGCTGATCGGTGGTCAGAACGTCAAATACCCCAACGGACGACAGGAAGCCGCCCGGTTCACCTTGCCGAGATGGTCAGGAGCATGGGAAAAGGGCTGACCAGCACAAAGATGAAACCTGCCGACAGCGCGGCCTTCAGTTCTCGAACAATCTTCTCTCGGCAAAGCCTGACACTGATGCCACCTCTACGACGAAAGCGGGGGGTTACCGGTGGGCCCGCTCAAGTCTTGCACCTGCCGACTTCTTCCCGACACGGCGCACAGCCGACGCTGCGGCGATCAGAGCCGGGAAACCGCTCGACACGGCCTTTAGCACGGATCGTTGTCGCCACGACTCTGCGGCCAACTCAACAGCGCGGCCAGCGCCTTGGCTTGGACTGCAGCGATACGTTCACTTCCGCACCACCGACGTACCGAACGTTCAAGGACACCGTGCTCCCACAGCACACCCGTCGCGTGCACCACGCGACCCATCCGCCAATCGCTCCGTTCAACGCCGCCGACGCCACGGTCGTCGACCTGGCAGTGGCGACATAGGCCGACACGCCCCGGCCGACGAACCGTCGTCCCCGGACAACCCGCGCACCCTGATGCGAGCGCCTCCGCTGGGGCGGCGGCCAGCGCCGCTCAAGGCCGTCCAAGAGATCCGGAGTGCCGAGAACCACGACGGCGAACATCTGCCACAGCAGCAGGCCGAAGCGCGGCACCCGGTGTTGGCATAGATTGCCTCACAATGATCTTCGCCCCGGCGGCCTGCTGGTTGAACTGCTGCGATCATTCACTACTGCGCACTACTCTGGTTGAGCGAGGACAGCCATCGGCCGGATTCCCGGGGGGTTCAATGGGCATCAGGTCACCACGCGCGGGCGATGTGACAGCAACGGTGATGATCACGGTCAAGACCTACCCGAATCCCAGCGACACCTACGGCGAGACCGTCTGTGTCGCAGGGGTACGGCTCGATCGCGGACGGCCGGAGTGGATCCGGCTGTATCCGGTCAAGTTTCGCAACGAGGACTTCGACAAGCGGTTCAGGAAGTACGAAATCCTACGTGTGAACGGAACATACGAGACGAGGAACGACAATCGGCCCGAATCGTTCCGTCCACGGCAGGACGAGTTGGAGCACGTCGACCAGCTAGATTCGCGGGGCAACTGGCAGAAACGACGGATGAACCTCGACGGCCTTGTCGGTGCCACCACGATGTGCGAGCTCCTCGAAGCCAACCCTGCGGGCGGCATGGGCACCCCCTCACCGTCGCTCGGACTGATCAAACCCACCAACGTTAAGGTGAGCGTAGTCGCCGGGGACCCGTGGAGCGCAGCGGAACAGGCCAAGGTCGAAGCAGCATCCGCGCCGGACCTGTTCGGTACTTCACTCAAACCGCTGGAACCGGCTCCCTACGCTGTGCGCTACAACTACCACTGCCAGGCACCGACCTGCCGAGGCCATGATCAAAAAGTGCTCGACTGGGAAACCGGGCAGGCTGGCCGGCGGTGGCTCCGAGACAACGGCGACCGCCGGGCGCGAGAAATGCTGATCGCGAAATGGGGTGACGAGATGCTATCCCCCGCCCGCGACGTCCACTTCTACGTCGGCAATCAGAACATGCGCCGCCGATCGTTCTCCGTCCTGGGCGTCTGGTATCCGAAGACCGAGCTTGCGTTGTTCTAGACGTGCACCACCGCAGCGTTGGGCCGGGCCTCCAGGAGCCGATGCACGACGATCTCTCGATGGCACTCGGCGTGATCGTGTTCGAAGCACAGCAATGCCACCACCCCACCGTCGAGAAGCTCCGACACATGAGCGAGCGCGTTGGTCGCGGCGGCGGTATCGAGCACATCACGGTACCGGGCACGCGACTCCGGCTCACCGGCACGGAATCCCTCCCGGTTGCTCTTCGGATTGCCGAGTGCACGATGGTGAACGTAAGCGATGCCCACGGCGGCAAGCGCCTCAGCCAACCTCGTCTTCGACAATCCCGGCTTACGACTCAGCGGAGTCAGACGCACATCCACGAGTACCTGCACATCCTGTGCGATGAGCTGGGCCACAAGATCCGCAGCGGTCTTGCCCTCGTAGCCGACGCTGACCAGTGTTCCTCCGGCGGCATCGTGCTCGTCGGCGATATCAGAGGCTCCCATAGCTACATATCGTGCACCAAACACCGCAACACCGCGTCGCGGGACCCGCGAAACGCCGCGACCCATCGAGCACTTCTCGACCGCCGCCCACTCATCCGAGCACGATCACTACTAGACGAGGTGCTGCTGGTGAGGCAGAACATTGTGTCACCACATCGTGCAGCAGCCCCCGTCCTGAAGCAGGGCACAACCCACCCCGCCCGACGCGGGTCCAGCTACTCGACTAGGACCCACCGGTCGAAGCCTGCCACCGACGCGCGCCGATCCCGTCGGCGTTCGCCGCCGCACGGTCGCCTGACGGCCAGATCGGGTAGACATCCGTAATGAGCAGACGTTCTCCGGTCGTCCAGGTTTACGTCGAACCAACGACGTAAACCCTCGCACCTATCTGGTTGGCCCGGTGATAGCAGTGAACGAGTCGACCGCTCAACGTCGGTTGTTGCGCCTCGCGGCTGATTGCCTTTTCCTCTGGGACTTCCGTCGTTCGGCCGACTTATCCTGACTAGCAGCGGGCTTCGGGACGTGGCTGTACCGACGGCGGCCGTCACGCCTCCACTCTGCGAGTATGGAGGGCAGTCTGTCCCGGGTGATCAGCCACGACATCGCGGCGCGTGTGTACTTATCGGGAAAGCCGGTTGCCAACTCGCGAACAGTCCGGTCCTCTAACGCCTGCACGGCAATGGTCGTGTACGGGGAGACGTTGTAGCGTTCAAGACCCTGAACGTGGGTGACCCCCGCACAGAATCCCGCCCCAATGTTCCACGCTGCGCCAGCCATCACACCACCGGAGTCCTCGCCGTCGGGGTCCGTCGGGCTACAAAGCAGGTCGACGAGCTGGTGCTCATGTTCATCGAGGTCCATCGGGCGTTCCGCCGCCAAGGCTGCGGAGTACGCGGCTGCGGCGTCCTCTCTGGTGCGCAAGACATATCGACGTACATAACCGCCCATGTCGAAGTGGAGCACAACATCCGACTGGATGCCGGATGCTTTGCCGTAGACGGCCCTGGTTTCCCGATACCCACTCAGCACCACAAGTTCGGCTCGACGCTCGCCCTTACGCCCTTCACCTCGACTCAGCCGGGCATACGGCGAAGAGACGAAGGGACAGATCTGCGCTGCGTACAAACCGCATATCTCGTGTACAGGAGCTTCAGATGTGGTGACGTCCTCATCCGTCTCCTCGAACATCACCTGCCAACGCAGCTCGTCATGGAAGGGAAGCGCACAGACTGCACAGAGATCAAATGTTGCCAAGGCGATCTTGCGTCTTTCGGAAACAGCGCCGAAGTCTGGTGGCGGCTCCTGTCCAATCGTCGCGATGATCGGGTACCCACGAACGTCCGCACGAAGGTGGTCGCACCGTGACGGGCGGGGCACGCTAGCGGGCCCTCGATCGACTATGTCAGACATGCTCAACTTCCTACCGTAACGGTCGTGCGCGTCAAGCACTTTCGACATAGGCGTTGAAAGCGAGCTATGACCTGCCATTTTGGCGTATCTACCCGTAACGACCGGACCTTCTCCTGTTGCCCGTGTTTCACCATTTGCCCTGCTGAACCGCGAACCCGTGACGGACAACAGCCGAAACCCCAGCGTCGGCGCGTTGCAGCCACCGTAGCGGATCGCTCGTCGACCGAGCAGTATGTACGGGACGAGGTGAATACTGTTGGGATGCCGATCTTCCCGCCCGTCACGGCGCCTGAGGCTGCCGAGTTGCTGACAGCTCTGAACGAGGAACTGCCGTCGTCGATCGCGGCCACACGTCATGACGCGGCGGTGATGAAGCTTCGGCGCGATGCGGAATCCGGGGTGGTCGGCCAACGTAGGGTGGATCGGTCCGTCCTGTCGCCGTCCCGGCCAGACTGAGCGAGCAGACCGTTCACCGGTCCCGAAAGCCCATCCGGCCGCCCGGCGGTAGCCAACGTCCACTCAACCCATCGCAAGATCCGCTTTCACTACCAACTGGCCAGAGCCTATTGCCAGGTCATCCCCGGTCCATTTTCGATGTGCCCCGCCGAGGGCACAAACCTGCGACACTAATTTCGCAGGTCAACGGCCGTTTCCTCTCGATTCCAACAAAGGTCGCACACGAAAGTCCAGGTCAAGCGCGTTCGTCCCTCTGGAGTGGCAGGGCACAGCGAACATGGGAATGCACGCATCGGTACACGGGATATCAGCGACCGGGCCTCTCACCGGCACCGGTTAGTCCCGGCACCATGTCCTTCGCGGCGCGCAGCGGCCGGTTCCACGGACTTGGCCAGCTGTGCATCATCGGCTCGAGAACACCCCGGCGCCGAAGCACCCGACTCAGTCCACCTCGATGGTGAGCCGATAGAGGTGGTCGACGGCGAAAGGTCTTCGTCCCGTTGCGAACCCGCCGATTGTGATGACCACGACCGGTTGTTCCAGGCCGCGCCCGAGGTCGGGCACAGCGCCCGTGGCCATCTGGCCACCACCGGTTCCGACTCCCCTCCCCGTCCCAAGCCTGGTCGGATCGACATCGATCGTGGCATGTATCGGGGCTGTGACCGGCAGCGCGCCCAGAATCCTCCGTGAGTCCATTCGTCGGCCGCGCGGCGGTGGATTCGGTGCGGGCTGTCTCGGCGGATCGTTCCGGTTTGCGGTGCATGCGGGTCTTTCGGCATCTTTACGGGTAGGTGCGCCGGGAAGCCTGGTCGGCAATCCGGCTCGAAGTCCGTCGAGTCGGATTCGATCGGCGACGGGTGCTCCATCTTGCGACCACAGCTCATCGCTTTCCCCATCACCGGGACGGTTGCTGTACTCGTTCCGCAGGTGCAGCGTCGATGACGCCCGTGCGGCTACCTGATTGTCGGGATTGCCGGACCTGAGAGATTCGACAGGGTCACCCGAGTTGTCTTGCATGTTTCCTCGCCTTCGAAAGTTCGGAGTCGATGACAGCCGGGTCACGATCGAATGGTGAAATCCACAGCTCCATTTTCGCTGAACCATTTCTTAAGAGCTCCTAACAGGTTCGGCTCGGTAGCGGTGAGACACCTTGTGGTGCACGATGTTTCGCTGTGGCAGCACCGTGGATCGTGGAGGACGAGTTGTGGGCGGTTATCGAACCGCTACTACCAGCGAAACCGGCGGGAACACCGGGCCCGGCCCAGCACGATCCGAGGCTGGTGTTCCAGGGAATCTTGTTCGTGCTGTTCACCGGGATCGGGTGGGAAGACCTGCCCCAGGAACTGGGGTTCGGGTCCGGGATGACGTGTTGGCGCAGGTTGCGGGACTGGCAGGCCGCCGGGGTGTTCGAGGCGATGCACCAAGCGGCCCTCGACCGCAGCAACACTGCCGGGTTGATCGACTTCGACCGGGTCATGATCGACGGCTCGCACGTGCGGGCCAAAAGGGGGGCGCAGCGACCGGGCCGAGCCCGGTAGACCGTGCCAAGACCGGCTCCAAACACCACCTGTTGACCTGCGGAAACGGGTTCCCGCTCGTCGTCGAGCTCTCCGCGGCCAACCTCAACGACCACCTGATGCTCGCGCCCGTGCTCGACCGGGTTCGACCCCTCCGCGGACGGCCGGGGTCACCACGGCGCCGGATCAAGACCCTCATCGGCGACAAGGGCTACGACTACCCCAGCGTGTACGCCGAGCTGCGGAAACGCGGGATCACCGGCTACATTCCTCGCCGCGGAACCCGTGACAAGGTCACCGCCGGTCGGTGGATCGTGGAGCAGACCTTCGCCCTGCTCCACCAGTACCGGCGCCTGGCCGTCCGATGGGAACGTCGGACCGACATTCACTACGGATTCCTCAATCTTGGTGCGGCACTGATCTGTTGGCGACGACTCAGCAACCGAACCCGATAGGGGCTCTAAGCTCGAGACCCGCGAGAACCACAGCCGATTTCACTCCGACATCCACTGGACCAATTATGGACCCCGAAGCGCCCGCCACCGAACATCCACCCATTCGTGCGTCCGAAAAGTCTGTCGAAGAAAACTCGCAGCCTCGCAGATCGGCGGATCCGAGATCGGCATCCGCAAAGCTTGCGCTCCGCAAGTCAGCACCAACCAGATTTGCACGCCGGAAGTCCGAATCCTCGAAGACCGCGCCCTGAAGACGGGCATCACAGAAAATACCACCAGATGCCGAACAGCCACGACCTTCGACCTTGCGGAGATCGCTACGACTGAAATCAGCATTACGCAAATCGGCCGAAATCATCCACGCTGTATACAGATCCGCATCGGATACACATGCCGAAGTCAGATCGGCCCCATTCAAGGACGCGCCCTCCAAGAACAAACCCGATACATCAGAGCGGGAAAGGTCCAGACCGTCCCCATTGAAGAGATTGGATGCCGACATCGACATCGACACCGGTGGCAATTGATCCAGGTAGAGCCCCAGAGCCGATTGAGCCGCAGGGTCAGAAGGCCAACGCTTGACATCGCTCCTGGTCCGGCCATAAATCAACTGCCCCATACTACTTTTCCTTCCCACTCGGGATGTTCAGAAACTAGTTGTTCCAATCGCGCACGCCGCGCTGGCGACATCGAACTGCTCAGCCCTGACCTTGTTGAACTACCGTCGACAGTCATCCATCAGCAGACAATTGCCAAGTACAGGGGAGCCGTGTGCGACGGCCCGCCTATCGTCAGCGCCCGCCCCTGCCTCGCCGCGGAGAACGATGACGGGTGCCTCCCGGGTCTCAGCCGAACACCATCGAACGTCCAAGAGCAACGCCAACTCATCGGCTCTGTCCACCAGCGGTGCTGGTGCACCCGTCCCCGCCAAAGGGATCCCCTCCCGACCGACCGGTCGCGACTACGTCGCCGTCGTCGAGAGACGCGAGTGGGTTCTCGAAGAGGGCGATCACAGAGGTGGTTCGGTCCGCTTCCGCTGTCTGCATCTGCTTGTGCAGCGCAGCGATGTCCGCATCGGCAGCAGCAACCTCGGCACCGATGCGTCTCTGCACATCCAGCGAGGGCAAGGGGACGAGCAGCTTGCCGAGGTTGGCAGAGCTGATGGACGGGATCGTCGTGCCAGCTGCTTTGTTCTCGATCCAGGTCACCGTCGACGGCAGCGACAGGAACGCGACGAGATACTGCGGGTCGACCATGTTGGGGTTTCTCACACGCAACCGAAGCAATCCCGTCGCGAAAACCATCCCCTTCGCGCTGTGATCGGCGATCGCACAGGGACCAAGCGTTCCCGTTCTGGCACAAAGGATGTCGCCATCCTCGAGCTGGAACTTTCCCAGCCGTTGAGCGTCGTCTGGATGCATCCGCTTCGCATTCTCATCCAGGATGCCACGGTGTCGGAGCTGTGCGGGCGCGATCATCGCGACTCCGTCGTCGACGAACTCCAGGTCCTTGAAGAGGGCGTTCGAGGGTCCCGCTTGGATCGCGCACAAGACACTGAGCTGCTCAGCGTTTTCGGCGGCGCTTGCACCGGGAATCGGCCGGTAGTCGGCTGGGCTGAGCGAGAACTCGCGACGCTCGATGTCGGTGACGTCGGCAGCTACAGCAATCCCACCGCGACCAAGATCCTTCGGACGAAATTTCGTAGCACCCGAACGCCATTCGCGATAGCCATCAACCATTGACTGCACGTCCTGGTCGGTCAGATGCCGACGACCGGCCTTCTTCTCGCCCGCCGCGCGCGCGTCGATCAGCAGAACGGTAGCTCGGCCCTTCTTCTCGACTGCCGCGCCCACGTCAGTCTGGACAACGGAATCTGGGGCCTGCTCCGGTTTAACGAGGAACCAAACGCTTACCGGCACAGGTGTCGTCACGAACAGCCCCGGAGGCAGCGCAACGACACATTCCACGGCGCCTTCCTCGACCATGGCCCGACGAATGTCCGTCTCATCCTTGTTATCCGATGCAGCTGCTTGGTTCGGCATCACCACGCATGCGCGTCCCCCGTGCTTGAGCGACGCATACACCTGCTGGAGCCAGGCGAAGTTGCCGTTCTTCGCCGGTGGCGCGGAAAACGGCCAACCTTGTACTGGCACAGGCCATTCGGCGGAGTTCTTCTGGTTGAAGGGTGGATTGGTCAGGACGAAGTCGAAGGTCGGTGACGGATTGGCAACCTCACCAGGTACCAGGACATCGCCGGGTAGCAGGTCCGTGACTTCCGCGCCGTGGATGGCGATGTTCATCGCCGCTAGCCGCAGCTGCTCTGGATGGCGCCCGAATCCTGACGTTTCGACGCCGGCCACCGCAGACGCCGCCGCGGAGAGGAATTCACCGAAACGCAGGTATGGATCGTGGCAGCGGACCGGGCCGGTGACCTCGCCAAGCAGGATCTCGGTCGCCAGCCGAACAATGCTGGATGGTGTAAAGAATTCGCTGCTGTCGCGTTGACCCCAGTCCGCGAAACGATCGAGGATCGCTTGGAACGAGTCGCGGCCCAGATCATGACACGTCCGCTGGACCTGGGCGATGTCCTCGACCGAAACGGGCTGCAGTCGAGCGAAAACCGTTCGGATGCCCGGCAGCACGCCGTGCTCACGCAGGACGGTGTCAACGATTGCCCCGAGCGGGTCGAGCAGCTGCGCCGGGCTGCGTTGATCCTTGACGGCTTCGTTGACGAGGTCGGTGATGCGCGCCCACTGCCCGGGAGCGACGACACGGACGAAGACCAGGCAAAGCAGCAGCTGCAAGTAGTCCATCTGTGGTCCGCTACCACATACACGTTTGGCCAATGGCCCGTACAGTTCGGCTAGCACATCGGCCCGATCCGAACTCTGCCGAGCAGAACCATCGCCGCCGACCGACCGGTCATAGCCGCCAGCGCCTCGCTGACGGGAGTTCTGGACGATGCGCTCGGCATAGGTGCAGCCTTTCCTCTCGGTCGGCGACAGCTGGCCGTCGGGGATCCTGCGGTCCTTCATCCACTCGATCATTTCGGCGAGGACGAAGTACTCGCCCTCTTCTGACGATCGCGGACGAGGGAAGCTGGCATGCCGGCGCTTCCATGTCGACAGCAGCGACTTGTCGATCCCGGCCAGGGCAGCGATCTCTCGCCGCGACACCAAGCGGTTCGTTCTCATGGCCGGACCTCGAACACGAAGCGGATCATTGTCAGGGCGAAGACGGTCGCTGTGGCGCACCCCGCCGCCCCGAAAGCGGCTGCGGCTGCTAGCGAGCCACCATCAACAACTGTGAGGATTCCCGCGACGATGCCAACGATCACACCGAACAGGGTGGCCACCAGCATCAACAGGACTCGGACAGGACGGGACATCGAACTCCTCCGTATCACCTGAGCGAGATGCTCTCGCTTGTACAGGCACCACGCTATGCAGCACGAGCCCCACCACCAAGTGCGCATTGCCATGCGCAGATCACCATTTTCACGTCCAGCCGGAACCTCGGACATCACCACACGGCTGAAACATCCATACTGCCTGGCCAATTGCCTCATACGGATCACTCTAGTCGTCATGATCACCCCTGCAAACTGTCAACCTGGACTGTCATGGATGTGGAGGCGCTTTCGCAGG
Source organism: Nocardia fodinahabitans (assembly GCF_052983615.1). Taxonomy (NCBI): domain Bacteria; kingdom Bacillati; phylum Actinomycetota; class Actinomycetes; order Mycobacteriales; family Nocardiaceae; genus Nocardia; species Nocardia fodinahabitans. The sequence continues at coordinate 1,427,093 of NZ_JBRJJC010000001.1, forward strand.
TGACATCGCACATGCACGACCAGCGGGCGGCGTCGGCGACGGCGGGGTTGACGGTGCCTGATCCCCACCTGTATCGCGACTGGTCGCGCATGCAAACCACCAATCGCACTGAGGCAGATCGCATCGAAACATCCTGCATAGCTGTCGATTACGATCGCCCATCTCGCGCGGTCCCCGTATAATCGGTCCGTGTCTACCGTCGAGCGGTGACGCGTGCAAGCACCGCCACTCGCAGGCCGCGGCCGTTCGGCCGGTGTGAAGAGTGCGCCGTCACCCGGCAAGTTCTCACAGGCGAGAGATGCTGCGGACTGAGGACCCAATCCGCTGCCGGGGAGCCTTGGCCTGTGGTTGGGTTGCCGGATGGGTTCACCAACGACGGTCGCCTACTCCACTGTCCGGCGAGGCCTTCGCCCTGCGCGCGTCGCGATTGTTTTCGACGGTGGAGACCACTGGTCGTACTGGGCCCGCCGGGCACTTCACCTTGCCAACATGACATGGGGCGGATCCGGATTCGCGCTTATACCCCATCACGAGGGCCACGTCGCGCGCGCCCTTCTGCGAGCATGCCGAACCTATGACCCGGACTACGTCGTGACGTTCCCCCGGGAAGTCCTCGACTACGAATACTTCCTGCCCGGAGCCCTGAAGATACGCGGCGCGGACAGTCAGCTCTTGACGGGCCGTGCCCGGTGGGAAGCGTTGACGGCGGACCACAACATGTTGGACGTGCATGTCGGGCTGGATTCACAGGCGCGTGATCAGGTGGCGGCGGTGTGCTCGCCGTACAGACGCGTCGGTGCCGACACCCGCAGAGAGGTCACCCACCGGTTCGGCGTTCCCAAATCAGAGTTCCCGGACGTGAATTTCATGGCGGGCGTGGCGGTCCTCAATTGCGTGCAATGCCCCCCGAATTGGGGCGGCCTGCTCGCAGTGGCCGTCGCCTCCCATGCCGGTCTGGTCGATGCACCGAATCCGGCGGCCACCGAGCCCTCCCTCGACGAACGCACCCGGCAGCGGCTTATCGAATTCTTGACCGGGACCCGAACACTTCCGCCTGACTTCCTGGCACGGCTTCCCCTCGACGGTGCCGACCTCTCGGACATCGGCTCTGCATGGGGCTACACCTCCACGGGCCTGTGCGAGATATCGTTGATGCACGAGGCGCAGCATCGGACATTGCTGGTCGTGGGTGACTCGGCGGAGGATTTCGCACTAGCTCGGCTATGGCAGCTGATCTACGGGCACGGAGTGTGGCTTCCCAGCCCCCTGCGCGGTGACCCCGACGCGATGCCGACCGCGCTGGTCGATGCCCTGGCCAAGATTTTCTACCTCTCGCGTTACAGGCCTGCAATGGTCACGGTGACCTCAGCATCGATGCCTGCGGCACAAGTGGACTCGGAGCTGGAGCGCTTCAGGGCCGGAGTGCGTGGCTGGCCGAACGGAGACCAGAATCCGGCCGAGATCAGCGAAGCTCTCACGGCTCAGGACTTGCCTTGGCCGCGACGCGCCACCAAACAACTCGCGGTGACCGAGCAGTTCGACGACCCGCTCAATATTCCGGTCGAGGTCGACGCCACTGGAACACGCACGATGTTGACACCGTTACCCCCGCCGCTCCTCGAGAACAAACAGGTGGCCTCCCAGAATGACATCACCTGGCACGTCGATATCACCTGGCTGGACGATCGATCGGTCGAGGGTGGGGACATGACCACTGGAGAGCTGTTGGCCCCCGAGGATGGGCTGCCGGTCACGCTGGTCCGTAGTGGCAGACACGGGCCCTCGTATCCGTCGAAACGATACGACCTTGTCCTGGGCGGCATCCCGACCCTCAATCGGCTCCCCCGCCCCAAACTCCGCGACCTGAGCCTGTCGGACTGGGTCGACGCGAAACTGGCTCAACACGATCTCACCAGCAGACTGAGTCCCGCAGGGCACCGCGCCGCGCAGCTGACACGCATGTTCGGCAGCCGCGACGCGGTAGTGGACCTGTTCGCTGGACCGCTACTGCCGGCCCTACGGAAAATGGACGCCAAACAGGAAAGCTCAACCGCCTGTTACCCGAATGACGAAGGGGTCAGAATCCGAGCACACTACGGGGTCCTGAACTTCTCGGGCTTTCACAACCTGTCGGCAGACGCCGCCGAGACCGATGTCAGGCACCGCCTTGACGCGGCACTGCAGGCAGGGGTGATTCGCCGCGGCCTCGTTCTCCAATGTGCTCTGTGCACCGAACTACAGTTCCAGCCCGTCGACCGACTGGGCCAGCGCTGGACGTGTGAACGCTGCGACACGGGCAACGAACTGAACCAACCAGCCTGGAAACTGCCACTGCAAGAACCTCGCTGGTACTACGACCTGCATCCAGTCGGCAGACAGCTCCTCGGTGACCACGGCGACGTCCCGATCGCCTTGGCAGCGTATCTATCTCACGAAAAGAGCTCACTCGGACCATACCAGGACCTCACCGAAGTCGAACTCGTCGGCAACCGCAAGGCCAGAGTGGAGCTGGATCTGGTCGCATACCAAGGCGGCATCCGAACCATCGCCGAAGCCAAGAGCGCCGCCCAGCTCTCGGGAAAGAACGTCGACCAACGTCGAGCCGAGGTCTCCAAGAAGTGCCAGGCCGCAGTCTGGCTCGAAGCAGACGAGCTGGTGTTCGCCACCTCCACGCCCGAGTGGACATCGGGCGCCGAGGCGGACATCCTTCGTGCCACACAGGCATTCGACTGGCCGGATATCGGGCCGCCGACAATACGTTTGATAGCTGGACTCGATCCCCAAGGCACTGTCACGTCGAAAACCCTCCCCCGACCGGGACCAAATCGTTCTTGAAGTCAAGAATGGTGTGCCCGGTCAGGGCTCCAGTGTTCTCGCTATGCCGCCAGTGACCTGCGGACTTCTGGCCTGAGTAGATAGATGCCGCGACGCGGGTCGAACGCGGTCTTCCGGCACGCCTGGGCGATGTTCGTCGCTCCGTCGAGCCGGTGAAGATTCATCGCCGCGTTCCGCAGCGTCGCCATGACCTGCGGTGTGGTCCCGGTCCTGACCGCGGACCCGATCCTCGTCATAGGCCACGTCACGGACATGATGGACCGCGTTCTCGATCCCCCAATGCATCCGCAACCATTTGACTATCTGTCGGGGTTTGGCGATCTCGAACGGTGCCGAGCAGATCGCGTAGACGACCTCGCGCAAGGTTTCCCCGGTCTTCACGATCACGCGTTCGCGCACCACGCGGATCGCTTGGCGGGCGTAGGGAAACCCGGTCTCGGCAGGCGCTGTCAGGATTTGAAAGGTTCTCATCGCCCTCGCCCTGCTCGCGACCCTCGATGCCGCCTGCGTCGGCGCCGACGACCTCGAGCACGCCACTGCCGAGGAATTCCGCAAACACCCCGATCACGCGATCATCAGTTTCCCCGGCTTGGCTGACCTCAGCGGAGCCCGCGTCCTCGCCGAGATCGGCGACGACCGAACCAGGTTCGCAGATGCCCGCGCGTTGAAGGCCTACGCCGGAACCGCGCCGGTCACCCGCGCGTCCGGGCGCAGCATCTCGATCACTTTCCGCCGGATCAAGAACGATCGTCTCGCCGCTGCGGGCTGGGTCTGGGGATTTTCAGCAGGCAGTCACGCCGGTCCCACCCGTGACCACTACCTATGCCGTCGCGCCCACGGCGACCGCCATTCCGCCGCGCTGCGGCGCCTCGTGAACAAGATGCTCGGCCAGCTCTACTACTGCCTCCAAAACCAGCAGGAATTCGATCCCCTCAAGGCCTTCGGCCAACCGGCCACACACGCTCCGGAACCTGTCGCATCCTGACACTTAGAAGCATCGGAGGTCTTCGATGTGCCCCGCCGGGGGCACGAGCCAGCGACCACAGCAGGTGCACGGCCGCGCCGACCAAACAGAATCCAGGACCAAAACGGGGGGTAAACGCGGGGCCAGACACAAAAATAGGTCAGGCCCGGTCCAAAGACCGGGCCTGACCTGCTATTTCTGTGGAGCTAAGGGGACTCGAACCCCTGACCCCCACACTGCCAGTGTGGTGCGCTACCAGCTGCGCCATAGCCCCGTGTTCTTTTGTTTCAGCCGCTCTCGCTGCTGCCTGAATGAAGTTACACCATGCTTCTCGGCGACAACAAATCGGCTGGTAGACGGCGGAAAAGTGGCGTTCTGGCCGGGGCGGGTGGGGCGTGCGTGGGCGGCGGGGAGGGTGGGGGCGGAGTAGAATGTGCCGAACCTCACGTGGGGTGTCAGGGGGCGAGGTTCACGACCCAGTTCGCGTCGGTCCAGTCGATCTTGGTGGTGCCGTCGTAGATGGCGGGGGTGGCGGCCTTGTTGCCGGTGCGGGCGTCGAGGTCGTCGAGGTTCCGCTTGGCGGCGGTGCGGGCGGCGTCGAGCTGGGTGCCGTTGGTGATGCACGGGCCGACCGACTCGGGGGCGCCGGATTCGATGGCCAGAGTGGCCAGGGCGGGGTTGCTCAGGTCGTCGCTACCCTCGTCGGGCTGCTCGGTGGTGAACAGGGCCTCGTGGAACTTGCTGTAGGTGGGGCCCGAACCGGTTTGGGCGACACAGAGATTCGCGGCGAACGCGCGGGTGGAGTAGTCCTCGCTCTTGGACTGGGCGTCGAGGAAGGTCACGAGGTGGTAGTTCACCGCCAGCTTGCCCTCGTCGATCTTCTGGGCGAGCTCCTGGCCGTAGGTGGTCTCCAGCACGCCGCAGGCGGGGCAGATCGGGTCCTCGAAGATGTCGATCGTCTTCGTCGCGTCGGGCTTGCCCAGGCGGATGACGCCCTCCGGCGTGGCCGTGACCTGCACGGCGGCGTCGCGCACTGCGCCGTAACCGTCGTTGCGCACCTCGGTGGGTGTCTGCTTGGTCCACTTGAACGCGGCGAACACGAGGAGCCCGATCACGACGACAGCCACCGCGGCCAAGGCGTAGGTGGTGTTGCTGGAAACGGGACGGGGATTGTGCTGGGAACCGGCGCTGCTCACCCGTCCACAATGCCTCGAGTGTCCGACGGCGTGCCGCCGGGGCGGTCGATAGCACCGCTGACCTGGGGAGCTATCGGGTCGGCGTGTCGGAGTCGAGCGGCTTGCTCAGCGGGACCAGGCCCGCGCGCACGACCGGCACGCCGTCGGGACAGCCGTCGCAGGTGCACTGCGGATCGATGCCGTCCCCGGCGTGGTCGAGGTGCTCCGGGTCCTCGGGGTGCCGGATGCGCGACGGCTCGGGCGTCAGCACCCAGACCGTCGCCGACACCGCGAGCACACCACCGGTGACCGCCATGCCCACCCCGAACGAGGTGTGCTCGGCGACCCAGCCGATCCCGATCGGCCCGAGCACCGTGCCCAGATCCGCCGCCATCTGGAACGCCGCCAGCACCGGCCCGCCGCGGGAGCGGGTCCCGATCACATCGGCCAGCGCCGCCTGCTGGGCCGGGCTGAACATGCCGGACCCGACGCCGGCCACGAACGACGCCGCCAGGAACCAGGGCAGCGAGGGCGCGAACCCGAGCACGCCGGTGCCCAGGGCGCAGATGGCCGACCCGGCGATCAGGAACGGTTTGCGGCCGAACCGGTCCGACAATCGGCCCGAGACGAACAGCACGGCGGCGTTGCCCGCCGCGAACACCGTCAGCGCCACGCCGGCCATGCCCGATTCCTGATGCAGGATCTCCACGACCAACAGCGGCACGAAGGCCATCCGCACACCGAACACCGCGGCACCACCGGCGAAACTCGACAGCAGGATCGCGCGGTAGGCGGGTTCGGACCACGCGTGCCGGAAGGTGAACGCCGGCCCCGCCGCGCTCTCCTCGGCCGCCAGCACCGGCGATTCCCGCAGGCCGAGGAACACGATGAGGCACACGATCAGCAGCGCGGCGGCGTAGATCAGGAAGGGCGCGCGCAGTCCGAGCCCGGCCAGCGCGCCGCCGACCAGCGGACCGAGCAGCGAGCCGATCAGGAAACTGGTGGAGTAGACCCCGGAGACCCGGCCGCGCGCGGAGGGCGGCGACACCCGGATGATCAGCGCCATCGACGACACCGTGAACATCGTCGACCCGATGCCACCGAGCGAACGCAGCAGCAGCAGTTGCCAATACGTCTGCGCCAGCGCGCACGCACCGGTCGACAGCGCGACGATCAGGATGCCCGCCAGATACACCCTTCGCTCGCCCAGCTTCTGCACCAGCCGACCGCTGGCCGGCGCGAACAGCAGCCGCATCAAAGCGAACGCGCTGACGATCGCCGACGCCGCCGCGATGCCGACGCCGAACTCGCGCGCGTACTGCGGCAGCACCGGGGCGACCAGCCCGAAACCGAGCGCGATGACGAACGCCGCCGCGATCAGGACCCAGATCTCGGCGGGTAGCCGGACCTTGGCGGGTGCGCTCACTCGCTCAGCGCCTGGGTCACCATCTCCTCGGCGGCGGCTTGCACCTGGGCCAGATGGTCGGCGCCGAGGAACGATTCGGCGTAGATCTTGTATTTGTCCTCGGTGCCCGACGGGCGGGCCGCGAACCAGGCGTTCTCGGTGGTCACCTTCAGCCCGCCCAGCGACGCGCCGTTTCCGCGCGCGGTGGTGAGGATGCCGGTGATCTCCTCGCCCGCGATCTCGGTGCCGGTGATGGCGTCCGGGGTCAGCGCGGCGAGCTTGGCCTTCTGCGGGCCGGTGGCCGCGGCGTCGATGCGCGCGTAGGCGGGGCTGCCGTACTGGCGTTCCAGCTCGCCGTAGCGGGCCGACGGCGTCTGCCCGGTGACGGCGGCGATCTCGGCGGCCAGCAGCGCCAGCAGGATGCCGTCCTTGTCAGTGGTCCACACGGTGCCGTCCATCCGCAGGAACGACGCGCCCGCGCTCTCCTCACCGCCGAATGCCAGGCTGCCGCTGAACAATCCGGGCACGAACCACTTGAAGCCCACCGGGACCTCGTAGACGTCGCGACCGAGCACGTTGACGACCCGGTCGATCATCGACGAGCTCACCACCGTCTTGCCGATCTTGGTCAGCGCGTCCCACCACATCCGGTTGGCGACCAGGTATTCGATCGCCACCGCCAGGAAGTGGTTGGGGTTCATCAGGCCACCGTCGGGGGTGACGATGCCGTGCCGGTCGGCGTCGGCGTCGTTGCCGGTGGAGATGTCGTAGTCGTCCTTGATGCCGACCAGCGCCGCCATGGCGTGCCGCGACGACGGGTCCATCCGGATCTGGCCGTCGCTGTCGAGGGTCATGAAACGCCAGGTCGGGTCGACGAACGGGTTGACCACCTCGAGTTCGAGATCGAAGCGCTGCCCGATCTCCTCCCAGTAGTCGACGCTCGCGCCGCCCATCGGGTCGGCGCCCATCCGGATGCCCGCGCCGCGGATCGCGTCCAGGTTCAACGCGTTCGGCAGGTCGGCGACGTAGTGGTCGAGATAGTCGTAGCGCTCGACATGGGTGCTCAGCGCCTGCACCAGCGGCACCCGCTTGACCTCGGCCAGGCCGCCGCGCAGCAGCTCGTTGGCGCGCGCGGCGATGGCGTCGGTGGCCTTGGTGTCGGCCGGGCCGCCGTGCGGCGGGTTGTATTTGAAGCCGCCGTCGCGCGGCGGATTGTGCGACGGGGTGACCACGATGCCGTCGGCCTGATGCTTGGTGCCGCCCCGGTTGTGCCGCAGCACAGCGTGACTCAGCGCCGGGGTCGGGGTGTAGCGGTCGCGCGCGTCGACCACCGCGGTGACATCGTTGCCCGCGAGCACCTCGAGCGCGGTGGTCCAGGCCGGCTCGGACAGCGCGTGGGTGTCGCGCGCGAGGTAGACCGGGCCGGTGATCCCGCGGGTCGCGCGGTATTCGACGATCGCCTGGGTGATCGCCATGATGTGCGCCTCGTTGAAGGCGCAATCCTCGCTCGAGCCGCGGTGGCCCGAGGTTCCGAAGACGACCTGCTGACTCGGTTCGGCCGGATCGGGGACACGGCTGTAGTACGCGGTGACCAGGTGGGCGATGTCCACCAGGTCGGTCGGGCGGGCGGGCCGTCCGGCGCGATCGTGGGCCATGGTGGGTGTTCCCTTCCGTGTCGGCTGCGCGCGGCTGGTCATGAGGATCATGCGCACAACCACTGGGTAAGGGACGCGGCGGCGTACACCGCGGCCAGGCTCGCCGCGACACTGATCACGACGTTGCCCACGGCATACACGTAGGCGCCCTCGGTCACCAGACGGACCGTCTCGTAACCGAACGTGCTGAACGTGGTCAGCGCGCCACAGAAGCCGGTTCCCGCGAAGGCCAGCAGCGTACTGCCCGCACTCGCGCCGATCAGACCACCGAGCAACGCCGAACCGACAATGTTAACGGCAAGCGTGCCCCACGGCAGCCCAGCGGGAAAGCGCGCGGACACCGACCGATCGACCAGGTAACGCGCCGGTGCGCCGAGCATTCCGCCTGCCAGGACCAGTGCCGTCGTCATGCCCGACCTCCCCGTCCCCGCGCCCAGATCTCGATCATCGGATGGCACCTTCCGTCGTCGGATTCATGTGGTCCGCCCCGCCACCCACCTGGTCGCGGCCATGGCCACGACGACAGCACCGAGCCCGGCGATCATCGACAGTCCGAGATAGGCCACCGCCGTGGCCACCGCACCGGTGTCGATCAGTCTACGAAGCTCGAGGGCGAAGGTGGAGAAAGTCGTGAACCCGCCCAGCACACCGATTCCCAGGAACGGGCGCACCAGTTTCGGCGCCGCCCACAGTTCGGTGATCGTCACCATCAGCACCCCGATCGCGAAGCAGCCGACCGCATTGACCGCCAGCGTCGACCACGGGAACTCCCCCGGCCGGACCGGCCACCACTGCGCCATGCCGAAACGCGCCGTCGCACCCAGGCCACCACCCACCGAGATCGCCGCCAGGACGGCCGGATCGAGCGCCGGGGGCCGCGATGCCATGCACTGCCCTCCCCTGCCGATCCGATAGTGGTCGTTGCTCATGGTATCGAGACGCACCGACAACCGGACGGGCGGTGGCCCGCAACGCCGTGGCGCACGTTGGCATCCCAGCGAACACCGCGTGCACCCGTGCGGGCGGTGCCGCCGCGGCACCGCCCCGACCACGACCCCACAGGTACGACAGCGATGACGGCGCCTGCGCACTCGGCGACAGACCGCGACGGTGACCGCCGCGAGCCGACGCAGGCAAACGTTCAGCACCTCGCCTCATGGACGCACATCGATGGCCCGGACCGATCCCGGTCCGGGCCATCGATGCTCACCGCGGCAGGTCAGTGCGCGAGCACCGGCTCACCTTCGGCCGGTGCGGGCACCGTGTTCGGCATGAGCACGCCGATCACGATCGCGCCGAGCACGAATGTCGCGGTCGCCCACCAGAAGCTGATGGTGTAGCTCTCGATCGCGCCCTGCGCCATGGTGAGCGGGCCGGGCTGGTGCGAGGACACGTAGTCGGTCATCGCCGAGGCCGCGATCGTGCTCAGCAGCGCGGTACCGATGGAACCGCCGACCTGCTGGCTGGTGTTGACCATCGCCGAGGCCACGCCGGCGTCGTCGTGGTGCACGCCGGCGGTCGCGCCCTGGAACGCCACCGACATCGCGCCACCGAGGCCGAGGCCGAGCAGGATCAGCGCAGGCAGGATGTGGGTGGCGTAACCGGTGTCGAGGCCGATCCGGGTCAGCCACAGCATGCCCGCCGCGGCGACCAGGAAGCCACCGCTGATGACGACCTTCGGCCCGACCTTCGGCAGCAGCAGCGAGGGCGCGGTGGTCGAAGAGGCCACCATGCCGGCGACCATCGGCAGGAACGCGACGCCGGTCATGATCGGCGAGTAGCCCAGGGTCAGCTGCATGTAGTAGGTGAGGAACAGGAAGATCGCGAACATCCCGATGCCCATGACGAACACGGTCAGGTAGGACCCGCCACGGGTGCGGTCGGCCACGATGCGCAGCGGCAGCAGCGGGTGCGCGACCCTGGTCTCGATCCAGGCGAACGCGGCGAGCAGCACCGTGCCGCCGATCAGGAAGGCCAGTGTGGACGGCGCGGTCCAGCCCTCGGACTCGGCCTGCGAGAAGCCGTAGACGATGCCGAACAGCGCGGCGGTGACGGCGATCGTGCCCGGCCAGTCCAGCTTGGGCCGGGTGGTCGAGGTGTGCTTGGCCAGCAGCAGCACCGCGCCGACCAGGGCGACGGCGGCGAAGATCAGGTTGACGTACATCGCCCAGCGCCACGACGCCCACTCGGTGAGCGCGCCACCGAGCAGCAGGCCGATGGCGCCGCCGGCACCGGCGACCGCGCCGAAGATGCCGAAGGCCTTGGCCCGCTCACCGGGTTCGGTGAAGGTGACCGTCAGCAGCGAGAGCGCGGCGGGCGCGAGCAGCGCGCCGAAGACACCCTGGCCGACACGGGCCGCGACGAGCATCTCGAAGCTGGTGGCCGCGCCACCGACCGCCGAGGCCAGCGCGAAGCCGATCAGGCCGATGATGAAGGTGTTGCGGCGGCCGAACAGGTCGCTGAGCCTGCCGCCGAGCAACAGCAGGCTGCCGAAGGCCAGCGCGTAGCCGGTGATGACCCACTGCCGGTCACCGTCGCCGAAGCCGAGGTCGGCCTGGGCCGCGGGCAGGGCGATGTTCACGATCGTCGCGTCCAGCACGACCATCAACTGGGCGATGCCGAGGACGGCAAGCACCCACCAGCGCAGGGCGTGCGACCCGCGGCGGCCGGTATCCGCGGCCGCGGGACTCTTCGTCCCGATGTCGAGTGTGGTGGTCATAACTCCCCTTGTAGGTCGGCTGGGTTCGGCGTGAGTGGCATAATCGGAGATATCGCCTCCGCTTCATTCGAAGCTACCAGAGTAACGGAGAAACCACCTCCGCTTAATCCCGTCGATTGGTAGGATGTACCTGTGAATCACGCCACCACGACTGCCACACCGCCCCGCCGACTGCGCGCCGACGCCGCGCGCAATCAGGCGCGCATCGTCGCGGCCGCGCGTGAACTATTCGCCGATCACGGCCTGGAGATCACCCTCGACGACGTCGCCGAGCGCGCCGGCGTCGGTGTCGGCACCGTCTACCGGCGCTTCGCGAACAAAAAGGAATTGATCTCCGAAGTCTTCGACCAGCACATGGTCGACTTCGCCGACGCCGCCGACGCGGCCATGAAGAACCCCGATCCATGGCTGGGGCTGGTGGAGTTCTTCGAGGACGCCTGCCGGCACCTGGCGACCAACCGCGGCTTCGGCGAGGTGATGCTCGAACTGGAGGAGGACCCGGCCCGCTTCGCGGAACTGCGCGACCGGATCCGCCCCTCGGTCACCGCGATCATCGAACGCGCGCGCGACGCGGGGGCCGTGCACCCCGACGTCACCACCACCGATTTCTTCGCCCTTATCCACATGGTGAACGCGTTCGCCGAGTTCGCCGGACCGGTGAATTCCGAAGTGTGGCAGCGCTATATGGCCATCACCCTCAACGGCGTGCGCACCGACGCCGTGCCGCGCAGGCCACTGCTCGTCGCCCCGCTGACCGATGACGAGGTCGAGCGCGCCAAGGCGGCAGGCTGCCTCGGCCGACGCCGCTGAGCTGTACTTCTCCCCCGCGAGCAGTAGCGCGCGTCACAGTCCATCCTTTACAGTTGGACACATGACCAAGAGCACCTGGGTGAACTGGGCGGGCGAGCAGCGCTGCTCACCCGCCGTCGTCGCCGCACCGCGTGGCGTCGAGGAACTGGCCGAGATCGTCACCGCGTCCGCCGCCGCGGGCCGGACCGTGCGTGTCGCGGGATCGGGCCATTCGTTCACCGACGCCGTGCTCACCAACGGCACCCTGATCGACCTCGGCGGCCTGGACCGCGTGCTCGACGTCGACACCGCGACCGGCCGGGTCCGCGTCGAAGCGGGCCTGACCCTGCATGCGGCGAGCCCGCTGCTGCACTCGCACGGCCTGGCCTTCCCCAACCTGGGCGATATCGACACCCAGACCATCGCGGGTGCGACCGCCACCGGCACCCACGGCACCGGCGCCAAGCTGCGGAATATCTCCGACGCGCTGCACTCGGTGGAGATCCTGCGCGCCGACGGCACGACGGTCGAGCTCAACGAGGAGACCGATCCCGACGCCTGGCGCGCGGCACGGGTCAGCATCGGCGCGCTCGGCATCGTCACCGCGGTGACCCTGCAGCTGGAGCCGTCGTTCGTGCTCGACCTCGTCGAGCGACCGGTCCCGATCGCCGACGTGCTCGCGAATCTCGACGAACTCGCCGACGGCAGCGACCATTTCGAGTTCTTCGCGTTCGCCCACGCCGACGTGGCGATGACCAAGTCGAGCAACCGCAGCACCGAGCCCGAGCAGCCGCGCGGCAAGGCGGGCGCCTGGCTCAACGACGTCCTGCTCTCGAATCATCTGTACGACACCCTGTGCAAGCTGGGCAGGCGGGTCCCCGCCACGGTCCCCGCGATCCACCGGCTCGCGACCAAGGCGGGCAGCAACAACCGCAAGATCGACCGGTCCTACCGGGTCTTCGCGACCCCACGCCTGGTGAAGTTCAACGAGATGGAATACGCCGTCCCGCGCGAGCACGCGCGCGCCGCGATCGGCGAGATCCTCGACGTGACAAAACAATTCGGCACCCCGATGCCGATCGAGGTGCGCTGGGTTGCTGCCGACGACGCGCTGCTGTCCCCCGCGGGCGGGCGCGAGACCTGCTACATCGCCGTCCACCAGTACGAGGGCATGGTGTGGGAACCCTACTTCCGCGCGTGCGAAGCGGTGTTCGACCGGTACCAGGGCAGGCCGCACTGGGGTAAGCGCCACTTCCAGACCGCCGAGACACTGCGCACCCGCTACCCCGAATGGGACCGCTTCGCCGAGGTGCGCCGCCGGTTCGATCCCACCGGCGTGTTCGCCAACGACTACGTGCACCGGGTGCTCGGTCCGCTGGGCTGACGGCGGCAGCTGCGGACATCCGCCGGACAACAGTGTCGCCGGTCGCCCCCACACCCGCCGGTGCGGATGGAATGATGGTCGGTGATACCCGAAGCGCCACAAGCACTTCGCCCCTGCGCCGAAAGGGCGACCATGGCCCACACTCCCAGCGTGTTGTTCGTCTGCGTCCACAATGCGGGTAGATCGCAGATGGCTGCGGGTTTCCTACGGGCGATGGCAGGCGATCGGATCGACGTGCGGACCGCGGGCAGCGACCCGGCGGCGGAGCTGAACCCCGCCGCCGTCGCGGTGATGGCCGAGATCGGCATCGACATCGCCGGTGAACGGCCCAAACCGCTCACCGACGACGCCGTCGGCCTGTCCGATGTGGTGGTCACTATGGGCTGCGGCGAGGTGTGCCCGTACTTCCCGGGGATCAGCTACCGGGACTGGGTGCTCGCCGATCCGGCCGGGCAGCCGATCGAGGTGGTCCGCAGCATTCGCGACCACCTGCAGATCCTGATCGGCAATCTCATCGCCGAACTGGTGCCGGTGCCCGCCCGCTGACAGCGACGTCCGATTCGTTCAAGACGACACCACACGCCCGTGCCTAGGCTGCGGATATGACTCCTCAGCTCGATGTCGTCTCGATCGTCGTCTCCGATATGGCCGCCTCGGTGGCCTTCTACCGCACACTAGGGCTCGTGTTCCCCGAGGGCGCCGAGTCCGAGGGCCACGCCGAGGCGCAAGTCGGCGGCGGCCTGCGCCTGGCGCTGGACACCGAACAGGTGATCGCCTCGTTCACCCCCGGCTGGCAGCCGCCGACCGGCCCCGGCCGCAGCGCGATCGCGTTCCGCTGCGCCGACCCAGCCGAGGTCGACAAGCTCTGGGCCGAGCTCGTCGACGCCGGCTACCACGGTGAACTCGCGCCGTGGGACGCCGTCTGGGGCCAGCGCTACGCCACGCTCGCCGACCCCGACGGCCAGGGCATCGACCTCTACGCCCCGCTGCCCAGCGAATAGGCCGACCAGCCGCCGGGATCGCGCTGACGCTGCTGATAGCGGCCCAGGATCTCGCGGACCTCGTCGCTGACCGGAGGCTCGCCGGTCAGCCTGGTCCACAGGTGGGTGTCGTGCTCGGTGAGCGTCACCGGTCCGGTCGCGGCGACCTCGACGACGAAGGTGAACTGTCGCGTCCGGGCGCCGCCGCCGGACAGGTAGTCGAATTCGCCCAGGTAGTCACTGATCCCGGTGACCCGCAGGCCGGTCTCTTCCAAGACCTCACGCGCCACCGCGTCGTCGAGCGACTCCCCTGGTTCCACGACCCCACTCGGCAGTTCCCAGCGACCACTCAGCGAATCCGATCGTCGGCGGCGGAGGATGAGCACCCGGTGGTGGCGGACGACGACCGCTCCGACGACAAGTCGACGGGCTTCGTCTCTTTCGGCCTCGATACGGAGCGTGGAGTACACGGATACGTCGATCATCGGGTTCACATCCTCTCGTCGGTGGTTCGGACTTGCCTGGCACATACGACGGGGCGTGCCCTCTGAGCGTAACTCGCCGGTACGACCTTGCCGAATGAGACTTTCCGGGCGGGGGCGGAGGGATCAACCCGCCCGCAGCGCACGTACTGAACATCCGGCCAGGTCACGGACTTCCCTGGACAGATGCGCCTGGTCGGCGAAGCCCGTGACCGCGGCGGTTTCCGCCGCCGGAATACCCGCGCGCACCGCCGCGAGCGCCCGCTGGAACCGCAGAATACGGGCCAGCATCTTGGGTCCGTAGCCGAACGCGGCCAGTGAGCGCCGGTGCAGCAAACGTGCGGACATCCCCGCCGAGGCCGCCGTCTGCGCTACCGTCGCACCCGCGGCGATGGTGTCGACGATCCCGGTGAGCGCCGGATCGGGCGGCGCCGCGTCGGCGGCGAATCGCAATGCGATCGATTCCAAGGCCGCGACGCGGTCGGGCGCGTTGTCCACCCGATCGACCAGCGGGCGGACCCGGCGGTCGGGGAAGAGGTCGGCCAGGTCGACCCGCTGATCGAGCAGTTCGACGGCGGGAATGCCCAGCAGCGCGGGCGCGGTGCCCGGCGCGAACCGGATGCCGACGAACTCCGCGGCCCTGGCGGTGGGCACGTGGACGGCGCGGCTGTCCGGACCGGCCACCATCAGCGTGCCCGCGGTCCAGATCAGGTCCATGCAGCCGTCGGGGAACACCGTGACCGGTCCGGTCGGCGCGGTCACCGCGCGCGTCCAGACGACGGCACGATCCAGCCGCGCCGCGCGTTCCCGGTATTCCGCCACGCCTTCGACGGTAACCCCGACCACCGACGAACCGCTCCGCCACCGGCCCGCCGTCGATACCCTGACGGCGTCGGGACAGTGAGGTCCCGTTTCGCGAAAGGACGCGGCCCATGCCAGCAGACGACTTGCTCGACACCGTCAACAGCGCCATCGAGGTGGCCGTGCCCGTGGCGGCGAACATGGGGGTCCGTGCGCTCGAGGTGCGGCGCGGCTACGCCGTCACCACCGTGCCGAGCGAGGGCAACGGCAATCACTTCGGCGCCATCTACGCGGGCGTGCAGTTCACCGTCGCCGAGGTGCTCGGCGGAGCGATCACCGCGGGCAGTTTCGACACCACGGCGTTCTATCCGCTGGTGAAGTCCTTCGACATCTCGTTCCGGGCGATGGCCCGCAGCGACCTGCGCGCGGAAGCCACCCTGAGCGAGGACGAGATCGCGCGGGTCAGCGCCGAGGCTGCGGCCAACGGCAAGGCCGATTTCGTCCTCGAGGCGGTCGTCACCGATGCCGCGGGCACCACGGTCGCCACCTCGCGCGGGCTCTACCAGCTGCGGGCCTTCGGTCGCTGACTCGTAGGGTCGCGGCATGACCGTGCTGCGTTCCGTCCTGCTGTTCGTGCTGGCCGCTGTCGCCGAGATCGGCGGCGCCTGGCTGATCTGGCAGGGCGTGCGCGAGCACCGGGGCATGGCGTGGATCGGCGCGGGCGTGGTGGCCCTCGGCCTGTACGGCTTCGTCGCGACCCTGCAACCAGACGCCCACTTCGGCCGCATCCTCGCGGCCTACGGCGGAGTGTTCGTCGCGGGTTCGCTGCTGTGGGCGATGGCGCTGGACGGCTTCCGGCCGGACCGCTGGGATGTCATCGGCGCGCTGGTCTGCCTGGTCGGGGTCGGCATCATCATGTACGTGCCGCGCGCGGTGAGCTGAGTGTGTCCCCGCGCGCGGATCCGACGAGGGCTGACCGACCCCCGGCGCAAGATCAGTCGTAAGATCTGGCGGCACAACGTTTCGGCTCGGCGGAGGGGTGGCTCCATGCAACCGGCAGGATCAGTGCAGCGGCCGCGCGTCGCGGGCTTTCCCGGCCCCGACATCGACGACGAACCCGACGTCTGGTCGGGCGCGGCGATCGACGACGACCGGATCAGAGCGCTCGCCGTCGGCGCCTACTACGGCCGCAGCTGGGGCGCGTACTGCGACGAGGTCGCCTTCCTGCCCGAGGAGGACGACAGCACCTCGACCCGGCGCGAGACCGCGATCGAGGGCCTGCACGAATCATGGGGCGTCGACAACGCCGACGACGCGCGCGACACCATCCGCAGACTGCTCGCCGGTATGCACGCGCCGCTGTTCGAGCTCGTCCACCCGCTGGCCGTGGCCGCGGCCACCGAGACCGGCCGGGTCGACCGCTCGGGCCTGGCCGACGAGCATCGCGAATTCCTGCACACACTCTCCGGTTTCCGCGGCTACCGCGGCCCCGCCGGCATCGACCGCGACTACGACGCCTGGCTGCAGGCCATCAAACTCGGCATCACCGAGAGCCTGCCGACGCCGCTGCAGACCGACGCCACCGCCTGGGACCTGGCCCGGCTGGTCTTCATCGCCCGCGCCGCCAGCACCGCCGGGTACCTCACCGAGGACGAGGCCTGGGAACACATGCTGACCGGCCTTGACCGCGCCCGCCAGCACTACCGCAACTGGCGGCAGTTCGGCGACGGCTTCCTCACCGGCGCCATCTTCTGGGCCGCCGCGCAGGACCTCTCGGCCGCCAGGACCCAGATCGCCGAACGCAGGCGGATGATCGCCGGGCTGCACCTGCGCCCGTCGAGCCCGTGGCGGCGGGTGGCCCTGCATCGGGGCGCGCCGGTGTTCAGCCCGGCATCGCCAGCATGATGCCCACGGCCTGACGCCGGAACGGATCGTCGGCGACCATCCCCAGCTTGCGCCGCTCCACCAGCAACTGCCATTCGCCGAACAGATCGGCCGAGGACGGCAGCGACGGCGAGATCGACCCGTCGACGTGCTCGATCTCGCAGGCCAGCCGCAGCGCCTCGGCGACCCGGCCGAAGTCCGCGGGCTCCCAGTCGAGGAAGTCCAGGTCGCTGCCGGCGCCCGACACGCGCAGCGTCACCACCTGTCCCGGCGCGGTGCGCACCTCGGCGCCGGTGAGCACGGCGACCGGGAACTCGTAGATCGCCCACGCCGAGACGAACAGCAACCGCAGCGTGGTGATCGCGACCAGCCCCGGCGCGCCCTCGTGTCCCGCCTGGGCCAGCTCGAGCACGTATTCGTCCGGGCGGGCGCAGCCGTGCAGGATGTCGATCTCGCGGACCGAGTTGCCCGCGAAGCGCATCCGGCCCGCCGCGGCCGAGACGTCCGGGCGCCGCGGACCGTTCGGGCCGGGAACCGGGCGCGGCGGTACGAGATTCGGGCGCGGCGGGAACACCCGGCGCAGGCTGATGAGATCGCGTTCGACCGCCCGGACCAGCACCTGCACCTGCTCGCGCAGCCCGGTCTCGAGGAACACCGGCACCGGATGCCGGTCGGTCGCCGAACCGTTCACGCGGAACTCCGACGACCGGAAGAACAGCAGCATCGCCAGCTGATCGTCCTCGGTGCTCGCGAGCGCGATCCTGGCCAGCTCGGCCACCGCGACATCGAGCGCGGCCTCGTTGTCGGCCCGCAGCGGTGTCGTCACCAGCCGGCCGTCCGCGTACCGCACAGCGACGCGCGCACCCCACACCTCGATCACCGCCACATCCCTCCTGGCCCGCCCCGCCTCGCAGGATCCTACCGATGGGCTGTTCCGGCGGAAGCGGGCGGCGTAGATTCGACTGCGCTGCTCGGGTGAGTTTTCTTCCACGAAGGGATCGCCGTCATGAGCGTGTCACCCCGGTACCGGGGGCACCGTAGAGCGTCCGCGGTGCTCGCGTTCCTGCTCGTCCTCGGCACCGCGGCGTGCGGGTCCGACAGCGATTCCGGGTCGTCGACCGCGCCGCCGGACAGTCCCGAGGCCACGGCGATCACCGACATCGTGCGCGGCAAGGTGACCGAACTCGGCGTCAGTTCGGCCGTCTACGGCGTCTGGCGGGGCGAGGAGCAGCTCGCGCTCGGCGCGTTCGGCGGCTCCCCGCTGGGCGTTCCCGCGACCCCCGACATGAAGGTGCGCGTCGGGCAGCCGATGGAGCCCATGCTGTCGACCGTGCTGTGGCGGCTCGACGGCGACGGCGTGCTGAAAATGGACGAACCCATCGCCCGCTGGCTGCCCGATTTCCCGCGCGCGGACAAGATCACCCCGCGCATGCTCGCCGACAGCACCTCCGGCATCGCCGACTACGTGACCGACCCGGAGTTCCTGAAGATCTTCGGCGAGAACCCGATCCGCGAGTGGACCGCGTCCCAGCTGTTCGAACGCGCCAACGCCCGCCCGCCGCTGTTCGAACCCGGCACCGACTTCGGCTACGCGCACAGCGATCTCGTCGCCCTCGGCGAGGTGCTGCAGAACGCGACCGGCAAGCCCCTGGGCGAGCTGATCGCCGAGCACATCCTCGTACCGCTCGGCATGCACGACAGCAAGGTCGTCCTGAATCCCGCGATCGACGAGCCGTATCTGCACGGCTACACCAACGAACGCAACGGCTTCGAGGACTCCACCTTTTGGAACCCCACCGCCTTCCTGCACAGCGGGAACATGAACGCCCCCGTCGCCGACATCGGCCGCTGGGTCCGCGCCCTCGCCACCGGCGAACGCCTCACCCCCGACCAGTTCCAGCAGATGATGGGCCCCTCCACCGCCGGCCTGGGCCCGTTCACCCCCGAGAAGTACTTCGCCTTCGGCGTAGTCCACCTCGCCGACTGGCTCTACATGAACCCCGCCTACGGCGGCTACGACGGCGTCGCCCTGCACGACACCAAGACCCAGACCACGATCATCGTCTACACCACCCACGGCCCCACCTCCCCCGCCACCAACAACGCCATCCCCATCGGCACCGCGCTGGCGACCCACCTCGTCCCCGACCGCCCACCGGCGGTTCCCGGATGACCTCGCCCTCGCCCACCGATCCGGCGGACCTTCCGGGCGATCATCGGCCCGCACCCGAGGACGGGCCATTCACCCTGATCGTGGACGACCAAGTTTTCACTGTGACGATCTCGCCGGACCGCCGCTCCAGCTACGCCTGGGAATCCGGCCCGAACCCCGGCTACGGATTCGACGGCTTTGCGCCGCGGTCCACCCGATCGCCCGATGCCGATCGCCCGGTTACCGAGCCAATGGAGTTCCCGCTGCTGACGATCGAGGACCACCGCCGGTCCATCAGCAATTTCCTCGACCAGGTCGACCCAGCGACGGGCTACATCGAGGAATGAACGAAGTGCGGCCGAGGAACGGCAGGCGTTGCGCGGCCGGGGATTCGGAGTTCGTCCGGAGGTGGCAGGCTGTGGTGATGGCCGACGAACTAGAACCCACCACCGAACACTCCGGTGGCGAAGCAACCGAGTCGCAGGAAGAAGCGACCAAGCGAAAGTTCCGCGAAGCACTCGAGCGAAAGAACGGGAAGGCCGGTGTCGGCGGGGCCGCGCAGAACGCCGCCAAGGTGCGCGGCACCCAGTCCGCCGCAGGCGGCAAGCGCACCTTCCGCCGCCGCGCGGGCGGCTAGCCGACACGATAAAGCCCCTCACCTGGATTCCAGGTGAGGGGCCTCGAGTGGAGCTGCCGGGAATCGAACCCGGATTGCACCTCTGGCAGGAGCGTCAAAGTACGCTTTACCTGCGAAAATACATCACTGTTGCTCACCCCAAATCACTGGTGAACACACGTGATTGTGGTCAATATGTGGTCAGCAACGGACCGGGCTGGCAGTACGGTCTTCGCTACGCCGGGGGCCGCTGGTAGGTGTCGATGACGGCCTTGCTGGTGCTCGGGTTCTGCAGCACCAGTTCCCACGGGCCGGAGTTGATCTCGAAGTCCTTGCCGAACCCGAGCCACTTTCCGGCCAGCCGGTTGCCGGTCGGGTCGGCGAGCAGTTGGAGCGCGCCGTGGTACCGGGCACCGTGGTAGTAGCCCTCCACCGCGGTGCGCTCTGCCCACGTGCCCGTGGCGACGTTGCCGTCGAGGGTGAGGTCGAGCTCAATCGTCGAGGGCGACGAGCCGGGCAGGCTGCGCACGGTGACTTGGCTGCCGTGCTGGAGCAGCACCGCGTAGTGCGAGACGGTGAACGAGGAGTCGCGCCCGCTCGAGTAGTACTCGTACCGCGACAGCCAGACCCCGGAGAAGTCGCCGACTGCCCGCGCGGGAGTGGTCGCGCCTGGAGCAGCCACCGCGCCGACCGGCGACTCGACATCGTGGCTGTTGTCGAACACTCCCCCGATGCCGCGGCCGGCGCGCACGGCGCCGAACCCGAGCGTTTCGATCGGTAGGCCCATCACCTTTTCCAGAGCTCGGGCGTGGCTCGGTCGGGGCTGGGAGGTCTCGCCGGACTCCCACCGCTGCACCAATCGCTTTGTCGCGCTGTGGCATCCCGCCTCACGCATCGCGCGGGCGAGGTCATCCTGACTCATGATCCGGGCCGTGCGAGCGGCGCGGAGTGCCGTGTTCGGGGTGTTCCGCATGGTTGCAACGGTAACCCGAATGACGCCTTAATGTCGCCCCGAATAGGTACCGATTGACGCCTCCGCTGTCATCGCGCACCCACATCGGCGACGGGCAACGTTGGTCCTGCTCCCCGGCGTCGGGCGCCGCGAAACCTCCGGCGCCGGGTCGAGCACCCAACTCACGGAGAGAGGTTGCCATGTGGGGGCAGAAGTCGGAACAGCCGAGCGTGTGGGACATCATGGCGCGATTGGCCCAGGAGGCCGAGCAGGACGGGCAGCCGTCGCCGGTGCTGGACCACTCCGCACCGAGGCAGCCGCTCACGCGCGAGATGGCGCACCGAGTGTTGCAGCTGCACCGCCCGTGCGATCGGGTGCGGTGCGCACGCAAGGCCGCGGCGTGGACACTGCTCGTCGACCTCGGCGGCGTGGCCCCGACCCCAGCGAACGGTTCGATGTGACCGGCGAGCAGGCCGCGCGGGAACTGGCAGAGCTCCACTCCGATGTGGTGGCGGCGCTCGCGGTCGTCGGGACCGAGCCGGTAGAGGGGCAAGATCACCCCTCGCACAGTTCGGCGGCGAAGGAGTGCACCGACGATGGCGGCCCGACACCGGTAAGCCGGTCGACCTGAACGTCTGTCGCCCGCTCGTCGAGTAGGCGCTCGAGCCGCCGAGCAGAGGCGATCAGGTAGCCGTAGGCGTCGATCTCAACTCGGCCGGCCATCACGGGCACGCCGTAGCGCTGGCCCAGGCGGTTCCTGGCGGCGTCGGATTGGGGCTCGGCGAGCTGCTGCCACATTGGTCGAGCTGGCGCCGGTAGCAAGATTCCGAGTATGCGGTACTCGGCGCATCGTCGAGGGTTCTCCAGCCAACTCTCGTCACCGTTGAGATCTGGCAGGATCTGGCCGAACCCGACACCGAAAGTCAGCGCCTGGTTCGACATCGGCACCCCCCACGACTTCGCAGAGGAATTCAGCCACTCGATGGTCGGACAGAAGTTCTCGGTACGGGTGACGTAGTGGACGCCGCACGGGCACTCGACGGCGGGCGCGTGGTTGCCGTGCCGACAGAGTGCGCGGTAAGTCGACGACGTGGCAGCGTGCTCAATGCCACGGCAGGGCGGACGAAGTAGACCCGACTCGGCCTCTTGCCAGATCCGCCAGCCGAAGCTGTTGGGGTACTGCTCGCGGAGTTCGGACATGGTGGGCATGGGACTCCTTCGGTGCGGGCGCGATGCGTAGCCGTGCCAAACGTTGGATTGTGCGTGTAGCGCGTCGATCTGGGGTCGCTGGCGGGATACAGTTCGCCGATGGACGCCGACACCGCGGGCGATGTTCTCCAGCTGGCCGGTGCGACGATCGCGACCATTGGGCTAACTCGCGGGGCCTGGAAGAGCTGGTCCACGCTCTCCGAGTGGACCCGTCGTTTTCGTCGACCCGAGTACCCATCTGCGTCGGGACCGGTCGTTGCGCGAGGCACCGATGAGGCCAAGGCTGAGGACCACGCGATCGTCTTGAAGACGGATGTGGAGCGGTTCAGCTACCTCAGCAGCCAGATCAACGAGCTGTCCCGTCGGCTTGCAGCGGCAGACGCCGCTCCTGCGGTCGATTTCGGCGCGCAACTCGCGGAGCTACGGCGCGACCTCGCCGCCGCCACCAAGTGGGAGCGGCGTGCCGCCCTGGCGGGTGCCGGACTAACTATCGCCGGGATGGCACTCGCGCTCCTCTGCTGAGGATCCGGGATTCAGTACCCCGTTCCGTCCCAGGCTTCGACCTCGAGCGGCGCTACGACGGACAGATCGTCCTCGGCGGCCTCGAGATCTTGGATCTCCTTGCCGATCTCGATCTGTCGGCGCGAGAGTGCGGCCAAGTCGCGAGCGGCGGTGTTCGGGTTGTCCATCGCATGGGCTAGGCGGCGGCGCATCGCGCGGAGCTCCTCCAGGCGGTCGCCGGACTCAGCCGCCTCAAGGATCGAAGGGGGCGGGACCTCGAGGGCTGGTGGAGCGTCACGAGTGACGACTCGGAAGGGCTTGCGGGCCATGGTGCGGATCACCTCCGGTAGGGGGGAGGGGGGTATCGGTGGTGCGGCGCCACTGGTGACACCCCCAAGTGGAAACGCGTCGGGGGGAGGAGCCGCCTATGCCGAGAGGTGCGACTCGACCCCCAGGGGGAGGGCATAGGCCCCTGGGGGTCAGTCGGCATCCGACGCCGCGGCGCGCTGTGCGTGCTGGCCGCCGAGCAGCTGCGCCAGGTTCGGTGCGATCGCCCACGTACTCCAACCGCATTCGCATGTCACGAGGTACTGATAGCCGCGGGTCTTGGGCTGCCAGTGCGTCCCGATCTTGACGCGGTGGCCGGGGTGGTCGCGCAGTATCCAGCCCTGTTGCTCCTGCCCGCCGAACAGATACATCGGACTTAGGCCTGGTCCTGCGTGGCCGGTCCGTCGACCCTGCCGTGTCCGTCGTAGCGCTGCGGGGTTGCGCTGGTGACACGGCCGTCCTTGTCGGTGACGACGTTGTGGGCACGTCGGATCGCGTCGATGGACGCGAGAACGTCACGCTGGGTACGAACCTCTTCGTGCTTGCGATCGGACATGTTCACGCCTCCTCGGTGGTCAGGGCTTGCACGACGGCGCCGATGATCAGCTCGCGTGCGGCCACGGGGTTGGTGTTGTCGACGCCGAGTCCGAACCGTGCGATGTCGGGGTCAATGGCAACCGACCACACCCGTGCGTCGGTGAAGTAGGCGGTACCGCCCAGCCAGTCCCGTGCGGCGAATGCTGCGACGGCAGCCTCCAGCTCGGCGGCCAGTGCCTCGGCCTTGGGCAGGATCGCGGCGAGCAGGTCGGGCCGGGGGTCGTCGCCGTCGAAGTAGGCGCGCGACTTCACGTCTTCGCACTCGGTGGTGATCGCGGCCAGTGCGGCGCGGTGGGCTTCGTACTCCCGTACCGCCTTGGCCCGGTCGGCCGACAGCTTGGGCTCGGCCTTGGGCGCCGGGATTGCCTTGCCTGCTCGCGCGGCCGTGGCAGCGACCTCGGCGTCGGCCTGGGCGGCTTCACGGTCGCGGGCATCGTCGGCCAGGTAGGCAAGGGCGCTGTTGGCGGTACTCACCCGTTCGGCGATGGCGTCACGCTCGACGAGTAGGCCAGCCAGCTTCTCGGGGATCAGTTCGGCTGGCGGGCGGGCGGCGGGGTCGAGCAGTCGCGCCGATGGCCCGTTGTGCCTGGGTGCGTATCTCACGGGTTGGTCGTCCTTCCATCGCGGTGTTCTGTCACGGCGTCGCGGTCGAACAGCCACCGGCCACCGATTCGCCGGCCACCGATTCGGTGGCCGAGTCGCCGAGCCTGCCGCGGTGTCACATCCAGTGCGGCCGAGGCCTGCTCGGCTGTCAGCAACGTCAGTCCTGACGGTTCCCACGATCCTCGGATGGGCGGTGCGGGCGGTCCGTCCTCGGACTCGAGCAGCGCCTCGAGGGCGCGTAGGTGAGTGCGCAGTCGCTCCGGTATTGCCCGCCCGGCACGACGGTGCGCGGTGGCTTCACGCTGGGCCAGCCAGTACGCCAATGCGAGATCCACTCCTGATCGGGTCATGCCACACCCCGTCGAGGCCGACCAGGCGCACGGGGCATACCGCGGGCCCGCCCTGCCCACACGCCGATGGCGTCGGCGCCGAGCTCGCGAGCGATTCTGTTGCAGGCCACCAGCACCGGGCAGTCGTGGCAGATACGCGCGGCCGCAATGAGTCGATAGAGACGATCGTCGTCGTCTTCACCGTCGACCACCGCGTCGAACAGCGGCGCCCGCGCTGTACAGGCGGCACCGTCGAGACGGTCGTCGGCCAGCTCGGCGGCGAGCTCGCGGATTGTGGGCCAGGCGGTCATGCCGCACCGTCCGCGCGCTCGCGCCACGCCTTGAGCGCGGCGTTGGCGCGAGGGGCGCCCCACTTCATCCGCGCCTGTACGTCTCGCCTGGACTCCGGCGGCGGGTCGAGGTCGTCGAGGGCCGCCACGTCGTCTTCCACGCGCGCCGGGTCGGCAGTGCCAATGCCGAAACTGACCGGCACTCGGTCGTCTTCGGCAGGCGCTCGAATGATCGGCTCCAGAACGCCGTCCATCGTGGCGTGCTGGTCGAGTCGGAACAGCCCCGCTGACGGTTCCTTGCCTCCGGCTGGGCAGTGCTGGCGCAGGCCGCCGTGCCGATCCTTGTTCACGGTCAGCCAGGCCGATCCGCCCTTGCCTGGCGTGAACGCTTCGTTGACCGTGACCCGCAGCGAGACACCGCCGATGGTGCGCCGCTTGGCCGCTGTGCCGCCCGGCCCGAGCGTGCGCGATTCGGTGCCCTTGGCGAGATGGTCGATGACCAGCACCGCGGCGCCGGACTTCGCAAGTGGTTTGAGCACCGACCGGTGCGCGTTGGTGTACTCGTCCGCGGAGTTCGACGACGAACCGAATAGCGGCAGCAGCTCGCCGAGCGAGTCGAGCACCACCACGTTCGGCCCCCACGTTTGCATATCTGCGACGACAGCGGCGAGGTGTAGGCGGTCCTCGGGCTCGACATAGAGGAACCGCTCGGGATCGGCCAGCGCGGAACGGTCCGCGCCGAGCGCCAGCAATCGGACGACGGTCGGCCCCGGCCCGTTGTGGTCGAGGTCGATCACCAGGACGCGGCCGTCGCCGAACTCGCCGAGCAGTTCCCGTGCGGCGACCAGAGCAAGCCAGGTCTTGCCGGACTCGGGATCGCCGAACACCAGATTGACCTCTCCGGCGTAGAACAGCGCGCGTTGGTCGTCGCGCATCCCGTAGGCCGGGGCGGGTGGTTCCGGCAGCTCTCCGGCCAGCAGCGCGGCCACGTCGAAGTACCGCCCGTAATCCACTGGTTCGGAACCGGTTCCGAACCGATCGGAACCGGCTTGACCAGGGTCTACGCGTCGGTTTGGTTCCGGTGCTCGCCGGTTCCGTTGCCGTGGTTCCCGGTTCCCGACCCCTGGGGGTGGGAACCGGGAACCACTCTCGTCGACCGGCTCGGAAACCACCTCGAGCACCGGCCGGTCCGCCTGCCGCAACTCGGCCATCTGCTCGCGGTAGAACTGCTGGCACGTGAAGCACGTCCGCTCGTAGTGTGCGTGGTCGTAGCAGTGCGCCGGGGGCGCGGGCGTCGCGGTCACAAATCAGTCCTCTCGCTCGTCACCGACGACCTGGTGATGCTCGGCCAGCGCGCGCACCAGAGCTGCGCCAGCGGTTCGCCAGGCGGCGACAATCTCATCGGGGGTGTAGAGCCGGGATGCCGCCATGTCGGCGAGGCTGTGGGCGGCCTGCTCGGCCCGCAGTCGAAATGCGTTCTCGAGCCATTCCCGCGGACTCACCTGGGACACCGGCCGGTCACCCATGTGTCTGCGCCAGGTCTCGCGGACGTCGGCGGGGCACTGGATACGTGGCCCGGGTGCCGGGGCGGTAGACCGCCCCGGCACTTCGGTGGGCCGCTGTTCAGTCACCGAGGTTCCGCCGAGCAGCCGGACCCGACGCCGCACCGGAACAACTGGCCGTGCGAGCCGATGCCAGCGGGGCGAGAGGACTCACCCACTGCCCAGATGCGACCGCAGTTGACGCACGCGCGGCCGTCGTAGATCGCCGCGTCGAGGGCAGCGTCGCGCTCGCGCTCCTCCTCGGACGTGGCGACCCCGGCGACCTGCTTGTAGATGCGATGCACCGCGAGCTCGTCGAGTTCGCCGCTGTCGGCTGGCAGCAGGTCGAGCAGATCGAACGGCTGTACACACCCCGTGTCGCCGCCGTCTTCGGCAACCATCGCCGAACCGTCGCGCACGTCGAACAGCAGCACCGTGCCTACCGTCTCGCGTGGAGCGCTGCCGTCGATACCGGCCGGGACTCGAAACCGCACCCGGTCGCCGGGTGCGAGATGATGCAGGGGCGAAGCCAGGCGCTCGGCCTCGGTCAGCCAGGCCGAGGCGCGAACACCCAGCACCTCGGCCAGCGCGATCATCTCGCTCGCGAACAGTTCTCGACGGCCGTTGAGCGTGCAACTCAGCTCGTCGGGCTCTACGCCGATCGCAGCGGCAAGGGCAGCGACCGTGCGGCCCGAGGCGGTGACCGCAGCGAGGATGACGGCCGTGAGGACAGTGAGCAGCTGCGCAGCCAGGTCGGGGGCGGTACGATCAGACATCGAATCTCCTGCTTGGTGGCGGGTAGGTTTGTTGCCCTGGTTCGCGGCTCCACCCGCGGCCAGGGCTTTTTCGTGGGGGTCAGAGGTGAGCAACATCAGGCGGCGCCGGCGCGGACGGTATTCGCCTCGACCCAGGCCATTACCTCGGCCCAGTCGTAGCGAATCCCCCTGCCCAGGCGCTTGTACGGCGCTCCTTCACCCCGATAGCGCTGCTGAGCCAGCGCGGCGACCGTGGTCCCTAGGTACTCGGCGACCTCGGCAGGAGTCGCGAGCGGTCGCGGCCTGTCGGCAACGTCAAGCAAGGCTTGCGCGGACTCGGCGAACTTGAGGGTCATCCAGGCCTCTTCTCGTCGATCTAAATTCGTGTTAACGAGTAACAGGGGACCACAGGCACCTAGGTCTGTCAATGATCGGAAAAGTTAGATAACGTGATCGGCTATGCCTGCCAGCGAGAATGAGCCGACACGCCCGCCCACCTTGGCGGAGGTGGTCGGCATGAATGCCAAGCGCTATCGAGGCGCACACACCACCGACCAGATGAGCCGACACGCGCGCGAGTTCGGCCTGAAGTGGAACGCCGGACGAGTTTCGGCGCTCGAGAAGGGCGACATCAGCCCGACCATTCCAAACCTGGTTGCAGTCGCGGGCGCACTGCGCAGCCTCACCGGCCAGGACGTGACACTGGCAGATCTGCTCACCTATGAGGGGCGGGTCGAGCTCAACGAGGTTCTGACGGTCCCCGGGGAGCGCCTGGTTAGCTTCGTCAATGGCGATGCGGTCCGCTTGCTGGCCTCGGAGATCCCAGCATTTCGAGAGAGATCGGCCGCGACAGGCAGGGTCCTCAAACGTGAGTTCATGGACCGCGACGACTGGACGAGTCCCGATCAGCTGGACAGGTTCAATCGATGGCAGGCGGCCATATTCGGCGCAACCGACGCCGACGAGCGCGCGGCGGCAGACCTCGGACTGAGGGTCGCCGAGCTGCAGCAGAAGGCCGTCGACCGCTGGGGCCGCGGGTTCAGCGCCGAGCGCGACGCCCGTGCTGGCGAAGGAGCCAACAACCAAAAGCGCGGGAGGGTGGCTCGCGATCTGAAAGCCGAACTGAGAGAGGTCATTTCACGTGGCAACGATTGAGCCATACCAGACGACCTCGTGCCTGAAAGCATGCGGCCAGAGGTTCTACACCACTCAGGGGCGACCGGATGGCACCGGCGCTGACGACCCATGCAAGAAGGCCGGCCACACCAAGCTTCGCGTGCGTTACCGCACCCCCAGCGGCTCGCAGACGACCAAGCGCGGGTTTCGTCGCAAGATCGACGCCGAGCAGTTCGCGGCGACGGTCGAAGTCAAGAAGATGACCGGGGAGTACATCGCGCCGTCGATGGGTCGGCTCACCGTCGCCGAGATGGGCGCGGCGTGGATCAAGCGTCAGATACACACCAAGGAATCATGGTCCGAGCGTGTGGAGTCCATCTGGCGCGTCCATATCGAACCACAATGGGGGCCAAGGAAACTCGCGTCTATCGAACGGCACGAAATCAAGGACTGGATCGCCGGAATCGACCGGGCGGCGTCTACCGTGGCAGACATTCACGGAGTGCTCTCGATGATCCTTGATGAGGCCGTCGAAGAAAAGCGCATCGCTGCGAACCCCGCGGCCAAGATCGACCTCCCCCGCCGCGTGCCGGTCGATCACGTCTACCTCACCCACGACCAAGTGGCCAGCCTCGCTGCGGAGTGCAGCAAGGGCGAGGAAATCGTGATGCTGCTCGCTTACTCGGGTCTGCGCTGGGGTGAGATGGCCGCGCTGCGTCCGCGCGACGTAGACCTCCGGCGGCGTCGCATCCACATCGCCCGCTCAGCCTCCAAGGTGAACTCGCGGACGGTGATCACCACACCGAAGACATGGGAGCTGCGATCAGTCGCGGTGCCCGCCGAAGTCGCCGAGCTGTTAGCGCCGGTCGTCGGTGCGCAACGCGACCCGGTGGGCCTCCTCTGGTCCCGTCCCGATGGAACGCCGATCCGGCCACCGACCACAACCCACTGGTTCAGAAAGGCAGTAGGCCGGTGCATCACGGCGTCGGTGCCTGTCGGCGAGGATGGCACGCGGGGCCCGGCAACGTTTCCACGCGTGACGGCCCATCAACTGCGGCACACCGCGGCGTCGCTCATGATCTCCAGCGGCGCGCACGTGAAGACGGTCCAACGTCAGCTCGGCCACAAGTCGGCGACGATGACGCTCGACAATTACGGACATCTCTTCGACGACGATCTCGACGGCGTGGCGGATCGGATGGGGGCCGGATTCCGCGGCGCCGCTTCGCGGCGTGGTCAAAATGTGGTCACCGCACCTGAACTCCGGGTCGTCGTAGCATGAAAAAAGCCCCCGACCTGCGCCTAACAGGTCGGGGGCTTCGTGGAGCTGCCGGGAATCGAACCCGGGTCCTCCGCCGCGTCTTCAGGGCTTCTCCGTGTGCAGTTCGCTAGGCCTCTGCTCGGACCTCCGGGTCTCGCGAACAAGCCCGGATGACGATCCCAGTCACTGTTTGATGTCCCGTCCGACTCCGCGACCGAGCCGAACGGTAATTCCCTCTAGCTGATGCCAGTACCCGGGTCGAGGGACGAACCCGGACTGACAGAGACGACCTGCTACTTAGGCAGCGAGGGCGTACTCGCGCTGATTGGAATCGGCGCTTAATTGGTTGCAGCGACGCTTACGGTGGTCTCTTGCCTGCACCGACACGCTTCCCCTGAATCAACGTACGCAGTCGAAACCGTTCAGCCCCGTACGTGCCCGCACCTTGCGGGCTAGTCATGTTAACACTGCCGTCGCCGCGATTCTTCCCGATATTTCTGCCAGCGCGCGGTGTCGCCGATGTGACTCATCAGCGAACCACACTGATTCGCACCGCCGATCCGGGTAGACGCGCCGGTCGGCCGGGGTACTGTTCTCGATCGGCCGGGCCGGGACGCGCGAGATCCCGGGTGCGGCTGGAACAAGGAGTTACCTCATGGCATTCACCAGTCGGCTGCGCCGATCGGCGGCCGTGCCCGTCGTGGCCGGCCTCGTCCTCGCCGCGGCGTGCTCCGCCGGCGAAACAACCGCGAGTCCGGGAGTCACCAGCGCACCGTGCCCCGGATCGGTGCACAAGGACCGCGGGTGCATCTATCTCGGTGTCCTGTCGGATCTGGCGAACGGCCCGTTCACCGCGCTGGGCGCGTCGATGAACGAGGGCCAGCTGGCGTTCTGGAAGCAGGTGAACCAGGCGGGCGGCATCGGCGGCTACGACATCGACATCACCACCAACACCCGCAACACCGCCTTCGATCCGCGCACGCATCGCACCGCCTACGCCGAGATCGAGCCGCAGGTGCTGGCGCTGGCGATGAGCTTCGGCACCGCGCAAACCATCGCGATGCTCAATCAGATGGACGCCGACGACATGGTCAGCGTGGCGGCCACCCAGTGGTCGGGCTGGAACTACCGCA
The DNA here is from genome assembly GCF_052983615.1 of Nocardia fodinahabitans. NCBI lineage: Bacteria > Bacillati > Actinomycetota > Actinomycetes > Mycobacteriales > Nocardiaceae > Nocardia > Nocardia fodinahabitans. Next base: position 1,457,548 of record NZ_JBRJJC010000001.1, read on the forward strand.
GCGCCGACCGCAACCTGGTGCTCAGCGCGGGCTACTCCTACTGCACCGAAGCGGTGACCGGCCTGGACTGGTTCACCCGCACCCACTATGCCCCGCGCAATATCGCCATCGTCGCCTACCGCGGCAACTACGGCGGCGACTACGCCAGCGGCGCGCTGAAGTGGGCGATCGCCAATGGCGCCACCATCGCCGACCGGGTCGACACCGGCCCCAACGGCGAGGTCGGCAACCAGGACGGGCCGGTCGAGGAGATCCTGGCCGCCGACCCCGACCTGGTCATGCTGGCCACCGGTCCCGCCGAGACCGCCGAGATCGTGGGCAAGCTGGTGAAGTCGGGCTACACCGGCCGCTTCCTCGGCTCGCTGCCGACCTGGAACGCCGCGCTGCTGCAGACCGCCGCGGCCCCCGCGCTGACGGCGCTCTACAACTACACGACCCCGGTCGACAGCTGGAACGGCGACAGCGTCGGCGCCCGGCACGCGCGCGCCGCCATCGATCGCGAACCGGCCAACTTCGGCTACTCGCTCGGCTGGGCGATCTCCTATCCGCTCGAGGCCCTGCTCATCGCGGCGGCCGAGGAGGGCGAGCTCACCAGAGCCGGGTTGCGCCGCGCGATCGAGGATCTGCGACCCGACGGCGAGGGCATGGTCGTCATCCATCCGGCAGGCGCGATCCAACCCGACCTGAGCGGCGAATGGACCTCGGTGTTCGAGCCGGACAAGGCGGCGCCGATGGGCGCGCGGGCGATCGAGGTCGGCTATCAGGGCAGCACGCTGGGCAAGCTGGACCTGCACGAGCCCTGCACCCGGCTGTAGTGGCTCAGTTCGCGGCGATCATGGCGACCGCCGCGAGCGCGAGCACCATGCCCACCTTCTGGGTGGTGCTGACCCGCTCGCCGAGCAGCACCATCGCCAGCAGCACGGTCGCGACCGGATACAGCGAACCGATCACGCTGACCACCGACAGCAGCGACCCGTGGAAGGCGTACAGCAGCGCCGCGTTGGCGATCACATCGAGGACGCCGACCGCCAGCGCCAGCCGCAGGGGTTCCCCGTGCAGGCCGCGGAACTGGCCCGCGGCCAGCGCGGAGGTCCACACGACGGCCGTCGCGGCGGCGCGCTGGCCGAGCAGCGGCCACAGTCCGGCGCTCGCGCTGGTCTCGTGCAGGAAGAAGAAGGCGAACCCGAACGCGGCACCCGAACCGACGGTGAGGAGCGCGACCCGCCGGGTGAACCGCAGTTCGCGGCCGCCGATGATCTCCTCGGTCGTCTCGTCGGGCGCTTCCCGGCTGACCAGCACTACCGCGACCAGAGCGAGGGCGATACCCGCGATCGCCGCCGGACCCGGTCGCTCACCGAGGAAGAGCCCGGCGATCACCGGGATCCCGGCGACCAGCACCGCCGTCACCGGCGACACCACCGACATCGGCCCGTCGGCGAGCGCGGCGTAGAACCACCACACCGCCAGGCCGCTGGCCACGCCCGCGGCCAGGCCCCACAGCATCGATGCCGCGTCCGCGTGCCCGCCGACCAGCGGCGCGATCAGCAAGACCAGCAGCACCGACCACGGGTACGAGACGACGACCACCCGCAACGCGGTGACCCGCCGGGCGGCGATCCCGCCGAAGAAATCACTGACTCCGTACCCCGTCGCCGCCACGAGGGCGAGCAGGACGGAGATCAACGCATGCCTTTGACCCGCCGACCGATCTCGCGCGTGACCTCACGCTCGGCCTGCCTGCGGGCGAGGTCCTGGCGCTTGTCGTAATCCTGCTTGCCCTTGGCGAGCGCGAGCTCGACCTTCACCTTTCCGTCGGAGAAGTACATCGACAGCGGCACCAGCGTCTGGTTGCCCTCCCTGGACTTGCCGACCAGGTGCTCGATCTCGCGCTTGTGCAGCAGCAGCTTGCGGGTACGCCGCGGCGAATGGTTGGTCCAGGTGCCGTGGCTGAACTCGGGAATGTGCAGGCCGCGCAGCCAGACCTCGCCGTTGTCGACGGTCGCGAAGGCGTCGACGAGCGACGCCTTGCCTTCCCGCAGGCTCTTCACTTCGGTGCCGACCAGCGCGATCCCCGCCTCATAGGTGTCGAGGATCGTGTAGTTGTGCCGCGCGCGGCGGTTGGTCGCGATGACCTTCCTGCCCTTTTCCTTCATAACGGTCAACTCTAAGTGACCGCGCCAGCCGTTTATTCCAAGGTCCGTCCCACCCTCAGCTCGCCGCGCGCTCGAGGGCGCGGGCCAGTGCCCGGTCGCGCTGTTCCTCGAATCGGGTCGCCTTGGCCTCGAGGTCGAGCAGGTAGGCGTGCAGTTCGTCGCGGGCGCGTTCGCCCTCGTCGCCGAGATCGGTGCGGTCGAAGACCTTCCAGGTGCGCAGCACCGGCTCGAGCACGATGTCGAGGTGCTGGCGCAGGTCGTAGACGCCGTGCTTGGCCAGCAGGACCGCGTTGCGCCGGAAGTTGGGCTGGTTCAGGCCGGGCATCTGGAAGCGCACGACGACATCGGTGATGGCGCGCATGGCCGCGTCGGGAGTGAGGTCGAGGGCGGCCGCGCAGAGCTTGCGGTAGAAGATCATGTGCAGGTTCTCGTCGGTCGCGATGCGCGCGAGCATGCGATCGGCGATCGGGTCGTCGCAGAGCCTGCCGGTGTTGCGATGGCTGATCCTGGTCGCCAGCTCCTGGAAGGTGACGTAGGCGACGCCCTTGAGGAATTGCGAGCCCTTCTCCGGCTTGGCGATGCCCGCGGTCATGTGCGCCATCCTGGCCTCTTCGAGCGCGACCGGGTCGACCGCGCGGGTCACCACCAGGTAGTCGCGCAGGACGATGCCGTGGCGGTTCTCCTCGGCGGTCCAGCGCCCGACCCAGGTGCCCCAGGCGTTGTCGAAGCCGAAGGTGTCGGCCAGTTCGCGGTGATACGACGGCAGGTTGTCCTCGGTGAGCAGATTGGTGATCATCGCCGCCTTGGCCACCTCGCTGAGCCGCGACTGGTCCGGGTCCCAGTCGATCCCGCCCATCGCGGCGAAGTTGCGGCCCTCGTCCCACGGCACGTAGTCGTGCGGGTGCCAGTCCTTGGCCTTGGCCAGGTGGTCGTTCAGGTTCGCTTCGGCGGTCGGTTCGAGCTCGGCCAGGATGTCGCGGTCGGAGAGCTGGAGCGTCAAGATGTCACCTCGGAGTTGGCGGGCGGGAAACGGCGGACCCCCTGCGCCCAACGATGCTGTGCGGACTCGCCGACGGCGGTCACATGACGAAACACTGTGTCCGCTCACAGGAAGTGGCGGTCCGGGCTAGGCGTACCTCGGCCTTCGCTCCGGCCATGCGCGAATGACTGAGGAACGCTGCGCGACTGTGCCTGTCAAGCAGGCGGGAGGGCCGGACCGAACTGGTCGACGCGCAGTGGCAGGGCCGGCCACGGTGTGCGGTCGGGGGTCAGCTCGCCGACGACCAGCACACCCACGGCGTCGAAGGCGGCCCTGGCCCGATCGAGGTGGTCGCCCGAGGTCACCAGGACCGCGGCGCGCAGGTGGTGCTCGACCATCAGCGCCGCGGTGAAGCGGGCATTGGCCACGGTCGAATCGGCCTGCGGCTCACGCAGGATCCGCGCCGGGTCGATGCCCGCCGCAACCAGCCAGTCGGCCATCGCGTCCGCCTCGCTGAGTCCGGCCCGCGGATTGCCACCGGTGACGATGATCGGCGACCACGGCGCGAACACCGCCTGCACGAGGCCGGCCCGTAACCGCCGGACCAGTTCCGCGCGCAGGGTGCCCTCGGGCGTCAGACCGTAGCCCAGGATCACCACGGCGGTGTCGACGCCGTAGGTGCCGGGTAGCGACGGCGTCAGTATCCGATGCAGGCCCTGCCCGCCGATCGGCGTCGCGGGCTCGGCGGAGCCCACCGGTGCTGTCGCCCAGACGAATCCGGTCGCGATCAGGGCAGCGCACGCCCCTCGCGTCACCCAGGTCACCCATACCATTCCCGTCGCCTCCTCGGGCCGGGACCGATCGGCTCGATCGGTCGAGGAGGCCTACAGTGCGCCGGGTATCGGAGTGTCGGAAGGGCTATGACCTGCGGCTACCACAGGTCACAGCGCTCGGCGTCCTCCGCTGGTCCGCAACATCGCAAACATTCCGGAACCGCGCGGGTACCGGAATGCCATGGGCGAGTGTGGGTGGCGGGTCAGCCGCCCGGACGCAGGGCCAGGTAGAGCGCCAGGGCCGAGGCGAACAGGAGGATCAGGGCGACTGTCGACCAGCGCGGCCTGCCCCGGTGGACCACCGGATGGTGGCCGCCGAGCAGGCTCGGCGCAACCACCGGGTCGCTGTGCCGGTGCGGTATCGGCGGCAGCGGGGTGTCGGCGCCGCCGGAACTCGTGCCGCCCGACGAGTCGCCCTCGGAGCCTTCACCGTTCGCCATGGCTCGAATGTATCGCGCCACGGCCCGGTTCGTCGCGCGTTCCCCGCGCGGTGCCTACTCCTCGGCGAGCGCGGCCAGCACCCCCTCGCCGTAGCGGGCCAGTTTGTTCTCGCCGACGCCGCCGACGGTGCCGAGTTCGGCGAGCGAACCCGGTTTGCGCGCGACGATTTCGCGCAGCGTCGCGTCGTGGAACACCACGTAGGCGGGCACGCCCTGTTCCTTGGCGGTCGCCGCGCGCCAGGCGCGCAGACGTTCGAACACCGGCAGCTCGGTGGCGGGCAGATCGACGGTGGCCTTGGCCGACTTGGCACCGCGCGCGGGCCGGGCGGCGCGTTCGGGCTCGCGGCGCATCAGCACCTTCTTGCCCGCGAACAGCACCTCGTTGCTGGCATCGGTGAGCGCGAGCACGCCGTACTCCCCCTGCACCGCGAGCAGTCCGCCGGCGAGCAGCTGACGCGTCACGCCCCGCCATTCGGTGTCGCGCAGATCGGTACCGATCCCGAACACCGACAGCTCGTTGTGCCGGTGCTGGGTGATCTTCGGGTTCGATTTGCCGAGCAGGATGTCGACCAGGTGGCCCGCGCCGAAGGCTTGTCCCCGTTCGCGTTTGAGCCGCAGCACCGTCGAGAGCAGCTTCTGCGCCGGGACGGTGCCGTCCCAGGTCTCCGGCGGATTCAGGCACACATCGCAGTTGCCGCAGGCCTGGCCGGGCTGACCGAAATAGTTCAGCAGCTGGACGCGGCGGCACCCCACCGTCTCGCACAGCGCGAGCATGGCGTCCAGGTGCAGCTGCAACTGCCTGCGGTGCGCGGCGTCGCCCTCGCTGGAGTCGATCATCTTGCGCTGCTGCACGACATCGGCGAGGCCGTAGACCATCCACGCCGTCGACGGCTGCCCGTCGCGGCCGGCGCGACCGGTCTCCTGGTAGTAACCCTCCACCGATTTGGGCAGGTCCAGGTGGGCGACGAACCGCACGTCGGGTTTGTCGATACCCATGCCGAAAGCGATGGTGGCCACCACGATCAGGCCGTCCTCGCGCAGGAACCTGGCCTGGTTCTCGGCACGGGTCCGATTGTCCAGGCCCGCGTGGTACGGGACCGCGCGCACGCCGTTCTCGTTGAGCATCGCGGCGGTCTTCTCCACCGAGTTGCGCGACAGGCAGTAGACGATACCCGCGTCGCCGGCGTGCTCGGCGCGGATGAAATCGAGCAGCTGCCGGTCGGCGCGATTCTTCGGCTCGATCCGGTACTGGATATTGGGCCGGTCGAAGCTGGAGACGAACTGCTTCGCCGCGCCCAGGTCGAGCCGCTCGACGATCTCGGCGCGGGTCTTCTCGGTGGCGGTCGCGGTGAGCGCGATGCGCGGGACATCGGGCCAGCGCTCGTGCAACAGCGACAGCGCGAGGTAGTCGGGCCGGAAGTCGTGGCCCCACTGCGACACGCAGTGCGCCTCGTCGATCGCGAACAGTGCCACCGTGCCGCGGTCGAGCAGCCGCAGCGTGGACTCCAGACGCAGGCGCTCCGGCGCGAGGTAGAGCAGGTCGAGGTCACCGGCGACGAACTGCGCTTCCACCGTGCGCCGCTGATCCGGCGACTGGGTGGAGTTCAGGAACCCCGCCCGCACGCCGAGCGCGCTGAGCGCGTCGACCTGGTCCTGCATGAGCGCGATCAGCGGTGAGACGACCACGCCGACGCCGGGCCGCACCAGCGAGGGCACCTGGTAGCACAGCGACTTGCCGCCGCCGGTCGGCATCAGGACCAGCGCGTCGCCGCCGCCGACGACCTGCTCGACGATGGCGGCCTGGTCGCCGCGGAAGGCGTCGTAGCCGAAGACCCGGCGCAGCACCTCCTCGGCGGTCTCCGGGCGGGCGGGTGCCGCCGCGCGCCCGGGCGTGGCTGGAGCGAGGTCGTCGAAGTGGAAGCCGCCGGTGTCGTCGAAATCGTGCTCGGAGACATAGCCACCGTCGGACGGGTACGCGTCGTCGGGCGGGAAGTCTTCAGGCGGGAAGTCGTCGACATCGGGGGCTGTGGCGCCGGAATTGCTCACCGGGCCATCCTACGAGCGCGGGCCGGACGCGCAGCCCGTCCACCGGACCCGACGACGGCGTTCACCGGCCTGCGCGCACATGTGGATAACCCGGATCAGGCGCGCAAACGGGCGAGGACCTCGTCCTGGAGCAGGCCGTTGCTCGCCACCGCGTCGCCGCCGTGCGGGCCGGACCGACCGTCCAGGGAGGTGAACGCGCCGCCGGCCTCACGGACCAGGATGTCGAGCGCGGCCAGGTCCCACAGCGACACCTCCGGCTCGGCGGCGATGTCGACCGCACCCTCCGCGACCAGGCAGTAGTTGAAGAAATCGCCGTAGCCGCGGACCCGCCAGACCTCGTCGGTGAGATCGATGAAATTCTCCCGCAGCCCGCGCTCCCGCCAGCCCGACAGGCTGGAGAAGGCCAGGCTGGCCGAGCCGAGATCGCCCACCGCCGACACCGTGATCGGCTTCGGCGCTCCGGGGTGCACCTGCGCCCACGCCCCGGAGCCGGCGGCCGCCCACCAGCGCCTGCCCAGCGCGGGCGCGCTGACCACACCGACCACCGGCACACCGTCGACGAGCAGCGCGATCAGGCTCGCCCAGACCGGCACGCCACGGACGAAGTTCTTGGTGCCGTCGATCGGGTCGACCACCCACTGCCTGCCGGTGAACTCGGCGTCGCCACCGAACTCCTCGCCGAGGACGGCGTCCTCGGGGCGTTCCGCGGCGAGCACGCGCCGGATGACCTGCTCGACCGCCAGATCGGCGTCCGAGACCGGCGTCAGGTCCGGCTTGGAGTCGACCTTCAGATCGACGGCGCCGAATCGCACCCGCGAGATCGCGTCGGCCTCGTCGGCCAGTCGGAGAGCAAGGTCCAGGTCAGCGGAGTAGGCAGCCACGCAGGCCAGTCTATTTGGGTGCGCGGCCGCCCCCGACGTCGCGGTCCGCGGGCGTGCCGCTCGGCCCGGCGGCGCGTGTGCTCACGGCGGCCGCTGGGCGCGAACCGCGGCCTTGTCGCTGGGCCGAGCACACGCTCGGCCCGTCGTCAGGCCGCGACCTGCGCCGCCCGGGCCGCGACCAGAGCCCTTGCCCACCAGTGCAACTGGTCGAGCAGCGCCTGTGCCGCGGCCTCGAACTCCTGCGGCTCACGCAGCTGCCCGTTCTCGTCGAAGAGCAGGTAGTAGCGCGGGAAGGACACGTAGTTGCGCACGGTGTGGGCGTTGAGCTCGTTGAACACCTGACGCAGGTGCTCGATGGCCAGCAGCCCGCCGGAGCCACCGCTGTAGCCGACGAACCCGATCGTCCTGGCGTCCCACTGGGTGTAGTGCCAGTCGATGGCCGACTTCAGGACGGCCGGGTAGCTGCGGTTGTAGTCGGGCGTGACGACGACATAGGCGTCGGCGGCGGCCAGTCGCTCGGTGAGCTCGTCCATTCCCGCCGGGCGCGGCATGTCGGGGTCCATCGCGGGCGGCACCGGCGGAAGCGCGGCGGGCAACTCGACCTCGGCCAGATCGATGATGTCGAGGTCGAAGCGGTCGTCGACCTGCTGTGCGAACCAGTTCGCGACCACCGGACCGAACCGGCCCTCACGGACGCTGCCGATGATGATCGCGAGCTTCAGTGGCTGTGCGGACACCGTGTCCTCCTCTGTCGTGTGCCCGGCCCGATCGGCCGGTATCTCCACCGTCGCCGCTCGCGAAGCAGTCAGGGAGACCACGCTGAGAGTGGTAGTGCCACGGCCACTCTCCGGCCCGCGCGAGTGGGTACCGTCGATCGGGTGAGCGACAACGAACTCGGCTTGTTCCTGCGAACCCGCCGCGAGGCGGTCACGCCCGCCGAGGTCGGCCTGCCCGCGGGGCCACGCAGGCGCACGCCGGGTCTGCGCCGCGCCGAGGTCGCGATGCTGGCCGGGGTGACATTTCGGTTACGCATTCCTTGCCCGTGACGGTACGCACTGCACGTTCCACGGCCATTCTGTACCGGTCGATGCCTTGATCCTGGTCGGCTGCCGTCGTTGGACTGACCGATGGACAGGAGCGGACCTGAGCTCGTTGCAGATGCATCCGGCGTCTCGATAGCATGTCAGCCGAACGGCTGCGGCGACGTCGTGGTGAATTTCGATGGGGGTGAGTACGTCTATGGGGGACATGCTGAAGGCTGATCTCGATGAGATCAGGTCGCTCGGGACACAGTTGGGTGTGAAGGCGAGTGCGATCACCCAGATCGCCGCGCCAGCAAAGACCAGCATCGAAGCGGTCGTGATGCCCGACGCCGGGATCGAGGACCTGTTGGGCAGAATTACCGCGAAGCTGGAAACCACCCTGTCCAAGCACAGCACCGCCGTACAGGCGATGGCCGACGGCGCCGCAACCGCCGCGACGACCTACGAGGATGTCGAGGATGTCTTCCGCGCGCAGCTGACCTCGCTGACGGAAGGACTCTCGCAGTGACGACGCCGACGATTCCTCAGGTCGAGTCCTGGAAGCCGCAAACACTCATCGCGGCGGGCCAGGCGATCATCAAGGCCGGAACAGACCTTACCGACCGGATGGCCGAAGTCGATCTCGCGGTGGACAAGAGCGCGGTGAACTGGCAGGGCGATGCCAGCGCGGCTGCCTCGATGCGCGCTGTATCGGAATTGCTCACGGCCTCCCAATCGAAACGCGCCACCGCCACCATCGGGGACGCGATGGTGGCGCAAGGTGGGACGATCGATGGCTACCGGTCGGCGGTGCTCAATACCCGTGATGCCGCTGTCAATGTCCACGGAATGACCGTCGCCCCGGACGGAACCGTCACCGCGCCGACAGTTCCCGGTGACGACACCGACGCGATGCGGGCGATTTTGCAAGGGCGCCTCGACCGTGAGGCCGCAGGTTTCCAGACCAGCTTGAAGGAGAACCTGGCGAACCTGGGCACCGCGTTGACCGCGTTGCGGTTTACGGCCGCGCTCGGCTTGACCGATCTCGACCAACACGGCGGGCCTGGTGGCGCGACCGTCGGTACCCCCACGTTGTCGGGTGCGGGCGGCAAGGCGCTCGGTACGCAGATCCAGGAGGCTGTGGACAAGGGCGAACCGATTCCGGCGGAGGTCCTCGACCAGCTCACCGAGGATCTGAAAGCCACCGGTATTCCGCCGTCGCAGCTTCAGGCCTACCTGAATGGCGAGCCCACCACCATTCCCGCTGGGACCCAGCAGTATCTGAAAGAGCTGTACAGCGCTGCAGGTGCTGATGGTTTCACCGCCGCCAGCCAGCAGTTGCAGGCTCAGGGTCCGGCGGGTCAGCAGGCGGCGTCGTCGCTGGCGAACGGTGTGCTGGTGATATCGAACGAGAAGGTCGGGACCGGGCGTGGCAGCGACGGAAAGCTCACTGGTGGGGGGAGCTATGAGAACTTGCCGCAAGACATGCGTGATCTCATCTCCACCCGTGTCGCACCCAACGGGATGGCACCCGATGCCAACACAACGATGTATCCCGGCGACGGCACGATCGTGGGGAACCACAAGGAGTTTGTCACCGATCAGAAAGACTTCCTCCAGGCGCTTTCGCAGGCAGAGCCCGGAAATGAGCCGGGGACCAAGATGTCCACTGAGCTGATTCGACAGGGAATGCACACCGCGTGGGTCGAGGATCACGGAGGCGGTCTCCCCTTCAGCGACTCACCCTCGGACGACCCCAAGCATGTCGAGCCGCTGGAGCAGGCGATCGCGCTCGGTTCGCGCAACACAGACGGCGTCCACGCGATCCTTACCGGCGAGGGCGATGCTGAGATCCTCGGCGCTGGCTACAATCCCGACACTGCAGTGCTGCCGTTGCTGCAACGCGACGACGGGACCGCGATGGGGTCGCTTACCGACTGGATTTCGCGTGACGCGCATGTCACCGCAGCACCGGATAGCCCGGACTACCCGGGCCAAAAGGAGGCCGCTACCCAGGCGGGTGAAGCGGCTCGTGGGCTCGCTGAGATCATGTCCACCGAGAAGTCCGCCGACGGCACGAACAACTACACGACCCTGCTCTCCGGGGACGGCAAGATCGGTGACGGTACCGCCGACCAGGTCGCCGAAGCACTCGCGCCCTACGTCGGCAACATGGTCGGCATGCCCAGCGGTAATCCTGGCGACCTCACCAACACAATGGGCTTCGGGCCAGACTTCGGCGGTAAGGACAACTCCGGGATCGGTGGCCCGATCGAGCCGTTGCGGGTGTTCAGTATCCTCGACTCCGACGAGGGCGCGAGCACGATCATCAACGGCACCGCTTTGGCTGAATCGCAGCGCATGGACCGGCTCTTCGCCATAGAGGAAGCCAACGGTGACGGCAACCCGAACAACGGCAAGTACAGCAGCCGCCTGCAATGGCTGGTCAACCAAGGACTCGATGTCCAATCCGCCCAGGAGACCCAGAACGGCGTCGATGCCAGCGCTGCCGAGGCCAGCCGCAACGCCAAGTGGAACACCGCATGGACAGCATCGCAGATCGTCGCGGGCGGCATGGGACCGCAGGGAATCGCAGTCGCTTCGGGCTCGGAGTTCCTCAAACCGTTCGTGCTGTCGGCCGATTCGCCGAGCACTCCTGAACAGTCCCCGCTGAAACTGGACACCACCCAATTCGACTTCGACTTCGACCGCGGCGACAAGGACACGACCTACCGGCCCACCAGTTGGGGCGGCAGCGAGCACCGCGAATACACGATGCTGCAAACACTCGCCGAAGCCGGGAAAATCGACATGAACCAAGTCCCCGACATCTACAAAAACGAAAACGGCGAATTCAAACCCTACTCCCAATATCGCCAGGACTACCACAACGCATCCACCGTCGAGCAAAACAGTGCCGAGGTCGGGCCGAACGGCCGAAAAGGCCTCCTCGAACAGGCGGGTCTCAATCCCGACTCGCTCCAGGACTACACCGCCCAAGCATCGCCGGGCGGGTCCGAGTACCAAACCCTGGACTCGATGATCCAAGGCGGCGACAAAATGCCACGCAAAGAATGGCTCGAATGGCTCGCCGGAGAGCAATCGGCGAACTCGGGTAAAAACACATGGTGACCACCAGAACCCGCCGCGCCGGTGCTACCTACGCACTCGCCGCGCTACTCACTCTGGTAAGTGCCTGCACACCTGCCAGCGAACCCGAACCGGTCCCAGGCCCCTACCGCCCGCCCGAGGAAGTCCGCAACGCGACCGTGGTGTGGTCCGCCGCACCAGGAGTCGACCTATCCTCCACCGAAGCGAGACTGGTCCGCGCTATGAGCGAGTCGGGGATCATCGGCAACGCCGCAGGTCTCGATGCGACTTACCCGGGATTCCAGGAAGCCTTGGACAGTAGACAGCATTCAGGATTCGAATCAATCTCCGATCGCGGAAAGATCGCAGGAACCCTTTACCAGCATATTCTGGAATTCTCCCCGCTCGTAACTGCTTCCGATGGGTTCAACGCAAAAACATGCACGTTGGATACGGGAATTTCCCGCCTCGTCGACGGTAAATGGGTTCCTACCTGGATCGGCACGGCCCTTCTTGAATACCGGTTTATCGACATGACGGGCAAACCTGGTGAATATGAGTCAAAATCCTACCCCCTGCTAACAGGAGCTGACCGAGCCCACTGGCAAGCGCCTAGTGAAAACGTCTTCGATGGGTGGAGGGCCTACTATCGCGGCGGGATGCGGCTGAGTGAATATTATCGACAAACCGTGGCGATCGATCCGTGTGTTGCCTGGGCTCGAACCATCGATCCTGACGTTGCATTGGACCACCCACCCAACGACTACGCCCGGGATGTCCGCCCTCCGGTGCAGCCGGTGTATCCCGGTTGGCCTGACCCGGCCCGCTGACGACACCTCTGACAGAATTGAACCGCGATGAGCCCCCAGCACGAAGAACTCGGCGCAAAAGTCCGCCGACTCCAGCAAACGGTCGCTGACGTACACGGCCAGACCAGCATGGATGGCATCACGATCCGTACTGATGCCAACGGCCGCCTGTCAGAGCTGCATATCGGCCACAGCGCGTATGCTCGTGGCCCCCAGGAGCTCGCCGAGCTGATCGTTCGCGTGTACCGCGACACCGCCGCCGAGGTCGCCGCCCGAACCTCGGCGATCATGGCCGAACTCCGCGACGACCCCGCCGTAGCCCGAATCGCCGACGCCACCGTCATTGAAACCGCCACGCCGCCCGCCCGGCCTGCACCAGCGCAGCCAACCCAAACGGACCCGTGGCAGACATCGCAGGCACCATCCCAGCAGGGCTGGTCCACTGCCGTACCCGGCGACCGCCCGCGCGAATACGGCACGTCCTCGACCCGCAGCCCGGACCCAGCTCCCTACCCCGGCTATCAGGACTACTACACCGCGCCGACTGTTCCGGCTGCGAAAGCGCCCGAGCGACCGTACCGACCTTCGTACGAGGACGATGACGACGACATCGACCCCTACTACCAGCGGAAGTCATGGTTGGTTTGATCGGGTAGAGTCGTCGGCCAGAAAAGCATCGTGGGGCGTACCCGCGACAAGAGCTGTGTTCAGGGGGACGTTCATGCGGATGTGGCACAAGGCCATTCCAGCTCTCGCTGTTGTGGTGGGCGCGATCAGCGGATGCAACAACGCTGACCCGACCACGACAACGCAGCCCAGCACGACAGCTGCGCTGACGACGAGCGCGGACTCGGATGCCGTGCTCTGGGATCCGTGCAGTCTCCCAGATGCCGCGCTGACTGATGCCGGGCTCAACACCGCCACTCAGCAGACAGACATCGGCGGGGTCAAGTTCGAGGGTTGGAAGATCTGCAGCTGGACTGACGTGAACAAGACCTACACGTTCGGCATCCTGACGAGCGCCCACACGCTCGGCGAGATCAGGCAACGCACCGACTATGGTGACTTCACTGACACCCAAGTCGATGGAAAGACCGCTTTGCAGTACCGCTGGGCGGGGTCGCGACGCGACTTCTCCTGCAAGATTGCCGTCGAAGCGCCGTCCGGGACGATCGATTTCGACATTCTCGTTCGGCACAGTTCTCGTGACACGGCCGCCGATCCTTGCGTCGAGGTTCGACGCTTGGCGGACGAGTTGATCGATGAGATTCCGATTAGCTGAGGCGAAGTCGTGCGGGCACAACGCACACGTTCGTGACATATCTCCGGGCGAGCATTTGGGGGCAAGGCATTGGTGAATATCGATCCCGGTGAGTGGAAACGGCTCGAAGGACAAGCTGCTGCGGGGGAGCTCGCACTGAACCCCGAGGTCGGCGCTGGACTCACGCGAGTGTGTGATGACCACATCACCGTCCTGGAGGGCGTTCTCAGCAAGATCGGCTACGTCGAGCAGGTGACCGGTTTCGGTACCTTCAACTCCAGTCAGATCCTCGAGCGGAAGTTCTCGCTGACCGCTGCGGGTGGGGAGCGGTCTCTCGACCAGACGATCCGTGAACACATTGAGGCAGTGACCACGGCCAAAGAGGTTGTCCTCAAAGCGATCGCGAACTTCCAAGCCCAGGATGAGTACAACGCTGGGCAATTCAACGGTCCGGGGGAAGGCTGATGACCTACGAGGAGTACCGGGACAAGGTGATCGCCGCGCAGGAGCAGTGGAACCAGGAGCGCAGCGGTATCTACCTCGTCCAGCACGCGGCCCAGCTGTCGAGCATTTTCGCGGAGCAGTTCCAACCCACTCACCTCACGGGGACCGATGACGGATATGACCACATGTCGTTGGCACAGATGCAGGCGGCCGTCTCGGCGATGAAGCCCGGTGCGGTGCAGAGCGCGTCGGATGTGTGGTCGGCGATCAGCACCGATGTTTCGACGTCGCTGCAAACCTTCACCACGGCGTTCGAGGCGACGACCAATGCCGATAGCGGGTGGGTCGGTGCCGCGGCCTCGGCGGCGGTGACCGCCGTGAACAACTATGCGGCACAGTCGAGCACGCTTCCGGCGGCAGCTCTTGCCATCAGTCTCAAACTGGATGAGATGCGGACCGGTATCGAGCAGACGCAAGCGTTGATGCCTGGTGTCACCAACCGCCCGACACTGACGGGGAAGACGCTGCCGGTCGATGGTGAGATGAAGCTGGACCAGTATACCGAGGACGAGGCCGAGGAAGAAGGCCGGCGGATCCTGCGGACCATATACGGTCAAGTCGCGGTCCAATCCGATACCGGTGTGCCGTTCATGCCGACCGCACCGAAGATCGTCGACAGCGGCGGCGGTGACACCGCAACTCCCGGCGGTGGCTCACCGGGCGTGCCCGGCGGTGGGAGCACCGGCGATCGGGCAACGACACAGCAGCCGACTGCCGAGACGCCGCAGACCGAGGACCCCCAGGCCACCGAACCACAGAACCCGGCGGCGCCCCAAGAGGAGGGCGACACGTCCGAAGACTCCCCGGCGTCGTCGGACGACGACACCTCGGCAGCTTCGACGACTTCACCAGCGGCGACAACTCCCGGTGCCACGCAGCCAGGCTCCACAACGCCCACCACACCATCGCCGTCGTCGGCACCGGTGGGATCTGCGCCCGGCGGTAGCGGCGTTGGAGTCGGCGCGGGAGGTGGAAGTCGTGGCGGTTCGCCAGGTTCAACGCTGAGCCCAGGTCGCGCAGTGGCTGGAATGCCCGGTACGGGGCAGCCTGTAGCGGCAGCGACGAACACCGCTGCTGGCGGTGCCGCCGGGCGAACCGGTATGGGCGGGATGGGTGCGGGCGCCCCCGGAGCGCGAGGCGGCGGACAAAACGACGAGGAGCGCCGGGGCGTCGCGGAGTACCTCATCACACAGGACAACGGTGAAATCCTGACCGGTATCAGCGACATCAGAACGGTACCCCCGGTGATCGGCGGGGATTTCGACAGTGCACAGCAGTAGATTCACCGCCCAAGAGTTCGCCATCCTCTGGTCGGCGTATGGGCGTGACCGGCTGCCCTACCCGCTGCAATTCCGCACGGAGATCAGCGATGTCGACGAGCTGAGGCGACACCGCGAGCAGGCGGTGGAAAGACTGCTCGCCACCTACAATCCCGAGATCGAAGCTGCCCTGAACACGCTGCTGAGTCCGGATGCGCGCGTTGAGTCGAAAGGATATGTCGGGCAGCATGATCCGCGCATCATCCGGTTCTTCGGTGCGATTCGCAGTGAGGCGGGCGCGACGCTCATTCAGGAACCCGGTCCGGCTGAGAACGCCGGTGGTGACGTCATCCTCACCGTGTGCGGCGCGGATCAGGTCGCGCAAGCCGCCGTCGCGGCTCTGCCCGCTCGTGAGCCAGGCAGGCGGGCACCGCTGGAAATCTCGCGCGCCCGCATCGCCGAGGAAGATGAGCACTTCGAATTCCGGGCCGGTGCGCTCACCGCGACCGAGCAACTGAACCTGATGTTCGAGCGTCCACGCTCGGCCTACGGCGAGGTCGCCGCTTTCACCGGCGGCGCGATCGACGCCCGCCCGTCGGCCTCGGTTCGCACGTTCTGGTGGATGGACTACCCCGATGGCCGCTACTACGTCCGCACCGGTGACCCGATCATCGCCGAGCCGCTCGACCGCGATCGGATGACCGCCGGTATCGGTACGATGCTGCGTCGCGCACAACGCCTGCACGCCGACGCTTCCCGCTGACGCGGATCCGCGCCGAGTGGCTGGCGCAAGTGCGGCGTGGGTGTTGCGGCCGGGCCGGATGTCGAGTCGTGATCGAGCCCAGGACGGTGTGATCTCAGCGGGTGCGGGTCGTTTCATCGGCCGGTGCCTTCCGCCGCGCTGAGCCAATCGGCGATGTTGTCGAGCGATCCGTGGCAGATCACCCGGAACGGGCTGTACAGCTCCCATCCGTAGGGTGGTTCCGGTGCCCGGCGGATGCCCAAGGACCGGTGCGCGGCTCGGTCGGTCAGCTCAGCAACCCGGGTTTCGGTCGCATCGCTCACTGATTCTCTCCTGGGTTGTTTCGGTTCAGCTGTACGTATCGCCGGAGATTGTCGGCATCGGCACGACCGTGGGCCGTCTGGTCGGTCGGCATTGGCGGTGTCGGATCGGACCTGGTGGCGACCCAACCGGCTTCACACATCGCGTCCAGTGTGGCCAGCAGGTCCACCAGCGACGGGCCGGGCGCTGGGTTCGGTGTGGTGAGGTGGTTCATCGGGTCGCCTGTCGTTGCGGGCGGCGTTGCGGCGCCGATATCTGCCACGCTTCGCGGCGATTCTGGAAGGCGTCACCGGTTTCACGCAATGCGCGCAGGACTCGCACCACCCGCCACTTCGGCGCGTTCAGGTTGCGGGCGATCGTGTCTGCGGTCAACATCCCGCCTGGTCTGAGCAACGCGAGAATCTCGGCTTCGAGAGCGTTCGTCATCGGCTTCACCTCGGTGCACTGTGGTCGGTTACGTTCCCGGGCATAGCGATTCACCTCGGCTGGTGTCGTTGCTCATCTCGTGCGTCCCTGACTTTGGCGGCTTCGGTAGAAGGAGCTCACCACGGCGGGGCTGCCTGTGGGCGCGCTACGCTGTTGACAAACCGGGTGTGGGGAACTGTCAACAGGCAGGCGGGTACGTGTGGACACCGAAGCGACGAAATTGCTCAGTATGGAGACCGACCGAACGGGCACGGAGCTGAAGCGATCCCGCGAGGCCCGCGGCCTGAGCTTCCGCGAGCTCGGCGCGCTGCTGTTCTGCGATCACACGAAGATCGCGCACATCGAGTCCGGTCGTCGGTGGCCGAAAGACCGCGCGTGGGTCGAGTCGGCCGACATCGCGCTCGGCGCCGCCGGAAGGCTGGTCGCGGCGTGGGATGCTGACCAGCGCGAACACGCTCGTCATGCGGACACGATGCGGATGCTGGAACAGGCCAGAATCGATTCGGAGTCCTTTCTGGCGTTACCGGACGCGGCCGACCTCGACGAGATCCAAGCCGGAGTGCACGAGATCGCGACCGGCGCCAGGTTCGAGCCCTACGAGATCACTCTGACGCGGGCGTCGGACCTCCGCGTTGAGCTGATGCGTCGCGTCAGGGTCGGTGCGCATTCACCGGATGAACTGCGAACGCTTTACGCGGCGCTGGGGCGTGTGTGTGGCGTGCTGGCATATCTCACGTTGGACCTGGGGCAGGCGGAAACGGCCCGCATGCACGCACAAGCCGCGTTCAAGCTCGGCGATCGCGCCGACCACGACCAATTGCGGGCATGGTCCCGAGGCACCCAGGCACTGGCTTTCCGATTCGACAAGAACTTCGAGCAAGCAGCTCGGGCTGCGTCGGACGGACTCCGCTACACCAACAATTCGACAGGCACAGCGGAAGCGCGGCTGCTGTGCGGGCTCGCTGCCTCGGTAGCGAACTTGGGTGACTCCGGCCGGGCGCTGGAACTGCTCGATGACGCTGAGCGTGCACGCGACCGCGCGAGCACGGACGAGTTTCCGGGCCTGTTCACGTTCACACCAGCGAAGCAGATCTACTACCGGGGATTCTCGCTGATGTGGGCGGAGGACCCAAAAACGCTGAATCGGTCGGCGAAAGCGTCCCAGGATGCGATAGCAGCATGGCAAGTTCAGCGTTCACCCGGCGACGAGATGCTCTCGCACATCTATCTCGCGACCGCCAACGCCCGGCTCGGGGACCTGGACGGGAGCATCGCAGCGGTCACCCCGGTCCTCGAAAACCCGATCAGCGCGCACTTTTCCTGGGTTCGGAAACGGTTGCGCCAGCTCGATCGCCTGCTGGGCGAACACTTCCCGGACAGCGTCCCCGCCACCGGCATGCGCGAAACGCTGGGGGCATACATCCTCGCGAGGTAGATGGTGGCGGCCGTGGCGCGTGGCGCCGGGTGAGCTCTGTCGGCGAGAATCGGTCACGGTCGATGTCCCGAGCGCGGCGGAGGCTGCTGAGAACGCCGACGTGGGAAGGACCCTATTGCCGAGTCCGCTACCTCGTCCCGATCCGCGAGCGCCGGGTACGCGCGATCGAGTTTGGTTAATAGTTACTGCTTGCGCGGGAAATGGATTTTTGCGGTGGTCAATGCGTGGCGCTTTGTGGGGCGAAATGTGCAGGGAAATGCGTGGGGCGATCAAATAGCCACACCCGGATATCGCATCCCCGCAGCGTAGGGGCTACATCCGCGCGTGGGTGTTATCCAGGATTGTCTATTATTCTATTGATAATAGACATCCGGGCCCTGCGCCTGCTGTTGACTGCTGGAGTTCACGCGGGGCCGATTCCGGGGACTTGCCCCGCCGTTCCGGCCCGTCATCAGATCCGGCCGGCCTGGTGGCCTCCGTCCGAGCCGGTAACGGAGGGGTGGCGAGCCCGGCCTGGGCCGCCGTGCGGGTAGATCGGTGAGTGCGTCGATGAGATTTTTTCCGGGGCACATTAGATGGCGAGATCACCTGAACTGTTCGGTGCGCGGATCAAAACGACGCACCCGCACTCAGTGTTTCCGCTGGTCACCGGCGGGATATCCGCGCGGATATCGTCGTGGATTGTCTATACATGTCCACTGTATAGCCATCCGTGCGCGGCCCGTGTCCGCGAGCGGTTCGGTTTTCACGCTCTTGCTCTCCAGGCGTTGAAGATCGTTCTCCGTTCGGCGGTCTGAGGCTGGGATCTTCTTCCTGACCTGTCCGAGGCGCCGACTCGCGCACGCCGCCGCCGCACTGGGGGATCGTTTCGATCGGGGCGAGGCCGGCGACTCGCGGCGGCGGGAGTCGAATCTTTCGCTCGCGAGGCACATTTCATGCAGGTCGAGTTGGGATGTGGCGGTCGGGAGTTGTTGTTTTCACGTTCTGCTTGACACCGGCCCGCTACGGAGCGTCCATGGAGCCGACAACCGTACCGAACCCCCCGGGGGGACCTGTCCCCGATCGGTGCCGATGTCGCTGTCCCCGACCGGGACAGCCGTATTCACCCCGCCCCCATGTTGAAGGGAATTGCCAATGTCCAAGAAATATAGTGCCGCCAACACGTCCCCGGCGCCGCCCGGCCCGGCCGATCGGCCGGATTCGCCGACGGTGGTGCCGGTGCTGGGCAGCGACGCCGCCCGCGCGTTGTGGGATGCGCTGGCAGCTCGTCCGGGCGTCACGGCCGCCGCGCTGGCTGATGTGTCCGGGGTTGGGTTGTCCACGGCCCGCCGTCTGCTGACGAACTGGGAAGTGGTCGGGGCCGCCGCCTCGCTCACCGACCTTGCCTCGCCGCGGGCGGCGAAAGCCTGGACTACCGGATCGGCCGCACCCGAATCGGAATCAACCACCACCAAACCGGTCACTCCCGCCGAGGATGCCGACCGGGGCATCGATGCGCTCGACACTGCGCCGGAAAGCCCCGCAGTCGCCCCGACTGGCGGCGAAGCCACCGATCCGGTCCCGGCGGTCCCGTCCGCACCCGCCGCCGCGGCCACGGTGGACGCGGAGTCGACGGTGCGACGCCTGCCAGCTGGCGCGTTGCGCGGCCACGTCGAGGATTTCCTCCACGACCACCCCGGGCAAGAGTTCACCCCACATCGGATCGGGAACGAACTCGACCGCTCCAGCGGCGCGGTCCACAACGCCCTGGTCAAGCTCACCGGAGACGGGACAGCCCGCCAAACCTGCACGTCCCCCAAGAAATTCACTCTCGCGTCCTGACGAACCGGGGCGATGCCGGAATCCCCGAAGTTCCTACCTTCGGGGAGTCCGACACCGCGCCTCTCAACCTATCCCTGAGAACAGAATGGTGTTTCGACTATGTATTCCACTGCTTCCCCGGCGATCCTGGCCCCAGCCCTGCACCGGGCGTTCGCCAACGCGACCCTGGCCCCGGACAGTGTGGCGTTGTGGCTCGAGATCGCGACCGTGGCCGCGCGGGAGCTCAGCGTGCCGGTGTTGCCGGTGATGGTGCCGTGGGTGCCGGTGATGCTGCGCTACCGGCTGTACCGGACCGAAGGCGAGTTCTTCCCCTACACCGGTTCGGTACGGATCATCACCGGGCCGCTGACCGGGACCACTTACCCCAACCCGGAGGCCGCCGCGAGCGCGGTCGTGGCCGCCACCCCCGCTCCGGTCACCAGCCACACCGGCGAGGAGACCGGCACGGCGAAGGTGTTGCCGCTGTGGCGGTTCCGCTCCACCGGCACCCCGGGCGCGTTCACCCCACCCACCAACCGACCGCGCACCTGCTGACCCCACCTACCCGCTGAGACGGCCGGTGGTGCCGAACAACTCCCGTTCGGCACCACCGGCCGTTTCCTGTGTGCGGCGAGGGTCATCTTCGGGGCGGAGGCGATCGGCCACCTCGGCGATGCTGGAAACGGACTGCGCCCCGTCACGAGATCGACACGGCCGACCCGGCGAGCCCGGCCGGTGTCGAGGCGTGGACACCGAACGCGCCCGGCCCGCCGCGCGTCTGCCGTGGGGTGAGTAGATCGGTGAGTGCGGCGATGAAAATTTTTCCGTGGCATGTTCGATGGCGAGATCACCTGCGATACTCGCTGCCCGGATTGGAACGACGCACCCGCGCCCGGCGTTTCCGCTGGTCACTGGTGGAATATCCGCGCGGATATCAACAGGGATTGTCTATACATTTCTTATGTATAGACATCCGTGGGCGGCCGCGTCCGCGTTGATGGTCCTACATTTCATGCTGAATTGTGTGCCGATCAGCGTCTCTGCTCCCGAACATGGTTTACCTGCATGTTTTTGATCGTTACCGAATCGTCACGCATTATTGTGTCCTGAAACGGATGTTTTCGCGGCAGTAGAGGGTGTACACGTATCTCTGTTTCCGGCGCCCGCGCCGCCGGGAACGCCGTCAGGGAGGACCCTCGTTCATGCCCACTGATCCGCACAACGTTTCCAGCCTCGACGCCGCCCGTGTCCGCCGCGCACACCGCCGCCGCACCCCCGAACCCGCACCGGGGGCCGTTGACGGCGCTGCGGGCGAATCCGGCCGTGAAACGGCCACACCCCGCGCCGGGGGCATGTGGGTGGGACCGACCAGCGAGCAGACCCGCCGCCTGGTCGCCGAGAGCCGGATGCGGCAAGGACTCCCGCCGACGATCGAGAACCCGGACGCGATCGAATCCCTGGCACTGTTCCTGCGCAACACCATCGACACCATCGACCACGACCACGACCGGGGTAAGCGCGCGGCGTGAGGTCGGCCCCGCCTACAGTTCCCGCCACACGATATCCACCGACGAGGTGTCGAACCGCCACGCCTTCCCGTTCTGGTCCACCCACCTCGCCGCGTAGATCCGGGCGGGCTTCACGATCACCTTCTCCACCAGGCGTTCGGTCGCCTCGTGCCGCCACCGGGCTCCCTTCGTGTGCCACGCCTTGCGCAACTCGCCCGGGGTGGATCCGATGTCGGCAAGCACGGCGAGGGCTTGCGCGCCGCGTAGTGAATCCTGCTCGGCGCGCAAGGTTTTCAGCGACTGTTTCAGGCTGGCGATGGTGCGTTCGATCACCCGCAGATCGTCGGGGTCCCCCGCGCCGGTCAGGATCTCGCTGCGCTGGTCGGTCTCGGCATCCAGATTCCCCGCCGTGATCTCGATCCGCCGCTGCAACTCCGCGATCCGTCCGGCGTTGTCGTTGCCCCGGTCCAGCCGCGACAAGATCTCCGGGTCCTCATACGCCGCGATCACCTGCTGGGCCACCCACATCTCCAACGCGCCCGCATCCCGGAACACCCGTCCACACCCACACCGCACCCGCGCGGCGTCCTTGGCCTGGCACACATACCGACGCTGCAACACCGTGCCGTGCTTGCGTTTCCGCTCGAGCGAGGACCCGACCAGCCACCGTCGGCACGGCTGCCCCGCCTGCGCGGTGTCCTCGGGCCAGGTCCCACCGCATTCGGCCAAACCGGTCAGCAAATACTCGCCGTTGCGCTGCCGGGGCCGGTCCGGGTCCTTCGCCCGGCTGTGGGCCTTGATCGCCGCCCGCATCGCGTCATGCTCGGCACGAGTGAACACAGCGGGCCACTGCGCCCGATGCCGGGTGCCGGTACGGGTATGGACCCGGATACCGTTGCCCTCGGGGTTGTTCAGGCACCCACACCGCGCCCCGGTGGCGTCGGTGTGCTCACCCAGGTCATAGGCCACATACGCCTCCAACAACAGCAGATGCGACAATTTGCCCACCCGCCACACCCCGCCCTCCGACGTGGTGATGCCCCGGGCATTCCAGTCGGTGACGATCGTGGTCTGCGACTCACCGTTGATGATCCGGTCCCGGCCCTCCCGCAACACCGCCACCTCATCGTCACGCAGCGCACACCGGTCCAGAATCTCCGCGCCGGTGACCGGGTGGATACCGACGACTTTGCCGTACCCGAACCGGCGCGAACCGCCCTGCATCACCCCCTTCGCCGCTTCCTCACTCATCCGATCCAGAAGGTTTTCGGTGTTGGTTTCCCGATACTCGGCCGCCTCGGCCACCTTGACCATGAAGTTCTTGCGCCCGGCACCAGAGGTCAGGTCGTATTCGGTGTCCTTGACGAACACATACCGCACCCCCTCATCCCGCCCGAGTTTCATCAACTCGTTGCCCAGGTCATAGTCCCGGGTCAACCGCGCCACATCACGGGCAAGCACCGTCTTCGCCGGTCCAGCGGCCACCAGCCGCAACACCTCCCGTAACGCAGGCCGGTCGGCATCCGCACCCGACAGATCGTTGTCACAGAAGATCCGCGCCAACGCCAACCCCTTCCGGGCTGCGTGCGCGACTTCGTTCTTGGCTTGCAGCTGCACCCCCTCAGCCCGGTCCTTCTCATCCCGAGAGATACGCACATACCCATACACCCACTCCGCAGGGTTCACACCGGCCACACCAGCAGCCAACGCGGCGTTTATCTCAGTGAGCCAACCAGGTTCCCTACCAACTGTTTTCGTCATACCACCACGGTACGGAAGGAATGCATAACGAACATGTCGCTGGGGTCAGTGTGGAGTACCTGATCCGGCTCGAGCAGGGCCGCGACCGGCACCCCTCGCCGCCGGTGCTGTCCGCGCTGGCCGAGACGCTGCGGCTGAGCCCGCGCGAACGGGTGCACCTGCACCAGCTCACCAAGGGCATGTCCGGTTTCAGCTGCGGTGCCGCGGAGAACGGCCCGAACCGCACCGTCCGGCCGACGATCCGCGCGATCCTCGACCAGCTCGAGCCCGCGCCCGCCGCGGTCACCAACCGGTTCACCGAGGTGCTCGCCTGCACCGCGGGCTACCGCACACTGATGGCGCCCAGCGGCCTGTTCGAGCAGGGCGAACCGGCCAATGTCGCGCGGTTCGTCTTCACCCATCCCGGCGCGCGCGAGCTGTACCCGGACTGGGACGCCGCCGCCGACAAGCTGGTCGCCTCGGTCAAGCAGGGCCCGTTCCGCGCCGACCCGATGGTGGCCGCCCTGGTCGACGAGCTGACCGTCACCGCGGGCGCGCCGTTCACCGACCGGCTGGCCGCGCTGCCGGGGCTGCCGCCCTCGGGCGGGATCGACCGAATCAGCCATCCCGAGGCGGGCACGCTGCGGCTGGCCTACGAATCGCTGGATCTGTCCATCGACGACGACCAGTCGCTGTATGTCCTGCTGCCCGCCGACGAGGCCAGCGCGACGGCGCTGGACCGGCTGCTCGGGCGACGCCCCGGCGGGCTGCGCGCCATCGCGAGCTGACCCGCGCGCGCCGTCGCGGGTGCGCGTGTTTCACCGTGTCGGGGCCGACCGGTAACCTTGGGAATCGTGCATCCTGACGTTATCGCCGACCTCGCCGAACTCGACACCACGCTCAAGACGGTCGAGTCGGTCCTCGATGTCGAGGAGCTACGCCGTCGTATCGACGAGCTCGAGCACCAGGCGGCCGATCCCGAGCTGTGGAACAACCAGGACCACGCCCAGCAGGTGACCAGCGAGCTGTCGCACGCCCAGAGCGAGCTGCGCCGCGTGGAGGAACTGCGTCAGCGCCTCGAAGACCTGCCGGTGCTCTACGAATTGGCCGAGTCCGAGGAGGGCTCCGCCGCCGAGGAAGCCACCGCCGACGCCGACAACGAGCGCGCCGCGCTGCGGGTCGACATCGAGGCGATGGAAGTGCGCACCCTGCTCTCGGGCGAGTACGACAAGCGTGACGCGCTGGTCAACATCCGCTCCGGCGCCGGTGGCGTCGACGCCGCGGACTGGGCGCAGATGCTGATGCGCATGTACATCCGCTGGGCCGAGCGGCACAAGTACGTCGTCGAGGTCTACGACACCTCCTACGCCGAAGAGGCCGGCATCAAGAGCGCCACCTTCGCAGTGAAGTCGCCTTACGCCTACGGCACGCTCTCGGTGGAGATGGGCACGCACCGGCTCGTCCGGATCAGCCCGTTCGACAACCAGGGCCGTCGCCAGACCTCCTTCGCCGAGGTCGAGGTGCTGCCGGTGGTCGAGACCACCGACCACATCGAGATCCCCGAGGGCGAGGTCCGCGTCGATGTGTACCGCTCCTCGGGCCCGGGTGGTCAGAGCGTCAACACCACCGACTCCGCGGTGCGCCTGACCCACATCCCCACCGGCATCGTGGTGACCTGTCAGAACGAGAAGTCGCAGCTGCAGAACAAGATCTCGGCCATGCGCGTGCTGCAGGCCAAACTGCTCGAGCGCAAGCGCCAGGAGGAGCGCGCGCAGATGGACGCACTCAAGACCAACGAGGGCGCCTCGTGGGGCAACCAGATGCGGTCCTACGTGCTGCACCCGTACCAGATGGTCAAGGATCTGCGCACCAACTATGAGGTGAACAACCCGTCGGCGGTGCTCGACGGTGACATCGACGGCTTCATCGAATCCGGAATCCGTTGGCGCATGCGGGAACAGGCCGACGCGTAGCCACCTGTTCGCTCGGCCGGTGTGACGCGGTTCGCGTTTGACCGGGCACCGTGACCCCGCTGTAACCTTTCGGGTGTGTGTTCGAGCGAACCGGAACTGTGCCAGCGCAAGCCCCGTCGATTCTCGGCCGGGGCGAGGCGATGAGCGGCGTCCTGGCGATCAACACGGCGCCGGAGATCACCGCGTGGCTGCGGTCCAGCGGGCTCGAGATCGTCCTGCTGGTGGTCGGCGCGATGCTGTTCGGCCGGTTCGCCGCCTTCGTGCGCGACCGGGTGACCACCAAGATCGACGCGGGCTTCCACTCGAGCGACGCGCTGGTCCGCACCGAGGCCGCCAAGCACCGGCACGCCCTGGCCCAGGTCATCACCTGGGTGGTGCTGACCATCGTCTACGTGCTGGTCGGCATGGAGGTGCTGCGCAGGCTGGGCTTCGCGGTGACCGGTCTGGTCGCGCCGGCGGCCGTGCTCGGCGCGGCGCTCGGTTTCGGCGCTCAGCGGATCGTCCAGGACATCCTGGCCGGGTTCTTCCTGATCACCGAGCGCCAGTACGGCTTCGGTGACGTGGTGCGGATCGCGGTCACCGGATCGGCCGACCCGGCCGAGGGCACCGTGGAGGACGTGACGTTGCGCATCACCACGCTGCGCAACTCCGACGGCGAGGTCATCACCGTCCCGAACGGGCAGATCGTGAAGGTGACCAACCTGTCCAAGGACTGGGCACGTGCCGCGATCGACGTGCCGGTGTCGGCGCAGGCCGACATCACCAGGATCAACGAAATCCTGCACGAGGTGTGCACCAAGGCCTACCAGGACCGCCGCCTCGAGCCACTGCTGCTCGACGAACCGTCCGTGATGGGTGTGGAAGATCTCTCGCTCGACGAGATGAACATCCGGATGGTTGCCCGCACATTGCCGGGCAAACAATTCGAAGTGGGGCGCGAGCTGCGCGTGCGCGTCGCGGCCGCCCTGCGTAAGGAAGGAATCAGTGAAACCACGTAAGTCGACGGCGATCCTGATGGCCACCTGGGTGTCCACCTTCGTCCTCTATCTGTTCGTCAAGCCCGCCGACACCACCAACACCGGCCCGGTCTCGCTGCTCAACGCCGTCCCCACCTGGGTGGATCAGACGCCATAAGGTTGCTCGCCGCCTCGCCGACGTCGTCGGGGCCGGGTCGGGCGCGGGGTCGCTGGCTACACTGGCTCCCCGTGATCACCATGCGCAACGTCACCAAGTCGTACAAGACCTCGACGCGGCCGGCGCTGGACAACGTCTCCGTCGAGGTGGACAAGGGCGAATTCGTCTTCATCATCGGCCCGTCCGGTTCGGGGAAGTCGACCTTCATGCGGCTGCTGCTCAAGGAGGAGTCGCCGACCGCGGGCGAGATACGGGTGGCCGATTTCCGGGTCGACCGATTGCCGGGCCGGAAGGTGCCGAAGTTGCGGCAGCGGATCGGATGCGTCTTCCAGGATTTCCGGCTGCTCCAGCAGAAGACCGTGGAGCAGAACGTGGCCTTCGCGCTCGAGGTGATCGGCAAGCGGCGCCAGTTCATCGAACGCACCGTGCCCGAGGTGCTCGACATGGTCGGGCTCGGCGGCAAGGGCAACCGCTTGCCCTCGGAGCTGTCCGGTGGTGAGCAGCAGCGCGTGGCGATCGCGCGCGCGTTCGTCAACCGGCCGCTGGTCCTGCTCGCCGACGAGCCGACCGGCAACCTCGACCCCGACACCAGCGCCGACATCATGGCGCTGCTGGAACGAATCAACCGCACCGGCACGACCGTGCTGATGGCCACCCACGACAACCACATCGTCGACGCGATGCGCAGGCGGGTGGTGGAGCTCGACCACGGCAGACTCGTGCGTGACGAAGCGACCGGTGTCTACGGGGTGGGGCGATAATGCGACTGAGTTTCCTGTTCACCGAGGTCGCCGACGGTCTGCGCCGCAACCTGACGATGACCATCGCGATGATCCTGACCACCGCGGTCTCGCTGATGATGCTCGGCGGCGGCATGCTGTCGGTGCGGATGGCGGACAAGACCGAGAACTTCTTCATCGGCAGGCTCGAGGTGCGGTTCTACCTCGACGACGCCGTCTCCGACACCGATCCCGACTGCGCCGCCGATCCGTGCAAGTCGCTGCTGGCGGATCTGAAGGGCACCTCGGGCGTGGAGAGCGTGCAGTTCCTCAATCGCGCCGACGCGCTCGAGGAGGCCAAGAAGCTGTTCGCCGATCAGCCCGAGATGGTGCAGTACATCGCCGACTCGCCGCTGCCCGCCTCGCTGCGGGTGAAGATGACCGACGCCGATCAGTACCAGCACATCTACGACAGCTTCGCGACCAGACCGGGCGTGCGGATCGTCGCCAACGACAAGGAGTTCGTCGACCGGCTGGTCAGCCTGTTCGACGGGTTGCGCAATGCCGCGTTCGGGCTGGCGCTGGTGATGGCGCTGGCGGCGATGCTGCTGGTGCTGAACATGGTGCAGATCGCCGCGTTCACGCGGCGTACGGAAGTCGGCATCATGCGCCTGGTCGGCGCGACCCGCTGGTACACCCAGCTGCCGTTCCTGCTGGAAGCGGTCGCGGCGGCGTTCGTCGGCTCGGTGCTGGCGATCCTCGGGCTGGTCATCGCCCGGCCGTTGGTCATCGACCGGGCGCTGGGCCCGCTGTTCGACAGCAATGTCTTCCCGCGCATCACCGGCGACGACATCGCGGTGGTCGCGCTGACCATCGCGCCGATCGGCATCGTGTTCGCCGCGGTCACCGCGTATCTCACCCTGCGGTTCTACGTCAGGGAGTAGTCCCGGCACCATGCGCACCGCGATGGGCGGGGACCTGCTGACGGGTCCCCGCCCATCGGCGTCTGCGCTCCGCGTGACGGGCTGGACCCCCGTAGGTCAGCCGAGGGCTCGTAGCTGTGGCCACAGCTGCGACCACGGCCGGACCGGCTCCCGGCAGACGAAGAGTGGTTCGCCCTGCTCGTCGTTGTCGATGCCGAGTCCGTTGTCGAGGACGCCCGCCGGTTCGACGACCCCGCACAGACCGGTCAGCTGGTCGCGGTCGATGCCGACGGTGAGCACCGTGGTCGCGGTGTCCGGCGGCGGACCCCACCACCAGTAGGCGTTGTGGCCCGAATACGGTGCGGGCAGACCGTATTCGGGGCCGTAGCGCTCGATGGCGCCCGCTTCGCCATAGTTCGCGGTGAGCACGGCGGCGCCCGGTGGCCGGGCGGCCGCGATCTGCGCGACGTAGCGGGGCCAGCCGATCGTCTCCCCCGCGTCGTAGTTCACCGCGAGCACCGGCGAGCCGGGCAGCTGCGACACCGGCAGCACCGGCAGGAACAGCGCGGCCGACATCGCGGCGTTCACCACGACCACCGAACCCACTGCCGCCCAGCGCTTTCGCCGGTCACCGAGCGCCGAGGCGAGCCCGACCGCACCGGCGGCGAGCAACACCGGATACATCCCGCCGAGGTAGTACGCCTTGCCGCCCGCCACCAGGAACAGCACGAACAACAGACCATAGGCGAGCGGGAACGCCCGATACCGCGAGTGCCACAACCGCCACAGGCCGTATCCCCACAGCGGCACCAGCAGCGGACCGAACAGCCCGAATTGCAGGAGCGCGAACATGATCGGCGAATCCGAGGTCCCCGACGACCCGCCCGCGATCGCCCGGCTCAACGTCCACTGCGGCCAGCCGTTGCCGGCCTGCCACCACAGATACGGCGCCGCGAGCACTGCCGAGATCCCGATCGCGGCCGCGAAATATCTGGTGGCGAACACTTTTCGCGGTTCGGTCAGCAGCGATGCGACGACGAGCGCACCGACGGGCACGACGATCAGCACCTTGTTCTGCACGCCGAGCCCGACCACCGCGCCGACCGCGAGCCACCACCGCGGATCGGCGCCGCCTATCAGCTTCAGCACCAGCAGGCAGATCAGCGACCAGGCCGCCAGGTCGAACACCGTGGTCCCGAACAGGTGCCCCGCCGCCTGCACCATGGCCGCGCTCGCCACTGCGGCGGCGGCCAGCGCCCGCGCGCCACGCCCACCGCCCAGCTCTTTCGCCATCAGCCCGGCGCACACCACGACGAAGGTCGCGGCGGCGATCGTGGGCAGCCGTAATACCCACAGCGCATCGGGGTCGATCGCGGCCATGAGCCGGGCCAGCGCGGGGGTCAGCGGGGGCTGGTCGGGATATCCCCAGTCCAGCCGGCGGCCCGCCGCCAGGAAGTACATCTCGTCACGGTGGTAGCCGTAGCGCGTCGTGGTGATCAACAGAACCAGGGTGAAAACCGACGCGATCACGGTCACTCGTCCAGACTGACATGAAATCCCCGATTTCGCGGACATCGACGAGCTTCTTACTCCAGAGTAAGATAGTCTTACCGAGGAGTAAGATAGCTGGGGTCCACAGCGCCCCGACAGCCGAGGAAATCAGGTGATGATGAGCACTCGAGACAGCGCGACGAAGCGACGTCCGAACGACACGTCCGCGGTCGGCCTCAGCCAGCCCAAGCGGGACTGGATGGGCGCCGCCATGCGCGCTTTGACGACCATTACCGGGTCGGAGCTCGCCGAGAAGTACAACCTGCGCAAGCCCATCGAACGCGTCACCTACGAGGGCACCAAGACCGGGTTCCGCACCCTGGGCGCGGCGACCCGTACCTTCGCCAAGGTCACCGGCGGCGGCCAGCCCAAGCGGCTGCCCGACAACGAGGCCAAGACGAAGGACTACTTCGACCTCACCCCCTCCGACGAGCAGCAGATGATCGTCGAGACGGTGAAGGACTTCGCCGGCGAGATCCTGCGCCCGGCCGCCTACGACGCCGACAACGCGGCCGAGGCGCCGCGCGATCTGCTCGAGCGCGCCGCCGAACTCGGCATCACCTTGATCAACGTGCCCGAGGAACTGGAAGGCGCGGCCAGCGAGCGTGGCGCCGTCACCAACGCCCTGGTGGCCGAGGCCCTCGCGCACGGCGACATGGGCCTGGCGCTGCCGATCCTGGCACCCAGCGGCGTGGCCGTCGCGCTGTCCCAGTGGGGCACCGACGCGCAGCAGCAGACCTACCTGCCCGCCTTCACCGGCGAGAACGTGCCGCAGGCGTCCGTGGTGATCAACGAGCCGCGCGCGCTGTTCGACCCGTTCGCCCTGCAGACCAAGGCCACCCGCTCCCCCAGCGGCTTCCGCCTCACCGGCGTGAAGAGCCTGGTCCCGGCCGCCGCCGATGCCGAGCTGTTCATCGTGGCCGCCGAACTCGACGGGCGCCCCGCGCTGTTCATCGTCGAGTCCGACACCGCGGGCCTGTCCGTCGAGGCCGATCCGAGCATGGGTCTGCGCGCCGCGGGCCTGGGTCGCCTGGTGCTGGACAACGTGGCCGTGGGCGCCGACGCCGTGCTCGGTGACGGCGATGCCAAGACGCGCGCCGAGGAGTACGCCGACGCGGTGCAGCTGGCTCGCCTCGGCTGGTCGTCGCTGGCGATCGGCACCGGTCAGGCCGTGCTGGACTACGTGATCCCCTACGTGAACGAGCGGGAAGCGTTCGGCGAGCCGATCTCGCACCGTCAGGCGGTCGCGTTCATGGTCGCCAACATGGCGATCGAGCTCGACGGTCTCCGGCTCGTGACCCTGCGGGGTGCGTCCCGCGCGGAGCAGGGTCTGTCGTTCGCCCGCGAGGCGGCGCTGGCGCGCAAGCTGGCCACCGACAAGGGCATGCAGATCGGCCTGGACGGCGTGCAGCTGCTCGGCGGTCACGGCTTCACCAAGGAACACCCGGTCGAGCGGTGGTACCGCGACCTGCGAGCCGTCGGCGTTGCCGAGGGCGTGGTGCTGGTCTAGTCGGTCCGTCTTCGATACCCAGGAGAATTCCATGATCAATCTCGAACTCCCCAAGAAGCTGAAGGCGAGCGCCAACCAGGCCCACCAGGTCGCCTCCCAGATCTTCCGTCCCATCTCCCGCAAGTACGACCTCGCCGAGCACGATTACCCGGTCGAGCTCGACACCATGGCCGCCATGATCGAGGGCCTGTCGGACTCCGGCACCCAGAAGATCGGCGGCGCCGCGGGTGGTCGCGGTGACGAGGCGGACGCCGACCTGGTCGCCAATGCCAACGGCGGCAACATGTCCGCGCTGCTCAACGCGCTGGAGACCTCGTGGGGCGACGTCGGTCTGATGCTGACCATCCCCTACCAGGGCCTGGGCAACGCCGCGATCGCCGCGGTCGCCACCGACGAGCAGCTGGAGCGCTTCGGCAAGGTGTGGGCCGCGATGGCCATCACCGAGCCGTCCTTCGGTTCCGACTCCGCCGCCGTCACCACCACCGCCGTGCTCGACGGTGACGAGTGGGTGCTCAACGGCGAGAAGATCTTCGTCACCTGTGGTCAGCGCGCCACCCACATCGTGGTGTGGGCCTCGGTCGACAAGAGCCTGGGTCGCGCGGCGATCAAGTCGTTCGTCGTCCCGCGCGACGCTCCGGGTCTGTCGGTGGCGCGGCTCGAGCACAAGCTCGGCATCAAGGCCTCCGACACCGCGGTGCTGCTGCTGCAGGACTGCCGCATCCCGGCCGACAACATCCTCGGCTCGCCGGAAGTCAACGTGGAGAAGGGCTTTGCCGGGGTCATGCAGACCTTCGACAACACCCGCCCGCTGGTGGCCGCGATGGCCGTCGGTGTCGCCCGCGCCGCGCTGGAGGAACTGCGCACCATCCTCACCGAGGCCGGTGTCGAGATCTCCTACGACACCCCCGCGATCAACCAGCACGCCGCCGCCGCCGAATTCCTGCGCCTGGAGGCCGATTACGAATCGGCCTACCTGCTCTCGCTGCGCGCGGCGTGGATGGCCGACAACAAGAAGCCGAACTCGCTCGAGGCTTCCATGTCCAAGGCCAAGGCGGGCCGCACCGGCACCGACGTCACCCTCAAGGCCGTCGAACTGGCCGGCACCCTGGGCTACTCCCAGCGTCTGCTCCTGGAGAAATGGGGCCGCGACTCGAAGATCCTCGACATCTTCGAAGGCACCCAGCAGATCCAGCAGCTGATCGTGGCTCGCCGCGTCCTCGGAAAGACCAGCGCCGAACTCAAGTGAGCTGGTAGACAACGGAAGAACCGGTGCGAGTCGCGACAACTCGCACCGGTTTTCTCGTTTCCCGGTGATGTCGGTACGGCTCGCTAGGGTGACACCGTCGCGTGCCGTGGGGCAGGCGGAAGCGAGGGTGGCATGGGTTGGACAGTGAACGGACTGCTCGTCGAGGGAACCGTCGACCTCGCGCGATTGCCGGGGCACACCGAGGACAGCGGCGAGAATGTCGATCTGGGCCAGGCGTTCTCGCGCCCGGTCGACTACGCGGTCGCCGTCATCGACGGATGGACCTCGATCCTCGATCCCCACCTGCTGCTGACCTTCGACGACGACGCCGTGCTCGCGCTCGCGGGCGACCGCCGCGCCCTCGCCTACGCGGCCCACAGCGTGTCCGATACCTACGGCTTCACCTGGTATTCCGGCGGACAACCGCTGCGTCGCGTCATCTACTCCGCGGGCGAGATCGCCGACGAGACGGGTGGTGTCCTCCCCGAAGAGGCCCGCCTCGAGCCGGGCATCGACGAGGATTTTGTCTTCGACATCATCGCCGGACTGACCGGACTCGACTGGGGACCGATCGCCGAGGCCGCCTACCGGGTCCGCACCGGCACGCGTCGCTAGCGCGACCTCGGCGACTGGAGGACCCCCGACCTGCGCGCCCCGCTCACCGCGACGACCCGCGCGTGGAACGACGACGTCGAAACCCTGCTCGCCCGCGCCGTCCTCACCCACGCCATCGAGCGCGAACTGGGAGCCTGACCTCAGCGGCTCGCGGTGTCGTCGAGGTGCAGGCGGCGGTCGAGGCGGTGGGGGTCGACGTCGAGGAGTGCGCGGTCCCAGTGGGCGAGGTCGGCGGCGGCCGCGTAGGTGGTGTCGAGGAAGTGCAGGAGGGTGGCGTCGGGGTCGGCGGACTTGCGGACGACGTCGTACGGGAGGACGAATTCGCCCAGCGTGGAATCCCATTCGGCGCCGTCGGGGCCCGCGGGACGGGTGGCGTAGCCCTCGGGGGCGGGGTAGGCGTAGGCGTAGAAGGTGCCTTCGGTGCCGCCCGGCCAGAAGCCGGCGCTGGCGCACTCCCGGGAGTAGGCCTCTTCCATGACCCAGTCGGCGCAGTTGGGCGCGCCGCCGGGATGCCGGGGCGCGGTGCGGCCGGAGAAGCGGGTGCAAGCCAGGTCGAGGGAACCCCAGAACACGTGCACCGGACTGGTTTTCCCGGCGAAGCCGGCACGCCAGAGCTGGAAGACCCGCTCGGCCTGGACCAGCTGCTGCCAGAAGAGGTTCACGGCGTCACCGTCGTAGGAGTGGTGGGTGGTGTCCTCGGCGAACGGGATCGCCGGGTCGACCTCGTTGGGTGAGGCTTCGATGTCGACGACGACGTCGAGACGGCCGAGGACGTGGCCCAGTTCGGCATAGAAGTCGGCGACGGTGCGCGGGCGCAGCGCGATCATGGCGCGGCGGCCGTCGCTGGTGCGCAGGACGAGTTCGTGGTCGACGAAGTCGAATTCGATGTCGAGCAGGCGGCCGTCGACGGGAATCGCGCCGGTCGCGAGCCCGCGCGCGGAGACCGCGAAGGTGACGTTCCACCAGTGGTTCACCAGCGGCGTGCCCGCCATCTTCAGCTTGCCGATGATCTGGGTCCACATGTGCAGGGTGTCGCGGGTGTCGCTCCAGGAGTCGACCCGCAGGGTCGGCCACACGGCTGCGGCGGGGGTCAGGGTCATCGTCGGTCCTCGCTCTCTCGGTGCACGACCGGCGCGGGCGCACCGTTCACTGGCAGCCAGGGAGCTGGCTGACTGGTCAACCGTCCGACATGTTCTGCGATGCCCCATCGTACGTCGGCGCAGGTAACGGCCGCGGAAAGAGCGAATCACGGACCCGCACAGTTGCCTGAGACTTCGAGTCCCATATAAAGTGAGAGCTGGGCCACCCCGAAGGAGACACCGCCGATGCTGTCCACCACCCCAAAGAACACCGCGACCGATCCCGAGTACCACGAGATCCTGCGCAACCTGTCCGACGGTTCGGTGAACCGGCACTTCGACCCGTATGTCGACATCGACTGGGACTCACCGGAGTTCGCCGTCCATTCCGACGATCCGCGCTGGATCATGCCCGACGAGGACCCGCTGGGCCGCCATCCCTGGTACAAAGCCCAGCCCGTCGACAAGCAGATCGCGATGGGGATGTGGCGTCAGGCCGGGATCGCCAAGGTCGGCCTGGATTTCGAGCAGCTGCTGATCCGCGGGCTGATGCAGTACCTGATCTCGGTACCCAACGGTGATCCGGAGTTCCGCTACGTCACCCACGAGGCGGCCGAAGAGTGCAACCACACGATGATGTTCCAGGAGATGATCAACCGGATCGGCTATCGCGATGTGGTCGGTATGGGCAGCATCGACCGCAAGCTGACCATGATCATCTGGCCCGCGGTGAAGTACTTCCCCGAACTGTTCTTCACGATGATCCTGGGCGGCGAGGAGCCGATCGATCACCTGCAGAAATCGCTGCTGCGCGCCGG
Source organism: Nocardia fodinahabitans (assembly GCF_052983615.1). Classification (NCBI taxonomy): domain Bacteria; kingdom Bacillati; phylum Actinomycetota; class Actinomycetes; order Mycobacteriales; family Nocardiaceae; genus Nocardia; species Nocardia fodinahabitans. The sequence continues at coordinate 1,492,365 of NZ_JBRJJC010000001.1, forward strand.
GGTCGACCTGCATCCGATGGTGCAGCGGGTCATGCAGATCCACGTGGCCGAGGAGGCGCGGCACATCTCGTTCGCGCACGAATACCTGCGCCGCAATGTGCCCGGGATGAATCCGATCACGAAAACCGCGCTGTCGGTGCTGTTTCCGATCGCGATGCGGATCATGCTCGACATGATCATGACGCCGCCGAAGGAGTTCGTCGACAAGTTCGACATCCCCGCCGAGGTCATGCGCGACGCGTACTGGGGCGGCGAGGAATCGCAGGTCACGATGCGCAACATCTTCGGTGACGTCCGCGCGCTGGCCACCAACAGCGGCCTGATGAACCCGGTCGCCAAGCTCGCCTGGCGCCTGCTCGGCATCGACGGTCCGGTCACCCGGTACCGCAGCGAGCCGACCCGCAAGGTCGCCTGAGCTGGTGTCGACCCGCCGGTATCCGGCGGGCCGACGGCGGGCTCACTTGATGAGCTTGGCCCGCAGCGCGGTGATCACCTGCGGACGCAGGCCGAGGCCGTCGCGCAGGTACTTGTCGACGGTGCCGTAATCCGAGGTCAGCTGGGTGATGCCGGACTCGAGGTAACTGCGGTCGACGACGAGGAACGGCCGGTAGATGGCCGCCGCGGCGGGTCCGCGGGTCGCCGTGATGTGGGCGATCGTGGCTTCGATCGAGGCCGCCGAGTACTCGTTGGTGAGCAGGTAGTCGCTCATGATCGTGTCCGCGTCCACGCCGACCAGGCTCTGCAACAGGTACACCGCCCAGCCGGTGCGGTCCTTGCCCGCGGTGCAGTGGATGACGACGGGGCCGGGCTGCTCGGCGATCCGGGTCAGCGTCTGCGCCATACCCTGCTTGGCCGCGGCATCGGTCACGAACATCCGATTGGCCGTGCGCAGCAGTTCGGCGGCCTGCTCGGGGGTATTGATGCCACCGGGGACCTGATTGAGGTCACCGGCGAGAATCGGGATGTTGACGTAGGACGCGCCGGCGGGCACCCGATCGGGCGCCTGGGCGATCTCCGATTCGTTGCGCATATCGATCACGTCGGCGATGCCGAGACCCTGCACCGTGGCGAGGTCGGCGTCGTTGAGGGTCAGCGCGTTGGACCGGTAGATCGCACCCTTGTTCAGGCGATGACTGCCCTGCGCGCCGTAACCCGCACCGGTGCCCGCGACATCACGGAAGTTGTCGACACTGGCCAGCCGCGGCGCGTCGGCGGCGGGCGCAACCGGGCTGGCGAGTACCGGACCCGGCGCTGCCACGGCGATTCCTGTCATCGGACTGATCGTCAGACCGGCGCACAGCGCGAACGCGGCGGCAGCGCGGCGGGGGGATACGGACATGGGCACTCCTGGCTGTACAGATAGCAGGCGATCGCTTGCTCGAGAAAGGTCAGTGGAGCACGCGCCACCGCCGGTGTCGGAGACCGAACGATTCCCAGCCCCACCAGCAGAGACAGCCCGCCCACTGAGCGGGAACACGCTGTACACACCGGACACGGTGGGATACAGCCGGACGACAACGCCCCGCCGGAGTCGCGTTCCGGCGGGGAGTTCGACGTCCGCTACTCGATGAGCTTGGCCCGCAGCGCGGTGATCACCTGCGGACGCAGGCCGAGGCCGTCGCGCAGATACTTGTCGACAGTGCCGTACTCCGAGGTCAGCTGGGCGATGCCGGCCTCGAGGTAGCTGCGGTCCACGCCGAGCAGCGGACGGATGACGGCGGCCGCCTCCGGCCCCCTGGTCTCGGCGATGTGCGCGACCGTGGCCCCGATCGAGGCCGCCGAGTACTCGTTGGTGAGCAGGTAGTCGCGCATGATCGTGTCCGCGTCCACGCCGACCAGGCTCTGCAGCAGATAGGTCGCCCAGCCGGTGCGGTCCTTGCCCGCGGTGCAGTGGAAGACGACGGGTCCCGGCTGCTCGGCGATCCGGGTCAGCGTCTGCGCCATGCCCTCCCGAGCTTCCGGCGAGGACACGAACTGACGGTTGAACGAGCGCAGCAGCTCCTTCGCCTCCTCGGGGCTGCGGAGCTTGCCCGCCTGCTCGGCCAGGTTGCCCGCCAAGATTTGGATGTTGACGTAGGAGGCACCGGCCGGGACGCGATCCGGCGCGGAGGCGATCTCGTCGTCGTTGCGCATATCGATCACCTCCGCCAAGCCCAGACCTTCGACGGTGGCCAGGTCGGCGTCGCTGAACGTCAGGGCGTTCGACCGGTAGATCGCGCCCTTGTGCAGGCGATGACTCCCCTGCGCGGCATAGCCGGCACCGGTACCGGCGATATCGCGGAAATTGTCGGCGCTTGCCAGGCGCGGCGCGTCGGCGACCTGGGCGGGACTGGTGAGTACGGGGCTGGGCGCGGCCGTGGCGAAACCGGCCGGCGGACTGATCACCAAACCACCGCACAGGGCGAGGACCGCGGCGAGACGGCGAGGGGACAGCGACATTGATACTCCTTCGATACCAAGCGAGTGCTTGTTTGATACGCGCACACTGAAGCACCCCGAATGCCGATTCAGCACTCGAATCGGCGGGTAGCATCGAAGCCAGCTTTTATACGCTGACCTGCGGAGGAACTCCGGAGAAGTTCCTCCCACTGATCGGGCGACGGGACTGTACACAGCGATGTACAGTTGACTATGGCCGATTACGAAACTGTGCCTTTGACCGAACTGCGGGGGCAACTCGGTAATGTCCTCGACGGGGTGTCCGCCAGCGGACGACCGGTGATCGTGACGCGGGAGGGGAAAGAATTGGTCGCGGTGGTTCCAGCCGAGGTGTTGCGCCACGGGGCTCTGCCCCCCGCCTACTTCAACGACGACCTGCGCGAGCAGATCCTGGGCGGTCTCGACGATCGCATCCGGCAGCACTCCCCCGCCGACATCGCCGACGCGGAAGCGAAACTCGACAAACTCATGAGCGCACTGGACGGCACCGGCGCGGGCCGCCAGTGAGCGTCGCCGACCACACCGCCCTGACCTCGCTCGCGCTGTCCCCACTGTTCGGACAGGTGATCATGCGGCAGTTCACCCAGCAGCGCCGGATCATGGTGGTGCCGACGGTGAGCCTGATGGCCGCGATGCGAGCCGTGGACAACATCGACGAACTCGGCCGCCTGCTCGACAATCGTGTCGCCGTGCGCTGGGCCGAACTGGACGCGGCCACCGCGATCCGCACCGGCACCACCGTCCCGATGGCCGACGACCACACCGAATGGCCGCTCGTCGCGCCCGTCGTCTTCATCGCGCAGAACCTCGACATGCCGGTGCTGACCACCAAACCGGAGCTGTATCGCGGCTACAAGGTGCAGGTCGCCCCGATGCCGTGAGGCCGGGCCAGTGACAGCGGCCACAGTGCGGGTCGGTTACGGTGCACGAGCGAACGATTCACCAGGGAAAGCAGTACCAGGAACACTCGAGGAGAGCTGGTTATGCATCAACTGAGTTTCATGCGTCGCTTCACCACCGCGGTCGCCGCCACCTCGGCCGCCGTCGCCGTCGTCTTCGCAGCCCCCGCGGCCGCCGACCCCGCGCCACAGACCACGGTCGACGTGGCCGCGGCCGTCGCGCAGTTGCGCACCACGGTGGCGGGCAACCCGGGCGCGCTCGCCGCCCTCGACAAGCTGGTCGACCAGGGCACGGTCGACGTCGCGCTGCCCGCGCAGCCATTCCAGATCCCCGCGACCTCCGATATCGGCCAGAACGGCGGGGGCGCGGGCGTGTACGGCTCGGGCATCGCGCTCGACATCGACGGCTTCCGGATGGGCTTCTTCGGCGGTCCAGGCACCATCTCCCCCAACCAGGGCGGCGCCAAGCTCGAGGTCATGTGGCTGAACCTGACCAACGGCCAGAGCGGCACCGCCGTGCTGACCGAGCACCAGGACGTGCCGGTCGACACCACAATCCGCACCGCCCCGCTGAACATCGGCGGCGGCCTGGTCGTGGCCGCGGTGTACGGCAACCTGTGGCACCGCTGGTCGGTGCCGGTCGACGAGGCGCACCCGGACGGGTACGCCTACCAGCTCGGCACCATCCAGCAGCCGTCCTTCGGCGCCGTCACCCGGTAGTCCACCCGCGTCGCGCACCCCGGAATCGCCATGATTCCGGGGTGCGTCCGCGTTCGGCGGGCAGCATTGCCGCGCGACAGGTCCGGTGTGGCGTAGGTTTGCCGCGTGGATCTGGTCGACCGACTCGAAGAACTGGAACGGCGGGTAGCCGCCCTGGAGCAGTCCGGAAGCGGTGACGCGCAACTGCCATGGGCGGTCGCGCGCCTGCGACAGGAGTTCGACGCCGCGGGCGTGCGCAACGGCGGCGTGCTGCTGGCGGGGGCGCTGCAACTGCCGACCGGCGAGCGGCTGGACTGGCAGGCGCAGTTCGCCACCGATGCCATCGTGGGTGACGTGTGGACCATCGAGGCCGCCAATTGCCTTGCGGTCCTGGCGAATCCGGTACGACTGCGGCTGCTGCGCGAGATCGTCTACGGTCGCCGCACCGCCGCCGATCTGGCCGCCATCGAGGAACTGGGCACCTCGGCCGAGATCTACCAGCACCTGCGCCAGCTGGCCGCGGTCGGCTGGCTGCAAACCGCCGGGCTCGGCCGGTTCGAAGTGCCGGAGGGCAGGCTCGTCCCGTTGCTCGCGGCGTTGGCCAGCGCGCAACGCTGATTGGGAATTGTCCCAATTGTCCGTTTAGAACGCTGTGACGCAGGGCACATCGACTGCTACCGTAAGCATCCAGGGATCGATGCTGCTGTGGAGGTAGTCGAGTGAACGTGACCCATCTGCTCGAAAGCGTGAAGGCGCTCGGGGTGCTGCGTTCGCGCGGCGTGTCGGACCCGACCAAGCCGCTGGAGACCCTGCGGACGATGAAGGAATCCAAGATCTACGGCCCCCAGGCCACCTTGGTCCGGCACTCCGCCCGCGTCGCGCCCGAGCAGGTCGCGCTGGCCGACGAACGGGGCGAGCTCACCTACCGCGAGCTCGACGAACAGTCGACCGCCGTCGCCCGCGGCCTGCACGACGCGGGCATCAGCCAGGGCATGGTGATCGCGGTGCTGGCGCGCGACCACCGCGGGCTGATCATGTCGATGATCGCCGCGGGCAAGCTGGGCGCCCGGATCGCGCTGATGAACACCGGCTTCGCCAAGCCGCAGTTCGCCGAGGTGTGCGAGCGCGAGCACGTCCGCGCCGTGCTGCACGACAGCGAGTTCATCGGACTGCTCGACGCGCTGCCGCCCGAGCTGCCGCGCTTCCTCACCTGGGTCGACGAGGGCACCGAACTACCGGAGGGCGCAAGGACTTTCGACGATCTCATCGCGGGCAACTCCACCGAGCCGCTGCCCCCGCCGAGCAAGCCGGGCGGGTTCATCATCCTCACCAGCGGCACGACCGGCCTGCCCAAGGGCGCGCCGCGCACCAAGGTGACCCCGATGGCGACCGCGCAGTTCGTCGACCGGGTGCCCTTCCCCAAGCGCGGCACGATGATGATCGTCTCGCCGATCTTCCACAGCACGGGTCTGGGCACCTGGCTGGTCGGCACGATCCTGTCGAACAAGATCGTGATGCGCCGCCGCTTCGACGCCGAGGCCACCTTGGCCGCGATCGCCGAGCACAAGGTGGAGATGCTGGTCGCGGTGCCGACCATGCTGCACCGGATGACCGAGCTGCCCGCCGAAGTGCGGGCGAAGTACGACCTGTCCTCGCTGAAGGTGATTCTGTTCGCCGGGTCGGCGCTCTCGCCCGAACTGTGCATCAAGGCCACCGAGGCGTTCGGACCGGTGCTCTACAACCTCTACGGCTCGACCGAGGTGGCCATCGCGACCATCGCCACCCCGGCCGAGCTCGCCGAGGCGCCGGGCACCTGCGGCCGGTCGCCGATCACCTGCGAGGTCCGCCTCTACGACGAGAACGACCAGCGGGTCGAGACGCCCGAGACCCCGGGCCGGATCTTCGTGCGCAGCGGCGCGCCCTTCGAGGGCTACACCGACGGCCGCAACAAGCAGATCATCGACGGCTTCATGTCCAGCGGCGACCTCGGGCACTTCACCGCGAGCGGCCTGCTCATGGTCGACGGCCGCGACGACGACATGATCGTCTCCGGCGGCGAGAACGTCTTCCCACAGGAGGTGGAGAACCTGCTGGTGGAGCGCATCGACGTGTTCGACGTCGCGGTGGTGGGCGTGGACGACGTGGAATTCGGCAAGCGCCTGCGCGCCTTCGTGGTGCTCGAGGAGGGGCACAGCACCGGCGCCGCCGAGATCCAGGCGCACGTCAAGGAGAATCTGGCCCGGTACAAGGTGCCGCGTGAAGTGGTCTTCGTCGACGAACTCCCCCGTAACGCGACCGGCAAGATCCTGCGGCGTGTCCTCATCGATTATGAGGTGTCACAGTGAGGTCGGAGGACTGAGAGACAGAGCACAATCGGCCCCAGATGCTTGCTATTGTTAGCACCAGCACTGGATCTCGATGACGCGGTCCGGCCCCACGGGGGTTCGTCGTGGGATCGGTCTGCCGGAAGGCTGTTCGATGTCTCTGTCTCTGCCCGCGCTCGGTGGTACCGCCCGGCGCGCCGGTGATTTCGCGCTCGGCGTCAAAGTGATGATGGATCGCAAGCTGTTCAATCCGCTGCGCCTGGATCACGCCGCCCGTTCGTTCTTCAATGTCTCCAAGTTCGGCCCGTTCGCCGGTGTGGTCATGCACGCCGCGCAGACGCGGCCGGACGCGGGCGCCATCGTTGACGAGCGCGGTGAACTCACCTTCGGGATGCTCGACGAGCAGTCCAACGCGCTGGCCCGCGGCCTGCGGGCGAGCGGGATCACCGAGGGCGACGTGATCGCCGTGCTGGCCCGCGACCATCGTGGCATGGTGCTGAGCCTGCTCGCCGCGGGCAAGCTCGGCGTGCGCGCGGTGCTGATGAACACCGGCTTCGCCAAGCCGCAGTTCGCCGACGTGGCCGCGCGCGAGAAGGTCAAGGCGGTGCTGCACGACAGCGAGTTCGTCGACCTGATGAGCGCCATCCCGGCCGATATCCCGCGCGTGCTCACCTGGGTCGACGAGGCGCACGGCGTCGATCCGGCCATCCCGACCATCGAGTCGGTCTCGGCCGGTCGTTCGGTGACGCCGCTGACCCCGCCCACCAAGCCGGGCGGCATGGTCATCCTGACCAGCGGCACCACCGGAACGCCGAAGGGCGCCCCGCGCGACAAGGTGAGCCCGTTCGCCTCCGCGCAGTTCATCGACCGGGTGCCGCTGCCGAACAACGGCACCATGATCATGGCGGCGCCGATCTTCCACGGCACCGGCCTGTCGCAGTTCACTCTGGGCCTGGCACTGGGCAATCGGGTGATCTTCCAGCAGCGCCGGTTCGATCCGGAGAAGACCCTGGCCAATATCGTGAAGTACCAGGCGGATTCGCTGATCGTGGTGCCGACCATGCTGCAGCGCATCCTCGATCTGGACGAGCAGATCCTGGCGAACTACGACCCGAAGACGATCAAGGTCATCTTCGCGGCCGGCTCGGCCATCGCGCCCGACGTGGTGACCCGCACCCTGGACTACTTCAACGACAGTCTCTACAACCTGTACGGCTCCACCGAGTGCGCCGTGATGACCGTGGCGACCCCGGAGGACCTGCGCAAGGCGCCGACCACCGCGGGCAAGGCACCGGTCGGCATCCGGATCGTGCTGCTCGACGAGAACCGCAAGCCGATCACCGCGCCGAATGTCACCGGAACCATCTTCGTGGACAACGGTTTCGCGTTCACCGGCTACACCGACGGCCGCACCAAGGAGATCGTCGACGGGATGATGTCCAGCGGTGACGTCGGCCATTTCGACGACGACGGGCTGCTCTACATCGACGGGCGCGACGACGACATGATCGTCTCCGGCGGCGAGAACGTCTTCCCGCTCGAGGTGGAGAACCTCATCGCGGGCCGGGCGGACGTGTTCGAGGCGGCCGTGGTCGGCGTCGACGATCGCGACTACGGCAAGCGGCTGCGGGCGATCGTCGTCCCCGGTCCGGAGTCGGCGCGCGACGCGCAGGAGATCAAGGACTACGTCCGCGACAACCTGGCCCGCTACAAGGTCCCGCGCGAGGTGATCTTCGTCGACGAACTGCCTCGCAACGCCACCGGCAAGCTGCTGCGCAAGCCGCTGATCGAGATGGACGCCGAGCAGGCGTGAGGCCGGCCGTTCGATCACGGTCGGGCGGCCCATACCGGTCGACTATCATCAGCGCGTGATCATCGAGTTCGCGCGGTCCTCCGCGCCGTCGCGTGCCGTCGGCGCGCGGCTGCGCGGCGCCTGCGCGGGCTCGATGTCGGGAGCGCTCTCCCTGGCTGCTCACGGGCTCGCCTCCGGCGGCGCACTGCCGGGCAGCACCACGGTCGTGCTGCTGGCCGCGGTCTCGGCCGTGGTCGGCGCGGTGGTCGCCGGCATCGGCCCGCTGCGTGACGGTGCGATCGGGCTGGCCGCCGTGTTGCTGGGCGGTCAGCTGCTCGGCCACACGACCATGAGCTGGTCCGGGCATGCCCATTACGGTGACGATTCGCTCGGACTCGGCATGCTCACCGCGCACGCCGTCGCCGCCGTCCTCGCCGCCGCGATCATCCTCGGCGCCGAGGCCGCCTACCGGATCGGCAGCGCCGTTCTGGCGCGGATCCTGCCGCTGCGTTATCGCGCCCCCCGCATTCCCGACCCGGCGCCGCTGCGCCTGGTCCACCGTGACCGCGTCATCCTGCGGATCTTCGCCGCGCAGTCACTGCGCACCCGCGGTCCGCCGCTCGCGATTCCTTTCTGATCCTTCCTTCACCCGGTGCACGAGCGAGCGATTCGCCGTGCGGTGTTCGCGCGTGCGCACCGGGTTTCCAGACTCCAGAAATGAATCACCATGAGCATCACGGACACTCGTCCGGTCGAGGAACCGACCTCGGCGATCCCCGTCTCCGCGGACCGGCCACGCTCCGGACACCGGCGGGGCCTGCGCCTGTATCCCCTGGCCATGCGCCTGCACTTCTACGCGGGGATCTTCGTGGCCCCGTTCATCCTGATCGCCGCGCTCACCGGCGCGTTGTACGCGATCGCTCCGACCATCGAAGGGATCGTCTCCCGCGACCTGCTCCAGGTCGACACCGCCGGCCCCGACCAGGCGCTCTCGGCGCAGGTCGGCGCGGCGGTCGCGGCCCGGCCGGACCTGACCCTCGTCGCCGTCGCGCCCGCGCCGGGCGACGGCGAGACCACCCGGGTGCTGTTCAACGACCCGGCGCTCGGCGATTCCGAGCGACTCTCGGTGTTCGTCGACCCGCACACCGCGCAGCCGGTCGGCGAGGCCGTGGTCTACGGCAGCGGAGGCGCGCTGCCCTTGCGGACCTGGCTCAGCGAGTTCCATCGCAGCCTGCACCTGGGCGAGCCCGGCAGGCTCTACAGCGAGCTGGCGGCGTCGTGGCTGTGGGTGATCGCCCTGTTCGGCCTCGTGCTGTGGGTGCACCGGGTGCGCAAGCGCCGATCCAAGCGCTCGGCGCAGTGGCTGCTGGCACCGGATTTGTCCGAGCCCAAGCGGCGCACGCTGAACTGGCACGGCGCGATCGGGTTCTGGATCCTGCCGGTGGTGCTGTTGCTCGCGGCGACCGGCATGACCTGGTCGACCTATGCCGGTGACAATGTCACCGCGCTGCGCGAGGAACTGAGCTGGACCACCCCCGCGGTGAACGTGAAGCTGCCCGGCACCGCCGGGCCGGCCCAGTCCACGGGCGGCGACCACCACAGCGCAGGCCACACCGCGCCCGCCCCGGCCGACCCGGCCGCGCGGATCGCCCAGCTCGACACCGTGTGGGCGATCGCCCAGGCCAACGGCATCACCCAGGCCGCCGAGATCGCGATCCCGGCGACACCGGAGAAGGCGTTCGGCGTCAAGGAGCTGCGCAAGCCCGGCACCTACACCATCGACTCCGTCGCGATCGACGGCGCGACCGGCACGGTCACCGACCAGCTCGCCTTCGCCGACTGGCCGCTGATGGCCAAGCTCACCAACTGGGGCATCGCCTTCCATATGGGCCTGCTGTTCGGCATCGCCAACCAGCTGCTGCTGCTCGCGGTGGCGCTCGGCCTGTGCGCGCTGATCGTGCTCGGCTACCTGATGTGGTGGCAGCGCCGCCCCACCAGGGCGACGAGCCGGTTCGCGGTCGGTGCGCCCCCGCGCCGGGGCGTGCTGCGCAAGACCTCGCTGTGGATCACCGTCCCGCTGGTCGCCGCGGCGGTCCTGATCGGCTGGTTCATCCCGCTGATCGGGCTGAGCCTGCTCGGCTTCCTGATCGTGGACCTCGCGCTCGGTCTCGCCGCGCGCGCCCACCCGACGGCCTGACCGCAGGCTCCCGCCACGAGGCGAAACCGCTTCGCCCACACACCATTTCCCGTGCTCCGGGCCGTCACGATGACGCACGCCCGCAGCCACCCCATTCGATGAAGGATTGAACCACTCCATGAAGACCACCAAGATCGCCCTCGCCGCTGCCGCCCTGCTGACCGCGGGCACCGTCGCCGCGAGCACCGTGCACGCGGCACCGACCGCGCAGGCACCGATCGGCTTCACCGCCGAAGCGGTCGACAGCACCTCGCGGATCACCACCGACGCGGGTTCGCTGGTCGTCGAGAACGGCATGTTCGAGGTCAAGGCCGCCGACGGCACCACCGTCGCCGCCACTCCCCTGCGGTTCCAGCTCGATGATTTCGAGTTCCCGATCGCCGCCGAGATCACCGGCCGCACCGCCACCCTCACGCCCCAGCTGAGCATGGACAAGGCCGTCTACAAGCCCGTCGCCCTGCCCTTCGAGGACAAGGCACCGTGGAAGTCCGAATACGACCGCGAACAGGCCGCCTGGTCACGGATGACCAGCACCATCTCCCTCGGCGCTTCGATCGGCACCCTCGTCGGCGGGCTCGGCGGTGCCGCCGTCGGCTGCGTACTCGGCGGGATCATCGGCGCGACCGTCGCCTCGGCCACCATCGTCGGACTGTTCGGCCCGTTCCTGCCCGCCGCCGCGGTCGGCTGCCTCGGTGGCATCCTCGCCATCGGTGCGCTGGGCACCGTGGCGGGACAGATCTTGGTGACCGCACCGGTCGCCCTCGGCGCGGCGATCCAGTACTTCACCACCATCAACCAGCCGTTCCCGGGGAAATGATCCGACGCTGCTGACCACATTGCCGAGCTCGACCCGCAGCCGGCTGCGTGCGCAGTCGGCTACGGGGCGGCCGTTGCCTCGCTGACGAGGACGGCGGCGACGCGGCCGGCGTAGTCGATGACGGTGGCCGGGTCGTCTCCCGCGTCGACCCGGCGCACGCACGCGTCGACCAGCGCCTGTAGTGACTCCGTCACCAGGGCGGGATTCGTCACCGCCGCTGCGGACAGTTCCCCGCGCAGGAGGTCGGCCAGTTCGGTGTGCAGCGCGATCACCCGCGCTCTCGCGGTGGCCGAGAGGTTCATCCGCGAGAGCGCGGTGCGCCAGGCGTGATCCCCGTCGACGGCCTGCTCGATGTTGACGCGCACGTACGCCACCACGCCTGCGGCTGGTGTCGGTGCGGCCTCGACCGCGTCGCGGACCGCGCTCGTCCAGCGCGGGAAGCCGCGGGTGACCACCATCTCGATCAGATCGTCGATCGAGTCGACGTAGCGGTAGATGCTGTTGCGGGCGATGCCGGCGCGGGCCGCCACCGCCCCGGCGGTCAGGGTGGTGTCGCTGTCCTGGGTCAGGAGGAACTCGGCGCTGTCGATCAGCGCCGCGAGTACTTGGGCGCGATGCGCGCGGACGCTGTCCGCATTGATCTTGGGCATGGACCTCGGCTGCTTTCTTTTCCCCGTGTCTGGTTCCAGTTCGGGTACGTGCTAACGTGCCGTCGAGCTCTTGGAGACACCGTGTCTCCAAGAGGGATCCCTGTGCGCCCCGAACCTGGTCAGGGTCTGCGCCGCGCACCCGACGACACGGAGCTACTGCGGTGAACGACTTTAGTGGGATCGACGGCTTCCTCGGCACGAGGGCGTCGATCGCGATGGACATGATGGTGACGTTGATGGTGCTGGTGGTGCTCGCCCTCGGGTGGAGTGTGTACCAGGTCAAGGTCGGCCGGCGGTTCCGGCTACACCGCGGGGTTCAGCTCGGACTGGGTGTCGCGCTGCTGGTCGCCGTCGTGCTGTTCGAGCTGGATGTGCGCTTCAATGGCTGGCAGGAGCGCTCCGCGGGAGTCGTGGGCGGCACGGTGTCCACCGCGGTGTCGACATCGCTGGCGATCCACCTGGTGTTCGCGGTCACCTCGGTCCTGCTGTGGCCGGTGGTGATCGTGCGGGCGGTGCGCAATTTCGGCAATCCGCCGCACCCGGGCGCGCACGCTGCGTGGCACCGGCGGTGGGCCACGGTCGCGGCGATCGATATGACACTGACCGCGGTGTCCTGCTGGGTCTTCTACTGGCTCGCTTTCGTCGCCTGACCGGCCGTACCATTCGAGCGTCCGGCGGTCGGCGGCGGGCTCGGGCCGCGGCCTCGGGGTACAGACCCGTCGCGGTCGGCGTATTCGGCCAGCGATCGCACCGCGTCACCGTTTCGTTCGCGCGCCGGGGCCGGGCCGGACAGAATCGGAGGTGAACCCCACATTCGGTGACGGCGAAAGGACGACTGGGCGATGACATTGTCCCGTCGGCAGCTCCTGCGCTTCGGCGTGACCGGTTCGGTCGCGGCCGCGGTCGGTGTGTCGGCGGTGAGCAGCGCCCGCTTCCCCGCGCCGCGCACACTCGGCGAACCGTTCTCGCTCGGCGTCGCCTCCGGGGAGCCGACCGCCGACGGTGTGGTGCTGTGGACGCGGCTCGCGCCCGACCCGCTGGCACCCGACGGCTACGGCGGGATGCCGATCGACCCGGTGACCGTCGACTACGAGGTCGCCGAGGACGAACGGTTCACCAGGGTCGTGGCCAGGGGTGCGGCGGTGGCGACCCGCGCGCTCGGCCACAGCGTGCATCCCGAGGTCGCCGGGCTGGCACCGGACCGGTGGTACTTCTACCGATTCCGGGCGGGCTCGGCGATCTCCCCCGTCGGCCGCACCCGCACCGCGCCCGTGGCGGGCAGCCCGACCAACCGGCTGCGCTTCGCCTTCGCGTCGTGCCAATCCTGGAGCTCCGGGTACTACACCGCCTACGAGCATCTCGGCGCCGAGGATCTGGACCTGGTCGTACATCTGGGCGATTACATCTACGAGTCGTCCTGGGTGCTCGCGCGCCGCGGCGCGAGCCTGCCGCCGCAGCTGGAAGGCGAGGCGGTGAACCTGGCGGGCTACCGGCTCAGGTACGCGCAGGCCAAGGCCGAGCTGCCGTTGCAGGGCGCGCACGCGGCGTTTCCCTGGCTGGTCACCTTCGACGACCACGAGCTCGACAACAACTGGGCCGGGTCGCAGCCGGGACTCGGTCTCGACGTGTACCGGCTGCCCCTGCCATATCGGAACCGCAAGGCCGCCGCCTTCCAGGCCATGTACGAGCACCAGCCGATGCGGCTGGCCCAGCTGCCCACCGGACCGAGCGTGCACCTGCACCGGCGCTACCGATTCGGCGATCTGGCCGAGTTCACCATGATCGACACCAGGCAGTACCGCTCCCCGCAGGCCTGCGGCGACGGCACCGCGGTCACCGGCTGCGACGATCGTTTCGCCACCGACCGCACGATCCTCGGTGCGGCGCAACGGGACTGGCTCGTCGACGGCTTGACCACCTCGCCCACGCGCTGGCAGGTGCTCGGCAATCAGGTCGCGATGGCGCAGTCCGACTACGACCCGGGCCCGGAACTGCTGCTCGGCACCGACGCCTGGGACGGCTACATCGCCGACCGCAACACGGTGCTCGGTGCGGCCGCCGCCCGCACGGCGGGCAATCTCGTGGTGATCACCGGCGACCGCCACGAGAACTACGTCGCCGACCTGCGCGGGGACTACGCCGACCCCGAATCACCGGTCGTGGCCACCGAATTCACCGGCACCTCGATCACCACCGGCGGCGACGGCGCGGACCTCACCGACGCCGGACGGGCCCTCCTGTCGGCCAATCCGGACATGAAGTTCTACAACCGGCAGCGCGGCTACGCCCGGGTCGACCTCGATCATCAGGTGTGGCGCACCGATTTCCGGGTGCTGCCGTATGTCACCCGCCCGGGGGCGCCGATCACCACCCGCGCGAGTTTCGTTGTGCAAGATGGTGTCGCGGGGGCAAGTCCCGCGTAACGACCCACTGATCGAGGCGCGTTCGGCACAGGGCACTCACGGCACCGAGACCGGACGCAGGCAGCTCTGCAGCGGAGTGACGATGGAGCAGAGCGCGGGTGCGCGGGTCGGGCGGTAGTCCGCCGGGACGCCGTGCGAGGCGGTGATGGCGCGCAGGGCGGCCACCGCGTCGGTGGGGCGGCGGGTCAGGCTCGGGTCGGTGGTCGCGTCGACGGTGTACAGGCCGAAACGCGGTGCGTAGCTGCCCCATTCGTAGTTGTCGGTGAGGCTCCAGTAGTTGTAGCCGATGACGTCGATGCCGTCGAGCTCGGCACGCTGGATCCAGTACACCGTGTCGCGCAGATGGTCGGCGCGGGTGTAGCCGTCGTGGCGCGGCGCGCCGTTCTCGGTCGGCAGTCCGTTCTCCACCACATAGATCGGCAGGCCGGGGAATTTCTCGGCGTAGGTGCGCAGGTCGTAGTAGATGCCCTCGGGCTCGATGGCGTTCTTCCACAGCTCATCGCCCACCAGCGCGGTGGTCGGCGGATGCTCCAGCGAGACACCGTAATAGAAGTCGATCCCGAGGTAGTCGAGCTTGTCCCGGACCCGATCGACGAACAGCAGGTCCGTCAGGTTCTGCACGATCGGATACTGCGCCACATTGCTGGTCACCCACGCGCCCGGCTGCCGCTGGTGGATGTAGTCGTAGATCGCCCCGTGCGCCTGCACCAGCCGATCGAACATCGGCACGGCATCCAGCGGCCCGATGTCACCGATCTTGATCGACTGCGCCACGTATCCCATCGGTTCGTTGATGGTCACCCACAGCGGATCGAACCCCGCGTACCGGTCGACCACCCGGCGCATATTGGCCAGCCAGTCGGCGACCATGCCCTGGCTCTTCCAGCCACCCCGGTCCGCCGCCCAGCCCGGGACGACCCAGTGGTCGAGGGTGAGCATGGGCCGCATCCCCGCCGCCCGGATCTTCTGGACGACCGCGTCGTAGAACCGGAAGTCGTTGTCGTCCCAGACATCCGCGCGCGGCTGCACCCGTGCCCACTCGATACTCAGCCGGAAGACCCGCACCCCCAAACCGGCCGCCAGATCGATGTCCTCGGCGTACCGGGTGTAGAAGTCGACCGAATCGCCGTACCGGTCGCGCGCCTTTCCCGAGTTGGCGTATCGGCTCCAATTGCTGTCCGGCGCATGGCCCTCGGATTGGAACCCGGACATGGAGACACCCCAGAGGAAGTCGGCGCCGAGCGCGGGCACACTCGTCGGCGCGGCCGCGGCGCTGCCCGTGCCGGACCCGCTGGGCGCCGCGCCCACCGTGGCACCCCCGCCGAAGACGAGGGCGATCGTCGACAGAATCGTGCACAGGATGCGCGTGCGTCTCATATCGGCAGGATCTCCCCAGGTGTTCGAGCGGTCAGCAGCCCGGACTTTACTGGTCACCTGTCCAATATGTGGCGGATTCAGCGAGCTACGCCACCTCGTGTTCAGTCCAGCCGGCGCGCCCCGGCGGCCGGTTCGACGGTGAAGACCCGGGGCGCCGGGAGACCCGCTGCCGCGAATCGCTCCTCGATCCGCGCGGCCACCCGGTCGGCGCCCGAGCGGTCGGCCAGCGCCAGCACGCTGCCGCCGAACCCGCCGCCGACCAGGCGCGCGCCGTGCGCGCCCGCCGCCAGTGCCGCGTCGACCGCGAGGTCGAGCGCGGGCGCCGACACCTCGAATTCGTCGCGCAGCGACCGGTGCGACGCGGTGAGCGCAGCGCCGACGGCCCTCGGATCGGCGCCCGAGCGCAGCTGGTCCACGACGGCGAGGACCCGCGCGTTCTCGGTGACCACATGGGTCGCCCGTCGCCGCAGCAGCGGGTCGGCGAGCCGGGGCAGATCGGCCACGGTGGCATCGCGCAGGGCGCGCACACCCAGTGCGGCGGCGGCCGCCTCGCACTGCGCCCGGCGTTCGGCGTAGGCGCCGTCGGCCAGGTCGTGCGGATGACCGGTGTCGGCGACGACCAGCGCCAGCCCCGCTGCCGCGAGATCGAACGGAATCTGTTCCACCGCAACGGGTTCCGGCCCATCGGGCGCGGTGAAGGCGCGCACGTCGAGGAACAGCGCGTGACCCGCCGCGCACAGGATCGACGCGGACTGGTCGAGCACGCCGGTCGGCACCCCGGCGAAACCGTTCTCCGCGGCGCGGGCGATCTCGACGACGGCGCGATCGGTGAGTCCGGGCGCGTACAGATCGCGCAGCGCCACCGTCACCGCGCAGCACAGTGCCGCCGAGGACGACAGCCCCGCCCCGATCGGCACCGCGCCGTCGACGTCGAGGCGCACCCCCGCGATCGGATACCCGCGGCGCACGAATTCCACCACGACGCCGAGCGGATAGCGCGCCCACCCGGGCACCCGATCACGCTGCGCGGCAAGCTCTTCCACGGTGACCACGACGACCTCGCCCGAACGCTGCGCCGAGGTGAGCCGGACCCGGCCGTCGCCGGTGGGTCCGGCCGAGCAGACGACGCCGAGCGGCAGCGCGATGGGCAGCACGAACCCGTCGTTGTAGTCGGTGTGCTCACCGATGATGTTGACCCGGCCCGGCGCGATCCACCTGCCCATTCCCTCGGCTCCTCCGCTGTCGTCGACGCTGCCGCGATCCCACCACACACCCCGCCGGTCGGGCGGCGGATACCGGGTACCGAATCGGTATCCGGCAATGCCGTCAAGGGCACGACAACCGGGTGCCGGACGTGTCATGATCGACTGAGCTGTAAAGGTTTTGAGCGTCTCTTACGTTCGATCGGCGCTCGTCGCGTGCGCAGCAGGATCGAGGGGGGCTGATGACCATCAGCGAGACACGCCACAGGAGCCCGCGCTGGTACGCGGTCGTCCTCGGCGCGGCGGGGGCTGCACTGCTCGCGCCGCTGCTCGGCACGCGGTCACTGTCGTTTCTGCTGCTGATCGTGATCGTCGCGGGCAGCCTGGCGATGATCGGCTTCGGCCTGTACAGCCACCGGCCCGCCCATCGGCTGCCCTGGTATCTGCTGGCCGCCTCGGTCCCGCTGTTCGCCTCGGGCACCGCGATACGCGAACTCGGTCTGTACGGTGCGTGGCATCCGGTCGACGATCTGTGCACCGTGGCCGCCTACCTGTGCCTCGGCCTGGCGGCGGTGGGCTGGCTGCAACCGCGGCGCGTGGCCGGCGCCCGGGATCTGTGGCTCGATTCGATGCTGATCGGGATCAGTGCCCTGCTGGCCTCATGGACCTTTCTGATCTCGCCGATCCTGCGCCACCACACCGGTTTCGACGCCGCGCTGGCCGCGAGCTACCCGGTGATCGACGCGCTGCTGCTGACCGTGCTCGCGCATTCGCTGGCCACCGTGGTCCGGAGCGAGACCGCGTTGCGGCTGCTCCAGGCTGCGCTGATCGCGGTGCTCGTCGGTGGCCTGCTCGAGAGTCTCACCGCCGCGGGCACCGTCCTGGTCGACAGCGGGTTCGCGCTGGTGCCGCAGCAGTGGGCGTATCTGCTGGCGGGGCTGGCCGCGCTGCACCCCACCATGGGCGTGACGCACGTGGCCGACGACGCGCACCCGCACCGGTCGCGCAGGCGTGCCGGGGTGATCGCGGTGGCCCTGGTCGCCGCCTCGCTGGTGAGCGTCGTCGGCGCCGACCTCGGGCCGGGCGACCGGGTGGTGATCTGCCTGCTGCTCACGCTGCTGCTGGTCGGGGTGCTGGTGCGCAGCGAGCGCGCGATCGCCCGGAGCCTGCGCAGCGAACGTCGCGCCCAGTACCAGGCCGACCACGATCTGCTCACCGGCCTGTTCAACCGGGGCGCGCTGCTGCGGGCGCCGCACCGGCACCGCCGGGAGTGGGCCGGAAAACCGTTGTGCCTGTTGTTCATCGACCTCGACGGCTTCAAGATGGTCAACGACAGTTACGGGCACGCCGTCGGCGACGAACTGATCGCCGAGGCCGCCGCCCGCATCCGCCGCACCGCCCGCCGCAGCGACGTCACCGCCCGCTACGGCGGCGACGAGTTCGTCGTGCTCGGCGCCCGCGGCCGCGCCGAAGCGGCCGTACTCGCCCAGCAACTGCTCGGCGCGTTCGTGCGCCCGTTCGATCTGAGCTGCGGCGAGATCCCCATCACCGCCAGCATCGGCGTCGCCTGCGTGGCCACCCGGCCGACCGACTCGACGGTCTACGACCTGATCCGCGCCGCCGACGCGGCGATGTACCACGCCAAGGAATACCGCCTCGGCCTAGCCTTCCACGACACCTCCCGCCAAGCACCCACCCACCGCCCGGTACTACACGCGAGCAAACGAAGCAGCACCGCTGTCTAGCCGACGACGCCCCGACCTCGAGAAGGGTCCGCCGCGGCGCAGCGGCGGTTCGCAGCCATCCCGCCGGTCAGGCACCGTTGCGCAAACGAAGCAGCACCGCCGTCCAGGCCACGCACGCCCCGACCTCGAGGAGGGGCCGCCGCGCAGCGGCGGTTCGCGGCCGTCCCGCCGGTCAGGCGCCGTTGCGACCGCGACGAAGGAGCAAGCAACGGTGCCTGACCGGCGGGACCAAGGGGCCGCGAACTCGAGCGCGCCAGCGCTCAATTCAACTCAGCAAGAAGCCTTTTGGCCGCCTCCAGTTCGGCCTGCAGCTGGGCGACCTTGGCCTCCTGCGCGCCGCGGGCGGCCTCCAGGATGCCGGCCACGACTTCCTCGACCTCCGGGTGCAGGATCTTGGCGGCCTGGGCGACGGCGCCACTGCTCACCGTCAGTCCCTTCACGCTGCGCTTCTTGCCGTTGACCACGTCGACGGTCCACTCGCCGTCGGCGGTGCCGGTGAGGGTGACGGTCACCTCGGGCGCCTTGGGCTTGCGCGCCACCGGGGTCTTGGCCGGACGCGGCGTGGCCGGCTTGGGCGCGGGGGCGGCCTCGTCGGGGACGGGCGCGAGCGACCGAGGAGCGGGCGGCGTCGGTGCGGCGCTCGGCAGGGTCGACGGCTGGGTCACAGTGTGGTCCTTTCGATTGCTCGGCTCGGGGACACTCTCCGGGCGGGTCCGCGAGGATCCGCCCGGCGCTACGGTAGTCGCGCGGGCCGGCTTGGTCAGCGTCACCTCGCTCGGTCCGAACGACAGCACATCTTTGGAACCGGTCGGCTTCACCTGCAGGAAGTCGCCGTCGGCCGGGTCGCCGAGGGCGACGACCTTGCCCGACTTGCCCTCCGCGACCCCGACAGCGGCGGCGGTGAACCACACCATCGGCGGTTTACCGTCGGCCAGCTCACCCGCGATGCGCGCGAGCTCGGCCTCGGACAGTACCTGCGGGGCGGATCGGCGGGATGCGGACTTGGTGCTCGGCGAGGACATCGTGGACTCCGGAAGGTTGGTGCGTTCTACAGCGTGGTGTGCTGGAGATGATGCCGCACGCCACCGACATGTTCCTGGCGAGCCCACCGGCACGGCCCGAAAACCCGTCCGATGACGGGCTTCCCGGCCGTGCCCGCGATCAGCTCCGGGCGGCGTTGCCCGCGGTCGTCGGACGGATGTTCGCGCGCACCGCGGCGACATCGGGGTACCCGTTGACCGCCATCAGCAGATCGGCTTCGGCCGCGTAGCTGCGCAGCAGGTGCACCAGCCCGCGGACTCCGCCCAGCGCCAGCCCGTACACGTACGGCCTGCCGAGCCCGACCATGGTCGCGCCCAGGCCCAGCGCCTTGACGACGTCGGCGCCGGAGCGGACGCCGGAGTCGAACAGCACCGGCACCCGGTCGTCGCACGCGGCGACGACGGCGGGCAGCGTCTCGATCGCGCTGAGCCCGCCGTTGGCCTGGCGCCCACCGTGATTGGAGCAGTAGATGCCGTCGGCGCCGAAGTCGATCGCCTTGCGCGCGTCCTCGGGGTGCGAGATGCCCTTGAGGATGATCGGCAGCTCGGTCAGCGAGCGCAGCCAGGTCAGGTCGTCCCAGGTCAGCGAGTTGCCGAAGGTCGCGATCCAGTGCAGGACAATCAGCTTGGGATCATCGGAGCCGACCATCGCCTGGAACACCGGGTCGCTGGTGTAGTTCTTCAGCACGTGCCCGCGCAGCTGCGGGAAGTTGCCGCTGGACAGGTCGCGCGGACGCCAGCCGGGCACCCAGGTGTCGAGGGTGACGGTGATGCCCGCGTAACCGGCGGCCTCGGCGCGGCGGACCAGGCTCTCGGCCAGCTCCCGGTTCTTCGGCGTGTACAGCTGGAAGAACGACGGCGTGTCGCCCGCGTGCGGGCGGACGTCCTCGAGCGGGTCTTCCATCAGGGTCGAGAACATCGCGGGCACACCGGTTTTCGCCGACGCCTGAGCCACCGCGATGTCACCGTGGCCGTTCTCGCCGACCAGGCCGATCACCCCGACCGGCGCGAGGAACAGTGGACTGGCGAAGGTGTGCCCGAAGGCGGTGACCGTGAGGTCGCGCTCGGTCGCGCCGACCAGCATCCGGGGCACCAGGCCCCAGTCGGCGAAGGCCTCGGCGTTGCGGCGCTGGGTGAGCTCGTCGCCCGCGCCACCGGCGATGTAGTTCAGCAGCGTGTCGGGCAGCGCGGCGGTCGCCTTGCGCTCGAGCGTCGCGTAGTCCATGGGAAATTCGGGCAGGTTCCCACCGAGCGCGGCCAGATAGATCTCGTTCTGATAGTCGGCGAACTGACTCATCGCAGAACTTTCGCATGCGAGCCGTGGTTCACAGACCCCAGGGGGGATGTAAGGTGCGTCATACTCGTAAGTAGACAGCAGCGTACCCAGCAGCACGTTCCGAGATTGTGAGTGCCCCTGTCGTGACCCTCGTCGAACACTCGGCCGCACCCGCCGACCCGGACGTTCTCCTCGCTCAGCGCATCACCAACGATGCCATCCGCTACCTCACCCTCCTCGCCTGTGGCCTCTCCCAGGATTCGATGGACCTGCTCACCTCGGTCACCGACCGACTACGCGCTGCCGAGGGCGCTTTACGCGATCCGCTCACCGCCGATCTCGGCTTCGACTGATCACCGTCGGCGCGCGGTGAGCGCGGCCAGGTCGGCGAGCCGGTGCGCACGCGCGATCTCGGCGGGCGTGAACGGTTCGTCGGGGCGCACGAATCCCCAGCGATCGTCGTCGCGTTCGAGTTCGAGCACGGTGCCCTCCCCCACATCGCCCGCCGCGGGCGTGCCGGGCGCGAGATAGCGCGCGCCGAGCAATTCGGCCACAGCCAAGGGCAATTCGTCCGGATCGCCCACGATCCGGGCCGCGATGGCCAGCGCCTTGGTCTGGCCGTCGATCAACGACAGCACCGTCGCGGGCCAGACCCGCACTCCCGATCCCCCCGCCTGCGCCACCGCCGCGGTGAGACTGTGCACGGTGACCCCTTCGGGCGCGGCGACGACGAGTTCGTCGAGTACCGCGTCCTCGAGTTGATGCACGTGCACCGTCAGGATGTTGGCCCCGCGCTGCGCCAGGTGTTTGGCCAGCGTCTCCAGCGCGCCCGGCCGATCCGCCAGCCTGACCCGGATCCGCCACAGCGCCTGCGCCTCGTCGATCCGGTCGCGGTGCCGTAGTTCCGGACCGTGCAGCCAGCCGCCCAGCATGCGCATCGCGCCCGGTTCGACCACCCAGATCACCAGGATCGTGGTGGTGATCGTCAGCAGGGCGACGGTGAGCAGGTAGGGCGGGTGCAGGTGGATCACCAGCGCGTGCAGCGCCAGCTCCACCGGGAACACCGCCGCCAGTTTGGCCAGCGCCAGCCGGGTGCGGCGCGGGTGCGGCAAGCGCCCGCACACCTCGCAGGCCAGGGCCGTGACACGGGGTCGCACTGCGATTCGCCACATGCGGGTCAGCGTCACCCACGCACGTGTCGATCATCGACGAGACACGTAAACGGGGCGTGACAGCCGCTCCGAAACCGCTTGACCTGCAACGTCTTCCGTAGTGATACCCACCACGCA
Organism: Nocardia fodinahabitans; assembly: GCF_052983615.1. Lineage (NCBI taxonomy): Bacteria > Bacillati > Actinomycetota > Actinomycetes > Mycobacteriales > Nocardiaceae > Nocardia > Nocardia fodinahabitans. Next base: position 1,514,534 of record NZ_JBRJJC010000001.1, read on the forward strand.
CAGCGCGCGTATGTGACAGCGGACACCTTCGGCCGGACAGTGACCGGCGATAGACACGGGCAACGATTGTGACTCGGCTCACCGCAAACCATTGACAAAGCCACACAATCGGGCATAAAACAACATGAGTACACATTCACCGAATCGGAGGAACCCATGTACGCCGAGGAACGGCAGCAGGCGATCACGACCCTGATCGGGCATCGCGGGCGGGTCTCCGTCGCCGAACTGGCCGATCAGTACGGGGTCACCACCGAGACCGTGCGCCGCGACCTCGCCATCCTGGACCGGCTCGGCCTGATCCGGCGGGTACACGGCGGCGCGGTCGGCGCCGGTGCGCTGACCACCATCGAGCTGGGCACCGCCGAACGCGACAGCACCCGCGCCGCCGAGAAGGACCGCATCGCCGTGCTGGCCCAGCGGTTCCTGCCCGCTGCCGGCGGCAGCGTGCTGTTCGACGCGGGCACGACGACGGCCAGGGTGGCCGCCGAGCTGCCGACCGATCTCGAGCTCGTCGCCGTCACCAACTCGCTGCCGATCGCCACCCGGCTCACCGGCTTCGCCGGGGTGCGGGTGCACCTGCTCGGCGGGCGGGTGCGCGGGGTCACCCAGGCGGCCGTCGGCGCCGAGACGCTGCGGGTGCTCGGCGAGCTGCGCGTCGACGTCGCTTTCGTCGGCACCAATGCGCTCACGGTCCGGCACGGCTTGTCGACGCCCGACCCGGAGGAGGCCGCGGTGAAACGCGCGATGATCGCCGCCGCCGACCGGGTCGTGGTGGTCGCCGACGGGGGCAAGGTCGGGCGCGAGGACTTCGTCCGGTTCGGCAGCACCGACGACATCGATGTCCTGGTCACCGATTCCGATATCCCGGCCACCGCGCACGCGGACCTGGTCGCGGCCGGCATCGAGGTGGTACTCGCATGATCGTCACGCTGACCGCGAATCCGAGCGTGGACCGGACGGTCACCCTCACCGAACCGCTGCGGCGCGGACAGGTGCACCGCGCCGCCGGTGTCACCGCGCAGCCCGGCGGCAAGGGCGTCAACGTCGCGCGAGTCGTCGCGGCCGCCGGCGTGCCGGTCGTGGCCGTGCTGCCCGGGGCCGAGGACGATCCCGTGGTGCACGGATTGCGCACGGCGGGTATCGGATTCCGCACGGTGCCGGTGCCGGGCGAACCGCGGATCAATCTGACGATCGCCGAAACCGACGGCACCACCACCAAGATCAACGCCCCGGGCCGCCCGCTGACCGGCCGCGATCTAGCCGAGCTGACCGCGGTGCTGGTCGAGCTGGCCGCCGACGCCGAGTGGATCGTGCTGTCGGGTTCGCTGCCGCCCGCGGTGCCGGTCGACTGGTACGCCGAGCTGGTCGCCACCCTGTCGCCGGTCGGCGCGTCCGCGAACGGGGCGAGCCGCACCCGGATCGCGGTCGATACCTCCGACGCGCCCCTGCTCGCACTGTTCGCCGAAGCAAGCCGCGTCGCACCCGATCTCATCAAGCCGAACTCCGATGAGCTCGCCCAGCTGACCGGGCTCGACCCCGTCGACCTCGAGGACCCCGGGGCCGCCGCTGCCGCCGCCACCGGCCTGATCGAGCGCGGTGTCGGCGCGGTGCTGGCGACCCTCGGCGCCGCGGGCGCGGTGCTGGTCACCGCCGAGGACGCCTGGTTCGCCCCGGCCCCGCCGATCGTGCCGCGCAGCGCCGTCGGCGCGGGTGACTCCGCCCTCGCGGGCTACTTGCTCGCCGACTCGGCCGGCGCGGGCCCCGCCGACCGGCTGCGCGCCGCCGTCGCCTACGGCAGCGCGGCCGCCGCGCTGCCGGGGACCGAACTGCCCGGCCCGGCGGATGTCCAGCTCGACGCGGTCACCGCGCACCCGCTCCGGGCGACCTCCCAGCTCCCACCGGCGTCGGCATGAGCACCGCGCGCCGACGTCCGGACGACCGGCTTCCGCCGCGTCAGCCGCTGGACTCGCCTACCCGACCGCCACTGCCGATCAGCTGACTCGCCCTTCCGCTCCACCCCACTCCCGAAAGACACCACGATGGCCGATTCGATCATCACCACCGACCTGATCACTCTCGACGCCGATCTCGGCGCCGACAAGGACACGGTGATCAACGCGCTCGCCGGCAGGCTCGCCGCAGCGGGCCGCGCGAGCGACGCCGACGCGGTAAGCCGGGCAACCCTGGACCGGGAAGCGCAGTCGGCCACCGGACTCCCCGGCGGCATCGCCATCCCGCACTGCCGAGCGGCGGCCGTCACCAGCGCGTCCCTGGCCTTCGCCCGCCTCTCCCCCGGCGTCGACTTCGGCGCCCCGGACGGCCCCGCCGACCTGGTGTTCCTGATCGCCGCGCCGGAAGGAGCGGGCGCCGAGCACATGAAGCTGCTGTCGTCACTGGCCCGCGCGCTCGTCCGACCGGCCTTCGTCGCCGAGCTGCGGTCGGCCGCGACGCCCGCCGACATCGTCGCCCTGGTCGACGGTGTCATCAACCCACCGCCCGCCACCGCACCTGGCGCCGCCACTCCGACGAGCGGAACTACGCCACGGGCAACCACCGCGCCCGAATCGCCGGCCGATGACCGTGACACCACGGGTAGCTCCGCAGCCGCGAGCACCGCCCCCGGTGCAGGCACCGCTGCCGCAGCCACCGACAGCACGGGGGCGCAGGTCAGGCCCGCCGCCGAAATACCTTCGGCCGCAGCCACATCCACCAACGCCGAGCTGTCCTCCGGAACAGGCAGCGCCACGGAGGCTTCCGGCGATAGTGCGGCCACAGCCACGGCCGGTGATCCGCATTCCGGAACAGGCAGCGCCGCAAGGACTTCCGGCGGAAGCGCGGCCGCACGGACAAAGATTGTCGCGGTCACCGCCTGTCCGACCGGCATCGCCCATACCTACATGGCAGCCGATTCCCTCGTCGCCGCAGGCGAGCGCGCCGGAGTCGATGTGGCCGTGGAGACCCAGGGTTCCAGCGGCGGCGACACGCTGGACCCGGCCACCATCGCCGCGGCCGACGCGGTCATCTTCGCCACCGATGTGGGGGTGAAGGATCGGGGCAGGTTCGCGGGCAAGCCGGTCGTCGAGTCCGGCGTCAAACGGGCCATCAACGAACCGGACACGATGCTCGCCGAGGCGGTCGCGGCGAGCACCACCCCGGGCGCGGCGACGGTCGGCGGTGCGGCTCCGGCCCCGGCGGCAGCGGCGGCCAAGAGCATCGGCTGGGGCACCCGGCTGCGGCAGATCCTGCTCACCGGCGTCAGCTACATGATCCCGTTCGTCGCGGCGGGCGGCCTGCTGATCGCGCTGAGTTTCCTGCTCGGCGGGTACGAGATCTCCGACAGCGCGAAAGACATCGTGCTGAACAACTCGCTCACCGACCTGCCCGACGGCGGCCTGGCCACCTACTTCGGCGCGGTCCTGTTCCAGATCGGCGCGCTCGCGTTCGGCTTCCTGGTGCCCGCGCTGGCCGGCTACATCGCCTTCGCGATCGCCGACCGGCCCGGTCTCGCACCGGGTTTCACCGCGGGCGCCATCGCGGTGTTCGTCGGGGCCGGGTTCCTCGGCGGTCTGGTCGGCGGTCTGGTGGCGGGTTTCGCGGCACTGTGGGTCGGCAGGCTGCCGGTGCCGACGTGGGCGCGCGGCCTGATGCCCGTGGTGGTGATTCCGCTGCTCGCCTCGCTGATCGTCGGCGTCGCGATGTTCGTCCTGCTCGGCAAGCCGCTCGCGGCCGTCACCAACGGACTCACCGATTGGCTCAGCGGCCTGTCCGGCACCTCGGCGATCGCGCTCGGTGTGATCCTGGGCGTGATGATGTGCTTCGACCTCGGCGGGCCCGTCAACAAGGCCGCCTATGCCTTCGCCGTCGCGGGCCTGTCGGTGACCGACACCGCGACGCTGCGGATCATGGCCGCAGTGATGGCCGCCGGCATGGTGCCGCCGCTGGCGATGGCGCTGTCGACCACCGTGCGCCCGCGCCTCTACACCGAGGCCGAGCGGGAGAACGGCAAGGCCGCCTGGCTGCTGGGCGCCTCGTTCATCTCCGAGGGCGCGATCCCGTTCGCCGCGGCCGACCCGCTGCGGGTGCTGCCCTCGATGATGATCGGCGGCGCGGTCACCGGCGGGCTGGTGATGGCGACCGGCGTGACGCTGAGCGCACCGCACGGCGGCATCTTCGTGTTCTTCGCGATCGGGCACCTGGCCTGGTTCGTGCTGGCACTGCTGGCGGGCACCGTGGTCGCCGCGCTGTGCGTGACCCTCGCCAAGGAGTTCACCCGCAAGCAGTCCGTGTCCCCCGTCCTCACCACCGCGTAACCCGTTCACACACAAGGAGATATCCCATGGCCAGCACCACCGTCACCGTCGGTTCCTCGATCGGCCTGCACGCCCGTCCCGCCGCCCTGATCGCCGAAGCCGTCGGCGCGGCCGGGGTTCCGGTCACCATCGCGCTGGTCGGCAGCGACCCGGTCGACGCGGGATCGGCGCTGATGATCATGACCCTCGGCGCGGGCCAAGGCGCCGAAGTGGTGATCACTTGCGACGACCAGCCGACCCTGGACAAGATCACCGAGATGGTCGCCAGCGACCTCGACGCCTGACCGTCCGACCGCCCGCGGCCATCCGTCCACCGGGTGGCCGCGCGGCGTTCGCCCGCCGCCGCCGACAGGCGTGATGGCGTTACCCCCGGGTACATTCGAGGAGCTCGTACTTCAGTTCTCTCGAAAGGCCCTCTGCCCTATGGGTACTCGCTGGCTGCGTCGCCTGTCCCCCGCCCCGGGCGCGGAATCCCGCAAGCTGGTCTGCTTTCCGCACGCCGGCGGTTCCGCTCTCGCGTTCGGGCCGCTGGCCAAGTCGATCGGCGCGGACTACGACGTGCACGCCGTGCAGTACCCCGGGCGCCAGGATCGGCGGCAGGAACCGCTCGTCGACAGCATTTCCGGTCTGGTCGACGGGCTGCTGCCCGAGCTGATCGAGGCGCTCGACGGCGACGAGAACTTCTTCGCCTTCGGCCACAGCATGGGCTCGGTGGTCGCGTTCGAGACCTGCCGACGGCTGGAGCGGGAAGCGGGCGCGACCGCGCGGGTCCTGTTCGCCTCCGGTCGGCGCGCCCCGTCGGCGCCGCAGCCCGGCACCGTGCACCTGCTGGGCGATCGGGAACTGGCCGCGCAGCTGCTCGAGTTCGGCGGCACCCCACCGGCGCTGCTCGCCGATCCCGAGTTCCGGCAGCTCATCCTCGCGATCACGCGCAACGACTACCGCGCCATCGAGACCTACACGTGCGCCCCCGAGACGACGGTCGCCAGCCCGATCGTCGCGCTGGCGGGCGCGAGTGACGCCGACGCGCAGCTCGCCGACATCGAGGCGTGGGGTGCGCACACCACGGGCGGCTTCGTCGCGACGACCTTCCCCGGCGGCCACTTCTACCTCGACGCGAACCTCGACGGCATCGGCCGCCTGATCCGCGAGCACAGCGCGCGAGCGTTGTCGCGCTAGCCGCGCGGCCGGGTGAGCGGGCTGCTCACCCGGCCGCGCGGTTCAGGACTCCAGCCAGTCCTCGATCGCGGCGGCGGCGTCGGCCGAGCCGCCCTCCAGGATGGTGAAGTGGTCGGCCTCGACCGGCACCACCGTGTGTGCCGGATCCCAGGCCCCGGCCTGCCAGTCCGGCCGCTCGGCCGGGCTCGCCAGGAACGACTGCGCGCACTGGACGAGCAGGGCCGGGGTGGTGACGGACCCGGGCACCATCTCCTGCATCAGCTGGACGTACCAGCCCATGCCGGACAACCGGGCGCCGTCGAATCGGCCGAACTCGGCTTCCCGCGACACCATGTGCTCGGCCATCTCCCGCAGCAACCATTCGCCACCGTCGTGCACCCGGTAGGTGTCGATCATGGCGACGCCCTCGGGCACCGGACCCTGCGCCGCCTCCAGATACTCGGTGACGAGGTAGGCCAGCAGGCCGCCCGAGGAGTACCCGAGCAGCACGAACGGCTCGCCCTGCGCGGCGTCGAGCACACCGCACGCCAGCGTCTCCAGTGCCGCCTCCGGTGTCGCGGGCAGTGGCTCGTCCGCCGCGAAGCCGATCGGTGGCAGCACCACGACCTCGCGGCCGGTGCGCAGGTGCGCGGTGACCCTGGCGTACTGGTGCGCGCCACCGGTGGCCAGCGGCGGGTTGATGCAGATGATCCGCGGCAGGTCCGAACCCGACGCGAGCCGGGTCGGCACCGGCAGCTCGTCCAGGTCCGCCGCCGAGGCGAACCGCTCCCGCAGCTGCGCCGCGACCCGCAACAGCGCGAAGCCGGTGCGGGCCTGACCACTCTGCACCGCGCCACGGAACATCCCGTACAGCGACTCGTCGGTGCCCGATCGCTGCCCCGGCTGCGTAACCGCGGCGAGTTCCGCGCGCAGGTACCGGGCCAGCCCCGCCGGGGTCTTCTGGTCGAAGATCGCGGCGGTCGGCAGCGTCAGTCCGGTGGAGGCGTTGAGCGTGGTGCGCAGCTCCATGGCGGCCAGCGAGTCGAAGCCGGATTCGAGGAAGTCCCGCTCGGCGTCGAGCGCGTCGACGCTCTCGTGCCCGAGCAGCCGGGCGGCGGTCTCGAGGATGTGCGTCTGGAGCCACTGCTCCTGCTCGGCCTCGGACAGCTGCGCCAACTGCCTGCGCACCGCGCCCGCGTCGGGTGCGCCGCTGCTCTGCCTGCGCCCGGCGCGCCGGACCAGGTCACCGAGCACCGGCGGCACCGCCGCCCTGGTCCGCAGGACGGCCAGGTCGATCTCGGCCAGGACCTGCGCCGGGCGGTCGGCCGCCACCGCGGCATCGAACAGGGCCAGCGCCTTGTCCGCGGCCAGCGGCGGCAGGCCCTGGCGGCGCATCCGCTGCCGGTCGGCCTCGCCGAGCCACTGCCCCATGCCCGAATCGATGCCCCACAGCCCGTAGGCGAGTGAGGTGGCGGGCAGCCCGGCGCCGCGCCGGTACGCGGCGAGCGCGTCGAGGAACACATTGGCCGCTGCGTAACCGCCCTGCCCGGCGGGCAGGATCGACCCGGCCACCGAGGAGATCAGCACGAAGGCCGACAGCTCGGTGTCGCGGGTGAGCTCGTGCAGATGCCACGCGGCGTCGGCCTTGGCACCGAGGGAGACGTCGATCCGCTCCGGTGTCATGGTGTCGACGAGGCCGTTGTAGGCGGCGCCTGCCGCGTGCACGATCGCGCCGAGCGGATGCGCCGCGGGGATCGAGGCGAGCAGCTCACCGACCGCGTCCCGGTCGGTGACATCGCAGGCGGCGACGCGGACTTCGGCACCGAGCGCCGCCAGTTCGTCGACGACCCCCGCCGCGGCGTCCGGCCCGCGCCTGCTGACCAGCAGCAGGTGCCGCACACCGTGTTCCAGCACCAGGTGCTCGGCGACGAGGCGGCCGATCCCGCCGGTGCCACCGGTGATCAGGACGGTCCGCTCGCGGTCCCACGGTGTCGTCCGGTCGGCCGTCGGCGCGACCGCGCGGACGAGCCGCGGCACCCACGTCCCGTCCCCGCGCACGGCCAGTTCGGCTTCGCCGGTCAGCGCGGCGGCGACCAGCTGTTGCGTCGGCTGGTCCGCGGCGGCCTCGAGCAGCACGATCCGCCCGGGGTTCTCGGCCTGCGCCGCGCGCACCAGACCCCAGACCGCGGCCGCGGCGGGATCGTCGGCACTGTCGGTCACCAGCGCCAGAGTGCTTGCCGCGTAACTCTCGTCGGCCAGGAACTCCTGGAGGACGCCGAGCGTCCCGTGCAGCGCGGCACGCAGCCGGTCCGGGACCTCGACACCGTCGACCGGGACCCGGTGGACGACGACGGGGGCCACCTCCTGCGAATCCCATTCGGCCCAGGACGAATCCGCCGCGCCGAGCGCCGGACCGGGTCGCCAGCTCAGCTCGTACCGGGCGTCCCGTGCGGACCGGGTCGGTGCCGACAGCAGTTCGGCCGACATCGGCCGCAGCGCCAGCGACCCCACCGACAGCAACGGCGCGCCACCGGCATCGGCCATCGTCAGCGTGACGGTGCCCTGGTTCAGCCAGCTCAGCCGAACCCGTACCCGCCGAGCACCTTCGGCGTGCACCCGCACCGACGACCACGCGAAGGGCACGAGCGTGGGTCGCTCGGCGGTCTCGTCCACGCCTTCCGGCAGCCCGAACGACAGCGCGTGCATGGCCGCGTCGAGCAGTGCCGGGTGCACGCCGTAGCCCTGCGCCGAGGTCTGTTCGGGCAGGACGACATCAGCGAAGAGATCCGCGCCGCGCCGCCACAGCGACTCCAGTCCCTGGAAAGCGGGGCCGTAGTTGTAGCCGTGGTCGGCGAGTTCGGCGTAGGCGCCGTCCAGCCGGACCTCGGTGGCATCGGCGGGCGGCCAGTGCGCGAAGTCGGTCCAGGCCGGCTGCTCGCCGGACTCCGCGGCGGGCCGCACCGTGCCTTCCGCATGATGGGTCCACGGGACCGACGGATCGTCGTCGGCGCCACGCGAGTAGACGTCGAGCCTGCGGTGACCGTGCTCGTCGCCGTCACCGACGATGACCTGGATGTGCGCGCCCGCGTGCCCGTCGAAGACGAGCGGGGCCAGCAGCGTGAGTTCCGCCAGCTCCGGGCAGTCGACGAGATCGGCAGCGTACGTGGCCAATTCGACGAACCCGGTACCGGGCAGCAGCACCACACCGAGCACATCGTGGTCGGCCAGCCACGGATGGGTCGCCGTGGACAGGCGGCCGGTGAGCCGCAGGCCACCGCTCTCCGGCTGCGCCACCAGCGCACCCACCATGGCGTGCTCGGTGGAGCGCAGGCCCAGCGTATCGGCCTCGCCGGTCCCCAGCGGGCTGGTGGCCCAGAACCGCCGATGCTGGAAGTCGTAGGTCGGCAACTCCGTTCGCGCCGCGCCGGTGCCGCGCAGGTAGCGCACCCAGTCGACGGTCCCACCCGCGACGTGGAGCCGGGCCAGGCCGGTCACCAGGGTCGTGGGGTCGGCCTTGTCGCGCCTGGTCAGCGCGAGGGTGGTCGCGGTGTCCAGGGTCTGCGCGACCATCGGCGTCAGGACGGCGTCGGGCCCGACTTCGGCGAACCGGGTCACCCCCAGCTCCGACATCGTGCCGACGGCCTCGGCGAAGCGCACCGTGGCCGCGACCTGCCGCACCCAGTACGACGGATCGGACAGCTCGTCCCCGACCCGGGCACCGGTCACGGTCGACACCAGCGCGATGCTCGGCCGTTCGAACGTCAAACCCGCTACGACCGCGGCGAATTCGTCCAGCATCGGCTCCATCAGGGCCGAGTGGAACGCGTGGGAGACCCGCAGACGGTGTGTCCGCCAACCGTTCCCGGCGCACACCTCTACCACCGCCAGGACCGCTTCCGCTGCACCGGAGAGGACCACCGACGATGGACCGTTGACGGCCGCGATCGACACACCCTCGGTCAGCAACGGCGCCACGTCCGCTTCCGAAGCGCCCACCGCGACCATCGCCCCACCGGCGGGCAGCGCCTGCATCAACCGGCCACGCGCGGCGACCAGCACACAGGCATCATCGAGTGACAGCACGCCCGCCACCTGGGCGGCCGCGATCTCGCCGATCGAGTGACCGGCCACCACCTCGGCCGTCACGCCCCACGACTCGAGCAACCGGAACAGCGCTACCTCGAAGGCGAACAACCCCGCCTGCGCGAACACCGTCCGATCGACCAGAGTCTCGTCGGCCAGCGCATCGAACAGTGACACCGGCTGTCCGAGCAGCGGTTCCAGCCGAGCCACGATGTCGTCGAAATGCTCGGCGAACACCGGATACACCCGGAGTCCAGCGGCCATGCCCGCCCATTGCGCACCCTGACCGGAGAACACCAGACCGGTCGATCCCGCGACCACCCGGCCGCTCACCACGCCCGGAGCGCCCTCGGACAATGCCCGTGTGCCCGCGAGCAGCCCGTCCCGGCCGTCACCGAGGACCACCGCGCGATGCTCGAACGAACCGCGCGTGGCGACCAGCGAGAACGCGACGTCGAGCGGGTCCTGGCCGTGCTCGGCCACATGATCCGCCAGCCGGGTGGCCTGGCCGGTGAGCGCCGCACCGCTGCGGGCCGACAGCACCCACGGCACGAGTCCACCCGCCGGGACGCTCCGCTCCACCGGTGCCGAATCCGCCACCTGCGGTGCCTGTTCCACGATGACATGCGCGTTCGTACCACTGATACCGAACGACGACACACCCGCGCGACGCGGCCGATCCGTCTCCGGCCACTCGACCTGCTCGGTCAGCAACCGCACATTCCCCTGCGACCAATCCACCTTGGTGCTGGGCTGATCCGCGTGCAGCGTGCGCGGCAGCACCCCGTGCCGCATCGCCATGATCATCTTGATCACGCCACCCACACCAGCAGCAGCCTGGGCGTGACCGATATTCGACTTCAACGAACCCAACCACAGCGGACGATCCTCGGCCCGATCCTGACCATAGGTCGCCAGCAAAGCCTGCGCCTCGATCGGATCACCCAACGTCGTTCCGGTGCCATGCGCTTCGACCACATCCACCTCGGCCGGGGAGACGCCGGCATTGGCAAGGGCCTGCCTGATCACCCGGCGCTGAGAGGGTCCGTTGGGTGCGGTGAAGCCGTTGGACGCACCGTCCTGATTCACCGCCGAACCCGCCAGCACCGCCAGCACCTGATGCCCCTTGCGGCGGGCATCGGACAGCCGCTCCAGCACGAGCACACCCGCGCCCTCGGACCAGCCGACCCCATCGGCATTGTCCGCGAACGACTTACAGCGCCCGTCCGGAGACAATCCACGCTGACGGCTGAACTCCACGAAGGTCTCCGGAGTCGCCATGACGGCCACACCACCGGCCAGCGCCAGATCGCATTCCCCCGAGCGCAGCGACTGCGCCGCGAGATGCATGGCCACCAGCGACGACGAGCACGCCGTATCCACCGACACCGCAGGACCTTCCAGTCCGAGCGTGTAGGAGATCCGGCCCGAGACGAGGCTGCCGGTGGCATTGCCGCCGTTGCCCTGCGCGTAGTCGTGGTACATCACGCCGGTGAACACACCGGTCGAACTGCCGCGCAGCACAGCGGGATCGACGCCGGCGCGTTCGAGTGCCTCCCAGGTCGTTTCCAGGAGCTGTCGCTGCTGCGGGTCCATCATCGTCGCCTCGTTGGGACCGATGCCGAAGAAGTCGGCGTCGAAGTCGGCGGCGGTGTGCAGGAAGCCGCCCTCGCGGGTGTAGGACTTGCCCGCCCGACCGGGTTCCGGATCGTAGAGGCCGCTGATGTCCCAGCCGCGGTCGGTGGGCAGCGGCGTGACCGCGTCCCCGCAGAGCCGGACCAGGTCCCAGAGGTCCTCGGGCGAGGTGACGCCACCGGGGTAGCGGCACGCCATACCGACGACGGCGATCGGATCACCGTCGGCGGACCTGCTCGCGGTGACCGCGACCTCGCGACCGGTCCCGGCGAACTCGGCGGCCAGATAGTCGGCCAGTGCCTGCGGCGTCGGGTAGTCGAACACCAGCGTGGCGGGCAACGGCAGACCCGTCACCGCTTTCAGGGAGTTGCGGAACTCGATCGCGGTGATCGAGTCGAAACCCAGTTCGCTGAACGCCCGGTCGGCCGCGACCGCGTTCCTGTCCTGATGCCCGAGCACCGTCGCGACCTGACCGCGCACGATCTCCACGAGCACACCCGGACGTTCGCCGTCGGGCGTACCCGCCAACCGGGTACGCAAGGCCGTGGCGGCACCGGAGGCCGCCTTGCGGCGCTGCGGGATCAGGCCGGTGAACAGGGCGGGCGCGGCGAATCCGGCACCGCGCAGGGCATCGAGGTCCACCCGCGCGAGCACCAGCGTGGCCGCGTCGATGCGGGTGGCGGCGTCGAAGAGGGCCAGACCCTGCTCCTGCGACAGCGGCAGCATGCCCGAGCGGGCGATCCGCTGCCGGTCGACCTCGCCGAGTGCACCGGCCATGCCGCCGTCCCACATGCCCCACGCCAGCGACGTCCCGGGCAGCCCTGCGGCGCGGCGGCGCGCGGCCAGCGCGTCGAGAGCGGCGTTGGCGGCGGCGTAGTTGCCCTGGCCGGGGTTGCCGAACGCGCCTGCGACCGAGCTGAACAGCACGAACGCCTTCACCGGTAGCTCGGCGGTCAGCTCGTGCAGGTGCACGGCCGCGTCGACCTTCGGCCGCAGGACGGTGTCCAGCCGGTCCGGGGTCAGCGAACCGATCGCACCGTCATCGAGGACACCGGCGAGGTGGAACACACCGGACAACGGCTGCGCCGCCGGGATATCGGCGAGCACGGTGGCCAGCGCCGCACGATCGGCGACATCGCACGCGACGAACGAGACCTCGGCACCCGAATCCTCCAGCGCCGCCCGCAATTCGGCGAGACCGGATTCTCCTCTTCTGCTCAGCAACAGCAGTCGACGGGCATCATGTCTTTCGACCAGATGCCGGGCGAACAGGCCACCCAGTGCACCGCTCGCACCGGTGATCAGCACGGTCTCGTCCGGACCGAACAGCGCTTCCCCTTCGGATGCGCCTGCCGGAGCGGAGGTTCGGGCGAGGCGCGCGGTGTACACGGCACCGTCGCGCACAGCCACCTGCGGTTCACCCGCGACCAACAGCCCGCCGATCACGCTGTCCGGCAATGCATCGGGTGCGGACTCGGTGTCGACCAGGATGATCCGGCCCGGATTCTCCGACTGCGCGGACCGCACCAGACCGCCGATCGCGGCACCGGCCAGGTTCGTGATGTCCTCTCCGGCGACCGATACCGCGCCGCTGGTCCGGACGATCAGCACCGATTCCGCGTAGGCGGGCTCGGCGATCCAGGACTGGAGTACCCCGAGGACTTCCCGGGTCGCGCCGTGGATGGCGGCGGGTTCGGTGCCCGCCGGGCAGTCCAGGAGCACCGCCGGAGGCACCTGCGCACCCAGGTCCGGCCACGAGGCCGTGGCGATCTCGTTGTCCGGCAGCGAGATCGGCGTCCAGGCGATCCGGAACAGGGCCGAGCGGGTGATGTCGGTGCCGGTGGTGAGCTGTGCGGGGTCGATCGGCCGGGAGGCCAGGTGCCGCACGGTCGCGACCGGCGCACCGGTCGCGTCCGCGAGGTCGAGGGCGACCCCGTGCGCACCGACCCGGACGAGCCGAACCCGCAGGGCGTCGGCCCCGTTCGCGTGGACGGTGACGCCCGACCATTCGAACGGCAGCGCGATACCCGTGCCCGCCGACGGCAGATCACCGGCGACCCGCAAGGCGTGCAGGGCGGCATCGAGCAGGGCCGGGTGCAGGCCGAACCGCTGCGCGTCGGCGCGGGCCTGGTCGGGCAGCGCGAGTTCGGCGTAGAGGGCATCGCTGTCCCGCCAGACGGCGGTCAGCCCACGGAACACCGGTCCGTAGTGGTAGCCCTGCTCGTCGAGGGCGTCGTAGACGCCGTCGAGATCGACCACGGTGGCACCCGTCGGGGGCCACTGCGTGAGGTCCACCGGCACGGCGTCACTGTCCGCCGCGAGCGCGCCTTCGGCATTCAAGGTCCACGACGAGGGGGAGTCGCTATCGGGACGGGAGAAGATCCGCACGGCGCGTCGGCCCGGCTCGTCCTCGGCACCGACGACGACCCGCACCGCGACGCCCGCCGAGTCCGGCAGCGTCAGCGGGGCGCGGAGGATCAGCTCCGTCAGGGTCGGGCAGCCGACCTCCTCGCCCGCCCGCAAGGCGAGCTCGACGAACCCGGTGCCGGGGAACAGCACCGTGTCCAGCACAGCGTGGTCGCACAACCAGGGCTGTGTCCGCGTCGACAGCCTGCCGCTCAACGCGACGGCATCGGACTCGGGCTGCGCGACCACCGCCGACACGAGCGGATGGTCACTGGCGACGAAGCCGAGCGCACGGGCGTCACCACCGGCCGCGCCGTCGTTCAGCCAGTAGCGCTGCCGCTGGAAGGCGTAGGTGGGCAGGTCGACGCGGCGCGCGCCGGTTCCGGCGAACAGCGCGGCCCAGTCCACCTCGGCACCGGACACGTACAGCCCGGCCAGTCCGGCCGACAGGGTGAGCGCGTCGGCATGATCCCGGCGGGCCAGGGCCACCATCGTGGTGGTCGCGTCCGTGGACGTCTCGACGATCTGGCTGATCATCGGGACGAGCACGGCATCCGGCCCGACCTCGGCGAACCGGGTGACGCCGGCCTCGGTCATCGTGGCTACCGCGTCGGCGAAGCGCACGGTGCCACGAACCTGGCCGACCCAGTACGACGGATCGGACATCTCGTCCCCGACCCGGTCACCGGTCACCGTCGACACCAGCGCGATGCTCGGGGTACCGAAGGTCAAACCCTCGACGACCGAGGCGAATTCGGCCAGCATCGGCTCCATCAGGGCCGAGTGGAAGGCGTGCGAGACCCGCAATCGGTGTGTGCGCCAGCCCTTCTCGGCGCACGCCGCGACCACCGTCTCGACGGCATTGCCGATGCCGGAGAGCACCACCGACGCCGGACCGTTCACCGCCGCGATCGATACCCCGTCGACCAGCAACGGCAGCACCTCTGATTCCGCGGCACCGACGGCCACCATCGCCCCACCCGCGGGGAGCGCCTGCATCAACCGGCCACGCGCGGCGACCAGCACGCACGCGTCATCGAGTGACAGCACGCCCGCCACCTGGGCGGCCGCGATCTCGCCGATCGAATGACCGGCCACCACATCGACCCGCACACCCCAGGACTCGAGCAACCGGAACAGCGCCACCTCGAAGGCGAACAACCCCGCCTGCGCGTACACCGTGTCGTCGACCCGATCGGGATCGGCGAGCGCGTCCCGCAGCGACACCGGCTGCTCGAGCAGCGGATCCAGCTGCGCGACAATCGCATCGAAGTGCTCGGCGAACACCGGATACGCGTGCAGCCCGGTGGCCATTCCCGCCCACTGCGCGCCCTGACCGGAGAACACCACACCCGTCGAACCGGCCAGTACACGCCCGGTCACCACGTCCGCGCGTGCTTCGCCACTACCCAGCGAGGCGGCACCGGCCAGCAGGCCTTCGCGGTCGGCGGCCAGCAGTACGGCGCGCTGGTCGAATCCGACGCGCGAGGTCACCAGCGAGAAGCCGACGTCGACCGCCGCCGAATCACGCACCGTCACCTGCGACACCAGGCGGCTCGCCTGCTCCGCGAGCGCCGCTTCGCTCCGTGCCGACAGCACCCACGGCAGCACACCGCCGACGGGAGCCACCGGCTCCGCGGTCGCGGGCACCACCGGCGCCGCCTCGACGATGACGTGGGCGTTGGTCCCGCTGATACCGAACGAGGACACACCCGCCCGACGCGGGCGATCCACCTCCGGCCACGCGACCGGCTCGGTCAGCAACCGCACCTCGCCCTCGGACCAATCCACCTTCGTGGAGGGCTGATCCACGTGCAGGGTGCGGGGCAGTACCCCGTGCCGCATCGCCATGATCATCTTGATCACGCCACCCACACCGGCAGCGGCCTGAGCGTGACCGATATTGGACTTCAACGAGCCCAGCCACAGCGGACGATCCTCGGCACGATCCTGGCCATAGGTGGCCAGCAAGGCCTGCGCCTCGATCGGATCACCCAATGTCGTTCCGGTGCCGTGGGCCTCGACCGCGTCGACCTCGGCCGGGGACACGCCCGCATTGGCGAGGGCCTGCCGGATCACCCGCCGCTGCGAGGGACCATTGGGCGCCATCAGACCGTTGGACGCGCCGTCCTGGTTCACCGCCGAACCCGCGAGCACCGCGAGAACCTGGTGACCGTTGCGGCGGGCATCGGACAGCCGCTCCAGCACGAGCACGCCCGCGCCTTCGGACCAGGCCACACCGTCGGCCGACTCCGCGAACGACTTGCACCGTCCATCCGGCGACAACCCGCGCTGCCGACTGAACTCGATCAGCGTCTCCGGCGTCGCCATCACCGCGACACCACCGGCCAGGGCCAGATCGCACTCGCCCGAGCGCAGCGACTGCGCCGCGAGATGCATGGCCACCAGCGACGACGAGCACGCCGTATCCACCGACACCGCAGGACCTTCCAGTCCCAGGGTGTAGGCGATCCGGCCCGACACCAGACTGCCGGTGACATTGCCGCCGTTGCCCTGCGCGTAGTCGTGGTACATCACGCCGGTGAACACACCGGTCGAGCTCCCGCGCAGCACCGGCGGATTCACCCCGGCGCGTTCCAGCGCTTCCCACGACACCTCCAGCAGCAAGCGCTGCTGCGGATCCATGGCGGTGGCCTCGTTCGGGCTGATCCCGAAGAACTCGGCGTCGAACTCGGCCGCCGAGTAGAGGAAACCGCCGCGACGGGTGTAGGTCTTGCCCGGCGTGCCGGGGACGGGGTCGTAGATGCCGTCGATGTCCCAGCCGCGATCGTCCGGCAGGTCGCCGCTGGTGTCGGTGCCCGAGGTGACCAGGTCCCACAGGTCCTCGGGCGAGGCGACGCCGCCGGGGTAGCGGCAGCTCATCGCGACCACGGCGATCGGGTCGTCGCCGACGGACCGGCTCGCGGTGACCACGATGTCGCGGCCCGTCCCGGTGAACTCCTCGGCCAGGTACTGGGCGAGGGCCTGCGGTGTCGGGTAGTCGAAGACGAGGGTGGCGGGTAGCGGCAGTCCCGTCACGGCTTTGAGGCCGTTGCGGAATTCGATGGCCGTGAGCGAGTCGAAGCCCAGTTCACTGAACGCCTTGTCGGCCGCGATCGCGTTCAGGTTCTGATGCCCGAGGATCGCGGCGACCTGTCCGCGCACGATCTCGACCAGCACGGCCGGCCGTTCGCTGTCCGGGGTACTCGCCAGCCGGGTACGCAGCGCCGTCGCCGTACCGGTGACGGCCTTGCGGCGCTGCGAGATCAGACCGCTGAACAGCGCGGGCAGGGCCATGCCGTGGCCGCGCAGCACGTCGAGGTCCAGGCGGGCGACCAGCGGTGCGGCGACATCGATTCCGGTCACGGCGTCGAACAGCGCGACGCCCTGTTCGTCCGACATCGGCAGCAGGCCCGAGCGCACCATCCGCTGCCGCTCGACCTCGCCGAGCTCGCCCGCCATACCTGCTTCCCACATACCCCACGCCACCGAGATTCCGGCCAGACCGGCGGACCGACGGTGGGTGGCGAGCGCGTCCAGGAAGGCGTTGGCCGCGCCGTAGTTGCCCTGCCCGGCATGGCCGAAGGCACCGGCCACCGAGCTGAACAGCACGAACGCCTTCACCGGCAGCTCGGCGGTCAGCTCGTGCAGGTGCACGGCCGCGTCGACCTTCGGCCGCAGCACGGTATCCATGCGGTCCGGAGTCAACGAGCCGATCGCACCGTCATCGAGAACACCGGCGAGGTGGAACACACCGGACAGCGGTCGCGCCGCCGGAATATCGGCGAGCACGGCGGCCAGCGCCACACGATCGGCGACATCGCACGCGACGAACACGACCTCGGCACCCGAATCCTCCAGCGACGCCCGCAATTCGGCGGCACCCGGACCGGACTCGCCCCGCCTGCTCAGCAACAGCAGTCGACGGACACCATGCCGTTCGACCAGATGCCGGGCGAACAACCCGCCCAATGCACCGCTCGCACCGGTGAGCAGCACGGTCTCCTCGGCACCGAACGATTCCGATTCCGCCGAAGTGTGTGCCGGAGCGGAGATTCGCGTGAGACGTGCCGCGTGCACTACCCCACCACGGACCGCCACCTGTGGTTCGGCCGTAGCCAGAATCCCACCGACGGCAGCGTCGACGTCCGCCGAATCGGTGTCGATCAGGACGATCCGGCCCGGGCTCTCGGCTTGGGCGGCGCGCACCAGGCCACCGACCGCGGCACCCGCGAGGTTCGTGATGCCCTCGCCCGCCACCGCGACCGCACCGCTGGTCCGGACGACCAGCACCGAATCGGCGTAGCGCGCATCGGCGCCCCAGACTCGCAGTACGTCGAGCACGGCATGCGTGGCGGCGCGTACCGCGTCGGGATCAGTGCCACTCGGGCTGTCCAGAATCACCGCGGCGGGTACCTGCTCGCCGAGTTCGGCCAACGACACCGCATCGATCTCGGTGTCGGACACCGGGATCGGGGACCACTCGACCTGGAAGAGCGCATTCGGGACGACGGATGTCCCGGTCGTGAGCTGCGCGGGATCGATCGGCCGTGATGCCAGGTGCCGCACCGTCGCGACGGGGGCACCGGTCGGGTCGGTCAGGTCCAGCGCGACTCCGTGGTCGCCGATCCGGGTGAGCCGCACGCGCAGCGCGTCCGCGCCGCTCGCGTGCACGCTCACCCCGGACCACTCGAACGGCAGGGCCAGCGCGCTGCCCGACACGGTGGCGTCGCCGGCCAGCCGCAGGGCGTGCAGGGCCGCGTCCAGCAGGGCCGGGTGCAGGCCGAATCGCTGGGCCTCGGTCCTGGCCTCCTCGGGCAGTTCGACCTCGGCGTAGAGCAGACCGTCGGTGCCGCGCCAGGCCGAGCGCAGGGCCTGGAACATCGGACCGTAGTGGTAGCCCTGCTCGTCCAGGTCGTCGTAGACACCCTCGACCGCGAGCGGGGTCGCGTCGGCGGGCGGCCACTGGGCGATTGCCGCCGGGGCGCTGTCGCTGTCCGCCGCGAGGACGCCTTCGGCATTGAGGGTCCAGGCCGCCGAGTCCGCGTCGTCATCGGGGCGGGAGAAGATCCGCACCGCACGTCGGCCCGCCGTGTCCTGCGCGTCGACGACGACCCGTACCGCGAGTCCGCCGGACTCCGTCAGTGCCAGTGGCGCCCGCAGTGCCAGTTCATCCAGGGTCGAGCAGCCGACCTGGTCGCCCGCGTGCAGGGCGAGTTCGACGAATCCGGTGCCGGGGAACAACACGGTGTCCATGACCCGGTGATCGGCGATCCACGGCTGCGACTCGGTCGAGAGGCGGCCGGTGAGGGTCACCGCGTCGGAGTCCGGCTGCGAGACGACCACCGACGCGAGCGGATGTCCGGTGGCGACGAGCCCCAGAGCCCTGGCGCCGGTTCCGGTCGTGCCTTCGGTCAGCCAGTAGCGGCGTCGCTGGAAAGCGTAGGTGGGCAGATCGATTCGACGGGCACCGGTTCCCGCGTACAGGGCGGCCCAGTCGACCTCGGCGCCGGTGACGTACAACCCGGCGACCGCGCGCAGCACCGCGTCGGCGTCGGCGTCGTTCCGGCGGGCCGTGGCTACGACGGCACCGTCCTCGACGATCTGCGTGATCATCGGCACGAGCACGGCGTCGGGTCCGACCTCGGCGAACCGCGTCACCCCCGAGGCGGCCATGGTGGCGACGGCGTCCGCGAAGCGCACGGTGTCGCGGACCTGGCCGACCCAGTAGGCCGGATCGATCATCTCGTCGTCGACCCGGTTGCCGGTCACCGTCGACACCAGCGCGATGCTCGGGGTACCGAAGGTCAAACCCTCGACGACCGAGGCGAATTCGGCCAGCATCGGCTCCATCAGGGCCGAGTGGAAGGCGTGCGAGACCCGCAATCGGTGTGTGCGCCAACCACGCTCGGCGCATACCTCGGCCACGGCCTCGACGGCCTCCCCGACACCCGAGAGCACCACCGACGACGGACCGTTCACCGCCGCGATCGACACGCCCTCGACCAGCAACGGCAGTACGTCGGCTTCCGGCGCACCCACGGCGACCATCGCGCCGCCGGCGGGCAACGCCTGCATCAACCGGCCACGTGCGGCGACCAGCACACACGCGTCATCGAGTGACAGCACGCCCGCCACCTGGGCGGCCGCGATCTCGCCGATCGAATGACCGGCCACCACATCGACCCGCACACCCCAGGACTCGAGCAACCGGAACAGCGCCACCTCGAAGGCGAACAACCCCGCCTGCGCGAACACCGTCGCATCGATCCGCGCCTCGTCGGTCAGCGCCTCCGCCAGCGAAACAGACTGTCCGAGCATCGGTTCCAGCTGGGCGACAATCCGGTCGAAGTGCTCGGCAAACACCGGGAACGCGCGCAGCCCGGCGGCCATTCCGGCCCACTGCGCACCCTGACCGGAGAACACCACACCCGTCCGACCGGCCATCACGCGGCCGGTCACGACACCCGGCACGGTTTCGGCATTCGCCAGGGCCTGGACACCGGCGAGCAGACCTGCCCGATCGGCCGCCAGCACCACTGCCCGATGGTCGAACGCGACCCGCGCCGTCACCAGCGACAGGCCGACGTCGACCGCCTCCGAGTCATGTTCTGTCACATGGGAAGCCAGGTTCACCGCCTGCTCGCCGAGCGCCGCACCGGTCCGCGCGGACAGCACCCACGGCAGCACGCCACCGGCCGGAACGGACGTCTCCACCGCCGCGGCAGGTGCCGCGGCCGGGGCCTGCTCGATGATGAGGTGCGCGTTGGTGCCGCTGAGCCCGAAGGAGGACACACCGGCGCGACGCGGCCGATCCAGCGCGGGCCACGGCGTCGGTTCGGTCAGCAGCCGAATGTGGCCCTCGGACCAATCGACCTTCGTACTCGGCCGGTCCACATGCAGCGTCTGGGGCAGTACCCCGTGCCGCATCGCCATGATCATCTTGATCACGCCACCCACACCGGCGGCGGCCTGGGCGTGACCGATATTGGACTTCAGCGAGCCCAGCCACAGCGGACGATCCTCGGCACGATCCTGGCCATAGGTCGCCAGCAGGGCCTGGGCTTCGATCGGATCGCCCAACGTCGTTCCGGTGCCATGCGCTTCGACGGCATCGACCTCGACGGGCGAGACCCCGGCATTGGCGAGGGCTTGGCGGATGACCCGCCGCTGCGACGGGCCGTTCGGCGCCGTCCAGCCGTTCGAGGCGCCGTCCTGATTGACCGCCGATCCGGTGATCACCCCGAGCACCTGGTGACCGTTGCGCTGCGCGTCGGACAGCCGCTCCAGCACCAGCACACCGGCGCCTTCGGCCCAGGCGACACCGTCGGCGGAATCGGCGAACGACCGGCACCGCCCGTCCGGCGACAAGCCACGCTGACGGCTGAACTCGAGGAACATGTCCGGTGTCGACATCACCGCCACACCACCGGCCAGGGCCAGGTCACACTCCCCCGACCGCAGCGACTGCGCGGCCAGATGCACGGCCACCAGCGACGACGAGCACGCCGTATCGACCGTGACTGCGGGCCCTTCCAGCCCGAACACATACGACACCCGGCCGGAGACCAGGCTGCCGCCCGCGCTGTTGCCGGTGCCCGCGCCCTGCGCGTAGTCGTGGTACATCACCCCGGTGAACACGCCGGTGGCGCTGCCACGCAGGCCCGCCGGGTCCAGACCGGCGCGTTCGAGCGCCTCCCAGGACACCTCGAGCAGCACGCGCTGCTGCGGGTCCATCGTCAAGGCCTCGTTCGGGCTGATCCCGAAGAAGTCGGCATCGAATTCACCCGCGGAATAGAGGAATCCGCCCTGCCGGGTGTAGGTCTTGCCCGCCTTGCCCGGCTCGGGATCGTAGATGCCGTCCAGGTCCCAGCCGCGATCGGCGGGCAGCCCGCCGGTGGCGTGACCGCCCGAAACGACCAGTCGCCACAGATCTTCGGGCGAGGTGACCTCGCCCGGGTAGCGGCAGCCCATCGCGACCACCGCAATCGGCTCGGCGTCGACCGTCCGGGCCGCGGTGACCGCGACCTCCGCCACAACGCCGGTGAGCTGGGCGTCGACGAACTCGGCGACCGCCTGCGGCGTGGGGTGATCGAAGATGAGGGTGGCGGGCAGCCGCAGACCGGTCGCCGCGTTGAGTTTGTTGCGGAACTCGACCGCGCCGAGCGAGTCGAAACCGAGTTGTTGGAAGGCCTGATGGGATTCCACCGCCTCGGCCGTGGCATGGCCGAGGACCTCGGCCGCCACGGTCTGGACGAGGGTGAGCAGGGTGGCGTGCCGGTCGGCTTCGGCGAGACCGGCCAGCTTCTGGGCGAAGGCCCGGCCCGCGGTACTGCGGGTATTGGCGCGGCGCACCGGGATCGGCGCGATGCCGCGGAGCAGGGCCGGGAGCTGCTCGCCCCGGGACCGCAGCACGGCCGGGTCGACGCGCAGCGCCACCAGCTGGGCCGCCTCGGTCGCGATGGCCGCGTCGAACAGGGCGAGACCGTCGGTCTCGGACAGCGGCGGGAAGCCCTGCCTGCGCATCCGGTCGAAGTCGTCCTCGGACAGATCGGCGCCCAGCCCGCTGGTGCGCACCCACAGGCCGTAGTCGACCGAGGTCGCGGGCAGTCCGGCGGTGCGGCGATGGGCCGCCAGCGCGTCGAGGAAGACGTTCGCCGCGGCGTAGTTGGCCTGGCCCGCGGTCAGGACCAGCCCGCCGACGGAGCCGAGCAGCACGAACAGCGACAGCGGCTGATCGCGGGTGAGTTCGTGCAGGTGCCAGGCCGCGTCGACCTTGGGCCGGAACACCCGGTCGAACCGGTCCGGCGTCATCGCCTCGATCACGCCGTGGTCGGCGGTCGCGGCGGAATGCACCACGCCCACCAGGGGCTGCTCGGCGGGGACCGACTCGAGCAGCGCGGTCAGCGCGGCCCGGTCGGACACATCGCACGCGGCGACGGTGACCTGAGCGCCGAGCTCGAGGAGTTCGGCGCGCAACTCGGCGACTCCGGGCGCGTCCTGGCCGCGGCGGGAGGTCAGCAGCAGGTGACGGACGCCGTGCACGGCCACCAGATGCCGGGCGATCACCGCGCCGATGCCGCTGGTGCCACCGGTGACCAGCACCGTGCCCGACTCGATCGGGCGCGCGATCGCACCGGGCGCGTGGCGGGTCATCCGGGGCACGAGCAGGGTCGTGCCGCGCAGGGCCGCTTCCGGTTCCCCGGCGACACTCGCCGCCGCGACGGCCGCCGGGTCGTAGTCGCCGTCCAGGTCGAGCAGCTGGAATCGGCCGGGGTGTTCGGCCTGCGCCGCGCGCAGCAGGCCCCAGACCGGCGCGTGGGCCAGGTCGACGTGATCGGTCGCACCGATCGTGACGGCGTTCCTGGTGAGCACCACCAGCCGCGCGGCGGCCAGGCGCGGGTCGGCCAGCCAGCGCTGCACGGTGTCGAGGGCGGCGGTGATCGCCGCGCGCACGGCCACCGGCGGTGCGTCGTCGTAGTGGGCGCATTCGTACAGCACGACCTCGGGAACCGCCGGGTCCTCGGCGGTGTCCAGGTCGGCGAGCAACGCCGCGAGATCGTCGAAACGCCGTACGCCGTCGGCGCTTCCGGCGCCGAGCACCGTCACCCGGCCCGGCTCGGTGGCGGGCAGCGGCACACCGACCCAGTCGATGCCGAACAGGGCTTCCGAGATCTGGTCGGCGCCGAGGCGTTCCGCGGACACCGGCCGCGAGACCAGCGCGCCCACCGACAGCACGGGCAGCCCCTGCTCGTCGGCGACCTGCATGGAATGACTACCGGCCCCCCGCACGATGCGCACGCGGACCGACGCCGCGCCACTCGCGTGCGATACCACCCGGTTCCAGGTGAAAGGCAGTTCCGGCGCGGCGACTTCGCCGCGCCGCCGGGCCTCGACGATGCCGACGTGCAACGCCGAGTCGAACAGCGCCGGATGGATCAGGAAGCCGTCGGCGTCGCGGCGATCGGGCAGCGCGACCTCGGCGAACAATTCGTCACCGCGCTGCCACGCGGCCTGCAGACCCTGGAAGAACGGCCCGTACTCGTAACCCGCTTCCAGCAGTTCGTCGTAGGCGCCCTCGATGGCCAGCGGCTGGGCACCCGCGGGCGGCCACGCGATGAGGTCGAAGCCGGCTTCGGACTCGTCCGGGGCGAGGACGCCTTCGGCGTGGATCGACCACGGCCCACCCGCGATCTGGCGCGAGTGCACACTGAGCCGGCGGCGACCGGCCGCGTCGGCGTCGGCCACCACCACCTGTACGGAGACGCTGCCCTGCGCGGGCAGGGTGAGCGGGGTGTGCAGGACGAGCTCGTCGACCACGGGGCAGCCGACCAGACCGCCTACGTAGCAGGCCAATTCGACATAGCCGGTGCCCGGCAGCAGCATCACGCCGAACACGCTGTGGTCGGCCAGCCATCGCACCGAGTCCACCGACCACCGGCCGGTGAAACTCACGGCGCCCGAGTCCGGATGGGCCACCACGGCACCGAGCAGGGGGTGATCGGCGATCTCGAGGCCGACAGAGGTGGCACCGCTGAGGTCGGCGCCCAGCCACGACTCGGCGATCACCTGCTTGGCGTCGAGCCAGAACCGTTCGTGCTGAAAAGCGTAGGTGGGCAAGTCGACTCGCCGCGCGCCGACGACCGGCCCGGTCCACGCCATCTCGGCGCCGGACACGAACAGCCCGGCGACTCCGGCCAGCACCGACGACGCGTCGGCCTGGCCTTTGCGTGCCATCGGCACCACCACCGTGACATCGGATTCCGCCGCCGGATCGTCGACGACCTGCGTCACCATCGGGGTCAGCACCGCATCGGGCCCGACCTCGGCGAACCGGACCACCCCGAGCGCCGACATGGTGGCGACCGCGTCCGCGAAGCGCACCGTGCCCCGCACCTGGCCGGGCCAGTACGCCGGGTCCGTCATCTCGTCGGTAACGCGCGCGCCGGTCACCGACGACACCAGCGCGATGCTGGGCCGCGAGAACGTCAGACCGCGCACCACCGAATCGAATTCGGCCAGCATGGGATCCATCAGCGCCGAATGCGACGCGATCGAGATCCGCAGCCGGTGCGTGCGCCACCCGCGCTCGGCGCAGGCGGCCGTGGCGGCGAGAACCGCGTCCTCGACACCGGAGAGCACCACCGACGACGGGCCGTTGACCGCCGCGATGGATACCCCGTCGGTCAGCAACGGCAGCACCTCGGCTTCGGCCGCGCCCACCGCGACCATCGCCCCGCCCGGGGGCACCGCCTGCATCATCCGGGCGCGCGCGGCCACGAGCACGCACGCGTCGTCGAGCGACATCACCCCGGCCACATGCGCGGCCGCTACCTCGCCGATCGAGTGACCGGCCACCACATCGGCGCGCAGACCCCAGGATTCGAGCAGCCGGAACAGCGCCACCTCGAACGCGAAGACACCGGCCTGCGTGAACACCGTCTGGTCGAGCAGGGTCTCGTCGTACAGCGCGGTGCGCAGCGACTCCGGTTGTGCCAGCAGCGGATCCAGCTGGGCGACGATCGCGTCGAAGTGCTCGGCGAACACCGGGTAGGCGCGGAGTCCGTCGGCCATGCCCGTCCACTGCGAGCCCTGCCCGGTGAACAACACGCCGGTCGTACCTGGCACGGCCCGGCCGGTCACCACGCCGGGCACCCGCGTGTCCGCGGCCAGCGCCCGCACGCCGGCCAGCAGTGCGGCGCGGTCTTCGCCGAGCACCACGGCCCGATGCTCGAAAACGCCGCGGGTCGAGGTCAGTGAGAAGGCGACGTCGCACGGATCCCATGCGGGCGCCACGGTCGCCAGGCGCGCGGCCTGATCGGCCAGTGCCGCACCGCTGCGGGCCGACAGCACCCACGGCAGCACACCGTCGACCGGAGCGGGCTCGTCCTGGTCCGGCACCGGCGGTGCCTGTTCCAGGACGAGGTGCACATTGGTGCCCGCGACGCCGAACGAGGACACACCGGCCCGGCGCGGCCGGTCCACCGCAGGCCACGGCATCGCTTCGGTCAGCAACCGCACGTGCCCGGTGGACCAATCGACCTTGGTGCTGGGCTGATCCACGTGCAGGGTCTTGGGTAGCACGCCGTGGCGCATCGCCATGACCATCTTGATCACGCCACCCACACCGGCCGCGGCCTGCGAGTGCCCGATATTGGATTTCAGCGAGCCCAGCCACAGCGGCCGGTCCGCGTCGTGGTCCTGGCCGTAGGTGGCCAGCAGGGCCTGGGCCTCGATCGGGTCGCCCAATGTCGTTCCGGTGCCGTGGGCTTCGACGACGTCGACCTCGCGCGCCGTGATGCCCGCGTTGGTCAGCGCCTGGCGGATGACCCGCCGCTGCGCGGGACCGTTCGGGGCGGTCAAGCCGTTCGACGCGCCGTCCTGGTTCACCGCCGATCCGGCGATCACCGCGAGCACCTGATGACCGTTGCGCTGGGCGTCGGACAGCCGTTCCAGCACCAGCATGCCCGCGCCCTCGGCCCAGCCGACACCGTCGGCGGACTCGGCGAACGCCTTGCAGCGCCCGTCCGGCGAGATGCCGCGCTGCCTGCTGAACTCGATCAGTGTCTCGGGGGTCGCCATCACCGCCACGCCACCGGCCAGCGCCAGATCGCACTCGCCCGACCGCAGGGCCTGGGCGGCCGAGTGCATCGCCACCAGCGACGACGAGCACGCGGTGTCCACCGTGACCGACGGCCCCTCCAGGCCGAGGACATAGGAGATCCGCCCGGACGCGACGGCGCCGGAGTTCGCGTTGGCCGGATAGTCGTGATACATCATGCCGACGTAGACGCCGGTGCTGCTGCCGCGCAGCGCACCGGGATCGAGCCCGGCCCGTTCGAAGGCTTCCCAGGATGTCTCCAGCAGCAGGAACTGCTGCGGGTCCATCGTCGCGGCCTCCTTCGGGCTGATGCCGAAGAACGCCGGATCGAACTCGCCCGCGGAATGCAGGAAGCCGCCCTCGCGGGTGTAGACGCTGTTCGGCGTCTCGCCGGTGTGGTCGTAGAGGCGCTCGGCGTCCCAGCCACGATTCACCGGGAACTCCGAGGCGGCGTCCACTCCGTCGGCGACCAGCCGCCAGAGGTCTTCGGGCGAGCCGACGCCACCGGGGTACCGGCAGGCCATGCCCACGATCGCGATCGGCTCACGCAGGGCGGCGTCGAGCTTGCGGTTGCGGGCGCGCAGCCGCTCGGTCTCCTTGAGCGAGACCCGGAGTGCGTCGGCGAGTTTCTGAATGTTGGTGTCGGGCTTCGTCATCGCCGTCAGTCCTCTGCGGAGTTGTGGTAAGCCAGATCGATCAGGTCATCGATGTCGAGGTCGTCGATCGACTCCTCGGTGATGGGCTGGTCGGGCTCGTCGTGGCTGTGCTGACCCTGGGCGAGTTGCAGGAGCGCGTCCAGCAGCCCCGCGTCGCGCAGGCGCGCGAGGGGGATGGTCTGCAGGGCCCGCCGGATCTCGGCATCGGGGTGATCGGGTTGCGGTTGCCGGTCGGTGAGTTCGTCGTGGAGATAGTCGGCGAGCGCGGCGGGAGTCGGGTAGTCGAACACCAGCGTCGCGGGCAGCGCCAGACCGGTGGCGGTCTTGAGGGCGTTGCGGAACTCGATCGCGGTGATCGAGTCGAAGCCGAGTTCGCTGAAGGCCCGATCCGCGTCGACGGCATGGGCGTCGCGGTGTCCCAGTGTCGCGGCGACCTGACCACGGACGATCTCGACCAGCACGCCGTGCCGCTCCCCGTCCGGGGTTTCGGCCAGCCGGGCGCGCAACCCGGCACTCGCGTCCACGGCCGCTGCCCGGCGCGGCGCGGTCAGCCCGGCCAGCAGGGCCGGGGCGAAGCCAGCGGCCCGCATGGTGGCCAGGTCGAGCCGGGCCAGGACCGGTGCCGCCGTGTCGAGGCGGGTCGCGGCGTCGAACAGGGCCAGGCCCTGCGCCTGTGACAGCGGGAGCATGCCGGTGCGGGTCATGCGCAGCTTGTCGACCTCGCCGAGTTCGCCGGCCATGCCGCCGTCCCACAGACCCCAGGCCAGCGACTGGCCAGGCCGGCCGGTGGCCCTGCGGTGCGCCGCGAGCGCATCCAGCGCGGCGTTGGCCGCGCCGTAGTTGCCCTGGCCGGTGTTGCCGAAGGCGCCTGCCGCCGAACTGAACAGCACGAAGGCCTTCAACGGCAGGTCGCTGGTCAGCGCGTGCAGGTGCAGCGCGGCGTCGACCTTGGGGGCGAGGACGGTGTCCATCCGCGCCGCGGTGAGCGAAGCGATGGCGCCGTCGTCGAGGACGCCCGCCAGGTGGAACACCGCGGTGAGGGGGTGCGCGGCGGGGATATCGGCCAGGACGCGGGCGAGCGCGTCGCGATCGGCGACATCGCACGCATCGATCTCGACGTGCGCGCCCGAACTCTCCAGCTCCGCACGCAATGCGGCGGTGCCCGGCGCGGATTCGCCGCTGCGGCTGAGCAACCGGAGCCGACGGACACCGTGGGCACCGACCAGATGCCGGGCGAACATCCGGCCCAGCAGGCCACCGGCACCGGTGATCAGCACGGTCTCGTCCGGCTCGAAGACCGGACTCGCGACCGCACCGACCGCGGCGGCACCGATGCGGGCCAGCCGTGCGGCATGGACCTGTCCGGCACGCACCGCGACCTGTGGTTCGCCCGTGGCCAGGATCCCGCCCAGCAGCCCGTCGATGTCGGCGTCCGCGTCGACCGAGACGATCCGGCCGGGACTCTCGGACTGCGCCGACCGCACCAAACCGCCGACCGCCGCACCGGCGAGGTTCGTGATGTCCTCCCCGGCGACCGAGACCGCGCCCCGGGTCCGGACGACGAGCACCGCATTCGCGAACCGCTCGTCGCCGAGCCAGGATTGCACCGCCGACAGGACGAGATGGGTTGCGGTACGGATGTCGGCCGGTTCGTTGCCCGGCGGGCAGTCGAGCACCGCCACCGCCGGCACCCCGGCACCGAGGTCGGTCCACGCGACCGCGTCGATCTCGTGCCGCGACACCGGGATCGGTGTCCACTCGACCTGGAACAGCGCGTTGCTCACGGTGGACGCGCCCGCCGTGAGCTGCGCCGGATCCATCGGCCGCGACGCCAGGTGCCGCACCGTGGCCACCGGTGCGCCCCACTGGTCGGCCAGCTCGAGCGCGGCACCGTGCGCGCCGACCCGGGTGAGCCGGACCCGCAGCGCGGTCGCTCCGGCCGCGTGCACGGTGACACCGGACCATTCGAACGGCAGCGCGATCCCGTCCGCGGGCAGGTCACCGCCGGCGAGGAGCGCGTGCAGGGCCGAGTCGAAGAGCGCGGGGTGGATGCCGAAGCCCTCGGCACCGATCGACTCGGGCAGCGCGACCTCGGCGAACACCTCGTCGCCGCGCTGCCAGACCGCGCGCAGACCCTGGAAGAACGGGCCGTAACCGTAGCCCGCGGCCAGCAGGTCGTCGTACACCGTGCCGAGCTCCACGGGCTGGGCGTCGGCCGGTGGCCACGCGGTGAGCGCGGTGGTGGGGACCTCCGCGTCGGTCGCGAGGATGCCCTCGGCGTTCAGGGTCCACGCCGCGTCACTGTCGTCCGGGCGGGAGAAGATCCGCACCGGACGCTGCCCGGCGGGGTCCTGGTCGCCTGCCACGATGCGCAGTGCGAGGCCGCCGGTCTCGGTGAGCACCAACGGCGCCTGGAGGACCAGCTCGGCCACGGTCGCGCAGCCGACCTGTTCCGCGGCGTGCAGCGCGAGTTCGACCAGACCGGTGCCGGGGAACAGGACGGTGTCCAGGACCCGGTGGTCGGCCAGCCACGGTTGTGCCTGCGCCGACAGGCGGCCCGTGAGGGTGACCGCGTCGGAGTCGGGGTGGGTGATGACCGCCGACACCAGGGGGTGACCGGTCGCCAGCAGACCCATCGACCGTGCGTCGCCCGCGGCGGCGCCTTCGGTCATCCAGTAGCGGCGGCGCTGGAAGGCGTAGGTGGGCAGGTCGATTCGCCGCGCACCGGAACCGGCGTACAGGGCCGACCAGTCCACCGGTGTTCCGGCGACGTGCAGCCGGGCGAGCCCGGTCAGCAGCGTCGACGGATCGGCATGCTCGCGGGCGGACAGCGCGACCGTCGTCGCGGTGTCGAGGGTGTGCGCGACCATCGGCGTCAGCACCGCGTCGGGACCGATCTCGGCGAACCGGGTGACTCCCAGCTCGGCCATCGTGGCGACCGCATCGGCGAAACGCACGGTGTCGCGGACCTGGCCGACCCAGTAGGCCGGGTCGGACATCTCGTCGCCGATCCGGGCGCCGGTCACGGTGGAGACCACCGGCAGGCTCGGTCGGCCGAACGTCAATCCACTCACCACCGCACCGAATTCGGCCAGCATCGGCTCCATCAACGCCGAGTGGAACGCGTGCGACACCCGCAGCCGATGCGTCCGCCAACCGTGCTCGGCACAGCGCTCGACCACCGCGGACACCTCGGCGTCGACGCCGGAGAGCACGACCGAGGACGGACCGTTGACCGCCGCGATCGATACTTCCCCGGTCAGCAAGGGCAGCACTGCGACTTCTGGCGCACCCACCGCGACCATCGCCCCACCCGCGGGCAGCGCCTGCATCAACCGACCGCGCGCCGCCACCAGCGTGCACGCGTCGCCGAGCGACAGCACACCCGCCACATGCGCGGCGGCGACCTCACCGATCGAATGACCGGCCACCACGTCCGGGCGCACGCCCCACGATTCCAGCAGCCGGAACAGCGCCACCTCGAAGGCGAACAAGCCCGCCTGCGCGAACACCGTCCGGGTGATCAGCTCCTCGTCGTCCAGTGCCGAGGTCAACGAATCAGGCTGTCCGAGTAGTGGTTCCAGTCGCGCGACGATGCCGTCGAAATGCTCGGCGAAGACCGGATAGGTGCGCAAGCCGGTAGCCATGCCCGCCCACTGCGCGCCTTGTCCGGAGAACACGAACCCTGTCGAACCCGGCACCACCCGGCCGCGCACCGAATCCGCGACCTCCGTGCCGTCGGCCAAAGCCCGCAACTCCGCCGACCGGTCAGCGGGGTCCCCAGCCAAGACGACGGCACGATGTTCGAAGACGCCGCGCGTCGAGGCCAGCGAGAAGCCGACGTCGATCGGGTCGAGATCGCCCACTCGGGCGGCGAGCCGAGCGGCCTGATCGGCCAGCGCCTCGCCGCTACGCGCGGACAGCACCCACGGCGTCATCGCGCCGGGCGGGTCGGTCGGAGTGGCCGAATCCGCCACTGTCGGCGCCTGTTCCACGATGACGTGGGCGTTCGTGCCACTGATGCCGAACGAGGACACACCCGCACGACGCGGGCGATCCAGTGCCGGCCACTCGACCGATTCGGTCAGCAGGCGGACGTGCCCCTCGGACCAATCGACCTTCGTACTCGGCTGATCCGCGTGCAGCGTCCG
Source organism: Nocardia fodinahabitans (assembly GCF_052983615.1). Classification (NCBI taxonomy): domain Bacteria; kingdom Bacillati; phylum Actinomycetota; class Actinomycetes; order Mycobacteriales; family Nocardiaceae; genus Nocardia; species Nocardia fodinahabitans. Next base: position 1,545,537 of record NZ_JBRJJC010000001.1, read on the forward strand.
TGGCAGCACCCCGTGCCGCATCGCCATGATCATCTTGATCACGCCACCCACACCAGCAGCAGCCTGAGCGTGACCGATATTCGACTTCAACGAACCCAGCCACAGCGGATGATCCTCGGCGCGATCCTGACCATAGGTCGCCAGCAAAGCCTGCGCCTCGATCGGATCACCCAACGTCGTTCCGGTGCCGTGCGCTTCGACCACATCCACCTCGGCCGGGGAGACACCCGCATTGGCGAGCGCCTGGCGGATCACCCGCTGCTGCGACGGACCGTTCGGAGCCGTGAACCCGTTGGACGCACCATCCTGATTCACCGCCGAACCCGCCAGCACCGCCAGCACCTGATGCCCCTTGCGGCGAGCATCGGAGAGCCGCTCCAGCACGAGCACGCCCGCGCCTTCGGACCAGCCGACCCCATCGGCGTCGTCGGCGAACGACTTACACCGGCCGTCCGGCGACAGTCCGCGCTGACGTCCGAATTCGAGGAACATATCCGGGGTTGCCATGACGGCCACACCACCGGCCAAGGCGAGTTCACACTCCCCCGACCGCAGTGACTGCGCGGCCAGATGCAGCGCCACCAGCGACGACGAGCACGCCGTATCCACGGTGACCGACGGCCCCTCGAGCCCGAACACATACGACACCCGGCCCGAGACCAGGCTGCCCGCCGCGCTGCTGCCGGTACCGGAGCCCTGCGCGTAGTCGTGGTACATCACGCCGGTGAACACACCGGTCGAACTGCCACGCAGCACGGCCGGGTCCAGCCCGGCACGCTCGAGCGCCTCCCACGAGACCTCGAGCAGCACCCGCTGCTGCGGGTCCATGACGGTGGCCTCGTTCGGGCTGATCCCGAAGAAGTCGGCGTCGAATTCCGCTGCCTCGTAGAGGAAGCCACCGCGGCGGGTATAGGTCTTGCCCGCCTTGCCGGGCTCGGGATCGTAGATGCCGTCGATGTCCCAGCCGCGATCGAGCGGCATGTCTCCCGCGGTGTCACCGCCGGAGGTCACCAGCTGCCACAGGTCCTCCGGTGAGGCGACACCACCCGGGTAGCGGCAGCTCATGGCCACCACCGCGATCGGCTCGTCGTCGGCGCGGACCCGGCCGACCACGCGTTCCTCGGCCGTCACCGCACCGGTGAGCTGGGCGTCGAGGAACTCCGCGACGACCCCCGGGGTGGGGTAGTCGAAGATGAGCGTGGCGGGCAGGTGCAGACCGGTCGCCGTGTTGAGCTTGTTGCGGAACTCCACGGCGCCGAGCGAGTCGAAGCCGAGCTGCTGGAACGGCCGATCGGCGACGACGGCGTCGGCCGAGGCGTGGCCGAGGATATCGGCGGCCACGGACCGGACCAGGTCGAGCAGCGCGCCGCCCCGATCGGCGTCGGACAGCCCGGCCAGCTTGCGCAGGAACGCCTGGCCCGCCGCCGTGCGAGTCGCACGACGCACAGGGGCCGGTGCGATCGCGCGCAGCAACGCCGGGATCTGCTCGCCGCGGGTCCGCAGCACGGCCGGGTCGACGCGCAACGGGACCAGCTGGGCCGTGTCGGTGGCGATGGCCGCGTCGAACAGCGCCAGCCCCTCCGCCTCGGTCAGCGGCGGGAAACCCTGCCTGCGCAGCCGGTCGAAGTCGGCTTCGGACAGGTCGGCGCCGAGTCCGGTGGCCCTGGCCCACATGCCGTAGTCGAGCGCGATCGCGGGCAGACCGAGGCGGTGCCGGTGCGCGGCGAGGGCGTCGAGGAAGACATTGGCCGCCGCGTAGTTCGCCTGCCCGGCGGGCAGGACCAGACCACCGGCCGAGGACACCAGGACGAACAGCGACAGCGCGTGCTCGGCGGTGAGTTCGTGCAGATGCCAGGCGGCGTCGGCCTTGGGCCGCAACACCTGATCGATCCGCTCCGGGGTGAGCGCCTCGATCAGCCCGTTGTCGGCGGCGCCTGCCGCGTGCACCACACCGACCAGCGGATGCTCGGCGGGCACGGTGGCGAGCAGCGCCGCGAGGGCGGCGCGGTCGGACACATCGCAGGCGGCGATGGTGACCTCGGCACCGAGTTCGACCAGCTCGGCACGCAATTCGTCCGCACCGGTCGCGGCCCGGCCGCGCCGGGAGGTCAGCAGCAGGTGGCGGACACCGTGGGCCGTCACCAGATGCCGCGCGAGCACGGCACCCAAACCGCCGGTGCCGCCGGTGATCAGGACCGTCCCGGCATCGATCGACCGCGCGATCGTGCCGGGTGTGTGGCGGGTCAGGCGCGGGACGAGCAGTGTCGTTCCGCGCAGCGCCGCCTCGGGTTCCCCGGTAGCCACGGCGGACGCGATCCGAAGCGGGTCGGGGGCGGCATCCAGGTCGAGGAGCTGGAAGCGGCCCGGGTGTTCGGCCTGTGCGGCGCGCAGCAACCCCCACACCGGTGCCTGCGCCAGGTTCACCTGGTCGGCATGCACCGCGTGCGCGGTCAGCACGACCAACCGCGCACCGTCCCATCGAGGATCGGCCAGCCACCGTTGCACGGTGTCGAGGACTCCGGCGAGGACTTCGCGGGCCGCCTCCGGCGCCGCCGCGGCATTGTTCGGGGTGACGAGCAGGACGACCTCGGGAATCACCGGATCCGGGGACGCGTCGAGGTCGGCGGTCAACGCCGCGAGATCCGCGTATCCGCGGACATCGCCCGAACCTCCGGCACCGATCAGCGCGAGGCGATCCGGCTCGACCGCCGCCGTCGACGCCGAGGCGGCGACCCAGTCGATGCCGAACAGCGACTCCGAGATCCGGTCCGCACCGAGTCGTTCGGCCGACACCGGCCGGGAGATCAAGGCGCCCACCGACATCACCGGCTGACCTTCGTCATCGGCGATCTGCAGTGCATACCTGGTGCCGTCCAGCACGATGCGGACGCGCACGGCGGCGGCGCCCGCCGCGTGCACGACGACCTGGTTCCAGGTGAACGGCAGTGCCGGGAAGCCCGCGACGCCGCCGCGCAGCCCGTGGATGATCCCCGCGTGCAGGGCCGAATCGAAGAGTGCGGGATGGATGCCGAAGCCCTCGGCATCGCGCGGATCGGGCAGCGCCACTTCGGCGAACAGCTCGTCGCCACGCTGCCAGGCCGCCTGCAGGCCCTGGAAGAACGGGCCGTATCCGTAACCGACATCTAGCAATTCGTCATAGGCGCTGTCGACGTCGATCGGCTCCGCACCGGCCGGTGGCCAGGCGGTCAGCTCGAAGTCGGCGGCCGTCTCGCCCGGTGCCAGCACACCTTCGGCGTGCAGGGCCCAGGGGCCGTCGGCGGTCTGGCGTGAGTGCACGCCGAGCCGTCGGCGACCGGCGTCATCGGGGCCGGCCACCACGACCTGCACCGCGATGCTGCCCTCGGACGGCACCGTCAGCGGCGTGTGCAGGACGAGTTCGTCCACCACCGCGCAGTCGACCAGTCCGCCGACGTAGCCTGCCAGTTCCACGAATCCGGTACCTGGCAGCAGCACGACACCGAGCACACTGTGGTCGGCCAGCCACGGCACGGCGTCCACGGACCAGCGGCCGGTGAAGCTCACTCCGCCCGACTCCGGGTGCGGCACAACGGCTCCGAGCAGCGGATGGTCCACCGCGTCGAGCCCGACCGCGGTGACGCCGCCCAGCTCGGCGCCGAGCCACGACTTCGCCAGCGCCTGCTTGGCGTCGAGCCAGAACCGGTCGTGCTGGAAGGCGTAGGTGGGCAGGTCGACGCGCCGCGCGCCGGTGCCGGCGAACACCCCGGTCCAGTCCACGGCCGCGCCGGATACGAACAGGCCCGCGACGCCGCTCAGCACCGACGACGCGTCGGCCCGGTCGCGACGCGCCAAAGCCACCACCGTCGCGGCGGCGTCGTCGATGATCTGCGTGATCATCGGGGTGAGCACGGCATCGGGTCCCACCTCGGCGAACCTGGTGACGCCCAGCTCGGCCATGGTGGCGACGGCGTCGGCGAAGCGCACCGTCGCCCTGACCTGATCGACCCAGTACGCCGGGTCCGACAGTTCGTCCTCGACGCGGCGGCCGGTCACAGTCGACACGAGATCGACGCTCGGCCGGTCGAACCGCAATTGCCCGATCACCGTGGCGAATTCGGCCAGCATCGGCTCCATCAGCGCCGAATGGAAGGCGTGCGAGACGCGCAGCCGATGGGTCCGCCACCCACGCTCGGCACACACCTCGGCCACGGCCGCGACAGCATCTTCGGGACCGGACAGCACCACCGCGCCGGGGGAGTTGACCGCGGCGATCGACACCGCGTCGCCCAGCAGCGGCAGCACCTCGGCTTCCGGCGCACCCACCGCGACCATCGCCCCACCCGAGGGCAGCGCCTGCATCAACCGACCGCGCGCCGCCACCAGCGTGCACGCGTCGCCGAGCGACAGCACACCCGCCACATGCGCGGCGGCGACCTCACCGATCGAATGACCGGCCACCACGTCCGGGCGCACGCCCCACGATTCCAGCAGCCGGAACAGCGCCACCTCGAAGGCGAACAAGCCCGCCTGCGCGAACACCGTCCGGTCGACCGAGTCGTCGTCCGACAGTGCTTCGCGCAGCGAAACCGGCTGTCCCAACAGCGGATCCAGCCCGGTGACGATTTCGTCGAAGGCGTCGGCGAACACCGGATACGCGGCATGCAGCTCGGCCGCCATGCCCGCCCACTGCGCGCCCTGACCGGAGAACACCAGTCCCGTCGCACCCGCCACCGCCCGGCCGGTCACCACCCCGGACCCGGCCGAACCGGCGGCCAGCGCCGCGATTCCCGCACGCAGACGAGGCGTGTCCTCGGCCAGGACGACGGCGCGATGCTCGAAGACACCGCGAGTGGCGACCAGCGAGAACCCGACATCCGCGGGATCGGCGCCGAATTCATCCACGTGCGCGCCCAGCCGGGCGGCCTGGTCGGTGAGGGCGTCGTCACCGCGCGCCGACAGCACCCACGGCAGCAGGCCCGCGCTGCCGCCCGTAGTCACCGAATCCGCCACCGGCGGAGCCTGTTCCACGATGACATGCGCGTTCGTGCCACTGATGCCGAACGAGGACACGCCCGCGCGACGCGGCCGATCGACCTGCGGCCACTCGACGGCCTCGGTCAGCAATCGGAGATGCCCCGCGGACCAATCCACCTTGGTACTGGGCTGATCCACGTGCAAGGTCCGCGGCAGCACACCGTGGCGCATGGCCATGACCATCTTGATCACGCCACCCACACCAGCCGCCGCTTGCGCGTGGCCGATATTGGACTTCAACGAGCCCAGCCACAGGGGCCGATCCTCGGGGCGATCCTGGCCATAGGTCGCCAGCAAAGCCTGCGCCTCGATGGGATCACCCAAAGTCGTTCCGGTGCCGTGCGCTTCGACGGCATCGACGTCGACCGGCGACACCCCAGCATTGGCCAGCGCCTGCCGGATCACCCGCCGCTGCGACGGACCGTTCGGCGCGGTCAGACCGTTCGACGCGCCGTCCTGGTTCACCGCCGATCCGGCGACGACCGCCAGCACCTGATGTCCGTTGCGGCGTGCGTCGGACAGTCGTTCCAGCACCAGGACGCCGACACCCTCGGACCAGGCGACACCGTCGGCGGCGTCGGCGAAGGACTTGCTCCGCCCGTCCGGCGCCAGCCCGCGCTGACGGCTGAACTCCACGAAGGTCTCCGGGGTCGCCATCACGGCGACACCACCGGCCAGCGCCAGATCGCACTCCCCCGAGCGCAGCGACTGCGCGGCCAGGTGCATGGCGACCAGCGACGACGAGCACGCGGTGTCGATGGTGACCGACGGCCCTTCCAGGCCGAAGACATACGACACCCGGCCCGAGGCGATGGAACCGGAGTTCGCGTTGACCGGATAGTCGTGATACATCATGCCGGTGAAGACGCCGGTCGCGCTGCCGCGCAGGACCGCCGGATCCACCCCGGCCCGCTCGAAGGCCTCCCACGAGCTCTCCAGCAGCAGGAACTGCTGCGGGTCCATCGCCGCGGCTTCGTTGGGGCTGATGCCGAAGAACGCGGGGTCGAATTCGCCCGCGCCGTGCAGGAATCCGCCCTCGTTGGTGTAGGTGGTGTTCGGCTGCTCGCCGGTGGGATCGTAGATCCGCGCGGTGTCCCAGCCACGGTTCACCGGGAACTCCGAGGTCGCGTCGACGCCGTTCGCGACCAGCCGCCACAGGTCCTCGGGCGTGCTGACGCCGCCCGGGTACCGGCAGGCCATACCGACGATCGCGATCGGATCGTCGTCGACGGCCCGGCCCGCGACGACCTCGATATCGGTTGCCGTGCCGAGGAACTCGTCGGCCAGGTGCTCGGCCAGCGCCTGCGGTGTCGGGTAGTCGAAGACGACCGTGGCGGGTAGCGCGAGACCGGTGCCGGTCTTGAGCCGGTTGCGCAGCTCGACCGCGCTCAGTGAATCGAAGCCGAGATCCTGGAAGGCGCGAGCGGGATCGATCGCGGACCCGCTGTCGTGACCGAGCACGGCCGCGATGTGGGTGCGCACGGTGTCGAGGACCAGCTGCCGCCGGCGCTCGGCATCCGCACCGGCGAGCCGAATCCGCAAGTCCGACACCACTGTCGAGGTGGCGGCGCGGCGGGTCGCCGGGGCCAGGTCCCGCAGGAGCGGTGGCAGCAGTCCGGCTTCGGCCTCGGCCCGGATCGCGGCGGTGTCGAGGACGGCGATCACCGCGTGCGGTGCGCCGTGGGCGATAGCCGCGTCCCATCCGGCCAGCGCCTGCGCATCCGGCATGGCGGTGAATCCGCTGCGGCTCATCCTGGCCACGTCGGTGTCACCGAGCTGCCCGGACATCCCGCTCGAGCGGGCCCACAGACCCCACGCCAGCGACTGCCCCGCCAGCCCGGTGGCCCGGCGATGCGCCACCAGCGCGTCGAGGAAGGTGTTGGCGGCGGCGTAGTTGCCCTGACCTGGGCCACCGACGGTGCCCGAGGCCGAGGAGAACACCACGAACGCGGACAGATTCAGATCCGCGGTCGCCTCGTGCAGATACCAGGCGGCGTCGGCCTTCGGCGCCAGGACGGTGTCGACCCGCTCGGCGGTCAACGAGGCGATGACTCCGTCGTCGAGTACACCGGCGGCATGGATCACCCCGGTCAACGGCCACTGCTCGGGCACCTCACCCAGCAGCGCGGCCACCGCTGCGGCATCGGTGACATCACCCGCCACCACCCGCACCTGCGCCCCGGACTCCGCCAGCTCGGCAGTCAGCGCATCCACGCCCTCGGCCTGCGGACCCCGACGGCTCACCAGCAGCAGCGAGCGCACCCCGTGCTCGGCCACGATGTGCCGAGCGATCACCCCACCCAGACCACCGGTTCCACCGGTGATCAGAACCGTCCCCGCACCGAAAGCACCCGCGCCGGTAGCGGCCACGTCCATGCCGGCAGCGACAACGCCCGCGCGGGTCCCGGTGCTCGCGGCGCTGGGGCCGGTGGGCCTGGTGAGCCGGGCGGTGTGGGTGACGCCGTCGCGGATGACGACCTGAGGTTCGCCCACAGCCAGGACGGTGGCCGCGAGGTTCTCGTCGACGACCGTGTCGGCGTCGACGAGGACGATTCGGCCGGGGTCCTCGGTCTGGGCGGAGCGCACCAGGCCCCAGACCGCCGCACCGGGGAGGTCGGTGAGGTCATCGCCGGGGAGCGCGGCCGCGCCGCGCGTGGCGATCACGAGGGTGCTCGTGGCGAAGCGGTCCTGGGCCAGCCACGGCTGGATCACCGCGAGGATCCGGGTGACCTCGGTGTGGGTGGTCGTCACCACGTCCGCGCCGGTGGGTGCGGTCCAGCCGGATCCGGCTTCGACCACGACAACCGGCGGCACCGGTGATTCCGCGTCGAGCTGGTCCCACCGGCCGATGGTCGCGGGCATGGTGACGGGTTCGGCCGTGACCGGCGACCAGGTCAGTTCGAGGAGGGGCGCGGCGGGCTTGCCCACGCCTGCCGTGAGCTGGTCGAGTGGCGTCCGACGGGTGGTCAGCGTGCCGGACAGGACCGGGCGGCCCTGGTCGTCGGTGGCTGTGAAGGACACCGACGATCCCGTCGAGGCCAGCCGCACCCGCAGCACGGAGGCGCCGGCCGCACGCAGCGAGACCGACTCCCACGAGAAGGGCAGCACCACCTGACCGGTCGGGATGGCGAACGGCGAGTGCGCTTGCTCCGCATCGGTTTCCAGCACGCCTGCGAGCAGACCGGCTTGCATGGCCGCGTCCAGCAGTGCCGGATGGATACCGAATCCTTCGGCCCTGACGCCGGTTTCGGCATCGAGGGCGACCTCGGCGAATACCTCGGCACCGCGCCGCCACAGCGCCCGAACACCCTGGAATGCCGGACCGTAGTCGTATCCACGCGCCAGCAGAGCCGCGTACGCGGCTTCGATATCGATGCCGGTCGAGGCGGGCGGCCAGGTCTCCGAGGCGGTGTCGATCGCCGCGGACTCACCGGCCAGCAGGCCGCGCGCGTGCAGCGACCACTGTCCGTCACGGTCGTGTTCGCCGCGCGAATAGATCGAGACCGATCGGTGCGGCGCATCGTCGTCGGCCCCGCCGACCACCACCTGGACCTGCACCCCACCCGCCGCGGGCAGCAGCAGCGGTGCCTGCAAGGTCAGTTCCTCGATCACCGGATACCCGGCCTCGGCGCCCGCGCGCAGTGCCAGCTCCACGAACCCGGTGCCGGGCAGCAAGACCGCACCCGCGACCACATGGTCGGCCAGCCATGGCTGGGTCGCGACCGACAGCCGACCGGTCAGCAGGACACCACCGGACTCCGGCTCCGACACCACCGCGCCCAGCAGCGGATGACGGACCGCACCCAGCCCGGCCCACTCGACATCGGCGGCGCCGACGGAGGTCTCGAGCCAGTAGCGGCGGCGCTGGAAGGCATAGGTGGGCAACGCGACTCGCGCGACCGGTCGCGCGGCGAAGAACGCCGCCCAGTCGACATCGACACCGACCGCGTCGGCACTCGCCGCGCACCGCACGAACTGCTCGACCTCGGCCTGTCCGCGCCGCGCACCCGCGATCACCAGCGACTGCGCCTCGATATCGTCGGGCAGGCACTGCCGGGTCATCGCGGACAGCACCGCGTCCGGCCCTATCTCCACGAACCGCCGCACACCCGAGGACACGAGAGTCTCCACACCACGGGCGAACCGGACGGCTTCGCGCACCTGCCGGACCCAGTAGCCGGGTTCGAGCACCTCGTCGCCCGCGAGCTCACCGGACAGATTCGAGACCAGGGCCAGCTGTGGGCGCTGATAGGTCACACCCCGTGCGACGGCCTCGAATTCGGCCAGCATCGCGTCCATGCGGTGCGAGTGGAACGCGTGCGACACCGTCAGGCGCGAGGTCTTGCGGCCGCGCTCGGCGAACAGCCGCTCGACCGCCGTCACCGCGTCCTCGTCCCCGGAAACAACCACGGAGGTCGGCGAATTCACCGCCGCGATGGACAGGGCGTCCGCATGGGCGGTGAGGGCGTCGGCGATCTCGGCCGCACCGGCTGCGACGGCCAGCATCGCGCCGCCCTCCGGCAGCTGACCCATGAGGCGGCCACGGGCCGCCACCAACCGGCACGCGTCCGGCAGCGACCACACGCCGGCGAGGTAGGCGGCGGCCAGCTCACCGATCGAATGACCGAGCAGGACATCCGGTGTCACACCGAACGATTCCCACAGCCGGTACTGCGCGACCTCGTAGGCGAACAGGGCGGGTTGGGTGTACTCGGTGCGATGGAGCGAGCCGCCGTCACCGTCGAACATCAGCTGCCGGAGCGAGACTCCCAGCAGCGGATCGAACTGCGCGCAGACCTCGTCGAGCGCGGCAGCGAACACCGGGAACGCCTCGTACAGCGCGCGTCCCATGCCGTCGCGCTGCGCGCCCTGGCCGGTGCACAGGAACGCGGTCTTGCGCAGCACCGCCTGGCCCGTGGTCACCCCACCGGCGGGTGACGCCTCCGCGAGGGCGGTCAGTCCGGCGAGCATCTCGTCCCGGTCGGCGGCCACGAACGCGCCGCGCCATTCCAGCCGGGCACGCGTGGTCGACAGGGAGTAGCCGATGTCGTCGACCGTCAGCTCGGGATGTTCGATCGCCCAGCGCAGCAGCTTGGCCGCTTGTTCCCGCAGGGCTGCTTCGGATTTCGCGGAGACCGACAGCGGTGTGACCCCCAGCGCGACAACCGGCGGCGCGTCGTCGGCCGCCTCGACCGCGGCGGGAGCTTCCTCCAGGATGACGTGGGTATTGGTGCCACTGGCGCCGAACGAGGACACGCCCGCACGGCGCACCCGTTCGCCCGCGGGCCACGGCTCGGCCGCGGTGAGCAGCCGCACCGTTCCCGCCGACCAGTCCACGTGCGGCGTTGGGGCGTCGACATGCAGTGTCGCGGGCAGCATTTCGTGCCGCATCGCCTGCACCATCTTGATCACGCCACCGACACCGGCCGCGGCGGAGGTGTGGCCGATATTCGACTTGAGCGAGCCGATGCGCAGCGGGTCGCCGGTGCGATCGCGGCCGTAGACGGCGATCAGGGCCTGCGCCTCGATCGGGTCGCCGAGGGTGGTGCCGGTGCCGTGCGCCTCGACGGCGTCGATATCGGCGGGCGTCAGACCGGCATTGGCCAGGGCCTGCGCGATCACCATCTCCTGCGAGGGACCGTTCGGCGCCGTCAGTCTGCTGCTCGCGCCGTCCTGGTTGACCGCCGTACCGCGCACCACCGCGAGGATCTGGTGGCCGTGGCGGCGGGCGTCCGAGAGCCGCTCGACCACGAGCATGCCGAGTCCCTCGGAGAAGCCGGTGCCGTTCGCCCCGGCCGCGAACGCCTTGCAGCGGGCATCCGGCGACAGCGCGCGCTGGCGGCCGAAGGCGATCAGCAGCGTGGGATCCGACATCACGGTCACGCCACCGACCAGCGCGAGCGAGGTATCACCCTGGCGCAGTGCCTGGCACGCGAGATGCAGGGCGACCAGCGACGACGAGCACGCGGTGTCCACCGACAGCGCCGGACCCTTGAGACCGAAGGTGAACGACACCCGCCCGGACAGCACACTGGCCGAAACACCCGGGTAGGCATGGCCTTCCGCCTCGGCGGTCAGGCCGGGCGTGCCCACGCGCGGGCCGTAGTCCTGGTGGATCACGCCCGCGAACACGCCGGTGTCGCTGCCGCGCAACGACACCGGGTCGATCCCCGCGTCCTCCAGCGCCTCCCAGGCGGCCTCGAGGAACAGCCGCTGCTGCGGGTCCATCGCCTCCGCCGCGCGCGGGCCGATCCCGAAGAACGCGGCGTCGAAATCGCCTGCCGCGTCCAGGAACCCGCCCTCGCGGGTGTAGATCGAGCCCGCCGCGTCGGGGTCGGGATCGAACAGGCGCTCGAGGTCCCAGCCACGGTCGGCCGGGAACGGGCCGACCGCGTCGGTGCCGGTCGCGACCAGGTCCCACAGCTGGGCCGGAGTCTCGACGCCGCCGGGATACCGGCAGCTCATGCCGACGATCGCGATCGGCTCGGCGGCCCGCTCCGCGAGCTGGTCGATGTGCTTGTTGGCCGCGCGGAGTTCTCCGGTGAGCTTGCGCAGATACCGGCTGAGTCGTTCCTCGTTGCTGGTGCCGGGGTTGCTCATGCTGGGCCAAACTCCTCGTCGATCAGATCCAAGAGCTCACTGCCGGAAGGCAGGTCGAGATCGTCGTACTCACTGTCCGACCAGCGGCCGGACAGGTAGGTGCGCAGACGGTTGTTGACGCCACGCAGGCCGGCGACGGTCTCGTCGTCGTCGCCCGCGGTGGCGATGATCCGGTCGAGCAGCGACTCGAGCCGGGCGATGTCGTCGGGTGTCGCCGCCGGGGTGGACGGTGCGATCACCGTGGTCCGCGCCAGCAGGTAGTCGGCGAGGTCACCGGCGGTCGGGTAGTCGAACGCCAGGGTCGACGGCAGCGACAGGCTCGTCAGGTTCGACAGCCGGTTGCGGAACTCGACGGCGCCGAGCGAGTCGAAGCCGAGTTCGTCGAAGCCGCGATCGGGGGCGATCTCGTCGGCCGAGGCGTAGCCGAGCACCGCGGCGACGGTGTCGCGCACCAGGTCGAGCACGAGGCCACGACGCTTCGTCTCGGCCACCCCGTGCAGGCGCTCGCCGAGCGAGGGTTCGGTGCTCGTGCTCGCGACCGCCCGGTCCCTGGTGCGGACGAAGCCGCGCAGGGCGCCGGGCACCGGGCCGCTGTGCGCTTCGATGCGGAGCTTGTCGGTGTCCAGGTGGACCAGCGCCTGCACGGGTTCGGCACCGGTCAGCGCGTCGTCGAACAAGCGCAGGCCGTCGGCGCGGTCCAGCGGGGCCAGGCCGAGCCGCTCCATCCGGCTCAGGGCGAGCCGGTCCAGGGTGCCGGTCATGCCGATGTCCTGCTGCCACGGTCCCCATGCGAGGGACAGCGCGGGCAGACCTTCGGCCCGGCGCCGGATCGCGAGGGCGTCCAGGAAGCTGTTGGCGGCGGCGTAATTCGCCTGTCCCGCCGAGCCGAGCACGCCGGCGATGGAGGAGAACAGGACGAACGCGGACAGGTCCAGGTCGCGGGTGAGCTCGTGCAGGTGCCAGGCCGCGTCGGCCTTCGGCGCGAACACCCGATCGACCTGGTCGGCGGTGAGGGCGTGGAACGTGCTGTCTTCCAGCAGGCCCGCGGTATGGACGACGCCGGTGAGCGGCTGCTCGGCGGGCACGCTGGTGAGCAGGTCCCGGAGCGCGTCGCGGTCGGTGACATCGCACGCCGCGATCCGCACCTCGGCACCGAGGCCGGACAGCTTCGCCACGAGTTCCGCGGCGCCGTCGGCACTGTCACCACGGCGCGACGCCAGCAGGAGCCGTCGCACACCATGGGTGGTGACCAGATGCTGGGCCAGCAACGCACCCAATCCGCCGGTGCCGCCGGTGATCAGCACCGTGCCATGGCCGAACGAGAGAGGTTCCGTGGCCGGTGCGGTCACGGGCTCCAGACGCGGTGACAGGACCCGGTCGCCACGGACCGCGACCTGCGGTTCACCGGTCGCGATCGCGGCCCGGATCGCGTCGGCCGACACGGGTGCCGCGTCGGCGTCGACCAGGACGATCCGCCCCGGGTACTCGGTCTGCGCGCTGCGGATCAGGCCGGTGACCGCGGCCGCCGCGACCTCCGGTGATTCCTCGGGCAGTCCGGCCGCCCGCCGGGTGACCACCACCAGCCGCGACCGGGCGAACCGGTCGTCGGCCAGCCAGCCCCGGACCGTTTCCAGCGCGGTCTTCACCCGATCTCCGGCCGCCGAATCCTGCTGCGCTCCCGTCATTTCGGACCAGACGACAAGGTCGGGAACCGGTGCCGCCGCGGCGAGCGCCGCCAGATCCGGGTAACGATCGTCGATCCCGAGCACCGGCGCGGCACCGAGCACGGCGGCGCTGCCGGGTGGCGCGAGGCCCTCCGGTGTCCCGACCGCTGTCCAGCGCACCCCGTACCGGCCCGCCCGGCCACCGGCCAGGTTGGCGCGGAACTGCTGGACGTCGTAGGAGCGCATGACCACTTCGTCGATGGAGACGACCGGGTTGCCGTCCTGGTCGACGGCGACGACGGTGATGGTCTCGCTGTCGCGCTGGATGGCCATCACCCGCAGGGAGGTCACCTTGCTGGTGGTGTGGAAGCGGGTCGCGCCCCAGCGGAACAGCAGTTTGCCCTCGGCGGGATTGTTCGCTTCCGCCGACCAGATCAGGCAGACCAGTCCGGCGTGCATCACCATGTCGAACAGCGCCGGATGCAGCTGGAACCGGTCGGCCGGGACCTCCTGGCTCAGGGTCACCTCGGAGAAGATGGTGTCCCCGGTGCGCCACGCACCCTCGATGCCGTAGAACGACGGGCCATACTCCAGTCCGGCCACCCGGCCCACCTGGGCCGGAATCCAGGCGGGGTCGACCGGTGCGGCGCCGACCGGCGGCCACGGCTCGGCGCGCAGCATCGCCATCAGCCCGATGTCGGACAGCTGGTGACCGCTCAGCACGCCGCTGGCATTGCGCGTCCACTCGGTGTCGGCCGCGTCGGCGAGCCGGTAGTGGAAGGTGAACGACCGGCGTCCCGCGGAATCCGGCTCCCGCACCAGGACCTGGAGCTCCACGGCCCCCTCGGCGGGCGGGAGGATCGGCGCCTCGAGGGTGAGCTCCTCGACCGCGCCGCAACCGATGCGGGCACCGGCGACCAGCAGCATCTCCATGAGCGCGGCGCTCGGCACCAGCACGACGCCGTACGTCATGTGGTCGGCGATCCAGGGGTGGGTGCGCAGCGACAAGCGGCCGGTGAACAGCCACTCGTCCCGGTCGGCCACCCGCACCACGTCGGTGAGCAGCGGATGTTCCGCCGTGGCCGCCCCGGCGTCACCGGGCGCGGGTTCGAGCCAGAACCGCCGATGCTCGAAGGCATAGGTGGGCAAGGGGACTCGCGAGACCCGGCCCGCGCTGAACAGCCCGGTCCAGTCCAGCGTCGCCCCGGCGACGTGTGCCTGGGCGAGCATGGTCAGGAACTGTTCGACCTCGTCGTGCTCGCGGCGGGCCGCCGCGGCGACCACCGACCGCTCCTCGATCTCGGCGGGCAGGGTCTGGCGGGTCATCGCCGCGAGAACCGCGTCGGGGCCGATCTCGAGGAATCGCCGCACTCCCGAGCTCACCAGGGTCTCGATGCCCGGCGCGAACCGCACCGCACCGCGCACCTGCGCGACCCAGTACGCCGGGGCCAGCATCTCGTCCCCGGCGAGCGCACCGGAGACGTTGGACACCAGCGGAATTCGCGGGGCATGGTAGGTGACGCCCGCCGCCACCGCCTCGAACTCGGCCAGCATCGGCTCCATCCGATGCGAGTGGAACGCGTGCGAGACCCGCAGCCTGCTGGTCTTGCGGCCCTGCTCGGTGAACCGCTGATCGACCGCGTCGACCGCGTCGTCGTCACCGGAGATCACCACGGCGGCAGGCGCGTTCACGGCGGCCACCGACACCCGATCACCGAATTCCGCGATGGCCGTGGCGACTTCGTCCTCGGTCGCGGCGACGGCCAGCATCGCACCGCCCTCGGGCAGCGCGTCCATCAGCGAGCCGCGAGCCGCGACCAGCGCGCAGGCGTCGTCCAGGGACCACACACCCGCGACGTGCGCCGCGGCCAGTTCACCGATGGAGTGCCCGATCACCAGGTCCGGGACGAGCCCGAACGACTCCACCAGCCGGTACAGCGCCACTTCGAAGGCGAAGAGCGCGGGCTGGGTCAGCCGGGTCCGGTCCAGGATCCCGCTCGCCGCGGCAACGCCCTGGTCGTCGAGCAGGTGTCCGGTGAACATGGCCTGCTGCAGGGAACAACCCAGCAGCGGGTCGAACCGGGCGCACACCTCGTCGAGTGCGGCGGCGAAGACCGGGAACGTCGCGGCCAGACCCGCGCCCATCCCGATCCGCTGCGCGCCCTGACCGGTGAACAGGAACGCGGTCTTCCCGGAAAACACCGTGCCGGACACCACACCGGTCGAGACGGTACCGGCGGCCAGTGTGCCCAGCCGGTCCAGCAGATGATCGCGGTCGCCGCCGAGAACCGCCGCGCGGTACTCGTGCTGCGCACGGCTGGTCGCGAGCGAATACGCCACGTCGGCCGGATCGGCGTCGGGATGGTCGAGCAGCCAGGTCCGCAGTCTCGCCGCCTGGGCCGCGAGCGCGGTCCGGCTCCTGGCCGACACCAGCAGCGGCACCGTGCGCGGACCATCGGCGGCCCGCTGGGCGACTGCCGATCGGGTGGCGGGGGCTTCTTCGAGGATCGCGTGAGCGTTGGTCCCGCTGACACCGAACGACGACACACCGGCCCGGCGCACCGGCCCGCCCGCGCGCCACGGTTCCGGCTCGGTCAGCAAGCGCACCGATCCCGCCGACCAATCCACATGCGGGGACGGCACTTCCGCGTGCAGGGTCGCGGGCAGGGTTTCGTTGCGCAGCGCCTGCACCATCTTGATCACGCCACCGACACCGGCCGCCGCGACCGTGTGGCCGATATTCGATTTGATCGAGCCGATCCGCAGCGGCTCGCGGTCGCCACGGTCCTGGCCGTAGGCGGCGATCAGCGCGTTGGCCTCGATCGGGTCACCCAGCGGGGTGCCGGTGCCGTGCGCTTCCACCGCGTCCACGTCGGCGGGGGTGAGTCCGGCGCTGGCCAGCGCCTGGGCGATCACCCGTTCCTGGGACGGGCCGTTCGGCGCGGTCAGCCCGTTGCTCGCGCCGTCCTGGTTGACGGCCGTGCCCCGGACCAGGGCGAGGACATCGTGTCCAAGGCGCCGGGCGTCGGAGAGCCGTTCCAGCACCAGCACGCCGACACCCTCGGCGAACGCGACGCCGTCGGCCGCGTCGGAGAACGCCTTGCAGCGCCCGTCCGGCGACAGGCCACGCTGCCGCGCGAAATCGACGTAGAGGTAGGGGGTCGCCGCGACGGTCACGCCACTGGCCAGCGCCAGCGAACTCTCGCCCTGGCGCAGCGCCTGGCAGGCCAGGTGCAGGGAGACCAGCGACGACGAGCACGCGGTGTCCACGGTGACCGCGGGACCCTCGAGTCCGAGGACATAGGCCACGCGCCCGGAGATCACACTGCTGGTGGTGCCGGTGAGCCGGTAGCCCTCCAGATCGCCCACCACGCGATCGACATAGCCCGACGCCCCCGCGCCGGCGAAGACGCCGGTGTCGCTGCCGCGCAGCGTGCTCGGGTCGATACCCGCGTCTTCCAGTGCCTCCCACGACACCTCGAGCAGCAACCGCTGCTGCGGGTCCATCGCGGACGCCTCACGCGGGCTGATCCCGAAGAAGCCGGGATCGAAATCGCCCGCGTCGTAGAGGAATCCGCCACGGTTGGTGTACACGGTCCCCGGCTTGTCGGGGTCGGCGTCGAGCAGTCGCGGCAGATCCCAGCTGCGATCCGCGGGGAATTCGCCGGTGGCGTCGATACCGGCAGCGACGAGCTCCCAGAGCTGCTGGGGTGATTCGACGCCGCCCGGGAAGCGGCAGGCCATGCCGACGATCGCGATCGGTTCGTCGGCCCGTACCCGGCGCACGGTTTTGGTGGCGGGCCCGGCGGCCGTCGGCGTGACGCGGGACCGCACGAGCTCGGCCACCGCCGCCGGGGTCGGGTGGTCGAACACCAGGGTCGACGGCAGTGGCAGGCCGGTGGCCTTGCCGAGCCGGTTGCGGAACTCCACGCCGCCCAGGGAATCGAAGCCGATCTCGTCGAAACGCTGGTCCGGCCGGATATCGCTGCCCGACTCGTGGCCGAGCACCGCGGCGGCCTGGGTCAGCACGACGTCGAGGATCAGCTCGCCGCGACGCGCCTCGGGGACCTCGGCCAGCTGCGCGGCCAGCGAGCCCACCGGCGACACGGTCGCCGCCTGCGCCGGGCGGGCCGAGCGTCGCACGTAGCCGCGAAGGACGGCGGGAACAGCCGCGGGATCGGTCTCCCGGCGCAGCGCGGCGGCATCGAATCGGATCGGCGCCAGGCGCGCGCCGGTGTGCGCGAGTGCCTCGTCGAACAGGCGCAGGCCGTCGAGCTCCGCGAGCGGGCTCAGGCCCAGCCGATCCCACCGCGCGAGCGCGGCACCATCGAGGCCACCGGTCATCCCGCTGCCCTGGTTCCACGGTCCCCACGCCAGCGACGTGGCGGCGAGGCCATCGGTCCGGCGCCGCTGTGCCAGGGCGTCGAGGACGCCGTTCGCGGCGGCGTAGTTGCCCTGCCCCGCGGAGCCGAGCACCGTCGCGATCGACGAGAACAGCACGAACGCCGACAGCGTCCGGTCCAGGGTCAGCTCGTGCAGGTGCCAGGCGCCGTCGACTTTCGGTGCCAGCACGCGGTCCACCTGATCATCGGTCAGCGTCGCGACCGTGCCGTCCGCGAGCACTCCGGCGGTGTGCACGATGCCGGTCAGTCCGGCGCCGATGCCGTCGAGCAGGTCGCGCACCGCCTCCCGCTCGGCCACATCGCAGGCCACGACCCGTGCCTGGGCGCCCAGTCGCGCCAGCTCGGCCACCAGTTCGGTGGCGCCCGCCGCCGCGGGACCGTGACGGGAGGTCAGCACCAGATCACGCACACCGTGCGCGGTGACGAGGTGGCGGGCGAACAGCGCACCGAGGCCACCGGTACCGCCGGTGATCAGCACGGTGCCGTCGCCGAAGGACACGGGTGTCGCGTCCGGGGTGGCCGCGCGCACCAGTCGCGGCGTCAGCAGCCGGCCGTCGCGCACCGCGACCTGCGGTTCGCCGGATCGCAGGACGTCGGCGATCCGATCCGCATCGAGTGGCGTGGCCGGGTCCTCGTCGACCAAGACGAACCGGTCCGGGTGCTCCGACTGCGCGCTGCGCAGCAGACCCCAGATCGCGGCCGCGGCGAGATCGGGTGTCTCACCGGGCATTCCGGTGCCGCCCGTCGTCACGACGAGCAGCCGGGTAGCCGACAGCCGCTCCTCGGCGAGCCAGAGTTTCAGCGTCGCCAAGATATCGCGGACACCCGACCGCACCGCTTCCGGACTGTCGACGGTCTGCGCACCGACGGCCCGCCACACCACGACAGCCGGAACGGACTCAGCCACAGCGAGATCCGCCACGGACGCGAATGTCACGTCGATTCCGGGCACCGTCGTGTTCGCAAGGGTGGCCGTCGCCGGAACGCTCGCCGACCCGGCGATGTCGGCCGGCTCCCATTGCACCTGATGAAGACCGGCCTCCGCACCGGCGACCGCGCTCCGGAATTCCTTCACGTCGTACGGGCGCATCACGACCGCGTCGACCGAGATGATCGGCGTGCCTTCGGGATCGATCGCCGCGACGGAGATGGTCTCCGGGCCGGACGCGACCGCGATGACGCGCAGCGATGTCACCTCCGCGGGCCACTGCCCCGAGGCGTGGAATCGCGCACCGCCCCACCGGAACAGCAGTCGGCCGGTGTCGGGATCAGGATTCGCGTCGCCCCAGAGCAACCGGGAGAACCCCGCGTGCATGACCATGTCCAGCAGCGCGGGGTGCAGGTGGTGGCGGCCCGCTTCGGGCGCCGCGTCGAGATTCAGGGCGATCTCGGAGAAGACGGTGTCGTCCCGCTGCCACGCGGCGCGTACGCCGAGGAAGGCCGGACCGTACTCGAGCCCGGCGTCGCGGGAGATCCGCGCCGGAAGTCCTGCGCAGTCCACGGGTTCGGCGTCGGCGGGCGGCCAGTCCTCGTCCCGCAGCCGCTCCGACAGGGCCGAGTCACCGTCCCAGCGGGCGGCCAACGCGCCGGTGGCGTTGTGCACCCATACCGACTCCGGCGAGGTCCGGAAGTAGAACTCGAACGGGCGACGCCCCGAGTCGTCGGCGGCCTGCACCAGGACCTGGAGCTCGATCTCGGCATCGTCGGTCGGCAGGATCGGCGCCTGCAAGGTCAGCTCGTCGACGACCGCGCAGCCGATCCGCGCACCGGCCGCGAGCAGGAACTCGATCAAGGTCGCGCTCGGCACGACCACCACGCCGTAGGTCAGGTGATCGGCGATCCACGGCTGGGTGCGGAGCGCGAGCCTGCCGGTGAGCAGCCACTCGTCGGTGCCGGCCACCCCGACCACACCCGTCAGGATCGGATGATCCGAGGCACCGGCCGAGCCGGCGTGCTCGGGCTGCAACCAGTAGCGCCGACGTTGGAAGGCGTAGGTAGGCAGGGGAATCCGGCGCACGGGCCGACCCGCGAACAGCGGAGCCCACCGCACCGGCACACCCGCGACCTGGAATTGCGCCAGCGCCGTGACGAACTGTGTCACCTCGTCGACCGACCGCCGGGAGGTCGCCGCCGCCGTCGACACCGACTCGGCCTCGGGCTGCTCGGCCAGGCACTCGCGAGTCATGGCCGTGAGCACCGCGTCCGGGCCCAGCTCCACGAATCGCCGCGCACCCGCCGCGACCAGGGCGTCCACGCCCGGCGCGAACCGCACGCAGCCGCGCACCTGGCGCACCCAGTACTCGGGCTCGGTCACCGCGGCGTCCGCGAGCGCACCGGACTCGTTCGACACGATCGGCACGCGCGGCGCCGTGTACGCGATACCGGTCGCCACCGTGCGGAATTCGGCCAGCATGGGCTCCATCCGCGCGGAATGGAAGGCATGGCTGACCCGCAACCGGCTCGTCCGTACCCCCTCGGCGGTCAGCTGCCGCTCGATCTCCTCGATCGCGTCGGCCTCCCCGGACAGCACCGCCGACCACGGACCGTTCACCGCCGCGATCGACACCCGATCACCGAGTCCGGCGACGATCTCGCCCGCCCGCGCGGCGGTGACCGCCACCGCGAGCATCGCGCCACCGACCGGCAGCGCGCCCATCAGCCTGCCCCGCGCCGCCACCAGCGCACACGCGTCCGGCAACGACCACACCCCGGCCACAGACGCGGCCGCCAGCTCGCCGATCGAGTGCCCGATCAGGAAATCCGGTGTCACGCCGAAGGACTCGACCAGCCGGAACATCGCTACCTCGAAGGCGAACAGGGCGGGCTGGGTGAACTCGGTCCGATCGAGCACTCCGTCGGCGTCGGTGAACATCACCTCACGCAGCGACCGTCCGAGCAGCGGATCGAATTCCGCGCACAGCTCGTCCAGAGCCGCCGCGAACACCGGGAACGCGCGATACAGGTCCGCACCCATGCCTACCCGCTGCGCACCCTGACCGGTGCACAGGAACGCCGTGCGCTCTGCGGCCGCCTTCGCCTCGAGCACGCCGGGCGCGCCCGCCGCCAGCTCGGCCAGCCCGGCCAGCAGCTCGTCCCGATCCCGGCCGACGACCGCGCCGCGCCAGTCCAGCAGCGCCCGCGAGGTCGTCAACGCGTGCGCCACGTCGCGGACATCGCGTTCGGGGTCGCTGATCAGCCACTGCCGCAGGCGGTCCGCCTGGGCACGCAGGGCCTCGCCGGACTTGGCCGACAGCACCAGCGGAACGACCTCCGGCACGACGGGGGTCGCGATCGGCTCGGCGTCGTCGACCGGCTCGGCGGGCGCCTCCTCGAGGATCAGGTGCGCGTTGGTGCCGCTGGCTCCGAACGAGGACACTCCCGCCCGCCGGGTCCGCTCCCCCGCCGGCCACTGCGCGTTGTCCCGCAACAGCTCCACGGTGCCCGCCGACCAATCCACGTGGGGCGTCGGCGCATCCACGTGCAGGGTCTTCGGCAGCAGGCCGTGGCGCAACGCCTGCACCATCTTGATCACGCCGCCGACGCCCGCCGCCGCCGAGGTGTGCCCGACATTCGACTTGAGCGACCCCAGCCGCAGCGGCGCACCCGCGCGCCGCGCGCCGTAGACGTTGATCAGCGCCCGCGCCTCGATCGGATCCCCGAGCATCGTGCCGGTACCGTGCGCCTCGACGGCGTCGATGTCGGCGGGCTCGAGACCCGAGTTCGCCAGCGCCTGCGCGATGACCCGCTCCTGCGACGGACCGTTCGGCGCGGTCAGGCCGTTGCTCGCGCCGTCCTGGTTGACCGCGCTGCCGCGCACCACCGCCAGCACCGGGTGCCCGAGCCGCCGCGCGTCCGACAGCCGCTCCAGCACCAGCACGCCCAGGCCTTCGGAGAAGCCGGTCCCGTCCGCGGCGGCCGCGAACGCCTTGCACCGGGCATCCGGGGACAGCGCACGCTGACGCGCGAACGCGATCAGCAGGGAGGGATCCGACATCACGGTGACGCCACCGGCCAGCGCGAGGGTGGCATCACCCTGACGCAGAGCCTGACAGGCCAGATGCACCGCGACCAGCGAAGACGAGCACGCGGTGTCGACCGAGAGGGCCGGGCCCTTGAACCCGAAGGAGTAGGCGATCCGCCCGGACAGCACGCTGTTCGACACACCCAGGTAGGCATGGCCTTCCGTCTCGGCGCTGATCGTCGCCGAGCCGATGCGCGGGCCGTAGTGCTGATGGATGACACCGGCGAACACTCCGGTATCGGTGCCGCGCAACGACACCGGATCGATCCCGGCGTCCTCGAGCGCTTCCCAGGACGCCTCGAGCATCAACCGCTGCTGCGGGTCCATCGCGGCGGCCTCGCGCGGGCCGATCCCGAAGAAGGCCGCGTCGAAATCGCCGATGGCGTCGAGGAATCCGCCGTCACGGGTGTAGACCGTGCCCGGTGCGTCCGGGTCGGTGTCGAAGAGCCGTTCCAGGTCCCAGCCACGATCGGCCGGGTAGCCCCCGACGGCGTCCACCCCGTCCGCGGTCACCCGCCACAGATCCTCGGGTGACCGCACGCCGCCGGGATACCGGCAGGCCATGCCGACGATGGCGATGGGCTCCTGCGACCGGTCGGTGAGCTCACGGAGCTGCTGTTTGGTCTCGTACAGCTCTTTCGCGGTCTTCTTGAGATACCGGCGAAGCTCGTCGTTGTCGGCCATCGGTGGAACTCCTGCTCGTTCAGCTCAGCTGAGGTTGTCGATGAAGTCGAATAGCTCGCGGTCGTCCGCGGCGTCGAGACCGCCGATGTCGACCTCGCCGGGGTCTCTGCCCTCGAGCTTGCGCACCAGCGCGGCCAGCTTGTCGGCGATCCCGGACCGGTCCGCGGCGGACAGGTCGGCCGTGTCGAAGCTGCGGGCCAGCGCGTCGACCTCGTCGGTGATCCGCTGCGCGGGGTCGTCGACGGGGGCGATCTCCTGGCGGACGAAGCCGGCCAGCGCCGCCGGGGTCGGGTAGTCGAACATGGCGGTCGCGGGCAATGGCAGACCGACAGCGGATTTCAGCCGGTTGCGGAATTCCATGACGCCGAGCGAGTCGAAACCGAGATCGCTGAACGGCTTGTCCGGTGCCGTGGCGTCCGCGCTCGCGTGGCCGAGGACGGCCGCGGCCTGGGCCCGGATCACGTCGAGGACGAGCCGGTCCTGCTCGGCGATGGTGCGGCCGAGCAGACGCGCCGCCAAGGACGCGGCGTCGTTCGTCGCCGCCCGCGGCCCGCCCGCGTCGCCGGCCCGGCGCCGGGCCGGCCGGGCCAGGGCCCGCATCACCGGCCGGACCTCGGCGGGCGCGAGCGCGCCGAGCGCGGCCGAGTCGACCCCGATCGCGACGAACGCGGGTCTGCCGGCCGCCAGAGCCGCGTCGAACAGCGCCATGCCGTCGTCCGCGCCCAGCGGACGCAGACCTTCGCGCCGCAACCGGACGAGGTCGACCTCGCCGAGACCGCTGGTCATGCCGCTGCTCTGCTGCCACGGCCCCCACGCGACCGAGGTCGCGGGCAGGCCACGCACCTGCCGGTGCTGAGCCAGCGCGTCGAGGAAGACGTTGGCGGCGGCGTAGTTGGCCTGCCCCGGGTTGCCGATCACGCCGGAGATGGAGGAGTAGAGCACGAACGCCGACAGGTCCAGGTGCGCGGTCGCCTCGTGCAGGTTCCACGCCGCGTCCACCTTCGGCCGCAACACCCGCGCGATCTGGTCGGCGGTCATACCGGCGAGCAGGCCGTCGGCCAGGACGCCCGCGGAATGGACGACGGCGGTCAGCGGATGCGCCGCCGGGATCGCCGCCAGCACCGCGTCCAGAGCGGCGCGGTCGGCCGCGTCGCAGGCGACCACGTCGACGTGCGCGCCGAGTTCGGTGAGCTCGGCGACGAGTTCGGCCGCGCCGGGGGCGTCCGGGCCACGCCGGCCCGCGAGGACGAGCCTGCGCGCACCGTGCGCGGTGATCAGGTGGCGGGCGGCCACCGCGCCGAGTCCACCGGTGCCGCCGGTGATCAGCACGGTGCCCCCGGGCCGCAACGGTGTCGGCACGGTGAGGACGTTCTTGCCGATGCCCCTGGCCTGGCTGAGGTACCGGAACGCCTCGGGCGCCCGGCGCAGGTCCCACGCGGTGGTCGCCGTCGGTGTCAGCGCGCCGCGCTCGAACAGTTCGACAAGCGCGGCCAGGATCTCCTGGAGCCGGTCCGGACCCGCTTCCATCAGCATGAAGCTCGCGTACCGCACGCCCGGATGGGCGGCCGCCACGGCGGCGGGATCGCGGCGATCGATCATGCCCATCTCGACGAACCGGCCACCGCGCGGGAGCAGCCGCAGCGACGCGTCCACGAAATCGCCTGCCAGCGAATCGAGCACGATATCGGCGCCGCGACCGCCGGTGGCGGCGTGGAACTTCCGCTCGAAATCCAGGGTCCGCGAATCACCGATCTGGTCGTCGTCGAAGCCCAGGTCGCGCAGCACGTTCCACTTGGGCTTGCTGGCGGTGACCAGCAGCCGCAGATCCCAGTGCCGCGCCAGCTGGACGGCCGCCATGCCGACGCCGCCGGTGGCCGCGTGCAGCAGCAGGGTTTCGCCGGGTTGCGCGGCGGCCAGGTCGACGAGGCCGTAGTAGGCCGTCGCGTAGACGATCGGCACGGCCGCGGCCTGGGTGAACGACCAGTCGCGCGGCATCGGCGCGAGCAGCCGGTGATCGGTCACCGCGATCGAGGCGATACCGGGCGTGAAGCCGAAAACCCGATCGCCCGGAGCGAATTCGGTGACATCGGGCGCGACCTCGAGCACGATGCCCGCGCCTTCGCCGCCGATGCGGCCGTTCGGATCGGGGTAGGTGCCCAAGGCCATGAGCACGTCACGGAAGTTGAGCCCGGCGGCCCGCATACTCACCCGCACCTGTCCCGGAGCGAGCGCGGTGCCCGGGCGCTCGACCAGCGCGAAGTTGTCGCTGGACAATGTGCCCTGGTCGAGCGGGGTCAGCGCCCACTCGCCGGCATCGGCCGGTACCTCGAGCGAGCCCGCGCTGGGGTTCAGCCGCGGCAGGTACGCGGTCCCCCGACGGACGGCCAGCTGGGATTCGCCTTCCGTCGCCACCGCCAGGACCACGGCGGCGCGGTAGTCGGCCCAGGAATCCACATCGACGAGCAGAATCCGGTCCGGGTTCTCGCTCTGCGCGGTGCGCAGGAGTCCCCAGGCGGCCGCGGCGGACAAGTCCACCTGCTCGCCGGGATGCGCGGCGACGGCCTGGCTGGTCACGACGACGATGCTTCCGTCGAGGGACACCAGGCGCTGGACCCGCGTGGCCAGCTCGGTCAACGAATCACGCACTGTTACCGGAAGATCGGCGCCGGTAGCCGCGTCGTCGAGGCGCACCACCGTGGCGGTTCGACCGTCGATCGTGACGGTCTCGCCGTCGTCGGTGGCGCGCCAGTCGTCCACGGTGAGGTCGTCGGTGGGCTCGGGTGCGGCGACCCAGTCCAGCTCGTAGCCTAGGCTGCCGGCCCGGCGCTGTGCCGCGCCGAGCGCGTCGGTCGACAGGGAACGCAGGGTCAGGACGCCGATTTCGGCGACGGCTGTGCCCGCCTGGTCGGCGAGGGTCAACGCGATCTGCTCGCCTCCCGAGCCGGTACCGGTCGACCTCGCGCGCACGCGCAGTGCGGTCGCACCGGCGGCACGCAGGACGACGTTCTCCCAGGCGAACGGAACGGCAACGGTACCGACGGGCTGGTCGGGCACCAGGCCACCGAGCAGGATCGCGTGCAGTGCGGCATCGAGCAGTGCCGGATGCAGGCCGAAGGCCGCGGCCTCCGCGCGGACGGACTCCGGCAGCGTGACCTCGGCGAATACCTCGCCCGCACCACTCCACAGGGCGGTCAGTCCCTGGAAGGCCGGACCGTACTCGTAGCCGCGCTCGGCCAAGCCCGCGTACGCGTCCTCGATCGCGATCGGAGTCGTGTTCGCGGGCGGCCAGGTCACCAGGTCGGATCCGGCAGTCGAGGTCGTCTCGGCGGTCATCGTCGCGACCGCGTGCCGGACCCACCGGTCCGAGTCATCGCCTGCCGCCCGCGAATACACCGACACCGTTCTGGCGCCCGCGTCTTCCGGTCCACCAGCCACGACGCGGAGTTCGGCGGCGGACTCGGCCGAGATCGGCAGCGGCGCCTCGATCACCAACTCCGTCAGCAGCGGGCACTCCACCACGGTTCCCACGTGCAGGGCCAGCTCCACGAGCGCGGCGCCGGGCAGCAGCACCACGCCGGCGACCGCGTGATCGGCCAGCCAGGGCTGACCGGCCCGCGAGAGCCTGCCGGTGAACACCACGTCCGGGGCATCCGGCAGCCGCACCATCGCGCTCAGCAGCGGGTGGGCCGCGTCGTCGAGGCCCGACTGCCGGACATCCGACGCTTCGACCGGCCGCACCCAGTACCGCTGATGCTGGAAGGCATAGGTAGGCAGGGTCACTCGTCGCGCGGTGTGACCGGCGAACACCGGCGTCCAGTCCACCGGCAGACCCACCGTGTGGGCCTGGGCGAGGGCCGTGACGAACCCGGCCGTCTCCGCGACGGAACGCCGCGACGACGCCAGCACCGTCGACTTCGCCTCGAGCTCAGGGAGTTCGGCCAGGCACGACCGGGTCATCGCGGTGAGCACCGCATCCGGGCCCACCTCCACGAACCTGCGCACGCCGGACTCGACGAGCGCGGTCACCCCGGGCGCGAATCGCACGCACCCGCGCACCTGCGCCACCCAGTACTCCGGGTCGAGCACCGCGTCACCGGCCGGTGCGCCGGTCACATCGGACACGATCGGCAGCAGCGGCGCGCGATAGGTCAAACTCTGGGCGACCGTGCGGAATTCGGCCAGCATCGGATCCATCCGAGCCGAATGGAACGCATGGCTGACCCGCAACCGGTGCGTCCGGCCGCCACGCTCCGCGACCAGCCGCTCCACGTCGTCGACGGCATCCTCGTCGCCCGAGAACACCACCGCCTCGGGGCCGTTCACCGCGGCCACCGCCAGCCGGTCGCCGTAGCCGGCCACCAGCTCCATGGCCGCGTCCTCGGACACCGCTACCGCCGACATCGCGCCGCCCTCGGGCAGCGCGCCCATCAGCCGGCCGCGCGCCGCCACCAGCGCGCACGCGTCGGCGAGCGACCAGACACCCGCCACATAGGCGGCCGCCAGCTCGCCGATCGAATGACCGGCGACGACATCCGGGACGACACCGCACGACTCGAGCAGCCGGAACATCGCCACCTCGAACGCGAACAACGCGGGCTGGGTGAACTCCGTCCGGCTCAGCCCCGCTTCGGGAGCGTCGAACATCACCGCGCGCAACGATCCACCGAGGTGTCGATCCAGCTCGGCGCACACCTCGTCCAGCGCGGCCGCGAACACCGGGAAGTCCCGGGACAACTCCGCACCCATACCGGGGCGCTGCGCACCCTGCCCGGTGAACAGGAAGGCGGTCTTCCCCTGTCCCACAACACCTTCGACCACCGCGGCCGAGCCGGTCCCGGCGGCGAGGGCGGCGAGCCCGGCCAGCAGCTCCTGCCGGTCACCGCCCAGCGCGCCGCCGCGCCACTCCAGCAGCGCCCTGGTGTCGAGCAGGGCCGAGGCCACATCCCGCAGATCCGTCTCGGGATGCTCGATCAGCCACTGCCGCAGTCGATCCGCCTGCGACCGCAGCGCCTGCTCGGACTTCGCGGACACCAGCAGCGGGACTGTCCCCGAGGGCGAGACCAGCTCTCGCGCGGCGGCCGGGGCCACCGGCGGTTCCTCGAGGATCACGTGCGCGTTCGTGCCGCTGATCCCGAACGAGGACACACCCGCGCGCCGCGGCCGCGCACCGGCAGGCCACCGTTCCGCCTCCGAGAGCACCCGCACCGACCCCGCCGACCAGTCCACGTGCGGCGACAACGCGTCCACGTGCAGGGTCTTCGGCAGGGTGTCGTGGCGCATGGCCTGCACCATCTTGATCACGCCGCCCACGCCGGACGCGGCCTGCGAGTGTCCGATATTCGATTTGAGCGAGCCGATCCGCAGCGGCTCGTCCCGATCCTGACCGTAGGCCGCGATCAGGGCCTGCGCCTCGATCGGATCGCCGAGGGTGGTGCCGGTGCCGTGCGCCTCGACCACATCCACGTCCGACGGTGTCAGGCCCGCGTCGGCCAGCGCCGCCGCGATCACCCGCTCCTGCGACGGACCGTTGGGCGCGGTCAGGCCATTGCTCGCGCCGTCCTGATTGACGCCGGTGCCCCGCACCACGGCGAGGACATCGTGGCCGAGTCGCTGCGCGTCCGAGAGCCGCTCCACGACCAGCACGGCCGCACCCTCGGACCACGACACGCCATCGGCCGCTGCCGAGAACGACTTGCACCGCCCGTCCGAGGCCAGCCCACGATTGCGGGAGAACTCCAGGAACACCATCGGCGTCGCCATCACGGTCGCGCCGCCGACCAGCGCCAGGGAACTCTCCCCCTGGCGCAGCGCCCGGCACGCCACGTGCAGGGCCACCAGCGAGGACGAGCACGCGGTGTCCACCGTCATCGCCGGGCCTTCCAGCCCCAGCGCGTAGGACACCCGCCCCGACGCCACACTGCCCACGGCCCCGGTCACGACATAGCCCTCGACCTCGGGTGTCTGCCGGGTCAGCGTCTCGTAGTCCTGGTACATCACCCCCGAGTACACACCGGTATCGGTGCCACGCAACGACATCGGATCGATGCCCGCGTGCTCGAGTGCTTCCCACGACACCTCCAGCAGCAATCGCTGCTGCGGGTCCATCGCCATCGCCTCGCGCGGCGCGATCCCGAAGAACCCGGCGTCGAAGTCGGCGGCCCGGGTCAGGAAGCCGCCCTTCCCGGAGTAGGTCGTGCCCACGTGTTCGGGGTCGGGATCGATCAAACGATCCAGCGCCCACCCACGATCCGACGGGAAATCGCCGATGGCGTCGGTGCCCGAGGACACCAGCTCCCACAGCTCGTCCGCGGAGCCGACCCCACCGGGGTAGCGGCACGCCATGCCGACGATGGCGATCGGCTCGTCCGCCCGCGCCCGCCGGACCGGCTGCGCGGCCGGTTCGCTCGCTGCCGTCGGCTCGACCCGCGACTGCACCAGCCTCGCCACCGCCGCCGGGGTCGGGTGGTCGAAGACCAGGGTCGACGGGAGCGTCAGGCCGGTCGCCTTGCCCAGCCGGTTGCGGAACTCCACCGCACCGAGCGAGTCGAAACCCAACTCCCGGAACGGTTTACCCGCGTCGACCGAATCGCCCGAATCGTGGCCGAGCACCGCGGCCACCTGGTCGCGGACCGCCGCCAGCACCACGGCGGAGCGTTGCGCTTCGGGCACACCCGCCAGTCGCGCGCCCAGCGAACCCGCCGGGAGCGCCGTCGACGCGGTGGCGACCGCCGGGCGGCGGACGAAGCCGCGGAGCACGGCGGGGACGGTGTCGGGGTCGGATTCGCGACGCAGAACGGTCGCGTCGAACCGGATCGGGGCCAGGCACGCGTCCGGGCGGGCGAGCGCGGCGTCGAACAGGCGCAGGCCCTCGCTGTCACCGAGCTGACCCAGCCCCAGCCGGTCCCAGCGCGCGACGGCGACGCGATCCAGCGCGCCGGTCATCCCGCCCGCCTGGTTCCACGGTCCCCAGGCCAGCGCGGTCGAGGGCAGACCCGCCGCGCGCCGCCGCGCGGCCAACGCGTCCAGGAAGCCGTTCGCCGCGGCGTAGTTGCCCTGTCCGGCCGAGCCGAGCAGCCCGGAGACCGAGGAGAAGACGATGAACGCCGACAGCTCGCGGGTCTGCTCGTGCAGATGCCACGCGCCGTCGACCTTGGGCGCCAGGACGCGGTCGACCTGGTCGTCGGTCATCGACTCGACGACGCCGTCGTCGAGGATGCCCGCCGTGTGCACGACGGCGGTCAGCCGGCCGTCGGCCTCGATGGTGTCGAGCAGGGACCGGACGTCGTCACGGTCGGCGAC
The DNA here is from genome assembly GCF_052983615.1 of Nocardia fodinahabitans. Classification (NCBI taxonomy): domain Bacteria; kingdom Bacillati; phylum Actinomycetota; class Actinomycetes; order Mycobacteriales; family Nocardiaceae; genus Nocardia; species Nocardia fodinahabitans. Next base: position 1,575,221 of record NZ_JBRJJC010000001.1, read on the forward strand.
ATCGCAGGCCACGACGCGGACGTCGGCGCCCGCGCGCGTCAGCTCGTCGACCAGGTCGGCGGCGCCGGGCGCCGCGGGTCCCCGGCGCGACGTCAGTACCAGGCTGCGCACGGCGTGCGCGGTCACGAGGTGGCGGGCGAACAGGGCGCCCAGGCCACCGGTGCCGCCGGTGATCAGCACCGTGCCGTCGCCGAACGACGGGGCGGCGGTGTCCGCCGACGCGGACGCGCGCGTCAGCCGGGGCACCAGGAGCTGAGTGCCGCGCACCGCGACCTGCTGCTCCGCCGACCGCGAGACGGCCGCGATCCGGTCCGCGTCCAGTGGCGCGGCGGGATCCTCGTCGACGAGGACGAATCGCCCCGGGTTCTCCGACTGCGCGCTGCGCACCAGGCCCCACACGGCGGCCGCGGCCAGATCGGGTGCTTCGCCGGGCAGCGCGGCACCGCCGGTCGTGACCACCACGAGCCGGGACGGCCGCTCGTGCGCGAGCCAGGACTTCAGCATCGCGAGGGTATCGAGGACGCCGCCGCGCACTGCCCCAGGCGTATCGCCGGTGGGCGCCCGCCACACCACGATCTCCGGAACCTGTTCAGCAGCAACCAGTTCGGCCACGGTGGCGGACTCGTCGATGCCCCGCACCGCCGTGTCGGCGAGTACCACCATCGACGGCGTGGATGCGCCGTCGACCACGGTGGGCTCCCAGCACACCTCGTACAGTCGCGCGTCGTCGTCGGACAGGGAGCCCCGGAACGCCTTGACGTCGTAGGGACGCATCGCCACCGCGTCGACCGACACGATCGGTGTGCCGTCCGGATCGACGGCGGCGACGGACACGGTCTCCGGTCCGGTCGCGACGGCGATGACGCGCAGCGAGGTGACCTCGGTCGTCGGCGCGTGGAACTGGACGCCGCCCCAGCGGAAGAGCAGTTTGCCGGTGGCCGGGTCGGCGGCGGCGTCACGCCACACCAGCTGGGCGAGTCCGGCGTGCAGGGTCATATCCAGCAGCGTGGGATGCAGACCGTACCCGCCCGATTCCGCCGCGATGTCGGTCGTGAGGGTGATGTCGGCGAACACCGCGTCGTCACGGAGCCACGCGGTGCGCACGCCGGTGAACGCCGGGCCGTACTCGAGGCCGGAGCCGATCGACATTCGCGCCGGAATATCTTCGGCGGCAATTGCTTCCGCGTCGACCGGCGGCCACTGCTCGCCGCGCAACCGTGCGAGCAAGGCCGAGTCATTGGATCGGGGCGACAGCGTGCCGGTGGCGTTGTGCGCCCATTCCGCCTCGGGCGAGGTCCGGAAGTAGAACTCGAACTGGCGCGAGCCCGCTGCGTCGGGAGCCTGCACCAGCACCTGCAGCTCGACCTCGTCCGAACCGGACGGCAGGATCGGCGCCTGCAGCGTGAGTTCTTCCAGCACACCGCAACCGATCCGGTCGCCGGCGGCGAGCAGGAACTCGGCCAAGGTCGCGCTGGGCACGACCACCACGCCGTACGAGGTGTGATCGGCGATCCACGGCTGCGCCCGCAGTGACAAACGACCGGTGACCAGCCACTCGTCGGCACCAGCCAGGCCCACCACCTCCGTGAGGATCGGGTGACCCGATGCGGAGCGCGGCGCTTCCGCTGCGGGCTGCAACCAGAACCGGCGATGCTGGAAGGCATAGGTAGGCAAAGGAATCCGCCGCGCCGCGCGATCCGCGAACAGCGGAGACCAGTCCACCCGCACACCGGCGACATGTGCCTGCGCGAGACCGGTGACGAACTGTGTCACCTCGTCGGCGGACCGCCGGGACGTGGCGATCACCGTCGACTCCGGCTCGACGTCCGGGTTCTCGGCCAGGCAGCTCCGGGTCAGCGCGGACAGCACCGCATCCGGCCCCACCTCGATGAAACGGCGCACGCCACCTGCGGCGAGCGCGTCCACGCCCGGCGCGAACCGCACACCGCCCCGCACCTGGCGCACCCAGTACTCCGGGTCGGTGACCTCGCTTCCGGCGAGCGCACCGGTCAGGTTCGACACGATCGGCACGCGCGGCGAGGCGTAATCGATACCTGTTGCCACCGCACGGAATTCGGCCAGCATGGGTTCCATGCGCGCCGAATGGAAGGCGTGACTGACGCGCAACCGGCTGGTCTTGACCTCGGCCACGGCGAGCCGTCGCTCGATCTCCTCGATCACGTCCACATCGCCGGACAGCACCGTCGACGACGGGCTGTTCACCGCCGCGACCGCAACGCGATCGCCGAATTCCGCGGCGATCGCGATCGCGCGCGATTCGCCGATTGCCACGGCGAGCATCGCGCCGCCCGTGGGCAGGGCGCCCATCAATCGACCGCGTACCGCCACCAGCGCACAGGCGTCCGGCAGCGACCACACCCCCGCCACATGGGCGGCGGCCAGCTCACCGATCGAGTGCCCGATCACCACATCCGGTGTCACACCGAAGGATTCGAGGAGCCGGAACAGGGCCACCTCGAAGGCGAACAAGGCGGGTTGGGTGAATTCGGTCCGGTCGAGCACCTCGGCGTCGCCAGGGAACATCGCGTCGCGGAGCGACTGGCCCAGCACGGGATCGAAGTGCTCGCACACCGCATCGATCTCGTTCGCGAAGACCGGGAAGGCCTCGTACAGGCCGGCTCCCATGCCGGTCCGCTGAGCGCCCTGACCGGTGAAGAGGAAGGCGGTCCGTCCCGCACCCACCACCCCCTCGACCACACCGGCGCCGGTTCCCGATCCGGCGAGGCCGGCCAGCCGCGCGAGTACCTCGTCGCGATCGCAGCCGAGCACGACACCGCGTGAATCCAGCTGCGCACGTGTGGCAATCAGCGAGTGGGCGGCGTCCGCGACGTCCAGCTCAGGGTGTTCCGACAGCCAGGCGTGCAATCGCGCGGCCTGCGCGCGCAAGCCCGCCTCGCCCTTCCCCGACACCAGCACCGGGGTGATCGCCGACGACCGCGTGTGCGAACTGTCGACGATCGGTGCCGCAGGTGCTTCCTCGAGAATGACGTGCGCGTTGGTGCCGCTGATCCCGAACGACGACACACCGGCCCGCCGGATCCGCTCCCCGGCGGTCCACGCTTCCGGCTCGGTCAGCAGCCGCACCGCGCCCGCGGCCCAATCCACATGCGGCGACGGCGAATCGAGATGCAGTGTGCGCGGCAACCGCTCGTGCCGCATCGACTGCACCATCTTGATCACTCCGGCCACACCGGCGGCGGCCACGGTATGGCCGATATTCGATTTCAGCGAACCGATCCGCAGCGGCTCCCCGTCCGCGCGGCCCTGGCCGTAGGCGGCGATCAGGGCCTGCGCCTCGATCGGATCGCCCAGGGCCGTGCCGGTGCCGTGTGCCTCGACGACATCCACATCGGCCGCCGCGATTCCCGCGTTGGCCAGCGCTTGGGCGATCACCCGCTCCTGCGAGGGACCGTTCGGCGCGGTCAGCCCGTTGCTCGCGCCGTCCTGGTTCACTGCACTGCCACGGACCACCGCCAGCACCTGGTGGCCGAGCCGCTGTGCGTCCGTAAGGCGTTCCAGGACAAGGACACCGGAGCCTTCGGACCAGGACACGCCGTCGGCGGCGGCCGAGAAGGGCTTGCACCGGCCGTCGGGCGCCAGGCCGCGCTGGCGGGCGAAGTCGACGTGCAGGTACGGACTGGCCGCGACGGTGACACCACCGGCCAGGACCAGAGAGCTGTCCCCTTGGCGCAGCGCCTGGCACGCCAGATGCAGCGCCACCAGCGAGGACGAGCATGCCGTATCCACCGTGACCGCAGGCCCTTCCAGGCCGAACACATAGGCGATCCGGCCCGAGATGACGCTGTGCGAGGTGCCGGTGAGCCGGAAACCCTCCAGATCACCGGTCACGCGGCGGGAGTACCCCGAGGAGCAGGCGCCGACGAAGACGCCGGTGTCGCCACCCCGCAGCGAGGTCGGATCGATGCCCGCGTCCTCCAGCGCTTCCCACGCGGTTTCCAGCAGCACGCGCTGCTGTGGGTCCATCGCCAGTGCTTCACGCGGGCTGATGCCGAAGAAGCCGGGATCGAAATCGCCCGCGCCGTCGAGGAATCCGCCGTGCCGGGTGTAGACCGTGCCCGGAGTGCCCGGATCCGGGTCGTACAGCCGGTCGAGATCCCAGCCGCGATCGGTGGGGAATTCGCCGATCGCGTCCCGCCCCGCGATCATCAGGTCCCACAGGTCCTCGGCGGACTCCACGCCACCGGGGAACCGGGCACCGATACCGACGATCGCGATCGGTTCGTCGGTGGTCGCGCGCCGCGACACCCGGCGCTGATCCCGCCCGCGGCCGGTGACGCGAGCCCGCAGCAGGGCCGCCACCGCCGTCGCGGTCGGGTAGTCGAAGACGAGGGTGTCGGGCAGCGACACACCGGTGGCTTCGGTCAGCCGATTCCGCAGCGCCACACCGCTGATCGAGTCGAACCCGCTCTCGGTGAACGGCAGGTCGGGAAGAATCGCCGTCGCCGATTCGTGGCCGAGGACAGCGGCGGCGTGCCGCCGGACGAGGTCGAGAACTATCGCGTCGCGCTGGAATTCGGGAGCAGCCGCGAGGGTTCCGGCCAGGGCGCTGTCATCCCAGACACCGTCCTGCCCCTGATCACCCCGATCCTCAGCACCCCGCTCCACGGGAGTGAGCGAGGCGCCTTCGTGCCCTGCGCCGAACTCCGCGGCGCCGAGCTCTGTTCCGCCGGACTCCGCGGCGCCGGACTCCGTGGCTTTGCTATCGGCGGGGCCACGTCCGGTGGCACCGGGCTCCGTGGTGGATGGGACGGCATACACATCGAGGGTCGCCGACGTGCCGGACCAGAAGTTGCGGCGCTGGAACGCGTACGGCGGCAAGTCGACCCGGGTACCGCCGGTGACGAGCGCGTCCGGCCGGACCGGCAGGCCGGCGCAGTAGGCCTGGGCGAGCGAGGCGACGAACCAGTCGGGGCCGTCCTCGCCCAGGCGGCGCGATCCGATGACCGCCACGTTGTCGGAGGCCGTGTCGGCGAGGTCCGGGGTGAGCACCGGATGTGGGCTCATCTCGACGAATCCGGTGATGCCGTCGTCGATCAGCGCGGTCACCACCTCGGCGAACCGACCCGATTCGGGCCGCGAACGGCACCAGTACCCGGCATCCAGATTCGCGGTGTCCACGAGGTCGGCGGAGGCCGTGGAGAGGAACGCGACGGCCCCCGAACGCGGTCTGATCCCGGCCAGCTCCCGCCGCGCGGCGTCCTCGGCCGCATCCCACGATCGGCGGGCGGCGTTGTCGGCCGCACCCCGCGACCGAACGACGACCACCCGCGCCGCGTCGTCCAGCGACAGTCCACCGGCGATGTGCGCGGCGGCGATCTCGCCCAACCCATCACCGATCACCATGGCCGGTTCCACACCCGACGCCTGCCACCGCCGGGCCATCGCCACCATGACCGCGAACAGCACCGGCTGCGCAACGTCCTGGCGATCCGCCGACGGCGCACCCTCGTCGCCGCGCAGCACCGCGCGCAACGACCAGTCCACATACGGCGTCAGCGCCGCCGCACAGTCCGCGATCGACTCGGCGAACGCCGGATCCGACGCCAGCAGCCCCAATGCCAGACCGGCCCATCGACTGCCCTGCCCAGGGAAGACGAACGCGACCCGTCGCGTCGCCGCCTGGCCGATCGTCGACCCGGGAGTAGCCACAGCCGCCAACGCGGCCAGCAACTCCGCTCGATCCCGTCCGGCGGCACAGCCACGCCACTCCATCGGAGCGCGGGTAGTCAGCAGCGAATGCGCGACATCGACCACATCCAGCTCGGGACGCCCGACCAGCCACTCCCGCAGCCGCACCGCCTGCGCGCGCACCCCTGCCTCGCTGCGTGCCGCCAGCACCCACGGCACCACACCACCGACACCGCTCACGGTCTGCCTGGTGACAGCCGGCCCACCGCGAGCGCAGGCCGCGGCGACAACCGGCCGCCCACCATCAGCAGCCGACGCCGCGACGATCGGCCCACTGTCAGCGCTGGCCCCGGCAACGACCGGCCCACCATCAGCGCTAGACGACGCGACAACCGGCCCGTCAGCAGCGAGCGCCGTGACAGCAGGCCCACTGTGAGCGGTGGAAGCCGTACCGACCGTCCCGCCGTCAGCGGTGGGCGCCGCGAGAACCTGCCCGCTGTCAGCGGTGCGCCCGGTGACGGTGGGCGCCTCCTCCAGGATCACGTGGGCGTTCGAACCGCCCATGCCGAACGCGGACACACCGGCCCGGCGCACGGTGTCCACCGACCAGCTCTCGTTACCGGTGACAACGCGTAAGCCCAATTCGTCGAGCGGAATTCGTGGGTTCGGCGAGGTGAAGTTCAGGCTGGGCACCAGATCCCGGCGGCTCAGGCAGAGGGCGGTCTTGATCAGGCCCGCGATGCCGGCGGCGCCTTCCAGATGCCCGATGTTCGTCTTCACCGAGCCGACGGCCAGTGGCGCGTCCGGCGCGCGGTCGGCGCCGTAGATGTCACCCAGTGCCGCGGCCTCCACCGGATCGCCCGCCGGTGTTCCGGTGCCGTGCAATTCGACGTACTGCACCGACGACGCCTCGACCCCCGCCGCGCGCAAGGCGGAGCTGATCGCCGCCGCCTGCGCCGCCCGGCTCGGTGCGCTCAGCACCCGCCGTTCGTTGCCGGTGGTGACCGCGCTGCCGCGGATCACGGCGTGGATCCGGTCGCCGTCGGCGATGGCCCGGTCCAGCGGTTTGAGCACCACCATGCCGCCGCCCTCGCCGCGCACGAACCCGTCGGCCCTGGCGTCGAAGGTGTAGCAGGCGCCCAGTTTCGACTGCGCGCCGAACTGCTCGATCCGCGCTCCGCTCGACGGCGACAGGATCAGGTTCAGGCCGCCGGCCAGCGCCACCTCGCTCTCGCCACTGCGCAGGCTCTCGCAAGCAAGATGGACCGCGACCAGCGAAGACGCCTGGGCACTGTCGACGACGAGACTCGGTCCGCCGAAACCGAAGTGGTTGGAGATCCGGTTGGCGATGATGCCGCGCCCGGCACCCCACAGCGAGTGCCTGCTGACGCCCCGACCACCGCGCGAGGCCATGACCTCGGCGAAATCGCTGCCGGTGCTCCCGAGGAAGACGCCGTATCGCCGCGCCTCGAATCCGGTCGCCACCAGACCGGCGTCCTCGAGTGCTTCCCAGCTCAGCTCCAGCGCCAGCAGCTGCTGCGGATCGACCGCGCGCGCCTCGTTGGGCGAGACGCCGAAGAAGTCTGCGTCGAAATCACCTACGGTGTCGAGGAATCCGGCCCGCTCGGTGATCCCGTCTCGCCCGGCGGGCGCGGCACCGATCGCGGCGCGCCCCTGACGGAGCAGCTGCCAGAACCCTTCGAGATCGGCGGCGCCCGGCAATCTGCAGGACATACCGACAATCGCGACGTCGAACGTCGAACCGGTCACCTCTGAACATCCTTCCGCGAAGCACGTTATTTCCCCCCGTAGCCCCCTGCTGAGTGAGTGTTGGGCTACCAGATCGCGGAGCGGGTCATGTCACCATCGATTCGTAGTACTAACTGTTGAGTTCGACGACTCAGACGATTCGTGCGTCGACACAACGAATCTCGATGCGGTCGAGCAGAAGGGATGCGGAACGCGGTCCGCGAAGTGCCGTAGCCACGCGGTGGGTGCGGGTCCGGCTGGAGTCGGCCGTTCGGCCGGAAGCTGACGCGCTACGTCGCCGATCCGGCGGCCCGAGGCGCGGGTCTGAGGGTGTCTCGTCCGGGCGAACCGGCGCGGCGTTCCCTCTCGAAAGGTTCGAACGGCAGAACAGGACTCATTGAACTGCACAGTATTTGGGGTATCTCGAGCTTGTCAACCGTCCGGTTTCTTCCCGTTCATCGTGCTGATTACTCACAAAGCTTCCCACGATCCGGGCCGCTTCGCAGCGTTCGGTGGCTGGGATGTTGCCGGGTGCCTGCACCGTTCGATCGTTCCGCGCCGATCGCGCGTCACCTTCCGCATCGGCCCCGCCGATCGCGCTCGTGCTCCATCGGGACACCACGGCCCCATCGTTGTCGCATCGGCCGGTGTATTCCGAGCTTCGAGACGATGGATGGAAGGTACGATCGCTGATGCGTCGCGACTGGTCCGGACTGGTGGCGACAGCACCGGCCACGACGACTGTCGCTGCGAGCGGTCCACCGTGGCCGGCGAGTGGTGGACGTTCGGCGCTCCGCTCGAGGGGCTCAGCCGCGCGGCGCTGATCCTGCCCGGCCGCGCGGGCGCCTGGCCGCTGCCGACGCACTTCCCGAACTCGGGATCAGTTTGCTGACGATGCCGTTCGCGACCGCCGATGTGATCTACCGGCTACCGGCGCGCATCGAATTGCGGACGCCACAGCACGGTTTCAACGAAGCGGGCGTTCGCGCCGCACTCCCTGGGCGAGCAGATCTCGGCGGTCTCGGTCGATCGCAGCCGGTTGGTCGCGCTGGTACCGGGTGGACGGATGTCACGCGGGCGACCGCGGCGACGGCTACGTCGGTGCAGCGGTACAGGTTGTGCAGCACGTCGCCGAAGGTGTCCTGGAGGCGGGTGGCCGGCTCCCGGAGTGAGCGCGGAGCCGGCCACCATGACCGCTGCCGGCGAGGAAGTGTCGTACTTGCCTCTCGCCCGCGCCAGCCACCCGCTCAGCGACCTGCGATGTGACCGACGTCGACATGCGGGTTCGACTGCCAGTGCCTACTTTTCGGTGCGTTCGCGGTAGGCGGCGCGCACCTGCTCGTTCGAATTCAGGGTGACGTGCTGCAAGCCGAGCGCGCCATAGAGCGAGTTGCGGAGGTTCTCCGGCAACGGCATCAATACCTTCAAGAACACACCGCCGACCTTCGGGACCACGCGGAACCCGCCTCGGTTACCGGCGATCGCCGCCGCGACGGCGGCCGCCACCGCCTCGGGCTCGATGAGACCGATTCGGCGCACGAACCAGCTCGGCGACAGACCCGCGATCAGCTCGGTGTTGACGAAGCTGGGCGCGATGGTGGTGACGGTGACCCCCCCCGAGGGGCCAGTTCCTGGTGCAGCGCCGCCCCCAGCCCCACCACCGCGTACTTGCTCGCGCAGTACACCGCGACACCGGGCGCGGCGGAAACGCCTGCGACCGAGGCGATATTGACGATATGCCCGCGGCCGCGCAGCGCGAACCGGCGGCCCGCGAGCTTGGAGCCGGTGATCACGCCCCGCACATTGATGTCGAGTTGCCGGTCGGTGACGGCGTCGGACTCGTCGAGGAATTCACCGGTCGGCATGATGCCCGCGTTGTTCACCAGGACGTCCAGCCCGCCGAGCGCCGATTCGACCTCGTCGAGGTACCTCGCGAACGAAACCCGGTCGGTCACATCGACCTTCAGCCCGACAACCTCCGTGCGGGTCGCGGTCGCGAGATGTGCGGCGGTCTCGGTCGCCAGCTCCGCGTCGATGTCGCCGATCGCGACGGCCGCGCCGCGCTCGGCCAGCAGCCGCGCGGTGGCCGCGCCGATGCCGCGCGCGCCACCGGTGATGGCGATCTTCCTACCCGTGAGGTCGGTCTTGGTCATCGTTCTGCTTCCTTGTTGTGGTCCAGCCGGCGGCCTCGGTCGGTTGCGGCGCTTCGCTGCGAAGGGCCGCGGCCGGGCAGGTGTCGACTGCGAGTCGGATGTTGTCGAGTTGGTCGTCGCTCACCGGACCGGGCACGGTCGCCTTGCCTTCGTCGTCGGTCTCGAAGATGTCGGGCACCAGCGCGACGCAGAGCGCGTGGCCCTCGCATCGGTTCCGATCGATGTTGATCCTGGGCGTCATGCGGCCGAGGACGGGGCAGCGGTGCGGGCGTGGCGTGGCCGGAGGTCGATCGGCAGTCCGTCGTCGGGTGTGGGCCCGGTGCCCCAGGTCAACGGTGCCTGATAGTCGGCGGGAACACTCCACTCGAAGCGCAGCAGCAGTCGGTGCATGATCGATTTCACGGTCATCCCGCCGAAGTACAGGCCGATGCACTTGTGTGCCCCGCCGCCGAAGGGGGACCAGGCGTAGCGGTGCACTTTGTCCTCGCGCCGATCCGCGGCGAAACGTTCCGGGTCGAACTCGTCCGGCCGCGGCCACCAGCGCTCCAGCCGCATCGACGGGTAGGCGCCGATGATGATGTCGGTACCCGCCGGGATGTAGTGACCGAGGATCTCGGTGTCCTCGAGCGCCTGGCGCATCAGCATTCCCGCCGGGGCGTACATGCGCAGTGTTTCCTTGAACGCGAGATCCAGCGACGGCAGGTTCTCGAGGTCGTCGTAGTCGAGCGAGTCTTTCCCCAGTGCAAGCGATTCCGCGCGCAGCCGCTCCTGCCAGTGCGGATTCTTGCCGAGCAGATAGGTGAGCATGGAGACTGTGACGGCGGTCGTGTCGTGCGCCGCCATCAGGACGAAGATCATGTGGTTGACGACGTCGGTGTCGGAGAAGGCTTGCCCGTCCTCGCTCGTCGCGCGGCACAGCACGCTGAACAGATCGGTCCCTGCCCCAGCTCGTTTGGCGGGCAGTTGCGCACGAAAGTACTCCTCGAGGACCCGGCGACCGCGCAACCCCCGCGACCAGGTGCCACCCGGCATATTCGTACGGATAAAGGCCTGTCCGCCGACCACGGTGTCCTCGAACGCGTGCTCCAGCTGTTCGGCTTGCGAACCCAGTTCCGCGCCGACGAAAACCTCGGTTGCCAGATTCAGCAGCATCTGCTTGACGTTGTCGTACAACAGGAATCCGGTCCCGGGCTGCCACGATGCGAGGTCCCGGTCGATGCCCGGCCCCATCAGCTCGAGGTAGCTGATCAGTCGAGGCCGCGTGAACGCCTGCTGCATGATGCGCCGGTGATGCAGGTGCTCATCGAAGTCGAGCAGCATGATGCCGCGGCGAAAGAACGGCCCGATCCAGAATTCCCAGCCCTTCTCGCTGGAGAAGGCTTTGTCCTTATTGGCCCAGACGGTCTCGAGCGCGGCCGGACCCAGCACGCAGACGGCCCGATGACCGAACACCTGCGTCCAGGAGACTTCGCCGTACTTGTCGAAGGTGCTGCGCGCCCATCCGAGCGGGTCGGTGTAGACCCGCAACGACCGTCCGACCAGCGGCATCCCCGGGTCTCCCAGTACGGGAAGCAGATCGCTCCCCGCCGGCGGCTCGGCGAGCGGCAAGGTTCTCGACGGATACAGGTCCGCCAAGTCGGCGGCGTGCTGTTGAATCCGGCGGCGGATGTCCTGGTGCATGTGGTGTCCTTTCGCGACGCTGCGAAGGCTCGAAGTAGCTCCTGTGACGTCACACACATTGGTGACGTTCTGTCACCAATTAACCCTCTCATGGCCGGGTCTTGTCAAGATGGAGTCATGACCACCTCCCAGACCTGGGGCGGCCGCACTGCCCAGGCGCGCCGCGCCGCGCGCCGCCAGCAGCTGATCGACGCCGCCATCGACGTCTGGGCCGACAGCGGCTGGGCGGCGGTGAGCCTGCGCAGCGTGTGCGCCCGGGCAGGACTGAACGACCGGTACTTCCGTGAGAGTTTCACCGATCGAGACGAGCTGCTCGCCGCAGTGTGGGACCAGGTGCGCGACGAAACGACGGCCACGCTGGCCGCGGCGATCAGTGATCGGCGGGATTCACCGCCACTCGAGGTGCTGCGCCGCGCGGTCGAAGCCGTGGTCACCAGCTTCGCCGCCGATCCACGCCGCACACAGGTCCTGTTCGGCGACCACGCGGGCAGTGCACTCCTCGAGCGCCGTCGCCGCGACCTGACATTCCTCGCCACCGATGTGCTCGCGACGGGCATGCAGCCGTATCTGCGACACGGCCTGAACCACGACGAGTTCCACCGCACCGTGCTCATGGCCGTCGGCGGTTTCGTCGAGCTGACCACCGCATGGCGCGCAGGCGACATCGCCATCGACGCCGCCGGGATAGTCGCTCAAACAACCCACTTCGGCGAGATCCTCGCCGGCCATTACCTCGACCCCGACCCGCGATCGCCTCGAGACGAGCCGCGGGATGACGGCCGCTCCGCCGGCGCCGACCGTTCCCCAGTTCGACCGCCCAGCAGCACATCCAGCGACTGAGGAGTCAGCCGACAAAAAAAGCCCCAGGCCAGAAGATCTTTCGATCCTCTGGCCTGGGGCACTTGTAGCGGGGACAGGATTTGAACCTGCGACCTCTGGGTTATGAGCCCAGCGAGCTACCGAGCTGCTCCACCCCGCGTCGGTGAATACAACATTACACACAGGTTAGCCAGGATGCCAAATCGTCAGGTCAGAGGCGGTTTTCGGGCAGTTGCCCGCGATCTTCGACGAGATGGCGAGCGGCGCCGAACCCGGCAGATGTGACCGGCGTCATATCGCGACGCGAACCAGCCCGCCCCGAGTGTGGCGAGTCGAATTTCCGTGACGGGGGTCACTATTTCGACGTGATCTCACGCACATAACGGACCAATAACAGACCGACCGAAATTCAGGCATTCCCCCGCGCTATGCAGCGTAAACATTGGTAAGACGGCTATTTCATTCATACAATTGCCCCGTTATCAAGATGTGATCGTCATGGATTTCTTCGTTAGCGTCTCCCCCATGACTGAGACCCGGAAATTCCGCACCCGTGCCCTTGGCGTCGCCGCCATCACCGGCGCCCTGGTTGCCGTTCCGTTCAGCCTGGCCACCGGCACCGCCTCCGCCGCGACCCACAACTGGGACGGTGTCGCGCAGTGCGAGAGCGGTGGCAACTGGGGTATCAACACCGGTAACGGCTACTACGGTGGCCTGCAGTTCTCGCAGAGCACCTGGGCTGCCAACGGCGGTCAGGGTTCGGCACACAACGCCAGCAAGGAAGAGCAGATCCGCGTCGCGGAGAACGTGCTCGCCAGCCAGGGCGTCGGCGCGTGGCCGCACTGCGGCCGCTACCTGCAGGCAGGCGCCTCCGAGCCCGAGCCCGCCGTGGTCGAGGAGCCCGCCGTGGAGCTGCCGGTCGAGCTGCCCGCCCAGACCAAGACCGAGGTCCAGACCGCCGTCGACCAGGCCAAGGCCGCGGGCCAGGCCCTGGCCGACCAGTACGGCGTCGCAGGCCAGTACCAGGACCTGCTCAACGCCAGTGCCCCGCTGATCGCCTCGATCGGCGGCTGATCCAACCATTCCCCCTGCACGAGAAAGGCCCCGCCATCCGGCGGGGCCTTTCCTGTCGTGCTGACGGCTACCGGCCGCCGGCGTCCTGGTACGCCTTCACCGCGGCATCCAGTTCCTCGAGCGCCCTACCGAAATCGGTGAAGTTGCCCGTCCGCATCGCCGTGCGCACCGCCTCGATCTTGCGGCTGAGCTCGGCGGCCGCGGCCTCCTGGACGGTCGACCCCGGCGGGGTCGTCGTCCCGGGCGGCGGGGTGGTGCCCCCGTTCGGCGGGGTGGTGGTGCCCTGGTCCACCGGCGGTATGACGCCCGGTTTCGGCTTCACGGCCGGATCGCCGCCGAACGGTGTCGCCAGCGCGCCCGCGCCCGGCATGACCTGGTTCAGCGCGTCGGCCAGCGTCGCCGCGTAGCCCACCTTCACACTGCCCGCCGCGTCGCGGTAGCTCACCAGCACGCGCAGCAGCTGCGGGAACGTCGAGGAGCCGGTGTTGCGTTCGTTGTAGAACGGCTCCACGTAGAGGATGCCGCCGTCGGCCACCGGCAGCGTGAGCAGATTGCCGTAGCGGATCTTGTTGGAGTTCGACAGCAGGGTCTTCTCCCTGGACACCGCGTCGGCGGTGGTCATCGAGTTCTGGGTCTGCTGCGGACCCTGGGTCTGCGTCTCGACCGGCAACTGCAACACGGTGAACTTGCCGTACCCGTCGGGGTCGGAGCGCACCGAGATGTAGGCGGAGAGGAACTGCCGGTTGTAGCCGACCATCGCCGAGGTCAGGTTGAACACCGGCTTGTTCGTCTTCGGATCACCCAGCAGCACGTAGTACGGCGGCTGGTTGAACGTGCCGCCCTCGATCGTGGGATCGCTGGGGACCGACCAGAACGCGTTGTTGGTGAAGAACTCACGCGGGTTGTCCACGTGGTACTTGGTGAGCATGTCGCGCTGGACCTTGAACAGGTCCTCCGGGTAGCGGAAGTGCGCCCGCAGCTCGGGCGAGATCTCGCTCTGCGGCTTCACCGCGTTCGGGAACACCCCGCGCCAGGCCTTGAGCACCGGGTCGGTGGAGTCGGTCTCGTACAGGGTGACGGTGCCGTCGTAGGCGTCGACGGTAGCCTTCACCGAGTTGCGGATGTAGCTGACTTCCTTGCGCGGGATGACGCGCCCGGTCTTCTTGTCGATGCTGTCCTCGACCGCGCCGTCGAGCGAGGTCGACTGAGCGTAGGGGTACTTGTCCAGCGTGGTGTAGGCGTCGACGATCCAGACGATGCGCTTGTCGACGACCGCCGGGTAGGCGTTGCCGTCGGTGGTCAGCCACGGGGCGACCTTCTGCACCCGATCGCGCGGGCCACGGTTGTACAGGATCTTGGAATCCTCGCTGATCGCCGAGGAGAACAGGATGTTGCGCTCGGCGTACTTGGCGGCGAAGGCCAGCCGGTTGAACCAGTTGCCGATCGGCACGCCGCCGCTGCCCTCATAGGTGTAGGAGGCCTGGTCGGAGTCGTATTCGCGCGGGGCCTGGCCCTCGGCGGTGCCGACGATGGCGTAGTCGGGATCGGTCTGGGCGATCAGCTCGCCGTAGTAGATCCGCGGCTGATCGACCTTGATCTGCTGATCCTCCATCTTGGTGAACAGATCGCTCACCATGAACAGCGGATAGCCGGAATCGCTGCCGCCCACCGCGCTCTGCGCTTCGGACTGCGGCTTGTTCACCCGGTTGGCGGGCGCGGCGACGAAGCCGTTGCCGTGGGTGTAGACGGTGTGCTGGTTGATCCAGTCCTTCTGGTTGCCCGAGAGCGCGGCCGGATGCAACTCTCGCGCGGCGACGATGTAGTCCTGGGTGTCGCCGTTGAGGGAGTAGCGGTCGATGTCGAGCGACTCGGGGAAGCCGTAGAAGTTCTTCCGCTGCTGGAGCTGAGTGAACGTGGGCGAGAGGATGTTCGGGTCGAGCAGACGGGCATTGCCGATGGTCGCCGCGTCCGCGGGGATCTCGAGCGGGCTCCGCTTGCTCTCGCCCTGATAGGCCTGATACTCGACCTTGTCGTCGGTGATGCCGTACGCCTGGCGCGTCGCCATGATGTTGCGCTCGATGTACGGGCTCTCCTTGTCGGCGGCGTTCGGGCGCACCGAGAACTGCTCGACCACCATCGGCCACACCGCGCCGACCAGGATCGACGAGAGCACCAGCAGGGCGGCCGCCATCGCGGGCACCCGCAGATCGCGCAGCACGATGCCGGCGAAGAACGCGATCGCGCAGATCACCGCGATCGAGAGCAGGATCAGTTTGGCGGGCAGCACCGCGTTGATATCGGTGAACGACGGGCCGCCGAAGGTCGGCTCCTTGCGGGTGCTCGACAACAGGTCGTAGCGGTCGAACCAGTACGCGACCGCCTTGAGCAGCACGAAGATGCCGGCGATGACGGCCAGCTGCACGCGCGCGGCCCTGGTCAGCGTGCCCTCGCGCCCGGCCAGGCGCAGGCCGCCGAACACGTAGTGGGTCACCAGGTTCGCGAAGAAGGCGATCACCACGGCGACGAACAGCCAGTTCAGCACCATCCGGTAGAACGGCAGATCGAAGGTGTAGAAGCCGATGTCGAGGTGGAACTGCGGGTCCTGCTGGCCGAACTCACCGCCGTGCAGGAACAGCTGCACGGTCGCCCAATTCGACTGCGCGACCAGTCCCGACAGCAGGCCGAGCAGCACCGGGATGCCGATGCCGAACAGCCGCAGCCTGCCCATCACGGTGGTGCGGTAGCGCGCGATCGGATCGTTGGGCCCGGCGACGGGCACGAACACCGGCCGCGACCGGTAGGCCAGCAGCAGCGCGGCCCACACCACGAGGCCGACGAACAGCGCGACCACGACGAACAGGAGCAGCCGCGTGCGCAGCACACCCAGATACACGCTGCGGTAGCCGACCTCACCGAACCACAACCAGTTGGTGTAGGCGTCGGTGAGCCGGGGCCCGAGCAGCAGCAATGCCGCGAGGACGACTGCTGTCACCAGCAGCACTCGGCTGCGTCGGGACAACGAAGGTAAACCGGTGGGGGGCCGCATGCCCACGGTGCCACTCTCCAAGGGTCCGGCGGCGACCGCGCCGCTGATCGGCGCAGCACCGCAGTCCGATGTTGCGGATGGTCCGTTGCCGGACCGTTGGCGCCCACTCTACGGAAATCGGACACCGTGCAAGCGTCTGGGCCGAAAATGATTGGATGGGCGGGTGACCGATGACCAGCACGCCGAAGTCGTCCTCGCCCGTTGTGTGCGCGAGGTCGTCGAGTTCGCCGACGCCGAGGGCTGGGGTAACCCGCCGCAGATGTTCGCCCTGGTGCCGACCGCCGACCTCGCCGCGGCCGAACCCGATCTCCAGGATCAGCTCGACGACGGCAGCGAACTCACCCCGATCGCGCAGGAAGCCTTCCCCGACGACATCACCGGCGGGTCGATGGCGCTCGACGAATTCCTCGCGACCACCACGTGGCCGCCCGCCGTCGAGGGGTGCGTGCTGGTCCAGGAGATCGTGGTGCTCCCGCCCGACGCCGAGAGCGATCTCGACGAGGCGCTCGTTCCGCTGCTGGCCGACGACGACGCCGCGGACGCGGCCGGGCGCGCCGCGGCGCACGCCCACCCCGGTCGCCGGGACGCGCGGCTCATCGCCGGCGTGCTGCGCCAGGGCACCGCACTGTGCCTGCTGCAGATCCGCCCCGAGGACGACGACGGTTTCGGCGATCTCGACCTGCGCACCTACCCGAATCTGGCGCCGGGCCTGGTCGAGGCCCTGCACCACACGCTGGAGTGATCAGCCGCAGCTGACAGCCTCGCGGCCGGCGTCGATGTCGGCCAGCGAGGTCACCGCGCTGTCGAGCGTGTCGACCTTCACCAGGCGCAGGCCCTCCGGGGCGCGCTGCCTGGCCTCGTTGCAGTTGTCGGCCGGGACCAGGAAGGTCTCGGCGCCCGCCTCCCGGGCGGCGATCATCTTGTACTGGATGCCGCCGATCGGACCGACCTTGCCCTCCTGGTCGATGGTGCCGGTACCGGCGACGAACCGGCCGCCGTTGAGCTCACCGGGCGAGAGCTTGTCGATCAGCGCCAGGCTGAACATCAGCCCGGCCGAGGGTCCGCCGATATCGGCGAGGTTGAACTCGACCTGCAACGGTGGCCGGCCGCCCTCGCCCGGCGTGATGCCGAGGTAGCCCTTGGTCGAGTCGTCGGGGCGGGGCGCGAGGGTGATCGGCGTGGTCTGCTGGGCGTCGCCGCGGCGGTAGACGACGGTGATGGTGGTGCCGGGGCCCTTGGTGGAGACCAGGTCGACGACGTCCTTGGGCGCGGTGATCGGCGTGCCGTCGATGCTGATCAGCTCGTCGCCGACCTGCAACACGTCCTTGGCCGGGCCTTCGTCACCGAGTCCGCGCACCAGCACGACCGTCGGCATCTTCAGGTAGTGCAGCGCGGCGACCTCGGCGTTGCTCTCGGAGTCCTTGAAGTCCTGCTGATTGGACTTGTCGACCTCCTCGCGCGACACACCGGGCGGGTAGACCTCGGCGCGCGGGACCAGACCGTGCTCGCCGCTGACCCAGAAGCCGAACGCCTCGAACAGGTTCAGCCCGTCGCGGACCGAGACCGTCGTCATATTGAGCTGCCCGCTCGTCGGATCCAGCGGTGCGCCCGTGACGTCCACCACCTGCTTGCCCTCGACCTCGCCGAGGGTGTCGAAGGTCGGGCCGGGACCGAGCGCGACGAACGGCACGGTGACCACGCTGCCGACCACACCGAGCACGAGCACGGGTACCAGGGCCACGATCAGGGTGAGGATCCGACGATTCACCCGGACCACAGTAGTGATCACCGGCCGTGACCGACGGGAGTGGCACGCTTTTGCCGGGTGCGCGGTGCCATCGATTTCGCGATGCGCGAACACCGTGGCCCCCTGGTGTCCGCGTAACGTATGAGGTATGAGCGATCTCCCCTTCGGCTTCTCGAACCGCGACGACGACGAGTCGGGCAAGCGTCGCGACGAGGCGAACGGCCCCGGCGGAAACGATCCGTTCGGGTTCGGAGCTGCGGGCGCGGGCGGCTTCGACCCGTCGCAGCTGGGACAGATGCTGACCCAGCTCGGGCAGATGATCAGCGGCATGGGCCAGGCGGGCGGCCCCGGCGGCGCGCAGGCCGGTCCGGTCAACTACGACGTGGCCAAGCGGCTGGCCCGCCAGCAGCTCGGCGCCACCGTCGCGCCGATCGCGGTGAAGACGACCTCCGCGGTCACCGACGCGGCGCACCTGGCCGAGCTGTGGCTCGACGGCGCCACCGTGCTGCCCGCGGGCGCGACCAAGACCGTCGCCTGGACGGCCAACGACTGGATCGAAGAGACCCTGCCCACCTGGAAGCGCCTGTGCGATCCGGTGGCCGAGCAGATCTCGGGCATGTGGACCGCGCAGCTGCCGGAGGAGGCCAAGCAGTTCGCCGGGCCGATGGTCGGCATGCTCGGTCAGATGGGCGGGCTGGCGTTCGGTTCCCAGCTCGGTCAGGCCCTGGGCCAGCTGGCCAAGGAGGTGCTGACCTCCACCGATATCGGCCTGCCGCTGGGCCCGGCCGGCACCGCCGCGCTGCTGCCGACCGCGATCTCGGCGTTCAGCGCGGGGCTCGAGCAGCCCGAGAGCGAGATCATGGTCTTCCTGGCGGCCAGGGAGGCCGCCCACCAGCGACTGTTCGCGCACGTGCCGTGGCTGCGTCAGCAGGTGCTCGGCGCGGTGGAGGACTACGCGCGCGGCATCAAGATGGACTTCTCGGCGCTGGAGGAGGCCGCGCAGAACATCGACCCGATGTCGCTGAGCGATCCGTCCAAGCTCGAGGAGCTGCTCTCGCAGGGCACCTTCGAGCCGCAGACCACGCCCGAGCAGAAGCAGGCGCTCGAGCGCCTCGAGACCCTGCTCGCGCTGATCGAGGGCTGGGTCGACGTGGTGGTCACCGACGCCGTCGGCGAGCGGCTGCCCGGCGCGAGCGCGCTGTCGGAGACGCTGCGCCGCCGCCGCGCGACCGGCGGACCCGCCGAGCAGACCTTCGCCACCCTGGTCGGCCTGGAACTGCGCCCGCGCAAGGTCCGCGAGGCCGCGGGGCTGTGGCGTCGCCTCACCACCGACGTGGGCATGGAGCGTCGCGACGGCGTGTGGGCGCACCCCGACCTGCTCCCCGACTCCAGCGACCTTGACTCCCCCGCCGGGTTCATCGACTCCGTACTCGGCGGCGGCACCGGCGCTTTCGACGATCCGCTGGCCCAGCTGGCCGAGACCGAGGCGCGCGAACGGGACGAGGCCGAGCGTGGAAAGACCGATCCCGACGCCGACCAGTCCTGAGCTGACCCGTCGCGCCACCCCGACCGCGGAAAATCTGCGGATCGTGGTGGCGCGACACGGTTTCCGAGGTGTCATACACCGGGAAAACCCGTCACGACCTGCGGGATCCGAGTTGTCCACAGGTCGATTCCACGACCGCGACACGCCGAAAGCCTGTGGATAACTACGCTTTCCGCGCGCGGGCGGCCACCGGCACGTGCCGATACTTGCCCCATGACGACCACGACGCCACTGCGCGGACCGATGTTGCACCCGCGGGTGATCACCCTGGTTCGGCCCTCCGGGACCGTGCAGCTGGGGTGGGACCCGGAGCGAGCGCTGCTGCTCGAGACCACCGAACTCGATACCGGCACCGTCCTCGCGTTCCTGCGCTTGCTCGACGGTCTGCAATCGCTGCCCCAGATCGTCTGGCGCGCCGGTGAATTCGGCATCGAGCCCGCGCGCACCGTCGCACTGCTGAGCGCGATCGACGAGGCCGGGCTGCTGGTGCAACCGGAACGCAAACAGGGCACGGTGCGCGGTGTCGCCGTGCACGGGCTCGGGCCGCTGTCGGACGCGGTGACGATCGGCTTGCGGCGCATGGGCATCCGGCCGTCCCGATCCCGGGAGTACCGCCCTGGCACGGCGGTCGGGGCGGGCGGCAACCTGGTGGTACTCACCGACGCGCTGATGGTCGACCCACGATTGTCGGTGGACCTGGTACTGCGCCGAATACCGCACCTGCAGGTCCGGATCCGCGACGGCATCGGCGTGGTCGGTCCACTCGTGCTGCCGGGTGAGACCAGCTGCCTGCGCTGCGCCGACCTCACCCGCACGGGGTTCGACGCCGACTGGCCGCACCTGGCCGCACAGCTGCTCGGGCGCACCGGGCACGCCTCACCGGCCGGGATCGCCGCGACCACCGCGCTCGCGCTGGGCGAACTGGAGACGATCGTCGCCTGCTCGCCCCGCCAGGATCCGGGCACTCTCGACGCCACGATGGAACTGAATCTCGACACCCACGAGGTGCAGCGACGTCCCTGGCCACCGCATCCCGACTGCGGCTGCCGGACCTTGGCCACGCCGGAACCGGGCACAGGCCTATGAGCGCTCACACAGTGCGGTGTGAGCATTCTTATGGCACACCACCGGCAAGTTCGGCCATGATGGGTAGCGTGTCCGAGATCGTGCGCCGCAGTTCCAGCCGCAATGCCAAGTTGGCCAAGATTCCGCTCGGTATTGCCGGTCGAGCCGCTGTGGGGTTCGGCAAGAAGCTGGTGGGCGGTGACAAGCAGCAGATCAACGCCACGCTGAACCAGAAGGCCGCCGAACAGTTGTTCACCGTGCTCGGCGAGCTCAAGGGCGGGGCGATGAAGTTCGGCCAGGCGCTGAGCGTGATGGAGGCCGCGGTCCCGGAGGAGTTCGGCGAGCACTATCGCGAGGCGCTTACCAAGCTGCAGGCCGCCGCGCCGCCGATGCCGGCCGAGACGGTGCACCGGGTGCTGGACCAGCAGCTGGGCACCAAGTGGCGTGAGCGGTTCCAGTCCTTCGACGACACCCCCGCCGCCTCGGCCAGCATCGGCCAGGTGCACCGGGCGGTGTGGTCGGACGGACGCGCGGTCGCGGTCAAGGTGCAGTACCCCGGCGCCGACGAAGCACTGCGCGCCGATCTGAAGACCCTGTCGCGAATGACCGGGCTGCTGTCCTCGGTGATCCCCGGCGCCGATGTGAAACCGCTGCTGGCCGAGATCACCGAGCGCACCGAGGAAGAGCTCGACTACCGCATCGAGGCCGCCAACCAGCGCCGGTTCGCCGCTGCCTTCGACGGCCACCCGCAGATCGTGGTGCCGCGCGTGGTCGCGGGCGCCCCGAAGGTGATCGTCACCGAATGGCTCGACGGCACCCCGGTCTCCGCGCTCATCGCCGCCGGCGCGGCCGACCCGGAAGGCACCCGGGCGCAGCGCAACCGGATCGCCGAGCTGATGGGCACCTTCCACTTCTCCTCCCCGGAGCGGGTCCACCTGTTGCACGGCGACCCGCACCCGGGCAACTTCCTCGTGCTCACCGACGGCAGGCTGGCCGTCCTCGATTTCGGCGCCTGCGCGCCGATGCCGGACGGCTTCCCCGAGGTCCTGGGCCGGATGCTCGCCCTGGCCGTCGCGGAGGAGCACGTCGCGCTCACCGAACTGCTCTACGAGCACGGCTGGGTGATCCCGGGCCGCACGGTCACCCACGAGGAGATCGAGGCGTACCTGCGCCCGTTCAGCGACCCGATCCGCACCGACACCTTCCACTTCACCCGCGCCTGGATGCAGCGGGTCGCGGGCAAGGCCTCGGAGTTCACCAGCCCCGAGATGAAAACCGCACGCGCCCTGCAACTTCCGGCCGAATACCTGACGATCTTCCGGGTACTCGGCGGCTCGGTCGGCATCCTGGCCCAGCTCGACGCGGAACTCGGCTTCATGAACCTGGTCCGCACCTGGGTCCCCGGTTTCCGCGCCGAGCGCGCCTCCTAGCCCTCAGCGCGGCACCGGCCGCCGAAAACAAACGAACCGCTCACCAGGACTCGGTGAGCGGTTCGTTTGCGGTACAGGCCTTTTCCGGGGTTCATGCCGGGATCGCGACCTTGCGCGGACGGCCACGCGGGCGCTTGCGGGCGATCACGACACCCTGGTCGAAGATCTCGCCGCCCCAGACACCCCACGGCTCGGCGCGGTCGATGGCCGCGGTCAGGCAGCCCTTACGGATCGGGCAGGAAGCGCACAGTTGCTTGGCCTGCTCGAGGTCGTTCGGGCTCTCGGCGAACCACAGATCAGGTTTCCGGCCCGGCAGGGCAGGGACGCCACGTTTCGGCATGTCACGTCAGCAGTGGCCGTCGGCCATTCCTGGGCGGTGAACACGTCGTTCTCCTTCAGCTCGTTTGCAGCGGTTGTTCGTTCGGTGTGCGAACCCGGTGCCAACGGCTGAAGAGCCGAATGAAAAAGGCCACGGATTTCGCTTCTCGCGATCCGTGGCCAGGAGGTCTGGGAGGAGTTCCCTACCTAGTTCGACATCTCTGCCGAGACCTGATCACGGTCGCTGGGTGGACACGGAGGCGGATTGCGCCGGCGAACTCGGGTGCGTATCCGAGTTCAACGGCCGGTGCTGCCGGTGCCTGGAAGGCCGCCGGCTGCCAACCCACGCTGGGCTTGTCCTGGAGACGAATCGGGGTGTGCTGATGGACGACAGTCATCGGCACAGCGGTGGTATCGACGCCGGACAGACCGGTCCCCTGCAGAGCGAGGAGGACCCCCCGGGAGGCGGACACCATGGATGCGTTCACCAGGACGCGATTGCCCATCGCGTCGAACGTGGTGTTGCTGTTCATCTGACTGCCTCCCTCCTGAATTCGTGTGCTGATAGAAACCCGCGCCGAGATCACTCTCGGTGCGTGTTCTCCACCATAGGCAATGATCGAGAACCGAACAACCTATTTTCTACCTGCGGTTTTGTGTCGTGGCCCGCATTCGGGACGCGACGATGGCGAGCACGTCCGCGCCATACTGCTCGATCTTCTTCGCGCCGATGCCGGCGATCGCGGCCAGTGCCGCGTCGTCGGCGGGCAGCTGCTCGGCGATCGCGGTGAGCGTCGTGTCGGTGAAGACGACGAAGTCGCGCACCCGCAGGACCTCGGCCTTCTCCGCCCGCCACTCCTTGAGCGCGTCCAGTAGCTGCGGGTCGAGTTCGGCCGGACAGCGACGGCACCGGCCCAGCATGGTGGCGTAGGTGCCGATCAGCGGTTTCGCGCAGACCCGGCACAGCGGGCGCTTGCCGTCGGCGTCCTTCGGGCCGGTTGCGGTGGCGGCGATGCGGGAGGCGGGCGAGTCGTCCGGGACCAGGCCGTTGAGGAACCGCGAGCGCCTGCGCACCCGCCTGCCGCCCTCGGTGCGCGCCAGCGCCCAGGACACGGCGAGGTGTTCGCGCGCCCTGGTGACGCCGACGTAGAGCAGCCTGCGTTCCTCTTCGAGCCCCGCCTGATCGGACGGGCTGCCGTCGTCACCGAGGACGTGCTGGATCGGCAGGGTGCCGTCGGCGACGCCGACCAGGAACACGGCGTCCCATTCCAGGCCCTTGGCCGCGTGCAGCGAGGCCAGGGTGACGCCGTCGACGGTCGGCGGATGCTTGGCCTCGGCCCTGGTCGCGAGCTCGCGCAGCAGCCCGGTGAGGTCGATCTCCGCGTCGTGGCCGACCAGTTCCTCGGTGAGCTGCACCAGCGCCAGCAGCGACGACCAGCGTTCCTTGGCCTGCGCACCGGCCGGTTCCTCGGCGGTGAGCCCGACCGGGGCGAGCACGGCGCGGACCAGCGTGATCAGTTCGGCGCCGCTGCGCGACTCGTCGGGCAGGTCGTCGCGCGCGTCGGCCTGCCGCAGCGCCTGCACCGCCTGGCGCACCTCCTGACGCTGGAAGAAGCCTTCACCGCCGCGCACCTGGAAGGGGATGTCGCGGGCCCCGAGTGCCTGCTCGAACGGCTCGGACTGAGCGTTGATCCGGTAGAGCACGGCGATCTCGGCGGCGGGTGTGCCCGCCGCGATCAGCTTCTTGATCCGGACGGCGACGGCGGCGGCTTCGGCGGGCACGTCGGGGTATTCGGCGAACTCGGGCTCGGGACCGTCGGGCCGCTGGCCGATCAGGGCGAGCCTGGTTCCGGCGATGCGGCCGCGCGCGGCGCCGATCACCCGGTTGGCCAGCGACACCACCTGCGGGGTGGAGCGGTAGTCGCGTTCGAGCCGGACGACGGTGGCGTCGGGGAAGCGGCGGGAGAAGTCGAGCAGGTAGTTCGGGGTGGCGCCGGTGAAGGAGTAGATGGTCTGGTTGGCGTCGCCGACGACGGTGAGGTCGTCGCGCTCGCCGAGCCAGGCGTCGAGCACCCGCTGCTGCAGCGGGGTGACGTCCTGGTATTCGTCGACCACGAAGCTGCGGTAGCGGCCACGGAACTCGTCGGCGACGGACGGATAGTCCTCGAGCGCGGCGGCGGTGTGCAGCAGCAGATCGTCGAAGTCCAGCAGCAGGCCGTCGGCGGAGGTCTTCATCGACTCGTAGCCCGCGTAGACCTGGGCCACCCTGGTCACCTCGACCGGCGCGTCCCGATGGTGCCTGGCCGCGGCGGCGGGATAGTCCTCCGGCGCGATCAGCGACGCCTTGGCCCATTCGATCTCGCTGAGCAGGTCGCGGATCAGTTCGGTCGAGGTCCCCAGCCCCGCCCGGTGCGCGGCCTGCGACACCACCGGGAACTTGCTGTCGAGCAGTCGCCACGGCACATCACCGACGACCTGCGGCCAGAAGTACCGCAGCTGCCGCAGCGCCGCGGCGTGGAAGGTACGGGCCTGGACCTGGCCTGCCTCGCCGCCGAGTCCCATCGAGCGCAGCCGGTTGCGCATCTCCCCCGCCGCCCTGGCGGTGAAGGTCACGGCCAGTACCTGGTCGGCCTTCACATGCCCGCCCGCGATCAGATGCGCGATCCGGTGGGTGATCGTCCTGGTCTTGCCGGTCCCCGCGCCGGCTAGCACGCACACCGGGCCTCGTGGCGCCCGCACCGCGGCGGCCTGTTCCGGGTCGAGGGCGGTGAGATCGAGTGCTGGCACGGGCACCATCATGACAGCGCCCGACGACAACCGGGCCCGACGGCCGCCGACAACCCGCCGGAACATCACGCCGACCTCCGACGTTGCACATCCCGTGACTGAAGCAACCACTGATCTGACGATGTACTCGACCACCTGGTGCGGCTACTGCCGTCGCCTCAAGACCCAGCTCGACGAGGCGGGCATCACCTACACCGTGATCGACATCGAGGACGACCCCGCTTCGGCCGAATTCGTCGGCAGCGTGAACAACGGCAACCACGTCGTCCCGACCATCAAGTACCGCGACGGGTCGACGGCGACCAACCCGTCGTTGTCGCAGGTCAAGCAGGCTCTCTCCGCCCTGGCCTGAGCGCCGCGCGCCGGCTACTCGGCCCAGGATTCGATGATCGTGCGAGCGATCGAGATGGAACCGGGCACCAGTAGCCGCGCGCCCTGCTCGCGCGCCGCGGCCCAATCCCCCGCCCGCAGCGCCGCGCGGACCTCGTCACGGGTGAACCAGTGCGCCTCGGCGATCTCACCGTCGGAGAACACCAGCTCCTGCTCCGGATCCCCGACGGCGGCGAAGCCGACCATCAGCGAGCGCGGGAACGGCCACGGCTGACTGCCGAGGTAGGTGACCTCGCGCACGTCGACGCCCACTTCCTCGCGGATCTCCCGCTCGACGCAGTGCTCGAGCGATTCGCCGGCCTCCACGAAGCCGGCCAGCAGCGAGAACATGGTCTCGGGCCAGCTGTGCTGGCGGGCCAGCAGCACCCGGTCGGCGCCGTCGTGCACCAGGCAGATGATGGCGGGGTCGATCCGTGGGAACTCCTCCTCACCGGTGGCGGTCAGCCGGGACCAGCCCGCCCGTGACGAGGTCGTCGAGGTGCCGTCGCCGCCGTGGTAGCCGGCCCGGTCGTGCCAGTTGAGCAGCGCGTAGGCGGTGGCGAGCAGGTCGGCGGTGAAGTCGTCGACGGCGCCGAGAGCCCGCAGATCCTTCAGCGTGCCGTCCAGCTCGGGCTCGCGCACGGCCCACAGATGACTGTCCTCGGCGACGCCGAGGAACACCGCGCCGGCGCCGGGCTCTTCGGCGATCGTGACGGCCGCGTCCAGGACGACGCCCGCGCTCTCCACCCGCACCCGTCCGCGCGCGTCGACGCGCAGGACCTTGGCCTTGCCCCAACCCTCCCGCAGCGCGTCGGGATCGAGCCGGACGTGCTCGGCTCGATCGATCGTGGAACGCGACAGCAGCGGAACGTCTTTCAACCGGAACGACACATGTCCGAGCCTAGCCGGTCGCTGAGTCCTGGATCACTTGCCGGTGTGCCGGATGTAGAGCAGCTTGTCGCGCGCCTCGAGCGCGTCGACCTCGGGTTCGCCCACCCGGATCAGATTGCCGTCGCGCACCACACCGAGCACGATGTCGCTGAGATGCCGCGGCGAGCCGCCGATCTCGCCCGGTTCGACCTCACGTTCGGCGACGGCGAAGCCCTGCTCGGGTGTGAGCAGATCCTCCATCATCTCCACGACGGTGGGCGTGGTGGTGGCGATGCCGAGCAACCGGCCCGCGGTCTCCGAGGACACCACGACCGAGTCGGCGCCGGACTGGCGCACCAGGTGGGTGTTCTCCGCTTCGCGGATGGCGACCACGATCTTGGCGGTCTTGTTCAGTTCGCGGGCGGTGAGCGTCACCAGGGTGGCGGTGTCGTCACGGTTGGTGGCGACGATGACCGAGGCAGCCCGCTGCACGCCGGTCAGGCGCAGCACATCGGACTTGGTCGCCGAGCCGTGCACGGTGACCAGTCCCGCGGT
Organism: Nocardia fodinahabitans; assembly: GCF_052983615.1. NCBI lineage: Bacteria > Bacillati > Actinomycetota > Actinomycetes > Mycobacteriales > Nocardiaceae > Nocardia > Nocardia fodinahabitans. The sequence continues at coordinate 1,602,099 of NZ_JBRJJC010000001.1, forward strand.
CGCCGCCGCTTCCAGCGCCACCGCGTCGGTGTCGACGACGACGATGTCGGCCTGCTGCACCCCGTCGGCGAGCATGGCGTCGATCGCGGTGCGTCCTTTGGTGCCGTAGCCGACGACGACGGTGTGATTGCGCACGGTGTGCCTCCATCGCTGAATCTTGAACGCCTGCCGTGACCGTTCGGTGAGCACGCTGAGGGTGGTGCCGACCAGCACGATCAGGAACAGGACACGCAGTGGCGTGATGACGATCGTGTTGATCAGTCGCGCCGTGGGAGTGATCGGGGCGATGTCGCCGTACCCGGTGGTCGAGAGCGAGACGGTGGCGTAGTACATCGCGTCGAGGAACGACAGCTCGTCGCCGGTGTTGTCGTGATAGCCGTCGCGGCCGATGTACACCACGGTCGCCGCCGTGAACAGCAACGCGATCGCGAACAGGACCCGGCGGGTGAGCGATACCCACGGACTGGTCTGCACCGCGGGGATCCGCAAGAGACCGACCAGCGCATAGTCCGGGCTGCTACTGAGCCCGATCGGGCCGCGCTTGTCCCCTAGCATCGCCCCCTCCTCTCGCTCGGCCCGTCAAGGTTTCGTCAGGATCCGGCACAAATCGGCAGCCTACTGGTTCGGGGCGGCTCGGGCTCATTCGACATCCGGGACCGGCGCCGCGTCACGGATGAGCTGTTCCAGTTCCCGCGGACCGGCCAGTTCGGTGGGCGCGATGGTGCGCCCGGACCGGACGTAATGGAATGCCGCGCCGACCCGTTCGAGCATGCGGGCCTCGTCGGCGCCGGTGCGCGCGGCCATCAGCCGCGCCCAGGCGAGCCGGTAGACGGCCAGCTGCACGGCGACGGCGGCTTCGTCGGCGGGGCCCGGCTCGGCGCCGGTCTTCCAGTCGACCACCACCCAGCGGCCACCGGGTTCGGCGAACACGGCGTCCATCCGCCCGCGGATGACGGTGCCCGCGATGGTGGTCTCGAACGGCACCTCGACGTCGATCGGGTTGCGATGCGCCCACGGTGAGCGGCGGAACGCGGCCTGCATGGCGGCGAGTTCGCGGTCGGCCCGGCCCAGCTCGGTGCCGCTGTCGGCGGCGCCGGGCAGTTCGTCGAGGCCGAGCAGCTGTTCGGTGCCGAACCAGGACTGCACCCAGGCGTGGAACGCGGTGCCGCGCCGGGCCATCGGATTCGGCGGGTACGGCAGGGGACGGCGCAGCCGGGCCGCCAGGCGGGTCGGGTCGGCGCTCAGTTCCACGAGTGCGGTGGCGGGCAGCTGGCCGGGCAGCTCCACCTGCTGGTCGGCGAGTTCGGCCGCGGTGAACTCGGCGAGCAGGGCGTCGACGTCGGTGGCCCAGCCCTCCGGGTCGTCCGCGTCGTCGGCGGGCTCGGGATCGGCCGGTCGGGAACGCAATCGCTCGAGCGCAGCGCGGACCAGCTCCGCGCCCTGTTCGATCGGGTCGCGGCGGCTGCCGAGCGGGTCGCGCGGCCACGCGGCGGTGGGCGGGTTGTCGGCGAACGGGTTGACGGCGTCGGGCGCGGGCTGGTCGTCCCAGCGGGCGATGGTCGCGACGCCGAAGGCCGCGCTGTCGGGGTCCTCGTTCGCCTGTTTCAGTTCGAGCAGGAACTCCGACGGGCCCTTCTGCGCGGTGCCGGTCTCGGGCCAGTAGTAGGACGAAACCAGCAGCACCCGTTCGGTTCTGGTGAGCGCCACGTAGAACAGGCGCCGTTCCTCGTCGAGGCGGCGGCTCTTGAGCGCGTCCTTGTGCTCGGCGATGGCGCGCTCGAGTTCGGCGCGGTCGCCGACCCGGCTCAGGTCGAGGACCGGTACGCCCTCGGACGCGTCGGGTTGGGCGCGATCGCCGCGCAGGGTGGTCGGCAGTTCGGTGAGCGCGCCGAGCCAGGTGCTCAGCGCGGTCGTCGAGGGGAAGACCGACGCGCTCACGTGCGGCACCGCGACGACTTCCCATTCCAGCCCTTTGGCCGCGTGCACGGTGAGCACCTGCACGCGATCGCGCGCAACCTCCACGTCGCCCGGTTCCAAGCCGTTCTCGACCGATTCGGCCGCGGTGAAGAAGGCCAGCAGACCGCTCAGTGAGGCGCGCGAGTCGGCCGCGTACCCGGCCACCACCTCGGCGAACGCGTCGAGGTGCTCGCGGCCCGCGCCGCCGCCCGCGATGGCCCGTCTGGCCTGGGTCTCCACGCCGACACCGATGGTGCGTTCGACATCGGCGACGAGCTCGACCAGCGGCTGCCCACTGCGTTCGCGCAGCGCGGCCAGTTCCTCGCCGAGGGCGACGATGCGGGTGAACCCGGCCTCCGAATACTGGTCGGGCGCCCCGGGATCGGCGATGGCGTCGGCCAGGCCCGCCTGTTCGGTGGGTTCCGGCGCGACCGCACGCAGGGCGGTCGCCAGTCCGGCCGCGTCGGTGATGGCGGCGGACGCGTCGCCGGACAGGCTGCCGATCGACAGCATCCGCGCGCGCCGGGCCAGGGCGGCGAGATCGGCGACGCCGAGCCGCCAGCGGGCACCGGTGAGAATGCGGACGGCGGCGCTGCCGGTGCCCGGCTCGGCGATCAGCCGCAGGGTGGCGACGATATCGGCGACCTCCGGTGTCGCGAGCAGCCCACCGAGACCGACGATTTCGACCGGAAGACCCCGCTCGCGCAGGGCCTCGGCCAGCGGGGCCGCGTCGGCATTGCGCCGGATCAGTACCGCCGAGGTCGGTGGCGGCTGCTCGGCGTCCCTGGCCGTCGCCCATTCCCGGGCGATGCGCTCGGCGATCCAGTCCCGTTCCTGGGCCACGGTTTCGGTGAGGGCCAGCTCCACCGCCCCCGCCTGCGCCTCGGGCTTGGCCCGCAGCGCGTCGACCGTCGCTCCACCCGCGGCCTTGGCCCGCAGCCGCAGCGGATCGGCGACCAGGTTCGCCAGGGCGAGGGCTTCCGGCGGGTTCCGCCAGCTGGTCAGCAGCGGCAGGATCGGCGCGGGGACGCCGGGCGCTTCGGGGAAGTCGGTCGCGAAACGGGGGAGATTGGCAGCCGATGCGCCGCGCCAGCCGTAGATCGACTGCATCGGGTCACCGACCGCGGTGACGGCGAGAGCTCTACCCCCCGAGCCGGTTTCGCTCGGCCCCTGAGTGTCGGCTGACCCGCTTTCCGGCCGATCGGTACCGGTGCGATCGGCGACACCTCGACTATCGGTTCCGCGCGCGTGACCCGCCGTGCCGCCAAGAACGTGGCCGACGAGATCGAGCTCTGATGGATCGAGATGATCCGGGCCCCAGAGCATCTCGGGACCCGGCGACGGTGCCGTCGGCGCACCACCCCGCACGCGCACCGGTCGCGGCCGATCCTGGCGGACCGCTTCGGCATCGCCGAACAGCGCCGACAGCAGTACCCGCTGCGCGTGGCCGGTGTCCTGATACTCGTCGAGCAGGACCAGCTTGAACCGGGCCCGTTCGGCGGCGGCCACTTCGGGATGGTCGACGGCCAGCTGCGCGGCCAGCGACATCTGGGAGCCGAAATCGAGTGCGCCACGGCGGTTCAGCGCGTCGGCGAGCTGACGGACCAGGGGTAGCAGGGCGACTCGCTCCCGTTGCGCGTCGACGACAGCGGTCAGCGTCTTGCTCGGCCCGCCCCGCTGACGCGGACCGGCGGGCAGCGTGTACACCAGCTTCTCCAGCTCGGCGTGCGCCTCGGCGAGCTGCTCCGGTTCCACCAGGTGCTCGGCGAGCTGCCCGGACAGCGCGAGCACCGCCTCGGTCACCGACACCGGCGTGCGGTCGGTGTCGAGGTCGCCGTCCCAGGACCGCACCACCTCGTGGGCGAGCTGCCACAGCTGGGTCTGGGTGAGCAGCGCGGCCGACGGCTCGACGGGCAACAGCAGGCCGTGCGCGGTGAGCAGCCTGCCCGCGTACGAGTGATAGGTGCTGATCTCCGGTTCGGCGCCGGAGATCAGCGTGCGCAGCGCACCGGTCGGGTCGATCTCCCGGACCAGCGGGGCGCCGGCCAGCCGGGCCAGACGGGTGCGGATGCGCGAGGTCAGCTGCTGGGCGGCCTTGCGGGTGAAGGTGAGGCCGAGCACCTCGTCCGGGGCGACCAGCCGGTTGGCCACCATCCACACCACGCGCGCGGCCATCGTCTCGGTCTTGCCCGCACCCGCGCCCGCCACCACCAGCGTCGGCCCCGGCGGCGCGGCGATGACCGCCGCCTGCTCGGCGGTCGGTGGCGGCAGCCCGAGCGCGTCGGCCAACCGCTGCGGGGTGACGCGCACGCCGCTCACTCGTCGGTCACCTGCCGTCCGGTGTCCTGTACCGGGCAACTGCCCGCGACCGGGCAGTGCCTGCACCCGTCGTTGCGCACGGCCAGATACCCGGGCCCGCGGGTGGCCGCGGCCGCGTCATGGATCGTGTCGCGCCAGGTGTCGAGTCCCTCGGCGTCCAGGGCGGTCTGGGCGCGTTCGGTGGCGCCGGTCTTGTGGTGCGGCTTGGCGACGTAGACCAGCCGGGCCCCACCGGGATCGGCGGGCACGGCGGATTCCTCCGCGTCGAGCGCGCCGTGGGCGGCCGCCACCTGGTAGGTCGCCAGCTGGGCGTGCTCGGCGACGGCCTTCGCGCTGACCGGCGTCTTGCCGGTCTTCACATCGACGATCACGAAGCGCCCCTGCGCGTCCCGCTCCAGGCGGTCGATCCGCCCGCGGATCCGCACCGCGCGTTCGTCCTCCGCTCGCGCGGGCAGCACGCAGTCCACCGGCACCTCGACACCCGCCTGGGTCAGTTCGCCGCGGGTGGTCCTGACCCAGGACAGGAAGGTCTCCAGCATCGCCTCGGTGCGGCGCAGTTCCTGCCGGGAGTGCCAGCCGGTGGCCGGGTCGACCGACTGCCACGCCTGGTCCAGCGCCGCGCGGACCTGCGCCTCCGGCACGTCGCCGGCCAGCGCCTGCACCAGGGTGTGCACGAGGTTGCCCTTGACGGCGTGCGGATTGTCGCCGTCGGTGCCGCCGTGGCGCTCCAAGGCCCAGCGCAGCGGGCAGGTGCGCAGCAGTTCGACCGTCGACGGGGACAGGCCGATCGGGGAATCGTCGTCGTCCCACAGTTCCTTGTCCGAGCTGAGCTCGGCGGTGCCGTACCAGTCACCGGGATCGGTGCCGGGGACACCGGCGTCGGCGAGCCGGGCCAGCTGGTGAGCCGCCCGGTCGCGCCGGTCGGGTGCGGTGGTGGGATCGCAGACCACGCCGCGCAATTCGGCGACCAGGGCGTGCATCACCAGGGCGCGACCGGGATCGGCGACGGGCAGGGCGCCGGGTTCGCCGGTGTCCTCGTCGCCGAGCAGTTCGGTGAGGAAGCGCGAGGGCACCAGATCCTGGTCGCCCGCAGCGGATTCGACGGCGGTCACCAGCAGCGATCGCCGCGCCCTGCTGCACGCGACGAGCAGCAGCCTGCGTTCCTCGGCCAGGATCGGCGCGGCCCGGCTCGTCGTCGCGCCGAGGTCGACGCCGGCGATCAGGTCGACGAGATCCTCGGTGTGCAGCAGTGTTCCCCTGGCCCGCGGGTTGGGCCAGATGCCCTCCTGCACGGCGGCCACCGCCACCACATCCCATTCCCGGCCCGCCGCCGCGTGCGCGCTGAGCAGCGACACCGCGTCGCCCTCGGCGGTCAGCGGCCTGCCCTGCTGCGGAATCTGCTGGTGCAGCAGGTATTCGACGAAACCGTCGATGCTCGCCTTGGGCAGCCGGTCGACGTAACCCGCTGCGGCGTCGAACAATTCGACGGCGGCGTCGAGATCGCGGTCGGCCTGCATACCCGCGGCGCCGCCGCGCCGGGACTGCCGGAACCAGCGCCGTTCCAACCGGGAGCTGGTCCACAGGGTCCACAGCACGTCCTCGACACCCTGGCCCCTGACCTGTGTCTCCCTGGCCTTGCGCACCGCGCGCAGCACCCGCTGCAGCGGCGCGGCCTCCACCTCGGTGAGGCCGTCGAGCAGCCGGTCCTCGCCGATGCCGACGATCAGGTCGCGCAGGACCTCGGCCGAGGACTGGTCGATCAGCGGCACCGCCGGGGGTTCGGGTTCCGGCCGGGGCGGGCCGACGACGACCGGCGGTGCGGCGGGCGGGGTTTCGGCGTCGAGCAGGTCGATGTCGTCGGGAAGGCGTTCGGCGACGTCCCAGTCCGGTTCGGGTTCCGGGCGTAGTGGGTCCGCCGGATCGGGCTCCGGTGGCAGCCATTCGCCGTCGATCGGATCCGGTTCGGGCTCGGGCACTTCCGGTGGGAGCGGCGGAGTGTCGTCCCACAGCAGGAACTGGCCCGCGTCGGCGTACGGGTCGGCGGCGGCCAGCGCGCCGGTGCGTTCCAGGTCGAGGACCGTGCGGCGGACACCACGGCGCAGCCGCCGCAGGGCGATCTGGTCGGCGCCGCCGAGTGGGCCGGACAGCAGGTCCATGGCGTCCTCGGGCGAGAACATGGCGTCGATCGCGCGCCGCGAGCCCGGCCGCGACGAGTCGCCGGCCAGCAGTACGCGCAGGGCCAGCACCATCCACGCCGCTCCGCGCCTGCGGGCGAGCGGTTCGGCCACCGCCGGTCTGCGCACCGGCACCCCCGCCGCCAGCAATGCCCGCCGCAGCGGCGCGAGCGACAGCGGGATCGAGCGCACGATCACCGCCATGGACGACCACGGGACGCCATCGGTCAGGTGGGCCCTGCGCAGGTGGTCGGCGATGAGCGCCGCCTCCTTGGCCGCGGTCGACAGCACGCGCACGCGCACGCTCGACTCGGCCTCGGATGGGGGCAGGTCACCCGCCGGCGAGTCCGGCTCATCCGACACCGCCGATCGGCCGGGCGCCGCATCGGTCGAGGTACCGGATCCACCGGATACCGAGTCGCCGGGCTCGCCGGCCGGAGATCTACCGGACCGTCCCAAGCGGTCCGATGCCGACCCATCGGACTTCGCCGGGCCGGAGCCGCCAGGGGTGTCCCGTTCGCCGCTCGGCCCGGACAGCGGGACCAGGCCGTCCAGGGCAGCCGAAGCGCTTTTTCCACCAACGTGATCGGCGGATTCCGAGGGAATGGTCGCTCGCCCCGGCATCACCCGATGACGCGCGCTGCCCGGCAACCGCGCCGCGATACGTGCCGTGGCGAGACGAATCGGCGCACCGCTGCGGTAGTTGTGCCGCAGGATGATTCGTCGCTGCGGCGCGGTGTCGATGTCGATCAGGAACCGGGAGTCCGCGCCGCGGAAGGTGAACACGCTCTGATCCGGGTCGCCCGTGATGACCGTGCTCGCGCTGCCGCTGCCGATGGCGCGCACCAGGGTCGCGGCCTGCGGGTCGAGGTGCTGGGCGTCGTCGACGAGCAGGTAGCGGATCCGATCGCGTTCGGCGGCGAGCAGGTTCCGGTCACCGGCCAGTGCGTCGAGGGCCGTGCCGACGAGTTCGGCGGCGTCGAGCGCGGGCGCTGTCGCCTCCGGTGCCGCGACGCCGACCGACCAGCGCAGCATCGACGCCTCTTCGTAGCGCTGGAAGAACCGTCCCGCCGCCACCCAGGCATCGTTGTCGTGGTCGCGGCCCAGGGCCATCAGGTCCTCGGGGCCGAGCCCGCGTTCGGTGGCCCGCAGCATCAGGTCGCGCAGTTGTTCGGCGAATCCGCCCAGCGCCAGCGCGGGGTGCAGCCGCGGCGGCCACAGACCGCGCGCGCCGGCCTCGATATCGGCGAGGTCGCCGCGCAGCATCTCACGCAGCACGGCGTCCTGTTCGGCGCCGGTGAGCAGTCTCGGCGGCGGATTGCCGTGCAGGTCGGCGTGGCGGCGCAGGACCGAGAACGCGTAGGAGTGCAGGGTCCGCACCATCGGTTCCCGGCTGGCGCCGGGGATGCCGCCCGCGTGCGGCCCGAGCTGGACGGTGATCGCGTCGCGTAGCGCGGCGGCGGCCTGTTTGGTGTGGGTGAGGACCAGCACCGACGCGGGGTCGGCGCCGTCGGTGATCCGCGCGGTCACCAGGTCGACCAGCAGCGCGGTCTTGCCGGTGCCCGGCCCGCCGAGGACCTGCCACGGCAGCCAGCCAGGGCGAGACGGCGCGGGCTGGGCCTGCTCGGCGAACAGCACGCGAACAGCGGCGCCCCAGGCTCGCGGCCGGGGCGCCCGCGTCGTCCGGCGCACGAGTCGCACCGAGCTATCCGATCGCACCACGTCGGCTATTGCAACAGACCAGTACGACACGCCAGCACTCCCCCGCCGGGGGGACACGCTGCGCGACCGTGCGCGACCGGCCAGAATGGCTGTCGTGTCCTCGCTTCATGTGCACCGTTTCGGTCCCGCCGACGGCCACGTCGTCCTCGCCCTGCACGGCCTCACCGGCCACGGCAACCGTTGGGAAACCCTGGCCACCGAGCACCTGCCCCAGGCCCGGGTCATCGCCCCCGACCTGCGCGGACACGGCCGTTCGACCTCGCTGCCGCCGTGGGACTTCGAGACGATCGTCGACGATCTGGCCGCGCTCGTCCGCGCCGAGACCGACGGCCCGGTCGTCGTCGCCGGCCACTCCTTCGGCGGCGCCGCCGGCATCCATCTGGCCCGCAGGCACCCCGATCTGGTGCGGTCGCTGATCCTGCTCGACCCTGCGATCGGCATCGACCCGAAACTCATCGAGCAGGTGGCGCTCGCCAACCTGGCCTCCCCCGACTACACCGACCTCGCCGAGGCCAGGTCCGACAAGCAGCACAGCGCGTGGAGCCCCGACGAGGTCGATCCGACGCTGCTCGAACGCGAACTGGCCGAGCATCTGGTGCCCACCGAGGGCGGCCGGGTGGGCTGGCGGATCTTCCAGCCGGCGATCACCGCGTACTGGGGTCAGCTGGCGCGCCCGTTCGTGCTGCCGCCCGCCGACCTGCCGACCGTGCTGGTCCGGGCGGCCAAGGTGCAGCCGCCGTATGTCACCGCCGAGTTCCTGGCCGCGCTGTCGGCCCACCTCGGTGACCGGCTCACCGTCGAGGTGTGGGACTGCGATCACATGGTCGCCCAGGCCCGCCCCGCCGAGGCGGCCGCCCTGATCGCCGCGGCGCTGTAGCGGCGATGGCGGCGACGACGGAGGAGCAGGTCGAACGGGTCCGCGCGCTGGTCGCGGCCATCCCGCCCGGCCGGGTGTCGACCTACGGCGATATCGCCCAGGGCGCCGGCCTGTCGTCGGCGCGGACCGTCGGCTGGATCATGCGCACCGATTCCGCCGACCTCCCGTGGCATCGGGTGATCGGCGCCTCCGGCCGACCCGCCGCGCACCTGGCCGCCCGGCAGTTGCGTCTGCTCGCCGAAGAAGGGGTGCCGATCATCGACGGTCGCGTCGACCTCCGCACAGCCCGGCTCTGAGCCGTTACCCACCACCGATTCGCGATCGGTCACACAGTGCGGCAACGGCAAGACCAGGCCATGGCGCTCGGTCGGCGCCGGGCTGACCGGTGAAGGTCACCGGACACCGGACAAGGCTGCGCGTCGGCGCCGCTGACGACCGCGGCTGATCGCTGGACCAGGGGCACTAGCCTGGCACGTGTCTCAGCGCTCGTCCGGAAATGACTGCTGGATAGTCGGATCCGAGGGCGCTACCGGTCTCGTCGGCGGTGTGATGGGCGACGAGCGGCGAACCGGGTTGTCCGCGTGGGTGTCCGCCGAGGGCGAGTGCAGCGGGGGTCGAGACACCGGCCGCACCGGCCGCACCGGCGGCGGCGTCAGCGGCGCGCCGACATCGGAGCGCCGCACCGGCCCCGCCGTTCTGGTCGGCGCCGAGTGTCGTTCGTCGACAGAAGGTTTCGATATATCTGGACCGCCACGCCGCGCGTCAGAACGGCTGGTCCGCGCCTCCGGACCACCGGGCGGTGAGCCCAGCTCGCCAAGTCGCGAGGCCGGTCCGCTGGACGTCGCCTGTGGTCGCGGTACTCCCGGCTGCGGGCGCCCCGGCGGATACGCCGACAATCGCCGACCCGCAACGACACCACGTTTCGTCGGCGACCGCGAGGACTTGATCCACCAGAACACCAGCGCACCGAGGATCGCGAACACCACCGACCACACGAGATAGACGACCAGGATCCCCATATCGCGTTCGACGAGCCCGACCACCACCCCGAGCGCGCCGAACACTCCGCCGAGCGTGATGACCACGAACAGGAATCCGCGGATCACGTCACCGAGCATCGTCGGCTGCCCCGGCCCACCTGCACCGGACATCTCCACCCCCTTGCCGAACCGCGACGCGACGCCGCCGTCCGGGCGCTCGAGCATCGACGTCACACCCCGCTAGCATGACTTTCGTGCCGATTACCCTACGCCGGATCAGCCGATGACCGCCGCCGATGCGATCGTGCTCGCGGGCGGACGCGCGAGCCGGATGGGCGGGGTCGACAAACCCGCGATCGTGATCGGCGGCCGATCGATGCTCGACGCCGCGCTGACCGCGGTGGCCGGCTGCGGTCAGATCGTGGTCGTCGGTCCGCATCGACCGGAGCTGGATCCCCGCGTTCAGCAGGTCAGGGAGGTCCCGCCCGGTTCCGGCCCGGTCGCGGCGATCGGTACCGGGCTGAGCGCGCTCGGCCCCGAGCCGGCGCCGTGGATCGTCGTCCTCGCCGCGGACATGCCGTTCGTCACTCCTGACACCGTGCACGAATTGCTGCGCCGCGCAGCCGAATCGACCACCGACGCCGTCTTCGCGATCGACGCTTCCGGTCGGCCCCAGTATCTCGTCGGCGTCTGGCGGCGCACCGCCCTCACCGCGGCGCTGGCCGGGCTGGACGCGCTGGTGAACCAGCCGATGAAGGCGATCGTCCCCACCGAGACCACCCTGATCGAGCTGCCCGGCACCGGCGACTGCGACACCGAGGAGCAGGTCCGCCGCGCCCGCGAGACGATCGCCGACCGCGCCTCGACCCGCCTCGACCTCACCGCGGCCAGGGCCCGCATCGCCGCCGAGCTGACCCCGCTGGTCGCCTACGAGGCCGAGCTGGGCGAGGTGAGCGGCGCCGCCCTCGCCGCCCCGATCGTCGCCGCGGGCGCGCTGCCCCGCTTCGACGTCTCCGCGATGGACGGCTACGCCGTGTGCGGCGACGGCCCCTGGCGGCTGCGCCGCGATATCGGTTTCGCGGGCGGCGCCCGCCCGGTCGGCCTGCTGCCCGGTGAAGCGGTGCGCATCGCCACCGGCGCCCATGTCCCCGACGGCACCACCTCCGTCCTGCGCGACGAGTTCGCCGACGTCACCGGCGACGAACTCACCCGCCGCCCCGGCACCCCGATCCGCAGCGATGTCCGCACCCGCGGCGAGGACCAGATGGTCGGCGACCTCCTCGCCCCCGCGGGCACCCGCGTCACCACCGCCCTGCGCTCGGCGGCCGCCTCGGTCGAAGTCACCGCGGGCCTGGTCCGCGGCCCCGTCCGCGCCCGCATCGTCATGACCGGCGACGAGATCCGCAGCAGCGGCCCGCTGCAAGCCGGTCAGACCCGCGACTCGATCGGCCCCGTCCTGCCCGACCTCCTCGCCGGCCTCGGCGTCACCGTGCTCGACCGGGTCCACCTCCGCGACACCGACCACGGCTTCGACGACATGCTCACCGCCACTGCCGGTTTCGACCTCCTGGTGGTGGTCGGTGCCACCGGCGGCGGCGCCGCGGACCAGCTCCGCGCCGCCATCGCCCGCGCCGAGGCCCGCGTCGTCGTCCCGAGACTGGCCCTGCGCCCCGGCGGCTCCACCATCGTCGCCGAACTCCCCACCGGCCCCACCGTTCTCGGCCTCCCGGGCAACCCCTTCGCCGCGATCGCCGTACTCCTGGCCCTGACCCCAGCCATCGTCGCCGCCCGCACCGCCGCACCCCCACCCCGCCCGGTCTACGGCCCCCTGCACAACGCCGCCGAAACCGCGGCCCCCATCCAGCGCATCACCCCGGCCCGCTACGCCCCCGAAGGCGGCTGGACCGCCGACACCACCGTCCGCACCGCCCACCTGGTAAGGCCTCATCGACCGCGACGGCCTCGTCATCGTCCCCCCGGAAGCCCCCGACGGCACCATCGTCGAGTTCCTCCCCCTCCCCCACTGAGCCCAGTAAACTAAGATTCACTCTTAGTAAGATGACATCTTAGTTAGGTGTAGCCATGGACTTCGTCGGTCGAGCCCATGACCTCGGCTTGCTGACCGGCCTACTCGCCTCGGTCGCCCGTGGCGAGGCAGGCACACCCGGTCGCGCCGTGATAGTCACCGGGCGTCGGCGAGTCGGCAAGTCACGCCTTGTACAGGAATTCTGCGACCGATCAGGTGCGGCTTACACCGTCTTCCAGGCGACACGTGGTCGAAATCCCGTTGCCGAGCGCGCCGACTTTGTGGAGACCGCAGGCCGGATCGATTCCCCGGGCGCGGCGATAGTCCGCGGATTGCCCGCCGCCGACTGGAACCAGGCTTTGCGTACCCTCGCGATCGCGGCACCGGACGACCGCCCGTCGATCGCCGTGATCGACGAAGTGCCGTGGCTCGTCGAACAAGACCGTGAGTTCGAAGGCGCGCTGCAGACCGTGTGGGACCGCGATTTGTCCCGCAAACACGTGCTGCTTGTCCTCGTCGGCAGCGACATCTCGGTCATGGAGGCGCTGGGCGCCCGCGATCGACCGTTCTTCGGCCGCGCCACCAAAATGATCGTCGACCCGCTCGATGTCGCCGACGTGCAAACAATGACCGGCCTGGACGCGGCCGCCGCGATCGATGCCCGCCTCATCACCGGCGGGTTCCCACAGATCCTGACCTCGTGGCGTCCTGGCATGGATCGGCTCGATTTTCTCCGCGAAGCCACAACTGATCCGCTGTCGCCGCTCCTGGTCGCCGGCGAACTTTCCCTACTCGGAGAATTCCCGGAGGGCACACGCTCCCGCGCTGTCCTGCAGGCGATCGGCACCGGCGAACGCACCTTCAGCACGATCGCCGCCCACGCGGGCTCCACCGGCGCCCTGCCCGCGGGCACCCTCAATCCCCTGTTGAAAACCTTGCAGGACAAGCGAATAGTCGCCGCCGATCTCCCACTGTCGACCACCGCCGACACCAAGAACAAGCGCTACCGAATCACCGACTCCTACCTGCGCTTCTGGCTGGCCTTCCTGGAACGCGGCATTCCCCTCGTCGAACGCGGCCGCGGCGACCTCGCGCTGTCCCGCATCGAACGGTCCTGGACGTCGTGGCGCGGCCGAGCGGTCGAACCCCTCATTCGCGCATCCCTGCTGCGCCTGCTTCCCGACCAGGACTGGCCGGACACCGAAGAGGTCGGCGGCTGGTGGAACCGCGCCAACAACCCCGAAATCGACCTCATCGGCGCCGATCGCGCACCCGTCGCAAAGGCCGTCCACTTCGTCGGCTCCATCAAGTGGCTCGAGAACCAGCCCTTCGACCGCCACGACTACGACGCCCTCACCCGCGCACTACTCGCGGTCCCCGGCACCGACGCCGGCACCCCCTTGGTCGCGGTGTCACGCTCCGGAGTCACGACCGACACCCCGGTCAGCACCTGGTGGGGCCCTGACGAACTGGTCGCGGCCTGGACAGCATCCAGGTGACCGGTTCGACCGATCGTCAACGCTGCGCGCCTGCAGGCCAGCCCGGATAGGGTGGCCGAATCTCGGGCGGGGGGACCTGAACGGACGGCTTCTCGACATATTCGCCCGGGTCGACGGCGGCGGGGAACTCAGTCGGCAGGCGGCAATGTTCGGGCCCGGACCCGCGTTGCACATCCGGGGTGTCCCGACTCGATCCCACGCTGATCCAATCCCCGAAATAGCTGTGAGTGGGGTAACGCGCGGGTCCCGAGACTCGGGAATCGGGCTCGGCCGACCCTCCCGCCGGCAGACCGAAGCTCAGCCAGAGTCCGCCCGACCGCAGTGCGGCGTACCTGCCGGTATAGAACTCTCCTGCCTTGTTCCCGTAGGCAAGGCCGGTGCCCCACACGCATATCCGCACGTTCAACAACCAGGGAATCGCCCCGACCGGGGGCGGAGCCGCGAAGAACTCGACGCGTTCCAGGGAGGCGTAGACCGTGCCGCGAATCGTCCAGTGCGGATCAGCTGCCCGATCGTCGAACCGCAGCGACAGCGACCTCGACAGGGAGGATGTCCCATAGTGCGATGAATAGTAGGGCACTACCCCCATGCGATCTCCGGCCAGAACCACATCTTCCAGCCCGGCCCCGATCAAAAACGCGGTTTCGACATACGATCTGGCCTGGATCGCGACCTCGGAACTCAGATCGATCCCCGCCGGGGATGCCCAGCGAAAGTTGTACTGGTATCGGTCCTCCCACAGGGACGGTCGCCACCTGCCGTCACTTGCACAGGTGAGCAGGATGGCAACCTGCGCTACCACCAGCAGCGCCACCGCGTATCGCCTCATTTAGGGGCAGCTCCGGGTTCCCGCCCATGACCGAGGTCCCATCGAACACGGTATTCGGAGAGTCCGCCGGAGTAGTTCCCCACGTGTGTGTTCAATTCCGCGAGATTGGTTTTCGATGATTGGCCCCCGTCGGAGCGGATGTCTTCGAATGACCGAAGCGCACCGGTTGTCTGGTCGAAGTACCTGCCGATGTTCGGATCCGAACGCAGATCGACATTCCCGGGTGCGCTCGCGATACCCTGCAGAATGTTGTACGTCTGCGCCGGAATGCTGCCGTACGGTGACGTGTCGACATGCTCCGCCACGTCGGGCACCGCACCCAAGGTGCTGAGCCGGACGTCCGACGACACCGATTTCCAGCCGAGTTCCAGCAGGTCGCCCGCACCCGGAACCCGCTTCAGCCCGAACGCCGCCACCTCACGCGCACCATCGAACAGCGCCATCTTCTCCTTCTGCGCGGTCAGCGCGTCCGTGGTGCGAGCGCCGATCTCGAGCGCGGCGCCGTCCTGAGCCGCTTGGTCGATGTGGCCCGCCCACTCGGCCAGCGAATAGTCCTTCATTCCGGTCGCCCCGAACAGCTGGTTGAGGTCAGCGACCGACTGATAGGCGTTGGCGGTGAATCTCTTGCCCGCGTCCTGGTCGGTGTCGATCACCGCGAACACGTTCTTCATCGACGACTGCGTGAAATCGCCTGCGTTGTTGTCGTAGAACCCGTGCGCGACCAGGTCGCTGTCGCGCACACCGGCCATCGCGGGAATGTAGTTGGCCAGCGTGTCACCGAGCTGCGCAACCATTTTCGGGTTGGCCTCGCCGATGCTCACCGGCTCCTTGTAGAGACCGTCAGGGCCGTCGGTCTCACCGGTCAGCCGGAACAGGGAGTCCCGGTGCTCGGCGACATAGTTGGCGATCTGGCGAGCCGATTGGCCGGCTTCGGAATTGATGTGTGGATTCACCGACGTCGCATCGGTGTCGACGGTCTTCAACATCGTGGTCACGCCGCTGTCATCGCCGTGCCAGTTGTGGTCGAGCAAGGTTCCGATGGCGGCCTGGTTGTCGAACTTCGTCCCCGGCGGCATCACCGCGTCCATGCCGTCACCGGTGAAGAAGTCGTGCACCGCGCCGCTGTCGCGCCCCGCCTGATCGAGGATCTGGCTGGCGATCTTGTCGTCCAGCGGGTCGAAAGTGTCGCTGACGTCGTAGGGTGCCGCCACGACGGGGTGATACTTGTGCGCCGCGATATTGGTCGCCTGGTTGAGCAGCGCCCGATCGGCGTCGGTGCCCTGGGCGAGGGACGGTGACCCCTTTCCGAGCATGTTCGAGATCGTGAGCAGGTCCTGTTTGGGCCCGATGGCGACCTTCGGCTCCTCGGTCAGCGTGGTCCGCAGCTGCGAAGGCAACGCGCCCAAACCGCCGAAATCCACACCCACTTTTCCGCCCTGCGCGGCCGTCAGCCCACTCGAGGTGACCTGCGGGTTGGATGCCAGCTGCATGGCGTCGGCCAGCCCGGCCTGCACCATCTTGGCCTGATCGGCCGGGAGACCGGCACCGATCTGGGAGATCTGGGTGACCGACAGTCCGTCGAGATCGCGCATCACCGAGGTCAGGTAGTCGAGTTGCTGCTGCGGGATCGTCACCTGCTCGCCGCTCGACAGTGCGTCGAGCTGCTCGGGCGTCAAGGTCGTCGCCCACCGCAGGCGCTGGATCTGCTCGGTCGTCGCGGTCCCGTTGCGGAACGCGTCGACGTCCTCGCGGGCGAGGCGGGGATTCAATCCCGCGGTTTCCGGCGTGAGCTGATTGATCGCGTCGACCGCCTTGCTCACCGCCTCGGCGCAGTTGTGGTCGGCCCAGCCGAGGTCGTCGGCGAGCCGCTGCAGGCGAACGGTCTGGTTGGCCGCCTCCTGCGCTCGGGTCTCGTCGTCGCTGGAGTCGTCGACCACCGACCAGTCGGCGTGGACCGTGTAGCGGTCGCGCACCAGCGTGTCGTAGTCGGTCCGCAACTGCGACACCGATGTCCCCATCGCCGAATCCCCGGTGTTGAGCGCGGTCGCCAGATCGTCGTAGGCCGCGGCGAGCACCCGCATCTGCGCGACCTCGCGCACGCAGCGGTCGTCCACCGACTGCCGCGCCTCCCCTGACCAGTTCAGCGCGTCGATGGCGCGGTACATCTGATCCGCCGAGGTCCGGATGCCTTCGGCGATGGTGGTCGCCTTGGTCGCCGTCGATGCGAGGTCGATGTTCCAGTACCGCACCAGATCTGGGCCCGGCCGCTTCACTGCGGCATCTCCCCGCTGTTCAGATCGCCCAGTGCCGCGATCCGCGCCGCGGCGGCGAGATCGGAATCGGTGTAGGCGTCGGCGGAGGTGCGCAACAGGGCACCCAGTTCGCGGTACCGCCCGCCCGCCACCTTCAGGCTCCGGGTCCGGGCGGGCTCGATCTTGTCCAGCTGGGGCCCGACGTCCGATCCGGCGAGGAAGCTGCTGATCGTGCCCAAGAACCCCGGTGTGTCGATCACCGGCATCCGGCCGATCCCCTCGTCAGCGATCCGATCCATCTCGACCGCGGCCGTCCGCAATTCTTCTGCCGATACCTGCATGATCCCCCCGTCCCCGGAAAACCCGCCGAGTAGACCACCCCGGCGCTCGGCGGTGACGCTAGCAGCGTGAAATCCTCGCGGACAGGGCCCACGCACGGAGTTCGAACAGTGTTCACCCGATGGCGGCATCCGAGGTGAAAAGAGCTGTTGCGCAAGGCATTCAGCGGGTGAATGCCGGCCGGTGCGCGCCTGTCACGCGCCCCGCCGTCGCACAGGATGCCCAGCGCCTTGTCCGCCCTGGAGCTGGGAGTACGGTCCGGTAGAGTCGACGCGAGAACTGGCGCCGGAAACCCGGCGGGGAGAATCGAACCAATTTTCGGGGGAATCATGCAGAGGTGGCGAATGGCCGTCCCGGCTGTGGCGGTCGTGGTCGGGGCGCTGGTCAGCGGGTGTAATGATGCCGAGCCGGTGCAGACGGCACCGCCCGCCACTACGACAGCGGCGACTTCGACGAGTGTCGATCCGAGTGCTGGACTCTGGGACCCCTGCACCCTGCCCGATTCGGCGCTGTCCGCTGCCGGCTTGAACACCTCGACCAAGGAGAAGGACGTCGCCGGTGTCGCCTTCGAGGGGTGGAAAGTGTGCGCCTGGCAGGACGGGAAGAAGACGTACACCTTCACGGCCGCTTCAGGGAAGCACACGCTAGACGAGGCACGTAGCCGAACGGACTACACCGGCTACGTCGACACGACCGTCGGATCGTTCAAGGCACTCCAGTCGCGCCCGGTCGGCGCGTCGAACGACCTGGCGTGCTACCTCAGCATCGAAGTGTCGGGCGGCATGGTCGATTTCAGCGTCGGAAACCGCGTGAGCGCGAAAAATCCGGGCGATCCGTGTGCCGAGGTCCGGCGCCTCAGCGAGGCGTTCGTCTCCTACCTGCCGCGCACCTGAGTCTCCGGGGGGAGTCATGTCGTTCAACATCGACCCGGCCGAGTGGAAGAACCTCGAAGGTCAGGCGGCCACGGGCCAATTGAGCCTGCACCCCGATGTCGGCAACAACCTCGCGCGTGTCTGCGATGACCACCTCGATGCTCTCGAAAAGGTCTTCAACAGTATCCGCACCGTGGAGCGCATCACCGGATTCGGATCTTTCAACTCCAGCAGGATCCTCGAGAACAAATTCTCGCTCACCGCTGTCGGCGGTGATCGCTCCCTCGACGAAACGATCCGCAAGCACATCGAAGCCGTCACTACCGCCAAAGAGGTTGTCCTCAAAGCGGTCGCCAACTTCCAAGCCCAAGACGACTACAGCGCTGGGCAATACGAGGGTCTCGGGGGGAACTGATGACCTACGAGGACTACAAGGCCAAGGTGATCGCTGCACAGGAGTTGTGGAACCAGGAGCGCAGCGGAATCTATCTGACGCAGAACCTGGCGCAGTTCGCGACGATTTTCGCGGGTGAGACCCAGCCGAACCACCTCACCGGGAACGAAGACAGCTACGACCACATGAACCTGGCGGAGATGCAGGCCGCCGTCTCGACGATGAAGCCGTCCACGGTACACAGCGCGTCGGAGGTGTGGTCGAACATCAGCACCGATCTGTCGACAACACTGCAGACGTTCAACAAGGCATTCGAAGCGGTCACCACGGGCCCGGACGGGTGGGCAGGCGAAGCGGCGACAGCGGCGGTCACCGCTGTCGGCAACTATGTGAAGCAGTCGGCCGCGCTGCCCGCGGCGGCGCTGGCGGTCAGCCTCAAGCTCGCGGAGATGAAGACCGGTCTCGAGCAGACCCAGGCGCTCATGCCCGGACTCACTCAGCGCCCGACGCTGACGGACAAGACGCTGCCGACCGACGGCGAGACCAAGCTCGGCGAGTACGTCGGCACCGAGGCCGAGGACGAGGCCAGGCGGATTCTGCGCAGCGTGTACGGCCAGGTCGCGGCACAATCCGATACCGGCGTCCCGTTCATGCCGACCGCGCCGAAGGTCGTCAGCGGCGACGGTGGTGGTGACCCGTCAGTTCTGGGCGGCGGTGGCGGTAACCAGGGGACGCAGTCCGGGGGAACCACCGGGGATCAGGCGGGCACGGACGGGCAGACCACGGCGGGGACCGAGGACGGGCAGGCGCCGGAGGACACCGGGACCGAGGACGCGACGACCACGGACGACGGCAGCACGACGGACGATTCGACCACATCGTCGTCGACCGACGACACCACGGCCGCCTCGACCACGTCGCCGACCACGACCTCCCCCACGACCACCACGCCGTCGGGATCGCCGACTGGCACGAATCCGTCGACACCGGGGACCACCACGCCGATCGGCACGACACCCGGCGGCGGGCGCGGCGGGAGCGCGGGGTCGCCGGGCGGGAGCGGCGGCGCGACCGCACCGGGGGCGGGACGATCGGTCACCGCGGCCCCGGTGGGCGCCACCACCGCGGCCGGTGCCGGGCGCGCGGCGGCCGGCGCGGCGGGGCGCGCGGGCATGCCCGGGATGGGTGGCATGGGCGCCGGCGCGGGACGCGGTGGGCAGAACGACGACGAAACCCACAGCGCTCCCGACTATCTCGTCAGCCAGGAGAACGGGGAGATCCTCACCGGGCTCGGCGACATCAGGGCGGTGCCGCCGGTGATCGGAGCGGACGACGACAGTGCACAGCAGTAGGTTCACCGGCCAGGAGTTCGAGATCCTGTGGGCCGCGTACGGCCGGGACCGACTGCCCTATCCGCTGCGATTCCGTACGCGCATCAGTGATTTCGACGAGTTGAAGCGCGACCGCGAGCTGGCGGTGCACTCCCTGCTCGCGAAATACGACCCGATGGTCGAGCGCGCCATCGATACACTGCTGCATCCCGATGCCCGGCTGGAGTCGAAAGGGTATGCCGGGCAGGATAATCCGCAGATCATTCGATTCCACGGCGCGATCCGGGGCGAGTGCGGCGCAACGTTGACGCAGGAGCCGGATGGCGCCGACGACACCGGCGGCGACGTGGTCCTCACCTGGTGCGGCACCGACGAGGTCGCCGAGGCCGCGGTGGCCGCCCTGCCGGAACGCGGACCGGGCACGCTGCCGCCGATCGAGATCCCGCGCGCACGGATCGCCGACGAGGACGACCATTTCGAGTTCCGCCGGGGCGCGGTCAGCGCGGCGGATCAGATCTCCCGGGTGTTCCGGCGGCCGCGTTCGGGGCACGGTGAGATCGCCGCGTACGCCGGTGGCGCGGTGGACGCCCGCCCGTCGGCACCGGAGCGCACCTTCTGGTGGATGGACTTCCCGGACGGGCGCTACTACGCCAGGACCGGCGATCCGATCATCGCCGAGCCACTGGATCGCGCGCGGATGATCGCGGGAATTCGTCAGATGCTGCTGCGCTCGCAACGTCGTTACCGTACCGAAGAATATTGACGGAAAACCCGCCGTACAGGCGGCGAATTGCCTCAATTCATGCATCGGCAAATAATGTTCGAGAATTCGTCTCGAATAATCGACACGCCAGGAACTCTCCTGGTCGGGACATCATTTTCCACACACCTCTACCGAACCGCATTCGCGCTGGCTATCGTTGGCGCGTTAGGCGAAACACTATCCCTCGGAAAGGACCGTGTGGAGATGGCTGACAAGTCCAAGAAAACGCCTAAGAAAATGCCCAAGCAGATGCCGCGGCAGCAGCAGCAACAGCGGCAGGAGCAGATGGGCGAGAACTCGCAAGGCATGACGCGAGCAGGTCAGGACGATCGGCGTGAACCGCGCCGCCCCGACCATCGCTGATCCACGTGTGTCGACGAGCCGCCGGTTCCCCTTCCGGCGGCTCGTCCACGTCAGGCCCCGATGCGCTGGAGCGCGGTCGCCGCGGATCCGTCCGGCGCACGGCGAGCCGTCGCGGGAACGGTCACCGCATCGAACAGGCGGCGGATGCACTCCCGAACCGACGCGGCGAACACGGCACCGGCCTCGCCGGTTCCGGCGATCCGGCCCCGCGGCAACACCACAACCCGGCCGCCGCCCTCGTGCGCAACGGCTAGATCGCGCCTGATCGCAGTCAGCCGACTATGCGCGCCTCTACCCCGGGAAGCTCATCGAACCGAGCCCGGCGATCTGTAGTGATGAGCTCGCGCCCGGTCGCCCTGGCCGTAGAGGCGATGAGCAGATCGCGGGCACCACACGGCGTGCCGGTGGACCGCGCGAAAGTCAGCAACTCTGAAGCTCGCTGCCAATAGCTCGTCGTCGGGCCCCGTTCCTGGTGTCGACCAGGTCGGATATCGTCTATCGGCGGAAAGAACAGTCTCGCAGTGAGGACAGCCCGATGGACGACAGTTCCCTGATTTGGGACGACGGTGCGCTCCTCACCATCGACCAGCGAGGGCTGCCTCATGAGGCGCGGGAGATGCGCCTGGACACCGTCGACCAGGTCATCGACGCGATCACCACGCTGGCCATTCGTGGCGCGCCGGCGATCGGGATCGCGGGGGCGTTCGGCGTGGTCATCGCGACCAGGGCGCACACCGCCGACGGTGTGGTGGACGAGGCGGCCGCGCAGGCCGAGGCCGATCGGATCGCGGCGGCCCGGCCGACCGCGGTGAACCTGGCCTGGGCGGTGGAGCGGGTGCGCGGGCGGATCGCCGACGGCGCCGACGCGGTGCTGGCCGCGACCCTCGACCTGCTCGCCGAGGACGGCCGGGTCAATCTGGCCGCCGCCACCCACGCCGCCGACCTGGTGCAACGCCTGTGTGGCGACGGGCAGCTGCGACTGCTCACGCACTGCAACACCGGTCGCCTGGCCACCAGCGCGGTCGGCACCGCGATCGGCGCGCTGCGGGTGCTGCACGAACGCGGCGCGGTCGCGGACGTGATCGTCGACGAGACCCGGCCGCTGCTGCAGGGCGCCCGGCTCACCGCCTGGGAGCTGGCCGAGGCGGGCATCCCGCACCGGCTGACCATCGATTCCGCCGCCGCCTGGGCGATGGCCACCGGCCAGGTCGATGCCGTGCTCGTCGGCGCCGACCGGATCACGGCCAACGGCGACGTCGCCAACAAGATCGGCACCTTCACCCTGGCGCTGGCCGCCCGCCACCACGGCATCCCGTTCATCGTGGTCGCGCCCGAGTCCACCCGCGATACCGCGATGGCGACCGGCGCGCAGATCGTGGTCGAGCAGCGTGCCGCCGCGGAGGTCACCGGGTTCGGCGGGGTGGCGACGGCGCCCGCGGGCACCGCGGTGTTCAACCCCGCCTTCGACGTGACACCCGCCGATCTGGTGACCGCCGTGGTCACCGAAAACGGTGTGGTCTACCGGAATTCGGATCGGTTCGACGCGCAGGGTCGCGCGACCACCACGCCCGGCACCGACAGCGCCGCGGCGCCCACCGGGCACGGCGCCGCGATCGCGGCTACCGCGCGCCAGCTCTACGAGCGCGGCTGGATGCCGGGGACCGCGGGCAATATCTCGGTGCGGATCGACGAGGACGCGCTGATCACCGCCAGCGGACTGTCCAAAGGCGAACTGACCGAACACGATACGGTGCTGGTCGAGGTCTCCGATACGACACCGCGACCGGGGCAGAGCCGGAAACCGTCCGCGGAGACCAGCATTCACACTGCGGTGTATCGCACCAGGCGGGCCGGAGCCGTGGTGCACGTGCACTCGCCGTTCGCGACCGCGCTGGCGACCACCGCCGCACGGCCCGGTGACGCGGTGCGCACACTGCGGATCACCGGGTACGAGCTGCTCAAGGGCTTCGGCCTGGCCGACCCGGCCACGGTGGCGGTCCCGGTGTTCCCGAACTGGCCGGAGGTCGCGCGCATCGGCACCGACATCGAGACCTATCTGCGTGAGAACCCCGGCGCCCCACCGATTCTGTTCATCACCGGGCACGGCATCACCACTTGGGGTGACACTCTTGCCCAGGCGCGCGATCGCGCCGAATGTCTGGAAGCCCTGTGCGAGTTGATCACCCGCACCGGACGCACCGACGCCACGCCACTCGAGATCGGATAGACAATGACTCTGCTGCAAGTGATGGCCGCCGACAACGCCGCCGACGTGCGCGTGCGCACCACCGACACCGCCGAGATCGCCGCCGAGCTGGACAAGCACGGCATCGCCTTCTCGCGCTGGGACGTCCTGGCCGACGCCGCGAGCACCGACTCCGACACCTTGCTCGCCCACTACGCCCCGCAGATCGGCGAACTCGATGCCGCGGGCCGCTACCAGCACATCGACGTGGCCCGGATCCACCCCGACGACGACAACCCGGAGTGGCCTGCCACCGCCGCGGGCGCGCGCGCCAAGTTCCTCGACGAGCACCGGCATGCCGAGGACGAGGTGCGCTTCTTCGCCGCCGGGCGCGGCTGCTTCTACCTGCATCTCGGCGACGCCGTGCTGGCGACGGTCTGCGAGGCCGGCGATCTGCTCTCGGTCCCCGCGGGCACCCTGCACTGGTTCGACATGGGCACCCGGCCCGACTTCATCGCGATCCGCTTCTTCGAGGAGGCCGACGGCTGGGTCGGCGACTTCACCGGCGACAAGATCAGCGCGGGCTTCCCGACGCTGGACGAACTGCTCGCCGCGTCGTGACCCGCGCCGTCGTCCTCGATATCGAGGGGACCACCAGCCCCACCGACTCGGTGCGCAACGATCTCTACGGTTACACCGAGCAGCGCCTGCCCGGCTGGCTGGCCGAGAACGCTTCCGGCGCCGCCGAATCCGTGCGCGCCCAGACCAGGGAACTGGCCGGTGAACCCGACGCCGACACCGCTCGGATCGCCGAGATCCTCATCGGCTGGTTGCATTCCGACGTCAAGGCCGAGCCGCTCAAGGCCGCGCAGGGCGCGATCTGCGCGCAAGGCTTCCGCGCGGGCGCACTGCACGGGCGGTTCTTCGCCGATGTGGTGCCCGCGCTGTCGGCCTGGCACGCGGCCGGTCTCCCGCTGTACGTGTACTCCTCGGGTTCCGAACGCAACCAACGGGATTGGTTCGCCTTCGCCGAGTCAGGCGACCTGTCCGGGTTGATCGCCGATCACTTCGACCTGGTCAGCGCCGGGCCCAAGCGCGAGGCCGCGTCCTACGACGTCATCGCCGAGCGCATCGGCATCCCGGCCGCGGAGATCCTGTTCCTGTCCGATCATCCGGACGAACTCGATGCCGCCGTGGCGGCCGGGTGGCAGGTCGTCGGCGTGCACCGCGAAGGCGAACCCCATCCGCCGCGCGCGCCGCATCGCTGGGTCGGGTCGTTCGCCGAGGTCGAAGTCGGCGCGACACCCATCGCCTGACTAGCCTTCCGGGGATGACCACTCAGGGGGAGCGCCTCGACGCCGACGGCTCGACGGCGGCACCGTTCACGCAACCGGCGCCCGCGCTGACCGCGATCGCGAATCCGGACAGCAGCTACACGACGATGCCGGGTACCAATGCTCAGTTGGTGCACCACAGCGTGCTCCGGTCGGCGGTGCGGCCTGCGCTGTCCTGGCTGGCCATCCTCTTGCCGGTGTATGTGATTCCGCTGACGCTGGTCCGCCTGCCCGTGGTGGTCATCCTGATAGTCGCGATCGCGCTCACCGCCTGGATCTACTTCGGCACGTATTTCAAACTGCGCAAGATGCTGCGCAGCATGATCGACAACGCGATGCCCGCGCCGACCCAGGCGCTGCGCCTCGGCTCCGACGCACTCGATATCGCCGACCGCACCAGCCACTCGCGGATCGCCAACGACCGGATCACGTCGGTCACCACCGATCGTGAGGTCGTGGTGGTGCGATTCGACGGGCTCGGACTCGCGATGCCCCGTGATCTGTGGCCCGATCCCATGGTCGCGCGCCTGCGTGACCTCATCGATCCGAAGCGGGCGCCCAGCCCCGACGATCCGCCACCCCAGCCTCCCCTGCCGATCCCGCCGCACCCGGACGCGACTGTCGTCGCCGGACCGGAAACCGCGGTTCGGCTCGCCGTGGCCCAGCGCATCGAGCCATGGCGCACCGCCGGCGCACTGATCGCCGCTGTCGGCCTCGCGGTGATCGCGATCGAATCCGCCTTCCTCGGCGGGCAGCTGTATGGGGCGCTCGGCGTGATGTTCCCGCTGGTCATCGGCACCCTGATCGGGGTCGGGTGGTGGTACCGCATACAGCACCCGCCCGCCAAGGTGCTGCGCCACCACCAGTGCGCCGCCTTCGCCGGCGCTACCCTGTCGGCCTGGTTCGGCACCGACGCTGTGCTGCTCGCGACACCGGTCTGGGTGATCCGGGTGCCGTACGCCATGATCGGCAAGATCACCGTGCGCTCCGACATCGCCGCGCTCGTCTACGGTCAGGTGCCAATCGTCCTGCCGAGCGGATTGTTCCCGGCGCACCTCGTGACCGGTCTGCGCGAGCACGGCGTCACCGTCGTCACCCGCTGACGGCCGAAAAGCACTGCCGCCCAGGCAGTCTCAGCTGACGTGCGCCCGGACCGCACCGAGTTTTCCGCGCTGGACCGTGGTGAACACCCGGCGGGCGTGGACGGCGACGGGGCTGGTCGACCACGGGGCCAGGGTGGTGGTGAACATCAGTTCACACCAGGACAGGGCCGGGATCTCACCCGCGGCGAGGGTGGCGATCAGGGAGAGTTCGGTGTCGTGGCCGAGCCAGGACGCCACCAGCCAGGAGGCGTCGAAGCGGCCGAGGAATTCCTCGGCATCCTCGGGCGGGCCGTGCGGGGTGTCGACGGTGAGATGGACGACGGCGGAGACGGCGTGGCGCATCTTGGCGTCCATGCCGATCGCGTCGTGCAGCAGCAGCCCTTCCAATGCCGAGCGCAGTTCCGACCAGTGATCCGTGGCGTTTTCGTGCATGACAGGCCCTTCCTGTGGTTCGGACTGCTGTTCGAGGCCGCCGGTGATCGACCGGAGAGCCGGCGCGCTCGGCGGCTCGGCGGGGTCGATCAGGCTGGTCAGTGGGCCCGAGTTCCAGTCGAGCCTGCCGAAGGCCTGGCACCAGTCCTGGGCCGGATTGTCGTCGGTGACAATGAGTTCGAGGGCCAGACCAGCCATCGATGCGGTGCAGGCCAGCGTGACGGCGTCGAGCTCGTCGTCGCTGACCGACAGGTGCAGGGTCGCCTTGTCGACGCCCGTGTCTTCGCGGGCCCGGCCCGCCAGCCAGATCGCGCGGCCCGCCGCGCCCATCGCCGCGGCCTGCCGGTCGCCGCGTGGATGGTCGACATCGGCGTCGAGATAGGGGCCGTACCAGATGGCCCTGCCTTCCGCGCCACACACCGCGAAGGTGTCCGATAACCCGTCGCCCGCGGCGGCGAGCCATATGTGTGCGTGATTTCCGTACTCTGTCACCCTCATCAGTTCACTCCCCGAAATTCTCTGATCGAGCCGTACGTCGTTCTGCCCTAGATCCAATCGGTCACGAACACCTGTGTCCATATCCCGGGGAGAATAGGCACGCCCCCCTAAGGTACATACACTCGCCAGTGAATTCACAGGACCGGCGGCATCGATATTACCGCCGGGCGGCACGAAATGGCTGGTAACACTTGTATGTTTCGAACATGCCCTATGTGCACTCCGACTCGGTGAACATCCATTTCCGTACCGGCGCGGTTCGCGGGCCCACCGTACTGCTCGCCCACGGGTTCCTGATGGACGAATCCATGTTCGATCCGATTCGAATGATATTGGCGCACAACGGAATCAACGTCGTCGCCTGGGATGCCCGAGGTCACGGCCGTACCGGCTACGGTGCCGACCCGCGCTTCGACTGTTGGGATCTGGCCGAAGACGGCCTGCGCGTGCTCGACGCGGTCGGCGTGGAATCGGCGGTTGTCGGCGGAATGAGCCAGGGCGGATATGCCGCCCTGCGGATGGCTCTGCTCGCGCCGGAACGCGTCGACGGACTCGCCCTGCTCGACACCGAGGCGGGGGCGTGCACCCGGGCCGACGAAACATACTACGAGGAACTTTTCGACGAATGGTGCGGTACCGGAGAATTGGTGCCGCTGGCCGAAAAACTGGCCCCCCAATTGATCGGGGGCGACCGCCCGGATATCTGGCGCTGGTGGATCACCCGCTGGCTGACCCACGATCGCACCACCCTGTATCCGGCGGCCCGCTGCCTGATCGACCGGGATTCCGTCCTGGAACGACTCGGGGAGATCACCGCGCCCGCGCTCGTCCTGCGCGGCGAACACGACCACAGCAGCACCGCCGACAAGTGCGCGCGACTGGCCGCGGGACTACCCGGGGCACGCGGGGTGCACACGGTGCCCGGCGCGGGTCACGGAGCACCCGTGACCCACCCCGACGAGATCGCCACCGCCTTGATCGAGCTGGTCACCACATGCACACCACATACCGCGGCGCCGGTCGCCGTCGCCGGCGTCTAGCCGCCGTCGGGTTCGTGCACGGCCAGGTAGTACTGGATGCGGCCGGGATAGGCCACCGAGTCGAGGCGGAACAGCTGGACGTCGACGGTGTAGTACTCGCCGGTGTTCAGGTCGCACAGCCGCATGGCGGTGTGCTCGCGGCCGTACACGGTGTCGCCGTCGTCCCAGATCCGCCGGAAGTCCTGGTACTGCGCGAGCTCGTCGAGCAGCTCCGCCGCCCAGTCACCGCCGCCCTGCTGGCCGATCAGGCCGCGCAGCCAGTGCACGGTCAGCGTCGATTCCTTCTCCCACTCCACCATCACCTTGCGCGAGAGCGGGTTGCCGAAGAACCAGCGCAGGATGTTCACGTCCTCCACCAAGCCGGGGAAGGCACGGTGGTAGGAGTCGTTGCCCGCCAGCACATTCCAGCGGGTATCGACGTAGGCCGCCAGGTTGGGCTCCTGCAGGGTCAGGGTCCGGCGCATCTCGTCGTTGATCTCGGCACGCAGGTCCTCGACCGACGGATTGTCCACGGGCGCGAGCCCGGCCAGATCGAACAGATGCCTGCGCTCGATATCGGTCACGGGGGCGATCCGGTCGAGGTAGCGCACCAGCGCCTCGACGACGGCCTGGGTCGGCCGGTCCCGGTCGCCGCTCTCCAGATGGGTGATGTAACTCGAGCTGACACCGGCCGCGAAAGCCAGTTTTTCCCGGGAAATCCGCCGATCGTCGCGCAGTCGCCGCAGCAATCCGCCGAGTGTCGGCGGCCTCGGCGGACCAGCCGGCCCGTCGGACGATGACTTCGGTAGCACCCCAACCCTCCCTGTCTGCACCGCCCCATCCTGGATGACGTTTCAACCTCGAACCAATCGCCGAACGGAAAAGTTGCCGTTTCTTTATATTGGCGCTTCGCCTATTGGATGGTTACCGCCTGGCAACTGTGGGTGCGGTCACGAAACACCAAGAGCTGTGACGAATTAAAAGGATTCGAAATCTTTCCGTACAGCAGTGCTATAGACTTCGCCGCCACACGGGCACCGGCCCGAGCGAGGCCGTGATCCACCGCTCCCACAGGGGGCTCACGGCACCGTGACCACCCCGCCACAGTGTGCGGACCGTCACATCACCCCTGTTCAGTGAGCCCGCCAGATGTGTAAACAAATGTAAACCGCCCGAGAACCCGCGGTTTCGGAAGCATCACCGCACACCCGGTGACAGACTCCCCGATCCTCCCGTTCGGCCAGCTCGCGAGTCGTTCACCCAGGTCGGCCCCGAATCGAGCGCCGGCTCTCGCGCCACGTCCGTGACCACGAGATTTCGTCGACCTCACAGCTCACCGGGGGGTCGACGAGGATGTGAAGAGTTCGTTTTGCCGGAGCATCCGGTCTCCTTACAGTTGCCCCTATCAGCCCGAAAGCACAGCTCGAAGGGGGCGTCGTGGTTAATTCGCGCACTCATGGTCCGTCGCCCACCGATATCGGCGACACGTTGCTGAACCTCGGTAAATACTTTCAGCGCGGTGAGGTCTCGCCGGACAACCGGTCGGTGTACAAAGTCGGCGGTCGCGACGCCGACGCGTTCTACCGCGACCGCTGGTCGCACGACAAGGTGGTGCGCTCCACCCATGGCGTGAACTGCACCGGTTCGTGCTCCTGGAAGATCTACGTCAAGGACGGCGTGATCACCTGGGAGTCGCAGCAGACCGACTACCCCTCGGTGGGCTCGGACAAGCCGGAGTACGAACCGCGCGGGTGCCCGCGTGGCGCGTCGTTCTCCTGGTACACCTACTCCCCCGCCCGGGTGCGCTACCCGTATGTGCGCGGCACCCTGCTCGACCTGTACCGCAAGGCCAAGGCCGAGCTCAAGGACCCGGTGCTGGCCTGGGAGTCGATCGTCGAGGACTCGGCCAAGGCCAAGGCGTACAAGACCGCGCGCGGCAAGGGCGGCTTCGTCCGCGCGGAGTGGTGGGAGGCCGCCGAGATCGCCGCGGCCGCGCACGTCTACACGATCAAACAGTACGGGCCCGACCGCGTGGCCGGCTTCTCGCCGATTCCCGCGATGTCGATGGTCAGCCACGCCACCGGCGCCCGGTTCGTGTCGCTGATCGGCGGCTACATGCTCTCCTTCTACGACTGGTACGCCGACCTGCCGGTGGCCTCGCCGCAGGTCTTCGGCGACCAGACCGACGTGCCGGAGTCGGCCGACTGGTTCGACGCGGGCTATCTGATCATGTGGGGCTCCAACGTCCCGGTGACCCGCACGCCCGACGCGCACTACATGACCGAGGCGCGCTACCGCGGCCAGAAGGTCGTGGTCGTGTCCCCCGACTACGCCGACAACACCAAGTTCGCCGACGAGTGGGTCGCGGCGCGACCGGGCACCGACGCGGCGCTGGCGATGGCCATGGGCCACGTGGTGCTCAAGGAGTTCTTCCTCGAGAAGCAGACGCCGAGCTTCCTGAACTACATCAAGTCCTACACCGACCTGCCGTTCCTGATCTGCCTCGACGAGGCGGAGCAGGGCGGCGCGCTGCCCGGCAAGTTCCTCACCGCCGCCGACCTCGGCCAGACCGGCGAAGGTGTCGAGCACAAGCCCGTACTGCTGGACCAGGCCGGGAACCCGGTCGTGCCCAACGGTTCGCTCGGCCATCGCTTCGGCGAGGGCGACGCGGGCAAGTGGAACCTCGACCTCGAGGGCGTCGACCCGCTGCTGACACTGCTCGGCCATTCGGGCGACGCGCCCGCCGAGATCGCGCTGCCGCGCTTCGACACCGACTCCGCCGAATCGATCATCCGTGGTGTCCCGACGAAAATCGTCGCGGGCAAGCGGGTCACGACCGTGTTCGACCTGCTGCTGGCGCAGTACGGCCTCGGCCGCGAGGGACTGCCCGGCGAATGGGCGAAGGGCTACGACGACGCCGAGTCGCCGTACACCCCGGCCTGGCAGGAGACCATCACCGGCGTCCCCGCCGTGCAGGCCGCGCGCATCGGCCGCGAATTCGCCGACAACGCCGAGCGTTCCGGCGGTCGCTCGATGATCCTGATGGGCGCGGGCACCAACCACTGGTTCCACTCCGATCAGATCTACCGCGCCTTCTTCACGCTGACGCTGCTCACCGGCTGCCAGGGCAAGAACGGCGGCGGCTGGGCCCACTACGTCGGCCAGGAGAAGTGCCGTCCCGTGACCGGTTGGGCCACCCTGGCTTCGGCGTCGGACTGGCAGCGGCCGCCGCGCCAGATGCAGGGCACCGTGTTCTGGTATCTCACCAACGACCAGTGGCGCTACGACCCGTTCACCTCCGACGCGTTCGCCTCGCCGCTGGGCAAGGGCAAGTTCGCCGGTCGCACGGCCGCGGACAACATCGCCCTGGCCAGCAGGCTCGGCTGGATGCCGAGCTATCCCACGTTCAACCGCAACCCGCTCGACCTCAGCGACGAGGCCGCCGCCGCGGGCAACACCGCCGCCGAACACGTTGTCTCCCAGCTGAAGTCCGGAGATCTGCGGTTCGCCTGCGAAGACCCCGACGCGCCCGAGAACTTCCCGCGCGTGCTCACCGTGTGGCGGGCCAACCTGCTCGGCTCCTCGGGCAAGGGCAACGAGTACTTCCAGAAGCACCTGCTCGGCTGCGGCTCCAACCTGCAGACCACCGACGCCACCGGCGTGCGGCCGCAGGAGCTGGAATGGCGGGACGAAGGCGCCGAGGGCAAGCTGGATCTGCTGCTGGCCCTGGACTTCCGCATGACCAGCACCACCCTGTTCGCCGACATCGTGCTGCCCGCCGCCACCTGGTACGAGAAGCACGACCTGTCCTCCACCGACATGCACCCGTTCGTGCACGCGTTCTCCCCCGCCATCTCCCCGCCGTGGGAGGCCAAGACCGACTTCGAGGCGTTCCACCGGATCGCGCGCGGCTTCTCCTGGCTGGCCGAGAAGCATCTGGGCACCCGCAAGGACATCGTCGCGGTGCCGTTGCAGCACGACTCCCCCGACGCGCTCGCGCAGGCCGGCGGCAAGGTGCTGGACTGGAAAGCCGGTGAGTGCGAGCCGATTCCGGGCAAGACCATGCCCAAGATCGTCGAGGTCGAACGCGACTACACCAAGATCGCGGAGAAGCTCGCGGCGCTGGGCCCGCTGGTCGACACCCTGGGCGTGACCACCAAGGGCGTCACCACCTACCCGGACAAAGAGGTGGAATACCTCGCGGGCAAGAACGGCACCGTCGTCTCCGGCATCGCGGCCGGGCGGCCCTCGCTGGCCAAGGACACCTTCGCCGCCGAAACCATCCTGGCGCTGTCGGGCACCACCAACGGCCGCCTCGCGGTCGAGGGCTTCCACCAGCTCGAGCGGCGCACCGGCACCAAGCTGGCCGATCTCGCGGCCGAGGCCGAGGGCAAACAGATCACCTTCGCCGACACCCAGGCCAGGCCGGTCCCGGTGATCACCTCGCCGGAATGGTCGGGCAGCGAGAGCGGTGGCCGCCGGTACTCGCCGTTCACCATCAATGTCGAGCGGCTCAAGCCGTGGCACACCCTCACCGGTCGCCAGCACTTCTACCTCGACCACGACTGGATGATCGAACTCGGCGAGCAGCTGCCGATCTTCCGGCCGCCGCTGGACATGACCGCGCTGTTCGCCGAACCGTCGATCGGCAATGTCGCCGGTGGTGGCGTGACCGTGCGGTACCTGACGCCGCACTCCAAGTGGTCCATCCACTCGGCCTACCAGGACAACCTGCACATGCTGACGCTCTCGCGCGGCGGTCAGACGATCTGGATGTCGGACCGCGACGCCGCCAAGATCGGTGTCGCGGAC
This sequence comes from Nocardia fodinahabitans, assembly GCF_052983615.1. Lineage (NCBI taxonomy): Bacteria > Bacillati > Actinomycetota > Actinomycetes > Mycobacteriales > Nocardiaceae > Nocardia > Nocardia fodinahabitans. The sequence continues at coordinate 1,634,178 of NZ_JBRJJC010000001.1, forward strand.
AACGATTGGATCGAGGCGATCAACCGCAACGGCATCGTCGTCGCCCGCGCCATCGTCTCGCACCGCATGCCCGAGGGCACGGTCTTCATGTACCACGCGCAGGACCGCGCGGTGGACGTGCCGCGCATCGAGGGCACCGAGACCACGACCAAGGAATCCAAGGGCAAGCGCGGTGGTATCCACAACGCGCTCACCCGGGTGCTGATCAAGCCGTCGCACCTGATCGGTGGCTACGCCCAGCAGTCCTTCGCGCTGAACTACCACGGCCCCACCGGAAACCAGCGCGACGAAGTCACCACCATTCGCCGCCGCAACCAGAACGTGGAGTACTGACATGCGCGTAATGGCTCAGCTCGCCATGGTCATGAACCTGGACAAGTGCATCGGCTGCCACACCTGCAGCGTCACCTGCAAGCAGGCGTGGACCAACCGCGGCGGCACCGAGTACGTCTGGTTCAACAATGTGGAAACCCGTCCTGGACAGGGCTATCCGCGTCAGTACCAGGATCAGGAGAAGTGGAAGGGCGGCTGGACGCTGAACAAGCGTGGCAAGCTGTCGCTGAAGTCGGGCTCGCGGTTCAAGCGCCTGATGAACATCTTCGCCAACCCGGACCTGCCCACGGTCGAGGACTACTACGAGCCATGGAGCTACGACTACGACAATCTGCTGGCCTCCCCGCCCACCGACACCACGCCGGTCGCGCGGCCGAAGTCGCTGATCACCGGTGAGGACACCAAGGTCACCTGGGGCGCGAACTGGGACGACGACCTCGGTTCCGGGCCCGAGGCGGTCGGCAAGGACCCCTTGCTCGGCAAGCTCGAGGACAAGGTGAAACTGGAGTTCGAAGAGACCTTCATGTTCTATCTGCCGCGCATCTGCGAGCACTGCCTCAACCCGTCGTGCGCCGCCTCGTGCCCGTCGGGCGCGATCTACAAGCGCGAGGAGGACGGCATCGTCCTGGTCGACCAGGACAAGTGCCGGGGCTGGCGCCAGTGCATCACCGGCTGCCCGTACAAGAAGATCTACTTCAACCACAAGACGGGCAAGGCGGAGAAGTGCACCTTCTGCTACCCGCGCGTGGAGGTCGGCATCCCGACCGTGTGCTCGGAAACCTGTGTCGGGCGGCTGCGCTACATCGGCGTGATGCTCTACGACGCCGACGCGGTGCTCGACGCGGCCCAGGTCACCGATCCGCAGGATCTGTACACCTCGCAGCTCGGTGTCTTCCTCAATCCGCACGACCCGCGCGTGATCGCCGAGGCCGAAGCGGCCGGTATCTCGCCGGAATGGATCGCCGCCGCGCAGGATTCGCCGGTCTACAAGCTGATCGTGGACTACCAGCTGGCCCTGCCGCTGCATCCGGAATACCGCACCATGCCGATGGTCTGGTACGTGCCGCCGCTGTCGCCGGTGGTCGATGTGCTCAGCGAGACCGGGCACGACGGTGAGGACGCCGGCAACCTGTTCGGCGCCATCGACGCGCTGCGCATCCCGATCGAATACCTGGCCGAGCTGTTCACCGCCGGGGAGATCGGGCCGGTGCGCGCCTCGCTGCAACGCCTGGCCGGCATGCGCGCGTTCATGCGCTCGGTCAACCTCGGCGAGGAACCCGAACCCGGGATCGCGCCCTCGATCGGGCTCGAGCCCGAGGAGATCGAGGCCATGTACCGGCTGCTCGCGATCGCCAAGTACGAGCACCGCTACGTGATCCCCTCCGGCGCGACCTCCCGTGCGCACGAACTGGATTCGCTGGCCACCGGGTGCAGTCTCGACACCGACGGCGGGCCCGGCATGACCGCGTTCGACCAGGTGGTGGAGAAGTTCTCGCTGGCCGACACCAATCAGGCCGCGCCCGAGGAGAAGTCGGGCCGGATCAACCTGCTCAACTGGGACGGCCGCAGCACCAGCGGGCTCGTCCCGAGCGGCGACAAGCTTGCGCCCACCGCGAACGGCAACGGCGCCGACGCAGGGAGCAACGGCAACGGCAGCAACGGCGCTGCCGTCGCCGACTCCACGGTCACCGGTGCGGCGCAATGAGTCTGCTCTCGATCCGCAAACGTCCGCAGCCGGTCACCGCCATGCCCGAGCACGATCGGCGGGTCGTCTGGCGGCTGGCCGCGCTGCTGCTGGACTACCCCGGTGAGTCGACGCTGGCGCTGCTGGACCAGATGTCCTCGGCCGCGGCCGAATTGCCCGCCGAGGTGCGGGCGCACTTCGACGCGGTGCTGACCTATCTGCGCGAGACGCCGTCGATCGAGGTGGCGCAGAGCTATGTCGAGACCTTCGACATGCGCCGCCGGGCCAGCCTGCATCTGACCTTCTACGCCTACGGCGACACCCGCAAGCGCGGCATGGCGCTGCTGCGGTTCAAGCACGCCTACCGGCAGGCGGGGGTGGAACTCGGTGACGAGGAACTGCCCGACCACCTGCCGGTGCTGCTGGAGTTCGCCGCCACGGTCGACCCGATCGGCGGCGAGCGCCTGCTCGGCGAGCACGTTCCGGTCCTGGAGCTGCTGCGACTGTCGCTGGGCGACAACAACTCTCCCTACAGTGGCGTGCTCGCCGCGGTGCTGACCACACTGCCGCCGGTCACCACCGCCGACCGGCGCCGCATCGCCGAGCTCGCCGCGCAGGGGCCACCCGAGGAGGAAGTCGGGCTGGAACCCTTCGCCATGGACCCCTCGTTGTTCGACGCCACGGAAGGCCGCCGATGAACGCCACCATCCCACTCCCCGAAGGCCTGTGGCTGATCCTGCCCTACATCGCCGCCACGTCCTTCGTACTCGGCCACGTCTGGCGCTACCGGTTCGACCAGTTCGGCTGGACCACCCGGTCCTCCCAGATCTACGAGTCCAAGCTGCTGCAGCTGGGCAGCCCGCTGTTCCACTTCGGCATGCTGGGGGTGTTCGGCGGGCACGTGATGGGTCTGCTGATCCCCGAGTCGTGGACCACCGCGCTCGGCATCTCCGAGCACGCCTACCACCTCGTCGCGGTGGGCGCGGGTTCGGTCGCCGGGCTGATGGTGGTGGTCGGCGTCGCGATCCTGTGCTACCGCCGCATCGTGGTCCCCGCCGTGCGCAAGGTGACCAGCCGCAATGACGTGATGATGTACACCCTGCTGACGCTGGCCCTGGTCACCGGTCTGCTCAACACCTGGGGCTCCAACCTGCTGTGGGGCACCTACAACTACCGCGAGACCGTCTCCCCCTGGTTCCGCAGCCTGTTCACCATCAGCCCGGAACCAGGTCTGATGGTCGGTGTCCCGTGGACGTTCCAGCTGCACGGCCTGGTCGTGCTGGCCCTGGTCGCCGCCTGGCCGTACACCCGCCTCGTGCACATGTTCAGCGCCCCCATCGGCTACCTGACCCGGCCCTACATCGTCTACCGCCGCAAGGAAGTCGACACCAAGGACAAGACCCGCTTCGCCAAGGCCTGGGACGCCCCGGTCACCCCCGACCGCTGGTGAGGGCGTCCGTTCCGGCGGGATGAATTCACCCATTCCGTGTGAGGCCGATGCCACGTCGCCACGCCTAGCGTCGGATGGGACCGTAGTCGATTCCGCAGGGAGGATCTGACATGTCCGAGGCACGCGGCTTCACACCGGAACAGATGCGCGCGGCGATCGACGCCATCTCCACTTCCGATGAGATCGACAGCCCGTTCGGCGTGCTGAAGTTCTTCGACGGAGTGCCGTTGCCGGAGTCGGTGAACACGCTCTACGACGGCCTCGACCTGCTGCGCGGTATCGATGTGTTCCTCAACTGTGTTCCGGGCGCCTCCCTGGTCGCCTTCCGCACAGGTCTGCGGTCGCTGGGCATCGGCGGCTACGCCATCGGATTCTCCGACCCGCGCGCTGACTCGACTGGCATCGCGCTGACCCCCAATACCGAAACCACGTACGGCACTACCTTTATCGACCTGAGGGCCTGGGGACCGACGGTGATCGAAGCACCGCCCGGGTCGATGTGCGTGGTCGACGACTTCTGGTTCCGCTACGTCGCCGACATGGGCATTCCGGGTCCGGACAAGGGCGCGGGCGGCAAGTACCTGTTCGTACCGCCCGGCCACACCGGCGATCTCCCGGACGGCTATTTCATCTACCGGTCCCCGACCTATACCGACTGGGTGGTCCTGCGCGCTCTCGGCGGCGTGCCGGAGTTGCAGCGCACCCGGATCTACCCGCTGGCCGAAGCCGGAGATCCGCCGGTGAACACGTGGATCGACTTCGCACAGACCGCGTTCAACACCGTGCACGCCAACGACCTGTCGTTCTACTACGAGATCGACCAACTCGTCCAGGAGGAACCGGTCACCGCGCTGGACCCGGAACGCGCCGGGCAGCTGGCCGCGATCGGCATCGTGCACGGCAAGCCCTTCGCCCCCGACGATCGCCTGCGCGCCATCCTCGACAACGCGGCCCGCGTCGGCGCCGGACTGTCCCGCGCGATCGCGTTCGCGCCACGCGACGACGGGACCATCCTCTACGGCAGCTGGCGCAACGTGTTCGTCGGCGGCAGTCACGAATTCCTGCGCGACGGCGCCCGCCTGCTCGACGCGCGGACCCGGTTCCACTACATCGCCACCGTGATCACGCCCGCGATGGCCCACGCCGTCGCGGGCGCCGGATCGGCGTACACCTACACGGTGCACGACGCCAACGGCGATATCCTCGACGGCGCCCGCACCTACCGGCTGCACGTCGACCCCGAACCGCCGGTGAGAAACTTCTGGGCCGTCGACGTCTACGACACCCAGACCCGCTCACTGCTCCAGGTGCCCGACACGCTGTGGCCCGCGGTGGCCTCCAACACCGGCGAGCTGGTGGCCAACGACGACGGCTCCTGGGACCTGTATTTCGGCCCGGCGGCGCCGGCGGGCACGGAGTCGAACTGGGTGCAGACCGTGCCGGGCAAGTCGTGGTTCCCGGTGTTCCGGCTCTACGGCCCGCTCGAACCGTGGTTCGACCAGACCTGGAAACTCAACGAGTTCGAACCGATCTGACGCTCAGCCCAGGGCCTTACGGACGGCGTCGAACCAGGCCTGGGTGTCGACGAGGCCCTTCTCGTTGTCCTTGCGGCCGCCGGTGAAGCCGAAGAGGTCGGCGGCGAAGCGGCTCAGGACGGTCTTGTCGGTCTCGTCGAGTTCGGTGAGGACCTCGGTGTCGCCGAGCAGGTAGGCGACGACGGCTACCTGGCCCGCGGGCCAGGTCTCGCGGTGGGCGGACCAGCCGTCGGAGCGTACGGCTCGGGCCTTGGCCAGCAGGTCCTCGCGTAGCGCGTCGCGGTCGGCGTCGCTGGGCCGACGTGGCTTGCCCCAGGTGATCCGCTTCGCGTCCGACATGGGCGATCCTCTCGCTGGGGCGTCCCGGGATCGACAACCCCGGTCTTGCCTCGACTGTCCCAGATCGAGGAACGCGGACCGCCCACCGGGCCGCCCCAGGGGCGATTCGGTGGGCGGTCGCGGCGACTACCCGGCGCGCAGGAACCGGCCGGTGCGCTCGGTGCCGAGCGCGGGATCCTTACTGCCCGCGCCGAACACGTACCGCCCGCCGACGAACACCGCGGTCACGGTCTCGTCGTTGCGATTGACCATGCGCGGCAGGTTGTCGAACTCCGGTATCGGGTTCTCCGCGTAGGCGTCGAGAGTGTCGTCGAGGTGCGCCGGGTCGATGACGACGGCGTCGGCGCGGTCACCGACGCGCAGGTGACCCGCGTCCAGGCCGTACCAGTCGGCGAGCTCGCCGGTGATCCGGTGCACCGCGTGTTCGACGGTCATGAACGGGGTGCCCGCCCGCTCGGCGTCGGCGACCCGCCGCAGCAGGCGCAGGCCGAAGTTGTAGAAGGCCATATTGCGCAGGTGCGCGCCCGCGTCGGAGAAGCCGAGCTGGATACCGGGGTCGGCGGCGAGGATGTTCAGCACCTCGGGCCGATGGTTGGAGATGGTGGTGCGCCAGCGCAGCTTCGATCCGTGCTCGACGACCAGGTCGAGGAAGGCGTCGACCGGGTGCACGCCGCCGCGATCGACGCCGACCTGACCGAAGGTCTTGCCGATCACGGTGGGGTCGGGGCACTCGACGATGTCGGCGTCGAAGAAGTCGCGGTGCCAGACGCGGGGGCCGTACTTCTGGTCGTAGTCCTTGCGGAACTTGCGCCGGTACTGCTCGTCCTGCATGAGGTGGCGCTGCTCGTCGATGTGGTTCGACAGGTGCAGAGCCGCTGCGCCGGAACCGAATTCCTCGAAGATCGGCAAGTCGATGCCGTCGGAGTAGACCTCGAACGGCACCGGCAGATGCTGCCAGCGGAAATCACCCTTCAGCGCGTTGATCGCCCGCGCCAGCAGCGGAAACACCTTGGCCACACCGGGAATCGCCTTGATGTCGGCGGCCGAGAGCAGGCTCACCTTGAGCGGCTTGCGCCACAGGCCGATGCTGCTCGCCGCCATCGCGATCATCGTGTCGGACCGGTTGACGTCGGGCCCACCCTGCAGCGCGCGACCGCGGGTCCGCAGGATGGTGTTGAGCGTCTTGCGTTCGGCCCGAGTCGAATACGTCGAGGGCAGGGTGCGGGAGCGGCACAGCTCGCCGTCGAGCTTGTCGAACAGCAGCCGCTGCGAGGACATCCCGACGAAGCCGGCGTCGAGCGCCTCGGTCAGCTTCGTGGCCATCGCGGCGAGTTCGGTGTCGCTGGGCTTGACGTCCTTGCGGGTCGCCCGGTCCAGGCCCATCACCGCGGACCTGATGTCGGAGTGCCCGATGAAGCTCGCCACATTGGGGCCGAGCGGCAGCGCGTCCAGCGCGGCGGCGTACTCGGCGGCGCAGTGCCAGCTCTTGGTCTCCTCCACCGCGCGCACCACATGGGCGCGCGGAATCGCCTCGACCCGGCCGAACAGGTCGCCGGCGATCTCGCCGTCGACGTGCACCGTCGACAGCGAGCACGAACCGAGCAGCACGGTGGTCACGCCGTGACGCACCGATTCCGACAGCGACGGATCGAGCAGCACCTCGACGTCGTAGTGGGTGTGGATATCGATCATGCCCGGCACGACCCACTTGCCGGTGGCGTCGACGACCCGGTCGCAGCCGGTCTCGTCGAGTGGCGTGGCCGAGATCTCGGCGACCTTGCCGTCCTTGATTCCGAGGTGCCGGATCGCCGACGCGGCGCCGGTGCCGTCGAACCAGCGGCCGCCCTTGATGATGCTGTCGAACATAACCGACCCCTCTTACAGCGCGAGCTCGCGCCGGGTGACTTTGCCTGTCGCGTTGCGCGGCAGGGCTTCCGCGGTGAGCCGCCAGCGGGCGGGCACCTTGAAATAGGCGAGCCGCGCGGCGACGAAGGCGCGCAGTTCCTCCGGGTCGACCGCGCCGGGCTCGGCGACCACGACGGCCGCCACTTCCTGCCCGAGATCGGGATGGGCGACACCGAAGACAGCACACTCGGCGACCGCGGGATGCTCGCACAGCACGTTCTCGATCTCGGTGGGGTAGACGTTCTCGCCGCCGCGCAGGATCAGGTCGGTCCGCCGGCCCGAGACGGTGAGCCTGCCGTCGGTGAGGGTGCCGAAATCGCCGGAGCGCAACCAGCGTTCGCCGTCGATGACCTTGGCGGTCGCGGCGTCGTCGTTCCAGTAGCCGAGCATCACGTACGGGCTGCGGATGCAGATCTCGCCCTCTTCGCCATCGGGCACGGCCGCGCCGTCGGCGTCGCGGATCTCCACCGCCACACCGAAGATCGGCCTGCCGACCGAAGCGTCGTCGGCGACCAGATCCAGCGGGGTGGCCACCGTCGCGGCGGTGCCGCTCTCGGTGAGTCCGTAGCTGGTGGTCAGCGCGAACTGCAGGGACGGGATCTTCTCGCGCAGGCTGGCCAGCAGCGCGGGCGAGGACGGCGCCGAATTGAGCGACAGCGCGCTCAGCGAGGACAGATCATGCTGGGCCACATCGTGATCCAGCAGGCGCGAAGCCATGGTCGGCACGGCGGCCCAGTTGGTGACCCGCTCGCGCTCGACCAGGCTCAGCACCCGGCCGACCTCGAACGCGCCGTGCGGAAACACCGCTGCCGCGCCGGTCACCAGCCGGGGGATGACGAGATTGTGCAGGCTGGCGATGTGGAACAGCGGCGCGGTGACCAGGTAGCGGCGATCGCTCGGCGCGTCGCTGGGCGGCTGGCCGCTGAAGGCGGCGAGCATCGCGTCGGTGAAACGGTGATAGTCGCTGATGGCCACCATGTTCCGCTGCGAATGCACCACGCCCTTGGGCCTGCCGCTGGTGCCGCTGGTGTAGAGGATCACCGCCGGATCGTCTTCGCCGACCGGCGTGTTCGGGATCTCGCCGCCGCCGAACTCGGCGATCAGGGCGGGCAGGTCGTTGTCCATGGTGAGGACCGGGATATCGGTGCCGGTCTCGGCCAGCACCGCGGCCCGCTTCGCGTCGGCGATCACCACGGTGGGCGCGGTGTGCTCGAGACCGTAGGCGATCTCCGGCGGCGCCCACCAGGCGTTATAGCCGACCGGAATCGCGCCCAGGCACTGCGCGGCCCAGAACGTGATCACCCAGTCCGGGCCGTTGGCCGCCAGAATGCCGACCCGGTCGCCCTTGCCGACGCCGTAGCGGGTCGCCAGCGCGGTGGCCAGCGCGCCCGCGGCCGCGGCGTGCTCGGTGAAGGACAGGCGGCGGTCCTCGGTGATCAGGTAGTCGCGCTCACCCCAGCCCAGCGAGTGTTCGAGCAGCTCACGCAGGCTGCGGCGGCGGTGTGCCAGCACCGGAATCGGCACGCCGAGTACGGGTTCGACGGTCATCTCGAAGGGCGCGCCGGGCGCGGTCAGGCCCGCGGCGACCTTGGCCACGAATTCCTGCGGGTCCACTACATCGGTCATGGTCTTGTTCTCCATCAGGGAATGAGGACGGCGCGTCCGCGGATCGCGCCTGCGTCGAGTCGGTCGAAGGCGGTGCGGGCGTCGGCGAGGTCGAAGCGTTCGACCTCGGCGCGAACCTTGCCCGCGGCGGCCAGCGTGATCACGTCCACGAGGTCGCTTCTGGTGCCGCCGTAGGACTTGCGCACCGTGGCACCCCACGGCAGGCCGGGGCCACCGGCCGGGCCGGAGTCGATGCCAGGGATGCCACCCGCCAGACCCACCATCCGGTAGGCGCCGTTGGGCGCGACGGTTTCGACGGCCAGCTTGGCCGTGGCGTCGGCGCCGACGAAGTCGAACACCGCCTCGGCGCCGCGGCCGCCGGTGAGGTCGAGGATGGCGGCCGCGGTGTCGTCACCGGCGGTCAGCACGACGTCGGCGCCACAGGCGGTGGCCAGGGCGAGTTTGTCGGGATCGACGTCGACCGCGATCACCCTGGTCTCGGTGAGCGCCTTCAGCAGTTGGACCGCGACGTGGCCCAAGCCGCCGATGCCGATCGCGACCGCGGTGGCGCCCGGCCAAAGCTGATCCATCGCGCCGCGGATGGCGTGCATCGGGGTGAGCGCCGCGTCGGCCAGCGGTGCGGCCTGCGCGAAATCCATGTCGCCGATGGGGACGAACGAGCGCACCGGGATCCGCACGTACTCGGCCATGCCGCCGTCGGGGCCGAGGCCAGGGCACGGTGGCATGGCGGTGCGGCCCGCCGCCAGGCAGACGTTCTCGTTGCCGTGCAAGCACTCCCGGCATTCACCACAGGACCAGCACAGATACACCAGCCCACGCTCGCCGGCCCGGCGGCCCGCGACCCGCGACCCGACCGCCTCGATGGTGCCCGCGATCTCGTGGCCGAGCGTCAGGGGTTTCTCACTCATCGGGAACGGCAGGCTCAGCACGAAAGAATCCGAATGGCAGATCCCGGCCGCGCCGACCCGCAGGAGCAGATCGTCGGGTCCGAGGTCGGGGACCGGCACCGTCCGCAGTTCGAGGGTGCCAGGCGCCGTCAGCTGCATCGCGCGCATCGTCATCGGAGCTCCCCCACCGCGTCGAAGGTAGCCTTGAGATATCGGTCGCAGCGATCGGAGCCGATCAGGCCCGTCGCCATCCGGTTCATGGTGTAGGCGAAGGTGATCCGGCGATCCAGGTCGTTGACGACCATCGACCCGCCGTAGCCCGCCCACCAGCAGACCCGGCCGTCGGGGATGTGCGGGAAGGTCTGCGGCCGGGGCAGCCCGTAGCCGATGCCGAAGCGCAGCGGGGTCAGCAGTGCCAGGTCGATACCGTCGGCCTGTTCGCGGAAGATCAGCTCGATGGTGGCCGGCGAGAGGAACCGCCTGCCACCGAGTTCACCGCCGTTGACGATCAGCGACTGGATCCGGGCCACCGAGCGCGCGTTGCCGTGTCCGTTCGTCCCACCGATCTCGGCCGCCCGCCATTGCGGCGTAGCGGTCTCGCTGACCTCGAGCCAGGGACTGGTGAGCGTCTTGATCAGCACGCTGTCCTGGTCGAGCGTCGACAGGTCGAATTCGGGCAGCTCCGGCGGGATCAGGGTGGCGATCCGGTCGGCGTGCTCGGGACCGGTGCCGATGTGGAAATCGGCGCCCAATGGGCCCGCGAGTTCCTCGGCGAAGAAGCGGCCCAGCGAGCGACCGGTGATACGGCGAACCAGTTCACCGACGAGATGGCCGTAGTTGATGGCGTGATAGCCCGACGCGGTGCCCGGCTCCCACCAGGGCGCCTGGGTCGCCAGCCGGGCCGCGGCGGCCTCGGTGTCGTAGATGTCGGACAGCTCGATCGGCTTCTCCCAGCCGGAGACGCCCGAGGTGTGCGAGAGCAGGTGCCGGACCAGGATGGCGTCCTTGCCGTTGGCCGCGAACTCGGGCCAGTAGGCGGCCACCCGCGCGTCGAGGTCGAGCTCGCCGCGGTCGACCAGCAGCAGCGCGCACAGCGCGGTCATCGTCTTGGTCACCGAGAAGACGTTGACCAGGGTGTCGGCACCCCACGGCCGGGTCCTGCCCGGATCGGCGTAGCCGCCCCACAGGTCCAGGACCGGATCACCGTCCACGGTGACACACAGCGCCGCACCGACTTCGGAGCCCGTGTCGAGCTCGTCGTCGAACGCCGCGCGCACACCGGCGAATTCGTCGCGACAGAAACCGGCGGCGCTCATCGCGGCACCCCCGCGGTCGCGCGAGCGGGAACCGGCAGCGTATTGCCCGCCGCGGCGGCGCGTTTCGCACCGCGGGCCATCTCCTTGGTCATCGAGCGCACATACGGTTCGAATTCGGTCTGGATGGTGTGCCGAGGCGAGTCGTAATAGCGGCCGGTGCGCCGGGATTCCTGCTCGCGCAGCACCGTGTCGATCTCCGCACGCGGGGGCAGGTGGTAGCGGCCGGTCAGATAGGCGGCGACCAGCTTGCTCTGCTGCTCGGCGAAGTTCACCAGCGTCGGCATGGGCTGGGCCAGGCCGAGATAGAACAGATTGTCCACCCCGGGCTTGTGCATCATCTGGAACAGCGGGAACCGGTTGGCGGCGTCGGGCACCAGCGCGGTGTCGGTGAGGAACGGGAAGCTGATGTGATAGCCGGTGGCGCACACGATCACGTCGATCTGTTCGCTGCTGCCGTCGGCGAAATGCACGGTGTCGCCGTCCAAGCGGGTGATCGCGGGCTTGCACTCCACGTCACCGCAGCCGGCCCGGTGCAGGAACTCCTCACTGGCCGAGGGATGCGCCTCGAACGGCTCGTGGTCGGGCGCGGGCAGGCCGTAGTTGGCCATGTCGCCGCGATTCTTGCGGACGAATCGCTGCTTGAGTTTCAGCGCGATCTTGGCCGGAATCCACGACGGCATCGAACGCCGGTCGCCCACTTCACCATTGACGTACTTGGGCAGCACCCAGACGCCCCGGCGGGCCGAGACGAACAGCTTCGAGGCGATGAACCGCTGGGACAGCTCCGAGGCGATATCGAGCCCGGAATTGCCCATGCCGACCACCACGACCCGCTTGCCGCGCATGTCGACCGGATCGAACGGGTCGTTGTAGGCGTGACTGTGCATCAGCACGCCGTCGAATTCGCCCGGGTAGTCGGGGAATCGGGGATTCCAGTGGTGGCCGTTGCAGACGATCAGCGCGTCGTAGACCTCGGTGTCGCCCGCCGCGGTGGTCACCCGCCAGAGCCCGGCGTCGTCGCGGTCGGCGGCGGTGACCAGGGTGTTGAACCGGATGCGGTCGCGCAGGTCGAAATGGTCGACGTAGTCCTTGAAGTACTGCAGCAGCTGCGAATGGTGCGGGAAGTGCGGCCATTCCTCGGGCGCCGGGAAATCCTCGAACTGCAGGCGGTACTTCGAGGTGTCGATGTGCAGGCTCTGATAACAGGCCGACATCCCGTTGGGGTTCTTGTAGTACCAATTGCCGCCGACTTCGTCGGAGGCCTCGTAACAGTCGAACGGGATCCCGTTCTCGGCCAGCCTTTTGGCAACGGTGATACCCGAAGGTCCGGCGCCGATGACGCAGACCCTGGGCAATTCGCGTGTATCCATGCACAACTCCTGAACAGCGCGGTCGTCGATGACCGGGCCGAGTGACGTGAACCACAGCGTAGCGCCTCGCTGGACATGGTGTCTAGTGAATGGGCGGATCGTCTAGGATGGACTCATGGCGACCGAACCCGCTGCCCGCCGCGGCTCCCTGCGCGAGGAACAGAAGCGTCTCACCAGGAACAAGATCGTGGAGACCGCGCGCTCGCTGTTCGAGACCCAGGGCTACTCCGCGGTCCGGGTCGACGACATCGTGGCCGCCGTCGGCTGCAGCCGGGCGACGTTCTACCTGCACTTCACGAGCAAGGGCGAAGTGCTGCGAGCGATCGCCAACGAGGGCACGCTGACCAGTGTCCGGGAGTTCTACGCCGACCTCGACCGGGTGCTCACCACCGGCTCCAGGGCGGCGTTCGAGGAGTGGATGACCCGGGCGATCTACTGGTTCCTCACCAACAAGGACATGCTCCCGGCCTGGGACGAGGCCACCGCGCTCGAACCGGAATTCCGCGCGGTGGCGCGCGAGGGGATCATGACCCTGGCCGACAGCATGCCCGCCTACCTCGCCCGCTGGCCCGAACACCGCCGCGACGAGGCCAGGCTGCGGATCGAACTGCTCGTCGCCCAGCTCGAGCGGTTCTTCACCCGGTGGGCCATGCAGGGCGTCATCGATGTCACGGCCGAGAAGGCCGCCACGGTGCTGACCGATGTCTGGTTCCCCGCGCTGCAGTCGCCGACCGAGTAGGCGCTAGCGGGTGGGCCAGCCGCCGTTGCGTTTGCTCTGGTCGATCTGATCGTCGCCGCCGGCGAGGTGCTCGATCCCGAGCTTCTCGGCGAACAGGTGCCGCTGGACGATCCAGCCGAGCACCGACAGCCCGATCCAGGCCAGCGTCGCGGTGACCTGCTCCCAACCGGCCTCGGGGTGACGCAGGAATTCCAGCGAATCACTCATCAGGGCGGCACCGCTGAGCACCATGCTCGCGCCGCCGATCGAGGTCAGCCACAGCAGCGCCCGCGCCCGGAACTTCTGCGCCAGGAACGCACCGGCCACGCACATCGCGAGCGCGACGATCATGCTCAGCGGGACATTCTTGTCGCCGGGCTGGAGCACGGTGGCCAGCTTGGCGCCGATCATCGCGCCGGTCAGGCCGCCGATGAAATACGACGCGAAGCGGAACACCAGCGAGGTGATCACCCACGACGAGATCGCGCCGATCAGCGCGATCAGCAACAGCCACCAGAATGTGGCGTTGAACAGGTCGGCGATCATCCAGCCGAGACCGAAACCGATCGCGAGGATCCCCAGGTGGACCGAGCGGATGCCGTAGAAGCACAGAAGAGCACCGACCACCACGACGACGATGCCGTTCATGGGCACTCCTTTCGAGGGGACCGCTGATACCTCGACGCTAAGGCGCACGCGGCGACCCCGCGTCACACTTTCCGGGTGAATTCCATGCGGCTCGGGATTCACCCGAATCGGGTGAGGCGGGCGGAGCCCGATCGGCGCAGCATCGCGGAATGGGAACAACACCTGTTCTGGGCCCGGTCGAATTCGTCGTCCTCGCCTTTCCCGGCACCACCATCGACTCGACCGTCACCGACGCGCTCGCCGAGGTCGTCGGGAACGGGCTGGTGACGTTGCTGGATCTGGTGGTGCTGACGATGGATGAGGACGGCACGGTCACCGAATCCGAGATCGACGACAACATCACCGAGATCGGCCGCACCGGGCTCACCGCCGCTGACATCGATCTGGTCAGCGAGTCCGATGTCGCCGTCGTGCGCGCATCGCTGGAGCCGGGCAGTACGGCCCTGATCCTGGTCTTCGAGCAGACCTGGGCCGTGCGGCTGGCCGCCGCGGTGCGTGGCGTCGACGGCGAGGTCGCGCTGCAGGTGCCGGTTCCCCGTGATGTCGTCGAGTCCGCGGTGTCCGCCGCGGCGACGGCCTAGGGAGGAGACGACATGCCGCTACGACGAGGCCGCGGTGGCCGGCCGGGACTGCTCGGCACCGTGGCACGGACCGCGGTCGTCGCGGGCACTGCCACCGCGACGTCCAACGCGATGCACAACCGGGCCGCCAAACGCTCGGCCGAACAGCAGGCCGTCAGCGACCAGCAGGCCGCCGAACAGGCCGCCCAGCAACAGGCCTACGCGCAGCAGGCGGCCGCACAGCAGGCCGCCGCCGCTGCACCGCCACCGGCACCACCGGTGGACCTGGTCGACAAGCTGAAGCAGTTGAGCGAGCTGCACTCCGCGGGTGCGCTGTCCGACGCGGAATTCGCCACCGCCAAGGCGCAACTGCTCGGCTGAACACGCCCTCCGACGCACCGTGCCCCCGGACAGGTCCGGGGGCACGGTGCGTTCGAGCGGTCACTCCTGGAGTCTGGCGCCGACCGTGTGGACGACGACCACCTTCGGGTCGAACGGCACCAGATCGTCCACCGCCTCCTGTAGCTCGGCCACCGGTGGCAGCTGCTGGGGACCGAGCACCGAGATCGTCGCGGTGTCGCTGTGCAGCGAGACATCGATGACCTGCGCCCCCGGCGCGTCGCCCAGCCATTCACTGGTCGCGTCGGCGATCTGCCCGGCCCACAGGGTCGACAGCGAGTTGATCACCATCGGGATCGCGACCAGCACCAGCGCGGCGCCGAGCACCAGATACGCGCGACCGCGCCGGGCCGACGACGCCTCCGCCTCCCCGGCGTAGCCCGCGATGAGCAGCACCGCCGTCACCGTGATGATCATGGCGACGACATTCGACGCGAACAGCACGAACGCGCCGAGCGCGAGCGAGGGCGCGCTCGAGCCCAGACACACCCCGACCACACCCAGCGGCGGCACCAGCGAGATCGCGATCGCCACCCCGGGCAGCACATCGCCGACATCGCGCCGGGTGACGGCCACCGCCGCCACCAGCCCGGTGGCGAGCGCGGCGGTCAGATCCATCAGCTTCGGCGAGGTGCGCCCGACCACCTGGGCGTTCGAGAGCACATTGACCGGATTCGGCAGCACCTGCGCGAACAGGTAGCCGAGGGCGACCACCACCACGATCCCCGCCAGCACCAGCAGCAGGCTGCGCCCGACCAGCGCGGCGCGGCCGGTGACCACCCCCAGCGCGACCCCGAGGATGGGCACCGACAGCGGCGCCACGATCATCGCGCCGATCACCGTGGCGGTGGAGTCACCGATGACGCCCGAGATCGCGATCACCGCCGAGAGCACCAGCATGATCCAGAACGCCGACCGCTTGGCGGTGACCGCGCCGACCGACAGATCCAGCTTGTCGGTGAGCTCGTCCAGCGATCGGCGCTGATCGGCGGGGACCAGGAATCCCAGGGTGGACATCAGGGCGTCACGATCGAGAAATCCGGATCGGGAGCGTCCAGGTAGCCGACGAGTTCGGCCAGCTTGCCCGCGTCACCGTCGACCGTGACGCGGCCGGCCGCGATCATGTCCGGCAGCGACGCGCCACCGAGCAGGGCCGCCTGGAAGTCCGGTGCGGTGAGGGTGAACGTCGCGTCCGCGGGCGGGAGATCGCCGTCGACGTCGAAGTGGACGAGCAGTCCGTTGCGGAGGTGGGTGCGGTGCACCGGGCCGTCGCCGACCCGCCAGTCGATGACGATCGTCGCCGACCAGGCCCGCGGGCCGTCGACGCGCAGGGCCAGGGCGTCGAACAGTTGCTCCACCGACAGCGTCGACTGGATATCGGGGGCGTTGGTCGCCGTCGGCGTACCGATCTTGCCGTTACGCAACTCGTAGGCGCCCATCAGGAAGAAGTTGCGCCAGGTGCCGTTCTCGGAACCGTAGCCGAGCTGTTCGAGCGTATCGGCCTGCAACGCCGTGGCCTCGGCGTTGTCCGGGTCGGCGAAGATCACGTAGTTCAGCACCTGGGCGACCCAGCGGAAATCGCCGTCGTCGTAGGCCGTGCGGGCCTTGGCGACGACCTCGTCCGCACCGCCCATGAAATCGACGTGGCGCACCGCCGACTCGACCGGGGTGTGCTGCCACAGGGTGGCCGGATTGCCGTCGAACCAGCCCATGTACCGCTGGTAGATGGCCTTGACGTTGTGGCTGACCGAGCCGTAGTAGCCGTGGGTGGACCACGCGTTCGCGACGGCGGGTGGCAGCTGGATGTCCTCGGCGATCTCGATGCCGGTGGCGCCCTTGTTCAGGGCCCGCAGCGTCTGGTCGTGCAGGTAACCGTAGAGATCGCGCTGGATCGACAGGTATTCGGTGAGCCGTTCGGTGCCCCAGGTCGGCCAGTGGTGTGAGGCGAATACGACGTCGGAGCGGCCCGCGTAGCGATTGATCGCCTCGGTCAGGTACTTCGACCACACGTGCGGATCACGCACCAGCGCGCCGCGCAGCGTCAGCAGATTGTGCAGGGTGTGGGTGGCGTTCTCGGCCATGCACAGTGCGCGCCGGTCGGGGAAGTAGAAATTCATCTCCGAGGGAGCCTCGGTCCCGGGCGTCATCTGGAATTCGATGGCGACGCCGTCGACGGTCACGGCCTGGCCGGTGTGCTCGATGGAGACGGTCGGCAGGATCAGGGTCGGCGTGCCCGTGGAGGTCGTCGGTCCCAGCCCGGCGCCGACCGCGCCCAGCGGTCCGGCAGGCAGCGCCGCGCCGTACATGTAGGCCGCGCGCCGGGCCATCGCCGTTCCGGCGTAGACGTTCTCCTCGACCGCGTGCTCGATGAACCCGACCGGCGCGATGATCGGGCACCGGCCCGCCTCGACGTCCGCCTCGGTGGTCACGCCCTTGACACCGCCGAAGTGGTCGATGTGGGAGTGCGAGAAGATCACCCCGGTCACCGGACGGTCACCGCGATGCTCGCGATACAGGGCGAGACCGGCGGCGGCCGTCTCCTTCGAGATCAGCGGATCGATCACGAGCACGCCGGTATCGCCCTCCACCAGCGTCATATTGGACAGATCGAGACCACGGATCTGGTAGATGCCGTCGGTGACCTCGTAGAGGCCCTGCATCGCCACCAGTTTCGACTGCCGCCACAGGCTCGGATGGACCGTGGGCGGGCACTCGCCGTCGAGGAAGGAGAAGGCGCCGCTGTCCCACACCACCCTGCCGTCGGCGTCGCGGACCACGCCCGGCGACAGCGCGGCGACGAATCCGCGTTCGGCATCAGCGAAATCCTGGGTGTCGTCGAACGGAAGCGTGCGCGACGCTTGGTCGTTGCCCGCTTCGATGCTGGCCGAGGCTTGCTGCTGACTGGTCATCGGTTCCCTTCCCACGACAGATGAGCGACTCGCGCCGATCGGACCGAACTCGACGCCTGACCCTCGCGCGTGCGGGACCGTCGAACCCCGAATCGACCGCACCCGCAGCATCACACCGGGGCGCCGCCGCGACCTCATCCGAACGGGGTGAACTTCGGCCGCGGCGGGTCAGGACGGTTCAGATCAGCCCGATCCGACGGGCGTCGGCGATCGCGTCGGCGCGCGCGTTGACGCCGAGCTTCTGATAGATGCCGCGCAGGTGGGTCTTCACGGTGTTCACCGAGACGCCCATGTTCGCGGCGATGTTCACCGCGGTCATACCCGACGGAAGCTGGCGCAGCACAGCGAGTTCGGTGTCGGTGAGCTGCGGCGCGCCCGCGGCCGGACCACGGCAGCCACGGACCAGGTCGACGAAGGCGTCGAAGCGACCGAAACTCCCGCCCAGCCGGTCGAGCATCTCGGCGGCTCCCGGCACGTCGAGGAAGGGACGGATCAGCTGTTCGCCGCTGGCCAGCGCGAGCGCCTGCTCGAACGCCTCGTCGACCTTGCGTGGGCGATCGAGCCGGTCGGCGGCCACCCCGACCAGCAGCCAGGCCGTCACCGACAGACCCGAGTTCGCCGGCGGCACGCCGGCGAGCAACGGTTCGAGCAGTGCGAGCGCCGCGGTCGGGCGGTGGGTGTACACGGCCAGCGCCGCCTCGGCGACGACGACCTCCGGTGCCGGGCCGAGGACCCGGGCGGCGTGGTCGACCAGTTGTTGTGCGTCCGTTCGTGATTGCAGCCGCAACAGGGCCCACAGCACGTCGGTGACCAGCGCGGCCGTCCCGGCCAGCGTCGGTGACTCGTCGATCAGCCGATGCGTCTGCTTGCACAGGGTGGTCGCGGCGGCGGCGCGATCGGCCGCCGCGCCGAAACTCAGCACACCGATGAGGATCGCGGCCTGGCGCAGCGGCGCGGGAGTGGCGGTGTCGAAGGCGGCCTCCACCGGTAGCGCCGCGAGCGGCCGGTCGACCGGCTCGCCCTGCTGATAGGCGGCGTAGGCCGCGACGATCGCGGCGAAGGCCGCCTCGGCCGAGCCGCCGAGATCGTGACGCGCGGCGCAGTCCAGTGCCGCGGCGGCGAGTGCGCGCTGCTCCCCGACCCGTCCCGAATGCCCGGCCGCGACGGCCACCGCCGTTCTGGCGCGCACCGCGGTCCGGCCGAGCCCGGCCTCTTCGGCGTGCACGATCGCGTGCCGCAGCGCGGCGACGCCGCCGTCGAATTCGCCACCGGCGACCTCGGCGCAGCCGCAATGCAGGGCGGCGTAGCAATCCAGGTCGGGGTGACCGGTCACCGGCGGCAGCGGCCAGCGCGTCGACCCCGCGTCACCCACCAGCACCGCGACGCCCGCGCTGACCGCGTGGTCGAGCGCCACCATCCACGCGGCGGGCACGATCCGCGACTCCTCGCCCGGTCCGACGTGCGCGGCTTCGAGATAGACCTCCGCGGCGGAGATCTCGCCCGCCTCCACGGCGACCGCGGCCCGCAGCAGCCGCAGGTAGCTGTCCTCGGCCACCTCGGGCACGTGGTCGACGGCGGTGAGCAGCAGGTGGCCGGTGCCGTCGAGCACCATCCGCAGCCCCCAGTCCCGCAGGAACGGCACCAGGCCGGGCGTACCTGGTTCGGCCATGACGTGCTCGAGCGCGGGCGCGGGCAACGCGGCGGCGCAGAACCAGCCCGCGACCCGGCGATGCAGGGCGGGCAACCGGTCGGACCTGGTGTGCGCGGCCTCGGCCTGCAGGTAGGCCCGCAGCAGCGGGTGGTAACTGTGCCAGAGCTCCCCCGCGTCGGCGACGGTGTGCACGGGGAAGTTCGCGCGTAGCAGTTCGTCGAGGATCCGGGCCGCGTGCGCGCCAGCCAGTTCCTCGGCCATCGGCAGGCAGAACCGCGCCGGCACCGCGGTGACGAGCAGGAATTCGAGGGTCTCCGGCGGCAGCGACTGCATCAGCTCGGCGACCAGGAAATCCGCGACCGCGTGCGAGGGCCTGGCCAGGGTGGTCAGCGCGGTGTCGCGGTCCTCGGCATGGGCGGCCAGATAGATCGCGGCGATCCGCACCAGCGCGGCCCACCCCCGGGTCAGGCTGTGCACCATGGCCAACTCGTCCTCGTCGAGCAGGCAGCCGTGCTGGGCGAACAGCTGCGCGATCCGCTCCGGGGACAGCGTGAGCTCGGCGACGCCGATCCGGGTGAGCTTGCCCGCCAGCTCCATCGCGTGCCAGCGCAGCGGCGGATCGAACCGGCCCGCGATCAGCACGGTGACCGCGCCGGGCAGGTGGGCGAGCAGGTACTCGAGCCCGGCCAGTTGCAGCGGGTCGGTGATCAGGTGGGCGTCATCGATCACCAGGACCGCTCGATCGACCGCGCCCGCCATGGCATCGATCAGTTCGGCCGCCTGGTCGACGGGGGTGCGCAGGGCGCCGTCGGGGGCCAGGTCGGCCGACCGGTCGAGGAGCTGCGCGAGCGCCGGCATCAGCTCACCGCCCGCCGCCAGCGACTCGGTGACGGTCAGCCAGCCGATGGTGGCCGAGCGGACGCGCCGCGAGCGGGTCACCCAGTCGACCAGGGCGACGGTCTTGCCGCTGCCCGCGGGCCCCGACACCAGCACCGTGTGCCCGGCGCCGGCGTGTGCGCGGTCGAGACGGGCACTGAGATCGGCGGATCGGACGGCGGCGAACGACAGCTCGGGGACGCGGGCATCGACGACCGAAGGACTTTCAGCAATCGCGCGGTACGAAGTCGCCACCAGCACACTCCTGAGCTCGTCGTCTCCCCTGCGGGCCGATCCACCAGCAGGTTCGACGGTAGGCGATACGCGAGCTGCGCGTTCAGCGGTGATGCGGAGTCGGGATGCTCGTTATCAGATCGTCGTCATCGCGACGGTTTGCCGCGACCGGCTATTGTTTGGCAACCTCACGATCAGTCGGGGAGGCGGGACATGCCGAGCAGGGTGAGCCCGAGGACATCGATGCGAGCGAGCACGCCCCGCATGGCGGTGCTGTCGGCCAGCTCGCCGTAGAGAGTGGTGGTTCCGGTGGGCGAATGGGCGCTGCGCCGGAGCTCCGGGAACGCGGCGACAGCACGTTCCGTGAGTTCGCCCTCGATGACGAACTGGTAGCGAACCGCATCCGACGTCGGCATGTGCCCAGTCTCGACGACCGCCGCACCGTTCGCCTCATCCGCACGGGATGATTCCGGCGTCACCTGCGCCGAAACGGCCGGCGTCCTGGTGGCGCCGCAGGCCTCGGCGCTCGTCCAGGGCGTCACGGTCGGCGGCAGCACCCACTACGTCGGCACCGCCTACACCGGCACCGGCCGGCTGACCCGGCACGCCCCGAACGGCCGCCGCGAACTACCGATCCGCGGCGGCCGTCGACGTCTCCGGGTCAGGCCTGGTCGTAGGCCTGCTGCAGGGCAGCGATGTCGAGCTTGGACATCGATCGCAGCGCGGTGCCGACCGCGATGACCCGGTCCGCGTCGCCGCTCATCAGCTTCGGCAGCACCGACGGGACGATCTGCCAGGACAGGCCGAAACGGTCCTTCAGCCAGCCGCAGGGGCCGGGCTCGCCGCCCTCGGACAGGGTGTCCCAGAGCCGGTCGACCTCGTCCTGGGTGTCCACGACGACCTGTAGCGAGGCGGCGTCGGTGTGCGGATGCGCCGGTCCGCCGTTCATCAGCGTGACGGCCTGACCGTCGAGCTCGAGGGTGACGATGAAGGCCGAGCCGTCGGCCTGCCGGGTGACCTCGACGACGCGCGAATTCGGCACCGTCGCGGCGTAGAGCTCACCAGCCGCTTCGGCGTCGGTGTCGAACCAGAGGAAGGTGTTGACGGACATGACGTGCTCCTTCGGGAGTGTGCGCTGGCTTGCTGTCACCCACTGGTCGGAGCCGATCGCGCCGGCTCGACACATCCGCCGAAGTTCTTCCTACTTTTTTCGCGGCAGGGATCTGGCGTAGTTCACGCCCCGCTCGACCCACTCGCGCAACACCACGTCGTCCTCGACGGTGGCGGTGGCGACGCGCAGCCAGCCCACCATCTCGCGGCCACCCATCACCATCGGCGCCACCGACTGCCCGTCGATGAGCGACTCCCCCTCGGCCCGGTCGACCCGGACCAGCAGCCCGCCCTTGCCGCTGGCGGCGACGGCCATATTGCCGCCGACCAGGAACGCGAGTCCACCGAACATCCGTTGCTCGACGAGATCCTGCCCGGGGTAGACGATCTCCCGGATGCGCTCGGCGAGTTCCTCGTCATAGGCCATGGCCCCAGTGTGCGCCGGGGCACCGACAGGTTTCAGAGACCGAGGGCGGCGGCGAACATCGGCCACGAGTCGTGCACGTCGTCCTGCCAGTACGGCCAGGCATGGGTGCCCGCAGCCCGGAAGCGCACGTCGGCGGGGATGCCGAGCTGGGCCAGCCGGGCCGCCATCGGACCGGTGCAGCTGCCGGCGACGGCCTCCATCGTGCCGCCGACCAGCAGGCGGTCGACCAGGATGCCGAGATTGCCCGCGATACTCGGATCGTTGATCGCCTCGTGCCGACCGGGGATGCCGTTGCCCGCGGACAGGTAGATGGCGGTGCCGCGCAGGCGTTCGGCCTGCACGACCGGGTCGTTGACGGTCCAGGCCGGGTCGATCGGACCGCCCCACATGTTGGTGGCGTCCGCGGCGAACGTCGCCAGCTGGGCCCGAACCAGCGCCTGCGCCAACGGGTTCGCGGTCTGGGTGCACCCACTGAACGCGCCGACCGCGCGATACAGGCCGGGGGCGGCGATGGCCAGGTTCAGCGCGGAGGTGGCCGACATCGACAGACCGGCGACGGCGTTGGCGCCGGTCATGCCGAATCGCTGGTTCAGCAGCGGCGGGAGCTCGCTGGTGAGGAAAGTGGTCCACTTGTTGCGGCCCAGGACCGCGTCGTCGCGCTGCCAGTCGGTGTACATGCTGGCCCGGCCGCCGATCGGGACGACCACGTTGACCGGCTTGTCGGCGAAGAAGTCCACCACGTCGGTGCGGCGCATCCACGGCCCGCCGCTCTCCCCGCCGTCGACCGCGTTCAGCAGGTACAGCGCGGGCGCGCCCGCGCCGGGATGCGAGAGCCACAGCGTGATCGGGCGGTTCATCGCCGCCGAATACACGACCACTTCGTATTGCCTGCCGCCGAGCGGCCGGACATCGAGAACGCCCGCTTCCGCCGACGCGCGCGGTGCGATCACGAACCCACAGCCGAGCAGTACGAGCACACAGCACAGGAGCCGACGCATACTCCGAGCATGCCCTACGAAACAGCCGATATCCGGCATTGACCGGCTCGTGTCCGCCTGAAAGCGAGGTACTGGCAAACCTAGGGCATCCCCGCTTTCGCGACGTTCGAGGCAGCCGCCGGCAGTACCGCGCGCAACACGTCGTCGAGCGCGGACGCGGTGACGCCGAAGGTGGCGCGCAGTGCGGAATCGTCGGCAACGAATTCCCGGTGCGACATGTGCGCGGTCTCGAACAGCTCGCCCCAGAACGGATCACCCTGCGCGAGCTCGGCGATCTCGGCGTCGGCGAGCACGGCCAGGTCGGGCTCGGGCGCACCGGCCAGCGCCGCCAGCCTGTTCGCGACCGCGCGCACGGTGGTGGTGATCATCGGCGCGTGCCAGGCTCGGCCCCACGCGCGGTCGTCGCGGGCGACGGCGACCAGCGCGGCCGCGGCGTCGTCGATCGCGGTGAACGAATGCGCCAGGTCCAGCGCCTGCGGCACCCGCGCCTGCTCGCCCGCCAGCACGGCGGGCTGCACCAGCAGGGAGAAGATCGAGACCGCGCCCGCGCCGAGGAACTGGCCGGCGCGCACCTCGGTGACGCGCAGCCCACCCGTCTCGTGCGCGGCCAGCGCCTCGGTCCACATCCTGGCCCTGACCTCGCCCTTGTTGCCGGTGGCGGCCAGCGGGGTCGCCTCGTCGACGATGCCGTCGACGGGACCGTAGCCGTAGAGGTTGCCCATCATCACCAGGTTCGCACCGGCGGTCTCGGCGGCGGCCCTGATCGAACCGAACAGGGGCGGAACGGTTTCCGGCCACGTGTGATAGGCGGGCATGGCCAGGTTGAACACGGTCGCGGCGCCGGTGACGTGCTCGATCAGCACGGTGGTGTCGGTGGCGTCGAGGGCGACGCGGTCGATTCCGGGGTGATCGGGGCCGAGGCCGCCGCGGCTGATCATCGTCACGCGGTCGCCGGACTCGGCGAGCAACAGCGCGGCGGCGGACGCGGTGGCCCCACGACCGATCACGACATGCTTGGGCATATGAATTCCCTTTCCCAGCAACAGATTTCGTAGCGCTCCGACGCCGTTCGCCGGACGCACCACCAACGATGCCGGGCGCGGGCGGGCTAAACTAGTGGCTGGAATGCCAGCTATCCCAAGGATCAGGCCATGAAGACCGTCGCCGTTGTCGCCGTGCCCCCGGTGAAGTCGTTCGATCTGGCCATGCCGGGATCGCTGATGGAATCGGTGGTGGTCGGCGGCGCGCCCGGCTATCGCGTGCTGGTGTGCACCGCCGAACCCGGTGTGGTGCTCGCGAACTCGGGCGGGTTCGATGTGGTGATCCCGCACGGGCTCGACGTGCTGGAATCGGCCGACACGGTGATCGTGCCCAGCACCGGCGCCCGGACCGGCGCCGATCCGGGCATCCTGGCCGCGCTGCGCGCCGCCGTCGACCGGGGCACCCTGGTCACCTCGATCTGCAGCGGCGCCTTCGTCCTGGCCCAGGCCGGGCTGCTGGACGGGCGGACCGCCACCACGCACTGGGGGCTGGCCGACGAACTGGCGGGCGCGCATCCGGCGGTCCGGGTGCGCACCGACGCGCTGTTCGTCGAGGACGGCCCGGTCACCACCTCGGCGGGCGCCGCCGCCGGAATCGACCTGTGCCTGCATCTGATTCGCCAGGACTACGGCGCCACCGTGGCCAACGAGGCGGCCCGCGCCGCCGTGGTGACCCCGGTGCGTCCCGGCGGCCAAGCCCAGTTCGTCGACACCCCGCTCCCCCCGGACGACGATCTCTCGCTCTCGGCCACCCGCGCCTGGGCGCTGTCCCGGCTCGACACTCCCCTGTCGCTGCGCGAGCTCGCCGAGCACGCCACGACGAGTGTGCGCACGCTGACCCGACGCTTCCACGAGGAGACCGGGCTCAGCCCACAGAAATGGCTGCTGCACCAGCGGCTGCACCGGGCCAGGGAACTACTGGAATCGACGTCGCTGCCGATCGAGCAGGTGGCCAGGCACAGCGGGATCGGGTCGGCGGAATCGTTGCGGCAGCACATGATCCGCCAGCTCGGTGTCCCGCCGAGTACCTACCGGGCGAACTTCACCACGGCCCGGTAGGCGGGTAGGGCTGGTATCCCGGCGGCGGGGCCGGGGCGAAGAAGGCGGCGGATCGGGGGTTCCAGAGCAGGATCACCGCGGCCAGGCCGATGATCACGGTCACCACGGTGAAGGCCAGGGACTGCAGGTCGGCGTCGGGCGCGGTGACCGTGCTGATCACGGCGATGACGGAGAACAGCACATTGATGCCGAAGAAGACGGTGCCGGTGATGCGGGCCCAGTTCTTGCCCGCGCGGCAGGCGAAGGCCATCCACACCCACAGGCCCGCCGTGACCAGCGCGGTCAGGATTCCGCCTGCGAGGCCCGCGTAGACGAGGATGTCGAGGTCGTCGCCGCGGAACACCCCACCCGAGGCGTCGAGCGCGTCCGAGCGGATCTTGTCGATGGTGGTCAGCATGTAGGCGGCGCTGAGCACGGTCACGATCGCGCCGGCGAGCATCACGTAGAACGCGATCTGCACATTCTGCGGAACGACTTTCGGACCCACGTCGACCGGCGCTGCCGCCGGATAGGGAGTCGCCGGGCGATACGCCGGCCCGCCGGGCACAGCCGGTGGATAGGGCGCAGGGCCGCCAGGCCCGGCCTGCGGGTAGGGCGCAAGGCCACCAGGCCCGGCCTGCGGATAGGGCGCTCCCGGGTGCCCCGCTGTGTTCGGATACGGCTGGGGCGCAGCCGGATTCGGGTAGGGCGCACCCGCCGCATGCGGAGGGGGCGGCGGGTACGCCGCCCCGGCGCTCGGCGACACCGCCGGATTCGGATACGGCGCGGACCCCCCGGCGCCGCTCGGAGACGGTGGCACCGCCGCGCTCGGGTTGGCCGATGCCTGCGGAACCGCGTCGGGATACGACGTCAGCTCGTCCTGCTGTGGTCGCGGATCCTCGTGATCCGCCGGCGAATCTGCCACGGTGCCCCCTCGGTGTGAAGTCGGGCCCAACTCTAGTCGCCGGAGCCCGCACTCACCGGGCTGTGGCAACGCGTCCGACGAGGTCCGCCCACCCGCGCGAGGCCGTCGCGCACCGCGGTGGCGCACCTCGGCGCAGGCACGAACGGACCGGTCAGCGCACCCGGGCGCGAACGAGTTCCCTTGCGGCCGTGCGGTATCGGTCGGCGATCAGGCGGACCACCGCGGGATGGACCCCGATCGGTTCGGCCACACCGTCGGCGCCCGCGTCGTGCAGGCGCTGGTGGAACAGGCCGTGGGCCAGCAGATAGGAGGCGATGAAGACGCGCCCCGCACCCGCTTCCCGCAGTTCGGCGACGACCTCGGGCACGCGCGGCGTACCGGTCGCGACGTAGGCGATCCGCACCGGCACGCCGAGCTGTTCGGCGAGCATGCCCGCCGCCCGGCGGACATCCTGACGGGCCCGCGCGTCCGACGACCCGGCGGCGGCGAAGACCACCGCGTCACCGGGACGCCAGCCCGCGGCCCGCAAGCGCACCGCCATGATCCTGGTCAGCGCCGGATCGGGACCCATGGCCGCGGTGACCGCGACCTCGGTGTGCCCGCTCTCGGCGACTTCGCGCGGCACGTCCTGGTAGACGTGGTAGCCCGAGGCGAGGAACGCGGGCACCACGACGGCCGGACCGTCGAGGTCGCGCAGCACCTCCGACGGCGACGGGCCGAGCACGTCGACGAAGGCGGTGCGCAGCGCGGCGTTGGGCGCCGCGCCGTCGGATTCCGTGCCGTCGGCGCCGCGCCCCGAAACCGCGGCGCCGAGCTCGGTGGCCACCGCGTCGGCGAGCGCAGCGATCATCTCCACGCCCCGCGCGCTGCGGGTGCCGTGCGCGACGAGCACCAGGGCCGGCTCACCCGGCCGCGCGGTACTCACCAGACTCCGATCGGCTGCGCCGGGCGCGGCGACCGGGCGGGCGTGCCGATTCCGGCCTGGTGCGGCGGCTGTACCGGCGGGCGGCTCGCCGGAGTGTCCGAGCAGTCGGCGGCGTCGAGCGCGAGCCGGTAGCCACGCTTGACCACGGTCTGGATCGCCTTCGGCGTGCCGAGACCGGCGCGCAGCCGGGCGATCGCGGTCTCCACCGCGTGGGTGTCGTCGCCACCGCCGGGCAGGGCCGAGAGCAGGTCCTCGCGGGACACGACCCGGCCGGGCTGACGGGCCAGCGACCGCATCAACGCCATCGGCGCGGGCGCCAGCTGACGCACCTCACCGTCGACGACGACGCAGCCACCACGCACGCTGATCAGGTGACCGGCCGCGTAGATCCGGCTCGCCCGGCGCGGCAGTTCCTCGGCGACGTGGCGAGCCAGCGCACCGAGCCGCGCGCGGCCCGGCATGGTGGTCGGCACACCGAGTTCCTCCAGCGGAGCGGCGGTGATCGGGCCGACGCAGGCCGCGAGAACCCGACCGCGCAGCGCGTGCAGCACGGACTCGAGCAGGCCGGTCTCCTTGGCCCGCATCAGCAGCGAGGCCACCGCGGGGGCACTGGTGAAGGTGACGCAGTCGAGGCTGCCGGAGATGATCGACTCGATCATGGCGTCCATCGGGCAGCGATCGGCCGGCGGCTCCCACCGGTACACCGGGACCGGGACCACGTCGGCGCCCGCGCAGCGCAGCACCTCACAGAAGTCGGGAACCGGCTCCCATTCGGTGGTCGCGCCGTGCAGCTGCACCGCGATGCGGACCCCTTCGACGCCCTCGGCGAGCAGGTGGTCGAGCACCTCGGCCGAGGACTCCGAGGCAGGCGACCATTCCTCGCGCAGTTCGGCGGCGCGGATGGCGCCCTTGGCCTTGGGACCGCGGGCCAGCATCCGGGTCGAGGCGAGCGTGTCACGCAGCGTCTCGGCCAGACCCCAGCCCTCGGCCGCTTCCATCCAGCCGCGGAAACCGATGCCGGTGGTGGCGACGGTGATCTGCGGCGGATCGGCGATCAGCAGCTCGGTGACGCGTTCGAGCTCGGTGTCGTCGGCCAGCGGGATGATGCGGATGGCGGGGGCGGACACCACGGTCGCGCCCTTGCGGGTGAGCAGAGTGCCGAATTCCTCGGCACGGCGCGCGGCGGTGACGCCGATGGTGAAGCCGGCCAGGCCGGGGCCACTGTCGGTGGGAGCAGTCATGTAATCAGCCGTCCGAGGATTCGAGGCCCGCGACCTGCACCGGCTCGTTGGATACCGCGACGACGCCACCGTCGAGTTGCACGGCATAGACCGGGAGAGACTTCGTCGGGTCGTCGAGACAACGACCGTCGATCAGCGAGAAAGCCTGCTTGAGCAGCGGCGACGCGACGACGGGAATGCCACCGCGATCACCGATGATGCCGCGCGACATCACCGCGGCCCGGCCGAACGGATCGATGTTGCCGACGGCGGCGAGCGTGCCGTCGGTGAGTAGGAACAGGGCGGCCTGCTTGCCGCCCCTGAGCAGGACAGCAACGCCGCGGCCCGGGATCAGGAAGTCGAGCCGGCACGCCTGGGTCCAGGTCGCCGTCTCCGTGGTGATGGTGGGTGTGTCGATAACGGTCATCGGTTCCTCCTCCGAACGCCTTATCTATTGGTACAGGCGCCCTGTTTCCGCAGGGTTAAGCGCTTATTTCCCGGCCGCTGCTGTGTCGGAGCCGACACCGGCGGGCATGCCGGGCAGGCCGAGAAGCACGGGCACCTTGCGTTCGCCGCTGTCGTCGAACGAGATGGTCGGGTCGGCTTCGTCAGGGGCGTTGACGAAGGAGACGAAGCGCGAGAGCTTGTTCTCGTCCTCGAGCACGGCGGCCCACTCGTCCTTGTAGCCGTCGACGTGCTTGGCCATCGCGGCCTCCAGGTCGTCGGCGATGCCGAGGCTGTCCTCGCACACGACGGCCTTGAGGTACTCGATACCGCCCTCGAGGGCCTCCTGCCAGGGCGCGGTGCGCTGCAGGCGGTCGGCGGTGCGGATGTAGAACATCAGGTAGCGGTCGATGTAGGAGATCAGCGTCTCGTCGTCGAGGTCGCCGGCCAGCAGCACCGCGTGCTTGGGGGTCAGACCGCCGTTGCCGCCGACGTAGAGGTTCCAGCCGTGCTCGGTGGCGATCACGCCGACGTCCTTGCCGCGGGCCTCGGCGCACTCACGCGCGCAGCCCGACACGGCCAGCTTCAGCTTGTGCGGCGAGCGCAGGCCGCGGTAGCGCTTCTCCAGCAGCACGGCCATGCCGACCGAGTCCTGCTGGCCGTAGCGGCACCAGGTGGAACCGACGCAGCTCTTGACGGTGCGCAGCGACTTGCCGTACGCGTGACCCGACTCCATGCCCGCGTCGACCAGGCGCTTCCAGATCAGCGGCAGCTGCTCCACGGTCGCGCCGAACAGGTCGATGCGCTGACCACCGGTGACCTTGACGTAGAGGTCGAACTCCTTGGCGACCTCACCGATGACGATCAGCTGCTCGGCGGTGACCTCACCACCGGGCATCCGCGGCACCACCGAGTAGGTGCCGTTCTTCTGCATGTTGGCCAGGAAGTGGTCGTTGGTGTCCTGCAGCGCCGCCTGCTCGCCGTCGAGGATGTGGTCGCTCGAGGTCGAGGCCAGGATCGAGGCCACGGTCGGCTTGCAGATGTCGCAGCCGGTGCCCTTGCCGTGCTTGGCGATCAGCTCGGAGAAGGTGCGGATGCCGGTGACCTGCACGACCTGGAACAGCTCGGCGCGCGACTGGGTGAAGTGCTCGCACAGCGCCTTGGACATCTCCACGCCGGACTGCTCGAGCAGCTTCTTGATCATCGGCACACAGCCACCGCAGGAGGTACCGGCGTTGGTGCAGCTCTTGATGCCCGGGATGTCGCAGGCGCCGTCGGCGATGGCGCCGCAGATCGCGCCCTTGCTGACGTTGTTGCACGAGCAGATCTGGGCGTCGTCGGGCAGCGCGTCGGCGCCCAGTTCGGCACCGGCGGGCGAGATGAGCGCGGCGGCGTCGGCGGGCAGCGGGCGGCCGACCAGCGGGCGCAGGGCCGCGTACTGGCTGGCGTCACCGACGAGGATGCCGCCGAGCAGGGTCTGCGCGTCGTCGGAGACGACCAGCTTGGCGTAGGTGCCCTTGGCCGCGTCGTGCAGCACGACCTCGAGGGCGCCCTCGGTGGTGCCGTGCGCGTCACCGAAGGAGGCGACGTCGACACCCATCAGCTTCAGCTTGGTCGACATGTCGGCCCCGGGGAACTCGCCCGCGCCGCCGAGCAGGCGGTCGGCGACGATCTCGGCGGTGGTGTAACCGGGGGCGACCAGGCCGTAGCAGACACCCTCGATCGCGGCGCACTCACCGATCGCGTAGACGCTCGGGTCCGAGGTCTGCAGGGTGACGTCGGTCAGGATGCCGCCGCGGGCGCCGATCTCGAGGCCCGCGGCCTTGGCCAGGGCGTCGTGCGGGCGGATACCGGCCGAGAACACCACCAGCGAGGCGTGGATCTCGGACTCGTCCGACAGGTGCAGGGTGACGTTGTCCGCCCCCTCCTCCTCGATCGAGACGATCTTGGCGGTGCCCACCCCGGTGTGCACGTTGAGGCCGATGTCGGAGACCAGCTTCTCCAGGATGGCGCCACCACCGGCGTCGACCTGGGCGGGCATCAGGCGGTCGTTGTACTCGATGACGTGCGGGGTCATGCCCATCAGCCGCAGCGCGTTGGCGGCTTCCAGGCCGAGCAGACCGCCACCGACGACGACGCCGTGCGCGCCGGGACCGGCGGCTTCGGCGGCGGCGCGGATGCCGTCGAGGTCGTCGATGGTGCGGTAGACGAAGCACTCGGGCAGATCGTGGCCGGGCACCGGCGGGACGAACGGGTAGGAGCCGGTGGCCATGACCAGCGCGTCGTAGGCGATGACGTCGCCGGTGGAGCTGGTGACGGTCTTGGCCGCGATGTCGATGGACTCGCCGCGCTGGCCCAGCCGCAGGTCGACCAGGTCGTCGCCGTCGTAGGTATTACCGGGCAGCGCCAGCTCCTCGGCCTTCCAGCTGCCGACGTAGTAGGACAGACCGACACGGTCGTAGGCGGGCAGCTTCTCCTCGGAGAGGATGACGATCTGCCATTCACCGGCCTCGTCGCGAGAACGCAGGGCCTCGACGAAGCGGTGACCGACCATGCCGTGGCCGACCACGACCACTGTCTTGCGAATGCTGTTCATGAGAGTGACCTCCTTGGTAGTGGTCGGTAGTCAGCGAGCCGACGAATTGGCCGACGAAGCGTTGTTTTCGGCCTCGAGGACCAGAGACTCGGCCTCGACCACGACATCGGAGTCGGCAGGCACGGTGGACAGGCGGGGACGGCGCAGGAACACCGTCCAGGTGACGGCCGCGCACACCACGTAGAAGGCGAGGAACACCCAGAACGCGGTGGTAGCCGAGGCGGTGGAGGCGTAGGACGAGCGCAGCACCATGTTGATGCCGACACCGCCCAGCGCGCCGATCGCGCCGACGAAGCCGATCAGGGCGCCGGCGGTGTTCTGCGACCAGGCGGCCTGCTCGACGCGCGAGACCGGCAGGCTCTTGGACTTGGCCTCGAACACCGACGGGATGATCTTGGTGACGGCGCCGTTGCCGAAACCGGAGAGCACGAACAGCGCGATGAAGCCGATGACCAGGAAGGTCATGGTGGCGCCGGAGGCGACGCCGTTGTTGCGATCGGCCATGCTCGAGGCCGCGATCACGATCAGGGCGGCGGCCATCATGGCGCCGAAGGTGCCGAGCGCGACCTTGCTGCCACCGAGCCGGTCGGCCATCTTGCCGCCGTAGGGGCGCGACAGCGAGCCGAGCAGCGGGCCGATGAAGGCGATCGAGGCG
Source organism: Nocardia fodinahabitans (assembly GCF_052983615.1). NCBI lineage: Bacteria > Bacillati > Actinomycetota > Actinomycetes > Mycobacteriales > Nocardiaceae > Nocardia > Nocardia fodinahabitans. The sequence goes on from NZ_JBRJJC010000001.1 coordinate 1,665,996, forward strand.
GCGTGCACGGCGGCCTGGGCGGCGGTGTCGCCACCGGCCTTGAAGCTGATCTGCAGGATCTGGCCGAAGGCGAAGCTGTAGCCGATGAACGAACCGAAGGTGCCGATGTAGAGGAAGGCGATCGCCCAGGACTGCGGTACCCGCAGGGCCTTGCCCATGTAGGACAGGTCGGCCTTCTGATTGGTCAGGTTGTCCATGTACAGCGCGGCACCGACCGCGGTGATACCGACCAGGACCAGGTAGATCGCGCAGATCAGGTAGGCGTAGTCGCCACCGAGGGTGACCAGCACCAGCAGCCCGAGCAGCTGGATGACCGGGACGCCGATATTGCCGCCACCGGCGTTCATACCCAGCGCCCAGCCCTTGAGTCGCTGCGGGTAGAACGCGTTGATGTTGGTCATCGAGGAGGCGAAGTTGCCACCGCCGACGCCGGCGAACGCGGCCACGATCAGGAAGGTCGTGTAGGAGGTGCCCGGCTGGTTGACGAAGTACAGCGTCAGCACCAGCGGGATGAGCAGCAGGAACGCGCTGAAGATCGTCCAGTTGCGGCCGCCGAAACGGGCGGTGGCCACGGTGTAGGGCACGCGCATGATCGCGCCCACCAGGGTCGGTACCGCGACCAGGAAGAACTTGCCCGCGGCGTCGATGTGGAACTGATCGGTGGGCATGAACAGCACCATCACCGACCAGATCGACCACACCGAGAACCCGATGTGCTCGGCGATGACCGACCAGACCAGGTTGCGCTTGGCAATGTCCTTGCCGCCGGCCTCCCAGGCCGCGACATCTTCGGCATCCCAGTGCTCGATGTCGTGGTTACGCTTCAGCGTGCTCAAGTTGGGCCTCCCAAAAAGTGCGATGGCCCAACGGTAGGAAATGGGTATTGCCGGAATGCTGCGGGAAATGTCGCGCGAATCAACGGTTTCTCACCTACCGCGCTTCCGGCAGGTGAGATCGGCCCTTTTGTTTCCGGCGTGTGACACACCGATTTCCGCAGGTAAGGAAGCGGCCAGAAATCGCGAGTTGCACCCGTGAGGGTGTGAGCTGCGCCTCCTCTCGGCGATTTTAAGCCAGATTCACGCGCACCGCACTTCGGCGGGCGGCCGCCTGTGAGGAATCAGGTGCGCGAGCCCGTGCCCGGCGGGTTACCAGGTGTCCTCGAGCAGGCGCGGCTTGCACGCCTGCCAGGCGCCGGCCAGCAGCACGCCGAGCGCGACGAGCAACATGGCGAACGGAGCAGCCCAGCCGCCGGTCCAGGTGTGCAGCATGCCGAACAGCAACGGACCGACACAGGCCACGGCGTACCCGACGCCCTGGGTGAACCCGGACAGCGCCGCCGAGCCGTGCGGGGTGCGGGTGCGCAGGTTGATCAGCGTCAGCGCCATCGGGAAGGTGCTCGGGCCCAGACCCAGCAGCACCACCCATAGCACCGGGGCGCCCATGGGCGCGATCAGCAGACCGGCGAAGGCGATGACGAACAGCACCATGCAGGCCACGACCACCGGGAACGGATTGCGCATCCGCGAGACCACGGTGGGCGCGCCGAGCGCGGGGATCAGGCCCATCAGCGCGAACAGGCCGACCATGCTGCCGCCGAAGCCGGCGCTCGCGCCCGCGTCGGACAGGATCTTGGGCAGCCAGGCGAACATGGCGTAGGTGGTCAGCGAGGTCATGCCGAACATCGCGGCCATCCCCCAGGCCACCGGCGAACGCCAGACTTTGCCTGCGGCCGTTGATGATTCGGCGGGCAGCGCGGTGACGTCGACCCGGTCGCGACCCTTGCGATCACGCAGGACGAACAGCCACGGCACCGCGGCGGCGAAGCCGACCAGCGCCCACACACCCATCGAGATCCGCCACCCGTGGTCTTCCGCCAGCGGCACCGCGACGAACGCGGGGACGACGGTGCTCAACTGCACCATCACGATGTACAAGGAGCTGATCGCGGCCAGCTGATCGGCGAAATACCGCTTCACCAGCGGCGGGATCACCACATTGCCGATACCCATCCCGAGCAGCACCACACCGGAGAAGGCCAGCAGCTCGCCCGTGCCCGCGGAGAACACGCGCGTGAGCGACCCCGTCCCGGCCAGCAGCATCGCGATGAGCACCGTGCGCTCCAGCCCGAACCGGCGTACCAGCAGCGGCGTCACCAGCCCGGCGATGGCGAACATCCCGGTCGGCAGCATGCCGAACACGCCGACGATCGCGGTCCCGTACCCGATATCGGCGCCGATCTCCTCCGCCAGCGGGCTGAACGCGGTGACCGCGGCGCGCAACGTCAGCGCGGACATGACAATGGCCGCCAGCACGAGCAGGCGGCCTTCGATCAATGCGCGGGTACGACTGCGCGTACCGGAATCGGGCAGAGTTCGGGAATCGGGGAGGGTCGCGGTCACCGATGAATCATAGGATGACCCGATGACTAACGCCAAGCGACTGTGAGCGATCTCCAACGCGAGAGAACATGGGTAACTCACCGGGGACGGGCTCACCCGCCCCTGCACCCAAGGCTTGCCGCGGCCCCAGATCTGCACGCACCTGAGTCTGGCCAATATTCGCGGGCAGGCGGGTGAGTACCCTGGCTGACGTGCAACCCGTCCGGCGAACCAGCCTCATCGCTCAGGTCACCGAACAGCTTCGGGCCGAGATCCGTTCCGGCCGTTGGCCCGTGGGCCAGCGGATCCCCACGGAACCGGAACTCACCGAGCTCACCGGGACCGGGCGCAACACCGTCCGCGAAGGCGTCCAAGCCCTCGTGCACGCGGGCATGCTCGAACGCAGACAGGGCTCGGGCACCTATGTGATCGCCACCTCCGAGGTCGGCGGCACCCTGGGCAAGTTCTTCGCCGACGCCGAGGAGCGCGACATCCTCGAACTCCGGCAGGCGCTCGACACCACCGCCGCGGGCCTGGCCGCCCGCCGCCGCGACGACGCCGACATCGCCACGCTGCGCAGGCTGCTCGCCGAGCGCAGCAACCGCAACTGGACCGAACCCGACCCGGTCGCCATCGCCGCCGACGTGGAACTGCACCGTGCGATCGTCGTCGCCAGCCACAACGCGGTATACCTGGAGTTCTACGATTCGCTGCTGCCGGTCATCGAACAGGTGATCCACGCGCGAACCGCCCGCTCCGACGACGCCTACGACACCGAGCACGCCGAACTCGTGCAGGCCGTGATCGACGGCGACGCCGACAAGGCGATGCAGGCGACCCGCTGTTTCCTCGGCTCGCTCATCGCCGAGTACCCGGATCGCTGAGAAAGCGAACCGGCAGCTCTTTCTACATCCAGGTTTCCAGCCGGTCACCGGTGCGCGTTTTCGACAGTGAGCGTGAGTTGCCGGGAACGTCACCTGAGGCCATTGTCACGCAACAACCGGCTTCTACCTTTATCTCGACCCCGCAAGAAGAGCATCGAACGCCACGAAATCCGATGCGCTTCTATCGAGCCCGATCGAGAGGAAGCCGATGACCGCAATCGCCGCCACCGGCCAGGAGACGGAATCCCCGTCCTTCGAATATCAGCAGAAGGGCCGCTGGCTGACCCAGTGGGAGCCCGACAACCCGAAGTTCTGGGAATCGGGCGGTGAGAAGACCGCCAAGAAGAACCTGTGGTTCTCCGTATTCGCCGAGAACCTCGGCTTCAGCGTCTGGGTCCTGTGGGGCTCCATCGTCACCGCCATGGGCGCCGATGCCGGCTTCACCTTCCTCGAGGGCCTCGGGAAGGGTAACCCGACCGCGGTGGCCAACGCGCTGCTGCTGACCTCGGTCCCCACGCTGGTCGGCGCGACCCTCCGTATCCCGTATACCTTCGCGGTTCCCCGCTTCGGCGGCCGCGCCTTCACCGTGTTCAGCGCACTGATGCTGCTGGCCCCGACACTGGGCCTGGCCTTCTTCGTGAACCAGCCTGGAACGCCCATGTGGGTCTTCGTCCTGCTGGCCGCCATGGCGGGCGTCGGCGGCGGCAACTTCTCGTCCTCGATGGCGAACATCTCGTTCTTCTTCCCCGAAGGCAAGAAGGGCGCCGCGCTGGGCATCAACGCCGCGGGCGGCAACCTGGGCGTCGCCCAGACGCAGCTCGCCGCGCCGCTGCTGATCACGCTCGGTACGCATCTGCTGGCCAAGGACGCCGCGGGCTACCGCTTCGGCATCACGCTCGCGGTACTGGTGTGGGTGCCGTTCATCCTCGTCGCCGCGTTCGGCGCGCTGCGGTACATGGACTCGATCGTCTCCGCCAAGGCCGACGGGAAGTCCTACAAGCTCGCGCTGACCAACCCGCATACCTGGATCATGTCGTTTCTCTACATCGGCACCTTCGGTTCGTTCATCGGGTTCTCGTTCGCCTTCCCCACGCTGATCAAGGCCAACTTCCCGCACCTGACCCAGATCAGCTGGATCACCATGGTCGGCAACCTGGCCTTCCTCGGCGCGTTCGTCGGATCGTTCAGCCGGCCGGTGGGCGGCTGGATCGCCGACAAGGTCGGTGGCGCTCGCATCACCGTCTTCGTCTTCACCGGCATGTCGGTCGCGGTCTGCCTGATCATGGCCGCGCTGTCGATGAAGAGCTTCCCGCTGTACCTCATCGCCTTCCTGCTGCTGTTCGTGCTGACCGGCATCGGTAACGGCTCCACCTACCGGATGATTCCCTCGATCTTCGGCGCCACGGCCAAGAAGTACGCCTCGGAGCACGGCCTCGACATCCTCGAGACGCAGGCGACGGCTCGCCGCCAGGCCGGCGCGGCGATCGGCGTGATCGGTGCGGTCGGAGCGTTCGGTGGATTCGTCCTGCAGCAGGCGCTGCGTCTGTCCAACATCAACTTCGGATCGATGGCCCCCGCTTTCTGGGGATACGCGGTCGCATTCGTCGTGATGGCCGCCGTCACCTGGTGGTGCTACCTGCGCTCCTCGTTCGCGGTCGAGAAGGTTCCCTCCCTGGCCTACGCCAACGTGTAGTCGTTCCCTTCGACTCACCCCGACCCGAAAGCCACGTTCGGCTCCCCTCACCGAACGTGGCTTTCGGCTGTGTGCCAACACTTTTCGGCCCTGGTTGTGGCCGCGATCACCGATCTGCGCTTACCCTGGAGTCCAGACTTGCACCGGGGCGGCGAGAGGTGAGCGGTCTTGAACATCTCGAACGAGCAGGTAGAGCTACGATTCCGATCCGCCACCGTCGACGATCTGGCCGCCATCGCCGAGCTCGAATCGCATGAATTCATGCCCCTGGCCTACCCCTATTTCGCCATTCGGCAATTGTTCGATATCCACGGATCACATTGGCTGGTCGCCGATCTGGCGGGCTCGATCTGCGGGTACGCCATGGTGGCGGTCGGCCGCAGCACCGCCTGGCTGATCGGCCTGGCCGTCTCGGCGCGCTATCAGGGTCGGGGGCTCGGTCGCTCGCTGCTCGAACTCGCTGTCGCGCAGTGCCGTTCATCGCACGTCGACGCCGTCTTCATCACGGTGCGTCCGTCGAACGTGCCCGCGGCCACGCTGTACAAGAATTCCGGCTTCGTCTGGGCCGGCTACGAGGACCAGTACTTCGGGGTGGGGGAACCGCGAGATCTGCTGGTGCATCGGATCGTTCCCGAGTGGCCGAGCGCCGATCCCACCGATCGCCGGTGGTACAAGGACCGTGGGCCGGTAGACGAGGGATGACCGACTACGCCGAACACGATCGGCTCGGCGATTTCGTCGCCTCCAAGACGACCCTGATCCGCAGGCACGCGGGCGCTTTCGCCGATGTGGTCGCCGATTTCCTGCGCATGCCGGGACCGGCGGGCGAATACGGTCTGCTCGACGAACTCAATCACCGGGTCGAGCAGTTCCTCGCCGACTACGTTCCACCCTCGACCCGGCGGGTCGGCGACAGCCTGGTCTTCGCCCACCTCTACCGCGACGCCGACCCGGACGTGCTCGACAACGCCGGGCGCGAGCTGTCCTGCGAGACCGTGCTCACCGCGCTGTTCGCCGCCGAGGTCGAATTCCGCGGCCCGCTGCGGCTGAGCCGCACCCAGTCCATCCTGCTCGCCGAGGTGTACGAGGAACTCGGCGAACAGCTCTCGGCGCACACGCTGCCCGCGCACGCCGCGCTCGCCTACCGGCAGGCCTACCGCTTGCACACCACCACCGAGAACCCGCGCGGCCAGGACCGGTGTGGCCTGAACATGGCGCGCGCCAAGACCAGAGCGCGTAGCCCGCACTGGCGGCGGTTACCCGGGATGACCTCGGATCTGCTGTGCGGCTACGGCTATCGGCCGTTCCTGCTGCTGGCCTGGATCGCGGTGGAGATCGCGGTGTTCGTCGGGGTCTTCTACCTGTCGAGCACCGGGATCGGTGTCGACACCGCCGTGCGGGTGGGGCTGCTGAACTTCCTGAATCCGGTGGGCACCGACGATCTGCCCGAGCTGGGCTCGTTCGCGCAGGCCACCCTGATCGTGGAGTCGTACGCGGGCATCGTGTCGACCTCGGTGTTCTTCGCACTGCTGGTGCGGCAGCTGTTCCGGCTGTGATCACCAGCGCGACTGGCTGCGGGTCAGCGCGCCCAGCGTCGCCACCGCGACCCGGTCGCGCAGCTGCCCGATCCGGGAATTCCACTGCACGGTGAAACCGGGATCGGCCTCCAGGCCCGTCCACAGGCCACGCAACGGGGCCGGGGTGAAGGCACCCGGCAACCACAGGTGCACGAGGTGTTCCAGCAGCGGAGTGAGTACCTGGGCGGGCGAACTGCGCGACAGCTCGGCCATCTCGGCCTCGTCGATGACCTCGGTGAGCACCGTCAACAGCCAGTCGTGCATGGCCAGGTCCTCGCAGAAGCCCTGCACCGCCGCCAGTTCCGCCTCGTCGCCGACCACGACCGAGGCCAGCCGCGTCTCCTCGTCGAGCAGGACGAACGACATGCTCGGCGGCTGCCCGCGGTCCACTCGCGCGGCCCAGCGCAGCCGCGACGCGCTGGTCTGGATCGGGGGCTTCTGATTCAGCATCGGATCGGTGCGCACCCGCATGTGCAGCCGGGCCGCGATCGCGCCCGGGTCCAGCGTGGCCGTCGCCGCGTCCGCGGGGCCGAGGAAGCCGTCGACCAGCTGAGCGCTGATGTCCGGCGGTATCCGGGTGAGGATCTCGACGATGCCGATCCGGCCGAGGTAGTGTCCCCAGCTGCGCCGATGCGTACCCTCCCCGGCGGTCACGGTGGCCGTCGCCGAGCTCTGCAGGATCCGCCCGCCCAGGACGACCGCGTGGGCCGCGACGGTCCCGACTCCCCGCACCCGGCCGCGGGTCGGGGTGGCGAGCCTGCAATCGACGCCTTCGGAGATCACCGGGGACCGCGCCCAGCTGACGGGCCGTTCCCGCGATTGCACGCGCCTGCCCCGCACCAGGGTCAGCAATTCCGCCGCCGACCCACGGCTCAGTGCCGCCGACTCCGGGAGCAGGCCGGTGCGCACTTCGCCCAGTAGCGCCAGCGGTCCACCGCTGAGTTGCATTGCTGCAGAATAGCCCGTATGCGCTGGTGACGGCATCGGATCAGAGGCTGCTGAGGAAGAAATGCGAGAGCCGGTCGGTGACGTCGTCGGTCATCGCGATCCCCTGTTCGCTCGCGCGCCGGGTGATCAGCCCGACGACGGCGGGATCGGGCTGCACATGGTCGAGAATCATCCGCACCGCGTGCTCGATGCCCACGTACCGCTGTGGCAGCAGCGACAGCGAGCGGAACGCGGCGAACGGCGCCGCCCGCTCCTGTAGCCGGATCACGCTCGGGAAATCCGCCCAGCGCGCGGGCCATTCGTGCTCCGGCTGCCAGTACTCGGCGTCCACGATGGCCTTGCCCTCGTAGCGGAGCATGCCCAGGCGCAGCAACTGCCAGACCGAGGCCAGGAACGGGCACGACCAGAGCACGTCCTGGCCCGCGCCCCGGTCCCGCCACATCTCGACGTCGAGGAAGATGTTGTGGTTGCGCGCGGCGAACTCCACCGGCGGCCGGTAGTTGACCTCCATGGCCTGGCCCGGCTCGTGATCGCTGGACCGCTCGCCGTTGCACAGCCAGCCGGATTCCGCCGTCGGCGGCCTGCGCCCGGTGCTGCCCGGCGCGGGTTCGGCCACGATCGAGTCGGCGACCATCTGCGCCAGCGGAATCCGCGGTTCGTCGTGCTGACGGCGCAGATACCGGCTGCACCCGGCCTCGCTGGCGAGGTAGTCGATGCGGACGCCGCATTCCTGCGCGATGCGCAGCAGTTTCGGCACGATCCGGCGCGGATCGGCGTCGGTCTGGAAGTAGTCGTCGAGCAGGAAGCAGGTACTCACCCGCACCCGCGAAGCGCCACCGGCGGCCTCGGCGAAGTCCTGCCGGGCGATCTCGGTGAACGCCTCGAGTAGCGGTGCCACCCGCCGGAATTGGGCGGCGATCGTCGCTTCGCCGTTGAGCAGGTCCGACATGTAGAAGTGCCCGACCTCGATGGACACGTGCGACAGCGGTACATCCTCGACACGCACTGACGCCGTCGACTCGGCGTAGACGGCGCCACCCACAACCAAGCCCCTCGTCAACCCGTCCGGATAGAATCGTGGCGATTCTAGACACCCGATCGGACTTTACACCCGTACCCACGTCGCGCGATCCCACAGCCGCCGCGCCAGTTCCTCGAACGCGTCGACGGTGGCGCGATTGGCGATACCCGCGTTCACATCCGCGTCGAGCACGATCTGCTCCCGCCACTGCAGCACGGGTTCGACCGGGGTCTCCCCCAGCAGCGCGCCGGCACCGAGCCGGTACTCGGCCGCGAGCGAGCGCAGCGCGTCGTTCTGCTTGAGCAGCCACGCGGCCTGCGGTCCACCGCTGGCCGCGTGCTCATCGGTGACGCGCGGAACGGCGGTGCGGACGAAGCGGATCCGGGCCAGCAGGTCGTCGGGGGCGTAGCCGAGTTCGACGCCGGTCTTCAGCAGGCCCTTGGGCCCGTGCACCAGCCCCTGGGCGGCCATCAGGTGCTGGCGGGTCCAGCGGTGGTAGACCAGCCAGCACACCTCCTTGTCCGGCATGTCCTGGGGGCGGGTCGCTTCCAGCGCGATCTGCATGGCCACCGACCGGCCCGCGCTCAGGTCGACGATCACCACCTTGTAGGTGCTGTCCAGGTCGAGCAGCAGCTCGCGGCAGCGGCGCACCACGTGCGCGTCGTTGGCCGACATGGCTTCGCCGCCGCCCTCGTCACCGGGCAGTAGGACCAGCTTGCCGCCGCGAGATCGCTGACTGCGCAAGGCATCCCGATTGGTGTTGGCCCGCACGTCGATGCGCTGCGGCAGGCTGTTGTGCCCACGCAGGTAGGAGTGCAGGCCGCTGCCCGACGCGGTGCCCCGCTCCACCGCGCTGATCTCGAACAGCGCGCCCGCGGTGGGTGAGCCGAAGTCGAAGTCGAGATAGGCCGTGCTGATCCCGCGCAATCCCAGCCGGTAGGCCAGGTTGCAGCTGGTCACCGACCGTCCGGTGCCGCCCTTGTCCGAGGTGGCGAAAACGATCATGGGGTCACGTGCTCCTCATCGCGTCGAGACGAGCGTAGGCGAGCCGGTCGAGTTCGATCAGGGCCGCCGAGGCGAGCGTGAACGCCGTTCCCGGTTGCAGATTCACCACGTCTCTGGCCCTGGCCAGTTGCTGCTCGACGCCGTCGAGCGCGATGCGGTTGGCCGAGGTGTCCTCGACGCTGACATTGAGCATCTCCTGGTTGAGCAGATGCTCGGCCTCGTTGAGCAGTTCGACGGCGCGCACCACCATCGCCGGCGAGCGCAACGGCGCTTCCCGGTAGGTGCGGTCGGCGGTGACCAGGCATTCGATCACGCGCTCGGTCATATACCAGGACGGAAGCGTCTGGCCCGGTTGGGCCGCGGCGCCGAAGGCCGCGCCGGGGTCGTCCCACAGGCCCGCGGCGTCACCGTCGGTGATCATCCGCAGGTCCAGGTGGTCCATCACCTTCTTGGCGAGTTCCATCAGCCGGTCGCGGGCGGTGATGTTGCCCGACAGCCGGGCCGCCTGCAGACTGCGCTTGAGCAGCACCGGCGCGAAGTCCGAGGCGATCCACTCCAGCCGGGAGCCGCCGCCGTCGACGAGTTCGCTGCCGCGCAGCGTCATCCGCACGCCGGGGTGGTGCAGGGACAGCGACGGGTCGTCCTGGGTGGGCCTGCGGATGATGCGGCCCCGGCGGGCCAGCTCGTCGAAGATGCCGATCGCGCGGGTCAGGTCGTCGTCGGAGGCGGTGCGGGCCACCAGTTCCTGGATCAGCACCGCGGACACGATGAGGGAGAAGTAGTCCGACTCCTCGCCGTCGGAGGTCCGCCACGGGATGTCCTCCAGTGGCCAGGTGCCGCTGCCGAAGCGGGCGACCGTCGCCCAGTAGCGCTGGGTGATGTCCCAGCGGATGCGCAACGCCTCGGCCAGGCGGTACTGGGTGTCGTCGAGCAGGTCGAGCTCTCTGGTGCGCTGGGAGAGCACGTCGTTGATGCCGTCGAGCGCTGTGATGGTGAAGTAGAGGTAGGGCCTCGGGTCGGCGTAGCCGATGCTGGAACCGATCGCGTCCGGGACGAAGTCGACCGGGTCGGCGCCCTGCACCACACCCCAGCTCCAGCCGCACTCGAACAGCAGATCCTCGTCGTCGAGTTCGGATTCCGGCGCCCGGCCCAGCGTGACGTCGTTGCGCAGCCGGGCGCGCACGCGATCGAGGCTGCGGGCGACGGCGTCGACGACCACCTTCTCCGGCTGACCCGACTGGTTGAGCATGCCGAGCATCGCCTTGCCCGACGGCGACCGCGGCGAGGCCGTGTTGACCACGAAACTGCGCACCAGGCCCGTCATCGCGGCGGTCAGCCGGGTGCTCAATCCGGCACTGAGCTCGGCGATCCTGGCGCTGATGTCCTTGCGCCGCTCGGTGCGCGCCCAGCGATCGAAGACGCGCGCGAAGCCGAGCGCCGCGATACACAGCGTCACCGACATGGAGTAGCCGTCGACCACCTCGAGCGCGTGCTGGGCGGGTGTGGGCTCGGTGTCGCCGGTGGCGCGCAGGTAGCTGCCCGCGTCGAACCGGGGCAGGCCGTCGGGAGCGGTGTTGCGCGCCAGGTACTCCTCGACCAGGCCGAGCACCGTGATCCCGATCCTGGCCTGCCCACCGAACACCTCGAGGACGACCCTGACGTCGTCGGACATCGCCTCGGGACGGTCCAGCGCGAAGCTCTCGATCTCGGTGGCCGGATACAGCAGGCACAGCAGCTGTTCGGAATCGCTGATCGAATTCGCGCCGAGGACGCCGTCCCAATGCCATTTCTCGTCCCGGTAGCAGGCCGAGAGCATGGCGCTCCAAATATCCAGAATCTGTTGTCTGGGCTGGATTCTCACCCGCAGCAATCCTCACCGCTCGTGACGGGCCGCACGGGTCCCCAGGTCCGGCGCAGGACACATGGCGGCGATGCCCGATGAAGATAGCACGGGATATCCCAGGAAACGTTGGGTCTCAACGGATTTGAAACCACATCAGACCCATCGGTCACTATCGGCGCAATTCGCCCTTACAGTGCCAAACGGACCATGTCCGCCGTGCGGGCCAGACCGGGAAAGGCCTCCGGCGTGGAACGCGGGTGCAGGGCGTGCACGGCGAGCCGGAAGATCAAGGCGCGCAACAACATCTGCGGCCATTCCGGCAGACTGGACCAGCGGTCGAGCAGTCCGTCGTCGCCACCGCCCCAGGCCAGCGCGTCGACGACGACCACGCCGGCGGCCCAGGCGGCCGGGCGCCAGTACGGGGTGATGTCGGTGAGGCCGGGCGTGTGCGCGCCGGCGAACAGGACAGTGCCGAAGAGGTCGCCGTGCACCAGCTGATCGGGACCGCGGACCGGCTTGCGCAGGGTGGCGAGCTGGCCGATCAATTCCAGGCTGCGCTGCCCGTCAGGGGTCGCGGCGATCGGGACGCCGCCCGCGCGCAAGCTGCGCAAGGGCACCGATTCCCAGGCGGCCCGGTCGGCGGCGACGAACACGTCGACGTCCACCCAGGGCGCGACGGGGGGCTGCACCAGGAAACGGGGGCGTTCCAATTGCGCTGTCGCCTTGTGCAACCGCAGCGACACCGACACCACCTCGTCGTACCGCGGCTCCGGCGCGCCGTCGACGAACGTGTCGGCACGCCAGCCCGACACCACATACCGGCCGTCGGTGGCGCGCACCGGGCGCGCCACCCGCAGACCGTCGACCGCGAGCGTCTCGCGCACCTTCGCCGACCACGCGGCCCGCGCGTGATCGGCCACCGGACTCAGCACCACGTCACCCAGCCGCCAGCCGCCATCCCAGTCGCCGAGGGAGACCGGTGTCACTTCGCGAAGCCCGAATGTGGCCCGCACATGCTCGGGAGGTTCGACTGAGGTCACGGCCGTACCGTAACCCCGCGGCAACCGCCCGAGCCCGAAGGCACGCTGGCACACTCCACTTTGCGACCTCGCCGCAATCTTCGGCGAGGTCGGCAACAGCGCAGCTACTCGATCAGTAGACCGGCAGCGAGGGATCGACCTGCTTGGCCCAGGCGACGACGCCGCCCTGCAGGTGCGTGGCGTCGGCGAAACCGGCCCGCTTGAGCGCGGCCAGTGCCTCGGCCGAACGGATTCCGGTCTTGCAGTGCAACACGATCGGCTTGTTCTGCGGCAGCTCCGCGAGCACCTCGCCGGACAGGATGCGGTCCTTGGGGATCAGCGTCGCGCCGTCGATATGGACGATGTCCCACTCGACCGGTTCACGGACGTCGATCAGCTCGATCTTGTCGGCGTCGAGCAGATCCTTCAGCTCAGCGGCGGTGATCGTGGAGCCGACCGCGGCGGCCACGCCATCCTCCGAGACCACCCCGCAGAACGCCTCGTAGTCGATCAGCTCGGTGATCGGCGCACGCTCCGGATCGCGGCGCAGCTTGATGGTGCGGTAGTTCATGTCCAGTGCGTCGTAGACCATGAGGCGGCCCAGCAGCGTCTCACCGATGCCGGTGATCAGCTTGATCGCCTCGGTCACCATGACCGAACCGATCGACGCGCACAGCACGCCGAGCACGCCGCCCTCGGCGCAGGAGGGGACCATGCCCGGCGGCGGGGCCTCCGGGTACAGATCGCGATAGTTGATGCCGCGGCCGTCGGGGGCGTCCTCCCAGAACACCGAGACCTGACCCTCGAAGCGGTAGATCGAGCCCCACACGTAGGGCTTGCCCGCGAGGACAGCGGCGTCGTTGACCAGATAGCGGGTGGCGAAGTTGTCGGTGCCGTCGACGATCAGGTCGTACCCGGCGAACAGTTCGACCGCGTTGTCGGGCTCCAGGCGGATCTTGTGCAGCCGCACGTCGATCCCGGAGTTGATCTCCAGGATGGAATCGCGGGCGCTGTCGGCCTTCGACCGGCCGATATCGGACTCGCCGTGGATGACCTGGCGCTGCAGGTTCGACATGTCGACCTCGTCGAACTCGACGATGCCGAGGGTGCCGACACCGGCCGCGGCCAGGTACAGCAGGGCGGGCGAACCCAGGCCACCCGCGCCGATCACGAGCACCTTGGCGTTCTTCAGGCGCTTCTGACCGTCGACGCCCAGATCGGGAATGATCAGGTGCCTGCTGTAGCGAGCGACCTCGTCCTTGGTCAGTTCCGCGGCCGGCTCGACGAGCGGCGGCAGAGACCCGGTGAATGACACGTCAGAGCTCCTGTGCTTGTTGGCGGCTGGCGCCGCGGGTTTTCGGCCTCGTGACCTCGCTGCCGAGGGGCGAGGCTCCGGCTTCGCCGTTACGCCGCGCCCCTCGGCAGCGAGGCGGCCGAAAACCGTACGGGTTGGCAATGGTGACAACGTCGCCTGCCGCGGGGTTCTTCCCGTCCATGGTCGCGCATCACCGCGACCGTCACCCCCTCGGGTACGGCCAGGGGTTGAAGCGGCAGGTCTTGCCGTCGGCGGGGACCACGCCGTGCGGGTCGAGCAGGGCGATGTCGTTGTTCTTGGTGCCGAAGGTCTGCTGCATCATGATCGGCGCGAGGCCGCCGTCGGTCTCGCAGGGCTGGTGCCCGTGGTAGCCGATGGCGTGGCCGACCTCGTGGTTGACCAGGTACTGCCGGTAGGAGCCGATGTCGCCGTCGAAGGCGAGCGCGCCGCGCACCCAGCGCACCTCCGAGAGCACCACGCGGTCGAGGTCGGCGTTGTAGCAGGAGGAGTCGATCGGGATCTCGAATCCGCACGCGGCGCGGGTGCTCTCGCGGGAGGTCAGCGAGAGCCGGAAGTCGGGTTCGCCGGCGTCCACCCGCTGGAAACCGAAGCGCGGGTCGTGGGTCCAGCTCTTCGGGTTCGCCAGGGTGGTCTCGACCATCTTGGCCACCGCGGCGTCGCCACCGAACGGCGCGGTGTCGATGCCGTCCTCGACCTCGACGGTGTAGCGGAACACGCGCTCGGTGCCTGCGCCGACCTGCGCGCCGGTACCGGGCACCACGTGCCACGTGCCTGCCGCGCGGTCGGCGTACTCGCCGCCCTCGGGCAGCGCGCCCAGCGGCAGATCGGCCGGGAACTTCCCGTCGCCGGGCGGGGCGCCGATGATGCCGGACTGGGCGGCCTTCGGGCTGAGCGCGCCGAAGCCGGGTTCGACCGGGGCGGACATCGGGCCCGCGCGCATCGCGTCGACGACGACGAAAACGGTGACGACCAGCAACACCGGCAGCGCGTAGGCGCGCCAGCCGTAGCGGCGCACGAATCGGCCGATCGCGCTCTGCTTCTTCGCCTCCCGCTGCGGGCTGCGCGGTCGGCCGTTGTCGGCGTCGGCGGGGTTCCAGCGGGCGCGCAGCGGCTGCCGCGACTTGTCGGCGGGCTGATACAGCCCGAGCGGGTCGTAGACCTGCAGTTCTCGCCCTTCTGGCGCCGACGTCACAGAACCGGACTCGGTGGGTTGCGTGGGGCGAGCGACATCGCGCCCGCCGCCGGATGGTCGTTCCGGTCGGTCGGTCACCCCACCAGATTCTCACAGTACGCAACCGCTACCTCGCGGCGGCCGCAGGAGATCACGCGGTTACGGCCCGGCGAACCCTGGGGACTGGTACTACATTTCCAGGGCGAAACTTGATGGGAACACCGTGCGGGTATCGTTCGTGGGACACCGGACCGCACCCCCCTGGGCCGGGGTAAACGACAAAGAGAGCCGAGATGACAGACCTCGTGGACCGCATGACCTCGCGCCGATCGGTGCCGGAAACGGTCCCGGCAAAGCGCGGCACCCGGCTGCCCCGTGACGAGCGACGCCAGCAACTGCTGCTCGCGGCCAGCGAAGTGTTCGTCCAGCGTGGCTACCACGCCGCGGGCATGGACGAGATCTCGCAGGTAGCAGGCGTCAGCAAGCCGGTGCTCTACCAGCACTTCGCGAGCAAGCTGGAGCTGTATCTGGCGGTGCTGCAGAACTATGTCGACATCCTGGTGTCGAGCGTGCGCCAGGCGCTGCGCTCCACCACCGACAACAAGCAGCGCGTGCGGGCCGCGGTCGCCGCGTACTTCGATTTCGTCGACAACGAGATGCAGGGCTTCCGCCTCGTCTTCGAATCCGATCTGACCAGCGAGCCGCAGGTGCAGCGCCGGGTCGAGCAGGCCACCGAGGCGTGCGTGGACGCGGTCTTCGACCTCGTCGCCCACGACTCCGGCCTGGATCCGTACCGGGCCCGCATCCTGGCCGTCGGCCTGGTCGGCGCCAGCCAGTTCACCGCCCGCTACTGGCTCGAGGCCGACCGCCCGATTCCCAAGGACGAAGCGGTCGACACCACCGTCGCGCTGGCCTGGGGCGGCCTCAAGCACGTGCCCCTGCACCCGATCGGCTGAGCGCTACGCGTCTCGCCGCGAACACGAAACACCCCGCCATCGTCGGATGGCGGGGTGTTTCTGTGTCAGTACCTCAGACCGTGGCGAAGCCTACGCGGCCGGTCGCGGGCGAGCCGATCTCCACGTAGGCGACCTTCGCCGACTGGATCAGGAACTTGCGGCCCTTCTCGTCGGTCAGCGACACCACACCGCTCGCGCCGCTCAGCGCCTCGGAGACCAGCGCCTCGATCTCTTCAGGGCTCTGCGCGCTGTTGATGACGAGCTCGCGCGGGCTATCCGAAATACCGATCTTGACCTCCACGGCCAAACCTCCGAACGTAAGAGTCCTGTGTTGTCGACTCCAGGCTAATGCAGTCGGCCGATGGCGGTGTCACGCCCGCCTGCGCTCTGAGCGAACGGGGTCAGGCGGGCTCGACCAGTTCGATCTCGAGTTCGATCTTCACGGTGTCGGAGAGCATGCCCGGCATGGGGACGCCGACGCCGAAGTCGGTGCGCTTGATCGCGCCGGTGGCGGAGAAGCCGGCGTGGCGGGTGCCGTCGGGGAAGTCCGCGACGCCGCCCCATTCGACGTCGAGGGTGACCGGCTGGGTGACGGTGCCGAGGGTGGCCTCGCCTGCGACGGTGAAGGACTCGGCGACCCGCACCGGTCCGGTGGCGCGGAAGGTGAGGGTCGGGCGGTTGGCGACGTCGAGGAAGTCGGCGGCGCGGATGTGGGCGTCGCGGTCGGCGTTGCCGGTGTCGAAGGAATCGAGGGCGATGGTGGCGCCGATGGTGGCCGCGCCCGCCTCGTCGACCACGAACTCGGTCTCGAAACTGGTGAAGCCGCCGCGCACCTTGGCGATCCCGAGGTGGCGCACGGTGAACGAGACCGAGGAGTGGTGGGTGTCCAACGCCCACGATCCGGTCTTCAGCTGCTGGGTCTGTGTCGAGGAAGTCATGCTTCCACCCTGACCGGACCACGGTCCGCTAACCAGACCGCGCTTATCCTGGACCCCGCAGGGCGTGGCTGCGAGAGCGGGGACCGGGCACCATCGAGACATGGCAGGCGAAGACATGACAGACCGGCAGGGCGCCCGGTCGGCGTTCGCGGAGCTTCTCGTCGCGCGCCGCGCCGAGCTGCGACCCGAGGACGTCGGCCTGCCCGGCGGCGGCAGACGGCGCACCCCCGGCCTGCGCCGCGAGGAGGTGGCGGTGCTGGCCGGCGTCAGCGCCGACTATCTGGCCCGGCTCGAGCAGGGGCGCGACAGCAATCCGTCGATGGCCGTCGTCGACGCGCTGGCCACCGCGCTGCGCTTCAACGACACCGAGCGCGCGCACTTCGGCTGGCTGGCCCTGACCAGCAGCGCCGAAGCCCGCTGCCCGAGCACGGCATTCGATCCGGAGCTCGACCAGGTGCCCGCCGCGCTGCGCGGGGTCATCGACGCGATGACCCCGACGCCCGCGTTCGTGCTCGGTCCGCGCGCCAATGTGCTGGCCTGGAACAGCGCGTGGGCGGACCTGGTCGGCCCGATCGGGCTGCTCGACGATCCCGACCAGGTGAATCTGGCCGTCTGGGCTTTCCGGCACGCGCAGGCCCGCGTCACGGTGACCGACTGGGCCCAGCTCGCCGATCACCTGGCCGACCAGCTCGCCCGGACCCGGCTGCGCCGCCCCGAGGACGAACGGATCGCCGGGATCATCACCCACCTGTGCGCCGAGCCGGAATTCGCCCGCCGCTGGCGGCCACACCGCCTGGCCGAGGACGTCCCCACCCTGCTCGGCTTCGAACACCCGGTCCGCGGCACCCTCACCTTCACGGTGCAGACCCTCGCCGCCGACCGCGATCAACAGGTCGTCATCTGGCTACCGCGCGAGGCCGCGGCCCGCGCACCGGAACTGCGCCTCGTCCCGGGGCACGCGGTCGGCGAGTAACTCCTACAAGCCGAGTTCGGCCATGCGGGCGGCGTGGCGCTCCTGCATGCGGTCGAACAGGGTGGCGATGCCGTTGAGGTCGCCGGTCGCGGCCAGCACCAATTCGGCCAGCTCGTCGCGCTGGGCAATCACGTACTGCGCCTGGGTGATCGCCTCGCCGAGCAGCCTGCGGCCCCACAGCGTGAGGCGGTCGCGCTCGGAGCGGCTGGCCGCCACCGCGCTGCGCACCTCGTCGACAACGAACTGGGAGTGCCCGGTCTCGGCGAGCACCTCGCGCACCACGTCGGCGACCTCGCCGGGGAGCACGCCGACGATCTCGGTGTAGAAGTCGGCGGCCAGGCCGTCACCGACGTAGAACTTCACCATCGACTCGAGCCAGGTCGAGGGGTCGGTGGAGGCGTGGTAGGAGTCCAGCGCGCCCTGGTACTGCTCCATCGACGCCTCGGGATCGGCGCCCCGTGCGGCCAGGGCCGCCTCGAGGGTCTCGAAGTGGGCCAGCTCGGCGGCGGCCATCTTGGCGACGGCTACCCGGCCGCGCAGCGACGGCGCCAGCTTGGCCTCTTCGGCCAGCCGGTAGAACGCGGAGATCTCGCCGTAGGCGACGACCGCGAACAGCTCGGTCACCCCCGGGTGATCCGCGGCGAGCGGTTCGGTCGAGACAACATCCGGCGCGGCAGAGGTCTGTGCTCCCATGACTGTCAACCTTAGTCCCGACCGATGATCAATCGCGCTCCGCCAGGAACTTGTCGAGGTAGGTCCAGGTGGTGTGGCGGGCGTCCGGCCCGGCGAGGATGCCGAGATGGCTGCCCGGCGCGATCTCGTAGGTGACCGACGGTGCTCCGGTGAGGGTGCGCAGACCCGCCTCGACGGCGGCCTTGGGGGTGATCACGTCGGCGGTGCCGCCGACCAGTAGCACCGGCACGCGCACGTTCGCGAGTTCGATGGTGCGGTCGCGCAATTGGAGCTTGCCCTGGCCGATGTCGTTGGCCAGGATGAACCGGCCCCAGATCTGGCCGTAGAAGCGGCCCGGGTAGCCGGGCATGGCGGCCTGGAACCGGTCGATGGATTCCATCTTGGCCAGCGTCTCGGTGCGGGCGATGTTGCTCGCGAGGAACATCGGCCGCGCCAGCTCCCGCTCGAAGGCGGCGAGCCGGTAGCCGATCTTGACCAGCGGCGCGGGAATGCCGCCCGCCGCGCGCACCAGCGCGGTGGTGGCCTGGCCGCCGGTGAGGCTCGCGACCGCGCGCAGCTGCGGCATGCCGAGCATCTTGTTGTAGTCCAGCGGCGAGCCGACGCCGGTCACCGAGCGGATCGGCAGTTCCGGGTTCGCGGCCGCGGTCAGCAGGGCGAAGACACCACCGATCGACCAGCCGACCAGGTCGACGGGGGCGCCGCCGCGATCGGCGCTGGTGCGCAGGATCGCCTCGGGCAGGATGTCGGTGACCCAGTCCTCGAAGCCCATCCGGCGATCGGCGAAGGAGATGTCGCCGTAGTCGACGAGGTAGGTGGACCGGCCGGTCGAGACCAGGTGCCGCGCCAGGCTCTGGTCCGGGCGCAGGTCGAAGCAGGTCGCGGGCGCGGCCAGCGGCGGCACCAGCAGCACCGCGGAATCCGTTGTGGCCGAAGACGATTCGGAATCGTAGCGGCGCAGCAGACGGTGCGGCTCGTCCCACAGCACGGTCGAGGGGGCCGGGTCCGGCGCTTCGATGCCCGCGCCGAAGCTCAGCGACCACGCGTTGCGCGCGGCGGTGGTGACGGTCTCGGTGATGCTCACGACAAGAATGTCTCACACCCGGTACCGGCGGTACCAAGTGAGTTCTGTTACACGCGACGGACACGCGCGAATTCCCGGCCGCCGAATTGTGCTGCGGCACACGGCCCGACCACGGGAATGTGACGTCGCACCGGTATTCAGCGCACCGTGCGCGGAGCCGAAATTCGGGTTGCGAACAATATCACGCTACAATCACCGTGGACAACGCTAGTTTCCTCGCCCCGGCAGACCCTGCGGGCGCGACACTCCCGCTCTCGCGGGCGCTGCGCTCCACCGGCGTTCAGCGCGGGCGGACGGCGGCGATGTCCACGGAAAATGTGCGCGCACCGAATCCGCATCACCGATGTGCCGCACCGACGACGCGCTAGCGATCGGTGCAGGCCCGGTGAATATCACAGGCGGATATGTGGTCGTCGCGGGCCGACCGGCCCGCCCCACCTCGTGCGTGCGAGATGCAATGACGAGGAAGGCACGAACCCTGAGCAAGATCACTGTCGAACAGGAACCCGGTTTGACCGACACCCTCCTGACGGCCGAACTGGACAACACCCACGTACCGCCGAGTTTCGCCGAATTGGGCGTGCGCGAGGAAATCGTGCGCGCGCTCGGTGAGATCGGGATCGAACGCACCTTCGCGATTCAGGAACTGACCCTGCCGCTGGCGCTGGCCGGCGAGGATCTCATCGGTCAGGCCCGTACCGGCATGGGCAAGACCTTCGGCTTCGGTGTGCCGCTGCTGCACCGCATCGCCACCGCCGACACCGGCACCACCCCGCTCGACGGCACCCCGCGCGCCCTGGTCATCGTGCCGACGCGCGAGCTGTGCATCCAGGTCACCAAGGACCTGGAGAACGCGAGCAAGTACCTGACCAACCACCAGGGCCCGCTGAAGGTCGCCGCCATCTACGGTGGCCGCCCGTACGACACCCAGATCGCCGCGCTGCGCGACGGCGTCGACGTGGTCGTCGGCACCCCCGGCCGCCTGCTTGACCTGGCCAACCAGAGCCACCTGATCCTCGGCAAGATCGGCGTGCTGGTCCTGGACGAGGCCGACGAGATGCTCGACCTGGGCTTCCTGCCCGATATCGAGCGCATCCTGTCGATGGTTCCCGACAAGCGTCAGACGATGCTGTTCTCGGCCACCATGCCGGGCCCGATCATCACCCTGGCCCGCACGTTCCTGACCAGGCCGACGCACATCCGCGCCGAGCTGGCCAACGATTCCGCGGTGCACGACCGCACAGCGCAGTTCGTCTACCGCGCGCACGCGCTGGACAAGAGCGAGCTGGTCGCGCGTGTGCTGCAGGCCGCGAGCCGCGGCGCCACGATGATCTTCACCCGCACCAAGCGCACCGCGCAGAAGGTGGCCGACGATCTGGCCGAGCGCGGCTTCGCGGTCGGCGCCGTGCACGGCGACCTGGGCCAGATCGCCCGCGAGAAGGCGCTGACCAAGTTCCGCAAGGGCAGCATCGACGTGCTCGTCGCCACCGATGTCGCCGCCCGCGGCATCGACATCGACGACGTCACCCACGTCATCAACTACCAGTGCCCCGAGGACGAGAAGACCTACGTCCACCGGATCGGCCGCACCGGCCGCGCCGGCCGCACCGGTGTCGCGATCACCCTGATCGACTGGGACGAGCTGCACCGCTGGGAGTCGATCAACAAAGCGCTGGGTCTCGGCATCGCCGATCCGGCCGAGACCTACTCGCGCTCGCCGCACCTCTACACCGATCTCGGCATCCCGGAGGGCGTCACCGGCGTCGTCCGCAAGCCGAAGCCGGTCCGCGAGGAGGGCGACGTCGTCGAGGAGCGCGCCGAGCGGCCCAAGTCGACCAGGAGCCGTCGCCGCACCCGCGGTGGCAAGGCCGATGCGGCCGCCACCACCGAGGGCGGCACGACCGAAGCCGCCACCGACGACGCGACCACCCCGGCCGAGGACACCACCGAGGGCGACAAGCCCGCCCGCCGCCGGCGCCGTCGCCGCAAGCCCACCGAGTCGGGCGAGGGCGACGCGACCGAGTCGGGCGCCGAGTCGACCACGGCCGATTCCACACCGGCCACCGCGGACGACACGCCCGGCGAGGCCAAGCCGGCCCGCCGCCGCCGTCGCCGCAAGCCCACCGAGGCCCCCGCAGCCGACACCCAGGTCCCCGTCGACGCCTGACAGCACCCCTGGGTGGGCTGATCACCCAGCTCAGCCCACCCGCCCCGACCCCGAGGAGGGGCAGGCCGACGCAGTCGGCCGTCGCGGCCGTCCCGCCGTTCAGGCGCCGTTGCGCAAGCGACGAAGGAGCAAGCAACGGCGCCTGAACGGCGGGACCCAAGGGGCCGCGACCTCGAGCGCACCAGCGCTCCAAATACACTGCTCTGGTGCTCGCACCCGAGCGGCGGACGCGCGCCGATATCTTTGCCGCAGCAGCGATCGCCGTCACCCTCGTGGTGGCGGCGATCGTGGTGTGGGCGCGGGCCGACGCCACCGGGACCGATTCGGTCACCGCGGCCTCCCCCGCGCCGACGGTGACCGCGGCGACGCAACTACCCGCCACGCTCAGCGAGGTGTGGCACGCGGCCGACGCCGCGAGCAGCCGGGCCCTGACCTCCGGCAATGTCGTGGTGACCGGCGACGAGGGCACCGTCAGCGGCCGGGACCCGGTCACCGGTGAGCAGCTGTGGTGGTATCGCCGCGACATGCCGCTGTGCGCGGTGGAATCCCAGTTCGGCACCGTCATCGCCACCTACCGCGATCAGCGCGGGTGCAGCCAAACCACGATGCTCGAGTCCGATACCGGCGCGCGCGAGGTCGCGCGCAGCAGCTACATGGACGACGACATCCGGGTCACCGGCGACGGCACCTATCTGCTCGCCCTCGGCCCCGACCGGCTGGAGATGTGGCGCTCGGACCTGGTGCGCACGCTCGAGTACGGCTACGTCGACGCCCCGGTGAACCCGAACACCCAGCCGCGCAGCGGCTGCGCGCTGACCTCGGCCGCGTCGAGTTCCTCGCGCCTGTCGGTGCTCGAGCGCTGCCCCGCCGACATGACCGCCCGGCTGACCGTGCTCAATCCGGCGCCGAAGGAATCGACCAACCCCGAGGAGTACGGCTCGCGGGTGCTCACCGCGCCCGGCGCGGACTCCCCCGAGCTGCGCGTGATCGCGGTGTCGGACAACAAGACCGCCGTCTACTACCCGGCCACCCCGGCGACCGCGACCGGTCCGGGCCTGCCCGCCCGGATCGCCGTGCACGACGGCACCGGCAACGAGATCGCGGTGCACCAGCTGGCCGCGCCGTGGAACCCGCGCACGGCCACGGTGACCCGGCTCGGTTCGGCGATCTACGTCTTCACCGGCGACAGCCTGATCGCCTTGAGCGCCAACACCTTACAGCCGGTCTGGACGGTCCGCGACGCGCTCGGCACGCCCGCGCTGATGGCGGGCAGGCTGCTCGTGCCGGTCGCCGACGGGCTGATCGCGGTGGACACCGCCAACGGCGAGACCGTCGCCCGGATCCCGCTGCAACGCACCGACTACCGGGGCGACACCATCTCCACCGCGGTCCTGGGCCCGACGGTCTTCGAGCGCCGCGGCGGCCAGCTCTACGCCCTCGGCTGACGCTGCCGCCGCGACCGCGCCTGCCATGATGGACCCATGTCCACTCCCGACGCCCGGCTGGTCCTGCTGCGCCACGGCGAAACCACCTGGTCCAGTCAGCGGCGGCACACCAGCCACACCGATCTGCCGCTGACCCCGCTCGGCGAGGCCCAGGCGCGCTCGGCCGGGCTGATGCTGAAATCGCTCGATCTGCGCGACCCGCTGGTCTGCACCAGCCCCCGCCTGCGCGCCCGGCAGACCGCCGAACTGGCCGGGCTGACGCACGCCGAGATCGACGACGACCTCGCCGAATGGGACTACGGCGACTACGAGGGCCTGACCACCGCCCAGATCCGCGAGACCGTGCCCGGCTGGACGGTATGGACCGCCCCCGTCCCCGGCGGCGAGAACGCCGAGCAGGTGGGCGCACGGGCCGACCGGGTCCTGGCGCGGGTCGAACCGGTCCTCGCCGAGCGCGACGTCGTGCTGGTCGGCCACGGCCACTTGTCCCGCGTCCTGATCGCCCGCTGGGCCGAGTTCGCCGTCACCGAGGGCCGCCGCTTCGCCATGTCGACCGGCGCGATCACCGAACTCGGCTACGACCACGACGCCCACACCGTCTGGGGCCACAACCTCACCACCCGCACCGAACCGATCGAAGGAGCCGCCCGCTGATGCAGGCGCGCGACCCCTCTTCAGCCCTGCTTACCGGACTGCGAATGCAAGAGTAGATTCGGTGCGATTGCCAGAGTAAGTGTCCGGTCGGAAAGACGGCGACCGCTACACAACGCGCCGCCACCGTGATCGACCTGAGCCTGCCTGCGCAACGTGAGTTGATCATGGCCGAACCAGCGATCCTGACGCGCGCCGAAGGGCCCGTGCTGATCGATGAGTGGCAGCGCCTGCCCGAGGTCTGGGATCACATCCGACACGCCGTCGACGCCGGATCACCGCCGGGGCATTTCATCATCGCCGGTAGCTCGGCCCCACGGGGCGCGGTGGTGCATTCCGGCGCCGGCCGAATCGTACCGATGCGGATGCGGCCACTGAGCATCGCCGAACGTGACGTCGAATCTCCCACGGTCCAGCTGTCAGCGCTTCTCGACGAGGACAGCGCTGTCGAAGGATCCACCAGGTTGCGGCTCATCGACTACGTCGAAGAGATCACGGCATCGGGGTTTCCCGCGATCCGCCCACTGCCCCACCGAGTTCGCCGGGTCGAGCTCGACGCCTACCTCGACAATGTGGTGCAGCGTGAGTTTCCGGAACAGGGTTACACAGTGCGAAAACCGGAAGTTCTTCGTGCCTGGCTGGCGGCGTATGCGGCGGCCACGTCCTCGACAACGGCATACTCGAAGATTCTCGACGCCGCGACACCCGGCCTGCCGAGCAAACCGGCGCAGGAAACCACACTCGCGTATCGCGATGCCCTGTCCTCGCTCTGGCTGCTCGATGCCGTGCCTGCCTGGATTCCGAGCCGGAACCACCTCGAGCGACTCGGACAGGCCCCCAAGCATCAACTGGCCGACCCCGCCCTGGCGACCCGACTCCTCGGACTCGACGCCAAGGCTTTGCTCTGTGCCGAGCAGGGAAGCAGACGCCTGCGTGAAGGCACCGTTCTCGGTGCGCTTTTCGAACACCTCGTCACATTGAGTGTGCAAACATACGCCCAAGTCGCCGAGGCTACGGTCAGCCATCTGCGTACACGTAACGGAGACCACGAAATCGACCTCATCGTGCAACGGCCGGACGGACGAGTGCTGCCGATCGAGGTGAAGCTGGCAGACAGGGTCAACGATATCGATGTGAAGCACCTGCACTGGCTCCGGAACCGCATCGGTGACGATGTCATCGACTCGGCAGTTGTGTACGCGGGAGAGCACGCCTACCGCCGGGCGGACGGAATCGCGGTCATACCACTCGCGCTGCTCGGACCCTGAGCACGGCCAGACCAGAACCCCTGACACCAGTGACTCCCAGCCGCTGACCTCACAGGCGCGAGGCGACGACGTTTGTCGCCAGCGACGCGGCGGGATAATCTGCGACCATCAATGCGTCGCAGATCGCCGATGCGGTGCGGAACTTTGTACTCGGGGGGATACCACGTGCTCCAGGCTGATATCGATCAGTTGAAGACGCTGGCGACGACGCTCGACAGCGTGAGCCAGGAGATCGACAAGATCGACGTACGCGCGGCGGGCAACCAGATCGCTGCGGCGCTACCAGGCTGTTCGCTCGGTCAGGTATGCGCGCAGACCGGCGAGTTCACCGAGGGCGCTTGGCTTCGAGTTGCCCAGCGACTACAGAAGTTGTCGAGCATCGTGCAGGTGTCCACGGCCACCTACGTCTCGACCGACCAAGACTTCAAGAAGATGCTCGATACGATGGACTTCAAGGCGCAGGGGTAGCCGACGATGCCGACTCGGACAGACATCACCAATTGGAAGCCGGAGAAGCTCTCGGAGTGGGCGACCGAGCTCGAAACCGATACCCAGCTCTACGAAACCCAGCTCGCGCGAATGTTGATCCACTTCCAGGGCACAACCTGGGCCGGGGCGGCCTATGACGCGGCCGCGGACCGGTTCGTCGAGGAGCACGACCAAGGCCGCAGACTCTCGCAGGAAGTCCGCGACGCCGCGACCGCATTGCGTGCAGCCGATGGACGGCTGGCCAACGAGCGGCGGGTTTTGCTCGGGAAGGTGAGCGAGGCGGAGAACGACGCGTCGTGCCCAGTTCCATTGAAGGTCGCAGACAACTGGGTGGTGTCCTCGGCACGGACGAGCGGCGACACCCTCACGGGCGAGCAACGCCAGACCGTGATCGACAAGGTGAACGCGCACCAAGCCACGATCAATGCCGCCTATTACTCATTGACCGGCGCGGTCAGCGAAGTCGGCGTCGCGATCACCACAGCCAACCAAGCAATCCGGGTTCGCGGTGACCTGCTCGGCGACGGCATCGACGCCCCTACCGAGGACAGCAAGGCGGCCGACCTCGGTACCGAAGACGGCAAAGCCCTCACCGACTACCTCAACACCCATCCCGAAAGTGCCCGCGACCCTGCGGTATTGGATCGGATCGCGAGTCAGCTGCCAACGCAGACGCTGACCGAGGAACAGCTGCGGATCCTTTCCCAGGGTGGCACGGTCGATTCGCTGCCGACAGAGGTTCAGGAGTACTACCGCAATCTCTACCAAACTGCCGGAAGCGATGGCATTCTCGCGCTGAGCGAGCATCTCGCGACCGCAGAAGACTCCGGAAACACCGTGGCTGCCGCACAACGCGACGCGTTGGCCAACGGAATGATGGTGATCAGCAACGAGAACATCGGCACCGGCCGCAACCCCGATGGCACCCTCACGAACCCCGGCAGCTACCAGAACCTGCCGTCCGGTATCCGCGACCTGATCGAAGCGAAGCGCACCGACCCGAACCCGATCAATCCGAACGTCCCCGGTGGTCCGGCCGTGGCCCTTCAAGAACAGTGGCAGGACACGAACGATCTGGCCGACCTCATGGGACAGGCCAATCCTGGGTATGAGCCGGGCCAGGAATTGGGCACCAACCTCATCGTGAAGTCCTCGGACATGATCCAGGACCAGTTCCACCCGCAGGGTCGCGACGAGGCAGCGGCACAGTTCCTCGACATCGGTACCCGCAACGACGATTCGAGCCATCAGATCTGGTCGGGCGATGGCATGCCGGAAGGGTACAAGCCCCGCGAAACCGTGCAGGGCTTGCTGTATTACGACTGGCCGGAATCGGCGCAAGGGTCCCCGACGGTGCTACTCGACCGAGTCTCAGAGGAAGCGCAGCTGCCGGTCAACACCGAGAGAGGTGACCGCGGCCGTGCGGACCTCGCTGCGCTGGGTAGCATGTTCAGCTCAACCGACGACGCCGCCGCGTGGGAAAACACCCGCCAAGAATTCGCGGGGAATCCTGAACTCGCCAACAAGGTCAGTCAAATGGTTAGTTCCAATCTGGATTCGGTGAGTAGCAGGGCCTATCCCGAAGGGTATCCCGGCGACAGCAAAGTGCTCGACGGTGTCGCCAGATGGAACGGGGAAGAAGGAAATCGGTTGATGGAACTCGGCTCCTACACCGAGGAAGGTCGCGTCGGCCTGACCACAGCTGTCGAACAGCATCGGTTGTCCGAACTGACCGAGGCGATGCAGAAAAACCCCGAGAATCCGGCATCGATTCTTGCTGGGAGCAACGCGGGAACCCTGTCCGGCCGCCTGGACGATGCAATGTGGGACGCCATCATCGGCGAGGACAAGAAGAAGGGCGAGGACGCTATCTCGGCGGAGGAGGAGAACTTGCTCCGCCGAGCCAAGATGATGGGTGCTGATATGGCGGGGATGCTTGTGGACGAAGGGGTCGCCAAGATTCCCGGCTCACAGGTTGTACAGGATGTAACCGGCCTCGAGGCGGGCAACACCACTTCCGGGCTGATCCAGGAATGGATCGGAAAGCCTGAATACGATTTCAAGGATCGACCGAACTCGCAGGAACTCAAGGCAGAGGCCAACCAGAGTGCGCAGCAGGCAGTCCTAAACGCGGCCGACGCGGCTGGGCAGCTGCCGGAATATCTGAAGGTTGATGGGCGACCGGCGACTGTCGAAGAAATTATTGATCAAGGTAAAGCGAGCCAGCTCGATGATTTTCTGACCGAGCACGGATTGAATCAGTTTATTACAGATTACCGTCAGTCATACGCGCTCAGCGTTGGGGTACAAGAAAGCAAGGGGGGCAGTGGCAATTAACTTCACGACAACCGGGACATCAAGCGACATACCGATACCCCAGTCTGACGCTCCGCCGCACGCTGCCCCTACGCAGCCGCCCCCTAGGATGAAGCTATCGAACGTGGCTGCACTGGCACTCGCGACCCTGCTGTCGGTTTTATCGACGGGGTGTGGCTTGACCGCGGATTCGAGCGGTGAGGCTCCGCACTGGGATCCGTGTGCAGCCTTCCCAGAGTCAGCTATGGGACAACTTGGGTTCGACTACAAATCCAGTGCGCAAGCACCCGGGAGAGAGTGCGGCTGGCTAAATACAAAAACAGGATACGGTCCCGACATACGGTACCTCACGAAATCCGCGCTCGATGACGCCTGGAAGTCGGAGGTAGTATCCCTCAGCGAAATAGCCATCGGGCCATATTCCGGTTACCACTATCGCTCAAAAGGCGTCGACCCAAATTTCGTGTGCAGCGTACGCCTCAAAACCATGAACTCGAATGTTGAATTCAGTGTGATCAACCAAAACTATGGAGCCGAAGACCCCTGCCCTATCGCCATTCATGTGGCGACCGAATTGGTCGGCTACCTACCGCCGCCCGCCGGATAGCGCGTCCTCGGTCTTCGGTTCTGAAATCTTTGATTACAATCTGGCAAATTTCGCAACGCCTACGAGAATGCCAAGAGGTCTGGTACCCGATCGGCCGAGCAGACTCGAGCAGACTCGATAAATTTTCGACTGCCAGCGCCCCTCAGATCCCCTTTGTTGCCGCAGCCTCGAGGACCGTGGCGGCATTCAGGAGATTGTCACAAGGTTTTTCTCCAGTGATGCCTGCGGTAGCAGTAAGATCCAGAGCAAACTCGGGGAACTCGATAACCATACCACACTGCCGGGGCCGGCCGTACTTGATAGCGGAGCGTCCTCCGATTGATTCCTCGGTGTAATTTCCCGCGTAACGCTGACGGAACTCGTTGAGGGTAATATTTGTTGCCGCAATATCAATGAATCGAATTGAGACCGGCGCTCCTAACGTCCCGACCGGCTCCTTGTTTACGAAGGTGCACCCAACAAAGGCATACCACTCGTGAATTCCGTCAGTCCGTTCACGGGTATCGGCGTCGTAGCCAGCGCGTTCGATCGTGGGATCGTCGAATTCGGTGCATGGATCGAATTCGACCCTACCTCGGCTGCCGTTGTTGACCTGGGATATCGGAGGCTGAGCGGGAACCGCAATTTGCTTGGTCGTACTAGGTGTCACAGACGGAACCAAATCAGCTGGCCCGGTACTGGTGCCACAAGCACCGAGCAGCGCCATCGCGGCAGTGCCCGTGGCGAGGTACAAGTAGGGACGAATCACTGGCTGCTGCCTCCGTTTTCGAGCGCTTCCGCCGCTCGGGCGATGATAGCCCGGTTGGCCTCATCGGCGGCTTCGGTGAGACCACCTGCGCGCAGATATGCCTCTTTCATACGTAGTGCGGTCTCGATTGCTTGGTCAATCACGGCTGCGCCATCCATGGCCTTCGTGGAGAACCCTTTCTGAAGCGCACGTCCAGAGTCAAAGCCGCCGAAGCCGTCTTGGTAGGCCAACTGTTCCAGTCGGTTTCGGATCGGCATTAGGCTGTCAGCCAGCTCCTCATACATTCGAGCAGCCTGCTCCGCCGCCCCACGCTCGTACCGAAGCGTCCCAGCCCGAGCCGACTCGTTGAAGGCCGCGACCCCCACCTGCCCGAAAACGTTCTCTGATCCCGCCAAGGCTCCCCCGTTCGTCGGCTGCCGACCAGGCACTCTACCAGCGGGCTACCCTCGGGGCGCGTGCTAATCTGCTGCCCGGCCCAGTCGCATATTCCGGGGGGATATCCAGCATGACGCCACGTCCGCTCACTCCGATGAGTTTGGTCGATCTTGCCGCGGCCGCACAGCGGGCGGAGGGTGCGCAGGCTCGGGCGGCTACGGCAGACAGCAAGTTGCAAGGCGCCGGTCAAGGCACGGACCCGGACTACGTCACGACCGACGACCGGTTCCAGAGCATGACCTTCGACCAGCTGTATAAGGCCGTCCACGGCGAAGGTGGGCTCGACGCGGCGGGCCTGCAGGGGCAGGCTGGTACTTGGCGGCAGGCTTCGTCGGATGTGCTCAACCTGTCCACCTTCAACCTGGTGGGTATGACCCGGTTGTTCAACGAAGGTCAATGGCAGGGCGCGACGGCCGATGCCGGTCAGGCCGCCACAGAGAGTTTCACGAAGGCGCTCAACGAGGTTGGGCAAGTTCTCGGTTCGGTAGGAGCGCGAATCGAGGCGGTCGGTTATGCGGCCGAAGCCGTGAAGTTGGCCGTGCAGCCGAAAGCGGTCTCGTCGGGAACTCTCGACCCGGATGATCCGGTGCAGTCGATCCTGCCCGGCCTCAGCAATCCGGCGACCGACGAGCAGACGCGGGTCGCAGAGGCTGCGGCTCGTGACGCGGCCATTCAGGCATTGGAGACGACTTACACCCCGGTGGTCCCGCCGTCAGGGGCGGGCGTGCCCGCCTACGGTGATCTGCCGGTGATCGGCGACGGCTCCGGTGTCGCGGACCCCGGAGCGGGCGGATCGAACGGTCAGAACGGTGGTCTCGGTGCGAACCAGGACTCTCCCTTGACCGGCGACCCGGCGGCGGACACATCACAGCCTTCCGAAGACGCGAACGCGCCGCAGGACACCGGGCAATCGCCAGGCGACGACACGGGCGACGACACGAACGGCGGGCAGGACACCGACGATGCCGCCACAGATCCGGCATCGACGGCGCCGGCCAGCACGAACCCTGCCCAGGCGGCCAGCCCGAGCACGGGTGTGCCCGGCGGTAGTGGACCTGGCGCCGGTTCGCCGGGCAGCGGAATCCCGGGATCCGGGTCGCCAGGTGCGGGCGGATCAGGCGGTGGCGTCTCCGGCCCGGTGCCTGGTCGCAGTGTTCCTGGGGTTGGCGCTCCAACGGCGGGGCCAGGCATCGCCGCTGGGTCGGGTACTGGCTCGGGTACCGGCGCGCGCAACGGCATGATGCCCGGGATGGGAGCACCGGGGGCTGGTCGTGGTGGAAACCGTGAGGATTCCGGTGAGCACTACGCGCCGGACTATCTCCGAGGCGTTCAGCCGGACTGGGCCGAGGGGATCATCGCCTACAACGGTGTTCTGGGTGGTGAGGTCGAGTTGATGCCCGATCCGCAGCCGTCCGCACAGGCGATGCCGAATCGTGAATCGCTTATAGCGACCACGCCCGCCTCCTCCGTGGAAGGTCAACGCCAACAAACAGTTTCACCACCGGCGCCGATTGGAGCCCCGCACGAACCAACACGGGAGCCGAGTTCTACGGCTCCCGTGGCACCGGTACCGACGCCAACCTCTCAGCAGAGGCACCAGGAAGGACCAGCACCCGCCACGCCCCTCGCCTCGATTGCCACGCCGACCACGGCGACCGACGAACCTCGCACGGACCAGCAGTCCGCCGAGCAATCCTTCGAGCACTCCGGCACCGGTCCGGTGATGGACGAGGAGGTCGCACCGGAGACAGTGGCGGCGGCACCGTCCGCCGAGGAGTTCTTCCAGCACTCCGGCACCGGTCCGGTCATGGACGACGACCAAGCGTCGGCGCCGCGCCAGTGACCATCCTCGAGTCTTGGACCCTCAGTCCTGACGAGTTCGCCTGGTTGTGGTCCGACGCCGGTCTCGACCGGTATCCGGATCCGATCGCGATCCTCGAAACCGCTGCCACCGCCGACGAATACCACCAGTTGGTGCGGGAGTTCAGCG
Organism: Nocardia fodinahabitans; assembly: GCF_052983615.1. Lineage (NCBI taxonomy): Bacteria > Bacillati > Actinomycetota > Actinomycetes > Mycobacteriales > Nocardiaceae > Nocardia > Nocardia fodinahabitans. Next base: position 1,697,628 of record NZ_JBRJJC010000001.1, read on the forward strand.
TCCGCTTTCCCCGCGATGGCCACAATGATCCACGCCCGGCGCTGCGAGCCATCGGTGAGGCAGGCATTCGGATCACCGCGAGCGGGCGGATACACGGGACGGCCGACCGCGTCCGCTCGATCGCCGCCGCGACCTCCCAGCACAACATCATCGTGACCCAAACATCCTCAGCTGATCCAGATTTCGGCGCGCAGGTCCGGGTGGGTTCGGTTCCTCGCCGAGATCTGCTGCACTACTTCTCGCTCACGTTGCCCACAACTCCCGCAGGCCAGGCCGAACAGATGGTCGGCTACACCCCACGTATTCGCGGGGAATCACCACCTTCCTCGTGGCGTGTCGCCGCGGATGGACGGCCTGCGGTCGAGGACCGGATACGCGCGTTCCTGCGCCTCCCACGTTCGGCTGAAGGAGCCATCCGTATCGATCATCCGGGATCGACGCAACCGACCTACCTCAGCTGGGTCGACGTCGCTCCTGGCAACCGCGCGTCGGGCAGATATCTGATCGCGGTCAACGAAACCGGAACAGACACAGTAATTTTGCCCGCCGGGGTCGATACCATCGCATCGGAGCTGCGTCGGCGAATCCAGCCGCGCTAGCCGCCTCGTCGCGGGCCAGCCCGAATCCACGGACACGACATGATGTGCTTCCGTTCGGGGGCGATACGCTGACCATCCGAACCGCGCCTCGTGAAGGAGCTACCCGATGAGCGTTCGCCGCGCGACCCCTGCCGATGTCGCAACGATGGTTGGACTGGTGCATGAGCTGGCTGAGTACGAAAAGGCACCGGAGCAGTGCACCCTCACCGCGGAGCAGCTTCACGATGCACTGTTCGGGGCAGCACCGGCCCTGTTCGCCCATGTCGCCGAGCTCGACGGTGTCGTGTCCGGATGCGCGATTTGGTTCTTGAACTATTCGACATGGGACGGCGTCCACGGCATCTACTTGGAAGACCTCTACGTGCGCCCGGAGACCCGCAGCAGCGGCCTCGGTCGTGCCCTGGTCGCCGCGTTGGCGGCCGAGGCGGTCGAGCACGGGTACAGCCGGGTGTCGTGGTCGGTGCTCACCTGGAACACGCCGTCGATCGCGTTCTACGAATCCCTCGGCGCCGCACCGCAGGACGAGTGGGTCGGGTATCGGCTGGCAGGCGCCGCACTGGCCGCGCTGGCCGAGAACGCGCGCTGAGCCTATGCACATCGAGTTACCGCACGAGTGGCCGCGCACGCCCGACGAGGCGATCGCCCTGCAGGACGAACTACGCCCCCTGGTGCGCACGGAAAACCCTGGGCCGCCGCAATTTTCGACAGCGGCGGGAATTGATTCGGCCTATGCCGAGGACGGCACCGTCGCGGCAGCGGCGGTGATTCTCGACATCGCCACGCTCGAAACCGTGGAATCGACAGTGGCACAGGGAGTTTCGACGTTCCCTTATGTGCCGGGACTGCTCGCGTTCCGGGAACTGCCCGCCACGGTCGCGGCATTGGAAATGCTCACCCGCACACCGGATCTGCTCGTGTGTGACGCCCAGGGCATCGCGCATCCGCGCCGATTCGGGCTGGCCTGTCATGTCGGATTGCTGACCGGAATTCCCACCATCGGTGTCGCCAAATCGGTGTGGGGTGAATATCAGCAGCCGGGGACGCGGCGCGGGGACGACAGTGACGTCACCATCGACGGTGAGGTCGTCGGCCGGGCGCTGCGTACCCGCGACGAGGTGAAGCCGCTGTTCGTCTCGGTCGGCCACCTCATCGACCTCGACACCGCCTGCGCGCAGGTGCTCGCCCTCACCCGTGGCTTCCGGCAACCCGAGACCACCCGCCGGGCCGACCACCTGTGCCGGGCGGCGCTGCGCGCGGCGACGGGCTGACTACGCGCTCTTGCGCTCGGTGTCGGGCAGTTCGCCGTAATCCTGCGCCATGAACCGGCTCGACGCCGGCGCGAACAGCGCGGCCAGTCCGCCGAGCGCGACGATCGCCAGCAGGCTGCCCCACAGCGGCTGGTGCGAGTCGGTCAGCAGCGACCACGCCACCGGCAGCAGCAGCACCTGGGCGATGACGGCGATCGCGCGCCCCCAGCGCTTGCCGCGCAGCAGGGCGATGCCCGCGGCGAGCACGCCACCGAACAGCACCCCGAACCACATCGCGGTGCCGATGCCGCTGGCCACCGACTGGTCGTGGCCGGTCAGCGCGCGCACCACCAGCACGACCGCGGTACCGACGCCGGCCAGACCCTCCAGCGTCACCACCGCGCCCGCCACCCGGATCGACGTCGGGATGCCGGTCGGCACCGGTTCGTCGTCGCGCTGTTCGCCACCGTCTGTCACGTCGTGCTCCGCCACGTGCCCCAGCCTACGACGAGCTGTCGTGGTGGCCCGGCGCGCGCCGGGTGTTCCCGGCCTCCCATTACCCTCGACATCGTGCGGACCCTGCTCATCGTCAACCCGAATGCCACCTCGACCACCCCGGCGACCCGGGATCTGCTCGCCCACGCGCTGGAGAGCCGGACGCAACTGACCGTTGCGCACACCCAGCATCGCGGCCACGCGGCCGAACTCGCCCAGTGGGCATCCACGCAGGAAATGGACCTGATCGTCGTGCACGGTGGCGATGGGACGGTCAACGAGACCATCAACGGCTTCCTGCCGGTGCCCCAGGTGGGCGACGATCAGGTCTGGCGACCACGGCTGGGCATCATCCCCGGCGGCTCGGCCAACGTCTTCGCGCGCGCCCTCGGCATCTCCCCCGATCCGGTCACAGCAACCAATCAGCTCATCGATCTGCTCGCCCGCGACGCCGACCGCCGGATCGGGCTCGGGCTGGCCGACGATCGGTGGTTCACCTTCAGCGCCGGCGTCGGTCTGGACGCCGATGTGTGCGAGGCGATCGACGCCGCGCGCGCCAAAGGTCGCAAGGCCACTCCGGCGCGGTATCTGCGGACCACCGTCGGTCAGTTCTTCCGCGCGCGACGGCGGGAACCGGCGGTCACCGTCGAGGTCCCGGGACACGATCCGGTGGACGAGGTTCATTACGCCTTTGTCACGAATTCGAGCCCGTGGACCTATCTCGAGGATCGCCCGATTCGCACGAATCCGGGCACGACCTTCGAATCGGGACTCGGAGTGTTCGCGGTCCGTTCGATGAGTGTGACCCGCACCCTGCTGCTTGCCAGGCAGTTGCTGGCCGAGAACGGAAACCCCAAGTCGGACGTGCTATTTCGGGTCGACGACGCGCCGTCCGTGCACATCGAGACGCCCGAGGAGATCGGCCTGCAAATCGATGGCGACTTCATCGGAAAACGCAAGATGGTGCATTTCACATCGGTGCCCGGCATCCTCGATGTGGTAGCTCCCAAGCCGTCCTGAGCTCCGGACACGCGGAAAAATCTCCCGGTTGCGCTGCGAAAACCGGGAGACGCGAGTACAAAGGACCGGGCGGGTTCCCCCCTGCGGGGACCTTAGAGCGTGATCTCCCCCACGGTGCGCCGGACACCTATTGACATCTACGGTGTTCGTGAAAGCATTCACAAGCAACCGTGCGGAAACATTCGAGTCGCACAAGTGAACGATCCACTAACCAGAGGTGCCCTTTGTGGCGCCCGCGCAAAGGAGCAGAGGAATGGACTGGCGCCACAAGGCCATCTGTCGCGACGAGGACCCCGAGCTGTTCTTCCCGGTGGGTAACAGTGGTCCCGCGCTCGCGCAGATTGCCGATGCCAAGCTGGTCTGCGCCCGCTGCCCCGTCACTGCCGATTGCCTGTCGTGGGCCCTGAAGTCCGGACAGGATGCCGGCGTGTGGGGTGGAATGAGCGAAGACGAGCGTCGCGCGCTCAAGCGGCGCAACGCGCGCACCCGTACGCGTACCTCCGTCTAGTCGACGAAGGAGGCGTTACCGGACCATTCAGCCCGGTCCGGTAACGCAGGTGAGAGCCCGGCACCTCGCGGTGCCGGGTTTATTGTTGCCCTACAGCGGTTTCCGGAATTCCTCAGCGGCCGGAGCGGCGGCCCAGCGGGACCCGCAACACCGCGTCGGTGCCCACGTCGGCACCGGGATGCAGACCGATCGAACCACCGAGTTCCGAGGTCACCAGCGTCCGCACGATCTGCAGGCCGAGGCGGTCGGACCCCTCCAGACTGAACCCCGCGGGCAGGCCACGGCCGTCGTCGCTGATGATCACGTCGAGCCAGCGCGCCGACCGTTCCGACCGAATCGTCACGGTACCGTTCTGCCCCGCGTCGAAGGCGTGCTCGATCGCGTTCTGCACCAGCTCGGTCAGCACCATCACCAGCGGCGTCGCACGCTCGGCGGAGAACACCCCGAGCGAGCCCGCCCGGCGGACCTTGATCCGCGCGGTGTGCACCGTGGCCACGTCCGCCATGATCGGCAGCAGCCGGTCCACGACCTCGTCGAGGTCGACCTCTTCGTCCACCGACATCGACAGCATCTCGTGCACCGAGGCGATGCTGGTCACCCGGCGCACCGATTCCGTCAGCGCCACTTGGGCTTCCGGGTTCTCGGTGCGGCGCGCCTGCAGGCGCAGCAGCGCCGCGACGGTCTGCAGATTGTTCTTCACCCGGTGGTGGATCTCGCGGATCGTCGCGTCCTTGCTCAGCAGCGCGCGGTCGCGCCGCTTCACCTCGGTGACGTCACGCACGAGCACCGCGGGCCCGGCCAACTCGCCGCCCGGCCGCAGCACCAGGGTGCGCAGCAGCACCGTCGCCCCGCGCGCCTCGACCTCCATCCGGCGGCCGGTGCGCCCGGCCAGCGCAGCCTGGATGTCGGCCACCACTTCCTGCGCGTCGAACGGGTCGGTGATCAGCGAGCGCGTGGTCACCGCCAGATCCTGGCCGACCAGATCGGCCTGCATGCCCATCCGGTGATACGCCGAGAGCGCGTTGGGACTGGCGTAGACGACGATGCCCTCGGTGTCGAGCCGGATGAAGCCGTCGCCGGCCCGCGGGCTGGAGTGGGTAGCAGCGCGATCCTCCGGCGTCGGGAAACTGCCGTCGGCGATCATCTGGCACAGGTCGTCGGCGCAGGAGACGTAGGCCGTCTCCAGGGTGCTGCGCACCCGGGAGCGCGCCAGATCGGAGTCGCGGCTGAGCACCGCGATCACGTCCTCACCGCAGCGCACCGGGATCGCCTCGCGGACGGCGTGCACCGGGCTGGGGTGATAGACCTCGCTGACCTCGACCTCGCTGTCGGTCCGCGCTGTCGCACCCGTCAGCAGGGCGTCGAAGACCTGCGGGAAGTCGGTGCGCGAGGCCGTGGTGCTCACCTTGTCGTCCAGGTGGACCGTCGGCGCCGTCGTCGGGCGGATCTGGGCGACGCACACGACGTCGGCGCCCTCGGCCACCGGCCCGGCGCCGACCCACAGCAGCAGATCCGAGAACGAGAGGTCCGCGAGCAACTGCCAGTCACCCACCACCCGCTGCAGATGGTCCACGGCGGTGCCGGGCAGGTCGGTGTGTTCGGCCAAGAGCTCGCTCAGAGTTGCCACGGTGGATCTACGCTTCGCTTCCGGGTGCGGGTCAGGCGATGGTGGCGATCAGGTCGCCCGCCTGGAGGACCTGTCCGGGCGCCACATCGATCGAGGTGACGTCACCCTCGATCTCGGTCAGCACCGGAATCTCCATCTTCATGGACTCGAGCAGCACCAGGGTCTGATCGACCCGCACATGCTCGCCCACCGTGACCTCGACAGCGAGTACGGTCGAGACCATCTCCGCGCGCACTTCTTCAGGCATGGCACCCCGTTCACTAGTCGTTCGGCCACCGCGATGCGCGATGGCCGTATCCGCCGAAGCTACAGCCAACCACACATGAAACAATGGCCCTCGATCAGATCGTGCTCCGCGCTCCGGCGGGGAGGACCCAGAGAAGGGAGCTACCTATGGGTAAGCGTGGACGTAAGAAGCGCAGCCGCAAGGGCAACGCAGCCAACCACGGCAAGCGGCCCAACTCCTGAGCTGCGCTCGGAGTACAGAAAAGGGGCACCCGTCGGGTGCCCCTTTTCTGTGTCCTGACCAGTTCGCTCAGCCCTCGGTGGTCTCGATCCTGGTGACCGAGATCGAGCGGTGGATCTCCAGCTTCAGCCGGTCGCGCAGACCCTGCGGAGCGTGCTCACCCCCGCATTTGCGGCTGAGCAGGCCCTTGATCTTCTCCTCGATGCCGTAGGCCTCGATGCACGGACTGCAGTGGTCCATGTGCTCCTGGAGCCGGTCCCGGGTGGCCTGATCGCATTCGCCGTCGAGCATGAGCCACACGTCCGCGAGAACCGCCGTGCAGTCCATCTCCATGTCGGGGTCGCTCACTTCGTTACCTCCTGGCGTTCCCCACGGTCGAATCCACGTTCGCGCGCCACATCGGCGAGCAAACCCTTGAGTTGCTTGCGGCCGCGGTGCAGCCGGGACATCACGGTACCGATCGGGGTGCCCATGATGTCGGCGATTTCCTTGTACGGGAAGCCCTCGACGTCGGCGTAGTACACCGCCATCCGGAACTCCTCCGGCAGCTGCTGCAGCGCGGCCTTGATCTCGTCGTCGGGCAGGGCGTCCAGCGCCTCCACCTCGGCCGAGCGCAGGCCCGTCGAGGAGTGCTCGGCGGTGGCCGCGAGCTGCCAGTCGGTGATCTCGTCGGTCGGGTACTGCGCGGGCTGGCGCTGCTTCTTGCGGTAGGAGTTGATGTAGGTGTTGGTCAGGATGCGGTACAGCCAGGCCCGCAGGTTCGTGCCCTCCGTGAAGGACTTGAACCCCTGGAACGCCTTCACATACGTCTCCTGCACCAGGTCCTCGGCGTCGGCCGGGTTCCTGGTCATGCGCAGGGCGGCGCCGTAGAGCTGGTCCAGCATCGGGAGCGCATCGCGCTCGAACCGCGCAGCCAGCTCGGCTTCGTCGACTTCTGCGCCGGACGCCTCGGCAGGCACCACGTCGTCGTCGCTCGTCACACCAATCCCTTCGATCGCCGTAGTAGCCGAATCTACCGGCACCACGGATTCGAAGGGCAATCGCGCACCCTGCGGCGAGATGGGACGCTCCTCGAGCAGCAGTGTCACTATCTCTCCTTCGCGTCGTCCGGGCGGGTGGGCTTGTCACTTGTGTGCAACATGCACCCCTGGATCCGTGTTCCCTGCCGCCGGAAATGTGTTTGCCGAGCGGGGCACCCGCGTGGTTAGGGTGACGCCCATGGCAGCCGCGTCGACTCCCGCGATCAAGGTCCTCACCGGTGCGGGCATCGCCCACCGGGTCCACGCCTACGCCCACGATCCGCGGGCGGAGTCCTTCGGGGACGAGGCGGTCGACGCGCTCGGCGCGGAACTGGGCGTCGCGGCCGCGCAGATCTTCAAGACGCTGGTGATCGAGTTGTCCACCGGGGCGCTGGCCGTCGCGGTGCTGCCGGTACCGGCCAAGCTGTCGCTGAAGGCGGCCGCCGCGGCGCTGGGCGCGCCGAAGGCGAGCATGGCCGACAAGACCAAGGCCGAGCGCACCACCGGGTACGTCCTCGGCGGGGTCTCCCCGCTGGGCCAGCGCAAGAAGCTGCCGACCGTCGTCGACGCCTCGGCCCTGGATTGGGACCGGATGCTGTGCAGCGCGGGCAAACGGGGTCTGGAGATCGAGCTGGCACCGGCCGACCTGGTGCGCGCGGCGGCCGCCGTCACGGCCCCGATCACCGCGTAGAACCATCCGATCCGGGTCTCGTTCCGAATTCACTGCGACGCAGTCCGCGCCCGGTACGACCGATTCGACCCGAGGATGTGATGCGAGAAATGTCCGCTCGTTCGACGATCGCCACCCTGTCCGGTGCTCTTGTCCTGACCTTCGGCGCTGTCGCCTTCGCCCCGCCCGTCACCGCGATACCGCCGGTGGCCCCGTCCGCGCCGACCGACCCGAGCGACTTCCCGCTCAACGGTCCCGGCACGCCCAAGAACTCCCCGCAGGCCGCCCCCGAGAAGGACGAAAAGGCCGAGAAGGCGGAGAAGCTCGGCGGCGGGGTCGCCAGCGAGCTGATCGATCTGGCCACCGGAATCCTCAAGTGCGGCTTGAACATCGCCACCGATGCGGTGCCCTGCAAGCTGTGAGTCCCACCCGGCCGGGCCGGATCAGCGCACACTGATCCGGCCCGGCCGTTGCGGATGACGGCCTAGAACAAACCGGCTTCGCCGGCGACCGCGTCGGCGGGAGCGAGCAGCTCCGGCCCGTTGTTGCGCACGCTGTTGACCAGGGTCGACACCGGACGCGCCACGATCGCCGACACCTCGGCGGGCGAGGCGCCGGCGAGCAGCTCGGCGGGCGCCGGATGGTCGGGGTCGAGCCAGGCGTCCCAGTGCTCGCGCGGCATCGGCAGCGGCATCCGGTCGTGGATCTTCGCCAGGTCACCGATGGCGTCGGTGGTGAGGATCGTGCACGACAGCAGCGGTGCGGCGTCGGGCACGTCCCGATCGCGCCACACCGACCACAGCCCGGCCATGTACAGCCGCGACCCGTCCGCGTGCGCCATGTAGTACGGCTGCTTGACGGCCTTGCCCTGCTCCGTCGGGGCCGATTCGACCAGCCACTCGTACCAGCCGTCCATCGGCACCAGACAGCGCTTGTGCTTGGCGGCGTCCCGGAACGACGGCGCGGTGACCGCCCGGTCGGCGCGGGCGTTGAACAGTGGCTTGCCCTTGGCGGGCTTGCCGGGCTCGCCCGCCTTGGTCCAGGACGGGATCAGGCCCCAGCGCATGCGCCGCACCCGCAGTGCCGGGTCGTCGTCGGGGGCGCCGTGCTCGTGGCGTTCCACCACGGTCAGCACCTGACTGGTCGGGGCCACGTTGTAGCTGACCGTGGATTCCTGCTGGTCCGCGTCGAGATCGGTCTCGTCGATCGCGTCGAGTTCGGCCGCCAGCCGACCCGGATTCGTGGTCGTCGCATATCGTCCGCACATACGGCTAGAACATACGCGCCCGGGGGCGCTGTTCTCGGCCCTGTAACCGAGAACCCCACGCCGAATTCCACACCACCCGTGTGTCCGGACCGCATATGCGCGAAGATGGGCGGGTGAGTTTCTGGCCAGCGCCCCATATCGAGGTCCCCGTCCACGCGACCGTGACCCTGCCCGGTTCGAAATCCATCACCAATCGCGCGCTCATCCTGGCCGCACTGGCCGATGGGCCGTCCACCCTCACCGGTGCGCTGCGCAGCCGCGACACCGACCTGATGATCACGGCGCTGCAGGGCCTGGGCACCGAGATCCTCGGCGAGGCCGAGACGCTCCAGGTCACCCCGGCACCGCTGCGCAGCGCCGCCGTCGACTGCGGCCTGGCCGGCACCATCATGCGCTTCCTGCCGCCCGCCGCCGCGCTGGCGACCGGCGACGTGGCCTTCTTCGGTGACGAGCAGGCCAAGTCCCGCCCGCTGACCACCATCCTCGACGCGCTGCGCAAGCTCGGCCTCGACGTCGACGGCGACGCGCTGCCGTTCGTCGTGCACGGCACCGGCGGCCTGCGCGGTGGCGCGGTCACCATCGACGCGTCGGGTTCCTCGCAGTTCGTCTCCGGCCTGCTGCTCTCGGCGGCCCGGTTCGACGAGGGCATCACCGTCCACCACGACGGCAAGCAGCTGCCGTCCATGCCGCACATCGAGATGACGGTGGAGATGCTGCGCCGCGCCGACGTGACCGTGCACACCCCCGCCGATTCGCGCAGCGCGCAGATCTGGACCGTGGAGCCGGGCCCGATCCGCGCGGTCGACTGGGAGATCGAGCCCGATCTGTCCAACGCCACTCCGTTCCTGGCCGCGGCCGCCGTCACCGGCGGCGAGGTGAGCATCCCGATGTGGCCGCGCGGCACCACCCAGCCCGGTGACGTGATCCGCGAGATCCTGGTCCGGATGGGCGCCGAGGCGCGCACCTTCGACGGCGTGCTCACCGTGCGCGGCCCCGGCCGCCTGGCAGGCATCGACATCGACCTGCACGACGTCGGCGAACTCACCCCGACCGTCGCGGCGCTGGCGGCCCTGGCCGACTCGCCCTCGTACCTGCGCGGCATCGCGCACCTGCGCGGCCACGAAACCGACCGGCTCGCGGCGCTGTCCACCGAGATCAACCGGCTCGGCGGCAATGTCACCGAGACCGAGGACGGCCTCGAGATCGTGCCCGCCCCGCTGCACGGCGGGCAGTGGCACTCCTACGCCGATCACCGGATGGCCACCGCCGGTGCGATTCTCGGCCTGCGGGTGCCCGGCGTGGAGATCGAGGACATCGGGACCACGGCCAAGACGCTGCCGACCTTCGTCACCCTGTGGGAGCGGATGCTCGACCCCGCCCTATCGGGTGAGGGAGCGTCGCGCTGAGCCGGCAAGGCCGCTCCGCCGCCAGCTACGACGAATCCGATGTCCGGGTCCGCCCGGGCAAGGCCTCGCGTCCGCGTACCAAGACGCGCCCGGAGCACAACGACGCCGAGGCGGCCATGGTGGTCGCGGTGGACCGCGGCCGCTGGGGATGTGTGCTCGACGGTGACGCCGACCGGCGCATCGTCGCCATGCGGGCCAGGGAACTGGGCCGCACGCCGATCGTGGTCGGCGACCAGGTCGACGTCGTCGGCGATCTCACCGGCAAGCCGGACACCCTTGCCAGGATCGTGCGGGTCGCCGAACGCAGCACGGTGCTGCGCCGCACCGCCGACGACACCGATCCGTTCGAGCGGATCGTCGTCGCCAATGCCGAGCAGTTGTTCATCGTGGTGGCGCTGGCCGATCCGCCGCCGCGCACCGGATTCGTCGAGCGGGCCATGGTGGCCGCGTACGCCGGTGGGCTGGAACCGATCCTGGTACTCACCAAGCGCGATCTGGTCGCGGAGTCCGAATTCGCCGCCGCCTTCGAGGGATTGGACCTGAAGATCCTCTACGCGGGGATCGACGATCCGATGGAGCCGGTGCTGGAACTGCTCGACGACCGGCTCACCGCCCTGATCGGGCATTCCGGCGTCGGCAAGTCGACGATGGTGAATCGTCTTGTGCCCGATGCCTATCGGGCCGTGGGCGAGGTGTCCGGGGTGGGCAAGGGCAAGCACACCTCCACCCAGTCGGTGGCGTTACCGCTGCCCGAGGGCGGCTGGGTGATCGACACGCCAGGCGTGCGGTCGTTCGGGCTGGCCCACATCACGCCCGACGACGTCATCGCCTCGTTCACCGACCTGGCCGACGCCATCGAGGACTGTCCCCGCGGCTGCACCCACCTGGGTCCGCCCGCCGACCCGGAGTGCGCGCTGGACCAGCTCCCCGGCACGGAGCGGCGGGTCGCCGCGATTCGTCAGCTGCTGACCGCGCTGATCTCGAACGAGACCTGGTAGCAACCGATTCCGTGCCGGGGAGGGTGCTCAGAACCCGAAGGATCCGGTGCCGGTGCCGCCGCCGTCACCCGGGCCGGGATCGGTCGGCACGTCGGCCACGGTGACCACCTTGGTGGTCGACGAGCTGGCCACGCCGCTGCGGCCGGAGAATGTCGCGCCGATGGTGTAGGCACCCGCGGCGCCCGGCGTCCACACGATCGTGGCCTTGCCGTTGGCGGCGACGGGGATGTCACCGAGGACGTTGTCGCCCGCCTTGAACTGGACGGTGCCGCCCGCCGCCGCGGGCGACACGGTGGCCTCCAGGGTGACGGCCTTGCCGACCTGCGCGCCGGTCACATCGGTGAGCACGGTGCTCGACACGGCGTCGCTGGACACCGTGATGGTGGGGCCCTTGCCCTGGTAGATGCCGTCGCCGAGCGAGCCGCCGTAGTGCATGGAGGTCGGCAGCGGGGTGTCGCGGGCACAGTTCACGCCCACCTGGTACTGCACCTCGAAGGTCTGCGACTTCGGCTCGATGTTCGGGTACACCGGGTACTTGGTGATGCCGAATTCGGCGCGCACCCAGTCCGAGGACGAGGTGTCGAGCTGGATCTGGTCACCGCCCATCTTCGCCGAGCCCGCGACCGGGGTCAGGCAGGCCGGGTGCAGGTCCTTGATGTTGTAGATGTACTCCACCGGGATGCCGGTGCGCTCGAACTTCGTCGTCACGGTCACGGTGTCGCCGACGACCGGGTTGGTGTTGGACACCGTCCGGGTGAACTTGCTGTTCCCGTCGTTCCAGGTGATCGTTCCCGGCGCGGCCGAGGCCGTCGCGGGCATCGCCGCCACGGCGAAACCGGCCGCCACCGCGAACGCGGCCATCGAACCGGCCACCCGCTGCACTCTTCTGTCCACCATCGTTGTCTCCCACGTACACCGGGCGCCCTCGACATCTTCGTCGAGGCGATGAATCGCCCGGGTGGCGAGCAGTAGATCACGCAGCGGTACCCCCGGGGATCGAATTCCGAAATGAGTCTCATTCAGATTGCGAATTCGACTCACGTTGGTTCGCGTTCCCGGCAACCGACACCTGGCGCCGGTAGCGTCTCCCCCATGAAGCCACCGGCGATCGGTTATCTGCGCCGCGACATCTCGGGTGTCGCCCAAACCTGGGACGAAACGCAGATCCGTTCCCTAGCCGAGCGACTCGGCTACCGCTTCACCAAGACCGTCGTCTTCAGCGACCGCACCGTCGATCCGCTCGGCCGCCTCCTCGACGTGGTGACCACCACCGAGGCCGCCGCCGTGGTCATCCCCGACCTCACCCACCTCGGCTCCGACCTCCCCCACCCGCTGCTCGCCGCGTGCGACATCATCACGGTCTCCCCCGAGGTCACCCACGCCCGCACGATCCCCGCCCTCCCGGCCTAGCCCACCGGCGGACCATGGACGTTCCTATCGTCTGATCGACGTGGGCAGCGCCGTGGGCTCGCGCGGCTTCCGGGGCGGAACGATGAACCTCGCAAAACGCCCATTTTTTGCGAGCCTCGGAGGCCGTGCCATGTGTTCCGACATACTCGATCTGGACGCTGTCGACGTCGATCCCGACGACTACGTCCGGGCCTTGATGAGCTGGCATTTCGGTGCCGACACAGGGAGTCCGTACTGGTTACGGCGGGCCGCGGGGCTCGACTTCGATCCGCTGACCGACGTGCGGACCTTCGACGATCTGCGCCTGTTCCCCAACGTGATCGACGAGTTCCGCGACGTCGCGGTGGAGGACCTGATCCCGCGCGGGTTGCGTGGCGCGGATCGGGAGATCGCGGGGATCTACGAGAGCGGCGGGACGACCGGGGCGCCCAAGCGGTTCGTCATGTTCGAGCGCTGGATGGAGTTCGCGCTGTCCTGGGACGAGCACCACTACGCCGGCCTGGGGACGACGAATACCCTCGCCATCGCCCCGAGCGGCCCACACATGTTCGGGGAGTTCGCGTCCCGGCGCGCCCGCAGGCACCACGGCGTGAAGTTCACCGTCGACCTGGACCCGCGCTGGATCAAACACTTGATCGGCTCCGGTGACACCGAGGGCGCCGACCGCTACGCCGAGCACCTGATCGACCAGGCCGCCGCCATCCTGACGACCCAGTCGGTCGGCATCCTCATCGCGACCCCGCCGCTGCTCGAGCGGCTGGCCCGGCGCGAGGAGCTGGTCGACGCGGTGCGCAAGCAGGTGAAGTTCCTGTGCTGGAGCGGCGCGCACATGGACGCCGACACCCGGGACATCCTGCGCCAGGAGGTCTTTCCCGGCATCCCGCTCAAGGGCCTCTACGGCAGCACCACCATCCTCGGCATGTCGCGCGAGCGCGATGTCGAACGCGCGGACGGGCTCGCCGTGTTCGATACGCCGAGCCCCTACATCGCGTTCCGGGTGGTCGATCCGGCCACCGGTGACGATGTCGCAGATGGTGAGCGCGGCCAGGTCGTGATGAACCACCTCACCAAATACGCGCTGCTGCCGAACAATCTGGAGCGCGACACCGCACTGCGCGCCGAGCCGGCGCCGGGCACCCTCGGCTGCGCGGTCGCCGATGTGCGGCCGGTGCGGACCTTCGCGGACAAGTCCGTCATCGAGGGGGTGTACTGATGATCGAGATCGACGCCCTCGGCCCCGCCGGCTCCTATCACGCCAGGCAGCGCATTCCGATCACCGCTCTCGACGGCACCGAAGTCGGTGAGCTGGGCCAGGTTCCGGCCCTGTTCGTCCGCCGCGCGCTCGCGGCGATGCGCGCGGCGCCCACCGTCCCGGCCGCCGAACGCTTCGCGCTGATGGCGAAAGCCGCCGAGCTGTTCACCACCGCCACCATCGGCGGGCTCGATCCCGAGGAGTACCTCCGGATCGTCTCGACCGTGTCGGGCGTGCCCCAGCAGGTGGTGCGCCAGTCGGTCGAGTGGGTCGCCGAGGTGCTGCGATCACAGAGCGACACACTGACTTCGGCGATGCCGCAGGGTGCCGTCGCCGAATGGTCCGACGACCGCACTCGCGAGGGCGCGGGCGTGTGGGTCCGCAAGGGCGATGTCTTCGCGGTGCACGCGGCGGGCAATACCCCCGCGGTGCACGGACTCTGGCCGGAGGCGCTGGCGCTGGGCTACAAGGTCGTCGTCCGGCCGTCCGCGCGCGAGCCGTTCACCGCGTTCCGGTTGGTGAGCGCGCTGCGCATGGCGGGATTCCCGCCCGAGACGATCACCCTGCTGCCCACCGACTACGCGGCCGCCGATGTGATCATCGCCGAGGCCGACTACGCGATCGTCTACGGCGGTCAGGACGTCGTCGACAAGTACGGCGCGAGCTCACGGGTGCTCACCCAGGGCCCCGGCCGGTCGAAGATCCTGATCACCGCCGACGTGGACTGGCGGGAGCGGATCGATGTGATCGCCGATTCGGTGAGTCATCTGGGCGGCACCGCCTGCACCTGCACCACCGCGGTACTGGTCGAAGGCGATCCGGAACCGGTGGCCCGCGCGCTGGCCGAGCGCCTCGACCGCATCCCGAGCCTGCCCGCCGATCACCCCGACGCCATCCTCACCGTGCAGCCGGTGCCGACGGTGACCGCGATCGACGAGTACCTGCACGAGGTCGCGGGCACCGCGATACCGCTGCTCGGTGGCGGCACCATCGTCGACGAACTCCCCTCCGGCGGTGCGGTGCTGCGCCCGGCCGTGCACCTGGTCGACACCGCGACCGCGCCACAGCTCGGCGTCGAGCTGGCCTTCCCCTGCGTCTGGGTCGGGCCGTGGCGACCCACGGACGGCATTGCGCCCCTGCGGGATACGCTGGTCCTGACGGCGATGACCACCCGCGCCGAACTGGTCGACGCCCTGCTGAACGAGCCGACCATCACCAATCTCTACCTCGGCGACAATCCCACCACCTGGCTGCGGCCCGGAGTCCCGCACGACGGCTACCTGGCCGAATTCCTCATGCGCTGCAAGGGCATGATCCGCTCCGGCATCTGATCCGCCGCGCCCGCGCCCGGCCGGACACCGCCGGGCGTGGGCGCATGCGGGAAAATGGCCGGGTGACCACCGAGAACCCGCACCCCCGACCACCGGCGACGAGCCCGACCATCCTGGTGATCACGCTGTCGCGCCGGGTCGAGGCCGAACTGAGCGCGGGGCTGGCGCCACTGGACCTCACGGTGGCCAGGCTCGGGCTGCTCGGGCACATCAACGGCGTGCCGGGCGCGTCGTTCAGCGAGCTGGCGCGGATGTCGGGGACGAGCGTGCAGAGTGTGCACACCGCGGTGAAGTCGCTGGTCGCGGCCGGGCTGGTGCAGGACCGCACCGCACGCGCCGGATCGGCCTCGGCGATCGAACTCACCGAGGCGGGCTCCCGGCTGCTCGGCGAGGCGCGAAAAGTGGTGACACAGGTCGACACTCAGCTCTTCGGGCCCGATGCCGACCCGATTCAACGGCGGGTCGGCGCGGCCATCGTCGCCGCGTTCACCGGCGCGTCGCCCGCCTGACCAGCCTTTCTCAGGACGTGACACCACCAACCTTCAATGTCGTTGAAACTCGAGCTAAGCTTCAGGCACATTGAAGGTCGGAGGGAGTCGACAGGTGGAACATCTCTTGCTGTCCGTGCACGTTGTCGCGGGCATCGTCTTCGTCGGGGGCTCGGCGGTCGCGACCAGCCTGTTCCCCCGCTACGCCCCGTTCGCGGCGAGCGGGCCCGATCCCGACTCGGTGCGCAGCCGGTCGGTGGCGGTCGCCCTGCACCGGATCACCGGCAACTACGCCAAACTCGCGATCATCGTGCCGGTGATCGGCATCGCCTTGGCCACCCTCCAGGGCCGGATGAACGAAATCTGGATCACCACCGCCATGATCACCACCGCCATCGCGGGCGGCCTGCTCGCCGTGCAGATCCACCCCCTACAGCGCCAAGCCCTCGACACCCCCGACGACGGCAAACGCCTGCGCATGCTGTCCATGCTCGCCGGCATCTACAACCTGCTCTGGACGGCGGTCGTCGTCCTCATGATCGTCCGCCCCGGCTCCGCGAGCTGAAGGTGAGTCCCCGTCAGGCGTGTTTGGCGCCGATGGTGTGCAGGATTTCGTGGATGATCGGGTCGGTCAGGCGGTTGGTGACCGTGCGGCCTTCGCGGCTGGAGGTGACGCAGCCTTCGTGGCGCAGGACACGCAGGGCCTGGGAGATCGCGTTCTCGGTGCGGCCGATGGCGGCGGCCAGTTCGCCGACGCTGATGCCCGGAGTGCGGTGCAGGCACAGCAGGATTTCCAGGCGGTTCGGGTCGGAGAGCAGGTCGAATCGCTGAGCCCAGGCGGCGATCTCGACGTCACCGATCGCGCGCCGGCCGAGTTCGACCGGCGTTCCTTCCAGCGTGCGTGGCTCTCCCATGACGGCGTTCAGCTTAATCCTCGACTGGATCACATCGCTATCATCTGCCCATCTGTTCAGGTAAACATGCGCTGGGACGATGGGTGGGCTCCGCGCTCGCCACCACCCTGACCGCCCTCTGACGCCTCAGGCTGTCCTCAGCAACGCGGCTTACCGTGGCTACCTCAGGCCTCAATGCCATCGACTCACCGGGTAGTATGCATTTCGTTGGGTAAGGGCCAACTAGATGCATACCCAAAGGTGGCACTGATGACGGAACATCGCAGCATCCTGCTGCCCAGTGAGCTCTGGCGGGCACCGCTGCGAACCCTGCGCCCGCAGGATCTGGCCGACATCTACGCCCAACCGCGGCCTGAGATCGCACGGCTCGTCGATCGGGGTGTGCTGCACCGCGTTGCTCACGGCTACTACGTCATCGTCCCACCTGACCATATCGGCGGAACCTGGCTGCCTGGCCTGGAGGCAGCAGCCGCGGGTATCGCATCGTCGATTTACGGGCCGAGTCGCGCCATACTGATGGGAGTCAGCGCGGCTCGCATGCTCGGAGCCCTGCCGCGTGCGCTGGCGACCGCGGTTGTCGCGGTGCCGCGCCAGCACCGGCCGATCGCACTGACCGATCGAGCGGCACAGGTCCGTTTCGTCCGCCGCGATACCGACGCACTCGACGCGGAGCGTGCTGAAACCCCGCTGGGCCCGGTGCTGGTTACGACGCCGGAGCAGACAGTACTCGATCTTGCCCGGCGGCCGGAGCTGGGCAACGCCGAGAGGGAGGTTCTTCCGGCGATCAAGACGCTCTACCGCAGAAGCGATCCGGCCAGGCTCGAGCAGCTAGCCAGGGAGCAGCATCGGATCGCGACGCTCCGAGAGGTGGAAGGTTGGGTGGGGAGTGAAAAGCAATGAGCGTGACAGTGTCGCCGACCAATTCGGAGTCGCGCCGGAGCAGGTCGAGCGTGACCACCTGATCTCCTATCTGCTTGCGGCAATCGGCAGCAGGTTCGGCGAACGGTTGCACTTCATCGGTGGAACTGCGCTTGCTCGTACACATCTGACGAGCGGAAGGCTCAGCGAAGACATCGACCTGGTCGCGCTCGACAACCGTGCGGCACTGGCGGCCGAAGGTATGGTCCGACCAACCGCCTCCCTGCCCGGCAGTTGTTCGATCGAGCACCGGACGAGCGCGACTGGAACGCGCAGTTGGCCGGACAGACTCGGCTGCAGATCAGCGCCGAGACCGCACTGTCGTCAGTTCGAGATGCGTGGGCGCGTATCACGAATATTCAAATATGACTTCGGACGCCGCCGATTCCGATCAGCTGCGGCATACCGTAGAAAACGGCACCCAGACCACCCCTGACACCTCAGGCTGTCCTCAGCAACGCGGCTTACCGTGTGCTCCCGTGACTTTCACACAGGGGATTCCCGAGACCGAACGGCGCAGCCTGAGCGGATGGGGACGCACCGCGCCGACCGTCGCCGAGGTATTGCGCACACCCGATATCGGCGTGATCGCCGAACGGGTGCGTACGGCGGGCCCGCGCGGGGTGATCGCGCGCGGGCTGGGCCGTAGCTACGGCGATCCGGCGCAGAACGGCGGCGGACTGGTCGTCGACATGACCGCGCTCGACCGCATCCACAGCATCGATCCCGACAGTGGGATCGCCGACGTCGACGCCGGGGTCAGCCTCGATGCCCTGATGCGGCGCGCGCTGCCCTACGGGCTGTGGGTTCCGGTGCTGCCCGGCACCCGGCAGGTGACCGTCGGCGGGGCCATCGGGTCGGATATCCATGGCAAGAACCATCATTCGCAGGGCAGCTTCGGCAATCACGTGGTGTCGCTGGACCTGCTCACGGCCGACGGATCGGTGCGGACACTCACGCCCGAGGGCGCGGAGTCCGAGCTGTTCTGGGCGACCGTCGGCGGCATGGGGCTGACCGGCATCGTGACCGGCGCCCGAATCCGGTTGAAGCACACCGAGACCGCGTACTTCTTCGTGGACAACGACCGCACCCGCGATCTCGACGCGACGATGACGCTGCTGACCGGTGGTTCCGACGACGGCTACGACTATTCGATGTCGGTGCCGGACACCATTTCCACCGGCGCGAAACTCGGCCGGGCCGGGTTCAGCCGAGGTTCGCTCGCGACGGTGGACCAGTTGCCGGTGAAACTTCGCAGCAAACCGCTGACCTTCGATGCGCCGCAATTGTTCACCGTGCCCGATATCTTTCCGAACGGGATGGTGAACAGCGTGACGACGCGTATCGCGGCCGAGGCGGCGCATCGTATGTTCCCGCGGCGGGCGCGCGGCCGGATCCAGAATCTGACGCAGTTCTATCACCCGCTGGACCTGCTGGGTGAGTGGAATCGCGCCTATGGCAGGCGCGGGTTCCTGCAGTACCAGTTCTCGATGCCGTTCGGCGCCGAGCAGCACCTCGCCCGCGCGGTACAGGCCATCGCCGAGTCGGGGCACCACTCGTTCCTCAACGTGTTCAAGCGGATGGGCCCGAGCAACCCGGCGCCGCTGTCCTGGCCGCACCCCGGATACATGCTGAGCTTGGACTTCCCCATCACCGGCGGTCTCGACCGCTTCTGCCGTGAGCTCGACGAACGGGTGCTGGTGGCGGGTGGGCGGCTGTACTTCGCCAAGGACTCGCGGACCGCGCCGGAGACGATCGCGGCGATGTATCCCCGGCTGGACGAATGGCGGCGGGTGCGAGACCAGGTCGATCCTGGGCAGGTCTTCGCGTCGGATCTCTCGCGGCGGCTCCGGCTCGTCCCGGCGGCGGACCACGTACGACATTGACGTGTTTCAGATCACGACGGCGAATTCCGGGATGAAAGCTCCACGCGGCAAATGACATTCGAACGAAATGGCGCAGATCACTGTCCGTTTTGAGTTCTTATGACATTTTAAGTTACATCTCAGCAACATTGAGTTGGACACTTGATCATGGGTGCTCGATCGAGGGCCTGCGCTCCCCCGGGAGCATTGCCATTGAGGGAAAGACTGCATTCATGAAGCTCAGCAAGGTTGCCGCAACCTCCGCACTTGTCATCGCCGCGCTCGGTATCGCCACCGGCACCTCGCACGCCGCTCCGGCTCCGGCGCCGATTCCCGCCTTCCTCGACGGTGTGAGCCAGGGCGTGAACCAGGTGCTGCCCGGCATCAACTGGAAGACCGGCATCGAGGGCGACTCGGTCGTCGTCGAGACCGACGCCGGCTCGCTCGCCAGCGAGAACGGCCAGTTCCAGGTCCGCGACGAGCAGGGCAATGTCGTGGTCGGGTTCCCGCTCGCCTACACGCTCAACGATCTCGAGTACCCGATCGACGCCGCCATCGATGGCACTCGCGCCGTGCTCACCCCGCGCACCGAGGCGGCCTCGGCCCGCCCGTCCACGCTGCTCGAGGACGTCGTCCGCCAGGACGCCTTCGATGACGCGGTGAGCGCCGCCGCCACGCAGTTCGGCATCATCACCGCCATCGGCACCCTGGTCGGCACGCTCGTCGGCGGCGTCGCGGGCTGCGCGATCGGCGCCGCCGGTGGCCTGCTCCTCGGCATCCCGGTGCTCGCTCTCGGCGGCGCGACCGGCGTCGCCGGTTGCCTCGCCGGTGGCGCGGTCGGCATCCCGCTGGGCGCCGCGGCCGGTCTGGTGATCACCGGCGTGCCCGCCGCGATCGCGATCGGCATCGGCTTCAACAACCGGATCAACGCCCCGGAAAACCAGTAGTCGACACGACGATGGCCCCGTCCGACCGGACGGGGCCATCGTCGTGTCCTCAGTCCGTGAGCCGGATGCGCAGGGTCTCGTAGGTGGGAATGAAGACCTTGCGCCGGTAGCGGCGTTCGACGATCTCCCACGGCCTGCCCGCCGCGGTCAGCGCCTCGAGCAGCGCGGTCAGCTCGGAGTGGACGAGCTGGGCGCCCAGGCACAGATGACGGCCGCCGCCGAACCAGAGCTGCCGGGTCTCGGGCACGTAGTCGCGGTGCACGCTGAACTCGCCGACCGCGTTGTTGATGGTCCAGGTGAGGATCTTGACGTGCTCGCCCGCCCGCAGGTCGCGGTCCGCGACGCGCACGTCGGCGGTGACCGAGCGCCCGACCAGATACGCCGGGCTGGTCACCCGCAGCGTCTCGCGCACCGCGTCGGGCAGCCGCTCGGGCGCGGCGAGCAGCGCCCGGTGCTCGCCGGTGTCGTGCATGATCGCGACCATCCTGGTCATCGCGCTGGCCAGGGTGTCGGTGCCCGCCACCGCCATCAGGATGGCCAGCCCGGCCGCGTGCTCGACGTCGAGGCCGAGTTCGCGGCAGCGCCCCAGGGTGGTGTCGGGATCGGCGCGCTCGTAGGCGGTAGGGACATTGACAGCCAGCCGCCCGGCCAGCTCCTTCGCGCGGGCCACCGCGACCGGGTCGAGCGTCGTCGAGGCCATGGTGCCGAAACCGAGGTTGACCAGCTCCTCCACATGGTGGAACAGCCGCAGGAACAGCGCGTCCAGGTCGTCGGTGGGGTCGCCGCCGATGGCCGCGGCGATGTCCTCGGGACGCATGCCGACCAGGTCGGACACGCTGCGCCCGACCAGGATCTGGGCGCGCGCTGCGATGTCGACGGTCTCGCCCTCCGCCAGCAGATCCCGCAGTTCCCGCAGGTCAGGGCCGATGACGCGGTGCACGAGCGCATCGGTGTGGGTGAGGGTGAACAGGTCTCGGACCTTGGTCCGCAGCTCGGTGTGGCCGGGGCCTTCGAACAGGTCCTCGACCCAGTCACCGATGACCTGTGCCCACCAGTGCCCGGCGGCGCCCTCGGAGACGATGCTGAAGTGGGTGCTGTCGTTGTAGATCTGGCGCGCGACCAGCGGATCGGCAACGAACCAGCCGAGTTTGGGGACCTTGCGCATCGGGCGCGCGACCCGGCCCAGCAGCAGCACGCCAGGCAACCAGGGCTGACCTGCGGCGAGTAGGGTGAGTTCATGACGTCGGGCAGCACTCCACACCCCGGCACAATCTAGTTGAGCGTGACCGAATAGTGAAGGTCTGTGACTAGGATCGGCGAGATGCGCTGATGGAGGACTGCGCATCGCGCGATATTCGGAAGTGAACAAACACATGGTGAAATCCACAATCGAGGCCGTCGGCGCGTATCTGCCCACCCGCGAGGTGACCACGGCGGAGCTGATGAGCCGGCTGTCCATCGACGCGCCGCTGGATCTGGAGAAGGTCAGCGGGGTGGCGGCGCGGCGGGTGCGCGGCGTCGATGCCGAGGGCAGGCCGGAGGATTCGTTCAGCATCGCCCTCGCCGCCGCGCGCGGCGCGCTCGCGAACTCCCGCTACGCGGCGGCCGAGCTGGATGTGATCATCTCCTGCTCGATCACCCGCACCCGCGGCGAGGATTTCTGCCTCGAGCCGTCGTTCGCGCTGATGCTGCGCACCGCTCTCGGCGCGAATCGGGCGATCCACTTCGACGTGTCCAACGCGTGCGCGGGGATGATGACCGGAGTCCTGTTGCTGGACAGGATGATTCGCTCCGGCGCCGTCCGCAGGGGTCTGGTGGTCTCCGGCGAGTGCATCACCCCGATCGCCGACACCGCGGTGCGCGAGATATCGCAGAAGTACGACCCGCAGTTCGCCTCGCTGACCGTCGGTGACGCGGGCGCGGCCGTGGTCCTCGACGCCACCGACGGCCCCGGCCTGGACTACGTGGAGCTCAACACCAGCGCCGCCTTCGCGAAACTGTGCCTCGGCATGCCGAGCGATCAGGGCCCCGGCGTCGCGCTCTACACCGACAATCGCGCGATGCACAACGAGTCCCGGTATCTGCTGTGGACCTCGCGGCAGCGCGAATTCCTCGCCGCCCGCGATTCCGACTTCGCGGCCGAGGGCTACGACTATCTGATCCATCATCAATTCAGCGGTCCCGCCGTGGAATTGATCGACAAGATCGCCGAGCGCGAGTTCGACTCCCCGATGCCGCCGAAGCTGGCGGTGCTGGACCGCTACGGCAACACCGCGTCGACCTCGCATTTCGTGGTGCTGCACGACGCGCTGCGGCAGGGCCTGATCGCACCGGGGTCCAAAGTGCTGCTGGTGCCTGCCGCTTCCGGGGTGGTCGCCGGGTTCTTGTCGGTGACAATCGGCGATCTGCGGGTATAGGACAGTATGGGAATCATCATTTCTTCGGCCGTCACACAGACCGGTGGCGTCAGCTCGGTGGGTCAGGCGGCCGCCGCCGCGCGAGCCGCGCTGACCGGAGCGGGTTGTCCGCCGGAACAGGTCGACGCGCTCATCAACGTCGGGGTCTACCGCGACGCGAACCTCGTCGAGCCCGCGGTGGCCGCACTCATCCAGCAGGCGGCGGGCATCGGCCTGGAGTACCGGCCGGGTGATGTGCCCTGCCTGTCGTTCGATCTGATGAACGGCGCCTGCGGCCTGGTCAACGCGGTCGGCGTGGCCGCGTCACTGCTGGCCGATCTGCCCGCCGGGCACGTGGTCGTCGTCTCCGGTGACGCGCATCCGTCGATGCGGGCCGACGCGGACTTCCCGTTCGAGCCGGTCGGAGCGGCGCTGGTGCTCGAGAATTCCCCCGCCGCCACCGGTTTCGGCGGCGTGCACGTGAGCGCCGGTGACGCGCTGCCCGATCCGCAGGGCTACGTGACGCTGTCGGCCATGGGTGCCACCGGGCGCTCGGCCCTGACCGTCGAACTCGGTACCGGCACAGCCGAACTCGTCGAGCACGCGGCTGCCGCGGCTCGGGAAGCGCTGGCGGCCGACGACATCGACACCGCGCGGGCGGTCCTCGTGTGCGGCAGGCCGACCCCCGAATTCGCCGCGGAGCTGGCCGCCGAACTGGGCGTCGGCGCCGTGGTGACCGACGACTTCGCCGGTGACGCGCACACTTCCGCGCTCACGGCCGCCTACGTGGCGGCGCGCGCGGCCGGGCTCACCGATCGGCCGCTGCTGTTCGTGGCCGCCGACGGCGGGCCCACCGCCGCAGCGGTGACCTACCGAGGGCCGGGGGTGCGGTGATGACCACGCACGCCGCGTCGACAGCGAACAGGAACACGGAGAGGTGGACGGTGACGGCACCGCAGCAGACTCAGGCGCGCCATCGCGCGGCGACGGCGAGCGCCCCGAGCAGAGGGACCGTGTTCGCCTTGCGGGCGGTCCCGGTGCTCGGGTGGGCCTACCTGGTCCTCGGGATCGTGCGGCCGTTCCGGTCCCGCCTGGCGAAGCTGGCGTTCTGGATCGACCTGGCGCTCAGCGTCGGCGCGCACCTCGCCCAGATCCCGGCCGCGCGGCGGGCGGCCGCCGAGCACGGGATCGGGCCGGGCCGGGCCGCCGCGATGACGATGCTGCTCGGCGCGACCTGGTGGAAGACGCTGGGTGAGGCCGATCGGTGAGCCGCCGTTGGCAGCGGCGAGCGACCGCCGGAACCGGTACGCCCCGGCGGCCACGCCGCGTCCGCGCCGTAGGGTGACGCGATGACTGTGCTGGTGACGGGAGCGAGCGGGTTCGTCGGCGGGGCGATCGTGCGCGGCCTGCTGGCGCGGGGCGTGCCGGTCAGGGCGATGGTGCGCGACCCCGCGAGCGCCCCGGCAGGCGCCGAGGTGGCGGTGGCCGATCTCGCGGACGCGGCGGCGCTGGCCCGTGCCGTCACCGGGGCGAAGGCCGTCGTGCACGCCGCGGCGCTGCTCGGGGAGTTCGGGCGGCCCGCGGAATTCTTCGCGGTGAATGTCGCCGGGACGGACCGGCTGATGCAGGAGGCCGCCGCGGCCGGAGTCGAGCGCTTCGTGTTCCTCGGCAGTCCCAGCTCGCTGATGGCGCCCGACGGCGGTGATCAGCTGGGAATCGACGAGACGGTGCCGTATCCAGCGCGATTCCTCAACAGCTACTGCGAGACCAAGGCGGTGGCCGAACAGCTGGTGCTGGCGGCCGATACGCCGACCTTCACGACGTGCTCGCTGCGGCCACGGGCCGTGTGGGGCCCGGGCGATCGACGTGGGCCGATCGTGCAGATCCTGGCGAAGTTGCGGGCGGGACGCCTGCCCGACCTGTCCGGCGGCCGGGATGTGCGCGCGTCGCTGTGCTACATCGACCATCTGGTGCGGGCGGTGGAGCTGGCGCTGGAAGCCGAGAATATCGGTGGGCGTGCCTATTTCGTCGCCGATGCCGAGCCGGTGCCGGTGTGGCCGACGATGGCCGCGGTGGCGCGGCGGTTCGGGTTGGCGGCGCCGAGCGTCGTCGTGCCCGCGCCGGTACTCGGTGGCGCGCTGGCGGCGATCGAGACGGTGTGGCGGATTCCGGCGGTCGCGCAGCGGTGGACTCCCCCGCTGTCGCGCTACGCGGTCGCGCTGGTGACCCGGTCAGCGACCTATGACCTCACCCGCGCCGAACGCGAGCTCGGCTTCCGGCCGACCGTGCCGTTCGACGAAGGGCTGGATCGCTTCCACGCGTGGGTCACCGAGATCGGTGGTCTCGACCGGCTGGTGGCGCAGCTGTGAGCGGCGGACTGTGGGTGGTGATTCCCGCCTTCGACGAAGCGCGTGGGATCGGCGCGACCCTGACCGCCATTGCCGCGCAACGTGATACCGACTTCCGCGTGGTCGTGGTCGACAACAATTCGAGCGACGGCACCGCCGACATCGTGCGGGCCTTCGCCGCCACGCATCCGGTACCCGCGATCGAGGTGATCAGCGAGACACAGAAGGGCACCGGCGCCGCCGCCGACACCGGAATGCGGTACGCGATCGCCCAGGGCGCGACCCGGCTCGCCCGCACCGATGCCGACTGCCTGCCCGCGCCCGACTGGACCCAGCGGATCGACGCCGGGTTCGACGCCGGGTTGCGGCTGATCAGCGGGCAGCTGATTCCCCGGACCGACGAAGGGGTGTCGTGGCGGGACCGCACGATCATCCGGGTCGCGCTGGAGGTGGCGTCGGCCTTCGGGAAGGTGCGCTCGGGCAATCGCGATCCGAAGTATCTCGGCCCGTATGTGATGACGCCCGGATGCAATATGGCGATCACGGCCGAGTTGTACACGGCCGCAGGCGGATTCCCGCGCACCGCCATCGAGGACCTGCACGAGGACCGGGCGCTGGTCAACGCGGTGCGCACCATCACCACCGAGTACGGACTGCGCCGTGACGTGCGGGTGTACGGCTCGAACCGGCGGGTGCGCGCGTGGGGCATCCGCAAGACGCTGGCCTGGTACGCCGATCACCGCTACCGGCCCGACATCGTCGATATCCGATGACCGCCGATTTCCTCGCCCACCTGGCCATGCAGGCCGATCGCATTCCCGATGCCTCGGCCCTCGGCACGGTCGGACAGCGCGCGCTGACCTATCGCGAACTCGTCGACACCATCGATCGCGTCGCGACCAATCTGGGTGCGACCGGGTTCGAGCCCGGCGATCGGATGCTGTTCTCGATCCGCCCGAGCGTGGCCTCGGTGACCTTGATCTTCGGGGCGATCGCGGCGGGCGGCACCATCGTGTTCGTCGACCCGGGCATCGGGCCCGAGCTGTTCGCCCAGCGGGTGGCACTGGTCGAACCCACCTGGGCGGCCACCGAATCACTGCTGTACGCGGTGAGCGGGCCGCTCGCGGGCTTCGGCCGCAAGCGGGGACTTAGCCTGCCGCGATTCGGCGCGCTGGACGTGCGGCACATTCACAGCGGCGCATGGCTGCCCGGAGTGCCTGCTGGCTCGATTCCCTTGCGCCGCTTCACCGGTAAGGCGGCCGGGCGGGCGACGGTGCCCGCCGACCCCGAGGCGGCGGCTTTGATCGTGTTCACCTCCGGTACCACCGACGACCCGAAAGCCGTTGTGCATAGCCGTGCTTCGCTCGGCGCCGGGCTGGCCGCGATGGGTGGGCGGACCAGCCTGGCCCCCGGCGCGTTCCTGCATACCGAACAGCTGATGATGGGGCTGCCCGCGCTGATGGCGGGCGCGCGCTGGGCGATGCCGCCGTATCCGCGGTTCGGCACCCACATCGACCCGGTGCGGTTCACCCATCAGCTGCGCAGCGCCACCCACGCCTTCTACACCCCCGCCGATCTGGCTGTCGCGCTCGACGCGCTCGAAGCCGGCGAGATCACCGCGCCGACGAATCTGCGCCAGGTCGCCCTCGGCGGGGCGCCCGTCACGTCGGCGCTGCTGCGGCGGGCGCGGAAGTCGTTGCCCAGCACCGAGTTTCTCGCGATCTACGGAATGACGGAGATCCTGCCGGTCGCCGTCACCAACGATGTCGCCAAGCTCGCCCACGAGGGCGACCTGCTCGGCGCCCCCGTGCCCGGGGTGCGGGCGCGGATCGCCGCGGACGGCGAACTGATCCTCGCCGGACCGAACCTGTGCCGCGGCTACCTCGGCGCCGAGCCGCTGACCGAGGTGCCCACCGGGGACCTGGCTCGCTGGGACGGCGAGCAGCTCGTGCTCACCGGCCGCAAGAAGGACATGATGATCCGCGGCAAGACCAATATCTACCCCGGCCTGTACGAGCCGGTGATCACCGCGATCGCCGGGGTCCGCGAGGCGATCATGGTCGGCCTGCCCGACGAAGTCGGCGACGAACGCATCGTGCTCGCCGTCGTCTCCGCCCCGGACGCGGGCGATATCGCGACCCTGCTCCGCAAACGCCTACCCCAGATCATCGACACCACGGCAGTCCCCGACGACATCGTGATCGTCGACAAGATCCCGGTCAGCGGCCGCACCAACAAACCAGACCGCGCCGCCCTCCGCGAACAGCTACGCGCCCACCTCGGCGGCACCTTGTAGCATTCCGTACACGCCGTAGCAGATGAGAGCTTCATCATCACCCGCAATCCGGTCGCCAAGCTCGAACCGCTGGTCCGACGGACATTCGTGCCTGTCGCCGCACTCGCCCGCACCAGCGCTCGGCTCCCGCACATCGACTACAACCAGTGGCGAGCCGACCTCGACGCGATGATCGACCAGGAGATCCCCGGTCGTGAGTGAGTCCGCCGCTCCACGATCCGGTCCGCCGAGCTCAACGCCAACCCCGTGTGAGCCGCGTTCGCCGCGTCAGCGCGTCAAGGCGGCGAGGGTGTGGTCGGCCAGGGATTCGATGGTGGGGCGCGGGAGCATGGTGTCGACGTAGCAGAAGGTGATCGACATCGTGGTGTGCAGGGTGGCGACGGCGACGGTGAGGGCGCTGGCGCAGGAGTTGGTGCCCGCGACGGTGAGGGCCGTGATGGGGAGGGGCTCCGGGGTTTCGGGGGTGGTGAGGTGGCCGAGGTTGCTCAGCGTGACGTTCCAGGGGGCGCGGCGGTCGACGAGTTCGACCGCGCGTCTGCCGGATTCGAGGGACTGTGGGCAGCCGTAGCGGATGGCGGCCAGTGCGGTGAGGTCGGCGTGGCGGCTGAGACGTTGGGCCAGTTGGGATTTGGCGGTGCGGGCCGCGTCCCAGAGGGAGTCGGCCGGGCCGAAGGGGACGAAGGTGGGGACCACGGCGGTGAACATGCCCGGCTCGTCGTCGGCGGGCGGTGGGCGCAGGCGCGACCGTAGGTCGACCGGGATGCCGATCGCGGCGACGCCGGATCCGCGGGGGCGGTTCAGCTCGCCCAGCGCTTGGGCGAGGGCGGCGGTCAGCGCGGCATTGACGGTGACTCCCGCGCGATGACAGCGGGCCCGCAGCGCGGCGAGCTCGTCGCCCTCGACGGCGCGGAGCACGGTGCGGGTGCGCCGGATCGATAATGGCGGCGGGGTGCCGGGGAGACCGACGGCGCGCCGGAAGGTCGCGGTGAGCTGGCCGGAGAGGTTCGTGCGCAGGCAGCGGAGCAGGCCGGTGTGCACGGGTGGGATCAAGTCGTCGGCGGCCGGGATCGAGGGCCGGAGGGTGTCGCCGACGGGCGCGCCGAAGGCGACGGCGAGGATGCGCGAGCCGAGCGAGGCCATCGAGCGGCCGTCGATCAGCACGTGCGAGAAGACCAGGATCAGGTCGTGCAGCTCGTCGGAAGTGCCTGGGCGCCAGGCCAGATCGATGAGCCTGCCCGGCGCGGTCGCGAGGTCGACCGGGGTGGCGAGCTGCTCGTCGAACACAGCGCGCCACTCGTCCGGATCGCCGACGATGCGATGCAGGACCGGCAGATGCGGATCGGCGGCGGGCACGAACCGGGGCCCCGCCGCGACAACCACCCGCAGCAACGGGAACTCGGCGACCACCGCCGCCGCGGCCTCCTCCAGGCGATACGCGCCGATCGGCCCGCGCACCCGTAGCCGGACCACGCAATTGGCCGGGGACAGCTGGTCAATCAGCCAGAACCAGCGCTCCGACGGCGACAGCGGGCGATCGATCTCGCCGTCGCGCACCATCACGCCCGTCCTCCTCCGCTCACCCGGACCCACACGCGGACCGCCTACACGCACCCGTTCGAGAGTACGGCCGCACCCGCGCCCCGGCTCGAATCCCCACGTTCCCGGTGTGCCGGACCTCCGTCGGACCGGTGCCGTCCTACACCCCTGCGCTGGGCGAGCTGCCGACCCAGCGGTTCCCACTGCGCCACAGGCGAGTTGGCTGGCTAGCGCTCCCGGTGCACGGCTCGTTCGGTCCACATGGCGTCCGCCAGCAGGGCACTGTCCGCGCCGCCGGGTCTGGAGAGCAGTACGGAGTGTCCGGGGTGCCCGAGCGGTGTGGGCAGGCTGATTCCGCAGCTGCCGAGGTAGCTGAGGACCATCGTGGTGCGCAGGAGGGCCGCGTTGGTGGTGTCGTAGGTGTCCGGGTCGGCGAGCAGGTCGGTGACGCGGGGTGGCAGGTGGCGGATCGTCGGGCACAGCAGGGTCGCGTCGCCGAGTTCCGCGGCGAAGTCGGCACGCAGGCCGGGCAGTGCGGCGTACACCGGGGCGATGGTGGTCGCCGTGTGGGCGTTGGCCGCGAGGCGGCGGCGGGTGGCCGGTTCGATCGGCATCGTCGAGCACAGCCGGTGGTTGTGCAGGCGATAGGCCTCGGCACCGACGATCGTTCCGTGGTCGTCCAGCAGTCGCTGGGCGGTGGCGAGTGACGGGAGTCCGCGTGCCTCGATGGTCGCGCCCGCGGCACGCAACTGCGCGACGGTGTGGGCGAAGTCGTCGGCGATCGGTGACGCGACGTCCTCGGTCCATTCGCCGGTCGGGACGACGAACCGCGGTGGCAGCGGGCGCGCGGCGTTGAACCCACCGGTCGTGCCGAGCCGGTCGAACCGCGGTCCGGCGCGTCGCGCCAGGTCCGGCGCCCGGCCCCCGAGCCGTTGCCCGCCGGACAACGCGGACCCGCCGGACGACGCAGACCCGCCGGACGACGCAGACCCGGCGCCGGCGTGCGACGCAGACCCGGCGTGCGGCGCGGGCCCGAACAACGGCGCTGGCGCGAATCCGGCGGAGGGCGCGAAACCACGCGGCAGCAGCAGTTCGTCGAGGGCGGCGATGTCGGTGACGGTCGTGGCGAAGAGGCCGATGCTGTCCAGGGTCGGCGACAGCGGTGCGAAGTCGTGCGGGCCGTATCGTCCTGGGCTGGCGCGGAATCCGACGATGCCGCACAGGGCGGCGGGGATGCGCACGGAACCGGAGGTATCGGTACCGACCGCCAGGGGAACCAGGCCGCGGGCGACCGCGACGGCTGATCCGGACGATGACCCGCCGGGGATCAGGTCGGGAGCCAGGGGGTTGGTGGGGGTGCCGAAGCGGGTGTTGATGCCGAGACCGGAGAAGGCGAACTCGCTGAGGGTGGTTTTGCCGACGGTGACCAGGCCCCGATCGTGAGCCCGGCGCACGAGCAGGCTGTCGACGGCGGCGGGTTCGTCGTGCTGGTGGCTGGCCGAACCGCACGTCGTGACGGTGCCCTGGAGGTCGAACAGGTCCTTCCACACGATCGGCACACCGTCGAGGGCACTGCGCCGGCGGTCACGAGCGGTCCGGCGATCGCTGGCCGCGGCCTGGAGGCCCGCGCGTTCACCGGTGACGGTCACCAGGACCGAGGCCGAATCAGGCTGCCGCACAAGATCTATCGCGGAAGCACTCACGGCTGTCGCGGTGGTTTCACCGGCGGTGATGGCATGTGCCGTGGCGAGAGCGGTGATCATGGGCGCGGCACTCCCTGTGCGTAGACGGAACGGACGTTCGCACGCTATCGCGCCCGCGACCACCCACGGCATGGTGAAACATCCACCCAGAATGCCGAGGAGTGTCGATTCATCCATGGCGCGTGCTGCCCGCCCACCGGTTGACTGAACGGCATGACAACGTTGAGCTACCCCGAGCCGGTGCTCGTGCCGGCCAGGCAGGCCAGATCGGTGCTTCTGCGCACCGGTGACCGTGTGCGGATCACCGATGTCGCCGGTGGTCAGGTCGGCGACGTCTTCGCCTACAACGCCGACGACCTCACCGAGCACCACAGCGCCGCGCACACCCGCACCCACACCAGCCGCCTGTTCCCGGCCCTGGGTGAGGCGTTCGTGACCAACCGGCGACGCCCGATCCTCACCTACCTCGCCGACACCTCCCCCGGCGTCCACGACATGCTGATCGCCGCCTGCGACCCGCAACGCTATGCCGCGTACGGGGATCCGGACCACGCCAGCTGCGCGGAGAACCTGACCCGCGCGCTGGCCGAGCGGGGATATCCGGCGCCGTCCCCCATCCCGCAGCCGATCAACGTGTTCATGCGCATCCCCGTCGGCGCCGACGGCGATCTGTCCTGGCTGGCCGCCGCGACCCGGCCCGGCGACGCGATCACCTTCCGCGCCGAGATGCCGTGTCTCGTCGTCGTCTCGTCCTGCCCGCAGGACCACAACGTCATCAACGGGGCGGGCCCGAGCCCGCTGTCCCTGACCGTCCTGACCACCGAGGAGAAGAACCGATGACCACCACCGACCTCGCCCACCCCGCCCTCGCGCCGTTCGATCTCGGCACCCTGCGTCTGCGCAACCGTTTCACCGTCGCCCCGATGAGCCGGATCTCGGCCGCACCCGACGGCACGCCGACCGCTCAGATGGCCGGGTACTACCGCGAATTCGCGGCGGGCGGCTTCGGCCTGATCACCACCGAGGGCGTCTACCCCGACGCCGCGCACAGTCAGGGCTACTTCGGCCAGCCCGGTCTGGTCACCGAGGCGCACGTCGCCGGGTGGCGGTCGGTGGTGGACGCGGTGCACGCCGAGGGCGTGCCGATCGTCGCCCAGTTGATGCACGCGGGCGCCATCTCCCAGGGCAACTCCTACGGCATCGGAACGATCGGCCCGTCGGCGGTGGCGCCGCCGGGACGGATGATGGCCGACTACGGCGGCGTCGGCGGTCCGTGGGACGCGCCGAGGGAGATGACCGCTCGCGATATCGACGAGGTGATCGCCGGTTTCGCCGCCGCGGCCGCGAATGCGCGGGCCGCCGGGTTCGACGGCGTCGAGATCCACGGGGCCAACGGCTACCTGCTCGACCAATTCCTCACCGGCTACACCAATCTGCGCACCGACGAGTACGGCGGCCCGGTACGCAATCGGGTCCGGCTGCACGTGCGCGTGCTGCACGCGGTGCGCGAGGCCGTGGGCGACCTCCCGGTCGGGATGCGGCTGTCGCAGACGAAGGTCAACGACTTCACCTACCGCTGGCCCGGCGGCGCGGACGACGCGCGCGTGATCTTCGGCGCGCTGACCGACGCGACCTATCTGCACATCGCCAGCGAGGGCCGCGATTTCCTGGAGACCGCGCGCCTGGCCGACGGCTCGACGATCACCCAGCTCGCCCGCGAGGTGACCGGCAAGCCGGTCATCGCCAACGGCGGAATGCACGCGCTGCCCCAGGCCGCCGATGTTCTCACCGGCGGGCACGCGGATCTACTCTCGCTCGGCACGGGCGCGCTCGCCAACCCCGACCTGCCCCGCCGGGTGGCGACCGGGCGACCGCTCGACGCGTTCGACCATGAGATGCTGCACCCCATGGCGAACCTGGACACTGCCGCGGCCTGGCGCGCACGCCGATGACCTCGTGGACCCGTGGCGCTGCCGCCGTGGCGACGCTGACCTTCGACGTCGACGCCGAAACGCCGATCCTCGCCGAGGGCGGGCGCTACGCCGAGCACCCGATGGTGATGTCGCACCAGTCCTACGGACCCGATGTCGGCGTGCCACGGATCCTGGACCTGCTCGACGAGATGGCCGTGCCCGCGACGTTCTTCGTGCCCGGCTGGGTGGCGGAGCAGCGTCCGGGACTGGCCGCGGCGATCGTCGAGCGCGGGCACGAGGTCGCCCATCACTCCTACAGTCATCGGGCGCCCACCTCGCTGCCGCCGGGCGCCGAGCGCGCGGATTTCGTTCGGGCACTGGAGGTTTTCGCGGCACAGGGCATCGAGATCGCCGGGCACCGGGCGGCGATGTGGAGCGCGAGCCGCGAAACCCTCGGTCTGGTCGCCGAATACGGGCTGGCCTACGACTCCTCGCTGATGGGGGACGACCGGCCGTATCTGGTGCCGGGCACGCACGCGCCGGTGGTGGAACTGCCGGTGCACTGGTCGCTCGACGACTGGGAGCAGTACGCGTACCTGCCGGAACCGCGGATCGGGTCGGTCATCGAGTCGCCGGACAAGGTCGAACGGATGTGGCGGGCCGAACTCGACGGGATGCGGCACTACCGGTGCCTGTTCAACGTGTGTATGCACCCGTTCCTCACCGGGCGGCCGAGCCGGATGCTGGCGCTGCGCACCCTGATCCGCTACGCCCAGGAGTGCGGGGACGTGACGTTCGCGCGCTGCCGGGACGTGGCGGCCTGGGCCCGCGCCGACGCCGCGACACCGGTGCGACCGCTGCCCGGCTATGACGTGGATCCGGCGGTCTACCCCGGCTGAGGGCCGGCCGCGAGCGCGAGGAACAGGTCGACGGTGTCGGCGAGCCGGTGCACATCGCGGCCGGTCAGCTCCGTGATCCTGGCCATCCGGTTGCGCAGGGTGTTGACATGGACGTGCAGCGCCGCCGCCGTCACGCCCCACTGGCCGTCGTTGGCGAGAAAGACGCGCAGCGTGTGCTCGAGTTCGGTGTGGGCGCGGGCGTCGTGCGCGCGCAGGGCGCCGAGGACCTGGTCGGTGAACCGCTCCAGAACCCGGGTGTCGAGCAGGCCCAGCAGCATCCGGTGGGTGGCGATGTCGGCGAAGGTCGCGGTGTCGGGGCCGGTCTGCGCGCGCAGCACCTGGCAGACCTCGCGCGCCCGGACCAGCGGCTCACGCAGACCCGACGCGGCGGGGGCGATATCCCCGACGCCGATGACGATGCGCGGTGCCGCCGTGCGGCGGGCGATGTCGCCGGAGAGTTCGGCGGCGAAGCGGGCCAGCTCGTCGGCGGTGCCCGGCCACGGGCACACCGCCACCGCGTCGCGACTGCCCGCGGCGGTGAACACCGGGATGCCGTGCGTGGCGAACAGGGTGCCCGCCGCGTCGGCGATGTCGTCGAGGGACACGTCCGCGGCCGCGAGCGCGAAGACCGCGAGCGGCCCGTCCGACGGCACACCGTAAGCCCGCAACCGACGGCTCACCTCGTCGTCCCGGCCGGGTCCGGACAGGATCATCTCGAGCAGCTCGGCGGCGAAGCGGGCCTCGATGGCTTGTACCGCTTGCTGTTTGGTGACCTCGAGGCTCAGGAACCGGGCCGCCTGATCGAGGGCCTCCCGGTCGGCGGCGGTCAGCGTCGCGGCCGGTTCCAGGCAGTAGAGCCCGGCGTCGACCTCCCCCATCGCGCCCTCGACGAGATACAGCGCCGACGGTCCCGACCCGAGCAGGTTCACCTCGAGCGGCGGCGGCGTGCGGCTGAGCGCGGCGGCGGCCGTCCTGATCTGCTCGGCGGTCGGCTCACAGCCGATGGCGGCCAGGCAGCGGCCCCGCCGATCGACCACCAGCAGCGGCAGTTCCGTGTCGCCACGCAGGATCTCGAGCACGCCCGCCGCGCCGCTGCCCCGCGACAGGGCGGTGGCCAGCGCGTCGCCCCGGCGTACCGTCGCGGTCAGCTCGGCCTGGAGTACCTCGTTCTGGATCCGGGCGGCGGCGCGGGTGAGCGCGGCGAACGGCACCCCGATACACAGCTCGACCAGCGGCAGATCACGCTCGCGGCACAGGACGACGAGTTCCTCGGGCAGCACGGGAGTCTGCGCGGTCAGCCCGAAGACCAGGCCGGCCGCACCCGCCTGGCTCAGCGCGTCGACGAACCGCGCCGCCGCCACGTGCGGCTGCCACAACCCGTTGGTCAGCACCAGCTCGCCGGGACGGACATAGGGCGACGGATCGGGCAGCTCGGTGGTGTGCAGCCAGCGGATCTCGGCGGCCAGGCGATCGGTGAGTTCCGGCGTCACGATCCGCAGGCCGAGCGCGGGATCGGCGACCAGTCGGCTGATGGTCAACACCCAGCGAATCTACCCACCGATCCGGCCGGGATGCTCAGTGCTTTCACAGGCTGTTACTACGTGCGTATTATGGACCTATGGGTTTCGAGTGGCCTGATTGGGCGATCGCTCACCTGATCGGCGTCGAACCCAGCGAGGTTCGGCAGGTCCTCGCAGCGTCACGACGGTGGCCGCGCCCGGCCTTCGACGGCCAGGTGTCCGTTTTGACGGTGTGGGGGCGCACCACGGCCGGACGTCCGCTGATCGTGGTCACACGTCAGCGCGACGACTGGACGTGGGTGATCATCGGCGCGCGGTCGATGCGCGCCGAGGAACTGGCGCAATTCGAGCAGTGGGAAAGTGGGCGCCCGGCATGATCGGTCAGCGCCCGGAGGAGGCAGCTCGCGTAACCACGGAGGGCGCCCGAGCATGCCGAAAGGACACAGCATGAGCGATCAGGACTATCCATCGAGCAAAGAAGAGCTCGCCGACTTCATGGATCGGCTGAGTTTCTCCGATGCGGCCGCCGAAGCGCCACCTCGCCTGCCCGCCAACGAGGACATCATGGTGACCACCTCCATCCGGTTGCCACTGGGCCTGCACTCCCGGTTGAAAGCCCTGGCCGACGAACGTCGGGTGGGCGTGTCCACCCTGCTGCGGGAATGGGCGGAGGCCGCCGTCGCCGAGATCGACGACGAGGATCAGCTGATCTCGCTCGCCGAGGCCAAACGGGCCCTGTCCCGGGTCCATCCCATCCACCGCGCCAGCTGATTCGTGTTCGTGACCCGACAGTTCCCGCGCGAGAACCACAGGGTGTAAATACTTCTCATGATGTTCTGGCGGCGTCGGCCGAAAGGCGATCTGCACGCGGTGCCCAGGTGGCCCACCGACCCGGACGCGAGGAAGGTCCTCGCCCACTATCTCGACCACCTCCCCGCCGACCCGACGGTGCCGCGCACCACCGAGATGCTGTTCAACGGATGGGGACTCGACCTCACCGGCAGTGATCTGTCGGGGCTCGATCTCGGTGGCGCCGAACTCGGTGAAGCCCGGCTGGCCGGTGCCCGGTTGGTCGACACCGACCTCTACGGCGCCTGGATGCTCGCCACCGACCTGTCGGGGGCCGACCTCACCGGCGCCGACCTCGGCACCGCGCAAGCCCGCGACTGCGTGCTGCGCACGGCCCGGCTCGCCGGCGCGCGGCTGATGAAGGCCGACTTCGCCGCCTCCGATTTCCGCGATGCCGATCTCACCGGCGCCGACCTGCGCCGGGCGAGCTTCGGCGACAGCGACTTCCGTGGCGCGAGCTTGCGGGGCTGCCGGCTCGATCGCGCGAACTTCGACCGCGCCCGGCTGGCCGGCTGCGATCTCACCGGTGCGAGCGGGTCGGTCGACGGCGCGATCGATATCGGCGCCGAGTCGCCGCGTCTGGTTCAGGGCGAGGAACTCGCGGAGTGGTTCGCCCGGCACGGCGCGACGGCGGTCAGCGTGGCCGTGTGCCACTGACCGGCCGATCTTTCGTTCGGCCGAGCAAGGACAGCCACGCCCGGGCGCGGGGCAGGCAACCGTGAATTTCCTTGCACGAGTGGATAATCCACGCGCATTCTGACGCCGTGCAGAAGCTGGTTGCGGTGGTTCTCGCGTTCGTGGTCGGGTTCGGCATCGCCGGATGCAAAGAAGACGAAGCGCCCGAGCAGGCGCGAGAAGTCGTGTGCGAGATGGTGGTTCCGGTCGTCGAGGTCGTCGCGCTGAAGCTGAAGGCAGGCGTGACGGTGACGGCCGCGCTCGTCGTCGCGGCCACCGGCATCGCGCTCTCCCAGGCGTGCACGTATCTGCTCGACCGGCTCGGCGCGGCACCCGACGAGGAGCTCCCGGTGATCCTGGACAACGGAAAGGGCACCGAGACAACGAAAGTCAGCGCGAACACCTTCACCAGCGTCACCCAGAACTGGTGCGACAAGACCGGCGGCTGCACCGGCTACGACCGCTGCCCCACCAACTACCTGTGCCTGTTCACCGGCAGCGAGGGCACCGGCAAGATGTCGCTGTTCAAGATCGGCTCCCCCGACCTCGCCGGCCAGCACATCGACAGCGCCGCCCTGTCCGTCTTCAACCGCACCGGCAAGACCGCCACCCTCTTCGCCGCCCGCGCCAACAAGGGCGACACCTACCCCGTCGCGACATCCGCCAAGGGCGACCTCCCCACCGACTGGCGCGCCAAGGCCCGCTCCCTCACCGTCGGCCCGATCCCCACCTCCACCGCCACCCCGACAACCCCAAGTACCCCGAGCACCCCGAAGTCGTCCGGGTCGGCCACCACGACAACCACCCGAGCAGGCACCGCCGGATCATCGACCCCCACGAACTGAATCCACGGCGATCTCGGCGAACCGGGTTGCGACCGGGCAGGTTTCACCCTTCGGCGGGAAGCGGCTCAGGCTCGCAGAACGCGGACCGTGCAGGTGATTCCCGGCGCGTTCGCCCATCGCGATTCCGTGGTGAGCAGATCGCACCCGTAGGCCTCCGCGGCCGCGACGTAGGCGGCGTCATAGGCGCTCAGGTTGTCGCGGAGGCCCCAGATCCGGGACACGAAAACACGGGTGAGGGGAACCTCGGGATCCAGCTTGCCGACGGCGGCGACCACACGGGCGGCCTGGTCCGCGGTGATGGTGCCCGCACGGGCGAATCGGCGGATCACCGACAAGACCTCGACGGTCCAGTGCTGCGGCGCGATCCAGCGATTGTCGGCCTCCAGCGCGGCACGGCAGACCTCTCCCAGCGGGTCGGGGCTCAGCAGCGCGTGGACGAAGACCGAGGCATCGACCACGATCACCCGCCGAACTCCGCATCGTCGAAGGACGAATCCCTTTCGGCGCGTTCGGCATCCAGCGCCACATGCACGATCGAGGTCGCGGAAACGACCGAGGCCCCCGCGGGGTGCGGGGGCCTCGGTGGGATCTATCGGCGGTGCCTCAGCGGCGGCGCTTACCCTTGGTTTCGGCGCGGGCGGCCTCGCGGCGCTCGCGGCGGGTGCCGGGCTGCTGGCCGCCGTATTCCTGGGCGTCGGAATGGGATTCGGCGCGGCCGTCCTCGGCGGGGCCCGAGTAGTTCAGGCCGCGGGGGGACTGATCGGAGATGCCCTTGGCGCGCAGGGCGGGCGGGGCCTGGGTCTCGGCGGGGGCGGTGTCCTGGGGACGGGCGCCGACCGGGGAGCGCAGGCCGGTGCCGACGGAGACGCCTTCGGGCTGAGGCTGCTGGACCTCGACCTGGAGGTTGAACAGGAAGCCGACCGACTCCTCCTTCAGACCGTCCAGCATCGCGGCGAACATGTCGAAGCCCTCGCGCTGGTACTCGACCAGCGGGTCACGCTGGGCCATCGCGCGCAGGCCGATGCCCTCCTTGAGGTAGTCCATCTCGTAGAGGTGCTCGCGCCACTTGCGGTCCAGCACCGAGAGCAGCACCTGGCGTTCGAGGTTGCGCATCGCACCCTCGCCGGCCAGGCCGTCGATCTCCTGCTCGCGCTTCTCGTACGCGGTGTGCGCGTCGTCGAGCAGCGCCTCGCGGAGTTCGTCGCGGGTGAGCTCGCCGGCGTCGCCGGTGTGGGTCTCGCCCACCAGTTCCTTCTGGTCCAGGCTCACCGGGTACAGCGTCTTGAGCGCGGTCCACAGCTTGTCCAGGTCCCAGTCCTCGACATAGCCCTCGGCGGTGGCGCCGTCGACATAGGCGGTGGTCACGTCGGTGATCATGTTCTGCACCTGACCCTCCATGTCCTCGCCACGCAGGATCCGGTTGCGCTCGCCGTAGATGACGGTGCGCTGCTGGTTCATCACCTCGTCGTACTTCAAGACGTTCTTGCGGATCTCGAAGTTCTGCTGCTCGACCTGGGTCTGCGCGCTCTTGATGGCCTTGGAGACCATCTTCGCCTCGATCGGCACGTCGTCGGGCAGGTTCAGGCGGGTCATGATCGCCTCGAGCGCGGCGCCGTTGAAGCGGCGCATCAGCTCGTCACCCAGCGACAGGTAGAAGCGGGACTCGCCCGGGTCGCCCTGACGGCCGGAACGACCACGCAGCTGGTTGTCGATACGACGCGACTCGTGCCGCTCGGTGCCGAGCACGTACAGGCCACCGGCCTCGCGCACGGCCTCGGCGTCGGCCGCGGTCTGCTCCTTGACCTGCTCGAGCGCGGAATGCCAGGCGGCCTCGTACTCGTCGGGGGTGTGCACCGGGTCCAGGCCCTGCTTGCGCAGCAGGATGTCGGCGATGATGTCGGCGTTGCCGCCGAGCACGATGTCGGTACCACGACCGGCCATGTTGGTGGCGACGGT
This sequence comes from Nocardia fodinahabitans, assembly GCF_052983615.1. Classification (NCBI taxonomy): domain Bacteria; kingdom Bacillati; phylum Actinomycetota; class Actinomycetes; order Mycobacteriales; family Nocardiaceae; genus Nocardia; species Nocardia fodinahabitans. The sequence continues at coordinate 1,737,011 of NZ_JBRJJC010000001.1, forward strand.
GACCGCGCCGGGCCGACCGGCCTCGGCGATGATCTGGGCTTCCTGCTCGTGGAACTTCGCGTTCAGCACCGAGTGGGCCACACCGCGCTTGGTGAACTGCTTGGACAGGTACTCCGAGCGCTCGACGCTGGTGGTACCGATCAGGACCGGCTGGCCCTTCTCGTGCCGCTCCACCACGTCGTCGACGACGGCGGCGAACTTGGCCTCTTCCGACTTGTAGATCAGGTCGGCCTGGTCCTTGCGGACCATCGGCTTGTTCGTCGGGATCGGGACCACGCCGAGGCTGTAGATCGAGTGCAGCTCGGCGGCCTCGGTCTCGGCGGTACCGGTCATGCCGGACAGCTTGTCGTAGAGGCGGAAGTAGTTCTGCAGGGTGATCGTGGCCAGCGTCTGGTTCTCCGGCTGGATCTCGACCTTTTCCTTGGCCTCGATCGCCTGGTGCATGCCCTCGTTGTAGCGGCGCCCGACCAGGATGCGGCCGGTGAACTCGTCGACGATGATCACTTCGCCGTCGCGGACGATGTAGTCCTTGTCGCGCTGGTAGAGCTCCTTGGCCTTGATGGCGTTGTTCAGGTAGCTCACCAGCGGGGAGTTCGCGGCCTCGTAGAGGTTGTCGATGCCGAGCTGGTCCTCGACGAACTCCACGCCCGCCTCGTGCACACCGATGGTGCGCTTCTTGATGTCCACCTCGTAGTGGACGTCCTTCTTCAGCAGCGGCGCGATGCGCGCGAACTCGGCGTACCACTTGGACGAGGCGTCGGCCGGGCCCGAGATGATCAGCGGGGTACGGGCCTCATCGATGAGGATGGAGTCGACCTCGTCGACCACGGCGAAGTTGTGGCCGCGCTGGACGAGATCGTCCAGCGAGTGGGTCATGTTGTCGCGCAGGTAGTCGAAGCCGAACTCGTTGTTGGTGCCGTAGGTGACGTCGGCGTTGTAGGCCACGCGGCGCTCGGCCGGGGTCATGCCGCCGAGGATCACGCCGACCTCGAGACCGAGGAAGCGGTGCACGCGGCCCATCCACTCGGCGTCACGCTTGGCGAGGTAGTCGTTGACGGTGACGACGTGCACGCCTTCGCCGGAGAGCGCGTTCAGGTACGCGGGGAGCACACAGGTCAGGGTCTTGCCCTCACCGGTCTTCATCTCCGAGATGTTGCCCAGGTGCAGCGAGGCGCCGCCCATGATCTGGACCTTGTAGTGCTTCTGGTTCAGCACCCGCCAGGACGCCTCACGAGCCACCGCGAACGCCTCGAGCAGCAGGTCGTCGAGGGTCTCGCCCTCGGCGAAGCGCTGCTTGAACTCGCCGGTCTTGGCGCGCAGCTCGTCGTCGGTCAGCTGCTCGATCTCCTCGCCGTACGCGATGACCTCGTCGGCGAGGTTCGACAGGCGCTTGACCATGCGACCTTCACCAATCCGTAGCAACCTCGTCAGTGTCAGCGCAGGCACGGGTCTCGTCAGTCCTCTGGTCGGAGTGTGTTCGGCTAGTGAGCCACGGTGTTATGGGCCATCGTAGTCCGCAGACCACCGTACCCGGCCGGGAGTACCCGTGCCCGGTGTACCGTGCGATGGCATCGGCCCAGGTCACACTGGCCGATGAGGCTTGTTGCCGGGCACCGCGATTCACCTACGGTGACGTAGGATGAGGCACGTGCCCGATCTGCGCGATGCGGCACCGGAAGGAGTATCGGAGCGCGTGATCACGAGACTGACGCCGCAGGACGCGTCGTTCTACCGACTCGAGTCGAGCAACAACCCGATCCACATCGGCTCTCTCGCGATCCTCCAGAACACCGAACCCGGCGCCACCGGCCAGGTCCTCGACTACGACGGCCTCATCGACCTGGTCGAATCCCGGCTGCCACTGGTCCCCCGGTACCGCCGCAAGGTGCGCGAGATCCCACTCACCCTGGGCAGGCCGGTGTGGGTGGAGGACAGCCGCTTCGACATCAGCTATCACATCCGCCGCTCCGCGCTGCCGGGTCCGGGCAGCGACGAACAGCTCTACGACCTGGTCGCCCGGCTCGCCTCGCGCCCGCTGGATCAGGGCAGGCCGCTGTGGGAGATGTATCTGATCGAGGGTCTCGCCGACGGACGCAGCGCGGTGTTCACCAAATCGCACTCCGCGCTCGTCGACGGGGACACCGCGCTCGAGATCGGGCACGTGATCCTCGACAACAGCCCGCTGCCGCGCGAACTGGCCGACGACGCGTGGCGGGCGCCGCGCGAACCCACCGACGTGGAGCTGCTGGCAGGCGCACTATCGCAGCTGGCCGCGCAGCCGCGCGAGGCCTACGAGGTCGCCCGTGACGCCGGGTCGAACGCGTTCAGCTTGGTCCGGGGCACCAGAATGGCGGTGAAGGCGGCGGCGAACGCCGTGCGCGCGGCGACATCGGGCGTGTCCGACAGTCCGCTCAACGCCCACACCTCGCGCAGCAGGCGGTTCGACGTGGTGCGCACCGATCTCGAGGACTACCGGACCATCCGGCGCCATTTCGACTGCTCGATCAACGACGCGGTGCTCGCCGTGGTCACCGGCGCACTGCGCAACTGGCTGCTCTCGCGCAACGAGGCGCTGGTCGAATCGGACAATCTGCGGGCCGTGGTGCCGATGTCGGTCTACGTCGACGGCGGCGACCAGCCGACCCCGGCCAGCGAGGTCTCCTCGTTCCTGATCGACCTGCCGGTGGGTGAGCCGAATCCGGTGATGCGCCTGTCGCACATCTCGCACGCCACCGAAGCCGCAGGTCGGCAGCGTCGTGGCGTGCGGGCCCGCACGCTGGTGCACCTGGCCGGGTTCGCCCCGGCCAGCCTGCACGCGATGAGTGTGCGCGCGGCGAGTACCTTCGCCGACAACACGTTCAACCTGGTGATCACCAACGCGCCGGGACCACAGACCGCGATGTACATCGGCGGTGCGCGCATGCTGGAGATGTATCCGGTATCGCCGCTGCTGCGCAATCAGACGTTGAGTTTCGGGCTCACCTCGTACGACGGTCAGGTCTTCTACGGTCTCAACGCCGACCGCGACGCCATGGCCGACATCGACGTCCTGGCCGCGTCGGTGCACGAATCGATGGAGGAGTTGCTCGGTGCCTGTATCTGAGAACGGCAAGCTGCGCGTCTACATCCCGGCGACGATCCCGATGCTGCGCAGGCTCGTCGACGAGCGGGAGGTGTTCCCGCTCGGCGCGACCGCGTTCGCGGTGACGCCCGCGCTGCGCGAGGCCTACGCCGCAGGCGACGACGACGAGCTGGCCGAGGTCGCGATGCAGGAGGCGGCCAGGGCGTCGCTGCGGCTGCTCGCCGCCGAACGCGACGGCCTCGACGACGCGAGTGACGACGCCACCGCCGCGGGCGAGGCGGCCGCCCCGGGCAGCCCGGTCTACCGGCGCGCGGTGATCGCCGCCGACGTCACCGGCGCGAAGCTGCGGCCCGATCTCGACGACGCGGTGGTGAAGCTGGCCGGGCCGATCACCTATGACCAGGTGGCGTCGGTGCACGTCGACCTGGCCGAGGCCGAACCGCAGGTCGCCAAGGCCGTCGACGTCATCGACGCCGCGGACCTGGGCGATACCGACGCCGAGTTCGTCCTCGGTGACGCCGAGGACCACCAGCTCGCCTGGTACGCCACCCAGGAACTGCCGTTCCTGCTCGATCTGCTGTGACATCTCCCGAGATCACCGCGCTGACTGCCGCTGCCACTGCCACCGAACCTACGATGCCGTAACCTGGCTGCGAGCGAGCTGCCCCACCGCGGCTCGACGGCAGCACAGGGAGACAACGGCAAGCATGGTCATGAACAAGTTCCGGGAATGGCTCGAAGCACCGGCCGCGCAGGTCGGCGACCGCGGCGGCAAGCTCAACGTGCTGCGTGGCGCGGTAGCCCGGGTGACCACTCCCCTACTGCCCGACGACTACCTGCACCTGGCCAACCCGCTGTGGTCGGCCCGGGAGCTGCGCGGGCGGATCGTCGAGGTGCAGAAGGAGACCGCCGACTCGGCGACCCTGGTGATCAAGCCGGGTTGGGGCTTCGACTTCAAGTACCAGCCGGGTCAGTACATCGGCATCGGCATCCTGATCGACGGCCGCTGGAACTGGCGTTCCTACTCCCTGACCTGTCCGCCGGACTGGACCGGCGAGGGCGGCAAGCGGCTCATCTCCATCGCGGTGAAGGCGATGCCGGAGGGCAAGCTGTCCAGTCATCTCGTCAACGGGGTGGCCGCGGGCACGATCGTGCGCCTGGCCGCGCCGCAGGGCGGGTTCGTGCTGCCGGAGCCGCCGCCGGCGAAGGTGCTGTTCCTCACCGCGGGCAGCGGCATCACCCCGGTGATGTCGATGCTGCGGACGATGGACCGGCGCAACGGCGTCTCCGATGTGGTGCACGTGCACTCGGCCCCGACCGACGCCGACGTCATGTTCGGCGCCGAGCTGCGGGCACTGCACGACAAGCACCCGAGCTTCGTCTCGCACCTGCAGCTGACCGACGCGCAGGGCCTGTTCTCGCTGGCGAGCCTGGACGAGCTCTACCCCGATTGGCGTGCGCGCGAGACCTGGGCCTGCGGCCCGGCGCCGATGCTCGACGCGATCGAACAGCATTGGAAGACAGCGGGAATCCCGGAGAAGCTGCACATCGAGCGCTTCGAGGTCGAGCGTTCGGCGATCGGTGAGGGCGGCACCGTGACCTTCGGCACCACCGGCCGCACCGTCTCCGCCGACGGCGCGACCAGCCTGCTCGAGGCGGGCGAATCGGTCGGCGTCCAGCTGCCGTTCGGCTGCCGGATGGGCATCTGCCAGACCTGCGTGGTCACGCTCTCCGCCGGACACGCCCGCGACCTGCGCAACGGTGACGAACGTCAGCCGGGCGACAAGGTGCAGACCTGCATCTCCGCCGCGGCGGGTGACTGCACGCTCGATATCTGAGCATCCCACGCGCTTCGGACACCAGGTACCCTCGGAGTAATGCGTCGGCCATATGAATGGCCGACAGCGGCTGGTCCCGGCCTACCACGCGCCGACCGGCGCACCAGGGCCGAGAACGCGGCGCAGCCAGCCGTTCTCGGCCCGTCTCCATTCCGACCCGACCAGCCGCCACACCAACAGAGAGGACCCCGGTGGCCATCACCGATATCCAGGCCTTCGCCCATCTCACGTCGGCCGACATCGAGACCCTCGGGAAAGAACTCGACTCGATCCGCCGATCGGTGGAGACCTCCCGCGGCGAGCGCGACGCGAAGTACATCCGTCGCACCATCGCCGCCCAGCGCGCACTCGAGGTAGCGGGCCGCGCGGTGCTGTTCGGCAGCCGCAACCGCTGGGCCTGGCTCGGTGGCACGGCGCTGCTGTCGGTGGCCAAGATCATCGAGAACATGGAGCTCGGGCACAACGTCAGCCACGGGCAGTGGGACTGGATGAACGATCCGGAGATCCACTCCACCAGCTGGGAGTGGGACATGACCGGGACCTCGGCGCAGTGGCGCCGGGCGCACAACTACTCCCACCACACCTACACCAACGTCCTGGGCAAGGACGAGGACCTCGGCTTCGGCATCCTGCGGATGACCCGCGACGAGGCCTGGCACCCCAAGCATCTGGTGCAGCCCGCCGCGAACCTGTTGCTGGCCGCCACCTTCGAGTGGGGCATCGCGCTGCACGACCTCGGTATCGAGAAGGAGCTGGCAGGCGTTCCGACCAAGCAGCTGCTCTCCGAGCCGAACAAGGAGTTCGCCCGCAAGGCGGGCCGCCAGGTGGTCAAGGACTTCGTGCTGTACCCCGCGCTGACCGGGCCCGCCTGGAAGTCGACGCTGAAGGCGAACACCACCGCCAACCTGGTCCGCAATCTGTGGGCCTACGCGGTGATCTTCTGCGGGCACTTCCCCGACGGCGCGGAGAAGTTCACGATCGAGCAGCTCGACGGCGAGACGCAGGGCGAGTGGTACCTGCGCCAGATGCTGGGCAGCGCCAACTTCAAGGCCGGTCCGGTGATGGCCTTCATGAGCGGCAACCTGTGCTACCAGATCGAGCACCACCTGTTCCCCGACCTGCCGAGCAACCGGTACCCCGAGGTCGCGGTGCGGGTGCGCGAACTGTGCGACAAGTACGACCTGCCCTACACCACCGGTTCGCTGGGCAAGCAGTACCTGCTGGCGTTCCGGACCATCCACAAGCTGGCGCTGCCGGACCGCTTCCTGAAGCGGACCGCCGACGACGCGCCCGAGACGTCCTCGGAGCGCAAATTCGCCGGCATCTCGCTGCCGGAGGCGCTGCGGGTGGATCAGGAGACGGGCAAGCGCTTCGGCCTGCGCTCGGCGCTGCACGATGCGAAGGTGTCGCTGGAGATCAAGGCCAGGCACGAGAAGGAAGTGCTGCGCGAGGCGAAGGCGACGCTGAAGGCGCGGGCGCGCCAGGAGAAGCTGGCATTGCGCGAGGCCAAGCGCGCGCTGGGTGAGCGGGCCAAGCACGAGCGGGGCGCCCTGCGCGACCGCGCGGCCAAGCGGATGGCGCGCCACGGGTGAGATAACATCTCGATTTCGATTATGCAATAGGACTTTTCACACAATCCGGGCCCGAAATCGCCAACCTACGCTCTCGTAACCTACGGTAGTGTAACCGGCATGGCGATCTCGGATGTCAAGGAATACGCGCACCTCACCGCCGCGGATGTCGAAGCTCTCGGTGCTGAGTTCGACGCGATCCGCCGCGAAATCGAATCTTCGCGGGGAGCTGCCGACGCGCGCTACATCCGCAACGTCATTCGCCTACAGCGAGCGCTGGAGATCAGCGGGCGTACCGTGCTGTTCGCCAGTTTTCTGCCCCCGGCCTGGCTGGCCGGCGTCGCCCTGCTCGGCACTGCCAAGATCATCGAGAACATGGAGATCGGGCACAACGTCATGCACGGGCAGTGGGACTGGATGAACGATCCGGAAGTCCACTCCACCTCGTGGGAATGGGACAACGCGGGCCCGTCGGCGCACTGGAAGATCACCCACAACTTCCTGCACCACAAGTACACCAATGTGCTGGGCATGGACGACGACATCGGCTACGGCCTGCTGCGCGTCACCCGCGACCAGCGCTGGATGCCGTTCTACCTGGGCAACCCGGTCTACAACCTGCTGCTGCAGATGCTGTTCGAGTACGGCGTCGCCATCCAGCACCTGGAACTGGGCAAGGTCGCCAAGAAGAAGTGGACCAAGGACTCGCCCGAGTGGCAGCAGTTCGACGCCGACCGCAAGCTGGTGCTCAAGAAGATCGGCAAGCAGGCCGCCAAGGACTACCTGATCTTCCCGCTGCTCACCGGCCCGTCGTTCTTCACCACCCTCACCGCCAACATGGCCGCCAACGTGGTGCGCAATGTGTGGACCAACGCGGTGATCTTCTGCGGCCACTTCCCCGACGGCGCGGAAAAGTTCACCAAAGCCGACATCGAGAACGAGACGCAGGGCGAGTGGTACCTGCGCCAGATGCTGGGCAGCGCCAACATATCCGGCGGCAAGGTCATGCACTTCATGACCGGCAACCTCAGCCACCAGATCGAGCACCACCTGTTCCCCGATCTGCCGAGCAACCGCTACGCCGCCATCGCCGTGCGGGTGCGCGAGCTGGCCGACAAGTACGACCTGCCCTACACCACCGGGTCGATGCCGGTGCAGTACTTCAAGTCGTGGCGCACGATCCTCAAGCTGTCGCTGCCCAACAAGTACCTGCGCCACACCACCGATGACGCGCCGGAGACCAAGTCGGAGAAGCTGTTCGGCGGCAACGCCGTCACCACCGTCGACCCGGTGACCGGCCGTCGCCATGGCCTGCGCACCGCGCTGGCCGCCGGGCGCAAGCTGGCCCGCCGCTCGGTGGCCTGACCGGCTGCGGTTGACTGGTCGGCGTGTGTGCCGACCAGTTGAGCGTCTACGACGCGATCCGCCTGCGCCGTGATGTGCGCGCCGAGTTCACCGGCGAGCTCGTCGACGACGACACCCTGTGGCGAATTCTGGACGCGGCCCATCGCGCGCCCAGCGTCGGCAACTCCCAGCCGTGGGACTTCGTCGTGGTCCGTAAGCCCGACACCCTGCGCCGCTTCGCCGACCATGTCGCGGACAAGCGGGTCGAGTTCCGCGACGCGCTGCCGGCCGAGCGCGCCGAGACGTTCGAGCCGATCAAGATCGACGGGATCCTGGAGAGCGGCACCGGCGTCGTGGTCACCCACGACGACCGGCGCGGGGGCCCACAGATCCTGGGCCGGGCGACGGTGCCGGAGACCGGCGTGTACTCGACGGTGCTGGCGATCCAGAACCTGTGGCTCGCGGCGACCGCGGAGCAGGTCGGCGTCGGATGGGTGTCGTTCTACGATCCGGAGTTCCTGCGCGCGCTGATCGAGCTGCCCGCGGGGATCAAGCCGGTGGCCTGGCTGTGCGTCGGGCCGGTGCGCGAGTTCCAGCAGGTGCCGGACCTGGAACGGTTCGGCTGGCGGTCGGGTCGCTCGCTCACCGAGGCCGTGCACCACGAAACCTTCGGCGGCTGAACGCGATCCGGGCACCCGCTGCGACGCGGGTGCCCGGATCGGCGTTGGTGTCAGGCCAGTCGGATCAGGCCGTAATCGAAGGCGTGTCTGCGATAGACGACCGAAGGCCGGTCCGTCTCGCGATCGTGGAACAGGAAGAAGTCGTGTCCGACCAGTTCCATCTGGTAGAGCGCGTCGTCCACCGACATCGGTGTCGCGGTGTGCACCTTGGTGCGCACGATGTGGCCGGGACCGTCCTCATGCTCGGGTTCCTCGGCATGGACGTGGGCGGCGGCGCCGTTCGGCGCGGTGAACAGGGATTCGTCCACCAGCGTCGCGGTGGCCTGCGCGACCGAGACCGGCGTCTTGTCGCCGTAGTGCACGACGCGCCGCTTGTCCTTGGTGCGGCGCAGTCTGCTCTCGATCTTCTGGGTGGCCGACTCCAGCGCGGCGTAGAAGCTGTCTGCGCTGGCTTCCGCGCGCACGATCGGACCACGGCCACGCGCGGTGATCTCCACACGCTGGCAGGCCTTGCGTTGACGACGGTTACGTTCGTGGAAAAGTTCCACATCGAAGAGGAATATCGACGGGTCGAAGCGCTCCAGCCGAGCCAGCTTCTCCGCGACGTGGATTCGATAGTGGTCGGGGACTTCGACATTCCGACCGGAGACCACCACTTCGGCGTGCGGGTTCTCGGTCGAGTCGGCGGCACTGTCGGCCAGTGCCGTGGGGTCAGCATCTCGCACTGATGCCCTAGAAGTCGTCACGCGTACCTCCCGGATATGGCCGCACACGATGAAGCGAGTACGGCGGGATTGAGCTGTGCCGATCGGGAATCGCTCGGCACCAGATGTCCGCGGCGCCACCTCCAAACTTGTCGTTCGGTGTGTGTCCGCGACGCTAGTCCGCCACGAGCAAGTGCGCCACTGTTCACGCAAATTTCGCGGAGTCAAGCCGCGCAGGTCACCAAAACCGCGCACGGAAGTACGCCGATTCGACTAAGAACCCGTACCGATTCGGTGACAGTCGCCCCTGTCGTGAGGACGTCGTCGACCACGACTACCTCGGCATTCGCCGCGATGAGGGCCGGACCGGAGAGCTCGGTCACCGTCATGATCCGGTCGCGCAGATTGTGGGCACGCTCGCGTGTCGTCAGGCCCACCGAGTCACGCACGCCACGCCGCATCCGCAGCAGCGGCACGCTCCGGCTATCGATCAGCCACCGCGTGGCGAGGGCCGCCGAGCGCGCCACCGGATCGCCGCCGCGGCGCCGCGCGGCCGCCGATCGGGTCGGCGCCGGGACGAGTACCAGCGGGCGATCAGGCGCCCGTAGCCGGTCGAGCGCCAGCGCGAGCGCCAGGCCCAAGGGCGCGGCCAGGTCCCGCCGTCCGTGCTCCTTGGCGGCCAGCACGGCGCGGCGGCCAGGACCACGGTAGGGCCCGAGCGCCCAGCAGGGGACGCCGGGATCGGTGCGCGGACGGACGCGCACCGGGACGCGGCTCAGCTCGGCCGCGCAGCCGGGGCACCACGCGACGCCCACCGTCGCGCAGCCACCGCAGTGGACGGGCAGCACCAGATCGAGCAGGGCTCTCATAGCGGGTGAGTATCACAGCACCCACCGACAGATCAGCTGGGCAGCACCGGGACGACGTGTTCGCCGGTCAGGCCGGGCACCTCGCGCCAGAAGCGGTCGTTGCGCGCCGGATCGGCGGTCTGTAGCTGCAGGACCGCGCGGGAGTCTGCGACGTACTGGGTGACGGGCGCCGCCGTCACCACCCGCACCGGTGGTGTCAGGTTCTGCGAGGTCACCGGGGAGAACTGGGACCCGTCGATGGAGACCGTGAAGACGGGGTCGACATTGCCCTCGCGGGCCACCATGATCGTGTCGCCGGTGACCCAGCTCAGCGAGACCGCGCGACTGCTGAGCCCGAGCGCGAGCGGCAGCGGCGAGGTGAGCGCGTACTTGCCGTCGGGACGGCGTTCGATCACCGCGACGTAGACCTTGCCGTCGGCGATCAGCGCGGCCCGCGCACCGGTGCGCGAGACCACCACCTCGCTGATCGGCGGACGCGGCGACCCCGAGCCCTCGAACAGGGCGGTGGTGTCGACGTCGGAGACCGAGACATTGCCGGTCGCACGATCGGTGACCGCCCGGATGACGTGGTCGCCGTCGAGCACCGTCCACGCGGCGCCGCCGTCGGAAGTCCACGACGGACGGGCGATGCTGGTGCCCTCGGCGACGGCGAACGCCTTGGCGCCGTAGTTGCCGATCAGCAGAGTGCGGCCGGGTTCGGGCGCGGGTCGTCCGGTGTCGGCGACGGCGGCGACGAACTGGCCGTCGGCGGAGATGCCGACCGACTGCAGATTGGTCGCCTCGCCGAAGGAACCGCTCGGGGTGACGATGCCGTCGGGGGTCACCTGCACCAGCGTGCCGTCGCGCAGGGCGTGCAGGCCGATCCGGTTCCGGCCGGGGGCCGACGCGCTGTACTGGTCGAGGTCGGCGACCGACCACCCGTTGGCCGCATACCGCTCGTCGAGCGGTTTGCCGTCGGCGAGCAGCACGTACGGTCCGAGGATATCGGCGCCGGCCAGCGTCATCACCACCTGCGCGGCGAGCAGTTCGCGTTCCTTCTGCCCGAGCTGGCCGACCCCGGCGAAGTCGATGCGCACCCCACCGATGCCGATGCCGACCTCACCGGGCTCGTTGTCGGCCTTGGTGATCGGGCCGCGCACGGCCACCGGCGGCGCGAGCTGGTTGCGCACCACGGGTGCGATCGTGGACTGCGGCCCGGCGCCGAGCATGCCGATCAGCCGCTCGGTCAGCTGGGCGCGCGGCACCGAGATCCAGCGCGGGTCGGGGACCAGCACGGAACTGCCCGGATCGACGTACTGCAGGACGTAGCGGCGGTAGGACTTGTCGAATGCGGTGGACTCCATGACCACGCCGTCGGGCAGCTCGGTGATCCGCCACTCGCCGTCGATCTTGCTCATCTCGATCTTGTTCTCGAGCGTGCCCTCGACGGCCCGGTAGCCGCCGTCACCGGCCAGCTCGCCGACCTTGCGGGCGCGGATCACGTAGCTGGCCTTGTCGCCGGACCGCGATTCGCGCAGGGTGTCGGGGCGATCGACGATGGTGATGCTCGCCTCGTCGTTCCATTCGGCCGCGGTCTCGGGGGCCATGTACTGGCGGGCCGCGGCGTGCCGGTTGGCCGGGTCGGCGCTGGCCGCGAGGAAGTCGCCGACCAGCAGGTCGGGGTCGCGGCCCGAGGTCGGCGGCGGCGGACCCTCCGAAGTCGGCGCGCGGTTGATCGTGCCGAGCGCCTGCGGCGCCGAGGACTCGGGCAGGCTGGCGCACCCGCTCAGCACCAGCACGCCGACCAGCGCGGCCGCGACCAGCGCGGCGGCCCGCCGCCCCCAGCGATCACCCCGCACGTTCGTCATGACTGTCGGTCTCCGGTCTCGGTGGACATCGGCTGGTCGTCGGCGCCGGTGGTCTCGGCACGCCCGTTCGACGCCGGGTGCGCGTCGGGCGGCTGCGGCTGCGCGTCGGTCTCGGCGTCCGCGGGGACCGCCGGGATGGGCCCGGTGCCTGCGGGCCCGGTCCGGATCGCACTCGCGGGCTCGGTCCGAATGACGGCTGGGCCCGCGGGCTCGGTCTGAATCGCGCCCGGCTCGCCGCCGCCGGATTCCGGTTCGGCCGGATCGGGCTCGGCCTCGGGGAGGGCGGGGACCTTACGCAGCATCGGCTCCAAGGCCAGCGGACTCGCACCCAGTTTACGGCCGCGCACCATCGGTAGCAGCAGCCGGAAGCTGGCGCCGACGCCGGGATCGCCCCACGCCTCGAGCCTGCCTTCGTGCAGGTTGGCGTCCTCGACACTGATCGACAGGCCGAGACCGGTGCCGCCGGAGCGCCGCACCCGCGACGGGTCCGAGCGCCAGAACCGGTTGAAGACGAGTTTCTCCTCGCCCGGCCGCAGGCCGACGCCCTGGTCGCGCACGACGGTCGCGACCGCGTTGGCCTCGGCGTCGCCGCGCATCCGGATCAGCACCGGCTTGCCCTCGCTGTGGTCGATCGCGTTGGCGAGCAGGTTGCGCAGCACGCGCTCGACGCGGCGCGGATCGACCTCGGCGACGACCGGCTCCTCGGGCAGATCGATGACGACCTCCACGCCGGCCTCCTTGGCCAGGTGCCGCACCGTGGAGATCGCGGCCCGCGCGCACATCCGCACGTCGAGCGATTCCACCTGCAGCTCGGCCACACCCGCGTCGTGCCGGGAGATCTCGAGCAGGTCGTTGAGCAGGCCCTCGAACCGGTCCAGTTCGTTGACCAGCAGTTCGGAACTGCGGGCCAGCGCCGGATCGAGATCGTCGCTGGAGCCGTGGATGAGGTCGGCGGCCATGCGCACCGTGGTGAGCGGGGTGCGCAGCTCGTGGCTGACATCGGAGGTGAACCGGCGTTGCAGATTGCCGAATTCCTCGAGCTGGGTGATCTGGTTCGACAGGCTCTCGGCCATCTCGTTGAACGCCTGGGCGAGGCGGGCCATGTCGTCCTCGCCGCGCACCAGCATGCGTTCCTTGAGCCTGCCGTCGGCGAAGCGACCGGCGATCCGTGCCGCCGACCGGATCGGCAGCACCACCTGCCGGGTGACCAGCGCGGTGATCGCGGCGAGCAGCACCAGCAGCACGACGCCGCCGATCAGCATCGTGCCGCGCATCAACGACAGGCTCGATTCCTCGCTGGCCAGCGGGAAGATCAGGTAGATCTCCAGGGTCGCGACCTCGGCGCTCGGGCTGCCGATGATCAGCGCGCGCCCGCGATAGCCGTCCGGGTCGGCGACGGTGGTGAACTGGTAGGAGACCTGGTTGCGCTGGACGAAACGGCGCAGCTCCTGCGGCACCTCCGAGATGGGACCGGTGGTGAGTTCCTGCGGCGGCGTGCCGCCGACCATCGCCAGCGCCGAGTCGAAGCTACCCGCGGCACCACTGGACTGGCCGGTGCCGCCACGGCTGGACAGCGCAGCGCGGGCGTCGGCGAGCTGTTGCTGCTGACTGTTCGCGTCGTGCACGCCGGAGAGCTTGCCCTCGATCGTGCTGCGGGCACGATCCATCTCCTCGACGGCGGCATTGATCTTGGCCTCGAGCAGCCGGTCGGTGATCTGACCGGTCAGCACGACACCGAGGATCGTGATCACGATGAGCGAGAGGGTCAGCGTGGACACGATGACACGCAGCTGCAGCGACCGGCGCCAGAGATGGCCCAGCGCGGTCCCGACAGCCTGGAACCAGGCCATGACCGGGGCCGCCCATCGCCGCAACTGCGTGACGAAGGTGTGCGCACGTCCATCGTGCGCTGGAGGCGCTGACGCTGTACCGGCAGGTCGACCGTCGGTCACAGCGGCGCCTCACAGGTACCGATCACGGCGGTCCGGCCTTGTAGCCGACACCGCGGACGGTCAGCACGATCTCCGGGTTCTCCGGATCCTTCTCGACCTTGGCGCGCAGTCGCTGCACGTGCACGTTGACCAGGCGGGTATCGGCGGCGTGCCGGTAGCCCCACACCTGTTCGAGCAGCACCTCACGGGTGAACACCTGACGCGGCTTGCGCGCGAGCGCGACCAGCAGGTCGAACTCCAGCGGGGTGAGCGAGATCTGCGCGCCGCCGCGGGTCACCTTGTGCGCGGGCACATCGATGACGATGTCGGCGATCGAGAGCAGCTCGGCGGGCTCGTCCTCGGTGCGGCGCAGACGCGCGCGCACGCGGGCGACGAGTTCCTTCGGCTTGAACGGCTTGACGATGTAATCGTCGGCACCGGACTCCAGACCGAGCACCACATCGACCGTGTCGGTCTTGGCGGTGAGCATCACGATCGGAACGCCGGAATCGGCCCGGAGCACCCGGCATACGTCGATGCCGTTCATCCCGGGCAGCATCAGGTCCAGCAATACCAGGTCGGGGCGGATCTCCCGCACCGCCGACAGGGCCTGCGTGCCGTCGCCGACCACGTGCGGGTCGAACCCTTCCCCGCGCAAGACGATGGTCAGCATCTCAGCGAGTGCCATATCGTCGTCGACGACCAGAATCTTGGGCTTCATAGTCCTATGTTGTCATCTCCCAGGCCAGGATCGGGCCGCCACGCCATTAATGGTGTGAACCCGTCGCGTATCCAACCTTATCCGGCAAAGATTTCCGTGCAGAGGGTGAGTAGGGCGGGCCTATCGTCATCGGATCGGTATGTCCACCAGCGACCGAACCAGTCACGGTCGGCCAGCTCACGATAGACCTCCCCGGTGCGGTGCTGCAGACCGCCGTCCCGCTCGTAGGCGTCCAGGGCCCGGGCGGTGTCGAGTTCACCACGGCGCCGGGCACGTTCGGCCGCGACCTCGGTGGGGATGTCGATCAGGACGGTGAGGTCGGGCACCGGCAGGGCCAGCCTGCCGAACTCCAGATCGCCCACCCAGGACACGATTTCGCCGTCGGCGTCCTGCTCGGCGCGGGCCGCGGAGTACGCGGCGTTGGAAGCCACCCAGCGGTCCAGGATCACGATGTCGTTGGCGTCCAGCAGGTTCGACAGTTCCGCGCTCGCGTCGGCACGATCGAGGGCGAACATGATCGCCATCGCGTTGATCGAGCCGGCGAGGTCGCCATGCCCGCCGCGCAGGGCCTCCGCGGCCAGATCGGCGTGGATCGATCGGCCGTACTGCGGAAAGGCCAGGCTGCCCGCGCGCAGCCCCTTTCCGGACAATTCGTCGATCAGCCCGTCGGTCAGCGTCCGTTTACCGGCGCCGTCGAGGCCTTCCACCGCAATCAGCACGCCCATGAGCGGTGAGATTACCCGCCCGGATACGGCGAGCACCGCAGGCCCCACCCCGGAATCACCGGCGACCACCGGGCGCGGCGGCGAGCCGGGCGCCGGACCGCCGTGTCGTCCGACGCGCCGGGACGACGGGGACCGGATTGCCCGTTTCACCTCGCGACCAGAGTGTGAAGTGGTCTCATTCCAAAGTCCTCGGCGGATCGGCTCCGTCCGGGCTACCGGGGCGCACGTCCACCCCGCGCCCGCGCCGGGCCGCTCGATCCAGGAGTCACCATGCTCAACCGAACCGTTCTCCGTGCCGCCGTGGCCGCCGCCGCGCTCGGCATCGCCCTCGCCGGCTCCGGCGTCGCGACCGCCGCGCCCACCGCCGACCCCGTCGGCCGGGGCGACCACGCACGCAGTGGCTCGGCCGCCCTGCTCAGTGGCTCGGCCGAAGCCGGTTCCGCCGCCGCGGGCTCCGCGGCCGAACTCGCCGCCTGCGCCCTCCTGGAAGCCGTCATCCCGCTGCCGGTCTGCCTGCTGCTGGTCTGATCCATTCCGCGCGGCCCGTCGATCCCCCGATCGGCGGGCCGTCGCCGTCGCCGGCACACTCCATATGACTCGATTATGTTTCACATGCCCCGATTTCTCCGGTCTGGTGAGCGCCGACCGGACCGGGCACGGTGGGTGAACCGTCGCCGACCGGCCCGATCGCCTTCCAGGAGTGATCACCATGAGCGACGCGTCGGGTGAGGCCAGCCACCGGATCAGTGGGCTGACCGACCACACGACGGACCCAAGAATTGCGGGCTGGCCCGCGCTCCCACCACCTACGAGGATTTCGCCATGAGAACCATTGCCCGCACCGCCGCCGCCACGCTCGCCATCACCGCCGCTGTCGCCTGCGGCACCGCGTCCGCCGAGACCGGCACCCCGACCGCAGGCCCCGACGCCGGGTCGTCGGCCGCCTTCAATTCGGTGATGTGCGCGCTGCTCGGCATCAGCAGCGAGCACAACATCTTCTGCACGGGCGTGATCATCGGCTGACCCGCCCGGAACGCGACAGTGGCCCGTCGACCGGTCGGTCGACGGGCCACTGTCGTCACAGCGTCAGTAGCGGTAGTGGTCCGGCTTGTACGGGCCCTCCACGTCCACGCCGATGTACTCGGCCTGGTCCTTGGTGAGCTTGGTCAGCGTGCCGCCGAGTGCCTCGACGTGGATGCGCGCGACCTTCTCGTCCAGGTGCTTGGGCAGCCGGTAGACCTCGTTGTCGTACTCCTCCGGCTTGGTCCACAGTTCGATCTGCGCGATGACCTGGTTGGAGAAGCTGTTCGACATGACGAACGACGGGTGCCCGGTGGCGTTGCCCAGGTTCAGCAGGCGGCCCTCCGACAGCACGATGATCGCCTTGCCCGAATCGAAGGTCCACAGGTCGACCTGCGGCTTGATCTCGAGGCGGGTCGCGCCCGAACGCTCCAGCGCGGCCATATCGATCTCGTTGTCGAAGTGACCGATGTTGCCCAGGATGGCCTGGTCCTTCATCGCCTTCATGTGCTCGAGGGTGATGATGTCCTTGTTACCCGTCGAGGTGATGACGATGTCGGCGTTGCCGATCGCCTGCTCCACGGTGACCACGTCGTAACCGTCCATCAGCGCCTGCAGCGCGTTGATCGGATCGATCTCGGTGACCTGCACGCGCGCGCCCTGGCCGGCCAGCGACTCCGCGCAGCCCTTGCCGACGTCGCCGTAACCGCAGATCAGCACCTTCTTGCCACCGATGAGCACATCGGTGCCACGGTTGATGCCGTCGATCAGCGAGTGGCGGGTGCCGTACTTGTTGTCGAACTTCGACTTGGTGACCGAGTCGTTGACGTTGATCGCCGGGAACACCAGCTCACCCGCGGCGGCGAACTGGTACAGCCGCAGCACGCCGGTGGTGGTCTCCTCGGTGACACCGGAGACCGAGTCGGCGATGACACTCCACTTGGTCTTGTCGGCCTCGAGGCTCTCGCGCAGCAGGTTGAGGAACACCTTGTACTCGGCCGAGTGGTCGGCGTCCTCGGGCGGCACCACGCCTGCCTTCTCGAACTGCGCGCCGCGCAGCACGAGCATGGTCGCGTCGCCACCGTCGTCGAGGATCATGTTGGCCGGCTCGTCCGGCCAGGTGAGCATCTGCTCGGCGGCCCACCAGTACTCCTCCAGCGTCTCGCCCTTCCAGGCGAAGACCGGGGTGCCCTTGGGCTCGTCGACGGTGCCGTTGGGCCCGACGACGATGGCCGCGGCCGCGTGGTCCTGGGTGGAGAAGATGTTGCAGGACGCCCAGCGCACCTGCGCACCCAGAGCGACGAGCGTTTCGATCAGGACGGCGGTCTGCACCGTCATATGCAGCGATCCGGAGATGCGCGCGCCCTGCAGCGGCTGCACATCGTGGTATTCGCGGCGCAGAGCCATCAGGCCGGGCATTTCGTGCTCGGCGAGGCGGATCTCCTTGCGGCCGAATTCGGCCAGCGAGAGATCTGCCACCTTGTAATCGATGCCGTTGCGAACGTCAGCGGTCAGCTCGGTGCGCGCGGGAAGTTCTGAGGTCGTCATCAGCCTCTCCTGGTAGTCAGTACCGAGGCAAGGCTACCGCGTGCGGGCCCGCTCGTTTCCCGGTCCTCGGCGGGCGGCGGTCAGGCCGCGGCGCGGTATCGGGCCAGCAAACGCCGCTCCTTGGGCGGCGCGACATTGGCCAGCGACAGATCGCCGCCGTAGTGGGCGGCCACCTTGGGGTCCATCACCGCACGCCACAGCGGCGGGACGGCCGCCAGCAGCAGCATCGTGGCGTAGCCGTCGGCGGGCAGCTGCGGAGATTCCTCGGTTGAACGCAGGGTCTGGTAGCGGCGGCCGGGGTTGGCGTGGTGGTCGCTGTGGCGCTGCAGATGGAACAGGAAGATGTTGGTGACCAGGCGATCGCTGTTCCAGCTGTCACGCGGGGAGCAGCGCTCCCAGCGGCCGTTGGGCTTGCGGGCGCGCAGCAGTCCGTAGTGCTCGACGTAGTTGACGGCTTCCAGCAGCCCGAAGCCGATGACGGCCTGCAGGACCAGCCACGGCGCGATCGCGGGCCCGAACGCCAGCAGCAGCGAACCGAACAGCACCGCGCTCATCGACCACGCCTGCAGGATGTTGTTCTCGGTGCTCCACCAGCCGCGGCCCTGCCTGGACAGCCGGGCGCGCTCGAGCTGGATCGCGGAGCGGAAGCCGCCGATCACGCTGCGCGGCAAGAACTCCCACAGCGACTCCCCCAGCCGGGCACTGGCCGGATCCTCGGGGGTCGCGACCCGGGCGTGGTGGCCGCGATTGTGCTCGACGAAGAAGTGCCCGTACCCGGACTGGGCGAGCGCGATCTTCGACAGCAATCTTTCAGCACTCTCGACCCGGTGTCCCAATTCGTGGGCGGCGTTGATGCCGATGCCGCTCACGAAGCCGACGGTGGCGGCCAGCCCGAGCTTGTCGACGACGTCGAGATCGTTGCCCGCCCACATCGCGCAGGCAATCACCAGGCCGATCAGCTGGACCGGCAGGAACAGATACGTGCACCACCGGTAGTACCGGTCGGCGGAGAGCGCTTCGTAGTCCTCGTCGCGCGGATTGTTGCCGTCCTCGCCGACGATCCAGTCCAGCACGGGAATGGCGATGAGCACGATCACGGGCCCGATCCACCAGAGCACTTCGGCCTTGGTGTGGTACACGAGTTGGGAAGGTAACAGCGCCGACGCGGGGGCGATCAAGCCCAAGGCCCAGAGATACCGTTTGGGATCACGAAATCCCCCCGGTTTGCCAACCGTTTGCACGCACGCTCCGCTGTAAAAAAACTAATCGCCGACCGATGTGAATACTGACAGACCGTAGGCGCGTTACACAGAGTCACGGCGGCAAACGTGGTGACGGTTACACGGTGGCGAATCAGAGCCGATCAGGCGCCGGAGTGATCGCCGTCACCGAGCGGTGCCTGGACGCCGCGTACCTGCACGATCGCCTCGACGTACGGACTCAGCAGCGCGCTCATCTCGGCGGGCGCGTCCCGCTCTGGCACCGGCGGATTGGGGATGTAGCTCAACGCGATCCGCACCAGGGCGTGCGCGATCACGTCAGCCTCCTCGCCGGAGGCGTCGACCCAGCTGCGCTGGAAGACCCCGGCCAGCCGCGCGGTGGCGTGCTCGAGCAAGGGTCCCGCGTCGAGGGTGATCAGGCGCAGCAGGTCCGGCTTCATCTCCCCGGCCAGCAGCGAGCGCACCAGCGGGTCGGCCGCGGCGGCGAGGAAGAACCCGGTCATGCCGACCCGGATGGCGGCGCGGGCGTCGCCGACATTGTCGTCGAGCGCCTCGCGCACATGGTCGACGAGCTCGTCGGCCAGCCGGAGCGCGTAGGCCTGCGACAGACCCGCGCGCGACCCGAACTCGTTGTAGAGCGTCTGCCTGCTGACCCCGGCGCGCGCCGCGACGTCACCGAGCGTGATCTTGGACCAATCACGCTCGGTGAGCAGTTCCCGCATCCCGTCCAGGACGGAGGTACGCAACAGTTCCCGCGCGGCCTCCTGATACGGGATGCGCGATCCGGTGCGCGGCGTGCCCGCGACGCTCACGAACGTTCGATCTCGACCATGAAGAAGTCGGACTTGGCCGCGCCGCAGTCGGGGCAGGTCCAGTTGTCCGGGATGTCCTCCCACTTGGTGCCGGGGGCGATGTTGTCATCGGGCCAGCCCTGCGCCTCGTCGTACTCGAATCCGCACTGCACACACTGGTAGAGCTTGTATTCGGTCACCGCGATACTCCTACCGCCTCGAAGTCGATCTTCTCCCGCACCCCGCAATCCGGGCAGCACCAGTCGTCGGGAACCGACGCCCACGGCGTGCCGGCCGGAAAACCCTCTCGCGGGGCTCCTTTCGTTTCGTCGTAGACATAATCACAGACCGGGCAGCGGTACGCACTCACGCCTGGCCCTCCTGTCCGTACCGGGCCAGCACCTTCGCACGGTGCTTGGGTTCGATGTTGGCGCGGGTGACGTCACCCGCGTAGTGCGCGAGCACGCGCTTGTCCATCACCTTGCGCCAGATCGGCGGGAAGTAGGCGATCAGGATCATGCTCGCGTAGCCGCTGGGCAGATTCGGCGCACCGTCCCAGCTGCGCAGCGTCTGATAGCGACGGGTGGGGTACGCGTGGTGGTCGCTGTGGCGCTGCAGGTGGTACAGGAAGATATTGGTGACGATGTGGTCGCTGTTCCAGCTGTGCTCGGGCGCGGGCCGCTCGTAGCGCCCGGTGGCCGTCTTCTGCCGGACCAGGCCGTAGTGCTCGAGGTAGTTCACCGACTCGAGCAGGCTGAAGCCCACGACGGCCTGCAGGATCAGGTAGGGCAGCACCTCGATGCCGAAGACTGCGATCAGGCCCAGCCACAGCACCACCGACATCGCCCAGGCGTTGAGCACATCGTTGCGCAACGTCCACGGGCTCTTGCCCTGCCGGTGCAGGCGCTCCTTCTCCAGGTGCCAGGCCGAGCGGAAGCTGCCCCACACCGTGCGCGGCCAGAACGACCAGAACGTCTCGCCGATGCGGGCGCTGGCCGGATCCTCCGGAGTCGCGACGCGGACGTGGTGGCCGCGGTTGTGCTCGATGTAGAAGTGGCCGTAGAACGACTGCGCCAGCGCGATCCGCGCGAGCCAGCGCTCCAGCTCGACCTTCTTGTGGCCGAGTTCGTGCGCGGTGTTGATGCCGATGCCACCGATCATGCCGACGCTGATCGCGATGCCGATCTTGTCCACCACGTTCGCACCGCCGGGGAAGCCGAGCCAGTGCAGGTTCGGCGCGGTGATGATGTAGCAGGCGAAGATCAGCGAGGCGTACTGGAACGGCAGGTAGAGGTAGGTCAGGTAGCGGTAGTACTTGTCGTTCTCCAGGTACTCCATCACCTCGTCCGGCGGATTGTCGCCGTCGGGACCGAAGAACAGGTCCGCGATCGGGATCACGATGTACACCAGCACCGGTCCGAGCCAGAACGGCACTTCGGCCAGGCGATGCCAGCCGAGCTGATTGAGGCCCCAGATCAGGGGGATCGCGATCGTGAACAACCCGGTGGGGGCGAACAGCCCCCACAACCAGAGATAGCGCTTGGAATCGCGCCACTGCGGGGGCGCCACCCGCTGTTCGGACGCGTTGGCATCTGTCGACATCGTCGTCTCCATCCTGCGACACAGCTCACACCTGTGATGTGCGTAACTCTCTGTCACAGACGATAGGTCCCGACCTGTCCGGTGTCTAGACAAATTTGCAGATTTGTAAAGCTGCAACAGTCGGATAACGGAACAGCGACCGCGCCCACCTGGGCACGATCGCTGTCATCGCAGGTCAGAGACCTATTCAGGGTTCTATACGCCAACCAGCAGGACATCGGCGCCGGCCGGTAGCCCGGACACCGGCCACCAGCGCAGATCCGTCGATTCGGCACTGCGGACCGGCACCGCGCCCGGCGGCGCGACGATCTCGAACAGCAGGTCCAGATGCCGCGTCGGCACCCCGAGCGAGCAGGTGATCGGGTGCGCCTGCGCGCCGTACAGACCCGGCGTCAGGCGCAGGTCCGCGATGCCCGACTCCTCCACCGCCTCGCGCAGCGCGGCGTCGGCGACCGTCTCGTCACCGGGCTCACAGTGCCCGCCGAGCTGGATCCAGCGGCCCACCCGTGGATGCAGCGTCAGCAGGATCTCGCTGCGGTCGTGCGAGAGCACGATCGCCGAGGCGGTGATGTGGCCCGGCGCGTGCTCGCGCAGGCACCCGCGCGGCGCCGAGCCCAGAAACGCCAGCATCGCCTCGCGCAGCGACCGATCCGGACCGGACTCGGGCTGCCAATCGGTCAGCAGCTCGGTGGCCGAGGCGTGCAGCGACTCCGCGCTCACAGTTCGACCAGGCCGGCACCCGGCGAGCCGACCGTGCGCGGCGCGGGCTCGTCGAGCGGCACCCCGATCGCGATGGCGCCCAACGGCATCCAGTCCTCGTCCAGCCCCAGGACCTCGCGGACCAGCTCGGGCGCGAAGATCGTCGACCCGATCCAGCAGCTGCCGAGGCCGTCGGCGGCCAGCGCCACCAGCAGCCCCTGCACCGCGGCGCCGACCGCGACCGTGAACATCGTCTGCTCGGCGGCCTGGCGCCGGGCGTCGGGATAGTCGTGCGCGCCGTCGGGCACGCAGAACGGGATGATCATCTCGGGGGCGTCGAACAGGATGCGCCCGCGCGCGACCCGGCGCTCGACCCGTTCGGCGTCGAGTCCGTCGGCAGTGAGATCGGCCCGCCACTGCTCGGCCATCGCCTCGAGCAGCTGGGCGCGCAGCTTCGGCTTGCGCAGCCAGACGAAACGCACCGGGCGGGTGTGGTGCGGCGCGGGTGCGGTGAGCCCGACCGCGACGGCGGCCCTGATCCGTTCCGGGTCGACCGGCTCATCGGCGAAGGCCCGGACCGAACGCCGCAGCGGCACAGCCTCTTTGCGGCCCATCTCGATCGCCTCGGCGGTGCCGAGCCAGAACAGGTCGTCGACACCGCCGCGCAGCAGCACCGCCGCACTCGACCCGTCGTCGTCGGTCGCCAGGCCGCGCACCACCGCGACCGGGACGCCGCCGAGTTTGCCCTTGACCAGATCGGCGGCGGCGGCGAGCTCGTCGGCGACGGCCACCTGAGTGACGTGCAGTTCGTTGCCCTGCCCGTCGACCGCGCCGGCGTAGTCGTGCAGCACGCGCAGCCCGGCCGCGCCGATCGCGGCGTCGATCTGGCCGTTGCGCCAGGCCCGGCCCATGGTGTCGGTGATGACCACGGCCACGTCCACCCCGAGCCGCTGGGCCAGCGCGGCCCGCAGCGCCTTGGCGCTGGCGTCGGGATCGGTGGGCAGCAGCACCAGTTCGCCCTCGGCCACGTTCGAGCCGTCGACGCCGGAAGCGGCCTGCACGATGCCGAGCCGGTTCTCGGTGATGAGGGTGCGGCCCTTGCGGGCGAGCACCCGCACGGCCTCGTCGTCGACCAGCTTGCGGCGGGCGGTGTCGCGCTCCTCCGGGTCGGTCGGCGCGGCGACGATGCGGCCCTCGGCCTTGGAGACGATCTTGCTGGTGACCACGACGACGTCGCCGTCGGCCAGCCACGGCGCCTGTGCGGCAAGGTGTTCGGCGATGTCGTCGCCGGGCCGGAACTCCGGCAGGCCGGTGACCGGGAGGATCCGCAGCTCGTCGGCCGCGTGGTCGGGCAGTAGGCTCACGGCTTGACTCCTGCCAATTCCAGTGCGGCACGGGCCATTTCGGCCGTCGCCTCCGGGTCGGTCATCAGCAGCGGCACGCTGCGCACCTCGACGCCGGGGACGTCGGCGGTGTCGGTGGAGTGCAGCAGCCAGCCGTCGAGGATGCCGGTGGCCGAGCGGGCGCCGTAGTGCCGCCCGATCGCCTCGGCGGTGGACTCCACGCCGATCACCGACAGGCACTCATCGGCCATGCCGCGCAACGGCTTTCCGTCGATCACCGGCGACAGGCCGATGACCTTGGCCGCGGTGGTGCGCAGCGCCCCCCTGATCCCGGGCACGGCGAGGATCGCGCCGATGCTCACGACGGGGTTCGAGGGGGCCAGCAACACGGCGTCGGCGGACGCTATGATTTCGGTCACATCGGGGGCCGGGGAGGCTTGTTCGGCGCCGATCGAGGCGAACGAGTGGGTCGGGAGCGCCGCGCGGTACCGCACCCACCATTCCTGGAAGTGGATCGCGCGACGTTCGCCGGCGTTGTCGGGATCGCTGACGACGACGTGGGTTTCACAGCGATCGTCGGTTGCCGGAATCAGGCGCACACCCGGCTGCCACCGATTGCACAGCGCCTCGGTGACCGCGGACAGCGGATATCCGGCGCGCAGCATCTCGGTGCGGATCAGATGGGTGGCGATATCGCGATCGCCGAGGCCGAACCAATCGGGCTGGGCGTTGTAGGCGGCCAGCTCCTCTTTCGCGTGCCAGGTCTCGTTCGCATGGCCCCACCCGCGCTCGGTGTCGATGCCGCCACCGAGGGTGTACATGCAGGTGTCGAGGTCGGGACAGATGCGAAGCCCGTGCATCCAGACGTCGTCGCCGACGTTGACGATGGCGGAGATGTCGGCGTCGGGCAGCAGTTGCCTGACGCCTTGCAGGAACCGTGCACCGCCGACGCCGCCGACGAGAACGGCGATCTTGGGCTCGCGCACCGCGTGTTGTGCAGTCACAGGGTCACAGCCTAGTGAGCGCAGTCGCGGCAGCGATCCGCAGTCTTTCGCGCACTGCCGGAGCGAAGGCGGCGTACTCCTGTGCCGTCGCGGTCGCCGATTGATTTCGCGGCCAATTTCGACAAAGTTGCTGGTCATTTGCCACAGCACATAACAAGATCAAAACGAAAGGCGGGTGCGGAGTGTAACGGAAGGGTGACGGCGGGTTGACCACCGGCGAGTGCGGCGTGTCTAATCACAGACATGTCATTCCGGTCACCGCGAGAGGGCATAGCGCGGGGGCGTTTGCGAGAGGGTGTTGGCTCGCCGGAAGACAGGTTCGGGGAAGCCCGCGAGACTACGTCGCGGTGTTCGGCCGCCGGGGTTCGTGTTGGCCCGGCGGAAAGAATCTTTCTGCGCTAACACATAGTGAGGAGGCGGAACGATGACCGAAAACATGGTCTCGCCGACCGATTCCACAGCAGGCGCAGCTCACGCTGTCTGCGCCGACACGAGCTGGCCGGAACCGGACGTGGTAAGCGAAGTCGCGGCCCCCCGGCTGAGTCTGGTCGTAACGGGCTTCGACGAGATGTTCGAGTCCATCGAAGAGCAGTGGCAGGAGCGCGCGCTGTGCGCTCAGACCGACCCCGAGGCGTTCTTCCCCGAGAAGGGCGGCTCGACCCGTGAGGCCAAGCGCATCTGCTTGGGCTGTGAAGTACGCGATCAGTGCCTGGAATACGCACTGGCGCACGACGAACGTTTCGGTATCTGGGGCGGTCTCTCGGAACGAGAGCGTCGCAGGCTGAAGCGCGGAATCGGTTAAGAGAATGTTCGAAAGTAGACTCTGAGGCTCCAGCCCGGAGCACGCAGGCGCAGTACGTCGGTGCTTCGGGCGAACGCCCAGTAGTCGCGCCGTCCCCAGGCTCGACGGGCACGACCCAGTGCACGCGAGAAAGGTGGACGACTCCCATGGCACGTTCCCGGCGTCATATCCCGGCGCCCACCGCCCGCTCGGTGACCCGCCGCGGCCGCGGTGTTCGTGGACCCATGCTCCCGCCCACCGTTCCCGCGTGGCGCACGAGGGGCCAGAAATTCGACCGGCTGGTGCTCGAGGCCTTCGCCCCGCTGGACACCCGCTGGCACGACCGGCTCACCAAGCTCGACATCGCCGTCGACGACGTACCGAAAATCCGTCCGCTGCACCCTGATTCGGTCACCTGGCCGGACGAGGTGGTCGCCGACGGGCCGGTGCCGCTGTCACGGTTGATCCCCGCGGGCGTCGACCGGCACGGCGCGGCCACCCGCGCCAGGGTGGTGCTGTTCCGCAAGCCCCTGGAACTGCGCGCCGCCGATCCCGACGATCTCGTGGAACTGCTGCGCGAGGTCCTCGTCCAGCAGATCGCGACCTATCTCGGTGTCGACCCGGACCTGATCGATCCCGAGCCCGAATAACGACCCGCCGATAACGGGACGTATCACCGCGTGTCCGTATCCACTTTTGCGGGCCGGCGGGCTAATCTCGACGTCGTGATCCCCATGCGTCGTTGCTGCCGACCCGGCTGCAAGAACCCGGCTGTAGCGACGCTGACGTATGTGTACTCCGACTCGACCGCCGTCGTCGGACCGCTGGCCACCGTCGCCGAACCGCATTCCTGGGATCTGTGCGAAACCCACGCCTGCCGCATCACCGCCCCCAAGGGCTGGGAACTGGTGCGCCACGAAGGCGGCTTCTCCTCGAGCACACCCGACGACGACGACCTGACCGCACTGGCCGAGGCCGTGCGCGAAGCGGGCCTGCGCCGTCGCCCCGCCGACGCCGACCAGCCCGGCTACCGCGACAGCACGCCCCCGCCGCCGCGCACCACCCGCACCGGCCGCCGCGGCCACCTCCGCGTCCTCCCCGATCCGTAACCGCTGACCCGTGGCGCCGGAATCCCCGGCGCGCCGGATAGGGTGGTGGGCATGACGACTGTCGCGCGCTCTGGCGAACTCGTGAACGCCGTGATCAAGGCTTATGACGTCCGCGGGGTGGTGGGCGAACAGATCGATGCGGGATTCGTCGGGGATGTGGGCGCTTCCTTCGCCCGGCTGATGCGCGCCGAGGGCGCGACCCGGGTCGTGATCGGCCACGACATGCGCGAGTCCTCCCCCGCACTGTCGGCGGCCTTCGCCGAGGGCGTGCGGGCCCAGGGCCTCGATGTGGTGCACATCGGCCTGGCCTCGACCGATCAGCTGTACTTCGCCTCCGGCACGCTGGGCTGCCCCGGCGCCATGTTCACCGCCAGCCACAATCCGGCCCGCTACAACGGCATCAAGCTGTGCCGCGCGAACGCGCTGCCGGTCGGCCAGGACACCGGACTGGCCACGATCTCGGCCGAGATCGTGGCGGGAGTGCCCGCCTACGACGGCACGCCCGGCACCGCCACCGATACCGATCTACTCACCGACTACGCGAGCTTCCTGCGCCAGCTGGTGCGCCTCGACGACATCCGCCCGCTCACCATCGCGGTCGACGCGGGCAACGGCATGGGCGGCCACACCGTGCCCGCCGTGCTCGGCACGCTCGGCCCGGTCACCATCGTGCCGCTGTACTTCGAACTCGACGGCTCGTTCCCCAACCACGAGGCCAACCCGCTCGACCCGAAAAACCTGGTCGACCTGCAGGAGCTGGTGCGCCGCAGCGGCGCCGACATCGGCCTGGCCTTCGACGGCGACGCCGACCGCTGCTTCGTCGTCGACGAGCGCGGTGAGCCGGTCTCCCCGTCCGCGATCACCGCGCTGGTGGCCCAGCGCGAGCTCGCCAAGGAGCCGGGCGCGACGATCATCCACAACCTGATCACCTCGCGCGCGGTGCCCGAACTGGTCGAGGAGCTGGGCGGCAAGCCGGTGCGCACCCGGGTGGGTCACTCGTTCATCAAGCAGCAGATGGCGTCGGAGGGCGCGGTCTTCGGCGGCGAGCACTCCGCGCACTACTACTTCCGCGATTTCTGGGGTGCCGATTCGGGCATGCTGGCCGCGCTGCACGTGCTGGCCGCGCTGGGTGAGGGTCAGCGTCCGGTCTCGGAGCTGATGGCCGCCTACGACGTCTACGCGGCCTCCGGCGAGATCAACTCGACCGTGGCCGACGCCGCCGAACGCACCGCCGCGGTGCTCGCCGCGTTCGCCGATCGGACCGTCTCGGTGGACCGCCTCGACGGCGTCACCGTGGACCTGGGCGATCACGCCTGGTTCAATCTGCGCGCCTCGAATACCGAACCGCTGCTTCGACTCAACGTCGAGGCCGGATCGCAGGCCGAAGTAAACGCACTCGTGACCGAGATCCTGAGCATCGTTCGCGCCTGACTGGGAAAATGAAACCAGTACCGGTGGGAACACACGTTGGGAGCACGGCGGCGGACGAGGCAAACGGCTCTGTTCGACACCGAGATCCTGAGCATCGTTCGCGCCTGACTGGGAAAATGAAACCAGTACCGGTGGGAACACACGTTGGGAGCACGGCGGCGGACGAGGCAAACGGCTCTGTTCGACACCGAGATCCTGAGCATCGTTCACGCCTGACTGGGAAAATGAAACCAGTACCGGTGCTGACTGGAATAGTGGAATCACAGACCTGGTATTCGCCGACGGCTCGCCGGCAGACGACACAGCGCGATGAGGGGAGGTGGGATCGGCGATGATCGCTGGAACCCCCGTATTCGACCTCGATGATGCCGCGTCGCTGGAGGCGGCCGACACCGGCGGCGCCTTGCGTTCGGCGGCTTCGGGCGGCGCGCAGGTGCGCGCCACGGCCGCGGCGGTCGCCGAGACCTCGCTCACCGAACGCCTCGCCGGACTGCGTCCGCGCAGCCTGGTCCTCGTCTCCGGTTCGGGCCGGGCGGCCCGCGCCGCTGGCCTGCTGGTCGCCGGCCTCGGTGACCGGGCCGGGCTGCCGATCGTGCCCGTCACCGCGCTGCCGCCGTGGGTCGGTCCGCTCGACGTGGTGCTGGTGGCCGGTGACGACGCGGGCGATCCGCGCCTGATCGATGCCGTCGATCGTGCGCTGCGCCGCAGCGCCGAGGTCATCGTCGCCGCGCCCAACGAGGGTCCGCTGCGCGCGGTCGCCGCCGGGCGCGCGACCGTGCTCGAACCGCGGGTGCCCGTCCTCGACCACAACCGGCTGCTGCGGTTCCTCGCCGTCGGCATCGCGGTGCTGCGCGGGGTCGACGCCCAGCGCAGCGTGCCCGCCACGCCCGACCTGACCGAGCTGGCCGACATGCTCGACGCCGAGGCGCTGCGCGACGGCCCACACAACGAGGTCTTCCACAATCCGGCCAAGACGCTGGCCGCGCGGATGCTCGGGGTCGGCGTCGTCCTGGCGGGCGACTCCCCCGCGGCGGTCGAGCTGGCCGGACACGGCGCCGAGGTGCTGTTGCAGTCGGCGGGCAGGCTCGCCGCGGCCGCCGACCTGGCCGATACGGTCGCCGCCGTCGGGCGGCTGGCCGAGGCGGTGGGCGGTGCCGCACCGGGATTCGATCCGCTGTTCCACGACGAGGAACTCGACGGTCCGGCTCCGGTCGACCGGGTGCGGGTGCTCGCACTGAGCGTGCATCCCGATCAGGCCGCCGCGCGGCGCAAGCTCGCGGTGTTCGACGGCGTTGGCGGCGGGCTCGTCGACGCCGAGCTGGTACACGCCGACGTCGACGTGCTGCAGACCCAGCTGGCCGAGCCGGGGTCGGCCCCGGCCACGGACAGCGGCGCCGCCACTTCCGCCGCAGGGGGCGGACACGGCAGCGAGATCGAGCAGCTGGCGGTGCTGGCCTTGCGTCTGGACATGGCCGCTGCCTATCTCCGGCTGACGGGTGCGCGCGGCCCGGCCGCGCCCGACCCGGACCCATACCACGACGGGGGACGCTACTAGTGCAGGAACTCGTTGGTGCGCTGCGTTCCTACGCCTGGGGCTCGCGCACCGCGCTCGCTCAGCTGTGCGGTCGGCCGGTGCCGTCGGCGCATCCGGAAGCCGAACTGTGGTTCGGTGCCCATCCCGCCGACCCGGCCCATGTGAAGGCCGCCGGTGGCAGCCGCTCGTTGCTCGAGGTCGTCTCCGCCGACCCGGTGCGGGAACTGGGCGCCGTCGCCGACACTTTCGGTTCCCGGCTGCCGTTCCTGCTGAAGATCCTGGCCGCCGAGGAACCGCTGTCGCTGCAGGCCCACCCGAGTTCGGCGCAGGCGCGGACCGGCTTCGAGCGGGAGAACCGCACCGGGGTGCCGCTGGACTCGCCCCTGCGCAACTATCGCGACGACAGCCACAAGCCGGAACTCGTTGTCGCGCTCGGCCGGTTCGAGGCACTGGCCGGTTTCCGTGATCCGCACCGCACCGTCGACCTGCTGCGCGCCCTGAACGTGCCAGGTCTCAACGTCTACGCCGAACTGCTTGCCGCCCAGCCCGATTCGGCCGGGCTGCGCACGCTGTTCACCACCTGGATCACGCTGCCCGCCGCCGCGCTGTCGGCACTGCTGCCCGCGGTGCTCGAGGGCTGCGTGCGCTACCTGTCCGCGAAGGGTGATCGCGCGTTCGCCGCCGAGGTGCGCACCGCGCTGGAACTGGCCGAGGTCTACCCCGGTGACGCGGGCGTGCTGGCCGCGCTGCTGCTGAACCGGTTGACGCTGGAGCCCGGCCAGGCCCTCTACCTCGACGCGGGCAACCTGCACGCCTATCTGCGTGGTGTCGGCGTGGAGATCATGGCCAACTCCGACAACGTGTTGCGCGGCGGCCTCACCCCCAAGCACGTCGACGTGCCGGAACTGTTGCGGGTGCTCGACTTCGAGCCGATCGACCTGCCGGTGATCGAACCGGAGCTCGGTGCCGACGGCGGCGTGCGGTACCGCACGCCCGCACCGGAGTTCGCGCTGTGCCGGTTCGAGCTGTCCGCCGACGCCGAACCGGTGGTGCTCGCCGACGCCGGTCCCGGCATCGTGCTGTGCACCGAGGGCACCGTCGAGCTCGCCCAGGACGGGCACACGCTCAGCGTCGCCTGCGGCAGCGCGGCGTGGATCTCCGCGGCCGACACCGAGATCAAGGCCCGCGCGATCGGCGGGCCCGCGCAGTTGTTCAGCGCCTGCGTCGGCGCCGGGAACTGACGCCGAAGCGCACATTTCACGTCCCTCCCCTTAGGCTGTTGCGGGCACGAGCGTGTACAGCGGAGAGAAGGGCGGGCCGGTATGTCGGCTGGTGGTGGCAAGAAGGCGATCGTCGCCGCGTTGACGGCCAACGCGGGAATCGCGGTGTCGAAGTTCGTCGGCGCGCTGATCACCGGATCGGCGTCGATGATGGCCGAGGCGGTGCACTCGGTCGCCGACACGGCCAACCAGGGTCTGCTGCTGTTCGGTCAGCGCGCGGCCGCCAAGGACGCCGACGAGTTGCACCAGTTCGGATACGGGCGCAACCGCTATTTCTATTCCTTCGTCGTCGCCCTGGTGCTGTTCACCCTCGGCTCGGTGTACGCGATCTACGAGGGTATCCACAAGATCCAGCATCCCGAGGAGCTGAGCCAGCCGATCGTCGCGATCGTCATCCTCGGTATCGCGATCGGCTTGGAGACCTTCAGTTTCCTCACCGCCGTCCGCGAGTCCAGGCCGCTCAAGGGCGATGCCAGCTGGTGGCGGTTCATCCGCAACTCGCGCAGCCCCGAGCTGCCGGTGGTGCTGCTCGAGGACACCGGCGCGCTCATCGGTCTGGTGATCGCGTTCTGCGCGGTCGGCCTGACCATGGTCACCGACGACCCGATCTTCGACGGCATGGGCACCCTGGCCATCGGCGTGCTGCTCGGCATCATCGCCATCGTGCTGATCGTGGAGATGAAGAGCCTGCTGATCGGTGAGGGCGCGACCCCCGAGCAGGACGACGCCATCCGCGCCAACCTGGTCGACGGCGCGAAGATCACCTCGGTGATCCACCTCAAGTCCGAGTACCTGGGTCCGGAGGAGATGCTGGTCGCCGCCAAGGTCGCGATCGCGCCGGACCTCGACATCGCCGGCATCGCCGAGGCCATCGACGCCGCCGAGATGCGGGTGCGGGCCGCAGTGCCCACCGCCCGGCTGATCTACCTGGAGCCCGATCTGTACCGGACCCAGTCCGTCTGACCCGGTCTCGACATCAGCCAGATCGGCGAGGCCATCGACGAGGCCGACCACCGCATCCGCGTCGCCGTGCCCAACGCCTGCACCGTCTACCTGGAACCCGACGTCTTCAAGCCCGAATCGGTCCGCGCGACACCCTGATTCAGTGGTACGCGGGTGCGGCGCCGCGCAGCAGATCCAGCGGTTCGGTGACGATGCCGAAGCGGGTGCGCAGCAGATGGCGGGCGGCGTGCAGGCCGGGCATGCCGTGCACGCCGGGGCCCGGCGGGGTCGACGACGAGCACAGGTAGGTGCCGGGGATCGGGGTGGCGTAGGGATTCCAGCGGGCCAGCGGGCGGAACGCGGTCTGGCGCAGGGTCATTGCGCCCGCGGAGATGTCGCCGCCGACGTAGTTGGCGTTGTGGGCGGGCATGAAGGCCGCCGGCGTCACGTGTTTCGCGAGGATCAGGTCGCGGAAGCCCGGGGCGAAACGCTCGACCTGGGCGATCACCGTCTCGCTGATGTCGCGGTCGGAACCGTTGGGCACATGGGCGTAGGTGTAGAAGGTGTGCTTGCCCTCGGGGGCCCGGGTCGCGTCGACGACGCCGGGCTGGATCGCCAGCACATACGGTCGCTGCGCGTATTCGCCCGCGGCGATCCGGCGTTCGGCGCGCATCGCCTCGGCGCGGGTGCCGACCAGGTGCAGGGTGCCGTGGCCAGCTCGCAGCCGGGCGCGGTCCACGGCACCGGGCCCGACAGCGCGAAGTCGACCTTGCAGGCGGCACCGCCGTAGCGGAATCGGCCGAGGCGGTCGCGGTAGCGCGCGGGCAGGCGAGCACCGGCGATGCGCAGGAGTTCGGCGGGCGAGGTGTCGAACAGGACGGCGCGCGCCCGCGACAGTTCGGCGAAGTCGTCGACCCGATGCCCGGTGACGATCTCGCCGCCGAGCCGTTCCAGTTCGGCGATCAGCGCGTTCGGGATCGCCTGACTCCCGCCGCGCGGAATCACCCAGCCGCCCGCGTGGGCCAGGGTGCCGAGCAGCAGGCCGGCGCCGACCGCGGGCAGCGCGCGCGGCTGGGTGATCGCGTGGGTCGCGACGCCGGTCAGCAGCGCGGGCGCGACCTCGGCGTGGAAACGGGTGTTCCACAGGGGTGATCCCTGCTCGAGCAGTCGCAGGCCGAACCGGACGGCGGTGGGAATCCGGGTCGGCGGATGCCGCAGATCCGACATGGCCAGGTCGACCACGTCGGGCCAGTGCTCGACCAGCGGACCGAACAGCTCGCGCCAGGCCGGGCCGTCGCGGCCCAGGTCGGCGACCGTGGATTCGAGGTTGCGCCAGGCCAATCCGGCGATGCCGCCGTCGAGCGGATGCGCGTAGGAGATGGTCGGGGTCAGCAGGTCGACGCCGTGTGCCGGGAGATCGAACGCGCGAAAGAAGGGCGAGGCCAACGCCATCGGATGCGCGCCCGCGCACACGTCGTGGTGGAATCCCGGCAGGGTGAGCTCGGCGGTGCGTGACCCGCCGCCCGGCTGCTCCTGTGCCTCGAGCACCCGCACCGAGAGGCCGGCGCGCGCCGCGATCACCGCCGCGGCCAAGCCGTTCGGCCCCGACCCGACTACTACGACCTCAGCCATCCGCCGTCCCTTCGCCCTCGGCCGCCGCGGGCGACCTGCGTCGTCTTCTCCAACCTACGCGGCACGGCGACCACCGCCGACGAGTCGTCGGTCACCGTGACGGGCCGCCGCCGCGGTCCGCCGGCGCGCGACCAGCGGTTACGCGAACGCGGACCAGCTCTCGACCAGCAGCGCGATCCGCCTTTCGCGGAGTTCCGGACGCAGCCTGCCGCTGCGTTCCAGCGTCGCGATGCCGTGCAGGCAGGCCCAGGCCACCTCGGTACGCGCGCCGAGTTCGTCCCCCTCGGCGCCCGAACTGAACATCGCTTCCAGACCGGCGAAGGCGTCACGCAGCGGCTGCGGCGCGTCCAGACCGAAGTTCAGATCGGTGGTGAGCACGAAGATCGCGTCGTAGCGGGCCGGGTTGGCGGCGGCGAAGTCGAGGTACGCGCGGGCGACCTTGTCGAACATCTCGGTGCGGGTCGTCGCGCTCTCCCGCGCCAGACGCACTTCCTCGGCCAGCTCGACGCAGCCTTGCAGGGCGACGGCGCCGACGATGGCCGCCTTGTTCGCGAAGTGGCTGTAGAGCACCGGCTGGCTGTACTCGATGCGCTCGGCCAGTTTGCGGATGGTGACCGCGTCCCAGCCCTCCGCCTCGGCCAGCTCCCGCGCGGTGTCGATGATCTGCTGCTGACGTTGGGCGCGTTCACGTTCCTTGCGAGTTTGCGTGCTCATGCTCGAAATTCTAGCAACGCTAGACAAGATGGCGACGCCGCGCTCGCGGCGTGACGCCGGTCACCCGGCGATGAATTCCGCGCGGCCCTCTCGTCTTCACCCATAACGAGCAACGACCGAGGAGGAACCACCATGGCGAACGCACCGCACGGCCCCGCGTCCTACTTCCCCACCATCGAGGCCAAGTACGGCCACACCGTGGACGAGTGGCTCACCCTCCTCGGCGCGACCGAACAGACCAAGCACGCCGCCCTGGTTACCTGGCTCAAGACCGAACACGGCCTCGGCCACGGGCACGCCACCGCCCTGGTGCAGTACCACCTGAACCCGGAGAAGTGGGCGCGCGCCTGATCCCGCGCACGTCGAGAGGCCCCGCAACACTGCGGGGCCTCTCGTGTATGTCAGCGCACCGGAACGGGTTTCGGCTCGCGCTCCGGGACGTCGACCGGGTGGTCGTCGACCATCGTCTCCTCGTCGAAGGGCAGTTCGCGATCGAGGACGCGGCGGGTGCGGTCGGCGTCGACGGTCTTGGTCCAGGTGCCGATCAGCAGGGTGGCGACCGCGTTGCCCGAGAAGTTCGTCAGCGCACGGGCTTCGGACATGAACCGGTCGATGCCGACGATCAGGCCGACACCGTCGAGCAGTTCGGGACGATGACTCTGCAGGCCACCGGCGAGGGTAGCCAGGCCCGCGCCGGTCACGCCAGCCGCGCCCTTGGACGCGATGATCATGAACAGCAGCAGGCCGATCTGCTCGCCCAGACTCAGCGGCTCGCCCATCGCGTCGGCGATGAAGATCGAGGCCATGGTCAGGTAGATCGCGGTGCCGTCGAGGTTGAACGAATATCCGGTCGGCACAACGACACCCACCGTGGTGCGCGCCACGCCCGCGTGCTCCATCTTCGCCACCAGTCGCGGCAGCGCCGACTCCGAGGACGAGGTCGCCACGATCAGCAGGTACTCGCGCGCCAGGTACCGGCACAGCTTGAGGATCGATACCCCCGAGACCAGCCGCAGCACCACCCCGAGCACGCCGAAGACGAACACCAGGCAGGTCAGGTAGAACGCGATCATCAGCGTCGCCAGCTGCACCACCGCCGACCAGCCGGTCCGCCCCACCACATTGGCGATCGCGCCGAACGCGCCGATCGGGGCCAGCCACAGGATCATCGACAGGATCCGGAACACGAGCTTCTGGCCGAGCGAGACCGCGCGCAGGATCGGTGCGCCCGCCTCCCCCATCGCCTGCACCGCGAACCCGACCAGCAGCGCGACGAACAGCGCCTGCAGCACGCTGCCCGCGGTCAGCGAGGACACCAGGGTCGTCGGCACGATGGCCTGGATGAAGTCCCAGGTGCCACCCGCGCCGTGCGCCTGCTCGGCATACTCGGCGCCCGCGCCCGCGGTGCCGGCGCCCAGTCCGGTGCCCGGCTCGATCAGATTCCCGACGACGAGCCCGATCCCCAGCGCGACCGTCGACATCGCCAGGAAATAGGCGATGGCCAGGCCACCGACCTTGCCGACGGTGGCGGCCGCGCGCACCGATCCGATGCCCAGGACGATCGTGCAGAAGATGACGGGTGCGATCATCATCTTGATCAGGTTCACGAACAGGGTGCCCAGCGGCGCCAGCGACTGACCGAATTCCGGCGCCAGCCGGCCGACCAGGATGCCCGCAAGGACCGCGAAGATCACCGCGATGTACAGCCAATGGGTATGGTCGCGTTTCCGCGATGGTGCGGCGGTTGTGCTCATGGCGCACAATCATCCGGAACCACTGTGACCCCCATCACATTTGGTGCATAACGTTCAAGACGAGGTCGGAGGGCAAGATGCGACGAGTGCGGCTGTCGCTCGCCGGGCAGGCCTTCGTCTGGCAGCTGGTGGTGCTGGCCCTGATGATCGGGACCGGGACAATCCTGGCGGTGTTCGACGCCCGCCACGACCACGATGTGGCCACCGAACTGCAGGTCCGCGATGTGGCGGTGACCGTGGCGCGCGCACCGTCGACGCTGGCCGCGGTGAACTCGCCCTATCCCAGCGGACTGCTGCAACCCACCACCGAGCGCATCCGCGCCGACACCGGCATGGACTTCATCGTGGTGATGGCGCCGGACCGCACCCGCTACACCCACACCAATCCGGAAATGATCGGCAAACCGTTCATCGGCTCGATCGACGCCGCACTCGCCGGGCAGACGCTCACCGAGACCTTCACCGGCTCACTCGGTCCATCGATCCGCGCGGTGACCCCGGTCTACGACAACGGCCGGGTGGTCGCGCTGGTCTCGGCCGGGGTGACCCGGTCCAAGATCGGTACCCAGGTCGCCTCCCAGGTCCCGGTCATTCTCGGGGTGTCCGCGGGGGGATTGCTGCTGGCCGCGTGCTCGTCGTTCCTGATCAGCCGCAGGCTGCGCCGCCAGACCCACGGCCTGGCCCCCGACGAGTTGCGCGCGCTCTACGAGCACCACGACGCGGTCCTGCACTCGGTCCACGAGGGCCTGGTGGTGTTCGGGACCGCGCCGGGGCCCGCCGAGGTGGTCAATGATCAGGCCCGCACGCTGCTCGATCTGCCCGACGGCCCGGTGCACCGCACCGACCTGCCGACCTCGCTGCAGCAGATGCGCTGGGGCGTCGTGCGCGACGAGACGCATGTGACCACCGATCGGGTGCTGCTGGTCAACCAGGACGTGGTCAGCTGGGAGGGCCGCCCCATCGGCACCGTGCTGACCATCCGCGATCAGACCGAGCTGCGCGCGGTGCTCGGCGAGCTCGACTCGGTGCGCGGGTTCGCCGAGTCGCTGCGGGCGCAGGCGCACGAGGCGGCCAACCGGCTGCACACCGTCGTCACCATGGTCGAACTGGGCCGCCCGGAGGAGGCGGTCGCCTTCGCCACCGCGGAACTACAGCTCTCGCAGGTCCTGATCGACCGGCTGCTGTCCGCCGTCGGCGACCCGGCGCTGGCCGCGCTGCTGCTCGGCAAGGTCGACCAGGCCGCCGAGCGCGGGGTGAGCCTGGCCATCAGCGAGGACACCGCGCTGGACTCCACCGATCCGCTCTCGGCGCAGGAGGCGGTCACGCTGGTCGGCAACCTGGTCGACAACGCGATCGACGCCGCGGCGGGCACCGTCGACAAGCGGGTCGAGGTGTCGGTGTGTCACCGTGACGGCGCGCTGGTGGTCCGGGTCGCCGACAGCGGACCCGGCATGTCGGCGCAGATGTTCTCGCGCGCCGCCGAACGCGGCTACACCACCAAAACCGACCACGCCGGACTCGGCTTGGCACTCGTGCACCGCCTCGTCGATCGGCACGGCGGTGCCATCACCACCACGGCCGCACCACACAGCGCGGTCATCGTTCGCATTCCGCTGAGGGAGAAGAAATGATCCGGGTCCTGATCGTCGAGGACGAGCCGTTGATCGCCCAGGCACACCGGGCCTATCTCGAGCGGCTGGACGGGTTCGTCACCGGCGGCCTCGCGCACTCCGGTCGCGACGCGCTCACGCTGGCCGCCGAGGCGATCGCCGACGGCAATCCGTTCCATCTGGTCCTGATGGACATCGGCCTGCCCGACATCAGCGGACTCGAGGTGGCCGCCGCGCTCAACGGTCTCGAACCGCGCCCGGACGTCATCGCGATCACCTCGGCCCGCGAGCTGACCATGGTGCGCAATGCCGTCGCGCACGGCGTGGTGCTGTATCTGCTCAAGCCGTTCACCTTCGCCGCGTTCCGCGAGAAGCTGGAGCGCTACCGCGATTTCGACACCGCGCTACCCGCAGGCGAGGCCGCCCTGTCGCAGTACGACATCGACCGTGCTCTCGGCGCCCTGCGCACCGCCGACCAGCGCGCCGGTGCGCCGAAAGGCGTTGTGCAGCACACCCTCGAGGAGGTCTCCCGCGCGGTGCGCTCGGCCGAGTCGGGCATCACCGCGACCGACGCCGCGGCGGCCGTGGGGGTTTCGCGCATCACCGCCTGGCGCTACCTGGAGAAGCTCGCCGACGACGGATTGGCCGAGCGCCGCGCCGATTACGGCCGCGCGGGCCGTCCGAAGACCCGCTATCGCTGGCGCGCGGGCGCGTAGGTCGGGCCCCGGCACGCGGAGCCGCCGCGCTCGTGCGGTCGACAGCCGGCGCGGGCCCGAACACCTGCCATTGCGGTCACCCGGCCCGCGCCGGAATCAGGACAGACGTGCGGCGCCGGCCAAACCGTCGGGTGCCGGGGTACGCGCGACCGGACCCAGGTCGACCGGCATGTGCTCGAAACCGTGCAGGGTGAACAGGTTTCGCCGCACCGGCGTACCGCGCAGCCGCAGGTTCGGGTAGCGGGCGTAGAGGGCGCGCAGCGCGTGCACGGCTTCCATCCGGGCCAGGCTGGCGCCGAGGCAGGCGTGGATGCCGCTGCTGAAGGCGACGTGTTCGCGCAGGTTCGGTCGGTCGATGTCGAAGCGGTGCGGGTCGGCGAAGACGGCGGGGTCACGGTTGGCGCCCGCCAGCGACAGGATGACGGTGCTCCCCTCTCGCACCGTGACGCCGTCGATCTCGACGTCCTCGAGCGCTTGCCGCGCGGTGGTCTGCACCGGCGGGTCGAAGCGCAGCGTCTCCTCCACCACATCGGACCAGCGGTCGGGATCGGCTTGGGCCAGCGCCAGCTGGTCGGGATCGGCCGACAGCGCCGCGATCGCGTTGCCGATCAGATTCACCGTGGTCTCGAAACCGGCGCCCATCAGCAGGCTCGCGCCCGCCTGCAGTTCGCGCAGGTCCAGGTCGCCGGAGCGGACCAGGGTCGAGAGGATGTCCTCGCCGGGGTCGCGGCGCAGCTGGGCGATGTGGGCGGCCAGGTAGTCGTCCATCGATTCGATCGCGGCCATCGCGCCCCGGTAGGTGCGCCACGAGATACCGATGTCGAGCAGCGGCGTCACCCGGTCGCCCCAGCGCAGGAACAGGTCGCGGTCGGCGGCGGGGAAGCCGAGCATGTCGGCGATGATCGCGATCGGCACCCTGGCGGCGAAATCGGTGATCAGGTCGACCGACCCGTGCGCGGGCATCGCGTCGAGCAGTTCGGCGGTGACCACCTCCACCCGATCCCGCAGCCGGGCGATGGCGCGCGGGGTGAACGCCGAGGCCACCGGCTTGCGCATCCTGGTGTGCTCGGGCGGATCGAGGACCAGCATCGACGGCGGCTCGACCGGGTTGGGCGGCACGGTGACCAGCGCGGCCAGCTTGCGCCACGGTCCCGGCAGGTCGCCGCCGAGCGCCTGCCGGACGCCGAATCGGGTGTCGCGCAGGATGGCCCGGACCTGGGCGTGATCGAAGGCCGCGTAGGACAGCGGGGTCCGGAGCAGTCCGCCGGGCGCGCGCAGTTCGTCGATCAGCGGGTAGGGGTCGTGCAGGCCGCGCTGTCCGCTGAGCAGGATGGCGAACGGGTCGCCCTTGCGCACCTGCCAGCGCAGGACCGCCCGTGGCGCTCCGTGCTCGGCTGACCACCGCAACCAGTACTGCGCGTTCATCGCCACCCCTGCCGCTCTGCCGAATGGATGACTCCACCGTACGGACTTCGGGCAGCGAGCGGAACGTGTTCCAGTCGGAGATCGACCTATACCTGGGTAGGAGACGCGGCGCGGGTCAGCGCCGGACCGTCACCCGCTCGGTGGTGGCCTTGTGCTCCACGGCGGCCGGATCGGGGTTGACGACCTGCACCAGCGAGGCACCGGCGTACAGCACCGCGAGGTAGCCGTCGACCAGCTCGGTCACGGTCTCCCACGGCGCGCTCGACAGCACCCGGTCGCCTGCGGAGATACCCTGCAGCGCCGCCGACTTCTTGGCCTCGGCGAGCACCTCGCCGACCGAGAGTCCGTCGAGTGCGGCCCGGAATCCGCCCGGCAGGAACTGGTCGCCGTGCACGCGCACCGCGGACGCGAAATCGGTGACGCCGACCGGCACGTCACGCACCGGGGTGCCCATCGCGTCCAGTGACAGCACCGCCACCTCGTCGACCCCGTCGGCGTCGTCGAGCCGGTCGGGGGTGACCAGCGCGAGGTCGGCGTCGGGATCGGGGGTGAGCACCACCTCGGTGCCTGCCCACCAGCAGCCCAGCAGCACCGCCGCTGTCTGCCAGTGCGCCGGCAGCAGCACCGCGACCCTGGCGCCGGGGCTGAGCGCGAACTCGTCGCGCAGCAGATTGGCGGTCTTGGCGGCCCAGTTGGCCAGCGTCAGGCCCGAC
The DNA here is from genome assembly GCF_052983615.1 of Nocardia fodinahabitans. NCBI lineage: Bacteria > Bacillati > Actinomycetota > Actinomycetes > Mycobacteriales > Nocardiaceae > Nocardia > Nocardia fodinahabitans. Next base: position 1,777,191 of record NZ_JBRJJC010000001.1, read on the forward strand.
AGCTCGATGCGGGCGCCGGTGGCGTCGTCGTACCAGGTGACGCGCGGACCGGCCGGGTCGCGTTCGAGAATCGGGTCGAGCAGGGCATCGGTGAGGGTCGAGTTCGGCTCACGCATGGGTCAGTTCACGCATTTCGGTCCGTTCTGGCCTGCGTCGATCGGCGGGGCTGGCGGTACTGGCGTCGCGGTCGCCGAGGATGTTCCGTCGAAATCGAACATGCCTGCCGCGGCCGAGCCCGGACCAGAGTAGTCGCTCGCCAGCACCACGCTCACGGTATCCGCCGACAGTGACGGATCCGCGATCACGGTGAGACCGCCCAGTGCCTCGGCCACCGCCGCGGCCTTCGGATCCTCGGCGTCCACGGCGAGCACCCGGCTCGAACTCACGCTGCCACCGGAGTAATTGCCCACCAGGCCCTCGCGGAAACCCTTGCCGGTCAACGCCGACGACACCTTGGCGGCCAGCCCGGCCTTACCGCCCGCGTTGAACACGCTGACGGTCACCGTCGACGGGTCGAGCTTCGGCTTGTCCTCGCCGCCCTTCTTCTCCTCGCCCACGAGCCCCGCGACGTAATCCTGCACCGCCTTCGGCTCGACCCGGACCACCGATTCGCCCGCCGAGGTCATGCTGTTGAGGTCGGCGACCGGGATGGTCTCGAATTCCACCTTGCCGCCGGAGAGATCCTTGAGCTGCTGCAGGAAGGCCAGCACGTCCCAGTCCTCGTCGAGGACCACCGTGCGCCCGACCGCCTCGCTGATCTCGCCGAGCTTGCCCGGATTCGCCAGGATCTTGGCATTGAGCAGCTGGCCGACCAGCTGGGCCATGAACACCTGCTGACGCACGATGCGATCGATGTCACCGCGCGGCAGTCCGTGCCGCTGGCGCACGAAGCTCAGCGCCTGCTGACCGTCCAGGCGCTGCTGCCCGGCCGGGAAGTCCGCGCCCGACATCCATTCGTCCACCGCGTTGTTCAGGCACACCTCGACCCCACCCACGGCATCGGTGAGCAGCACGAAGCCGAGCAGGCTGACCTCGGCGTAGTGGTCGACGGTGATGCCGGTGAGCGAGGCCACCGACTTGATCAGCGCCTGCCTGCCCGACTTGGTCGAGTCGCGTTCGGCGTCGGCTTCGGAACGGCCCTCGGCCAGCAGCTCGGCGCGTTCGGTCTCCTTGGTGGAGCCGTAGGCGGAGTTGATCTTGCCCTTGCCCTGGCCGGGAATGTCGACGTAGGAGTCGCGCGGGATCGAGATCGCGGTGGCGGAGCGGCCGTCGTTGGGCACCCGGACCAGCACGATGGTGTCGGTGTTGGTGCCCACCTCGTCGCCGGCGTGCAGCATCGCGCGCTCGGCGGAGGTCAGCGGGTTGCCATGCGCGTCGGTGCGGCTGTCGACGCCGACGAGCAGGATGTCGACCGCGCCGTCGCGGCCGCCGCCGAGTCCGAGGCCGCCGATCCGATCGATATTGGCGATCAGATTGTCGACGCTGCGCCACGCGAATCCGGTGAGGGCGAGCACCAGCACCGCCGAGATCGCCACCATCACCTTCACCGGGCCGACGGCACCGGTCTGCGTGGCGACCGTGGGTGGTCGTGTCGACTCTCGCACTCGTGATCCTCTCGACGAACTCCGCGCCCGGCTCCGAATCGCCCCCCGGCAAACCCCGCCATCTCCTATGCCTGGGCTCGTCCACCGACACCGGCCATCACAGGCTAACCAACAGTTACCACAGTCGCGCCGAACCGCAGGTGTTCCGGCGTGCCAGACTGGCCGCGTGAACCCCGATTTCCCCGTCCCCTCCCGGCTGATCGTAACCGGAGCGCGCGGCCTGCTGGGGCGAGAGATCCTGCGGCTCGCGCCCGCGTCCTCGGGCTACGGCAGAGCCGAGCTCGACATCACCGATCGCGCGGCCGTCGACGCCGTCCTCAGCCCGGGCGCGGTGTTGCTCAACTGCGCCGCCTACACCGCGGTCGACGCCGCCGAGACCGACCGCGACGCCGCCTTCGCCGCCAATGCCACCGGACCCGCCGTCCTGGCCGCCGCCTGCGCCGCGGCGGGCGCGCGGCTGATCCACGTCTCCACCGACTACGTCTTCCCCGGCACCGCGCGCACGCCCTACGAACCCGGCGACCCCACCGGGCCCGCGACGGTCTACGGCCGGTCGAAGCTGGCGGGCGAGCAGGCCGTGCGGGAACTGAGCCCGGACGCGCAGGTCGTGCGCACCGCCTGGGTGTACTCCGGTGTCGAGGGGGATTTCGTCGCGACCATGCGCAGGCTGGAGCGCGAACGCGACACCGTCACCGTGGTCGACGACCAGCTCGGTTCCCCCACCAGCGCCGCCGATCTCGCGGCCGCGCTGCTCGAGTTGAGTACCCGGCCCGACGCACCGCGGGTGCTGCACGCCACCAACTCCGGCACCGCCACCTGGTTCGATCTCGCCGTCGCCGTCTTCACCGAGGTCGGGGCGGATCCGGCGCGGGTGCTGCCGTGTGATTCGAGCGCGTTCCCCAGACCCGCACCGCGACCGGCCTATTCGGTGCTGTCCCCCGCGGCGTGGGACGCGGCGGGTCTCACCCCGTTGCGGCCTTGGCGTTCCGCACTAGCCGACGCACTCCGGCGCGTGTCCGACTAGGCTGCCCAGTCGTGAACGCAGCCGATTCCGTGGCCCCCGCGGGCCTTGCCGTCGTCACGGTGACTTATTCACCGGGCGAGCACCTCGAGCACTTCATCACCACCCTGGCCGACGCCACCAGCGAGAAGCCGCAGGTGATCCTGGCCGACAACGGCTCGACCGACGGCGTGCCCGAGCTCGTCGCCGAGGCCAACTCGCACGTACGGCTGCTGCGGACCGGCGGCAACATCGGCTACGGCGGTGCCATCAACCGGGCCGTCGCCGAGATCGACCCGTCGATCGAGTTCGTGATCCTGGCCAACCCGGACATCCGGTGGGGCGTCGATTCCATCGACAAGATGCTCGCGGCCGCCCAGCGCTGGCCGCGCGCCGGCGCCATCGGTCCGATGGTCCGTGAGCCCGACGGCAGCGTCTACCCGTCCGCGCGCCGCGTCCCCGGCCTCGCCGACGGCGCGGGCCACGCCATCCTGGGCACGATCTGGCCGAAGAACCCTTGGTCGGTGCGGTACCGGCAGGAGAACGAGGAGATCTCCGAGCGGGTGGTCGGCTGGCTGTCCGGCTCCTGCCTGCTGGTGCGCCGGGCCGCGTTCGACACCATCGACGGCTTCGACTCGCGCTACTTCATGTACATGGAGGACGTGGATTTCGGTGACCGCATGGGCAGGGCGGGCTGGCACAATGTATTCGTCCCCGACGCCGAGGTGACCCACGCCAAGGGCCACGCCGCGGGCAAGCACCCCGAACTCATGCTGCCCGCCCACCACGCGAGTGCCTACCGCTTCCAGGCCGACCGGCATCCGCACTGGTGGCAGGCGCCGTTGCGAGGCGCGCTGCGCGCCGGACTTGCGGTTCGCTGCCGGATTGCGGTTCGATCGGCGCTGCGCGAGAAAGCGCGAACCGGCGCCTGAGTAGGCGGCGGTCCACTGTGAACAGGGGAAACTCGATGGCAGGCAACTCAGGCACCGACGCGGTCATCCTCGTCGGCGGACAGGGCACGCGGCTGCGTCCGCTCACCCTCTCGGCGCCCAAGCCGATGCTGCCGACGGCCGGGCTGCCGTTCCTGACCCACCTGCTGGCCCGCATCGCCGAGGCCGGGATCACCCACGTGGTGCTGGGCACCTCGTTCAAGGCCGAGGTGTTCGAAGAGCACTTCGGTGACGGCTCCGACCTGGGGCTCGAGCTCGAGTACGTCACCGAGACCGAGCCGCTGGGCACCGGCGGCGGTATCCGCAACGTGCTGCCCAAGCTGCGCGCGGACAACGTGATGGTGTTCAACGGCGACGTCCTGGGCGGCACCGATCTGGGCGCGATCCTCGACACCCACGAGTCGACCAACGCCGACGTCACCCTGCACCTGGTCCGGGTCAGCGACCCGCGGGCCTTCGGCTGCGTGCCGACCGACGCCGACGGCCGGGTCACCGCGTTCCTGGAGAAGACCCAGGATCCGCCGACCGACCAGATCAACGCGGGTTGCTACGTGTTCCGCCGCGAGTACATCGAGAAGATCCCGACCGGTCGTCCGGTCTCGGTCGAGCGCGAGGTCTTCCCCGCGCTGCTGGCCGAGGGCGCGCGGGTGCAGGGCCACGTCGACGCCTCCTACTGGCGCGATATGGGCACCCCGGAGGACTTCGTGCGCGGCTCGGCCGACCTGGTCCGCGGCATCGCCCCCTCGCCCGCGCTGCCGGGTCAGCGAGGCGAGTCGCTGGTGCATCCCGGTGCGGGTGTCGCCCCTGGCGCGCTGCTCATCGGCGGCACCGTGGTCGGCCGTGGCGCCGAGATCGGTGCCGGTGCCCGTCTGGACGGCGCGGTCATCTTCGACGGCGCGGTCGTCGAAGCGGGCGCGACCGTCGAACGCTCCATCATCGGCTTCGGCGCCCGGATCGGTCCGCGCGCCCTGGTCCGGGACGGCGTGATCGGCGACGGCGCCAACATCGGCGCCCGCTGCGAACTCCTGCGCGGGGCCAGGGTGTGGCCGGGCGTGGAGATCCCCGACGGCGGCATCCGCTTCTCCACCGACGTCTGACAGATCGTTGGGAGGCCGCTGCCGGATGTCCGGTGGCGGCCTTTCTGCCGGTGGCGCCCGGTTGCGCGGGGTGATGCAGGTTCTGCGGCTGAGCGCGGCTAGCTGAAGCCGACCGCCTGGTCGCCCCAGGCGGTGTGCAGGTCGGCGTCGGGGTTGTCGACGACGCGGTCGATGGTGTCGATGAGCAGGGTGGTCCGAGCCGAGGGCCGGTAGTGGGGCCAGTGCTTGGAGCCGTCCAGCGCCGCGGGCACACCGTGTTCGACGAAGGCGAGCCAGCGACGCTGCATGCGGCCCGAGACCGCGACCGAGGCCTTGCGGCCGCCGAGCCAGAAGGTCGGATCGTGGTTGAGCGTGCCGAAATTCCCGAAGACATACGGCAACTCGGTGGCGTGCCCGGCGCCCACGCGCGCGGCCTTCAGCATCGGGGTCGCGTAGTCGAAGCGGTACATCCAGGTCGGCGAGTGCCGGGCGTGCCCTTCGGCGACCCAGGCGGCGGGCATCCGGAACGCCGCGTCGGTCGACATGGCCAGCGCCCCACGGGTTTTCGCCAGATCGGGGTAGGCCGAGGTGATCTCGGCGATCCGCTCGGGTGACATCTCCGGATGCGAGGCCGCGACATCGCGCAGCATCGCGTTCACCGCGTCGGGCGTCACCGGCATGATCGGCGAGCGCAGCACCCGGAACAGCGAGGCCTCGTCCCGATTGGTCCCGATCAGCAGCGGTATCCGATGTGAACGCCCCTGCTGAAAACGGTCGATCGGATAGCCGGGCAGCAGCTCACCGTCGACGACCGGCGCCGCCGCGAGCCTGCCCGGTTCCTTGATCGGCACCTCGTCGAGCAGCACCGCGCCGATCTCGACGAGCCGCTCGATCGGCAGCTCCAGCAGCCGACCCGCCTCGCCGGAACCGAGTTCGAGCAGTTCCAGGTAGCGCTGCGCGACGACGGCCGCGCGCTCCTGCCCGAATACCGTGGTGGCGGGCGGACTCTGGGTGATCGCCTTGTGGAACAGCCCCGCCGCCGCCGGCGAGGTGAGCAGCGCCGTGACACAGCCCGCGCCCGAGGACTCACCGAACACGGTGACATTGCCCGGGTCGCCGCCGAACGCGGCGATGTTGTCGCGCACCCAGGCCAGCGCCGCCAGCTGATCGTGCAAGCCGAGATTCGGGGTGAACGGCTCGCCAAACGAGGACAGATCGAGGAAGCCGAGCACGCCGAGCCGGTAGTTCACCGACACGACGACCACGTCGCCCGCCTCGGCCAGCTTGCGCCCGTCGTAGATGGTCTGCGCCGCGGTGCCGAGGCAGTAGGCGCCGCCGTGCAGCCACACCATCACCGGTCGCGGGTCGTCGTCGCTCGGCTCGGGTCGCGGTGACCAGACATTGACCCACAGGCAGTCCTCGCCCATGGCCAGATCGGAGTCGACCGGCACCATCGCCCCCATCGCCTGCGGGGCGATGTCACCGAACACGACGCAATCGCGCACGCCGTCCCAGGATTGCGGCGGCCGCGGCGGCGAGAAGCGGGCCGGTCCGGCGGGTGCGGCGGCGTACGGGACGCTGCGCCATACCGCGATCGGCCCGTCCCAGGTCCCGCTGACGGTTCCGTACTCCGTGTGAGCCAGCGGTTCGGCCTCGTGAGTCCGCACGTCGGCGTCGAGATCGGACTGAATGCTCATCGCACACCTCCTAGCCGGCGCGACCCCGCGGGTGCCTGTGCATTTGCTCCCGCAGGCCGCAGCACTGGTGACTCCTTACGAGAGTACGTCCGCCCGCCCCGGTCAGCGTCCCAACGCACCATTCCCACAGGTAACAGTTACTCCGCGAAACACACCGAATCCGCTTTTCAGCGCACTGCCCGGCGGTCACGATGTGGATTCGGCCACGGCAACAGCGTCCCCACCCCCTACCCGCCGATGCCGGTCGCTACCCCGAGACCCGAGCGCGGGCATCGGCCGGCACAGCCAGCCGGTTAGCTATAAGTACGCTGACCTTCGGCGCCTGCTGATCGCGATCGCCCGCCTACACTGTGCCGATGCCGAACTACAGCTTCCGGTGCCGCTCCTGCGGCGACACGTTCGAGGTGAACCGGCCGATGGCGCAAGCGTCGGATCCGGCCGCGTGCCCGGCGGGCCACGACGACACAGTCAAACTCCTGACCACCTTCGGGACCGTCGGCCGTGGGAGCGCGCCCGCGCCGGTCGCGGCGCCGCGGCCTACCGGTGGCGGATGCTGTGGTGGCGGGGGCTGCTGCTGAGGTAGCGCTCAGTCGCGGCGGTCGACGTGGCCGAGGTCGCGGTCGGGGGCGATGCGGTCGCGCACGCGCTGCTTGAGGACGGCGATGTCGGGGAAACCGCCGTCGGCCTTGCGTTCCCACAGCTGTTCGCCGTCGAGAGTGATCCGGAAGATGCCGCCCTGACCGGGGACCAGGGCGACCTCGCCGAGGTCGGTGGCGAAGGTGGTCAGCAGCTCCTGGGCCATCCAGCTCGCGCGCAGCAGCCAGCGGCATTGGGTGCAGTACTCGATCGCGATCCTGGGCACGGGGCCAGTATCCACCAGTGGTATTTCAGGCGTGGAACGTGCCGTCGAGGTAGACCCACGCGCCGTCGACCCGGACGAAGGTGCTGTTCTCGTGCATCGCGTCGCGCACGCCGTCCACCTTGTAGTGGGCGATGAACTCGACGGTGCCGTTGTCGTCGAACGGCCCGCCGCGCTGCGTGCCGACGATCTCCAGGAACAGCCACCGCTGGGCCGGGTCGAGCTCGAGCTCGGCGGGCCGGGTGTTCGGATGCCAGGAACGCAGCAGGTAGTCGACGTCGCCGACGACATAGGCCGTGTAGCGCGAGCGCATGAGGGTCTCGGCGGTAGGCGCGGGCCGGGTGCCTGCCAGGATCGGTCCGCAGCAGTCGTCGAACGGTTCGCCGCGGCGGCACGGACACGGTTTCGCTTCACCCATGCCGGTCATCCTGCCGGGTCGCGACCGGCGGCGGCCACGCGGGATCAGCCGAACGGCTGGTGCGCGAGCGGGACCAGTTCCAGCGTCCGCGCGAGGTCGCCGGTCTGATCGCGCCAGCGCCGCAGATCGGTCACGCTGGGAGCCATCTCGTAGTCGAGGTGGTGGGCCGCCCGGGACAGCGCCGCCCACACTGCGCCGACCTGCCCGGCCGTCTCGGGTCCCGCGTACACCCGCAAGGCCAGCAGCTGGGCCCGCATCGGACAGCGCATGAGTTCGGGCGCGATCTGCGCCCACAGCTCGTCGACGGCCTGCTCGAGCGCGAGCCGCAGGATCCACGCGACCGCCCGCGACCACACCCCGCCGGCATCGGAGACATCGCCGGACAGCAGGTTCTCGGCGGCCTCCAGCCGTTCGGCCACCGAGGGGCGCGGGGTGAACTTCGGGCGCCGCGGCCTGCTCCGGCGGTTCATCGACGCACCACCGACGCGCCATGACGCCGAGCGCGGGGACGGCCGACCGGCCGAGTGCCGATGTCGCTGGTCACGAGCGCACCGCGGCGGGCTCGTGCGCGCGCAGCCAGGAGATGAATCGTTCGGTGTCACTGATCAATTCACGCATCGGGCGGTCGATCGGCACGTGCGCGCCCGCGGTGGCGTCGCGCAGGACACCGACCAGCCAGCGACCGCCGACCGCGCTCAGATGCTTGTTGAGGTCGTCGACGCGGGCGCGCGGGCCCATGATCGCCAGGGTGATCATGGCGCGGGTGGTGTGGGCATTGCGCACTCGCCGTTCCACTTCGGCGTGATCGAGGCCGGTGGCGAGCAGTTCCTGGCGGGCCTTGGCCAGACCCGCCGCCTCGATCGCGGAGCGGCAGCAGGTGGCGACGAGCTCGTCGGCGATGGCGGGCGGCAGCTGCGGGGTGCGCAGCAGCGAGCGGGCGTCGTCGAGGTAGCGGCGCACCGGGTCACCGGTCACCCTGACCTCGACCACGGAACGTTCCCGGCGCTGCACCTCGAGCACGGTGGCGTCGAGCTGCATGCGGCGCACCGCCTCGGCGAGGCGCTCGTCGTGGGTGAACACCACCACCTGCCGGGTGGTCGCCACCTCGGCCAGCACCCTGGCCAGGCCGTCGACCTTCGCCGGGTCCATCGCCTGCACCGGGTCGTCGATCATCACGAAGCGGAACGGGCTGTGCGACATCGTCGCTCGCGGCAGGAACAGCGACAGCCCGAGCGCGTGCAGCTCACCCTGACTCATCACGCCGAGCGCGGCACCGTCCACCTCGTCGACGGTCACATCCAGCAGGACCCGCCGGGCCGTGCCCGTGCTGCCCTGCAACCGGATCGCGCCGAGTTCCACATTGCTCTGCTGCCGCAGCGTGCTCCACACCCAGCGCGCGGTACTCTCCAGCGGGCGCATCCGTTCGCCGCGAATCGTCGCGGTCGCCGACTTGAGCCAGTCCGCCGCCTTCTTCACCACCCGCAGTTCACCCGCGTCGGCGGAGACCGCGCGGGCGGGGTCGAGCCAGGCGAGGATGCGCGGGACGAGTGGGGACCACACGGAATCGAGGCGATCGAGCTCGCCGCGGGTATCACGTTGCAGGGCAGCTAGTTCGGCGGCGAGCTCGGCATAGGTGTCCCGCAGACGCTGCGGGAACTCGTCATCGTGGTCTGCCTCGCCGAGCTCGGCCCACACCGACCAGAGATCGCGCACCACCGACGACTGCCGCCTGAGGGGACTGGCGCCACCGATCGCCGGCCCGTCACCCGACGCCGTCCCACCACCGACCAGCGCAGCCCCACTACCGGCTACGGCGGTCCCACCCGGCGCGCCGTCACCGGACTCGGCCCTGCCACCCGGCACGGCGCGGTCGCCGACAGCTCGGTCGCCAGACGTGGCCCTGTCGCCTCGCACGGCACCGTCGCCCGAGACGACCTCACCGCCGACCGCGGGCGCACGGACCACCGGTGTCGGTTGCGCGGCGCCGAGCTCGGCGGGCATGCGCGAAGTGAGCGAGCGGGCGCCCGCCACCGCCGTCTCGAACTCCGCGCGGGCCGCGCGCAGTGCGGCGAGTTGTCCGGCGCGCTGGTCGATCTCGGCATCGGCGGCGGCGAGCCAAGCGGTGTCGAGGTCGCCGCGTCCGCAGACCGGGCAGGGACAGGTGCCGCCGGCGGTGACGTGTTCGCGGGCACGGGTGAGTAGTTCGAGGACGCGTAGGTCCGACTCGGCGTCGGTGGTGGCGTAGCGCGACAGCGTGGCAGCGGCCTCGGCGAGGCGATCGACCGCCGCGGCGACCTGTGTCGCGTCCGGCAAGGAAAGGCGCAAGATCGCCCGGAGACCATCGGGTCCCTCGGGGCCGAGCACCGAACCGGCTACCGCTGCGGCCACCGCGTCGAGGTCGGGCTCGGGGACGCGCAGCAGGTCGGCGACGTGGCGGGCACGATCGTCGTCGACGTCGGCGAGTTCGGCGAGCAGGTCGGTGCGCGATTGCCGGGAATCCTTCACGGCGCGTTCGAGTTCCAGCTTGCGCAGGCGGATGTGTTCGGCGGCGGCGGCCAGTTCGTCGAGGCCGAGCAGGCGGTGCAGCGCGTCGAACAGGTCGCTCGGCTTGCCGTCGACGAGTGCGCCGAGTTCGCTGTAGGACAGGAACGGGCGGTACAGATCGAGCCGGCCGCGCCTGGCGCGCGGGTCGATCGCGACGGTGCGGTCCGTGCCGCGGCGCTCCGTCCACTGCGCCTCGCCGAGCTCGCTGCCGGGCGCCCAGTGGGTGGCGACCGTGAGCTCGGCCTGCTCGCCCGCCGTGAGCAGGTCGACCTCGATCCGGGCGAGGTCGGGTTCGTGCAGGTTGCGCCAGCCTTCGCGCCACGCGGTCGAGCGGCCGTCCCAGCGCCGGTTGCCCCCGGTCAACGCGAACTCGGCGGCCTCGGCGAAGCTGGACTTGCCGCTGCCGTTGCGCCCGACGACCAACGTCAGCCCTGGCCCTGGGTTCAAGCGAAGCATGGCCGTCGGCCCGATGCCGCGGAAGCCGTGCACGGTGATCGAGCGCAGGAATACCCCGGTGTCACCGGAATCGGGTGCGGCTCGATCACCGTCGGCCTCGGCGAGGGCTGCCAGCACGCACTCGGCGACCCGCCCCTCCACGGCGGGGTCGGCGGCGAGCTCACGCGCGACCACCTCGGCGATCCGATCCGAGCACACTTCTGCGACATCCCCCTTCGCGGCCGCACGCACCGCGGCGGCCGATCTGCCCGGCCCACGAGATCCTCCTCGGCAAACGCTACCTGATCGCGGAGCGTTCGCCCAGGGGATGCGCAGTGCCCCAGCGAATCTGCCCGCGGGAGTGGAATGGCCATCGTGCGGCCACGGCGGGCCGCTCGATGTCCACCCCTCGCCCACCCCGGCGGGCAGCTCGATGAGGTGTTCACACCCGCGCTACGCTGCGGTGAGCGACGTGGGCGGTCCGGGCGAGCCGAACATGTCAGAATGCCAGACTTTGCCGCAGGCAGCAAGTCCAACAGCGTGAATCTGCTACAGCGGCAGCGTTTTCCAGGAGATTCGCCGACGTGAACGGCAGTTGTCGGTCCCCTGGGGTAGATATTTCGGCGACAGAGAACGGGGGAAGGCGATGACCGACCGACAGGCGCCGTGGACCGAGGACCAGGTCCGCGCACTCGCGCCGGACGCGAGCTCACTGGCTGCCGCACGCAAGCTGGCCGGTCGCTGGCGCGAGACCGGCGCCACGGGGAGCGCGGTGTGGGGATTGTGCCAGGGCAGCGGGTCCAAGCCCTATCAGACGGTCGTCGATCTGGCCGGGCCCGCGTACAAGTGCTCGTGCCCGAGCCGCAAGTTCCCGTGCAAGCACGCGCTGTCGCTGCTGCTGAGCTGGTCCGGCGGCGCGGTGGCGGCGCAGGACGCGCCCGCCGATTTCGCGGCGGAGTGGCTGGCGGGCCGGGCGGCCAAGGCGGCGGCACCGCCCAAGGCCAAGGCCGCCTCGACGCCGTCGCAGGCGACCGTCGAGCAACGCCGGGCCAGGGTGTCGGCGGGGCTGACCGAGCTGGAGGTGTGGCTCACCGACCAGATCCGGACCGGCCTGGCCCAGACCGACCGTTCGTTCGCCGCCTACGAGGCCATCGCGGCCCGCATGGTCGACGCCCAGGCGCCCGGCATCGCCGCGACACTGCGCCGGCTGCCCGCCGCCGTGGTGACCACCGAACACTGGCCCGAGCTGCTGCTGCGCGAGTACGCCCGGCTGCATCTGCTGGTTCTGGCCCATCGCACCATCGACGCCGTCCCGGAGCCGCTGCGGGCGGGTATCCGTACCCACGTCGGCTATCCGACGCAGGCCGAGACGGTGCTCGCCGAGCCCGCGGTGCGTGATCGCTGGCTGGTGCTCGGCATGCGGGTCAGCGAGGAGGAGCGGCTGCACACCCGGCGCACCTGGTTGCGCGGCCGGAGCAGCGGACGCTGGGCGGTCCTGATCGAACATTCTTTCGGCACACCGAATTTCACCGGTGAGGTGCCCGCGCCCGGCCACCAGGTCGACGCCGATCTGCACTACTACCCCGGCGCCGCGCCGCTGCGCGTGCAGTGGGGCGCCCGCCACGGCGTCCCCGAGCCGTTCACCACCGTGCCAGTGATCGGCGGCGTCACCATCGGCGACGCGCTCGACGCCTACGCGTCGGCACTCGGCGACGATCCGTGGCTGCGCGCCTGGCCCGCCGTGCTGGCCGACGTGGTGCCGGTGCTCGACGAGCACGGCTGGCAGCTCGTCGACGCCGAGGGCGCCGCGCTGCCGCTGCCCGCCGGGGTGCGGCCGTGGCGGCTGTTCGCGGTAGCCGGCGGTCATCCGGTGACGGTCACCGGCGAGTGGCGCGCCGACGGGTTCGATCCGATCTCGGTGTTCAGCGCGGGCGAGGTCACCGATCTGGAGACCGAGTTCTCCACCCACTCGGCACCGACTCCCGAACTCGCCGAACTGGTTTCGGTCGCGCTGCTCGGCACCGCGCGGCGCAGCGCGGACGGCGTCCGGCTCGATGCGGCCGTCACCGCGGCGGTGCCGCAGCGCTCCGGCGAACCCGCGGTCCGGTTGCTCGACGCGGCGGCCCTGCAGGATCTGTACCTGCGCGGCGGCCGGATGCCGGGCGCCGCGCCGAAGCCGGAACCCGCGCCGGACGACCCGCGTCTATTGCTGCCCCGGCAGGCCGCCGACCGCCTCGGCCGCCTGCTGACCGACAAGTCGGCGTTCCTGCCCGAGTGGTTCACCGCCGCGGCACCGTTCGACTTCCGGCTGCCGGACGTGCTGTGCGTACAAGCGCTCACCGCCGCCTCCGACGGCCAGCTGCGCGGACCGCTGCTGCGGCTGGCCGGTCGTCGTGGCCGGTGGCTGGCGGCGCGGAACCCGGCCTGGTCCGCCCTGCTCGACTCGTTCCCGGTGGATCGGGCCGCGATCGAGACGACCGCACCCGAAGAAGTCACCGGAGCACCTGGCGCACAAGATGTCTGGCTGTTCGGCGCGGCCGGCGAGCGCAAAGACTGGCTGGCGCGGCTGCGCCGCACCGATCCCGCCGCCGCGCTCGAGGTGCTGAGCACCGCGTGGGCCAAGGAGTCGGGTCCGATCAAAGCCGAGCTGCTCGCGCTCCTCGTCGACGGGCTGAGTCTCGACGACGAGGCACTACTCGAGCGGGCCCTCGACGATCGACGCGGCGATGTTCGGCGCACCGCGGCGGGCCTGCTGGCCCGGTTGCCCGGTTCGGCGCTCGGGCAGCGGATGGCGGCGCTGGTGTCGTCGTGGCTGCGCGTCGGCGCCGACGGCACGGTCGAGGTCGCGGTGCCCGCCGCCGTCGACGCGCAGGCCAGGCGCGACGGCATCACCGACGGCACCGACCAGGCCACCCTGCGCTGGGACACCCCGGACTCGACGCTCAAGACCCTGCACCAGGCGATCGCGGCGACCCCGCTGACCGCGTGGGATCAGCTCGTCGGCGCCACCGGATCGGCCACCGCGACCGCCGCCCTGACCCTGACCCTGCCGCCGCGCTACGCCAAGGCGATCGTCGACGGCTGGGTCGACGCCGCCCTCGCCCAGCGCGACACCACCTGGGCCCGTGCGCTGTTCGCGCACGCCTCCCCGACCGAGCAGGCCGTGCTGCGCCGCCGCGAACTGTTCACCCTGCTCGACGCCGCCGACCGGATCGAGCACGTGCTCGACCTGGACGCGCACCAGCTCACCGAACTGCACGCGATCCTGCCCGGCCTCGACCATCCGTGGCCACGACCGGTCGCCGACCACGTGGTGCGGCTGCTCGGCGAACGCGCCCGCACGACCTCCCGCCAGGCCCACGCGAACGCCGGCGTCTACGCCGACCGCGCCCTGATCACCGCGGCGGGCATACATCTGCCCGTCGACCTGGCCGAGCGCGTCACCGCGCTCGCCGACAGCACCGACGACCCCGCCTGGCAACAGGCCTTCCACCGACTCGCCCACGATCTCACCGACCGCGCGACCATGCTCGAGGAGCTGCGATGACCACCACCGAACCGGCAACCACCCTGCTGCGTCCGCACGCCGAACAGGCCTTCGCCGACGAGATGGCCGCACTGGCGCGCGTCGATGACCGGCCGCGCCCGCCGTCCTGGCGGCTCTCGCCGTGGGCGGTGGTCACCTATGTCCTCGGTGGCACGCTCGACGACGGCACGGTCATCACGCCGAAGTACGTCGGGCCGCGGCGGCTGATGGAGGTGGCCGTCGCGACCCTGGCCACCGATCGCGCCCTGCTGCTGCTCGGGGTGCCCGGCACCGCGAAAACCTGGGTGTCGGAGCATCTCTCGGCCGCGATCAGCGGCGAGTCGACGCTGCTGGTGCAGGGCACCTCGGGGACCGCCGAGGAGGCCATCCGCTACGGCTGGAACTACGCCAGGCTGCTGGCCGAGGGGCCCAGCGACGCCGCGCTGGTCGCCTCGCCGGTGATGACGGCCATGCGGACCGGGGCGATCGCGCGCATCGAAGAGCTCACCCGCATCCCGTCCGATGTGCAGGACGCGCTGATCACCATCCTGTCCGAGAAAACCCTGCCGGTGCCCGAGCTGGGCGCGGAAGTGCAGGCGGCCAAGGGTTTCAATGTGATCGCCACCGCCAACGACCGCGACCGCGGCGTGAACGATCTGTCCTCGGCGCTGCGCCGCCGCTTCAACACCGTGGTGCTGCCGCTGCCCGCCGACGAGGATTCCGAGGTCGCCATCGTCAGCAGGCGGGTCGAACAGCTCGGCGCCGCACTGGAATTGCCGACCGTGCCCGCCGCGGCCGAGGAGGTCCGCCGGGTGGTACGGGTGTTCCGGGAACTGCGCTCCGGGATCACCGCCGACGGCCGCACCAAGCTCAAGTCGCCCTCGGGCACCCTGTCCACGGCCGAGGCCATCTCGGTGATCACCAACGGGCTCGCCCTGTCGGCTCATTTCGGTGACGGCGTGCTGCGGGCCTCCGACATCGCGGGCGCCGTCCTCGGTTCGGTGATCAAGGATCCCGTCGCCGACTCGGTGATCTGGACCGAATACCTCGAGGCCGTGGTGCGCGAGCGCCCGGACTGGGCCGACTTCTACCGCGCCTGCCGCGAGATCTCGAACTGACGCCGGGCCGACGGGGAGGACGGAACAGACCGCACACATGGGGTTTTCGATGAATCGACAGACCGACGGCGCGATCGCGGATCACGATCCGACGAGCGCCGCGGACCATGCGACCGGCCAGGCAGCCGAGCCGGGCGCGCAAGTCACCGCGGCGCCGGCCACGCACGGCCCGGTGCTCGCCGCGGCCGGCCCGGGCCACGTGGCCGATGCGGGAGAGGCCGCCCACACGCGAGTCTTCGGGATCCGCCACCACGGCCCGGGCTCAGCCCGATCGCTGCGGCAGGCGCTGGCGGAGTTCCGCCCCGACGCCATCCTCATCGAAGGCCCCGCCGACGCCGACCCCCTCGTCGGATTCGTCGCCGCCGACACCATGAATCCGCCGGTCGCCCTGCTGGCCTACGTCCCGGACTCCCCTGCGCGCGCGGCCTTCTGGCCGTTCGCGGTGTTCTCCCCGGAGTGGCAGGCCATGCGCTACGGCGTCGACCACGCCGTACCGGTGCGCTTCTGCGACCTGCCCGCCGCGAATGTCCTGGCCGCCGAGGACGACTCCCGCGGTGACCGCACCGACCCGCTGGCCGCCCTGGCGACGGCGGCGGGCTACGACGACGCCGAGCGCTGGTGGGACGCCGTCGTCGAATCCGTGCCGGACAGTGCGGCTTTCGACGCGATCACCGAAGCGATGGCCACTCTGCGCGAAGACGCGATCCACCACGCGCCGGCCAGGGACTCCGACCAGGCGACGCCGGCGTCCGACCCCGCCACGCGCCCGGGAGACACCGCGCTCCCGGCCGAGACAGCGCTTCCACGCGACGGCGAACACCCGAGCGAGGCGAGGCTGCCGGATGCGCCGGGAAACGCAACCGATCGCACTCCGTCGACGCAGCCCGATGACGCGCGGTCCCCTGCGGGCGCGCCCTCGGCCGCATCGGAACCACCGGACAGCGTCTCGCCCACACCTGGATCGGGCGCTCCCCTCGCAGCAGATCCCGAGAATCCCGCGCTCGCACCGCTGGTCGTCGATCAGCACACCCTGCGGCGTGAGGCGTACATGCGGCAGGTGATGCGGCAGACGCTCAAGGACGGGTCGAAGCGACTGGCGGTGGTGTGCGGCGCCTGGCACGCACCCGCGTTGACCGGGCCGCTCGGACCGGCGGCGCCGGATGCCCGGCTGCTGAGAGGATTGCCGAAGACCAAGACCGCGCTGACCTGGGTGCCGTGGACGCATTCGCGGCTGGCGGCGGGCTCTGGGTACGGGGCCGGGGTCACCTCGCCGGGCTGGTACCACCACCTGTTCACCGAGACCGAGCGTCCGGTGGCGCGATGGCTGACGAAGGTCGCGGGCGTGCTGCGGGCGCACGATCTGCCGGTGTCGAGCGCGCACATCATCGAGTCGGTGCGGCTGGCCGACACGCTGGCCGCCCTGCGCGGGCGTCCGCTGGCCGGATTGTCCGAGGTCACCGAGGCCGTGCGCGCGGTGATGTGCGGTGGCGACGAGACCATGCTGCGGCTGGTGATCGACGAACTCGTCGTCGGCGAAACCCTCGGCGGCGTCCCCGAGGACACCCCGACCGTGCCGCTGGCGGCGGATCTGCGAGCGCGGAGCAAGACCCTGCGGCTCAAGCAGGAAGCCCTGGCCCGCACGGTCGATCTGGACCTGCGCAAGGAGCGCGATGTCGAGCGCTCGCATCTGCTGCACCGGCTGCGGCTGCTCGGCGTCGACTGGGGCACCCCGACGGTCGGCGAGGTCCGCAACACCGGCACCTTCCGGGAGACCTGGACCCTGCGCTGGGAACCGGAATTCGAGGTCCGCATCGTCGAGGCCGCGGTCTGGGGCACCACGCTGCGCACCGCCGCCGAGGCGAAGATCCTCGACACCGCGAGCCGGGACGGCGTCTCCGTCGCCGACCTCGCCGACGCGCTGGAGATGGCGCTGCTCGCCGATCTGGGCGGCGCCACCGACGGCCTGATCACCCGGCTGGAAGCGGCCGCGGCCCTCGACCACGACGTCACCCACCTGCTCGGCGCGCTTCCCGGACTGACCAGGACCCTGCGCTACGGCGATGTGCGCGGCACCGACACCAAGGCGCTGGCCCATGTCGCCGACGGTCTGCTGGTGCGGATCTGCGCCGGTCTGCCCGGCGCGGTCACCGGCCTCGACACCGACGCGGCCGCGGCGTTGCGTGCCCAGATCGATGCCGCGCACACCGCGATCAGGACCCGCGACGACGACCACACCACCGCCGAATGGCTGGCCACGTTGCAGCGCATCGCCGACCGCGACGATGTGCACGGCGCGATCAGCGGCCGCGCGGTGCGCCTGCTGTGCGACGCCGAACGCATCGACGACGCCGACTCGGCCCGCCGCCTGGCCGCCGCCCTGTCGGTCGGCAATACCCCCGCCGCCAAGGCCGCCTGGATCGACGGCTTCCTCGGCGGGCGCGGCCTGCTCCTGGTCCACGATCGGGAGTTGTTGCGCCGCATCGACGATTGGCTCCGCGAGCTCACCGAGGACCAGTTCGTCGCCACCCTGCCCCTGCTGCGCCGCACCTTCGGATCCTTCGAGTCCGGCGAGCGCCGCGCCATCGGCCAGGCCCTGCGCGACACCGGTTCCGCACCGGCCGCCGTCACCGGCGCGACCCCGATCGACCCGGCTCGCGGGCAGCTGGCCCTGCGTGCCGCCACCGCGATCCTCGGGGCCGCCGGATGACCGTGCCCCCGTCGCCGCAGCACTGCCCGCTCGATCACCAGGAGCAGCCCGCATGACCGATATCGACGACAACCATTCGCGCCGTTGGCGACTCGTCCTCGGGCAGGCCGCGGAGGAACAGCTCGGCGGCCTGTCCTCGGGACCCGACCAAGCCATGGACCAGGCCCTCGGCGCCCTCTACAACACCGGCGAGGCCGGTGGATCGACGAAAAGGTCGGGCGGACTGGGCGGTTCGGCGCCGCGCGTGGCGCGCTGGCTCGGCGACATCCGCACCTACTTCCCGGCGACCGTGGTCGAGGTGATGCAGCGCGATGCCGTGCAGCGGCTGAATCTCACCCAGCTGCTGCTCGAACCGGAACTGCTGGAATCGGTGGAACCCGATGTACACCTGGTGGGGACGCTGCTCGGCTTGAACCGGGTGATGCCGGAAACCACCAAGGCCACCGCCCGGATGGTGGTCGAGAAGGTGGTGCGCGAGATCGAGCGGCGCATCGCCGCCAAGACCGTCGCCGCGGTCACCGGCGCGATCAATCGCTCGGCCCGCACCCACCGCCCGAAACTGCGCGACATCGACTTCGACCGGACCATCCGCAAGAACCTGGCCAACTACCTGCCCGAGCATCGCACCGTCGTGCCGGAACGGCTGGTCGGCTATGGGCGCAAGGCGCAGTCGATCCAGCGCGACGTGGTGCTGGCCATCGACCAATCCGGCTCGATGGCGGCCAGTGTCGTCTACGCGTCGGTCTTCGGCGCGGTACTGGCGTCGATGCGGTCGCTGAAGACCTCGCTGGTGGTGTTCGACACCGAGGTCGTCGACCTCACCGATCAGCTCAGCGACCCGGTCGACGTGCTGTTCGGCACCCAGCTCGGCGGCGGCACCGATATCAACCGCGCCATCGCCTACTCGCAGTCGCTGATCACCCGGCCCACCGACAGCCTGTTCGTGCTCATCTCCGATCTCTACGAGGGCGGCGTGCGCGAGGAGATGCTGCGCCGGTGCAACGCGATGAAGGAGGCGGGCGTCCAGGTGGTGGTCCTGCTGGCGCTGTCGGACGAGGGCGCGCCCGCCTACGACCACGACAATGCCGCCGCGCTGGCCGCGCTCGGCATCCCCGCCTTCGCCTGCACCCCGGACAAATTCCCCGATCTGCTGGCGACCGCCCTCGACCGGGGCGACATCACGCACTGGGCCGACACCCACGCTCCCGCCGTGTAGGACCGTGAGTTTCGCTAGGCTGCGAAGCGATCGGGTTCGGTGAACGGGGTGAGGCGATGTTGCGGCGCGGAGAGGTGTTCGCCGGGTTCGTCATCGAGCGGGAGCTGGGACGCGGTGGGATGGGCGCGGTGTACGCGGCCCGTGATCGGCGGCTGCCGCGGCTGACCGCGCTCAAGCTCATGCACCGTGACCTGTTCACCGACTTCGAGATCCGGACCAGGTTCGAACGGGAAGCGGACCTGGTCGCGCAGCTTGATCACCCGAACATCATCACCGTCTACGACCGCGGCGTCGACGAGGACCAGCTGTGGATCGCCATGCAGTTCGTCGACGGTGTCGACGCGGCGGCGGTCCCGGTGCCGCAGTTCGGGATCGAGCGGATCGCCCAGGTGGTCACCCAGACCGCGAGCGCGCTGGACTACGCGCACCGCCAGGGCGTACTGCACCGCGACGTGAAACCGGCCAACATCCTGCTCTCCCGGACCGCGGGCGTCGGCGCCGGCTTCGACGAACGCGTGCTGCTCACCGACTTCGGCATCGCGAAACTCCTCGACGACACCGGCGGTCTCACCCGCACCGGCCAGTTCACCGCCACCATCGCCTACGCCTCCCCCGAACAACTCAGCAGCGCACCGCTGGACGGCCGCGGCGACCAGTACTCCTTGGCGTGCACCATCTTCCGGCTGCTCACCGGCACCGGCCCGTACGACGCGCCCAATCCGGCGACCGTCATGCTCGGCCATCTCACCGCCGTTCCCCCGCGGGCCAGCACTCGTCGATCGGCTCCCCTGCCTGCCGCCGTCGACGCCGTCCTCGCCAAGGCCATGGCCAAGGAACCCGCCCGACGGTTCCCCACCTGCACCGAGTTCGCGGCTGCCTTCGCCGAGGCCATCCGCCGCCGAGCGCCGTCCGCGCCGAGCGGAGTCCTCCCGCTCAGCACCCCGGCCCAGCCCCGGACCGGCGGGCTGCCGACCACGGGTAGCGCACCGGAAACCCGGCCCGGCCACGACCTCCGTGGCAGCGGCGCCGGGCACTCGACCAGCACCGCGAGTCCGGCCCGCACCGAATCCCAGCAGCCACGTCGAGCCCCGGAACCGGACCTGTCCCGCCGGCTCGACCCGACCGCGCGTGGCCTGACGTCCGCGGGCAGCGGGCCACGGATCGACACCCGGCATCCACACCGGCACTCCGACACGGCGGCCGGCTCCCCGGTGTCCGGTCAGCGCGCCCCTGGGCAGCGAGGTGACGGCCAGGCTTCCCCGGCGGCGCCCAGGCTCGAACACCCGCGCCGGAGCAGCGACGCTGTAGCCAGTGCCGGCTCGGGGTGGCTGAACGCGGTGCACGGATGTCTGATCGGGGGCGCGATCGGTGACGCGCTCGGCGCGCCGATCGAAACCAGGTCGCTGCGGCAGATCCGGGATCAGTACGGGCAGGCGGGACTCACCGACGCCGACATCCTGCGCATCTCGGAGGAGACGCAGCTGACCGCGTTCACGGTGGAGGCGCTGATTCGCGGTTCGGTGCGGGCCCGGGCCAAGGGCATCGGCGGAGCGACCATGGGCCTGTTGCAGCAGGGCATGCTCGTCTGGTTGCGTGGTCAGGTCGTCGAACTGCCCGACCAGCCCTTCACGCTGCACAGTTCACTCGGCGCCTACCCTGAACTGATCGAGCAACGCGGCGTGGCGAATTCGGTGTACACGGCCCTGCGCCAGGCGGCCGCGCGCCGCGCGCCGACCGCCCCGCTGGGGACCCGTCAGCAGCCGATCAACCATTCCAAGGGCAGCGGCGCGGTGATGCGTGCGGCGCCGTGCGGATTCGGTTACGCCGCAGACCGTTCCGGCGCGGCCACCGGGGCGATCTTCGAATTGGGTTGTGACGCGGCCGCACTGACGCACGGCCATCCCAGCGGCTGGCTGCCCGCGGGCACGCTGTCGGCGCTGATCTACCAGCTCGCCCGGGGAAACGACACCACGACAGCGCTCGCGCGCGCCCGAGCCGAACTGGCGACCTACCCCGATCACGAGGAGACCTCGGCCGCTGTCGATGCCGCTGTCGCACTGGCCGAGGCGACCGCGCGCGCCGGTCGCGGACCGGCCCCCGAGGAGGTCGAATCCCTCGGCCAGGGCTGGATCGGTCCCGAGGCTCTGGCCATCGCCGTGTTCGCCGTGCTGGCTGCGGAATTCCGGGGCGGTGCCGCCCACGAGATCGTCCGCACCGGACTCCTGTTGTCGGTCAACCACTCCGGTGACAGCGACGCCACCGGCTCGATCGCGGGCAGCCTCCTCGGCGCCCGCTACGGCCGCGCCGCCCTCCCCCGCCGCTGGTCCGACACCGTCGATGCCCGCGCCGCCCTGGACCGCCTCGCCACCGACTACTGCACCGAATTCGGCCTCACCCCACCCCGCGACGCCCACGGCCAGCCCACCGACGACTGGTACGACCGATACCCGGCGTAGGCGGATCGCGCCGATCGGACCAGATCAACGCTGTTCGAATTCGGTCCCCGAGGTATCGTCAGAGAACTTCGGCCCCAGCATGATTCGGTCCCCGGGCGCGACTGCATCTCGCAACCGCTGAGCCTCGTCGAACATGCGCCGGACCGATCGCGAACGGACTCGCCGGAGACAGTGTCACCGGCGAGCCCGTTCGATGGGATCTACAGGTCCGCGATCGCGGCCAGTGGGGGTGTGCGGGCCGCGCGGACGCCGGGCCAGACGGCGGCCAGGACGCCCACGATGCCCGAGGCGATCAGGACGATGACCAGCTGGGACCACGGGATGGTGATCTGGTCGATGCCCAGGTCACGCAGGGTGCGCAGGAAGCCGACGCCCAGGGCGATGCCGAGGACGAGGCCGACGATGGCGCCGAAGATGGCGATCAGCATGGATTCCAGGTAGATCGTGCGACGGACCTGGGCACGCTGGGTGCCGACGGCGCGGAGCATGCCGATCTCGCGGCGGCGTTCCACCACCGACAGGGCCAGGGTGTTGATGATGCCGAGCACCGCGATCACCACGGCCAGGGCGAGCAGGCCGTAGAGGATGGCGAGCAGGGTGTCGATCTGCTTGCCCTGGGCGCCCTTGAACTGCTCGTGGTCCTGCACCTGCACCACGACGAACGGTTCGGTGGCCTTCTCCAGATTCGTCCGCATGGCGGCGAGATCGGCGCCGGGCGCCGCCTTCACCAGCACGAAGATGTTGGTGCGCAGGCTCTGTGGCATCAGCTGTTCGTAGACGCCGGGGTCGACGACCATCGGGCCGAGCAGCGGCGAGTTGGCGTAGATTCCGCCGACGGTGAGCTCGATCTGCTTGTTGTCCAGACTGGTGATGCCGACCTTGTCGCCGACCTTCCAGCCGCGATCGGTGGCTTCGGTCTCATCGACGAGCAGCCCGTTCGGGGCGATCGTGGTGGAGCCGCTGAGCACGTCGATGTCCATCACCGGGTCGATCGGGCCGTCCGGCGAGGTGGCGCCGATCTGTTCCTTGCCGACCTTGAACGCGACCACCCGGATACCGGTGACATCGCTGATATCGGGCACCTCGGTGCGCACAGCGTCGACCGCGCCGATCGGCGCACCGATCATCTGCGGCCCGGCGAGCACGTATTCGGCCTTGACGCCCTTGTCGATCAGCACGCCGACACTGGTCTTGGCCGAGGCGCCGAGAATGCCGATCGCCGAGACCAGCATCAGGCCCAGGGTCAGCGCGAACGCGGTGGCGGCGGTGCGGCGCGGGTTGCGCACGGCGTTGTTGCGGGCCATCTGGCCGATCGCGCCGAACGGGCGGGTGAGCACGCCGAGCACGAGCACCATCGGCCGCGACAGCGCGGGCGCGGCGAGCAGCACGGCCAGGATCAGGCCGAGCGCGCCGATGCCGACGGTCACCGCCGAGCCCTTGCCGGTGCCCTGGGCGCCGACGTACACGAGCACCCCGCCGACGACCGCCATGACCGCGCCGACCACCGTGCGGACCCGCAACGAGTCGCCCGCACTGGCGAATTCGGACCGCATCGCCTCCACCGGCGGCACCTTCGCGGCCCGCCGGGCCGGGGCGTAGGCACTGGCGACGGTGACGATGAGGCCGACCAGCAGCGCCACGATCGCGGTGCGCGGCAGCACCGTCAGCGACCCGGTGGGCAGACCCAGGTCGAAGGCGTTGAGCAGCGCCGACAAGCCGAAGGCCAACCCGATGCCCGCGAGCAGGCCGAGCACGCTGCCGATCAGGCCGATCACGACGGCCTCACCGACCACCGAGCGACCCACCTGCTGACGACTCGCGCCGATCGCCCGCAGCAGCGCCAGCTCGCGCAGGCGCTGGGCGACGATCATCGAGAAGGTGTTGTAGATGATGAACGTGCCGACGATCAGCGCGATCGCGCCGAAAGCGAGCAGGAAGTAGTTGATGAAGGTGAGCGCCTCGGAGATCTGCTTCTTCATGTCCTCGCGGACCTCGTCGGCGTTCTGCACCTTGTAGTTGGGCAGCCCGGCGGCGAGCTGGTCGCGCAGGTCATCGGCCGAGACACCCGGCGCCGCCGCGATATCGGCGTAGGCGACGTGCGAGCCGTCGGTGAACAGCTTGCGGCCCTGCGGCTCGGTGAACATCACCGCGACCACACCGCCGCCCTCGGTGCCGGGCATCTCGTAGATGCCGCTCAGCGTCACCTCGAACGGGTCGCCCTTGGACGGGATGAGCACCTTGGTCTTGTCGCCGACCGTCAGCCCCGCCTTCTCGGCGCCGCCGGTGTTGAGCGCGATCTCGCCCGACTGCGTGGGCGGTCCGCCGGCGACGAAGGTGTTGGGTTCCTCGACCGACTGGTCCGGCGGCAGGTAGGACAGGCCGAAACTCGGTGCGCCACCGGTCTGCACGGCCTTCTTGCCGTCGGGTTCGAGCAGCACCACCGGGCCGTTGACGGCGGGCGCGACCCGGGCGACTCCCTCGGTCTTGGCCAGCGCGTCCACGATATTGGTCGGCAGGCCGAGCGACTGCTGGTCCTTGGGGCCGACACGGACGTCGACGCCCTGGGCCTGGCCCTCGAAGATGCCGTCGAAGGTGCGCTGCAGGGTGTCGGTGAAGACGAACGACCCCGAGATGAAGGCGGTGCCGAGCACCACCGACAGCAGGGTCAGGGCCAGGCGCACCTTGTGCGCGGCGAGATTGCGCAAGGCGACCTTGCGCATCGGATCATTGCTCACTTGGACTCCAGCGCCTTCATCCGGTCGAGGATGGAATCCTGCGTCGGATCGCGCAGTTCGTCGACGATCCGGCCGTCGGCGAGGAACACGACGCGATCGGCGTAGGCGGCCGCGCGCGGATCGTGGGTGACGATGACGACGGTCTGGCCGAACTCGTCGACCGAAGCGCGCAGGATCGACAGCACCTCACCGGAGGAGTGCGAGTCCAGGTTGCCGGTCGGCTCGTCACCGAAGATGATCTCCGGCTTGCCGACCAGGGCGCGGGCGCACGCGACGCGCTGCTGCTGGCCGCCGGACAGCTCCGAGGGCCGGTGGTCGAGACGGTCGCCGAGGCCGAGGCGCTTGACGACGGTGTCGAGCCATTCCTGGTCGGCCTTGCGGCCCGCGATATCGAGCGGCAGGGTGATGTTCTCCAGCGCCGTCAGCGTGGGCACCAGGTTGAATGCTTGGAACACGAAGCCGATGCGGTCGCGACGCAGGGCGGTCATCTGCTTGTCCGACAGCCCGGTCAGCGCGGTGTCACCGATGCGGACCTCGCCCGCGCTGGCGCTGTCGAGCCCGGCCAGGCAGTGCATCAGCGTGGACTTGCCCGAGCCGGAGGGGCCCATGATCGCGGTGAACTCACCTTTGGCGAAGTTCGCCGACACTCCATCCAGGGCCTTGACCTGGGTGTCTCCCGATCCGTACAGCTTGACCAGGTCTTGTGCGGCGGCCGCGATCTCGGTGTCGGCCGCCGCGTCGACGGCCTCGGTGCCCATGGCGTGCGAAGTCATGGTGTCCAGTCTGTCTGTCCGCCGGGAACCGCGCCATCCGGGATCCCCCCGAGACCTACCGGATGACCCACTCGAATGCGGCGGCCGCCGAACGCGCGCCTTCGGCGGTGCGGGAGCGGTTGGGTTCGCCGAGGTCGGCGAGCAGCTCCTCGGTGAGGCCGACCAGGCTCGCCAGCGAGTCCGGGGTGAACCAGTCGGGACGGGTGGCGAACAAGATGTCCTCGGAGGCGGTGTTACCGCTCGCGCCGGGCGCGAACGGGCAGCCACCGAGGCCGCCGAGCGCGCCGTCGACCATGGTGGCGCCCGCCGCGACGGCGGCGAGGGTGTTGGCCACGCCCATCCCCCAGGTGTCGTGGCCGTGGAAGACGATGCGGCGCGCCGGGGTGGTGTCGCGGACGGCCGCGACCAGCGCGCTCACCTGGCCGGGGTGCGCCTGGCCGAGAGTGTCGGCCAGGACGATGTCGGCGGCACCCTCGGTGCGCGGGTCACGGGCGATGCCGAGCACCCGTTCGGGGTCGACCGGGCCGTCGAACGGGCAGGTGAAGCTGGTGGCCAGGCACAGCTGGATCTCGCCGCTCGCCTCGCGCGCCAGCCGGATCGCCTCGGGCATCGCGGCCACCGACGCCTCGGTGTCGCGGCCGATATTGGCCTTGTTGTGGGCGTCCGACGCCGAGAAGCAGTACTGGAAATTGCGGGCGCCTGCCGCCGCCGCCTTCTCGATGTGCCGCGGCGTGGCCACCCAGACCCAGCATTTCGCCAGTTCGTCGGGGGTGAGCGCGGCGATCAGCTCGAGCGAGTTGGCCATCGGCGGCACCAGGTCCGGCCGGGCCATCGAGCCGATCTCCAGCGCGGGCACGCCCGCGGCCAGCAGCCGCCGGACGACGTCGATCTTCTGGTCGGTCGGCAGCACCTTGCCGGTGAGCTGCAATCCGTCGCGCAGGGTGACGTCACGCAGCAGCGGCGCGGTCATCGCCGCTGTTCCGGTTCCTGAGCGGGCACGCACATGACCCCGCCGCACGGTTTGTCGCCGACGCTGGCCGGCGTCGGGTGCACGGTCGGGCGCACGTGGCCGGGGCCGCGCTGTTCCCACTTGCTGCGCACCGGTGGGCGGCGTCTGCCGTGTACTCGCCTGCTCACGATGCCTCCAGCGCGTCGATCTGGTCTTGCGTCATCCCGAGCAGCTCGCCGAGCACCTGGGCGGTGTGTTCACCGAGGTCGGGGCCGACATTACGAATCGGCAGCGACTGTCCCCCGATCACCGGGACGATGCCGGGGAACCCCACTTCCTTGGGTTCGGGCTCGCCCACGTCGACGGGGAACGACTGGATCATATTGCGTGCGCGGTACTGCTCGTCGGCCACGATGTCGGCGGCGGTGTAGATCGGGCCACACGGGATGGCCGCGTCGTCGAGAATCTTCAGTGCCTCGTCGCGGGTGTGCCCGATCGACCATTCCGCGATCGAGGCGTCTAGGCGCTCCCGGTTGCGCCAGCGACCGGCGTTGTCGGCCAGCTCGGGATCGGCCGCCAGGTCGGGGCGCCCGATGACCTGCATGTAGCGCTGGAAGATGGCGTCGCCGTTGCCGCCGATGATGATGCTGTAGCCGTCGCTGGTCGGGTAGGCGTTGCTGGGCGCGATGCCCTCCATCCGGCCACCGACCCGCTCCCGGTTGATGCCGTAGGCGAGGTGGTCGGGAACCAGCGATTCCATCACCGACAGGATCGACTCGTTGAGCGCGACATCGATGATCCGCTCCCGCTGCGGCACCGGGCCGGTGACCCGCTCCCGCTGGAACAGCGCCATCACAGTGCCGAACGCGGCGTAGATGCCCGCGATCGAGTCACCGATCGACACCCCCACCCGCACCGGCGGGCGATCCGGATCGCCGACGAGCTCACGCAGGCCACCCACGGCCTCGGCCACGGCGGCGAACCCGGGGCGCGCGGCCATCGGGCCGGTCTGGCCGTAGGCGGAGATGCGGGTGATGACCAGCTTCGGATTCACCTCCTCGAGCACCTCGGGCCCGAGGCCCCATTTCTCCAGCATCCCGGGCCGGAAGTTCTCCAGCAGCACGTCGCAGTGCCGCAGCAGATCGAGCACGATCGCCCGGCCGGCCTCGGTGCGCAGGTCGAGCACGATCGACTTCTTGTTGCGGTTGACCGTGCGATACAGCATGGAGGTATCCCCGCCGTAGAGCCGCCAATTGCGTAACTCGTCGCCCGTGCCGGGGCGCTCCACTTTGATCACCTCGGCGCCGAAGTCGCCCAGAATACGTCCGGCGGTGGGAGCGGCCACATAGTTGCCGAGTTCCAGGACGCGCACTCCGTCCAACGGCCGAATAGACTTTTCCGCCACCCCGAGACTCTAGCTCCCCCACCTCTCCGCGACGCTGGCGGGACGTCGGAGCTCGCCTGTTGACAGTCGGTCTCTCCTCGGGTGTCCGACAGGCGGGAGGTGGTTGACCGTCAGCCCAGGTTCTCCCGCAGGTAGGCGAGGTCCTCGGCGACGCCTTCGGCCGGGGTCTCCAGGATGACCGGGGCGCCCGCCGTCCGGCAGACCTCGGCCAGCAACTGCGGGTCGATGGTGCCGTCGGCGAAATTGGCGTGGCGGTCGGCGCCGGAGTCGAACTCGTCGCGCGAGGAGTTCAGGTGCACCAGGTCGATGCGGCCGGTGATGGCCTTGATCCGCTCGACGACGCCGACCAGTTCCTCACCGCCCGCCCAGGCGTGACAGGTGTCGAGGCAGAAGCCCGCGCCGTAGTCGCCGACCGCGTCCCAGAGCCGGGCGATCGAGTCGAAGTGCCTGGCCATCGCGTGATTGCCACCCGCGGTGTTCTCGATCAGGATGGGCACCGCGAAGCCGCCCTTGTCCTGCTGACGTTCGAACAGCTTGCGCCAGTTGTCGATTCCGGTGTCGAGTTCGGCGTCGGAGCGTACGTGCCCGCCGTGCACGACCAGGCCGAACGCGCCCAGCTCGGCGGCGGCCTTCGCCTGCTGGGCCACCGCGTTGCGTGAGGGCATCCGCAGCCGGTTGTTCAGGCTGGCCACATTGATCTGATAGGACGAGTGCACGACGACGTCGATCGGGCTGGCCAGGATCTCGGCGGCCTGGGGATGCGGCTGCGGTTTGTCCCAGCTCTGCGGATCGACCACGAACAGCTGGATGACCTCGGCGCCGAGCTTCTCACCGAAGCCGATCGGATCGCTCTCGTCGCGAACGTGTGCTCCAATGCGCATGATGCCACCCTAATCCGCGGCACCGACAGCATCGGCGGATGTTGCGAAGCGGGGGCGTCGGGAGATACATCGGTAGAATTTCGACGGGTGCTCTGCCCTGGAGGGGGTGACTTCGCGGTGTTGCGCAAAGGCGACGTGTTCGCCGGGTACACGATCCGGCGCGTGCTCGGCCACGGCGGCATGGGCGTGGTCTACCTGGCCCGGCACCCCCGGTTGCCCCGGCTCACCGCGCTCAAGCTGCTCAGCCGCGACCTGTCCGCCGACGACGAGATCCGTCATCGCTTCGAGCGCGAGGCCGACCTGGTCGCCCAGCTCGAGCACCCGAACATCGTCAACGTCTACGACCGCGGCAACGACGACGACCAGCTGTGGATCTCCATGCAGTTCGTGGCGGGCACCGATGTGGCGACCGCCGACGTCAACGTGCTGACGCCCGGTCGCGCGGTGCAGATCGCCGCCGAGACCGCGACGGCGCTTGATTTCGCGCACGCGAGCGGCGTCCTGCACCGGGACGTGAAACCGGCGAACATCCTGCTCGCCAAGCCGCCCATCGGGCGCCCGGAACGGGTGGTGCTCACCGACTTCGGGATCGCGGCCGTGCGCGACAGCGAGACGACGCTGTCCTCGTCGGGCAGTATCACCGCCACGCTGGCCTACGCGGCGCCGGAGCATCTCGCCGGCGCACCACTGGATCATCGCGCCGACCAATACTCGCTGGCCTGCACGCTGTTCTGGATGCTGACCGGATCGGTGCCGTTCCCCGGCCCCAACCCGGCCGCGGTGATCCAGGCGCACATGAGCAAGCCCGTGCCGCCGCTGCGCAGCCTGCGCCCCGACCTGCCGTCGACCCTGGACACCGTGCTGGCCAGGGCCACCGCGAAGCAGCCGGGGGCGCGCTACGACAGCTGCGCGGAGTTCGCCCAGGCCGCCAAGGCCGCGCTGTTCGCGGTCCCCGGCCCGTGGCAGCACCAGCGGCACCAGCAGCCGGCCACCGGGGTGGTGCTGCGGGCTCGCGAACCGTATCCGCCGCAGCCGTATTCGCGCCCGGCCACGCCGCCACAGCCGTATCCGCAGGCACCGCAGCCGACGACGCCCGCCCAGCCGTATCCCCAGGCGCCGCCACCGACGACGCCCGCCCAGCCGTATCCGCACGCGACGCGCCCGACGACCGGTGGCACCGCCATTCCGCCGCGGCGCGGCACCCAGCGGCCGGGCACCATCGATTTCCCCGGCGGCCGTCACCATCCCGGCTACATCGTGCCGCCACAACCACGGCGACCACCGTGATGGGCACATCCTGGTCGGTCGCTTCGCTGGCCACCGTCCGCGCGGTCGCCGACTGCTAAGGTTTCGTTGAATTTTCCCGTGGCGGGCCACCCGGCCGCGGCTTTCTTGCTGTACGCGCGTGCGCTGGTGGGTCCCGGCGCACGGCGGGAAGTGGAGCAGACATGCTGGCCAACGGAGATGTCTTCGCCGGCTACGTCATCGAACGGCAGCTCGGCCGTGGTGGCATGGGTTCGGTCTATCTGGCCAAGCACCCGCGGCTACCGCGGATGACGGCGCTGAAGTTGCTCAATCGCGAGATGTTCTTCGATCAGGAGGTGCGGGCGCGGTTCGAACGGGAGGCGGATCTGGTCTCGCGCCTGGATCATCCGAACATCGTCACCGTCTACGACCGCGGTCTCGACGACGAGCAGCTGTGGATCTCGATGCAGTTCATCGACGGCATCGACGCCGCCTCGGTGGATCCGCAGACGCTGCCGCCCGCCCGCGCGCTGCAGATCGTCAAGGAGACCGCCGATGCCCTGGACTACGCGCACGGCATGGGTGTGCTGCACCGTGACGTGAAACCGGCCAACATCCTGCTCGCCCGCTCCGGCGCCGGCCGCGGCGAACGGGTCTACCTCACCGACTTCGGCATCGCCCGGCTGCGCGACGACACCGGTCATCTCACCCAGACCGGCACCTTCACCGCCACCCTGGCCTACGCCTCCCCCGAGCAGCTCACCGGCGCCTCGCTGGACCATCGCTCCGACCAGTATTCGCTGGCCTGCACGCTGTTCTGGCTGTTCACCGGGTCGGGTCCGTTCGCGGCCACCAATCCGGCCGCCGTCATCCAGGGGCATCTGCAGCAACCGCCGCCGCCGCTGAGCAGTGTGCGGCCGGGGCTGCCCTACGGGCTCGACAGCGTGCTGGCCAAGGCCATGGCCAAGCGGCCCGACGACCGTTTCGACTCCTGTTCGGATTTCGCGAACGCCGCGATCACCGCGCTCAACAACCCGAGCGCGCCCGCGCTGCCGATCGTCGGCCAGCGCCCGACCACGGGCGGCGCGATCCCGGTGACCGGTGGTCCGCGCCCGACGACCGGCGGCGCGATCCCGCAGACCGGATCGCCGTATCCGCTTGCCGGGCAAGGCGGGATGACCGGCGGACCGATGGGCACCGCCACGCAGGGCCCGATGACCGGCGGCCCCATGACGGCCGGTCCGATGACCGCCGGTCCCATGACGGCCGGTCCGATGGCCAACCAGTCGCCGGGGCCGCTGACCGGTGGCGCCGCGCCGCAGAACCCGGGCCCCTACACCCAGCAGTCCCGTCCGCAGTACCCGGCGCCGCCCGCACCCCCGCGCCCGCCGACGAACAACTTCGCCCAGTACCCGCAGGGGCCGCGACCGCCGTCGAAGTCGAACACCGGCCTGATCGTCGGCATCGTGGTCGCCGTGGTCGTGGTGCTCGCGTTGCTGATCGGCATCGGTATCGCGGTCAGCGGCGACGATTCGGGTGGCGGCTCCACCACGACGACCAGCGCGTCGGCGGGCAAGCACGTCACCCCGAACGCCGATGCCATCAGCGCCGAGTTCGGCCGGATGGTGCCCGCGAGTGTCGACGGCGACACCGGCTACAACGGCGCCTCCTGCTGGGAGACCGATTCCAGCTACACGCCCTCGCCCAACGACGGTGACCCGGATTTCGGCTCCTGGGCCTGGCAGTGGCGTTGCTACGACGGCGGTGGCAGCGGGGGCGACGATCCGTTCTACCGGATCTATGTCTACAACTCGGCCGCCGAGGTGCAGTCGGTGATCGACGGCCTGCCGACCAACACCAAGTCGGTGGATACCAACGGCGGCAAGCAGTACACCAACTACAAGTACACCGACAACGGGAACAAGATCATCACCCAGTTCACCGGTGACCCCGATCGTGCGCAGTTCCTGATGTTCACCGACGGCTACGGCAAGGCCGACGAGGTGCTGCGCTGGTGGCGGTCGGCCCCGCTCAACTGATGTCGATGCTCGACGGGAACGACGTCTTCGCCGGATACACCATCGAGCGGCTGCTCGGCCGTGGCGGCATGGGCTCGGTGTATCTGGCGCGGCATCCGCGCCTGCCCCGGCGCACCGCGATGAAGCTGCTGAACCGGGAACTGTTCGACGACACCGAGATCCGGGCCAGGTTCGAGCGCGAGGCCGACCTGGTCGCGCAGCTCGAGCATCCGAATATCGTCACCGTCTACGACCGCGGCGTCGAGAACAATCAGCTGTGGATCTCGATGCGCTACATCGACGGCGCCGACGCTGCCTCGTTGCCCGCCCCGGTCGCACCGGCGCGGGCGGTGCGCATCGTCGCCGAGACCGCGGCGGCGCTGGACTTCGCGCACAGCCGCAGCGTGCTGCACCGTGACGTGAAACCGGCGAACATCTTGATCGAACCGGTCGACGGCACGGAACGCGTCTATCTCACCGATTTCGGCATCGCGCGCCTGCACGACGACAACGCCGCCAAGCTCACCCAGACCGGAACCTTCACCGCCACCCTCGCTTTCGCCTCGCCCGAACAGCTCTCCGGCATCGCCCTCGACGGCCGCGCCGACCAGTACTCGCTGGCCTGCACCCTGTTCCGGCTGCTCACCGGGACCACGCCGTTCGAGGCGAGCAACCCGGTCACGGTGATCCAGGGCCACCTGCAACAGCCGCCGCCCCGGGCGAGCGCGCTGCGCGCCGAACTGCCCGCGGCGCTGGACGCGGTGATCGCCCGCGGCATGGCCAAACGGCCGGACGAGCGCTTCGCCACGTGCGCCGAGTTCGCCGCGGCCGCCGGGCGGGCGCTGAGCGATCCGGGGACGGGACAACCGTTCCCGACCTCGGCGCAGACCAGGATGTATCCGCCGAACTCACCGTTCACCCCGGCGCCGGGGTTTCCGATCGCCGGAAATGGTGCGGCCGGGCCGAATTCGGCTCCCGGCGTGGGCAATCCGTCGTGGTCGGGTACGCAGCAATCGTCGCCGGGCATCCAGCAGCCGTCCGCGCCGGGCATTCAGCAGCCGTCGTGGCCTGGCGCGCAACAGTCTTCGCCACCCGGCATCCAACAGCCGTCGTGGCCTGGCGCGCATCAGTCTTCGCCCGGCATCCACCAGCCGTCGTGGGCCGGGGCGCAACAGCCGTTGTGGGCGAGCGGGCGACAATCGCCCGCACCGGGGATGCCGCAGTCGTCGTGGCAGGGCGGAGCCGCACACGGCGGCTCATCGAACGGGTCGGCCGAGCGCCCGCGTGACGGTGCGTCACCGCGTGCCGAGGGCGCTCGATCGAAGGTCGCCGACGACTATCTCGGCCGTCGGCGGGATTCCCGCTGGCAGGCGTCTCCGGTGGGCTGGGCCGCGCTGATCATCCTGCTCGGGCTGGTGATCTGGATGATCGTGAACGCCCTGAGCGGTCCGGACGACACCACGTCGAGCGCGCCGCCCAGCGAGTCCACCGAAACCCTGGCGCACACCACCACATCCGTCACCCAGCGCCCGTCGAGCACCGCGCCGACGACCAGCGACCGCAAGGTCATCGGCGCGAACGCCGCGCAGCTCAGCAATCAGTTCCCGCGCATGCTCCCGCAGACGAGCGCGAGCAATCTGGTGCACGCGGGTTCCGGGCTGGGCAATGCCGGCTGTTTCGCCTACGACCGGTCCACCGCCAGCCGCGACAACGACGACGCCGACATGGGCGACTGGATGGTCATGTGGCACTGCTTCGGCGGGGGCAACAAGGCGACCTACGAGTTCTTCCTCTACCCCTCCGCCGATCAGGCGAAGCAGGCGATCGCGGGGCTGCCCGCCAACGACGCCCGCCCCACGACGCACACCGGGCACACCTACACGAACTTCGTCCTGCACGGCAGCCAGCCGAAATCGCCGCGCATGGTCACCCGCTTCGACGCCGATCCGGCCCGCGCCGCGATGCTCATGTACAGCCGTGGCTTCATCGCCGACGAGGCGCAGATGCTCGACTGGTGGCGGACCGCGCCGCTGACCTGAGCCGCAGCCGATCCGGACGCCGGTGGGCGGCGGGTACCGGATTGTCCGGTCGCCCCGATCATGGCCCGGCCGGTGCAAGCCCTAGGCGGCGGTCAGCGTGTAGTGGACGAAGTCGCGCACCGGTTCGTAGCCGATCGCCTGGTAGATCTTGTTCGAGGTGGGATTGGCGAGATCGGTGAACAGGCAGGCGTCGGCGCCCTCGGCCCGGAGGACGCCGGAGACGACCGCGGTGAGCGCGCTGGCGAAGCCGTTGCCACGCAGTTGCGGTGGCGTGTAGACGGGCCCGACCCTGGCCCAGCCGAGGATCTCGGTCTGCCTGGCGACGAACGCCGCCGGTTCACCGTCGTACTCCCACAACCACCACAGCCCGGACTCGACCCGGCGCCGCATGCCCGCCTCGTCGAGGCGCGGTGGATCACCGATCTCGGCATAGAAGGCCTCGAGGAAGGCCCGGCACACGGGCAGATCGGCCGCGGTGGCCAGACGGGGTTTGCCCGGAGCATCGGGCACGGACAGGGTTCCGAGCCGGAACAACCGCGCCGAGTACAGCGCGGCGAAGGCGCCCCCGGTGATCGTCGACCAGTGCCGGGCGAAGGTCTCCGCCTCGGCGGCCACCCCTTCGACGCCGGTCGGCGCCGGCCCTTCGGCGATGAAGGCATCCGCTACCGCCGAGAGGCTGTGCGGCGGTAGCTCGCCCAGGTAGACGCTGCCACCGAAGGCGCTCGTGGCGACGCCGACGACCTGATCCACGTCATCGCGCACCGTCAGGAATCGGGTGTCCGCACCACCGGCCCGGCCGCCGAGGTGGTTGGCGACAGCGGTGGCGATCACCGTATGCCGCAAGGGGTCTAGACGGAGAAAAGCCTCCGCGTCGGCCAGGAAGTGGGCGGCGTCGCCGGTGATGTCGATACGCACGCCATCGACGTTAGGACGTGGATGGCCGGATCGCAGCTGAATTTTTCTGCTACTCAGTCCTTTTCGCGCGCATCACGATCGGTGCGCAGCTTCAGCAGGATGAGGCTGGCGGTGCAGGCCAGGATCAGGCCCGCGACGGTGATCTCCACATGCAGGCCGGCGATGCCGAGCCCGGCGCCGACGAGACCGCCGACGAAGAACAACCAGCCCATGATCCGTGCGACGACCGCGAGAGCGCGGTTGCCGGGCGGGTTCGACAGTGCGTGCTGAACGTTTGCCACTGCGGCCGAATCACTGTTCGCCGCCGCGGTTTCCAGCCGGGGTGTCGAGTAAGCTCCCATCAGATTCTCCTCGATGACGCCGATCAGATTCTTGCTTCGCGCAGCCTTCGCGCGTCGGAGTTCGTTCCGGGCGTCTCATGCGTAACTTTGCTCACACACGCTACGACTCGGCGACGCCGATCGCGCGCGACACGTCCCCGCGACACGCTGAAGAAATCAATCCGATATCTGAATTAACAATGTTTAAAATAGGCTGTTTGCCTGGACCTGCACTACTGTGAGGCGACTCGAAGCCGACGAGGAGTGCACGCGATGGATGACAGCAGGACCAAGCTCGTAGGTCCGGCGATCGCTGCCGGCGCGGTATCGCTCGGACTGATCATCATCGGCGCCTGCGGTGTCGGGCAGCAGGATGTCTACGTTCCGCCGCCGCCGCTGAACGCCGATCTGGCCGCCGCGCCCGCCCGGATCGCCGACGAGACCACGTCCACGACCACCCGGATCTCGATCCCGCCCTCCCCCACCTGGCGGATCGCGCCGTACATGTCGCCGCGGAAACCGTTCAGCCTCAGCTCCACCGAGACCTCGCCGTCGGAGCCGCCGGCCGAGGGCGAGTCCACCACCGAGTCCAGGCCGTCGGAGGCGACCACCGAATCGCGCCCGCCCGCGACCACCTCCGAGGATCACACGACCACGCCGAGCAGCACCACCACCACCCGGCCGATCCCGACACTCACCACCCCGCCGAGGATCCGCCCGACGGTCGACGAC
This sequence comes from Nocardia fodinahabitans, assembly GCF_052983615.1. Lineage (NCBI taxonomy): Bacteria > Bacillati > Actinomycetota > Actinomycetes > Mycobacteriales > Nocardiaceae > Nocardia > Nocardia fodinahabitans. The sequence continues at coordinate 1,812,809 of NZ_JBRJJC010000001.1, forward strand.
GAGGAAGCCGCCGAGACGGACGACCCGACGACGCACTCCCACGACAACACCACCACCGCGCCCGGCACCCCCGCCACCCCGACGCCGGCGGCCACCACCGAAGCGCCGACGACCACGGTCGCCCCGACCACGACCGACGACGAGAGCTGACACAGCGACGGTGCGCACCCCACCGGGGCACGCACCGTCGACGGTGCCGCGCTACAGCTCCGGCAGGTCGTAACTGCCGACCCGGTCGGCCAGAATCCGCCGATGTTCCAGTGCCCCGCCGAGCGTCTGCCCGATCGCGGTGAGCCGGGCGACGTAGTGGCTCACCGGATACTCCGCGGTGACGCCGATGCCGCCGTGCATCTGGATCGCCTCCTGCCCGATGTGCTCGGCCGACTTGCCGACCTGCAGCCGCGCGCGTGAGGCCACCACCGGATCGTTGCCGCCGTCGGCCAGCGCCGCCGTCGCGAACAGGCTCATGCTGCGGGCCAGTTCGAGGGAGACGTAGCAGTCCGCCGCCCGCTGGGTCAGCGTCTGGAACTTCGACAGCGTCACGCCGAACTGCTTGCGGGTCTTGAGGTAGTCCGTGGTCAGGGTCAGCGCGATCTCCATCGCACCGACCGATTCCGCGCACAGCGCCGCCTGCGCGTACCCCTGCACCAGCGCGATCTGCTCGGCCGCGTCGACGGTGTCGCCCAGCAGTTCACCGGCGGCGCCGTCGAACTCGAACTGGGCGCCGCGCCTGCCGTCGAAGGTCCGGTAAGCGCGCTTGGTCACCCCGGACCCGGCCGGGTCGACCAGGAACAGGCCGGTGCCGCCGCCGGGCAGCACGGCGCTGACGATCAGCTCGTCGGCGACATCGCCGCGCAGCACCGGGTTCTTGACACCGGACAGCGTGTATCCGTCGCCCTGCGCGGTGGCGGCCGTGGTGATCTCGGTCGACGGCCAGCGCTGCCCCGGCTCGGCATGGGCGAAGGCCAGCAGCTTCTCGCCCGCGGCCAGCGCGGGCAGCAGCCGGCCGCGCTGCTCGGCGCTGCCCGTCAGCTTCAGCAGCTCGGCCGGGATCACCACCGCGTCGAGCACCGGTTCCGGGGCGAGCGCGCGACCGAGCTCCTCCTGCACCAGCATCGCCTCGACCGGGCTCGCACCGACGCCGCCGTCGTCCTCGTCGATGGTCAGGCCGAGCACGCCCAGGTCGGCGAGTTGCTTCCACACCGTGCGGTTCCAGCCGGGGTCGGTCTCGCCCGCCTTGGCCAGCGCTTCGCCGTCGTAGAACCGGTGCAGCAGTTCGCGCACGGTGTCGCGCAGCATCGTCTGTTCTTCGGTGAGTTCGAGATCCATGTCAGCGCCTCACAATCCGAGGATCGTGGAGGACACGATCGAGCGCTGGACCTCGCTCGAGCCTCCGTAGATGGTGACCTTGCGGTAGTTCAGATAGCCGGGGCCGGTGTGCTGGGCCCAGGCGGGCGAGGCGATGCCGTCGGCGTCGACCGGGAGCGCGTCGGCGCCGGCGATGTCGAGCAGCAGTTCGGTGGCCGCCTGCTGGAGCTCGGAACCACGCAGCTTCAGCACCGAGGAGGCCGGATTCGGCTTGCCGTCGGCGGAATTGGAGACCACCCGCAACTGGGTGAGTTCCAGGGCGAGCAGCTCGTTCTCCAGCTCGGCCACCCTGGCCGCGAACACCGGGTCCTCGAGCAGCGTGCCGTGGCCGGTCCTGGTCTGGCGCGCGTAGTCTTTCGCGAGCCCGATCTTGACCTTGGTCTTGCCGACGCCGGTGATGCTGGTGCGCTCGTTGCCGAGCAGGAACTTCGCGTAGGTCCAGCCCTGGTTCTCCTCGCCGACGAGCTGATCGGCGGGCACCCGGACGTTCTCGAAGAAGACCTCGTTCACCTCGTAGCTGCCGTCGATCAGCTTGATCGGGCGCATGGTCACACCGGGCGAGCGCACGTCGAAGAGCAGGAAGGAGATGCCCGCCTGCTTCTTGGGCGCGTTCGGGTCGGTGCGCACCAGACAGAAGATCCAGTCGGCGTACTGGCCGAGCGTGGTCCAGATCTTCTGGCCGTTGACGATGTAGGAATCGCCGTCGCGGACCGCGGTGGTGCGCAGCGAGGCCAGGTCGGATCCGGCGTCGGGCTCGGAGAAGCCCTGGCACCACCAGATGTCGAGCGCGGCGGTCGGCGGCAGGAAGCGCTGCTTGAGTTCCTCGGACCCGAAGTGGGCGATCACCGGGCCGACCATCGAGGCGTTGAAGGTCAGCGGCTCGGGCACCGAGGCCAGCTGCATCTCGTCGAGCCACAGGTGGCGCTGCATCGGCGTCCAGTCCTTGCCGCCCCAGGCCACCGGCCAGTTGGGCACGGCGAGGCCGTGGTCGTTGAGGATTTTGTTCGCGGTGACGATGTCGTCGCGGGACAGCTCGTGGCCGTACTTGACGCGGTCTCGGATCTCGACCGGAATCTCGGTCTTGTAGAAATGCCGGAGCTCGTCGCGGAAGGCGACCTCTGCAGAGGAAAGGGCTAACTTCATCCGGGTCTCCCAGCGTGGTTGGTAGCCGTCGAGAAAAACCTACCCCCGAGTAAACGCCAGTGTCGACTACATCACACCTGCCCGTGCTCAGCCCCCGTGGCGCCGCACCCGCCGGTGGCTCGGCGACCCCGCCGCCGACCTGGTACGTTGCCAGACGAGCCGGGGAACCGGCCTCGAGCATCCACGAGGAGTCACGGGTGAACGGCAGATCCATCGCAGGCAGAGCAGCGGCGGTCACCGCGGCGAGCATCGGCGCGCTGGCCCTGCTGGCATCGACCGCGAGCGCGACCCCCACCCCGCTCGACGAGGGCATCAGCCACCTGACCGAGATCGCCGGCGAGGACTCCGCCGCGAAGGCCGGCGTCGGCGCGCTCGACAGCTTCACCGAGATCGTCGGCGCGGACCGGCTGCGCGACATCTCCGCGCAGTTCATCCCCTTCACCTACGCGGCGCCGACCTTCGGCTGCGGCAGCAACGGCCCGATCACCACGATCATCGCCGCCGCCACCTTCGAGGGCCCCGGCCCGCGCACCGAGACCAGCATGGCGCCCGGCGACATCCGGTTCAGCGCCAGCCCGCGGCACACCGGTTTCGCGCTGGCGTCGGGTCTCAGCGTGGCCTGGGTGAACGTGAACACCGGCCAGAGCGGCATCGTCCCGCTCGACGACCTGACCGAGTTCCAGCTGCCGTCGCTGTCGAAGACGGTGCACAGCGGCGCGGGCACCGTGATCGCGTCGATGTGGGGCACCATCGACTACCCGGGCGCGCGCTGCGTGATGACGCCGACCGTCGGCACGTTCGTCGTCCCGGATCTGCCGGTGCAGGCTCCCGAGGCGCCCGCCGCGCCGCCCGCTCCCGAACCGCAGGCCACCAGTCCCGGCTCGGGTGAGTCGTCCTCGGGTGCGCCGCGATCGCAGGCTCCCGCCCCGGAGACCCCCGCACCGGCTCCCGCACCCGCCGAAGCACCGCGGACCACACCGGCACCCGCGCCACAGAACCCGCCGTCCGCGCTCACCGTCGGCGGCTGATTCCGCGCGACGAACCCTGGTCAGCCTTGGCATTACCGGGTGTAGGTGCGGTCTAGCCGATCGGACGGATGCGCAGCACGGTCCCTTCCTCGGAACCGGCCAGCAGTGCGGTGGCATCGGCGGGGTCGGCGACGACCGCGGTGAGCGGCTGCGTCGCGAGGACGGTGCACGTGGCGCCCGTCTCGGGGTCGACGCGGACGAGGTGCCCGGCCAGCGTGGTGACGTAGAGCGCGCCGTCACGGACGACCAGGTCGTCGACGAAATCGGGCAGGGTGCCGAAGGAGGTCAGGTCGGCGACCGTGACGCTGTCGGCGGGATTCGAGCGCGACAGCCGCAGGACCCGGCCGACCGGCGCAGCGCCCGCGGCGACGAAGTTGGCGGTGACGTAGACCGAATCACCGGCGACGACAACGCCGTTGGGCCCGTCGACCTTCACCGCGGCCCACCACTCCATGTCCTCGCTGCCGTCGCGGCGCAGCCGGTGCACGCCGTTGCCCGCGGTGACGTAGAGGTTGCCGTCGGCGTCGAAGGCGGCGCCGTTGGGCTGGGTGAAGCCGGTGGCGAACGGGGTCGGCACCGGCGCGGTGGCCGCGGGATCGAAGCGGACGATCCCGCCCGCGCCGGACAGCGGCGAGTTCCCGGTGACGACGTAGAGCAAGCCGTCGGGGCCGAGCCGCACCGCGCCGGGCGACGGCACCGCGACAGTGGCGGTCAGTCTGCCCTCGCGGTCGTAGCGCTGCACCTCACCGCGCAAGATCCGGGCGACCCACAGGTTCCCCGCACTGTCGAGTCCGAAGTTCTCCGACCAGTCCAGCAGCGGCACGCTCGAGCGGATCGCGACGTCCTGGCTCGCCCGGCCGCACTCGGCGACCGGCGCCGCGCCCGCGGTGCCCGCGCCGAGCGAGGCGGTGGTCACGACGGCCGCGCCGACGACAACGTGGGCGACGCAACGGCGGAACGACATGGCAGACCTCGACTCTGTTGACCCAGCTCGACGCGCGAAAGTCTAACGGTGCGCGCTGCTCCTGTCGCGCACGACAATTCGTCCAGCCGTCATAATCGGTCGGTGCCCTACTTCGACAGCGCCCGCGGCCGACTGCATTATCGGCGGTGGCCGGTGCAGCAGGCCGCCGCGACGCTGGTGCTGCTGCCCGGCACCGGCCAGCACAGCGGGCACTACCACCGCTTCGCCGATCTGCTGCGCCCCAGCGGGATCGAGCTGTGGACGCTGGACACCGCAGGCCAGGGCCTGAGCGAAGGCGATCCGGCCGCGCCGGGCACCGTCGCCGAACTGGCCGCCGATGCCGGTGGGCTGCTCGCCGAGGTCACCGCGGCGGGCGTGGCGGCACCGGTGCTGATGGGCCATTCGCTGGGCGCGGTCACGGCGCTCACCGTCGCCGCCGCGCACCCCGCCGACCTGGCCGGACTGGTCGTCTGCGGCACCCCGCGCCGGGCCACCGAGATCGCGCCGGACCCGCGTCTGGCGGTGCTGGCCGTGCACGGCGCCGACGACCGGCGGGCGCCGATCGATGCAATCCGGCTATGGACAGCGCGACACGGATCGGTAGATTTGCGCGAGTACGCCGACGCGGGACACGACCTGTTGCACGAACCGGTGCAGCAGCGCGTGGCGGCCGATATCGCGCAGTGGGTACTCACCACGGCGCGATGAACGACGAAGGGGGAACGGTGCAACCGAATCGAACAGGGCTGCCGGATACGGCGGCACTCGGCCAGGCCGTGGACGAGGGTGGGCTGTGGATCGACGGCCTGCTGGTCGCCGACGGTGCGCCGGAACGCTGCGCCCAGCGCTACGAGCGCCTGGCCGACGCGGTCGACGCCCAGCTGCTCGTCCTCGGCGGGGCCGAGGTGATCCCCGGTTTCGGCGGGCTGCCCTCGGGCACCGCGCTGCGCACCGGATTCGAGAGCAAAGCGGCCGACGCGCTCACCCAGTTGCGCGCCTACGCGAGCACCGCGCGGGCGCTGGCCGCCGTCTTCCGCGCCGCGGGTACGGCCTATCAGGACAGCGATCAGGCGCTGGCCGCCTCGATCGCGCAGCAGGAGGTCGACCATGCGTAGCATCTCCGGCCGCGCGCCCGGCACCGATCCCGACTACGCCGTCGTCGTCGAGGTGTTCGACAACCTCTCGCACGCCGAGATCCACCAGGCCGTCCGGCAGCTGGACCCGGCGGCGCTTTCCGCCGCTGGCGAGCTGTTCCTGACCACCTCGACCGGGCTCGGTGACGAGGTCGAGAACGCGCACAGCGAGATCAGCGCCGCCATCGCGGACGGCTGGCGCGGCAGCGCCGCCCAGCGGGCGATCGACGCGGTGCGCGACTTCGAGCAGGCGGGCAGGCGGATCGCCGATGTGCTGACCGCGGTGGGAGTCCGGCTCGGCCAGGCGGGCGATGCCGCCGAGTCGGTGCGCGCCGCCGTCACCGAACCCGATGGCGCCCAGCCGGATCCGGCGGCCGCGCTGCTGGACTCGCAGCAGGCCACCGACAACGCCGCGATCGTGCGGCAGGCGGAGAACGCCCGGCTCGACGCGGTGCGGGCGATGGAGACGATCTACGCCGGTGCCTTTGTGCCGACCGGGTCGGGGGTGCCGTCCTTCCCCGAGATCACCACGGAGCCGGGGGCTTCCGCTCCCGCTGCCGCGCCGAACGGTGCCGCCGGTGAGCCGTCGGCCGCCGTGCCCGTCGTGTCGGCCGCCGCTGCCACGATCGATCCGGCTTCGGCCGACGGCACCTCCGCGGGTGCGGCCGGCGCCGGGAACGGCACGACAGCGGCCTTCGTGCACACAGGCGGGGGCAGTGGTACACAGACCGTCGCCGCCGGGTCGTCCACGACGACAACGACCGCGGCGGGTGCCCAGGGCGTGCCGCTCGCACCGGCGACCGTCGGTGCCGCGAGCACCGTGGCGGGCGGCCCGGCCTCCGCGGTCCCGGTGACACAGGCCGGCTACCTGCCCTCGATCGACCCGCGCACCCGCCGCAGGGCCACCGCAGGCCGGTCCGACGACGAGACGTCCACCGCGGCAACGCAGGACGGCCCCACCCCGGACGACGAGGCCACCCGCACCGCGAGCACCGATACCTCCTCGGCGTCGACCGAGGGCCGCCAGGACGCCGTCGCGGCGGGCGGCGACGCGACGGCGGGCATGACCGCGGGCGCCATCGGCGGCCTGATGGGCGGCGCCATGGTGGCTTCCGACACGACCCGGCCGCCGAGCGGGCCGCGACCGCCGGTGACACCGGAGGACGACGAGGAGGACGACGACGAGTTCCTGCGGTTCCTCGACGAGGAGCCGACCTACCTGGAGCCCGCCGACGAAGTGAATGCGCTGATCGGCAAGATGGAGCCGACCAGTCCCGCCGTGCTCGGTGAGTGGACCGAGCGGGGGTGAACTGGCACCTCACGCCGGATCAGTTCGCGCTGGCCTGGGCGCGCACCGACGGCGACCGGATCCCGTATCCGCTCGCCGTGCGCGCCTCGGCCCGCGACACCGCCGAACGCGCCGCCGCCCAGCCCGCCCTCGACGCCTGGTGCGCCACGACCCTCGACGCCGATCTGTCGGCGGCGCTGCGGGTGCTGGCCGAGCCGGAGATCCGCGTCGAGGTGTGCGGCCGAGCAGGCGCGCCGGTCCGCATGCTCGGCGCCGTCACCAACGACGTGGCCGTGCTGGCCGTGCAGGAACCGGGCCGCACCGAGGACCGGGGCGGCTCGGTCCACGTCCAGGTGGGCAGCACGCGGCGGTTCGCCGCCCAGGTGTTCGCGCGGATGCCCGTCGGCAAGACCGCCACCGGCCCGGCGCTGTCGGCGCTCACCGCCCGCGTCGTCGAGGACAGCCGCGACCTGGTCACCGCGCCCGTCGCCGGACCGTCCGACGCTGCCCGCGTCCGCAGGCTGCTGCAACGGCCCCGCGACGGCATCGGGCAGATCCTGGTGGCCGCGGGCGACGACCTCACCCCGGCGGGCGTGCTGTCCTGGATCGATGTCACCGGCGACGGCCGCTATCTGGTGCACACCGCCCATCGCGTCGACATCGCCCCCGCCACACCGGAACTCGCCGCCGACTGGCTGCGTCGGCTCCTGCGCAGCGCCTAGGACCGCGCCGGTCGGCCGTCTCAGGACTCGCCGATGAGCGACGGCGTCGGCGATCAACGGCGTCGGCGAGGTACGCGCCGAAGGTTGACGCCGACCCGGCCGTGCGGCGGTTCAGTCCAGGCGGAGGAATTCGGCGAGGGCGGCCAGTTCCTCCGGTGTGTCCGGGAGGTATTCCGTGAGCAGTGGCGAGCGGATGACGATCGCCTTCCACATCGCGCGGCACAGCGTCGCGTGGATCACGGTGCGCGACAGCAGCGCTCGCATGCCGAACGGTGCGTCGGCGGGCGTGGAGGTGGTCATCGAGAGCAGGACGACGGCGGCTTCCCGACCGCGGAACCGGTCCGGGGTGCCGACGAGCACATCCTCGATCTTGGCACGCGCCAACAGGGTTCGGATGCGCGCGACCTGCGCCGCGTAGGGCGCGACGACGAACACGTCGTGCGGGTGCAGCTTGCGGGCGCGCCCGCCGGAGGTCCAGGTCTCGCCGAGCAGGGCACGCACGCGGCGCACCACCTCGCGCGCCTCGGCGTCGGATTCGGTGGCACTGCCGCGATGTTCGACGAGCACGGTGCTCACGCCCGGCGCGATCCCGGCCAGATCCCGGGCCAGGGTGATGGTCTCGCTGGCCCGCAGCCTGCCGTCGTAGCAGCTCGCCGACACCGGCTCGCAGACCGCGGGATGCATTCGCCAGGTGCGGTCGAGGAAGTAGCCGCGCTCGGCGGGCAGGGTGGCCGCGCCCTCGCACAGCCAGTCCAGCGCCGAGACCTGCACCGGTTCCGGGTGCGCGGCTTGCGCCCGCGCGGGCACCGGATCACCGATCAGCAGCAGATTGCGCGCGCTCACCGCGACGGCGACGGTATCGGCCAGCGAGCTCGCGCCCGCGTCGGCGATCACCAGCAGGTCCAGCGCGCCGGGCGCGATCAGCGTCTCGTCGACGAAATCAGCCGTGGAGCCACCGATCACGCACCCGTTGACCGCGTTGTCGAGGAACCGCGGATACCGCGCGGCGTCGATCGCCGACCACTCCGGACCGACCGAGGCGACGTCCTTCTTGGCCACCAGCTCGGGCAGCAGCCCGGCCTCCACGACCGCGTCGAAGATCCGCTCGATCACCGCGTGCGACTGCGCGACCACGCCGATCCGCCACTTGTGCCGGGTGACGAGCCGTTCGATCGCGCGGCCCGTAATGCCGGTCTTGCCGGTGCCGGGCGGGCCGTGCACGGCCAGATAGGAGGCGTCCAGCGCGCCCACCGCGCTCGCCAGGGCGGCGGCGATATCGCCGTGCACCTGCGGCAGATCCAACCCGTCGCGCAGGCGGGGCGCGCGGCGCAGCAGCAGGTCGTAGACGGCGTTCTCGGGCACCTCGGGCAGGGTGACGAGCAGGTCCTGCGCGGTGAGCTCCAGTGCCGCTTCGATTTCGGCCTCGCCGTCGGGCGGGCCGGGGGCGATCGCGGCGGGCAGGTCGTCGTAGGGCGGGCAGCCTTCGGGCAGCAGCTCCTCGAGCCGGACGGTGTCGTCGAAGTTGGGGTCGACCGCGCAACCGAGCACGGTGGCCGTCGCCGTGGCGCGGCGGCCGAGGGTCTGGGTCATGCCCGCCGCGGCGGCGCCGTCGTAGATGGTGACCATCTGGGTGCCCGGGGTGAGGGTCGCGCCGGTGCCGAGCCTGCCGGTGAGCGTCAGGTAGCGGCGCATCGTCGGAAGTTGCGGTGTGCGGTGCCATTTGGTGTCGACGGTGCCCCACTCCGCCACGAGCACGCCGGGCGCGTCGGCCCATTCGCCGACGGGGTGGCCGAGCCGGTCGATGTGGGCCCACCAGCGCGGCTGACGTTCCCGACGGTGATAGCCGAGAATCGCGGCGGTCAGCGCCGCGGCGCGCGCGGCGTCGCCCGCGGCCACGGCGGCGAACTCGGTCAGCGCGGCCTCCAGCGAACCGGGCCGCAACGACGGCGGCATGTCGGCCTCCGCGACGGCGAACCTGGTCCCCGGCACCTCGATACCCGCGTCGTCGGCACGTGCCAGCAGCCAGTCCCGCAGGGCAAGCACGGTGGTGGCCCGACCCTCCACGGCCGGGAACAACCCGGCCAGACCCGCGATGTCATAGGACTGTTCGCCGATCAGCAGCGCCGTGCGCACGATGGGCGCGAGATCGAACAGCGCGCCGTCGGCCAGTAACTCGTCGAGCAGGTCGGCCCCGGTACCGTGGCGGCCCGCCCAGTCGAGCAGCGCGGTCCGCACGGCCGAACCGTAGTGGTACACGCGCACATCCGGGTCGATCGCACGGTGCTCACCGATGATGTCGAGCAGCTCGTCGAGCGCGACGCCCGCCGCGGCGGGCGTCGCGTTGGTGGCGGTGAGGTCGTGCGCTGCGGCTGTCACGTCGGCGCGCTCGCCGGGCCGGCGACGCGCCTCGGACAGGTCGGTGGCAGGCACCGCGCCGCGGTAGACAACGGACATCGCATCGGACAGTTCGACGGTGGTGACGGCGCCGTGCTGGTCCACGTCGACGATCAGCGCGAGATCGCCCTGGCTGGGGGCGGGTAGGGCGCCGAGGGCGGCGGCGTCGCGCAGGGCGAAGGCGGGTTCGCCGGTGTGCTCGCGCTCCAGCTGGATCTCGGCCTGGCGGCGCAGGGCGGTCACGGTGCGCGGGGCGAGGCCGGTGACCGGGGTCGTCGTGGTGGCGAGGCGGTCGATCGTCAGGACGCCCGCCTCGCGGAGCCGGGCGCGCTGGGTGGGGCGGATTCCCGCCACCAGCAACAGGTCCCGGGCGGTGGACGCGGCGACCCGGCAGGTCGCGCACCGTCCGCACGCGAGGTAGCGGGGGTCGCCCCACTGGACCGGCAGCAGTTCGGTCAGCTTCTCCTCGACGATCCGCTCCACCCGCGCCCGGCGGGCCGGATACACGCGCGCGAGCTCCTCGGTCCGGGTCCGCTGGACACCCGCCGCCGTCCACAGATACGCCGACGGGTCGACCCGCACGCCCGCCTCGGCGAGTGCGGCGGCGCAGGCCGCGAACGCGAGCCGCGCCCGCAGTGCCTCTCGCACCCCCTCGGCTTCGGACGCCCCGACCGCGGCAGTGGCCCGCTCGAAGGGCGTACGCCCGGCGGCCAACTCACGCCGCAACGCCCGGAAGTCCGCCGCGGGCAAGGAAACCGGCGCCTCGAGAACCTCGGGTGCACCGGAATCCACGGTCTCGAACTCACCCGCATCCGTCGGCACACCACGGTCGTCGGTCCCCGGCGCCGGGGCGGCACCTCGATCACCGGTCCCGCCGACAACCCCTGGCACCGGGCCCGAGCGCAGCGCGGCGGGCACGCCGACCGATGCGGACCCGACGGCGCTGTGTTGCGTGTAGTGCCCGGTGTCCGGATCGCGGATCAGTACCTCGGCGCCGCAGGCGAATCGGCCGTCGAAGAAGACCGCGCCGAGGATGGCGGGCGCGCCGTCGCGCAGGGCCGCCGCGGTGTGGTCGGCGGCGGTGGTGAGGGCGGCGATCCGGGCGGCGGGGGTGGCGCCGGGGATCTCGGGCGACGGGATGCGGATCAGGGTGTCGCCGAAGTGCCGCAGCAACTCCGGCGCCACCTCGGCGGCGCGCACGACGGGGACAGCGGCGTCCGGCACGCCGGGGAGGTTGCCGATGGCCGCGTCCAGGGCGCGAAGCAGCGCGAACTCACAGCCCGCCGCGCGCACGAGATCGCCGACGGCACCGATCACCCGATCACCGGACACGAACAAACGCGGCCCTCCTGTGTTCACGCACACCCGACGGCAAACACCTTAACCAGCGCCGCGGGCGACCAGGGCGCTACCCGCGGACATGTCGAGCAGTTGCCACGGGTGTGACCTCGCCGGGTCCGGCGAGCGCCCCCGGCGTCAGAACCGCGGCTTGCGCCGTTCGGTCCGCGGACGCGCGTCACGATCGCGGCGCGGGCCCCGCGAGGCCAGCCGCTGCGCGGGCGGGCCCTGATCGGGCTGCAGCTGGATCAGCACGCCGCTGATCCTGGTGCGGCGCAAGGCTTCCAGCGTCTCGTGCGGCAGGTCGGCGGGCAGCTCGACGAGGCTGTAATCGGGCCGGATGCTGATGTGCCCGAAGTCGCTGCGGCGCAGCCCACCCTCGTTGGCGATGGCGCCGACGATCGCGCCCGGCACCACGCGGTGCCGCTTGCCGACGCTGATCCGGTAGGTCGCCAGCTCCTGGCCGCTCTCGCGGGAGAACGACGGGCCGCGGGGGGCGCGGTCCTCGTCGTCGAAGCGGCGCGGGGCGCGCTCCCGATCCCGATCCCGGTCCCGATCGCGCTCACGACGCGGCGCGGGCTCCGGCTCGGGCTCCATGAAGAAGTTGTCGCCGTCGAAGCCGCCGACGGCCAGCGCGGCCGCGATGTCGACCAGCGGCGTGTTGTGCTCGGCCTCGTAGTCCTCGATCAGCTTGCGGAACAGCGCCACGTTGTCCGAGGACAGGTTCTCGGTGATCATGTCGCCGAACTTGGAGACGCGGGTCGCGTTGACGTCGTCGACGCTGGGCAGCTGCATCTCGATCAGCGGATGCCGGGTGGCGCGCTCGATCGACTTGAGCAGATGCCGCTCGCGCGGCGCCACGAACAGCAGCGCCTGACCCGAGCGGCCCGCGCGGCCGGTGCGGCCGATGCGGTGCACGTAGGACTCGGTGTCGTGCGGGATGTCGTAGTTCACGACGTGCGAGATGCGGTCCACGTCGAGACCGCGGGCGGCCACGTCGGTGGCGACCAGGATGTCGAGCGCGCCCGACTTCAGCTGGCCGATGGTGCGCTCACGCTGGTTCTGCGCGATGTCACCGTTGATCGCCGCGGCGGAGAAACCACGCGAGCGCAGCTTCTCGGCCAGCTCCTCGGTGGCCTGCTTGGTGCGGACGAAGATGATCATCGCCTCGAAGTCCTCGACCTCGAGAACGCGGGTGAGGGCATCGAGCTTGCGCTGATGCGACACCTGCACGTAGCGCTGGGTGATGTTGGTGTTGGTCTGGGTCTTGGACTTGACCGTGATCTCGACCGGCTCGTTCAGGTACTGCTTGGAGATCTTGCGGATCGCGCCCGGCATGGTCGCCGAGAACAGCGCGACCTGCTTGTCGTTGGGCGTATCGCGCAGGATGCGCTCCACGTCCTCCTGGAAGCCCATCTTGAGCATCTCGTCGGCCTCGTCGAGCACCAGGTAGCGCAGCTGGGTCAGATCCAGCGTGCCCTTCTCCAGGTGATCGATCACGCGGCCGGGCGTACCGACGACCACGTGCGCGCCGCGGCGCAGACCCGACAGCTGCACGCCGTAGCTCTGCCCACCGTAGATCGGCAGCACGTGCAGACCGGGAATGTGCGCGGAGTACTTGCCGAAGGCCTCGGCGACCTGAATGGCAAGCTCACGGGTAGGGGCCAGCACCAGCGCGCTCGGCTTCTTCTGGGCGGTGTCCAGACCCATCAGGATCGGGATCGCGAAGGCAGCGGTCTTGCCGGTGCCGGTCTGGGCGAGGCCGACCACATCCGCGCCGGACAGCAGCGGGGGAATCGTCGCCGCCTGGATCGGGGACGGCGACTCGTAGCCCACGTCGGCGATGGCCGCGAGGACGCGGTCATCGATCCCGAGATCGGCGAATGTCGGGCCTTCTTCGTGCCTGTCGTCGTCGGCAGGAACGCTGTCGACCTCATTGGTACTCATTGACCAGCAGTTTACTGCCTGACGGTAGCTGTCCCGGCCACCGGGTGAATACGGTGAGACCTATGCAACTGCAGAACGGGTCAGCGCATCAGGAACCGGCACCGGACGCGGTGCCGATCGCGGTCGTCCAATTCGCTCCCCAGACCGACCCGACCGCCAATCTCGCGGCCCTGCGCGAGCACCTCCGCACGGCCGCCGAGGCGGGCGCGAAGGTGGTCCTCGCCCCCGAATACTCGATGTTTGCGGTGACCCGGCTGGACGAGCGGGTGGTGGCGGTCGCCGAGCCGCTCGACGGCCCGTTCACCACCGGACTGAGCGCGCTCGCAGCCGAATTCGGGGTGTATCTGATCGCCGGTGTGGTCGAGCGGACGGCGCCGGCGGCGACCACGATCAGCAATACGCTCGTCGTCCACGGGCCCGACGGTGCGCGCGTCGCGGTGTACCGGAAAGTCCATCTCTACGACGCGTTCGGGCATCTGGAATCGGATGTCGTCGAGGCCGGTCCGCTCGTCGCGCCCGCCACCTTCACCGTCGACGGTGTGATATTCGGCATGCAGACCTGTTTCGATCTCCGTTTCCCGGAGGGTTGTCGGCGTGTCGCGGCGGCGGGCGCGCAGGTGCTGCTGCTGCCCGCGCAGTGGATTCCCGGCCCGGCGAAGGTCGACCAGTGGACCACGTTGCTGCGGGCCCGCGCGATCGAGAACACCATCTACGTGGCGGCCGCCGATCAGTGCCTGCCGCGCGGGGCGGGCGCGTCGATGATCGTCGACCCGGCGGGTGTGGTGCTGGCCGAGCTGGGTGATGAGCCCGGCGTGCTCACCGCCTCGATCGATCCGGCGCATCTGGCCCGGGTCCGCACCGCCAACCCGAGCCTGTCGCTGCGCCGGTTCGCCATCACCGAGCGCGTATCGCCGGAGCTCGCCGCGGAGTAGCGTTCAAGACGTGGTCTACCCCGATCGGGCAGCGGCGGGCCGCGTCCTCGGCAAAGCCCTGGAGCACCTGCGGGCCCCGCGCCCACTGGTGCTCGGGCTGCCCCGCGGCGGTGTCCCGGTGGCGGCCGGGGTGTGCGCGGTCATCGGCGGCGAGCTCGACATCCTGCTGGTCCGCAAGCTGGGTCTGCCCTGGCAGCCGGAACTGGCGATGGGCGCGCTCGGCGAGGGCGGCGTGCTGGTGGTCAATCGCGATGTCGTCGAGCGCAGCGGGGTGACGCAGGAGGCGTTCGACGAGGTCGAGCGGGCCGAGCGGATCGAGCTGGCGCGCAGGCAGCGCGAGTTGCGCACCGGTGACCCGGTCCCGCTCGCCGGGCGGGTGGTGGTGATCGTCGACGACGGCATGGCGACCGGTGCGACCGTGGTGGCCGCGTGCCGGGTGGCCAGGGCCGGGCATCCGGATCGGGTCGTGGTCGCGATGCCGGTGTCCTCGCCCGAGGCCGCGCGGCGGGTGCGCCGCGAGTGCGACGAGCTGATCTGCCTGTGGACCCCGGCCGATCTCGGCGGGGTCGGGATGGCCTATCGCGATTTCCACCAGCTCGCCGACGACGAGGTGCGCGAGTTACTGACCGATCAGCCGAAGCACTGACCTTCGCCGCGATAGGTCGGCACGGTGGTGCGCGCGCCCGCTTCGTCGACCAGATGGATCCGGTCGAAGCGCTCGCACAGTTCGCCCGCCTTGGCGTGCCGGAACCAGACCCGATCGCCGATCTCGAGTTCGGCGCCACCGGCCAGCGGGGTCTGCACCTCCCCCGCGCCCTCGGCGCCGAGCAGCTTCAGGCCCGCCGGCCACACCGGCAGCGGCACCCGGCTCGGACCCGCCGGGCCGGAGGCGATGTAGCCGCCGGCGAAGACGGTGGCGATGCGCGGGGTGGGCTTGCGCAGCACCGGAGTCGCGAAGAACAGCGCGGGGCGCGGGGTGAACGAGCGGTAGTGGTCGAACAGGGTCGGCACGTACAGCCCGGAACCCGCGGTCACCTCGGTGACCTCCGGATCGCTGATCGAGACCTCGATCGAGCCGGTGCCGCCGCTGTTCACGATCTCCAGCGGACCGGTGACCATGCGCACCGCGTCGAGCACCCTGGCGCGCCTGCGGCCGATCTCGGCGGCGGACAACCGCTTGACCACCCGCACGGCGGGGTTGCTGTCGGGCAGGCCGGCGATCTGGGCCTCGTAGGTCATCACGCCGACCACGTCGAACCCGCGCCTGCGCGCCTCGGCGGCCAGCTCGGCGGCCTGATCGGGGCTGCGCACGGGCGAGCGGCGGGTGCCCAGGTGCAGCGGGCCGATCCGCAGGGCGGCGTCGACGTCGAGGCAGACCCGGGGATGGACCAGGTCGGTGCCGAGCGCGGCGCGGGTGAGTTCGAGCTGGGCGACGTCGTCGATCATCAGGGTGATCGCGGCCAGCAGATCGGGGGACGCGGCGAGTTCGGCCAGCGCGGCCCGGTCGGCGGTCGGGTAGCCGAGCAGGACGTCGCGGGCGCCGAGGCGGACCAGCCAGCCGGCCTCGCGCAGCGAATAGGCCATGATGCCCGCGAAGCCGCCCTGGGCGGTGAGTCCGTCGCCGAGCACGCGTTCGAGCACGGCGCGGCAGCGCACCGATTTGCTGGCGACCCGGACCGCGACACCGTTCGCGCGGCGGACCAGGTCGGCGGCGTTGGCGTCGAGTGCGGCGAGGTCGACCGCGGCCAGCGGCGGGTCGAGCTCGGCGGTCGACGCGTGCAGATGGTGCACCGATGTCGTCTGGGTCACTCGACTACTGAACCACCTATTTGGTCAGTCGTCCAGTATCGCGGGGATCAGACTTCGACGGCCTTGAGCGTCAGGCAGCCGACCAGGTCGTCGATGACCACCAGGGTGGTCTCGTCGTTACCGTCGGCGAGCCAGCGCAGCACCGCGCCGTAGAGCACCGAGACGATGTAGGTGGCGACCGAGTCGAGCGGCTCCAGCCACTGGGTACCCGAGAGCCGGGCGCACAGACCGAGGAAGGAGATGGCCTCGTCGTCCATCTGCCGGAACAGCGCGGTCGCGGTGGGATCACCGACGGACTCGCCAGTGGACGACCATCGTTGCCGCAGGGTCTGCAGCGCGGCGTCGTAGGCGGCGATCTGACGGTCGGGCTCGGCCTTCACCAGCGGCCAGTAGGCACTCATGCCCGCATGCAGCAGCACGCGCAGGCCCCGAACGCCGGTGGCGTCCGAGTTCGCGGCGGCTTGCTCCACGGCCTCACAGACGGCGGGCCGGAGCGATGTCTCGGTTAGTTCACGACTGGCGCTCAACGACAACTCCTCGGCAACAAATTTCGCTGCCCGCGGCGATGCGAGCGAGTGGAGAGACCGACCAGGTGCCGATCAATCTATCCAGCGAGCTCGATCTTAGAAGGTTTTCTGGATTCACGAACTGATTCAGCCACCCTTTTCAGACTGAAAGATTGTTTTGTTATCCGAATGCGACCTATTGTAAAACCGACCATACGGCTTGAATAGTTCACATTCGCCGCATCCGGCGCCCCTACGCCATCATCCGCGCACTGCCCGAGTCTACAGTCGTCGCAGGTCGTCCCCGTCGCCTGTGGGCGACGGCACAGTGGCACCCGGCGAAACGGACACCACACAGTGCGTGTCCGTTCCGCGAACTCCGGCGCGGCCGCGCCGGAACCGTCGATAACCTGGACGAGTGACTCTTTCCCCTCCTGCCGATCAGTTCGCGCTCAGTGGCACCTTCAATTTCCGCGATGTGGGCGGGCTGCGCACCACTGACGGCTCGACGATCCGGCCCGGCGTGCTGCTGCGCTCGGCCCAGTTGAGCGGTCTCGACGAGAAAGGGCACGACACCCTGCGCGGACTGCGCGTCACCGACGTGCACGATCTGCGCGGCCTGGTCGAGATCGACCACATCGGCCACGATCTCCTCCCCGAGGGCGTCCGGCTGCACGTCACCCCATTCGACTCGCGGATGGGCGAGGCGCCGCCGCACGAGGCCACGACGGTCTCGGCGCGCGCGCACATGATCGAGGTCTACCGGCAGTTCCCGGTGATGCCGGAAGCGCACAGCGCGATCACCCGGCTGGCCACCTCCGTCGCCGAGGGCGTCGGCGCGGCGCTGGTGCACTGCGCGGCGGGCAAGGACCGCACCGGCTGGGCGGTGGCCACGCTGCTGCGTGCGGTGGGCGTCACCGAGGACGACGTCTACACCGACTACCTGGCCAGCAATGCCGCCGTCGAACCGCTGCGGCGGCTGCTCGAGCCGAAGATCTCCCGCGGCGAGGCTCTGTCGGTCGACCTGCTCGGCGTCCACGAGGAATACCTGCGCACCGCCGACCGCACCGTGCACGAGACCTACGGCGACACCGAGAGCTACCTGAGCGCCATCGGACTGACCGGCACGCTGCGCGAGGCGCTGCACACCCGGCTGCGCTGAGCTACCCGGCCGCCGACGCTGAGCTACAGGCCACTGACCCGGCGCTGCCGCACCGGCAGCACCGCGCGGACCAGACCGTCGTCCTCGATGCTCACCAGATTGCCGGTGTGGAACCAGCTTCCGCTGAACCGGGCGACCGAGGCATCCGGATCGTTCCAGTAGCGCCTGCTGACATTCGGGCCGCGGCACAGCAATTCGCCGCGGCCCGCGCTCGCCTGCGGACCGGATAGTGCCAATTCCGTCCCGCCGAAAGCGAATCCGAGGGTGGATTGGGATCCGGCGAGTTCGGTGTCGTCGACCATCAGGCCGATGCCGCTGGTCTCCGTGGCGCCCCAGACCGACCACTGCCTGGCCGCCGGGAACAGGTCGCGCAGGGCCGCCGTCAGCGTGGCCGGGGCGGCCGCGGCGGCGCGTTCGGACCGGTGACAGGCCTTGCTGATCCGCCGCACACCCGCCCCCGCCTTGCGCGCGGCGAGTTCGGGAAGCAAGCCGGCGAAGATGCGCGGGGTACCCGAGACGGTGTCGATCCGTTCGGTGTCGAGCACGTCGGCGAGGCTGCGCGCACCCGGCGCGAGCACCACGGTGCCGCCGACGGCGAAGGTCGGCAGCAACTGGTCGACACAGCCGCTGGCATGCGCCAGCGGCAGCAGCACCAGGTTGCGCAGGCCCTCGGCGGGCAGATCGAGCGCGCCGATCACCGAGGACACCGCCGAGAGCAGGTTCTCATTGGTCAGCTCGACGCCGGTCGGCACCGGACGCCGGGCGGCGGTGCCGGTGTAGCAGAGCAGCGCCGGATCATCCAGTGCCGCACCGTCATCGATGTAGGCGGCGCTGTCGGGCAGCGGGCCGTCGGGGCCGAGCACGAAGTCAGCGCTGCTGTCGGTGATCACCCGTTCGGCCACCGCGGCGGGCAGCGAATCGGGGACCAGCACCGGGACGGCGCCGGAGAGCAGCGCGCCGAGGAACGCCTGCACCCAGCGGGCGCTCGTCGGCATGTGCACCGCGACACGGTCGCCGTAGCCGATGCCCCGGTCCTGTAGTCCACCGGCGATCCTGGAGGCGCTGTGCCACAGCTCGCGGTAGGTCAGGCGCGGCCCGCCCACCTCGACGACCGCCTCCCGGCCGGTGAATGCGTGCACCCGCAGGTCGAGCAGTTCGGTGAGGGCCGGGCTGAGGTCGCCGTAGCGCAGGATGCCGTCCGATCCCCTGGTCAGCCGCCCGGCCGCACCCTTGGCAGGGAACTCGATGATGGTCGCGCCCGGTTCGTGCTCGCTCTGACCCATCCGGACCTCCACGTACGTCGATGCAGCACCGCACCTGTGACTATATGACGTGGATCACACAGCTGTCAGGCACTCGGCGCGCTCATTCGCCGCGATAGGTCGCTTTACCCGGACCGATCTCGAGGAAACTGCGCACCGCGCCGCGCAGGTCGGCGGTCGCGAACAGCTCGCCCGAGATATCCGGCGTCACCGAATCCGCGTGTGCCACACCGCCGGAACGCCACGCCTCGATGATCTGCTTGGTGGCCGCGTGCGCGCGGGTCGGGCCAGCGGCCAGGCGGGCGACGAGCTCCAGCGCGGCGGTCTCGACATCGTCGTGCACCGCGTTGACCACGCCCCAGTCGGCCATCGTGGCGGCGTCGTAGAGGTCACCGGTCATCACGAACTCGCGAGCGCGGCCCGAACCGGCGCGTTCGGCCAGCCGCTGCGGGCCGCCCATCGACGGCGTCAGCCCGACGACGGTCTCGACCAGCCCGAACTTGGCCTTCGGCGCGGCCAGGATGAAGTCGCAGGCCAGGGCGATCTCGAAGGCCGCGGTGAGGGTGAGTCCGTGCGCGGCGAAGACCACCGGGCACGGCAGGGCCTCGATCGGGTGGATGATCTGGGCGAACAGGTCGTTCCACAGCCGGGCGCCCTCCTCGACGGTGAGCCCGTCGAAGATGTTCACGTCGACGCCACCCGAGACGACCTTGCCCTCGGCCCGGATCAGCACCGCGCGCGGCGGCTGTTTGCCCACCGCCGCGATATCGGCGATCAGCGAGTCGATGAGCCGGCGGTCGAACAGGTTCAGCGGCGGGTGGGCGATGGTGATCGTCGCGATCTCGGCACCGGCTGCGGTGAAGTCGCGGATCAGACGGGTCGGCTGCGTTGCGCTCATCCGGTCAGACTAGAACCAGCTCCGGGGCGAGGACCAGGGTGGAGATCGCGCCCACATCGTGGAACCAGCGGGGTGTCGGCGCTCGTTGGCATGATGAGCTGTCGGGGACCGCGGTGCCCTACAGTTCGTTTCGTCTCAGGCGATGAGGAGGACGACGCCGTGTTCAACAAAGCGATCGAGAAGGCCGTGGTCGATGTGCTCGACACCGGTTCGAAACTGCAGGCGCCCGCCGTGCGTCGCTACGTCGAATTCCTACGTGAACGCCATCCGGCCGAGAACCCCGCCCAGATCGTGGAGCGGCTGGAGAAGCAGTACCTGCTCGCCGTCACCGGCAGCGGCGCCGCGGTCGGCGCGACCGCCGCCGTCCCCGGGATCGGCACGCTGGCCGCGCTCGGCGCGATCAGCGCGGAGACCGCGTTCTTCATGGAGGCCTCGGCCCTGTTCACCCTCGCCGAGGCCTATGTGCACGGCATCGAGCCCCAGGACAAGGAAGCCCGGCGCGCGATGGTGCTCGCGGTCGTCCTCGGCGACGCGGGCATGGCCATCGTGCAGAAGGGGCTCGGCACGTCGTCCAAGAACTGGGCGGGCACGCTGGCCACCAAGGTCCCCGGCCTCTCCGCGATCAACAACAAGCTGCTGCAGCAGTTCATCAAGCGCTTCATCACCAAGCGCGCCGCGCTGATGGCGGGCAAGATCCTGCCCGCCGGCATCGGCGCCGCCATCGGTGGCGTGGGCAACCGGGCGCTGGGCAAGATGACGATCGACAACGCGCACAAGGCTTTCGGGCTGGCGCCCGCGTTCTGGCCGTCCCCGTTGCACCCGGTCATCGACGCCGATCCGCTGCCTGCCATCGACGCCGCCACGGCGAAGAAGCAGTGAGCGGGCGCCGCGGCGACGCTGTGCGACTGCGCGGTGTCGGCAAGCAGTTCGAGCTGGTCAGCGCCGTGCACGACGTCGGCTTCGCGGTGCCCACCGGTACGGTCACCGCGCTCGTCGGCCCCACCGGGGCGGGCAAGTCGACGGTGCTGCGGATGGTGCTCGGACTGCAGAAGCCGACCACGGGCACCGTCGAGATCGACGTGCCCGGCAGCGGTCCGGGCGCGGTCGGGGCGGTGCTGAGCCCGCGCGGACTGCATCCGGCCCGCACGGTCCACGACCATCTGCGCTGCTACGCGCCGGTCGCGAAGGCGTCGCGGCGGCGCGTCGACGCGGTGCTCGCCGAGACCGGGCTCGCCACGGTCGCCGATACCGTTGTCGCCCAGTTGCAGCCGGGTCAGCAGACCCGCCTGGCGCTGGGTACCGCGCTGCTGGCCGATCCCCCGCTGCTGGTCCTCGACGACCCGTTCACCGGCGCCGACCCGAGGGAGTGCGGCTGGCTGCACGAGCTGCTGCGCGGCCACATCGCCCGCGGCGGGACCGTGCTGGTCAGCGCCGACAAGCTGGCCGATGTGGTGGCGACGGCCGATCAGCTCGTCGTGCTGAGCGAGGGCGCGGTCGTCTGGCAGGGCACACCGGCCAAGCTGCGCCGCGGCCATCCCGACCGGCTGGTCGTGGCCGCCTCGCCGTCGATCGCGCTGGCCACCGCGCTGGCCGCGCGGGGCTACACCGACGCGGTGATGCGGCCCGACGGCAGGCTGGCCGTCGCCGAGGCGAGCGAGGCCACCATCCGCGCCGTCGCCGAGGCCGCGCAGGTGCGGATCGGCAGCATCGTCGCCGATCCGATCCACCCCGACCGGGTCCTCGCCTCGCTGACCAAGCCCCGCGGCCACCGGCACACCGTGCCCGCGCCGCAGGCGAATCCCGCCGCGTTCGCCCCGGCGCCGACCTCGTATGGGATGCCACGATGACCGCAGTGCTGCCCGCCGATCTCCTGCCCGGCATCGAATCCGAGGCGCGCAAGGTCGTCGCCGTGCGCCCGACCCGGCTGCTGCTCGGCGCGCCCGTGGCCCTCGCGCTGGTCGGCACGCTGATCACCGCGCTGATGTCCGGGCCCGCCGATCCGAAGGGGCAGCCCGCCACCGGTGCCGCGACCATCGGCCTGTATCTCGGGCTGGGCGCGGTGTTCGTGGTGGCGGCCCTGCTCGGCATCGCCGCCACCGGTGGTGAGTACCGGCGCCAGACCATGGCGCTGACCGCGCTGTTCGCACCCGACCGCGACCACCTGGCCACCGCGAAGTTCGCCACCACCGCCGCGTTCGCCTTCGCCGTGGCGCTGGCCGCCGAAGTGGCGAGTCTGCTGGCGTTGCTGGTGGCGGGCCGGGGCAAGTTCGCGTTCGGTTGGCAGTTGTTCGAGGTACTCGGGGCCGGTCTGCTGGTCGCCATGTGCTGGGCGGTGATCGGCGCGGGCCTCGGCCTGCTGCTGCGCACGGTCAGCGGCACGGTCTGGCTGCTGCTGGGCTGGGCCTTCATCCTGGAACCGCTGATCTGGGTGGTGGTCAAGGGCTTCGGCGCCGGTGGCTTCGCCACCCTGCTGCCGGTCTCGGCCACGGTGGCCGGGGTCAGCGCGGGCTCGTTCGCCGAAACCGAGGTCTTCGCGCCGACCCCGGCCGCCCTGGTCGTCCTGTTGCTGTGGACCGCCGCGATCGGCGCCGCGGGCTGGTGGGACCTGCGCACCCGCGACCTGTAGGCCCGGTGGCAGCCACCGAACCGGGCTGGATCCGCAGACTCTGGCGCCTGAGCCTGGGCCATCCCCGGCTGCTCGCGGGCATCACCGCCGCCGTACTGGCCGGTGCGGTGGTCTCGATCGCGGCGCCGCTGGCGACCAAGCGCGCCGTCGACGCGGCGGTCGCGGGCGACACGAAGGCCATCGGCAGTGCCGCGGCCCTGCTCGCCCTGCTCGCGGTCGGCCGGTTCGTCGTCACCTTCGCGCGCAGACTGTGGGCGGGCAAGCTGTCGCTGGAGGTGCAGCACAGCCTGCGGGTGTCGCTGCTCGCCGCGCTGCAACGGCTCGACGGCGCGGGCCAGGACGCGATCCGCACCGGCCAGGTCGTCTCGCGCTCGATCACCGATCTGCAACTGGTGCAGGGACTGCTGGCGATGGTCCCGTGGTCGGGCCTGGCGGTGCTGCAGTTCGTGCTCTCGGCGGTGGTGATGGTGTGGCTGAGCCCGCCGCTGGCACTGGCCGCGCTGCTGGTCGCGCCCGCCATGGCGGTGATCGTGTTGCGGCTGCGGCCGCGGCTCTACGCGGCGACCTGGTCGGCCCAGCAGCGCGCCGCCGACCTCGCCGAACACGTCGAGCAGACCGTCACCGGGGTGCGGGTGGTGAAGGGGTTCGGGCAGGAAGCCCGGATGGTCGACGTGCTCGAGGACCACAGCCGCCGCCTGTTCGCCGAGCGGCTCCGCGCCGCCAGGATCAACGCCAGGTTCGCGCCCGTGGTCTCGGCACTGCCGCAAGCCGGGCTGGTCGCGGTGATCATCGTCGGTGGCGTGCTGGCCCGGCACGGCGCGATCGGCGTCGGCACCTTCCTGGCGTTCACCGCCTACCTGGCCACCATGACGTCCTCGGCGCGCACGATCACCTCGGTGGTGATCATGGGCCAGCTCACCAAGGCCGCCGTCGACCGGGTCTTCCAGGTCATCGACGCCGCGCCGGTGCTGGTCGACCCCGACACGCCGATCACCCTGCCGACCGGCCCGCTCGGCATCGAATTCGACGCGGTGAGTTTCGGATTCGAGGCCGGTCAGCCGGTGCTCCAGGACCTCGATCTGAGCGTGCGGCCGGGCGAGACGGTCGCCGTCATCGGTCCGGCCGGATCGGGCAAGTCGACCCTGTCGCTGCTGCTGCCCCGCTTCTACGCGCCCGACGCGGGCCGGATCAGCCTGGTCGGCACCGACGGCACCCGGGTCGACCTGGCCGACCTGCGCGCCGACGAACTACGCGGCGCCCTCGGCGTGGTCTTCGACGATCCGTTCCTGTTCTCCGACACCATCGCCGCCAATATCGCCCTGGGCCGCCCCGGGGCCACCGACGCCGAGATCAGGGCCGCGGCGACGGCCGCCGCCGCTGACGAGTTCGTCGCCGAGCTCCCCGACGGCTACGACACCGTCATCGGCGAGCGCGGCCTCACCCTGTCCGGCGGGCAGCGCCAGCGCATCGCCCTGGCCAGGGCCCTGCTCACCCGGCCGCGCGTGCTCGTCCTCGACGACGCCACCTCCGCGGTCGACGCGGTCACCGAGGCGGAGATCTTCCGCAGGCTGCCCGACCCCGGTGGCCGGACGACGCTGATCCTGGCCCATCGCGAGTCCACCCTGGCCCAGGCCGACCGGATCATCCGGCTGCCCGCGCCCACCGGCTCCGCGGTGCCCGCCGCACCCTCGTTCACCACGAACCGCCCCGACGGCGGCCGCCCACGATCGATGGCCTCGGCGGCGACCGACCTGCGCGAGACGCCCGAACTACGCGCCGCGGTGGACGCGCTGCCCCCGGCCACCGAGCGACCCGGCCTGCCCGGCGACCTGCGCGCACCGCAGCCCGGGTTCGGCCTGCGCGCGCTGCTTCGCCCCGTGCGCGGTCTGGTCTGCGCGGTGATGTTGCTGCTGACCGTCGACGCGCTGATCGGGGTCGCCTTCCCGCCGCTGGTCCGCTACGCCATCGACACCGGTGTCACCGCGGGCGACGGCACCGCGCTCGCGATCGCGGGCGTCGTCGGGATCGGGCTGGTGCTGGCCGGGCTGGTCGTCGGCGCGGCCGTCACCGTGCTCACCGCGCGCACCGGCGAACGCGTGCTGTTCGGGCTGCGGGTGCGCAGCTACGCGCACTTGCAGCGTCTCGGCCTCGACTTCTACGAGCGCGAACTGTCCGGCCGGATCATGACCAGGATGACCACCGACGTCGACGCGCTCTCGACGTTCCTGCAGACCGGCGTCGCCACCGGCCTGGTCGGGCTGATCACCCTGGTCGGCGTGGCCATCGGCCTGGTCTTCATCGACGCGGGCTTGGCCCTGATCGTGCTGGCCACCGTGCCGCCGATGCTGCTGGCGACGCTGGCGTTCCGCCGGGTGTCCTCCTCGGCCTACACCGTCTCCCGCGAGCGGGTCTCCGTGGTCAACGCCGATTTCCAGGAGAACATCGCGGGCCTGCGCGCGGTGCAGGCCGCGCGCAACGAGCCGAGTGCCGCGCGCCGCTTCGCCGAGTACTCGCACCGCTACCGCGACGCCCGCATCCGCGCCCAGCGCGCCATCGCCGCCTACTTCTCGTTCGGGCTGGCCTGGGCCGATCTCGCCCTGGCCGCGGTGGTGTACCTGGGCGCGACCGCGGTCGCGCAGGGCCGGACCACGACCGGCACGCTCGTCGCCTTCGTGCTGTATCTGGGCCTGCTGTTCGGCCCGATCCAGGAGCTTTCGCAGGTGTTCGACGGCTACCAGCAGGCCAGGGTCGGCCTGCGCCGGATCGGCGACCTGCTGCGCACCGAGTCCTCGATCGCGGCCGATCCGCCGGACGCGGCGACCGTCGACCGGCTCGACGGCGAGATCGTCTTCGACGACGTACGCTTCCGCTATCCCGGCGCCAACACCCCCGCCCTCGACGGCGTCTCCTTCACCGTCCCCGCGGGCTCGACGCTCGCTCTCGTCGGCGCGACCGGCGCGGGCAAATCGACGATCGTGAAGCTGCTGGCCCGTCTCTACGACCTCCCGGACGACCCGGCGGCGGGCTCGATCCGCGTCGACGGCGTCGATTTACGTAAATTTGTGCTCACCGACTACCGCGGCCGGTTGGGAATTGTGCCCCAGGAAGCTCACCTGTTCACCGGTGACGTCGCCAGCAACATTGCATTCGGGCAACCTTTCGCCACGGCAGTGGACATCGGCACCGCGGCGGCCACCGTCGGCGCGGCGAAGATGATCGACGGATTACCGCAGAAAATGAACCAACCGGTCGGTGAAAGAGGGCGTGGATTATCCGCCGGACAGCGTCAGCTGATCGCGCTCGCGCGGGCCGAACTGGTCGATCCCGACCTGCTCCTGCTCGACGAGGCCACCTCCACCCTGGACCCGGAGACCGAGCAATCGGTCCTGGTAGCGAGCCGATCGCTGGCCCGCGGCCGGACCACCGTCGTGGTCGCGCACCGGCTGGCCACCGCGGCGCGGGCCGACCTCGTCGGCGTGGTCGAGCAGGGCCGGGTGGTGGAATTCGGCACGCCGCAGGAACTGCTGGCCCAGGGCGGACGTTACGCGCGACTCTGGGCGGCGGGTGCCGAAGCCGAGGGAATACTGTCGGCGCGTGACCGGTAGCAGCCGGGGAGATCGGGTCAGTCGCAACACGGGTATGCCGCTGGGCATATGCTCGGTGAGGGCGCATCGGCAGCCATCCGCTGATACCCCTGCCGGGCACGTCACAAACGTCGCAGCGCGAAGAACGAAATGAGGCGAACACCAGCTGTGAGCAGCTCAACTTCCCAGTTCGGACAGAACCAGTGGCTAGTCGACGAGATGTATCAGAAGTTCAAACAGGACCCTTCCTCGGTCGACGCCAGTTGGCACGAGTTCCTCGCGGATTACACCCCGGAGGTCGGCGCCGAATCCGGTAACAGCCAGCCTCCGGCTCCCGCCGCCGCTGCGGCCCCCACACCGGCCGCCGCTCCCGCGCCCGCCGCCGCCAAGCCCGCCGTGGCGCCTGCCCCGCCGGCTCCGGCACCCGCCCCCAAGCCCGCTCCCGCGACCGTGCGCGCGCCGCAGACCACGCCTGCACCGGTGTCGAACGCACCGGCCACCGCCGCGCCCAAGGCTGTCGCCGTCGCCGACGAGACCAAGGTGCTGCGCGGCCCGGCCGCGGCGATCGCGAAGAACATGTCGGCCTCGCTGACGATCCCCACCGCGACCTCGGTGCGCGCGATCCCGGCCAAGCTGATGATCGACAACCGCCTGGTGATCAACAACCACCTGGCCCGCACCCGCGGCGGCAAGATCTCGTTCACCCACCTGCTCGGCTACGCGATCGTGCAGGCGGTCAAGTCGTTCCCGAACCTGAACCGGCACTTCGCCGAGATCGACGGCAAGCCGAACTCGGTCACCCCGGCGCACACCAACCTGGGCCTGGCGATCGACCTCGTCGGCAAGGACGGCAACCGCTCGCTGGCCGTCGCCGCCATCAAGGGCACCGAGGACATGAGCTTCGGCCAGTTCCACACCGCCTACGAGGACGTCGTCCGCCGCGCTCGCGAAGGCAAGCTCACCACCGACGATTTCGCCGGTGTCACCATCTCGCTGACCAACCCGGGCACCATCGGTACCGTGCACTCCGTGCCGCGCCTGATGCCGGGCCAGGGCGCGATCATCGGTGCGGGCGCGATGGAGTACCCGGCCGAGTTCCAGGGCATGAGCGACGAGCGGATCGCCGATATCGGCGTCGGCAAGCTGATGACGCTGACCTCGACCTACGACCACCGCATCATCCAGGGCGCCGAGTCCGGCGACTTCCTGCGCACCATCCACAACCTGCTGATCTCCGACGAGTTCTACGACGAGATCTTCCACGGCCTCGGCGTGCCGTACGAGCCGGTCCGCTGGCGCAAGGACATGAGCGAGCGCGGCGTCGACAAGAGCGCCCGCGTGCTCGAGATGATCGCGGCCTACCGCAACCGCGGTCACCTGATGGCCGACACCGACCCGCTGCGCCTGGTCAAGGACAAGTTCCGCAGCCACCCCGATCTCGATGTCACCGAGCACGGGCTGACCCTGTGGGATCTCGACCGCACCTTCAACGTCGCCGGCTTCCACGGCCAGGAGCGGATGAAGCTGCGCGACGTGCTGTCGATCCTGCGCGACGCCTACTGCCGCCACGTCGGTGTGGAGTACACCCACATCCTCGATGTCGAGCAGCTCAAGTGGATCCAGGACCGGGTCGAGCAGAAGCACGTCAAGCCGACGGTCGCCCAGCAGAAGTACATCCTGAACCGGCTCAACGCCGCCGAGGCGTTCGAGACCTTCCTGCAGACCAAGTACGTCGGGCAGAAGCGCTTCTCGCTCGAGGGCGCCGAGGCCGTCATCCCGATGATGGACGCCACCATCGACCAGTGCGCCGAGCACGCGCTCGACGAGGTCGTCATCGGCATGCCGCACCGTGGCCGCCTCAACGTGCTGGCCAACATCGTCGGCAAGCCGTACTCGAAGATCTTCACCGAGTTCGAGGGCAACATGAACCCGGCGGCCACCCACGGCTCCGGCGACGTGAAGTACCACCTCGGCGCGCGGGGCCAGTACCTGCAGATGTTCGGCGACAACGAGATCGATGTCTCGCTCACCGCCAACCCCTCGCACCTGGAGGCGGTCGACCCGGTCCTCGAGGGTCTGGTGCGCGCCAAGCAGGACCTGCTGAACAAGGGCGACGGCCCCGAGGGCTTCTCGGTCATGCCGCTGATGCTCCACGGTGACGCCGCGTTCGCCGGTCAGGGCGTGGTCGCCGAGACGCTGAACCTGGGTGGCCTGCGGGGTTACCGCGTCGGCGGCACCATCCACATCGTGGTGAACAACCAGATCGGCTTCACCACCGCGCCGGAGAACAGCCGCTCCACCGAGTACTCCACCGACATCGCGAAGTTCATCGGCGCGCCGATCTTCCACGTCAACGGTGACGACCCGGAGGCTTGCGACTGGGTCGCGCGCCTGGCGGTCGACTTCCGGCAGAAGTTCCGCAAGGACGTCGTCATCGACCTCGTCTGCTACCGCCGCCGCGGGCACAACGAGGGCGACGACCCCTCGATGACCCAGCCGGAGATGTACGACGTCATCGACACCAAGCGTTCGGTCCGCAAGGCCTACACCGAATCGCTGATCGGCCGTGGCGACATCTCCATGAAGGAGGCCGAGGACGCGCTGCGCGACTACCAGGGTCAGCTGGAGCGCGTGTTCAACGAGGTCCGCGAGCTGGAGAAGTACGTTCCGGAGCCGTCGGAGTCCGTCGAGGACGACCAGAAGGTGCCTGCCACCGTGCAGACCGCGGTCGACAAGTCGGTCCTGCAGCGCATCGGTGACGCCTTCAACACCCCGCCGGACGGCTTCAACGTGCACCCGCGCGTCAAGCCGGTGCTGGAGAAGCGTCGCGAGATGGCCTACGAGGGCAAGGTCGACTGGGCCTTCGCCGAGCTGCTGGCCTTTGGCACGCTGATCGACCAGGGCCACGACGTGCGCCTGACCGGTCAGGACTCGCGCCGCGGCACGTTCACCCAGCGCCATTCAGTCATCATCGACCGGATCACCGCCGACGAGTACACCCCGCTGCACAACATCGGCTCGGAGAAGCCGGGCTGGTTCGCGGTGCACGACTCGGCGCTGAGCGAGTACGCGGCGGTCGGCTTCGAATACGGCTACTCGCTGGGCAACCCGAACGCCCTGGTGCTGTGGGAAGCCCAGTTCGGTGACTTCGTCAACGGCGCGCAGTCGATCATCGACGAGTTCATCTCCTCCGGTGAGGCCAAGTGGGGCCAGCTCTCCGACGTGGTGCTGCTGCTGCCGCACGGCCACGAGGGCCAGGGACCCGACCACACCTCGGGCCGGATCGAGCGCTTCCTGCAGCTGTGCGCCGAGGGCTCGATGACCGTCGCGGTGCCGTCCACCCCGGCGAACTACTTCCACCTGCTGCGCCGCCACGCGCTCGACGGCATCCGTCGTCCGCTGATCGTCTTCACCCCGAAGTCGATGCTGCGCAACAAGGCCGTGGTGTCCGACATCAAGGACTTCACCGAGTCGAAGTTCCGCTCGGTGTTCGACGAGCCCACCTACGAGCAGGGCATCGGCGACACCGCCAAGGTCAAGCGCATCCTGCTGACCTCGGGCAAGCTCTACTACGAGCTGGCCGCGGAGAAGGCCAAGCAGAAGCGCGAGGACGTGGCCATCGTCCGGGTCGAGCAGCTGTACCCGATCCCGACGTACCGCCTCAACGAGGCACTGGCCAAGTACCCCAACGCGACCGACATCGCCTGGGTCCAGGAGGAGCCCGCCAACCAGGGCGCGTGGCCGTTCTTCGGCCTCAACCTCCCCGAGGTGCTCCCCGAGCGCCTGGGCAAGCTGCGCCGCATCTCGCGTCGCGCCATGTCGGCCCCGTCCTCGGGTTCGTCGAAGGTGCACGCCGTGGAACAGGCCGAGATCATCGCCGAGGCCTTCGAGCCGACCGCGTAAGTTCTTCGCGCACAACGGCCGACGCCGGGTGGATCGCAACGATCCACCCGGCGTCGGCCGTTGTGTGTCTCCGTACCGATCCGCAACCTCGAATATTACGAATCATTGATATTATGAATATGCGGGAACCGAAATATGGAGGCACGATGCGGTGAGCGCGACGACCGTTCGCCCGCGATACCTTCTCGATCAGTCGGTCATGTCGCACTACCGAACGAATGCCGGCATCGAACAGGCCGTCGACGAGCTCGCGGTCATCGGTGCCTTGTGTTCGTCGACAGTGACCATGGACGAAGCACGGTTCAGCGCCCGCAACGCAGCCGATCTCGGCTTCCTCACCGAGCTCTACGGGTCGGTCTTCCACTTTCTGCCCGCCGACGACCTCGTCGAGGCGAATGTGCGACGGATCAGGACAGGCTTGTGGAAGATCGGGGCGGGCCACGGCGCCCAAACCACCGACGTCCAGATCGCCGCAGTCGCGCTGCGCCACGACGCGACCGTCGTCCACAACGACACCGACTTCGTCACCATCAGCCGCGCGATCCCCGAATTCCGCCACCTGCGCGTGATCCCCTGACGAAACCTGCCGATGGCCGCAATCCTTGCCCGAGCCCGTTGGCGCGTCCGCGCACCAGGTCGGCACCGCCGACAGGGGCGGATCCGTACGGATCCGCCCCTGTCGGCGTTTTCGGCTAGCTGTTGAGAGTGATCCAGGCCTGGCCCGAGAGCTGTTCCAGATCATGGTGATTGGGATAGGTGTCGGTGGTCGCCACGATGGTCGCTTCGACGCGGCCGACACCGGGGCTCATGCCCATGCCGGTGATCACGCCATCAGGAGCGTGTTCGATGACGCCGTTGCTGTCGACCTTGTGGGACTGGGCGTTGGCGACGCCGGTATCGAGGTTCTTCCACCGCACCGAGACGCGATACACCTCGCAGTTCTGCCCGGTCTGGACGATTTTCACGCGGACACCGAGCTGCCCGGCCTGCGGCTGCGGGACCGTCTCGGCATTGATGATGGCCGCGCAGCCGTTCCCCGGGATCCTGGCGAGGGTCGGGTTGAACTGGACGACCTGATCCGACGGCAGGGCCGCCGCCGGACCACTGAACCCGACGAGCGCGGCAACGGCCGCTGCGGCGGCCACCCCGACCCGAACCGAAACCCGTTGACCTTGTGTGCTTTTCAGACTCATGCAACGGATTTCGCGACACGCCCATCGTTCGTTACCCACCGTAATGGTCTCGATTCGACAACGCCGCCGGGTGGGGCCGGCCGGTGATCAGCCCGCGTTACGCGTGCAGACCACGTCGATGACCTTGGTGCCGCTGAAGTCCGCCGACCCGAAGTTGGCCAGTCGAGCGATCGGGACACCGTCGGACAGCCGGTCGATGGCCTTGCGAATGGCCTCGCTGCGGTTGGGCCCCGAGGCGGCGGCGACCCAGCCCTCCTGGTTCCAGACCAGCGCGCCGCACCCGTTGGCCCAGGTGGTCATGACACCGCAGTCCTCCCCGCCCGCGGCGACACACCCGTCGATCACCGCGGCGCGGGCGCCCTCCGCACTGTCCCAGTTCGACGAGCTCCAGCTCTCCCACATCTGCTCGCTGAACCCGATCGCACCGAACAGGTCGCCCGCCGCGTTGGCCGAACCCGCGCCGAGCACCGACCCGGCCGCAAGACCCAACGCCGCTACGGCAACGCCGGCCTTACCCATGAAACTCATTCGAAAGATCCCCTCGTGGAAGCGGTTCCGGAGTTCGGAACCGTGCAGCTAAGCACGGAACCACCGCCGATGGCCAATCGGGAGAGTCCCGCCCTGGGAATAGCCGGACACAGCCCACAGAGTTCTCTCATCGGTACGCCACTGCGGCATCACGGGGGCCGGGTAGTGTCCGCCGCGAAGGACAGGGACAGGAGCTGGGATGGCGAGCGGACGAAACGGGTACCTGCTACTCGGCGGGATCGCGTCGGTGGGGGCGGGTGCGGTGCACTTCCTGGCCGCGGGGCTGCACACCGAGCACGCCACCTTGGCGCGGCTGATGGTGGTGCTCGCCGCGATCCAGTGCGCGACCGGCGTGGCGGTGCTGCTGAGTGCGCGCAAGCCGGTCGTGGCGGCGATGCTGGCGGTGAACGGGTTCGCGGCGGCGGTGTGGGCGTTCACCCGGTTCGCCGATATTCCGTGGATCACCGGGTTGACCGCAGAGGCGCCGCAGGTGGCCGACACCGTGTGCGCCGCACTGGGCGCGCTGGCCGTGCTCGCCGGTGCCGTCGGCCTGCTCCGGCCGACCGCGACGTTGCCGCCACTGCGATCCGGGATCGCGGCGAGCGCCGTGGGCGTGCTCGCGCTGGTGGCGATGCTCAACGGCGTCGGACACGTGCACAGTCATGGCGACACGGGCGGCGAGCACCCGCACGCCGCGGGCGAGGAGCACGGCGACCACGACACCGGCACCGCCTGGCCGCGCCCGTTCGACCCCACCCAGCCGATCGACCTGTCCGGCGTGCCCGGCGTGACCGCCGACCAGCAGCAGCGCGCCACCAACCTGATCCGCAGCACCCTCGACGGCCTGCCCGCCTTCGCCGACGTCGCGACCGTCGGCGCGCTGGGCTACCGCTCGATCGGTGACTCCGCGACCGGCTACGAGCACTACATCAACACCGCCTACATCCGCGACGGCAACTTCCTCGACGCCGGCCACCCGGAATCGCTGGTCTACCGGGTCGACGGCCAGAACCGCACCCTGGTCTCGGCCATGTACATCGCCAACGGCAAGAAGATCGACGACCCGGCGCTGACCGATTTCGGCGGTTCGCTGATGCAGTGGCACGTGCACGACAACCTGTGCTGGAAGGCCGGCGACAACGGCCCCGTCGTCGCCGGTGTCACCGACGCGGCGGGCAACTGCCCGCCCAACTCGATCAACCCCGGCTCGGGCAACCCGATGGTGCACGTGTGGATCGCCCCGCACCAGTGCGGTCCGTTCGCCGCGCTCGAAGGCCACGGTGCGGGTCAGGCGAGCGCCACGGACGGCCGCCGGACCGACACCTGCGGCGGCCACGACCACGGCGGGGGCCACAAGTAGACTGGCTCAGCTCGGCTGCACCCAGCGCCGCAGCGCGTCGATCGTCGTTTCCGGAGACGTGTTGAAGCAGAACCGGATTCCCGGCGCCAGCTCGGACGCGACATTGATCAGGCGCTCGAACAGCAGGGTGTGTTCGGGCGCCATCCGCACCCCGGCGCCGATCATCGCCACCCGGAATTCGCCACCCGCCGCGCACTCGCGCAGCTTCGCCTCGGCGGCGTCGGGATCGGCGGGCAACTGACAGCTGACGATGTCGAAACCGGCCTCCCGCAACGCGTTCTCGCCCGCCGCGATGCGGGCGGTCAGGGTGGCTTCGTCCAGCCGCGGATAGCGGGAGTAGTCGACCGCGCTCGGGTGCAGGCCGATCGACAGCACCGTGCCGGTGCGTGAATTCCGTTCTGCCACTGCGTCCTCCGTTGTCTTCAGGTACACGATGACCCCCACGCTCGCGACCAGCGCCGCGAGCAGGGCGCCCGCTCTCACCACGACGTGGTGCCCGTCCGGTCGAAGAAACCGCCGCTCGGGCCGTCCCGGTCGAGGGTCGCCATGGCCACGATGGCATCGGTGCCCTCGGTGACGGTCTGGAAACCACTGTGCCCGTTGAGGTCCGTCGCGGTGTATCCGGGATCGACCGCGTTGACCTTCATGTCGGCGAGTTCGCTCGCGTACATGACGGTGAGCATGTTCAGCGCCGCTTTGGTACTCGGATAGCCGAGGGCGGGTGGCAGCAGCCCCGCCCATTTCGGGTCGGTGATGGTGGCGATCGAGCCGATGCCGCTGGAGACCATCACGATCCGCGGATGGGCGGACCGGCGCAGCAGCGGCAGGAACGCGTTGGTCACCCGGATCGGGCCGAAGACATTGGTCTCGAACACCTCGCGCAGGTCCTCGGGCTTCGTCTCGCCCGGCGCGGTGCGCGGGCCGCCGATCGCCGCGTTGTTGATCAGCACGTCGAGGCGGCCCGCGGCGGCCCGCACCGCGTCCGCGGCCGCGGCGACGGAGTCGTCGGCGGTCACATCCAGCGCGACGAACCGGACGTCGAGCCCGGCCGCGGTCAGTTCGGCCGCTGCCGCCTCGCCCCGCACGGTGTCGCGAGCGGCGAGAAATACCTGCCAGCCCGAGCCGTCGGCCAGCCTGCGGACCGTTTCCCGGCCCAGTCCCTTGTTGGCCCCGGTGACCAGGGCGATCGTTGTCGTCATGGGCTCCAGATTCGCGCCGTCGCAGCGCGCTCTCCAGGGCCGGCCGGGCATAGGACTCGCGGTACCACCCCGGCCGCCGGGACCTGCGGCACCATGGAAGGCGTGGACAGAGCGGAATTGGCGACGGTGCTGCGCATGGCGCGGTCCCGGCTGAGCCCCGCCGACGCGGGCCTGCCGAGCGGATCGCGCAGGCAGGTGCCGGGGCTGCGGCGCGAGGAAGTGGCGAGCCTGGCCGGCGTCAGCGTCGACTACGTCGTGCGGCTGGAGCAGGGGCGCGGGCCCACACCGTCCGATCAGGTGCTCGGCGCGCTCACCAGGGCACTGCGGCTCGCCGATGTCGACCGCGATCTGGTCTACCGGCTCGCCGGGTCCGAACCGCCGCAGGCGGGCCGGGTTCCGATGGTCATCCGGCCCAGTGTGCTGCGGTTGCTCGATCGCCTGTCGGACCTGCCGGTGCTGGTGCTCTCGGCCAAATCCGATGTCCTCGCCTGGAATCCCCTGGCGGCGGCCCTGCTCGGCGACTTCTCCGCGATCCCGCCCGCCCGGCGCAACATCATGTGGCAGCGCTTCCTCGGCACCGGGATGGGCCGCGTGGTGATGACACCGGAAGAGGCCGACAGCAACGCCGCCGCCTGCGTTGGCTGTCTACGCGCGGTCAAGGCCGCCTACCCCGACGACCCGGAGCTGACCCGGCTACTCACCGAACTCCGCACCGGCAGCGCGGAATTCGAGGCGCACTGGCAGGCGGGCCGATCCAGCGTCATGCACAGCCTCACCAAGACCATCGCCCACCCGCAACTGGGCACGCTCACCCTGGACTGCGACGCCATGCACGTCCCCGACGCCGACCAGACCGTCATCATCTACTCGGCTCCCCCACACACCCCGACCGCGACCGCCCTGGATCTGCTCCGCGTCACCGGCCTGGAAACCTTCGCGACCCCGCCCACCGAATAACCGGTGGCCGCGACACCGCCGCCCGGCTACCGTGCGTTCCTCGACAAGGAGGAACGATGCGCACGACGAGGTGCAGCAGGCCGGTGGCCGCGACATCCTCGAATACTGGATCCCGGCGGAGGATCTCGCCGAGTTCAACCGCAATATCGTCGGCCCCATCGAGGTGGTGCGCCGCTTCCCGGACGACGCGCCCCTCCCCGGTTGAACAGGCTCAGGCGGCTCCGGCGCGCTCGCTCGGAGCCGCCGCCCGGATAGCCGCGACCGCAGCCGCCGGATCGTCGGCCCAGAAGCCGATGGCGCGCACCGTGACCGCACCCTGCGGAGTCGAGAAGCTGTGTGGCGCCACGAGTTCCACGCGGACATTCGTCGAGCTGCCGACCGGGAGTGCGAGCAGATCGGAACCGATGAGCTGCACGGTTTTCGCCCCGTCATAGGCGCGGAGATCGCGGCGGACCGCGCCGACGAGTCGCAGCGGGATATCGATTGCGGTGCGGCGCAGGTAGCGCACGCGCAGGCGGTCCGCGTCGAGGACGTGCGGATACATGTGATGCGCGGCCAGCATGCCGAGCATCCAGAACAGTCCCCAGACGCCGAGCGCCAACGCCGCGATCCGCACCGGCACCCACGGGATGATCAGATGCACGGCCGGGACCTCCACCGCGCTCACCACGATGAACGCCCACAACACGGCCGACATCGCCCCCGCGTAGCGAATCGGCGTGCCGCCCGCGAGGTCGGGCCTGCGCGCGACAGCCCGCGCGAGGCTCACCCAGATGTCGACTTCGAGCTGGACGAATCGGCGTCCGAGCCGGATGACGGAACCCATGATGCCCCTTTCGCAATACAACTGCATTGTAAAGAGAGGGACGCCTTGATAGCAATACGACTGCATCGTGAAAAGATGGGCTCATGCCGAAACGGGTCGACCACAGCTCTCGCCGGGCGACGATCAGTGACGCCGTTATGCGGCTGCTCGCGCGTGATGGCCTGGAGGCGATCAGCCTGCGCCACGTCGCCACCGAAGCAGGCGTCTCACCGGGCCAGGTGCAGCACTATTTCCCCAGCAAGGACGCCATGATGGAGTTCGCCGCAAGCACCATCGCCGATCGGATCGCCGCCCGCGTCGCCACCGCGGGACCCGACCCCGACCTGCACCAAATCCTGACCGCCCTGCTCCCCACCGACCCCGGCACCGCCGCCGAGACCCGCACCCTGATCGGCTATCTCGCCTTCGCCTCGGTCCGGCCCCAAGTCGCCGAAACCCTGGCCACCAACGGCCGCGCCTTCCGCGACCACATCGCGACCCTGCTCCCCGGCAACCCCGACCCGACGACCGCCGCCGACACCCTGCTGGCCCTCCTCGACGGCCTGGCCCTGCACGCCACCCTCGGCCAGATCACGGCCGAGCGAGCGCGCACCGTGCTGCACTCGGCGATCGACGCCGCCCTCGCGCGCTGACCACCACAGCTTTTCGCGCGGAGAACCTCAGACGGAGCCCTTCGGGTCGGTCGCGCGCGTGAGATCCAGATCGATCTCGAACGGCGTGGACAGACGCAGGCGGTCGTGGTGGATTCCGGCGGTCGAGTACCGCCTGGCAGCCGGGTCCAGTTCGTAGGTGTAGACGACCGCCCTGCCGTCGACATTCTCCACACGCCAGAAGTGCGGGATACCTGCCTCGGCGTAGAGCTGTGGTTTGCGTTGGCGATCCCGCTCCACCGAGTCGGGCGAGACGACCTCGATCGCCAGCACCACATCGGCCGGACGGAAGGTGGTCTGATCGAGACCCGTGATGCCGTCCGCGGACACGACCATCACATCGGGCTCGGGACGCTGTCGATCGCCCAGCGTCACTGTCATCTCGCGAATGACCACCAAGCCCGCCGGTGCCTGCCGAAGGAGCTGGGTATCCAGAAATCTGATGAGGAGCAGGTGGAACAGCATCTGCGGACTCACAAAGACCAGACTCCCGTCGATCAGCTGAGTATGCGGCGGCAGATCTCTCAGATGATCCAGGTCTTCGGCGAAATATCCCCCCGGTGGCGGCACCGGCCAGCCCAACGGGGCCCTGTCCCCCGGTGGCATCGGATCCGCGGTCATCGGTTCCTCGCTCGTCGCACGGCGATCGTCTGACCTGGCCAGTATGGCACGACATACTCCGGCCGCCCACCTGCGCGGACAGGCGCGCGGGTGCCCTCGGCGCCGGCCCGCCGAGGGCATTCCCTCAGACGGCCGCGCCCGCTGTGCGAGTGCGGAGTTCGGCGACGGCGGTGGCCGTTTCCGCCATCACCAGCTCGGCGTTGATCTGCGCACCGGCCATGGCTCCCGCCGCCGCGGCCGCGCCGACCTGGGCGGACGGGTCGGTGGCATTGCCGGCGATCCAGAGGCCGGGGACTTCGGTGCGGCCGAGGGGGTCGGCGGGGATGTGGTCGCCCGCGCCGGACGGGTGCGGTTGTGGGACCAGGCCCAGGTCGGCGAGGAAGGTGGCGCAGGTGTTCATGCGCGGGCCGACGACGACGGCGTCGCGGTCGAGCACGGTGCCGTCGGCCAGGCGGACGCCGGTGAGCGTGCCCGCGGCGGACAGCACTTCGGCGACCTCGCCGTCGACGATCCGGATGTCGCGCGCGGCCAGCTTTTCCGCGTCCTCGTCGCTCAGCGGGGCGGCGGTGTGGGTCAGGAAGACGATGTCGTCGCTCAGCTGGCTGAACAGCAACGCCTGGTGCACCGACATCGGTCCGCCCGCGAGGATGGCGATGCGCTGGTCCCGCACCTCCCAGCCGTGGCAGTAGGGGCAGTGCAGAACGCCGTGGCCCCACTGTTCCCGCAGGCCGGGCACGTCGGGGAGTTCGTCGGCGAGGCCGGTGGCGACGAGGATGCGGCGCGCGAGCACCGTGCGCCCGTCGTCGAGGATCACCCGGAACCCTTCCGGCGCGGCACCGTCATCCGCGCCGTCGGCCCGCACGACCGAAGCGACCGCGCCCGACACCACCTGCCCGCCGTACCCCCGCACCTCGGCACGCCCGAGTTCGAGCAGCTCGGCCGGCGGCATCCCGTCCCGCGCCAGCAATCCGTGCACCCCCTCGGCCGGTGCGTTGCGGGGCGACCCCGCATCGATCACGACGACGGATCGCCGCGAACGGGCCAGCATCAGCGCCCCGTTCAGTCCCGCGGCGCCACCACCGATCACCACCACGTCGTAGGTGTCGTTCAACTCTGTCATCTCGACCTCCTTCGCCGACCACAGTGCCGTCCGCGCCCGCAACCTGGCAAAGTAATTTGCCGCCGTGGCAAACTGGAAGACATGGACGACCTCGAACAGACCCTCGGCTCGGTCGGCCCCCGCCTGCGCGACCTGCGCAAACAGCGCCGGACCACCCTCGCCGACCTCTCGACCGAAACCGGCATCTCGGTAAGCACCCTGTCGCGCCTGGAATCGGGCGACCGCAAACCCACCCTCGAACTCCTGCTCCCCCTGGCCAAGGCCCACGGCGTCACCCTCGACGAACTCGTCGACGCCCCACCCACCGGCGACCCACGCATCCACCTGCGCCCGGTCACCCGGCACGGCATGACCATGCTCCCGCTCACCAAACGCGCGGGCGGCATCCAGGCCTTCAAGATGATCATCGCCCCCAACGCCCGCAATCGCCCCGACGAACCCCAGGTCCACGAGGGCTACGAATGGCTCTATGTCCTCAACGGCCGCCTGCGCCTGATCCTCGGCGACAACGACATCGTCCTCACCCCCGGCGAAGCCGCCGAATTCGACACCCACATCCCCCACTGGTTCGGCGCCGCCGACAACCACCCCGTCGAATTCCTCAGCCTCTTCGGCAAACAGGGCGAACGAGCCCACTTCCGCGCCCGCCCCAAGAACTCCGACTGATCCACCGAGGGAGTCCGGACTCAGTTCTGGAGGGCTGCGATGAGGGCGGGGCTCAAGGCAAGTGCGGGTAGCGATTCGACCAGCAGATCCACCAATTGCTCACGGGTGATGGGCTTTTCGGTCATCCAGGTGAGGATCGTTTCCTCGACGAAGGCGATCCAGCCGCGGATCGCGAGGGTCAGGCGCGCGAGATCGGGGTCCTCGGGTGGCAGCGGGAGCTCGCCGACGATGAGATCGGCGATGGCGCCGCGGGTTTCGTTGACGTAGTCGACGAGATCGGGAGCGACGCTGGCGGGCCCGCGCAGCACGGAGCGGTAGGACGCGGAGTGCTCGGTGGCGTAGTCGACGAAGCGCTCGATCGAGTCGCGCAGCATGTCGAACAGCGAGAGGTCGCGGTTGGGCGTGACGGCGGCGAAGAACTCCGCGCTCACGTGCCGGGCGATCGCCTCGTGGAACTCCTGCTTGGAGGCGAAGTAGTGGAACAGCAACCCCCGCGAGATGCCGGCCTGCTTGGCGATGTCGTCGACCGAGATGTCCTCGAGCGATCGATCGGCCAGCATCTCGGCGCCGAGGGTGATCAGCTGCAGCCGCCGCTCCTCGGGGCTGAGCCGGACACGCTTGGTCTCGCCGGAAGTCCTGATACTCACGTCAACCATCCTAGCCACTACTGAACCGGGTTCAATAGCTGTTGACTCCGGCTCAATAAGAACGTAGTCTGCATTACATGAGTCGCAAGGTTACAGACAAAGTTGTCGCCGACCGTGCCGCCCGCCACGTCAAGACGATCATCGTCGGCAGTGGGTTCGCGGGCCTCGGAATGGCCATCCGGCTGCGCCAGCAGGGGCGTGAGGATTTCCTCGTCCTGGAGCGCGGCAGCGATGTCGGTGGCACCTGGCGGGACAACACCTATCCCGGCGCCGCGTGCGACGTGCCGTCGCACCTGTACTCCTACTCGTTCGCGCTGAACCCCGACTGGTCGCGCTCGTTCTCCAAGCAGGGCGAGATCCAGGCCTACATCCGTAAGGTCGCCGAGCAGAACAACGTGCTGGACAAGCACCTGTTCGACTGCGACGTGCTCGGCATGCGCTGGAACGCCGAGACCGCGCGCTGGGACATCACCACCAGCAAGGGCGACTTCACCGCCGACACCGTCGTCTCCGCGGTCGGCGCCCTGTGCGAGCCGTCGCTGCCCGACATCAAGGGCATCAACGAGTTCGAGGGCGAGATCTTCCACTCGGCCCGTTGGGACCACGACGTCGAGCTCGCGGGCAAGCGCGTCGCGGTGATCGGCACCGGCGCCTCGGCCATCCAGATCGTGCCGGCCATCGCGGGCAAGGTCGCCCACCTCGACCTCTACCAGCGCACCGCGCCGTGGCTGCTGCCGCGCATGGACCGCCCGTACTTCCTGCCGGAGCGCCTGGCGTTCAAGTACATCCCCGGCGTGCAGCGACTGTCCCGCGCGGCCATCTACGCCGCCCGCGAGACCCAGGTCGTCGGCCTGGCCAAGTACCCCGCGCTGATGAAGATCTTCGAGACGATCTCCCGCGGCAAGCTGCTGGCCGAGGTCCGCGACCCGGTCAAGCGGGCCAAGGTGACCCCGAACTACCGCATCGGCTGCAAGCGCATGCTGATCTCCAACGAGTACTATCCGGCGATCGACCGCGACAATGTCGAGGTGATCACCGAGGGCATCGCCGAGGTCAAGGCGGGCTCGATCGTCACCAAGGACGGCACCGAGCGCGAGATCGACGCGCTGATCGTGGCCACCGGCTTCCACGTCACCGACTCCCCCGCTTTCGAGACCATCACCGGCCGCACCGGGCAGACCCTGTCCGAGCAGTTCGACGAGGTCGGCCAGCGCGGCTACAAGGGCTCGACCATCGAGAACTTCCCGAACATGTTCTTCCTGCTCGGCCCGAACGTCGGCCTCGGCCACACCTCGATGGTGTTCATGATCGAGTCGCAGATCAACTACGTCGCCGACGCGCTGGCCACCATCGACTCCCAGCACCTGCGCACCGTCGAGGTCCGCCCGGAGGCCGTGCGCGCCTACAACACCGAACTGCAGGCGAAGATGGCCGACAGCGTCTGGATGAACGGCGGCTGCGCCAGCTGGTACCTGGACAAGCACGGCAACAACACCACACTATGGCCCGATTTCACCTTCCAGTTCCGTAGGCTGACCAAGAACTTCGATGTCGCTGCCTACGACACGACTTCTTCGACCGACTCCGACACCGAACTGAAAGTGGTGGCAGCACAGTGAGCAAAGATGCTTACTTCACGAACAAGGTCTGTGTGATCACGGGCGCCGGGTCCGGCATCGGCCGCGCGCTCGCCGAGAACCTGGCTCGCCGTGGCGCCAAGCTGGCGCTGTCCGACATCGACGCCGAGGGCCTGGCCGAGACCATGCGCATCGTCGAGGGACTGGGCGCGCAGGTCAAGGCCGACCGGCTCAACGTCGCCGAGCGCGAGGCGTTCCTGCTCTACGCCGACTCGGTGAAGGCGCACTTCGGCGTCGTGCACCAGATCTACAACAACGCGGGCATCGCCTACCACGGTGACGTCGTCAAGACCGACTTCAAAGACATCGAACGCATCATGGACGTCGATTTCTGGGGCGTCGTCAACGGCACCAAGGCCTTCCTGCCGATGCTGATCGAGTCCGGCGACGGCCACGTCATCAACGTCTCCTCGCTGTTCGGCCTGGTCACCGTGCCCGGCCAGGCGGCCTACAACTCGGCCAAGTTCGCGGTGCGCGGCTTCACCGAGGCGCTGTTCCAGGAGATGAAGATTTCCAAGGCGCCGGTCAAGGTCACCTGCGTGCACCCCGGCGGCATCAAGACCGCGGTGGCCCGCAACGCCACCTACGCCGAGGGCATCGACGGCGCCAACACCGCCTCGCTGTTCGACAAGTACCTGGCGATCCACAGCCCGGAGATGGCCGCGCAGACCATCACCGAGGGTGTGCGCAAGGGCCACGCGCGCGTGCTGATCGGCTGGGAGGCCAAGGTGCTCGACGTGAGCGTGCGCTTCCTCGCCTCGGGGTACAACCGGATCTCGGCCGTCGTCAACGGCCGCTTCATGCCGCACTGACATGCGCGAGTTCACCATTCCGCTGCCGATCGCCCGTGCGGTGCTCGACCCGATCTTCCGGGTCACGCTCAACGCGCGGCTGCCGATCACCGTGCAGCGCACCCTGCTCGACGTGGTCTCCCGGCTGCAGCTGATGCCCGACGGTTCCGTCGTGCAGCAGCTGCAGCTGGGCGGCCGCCCGGCCGAGCGGGTCATCGCCGAGACCGCCATCCCGGGTTCGCGTACCCGGGCGGTCCCGCCGGAGCGCGCCGCGGGCGCGATCCTGTACCTGCACGGCGGCGGGTACGTCGTCGGTTCGCCGGCCACGCACCGTTCGCTGGTCGCGCGGCTGGCCAGGGAGACCTCCTGCGCGGTCTACTCGCTGGACTACCGCCTGGCCCCGGAGCATCCGCTGCCTGCCGGCCTCGACGACGCCGAGGCGGCGTTCCTCGATCTGGTGGCCAACGTCGGCTACCGGCCCGATCAGATCTGCCTGGCCGGTGATTCGGCGGGCGGCGGCCTGTCGCTGGCGCTGGCCCAGCGACTGATCGAACGGCACGCGATGACGCCCGCCGCGCTCGGCCTCATCGCGCCCTGGGTCGACCCGACCCAGGTGCCCAGCCGCGACCGCGACCTGGTCATCAACCGGGCGTGGTCGCAAGCGTGCGCCGCCTTCTACCTCGGCGACGGCGCCGCGACCGACGCGGGTTACGCTCCGCTCACCGGAAACCTGATCGGCCTGCCACCCACCTACGTGCAGGTCGATGTGAGCGAACTCCTGCACGATCAGTGCGCTCAGCTCGTCTCAGCCCTGCGTGGCGCGGGTGTGCACGTCCGCTTCACCGAAACCCGCGGCCTCTGGCATGTCGCGCAACTGCAGGCCGCGCTGGTCACCGAGGCAGCGCTG
The DNA here is from genome assembly GCF_052983615.1 of Nocardia fodinahabitans. NCBI lineage: Bacteria > Bacillati > Actinomycetota > Actinomycetes > Mycobacteriales > Nocardiaceae > Nocardia > Nocardia fodinahabitans. The sequence continues at coordinate 1,855,918 of NZ_JBRJJC010000001.1, forward strand.
GCGCTCAGCGAACTCGCAGAATTCCTGCGAGAAGCAATTCAGCCAGTTTCGATCGACGATTTACGATAAGTCCTGGTGACAGGATTTTCGGACGGCGATATCGCGGCCCGACCGAACGTGTCGTAGATTACTGGCGAGTAGAACCCACTGGAAGGGCACTGATGCGAGAGTTCGAAGTTCCGGCTTCCTACACCATCCCGGACGATGCGAACAATTCCGACAACGTCTTCCGCTTCGCCGCGGAGGCGCCGAACACGGTGTTGTTCAACGTCCCGAACGGCAGCGGCGGCTGGAACGACGTCACGGCGAAGCAGTTCGAGCAGGCCGTCATCGGCGTCGCCAAGGGCCTCATCGCCTCGGGCATCGAGCTGGGCGACCGTGTCGCCATCATGGCAGCCACTCGCTATGAGTGGACGCTGCTGGACTTCGCGATCTGGGCCGCCGGTGGCGTCACCGTCGCGATCTACGACAGCTCGGCCGCCGAGCAGGCCAAGTGGATCCTGCAGGACTCCGAGACCAAGATCCTGGTCGTCGAGAACGACAAGCACCGCGCCACGATCGACGAGATCGAGGCCGGCTCGCTGCCCGCCCTCGCCGAGACCCTGCAGATCGACAAGGGCGCGGTCGACACGCTGACCGAGCGCGGCGCCGAGCTCGACGACTCCGTCGTGCACGAGCGTCGCAAGCAGGTCGGCGCGGCCTCCCCGGCCACCCTGATCTACACCTCGGGCACCACCGGCCGCCCCAAGGGCGTCCAGCTCACCCACGCGAACCTGTACGCGGAGTCGCGTTCGGGTGGCATCGAGCTGTCTGCCTTCGTCTCCGAGGGCCAGAAGACCCTGCTGTTCCTGCCGCTGGCGCACGTGTTCGCCCGCGCGGTCGCGCTGATCGCCTTCGATTCCAAGGTGACCATCCGCCACAGCTCGGACTGGTCGACGCTGGTCGAGCAGTTCGGCGAGTTCAAGCCGGACTTCATCCTCTCGGTGCCGCGCGTGTTCGAGAAGGTCTACAACTCGGCCAAGCAGAAGGCGCACGACGGCGGCAAGGGCAAGATCTTCGACGCCGCCGCCGAGACCGCCATCGCCTACAGCGAGGCGCTCGAAAAGGGCAGCCCCGACCTGGTGCTGAAGCTGAAGCACTTCGTCTTCGACAAGCTGGTCTACGGCAAGCTGCGTGCCGCGCTCGGTGGCCAGTGCCTGGCCGCGGTGTCCGGTGGCGGCCCGCTGGGCGCGCGCCTCGGTCACTTCTTCCGTGGCGTCGGCGTCACCATCTACGAGGGCTACGGTCTGACCGAGTCCACCGCCGCGTTCAGCGTGAACACCCCGCAGCACATCCGGGTCGGTTCGGTGGGCCGCCCGATCCAGGGCCACGCGGCCAAGATCGCCGAGGACGGCGAGCTGCTGCTCAAGGGCTCGGTCGTGTTCAACGGCTACTGGGGCAACGCCGAGGCCACCGACGAAGCGTTCGAGGACGGCTGGTTCAAGACCGGCGACCTGGGTGCCATCGACGCCGACGGCTTCATCACCATCACCGGCCGCAAGAAGGAGATCCTGGTCACCGCGGGCGGCAAGAACGTCTCCCCCGCCCTGCTCGAGGACTCCCTGCGCGCGCACCCGCTGATCAGCCAGGTCATGGTCGTCGGTGACGGCCAGCCCTTCATCGGCGCGCTCATCACCCTCGACCCGGAGGCACTGCCGGGCTGGAAGGAGCGCAACGGCGTCGCCGCCGACACCGCGATCGAGAGCCTGATCGAGGACCCGACGCTGGTCGCCGAGGTGCAGGCCGCGGTCGACGAGACCAACAAGAAGGTCTCCAAGGCCGAGGCGATCAAGAAGATCCGCATCCTCCCGGTCGACTGGACCCAGGAGGGTGGCGAGCTCACCCCGAAGATGTCGCTCAAGCGCGCCGTCGTCATGAAGCAGTACGCGGGCGAGGTCGACAAGATCTACTCGTAGTCCCCGTCTCGTCCGGCAGGCCGGTTGCGTTCGCGCAGCCGGCCTGTCGGCGTTTCAGGCGAGGACCGCCGACCTTTCCCGCAGGACGCGCAGCCCGGCCAGACCGACGACCACTGTTCGAGATCGCCGCCGATCTCGCTCGCCGGTGGCCGCCGTTCCGCCGTCACAGATCGGTCTCGTCGCACGCGACGTAGGCTCACCGATATGGCGTTCTTGCGGGTAGCGGCCGGAATCGCGGCGGCCGCGCTGGTCCTCGGCGTGGCCGAGCTGGTCGCGGTGTTCACCGGCACGGGCAGCGCGCCCGCGTACGCGCTCGGAGCGACCGTCGTCGACCACACGCCGGACGGCCTCCGTGAGTGGGCGATCCAGAGTTTCGGTCGCAACGACAAGGCCGTGCTGTTCGTGTGCATGGGCATCGTGGCGGTGGTGGTCGCCGGTCTGGCCGGCTGGCTCGGCGGGTCACCCGGCCGGTCGGATCGGTCACGTTCGCCGTCTTCGGCCTGATCGCGGCGGTCATCGGGGCCGGCCGAGTCGGCGGGTTCGGCGGCGCCCTTCCCGCGCTGATCGGCACTGCGGCAGGCATTCTCGCGTTGCGGGGGCTGACCCGGCGAATCGATGACGTGCCGGAGCCACTCACATCGACGGCAGCCGCGGGACGTGGCCACGGCGGGGCGCCCGAAGACGACACCGTGGGCGAGACAACGCTCCACGGCGGCGAATCGCCGGGCAAGCCGACCGTCGCCGACGACGCGATGCCAGGCGACACCGCGGGCGAGAAGGCGGTCGGCGGCGGCGCGACAGCGGGTCGGGACGCGATCGCGGCCGAGGAGTCGCGCGCGGCGGTGACCGCCGGGCGGCGGCGGGTGCTGGGTGGCATCGCCGCGACCGGGGTGATGGCGCTCGGAGCCGGGCTCGCGGGCCGGCTGCTCGGTGGGGCGCGCGGTGATGTGTCGGCGGAGCGAGCCACGGTCGAATTGCCCGGTCCCGCAACACCGCTGCCGGAGCTTCCCGCCGAGGCCGACCTGCGGGTTCCCGGGATCACGCCGTACCTCACCCCCGCCGACGAGTTCTACCGGATCGATACCGCGCTGATCGTTCCCCAGTTGTCCACCGCCGACTGGTCGCTGCGCATCCACGGCATGGTGGATCGCGAAATCCTGCTCACCTGGGACGATCTCGCGCGCCGGACCCCGGTGGAACACCTGGTGACGCTGGCCTGCGTGTCCAACCCGGTCAACGGCGACCTGATCGGCAACGCCCGCTGGCTCGGCTACCGCCTCGACGAACTGCTCGCCGAGGCGGGCCCCCACCCCGACGCCGACATGGTGCTCTCCCACAGCAAGGACGGCTGGACGGCGGGCAGTCCGCTGGCCGCGCTCACCGACGGCCGCGACGCGCTGCTGGCGATCGGAATGAACGGCGCGCCGCTGCCGACCCAGCACGGGTATCCGGCGCGACTGGTGGTGCCCGGTCTCTACGGCTACGTCTCGGCCACCAAGTGGGTCACCGAACTCGAGGTGACCCGCTTCGACAAGGCCACCGCCTACTGGACCCGGCGCGGCTGGTCGGCGCAGGGCCCGATCAAGACCGGCACCCGGATCGACACCCCGCGCGGCCGCGGCCGGATTCCGCAGGGCCGCACCACGATCGCCGGCGTCGCCTGGGCCCAGCAGCGCGGGATCACCGGCGTCGAGGTGCAGATCGACAACGGCGACTGGCGGCCCGCCCGGCTCTCGACCGAGGTCTCGATCGACACCTGGCGTCAGTGGGTCTACGACTGGGACGCCACCGCCGGTCAGCACACCATTCGCGCCCGCGCCATCGACAACACCGGGACACCGCAGACCGCGGTCGAGCAGGACGTCGTCCCGGACGGCGCGACCGGGTACCCGACTGTCACCCTCCAGGTCGCCTGATCGACCGGCTCGAACTTCGGTGGCCGGCACTTCCCGGCCCGACAGCGGCAAGGCCGGTCGCGCATTCGCGACCGGCCCTGCGCTACCTGTCGTTCAGAACCGCTGCGCCGCGAATTGTGCTGCGGTGAGGGTCATTCCATTGACGCTGTAGAGGGTGTGCAGGGCATTGGGCTGGCCGAGTGGGGAACCGTCGCAGATATTGTCCGCATCGATACACAGGTCGATGGTCTTGCCGGTGTAGGGCGCGCCGACGACGACGGCGGGCGCGCCCGCATCGGACAGGAACCGCTGCGACGGTTTACCGAACAGCGCGACCGCGGCGACGTGCTCGGCCACCTCGGGCGCCAGCGGCGCGGGCAGGTGCGACTGGTATTCCACCGGCACACCTTCGGGCACCCCGGTGCCGGTGGCGAACCCCGCCACCGCCGCACCCTGGGAGTATCCGCCGAGGACGATCCGGGTGGCCGGGCAGTTGGCGGCGATGTACTCGACCCGCCGCTGGGCGTCGTTGATGCCCCGCACCACGGTGCGCGCGAAGGCGAGCCGGTCGGCGAAGTCGCTGCTCGCGGGGTAGTCGACCCCGTAGGCACCGACCGAACGGCCACCGGAGTTCAGGCGCACCGCTTCGACGAAGGACGTCCCGGTGAGACCGAGCTCGCCGCCGGGCTCGGCCGTGCCGCGGGCGAACACCACCTCGATGTCGGAACACGACGCCGCGGTCGCGGAGTGGATGGGCGATACCAGCGGAATCGCGGCTGCCATGAGTGCTGCAGACACGAATCGCGAAAGAGAACGTGCTGTCATTCCGGGCAGACTACCGACCGCGGCGGCGCACCAACACCCCTGGTCACCGGCGCGCCGCCCGCAGAAGTCGGTCATGACCACCGACCGTGCGCTGACCGGCCCCGGTTCGCCGCCGACTCGACGGGAGGCAGCTGAACCTGCCGGGAAACGAGCGCTGCCCGTCTCGCGCGGGGCGAGGCGGGCAGCGGCCGAACGGTTCAGGATCCGGCGTCGGCCTTCGCCAGTTCGGGCTTCGGGGCGGCGCCCGATTCGCCGTGGGCGACGAACAGGGCCGAGGCGATCACGCCGACGATCAGTATCGCGGCGGGCAGCAGCATCGACTGGGCCAGCGAGGTGCTGAATTCGTCGAGGATCTGCGGCGGGAGCGGGCCGGTGGCCGTACCCTCGCCGACCGGGCCGCCACCGCCGAGTCCGTTGGCGGTCAGGCGGGCCGCGATCAACGCGCTGATCGCGGCGCTACCGAGTACCGAGCCGACCTGGCGGGTGGTGTTGTAGACACCGGCGCCCGCACCGGCCTGGGTGACCGGCAGGTTGTGCGTGGCCGTGGAGGCCAGCGGCGCCCAGATGCAGGCGTTGGCCAGACCGGCGACGGCCGCGGCGAGCAGGAACCAGATGATCTGCGAGTCCGGCGTCATCAGCGCGGCGAAGGCGAACGTCGAACCGGCGAACAGGACGAAACCGATGGTCGGTACCAGCCGCGGCGGCAGCCGGTCGGAGAACTTGCCGACGAACGGCGCCGCGAATCCGGTGACGATCGCCATCGGCGCGAACACCAGCGCCGAGACGGTCGGCGACATCTCGCGCACCGCCTGCAGATAGAAGTACGAGGGCACCATCATCGAGGTGACCGCGGCGCCCATCGCGGCGATGGCCAGGTTCGACAGCGAGAAGTTGCGGTCGCGGAACAGGCTCATCGGCACCAGCGGTTCGCCCCGGTTGCGGGCCTGGTTGATCACGAACGCGATCAGCATGAGCACACCGAACCCGATCAGCAGCCAGATCCGCAGCGACCAGTCCTGCGTGTTGCCCTCCTGGATGCCGAAGACCAGCGCCGTCATGCCGATACCGCTGAGCACCACGCCGACGACGTCGAACCGGTGGTCGCTGGTCGGCAGCGCGGGCACCAGCCACACGGCCAGACCGAACGCGATGATGCCGACCGGGACGTTGACGATGAAGATCCATTCCCAGCCCAGGTTGTCGACGAGCACGCCGCCCAGGATCGGGCCGACCAGCGTCGCGAGCCCGGCGACGCCGCCCCACAGACCCATCGCGGCACCGCGCTTGTCCGGCGGGAAGGTTCGGGTGATGACGGCCATCGTCTGCGGGGTCATCAGCGCGGCGCCGATGCCCTGCGCGGCGCGCGCGGCGATCAGCATGCCGATGGAACCGGACAGACCACACCACAGCGACGCGCCGGTGAAGATCGCCAGGCCGATCAGATAGATGTTCTTCGGGCCGTACTTGTCCCCGAGGCGGCCGGTGACCAGCAGCGGCACCGCGTAGGTGAGCAGGTAGGCGCTGGTCACCCAGATGACATTGGAGATGTCGGTGCTCAGTTCCTTCATGATCGCCGGGTTGGCGACCGCGACGATCGTCATGTCCAGCAGGATCATGAAGAACCCGACCACCAGCGCGAACAGCGCCAGCCACGGATTACGTTGGGTGGTCATCGAATTCGTTCCTATCGAAAGATGAGCTCGGGATCTCAGTCGCGGGCGGCGCCGGCCGCCCACCTGGGTCGTGGCGCGGCATCGAGGTGATCCCCCGGCGGCCATTCGTGGGTGGTCACGTTGTCGTGGGTGATGCGTTCGCCGGTGTCGGGATCGAATTTCTCCCACTCGATGGCGCCGCCGTCGAGGTCGGCGGCGAACCGCTCGATCCAGGTCAGTTCCGCCTGGCTCGTCGCCTGGATGTATTCGAGGACGAGCCAGTACCGGCGCGGGATCTCGTGGGCGCGGGCCCACCCGATCATGGCGTCGACATCGGCCAGCGCCTCGCCCAGCCGAACGGCCCGCTCGCCGAGCAGGGCGACGACCTGCTCGCTCGGCAGGGTGTGCGCCTCGGCGAGGGCGACCCGGAAGATCGGGAACTCCGGCACCGGGGTGCGCAGGAGATCGGTGATCCGCCCACGCAGCGCGTCGCGGCCGGTGTCGGTGATCCGGTAGGTCGTCCGTTCGGGCCGATTACCCTCCCGCTCGGTGCCTTCGGCGCGCACCAGCTCGTCGGCCGCCAGCCGGGCCACCACGTGATACAGCGAGCCCGGCCGCACCTTGACCAGCAGATCTTCCCGCCGGGCGATGAGCACTTGATACATCTCGTACGGATGCATGGGCCGCTCATCCAGCAACGCGAGAACGGCGATGGCCAACGGTGTCATCGCGTTCCGACCAGGCTGCCCCACAACCCTCACCTCCACCCCGCGCCGGAGCGCAGGTCCATGTTCCGCACCAAATATTCCAGTAGGAATATACGGAGCGGAACAGAAACTGACAAGAGTCCTCTTCGGCACACTGTGGGGATTGCTGCGTCGTCCTCGCCGTTGGACGGTCAGACCTGGTCAGCTGCTACGGTCGACCGGTGGAGGATGCCACCGCCAAGGGTGTTGAGATCTCCGTGCCGCTGGCCGATGAGCGTCGGCGGGTCGAGGATTTCATCACGCTGTTCTCGCTGCCGCACGTGGACTATGCGGCGCGTGTCTACCCGCAGTGGTCTGCTAAGGATGTGCTGGCCCACATCGTGTACTGGCATGAGAGCTTCGCGAGGAACATCGAGGCATTGGCGCTGGGGCATAAGCCGAGTCCCCCGAAGTGGTCGTTACGGGAGACCAATCAGATCAGTGTCGAGGAAAACCGCTCAGTGTCCAAGGCTGCCCTCTTGCGCAGACTTCGGGCAGCTCAATCCACGATTGAGCGCCATATCGGCAACGAGGACATCGGCCTGATCCCGTACCGACGCGGATCACGCCCTTACAGCCGTGCGGAACACCTCGGGGTCGTGGCAGGACATATCCGCGACCACCACTGGCACGTCGTACGCTCCCTGATCACCCGCGCCACCGTATAGCCTGGCCTGTCGGGGTGACGAGCCGATCGTCACCGAAGGGCCGAAGGCCTGCCATCGCAAGGTCGAGGCGCGGCCGCTTCTGTGAACCGACCCGCCGTCGCAACCCACTGGCCGGGTGATTCAGCCACCCCTCCGATCGCGTTCCCAGACGAGTGCGCCGCCACGCAGCAGCGGAGTCGCGCCCAAGAACGGCGTGCCGTTGTCGAGACTTTCAGCGAGAGCTTCGAACATCTCGGACAGGGAGTTCCACAGCACCCGCTCAGCGGCACCCGTGGCGCTGTATTCGCCGACGCACCCCGAAAGTTCGCCGACGCGAGTATCGACGAACAACGTCGATCCATCGCGGTCGGCAATGGGCAGATAGGACGGGAGAAACAGTTCGCACGGCGTGCCCGCTGGGTCGGCGGAGAAGACCACCGGGTCGTATTCGGCTGCATACTCCGGAATTCGGGCTCGTTGGTCGGCGATGATGTCGAGCCACATGGCCCAGACCTCCCGCGCACGGCCTGCCGTCAACAGGTCGTGCGCGGGAAGGTGGATCAACTGCGGCTCACCGAGCCGGGTGAACACCGCGACCAGGTCGGCGGGCAGGCGATTCGACCATTCCCCGTGCACCACAATCGGATCGATGTCGGCGGCCGGGGCGACCGCATCGCCACCGAACGCCGAGACGGACCAGTGCTGGATGCGGGTCAGGTGTGTGTCCAGGTCTGTCGAGGGAACGGACACTGCCGGTGGCGATCGCGGTGACCGGTGCGGATATCGCTTCGGCGGCTCCGGTCGCGCCGGTGGTCTCGAGCATCGAGCGCACCACGAGCTATGACGGGCACGCGATCACGTTCGTCGACGATCGGACGATGACGATCGACGGTCACACCGTCACCGTCGACGACCAGCATGTCATCAGGGTCGATGACCGTCCGGTGTCGTTCCGCACCGTCGCGACGCCGGCCGAGGCGCTCATGTCCATCGACGCGCCGCTCGCCGATCCCGACAAGGTGGGAACCGGCGCGCTGGTCGGCGCCGGCGTCGGTGCCGCGGCGGCCGGTATTCCCGCCGCCATCGTCGGTGCCGTCCCCGGTGCCGTGGTCGGCGGTGTGATCGGTGCGGGCGCGGGATTCCTGATCGGCATCGGCACCGTCGCGGCGGGCGTGCTGATCAGCTCGATGGTCGGCTGTGTCACCACGGGCTGCGTGATCGATGTGCCGATCTTCCTCGCGGGCCTGGCCGCGGAGGCCGTGATCGCGGCTCCGTCCATCGCCGTCGGCGCGGCTCTCGGTGTCGCCGTCGGCGCTGCCATCGGAGCGGGCATCGCCGGGTTGCCCGCGGCCGGCATCGGCGGCCTCGTCGGTGCCGGAATCGGCGCGGCCGCGGTCACGCTGAACCCGCAGCTGGTGCCCTGATCCCACTCGGACACATCGAAACCCGTCCCGGAATCTCCGGGACGGGTTTCGTCGTCAGCGATGCGCCACGCCCGAGGCGGGTTTCGTGGTGCTGAAGAAGCTCGGGAGCGGTGAGTACTCGTGCAAGAACGTCGCGGGGGTGACTTACACCTACTACGAGGACTCGACGCAGATCTGTCTCGGCGACAAGGGCGCTGATCCCGCGCAGGCGGTCAATGCCGCGCAGCAGGGCGATTGCGTCACCGACTCCTCGGACAGTGCGCGCAAGCTGCCGTGCACCGACCCGGCGGCGGTGTACAAGGTGCTCGATCGCCAGGAAGGCGGGCTGGCGAACTTCGCCTGTGACAGCGTGACCGGCACCGAGGTGACCTACACCTGGGAGCTGAAAACGGTCGGCACCAGCAAGATGCCCAAGCTCGGCCCCGACCTGATCTTCTGCCTGGCGCACAAGGATGTCGACACCACGCGCTCGCTGGAGAACGCGAAGGCCGGTGACTGCCTGCGCCCGACCACGATCACCCCGAACCTCGAGATCGCCGACTGCGGCAGCGGCGACGCGAAGTACCGCATCCTGAGGGTCGCCGCCAGCTCCACCCAGTGCGCGAACGTCGCGGGCGCGACCTCGTCGTTCACCTACACCCCCGGCGGCATCCCGATCCCCCGCGTCTTCTGCGTGGCCGACATCTAGAGACCGTGGGCGTCCAGCCAGGTGCGGGCGGCGGCGGCCGGGTCGGTGCCTGCCTCCACCTGGTGGACGAGGTCGGCCAGGCCCTCGGTGGTGAGTTCGCCCGCTACGTAGTTGAGTTTCTTCAGCTGGATGCGGTCGAAGTGGCCGGAGCGGTAGAGGGCCAGGATGTTCTGGGCGCGCAGGGCGTATTTCGGGTCGTCGAGGACGATCAGGCCCGCCGACGTCGCATCATCGGGCGGGCCGTTGACGATGCCCACCTGGATTTCGCCGTCCCGCAGGGCTTTTCGGAGTGCTTGCGGGTCCGGGTAGTGGGTGGTCGCGGCGAAGGCGCAGCCGGAGATCGTGGCCGGGGACGGGGTGGTGCGGGTGAAGCCGGGCAGTTCGGTGTAGCCGGCGGTGAGGTCGGCGCAGCGCGGGGTCAGGGCGGCGAGCGCGCGGATGCCGTCGCGGGCGGCGAACTCCTCGGTGACCAGGAGGCGCGAACGCAGGTCGGTGCCGTCGGCGGCGTCGGCGGCCGACAGGCCCTGCGGGAGCGACGCGTTGACCGCAGCCACCACGTCCTCGGGGGTGCGGGCCGGGGCGGCCGGGTTCCAGCGGTCGAGCAGCGCGCCGTCGCGGGCGGGCAGGACCGCGATGCGGCCCGCGTCGAGGTCGGCCGACGGGTTCGCCGAGTCACGTACGACGGCGGTCGCGGTGCCGGTGCGGGCCAGCGCCTGGGCATAGATCTCGGCGAGCACAATTGATTCCGCCGAGGAATCCGCACCCACCCCGACCACCGCACGCGGCTCGTCGCCCGCACACGAAACAGTGGCGAAAGCCCAGGTGGTGACCAGTAGCGCAGCCAGCTTCCGGCGCACCGCTCGCGACACCATCCGGCGACACCAACTTCCTGTATTTGCGGTCAACCCACGCAATTCGGCGCGACGCGGGCAGTATGAACTACCAGAATGTACCTGCGGCCCCCGGGTCGCATGCACAGCGCACTGCCCGCCTTTGCCGGAAGGACACCAGTGAAAACCGCGTTCGCCTCCTCTTCGCACGGACAACGTCGACCGGCACGCCGCCTCGCGGTTCGGGCGGGCCGGGTGCTGGCAGCCGCAGTCGCGCTGGCCGCCGCCATGATCGTCGCCGCCTGCGGCAACTCCGACCCACTGGCCGCCAAGGGCGATTGCGCCAGCGACGCGCTGATCATCGGTTCGGCCAATTTCCCCGAGTCCGAGACCGTGGCCAACATCTACACCGAGGTCCTGCGGATCAACGGTTTCAAAGTCGACACGAAGTTCAACATCGGCAGCCGCGAGGCCTATATCCCCGCCTTACGCCAGTGCGCGATCTCGCTGATCCCGGAATACACCGGCAACCTGCTGCAGTATCTGGACTCCGACGCCACCGCCACCTCCGAGGCCGACGTGAACGCGGCACTGACCGCGGCGCTGGGCACCGACCTGGCCATCGCGACGCCCGCCCCCGGGCAGGATTCCGACGCCGTGGTCGTCACCCGCGCGACCGCCGACCGGTGGAACCTGCAGAGCATCGCCGACCTCGCACCGCATTCGGCCGAGGTGACATTCGGCGCGCCCGCGGAATTCGCGCAGCGGCCCGGCGGGCTGCCCGGTCTGGAAAAGAACTACGGACTCGACATCAGCGACGCGAATTTCGTGCCGATCGCCGACGGCGGTGGTCCGGCGACGGTGCGCGCGCTGGTCGAGGGCCAGGTCACCGCGGCCGATATCTTCACCACCTCGCCGGCCATCGCGCAGAACAACCTGGTCGTACTGACCGATCCGAAGAACAATTTCGCGGCCCAGAACGTGGTGCCGCTGTTCAATGCCGCCAAGAAGACCGACAAGGCGGTGGCCGTGCTCGATGCCGTGTCGGCCAAACTCACCACCACCGAACTGATCTCGCTCAACACCGCGGTTTCCGGCGATGCCAAGATCGAACCGAAGGCCGCCGCGCTCGCCTGGATCACCGCGCAGGGACTCGACTCCCCGATCGGCTAGGCAGGCGCCCACTAGGAGAATCCGTGTCCGACATCGAATTTCGCGGCATCGACAAAACCTATCCGGACGGAACACAGGCGGTTCGCGACCTGAATCTGCGGATCGAATCGGGCTCGTTCACCGTTTTCGTCGGTCCGTCCGGCTGCGGCAAGACGACCTCGATGCGGATGATCAACCGGATGGTGACGCCGAGCGCGGGCAGTATCACCATCGACGGCCGCGATATCGCGACGGTCGATCCGGTGAAACTGCGCCTCGGCATCGGCTACGTGATCCAAAGCGGTGGCCTGCTGCCCAATCGCAAGGTGATCGACAATGTGGCGACCGTGCCGATGCTGCTCGGTGCCTCCCGCAAGTCCGCGCGGGCCGCGGCGCTGGACGTCCTCGACCGGGTCGGCCTGGATCGCGGTCTGGCCGACCGGTATCCGGCGCAGCTCTCCGGCGGTCAGCAGCAGCGGGTCGGGGTGGCGCGGGCGCTGGCGGCCGACCCGCCGGTGCTGCTGATGGACGAGCCGTTCAGCGCCGTCGACCCGGTGGTGCGGGCGGAGTTGCAGGTCGAGATGCAGCGGCTGCAGGCCGAACTGCACAAGACGATCGTGTTCGTCACCCACGACATCGACGAGGCGATCACCCTCGGCGACAAGATCGCGGTGTTCGGGCGCGGCGGGGTGCTGCAGCAGTTCGACGCGCCCGAGCGGGTCCTCGCCCGGCCCGCCACCGACTTCGTCGCCGGGTTCGTCGGACGAGATCGCGGCTATCGCGCGCTGTCGTTCCGCACCGCCGATGCCCTTGCGCCGACGCCGATCCGGACCGTCGAGGCCGACGGGGTCGCCGGGCTCCGGCTGGCGCAGGGCGAGTGGGCGCTGGTGGTCGACGCCGACGGCAAGCCCGGCGGCTGGGTGGACGTCACCGGGGTGGAAGCCGTCCGCGCCGGAAGACCGCTGGCCGACAGCGTGTCCGCGGGCGGCTCGCTGTTCACGCCGGATGGTGACCTGCGCCAGGCCCTGGACGCCGCGATCTCCTCGCCGTCGGGCATCGGGGTGGCCGTCGACGACACCGGCGCCGTCCGCGGCGGACTGCTGGCCACCGACGTGCTCACCCAGCTCGCCGAGCAGCGCGGCATCGAGGACGCGGAACGGAACCGGGAGTTCTTCGACCAGGACCTCACGTGCGATACCTGATCGACAACTTCGCCGAGATCATGGCGATCACCCGCACCCACCTCGTGCTCGCGCTGGTACCGCTGCTGCTCGGGCTGGTCATCGCGATCCCGGTCGGCGCGATGATCCGGGGCGCCGGGTGGGCCAGGAAGATCACCACGACGGTGTCGAGCCTGGCCTACACGATCCCCTCGCTGGCGCTGTTCGTGATCATTCCGCCGCTGGTCGGGATCTCGGCCATCGACCCGCTCAACGTGATCATCGCGCTCACCGTGTACTCCACGGCGCTGCTGCTGATCGCGGTGCCGACCGCGCTGGACACGGTGCCCGCCGCGGTGATCGACGCCGCCGACGCGATCGGGTTCGGCCGGCTGCGCCGCACTCTCACCGTCGACATGCCGCTGGCGCTGCCGGTGTTCGTCTCGACGCTGCGCGTCGTGGTGGTCACCAATATCGCGATGGTGTCGGTGGGCGCGCTGATCGGGGTGGGCGGGCTCGGCAAGCTGTTCACCCAGGGCTATCAGCGCGACTATCCGGATCAGATCGTGGCGGGCATCATCGTCACGCTCGTGCTCGCGCTGATCTTCGACCGGCTGGTGTTCCTGCTCGGCCGGATCGCCACCCCGTGGACCCGCGCCGACGTGCGCGTCGACCGGAAAGGGGTGCGCTCGTGAATCTCTTCATCGACGCCTGGCACTACCTGAGCGACGGCGCGAACTGGGGCGGCCCGGCCGGGATCGAAACCCGTCTGCTGCAACATCTCTGGTACAGCTTCCTGGCCGTCGCGCTGTCGGCGGTGATCGCGGTGCCGCTGGGTCTGGTCATCGGGCACACCCGGCGGGGCAGCGCACTGCTGGTCGGCTTCGCCAATGCCATGCGCGCGTTGCCGACGCTGGGTCTGCTCACCTTCCTGGTGCTGCTGCTCGGGCTCGGGCTGATCCCGCCGCTGCTGGCGCTGATCACCGTCGGGATCCCGCCGCTGCTGGCGGGCGCCTACGCGGGCATCGCGAATGTTCCCGCCGATGTCGTCGACGCCTCGCGCGCGATGGGGATGACCGAGCCGCAGATCCTGTTCCGGGTGGAGATCCCGAACGCGCTGCCGGTGATGCTGGGCGGGTTGCGCGCCGCCACTCTGCAGGTGGTGGCCACCGCGACCATCGCCGCCTACGTCAACCTGGGCGGGCTCGGCCGCTACATCTTCGACGGCATCGGCCTCTACCGCTACGACCTGGTCCTGGTCGGCGCGCTGCTGGTGGCGGTGCTGGCGCTGGTGCTGGACGCGATTCTGGCCGCGGCGGTCTGGGTCAGCGCGCCGGGCACCGGGCGGCTGGCGCGCGGGACCGTTGTCGGCACCGACGCGACGTTGGTCACGGAGTAGTTCCGGCCGAGCAGCGCGGGTCACCGCCGGCTCCCGGAGGCCGCGTATCCGTGGGACCGCTGACTCAGTCGTCGCCGAGCAGCGCCCGCAAGTGCGGGTCGGCCGCCAGCACCTGCTGCATCCGTGCGCGTTCCTGCACCCGGTGGGCCCGCGACTGGAGCCACTCCTGAACAGCCGTCACGACGGCCGCGTTCATCGACAGTCCATCGGCATCGGCGGCCGCGGCGAGCTGTTTGTGCACCTCGTCAGGGAGCTGCACGGAGAGGGTGGTCATCACCCGATGATCCCAGACAACGCGAGAGCGCCCCGTTCCGGGGAACGGGGCGCTCTCGGCTGATCACCGGGTGACTAAGCGACGCCCTCGGCGCGGGCGGCCTCGGCCACGGCCTCGGCGACGGCCGGAGCCACGCGCGGGTCCAGCGGGCTGGGGATGATCCGGTCGACGGCCAGCTCGTCGGCGACCACGCCGAAGATCGCGTTGGCCGCAGCGACCTTCATTCCCTCGGTGATCCGGCGGGCACCGGCATCGAGCGCACCCTTGAACACACCGGGGAAGGCGAGCACGTTGTTGATCTGGTTCGGGTAGTCGCTGCGGCCCGTCGCCACGATGGCGGCGTACTTGGCGGCCACCTCGGGGTGGATCTCCGGGTCCGGGTTCGACATGGCGAACACGATCGACTCCGGCGCCATCGAGGCGATGAGCTCCTCGGCGATGGTGCCCGCGGACAGGCCGAGGAACACGTCGGCACCGGCGAGGGCCTCGGCGGCGCTGCCGGTCAGGCCACGCGGGTTGCTGCGGGCGGCCAGGTCGGCCTTCACCCCGTTGAGTCCGTCACGACCGGTGCTCACGATGCCCTTGGAGTCGAGCACGACCACGTCGGGGATACCGGCGGCGAGCAGGATGTTCGCACAGGCCACACCGGCCGCACCGGCACCGGACACCACGACCTTGAGCGCCGACATGTCGCGGCCCTGCTGCGCGGCCGCGCCCTTGAGGGCGGCCAGCACCACGATGGCGGTGCCATGCTGGTCGTCGTGCATGACGGGGCAGTCCAGAGCCTCGATGACCCGACGCTCGATCTCGAAGCAGCGCGGCGCCGAGATGTCCTCGAGGTTGACCGCGCCGAAGCTCGGGCGCAGGTGGATCAGGGTCTGGACGATCTCGTCCGGATCGGTGGTGTCGAGCACCAGCGGGATCGAGTTCAGGCCGGCGAACTTCTTGAACAGCGCGGCCTTGCCCTCCATGACGGGCAGCGAGGCGCGCGGGCCGATGTCGCCGAGGCCGAGCACGGCGGTGCCGTCGCTGACCACGACCACGAGGCGGTCGGTCCAGGTGTAGGTCTTGGTGAGCGCCGCGTCCTCCGCGATCGCCCGGCTGACCTGGGCGACACCGGGGGTGTAGGCGATCGACAGGTCGCGCTGGGTCTCGAGCGGGGCGCTGAGCTCGACCGACAGCTTGCCACCGAGGTGACCCGCGAAGATCTCGTCTTGGGTGATGGCAGCAAGGCTCGCTGCGTCATCGGCCTTGGGCGCCGCGGTGGCATTCGGTGCGTCAGTCACAGGTGACACGATTTCACTCCTGCTCGAGTCGGACTCAACCGGGGGACGGTTACCGCCGGGTATATCGGGATTACGGAATTGCATGACGCTCATAGGGTGCGCAGCCAGGGCGAACACCGGAGAAAACCGGTCGCGTGGCGCGGCACTGATCCGCCGAGCGGAGCCGGACGGGTGGTCCGGTCGGACAAACGGGTCGACCCTCGGCCGCGACGGTGCGTCGCGGGGCGGAAGGTCGCCATGGTCCCCGAACCCGGCGGTGGCAAGGGAAGGGAATCCGCAACATTCTGCCAGCTCGGCCGACCAGTTGCCAAACCGGATCCGTGTGTCACCCGGCCGCGCGTCATGGATCGAGGGTATCCGCGCCGAATTGCCGTGGCGTTAGAGAAAACTCGCGGTCGAGGGGGAACATCCGGTGAACAATCACACCGCGGCCGGTCGACCCGCGGTGAGCTGACCATCCAGTGGATCGTCGGCCACGGCCCGGCGCACCCACACCTCGTCCAGCCCACCACAGCGCTGGCGCACCTGCCACTCCGGCACCGCCAGCGGGTGGTCGATGCGGCGGTGGATCCCGCGGCTCTCGGTGCGCACCAGCGCGCTGTAGCCCGCCCAGCGCGCGACGGCCAGCAGCGCCGCCGCCTGCCTGGCCCGGATCTGCGCGGCGCCGATGCCGCCCAGTTCGAACTGCGCGCCCGGCCACATGATGTCCAGCTCGGCGATGCTGTCGGCCAGGCTACCCGCGCTGCGCCGGTAGCTGCGCCGCAGCGGCAGGGTGTGCTCCTGCACCAGCCCGATCACCGAGCGCGGATCGATGTGGGCGTGCGGTCCGAGACCGGCGCCCGCGACCGGTCGCGCGCTGGTCGCTCGTTCGGTGGCCACCGCGAAGGCGGCGGCGCCCTCCCCCGCCCAGGTCCCCGAGGCCAGCGCCCACGCGCCGCTCAGGCCCCCGGTCGCGCCCGCCGCGCCCGTGACGACCTCGCGCCCGGCCACCGCGCCCGCGACGTAGAGCCCGCGCACGGTGGTCGCGCAGTCGGGTCCGGTCAGCGCCACCCCGCCCGCGCCGAGAACCGTGCCCTCGAGGACCGCGCGCACCGGCACCCGGCCCGCGGCGTCGACCGCGCCGTGCCTGCTCAGCCAGTGCCGGACGGTGTCGGGCACCTCGTGCAGCGCCGCGAAGACCCGCCCGCCGTCGGCGAGCGCGGCCAGCGCCGCCGGGTACCGGCCGGGGAGCTCGGCGCCCGCCTCGTCGTACAGCGCGGCGAAGCGCACCGAGAGGCCGGGGGCGACGGCCGGATTCGGATGCACCCTGGCGAGCACCGGTGCCAGGCCGTAGGCGCTGGAGAATTCCATCCCGGACAGCTCGGCGCCCGCTTCGGCCGCCATCAGCAGGCCCTCGCCGGTGTTCACCTCGGTGCCAGCGCCCCCGGACAGGAACGCGCAGCCACCGGTGGCCACGACGACCGCGCCCGCCCGGACGGTCCACGGCCGGAACCGGTTGTGCCGCTGGATGCCAGCGGCGCCGACCACCGTGCCCGCCGGGTCGACGAGCAGTTGCAGCGCCGGATGATGATCGAGAATGCGCACGCCTGCCTCCAGCGCGCCCCGGCGCAGCCTGCGCAGGTAACTCGCGCCGTCCAGGTGCACCACCGGCGGATCGCCGCCCGCGGTGTCGGGTACCCGATGCCGGGTACCGGACCAGACCTGCAGACGGCGGTGGGTCTCGTCGACGACCCGGTGCAGCCAGCCCGCGTCAGCGAGGCCGCCGCCGCGGGCCAGTGCCGTGTCGACGACGTCGGCGCGGCTGTGACCAGGCGCGACATCCCAGATCATGGTGCTGCCGTAGACCGTCGGACCGCTGGACCCGCACCGGCTCTTGTCGACCAGAACGACCCTGGCACCCGTGGCCGCGGCCGAGACGGCGGCCCAGAGCCCGGCGGGTCCGCCGCCGAGGATCAGAACATCCGTCTCGATGTTGCTCACAATGAGAAATATTCGGGCACAGTTCACCCGGGCGCAACCATTACGCGCTCGTCAACTCCACCATTGTGTCCAAAGCAGTGCACCGGTCGTGATCATCACGATCGCCGAGGCGGTGAACGCGGCGAGGCCGCGGTTCCGATCGGCGTAGAGCTGGGCGGCCACCACGACCAGCGCCGCGAGCACATGCCAGGTCAGCGATTCGGCCCCCGGCCCGGGGAAATCCCGGCGCGAGCCCATCACCGCGGCCCCGATCACCACGCAGAGCAGCACGACCACCCCGCCCGCGACGAGGCTGCTGAACCCGCGCACCACTGTCACGGGGCGATCACCGGCACTCCGCTCGCCTTGCCGATCAGCGCCTCGAACTGTTCGGGATCGGTCCGGCAGGCGCCGATCTCGATGGTCTTGTTGCTGCCGTGGTAGTCCGACGACCCGGTGCGCAGCAGGCCGAGTTCGGCCGAGAGATCGGTCAGCACCGCGCGATCGGCGTCGCTGTGATCCGGGTGGTCGATCTCGAGGCCACCGAGGCCGAGTGCGGCCAGGTCCCTGATCTCGTCGAGGGCGAGCAGTCGGCCGCGCTTGCGCGCCCGCACGTGGGCAAGCACGCTGACCCCGCCAGCGGCCGCGATCAGCTGGACCGCGCGGGTCAGCGGGGTATCGGCCTTCTCGGCGTAGTACGGGCCGTGCGGGGCGAGCAATTCATGGAACGCGGCGTCGACGCTCTCGACCACCCCGGCCTCGACCAGCGCCCGCGCCAGATGCGGACGCCCGGCCGCCGGGCCCGCACCGGCGAGCACCGCGTCGGGATCGATGGGCAGCCCGTCGGCGACCATCTTGTCGGCCATCGCGCGGACCCTGGCCACCCGCTCGGCGCGCAGGCGTTCGCGTTCCTCGGCGAAACCGGCGTCGGTGGGATCGAACAGGTACGCCAGCAGATGCACCGGGACTGGCCAGCCGTTCTCGCCCATCCCCTGGCACGACATCTCCATGCCGCGCACCAGCGTCAGCCCCGGCGGGCAGGCCGCCTCGGCCTCGGCCCAGCCGGCGGTGGTGTCGTGATCGGTGATCGCGACGACGTCGAGACCGGCCGCGGCGGCGTTCCGCACCAGCTCGGCCGGGCTGTCGGTGCCGTCGGAGGCCGTCGAATGGGTATGCAGATCTATGCGCACACCCTCAGTCTTACAGTGCCGTCTCGACCGGCGCGCGGTCCGCCGCCGAGACAGCGCGGGCCGTAGCATCCATCTCGTGCCTTCGCTACCGCAGATGCCGTCGTTCCGTGGGCCGGGCCGGTCCGGTCCGACGCGGCCGCGGATTCCCGTGCCGACGGCGCGCGCCATTGTCGACTGCGGCGTCTACGTCGACGGGAAACGGTTGCCCGGCCACTTCACCCCGGAGCGGGCACTGACGGCGGCGAGCGAGTCCGGCACCGGTTTCGTCTGGCTCGGGCTGCACGATCCCGACGAGGGACAGATGACCGAGATCGCCCGGATCTTCGGCCTGCACCTGCTGGCCGCGGAGGACGCGGTGCAGGGCAGGCAGCGTCCCAAGCTGGAGCGCTACGACGACACGCTGTTCCTGGTGATGCGCACCGTCAGCTACGTCGAGCACGACATCGACGCGATCAGCGAGATCGTCGAGACCGGCAACATCATGGTCTTCACCGGACCGCATTTCGCGATCACCGTGCGCCACGGCGAGCACACCGCGCTGGCCGGATTACGCCACGAACTGGAGGGCAAGCCCCACCAGCTGCGGCTGGGACCGTATTCGGTACTGCACGCCGTCGCCGACCACGTCGTCGATTCCTATGTCGAGGTCTCGGAATCGGTCGAGTCCGATATCGACGAGATGGAGGAGGCGGTGTTCACCCCCGCCTCCAAGATCGGCATCGGGGCGATCTATCAGCTCAAGCGCGAAGTGGTCGAATTGCGCAGGGCCGTTTCGCCGTTGGGACCACCGCTGCAGGCGCTCGTGCACAGCCAGGATTTTCCGGTGCCCAAGGAGATCCGCCGGTACCTGCGCGACGTCGCCGACCACCACACCAGCGTCACCGAGCACATCACCTACTTCGACGAATCGCTGAGCGGCCTGGTCAATGCGGCGCTGGCCAAGATCAGCGTCCAGCAGAACACCGACATGCGCAAGATCGCCGCCTACGCCGCCATGGCCGCCGTGCCCACCATGATCGCCGGTGTCTACGGCATGAACTTCGACCACATGTGGGAGCTGCGCCAACCGTGGGCGTATCCGGTGGTGCTGATCATCATGGCCGTCGTCTGCGCGGTGCTGTTCCGCAGCTTCCGCCGCAGCAAGTGGATCTAGAGGTTCACCGCACCGCGCGCGGGGTCGCGGATGTCGATGCCCGCCTCGGCCCAGGCGTCGCGCAGGGCTCGAGCGCCGCGGACGCGGACCCAGGCGGCCTCGGTCGCGGTGATCGGGGTGACGCTGAGATACCGCACCGGCTCGGCGGGTTCGGGCAGGGCGATCTCGGCGACGTCGCTCTCGCCGAGCAGGACCGCGGTGAAGGTGGCGTTGTGCCACAGCGGTTCTCCCAGGTCGAGCAGCGCGTCCGCCTGGAGGACAACGCCTTCCACCGAGGGTGTCGCGACGAGCACGCCGAGCGTGCGGACGACGCCGGCCTGCGGACCCGCGCCCAGCAGCAGGGTCAGCACCAGTTCGGCGCGCGGGCCGCGGACCGGATCGGCCAGCAGATCGGCGGGATCGCCCATCGGATGGCGGGATCCGCCCAGCGTCGCGTAGTGCACCGCGCCGTCGCCGGGGATGCGCAGGATCTCGATCGGTTCCAGGCCGAGGAAGGTCACCGAGGCCGAGTCGACCCGGTCCCGTTCCACGCCGTAGTGGTCCAGCACCGCGGTGCGGACCGTGTCCACCACATCCATTGCGTCACAGGGCCAATCGGGCCAGCATGTCGCGGGCGCGCTCGGCGGTCTTCGGGTCGCACAGGACGTCGTAGCGGCCGGCGACCAGCTGCATGGTCGAGGCGAAATCGCGCTGGCCCTTGGTGGCCGCGTACGGGATCGAGGTGGTGATCACGCCGAACACGATGCCGCCGAGCAGGCCGACGACCAGCGGGCCGAGGGCACCGCCGGTCGTGGTGAACAGGCTCAGCAGCAGACCGAGGAACAGGCCGAGCCACGCGCCCGAGACCACGCCGCCGCCGATGACCTTGCCCCAGGTCAGCCGGTACAGCACCCGCTCGACCTGCATGAGGTCGACGCCGACGATGGTCACGTCCTGCACCGGGAACTGCCCGTCGGCCAGGTAATCGACCGCGCGCTGTGCCTCGGCGTAGGTCGGATACGAGCCGACCGGCCAGCCCGACGGCGGCGTCGGCAACGCCTGCCGTCCGCGATTCGGGTTGCCCAAGGGATTCGTCATAGTCCCATTCTGCTAGTTCTGGACCGCGTGTGGCGGAGTGAAACGCGTTGTGCGCGTCATTCCCGCAGCTCGCCCCTTCTCCGCTATGACCTGTGCCATCTTCGCGCTGGCTTCGTCGATCATCTCATCACCCAGCATGACGGCGCCGCGAGCGCCGCCCGCGGCAGAGGTGTGGAAGGCGTAGGCCTCCAGGATCAGCTCGGCGCGGTCGTAGTCGCCCTGGCGCGGGCTGAAGATCTCGTTGCAGGCGTCGATCTGATCGGGGTGCAGCACCCACTTGCCGTCGAAACCGAGCGCGGCGGTGCGTCCGGCGGCCCGGCGGAACCCGTCGACATCGCGGACCTGCAGGTAGGGACCGTCGATCGCCTGCAGGCCGTGTGCGCGAGCCGCGAGCAGGATGGTCATCAGGATGTGGTGGTAGGCGTCGCCGACGTCGTAGCCCACCGGCTGCTCGCCGACCACCAGCGTGCGCATATTGATACTGGCCATGAAATCGGCCGGGCCGAACACCAGCGCCTGCACCCGGGGGCTCGCGGTGGCGATCGCGTCGATATTGCGCAGGCCGAGGGCGTTCTCGAGCTGCGGCTCGATCCCGATCCGGCCGACCTCGAGCCCGCTCGCCTTCTCCAGCTGGGTGAGCAGCAGATCCAGTGCCTGCACCTGGCCCGCGTCGGTCACCTTGGGCAGCAGGATCGCGTCGATCGCGGCGCCCGCGCCCTCGACGACGGTGATCACGTCGGCGTAGGTCCACTCGGTCGACCAGTCGTTGACCCGGATCACCCGCAGCTGCGCGCCCCAGCCCGGTTCGTTCAGCGCGGCGACGATATTCGCCCTGGCCGCGGTCTTGGCGCCCGGCGCGACGGCGTCCTCGAGATCGAGGAAGACCTCGTCCACCGGCAGGCCCTTGGCCTTGGCGATCATCTTCGGATTGCTGCCGGGTACGGCCAGCACTGATCGGCGGGGCTTCATGGGCCCTCCTCCTTTGTTCGTCACACCGGCCGTGGCGTGTGGTGACCGGCCGTTGTGGACCGCCTAGCCTGAGGGTCATGGCAACCACCAGGGTGTACGTCGCCCGGCTCGCCGGCCTGACGGTGCTGGGTCCGGACGGGGAGTCTATCGGCCGGGTCCGCGACGTCGTCGTGGCCGTCCGGCACGGGCGGCAACAACCGCGGGTGCACGGCCTGGTCGTCGAATTGGTCACCCGGCGGCGGATTTTCGTGCCGATGCTGCGCGTCACCGCGATCGAGCCGGGCATCGTCACCCTCAATACCGGCACCGTCAGCCTGCGGCGTTTCGCCCAGCGACCCGGCGAGATGCTGGCGCTGGCCCAGATCGTGGACTCGCAGGTGCGCGTCGACGATCCCGGTCTGCCGGCTCTGGACGGTGTCGACGTGTACGTGGCCGACCTGGGCATCGAGCAGACCAGGACCAGGGATTGGGTGATCGGCCGGGTCGCGGTGCGCGGGCACCGGCGGATCGGGCGCAGGCGCACGGTGCACGTGGTGGACTGGTCCCAGGTCGAGGGGCTGACCCCGGCCGAGGTCGGCAGGCCCGGCCAGGACGTCACGACCCTGCTCGAACAGTTCGAGGGGCTGCGCGCGGCCGATGTCGCGCACCGGTTGCGTGAGCTGCCGGAGAAACGCCGGGTCGAGGTGGCGATCGCGCTCGACGACGAGCGGCTCGCCGACGTCGTCCAGGAGCTGCCCGACGACGACCAGGTCGACCTGCTCGGCCACCTCGAGGTGCGCCGCGCGGCCGACGTGCTCGAGGCGATGGACCCCGACGACGCCGCCGACCTGCTCGGCGAACTACCCGAGAGCGAAGCCGAATCCCTGCTGGCCCTGATGGACCCGGAGGAATCCGAGCCGGTCCGCCGGTTGCTCGCGCACTCCCCCGACACCGCGGGCGGTCTGATGACCTCCAAACCGGTCGTGCTCAGCCCGTCGACCACCGTCGCCGAGGCACTTGCCCGGGTCCGCGACCCCGACCTCACCCCGGCGCTGGCCTCGATGGTCTTCGTCGTGCGCCCGCCGACGGCCACGCCCACCGGCCGCTACCTCGGCTGCGTGCACATCCAGCAGTTGCTGCGGGAGCCACCGGCGCACCTGGTCGGCGGAATCGTCGACACCGATCTGATGCCGCTGGCACCGGAGCTGCCGCTCTCGGCGGTGACCCGGTACTTCGCCACCTACAACCTGGTCAGCGGCCCGGTGGTCGACGCGGAGAACCATCTGCTCGGCGCGGTGACCGTCGACGACGTCCTCGATCATCTGCTGCCCGAGGACTGGCGCGAAGAAGAAGAGCAGCCGTTCGCCCATGCCGAAAGGGCACCGCGTGAGTGAGAAGAACCCCGCCCGTCAGCGGCTGGAAACCCCGGTCGGCTCGCGGTTCACCCTCGACTGGGACTCCGATGCGTTCGCGCGCAGCAGTGAGCGCGTGGCGCGGTTCCTCGGGACCGGGCGGTACCTGGCGATCCAGACGATCATCGTCATCGTCTGGATCGTGCTCAATGTGTTCGTGGTCGCGCTGCGCTGGGACCCGTACCCGTTCATCCTGCTCAATCTGGCCTTCTCCACCCAGGCCGCCTACGCGGCGCCGCTGATCCTGCTGGCCCAGAACCGCCAGGACAACCGGGACAAGGTCTCGCTCGAGGAGGACCGCAGCCGGGCCGCGCAGACCAAGGCCGACACCGAGTTCCTGGCCCGCGAGCTGGCCGCGCTGCGGCTGGCCGTCGGCGATGTCGCCACCCGCGACTACCTGCGCCGCGAGCTCGAGGAGATCAAGGACGTGCTCGACCGGATCGACGCGGTCACCGTGCCCGGCGGCGCGCCGAAGCCGGAAAAGAAGCGAAAAGCCGTACGCAAGAAAACCTCCGGTCAAACGCCCTCTCCTGCCCCGGTTTCGCCAGGTGGTTCAGACGAGTAACCGGAAATGCTCTACAACTTCCTGACCGGTAGGTAACCTGGATCACGTTGTTCCGGGCGGGCCGGAGGGGGACTCTGCGGTGCCGCTGCTTCGACGTAAAGGGTTGGTGTGGCCGTGCGAATCTCTGCTCCGATAACGATGTCGGCCCTCGTCGTCGCTGGACTCGTCGCCTCCGGGTCGGCCGTGCAGACCGCGACTCCGAGCACGGCCCCCACCGCACCGGAAGCGCTACTCGCCGCGACCGCGAGCACCGCCGAGGACACCCCGGAGACCGATCCGTCCGAGATCGTGGGGCTGCTGCCGATCGCCCAGGAGGCGCCGCGCAAGTTGCGCGCGCTCAGCCCGTCCGCGAACAGCCTGGCGCCCTTCGCCGGAACGGTTCCGTTGCAGAGCATCTCGCTGCCCACCGGCAGCGGCGCGCTCGGCATCCCCGAGATCGTGCTCGCCGCCTACCGCAACGCGGAGCTGGCGCTCGAGACCGCCCAGTCCGGCTGCGGGCTCACCTGGAACCTGCTGGCCGGCATCGGGCGCATCGAATCCGGGCACGCCAGCAGCGGCCGCACCGACGCCGCCGGCACCTCGACCACCCCGATCTTCGGCCCCGCGCTCGACGGCACACTGCCGGGCAACGAGATCATCAAGGAGGCCGACGGCGGGTTCGTGCGGGCCGTGGGCCCGATGCAGTTCCTGCCGAGCACCTGGGCGCTCTACGCCGCCGACGGCAACGGCGACGGCACCGCCGACCCGCACAACGTCTTCGACGCCGCGCTGGCTGCGGGCAAGTACCTGTGCTCGGGCGGGCTGAACCTGCGCGACGCGTCGCAGGAACTGCGCGCGGTGCTGCGCTACAACAACTCGATGTCCTACGCGGCCAATGTGCTCAGCTGGTCAGCGGCCTATCGCACCGGCGGCGCGCCGAGCTCGGTCGCCATCTCCCCCGACATCGTGCCGCCGGGCAGCGCGCCGATGGTCTCGCCCAATGTGCTGGCCGCCTCGACCGACGCGCCCGTCACCGCGGCGCCGCCGTCGACGACCAACCAGCTGCCGCCGAACACGCCGCGGGTGACCACGCCGACCCAGGTGATGATCACCCTGCCCGGCCTGCCACCGATCCCCTGCGGCATCTTCTGCCCCGCCCCGGTCGCGCCGGCGCCCGAGGTGTGCGTGAGCGACCCGGCGCCGGCCCAGATGCCGAACCCGCTCGAGCCCGCGCAGCCCGTCGAGCAGACCTACGGCGCTGCGGCGCCGAAGGATCCGGCGCAGCCCGAGCAGGTGAGCCCCGAGCAGCAGGCGGCCGAGCAGCAGGCAAAGGCGCCGGTGTGCACTCCGGCCACGACGGTCGAGCCCGCGCCCGCCGAGTCGAAGGCGCCCGCCGCGCCGGAGAAGACGCCGGAGCCGGGCATCGAGCCGACCGAGGAGCCCGCGCCCGTCGAGCCCGCGCCGGTGGCGCCGACCCAGCAGCCGGGGATCACGTTGCCGTTCAACATCGTCATCCCGCTGCCGCCCGGTCCGCGCCGGCCCCCTAGAGATCAAACCGAAATACAGGTCACGGAGGGGTAACAAAAAGGTCTCGGGTGCGGTAATCTCTTCTCATCCAACACGGTTGAGGAGGGCACCACACAGTGGGTCGTCATCGGAAACAGCCTGCTACGACGGTTCGACGTAGCTCGCTCATCGCACTGACCGGATTGGTCCCCGCCGGACTCGTGGCCGTCACCGCCGCCGCGACCGACGCGACCATCGCCAGCAACGCAGCTGTCGAGCACGACCTGCCCGGCTCCGACGCCGAGGCCGCGCCGGAGCTCGCCGCCGCACCGCAGGCCGACATCGCCGAGATCGCCCACGCGGAGGCGCGCCAGTCGCCTTCAGCCGCGCCGGTCGTGAAAACCGTTGCACTGCCGGATGATCGCGCGGCCGCCGACCTCCCCGCGGGCCCGCTCGGCATCCCGGGCATCGCGGTCGCCGCCTACCAGAGCGCCGAACAGCAGCTGGCCGTGGAGAACCCGACCTGCGGGATGTCCTGGTCGCTGCTGGCCGGCATCGGCCGCGTCGAGTCCACCCACGCGTACGGCAAGGCCGACGCGGACGGCAACCCGATCAAGGCCGTCTACGGTCCGGTCCTGGACGGCAGCCTGTACGGCAACAACGTCATCCACGACAGCGACGGCGGCGAACTCGACGGCCTCGGCGGCTACGACCGCGCCATCGGCCCGATGCAGTTCCTCCCCGAGACCTGGCACCGCTACGCCGCCGACGGCAATGCCGACGGCGTCGCCGACCCGCAGAACCTGTTCGACGCGGCCCTCACCGCGGGCCGCTACCTCTGCGACGGCGGCCTCAACATGCGCGACCTCTCCCAGCAGTCCAAGGCGATCCTGCGCTACAACAACTCCATGGCCTACGTAGCCAACGTCATGGCCTGGTCCACCTCCTACTCCAGCGGCCTCGCCCCCAAGCCCTCGGACCTCCCCCGCATCTGAAGCCACGCAGGACATGGCTGTGAGCGGGATCAGCCCCGCCGACCGCGCTCGAATTACCAGGAGCATAAAATCGGGCATATGCCAGTGATTACGGAAGCGGATGTGCGGGCCGCGCTCGCGAAGGTCGACGACCCGGAGATCCGCAAGCCGATCACCGAGTTGGGCATGGTCAAGAGCATCGCCATCGCCGAGAGCGGTGACGTGCACGTCGAGGTGTATCTGACGACGTCGGGCTGCCCGCTGCGGACCGAGATCGTCCAGCGGGTGACCAAGGCCGTCGCCGATGTGCCCGGCGCCGGTGCGGTGACCGTGGATCTCGACGTGATGAGCGACGAGCAGCGCACCGAGCTGCGCAAGTCGCTGCGCGGCGACTCGGCCGAGCCGGTGATCCCGTTCGCCCAGCCCGGCTCGCTGACCCGCGTCTACGCCGTCGCCTCCGGCAAGGGCGGAGTCGGCAAGTCCAGTGTCACCGCCAACCTGGCCGTCGCGCTGGCCCAGCGCGGCCTGTCGGTCGGCGTACTCGACGCCGATATCTACGGCCACTCGATCCCGCGCATGCTCGGCACCGACGCCCGCCCGACCCAGGTCGAGCGGATGATCATGCCGCCGATGGCGCACGACGTGAAGATGATCTCGATCGCGCAGTTCACCCAGGGCAACACGCCCGTGGTGTGGCGCGGTCCGATGCTGCACCGCGCGCTGCAGCAGTTCCTCGCCGACGTGTTCTGGGGCGACCTGGACGTGCTGCTGCTCGACCTGCCGCCCGGCACCGGCGACGTCGCGATCTCCATCGCGCAGCTGATCCCCAGCGCCGAGATCCTGGTCGTCACCACCCCGCAGATCGCCGCCGCCGAGGTGGCCGAGCGCGCGGGCGCGATCGCCCTGCAGACCCGCCAGCGGATCGCCGGCGTGGTGGAGAACATGTCCTGGCTGGACCTGCCCGACGGCTCCCGGATGGAGCTCTACGGCTCCGGCGGTGGCCAGGTCGTGGCGGATCGGCTGACGCGCGCGGTCGGCTCGACGGTGCCGCTGCTCGGCCAGATCCCGATCGAGCAGGCCCTGCGCGAGGGCGGCGACGCGGGCACCCCGATCGTCCTCGGCGACCCGGACAACCCGGCCGCCAAGGCCCTGCGCGAGGTCGCCGACAAGCTCGCCGTCCGCAAGCGCGGCCTGGCCGGCATGTCCTTGGGCATCGATACAACTCGCCACCTGTAGAGGCGGAAATGACGCTGCTGCTCTATGTGCTGATCGTCGGACTGGTCGCGGCCATGTTGTTCCTCGTGGCGAGCGCGGTGTTCGGGCGGTCCGAGGAACTCGGGCCGCTGCCCGAGGGCACGACGGCCACCGTGCTGCCCGCGCACGGCGTCACCGGCGCCGATGTGCGCGCCTTGCGGTTCCAGCAGGTGGTGCGTGGCTACAAGGCCGGCGAGGTCGACTGGGCGCTGGGCAGGCTGGCCGAGCGGATCGACGAGCTCGAACTCGAACTGGCGCACCTGCGTCAATGGCAGGCGCAGGTGACGGCGAGTCAGGATCGTTCGTGACCGAGCTCGCCGATGACGGGCAGGAGCGCTGCCCCTGGTCGACCGGATCCGCGCTGTATCGCGACTACCACGACACCGAGTGGGGCCGGCCCCTGCACGGTGACGACGCCCTGTTCGAACGGCTGTGCCTCGAGGCGTTCCAGTCCGGCCTGGCCTGGATCACCGTCCTGCGCAAGCGGCCCGCGTTCCGCGCCGCGTTCGCCGGCTTCGAGATCGCGAAGGTCGCCGAGTTCGGCGACGCGGACCGCGAGCGGCTGCTGGCCGACGCCGGCATCGTCCGCAATCGCGCCAAGATCGACGCGGTGATCGCCAACGCGCGGGTTGCTCGGGACCTT
This sequence comes from Nocardia fodinahabitans, assembly GCF_052983615.1. NCBI lineage: Bacteria > Bacillati > Actinomycetota > Actinomycetes > Mycobacteriales > Nocardiaceae > Nocardia > Nocardia fodinahabitans. The sequence goes on from NZ_JBRJJC010000001.1 coordinate 1,884,511, forward strand.
CCGGTGGGTCTGGACGAGCTGCTGTGGTCCTTCGCCCCCGCGCCACGCCCGCGCCCGGCGACGATCGCGGAGGTGCCCGCCACCACACCCGAATCCATTGCTCTGGCAAAGGAATTGAAGCGTCGCGGCTTCAGTTTCGTCGGCCCGACGACGGCGTATGCCCTCATGCAGGCGACCGGGATGGTGGACGATCACCTGGAGGTTTGCTGGGTGCGCCCGGCCGCGAACGGAACCGACTCGCGAGTCACATTTCGTACTCAGGTGTCCGCCCGCGACGGCAATAGGGAAGAATAGGACCGGTGTGGCCCGCCGAACACCCGGCGAGCCCGCTGGTTGGCGACAACCGGCAGACGAGAATCAGTGCGCAGACAGACCGCGCAGATCTGGAGGGAGCAGAGGATGGCGGCCATGAAGCCCCGTACCGGGGACGGTCCCCTCGAGGCAACCAAGGAAGGTCGTGGAATCGTCATGCGGGTTCCACTCGAGGGTGGCGGGCGTCTGGTCGTCGAACTCACACCGGATGAGGCTGCGGCGCTCGGTGACGAACTGAAGAGCGTCACCAGCTGACGGCACTCACCGAGGTGGCCGCACTCCTGGCCTGCCCGGAGTGCGGCGACGAACTGCACGCGCGCGATCGCGCGCTGCGCTGCGGTACCGGACACAGCTTCGACATCGCCCGGCAGGGCTATGTCGGGCTGCTGACCGGCGCATCGACGAAGATGACCGGCGACACCGCCGAGATGCTCGACGCCCGCGCCGCGTTCCAGGGCGCGGGGCACTTCGCCCCCATCGCGGCGGCCGCGACACACGCGTTCGCGACGCCCGCCGCACAGCCCGGCGACGCCATACCCGAGGTGATCCTCGAGGTGGGCGCGGGCACCGGCTACTACCTCGCCGCGATCCTGACCGCCGAACCCAGGTTCTTCGGCATCGCGCTCGATGTCGCCAAGCCCGCCGCGCGCCGGGCGGCCAGGGCGCACCCGCGCATGGCCTCGGTGCTCGCCGACGCCTGGCGTGGTCTCCCGATCCGCGATCACTCCCTCACCGGCGTGCTGTCGGTGTTCGCGCCGCGCAACCCCGCCGAGGTCGCCCGGGTGCTCGCACCCGGCGGCCGCTTCGTGGTGGTCGCCCCCACCGCCGACCATCTGAGCGAGCTCGTCGGCCCGCTCGGCATGGTCCGCGTCGACCCCGACAAGGAGCGGCGGCTCGCCGATTCGCTCGCGGGATTGTTCACCCGCACGGCCCACACCCGCGTCGAGTTCCCGATGAAACTGACCCACCGCGACGTCACCGATGTCATCGGGATGGGCCCGTCGGCCTTCCACGGCGCCCCCGCCGACGATCCACGCATCGCGGCGCTGCCCGACATCACCGAGGTCACCGCCTCGGTCACGGTGTCGACCTACGTCCCGGCAAGCTGACCGCCGGCTACTTCAGGACACTCCGATAGACCTCGACGGTCTGTTCGGCGATCCGGGCCCAGTCGAATTGCGCGATGGCGCGCGCCCGCCCGGCGTCCCCGTAGCGCCGCGCGAGGGCCGCATCACCCGCCACCGCGTTGACGGCGGCGGCGAGGCCGTGTTCGTACTCCGTCGTCGCCCCCGCGTCGTAGTGCACGAGCCGACCGGTGACCCCGTCGTCGACGACCTCCGGGATGCCACCCACATCGGAGGCGACGACCGCGGTGGCACAGGCCATGGCCTCCAGGTTGACGATGCCGAGCGGCTCGTAGACCGAAGGACAGACGAACACCGCGGAGGCCGTGAGGATCTGGCGGACCTGCTCGGTCGGCAGCATCTCCTTGACCCAGAACACCGTGCCGCGCTCGCGCTGCAATCCGTCGACGGCGGCGGCGATCTCGAGTTCGAGTTCCCTGGTGTCGGCCGCGCCCGCGCACAGGACCAGCTGGATGTCGGGGTCGAAGTCGGCGGCGGCGGCGAGCAGGTGGCCGACGCCCTTCTGCCGGGTGATCCGCCCGACGAAGGACACGATCGGCAGGTCGGCACGCACCCCGAGCCGTTCCAGCACCGGCGTCTCGTCCCCGGTGGGCGGGCCCGGATGCCAGACCGTCGCGTCGATACCGTTGTGCACCACGTGGACCCGGCCGGGGTCGATCGCCGAATAGGCGTCGAGCACGTCGTGGCGCATGCCCTCACTCACCGCGATCACGGCGTCGGCGTACTCCATCGCATTGCGTTCCGACCACGACGAGAGCCGGTACCCGCCGCCCAGCTGCTCGGCCTTCCACGGCCTGCGCGGCTCCAGCGAATGCGCGGTGAGGATGTGCGGGATGCCGTAGAGCGCGCCGGCGAGATGCCCCGCGAGACCCGCGTACCAGGTGTGCGAGTGGACCACGTCGACGGCGCCGACCGCGTCGGCCATCCGCAACTGCGCCGACATCATCTGCAGCGCGGCATTGGCGGCGTAGAGCTCGGGGTCGGGCCGGTGCACGACGGCGCCGGTGCGCGGCGCGCCCATACAGTGCACGGTCACCTCGGCCAGTGCGCGCAGCCGAGCGGTGAGTTCGGTGACATGAACTCCCGCACCGCCGTACACCTCGGGCGGGTATTCCCGGGTCAGCATGGCGACCCGCAGCTGTTCCGCCGGCTCCTGGTCGCTGTCGGTGCCATAACTCACTGGTCCAAATTAGACCCTCGGGTCGACATGAGCCACCGTTGCGGCGCCCAGCCTGTACTTTGAGCAGGGTGAGGAGCCAGCCGCACGTACTCGGGATCGTGCTCGCCGGTGGCGAGGGCAAACGACTGTTTCCGCTCACCGCAGACAGGGCCAAGCCGGCGGTTCCGTTCGGCGGCGCGTACCGGCTGATCGATTTCGTCCTGAGCAACCTCGTGAACGCGGGCTACCTGCGCCTGTGCGTGCTCACCCAGTACAAGTCGCACTCGCTGGACCGCCATATCTCGCAGACCTGGCGGCTGTCCGGTTTCACCGGCGAGTACATCACCCCGGTGCCCGCCCAGCAGCGGCTCGGGCCGCGCTGGTACACCGGCAGCGCCGACGCGATCATGCAGTCGCTCAACCTGATCTACGACGAGGACCCCGATTACATCGTCGTCTTCGGCGCCGACCACGTGTACCGGATGGACCCGGAGCAGATGGTCGCCAGCCACATCGCCTCCGGCGCCGGTGTGACCGTCGCGGGCATCCGCGTGCCGCGCAGCGAGGCGAGCGCGTTCGGCTGCATCGACTCCGACGAGTCCGGCCGGATCACCCAGTTCCTGGAGAAGCCCGCGCACCCGCCCGGCACACCCGACGACCCGAACGTGACGTTCGCGTCGATGGGCAACTACGTGTTCACCACCCGGGTGCTGGTCGACGCGATCCGCGCCGACGCCGAGAACTCCGACTCCGACCACGACATGGGCGGCGACATCATCCCGGCGCTGGTCGCCGCGGGCAAGGCCGCCGTCTACGACTTCGCCGACAACGAGGTGCCCGGTGCCACCGAGCGCGACCGCGGCTACTGGCGCGACGTCGGCACCATCGACGCCTTCTACGACGCGCACATGGACCTGGTCTCGGTGCACCCGGTGTTCAACCTCTACAACAAGCACTGGCCGATCCGCGGCGCCGCCGAGAACCTGCCGCCCGCCAAGTTCGCCAGGGGCGGGCTGGCGCAGGAGTCGATCGTGGGCGCGGGCTCGATCCTGTCGGCGGCCACCGTCCGCAATTCGGTGCTCAGTTCCAACGTGATGATCGACGACGGCGCCACCGTCGAGGGCAGTGTGCTGATGCCGGGGGTGCGGATCGGGAAGGGCGCGGTCGTGCGGCACGCGATCCTGGACAAGAACGTGGTGGTCGGCGAGGGCGAGATCATCGGCGTCGACCTGGAGCGCGACCGGGAGCGGTTCGCGGTCAGCAACGGCGGGGTGGTCACCGTCGGTAAGGGAATCTGGGTCGGTTAGCAGCGCGAGGCGCAGAGCAGCCCGTCACCGATCGGGATGAGCACGCTGGTGAGCTCGGGGTTCTCCGCGATGGCTCTGGTCGCCGCGCGGACCGCCAGGGTGGCCGGGTCGCGCTGGGACTGGTCGGGCACGCGACCGCCGAGCAACGCGTTGTGGAGGATGATCGCGCCGCCTTCCCGCAGCAATCGGACGCCCTGCTCGACGTAGTGCGGGTGTTCCATGGGGGCGGCGTCGACGAAGACGAGGTCGTAGGCGCCGTCGGCGAGCCGGGGTAGGACGTCGAGGGCGCGGCCGTTGATCAGCCGGGTGCGCGCGGGCGGGATCTCCGCGGTGCGGAAGGCCTCCTTGGCCGCGCGCTGATGCTCGGGCTCGGAGTCGATCGTGGTGAGCGTGCCGTCCTCGCGCATGCCGTCGAGCAGCCACAATCCGCTGATCCCGGCGCCGGTGCCCACCTCGACGACCGCGCGGGCACCCAGCATCTGGGCGTACATGCTCAGCAGGGCGCCGACGGAGGCGGGCACCGGAACGGCGCCCAGCTCGGTGGCCCGCTCACGCGCGTCGAGGAGGACTTCGTCCTCGACGACGGACTCCTCCACATAGGCCAGGTTCCGCTCCACGTTCGATGCCACAGCTATGAGGCTAGGGCACCGACCCGGTCTGTGTATTCAGCGAATGCGCCGATCGCCATAAGTGTCGCGTACCGATCGAACAATTGCCGCAAGTTTGCGGAAAGGTCACGAAGGGGCTGGAACTGCTGTTTTTCCCTGGCCGGCGCGGCTAGGGTCGGCATCGGTATGGATTCTCAGGTCCCCCTCAGGATCTCCACATCTGACCCATATCGGGGCAGGAAATAGTTGCCCTACGCAAGGCCAGCCGATCGCGGCGGGTACGAGACGCGGGAACAACCTCACACAGTTGCTGGTTGATTCCGATAGCAAGGTTCGCTGACCCGGACCGGCGTGGTTTCGTGCCAGCGGTCCCGAGTAGGAGGTGTCCCATCCCGATGGTAGACACGGCGCGTCACGCCACACCGACCGATCAGACTCTCCCCGCCGATTTCCTCGCCGCCGAGGGCGAGCAGCTCGACGCCGAACTCACCGGCACCGCCGCCTTCGACGCGACCGGTGATCGCACGGTCATGCCCTCCTGGGACGAACTCGTCCGCGAACACGCCGACCGGGTGTATCGCCTGGCCTATCGCCTCTCCGGCGACGCGCAGGACGCCGAGGACCTCACCCAGGAGACCTTCATCCGGGTGTTCCGCTCGCTGCAGAACTACCAGCCGGGCACCTTCGAGGGCTGGCTGCACCGCATCACCACGAACCTGTTCCTGGACATGGTCCGCCGCCGCAACCGCATCCGGATGGAGGCGCTGCCCGAGGACTACGACCGGGTGCCCGCCGAGGGCCCGACCCCGGAGCAGTCCTACCACGACGCCCGCCTGGATCCCGACCTGCAGAAAGCACTGGATTCGCTGGCGCCGGAGTTCCGTGCCGCCGTGGTCCTGTGTGATATCGAGGGCCTGTCCTACGAGGAGATCGGCGCGACGCTCGGCGTGAAGCTGGGTACCGTGCGCAGCCGGATCCATCGCGGGCGGCAGGCACTGCGCGAATACCTTGCGCATAATGGAACTGAGCAGCGGTACTCCGCTGACGCCTACGCAGGGTGACGCAGTTGTCGGCGTCACCGGGCTTCTCGGTTGATGTCGGTCGGAAGGATGAACGCCGTATGAGCGTGGACCCCAGTGCCTCAGGTCGTACAGGTCGTACCCCGCGCTTTCAGCCCACCGAGCACCTGGCCAGCGAGGCGATCGCAGCCTACGTCGACGGCGAGCTGCGCATGAACGCGTATCTGCGCGCCGCCCAGCATCTTTCGGTGTGCCCGGAATGCGCGGCCGAGGTCGACGCCCAGCAGCAGGCGCGCATCGCGCTGCGCCGGGCCGCCGAGGTGGCCGTGCCGCGCAGCCTGCACGACAGCCTGACCCGGATCCCGCTGGCCGAACTGCCCGGCACCACGGCCGAGCCGCCGCGCCGTAACGAGGCATTTCTCGGATTCATCACCGATTCCTTCACCGCGACCCGGTGGACAACCTGGCGGCGCAAGTAGAGTCACGGGCGTGACAGGCGAATCGACGAATTCCGGATCGACCGAACACGCGGATTCGGCGGCCGACCGGGGGAACCTGCGGCCGTCGGGCGCGCCGAACCTCGGCCCGCGCCCGGTGTACCGGCCGCACATCGACAGTCATACCGCGCGCGCGTTCCGTCGCCCGAACGGCCAGAGCGGCTCGTTCGCACCGCACGACCCGCAGCGGTCGGGTCCGGCCGCCGATGCCGATCAGCTGGTCAGCCAGCGCCCGCCGGACGGTGTGCTGGCCGAGGCGTTCTCCCGCCCCGAGGGCTCCGACGAGCTGCTACAGCGCGAACCGGGATCCGACGAGCCGCGCACCGTCGTCGCCGGTCCGGTCGATCCCTGGCGTGATCCCGCCGCCACCGCGCGCCTCGGCGCGCCCGCGGTCGAGACGCCCGAACCCGAGCGCCTGCCCGTCGCCCCCAAGCTCACCGCCCGCGAGGTGCTGTTCGGCTCCCGGGTCGCCCCCAAGGCGCTGGCCCTGCTGGCCGTGCTCGCGCTCGGCATCGCCGTGCTCGGCGGACTGGTCGGGCGGATCACCGCCGAGACCGCGTCGACCCTGACCTCCCGCAAGGTCACCCTGGACCAGACCGCGGGCATCGAAGAGCCGCACAGCCGGATCGCCGCGGTGGCCGACGCCGTGCTGCCCTCGGTGGTCTCCATCCGGGTCACCGTGGGCGACAACGGCGCGACCGGCTCGGGCGTCGTCATCGACGGGGCGGGCTATGTCGTCACCAACAACCACGTGATCTCGATGGCCGCGACCGACAAGTCCGATCGCGCCGCCATCCAGGTGCAGTTCTCCGACGGCACCCGGGTGCCCGCCGAGATCGTCGGCCGCGACCCCAAGACCGACCTCGCCGTGCTGAAGGTCGAGGCCAAGAATCTGACCGTGGCCAATCTCGGCAAGTCCTCCGACGTGCAGGTCGGCGACGACGTGCTCGCGGTCGGTTCGCCGCTCGGCCTGAGCAAGACCGTCACCTCCGGCATCGTCAGCGCACAGCACCGCCCGGTGAAGCTGGCGGGCGAGGGCAGCGACACCAACGCCGTCATCGACGCCGTGCAGACCGACGCCGCGATCAACCCCGGTAACTCCGGTGGCGCGCTGGTCGACATGCAGGGCCGGGTGATCGGCATCAACACCGCGATCCGCAGCGAGACCGGCGGCTCGGTGGGCCTGGGCTTCGCCATCCCGGTCGACGTGATGCAGACCGTCGCCCAGACGCTGATTCGCGACGGCCAGATGCACCACCCGGTGATCGGCCTGAGCGCGCGCACCAAGACCGTCGCCAACGAGGTGATGAGCGGTGCCGCCGTCGCCGATGTGACGCCGGGCAGCCCCGCGGCCAAGGCGGGCATCGTCGAGGGGGATGTCATCGTGAAGATCGGCGACCGTGAGGTCACCGGGCCGGACGAGCTGGTCGTCGCCGTGCAGTCGCGCAAGATCGGTGAGACGGTGAACGTGCAGTTGATCCGTGATGGCAGGCAGGTGGACGTCCCGGTCACGCTCGAATCCGACTGAGCCGCGACCGCGCCGTCCAGGTAGCCTGGACGGCGTGTTCAGCAACATCGGGTGGAGCGAGATGATGATCCTGCTCGTCGCCGCCCTCGTGATCCTCGGCCCGGAGCGCCTCCCCGGCGCGGTCCGGTGGACCACGCGTTCCCTTCGCCAGGTGCGCGACTACGCCAGTGGTGCCACCTCGCAGCTCAAGGAGGAGCTGGGGCCGGAGTTCGACGAGCTGCGCAAGCCGCTGGCCGAACTGAACGAGCTGCGCAACATGAGCCCGCGCGCCGCGGTCACCAAGCACCTGCTGGGCGGTGACGATTCGGTGCTGCGCGAGCTGGAGACCGCGGTGCCCGACAAGCAGCAACTGTTCGGCACGAGCAGCGGGATGCCGGGCGGACCGACGTCGTCCTCGCCCTCGCTGTCGAAGCCGCTGGCGCACAACGAGCGCCCGCCGATCGACTTCGACGCCACCTGAGCCCCCAGATCACACCGCACGGTCGGCATTTGCCACGGGGTCGCGCGACCCGGACACAGCCGCGGCTACCTCGTAATATTGTGATAGCCGACAAGTCGGACCTGATACGCGTTGTGCCGCAATACAGTTCGATGTCAACCGATATAGACACGGAATGCTGTCGAGCTGTCTAGACTTCGCACATGTCGGCCGATGACGTGGCACGAGTCTTCGCGATCGAGGACAAGGTCGAGAGACTCAAAGCAGCCACCGACGGAGTGGCAGCTGCCCAGCAGACCATCAACGAACTCACCAGGATCAGGCGCGCCGTGATCCGCGAACTCCATGCCGAGGGCTGGACGTTCGCCCGGATCGGGGCCGCCGCCGGCCTCTCGCGTGCGCGCATCCACCAGGTGAGTACCCAGGGACCGGTCCCCGAGGGCCTGTTCTTCGGGCACGGCACGCTGACCGTGCTCGCGCCCGAGGTCCGCGCGGGGCGGCTACTCGGCGCCCCCGACCCGGGCGCGGCCCAGCGCCTGGCCGAGCTGCTGCGCCAGCTGGGCTTCGTGGCGAATGTGGAGACCTTCCTGCCCGGCAGACCGGTCGACCTCAATCGCGACGGCCTGGTGATCCTCGGCGGGCCCGAGCTCTCGCCCAGCCTGCGCCAGCTGGTGGTGGCCGATCCGCGCCTGCGCCGGACCGTCACCCGCGCCGGCGACACCCGGCGCGGCATCGAGGACCGGGCCGCGCGCCGCGTCTACCGGCCCGGCGGCACCGAACCGCACGACATCGCCTACCTCGCCCGGCTGCCCCGTCCGGACCGGCGCGGCAGCGTCATGCTGATCGATGGACTGCACCCGCCCGGCTCCCTGGGTGCGATCCGATTGCTGGCGACCCGGCTCGCCACCCTGCACGAACGCGCGAGCAGTCATCTGTTCTCGGTACTCATCGCGGTCCGATACGACCGCACGTCCGGCGAGCCCCTAGACGCCGACCTTCTCACCCCGGTTTATCGGCACGAAACCGACCCACGGTTGGCTACGACCCGGGTTCGTCCATAGTTAGATCTAAACTTAGCTCACTTTGTGATCTGCATCACGCTATTGTTATGCAGCACAGAACGCCGACGATGTTTAGATTGCTAGCGAGTAACCGAATGTGAGTAGGTGAGCGTCACATGTTCTCGTCTCCCGAGGCCAGCGCGTGCCGGGTCCTGCCCGTGCGGGCGGCAGGCACCCAGGATCCCCGACCCGTCCCCCCGTTCGAGGCCGAGTCGACCGCGGACGACGTCATCGTCGCGACCCATCGCCTCACCTACAGCGACCGCCTGAAGGTCTTCATCGGCCCGCACGAGGACGTGGACAGCTTCCTGCGCCCCCTGCGCCGGATGGACGGCAGGCAGCGCTACGCGCTCGATCTGACCGTGCTGCCCGAACCGATGCCGGCCACGGAGGTCACCACCGCCGTCAGCGGCGCCCGTGGCGATCTCGCCCTGCAGTGCGCGGGATCGGCCGACGCGATGACCCTCCAGCTACGCGTGACGATCGACCACATCACCCGCCGCTACACCCTCGGATTCCCCGGCGGCCGGCTCGGCCTGCCGACGGTCTACCTGCCGCACGGCGACGACGACACCTACGTCTACCCCGAAGAGGTGTTCACCGCCGAGCGCGCGGCGGAGGTCTTCCGCCGCTTCTTCCACGACGGCGCGATCCCCGCCGACCTGCAGCACCGCGAGATCCTCGACTGATCCACGCTCGCCGCGCGCAGATGCTGCGCGATAGCTAGGCTGGTCACAACGGTCACGATGCCTCATCGGTGGCCGTGGAGAGGCCGGTGGGCGATGCGGGAGCTGTTCGACGAGATCCTCGCACTGCTGGCCGAGCAGCCGGTGGCGCTGGCCAGGATCGTCGATCGGACCGGGGCCGGACCGCGCGACACCGGCACCGCGATGGCGGTCGCCGCCGACGGGCGGGTCATCGGGTCGCTGTCCGGCGGATGCGTCGAGGCCGCGGTCGTCACCACCGCGAACCAGGTCCTGCGCGACGGCCACGCGAGTACCGAACGCTTCGCCGCCGCCGACGAGTTCGCTGTCGGTCTTCCCTGCGGCGGCGAGATCGAGATCTTCGTCGAACGCCTCGACGCCACCGATGCCCCGCTGCTGCGCGCGCTCGTCGCCGCGCTCGCGGCGCACGAACCGGTCGCCTACGCGACCACCCTCGAATCCGCGCCGGATCGCCTGCTGCTGCGCCCCGGCCGCACCGAGCCGTGGCGCGACCTCGATCGGGACGCGGCCGCGCTCCTCGCCGCGGGCCACAACGGTCTCATCGGCGCCCAGGACTGCGCCCCGGCCGCCGCCACCCGCCCGCGCACCTTCGTCCAGGTCTTCCGCTCCCCCGCCCGCCTGATCCTGGCCGGAGCAAACGACTACACCCGGGCGCTCACCGTGGCGGCGGCTCCGCTCGGGTACCACGTCACCGTCGTCGACGCCCGCGAAACCTTCACCACTGCAGCACGTTTCCCCGCGGCCGACGCGGTGGTCGTCGACTGGCCGCACCGATACCTGGACGCGGAGCAGCGGGCGGGCCGGGTCGACGAGCGGACCGTGGTCTGCGTGCTCACCCACGACGCCAAGTTCGACGTCCCGATGCTGGCGAGCGCTCTGCGCCTGCCCGCCGTCGCCTTCGTCGGCGCGCTCGGCTCCCGCCGCGCCCATGCCGACCGCACCACGCGCCTGCGTGACGCGGGGCTCACCGAGGCCGAGATCGCCCGCGTCCGAAGCCCGCTCGGCCTCGACCTGGCCGCGCACACCCCCGAGGAGACCGCGATCTCCGTCCTGGCGCAGTTCCTCGCCGAGCGCGGCGGCGCTTCGGCCCGGCCACTCGCCGACCTCGACGGTCCGATCCACCGTAGCGGCTTCGACAGCGCATCATCATGATGTCATGATCACCGACACCTATTTGGCTGCTCTCGCCCGCGCGAACAAGGGACGCCTCGTCACTTTCGACAAGGGCTTGGCCGCGCAGCACCCCGATGTCTCGGACCTCTCGAGCGTCTGACCCACACCCGCTCGTCGCCCGCGAGACCCGCTCAGTTCCGCGGGCCGACGCACAGGGTGAAACCGTGCTCGGTATGGGTGAACAGCGTTGCCGGAATCCCCTCGCAGTCCTGCGCTCCGGTCGGCTGGTCCGGCGAACCGACCACCTTCCGCAACACCCGTCCCATCGCCGCCGGATCAGCACACGCGACCTTCTGCAGGCGAACCTCGTTGCCGAACCAGCCGACCTCCACTCGACCTACGCACTGCCCCGATGTCACCCGTTGCATGGATTCGTCGATGGCGATCTGATCGCGGAGGTACAGGAGGGCGCCAGATCTACATCGATCGCGGGTGCCGCGCCGCAGTGCCGACACCGGACACCGTCGTGCTGAAATCCGTCCGACACCGTTCTTCTTCTCCCGCAGCCTCATTCGCCAGAACCGACGAACAGTACGGATCCGTGCGGGCGCCCGCAACCCGGGCAGCGGACGGGCGCCCCGTCGAGGTGACGAGGCGCCCGGCGCGGTCGGAGATTACGCCGCGACCTGTTCGGGGCGCAGGGTTTTCATCGGGGGCCGGTCCTCGAGGGAGACCTCGGTGGAGTGGGCGATGAATTCGCCGCCGATCATCGGGAACTGGGTGAGGGCGGCGCCGGAGTCGATGACGCCGCTGCGGCCCAGCGCGGTGCCGAGGATCTGGCGGCTCATTACGCCGAGGTCGGCCAGCGGGCGGTTGCGGTGGGTGCGCACACCCAAGTTGACCTGGGTGATGGCGTCCATGCCCATCTGGTCGTAGGTGTCGAGCAGCAGGCCGATCTCGACACCGTAGCCGGGGGCGAACGGGACGGCGGTGAGCAGTTCGCGGGTGCCCGCGTACTCGCCGCCGAGGGGCTGCAGGACCTGGGACAGCTCGGGACGCAGGGCCGCCAGCAGCGGCCGGGCGACGAGCTCGGTGACGCGGCCGCCGCCGTGGGCGTCGACGGACTCGCCCTGGCGCAGCGGGCGGCGGTAGTAGGCCTTGGACAGGTGCGTGCCGGGCATGGTCAGCAGCGGGCCGAGCAGCTTGGGCACGAAGGCGGGGTCGGGGTCGATCAGGTCGGAGTCGACGAAAGCGATGAGATCGCCGGTGGTGCAGGCCAGCGAGCGCCACAGCACCTCGCCCTTGCCGGGAACCGGCTCGAGCTCGGGGACGGCTTCCTCGCGGGTGATCACCTCGGCGCCCGCCGCGCGAGCGCGCTCGGCGGTGGCATCGGTGGAGCCGGAGTCGAGCACGATCAGCTCGTCGACCAGCGTGCCGAACAGCGGCCGTATGCTGGCCACCACCTCGGCGACGGTGTCTTCCTCGTTCAGCGCGGGCAGCACCACCGAGACGGTGCGACCCGCCTTGGCGGCGACCAGTTCGCCGACCGTCCAGTCAGGGGTGTCCCAGGTGTGGGTAGTGGCCCAGGCGGGCTCGCGGTGTTGGATTTTCATGCCAGACCTCGCAGAGTTCGTGCGGGGGGCCGGATGCCCTGGATCGCGGCGATCATGTCCACCACCCGCCGGGTTTCGGCGACTTCGTGGACCCGGAAGATTCGAGCGCCCGCGGCGGCCGACCAAGCCGTCGCCGCCAATGTGCCCTCGACCCTTTCGGTCAGACCGACACCTAAAGTCTCCCCGATAAAATCCTTGTTGCTCAGTGCCATCAAGACTGGCCATCCGGTTTTTACAAGACCGTCGATTCCGCGCAACAACTCGAGCCCGTGATAGGTGTTCTTCCCGAAATCATGAGTGGGATCGATCACTATCCCATCGCGCCGAACTCCGGCAGCCGCCGCATTCTCGGCCGCGGCGACCACCGTCGCGGTCACCTCGGCGACCACATCGGCATAGCGGACTCGATGCGGGCGGGTGCGCGGAATCGCGCCGCCAGTGTGGCTGCAGACGATGCCGGCTCCCGTCTCGGCGGCCACATGCACCAGATCGGGGTCGGCACCTGCCCAGGTGTCGTTGACGAGGTCGGCTCCGGCCTCGACCGCGCTGCGGGCGACATCGCCGCGCCAGGTGTCCACACTGATCAACAGGTCCGGATATTTCGCGCGAATGGCCGCGACGAACGGCACCACCCGCTGCGTTTCCTCGGCCGCGTCGACCGTGACACCGGGGCCTGCCTTCACCCCGCCGATGTCGACCAGGTCGGCGCCTTCGTCGACCGCCCGCGCGACCCGGTCCATGGCGGCCTCGTCGCTGAACGTCGCGCCACGGTCGTAGAACGAATCGGGGGTGCGATTCACGATGGCCATGACCAGGGCCCGATCCGTCGCCACCGGCCGCCCACAGAACGTAGGGCTCGGGCTGTCCCGCCTCCCCGCGATTTCTGCCGACAGCTCGGAGCTGTCCCGCCACTCCGCGATTCCTGCCGACAGCTCGGAGCCGCTACTGCTGGTGTTCCGGGCAGGCGGTTGTTCGTGTGGTCGGGGTTCGGGCGTGCCCGACGAGTTACCCATGTTCATGCGAGATCAGACGTTACCTTGCTATCGCGGGGCCTGACCGGCGGCGACGTCGGCGGCGTAGCCGTCGTAGGCGGGTACGTAGCCGGTGGCCGGGCCGGACAGGACGTAGAGCTGGCTGTCACCGTCCGGTGCGTAGCCCTGTTTGCGCAGTTCCACCTTGCGGCTCTTGAACGTCGAGGTCTGTTCCAGTTCGGCCACCACCCGCACGAACAGCGGGATCGCGTACATCGGCAGGCGCTGGTAGACGGTCGCCGCCAGGGACTTGCCGTCGAATTCCGCGCCGGGGCGCAGGGTGACCGCGGCCATGCCCGCCTTGCCGTCGGTGCCGGGGATGTCGACGCCGTAGACGACGGCCTGTTCGATGTTGTCGTCGTGATCGAGCGCGCCCTCGACCTCCGTGGTCGCCACGTTCTCGCCCTTCCAGCGGAAGGTGTCGCCGAGCCGGTCGACGAAGGCGATGTGCCAGAAGTGCTGGTCGCGGACCAGGTCGCCGGTGTCGAACCAGCAGTCGCCCTTCTTGAAGCCGTCGCGGACCAGCTTGGACTCCGAGGCCCGCTTGTCGGTGTAGCCGTCGAAGGGCTGGCGGTCGTTCACCTTCGCCAGCAGCAGGCCGACGCCGCCCGACCGCACCCGGCGCAGCTTCCCGTCGCGCCCGCGCTTGGCCTTGCCGGTCTCGTCGTCGTATTCGACGACGGCGTAGGGCAGCGGGCACAGACCGGCGGTGCGGTCGAGGCCGAACGCGTTGACGAAGGCCAGCGGGGCCTCGCTGGACCCGTAGAACTCGACCACCCGGCCGATCCCGAACCGGCTGCGGAACTCGTCCCACAGCTCCGGCCGCAGGCCGTTGCCGACGGCCAGGCGCACCCGGTTGTTCCGCTCGGCCTGTCGCACCGGCTGGTTGATCAGGTAGCGGCACAGTTCGCCGATGTAGATGAACGCGGTCGCGCGCTCGCGGGCGATCTCGTCCCAGAAGCCCGAGGCCGAGAACTTGCGGCTGAGCACATACGTCGACTCGCCCGCCAGCACCGCCGACAGCGCGACCGTCAGCGCGTTGTTGTGGTACAGCGGCAGGCAGCAGTACAGACCGTCGTCGGCGCGCAGCCGCACGCCGAGACCACCGAGCCCGGCCATGCTCTTGGTCCAGCGATGATGGGTCATCACGCTGGCCTTGGGCAGGCCGGTGGTACCGGAGGTGAAGATCAGGAACGCCCGCTCGCCCGCGGTCACCTGCGCGCACACCGCGGGGTCGGCATCCGGTGCGGTGCGGGCGGATTCGGCCAGTTCCTCGGCGGCGAGGACGTGCTCGGCGGGTGCGGGCAGCGAGTCCAGCGCCGCATCGCACTCGGCGCCGACCACGGTGAGCACGCTGTCGAGCAGGCCGATGCTGTGCGCGAGCACCTGATCGCGCTGGTTGTAGTTGAGCAGGCCGACGGTGCCGCCGAGCTTGAGCACCGCGAGCACGGTGAACAGGGTCTCGGGCCGGTTGGTCATCAGCACCCCGACCACCTCGCCGCGGCGCACCCCGCGCGCGGACAGCACCGACGCGTACCGGTTGACCTCGCTGTTGGCGGCGCGATAGGTGTAGGAGCGGCCCTCGAACCGCAGGAACACCCGATCGGGCCTGCGATGCGCGACGCGCTGGAAGTACAGACCGATGGACGCTTTGTCCTTGGGCCCCACCAGCATTCCGCGCGCGTTGCGCAGCATCCCCGGCGCGTCGAGCGCCATGGCGGGCAGCGCCTTGGCGAGATCGAACACGCTGACAGTCGAGCGGGCGTCGTTGCTCACGTCGAATTCTCCTAGCCCTGAGCCGGTTCCAGCGCAGCGAAGGCGGCGGGCAGGTCGGCGGCCACGATGATGCGGTCGCGCGCCTGCTGCGTCACGATTCTGCGTTCGTACAGTTCATCGATCCAGCGGAAGAGCCCGCTGTAGAAGCCGTCGGCGTCCAGCACCACCACGGGTTTGGCGTGTTCGCCGAGGTAGCCGCCGGTCCAGGTCTCGAACAGTTCCTCGAGCGTGCCGACGCCGCCTGGCAGCGCGAGGAACGCGTCGGCGCGCGCCTCCATCAGCTGCTTGCGCTGGCGCATGGTGTCGGTGACGAGCAGTTCGTCGGCGTCGACATCGGCGACTTCCTTGTGCACCAGGTGTTTCGGGATCACCCCGATGGTGTGCGCCCCGCCCGCGCGGGCGGCGGTGGCGACCGCGCCCATCATCGACACGTGACCGCCGCCGGAGACCAGTTGCCAACCGCGCCGGGCGATCTCGGTGCCGACGCGGGCGGCCAGGCTGATCAGGTCGGGATCGGTGGTGCTGGCCGAGCAGTAGACGCAGACGGAATACGGCGCGCTCACCACTGGTCCTCGGTGCCGAGGCGCTCGATGTTCGCGTGATCGCCGGTCGCGCCCTGGATGATTCGCACGACCTCCTCGACACTGTCGGTGAGCTGGAGCAGGTCGAGGTCCTCCGGCGAGATCTTCCCCGAGCCGGCCAGCGAGTCGCGCAGCCAGTCGACCAGGCCGGACCAGTAGGCGGTGCCGAACAGGATGATCGGGAAACGGGTGATCTTGCGGGTCTGCACCAGCGTCATCGCCTCGAACAGCTCGTCGAGCGTGCCGAAACCGCCGGGCAGGCAGACGAAGGCCTGCGAGTACTTCACGAACATGGTCTTGCGGACGAAGAAGTACCGGAAGTTGATGCCGAGATCGACCCACTCGTTGAGGCCCTGCTCGAACGGCAGCTCGATGCCCAGCCCGATCGAGTAACCGCCCGCCTCCGAGGATCCGCGGTTGGCAGCCTCCATCGCGCCGGGCCCACCGCCGGTGATCACCGCGAAACCGGCCTCGGTGAGCGCGGCGCCGATCGCCGTGCCCGCCGCGTACTCGGGGTGATCCTTGGGCGTGCGCGCCGAACCGAACACGGTCACCGCGGGCGGCACCTCGGCGAGTGCGCCGAAGCCCTCGACGAACTCGGCCTGGATCCGCAGCACCCGCCACGGATCGGTGTGCACCCAGTCACTGTCCTGGCGGGTGTCGAGCAGATTCCGGTCGGCGGTCCGCACCCCCAGCTTGCGATCGCGTCGGAACATCACCGGCCCACGGAACTTCGCCGTCGATTTGACCTTCCCAGCCTGATCAGCGGAATCGGTAGACATACCCCCACGCTACTGGGTCGGGTCGAACACCAGTCGTCAGCGGGCTGACAGGTAGGTGCGCAGCATCGCGGTGACGGCGGTGATCTGGCTCAGCGGCACATGCTCGTCACGCTTGTGCGCGAGGTTGGGGTCGCCGGGGCCGAAGTTGACCGCGGGGATGCCGCGCGCCGCGAAGCGGGAGACGTCGGTCCAGCCGTACTTGGCGCGGACGCCGCCGCCACCGTGGGCGTTGACCGAGTCGATCAGGGTGCGCGCGGCGGGCGCGGTGAGGCCGGGCAGCGCGCCGGGCGAGGAGTCGGTCACCACGAACTCCACGTCGAGTCCGGCGAAGACCTCGCGCACGTGCGCGACGGCCTGTTCGACGGTCCGGTCGGGGGCGAAACGGAAGTTCACATCCACCTCCGCGACATCGGGCACCACATTGCCCGCGACCCCGCCGGAGACCCGCACGGCCGACAGGCCCTCGCGGTACACGCAGCCGTCGATGTCGACCTCGCGCGCCGCGTAGGCCGACAGCCGCGCCAGCACCGGCGCCAGCCCGTGGATGGCGTTCTCGCCCAGCCAGGCCCTGGCCGAGTGCGCGCGCACGCCGGACGTGGTCAGCCGGACCCGCAGCGTGCCCTGGCAGCCCGCCTCGATCCAGCCGCCGGAGGGCTCGCCCAGCACGGCCAGATCGCCGTCGAGCCACTCGGGTAGCTCGCGCTCGATGTGGCCGAGGCCGTTGAATTCCGCGGCGATCTCCTCGCCGTCGTAGAAGATCAGCGTCAGATCGTGGGCCGGGTCGGCGATGGTGGCCGCCAGGTGCAGGAACACCGCGTCGCCGGACTTCATGTCCACGGTGCCGCACCCGAACAGCACCGGCTCGCCGCCGACCTCGTCGGGGCGGCTGGGCACATTGTCGGCGATCGGCACGGTGTCGAGGTGACCGGCCAGGATCACCCGGGTCGGCAGCCCGCGATGGGTGCGCGCCAGCACCACGTTCCCGTGCCGCAGCACCTCGAACCCGGTGGTCTGCTCCCGTAATGCCTGCTCCACCAGATCCGCGATCTTGGCCTCGTCGCGCGACACGCTGGGAATGTCGACCAGGGCGGCGGTCAGCTGAACGGGGTCGGCATGCAAATCGAGAGTCACATCTCGACAGTAGTACGGACGCCGACTCGGCTCCCGGGTTCGCCGGCTCGCGCGTTCCCCGGACGGCCGATCGCCGCGCCCCCACAATCATTATCCGGGCGAATCAATGGCAAATATTACGATTGTTTGACGATGAAGCCCCTTGCGCGGCAGTGAAATTCCATCGCGCTAGCGTTCGTTCGCTGCCTTTTCCGGGCAGCCGAATTACGGAGGGATTCACACGAAATGAAGTTCGGAAAGATCACTACCGCTGCATTCCTGGCGATCACCGCGATGGGGATTACCGCGGCCACCGCCAACGGTCAGCCCGCCGTGGCGACCGAGCAGCCTGCCGTAGTGGCTTCGGGGGGCGCGACTTCCGGTACTACCCACGGGATCAACTACACGACCTCGGTGTCGCCCGCGGACAAGACCATCACCTGGGCGGTCGACAGCGGCCGGTTCGAGCTCGCCGCCGACGGCTCCGCCGTGCAGCTGCGGACCCAGGACGGCGTGACCGTCGACCAGGCGCCGCTGCGCTCCGAGGTCGCCGGGCTGCCGATCGCGGTCACCCCGCAGATCAGCGAGGACGGCCGCACCGTGAAGCTGGCGGCGACGATGACGCCGGAGGACACCGCCCAGCTGCAGAGCGTCGCGGGCGCGAAGGACATCAGCTCCTACGACCGGCTGATGGAGCAGGTCAACAAGAACCTGCCCGGCATCGTCATCGGCGCGCTCATCGGCGCGTTCATCCCGTTCCTGTGGCTGATCACCATCCCGGCCGGCGCGCTGATCGGCGGCTACGTGATGGGTGGCCAGGAGTTCCTGGACGCCGTGATCGCGTTCGCCACCGGCCAGCCCTGATCCGACGCGGTAGAACGCACGGGTGCGCGGACGATCGTCGTCCGCGCACCCGTGTTCGGTGTCCGGCCCCGGGGGTGGCCGACACAAAGCGTCGCGGACCCGGCAAAATGAACTCCGTGAGCATTCAGGGAGCAACTGCAGTCGGCATCGCGAACGTGACCGCGGACGGGACCGTCCTCGACACCTGGTACCCCAGCCCCGAGCTGGGCGAATTCACCGAGACCGGCTCCAAGCGCATCGACGCCGCCGAGGCGGGCGAGTTCGCCGAACTGCTCGGTGTCGACGCGGCGCGCGGCGTCGAGGTGATCGCGGTGCGCACCACGATCGCGGACCTGTCGGCCGCCCCGGTCGACGCGCACGATGTCTACCTGCGCCTGCACCTGCTCTCGCACCGCCTCGTGCAGCCGCACGGCCTGAGCCTCGACGGCCAGTTCGGCCTGCTCAGCAATGTGGTGTGGACCAACCACGGTCCGTGCGCGGTGGACGGCTTCGAGCAGACCCGGCTGAAGCTGCGTGCCCGCGGCCCGGTCACCGTGCTCAGCGTCGACAAGTTCCCCCGCCTGGTCGACTACGTGGTGCCCTCGGGCGTCCGGATCGGCGACGCCGACCGGGTCCGCCTCGGCGCGCACCTGGCCTCGGGGACGACCGTCATGCACGAGGGCTTCGTCAACTTCAACGCGGGCACCCTGGGTAACTCGATGGTCGAGGGCCGCATCTCGGCCGGCGTCGTCGTCGGCAACGGCACCGACGTGGGCGGCGGCGCGTCGATCATGGGCACCCTGTCCGGCGGCGGCACCCAGGTGATCTCGGTCGGCGAGCGCTCGCTGCTCGGCGCGAACTCCGGTCTGGGCATCTCGCTGGGCGACGACTGCGTGATCGAGGCGGGTCTCTACGTCACCGCGGGCACCAAGGTCACCGGCCCCGACGGCACCGTGGTCAAGGCCGCGACCCTGTCCGGCCGGCACAACCTGCTGTTCCGCCGCAACTCCACCACCGGCGCGGTCGAGGTCGTCCCGCGCAAGGGCACCGGCATCGAGCTCAACGCCGCGCTGCACGCCAACGACTGAGCGAAGCTCCCCGGCGGCCCCGTACTCGCGAGAGTGCGGGGCCGCTGTCGTTTCGGACACCAGATCGCGAAGCGCCCGATCGAGAGTGACGAGCGTCACCATCACAAGCACAAGCCCGCCGGCATCTCATGGTCGACCCAGATCTTTCCGGCAGGAGGCAGACGATGGACATCGTGGTGATCGGCGCGGGGTACGCGGGAACGGTGGCGGCGAATCGGTTGGCGAAGAAGGTGCCGGCGGCCCGGATCACCGTGGTCAACCCACGGCCCGATTTCGTCGAACGGGTGCGGCTGCACGAGCAGCTGGCCGGCACGGGCACGGCCGCGACCCCACTCGCCGACATGCTCGCCCCCACCATCGCGACCCGGGTGGCGGGCGCGGACAAGATCGGCGACGGCACCGTGACCCTCGACGACGGGACCGAACTCGACTTCGACCACCTGTTCGTCGCGGTCGGCAGCACGGCCGCGCCGCTACCCGGCACGATTCCGGTCGGCACCTGGGAGGGCGCCGAACAGGCACGCACGGCCCTGGCCGCGCTGCCCGCGGACGGGACCGTCACCGTCATCGGGGGTGGGCTCACCGGCATCGAGACCGCGGCGGAGATCGGCGAGGCCCGGCCGGATCTGCGAATCCGGTTGGTGGGGGCCGAGATCGGCGCGAGCCTGTCGGCGGGCGGGCAGCGGCGGGTACGACGCGGGCTGGACAGGCTGGGCGTGGAGATCGTCACCGACGCGGTCGAGGCGGTCGAGAACGGGACCGTACTGCTGCGCTCGGGCGAGGCCATCGAGTCGGACCTGACGCTGTGGGCGGTGGTGTCGGCCGTGCCCGACCTGGCCGCCCGCAGCGGGCTCGCGGTGGACGCCGGCGGCCGGGCGCTGGTCGACCCGTACCTGCGCAGCGTGACCGATCCGCGGGTGTTCGTCGTCGGTGACTGCGCCGCCGTACCCGGCGCGCGGATGGCCTGCGCGACCGCCGCTCCGCAGGGGGCGCACGCGGTGGATACGCTCGTGCGGATGATCGAGGAACGCGAGCCGCAGCCCTATTCGATGGGATACGGCGGCCAAGCGCTGAGCATCGGCAGGCGCGACGCCGTGGTCCAGTCCTCGCGCCGCGACGACAGCCCGCTGCCGATGTCGTTCGCGGGCCGCGGCGCGGCGTTCGTCAAGGAGCGCATCGTCCGGTACGCCGCGTGGGGCGCGCGCACCGGCAACAGTGTGTGGTTGAGCGGCCCGAAGCCGTGAACACCGAGCCCGAGCAGGTTTTCGCCGCGAACCGCAGGCTGCTGTTCTCCATCGCCTACGAGATCCTCGGCTCGGTCGTCGACGCCGAGGACGTGCTGCACGACAGCTACCTGCGCTGGCGCGAGGTCGACCACGCGAGCGTCGACAATCCGCGCGCTTACCTGGCCCAGATCGTCACCAGACAGGCGATCGGCGTGCTGCGCTCGGCCGCGCGCAGGCGCGAGGAGTACATCGGGCCGTGGCTGCCCGAGCCGCTGGCCGCGGAGTCCGAGGGCGGGGTCGAGCACGTGCTGACCGGCGAGGCGGTGACCACCGCGATGCTGCTCGTGCTGGAGACGTTGACACCGGTGCAGCGCGCGGTCTTCGTGCTGCGCGAGGTCTTCGCGTTCAGCTACGCCGAGATCGCCACGGCCGTCGGAAAGTCCGAAACCGCGGTGCGGCAACTCAATCAGCGCGCCAGGGATCGCGTGCACGAGAAGCGGCACACCGCGATCGCGACACCGGCCGAGGCGCAGTCGGTGGTCGAGCGGTTCTCGATCGCGGCGGCCACCGGCGATGTGCAGGCACTGATGGACGTGCTCGCGCCCGATGTGGTCTACATCGGCGACGGCGGCGGCGTGGTCAACGCGGTGCGCAGGCCGGTCCTCGGCCCGGACAAGGTGGCCCGGCTCGTCATCGGCCTGCTCGCGAAGGGCGGCCGGATGGGCGAGATCGGCGTGCGGGTCGGCGTCTTCAACGCCATGCCCGGCGTGGCCGTGACGATCGATGGCGTGCTCGACCAGGTGACCTCCATCGAGGTCACCGACGGTGTGATCACTGCGGTCTACTGTGTGCGCAATCCCGAAAAGCTCAGCGCGGTAAGAATTCCGGGGTGAAACCGAAGTCGATGACCCGGTTCGCGTGGATACGGATGAGCGCGTCGGGGCGCTCGGTGATGTAGGACTCGACCGCCCTCGACGCGGGCGCCCTCGCCCGCTACGCTCTCCAGATATACGGAACCGTATAACTGGAGGATCGTCATGGCACTTCCCCCTGGTCAACGCGCGGTCGAGGGCTTCCCGCGCTTCGGCACCCACCTGCACCACCCGCCGCCACCGATCCCCGCCGACCCGGGAATCGAGCTCGGCGGAGCGCTCACCGAGACCGTCACGCTCTCGTTGACCGAGCTCGCCGAGCTTCCCCGAACGGAGATGCTGGCCGACTTCCACTGCGTCGCAGGCTGGTCGGCGACCGGCCTGCGCTGGGCGGGCATCGGGTTCGAGACCTTCTACCGGCAGCGGGTCGAACCACTACTGCGCCCGGGCACACCGATCAGCCACGTCGTGTTCGCGGGGCTCGATGGATACCAGTCGATCGTGCTGCTCGACGACGTGCTGGCCGGCGACGTACTCATCGCCGACCGCCTCGACGGGCAGCCGCTCGACAGCGACCACGGCGCGCCGATCCGGCTGGTGAGCCCGAGCCAGTACGGCTTCGTCAATACGAAACACCTGTGCCGCATCGAGTTCCACGTCAGCGAGCCGCCCGACCCCGAACGGTTCTCCCCGCTCGCGGCCCACCGCAGGGCGCGGGTGTGGGCGGAGGAACGGCACCGCTATCTGCCCGGTCGCGCGGTGCGGCCCATCTACCACGCGCTGATAGGGCCGATCCGGAAGCTGAGCGCGCGCGGGAGCACGACGCGGCGGCGCTGAGTCAGCCGAGCAGCTTCTTCTGCACCTTGCCCATGGCGTTGCGCGGCAGCGCGTCGACGAACCGGACCTCGCGGGGTCGCTTGTGCGCCGAGACCTGGGCGCCCACGTGGGCGATCAGCTCGGTGCCGAGCTCGGCGGAACCACCGTCGCGCGGCACCACGAAGGCGACGATGCGCTGCCCCAGATCGTCGTCGGGCAGGCCGACCACGGCGACCTCCGCGACCGCCGGATGGCCGAGCAGCGCGGTCTCGATCTCGCCGGCGCCGATCCGGTAACCACCGGACTTGATGAGGTCGATCGACTCGCGTCCGACGATGCGATGGAATCCGCCTGCGTCGATGACGGCCACGTCGCCGGTGCGGAACCAGCCGTCCTCGGTCCAGTCCGCCGCGGTGGCGTCGGGGCGGTTGAGGTAGCCGTCGAACAGCATCGGCCCGCGCACCTGGAGCGCGCCGATGCTCTCGCCGTCGTGCGGGACCGCGGCGTCGGCTTCGTCGCGCAACCGGGTTTCCACCCCGCGCACGGGCGTGCCGACCCAGCCCGGCCTGCGCTCGCCATCGGCGCGGGTGGACAGCGTGATCATGGTTTCGCTCATGCCGTAGCGCTCCACCGGCGGCTGCCCGGTGAGCTCGGCCAGCTTCTCGAACACCGGCACCGGCAGCGGCGCGCTGCCCGACACCAGCAGGCGCGCCTTGCCCAATTGCCGTGCCAGGTCGGGCTGTTCGACGATCCGCGACCACACCGTCGGCACCCCGAAGTACAGGCTGCCACCCGCCGCCGCGTAGGCCTCCGGCGTCGGCTTGCCGGTATGGATCACCGGACTGCCGACCCGCAGCGGCCCGAGCAGGCCCAGGATCAGCCCGTGCACGTGGAACAGCGGAAGCCCGTGCACCAGGGTGTCTTTCCAGGTCCAGCCCCACGCCTCGGCGAGCGCGTCGAGACCGGCGGCGATGGCGCCGCGGCTGAGCATCACGCCCTTGGGCGCGCCGGTGGTCCCGGAGGTGTAGAGGATGAAGGCCGTCGACGCGGGATCGGGTTCGGGATAGGTGTGCCAGGACCGCGCGTGCAGCCGCACCGGCACCACCGGCAGCCCGGTGCCTTCGGGCGCCGCGCCGAGCCAGGCCTGCGCACCGGAATCCCGCAGGATGTGCTCGAGTTCGGCCGCGCCGGAATCGGGCGGCACCGGCACCACGGTCACCCCGGCGATCAGGCAGCCGACCACGGCGAGCACGGTGCGCACGGTCGGTTCGGCCAGCACCGCGACCCGGTCGGCGCGGGCGATCCGCTCGGCCACCGAGGTCGCCGCACCCAGCAGATCGGAGCGCGACAGAGTGGCATCATCGATGGTGACGGCGTCGGGGATGTCGGCACCGGCGGCGACGGCGATCGGATCGAGCGAGGCGAGCAGCAGCGGCGGACCGTAAGGCATCCGTCCACGCTAACGCGGCGAGGTTCGGCGCTCGCGCGCCGCCGGTCCGTTGACTCCCCGGCGACATGATGAGACATTCTCCATATAGTTCTCTCACCGATGAAGGGGTCAACGATGACCATCCTTGCTCGCGCACGTTCGGGTCGGACCGAACCGGCGGAATTCGACATCCGGGACTACGTCGACGGATCGACCGCATTCTGGGGCGCGACCGCCAATGTGATCATGCAACTCAGCCTGGCACCCGTCGGCTACGGCGTCACGGAATCCACCGTCCACAGCGGCAGCATCATGCGGCATCCGGTGAAACGAACACGGACCACCCTGACCTACCTGTCGGTGGCGCTGATGGGTAACGACGCCGATCGCGCCGCCTACCGGACCGCGATCAACGGCGCGCACAAGTACGTCCGCTCCACCGCGGACAGCCCGGTGCAGTACAACGCCTTCGACAAGAACCTGCAGCTGTGGGTGGCCGCCTGTCTGTACTGGGGCGCGGTCGACGTGATGGCCCGCATCTACGGCCCCACCGACGACGAGATCGCCGACACCTTCTACGAATACGCCCACCACCTCGGCGCCACCTTGCAGGTGCCGAGGCAGCTGTGGCCCGCCGATCGCGCCGCCTTCGACGCCTACTGGGCAGAGCATCTGCCCCAGACCCACATCGACGCCACGATCAAGGCCTACTTCGACGACCTGCTCGACCTGAAGATGATCAGCCCGGCCCTGCGGCTGCCGTTCGCCCGGTTCCACCGCTGGTACACCACCGGCCTGCTCCCCGGCCACCTGCGCGACGAGATGGGCATGACCTGGACCGAGCGCGACGAACGCACGCTCAACCGGCTGATGCGCGCCGGCGGCAAGGTGACGGGCCGGATGCCGCGCGTGATCCGCAACTTCCCGTTCAACCTCACCCTGGCCGACATGCGGCGCAGGCAGCGGCGGGGCAAGCCACTGATCTGAGGCTGCCTTTCGAGCAGGTCGAGGTGCCGATGGCCCGGCCCGACCAGCACTGTCACCACGCGGCTCGACCACGCCGCACGTCAGGTCGACCATCGGCATGCCCAACGACCTGGAACGCAGGTGAACTTCGGCGGCCGATCGCGGCGCCAGGGTTGCGCGAAGCGCGTCGATGAGCGCGCCTACTCAGTCCATGTGCGGGTAGCGGAAGTCGGTCGGCGGGACGAAGGTCTCCTTGAGTACGCGCGGGGCGACCCAGCGCAGCAGGTTCAGCGGGGAACCCGCCTTGTCGTCGGTGCCGGAGGCCCTGGCGCCGCCGAAGGGCTGCTGACCGACCACCGCGCCGGTGGGCTTGTCGTTGATGTAGAAGTTGCCCGCCGCGTAACGCAGGGCGGCGGCGGCCTTCTCGATCACCGCGCGGTCGCGGGCGAAGACCGCGCCGGTGAGCGCGTACGGCGAGGTCGAATCCACCTCGGCCAGCAGGACGCCGAAGGCGTCGGGCGCGTCGTCGTCGTAGACGTACACCGAGAGGATCGGCGCGAAGTATTCGGTGCGGAAGGCTTCGTCGTGTGGATCGTCGGCGATCAGCACCGTCGGGCGGACGAACCAGCCCACGCTGTCGTCGTAGGTGCCGCCCGCGGCGATGGTGACGCCCGCGTCCCTGGCGCGTTCGATGGCGGCCACCACCTTGTCGTAGGCGCGTTGATCGATCAGCGCCCCACCGAAATTCGCGAGATCGGCGACGTCGCCGTAGCTCAGCTCCTCGACGGTGGCCAGGAACTTCTCCCCCATCACCCGCCACAGCGAGCGCGGCACGTAGGCGCGGGAGGCGGCCGAGCACTTCTGGCCCTGATATTCGAAGGCGCCGCGAATCATGGCCGTGGACAACGCCTCCGGGTCGGCGGAGGGATGGGCCAGGATGAAGTCCTTGCCGCCGGTCTCCCCGACCAGACGTGGATAGGTGTGGTAGCCACCGATATTCGCGCCGACCCGCTGCCACAGGTACTGGAAGGTCCGGGTCGAGCCGGTGAAGTGGATACCGGCCAGGCGCGGATCCGACAGCGCGATCTCGGAGAGGCTCTTGCCGTCGCCGGTGACCAGGTTGATCACCCCGGGCGGTAGACCGGCCGCCACCAGGATCCGCATCGTGACCCAGGCCGCCAAGGTCTGGGTGGGCGCCGGCTTCCAGATCACCGTATTGCCCATCAGCGCGGGCGCGGTGGGCAGATTGCCCGCGATGGCACTGAAATTGAACGGGGTGATCGCGTAGACGAAGCCCTCCAGCGGCCGGTAGTCCATCCGGTTCCACACGCCGGGGCCCGACTGCGGCTGCCCCTCGAGGATCTGGCGCGCGTAGGCGACATTGAACCGCCAGAAGTCGACCAGCTCGCACGGCGCGTCGATCTCGGCCTGCACCGCCGACTTGGACTGCCCGAGCATGGTCGCCGCCGCCACGGTCTCGCGCCACGGTCCCGACATCAGATCGGCGGCCCGCAGGAAGACCGCGGCCCGCTCGTCGAAGGACATGTCCCGCCACTGCGGCGCCGCCAGCACCGCCGCCGCGATCGCGTCGTCGGCCTCCTCGTGCGTGGTGTCGGTATAGGTCCCCAGCACCAGCGACCGCCGATGCGGCGCCACGATGCCGTGCCGCTCACCGTCGCCGCCCCGCGTCTGCCCACCGATCACCAGCGGCACATCGACGCACTCCCCCGCGATCTCGGCCAGCCGCGCCCGCAGCCGCCCCCGCCCCGCCGTCCCCGGCGCATACGACTGCGCGGGCTCGTTCGCGGGCACCGGAACCACCGTGACAGCGTCCATACTCCGAGGCTATCGCCGCGCCTCCAAGATCGCCCGGATCAGACTGTCGCGCGGCGCGTAGCGGGCGCGCACGCCTACAGCGGCGCCCACAGGTACCAGTTGAGCTGGGTCGATTCGAACGAGCCGCCGGGCGCGGACACCTCGACGACGGCGGGCTGGCCGACTCCGTCGATCGCGCGGCGCACCGCGAGGGTGAAGGGCTCCCCGGCGCGCGGACGCCAGGCCGTGACGGTGGCGTTGGCGCCGACGGCGGCCCCACGGGTGGTGCTGGGGTCCGCCGTGGCGTGCCGGTCGAGATAGGCGTCCGCGTCGGCGGCGGTCGCGTACTCGGTGTACCAGGAGGTGACGCCCTGGGAGTCCGTGCAGGTGATCTGCCGGACCGGCACCGGATCACCGGGCTGCACGACCAGCGCGCCGGTGGCGAAACACTGGGAGTCGGACCAGCCGGTGGCGGTCGGGTCCTTGGGCAGCATCTGGGAGAAGTCGTTGTACAGATAGCGGTGCTCACCCCACGAGGCCACGGGCGGTGGCGCGATCCGGCTGGGCCGCACGAACTTCCAGTAGATCGCGCCGACCCCGACCACGCCGACACCCGCGACCATGCCGAGAACCAGCAGGGTGACCGCGAGCGCGCGCCAGCGCGAGGACACCGCTGTGCGTGGTGGGGCGGTCCGCGCACCCGGATGCGGGCCGTAGCCGCGCGGTGCCGCGTTCCAGCCGGGTCCTGCGGCGATCGGCGGCTGGGGCGCCGATGGCGCCACGAGCGTCGCCATCGAGCTCGGCTCCGGCCGTGTGCCCGGCCGCTGCGGCGCGGAGTGGCCGGGACCGGGCGTGCTCGCCTGCGCCGGCGCGCGTGTTGCGCCACCCAGCGCGGCCACCGCGGCCTGCGCGAATTCCGCACAGCTACCGAATCTTTCCGCCGGGTCCTTCGCCAGGGCGCGGGCGATCACCGCGTCGATCCCCGGGGGCAGTGTGGAGACGGTCGCGGACGCGCGCGGCACCGGCTTGCTCAGGTGGGCGGCGACCACCGCGCCGGGATTGTCGGCGGGGAACGGGCTTTCGCCGGTCAGCAGGGTGAACAGGGTGCAGCCCAGGGAGTACTGGTCGGAACGGTGGTCGACGGACGCGCCGGAGAGCTGCTCCGGGGAGGCGTAGGCGAGGGTCGCCAGGAAGGCTCCGGTGCGGGTGAGCTGGCGGGCGTCGCCACGTAGGCGGGCGATGCCGAAGTCGGTGAGCAGGACGCGGTCGCCGGTGCGTGCCGCGGCCAGCAAGATGTTGGCGGGCTTCACATCCCGGTGCAGGACGCCGCGCTCGTGGGCGTAGTCCAGCGCCTCGGCGGTCTGGGCGACGATGTCGATCGCGCGAGCGGGATCCACCGGCGCGCCGCGGAACACCGACGCGTCGGTGCCGTCGACGTACTGCATGGAGATCCACATCAGCCCGTCCTCGACGCCACGGTCGAGCACCGAGACGATGCCGGGATGGTCCAGGTGCGCCGACACATCGGCCTCGCGTTCGAACCGGCCGCGCACCTCCGGGTCCGAAGACAGTTCGCGATTCAGCAGTTTCAGCGCCACCTGGCGCGGCAACCGCGGATGCGCCGCCAGATAGACGGTCCCCATCCCGCCCCGCCCGAGCAACCGTTCGATCCGATATCCGGCGAACACCGTGCCCGCGCCGAATTCCACCCCGTGCATCCGTGACGAGCCTTTCGATCCCAAACTGCGCCGACTGCCGGACCCTAGCCGATCCGGCAGCCGGAACGCGAGATCAGCGCAGATCGTCGGCGATGATCCGCTCGATATTGCGCTCGGCCAGCGCGGTGATGGTGACGAACGGATTCACGCTGGTGTTGCCCGGGATCAACGCGCCGTCGATGACGTAGAGGCCCGGATAGCCGTGCAGGCGACCGTAGTTGTCGGTGGCCTCGTTGAGCACGCAACCACCCAGCGGGTGGTAGGTGAAGTCGTCACCCCAGGTCTTGTAGACACCGAACAGATCGGTCCGGTAGATCGTGCCTTCCTTCTTGTTGATCTTGTCGAAGATCCGCTTGGCCGCGTCGATCGAGGACTGGTTCCAGGCGGTCTGCCAGTTCAGATCCACCTTGCCGGTACCGGAGTTGAAGGTGAACTTGCCCCGGTTCGGGTTCTTCGTGATCGCCAGGTACAGGCTCACATACGTCTCGATGCCGGACGGGAACGGCGCGACCTCGGCGAAGGCCGGACCGCCCGCGTCGGCCCAGTTGTCGATGCCAAGGCACGGCATGGCCGACTGCAGACTGCCGGTGGCGTCCCACATGTGATTGGCCCGGCCGACCATGACATTGCCGTTGTTGCCCCACTTCTGCCCGACCGCGTCGGACAGATTGCGCAGCTGCCCTTTGGCTTTCATGGCGACCAGCAGCTTGCTGGTGCCGACGCTGCCCGCCGCGAAGAAGACCCGGTCCGCGACGACCTTCTTGGTGGCTGTGGTCTGGCCCTGCGTATCGATCACGGCCATCTCCACCTCGTAGCCGCTGCCGCTGGGCGTGACCGAGGTGACCATGTGCTGCGCGGCGATGGTCACCTTGCCGGTGCCGGTGGCCGCCGCCAGGTAGGTCTTGTCCAGCGAGCGCTTGCCCGCGTTGTTGCCGTAGATCACCTCGCCCGCGAGCGCGGACCGGCGCACCGTGTTCGCCTGCTCCTTCTTCATGTACTCGAAGTCGTAGACGTTGGGCACGAAAGTCCAGCCGAAACCGGATCTTTCGGCATGTTTGCGGCCCACCCGCGCGAACTGGTAGCACTCGGCCGACTCGAACCAGTTCTGGTCGATGGTGTTCACCCCGAGCGCGCTGTTGGCCCGCGGGTAGTAGGTGGCGTACATCTCGTCGGCGTTCACCGAGGGCAGGATGGCGCCGAAGTTCTCCCGCTTCGGCGTCACCGCCATGCCGCCGTTGACCAGCGACCCACCGCCGACACCGCGACCCTGGTAGACCCGGATGCCGCCGAAGCCCTCGGAATCGAGCACGCCGGTGTAGCGGTCGATGTCCTTGTTGTAGGACCCGCCCATGAAGTAGCCCACCGGCTGATCGGTGGTGTCACGCAGCCAGTAGGATCGGCCGTCGGGCTTCAGGACCGGGCAGAAGACGTCACCGTCGGGTCCGGGTTTCGTCCAGGACATGCCCATCTCGGCGACGAGGACGTCCACGCCGGCCTGGGCCAGGCGCAGCGCGGCGACCGAGCCGCCGTAGCCGCTGCCGATCACCAGGGCGGGCACCTTGTCGCCGTCGGCCGCGGGCGCCGCCGCGGCGACCGCGCGACTCGCCAGCGCGACCGCTCCTAGCGTGAAACCTGTTGCAGCTAGGAACCCGCGTCGCGACACACCTCCGGTGTATCGGTTCTGACCTGGCTTTTCATACAAGAATTCACGCACCGAGCGGCTCCTCATCGAGACTGCAATGAGAACCTGTTATACCGAGACTTGCACTGAAACGAACGTGTTTCGGACAAACGAAACCCCGGGCACGAAGATGCCCGGGGTTTGCGGAAGCGGTGGTTCAGGCCAGACGTTCGGCCGCGGCGGCCACCCGTTCATCGGTCGCGGTGAGTGCGATCCGGACATGTTCCGGGGAGCGCGGACCGTAGAAATCGCCGGGGGCGGCGAGGATTCCGCGCTCGGCGAGCCAGTCCAGGGTGCGCCGGCACGACTCGCCGCGGGTGACCCACAGGTACAGCCCGGCGTCGGAGAAATCGATCCGGAAACCCGCCTCCTGCAACGCCTTTCGCAGGATCTCGCGACGAGCGCGGTAACGCTCGCGCTGGCGCGCCTCGTGCTCGTCGTCGCTCAGCGCGGCGGTCATCGCGGCCTGGATCGGGAACGGCAGCATCATGCCGGAGTGCTTGCGCACTTCGAGCAGTTCGGCGACCAGTTCCGGATCGCCCGCGACGAAGCCGGCGCGGTAGCTGGCGAGATTCGAGGTCTTCGACAGCGAGTGGATCGCCAGCAGACCGGTGTGGTCGCCGTCGCACACGCGCGGGTCGAGGATCGAGATGGCCTCGCCCTCCCAGGTCAGGCCCAGGTAGCACTCGTCGGAGGCGACGATCGCCCCGCGCTCGCGAGCGAACGCGACCACCTTGCGCAGATGCTCGATCCCGAGCACCTTGCCGGTCGGGTTCGACGGCGAGTTCACGAAGATCAGCGCCGGCTTCTGCGGGCCGATCTGGGTGAGACCGTCCGCGCGCCACGGCTTCGCGCCCGCCAGCAGCACGCCGACCTCGTAGGTCGGGTAGGCGATCTCGGGGATCACGACGAGATCCTCGGGGCCCAGCCCGAGCAGGCGCGGCAGACCGGCGATGAGCTCCTTGGTGCCGATCACCGGCAGCACCGCGGCCGGGTCGACGCCGGTGATCCCGAACCTGCGCGCCAGTGCCGCGACGGCGGCGGCGCGCAGCTCAGGGGTGCCGTGCGTGGTCGGGTATCCGGGTACCTCGGCCACCGACCGCAGCGCCGCCTGGATCAGCGGATCGACCGGGTCGACCGGCGTGCCGACCGAGAGGTCGACGAGCCCACCGGGATGCGCGGCCGCCTTCTGCTTGACCGCGGCGATCGTGTCCCAGGGAAAATCGGGCAGCAGGCTGCTGACCCTCATTCTTCTGCCATGGGGGGCAGCGCCTTGATGAAGGGCGGATCGAAGTCCACGACCCCCACCTTGGTGGCGCCACCGGGCGAGCCGAGCTCGTCGAAGAAGTCGACGTTGGCGTTGATGTAACCGCTCCACTGGTCCGGGGTGTCGTCCTCGTAGAAGATCGCCTCCACCGGGCAGACCGGCTCACACGCACCACAGTCAACGCACTCGTCGGGTTGGATGTAGAGCATGCGGCCACCCTCGTAGATGCAATCCACGGGGCATTCCTCGATGCACGCCTTGTCCTTCACGTCAACGCACGGTTCAGCGATGATGTACGGCACTGCCGTTCTCCTAGTCTGTCCTCACCTGCGGTGGTACTCCGCCACCGAAACCCTATCCCGAGACTGCACCTCAGTCCCAGGTCAGCCTGCCCTAACTCGCACTCTCGATCAGCCGATCACTCTTTACCTCCGGCGTATCGGGCCCTGGATTCGGTACAGGATCTCGTTGTCGTCAGCGCAATGAAGGGAGCCGCCCTGAGTACGGCGGAAGATCGTGCGGCCGCGCTTGATCTGGTAGCCCGGCTCACATCCTCGTATCCCGAATTTCCCGACGCGCCGCCGCCGGACCTCCTCGACCACGCACGGCTGTGGGCCTACCTGAAACCGACCACGATGTCGGCGGTGAACCCGACGCTGCGATCACCTCCGAGAACAAACAGTACGAGGTCTGGGAGCACAACACCTATGTGATCTGTGAGGTACTCGCCTGGCGGGGGATCTGGCTGTCCGAGGAGCGGCGCCGGATCGGCAATGTCGATCTCGGGCGCACCAGGTATCTGGCCCCGCCAGGTGCTCTCGGAGTTCGGGCTCGCCCTGCCCGCCGACGTCGCGGTGCGGGTGCACGATTCCAATCAGGAGCACCGGTTCATGGTGCTGCCGAATACGGCGTCAGCAATCCCCTGCCGCCGTGGAAGACCAGCCTGGACGGGCTCTGCGACGCGCTCGATCACGCCCGGTGCGCACCGGGCGGCTTGGATGTCCAGACCAGGCGCTACGACGAGGACGCGCTCTCGGCGACCATCTACCCCACCCTGCCCTACCCCGAGAACCAGCTCGTCGCCCTGGCGCACTCCGTCGTGGCACGCGGCATCGTCGACGAACGCGAACTCGACGAGCTCAGCCGATCGACAGCGGCAACGCCACCGGCTTGGGCGGCACCTGCCCGTAGACGGTGGTGCGCTCGCGCACCGGCCGGTCGATCCCCGCGGCGATCTCGGTGAGTTCGGCGACGGTCTTGGCCGAGCCGTGCTGGGAGCCCGCCATCCGGGAGATGGTCTCCTCCATCAGGGTGCCGCCGAGGTCGTTGGCGCCGCCGGTGAGCATCACCTGGGTGCCGACGGTGCCGAGCTTGACCCAGCTGGTCTGGATGTTGTCGATGCTGCCGTGCAGCATGATCCGGGCCAGGGCGTGCACCGCGCGATTGTCGCGGTTGGTCGGGCCCGGCCTGGCCGCGCCCGCCAGGTAGAGCGGGGCGCTCTGGTGGACGAACGGCAGCGGGACGAATTCGGTGAAGCCGCCGGTCTCGTCCTGGATGCCGCGCAGCACCCGCAGGTGACCCACCCAGTGCTTCGGGTTGTCGACGTGGCCGTACATCATCGTCGAGCTGGACCGGATGCCCAGCCGATGCGCGGTGGTGATCACCTCGATCCAGGCCGAGGTGGGCAGCTTGCCCTTGGTGAGGACCCAGCGCACCTCGTCGTCGAGGATCTCGGCCGCGGTGCCGGGGATGGAGTCCAGCCCGGCCTCCTTCAGCGCGGAGAGCCAGTCGTGGATGCTCTGGCCGCCACGGGAGGCGCCGTTGACGATCTCCATCGGGCTGAACGCGTGCACGTGCATCGACGGAACGCGGGCCTTGATCGCGCGGACCAGATCGGCGTAGCCGGAGACCGGCAGTTCGGGGTCGATGCCGCCCTGCATGCAGATCTCGGTCGCGCCGTCGACGTGCGCCTCCCAGGCACGGTCGGCGACCTCGTCGGTGCTCAGCGTGAACGCGTCGGCGTCGCCCTTGCGCTGGGCGAACGCGCAGAACCGGCAGCCGGTGTAGCAGATGTTGGTGAAGTTGATGTTCCGGTTCACCACGTAGGTGACGTCGTCACCGTTGACCGTGCGGCGCAGCGAATCCGCCAGTGCCGCGATGGCGTCCATGTTCACGCCGTCGGCGGTGGCCAGCGCGAGATACTGGTCGTCGGTCAGTCCGGCCGGGTCCTGCTCGGCGGCGCGCAGGGCGTCGAGCACATCCGAATCGAGCCGTTCCGGCGCCGTGACGGCCAGGTCGCGCGCGTGTTCGCGGATGGTCTCCCAGTCGCCGAAGGCGCCGACGACTTCCTGACCGAGCCCGGAATCGCTGCGGCTCTCGGTGTTCCGGCCTTCGGTATCGATGGCGGTGTTCAGGTCGACGCGGCCGACCGAGTCCCACGATTCGTCGGGCTCCTGCCACGGCAGGCCGACCGGCAGCGCGTCGGGCCTGGCCAGCCCGGTCGCCGGATCGGTGAGCGCGGCGACGTGCGCGCCGATGCGCGGATCGATCCACGGGTGCCCGGCGCGCACATACTTCGGGTGCGCGGAGGTGCGCTCCACCAGGGTGAAGCCAGCCGCCTCGGTGATCTCGCGCAGGGTGTCCAGATTCGGCCACGGGCGTTCGGGATTCACGTGGTCGACCGTCACCGGCGACACCCCGCCCCAGTCGTCGATGCCGGCGGCGATCAGGGCGCGGCAATCGCTGTGCGAGACCAGGTTCGGCGGCGCCTGCACCGGAACGTCCGGTCCGAGCAGCAGTCTCGTGACCGCGACGGTGGCCAGGAACTCGGCGACATCGGCGTCGGGGACATCGCGCATGGCGGTGTCGTCCTTGGCCCGGAAGTTCTGCACGATCACTTCCTGGATGTGCCCGAACTCGCGGTGCTGCTTGCGAATCGCCATGATCGACTCGGCGCGCTCGGTGAGCGTCTCGCCGATGCCGACCAGGATGCCGGTGGTGTAGGGCACCGAGAGCCTGCCCGCGTCGGTGATCGAGCGCAGCCGCACGGCGGGATCCTTGTCGGGACTGCCGTAGTGGCACTGCCCCTTCTCGGTGAACAGCCGGGTCGAGGTGGTCTCGAGCATCATGCCCATCGACTGCGCGACCGGCTTGAGCCGGGCGATCTCGGCCCAGCTCAGCACGCCGGGGTTCAGATGCGGCAGCAGGCCGGTCTCCTCGAGCACCAGGATGGAGACGGCGCGCAGGTAGTCCAGGGTGGAGTCGTAGCCGCGCTCGTCAAGCCACTGCGCGGCCTCGGGCCAGCGGTCCTCGGGCCGGTCGCCCAGGGTGAACAGGGCTTCCTTGCAACCCAGCGCGGCACCTTCGCGGGCGATCGCGAGCACCTCGTCCGGTTCCAGGAACATGCCGTGGCCCTCGGCGCGCAGCTTGCCCGGCACGGTCACGAACGTGCAGTAGTGGCACTTGTCCCGGCACAGCTTGGTGAGCGGGATGAAGACATTGCGCGAGTAGCTGATCGTGCGGGGCCTGCCCGCCGACTCCAGGCCGGCGTCGCGGACCCGGACCGCGCTGGCGCACAGATCGGCGAGATCGTCGCCGGTCGCGTGCAGCAGGACGGTGGCCTCGTCGACATTGAGGGTGACACCGTCGCGTGCCCGGCGCAGCGCCCGGCGCATGGCGGCGGGACTCGGCGGCGGCAGGGGAACGCTCGGGTTCGGAAGCTCGGTCACCCCGTCGATCATGCGCTACTTCTTTCCAGAACGTGCGGTCGGCTGGTCACGGGCCCGGATGGGCACGGGTTTGTCGTCCTCGTCGCACGACAACCCTCCGCGCGACCCCTGGTATTCCCGAGGGGGTGAACTCCCCGGCCTCGCATGGAACCATGTCCTCATGTCGCTGCCGCGCTCCACCATTCTGGCCGAACCGGCCTGGCGTCCGAGTTCCAAGGCCAAGCTGCTGTGGGCGCTGGAGAACGCGATCGTGATCGCGGTGCTGTGCGTGGCGCTCGTGGTGTGGGCGCTGCTCGACACCGACCATCGTGGGTGGCAGCTGGTCGCGGGGGTGGCCGTGGTCGTGTTCGCGGTGCTGGGGGTGGTCGTGGTGCCGCTGTGGCGGTATGCCGTGCACCGCTGGGAGGTCACCGACGAGGCCGTGTACACCCGAGTCGGGTGGCTGGATCAGGAGTCGCGGGTCGCGCCGATCTCGCGAGTGCAGACCGTCGACACCGAGCGCGGGCCGCTGGAGCGGATGCTCGGGCTGGCCACCGTCACCGTGACCACCGCGTCCTCGGCGGGGGCGGTGAAGATCAGCGCGCTGGATCTGCCGGTCGCCGAGCAGACCGTGGCCCGGCTGGCCGCCATCGCCGCCCAGCACCGCGGGGACGCCACGTGAGCACCCCGCCCGCACCGCAGGCCGAGTGGCAGCGCCTCGACCCGCGCATGCTGATGGTGTATCCGATCAACGAGATCATGAAATACATTCCGGTGCTGCTCGGTTCGATCATCGTCGGTACCACCAGCGGTAATCCGCTGTGGAGCCTGATCCCGGTGACCCTGGTCGCGGGGTTCGGTGTCGCGCGCTGGTTCACCACCTCCTTTCGCATCGACGCCGATCACGTGCAGCTGCGCAGCGGGATCGTGCAGCGGCGAACCCTGTCGGTGCCGCGCCCGCGCATCCGTTCGGTGGACGTGGAAGCGCCGCTGCTGCACCGCGCGCTCGGGCTCGCCGTGCTGGCGATCGGCACCGGCAAGCAGACCGACAAGGGCGAGGAGTTCAAGCTCGACGCGCTCGACACCAGCCGGATCCCGGCGCTGCGGGCCGAATTGCTCTCGCACACCGGGCAATTCCCCACCGACCAGCCGACGTCGCCCGGGGCGCCGCATGTCGCCCCGCGCGACGCCGCCGCCGAATCCGGGGTCGAGATCGGACACTGGCAGGCCGCGTGGGTGCGCTACGCGCCGCTGTCGCTGACCGGGCTGGCCGTGGTCGTACCGATCGCGGGCATCGGCGCGCAGTACGGACTCATCGACATCCTCTCGAAGTCACCCGCCGTGCAGCACCTCGACGACGACAGCCCGCCCATCGTGGCGATCGTGATCGTGGGCCTGACGCTGGTGTCGGTGGCGCTGGTGAGCCTGGCCGCATGCGCCCAGTACCTCGCGACCTGGTTCGGGCTGAAGGTGATCGACAACGGCGCCACCCTGCACCTGCGCCACGGTCTGTTCACCACCCGGCAGATCACCCTGGACCTGGCCCGGTTCCGCGGCGCGACGCTCAACGATCCCCTGCTGCTGCGCGCCGCCAAGGCCGCCCAGCTGGAGATGATCATGACCGGGGAGAACCCGCGGCAGAAGATCCTTCCGCAGGCTCCGCGGTCCGCGGTCGAACGCACCCTCGACGAACTGCTGCGCACCCGTCGCAAGCCGGACGGGCCGCTCGGCGCCGAACCGGCACCGCGACCGGACTCCGGAGCAGCACCCGGATCGCCGACCGGCGCCGAACCAGCGACCTGGCCCGCATCGGCCGGTGCCTCGACATCGTTGGCGAAACAGGCCGCACCGCAACCGATCACCGGCGCCGCGCTGGGCACGATCGAGCTGGTCCAGCACGGTCCGGCGGCACGACGGCGGCGCTACTCCAAGGCCGCGTGGCCGGTCGGCGGGCTGGTCGTCGTCCTGATCGCCATCGCCCTGGTCAGCGGTCCTCTGCCGGGGTGGTTCTGGGGCCTGCCGGCGATGTTCGCGGTGATCATGGCCGCGCTCGCCGAGGACCGCTACCGCAGCCTCGGCCATCGGGTACTGCCCGGCAGCACCGGCCCCACCTGGCTGATCACCCGGCGCGGCAGCCTCGACCGCAATCGCGACTGCCTGGAAGCACCGGGCATCATCGGCTGGACCATCCGCCGGACCTACTGGCAGCGGCGGGCCGGGCTGGCCACCGTGGTCGCCGCGACGGCGGCAGGCAAGAAGGCCTACCTGGTGGACGACATCCCGTTCGACCAGGCCGTCGCCCTCATCGAGGCCGTCACCCCCGGCGTGCAGGGCAGCCGCTGACCGGCGCACATCGATCGGCGACCATGGGTCGTGCGCCCGCGGCACCGAGTGTCGGCCCGCGCCCGCGCCCGCGCGCGGCGTAGCGTTTCCCCCAGGCCGGTAGTGCGGACGGAGGGTGGTTGGTGTGGAGTTCACCGAGATCATCGAGACCGCGGGTCAGGCGCTCGACGGCGCGGGCGTCGCGGCGATCGTCATCGGCGGACTCGTCGGCACCGTCAAGTTCCTCCACGCGCTGGCCGGGCACGCGGATTTCGAGGTCGCCTACCGCGTCTACCGGCGCGGCCTCGGCCGGGCCATCCTGCTCGGGCTGGAATTCCTGGTCGCCGCCGACATCATCCGAACCGTCGCCATCGCACCGACTTTCACCAGTGTCGGAGTACTGGCACTGATTGTGCTGGTCCGGACCTTCCTCAGCTATTCGCTGGAGCTGGAGCTCACCGGCCGGTGGCCGTGGCAGCAGAAACCCGAGGAAGCGCCGACCGCGACGTGACCTAGACAGCCGTCACCTCGAGCTTCGGCTCCGATTCCTCCGCACCGGTTTTCGCGTCCCGCATCAGGATGACCGCGAGCACCGCGGCGGCGACCGAGGCCAGCGCACCCACACCGAAGGTGACCTGCATGGCGGTGCAGAAGGCATCGCGCGCCGGCCCGATGACGGTGCCGTCGCCGGTACCGAGCGCACCCGCGATCGACTCCCTGGCCGCGGCGGGCGCCGAGTCCGGCATGGCCCCGGCGAAGGTGCCTGCCAGCACCGCGCCGAGCACCGCCACACCCAGCGCCGCACCGGCCTGCTGGATGGTGTCGTTGAGCGCCGAGCCGACGCCGGCGTGGTCCTCGGGCACGGCGCTCATCAGCGCGCCGATCGCGGCGGGCATCGCCAGACCGCCGCCGGCGCCGAGCAGCGCCATCGCGACGGCGGGCAGGGTGAAGCTCGCGCCCGCGTCGAGGGTGGCCAGCACCGCGAAGCCCGCGGCGACGACGATCAGACCGGCGATGGTGACGATCCGCGCGCCCAGCTTGCCGACCAGCACCGCGCCGATGCCGTTGGCCACGAGCAGGGTGACCGCCATCGGGGTGAAGGCCAGCGCGGTCCGCATCGGCGAGTAGTCGAGCACGAACTGCAGGTACTGGGTGAGCACCAGGACCAGCCCGCCGTTGGCGAAGGTCACCAGGACCAGCGAGAAGCTGGAACCGGTGAAGGTGCGGTTGCCGAACAGCTGCAACGGGACCATCGGCTCGTCGGTGCGCAGTTCGCGGAGCACGAAGGCACCCAGGGCGAGCACCGTGACGGCGAAGCCGGCCAGCACGTCGCGATCGGTCCAGCCCGCGTGCGGCACCGAGATGATGGTCCACACCAGCGCGGTCATACCGATGATCGAGGTCAGCGTGCCGGGGATGTCGGGCCTGCGCCACGGGCCCTTGGACTCGGGCATCAGCACCAGCGCGGCCACGATGGCGACCGCCGCGATCGGCACGTTCAGCACGAACACCGAACCCCACCAGAAGTGCTCCAGCAGCACGCCGCCGACGACCGGACCGCCGACCATGCCGACCGTGGCCACCGCGCTCCACGCGCCGATCGCCTTGGGCCGCTCGTCGTCGTCGAAGACGGTGATCAGGATCGACAGAGTGCTCGGCATGATCAGCACGCCGCCGATGCCCATCAGGGCCCGGCCCGCGATGAGCAGTTCGGCGCTGCTCGCGTAGGCGGCCAGCAGTGACGCGCCACCGAAGAGGACCAGGCCGATCACCATCACCAGCTTGCGGCCGAACCGGTCCGACAGGCTGCCCGAGGTGAGCAGCAGGCCGGCGAAGACCAGCAGGTAGGCGTCGATGATCCACTGGATCTGCTGGGCGCTCGCGTCGAGATCGGTGGCGATCTGCGGGATGGCGACGGTGAGGACCATGTTGTCCACGACCAGCACCAGCGAGCTCAGGCACAGCACGATCAGGATCAGCCACCGGCGGGGATTGCGGACCACCGAATCGATGGAAGGCGTTGCGAGCGGGTCCATCCTGCTCTCCTCTCGAATATTGCCGCACACCGTGCGGTCATGCCGAACACCGTACGTTCAATGAACGACGTGCGCAATAGGTACAGCGTTCGCTACCCGTACGGTGTTCAAAGCGAGCTATGCTGTGCGGACACGCGACGTGGAGACCGACACATCACCAGCACAGGAGGCAGCGATGGCCGCGGGCAGCTCGAACTCGACCGAGATCGCATCGGTGTGGACCAGGCCGACCCGTGAACGCCGAGATCAGCCCGCGCTGAGCCGAGATCAGATCGTCGCCGAGGCGATCGCGCTGCTCGACGAGGAGGGCTTCGACGCGCTGAGCATGCGCAAGCTGGGCGCCCGGCTCGGCGCGGGCGCGACCTCGCTCTACACCCACGTCGCGAACAAGGACGAGCTGCTCGAACTCGTCGTCGATCAGGTCATCGGGGAGGTGCCGTTCCCGGAGCCGGACCCGGCGAACTGGCGGGCACGGGTGCACGAGCAGGCCGACGGGCTGCGCGCGACCCTGCTGGCCCATCCGTGGGTCACCATCGTGTTCGGCAACGCCGCGCTGACCTACCTGGGCCCCAACATGATGCGGCTGACCGACTCGATGCTGTCCCTGGTGGAGGCGGGCGGTTTCCCCGACGACGTCGTCGATGTCACCACCAACACGGCGTTCCAATTCATCGTCGGGTCCTGCACGAACGAGGCCGTGATGCTGACGACGGTCGCCCGCAGCGGGCTACCGCCCCAGCAGTGGGTCGACCAGGTGATGGCGGCCAGCGCCGCCGCTTCGGAGCCGTATCCGCGCCTGCACCGGCGCTATGTCGGCCAGCGACAGCAGGTCGTCGCCGAGGCGGCGGGCGGGAAGATGAGCCAGTTCTCCGAGGCGATCGACCTGATCCTGGACGGCGCCGAGACCCGGCGCCGCTGACGCCTCAGCTCCGGAACGGGCCCACGTTCGAGCGGTAGTACAGGTAGGCGGCCGGCGCGAGCACCCCACAGGCCAGCAACAGCAGGGTGCGACCGTCGCTGCCGAGCAACACGTCTCCGCCGGGACCGCGCGAGGCCGCCACCAGGAATCCGAAGACCCACACCACGATCGGCGCGAAAGCGAAACCGAGCCGGGAGGTCACCGATTCCATGCCGTAGACCAGTCCCACATTGATCGGCGCGGCCAGCAGCGCCGCCACCGGCAGCGCGACGGCGCCGGCGTAGAGCGGCAGGAACAGCACCTCGACGGCCAGCGTGATCAGCGCGTCGACGAGCAGCAGCACCACGATCAGCCCCGAGAGCACCGGGTCGAACCGGGCGGGCAGGCGCACGGACCGCAACACGGCGGTCGGCGTGCCTGCGGGCTTCGCGGAGTCGGTCACCATGGGGGCGAGTCTATTCGGCCGGACCGCCCGACCGCGCCGCCCGACCCGGCGATGCGCCTGGTCGCCACCGGGCGGTCGATCGCCCAGCGGCTCACTCGAGCCCGGCGAACAGGTCGTGTTCGAAGCCGTCTGCGCCGACCTGGCCGCGCGGGCCGCGTACCAGGGTGAAGTGTTCCTCCGGCAGCACCGGCAGCGCGATGTTGTTGGACAGGGCGAACTCCCGGCCACTGGGGGCGACGGTGACCTGGGTGGCGTGCGCGCGCATCGCGGCGCGCTTGGCGGCGACGGCGTCGGAGACGTCGACCACGGTGGTGACGCCCGTCGTCGACATGGCGGCCAGCTCGGCCTCCACCGGCAGGCGCCAGCCGGCGGGCAGTGCGCCGGGCAGCTCGTCGACGGTGCGGCGGGCCAGGGCCGCGGTGTGCTGGCGCAGCAGGTCGCCGTCGGTGACGGTCCAGTAGAACTTGGGGACGTCCCAGCCCCGCCCGGCCGCCGCGTC
The DNA here is from genome assembly GCF_052983615.1 of Nocardia fodinahabitans. NCBI lineage: Bacteria > Bacillati > Actinomycetota > Actinomycetes > Mycobacteriales > Nocardiaceae > Nocardia > Nocardia fodinahabitans. The sequence continues at coordinate 1,925,966 of NZ_JBRJJC010000001.1, forward strand.
GACGGCCGCGGTGGTGATCTCGTGCGCGCGGATGTGATCGGGATGGCCGTAGCCGCCGCGCGGATCGTAGGTCACCACGACGCGCGGCTTCAGCTCCAGCAGCACCTCGACCAGTGCCTCGACCGCCGCGTCGCCGGAGTTCACGAAGGCCCGCGGATGCGCGGCCGACGGCGTGCCCGCCATGCCGGAATCGCGCCACCGGCCCGCGCCGCCGAGGAACCACGGCGCGCCCGCGTCCAGCGCGTTCAGCGCCGCGGTGAGTTCGGTGATGCGATAGCCGCCGAGCTGGTCGGCCTCGGCGGCGACCAGGCCCGCCCAGCGCTCGCCGATGACCTCGCCTTCCTCGCCGAGCGTGCAGGTCACCACGGTCACCGGGCGGCCGCGCTTGCGATAGTGCGCGATCGTGCCACCGGTGGTGAGGGTTTCGTCGTCGGGGTGGGCATGCACCAACAGCAGGCCGCCGGTCTCGCGGGTCGAATGTGTCACGGGATCCTCCGCCATTGCGCCGTGTCTGCGAAGATGCCGACCTGGATCGCGCCGGCCAGCGAGACGCCGTCCACCCGCGGACCCGCCGCGGCGACGACGTTGTCCTGCACGATCGGCAGCACCGTCGACAGTTCCCACAGCTTGGGCTCGGCCTCGGCCAGCACGCGCGGCACCTCGATACCGCGCAGCGCCTCGTCGATCGAGGGTTGGAGGCTCGGGTCGCACACGCCGCCGATATTGCTGGGCGCCTTGCGGTAGGCCTCGGCCGCCGCCAGCGCCTTGCTGTCGGCGCCGGGCAGCTCCGGCGGCGGGCAGCCGTAGCGCGAGGCCAGCACCGTCGCGGGGTCGTCACCGGCCAGCTCCCAGCCGACGATGGCGTCGATCGCGGATTCGGTGAGGTCCTTGCCGTACAGCTCGTCGGCGGGCAGGCCGCGCACGGTGGCATCGATGCCGGCACTGCGCAATTGGTCGGCGGCGGTATTGGCCACGGCCAGCGCGGCCGCGTCCTCGTTGACGGCGCCGATCCGCACCGACAGGCCCTTGCCGTTGCGCGCGACCGACCGCGGGCGCGGCGCGGGCGAGGTCGGCGAGCCGGTCTGCGGCGTCTCCGGCGCGCGGCCGAAACCGGCCTCGGCCAGCAGCGCGAACGCCTCCTCGGTGCTCGGCCGGGGCGGCGCGGTCGGGACGTAGCCGGGGCTCGACGGCGGAAGTACCTGGGCGCGTGCGGGTTCCACCCAGCCGCCGGTCTGCGCGCCGACGGTGGCCAGCAGCGCGGGATCGAGCAGCGCGAGCACCGCCTTGCGCACGCGCGCGTCGGTGAGGTCACCCGAGCGGCCGTTGAGCGCCAGTTGCAGCTCGCGCGCCTGCGGCATGATCGTGGTCCGCACCGACGGGATCGCGGCGAGCTGGGCCTGGGTCGCGACACCGCCGTGCACCAGCGCCATCTGCGCGTCGCCGGTACGCAGCGACTCGGCCAGCTGCGACGGGGTGCCACCGCGACGGAACAGGATCTGGTCCGGCGCGGCCGGGGTGCCCCAGAAACGGTCGTTGCGCTCGAGCAGGATCTCGTCGCGACCGCGGTCGACCGACTTGATGGTGAAATTGCCGCCCGACACCGGAATCCGGTCGACCAGCCCGCTGGTGAACCCGCCCGGCGAATCCTTCACCAGGTGCGAGGGCAGCAGGTTCGAGAACAGCTCACGCCAGGCCGGATACGGCTGGGTCAACGTCACGGTGACCGTCTTGCCGCCACCGGAGGACGCCACGTCCGAGATCAGCCGGTACCCGGCCGGATCGACCACGCCGGGCTGCGTCGTCATCTGCTGCCACAGGAACCGGAAGTCCTCGGCCGCGATGGGGGCGCCGTCGGACCAGTTGGCCTGGTTGCGCAGCGTGTAGGTGATCGTGAACGGCTCCTGCGCGGTGACATCGGCCGATTCGATGAGCGAGGCGTCGGGCACCCAGTCGACCACCGCCGGATGCGCCTGCGCCGCCACCGGCCGGAACGGGCTCGGCAGCACCATCGAGCTCACCGCGTTGGTGGCGGGCGACTGATCCGAGCGCAGATGCGGATTGAAACCGATGCCGATGTCGTCGATCGCGACCACGACCGTGTTCTTCCCCGGCTTGGCCTGGGTGGTCTTGGGCGAATCGGTGCTCTCGATCGGCGGCGGTGGATTCGCGGTGCAACCGGCGAGGACCGCCGTCGAGGCCGTCATCACCATCACCGCCACGCGCCACCTTGCGCGTCTGACCCCCGAACTCACTCTGGCACCCTACCTCGCTCATCTGCCCGGAGCCCGGCACCGGTCACTGCGGAAACGACAGTGGGACGGTACCGAAGCACCGTCCCACTGTCAGAACCTGATCAGGAGTTGCTCACCGCGCGGTCGCGGGCCTTACGGCGCGACAGGTCGCGAGCACGCTCGTTGGCGCCGAGCACCACCTTGCGCACGCGGACGACCTCCGGGGTGACCTCCACGCACTCGTCGCCGGCGCAGAACTCCATCGCCAGCTCGAGGTCGAGCTGCAACGGCTTGGCCATGGTCTCGAACGTGTCCGCGGTCGCGCTGCGCATGTTGGTCAGCTTCTTCTCGCGGGTGACGTTGATGTCGAGATCCTCGGCACGCGGGTTGATGCCGACGACCATGCCCTCGTAGGTGTCCGAGCCCGGCTCGACGAAGAACTGACCACGGTCGGCCAGCTGGATCATCGCGAACGGGGTGACGGTCCCCGCGCGGTCCGACACCAGCGAACCGGTGTGGCGGGCGCGGATCTCACCGGCCCACGGCGCGTAGCCGTGGGAGACGGCGTTGGCGATGCCGGTGCCGCGGGTCTCGGTGAGGAACACGGTGCGGAAGCCGATGAGGCCACGCGAGGGCACGATGAACTCCATGCGCACCCAACCGGCGGCGTGGTTGCTCATCTGCACCATCTTGCCCTTGCGGGCGGCCAGCAGCTGGGTGATCGCGCCCAGGTACTCGTCGGGGCAGTCGATGGTCAGCTCTTCGAACGGCTCGTGCACCTTGCCGTCGACCTGCTTGGTGACCACCTGCGGCTTGCCCACGGTGAGCTCGAAGCCCTCGCGGCGCATCTGCTCGACCAGGATGGCCAGCGCCAGCTCACCACGGCCCTGCACCTCCCAGGCGTCGGGACGGCCGATGTCGAGCACGCGCAGCGACACGTTGCCGATCAGTTCCTGGTCCAGGCGCGACTTCACCATGCGGGCGGTCAGCTTGTGGCCCTGCACCCGGCCGACCAGCGGCGAGGTGTTGGTGCCGATGACCACCGAGATGGCGGGCTCGTCGACCGAGATGCGCGGCAGCGCGACCGGGTTGTCCACGTCGGCGAGGGTGTCGCCGATCATGATGTCCGGGATACCGGCGATGGCGACGATGTCACCGGCGACGGCGACCTCGCCCGGCTGACGCTCGACACCGATGGTCTGCAGCAGCTCGGTGATCTTGACCTGCTTGGCGCCGTCGGCGTTGATCCAGGTGACGTTCTGACCCTTGCGCAGCTCGCCGTTGTGCACGCGAACCAGCGCCAGGCGGCCGAGGAAGGCCGAGGCGTCGAGGTTGGTGACGTGGGCCTGCAGCGGCGCCTCCGGGTTGCCCTTGGGCGCCGGGATGTTCTCCATGAGCACGTCGAACAGGGCGTCGAGGTTCTCGGCGTCGGGCGCCGACCCGTTCTCGGGACGCTCCTTGGAGGCCTTGCCCTCACGGCCGGAGGCGTAGAGGACCGGCAGGTCCAGCGCCAGCTCGGCGGCTTCGGCGGCCTCGTCGTCGAGGTCGGAGGCCAGGTCGAGCAGCAGGTCGTGCGACTCCTCGACGACCTCCTCGATCCGGGCGTCGGGGCGGTCGGTCTTGTTGACGACCAGGATCACCGGCAGCTTGGCCGCGAGCGCCTTGCGCAGCACGAACCGGGTCTGCGGCAGCGGGCCCTCGGACGCGTCGACGAGCAGCACGACACCATCGACCATGGACAGGCCGCGCTCGACCTCGCCACCGAAGTCGGCGTGGCCGGGGGTGTCGATCACGTTGATGACGGTGACGGAGCCGTCGGGGTGATGGCGGTGGACCGCCGTGTTCTTGGCGAGAATGGTGATGCCCTTCTCGCGCTCCAGATCTCCGGAGTCCATGACCCGGTCGACCAGTTCGGCTCGCTCAGCGAACGCGCCCGACTGACGAAGCATGGCGTCGACCAGCGTCGTCTTGCCGTGGTCGACGTGGGCCACGATGGCGACGTTGCGAAAATCGCGTGTAGACGACACGCCTCAATCCTCCTGCTGTTGGTGTATTGGCGCGCATTCATCTGGCATCGCGGCCTGTTACACCCTACCGGTACCGGAGTGGCACGCACGTGTCAGGCATTGTACTTAGGGTACGCTAACCCCCATGGGCAAGGTGAAGGCGAAGAAGGTGTCGAGCCTGAAGCCGAAGAAAAAGTGCTGCAGAAAGAAGACGCGCTGCTTCAAATGCCCGGTCGTCATCATGCGCATGAAGAAGGCCGAGGCCGCCGGAGTGTGCGGCAAAGATCTCAAAAAGGCGCTCAAACACGCGCGCGCGGCCTGAGGCGGATGACCACGGGCGATGCGTGCCGCCCGAACCAGGCGTAGAACTGCAGGTATGGGTACTCCGAAACCGGCGCTGCTCTCCGATCCCGAGATCACCATCGCCCTGGCCACCCTGCCGGATTGGTCCCGCGACGGCGATGCGATCACCCGCACGGTGCAGGCCACGTCGTTCCCGGCCGGCATCGAACTGGTCCGCGAGGTCGCCGCGGCGGCCGAGGCGGCCGATCATCATCCCGACATCGATATCCGATGGCGCACACTGCGATTCACCCTGAGCACGCACTCGGCCGGTGGCCTCACCGCCAACGACACGGCCATGGCGCACACCATCGACGACATTGTCGGCGGCTGACTCCTCAGCTCGCCGCGGACACTTCGGCACGGCGGCCGAGCCCGCGCGCCTGGGCGCGCAGGGTGTCGCGGCCGTGCCAGATCAGCCAGCCGAGTAGCACGAACACCCCGATCACGTCGACCGCGCCGAGCCAGGCCAGCGGCCACGGCCGCGGAATCGTCCAGATGGTCGGCTGCGCGAACGACAGCACCCACGGCACGCCGATCAGCATCGTCAGCACCCAGAAGCCGGCGATGATCCGCGCGACGCGCTGACCCCGCAGCGGACCGTAGAGCAGCCACAGCACCGTCGGGATCAGCCAGACCCAGTGGTGCGACCAGGAGATCGGCGAGATCATCAGCCCGAACAGCTGCACCAGCACCAGGGTGCCGAGCCGGTCGTCGGGGCCGAGCGTGCGCCAGGCGAGGACCGCCAGCACCGCCGTGACCAGCACCGCGGCGATCCACCACGGCCCGGACTGCACGTCGTCACCGAGGATCCGGCTCAGCGCGCCGCGCAGCGACTGGTTCCACACCGAGCCCACCGGCCCGATCCGGTCCGCGTCACCGAGCAGCGTGCCGAAGTACCGCTTCGCCTCGTGCGCGTTGATGAGAAAGCTCACAGCGACGGTCAACCCGAAGGCCGCCGCCGACCACAGCACCGTCGCCCAGCGGCGGCGGGCCACGAAGTACAGCCCGGTGATCGCGGGCGTCAGCTTGATGCCGGCGATCAGGCCGACCAGCGTGCCCGAGATCCACCACCGCGCACTGCGCACCGCCAGCATCGCGCCGAACACCAGGAACACATTGACCTGGCCGTAGTCGATGGTGGTGCGCACCGGCTCGAGCCAGACGCCCAGCGCCGTCCAGCCGACCGCGGCCGTGATCCACCGCGTCTGCCCGGCCCGTTCGGCGCCGAGGAGCAGTTCGAAGCTTATCCGGATCACGCCGTAGAGCGCGGCGACGGTGGCCAGCATCCAGCCGACGGCGACCGCCGCGAACGGCAGATAGTGCAGCGGGAAGAAGACCAGCGCGGCGAACGGCGGATAGGTGAACGGCAGCGGGAAGTCCGGCGTCTTCTCCGCGTAGGTGAAGTCGTAGAGACGATCGGTGAGCAGCGCGGCCGAGCCATCCACATAGACGTGCAGATCGACGACATTGAGGCCGTTCTTCGCGAACAGCATCCAGCCCAGCCTGGCGAGCACGGACAATCCGAGCAGCGCGAGAGCCCATCGGAGGTGTCGGTTCAATGCCAGGCTTTCGGTCGAGTGGGCGGCGTCGCGGTGCTTTCCTCACCTTAACCGGGCGGGCGCGGACAGCCGCGCGCACGGGTTCGCGCGGGCGCGCGCGACACCATAGGTAACATTTGCATCAACATCCCCAGCTGTAACACCAGCGGGGGTTAGCGTCGATGAACACGGCTGCTGGTTCGCCGCCTGCGGCCGGGCGGCTGTACAACACGGCAGCGATGTCCTTAGAGTGACCCCGACATCGAAGGGCTCGACACCCCTCGCCCCATCGCAACACCGAGGTAAGGACGGCTAGACAAGTGCTTCGTAGCCGAGGATCGCGGATCGCAACGACCGCATTCGCCATTGCGGCAAGCGCCATGCTCGTCGCGCCGGCGTCGACCATCGCCGCTCCGGCGCCTGCCCCGCAGGCCGCGCCGCTCAGCGTTCCGATGGTGCCCGAGGGCGTCCCGGTCGACGCGCTCGCCGCCTTCGCCCCCGCCGTCGCGGGGCTGATCGCCGGGCCCGCCGACGTCGCGAGCCCGCAGACCGCGCTGCTCGATCAGGCGCGCGCCCTGCTGGCCACCCTGAACCTGCCGCCGGCCATCAAGTCGACGCTCGAGCGGATCATCACCTTCCTCGACGGCAGCGGCGGCGGTGGCCCGGAGATCCCGCAGGACGGCCCGGTCATCGCCCAGTTCCTGTACCCGACGATCGGCAAGGGCTGCATCGGTGACGGCGCCGACTCGGTCGGCACCGCACTCGCGGTCGCCGGTCCGGCCCAGCTGCCCCCGCCCGGCGTCGCCGCCGGTCAGGCCGGTTTCGTGTTCACCGCGCTCGGCACCAAGGCGCCGACCGCCGAGCAGAACCCGCCGATGACGGTGCAGTGGCTCAACCTCGACACCCGCCAGTCCGCGATCCAGACGCTGACCGACGAGGCCAAGATCAACCCCGGCGGCCCGGCCACCCTGTCGGCCATCGCCAGCACCGGGCACGGTCGCGTCGTCGCCGTCGTCTCCGGCTCGCTGACCACGCAGGCCGAGGGCGCCGCCCCGCGCACCTGCAACTTCCTGCCGACCCTGGGCTTCTTCACCGTCTAGGTCATCGACGCACCGAGCCCGGTCCGTTCCCTCGGGAACCGGCCGGGCTTTGTCGTTGTCAGCGGGTTCCCGCGGGCATCGCGATGTGGTAGACCGAGAACCATGGCGACCACGCAAGGTTCACCCCGCGCCGCTCGGTCGATCCGGAGCAGGCGGTCCAGCCGTTCCATCCTGTCCTACCGATCCGAAGGTTCGATCCTGTCGATCGGGTCGGCCTATTCCGTGCTGTCGATCGGCAGTGTCGGCTCGGTGCTCTCGATCGGCTCGGTCGGCTCGTTCGGGTCGGCGATCTCCTCCGGCTCGTTCGCGAGCCTGGGTTCGGCACTGTCGGGTCTATCGCGCTGGTCGCTGCTGTCGTGGCGCGGCGTGCTCGCCGAACCCGAAGGCCGGAGCGCACTGCGGGTCATCCCCGACGACGAGCCGGACTTGCGGCTCGCGCCGACCTGCCACTGCCAGACCTAGCTCACCACTGGCCGTAGTCGGTGGCCAGCACCCGGTTCAGATCGACGCCGATACCGTCGATATCGCGCTTGTCGATCTCGAACTGATGCAGCTGTGCGCCGGGGTGCACATAGCCCTTCGGCGTGCCCCAATTGTGCTGCCAGAACCAGGAACCCAGCCCGGCGTCGAGCGCGCGGTCGATGGTGGGGGTGTTGGCGTAGATGCCGACGAGATCGGCGCCGAGCACCGACTGCCACCCCTCGATGTACGGGGCGATCATCTCGTCGAACTCCTCCTCGGAGGGGTTGTCGTCGATGGAGGCGTAGATCGGCGCGGTGTCGGGGCCACCGGCGGCGGTGTGTAATTCCCAGCCGCGCTCGGCGTGCTGCTTGCCCGCTTCCAGGCCGCCGCGCCAGTCGGCCGTCGGGCCCTTGCCGAACTGATAGTTCGACACGATCGACAATCCGGCCGCCCACAATTCCTCGACCTCGGCCGCCAGCAGCGGTTTGCCCGCCATCCACTCCGCGCCGGGCCTGCGATCGGAGACGTACCGGATCACGCCGATGTGCCCCGCGGCCTTGATCGCCTCGGCCGACGGCACGCCGGCGGCGTAATCGACCAGGGTGCCGAAGGATTGGGCGGCCGCCGGAGTGGCGGAGGTGGCGGCCAGGCCGAGCCCGACCGTGGTCGCGGCGGCGGCGAATCCGAAGAACTCCCGCCGGGTCACCGGAACAGAACGCATCGCAGAGCTCCTTCGCGCAACCCGACCTTCAACCGGCAGCGTGCCCGGCGCGCCTTCCCCGAATCCCGCGCGCCGGGAGCCTCGAACGTGCACTCATTTCACCACAACCACAGGGGAACCGCCAGAACCAAAGGTCACTTTCGTCCCAGCTGTCACGCGGATCAGGTGGCGCTGTCGATGGCCGCGCCCACATCGATGGTGCGGCCCGACGGATCCGCCAGCTCCGTGCTGACCACGGCGACGACCTGCGCCATCACCTGTCGCTTGATCCCGGCCAGCCGGGCCAGCGTGGCCGCGCGCAGCCCCTTGGCGGTGAACTCCATCGAGATGTCCTCGAGCGCGGGCGGCGGCACATCGATGACGATCTGCAGTGGCTCGGCCGCCCTGGCCGTGAGGACCAGCGGAATCTCCAGGTCGGCGCGGTAGTGGTTGGCCTTGAGCACGTCGACGGTGATGTCGAGGCCGACGGGCAGCGTCATGTCGAACACGCGCGGGTCGCCAGGGGCACCCAACCCGCGATCGATCACGCGCGGCTGCTCGATCGCGCCGCGCACCGTCACGGTGGCCGCGCCGCGCGGGCCCTCGGACAGCGGTCCGACCACGATCTCGCTGCCCGCCATCTGCGCGACCACGTCGTGCACGCGGTCCCTGGTCACGATGTGGGTGAAGAAGCGCAGGCCGAACTCGCGGAAGTCGATCCACTCGAAGACGGTGTCGTTGCGATGCGGCGAGCGGTAGCCGTCGAGGATGGCCTCGATGTCGAAGACCCGCTCGGAACGGACCTTCGGATCGCCGACGATGGCGTTCACCCGGTTCGCGACCTCGCGCTGCACCAGGCCCGCGATCGGGTCGAGCAGCATCTCCCACGCGGTGTCGATGGCCTCGGCGCGCAGCGTGAAACTCACGTCCCTGGCGGACACGGGGGCCACGTCGATCACCACCAGCAGCGGTTGCGCGGTGCGCGCGTGCAGCGTCAGCCCGATCTCGACCACGGCGGCCAGGCGCAGCTTGCGCCCGCCGAGCACGAGCTTCACCGCCAGCGTCAACGGAATCCGGACGCCGAAGGCCAGCGCGTCACCGGGGTTGCGGGTGACCACGGGGGTCCCGAGGATGCCCTCGGCGACGAATCCGGCCAGTCCGGCGGGGCCGAGGGAGAACGGACCGATCGTCACGCCGCGTCCGGTCATGCCCGCGACCGCGGCGGCGATGCGCTCCTCGGTCACCGCGTAGGTGACGAAGCGCTCGCCGAAATCGGCATACTCGATCCACCTCGGGTCTCGACGAGCCTCATCGGTCACTTTCCCGCGCACATCGGACACCGTACGTGACGCAGGAAAACCTGCCGGTGATGGCACAACTCCCCCGTCCTGCCGATGAGGGGGAAGCAGGACGGAGGGGTCGGCCGGGGCGCTGCCGGGCGCCACCGCTTCCATCGTACGGGTACCCGCGTGGTACCGCCGTCCAGGTTCATGGCAGTTGTCTTGAGCGACAATCGATTTCAGAAACGCCCATAACCGACCAGATCAGCGGTTTCGGCCGGTCGGATGGTGCGCACCCGTACCCCGCCCAGCTCGTTGCCGCCGATCGTGGTGATCGTGTCGCCCTCGGCCTTCAGCACGATGTTGGTGTGCTGGCCGAGCGGACTGGACGGCCCGTAGAGCACCACGTCGCCCGTTCTGGGCCGGTATCCGACGTTGCCGGGGGTGAACCGGCCGACCTGCTGGTAGTACTCGGTCAGCGTGTAGACGCCCGGGATACGCCACGATCCGGAGTTCGGATTGGCCAGCGGCCTGCCCGCCGCGCGCATCGTCCAGCTGACGAAGTCGGCGCACCAGGCTTCCTCGACGCCCTCGGCGTACTTCGTCCCGGCGCCGGGCCGGTCGTATTCGCCGCGCAGCACGTCGACCAGGGCGCTCTGCTGCTCGTCGAGCTGTTCGCTGTCCAGCGCGGGGAACTGTTCACCCCAGTCGTGCTGCCACCACACGAGTCCGACGACGACCACGGCCGTCACCGCCAGCAATCCCGAGATGCCGAGCGCCCAGCGTCCCCGGCCACCGGTCCGTTCAGCTTGCACTTGTGTCATCGCCCCCCCGCTTTCGATCTGTCTTCTGTTCTCTGAGACGAACCGGAGACGGTCGCGGTTCCCGGACCGGGACGCGAATATTGCGTGCTCCGGAGCGGGCCGGGTGGGAGACGATCACCGGATGGACCCCTGCGCCACCCGGGTATCGGCTCGCTACCGCGCTCTCGGCGCGCATCCAGCGTGCGTGCCGTCCCCTCCGGCGACGTCCACACACGGGGGCGCGGACGTGGTTTCGAACACGTACCGCTCCGGAACACACAGTCGTGACCAGCGCGGACTCCGGCCTGGATCACCGTGTCGCGATGGACTGACAGCCGGGCGCTGTCCCGTCCGGCGGTGAGAATTTTTGCGAACGCTTTACTGTCGGTCAAGCTAGACGACTGTCCCAGTTTGTCCCAGTACGGCCAGAAAGGCGGGATCGCTCAGGTGGAGGACGCGCACGTCTCGATCGCCCGATATCTCCGCGAACGTCGCGAATCGTCGGGGCTGACCAGGGCGGCGCTGAGCCGGGCGGCGGGCATCTCCCCCGCGCTGATCCAGAAGATCGAACAGGGCACCCGCACGCCGACGCTGGAGGCCCTCGCCGCGCTGTTCGACGCGCTCGCCGTCCCCGAGCTGTTCCGCGGCCACATCATCATGATGTCGCTGTCGCATCGCTTCGACAGCCCGCTGCCGGTCACCACCCCGTCGGTACCGGCGGCGGACCGGCTGCTGATCGACAGCCTCCCCTACCCGGCCAGCCTGCAGGAGTATCCGGCGTTCGACGTGCTGGCCGTGAACGAGCCGTGGCGGCGGCAGTTCCCCGGCCTGCTGCCCGGCATCACCGTGCTCGAGTGGATGCTGCTGCACCCGGCGGCCCGCTCGGTGATCCACGACTGGGAACGCCACATCCACCTGAGCGTCTACGCCTTCCGGCTGATGGGCCCCAGCTCGATGCCGCAGGCGCGAATCGACGAGCTGATCGAGATCCTGTCCGCGGCGCCGGAGTGGGAGTATTTCTGGACCACGGAGCCGCCGACGCCGCACGCCCTCGACGACCCGGAAGTGACGGTGGTGCACGCCGAGACCGGTGCGCCGACCGCCATGGCCATGCACAACCTCGATTTCGCACTGCCCCGGCGGAACTGGTCGATGATCACGTTCACGCCGAAGACGACCGACTAGCCGAAAGAGCATCCGACGTGGAGAACCCGCATCCGCCGATCGCTCGGTACCTGCGTGAACGCCGCGAATCGGCGGGACTGACCCGCACGGCGCTCAGTGCCGTCGCCGGCATCTCGCCCGCGCTCATCCAGAAGATCGAACAGGGCACCCGGCCACCGACGCTCGAGGCGCTGACCGCGCTGTTCGACGCGCTCTCCGTCCCGGACGTGATGCGTGACCACCTGATCTCGCTGGCGATCGCCGCCCGCTACGAATCCGTGCCGCTGCCCCTGGTGCGCCCGACCGACCTGGTGCTGCTCGACGGAATCACCCATCCGGCCAGCATGCAGATGCACCCGACGTTCGACGTGGTGGCCACCAACACCGCGTGGCGGCAGTGGTTCCCCGGTCTGGAGGCCGGCGCCTCCATGCTCGAGTGGATGCTGCTCGACCCGCGCGCCAAGACCGCCCTCGTCGACTGGGACACCCAGACACACATGTGCGTGTACGGGTTCCGGATCATGGGGCCCGGTCTGGCACCGCAGCAGCGGATCGACGAGATCGTCGAGACCTGCGCGCAGGCGCCCGAGTGGACGAAGTTCTGGACCAGCGACCCGGCCGGGGCACACAGCCTGGACGGACCGGTCATGTACCTGCGCGACCCCGAGACCGGCGCGACGACCGCCATGACCGTGCACTCGCTGGGCTCGTCGCTGGTCCCGCGCCGGGACTGGTCGCTGGTCGTCTACGCGCCGATCCCGGCCGGCTGAACCTCAGTCGGCCTTGCGGACCGGGATACAGGCGGTCAGCACGATCGCGACCACCGCACCCGCCATCGCGAGGAAGAAGGCGGTGTGGAAACCCTCGCGCGAGGGCAGCACGTGCGGGCCGAGCTGCATGGTCATGTGCGCGAGCACGACGCTCATCACGGCCGCGGAGGTGGAGGTGCCGATCGAGCGCATGAGCGAGTTCAGGCCGTTGGCCGCGGCGGTCTCGCTGATCGGCACCGCGCCCATGATCAGCGCGGGCATCGCGGCGTAGGCCAGGCCGACGCCACCGGCGACGATCACCGCGGACAGCATGATCTGCCAGACGCTGTCCATCATCACCACCGCGCACAGGTAACCGATGCCGATCACCGCCGAGCCCACGGCCAGCGTCAGCTTGGGGCCCTTCTTCGCCGACAGCCGCGCCGAGACCGGCGAGAGCAGCATCATGACCAGGCCGGTCGGCGCCATCGCCAGGCCGGCGACCACCATCGACAGACCGAAGCCGTAGCCGGTCGCCTCGGGCGCCATCAGCAGCTGCGGGAAGGTCAGCGACATGCCGTAGAGCGCGAACCCGACCGCGATCGAGGCGAGGTTGGTGAACAGCACCCGCGGTCGCGCGGAGACCCGCAGGTCGACCAGCGGCACGGACTGACGCAGTTCGTAGAGCCCCCAGAGCAGGAAGCTCGCCAGCGAGACGGCGAACAGGGTCAGGATGGACGCGCTGGCCCAGCCCCAGTCGGCGCCCTTGGTGATGCCGACCAGCAGCGTGAGCAGCGCGATCGACAGCCCGACCGCGCCGCCGAAATCGAACCGCGACGGCGTGCGCACCGGCGACTCCGGCACGAAGACGAACACCAGCACCGCGCACACCGCGCCGAGCCCGGCGGCGGTCCAGAACAGCACGTGCCAGTTCGCGTGCTGCGCGATCACGGCCGCGAACGGCAGACCGATCGCGCCGCCGACACCGAGGGTCGCGCTCATCACCGCCATCGCGCCGCCGACCTTCTCGGCGGGCAGTTCGTCGCGCATGATGCTGATACCCAGCGGGATCGCGCCCACCGCGGCGCCCTGCAGCGAGCGGCCGACGATCTCGGGCAGCAGCGAGGAGAAGCTCGCGCAGATCACCGAGCCGACGATCATGAAGCCGAGATTGACGACGAGCACCAGCCGCTTGCCGAACATGTCGCCGAGCTTGCCCGAGATGGGCGTGGCGACCGCGCCGGCCAGCAGCGTGGCGGTGACGACCCAGGAAGCGTTGGACGCCGAGGTGTTCAGCAGGCCGGGCAGCGACGGGATGATCGGGATGACCAGCGTCTGCATGAGCGAGACGACGATACCGACGGTACTGAGTACCGCGATGAGCACGGCCGGCGTAACGCCGCGGGTTTCGGGAGATGCCGGCGTGACGTCGGCGGCGGTAACAGACACCTTATGCACCGTACACAGCATGTGTATAGTACACAATTTGTCTTCGCGATGACCCACGCGACATAGTTGGCATATGTCCGATTCCGGCCCCGCCGACGACACCCCGTTCACCCGCCTGGTGTTCGAGCTGAACCTGATCTCGCGCCACTTCCCCACCACGACGCGCCGCCGCCCCGGCTTCGCGCTGGACCGGTCCGCGTTCCTCATCCTCACCCGCCTCGACCTGGGCGAACCGCTGAGCCTGCGGGAACTGTCGGAAGCGTTCCAGCTGGACATCTCCACCATCAATCGCCAGGTCGGCGCGATGCTGAAGCAGGACCTGGTGGAGCGGGTCCCCGATCCGGACGGCGGCGTCGCCAGGAAGGTGCGCGCGACCGCCGCGGGCAAGGCGGCGCTGGCCGCAGATCAGCAGCATCGGGCCGCCGGGATCGGCATCGTCGTCGCCGACTGGGACCCCGACGACGTCGCCGAATTGAGCAGGCTCATGCAGAAGTTCAACCACTCGGTCGAGCGGATCGAGGAAAATCCGTGGCCCAGACCTCCGCACGCGAAAGGCTGAGCGCGCTAAGCTCCGCCGCGTGGTCACTCAACGGTCTACCCGCCCGAGCTGGCTCGCCTGGGACAACTACTTCGTCGGCGTCGGCGGATTGGTCCTCGGCCTGTGCTTCGGCACCTGCGCCGCGCTGATCGCGGGCCCCGGCCGCAATCTCGCGGCCATCATCCTGGTCGTCTTCGCGGCGATCTGCGTGCTGCCCGCGCTGCTGCGCGCCGTCGCCGAACTCAGCGTCTGGGTCCGGCTGGCCGTGTTGCTCATCGGCTTCGCGCTGCTGCTGCCCGCGATCGCGCTCAGCCCCGACGTGCGGGACTGGGCGGCCGAACGCTGGGAACGGGCCTGGAAGTAGTTGCCCTACAGCTGATTTTGCGGGAGGGCGAGCAGCATCTGGATCGTCTTCTGGATGAACTGCGCCGACTGCCAGGTCAGGTAGGCACCGGCGGCACCCGCGGCGGCGGCACCCGACGATCCGGTGGCCGAGCCCGTGGCCAGATCCGCCGACCCCGTGGCCGAGCCGGTCGCCGAACCCGAGCCCGGCAGCGCCGACGCGGGCGCGGCGGCACCGAGCAGCCCGATCGTCATCGCGACGCCGACCACGACGGCGCGCACTGCGTACTTGGACGTTTCACGACCGGACACCATCAGCTGAATCCCACTCTCCGAAAAGCACTGCGAACATGCAGTATTCACGCCGAATCCACCCGCCAAACCCGATTCGCGTGGATTGACCACTTTGCTCGGTTCCCGGCGGGCATTTTTCGGCGATACAGCCCGACCCGTGTTCATTGTCCGCCGGGCCGAGCACCGTTGACAGACCACGGATCTCGGGGCAGGCGCCGTCGAGGAGACATCGGTCGAGCGTCGGTTCGATCAGCCCCTGCGCGGTCCGAGTGTCAGTGGGCTGCGTTCCGGCGTTCCCGCGCAGCCTCCTCGAATCGCTCCGCGCGATCACGCACGATGTCGGCCGCCTGCGCTCCACGCGTCCAGGCGACATCGAGCAGATGCGCGCCCCGCTCCCTGGCGGCCTCCGCCAGCACCGGCCCGCGTTCCCTGGCGACCTCGGCCAGCTGCGCACCACGCTCCCGCGCCGCTTCGGCCAACTCCGGCCCACGATCCTTGGCGACCTCGGCCAGCTGCGCACCACGCTCCCGCGCGGTCTCGGCCAACTCCGGCCCACGATCCTTGGCGACCTCGGCCAGCTGCGCACCACGCTCCCGGGCCGCTTCGGCGAGCTGCGGGCCGCGGTCGCGGGCGATCTCGGCCAGATGTGCGCCCTGCTCGTTGGCGACCTCGGCGAAGTGCGCGCCACGGACCTTGGCCGCATCGACGATGGCCGCGCTCTCGGCCGCCACGCGCGGTTCCCGGCGCGCCAGCGCCTGCCTGGCGCGCCAGCCCAGCGACGGCTTGCCCGCGGTATCGGACGCGGTGATCAGCAATCCGCCGAGCAACCCGAGATCCTTCAGGAACCCCGCCCGCTTGGCGGCCCGGCGATCCGGATCCGATTCGGCCCAGAAGTCCTGCTCGGTGACCGTGCCCGGCACCACGGTCGCAGCCAGCACCAGCGCGGCCGGTCGCGGCGCGCGGCCGCTGGCCAGCAGCACACCGCCCGCGATCTGTGCCACGGCATTGACCTTGACCAGGCGGCCCGGGTCGTCGGGGATCCGCGCGGCCAGCGAATCGGGCAGATTCGCCCGGCTCTGGTCGGCGAGCGCGGTCGCCGCCGCGGCACGCGGTTTCGAATGAAGCAGGGCGTTGACGCCACCGGCGACGAATGTGGCCGCCAGCAGTGTGCGGGCAACGCGGCGAACGGGCTTGATCGGCATCGTCAGATCCCTTCGTCTACGACTGGGGAGAACGGCTCCTCACCATTCGACTACCCGCGACCCCACACCACAAACGATCTACACAACGATCCGATCACACCCGCGCTACCGTCGACGCCGTGTCCGACACCACCGTCCGCACGGCCTACGCCGCGATCCACGAGCTGTACATCGACCTGTTCGGCAGCCCCGCCGACCTGCATCCCGACGACGCCGACCTGGCCCTGCGCCATCTCGCCGACGCCGCCGGCCCGGTCCTCGATCTGGGGTGCGGCCCCGGCCACTTCACCCAGACCCTGCACGCGGCGGGCAGCACCGTCACCGGTATCGACCTGGTCCCCGAGTTCATCGCCCACGCGCGCTCGCGCTACCCCGACGTGCCGTTCCGCGACGGCTCCCTGCGCACCCTCGACGCGCCCGCCGCCTCGGTCGGCGGCCTGCTCGCGTGGTACTCCCTGATCCACTTCACCCCGGCCGAACTCCCCGGGATCCTGGCCGAATTCGCCCGGGTACTCGTACCGGGCGGGCGCCTGGTGATCGGCTTCTTCGACAGCGCCGAGCAGGTCGAGATGTTCCCGCACAAGGTGACCGCGGCCTATCGCTGGCCGGTCGACGAGCTGGCCGAGGTGCTCCGCGCGGCCGGCTTCACCGAACTGGAACGGCAGCAGCGCCCGGCCGAGGGCGATGTCCGCCCGCATGCCGCCCTGGCCTGCTCACGCGCCCAGCGGTAGTCCGGGCTGGGCGGGCACCCACACCGAGGTCGCCCTGACCACGCGGAACTGCCCCGGCGTCATGCCGGTCTCGAGCTGGAAGACACGGTAGAACTGCCGCGCCGAGGAGAACCCGCCGGTCTCGGCGATCCTGACCACCGACCGCGCCCGATCGACCCGAATCAGGCCGCGAGCGCCAGAGCGGCGACCTCGACCCGTTCGGTCGCGCGCGCCCGCGCGACCAGTCGCGCGACGGCCGCGGCGACCAGCGCCGGCTGCTCGAGAATCACCGAGTGCCCGGCACCGTCGATCATCACGAAATCCGCGTAGTCGACGGCGGCGGCCATGGCGACCGAATGCGACGGCGGCGTCATCAGATCGGCCGAGCCGCACAGCACCAGGGTGGGGATCTGCGACAGCACGGGCAGCGCGTCGGTGCGGTCGAAGGACTTGAAGGCACTCAGGAAGGTCGCCATCGTGACGATCGACGTCGCGTTGTGCATCGCCTCGGCCAGCGCCAGCACCTGCGCGCTGACCTTGCGATCACCGAACTCGGCGGTCCGCACGACCGGCGCGAAGACCTTGCAGGCCAGCACCTTCGCCTGCTGCATCAGCCGGGGCGCGCGCCGGACCGCGGCTTGGAAGACGGAGATGATCGGGTTGCGCAGCAGCCGCCCGAAGCCCGCGTCGGCGAGCCCGCTCGCCGCGGTCGCGACGAGCCCGACGCCGACGATGCGGGTGCCGATCTCCTCGGGGTACCGGGCGGCGTAGGTCAGCACGGTCATCCCGCCCATCGAGTGGCCGACCAGCACGACCGGCCCGGTCGGCGCGACGGCGTCGAGCACATCGCGCAGGTCGCTGCCGAGCTGTTCGAGGTGGTAGGTCTGTCGCGGCGCCGTCGCCGAGTCGCCGTGGCCGCGGTGGTCGTAGCAGACGACCCGCGCGCCGGGGTTCTCGCGCAGCAGGGCGTCGCGCATATCGGTCCACGACTCGGTGCGCAGGCAGTGCCCGTGGATGAGGACCACGGTGAGGTCCGCGCGGCGGCGGCCGTATTCGCGAACCGCCAGCTCGACGCCGTCACCGGTCGTGACCGTGACCCGACGCTCCGCGTGTGCGGTGATGCTGATCGACATCGGAACCTCCGGATAGCTGACGGTGACAGGTTCAACTCTGCGCCGAATCCGCCCCCGCCATCAGGGCCCCGAGTGCTGGCGCCGAACCCCCGAGGGTGCGCGGAACCCCACCTTGGTGCGCCCGGCTACAGCGGCATGGCTCCCGGCTCGAGCAGCCGCTTCGGGTGCATGCCGTCGACCTGGCCGACGAACGGCGGGTGAATGCTGTAGCCGAGCATGCGCCGGATGTCCTCCGAGACCCGGCGCACGGTGTCACGGGTGGTCGACAGGGTGAACGCTTCCTGCGGCCGCAACCACGGCTCGCAGTACTGCGCGGTGACGGCCAGGCGCGGCCGATCGGACCGGTTCGCGCCGCCGCCGTGCCAGAGCGTTCCGGGGAAGAACACGCACGACCCCGCGCTCATCACCACGGGCTCGCGGTCGGCTTCGTTCGGCAGCCGATCGTCCCAGATATGACTGCCCGGGATGATGTCGGTGGCGCCGTTCTCGGCGGTGAAGTCGTCGATGGCCCAGATCGTGGCCGCGCCGAGCGCGGCGCGCGGGCGCGGCAGCGGGTAGAAGCCGTCGTCGGTGTGCAGCATCTGCGCCTGCTCGCCGGGCAGGATATTGATCACCTGCAGCATGGACAGCAGGTAGTTCGGCTGGAACAGCCGGTCGAGCAGGGCGAGGACTCGCGGGTGGTCGGCGATGCGGTCACAGCTCGCCGTCTTGTTCAGCACGCTGTACACCCGCTGGGTGGTGTGGCCCTCGAACTGGTTGCGCCCGTGCCGATCCAGCAGCGGCGCCACCGAGGCGCGGATCTCGTCGAGCTGGTCCGGCGTGAGCAGGTCCGGCAGGATGACGTACCCGTCGCGCAGTACCGCGGCCAGGTCCGCCTCGGCGACGGCCGGATCGACCGCCGCCCCGCTGCTGACGGTCCTGCGATACGTGCCGGCCAGGTCGCCACCCAGGTCCGTCAACGAGGAAACTTCGCCGGTCATGGGCCACTCCCTTGAACATAACTGAGTTCTGTTATGTTTCGAATATGGCACGGGCCCCGATCGGACGTCAACAACTTCTCACCGCCGCGCGCGAGGAACTGGTCCGCGGCAACGGCGTGCTGGAGCTGAGCGCGCTCACCCGCAGGGCGAAGCTGAGCACCGGCGCGCTCTACCACCATTTCGGCTCCAAGAGCGGCCTGCTCGCCGCGATCTACGACGGCTTCTACGACGGCCTGCGCCACGCCATCGCCGACGCCCACCTGCCCGCCGACGCCGATTGGGCCACCCGCGAACGCGAACGCACCCACCTGTTCGTCGCCTACCACTACGCCGACCCGCTGGCCCCCATCCTCCTCACCCGCGCCGCCCTCGACCCCGACCTGGCCGAACTGGAAGCCGTCCACATCGAAACCATGAGCGCCATGGCCGCCGACAACATCCGCCACGGCCAGGCCATCGGCCAGCTGCCCGCCGACCTCGACCCCGCCAGCGCGGGCGCCTACGTCATCGGCGGGCTCCGCCACGGCATCGCCCAGCAGCTGAAGTCGACGCCCCCCGCCGGCAGGCAGCAAGCGACCGACCGCCTCTGGCACCTGACCGCGTCGACCCTCGGCATCGCCTGAGCGGCCCGTTATCGCCGGACCTGATCCCAGAGCCGCAGGTACACCTCCGCGCCGTGGAAGACGTCGGTCATGATCTCGGGACCACCGAGGACCCGGACCGCTTCGAGCCAGTCGGCGTAGGTTCCGTAGGTCGCGGTGCCGTCGGTGTTGATGTCGAAGGTTCGATCGCCCCAGCGTTCCCGCTGGAAGGTCACCCGACCGTCGTGCGAGACGAAGGGGTAGCGAACGGTGTCGGGGCCGGGCGCCGCACCCTGCCCGGCGATCCCGTTCATGTCGGAGCCGAAACCGAAGCCGAAATCGCCTGCGGGCCGGGGCAATACCCGTGCCTCGCGCCAGGCCTGCACGAAACTCGCCGGGCCGCCCGCATAGGGCGTCGCGAAACCACCCGCGGCATAGACACGCGCGGTGGTCTTGGCCGAGTCCCAGCCGTGTGAGGACAGCACGCCCGGGTAGCCGCGCTTTTCGATGATGCTCATGACCTCGTCGGCCGTGGCCTCGCTCAGGTGATCGACTTCGATGAGAAAGCCGTGGTCGATCATCTTGTCGATCAGGTACGCGCCCAGATCGGTGAGTCCGCGTGCGTTGCAGTGCGAGCCCGCCGGATACAGCGGCAGCGGTGCGCCGCCGAGCAGTGGTCCGGTGAGGTTGGCGAGGAACTGATTGAGGTGACCCGCGATGGGCACCGAAAGCTGAGTGCTGTCGTGCTCGGGGCCGGGGCACGGCTGGACATTCCAGAACGTGCCGGTCTGCATGAAGTTGCCCGCGTTCACCAGCAGGCCGGTGACATCGTGGTCCATTTTCGTGCCGCCGAAGGCGTTGTCGAATTTGTGGACGGGGAAGAAGCTGCTGACACCGATGCGCCGGAGTTCGGTCAGCCAGCGGTCCACGTCGGCCCGGGTGCATTCGGGTTGCCCGAGGAACACACCGCATCCCATGGGGTCGGACAACTCCATGCCGAGGACCACGGCGAGCTTGCCGGACGCGGCGACCCGGCGCGCTTCGGCCGGCTCGGTGACGATCCGGAAGAAGCCCTGCCCCGGACCGCCCGACTGGGCATCGATGTAGTCCTGCAACGCGCGCAGGCTGTCGGCCTGGATGCGCACGGAAGCCATGTCGTCGCAGGGGTTTCGGCGGTCGGTCAGCATCGCGCACAGCGATTCGTTGTCCACCAGGTCGACCGTCATCACCCGCAGGCCGGCCTTCCACGAGCGCTCGATGCTGGTCCAGTATGCGCCTTCGGCGGTGAGCACCGAGGGTTTCGGCCAGTCGCGGAAGCTGGGCCAGCCACGGGTATCGGAGCCGTGGAACGGTTCGCCGTAGTCGAGGAAGTCGGCGACCACACCGTTGGTGCCGGTGCGATATTGCGCGCAATCCGGCAACGCGTAGGTCACCCCGTAGGGATGCCAGGGGCGACCGCAGTGGAAGTTGCCGCCCATGAACTCGTAGGCGGTGATGTGCGCGTGCGCGTCGATGGTGCCCACGATCGAGCCGTCGGCGCCGACGCTGGGCCCCGGCGTGCCTTCGGCGCCGGTCTGCGCCTCGGGGAAATCCGCGCAACCGCTGTCCGTGACGAAGGTGGCGGGCGTGCTGGTCCCGGTCGCGCTGTTGGTGAGGACGAATCCGCCCGCGCCGGAGCCGACCACCGTCCATACGGCGGCGGCCGACGGGGTCTCGGCGGGACCGATCACGCCGTCCGAGACCGCGAGCACCTCGCGATGTCGCCCATAGAGGAGATATTCGCCGAGCGCCGACGCGCGCATCCGGTACGGGCCCGCCGCCGGAACCAGCGGCCCGGCCGGAGTGTCGATCCGATAGCAGCCGTTCACCAGCGAATAGCGCGTCTGTTCGGCGGCGGGCTCGGCGACGGCCGACCCCGACCCCGGCCCGGTGAGCCCCGCGGCCAGCACGGCTACGGCGAGCACCGGCAGGGATGTCGAACGCGCTCGACCCGTGTGGGGGAGGTTGGAACGCAAGGCTTCTCATTTCTGAACTAGAGATGTTTCACAATGACCTCCCGTCAAAATACTATGGAGCATAGTTTTTTGTGGCGGTTCTCAGACCGCGATCAAGCACACCATCGCCGCGCTCAGCCCCACCGCGACGACCGCGGCGGCAGGCGCGAGCAACATCGTCCCGACAAGCATCGTCGCGGCCGTGCGGCGCGCGGCCGAGCGCGACTCCGGCGCCGCCGACAGACATTCCAGACGCATGGCCAGCGACTCGTCGATCAAGGCCAGCCGAGCCGCCGGCGTGGCCGACCCGTGCGCGGCGACGGCGTGCAGCGCGGCGTGCAGCGCCTGCGGGTCGGTCGAGGCCGCGGCCGCGCGGTCGGCGGCGAATTCGACCAGGGTGGTCACCGCGGCCGGTGCGGCGGCGAACAGCGGAATCCACGAAAAGGCTTGGGCGAGAACCTGACAGACACCGAGGATGTGGTGATGGAACCAGCGCAGATGCGCGTGTTCGTGCGCGAGGACAGCGCGCCACTGCGCCTCGGTGAGACAGCGTTCCAGCCCGTCGGTGACCACCACATAGCCACCACGTCCGGCGACGCTGTAGGCCAGCGGAACCGGATGCTCGAGCCGCACCAGTTTGGTGCCCGCGGCATCGACGCGGCCCACGATCTCGACCAGTTCCCGGTGCCTGCGACGCAGCGCGGCACCGCGTCCCCGGTGCCCGACGGCGATCCGCGCCAGCTGCCCGGTCGGCACGACCGCACCGATCACCGCGACCGGCATGATCAGCCCCGCCACCCAGGTGACGACGACCGGCTCGACCGCGGCCACGTTCTCGACCAGCCTGCCCGCCAGCACATTTCCCGGCGGATCACCCGGCCACGCCAGCGCGATCAACGCCAGCACGCCACACCCGACCGTGGCGGCGACCGCGCCGAGCCACGCGGCCATCCCGACCACCGGGGCGGCGGTGAAATCGGCCCTGGACAGCACCGACGGCGCGAGCACTGCCAGCGCGATACCCGCGGCCAGCAGCGCGGTGATGAGAATCATGGGCCGTGCGCATCGTCGGAGAGCCCCCGGCGCAGCGCGTCGACCTCACGCGCGCTGGCGGTGCGCGCCAGGTGCAGCAGCACCGCGGGGGAATCCGGACTGGCATCGAGGATCTCGCGCAGCAGATCCGTGGTCGCTTCGGCCCGAGTCCGGGTCGGCCGGTATCGGTAGGACCGACCGACCTTCTCCCGCTGCACCCAGTTCTTCTCCCACAGATGCGTCACCACCGTCAGCACCGTGGTGTACGCGGGGGTCCGCCGCCCGTCGTCCAGCCGATCGACCAGATCATGCACCGACAGCGCGCCCGAGTCCTCCCACAGCACCGCCATCACCTGACTCTCGAGCGCCCCGAGCCCCTGCATCGCTCCCCCGTTCGGTCACCTCCCGGCGACGTCACCACGACAGCTGCCGGCCGCCCAATTTACTATGCGACATAGTTTTCCGGGCCGACATCACACCGAGGAGCCGAAGCGCTCGCCGCGAACGGTTTCACGGTCCGGGCCGGTCGCCATGGTCGCCGAAGGTGCGGTGCGGGGCCAGGTCCAGGCGTACCGCAGGATGAGCGCGAGAAGGATCACCTCCAAGACGATGCCAAGGCCGTAGAAGTACAGCCAGGACGCGCCCACCACATTGAATACCGTGACGGGGACGTAGAGCGAAGCCACGATGAGGTTCGCGATGCGGTTCACCCTGGCGGGCAGCGTCATCGACAGCACGACCATGAAGATCGGGATGGCCATGAGGGTCAGCGCCGTGGTCGAAAAGGTCTGGGAGAGGTCGAATTCGAAGACCCTGCCGTCGAGGATGTCTTCGATGGTGCCGGGCGTGAAGAAGTTGAGAATGTCCACGTAGGCGTACAGGAACATGAAGCTCGTCCACGCCGCGGCGAGCTTGGCTCGCACCGGCATCGGCTGGTCTTCCAGTGTGGTGGTGGATTGACGTGTTCTCATCATGGGCTCCGTTCTGGTGCGGATCGATAGGTCCACGATCGCTGAGCCCGGCGGCGGGCACACCGGCCCGGAGGCTGGAGTTCACCTGGCCGATGGCATGATCGCGCTCTCGTACTTTCGGCGGGTACGCCGAGGGCGCGCCGATCCCTAAACTCGAGCTGTGGTCACTGTCCGGCGCTCCCTCTGGCACGAGCCGCGGCCTGCTGACGCCCCACCCATCGGTCGTCTCGACTGGCTGCTGGTGGGCATGTTCGCGGCCGCCGCCTTGGTCGAGGGCATCGTTGCGCCGGGCTCGGCCTGGCGACCCCTGGTGGCGGTACTCGCCCTGGCGCTGATACCTGCCCTGCTCTGGCGGCGGGCCCGCCCCCTGATGGCCGTCCTCGTCGGGTGGGGCGTCGCCGGGCTGCTCTCGGTCCTCCAGCTGACCGCGCACGCCGGGGACCTCGGCCTCTACTCCATGATGGCCGTCCTGATCCTGCTCTACTCCCTGGTGCGGTGGGGCTCGGGACGCGAGATGGTCTTGGGGACGGCGTTCGTGACAGTCGTCGTCGCGCTGGGGATGTACGCCTCCGCCGCGGGCTGGGCCGACGTTTTCGGCGGCAGCGTCCTCTTGTTGTTGCTCGTCGCCCTCGCGGCGGTGTTCCGCTACCGCGCGGACCTCTGGCATCGTCAACAGCGCGAGATCCGCAATCAGGAGCGGGTGGCGCTGGCCCGCGAGCTGCACGACACCGTGGCCCACCACGTCTCGGCCATCGCGGTGCAGGCGCAGGCCGGTCGCGTGGTCGCCGGCATCCAGCCGGAGAAGGCTGCCGAGGTCCTGGCCGCGATAGAGTCCGAAGCGTCGCGAACCCTGGCAGAGATGAGATCCATGGTGCGGGTACTGCGTGAGGACGAAGCCGTCACCTACTCACCGCAGCTGGGTGTCACGGACCTGCCTGCTCTGGCGCGCGCCGACGCGACGCCCACCGTCGACGTCTCGCTGGACGGTTCGTTATCCCAGCTGGCACGACCCATTGACGCCGCGCTCTACCGGCTCGCGCAGGAGTCGCTGACCAACGCCGTCCGGCACGCCCGGAGCGCGACCCGCGTCGGGATCGACGTACGCCGGGAGGGCGACACCGTCAGGCTGCGTGTCACCGACGATGGACGGACCGAGCCGGGGTCGGTCCCGGAGCCTGGGTTCGGCCTCCTGGGCATGGCCGAACGCGCCCAGCTCCTCGGCGGATCGCTCTCCGCGGGGCCGGGGCCCGAGGGTGGCTGGGTGGTCGAGGCAGTGCTGCCGGTGGAGGCGCTGGCATGACCATCCGTGTCGTCGTAGCCGACGACCAGGACTTGGTCCGGACCGGGCTGGTGATGATCCTCGGCGCGCAACCCGACCTCGAGGTCGTGGGGGAGGCAGCAGACGGGCTCACAGCGCTCGACCTGGCAACCCGGCTGCGTCCCGATGTCCTCCTCGTCGACATCCGCATGCCCGGGCTCGACGGCATCGAGGTGACGCGGCGCCTGGCCGGGCCAGGCGTAGCGGGCCCGATGGCGGTCGTCGTGATCACCACCTTCGACCTCGATGAGTACGTCCTCGGCGCCCTACGCGCCGGTGCCCGCGGCTTCCTGCTCAAAGACGCCGGGCCGGAGCTCCTCGTGCAGGCCATCCACGCGGCGGCCGACGGAGACGCGCTGATCGCCCCCAACGTCACCCGCCGGCTGCTGGCGACCTTCGCCGACCAGGCGCCGGTGGTACCGGTCCAGCCCATCGACCCGCTCACCGAGCGCGAGGAGGAGGTGCTCGCGCTGGTGGCACGGGGCCGGACCAATGCCGAGATCGCCACCGAGCTCTTCGTCGGCCTGAGCACGGTCAAGACCCACGTCGCATCGTTGATGACCAAGCTCGGCGCCCGCAACCGCGTCGAGATCGCGATGTGGGCATACGACACCAGACGCGTGCGAGCCGACTAGTGCACCACTCGGTCACCGCCGATGAGGGACCGGGCTCGAAATCGGTGCGGATGACACCAGGCGCAATGGATTACACGTTGAAGCGGAATTCGACGACGTCGCCGTCGGTCATGACGTAGTCCTTGCCTTCCATGCGGACCTTGCCCGCGGCCTTGGCTGCCGCCATCGATCCCGCGTCGACGAGGTCGGCGAAGGCGACGAGTTCGGCCTTGATGAAACCGCGCTCGAAATCGGTGTGGATGACACCGGCGGCCTTGGGGGCCGTGTCGCCCTGGTGGATGGTCCAGGCTCGAGCTTCCTTGGGGCCTGCGGTGAGGTAGGTCTGCAGTCCGAGGGTGTGGAAGCCGGCGCGGGCCAGGGCGTGCAGGCCGGGCTCGGTCTGGCCGATGGACTCGAGGAGTTCGAGGGCGGACTCGTCGTCGAGTTCGAGGAGTTCGGCCTCGACTTTGGCGTCGAGGAAGACGGCGTCGGCGGGGGCGACGGCGGCCTTGAGCTCGGCGACCTTGGCCTCGTCGGTCAGCACCGATTCGTCGGCATTGAAGACGTAGAGGAACGGCTTGATGGTGAGCAGCGAGAGTTCGCGCAGCAGTTCGCCGTCGACCTTCTTGCCCGCCGCGAACAGGGTGGTGCCCTCATTGAGGAACTCCTGGGCGACCTTGGCGGCGTCGAGCAGCGGCTTGCGGTCCTTCTTGACCTTGGCTTCCTTCTCGAGGCGCGGGATGGCCTTCTCGAGGGTCTGCAGGTCGGCCAGGATCAGCTCGGTCTCGATGACCTCGATGTCGGCGGTGGGGTCGACGCGACCGTCGACGTGCACCACGTCGTCGTCGGCGAACACGCGCACCACCTGGCAGATGGCGTCGGCCTCGCGGATGTTGGCCAGGAACTTGTTGCCCAGGCCCGCGCCCTCGGAGGCGCCCTTCACGATGCCCGCGATGTCGACGAAGGACACCACGGCGGGCACGGTCTTCTCGGAACCGAAGATCTCGGCCAGCTTGTCCAGGCGCGGGTCCGGCAGCGGGACCACGCCGACGTTGGGCTCGATGGTCGCGAACGGGTAGTTCGCGGCCAGCACGTCGTTCTTGGTCAGCGCGTTGAACAGCGTCGACTTTCCGACGTTGGGCAGGCCGACGATTCCGAGGGTGAGGCTCACGAGGAGCAGAGTCTACGCGGTGCGACCTGTCGCCGAACCACCGGAACCCGCCCCGCACAGGCGGGACGGGCCGACGGTGATCACGGAACCAGGACGACCTTGCCCAGGTTGGCGCGCCGCTCGATGACGGCGTGCGCGGCGGCGGCCTCGTCGAGGGCGAACTCGGCGTGCACGACCGGATGCAGCAAGCCGGAGGCGTAGAACTGCCAGACCTCTTGGCGCAGGTCCTCGTAGCGGGCCGGGTCGCGCTGGGCGAGGCGGCCGATCCGGAAGCCGGACAGCGTCTTGCCGCCGGCCAGCAGGTCCTCGGTGTCGATGAGTCCGCCGCCGGTGCCGTAAGTGACGACCCGGCCACCTTCGGCGAGCGCACCGAGCGCGGCACTCAGGCCGGTGCCGCCGACACCGTCGAGCGCGAGATCGGCCTGCTTGGCGGCCTGCAGCCGGTCGTAGATGACGACCTCGTCGGCACCGAGACCACGCACGAAATCGGCCTTGGCCTCGTCGGACACCGCCGCGACGACCCAGCCCGCGCCGCGGACGCGGGCCAGTTGCACGGCGAGGTGGCCCACACCACCGGCGGCGGCGGTGATCAGGGCGGTCTCCCCCTCGCGCGGGGCCGCGGTGTCGAGCGCGCCGAGCGCGACCAGACCGCTGCGCATCAACGCGACGGCGTCGACCGCGGACGCGCCGTCGGGGATGGCCGAGGCCTGGTCGACGGGCAGCACGACGTACTCGGCGTAGGCGTCGGCGCACAGGCCGACGACTCGGTAACCTTCCGCGTATCCGTCCACCCCGTCACCGACCGCGACGACCTCACCGGCCACCTCGGCCCGCAACTCCTGCGGACCACTGATCCGCCGGATCGCCGACAGGGTGACCCCGATGGCCTCGACCTTGACCAGCAGTTCACCGGGACCGGCCACCGGCACCTCGGCCGCGACGACCTCGAGCACCTCCGGACCACCGCTGCGCTCGTACCGAACTCGCCGCATGACACCTCCTGAGTTTGAGCGAAGGCGCAACGGTAACCGGCTGAGTGCGCGTAACCACAGCTCACGGACCTGTGAGTGCTAAATCTCACCGCCGCGCACAGGGCACGGAGAGCACCTTCACAGGATGGTTACCCTGCGGCGGAACGAGGGACGCGTGGGCCACGCCACACCCGCGCGCCCATCGCCGCCGGCAGGCGCGAAACGGTCGGCGGGCCGACGACGCGAAGTCTCGAGTGCGACTGGTCGTCGCCCGAGTTCAGGCGTGCTCATGGCCCTGGCCGCCGCCACCGCTCCCGGCGTAGCGTGACCGTATGGAGTCGACCACGGAGGTGGTGACCGCGGCCCCCGCGCCGATCCTGGCGGCCTTCATCGACCGCTACCTCGGCTACCGGCTCGCGGGGTTCGAGCCCGGCCTGCACCGCGGTCTGCCCTCCCGGCACATGACCTTCATCGTCGCCATCGGCCCGACGATCGACGTGGTCGAGCACACCGATCCGCACCAGACGCCCGGCAGCTACCGCTGTGTCCTGAGTGGCCTGCAGGCGAGCCCGGCGATGATCGCGCACACCGGCTTCCAGGAGGGCATCGCGATCGAGCTGACCCCGCTGGGCAGCCGGGTCCTGTTCGGCATGCCGGCGAGCGAGCTGTGGGATGTCTCGATCGAATGCGCCGACGCCAGTGGCCCGCTGGGTGACCAGCTCGCCGATGCCGTGCAGTCGCATCCGGATTGGCCCGGCCGCTTCGCCGCCTGCGACCGGGCACTGACCGCGGCCGCGCGCACCGAAACCCTGGCCGGACCCGAACTGTCCTGGGCCTGGCGCACGCTCGTCGGTACCGGCGGCACCTGCGAGATCACGCCGCTGGCACAGCGGATCGGCTGGAGCAGGCAGCATCTGACCCGCAAGTTCACCGCCGAGTTCGGCACGAGCCCGAAGCTGGCCGCGCGGATCATCCGGTTCGAGCGGGCGCGCCGGATGCTGGCGAACACGCCGTCGTATGTCTCCATCGCCCAGGTCGCCGCCGCCTGCGGCTACTACGACCAGGCCCACCTGAACCGCGACTTCGCCGAGCTCGCCGGCTGCGCCCCGACGACCTGGCTGGCCGAGGAGATTCCATCCGTCCAAGACCCGAACGCCCCCGCGGCGGGAGGCTGAACCCATGGACACTTCAACCAATACCCAGACCACGGTCTGGCCCTGCCTCGCCTTCGACGACGCTCGCGCCATGATCGAATTCCTCACCACCGCCTTCGGTTTCGAAGAGGTCGCCGTCTACGCCAGAGAAGACGACGCGTCGGTCGTCGAACACGGCGAACTGCGCTGGCCGGGTGGCGGCGGCATCATGTTCGGCTCCACCGGTCGCAACGACAGCCCCTTCGGCACCCGCCCGGCCGGCGTCGCCTCGCTCTACCTGGTCACCGACGAACCCGACGCACTGCACGCGCGGGCCACCACGGCCGGCGCGCGCCTCATCCGCGACCTGCGCGACGAGGACTACGGCTCGCGTGGATTCAGCGTCGCCGACCCCGAAGGCAACCTCTGGAGCTTCGGCACCTACCGCGGCGAATGACCGGCTGAACAAAATTTCATCTTCGCCGCGACCGTGTGTGATCCTGTCCGGCGCGCTGGGGCGATCGGCTACGTTGTCGATGTTTCACCCGAGGCTCTGCGCGTTATACCAGGAGAGTTGGCACATGGCGACTATCGAATATCTGCGGACCGACCCGGACTTGCCTCCGGTCGGTGTCGTCGATCGCACCCCGATCACGCCCGCCAAGAAGGCCGTGTTCGCGGGGATCGCCGTGCTCGGCGCGATCGCGTGGACGATCCTCGCGTTCGTGCGCGGCGAGTCGGTCAACGCGGTGTGGATCGTCATCGCGGCGGTCTGTACCTACATCATCGCGTACCGGTTCTACGCGCGGTTCATCGAATGGAAGATCACCAAGCCGCGCGACGATGTCGCCACGCCCGCCGAGATCTACGACAACGGCAAAGACTTCATGCCGATGGACCGGCGGGTGCTCTACGGTCACCACTTCGCCGCTATCGCCGGCGCCGGGCCGCTGGTCGGCCCGGTGCTCGCCGCGCAGATGGGTTACCTGCCCGGCACGATCTGGATCGTCGTCGGCGTGGTGTTCGCCGGCGCGGTGCAGGACTACCTGGTGCTGTGGGCCTCGACGCGCAGGCGCGGCCGCAGCCTCGGACAGATGGCGCGCGACGAGCTGGGCGCGGTCGGCGGTGTCGCCGCGATCGTGGCGATCCTGGCCATCATGACGATCCTGCTCGCGGTGCTGGCGCTGGTCGTCGTCAATGCCCTCGGCGAGAGCCCGTGGGGTGTGTTCTCCATCGCGATGACCATCCCGATCGCCCTGTTCATGGGTGTGTACCTGCGGTATCTGCGCCCGGGCAAGGTCGGCGAGGTCTCCGCGATCGGCATCGTGCTGCTGCTGGCGGCGATCGTCGGCGGCGGCTGGGTGTCGGAAACCGAGTGGGGCGCCGACTGGTTCACCCTCTCGCGCACCACCATCGCCTGGTGCCTGATCGCCTACGGCTTCTTCGCCTCGGTACTGCCGGTGTGGCTGCTGCTCGCCCCGCGCGACTACCTGTCGACGTTCATGAAGGTCGGCACCATCGTGCTGCTGGCGGCCGGCATCCTGATCACCATGCCGGTGCTGAAGGCGCCCGCGGTCTCCGAATTCGCGCACACCGGAACGGGTCCCGCGTTCGCGGGCAGCCTGTTCCCGTTCCTGTTCATCACCATCGCCTGTGGCGCGCTGTCGGGCTTCCACGCCCTGGTCTCCTCCGGCACCACACCCAAGCTGCTGGCCAAGGAATCCAATGCCAGGATGATCGGCTACGGCGGCATGCTGATGGAGTCGTTCGTCGCGGTGATGGCGATCATCACGGCCTCGATCATCGATCAGCACCTGTACTTCGGCATGAACGCCCCGCTCGGTCTCACCGGCGGCACCCCGGAAAAGGCCGCGGCCTACACGAATACGCTCGGCCTGTCCGGTCCGCCCGCGACGCCGGAGCTGTTCGCCGACGCGGCCTCCGACGTGGGCGAGAAGTCGATCATCTCGCGCACCGGTGGCGCGCCGACGCTGGCGGTCGGTATCTCCGAGGTCTTCCACAAGTTCCTCGGCGGCGAATCGATGAAGGCGTTCTGGTACCACTTCGCGATCATGTTCGAGGCGCTGTTCATCCTCACCACGATCGACGCGGGCACCCGTGTCGCCCGGTTCCTGGTCTCCGACGCGCTGGGCAACTTCGGCGGCGGGTTCACGAAGTTCCGTGACCCGTCCTGGCGGATCGGCGCGTGGCTGTGCTCGCTGCTGGTCGTCGCGGGCTGGGGCAGCGTGCTGCTGATGGGCGTCAACGATCCGTTCGGCGGCATCAACGCGCTCTACCCGCTGTTCGGCATCGCCAACCAGCTGCTCGCCGCGATCGCGCTGACGGTGGTGCTGACCATCATCATCAAGCGCGGCCTGCTGAAATGGGCCTGGATTCCCGGCATTCCGCTGGTCTGGGATCTGCTCGTCACGATGACCGCGTCCTGGCAGAAGATCTTCTCCGACGATCCCAAGCTCGGCTACTGGAAGCAGCACAGCCTGTGCCAGGCCGCCAAGGAGGCGGGGACGGGCTGTCTGACCGCGAAGACGCCCGAGCAGGTCGACATCGCCATCCGCAACACCTTCATCCAGGGCACGCTCTCGATCGTGTTCGCGGTGCTGGTGCTGATCGTCACCGTGGTCGGCGCGATCGTGTGCGCCAGGGCCATCCGTTCGGGCACGGTGTCGAGCACCGAGTCCGAGGAGCAGCCGTCGAAGATCTTCGCGCCCAGCGGTTTCGTCTCGACGGCCGCGGAGAAGGACGTGCAGAAGGAGTGGGACGTGCTGATCGCCGAGGGCAAGGTGACCGCACCCGGATCGGCGCACGTGTCGTGAGTGTGTCGCGGGACGGGGACGGCCGGTTCATCGGATCGGCCGCCCCCCGCCCTGCGGCCACGGCGCCGCGCCCGCCCGCACGGATGCTGTTGTCGCGGCTGTGGGCGGGCGCGCGTGGGGTCGCCCGGTGGTACAGCGCGATCAACGGCGGCCAGGACTACCAGCGCTACGTCGACCACCTGCGGCGCAATCACCCCGGCTGCCCGGTCCCCAGCGAGCGCCAGTACTGGCGCGACCGCTACGCCGAGGCCGAGCGAAACCCCACCACCCGCTGCTGCTGATCGCCCTGGTCGCGCGGGCGATCCGGTTCTCCACCCCCGCGGCCCGGTACCGGGACCGGGAATGCCGACCGGGCGACCTCATCCGCGTCGGAATACCCGTCACGGAGCACCCGGGATTAGTGTCTGATTTCCGCTAGCGACCCGTTCGGTCTGCGGGCATTGTGGAACCCGTGACGATCACGGCTTTGGACTTCGAGCGCTGCTACCGGGCGGTCTCGACCCGGGACTCCCGCTTCGACGGGCAGTTCTTCACCGCGGTGCGCACGACCGGCATCTACTGCAGGCCCTCCTGCCCCGCGATCACGCCCAAGCGGGCCAATGTCTCGTTCCTACCCACCGCCGCGGCGGCCCAGCAGGCCGGGTATCGCGCCTGTCGCCGGTGCCTACCCGATGCCGCGCCGGGTTCGCCGCTGTGGAATGTCCGGGCCGATCTGGCCGCGCGGGCCATGCGGCTGATCGGGGACGGGGTGATCGAGCGCGGCGGGGTGCCCGCGCTCGCCTCGACCCTCGGCTACTCCCAGCGACAGCTCACCCGGGTACTCACCACGGAGCTCGGCGCGGGCCCGCTGGCCCTGGCCAGGGCGCATCGCGCGCACACCGCGCGGCTGCTGATCCAGACCACCGAGATGCCCATGTCCGACATCGCCTTCGCGGCGGGATTCGCCAGTATCCGCCAGTTCAACGACACCGTGCGCGAGGTGTTCGCGGTCAGCCCGACGACCATGCGCACCGAGTCACGGCGCTCGCCGCGCTCCGATGTGGTCGCGCCCGCCGCGCCGGGGCTGCTCACGCTGCGCCTGCCGTATCGGGAGCCGCTCGACACCGCGTGGCTGTCGTGGTTCCTGTCGGCGCACACGGTGCCGGGCATGGAGCTGTGGGAGGACGGCGTCTACACGCGCGGGCTGCGAACTCCGCACGGGCACGCCACCGTTCGGCTGTCGTTCCAGCCCGGACATGTGCGCGCCGAACTGACCTTGCGGGACATGCGCGATCTGGCGCCGACGGTGGCGCGGGTGCGGCACCTGCTCGACCTGGACGCCGATCCGCAGGGAATCGATGAAGGTCTCGGCATCGCCGCGCCGCACGCGGACAACGGACTTCGCGATCTCGCGACGGTGTCGTCCACAGCCGCAATGATTCCCGGCAAGGGGTTGAGCCACGGCATCCGGGTCCCCGGCTGTCTCGACGGGCCGGAGCTGCTGCTTCGCACCATGATCGGCCAGCAGATCTCGGTCCAGGCGGCGGCGACGCACACCGCGCGACTGGTCGACGCGCTCGGCGAACGGATCGACGGTCCGGCGCCCAGACTGTTCCCCACACCCGAAGCGATCGCCGAGCGCGGCGCGGAGGTGCTGACCGGCCCGGCCCGCCGGGTGTCGGCCATCGTGGCGGCGGCGCGCGCGATGGCCGACGGCGAACTGGTCCTGCACTCCGGCCGCACGACGGCCGAGCTCCGCCGCGACCTGCTCGCCCTGGCCGGCGTCGGGCCGTGGACGGCCGACTACGTCACCATGCGCCTGCTCGCCGATCCGGACATCCTGCTCGGCACCGACCTGGTCGTGCGCCAGGGCGCGGCGCTGGCCGGCCTCGACCTCGACCACACCACCCGCTGGGCGCCCTGGCGCTCCTACCTGTCCATGCACCTGTGGAAGACGGCGCTCGAACATCGCGGCGTCATCGCCGCGTCCCGCCGTTCCCGACCCGTCAACGGAAGCGAAGCATCATGACCGACAACAGCATTCGACGCGCCGACGTCGCGACCGTCATCACGCCGATCGGCCCGTTCACCACGATCGTCGATACCGACGGTGCGGTGCTCGGCTCGGGCTGGACCGATGATCCGACCGAACTCACCAGCGTCATCCACCCCACGTTGCGTCCCACCGAGCTGCGACTGCGGGATTCGCTCGGCGAGGTCACCCGGGCGGTGACCGACTATCACGCAGGCGAGTTGACCGCGATCGACGCGATCACCGTGCGACAGCGCTCCGGCGAGTTCCTGACCCACGCGTGGGAGGTCCTGCGCAAGGTGCCCGCGGGCGAGCCGATCACCTATACCGAGTTCGCCGGGCTGTCCGGTCGCCCGGACGCGACCAGGGCCGCCGCGAACGCCTGCGCGCGCAATGCGGCGGCGCTGTTCGTGCCATGTCATCGGGTGCTGCGGATCGGTGGGGCGCTGGGCGGATTCCGCTGGGGACTCGATGCCAAGCGGTGGTTGCTCGCGCACGAATCCTGAGGTCGAGCGCACCGAGGCGGGCTCGCGACCGGATGGGCCGCTCACATACGAGAGCCGAGCCGCTGGATAGCCGACACGCCGCAACGAATCAGTCCAGTACCTCACGATTGGCTCTTTTGTGAGGTCCAGTGGGCCGGGATTCTGGTACCCATGCTCACTCGTCGCCTGATCGCGCTCTACACCGGTCTGTGGTTGTACGGGACGTCGATGGCGGTGATGATCCGGGCCGGGCTCGGGCTCGATCCGTGGGACGTCTTCCACCAGGGTGTCGCCGCGCACGTGCCCCTGAGTTTCGGCGCCGTCACCGCGGTGACCGGTGTCGTCGTGCTGCTCGCGTGGATTCCGCTCCGCCAGATGCCCGGCCTGGGCACGGTCAGCAATGTGATCGTGATCGGGGTGTCGGTCGATGCCGGGCTGTGGCTGATCCCGGAGGCCGATGCCCTCTGGACGCGGGTGGCGGCGATGGCGCTCGCCGTGACCGTGAACGCCGCGGCGACCGTGCTCTACATCGGCGCCGGGATGGGTCCAGGACCTCGCGATGGACTGATGACTGGCCTGGTCGCCCGGACCGGGTGGCCGGTCTGGTCGGTCCGCACCGGCATCGAGGCGACAGTGCTGACCACCGGGTGGCTGCTCGGCGGCAGTGTCGGGATCGGCACGCTGGTCTACGCCTTCGGCATCGGGCCGCTGATCCAGCTGATGATCCCGTATGTCGACGGGTGGTTGCCGGGGTTCGCGCCGAAGGCCGGTGGCGAGGTCCGGGCCGATCCGGTGCCCGAACCGACCGCCTGATCGGCGCAGGCCCGGGGCGAAACCACCGCTTGATCGGCAGCTGCCCGGGGCGAGCGGCGTCGTCAGGCGACAGTCGCTTGGAGGTGCGAGCCGGTCCGGCCGCGCAGGACGTGTAGTCGGCTGGGAATCCGCTGACGCATCTCGTCGACATGGCTGACCACTCCGACGACGCGACCGCCGGCCCGCAGTTCGTCCAGGACACCCATCACCGCGTCGAGGGTGTCGGCGTCGAGACTGCCGAAGCCCTCGTCGATGAACAGGGTGTCCAGGACCAGGCCGCCCGCCTCGGCTGCGACCACATCCGCCAGGCCCAGCGCCAAAGCCAGTGAGGCCATGAAGGTCTCACCACCGGAGAGGGTCTTCGCGGACCGGACCGCACCGGTGTAGTCGTCGCGGACGTCGAGGCCGAGACCACCGCGCCTGCCACGCGGACCCGCCTTGTCGGAGTGCACGAATTCGTAGCGGCCGCCCGACATCCGGCGCAGCCGCAGCGAACCCGCGACCGCGACCTCCTCGAGGCGCGCGGCGAGCACATAGGAGCGCAACGACATCCGGCGATTGTTCTCGCCCCGCCCCGCGACCACGTCGGCCAGCGTGGCCAGCTCGTCGAAATCGCGCTGCTTGGGCGCGATTCGCTCGACCTCGCCCCAGAGCTGGGTCCCCAGCTGTTCGAGCTGCGCGACCCGCTCGGCGGCCGCCGACTCGGCCGCCACCGCCGCGGTGAGCGCGGACTGGGCGTCGGCGAAGCGCTGTTCCAGCGCGGCCAGGTCGGCCGGGACCTGCTCGGCCACCGCCTGGATCTGCGGTTCGGCGAGGACAGCTTCGGCATGGGCGCGGGCCCGGTCGGCCGCGGTGAGTTCGGCCTCGATCGCCGACTGCTGCGCCGCGGTGCGTGCGAGCGCGGTGACGAGCTGGGCGTACGCCGTGAGCAGGACGATGTCATCCCGCTGCGGTACGGGTTCGGGCTCCGGTTCGGGTTCGTCGTCGGTCGGATCGTCGTCGAAAAGGTCGAACAGGGTGGGCATCTCGGGCTCTACGCGTACCGGGCGCGCGGCTCGTGTGGGACGGGATCGCGGATTGTCCACGCTGTCAGCGGATTCGTCATCGCCGGCCTGCGCGTCGATGTCACCGGAGGACTCCCCCACCCCGACTCCGCTGTCGGACGGCGAAGATCCGCTGCCGTCGACTACTACCGCCGCTCCGTTCGCGGGCACCGAAACCGCCACACCATCATCGGGTGCCGAGGCTCGAGCTCCGTCGTCGGAGGTCAACTCTCGAGCATCATTGGCAGTCAACGACTTCGGCTCCGACCCCACGGTGTCGACAGTTGTTGAAGTCGCACCGGAACCGTCAGCAGCCGGGGCAGTCGCGGCTGTGGCGGCGCCATCAGCAGTCGCAGGTGTGGCGCTACCGTCGGCAGCCGCAGCCGTGGCGCTACCGTCGCCAGCCGCAGCCGTGGCGCTACCGTCGCCAGCCGCAGCCGTGGCGCTACCGTCGCCAGCCGCAGCCGTGGCACTGCCGTCGCCGGTCGCAGCCGAAGCGCTACCGTCACCAGCCGCGGCCGTGGCACTGCCGTCGCCGGTCGCAGCTGTGACCGCGCCAGCGGCCGTCGCCTCGTGCGGCACGGCGACCGGGGTAGTGCCGGTCCGTTCGTATCCCTCGGGCACGAAACCGGCTGCCTGGGCGAGGTTCTCGACGCGGGTGGCGATGCGGCGGACGGCGTCGCGGGCGGCGGCTTCCTCGGTGCGGGCGGTGCGCAGGGTGGTGGCGGCGGTGATGAGGGATTCGAGGCGCGTGGTGCGGGTGTCGACCGAATCGTCGGCGCCTGCGGCGGTGCGCAGGCGGAGGGTGAGTTCGTCGAGGCGAGTGCGGGTGGCGGTGATGGTCGCGGTGACGGTGCCGAGGCGGGCATCGAGGTCGCGGGACTGCTCGTGCAGGGTGGTTTCCTCGGCCCGCAGGGTGTCGAGGCGGGTGGTGAGGGCGGCGACGCGGGCGGCGCTGTCGGCGGCGTCGTCGAAGCGGTGGGTGGCGGTGCGGACGGCGTCGGCCAGGGTGACCGGGTCGGCATCGCCGCCGCGGGCGGTCAGTGCCTCGATCTCGCGTTCGATGACGCCGATGCGCTCGGCGATCCGGTCGCGCGCGGCCTCGGCCGCCTGCTCGGCGGCGGTGGCGGCGTCCTCGGCGTCCTTGGACACCGCGTCGTCGGTGGGGCGCGCGGGATCGGGATGCTCGGCCGATCCGCACACCGTGCACGGCGCGCCGGCCGACAGCGCACCCGCGAGTTCGGCGGCCATGCCCGCCAAACGGCGGGTGCGCAGGTCGAGCACGCGCTCCCTGGCGTCGAGATGGGTCCGTCGCGCAGCGTCGAACTCGGCCTGCGCCCGGTCCAAGGCCGGTCGCTGCGCGGCCAACTCGACGGCGGCCGCCGCGGACTCCTGCCACTTGCCGAGCTCGGTCCGCAGCCCGGGCAGTGCGGCGGCGGCATCGGTGGCCTCGCGCAACTGCTCCCCCGCGCCGGCGATCACGGCGGGCAGATCGGCACGGCGCTGCGCGAATTCGCCCGCACGCTGGGTCAGGCGCGCCGCTTCGGCCTCGTGCGCGGTGAGATCCACGGCGAGCTGACGAGCGAGCTCGGCATCGGCCCTGACCTCACCGAGCACGCCGAGCAGGGCGTTCCACTGGCTCACCGCGCCGTCGAGGTCACCCTCGACTTCGCGCACCCGGCCGAGATCCGCTCGCCGCACACCGCGTGGACCGGATCGCCGTCCGGCGATTTCCGGCGATCCGCTGTCGGTACCCACGTCGCCATCGGCCCGCGTATCCCCCAGGCCATCAGCGGAATTCAATCCCTCGGCAGGCACGGCGGTGGCGTCATCGAGGACCACCGTCAGCAAGTCCAGCCCCGCGATATCGGCGGCGGCCTCGGCACCCAGCTGAACGGCCAGTTCACCGGCGACGG
Source organism: Nocardia fodinahabitans (assembly GCF_052983615.1). Classification (NCBI taxonomy): domain Bacteria; kingdom Bacillati; phylum Actinomycetota; class Actinomycetes; order Mycobacteriales; family Nocardiaceae; genus Nocardia; species Nocardia fodinahabitans. The sequence continues at coordinate 1,963,879 of NZ_JBRJJC010000001.1, forward strand.
CCCGGGTCGACGCCTCCGCGCGACGCAGCGCGCGCACCGCCGAGCGCGCCTCGTCGATGGCGTGCACCACCGGCTCGGCCCGGCGAGCCTGTTCGAGTTCGCGTTCCAGCTCGGCCCGACGCGGGGCATCGGCGGTGTAGGTGGTCAGTTCCGCGCGGGCCGCCGCCATCCGGGCGTGCAATCCGGCGACGCGACGCTGCTCCTCGGCCTCGGCGCGAGCTTCGGCCGACTCCTTCTGGCGGAGTTCGGCATTCGCGTTCGCCTCGGCCAGTGCGGTGCGTGCGGTGGCCAGCAGGTCCTGGGACCAGGCCACCGCGTCGGGCAGCCCGACGGATTCCGCGCCGCCGTAGCCCGCGGCCATGCCGACCTTGGTGATCAACCGATCGATGCCCTGCGTGCGCGCGGTGAGATCGGCCTCCGCCGCCCGGCGCCGGTCCGCCAGCCAGGTCTCGGCGGTGCCGAATCGCTGGGTGTCGAAGAGCTTTTCGAGCAGCTTCTCCCGGTCCTCGTTCTCCGCGCGCAGGAACTTGGCGAAATCACCCTGGGGCAGCAGCACGACCTGGAAGAACTGGTCGGCGCTCATGCCGAGCAGGCGGACGACCTCCTCGCCGATATCGGTGAGCCTGGACAGGTTCTCGCCCGACCCGTCGAGCCATTCCAGGGTGCCCTTGGCCTGCACCTCCGTGAACCGGGTGCTGTCGCGGCTGCTCGGCCGTTCGAACGCCGGGCTGCGGGTGAGCCGCAGACGGCGGCCGCCCAGGGTGGCTTCGAGGGTGACCTTCGGCGGCGTCTGCGGGTCGGCGTGATCGGAGTGCAGTCGCTTACCCTCCCCGCGCGCGCCGGGCACCCGCCCGTACAGCGCGAAGGCGATGGCGTCGAGAATGCTGGTCTTGCCCGCGCCGGTGTGGCCGTGCAGCAGGAACAGGCCGTCCGCGCCGAGGACATCGAAATCCACGACGGTGGATTCGGCGAAGGGACCGAACGCGACCATCTCCAGTCGATGCAGTCTCACGCCGCGCCACCGTCCGCGCCGCCACGCGCAGCGCTCACGCGGTCACCTCCATGGCCTCGAATTCGTCGGTCGCACGCCGGGTTTCGGCACGCCCCGCATCGGGCTCGCGCACCGCGGCGGCCAGCGCACGCTCCACCCACCTCATCTCGCCTCCGGTCGGCTCCCCACGCACATCGGTCAGGAAACTCGCCGCGACCTCGACATCGCGGCGGCCGTGCACCCGCTCGCGGTAGCGCAGCTCCGGATTGCCCTCGGGCCGAACCCATTCCACGTGCACCGCGTGCGGGAACCGCTCGCGCAGTTTACGCATCGGGTCGACCGGGCGGGTGCTGTCGGTGAGCGTCGCCGAGACGTAATGCGATTCGGCGTCGGCGAATCCGGCCGCAGTGAGCAACTCGTCGAGGGTGCCGGTGAGCTTGCTGAGCCCACGCACCAGCGGTAGATCGCGGCGCCGCACCGCGGCCAGGCCGTCGGCGTCGAGGTCGACGATCCAGACCGCTTTGCGGTGGGTGTTCTCGGCGAACGAGTACGGCAGTGGAGAACCGCTGTAGCGCACCGACTCCGAGAGGGTCTGCGGCGAATGCAGGTGGCCCAGCGCCACATAGTCGATCCCGTCGAACGCCGACATCGACACCGTCTCGACCCCACCCACCGAGATCGATCGCTCCGACCCCGTCGCCTCCCCGCCGACGACGAACGCGTGCGCGAGCACGACGGTGCGCGTGCCGGGGCGGCCCGCCAGATCGGCGCGGATGCGGCCCATCGCGGCGTCGAGAATTTCGGCGTGCGAACGGGCCTGCGGCACACCGAGTTCGGCGCGGGTGATCTCCGGCTCCAGATACGGGATCCCGTAGAACGCCACCTCGCCGTCGTCGTCGGCCAGCAGGACCGGCCGGTCGGCATCGGCCACCCGGGTGCACAGATGCAATCCACCCGCCGCGGCGAAGCTGGCGCCCGCACCCAGCCGGGCGGGCGAATCGTGATTGCCCGAGGTCGCGACGATCACCGCGCCCGCGGCCCGGATCGCCTCGAACCCGCGATTGCAGACCGCGATCGCGTCGGCGTTCGGGATGGACCGGTCGTAGACGTCACCCGGGACGACGACCACGTCGACCGACTCCGACGCGACCAGCTCCGCGATCGATGCCAGCACCGCCGCCTGGTCGGCTAGCAGGTCGACACCGTGGAAGGTGCGCCCGATGTGCCAGTCGGAGGTGTGCAGGATCCGCATGCCGCGAAACTTAGGCCACACCCCCGACAGAATTCAATCGACGCACCCTGCGAGTGTGCCGCACCGGCGCGTCACCACGCCCGGGTTGCTCGCTGATTGCGAGTTTGTCGGTGGCTTCCGGCACTATCGCCGCTATGACCGCCTCGATGCTCGTCGCGCTCGTCTTGGTATTCGCTGCCGGGTTCGGTCTCGGCTGGTTGGGGCATTCCGCCCGGGGCGGGCAGCGTGCCGCCGCGGCGGAGGCCAGGCTCGCCGCGGCCGGGGACAATCAACGGTTGCTGCAGCAATCACTACACGCGGCGAACGAGGATGCGGCGCGCAGGCATTCGGCCGCGATCGGCGCGATGGTCGATCCGCTACGTGATGCGGTCGGCGCGCTCGAGCAGCAGATCCGCCAGGTCGAGCACCATCGGATCGACGCGTACTCGGGTCTGCGGGAGCAGGTCGCGGGAATGCAGCGCACCTCGCACCGGCTCTCCGATCAGACCGGGCAGCTGGTCGCGGCGCTGCGCGCGCCCCAGGTCCGCGGCCGCTGGGGCGAGATCCAGCTGGAGCGGGTGGTCGAGCTGGCGGGTATGACCAGGCACTGCGATTTCGACACCCAGGTGTACCGGGCCGGCGCCGACGATCGCGGTGGGGTGCGACCGGATCTGGTGGTGCGGCTCGCGGGCGGCAGGCACATCGTGGTCGACGCGAAGGTCCCGTTCACCGCCTACCTCGACGCCGCGACCACCGACGACCCCACCGCCCGCGACCAGCTGCTGGCCCGGCACGCCAAGCATCTGCGCGCCCACGTCGACCAGCTGGCCGACAAGGCGTACTGGGCGGCGTTCGATCCGGCGCCCGAGTTCGTCGTCCTGTTCGTGCCGGGCGATCCGTTCCTCGACGCCGCGCTCACCACCGACGCGGGCCTGCTGGAGTACGCGTTCGGGCGGAACGTGATCCTGGCAACCCCCACTACGCTCATCGCGCTGCTGCGGACGGTCGCGTTCAGCTGGCGACAGGAAGCGCTGTCTCGCGATATGGCAACGGTGCAGCAATTGGGCAAGGAGCTCTACACCCGGGTCGGCAAGGTGGCCGACCATCTGGACAATCTCGGGGTGAATCTCGGTAAGGCGGTAGCGGCTTTCAACGCCACCGTCGGCTCGGTCGAGTCGCGGGTGCTGGTCACCGCGCGCCGGATGCACGATCACGGCATCGGCGATCAGGAGCTCCCGGCAATTCGGTTGACCGAGGCCAGACCGCGGGCCGTGGCCTTCGCCGACGCCGAGGATCGCCACTGAGATCCCCGTGCCGCAGCGCCTGACGGCGCGTTGTGCGGTTAGTGTCATGGTGTGGCTGCTTCCCAACGTGCGCGACCCCGGGTGCCCGCGCCGCAACGTTCGATCCTGCCCTCGGTACCCGGCATCCCCGCCTGGGCCGCGATTCTGCTTGCCGCGGGCATGACGATGTTCGGGTTCGTGATCGACGCGATCGGGGGCGAGACCTACCCGACGGGCACCTTCTCCGCGCTGTATGTGCTCGGCTGTGTGCTGGCCGTCTGCGCGGTGCGGTTCCGCGGGCTGTTCTCCACCATGGTCATGCCGCCGCTGCTGCTGTTCGTCGCGGTGCCGGTGGCCTGCCAGCTGCTGGGTGGGCGCGCCACCACCTCCATCAAAGACGTGCTGATGAACCTGATCATCCCGCTGGTGGAGCGCTTCCCGACGATGATGCTGGCCACCGTGCTGGTGCTGGCCATCGGTGGCGCGCGGATCGCGATCGCCAAGCGCACACCCGCCACCGCCCGCCCGCTCTCCGCCGAACGCCAGACCGAGCGCAAGCCGGTCAAGCGCCGCCGTCCCGAGACCCCGAGCGACACCGGTCGCCAGCGCACCCGCCGCGCCACCGCCGTCCTGGACGACCCGGCCACCGAGGTCGACATGGCCGGCCCGGCCCGCCGCGCCCCGCGCGCGACCGAACCCAAGCGCGCGCCCGCCGCGGCCAGGACCAGGGAACCGCGCGCCGGCCGCAACGCCGCCCCCCGCGAGGCCGAACCCGCGCGCGCCCCGCGCCGCAGACCCGACCCGCAGCCGCAGCCGCACCCACAGCCGACGGTGCGCTATCGCGATCGCGCCGACACCGGCCGCACCGAACGGCGCAGGCCCGACAACGGGTGAGAAACCAGCAATCCCCCGCCGCGAGCACGCGACGGGGGATTCTCTTTATCTGTCGGTCCGGCGTCAGCCCTGGGCCGGAGTATCGCGGCGCGACGCGCGCAGCTCACGCGGCAGCGCGAACACCAGCGTCTCGTTGGCCGTCGTCACCGGCTGCACCTCGCCGAAGCCGTGCTCGGCCAGCAGATCGAGCACGCCGGTCACCAGGATCTCCGGCACCGACGCGCCCGAGGTGATGCCGATCGTGCGCACCCCGTCGAGCCAGGCGAGATCGACCTCGCGGGCGTAGTCGACCAGGTACGCGGCCCGTGCGCCCGCCCCGAGGGCGACCTCGACCAGCCGCACCGAGTTGGAGGAGTTGCGCGAGCCGACCACGATCACCAGATCGCATTCGGGCGCCATCGCCTTCACCGCGGTCTGCCGGTTGGAGGTGGCGTAGCAGATGTCGTCGCTGGGCGGATCCTGCAGCGTCGGGAACCGTTCGCGCAGCCGCTGGACCGTCTCCATGGTCTCGTCGACCGACAGCGTGGTCTGCGAGAGCCAGATCACCTTCGACGGATCGCGCACGGTGACCTTGTCCACCGAGTCGGGACCGTCGACCAGCTGCACGTGCTCGGGTGCCTCGCCCGCGGTGCCCTCGACCTCCTCGTGGCCCTCGTGGCCGATCAGCAGGATGTCGTAGTCGTCGCGGGCGAAGCGCTTGGCCTCCTGGTGCACCTTGGTGACCAGCGGGCAGGTCGCGTCGATGGTCCGCAGGTTCCGCTCGGCGGCGGTCTCGTGCACGATCGGCGCCACCCCGTGAGCGGAGAACACGACCAGCGCGCCCTCCGGTACCTCGTCGGTCTCGTCCACGAAGACGACGCCGCGCTCACGTAGCGTCTCCACCACGTGCCGGTTGTGCACGATCTCCTTGCGCACGTAGATCGGGGCGCCGTGCTTGTCCAGCGCCTTCTCCACGGTCTCGACGGCGCGGTCGACGCCTGCGCAGTAGCCGCGCGGCTCGGCCAGCAGCACGCGCTTGCCACCGGCAGCGGACGCGCCCGCGGAGCGCGTGATACCGACGTTCAAGGGAATTGCCGAGGTCATAGTGCACAGCTTACGTGCGCCGTGCGGGCGGGATCAGGGCGGATAGCGGGGCGAAAGTCACATCGGGGCGGTCTGGACCTTTGCATCACAGGCGGTTTGCGGCAGGCTGGGACCATGTTCCGTCCTCCGTACCTGGCCCGGGTCGCCGCCGGTGCCGCTGTCTACGCCGTAGAAGAGACCAGGCGGCTGCCCGTCGCCGCGGTCAACTTCCCGATCACCGCGCTGAGCCGCGTGCTGCAGACCACCATGCACGTGCAGCAGTTCGTCACCAGCCTCGCGCTCAAGGGCGACGGCCTGTTCGAACGTCTGGGTTCGGCCCCGCAGGAGCAGCCCGCGTGGGCCACCTTCGACGAGGACGTCGCGCCCGAGCCGACCGTGTCGGCCAACGGCCAGGCCAGCCGCTTCGATCTGTTCACCGAGGAGCTCCCGGCCGAGCAGACCAACGGCAAGGCCGCGCCCGCGTCGCTGCTGCTGCTCGAGTCCGAGGCGCCCACCGAGGAGCCTGCGGCCGAGCCGGAGCCCGAGGAGGTGCAGGCCCCCGAGGTCGCCATCCGCTACGACTACCCGGCGATGACGCTGGCTCAGCTGCGCGCCCGGCTGCGCATGCTGACCGTCGAGGAGCTGGCCCAGCTGCTGGACTTCGAGCAGCAGACCCGCGCCCGCGCGCCGTTCGTCACCATGCTGACCAACCGGATCGCGACGGTCCAGGCGCAGTAGCCCACCGCCTTCGCAGCGACCGCAATCCGCGCCGACGCGCCGGTTGCGGTCGCTTTTGTTTGTGTCGGTAGCGCCGCGTATACCTGACGTATGACTGAGGACGGCTCCCCGGCGAGCTCCGACGCGGCCGCGCAGGCGGGCGCACCGGGCAGTTCGGCGGAGCAGCCGTGGCCGGTGCGCTCGATCGCGGTGAAGGTCGCGCAGTGGATCGACCGGCTCGGCAGTGTGTGGGTGGAGGGCCAGGTCACCCAGATCAGTCTGCGGCCCGGCACCCGCACGGCGTTCCTGGTGCTGCGCGACACCTCGGCGGACATGTCGCTGTCGGTGACGTGCGATCCGGAGTTGTTGCGGCGCAGCCCCGTTCCGCTCACCGAGGGCAGCCGGGTGGTGGTCTACGGCAAGCTGCAGTTCTTCACCGGCCGGGGCACGCTGTCGCTGCGGGTCACCGAGATCCGGCCGGTCGGCATCGGCGAACTGCTCGCCCGGATCGAGCGGCTCAAGGCGCTGCTGTCGGCGGAGGGGCTGTTCGATCCACGGCGCAAGCGGCCGTTGCCGTTTCTGCCCGGCACCGTCGGGCTGATCACCGGGCGGGCGAGCGCGGCCGAACGCGACGTGCTCACCGTCGCCCAGAACCGCTGGCCCGCAGTGCGTTTCGTCGTGAAGAACACGCCGGTGCAGGGTCCGACGGCGGTGCCGCAGATGCTGGAGGCGCTGGCCGCCCTCGATCGCGATCCGGCCGTCGACGTGATCGTGCTCGCCCGCGGCGGCGGCAGCACCGAGGACCTGCTGCCGTTCTCCGACGAGGCGCTGTGCCGGGCCATCGCCGCCGCGACCACCCCGATCGTCAGCGCGATCGGGCACGAACCCGACGCTCCGCTGAGCGATCTCGTCGCCGACGTGCGCGCCGCCACCCCCACCGACGCCGCCAAGCGGATCGTCCCCGACGCCGCCGCCGAACTCGCCGGCGTGCGCGAGATGCGGGCTCGCTCGGCCGCGGCGCTGCGCGGCTGGGTCCAGCGCGAGACCCACATCATCGCCCAGTTGCGTTCGCGCCCGGTGCTCGCCGATCCGCTGCGCGAGCTGCGGCATCGTCACGACGAGGTGGAGCGGCTGCGCACCGCGGCCCGGCGCACCGTCGAGCAGACGCTGCGCACCGAGTCGACCGCCGCCGCGCACCTGCGCGAGAAGCTCACCGCCGTCGGTCCCGCCGCGACGCTGGCCCGTGGCTACGCTGTCGTGCAACGCGTCGCCGGACCGCAACGTCACGTGGTCCGCGCGATCGAGGACGCCCCCGCGGGCAGCCAGCTCCGCATCCGCGTCGCCGACGGCGCGGTCACCGCCGCCGCGCTCGGCACCCAGCGCCTGACACCCGCCACCGACGACAAGGGGAAATGACCGTGCCCGACGCCGGAACCGAGCCCGCCGACACCCTCGCCGAGATCGCCGCCTTCGGCTACGAGCGCGCCCGCGACGAACTCGTCAACGTGGTCAAGATGCTCGAACAGGGCGGTCTCGATCTCGACGACTCGCTGGCGCTCTGGGAACGCGGCGAGGCCCTGGCCACCCGCTGCGAACAGCACCTGGCCGGCGCCCGCAAACGCGTCGAGGACGCCATCTCGCACGCCGACGACGCGAGCGAGTAGCCGGGCAACGCCGCCTTTACGGCGACGAAACACGGTGCGGGCACCCTGGTGCGCACGTCTCGACAGCACTGGGAGGCACCGCGATGTCACGTACCGAAGCGCTGACCCGACTGCGCACCGAACTCGGCGCGGTCGACCATTCCGTCGACACGCGCAGGCTGCGCACCAAGAGCCGGGATCGGTTCGCCCAGAGCCCGGTCCTGCGTGATCTGCTGCGCGGCCGCAATGCCGAGATCTTCATCGCCCCGCGCACCAAGGAGGAACTGCGCGTCGCCGTCGCGGCGTGCGCGCGGCATCGGGTCCCGATCACGGTGCGCGGCGCGGGTTCCGGCCAGTTCGGCCAGGGCGTTCCGCTGTCCGGCGGCGCGGTCATCGACGTGACCGCCATCGCCGGTGTCGTCGGCTGGCACGGTGACCGGGCCAGACAGCCACCCCGCACGGTGCGCGCGCTGACCGGCACCGTCGTCGCCGACATCGACGCGACCATCCGCCCGTCCGGCTGGGAACTGCGCATGCACCCCTCGACCGCGCAGCAGGCCACGATCGGCGGCTACATCGCCGGTGGGCACGCCGGTGTCGGCAGCTGCCAGTGGGGCATCCTGCGCGACGCGGGCAATATCACCGCGCTGGAGGTGATGACGGTGGAGGAGCAACCCCGGCTGGTCGAGTTGCGGGGCCGCGAGGTCAACACCGTGCACCACGCCTACGGCGCCAACGGCATCATCACCGAGGTCGAACTGCCCGTCGCGCCCGCCTGGGAGTGGCACGAACTGGTGATCTCGTTCCCGGAGTTCGAGCAGGCCGCCCGCTTCTCGGTCGACCTGGGCACCAGCGACGGCGTGCTCAAGAAGGTCGTCTCCCCGCACGCGCACCCGCTCCCGCGGTACTTCCCCGGCCTGGCCGGGCTGGTCCCCGACGGCGCGGCGATGGTGCTGGTGCTGGCCGCGGTGCAATCGGTGCCGAACGTGGAGGATCTGGTGCACGCGTGCGGCGGGCAGATCCGCTACCGCTGCCTCGAGGGCAAGGGCGTCTACGGCGTGCCGCTCTACGAGTTCACCTGGGGCCATTCGATGCTGCACTACCAGCGCCGCAACGAGAAGCTGACCGGGTTGATGGCGCTGTTCCCGCACGCGGACCTGTACGAGTCGATCGTGCGGGTGCACCGGGAGTTCGCCGACCTCGGGCCGCTGCACGTGGAGATGAAGCGGATCGACGGCGGCCTGTCCTGCCAGGGCTCACCGGTGTTCGAGTACGAGGATCAGGCCCAGCTGGCCGCGATCACCGAGCGGTTGCAGCGGGCCGGGCTCTCGATCGCCAACCCGCACACGCCGGTGCTCCGCGCGGGCGGCATGAAACCGTGGGGACCGCGGGAGATCGCGACCAAACGCGCCTTCGACCCGCACGGCCTGCTCGCGCAGGGCAAGGTCGACGACATTCTCGCCACCGATGTCATCACGACCTCGACGGCCCTGCCCACCTCCGGCTGGACCTACCGGCTCAGCGACACGTCGAGCCGCTGAGCTACTTCGACAGCGGCTGCGCGGCGGTGATCGCCCGCGCCAGCGTCGTGAACGCGGCCTCGTTGCCCGCGCCGGTGATCAGGATCCGGACGCCGCCGAGATCGGTGATCCAGGCGGTCTCCTCGGTCGGCTCGGTGTAGACGACCCACTTCTGCCCGTCGATGTCCTGGGTGCCGGTGGCGTAGCGCGAGCCGAGCACATGCCGGGACAGCGCTTCCTCGGAGGCGGAGGTCTGCGAGTACCGCATGTAGGCGCCCTGCGGGGTCAGGAAGCCGACGGTGCTCACCGGGCCGCCGCCCGAGGTGACGATCGTGTCGCGGCTGCCCGAGTTCGACACCCAGTCCTGCGGCAGATCCGGGTTGCGGATCGCGAAGGGCAGGGTCTTGGCGTCGGACTTCAGCGCCCCGTCGACATCGAAATGCGGCACCTGACCTTGGGTCGGTCCGTTCGTCGCGACGGTGCACTGGCTCGCCGCGCCCGCCAGCACGATCGCGATCAGCACCAGCGGAATCAGCGACCAGAACAGGTCGCGATAGTCGTTGAAGATCCGGTGCTTCTGCTGGGCCACGGCTACCAGTATCCACTCGGGCTCTGACCAGGCCACCGACGGGGCATCGCAGGTCATGCACGGGCGTGCCGATCCTAATGCGACAATTGCCCCCGTACACCAACGCCCAAGGAGGCACTTCGCAATGACGGCATCATCGCCCGCCCCCAGCCGCCGCGAGGCACCCGACCGCAACCTCGCCCTCGAGCTGGTCCGCGTCACCGAGGCAGGTGCGATGGCAGCGGGCCGCTGGGTCGGTCGCGGAGACAAGGAAGGCGGCGACGGCGCGGCCGTCGACGCCATGCGTCAGCTCGTCAGCTCTGTCTCCATGAAGGGCGTCGTCGTCATCGGCGAAGGCGAGAAGGACGAAGCGCCGATGCTGTACAACGGCGAAGCGGTCGGTGACGGCACCGGTCCCGAGGTCGACTTCGCCGTCGACCCGATCGATGGCACCACGCTGATGTCGAAGGGCTCCCCCGGCGCCATCGCGGTGCTCGCGGTCGCCGAGCGCGGCGCCATGTTCGACCCGTCGGCCGTGTTCTACATGCACAAGATCGCCGTCGGCCCCGACGCCGCCGGTTCGATCGACATCACCGCCCCGATCGGCGAGAACATCCGCCGCGTCGCCAAGGCCAAGAAGTCCTCGGTGTCCGACCTCACGGTCTGCATCCTGGACCGCCCCCGCCACGCCGAGATCATCCAGCAGACCCGCGACGCGGGCGCCCGCATCCGGCTGATCTCCGACGGTGACGTCGCCGGCGCCATCGCCGCCGCGCGCCCCGAGTCCGGCGTCGACATCCTGGTCGGCATCGGCGGCACCCCCGAGGGCATCATCGCCGCCGCCGCGCTGCGCTGCCTCGGCGGTGAACTCCAGGGCATGCTCGCCCCCAAGGACGACGAGGAGCGCCAGAAGGCCATCGACGCGGGCCACGACCTGGACCGCGTCCTGTCCACCACCGACCTGGTCGCGGGCGAGAACGTCTTCTTCTGCGCCACCGGCGTCACCGACGGCGACCTCCTGCGCGGCGTCCGCTACTTCGGCGGCGGCGCCTCCACCCAGTCGATCGTCATGCGCTCCAAGTCCGGCACCGTCCGCATGATCGACGCCTACCACCGCCTCACCAAGCTCCGCGAGTACTCTTCCGTCGACTTCGACGGCGACGACAGCGCCAACCCGCCCCTCCCGTGATGTGACGGGCCGCGCACCCCGGTGCGCGGCCCTGTCCTTGATCGATCCCTGCGCGGTTCACTACGGTGGCTCGCAGGGGTACCAGGGGATGGGGGGAACCGACATGAGTGTCATCGACGTGGATTCCGGGCGGTTGCGCTCGGAGATCGCCGCGTTCTACGCCGGGTTCGGGGCACCGGCCGAGTTGTCGGCAGCCTTCGAATCCTCGGCTCTGCTCGTGCCGTTGATCGGCCCCGAGGATCGGGTGTACACCCTCGAATCCGGTGCGGTGCACTGGTTGTGCGCCTTCACCGGCGTCGCAGAATACGCGCATTTCATGACGACCCGCGGCGTCGTCGCCGAGCAGGAATACCGATTCCACACATTCCTCGGCAGCCGCCTCCGTGAGTTCGCCGCGGCCCAGACGGACCCGACCGGCGTCGCGATCGACATGCTGTCCGCGGCGCCCATGGTCTTCCCACCGCAGGTGTCCGAGGAACCGACGACCCGTCACGGACACGGCTGATGTCGGATCTGAATGTCGACCCGGCCCTGTTGAATCAGGCCGCGACCGGCATCACGAGCATTATCAGCGAGCTCTCGGAACTGGGCGTCGGCGAGACCGGCGCGGTCGGCCGAGGATTCTCACAGTTGACGATGTCGGCCATGGAAGCGGGAAAGGCGAACGTGCAGACCACGTTCGAGACCTTCACCGAGCGCTGGTCGTGGGGCATACGCGCGCTGGTCCAATCCGGCAACGAGATCGCCGAGGTCCTCGACCTGTCCGCGGGCCGCTACTACCTCATGGACCAGCAGGCCTCGAACACGCTCAAAGAGATGTTCACCCACCTCGCCGGTAACCCGCACCTCACCGACGAGGAGATCGACAAGAAGTCCTGGGACCAGGTCCTCAGCGAGAACACCTGGAATCTCGCCGCCGATCCCAACTACAGCGGAGCCTCCTTCTCCGAAGCGTTTTCGCACATGGGCGACAACGTGTCGACATTGGGCCAGGTCGGGCAGTACCTGGCGACCAATCCGGACAAGGCGTACTCCCTCGACACGGGTGTGGCCGCCAAGGTCACCCAGATCAACGAAGACAGGCAGAAGGCCGGGGGGCAGTAGTTCATGGGTATCGGGGATTTCCTCAACGACCTCGGTGACAAGATCGAAGACGGGCTGGAGACCGCGACCGAGAAGGTCGGCCAGGCCTACAACACCGTCCTCGACGCCGAGTCCAAGGTCGCGAAAGCTGTCGGCGCCGACGGGTTGTCGAACTTCCTCGACGATCTGGGCGACAAGATCGTCGACGCCACCGGCGGCGCGGTCCCGGAGAAAGAACTCGGCGAGACCACCGATCCCACAGAGCTGATCCGCGGTGACGTAGCCAAGATCAACGAGGTCGCCGAGCACCTGGGCACGATCGGAACCGCGATCGATCAGACCGGTGACGCGCTGCGCAAGATCGACGTCGCCGACTGGTCGGGTTCGGCGGCCTCCGCCTTCCACGACGAATACGCCAAGCAGCCCAAGTTGTGGTGGGACGGCGCGGATGCGATGGGCAAAGCCAAGACCGCGTTGGCCGCCTGGTCGGCCGAGGTCACCGCCGCTCAAGCCAAAGCCTCCGACGCCATCGCGAAGTGGGAAGCCGCCGACCGCGAGGAACGCGACCGCAAGAACGAGTGGAACGCGAAATCCGACGAGGATCGCAAGGGCAAGAACCTCACCGACACCTGGACCGATATCCGCAACGAGGCCCGCGCGATTCTGACCGGCGCCCGCACCCAACGCGACAACGCCGCGAACACCGCCGTGACCGCGATCGCCGCGGCGACCGAGACCGCGCCCACCGAACCACCGTTCCTGTCCCGCTGGGGCAGCAATTTCGAAGACCTCGGCGCGGCACTGGACCAGGCGAAACTGAACTTCTCGTCCGGCCTGCTGACCTCACTGACCGGCATGGTCCAGTTCGTGCGATCGATCTCACCGATCGACGCCTACAACGTCACCCATCCCGCCGAGTACCTGTCGAAGATGTCGGACCTGGGCACCGGCATGGTGCTGGCCGCCGCCGACCCCAAAGCGACCGCGGCGGCCATGCTGTCCGGGTTCAAGACCAACCCATCCGAAGCGCTGGGCGCACTGACCGGCGACGCACTGATGACCGTCGCGACGGGTGGCGCCGGTGGTGCCGCCAAAGCCGGCGCGAATGTGGTCGACAAGGCGACCGATGCCGCACGCCTCGGCAACGCGAGTCGCAATATGCCCGAGGCACCCACGACCCAGCCCGCGGCCCATGCGCCGGAAAACCCCGCGGCGCCGAGCACGAATCCCGCCGGTGACGCGCCGGCATCGAACCCGGCCAACCCCAGCCCGGAAGCACCGACCAGCCCAGCGGGGCATGGCGGCGACCCGGATGTCCCCGCCCGAGACGGCGACCCTGCCCCCGCCAATCCTGAATCGCCGGACAACCTGCGCGCCAACGATCCGGCTTCCCCCACGCTCGACGACAGCGCCCCCCGCGATGGCTCACCCGAATCGCCCGCGACCTCGCCGGACAGCCCGGGAGCCGACACGAACCCCGACGCGCCGCCCGCTCGCGAGGACGGCACTCCGCACAACGGCGATGCGGACAACGGTCCCAAGACCGACCCGGAGGTCCCCAACGATCGGGGCGACGGGAAGCCCGATTCGGATTCGCCGGGAGCGGCATCCCCGGATCCCGACAACGCGCCGCCGCCAGCGAACCCCGACAACGCGGTCCCCCACGCCGACGACGCAGGAAATCGCCCGGGTGACACCGACGGCGATACCCAACCCGGTGCGCACAACGGTCCCGACGGCGGCACCCCGAACAACTCCGACACCCTGATCGACCGGGACGGTAATGACCGGGGCGGCGAGGGAAAGCCGAGTGTGGGCGACGACGCCCAGACCGACGGACCCGCGAAGACCGCCACCGACGACCAAACGCCGAAGGCCGGCGACCCGGTCAAGATCGCCACCGGCGATTTCCTCCTCCCCCTGACAGACATTGATCTCCCCGGTGTTCTGCGGTTGGTCCTCAAGCGAGCACACCACTCCAACTACCGGTTCGGCCGTTGGTTCGGCCCGTCCTGGTCCGCCACTCTGGATATGCGCGTCGTCGTCGACGACGACTGCGTCACGGTTGTTTTCGAAGACGGCATGCTGCTCGCCTATCCGCACGCGGAAGTCGGCGTCGGCGTCGAACCGATCACCGGTGGACAACGCTGGAAGCTCACCCGCACCGACACCGGCGGGTACCGGCTCTGGGACCCGGATCGCGAACTGGTCTGGCATTTCGCACCCGAACCCACGCTCGACGGCCTCGACACTCTCCTCGGCAACTTCGCGATTTCCGCGATCACCGACCGCCACCACAACCGGATCCGCTTCCACTACAACGACAATGGCGATCCGACCGAGGTCACCCACTCCGGCGGCTATCGCGTCGTCCTCGACTCCGCCGGTGGCAGGGTCACCGCGATCTCCGTCGTCGGCGAGCTCGATGGCGTCGAAACCTCAACGCTGGTACGCGAATTCGGCTACGAAAACGGCGAACTGACGACTGTTACGAACGGCATCGGTGGCGTCACCCGCTTCGCCTACGACGACGAGCACCGCATGCTGTCGTGGACCGATTCCAACGGCAGTTGGGTCACCAACACCTACGACGAATCCGGCCGGGTGGCCTCCCAGCGCGGCACCAACGGCGTCTTCGACGCCGAATACGAATACCTGGAATTCGGCAACGGCACCGGCCGCCTGACCCGCATGACCGACTCCCGAGGCGCGGTCACCGGCTACGGATTCGACAGCGACCTCCGCCTGCGCGATCTCCGCGCACCAGACGGCGGCCACCGGCACATCGATTACAACGCGGCCCGCAAGCCGCTCTCGGTCACCGAACCGGACGGCGCGACAACCACTTACAACTACACCCCCGACGGCGATGTAGCCGCCATCACCCGCCCCGACGGCCGCCAGATCACCATCGACTACGCCTACCCCAACCGCCCGTCGACCATCACCAACGCCGACGGCACCACGCAGCACCGCGAGTGGGACAAGGCAGGCAATCTCGTCGCGGTCATCGACCCCGCCGGCGCACGAACCGAGTACCGCCACCACGAAGGCGGCGCGGTCGCCGAAATCCGCGACCCCGACGGCGCCCGAACCCAGATCGACGTCGACCCCGCGGGCCTGCCGATCAAGGTGACCGACCCCTACGGCGCATCCACCGAAATCCAACGCGACGCCTTCGGCCGCCCCACCCAGGTCACCGACCAACTCGGCGCCGTCACCCGCTACGAATGGACACCCGAAGGCCGGCCCGCCCGCCGCATCGACCCCGACGGCTACTCCGAATCCTGGACCTACGACGGAGAGAACAACCTCCTCACCCACACCAACCGAGCCGGCCACGTCACGTCATACACCTATGGCGGCTTCGACAAGGTAGCCACCCGCACCGACCCCGACGGCTCGGTCCACCGCTACCTCTACAACACCGAACGAGCCCTCACCGCCGTCATCAACCCCCTCGGCCAACGCTGGACCTACGAATACGACGCCACCGGCCGCCTACAGTCCGAAACCGACTACACGGGTGCGACCACCACCTACACCCATTCCGCAAACGGGCGCATCGCCACCGTCACCCCCGCCACCGGCGTCACCCGCCATCACCGCTACGACCTCGTCGGCAATCTCACCTCGATCACCGCCGACACCGGCGAGTACCTCGCCTACACGCACGACTCCGCAGGCCGAATCGTCACCGCCATCAACGGCACCGGCGAAACCCGCACTCACACACTCGAATTCACCTACACCCCCACCGGCCAACTCGCGACCCAGAAGCTCGACGACCAGCCGCCCATGGTCAATGAATACGACCACCGCGGTCGTCGCATCCGACGTACCACCCCCACAGGCAACACCACAACCTGGCGCCACAACGCCCGCGGCCTAGTCACCGCGCTGTCCGCCGACAGCACCGACGTCACGTTCAACCACGACTCAGCAGGACGTCTCGCCGGCTGGCGAATTGGCGAGGTGCAAATCGACCGCACATTCACCAGTACCGGCAACGTCGCCTCGCAACACGTCACTGGCTTCCCTGCCCACGAATTCACTCTCGATCTAGGCGACTTCGGTGCATCAGCGTCGAACCGCCCATCCCCATCTACCATCCGCCGCGACAACTACACCTACCGCCCCGACGGCTACCTCACAGAGCACACCACGATCCGTCCGAGCACAGCTACGGTCCGGAATATCTATGCCCTCGATTCCATCGGCCGAGTCAACACCATCACTCGAAACAGTGCGGTTGCTGAAGCATATCAGTACGACCCGGTCAGCAACATCACCGCAAGCCTTGTCGCAGACACCGACGAAACTGGTCCCGAACCAACCAAAAAATACCGGATGGGAGGCAGGGAATACCACAACAATCTACTGATCCGGGACGGGCGCAACCATTATTATTACGATCCTGCCGGTCGCCTGATCCGCAAAGTCACCACTCGCATTTCCCGCAAGCCTGATGTTTGGCACTATCGTTACAATTCGCTCAATCAACTGACCGATGTATACACCCCAAGTTTTGACTGGTGGCAGTACGACTACGATGCGCTCGGACGGAGAATAACTAAACGCCATCTCACAAGCGCTGGCGAGACTATTCAGTCGCGATCATACGTCTACGATTCAACACAACTTATCGAAGAGCTGGCCGGCGACGCAGAAATGCGATGGCACTACCGTCCCGGCACCGATTCACCGCTGATACAATCGAAAGTATTCAGAAATTTCGGCACCAGTGAATCTGTAGCAATACTACTCGATCCCTCGGGAGCTCCGAGCGAACTCATCGACGTGGAGAATGCAGTCTCGAAAGCGTTCGCTACTCGAAGTTTGTGGGGATTCGCAACATGGAGTGGTAGTGCAGCTATACCGATGGGATTTGCTGGCCAAATCCTCGATACCGAAACCGGTCTCTACCATAATGGGTTCCGCGTATATGACCCCTCATCGTCTCGGTACACCACCCCCGATCCACTCGGCCTGGCACCCAGTCACAATCCGTTTTGCTATTCACTAAACCCAAACCTGTGGTCGGATCCACTAGGGCTATCGCCGGACTACACCGATGCCGATGTGTACTATCGAACCATGAGTGACGACCACTTCAATCACCTAAATGCGACGGGCGAACTCCTTCCGACGCGCGAGACTTTCATTTCACCAACGCAGGGGTTTTCCGAGTCTTACGCAGGTCGACTCGTAGAGTTTCAGCTCCATCCCGGAACGATTGATGAACTAAGAGAAATCGGAGTGCGCGACATGTCCAGAGCAGTGCGCGATGCCTATCCTGAGATGCCGACCGTTTCGAAGGGGTGGGCAATCGACAACGCCTTCTTCAAGGGCGAGGGCCCCTCGCATATCAACATTGGGCTCGGCACCGGCCGAGCTCTTGAGATATTCAACCGTGGAATCGCAGGATTTAGGACGATTCGATGATCGCGCCGGAAGATCAGGACGAGATACTCAAGCTGGTCACTTCGCCTAGCAATCCTGCACCACGAATCACCAAGGATCAGCTGTTACGCCACTTTAACTCTTCTGATGGCAAATCCCTCTCGCTAAGTCTACTGGACCAGGCAATACACGAGAAAGATGCCGATGGTGTCGAGCTTTCACTAATAGTTGCCAGCCAATTCGGCATCGATTTGGATTATATTGACCAACTTGTCGAGCTGGCTTTTAGTGATTGGCACTACAAGCACGAAGATGTTGCGTCGATGTTAGGGGAAATTCGTTCTCCAGAAGCCGTGGCAGCGCTGACGCGGCTTGCTGAGTGGGTTCCGGATTACCTGGAATTCGATTCAGCTCGCGCGCTAGCAAATAAGGCGGTGAGAGCGTTGGAGGTCGCGCCTGGGGCTGACGCCCAAAAGGCATTGACACGACTTACAGAGTCAACCGACGAGGAGGTTGCAAATTTTGCCCGTCGCCATTTGAAGCGACGTTTATCTACCAAGGAGTCGTAGCATCAGAAATTCTCTTGGCCATCTGCTTGGACTGGCTGAGTTATTCCGATGCGAGAAGCTACCTCACCTGAAACTGGATAAACCTTCTCCGTTGGCAGCAATTCAGCAGCGTGATTGCGCTTACCATCCCTGATTAGGTAGTTGATCTGGTGCGCAAGACTCGTCTTATCCTCGATGTTGACGATCCAGGCATCACAATATCGCCCGACCGCTTCACCAGAAAGTCCGACTTGCAAAGAACGATATGCCAACTTGTTCATGGAGATATCCCGCTCAGGGTCCCATTGAATCCGCACCGGTGCAGACAGGCTGGTTTTCCAGCTCTCACGCGAGGCATACATGTCGGAATCGAAATGCGATAGAGTTGAATTGGCTAATGCCCATTCGAAACCGTCCCTTGATATATCGATGGCCAGGATGCTCACTTGGCCAGGTTTCGTTGCCCATCCCGACCGGTACATCATCCATAGAAATGACGGCTTTATCCATGTCATTCTATTCCGATTGAACCCTGAGGAGAAGCGGCCATTTCTGATGGCCGGCGTGGCGATCTCGGGTTGATACGCCTGATATACGGTGATTGAGTCTTGTTTATAGCTTGCGCGAATCTGACGATCTGGTGTACCCATGCCTGACATCTTTCCATAAGTACTTGACTGGCCAGAACTCCCGGGGTCAGAATGCACCGCCGCATCTCTCGGGCTCTGGCACGCAGTTCTCCGGGTACCTCCCAACATCTAGCGATCCGGGCGTTGCCACCGCCTTCGCCATTCACTCCGAGCGATATGGAGAGGCTGTCGTGCAGATCGCGCGACCAGAGGACATCGCCGGGGTTGAACGCGTGGGCGGATACATTGCCGCAGAGGCGGAGGTGGCCGTGGGTTTGTCGGCAAGCGAGTTCGCCGCGCGTGCGAGCATGCAAGTGCCAGTCTCCGTCGCCAGGTCAGCACTCGAACAAATGGGAATCCACCTTCCCAGATCCATCGGCATCGATGACCTATCTCCACTACTGCGCGAGACCCCGAAACTGACTCCAGTCCAAATAGAAGAATTCATCGACAGAGTAGGCACCCATGGCAACTAGCGGAACCATAGAAATCGTCGAGCACACCATCACCAGCCCGAGCCAGGCGGAGTGTATTGTCCAATGCTTGTCAGGAACAGTCAAGATCGGAGACACGGCGTACGGCGGAATCCTGAGAGATGGCCACGAGATAGCTCCGGAACTCACGGTCGCGAACATTTTTCGCTACGGCCGCACCTGCGATCTACTGGACCCACCGCACAATGCCCTTCTGCATTTTTCGGGCGTAATTTCAGAGGAATTCGAATCAATAGTTAAGATTTCCCTTTTTCGGCATGATTACACAGCCTCCAATACGTTCTGAGGAAGGCTTTCCCCCGCAACGTAATAGCGCGCCCTTGTTCGCGCAACAGGCTGCAAGGCGCTGTGCCAGTGACTTCAGATCGCGCTGGGCCTGCTGCACGCTCAGCCCTTCGCTCGTTCCGTACCGCGACCTGCGCACTCGCCCGGCCATCGCCACGTCATGGAGCGCGGACAGGATCCGCTCATCGGAGACGTGCCGGTCAGGTCGGTAAGACGCCCTCAATGATGTGGTGACGCGATCATTGCGTCAAAGATCGTCCAGCTCCGACCCATCGCCTTGCACCTGGCGCCGCAGACGGCTGCATCTGATTATCAGATTCTGATACCATGCCAGCATGAAGGAGATCAGCGCGACCGAGGCCGCGCGGGCGTTCGCGCGGGTTCTCGATGAGGCCGAGGCGGGGGAAGAGTTCGTCATCACCCGTAAAGGCGTGTGCGTGGCGCGCCTCGTTCCGGCGCCACGGGCGAACGGTAAGAGCTTGAACAAGCTGGCAAAGCAGTGGGCCGGCAACATCGGTTTGGATGCGGAGTTCGAAGCTGCGGTCGAGTCGATCGACCGTTATGCGAGCGCCGACGCGGACAGCGATCCATGGGAAAGCTGATCCTCGATACCGGCATTCTGATCGCCATCGATCGTGGCACTGTCGCCCTTCCTGATGTCATCGCCGATGACGACAACGTCGCTGTCGCGGCGGTCGTCATCGCGGAGTACCTCACCGGGCTGGCTGGTCAGACGAACCCGGCGAAGCTAGCGAGCGCGCGAACCTTCCTCACCGAGTTCCGGGCTATCGTGCCGAGCATCCCTTACGACGACACGGTCGCCGAGCATCATGCTGAGCTACTGACCCACGTCCGGAGTACGGGTTCGCCCCGAGGTGCACACGATCTGATCCTCGCGGCGACTGCGCGTGCGACGGGTCGCACCGTCGTCACTACCGACAAACGCGCCGATTTCGGCGGACTTCCCGGGGTGGATGTCCGCATGGTCGGGTGATGACATATTCCCCACCGGAGTGTGGGATTTTGCGGTGGTGTGGGAACCCCACTCGGGGCGAGATCGTCCTAGGGTCGAGGCATGGCTGATGACGACGTGCAGTACCGCATCGAGCACGACACGATGGGTGAGGTTCGGGTTCCGGTCGACGCGCTGTGGCGGGCGCAGACGCAGCGGGCCGTGGAGAACTTCCCGATCAGTGGGCGGGGGTTGGAGCGGGCGCAGATCCGGGCGCTGGGGCTGTTGAAGGCCGCTTGTGCGCAGGTCAACAAGGATTTGGGGTTGCTGGATCCGGGGAAGGCGGCGGCGATCATCGCGGCGGCGAACGAGATCGCCGAGGGTCGCCAGGATGATCAGTTCCCGATCGATGTGTTCCAGACCGGGTCGGGGACCAGTTCCAATATGAACGCCAACGAGGTGATCGCCTCGATCGCGGCGCGCAACGGGGTGACCGTGCATCCCAACGACGATGTGAACATGTCGCAGTCGTCCAACGACACTTTCCCCACCGCGACGCATCTGGCCGCCACCGAGGCCGTCATCACCGACCTCGTGCCCGCGCTGGAGCATCTGCGGCTGGCGCTGCTGGACAAGTCGGATCAGTGGCGCACGGTGGTGAAGTCGGGCCGCACGCATCTGATGGACGCGGTGCCGGTGACGCTGGGGCAGGAGTTCGGCGGCTACACCCGCCAGATCGAGGCGGGCATCGAGCGGGCGCTGGCCACGCTGCCGCGCCTGGGCGAGCTGCCGATCGGCGGCACCGCGGTGGGCACGGGGCTCAACGCGCCCGCCGGTTTCGGCACGAAGGTGGTCGCGGAACTGGTGCGCAGCACCGGAATCGACGCGCTGCGTGAGGCGAAGGACCACTTCGAGGCGCAGGCGGCGCGCGACGGATTGGTCGAGGCCTCCGGCGCGCTGCGCACCATCGCGGTCAGCCTGACCAAGATCGCCAACGACATCCGCTGGATGGGTTCGGGCCCGCTGACCGGTCTGGGCGAACTGCAGCTGCCGGACCTGCAGCCGGGTAGCTCGATCATGCCCGGCAAGGTGAATCCGGTACTGCCCGAGGCGGTGACGCAGGTCGCGGTGCAGGTCGTCGGCAACGACGCGGCCATCGCGTTCGGCGGCGCGAGCGGCGCCTTCGAGCTCAATGTCTACATCCCGGTGATGGCGCGCAATCTGCTGGAGTCGATTCGCCTGCTGGCCAACGTCTCTCGGCTGTTCGCGGACAAGTGCGTCGTCGGCCTGGTCGCAAACGAGGAGCACCTGCGCACCCTGGCCGAGTCGTCCCCGTCGATCGTCACGCCGCTGAACTCGGCCATCGGGTACGAGGAGGCGGCCGCCGTCGCCAAACAGGCACTGCGCGAGAAGAAGACGATCCGGCAGACCGTCATCGACCGCGGCCTGACCCCGGACAAGCTCTCGGTCGAGGAACTCGACAGCAAGCTCGACGTGCTGGCGATGGCAGACGTGGACCGCGACTGAAACGGCGAGCGGCCGTCACCTCATGCGGTGACGGCCGCTCGCACGACAAGATCAGGCCAGGTGTGCCAGTTCGGCGCGGGCCTTCTCGCCTTCTTCGCTGAAGTCGGTGCGGGTGAAGATGTTCCAGCGCTGCAGCAGCGGCTTGAACACCAGCTCGCCTTCCTTGGCGGGGTCGTAGATGCCCGCCTCGGCCAGCGCCTCGTCGCTGGAGCCGCCGCCGGGCAGGTCGACGTGCGGGACGCGGAAGGCGGCGACCTGGTCGGCGATGGCGCGCACGGCCTGGTCGGGGACCAGGTCGAGGGCGGCGCCGACGAGGACGGCGAAGAACTCGGCCTGCAGTTCGTCGTCGGCGGCCAGCTTCTCGGCCAGCGCGGTGACGATCGGGTTCTCCCCGAGCGCGGCGGTGTTGCGGTGCCGGACGGCGGCGGCGAGCTCTTCGAACGCGCAGGTGGCCAGCACCTCGATCAGGTGCAGCGGCGGGCGGTTGAAGCCCTCGGTCATGTGCGCCATGCGGGCGCGCTCGAGCGCGACCGGATCCACCGCGCGGGTCACCATCAGGTAGTTGCGGATCAGGATCTCGTGGCGGTTCTCCTCGGCCGTCCACCGGCCGACCCAGCGCCACCACGGACCGGTGCGCAGGTGCTTGCCGAGCTCACGGTGGTAGGACGGCAGGTTGTCGGCGACCAGAACGCTCACCGTCAGCGCGAGCTCGGCGGTCTCGCTCAGCTCGGACTGCTCGGGGGTCCAGTCGGTGCCGCCGAGGAAGGCGAAGTTGCGGCCGTCCGCCCAGGGCACCATGTCGTGCGGCTGCCAGCCTTCGGCGGCCTCGATGTGCCGGGCCAGGTTGGTTTCCACCACATCCGCGAGCGAATCCAGCAGCTCACGGTCGGTCAAAGTTTTCTGCACCCCGACAACATAGTGGGTCGGCCGTCGGCGCGGGGACCTACGGGGCGATCGGGTCCCCACGCCGGGCCGGACGCACGAGCTACTTCTTGGTCACCGTGGTCTCGCCGTTGACCCAGACGATGGTGCCGCCGGTGAACTCGCTCTGCTTGCCGCCGTTGGCGGTGCTGGTCTCGTCGCTGGTCGGGTAGCCGAGCGGGCCGTTGGCGCCGCCCTCTTCCTCCCAGGTCTCGCGGATGTCGCCCCACACGATGTGCGCGCCGGTGTCGCTGCTCCAGTAGATGGTGCCGCCGGTGAAGTCCTGGTACTGGCCACCGTTGGGACCGGTCTCCTGCGCTTCCTCCGGCGCGCCGAGCGGGCTGCTCGCGCCGCCGGCGGCGACGTACTTCTTGTAGACCTCACCGGAGACGGTGATGTCGCCGTTCGGGGTGGAGATGGTGGTCGAATCGCCGGCCGCCGTCGCGGAGGTGGTCATGCCGCCACCGGGGGTCATCGGCATGCTCTCCCCAGGGCTCATGGGCATGCTGCCCCCGGGGGTCATCGGCATGCTCTCGCCGGGGCTCATGGGCATGCTGCCCATCACCGAGGTGACGGTGTCGGTGGCGTTGTCCTTGTCCTCGTCGCCGCACCCCGCGGCGAGCAACAGTCCGGCGGCGGCGATGACGGCGGCGCCTCCGGCGGCAGTACGTCGAGCGAAGTGGTTCATATCCATCCTCTCGCGAGTGGCCCCCCGGGGCACGCCCCCGGAATGGAGCCTGGCCGACATCCGCAACGGCCCGGCGGAATCTTGTTCGCCGAGCCGTTGCTGGATTGGTGTCGCCGCGGATAATACCCACAGTTCGCCGTAATCAAACGGATTCAGGCCGTGACGCGGCCTGATTGCCGGGAGATCAGGCGTTCGGTCCGTACTCCTCGAGCATTTCGGTCACCAGCGCCGCGATCGGCGAGCGCTCGGAACGGGTGAGCGTGATGTGCGCGAAAAGCGGATGCCCCTTGAGCTTTTCGATCACCGCGGCCACGCCGTCGTGCCTGCCGACCCGCAGATTGTCGCGCTGGGCGACATCGTGGGTGAGCACGACGCGCGAACCGGTGCCCAGCCGTCGGCTCAGCACCGTCAGCAGCACATTGCGCTCGAGCGACTGCGCCTCGTCGACGATCACGAAGGAATCGTGCAGCGAGCGCCCGCGGATGTGGGTCAGCGGCAGCACTTCGAGCATGTCGCGGCTGAGCACCTCCTCCATCACCTCGCGGCTGGCCAGCCCGTCGAGCGTGTCGAAGACGGCCTGCGCCCACGGGCCCATCTTCTCGCTCTCCGAACCGGGCAGGTAGCCCAGTTCCTGGCCGCCCACCGCGTACAGCGGCCGGAACACGACCACCTTGCGCTGGGTCCGCCGCTCCAGCACGGCCTCCAGACCGGCGGTCAGCGCGAGCGCCGACTTACCGGTGCCGGCCCGGCCACCCATCGACACGATGCCGATGCTCTCGTCGAGCAGCAGATCGAGCGCGATCCGCTGTTCGGCCGAGCGGCCGTGCAGGCCGAACGCCTCCCGCTCCCGGACCAGCTGGACCCGCTTGTCGGCGGTGACCCGGCCCAGCGCGCTGGAGCTGCTGCCCAGCAGCCGGATCCCGGTGTGGCAGGGCAGTTCCCGCGCCTCGTCCAGGTCGATCACCGAATCGGCGTAGAGCTGGTCGATCCGGGTGCCCGCGACATCGAGTTCGACCATGCCGCTCCAGCCGGAGGTCACCACGTCCTGGGCGTGGTACTCGTCGGCGGACAGGCCGACCGCGCTCGCCTTGACTCGCAGCGGGATGTCCTTGGACACCAGCACCACGTCCTCGCCCTCGGCCGAGAAGTTCAGCGCGCAGGCCAGGATGCGGGAATCGTTGGTCTCCGAACGGAATCCGGCGGGCAACACCGACGGATCGGTGTGGTTGAGCTCCACCTGCAGTGTGCCGCCCTCGGTGCCGATCGGCAGTGCCTGGTCGAGCCTGCCGTGGTTGACCCGCAGGTCGTCGAGCATCCGCAGGGCTTCCCTGGCGAACCAGCCGAGTTCGTGGTGGTGTCGCTTGGCCTCCAATTCACTGATCACGACCAGCGGTAGAACCACCTTGTGTTCGCCGAACCTGGTGACGGCCCACGGATCCGAGAGCAGGACCGAGGTGTCGACGATGAAAGTCTTGCGACCGGAACGCGAGGGGCGGACCCCCTTCTTCGAGGCCGAGGCCGTGTGCATCGCGGGGGCGGAAACGGAGCGTGCAGCAGTCACGGTGGGCTCCTTATGTGTTCGCACGGCACCCGCGCGAACGATCTCGCTGGACCGGTCCGTCCTGGTAGGCGGTGACGCGCTGGTCAACCGCCACGAGGGCCGGGTGCCGTTCGGCCCTCTCGCACTGAGTTGCTCAGTCACGGTCAGGACCTCCCGTACGAGCCACACCGACGCGACCCGCATCACCGACGCTACCGTCCAACTCCCGGCCGCGCTGCCGGACAGCCGGACGTGTCCGTGAATTTGTCGTTAACCGGCGCCGACGCCGCGGATCCGCGCCAGGTGAGCCGCCGAGCGCTAGAGTCGAGGCATGGCCGAAGACCAGGATCTGGAGAAGCTGTCGTCGAAGGAACTGCACGATCGCGCGGTGAAGACGGCCGTGCGGCGCGGCGACGTGAAGTTCCTGTGGAACCTGCTCAAGTCGATCCCGGCGGCCCAGGCCGAAGCGGGCGACCTCGGCGAGAGCGCGGCCGACATCAAGTACGTGCTGCCGATGATCGACGACTACATCCACGCGGGTGACGGCAAACTGGCCGATGTCCTGCGACCGACCTACCTGGACTACCTGAGCAAGCACGGGTAGTCCGGGCCGGGTTCAGCGGCGCAGCACCGCCCGCGCCGCTCCGACGACCGTGCCGCGCAACACGTTGCCCATGCTGAAGTGGTCGTCCCACAGCACGATTCGGCCCTCGCGCAGTGCGAAGGTGCCGCTCACCCAGAAGCCGATGTTCACCGGTCCCGCGCGCAGGTAGTCGGTGCGGTCGGTGAGCACGATGTCGCCGTCCGCGGCGATGTGGTGCATGTCCGCCGCGAACCCCAGCTGCGGCCGGTCGAGCCCGCGCAGCAAGCCGGCGACCCGCTTCTTGCCGCGCACGGTCGGCAGTCCAGTGTTCTGCCAGACGATCGCCGGGTCGAGTAGCTCGAGCGCTTCGTCGACGGAGCCGAGTTCGAGCGCGACGAAGAACTCCCGCACGACGGTGACGGCGTTCTCCGGCAGCTCCGGTTGGTCGGTCATGAGGCGAGCCTAGGACCTTCGCCGTTCCCAGACCAGACCTCGGCGCTACCGATCCGCCCGCTGCGCGATCAGCACCGCGAGACCGTCCAGGATGCGGTCGACGCCGTAGTCGAAGGCAGCGCCCGCCTCGGTAGTGCCCGCGGAGACTGCTGCCGCCTCTTCCGCGAAGGCCGCGGTGACCGCCGGATAACGGTCACCCGCCGCGGTCATCATCGCGGTGAACTGGTCGGTGAACTGCTCCTGCGCGTCGCCGCCGACCGAGGCGAACACCTGGGCCAAGCTGCGGGCATGCCCGTTGAGCAGCACGATCGTGTCGAGCCGTTCGGGGCCGGTCAGGCCGGTGTCGTCGAGCGCGGTGAGCGCGGCCTCGGTCCAGCCCATCTCGTTCGGGCCGAACGGCCGGATACCGAGGGTGAGTTCGATGGCCCACGGGTGGGCGCGGAAGCGCTCGAAGATCGCCTCGACCCAGCTCCGCAGGCCGTCGCGCCAGCGGCCGGGCACCGCGTCGATCGCGGGTGGTGCACCCATCGCGGCGTCGAGCATCAGCGCCGTGAGCTGTTCCTTACCCGGCACGTACCGGTACAGCGACATCTTGGTGAAGCCGAGCCGTTCGGCCAGTCGCTGCATCGACAGCGCGGCCAGACCTTCGGCATCGGCCAGCGCGATCGCCTCGGCGACGATCCCGTCCAGGGTGAGCGCGGGTTTGGGCCCACGTTTGGGGCGCTGGGCGGTGCCCCACAGCAGGTCGACGGTGGTCGGCGGCGGCATCGGTCCATCCTCTCGAGAACTCCGGTTGACGCAAAACTGTGTCTACCATACTCTTATTCGCGTCCACCGGATACAGATTCCATCGGACACAGATCCCGACCACACAGGAGCACACCATGCGTAACCAGACCGTCCTCATCTCCGGCGCCAGCGTGGCGGGGCCTGCCCTGGCCTACTGGCTGCATCGCTACGGCTGCACCGTCACCGTGGTCGAGCGCGCCCCCGCGCTGCGTCCCGGCGGCCAGGCCGTCGACTTCAAGGGCGCGACCCACCTGACCGTGCTCGAGCGGATGGGCATCCTCGACGAGGTGCGCGCCCGCCGCACCGGCACCACCGACGTGGTCTTCGTCGACGAGAACGAGCGCGAACTGGCCTTCCTGTCCGGCGACTTCACCGGCGGCGACATCGAGATCCTGCGCGGCGACCTGGCCGAGGTCATGTACCGGCAGACCGAGAAGCACTGCGAATACGTCTTCGGCGACACCATCACCGCACTCACCGACACCGCGGGCGGCGTGCGGGTGGAGTTCGAACACGGGGCGACGCGCACCTTCGACCTCGTCCTCGGCGCCGACGGAATCCACTCTCGGGTAAGGAAACTGGCGTTCGGACCCGAGGCCGAGTTCGTCAAGCATCTCGGGTACTACTACGGCGTGGCGGGCGCCAGCCGCTGGAGCGACACCGACCTCCCCCGCGAGCGGGCTCGCGGTTTCGCCCACAACTCCCCCGGAAAGCTCGCGATCGACGGCGGCTCCAAGGCCCAGCAGTTGTACATGTTCGCGTCCGCGCCGCTGGACTACTCCCGCGAGGACACCGCCGCCCAGCGGCGCATCATCGAGCAGACCTACGCGGGCATCGGCTGGCACGTTCCGCGCATGCTCGCCGAGCTGGCCGACTTCGACGACATCTACCTCGACTCGATCAGCCAGGTGCGGATGAAGGGCGCCTACACGCGCGGCCGCGTCGCCCTGGTCGGCGACTCCGCCTACGGCAACACCCTCGGCGGGTTCGGCACCGGTCTGGCCGTTGTCGGCGCGTATGTGCTCGCGGGCGAACTGGCCGTCGCCGGCGGCGACCACGTCACCGCGTTCGCCGCCTACGACCGAATCATGAAGCGCTACGCCAAGATCGCGGGCAACAGCAACGCAGGCCCGTTCCTCGCCCCGAAGACCGCGCTCGGCATCAAGGTCCGCAACCGGTTCCTCGGCTCGCGCGGCTTCTCGCTGATGCTGAAATACGGCGACAAGGCCGCCAACGACATCGACCTGATCGACTACCCGGCGCTGGCCGGAGTCACCGAAGCGCCCTGAATCCGGCCTTGACTTGGAGTGCACTCCAAGTCATATCGTCGCCGCTATGAGCATTCGTCTCGGTTACCAGATGCCCAACTTCAGCAACACGTCCTCGGTGCGCGAGCTGTTCCCCACGGTGATCGCGCAGGCCGCGGCGGCGGAGGCGGCCGGATTCGACGCCGCCTTCGTGATGGACCACTTCTACCAGCTACCCGGCATCGGCGCGCCGGACGAGCCGATGCTGGAGGCCTACACGGCGCTCGGCGCACTGGCGACGGCGACCGATCGAATCCAGTTGTCCGCCTTGGTCACCGGCAACACCTACCGCAATCCCGCGCTGCTCGCCAAGACCGTCACCACCCTCGACGTGGTCAGCGGCGGACGGGCCGTGCTCGGCATCGGCGCGGGCTGGTTCGAGCTCGAGCACCAGCAGTACGGTTTCGAGTTCGGCACCTTCACCGAGCGCTTCCAGCGACTGGAGGAGGCGCTGCGGATCATCGCCCCGATGCTGCACGGACAGCGGCCCACCTTCGACGGCGCCTGGTATCACACCGAGAACGCCATGAACGAGCCCCGCGTCCGCGACGACCTGCCGATCATGCTCGGCGGCGGTGGCGAGAAGAAGACCTTCGCGCTGGCGGCCCGCTTCGCCGACCACCTCAACATCATCAGCAACGCCTCCCTGCTGCCCCAGAAAATCGCGGCACTGCACCAGCGCTGCGCCGAGGCCGACCGCGACCCGGCCACCCTCGAGACCAGCTTCCTCGCCTTCGTCATCGCCGACGAAGACGGCGACCGCGCCCGGAAACTCCAGTCCGACATGCTCGCCCGCGCCGGCATCGACCTGTCCGCGCTGTCGCCCGAGGAGATCCGCAACTCCCCCGCCGACCGCCAGTTCGTCGGCACCCCCGACGAGGTCGCCGAGCAGATCCAGACCCGTGTCCTCGACCACGGCATCGACGGCATCATCGTCAACATGATCACCAACGGCCACGAACCGGGGGTCATCGAAGCAGCAGCCAAGGCGTTGCGCCCCTTGGTGAGCTGACCCACCCCACCCACGCTCACCCCGCCCGCGCTGCCCACCACGGCACCGCGGGCGGTTCCGCGTCTGCGGCTATGTTGGCAGTCCGGATCCGAAGAACCGATGCGCAATCCTCACCTCACCGAGGGAACCGAACCGAGCCTTCGTGCGTCCAACCAACAGAACGAGCAATTGGGGAGGGTAGATGACCGGGTTTCTGGACGTCGATGTCGATGTCCTGATCAAGACTGTTCAGTCGTTGCGCGGTGCCGAGCAGGTGTTGACCGACGTGATGAACTCGATGTCCAAGGACAGCAAGCTCGATCTCGGTACCGCGGCTCTCAACGATGCCGCCGACAGCTTCCAGACGCGTTGGAAGTTCGGCATCGAACGGATCGGCGAGTCGGCCGGCACCACCGCGGACGGCGTCGATGAGTGTCTGACCGCCTACCAGGACCTCGACACGACCATCGCCACCCTGCTCACGCTGTACGGCAACGGCATCGGGACCACACCGGCCGCACCGGGTGAGGGCGGCCAGTGACTCCCCAGAACCCCTATCCCAATCTCGGTTTCAATCCCGCTCCCGGTTCCGCCACCGAGGTCGGCACGCTCGGCACGAAGGTCCGCAGCGCCGCCGACAAGATCGACGAGCTGAGCATCTTGCTGTACCGCTTGCGCAACAGCAACGACGACGTCTGGAAGGGCGAAGCGGGCGATGCCTTCCGGGAGAGTCTCGACGCGACTCTCCTCCAAGATCTGACCTACGCGAAGAAATCGCTCGACGGTGCCGCCACCGTCATCCAGGCATGGCACACCAACCTCGTCGGATACCAGGACACCGCCGCAGGCCTCGAGACCGAGGCTGCCACAGCCCGCGCCACCCACGGGCAAGCGGTCACCGCGCTCCAGCAGGCCCGGGCCAATCCAGATCTCGATCTCGCCGGCCAGACGTTCACCGATGCGGACGCGCTCGCATCCGCTCAGGCCCGCCTCGACGCGGCCAACAACAAGGTCACCGCTGCCACCACAGCGGTGACCGACGCGCAGCGCGCGATCGATGCGATCATCACCCGCGCGAAGGAACTACAGACGACCCACAATTCCGCCGCCACCACGACCGCAACCGAGCTGGACGCGGCCGGGGCGAACTTCGCGCCGAGCGAACCGGACAAGGGTCTGTTCGAAGGACTCTGGGACTGGCTCAACGACAACCAGGAGACGATTCACGATGCTCTCGCCGCGACGTCGGCGGTCACCGGCCTTCTCGCGCTGGTCACGCCACCTCCGGTGAGCGCGGTCTTCGGTGTGGTCGCGTTGGCCAGTGGGCTCGGCGCACTCGGCATGAACGCTCTGAACCCGGAGTACCAGGATACGGTGGGCGACATCATGAACGGCGAGTTCGACATGGCCGCGATCGGCAGCATGGGCGCCACACTGACCACCGACACGCTCTCGGTCCTGCCCGGTGTCGGTGGCGTCGTCAAGGGTGGCAAGGCACTGTTCGCCGAAGCTGATACCGCTGCGGCGCTGGCGAACTCGGCCACCGATGCCGCCACGTCGTCGTCAAAGTTCAGCCAGGTGATGGGCGCGTTCACCGACGGTGCGCAAAGTCCGGGAATTCTGTCGAACAAGGTGCTGGATCCGCTCGCATCGGCGATACCCGCGCGATTCGGTGGGGTCGAGGTGACCGACGTTCTTCTCGACTTCAGTCAGGCAAGCCGCCACACGGACAGCATCGATACGACAGTCGGTGGCATCGAGATGATCAACCGCGCGGTCAAGGCCGGCCTCGGTGCCGCGAGCGGTGGTCAACTCATGTCCGTTGGGGAGTCCGAATGAGTGAACAAGTAGTCACTGTCGCGATTCCCGAAGGCTATTCGGAGATTCCGCTGGCCGACGTCGTAACCCATGCCCAGCACCTGTTCGACTTCACCGGCAAGCAACCGCCGTCCGACAAGCCGACGATCCTGGGCGCCGTCACCGCGCTCATCGGAAATCTCGTGGACAACGGCACCCGGTATATCGGGATCGGCGGCCACCAGATCCCGGGCGGGCAGCCGCTGTATTCCTGCCTGACCGTGTCGGTAGTCGACGCACCGGGCGGACCGCGCAGCCCCCGCCTGGCATTGGCCGCGGTGGTCCGATCGCGGAGCAACGACAGCGCCACCGGGCATTCGGCGCTGATCGAGTCGGAACGACATCCGATCTTGTTCACCGAGAAGGTCGGGGAAGTACCTGCACAGCTGGCGGGTACCGAACGCGCCCATTCGGTGTACCAGCTGGAAGCAGTCGTGTCGTCCGACGACGGCACCGTGCTCGCAGCGATCCAGCTCGCGTCCCCTGATACCGAACGAGGAGCGCTGTGCCGCAAGATGGTGGCCGACATGGCCGGCTCGGTAGTCTTCGGCGCCCCGGCCACAGTCACCCTGGACATGTCATGACGGTTCGGGAGCAGTTGGAGGCGCGGGCGTGGCGTACGCCGCGCACTTTGTGGACGCTGGTGTGGACGACTGCGCGGGCGTTGGTGGTGCTGACCTGCGGAATTGCTTGCGTTCCCGCGTTTCTGCATTCGGCCGGAATTTCCAGCTCGGCGGCCGAGGCTGATGGGCGGGACTCCGATGCCGCGGTGTTCTTTCTTCTAGCCTTTCTGCCGCTGACGATCACCGGACTGGTCATGACGCGAACCGCGTTTCGCCGGTGGTTGTCGGCGCGGCATCGCTGGCAGGTGTGGAATATCGAGACCCTTCGGCCCGAAGTTCAGGAATGGGTCAATCTGCTGGATGACCGGGGGACGGTCGCGGGAACTCTGGTGCTGCGCAAGTGGACGTCACGAACATTCGACAGCGACGACCGGGTCGCCTGGTTCGCCGGGGTACCGAACAAGGCGGGTCTCATCGCGAAACCGGGCGGAGCCGGCGCGCAGCTGGCTTATCGGTCGCTGTTCTACGTGGCGCCGCGCTTCGGTACCACCTTGCTGGTCAAGGACAAATCGGCGGCTCCGGTTCCCCAGCCGCACAACGCTTCTCCCGCGAGCACGCCCGAACCGCCGGGCAAGCACGGCGGACTCGACGATGCCACCTTCCCGTCACCGCGGAAGCTGCGCCGAACGCTGGCCTACCTGCTCGACATCGTCGTGCACCTGGCGATCGGGTTCGGTGTCGTGTTCCTCAGCGACGAGGTGACGCGTCATGCCGTGACGCGCCAGGATTGGAACAGCACGCAGATCGCGTGGTGGACGATGATCGGGTACTTCCTGCTCGCATCGTTCGTCGACCGGGTCGTGCTCCAGTCCGTGACGCGGACGACGCTCGGCAAAGCCGTTTTCGGACTGGTCGTCATCGACCGCGACACCGGCTGCTACCCCCGGGCGCGCAGGCTGCTCGCGGCCTGGTTGATCGGCGTGATCATGCCGCTGCTGGTCCTCGGAGACAGCTCTGTCCCCGAACGGCCGGAGCGTTATCTGCTCCCCTCGGTGCGGCGGCGTGACGCGCGGCAGGTCTTCGGGACACGGTCCGATCACCTGGTGGGCGATACCGTCGCTCGCTAGGTTCGGAGGATGGCGATCGTAGATGAGCTCGAGCGGTTCCTCGACGACTATCAGGCCGCGCTGGCGGCCTTCGATTCCGAACGGTCGGCCGCGCTGTGGGGTCTACCGGGCATGATCCTGAGCGACGAGTTCGCCGGGGCACTGGACTCGCGTGCGCTGATGGCGCGGGGGCTCGCGCAGTCCTATCCGCTGTATCGCGAGCTGGGGATGGGGCGGCGTCGAGCACACCCTGCTCGAACACGCCGCGCTGACCGAGCGGATCGCGCGGCTGCGCGTGCGCTGGCACTTCCGGGACACGGCGGGCGAACCGCTGGTCGACAGCGACTACGAATACCTGCTGCGGCGCGACGACGACGGC
This sequence comes from Nocardia fodinahabitans, assembly GCF_052983615.1. Taxonomy (NCBI): domain Bacteria; kingdom Bacillati; phylum Actinomycetota; class Actinomycetes; order Mycobacteriales; family Nocardiaceae; genus Nocardia; species Nocardia fodinahabitans. The sequence goes on from NZ_JBRJJC010000001.1 coordinate 1,997,075, forward strand.
TGGCACGCCTACGTGGCCGTCGCCATCGACGAGGCCGCCAAGCTGGCGGGGCTGGCTGCCGACAAAGGCATCGACCTGTCCTGAAACAACGAAACGCCCTCGCCCGCTGGATGAATCAGCGGGCGAGGGCGTTCGGTCGGGGTGTCGGCTCAGCCGAGCAGGCGCCAGTCCTCCAGGCCCTGGTAGAGCGGGACGCTCTGGGCCAGCTTGGCGACGCGGGCGCGCAGCGACTCGGTGTCGGAGGTGCCGGCCAGCGCGGCGGCGATGATGTCGGCGACCTCGGTGAACTCGGCGTCGCCGAAGCCGCGGGTGGCCAGGGCGGCGGTGCCGATGCGCAGGCCGGAGGTGACCATCGGCGGGCGCGGGTCGAACGGCACGGCGTTGCGGTTGACGGTGATGCCGACCTCGTGCAGGAGGTCCTCGGCCTGCTGGCCGTCGAGCTCGGAGTTGCGCAGGTCGACCAGGACCAGGTGCACGTCGGTGCCGCCGGTCAGGACCGAGACGCCCTTGTCCTTGACGTCGGCGCCGGTCAGGCGCTCGGCGAGGATGCGCGAGCCGGACAGGGTGCGCACCTGGCGGTCCTTGAACTCCTCGGTGGCGGCGATCTTGAACGCGGCGGCCTTGGCGGCGATCACGTGCATGAGCGGGCCACCCTGCTGACCCGGGAACACCGCCGAGTTCAGCTTCTTGGCGAATTCCTGCTTGGCCAGGATCAGGCCGGAGCGGGGGCCGCCGAGGGTCTTGTGCACGGTGGAGGACACCACGTCGGCGTACGGCACGGGCGAGGGGTGCAGACCGGCGGCGACCAGACCGGCGAAGTGCGCCATGTCGACCCACAGGTAGGCGCCGACCTCGTCGGCGATCTCGCGGAACTTCGCGAAGTCCTGGTGCCGCGGGTAGGCCGACCAGCCCGCGACGATCACCTTCGGCTTGGACGCCTTGGCGATGTCACGCACCTCGTCCATGTCGATGCGGTGGTCTTCCTTCGACACACCGTAGGAGTGGACGTCGTAGAGCTTGCCCGAGAAGTTCAGGCGCATGCCGTGGGTGAGGTGACCACCGTGGGCCAGGTCCAGGCCCAGCAGGGTCTCGCCCGGATTCATCAGCGCCATCAGCACCGCGGCGTTGGCCTGCGCGCCGGAGTGGGGCTGCACGTTGGCGAACTCGGCGCCGAAGAGCTCCTTGGCGCGGTCGCGCGCCAGGGTCTCCACCACGTCGACGGCCTCGCAGCCACCGTAGTAGCGGCGGCCCGGGTAGCCCTCGGCGTACTTGTTGGTGAGCACGGAACCCTGCGCCTGCAGGACCGCGCGCGGCACGAAGTTCTCCGAGGCGATCATCTCGAGGGTGTCGCGTTCGCGGGCGAGCTCGCCCGCCATCGCGGCGGCCAACTCGGGATCGAGCTCACCGAGAGACTGGGTATTCACCGAAGCGGTCGTCTGCGTCACGACCCTCAGTCTATGGGCCGCGCGCGGACGCCCGAGCACGGGGATAGCGCAACACCGACCCGGCCGCTACCCGGGAGACGCAGCTCACAGCCCTGCGGCCGCACCGACGACCCCCAGCGAGCAGCACCGGCGGCCGTAACAGCCACTCCATCGGTGACCGATGACACAGTCATGGACCCGGCGGCTGCGCCGTCATCGGTGTAGTTCACACCGGCATGCGCCGGATGGCGCCCGGCGTGAGCGGCTCGTCGAGCAGACGGCCGAATCGCTCGACCCGATCCTGCGCGTCGACCGCGGTGTCGAGCCAGCCACCGAGCAGGCGGTAGCCCTCCACGTAGGTGCTGATGTAGGCCCGCCACAGCGGCGAGGACAGGAACCGCAGCGACTGCCGTGCCCGCTCCGGCGTGGCCAGACTCCACCGTTGCAGGAACGCCGCGACCTCGTCCTCCCCGCGATGCTGATCGTGCAGCAGCAGTGCCGCGTCCTGACGCACACTCAGCAGTTTCGCCGCCGCGGTCGAGAAGCGCTCGGCCCGTTCACCGTCGAAGCGCAGCCCCAGATCGGCGTAGATCTCCTGCGCCCACAGTCCCCAGCCCGGCCCGATGATCGACTGCAGCGCCAGGTCGGCCAGGCCCTCGGCCATCAGGCACTGCGGGGTGTTGACCAGGAACAGCGTCTGCTCGTCCTCGCCCGCGGCGACCAGCCCGGCCTCCTTGCGGCAGTGCTCGGTGTGATGACCCGGGTAGGCCTCGTGCGCGATGAGCGCGGGCAGGTGCGCCATGTGCTGCTTGAGGTCGGAGTTGATCGCGACCTTGGAGTGGAAATTGCCCAGGTAGTAGTTGAATCCGGACCACGGCTTGTCGCCGACCACCTCGTAGGTGACGGTCTCGTGGTCGGGCAGCGGGTAGCGCTCGCGGACCCGCTCGCGCAGCGCACTGGAGAACGCCTCGACGCAGACCGCGAGCTTGTCCGGCGGGATCTCGTCGCCGCGCCGGTAGGCGGCCGCGCGCTCGGCCAGCGGACCCTCCCCGCCGAGTACCTCGTCCATCCGGCGGTGCGCCTCGCGGTAGTCGTCGGGGTCGCCGGGCGCGATGTCGACGTCGAAGTAGGCGCGGACCTCGTCGACGAACCCGATCTCCTCCCCGGCGAACTTGCGCGCCGAGCACTCCATCGCGACCAGATGGGCGTCGAGGAATTCGGTGCGCCGTGCCGACAGCCCGGCGTCGGCCAGGCCGGCACGCAGGTCGACGGCCCGCTTCACCAGCTCCGCCGGGTCGGGGACCGGCGCGTTCTCGCTGTCGCGACGCAGCTGCGGATCGCCGGTGTAGGCGTCGACGAAGCCTTCCTCGAGCCGATCGAAAGCCAGTCCGAGCCGCAGGTATTCAGTGACGAGTGGATGTGACCCCATGCCGTCCGACCTTACGGGGTAATTCGGAAAAGCGGGCCCTACCTCGGCGTTGTTGCTCGTTACCGACGGGTAGCCAAACCCCCTGTTGCGCGCGGATGGCCGGGACGGAGCACAATCGCGACATGCGGTCAGAGTTATCCCGGATCTCACTGGACGGGCAGCCCAGCTGTGCGTGTGCGCCCGAACGGAGCGTCGGGTAGGTGGCACGGATGAGCGAGCCGAGCCCGTATGTGGAGTTCGACCGGAAGCAGTGGCGCACCCTGCGCAAGTCGACTCCCCTGGTCCTGACCGAGGAGGAACTGACCGGCCTACGTGGTCTCGGCGAGCAGATCGATCTCGAGGAAGTCGCCGAGGTCTACCTGCCGCTCGCCCGGCTCATCCACCTGCAGGTCGCGGCCCGCCAGCGGCTGTTCGCCGCCACCGCGACCTTTCTCGGGGAGAAGCATCCCGACAAACAGGTGCCGTTCGTGATCGGCGTCGCGGGCAGTGTCGCGGTGGGCAAGTCGACCACCGCGCGCGTGCTCCAGGCGCTGCTGGCCCGCTGGGACCACCATCCCCGGGTCGACCTGGTAACCACCGACGGGTTCCTCTACTCCACCGCCGAACTCACCCGCCGCGGCATCATGCACCGCAAGGGGTTCCCGGAGAGCTACGACCGGCGCAAGCTACTGCGCTTCGTCACCGAGGTGAAATCCGGCGCCGAAGAGGTGTGCGCGCCGGTCTATTCGCACAAGTCCTACGACATCGTGCCGGACGAGAAGCACTGTGTGCGGCAGCCCGACATCCTCATCGTCGAGGGCCTCAATGTGCTGCAAACCGGACCGCGGCTGATGGTGTCGGATCTGTTCGACTTCTCCATCTACGTCGACGCCAGGATCGAGGACATCGAGAACTGGTACGTGCAGCGCTTTCTCGCGCTACGCGAGACCGGCTTCGCCGACCCCGACGCGCACTTCCACCACTACGCCGGGTTCAGCGACGAGCAGGCCACCGCGGCCGCGCGCGACATCTGGAACTCCACCAACCGACCCAACCTGGTGGAGAACATCCTGCCGACCCGCCCGCGCGCGACGCTGGTGCTGCGCAAGGACGCCGACCACACGATCAACCGGTTGCGGCTGCGCAAGCTCTGATCAGCGGTGCGTGGCCAGCACCTCGATCACGTCGCGCAGCACCGGCTTCCCGTCGATGGACAGGTCGCCGGCGATGGTGCCGAACGGGGCCGCCGCGCCGGTATGCCGTAGTTCGACGGCGATCGGATCGGTGAGGACGCGCAGGGCCGGGTCGGCGCCGGCCTGGGTCCAGCCGTCGCGGTAGCGCCAGACCGTCGAGGACACGAGCAGCTGCGGCTCGTCGCGGTGCCAGACCAGGCGGGTCAGCACGACATCCGTGCCGTCACCGCGGATGTCGGCGATCGAGCTGCACGACGGGAAGGGCGGACCCGCGGAATCGACTGTCCCGGTGGTCAGATCGAGCCGGTGCACCGAAGCCGCGCCGCAGGCGACATTGTCACGGCTGTAGCCCGCCACGACGACCGACCGGCCGCCGGGTGCGATCACCGCCTGGCGGAACGGGGTGTTCACGTCGGCGATGCGGCCGAACTGCTGCACCGCACCGGAATTCAGGTCGACGACGTAGAGGTGGTTGATGCCCCAGTTCGCGCCGGGGATGGACTCGATCCGCGTGAGCACGGCCAGGTTCCGGTCCAGAGCGATCAGCTCGGTGCCGGTGAGGGAAGCGCCCTCCCCCAGCGGATCACGCGGTATGGGCAGCGAGATCGACCGCAGCACAGTGGGATCGGGCGTGCGCAGGTCGGCCTGCATGATCGCGCCGTCGCGCCACCAGCCGACCACCGCGTCGTGCAGCGGGAACACCCTGGTGCAGTGGCAGTCGACGCGGCCCGAGGCGACCAGCAACTCGGCGACCTCGAGCGCGGTCACCACGCCGTCGCCGTCGACCGCGTAGGCCAGCGAATTATCCTGGCTGAAGCCGATATCGCGATAGTCGCCGACCCGGTCGCCGCGCATCCCCGAGGCATCGGCCACTCCCATTCCGGTCGTCGTGCGCACCGCGAACAGCGGCGCCGACTGCGGTGCCGTCGTCACGATCTGCGGCCCCTGCGGCGTAGCGGTCGCGCACCCCGCCCCGAGGACCGCGACCGCCGCCGCGGCGACGACCATCCGTAACCCACTGATCCGCATCACGACCTCCGGCGCTCCCCGCCTCGGCGCCACCGTGCAGCGCCGATCGACCGGGCACTGTGCCCGGCGCGCGGATATACGGACCCAACGCCGCATTGGTTCGATCGGCTTCCGGAGCCGGAACTCATGCCTGGGAATTCGATCGCCGTCGCGCTCCAGCACTGCCCGGCAGCGGCGGGACCGCCCGCGACGTGTTGCGGTCGATCACCACGGCCGAAGCCGCGACGGGCGCGGAGCCGCATGGATCGGTCGCGCCACCGTCGGATCGTGGGGCAGATCTACCTTTGCGTCGCGGCAGGCGCGCCCAGCGATACCACCTGGGTGGCGAGTTCGGTTCGCGTGCCGCCCTTCTCGACGACGAGCACCCCGCGCGGGGTATCGCGCGCGGCGGTCGGATCACCCGCGACGACCTGGATCACCGACTCCTGGGCTCGCGGCAGCATGTCGACCACCGGCTGCTCGCCGACCGGCGCCCAGCCCTGGGCCGCCGACTGCAACCGGTCGACGGCGCTGGGCGCGCCCGCCAGGTCGGCCCACTTCCTGGTGGCGACGGTCATCGTGCCGTCCCCGCCCCAGCGCGGGCTGTAGGCCGACGAGCACTCGCCCGGCAGTTCGGGCAGTGCCTGCACGGCGTTGGAGCGGGCGTCGATGGTCGCCACGTGGCCGGTGCCGCAGGACGCGCTGCGCGCGGTCGTGCCCGCCAGCACGAAGGTGTGGCCGTCGGGTCCGGCGGCGGCCGACAGGTTGGCATCGATGCCGGGCACCCGGCCCAGTGGCAGGATCGCCTCGGTGCCGATCGCGTACAGGTGGTTCTTCTCCCACCACAGGCCGCGCGACTCCACCCGGGCCAGCAGCAGGAACTCGTCGGTCGCCGCGACCAGCCGGGCCCCGTCCCACCTGCCGCCCGAGAGCGGACTCGGCGAATCCGGCAGCGTCACATCCTGTTCCGGTGCCGGGGGCGCGGTGCCGGACAGATCCATGGTCATGATCTGACCCGGCTCCCGCCACCACGCCAGCACCGACCCGCGCAAGGCGACAGCATCGGTGCAATCGCATTCGATTCGCGACACCGCGCCATCGGCAACCCGTAACGCCACCAGTGCCTTGGACCCCGACTCCACCGCGAACGCGAACTTCCCATCCCTGGTGAAACCGACCGTGGCCGACGAATAGCCGAAGCTCCCCGGCGCACGGAGGGTGTCGGCCCCGCGCACCACCGCCAGTTCCCCCTCGGTGCGATAGGCGAACACCGCGCCCGATGCCTGCGGCTGGTCCTCGGGCGTGATCCGGGGCGGCGCCGTGCGGTCGGCGCCGCAGCCCGCGACGAGCAGCACGGCACTCGACACCGCGCCGAGCGCCGCGATCCGCGCGCGCCGACTCGATCCTGGCTTGGTCACAACTCCCACAGCTCACCCCTGCACGTGTCGTCGGGCCTGGTCCCGGGCAGCAGCGTAGCCCGCGCCCGCCCGCGATCGGGGCGACTCTCCTACAACTTCCAGGCCGCGTCGAGCCTGGTCGCCACATCGATATTGCGGACCGCCGCGATCTCCGGCTTCCGGATCTCGTGATCGACACTGGCCAGTACCCGCAGCAACTGCCCCCGCTTGGTCGCACTCGCCACATTCACCCGCACATCACCGGCCCGCGGCTCCGCGATATCGATGACCTTCGCCAGGCGACCCGGTCCCACCCCGATCGGCCCGAAATCGAAAGCCGCGCCGGTGAGTTCACCGAAGGCCGCGGCGATCCGCTGCTCGGAGACGGCGTATTCCAGGAAACGCCTGCCGAATTCCTCATAACTGATATAAGAAGGCTGTTCGGGGTCCACTGCCCGCAGAGTACGCGAACGTTACGGCATCACACGCCGAAACGACGGTGCCGCGCGGCGTAATCGCGCAGCGCGCGCAAGAAGTCGACCCGCCGGAACTCCGGCCAATACGCCTCGGTGAACCAGATTTCCGAATAGGCGCTCTGCCACAACAGGAAACCCGAAAGCCGCTGCTCACCAGAGGTTCTGATGACCAGATCCGGATCCGGCTGGCCGGAGGTGTAGAGATGCTGACCGATCGCGTCGACCGTGATCGACTGCACCAGATCCTCACCCGACTCGCCCGCGGCGATCTCCTGACGCACCAGCGAACGCACGGCGTCGGTGATCTCCTGACGCCCGCCGTAGCCCACCGCCACATTCACATGCACACCGTCGCGGCCGCTCGTGCGCTCGGCCGCCACCCGCAGCCGCTTCGCGATCAGCTCCGGGAAACCCGCCAGCGAGCCGACGATCCGCACGCTCCAGTTCTGCTCCGGCGCGGACAGCTCCTCCACCACATCGGTGATGACCTCGAACAGCGTCTCCAGCTCGTCCGGATCCCGGCGCAGGTTCTCCGTCGACAGCAGATAGACGGTGACCATCTCGATGCCCTCGTCGGAGCACCAGCCGACCAGCTCGGCGATCTTCAGCGCGCCGACCCGATGGCCGTGGCTGACGTCGGTGAACCCGTTCTCCCGCGCCCAGCGGCGATTGCCGTCGCACATCACGGCGACATGGCGGGGATGCTGCTTATCGGCCAGCTGCTTGGACAGTCTGGCTTCGTAAATGCGATACGGCAGACCACGCACCCGACCGAGAAACTCCACGCCCGCACCCTACGCCTGGAACGCCCCTCCGGGTATTTTGCCGGTCGCGAGGAGGGCGTGAGCTGCGTACCCGACCGGCGGAGACGGTAGCGGACGCTGTGGGGGTGGGCACGTTTGTGGTGGTGGGGGTGGGTTCTGACGTACTGTGGGCGGTAACTTACGGTACCGTAGGTTTGGACCTTGGAGGATGCGTGGAGGCTGTGCGGGCTGGGGTCGAGGAGCCGGTCGTGCTCGGCAAGCCGCTGCTGCGGGGGTGGATTCATACCTGGGCGGTGGGGGTCGCCGCTGTCGCGGTGGCGGTGCTCGTGGTGTTCGGGTTCCGGGAGTCGGCTACCGCGGGGTGGTCGACGCTGCTCTACGGGATCTCGGTGTGTGCGCTGTTCGGGATCAGCGCGGTGTATCACCGGGTGACCTGGCGCAGTACGCGGGCGCGGGTGCGGATGAAGCGGGCCGATCATTCGATGATCTTTCTGTTCATCGCGGGCAGTTACACACCGTTCGCGTTGCTCGGGCTGCCGGGGACAACCGGGCGGACCTTGCTGGTCGTCGTGTGGGCGGGGGCGCTCGCCGGGGTGGCGTTGAAGCTGTTGTGGCCGACGGCGCCGCGCTGGGTGGGGGTGCCGCTGTATCTGCTGCTGGGCTGGGCGATCGTGCCGGTGGCACCCGAACTGCTACACAACGTGGGGGTATTGCCGCTGGTGCTGCTGGCCGTCGGCGGCGTGATCTACAGCGTCGGCGCGATCCTCTACGCCACGAAATGGCCGAATCCGTGGCCGACGCACTTCGGGCATCACGAGTTCTTCCATGCCGCGACCGTGATCGCGGCGCTCTGCCATTACCTCGCGATCTGGCTGGTCGTCCTCGGCTGACCGGCGCGTGCGCGCGGTGGGCGCGACCGGGCCTTCTATGCTCGATATTCGTGTCATCTGTCAGCGCAGCTCGTGATAGCCGGGCGTTTCGGCGCGCCGAGCCCGGGCGTGCGCGATGAACCGGCTGGTCCGCTGGGCGCTGCGCAGCTACTGGGGCCTGGCGCTGGTCGTCATCACCGCCAATGTCGTCGGCCTCGCGGCCATCTTCCTCATCGCCTGGGCGGACGGCGTCTTCAGCCGGGTCGGCCCGAACTGGCGGGAAGCGGCCTGGCTGCTGGCCATCTATCCCACGTTCGCCGTTGGCGTCGGCATCGCGATGGCCATCTACGACCGGCGCCGATATCTGCGCTGGCTCGACAACGGCCGCAAGCCGACACCGGAGGAAGCGCGACGCCTGATCGCGCTGCCCGCCGCGATCACCGTGCGCGCGATCGTGCTGTGGATCCCGGGCATCGCGCTGACGGTCTGGCTGGTCGACCGGTTCACCGACTACGACAACAAAGCGGTCGTGATCGCCGGATTCGCGCTCGGCGCCCTGGAATCGGCGGGCGCGACCTACCTGATCCTCGACCGGCTGATCCGGCCCGCCGTCCCGATCATCACCTCGGTGCTCGGGCCCACCGTGCATCCGAGCTCCACCGTGCTCGTGCGGGTGCTCGTCACCTGGGCGGTGTCGAGCGCGCTGCCCGGGCTGATCATCATCACGGTGCTCAACGATCCGGCCACCCCGGCCGAGGACCGGGTGCGTGCCGCCTGGATCTTCACCCTCGTCGCCCTGGCCGTCGGCGCGCTGGCCACCGCGCTGCTCGCCCGCTCGGTCGCCACCCCGATGCGCACGATGTACCGGGCGCTGGACCGGATCACCCGCGGCGAACTCGACGTGCGGGTGCCCGTCGGCAGCGCCAGTGAGATCGGGCGGCTGGAACAGTCCGTCAACGAACTGGCTGCGACCCTGCAGGATCAGCAGCACACCGAGGATGTCTTCGGCAGGCACGTCGGCTCGACCGTCGCCGAACGCGCGCTCTCGGGCAGCACCGGCCTGACCGGTGACGTGCGGATCGTCTCGGCGCTGTTCGTCGACGTCACCGGATCGGTGCAGCTGTCGGCCGAGATGGCGCCGGAACAGTTCGTCCACAAACTCAACCGGCTGCTGGCCACCGTCGTGGCCGCCACCGAGGACAACGGCGGCCTGGTCAACAAGTTCGCGGGCGACGCCGCCCTGTGTATCTTCGGCGCCCCCTCCGCCCTCGACGACAACGCCACCCCCGCCCTGCGCGCCGCCCGCCGCATCCGCGACGAGGTCGTCGCCACCGGCGAACTCGACGTCGGCATCGGCGTCGCCCGCGGCCAGGTCTTCGCCGGCGACGTCGGCGCCGACACCCGCCTCGAATTCACCGTCATCGGCGACGCGGTCAACGAGGCCGCCCGCCTCACCGCCATGGCCAAGGAGGTCGACCGCCGCGTCCTCGTCAGCGACGCGGTCCTGCAAGCCGCGACCGCCACCGAACGCGCCAACTGGAAGCGCTACAAGGAACTGCGCCTACGCGGCATCCCCGGCCGCACCCGCACCTGGACCGACATCAAGCCGGGACGGCAGTGAGCTGATCAAGCGCGTCGCCGAACGCACCACTGACGGTAGGGAATCCGCCGGCCGGTGGTCGGCCGGAACCGCGCATCGACGCGCCGCCCGCGTCGATCAGGCGCGGCGGTGCTACTCGCGCAGGGCGGCGGTCAGGGCGGCGGGGTCGGTGACGGGGAGGTCGCAGACCGCGCCGCGGCACACGTAGGCGGCGGGGGCGTCGTCGACCAGTGGGCGGTCGGCCAGCAGTGGCGCGGAGTCGGGCGGGCCCGCCAGAACGATCGAGCCGCCGGGGGCCCAGGTGCGGGCGGCGGCGAGGAGTTCGGTTGCGGCCGAGGACTTCTCGATGGCGGTGACGGCCACCTGGATGGGGCCGCGGAGCGAGGCTTCGGCGACCGCGAGCCAGTGTCCCGCGGTGCGGGGCGCGCGGGCCAGCAGGACCGCGCCGCGACCCAGGGTGTGGTCGGCGAGTTCGCGGTAGCGGAGGGCGCGCTCGGGGTCGGCGACGGCGGAGGCGGTGAGGAGGGCTTCGGCGAGGGCCGAGGAGCCTGCCGGAGTGGCGCCGTCTACCGGGTCGCGTGGACGGGCGACGAGGGTTTCGGCGTCGTCGGCGGTGTCGAACCAGCTGCCGGGGCGGTCGAGGTCGGCGAAGTGGTCGATCGCGCTGTCCAGCAACACCTGTGCGGCGGCGAGCCAGTCGGGTTCGCCGGTGGCCTGATAGAGGGCGAGCAGGCCGGTGGTGAGCCAGGCATAGTCCTCGAGGACACCGGGCGGGGTGCCCGCGACGCCGTCGAGCGAGGCGCGGCGCAGTCTGCCGTCGACCAGGTGGACGTCGAGCAGGAAGCGCGCGCAGCGGACGGCGGCCGCCACCCACGACGGTTCCTCCAGTGCCGCACCGGCTTCGGCGAGCGCGGTGATCGCCATGCCGTTCCAGGCGGTGACCACCTTGTCGTCGCGGGCGGGCTGCGGCCGCTGGGCACGCAGTTCCAGCAGGCGGGTGCGCAGGCGGTCGAAGCGGGCCGACTGTTCGGCGTCGACGGGATCGCTGCGGCGGGTCAGCACCGAGGTGCCCTGTTCGAAATTGCCGCCCGTGCTGACGCCGAAAGCCTCTGCGGCCCAGACCCCGTCGAGCGGACCGAGGTCGCCGATCAGCTCCGACGGCGTCCACACATAGGTGGCGCCCTCGACCCCGGGGCCGCCCGGTTCCAGGTGGGTGTCGGCGTCGAGCGCGGAGGCGAACGCGCCGTCCGCGGTGCCGAGGTCGGCGAGCAGGAACTCGACGGTTTCGCGAGTCACGCGGTGCGGCAACGACTCCAGCGGCGTCGCGGGCGCGCGGCGGGCGAGGTGGGCGTAAGCGCGCAGCAGCAGGGCGTTGTCGTAGAGCATCTTCTCGAAGTGCGGGATGAGCCAGCCCGCGTCGACCGAGTACCGGGCGAAGCCGCCGCGCAGCTGGTCGTAGATGCCGCCACGGGCCATCGCCTCGGCGGTGCGCTCGACCAGGTCGAACACGGCCTGATCGCCGGTGCGTTCCCAGTGCCGCAGCAGACCTTCCAGCAGCGCCGACGGCGGAAACTTCGGCGCCCCGCCGAAACCGCCGTGCTCGCGATCCTCGTCGGCGGCGATCGCGAGCACCGCCTTGTCGAGCAGATCCGGTACGACGGCGAATTCGGCATCGGGCAGCCCGGTCGCCTGCGCGCGCAGCGCGTCGGTGACCTGCTCGGCCGCCTTGTCCACGTCCTCACGACGGTTGCGCCAGGTATCGGTGATCGCGCTGAGCAGTTGGGTGAACGACGGCATCCCGCCGCGCGGCAGCTTCGGGTAGTACGTGCCGCAGTAGAACGGCGCGCCGTCGGGCGTGAGGAAGCAGGTCATCGGCCACCCGCCCTGCCCGGTCATGGCGACGGTCGCGTTCATGTACACCGCGTCGAGGTCGGGGCGTTCCTCCCGGTCCACCTTCACGCACACGAACCCGGCGTTCATCTGCTCGGCCGTGGCCGCGTCCTCGAACGACTCGTGCGCCATCACATGACACCAGTGACACGACGCGTAGCCGATCGACAACAGGATCGGCACATCCCGCTCGGCCGCCTCGGCGAGCGCATCGGCATCCCACTCCCGCCAATGCACCGGGTTGTCGGCATGCTGACGCAGATACGGCGAAGTCGCGCTACCCAACCGGTTCACAATGCCAGCCTTCCAGATTCGGTTCGGCCAGCCTAGTGCGCCGCCCTTTCCCGGCGAGTGACCCAGGTCATGGCCGGACGCTGTCAGGGAATCGGGGGCTGTCTCGTTCAAGGAGCACGCGAACCAGACAGGAGCGAACCATGAAGCACCGCATCGTCGTACTCGGGGCCGGCTACGCCGGGGCCTACACCGCCGGATATCTGGCCCGCCAGCTGCATTCCGACGACGTCGAGATCACCGTCGTCAATGCCGAGCCCGATTTCGTCGAGCGGCTGCGTCTGCACCAGCTCGCCGCCGGGCACGAACTCCCCCACCGGCCGCTGACCGAGGTCTTCGCGGGCACCGGCATCGAGCTCCGGGTGGCGCGGGTGACCGGCGTCGACGCCGACCGCCGGACGGTGACGGTCACCGACGACGCGGGCACCGACCGGCTCGGCTACGACACCCTGCTCTACACCCTCGGCAGCACCGCCGCCGACCACGGCGTCCCCGGCGTCGCCGAGCACGCCTTCCACGTCGCCGCGCGGCCCTCCGCGCTGCGCCTGCGCGCCCGCCTTGACGAGCTGGGCGAGGACGGGCAGGTCCTGGTGGTCGGCGGCAATCTGACCGCGATCGAGACCGCCACCGAGATCGCCGAAGCCCATCCGGGACTGCGCGTCGGCCTGGCCACCAGCGGCGAGCTCGGTGGCTGGCTGGGCCCGAAAGCGCGCGCGCACCTGCTGCGCGCCTTCGACCGGTTCGGCATCACGGTCCACGAGCACACCGAGATCGAGCGAGTCGAGCAGGCGGCCGCCTTCGCCACCGACGGGACCGTGTTCGCCGCCGACGCGACCGTGTGGGCCGCCGGGTTCGCCGTGCCGCCGATCGCCGCGGGCAGTGGTCTCGCGGTGGAACCCGACGGCCGGATCACCGTCGACCGGCAGATGCGGTCGATCTCGCACCCGGAGGTGTACGTGGCCGGTGACAGCGTCTTCGTCCTCGGCGAGAACGGACTGCCGCTGCCGATGTCGTGCGCGTCGGCGGGCTTCACCGGGATGCAGGCGGCCGCGGCGATCGTCGGGGATCTGACCGGGCGCAAGATCAAGGCGACCGCGCTGTCCTATGTCGGCAACCACATCAGCCTCGGCCGCAAGGACGGGCTCTTCCAGCTGGTCGACCGGCACGCGCAAGCGAAGTCCGGGGCCCTGCGCGGGCGGTCGGCGGCCCGGGTCAAGGCGCTGATCGTGGCGGGCAGCGCCTGGGCGATCAGCCGCCCGACCTTCGGGAAGTCGAATCACCGATACCGCCTGGCCACCGCTCGCGCGGTCTCGTCCCGGGCGGTTTCCGCCTAGGGTCGTGCGCATGGACACCGCTGCCGTGGAGCACTTCGAGGCCAGCCGGAATCGGCTGGCCTCGCTGGCATATCGCCTGCTGGGCTCGGCCGCCGACGCCGAGGACACGGTGCAGGACGCGTTCCTGCGGTGGCACGCCGCCGACCGGGACTACGTCGAGGTGCCCGAGGCTTGGCTGACCAAGATCGTCACCAACCTGGCGGTCGACCGGCTCCGCTCGGCGCAGGTACGCCGTGAGCGCGCCGTCGGCGCGTGGATGCCCGAGCCGCTGCTCGACGGCGACCCCATGCTCGGCCCGGCCGAGACCGCCGTGCAGCGCGAATCCGTGACCTTGGCGGTGCTGATGCTGATGGAGCGGCTCTCGCCCGTCGAACGGGCCGTCTACGTACTGCGCGAAGCCTTTTCGCACAGTCATGCCGAGATAGCCGGGATCCTCGGTATCACCGAATCCGCGAGTCAGCAGCACGCCCATCGAGCCAAGCGCCGAATCGCGGCCGGAGGCCACGCCACCGACCTGGACCAGGTCTCCGCGCGACGGATCGTCGAGGCGTTCGTCGCCGCCGCGGCGTCGGGCCGGACCGAGCGGTTGGTGGCCCTGCTGACCGACGACGCGACCGGCGTCTCCGACGGCGCGCTGGGACTGGCCACGAAGCTGATCCGGTACCCGACCCCGGAGCAGCTCGCCGCGGCGGTGCGAGTCGGCTTCACCCCGACACCCGCCAAGCACAAACTCGTCGGCGGCGCGCCCTCGATCCATGCCGCCGTGGTCAACGGCTGCCCGGCCATGCTCTTCACGCTCGACGATCGCGTCCTTGGGGTGGCGATCCTGGAGATCCGGGACGGCAAGATCGGCTGCCTCCGTGGCATCGCCGCCCCGGCCCGGCTCGGTCGCTTCACCGAGCGATGGCAGCGGCAGGCACACGATGCCCCGCTGGTCGAGGAGTGGTGAGCCGCTGGGCCTTCCGCGCCGAGACGGTCATGTGCGTGCCGAAGAACCGCAGGCTGAACGGCGAGTAGATCGAAGACCTCAGCCGACCAGGGCCGGCGTCACCCGCCAGGCGGGCCTGCGCCCAAGGGTGACCCACCGCAGCAGCCACTCGGCGGGCCCGTATCGATACCGGCGCAACCACACCGCGCTCACCCACAGCTGGAGCGCGAAGATCGCCAGCGCCAGCGCCATCGTGGCCGGCGGCGACAACTGTCCGGCCAGGCCGAACCCGACTCCGGTGAAAAGCACCAGCCCGATCGCAGACTGGCCGAGATAGTTGGTCAGGGCGATCCGTCCCGCCGGTGCCAGCGCCGCGCGGATCCACGCGGTGCGCGGGCTGTGCATCAGACGCAGCAGCGTCGCGACATAGGCGGCGGCCAGCAGCGGCGCGGTGGCGACGCTCGCGGCGACGGCGAGCGTGTGCCCATTGCCCCCGCCGAAGGCGTACAGCAGGCCGCCGGCCACACCCACCGGAAAGCCGATCCACTGGATGCGCCGCAGGATCGGCTCGTCGCCGCGCACCCGCGCGAGCAACCGCCTGCGACCCGCGACGAGGCCGAGCAGGAACATCGCGAGCGCGGTCGGGCCCTGCATGGTGACGGCCTGCAGGATCAGCAGCGGCAGGCCGTCGAGATGCTGGCCGATGACGTCGCCCCAGCCACCCAGCATCGCCACGGTCGACTGCTCGGCGTTGGCGCGGGCCTGTTCCGCCGACGGCAGCACGGCCGACGCGTCGAGGAACAGCCCGCTCGACACCAGGCTCACCAGCACGACGCCGTACAGCGCGGCGGCCACCCGCAGCGCCGTGCGGTCCCGGCAGCGCCGCATCCAGAACAGCACCAGGCAGGCCAGCGCGTAGGTCGTCAGCACATCCCCGCCGTACAGGAACACGATATGCAGCACGCCGAGCAGGAACAGCCCCGCGATCCGGCGCAGCATGCGCGGCTCGAACGCGGTCCGGGCCGCGGCCGCCGATTCCATCTGCAGGGTGAAGCTGTAGCCGAACAGGAACGAGAACAGCAGATAGAACTTCATGTCGACGAACACCGACGACACGCCACGCACGACATCGTCGAGAGTCGAGGTGAACTGCGGGTCGACGACCAGATTGCCCGGATATCCCGAGGCCATGAAGGTGATGTTGACGATGAAGATCCCCAGCAGCGCGAAGCCGCGCAGCGCGTCGACGTCGTGCACCCGGGATCCAGGCGCAACCAGTTGATCGGTCATGCGATTGCCCATCTCTCGCAGCGGTCCTAGATACTTTCTATAGGATACTATCCTTGAGATACTAACTACGGCGATAGTATTTTCGAGAGCGGCCGAACCGGCGCCGCCGAACCCCGAGGAGGTAGTTGCCGTGACGGCCGACGAGGCGATGCCCGCCGACCTGGCCAGGCTCTGGCGGCTGCCCGCGCAGGCGCGACTCGGACGGCCGGCCGAACTCGACGTCGACACGGTCGTGCGCACGGCGGTGGACCTGGCCGACCGGGACGGCCTGGCCGAGGTGACGCTGAGCAAAGTCGCCTCGGCCCTCGGCTTCACGAAGATGGCGCTCTATCGCCACGTCGGCTCGAAGAACGAGCTGTTCGAGTTGATGTCCGACCTCGCGCTGGGCCCGGCGCCGGACCGGACGACCGCACCGGGCCAGTGGCGCGACGGACTCCGGCAGTGGGCGCACGCCCTGCTCGCGGCGTACGCCGCGCACCCGTGGGTGCCACAACTGCCGATCGCCGGACCACCCCGTGGACCCAACGCGATCAGCTGGATGGACGGCGCGCTGCGCCCCCTCGCGGCGACCGGGCTCGACTGGGGGACCAAACTGGGCATCGTGATGCTGGTGAGCATGCACGTCCGGCAGGCGAGCCTGCTCACCCAGCAATTGACCGACGGCAGAGCGGGATCCGGCCTGAGCGAGTCACAGGTCAACCAGAACTACGGCAGCGCGCTCGCCGGCCTGGTCGACGCGGATCGGTACCCGGAGGCGGCCCGGCTCTTCGCCGCCCCGCTGTTCCGGTCGCCGCCGAGCACGCCGGACGACAGCGACTTCACCTTCGGCCTCGAACTCATCCTCAACGGCGTCGCCGCGGAGATCGCCGCGCCACAAGCCGATCGGTGAGGAATTCGACCGTCTGGGCCCGTGCCGTCTTCGCCTGCGGCACCAGCCCCGGCAGGGTGATGAAGGCATGCGGTGCGCCCGGGTGTTCGGTGAGCCGCACCGGCGTGCCGGATTCGCGCGGCCGCTCGGCGTAGCGGCGGCCCTGGTCGGCGACCGGGTCGACCGTCGGGACCAGGACCAGTGCCGGGGCCAGACCGCTCAGGTCCGCGTAGAGCGGTGAGACCGCGCGGGCGTCGGCGCCACGGCCAGCCGGTGGAACAGGTCCAGACGCGCGCGGTTCAGCCAGGATCTGCGCCCGGAGCGGCAGTTCGGTGGCCGCGGCCCGGATCGCGGCCATGGCGGCGATCAGCCCGCCGGTGCTCTCCCCGGCGACGGCGACCCGCCCCGGATCGATGCCCCAGTCCTCGGCGTGCGCCACCAGCCAGCGCAGCACTTCCCAGCCATCCTCGACGGCCGCCGACAGCGGAGTGCCCGGCGCGAGCAGCCGATGCTCCACCGAGACGACGACCGCGGGCAGGCGAGCGGCGAGATGGCTGTTGGCCCAGTCGCATTGGGGCGCGGTGCCGACGAATCCACCACCGTGGATATGCACGATCAGCGGCAGCGGCGCCGCATCTCCACGCACCGGCCGGTACACCCGGACGGGGAGCACGCGATCGGGCAGCGTCACTTCCCGCCAGTCGATCGCGGCGCCCCGATCGGGAAACCCGGTGATCACGCGGGCGAATCTGGCCGCCGCCCTGCGGTTGGCGGCATCCCGGACGACGACCAGCTCCTCGGGTGTCAGCGACGGCCAGTCCGGCTCCCGCTGCAGGGCGTGCAGCAGCCGGACGCCCCGGGGCGCTCGTTCGCGCGCGGTCACGTCGTTCATGTCGCTCCTCCTCGATCACACCGCGCCGGTCGTCGCCGGTCGCGCGGTTGCGGACACGACACTCAGCATCGGCCGCTCGCGGATCGAGGTATTGGACAAATGTTCCCGTCGGCCGCAGGGGGCTGTTGCCGTCGACCGGTGCCGAGTTATCCTCCTTCTTCGAGAAAGCGCGACTCAGCCGGCGGTCGCGTACGGGCGACCCGCCCATGCGACATCGTCGACGGACAGCCACGGCGCGCTCGCCACCGCCGCCGGTGTCAGCCCGGTGAAAGCCGCTGCGGCACGGTTCAAATGCGACTGGTCGACATATCCGCTCTCCGCCGACACCAGCGCGACGCTGTCGCCGGCGGCCAGGCGATGCGCGGCGTAGTCGAAGCGCACCAGCTGCGCGGCCTGCTTCGGCGTCACCCCGAGCTGCGCCCGGAACCGCGCCCAGAGCCGCTTGCGGCTCCACCCCACCTCCTCCGCCAGCGCCGCGACCCGAATCCCTCCCCGGGACAACACGATCAGACGCCACGCGACGTCGACCTCCGGATCGACGCGACCGCCCGACGCGGCCCGCCGGACGAGCTCGGCGCGCACGATCGCGAACCGCTCCGCCCACCCCACCGCAGCGTGCAGGCGCTCCCGCAGGTGCTCGCCCGCCCGCCCCCACACCTCGTCCAGCGCGACCACCGACGCACCCGCCATCGGCCCGAGCACCGCATGCGCCACCACCGGCGACAACCGCACCTGCAACAGCTCGATATCCCGCGCGCGCCCGCGCACCCGCGCTGCCCCGAGCCCGACCACCGCACTGCCCCGCTGCCCGACCCCGCCACCGGCATCGACCAGCAACGCGTCCCCGAAATCGAGAAAGACCGTCAACGCCGGATACGGCACCACCTGCAACTCGATGTCCGCCGCCGCCCGCCCGGCGAACCCCGCCATCCCCACGCCCGCCACCGACCGCGCCGGGACCGCGACATCCACCACAGCCCCGGCGATCCGAACCGGCTCGACAGGCACACCGCCATGGTACGAGCGACGCCGGGCCACGATCACCGCCTCACAGCGCGACGACCTCCAGCATGCTCACCAGCCCCTTGAAGTCGGCCGTGTTCCGGGTGTAGAGACCGGCAGGTCGTTGGCGGACGCGATCGCGGCGATGAGCAGATCCATCCGCCGCGGGCGCGGGTCCCGGTTCGCGGCGCTTGTCAGCGCGACCAGCGTCGCGTACCTGGTCGCCGCGGCCTCGTCGAACGGCAACGGGTCGAATTCCACGATCGCGGCGCCGAGCTGTTCCGAGCGCGCCGCGCGGATGACCGGGTCCTTCGCCATCGCGACACCTTGGTTCAGCTCAGCCAGCGTGATCGCGGTGATCTCCGGTAGCTCGGGCAGTGAGGCCGGGTCCAGCTCGCCGGCGATCTCGACGCCGTTACGGGTGAGGCGGATGGTCTCGCCCGCCTCGACCGCGTCCATGATGGCCGCCGAGTTGTTCCGGAATTCGCGCTGGCTGATCTGCCTCATGCAGCCATGGTGCCCGACGTGCTACACCGCGCTACAGTGCGTCGCGACTCCGCGACCGCCCTCGAAACCGCTGCTCAGTGCCCGATACTGAGGCATGATGAGGGGTGACGGAACCGATTCGCAATCGAACAGGAAGACGCGAAACCGCTGATGGCATCGCAGCTGACACTCTCGGCACAGCGCGCTGCGCTGGAGCGGGAGTGGGCGCAGTGGGTGCCCGCGGGGGAGTCGGCGCTGGGGCGCAGTTCGGCGGTGCGGACGGAGGTGGCGCAATCGTGGTTGCGGTCGTTGCGGACGGTGGATCCGGGGCGGGACTGCGCGCCGGAGAGTGAGACCGATATCGGGCCGCGCTGGGCGGAGTCGCCGCTGCGCGGGCCGGTGACCGAGCTGAAGGAGCAGCTGCACAGCGTCGCCGACGACGCCGGATACGTGGCGGCGGTGACCGACGCCTCCGGCACGATTCTGTGGACCTACGGCGGACCGGTCATGCGCAGGCGCGCCGAGCAGGTGAACTTCGCACCGGGAGGCCGCTGGGACGAGGCGCACATGGGCACCAACGCCCTGTCCCTCGCCCTGCGCACCGATCAGCCGCACACCGTGTTCTCGGCCGAGCATCTGGTCGCCGCCCTGCACGGCTGGGTCTGTTACTGCGCGCCGATCCGCGCCGCGGACGGCACCCTGCTCGGCGTGCTCGACCTGTCGACCACCTGGAAGCGCTCGCATCCGCTGGCCATGGCCACGGTGCGCACCATGACCAGCGCCATCGAGTCGAAATTGCATACGGCGTTGCCCGCACCCGCGGGAATGCGGCTGACCTGTCTCGGCACCGGCCGGTTGATGCGCGAGGGCACCCCGATCCGGCTGCGCCCGCGCCAGCTCGAGATCCTCACCCTGCTCGCCCTCGACGACGACGGCTACAGTCACGAACGACTGCACTACGCCGTCTACGGCGATCGCGCGGTCGGCGCGAGCACCCTGAAATCGGAGATGTCCTACCTGCGCCGCGCCACCGGCGGCGACATCACCAGCCGCGTCTACCGCTTCACCACGGCCCTGTCCTGCGACGCCGTCGACGTCCTGCGCGCGCTGGAGGCCGGTGACCTCGACACCGCCGTCCGGCTGTATCACGGTCCGCTGCTTCCGGATTCGGACACGCCGGGCATCAGCGAGTGGCGCGACTACCTCGAGGTCGCCATGCGCAATGCCGTGCTGGCCAGCCCCGACGCCGACCACGCGCTGGCCTACGGCGAGGCCGCCCCCGACGACATCGCGGTCCACGAACACGCCCTGGCCCTGCTGCCCCCGCGCGACGCGCGCCGGGCGGTCGCCGCGGCCCGCCTGCACAGCGCTCTTCGCGCCTGATCGGTCCGGCTTCAACGTTTCATCAACCCTCGCGGCGGATAGTGATGGGCGTCACGCTTCACCGGAATCAGCGAGGAGCCTCCGCACATGATCTACGCCAAGCCGGGCACCGAGGGCAGCATCGTCAGCTACGCGCCGCGGTACGACAATTTCATCGACGGCAAGTGGGTTCCGCCCGTCGAGGGCCGGTACTTCGAGAACACCTCGCCGGTGGACGGACAGCCGTTCTGCGAGATCGCCCGCTCGACCGCGGCCGATATCGAACTGGCGCTCGACGCCGCCCATCGCGCCGCCGACGCCTGGGGTGAGACCTCCGCCGCCGAGCGCGCCAACATCCTGAACAAGATCGCCGACCGGATCGAGGCGAACCTCGAGGCCCTCGCCGTCGCCGAGACCTGGGACAACGGCAAGCCGGTCCGCGAGACCCTGGCCGCCGACCTGCCGCTGGCTGTCGATCACTTCCGGTACTTCGCCGGCGTGCTGCGGGCGCAGGAGGGCGGGATCAGCGAGGTCGACAAAGACACCATCGCCTACCACTTCCACGAGCCGCTCGGCGTGGTCGCCCAGATCATCCCGTGGAACTTCCCGATCCTGATGGCGACCTGGAAGCTGGCGCCCGCGCTCGCGGCCGGTAATGCCGTAGTGCTCAAGCCCGCCGAGCAGACCCCGGCCTCGATCCTGAAGGTGGTCGAGCTGGTCGCGGATCTGCTGCCGCCGGGAGTGCTCAACGTGGTCAACGGTTTCGGCGTCGAGGCGGGCAAGCCGCTGGCGTCGAGCCCGCGCGTGGCCAAGGTCGCCTTCACCGGTGAGACCACCACCGGCCGGCTGATCATGCAGTACGCCAGCGAGAACATCATCCCGGTGACGCTGGAGCTGGGCGGCAAGAGCCCCAACATCTTCCTGTCCGACGTGATGGCCGCCGACGACGACTTCCTGGACAAGGCCGTCGAGGGCTTCGTGATGTTCGCGCTCAACCAGGGCGAGGTCTGCACCTGTCCCTCGCGCGCGCTGATCGCGTCCTCGATCTACGACGAGTTCATGGCCCGCTGCGTGGAGCGCACCAAGGCCATCGTCAGCGGCAATCCGCTCGACGAGGCCACCATGATCGGCGCGCAGGCCAGCAACGATCAGTTCGAGAAGATCCTGTCCTACATCGACATCGGCAAGAAGGAAGGCGCCGAGGTCCTCACCGGCGGCGCGGTCCGCACCGTCGACGGGCTGGCCGAGGGCTTCTACATCGAGCCGACGATCTTCAAGGGCAGCAACGACATGCGCGTGTTCCAGGAGGAGATCTTCGGCCCGGTCGTCGCCGTGACCACCTTCGACTCCACCGACGAGGCGCTGAAGATCGCCAACGACACCCTCTACGGTCTCGGCGCCGGCGTGTGGACCCGCGATATGAACACCGCCTACCGGCTCGGCCGCGGCATCAAGGCGGGCCGGGTGTGGACCAACTGCTACCACGCCTACCCGGCGCACGCGGCCTTCGGCGGCTACAAGAAGTCCGGCATCGGCCGCGAGAACCACAAGATGATGCTCGACCACTACCAGCAGACCAAGAACCTGCTGGTCAGCTACTCGCCGCAGAAGCTCGGCTTCTTCTGATGGTGCGGCGCGTCGACCTCACCGAACAGGCGGCGACGCTGCTGCGGGAACTGACCGGGCAACACGGCCCGGTCATGTTCCACCAATCCGGCGGCTGCTGCGACGGCAGCTCCCCGATGTGCTACCCACGCGGTGAATTCCGCGTGGGCGCCTCGGACGTGCTGCTGGGATATCTGCCGGGCGACACCCCGTTCTGGATGAGTGCCGACCAGTTCGAGTACTGGAAGCACACCCATCTCACCGTCGACGTGGTGTCCGGCCGGGGCAGCGGTTTCTCGCTGGAAGCCCCCGAGGGCGTGCGGTTCCTGATCCGCTCCCGCCTGCTCACCGACGACGAGGTGGCCGAGCTGGATTCCCAGCCGCCGCCACCCACCGGTGACACCGTTCCGCAGTGATGTGAAACACGCGTTGTCACATCGTTTCCGCAGGTCGGCGGCGCTCGATACGCGCCGCTGACCTGTGGGATCCACGGCCGTAACAGTCGTCAACCATTCTTCAACCCTCGACGATCACCGTTGCCGTCGCTACGCGCTTGTTTGTTGATGAGGAGCTACCCCTGTGAGTACCGACGCGATTCCCGCCACGGGTGCGGATACGCCCGCCGACGACTATCTCGCCAAACGCACCCTGCGCTCCGGCTCGGCCGGCTGGGTGCTGTTGGCCGGTCTCGGCGTGAGCTATGTGATCTCCGGTGACTACTCCGGCTGGAACTTCGGCCTCGCCGAGGGCGGTTTCGGTGGTCTGCTGATCGCCGCGATCGTCATCGCCGCCATGTATCTGGCCATGGTGCTCGGCATGGCCGAGCTGTCCTCGGCGCTGCCCGCGGCGGGCGGCGGCTACACCTTCGCCCGCCGCGCGCTCGGCCCGTGGGGTGGATTCGCCACCGGCACAGCGGTTCTCATCGAGTACGCGATCGCGCCCGCCGCCATCGCCACCTTCATCGGCGCCTACGTGGAATCGCTGAACCTGTTCGGGATCACCGACGGCTGGTGGGTGTATCTGGCGGTGTACGCGCTGTTCATCGGCATCCACCTGGGTGGCGCGGGTGAGGCGCTCAAGGCGATGTTCGTGATCACCGCGATCGCGCTGGTCGGCCTGGTCGTCTTCGCGATCGCCGCGCTCGGCGCGTTCGACGCGGCCAACCTGACCAATATCGCGCCCGACCCCGACGCCACCGGTTCCTCGTCGTTCCTGCCGTTCGGCTACCTGGGCATCTGGGCCGCGATCCCGTTCGCCATCTGGTTCTTCCTCGCCGTCGAAGGCGTGCCGCTGGCGGCCGAGGAGGCCACCGAGCCGGAGAAGAACGTGCCCAAGGGCATCATCGTCGCGATGCTGCTGCTGGTCGTCACCGGCGCGGTGGTGCTGTTCCTGGTGACCGGCGCGCTCGGCGCGCAGGACGCCGCGTCCTCGGGCAACCCGCTGGTGGAGGCGCTCGGCGACAGCCCGGCGGCCAAGGTGGTCAACTACATCGGCCTGGCCGGTCTGGTCGCCAGCTTCTTCTCCATCGTCTACGCCTACTCCCGGCAGACCTTCGCGCTCTCGCGGGCCGGCTACCTGCCGACCAGCCTGTCGGTGACCAACTCCCGCAAGGCGCCGGTGCTGGCGCTGATCGTGCCCGGCCTGATCGGCTTCGCCCTCTCGCTCACCGGCGAGGGCGCGATGCTGCTGAACATGGCCGTGTTCGGCGCCGCGGTGAGCTACGTGCTGATGATGGTGAGCCACATCGTGCTGCGCGTCCGGGAGCCGAACATGCCGCGCCCGTACCGCACCCCGGGCGGCATCGCGACCACCTCGTTCGCCCTGGTCATCGCGGCGGCCTCGGTGGCGGCGACCTTCCTGGTCGACCCGAAGGCCGCGCTGTTCACCCTCGGTGTGTTCTGCGCCTTCATGGCCTACTTCGGCCTCTACAGTCGCAAACACCTGGTCGCCAAGTCGCCCGACGAGGAATTCGCCGCGCTGGCCAAGGCCGAACAAGAACTCGAGTAGTCCGCACCGAACCCGCGAAAGGAGGCCGCACCCGATGACCGTGTACCGCAGTTCCGTCGGCGCCACGACCTACACGTTCGACGGTCTGGTCGATCTGCTGGCCAAGGCGACCCCCGAACGCAGCGGCGACCAGCTGGCCGGCTGCGCCGCCGCGACCGATGCCGAACGGGCGGCCGCGCAGTGGGCGCTGGCCGACGTACCGCTGACCACCTTCCTCAGCGAGGTGGTGGTGCCGTACGAGACCGACGAGGTCACCCGGCTGATCATCGACAGCCACGACCGGACCGCGTTCGCCCCGATCGCGCACCTCACCGTCGGCGGGCTGCGCGACTGGCTGCTCGCGGTCGCCGCCACCGACACCGCGGCGGCGACGCTGGCCGCGGTGTCGCCGGGACTGACCCCGGAGATGGTGGCGGCGGTCAGCAAGATCATGCGTAATCAGGATCTGATCGCCGTCGCCAAGGCGACCGTGGTGACCGCGGGCTTCCGCACCACCATCGGCCTGCCCGGCCGGTTGAGCACCCGCCTGCAACCCAACCATCCGACCGATGATCCGCGCGGGATCGCGGCCGCCACCCTGGACGGGCTCCTGCTCGGCTGCGGCGACGCCGTGATCGGCATCAACCCGGCCACCGACTCGCCCCAGGCCACCGCCGATCTGCTGCACCTGCTCGACGAGGTCCGCCTGCGCTTCGACATCCCGACCCAGTCGTGCGTGCTCTCCCACGTCACCACGACCATCGGCCTGATCGAGGCGGGCGCGCCGGTGGATCTGGTGTTCCAGTCGGTGGCGGGTACCGAGGGCGCCAATTCCGGCTTCGGCGTGAACCTTTCGCTGCTGCGCGAGGGCAACGAGGCCGGGCGCTCGCTCGGGCGCGGCACCGTCGGCGACAACGTGATGTACTTGGAGACCGGGCAGGGGTCGGCGCTGAGCGCGAATGCCCATCTGGGCGTGGGTGATCGGCCGGTGGACCAGCAGACCCTCGAGGCGCGCGCCTACGCCGTCGCCCGGGATCTGCGACCGCTGCTGGTCAACACGGTCGTCGGGTTCATCGGGCCCGAATACCTCTACGACGGCAAGCAGATCATCCGAGCCGGGCTCGAGGACCACTTCTGTGGCAAGCTGCTCGGCCTGCCGATGGGCGTCGACGTCTGCTACACCAACCACGCCGAGGCCGACCAGGACGACATGGACACCCTGCTCACCCTGCTGGGGGCGGCGGGCTGCGCCTTCGTCATCGCGGTGCCGGGCGCCGACGACGTGATGCTCGGCTACCAGAGCCTCAGTTTCCACGACGCGCTCTACGCGCGGCAGGTGCTGAACCTGCGCCCCGCACCGGAATTCGAGGCCTGGCTGTCCGGGCTCGGCATGCTCGACGCCAACGGCCGGATCCGCCAGGTGGCGCCGCTGTCGTCACCGCTGCGCGCCCTGGCGGCGAACCGATGAAACCCGCTGCGACGAAACCCGTGCTGCGCATCGTGCGATCGAAGACCGAGCCGAGAGGACACGCCGTGGGCGAGCAGACACCGGACGAGCGGGCCGAAGCCGCGGTGGCCCAGGAGTTCTGGCGCGACCTGCGGCGCAACACCCAGGCCAGGATCGGGCTCGGCCGCACCGGTGACGCCCTGCCCACCACCGAGGTCCTGGCATTGCGGGCCGCGCACGCCGCCGCGCGCGACGCGGTGCACGTCCCGCTCGACGTGGACATCTTCACCGAACAGATCGCGAGCATGGGACTGGGTCACCCCGTGACGGTGACCAGCATGGCCGCCGACCGCTCGGAGTACCTGCGCCGACCCGACCTCGGCAGACTGCCCGCCGACCTGTCCGGCATCGAAAACCACGGTGCCGATATCGGTTTCGTGCTCGCCGACGGGCTGTCCCCGCGCGCGCTCACCGACCACGCGGCGGGCCTGCTCGCCGCGCTCGTCGAGGAGCTCACCGACCGCTACACCCTGGCCCCGCCGGTGATCGCCACCCAGGCCCGCGTCGCCCTCGGCGACCACATCGCCGCGGCGATGGGCGTGCGGACCGTCCTGGTGATCATCGGGGAACGCCCCGGTCTCTCGGTCGCCGACAGCCTCGGCATCTACCTCACCCATGCCCCGCGACCCGGCCGCGCCGACGCCGAACGCAACTGCATCTCCAACATCCACCCGCCCGACGGCCTCACCTACCTCGACGCCGCCCGCGTCGTGGCGGGGCTGGTGGCGGGCGCGCGCAAGCTCGGCCGTTCGGGTGTCGACCTCAAGGACACCTCGCGCACCGGCGCCCTCACCGCCCCCGACACGCTGACCATCGACGGACCTTGACTCTCCCCACGCTGGAGAGTTCACGCTGGGTGCCATGAAACTGGACCTGGCCAAGACCGACCGGCCCTACTACACCGCCCCGGCCGACCCCGTCCTGCGCACCTTCCCGACGTACTCGTACCTGACCGCGCCCGGCCGGGGCGCACCCAGCGGACCCGCCTACGCCGCGGCCGTCGAGTCGCTGTACCGCGCGGCCTACGGCGCGAAGAAGCAGGCCAAGGCCGCCGGGAACGATTTCGTGGTGCCCGAGCTCGAGGGCCTGTGGTGGGTGGAATCGGACCTGCCGCCGCTCACCGTTCCCCGCGACGAATGGCACTGGAAGCTGTTGATCCGCATGCCGGAGACGGTGACCGCGGACATGATCGTGCGCCGCACCGCCCCGGACGCGACACGGACGATCCTGCGCCACCCCGTTCGGCGAGAGCGGGAGCCGATCTCTCCCTAGAGTGATCCCCATGATCCGCACCGCCGCCCTCGCCCATGTCCGCGACCGCAGGCTGATCCAGACGCGCCCGGAAGGCAAGGACGTCTTCTACATGGCGGGCGGCAAGATCGATCCGGGCGAAACCCCCTTAGAGGCGCTACATCGCGAGATCGAGGAAGAACTCGGCGTCGGGCTGTCCGGCGTCGCCGAACTCGGCATCTTCGAGGCCGAGGCCTTCGGCCACGGCCGCAACACCGGCCTGCACATGACCTGTTTCCTCGCCGACTTCACCGGCGAACCCCACGCCACCGGCGAAATCGCCGAATTCCGCTACTTCACCGGCAGCGAATACGCCGCCATGGACCACGTGGCCCCCGGCTCCATGATGGTCTTCCGCCGCCTCCACGAACTCGACCTCATCGATTGGTGAGCAACGCCGGGACTCGCCCCTGAGATCTCAGTCGAGGTCCGCGTCGAGGGCATCCCAGGTGATCCCGACGTCGAGTGGATCGGTGATCGCCACCGCGATCGGGCTGTGGGAACGGAACCTGGTCTCGGTGGTGACGTAGACGCCCGAGGTGTTCAGGCGCAGTATCTCGATGGACTTGACGCGGCCGTCGTTGTTCTCCATGCGGACGATCCAGTACTGCTCGATGCCGAGGCGCGCGTACTCGGCGCGCTTGTCCACGCAATCGGCGGTGACCGTCGCCGGTGAAACCACTTCGACGACGAGGAGGGTATCGCCTGCCGTCGGTTTGGTCTTCCACTTGTCCCGCGGATCGTCGATACAGCGATACACGATGGCGTCCGGGCGCCGGAAGTTGAAGGGCACCTCGGAGACCAGCATGTCCAGCTCACCGCTGGCCTTCAGGCAGGGTTGCCCGCTGCCGCGTTTCCTGACGGCCTCGCGCAGGGACTGCTTGATCGCGTCGGTGATGGCGATGTGGTTGGGCGAAGGCGACTCACAGTGCACTGGTAAGCCATCCTTGACCTCGATCACCCTCGAGAGGTCGTCGGGCATCGCCAGGTACGTGTCCATGTCGATCTCGGGGACACCGGCGCGCAGCCACGACCAGTCATATGCCTCACTCACCGGACCAACAGTAGCCGTACCGACGACCGATCGAACGGCATGAACCGAACCGGACCGACACTGCCCTCCGACAGGTAGTCCCACGTCAACGGGTTTCTGCGAAACGTTGTGAGGCGGTGGGCCGATCACTCTCATGTGACGGGGACAGAGTTGAACCACAGTGCCGAGTTGACCGTGGCCGAGCGCAGGGCCGCCCTGCGCAGGCTCGTGGTCATCTTCGGGTTGATGAACAAGATGATCGAGCTCAGCGCGACCGGTGCGCCACGGCAGCTGGCCGAGCACGCGGCCGCCGCCAGGGATCTGGTCGGCGAGCTGGTGACCGATATCGCGCAGCTGCCCTAACTCAGTCGGATTTCGGGGCCTTGGGAGCGCCATCGCCGGATTCCGGCTCGATGGCGCCTGGTTCGGTGCCCTCGTCCGCCTTCTGGTCCGGTTCCGGGTGCTCGGGCTCGAATGTCTCGGGCAGGCCCTTGAGGTGCTTGTTCATCGAGCGCACGAGCAGCACGGTGCCCGCCAGCAGGATCAGGATGACCAGCAGGCCGAGCGGCGACGCCTTGCCGAACTCGGGTCCGGTCGGGGTGTTCTGAGCGAGGTAGACCAACATCACCGGTCGGCGTCCTCGATGCCGGCGAACAGGTCGGTCTCCGGGATGGCGGTGCTCACCCTCGTCTTGGCCAATTCGAACTCCTCGGTCGGCCAGAGCCGCTGTTGCATCTCCAACGGGATCGCGAAGAACGCCCCGTTCGGATCGATCTGGGTCGCGTGCGCGCGCAGGGCGTCGTCACGCTGGGGGAAGTATTTGGAGCATTCGATCTGAGTGGTGACCCGGCCCCACGAGTCGCCGCGCTTGTACTGCTTCATCCGGTCCAGCCACTCCTGCAGCGGAAACGGTTCGCCGATGCGCTCGTACTCCTCGGCGAAGGCCTCCAGGCGCTTCATGCTGAAGCCGTGGTCGTAGTACAGCTTGAGCGGCGTCCACGGCTCCCCCGCCGCGGGGAACTTCGCCGGATCGCCCGCCGTCTCGTACGCGGCCACCGACACCTCGTGGCACCGGATGTGGTCCGGGTGCGGGTAGCCGCCGTTCTCGTCGTAGGTGGTGATCACGTGCGGCTTGAACTCGCGCACGACCCGCACCAGCGCCTCGGTCGACTCCTCGAGCGGCACCAGCGCGAAGCAGCCCTCGGGCAGCGGCGGCAGCGGGTCGCCCTCGGGCAGGCCGGAGTCGACGAACCCGAGCCAGTGCTGGCGCACGCCGAGCGCGTGGGCGGCCGCGGCCATCTCCTCGCGCCGGACCTCCTCGATCCGATCCAGGACACCGGGGGTGTCCATCGCGGGGTTGAGGATGCTGCCGCGTTCACCACCGGTCAACGTCACGACCAGGACGTCGACGCCCTCGGCCGCGTACCTGGCCATGGTCGCGGCGCCCTTGCTCGATTCGTCGTCGGGGTGTGCGTGCACCGCCATGAGGCGAAGGCCACTCACGTCTCGTTCACCATCGCTCTCGCTCGCGGGTGTCAGAACTTCGTTCCCTATAGTTCCATCCGACCCCCCGTTTGTTCCGACCACCCCCGGGAGCGAGAAACCGATGACCGAGCCCGCACCGGACTCCGCGGCGACCTCGGCCGCCGCCGCAGCCCGACACGCCGACCGTTACGGCACAAAGCCCCCGGCGCGTCGGACGTGGCTGCTGGTGGTGCTCGGGATCGGCGTGCTGGCCGCCGGGCTCGGCGTGGCCTACCTCGGGTTCCAGAAGTACGGCCCGAAGGCGATCGAGACCGAGCAGCTCGGCTACGTGGTCGTCGACGACTCGACGCTGACGGTGCGGATGAAGGTCACCCGGGACAACCCCGAGCAACCCGTCGTCTGCTTCGTGCGCGCCATGGATCGCGACAGCGCCGAGGTCGGCAGGCGTGAGGTACTCGTCCCCGGATCGGACTCGACCAGCGTCCAGGTGACCACCACGGTCAAGTCCTCCGCGCGTCCGTCGGCGGGCGATATCTACGGCTGCACCGAGCAGGTGCCGGGCTATCTGCGCGTGGAATAGCGGCACGCCTAGCCTGACCTGCCTATTTATGAGACATGCTAAAATAGCCTGATACACGGTTCCGGGGCTCGGAGCCGTGTTTGCTGCATTGGCGGCCAGCGGTGCTGTTTCCGGGTAACGGGTTCACCCCCAGGATCGCTCCAGCCGTCGGGCTGGTGCATGCCCTCCCCCGGAGGGTCTGGCGCCGGTTTCAGGGAATCCCGGTGCGCCGGGAACAACTACTAGGGAGTGATCGAGATGACCGAGAATGTGACCTGGCTTACCCAGGAGTCGCACGACAGGCTCAAGGGCGAGCTCGACTCGCTCATTGCCAATCGTCCGGTCATTGCCGCCGAGATCAACGAGCGCCGCGAAGAGGGCGACCTCAAGGAGAACGGCGGCTACCACGCCGCGCGTGAGGAGCAGGGCCAGCAGGAGGCGCGGATCCGCCAGCTGCAGGAGCTGCTGAACAACGCCAAGGTCGGCGTCGCCCCCACCAAGTCCGGTGTGGCTCTGCCGGGTTCGGTCGTCACCGTCTACTACGACGGCGACGACGACGACACCGAGACCTTCCTGATCGCGACGCGCGAAGAGGGCCTGGGCGCCACCAACCTCGAGACCTACTCGCCGAACTCCCCGCTGGGCGGCGCGCTGATCGACGCCAAGGTGGGCGAGACCCGCGAGTACACGCTGCCCAACGGCAACACCATGAAGGTGACGCTGGTCAGCGCCGAGCCGTACCACGGCTGATTCCGGCCGGACCGAGCCCGCACCACCCGAACCCGAACGCGAGCGGCCGCACCCGAACATCGGATGCGGCCGCTTCGTCATCTGTGGACCCGGTCAGCTCAGCGCCTGCTCGACATCGGCGAGCAGATCGCTGATGTCCTCGATACCGACCGAGAGCCGCACCAGGTCGGCGGGGACCTCCAGCGCCGAGCCCTCGGTGCTGGCGTGGGTCATCGCGCCCGGGTGCTCGATGAGCGACTCGATGCCGCCCAGCGACTCGGCCAGGGTGAAGATCTCGGTGCGCGAGCAGAACTTCAGCGCGGCCTCGCGGCCACCGGCCAGCCGCACCGAGATCATGCCGCCGCTGCGACGCATCTGCTTCTGCGCGATCTCGTAGCCCGGGTGGGTCGGCAGGCCCGGGTAGATCACCTGCGAGATGGCCGGGTGGTTGGTCAGGAACTCCGCGATCACCTCGGCGTTGTCGCAGTGCTTCTCCATCCGCACGGCCAGCGTCTTGATGCCGCGCAGGGTGAGGAAGGCGTCGAACGGGCCCGGTACCGCGCCGGCGCCGTTCTGCAG
This sequence comes from Nocardia fodinahabitans, assembly GCF_052983615.1. NCBI lineage: Bacteria > Bacillati > Actinomycetota > Actinomycetes > Mycobacteriales > Nocardiaceae > Nocardia > Nocardia fodinahabitans. The sequence goes on from NZ_JBRJJC010000001.1 coordinate 2,028,330, forward strand.
GAACGCGAACGCGGTGTCGAGTTCCTCGCTGTTGGTGATCAGCGCACCGCCGACGACGTCGGAGTGACCACCCAGGTACTTGGTGGTCGAGTGCACGACGATGTCGGCGCCGAGCAGCAGCGGCTGCTGCAGGTACGGGGTGGCGAAGGTGTTGTCGACGACCAGCTTCGCGTCGGCCTCGTGCGCGATGTCGGCCAGCGCGGGGATGTCACCGATGCTGAGCAGCGGGTTGGTCGGGGTCTCGATCCACACCAGCTTGGTGTTGGGGCGGATGGCCGCGCGCACCGCGTCGAGGTCGGCGATGTGGGCGGGCGAGTGCTCGATGCCCCACTGGCTGAAGACCTTGTCGATGAGCCGGAAGGTGCCGCCGTAGGCGTCGTCGGGGATCACGATGTGATCGCCGGGACGCAGGGTGGCGCGCAGCGCGCAGTCGGTGGCCGCCATGCCGGAGGCGAAGGCCCGCGCGAAACCGCCCGATTCGAGGGCGGCGAGGTTGCCTTCCAGGGCGGTGCGCGTCGGGTTGCCGGTGCGCGCGTATTCGTAACCGCCGCGCATGCCGCCGACGCCGTCCTGGGCGAAGGTGGAGCTCGCGTAGATGGGCACGTTGACCGCACCGGTCTGAGGATCGGGTTCATATCCGGCGTGGATGGCCCTGGTCGAGAATCCCAGCTCACTCATGGCCTCAGACTAGTTGGCCGGTTTCGGGGTCGTGCGCAGGGGTATTCGCGGTGTACCAAGTGCCGGATTCCCCGCTGACCGTGCGGCTACGCTGGCGCCATGGTGACTGTCGAAGAGTTGTTCGCGATCGACCCGTTGCTCTCCCCGGAGGAGCGCGAGATCCGCGACACGGTGGCCCGTTTCGGCGAGCGCAGGCTGCGCCCGCATATTGCCGACTGGTTCGAGGCCGGCACCTTCCCGGCCAGGGAGATCGCGCCCGAACTCGGCAAACTCGGCCTGCTCGGCATGCACCTGGACGGCTACGGCTGCGCCGGGGCGTCGGCGACCGCCTACGGACTGGCGTGCCAGGAACTCGAGGCGGTCGACTCCGGCGTGCGCAGCATGGTCTCGGTGCAGGGCTCGCTGGCGATGACCGCGATCCATTTCTTCGGCTCCGAGGAGCACAAGCAGCAGTACCTGCCCGCGATGGCGGCCGGCGAGCTGATCGGCTGCTTCGGCCTCACCGAGCCCGACTACGGCTCCAACCCCGGCGGGATGCGCACCAGAGCCAAGCGCGACGGTGACGACTGGGTGCTCAACGGGTCCAAGATGTGGATCACCAACGGCTCGGTCGCCGATATCGCCGTCGTCTGGGCGTACGCCGAGGAGCCGGGCGAAGCCAAGCCGCGAGTGCGTGGCTTCCTGGTACCCGCAGGCACCCCCGGTTTCACCACCCGCGAGCTCCACCGCAAGCTGTCGCTGCGCGCTTCCCTCACCGCCGCACTGGATTTCGACGACGTGCGACTGCCCGCCGACGCGGTGCTGCCCGAGTCGGGCGGCCTGAGCTCGCCACTGGCCTGCCTGAGCGAGGCCCGCTTCGGCATCGTCTTCGGCGCGCTGGGCGCGGCGCGGGACTGCCTCGAGTCGGCGATCGACTACGCGCGCACCCGCGAGGTGTTCGACAAGCCGCTGGCGGCCTACCAGCTCACCCAGGCCAAGCTGGCCGACATGGCCCTGGAACTCGGCAAGGGCCAGTTGCTGGCGCTGCATCTGGGCCGGTTGAAGGACCGGCACGAGATCACCGGCGAGCAGATCAGCGCGGGCAAGCTGAACAGCACCCGAGAGGCCATCGCGATCGCCCGCGAGTGCCGAACCATCCTGGGCGCCAACGGAATCACGCTGGACTACCCGGTGCTGCGACACGCGAACAACTTGGAGTCGGTGCTCACCTACGAGGGCACCGCCGAGGTGCACCAGCTCGTGATCGGCAAGGCGCTGACCGACGCGAACGCCTTCCGGTAGCCGGGTCCGGGCCGGTCGGGATCAACGCCCGACCGGTACCTCCGGCCCGCGCCCGGCGACCGGCGCGGGCCGAATCAGGCCGCCGGCGAAGGCGATCGCCAGCATCGAGACCACGACGGTCAGGACGGTGAGCGCGATCGGAACGGTGATCGCTGCCGGGATGCCGAGCACCGTCAGCGACGCCAACCCACCGCAACCCCAGGCGAACGCGGCGACGAGCCGGCCGAGCAGCGGGGCGTACGGCGACCGTCGCAGCGAACGGACGACGCCTTCGCGCGCCAAATACCCTGCGACAGCAGGAAATACCGGGGTCATGCCGAGCAGCTGGATGGCCGGTTCGGTGACGTCCACTACGGGCCCCTTCGCTCGCCGTGCTGGTTAGCTGGAAGTTGTCTCGAGTCGATGCTACCCGCCCAGAATCCTCCCGGCGCCCCGTGGACGCAACTCCGCCGCACCCCGCGACCAGCGATACACCCCCGGCTATCGAGATCGGACAGGTCGACGTCGCCGCCGAGCAGGTCGGCCGCGAACACCGCACCGATCTTGTCGTCCTCGGCGATCCGCCGGCCTCATCGAGGTGGAGCAGGTCGGATCGAGTGCGGAGGCGGGCTCAACCATGGTTGCGCTCGACACAATTCGAGCGGAATGCGTGGTAGCACCGAGTTAGCCGTCGGCCGAATCCGCGGGATTGTTACCATTTGGTGGTGTTTGCGCCCGGCCCCGCGTTGCTCGAATTATCGGCACGTCGAAATCTGCGACAACTGAATACCGTGTACGGAGTTCCCGCGGCGGCCGCTGCCGCGCGAGCCCCCGGCCTGTCGGCTCAGCTCGACCAGCACGCCGCGGCCGTTCGCGACATTCTCGCTTTCGGCGTCGACGGATCGGCGCGTATTCCGATCGCCATTCTGCTGTCCGGTTATGCGCGCGGGCTGCTCGACCAGGTCGCCGAGGCGCTGCTCCCTGCCGCCCCGCACTCGTGGCACACGGCCGACTGGTGGCAGTTGCGCCTGGCCGCGGTCTGTCTGCACGCCGAACCGGCCTGAACACCGGCGCTCCGCCACCGCGACAGTGACGGAACGCCGGTGCCGGTCGGTCAGCGAGCCGTTTCGCCACCCCACTCCTGGCGACCCGGCTCCGGGTAGCCCGCACCGGGGGTGACCCACTGCTGCGCGCCCTCGGTGGGCGCGACCTGCCCGCTCGCGCGCGCCGCGTCTTCGCGCCCACGCTGGTAGGCCTCGGCGTGGCCCTTCATCGCGGGCATCTCCGCCTCGAGATTGCCGAGCCAGCTGTTCCAGCGCTGCTCCATGGGCCGGACCAGGCCGCCGCCGACACCGACCACCAGGATGCCGCCGATGGTAGCGAGCACGGCGATCAGGATGGGCGTGGTCACCGAGGTCGCGACGCCGATCTGGTTGAGCGCGGCGATGATGCCGATACCCCAGATGAAGACCGCGGCGATCCGGCCGAGCATCCGGCCGTAGGACAGCCCGCCGAGCACCGAGGTGACCAGCTCACTCACGGCGTGCGCGATGGCCGCCGCGATCACCACGATCACGATCGCCACCGCCGCCTTCGGCAGCCAGGCCACGATGCCGGTGAGCAGATCACTGACCGGGTTGGGGCCGAAGACACCGAACCCGATCTGCAGCGCGATCAGCAGGACGGCGTAGTAGGCGATCTTCGCCAGTAGATCCGAGGCGTCATATTTGCTGCGCGACATCATCTTCTGGATCTGCCCGCGCTCGACCAGCCGATCGAACCCGACGCGTTCGAGCACCGCGTCGACGATCTTGGCGACCACTTTCGCGATGATCCAGCCGATCACCAGGATGGCGACGAACGCGGCCAGCTTGGGGAGGAATTGCGCGACCGAACTCCAGGCATCGGTGAAACCCTGCTGGAAATCGATCGCGATTACGGAGTTGTCCACAACACGTCCTTTCGCTCGTCCCACCCGAATGCCCGTCTGTCGGTGGATACCCGAGTCGCCGAAGCCGAATCGTCGATTTGCGAGAAATTTGCTCTTGGCGTGGCGGGGGCGAGGGGCCGGTCAGACCGGGTCTTGCGTCCTGTCGCGTTCTCGGCCATCGTGTAAGTAAGTGGTTACTTACGACCGGAGGGCATGTGACGCCGACATCGCGGGAACGGATCATGACCGAGGCCTTGCGCCTGTTCGGGGAACAGGGGTTCGCCAAGACCTCGATCGCCCAGATCGAGCAGGCGGCGGGACTGTCCGGCGGATCGGGGGCGCTGTACCGGCACTTCAAGTCCAAGGACGAACTGCTGGTGCGGGCCGTGGCGAGCCGGCTCGAGGATCGCGGCGAGTGGGAGCGGTTCATGGCGCCGGAGTTCTCCATCGCCGCTGCGCTGGACTCGATCACCGCCCGGCGGCGACCTCGTCGGCAAGCTCGTCGCGCTGTGCCGGATCGGCCTGGAGCGACTCGACCACGACCGCGACGTGACCCGGATCCTGTTGCGGGACAACTCGATCCCCGCCGAGCTGCTCGAAGTGTTCCGGCAGCAGGAGTACGCGGTGGTGATGGCCGCGGTCACCCGCGGACTGAGCGAACTCGCCGGTGACCGAGGGCGTGACCAGGACTGGGACGCCACCGCCGCCGTCCTGGTCGGCGCGCTCGCGCACTTCTGGATGATGCGCGACATCTTCGACGGCGGCCATCCGGCGAATATCGGCGAGGACCGCTACCTGCGTGCCACCGCAGAGATGATCGCCGCCCGGCTCGACCGGGCGGGTACCGAGGGAGAGGACCGAGGATGAACACACCCATCACCGTGGTCGGGGGCGGACTGGCAGGCCTCACGGCCGCGATCGCCGTCGCGGAAACCGGCGTGCCGGTGCGGCTGCACGAGGCACACCAGACGCTGGGCGGGCGCGGGCGGGCCACCCCGCCACCACATGTCGCCCACGAGGGCGCGCACGTCTTCTACGCTGACGGCCCGCATTACACCTGGTTGAAGGAACGCGGATTCGTTGCCGGGCTCGGCTGGCCCGGGATCACCGACGCCATGAAGGTCGGCTTCCGGGTCGACGGACGCCTGCGGCGGGTGCCGCCGATCGGCATGCTGCGCGCCCAGTCCCACCAGTGGCTGCGGGCCCCGGTCGACGTCGACTTCCACACGTGGGCCGCCGACCGGTGGGGTGAACGCGCCGCCACCCAGGTCGCCAACGCGATCAGCGTCGTCACCTACGACGCGCACACGGGCAGGCTCTCGGCCGCCTTCGTCTGGGACCTTTTCCAGCGCGCACTCGGCCTGCATATCCCCGGTGTCAGATGGATTCGCGGCGGGTGGCAGCAGGTGATCGATCGGATGATCTCGCGGGCGAGGGAACTCGGCGTCGTCATCGAGACCGGTTCGCGCGTGGACGCGCTGCCGACCGACGGCCCGGTCATCGTCGCCACCGATCTCGATTCCGCCCGCCGCCTCCTCGGCGACGACTCCCTGCGTGGCACCGGCGGTTTCACCGCACTGCTCGACCTGGGCGTACGGAAGGACCGCCGCGATCGTTTCGTCTGCTTCGATCTGGACGAGGGCGGCTTCCACGAGTGCTACACCGCCCAGGACGACACGATCGCCCCCGCGGGCGAATCGCTGTTCCAGCTCCAGATGCCGGTGCGCGACAACGAATCCCGCGACGATGCGCACCGTCGCCTCGAGCGTCTCGCCGAGGCCACCGTCCCGGACTGGCGCTCCCGCAGCACGTTCCACCGGACCTCGACCGCGAAGGGTCGCACCGGTGCGGTCGACCTGCCGGGCACCACCTGGCGTGACCGACCGGCCATCGACCGCGGCGACGGGGTGTATCTGGCCGGTGACATGGTCGCGGCGCCGGGGATGCGCGGCGAGATCTCGATCAACAGTGCCCTGACTGCCGCCGCGTCGGCGGTCGCCGCGGTACGGAAGGGGTCCGGCGTCCGGCCGAGCACCGAACCCGCCTGAACCGCCTTCACCCGATCCGATCGACGCCCATCCAGCTCCGGTCCGACCGACCCGATCCAGTGCCGGTCGGACCGATGCGATTCCGTGCGGCGCCGATCGGATCGGCCCAGGCCAGGTCCGCCCCGCCGCATGCCCAGTCGCGAGCCGTGCCAGGCGCTGAAATTCGGTTGCGCCGCCGGTCACCCGATTCCTAGGGTGGGCCGCATGTCCTCCGTGTTCGCGTGCAACGTTTTCATCCGCATCCGCTCCGCCCGGGCTCTGGCCCGCTAGCGGACGCGGATCTCTCATCGGCGTCCACCGGCGCGCCCAGGGCCCATCGAGCTCTCCACTACTCGATGACCCGAAGGGGCAACTGCCGTGGCGCAGGATTTTGCACACCGAAACTACTCACACACTCAGCGCAAGGTCACCGGATACAGCGGTGGCCGGACCTCGCGCGATCTCGCGAGAAGGACGCTCTCCCAAAACTTCCTGGTGGATCACAGCGCCGTCGACTCGATCGTGACGGTCGCCGATCCGGCGGGTGACGTGCTCGAACCCGGCGCGGGCGAAGGCGTGCTGACGCGGGCGCTGGCCGGCCGTGGCGCGCAGGTCACGGCCTACGAGATCGATCCGCTCTTGGCGGCGAAGCTCTCGGCCCAGACCCGAGCCGAGCGCGGAATCCGCGTGGTGCGTGGCGATTTCACCAAGGCGAAGGCACCGCGCACGCCGTTCGCGGTGGTGGGGAACATCCCGTTCTCGGTCACGGCCGAGATCGTCGACTGGTGCCTGGCCGCCCCGGCGCTCACCTCGGCGACCCTGCTCACCCAGCGGGAATACGCGCGCAAACGCACCGGCGACTACGGACGATGGAGTCTGCTGACCGCGACGAGCTGGCCGTGGTTCGCTTGGCGGCTGCACGGACAGGTGCACCGCACCAGCTTCCGGCCGGTCCCGGCCGTCGACTCCGCCATCCTGCGGATCGACCGTCGCCCGGAACCGCTTGTCGCCCACCGGGATTCCTACACCGAACTGGTGCGCACCGGATTCGCCGGAATCGGCGGCACGGTGCGGGCCTCGCTGCGCACCCGGTATCAGGGCGTGGACGCGGCCCTGGCCGAGGCGGGCATCGCCCGCGACACCGTGGTCGCCTACGTCCACCCGGAACAGTGGGTGGCGCTACATTCCGCGCTCACCCGCTAGCCGGGCGCCGATGCCGCCCCGTCATCACGGGGCGGCGTCGGGCTCAGTGGCCGATGGAGCCGGTGCTGAGGAAGCCGAGGAGATCGTGGCGGGTGATGACGCCGACCGGCTTGCCGTCCTCGACGACCATCAGGGCGTCGCTGTCGGACAGGGCCTTGGTGGCGGTGGACAGCGGTTCGCCCGAGCCGATCAGCGGGAACGAGGGGCTCATGTGCTGGGCCACCGAGTCGGTGAGCTGAGCGCGGCCCTCGAAGACGGCCGAGAGCAGGTCGCGTTCGGTGACGCTGCCCGCGACCTCGCCCGCCATCACCGGCGGTTCGGCGCCGACGACCGGCATCTGCGAGACGCCGTACTCGCGCAGGATCTCGATGGCGTCGCGCAGGGTCTCCGACGGATGGGTGTGCACCAGGTCGGGCAGCGCGCCCGACTTGCCGCGCAGCACGTCGCCGACGAGCGGTTCCGGACCGGCCTCGAGCGGGGTGGTGAGGAAGCCGTAGGAGCTCATCCACTTGTCGTTGAAGATCTTGGACAGGTAGCCGCGGCCACCGTCGGGCAGCAGCACCACGACCACGGCGTCGGGATCGCGGCGGGCGACCTCGATCGCGGCGACCACGGCCATGCCGCAGGAACCACCGACCAGCAGGCCCTCCTCGCGGGCCAGGCGGCGGGTCATCTCGAAGGAGTCGGCGTCGGAGACGGCGATGATCTCGTCCGGGATGGTGGGGTCGTAGGCCGCGGGCCAGAAGTCCTCGCCGACACCCTCGACCAGGTACGGGCGACCGGTGCCGCCGGAGTACACCGAGCCCTCGGGATCGGCGCCGATGATCTTCACCTTGCCGCCCGAGACCTCCTTGAGGTAGCGGCCGGTGCCGGTGATGGTGCCGCCGGTGCCGACGCCGGCGACGAAGTGGGTGATCTTGCCTTCGGTGTCGCGCCAGATCTCGGGACCGGTGGTCTCGTAGTGACTGTCCGGGCCGCCCGGGTTGGCGTACTGGTTGGGCTTCCAGGCGCCCTCGATCTCGCGGACCAGGCGATCGGAGACGTTGTAGTAGCTGTCCGGGTGCTCCGGCGGCACGGCGGTCGGGCAGACCACGACCTCGGCGCCGTAGGCACGCAGCACGTTGCGCTTGTCCTCGCTGACCTTGTCCGGGCAGACGAACACGCACTTGTAGCCGCGCTGCTGGGCGACCAGCGCGAGACCGACACCGGTGTTCCCCGAGGTGGGTTCGACAATGGTGCCGCCCGGCTTCAGCAGCCCTTCCTCTTCGGCGGCATCGATCATCTTGACCGCGATCCGGTCCTTGGAGCTGCCGCCCGGGTTGAGGTATTCGATCTTGGCGGCGACCAGGCCCGCGTTCGGACCGACCACCGAGTTCAGCCGAACCAGCGGGGTGTTGCCGATGAGGTCGACGACATGATCCGCGATACGCATAGCTGACCCGCCTCTCCGCGTTGTTTGCCGGTCGTAGGTGCCACCCAAGTCGGCATTCGGACTCGCGTCCACCTGCCGACATGTCTGGGCGTACCCGGCGAGTTACCCATGTACCTACGAGATCTGTTCTTCCGCCACGAGCGTAGCCGAGCACTTGCGGCAGGCACCGACCGGAGTGCCCGCCAGCAGCATGTCCGTGGCGGGGATCTCGGTGTAGCCCGATTCGCGCCGTAGAATTTCCCGATGTGAGCGCACCTCGAATCAGCTGGCGTACCGCTGCCGTCACCGGGGCCACCACCGTGCTCGCCGGATCGAGCGCAGGCACCGTCTCCTGGGCGACGTATCGGTTGCTGATGACGCAGGCCGGGGCGGCCAGGGCGGTCATCGGGCGCGACACCTCCAAGCCGCCGGAGGCCGACGGCGTCTACGCCCCGGGTGCGCGGCTGCCCGAACCGTGGCGCAAGGGCGTGCCGAGCGACCTGCACCTGATGATCTTCGGCGACTCCACCGCCGCCGGACTCGGCTGTCTCGGCGCCGCCGACGTGCCGGGCGTGCGGGTGGCGCGCGGGCTCGCCGAGGCCACCGGCCTGCGGATCCGGCTCAGCACCAAGGCGATCTCCGGCGCCACCTCCAAGGGGCTGGCCGGACAGGTCGACGCGATGTTCGTCGCGGGGCCGCCGCCGGACGCCGCGGTCATCCTGGTCGGCGCCAACGACATCACCAAGAAGCACTCCATCCGGGCGTCGGCGCGCAGGCTGGCCGCCGCGGTGTCGCGCCTGCGCGAGGCCGACGCGCTGGTCGTCGTCGGTACCTGCCCGAACCTGGGCACCGTCACCGCGATCCAGCAACCGCTGCGCACGGTGGTGGCGAACTGGAGTGTGCGGCTGGCCAAGGCGCAGACCGTCGCGACCACGCTCGCAGGTGGTATCGCGGTGCCGATGGGTTCACCGCTGGTCGCCTCCGAGTTCCGCGCGGCCCCGGAAATCCTGTTCGCCACCGATGGATTCCACCCGTCCGCGGCGGGGTACGAATTGGCCGCTGCTCAGCTGCTTCCCGTCCTGATCGAGTCGGTGCGGAGCCGACCTGCCCTTCCCGTCGCGCACGGCGAGAGTTAGATTCACGAAAGACCGGCAAGGTAAACAGCCGTTCACTGAACCATCCGAAAAGGAGTCCTCATGCCCGAGGCCGTAATCGTCTCCGTTGCCCGCTCCCCCATCGGCCGTGCCGTCAAGGGGTCTCTGGCGGGTATGCGTCCGGACGACCTGACCGCACAAATGGTGCGCGCGGCGCTGGCCAAGGTCCCCGCGCTCGACGCGAGCACGATCAACGACATCATGCTCGGCGTCGGTTCCCCCGCGGGTGAGGGTGGCTTCGGCATGGCCCGCAACGTCGCCGTGCAGCTGGGCCTCGACACCGTGCCCGGCACCACCGTCCAGCGCTACTGTGCGTCGTCGCTGCAGACCACCCGGATGGCCTTCCACGCCATCAAGGCCGGCGAGGGTGACGTGTTCATCTCCGCCGGTGTGGAGACCGTCTCCCGCTACGCCAAGGGTTCGGCCGACAGCTGGCCCGACACCAAGAACCCCGAGTTCGCCAAGGCCGAGGCCCGCACCAAGGAGACCGCCGAGGGCGGCAAGGGCCAGTGGCACGACCCGCGCGAAGACGGCCTGGTCCCCGACGTCTACATCCCGATGGGCCAGACCGCCGAGAACGTCGCGACGCTGACCGGCATCTCCCGCGAGGACCAGGACCGCTGGGGCGTGCGCTCGCAGAACCGCGCCGAGGAAGCCATCAAGAACGGCTTCTTCGAGCGGGAGATCACCCCGGTGACCCTGCCCGACGGCTCGATCGTCAGCAAGGACGACGGCCCGCGCGCCGGCGTCACCTACGAGGCGGTCAGCCAGCTCAAGCCGGTCTTCCGCCCCGACGGCACCGTCACCGCCGGTAACTGCTGCGCGCTCAACGATGGCGCGGCCGCGCTGGTCATCATGAGCGACACCAAGGCCAAGGAGCTGGGCCTGACCCCGCTGGCCCGCATCGTCTCCACCGGCGTCTCCGGCCTGTCGCCCGAGATCATGGGCCTGGGCCCGGTCGAGGCCGTCCAGCGCGCGCTGGCGCTGGCGGGCAAGTCGGTCTCCGACATCGACCTGTTCGAGATCAACGAGGCCTTCGCCGTGCAGGTGCTCGGCTCGGCCCGCGAGCTGAAGATCGACGAGGACAAGCTCAACGTCTCCGGTGGCGCCATCGCGCTGGGCCACCCGTTCGGTATGACCGGTGCTCGCATCACCACGACCCTGCTGAACAACCTGCAGACCTACGACAAGCAGTTCGGTGTCGAGACCATGTGCGTCGGCGGCGGCCAGGGCATGGCGCTGATCATCGAGCGGCTGAGCTAGGCTCCTCCGCCTCTCCGCGACTTCTGGCCGGACTCGGGTGCCGAGAGACACCCGAGGCGGCCGGAGGTTCGGGCGGGTCCGAGTTGGCCCGTACCCGGTGAGTTACCCAGGTACTCGCCGGACATAGCGAAGCGGCTCCCCACCAGTGGTGGGGAGCCGCTTGTGTGTTTACCGCTTATCTCAGTCGCGCTGGAAGTAGCTCAGCAGGCGCAGGATCTCGACGTAGAGCCAGACCAGGGTGACGGTCAGGCCGAGGGCGACGCCCCAGGCGGCCTTCTCGGGGGCCTGGGCGCGGATCAGCTGATCGGCGGCGTCGAAGTCCAGCAGGAAGCTGAACGCGGCGATGGCGATGCAGACCAGGCTGAACACGATCGCCAGGGCGCCACCGTCGCGCAGGCCGAAGCCGCCGTCGGTGAAGAAGCTCGCGATCAGGTTGCCCACCATCAGGACCAGCACGCCGACCATGGCGCCGAGCAGCATGCGGGTGAAGCGCGGGGTGACCCGGATGGCGCCCGTCTTGTAGACGACCAGCATGCCGAAGAACACGCCGAAGGTGCCGAGCACCGCCTGGCCGATCAGGGCGCTACCGCCCACACCGCCGAAGGTGACATCGGTGAACATCAGCGACAGCGCGCCGAGGAACAGGCCCTCGAACGCCGCGTACGACAGCACGATGGCGGGGTTGTCCATCTTGCGGCCGAAGCTCGCGACCATCACCAGCACGAAGCCGATCAGGCCGCCGCCGATGACGAACAGCGGAGCCAGCGAGGGGTTCGCCGAGGACAGCGCGAACGAGGCGATCGCCGCGACGGTCAGCACCGCGAGGGTGATGCCGGTCTTGGTGACCACGTCGTCGATGGTCATCGCACGGGTGGCGGGGGCCTGCTGGAACTGCTGGCCGTACTGCTGCCCGTACTCGCCGTACTGCTGCTGGTTGCCCAGCTGACCCGCGCCGGCCACGCCCGAACCGAAGTTCGCGTAACCGCCGACACCCTCCTGGCGAGGTAAGTTCTTGAACACCGGATTCGATGAGGTACGCACCGTGCGCCTTTCTTGGAGTGAATAGTCGCTGTTCGCCTGACGGCGGGCAACAGCTCCAACTGCCCTGTTCAACGCGTCGTGATCGGACAAAGTTCCCGGCGGATCAACCGCCTCGACCGATCGGACAAATCGGACTCTACCGCGTTCGACCGGCTCTATCGTTGTACGTCGCGCAGACCACGAACGGACCGCGTCACCGTGAACTTCTGGTTCCGGCCGATCACATCGGTGCGCCCGACCATCCGCTCGACCACCCCGCGATAGTTCAGATGCGAGTTGTAGACCGTCCACAGCTCCCCGCCGGGTCGCAGCACCCGGCCGGTCTCGGCGAACATCTTGATCGCCGAGCCGGTGTGCACGGCCGCGCCGACATGGAACGGCGGATTGCACAGCACCAGATCGGCGCTGTTGTCCGCGGCCGAGGACATCGCGTCGTCGCGCACCACCGTCACCCGGTCGGCGACGCCGTTGGCGGCCGCGGTGGCTCTGGCCGAGGCGACCGCCGCAGCGGACTGGTCGGTCCCGACGACGCGCAGATGCGGCCGCGACTTGGCCAGCGCCACCGCGAGAATGCCGGTGCCGCAGCCGAGGTCGATGGCCTCGCGCGCGTCGGGCTTCATCCGGTCCAGGTGCTCGAGCAGGAAGCGGGTGCCGATGTCGAGGCGGGGCCCGGAGAAGGCGGCGCCGTAGGCGAGGACGTCACCGTCGATCTCGGCGATGTGCTCGGCGACCGGGAACCGCGACTCGCCGACCGGCAACGGCTCGCCGACGACCAGCACCCGGGACTTCTGCCGACCCCGGCCCGCGCGCACCTGCCCGAAGGATTCGGCGAGCACCTCGTTCATGGCCGGGGTGAGGTACTTGTCGCGCCCGCCCGCGAACACGACGACGTCCGGCGCGGCGTACCTGGCGATCGCCTCGGCGATCTCGGCCAGCCCCGACAGCATCCGGGGCAGGCGCATCAGCACCAGCCGCGCGCCGGTCAGCAACTCGGCGTCGAGGCCGTGCGCGGTGTAGCGGTCGGTCAGGCCGAGGTTCTTGGCATTGCCCGCGAGGGCGAGTTCGCCGGTGAGCAGGTCCTGGTGCACCCGCAGGCCGGTGAGGTCGTGGCGCGTGGCCGCGCCGATGGTGAGCGCGCCGTAGGCGTCGCCGATCACCGCAACCTCGCCGCTACCCACCGCGGCCAGGGCGTCGGCCGCGGTATCGAGGAGCAGCCGGTCGGCAGCGTCGACGGCATAGAGGTTCGGCGCCTCCACGTCCGGATACCGGCGCAGCCGGGTGAATACGTCCTCGACTCTGTCCACGCGACAAGTGTGCTAGATCGTTGCCCCACCGTCACATCCGGCCCTGATATCCGCTGGTGGCCTTGCTCACAGTGCGTTGTCGGAGCATGTATTCCGATGGGTACGAACAGCTTCCGCCGATTTGCGACACCCTTGCAGATCGTCGCGGATCGGCCGATCTCACGAATCCCGTTGTTCCCCAATGTTTCGGCCAGGTGAACCGGAGGCTACCGGCCGTGAACAGCGCCGTGACGCCGGTTCGCCGGGCGGGCGAATCCGTCGCCACCGCGGGCCGATCACGGCACCAGCGCCGATCCGATCGCTCCGCTCGCGGTTCGGCACGCCAGCAAACTCGCCGTAGCCCGAACACACCCCGCGTTCCTTCGCCCGTCGGACCGCCCGAGCTGAGTACCATCGGCCCCATGCGTAACGCTCTCGTGTTCGGACTGGTCGCCATCGCCGCGCTGACACTGCCCGGCTGCGGCACCGACGACGCGCCGGCCGCCACGCCACCCCCGACGAGCACCACCAGCACCTTCGCCGACGCCACCGGCGCGGCGCCGAGCGACAACGCCCCCAAGTCCGGTGCGGCGTCCGCGGGCGCGGCGCTGACCGTGACCGACATCAGGATCGGCGAGCAGCCCGGCTTCGACCGGGTGGTCTTCGAGCTCGGCGGCACCGGCACCCCCGGCTGGCAGGTCGAATACACCGACCGCGCGGTCCAGGACGGCAGCGGCAAGACCGTCGACGTGGCCGGTCGCTCGATCCTCGAGGTACGCATCCTCGGGTCGGCCTACCCGTTCGACTCGCCCGTGCCGCCCTTCGCCGGCCCCGACCCGGTGACCGACCCGAGCGTCCCGGGCATCACCGGCGTCTACAAGAAGATCGTGTACGAGGGCACCACCCAGTCGTTCATCGGCATCGACGCCAACACGCCCGCCTTCGCGGTCAGCGCCCTGTCCGACCCGCCGCGCCTGGTCGTCGACATCGCGCGCCCGTAACCACTACCCCTACGGTGTGCGGGTATTCCGGAGCCTCGATCGCGCTGGATAGACTGGGCGCCGTGACCGACCAGCATTCGCGCGTTCGCGCGCCCGGCATCGCCAGGGTGCTCGCGGTGCTGATGCTGCTGGCCGGGATCGTCGCCATGCACTCGGCGGTCTTCGGCACCGCCCACGCCCACAGCGGCGCACCCGAGTCGCCCGCGCTTCCGGCCGGGTTCGCCGCCCGATCGGTCTCCGCCGAGACGGTGCACGCCGAACCGGCACCGGGCAACAGCGCGGCTCCGAACGCGATGACCGCCAGTCTGCCGTCCGACGGACTACTCGCGGCCACCCACATCACCAGCTCCGGCCACGACCACCTCGCGGGCGCCCTCGCACTCCCCGGGCCACTCGCGGACGCCGACATCGCCGGCTCCGGCGACGCCGCCGCGCACCTCGCCCTCCCCCACGAGGACAAGCACGCCATGGGAGCCGGCTGCGGCGCGTCGGGGTGCGACGAGCGCGTGGGCATCCACGGCTGCGTCTTCGTCCTCGCGGCGCTGGCCGCCGCCCTGACCCTGGTCCTGCTCTACCGGCTCACCGACGACGCTGCGGCGGGTGGCGCCGCCGCCACCCGGCCCTGGCGTGGCAGGCGTGAGCGCCCGCCGCCGTGGACCGTGCTCTCCCTCTCCCAACTGGCGATTCTGCGGATCTGACAGGCCCACCGCCCCGGCACACCCGGCGGCGGCACCGAATCACATCCACCCGAATCCCCAGGAGGATCACCCATGTCCATCACCCGTACCCGCGCCACCGTTCTCGCCGTCACCGCCGCCAGCGCCCTGCTGCTCGCCGCGGGCTGTAGCGATGACAACGGCAGTGCCACGCACGACACCCACTCCGCGACGAGCACCACCAGCTCGGCCGCGCCCTCGGCCGCGGCCCGCACCGACTTCAACGACGCCGACGTCACCTTCCTGCAGATGATGTACCCGCACCACGCGCAGGCCGTCGACATGGCGAAGATGGTGCCGACGCATACCCAGAACGCGCAGCTGATCGCGCTGGCCGCGCAGGTGGAGAAGGCTCAGGCGCCGGAGATGGAGCAGATCACCACCCTGCTGACCAGCTTCGGCAAACCGGCGCCGAGCGCGAGCGGCGGCCACGACGGACACGCCATGCCCGGCATGATGACCGACGCGCAGATGAGCGCGCTGCAGTCCGCCCAGGGCGCCGATTTCGACAAGCAGTGGCTGGAGATGATGATCGCCCACCACGAGGGCGCGGTCGCCATGGCCCAGACCGAGCTGAACGCCGGCGTGAACCCGGAGTCCCGGCAGCTGGCGACGACGATCATCGCCGATCAGCAGGCCGAGATCGCCACCATGCGTGGCATGCTCGGCCAGAGCTGAGCGGGAGCGGCGCCGGGACAGGTGGTCCCGGCGCCGCGACCGGCCGACGTCTCGGTTGGTCATCGAAATCGCCACCGCGAGCTGACGTCACCCGCCGCCAGCCAGTACGGTCGATATGTTCGGCTCCGGCGCAGTCCGCGGGCCGGCGGTCCCGAGGGAGGAGAGGGAGACATGAGACAACGGGAACGTATGGGGGTCGGCACGGCGCTCGTGGCCGTGGCGACCGGCCTGATCCTGGTCGCCTGCACCAAGCAGGTGCCCGGCGACGCGCAGGCCAACCAGACCGACCTCGCCTCCTACACTTCCGAGGTCGCCGCCTCGTCGGCGGCGCGGGTGGCCAAGGCCAACGACGCGGCCTGCGACGGCCTGCGCGCGGCCAACAAGAGCTCGGTGACCGCGTTCAACGCCTACATCGACGCCAGCAACACCAGGGCGGCCGACACCGACACCAAGGCCGACGACGCGGTCACCACGCTGCGCAACAACGCCAAGGACCTCGGCCGCAAGATCACCAACGACGTGATCCCGGCGCTGGCCACCCCGTTGCGCGCCTACCGTGACAACACCAACACCCTCGCCGACACGCTCGAACGGCGCGCGCCCACCGACGAGCTCAACGGCGTGATCGACACGTTCAACGAAGCCAAGGACACCGCGATCGAGGTCTGCAAGCCGTACGGAAACTGACCACCGTAACAAGAACGTGACTGTTCACGATTCACTTCCGGAATCTCTTTCTGGAGGGTGGAGTGCGCAGCTATCTGAAACATGTTGTGGCAGCGGCGGTTACGGCGCTGACGCTGACGTCGGGCGCGGTACTGCCCGCGGTGGCGCAGGCCGAACCGGTCACCGCCAAGCAGTGTGAGGTCAGTTCGGGACGCACGCCGCAGACCGCGACGCCCGCCGAGGCCGCCCTCGACCCCGCGCGGCTCGCCGACGCCATGAACCTGGCGATCGACACCACCCGCTTCAACATCCAGCTGTACCGGAACAACTGCCTGGTGGCCACGGGGCCGCGCAACGCCGAGTCCGGTGGCGTGGCCTGGAACCTGTGGAGCGGGACCAAGAGCGTGGTCGCGCTGGTCGCGGGCCTGGCCGTCGACGAGGGCAAGCTGCTCATCGACGAGCCGATCGGGCGCTACCTGCCCGAGGGCCTCGGCGACGCGGCGCATCGGTCCATCACCGTGCGCAATCTGCTCACCGAGTCCTCCGGCATGGAGGTCGCGGTCGCCGCCGAGGGCGCGACCGGACTGGCCGCGCTGGATCCGAATGTCGTCGCCCAGGCGCTGGCGATGCCGATCGAGCGCCCGCAGGGCACCATGTTCCGCTACAGCCAGCGCGCGGTCGACCTGCTCGTCTACGTCATCGGACAGTCCGTCGGTGAGGATTTCCAGAGCTTCGCGCAGCGAAAGCTGTTCGACCCCTTGGGCATCGCCCGCGGCGACTACTTCTGGGCCCGCGACCGGGCCGGGAACACCTACGGGCACGCGCATCTGATCCTGCCGCCGGACGACTTCGCGAAACTCGGTCTGCTCGTGGGCAATCGGGGCCGCTGGAACGACCAGCAGGTGATCTCGGCCGACTACATGCGCGCGGCGCTGTCGCCCTCGGCGAGCATGCCCTGCTACGGCTTCCTGTTCGTGATCAACGGCGCGCCGTGCGTGCTCGAGTTCCCCGGCCTGCCGCTGGACGCGGTGAAGATGTCGGGCATGCTGCGCAACGACAGTTACATCGTGCCCAGCCTGGGCCTGATGCTGAACTGGACCGGCGTCGCGACGCCGGGCGCCTCCTCCACCTACACCCACAACGTGATGCGCACGCTGGTCTCGGCCTTCGTCGACCAGCAGCTCCCCGACCCGGGCCCGTACCGGGAACGCCCGGACGTGAGCGTCACCGATCCGATGATCGCCCGTCCCGACGCGCTGCTGGGCACCTTCGGGATCGGCCCCTACGCCTATCCGGGCTGCAGCTTCGTGGACTGCCTCGGCGAGACGCCCAAGCCGCCGTTCTCCGACTGGCCGCCCGGTTGTGTCGTCCTCGGCTGCGTCGGCAACAACCCCGCCACACCCGGCATCCGCTGACGCGCCGGTGGCGGCGATGCGCCGCCACCTGCGCTGCGAGGGTGCTTACGCGTACGCTGACTGGTACCCACCCTGGACAGGGTCAACGAAACGCTCGACGACCGGCAATTTTCCAGCAAGAAGCGTGCTTCAATCGATCGCCCGCAACGGACGATCGATCCCTCTCCCCCTCGAGGTGTGCCATGTCATTCTGGGAAGTCATCTGGCTCATCATTGTGAGCTTCGCTTTTGTCGCCTACCTGCTCATGCTCTTCATGATCATCGGAGACCTGTTCCGCGATCACAAGACATCGGGCTGGATGAAGGCGCTCTGGATCGTCTGCTTGCTCATCTTCCCGTTCCTCACCGCCCTGGTGTACCTGATCGTGCGCGGTCAGGGCATGGCCGAGCGCTCGAACGTCGAGGCCGCGAAGATCCAGCAGGCGCAGGATTCCTACATCAAGGAGACGGCGGGCACCAACCCCGCCGCGCAGATCGCCGACGCCAAGCGGCTGCTCGACGCAGGCTCGATCACCCAGGCCGAATACGAACAGCTCAAGGCCAAAGCGCTGTCCTGATCTCCCGTTCCACCGCAGGCCCCGCGCCGATACCCTCGGTCAGCGGGGCTTTCGGCGTTCCGGGGAGAATTTCCTGGGCCGAGGGGTCCGCGGTCGCGTATTCTCGAACACACCGGACAGGACCAGTAGGGACCGGTGCACCCTCACCGAAGGAGCCACCTTCATGCCCGCACCGCTGCGCGACAGCGCAGTGCCCAAACACGAACAGCTGCGCGCGATTCTGCTGCAGAAATGCACGCGCGAGCTACAGCCGGGCGATCTGATGACCAGCGAGCGCAACCTCATGCAGGATTACGGCGTCAGCCGGATCACCGTCCGCGAGGCGATCGGTCAGCTGGTCAACGAGGGCTACCTGGTCCGGGTCCGCGGCAAGGGCACCTTCGTCGCGCACCGGCCGGTGCAGTCGCGGCTACATCTGGCCTCGTTCACCGAGGAGATGCGCACCCTCGGACATCAACCGACCACCCTGGTACTGGTCGCCGAGGAGGCGGTGCCGCCCGAGGCCACCGCCCGCGCGCTGCGCCTGCCCCCGGACACGGGCGCCTATCACGTGCGCAGGCTGCGGCTGGCCGACGAGGAACCGGTGAGCGTCGACGACGCCTGGTTCAACCCCGAACTGCTGCCCGGCCTGATCTCGCACGACCTCACCGGTTCGATCTACCGGACCACCGCCGACCGCTACGGCAGGCCGATCGAACGGGCCGAGCAGACCGTCGACGCCCAGGCCGCCGAGGCAGGCGTCGCGATGCTGCTCGGCGTCAAGAAGGGCGCTCCCGTCCTGCATTTCGACCGGGTGTCGTTCAGCGCGGAGGTGCCGATCGAGCACACCCACAGCTGGTATCGCGCCGACCGCTATCGCGTGCAGATGGAAGTCGGCCGACGATCACAGGTATGAAACTGACATATTTCAGATACTGTATGGGCGCTATCACAGCGAAGTGCTCGGAGGTATCACCCCATGTCCATCCGTAAGTTCACCACCAGGGCGGGCCTGCTGGCCGCGCTCGCCGCGGGAACCCTGCTCGGCGCGGGCGGCACCGCCCATGCCGCCGGCGGCCTCGATTGGGACCTGTGGCCCTCGGGCTCGGTCGAAATCGGCCCACCCACGGGCAGCTCGATGGGCTCGGTCGACGCCGACTTCGGCAGCGGCACCGGCTCCGTCGACGCCGACCTGGGCTCCGCGGGCCCGCGCCCGCCCTCGACGGGCTCCGCGGTGTTCCCCGGCTCCGCGGGCTGATCCACGTTCGGCGCGCCACCATCGGCGGCGCGCCGAACCCCGCTCAGATCACCGTGCCCACGTCGGTGCGGACCAGATTCTCCAGCGCGCGCTCGGCGACCGCGGCGATCGTCATCGACGGATTGCACGCCGCGGTATTGCCCGGCATGAGCGCCCCGTCGAGGACATAGAGCCCACGCTGCCCGAGGACGCGACCGTCGAGATCGCAGACCGCGCCCATATTGGCACCGCCCAGGGGATGCCAGGTGGAGGGGAACAGCGCGTTGGTGTCGATGAGCGTGCCGCCGGGGCCCGCGATGCGCCGCACCGCCGGGTCGATGTGGCCGTCCTGGATCGCCCGGTCACCGTCGCCGGGCCAGCGCAGGATCGCGGCATCGGCGCCCGCTTCGTAGACGAACTCGCCGCGCCCGGAGCTGACGCCGTAGCCGACCAGCATGGTGGCGCCCGGGTCGACCGGCAGCGACGGAATCGACGCCTGGATGACGGTGAAGGCGGCCTGTGGGTCGTCCCAGTTCTTGCTGCCGTAGACCACCGGACCACCCTGTGCCGCACCGAATCCCGCCGACCCGTCGCGCCAGACGTAGATCCGGTCGGCATTGGTCCCCCAGCCCCGGCCGAGCTCGTCGGGCAGATCGGGGATGTGGCCCAGCGCCTGTGCCCGCACCAGCATCCGGGTGGTGTTGAGGCTGCCCGCCGCCAACACCAGCGTGCCGGTGGTGATGATCTTGTTCTCCAGCACCGTGCCCGCGGTGTCGACCCGGTCGACGCGCACCACCCAGCGGCCGTCGGCGGCGCGCTCGATTCCGGTCACCTCGTGCAGGACCTGAACCTCGACCAGCCCGGTCGCCTCCGCGGCCGCGACATAGGTGACGTCGACGGAGTGCTTGCCGCCGTTGTTCACGCCGAGCGCGCCGTCGCCGTTGGTGTAGGACGGCGTCATCTCCCCGCGCAGTTCGGCCAGCGCGTAGTTCCAGTCGATCGGCATCGGGATCTTCGACAGCGGCAGGCCCGCACCTCGGACCCGTTCGGCGAATATCCGTGCGGCGGCGTAGTTCTCGTGGGCGACCAGCTCGTCCGGCGCGGTGGCGAGCCCGAGCATGCGGGCCACCTTCGGGTAGTGCACCCGGTCCATCCGGTCCCAGTCCAGCCCGGCCGGGAAGTGCGTCTCGAACACCTCGCGCGCGGGCTGCAACGACATGCCCTGGTAGATCAGCGAACCGCCGCCGAGGCCGGCCGCGCACAGCGCGGTCATCCCGGCGCCCGGAACCGCTTCCACCAGACCGGCATACGGCTCGAACACCAGCGGCCGCCCGAACACCACCGGATCGGAGCGGTACCAGAGCATGCGCTTGTCCGGCCGGGTGGCCAGCGGGAAGGTCTGGGAGTTCGGCCCGGTCGCCCAGCGCCTGCCGCGTTCGAGCAGCAGGACCGGAACGCCCGCTTCGGCCAGTCGCAGTGCGGTCACGCCGCCACCGAAGCCCGAGCCGATCACGACGACCCGACGGTCCTCACTGGTGAGCGGGATACCGCCGGTGCGGGCGGCTACGGGCCGCGCCCCGGCGGTACCCGCGGCGGCCAGGGTGAGACCCGCGGCGGCCACACCGGTCAGCAGGGTACGGCGAGAGAACTTCGACATTCGGCAAACCTTCATCGGGGTAGGGATTTTCGGGGTGCTCCGCTTACGCGCGGCGGTCGAGCAGCAGACCGAGCAGCCCGGCCTCGCGGCCCTGGCCGGTGATCATGTCGCGGGCGGCGCGCTCGACCTCGCCGCCGTCGAGCAGCGCGTCGGCGGTGGCGGCGCGCACCGACCCGACCCAGCAGTAACTGGGTTACCGCTGGGCGACGCTACCATTCACCCGTGAGCAGCGGAACGGAATCGGACGCATCGGCGAAGATCGTCGCGGTGGTCCTGGGGCTGCTGACCACCGAGGGCTACGAGGCCGTCCAGCTCCGCGCCGTCGCCGCCGAGGCCCATGTCTCGCTGGCCAAGATCTACCGGCTCTTCCGCACCAGGGACGAGTTGATCATCGCCGCGCTGGAGCGGTGGATGGCCGCCAACGCCTACGCGGACGTGACCCCACCCGAACCCGACGAATCCGTGCACGACAGCCTGATCCGCTTGCTGCGCACCGTCTTCGAGCCCTGGGAACGCAACCCCAAGATGCTCGAGGCCTACCATCACGCCCGCACCGGTCCCGGTGGCGAACGCCTCGACAGCCAGGGCCTGACCGCGGTGCTCCCGGCCGCCGAGGTCGCCCTGCGCGACCTCGACCCCGGCTACCTCGACGACCTCGGCCTGATCCTGGGCAATATGGCGCTGGCCCTGATCGGGCGATTCGCCGCGGGCAGCCTGCCGATCACCGGGATCCTGGCGACCCTCGAACGCACCGTCTACCGGCTGACCGCCGACAACGAGTCGGCCGCCCGGCGCCACACCGCCGCGCCGCCGTCGACCAGCTGACCGCAGATCCGTTCCCGCCCAGCCGAAGCCTGTTTCCCGGCGGCACCACGGGGCATATGCCCGATGTGGCGGGCGATCCGCGCGCCGCGACGTTGTACCCATACCGAAAAGGTGAGCTCCATGATTCTTCTCGGCGCACTACTCCTCATCGCCGGTCTCGTCTTCGGCATCTCCTTGCTGTCCACCGTGGGCGTGATCGTGCTGGTGATCGGCCTCGTCCTGGCCCTGGCCGGCAGCCTCGGCCGTCCGGTCGGCGGCAGACGGCACTACTACTGATCCCCCACCGGACTCTCAGGAGGTAGACCATGTCGGCGAACATTCCTCGCCTGCTCTCGATCCTGGTGCTGGTGTGGCTGATCATCGGCGTCATCGCCGCGGGCCAACGCGGCTACTACACCGATCGCGAGCAGAACTGCGCAACCCTCGGCACCATCGCGGTGACGGTGCTGGCCGGACCGTTGAACTACGCGGGCGTCAACCCCAAGGTCGACGACTGCGAATTGCCTGAACCGAGCCAGTAGACGGGCTCAGCTCTGACGCGGCCACTGCCCGCCGCTGTCGGACAACGTGGCCGGATCGGTGCTGCGCATGACGCCAGCCGCCGCGCGCACCGGTTCGCGCCGCGCCCGATCCTCGGCGTCGACCTCCAGTTCGGCCGGCCCGACCAGGATCACCAGCCCGGTGACCACCAGCGAGACGGTCGCGATCAACCACCCGAATCAGGAGTTCTGCGCCCGCGCCCTGATCAAATCGGCCAGCCGATCCAGCGACTCCTGATTGCGCGCGGCGAAGACCAGATCCTGCGCCAGCCCCGGGATCAGCTGGGCAGGACCGCTCGAGGCGCGCTCGGTCATCCGGATGGTGGTGTGCCCCGGCGTCGCCTCGGCCAGCGTGAGCCGGATCCAGGCCGACCCGACCGACCAGAGCCGCGCCTCCAACTCCAGCCGACGCGGCGGATCGGCGGCGCGGACCACGGTGGTGTCGCTGATCAGCACCGGCCAGAGGCCGAATCGGTACTGGATGCGGCTGCCGACCGCCGGCCAGTCGGGATCGACCCGGCCGATATGCGAGGCGCCGACCACCCAGCTCGCGTACAGCCAGCCGTCGGCCAGGGTCGCGAAGGCCGCCGCGCGGTCGACCGGCACGGTCACCTCGGCAGTCAGCATGTCTGATTTCCTCGTCCGTCGCGGGAATCCGGCCACTCCAGGGTAATTCGCACGCGGGCCCGCTGCGCGGTGAGAACACCCGTCCGAGGCGGCGCGGCGCGCCGAACCCGCGATGATGCGGGAAAATTGCTGTACACCGTTTGGACGTGGGATCGTTCCCCTATGTCCACCGAAGAAACGCGGCTCGGCGACCCGCCCGGCCCCGCCGACCAGGCCGGCGAACGTACCCTGTTCGGCCATCCGATCGGACTCGCCAACCTGTTCGGTGTCGAGCTGTGGGAGCGTTTCTCCTTCTACGGCATGCTCACGATCCTGGGCTACTACCTCTACTACTCCACCACCGAGGGCGGGCTCGGCCTCGACCAGAGCACGGCGCTCGGCATCGTCGGCGCCTACGGCGGCCTGGTGTATCTGTCGACTGTGCTCGGCGGCTGGATTGCCGACCGGGTGCTGGGTATGGAACGCACCGTCTTCTACGGCGGCGTCGTGGTCATGGCCGGCCATATCGCGCTGGCGGTGCTGCCCGGACTGGCCGGGGTCGGCGCCGGCCTCGTGCTCGTCGCGTTCGGCAGTGGCGCGCTCAAGGCGAACGCCTCGTCCCTGCTCGGCACGCTCTACTCGCCGTCGGACGCGCGCGTCGACGGTGGCTTCACCCTGTTCTATCTCGGTATCAACCTCGGCGCCTTCACCGGACCGCTGCTGACCGGTCTGCTGCAGCGCGAATGGGGCTTCCACGCCGGTTTCGCCGCCGCCGCGGTCGGCATGGCCCTCGGCCTGACCCAGTACGTGGTCTTCCGGCGCAACCTCGGCACGCACGGCCGCGACGTGCCCAACCCGCTCACCCGCCGCGAGCTGAACCCGGTGCTCATCGGCATCGCCCTCGCCGCGGTCGCGGTGCTGGTGGCGGTGGTGACCGGGCTGCTCACTCTGGACAACCTGTCCGATGTCACCACCGGCGTCATCGTGGTCGCCTCGATCATCTACTTCGCCGTGCTGCTCACCAGCGCCAAGGTGACCCCGGTCGAGCGCACCAGGGTGCGCGCGTTCATCCCGCTGTTCATCGCCAACGCGCTGTTCTGGTCGCTGTTCCAGCAGATGTTCACCATGCTCGCGGTGTACTCCGACGAGCGCATCGACTGGCGCATCTTCGGGTGGGAGGCGCCGGCGAGCTGGATCGGCTCGGTGGAACCGGTGTGGATCATCGCGCTGTCACCGCTGTTCGCACTGATGTGGACCAGGCTGGGCAACCGAGCGCCGAGCACGCCGATCAAGTTCGCGCTCGGCGTCATCGGCATGGGTATCGCCTTCTGGATGTTCGCCCTGCTGAGCGGCTTCGACGGCAAGACCGTGCCGGTGCTGGCGGTGTTCTTGATCCTCGGCGGCTTCGCCGTCTCCGAGCTGCTGCTCTCGCCGATCGGTCTCGCGGTGACCACCCATCTCGCCCCCGCCGCGTACCGCTCGCAGATGATGGCCCTGTACTTCTTCTCGGTCGGAATCGGCACCTCCATGGCCGGCACCCTGGCCCGCTACTACAACCCCGACAACGAGGCCGCGTACTTCGGCATCAGCGGTGCCGCGGCCATCGTGGCGGGTCTCGTCGTGGCCGCGTTCGCGCCGTGGATCAAGCGCCATATGCAGGGCGTGCACTGACCTGCCTCCGGGTACCCCCCGAAGACGTTCGTACAGAAGGAGAAGACCCGTGCCGACACCGGACGCCACGCCAGCGGCAGGCCGACCATCCGGCCGACAGAGCGGATTGTTCCGCACCAAGTCGGTCGAGCAATCGATCCTCGACACCGACGAGCCCGATTCCAGACTCCGCAAAGACCTGACGGCCTGGGACCTGACGATCTTCGGTGTCGCCGTGGTGGTCGGCGCGGGTATTTTCACGCTGACCGCGCGCACGGCGGGCAATGTGGCCGGGCCGTCGGTCTCGCTGGCGTTCGTGTTCGCCGCCATCGCGTGTGGTCTCACCGCGTTCTGCTACGCCGAGTTCGCCTCGACCGTGCCGGTCGCGGGCAGCGCCTACACCTACTCGTACGCGACCTTCGGTGAACTGGTGGCCTGGATCATCGGCTGGGACCTCATTCTCGAATTCGCGCTCGCCGCCTCGGTGGTCGCGAAGGGCTGGTCGCAGTATCTGGGCACCGTCTTCGGATTCGATTCCGCCACTGTGCAACTCGGGTCGGTCACCTTCGACTGGGGTGCGGTCACGCTGATCGTCGTGCTCGGTGTGCTGCTGGCCATCGGCACCAAGGTGTCTTCGCGGGTGTCGGCGATCGCGGTCGCGATCAAGCTCGCCGTCATCGCGCTGGTGCTGGTGCTCGGCATCACCTACTTCAAGGCCGCCAATCTGAGCCCCTACATCCCGCCGTCGCAGCCCGAAGCGGAGGGCGCCAGCGGCCTGCATCAGTCGCTGTTCTCGTTCCTCACCGGCGCGGGCGACAGCAGCTTCGGCTGGTACGGCCTGCTCGCCGCGGCCAGCCTGGTGTTCTTCGCGTTCATCGGTTTCGACGTCGTCGCCACCGCCGCCGAGGAGACCAAGAACCCGCAGAAGGCGGTGCCGCGCGGCATCCTGGGCTCGCTGCTCATCGTGACCGTGCTCTACGTCGCGGTGTCGCTGGTGCTCACCGGCATGGTGCCCTACACCGATCTGGCGGGCGAGAACGCCACGCTGGCCACCGCGTTCGCCATCCACGGCGTCGACTGGGCCAAGAACGTCATCTCCATCGGCGCGCTGGCCGGCCTGACCACCGTCGTGATGGTGCTGTTCCTCGGCCAGACCCGCGTGCTGTTCGCGATGTCGCGCGACGGGCTGCTGCCGCGCTGGCTGGCCCACACGGGTTCGCGCGGCACGCCGGTCCGGCTGACCGTCATCGTCGGCATCGTCTGCTGCGTGCTGGCCGGCTTCGTCGATTTCGGCACGCTCGAGGAAATGGTGAACATCGGTACCCTGTTCGCCTTCGTCCTGGTCTCGGTCGGCGTGCTCGTGCTGCGCCGCACCCGCCCCGACCTGCCCCGCGGCTTCCGCGTCCCGCTGGTCCCGCTGGTCCCCATCCTGGCCGTGCTCTCGTGCCTGTGGCTGATGGTCAACCTCTCGGTGGAGACCTGGCTGCGCTTCATCGTCTGGATGGTCCTCGGCTTCGCCGTCTACTTCGCCTACGGCCGCCGCCACTCCGTCCTCGGTAATCGCCCGTCGACCGGCTGACCAGCCCCATCGGCGATAAGGTCGGTTCGGCGCTGTCATCGGCGACACGCCGGGCCGACCTTGTATACCGACACGATTCCGGTACACCCGTACGAGTCGCTAGGCTGTCCCGGACGCCCCTATAGCCCAATTGGCAGAGGCAGCGGACTTAAAATCCGTTCAGTCTGGGTTCGAGTCCCAGTGGGGGCACTCAAGAAGACCCATGTAGATGGGTCGCGGCGTCATTTCCATGCCGTTTGATGGGCTTTCGCCCCACCCCCGGTCACCCCCCCTGAGCGGGTCAGGCATCGCCAGTAGGCGCAGGTAGCCCGTCCAGCAGCGCACCGGGCGTCGTTCTCAGCCCAGCTGCGAACTCGAGCCCGCGCTCGTAGCCGTGGGGCTGCCCGCCCACAGCCCGAAGTGCCCGCCACCGACACCACCCCGGCCATCCCTGCGCAGACCGGCGTGCGCGTGGACGACCTGTGGCACACGTTCGCGGTAATGCAGTTGATGGCCGGTACGCACTTCATCCAGGTGTCAAAGTGGCTCGGGCACAGCACCCGGCTAACAACCTGACAGAACCCGTCACCTCGGCGGTAGTCACGCCGCCGCAGTTTTCGAACGGGGCCAACGTGGTGCCGCTATTCGGGCGGCGTACGGCCGGGTGATAGTAACGGCTCGATGCCAAGGCTGGCGCATACAGCATCAGCAAGTTCATGCTCGCGCACTAGCACAGCGTTCTCACTGGCCCACAGCGCTTCCCGTATCTCCCGATTCCTTTGGGTCGCTGTGGGATCGTCAGAAGCGAGATCGCCGAGCTCTAGCGACTTAACCCAGTTGAAAGCTGCGCCGCGTGCCGCCTTGTGCGCATCTAGCACTGATTGAACGGTCGTGTACACGTTCACATCGGCGACCATTCGTAGTCGTTGCATCTCCTGCGAAAGATCGTCTATTGCCTGGTTATACCGCCCGAAGAATGTTGGCCCGCTCGGGCGCGTCGGCCCTTCATGGTAGTAGGGCTCATCCCCGCCTTCGGCGACTCGCGCAGCAATACCGCGCACGATTCGGGACTTCTCCATGACGGCGGCTGAAGCTTCCATCAGAGCCTCCCGTTGCCATTTGGTGTGCTCACGCGCGTCGGCCGCAGCAATCCCATCACGGTTGGTGCGGTTGCTTTTGACGACCCCGGTGTATGCGGCGGTGGCCACAAGAGCTGAGCCCAGCACTGGGAGCCACGCCTGCCACCACGCGGGCGAGCTCTGGACGATCTGGATGATCTGCTCGGGAGGCACGCACAGATCATCCCAGAGATCGCGGCTATGGGCCCGGCTTCATCTCAGGGGCGATCTGCGCCAGCATTGATGCCAGCCACCCGGCGGACTTGTGCCCGGGGGGCATAGCCGCTACGCCCTGCGTGGCCTCCGCGATCGCGTCGGCTTTGCGCCCGAGCAGCGCCAGCACGATGCCGCGCTGCACGCCCCAGAACCCAGCCGTGTACCAGTAGCCGAAGGCGGGCAACTCGATCCCGTCTGCTGCCTCGGCTGCCTTGTCGGCCAGGGCGAGCGCCTTACCGGCTTGGCGCAATTCCTTGCGTAACGCAAGCAGTTCCGCGCGCTGGTACCGGTCGTACACACCTAGAATCGGGTGTGCCCCGTCGACGCCGATAGCGGCGTCCGTGAGCGCAACTGCCCGCGCGGTGTCGCCCTGGTGGCGCGCCGTGTAGGCGCGGAAGCTGTAGGAGTGGGCGAGCTGGGACCGGTCCCCCGCCACCTCTGCCAAGCGCGCCGCGTCTTCCAGTGCCCGGTTGGAAACGTGCGGGCTACCGATGGCGTGCTCCAGCCAGCCCCGGTACCGGGCCACCTCCGACGCCATACACGCCGCCGCGGTTCCGCCGATCCGCTCAGCAGCCAGCGCCCGCGCTACGCCGTCCATCCCCCGGATCACCGGAGCGACGAGTTCCGCGCCCGCCACATCCTCCAAATGCCTTGTGCGTTCAAGGATTACCGCAACGTCCTCCAAGCTGGAACTGCCAGCGCCGGACGGGTCGGTGACTGTGGCCTGCAGCCGCTCCGGGTCAACATTCGCCAGCCCCAACGTCGGGTCACCCAGTACAGCGCGGTACCCGGCCAGAACCACCGGGGTTACCGGCTTGCGCCCGGTCTCAACCAGCGACAGGTACCCGGTCGTGAAACATGTACGTGCGGCCATCGTCCGCAGGCCGATACCGGCGATCGTGCGCAGCTCGCGCAACAGGCCCCCGGTCACCGCCCCGCCATCGGTAAACATAGGTAAACCGTATTGCTCGGGCCATTTTCTCGGTAGTCCCCGAGAGTATCTCTTAGCCCCACCGCCGGGGTATGTCGGGCAACGCTGCTCGGCACATCGGGCGTAGTGAGCTGCGCGGACGATGGCGAAAGCTCTGCGGCGGTGGGCGCATTCACCCAATGACCCACAGGGGGACTGATGAGCGACGCGATCAAATCTCAGCTTGATGCGCTGACCGAACGGGCCGCGAACAG
This sequence comes from Nocardia fodinahabitans, assembly GCF_052983615.1. NCBI lineage: Bacteria > Bacillati > Actinomycetota > Actinomycetes > Mycobacteriales > Nocardiaceae > Nocardia > Nocardia fodinahabitans. The sequence goes on from NZ_JBRJJC010000001.1 coordinate 2,057,183, forward strand.
GTCGATGGCAATCCGCCGCGCGCCAGAACCGCCCTACGGGTGGGAGCTGTACAGCCCGTTCCGGGTCGTCTGCCACGGATCGCTCGACAACGTAGCCGCGTGGCTCACCGCAGCCGAACAGCGCGACTGGTGCCCCATGACCGTGGGCGAGACCAGCGGGCGGGCGGACGGGTGATCACGCTCGGGTTCGTCGTTGCGGTGGGCTTGCCGCTGGCCGTGATCGTCGGAGTAGTGCTGTGGCCCGAGCGCATCCCGCCGGACCGCACCGTGTCAGCCATCCAGCAGCGCATCGAGAGCGAAAATGTCTCCCACCTGCGGAGACGCGGCCCCAGCTCCGGCCCACCCCGCTAGGGGCGTTCTCAAGGCCCCGCGAACCTACCTATAGGCCCCGCAAGCCCCCGCAGACCACCCCAAAACCACAAGGCCAGTGTGACTTTGAGAGCTGCCGCCGCGTATTTCCGCAGGTAACCGGGGCGTCGCCGGATCGAGCCGGAGGTTCCTAAAATCCGTTCAGTCTGGGTTCGAGTCCCAGTGGGGGCACTTCATCGGCACAGGTAGGCGCCGCGCGGCGCAGTCACGACACAAAATCCGGCGTCCACCGCGACATGTTGCGCCGGTTGACCGATTAGGCCGGTTTCGGAACGGACAGGCCTGTGCGGATACGTCAGCCAGCCCTTCCGACCGCGGTCACTGGGGTATGACGATGGGGCAGGACATGGCGCCCACGGCGCAGGCGAAGGCCTCGACGAGGTTCTGTGCCGAGCCGGTGCCGAGGGAGCTGCTGCCCGTGCCGGTGGTTTCCGCGGCGACCGGGCCTGCCGCGATGAGAAGGCCTGTAGTGACGGCGAGAGCCGCGACACCGGCGCGCAGTATTCGAGTCAGAAGGATCATGACCGAATCGTAGAGTCGGGCCCGCGATGTCGGCTGCCCCGAATATCGGGGTCGATGATCGTTAGAATCGCCTATGAGATCGAAGCACCCCTTCTTCCAGTTGGGAGCCGACAGCCGACGACTGGTTCATCTCTCGCTGTGCGACGATGCCCTGCTGACCTGGAACGGTTACGTCCGGGGAAAGCCCGCTGCGCTTCGCTACCGCGACTCGGTCGTGGGGATGTGGCACCACGTCGATGTCGAGCTGCCCGCCGATGCCCTTCGCGCGGCTCGGGCCGGTGTGGATCGCGCGGATATCGGCGGTAGGTATCTCGAGCCCATCGTCGCGATGCAAGACGACGATCTGGCATTCCCCGACTCGGTCGAGCTCGCCTATTACGCGATCTACAACTGTTTCCGCAAGTATGTCCGAGGTGATGTCGTCGCGGATTGGCTGATTGTCAGCCAGGCCTTGTCGGTTCACCCCCGGAGCGAAGTCGCGCAGCACCTGACGCGTGTGGTCGACGACATCATTCCCCGCGCGCGCGGGAGCGACGAGAACGTCGGACCGAGGGAATGACGCTGATCGATCGGCGTCCCCGGAGGGGTTCGACACAATGGGGTGGTCTATGTTGGTCGCGAGCCGACCACGGTGACGTGGACGTGCGGATTCTTCGGTAGTTCGGCAGTTCGAGCGCAACGAAGGGATCGTCATGCAGTCGGTTGTGGCTTTGATCGTTCGCGTCGGTTGTGTGGTGGCGACGGTGCTGGCGGCGGTGGGGTTCGCCGGGTCAGCTGCCGCGGGGCCGCCGGACCCGGCGTTGTGCGCGTGGCGGTTCATGTCGAACGACACCGTGTTGAATGTGGCTTTCCCCGATGCGAACTCGACGTATTGGGTGATGCCGTTCGCGCTGGGGCCGGGTGACTCGATCGAGTTGTCCGGTACCTATCCGGCCGCGCGGTACTTCTCGCTGAACACCTACGGGACGAATCTCGACACCGTGGACACGTTGCGCGACAACGAGATCGCCGCGGATCCGGGCAGTGGTAACCCGTACGTCGACGCCTCCGCCGCCGCGCTGCCCGCGTCGCAACAGCGGTGGCACGCCACGTTGGTCAACGGACCGGCCGACCACAGCCGCAACGAGATTCAGGCGGTCGCGAGCGGGCAGAACACTCCGATCGGGTTCGTCATCGTCCGGGTCTACGTTCCGACCGATCCGACCTCGGTCAGTGGCGGTGTTCCGCTGCCGGATGTGAAGCTCTCCCTCGCGGGCACCGAGGTTCCGGCCCAGCCGTGCGAGCAGCCCTTCGACCCGGCCGCATACACCGGCCCCGTCGCCGATGTCGCGAAAGCGGCCTTCGATCAGGGGATCGCCGCGGCCGCCTCGGGCGCGTTCCCCGGCAATGCCCCGGAGGCGACATTCGGCAATCCGGCCAGCACCGCCGGGCTCTTCCCGAACGGGGACAACAAGTACGTCGGGACCCGCATCAGCTATCAGCCGGGGCGGCTGCTGGTGGTGCGCGGCAAAGCCCCGACCTTCCCGGATACCAGGGCCGGACAGTCACCGACCGAGCCGGCCCAGATGCGGTACTGGTCGATGTGCCAGAACGACTTCCGCACCCCCTACCCTGTCGTCGCCTGCGCCGCCGACTTCGAGACCGCGCTCGACGCCTCCGGCTACTACACCTACGTCGTCGCCGTGCCCGCGGACCTGCCGACGGATCTCCCGCCGAACGTCACGCCGATTCCCTGGGGCAGCACCGACGTGGACAAGGTGCTGTTCCTGCGGAACATGACCCCGAGCGCGGCGTTCTACCCGAATTCGGTCCAGGCCTCCCAGGACTCCGGCGCCGACCCGGCCATCACGATGGGTCCGTATTACCCGCAAGCCACCTATTGCAGCGCCGAGACGTTCTCCGCCGGCGGCGCCGACGCCTGCCTCGCCTGAAATCGCCGTGTAGCCAGTCGGATGGCCACGGCGGGCGAGCCATTCGGACGGTCGCGGCGAAGTCGGCGGGCGCGCTGTGGCGTCAACCGGGTCGCCGCGCCTACGGAGGCGGCATCGGCAGGCGGCTACGGGCAGTCCGGGGCCGGGGCGTCGACGAAGAGCGGTTCGTTCGCGCGATTGATGTAGGCGACGTACAGCTCGGCGGGCCCGGTCCCGAGGTTGCGGCCCACATGGACGTGGTCGGGGCCGACGGTCTCGGACAGTCCCTGACCCGCCGAGTAGGTGGCCGGCACGCAGTCCGACTCGTAGCGCGTCACCTCACCCGCGGTCACGAAGGCCAGCACATTGCCGTCGTGATAGTGCCACCCGAGGGTGCCGCCCGGCGCGATGGTGATGCGCCGGAAGGTGAACACACTCGGCAACGCGGCGAACGGACCGAATCCGCTCACATCGACCGTGGTCAGTTGTTCGACAGTCACCCCCGAGGGCGGGGTGGCCGACGTCGAGGGCGCGAGAGCAACGATCGCAGCGGCGACCACGGCGCCGGCGAGGGCATTCCGGTGGATTCGCATCTTCGTAGTATACGAGCGGAACTACCAGGTCGAACCGCTGTTTCTACCCCGCGATCAGCCCCTTCGCGATATGGGTGACCTGGATTTCGTTGCTGCCCGCGTAGATCATCAGCGACTTGGCGTCGCGGGCGAGCTGCTCGACCTTGTACTCGGCCATGTAGCCGTTGCCGCCGAACAGCTGGACGGCCTCCATCGCCACCTCGGTGGCGGCACGGGAGGAGTAGAGCTTCATCGCCGAGGCTTCGGCGAGGGTCACCTTGTCGCCCGCGGCGGTGCGCTCGATGGCGTTGAAGACCATGTTCTGCACATTGATGCGCGCGATCTCCATCTCGGCCAGCTTGAGCTGGATGAGCTGGAACTGCGCGATCTCCTTGCCCCACAGCTTGCGGGACTTGGCGTAATCGATGCACAGGCGGTGACATTCGTTGATGATGCCGAGCGCCAGCGAGGCGATGCCGATGCGTTCGGCCGCGAAAGACTCCTTGGCACTGTCTTTTCCGTCGCCCTTGGCGGGGTTCTCGGTCTCGCCGAGGAGGCGGTCGGGGGTGATGCGGACGTTCTCGAAGAACAGTTCGCCGGTGGGCGAGGAGTTCATGCCCATCTTCTTGAACGCCGGGCTCTGCACGAAGCCGGGCATGTCCTTGTCGAGCACGAACGCGAGCACCTTGCGGTCGCGGCGGTCGGTGCCGTCCTCTTCGTCCAGCTTGGCGTAGACGACGGTGACGTCGGCGTACGGGCCGTTGGTGATGAACGTCTTGCGGCCGTTGAGGATGTAGTCCGCGCCGTCGCGGCGGACGTAGGACTTCATCCCGCCGAAGGCGTCGGAGCCCGAGTCCGGCTCGGTGATGGCCCAGGCGCCGACCTTGGCCATGGTGACCAGTTCGGGCAGCCAGCGCTTCTTCTGGGCGAGGGTGCCGCGGCTGCGGATGGTGCCCGCGGTGAGCCCGAGGCTCACGCCCATCGACGCCACCAGACCCAGGCTGACACCGGCCAGCTCGCTGTTGAGGATGACGCCCATGCTGCCCGCGCCACTGAAACCGCCGCCGGACTTGCCCGAGCCGGTGGTGCCGGCCTCCTCACGCGCGAGCGCCTTCTCGAGCCCTTCGCGCGCCATCTCGTCGAGCCCGAAGGTGGCGTAGAGCTTGCGGATGATGTCGAACGGCGGCAGCGCTCCGCTCTCCAGCTGGTCGACGTGCGGGGTGATCTCCTTGGCGATGAAACCGCGCACAGCGTCGCGGAACATCAGGTCTTCGTCGGACCACTGGTACATATCTGGACTCCCGAGGGATCGCCGGAACTTTGTCTCGAATATAGAACACGTTCTAGTGTGCGCCCGGCGTAGGTTCGTAGGTAGGGCGAATCGTCGACACGAAGGGGTGGTATCGATGCGAGTGGTCCAGCGAATCAGGGGATACGCCGAGGTCATCGGGCACGCGCGGCGAAACCGTGGCGATCTGGTCGGATGGCTCGGGCGGCGACCGCAGATCGCGGCGGCGACCATGACGTATGAGACGGCATTGCTGTTCAGCAACAAGCTCGATCCCCGGCTCAAGGAACTCGCCGAGCTCAAGACGGCGGGCCTGGTGGCCTGCCAGTTCTGTCTCGACATCGGCTCGGCGCTGGCGCACACCTCCGGGTTGACCAGGGCACAGATCACCGAGCTGCCCCGGTACCGGACCAGCGACGCCTATACCGAGCTGGAGAAGCTGGTGATCGCGTTCGCCGAGGCGATGACCGCGACGCCCGCGGTCGACCTCGAGGAGCTGCGCGACACCCTGCTCACCCATCTGTCCAAGGCCCAGCTGACCGAGCTGGCCGCGACCATCGCGTGGGAGAACCAGCGGGCGCGGCTCAACCAGGGCCTGGGGGTGCAGCCGACCGGGATGGCCGACGGCATGGCGTGCGCGATGCCGGAACCGCGCGTCGCCCACTTCGACGGAAAGTCGCGGGTGGCCGAACCCGGCCGATGAATCAGTAATCGGCCAGGGTCGGGGCGGCGCGGGTGATGATCGGGGCGACGTACTCCCGGAGCATCGCGGCTTCGTCGGCGTCGTCGAGGCCGGGGGTGGCCAGGAACGAGACGATCACCCGGGTCAGCCAGCGGGCCAGCCTGCTGCGCTCGGGATCGCTCAGATCGATGTCGGCGAAGATGGTCGCGGCCAGGGACTCGATGACGTCGGAGTCCTGACTGAGGCGACCGGCCGTGCCGGAATCGCCGGGCCGGAACCAGGCGATGAGCAGCGGGTCGGCCCGGACCGCGGCGATCGCGCCGAGCATCGCGGCGATGATCCGCTCCCCCGGATCGGCGATATCGCGGACCCGATCGGTGAGCCCGGCGACGATGCGCCGGGTCTCGCGGTGCACGAAGGCGATCCGCACGGCCTGGCGATTGTCGAAGTAGCGATACAGCGTGGCCCGGGAGCACCCGGCCGCCGCGGCGATGTCGCGCATGCCGACCGCGGCCACCCCGCGTTCGGCGAACAGTTCGGCGGCCGCGTCGAGAATGCGCTCGGCGGCCAGATCCGCGCGGTCGGTGGCCAGCCAGTCGCCGCTCATGCCACGGCCCGGAACGGCACCGCGACCGGCCAGCGCACGTAGTTGCCCTGCGACCAGCGCACGGCGTCGAGGTCGACGGTGAAGTCGGGGCAGCGGGCCAGCAGCTCCTCGAGCGCGACGCGCGCCTGCATCCGGGCGGCAGCCGCGCCGAGGCAGTGGTGGTGCCCGTGGCTGAAGGTGAGGATGCGCTTGGGGTTGCGGCGGATGTCGAGTTCGGCTGCGGTGGCGCCGAATTCGCGTTCGTCGCGGTTGGCCGAACCGTAGAGCAGCAGCACGCGCCTGCCCGCGGGAATGGTGGTGCCGTGCAGTTCGACGTCGCGGGTGGTGGTGCGGGCCAGGCCCTGCACCGGTGAGGTCATGCGCAGGAATTCCTCGATGGAGTCCGGAATGAGCGACGGATCCTCGAGGAGCAAACGACGCTGGTCGGGGTAGGCGGTGAGGAGCTGCACCGCGCCGCCAAGGTTGCCGGTGGTGGTGTCGTTGCCGCCGGTGATCATGGTGAACGCGAAGCCGAGAATCGCGATCAGGCCCTCGTTGTCGCCGTCGGCGCCGAGGCCGGAGGCCAGCAGATGCGAGATGGTGTCGTCGCCCGGTTCGACGCGACGACGGGCGATCAGCTCGGAGAAGTAGCCGACCAGCTCACCGACCGCGGTGAAGGCGTTCTGATCACCCGCGGCCAGCCCGGCCCCGGCGACCGCGCCGCCGACGATGTTCTCGGTCCACTCGTCGAACTTGCCGTGATCGCGTTCCGGCACACCGAGATAGTGCGCGACGACCATGGTGGGCAGCGGCTTGAGCAGCTGCTCGACGATGTCGCCCGACCCCGCCGCGCGCAGCCGCTCGATCCGCTCGACGACGAATCGGCGCACCGCAGGCTCCACCGAATTCACCTGGCGCGGAGTGAACCCCGGCGCGACCCGGCGGCGGAAGTCGGTGTGCTCGGGCGGGTCCATGAAGACGAACGGCTTGACGGCACCGAAGCCGGCCGCCACCAGATCTACGTAGTCGACGGTCAATCCCGCTGCGGAGGAGAAGGTTTCGGGATCCTTGGCCGCCGCCCAGACGTCGGCATGGCGGGACAGCACATAGAAGTCGTCGGCTTCCCGCCCCTCGGGGATCACCCGGTGGACCGGATCCTGGTCACGCAGCGCGGAGTACATGGACCAGGGGTCGCGCCAGGTTTCCCCGGAGCGCAGCTCGAACCCGACCGTATGAGACGTCGTTGAACTCATGCCTCCAAGATAAGACAAGAACACTCAGATGTCTAACGCTGGTTTCTGGTCGTGTCGGCGGGGAATATCCGGGCATGGGTTCCTGGGACGATTTCGGGCATGAAGGAGACGCTCGCTCTCGCGCTGCGCGCCGAGGCCGGCCCCGTCGCGCCACCCGCCTGGCCGCACCATCGTTCGCCCGACCGCGAGGGCATCGTGAGCGAACGACCCCGTGGGCAGGACCACGTCGGCAGCGAGGTCAGAGCAGCCCGGGCGTGGTACCCGGCGTTGCGGGCGGTGCGTCGGGTTCGCGCACCATTCGGAACGAATTGAGCAGCCCGAGCAGTCCAGCCAGGATCGGCACGAGCAGCGCCACCTGCAGCGCGAGTGGCCTTGCGTCGGTGTTGATCCGGACGATCTCCTCACGTATCGCCGGGGGCTGATCAGCGAGCAGCGACTCGAGTTCGGTGTTACTCATGACCTGCGCGTCCTCCTCGAGGACCTGGGCGACGTACTCCTGCTCCGCAGGTGGGAGAACCTCGCTCGACTTCGCCATCGCGGTGAAGGTGAGCGATAGCGTGGCCAGCATGATCGCGCCGGCGAACGCCAGACCGAACGAGAGCCCGAACGACCCGGCGGCGGAGTTGGTGCCCGAGGCTTCGCTGACCCGTTCCTCCGAGATCGGCGCGAGCGTGTAGTTGTTCAGCTGCGAGACGAGCAGACCCAAGCCGGCGCCGGCGACGACGAGCGGCGCCAGCAGCGCCCACCCGAACTCCGCGCGGGGCACCAGCGGGACGAGCATCGCGATACCGACGGTGACAAGGACGAACCCCCACCGGATGATCGGCGCTGAACGCCGGTCCCCTGCCCGCTTCCCCGCGAGCAGCGCGACGGCGAACATGCTCAGTGACAACGGGGCCAGCGACAGGCCCGCCTGCATCGCGTTGTACTCGAGCACCATCTGCAGGTAGATCGGCAGTGCGATCATCGTGCCACCCAAAGCGACCTGCTGGAGCATCTGCCCGGTGACCCCGAGCCGGAACGCCTTGGACCGGAACAGGTCCGGATCCATCAGCGTGGGTTCGCCCCGCCGCTTCCGGCGGGTAAGCCAGTACGCCAGCCCGATCAACGCCGCCGCACCGGCCACCAGGAGGGCCGCGACGGCCTCGCCACCTTCCTGCCACACCAGAATCCCCAGCACAATGCCACCCATACCAAAAACCGATAGCACGGCGCCGACCACATCCACTCCGCGCGCGCCCGCGAAGGGCACGTCGCGAACCAGCCCGATACCGGACAGGACGACGGCGATGATCACCACCTCGAGCGCGAACCCGACGCGCCACGACAGGTAGGTCGTGACAAAGCCGCCGAGCAGTGGTCCCACGGCGGCGGCGATCGCGGCCGCCGCGCCGACGAGTGCGTAGACCCGCTTCTGCGCGGCCCCCTGGAAGTTGCCGTGCACCAGGGACTGCATGGCCGGCAGCAGCAGGGACGCACCGATACCACCGACCACGGCCCACAGCACGATCACCGCGGTCAGACTCTGCGCGAACATCATCGCGGTCGCCCCGGTCGCGTAGCCGAACAGACCGAGCACGTAGGCGCGTCTACGGCCGATCAGATCCCCGACCTTGCTGCCGATCAGGATGAACGCCGCCGACACCAATGCCTCGAGCGCGATCGCGGACTGCACACCGCTGACGGTGGTGTCGAGGTCGCGCACCACCGCCGAGATCGACACGTTCATCAGCGAGGTGTCCACGACGAGGACGAACATCGCCATCGCCAGCAGGACCGCCAGCAGCCGTCGGCTACCCGACAGTTGATCGGCACCCCCGGAAACGGTTCCGTCGACCATGGCAGTCCCACCACCTCGCTCGTCGTGAACCGGTGGCAACCCGGTTCGGGCCAACACACTGCTGAACCAGACAGTAGGCCCCGCGAGCCCCCGAAACTCGCAACGAGCCCCCAACCGTTACGACGGGCCCACTTCGACGACAAGCCCGCACCGCCTGGTGTACCGGCCGCTCCCGGCCGGAAAAGCGATTGCCCGGCCGCGGGGCGATGTGGCCTCCTTGGGGGGATGAAGAGGCAACGACCGGGGAATGCCCGGGATATCGCGGACGGGTTGAAACTGCATCGGTACGCGGTGCGGGGAGTTCGTGGTGTGCGGACGGTGATCGTGCCGCGGCCGGGGACACATGCGCGGTTCAGTACGAATCGGTTCCACGAGACCTGGCATGTGCTGTCGGACGACCACGGGGCGAAGCTGCTGGCCCGGTTGCTGTGGGGGCTGTCGTATCAATCCCGGCCGGGGACGGTGATCCTCATCGACCGGGCGTTCCTGGTGCCGACGCCGTTCGACGCCGACCCCGCCGATCCCATCGTGCTGGTGCCGGGCTGGCACACCCACCTCGACGACCGGGCCGCTGCCGCGCTGAGACAGCGGATAAGCGACACCGGTTCGGCGGGGACGGTGCGCTGGCAGACCTTCGGACTGGATCGGGCGCTGGAGCCGCGCGCGCTGGAGCGGTGGGAGCGGCACCGGTATCGACGTGTCAGCGGCGCGATCACGCGACGTCGCGGGATGCTGGTCCTGAGCCCGCGCACGCCCGACGATTGCCGGGTGTGGGCGCTGGACGCGGCGCGACTCGACTCCTCGGGGTTCGGGAGCGATCACGTGTATCTGGACGAATGGCATCGCGGCCACGATGGTGAGATCCAGATCTTCCGGGCATTTCGCCCGATGGTCGGTGTCGCTCGGCAGGCGCGCGCCCAGGTTCTCGCCGCGGGCGAAATGCCGTCGTCGCCCGACGAGTTACGTGCCGCCGTGTGGAGCGAGGCCGAAACCGTCCGGGGTGACGCCCATTTGCGTATTCGCGAATATCGCGGCCGCGGCGCCGAACTCGGCCACGCGGCCGCGGCGATGCTCGCGCACGCCGACGTGCATTCGCTCGACGAACTCGCCGAACTCGGTGCGGTGGAAACCTATCGGCGACTGCGCGCGGCGGAAGTGCGTGGCCTGAATCTGGAAATGCTCTGGGCGATGGAGGGCGCGCTCACTTTTCGCGACCGGCGGTTCATCGGACCCGAGCGGCGGCGGGAATTGGTCGCAGCACTCGGTCCGGCGCCCGCCCCCGAGCGGGTGTCGCCGCGGCGCTACCGCGCGCCGGTCCGGCCGAGCCCACGCTGAACACCGCGCGCCACGCCCGAGATGAATAGCGCGCGCCGGGAATTCCATCCAAGGCGGCAGGGCAATCCGAATCATCTGTGTTCATCGACCACGATATTTCGGATTCACCCGGGGGGCCGATTTCTTCGGGCGAATTCGGAAGAGGGAGTTTCTCCGATATGTTCCAGAACTCGAGTTCCGGCCTCGGCCGGCGGCTGCTCGCCGCCGCCCTGCCGGTCGCCGTGGCGGTCACTTGCGCCGGCGTGGCCTCGGCCGATGTCGATGCCGATCAGCAGGCCCGGTTCGTCCAGGGGCTGGCCTCGCACGGCCAGGCCGAGGGCATCGGTTACCGCACGGACGTCACGCCGGATATGCGGACCGTGTCCGCGACCGTCGACGAGGGGCGTTTCGTCCTCGGCCAGGACGGCACGCTGACGGTCGAATCGGCGACCGGCAGCCCGATCGCGCAGGTGCCCACCAGCTTCGGCACCGTCGGCGGCAACACCATCACCGTCGCCACCGAGATCTCCGCCGACGGGCGCACCCTGAAGGCGACGCCGCAGGTGTCGCAGGGCGCGGCTACCGAACTGAAGACCATCGCCACCAACCCCACCGCGCAGAATTCCGATCCGGTGCACAATGCCGCCGCGATCGGCGCGGGCGTCGGTCTGATCGCCGCCGCGGTGGTGTGCGTTCCGATGATCACGACCATGATCCTGTACCTGCCGTGCGTCGGGCTGATCGGCCTGCCCAACGCCCTGGTCGGCGCGCTCATCGGCGCTGCCGTCGGCGCGGTGGCGCCCGAGGTCATCCCGCAAGTGCTGCCCTGATCCGCAACCCCACGTCGCCGCGCATCGGAAACGACCCGGTGCGCGGCGACGTCGTTTCGGGTGGGACGCACCGGCCGCGCGGTGATCGGCCGGGCACTGCCTGCGGCGGCGCGGTGTGCGTCGCTCAGGCGATGATGGACATCGCGATGCCGTCGAGGATGTCGTGCTCGCTCACGACCAGCTCGGAAACCCCCGCGCGGCGGGCCAACTCGTCGGCGAGTACCTCGGTGATGACCGCGCCGCCGCCGATGACGTCGACCCGGCCGGGGTGCATCGGACCCAGCGCGGCGCGCTCGTCGTGGTTCATGCCGATCAGGCGGTCGCACACCTGGTGGACCTCGGCCAGGCTCAGCCGGGTCAGGTGGACCCTGGTCGCGTCGTATTCGGGCAGGTCCAGCGCGACGGCGGTGAGGGTGGTCATGGTGCCCGCGACGCCGACCCAGGTGTGCACCCGGTCGACCGGGACCTTCGCGAACGCCTCGTCGAGTTTGGTCTGCGCGAATTCCCGGGCCGCCTCGACCTGGTCGGCCGTCGGCGGGTCGCCGGGCAGACAGCGCTCGGTGACGCGCACGCAGCCGATATCGGCGGAGTAGGCCGCCTGCACGCCGTCACTGTCGCCGACGACCAGCTCGGTGGAGCCGCCGCCCAGGTCGACCACCACGAAAGGCCCGGCGTCGGCGGACAGTTCGCCGACCGCGCCGGCGAAGGACAGCCGGGCTTCCTCGTCGCCGGTGATCACCTCGGCGACCGCGCCCGGCACGACCCGGCCCAGTTCGGTGCGGGTCATGTCGAAGAAGTCATCCCGGTTGGCGGCGTCGCGGGTGGCCGAGGTGGCGACCATCCGGACTCGCGAAACACCGTGGGCGAGCATCACATCGACGTAGTCCGACAGCGCGACGCGGGTGCGCTCGATCGCCTCGGGCGCGAGCCTGCCGGTCGCGTCGACACCCTGGCCGAGCCGCACGATGCGCATCTCCCGGTGCACGTCGGTGAGGCCGCCGTCGGCGCCGACCTCGGAGATCAGCAGACGAATCGAGTTGGTGCCGCAGTCCACCGCGGCGATGCGCTCGGTCATGAAGTTCCTCCTGGTCGGCCCGATCGCCCGGCGCCGGTGCGATACCGGTGCCACGCGCTGTCCGCGATTATGCCGATTCTTCGGGCGTGCGGGCGGCGGGCCAGTCGGCGGGGATGGCGGTGCCGCGCAGGCCCGCGTCGGCGGCCAGGGCGACGGCCTCGTCACCGAAGGGGTTCAGGCCGGGGCCCTTGGCCAGCGAATGCGCGATCAGCACGTGCAGGCACTTCACCCGGTCGGGCATGCCGCCGCCGGTGAAATCGGTGCCGAGCGACTCGATCTCGTCGCGTTCGGCCAGGTAGCTCTCGTGCGCGGCGCGGTAGGCCGCGGCCAGCTCGGGGTCGGCGGCGAGGCGTTCGGTCATCTCGCGCATCACCCCGGCCGACTCCTGCCTGCTCGCCTCGGCGGTCAGCCGCGGGTCGGTCAGGTAGTACAGGGTGGGGAACGGGGTGCCGTCGGGCAGGCGCGGCGCGGTCTTCACCACGGCGGGCAGGCCGTCGGGGGTGCGGTAGGCGACGGCGAGGACACCGCGCGGCTCGCGGCCCAGCTGCTGGGCGATGATCTCGAGGTCGCGCTCGTTCGGTGCGGTCACCTTGGTCCTTCCGGGGCCGGTTCGGAGATGCTGCGCCACAGGTCGGTGTACCAGGGGTCGGGCGCCGCTGTTCGGGTGCTCATCGGCGGCGGCGCCGGTGCTTCGATGCCGGGAATCTGCACGATGTAGGGGGTTTCGCCGGGCATCACCAGGCGCAACCGGTCGCGGGCCTCGCTGCGGATGTAGGCCGGATCCTGCTGCTGGGCCCGGCGATCACGCAGGGCGGCCAGGTCGGCGTCGAGTTCCGCGCGCTGCTGGGCCAGCGCGGCCGCCTCGGCCCGCTGACTGAAGTAGGTGCGGGTCGGCACGGCCAGGGTCAGCGCCAGGCCGCACAGCACGGCCGCGAGGATCACCGCCTTGCCGGTCGACAGACCGAGGATGGTGTGCTCGCTGCGATCGAGCTTGCCGCTGGGCTTGCGCTTGCCCGTCGTCGCGCCGGTGGCTGACTCGGGACGGCGCCGGGTGGTGCGCTTGGCCGCGGCGGGGCGGCCGGGGGCGTCGAGATGACTGGGGCGGGAACGCGCGGCCCGCGACGTGCGGCGGTCGCCTCGTCCACCCGGACTGGTTCCACGCGCACGTCGCTCGGTCATTCGCTACCGCCCCGTCATCTCACTGCCTGTCCTGCGGTACTGCTACTGCTCAGAAAACGCCGGTGAACCGCGGGAAGGCCACGTCGCCCGCGTAGCGTGCCGAGTCGCCGAGGGCGTCCTCGATGCGCAGCAGCTGGTTGTACTTGGCGACCCGCTCGGAACGGGCGGGGGCGCCGGTCTTGATCTGGCCCGAGCCGACGGCGACCGCGAGGTCGGCGATGGTGGTGTCCTCGGTCTCGCCCGAACGGTGCGACATCATGGTCTTGTACCCGTTGCGGTGCGCCAGCTCGACGGCGTCGAGGGTCTCGGTCAGGGTGCCGATCTGGTTGACCTTCACCAGCAGCGCGTTGGCGGCGCCCTTGGCGATGCCCTCTTCGAGACGCTCGGGGTTGGTGACGAACAGGTCGTCGCCGACCAGCTGCACCTTGTCGCCGATGGCGTCGGTCAGCGCGACCCAGCCGTCCCAGTCGTCTTCCGACAGCGGGTCCTCGATGGAGACCAGCGGGTACTTGGTGAGCAGATCCGCGTAGAAGTCGCCCATCTCGGCGGCCGTGCGCACCTGGCCCTCGAACTTGTAGCCCTCACCGGGGGTGTAGAACTCGGTGGCGGCCACGTCGAGCGCCAGCGCCACATCGGTGCCGAGCTTGTAACCGGCACGCTCGATCGCGACGCTGATCAGGTCGAGCGCCTCCACGGTGCCCGCGACGTCGGGGGCGAAGCCACCCTCGTCACCGAGGCCGGTGGACAGGCCCTTCTCCTTGAGCACGGCCTTGAGCGAGTGGTACACCTCGGTGCCCCAGCGCAGCGCCTCACGGAAGGTCGGGGCGCCGATCGGGGCGACCATGAACTCCTGCACATCGACGCCGGTGTCGGCGTGCGCGCCACCGTTGAGGATGTTCATCATGGGCACCGGCAGCACGTGGGCGTTCGGGCCGCCCAGGTAGCGGAACAGCTCCAGGCCCGAGGACTCGGCCGCACCACGCGCCACGGCCAGCGAGACGCCGAGCAAGGCGTTCGCGCCGAGGCGGGACTTGTCGGGGGTGCCGTCCAGATCCAGCAGGACCTGGTCGACGGTGCGCTGCTCGACGGCGTCGAGACCGATGATGGCGGGCGCGATCTCGTCGAGGACGCCCTCGACGGCCTTGGTGACACCCTTGCCGTTGTAGCGGTCGCCACCGTCACGCAGCTCGACGGCCTCGTGCTCACCGGTAGACGCACCGGAGGGCACATCCGCCCTGGTCAGGGTGCCGTCGTCGAGGGCGATCTCGACCTCGACAGTGGGATTGCCGCGCGAATCCAGAATCTCGCGCGCTCCGACCTGTTCGATGATGGCCACGAAAACGACTCCTTACGACTGAAGGCACGGTAGGTCTCACGGGATGGGCCGTGCGGTGCCGAGCCTATCGTCTCGGCGTGACGTGGAGTAACCGGCACTCCGGCCGCTCGGTAACTACACCCGGCGGCCGATGCTGTAGGTGGCGGCGCGGTCGCGCACGACCCGCATGTATTTGTTCGACTGGTTGTAGGCGAACAGGGCGCGCTGCCAGCCGTCGGCCGAGGTCAGGTTGCCGCCGCGGACGCACAGATACCGCGCGGCGGTGAGGGCCGCGTCGTCGATGTTCTGCGGGTCGATGACCCCGTCACCGTTGGCGTCGACGCCCCAGCGCCGCCACGTCTCCGGGATGAACTGCAGCGGCCCGACCGCCCGGTCGTAGGTGGTGTCGCCGTCGAGGGTGCCGCCGTCGGTGTCGCGGATGTCGGCATTGCCCCTGGTGCCGTCCAGGGCGACCCCGATGATCGCCGGGCGTACCGTCCCGTCCGCGTCGACACCCGCGCCGCGGTGCGTGCCGTGCCCGCTCTCCACACTGGCGATCCCGGCCAGCGTGGTCCAGGCGATCCCGCATTCGGGCTTGGACCGGGCCAGCACCGCCGCCGCGTACCCGTAGGCCTCCAGCGCGACCGGTTCGATCCCGACCGCCCCCGACTGCTCGTCGGCCCAGCCACGCAACTGTTCGGCCGCCCGCCCCGGCGCGTCGACGTCGATCGCGGGTAGCGCGGCGCCCGGACCGGGCGGCATGTCACCGGGGATCGACGCGAGCGAACTACACCCCGCGAGCAGCGCGGTCACCGCCACGGCGGCGAGCACGCCGACTTTCTGCACAGACACCCCATCCATCATCCAGGTCGGTGACGCCCCTGGCACCTCTCACAGCGACTTCTCAGAGTGAGGTGAGACCGATCCGCACGCCCTCCCGCACGAAAACGCCTGCTCGCGAGAGGTTCAGCCCAGCAGTGCCGCGGTCGCCTGGTGGCCCGGATCAGCGAAAACAGCGCCCGGGGTGCCGGATTCGACCACCCGGCCGTGATCGAGCACAACGAGTTCGGTGCAGTGCGTGGTGACCAGCGCCATGTCGTGGCTGATCAGCACCAGGGCGGTGCCGCGCTCGGCGCGCAGGTGGTCGAGCAGGGTCATGATCGCGGCGGCGGTGGTGCTGTCCAGGGCGGTGGTGATCTCGTCGCAGATCAGCACGGCCGGGTCGGCGGCCAGGGCTCGGGCCAGGGCGACGCGTTGGCGTTGGCCGCCGGAGAGTTCGTGCGGATGCCGGGCGGCCAGGTCGGTGGGGAGTTCGACGGCGGTGAGCAGGGATTCGACGCTGGCGCCGAGTTCCGTTCTCGACACGCGGGCGATGCGGCGCAGTGGGCGCGCGAGGGTCTGCTCGACGGTGCGGCGGGGATTCAGTGCGGCGAGCGGGTTCTGGGTGACCAGCTGAATCCCCCGGGGAACCGCCTTGATTCGACGTCGGCGGTCGACCGTGATTCCCGCTCCGGCCACTTCGAGCGACCCCTCGCCGGCATGCAGACCCGCGATCACCCGGGCGAGCGTCGTCTTGCCCGCACCGGACGGGCCGACGACGGCGAGCGCTTCCCCGGCACGCACGGTGAAGTCGACGTCGGCGAGGATCTGGTGCCCGTCGGCGACCACGCCGATCCCCTTGACACGCAGGGTCGGCGGATCGGTTTCCCCGGCCGGAACTGCCGTCGTTCGATCGCCACTCCCTGACCCCAGATCGCCATCCGGCCGGTCAGGCTCTCCGGTCTCGCCCGTCCTGGGCGTCGTCGCGCGCTCGATCGGCTCTGCTCCCTTGCCCCGTAGCACCGAAGCGCCACCGGACCTTCCTGCCCACGAGAGCGCAGGCTCCTGCGATGCTTCGACGCGGTCGTCGTCTGCCGCATCGAGTTCGGGAGTGTCCGGCTTCGAGTCCTGGCCCGCGGTGGCAGTCGCAGGTGAGGACACCCGACCGCTCGAGCGGCCCACGTGATCGGCCGCCGGGATGTCGTGATGACCGGATGGTGTGTCGGTCACCGTCCCACTCCCGATGACCGGCCCACCGCCCGGTGGGTGGACCTCGATCACGGTGTCGGCGATGGCGTGCACGGTGGTGGTGTCGTGGCCGGAGAGCAGGACGGCGGTGGATTCGCGGACGGCGAGATCGGCGATGAGGCGGGCGATGTCGGTGCGGAGAGCACCGTGCAGGCCGGCCAGGGGTTCGTCGAGGACGAGGACCCGGGGCTTGCGGAGGAGGGCGCGGGCGAGCGCGACTCGGCGTTGCTGACCACCGGACAGGCGGGCGCAGCGGCGACGCAGGTGCGCGGCGTCGAGGCCGACGAGTTCGAGGGCGGCGTGGCGCTCGGCGTCGGTGGCGGTGGGCGCGGCCTCGGCGAGGAGGGCGCGCACACGCAGCAGCGGGTTCAGTTCGGAGCCGGGGTCTTGGCCCACATAGGCGACGCGAGTTCGCCGGAACTCCCGCAGCGCACCGGAATCCAGGGTGAACACGTCGTGCCCGGCGACCAGCACCGAGCCCGCCTGCCTGGCACCGGAGGGAAGGTGACCCAGCAGCGCACGCATCGCGGTCGACTTGCCCGCGCCCGACGGCCCGGTCAGCGCGGTCACCGTCCCGGCTTTCAACCGGAAGGACAACGGCGCCAGCAATACCGCACCGGTAGCGGCGACCACGGTCAACCCTTCGACCACCGCGGCATCCCCGGCATCGACCACCGAAATCCCGCAGTCCTCGCGCCGTCCACGTCGCTGCCCCGTCGGCCGATCCTCGAGCTCGGCTGGGGTGCGGCTCGCCGCGGCGCCGGTCGCGTAGTCGGCGGGCCGCATGGCGTAGGTCGCCAGATCCGCGGAGTCGGTGGCATCGGTCCGCGGGCCCGCGAGACGTCGTGCGGCACCGGATCCCGCAGGGGTGTCCGGAACCACGGAGCTTGCGATGACACCGTCTTCCGAGCCGGTCCGCGCGCTGCTGCCGCCGCGATCGGTGGACTGCGCGACAGCGGTACCGCCGACAGCTGCGGAGCGGTCGGCACCGCGGACCGGCGCCTGGTCCGCATGCTCGGCCTCCGCAACGACCCGAACGGGTGCGCGGTCGGGTCGCCGCGAGACCGCACCGGTGACCACCAGGTTCACGCCGACCGCGACGACGGCGATGGCCGCGCTGGGCGCGAGCACGGCCCAGGGGTTCAGCAGCAGCCCGGAGGCGTTGTCGCGCACCATGTTCGCCCAGTTGTCGTCGTCGAGGGCGGGGAGACCGAGGAAGGAGACGGTGCTGACGAGGTAGATGGCGACGACGAAGCGGAGGCCGAGCTGGGTGGTGAAGACCGAGCGCAGATTGGGCAGGATCTCGCGGAAGACCAGGTGTGGCAGCGACTCTCCGCTGGCGATCGCGGCCTCGATATAGCCGCCTGCCGCGATGGTCGCCGCCGCGGCGGCGAAGATCCGCGCGCAGTAGGGGACGCCGAAGAGCAGCGAGACCACGATCAGCGCGGCGACGCCGCCATCCGGCCACGCGGTGAGGACGAGCAGGATGCCGAGCACCGCGGGCAACAGGATCACCAGATCGCCACCGAGCTCGATCAGGGTGCCCGCGCGGGGCCGGACCGCGGCGATCGCGCCGAGGACCGCGGACAGCACGGTCACCGCCACCGCGATCACGGCCGCGACCACCAAGAGCTGGGTGCCACCGGTGAGCAGATGGCTGAGCACATCCCGCCCGAGCCGATCGGTCCCCAGCACCGCTCCCCCACCCGGCGTGGCGAACGGCATCCCCACCGCTCGCTCCGCCGGGTAGGGCGCGAGCAGTGGCCCCGCCACCGCGACGAGCACCACCAGCCCCACTCCGGCCGCCGCCGACCACCGCCGCCATCGGCACCAACGCCGTCGTGGCAGGTGCCGAGCATCATCCACGAGCACGGGCCGATCTACTTCGCGAGGATTCACCACACCTCCTGGATCTGTCGGCCGCCGCGACGCGGGTTCTCGCCTTCGCGGGGGCTCACCCCGCCCCGTGCCGACCCAAGGCCGCCACGGCGCGGGTTCTCGTGATCGCGAGGGTTCACCGCGCCTGGTCGTGATCCGGGGATCGCCGTCAGGCGCGGTCGGTGCGGCACCGTTCACCGCGTCCCACCCGACGCCCACGTGCGGACGAAATCGGCGACGGCGAGCAGCACCATGATGACGATGGCTGTGAGGGCGACGACAGCGGCGACCGTGGCGGTATCGCGGTCGGCGACCGAACCGGCGAGAACCGCGCCGACTCCGGGGTAGTTGAACAGCGTCTCCACCACCAGCGCGCCACCGAAGAGCATGCCGACGGAGGTGGCGTACCCGGCGACGATGGCGGGGGCCGCGAAGGGCAGCATGTGCCGCAGCAGCACGATGCGGGGTGGAAGTCCTTCCAGCACCGCGTTCTCCACGTGGGGCGCGGTGGCGACATCCTGCAAGGCCGAGCGCACGACGCGGGCGTTCCAGCCGATCTGCGGTATCGCCAACGCCAGCACCGGCAGGATCAGCATCTCCGGTCCCGCGGGGAACCCCGAGCGATCGGTGATGGTGACCGCGGGCAGCCAGCCGGTGGCCAGCGAGAACACCAGGATCAGCAGTGTGCCGCAGACGAATTCAGGGACCGCGACCGCCACGGTGCTGGCCGGTTGCAGCAGCCGCGCGCCGAACGCGGTCGGGCGCATCGCCCACCAGCCGCCCAGCGCCAGCGACGCCGTGACGGTGAGCGCCAGCGCGATACCGCCGAGCAGCAGCGTCTGCGGGAACCTGTCCGCCAGCAGATCCCCGACCGAGTTGCCCCGCGCGGTCTGCCCGAAGTCACCGGTCAGCACGCCGGAGAGCCAGTGCCAGAACTGCACCGGCACCGCGCGATCCAGACCGAGTTCGTGTTCCTTCGCGGCGAGCTCGCCCTGACCGGCGTCACGGCCCAGCACCGACCGGGCCGCGCTGCCGGGCAGCAGGTCCACCGCGACGAACACGATGGCCAGCAGCGCGACCAGCAGCGCGATCCGCCGGAGCAGCGGCAGGGCGAAGGTCCGCACGGCGGTCACGCCAGCCAGGCGCGTTCCAGCTGCACGCGGGCGAAGCCGCCGAGAGTCGGCAGGCCACGCACCGGCGCGGAGGCGATGTCGACACCGTCGGCCATCCCCCACACCAGATAGCCGCCGCGCTCGAACTCGATGCGCTGGATGTCGCGACAGGCCTTCGTGTACTCGTCACCGGAGGTTGCCAGCGCCTGCGCGGTCGCGGCGTCGAATTCCGGGTCGCGGAAGGCGGTTTCGTTGCGGTTGGTACCGGAGGTCATCAGCTTGTCGGCGAAGAACAGCACCGAATCGTTGGTGCCCCACGACACCGTGTACAGCGGGGCGTTGAGCCAGGTGGTGTCGTAGAAGGCGGCGGGTTCGACCACCTGCACGTCGAGCCGGACGCCGATGTCGGCGAGCTGGGCGGCGATCACCTTCGCCGACTCCACCTCGCCCGGCACCTCGGCCTTGGTGACGAAGGGATAGCTGCGGCCGGTGTCGAACTTCGCCTCGCGCAACAGGGTCCTGGCCCGCTCGACATCCCGATCGCGGCGCGCGAGCGCGGTGTCGTAGAGCGGGTCGGCGGTGCCGAGGATGTCGGCGGCCACCGTGCCGTAGCCGGAGTGCACCTGGTCGACCAGCGCGGTCCGGTCGACGCCGAGACGCAGCGCGGTGCGCACCCTGGCGTCGGCGAACGGGCCGTCGGCGGCGCGCATGGCCACGCCGAGCATGGTGTCGTTCGCGCGCCGGACCACCTGCAGGTCGCCCCGGCTCGCGGCGGTGCGGCCCGCGATCGCGCCGACGTTGGAGGCGAGGTCGATCTGCCCGGCGAGCGCGGCGTTGCCGAGCGCGGTGACGCTGTCGAACATGGTCACCTCGATCGCGTCGAGCAGCGGCGGGGTGCCGTGCCACTGTTCGTTGCGGACCAGCCTGGCATTGCCGCCCTGATAGGACTCGAGCCGGAACGGGCCGGTGCCGATCGCGGCGGCGAAGTCGGTGGTGCCCTGCGGCACCGTGAAGGTCATCAGCCGAAGCAGCAGCGGCAGTTGGGTATTGGGCGCGGCGACGGTGAACACGACCCGGTTGGGCCCGTCGGCGACGATGTCGTTCTCGGCCACCGGCATCTTCGACGCGCCGCCGACCGAGCGCAGCCGCCGCATCGACCACACCACGTCGTCGGCGGTGACGGGCGCGCCGTTGTGGAACTTCGCGCCCTCGGCGATGGTGAACGTCCAGCGGCGATTGTCGGCGGAGGGTTCCCAGCGCGAGGCCAGGCGGGGCGCGACGGTCGGGTCGGCGCCGGGGACGGTCAGCGCGTCGTAGACGAGCGAGGCGATCAGGAAGTCGCTGTCGTTGCTGAGATTGGCGTGCGGATCACGTTCGATGCGGGCGGTCGTGCCGAGCGCGCCGACGCGCAGCGTGCCGCCCTTCTGCGCGGGCCCGTCGGCCTCGTCGTCGCTCGTGCACGCGGCCACCACCAGTAGTGCGGTGACGCCGAGCCCGGATTGCAGGAGCTGCCTGCGCGTGAAACCCATGGTGTTCCTCCCTCGAACCGCGTGCGCCGCACCACTTCTCCTGGCGCCGCAAACTAGGCGAGGCTAGCCTAAAACAGTCGCCGGCTGGGGAGCTTCCCGGCGACCGTCACCGAACCGCAGCACCTCCGGGGACCCCGGAGGACCACCGCTTCGGCCGTTCCGGTAGAACTCAGCGTTATATGAAACGGCTATTTTTCGGCCAACACGTTAGGTAAGTCTTGCCTAATTAGGGTAGAGGCACTACCTTCGCACATCGAGTCCGAAATCACCCGCGTTCGACCGATGCGAAGAAGGGAAGGCCGGTGAAAAGCGTTCTGTCCGAACGTATGACGCTTCACCTGCACGACATCGAACATCGCGAGCTACCCCCCGACGCCGCCTCGGCCGTCCGTGCGCTCGCCACCGACATCCGTCACCGATTAGGTGACGCACCCCACACCGACACCCTGCACGACCCGGTACTGCTCGCCCAGGTCGACGAGCGGGCCGGCGAACTCCCCGACGCCGTGCGCCACGCGGTGCGACCGCCCGCCACCGCCGCGGGCGCCACCGTTGTGCGCGCGCTGCCCGTCGACGACGCCGAATTCGGCCCGACACCGCCGCATTGGCAGGCCGCGGCGGCCTCCGCCGCCGATCCCCGGCACGCCGGCTCGCTCGACCTCGACATCGCGATGCTGCTGCTGGCGCGGTGCGCGGGCGAACCGTTCGGGTGGGCCGGCCAGCAGAACGGCAGGCTGGTCAACAACATCCTGCCCGCCGTCGGCCACGAGGACGAGCAGTCGGGCGCGAGCAGCTCCACCCTGCTCAGCCCGCACACCGAGGACGCCTTCCACGCCGCGCGCGCCGATCTGCTGATGCTGACCTGCCTGCGCAACCCCGACCGGGTGGCCACCACGGTGTCGTCGGTGCGTCAGGTGCGGCTGGCCGACGATGACCTGCGGACGCTGGCCGTGCCGACGGTGCCGATCCTGCCCGACGTGTCCTACGGCACCGGCTTCGATCAGCCCGCACCCGCGCTGCCGACCGTGTGGTTCGACGAATCCGGCAGTCCCACACTGCGTTACGATCCGGCCTATACCCCGCTCGACGACGCCGACCCGGCGTTCCGGGCGGCCTATGCCCGGCTCACCGCCGAGCTCGCCCGGGTCTGCCACGCGCCCGCGCTGGCTCCCGGGGAGATCCTGCTCGTGGACAACGATGTCGCCGTGCACGGCCGGGTGCCGTTCCGCGCCCGCTACGACGGCACCGATCGCTGGCTCAAGCGCGTCAATATCCGGTTGCCCGAACGTCGCAGGCGCGCGCAGGAGTCGTCCGAGAATGGGTATGGGCAAAGGGTGGTCGCGCCGTTCCGGGCGAGCACCGATCGGACGGCAGAGCGGGGCAGCACAGATGAACGAGGATCCGTTGAACAACCGTGACCGGAGCATCCCGCTGCGGGTGCTCTCGCGCAGCGACCTGGCCGACGTACCGATCACCCCCGCCGAGGTGGTCAGGGCCGTGGAGGAGGCGTACCTCGCCTTCGCGGCGGGCGAATCCGACAACCCGCGCAAGCTGAGCGTCGCCGATCCCGGCGGCTCCTCGGTCTCCTACGCGATGCTGGGCCGCGACGGCAGGCGCCGGGTGGTGGCCATGAAGACCTCCTACAAGTTCGACCCCGGCCACGACCGCAGCACCAAGCGGTACTACACGACCATCACGCTCTACGACGACACCACCGGCGCGCCCATCGCGATGATGGACTGCGCCAGGGTCGGCGCGTTACGCACGCCCGCGGTCTCGGCGCTGCTGGTGCGCGAGACCGTGCGGCGCGGCGCGGAGAGCGCGCTGCTCATCGGCACCGGCACCCAGGGCCGCAACGCGCTGCCGCATCTACTGGCGGTGAATCCGCAGCTGCGCAAGCTGATGGTGTTCGGCACCCATCCGGAGGGACTGTCGGCCGTCCACGCGCACCTCGCCGACGCGGCGCCGCACGCGCTGCTCGAAGTGGTCGACGATCCATACGCGGCGGCGGCCAACGCCGATGTGGTGCTGGCGACCGCGGGGCCCGGCACCGAGGTGTCGCTCGAATCCGCCCATCTCGCACCGGGTTCGGTGGCGGTGCTGGTCGGCTATGGGCTCGCGCCCTCGACGCTGGTCGAGGCGGATCGGGTGGTCGCGACCAGCGCCGCGCAGATGGCGCTGACCGGCACCGACATGGTCGGGCCGGACGGCACCCTGCGTGGCGTCGACGCCGAACTGCCGCAGATCCTGACCCGCAGCGCGCCCGCGCGGCGCAGCGAGGACGAGAAGATCTTCGTCTACAACAGCGGGCTGGTGCTCACCGATATCGCGGTCGCGCACGCGCTGGCGGCCCGTGCCATCGCCGAGGGACGGGGTGTCGAGGTGCCGTTGTGGGACTGACGGACGCGTCTGGTGGTTCGTCCGCCGACGCCGCCGTCCTGCGTCGGGCCGACGATCCGCGAGCACGGACGGCCATCGCCGATCGCGGCGCGGCCGACGACCGGCCGCCGCACTGCGCGCCACCGATGCCAGCGCCGGTCGACGCGCTGGAACAGCGACTGATCGACGATCCGGAGCTGCTCGGTGACATCGCCGACGCGATCGGCGGACCGTTCCACGTGCTGTTCCCCGACCGGGTCGCGCTGAATATCAACGCTTTTCACGCCGCGTTCACCCAGGCCCGGGTCGACGGGTTCGTGTACTTCGGGAAGAAGGCGAACAAGGCGGCGTGCGTGGCCCGCGCCTGCGCCGAGAACGGCGCGGGCATCGATGTGGCCAGCACCGGCGAGCTGGTCGCGGCCTTGGCGCAAGGGGTGCGCGGCGAGGATCTGGTGGTGAC
Organism: Nocardia fodinahabitans; assembly: GCF_052983615.1. NCBI lineage: Bacteria > Bacillati > Actinomycetota > Actinomycetes > Mycobacteriales > Nocardiaceae > Nocardia > Nocardia fodinahabitans. The sequence goes on from NZ_JBRJJC010000001.1 coordinate 2,081,343, forward strand.
CGGTCCGGCGAAGTCCGGCGAGCTGCTGTGGCTGGCGGCGCGGCACCGGGCGCTGATCGCCGTCGACGCGCTCGACGAACTCGACCGGCTGCGCGCCCTCGAGCAGCCCGCCCGCATCCTGCTGCGGGTGCTGCCCGAGGGCTCGACCAGCCGCTTCGGGCTCGACCCGATCGAACTGGAACAGGCCGTGCAGACGGTGGCCGAGCCGATCACGCTGTCCGGCTTCAGCTTCCATCTGTCCGGCTACGACGCGACGGCCAGGGCGGAGCAGGCCATCGCCCTGGTCGGGCACTGCCTGCGGGCACGGGCGGACGGGCACCCGGCCGACACGATCTCGATCGGCGGCGGCTTCGGCGTCGACTATCTGGCCGCGGAGAGCTGGGCGGAGTTCCGGGACACCCTGAGCGAGAACTGGTTCCACGCCGACCCGCCCACCGGTGGCTACTACCCGTACCACTTCCCGGTCCCCGGTGCGGAGATGCTCACCGCCATCCTCGCCCATCACGATCTGGCCGGGCTGTTGCGCGACAACGGAATCCGGCTCGCGGTCGAACCCGGCCGCGCCCTGCTGGACCGGGCGGGCAGTTCGGTCTTCCGCGTGCGGGGTGTGAAAACCCGTACCACGCAGAGTGATCCGTACGACATCCTCACCGTCGACGGCACCAGCCTGAGCCTGTCCGAGCAGTGGTTCGCCAGCGAGTATCTGCCCGATCCGGTGCTGTGGCCCGCGCACCCCGGCGACCGCACCCCCACCTGCGTCGGCGCCACCACCTGCCTGGAGTCCGACCTGCTGAGCAGGCGGCGCATCCCGCTGCCCCGCCGCGCCCGTGTCGGCGATCTGCTCGTCTACCCGAACACGGCCGGGTACCAGATGGACTCCAACGAGTCCCCGTTCCACGAACTCCCGCTCCCGCCGAAGGTCGTGCTGCGCGCTCGCGGCGACCGGTTGCGCTGGAGTATGGACGCCCGCTGATCCACCCGAGCTCCCAATCCGATGGAGGAACACCCCATGGCTCTCGTCACGCGCGTGACGGATCTGATCGGCCGCACACCACTGTTCGAACTCGCCGTCACCGATTCCGGAACCCGGCTGCTGCTCAAGCTCGAACAGTTCAACCCGACCGGCGCCGCCAAGATCAGAATGGCCCGCTCGATGGTGCTCGACGCGGAGCGGCGAGGTTTGCTGCGCGATGGCGGACATATCATCGAGTCGACGTCCGGGAACACCGGACTCGGCTTGGCGGTGGTCGCGGCCGAACGTGGCTATCGATTCACCGCCGTGGTCGACAACCACGCCTGTAAGGACAAACTGCGCGCGATGCGGGCCATGGGCACCGACCTGGTGTTCGTCGCCGACGACGGTGACGACGAGCTGGCCACCTCGGCACGGGAGGATCTCGCCGAGGCGATGGCGGCCGCCCGCGACGACGCCTACTTCACCGAACAACACAACAACGATGCCAATGCCGTCGGCTACTACGCGGTGGCCGAGGAGTTGCTGGCCGAGGTCGAGCGGGTCGACATCCTGCTCTCCGCGGTCGGCACCGGCGGCTCGCTGTTCGGTACCGCCACCCGATTGCGCGAACTCGGCAAGCCCGCCCGGGTGATCGGGGTGGAACCGGTCGGCTCCATCGCCTTCGGCGGCGAGGGCGGGCCGTACTGGCAGTCCGGCACCGGCACCCCGCCCGGCGCGACCATCGGCACCGCCGTGGACTACGCCCAGCTCGACGAAGGGGTGAAGGTCAGCGATACCGACGCCTTCGCCACCGCGCGCGCCGTCGCCAGGACACACGGTCTGCTGATCGGTGGTTCCGCGGGCGGTTCGGTGCACAATGCCCTGGCGCGGCTCGCGGAGTTCCCGGCCGGGTCGACCGTGGTGACCATCGTGTGTGACGGTGGCGAGAAATATCTCGATACCGTATTCGACGACGAGTGGATGGCCGCGCGCGAGCTGCTCGACCCCGCCGCCGAATGCGAGGTCACCGCCCTGCTGCGCCGCTACTCGCCGCTGCGGCGACACGACGAACTGATGGAGGTCAGGTGAGCGCGAACGCGCGCGGGACGAACCGCGGAGTGGGTGGGTGAGCGCGCGGCCCACCGACAGCAGCGCGCTGGCCAGGCTGGCGACGCCGATCGCGCTCACCCAGCTGGCGCAGATCGCGGTCTCGACCACCAATCTGGCGCTGATGGGCACCCTCGGGGTGCGCGAGGTCGCCGCGGGCGGACTGGCGCTGGTGCTGTTCAACCAGATCCGCACCATGTGCGTCGGGTTGATCACCGGCACCGGTAACCAGATCGCGGGTGCGATCGGCGCCGCGGGCAAACGCGGCGTCTCCGCCGACGACGAGATCCGCGGAGTGGTGCGCGCCGCGTTCGTCATCGCCACCATCGCCGGTCTGCTCGGCGGGGCTCTGCTGATCGGGCTCGGGTGGATACTGCCCTGGCTCGGTCAGGACGAAGGCGTGCTCGCGCTCGCCCGGCCGATGATGATCGCGCTCGCCCCAGGGCTGCTGCCCTGCCTGTGGTTCCAGGTGTTGCGCCAGTACACCGTCGGCATGCAGCGTCCGCAGGCGCTGCTGCTGGTGACGCTCGGCTCGGTGGTACTGAACCTGGTGCTCGCGCTGACCTTCATCCACGGCTGGGCGGGCGTCCCCGCGTCCGGCCTGACCGGGGTCGGCATCGCGACCTCGCTGGTCTTCCTGATCACCTTCGGTGTGTTCTGGGCGATGGTCGCCCGCGACGAGCGCCTCGGCCCGACGCTGCCGTCGCGGCCGTGGCCGGTCCGCTGGTCCATCGTGCGCGAGGAACTGCGCCTGGGCACCCCGATCGCGCTGACCTACGGGTCCGAGGCGGGCATGTTCTCGGTGCTGGCGCTGGTGATGGGCAGCTTCGGTCCCGCCGCCCTGGCCGCCCACAACGTCGTCTACCAGATCATCTACATCGTGTTCCAGGTCGCGATCGGCCTCTCCCACGGCGCGTCGATCCTGGTCAGCCATGCCGTGGCACGCGACGAATACGGCCACGCCAGGGCACTGGCCTGGCTGGCGCTGCGCCACGCGGCCGTCGTCGCCGCGGTCACCGGCGCGGTCTACGTGATCGCCCCGGATCTGGTGCTGGCCCCATTCCTGGACTCCGGCGACACCGACACCATCGCGATCGCCCACACCCTGCTGCTCATCGGCATCGTCCTGCAGTTCTTCGACGCCGCCCAGAACATCGGCACCGGCCTGCTCCGCGGGCTCAAGGAGACCTCGGCGGGCTTCCGGCTGTCGCTGGTCGGCTACTGGGGCGTCGGCCTCCCCGCGGCCCTGCTGTTCGCCTTCCCGCTCGGCCTCGGCGCGGCCGGTCTGGTGGGGCCTCACGGCGGGCCTGGCCACCACCGCGATCCTCATGCTCCGCAAGTACTTCGCACTGCTGGATCAGGCGAGTGCGGCGCAGACGGTGCGGGTGCCCGCGACCCAATCGCACTGACCGATGCCCGGCGGAGGTGCGGCGCTCTCAGGTCAGGGGGGGCGCCGCGCAACCAACTGTCCATGGTTTCCGCTCTCTCGTTCCGGTTGGCGGGGCTGTTCATGAACCCGGGTAGCGCGTACATCAGCATGGCTCCCCGGACGGGATCGCCGGGAAAGGTCGTGACGAGATTCCCGGTCTCGGAATCACGCACGGTGCTTTCCGGTCGGAAGAACCGGTAGTTGGTCACGGACAGCCCGGCAACCGAATCGGCGTACTCGGTGTTCGCGGGCAATTTGTCGACAACGCCCTGCACGTCGGCGGGGGTGCGGTACGCGAGTAAGAAGTACGCGCAGCATTTCATTCCGGTACCGCTCAGGCATCGCCACACCGACACCCAGTTCCCGAAGTCGATCCCGGGAATGGTCACCGCCTTCGGCACGATCACCTTCGAGTGCGACGTACACGAGGTTCCGAGGTAACCGGCCGTCGAGTTCGTGTCCGCGGGAATCATCCGCGGGAAGGTGGCCCGCAGGAGGTCCGACGCCCGCTGCGCCTCGGCGGTGTCCGACGGAGTAACCGGCTGTGTCGTCGTCGCCGGCCTCGTCGTCGTAGTCGGCGACGCCGCATCGGCACGTGAACCGGCATCCAGCAGGTCGACCAGGCCGAACCCGGATCCGATGCCGAGGACGACGACCACCGCGATGGCGAGCGCAATCTGCCACCGGCGAAGCCGCACCGTCCGCCCGGGCCCGCGCGCAGACGATCGCGGTGAGTCCACCCGATCGGTCGATACCGCGGCCTGAGGCCGGGCCTCGATCGGAATGTGTGCCGCCGACCGCGTCGACGACACGACCGCCGTGGCGGCGACGGCGGCCGCGAAGTCCGCGCAGGACGGGAAGCGCTCCTCGGGTCGCTTGGCCAGCGCACGGCTGATGACGGCGTCGAGTGCCTGCGGCAGATCGGGTCGGCAGGTGCTCGGTGCGGGTGGCGCGAGGTGGAGGTGACCGGTGATCGTGGTGACCGGATCGCTCGCCTCGAACGGGGTCCGGCCGGTCAGCAACCGGAACAGGGTGCACGCCAGCGAATACTGATCGGTCCTCCCGTCCAACGGCGAACCGACGAGCTGCTCCGGCGAAGCGTAGGCGAGGGTCGCGTTGATAGTCCCGGTCGCGGTCAGGTGCGTCGAACCGCTACCAGCGCGAGCGATGCCGAAATCGGACAGGAGTGCGTTTTCGACGGTGCCGTCCCAGGTGGTCAGCAGGATATTGGCCGGTTTGATGTCACGGTGGAGCACACCCATGCTGTGCGCGTAGTCGAGTGCGTCGGCGATCTCGGCAATGATGTGGGCCGCCCGTCGCAGGGGGAGATCGTGGGCCCGCAGCTTGCTCGCATCCGTCCCTTCGACGTAGCGCATGCTGATCCACGGCTGACCGTCCACCGAACCACGATCGAACACGGTGACGATGCCGGGATGGTCCAGCGCCGCGATCAACTCGGCTTCGCGTTCGAACCTGCGCAGCGACTCCTGGTCCACGACGAGATCGCGCGCGAGCAATTTCAGGGCGACGGTGCGCGGCAGGCGGGGATGCTGTGCGAGATACACCGTGCCCATCCCGCCGCGACCCAGCTCCCGCAGGATCGTGTACCCGGCGAAAACATTGCCCCGTTCCAAGATTCGCCCCTCCCACGCGGCAAAAACCGGGCCCACCGAGGTGCGGTGGGCCCGGTCGAAGAGTACCCGTCAGATATTGACGCCGTAGTCCCTGGCGATGCCGGCCAGGCCGGAGGCGTACCCCTGGCCGATGGCGCGGAACTTCCACTCGGCGTTGTGGCGGTAGAGCTCGCCGAAGACCATGGCGGTCTCGGTGGACGCGTCTTCGGAGAGGTCGTAGCGGGCCAGTTCGACGCCGGTGATGGCGTCGGTGACGCGGATGTAGGCGTTGCGGATCTGGCCGAAGGACTGGCCGCGGGCCTGGGCGTCGTGGATCGAGACCGGGAAGAAGATGTTGGTGATCGTCGGGGGCGTGGCGGCCAGGTCGACGTTGATCACCTCGTCGTCGCCGTCGCCCGCACCGGTCAGGTTGTCGCCGGTGTGCTCGATGGTGCCTTCCGGCGAGCGCAGGTTGTTGTAGAAGATGAAGTGCTGGTCGGAGAGCACCTTCAGGTTGGCGCCGGTCGCCAGCGCGCTGGCGTCGAGGTCGTGGTCGGCGCCGGTCGTGGTGCGCACGTCCCAGCCCAGACCCACCGCGACCTTGGTGAGATTGTCGGTCTGCTTCGACAGCGAGACATTGCCGCCCTTGGCGAGTGTGACGCTCATGGGAACCCTTCTATCTGATGATGTGTGTCAGTCCTCGGCCCAGGTCCGCAACGTCTCGACCCGGCCCTCCAGCGCGCGCAGTTCGGTCTCGTCGAGCACGGTGCGCTGGATGCCCCGATCCACCGCGAAGGCCGACTGGCGGTGGTCGTCGATCACCTCGACGTCGAGCTGCACCGCGGTGTAGTCCTCGGCCGAGGGCATCTGCTCGGCGATCACCTTCGCCCGCCCACGCGCGCACAGCGCGACATTGCCGCCACCCAGGATCAGCAGGGCCACCTCCGGCTGCGCCCGCAGCCGGGCCAGCGAGCCACGATCGGACTTCAGGCTGATCATGATCCGCCGGTCGCCCGCCCGCACCGGCCACGAGACCGGAATCGCGTGCGGCGCCGGATCGGTCGTGACCAGCACGGCGATCGTCTCCTGCGGCCACACCGGCAACACGTCGAGCTCGGGGTGATCGGTCATGTAGTCCTGCCCTGCCGGATCGACTTCTGTTGCCATCTACCTCACCTCGACATCGTCGGACGCCACTGCGCCCGCCGCGGACGGCGAGCCACCTCCGAGTCTAAATCGGTGTGCCACTTACTCGCTGGCTCGCGCGGGATTGTCCGGCAGATCTCAGCAACGTCTCAGCCGCCACCTGGGCGAACTGTCCGATCAACTGACCGATAACTCTTCGGGCCAGTACGCGCGCCACTGCGCCGCCGTCAGCGTGGCGCGCTCGCCCCGCGCGGCTTCGGCGGCGTCCTCGGCGGCACGGATCGCGGTGGCGAAATCGATGGTGGCCTTGCGCAGGCGCTCCTCGGCGGAATCGGGCCCGCCGAGTTCGACCACGCGCAGTGCCGACGGCACCAGATCCTCGGGCAGACCTGCTCTGGCACTGCGCGAGCGCACCTTCTCGGCCAAGGCGAGCGCGGGCTGGGCCATGGCGATCCCGTCGAGGCAGGAACGCCGCGACTTCTCCGCGGATTTGCGTTCCTCCCAGGCCTTTTCCTGCGCGGCGATCTTGTCGGCGACCGAGGTGCCCGCGGGCAGATCGGCATCGATCAGATGCGGGCTGCGGTGCACGAGCTTGCCCACCAGCGTGGCCGCCACCTCGTCGACGGTGAATTCGCCCGCCGCTTCGGCGATCCGGGAGTGGAACAGCACCTGCAACAGCAGGTCGCCGAGTTCCTCCTTGATCGTCTCGTAGTCGCCCGCCTGGATCGCGTCGAGCAGTTCGTAGGTCTCCTCGAGCAGGTACGGGCGCAGCGAGTCGTGGGTCTGGGTGGTCTCCCAGCCGCCGAAATGCCAGAGCCGGTCCATCACCTCGACCGCGCCGGCCAGTCCGGCCGCGACCACCGCGGTGTCGGCCGCCTCCTGCGCGCGGGTGGTCTCGCCGCCCATCAGACCGGGGTCGCTTCGGTCCGCACCGAGAGATCCACCATTCCTTGCGGTTTGCCGTCGAGCGCGAGCAGCAGATCGGCGACGAACTGCAGCACGGCCACATCGCGCACCCGGTCGGCGCCGACGCTGTCGGTGACCCGGGGCAGCGGCAACTGCACCAGGCCGCTGGCCGCGCGATAGGTGGCGCTCGGGTAGAGCCGCTTGAGCCGGAGCTGTTTGGAATCCGGCAGATTCAGCGGCGCGATCTTGAGTGTCGTTCCGGTGACCACGATCTCGGACACGTCGTAGGCGCGGGCCAGCAGCCGCAGCTTGGCGACCGAGACGAGCCTGCCGACCTCCACCGGCAGCGGGCCGTACCGGTCGACGAGTTCCTCCACCACCGCGGCCAGCGCCGCGTCGTCCTGGGCGGCGGCGAGCTTGCGGTAGGCCTCGAGCCGCAGCCGATCGCTGGCGACGTAGTCGGGCGGGATGTGCGCGTCGACCGGCAGATCGATGCGCACCTCCTTGGTCTCCTCGGTGACGATCGGCTTGCCGTCGGCGGCCGCGCGATAGGCCTCGACGGCCTCGCCGACCAGCCGCACGTAGAGATCGAAGCCGACGCCGGCGACATGGCCGGACTGCTCGGCGCCGAGCACATTGCCCGCGCCGCGGATTTCGAGGTCCTTCATGGCCACGGCCATACCGGCGCCCAGATCGGAGTTCTGCGCGATGGTGGCGAGCCGGTCGTAGGCGGTCTCGGTGAGCGGCTTCTCCGGCGGATACAGGAAGTAGGCGTAGCCGCGTTCGCGGGAGCGGCCGACGCGGCCACGCAGCTGGTGCAGCTGCGAGAGACCGAGCGAATCGGCGCGTTCCACGATCAGGGTGTTGGCGTTGGAGATGTCGAGGCCGGTCTCGATGATCGTGGTACAGACCAGCACGTCGTATTCGCGCTGCCAGAACCCCTGCACGGTGCGCTCGAGCTGGTCTTCGTTCATCTGACCGTGCGCGACGACCACCCGGGCCTCGGGCACCAGCTCGCGAATCTTCTTGGCCGCCTTGTCGATCGAGGAGACCCGGTTGTGCACGTAGAAGACCTGACCGTCGCGCATCAGCTCGCGGCGGATGGCGGCGGTGACCTGCTTGTCGTTGTAGGCGCCGACATAGGTGAGCACCGGGTGCCGTTCCTCGGGCGGGGTGAGAATGGTCGACATCTCGCGGATGCCCGCCAGGCTCATCTCCAGGGTGCGCGGGATCGGGGTGGCCGACATGGTGAGCACGTCGACGTGGGTGCGCAGCGCCTTGATGTGTTCCTTGTGCTCGACACCGAAGCGCTGCTCCTCGTCGACGATGACCAGGCCCAGATCCTTCCAGCGCACGCCGGTCTGCAGCAGCCGGTGCGTGCCGACCACGATGTCGACCTCGCCGTCGGCCATCCCGGCCAGGATCTCCTTGGACTCGGCCGCGTCGGTGAACCGCGACAGGCCCTTCACCCTCACCGGGAATCCGGCGACCCGCTCGGTGAACGTTTGCAGGTGCTGCTGGGCCAGCAGCGTCGTCGGCACCAGCACGACGACCTGCTTGCCGTCCTGGACCGCCTTGAACGCGGCGCGCACGGCGATCTCGGTCTTGCCGTAGCCGACGTCGCCGCACACCACGCGGTCCATCGGAACCGCCTTCTCCATGTCGGCCTTGACGTCGGTGATGGCGGTCATCTGGTCGACGGTCTCGGTGAACGCGAACGCGTCCTCCATCTCCTGCTGCCACGGCGTATCCGGGGCGAAGGCGTGGCCGGGCGCGGCCTGGCGGGCCGCGTAGAGCTGCACCAGCTCGCCCGCGATCTCGCGAACGGCCTTGCGCGCCTTGCGTTTGGTGTTCGCCCAGTCCGAACCGCCGAGCTTGGACAGGCTGGGCAGTTCGCCGCCGACGTAGCGGGAGAGCTGATCGAGCGACTCCATCGGCACGAACAGCCGGTCACCGGGCTGGCCGCGCTTGCTCGGCGCGTACTCGATGACCAGGTACTCGCGCCGGGCGCCGCCGATGGTGCGCTCGATCATCTCGACGAAGCGGCCGATGCCGTGCTGGTCGTGCACCACCATGTCGCCCGCCGACAGCGCCAGCGGGTCGACCTGGTTGCGGCGCTTGGCGGGTAGCCGCTTGCCCTCGGTGGGCGCGGTGACCCGGTTGCCGGTGAGGTCGGACTCGGCGACGACGACCAGGCCCGCGTCGTCGAAGATCAGGCCGTCGTGCAGCGAACCGCACAGGACCCCGACTACACCCGAGTCCGGCACCGCGCCCGCCGCCAGCGCGGCCGCGGGCACCTCGGCGTCGGCGAGGCGTTCCAGAATGCGTTGCGCCGTACCGTGTCCGGTGACCACGACGACCGCGCGGCCGCCGGTGGCCACGTGCGCGCGCAGCGAGGCGAAGATGGTGGCGACCAGTTCCTCGGACCCGCGCGCGGTGGGGCCGGCCAGCACGGGCAGGTTCACCTCGACCGGATCACCGGAGCTGAGCGGGCTCAGCGACCACCACGGCAGCCCGAGTTCGTCGGCGCTGCTGTGCAATTCCGGCAGGCTGCGGTAACCGGAAGCGGCCAGGTCCAGGCCGTGCGCGCCCAGCGGCGCGTCGCTGCCGAACGAGGCGGCGGTCCAGGAGGCTTCGAGGAACTCCTCGCCGGTGCGCACGAGATCGGCGGCGCGGGTGCGGATCTTCTCCGGATCGCACAGCAGCAGGTGGGTGCCCGCGGGCAGCGCCTCGGTGAGCAGGCTCAGCTTACCGGGCGCGAGGACCGGCAGCAGCGCTTCCATGCCGTCGACCGGGACGCCCTCGGCGATCTTGTCCAGCATCTCGACCAGGGCGGCGTCGGCGGCGTTGTCGACCGCGACGGCGGCGGCGCGTTCGCGCACCGGCGCGGTGAGCAGCAGTTCCCGGCACGGCGGCGCGACCACGGTGTCGACGGTGTGCTCGCCCAGCGAGCGCTGGTCGGCCACCGAGAACGGGCGCAGCTCGGTGACCTCGTCGCCCCAGAACTCCACGCGCACCGGATGATCGGCGGTCGGCGGGAACAGGTCGAGGATGCCGCCGCGAACCGCGAACTCGCCGCGCTTGCCGACCATGTCGACCCGGGTGTAGGCGAATTCGACCAGGCGGGTGAGCAATTCGTCGAAGTCCTGGTCGGCGCCCGCGCGCAGCACGATCGGTTCGATATCGCCCAGGCCCGCCGTCATCGGCTGCATCAGCGAGCGCACGGTGGTCACCACCACCCGCAGCGGCTCCGGGTACACCGGGTCTTCGGGGTGGGCCAGCCTGCGCAGCACCTCGAGCCTGCGGCCCACGGTGTCGGGGCCGGGCGAGAGCCGTTCGTGCGGCAGCGTCTCCCAGGACGGGAACACGGCCACCGAGGGACCGAGCATCTCGGCCAGCTCGACGGTGAGGTCGTCGGCCTCGCGCCCGGTGGCGGTGACCACCACCAGCGGCTGCTGGGCCGCGATCGTCGCGGCGACGAACGGTCGCACGGCCGACGGCGCGACCAGTTCCACCCCGGACTTGCCGACCAGGTCGGCAACCGTCCGCAGCGCGGCGTCACCCCCAGCCGCCTCGGCCAGACCGGCGAGCGGAGGACGAAGGGAGGACATGAACGCTCCTGAATACGCAGACGGGATGTTCCGCGTGAAGTCTAGTCACCGGCCCCGACACCTTCGGCGCACACCTCCCGACCGGCCCCGGTGCGGTCCGTCGCCACGCCCGACGAGGCGTTTTCCTCCGCGCGCGCGTACCGTCGAGATCGTGAGTCTTGCTCAGCGGGAACGCCACGCCCTGGTGGCGACAATGATCGAGGCGGGGCCGTCGGCGCCGACCCTGTGCGGAACGTGGACGGTGCACGATCTCGCCGCCCACCTGGTGGTCCGGGAGCGCAGGCCCGACGCCTCCCTCGGCATCCTGATCCGGCCGCTTGCCGGGTACCTGGACGCGACCCAGGACAAGATCGCGCAGCGGCCGTTCGCCGAACTGGCCGAACTGGTGCGCACCGGGCCGCCGTGGTGGTCGCCGTTGCGCCCGGTCGACGCCTACGTCAACCTGACCGAGATGTTCATCCACCACGAGGACGTCCGCCGGGCCGAACCCGGTTGGACGCCACGGGAATTGGCGGCCGCCGACGAGGCGCGGCTGTGGTCGGCGCTGCGCATGGTGGCGCGCACGGCCTACCGCAAGTCGCCGGTCGCCGTGGTGCTCGCGACGCCGGACGGCGACCGGGTGACCGCGCATCGCGCGGACGGCCCGGAGGTCGTGCTCACCGGCAAGCCGTCGGAGCTGCTGCTGCACGCGTTCGGGCGCGACGAGGTCAGGATCGAGACCACGGGCGCCGAGGCCGACGTGCGGGCGGTGCTCGGCACCGATCGCAGCGTCTAGGCCGCGCGGCTAGAGCACGTAGCGACGCAGGCGGCGGGCGGCGAACTCGCGGAAGTACGGCAGCTTCTCCGCCGGCACGATCGAGGGCAGCAGGAAGTACCAGGCACGTTCCATCCTGGACGCCATCTGATCCATCGACTCGGTGCCGACCGCGACGATGTGCACGCCCGCCGCCAGCTCGTGCAGCAGCAGCCCGACCACCTCGGGATCGAGCTCGGCGTGCAGGTCGCCCTGGGCGATGGCCCGCTCGGCCAGCACCCGGTACGTCTCGCTCCAGACCTTGGCGATGTTGTCGCCCTGGGCGCCGCGATAATCACCGATCTGATGGGTGAGCTTGAGCATCGCCCCGACCATCGGATCGTTCATCGACAGGTCGGCCACCACGTAGGTGATGCCGATGCACGCCTCCAGCGCGGGCACCCGGGAATCGAAGAATCCCTGGCACGAACCGACCAGGCGCTCGTTGCCCTGATCGACCACCGCCCTGGCCAGCTCCTCCTTGGAGCCGAAGTGAAAGTACAAGGCACCCTTGGTCACATTGGACTGCGCGATGATTTCGCTGAGGCTCGCGTTGGCGTAGCCCCAAACGGAGAAAGACATCGGCAGCGCCAGCAAGGACGGAGTCGCGGGTGATCTCCGCGCGCGCTTGCCTAGCCATCAGATCCGCCTGTCATCCAATAATCCAGCCATCCTGAAGTAGACCGACATCCCGAAGTTTGATCGACTTACCGCCCGGCAGCACCCAAAAGGATGGGTGAACCGTACCACCAGGCGGCTACGCGGCAGCCGAATCCTCGATTCGCTGTAGCCGCGGGCGCTATCGTCCGGTTACCCCGTCGATCCGCCTGCCTGTCCCGTATTCCATTCGGAGCTGAGCCCCGGTTCGGCTTCCAAGTGGCTCAAACCGTTCCAGCACAGGTTGACCAGATGCGCCGCGACCACTTCCTTCGGCGGCGTGCGCTCGTCGAGCCACCAGGTCGCCGCGGTCGAGACCATACCGACGAGCGCCTGCGCGTAGAGGGGCGCCAGACTCGGGTCCAGATCGCGGCGCGCGAAATCGCCGGCGAGCAGATGCGCGACCTGGTTGACGGCCTCGTTGAGCAGGCTCGAGTAGCGGCCGTCGGCGTTCACGGCGGGCTGGTCGCGCACCAGGATCCGGAACCCGTCGGTGCGTTCCTCGATGTAGGCCAGCAGCGCCAGCGCGACCTGTTCGAGGCGGACCCGGGAGCGGTTCTGGGTCAGCGAAGAGGTGATCATGTCCAGCAGCATCGACATCTCGCGATCGACCACGACCGCGTAGAGCCCTTCCTTGCCGCCGAAGTGCTCGTAGACCACAGGCTTGGACACCTGGGCGCGCTGCGCGATCTCCTCGATCGATGTCGCGTCATATCCCCGCTCGGCGAACAACGCGCGACCGATCTCGATCAGCTGCTGTCGCCGTTGGGTTCCGGTCATCCTCGGTCTGCTCGGCCGCCCCGCATCACTCACCAGATCCCCGCCTCTCTACCGCCCGACAGTCCCACAACTGTCTCAGACCACCCCGGCCGATCGCAGACCCCACCCCGCCGGTCGACCAACCGGTTTCGCACGCACATGGGTAACTCACCGGGTACGAGCCGACTCGCCCCCTCGCCGAGGCTTGCCGCGTCCACGAATCACCCCGCGCCGCAGTCTGGCCAAAATTTCCGGAGAGGCGGCAACTGTGCGAGGATCATGGCCGTGCCGTAGCACAGTGGTGGGCTCTCATGGCCCACTGGTGTGGCGATCCGCCGTAGTGTAATGGCAGCACCTCTGATTTTGGTTCAGATAGTTCAGGTTCGAGTCCTGGCGGCGGAGCACACGGACACAGTGACGTATCGTCGGCCCGCACCATCACCGACCGAACCCGCCACAGCACACTCGCTGACAGGCAGCCGAGGGAGATCCATGCCACCGCAGACCGCCGTCGTCGTTCTCGCCGCTGGTGCCGGGACGCGAATGCGGTCGAAGACCCCGAAAGTGCTGCACCCATTGGCCGGTCGGTCGATGCTCTCGCACGCGCTGCACGCCGCCGCCGAGATCGACCCGACTCACCTGATCACCGTGGTCGGCCACGACCGGGACAAGGTCGGCGCCGCCGTCGCCGAGGTGGGCAAGGAACTCGGCCGCGAGATCGTCTGCGCGGTACAGGAGGAGCAGCTCGGAACCGGCCACGCGGTGCAGTGCGCGCTGGACTCGGTGCCGACGGACTTCGACGGCGACCTGCTCGTCACCTCGGCCGACGTACCACTGCTCGACGGGCACACCCTCGCCGCGCTGCTCGACGAGCACCGCAGCTACGCCGAACGCCCGGCGGTCACCGTGCTGACCTTCGTCCCCGACGACGCCAACGGCTACGGCCGGATCGTGCGCGACGCCGACGGCCAGGTCGCCGAGATCGTCGAGCACGCCGACGCCACCCCGGAACAGACCAGGATCAAAGAGGTCAACTCCGGCGTCTACGCCTTCGACGCCTCGGTGCTGCGCACCATGATCAGGCGGCTGTCCACCGCCAACGCCCAGCACGAGCTCTACCTCACCGACGTCCTGCGGCTGGCCCGCGAGGCCGGGCACCCGGTGCACGGCGCGCGGCTGGTCGACGCGAACAAGGTCACCGGGGTCAACGACCGGGTGCAGCTCTCGCAGGCGGGCGCCACCCTCAACCGGTACATCCTCGAACGGCACATGCGAGCCGGCGTGACGATCATCGATCCGGCGACGACCTGGGTCGACGCCGGCGTGCGGATCGGGCGCGACGCCGTGCTGCGGCCGGGCACCCAGCTCTTCGGCGAGACCCACATCGGCGAGGACGCCGAGATCGGGCCGGACACCACGCTGACCGACGTCGTCGTCGGCACCGGCGCGAGTGTCGTCCGCACCCATGGTGAGCGCGCCGAGATCGGCGACAGCGCGACCATCGGACCGTACAGCTACCTGCGGCCGGGCACCGTCGTCGGCGAACAGGGCAAGCTCGGCGCCTTCGTCGAAACCAAGAACGCCTCGATCGGCGCGCACTCGAAGGTGCCGCACCTGACCTACGTCGGTGACGCGACCATCGGCGAGTACAGCAACATCGGCGCTTCCAGCGTTTTTGTGAACTATGACGGTGTCAACAAGCACCACACCGTGGTCGGTTCCCATGTGCGGACCGGTAGCGACACCATGTTCATCGCTCCGGTTACGGTGGGTGACGGCGCCTATACGGGTGCGGGTACTGTACTGCGTAGAAGCGTTCCACCGGGGGCACTGGCGGTGTCGGGTGGACCACAGCGCATCATTGAGAACTGGGTGCAGCGTTACCGTCCAGGAACCGCTGCGGCGCGCGCGGCGGCGGAAGCCATCGCGGCAAACGAGACGTCTGATCAGACAATCGAGCAAAAGGATGGCAACCAGCAGTGACCGCGTTCTCGATCGACAACCAGAAGAACTTGATGCTCTTCGCCGGCCGGTCACATCCCGAGCTGGCCGAGCAGGTCGCCAAGGAACTGGACGTCGACATCACGCCGCAGACCGCGCGCGATTTCGCCAACGGCGAGATCTTCGTGCGGTTCGAGGAGTCGGTGCGCGGTTCCGACGCCTTCGTGCTGCAGAGCTTCCCGGCCCCGCTGAACCAGTGGCTGATGGAACAGCTCATCATGATCGACGCGCTCAAGCGCGGCTCGGCCAAGCGGATCACCGCGGTGCTGCCGTTCTACCCGTACGCGCGCCAGGACAAGAAGCACCGCGGCCGCGAGCCGATCTCGGCCCGCCTCGTCGCCGACCTGCTCAAGACCGCGGGCGCCGACCGCATCATCACCGTCGACCTGCACACCGACCAGATCCAGGGCTTCTTCGACGGCCCCGTCGATCACATGCACGCGCTGGTGCAGCTCTCGGAGTACATCCGCACCAACTACCCGTCGGACAACCTGGCCGTGGTCTCGCCCGACGCGGGCCGCGTGAAGGTCGCCGAGAAGTGGGCCGACTCGCTCGGCGGCACCCCGCTGGCGTTCATCCACAAGACCCGCGACCCGCTGGTCCCCAACCAGGTGAAGTCCAACCGCGTCGTCGGTGACGTCGAGGGCCGCACCTGCGTGCTGATCGACGACATGATCGACACCGGTGGCACCATCGCCGGCGCGGTCAAGGTGCTCAAGGAAGCCGGCGCCGGCGATGTCATCATCGCCGCCACCCACGGCGTGCTGAGCGATCCCGCCGCCGAGCGCCTGGCCAACTGCGGTGCCAGGGAAGTGGTCATCACCAACACCCTGCCGATCAGCGAGGACAAGAAGTTCCCGACGCTGACCGTGCTGTCCATCGCGCCGCTGCTGGCCCGCACCATTCGCGAGGTCTTCGAGAACGGCTCGGTCACCGGCCTGTTCAACGGCAACGCTTGACCGCCTCTCCGCGATTCTTGGCCAGACCTAGGTGCGGGGTGAGTTGGGGACGCGGCCAGACTTCCGGGGTAGGGGGTTAGCCCGTACCCGGTGAGTTACCCATGTTCTTGCGAGAGCAGTCGGTGCGCCTTGTCTTCGGACGTGGCGCACCGACTGCTCTTCGGGCATGGTGGGTCCTGTAATGCGGGATGTGGCAGGGGGGGAACATGAGTACCGAACCGGAAAGGCCGGTCGAGCTGGGTAAGGACCGGGTGGTGCCGCGGGTGCAGGACGCGCCGGCGCCCACCGAGCGGATGTGGAACGACGGCCCGCCGCCCGCTGAGTTGCCGCCGCACCCGGAGCAGGCAGCCGTTCCGCCCGCCCCGGCACCGCCGCACGCCGAGGCGCCGTGGGCCGGGGTCGAGCGGCCCGCGCCGCCGGTGGAGCTGCCGCCGTATCCGCCGCCGCCGCCACCGGTCGTCGGCCCGATGTTCCCGCGCCCGGCGTATCCGCCCGCCGTGGGCTATCCGGGGTATGCCCGGCCTGCTTACGGCCCGCCGCAGCCGTTGACTCCGCGCTACGGCTATGTCGACAGCACGCCCATCTGGTCGATCATCAGCTTCTGCTGCGTCGCCGCGTCGGTCCTGGGCGGGCTGCTGCTGTGCGGGCTGCCCGTGCTGGTCACCGCGCCGACCGGGATCGTGCTCGGCGTCGTCGGCCACGCCAAGGGCGAGCAGATGGGTAAGTGGGCCGCGATCGCCAACGGCGCCGTGGCCGCCCTCGTCGTGCTCGTGTTCGTGCTGTTCGTCGCGGCGATCGGCGGATCCTGACCCGCGCCGGACGATACTGGTAGCGGTAGCCGATCCCCCGCACAGAACTGAGACGCACTCCCACCATGGACGCTTTCACTGGTTTTCCGCTGGCGGCCCTCGACTTCTACGAGGACCTGGAAGCCGACAACTCCAAGACCTTCTGGACCGCGCACAAGCAGACCTACGACGAGGCGGTGCGCGCGCCGATGACCGCGCTGACCGCCGAACTCGAGGCCGAATTCGGGCCGGCCAAGATCTTCCGGCCGTATCGCGACGTCCGGTTCTCCGCCGACAAAGTGCCGTACAAGAACCACCAGGGCGCCGTCGCGGCCACCGCGCCAGGCGTCGGCTGGTACGTGCAGATCGGCGCGGCGGGGCTGTTCGTGGCGGGCGGCTGCTACATGATGTCGCCCGCGGCCCTGGCCACCCTGCGGGCCACCATCGACGACGAGGTGCGTGGCGCCGAGCTCGAGGCGATCCTGGCCGCGACCACCGCGGCGGGCTTCACCATCGGCGGCGACCGCCTCAAGACCAAGCCCAAGGGCTACTCCGCCGACCACCCCCGCATCGAGCTGCTGCGGCACAAGTCGCTCACCGCGCACCGCGAGTTCGGCGCTCCCGACTGGCTGAGCACCCCGGCGGCGGCCACCGAGATCCGGCGCGCGTGGACCGAGCTGCGGCCGCTGGTCGAGTGGTTCACCGGCGTCTTCGAGGGCGTCACCCACTGACCGGCGGGCGTGGCAGCGGTGACGGACGCCGACCGGAGGCCGATACTGGACTCATGAGCCGTGAACCGCTGGACATGGACATGGGTGACGACGATCAGGCCGACGACATCGTCGAGTACGAGCGCTACGTCGAGGACCCACCGCAGGACTACGTCATCCGCAATCACGAGGCCGACGCCGACGGCTTCCTCGGCATCACCGAGGAAGTCGACGAGGAGTGGTCGGAGAACAGTGCCGCCCGCGAGGCCGTCGCGGAAGACGAACGCCCCGCCGAGGTGTCGGCGGTCCGGGTGGTCGGTGACGACGCCGTCGACGGCGACCTCTACGACGACGCCATCGACGGCGAAGAAGGCGCCGAACGCAACCGCGAAGGCGACGAGAACGTCACCGACGGCTAGTATCTCGCCGACGAGCTCGACCTGTAGCCGCTCAGCGTCGTTCGGCCAGCACCAGGGCGAAGCGGTTGTCCTGGTCGGTCCAGGTGCGCAGGGTGGTGAAGCCGGCGTCGTCGAGTTCGGTGCGCAGGCCCTCGGGGCGGAACTTGGCCGAGATCTCGGTGCGCATCTGCTCGCCCGCGGCGAAATCGACGGTCAGGTCCAGGTCGGCGACGGTGGCCGTCATCGCCTCGGTGGCGCGCAGGCGCATCTCGATCCACTCGTTCTCGGCATCCCACAGCGCCACGTGCTCGAACTTGTCCGGGGCGAAGTCGGCGCCGAGGCGGTGGTTGAGCACGTGCAGCACATTGCGGTTGAACTCGGCGGTGACGCCCGCGGCGTCGTCGTAGGCGGGGACCAGGACGGCCGGGTCGATCACCAGGCCGGCGCCGAGTAGCAGCAGCTCACCGGGTTCGAGGACCTCGTTGATGCCGGCCAGGAACTCGGCCCGCTCGGCCGGCACCAGGTTGCCGATGGTGCCGCCGAGGAAGGCGATCATCCGGCGGCCGCCGCGCGGCAGGTTGTGCAGGGTGTCGGTGAAGTCGCTGACGACACCGTGCACGCTCAGCTGCGGGTACTCGGCCGCGATCTCGGCGGCCGCGCCACGCAATGCCGACGCCGAGACATCCTGCGGAACATACGTTTTCAGTGAACCTTCGGCGGTGAGCGCGTTCAGCAGCAGCCGGGTCTTGGCAGCCGAGCCGGACCCCAGCTCCACCAGGACCTCGGGGCGGGCCGCCGCGGCGATCTCGCCGACGACGCGCGCCAGCAGGGCCCGCTCGGTGCGGGTCGGGTAGTACTCGGGCAGTTCGGTGATCTGTTCGAACAGCTCGCTGCCGCGGGCGTCGTAGAACCATTTGGGCGGCAGCGACTTCGGGGTGGCGGTGAGGCCGGCGCGGGCGTCGGTGCGCAGGGCCGCGGTGAGATCGTCGTCGGTGAGGTGGATGTCCAGCAGCGGCGTGGTCATGAACGGACCCTTTCGGTGACGGGAAGCTCGAGAGCGGTGACGGTGCAGTGGCCGGGGGTGGCGATCACCAGCTGGTGATCGGCGATCGGCTGCCATCGCGGATCGGCGTCGTACGGTTCGGAGGAGAGCACGGTGTAGTCGTCGGCCACCAGGACCGACAGGGCATGCCAGCAGGTGGTCGCCCAGAGCTCGATCCCGTTGCCGAGCAACAGGTTCAGTCGCGCCGTGGGCTGGCGGCGCAGCACCGCGGCGACCAGCACGCGCAGCGCGTCGGCGGGCGAGGTGAGCGGGCCGCCGGGGGTGATCGCCCCGAGCAGGCCGCGCAGCAGCACCCACAGCGCCGCGGAGTCGGTGAGCGCCTCGGCCCGCAACAGCACCTCGGCCGAACCGAACAGCGGACCGGCGGCGTCCGGCACCGAACCGGCGGGCGAGTCGGCGGTCGCCTGCGGCAGGGCAGCCGACGCCCGTGGCCGCGATGTCACCGCTCGCGCGAATGCCGGTGCGGTGGTGAGCATCTCGTCCAGGTCTGCGCAGACCTGCGCCAGTGTCGTCCGCCACGCGGGCACGACACCGTTGTGGCTGAAGGCCCAGTGCTCGTCGACGAACGGCGCGCAGGCCGCCCGCTCGACCGGCATGCCCACCGTGGCCGACCGCACGGCGGCGAGCACGGCGCGCGCTTCCAGCTGGCCGAGTACCTCGACCACCGCCGGGTCGGTCCAGATCGGCGCGGCGTTGCGATATCGGCTGACGGCGTCGCGTTCCCCCTCGACACCGATATCGGCCCGACGCCACCAGGCGACGCCGAAACCGTCGGCGTTGATCGTGCCGCCGCCGCGCATCTCCGCCGGCGCCCAGGACTGCGTGTACAGCGAACGGGGGCCGCGCACGACCAGCTCACCGACCGTCACCGGCGGGCCGACATACCCCAGATGACGGCACATCAGCGGCCCACCCACCGCACGGGCCGGGCATCGCCGGGCACCGGCGAACCCCGCAGCGGTGCGCCGCCCGCACGCCGCTGCGGACACCCGCCCGTTCCCGCTCGGTGGGCCGGGTGCGGCCCCCGCTCGGTGAAGTCACCACCGCGCATCAGATTTCGTCCACTCGCAGGTCACGCGCGAGCCGGAACCCGGCGAAGATCTGCCTGCGGATCGGGTGGTCCCAGTTGCGGAAGGTGCCGCGACAGGCGACCTCGTCGGTGCCGAACGAGCCGCCGCGCAGGATCCGGTAGTCGCCGCCGAAGAAGACCTCCGAGTACTCCCGGTACGGGAAGGCGCGGAAGCCCGGATAGGCCTCGAAGCCCGAGGAACACCATTCCCAGACGTCACCGATCAGCTGGTGTACGCCGGTCGCCGAGACGCCGGCCGGGTAAGCGCCGACCTCGGCGGGTTCCAGGTGCCGCTGGCCGAGGTTGGCCAGGTGCTCGTCCGGGGTGTCCGCGCCCCAGGGGTAGCGGCGGGAGTCGCCGGTGGCCGGATCGAATCGGGCCGCCTTCTCCCATTCGGCCTCGGTCGGCAGGCGCTTGCCCGCCCAGCGCGCGTAGGCCTCCGCCTCGAACCAGCACACGTGCACGACCGGCTGACGCGGCCGCAATGGGGTTCGCGCGCCGAAGGCCACGCGGGTCCACCGCGCGCCGTCGCGCTCCCAGAACTGTGGCGCGACCAGCCCGGCCTCCTGCCGGTGCGCCCAGCCCCGCTCCGACCACAGCTCGGGCCGCTCGTAGCCGCCGTCGTCGATGAACGCGAGGTACTGCTCGTTGGTCACCGGCGCGATATCGATGGCGAAACCGGGCACGTGCACCGGATGCGCGGGGCGCTCGTTGTCCAGGGCCCAGGGATCGGCGGAGGTACCCATCAGGAATTCGCCTGCGGGAATGCGCACCTCGCCGTCGACCGGTGTCGGCGCGGTGGGTGCGGGCGGTGCCGACAGCACCGGCGCGCCGAGGCGCAGCTGATGGGTGGCGAGCATGGTCTCGTCGTGCTGCTGTTCGTGCTGGGCGATCATGCCGAAGGCGAAACCGTTGTCCACCAGCGGATCACCGGACAGCGTGCTGGAATCCAGGACGTCCCAGACCTTCTCGCGCACCGTGCCGACATAGCCGCGCGCCTGGCCGGGATTCAGCAGCGGCAGCGCGGGACGGTTCACCCGGGCGTGTTTGAACGCGTCGTAGAGCTCGTCGATATCGGCCCGGACCGCCTCGCGGCCACCGACATCGCGGACCAGCCACAGCTCTTCCTGATTGCCGATGTGGGCGAGGTCCCAGACCAGCGGGCTCATCAGTGGCGAATGCTGGGCGACGAGGTCGGCCTCGTCGACTCTGTCGGTGAGGACGGCGGTGCGGCGGCGGGCCCGCTGCAATACCTCGGCGATCCGCTCGCGCATGCGGTCGCGGTCGCGGTGATCGGCGGGGGCGGAAAGGGTCACGGGATCAACTCCGAAAGATGTGGGCGACAACGTCATCGGACCGGTGGGAGCGCAGCCTGTCACGAACCGCCCGACCCGTTGCGCGCACGCGCCACGGCGAGGGGACTGTGGCCGGACCGACATCGGCGGGCGGCGAGCGCCAATTCCTGTGCGGCGGGCGCGGATCGGGCGTGCTGTGCGGCGAGTTCGAGCAGGTCTACCGCGACGCGGCGCACCTGCGGATCGAGCAGGCCGGTGCGGGCCGCCCCCAGCCACTCCCCCGCGATCGGCGCGGCCAGGGCGGTCGCCTCGGCGACGACCGCGGGCGTGGACAACAGCGCGTCGAACAGGTGGATCGGGGTGGTCCAGGTGTCGCCGGGCTGGGTGTCGAGGTAGCGCACCTCGAGGTGGCCCGCCGCCCGGACCGGCGGGAACAGGGTGGTCAGGTGGTAGTCCAGGTCGGCGGTGCCGGGACGGCGGCCGACCTCGTCGTCGAGCGCGCCCGCCAGCCAGTCGGCGAAGGTGGCACCGGGCGGCGGTGACCAGTCGGCGTCGTGCTCGGTGCAGCGCACGCACAGCAGCGGCACGTCCAGCGCCCAGTGCGCGTAGGCGGTGATCGGGTCGGACCAGTCCGCCACCGGCGGGCGGGTGCGCGAGGGGTCGAGCCGCAGCCAGGTGCGCATCCGCTGGGAGGCCCATGCGCCCTGCGGAGCGCCGTAGAGCCGGGGCGAGCAGGCGAAGGCGGCGATCAGCGCCGGTCCCAGGACGTAGAGCGCCGTCCAGCGGGCCCTGACCTCGTCGGGATCGGCGCCCGCGTCGACGCTGACCTGGGTGGCCGCGGTATTGCACATCATCAGGGCCCCGAACGGCCCGACGCCGTCGAACCGGCGTTCCATGGCCGCGTAGCGGGGTAGCCGGAGGAGTCGTTCGGCCGGACGACGAGCGTCGGCGGCGGCGGATTCGATGCCGATTCCGTGGGCGGCGAGCAGGTCCCGCAAACGGGCCGCATCAGCCGCGAGCTGCTGCGTCAGCACCGCCGGATCGGCGAACGGAGCGCTGGAGATTTCTATCTGACCACCGGGTTCGATGGTGACCCTGCTTCCGCCGGGCAGGGGTGCCGCGGCCGAGGCCGGGGCGATCGAGGTGGGTGCGTGGGGCCCGAGGGCCACCGCCATCAGCTCGAGCGAGGGGCGCGCACCGGTGGGCCCGGCGGTGAGCCACTCCAGTTCCGCGCCGATCAGCGCCGGTGGTCCGAGCTTGAAGCAGACCCCGCCGACATAGGCCTCCGCCGCCGCCCTGGACGACAGTTCGCCCTGGTCGGTGGCGGAATCAGGCCACGATGAACGTTCCAGAGTGACCGCCATGCCAACCTCCGCGTGCTGGGTACTGCGGTGGAAACCGCGTGCTGGTGCAACCGACTCATTCCAGAGTAGCGACGAGTACCGACAGAAAAAGTGTCCAAATGGGGAACAGCTCGGCGGCGGTAGGGTCGTCGCCATGATGGACCCCGCAGCGATCAGAGCCGACACTCCCGGACTCGCGTCCGGGCAGGTATTCCTCGACAGCGCCGGATCGTCGCTGCCGCCGCAGGTGGTCACCGACACCGTGATCGCCCATCTGCGGCGAGAAGCGGAGATCGGTGGCTACTGTGCAGCTAACGAACGCCTGGACGACTTGGCCGCGGTGAAGACCTCGATCGCCGCCCTGATCGGCGCCACCGCCGACACCATCGCGCTCAGCGACAGCGCGAGCCGGTCATGGGCCGATTTCGCGTATTCCGTCGCCCTGCGTCCCGGTGACCGCATCCTGATCTCCGGCGCCGATTACGCCAGCAACGCCATCGCCGCGCTCCAGCGCGCCGGGCAGACCGGCGCGGTGGTCGAGCACATTCCCAGCGACGACACCGGTCGCCTCGACACCGACGCCCTCGCGGCCATGCTGGACGAGCGGGTGAAGCTGGTCTCGCTGCAGCACGCGCCGACCAATGGCGGCCTGGTGAACCCGGTCGGCGAGGCGACCCGGATCGCCCACGAGGCGGGCGCGCTGGTACTGCTCGATGCCTGCCAGTCGATCGGCCAGCTGCCCATCGATGTCGGCGCACTCGGCGTCGACGCGCTCTCGGCCACCGGACGCAAGTGGCTGCGCGGCCCGCGCGGTACCGGATTCCTTTACGTCCGCGACGAACTGGCGCGCACGATGGAGCCGGGTCGCCTGGACCTGCACAGCGCGCAGTGGGTGCGCCCGGACGAGTACCGCCTCGCCCCCGACGCGTCCCGCTTCGAGTTCTGGGAGTACAACGTCGCCGCCCGGCTCGGGCTCGGCGCCGCCGTGGACTACCTACTCGCCCTCGGCCCCGACGAGGTCTACGCCGCCGTGGCCGACCGGGCCGGCTACCTGCGCAAAGCCCTGCCCGGCGTGCCCGGGGTGGCCGTCCGCGACCTGGGCACCGAGCACAGCGGGATCGTCTCGTTCACCGTCGACGGTCACGATCCGGTCGAGCTGCGCGACCGGCTCGCCGAGCACGCCGTCACCGTGACCGTCAGCCACGCGGGCTCCGCCCTGCTGGACATGACCGCCCGCGGCCTGCCCGCGATCGTGCGGGCCTCCCCGCACTACTTCGTCGACACCGACGATCTCGACCGCTTCGTCGCCGCGCTGGCCGAGATCACCCGCTAACCCGCGAGATGCTCGCCGACGATGCGGTCGGCGAGCGCCCGCGGATCCGCGCCGGGGGCAACGACTTCGAGGGTCCGGTTGGCGGCGACGGTGGCCATGCCGTGCACATTGGTCCACAGCAGCAGGGCCGTGCTGGTGGCATCGGTGCCCGGCCGGGCGGCGGCGACGAGGGCGACGATCTGCGCGTACAGCGGTTTCGTCGTCGCGCGCAGGTCCTCGCCCGAGCCGGCCAGCAGATCGTGGCGGAACATCAGCGTGAACATCTCGGGCCGGGTGAGCGCGAAGTCGACGTAGTCGATCGCCATCCGGCGCAGCCGTTCACGCGGGTCGTCGATCGTGGCGAGCGCGGCGATGCGGTCGATCAGGTCGGCGAAGCCGCGCGCGGCGATCGCGGCCAGCAGGGCACCGTGAGTGGGGAACCAGCGGCGCGGCGCACCGTGCGAGACGCCGGCGGCCCTGGCGATGGCCCGGAGCCCGAGCTCGCCGCTGCCGTCACGTTCGAGCAGGTCGACACCGGTGTCGATCAGGCGCTCGCGCAACGATTCGGGCATACGGGCAATTCTGCACACCCGGTTGGTGATCCCGCGCCCGCTCACCTTCCTCGCCAAACAGGAGTACTTCGCTGGCACGGGGCTGCGCGGACGCGCCAAGCGCTGGTTCTTCACCGCCGCCGGGCAGGTGCCGGTGGACCGGACCGGTGGTGACGCGGCCGCCGACGCCCTCGCGGCGGCCACCCGGATCCTCGACAGGGGCGGCGCCTGGGCAATTCACCCGGAGGGCACCCGATCGGTGGACGGCAGGGTCTATCGTGGTCGCACCGGGGCGCTACGCGTTGCCATGGCTACAGGGGCGCCGGTGGTGCCCGTGGTGCTGGAGGGAACCGACCGCATGAACCCCCGCGGTCGGAAACTGTTGCGTTTCACCAAGGTGCGCATCAGCATCCAGCCGGCGCGGAGGTACCCGGCAGCGGTGCACCGGGCCCAGGTCAGAGTGGCAACTGACCAGCTGATGCGGGAAATTGCGATGCAATCGGGTAGACCATATGTGGACCGCTACGCTGCCTCCTTTGCCGCCGAACGCTGATCGGCGAGGACGCTCGGTTGTCAGTCGGGGTTAACACCGGGTGGGCGGGGCGGGATTTTCTGTTGGGAGCACGGCCGTAACCGATCGTTGGCGTAAAGGGAGTCCGACGTTGAGCAGGTTCACCGACGAAATGTTTGCCACTGCGCTGACCAGCCACAGAGGGCTGGTCACCGGGGAGCCGGAGGCGCCGTTGCGGCAGACCTGGGGGGATATCCACCGCGTCGCGCGGCGGATGGCGGGTGGCCTCGCGGCCGCCGGGATCGAGCACGGTGACGCGGTGGGCGTCCTGGCCGGCCTGCCCGTCGACATCGCCCCTGTCTGCCAGGGCATCTGGATGCGTGGCGCCTCGATCACCATGCTGCACCAGCCGACTCCGCGGACCGACCTCGCGGTCTGGGTGCGCGACACCGAGACGGTGCTCGACATGATCGAGGCCAAGGCCGTCGTCCTCGGCGCGCCGTTCGCCGCTGCCGAGCCCGTGCTGCTGGAGCGCGGGATCGCCGTGGTCAAGATCGAGGACCTGCACGATGGTCCCGATACCGACCCGGTGCCGACCGGCGAATCCGATATCGCGCTGCAGCAGCTGACCTCTGGATCGACCGGATCACCCAAGGCCGTCCGGATCACCCACGGCAACTTCAACGTCAACGCGCACGCGATGTTCAATCGCGTCAAGTTCCAGCTCGACGACGACGTGATGATCAGCTGGCTGCCGCTGTTCCACGACATGGGCATGGTCGGATTCCTCAGCGTACCCATGCAATTCGGTGCCGAGGTGGTCTGCGTGACCCCGCTCGACTTCCTGGCCAGGCCGCTGCTGTGGGCCGAGCTGATCGACAAGTACCGCGGAACCGTCACCGCGGCACCGAACTTCGCCTACTCGCTGCTGGCCCGGCGGCTGCGCCAGGCCGAGCCGGGCTCGATGGACCTGTCCAGCGTGCGCTACATGTGGAACGGCGCCGAACCGGTCGACCCGGACACGATGATCGCGCTCGCGGAGGCGGGCAAGCACTTCGGGCTCAACCCGATGGCGCTGACCCCGGTCTACGGCATGGCCGAGACCACCCTGGCCGTCTCGATTCCCGACCCCGGCCACGGCATGGTGCTCGACGTCATCGACGCCGATCTGCTCGAAGCCGTCGGCAAGGCGGTGCCGGTCGCCGAGGACGGCCACCACGGCACCCCGCGCAGGCTGCCGACGCTGGGCCACCTCGTCGACGACCTGGAAGGCCGGGTCGTCGACGCCGAACGGCAGCCGCTGCCGGTCCGCACGGTCGGCGTCATCGAATTACGTGGGCCTGCGGTGACTTCGGGCTACGTGACCGTCGACGGGTTCCGGGCCGCGCAGGACGAGGAGGGCTGGCTCGACACCGGCGACATCGGCTACCTCACCGAGGCCGGGCTGGTCGTGGTGTGCGGGCGGATGAAGGACGTCATCATCATGGGCGGCCGCAACATCTACCCGACCGATATCGAGCGGGCCGCGATGCGGGTGTCCGGCGTGCGTCCCGGCAATGCGGTGGCGGTGCGCCTGGACGCCGGCGAGAAGCGCGAAAGCTTCGCCGTGGTGGTGGAATCCAACGACTACCAGGACCCCGACGAGGTGAAGAGGATGGAGCGCGAGATCGTGCACGAGGTGTTCGGCGAGGTCGGCGCCCGCCCCCGCACGGTCGCGGTACTCGGCCCCGGAGCACTGCCCAAAACGTCGTCGGGCAAGCTCCGCCGCGCGGCGACGGCGGTACACCTGCGATAGAACCGACCCGTCGCTGCCCGGCCCCAACGCCCCGCCCTCGAGGAGGGGCCGCCGCGCAGCGACGGCTCGCGAGAACCGACCCGCCGCCATCGGCCACGCACGCCCGACCCCAGAAGAGCCCGCCGCGCAGCAGCGGCTCGCGAGAACCGACCCGCCACTGCCCAGCCACGCACGCCCCGACCTCGAGGAGGGGCCGCCGCGCAGCGGCGGTTCGCGGCCGTCCCGCCGGTCAGGCGCCGTTGCGCAAGCGACGAAGGAGCAAGCAACGGCGCCTGACCGGCGGGACACAAGGGGCCGCGAACCCGAGCGCGCCAGCGCTCCAACAACACCGCTCAATGTAACGAGTTCTGGGCGGTTTCCAGCCCGACCTTCAGCAGCAGCTCCACCGCGTCGGCGGCCTGCTCGACGATCACCGGGACCTCTTTGCGCTCCGGGGCCGCGAACGGCTTGAGCACGTAGTCGGCCGGATCCTGGCGGCCGGGCGGACGGCCGATGCCGATCCTGGTACGCAGGTAGTCCTTGGTGGTCAGGGCCTGCGAGATCGAGCGCAGGCCGTTGTGGCCGCCCTCGCCGCCGCCCTGCTTGAGCCGGATCGTGCCGAACGGCAGATCGAGTTCGTCGTGGACGACGATGACCTGATCGACGGGCACCGAGAAGAACTTGGCCAGCGCGGCCACCGGCCGACCGGACAGGTTCATGAAGGTGCGCGGCTTGGCGATCAGGATCTGGCGCCCGTCCAGGCGGGCCTGCAGCAGATCCGCACCGGACTTCTTGTGCACGGCAAAACGGCCGCCGACGCGCTCAGCGAGCACGTCGGCGACCAGGAAGCCCACATTGTGGCGGGTGCGCTCGTATTCGGGGCCGGGGTTACCCAGCCCCACCACGAGCGCGGGCCCGGAAGATTCGGTCATGTGCCGAACCGTAGTGCAGGAGTCTTACTCGGACTCGGGAGCCGACTCGGCGGTCTCCTCGGCGGCGGCTTCGCCCTCTTCCTCGAGCTGGGAAGCCGACGGCGCGGCGATCACGTTGACGATCAGCGCCTCCGGGTCACCGGCCAGGGTGACGCCCGCGGGCAGCGCGATGGTGCCGGCCAGGATCTGGGTGCCCGCCTCGATGCCCTCGACCGAGACCTCGATGGACTCGGGCAGCTTCAGCGCGTCGGCCTCGATCGACAGGGTGTTGGCTTCCTGGGTGATCAGGGTGCCCGCGGCGGCATCGCCGGTGACCACGACGTTGACGTCGGTGGTGACGCGCTCGCCACGCTTGACGATCAGCAGGTCGGCGTGCTCGATGTAGCGGCGGATCGGGTGGACCACGACCGACTTGGTCATCGCGAGCTGCTGCTTGCCGTCGACGACGAGGTTCAGGATGGCGTTGGTGCCGTGCTCACGCAGGATGGCGGCGAAGGCCTTGGCGTTGAGGCTCAGGTGCTGCGGCTCGGCCTGGTGGCCGTACAGCACGGCGGGGACGTTGCCGTCGCGACGGGTACGGCGAGCGGCGCCCTTACCGAATTCGGTGCGGACGGCGGCTTCGATCTGGTTCACGTCGGACATGACTGAATGCGCTCCTACGGCTCTTCCGGGCTGGTCAGTGGGCGACCCATCTGCGGGGTCAACGTCTACTCGTCGGACGAAGAACGAACGAGGACGACCGGGAAGGCCGAGCCGCGTCGATCACGGTGAGTACAACCACTAGGGGCAACTCACCCTCGCCGAGACAACCCGACCACCATACCGCATCGGCATATCCACAGAAAAACGGCCCACCCGCCGCCGCGAAGCCGCACCACACCCCCCCACCGCAACCACGACGGGTTTGCGGCCGCCTCGCATCCGAGGCTCGAAGCGTAACGCCGAAGGCGTAGTCTCGAGCCTCGGATGCGAGGCGAGCAGGGCCGCAAACCCCCGCGGCGCCAGCCGCCGAAATTGAGGCCAGAAGGGCCGCAAACCCCCGCGGCGCCAGCCGCCGAAAATACAGGAGTTCCGCGTTGACCGAGTCCGGAGAAAGCGCCGTCCCTACCCCGCGCGGACTACCCGCCGAGGTCGCGCGCCGCCGCACCTTCGCCGTGATCTCGCACCCCGACGCGGGTAAGTCGACGCTGACCGAGGCGCTGGCGCTGCACGCCAAGATGATCTCCGAGGCCGGCGCGATCCACGGTAAGGCCGGTCGCAAGTCGACCGTGTCGGACTGGATGGAGATGGAGAAGGCCCGCGGCATCTCGGTGAGCTCGACCGCGCTGCAGTTCAACTACCGCGCCGCCGGGTCCGACGTCGACAATGTCATCAACCTGGTCGATACCCCCGGTCACTCCGACTTCTCCGAGGACACCTACCGCGTGCTCACCGCGGTCGACGCCGCGGTCATGTTGATCGACGCGGCCAAGGGCCTCGAGCCGCAGACACTGAAGCTGTTCCAGGTCTGCCGTCACCGTGGCATCCCGGTCATCACCGTCATCAACAAGTGGGACCGCCCGGGTCAGGCGCCGCTGGAACTGCTCGACGAGATCAGCGAGCGGATCGGCCTCACCCCCACCCCGCTGTTCCTGCCGGTCGGCATCGCGGGCGACTTCCGCGGCCTGCTGCGCCGCGGCCCCGAGGGCGAGGCGAGCGAGTACATCCACTTCACCCGCACCGCCGGTGGCGCGACCATCGCGCCGGAGGAATCGCTGTCCCCGGCCGAGGCCGAGGCGCGCGAGGGCGAGGCGTGGACGACCGCCGCCGAGGAGAGTGAACTGCTCTCGGCCACCGGTCAGGACCACGACCAGGAACTGTTCCTGGCCGGGCAGACCTCGCCGGTCATCTACGCCTCGGCGATGCTGAACTTCGGTGTGCGTCAGCTGCTGGAGACCCTGGTCGCGCTGGCGCCCGCGCCGGGCGCGCGCGCCGATGTGGCGGGCAAGGATCGCGAGACCGGCGACCCGTTCAGCGCGGTGGTCTTCAAGGTGCAGGCGGGCATGGACACCGCGCACCGGGACCGGCTGGCGTTCATGCGGATCGTCTCCGGCGAGTTCGAGCGCGGCATGGTCGTCACGCACGCGCAGACCGGTCGCCCGTTCGCCACCAAGTACGCGCTGACCGTGTTCGGCCGCGAGCGCACCACCGTCGACACCGCGTACCCGGGCGATGTGGTCGGCCTGGTGAACGCGACCGCGCTGGCGCCGGGCCACACCCTGTTCGTGGACAAGAAGGTGGAGTTCCCACCGATCCCGAGCTTCGCCCCCGAGCATTTCGCGACGCTGCGCGCGCAGAGCGCGGGCAAGTACAAGCAGTTCCGCAAGGCCATCGACCAGCTCGACTCCGAGGGCGTGGTGCAGGTGCTGCGCAACGACGCCCGCGGCGACGCCTCACCCGTGCTGGCGGCCGTCGGCCCGATGCAGTTCGAAGTGGTCACCGCCCGCATGCAGGCGGAGTTCAATGTGGAAACCCAGCTGGATTTCCTGCCCTTCACGCTGGCCCGGCGCACCGACGCCGAATCGGCGCCGGAATTGGACCGCCAGCGCGGCGTCGAGGTGTTCACCCGCACCGACGGCGCCATTCTGGCCCTGTTCAGTGACAAATGGCGGCTGCAGTACATCGAGAAGGAACACCCGAAGCTCACGCTGGAACCGCTCGTCGCGACCGCCGACTAACTGGTCAACTGTCTGAGTCGGCGCTACGCGGCCGGTCCGGGGTTGCGTTCCACCGAGGAGATGTGATTCTCCTGGGCGATCATGCCCCAGCGGCTCGCGGTCACGCGCAGGCTGGGCAGATCACTGAGCGAGAATACGACCTCATAGGTGCGCTCGTAGCCGGTGTGCGAAATGCGCCAGTGCCCGTCCTCGCAGCGGACGTAGCGATCGGTGTAGAAGGCCGCGCCGCGCAGGCACATGTTGTGCTCGGGAATGATCACCGTGTCGGCCAGGTACCAGGTGCCGGTGGCGGTGTCGCCGTCGACATCGACCTCCGGGTGGTCGCAGCGATGCTCGGTGATGACGTGCGGTCCGAGGGTGTTGCGCAGGAAGGCCAGGAAGGCCTCGCGCGACTCGAACTGCAGGTATTCGCTGTAGGTGGCGGTCGCCTCGGGGATCAGGGTGTCGGCGAACTCGTCCCAGGACTTGGTGTCGAGCGCCCGCAGATAGCGGAACTTGAGCCTGCTGATCGCGATGAGGTCGTCGGGATGGTCGGGCGGGCGCTCGACCGGCTCGGGCCGGTCGTCGTCCATCGCGTCCATGGGCGGCATCTCGGCCATCCGGTCCTCCCCCGTCGCCGTCCCGGGGACCAGCGGTTCGTGGTCACCGGGCAGCAGCGGACCATGCCGCGCCGACGCGGGCGCGACAGGTTCGTCGACGCGCACGTTCGGAGATCCGGGCCCCTGCTCCATCACTCCACGATCCCACTGAAACGAGCGCAGTGCCGGATCTGTATCTGATCGCTATCACTGCCGACACCGGAGCGTGACCTCCGGCGCCCGCAGCCCGCGCTGTCTCAGCTACCCGATGGTGAAGCAGGTGCGGCAGAAGTCCTCGCCGAATTCCGACAGCCGCAGGCTCTTGCGGACGATCTTCGGCGCGCGGCCCGCCTTCTTGAGCGCTTCCTCGACCACGGGCTGCACTTCGAGCACCATGTAGCGGCTCAGCACCACCGGGTCCTCGGAGGTGAACGTCAGGCCGAGGCGGTTGAGATTGATCAGATATGACCTGGCCCGGTCGGGGTAGCGCACGCCCGCTTGTTCCGGAACCGAGGTCAGATCGCCCTGCACCAGCTCCGAGCCGATGCCGAGCGGCCGGTTGGTGCGCACGTCGACCGAGGGCTGCGGACCGTTGAGGGCCATGAACCGCAGGATGCGGGCCTCGTCGGGCGCGATCTCGTCGAGGATGCGGTCGTAGGCCGGGTGCACGTCCTCGGTGAAGTAGACGTCGGCCGAGCGGGCCAGCAGGGCGTCGCCGCGGCGGCGCAGGTCCTCGGTGCTGGCCGAGCGCAGGTAGGGGCCGACGGTGACGGCCTGCTGGGTCGACCCGTTGGGCGTCGGCACGTAGCTGACGATCTCGCGCACCGACCCCTCGGTGACGCCGAGCGCGCTGCGCGCGATCGAGCGCAGGGCATTGCCGGTGCGCTCGGCGATATCGGCCGAGGACTCGCCGTCCAGGGCCGCCTGGGCCAGTTCCTTGGTCACCTCGTAGGTGGTGCCGACGGCCCACTGGCTGCCGCGCACCGCGGTGCCCGCCGCCAATCCGGCGGCGCGGAACACCCCGCGGATCAACCGGGCTTCGTTACTGATCTGTCGCTGCTCGACATCCGAGCTGCGCTCGACGGCGCGGGTACCGGCACGGGCCAGGTCCTGTCCGGTCCTGTCGTCTGTCACGTCCTACTCCGAAGTCTCACATGGGAACGATCGCCCACAGATTATTGCCCGACCACGCTCCAAGCACAGTGCGTACGCAGCACGCCCCCTGAACGCGCTGGTTGTGGCCTGTCACCCAATGTGGTGGTGCTCATTGTTCCGACTCGCCAGGGCGAATACGGCATTCGGGACAGGTTCTGTGACTGATGTCTCAGACACTACCCTGTGGCCTGGCACACGACGAATGGACCCAGTTCCGCACCTCACAGTAGGGTCACCGCGGCACGGGGGTGCTAATTTTGGGAGCCGGTGAGGCGGTGATCACCGGATTACGGCAGGAGGGTGTCGTGTTGGAGAGTGTGTTCGGGTTACATCCGACACTCCTGCTAGAAATTCTGACCATTCCTCTTTTCACAGGAATAATCGGCTACATCACGAACTGGACCGGCATTTTGATGCTGTTCCAGCCGATCAAGTTCCACGGCGTGAAGCTGCCCGGCTTGCGCGCGATCTTCCCGTACCTGCCCAAGCGGATCCAGATATTGCCGCTGCTCAGTTATGACGGGCGGATCGGCTGGCAGGGCATCGTGCCCTCGCGCGCCGACAAGATGGCCAGCATCGCCGTCGACAAGGGGCTGTCCAAGCTCGGCAGCGTGTCCGACTTCTACCGCGAGCTCGATCCGGAGAAGCTGGCCGAACATCTGGCCGAAGTCGCCGACGCCCAGATCAGCGATATCGTCGAAGTGATCCTGCGCCGCGAGCACCCGCAGCTCTGGTACAACCTGCCCACCCAGGTGCGCGAGATGGTGCATCAGCGGGTGCGCTCGCAGCTGCCGGAGATCCTGCGCGAACTCACCACCGAACTCGGCACCAATATCGATCAACTGCTCGATGTGAAGCAGATGGTCATCCGCTATTTCCAGGCGCGGCCGCAATTGCTGAACCAGTTGTTCCAGGTGCTCGGCGCCAAGGAACTGCGGTTCATGCAGAACTTCGGCTTCTATTTCGGCGCGCCCTGCGGCCTGCTGCTCGTGCTCGCGCTGCACACCACCGGACTCTCGCCGCTGATCGTGCTGCCCATCGGCGGCATCATCATCGGCTGGGTGGTCAACTGGGTCGGCATCAACATGATCTTCGCGCCGGCGACGCCCAAGTGGTGGTGCCCGTGGCGGCAGGGTCTGCTGATCAAGCGCCAGCCCGAGATCACCGCCGGCTACGCCGAACTCGTCTCCACCGAGGTCGTCACCGTCGCCAATATCGGCGACGAACTGCTCAACGGCCCGCGCTCGGACCGCACCCTGCAGATGCTCGAGGACACCCTGCGCCCGGCCGCCGATCGCGCGCTCGGCCCGGCCCGGCCCGCGGTGAAGTTCATGCTGGGCCGCCGCGAGTACGACTCACTGCAGTCCACGCTCACCGCCGAGGCGATGACGATCGCCCCGATGGCCTTCGCCGACCCCGCGTTCAACGTCCAACAGGGCAGGCAGGTCAACGAATACATCGCCCGGCAAATGTCCGCGCTGTCCCCGCACGACTTCGTGGACATGCTGCGTTCGGCCATCAAACAGGACGAATGGTTGCTTTTCGTCCATGGCGGCGCGCTGGGGCTGCTCGCCGGATACGCTCATATCCTGGTCTTCGGAACAGGAGTAGCGACGACATGGATATAGACGACGGGACCCCGTCCACCGAACTGGTGCGACGGACGGTACCGCCGATCGAAGCCACCGGTGACCGACGTGGCGTGCTGCCCGTCTCGCCGGTGCGCACGGTGCGGGCGGCGACCGGTGTCGCGCGGGTCGCGCTCACCGCCGCCTCGGGGATGACGCTGTGGACCCTCGACACCGCCCTCGGTGTCACGGTCACCGTGCTGCGCGGCAGCATGGCGGGCACCCCGCCCAAGGAAGTCCTCGCCGAAGCCGAAGGCGAAGTGCGCGACCGGCTCCGGCACGCGCTCGGCCTGCCCGCCGGCACCGAGCACCCCGGCGACGGCGGCATGCCGACGCTGCGCGAACAGGGCGCCGAACTGCTGCGGCTGTCGGCCAGTACGCATGCGGCCCAGCCCGATACGCACCCCGCCTACCCCGGCATCCTGACCGAGATCACCCCCGACGAAGCGCGGATCCTGCGGTTCATGCACGTCGACGGACCGCAACCCGCGCTCGATGTGCGCACCGGACGGCAGCGCGCGTTCGGTGGCGAGCGCCTGATCAGCGGGCTGACCCTGATCGGCGAGCACGCCGGTCTGCGCTTCCCGAACCGCGTGCCGCAATACCTGCCCAACCTGCGCAGGCTCGGGCTCATCGAGTCCACCCGCGAACCGGTCGGCAACCCGAGCCGCTACCAGCTGATCGAAGCGCAGGAGCAGGTGCGTGACGCGTTGAAGCGCGGCTTCGGCACCAAGGTGAGCTACCGCAGCATCATCCTCACCGAATTCGGCGCCGACTTCGTGCAGACCTGCCTACCCGTCGTGATCGGCGACGGGCGCGAAACCGCGACCTAGGTCTCGGCCAGCTCGGCGAGTTCCATCCAGCGTTCTTCAGCGGCTTCCTTTTCCGCGACAACCTCTTTCAATTCGGCACCGAGCTTTACCAGTTTGTCCGGATCGGTGGCGGCGTCGGCCAGGGCGACGTGCAGTTTCTGTTCGCGTTCGTCGAGTTTGGCGATGCCGCGCTCGAGCCGGGACAGTTCCTTGCGGGCGGCGCGGCGGTCGGCCGAGTCCGTGGTCGCGGCAGCCGGTTTCGCGGCAGCGGGCTTGGCCGAGGTCGCTAAGGTGGCGCGCTTGGTGAGGTACTGGTCGATGCCGCCGGGCAGGTTGGTGAGCTTGCCGTCGCCGAACAGAGCCCAGGTGGTGTCGCAGATGCGCTCGACCAGGTAGCGGTCGTGGCTGATGACGACCAGCGTGCCGGCCCAGTTGTCGAGCAGGTCCTCCAGCTGCTGCAGGGTGTCGATGTCGAGGTCGTTGGTCGGCTCGTCGAGGAGCAGGACGTTCGGCTCCGCCATCAGGATGCGGGTCAGCTGCAGGCGGCGGCGCTCGCCACCGGAAAGATCGCCGACCGGCGTGCGCTGCCGGGCCGGGGTGAAGCCGAGCCGTTCGGCCAGCTGACCGGCCGAGATCTCCTTGTCGCCGAGCATGATTCGCTGGGCGATCTGCTGCACGGCCTCGAGTACCCGCATATCGGTGGGCAGGTCGTCGAGTTCCTGCCGCAGCCAGCCGATCTGCACGGTCTGGCCCTGGATGCGCTTGCCCGTACTGGGTTCGGCGTCACCGGCCAGGGCGCGCAGCAGCGTGGTCTTGCCCGAGCCGTTGACCCCGACCAGACCGACCCGCTCGCCCGGCGCGAGCCGCCAGGTCAGATCGTCGACCAGCACGCGGCCGTCGGGCGTGGTGAGGGTGGCGTCCTCGAGTTCGATCACCACGCGGCCCAGGCGCTTGCGCGCGAACGCGGCCAGCGACACCGAGTCGCGCGGCGGCGGCACGTCGGCGATCAGCGCCTCGGCGGCCTCCACCCGGTAGCGCGGCTTGGAGGTGCGGGCCTTGGCGCCGCGGCGCAGCCAGGCGAGTTCCTTGCGGGCCAGGTTCTGGCGCCGGGCCTCGCTGGCGTCGGCCTGACGGGCACGTTCGGCGCGGGCGAAGATCCAGTCGCCGTAGCCGCCCTCGTAGGTCTCCACCTTGCCGCCGACGACCTCCCAGGTGCGGGTGGCGACGGTGTCGAGGAACCAGCGATCGTGGGTGACGACGACGAGCGCGGTGCGCCGGGCGACCAGGTGCTCGGCCAGCCACTGCACGCCCTCGATGTCGAGGTGGTTGGTCGGCTCGTCGAGGACGAGCAGGTCCAGGTCGCGCACCAGCGCGGCGGCCAGCGCGACGCGGCGGCGCTCGCCACCGGAGAGATTGGTGACCGGGGTGTCCAGGCCGAGGTCGGCGATGCCGATGCCGTCGAGCACCGAGCGGATGCGCGCGTCGGCGGCCCATTCGTGTTCGGCGATGTCGACGGTGGACAGGTCGTCGGAGAGTCCGGCGAGCACGATCGAGCCGATGGTGGCGCCCTCGGGCAGCACGCCGCGCTGGGTGACCACAGCCATCCGCAGCCCGCCGACCCGACTCACCCGGCCGCTGTCGGGCTGCTCCAGACCGGTCAGCACCTCGAGCAGCGTCGTCTTGCCGCCGCCGTTGAGACCGACCACCCCGATCCGCTCTCCCGCGTGCACACCGAGCGAGACGTCGTCCAGCAGCGGCTTGATGCCGAAGCTCTTGGAGACCTGTTCGAGGTTGATCAGGTTGGACATAGGTGTTGCTCGCCCGCCTTCCGCGCGACTGTGGGGCCGTGACGAGCCTACTTGCCCGGTCGGCGGCGGTCCGATCCGCTCCGCGCACACTGGCCTCGGCCTCCCCGTTTCCGGTCCGATCGCCCGGTTCGACTGGGCCCGTCGCGCCGACGACGGCCCCCTCCTCCCCCCTCGGCCTGCTGGTTTACGACGACCCCGAACCGCTGGTCACCCAGGCCACCCTCGCCGACATCATCGGCTGACGCTCAGTGCTTGCCGTGCGCCTCGGTGTCGAGCACCCGCGCCCCCGGCACCGGACCGCTGGCCGTGCGCACACTGCGGCACACGCCCGCACCGGCCAGTTCGGCCGCCACCGCGATCGCCGCCTCCTCGGTCTCGCACAGGAACGCGCAGGTGGGACCGGATCCCGAGACCAGGCCGGCGAGCGCGCCCGCCCCGACCCCGGCGCGCAGGGTGCGCCGCAGCTGCGGTTTCAGCGACAGCGCGGCGGCCTGGAGATCGTTGCCGAGCAGCGGCGCCAGGGTGCGCGCATCGCCCGCGGCCAGCGCCTGCATGAGCTTCTGCGGATCGCCCAGCCGCGGCGGATCGCCCTCGGCACGCAGTCGATCGAGTTCCCGGAACACCGACGGGGTGGACAGGCCGTCCTTGGCCAGCGCGAGCACCCAGTGAAAGGTGTTGCGCGACAGCACCGGAAGCAGCCGCTCGCCACGGCCGGTGCCGAGGGCGGTACCACCGTGCAGCGCGAACGGGACGTCGCTGCCGAGTTCGGCGGCCACCGCGGACAGCTCGTCCCGGCCCAGGCCCAGGTCCCACAGTTCGTTCAAACCGACCAGCGCGGCGGCCGCGTCGGCACTGCCGCCCGCCATGCCACCCGCGACCGGAATTCCCTTGGCGATGGCGATCTCCACCAGCGGTGCGCGCCCGGCCAGATGCGCCAAGCGCACCGCGGCCTTCCAGACCAGGTTCTCCCGATCGGTCGGCACCTCGGCCGCGCCCTCACCGGTGACCCGCACGGCCAGCGAGGCCGACGGGGCGAGTTCGAGCTCGTCGGCCAGCGACAATGCCTGGAAGACCGTGGTCAGGTCGTGATAGCCGTCCGGACGCAGATCACCGACTCCGAGATGCAGGTTCACCTTCGAAGGAGCGCGCACGACGACCGGGCTGGGCACAACTGACAGCACGATCACCAAGCGTAACGGGTTACACCGACGAGTACGCGCGCTGAATCCGCGCCCGCCCGGGTGGTGTGGGCTATCCCGCACACCCCGGGACCGGAAGGGCTTGCGCCAGGTACCCATGGGGGGTATGTTCAGTCGTGTCGGGGATATACCCCTGGACCGTATGATCGAAGAGCGAAGGAGTCGGCCATGGCCACCACCACCTACACCGTCACGGGGATGACCTGCGGACACTGCGTGAGCTCGGTCAAGCAGGAGATCGGCAAGATCGACGGCGTCACCAGCGTCGACGTCGACCTGGCCAGCGGTCTCGTCAAGGTCGACAGCGCGAACGAGCTGACCGAATCCGAGGTCGCCGCCGCGGTCGACGAGGCGGGATACGAACTGGCTGGATCATAGGCGGCTGGCGCCGCGGGTTTTCGGCCTCGTGACCTCGCGTCCGAGGGGCGATACTGCGCCTTCGGCGTTACGTCTCGCCCCTCGGACGCGAGGCGGCCGAAAACGTGGTGGGCGCTGTGGCGTTTACCGGCGGTTCATCCGGCGCCGGGGCGCCGGGAATCATCCACAGTGTCATCCACATCTGTGCTCGGCGGGGTGTCGGCCGGTGGTTTTCGTCCCGGACCGGTGATGTCGTCCGCGGATCATGATCATCTTCGTGGGCGGCGAAAACCGGTTGTCCACAATTGCTTTCACAGGGTGCGTGTGGGGGCCCCGATGAACGGCCGGTGTACTGCGGGTTCTCCTGCGGGGAGCCGCGATTCGCGGACTAGCCCTGGGCGGCCAGGCGGACGAACGCCGCGGTGTCGAGCGTCTCGCCGCGGGCGGTCGGATCGATGCCCGCGGCCACCAGCCTGCGCTCGGACTCCGCCGGCGAGCCTGCCCAGCCGGACAGGGCCGAGCGCAACGTCTTTCGGCGCTGCGCGAACGCGGCGTCGATCACCTCGAACACCCGCCTGCGATGCGCCTCGTCCATCGGCCACGGCGCCTCGGCGTAGCGATCGATGCGGACCAGGCCCGACTCCACGCGCGGCACCGGCCAGAAGACCTGCGTGCCGACCGCACCCGCCCGGCGCACCTTGCCGAAGAAACCGGCCTTGACGCTCGGCACCCCGTACACCCGGTTGCCCGGTTCGGCCGCCAGCCGGTCGGCCACCTCGGCCTGCACCATCACCAGCGACACCTGGATGCTCGGCAGCACCGCGAGCAGGTGCAACAGCACCGGGACCGCCACGTTGTAGGGCAGGTTCGCGACCAGCGCCGTCGGCTCGGCGGGCAGTTGGTCGGGGCGCACGCGCAGGGCGTCGGCCTCGACGACCTGCAGGCGATCGACCAGGCCGGGGGCGCGGTCGGCGACGGTCTCGGGCAGGTAGTTGGCCAGCACCGGGTCGATCTCGACGGCGACCACCCGGTCGACCACGTCGAGCAGCGCCAGGGTCAGCGAGCCGAGACCGGGACCGACCTCGAGCACGGTGTCCTTCGGACCGACGCCCGCGGCGGTGACGATGCGGCGCACGGTGTTCGCGTCGTGCACGAAGTTCTGCCCGAGCTGCTTGGTCGGCCGGACGCCGAAACGTTCGGCCAGCGTCCGCACCTCGGCGGGACCGAGCAGGGCGGCGCTACCGCGCGCGGGAATCTCTGGTTCGGGCACCGCTAGAACCTACCAACCCGGCCGATCGAGCAGCTCAGCGCTGTGGCGGGGCGGCGTGGATCCGCGCGAGGAAGGCGTCCATCGCCGCGCGCTGCTCCGCCGACACCGAGCCGTGCGTGCCGTTGCCGGGGATCACCTGCTGGTCGACGCCGTTGGCGGCGAACTGCGCGACCAGCGCCGCGTGCAGGGGGGACGGCACGATCGTGTCGGCGACGTTCATGGTCAGCAGGATCGGGGCGTCGTAGCCGCTGGTCGGCAGGGTCATGTACGCGGCGAGCACGTCGCGCAGGCCGGTCAGCGGGCGGGCGAGCAGGTCACGCGCGGACAAGCCCTTGGCCGTGGCGACGATCTCGTCCAGGCACCGCTCACCCGCGGCGTCGACGAGCGCCTTGCCCAACGGGGTCAGGTAGGAGTCGACGTCGGCCTCGGGGTGGGTGGCGCGCAGCCCGGCCAGGATGCTGACGACGAACGACGTGGCCGCGGACAGCACCGGGATCTCCGGTAGCTCGGGGCCGATGAACGGCAGCACCTTCTCCACGTCGGAGGCGGCGTCGACGGCGATGGTGCCGCGGAAGTCCAGCTCGGGGGCATAGCTCCGCTGCACGTGCGCGGTGCTCAGTGCGGCGTGCCCGCCCTGCGAGACCCCGAGCACGCTCCAGGTGCGCGACAGGTCGGGATCGGCGGCCCGGGCGGCCCGGACCAGGTCGATGGTGGCGGTGGCCTCGCTGCGCACCTCGAGGTACGGGTGCGGGCCGGTCTCGAAACGGCCGAGGCCGAGATAGTCCGGGGCGACCACGGCGTAGCCCTGGTCGACGAAGCGCTTGATGAGCGCGTCCTCGGCGGCGCGATGCAGCGGCAGCGCCGCCAGTTCGGGATCGGCCTGGCCGCCGCAGCCGGGGCCCGAGCCGGAGGTGCCGTGGTCGTAGGCCAGGATCGGCCAGCCGGTGGCCGGGGCGTCACCGTCCGGGAGATAGACCGCGCCGCTGGCCGGGCGCGCGACGCCCGCCGAGTCGGTCATCCAGTACTCGACGACCGACCCGTGCTCGAGTCCGTGCCAGCCCGCGGGCTTGCGCTCCACCGAGATGATCGTGCCGGGCGCTTCGGCGGCCGCGGGGGCGAACCCGGCGGCCAACAGCGCGCTCGCGGTGACGGCGGCGACGACCGTCGCGCGGATCGTGGTCTTCGGCAACGGATTCACTCTCCACCAGGCGACATTTCCTGGACGAGTGTACAGATCGGCCGTCGGTTCGCGCGGTCAGCGAACCGGCGGTGACGGCGGCTGCGATCGCAGCGCGGCTCATGGTCCTCGGCATCAAGGGGTGACCGGTCAGCGTGCCCGGGCCAGGAATTCGTCGATCGCGGCGATCATCGCCGGGTTCAGTTCGCAGTGTTTGCCGGTGCCGACGACCGATGTGTAGTTCACGCCGTTCGCGGTGAACTGGGCGGCCAGCGCGGCGTGCAGCGGCGCGGGCACCGTGCGGTCGGTGGCGTTGACGAGCAGCAGGATCGGCGCGTCGTAGCCGCTGGTCGGGACGGCCATGTAGTCGGCCATCACCGAGCGCAACGGCTCGTCGCCGAGCGGGCGGGTGAGCAGCTGGCCGAGGGTCAGATCGGCGACCCGGTCGTCGATGGCGTCCTGGCACAGCGTGCCGATCTCGTCGAGGACCTGGCGGCCCAGCGGGCTGAGGTAGCTGTCGACCTGCGCGTCCGGCCTGGCCGCGCGCAGACCGGCCAGAATGCTCACCGAGAAGCCGAGGATGCCGCCGCTGACCCGATCCGGATTGCCCGGCCCGAGCAAGGTGGCCACCTTCTCGACATCGGATTCCGGGTCGATGGCGATGGTGCCGCGGAAGTCCAGCTCCGGCGCGTAACTCGCCTGCCGGTGCCCGGTGCCGAGCGCGGCCTGCCCGCCCTGCGACATACCCGCCGCCACCCACACCGGCGACAGATCCGCGTGCACCGACCGCGCCGCCCGCAGCAGGTCCAGGGTGGCGGTGGCCTCGGTGTCGATGCCCAGATACGGGTGCGGACCCGTGTCGAAGCGCCCGAGCCCCAGGTAGTCCGGCGCGACGACGGCATACCCCTGTGCCACCAGGTGCCGCAGGAACTCGTCCTGCGACGCCTGCGACTCCGGCCAGGGCGCGCCCGCAGGATCGGACTGCCCACCGCAGCCGGCGCCGAGCCCGGTGGTCCCGTGATCGAAGGCGATCACCGGCCAGCCACCGGCGGGCGCGTCACCCTCGGGCAGATACAGCGCCCCGCTCGCCGGCTGCGTCACCCCGCCCACACCCCGGGTCCAGTAGTCGATGACCTGCGCGCCGACCATCCCGTGGAATCCGTCGGCCTGCGGAACCACCGCGATCACCGCCCCCGGCGTCTCGGCGTGCGCGGGCGTCACCGGCACGCACACCCCCGCACCAGCCGCCAGCACGATCACGACAGCCGCCCACCGCCAGGCCGAAACCCCACGCATCACAACCACCCTCGACTCGACAAGCCGGGACAACGCACGAGACAGAAGACCCGGCGAAACGAGTGCAACCTACCGTGCCAAACCCGCAGGCCAGTCCGACCCGCCGAAGCAACCCGAGATCGTCAGGCCCTACCGCACTCCCAGCCCCACACGCCCCGACCCCGAGGAGGGGCAGGCCGACGCAGTCGGCCGTCGCGGCCGTCCCGCCGATCGGGCGCCGTTGCGCAAGCGACGAAGGAGCAAGCAACGGCGCCCGATCGGCGGGACAGGAGGGGCCGCGACCTCGAGCGCGCCAGCGCTCCAACAACTCAGCGACTCGAGCGCGCCAGCGCTCCGAAACTCACAACCCGAGACGTCCGGTGCACGCGGGCCAGGCGCCCCAGCCCTGGCGGGCCCGGGTGACCTCGGCGATGGCGATCTGCTCTTCGCGGGTGGCCAGGTCGGCGCGGGGGGCGTACTTCAGCCCGCCCTGACGCTCCCAGGTGCTCTGGTCGAACTGGATGCCGCCGTAGTAGCCGTTGCCCGTATTGATGGCCCAGTTCCCGGTCGACTCACAGCGAGCCAGCGCGTCCCAGATCGCACCGTCGCGCACCGGTGGCACCTCGGTGCCCGGCTTGGCGCCCTTGCGGATGGTCTTGGGCTGAGCCGGCGTGATGACGTTGGAGTTGGTCTGCACCCGGCTGGACTCGACGCCGTTGGTCAGGGTGACGGCGAAGGTCGCCTCGTGCAGCCCGGCCATGCCCGGGTTCTCGACGACGGTGCGGCTCATGTTCATGGTCGGGTCCTCGATCACCAGTTCGGTGGGATCGAGCGGCAGGGTCTCGGTGCGCTGTTCGACCCGCTGCCGGGTGACGGTCACCGTCATGCCCTCGGTGAGCGGCGTGGTGGCGGCCGGTTCGGTGAAGTCCTGATCCGTGAGCGGAATGCCCGCGGCGGTCAGGAATTCGCCGATGGTGGCGGCGGCCAGGCGCACGTCGACCGGGGCCGCGCCACCGTCGACGAGCGAGACGGTGCGCGGGGAGTACACGCTGAGCGCGGCGCCTGCCAGCGGCAGCTTCTCGGAGCGGGTCGGCACGACGTGGGTGTCGGCCGGGATCTGCATCTGCGCGAGCGCGTCGCCCGCGGTGGTGCCGGTGGTCCACACCTTCCGCTCGGCGCCGTCGACGGTGATGGTGATCTCCCGGCCGCGGTTGAGCGTGATGGTCGCGCCGTCGGAGACCTTGGACCCGGCGGCGGGGGTGACGGCGTCGTGCTCGGAGAGCTCGTAGCCGGCGTCGGCCAGGATGGCGCGGACGTCGCGGGACATGGTGGTGAGCTCGGTGCGCTCACCGTCGACGACCAGGGCGACCGTCTTGTGGTTCACGATCGCCACCGAGGCACCGACCATGAGAATCAGCAGCATGGCCGCCACCGCCGCGTACAGCAGCGGCGAGCGAGACGAGTTGATCCGCGCAAAAGCCGACATGGTTACAGAACGATAACGACAAGGTTTGCCGCAGACAACACCGAGCGCCCCGATCAGCGGGATCGCAGGTCACGATTCGATATAGACGTCGCTGGTAGATAACGACTACGACCGGGAGATGTGAGCCGAAACACGTTTATCGTCCAGCCCCCTACCGACCAGACGAAACGGACTAGCGAATGCGATACAACCTGCGCGCGTTGGCGGTGGTGATCTCGGCCAGCTCCGCCGGGTCCTGCTCGCGCACCTCGGCCAGCGCCCGCACCGTGTACGGCAGGCAGTACGACTCGTTCGGCGCACCGCGATACGGGTGCGGGGTCAGGTACGGCGCGTCGGTCTCGACCAGGACCTGGTCGTCGGGCACCAGCTGGGCCGCCTCGCGCAGCTCGTGCGCGTTCTTGAAGCTCACCGTGCCGGAGAAGCTGAGCACGTAGCCCTCGGCGACGCAGGCTTGCGCCATGGTGGCGTCGGAGGAGAAGCAGTGGAAGATCACGGTGTCCGGGGCGCCCTCGTCGAGCAGCACCGTGAGCAGGTCGTGGTCGGCCTCGCGGTTGTGGATCATCAGCGGTTTGCGAACCCGCTTGGCCAGGTCGATGTGCCAGCGGAAACCCTCGATCTGGGTCTCGATATCGGCGCACCCGTCGAGCTTGCCCGGCCAGTAGTAGTCCAGGCCGGTCTCGCCGATCGCGACCACCCGCGGGTCGGTGGCCAGGTGCTCGAGCTCGGCCTTGGCCTTGTCGTCGAGGGCGTTGGCCCTGGTCGGATGCAGCGCGACGGCGGCGTAGACGCGCGGGTCCCAGTGCGCGGCCCGCACGGCCCACTGCGCGGCGGCGAGATCGTCGGCGACCGTGACCACGTGCCCCACGCCGACCGAGGCGGCGCGATCCACGATCGCCGTGGTCGACGCGGCATCGGTTGCGCCGCAGGCGTCGAGGTGGGTGTGCGCGTC
Source organism: Nocardia fodinahabitans (assembly GCF_052983615.1). Taxonomy (NCBI): domain Bacteria; kingdom Bacillati; phylum Actinomycetota; class Actinomycetes; order Mycobacteriales; family Nocardiaceae; genus Nocardia; species Nocardia fodinahabitans. Next base: position 2,125,436 of record NZ_JBRJJC010000001.1, read on the forward strand.
GATCAGGGGCGCGAGCGGCGGCGGAAGGGGCGGAGCCGGACGATTCTGGTTTGCCACGCGGATTACAGTAGTGGCCATCATGAGCGCACCTGAAGGCGCCGAGGCGCCCGCCTTCTACATCACGACGGCCATCGCGTACCCGAACGGTGCGCCGCATATCGGGCACGCGTACGAGTACATCTCGACCGACGCGCTGGCCCGGTTCAAGCGACTCGACGGCTTCGACGTGTTCTTCATGACCGGCACCGACGAGCACGGTCAGAAGATGCAGCAGACCGCGGCCACCGAGGGCATCCCGGTGCAGGAGCTCGCGGCCCGCAACTCCGACGTCTTCGAGGCGATGGACAAGGCGCTCGACATCTCCTTCGACCGCTTCATCCGCACCACCGACGAGGACCACAAGGCCGCCAGCGTCGCCATCTGGGAGAAGATGCTCGCCAACGGCGACATCTACCTGGGCAACTACTCCGGCTGGTACTCGGTGCGCGACGAGGCGTTCTACACCGAGGAGGAGACCACCCTCCTCGACGACGGCACCCGCGTCTCGACCGAGACCCAGACCCCGGTCACCTGGACCGAGGAGTCGAACTACTTCTTCAAGCTCTCCGAGTACCAGGACAAGCTGCTGGCGCTCTACGAGGAGCGGCCCGGGTTCATCGCGCCCTCGACCCGGCGCAACGAGATCGTGAGCTACGTCAAGGCCGGCCTGAAGGATCTGTCGATCTCGCGGACCACCTTCGACTGGGGCGTCCCGGTGCCCGGCCACCCCGATCACGTCATGTACGTGTGGGTCGACGCGCTCACCAACTACCTGACCGGCGTCGGCTTCCCGCACACCGATTCGGCGGCCTTCCAGAAGTTCTGGCCCGCCAGCGTGCACATCATCGGCAAGGACATCACCCGGTTCCACACGGTGTACTGGCCCGCGTTCCTGATGTCGGCCGGGATCGAGCTGCCGGACCGCGTCTTCGTGCACGGGTTCCTGTACAACAAGGGCGAGAAGATGTCGAAGTCGACGGGCAATGTCGTCGACCCGCTCGCCCTGGTGTCGACCTACGGCCTGGACCAGGTGCGCTTCTTCCTGCTGCGCGAGATCTCCTACGGCCAGGACGGCAGCTACAGCAACGACGCCATCGCGGGCCGGATCAACGCCGACCTGGCCAACGAGTTCGGCAACCTGGTCCAGCGCAGCCTGACCATGGTCAACAAGAACTGCGAGGCCAAGGCGCCCGCGCCGGGCGCGTTCACCGAGGACGACCAGGCGCTGCTCGACCGCGCCAACGCCCTGCTGGAGCGCTGCCGCGCCGATTTCGACGCCCAGCAGATGCACCTCGCGCTGGAGGCCATCTGGCTGACCCTCGGCGAGACCAACCGGTACTTCTCCGCCAATGCCCCGTGGGCGCTGCGCAAGTCGGGCACCGAGGAAGACCTGGCCAGGATGGCCACGGTCCTCTACGTCACCCTCGAGGTGGTCCGGATCGTGGCGATCCTGGTGCAGCCGGTGATGCCGGGTTCGGCGGCCAAGATCCTGGACCTGCTGGCCCAGGACGGCCGGACCTTCGCCGATATCGCCACTCCCCTGGTCCCCGGGATCGACCTGCCCGCGCCGGAGCCGGTGTTCCCGCGCTACGTCGAGCCCAAGGAGTAGGACGCGGTGGCGCACGGCGGCTCGCCGTGCGCCACACCCCGTCTCAGGTCCAGGCGGCGAGCAGCTTGCTCGCTTCGACGCCAAGCGCCGCCTGCAGCAGCGGCCCGAAGCTGATCCGGCCGACACCGAGTCCGGCGAGGTGGTCCTTGGCGGGCGTCCCCGGCTGCGCGATCGCGTTGACCGGCAACGGCAGTTCGTCGGTGAGCCTGCGCTGGACGTCGTCGGAATGCCAGCCCACCGGATACAGCGAGTCCGCGCCCGCGTCGGCGGCCAGCCGCAGCCGGGCGATCACGCGATCGACGCGGTCGGCCTCGTCCCCGTCCTGACGCAGGAACAGATCGGTGCGCGCGTTCACCACGACGTGCACTCCCGCCGCGTCGGCGGCCGCGCGCAGCCCGCCCACCAGCTCGGCGTGCTCTTCCGGGCTGCGCAGCCGCTTGCCCTCGCTGTGCACGGTGTCCTCGATATTGAGCCCGACCGCGCCCGCCGCGAGCAGCCCCTCGATGAGCCGCGCGGGCTCGAGCCCGTAGCCCGACTCGATGTCGACCGACACCGGCACGTCCACCGCCCCGGTCACCTGGGTGACCCGCGCGAGCAGTTCGTCGTAGGTCATCCCCTCGCTGTCGCTGCGCCCGACGGAATCGGCGACCGGGTGACTACCCAGCGTCAGTCCCGAAAAGCCAGCGGCCACAGCGACATTCGCCGACCACGCGTCCCACACGGTCGGCAGCACCACCGGATTTCCCGGCTGGTGCAGTTCGAGCAGAGTCTTCGCTTTCGCGTCCAGAGAAGTCATACCCGCGATGATGCCGCACCACGGGCATCCGAGTGGATCAGATGCCCTCGACCAGGATCACACCCACCTCCCGCGCGAACCTCGGCACGTTCGCCGACTCGAGAGCCACGAGGATCTCCTCAACCGTGACAGGCGGGTTCTTTCGCCGCCCGACCATCTCGATCAAGCTCGAGAGCACCATGCTCGGATTCAGATCGAGCACATCGAGCAGGAAGTCATCGGAGCTGATCGCATGTAGCTCCCAACGGTCCAGCGCCTCAATCGGAAAGTGCTTGACATTGTCGGTGACGATTGCCGCAGCATTGCCTCGGACAGCAGCTGCGACGACCCGGACATCAGCCCTCTTCGCTTCGCGACGCCCGCGCTTCCCTGACTGCCTGTAGATAGTCCTCGGCCGGAGGATCGTAGAGCCCATCTTCCTCCGCGTCGCGGACGAGATCATTCAATACGTCGTTCCGCTCCGCACGTCGACGTTCCTGATAGTCGAGCACATCACTCAACAGCAACCGCCGGTGCCGCGAACCAGACGGCTTCTCACACGGCAACGCCCCTCGCTCCAACAGCTTCACGAGGGTGGGGCGGCTGATCCCGAGCAGGTCAGCCGCCTGCTGCGTGGTCAAGCACTGTTCCACAGGAGCGATGGTCACCGCGCGGCGTTTCCGCATCGCGCCGACGACCTGAACCAGCACCTCATAGACCCCGACCGGAAGTGGAATCTGCGCTCCGTCAGGTCCGAGCAAGGCGGCGGGCTCACCGTGTTGTTCGAGGAAGGTGGACAGATCCAGCAGCTCACGCAGGTCTTCCGGCGGAAGCACTGTGCCCTTCCGAAGGATCTCACGATGCGTAGTAGCCACGCCTCCAGAATGCGTCAAATTCGAAAAAATCGAAACAGCGAACTAGTCGGCGGAGCGGGCGGCCAGCACTGCTTCGTACAGGTCCTTGCGGGAGGCTCCGCGGCCGGCGGAGACCTCGGCGCAGGCGTCCTTGAGGCGCATGCCGCTCGCGACGAGAGTCTCGACTTCGCCGACCAGGTCGTTGGGGTCGGCCGACACCGGTTGGGCGCCTTCGAGCACCACGGTGATCTCGCCGCGCGCGCCCTCGACGGCCCAGGCGGCGAGCTCGCCGAGCGTGCCGCGCACGACTTCCTCGTAGGTCTTGGTGAGTTCGCGGCAGACGGCGGCGCGCCGGTCGGGCCCGAGGACGGTGACGGCGTCGGCCAGGCAGTCGGCCAGCCGGTGCGGCGCCTCGAAGAAGACGCAGGCACGCTGCTCGGACGCCAAGGTGCGCAACCACTCCCGGCGCTGACCGCCCTTGCGCGGGGCGAAGCCGTCGAAGCAGAACCGTTCGACCGGCAGCCCGGAGAGCGCGAGCGCGGTGGTCACCGCGGACGGGCCGGGCAGGCAGGTGACCGGGAGATCGCGCTCGACGGCGGCGGCGACCAGGCGATAGCCGGGGTCGCTGACCGATGGCATGCCGGCGTCGGTCACCAGCAGCACGGTCAGCCCGCTCGCGAGATCGTCGAGCAGGGCGGGGATGCGGGCGGTTTCGACATGGTCGTAGAAGCTGACCACCCGGCCGGTGATCTCCACGCCCAGCGCCTTGGCCAGCGCCTTGGTCCGGCGGGTGTCCTCGGCGGCGACCACATCGGCCGAGCCGAGCGCGTCGCGCAGCCGCTGGGACGCGTCCCCGATGTCGCCCATCGGTGTAGCCGCTAAGACCAACACAGTGTCGTCCAGCCTCTCCGGTAGTTTGGGTCATTCTTTGGCATCCTCCCGGCCCTGAAGGGCCGGGATTCCCTACCTCACGACAGGGTATTCCTGTTTCATCGACAGTTGCCTTCCCGCATCAGCTGCGGGACGGTCTCACACCATCTCCGCAGGCAAGCACCGCAAGCCCTGCGGCGCGAATGTTCTCAGCGGCGTTGACATCCCGGTCGTGGGAGACACCGCACGGGCACTGCCATTCCCGCACGTGCAGCGGCATCGAATCGTTGATCCGGCCACACGCCGAGCATGTCTTGCTCGACGGATAGAACCGGTCGATCGCCACCACGGTGCGCCCATACCAGTCGGCCTTGTATTCCAGCATCGACCGCAACTGCGACCAGGACGCGTCCGAGATCGCCCGCGCCAGGCAACGATTCCGCACCATGTTGCGCACACTCAGATCCTCGATGGCGATCACTTGGTTCTCGCGAATCAGCCTCGTGGAAAGTTTGTGCAGGTGATCCCGCCGCCGGTCGGCGATCCGGGCGTGAATACGAGCCACCTTCAGTCGGGCTTTCGCCCCGTTCGCCGAGCCTTTCTGTTTGTGGGACAGGGCGCGCTGAGCCTTCGCCAGACGCACCCGGTCCTTCTTCTCGTGGCCAGGGTTGGACACCTTCTCCCCGGTCGAGAACGTGTAGAGCGACGTGATCCCGGCGTCCACACCGATCGTCGCCTCCGACGGCGTGTGCTCGGTGATCGCGTCCTCGACCAGGATCGAGATGTGGTAGCGGCCCGCGCTGTCGCGCGACACCGTCACTTGCGACGGCACCGCACTCTCGGGCAGCGGGCGAGACCACCGGATGTCCAGTGGTTCCGATTGTTTCGCGAGCTTGATCTGCCCGTTGCGGTAGGCGAAGCAGTTCGAGAAGTAGGTCGCCGAATCCTTCGACTTGCCTTTCTTCTTGAACTGCGGGTACCGAGTCCGCTTGCGCCAGAAGTTATCGAATGCGCCCTGAAGGTTCCGCAGCGCTGCCTGCAACGGCCCCTTGGATGGCTCGGAGAGCCACACGGTGTCGCGGTCGCGTTTCCAGGCGGTGAGCATCTTGTCCGATTCGGCGTAGGAGATGCGGCGCTGCTCCTGCGTCCAGGCCCGGGAACGCTCCGCCAACGCCCGGTTGTACACATACCGAACGCACCCAAAGGTCCGCGAAAGCTGTTGCACCTGTTCGGGAGTCGGGTAGAAGCGGTACTTGTACGCCCGCTTCACCACCCTCGCCCCCATGCCTGACACGATAGCACGCTAGTTTGTCACGTACTTGATGCGCTAACCCGGCCCTGAAGGACCGGGCTTGCGCGCTAAGTTACCTGGTCAGGCGAGCGCGCCGCGGCGGTTCGCGCATCGGAGGAGGGGGACAAAGTGTCGGGTCGGACATCGCTGGGCGTACCGCCTACGATCGGTGCGTGATCCCGGTGACCGAAACGCGTGCGATGCCACCGTCACGGCCCGCCTCGGCGCTGGTCGGTCCGGCTCCACTGCGACCCACCCCCGATTTCGGCCCACTCGACACCGCCCGCGGCTGGGCGGTCACCGCCGTACTCACCTTGATCGCGGCGATCACCCGCTTCGCGAACCTCAACTATCCGACCGACGCGCGCACGCCCGTCTTCGACGAGAAGCACTACGCGCCGCAGGCCTGGCAGATGGTCACCGGCGGTGGCGTCGAGGACAACCCCGCCTACGGCCTGGTGGTGCACCCACCGGTCGGCAAGCAGTTCATCGCGATCAGCGAGGCGATCTTCGGCTACAACGCCTGGGGCTGGCGCGGCACCGCGGCGCTGGCCGGCACCATCCTGGTGCTGCTGGTGATCCGGATCGTGCGGCGCATGTCGCGCTCGACGCTGATCGGCGCGTTCGCGGGCATCCTGCTCATCGCCGACGGGCTGACCTTCGTCTCCTCCCGCATCGGCATGCTCGACATCTTCATGGCACTGCTGGTAACCGCCGCGTTCGGCTGTCTCATCGTCGACCGCGACGAGGTGCGCGAGCGGATGGCGCGCGCCGACCTGGCGGGCCGGGTCGGGATGACGGACTGGGGGCCACGTCTGGGCGTGCGCTGGTGGCGCTTCGGCGCCGGCGTCCTGCTCGGGCTGGCGTGTGGCACCAAGTGGTCGGGTCTGTACTTCATCATGTTCTTCGGCTTGCTGTGCGTGGCTTTCGACGTCAGTGCGCGCCGGGCCTACGGGGTGCGCAGGCCGTGGGTGGGCACCCTGGTGCGCGATGTGGGGCCGGCGCTGTACGCGCTCGTCGTCATCCCACTGCTGGTCTACCTGTCGACGTACTGGGCCTGGTTCGCGGGCGAGACCAGCGCGTATCGCTACGCCGTCGGTAATCCGGCGGTCACCAAGGACCCCATCGGCACCGGCGGCTTCTGGTCGTACGTGGCGCCGGACGCGCTGCGCTCGCTCTGGTACTACAGCGCCAGGACCATGGAGTTCCACACCGAGCTCACCAATTCCTCGGGCAACCACCACCCCTGGGAATCCAAGCCGTGGACCTGGCCGATGGGTCTGCGCCCGATGCTCTACTACTACGCCGACGGCACGGTCACCGGCTGCGGTGAGACGCAGTGTGTGAAGGCCGTGATGGCGGTCGGCACGCCCGCGCTGTGGTGGCTCGCGCTGCCCGCGCTCGGCTGGATGCTGTGGCGCTCGATCGTGCGCAGGGACTGGCGCTACGCGGCGGTACTGGTCGGCTACGGCGCCGGTCTCCTGCCCTGGTTCCTGACCCTGGATCGGCAGATGTACTTCTTCTACGCGGTGGTGCTCGCGCCGTTCCTGGCGATGGGCGTCGCGCTGATCCTCGGCGACATCCTCGGTTCGGCCCGACCCGCGGGGATACCGCGCAGTCCCACCGGCACGTATCTCCCCGCCCCGGTGAACGAGCGCTACGCCCTCGGCCTGCTGATCGTGAGTATCTATCTGGGCCTGGTGATCGCGAATTTCGTCTGGCTCTGGCCCATTCTCACCGCGCAGCCGATCACTCCAGCGAGCTGGCAGGACCACCTCTGGCTACCGAGCTGGCGGTGACACCCCGTCGGCGAATGTCCTTGCCGGGCGGCGGATTCGACCTACCGGCGCGCGTAATCCTCGGCTAGGCTGGCCGGCGGGTCGCGCGGTTCGGCGTGATCCGTTCTGGGAGGGGACCCAATTGATGTTGAAACGTCTGCTAGTCGGCACGGGGATCGCACTGACAGTTACCACGGGCTTCGCCGCCACGGCGCTCGCGGACAATCTGTCCCGCGGCTATTCGAAGGATGAAAAGGCTCAGTGCCACGCGGACTACCGGGCACATCCGGGCGGAACGCAGGACTGTGTCCTGATGTCGAACGGCAAGTACTACTTCAAGTACCGCTAGTCCGGCGGACAGGCCCGCTCGGCAACGGCGCCGGGCGGGCTCAGCTCTCCAGGGCCGATTCCACGAAATGCCGGGCGGCCGCGTCGTCGAGACCGAGCCTGCGTACGGTCGTCACATAGTCGACCGCGGCGCGGCTGGCGATATCGCTGGTTGGGTCGCCCGACGAGGCGATGAAAGAGCCCTGGCGCCCTCGGGTTTCGAGGACCCCGTCGGCTTCGAGTTCGCGGTAGGCGCGGGCGACGGTGTTCGGCGCGATGCCGAGATCGGCGGCCAGCGCGCGCACGGTCGGGATCTTGGTGCCCGCGGTGAGCGTGCCGGCGCGGACCTGTTCGATCACCGCCATGCGCAACTGTTCATAGGGCGGTTGGGCGGAATCGGCGGACAGCTCGACGTGGAACACGCTCGCTCACACCTCGTCTCGGGCCAGGGGGCAGGACATGCAGCGTGGACCGCCACGGCCGGAGCCCAGCTCCGAACCCTGGATGGTGAGCACCTCGACACCGGCATCGGTCAGCCGCGAATTGGTCATCTCGTTGCGTTCGTAGGCCACCACCACGCCCGGCGCCAGGGCCAGGGTGTTGTTGCCGTCGTCCCACTGCTCGCGTTCGGCGGTCGGCCCGTCGCGGCCGGTGTCGATCACCCGCAGATGCGCGATGCCCATCGCGGCGGCCGCGGCGGGCAGGAACGGTTCGGGGCCGCTGATGCTGATCCGGTCCAGGTCGCTGCGGCCGGAGAAACCGTCCTCGCGGCGGATCGTGAACGCCTGCAGGGTTTCCCGCACGCCCGGGTACATCACCACCGCGTCGGTGTCGACCATCGTGCACACGGTGTCCAGGTGCATGGTCGCGCGGTTCTGCGCGATCGGCACCACCAGCACGGTGTGCGCGAGGTCGTCGTCGAAGAGACTCCGCGCCAGCGCTTCCGCGCCAGCGGGCGTGGTCCGCTCGCCGACGCCGACCGCGACCACACCCGGCGTGAGCAGCAGTACGTCGCCGCCTTCGATCGGCGCGGTGTGCGATTCGTAGGCGCGGCGCACGCCGAGGAAGCGCGGATGGAAGGCGTAGACGAGATCGGTGATCGAGGTCTCGCGAATGCGGGCGGGCAGCGCGAGGGAGGTGATCGCGACCTTCGGGCCGATCCAGAACGAGGAGTCGCGGGTGAACAGCAGATTGGGCAGCGGATCGATGACGAAGTCGCCGCCGTGATGCATCCGGCGCACCAGCGAGGTGGTGTCGGGGCCGAACGGCAGCTCGTCGAAGGTCATCCCGGCCATCAGGATGTCGGCGAGCTCGCGAGCCTCGACCTTGCGCAGCTCGGCCGCCAGCTGATCGGCCAGGCCATGGCCCAGCCGACGGGCGTCGACGGCGGCGGAGATACCCTGGATCCTGGCCGCCCCGCTCACCTCGAGCGTCTCGGCGAGCAGGTCCGACAGCAGCAGCACTTCCACGCCGCGTTCGCGGAGCAGGGCGGCGAAGGAATCATGCTCGGCTTGGGCGCGTTCCACCCAGGGGATGCCGTCGAACAGCAGTTGATCGTTGTTGCTCGGGGTGAGCCTGCGCAGTTCGTCGCCGGGCCGGTGCAGCAGCACCGTCCGGAGCGTGCCGACCTCGGAGGTGACGGCCAGACGCGAGTCGGGGGCGGTTCCCATGCGGAAACCGTAATCCGCGGAGCGCGCCACGGCACGGAAGACCCGCAGACCCGGTGGGTGCGGAGTCCAGCCGTTTTCGTACACGACACGAAAACCTCAAGTATTGTTGAGGGCGAAAACGGGAGGAGCGCAGATGACGACGGCCGATTGGCAAACGAAGGAGCTGACCCCCGGGCAGCTTTCCGATCGTAGTGGAGTTGCAGTGTCCGCGTTGCACTTCTACGAACGTGAAGGTCTCATATCGAGTCGTCGAACCAGCGGCAATCAACGGCGCTACGCTCGCGAAACGCTGCGCCGGGTGGCGTTCATCCGCATCTCTCAGCGCGTCGGCATCCCACTCAGTGAGATCCGCTCGGCGCTGGACCGGCTCCCCGAAGGCCGCACCCCCACCCGCCGCGACTGGGAAACGCTGTCGACCACCTGGCGCGAGGATCTCGACGACCGCATCACCCAGCTCACCCGCCTGCGCGACAACCTCACCGGCTGTATCGGCTGCGGGTGCCTGTCGCTCGGCTCGTGCAAGCTCGTCAACGAGCACGACCGGCTCGGCGCGGAGGGGCCGGGCGCGCGCGTGCTCGACGTTCAGCTCAACTGCCCGACCAGGCCGAACTGCGTCTGAACGCCCAGCGGCCTCGGCCCCGCTCAGCGGTCGAGGACGGCGAGCATGCCCGCGACCGCCCGCGGCCAGGTGAACTGTTCGGCGCGGGTGCGGGCGGCCTTGCGGCGGCCCGAGGTGGGCATGGCCAGGACGTCGGTGACGGCCTGGGCGAAGGCGCGGGGGCGGTCGGCAGCGATGGCGCCGCATTCGGCGGTGACGATGTCGGCCAGTGCCGAGGAGCGGCTGGCGACGACCGGAGTGCCCGCGGCGAGGGCCTCCAGCGCGGCGAGCCCGAAGGTCTCGTGCGGGCCGGGGGCGAGTGAGACATCGGCGGTGGCAAGCAGTTTCGCGACCATGGACCGGTCGCTGATGAAGCCGGTGAAGTGGACCGACGGCGCGCCGCCGGGCAGGACGGGCAGGGTACGGGCGCGGCGTTCGAGCGATTCGCGGCGGGGACCGTCACCGGCGACGACCAATCGCGCGGGCAGCCCGGCCCGATGCAGCGCGCCCACCGCCTCGATACTGCGGTCGACGCGCTTCTCCACCGACAACCGGCCGCAATGCACCAGCAGCGGATACCCGTCGACCCCGAGGTCGGCACGCAGCGTGCGGTCGCGGCGACGCGGACTGAACAGGTCCAGGTCGACGCCCAGCGGCACCAGTTCCACATTGGGCGCACCGATGCGCTGGAACTCCTCGCGCGCGAAGTCCGTCGTACACACGACCATGTCGTAGTCGACAGCCGTGCGGCGGTTGGCGACATCGGCGCACCGGCGCGCGGCGGGGCCGGGCAGGAACTGACCGAGCAGCCGATCGAGCCGTTCGTGCGAGATCATCACGCTCGCCACCCCGCGCCGCCCCGCCCAGCGCCCGAAACCGCGCAGGGTGAGCCGATCGGACACCTCGAGCACATCGGGCCGCAGCCCACCGAGCACATCGGCCACGCGGCGTGGATCGGCCGCCCGATAGCCGCCGGTGAACGGAATCGCCAAGGCGGGCAGGGTGATGCGCAACGCACCGGTCGGCAGCACTTCCTCACTGCGTCGCGCCCCCGGCACGATCAGCACCACTTCGTGCCCCGCCGCCACATACCCCTCCCCGAGGTGGTGCAGCGCGGTGCGCAACCCGCCCGATCGCGGGCCGTAGAAGTTGGCGAGCTGCACGATGCGCACTCGCCGATCGTCCAGCCGCGCGGGTTACCCACGGAACCGGGCCGAGGAACGGCGCGTGAACAGCGGCGAAAGAGGCGGCTAACCGGGTCCGGGCGAGTCGTCGGACCAGACGCGGAGCAGGCCGTGGCCGGTGGCGGCGGTGGTGATGGTGACCAGTTCGGCGTGGGCGCGGATCCAGTCGGACTCGGCGAAGCGGATGCGCAGCGCGAGGCGACGGGAGGTGCCGGGGCGCAGGGCGACGTCGGCACAGGCGGCTTGCAGGGCGGCGAGGTCGATCGGGTCGACGGTGGGGCGTTCCACCGCCCAGCGGTCCAGTGGGGGCGGCGGGTCCCCCGCCCACTCGTAGATGAGGGCGGACGACAGCAGGATCAGGCCGACGCCGACGCCGCTGTGCTGCGAGACCGCGCGCAGCATCGTGATGTCGGGGTCGACCGCAGCGGCGTCGTCGTCGAGTTCGGGGATCGCGTGCATCAGGGCGCTCACTCGGCGTGCGCCGGGGTTGGCCCTGGTGATCATCTGGAAGCGGCGCGGGCACTCGTCGTCGCCGAGCATGTCGACCTGGCCCTGCCACTGTCCGCCCGGTGCCAGCTCGGTCGCCATGGCGAAGTACTCGACCCGGCCGTCGAAGCGGACCATCCGGCCGAACGCGTCGGGCGGGGTGCGGATCACCCGCACGTGCTCGGGTTCCCTGGCGAAGACCAGTTCTTCCAGGCCGGGGCCGTGATGGGCGAGCTCGGTGGTGGCGTCCCAATCCCAGGCCGCGACGCGGCGCCGGGGCCGCACCGGCGCGTCGGCGGGGCCGGTCCAGACCTGCACGCCGTGGATGCCGCCGAACGCGCAGCGCACCGGTTCGGTGAGCACCAGCGTCTCGCCGACGACATCGCGGGTGGCCTCGCCCCGTTCCCGGCACCGATCCACCGCCGCACGCGCCAGTCGCGCGCGGGTCGGGCCGATCGCACGCGGCCACCGCGACGGTGGGAGCCAGTCGCGCGCGTGCGCGTCCACCGCGACCAGCGTGGGCGCCTCGGCGAGGGTCTCCACCAGCAGCCATCCGCCTGCCGACATCGCCGCGATCAGTTCGGCGCCACGCCGCGTCCCGCGCGTGGCAGATCGAGGTCGAGGGGGATGCGCCCTTCCCGCAGTTGCGCTTCGACTTCCTCGGCGGGCATCGGCCGGGCGATGAGGAAGCCCTGCGCGCGGTAGCAGCCGAGGCCGACCAGGGTCCTGGCCGCCATCGGCGTCTCGACGCCCTCACCGACCACGCCGAGCCCGAAGGAGCCGGCCAGGCCGATGATCGACTTCACGATCGCCAGGTCGTCGTTGCTGTCGCCGAGGCGCTGCACGAAACCGCGGTCGATCTTCACCGCGTCGACCGGCAGCGCCTTGAGGTGCGAGAGCGAGCTGTAGCCGGTGCCGAAGTCGTCGATGGCGATCTGCACACCCATCCGCTTGAGCCCGCGCAGGGTGAGCCTGGTGCGCACGAGATCCTGCACCACGACGTGCTCGGTGATCTCCAGGCAGACCGAGCTGCCGTCGATCCCGAACAGCCGCAGGATGTCCTCGATCCGCTCGACGAAATCGGCGCTGACCAGCTGCACCGGCGACACATTGATCCGGATCACCACATTGGCGGCCAGCCCGCGGCGGCGCCAGTCGGCGAATTGCGAACAGGCCGATCGGATCACCCAGCGGCCCAGCTCACCGGCTAGGTTGGTGGCCTCGGCCACCGAGACGAACGCGCCGGGCGGCAACAGCCCGCGGGTGGGGTGCTGCCAGCGGACCAGCGCCTCCAGCGCCACGATCCGGCCGGTTCGCAGGTCGACCTCGGGCTGGTAGTGCAGCACCAGCGAGCCGTCGGACACGGCGCTGCGCAGGTTGAGCTCCACGTCGTCCTGGAGTTCGAATTGCGCGCGCATGGCGTCGGTGAACACCGCGACGCCGTTGCCGCCGCCGGACTTCGCCGACAGCAGGGCGTGATCGGCGCGGCGCAACACGTCCGACACCGAGGTCTCCCCCGGGATGCCCAGCGCCACACCGACGCTCACCCCCCGGCTGACCGATTCCTGCCCGACCGAGACGCGGCGGCCGATGAGCTGCTGGATCCGGGTGGCTTCGAGTTCGGCGGCCACCGCGTCCATCGGCGCCGCCGGCACGATGACGAACTCGTCGCCGCCGAGCCGGGCGATCATGTCGCTGGGTTCCAGGTTCTGTTTGAGCCTGCGCGCGAGCGTGCGGATGAAGTTGTCGCCCGCGCTGTGGCCGAGGAAGTCGTTGAGCGCCTTGAGCCGGTCCAGATCGAGGAAGAAGGTCGCGACCGGGCCGGGCTCGCCCGCGCGCAGCCGCTCCTCCATGTATTCGAGCAGGGCGCGGCGGTTGGCCAGGCCGGTCAGGTCGTCGTGCAGCGCGATGTAGCGCAGCTTCTCCTCGGCGACCACGCGGGCCTGCAACTGGGCGAACAGCGCGGCGATGGCCTTGAGCACGTTGAGTTCCCGCTTGGACCAGGCCCGGTCACCCATCTTCACGAAGCCGAGCACGCCGGTCGACTCGCCGCGCGAGACCAGCGGCACGCAGGCCATGGCCACCTCGGGGATGCCCGAGGACTTGCGGATCGTCTCCTGATAGTCGGCGCTGTCGCCACCCGGCCGCACGATCAGCGGCTCGGTGGCGAACTCGAGCGCCCGGAACACCGAATCCGCGTGTTCGAACTCGACCGTGTGCAGCGGGTCGGGGTCGGGGACGTCGGGGCGCTGCGGCCACTCGGCGACCAGCACGGTCGCGCGCTTGGCGCGATCGGTGTGGCGCAGATAGCTGACGTCGACGTCGAAATGCTCGACGAGGGAGGCGAGCACCCGCTCGCTCGCCGCCACCATGGTCGTGGCGTCGACACCCATCAACTCGGAGGCGACCTGGGTCACCAGTGAGTCGAGCGTTTGCCGAGGCACGTTGTCTCCGATCCGCGCTATCCGTCGTTCCTACTGCCGGGCACCGGCAACCGTCGACTGCGAACGCTCGCAGGCGCGGCGTAGCTCAGACGAAGAACCAATGCCACGTTCTCATCCTCAGGGATCCCCAGCAGGTCCTGGAAAAGCCTCTGAATGTTGGCAAGTGTATCTGTGAACTCGGAAGAAACGATGCGCAAATCCTCGCGCCGGTCGGCATAGAGGAACACCGGGGACACCGGCTGCACCGCCAACCCCAGTAGTTGCGCCCGTAGCCACACCCTTTCCACTGCGGCACCGGCCCTCGCGTAGTCGGCAAGATCAGGGGTACCCCCGGCGCGCGCGCGGAAACCGATCGCCACCAACGCCGAGCTTGCGCGCACCCGATCGACGGTGAATTCGCCCAGCGCGGTACCCGCCGACCACTCGCGCAGCCGGTCCATCACATCGGTACGCCTGCCGACCTGGAGTTTGGCCAGTTCGTCAGGCGCCGGGTCGAGTGTGCGCACGTCGATGCCGGTGCGCACATCCTCGCCGGGCCAGCGCAATTCGCCGTAGAGTTGCTCGTGCAGCCGGGGCGTCAGGTAGCGGACCCGATCGCTGGCGCCGAGCAGGGCCGCGGCCTCGGCCAGCGCGTCGACCCCGGTGATCGCGCGCACGGTCGCGCCTTCGGCCGCCGCGGCGGTGCCGAGGGCGGGCAGCACGGTGCCCGGCAGCGGCGCGACGTCACCGAGGCGGCGATTGGTGTGCCTGGTCAGGGCGAGCGGGTAGTCGGCGGCGAGATCGGCGTCGGTGCCCTCGCGCAGCCGCAGCCGGGCCAGCAGGGGTGCGGCCGGGTCGTCGACGAGCAGTTCCGGCTCGCCGAGCAGGCCGTGCGCGGCCGCGGCGGCGCGGGCGTTGTGCAGCGCGGCCCCCACCGCGACGGCGCTGCCGCGCAGGCCGATGTCCATCGCGGTCGAACCGGCCGGATCCAGCGCGATCTCGATCAGTTTCGCGGTGCCGCGCAACCGCCAGGGCTGCACGTTGCCGCCCGAGGGCGCGCGCTGGGCGCAGGCCAGGATCGCCGCGACCGGGTCGGCGGGCGGCGGTTCGTCGGCGGGTGGCTCGGGGGTGGTGCCGACGCCGTCGTCGAGGTAACCGGGTTCGGCCAGGGAGTCCAGCGCCGCCTCCAGGTCGACGCGGGTCCGGCCGGAGGACAGCTTGGCGCCGAGCCCGATCCGGCGCACCGCCGCGGCCACGATGGCCGCGCCCAGCTGCACGTCACTGCCCAATTGCGGCCAGGTGGTGATCGTTTCGCCGATTTCGGCGAGGCTGGCCGCCATCCGCGAGGACAGCTGGCCGGGGTCGAGGATGCGCAGCACATGCGGCGCCTTCGCCTTGGTGTCGAGGCCGGCCAGCTGGGCGCCGGTGGTCGCGCCGAGCAGCCCGTGGAAGGGCTCACGGCCCGGTTCCAGGTCGTAGCGTTCGACGTCGAAGAGCCCGCGGTCGCTGGTGTCCATCAGCAGCGGGATCCGGCGCCTGCGCGCGGCCTCGCGGACCGCGAACTTGATGTCGAGCGAGTCGCATTCCTCGACGATCACCGAGAGCCCGTCGAGGAAGTCGTCGGCGGTGTCGGCCAGCACACCCGCAGGCCAGATCTCCACCGGCAGGAAGGGGTCGAGTTCGGCGATCCGGCGCGCGGTGACCACGGCCTTGTTGACGCCGACGTCGAACAGTCCGCCCGGTACCCGGTTCAGATTCGACAGCTCGATGGTGTCGAAGTCGGCCAGTCGCAGCAGCCCGCACGCGCCTTCCAACGCCAGCGTGTACGCGACCGAATGGCCGACGCTCTGCCCGACCACACCGACGGTCAGCTCGCTGAGGCGCTGCTGTTCGGCCCTGGTGAGCTTGTTGCGGTTGCGGTCGGAGCGGATCACCTGGAACGCGCCGGGACCGAGGATCGCCACGAGCGCGTGCCGCCACGGGTAGTACACCCAGCGTTCCTCGTCGGGGTCGAGCCCCGGCGGAAGTCCGGTGAGCCGGGCCAGTTCGGCGCGCAGGCCCGCGCGCAGGTCGGTGGTGCCGATGCCGGGCGCCGCGGCGAGCTGCCGCAGGGTTGCCGCATCGGTGGGGTCGGCCGGATCGAGCACGAGGGGGCGGTGGTCCGCCGCCGGAGGTTCCGCTTCGATCATCTACGGATCCGACCCACGAACCGCGCCACCGCGTCCCGGCCGACGCGAGGGTGAACGCGCCGCAACCTGTTCTCGTTGCGCGCTGCTTCGACAGCCATCGTGTTCCTAGCTCCGTGCTACGCGCCCGCGCGCGATCGGCGTCCTACCGATGCCGACTGGTGCAGTATCCGTCATCCTGAACGATTGCACCAGGCGAGTGGCTAATTTTCCGATAACCACCCGCCGTGAGAGGGATATACCCAGGTCAAGCGGGGTGTACACGGGGAAGACCCGCAGATTCAGACCGATCGGTTCGAATTCGGCTAACTGTCAGTTATCAACCGTGATCGAAACGAACAATTCTACGGTGTCCGGACCGTGCCAGACCTCGATCTCCTCGCGATAGGCGCGCGAGATCTCCGCCGACGCGGTCGCGTCGTCGACCTGAGCCCAGACGTCCTCGACCGGATCGTGGTAGTCGCCGTTGGGGGCGAAGCGGGCGTAGATACCCTTGGGCACGCGCACCATCAGATCGCCGACCGGCACGTCGTCGGGCGTCGCGTATTCGCGCGCCACCAACGCGTTCCAGTTGCCCGCCGGGTCGGGGACATAAACGGTGTGCAGCGGCTCGCGCCCGCCGGGGCGGTCGCGCAGCCGGTCCTTGAGGAACTCGATCAGATCGCTGTTGCTCACCTTGAAGCTCGGATGGACCCGCGGCACGGCCAGACCGCCGTACAGTGCGCCGCCGCGCACCACGATCGTGTAGCTCATCGCGGATCGACCGCCAGGTACAGGTCGATCTTGTACGCGTGCGGATAGCACTCGAAATCGCCGGTGAAGGTGCGCTTGATCTGGTTGTGCTCCTCGGCGTAGGCGATCTGGGTCCACAGATCCGTCATCACCTGGGGAAAGTTACCGACCGAGGAGAAGCGCGCGTAGGTGCCGCGCGGCAGCCGGGCCGCCAGATGTCCGCGGGTGACCTGATCCAGCGACGCGCACTGGTAGCCGACGATCTGGGTGTTGTAGGTGCTCAGCTCACCGGTGTAGTCGGTGTAGGCGCTGGCCAGCGGGCCGCCCAGATCCTGGTGCAGGACAGCCGACCACGCGGCTTCGAGGTCCCGGTCGCGCAGCTCTCCGAGCGCACGCTTGGGACTGCGGACCGGCAGACCGGCCACCCATGTCTCGTCCCGCTCGACGATTTCGAACTGCATTGATGACTCTCTCGAAGGGTCGGCTCGGTGGGGCCAATGCTACCAACTACGCTCTCGACAGCCCTGACACACCGAGTTGTGCTTACCCCAACCTAACCACATCTGAGCTGGACAAACGTCCACCACCACGCCGCGACACCCCGACGTATTGTCGGATTCACCTGGATGCCCTATGCTCCCGCGCTCGTGTGGGTACGCGCGGCGCTCGAACCGCGAAAACAAGTGGCGCAGTGGGCGATCGTCGTCGTGATCGCGGTACTGGCCGGCTATGTCGCGGTCATGCTCGGCGACTCACGGCACTTCTACACCGACGACACCGAGGCGCAGTACGTGCCCATGTGGCAGCTGCTCGGCTCCGAACTCCGGGCGGGCCGGTTCCCGGCGATGGTGCCGTGGGAATGGATGGCGGGCAACTACAGCCTCGAGGAGGCCGGGCTCTACAACCCGCCGCAGCTGCTGGTCTACCTGCTCGCGCCCTCGTTCGACGATCTCGCGCTGTACGCGACGGCGGTGAAGCTGGTGTTCTCCACGATCGCGGCGCTCGGCGTGTTCCGGATCTGCCTGGCCTACGGCGCCCGCGCCCCCTGGGCCGCGGTGGCGGGCGTGGCGTTCCCGTTCAGCGGCTGGTTCCTGTTCTTCGACTCGGCCAGCTGGTTCACCTCGCACACCGGCACCGCCTGGCTCGTGCACGCGTGGGCCTCGGCCGTGCTCTACGCCAGGGGACGCTCGGGGCCGATCCCGCTGTTCGTGTTCCTGTACCTGGCGCTGACCATCCAATACGCCTTCCCCGCGGTCGAATCCGGCCTGATGATCGCCGCCGTCGCCGCCGGTGAGTACCTGTACCAGCGGCGCTGGGCGCCGGTGCTGCGGCTGCTCACCGCGTCCGGTCTCGCGGTCGCGGCGTCGATGGTCGCCAACCTGCCGATCCTGCTGTCCTCGCAGGCCACCTGGCGCGGCGACGTCTCGACCATCCACAACGACCCCTTCCTGACCGTGCCGTGGTCGGAATCGCTCAATGCCAGCCTGCCCAGCACGGTGCCCGCGTTCACCGCGTGGTGGGGCCATGTGCAGCCGTTGCCGATGGTCTACATCGCCTGGTTCGTGATCCCGGCGCTGGCCTTCATCGACTGGAAGGCCGCCGCGCGCGCCGCCGCCGAGTGGAGCGGGATCGCGCTGTTCGCCGTCGCCGCGCTGATGTGGACCGCCGGACCGGGCGCGATCGGCCCGCTGCGCTGGCCGGCCCGGGTGCTGCCGATGCTGGCCATCGCCCTGCTGGTGCTGGTGTGCGTGCTGCTGAGCCGCTACGGGGCGTTCGCCGCGTCCCGGCGCCGGTACGCGGCGGTGGGCGCGCTGATCGGTCTGCTGTTCATCCGCTCGTTCTCGGCCGCGCCCAAACTCCTCGAACGGCATCTGATCGCGGTGGTCTTCGTGGTCGCGCTCGGCGCCGGTGTGCTCTGGCTGGCGCGCACCCGCGGGATCGGCGCCGCCGCCGCGCTGACCATCATCGCGACCTTCCCCATCGCCTTCGTCCAGGTGGCCGTCGCCCCCGCGACGCCGCTGTCGTACGGCTTCCCCGAGCGGCGGTCCGAGATGACCGCCGCGTTCCCCGACTTCGGCGGCCGCACACTGCAACTGGCCGACCGGATCATGGTGCGCGACGAGGACCGCACGCTGGCGGCGACCTACGGCTCGATCGCGCTCGGCAGCTACGCCAAGAACCTCGGACTGCAGTACGTGAACGGCTACACCCCGGTCGGGCACGCGGCTTTCGCCGGGCTGCTGTGCATGGCCTGGGACGGCGGCACCTGCCCCGAGGCGTATCGCAAGGTGTTCGCGGTCGAGCCCTCGACCGACACCCCGATCGTCGACCTGATGCGGCTGGATCGAGTTGTCCTGCAACGGGCCCAGTACCCCGACGCGGGAACGAAGCCCGCGCCGCCGGGCTGGAAGTTCGTGCACTACCCCGGGCACGAACAGCAGATCTGGGTGCTCGAGCGGGTCGATCCGCTGCCCTCCCCCGGCGACCTCATCGCGCACGAGTCGGGCGTGCACGCCACCGTGATGCCCGAGGCGGGCCTGACCAACCGCGCCACCGTCTCCTCCGGCACCGGCGGCCGGATCGTGCTGTCGCGCTTGGCCTGGCCCGGCTACACCGCGACGCTGGGCGACCGCGAGATCCCGGTGCGCGCCGTCGCGGGCACCTTCGTCGCCGTCGACATCCCGCCCGGTACGCGCAACGCCCAGCTCACCGTCACCTGGCGTCCGCCGGGCCTGCCGATCAGCCTGACCAGCGCGCTGCTGGCCGTGCTCGGCATCGGGCTGCTGCAGTGGTGGTTCCGCCGCGGCAGGCGCGGGCCCGAGCTCGACCCGGTCGTGCCCGCCGACACC
Organism: Nocardia fodinahabitans; assembly: GCF_052983615.1. NCBI lineage: Bacteria > Bacillati > Actinomycetota > Actinomycetes > Mycobacteriales > Nocardiaceae > Nocardia > Nocardia fodinahabitans. Next base: position 2,145,107 of record NZ_JBRJJC010000001.1, read on the forward strand.
GCACCCGAGGTGGAACGCCCGGTCGCCGTCGAGGCCTGAGCCCCACTCAGGCGCCGATGGCGGCGGCCAGGTGCGGCCAGGCCTCGTGCAGGTCGGTCTGGAACTGGCCCCAGGTGTGCGAGCCGGTCGGCCGGTGAACGTAGGTAGCCGGGATACCGAGCTGCCCGAGACGGCCCGCGAAGGCCGCTGTGCACGCCCCCGCGATCGTTTCCAGCGGCGGCATGGGCAGACCGCGGTCATCGGCGCCGGGCAGGCCGGTGGCGGCCGACAGGAAGATCGTCTTGCCCGCCAGCGCGCCCGCGTTGGCGAAGACGTCGTGTTCGCGCCAGACCGCGCCGCCGGGCACGCCCCACATGTTGCCGGGATTGCCGCCGCCACGGACGGCCTGCGCGCTGACCATCGCGACGCCCAGCGGATCCGCCGTCCAGGGGCAGCCGCTCAGCGCGGCCACCGCGGCGAAGCGGGACCCGCTACGAATGGTCAGGTCCAGCGCCGAGGACGCGCTCATCGACACCCCCGCGATGGCATTGCGCCCGCTGGCGCCGAGCGCGCCGTCGATCACGCCGGGTAGTTCCTCGGTCAGGTAGGTCTCCCAGCGGACCCGGCCGACGCCGGGATCGTCGGCGATCCAGTCGGTGTAGAGCGTGAACGCCCCGCCGACCGGCATCACCACGTTCACGAATTCGTCGGCGAAGAACTGCCGCACATCGGTGTTGTCCCACCAGGAGATGCCGTCGGCCCCGCCGCCCGCGCCGGTCAGCAGGTACAGCGTCGGCGCGCCCGCGCCCGCCGCCTTGAGCACCTTGTTCTGGATCACCCGGCCCATCGCGGGCGAGTACACGTCGAGCTGAGCGGCCCGCCCGCCCAGCGGCGCCTCCCCCGCCACGTACGCCCCCGGATCCGCCTTCGCCTGCACACCCCCCAGCGAAGCGACGATCGCGCACACCACAGCAAGCCACAGTCTCGATGCAGTCACCCTTCCGGTATACCCCGACGGATCGCGACGCACACGATCACACCAGCCCCATCTGCCACAGGTTTCAGAGCGTGACGAGGGTCACGCGCGAGCTGATCTGCCGTCCAGATGGGGCCCTCAGCTGCGGTTTCGCCCCGCACCGTAGAGCCGTGAACGGCGAAAACGAGGTGATTTGTGTCGTAGGTGAGCGGAATACTGGCCCGCGCCCGATGAGTTGGACCGACGGAATCCGTCTTCTCTCACGTGGTGCCGGGACACAGTCGACCCGGCATCGGGCCACCGCTCGCCCAGCCGATCCCTGCTCCTGGAGGTACCCCGATGCCCGCCGAACTATCCCCGCCGACGACGAAAGGCGGGACGCCGACCGTCATCCGGGTGCTGGTGCTCGCGACGTTCGTGGTGATCCTCAACGAGACCATCATGATCAACGCCATCCCGCGGCTGATGAGCGATCTGCACGTCACCGAGGTGGCCGCGCAGTGGGTCTCCACCGCGTTCATGCTGACGATGGCCGCGATCATCCCCACCACCGGCTGGTTCCTGCAGCGGGTCACCACCCGCCAGGCCTACGCGATCGCGATGGGCGTCTTCATCGCGGGCACCGTGCTCTCGGCGCTCGCGCCGACCTTCGCGGTCCTGCTGATCGGCCGCATCATCCAGGCCGGCGGCACCGCGGTGATGATGCCGCTGCTGATGACCACCCTGATGACCGTGGTGGCCGAGCAGGACCGCGGCCGGGTGATGGGCAACGTCACCTTGGCCATCTCGGTCGCGCCCGCCATGGGCCCGGTCATCTCCGGCCTGATCCTGCAGATCGACATCCCCGCGATCGACTCGTGGCGCTTGCTGTTCGTGGTGATGCTGCCGATCGCCGGTGTGGTCACCTGGCTGGGTCTGCGGCAGCTCGAGAACGTCGGCGAACCGCAGCCCGGTGTGCTCGACATCCCCAGCGTGCTGCTGGCCGCTCTCGGCTTCGGTGGACTCGTGTTCGGCCTGAGCAAGTTCCACAGCGGCAACTACGCCGCCCCGGCGCTGATCGTCGTCGGTGGCGCCCTGCTGATCGCCGCGTTCGCCTGGCGTCAGGTCCGGTTGCAGCGCACCGGCACCCCGCTGCTGGACCTGCGGGTTCTGCTGTCGAGCACCTACGCCAAGGCGCTGGTGCTGATGGCCATCGCGTTCCTGGCGATGATGGGCTCGATGATCCTGCTGCCGCTGTACCTGCAGAACCTGCGGCACCTGAGCCCGCTGGAGACCGGTCTGCTGGTGATGCCGGGTGGTCTGGCGATGGGTCTGCTCGGCCCGACGGTCGGCCGCCTGTTCGACAAGTTCGGCGGACGTCTGCTGGTGATCCCCGGCTCGATCGGCATCGCCGTCTCGCTGGCTGGCTTCACCCAGATCTCGCTGACCATGCCGTACTGGCAGCTGCTGGCCCTGCACGTCCTGCTGATGATCTCGCTGGCCGCCGCCTTCACCCCGGTGTTCACGCTGGGTCTGGGCGCGCTGCCGATGCACCTGTACTCGCACGGCAGCTCCATGCTCGGCACCCTGCAGCAGGTGGCCGCGGCCTTCGGCACCGCGCTGGTGGTGACCATCATGTCGGCCCGCAGCACCTCGCTCATCGCCGAGGGCACCGACCCGGTCACCGCGAGCCTGGACGGCATGCGCCTGGCCTTCGCGGTCTCGGCCGGCCTGGCCCTGATCGTGATCGCCATGGCGATCCTGCTGCCGAACCGCTCGGCGGGCGATCCGCACGGCGCCCACGCGCCCGCGGCGGCCGACGAGCCGGAGCTGGTCAAGAACTGAGTCATCGCTGATAGAGGCCCCCGGTCGCCACGTGCGTCCCGGGGGCTTTCTACGGCCCTAGCGGTCCGTCCAGCTGACCGGCAGGGCGTGCACGCCGTAGATGTTCATGTCGGTCCGCAGTCTCACCTCCCCGGCGGGGACAGCGAGTTCGAGGGTCGGGAAGCGGCGCAGCAGGCCGGCGAAACCGGCGCGCATCTCGATGCGGGCGAGCTGCTGGCCGAGGCACTGGTGGATGCCGTGGCCGAAGCTCGTGTGGCCCCGCGCTTTCCGGTAGACGTCGAGGGTGTCGGGGTCGTCGAAGCGCAGCGGGTCGCGGTTGGCGGCCAGCAGCGAGACGACGACGGTCGACCCGGCGGGAATCGTCTCGCCGCACAGTTCGAGGTCCTCGGTGGCGTAGCGGTAGAAGATGTCGGCGACCGACAGGTAGCGCAGCAGTTCCTCGACGGCGTCGGGGACCAGCTCCGGATCGGCGTGCAGCTGGGCCAGCTGCTCGGGGTGCTCGAGCAGCGCGAAAGTGCCGAGCGCCAGCATGTTCGCGGTGGTCTCGTGTCCGGCGAGCAGCAGCAGGAAGGCGATACCGGTCAGTTCCTCGATGCTCAGGTCGTCGTCGCGGGCCAGGTCGGACAGGATGTCCTCGCCGGGCTCGGCCCGCTTGCGCTGCACCAGTCCGGCCAGATACATGTTCATCGCGCCGAACGCGGCCATCTTCTCCTCGAGCGTCTGGTCCTTGACCAGGAACTGGGCGGAGTTGACCTGGAAGTTCGCCCGGTCTTCGTAAGGGACACCGAGCAATTCGCAGATCACCAGCGAGGGCACCGGCAGTGCGAACGCCTGGACCAGGTCGACCGGCGGGGACAGCCGCGCCATCTCGTCGAGTTGCCGCTCGGTGATCTCGGCGATGTGCTCTTCGAGCTGTTTCATGCGCTTGACCGTGAAGGCGCCGGTGAGCTTGCGGCGCAGCCGGGTGTGCTCCGGCGGGTCCATGGCGACGAACAGACCCGGGATCTGCGGGGACGGTTCGGTCGCGACGGGCATCCCGGGGGTCTCGTAGGGCACGTGCACGATGCCGAGGTCCTGGCGGGAGCTGAACCGGGTGTCGGCCAGCAGCCTGCGCACCGCCTCGTACCCGGTGACCAGCCAGCCTTCGTGTCCGTCGGGGAAGATCAGCGGGCTGACCGGGCGCACCGCGCGCAACCGGGTGATCTCGCTGGGCGGATCGAAGGGGCCCGCGTCGCGATCGAGCGGCAGGCCGTGCGGAATCGGGTGGGTCTCACTCATTGTCTTTCCTTGTCAGGTCGGTGGATTCACGGGAGACGAGGGTGATCGCTCCCGACGGGCACAGCAGGACGGCCTCGTGGACCGCCTCGGTGACGAGGGTGGTGGCCGGTGGGAGCACCCGGCCGTCGTCGGGGTCCTGGTCGAAGACATCGGGAGCGGTCAGCGCGCACATGCCCGCGCCGATGCAGCGCTCCCGGTCGACCCGCAGTTCCAGCACGGCCGGGCCTCAGACGGCGGCGGTGTGCCGGATGACGATGTTGCCCAGCGAGTTCCGCGCGTACACCGCGACGGTGTCACCCGACGGCGCGACCGGCGCCAGCAGGTTCCGCACGGTGCCGACCGTGGCGGCGGTCTCCAACCGCACCGCGCTGCCCGGGCGGACACCCACCTCGAGCTCACCGACCGATGTCTCCAGCCGGAGCTCGCCGCGGGTGGCCTCGCCGATGCGGATGTCGCCCTTGGCGGTCTTCGCGGTGACCGAGCCGAGCGGACGCTCGACGACGATGTCGCCGAGGGAGACCGTCAGATCGCACTCGCCGAGTTCGCCGGCGCCCAGCAGGCGGCCCACGCCGACGGTGCCGGTCAGCCGCGAGCCGGTGGGGACATCGATGTTCACCTCGATCGCGGGGTTGCCGCCGAACGGGGTGTAGGTGCGCCAGTTCTTCGGCGTCGTCACGGTCAGGACGCCGTCGGTGAACTCGACCCTGGTCTGCTCGGCGGCGCGCACGTCGGCCTTCTTGGCCGCGTCGGCGGGCCGGATCTCGACGACGGTGTCGCCGCGATCGGCAGCGACGACGGTGACGCCGGCCGACAGGACGTCGACGGTGACGGCGATCGGCTGCGGGGTCTGGAAGGTGTACATGCGAATCTCCTCGAGATCGGGCCTCGGCGGTGCCGGGGCGGCGTTGATGTCACTACTGTCGCGAGCCCGCCTGACACCGAGCTGACACCGAGCTGATGCCCCGGCTGACGCGGCATCCGGACCGGCGACCAGTTGACGCGCGAGGCACAATGGGCCGGGTGCAGATCGGGATATTGGGGCCGCTGGAGATCCGGACGAAGGACGGTGGATCGATAGCGGTACCGGGCGCCCGGCTGCGGGCGCTGCTCGTCGCCCTTGCCCTCGAACCCGGCCGCGCCGTCTCGAAAGAGCGCCTGGTCGACTGGATCTGGGGCGAGCAGCCGCCCGCCGACGCGGCGAACGCCTTGCAGGCGCTGGTCTCCCGATTGCGCCGGGTCCTGCCCGACGGCGCCATCGACGTACAGACCGGCGGCTACCGGCTCACCGTGGCGCCCGACGCCGTCGACGCCGTGCGATTCGAGCAGCTCATCGACCGGGCGCGAGGCGGCGATGACATGCACCGGGCCAACCTGCTGCGCGAGGCCACCGACCTGTGGCGCGGCGCGCCGATGCGCGACCTCGGCGACAGCGCGGCCGTCGACGCGGTGATCACCCGCTTCGACGGCCTGTACCTGGCCGCCCTGGAAGACCGCTACGAGGCGCAGATCCAGCTGGGTGAGGGCGCCGACCTGGTCGCCGAGCTGACCGAACTCGTGGCCGGGCATCCGGTGCGGGAGCGGCTCGTCGCCGCGCTGATGCGCGCCCTCGGCGCGGCGGGCCGGGCACCCGAGGCACTGATCGTGTACCAGCGCGCCAGGGCGGCCCTGGCCGACGAACTGGGCGTCGACCCGTCACCGGAGCTGTCGGCGCTGCACGTCGCGCTGTTGCGCGGCGAGGTCGGCGCGCGGCCGCAGGAGCGCACGACGAACCTGCGCGCGGAGCTGACCAGCTTCGTCGGCAAGGACACCGATATCGCCGCCGTGCGCGAACTCATCGCGGCCCATCGACTCACCACCCTCACCGGACCCGGCGGATCGGGCAAGACCCGGCTGGCCGTGGAGACCGCGCGGACCATGCTCGGCGATCTGCCCGACGGCGCCTGGCTGGTGGAATTGGCCGCCGCCGACGGCAACGGTGACCTGGCGCAATCAGCGCTGGCCGCGCTCGGGCTCCGGGACGCGCTGCTCGGCAGCGCGCCGAACGCCGACCCGATGGACCGGCTCGTCGCGGCGATCCGCGACCGCGAGACGCTGCTGATTTTGGACAACTGCGAGCACGTGATCGAGGCGGCGGCGACCTTCGCCCACCGGATCCTCGGCGAGTGCACCCGGCTGCGCATCCTGGCGACGAGCCGGGAACCGCTCGGCATCACCGGGGAGGCGCTGTGGCAGGTGCGGCCGCTGACCTTGCCCGCCGCGGTGGCGGATCCGCGCGAGATCGAGTCCTCCCCCGCCGTCGCGCTGCTGCGCGACCGGGCGAGCGCGGTGCGCACCGACCTGGGCACCGATCCGGCCACTTTTGCGACCATGGCCCGGGTCTGCCGGGCGCTCGATGGCATCCCGCTGGCGATCGAGCTGGCCGCGGCCCGATTGCGCACCATGTCCCTCGAGCAGCTCGCGCACCGGCTCGACGATCGGTTCCGTCTGCTGACCGGCGGCAGCCGGACCGCGATCGCGCAGCACCGGACCCTGCGCGCGGTGGTCGACTGGAGCTGGGAGCTGCTCAGCGACGCCGAACGCCGGGTGCTGTCCCGGCTGGCGGTGTTCGCCGGCGCGAGCCTGGAAGCGGCCGAACAGGTCTGCGCCGGCGACGCGGTGGAACAGTGGGAGGTGCTCGACCTGCTCACCGCGCTGACCGAGAAATCGCTGCTGGTCGTCACCGAGGAGCCCGCCCCGCGCTACCGCATGCTCGAGACGATCAAGCAGTACGCCGCCGACCGGCTGGTCGAAACGGGTGACGCCGAGTCGGCCCGGCTGGCGCACCTGGACTACTTCACCAGGCTGGCCGACTCGGCCGAACCGCACCTGCGTCGCGCGGAACAGCTGACGTGGCTGGCTGTCCTCGAGGCCGAGCACGACAACCTCGCCATCGCGATGCGCGGCGCGCTCGCGAGCGCGGACGCCGCGGCGGCGATGGGGCTCGCCGCGGCCGCGGGCTGGTACTGGTGGCTGGGCGGGCACAAGGGCGAGGGCACCGAGCTGGTCATCGCGGCCGCCGAGCTGCCCGGCGAGGTCGACGACGAAACCAGGGCGCTGGTGTACGGGCTGGTCGTGCATTTCGTGACCTCGGGCCGCAACGACGAACAGCAGGTCGCGGAATGGATCCGCAAGGCGCACCAGTTCGGCCGCGGTGCCGACGGCGGCCACCCGGCGCTGCGGTTCACCGCCGCACTGGACCGCATGCTGCGCGGTCCGGACGAATATCTGCCCGCCTTCGAGTCCATCCTGAACGACGACGACCCCTGGGCACGGGCGCTCGCCCGGCTCCAGCTGGGCAAGCTGCGCACCGTGCTCGGCCACGGCGGAACGGAACCGGACGAGTATCTCGCGCAGGCGCTCACCGAATTCCGCGCGCTCGGCGAACGCTGGGGTACGTCGTTCGCCCTCACCGAGCTGGCCAACCGGACCGCCATGCGCGGCGAATTCGCCCGCGCTGTCGCCCTTTTCGACGAGGCCATCGCGGTGGTGACCGAGGTCGGCGCGATCGAGGACGTGGTAGCGATGCGCGCGCGTCAAGCGCAGCTGCTCTGGCTGCTCGGCGATCCGGACGCGAGCGCCACCGCCCTCGCCGAGGCGCAGCGCTGCGCCGATCTGAACGGCTGGCCCACCGCGCTGGCCGAAGTCGCCCTGGCGCGTGCGGAACTGGCGCGCTGGAGTGGCGAACCCGCGTTGGCGCACCGCCAGATCGTCCTCGCGCGTACCCTCCTCGGCCCCGACGCCGAACAGCCGAATGTCGGTGCGATGGTGCAGGTCCTGCTCGGCTTCCTGGCCGTCGATCTCACCGAGGCCGCGGATCACTGCGACGCGGCCTACCGCGCGGCGTCGGCGGCGGGCCACGGACCCCTGATGGCCCATGTTCTCGTCGGAATCGCGGACTTGGCGGTCCGAACCGAACAGTACGAGCAGGCCACGCGCCTGCTCGCGGCGAGCACCACCGCCCGCGGACTGCCCGATCACTCCCATCCCGACGTGGCCAGAATCGCGCAGATCTCCCGAGATCACCTCGGCGACAAGGCGTTCACCGAAGCGATGCGCGAGGGTGCGGGAGCCGACCGGTCCGCGCTGGTCGCCCGCACGCTCGGGCGGTGACAGCGCCGGACGCCGGGGAAGCCGACATCGCCTCGGTGACCAGTGGTGCACCGAGGCGATGTGGGAGCCGAGCTGGTCGCGGTCACGCCCGCTTGGTGAAGGTGGCCCGCGACCACAGGTAGCCGACGACAGCGAAGCCCGCGCACCAAGCCAGGGCCGCCCAGGTGTGGCCGGCCGAGGGGTTGCCGGTCAGGAAACCGCGCACGGATTCGATGATCGGGGTGAACGGCTGGTACTGAGCGAACTGCCGGACGCCCTGGCCCATCTTGTCGGCGGGCACGATCGCGCTGCTCACGAACGGCAGCATGATCAACGGCACCACCGACATCCCGGCCGCCTCCGGGGTCTTCGCGGCCATGCCGAGCGCGACGGTCAGCCAGGCGGCGGCGAACGCCGTCGCCAGCAGCACCCCGAGCGCGCCGAGCCACTGGCCCGCGGTCGCCGGGGAGCGGAACCCCAGTGCGAAGCCGACCCCGACGACGGCGGCGACGGCGACCACGTTGGTCAGCATGCTCGCCGCGACGTGCCCGGTCAGCACCGCGCCCCGGGACACGTCCATGACCTTGAACCGGTTGATGACGCCTTTGGTCATATCGGAACTCACCGACACCGCGGTGCCGGACAGGCCGTAGCTGATGGCCAGCATGAGCATGCCGGGCACCGCGTAGTCGATGTAGTTCTCACCGACGTCGAAGGCATCGCCGAAGACGTAGACGAAGATCAGCATCATCATCACCGGCATCAGCGCCGCGTTGAAGATCGTGACCGGCGAGCGGGTGATGTGGGTGAAGTTGCGGCGCAACATGACCGACGAATCGAACAGTGCGGCGGACAGGGTGCTCGGTGTGGTCGGGGTGCTCATCGTGCTTCGGCCTCCGTGGTGGGGCGCCCGGTCAGGGCGAGAAAGACGTCGTCGAGGTCAGGGGTGTGCAGGGAGACCTGCTCGGCCTCCAGCGCGTTGACGGCGAGCTGATCCAGCAGGGCCCGCAGGGATTTCGAGTCACCGCCGCCGGGGATGTTCAGGGCCAGCGCCTCCGCGTCGGGCGTCCCGCCGGGCAAGATCCGCGCTGCCGCGGCCAGTTCCGCGGCGTCGGCGAAGCGCAGCCGGATGTGGCTGCCGGGGATGCGCCGCTTGAGCTCCTCGGCGGTGCCCTCGGCGACGATGCGGCCCTGGTCCAGGACGGCGATCCGGTCGGCCAGCTGATCGGCTTCCTCGAGGTACTGGGTGGTGAGGAAGATCGTCACGCCGTCGGCGGTCAGCTCGCGCACGATGTCCCACATGGTGCGCCTGCTGCGCGGGTCCAGGCCGGTGGTCGGCTCGTCGAGGAAGACGATCTCGGGCTTGGTCACCAGGGTCATCGCCAGGTCCAGCTTCCGGCGCATACCGCCGGAGTAGCTCGCGGCCGGCTTGCGCGCCGACTCCACCAGGTCGAAGCGTTCCAGCAGACCGGCGATCACCCGCTTGCCCGCCGGACCGCGCAGGCGGTGCAGGTCGGCCATCAGTCTCAGGTTCTCCTCGCCGGTCAGCAGGTCGTCCACGGCCGCGAACTGACCGGTGACGCCGATCGCCTTGCGGACGGCCTTGGTGTCGGTCGCGAGGTCGTGGCCCGCCACCCGGGCGGTGCCGCCGTCGGCGGTCAGCAGGGTGGTCAGCACGTTCACCGTGGTGGTCTTGCCCGCGCCGTTCGGGCCGAGCAGCGCGAAAATCGTGCCCGCGTCGACGCTGAGGTCGATGCCGTCGAGGACGGTCTTGTCCCCGTACGCCTTCCGCAGCCCGGAGGCCGCAATTGCTGTGTTGTTCATGGCGATTACGGTCGCCGGTGGACCTGATACCGGGCTGACACCGGCCTGACACCCCCGCTGACGCCGTCGGCGCGCGCCGTGCCAGTGGCATGTCAGTCCGGCGTCAGGTCGGCGTCAGCGCGGACCGCGACGGTAGTCCTCGTGAACAGCACCGCCTTCGCCGCCCCGCCCCTGCGTCCCGCCCTCGTCGTGGCGCCGCGCGTCGACCGGCCCGGCCGTCCGTGGCGGTTCCTGCGCGGTGATCACGCCCTCGCGCAGCTGATCCGCTTCGCGCTCGTCGGCGGTGTCAGCAATATCGCCTACGTCCTGCTGTTCCTGGCCTGCGACCGGCTCGGCCCGCTGGCCGCCAATATCGCGGGATCACTGGTGAGCACGGTCATCGCGAACGAGCTCCACCGTCAGCTCACCTTCCGGGCGGCCGCCAGGGTCGGCTGGTTCACCGCGCAGTGGGAAGGCGGCGGCCTGGCCCTGATCGGCCTGCTGACCAGCACCGCCGCACTGGCCGGGCTGGAATCGCTGGCGCCCGGCTTGGGTCAGCTCGGGCAGGCAGGCGCCGTGCTCGTGGTGATGGCGGTGGCCGGCGGCGCGCGCTTCCTGGCCCTGCGCGGCCTGGTGTTCTGAGCCGCCGGCCCGCTGCTCAGTGCGTGGGCCGGGTGGTGGCCCTGGGGTCTCGCCACAGCCCGAGGTCGAAGTACAGGGTGGTCATGTCGTCCCACATGACCGACCACGGCTGCTTCGGCCCCGTGCAGCGCCAGACCGCGACCATGCGGTCGATGCCGGGGATACCCATCGGGTCGTCGAGGTGCACGACGCGCTCCACCTCGGTGAACCGGGCGCGCAGGTCGGGCTCGGCGGTATCGAGCCCGAGGTAGATCACCGAGGTCGCCGAGTCCGGCGGCGGGCCGAAGAAGCCGAAGCCCCGGCTCGGGCTGTATGTGGCGGGCAGGCCGTGCTCCGCGCCGAACTGCTCGACGGCACCCGCCTGCCAGTACCCCTGAACGACGATGGCGGAGTTCGCCTTTTCCTCGGGCGTCAGCGTGTGGTACCCGGCCCCGACGGCGGACACCATTTCCGACCAATTGGTGGTTCCCCAGAACGCCGATCGGAAGCCGAGATCGATCGCGTCTTCAGCCTGTATGCGCCAACTGGCCGGCAGCGGCGTCACGGTGATCATGGCAATGAATGTCACCACCGAGATTCCGGCCATCGGAATCAATGCCAAGTTCATCCACCGTTTACGGTCGAACTGCCAGAGACCGACCGCACCGAGGGCGAACATGGCGGGAAAGAAGCCCGTCGGATAATACGGCCGACCATGGGTGACGACGACGAATACGGTCATGATCACCAGGGCGACCGCGATGAACCGATACGGACGCAGCGATTCCTGTTTGCACACCGCCCAAAACCCGACGCCGAGCAACAGCGCGCCGAGGACACCCGCCAATCCGAGCCACTGCGGGAAGAATCCCGGCGGACCGTAGCCGGTCGCGTCCTGCTCCGCGCCGATGATCGAGCCCATGGCCAGCTGCGGCCAGTTGTGCCGGGACTGCCAGATCAGGATCGGGATCAGGGAGGCGGCGAGGATGCCGGTCGCCACCCACAGCGCGGGCCTGCGCAGGATCTCGCGGGGACCGCACAGCACGACGGCCAGGCCGAGGCACGCCCAGACCAGCGGGATCATCCACTTCACCTGCATGTCCAGGGCGGCAACGAGTCCCGCGATGATCAGCAGCCGGTCCTGCCGGGTCCGCACCCAGCGGATGAACAGCCAGGTGATCACGGCGGTGAAGGTGGCGTCGAACGAGAAGGTGCTCAGCACGACCTGGGTGGCCACCAGGTACGACGTCGCGTAGGTGCCCGCGGCGAGCATCTGCGCGCGGTGGCTGCCCCGGAGTTCGTAGGCGATCAGCGCCGACACGACGACCGCGCCGACGCCCATCACCACTGCGGGAAACCGCAGTGCCGTCGTCGATCCCGGCGCGAGCAGGTCGGCGATCCAGGCGAACAGCGGCACCACCACACCCTGATCGGCGTAGGTGTAGTCGAGCCGCCGTCCGGCGGAGAGGAAGTAGAGCTCGTCGCCGAAGAACTCGTAGCGTCCCGCCGTCACGGTCAGCGCTATCGCGGCGATCGTGGCGATCAGTGCGACACCGCGATAGGCGAACGACGGGTTGGTATTCGGAATGTTCTCCGGCACGGCACGAACCGCGACGACCGCTGTCATCAATTACCCCTGATACTCCGACAGACGCGTTCGACACCTCTCCCGCTGGTGCCGTCACCCCTGTTCGCTGATGAACCGATTCCTCCCCGGCAGCGAACTTGATGAGCGCGAGCGCTCGCGGTCCTGCTCGGATTATCCAGTTTCCAGAAACGTTAATGCCTGCCACCAGGGTCCGCAAATACACCGCACACCGATAGCCGATCGCTGTAAACGGGCAGGGTGCAGCGGCCGTGAAATTGTGACCTGGGTAATAAATTCCAGGCGAACAAGTGGAGTCCGAGTCATTCGATATGCCGGACTCGGAACGAGTCATGCGAATACGCGTAGGTAACTATTCGATCCGGCAAAAACGAATTACCCCGCAGCCATCGGCGCAAACCATATTTTTATGGGCATGTTCACGCGGGGCCCGCCACGTAGAATCCGGGCGCTATGGGCCCGGCCGGGAGACGTCGATGACGACGAAAAGCAGAAGGGCCCGGTCTGCCGACCGGGCCCTTCGTTGTGGAGCTAAGGGGAATCGAACCCCTGACCTTCTCGGTGCGCGCAGCACAGGCAACTATGGACAACGCTGGACAACTGTTGACCACCAGAACAGCACCCCCACCTGGGCAAACACGCTTCGCCACGACAACTGTCGACAACGCTGGACAACTCTCCACAACGGCGTGTCCAGCCGAATTAGTGGTGAGATAGTGGGATCACCATCCCCAGCCGGTCCCGCAGACGGCCCAGTAGCGCGAGGGTGATGCTGCGCGGAACCTACGCCGGCGAATGGATCGCCTACCGCCAGCAACACTGAGGTCGCGTGGGACCTGGCAGCGCTCACCGAGGATGAACGGAACGCTCGTTTCCCTGATGGCCACCGTCGGCAGCGCTGGTGCACGCCAGGAGAGCTGGGAACAGGTCCCGATCGAGGACGCGCAGGACCTACAGAAGATCACGCTTGCACTGATCGAGAACCTCTACATCCGACCAGCTGAGCTCGCCCGGATGCGGAAACCGTCAAAGCGCCCGAAGTAGGGGTCACCGAGGCATCGGCCGAAGTCGGCCGGGTCCCGAGAGCGACCGCTTGTTGGATCACGACTGTGGCTCGACCAGTCGGTAGCCTCCGCCACAGATCCCGGAACCTACTTCAGCAGAACGACGTTGAACAGTCGGCCGGTGCACCAGTATCCCTGCCGCGGTTGAGCCGAGCCCCTGGGAACGAAGGAGCAGAATGACAACTTTTCGCGCGTTGCGGGCCTTGTACTGGCTGCATGAGCATCGCGACCAGCCGGTACCGGCCCTACCCCCCGAGGTCGTACCGTCAGAGGACTCGCGGGCTGTGTTCGACGAACTGGTCTCGCAGGGCGCTATCCACAACAATCTGTCCATGGACGGCGGCCCCGAAGGTAGCTTCGACTTCTACCTGACAACCGAAGGACGCGTCCAGGCTCGCATCGCCCGTGATACGTACCGTCACGAGCTCGCGCTGCGCCGCGTTCTCGAACGGCTTGCGAACCCTGGTTCAGATGTTGCCGACGACTTCAGCGGGCCGTTGCCTGCCGACGAGATCCGCGAAGCAACACACTATCTGGTTGAGATTGGTCTTTGTAAGGGCTCCGAACGAGCGGACGGAGAGTTCTACCACGTGGAAATTACCCCCAACGGTCGGGCCGCCGCGCGCCGTCCGTACCTGATCGATGGGGGTTCTGCGCCCATCGCGCCGGTCACAAAGATCTCGGCCGACAACTACGGGACGATGACCGTCGGCAACCAAGCTGTCGGCGGACAGGGGCACACCATGAACGCGACCATTACACAGGGGGCGTCTCTCGACGACGTCCTGACGGCGATCAGCCAGCTGCGCAATGACATCGAATACGCCCCCGGCATCGATGACGTCGACCGCGCAGAACTTCTCGAAGAAGTCGACACGTTGACCGAGAAGGGGATCAAGCGCGGGCTCAACTGGTTGAAGGCAGCACTGGTCCCGTTCGGGGTGCAGGTTGCCGACGTGGCAGGCCAGGAACTTGCGGACAGGGTGCTGGCCATCGGGTCCCAGATCATCTAGCGAGCTCAGGGCTCATCCCGAGCCTGTCAAAGTCATGAAGTCCTGAATACGCCGAAGGCGCCCTCCAAGGACGCCTTCGGTTGCTCTTCGAGAGCGAAGCATCAGTCCCTCCGAAAGACATCGTGCCCGGGTACGGTCCGATCCGTCGCGTTCTTGCGACGACGACACCCAGGGCGCGGCGTACAACCGGTCAGGCGTAGACGTTCTTCCCGCAGGGGTCGGGGCCCACGCGATTTGGCGCTCTCGCCCGGGCCTGCCCCGTGGGACTACTGCTGACTAACGGCCGCAGCCGCCTTCTTGGCGCGACCGGCGAGGGCGCGGCGCTCGGTGGCAATCGCGTCGAGCTCAGCGGAATCGACCCCTTCCTCAGCCCACCGAGTAGCGAATTGTTCGAGCCGGTCAGCCGAGTTACGCAAAGCGGTGCGCGCTTGCTCGAGCGGCACGTTGTCGACGTGATTCAAAGTCGCTTCGAGTACGTAGCGGGAGGCGAGCAGCTTGTGCTCGTTGCCTGCGGTCGGCCCGAACTCCACGGCGTCGAGCCAGTCGGGCTTCTCCTGCCACGGAGCGAGATCCAGCATGGAAAGGCAGGTGCCGTACTGGAAGGCAACGAGCTGGCTCGTGCCTTGGTTCGGAGAGTTGGGGTTGATCCTTGCCGCTTCGCTCTCGTAGTTGTCGAGCATGTCGCGAAGTGCGGAGAAGTTGCTGGCCCAGGTATTCAGGTCGGCAGAAGTCACGTTGTACCTCCTAGTCGGTGAGCTTGCACAACGATAGCCATGGCCACCGACAGGTCAGCGCCAGCCGAATGCTCGACGAGGACGGCGCTGGCCAGACTCGGCGCGCCGACGTCGAGAACCGGAGCGACAGCCATGTCTTGCACGTTTGGTTCACCCGTTCCACTTCGACTGCTTCTGTGCGCCGCCGCTGTGGGCGCGTGCGCACGCTGACACCCAGGATCGAGATCGTGCGCACGCCCCGTTCAGCCGCGCGCACGGTGCAGCCGGCGGTGCGCACCTACACCCGACCCGTGCGCACGCCCCGCAGCACAAAGGTTCTCACGGTGCACTCAGCAGATACGTGATCTCACACGACAGTGAGGCGCGGGCGAGGCGATCCATCCGAGACCGTCCGCGACCCGTTTCCCTCGTGCTGGGTCATCGTCAGTCCGAACAGGTACTCGGTCACCCCCTGGGGAGTGAGACCGAACTCCTTGGCAATCTCGCGCACCGTCATCCCTTGCCCACGCAGCCCGGCGAGCACTTTACCCAGCACCTGTGACGATTCATGGACAAGCGCCGAGCCTGGCTCCGCAGAGCGGAATCCACGCTTGCTCAACTCCACCAACGCTGCGCGATATGTCCAGTCAGTCATCAAACCCAGCGCATGCAGCCGGTTCGCCAGCGCTGTCGCGGACACGTTCCATCGAGCCTTCGCACGGATAATCTGCGCCACGCTCGGGTTTCGCAGACCCACCGCCAGAACATCATTGCGAGGCATGAGCAGCGCGCTAGCGAACTGATTCGCCGCAGCTTCTGCCTCGCGCCCGTGCGGCACAGCATGAGCGCAGTGAATACACAGGTGCCCGAGCTCGTGAGCCGCGTCGAACCGTAGCCGCTCGGCGGTCTTGCTGGTGTCGAGGAAAACGAATGGGGTATTGCGGCGGTAGAAGCTGAAGGCATCGACGTCTCGGAAGTCACTGGCAATGCTCATGATCCGAACGCCATGCAGCTCCATCGTCGCGAGGAGATGCCTGATCGGGCCTGGGCCCAGACCCCACGCCGCGCGGAGCATCTCGGCAGCGACTTCCGGATCGCGGTCGGTGAGCGGCGGAACATCATTGGCAGGCAGCGTGAATCGCTGCTCGATCCAATCCATGATCGCTACACCCTGTCTCCCGGCGGCACGAGCACGATCACGTTCCCGGGCCGTCATCTTGGTCAGGGCACGGAAACTGACCGCTTCGATCTCGAGCAGGTCCATCTCGGCCATACCGAAGAACTCCGGTAGCACCCTCAACACCCGCGCCAGCTCAGCCCGCCGCTCTCGCGAAGGTTCTTCCGAGCCGTTCTCCCACCTCTGAACGGTCTTGTCGGACACCTCGATCGCCGCGGCCAAGTGTGTGCGTGCCATCCCGACTCGCCGTCGAGCGAAGGCGAGTCGAGAGGGCACGAACTCACGTTCCGGGGTCATTTGGGAATGACCGGAACCTCAGGCCCCCCGTGATCATCCCCGTCTGAATCGATATTGATATCGACACCGCCGAGTTCGAGCGGATCCAAGATGATGCGCTCGAGCCAATCGACGGGATATTCGCGGTCGTTGAGCCGACCAGGCTTGCTGATCTCGACGAAAACGCGGTCGGCAGCTCGATGATGCATCAGATACCACACCTCCCACGTCCCTTCGACCGTCGGACTGGAAGGAAAGGACTCGTCGATGCTGTCGAAGCCCTCGGCGACGAACCGCTCCCCTGTCAGCGCACAGCTACCTTTGGGCCACTTGGTCGTGATGTATTCATCGTTCCCCGGCATACCCGAGTATTCGTTGCCGACCGCCACGATGATCGCCAGTCCCCGCCCTGGGTGAACCGTTCGAGCCACGTTACCGCGCTCATCCTTCTTCCAGCCACGCGGGAACAGGAGCTCGCGGAGTACAGCGACACCGGCCCCGTAGGCGTGCTGCCCCGGCATCCCGGGCGGCGCGAGCGGGTGGGTGTTGTCGGCCGCATCGACTGCTGCGCGGATCACGATGTCGAGGATCTCCTGTTCGGTCAGATCGAAACGCACGAGCGGATCGGGACCGGGTTGAGGGAGTTGCTTCGTGTAGAGCAGGGCCACTTCCCCGCCTTTCATCTGGACCACCGGGATGATGTCCAGAAAATCTACCACATATGAGGTTGCGTTTCTGGACACCCTCGCGGGCTTTCGCGGCTCCCCGACGCCGCATTTGCGATCCAGCCCAAGACTACCCGGTACCACACAGCGGTTCGAACAAGGTTTCGACCGAAGGGAGTCGAGAAGCGCAACTGCGCCCTACGCCTTCATCTCCCGAGAGCCAGCGTTGGCCGAGTCCCGCCACAGAACCGAGAGCCTGTAGCCCTCGACAGGCACCGATGCCGCCACGAGTTCGCCGCGAGCTCTAAGGACCTCTGACAGAGCCCGATGAAATTGCGTGATCGCAGATGACGTGGCGTACCGAGACACAGCCGTCGAGCATGCTTGGGGCCGTGGGATGGATGGGCGGCCGCTGTCGAATCATGCAGCACGTGGGCTCGATCGCGAGGGAGACAGATCGCCTCGCCCGGAGCGGCCCGCGGCGACGCACTCTTCGCACGTGATGTCTCGGAGGGTCCCGTCATAAGGCTCGAGCAACGGGTACCGGTGGATCCACTTCCGCAGCTTGTCCGGGTGCATCAGCAGCTGCTGGGCGTGCTCGACTGCGAACAGCGGGGGCTCGCGAAGACCGCCCATGCGGCCAGGGTGTAATGCGGGTGTTCGGAGTGCTCAGGCGGCCCGAACCCGTGTTCCACCTTCGAGATCGTCAGTGTCAGCCCAGCGCCTGGACCGTCGATCTCGATGTCGTCGCCCTGCGCGCGGCATTCCTGGTGTGTGGCAGTAGAACTGGATAGCGGGGACATTAGGCCGGGTCGTAGTCCGCCGGCTCAGGCACGTCGAGGTCGACCAGGAACCGCACCCAGCCTGTCGGGACACTCACGCTCGGCCCCTGGCTGTTCGGTCTCCCCGGTCATGTCGCCCAGGCTATCCCGTCACACTCACTGCGAAGCGGGGATCGGATCGGCTACTCGTCGGCCAGGGGTAAGCCGCGGCGTTCGGCCTCTGCCCGGTATTCCTCTGCCATGGCACGAATCTCGGCAGCGGCCTCGTGCTCTCCCTGCTGGTCGTACACCCGCGCCTTGGCCTTGTAGTAGTTGATGTGGCTTAGAACGTCGTCATCCGCTTTGGTCTCCGGCTTCCCCGAAAGACGGTGTCCACGATGGCATGCCCGAAATTCTGCGCCGCGCACAGTGCCGCCGCTGTTCGCCACGCGGTAGGCGTTGATCGACGGCTACCGCTTAGGAGGGACACTAGTTCTAAGGCGCAGCACGACGACTGGAACCCCTTTCCCAGGAGCTGCGGCGCCTGGAAGGAGGAAATGGTCGTGCACACAGCTGCAATCCCGGCCCGTTTGAGCAGTTAGGCACTGGGACAAGGTTGTCTCGAAAGCCGCTATGGCGGGCGGGGCAACGGCCACCATCTTGGCGAGCGACTCGCACGAAGCGATGATCCTCGTCGGCCTGCCGGGACTCTTGGCAATCCTGGTGATGACAGGCGTCGTCCTCCCAGCAGTGTGGTCGAGTAAGAGAAGCCGTCGACGCGCGGCGCTGGAAGTACTCGACACCCTGATGCGTTGGACCGGAAGCGACCACAGGAAGAGGTCGCGAGGATGACGGCCCGGAGACGCGCGAGGGGCCCGCCCCATCGCGCCGCCCGAGAAGGCGGTGTGGGATACAAACTGTTCTTCCTGTGCGAGACCGTCTCCCACGGCCAACCCAGCCCTGTCGAGACCATGGAAATCGCCTGGCTTCCCATCGATGACCTGCCCGAACTGTCGACCACTCGTGTACTCGACACCCAAATCCGGCTTCTCCACGACCACTGGAACAAGCCAGACCTACCCACCGTGTTCGACTGACCACACGTGGTCATCGCTGGATCACGGTGTGGGTCCAACGACCCGCCAGTGCCAAGGTAACCCCGCAAGAACCCGACATCCACGATGCCTGCTCAACGAAGTGCGGCCTCCACACTTGCCGCATCGCGTGACAATCTCGCGACCGTTTCGTAATATTGCGCGAGTTCCCTTTTCGACGCTAGCTGGTGATTGAAACGTCCGGTCAACATCGCACTCCTGCGGCGCCCACAGGCCGCGCCTCCCTGGTTGTTTGCAGCCTCGCCGCAACTGTGCCCGCGATGATCTGGATGGCGTTGCGGCCGAGCGGGTCTGAGGTGCAGCAGGTAAGCGCGGTTGCGCCGCAAGCGCCGACGGCGATCGAGTTCGATACGCTGCCTATTCTGGCGCATGACGCGCCGGAACCGGCGCCGGGGTTGCCCCCGGTCGCCGCAGACGACGAAGAGGCGAAACTGTCTGCCCTCAAGGCGAAATCCCCGTGCGGAACAGTGTGGAAAGGCACTCGGCCGCATGTCGCGCAGGTCAGTAACATGGTGCAGCAGATGTTCGGGATTTCCGACATCGGTGGCGCGCAGGGGCGCTACGACGGTGATCACGGTGCTGGTCTCGCGCTCGACATCATGACGCCGAATCCGGCCCAGGGCGATGCGATCGCTGCGTTTGTGCTGGCCAACAAGGCGCGGTTCGGCGTCAACTACGTGATCTGGCAGCAGCGTTACAACGATGGCGGCGGGTGGTCGTACATGGAGGACCGTGGTAGCCCGACCCAGAATCACTACGACCATGTGCATGTTTCGTTCGCCTCGTCCGGGGCAGCGAATCTCATGTGCTGATCAGGGGTTTGGTGTGGGATTCGGCTCTACCGAGTGCTCCGGATCTGTTGAGCAGGCCGAGCGCCGTCGTGGTGGTCGCTCCTATCGCGATCAGCCCTGCCCAGGCCAGTGCCTCAAGCCCGGCACGGTGGGCAGCGCCCAGCAATGCGCCCGTCCCGAGATTGCCCAGCAGGATTCCGATTCCCACGATGGTGTTGTAGAACCCGTAGTGCGTGGCCACCAAGCGGTCACCAGCCAGCGAGACGATCGTATCCATCTCGAATGGAAATACTGCGGCGCTACCGATCGCCAAGATGACAGCCGACACCATCAGCGCTACGACTGCCATTGCAGATCCGAAGCGGCTGGTTCCGGGAATCAGCAGCAGTGGCAGGAATGCGGCTGCGAGGGTGGCTACGCCGATGACCAGCCCGAGCCTGCTGCCGAAACGATCGCTGAACCACCGTGTGATTCGAAGCTGAC
Organism: Nocardia fodinahabitans; assembly: GCF_052983615.1. NCBI lineage: Bacteria > Bacillati > Actinomycetota > Actinomycetes > Mycobacteriales > Nocardiaceae > Nocardia > Nocardia fodinahabitans. Next base: position 2,165,380 of record NZ_JBRJJC010000001.1, read on the forward strand.
CCGCGACGGCGACGGCCGCGTTGATGACGAACAGTGCTGCCACCAGCGGGGCGGCGGCGCCGGCGCTGATGTAGTCGGCTTGCAACGGCAACGCCAGATACACCTGGAACGACAATACGTAGGAGCCGGTCATGGCGACCGCAAACAACATGAACGGCCGGTTGGACGCAATCCTTGTCCAGCCCTTCCAGACTGATTCTCGTTCGACGGCAGGGGCGCTGCGACCAGCCGGTAGTGCGGCCAGTTGTCCGATTGTCAGCACCGCGAACACCGCGGCCGCAACTGCTGCGGTGACGCGGAAATCCAACGCCATCAATGCGATCCCGACCAGCGGGCCCGCGAAGATGCCGGCCTGGTAGAACACGTTGAACATCGCGAATGCCGGAACCCTGCGTGGCCCTGCCTCGGCAGCGAGATAGGCGCGGACTGCCGGATTGAATAGTGCTCCGGCGAATCCGGTTGCGGCGGAGGCTATCAGCAAGGCAGGCAGAGTCTCTACGACGGCCAACAGCCCGAAGCCTGCCGTTCGTAACAGGCAGCCCGCGACGATGAGCGGTTTGTAGCCGAGGCGGTCGGCGAGGGTTCCGCCGATCAGGAACATTCCCTGTTGGGAAAAGTTTCGTACGCCGAGCACCAGCCCGACCGTCCAGGCGGCGAGGCCGAGTGACCCGGAGAGATAGCCGGCCAGGTAGGGCATCAGCATGTAGAACCCGAGGTTGATCGCAAACTGATTGATCATCAGCATGCGGGTGACCTTGTTGTAGCTGCCGAAACCGCGGATGAGTTCGATCATCGCACGCTCCACGAAAAATGCTGTGGTGCAATCGGTTCCAACTTACGGGGGTCGACGACGTTGGTGCAGCGCGTCCACGTGTGAACGACCCGATCGGTGGGGTGCCCGATGGAGGCAGGCTCGATCGGAGGGTTGTTCTCGAGCAGTCCATGCTGGTGGCAGTAGTCGTCGTTGAAGACGGTGTCGTAGTAGCGATGCGGGCCGTCGGGGAAGACGGCGGCGATTCGGGTGTCGGCTGAGTGGTGCCCGGCTGCCCAGCCCGCGACCAGGGCGACGGCGCCGACGCTCCAGCCGCCGGTGGCGTGGTGGGTGCTCGCCAGGGCGCGGGCCGCCCAGACAGCTTCCGTGGGCGCGACCCAGTGCACTTCGTCGAAGGCGTTGTAGTCGATATTGCTGGGATAGATGCTCGAGCCGAGCCCGCGCATGAGGCGAGTGCCCGCAGGCTGCCCGAATATCGTCGAGGAGATCGTGTCGACGCCGATCAACTTCAGGTGCGGATGGAACCGGCGCAGTACCCGGGCGATACCTGCGGAGTGTCCGCCGGTGCCGACAGAGCACACCAGCACATCGACGCGGCCCAGCTGCGCGACCAATTCCACTGCCAGGGAGTCGTAGGCGTCGACGTTGTCCGGATTGTTGTATTGGTCCGGGCACCACGTAGTCGGGTCGGCGTCGAGAAGCTCGGCGACTCGGTCGCGGCGGGCCCGCTGCCAGCCGCCGTCGGGGTGTGGCTCGGTGACGAGTTCGATGTGGGTGCCGTAGGCGGCGAGCAAGCTGCGCATCAGGGGTTCCATACCGGGGTCGGTGACCAGGGTGACCGGATGCCGGAAGATGGTGCCTGCCAGCGCCAACCCTAATCCGAGTGTGCCGCTGGTGGATTCGATGATCCGGGCCCCCGGCTGGAGTTCGCCGCGGGAGCGGGCGCGGGCGACCATGTGCAGTCCGGGCCGATCTTTCATTCCGCCGGGGTTCGCCCCTTCGAGTTTCGCCCAGAACCCGCGCCCGTGTGGGGCCAGTGGAGCGCCTACCCACAACACCGGGGTATTTCCGACCAGGGCATCGGGCCGGAGGCACCGCGCCCCTGTGCTGAGCAGGTTGGCGGGAGTGATTCGCAGATCGTCGAGCAAAGCGTCGTCCATGAAGGCTTCCGTTCTGTTCGCCAAGTGTGTCGATCAGGACGCGACCACTGGCTGACACCGCGACGGTGTCGGCCTGGTGCTTGCCCGTCAGCGACGGCAAATACAGTTCTGGAGGAGAAGATCGGCTCCGCTGTCAGCCCGAACTGCGCTCGAATGCGGTGGTCCACGTAGCCGGGACATCGGCGCGGGGTCTGTGCCGATCAGCAGGTCTGCGGCCGCGAGTGGCGGATGCGCGGTCTCGTCGGTGCGGGTCAGGACCGCGTCTATGCGGAGGTCGCCGTGCGGACAACGGGTCGCACCGTCGAGATCGGTGTGGCTGCAACCGGATTCGGCGAAAGTACTGCCGGGGTCGGCCAAGGACGCAGCGTGGTGATGTGGGGTAAAAGCCGTGTTGCGGGCTTCGAGCAGTCTGCAGTCCGCGATTCCCAGGGCCAGGACGAGACCAGCGAGGAACAGCACAGCGCCGCACCACACGCCCGGGACGCGCACCCTGTGCCACACGGCAACCGATCGTACGCCGTGGTGATCTTGCAGACGCCAGACGCATTGTCGCGGCGGCATGCCGTGCCCATTCCTCCTCGGAGCCGGGCTCCGGCGTCCCGATGGACGCCCGAGCCCGGCCGATGCGATGCTCGGTCAGACGTGCACGGTGTCAGGTGTGAGCTCGTCGTGGTGTTCGACTGTGTCGGTTCCGACGTGCCACACGGTGGCCGTAGCGATGTCGAAGAACAATCCGGCGATGTGCACCTGCCCGGTGGCCGCAGCGGCGGCCACGACCGGATGCCGACGTGCGGTGTCGACTTGGATCGCGACGTTGACGATGCTGAGCTGGTCGCGCGCATCGAATCCGGCTGCGGCGGCCGCAGCGGCGACCGGGTGCCCGGTGAGGTAGGCGTGCAGGCTGGGCTCGGCGTGGTCGAGCCACTCGCGGATGCTCGGTGACACCGGGGCGTCGCCGAGCAGGGCACCCATCGCACCGCAACCGGAGTGACCACAGATGATGATCGAGGAGACGGTGAGCTCCTCCACCGCGAAGGCCAGCGCCGCTTCGACGGAGGTGTCGGCGAGATCGGCGGGTATCAGGTTGCCGACGTTGCGGACGGTGAACAGATCGCCGGGTCCACTGTGGGTGATGACATTGGGTACTACCCGCGAATCCGCGCACGTCAGGAACAGTGACGTAGGGGCTTGGCTGTCGCGCAGTTCGTTGAGGTGGGCGCGGACCACAGGCGCGTGGCGGCGGTGATAGCGCGAGATCCCGTCGAGCATGGGTCGAAGAGGACCGACGGACAGCAACGCCTTCGGGTCGGTGTCGGTGTTCTGCCACGCTTTCCACGGCTCCAGGCCTCGAGCCTGCGCAGACGATGCCCGCTGGGGCGGGCCCTGCGTGGTGGCCGAGAGTGTGTCGGAACCGAGTTCATCGATGAGGACGGTGCCGCCGCCTTCCCGGTGGCGGCGTTCCCATTCGTGCAGCACCTCGGTTGCGGCGTGGTCGATGAAGTCGACGGTCAGTTCGACCGTCACATCGGCGCCTTCGGGCACGGAGTCCAGTGCGCTCGAGAGCTTGGGCAGCGACAGGAAACTGCAGGTTCCCTCGATGACAACTCGCCAGCGCCGAGAATCCGCATCACCGACAGGCTCGGCGTGAATGTCCGCGCGCCCGGCACGCCAGACGACGAGGGCGATCGCGACGACAAGGCCGATCAGGACGCCTTCGAGGAGGTTGAGGAACATCACTCCCGCCACAGTGATCAGGTAAACCCACAAGTCGCCGGTGCGGTGTGCGAGGCGGATGTGGGCAAGCTTGACCAGCTGGATCCCGATCACGATCAACAGTCCGGCGAGTGCGGCTTTGGGAATCTGCTGTACGACACCAGCCAGCAGGACAGAGAACAGCAAAATCCAGACACCGTGCAGGATGGTCGATGCCTTGGTTTTCGCACCTGCGGCTACGTTGGTCGCACTGCGCACGATGACACCGGTGATGGGAAGCCCACCGAGCATGCCGGAGGCGATATTCGCGGTGCCCTGGCCGACGAGTTCGCGGTTCAGATCAGTGCGCGCACCGGAATGCATCTTGTCCACCGCCACCGCTGAAAGCAGGCTCTCCACGCTCGCGATCAACGCCACGGTCAACACGCCGGTCGCTACCGCCAACCACTTGCCATCGGGCAACGCAGGCAAGGCGATCGCGTCGAACAACGACCCGTTCATCACGATCCGTTCGACGCCCAGTGGCGCCACCAACGACACGACGGTCGCGGCAACGACAGCGACCAGCGCACCGGGGACACGACCCAATGCGCCAGGCACCTTCTTCCACGCCAGCAACGTCACGATGACGATGAGCCCGATCGCCAGATCACCCCAGTGCAGGCGCGTCAGCTGCGTGGGCAGCTGACTGAGGTTCTGCCACACCGAACTTCGCGATGTTCCACCAAGTAGTACATGCACCTGCTGCAGCGCGATCGTGATGCCGATTCCGGCGAGCATGGCGTGCACGACCACCGGGGAAATCGCCAACGCCGCACGCGCAATTCGACTGAGCCCGAACAGAATCTGCAGCACTCCCGCGGCGACGGTGATCGCGCACGTGACCTGCCACCCGAACTTGGCGACCAACTCGGCGACAACAACGGTCAGTCCCGCGGCCGGACCGCTGGCGAGCATCGGCGAGCCGCCGACCGCACCTGCGACGATGCCGCCGATGACCGCAGCGATCAGGCCGGCCATGATCGGCGCATCGGAGGCAATCGCGATACCCAGAGACAACGGCAACGCGACCAGGAACACCACCACTGATGCGGGCAGATCATGGCGCAACACGCCACGAAGCCGATCGCCGAGTTGAGGTGGTGATCCTTGTAGGTCGCCTGCGCGCTCGGGCGCCTCGGCCTGGGACATGGTTGTTTCCTCCACCGGTGTGGTCTGGGCCGCCGACGGTCTGCCGTCGAGGGTCGAAGTTCAGAGCGGGATCGGTACAGCGCCGAACGCTTCCTCAGGACCCGACGGGCGATGGTTCCCTGCCGGGGGAAGTCATCGGGCCCGTCGGGCATGTGCCTGAACCTGATGAGGGGACGAACGGCACGACCGGAACCATAGGGCCGCCGCGGCGTCGAAAACCGTTGCCCACGTCACAATCCAGCTAACTCTAAGTCACTTCTCAGGATCAACTATGTTGCATAGTACTTAGTTAGGCGTAGATCTGGATCGCGGGCACTGTGGATGGCCCGTCGACGATCAGCGATAGTTGATCGATGGCGTCTGCACCGCACTAGTGAACGGCGCGCATAGGAAGGGCAGGCGATGAACGGATTGGGCACCTTGGAAGCCCGCGTGATGGACGTACTATGGAGCACCTCCGAGGCGCTCACCGTGCGCGACATCTTGGGGCGCCTTCCCGATCCCTACGCCTACACCACCATCCTGACGGTCTTGACTCACCTCCATGAGAAGGAGTGGGTAGTGCGAGTGATGCACCGCCGGGCATACCTCTACCGGCCCACACGCTCGCGGGCCGAAGCCACCGCCGAGGTTGTGCGCGGCATCATCGACTCCAGCAATGACCCGGAGTCGGTGCTGCTGCATCTGGCATCCATCGTGACCGAGGCCGAATCCGAAGCGTTCCACCGCGGGCGCACCCGCCCCCCGAAGCGATCGAAGAAATGATCGTCGCCTTGGGTGCGGCGTGGGCGGCGGCGCTGTTGTGTGTGGCAGCGCCGGGCGTGCTGCAACGCATCACACCAACGATGACGCCTCGCGCCGCGGTCGCGTCCTGGCTGATCTGCCTGTGTTCGGCCGTCGGGCTCGCCGGCGTGGCGGTAGCGGCAGCGCTCTGGCCTGGACACGCACCGGGCGTGGTCGTCGCCGAGGCCGCGGCGCAGTGTCTGACCCGCGTCGTTCACTCGGTGCCCGGCTGGCTGGCCGATCCGCTGACGGTCGTGGTCTTGATAGTCGTCGCCGGCCTCGGCATTCGGGTCGCGGCCAGCGCACGGCGGCATGCTCGGGCCGGAGCTCGCGTGCGCGCCTACCACCGCGACGTGGTCAGTGTGGTGGCTCGTCGCGGCGGTGAGGATGTGCCGGTGATGTGGCTGGACCATCCCAAGCCCATGGCATACAGCGTCGACGGCCGTCCCGGGATGATCGTCGCCACCGAAGGATTGGCCAGCAAGCTCAACGATGGCGAGCGGCGCGCGGTCCTGGCGCATGAGTATGCCCATCTGCGCGGTGGCCACCATCGCCTGATCAGAAGCTGTGAAGTCTTGGCTGCGGCACTGCCCTGGATTCCACTGTTCGCGAGTGCGCCGAAAGCGGTCGCCGCCTTGGCCGAGTTCGCCGCCGACGACTCCGCCGCGGCCGCCACCAGCCCCGCGACGATCCGGTCGGCCCTGCGCGTAGTCGCCGCCTCGACCAGTAATGAGCCTTCTGCCACCCTCTCCCTGGGTGGACAGGTCCTGCAGCAACGTTTGCGCCGACTGGAGAGCTCGAAACTACCGCGGCGCTCGTCGCGATGGATGGCGATGGGAGTGTCTCCGATCGTCGCCGCGACCGCCGCACCGGCCGGGATGCTCGCCTGCGCCGCAATCGCGTGCCTGGTCATGTTCTGACCAGGACTGGACGCTCGCCGTCGACTATGTAGCATAGTTGACGGCGCCGGGTCACCGACGGCGTCGCGCGGCGACGAATGCCTCCGCGGAACGCGCACAATCCGGAGGCCGGGGAATGATTCGACGTAGTGTCGTTGTCGCGATGCTGACAGCGCTGGGGTCGGCGCTGATAGCAGGCCCGGCCCAGGCACACAGCAAGCTCGACAGTTCGGTTCCAGCCGCGGGGTCCACCGTCGACACTCCCCTAACCCTGATCGAATTGACGTTCAATCAGGAGATCGGGGCGGAATTCGCCAACGTCGGCCTGACCGATTCCGGTGGCACCAGTTGGGCCGCCCAGGTGTCCAAGGTCGAGGGCAAGACAGTGCGCGTCGCTGTCAGTCCAACGATGCCGCCACAGCAGTACACCGTGGCCTACCGGGTCGTCTCCGATGACGGCCATCCCATCACCGGGTCCTACGAATTCACTTACACCGCGGTGTCCACGACTCCGACCGAGGCGAAGACGAATTCGCCATCGGGCCCAGAGTCTGCCGCGGCTGGTGATTCTTCGGCTACCTCTTCATCGTCGGATGGGCTGCCGTGGCCTCTGATAGGAGTGCTGGCCGTGCTCGTCATCGGTGGTGCCGTCGTGACGCTGCGCGCAGGCAAGCGATCCAAGCGCTGAGGCCCGCTCCTAGGACTCGTCACCCATGACCATCTCGGAGCTGCTCGATACCTCGATCCAGGTGCCGGACGCACCACCATCGATCGGATCGATGCTCGCGTGGTATCCCCAGCCGATTCCCCTGCTTCCCGCGCTGGCGTGCGCGGCGGCGATCATCTATCTGGTCGGTCTCGCGCGGCTGCGCCGGTTGCGACGTCCCTGGCCGTGGTGGCGTACCGCGTGCTTCCTCGGCGGTTGCCTACTGCTGGCCGCGACGACCGGTTTGGGTATCGAAGGCTACGGATACCACCTGTTCAGCGTGTGGATGTTCCAGCACTTGACGCTGTCGATGACGATCCCGCCGCTGTTGGTCTGGGGTTGCCCTGGCCTGATGCTGCTTCGCGCGACACCACACCACGGCCTCGGCCGACTTGTGCTCGCCGTGGCGGTCACCGGGTTGCGCAGCCGCACAGCACGATTGCTGCTCCATCCCGGGTTCACCATTCCCCTGTTCTTGTTCAGCTATTACGGGATCTATCTGACACCGGTCTTCGACACGGTCGGGTCCACGGTCGTGGGCCACCAAGCGCTCGAGTTGTTCTTCCTGCTCAGTGGCCTGTTATTCATCGTGCCGATCCTGTCGGTCGGCCCACTTCCTATCCGTCAGACCAACCTCGGGCGGTTCTTCGACCTGTTCGTGGAGATGCCGCTGCACGTGTTCTTCGGCGTCATTCTGATGATGGCCACCACCCCGTTGGTCGAACTGTTCGCTACTCCGCCACCGGACTGGGGCATCGACGCGATGCGGGACCAATATCTCGCCGGTGCGCTGGCGTGGTCCTACGGCGAGCCGGTCGCACTCGTCGTGGTCATCGTCTTCGCGATTCGCTGGCGCCGTGACGAACAGCGCGAGAACGCCGTCGCCGATCACCGCGCCGATCAAGTCGGTGATAGCGATCTCGCGGCCTACAACGCCTTCCTCAAAGACCTCCACGCGACCGGCCGTCCCACCCCTGCCGGTTCGACAGCACGAAGGAACACCGCATGAGCAAGAAGTCCAGCCGTACACGAAAGAGGCCCGTTGTCGGCAACGTCGGCCGCAGGCAGCCGCCGTGGGCAGTAATCGGGGCCGCGGCCGCCATCATCGTGCTGGTGGCCGGGCTCGGCTGGCACTTCGTGCCGAAGTATCGCGAGTTCACCGAAGCCCAGCGCTACGTTCCCGGCAGCAGTCAACCCGACCCCTCCGACCTCATCGACGGAGTGACCAAGCAGCAATACCCGGCGGGCAATCATGTGCGGGCGACCCAGCGAGTCGCCTATGACCAGACCCCACCGTTCGGCGGACCCCACGATCAGAGTTGGGCAACCTGTACCGGCGAGGTCTACACCAACCCGATTCGCAGCGAGAACGCTGTCCACTCGCTCGAACATGGAGCCATCTGGATCACCTACAACGCCGATCGCCTCGACGCCGACGACATCGCGACCCTGCAAGCCGAGGTCGACGGCAAGCCCTACATGTTCATGTCGCCCTATCCGGATCTGGATTCGCCTGTGACGCTGCAGTCTTGGGGCCACCAGCTCCAGCTCGACAGCGCCGAAGACCCCCGGATCGCACGATTCGTCACCGCGTTGCGGCAAAACCCCAACACTCACCCCGAGCCGGGTGCCAGTTGCGCCACTTCGGGAGCGGGTTTCGATCCCGACGCACCGCCGCCGTTCGATCCCACCCCGCCGGGCCCCGACGCCGTTCCGCTCGCTCCCACCGGCGGCGGATCCACCGATCCTTCCGGAGGCCCTCGGTGACAGCTGAGCCGACCAGACCTGCGTCCACCACACCTGGACGGTCCCGATCCGGATCGATCATGGCCGCGATACTGGCCGCCACGCTGATCGTGGGTCTGCTCGCCGGGTTCTGGATGCGCGGCATCGTCACTTCGGATACCCCGGACATGCCGCTCGGTGTCATCGAGGTGGGATTCGCCCAGGATATGGCGACTCACCACAATCAAGCGGTCGAGATGTCTGCGACAGCGTTGGAGCATGCGGTCGACCCCGCGGCGCGGACATTGGCCTTCGACGTCATGACAAGCCAGCAGAGCCAATTGGGGATGATGCGCGGCTGGCTGATGCTGTGGGATCGGCCGGTCTCGGCTGAGCAACCGATGCTGTGGATGAGCCGCGCGGACTCGCACACGCCAGGGTCAGACCATCAGATGCCCGAGCAGGAATCGATGCGAATGCCGGGGATGGCCACAACCGAAGAACTCACCGAACTACGCAGAGCCCGAGGTACCGCCTTCGACACCTTGTATCTGCAGCTGTTGTTGCGCCACCACGAAGGCGGCGTGATGATGGCGCGCGCGGCCCGCGACACCGCGACGGTCCCGGCAGTCGCGAACTTGGCCAGACAGATCGATGACGCGCAGACCGCAGAATCGCAGGCCTTGCGAGACATGCTCGCCCAACGCGGCGCGCCCACACTGCCGATGAACTGAGTTCATGGACACCCCCGACCTACCAGGACTGCTTCCTGCAGTCCTCGGCCATGCCGGCTGGCTCGACCTGAAGGGTGGCGTGATGAAGCTCGAACGAGTCGGCCAGCAGGTGCTTGGCCGCGCTCAACACCGCGTCGGGGTCAGCGGCATCATCGATCGCCAGATGTGCCGATGCGACTTCCATACCCGGCGTAAGGGTCCAGACGTGCAGGTCGTGCACTTCCTGCACGCCGTCGACGCCGTGCAGTGCTGTGCTGACCTCGGTGACGTCCAAGCCGGTCGGGGCGTGCTGGAACAGAATTCGCAGGGCCTGTTTGCCCAGGTTGTAGGCCCGCGGCAAGACGAAAAGCCCGATCAGCACACCGATGATCGGGTCGGCGTAGCGCCACCCGAACATCAAGGTGACCAATCCACTGACGAGCACGCCGATCGACCCGAGCATGTCGGCCATGACTTCCAGGTACGCGCCGCGCACGTTGAGACTTTCCTTCGCGCCGCTGCGCAGCACCAGCATGGCCACCACGTTCATGGCGAGACCGACGATCGCCACGATCACGACCGGCAGACCCGGCACCTCCGGCGGGTCCGACAGACGCCCGGCAGCTTCAAAGAGCACCCACATCGCCACACCGAACAGCAGGACCGCGTTGAACAACGCGGCAAGGACCTCGGCGCGATACATCCCGAACGATCGATCGTTGCGGCGCACAGTGCGGCGCGCGACCAAGATCGCGACCAAGGCCATGGCGACACCGAATACATCGGTGAAAACGTGGGCGGAATCCGACAAAAGGGCCAGCGACGAGGTCGACAGACCCACCAGGAGTTGGGTGATGAAGGTGATCAGGCCCAGCCCGATCGCTATCGCCAACCGCCATACGTACTTGCTGGAAGCGCTGGTCGCCTCCGTCGCCGAGACCCCGTGGTCGTGGCTGTGCCCCATCATGAACCCTTCCGACGAACCGGCCCGTTCAATACATATTAACATGCGCATGTAGCAACTAATGCAACGGCCGGGCCGTCAGCACCTCTGAACTTCGGCCTATTGAATCAATTTTTTCGGTGTGCCAAACTATTCAGGTTATGAGTGAACCGAACCGCCGATTCCTGTTGGGTAGCGCGCTGGCAGGGAGCGCCGGTCTGGCGCTCGCCGGGCGGGCAGTGCTCGACGCGTCACCGGCAAAAGCACAGGCGCAGCCCACGTCCGGACACAGCGGCTCCCATGGCGGGGGCGCCAGCGGACCGACCTTCCGGATCGGCCAGGCCGTCGATCATGATGCCAACGGATTCAATCCAACCCAGGTGCTGCGCGACTTCGATTACGGCAAAACCACGCGGCTGCCCGACGGACGGACCCTGCGCGAGTGGGAGGTCTACGCCAGCGACGAGGACATCGAGGTCGCACCGGGTGTCACCTTCCCGGCGTGGACGCTCAACGCGCGCATCCCCGGCCCGACCCTGCGCTGCCGGGAAGGTGAACTGCTGCGGGTGCATTTTCGCAACGGCTCGAAGCATCCGCATACCCTGCACTTCCACGGGATCCACCCGGCCGAGATGGACGGCATCGCAGGCCTGGGCGCCGGGATCATCGAACCGGGACAGTCCACGACCTACGAGTTCGACGCGACCCCGTTCGGCTTGCACCTTTTCCACTGTCACGTCGGCCCGTTGGCCGAGCACATCGCCCGCGGAATGTATGGCACGTTCATCGTCGACCCGCCCACCCCGCGACCGCCCGCGGACGAGATGGTCATGGTCATGCACGGGTACAACACCACCTTCGACGGCGAGGGCAACCAGCTCTACGCGGTCAACGGGATCCCGTTCCATTACATGCACGAACCGGTGCGGGTGAAACGCAACGAACTCGTCCGGATCTACCTGGTCAACGTGCTCGAATACGACCCGATCAACAGCTTCCACGTGCACGGCAACTTCTTCGACTACTACCCCACCGGCACCCGGCTACAGTCCTCGGAATTCACCGACACGATCGTGCAGGGGCAAGGCCAGCGCGGGATCTGCGAGATGCGTTTTCCGCATCCGGGCAAGTACATGTTCCACGCCCACAAAACCGAGTTCGCCGAACTGGGCTGGATGGGGTTCTTCGAGGTGAGTGACTGATGAGTACTCCCGACACCCGCAAACCGGCCTGGGCCCTCGGGCTCGGCACCGGCGTGCTGCTGATTCTCGCGCTGGCCGGCCTCGCCTTCGTCGGTGGACGGAGCCTGCCCGAACGAACCGGCCCCCCGATCGAGGAGATCGGCGTCGAACGCGTTGTACTGCAACCTGGTTCGATCGAGCTCGACATCCGCAACACCGGCGCCGATCCGATCAGTATCGGGCAGATCTTCGTCAACGACGCCTACGTCGATTTCACCGGGCCGGTCGAGGAAATCGGCCGACTGCGGTCCGCGCAGTTCCGCTTGGACTATCCCTGGCAGGACGGTCAGCCCTACAAGATCTCGATGCTGACCTCCACCGGGCTGGTGATCGAACACGACATCGCCGCCGCGGTGCAGACCCCGCAGGCGGGAGCGTCGTTCTTCGGGTTGATGGCCTTGCTCGGCACCTATGTGGGCATCATTCCCGTGGTGCTCGGGATGTTGTTCCTGCCGTTCCTGCGCACGGTCGGTGGAGCAACGGTGCGGGTACTGCTCGCTTTCACCGTTGGACTGTTGGCGTTTCTCGCTTGGGAGGGCACCAGCGAAGGCTTCGAGCTGGCAGGCGCCTCCGGAAGCCCGTTCGGCGGTGCGGAACTCGTCGTCCTCGGTGCGGCACTGGCCTTTTTGACGCTGACCGCGATCGACCATTGGCTGCGAACCCGCAGGCAGCAAGCCGCCGCGAGTGGACGCGCCAGTGGCTTGCGGTTGGCGCTGATGATCTCGATCGGTATCGGCTTGCACAACCTCGGCGAAGGGCTCGCCATCGGATCCGCTTACGCAGTGGGCGAACTCGCGCTCGGCGCCTTTCTGGTTATCGGCTTCACCATCCAGAACACAACCGAAGGCTTGGCTGTCGTCGCACCGCTGACCGAGCGGCGGCCACCGCTGCTCAGGCTGCTCGGACTGGGGTTGATCGCCGGAGCTCCCGCCATCGTGGGCGCGGTCATCGGTGCCGGTGCCAACAACCCCGAGCTGTCGGCATTGCTGCTCGGTATCGGTGTCGGCGCCATCGTCCAGGTCATCGTGCAGATCGCGCCGAGCCTGCGTGAACCGGGTACCACCTCGGTCAGCGCCCGAACCCTCGCCGGGATCGGTGTGGGCATGCTGACGATGTACGCGACCGGGCTGCTGGTGGCCGGATGAGCACCGAACCCACCACGGCGATCACCCGCCGAACCGCCATCGCCGGATGCTGCACCGTCTGCGCGATCGTCGCCACCGGGTGTGCCACCGGACGAGCCGACCAAGAAAGACAACCGGCCAGAATTCCGGCCAGCCGCGTCGAAGTCGGCGGCGCCACAGCATTTCCCGAACATCGGATCGTGGTCGTCCAGCCCAGCGCCGGGGTGTACAGGGCCTTTTCGGCGATCTGCACCCACCAGGGGTGCAGTGTCACCGATATCGCCGGGGATGTCATGAAGTGCCCGTGCCACGGAAGCACCTTCAAACTCGCCGACGGATCCGTGGCCAAGGGCCCGGCTCGGGAACCGCTGGCCGAGCTCACCGTGACCGTGCAAGGCGACACACTGACGGTGCAGTGACCCCTCGCTCGCGGATATTGCGGGGTCATGGCCTGGCTCCAATATGGTCGCAAATTGGTCACGACCAGGTACAGTTTGTGTCACGTCGTCGCAGGCAGTTGACGTTACGCACCTACAACTCGACCGCATCACGACCACTCTGATCGACGTTAGGACCCAGCTGTGCCGCACCATCGAATGACCTCCGGTTCCATCACTGTCAAGGAACTGCTCGGTGGCGTCACCGACGAACCCCGGGCCAAGCACCGTCTGGCCACCGACTCCACGGACAGGTTCAAGGGAATGGCAGGCGTAGCGGTCGCCGCTGGGGCTCTGCTCGGCACGGTTGCCCAGGCCACGCCCGCGATGGCGTCCACAGACCTTGGTGCCGAAGGGATTTCCGACTCGGTCGACCTTCCCTCCCCGGCTCCTGTCGCGGCACCGTTCGGCCTGGCGGGTCTCCCGGTCGAACTCGCTGGACCACTCGCGCAGGCCGAGCAGATTATCAAGGACCTCCAAGCGATCCCTTCCGCGGTCACACCGCCCGCCGCGGCACCCGCATCCGCCGTGCTTCCCGTCGGTGGTGAAATCAGCTCCGGGTACGGCAGCCGCTGGGGAGCGTTCCACTACGGTGTCGACATCGCCGACGCGCTGGGAACTCCGATCCAGTCCGCGATGGGCGGCACCGTGATCGAAGCAGGCCCGGCGTCAGGGTTCGGCCAATGGGTGCGCGTGCAGCAGGACGACGGCACGATCGCGGTCTACGGCCACATCAACGAGTACTACGTGCAAGCCGGAGACCGGGTGAACGCCGGTGACGTGATCGCGGCCGTCGGCAACCGCGGTCAATCCACCGGCCCCCACCTGCATCTCGAGATCTGGGACCAGAACAGCAACAAGATCGACCCCGTCGCCTGGCTGGCGGGCAACGGCGTTATCACCGAACAGCGTTGGGGCAGCGACTGATCGTCGGGCGGCCGCGTAGCGATCAGGCTGTTCTCACCTGTTCGACCGGATCGGGTGTTCCAGTGGTCTCGCCGGTGAACTGGCATGCGCCATGGCGAGTGAACGGCTCACCGAGTTGGGCCAGGTAGGTGATGGGGTAGTCGGGTTTGGCAGCCATGCCGAGATCTGTGCTGCTGAATCGGCGAGCGGGATCGTAGCTGTAGGTGCGCGCGATGTGGTCCCAGATCAGGGTGAACAGGCCGAAGTTGACGTCGCCGATCCCTGCCCATTTCAAGTGGTGAAAGCGGTGGCCTTCGTTGAGGGCCAAGATGTGTCTGATCGGGCCGACGCGGTAGTCGGCATTGGAGTGTTGCAGCAGCAACTGCACCGCGACGGCCAGCGACAGCGCAGCGGCCACGGGGACCGGGATCCCGACCAATAACAGCGGGGTGACACCAGCGGTCATCTCGATGGTTTGGTGTAGCGGATGTTTCATCAGGCCGTTGAGTCCGTAGAAGCGGGTAACGCTGTGGTGCACGGCGTGGAACCGCCACAGCACCGCGATCTTGTGGCTGGCGTAGTGAGCCATGGTGATGCCCAGATCCGCGACCAGTATCGCGACCAGCACCTGGACAACGAACGGCCAACTGCCCGGCCATATTCCGTCGCCAGGCACAAACGCGGCCAAGGCGGGGATCGCGGCGACGCTGGCAAGGATCAGCGTTTCGTTGACGAAGGCGTGGGTGGTATCGCGGCCGGTGTCGCCGTGCGGGCTGTTCCAGTCGGCCTGATAGGGCAACAAGCGTTCCGCGGCGAACGACAAGGCGATCGCAGTAACCAGCAGCGCCAGCAGCCAGGCTTTGTTCGCACCGCCCGCGGCCACGGCGATCCCGGCGCCGTTGATGCCGAGCAGCATCGCCGGTACGTAGCCGTAACGGATGAGAGGTCGAGTGATCTTTGACATGAATTCAGGTTCGCCCCAACACCATCATGTGAGCTTGTAGAAATCGACTGACCTACGTCGCGGGCGGTCCCCGCCAGCCTGAGGCGATGAGCGCTTCGGTGGGGGTGATACCGAACAGGTCGCGGCAGGTGTTGGTCAGGTGGGCGCTGTCGGTGAAACCCGCGGCGTGGGCGGCTTCGGTCAATGTTCCTCCCGCGCGCACGGTGCCGACCGCCAACTGCAGGCGAGTCCAGCGTCGCCACGCCGCATACGGCAACCCCACGTGCTCGCCGAACAAGTGTGACAACCGACTCGGTGACATCGCGACAGCCGCGGCGAGATCACCCAGCGACGGCGGCCCGCCCGCCGACTCAGCGGCGAAACGCATCGCTCGCGTCACCACCTGATGCGACGATCGAATCGGTGAGCGATTCACCGAATTCCCCAGTGCCGCAACCCTAGAGCTGCGAGGCGTGGCAGCAACGATCCAGCTCATCACCTCATCGGGAGGCAGTCCACGCAAGCGGGCGAGGGCTGCGCGGCCGACGATGTCGGCGGAATCGAGGTAAGCGATGAATCCCTTGGTTGCAGGACCGGCTCGAACCTCATGCCGGGCACCGGGTGGAATGATCGCCCACTCCGCGCGCGCCTCGCGCCCGGCCGCATCGATCAAGCTCACCTCGCCGGAAGTGACAAGCAAGACCTGCACGGCGGCGTGCGAATGGGCTGCGGTGTCACCGATGTCGCCGGTGAACGCCATCAGACCTGGTGTCATGACAACGCCGCCGAGCCAGCGCAACGTCATATCGGCAGCACGACCGAGGTGACGAATTCGTTGCGTAGCCAACCGATGAACACCGCCCACGCACCGCTGACCAGCGCCGCGCCCACCAAGATCAGCATGACACCACCGGCGATCTGAATTGCCCGGGAATATCGGCGCAACCACCCGACACCCCGCAGGGCTTTCGCGGAGCCGAAGCCAAGAACGATGAACGGTGATCCGAGCCCGACGCAGTAGGCGACGATCAACGACACGCCACGAGCGGCGGTCGTGCCCTCAGTTCCCGCCGCGACCGAAAGAACCCCCGCGAGAGTCGGTCCCAGACATGGCGTCCACCCCAACCCGAACACTCCCCCGAGCAGGGGTGCTCCGGCTAGCGAGGAGATCCGCAACGGGGAGAAGCGGGTGTCTTTCTGAAGCGCCGGGATGAGCCCGACAAACGCCAACCCCATCACGATCGTGATCACTCCGCCGATGCGTTGGAGCAGATCCTCGTTGAGCCGCAACGCTCCGATCACCCCGAACACCGACGCCGTGGCAAGGACGAAGACGACGGTGAATCCGGCAACGAACAACGCCGCCGCGCCGGCCACGCGCCAACGGTCTCCGGCAGAGCCCGGCTCGTCTCCGCCCGCGGGTGAGGTAGTGGCACCGGAAACGCCAGCGAGGTAGGACAGATATCCGGGAACCAGCGGCACAACACACGGCGAGGCGAACGAAACCAGCCCGGCGAGCATGCAGGCGGCGAGCGCGAGCAGCAGCGGCCCGGTCGCGGCGGCGGTCTGAAAACTGGTGCCGATCCCCTGGGCGAGCGCCGTCATCGTCCTGCCGCCACACGTTCGATCACCGGCAACAGATCCTCAGTCAGCAGAGCACGCAGGAACACCGCCGCTACCCGGTGCTGTCGATCCAGGATCAGGGTAGAAGGGATGACGCTGGTGGGATAGCTGCCGCCGAGCGCGATCAGCGTGCGCATCGAGGGGTCATAAATCGACGGATAGCCGACCTTGTAGTCAATGACGAAATCCTGCGCTTTGTCACGCTGGGGGTCGCGGACATTGATTCCCAGAAACTGCACCCCCATATCCTTGGTGGCCGCATATGCGCGTTCGAGGTCGTCGGCTTCAGCTCGGCACGGCCCACACCATTGACCCCACAAGTTGATCACCACCACTTGCCCGTCGTAGTCGGCCACCGACACAACCTTGTCCTCGGCCATGAGATCGGGCCCCGACAGGGCCCCGATCTGCCCGCGACTGTCCGGCGGGTCGTAGAAGATGTCGGTCTGCCCACCCGGTGAGACGAAATCGAATGTGCCACCGCCGGTGGCGACCGAATCCGAGCCGGAAGCGCAACCTGTCACAGCGATCTCCAAGCATGCACACAGGACGAGCACCCTGATCCACCGCGGATGCCGACCTCGTGTCGGGGTGGATCGTGGGAATACTCGCGTACCTTGTTGCTCGATCATCGGGTCACCTCACTGATCGCGGCCCGAATCTGGCCGGGGTTGTCGAACACGGCTGGTGTGGTGATCCGCTCGACCGAACCATCCGGCTGGACAAGGAAACTCAGCGGCAACACCGGGGGCGCGGACAACACCTTGCGCACGTCGCCGGAATCGACGAACGACGCATAGCCGACACCCAACCCTGTCAACAACTCCAGGGCAGCGACGGGGTTGTCTTGCACATTGATCCCCACCACGCGGACTGAACCGGGCTCATTGGCATAAGCGTCGAGCACAGGGATCTCTTCTCGACACGGCCCACACCAGGATGCCCAGAGATTGATCAGGGTCGGTTCACCGCTCAGCGCAGCACCGAGGTCGACCATGACGGTAGACCCGAGGCACCGCGCCAAGACACCGCTCAGGCGCACGTCGGCGGGTTGCGAGACCGCGGGGGCCGGGCACCGCGTCAGCAGGGCCGCACCTGCTCGGGTGCCCTCTGGAGCAACAGCAGCGGAGCCAGAGACCGCATCTCGCGTCACGCCAGGTTCCGCGAAACTGGTCTCGGCCGAGGTCGATCGTGGCCAGATCGCCACGATCAGTGCCACGATCACGACAAGAACAAGGACAAGCCATCGAGCTCTCGGCTGCACGTGTGATCCCTTCTTCATAACTCAGCACCCTATCTACTACTTATCGTAGTAGATAGGTGCTGAGGTGCGGATCCGCGGCATTCACAGCAGCGTGCTCCAGTAACTCCAGAACCGGATGCCGATCAACGCAACGATGGCGAGGGCCCAGACTGTGAGCACCACCCCGTGGTAGCCGTCGGCCACGACGTCAGCGAGTCGACGCGCGGCAGCAGGGACGGGAAGGTCGCCGACAACCACGTTGCGCACGGTCACGTAACCGAAGATCGGGATGGTCACCGCCCAGACCACCATGCAGTAGGGGCACAGGGCACCGATGCTGTAGAGCGTCTGGTAGATCAACCAGTGCACGAACACCACGCCGAAACTGGCACCGGCCTGCAATCCCAGCCAGAACCAGCGCCGGAACTGTGCTCCGGCCAACAGCCCGGCGCCGACGGTGGTGACGACCGCGAACCCGGCGATTCCCAGCACAGGGTTGGGGAACCCGAACACCGCTCCTTGCGGGCTGTCCATGACAGACCCGCAGGACACGATCGGGTTCAGACTGCAGCTCGGTACATAGTCAGGGTTTCGCAATCGCGCCATTTTCTCCACGGTGAGCACGCTCGCGGCCACCGTGCCGAGCAGACCACCGCTCAGTAGCAGCCATGGCAACAACCGTGGAAACGGGGAGCGATGGTCCCTCGTCTGCGTGGAAATGCTTGCCTCACTTGGCGAGTGCGGCATCGATGGCCTCGATGAAGTCTTCGGCGGATCGCGGTTGGAGCTTGGCGCCGTTGAGGAAGAAGGTGGGTGTGCCCTGAACCCCGAGGGTTCGGCCGTCGGCGACGTCGTCCTTGATCCGTTGCAGGGTGGCAGGATCGTTGTAGGCGTTGTCCCATTGGGTCATGTTCAACCCGAGTTCGCTGGCGTAGCCACGAAAGACGTCATCCTTCGGAACACGTTGCTCGGCCCACTCGGTCTGCGTTTCATACATCTTCTTGTACATCGCTTCGAACGCACCCTGCCCTGCGGCGGCTTCCACCGCCCGCGCCGCACGTTCGGCGTTGAAGTGCGACGGAATCGGGAAGTAGCGCACGACGAATGTCACTCGACCGCTGTAGGTTTCGCGCAGTTGCTCCACGAAGGGAAACGCCGCTCCGCAGGCCTCGCATTCGAAGTCGAGAAATTCCACCAGCGTGACCTTGCCGTCACCGGCCGGCCCGGCCCGGTGACTGTTGTCGCGGACGAGCAGGTTCTCCGTTCCGGCACCCGCGACCGGCTGGTCCTTGTCGGAGCCGGAGTTGATCGCGACGATCACCGCGGCTACCACGAGGAAGACGGCAACGATCGCCGCCGAGATCATCAAATTTCTCTTTCGGCGAGTGGCTTCGCCGGTCTTGCTCTGCTTCTGCGACATCTCTGATCCTTCATGCCAGCGACAGGAGTCCCCCGTCGCTGTTGGACAATGGGGATGGGCATGGTGCCGTGCTGCGAACGCGACTCGGTCGCGAGCAGGCAACTGCCTCCGGAAAGAACGCGTCGGCGCTGTCGGGAGGTGTTCACCGGCAATCTGCGGACGCGTTGAGACTGCCGCGCTTCTATGTGCGCAACACGCAGAGCATGGCCAAACTGGGCGCATTGCAGCGCCGCTGGATGATCACCGGATGCGGTCCCGCGCGTGCTGGTGCGAGCAGGATCGGGCGGGCACGCGCTGGCCACGTCACGGCGAGTAACACGCTCAGAAGTAGAACCAGACACAGACCGAGCGCCCCGACGGGAGCCACCGGTTCCAGCATGGCGCTGCCGAGAAGATCAGCGCCAGCTTCGAGGTCCCCAACCACCTCCGACGCCGACGTCGCCGCCCCTACATCCGTGACAGCGTTCGCGACCAGACCCGCGGTCGAGCATCGAATATCGTGACCGAAGGCGCGAACCTCATCCGCGCACGGTGAGGTCTGCATCATGGCCAGCCCCACCAGAGCCGCTAACACCGCGATCAACCGCGCGAGTCCCACTCGCACGGCTACACCACGATGCCGACTCTGCACGCCGCCAGGGTAGTAGATAACTCGAGATCGCCCCAGGCCGACTGCGGACCGCGCCATGGAGGCGATCAGCCGACTACTCGTGGTGGGCGTTTACGCGTTCTTCGACAGGCTTGTGCGCCAGGACCCGGAACGTAATTCCCCCGCGCCCGCTGCGCCGCGATTCGGTGATCACGAATCCGGCGGATTCCAGGTAGGGAATCGGGTCACGCAGCAGGTGGTCGGCGCCGAACCGGACGCTGATCGGCTCGGCTACTCGCATCAACAGCCGCGCCGGTGCGGAGGTCGACGGCCCGTGCTCAGCGAGCACGAACACTCCGCCCGGGATCAGGGCTCGGTAAGCCTGCGCACAGGCACGTCCCGGGTCGGGGATCGTGCAGAAACTGTAGGTCGACACCACGGTGTCGACGCTCGCGTCAGGCACGTCCAGGTCCTGCACGTCGCCCAGACGAAGCTGTACCGCCAGGTCCGGGCGGTGGGGGCGCTGCTCGGCGATATCGAGCACTCCTTGGGAGATGTCGACGCCGATGACGTGCTCGACCTCGCCGCCGTAGCGGGGCAGATTCAACCCTGTGCCCACGGCGAGTTCGAGGACCCGGCCCCTGGCATGACTCACAGCCCAGCCACGCGCGTCACCGAGCACCAGCCGCTCGAACGCCCCGATCTGGCGGTCGTAGCGTGTGGCATTTCTGTCGAAGACCGCGGCGATGCGGTCGATACTCGGCTGCTGCATGATGCCTCTGTTCGATGGCCGAAACGGTGGGTCCAAGTCTGCGCTGTAACTTGCACAGCCACTATCGGGGAAACCCCTGATTCTCTAGGTGGCGGCGGGGTGCAGCAGAGCGTTCAGGTCCGGTGGGGTCGGCATGGGTTGGCGTAGGCCGACTCTCGCGCGGCCGGTGTTGCCCTCGGGGTAGTGTCCCGACCAGGATCCAGGCGCAGCGACGATGATCCGCACGACTTGGCCGACTGCCTCGCGACGATCGCGCTGCCGCACCGCCAGAGCCAACATCGCGACATGATTTCGGGTGTGCAGCCACGGGTCCGGCTGAGACAAGATGTGAGCACGTTCGAGATGGGTCCAGCGCCGGTCGGGGTCTGCGACGGTGGCAGCGGCGCGCATCTCGTCGAAGTAGCGGGCACGGGCTGGGGCGGGCAAGCGGGACATGCAGTCGTCCTTTCCTGGGTGAGGTTGTGGTGGCCTCGTGCGTCAGCCGAGGAACAACACGCTGATCGCGGCCGCAGCGATGGCCGAGCCGATCGCGATCGCGGCGGCGAGTTGGGTTGCGGTGAGCACACTTTCGCGGCGCACCCACGTGAGCAGCATCAGCGTGGCTCCGGCAGCGCGACCGTGGCGCCGGTGACCATTCCGGGTGAATAGTCACCGAACCAAGCCGCAGCGCCGAGGTGGAACAGGGCGTTGACTGCGAACTGCCACTGCAACGCCACTGCGATCACGACCCACCCGGATGCCGCCCGAGGTCGCGTCGCCTGCCAGGAGCACAGCAAGACCAACAAGATCAGCGGGATATGGCTGAGCGCGAATGCCTCCGTGGTCAGCGGTGCGAAATGCAAGCTCGTCCAGGCGGCGAACCCCGGGATCTCCTCGAGGGTGTGCACCACGAAGACAACGAACGGCGCCCACAGCATCAAGGGTCGAAATTTCGAAAGATCCAGTGCCACAGCGGTATCCGGGCGGGTTTCGAGCGTATCAGCCATCGAGATCTCCTCATTCGTCTATACATGCGAATATGACTATATTTGATCGAGCCGTGATTCGCGACCCTTTAGACACCCGGGCGCGGGCACACTTTCGCGCGTCAGCCGTGCTCACGTTCAGAGCGAGATTCCCACGGCGGGTCGACCCTCCCAGAGAGAGGCGACATCGACCAACCCTTCGACACATACCCCATGGGGTATCGTCTTCCAAGACGAGAGATACCCCCCTGGGTATATGACCTCCTGAAGATCGAGTAGCACTCGAAAGGCGGAAGAACATGACGGAGACAACGGTGCAGCCGCCGAGCACGGCTGAGCCCAGCAGGCCAGGGTCACTGGCCCGGCTGGGGTCAGTGATGGCCGGTCGCGCCCGGGTGGTGGTCGGGGTGTGGCTGATGGTGCTCGTCGCACTGGGTTCCGTGGCGCCGAGTGTCTTCAGCTCGTTAGCCGGTGCGGGATGGCAGGCCAACGGTTCGGAATCGGTACAGGTCCGGGAGTTGGCTCAGCAGCATTTCGGCGGTAATTCCTCGGCGGCGGTGCAAGTGGTGGTGCACTCCGATACCGCGCAGGTCTCCGACCCGCAGGTGCAGGCGGTGCTGGATGAGGCTTCGGCGGTGTTCGCCGGTGACTCCAGGTTCGGGGCGGTGATAGCGCCGCAACCCGGGATGAGCATCAGCCCGGACGGGCATACCGGAGTTCTTATCGCGGGGGCGAACGCGTCGGCCGATGACATGGTGCGTGCGGTCGACGAGCACAAGGCGGCATTGACCGGGCTCTCGGGTGACGGTGTCGAGGTGTATCCCACCGGCGCTTCGGCGTTGTGGAGTGATTTCAACAAGGCCAACCACGACGCGATGATTCAAGCGGAGCTGTTCTCGTGGCCGGTAACGCTGCTGATCATGGTCCTGGCGTTCGGTTCGTTGGTCGCGGCGGGGTTACCGTTGTTGTTGACTGTTGCCGGGCTGGTGGCTTCGGCCGGCGGCCTGGTATTGCTGAATCAGGTGACCCCGATCTCGGTGTGGGCGATGAACTTCGCGATGATGTTCGCCCTCGCGCTGGGCATCGACTACGCGCTGTTCATGGTAGCCCGGTTCCGTGATGCGCTGAGCAAGACCGCCGATGCGCGCCGCGCGGTCGCCGAGACGATGGCCACCGCAGGCAAGGCCGTGGTGTTGTCGGGTCTGACTGTGCTGGTGAGCCTTTCGGCGGTACTGCTGGTCCCGGCCCCGGCGGTGCGGACGATGGCGGTGGGGATCATGCTCGCGGTCACGTTTGTTCTGATTGCGACACTGACATTGCTGCCAGCGGCACTGGGCGCGCTCGGCAAGCGGATCAATGCTGCGGCGCTGCCGTATGCGACCCGTCAGCAGCACCGCTCGCCGCGGTTCGCACGCTGGGGACAGTTGCTACACGACCGGCCGTGGCCGTTCGCGATCGCCGGGGCGGGAGCGTTGATCGTGCTGGCGCTGCCGGTTCTCGGGTTGAAGGTGGCGATGCCCTCGATCCAAGTGGTGCCCGAGCAGGCACCGGTACGTCAAGGCTATGAACTGGTCCAACGTCAACTCGGCGAGGGCTCGCCCGGTGCACTGCAGATCATCACCCCCGCCGATCAGGCCGACAGCACCGCCGGGGCGGCAGCGGGCGCGGGGATCACGATGGTGACGCCCGCGCAACCGGCCGTTGACGGTTCCGGGTGGGTCATGATGCTGGCCCTGCCAGCTATGGATCCCTCCGACGAACGCATGGGCACGGTGCTCGACGGGTTGCGGGACCGGTTGCCCGGCCAGGCCATGGTCGGCGGCGCGCCTGCGGAGAACCTGGATCTGCAGCAGGCGCTGAACGACTACCTGCCGATCGTCGTCTCGGTGATCTTGGTGCTGGGCTTCGTGTTGTTGCTGGTCGCGTTGCAAGCTCCGCTGATCGCCGCGCTGGGGACACTGGTCAGCCTCGGCTCCACCGCCGCGGCATTCGGTGTGGCGAAGCTGATCTTCCAAGACGGACACGGC
Source organism: Nocardia fodinahabitans (assembly GCF_052983615.1). Taxonomy (NCBI): domain Bacteria; kingdom Bacillati; phylum Actinomycetota; class Actinomycetes; order Mycobacteriales; family Nocardiaceae; genus Nocardia; species Nocardia fodinahabitans. Next base: position 2,189,275 of record NZ_JBRJJC010000001.1, read on the forward strand.
GCGGGGCTGCTCGGCCTCACTCCCCAGGGGTTCCTCGACGGCTGGGGACCGGTGTTCTTCTTCGCCATGATCTTCGCCATCGCGATGGACTACACCGTGTTCCTGCTGGCCAGCGCCAAAGAACAGTTCGAACACACCGGCGACGCCCGGACCGCGGCAGTGGAAGGGCTGGTCCATTCCGGACGCGTGATCTTCGCCGCGGCGGCGGTCATGGTCGCGGTGTTCTTCACCTTCGCCCTCGCCGAACCGCTGCCCCCGAAGGAAATGGGCATCATCCTCGGTGTCGCCGTGCTGCTGGATGCCCTGATCGTGCGGCTGGTCCTACTTCCGGTCATCCTGCGTCTCACCGGCCGTGCTGCCTGGTGGTCACCGGCCTGGCTGCGCCGAGTCCTGCCACGGATCAGTTTCGCCCACCACTGACACGCCATAGTCATATACCCCAGGGGGTATAGTGAGTTTTTCGGATGGCTATCAAGGAGGACACCGTGGTCGGCGACGAAGACAGCATCAATCAGGTTCTCAACCGGCTGCGCCGCGCGCACGGTCAGCTCGCCGGGGTGATCACCATGATCGAGCAGGGTCGTGACTGCAAGGACGTGGTCACCCAGCTCGCGGCGGTTTCCCGCGCCCTGGACCGGGCCGGGTTCAAGATCCTCGCCACTGGATTACGTGAATGCCTGGATGCCTCAAAGGATTCCGGAGACCCGTTGACCGTGGCCGAACTCGAAAAACTGTTTCTCGCCCTCGCCTGATCCGCGGTGACCCACCCCGGACGTAGGGCCGGCCCGACAAGGAGATTCATGCCTACCTCACCATTGGATCGTCGCGGCTGGGCCATTGCCCGGCTGGTGCCACTCCTGGCCGGGATTCTGGTTCTCGTCGGTACGGCGGCAGCCGCGACGATCTCGGAGTGGTGGCTGATCGTGCCGACGCTGGTCGGCACGAACCTGCTGCTCTACAGCGCCGTGGGCTGGTGCCCGGCCACGCTGCTCATGCGCCGCGCCGGGATCGCCTCCGGTACCTGCCCACCTGACCGGACCTGACACTCACCGAAAGGATGACCCAAATGGAACTCGCCCTGTCGACCACGCTGCGTATCGGCTTCGACGACGCCGTGGACGCTGTGCGCGCTGCGTTGGCCGAGCAAGGATTCGGTGTGCTCACCGACATCGATATGGCAGCCACGTTGAAGGCCAAACTCGACCACGACATGGAGGACTACCGCATTCTCGGCGCCTGCAACCCGCCGCTGGCACACCGGGCAGTCGACATCGACCGCCAGATCGGCCTACTGCTTCCCTGCAATGTCGTGGTGCGCCGCGACCGCGACGATCCCGGCCTGATCCGCGTCGAAGCGATGAACCCCGAGCTCATGGTCGAAGTCACCGGCGACCCACAACTCCGTCCCGTCGCCGCAGAGGCCACCACCCGCTTGACCGCCGCGCTCGCGGCCCTCGACCGCAACGCCTGACCACGCCTTCTACGTGGGGCAAAGGTGGTCCCGAGCACCGCCTGCGGGGCCGCACGGTGATTTCGTGCGGTGACGACGGTCCGGATCCAGCACGAACACCACATCCTCAGGCAGCAATGCCGCCAGCTCCGGTGGTACCGGCACCGGTTGCCGCAACCCGAGCTGGGCGCTCCCGGTGCATTGAAACAATCCTCTCCAAGTCGCAACGGGTTGAGCTAGGGAACGGTTCACGCGCCGTGGCGGGTGAAGGGTTCGGTGAGCTGGGCGAGGTAGCCGGTGGGATAGTCCGGCTTGGCGGCCATACCGAGGTCGGCGCTGGTGAAGCGCCGGTGTGGGTCGTAGCTGTAAGTACGCAGCAGGTGATCCCAGACCAGGGTGAACAGCCCGAAGTTGACGTCACCGATGCCGGCCCATTTGAGGTGGTGGAAGCGGTGGCCTTCGTTGAGCGCCAGGACGTGTTTGAAAGGACCGACTCGGTAGTCGGCGTTGGAGTGTTGCAGCAGCAGCTGCACCGCCACCGCCAGCGACAGCGCTGCTGCGACCGGGACCGGGATCCCGACCAGGAGCAGTGGGGTGACTCCGGCGGTCATCTCGATCATTTGGTGCAGGGGGTGTTTCATCAGTCCGTTGAGCCCATAGAAGCGTTGCACGCTGTGATGCACGGCGTGGAACCGCCACAGGACACCGATTTTGTGGCTGGCGTAGTGCGCCAGGGTGATGCCGAGGTCGGCGACGAGGATCGCGACCACCACTTGGACGGCGAAAGGCCAACCTCCCGGCCAGATTCCATCACCGGGAATCACCGCGGCCAGGACCGGGATGGCGGCCACGCTGCCGAGGATGAGGGTTTCGTTGACGAAGACATGGGCGGTGTCGCGGCCGGTGTCACCGTGGGAGTTGTTCCAGGCCGTTTGATACGGCAGGAGACGTTCGGCGGCGAAGGAGACCACAACCGCGAGCGCAAGCAGGGCAATGAGCCAGAGTTTGTTGGCTCCGGTGGCGGCTAGGGCGATTCCGGTGCCGTTGATGCCGAGCAGCATCAACGGCGGGTAGCCATAGCGGATGAGAGGCGAGATCAGTGTGGACACGGGTTCAACTTCGCACCCAGGCGGCAGGGCGGGCTTGAAGAAATCAGCTGACTACCCGGGCCGGTGACGGCTCATCGATCTGGCGAGCGATCCGGGTGTCGCGCCGACGTACGGCTACATCCTGGCTACAGTCTCAAGTAACACTTCATTCTTTGGGGTGGTTGTGGTTGGTGTGATCGGTGGTGTCAGTTCGGGACCGGACGGTTCGGACCCGCCATCGCGGTTTCTACCAAATAGGAGTACTGGTGCCGAATTACACCCGCAAACGAACCTATGTGCTTCCCCTGTTCGCGGTGGCTGTGGTCGCGGCGCCGGTCACGGCCGGTTTCCTCGATAGCGGGGGGCAGTTCCGGTTCTCCAACGACAGTGAAGCCGACGGTCCTTCGCCTACTGCGACCACCCAGGTCGGGCTGTCGGGGGCACCGACCGTGGTGTTGCCGTTACGCGAGCTGACCGGCATGCAGTTGCCGGACCTGAGAGTTTCCGATCTTCGGCTCGTACCCGGCGCACCACCGTTGCCGGAGGGCCCCCGGGTCGGGCAGATCGGGTTCATCGCCAGCGAGGGGGCTGCGCCGATATCAGCCTGGACCTCGGCGTTGGATCCAGGTGTGGTGCCCGAGCAGTTGACCGATCGGGTCGGCGCCCAGGTCACAGAGCTCACCCACCAGAGCCGGTTCAGCATGATCGGTTTGACCGCGCCGAATCTGGAGGGCATCACCACGATGGTGCGGGCCCGCCAACTCGACGGTTCATGGGGTCCGTGGTTCGAAGCCGGGACCGACGACAGTGTCGCGGCCCGTCGCCCGGGCCCGGGTCGCATGCAGGGAAGCGAACCGGTCTATGTGGGTGACACCGACGCGGTGCAAATCCTGAGCACCCGCCAATCCGCCGCGACAGACCACCCTCAGTTCCAGGGACCGCGGCCGGTCGCGGGCCCGGACCACCTCGGGATCGCGGTCCCGGAGATGAGCGCGGTGTTGCTCGATCCCCGTCGTGGTGAGGAGAACCTGTCGGCGATCGCGGCACCGCTGGCCGGTGGCGGGCCTCGGGTGATCAGCCGTTCCCAGTGGGGTGCCGACGAATCGATTCGATGCGAGGATCCGACCTACGACGACGGTCTGGGCGGGATCGTGGTGCATCACACCGCGGGGCGCAACGACTACAGCAAGGCCGAGTCCGCGGCGATCGTGCGCGGCATCTACGCCTACCATGCCGAAACGCTGGGGTGGTGCGATATCGGCTACCACGCGCTCGTGGACAAATACGGTCAGATCTTCGAGGGACACTTCGGTGGACTGGACCGACCGGTGCAGGGCGCGCACACCGGCGGGTTCAACGAGAACACCGCCGGGGTGGCGTTCATGGGTAATCACGAATCCGAGGAACCGTCCCAGGCGGCGATCACCGCAATGGGCAAGTTCATCGGGTGGCGCGCTCGCGTAGCGGGTTTGAATCCGCGAGGGACCACGACCATGATCTCCGAGGGCACCGAATTCACCCCGTACGGTGAGGGGGAACAGGTGCAGTTGCCGGTGGTGTTCTCCCACCGCGATGTCGGCAACACCGCCTGCGCCGGGGACGCCGCCTATGCCCTTATGGATCGGATCCGTTCGATCGCGGCGGGTGTGAGTTCGGGCGCGGCGCCCAGACAAACTCTGGGCGGGCAGGATTCGGTACCGGTACCCGCGCAGCCCGATTCCGATTCCGATTCCGATGTCGATGTGTCGGCGTTGGCCGCATTGACGGGCAAACTGTTGGATCTGGTCGACCGAAATGTGTTGGCTCGGCGTTGGGTCGATACCGGTGGACCGCAGGGGCGGCTCGGGTTGGCCGCCTCGGAGCCGGTGCCCACCGCGGAGGGGGGACAATACGCCAGGTTCGTCAACGGCTACCTGTTCCAAGCCCCCGGCGGCCAGGTCTACGAAGTAACCGGGCGCATCGGGCAACGATTCGCTCAGCTCGGCGGAAACACCGGTGTGCTGGGTGCGCCACGCAGCAACGAGTACCCCGTCCCGGGCGGTGTGCGCGTCGATTTCGGTCGCGGGGCGTTGGTGTTCAACCAGGCGACCGGTGTCGTCACCACGCTCGGGCTGCCCCGATCGGCCTCCGATCATCCGATGCCATCTGCGGCGTCCCCGACGCCTGAACCAGGGCCAGCTCCACCAGTTTCAGCAGATGCTCCCCCAGCGCCTGAACCGGCGGGAACTGTTCCGGGCGAGGTGCCGGTGGCCGGGCAGTGACGTAGCCCGCGCGCCGCGATCAGCATCATCCGGTGATGGCTCGGTCCCGTGCTGGTGGTGGCCGCCATCCGGTGGCGATGAGCGCTTCGGTCGGAGAGATGCCGATCAGGTCGCGGCAGGTGCGGGTGAGGTGTGCACTGTCGGCGAACCCCGCCGTGTGCGCGGCTTCGGTCAGGGATCCGCCTTCACGCACAACGGCGAACCCTAGCCGGAGCCGGATCCACCGCCGCCACGCCACATACGGCAAGCCGACCTGGGCGGTGAACAGGTGGGATAGCTGACTCGCCGAAATGCCAATGTCGGCGGCAAGCGCGCCCAGCGAGGGCGGCCCTCCCAACCAGTCGGTTGCCCGCCTCAGCGCCTGCGCCACGACCGGGTGCGACGACCGGCGCACCACCGAGGTGATCGGGTCGCCGACAGGCGTGGGCGGTGCGGGCGCGGCGACGCTGACCCAGCTGGTAGCTGCCTGGCGCGTTTTCCCGTCCAGTCGGGCCAGCGCAGCGTGGGCGGTCACGCTGTCGGGATCGAGGAACGCGAGGAATCCGCTGGTGCCGTGGTCTGTGTGAACCTGGTGGACCACGCCGGGTGGGATGATCGCGGCACGGGCGGGTGTGGTGTGTCCGGCCGCGTCGGTCAGGGTCAGTCGACCGCGCGCGACGAAGAGCACCTGGACTGCGGCGTGGGCGTGGGCAGCTGCGTCGCCGATGTCGCCGGTGAAGGTCATGAGCCCGGGAGTCAGCGCGATCCCTCCGGACCAGTTGTGCGCGGTGGGTCTCATCTCGGATCGCTGCGGTGAGGACGCCGCCGGTGCTCAGTCCTCGACGGTGATCCACTCGAGCTCGTGTACGGACGTATCACGGTGATGGCCTCTCGGGGTGATGATGTGGTGTGCAGACCCGGGGCGGCTGTACGGTCAGAGGCCGAATGCGCCGCCGCTGACGAGGATGACGATGCCGAGCACGATCAGCACGAGCGGGAAGAGGACGTGTTCCCACCGTTCCAAGATCTCGGCAATCCCCTTGCGGGTGGTGAGGAACTTGGCGGTGAACACCAGTAGCCCGACCAGCAGCAAAAACACGACGGAGTAGGCGATGATCGCCGCCGTTCCCACGGTGGCGAAAACGGGGACGTAGACGCCGATGTTGTCGCCTCCGTTGGCGAAAGTCACCGCAGCCACCGTCCAGACGGCTACCTTCTTGCCGCCGAGGCGTTCATCGTCATCGCCGTTGTTTCGCCACGCCCTCCAGGCGGCGAGCAAACCGAGCAGCAGAGGTATCAACCCGAAGTAGGCGATCGCTTCTTCCGGTAGCAACGCCGTCACGCCCAGGGAGACGAGGATGGAGGCGCCGAGGATCGCTCCGAAACCGAGATATTGTCCCGTCGCTATGGCGACCGTAGTTCCACGGGTTCCCGCGCCGCGGGCGAAAAACAGTGAGAGCACGATGATGTCGTCGATGTTGGTCACCAGGAAGAGCCCGATGGCCTGCAGGATCGAGGTAACCATGCTGGCGGGTGCCTTTCTCGAAGTTGCGCTGCGATGCGGCGGGACAGGGATGACGCGCCGCGCCCTACTGGACTGTCTATCCCATCCCGGTTCGCGGACCGGTGATCAGCTCTTGCGGGGGTGTCTGTTTGGGGAGTTTGGCAGCGATGGCCACCGCGAGTAGTGCGCTGACGGCGGCGCTGGCCAGGAACACCGCGGATATGGCTGCTGTGTAGGCGTGGGCGCTGGTGGCGGCCAGATCCGCACCGGCTGGGCCGGGAAGCTGGGTGGCGACCAGTTGCGCTCCGGCAAGGTTGTCGCGGGCCGCACTCAGCACTGGTTCAGGCAGGCTGCTCAGGTGGGGGTCGAGCTCGCGGGTGTAGACCACGGTGAGCAGGGAGCCCAGGACGGCGATGCTGAACGCGGCACCGACCTGTCGAATGGCCATCAGCAGCCCAGCCCCTGCGGCGCTACGGTTTTCGGGCAGACTCGCCATGACCGCATCGACCGCTGGTGCCAACGCCAGCCCAGCGCCCAGGCCGACCACCGCCAGGCACACCGCGACGAAGCCGTAGCCGGAGTCGACGGAGATGCGGGAAGCGAGTACGAATCCTGCTGCGGCGATCACCATTCCGGTGACGATCGGGATCTTGGCGCCGATGCGGGTGACGATCTTGTCGACCGCCGTTGCGGCGACGATGATCGCCAGCACCAAAGGGACGAGACGCAGGCCGGTGCCGAAGGCGTCGTAGTTGCGCAGGATCTGCAGGTATTGCGGCAACACGAACAGCACCCCGACGAGAGTGAAGGTGCCCGCGGTGGCGGCGAGGGTGGGCCAGGTGAAGGTCGGGTTGGTGAACAGTGCCAGATCGACCAGGGGGTGGCGGGTATGCCGTTCCCACACCAGAAATCCGACGATCAGTGCGACACCGGCCGCGGAAGTGGTGAGCACGACGGGGTCGGTCCACCCGTACTCGGGAGCTTGGATGACGGCGAACACCACCGCCGCTGTACCGGGCACGGCGGTGATGATTCCGAGCCAATCCAGCGGCGGTGCGTGCGGATCTGCCGATTCGGGCAACAGCACGACACAGGCGACCAACGCGGCGACGCCGACTGGGACGTTGATGAGAAATACCGCACCCCACCAGAAGTGCTGTAAGAGCCAGCCGCCGACGATCGGGCCCAATGGCAGGCCGACGCCCAGTGCGCCGACCCACACCGCGATCGCGCGACGACGCTGGTCGGGGCTGAACAGGGTCGGCAGGATCCCCAGCGACAGGGGGACGATGATCGCGGCCCCGATGCCCATGACGGCGCGGGCAGCGATCAGCGAGCCGGTGGATCCGCTGTAGGCGGCCCATGCCGAAGCGGCGACGAAGACGACCAAGCCAACCAGCAGCAGCCGTTTGCGTCCGTAGCGGTCCCCGAATCCGCCTGCGGGCAGCATGAGCGCGGCGAAGACGAGGGTGTAGGCGTTGACGATCCATTGCAACTGGGTCGTGCTCGCGCCCAGGTCTTGCGCCAGCGTGGGCAGGGCGACGTTGAGGACCATGAGGTCCAACCCGACGGTGAGCAGGGCGACGACCAGCGCCGCCAACCCTGCCCACCGACGCGACGCGCTCGGTTCAGTCCCGATTGTCGGTGTGATGATCGGGTGAGAGTTGTTCTCGCTCATCGGAATTTCCGATCAGAGTCGTGATGATGAGGGCGATCGCGCCGAACACGATGAAGGTGTCGGCGAGGTTGAAGGTGGGCCACCAGCCGGTATGCAGGTAGTCGGTGACCAAGCCGTCGGGCACCCGGTCGATGACATTGGCGGCGGCACCGCCCAAGATCGCGGCGAGCGCGACCCTGGTGAGCAAGTTCGCGCGCGGCGCGATGACCCATCCGCCCACTGCGACCGCGGTGGTGATCAACGTGGTGATGGACAGCATCACCCAGCTCGGTGCGTCGGCGGCGATCGAGAACGCAGCACCTGGGTTGAATGCCAACCGCAGATCCACCGGTCCCGCCTCGATCGGCGACCCGTCCAGCGCGGTTTGCGCCCACGCCTTGAGTGCGAGGTCGAGGCCGGCGAGTACAGCCGCGGCGGTGGCCAACCGCAGTCGCCGCCCCCACCGCGAGATGGTGGGAGCAGACGACGTAGTGGCGATCATGCGGTGACTCCGGTCAGCACCGGGGCGGGCTTCGCCACCGAATCCGGCAGCGAGGCAAGGGATTTCGTGCGTCCGGCGCGGACGCCGTTGGCGATGACGACGATCTCGGCGAGCTCGTGAACGAGCACCACCGCCGCCAACCCGAGCACCCCGAACAGGGCCAGCGGAATGAGGATCGTGATCAACCCCAGCGACAAACCGACGTTCTGCAACATGATCCGCCGGGCGCGGCGAGCGTGCTCGAGCGCGCGCGGCAGGTGCCGCAGGTCCTCGCCCATCAACGCCACATCGGCGGTCTCGATAGCCACGTCAGTCCCCATCGCACCCATCGCCACACCGAGGTCGGCGGTGGCCAGGGCGGGGGCGTCGTTGACGCCGTCGCCGACCATCGCGGTGAACCGGTCGGTGCGCAGTTCGCCCACGATGCGGGCCTTGTCCTCGGGGCGCAGGTCCGCGTGCACGTCCTCGATCCCCGCCTCGGCGGCCAAAGCGGCGGCGGTGCGAGCGTTGTCACCGGTGAGCATCGACACGCGAATACCCAAGGCGTGCAACCGGTCGATGACCTCGCGCGCCTCGGGTCGCAGTTCATCGCGCACCGCGATCGCGCCGATCACCTGGTCGTCGAGTTCGATCAGCACCGCGGTCGCCCCCGCGTGCTGCATTCGCTCCACATCGGCAGCCAGTGCACCGGGTTCGATCCAGCCCGGGCGGCCCAGCCGCGCCGCACGCCCGTCGACCAGGCCGGTCAGCCCTGCACCGGTGACGGCCTCGACGTCGGTCGCCGGGGTGAAGGTGTCAACGGCCGCGAGGATGGCGCGGGCGAGGGGATGTTCGCTGCGCGATTCCAGCGCCGCGGCGACAGCGAGCACTGTTGCCTGCTCGACGCCGGTGACCGTCGAGATCTCGACGACAGCAGGCTTGTTCGCGGTCAGCGTCCCGGTCTTGTCCAACGCGACCTCGCGCACCCGACCCATCGCCTCGAGTGCGGCACCACCCTTGACCAGCACACCCAACTTACTCGCCGCACCGATCGCGGCAACGACGGTGACCGGCACCGAGATCGCCAGCGCACACGGCGATGCCGCGACCAACACCACCAGCGCACGCTCGATCCAGGTCACCGGATCCCCGAAGACCGCACCGATCACCGCGATCGCGGCGGCCGCGATCATAATGCCGGGCACCAGCGGTTTGGCGATCTTGTCGGCCAGGCGTTGCGCATCGCCCTTGCGGGCCTGCTCGGCCTCCACGATCCGCACGATCCGCGCCAACGAGTTGTCTTCAGCGGTCGTGGTGACCTCGACGGTCAGCACCCCGGTGCCGTTGATCGACCCCGCGAACACCTCCGCGCCCGGACCGGCCTCGACAGGTACCGACTCGCCGGTGATCGCCGAAACATCCAGCGCACTACGGCCTTCGACGATCACACCATCGGTCGCGACTCGCTCGCCGGGGCGAACCAGCATCCGGTCCCCCACCCGCAGCTCCGCCGGGCTGATCACGGTCTCGGTGCCCTCGCGCAGCACCGTGGCGCGGTCGGGGACCAGGTTCAGCAGGGCGCGCAGACCGCGGCGAGTGCGGGCGACCGCGTATTCCTCAAGTCCTTCGCTGATCGAGAACAGGAACGCGAGCATCGCGGCTTCGCCGACCTCGCCGAGGATCACCGCTCCGATCGCGGCGATCGTCATCAGCGTGCCGACACCGATCTTGCCTTTGGCGAGGCGTTTCAGCGTGGAGGGGACGAAGGTGTAGGCGCCGACCAGCAGTGCCGCGATCTCGAGGCCCAGTTCGACCGGGCCGGGGCCGCCGGTCCAGCCGACGATCAGTGCCGCGACCAGCAGCACTCCGGCCACTGCGGCGGCGCGTAGTTCGCTGACCTCCCAGAGCTTTTCGGGTTCCCGCTCCTCGGCCTCGCCGTCTGCGGTGGGTTCGTCGTGGCCGCAGCCGCATGCGTCGCTCATGCTTGTACCTCCGTGGTGGTCTCTGTCGCGGTGGCGTCGGTGCCGTAGTTCGGGCACAACGCCACCGCGCTACCGGTCGCCGCGAGCAGGGTCTCCGCCGAGGCGAGCAGATCCATCAGCTCGGGACGGGCCAAGCTGTAGAACACCTGCCTGCCCTGCGGACGACCCACGACCAGCCCACAGTCACGCAGGCACGCCACGTGCGCCGACACCGTCGACTGCGCCAGCCCGAGCCCGGCCATCAGATCCGCGACCCGCGCTTCCCCGCACGCCAACCGCTGGACAATCGCCAACCTGGTCCCATCCGAGAGGCTGTGAAACAACGCCACCGCTGGGTCCAACCCCTGCGTCTCGACGAGGCAACCCTCGCCCTCATTAATCGTCATATGGCGATGATAGCGACAAAAGGTATTGATATCGACCGCTCTCGTGATTAATCTCATTTCAACGATCACATCGTCATTCGACGATCAATGATGGTCGGCTACGGAGGAGAACACGTGAACCAGCAGCCAAATGTCATCGAGAGGTCACCTCAGAAACCAGTGCCACCCGGCTCACCAGGGCTGCTGTATCGGTGGGGGGTCCTCATGGCCCGACGCAGACGCGCGGTCCTGGCGATCTGGGGGCTACTGCTGGCGGTGTGCGCGGTGGCCTACCCACTACTGGAGAACCGGCTCGGTGCCATGGACTTCGGGGTCGAGGGCTCCGAGTCCAGCGAGGTCGATCGCCTTGTTGCCCAGCACTTCCCGCAGTTCGGCGCCGAGCAGGCGGTCATCGTGCTCCGATCATCCGGCCTCACCGCCGACGACACCGACTTCCGTGCAGTGGTCACTCACACGGCCACCGCGGCCAAGGAGGTGCAGGGTGTAGTCGATGTCGTCGGCCCCTACGACGGGCTACCCGGAGCCCAGATCTCGGCCGACGGACACGTCGCGATCGCACTGGCAGGGATGGGCGGCGACATGGCGGAACGCGCGAGGGTCGCCCGCGACCTGCAAGACGCCATCACCACCACCGGCGAGGACTCCATCGAAGTAGGGCTGACCGGATATTCGGCAGTACAGAACGCGGCCACTGAACTACAAAACGCCGATCTGGCCCGCGCCGAGGCGATCGGCATCCCGGTCGCCCTGATCCTGCTCGTCCTCGCGCTAGGCGCGCTCGCCGCCGCGGCGGTCCCGATCGGAGTCGCCATCGCCGGGTTACTGACCACGGTCGGGGTGTTGTTCACCCTCACCACCGTGACCGCGTTCGATTCGCTGACCGTGGCCATGGCCACCATGGTGGGCCTAGGCGTCGGCATCGACTACGCGATGTTCATCGTCAGCCGTTTCCGCGAAGAACTCGCCCACCACGCCGTCGCCGACCACGCCGCGATCACGGCCGCTGTCGGCCGCTCACTGGCCACAGCGGGCAAGACGATTCTGGTCTCGGGCTTGGTGGTGATGATCTCGCTGTGCGCGTTGATCATCATCCAGGCACCGATCTTCCGTGGCATCGCCATCGGCGTCGCCACCGCCGTCACCAGCATGCTCGTCGTCGCCGTCACCCTGCTCCCCGCCCTGCTCGCCGCGCTGGGCTCCTCTGTCAACCGCGGTGCGCTCCCGGCCCGCTGGCGCCCCGCCGACACCGCCACCAGCCTTCGTGATGGCAGCCGTGGTCGCTGGGCGCGCTGGGCGTATCTCGTTATGCGCCGACCAGTCCTGTTCGGCACGGCCGCCGTCGCGGTACTGATCATCGCCGCACTCCCGGTATTCGGGATCCGCTACGGCCTCGACATGGGCACCAGCGCACTCGACGACACCCCCACCGGACGCGCCACCACCGCGCTGACTACCAACTTCCCTGCCGGAGCACTCGCACCGGTCGACATCATCGCCACCGGTCCTGGCGGCGCCCCACTCACCGGGGACGCCTCCGAACGAGTCAACCGATTCCTGACCGAGATCGCCGACGACGATCGCATCGACACCGTTCTCCCCACCCAACTCAACGACGGTCGAGCGCTGGCGATGGCGATCCCGTCGGTCGCGTTCGACTCGATGGAGGCCACCGACCTCATCCGCGACCTCCGCAACGCAGCAGCTGACACGGCCGGACTCGAGATCCGCATCGGCGGCAGCACCGCCGAATTCGTCGACCTCTCCGACGAAATGACCTCCAAACTCCCGCTCGTCGTGGCCCTGGTGCTGACCGCCTCGCTGATCTTCCTCATCGCCGCGTTCCGCAGCGTCGCCCTGCCGGTCAAGGCCATCGCGATGAACCTGCTCGCCACCGGCGCCGCCCTCGGCATCACCGTCGCGGTATTCCAATGGGGCCTCGGCGAAAACCTCCTCGACTTCACCAGTCCCGGCTTCGTGCAGGTCTACCTGCCCACCGTCGTGTTCGCGCTGCTATTCGGGCTCTCGATGGACTACGAGGTCTTCCTCATCCGCCGCATGCGCGAATACTGGGACGCCACCGGCGACAACCAGCACGCCGTCGCGGCCGGACTCACCCACACCGCCCGCCCGATCACCGCGGCCGCCGCGATCATGATCGCCATCTTCGCCAGCTTCCTCACCGCCGACATCCTGGAGCTCAAACAACTCGGACTCGCGCTCGCGCTCGCGGTCGCCATCGACGCCGCCCTGATCCGCCTCATCCTCGTCCCAGCCCTCATGCGACTGCTCGGCGGCTGGAACTGGTGGCTACCGACCCTCCCCAGCATCCGCTCGCCAAAAAGGCGAACCGCCGATGAATAGCACCGCGATCACGACGAGTCGCATTCGCGAGCCCTGAAGCGGCAGCCACCTCGCCAGTGCGTAGCACAGTCACGGGGTCTCCCGAGTGGTCGCGAGATCCCCTCTGACTGCGAGTGCGTCCAGTACCGCGACCTGGGACGTGGAGACGTCGATGCGCATTGTCGATCGCGACCCGATGGCATCGAACGTGAAGGTGAACAACGAGCAACAGCCCGACTCGGCCGCCGCGAGTTCACGCCCAGCAGTCTCGTCGTCATCGACGAGGTTCAGATCGAACCGGGTCGAAGTCGGCGTGTCAGCCCGCAAGGGTCGGCGACGAACGGTTACAGCCCTCGCCGTCCCATGGAGAGCCCCTCGTGCTCCATGGTGGCCGCCCGGTGGAGTCGTTGTCGAGGGTGGCAGAACTCAGGGCACAACCGACGCCGTTAGAGCTTGACGGCCATCTCCAAACCGCCCTCGAATGGCAGCGTTTGGGTTGTGAACCCATTGAGGGGGTCATCGATGAAGTCGAACAGGTCGCGGTAGCTCGGTGGGCGGTTCTCGGTGTTGTCGACGATGACGATGGCGCCGCGGCGAAGGTGGGGTGCGATCAATTCGATTGCGGGGCGGGCCATGACCGGCCAGATGTCGATCAGTGCGAAATCGATGGGTTGATCGATGTGCTGGAGGGTTTCGCGGAGATCGCCCTCGCGGAGATCGACGTAGCGGTCGAGGCCGGCGGCGGTGAGGTGTTTGCGCGCCGTGGCGGCCTTGGCGGGTTCGTGTTCGGTGCCGATGACCACACCGGGTTCTCCGTCTTCGGTGGCGACCAGGTGGATCGCCTGGGCGAGATAGAGGGTAGAGACGCCGTACGAAGTGCCCACTTCTACAGCGCATTTCGCGCGGAGTGCGAGGCAGAGACGGTGGCAGAACAGTGCCTTGTCGTGGTCGAGAGCGACGAATTTGTCGGCGAGGAACCGAGTGGCGTCGTCGTCGATCGTTCCTGGATCGAGCGCTTCGCCGCGTTCGGCGCGTGCGATGAAATGGTCACGGATATCGACGATCTGGTCGGTGCTTCGCCGCTGCAGCTCGGCGATCAGCTGATCGAGGTGCGGGTTTCGCAGTTCGCTCTGCGTCACGGTGACAACCTTTCTTGCTGGAATTCGTTGTGCGGCATGGCGGCCGGACATATTTCGGCGAGTGGAGGTTCCGCTGTCCTTGGAGGCGACCGTCACCAGTCTGCGACCGCCCCGCATTAATGTCAATGCTATGCGAACGTCAAGCGGCTGGGTTATCGTGCAGGAATGCCGGACCAGCTTTCACCAGGGCGTCAGCGCCGAAGTCCGGTCACCCGGGGCGGGCGGCCGACGCTCAACGCCGACCTGATCGCCGCGGCCATGCTCGAGTTGGCCGGGCGCGACGGGTTCCGCGCGGTGACGATGCAGGTCCTCGCCGAACATCTCGAGGTGACCGTGCGTGCGCTATATCGCCATGTCCGCGATCGGCAGGATGTCGTCGACCGGGCGGTCGAGCTCTGGATGGCGAAATGGCCTGAGCCCGATCTCGATCCGAACGATTGGCGTGCCAGCTTTGCCGAGTACTGCCGCCTGCGACGCGAAACGAACCGTGCGCACCCGCGTGCGCTGCTGTTCTCTCTCGACGAGCAAGTCGGCGACGTGCGCCTGCATCCGACGCGCCTCACCGCGCCCGACGCTTTCCTCGGGTTCCTGACCGACCTCGGCCTGAGCATGCCCGACGCGCTGTTCGTGCACCGCGACCTGACCTTGCGGCTGTACGCCTTCGCACTGCTCATCGATTACCGCCATGACATCGGCCAGAATGTTGTCGATGACTCTCCGATGCCGCGGTCCTGGCTCGATCAGTTCCCGGACCTCGACGTGCCGCATCTGCGCGAAGCCATGGACGTTTCACGCACCGGCCCCGATGAAATGTTCGACCGCATGGTGGACGACATCGCCCACACCATCATCCGGCTGCGCGAGCGCTAGTGTTCCGCGTCTGAAATCCGTTGCAGATATCTTGCGAGGAGTCGAGAATCTCGTCGGCAGTCTTGCGCCAGACGAACGGGCGGGGGTTTGGTGTCCCACTGGTCGACCCAGCGGACGCCTTCTTCAATGCCGCAATGTTTCTGTGGACGGAAATACAGGACCAAAACGTGGGGTAGGGCCCTGACCCGGGTGATGGACACGCTTGATCTTGGTCTTAGATTGGGCCTGACCTGCTGTTTCTGCGGAGCTAAGGAGACTCGAACCCCTGACCCACTCAGCGGTTCGGTGTCCCATGTTCACTGACGGGGCAGCCTACGGTTGGTAGTCGGCTTCGATCCTCAACGGACCGCGCGAAACCGCGGGTCGTCCCCGTTCCCCTCTTCGACACGCCCCGACGTGTGGATCCCTCGAAGAGGGGAACAGAAACCATTCCGACCGGCCGATCAGCATCGTCAGATCGGATAGGCATCCGCGATGACCAGGCGTTTTCCGGTTCCCCATGTTTTGTGTGTCCTGCCGAGGACACGAACCTGCGACAGCACATCAGAACTGCACGCGCTACAGCCGATGCGATCCCTCAGCACAGATGCTGGCCGAACTCGCCGATACCCACGACACGGAGATGATCATCATCGGCATCTCCCGCAGCGGCATGCAGTCTCATGACTTGCCTTTAATAGGATCGGCGGTGGCTTCATCCCCGCTCGGGCGGGGAGCACTGTAGGCCGGACAGGTGCACCTCCCCCACCCTGGCTTCATTCCGCTCGCCCGGGGAGCACGCATACGCCAAGGTGCCGCAACTCGATCGGGAGGCTTCATCCCCGCTCGCGAGGGGGCGGCCGTCGACGCGCACACCGAACAGTTCACCGGCGGCGTAACAGGTCTCGCAGTCGTCGTCGCTCTCGCCGAAATGGACTAACTCGACGACACCGAATCAGGACCCGGTGCGCTAGTTCAGGGCCAGGTAGACGGTCATGGCGCCTCCCGCGCGACAGAGCAATCCTTTACACGGTCGACCGCCGCCGCCACCGTGATGGTCGGAGCAGCCGCTAGAGCTGCGCATTCGAAGAAGTCGCCTCCCCAGACACAGGTCAAGTGGACCGATGCCGCGTGGTCGACGCGCATTGCGCGAGGTTGAACCCCGAACTTCACCCGCAGACGACGCCGGCTCCCCAACTCACCGAGCGGAAGGGATTTCGTTGCCACACCACACTAAGACAGCCGCCACCCACAACAACCGACTCAATCGGTGCACCCATGACCCGCGGTAGACCACCCCGGCCCCTCGGGGTCCCCGGCAAACCGATGCTCACCGAACTCGCTCCCGGGCACTGGAAAGCCCGCGTCCGGGTCCGCGACTCCTCCGGAAAACGACGCGAGCTCATGCGTGTGTCCCCGACCAAGCTCGACTCCCGCCACCGCCCGATCCCCGACCGCACCGGCCAACGAGCCCTCGACGCCGTCATGGCCGCCGCAGCCGTCATCACCGTCGGCCTCGGCGGCGAACTGTCCACATCCATGACCGTGCGCGACTTGTGGGTCCGCTACCGCGCGAGTCTCATCGCACAAGACCGCACCGAATCCACCATCGCCCGCTACGACGAAATCGCCAAAATGTTCAACACCGCCTTCGGTGACCGGCGCCTGTTCGAAGTCACCACCTCAGCCATCGAAACCTTCCTCACCGAAGTCGGAAAAGCCAGGGGCCCTTCGAACATGCGCACCGGGCGCATCGTGCTCTCCGGGATGTTCCGCTACGCCGTCCGCACCAGTCCCCTCGAAGTCAACCCGGTCCGCGAGGTCCAGATGCCGAAAAACATCGAAGCCAAAGGCCGCACCGGCGGCGCCGGCGACCTCACCACCGACGAACTGCGGTTCATCCTCTCCGCCGTCCGCACCTCTCAGATCCCGTGCCCGCGACAGCTCGCCAAGGCAGAACGAGATCGCGGCACACCGGTCAAGGCCTACACCCCGCCGACGGTCGCCGCCTACTGCGAAAGCGCCGACCTCGCCGACGTCATCACCCTCTACGCCGCCACCGGCCTGCGCCGCTCGCAAATGCTCGCACTGTTGTGGACCGACATCGACCTCGACGCCGCAACACTGCGCCCCACCGGAAAACTAGTCCGCGTCGCCGGCAAAGGACTGGTCCGGGTCACCAGGAAAGACGACCCGAAGAACCGGACCGGCACCATCGCCCTGCCCGGTTTCGCGGTGGAAATGCTCAAACGCCGCAAAACCGCCATGGCGAACCGGCGACCAGCTTCTCCTCCGGACCCCGGCACCGAGGTCCTGGACCTGGTCTTCCCCTCAGCGGTGGGGACGTTGCGTGACCCACAGAACGTCGGACATGGCTGGCAGCGTGTCCGCGAAGCCCTCGGGTTCGCCGAGGACATCACCCCACACAGTTTCCGCCACGCTGTGGCCACCATCCTCGACGATGCCGGCCTGTCGGCCCGGGTCACCGCCGATGTCCTCGGCCATGTCGACCCCGCGATGACCCAACGCCACTACATGGCACGTGGACGCCCGCACAAGGCCGCTGCCGATGTCCTCAACCGAGCGGTGACCGGCCTCTCGAAGGCCGATCCGGGTAGCGGGTAGCGGGTAGCGGGTAGCGGGTAGCGGGTAGCGGGTAGCGGGTAGCGGGTAGCGGATTCAGACGTTCGTGAAACCGTTCGAAGTACGAACGCCCAACTCGAACCCCGCCGGATAGTCGTCATTTGAATTAGTGGTGACTTCGTGGTGACCAAATAGCCCGCAAATCAGACCAAAAACATGGCCTGACCTGCGCATATGTGGAGCTAAGGGGAATCGAACCCCTGACCTTCTCGGAGCGCGCGGCATAGACAACCGTGGCCCACTCTGGGCAACCATCGTCTACCAAATCAGCATGCCTACCTGGGGAAATACGCTCCGATACGACAACTATCGACAACGCTGGACAACGCTCGACAACGGCGTGTCCAGCCAAATTAGTGGTGACATAGTGGGGTCCCCGCCCGCTGCCACCGCGTTGGAGAGCCACTCGCCCTGCGTCGAGATCGACGATCGCGCACCCCAGATCGAGGCCGCCTGAGAGTGTGCCAAGCCATACGAGCGATCGGCACGGCCCCGCCCGACCCGATCCACACGTGATGATCAACACACCACCTTCTGGCCGAGCCGTGTATCTCGCCGCAACGCCGCATCGCCGACAGCCACTAGCACCCAGCGATCGCGCGTCACACACCCGAGCATCGCACTCACGACCTTCTCGAAAGACGCCGTGCGGACAAGCAGAGAAGTCGAGCTGAGTTCCCGAATGGCTCACATGCAGGAGCCGTCTACACGGCATCAACGGCTCTCGACGATCGTCCTCTGTACGGGGAGCAGATCGAGGGACGAAAGCTCTTACTCCGGCGAGCGGGGCCAAGATCACGTGAGCCACGATCGCAGACCGATTGACGCTAATGCCGTGGCGCCGACCCCCACGATCCCCGCCAGGCCACGCCTGCGCGGCAGGCGCCTTCAGAGCACGCAACGTGAGGTGGCCGACGCCCGCCCGACGACATCGAGAGCTGGGACAACAGCCATTTCTCGCGCGATTGGATTCACCCGCCCCACCACAGCTGATCCTGTGCTCCCCCGATCAGGGTGCATACGCACGTTAACCCCCAAGATCGACACTGTGCGCACGCTCGTTCAGCCGTGCGCACAGTGCAACTGACCGTGTGCACCCGCACTCGACCGGTGCGCACGCCGAGAAGTCCGAGAAATTCTGCCGTGCGCACACCCTGCAACGCAATGTTCTCGGCGCTGCACCCAGCAGATACGTAATCTCGCACGACAGGGAGGCACGGGCGAAGCGATCCATCCGCGACCGTCCGGACCCGTTACCTTCGTGCTGGGTCGTCGTCAGTCCGAACAGGTACTCGGTCACCCCTTGGGGAGTGAGACCGAACTCCTTGGCAATGTCGCGCACCGTCATCCCTTGCCCATGCAGGCCGGCGAGCACTTTACCCAGCACCTGTGACGATTCGTGGACAAGCGCCGAGCCTGGGCGCGCGGAGCGGACTCCGCGCTTGCTCAATTCCACCAACGCTGCGCGATACGTCCAGTCAGCTATCAAACCCAGCGCATGCAGCCGGTTCGCCAGCGCTGTCGCGGACACGTTCCATCGAGCCTTGGCACGGATGACCTGCGCCACGCTAGGGTTTCGCAGTCCCACCGATAGAACATCATGGCGACTTGAGCAACGCGTTAGCGAACTGATCGCCGCAGCTTCTGCCTCGCACCCGTGCGGCACAGCATGAATGCCGTGAATACACAGGTGCCCGAGGTCGTGAGGTGCATCGAACCGTAGCCGCTCGGCGGTGGTGTCGAGGAAAACGAACGGAGTATTGCGGCGGTAGAAGCTGAAGGCATCGACGTCTCAGCGCCGCGGTCGGCCTCGCGGTGATCATGGCGCTGGCAATGGTGGCCCACGCGCGCTGGAAGGAGCCCGCCGCGATCGTGTTCAACCTTGCCCTGCTGGAAGCCGCGGTGTTCGTCGCTTGGGGACGTTTCGGCCCCTACGCCTCCTGACCACCCCGATTCCCGAAGGAGGACTCGTATGAATGTCACTGTTTTCGGGCCACCGGTTCGCTGATGGTGGAACGGCTGCTCGCGGCCGGGCAGACCGTGACCGCCTACGCCCACAACCCGCCAAGATCCCTTCTCGCTGGGGTGAGCAGGTGAAAGTCGTGGTCGGCGAGGTTTCCGATGCAGTGATCAGCGCGTTGGGCCCGAGCATGGACCGCAAAGCCAACCGGGACCCCGCTGATCGAGGGCACCAGCCACATCCTGGCGGCGATGAAGCGTCACGGTGTGGGCCGCTTCATCGGCCACGCCACTCCTGCGGTACTGGACCCGCGGGGGTCCCCGACCTTGATCACCGGGTTGATCGAGTTCATGCCGCGCACGTTCATGCCCCGCGCCTACGAGGAGATCACCGGCATGTCGAACAAGATCATGCCCTCGGGGCTGGATAGGACGATCGTGCGGTTCATCGCCCCCCAAGGACTGTGCACCGAAGGGCCATATCCGGTCAGGTTCTTCGGCACCGACAAGCTCGGCTTCGCGATCACCCGCGCCGGCATCGCCGCCTTCACCGCCGATCAGATCGGCGAGAGTCGCTACCTGCATCGCGCAGCCGCCATCAGCAACTGACCACCGTCGAAACCTGAACGGAG
Source organism: Nocardia fodinahabitans (assembly GCF_052983615.1). Lineage (NCBI taxonomy): Bacteria > Bacillati > Actinomycetota > Actinomycetes > Mycobacteriales > Nocardiaceae > Nocardia > Nocardia fodinahabitans. Next base: position 2,209,625 of record NZ_JBRJJC010000001.1, read on the forward strand.
ACCTGTGTCCATCGTCATCACCGTTACCTGCGGTCACCTCGGCCGAGCAGCCGTCGAAGCCGTCCTCGACCGCAGCACCGACCCCGCCGAGGTAATCGCCGGTGCCCGCGACCTGGCCAAGATCATTGACCACGCCGCCCGAGGGGTGCACACCGCGGTCATCGACTACGACGACCCCACCACCATTACGCCGGTGTATATGTTCGTGCTGATCTCGGGCACCGCCCTGGCCAACCGCGACCGCCAGCACACCGAGGAGATCGCTGCCGTCGCCAAAGCCGGTGCCGCGCGGATCATCTACACCAGCGGCCTCAAAGCCGACGACACCGCGCTGTCGACCGCGGCCATGCACCTGCCCACAGAAGACGCGTGCGTGCCAGCGGGGTGTCGTTCACGATCCTGCGCAGCGGCTGGTACAGCGAGAACTACGGCCGCGACATCATCCCCACCGTTCGCGAGACCGGTGCCGCTGTCGAGCACCGGCGACGGTGTGGTCGCTTCGGCGTCGCGCCGGAATCTGGCTGAAATCATCGCCGTTGTGGTCACCACCGAGGAGCATCAGGGCAAGACCTAAGAGCTGTCCGGCGACACCGGCTGGGCCTACGACGAACTCGAGCCTCCATGCCGCTATGCAACGTCGCTGTCCGAGTACGCCATTGGCATTGTCAATCCCAGTAGGTGGGCCGCAATCTCACCGCAACGTTCATAGGGTAGGAAGTGTCCGGAGTTCGGGAAGATGACCAGGCCGCTCCTTGGTACGCGACGGTGTATCGCACGAGCGTGATAAACGGGAGTCAACAGATCTCGCGAACCTGCGAATACGACGACACGGCAGTCGAATCGATCCAGTGCCGAGTACCGATCATGGGACAGGATCGAACGAGTCAGCTGTGCGACGCTGCGAGGATTGCTGCTCGCCAGCTGCCCTACCGCTCGGTTCAGGTCGTGGCGGAATGGTCGGTACCCGAACAAGACGGCGCGTGTCAGCTGTCGCACGATGAGCAGCGGCCGGGAAGGGATCACGAGAAGCGGTGCCACAGTCAACGCCAGCGATACCAACCATGACCAGAACCCGCGGCGCATCAGTCGTCCGAGGATATCTCCGGCTCCAGTCGCCACGAACGCGACGCCGACGACTCGCGCTTCGAGCACCATGCTGTCGCGTTCGGCCAACGCCATCAATGTCATTCCGCCCATGGAATGACCGCCGAGCACGATCGGGCCGACGGGTGCATATGCGGAGATGACTGCAGCGAGATCGTCGGCGAGAAGCTCCAGGCTCGCTGGAGCAGATTGCGACTGCCCGTGTCCTCGATGGTCGTAGGCGAGTACACGTACGGTGGGATCCGCCGTGACGACCAGTTGTGCGACGTCTTCCCAACTCCCATGAGAAAGAGCCAACCCGTGTGCCAGGATGATTGTCACTCTCGGGCTCGTCGATCCCCACTCGGCGATATGTAAAGCAGGCCCAGAGTCCCGCTCCAGCGTGTAGTTTCGGGGAGCAACAAAGATCGTAGATTTCGAGGTCATTATTTCAGTTCCCTGCTACTGACAGTGTCGCCGGCTACTTGATCGGAAGGGCCATGTCAACACCGCCGACATCCGTGATCTTCCAATCCGCGTTCTTGTCTAGCGTCACCGTGTAGGTGACGGTTGTTTGCGCACCCTCCGGGGTCTGCACACTGGTCGATGTCACACTCAAGAAGACGTTCACAACATAAACACCAGCGTCTTCCGATTTCACTTTCGCGGCGATGGGGGTCGCGTTCGAACTCCACTTAAGCGGAAGTACTATGTCTTTGAGTTGAGGGGCAGTGAGGTCGAACTTGTTCGTTAGGGCGGGGGAAGTATTCGATTTCAGATTACGTACCCATCCATCGAAGTTCTGATAATCAATATTGGACGCGCCAACAGCGTACTCGGAGGCTACTTCTTCAGCCCTTTCTTCCGCGGACGCAATGGAGTCAGTTTCTCGCAGCTCATTCCTCGTCGAGAGCCACAACAAAAAGCTAACAGACATCCCAACGACAAGTGTTACCACTATCACCCCGACAATGATCGAGCGCAAGTCCACCGACAGCGTTCTTCCCGGACCAAACCGGTTCCTGATCTCTACGACCGACTCTGGCGGCATATCCAACTTACTGGATACGCTCTCCGTTCGGCCGTCGATGTTGTCAGCGGTTTCTATGGGCATGAATATCTCCTCGGATAGCGTGTTTCAGTCCTATTTGATGCCGATACGCACATTTAATGCACTGTCTCCAGTCGCGCTGAGAGCACGTGATATCAAATCGCTTATGTCTATCTGTGGTATGGACATCGCCGCGCTGTCCGCCAGCGGCTGAACGGCTGGTGCCAATTCTTGCAAGTCGGGTCCAATGCGGCTGAGATATTCCGTGACCTCGCCGAGGAAAGGTACGACGCCGTTGCCTTGCAAGTAGTCGTCCGGCATGGTGCCGATACGGGCCAGCCGGGCGATGGAATCGGCGATGAGAGCACCCCACATTCCTGCCTCGTCCCACAAGGGACCAGCGGCTTCCATCCCGGGCCCGGCCCAAGCCATGTCCGCGCCCATCGTCTGTAGATCGACGAGGATGCTGCGGATGGCGGGCGACCTACTCAGAATCGTCTCCGACAACAGTGTCGTCGAGGCTGCCAGCCTCGGCATAACGGTGTCTGTTCCCGTCAGCGCTTGATCCAACGTCTTGACGATGTTGCTGATCGCCTGTGGATTCAGTTGTTCAAGCAGCCCCGTAACAGTCTGCGCCACGTCTGGAATCGAACGGGGCAGTACTACTTGTACCGCGTCGAGGCGCTGGCCATCGGTTAGGTAGGGACCGGCGCCGTTCTTGGGCACGAACTCGATATACGGCTCACCGAGACCTGATAGGTCTTCGACTGTCGCGGTCCCCGTTGCCGGAATTCGGTATCTCGACTCGAGGGCTAGTTGCATTTCGACACCACGTTCGACTTTCTCTATCGACGCGATCTCTCCCACCTTCACACCACGTAGAAGTATCGGTGAACCCACCAGCAGACTTCCCGCCTGGGGAACACGCAACGTCACGTTGATCGAGTCGCTGAAGACATCTATTCGCAATACACCGAATGCGAGATAACCGACGCCCAGAGTCAAAACCGACATGATCGCAACGAGGGATAGTGCCGAACTCAGTTTCATCGCACTGCTCCGATCATACGCAATGCCGATAAAATCCCAGCGATCCGGTCGGCTTCGGATCCGGGAGAGCCTTCGGCAGTCTCAAGGCCGATAACATTAACCTTCGGTCCGTGCTCCACGAATGGAATGACCTTTTCGCGCAACAACGCAATGATCTTGTTCAAGTTCGACGGGGCTGAGAGGTCCAACGGCCGGGACGTGAAAAGGAGTGGTATAAAGGCACGGGCAGCCGCGTCGCCTGACTGCGCCAGTGGACCGATCCATCGGAGGGAATCTGCCAGTAGCGTGAATCCATCGTACAGTGAGATCAAACCGATCATGGACGTCATCGACGCAGCCGCCTGATCCACTCCAGAATCTGTAAGCAGATACTCCAACTCGGGTGTTCGGCTCAGCACAGCATCGGTACTGGCCCGCAGTCCACCCAGCAAGGCGTCGACAGCATCCAGGTGCTGTGCCAAGTCTTCGATATCGGCACCCAGCACCTCCGAGATCGAGGCAGTCTCCCGTGTATCCGCCGGAAGCACCGAGTTCACGCGGTTGATGATCTCCTGAGCCTGCTGTATTCCACCCCCTTGGACAAAGGTCGCCAAGACGTTCATGGTGTCCTCAACCTGAAGCAACGGCTTAGTTTGTCCTCGATCGATTGTGGAGCCCGGCGCGATGAGGCCACCTCCGTCGGCCTCCGGCGTGATCAACGCTATGGAGACGTCACCCAATATGGTCGGCTGGCGGAGCTCAGCCGTAGTTCCAACAGGCAACCGCACCGATTCGATGATTTCCACGTCGACCACGACGTATCCGTCGTTATCTTTCCCGGCATCGATCACCGCAACATCGCGGACAATTCCGGCACGTAGACCGTCGACCGTCACTCGTGCTTGTGACGGCAGGTTTAGCGTATTGGCGAACTCGATTCGGATACCATAGCGGTCCCCCGATATCCCAGTCCCAGGGACAGGAATCGCAGCTGGATCGAATCCGCAGCCGGGGACAAGGCATACAAGTGCCACAGCGGCCGCGGTCACGAATTGCGTCAGGCAGGTCCGGGAAGGAATGGCCACCGCATGTACTCTCAGATTAATCATCGCGCACCTGCCACTCCGAGCACCAAGGGAATCAGAGACACATTCGTCAACCCGTCCTCGGCAGTATCGCAACGGCCCTGTGCGACAAGGCCGATCGCAGCACATATTCGGTCAGCATCAGCTTGGGGCATGGCCACCCTAGGTGCTGCATACGTCAGAACGGGTCGACCGCTGTGCGCGTCGGTTACGTCCACGAAGGCTTGCAGCAGCGGCGGCGCCATGTCGACAATGTCCCTCATTGTACCGATATTCGCGCTAGCGAGGCGAGCGAGGGGAACTGTCGCATCGAGACCTTGGAGGATTTGGTCACCGAACATGGTGGTGATTTCGTTCAGCCATGGCACGATAATTCGCAATGAGTCGATGATCGAGACTGTTCGCGCGAAGATTCCGTGGTCGATCACCGCCAGCCCCGGCGCCAAACGGGTGATCATGGATTCGATATCTCCCCATCCACGCGCGACACTATTCATCAAGATGTGCAGCGAATCTATGAGTGCCCCGAGGTGTCCGGCGGCAGCGCTGGAAGAGCCGAGCGCTCGATCGAGTGTGCGGATTATTTCGTTCATTCTCGGACCGGTGCCGGACAACGAGCTGTCGAGTGCGGCGATTTCCTCGGATAGCTGCCCTCGCTGTGCCGGATCACTCCCATTGTCGATTTCTGCTGCGAGGGCACCCAACGCATCGAGTGTCTGTGTCATGCTCTTCGGAGTCAATGTACGGGAAATGCACTTCCGGGGATCCCATTCAGCATCGGATTCGCTGTTGTCGAGAATAGCAAGGGAGCGATCAGCAACGATGGTGTCTGACAGGGTAGTGGCCGATACCTCACCACGCGGCGAATAGTTGGCGTCCACCTCGAAACCAACCTGCACCGCATCACCACGGGGTTCGATGTGCGTCACCGTGCCAACTCTGACGCCACGAATGGTGACGTGGTTTCCGGTGTACAGCCCAATTGCGTCCGGCATCGTTGCACAGTAGTGCCGCATCGTCTTGGGCGGATTGAGTACCGCGAAGTACCCAGCAACCAATATCGTGCACATAGCCCCGACGCCCAGGACGGATATGAGACCGCGGGAGGCCAGAATCCTATTCATCCTTAGCAGTCCTTTCCAGGGACGGGAATACAAACCGATTGCGCAACGACAACTGATGCAGACTGGTCAACAACGACGCCATCTTCTGAGGAAGCGATCGGCTGCAGTCTCGACATCAAGTCCCGAGTGCTTGTGATGATCTGCCCCATACCTTCGCCCAGACGGTTCAGTTCGGGTATGATCTCGGCCAGACTTCGGGCGATGGAATCCAGCCTTGACCGGTACACCGGCTCGAGTGCCGCGATCCGAGACAGAAGCTGTTCCATCAACCGGACTGCCTCGAAAATCTCAGCCCTTTTGCCGAGCCCCACCGTCTCCATAAGGTTGACACTTGCGATTAGTTCCCCGAGGATCGCCTTCGAGTTATTGATCGCACTGATGTACTCGTCGGCCATCGCAAGCGTTTCCGACACGTCCCGACTCTGACGGTCGAGAATTTCGACGAGCGATGTGAACGCATCGACTGCTCGCTGGATCCCTGCCGGCCCGGAGGCGATCGCGCGATTCATGTTAGTCAAGTTCTGCCGTAAGGTGTCGCCCTCGATATCCGCGATCGGCTGTGCTGCATCTTGAAAGGTCCGACCGAGGCTGTATGGGAGATGCACTCTGTCAGAAGGTATCGGGGCGCGAAGCGATGAAGTCCCTGCTGATGTCACGGCGAGATAGTGCCCACCGATCAGAGTCAACATTCGGACGTCGAGACTTGTCTGATCGCCTATGAAAATATCATCGTCAATCGTAAAGCTCACGCGGACGTCCTTCCGACGCAGCTCAATCGATTTCACGGCACCGACCGGAACACCGGCGATACGGACGTCATCGCCGACCTTTATGGACCCGAGTTCCGACATCTCGGCCCAGTACGTCGACTGGCCGAATGGCACCACGTACACCAAAACGCTCGCTAGCAACGCGACACCCATCAGGAACGCTCCGACGAAGCCCCATCGCAATTCCCGCAAATCACGTGATGAGGCGGCCGTTGGCGCCCAGCCAGCGAATCTCCCGGCTATCCTTACTAGTTTGGCTATCATCCTTTGCATATCGATATCCTTTGTCCCGTGATCATCACCTGGAAAGGATCCGGACTGTCTACGTTCCCGTTCGAACAGTTTCGGTTCACGACAGGACTATCGGACGGAATCCAACTATTCAGGGTCTGGAGCATCGCTGGCAGTTTTCGGAGTACTTCGACTGCCTGTTGAGGATCTGGAAATATCGCCCGCAGCAGCGTATCGGCGTCCGGATTGCTACCAGGAGTCAACCCAATCGCGTCGAGGAGGCTGTTCAGCGGCGCGATCACGTCTGGAGCCATAAGAGCGAATTCGACGATTCCATCCACCTTGCTACGTAGCGTTGAGACAACCACCGACAGCTCCGAAACAAGCTGCACCAGATGTGAGGATCGACCGCCGAGATGGTCAGATATCTTTTTCAGATTAGCCACCAATGCGGTAATCACTGCCTGTCGGTCCATCGTATAGCTGGACAACGTCTGGATAGAGTCGAGAACCGAACCGATACCCGAGCCGTCTCCTTCTATAGCGGCGATCATGTTAGTAGCGAACTTATTTACTGCTGCTGGCGACAACTCGCTCAGAACCGGTTTCAGCCCGTTGAATAGGGCTGTGATGTCGAATGACGGGATGGTTCTGGAAGCCCCGATCCTACTGCCTGCCGCCAACTCCGCCGTGACTGGCGATGATTGTTGAACATCGACGTAACGCTGGCCCACCAGACTCTGATATCGTATCGCCAGGACGGTGTTCTCGTATAAATTCCGATCGCGTTCGACCATGAACGTAACGATTGCGCGACCATCCTCAAGTGAGATCGAAAGCACTTTGCCTATGCGGACACCGTTCATCCGAACATCGTCTCCGGACTTGAGACCGTTCGCATCGACGAATTCCGATGAGAACTGCTTAGTCCCTCCTGAGACGGGGCGTTGCACAGTCTGCGCGATTGCTGCGAGCAGCACTGCGATCACGACTACAGAAACCGCGAGCTTCGCGACTACCACCAATAGGCTGCCATGCCTGTTCATCGACCACCTCCGGAATACGGTGACGGAACGAACGTTCCCGGCGAGGACGCCGCAATCGCGGGCACTAGATCGAGAATCAGTTTGATACTCAGTGCCGGGCCACTAGGTGTCGACGTGAACGACCGATCCAGACGCGACAGTATCTCGGAGAGTTGCATGCTCGAAACACCAGGCGTCGAAACCATTCGGCTGCCACTTGCAAGAACCGGCGTGAGCATTACCGCGTACTCTGACAGATGAGCCTGCGCCGTGAATAGCGTTCCTGCGAGGGCGGGGAAGAAGCGTTGGCCTACAACACTGACTGTGGCGTCGAATAGCTCGCGTTGGCTATTCAGAATCTCGATGGTGGTGAGCCGATATATCAGGCCTACCGTGCCGTCGATCATCGATGCGCTGCCGACAAGCATCGAGCCATACTGTTCCAGCAACTCCGATACCGGCACAGAGCGTGTCTCAGCAACGTTCCGGCCGGATACCACAATCGCCTCCATGAGTGGCGTGAATTGGCGGGCCGCTGTAGCAACCCGCACCAGCACGTCGGTGAGTTCCGGGGTAAGAAGGCTTCCCGTGGTCTCGGCGACTGTCCGAATCAGTACACCCATGGTCGCATCTCGCTGCCTGTCAGATCGAGGACCCGTCAGGTCGATAACAACGCCGTCTCGCAGGGGCGCGCCCCCAACGCCCGGTTTCAGCGCAACCTCGCTGATACCGAAAAGATTAGACGGCGAGTAGTCTACGAGAAGGCTGTCGGTGAGCCCGCTCGAGTTTGCTCGATCAAGCATCAAAGTCACCTGTTTCGCCCCATCACCTGAACCGATGGCAGTGACGGCACCGATGCCGACACCGTCGAACTGCACCGGCGTACCCACCCCGACGCCGTCTCCGATTTTCTCGGTGCGCAACACCACAAGCATTCGGTTGTCGCCGCGGGCCGCGTTGCCAACTGTCCAAGCGGCCGCTACTGACAGTGCCGTCAGCACGGCGACCATACCGACAATAATCGACGATCGCTTTGTTGCCGATACTCCCGGCATTTCATATCGAGACATCGGCGCTCACCCTGTGAATTCGATCGCGGAGTTGACACCCCACAAGAGCATGGTCAATACCATGTCCAGACTGATGATCGCCACAAAACTTGCCCGGACGGCGCGGCCGGACGCAATTCCGACGCCTTCCGGACCGCCTGTCGCGAAGAACCCTTGATAACTGTGAATCAAAATTACAGCCGTTCCGAATACAAGAACCTTGATCACCGCAGCAGTGATATCCCACCCGCTGATGAATTGATAGAAGTAGTGATCGTAGACACCTGCGGCCTGGCCGTGCAGCTGGACGATCACAGTCCGGCACGCCGCATAGCTGAGGATTAGAGCAATAAGAAAAGTCGGAACGATGGCGACCGCGCCGGCAATAATCCTGGTCGTTACCACGAAAGGTATCGATCGCAATCCAAGCGATTCGATGGCGTCGATCTCCTCTGAGATCCGCATCGATCCAATTTGCGCTGTTATACGACACCCAGCTTGTGCGGCGAATCCGACTCCTGCCGCGATCGGCGCCAGCTCTCGGGTGTTGGCGAAGGCTGAGACAATGCCTGACACTGGCCCCATACTGATGAGATCCAGAGTCGCGAATGACTCGACGCCGACCGAGCCGCCGATGACCAGTCCCAGCACCACCAGCATCGGGACCGTTCCACCGCCCACGATGATCGAGCCTTGCCCCCACGTCATATCCGTGATCGCGCGCATTGTCTCCGCTCGATATCGTTTGAGCGTGAACGGTATCGCCGACAATGCCTGCCAGATGAAATTGAGGACGAAACCTAGGAGCTCCACCGGAACGACACGGTGCCCGAGTGACGTCGCAGTTCGCCGGGCCTTCACTAGCCGCGGGGGGGTGTACTTCATCTCCGACATCTATGCCAGCCTTGTTGGAAGGAACATTGAGACCAACTGAGTGACCAATAGATTCACGACAGCGACAGAGACGACGGAGAGAACAACCGCCGCGTTCACGCCATCCGCTACTCCACGTGGACCACCTTTGGCCTCAAGACCCCGCTGGCACGCGATCATCACGACGATGAAGCCGAACAGGACAGACTTGACAATCGACACGCCGATATCCGCCATTACGGTGAAGGATCCGAAGGTTCCCCAATAGCTTCCGGGCGTCACCCCCTGAGGACCGACCGCGACTGCATATCCCGCCACGACCCCTACGAAGATGATCAAGACATTGAGCATCGGTGCAACGAGAATCATCGCCACCATCCGAGGAATTACGAGGCGATGCATAGGACTTATGCCCATTGTTCGCATGGCGTCGATCTCTTCACGGATGTTGCGGGCGCCCAAGTCGGCCGCGATCGCGGCCGCGCCAGCCGCGCCCAGCAACAATCCTGTCGCCATGGGGGCACCCTGTTTAATTACCCCCAAACCGCCAGCTGCACCGAGCAGTGAATCTGCGCCGATTTGATGGATCAGATTCCCGACCTGAACCGAGACGATAACCCCGAATGGCACGGCCATTAGGATTGCCGGAATTGCGGTAACAGTAATCAAGTACCAGGATTGATACAGCGCCTCACGCCATTGAAACTTAGATCCGGCAATGTCACTCGCGGCACCCAGCACGGCTGAATACGCCATCCGCGTAGTCCGACCAAACGTTCGGAGGCCAGAGACCACTGTTCCGGATAAATTCTCGCGAATTACTCGGGCCGACGCCGACAACTCACTACGCGCAGGCACCACGGCAGATTCCCATCTCGTCTCTCGCATCGTTGCCCGACGTCGCGGCGGGCGCAAAGAACGCATCGGTTCGGCTGATCTTGCACTCGACGTGCTCGGCTGGTGCTGGCCGGAAAGCTGTGCCTTGCTGAGTTGTGACCAAGTGCGCCATCACGACCACGACACCTCCATGTGTGCTACGGCAAGTACTAGATACTTGAGGTACGAGTATGCGTCCTGGGTCACACCCTGTCAATAGACCATCAGACTCCAACGGATGCGTGACAGCAATTGATCCGCAAACTCGCGATTCGATCCGACGATCGCCGCTTGGCGATGGATTTCGAGTCGCTCGCGACCTCCACCGGATGCAAGCTCGCCGACACGCCAGACCCATCAGCGCGGTCTGACCGACCGCGATATGCCCCTTCGTCGCCGCCCGACCGTCTCGAAGCCTTCCCGTAACTCCATTTTCGGGCCGTCTCCATGCATACACAACAGAATCTGCCGGGAGAGCGGTCCGGGGAAGACCTGGCCCATCACCACTCGCACAAGGTGACCGAGATAGTGGCAGCAACACCACAGTTAACTGCATGGCTGACGCGAGTGCTTCCGCCAGCCATGTTGGAATCTGGCTCGGCCGGTCTTCTAGGTCTGGTCTTACCCTGGTTTCACGGAGTCGTGGACCTCACGCCACGATGGTTGCGTTCTCGTACTCCATCGAGGTCAGCATTCCGATGCCGCTGTGACGCCGCTGACAGGGTTGCGGAAGAGCTCGAGGTATCGAACATCGCGTCTTGCTCCGCATACACACCCGTGGCGTCGGGCGCGGCGTCGAGCCTCCAGCCCGGTGAACCCACCGATAGCCGACATCAGGCGAAACTCCCGCGGCCGCGGCAGGGCCCGGTTCGTGGCTCCTCGATCCAGAAACTTTGAAGCGCTATCTCGTCCTCGGACACCTCGGCGCCGAACGGACCGCCGAAGTCGTCCGCGACAGCCTCATCGCCGCCGGCACCGAACTACCCGCGACCCTCCACCGCACCGCGACTCGGGACCAGGATGCCGAGATAGCCGAGCACCGATCCTTTCCCATGGCCACCGACATTCGCGTCTACTTCGCCGATCCCGGCGCAGCACGGCAGCGCGACAGCGCGACAGCGCGACAGCGCGACAGCGCGACAGCAACGAAGACACTAATGGTACTCTGCGGCAGAACCTGCCGCGACGAATAGACTTACGCATCTACAATCCAAATGCGCACTGCGAGGTCGCTGAGGAGCTCACCGGCCGTCCACAAAAATTCTCGACTGCGACACACCAGCCCAACGTTTGGCTGCTTTGATCGAGCGCACCCGTCCAGAGCCAACCTCGATACCCATGCCGATGGTGAGCTCGGGGTGCATGCGGCGCACGCCGTAGCAGCCGCGCGAGGCCGCATGGATAGACCGGATCGTTTCGGCGAGCATCTCGTGGCGCAGTCGGCGTTGGCTGGGTAATCGGTTGCCGTGATGGCGGTAGCCGCGCTCGGACACGCCGAGCACACGGCAGGCGGTGCGGATGCTGATTCCTTGCCCGGTCAAGGTCGTGACAGCCGGGAACCGCCTTTTGAGCCGAGCGTGGTGTCGTCGAAAACCTTCGCGGCCAGCCGAGTCGCTCGCAGCTCCTCCTCGAGTTGCTTGATCCTGTTCAGCGCATCCCTCAGTTGCGCCGATTCGACCGTGGACGTCCCGTGGGCCTCACCGCGGGCCTGATGTTTCCACCGCTACAGCGTGGCCTCGGTGACTCCCAGATCATGGGCGACGTCGGCGACCCTGCTTCCTTCATCGACGACCAGAGCGACAGCGCTTTCACGGAACTGCGGTGAGTACATCATCGGCACGAGCGGAGATCCTTCCATCGAACGGTTGGAATCTCACAACTCAGCGGACAGAATTCCGAGACAGCCCAAAGCGGTACTCAACCCGGGGCGGTTCGCCGCCGGCCCTGCATCATTCTGTGACACAGTTGAGATTGGTCTATAAACTGTCCGAACTGGGCTTAAACGGGCAAGGCTAGTGCCAGCACAAGTAGCACGAACGGAGAGCACATTCAATGCTGCCCAGGCCGCGCGGTATCGCCAGTTGGCCATCGCTAGCGACCTGGAGTCCGCGCCTCTCCCGTTATCTCTGGCCGGTGTCATATGCGGCCGATGGGCCTCTCACCCTTCAGCCGCCTGGCCTTGCAAGTCGCGGTGTGCCTTCTTGCAATCAGAGAACAGCCCGTCAGCAGTCGATCCCTTGGCAATGGTGTCGCGCAAAGACGCCATGACCAGCACCCAACTCCCGGAGGCGATCGGGCCTATAGGGTGCGTCCGAGGAAGTCGGTGACAACCTGCGTGAATGCGTCATTGTCATCTCCTGCCACCATGTGGCCAGTTCCGGAGACATCGGTCGTCTCCGCGTGCGGCACAATTTCCAGGAATTCTGCAACGGTCTCATGCGATACCAGATCGGACAGGGCACCGCGCACGAGCAGAGTCGGCGCGACGACTCGACCCGCACCCGCGACGAGCAATTCTACAAGCGTCTCGAATTGCTCGGCACCGGCGGACGCGTCCTGTTGCAACGCCTGGAAACGACTGGTGATGAAGGCGGGATCCCATCGCCACACCCATCGACCGTCGGCTCGTTGCCGCAGTACCTTGTGAAGGCCTTCAAGCCGCACCGGTCGTTCGCGGTGCGGGTTGTATGCCGCGATGACGTCGGCAGCGTTTTCGAGGTTCGCGAATCCGTCAGGATGCGCAGACATAAACGAGACGATGCGTCGAGCGCCATCGAATTCCATCCGTGGGGTCACGTCGACCAGCACCACCGCTCCCCACAACTCGGGTGGCGCAAGCAGGTGCGCGGCAAGAACGGTCATCCCGCCCAACGATGCTCCGACGACCGCGGGCGCGTCCTCGGTGCAGAATCGTTCTCGCACCATGAGCAGGTCATCGACAAGGTGCTCGACGTCGTATCGTCCGTCGGGGGCCCAGTCACTGTCGCCGTGCCCACGTGCATCGTATGCAACTACTGTGTAGCCGCGATCGCGCAGGCGGAGCGCTGAGGTGGTCCAGGCGTGACGACTCTGCCCACCTCCATGCAACAGGATCACAACCTGATGGTTGGAACCATGGGGATAGTAGTCGGCTGCCAGCGTGATTCCGTCACGAGCCAGCACCTGCATCTCGATCATGCCCTCCGTCACGAGCTGCCGCCCCCGTCGCTGACGATCGTAACGGTCCCCTGAGCGGCACACACTGGCCTGCCGTCGTTGGTGATGTCGATGCGTGCGACGCCCGATCGCCTGGTCAGGGCAATGATATCTGCCGTGGCGATGCATACCCCAGCCGTGACCGGCCGCAGAAGATTGATCTTGAACTCGGTTGTCGCGACCCAGCAGCCGGTCGGGATCACCGGATAAAAGACAACACCCAGGCAATGGTCGACCATGGCTGACAGGCAGCCACCGTGCAATGTACGGAAGGGGGTAAGGAGCTCGTCTCGCACCTCCATCTCGGCGATCAACCGACCGGCGCTCAGTTCAGCATGACGAAATCCGAGATATGCCGAGATGCCGCCCACATCCGTTGCCGCGCCGAGCACCTGCCCAGCAACTTGGGGGTCGAACTGCGGGAATTCCATCGGAGCCTCCTCCGTCTCTGCGTTGACCTGCCCCAAGGTGACACTACTGCAGATTTGTGTCACCTGGATTGCGATCTGCACGCTCGTCATGACCGCGGTGCCGATCCAATTCGGTAGACCCTGGTACGACGATGGCAGGAAGGAGGCAGCGGCAAAGGTACGCGCGTAGGCCCTCAGGGCTGCGCCGTCTCGGGCCGCGCACGGTGAGCAGGCTGAGGATCGTCCGCAGGATCCACTCCGCGGCGTCGTCCACTGAGATCCCCGGCTGCAGGTCATCGCGGTGACGGGTGAATACCGGTCGCAGGAACTCGGTGACGAGTTCGAAGAGGGCGACCGATGTGGACTCTGTCAGACCGATTCCAGCGAGGCGATCATCGCTGACGAACAGAGCGGAAATCGACTTCTCTCGGCTGGCGGCGTGAACAGTGGTCTCTACGAAGACCAGCACGGCAGATGCGAGATCAGGCTGTCCGGCGAGTGGCCCGCCAATCCCGTCGAGGTAGCGGCCGGCCGTCCGCAGGACGACGCCCGAGACCACCGATTCACGGTTCGCGAAGTGCCGGTACACGGTGGCCCGAGAGACGCCGGCCTGCCGAGCGATGTCCTCCATCGTCGTCGCCGAGAATCCGACCTCTTCGAAGCAGAACTCTGCGGCATCAAGTAGGGCATCCCGGGTGCTACCCAGGGCCGAGAATCGCGCGCCGCGACGTGCAGATTTCGTCGTCACCACAACGAGTATGCCGCTACTTCGTCGAGGAGCGCATCCCCCTCTGTCCTCTACCGGTGCGCATCTCTGCGGCCGGGCAGCGATACAGATCTGACATTATGTCGCGCTACCGCCAACTGAGTCGTCACGCAGCTGAGGCAGGAGGTGGCGGCGCGCGAATCGGCGCGCACCCTCAGGGGTATCGAGGGATATGCGGGTCGATGGGGTCAGCACGAACGACAGGATCACGCGGACAGTCAGCTCGGAAACCACGTGAAGTTCGACATCCGTGCGGGCAGCATCAACTTCTTGCGCGAGTTGGTCGGCCAGAAAGTTCGACGCGGTCGCGACAAGACCCCCTGCCTCGATCGTGAGAAACGGCAGTAGTGACTCCGGCTCGGTCTCCAACAGCCTGTTGAGCAGGGCGTGCCCCCGTACTGCCTTCAGCGTGAAAACGAATCCTTCGACGATCTTCTCCTCGAGATCCTGATGATTTGACACCTCTGCTTCCAACTCAACGAGGAACCTGGCGAGTTCTCGCAGAATCACCGCCTCGACAATGCGCCCCTTGCTCGGGAAGTGTCGGTACAGCGTCACACGTGCCAGCCGTGCGCGACGAGCGATGTCTTCGATACGTGTGCGGCTGATCCCGACAACCTCGAATTGCCTTAGCCCGGCGTCGAGGATACGTTCCGAGGTCCCAGACGGCGACGGCGTCCGGATCACCGCGATGGCCTTCAGAAGCAACCTGGTGTAGTTCATCGTCGTGATCGGATCCTTCGAGCCGGGCAACGTCGCCGGGTGTCATGTGGGCAGGGGTCGTTGGTCGACCGTTGAGTATGCACCCAATGAACCTCCGTACGCCATACTTTCAAACCCCTGACGTGGGCATTGAAACGATCATACTAGGTGAGTACCATCGTTCCTGTGGTACGCAACGGGGCGCCCCGGTGCAAGTCCGGGCTGACGACGAACGAATGGATGAGGACCAACACGCGCGGGTCCTCATCGTCGGATGTCGTCGCCTCGGGACTGGCCCTATCGGAGAGGGAGTGCTCTGGCCTTGCAACAGTCATCATTGGAAGCGGTGTCCGAAGTGCGGTGTGGGCGTCGGCGGTCTCGCTTGTGCGCACGTGTTTCGGGGCTGCTTGCTCACTTGGTGGCGCAGTTCACGCTCCCGGTGTCAAGCATTGCGGACCTACACTCCCCTGCGTTCACGCCGCTACGCTCGCGGCTTGTTCACTGCCCGCCCACAGCAGACTGACGTCTGAGCTCTCCGCACGATCTGCGTTTCCCGGTGCCCTCGGTCGTGCGCCGAACGCCCCGACGGTGTCGCTCTCCTGGTGCGCACGACCATGGATGGCGTGCCTGTCGGTGGTCGGCCACGCGATTAGACGGCTTTCAAATCGCCATCGCGGAGTACCCGAGGCGGGGCCTCTGCCCGTCGATTCATGGCCAGGACGTACGCCTAATCGCAGCTGCGATCGCCTGACACCTCCCCCCTCGCCGGCCTCGACCTCGCTAACGGACGCAAATGGCGCGCACGGGCCCGCGATTTCAGGAGACCCCGCTGCGCCGCGGCCTTCGCCCGGCGCCGGATTACTCACGGCCAGCATGCGCCAGCGACGAGCGTTTTCGTCTACTGGAACGAGTTCCAAGAGTTTTGTCCGACAATGCCACACGTGAGCGGCTACCGCTGCGAAATGCACGGCCTCCGGACACCAGGCCAAGATTTTGTGTCCATATTCGCGAAGGAGTAGAGCGATGTCAATCGATTTGCCGCACACCTTGGAAATCATAAAACAACGCCAATGGGCACTCGGCGACTTCGACTGGGCGGAGCCCGGCGCGGACACGATAACGGCCGAGCAGCTCCCGCAGGTCAAGCAATTCATGTCCGATCTGGTCTGGATCGAGCAGGTCGGCTCGCGCGCCTTCGTCGCGCTCGGCCGTCAAACCAAGGACAGTACGCTAGCTGAGATCTACCGCTACTTCCAGGCCGAGGAACAAAAGCACGCAAACGCCGAGCTGGCCCTCATGCGCCGTTGGGGAATGCTCGATGACGACGAGATCCCAGAACCGAATATCAATATCCGACTAGCCATAGAATGGCTGGACAGCTACGCAGATGATCTGCCGCTGTCCGTACTAGGCTCAGCGATTCCGATGCTCGAGGTGGCACTCGACGGAGCACTGTTGAAGTTCCTACTTGAGGAGATCCAGGATCCCCTGTGCCACAAGGTCTTTCAGCGGATCAATGCCGATGAGTCCCGTCACCTAGCTGTGGATTTCCATGTGCTGGACATGATTGGAGCGGGGCCGATACACCGACTGCTGATCGAAGCCGCCGGCGCCGCGCTGCGCCCATCCCTACTCATCGGCATCCTCACCGGGTTGCCCCTGCTGACCCGTATGCACGACAGCATCATCGCGATGGGACTCGACGAACAGAAGCTCTTCGACGCGATTCGGAAGTTCGGCATTATCGGTGACCGGAGCGTCGCCACCCGCCGCAATCCGATCTACCAACTCGTCAAGTACTACGGTGAAATGGTCATGGACCAGTCGCACCCTTATCATCGACTACTCGGCAATGCCCTGTTGACGATCACTGAGCACTACCCTAAACAATGGCTCGGTTCGACTCCTTCCTGGATCAACGAGCTCACTTACCAACCGGTGGCCGCAGCATGATCGACGAGGGGCGGCCGACAGACGATGACCCCGGGCAAACAATTCCCGGTCCCACACGAGTCGTGATCATAGGTGCCGGGTTCTCGGGAATCGGCACCGCGATCCGATTACGGTGCGCGGGGATCGAGGACGTCGTGGTTCTCGAGCGCGCACCTGAGCCCGGCGGTGAGTGGCGCGACAGCGTTCATCCGGACGCATCCTGCGGTCGTCCGTCAGTACTGCGGTCGTTCTGGTTCACGCGGGATCCCGCCTGGAGCCATAGGTATACGCCGGGCGTAGACGTCCGCGCCTACATGCGCGGCGTGATCACCCGGCATGGTCTCGATGGACGGATTCGCTACGGGTACAACGTAAACGGACTCGACTTCGACGAGGCTCGAGGGACCTGGCATGTGCGTGTCTCGACCAGCAGTGGCGAGGAGGAGAGCATCACTGCCCGCTCGGTCGTGGTGGCGACTGTGCCGTTCTCGAACGCAAGCAGGCGCGAGATCGTGGGCGCCGACGACTTTCGTGGCCACAAGATAGACGGTACCCGATGGGACGCCGGTATCGATGTCACCGGACTGACGGTGGCAGTCGTCGGTACCGGCACCAATGCAGTCCAGATGATCCCGGAGTTGGTGGACCGAGCCCGCCACGTCACCGTATTTCAGAGTGCACCGCGATGGGTTCTTCCCCACCCGCAGTACGGGACGGCAGGGTGGAGACGTTCGCTATTCGAGAAACTACCGCTGGCCGAGGATCTAGCCCGGAGTGCCCACTTCTGGGCGTACGAGTCTATCGGATACGGTTTGGTTCGAACAACAGGTCTCACCACCGCGCTGGAACAGGTATCTAAAATCCAGTTGAGGCTTCAGGTCAAAGATAGATGGGCGCGACGGCAGCTCGCACCGGACAACCGGGCGTGCCGTCCGCGATTGCTCATCTCAAATGATTTCTTACCGGCTCTAGATCGGGACAACTGCAGACTCCTCACCTTCCCGATCATTCGGCTTACGGAGCACGGAATCCTCACGGTTGATGGCGTCGAGCGCCGCTTCGATACGATCGTTTTCGATGCACCCGGCGAGGCTGGAGTACCATTCCCGGTTCGTGGTTGTGGCGCACGACTCCTCCAGGAAGAATGGGTCGAAGGAGTTTACGCGTACAAGAGCATACATGTTTCTGGGTATCCCAACCTACATTTCACTTTCGGACCGAACTCCGGTCCGTATTTCTACACAGCCCTAGCCTATCTGGAGGCGCAGATAGATTACATCGTAGAGTCGGTGCGGACGCTGGAGCGATGGGGGCTCCGATATATTGATGTACGAAAGTCAGCGCAGGACCGATTCAACGCGGTTGTTCAACGGCACTTGGCTCGCACGACTTGGAACTCTGGATGCGTTACTTGGCCTGTCGGGGAAGATGGTTTTAATCCCGCGGCTTTCCCGGGCTTGGCTCGACAATTCCGTAGCCAAATGACTCAGTTCGCCCTATCCGACTACCACGCTGTGCCCTAGGAGCTCCTGTCAGGTTCAGTTGCTGAGTCGTCGCGGTCTGATACTGCGGCACCGACATTCAGGAATCGATAGTGGATGTCGATGCGGCGTTCCATCGATCACCGTTCGCCGATATTGGTGGGGTCGGGCCATGGTTTGTTCCACGACTAGCCGACTGGCGGTGACCTTTGTCTCGGGTTCCGCGATGGGAATGGGCCGTCGATCCCGGCGCTGTCGCAGGTCGGCGTACAGACTACATGCTCGCAACCCGTGTCGGTGATAGTTTTATCGATCCGCCGTCCCAGTGGCCTCGGCCGTCCAGGCAAGGGGATTTACTGCGTCGAATTACATCCCGCCGCGGAACCCGGGACAAAGTCACTGCGGCCGGTGGATCGTGGAGCAGACTTGCGCCCGCTCCCCCGGTACCGGCGCCTGGCCATCCGGTGGGCACGCCGCATCGACATCCATTACGGATTCCTGAATCTCGATGCCGCACTGATCTGATGGCGACGGCACAGCAACCGCACCGACAGAAGCTATTAGCCTGCGCCAGAAGGTCATCCGGACACGAACCCGAGAATGAGCGGCCCCCGACAGCACGTACAGCCCTCCCCCACTCCCCCTTGAACACCAACCTCGGGCTGTGTGGTGAGGGCTGGCTATTCCCGGCGGCTTCACTGGGAGTTGCGGTTCGCTAACCACCACAATCATCCGTCACATAGGTCCGCTGCGAAACTTCCTGCATCGCAACGTGTCTCGGTGACACATGCAGATTCACGCTAGGAGCTATGAGGACCGGTACCCGAACTCGAATGCCGCCGAAGCTCCGTACGATACCAGCGGTGGCCCACCGCAGATACTGCGCGCGGCATGTTTGGCGGTGCGCGCGAACGTTGCTGTTGAGCATCTTCACCGACGGCGGACTTACTTCGCAATCAGCACCGCGTCGGCACGTACACAGGCTGGTGAGCCGGATCGCCCACCGCAGCCGGGACTGCGCAACTGGCCAAGCACTTCGCCAAATCAGGTATTGCGTAATGGCCACGTCATCACCATCTCGTACCCAAGTGTCTGTGTGGCATGCTCGACCCCACTCTGCAAGTCGACAAATGTAATGAGCGTAGTTTTCTGTGGACTGATGTCGACAAGCGTCCGGGCGACTTCGGCGGAAAGCCCAGTGAAAATAACCTCCGCACCCAAAAGCGCACATGCTTTTACTGCTGTGATCAGATGGGCAGCAACGTCGAGATCGATCGACGGCAGTCCGGTGATATCGACGACGGCGGCCTGCGCCCTCGAATTGCGGATATGCGCCATCAGCTGATTGGTCAAATTGAGAGCCCGGCGATCGTCCAATTCTCCTACGATCGGGACCACCAGAAGCCCTGGGATCAACTGCAGTACCGGAGTCGGGAGTTCGCTCACCGCCCTCTGCTGCTCGCGATTCGAGTGCTCGCGTTTGGCGAGGTAGATGTCGGCGGCGAGGCCGATATCGAGGAACACCAGCCTTTGTAGCGCCAGCAGCGTCGCCAACGCACGCTCGGGATCGGAAGATGAGCTGGATTCACAGATCCGGCTCGCAGCAGAGCAAAGAAACCGATTGTACGCGCCGAGAAGCCATGTCGGCTTCACGCCGAGTCGCTCGTGACGCGCGGCCATACGCATACGCTCGATGAGATAGTCAGCATCGACGGTTCCCGCCGTCAAACCGGAAAGGTGATCGCTTCGAAGATGTTCGACCTGTTCCTCAGTGTCGCGCCCAGAAAGAAGTGCGGCAGTGTCCCGGTGTTCGTTTAGGTAGGCGCGGAGTTCGTCGACGATCTCAGCCATACCGGGTGTCGCGACTCCGCTAAACTGCCGCAGCAATGCCTCGTCTTCATCGGTGAATTCCATTAATCGTTTCCGAGCAGCGACCATGTCATCGGTGGTCACGAGGCCACCGAAGCTTGGCGTTTCCGGGATTTCCGGACCGTGCGTGCCCATTAGAGTCATAACAGCCGCATCCTGTGCGTAGTGTTTTGGCGGATCGTGTCAGACAGCGCATACTCGTGAGCGAAGCCCGTAGGTCACCGTCCCACAGCAGCCTGCACCCCAGAGTGCGCTGGCGGCATAGCGGTCCCGACCCAAGTCGTCCTCATCGCCTGATCGCGCCGGCCACAGTACGTGATCGCCGCTTAGGCCGTTGGTGGCACGTCTGAAGAGGTGGCACGCTGTGAGGCCAGGAAGAAGTGGTCGATGTTGACGACGAGAAAGAGGGCAGTAGCGGTTGTAACCATGTGGCCATGGTCGTCTTCGATGGTGGCCCGAAGGTTCAGTTTGCGACCCTGGCGGGAATGAAGATGGGCGCGGGCGATATACGGGGTGTCGAGTAGAACCGGGGAGAGGTAGTCGATGGAGAGGTGGCGGGTGACGGCGGGTTCTCCCACGGTGTAGAGGAGGAACCCGAACAGGTCGTCGAGGACGGTGGCGACTGCGCCGCCATGGGCGATCGCTGGGGCGCCAACGTGGCGGGAGTCAAACGTGTGACGGGCGTAGACACCTTCCGCGTCACGTCGGACGCTCAACTGGTGGCCGTGCGGATTGGCTGGCCCACAACCGAGGCAATGATCATGATGGGGCGGCAAGTCTTGGCATTCCGGCGGAACCACAGGGAAGAGGGGCGTACTCTCCTCGGCCTCGGACGATACGGATCTTATGGTATCGGATGTGCGGCTCATGGGTGCTTTCTGCATATGTGTGTCATTGGGTGGTGGCGATAAGGATGTCGCAGTGAGCTCTGCGTGCGAGCTCGGTCGGTGTATTGGACAGCAGCCGGGCCAGCGGACTCGACCGGCACAAGTCGGCGGTGATGATGAGGTCCGGCGCCGCAGTGGCGGCAAGGCGCAATAGGGCACGCAAAGTGGGTTCGGACAAGATGCGGGTGTCGATGTCGATGGCGCCGTGCGCTAGGGCGTGCTGGCAGGCCGTGCGCAATATCGCTTCGACCGGGTTGGTGCCGCGCAGCCGGTAGGCCTCGGGTCCCAGCCGGTCGAGGTCAACTCCGAGTGTGCGTTCGTCGATGTGGTGGCGGACGCCGACGATAACCAGTCGGGCGTGGGTGGCGTGGGCCAATTCGGCGGCGCGGTCGACCACGCGGTAGGAGCGATCGGATCCATCGGTATCCACAAGGATCGTGCGATAGGCCGTCATGCCGGGCGTCCTTCGCGGGTAGGGGACGTGCGAGAGGCAGGAGCCATCGTGCACGAGGGTTGTGCGCGGCATCGGCGAGTGGTGGGCCCGGGTGCAAGCACAGCCAGCACGATCGCGCCTGCGGCGGTAATAGCAGCCAACACCAGCGCGGCCTCGCCGCTGCCGTGCACGAACGCGGCCTTGGCGTACTCGGCTAGCGGCTGGGCCGCTGGTCCGCCCTTCTCGGCGACCTGCAGGGCGGCGGCCAGGGAATCGGCAACGGGTTCGCGAGCGGACTCGGGCAGGCGGGGTAGGGCGGGCTGGATACGCTGAGTATAGCCGGCGGCCAGCACGCTGCCGGCCACGGCGATCCCGATCGCGGCGCCGATCTCGCGGGCGGCATCATTCACCGCCGCGGCGACCCCGTGTTTGGCCTCGGGGGTGTCGGCGACGATGGCGTAAGTCGCCGGGGCGGTACACAATCCCAGGCCCGCGCTCATGATCAGCAGCGGCCACAGTAGGTCGAGGTAGTTCGCGGCGAGGTCCAACCGGCTCACCAGCACCAGCCCGGCAGCGATGGTGAGAAGGCCAGTCACGGTCATCACCCGCAATCCCACCATGCTCGAGAGCCAAGGCGCGATCACGGAAATCATGGCCAGCGGCGCCACCATCGGCGCCAGCGCCAGGGCCGACGCCAGCGGCCCGTATCCGAGAATCAGCTGTAGGTACTGGACCAGCAGTAGGAACACCCCAAAGGTGACCAGGAACTGAATGGTCACGGACAGGGAGCCAGCACCGAAGCCTCGGCGTCCGAACAACCGCACGTCTAACAGTGGTGCCGAGATCCGTAGCTCCACGGCCACGAACGCCACCGCCGCCACGACTCCGACACCGGCGGTGACAGCGACGAGCGGGTCGGCCCAGCCGCGTGCGGGAACCTCGACCGCGGCGAACACGATCGCCGCGATCGCGACAGCCACCGTCGCCGCGCCAATTCCGTCCACCGGCGGATGCTCGGGTTGGCGAGACTCCGCGATCGTGCAAGCCAACCCGGCCAGCACAATCCCCGCCACGGTCAGCCCGACAAATACCGATTGCCACGACCACCGCTCAAGCAGCATCCCGGCACCGAGAATCCCCAGAACAGCTCCGGATCCGGCGACGCCCGCCCATACCCCCACCGCTCGGCCGCGATGAGCTAGTGCGAAGCCTGCGGTCAGAATCGACAGGGTCGATGGCATCACTAACGCTGCGCCAGCACCGGCGAGTGCGCGTGCCGCGATGAGCCACACCGGGTCGGTCAGCACCAGCGGCAACGCCGAGGCGGCCGCGAACACCGCCAGTCCCGCCACCAGCACCGCGCGGCGCCCATAGCGGTCACCGATGGCTCCGGCGGGCAACACCAGACACGCCAGCACCAGTGTGTAGCCGTCAACGATCCAGGTGAGCTGGGCTTGGGTCGCCCCGGTCGCGACTGCAATCTGAGGCAACGCCGAGTACAACGCCGCCATGGCCGCGACGACCAGCGCCACCCCCAGGCACGATACTGCCAGCACCCAGTATTGGGCCCTGGTCCACCGGGCGATCTCGACAGCGCCCGTCCGGGAAGTGTTCACCGGTGCACCTCCCGCCGTTGTAGATCGATAGTCTCTGTGTGAGACTATTAGTATCATAGTGGGTCGGCGAGCGAGATGACGTCCACGCACGATCAAATTGAGCGATACGAATCGAGGAAGGGGCGGCCATGACAGAGCCGGACTCTGCCGCGGCCGATCCGCGCACCGTAGCCGACGAGCAGGCCGATCCTCGGCTGGCGCGGTCCCGCAACCGGTTGCTCGACGCGGCCAGTCATCTGCTGTCCACCGGCGGGGTCGAAGCGGTCACAGTCGATGCCGTCACCCGCGTGTCGAAGGTCGCGCGCGCCACTCTCTATCGACACTTCGGCAGCACCACCCAACTGCTCGCGGCAACTTTCGAACGGTTGCTTCCCCATGTCGACACACCGACCGGCGACGGGCCCGTGCGCGATCAACTCATCGCGCTACTCACTACTCAGGCGGACCTCGTAGAACAAGCCCCAGTGCAGATGACCACGCTGGCCTGGCTGGCGATGGGATCGATCGGCGACGACCACACCGACCCGGCAGCGGTAACCTCGCTGCGTGCCCGCGTCATCGAGCAATATCGCCAGCCGTTCGACCGGATCCTCACCGGCCCCGACGCGCGGGCGATGCTCGGCGAGTTCGACACCACGTTCGCCATCATCGAACTCCTCGGCCCGATCGTGTTCGCGCGCCTCACCGGACTACGCACCATCGATCATGACGACTGCACCCAACTGGTCGACAACTTTCTCGCTACCCACCCAAGGGTCGCGGTCGGAAACGGACCGACCGCCGATCAGTGCCAGTGACCGAATACCCGCCCGTGGATAACGGGTGAGCCGCTTCGAAGCAGGCCGACAAGATCAAGTACCCAGCTCACCGGCGATCCCCTCCACCTAGCGGGTAAGACTGTCGGTTCGGCACCGATCGTCGCCTTCTCGTCAACACCGGCCCTGGATGCGGGGCACGATCGATTCGTGCTGCAGTCCTGCATCGCATCGCAACTGGACCAGTTAGGGCTGGCTAACCGAGTCGATGTGCTTCACGATTGAGAGACTCGACTCCGTCCATCTCATGCGCAGCCGTCACCGACAGGATCCTGGTGGCAACGCGCTGAGATCATTCAGACCGGTGCCGACTCACTACTCGCCGTGTTAGGTGTTGGCTACGCCGCTGATAGCCGTTGGCTGCAGCAACGAGTTCGGCAAAGTTCTGCACGGTTTCGGCAAAGTCGCGAGTTTTTGTCGTATGCCGCAGCGGGTTCCTGCCTGGGGCCAGCCCCAACCGATCTGCACCAGTTCGCGCAGACTCCATCCACCAACGACGGGACGGGTGGTCCTATTCGTGTCGAAATTCGCTGGGAGAGCGACCGGTCCATCGCTTGAAGGCGTGCGAGAAGTTCGCGAGGTCGCTATATCCGAGATCGGCAGCTATCTCACTCACCGACATCGATCGGTCGAGTAGCCGCAGCATCGCACGGTCACGCAGAAATGATTCGCGCAACTCGCGAAAGGTGGTCCCCTCCCCGGATAGACGCCGCTTGAGTGTGCTCGTCGATATCGACAGCTCGTGCGCGACCCAGTCTTTACTCCGCTTTCCAGGATCTTCCTCCAGCAGCCGTCGTACCTTCTCCGAGAAAGACATGGTTTTACTTCGCTGGTCGAGGGTTCGTTGCAGATCCACGATGGCAAGTCGATAGGCGACCGGATCGGAGAACCTGCATACCTCGTTGAGAGTGTCCGCCGGGACACTAAGGAATGACGTCGGAGCGTCGAAGAACAACCGCCCAGCTAGGGCGTCCTCATTATCGGCTAGAAAGTTCGGCGCTGACCAGCTCAGATGGAGTGTCACGGTCGGCATATCGCCGGCCAGCATGTCGAGCAGGCGCAGGAGTGCCGACCCGCCATACGCGACGACCAGGCAGTTCAGCGCCGAATCGCCTGTGTGCGCGGCGAGCCCGACGGTGAGTCCCTCGTCACTTGGGTGGAACTGCGGACTGAGAGCCGTCGAGATCAAAGGCAGATAGGTGAGCAGCTCCACGATCTCAGCTACCGAGCCTGCGCTGACCAGCGGAAAACTCAATGGGCCGAAGGATGTCAACTGAGCTTGTTCGGCGAACGCGAAGCCGAGCGAAGTTGCCTGGTCGACATCGAGTGCAGGGTAGACCTCGCGAAACCACCGTATCGGGGCCTGGATATTGCGTTGGATCAACGTCGTCTCGTCAATTCCTTCGCGAGCCATGATGTCGCGAAGCCGAGCGGCGGCGTCCGGGTCGAGCGCTTGGCTCTCGAGCAGTTGCACGAACATGAGCGGAGGCACGCCCTCGTCGTTGAGGTTCACCATGGTCTCTCTGAGCCGAATTCACAAATTTCTGACTCTGCCGAACATAGCCTCCGAACCCGTGTTCGACAACACTTGGACCAAGTCACATTGAGGACAACGCATCGAGGAGTTGGCTATGGCAGTTGTCACTTTTGTCTCCCACGACGGCGAGAAGCACGAGGCGCCGATCGAGGAAGACCAGTCGCTGATGCAGGTCGCGACCAACAACGCTGTGCCCGGCGTCGACGGGGACTGCGGAGGCGAAGCTGCCTGCGGCACCTGCCATGTGGTTGTCGATCCGCAGTGGATCGAGCAGGTCGGACGTTCCGGCGCCGATGAGGAGGAGATGCTCGCGATGAACCCCGAGCGCCAGCCGACCTCCCGGCTGTCGTGCCAGATGATGGCATCGACGGCCTGGGACGGCTTGATCGTCCACCTACCCGAGTTCCAGATGTAACGGCGAGAAACGGATACGACGCGATGAAGATTCCCGGAGCAATCACCGCCAAGGTTCAGTCGACCATCCCGATGGATCTACAGATCCAGGGTGCACACCTATATGACAAGACTCGCCGATGGATGACCGGAACGAACGGGGAGAAGCTCTTCGTCGAGAGGCCCATCCCGCCAGTCGAAGAAGTCGCGCTCGCTGACATCGACCTCAGCAACCCTTTCCTGTACCGCCAGGGACGCTGGCAGTCCTACTTCGCGCGCCTGCGAAACGAGGCCCCGGTCCACTATCAGCCAGACAGTCCGTTCGGTCCGTTCTGGTCCGTGACGCGGCATGCTGACATCGTGGCCGTCGACAAGAACCACGAACTCTTCTCCGCTGAGCCGTTCATCGTTATCGGGGCTCCGCCCCGTTTCCTCGATATCGAGATGTTCATCGCGATGGACCCGCCACGACACGACGCACAGCGGGCCGCTGTTCAAGGCGTGGTCGCGCCGAAGAACCTGCGCGAGATGGAGGGCCTGATTCGATCGCGCGTCCAAGAGGTGCTCGACGATCTACCCGTAGATAAGCCGTTCGACTGGGTGCAGAACGTCTCGATCGAACTGACCGCGCGGATGCTTGCGACCCTGCTGGATTTCCCGTACGAGCAACGTCACAAGCTCGTCTACTGGTCGGATCTCGCAACCTCGCTGGAGCAGGCCAACGGTGGGCCATCGGACAACGACGAGGTGTTCCCCGGCATGCGCGACATGGCGAGAGGTCTCAGCGCTCTCTGGCACGACAAAGCGGCCCGGACAGCCGCTGGGGAGCAGCCCGGATTCGATCTGATCACGATGTTGCAAAGCAATGAAAATACCAAGGACCTGATCGACCGCCCGATGGAGTTCTTGGGCAACCTCGTATTGCTGATCGTCGGAGGGAACGACACGACCCGGAACTCGATGAGCGGCGGCGTTCTTGCGCTCAACCGCTTCCCTGAACAGTTCGCGAAGCTGAAAGCGAACCCCGACCTGATCCCCAACATGTGCTCGGAGATCATCCGATGGCAAACTCCGCTTGCCTACATGCGCCGTGTCGCCAGAGCTGACACCGTTCTTAACGGGCAGTTCATCCGCAAGGGCGACAAGGTAGTGATGTGGTACGCCTCGGGAAACCGCGACGAGCGAGTATTCGAACGCCCCGACGATTTCATCATCGACCGGTCAAACGCCCGCAACCACATAGCCTTCGGCTTCGGTGTTCACCGCTGTATGGGCAACCGGCTCGCCGAGCTGCAGCTGCGGATCCTCTGGGAGGAGCTACTTCCTCGCTTCGAAAGTATCGAGGTTGTCGAGGAGCCCGAGTACGTGCAGTCCAACTTTGTGCGGGGCATCAGCAAGATGATGGTCCGTCTCACCCCGAAAACTAGCATATGACCACGCGGCGGGCCGTCATCGTCGGGGGCAGCCACGCCGGGGTCCAACTCGCCGGCAGTCTGCGCCAAGAAGGATGGACCGACGAGATCACCATCATTGGAGAAGAGGCGGTATTACCATACCACCGCCCTCCGCTGTCGAAGGCATACCTGGCAGGGAAGCAAACCCTCGACGAGCTCGCGATTCGCAGCGCCGAGTTCTATAACAAGCAGGAAATCCAACTCGTGGATGCAACGGTGGAGGCGATCGACCGTTCGGCTGGCCTGCTCTCACTGAGCACCGGCGACGAAGTGCCCTACGACAAGCTCGCACTGTGCACGGGCGCTCGCCCCCGTCGACTCCCCGTGCCCGGTGTCGACCTGGCCGGGGTCTATTACCTACGCTCCGCGGCGGACGTCGAGATGATCCGAGAGGAAAGCAGCCCGGGGCGCCGGGTCGTGATCATCGGCGGCGGATATATCGGACTGGAGACGGCCGCCTCGTTGCGTGCGCTGGGTCTGCAGGTCACTGTGCTCGAGGCTACCGAACGCGTCCTCGAACGGGTCACAGCCCCCGAGGTATCCGCGTTCTTCGACCGAATTCACCGACAGGAGGGCGTGAACATCCGAACAGGCGCGCTAGTCGAGGCCCTATCCGGAGACGTCAGGATCCGAGAGGTATTCCTGTCCAGCGGCGAATCAATTCCTGCCGACCTCGTCATTGTCGGCATCGGCGTGGAGCCGAATACCGAACTCGCCGCCGACGCGGGTCTGCTGGTCGACAACGGGGTCGTGATCGACGGCCAGAGTCGGACCAGCGACCGCAACATCATGGCCGCTGGGGACTGCGCCAGTCACGACATGGCCCGTTACGGCCGTCGCATACGCCTGGAATCTGTACCCAGCGCGGGCGAGCAGGCCAAGGTCGCTGCCGCGACCATCTGCGGGAAGTCAAAGAACATAGCTGCGCTTCCATGGTTCTGGTCGGATCAATACGATCTCAAGCTCCAGATCGCCGGTCTAAACACCGGCTACGACGAAGTCGTACTCAGCGGGGATCCTACCCGGGGCCGCGAATTCACATGCTTCTACCTCCGTGCTGGCGAGCTGATTGCCGCCGACTGCATCAATCGCCCCCGTGACTTCATCTTCAGCAAGCGGGCCATCACCCAGCAGCTTCGCATAAGCCGGGCAGAACTGGTGCTCGCTGGCTCGCCCTGAGTGACCGACTCTCAGGCGACTCGCACGACGACTGCGTGCGAACAGCATTCAGAAAGGAATGTCAGTGACGTACGCCATCCATCTGCCGCTGGCGAAGAGTCGGGAGCGACTCTCGTCAGTCCTCCTGGCGCCACTGCCGAGCCGGGTCGATGTGGCCCTCCTGCGGGCCAGTGATCAGTGGCCTGTCCGTGAGCTGGCAATGCCCCCCGCAGGGTCGGGCCTCAAGCCGATCCGAGGGACCGCTGGTCTGCCTGTGCTCGGTCACACCCTGGACTACATCCGTTTCGGATCCAGCTTCACCCGGGCCAGGTACCAGCGATTCGGGCCCGTCTCATGGATGGGCGCCTTCGGCACGAAGATTGTGATGGTGGCCGGTCCAGATGCCATGCAGGAGGCGCTGACCGTCAAGGCGAAATCGTTCTCACAGGACGGGTGGGCGTATCTCATCGACGCCTTTTTTCACCGGGGTCTGATGCTGATGAGCTTCGACGAGCACAGGATGCATCGACGAATCATGCAGGAGGCGTTCACCCGCGACCGCCTGACCGCCTATGTGGACCAGCTCGGGCCGCCGCTCGAGACCGGTATTCCCGCGTGGCCAGCGGGCCAGTCCACACGCATCTATCCACTGCTGAAGGGCCTGACCCTTGACGTAGCAACGAAGGTCTTCATGGCGGATCGGGGTGGCAGTGAGGACACTGACGCCATCAACGATGCCTTCGTGGCGGCCGTGCGTGCGGCCAGCTCGATCATCCGTTTCCCGCTGCCGGGGACTCGGTGGCGGGCCGGAGTCCGTGGGCGTGCGCTCCTGGAGGACTACTTCACCTTCCACCTGCCGGCGGCGCGGAGCGCCCAGGGAGAGGACCTTTTTGCGGCGCTGTGCCATGCCCGCACGGCCGACGGTCAAGCTTTCACCGATGAGGACGTCGTCAACCACATGATCTTCTTGATGATGGCGGCACACGACACCTCGACCATCACCAGCACCGCTGCCGTCTACTTCCTCGCCAAGCATCCAGCTTGGCAGGAACGGGCTCGGGCCGAGTCCGACCAACTGGGCGGACGTCGCCCAACTATCGACGACCTGGACGCGCTGAAGACTCTCGACCTGGTGATCAAGGAGACGCTGCGGCTGGTGGCGCCCGTGCCGATCATGATGCGTAAGACCATCGAGGATGTCGAAATCGCCGGACACCAAATCCCCGAAAACACACTGGTAGCCGTGGCTCCGGCGGTGAACCACTTCGATGAGTCGTACTGGACCGATCCCGACACTTTTGACCCTGACCGCTTCACCGAGCCGCGGCATGAGGACCGGAATCATCGCCTCGGTTGGATCCCCTTCGGAGGAGGCGTGCACAAGTGCATCGGCCTGCATTTCGGCACTCTCGAGGTGAAGGCGATCCTGCATCACATGCTGCGAACCTACACTTGGACGGTCCCTGACCAGTATGAAGCCAGGTGGGACAACACCTCGCTCCCAATTCCCGTCGACGGATTGCCGATAGACCTGGAGCACAGATGAAAACGGACCGGATGACATTCTTGGCAGCGACCGACTTCCTCGACATCGAGCACGAGTTAGTCCGGGAGTTCACCGCCACTGTGATCGGCGACGCGAGCACCGGCCGAGAGAAGGCGAAGCGTCTCTTCGCCGCCGTTCGCGACCGGGTCTGGTATGACCCCTACACGGTGTCTGACGACCCTGCCCACTATCGCGCGAGCTTCGTCCTCGAGTCCGGGCGCGCCTATTGCGTCCCGAAGGCGGTGCTCTTGACCGCGGTGTGCCGTGCGGCGGGGATCCCTGCGGTGCTTGGCTTCGCTGACGTCCGCAATCACTTGCAGACAGACGCGTTGCGAGCGCTCATGGGTGGCACAGACCTGTTCGTCTATCACGGTTACAGCCTCCTCAATATCGACGGCCGGTGGTTGAAGGCGACGCCCGCGTTCAACACCGAGTTGTGTGCGCGTTTCGGTGTGCCGCCGGTGGATTTCGACGGCGATCGCGATGCACTACTGCACGCCTTTTCTGCCGACGGAGCCGAGCATATGGAGTACGTCCGCGAGCGGGGCGTCTACGACGACTTGCCGTTGAACGCGATCCTGGCCGAACTTCGCCGCACCTATGGGCCTCTTATCTTCAAGCGGCCCCAGGTGATCGCTGACGCTTTCACCGATACACCCGCCCACCGCACCCATCCCGACGGGATCGCCCGCGATCCCCATTCACCTACGGAGGTCCGATGAGCGCGACGATCCCAGCGGGCGTCTTGGACGTGCGCAACCCCGCCGACGGTCGGCTCATCGCAACCGTCGCTGTCGACGACCGCGAGACAGTAAGTCTCGTCGCTGCTGATCTTCGAGACGCTCAGGTCGGGTGGGCCGAAGCCGGCCCACGCCAACGCGCCAAATGGCTGCATCGCTGGCGGGACTGGATCCTTGATCACACCGACGAGCTCACCAACTTGTTGCAAGCCGAGACAGGCAAGGTGCGTCCCGACGCCCTGGTGGAGACGACAGCATCGTGCGAGTTCATCAGCTACTACGCCGACCATGCCGCGAAGTTTCTCGCCGGCGAGCAGGTCAGGTCCTCGAGCCTGCTGACCTTGTCGAAACGACTCACTACGACCTATCACCCCTTCCCGGTCGTCGGCATGATCATGCCGTGGAACTTCCCGATCACCCTCTTCCTCATGGACGCAGCGCCCGCGCTGGCAGCAGGCTGCGCGGTCCTGGCGAAGTCCTCGGAGGAGACGCCGCTGACGTGCGCGCGGATCATCGAGGGCTGGCACGAGATCGGCGCCCCCGCGGTTCTGGCGCACGTTGTAGGTGATGGCGATTCGGGCGCAGCCGTGGTCGATGCCGCTGACTTTGTACAGTTCACCGGCTCGACCGCCACCGGGCGTGCGGTCGCGATCCGCTGTGCCGAGCATTTGAAGCCGATGAGTCTGGAGCTTGGCGGCAAAGATCCGGCGATCGTGCTGGAGGACGCCGACCTTGCTCGTGCGGTGGAGGGAATCGCGTGGGGCGCTCTGTTCAACGCGGGACAGGTATGCATCTCTGTCGAGCGGGTGTATGTGGTATCTGAGGTTTACGACGAGTTCGTGGCGCGGCTGACCCAACGTGTGCGGTCCCTCGCCCATGGTGCGGCCGGTCGCGACGTGGGCGCAATGGTCACCGCGAGGCAGGTCGACATTGCCGATCGCCACGTCAGCGAGGCAGTGGTGGCAGGTGCGCGGGTTCTGGCTGGCGGAACTCGGAGTGCGGTCGGAAACTACTACGCTCCGACGGTCCTGGTCGGTGTCGACCACACGATGGCCTGCATGACCGAGGAGACCTTCGGTCCCACGATTCCGGTGATGCAGGTCGCGGATGAGAACGAGGCCATCCGCCTGGCCAACGACTCGGCGTACGGCTTGTCTGCGACGGTGTGGACCCGAGACCATGCTCGTGCTCAGCGCATCGCATTACAGCTAAACGCGGGAGCTGTCAACATAAATGATGTCTTCAGCAACCTGTTCGCCACCACACTGCCGCACAGTGGATGGAAGGCCTCGGGCATCGGTGCTCGGCTCGGCGGAGCTCACGGGCTACGCAAGTACTGCCGGGTACAGGCAGTGACAGAGCCACGGATCCCTGTCCTGTCGCGAGAACTCACCTGGTACCCGTACACCCCGCGGCGCGCGGCCATGGCCGGAAGAGTGTTGCGCGCGGCGGCCGGTCGCGGCCTATGGCAGCGCCTCGGCCTCAACAAGGAGAACAGCAAGTGACGACACACCGTGCCCGCACCGCCGCAAAGACCGTAGCTATCACCGGCGGGGCCCGCGGCATCGGCTACCAGACCGCGAAGGAGCTGATTCGACGAGGCCACCGCGTCGCCATCGGCGATGTCGATGAGAAGCGCGCTCAGGAGGCCGCCACCGAACTCGGCGTGAAGATCGTTACCCACCTCGACGTAACCGACCCCACTTCGTTTCGGCAATTTCTCGAGCTGGTCGAGGAAGAGCTCGGCCCCCTCGACGTGCTGATCAACAATGCGGGCATCATGCCCACTGGTCACGTACACGAGGAAGACGACACGGTGACCCGGAGGCAGGTCGAGATCAACGTCCTGGGAGTCGTCTTTGGGACCAAACTAGCCCTTCAGCGAATGCTGCCGCGGCGCGCTGGGCACATCATCAACACCGCGTCGCTGGCCGGCGAGCTCGCTGTGCCTGGACTGGCGACGTATTGCGGTACCAAATTCGCGGTCATCGGATTCACCGAGGCGGCACGGCACGAGTACCGCACGTCAGGCGTCGAGCTGTCCACCGTTAGGCCCACATTCACCAACACCGAGCTCGTCGCGGGAACCGCTGGTGCCAAGGGACTGCGCAATGCCGAGCCCGAGGAGATCGCGCGTGCGACAGCCGATCTTATCGAGCGCCCGCGTCCATTCGTACGCGTCACTCGCCTGGCCGGCGTATTGGTCGCGGCGATGAAGTTCGTCCCTGGCTGGCTGACCGCCAGGCTCGGATCCGCGCTGGGCACGGACTCGGTATTTCTCGACGGCGTCGACACAGCGGCCCGCCAGGCCTACCTGGACAGAATCCGGACCCACTGACCCGGTCTTCGATCCCCGTTGGCCCCCTCATTCACCCGGAAGGATTCACATGCCCCGCAGGACCCTGGTCGATGACTACCCGCACAAGATGGGGGGACACTGCGGTTCTGGCGCTATGCGGGATCTTCTGCATTGGCATGGACTGGGGTGGGATGGGCCGCCCGACGAAGGTCTGGTGTTCGCTCTCGGCGGCGCACTGGGGTTATCGTACCTCCGGTCAAGCGACCTCGTTCCACCGCTGTACCTGGTAGGACGAGGCGCCGACTTCGAAATTGATCTGCCCCGCCGACTCGGCGCGCAAGTCCAGGTTCTCACGACCGATGATCCCCGAGAGGGGTGGTCATGGGTTCTCGACGAGCTCGAAGCAGGCAGACCCAGCCTGGTATGGGGAGATATCGGTGAGTTGCCGTACCTCCGCGTCCAGTTCCAGATGAGTCGCCACGACATCGTCGTGATCGGTCACGACGAGGCCGAGGGGATCGCCTTTGTCGTAGACAATGACCGCGCCGAGGTGCAGAAAGTCCCGCTCGATGCACTGGCTCGGGCGCGGTCCTCGAAGTCTTTCCCGCAACCGACGCGCCACTGTACATACCGCATCAGCTGGCCGAGTGCGCT
The DNA here is from genome assembly GCF_052983615.1 of Nocardia fodinahabitans. Taxonomy (NCBI): domain Bacteria; kingdom Bacillati; phylum Actinomycetota; class Actinomycetes; order Mycobacteriales; family Nocardiaceae; genus Nocardia; species Nocardia fodinahabitans. Next base: position 2,243,708 of record NZ_JBRJJC010000001.1, read on the forward strand.
GCCGGACGTGGCGGAAGTAGCGGCGGAGGCATTTCGACAGTCCGCAGCCGGAATGCGCCGCCCATCGCAACCCGGGATCGTCGATCTCAGGACAGCGGCATCCGGTGCGGAGGGCTTGGCCGCGGCGGTGCAGCTGGCGGCCGACATTCAGACCTGGGCCGATCTTCCGGTGGACGACCTCGAGACTCTCCTGTTCAGCCTGAGCGCTTTCATTGAGAAGGCAGGTACTGGCGGCGGGCTGTTCCGCCGATTGCTAGCCGATGGCTGCGCAGATGTCGCTCGTCTGACCGGGGACTCCGCCACCGCTCAACTCGCCGTAGCGGCCAGCCGTTGTGCGCAGGCGTGGACCGCCACTGCGCGTGCCGGTATCCGCCGCGACGTTGATATACGAGTTCGCCTGGCCGGGGTGGCCTCGGCCGCTAGCCAACTGCCAGAGCTGGAGTTGGACCTGGTCGCGTCCCTGGAGGCTGCTTCCAGTTCGCTGACGGCTGTGGATCGCTGACAGCAGCCCCATGTCGCCGGCCAGCGGCGAATCAACCCCCAGATCGCCTACGTTCGAAGACACTCTTGAATGAGGAAATGCTATGCAGAGCACGATGATGAACGTCCCGTTGACGACCGCGGCGATTCTGCGCCACGGCTCGAGTGTGCACGGCTCGGCGACCGTGCGGACTTTGCAACTTGACGGAAGCGTGAAGGTTGCTACGTTCTCCGAAATCGGACGGAGGTCCGCTCAGTTGGCCAACGCATTGCGGGCTTGCGGGATCACAGGCGATGAGCGCGTCGCGACCCTCATGTGGAACAACCAGGAGCACGTGGAGGCCTACTGCGCAGTGCCCTCGATGGGAGCGGTGCTGCATACCCTGAATCTACGGCTCGCCTCCGATCAGCTTGTTTACATCGGTAACCACGCTCAGGACCAAGTCGTGATTGTCGATGGAAGCCTAGTACCCATGATGGCCTCAGTGTTGCTGCAGCTCACTAGCGTGCATACCATCGTTGTCACCGGAGAGGTGGACCTTACCCCGCTGCACCGTGAGGGACTGACAGTCGTTGATTACGAGGAGTTCATCTCCGCCCAGCCCGAGACGTTCGACTGGCCAGACCTCGACGAGCAGTCTGCGGCCGCGGCCTGTTACACCTCTGGCACCACCGGCGACCCCAAAGGTGTCGCCTATAGCCACCGGTCGACTTACCTCCACTCGATGGCGGCCTGCGCCGCCGACGGACTGAGCGTGAGCAGCGATGACCGAATCCTCCCCATCGTCCCGATGTTCCACGCGAACGCCTGGGGGCTGGTCTACGCCGCACTCATGGCGGGTGCCGGCTTGCTCATGCCTGACCGGTTCCTACAGGCCGAGCCGCTCGTGCGGCTGATCGACGTCCACAAGGCAACCATCGCCGGGGCAGTCCCGACCATCTGGAACGACGTCTTGGACTTCCTGGATTCCAACCCCAGCTACGACATCTCGTCTCTAGGCCTGGTCGCTTGCGGTGGCTCAGCTGTACCCGTTCATCTGATGAAGGCCTTCGAAGAGAGGTACAACGTACAGGTTGTACAGGCGTGGGGAATGACCGAGACCTCGCCACTAGCGGCTGTCGCGCGTCCACCGGCGTCGCTCGACGCCCAGGAGCGGTGGCGTCTGCGAGCGACCCAAGGTCGTCCGGTTGCAGGAGTCGAGCTTAGGATCGTCGACGACGGAGGCAATGAGCTCCCGCACGACGGCGAAGCCGTCGGTGAGTTGCAAGTGCGCGGACCTTGGATTACCGGCTCGTACATCGGCGAAGAGGATGGCGGGGATAAGTTCCAGGACGGCTGGTTGCGCACCGGCGATGTCGGCCGGATCGACGAACGCAGCTTTGTCACGCTGACCGACCGCACCAAGGACGTGATCAAGTCCGGCGGGGAGTGGATCTCCTCGGTCGAGCTCGAACTTCTGCTCGCCGGTCACCCCGACGTGCTCGAGGCATCAGTAATCGGGGTCCCGGATGAGAAGTGGCAGGAACGCCCCCTCGCTGTGATCGTCGTACGCGACGGGCGGCAAGTAACACCTGCCCAACTGCGTGACTTCCTCGACGGCAAGGTCGCCACGTGGTGGCTGCCTGAGCGCTGGAGCTTCACCGCAGAGGTGCCCAAGACCTCGGTCGGCAAGTTCGATAAGAAGCGGTTGCGCACCCTGCATGCGAACGGCGAGCTGACCGTCGTCGAGATTTAGGAATTGTCTCCATGCCTGGTCCTGAGTAGGACGGAACAGGACATTGATACCCATAATGCGAAGCTTTCGCGACACCGGCGACATTACCGTGCACGTCGACATCGGCGAAAGGCTGCAAACGAAGATGGGAGTCACCTCCCAGTGCACGGCACGTTTCGCGCCGGTGGTGGTGGAATGGGGCCACCGGCTGCGCACCACCTCTGGCGTGCGCGATATGTATTTGCATAGTGGTCACGCTCGAGATCGATGTTGGGTGCGGCTTCATCGACAGGAAGGCTGACCATGAGCAATCTATCGGACACGGGCGGCAGGTCGTCCGATCCCGACTTGGAGGAATGGGTGCGTTCGTTCCGACTTTTGGAACCTCGATCGACTGAGTTGCCTCCCCACCATCCCAACTGTCTCGGTTGTGGACCGGCCAACCCGCATGGGCATTTTCTGACGGCCCAGCGCTGCGCAGGCGGCGTGGTCGCTCACCACCGATTCGATCGACGTCATGTAGGAGCGCCCGGAATAGTGCACGGGGGCGCTGTGGCGACAGTAGTCGACGACCTATTCGGTTTCCTGCTATACACCGTCGGCGAACTCGCCGTGACGCGCCATCTCGACCTCGACTATCTTGCTCCGGTTCAGCTCGACACTCCCTACGCCCTGCACGCCGAACTACGGTCTCGAGATGGCCGGAAATTACATCTCGGGGCCAGAATCGAGGATGCAGGGGGACATTTGGTTGTCACGGCCACAGCACTGTTCATTGTGGTCGATGTCAAACATTTCTTGCAGTCGCCGGTGAGTGCAAGGAGACAGGCATGACTGTACCGAGCGAGCGAGCACTGCTCCTGGACGCCTTGCTAACCGATCACGGCTCGGCCGGACCTTATGAGGCGTTCCGGCGGCTGCGCCAGACGCAACCAGTGTTGGTTACACGATCGGGGGTGCTGGTATTGAGCCGCTACGACGATTGCGCGGCGGCGCTCCGCGACCGCAGCCTCGGCAAGGCCGACGAGTCGCTGGGCTTCGGCTTGTCCGACATTCCTGAAGAGCTGCAACATCAGGCCATGCACCGGTTCCGACGCACCATGCTGTTCCGCAACCCTCCTGACCACCACCGGCTGCGTCGGTTGGTCGCCGACGTGTTCACCCCGAGGCACATCGACGCGTTGCGCGGCCGTATCGTCACACAGGTCAACCACTTGCTCAATGTCATGGAAGCACGGGTCTCCGTCGACATCATCAACGATCTGGCGCTCCCGCTGCCCGTGAATGTGATTGGAGATCTACTCGGGGTGCCCTTTACTGATAGAGCAGTAGCAGCCCCACTGGTGCGGGCCCTGCTGGCCTCGCTCGAACCCGGTGCCGATATCGCGGCCTTGACAGCAGCCTGCGACGCCGAAGACCAACTTGCCGCATATTTCGCTGACCTGTTGGCGGTCAAACGCGCCCGCCCTACCGATGACCTACTGAGCTGGCTCGCCGTCGCGAATGGCGACGACATCCTAGACGACGACGAATGCGTCGGTACCGCGATTCTTTTGTTTGCGGCAGGGTTCGAGACCACCACGAACCTGATCGGCAACGGCGTCGCCGCGCTGCTCGCCCACCCTGACCAAATGCGCGAACTTCGTGCCAGGCCAGAGTTGGCGAGCAACGCAGTCGAAGAATTATTGCGCTATGAGTCCCCCGTCCAGACCAACGGGCGTACGGTGCTCCAGCCGACGCGACTGGCGGGAGTTGATTTACATCCCGGTCAGGTCGTACTGATCCTGCTTGGGGCAGCCAACAGAGACCCGGATCGGTTCGACGACCCCGACAGTCTCGACATCACCCGAACCGGGGTCCCGCCGTTGTCGTTCGGGGCCGGCATCCATTTCTGCCTCGGCGCACCGCTTGCACGGCTCGAAGGGGCAATATTGTTCCCGCTCCTGGCGTCCCGATTTCCCGATCTTCGGCTGGTCGAGCAGCCCCGCTGGCGCACCGGGCTGTCTTTTCGCGGACTTTCGACCTTGAAGGTGGTCACCGCATAAGCCGTTGGACTTCTGATAGTTCATCGGACAGAGTTGATCCGGCAAACAACAAGCCCCTGGCGGCTTTGCCGATGAGCTCCTCCTGACGGCTGTCCATAATTCGTTCGACTAGCAGTGAGTATTGTTCTGGGGGTAGCCACTCGGCGGCTTATTCGATGATGGAGTTGATCTCCGGGCTGTGGCCACGCATGTTCGCTCGCCCGACCACACGGCTTCCGCACGAGGGCACCGACCGGTCGTTGCGGGGCCGACATCGAGAGTTGTGTTTCGAGGGCCAGGTGTTACTGGTGGCCAGGTACCGCGGACGAATCTGACGATGCGTCAACCCGCGGCGGTACTCGGAATGGAAGCCGGCCAACCCCGGTGATCGACGACCTGGTACTACGTTGGCGCTGCGACCCCGGTCCGATCCCGCACGGTGTGGTGCTTACGGTGGTCAGCACCTGGTCCGACCTGCGACCGTACATTGCCGCACCGAGTAGGAACCACTGGTACTCGACCCACCATCTGGTCGTCATCGACGCCCGATAACGAAGTCGTCGTCGTGATCGGACGTCCGTTGCACCGCAGGCCTGGACGGAATCCGGCGCCGACGCCTGCCGCACCGCTATGGTCATCGCCGACGGCGGCTACCAGGGAACGGCCTCTTCATCCCGCACCGCCAGGCGCCCGGTGTCGGACTGCCGAAATGGAACAGGCCCACAACAAGTTCCACCGCAAGGTTTACGAGAAATCGCTGAGTAAACCACTCTTTGCCGCGTACCGCAAACTGGCGATCGCGTGGGCAGTCGCGGACTACTTCCGCGGGCCGCTCACTTCCATCGGTGCCAGGTTCAATTCCGGCCGAATCAGGGATCTGGCACTATTTCGCAATTCGACTGTGTGAATTGCTCAGCCGCTCAGGAGGATTCGCCGAAGGTGGCGTCGCCTCTCACACGGCTCTTGATGATCGCGGCGAACGAACGTGACCAGCGGGTGCGTCGAATCCGGGCTGGCGGTAGAGTCATGTCGAAGCGCCACTGGTCATTTGGGTCTGTGCGAGCAGGTTCGGTCATAATTGGGGCCCGGTGATGTGAGCGGCATCGAGGAAGGCCTGATGGGCGCGGACGAGGTTCGGCTGACTTCGATAGCCGCAGGCGGTGATCGCGTCAAACAGCAGGGCGGCGTCGGGTGCATCCCTTATTCCACCGCTGAGGAGATAGGGCTTGAACTCGTAGATGATTCCTGGACCTCGGCGAAACGCTGCTGGCATCGGATCGCGACCCTGTCTTGGCGCAGACCTGGCTCGACCGGACCACGATGCAAGCCTGCGGAGACCTCGGCGATATCGGGTAGTTGCGGGGGCGTCATCGAGGCAGCCCGCCGCGGCGGTCAGGCAGTGTCGGCGCGGTGCGATAGCGTGTTCGAGGGCGTCACCGAGGTTCTCCCAGATGTGCCACCGATCAGCGACCTGGAATCCTACTGGCTCCCCGCTGGCCACACCTCCGGAGTAGGGGTCGGCCCGGTCGCGGCACATGATCTCGATGTCAAGAAGGGTCTGTAACCATATTCTCAGAGTCTTGGCGCTGCAATCTGTGAGCACGTCGATCGGGCGGCGAGATTCCATGCGATCAGGATCGTGGCGTAGCGGTGTCCATGGCATAGCGCGGAGCCGTCCGCGCATAGTTGGGCTGCGGCAGGTCAGGGATCGCACGAACATGGCGGAGCAGGGTTATCCGGTCCGCGCCGCGAGATGTCCAGTCCAACGGCGCTCCCGGGCGGCCACCCAGGACTAACGCCACCGCTCCCAACACCCGCTGCAGAACAACGTCCATCGCCCGCGGCGTGCGGCGAGCCAAGGTACTTGCTCGGCGAAAGTCTTTCCGAAGTCGATGTTGTCGCAGAACAATCTGCTGACGAGCAACACGATCGCCGCTTCGCTGGCAGTGACCGAGATATCGGCCAGTTGCCGCCGATACGGCCGTGAATCCACCGGGACGGCGCTGAGCCACTCGGGCAGAGCGCCACCGCATCGCAAAGTTGCGGCGTCGATTCGCACGGACCCGACCCCACGAACCGCATCGACCAACAGTCCGTCCATGTGCGGGAACGGGACCCCGTCATTCCAAGATCAGAGACACTGGCCACATAATCAACTATCGACCAGGAACGGGGCCCACTCTCGGGCCGGACACCACGACAACCGGGCAGTCACTCAGATCGGGCATGTGCCATTAGCCGACCACCCGAGAGCACGTCGGCGACGAGAGTTCATCACCGGAGTTCGCTCCCGACTGGCTGTTCTGCTGACGCCCTGAAGCGGTCCGCAAGTGTGAACGGATCCGGAAAGTGCGTTCGGCTTACCGTTGCGCCGGTTCAATGGTAGGCATTGACTCCAACCGCTTCCTCCGCGCACCACGCGTAAGCCGGAGGCGTCGCAGACGATTTCGACGGCCCCGGCGAACGCAACTGACTTTGTGGCCTTCGTCGACTGTGCGTCCAGGAGAGAGCGGGATGAGTATCAGCGCGCCTGCGAGGCTGATCACGGCCAGCGCGAACGCGGAGTGTTCCACTCCATCCCAGAAGGCGGCTTTCGCATACTCGGCGAGGGGCTCTCCCGCAGCCCCCGCGCGCTCAGCGACTTCGAGTGCACCAGCCAGCGAACTCCGCACCGGGTCGCGAGCAGGCTCAGGAAGGCGGGGTAACACCTCCGCGATCTTCGACGTGTAGTTCGCCGACAGGATGCTGCCGGCGACGGCGACACCGACTGCGGCGCCGATCTCTCGAGTTGCGTCGTTGACCGCAGCTGATACCCCATGTTTCTCCAAGGGCGTGTCGAGCATGATCGCGTTGGTGGCGGGAGCGGCCGACATGCCCAGGCCAGCGCTCATGATCAGCAGCGGCCAGAGCACATCGAGGTAAGACGAACCGGTGTCGAGGCGCTGGAGGGCCAACAAGCCGACTGCGATGGTAAGTAGCCCGGTCGTGGTCGTCACCCGGAGCCCCAGCCACGCGGCGATCATCGGTGAGACGAGAGACATCACGATGAGGGGAGCAACCATCGGGGCAAGCGCCAAGGCCGAGTGCAGGGGCGTGAACCCCAAGATGAGCTGGAAATGCTGCACCAGCAGGAACATCACACCGAAAGTCACGAGGAATTGAATGGTTATCGACAACGCACCGCTCGAGAAACCTCGGCGGCGGAACAGCCGTACATCAAGCAAGGGGTGCTCGACACGGAGTTCAGTGACGATGAAGGCCACGACACTCATTGCGCCGGTCGCTCCCATGGCGAAGACCCAGCCATCGGTCCAACCACGCGTCGGAGCCTCCATGACCGCGAATACCGTCGTCCCGATCGCCAGTACCACCAAGAACATGCCGCGAACCTCCAGCCGCGGGCATTCGGTGTCTTGTGAATCAGGGACGGTGAGACCAAGCACCAACAGCAGCAGTGCGACGACGGTCAGGCCGACGAAAATCGAGTGCCATGACCAACGTGTGAGGAGCAGACCGGATCCGACCATACCGATTACTCCGCCGGAACCGGCGACACCTGCCCACACCCCGACCGCGTACTCCCGTTTGTCCACCGGTAAGTTTGCGGTCAGAAGCGAGAGAGTCGCAGGCATGACAAAGGCGGCTCCGGCTCCCGCCACAGCCCTGGAGAGCATGAGCCATATCGGGGCATCGACCAGCACGGGCACCACAGAAGCGACCGCGAATACGGCCAAGCCTGCCGTCAGAACACGTCGACGTCCATATCTATCGCCGATCGCGCCCCCTGGCAACACGAGGCAAGCAAGCACCAGCGTATAGCCGTCGACTATCCAGGTAAGCGCGTTTTGATCCGCGCCCGTGTCCAAGGCTATAGCGGGGAGCGCGGTATAGAGCGCTGCCATAGCCGCGACAACGAGAGCCACTGCGCCGCAGGTGACAATCATGGTCCAGGCTGCGGATCTTCGGGCGTCGAGCAGGTGTCCAAAGCGGATCATGTCGGTTCCGGTTCCATTCGCAAGCGGCTGGTTGTCGCCGTCCGTCTTCGCGGTCTGTAGTTCAACTCGGCGTCGCCTCGACTTCGTCTAGTGATGACGGCGTGGGGTATGGCGGGCGACCGCGGCCTTGAATCCGATAGCGACCCCAGAAGTCTCGATCACCGATGGTTCCGGCAGCTTCGCCGGCAGAAGTCCGGACCACTACCGAACGTCGACGACCCTGCAGAAACTCGTCGAGAATGTCACTCTGTCCAACCCGCCCGTACCAGCAGAAGCGGCCATCGATGGGTTGGAAGAAGCCACGCAGCTCGACCTGCACCTCAACTTCCGTGCTTGCCATGATCACTGTCGCGGACCCGATGTAGTCGGAGTCATCGTGCGGACTATGAGAATTCACTGTGGCTTCCTTCGCGTGATCGCCAGCCGACGCCTGCAACGGGATCCACCACACCAGCACTGCCGGTGTGGTGGGCCGACGTCGGAATCCGAGGGCGTTGACCGCTTGACAATCCGGTCTGCCGCAGTCAAAGTTACCCCATACCCCGAGTATCCGCTACCCATCGTTCGGGTAACTTTGGGCGGGAGTCCAAGCATTCCGACGGGGTGGCACACCGTGCCAGATACGCCGATGCTGTGCCATCGGCCGAGTCGAAAGATGGACCAATGACATCAAGCGAAGTTCGAAGCCGCAGCGCCGGGCCGATAGCCGTTACCACTGACGGCATGGCCCGCGTGAGCGGACGCCGACGCACCGATCTTCAACGATCGGCCGGGCGACTGCTCAAGACCTCTGCCGAGAAGTCCTATGACGCCGAGGTTGACATCGACTGGGATAGTCCATGGTGGCCGGATAAGGCATGGCTGCCCGAACACCGGGTGTCGCTCTTCGGCACCGAGATCTGGGACCGGCTCTCGGACGCACAGAAAGTTGAGCTGGGCAAGCATGAACTCGTGAGCATTCTCAGCTTCGGCATCTACGCTGAGAATTTGCTGAGCATGGCATTGCTACGGCAGAACACCACAGGGGACCTCGTCGACAACAAGTCGCTGTACGCACTCGCCGAAGTTGGCGACGAGAGCCGCCACTCCATGATGTTCGCGCGCTTGATTGCCAAAACGGGCATCCCGCCCTACAAGCTCCCGCGCGGGTTCCTTTCGATGGCGAAGATCCTGCACTTCATCCCGCTGGGGCCGTCCATTCAGGGTGCGACGCTGTTGATCGAAGAGATCCTCGATAGGGCCCAGCGCGAGGCGATGAATGACGAGCGTCTACAGCCACAGGTCCGGCAGTTGATGAAGATCCATGTACTCGAAGAGGCACGCCACATCACGTTCGCGCGAACCGAACTTGTCGATGGTATGCGCGTACGGGGACGAGCCTCGAGAGCATGGCACCGCGGCGTGCTCGCGGTCGTCGCGAACTTGGCTTATCCCATCTTGATCAACCCGAAGCTGTACCGTGTCGTCGGCGTGCATCCACTACGTGGGTTCTTGGCGTGCCAGTCCGGTCCACACTACCGGGAGAATTTGCAGTTCATGTCCGAGCCGATGATCCGGTTCTTTGACGAGGCCGGCATGATCGAAGGCCGCATCACAATGTTCCTGTGGCGTCTGTCCAGGAGCCTCCCCGAGGATATCGCCCAGCGGTGAGCAGCCCAGTCCGGCGAAAACACAAGCGCACGGACGTGGCCAGGAATTTCGCACGACACATGAATTTGCGGCTAGCACTGGGCGAGCCGCACCGGCCAGAGGAAACCGATGAGCAAAAGTCGATCTGCCAAGTATGCACAAAAGGCCAATGGCTCGGGAGGTGACGGAGCGCGAGCCACAGTCCACCGGGCGCAAGTCCTCATCGTCGGAAGCGGATTTTCGGGAATGGGGATGGCAATACAGTTGCTGAGAGCGGGAATAGATGACTTCCTAATTATCGAGAAAGAGACCGAGATCGGCGGAACGTGGCGCGACAACACGTATCCGGGCTGCGCATGTGACGTTCCTTCGCATATGTACTCGTACTCCTTCGAACCCAAACCGGACTGGAGTCGGCTCTGGGCAGGGCAGGACGAGATCCAGAACTATCTCACCGGGCTAGCACGCAAGTACGATCTGTATCGGTTCACTCATTTTGGTCGGACACTGCAATCCGGACATTGGGATCCCGATGATTCCGCCTGGCATCTGGTCACATCCGACGGCCACGAGTACATCGCCCAGTTCCTAGTCTCAGGAGTCGGAGCGCTACACATACCGAGCATCCCTACAATTGACGGGCAGAAGAACTTCAACGGCACAGTCTTTCATTCGGCGCAGTGGGATCATGATTGCTCATTGGCGGGCAAGAAGGTCGCCGTGATCGGCACCGGAGCCAGTGCGATTCAGTTCATTCCCGAGATTGCCAAGGAAGCCGCTGAACTGCACGTATACCAGCGGACGCCAGCATGGGTACTGCCAAGGAAGAATGTCAAGATCCCGGAATCTATCCGTGCGGCATTCACCAGGATGCCGATCCTTGCGAAGGCAGTCCGGGCCGCTATCTACTGGTCAGCAGAATCGTTGTCAATGGGCCTCAATGGTCACCTCAACCTCATGCGCCCACTTGAGAGCATTGCCAAGTGGAACATCGCACAGGGAATCGATGATCCCGTATTGCGCGGTAAACTCACGCCTAGCTATCGCATCGGATGTAAGCGGATTCTCGGCTCGAGTGACTACTATCCAGCACTGAATCGACCAACCACAACCGTCATCACCGAAGGTATCTCTGAGATAACCGAGGATGCGATCGTGTCACGGAACGGTGAGAAGCGTCCAGCGGATGTGATCATCTACGCGACCGGATTCCATGTGACCGACGGGTTTGAAAGTCTTCGCCTCAAGGGCTTGTCCGGCAGGGAACTCGCAACGGTTTGGTCGGACGAAGGGATCCAGACGCACCTCGGCATCACCACCGCCGGGTTCCCCAATCTTTTCTTCCTACTCGGCCCCAACACAGGGCTAGGCCATAACTCCGTAGTCTTTATGATTGAATGCCAGATCAGTTACATCATCTCGGCGATCGATCTTGTCAACAAACGTGGCGCAGCTGCGCTAGAAGTACGCGAGCCGGTCCAGCGGAAATTCAACTCCGAAATTCAGGCCAAGCTGGTCAAGGGAGTCTGGAGTAGCGGCGGGTGTACAAGTTGGTACCTCGACGCACAGGGCGTCAACCGAACTGTTTGGCCGGGCTTCACATGGCAATACTGGCGGCGCACTCGCAAACTGGCGCCGGCGGATTTCGGATTTGTCGGCGAGTTGGCCGGTGCACAATACACCGCCGACCTCCCGAATGCGCTCGAAAAGGGGAACCTTCCGAAATGAAAGATTTCAGAGACCGGGTGGTCTCGGTAACGGGTGGCGGTTCGGGCATCGGCCGCGCCGTCGCAATTCGGCTGGCTGGCGACGGCGCACGGCTCGCGATCGCTGATATCGACGCGGAACGCGCACAGGAGACCGCCACTGTTTGCAATTCGCTTGGTGCAGAATGCCGACCCTATGAGCTCGATGTAGCCAATCGTCACGCATTCCAGGATTACCGGAACCGCGTCCTGGCGGACTTCGGATCAATCAGCATGGTCGTCAACAACGCAGGCGTTGCGCTAGGCGCCGATGTAGTGGACATGGAATGGATCGACTTCGAATGGTTGATGGGCATCAATTTCTGGGGGGTGGTTAACGGAACAAAACTATTTCTTCCGGATCTGATTGATTCAGGTGACGGCCACGTTGTCAATGTTTCGAGCGTTTTCGGGCTGATGGCCATACCCAGCCAGAGCGCGTACAACGCGTCCAAATTCGCTGTCCGAGGTTTCACCGAAGCGTTGCGTCAAGAGATGCGAATTAACCGCTTGCCCGTAGGTGTAACCTGCGTTCATCCCGGTGGTGTCCGGACCAATATCGTACGGGATGCTCGGGGCGTCGGCACAATGGGCGATCAAAAGAAGATTGTTGCCGGATTCGATCGGATTGCTCTCACGACACCCGATGGCGCTGCGGATTCAATCATTAAAGGCGTGCGTCGCAATAAGCCACGCGTTCTCATCGGGCCTGACGCCCTCGGCTTCGATGTTATTACGCGGGCGGTAGGGCCTAGGTACCAGGACCTCAACGCGCCTCTGGCCCGCCTCGGATTCGCGATAGGTCGCCGATACGGTCTGGTGAATTACAATATTTGATGCCGGTCCGCCGGGCTAGACGGGACTTCCGACAGTGGCTGTCCAGCATCGAGGGAGATGGAATGTTCTCGAAGAAAAATATGCCATGTGAGCTCACTGTGTCACGCGTGGTGCAGGAGACGCAGGATGCGGTCTCGATATGGTTTGAAGTCCCGGAGCATCAATGGGCAACATTCTCGTACACTCCGGGACAGTTCCTGACGTTGCGCATTCCTGGGAGTGGCGAGAGGGAACCTGTAGCCCGTTGCTACTCGCTGTCGAGTTCTCCGCACACCGAGGACGAGCTGGCTGTCACAGTAAAACGCACAGCGGGTGGGTATGGATCCAACTGGCTGTGCGACAATATCGCCACTGGCACTATCGTGTCCGTGCTACCGCCTAGCGGACATTTCACGCCGCAGGATTTGAATTCGGATATGGTACTGCTAGCAGCTGGCAGTGGCATCACGCCGATCATCTCAATTATCAAGTCAGCCCTGCTCGAGGGTGATGGCCATCTTGTGCTTTTCTACGCGAACCAGGACGCAGAGAGCGTAATTTTTGGCGAAGACCTTCGCTATATGGCGAAACAGTTTCCGGAACGGCTCATTCTCATAGAATGGCTGGAGAGCGAGCGAGGACTCCCGGACCGAGAAACTCTCTCAGAACTCTGCAGCGCATATAAGAATCGAATGTACTTCGTGTGCGGTCCAGCAGCTTTCATGGACCTAGTGGGCGACGTAGCGCATCATGTCGGCATCCCGCATGGCAATCTCCATCGAGAAATTTTCCAATCTCTTCGTTCCGATCCATTCGACACCGAAATTGGCGTCAAGCAGTCGATGACCACGGAGCAGGCACGTCTCGTGGTCTACCTCGATGGTGACCGTGCCGAGCTTCAATGGCCCAAGGATCTTACGCTCGTCGAAGTCCTGCTGAACGAGGGCTTTTCGCCGCCGTACTCGTGCCGCGAAGGCGGATGCGGCGCGTGCGTATGCAAGGTCATAGATGGTGACATACAGATGAGAGTGAACGACGTACTCGACGAGGACGACATCGAGGAGGGCGACCGCCTGGCTTGCCAGTCTCTACCGATCACCGATACTGTCATTGTGACATTCGGCTAACCGTCCACAACCGGCAGTGGCCGTCCGGCGGTGACATCGCCAGAATCCAGGCGTTAACGGGCTGCCGACCTCGTGTACTTGTCCATCCGTGTAGCCCGTAGCGTAAGATCGGCATCGTGGCAGGCGCGCGACGGAAAATGTTGGAGGTCGGTAGCTCGGTGGTTCGGCGAGTTGACGCACGATCAAGCCGTTGGGAAGAGCATCGGGCCGTAGTGCGCGCGGAGCTGGTCGATGCCGCGTACCAAGCCTTCGCTAAATATGGCCCCGAGGCCAGCATGGACGATATCGCCCGGGAAGCAGGCGCAACAAAACCTAAGCTGTATCGCCACTTCAACGACAAACAGGGCCTCCGTGCCGCTGTGGTGGAGCGGGCGAAGGACCTCATGTGGACCAACATTCTCGATGCGGTCGACTTCGGATCCGAGCCGATCGGTAAAGTGATGAATCAGCTCGTCGAGCAATATACGCAATTGGTCGACGAGCACCGCAACGTTTTCAAATATCTCGTGCGGAGTCATTTTAGCGAGAGCTCATCAGAATCCGATCAGGCCCTGGAGGATGCACGCGAGCTCGCCGGTTTCATTGCTGGCCATTTCGCCGCCGTGTTGGAGAACGTTGGCGCGGACAGCACCGGCATAGATTTGGTCGTGCAGTCAATCATAGGGGCCAGCCTCTCCGCAACCGATTGGTGGATTAACTCGCAAGCCGACCCATCCGCGATGTCCCGCTCGGCCTTCCGGGATCATCTCAGCGCTATCATTTGGGGAATTATCGATGCGTCGTCGCGAGCCCGGGGGATCCGAATCGATCCGACTGCGACGCTGCACACCGAGAATATTGGACTGCTCTAGGCGGATTTCGCATGACAACGAAGTCCGATCAAAGGCCTACATTCCAGGCGTACCATCTCGGTCGCTTTGCTGTGGCTTGCCAGGCCCAGCACGGCCGACGAGCAGGTTCAGGACCGCGCTGGGGTGCGGGGTCTGCTGCAGATTAGAAAGGATTTCGGGCTATAGCTACTGTAATTGCTGATGAGGGTTCTGGAAGGAAGCTGCGCTGCAATGTATCCAGCCCCATTGCTCACGTCATACCACCTCGCGTTGGCAATCATTCTATCATTTCCTTGATATTCAATTGCTTCAGTGCCAGTGGCTGATGCACCGGTGCTACATGTGAGTGCGATACGCATCCCCCCGGCCGGGCACCGGCAAGGACGCCATCGGTCCCGCTCTGCAACCAGTCACCACCGGTGCACTCGGAGTCCGAGGTCTCGAACCGGCGCGCTTGCTCGGCGGGTCGGTCGGAAAGCCTAGGCTTGGCGAAGGCCGGAGTGAGATGTGGTGGGTGGTCTCACCGAGCGGCGTGCCAAGGTTATTCGGGTCGTCGATAATCGGCTCAGGGCCGTAGGGACGATCGGCTCGTTGGGAAGGCGCGGCAGTCTGGCGCAGTGACCGGGATAGACCGGGACGGTGGGCGTCATGTCAAATCCCCGTGGCCCCCAGCGCAGCCAGGGCTGCGCGCAGGCGGGTGGTGGCATCCTCGGCGACCGGATCGAGTGCGGGCTGACCGGTGACTGCGACCATGAGCTGGGGGTTCATCGCTTCGACGATGATGGTGTCGGTGTCGGTCCGGTCGCGACGGACCACGACATTGCAGGGCAACAGGAGCCCGATCTGGCGGTTGATCTCGACCGCTTGGTGGGCCAGGGGTGGGTTGCAGGCGCCGAGGATGCGGTAGTCCTCCATGTCGTGGCCGAGTTTGGCTTTGAGGGTGGCTTGCATGTCGATCTCGGTGAGGATGCCGAATCCTTGCTCGGCCAACGCGTCTCGGGTGCGTTCGAGCGCGTCGTCGAAGGTGGTGTGCAGCGTGGTCGACAGGGCCAGGTCCATTCGTGTGCTCCGATCCGAGGAGAGTGGTCAGGCGGTGGGGGTTGGGCAGGTCGTGTCGGTCAGACCGAGTCGGCGCATCACCAGGGTGGCCGGGCACCAGCCCGCCGCGCTGTAGAGCAGCAGGTTCGCCCCGACCAGGGCGGCCAGAATCAGCCACCACGGGGACAGGGTCACACTCAGCAATACGCTGAGCAGGACCAGGGTCCCGGCCAGGGCCGGGACGAGGCGGGTGATGGTCCATCCGTGCGGTCGCGGTGGCAATGCCATCGGCGGGAGTCCTTCCAGTGTGCGTACCCGACCCCGCGCTGTGCGGGGTCAGGCCAGGGCGAGAAAGAGCTTTTCCAGTTCGTCGATGCTCATGGGCGCGGCCTCACCCTCGGGGGTCTCGGTGAGGCATTCGCGCAGGCCGGTGGCGACGATCTTGAATCCGGCGCGGTCGAGCGCTTTGGAGACCGCGGCGAGTTGGGTGACCACGTCCTTGCAGTCGCGCCCGTCCTCGATCATGGCGATCACCCCGGTGAGTTGGCCCTGGGCGCGGCGCAGCCTGTTGAGTACCTGCGCGATAGCGTCGTCGTTGCCGATCATCGATGTTTCCCTTCTCGGATCCTCCCCCCTATACCCCATGGGGTATAGGGGGTTCCGAGGAAGTGGGTTGGCCGGTGGGTCAGTGGTGAGCGAAGCTGATGGTGGGCAGCACCCGGGTCAGCCACGCCGGGCTCCACCAGGCAGCGTGCCCGGTCAGGCGCAGAATCACCGGCAACAGCACCAACCGCACCAGCAGTGCGTCGAGCAGGACCGCGACACCCAGGATGATGCCCATCTCCTTCGGGGGCAGCGGGTCGGCCAGGGCGAAGGTGAAGAACACCGCCACCATCACCGCCGCGGCGGCGAAGATGACCCGCCCCGAATGCGCGAGCCCGTCCAGGAGCGCGGCGTGGGGGTCGCCGGTGCGCTCGTAGTGTTCCTTGGCGGTGGCCAGCAAGAACACCGTGTAGTCCATGGCGATGGCGAAGATCATCGCGAAGAAGAACACCGGCCCCCACCCGTCGAGGAACCCTTGCGGGGTGAAGCCGAGCAGCTCGGCGCCGTGCCCGTCCTGGAAGATCAGCTTGGCCACCCCGAACGCGGCCGCGGTCGAGAGCAGGCTGACCAGGGTTCCCAGGGCAGCGATGAGCGGGGCCTGCAACGCGATCAGCAACAACACGAACCCGAGCACCAAGATGATGACCACCACGATCGGCAGATAGTCGTCGAGGGCTTGTTGCAGGTCGAGGTTTTCCGCCGCCGCGCCACCGACCACCGCGTCGGCGGGCAGGTCGGCACGCAACCGGTCCAGGATTTCGGCCATCCGCGGTGCGGAGGGATCGACTGCGGGCATGGCCTGCATCATCACCAGATCGGCACCGTCGACGGCGAGCTGGGGCGGGGTGAGCATGACGATGCCGTCGCCGGCGCGCGCGATGGTCTCGGTGGCCGCCGCGTCGGCGGTCGAGGTGATGATCGACAGCATGCCCGGGGCGCCGGGGCCCATCTGCTCGGCGATCAGTTCATAGCCCTGGCGCACCGGCGCGTCGGTGGGCACGACCGCGATCGAGGGCATCGCGGTCTTGAGCCCGAACACCGGTGCGGCCAGCCCGATCAGGATGGCCAGTGCCACCGCGGCGAACGGCCACGGATGCTTGTGCAGGATCTGGGCCCAGCGCGCGAACACCGGCGAGCGGTGCTGCTGGCGGCGCGCGTACGGCAGCGCGGCGGCGTTGATCTTGGTGCCGAGCGCGCCGAGGACGGCGGGCAGCAGGGTCAGGGTCGCGGCGAGGACGAACACCACCGCGAGCATGATCCCGACCGCCATGGTCCGCACGGCGGGAGCGGGCACGATCAGCACCGCCGACAAGCTCACCAGCACCGTCAGCCCTGAGAGCAGGACGGCTTTGCCGGCAGTGTCCATGGTTTCGGTGACCGCGGCGCGGGGATCGCCGGTGCGGGCCAGCGCGTCGCGGAAGCGCGCGACCAGGAACAGCGCGTAGTCGATCCCCAGGGCCAGGGCGAACATCATGGCGAAGTTCATCGCCCACACCGAGATCGGAGTGATCTGATTCAGCAGCACCAACCCACCCGCGGAGGCCACCAAGCCCGCGAGGGTCAGCAGCAGCGGCAGCCCGGCCGCGACCAGCGAACCGAACGCCAGCACCATGATCGCCAACGTGACCGGCCACGACAACATCTCGGCCTGGATCATCGCGTCGTGGTTGGCGACATTGAAATCGCTCCACAACGCCGACGCCCCGGTCGGATACACCTCGATCCCGTCTTTCGACAGCGCGGTCAACGCGGCTTTGTGCTCGTCGACGGCTTTGACCATGTCATCGGTGGAGGCATTGGCGCCCGCGATCACGATGCCGGTGTGTCCGTCAGGGCTGATCGTGAACCCCGGCTGCGGGGCGATCACCTGCCCGATCCGCTCGTCCCCGGCGAAGACCGCCGTGGCCTGCTCGACCACCCGTGCCATCGCCGGGCCACCGATCGTGGCGGTGTCGGAATGGATCACCACCTGCACCGCGGCCGAGGAATTACCGCCGAAATGCTGCTGAGCCAGCTCGCGGGCACGGACCGATTCCGAGCCGTTGGCTTGCCACCCTGCCCCGGCCAGGGAGGTGAACACACTCGGCGCGGCCGCGCCCAGTGCGATCAGCACCAGCAGCCATATCCCGATCACTGCCCGGGTGCGCCCGGCCATGAACGCGCCCCACCGGCCCAGCATTCCTGGCCCGGAGGTCGTGCGGGGTGGTTTCGCCGAGGCGGTATCGAGCTTCGTTTCGGTCATCCGACCCTCCTTTAATACCCCCTGGGGTATATTGATATCGAGTTCGACAATACCCCAGGGGGTATAGTCGAGCGCAACCCCTGTTCCTGTGTCGAAGGAGTGCAGCGTTATGGGCATCGTCGAATTCATGCGAAGTACCGCCGGGCGCCTGGCCCGTATCGCCGCCGGAATCGTGGTGATCGCCGCGGGTTTGCTCCTGGTCGGCGGGACCGCCGGGATCGTGGTGGCGATCATCGGGCTGGTCCCCATCGCGGCGGGAGTGTTCAACTTCTGCTTGCTCGGTCCGGTGTTGGGAGTCGACCTGCAGGGTCGACCCCGCGGCAGCCACTGATCGGCCCAACTTTCGCACCGCATCGAAACCCTGCGCGGCGGCCCACGGCTCATGCCAAGGCGCCAGCCGCCGTTCCTACCATTTCCCTCAGGAGGCCGTCGATGGCCGAAATCGACCTGTATCTCGATCCCGTCTGCCCGTTCGCATGGGTGACCTCGCGGTGGCTGCTCGCCGCCACCGAATCCGGTCCGCACACTGTGCGGCTACAACAGATGAGCTTGGCGGTGCTCAATGAAGGCAGCGACGTCGACGCCGATCACAAGCCGATGATCCAGCGATCACGCCGCCTCGGCCGGGTCTTCGCCGCGGCGACCGACACCGCCGGAAGCGAGGCCTTCGCGCGACTGTATGAGACGCTGGGGACACGACTGCACGTTCGCGGCGACGAGATCGATCACGACGCGCTCACCGACGCACTCACCGAGGCCGGCCTGGATCCGGCATTGGCCCAGCGTACCGAGGACACCGCCCTCGACGCCGAACTCGCGAACACCCACCGAGCCAGTCAGGACGCGCTCGGCAGCGCCGGTGGCAGTCCGATCATCGTCATCGACGGACACGGCTTCCACGGCCCCGTCCTGACCGAATCCCCGACCGCGCAGCGCGGCCCGGGCCTGCTCGCCGCCTTGGTCACCGCCGCGACCACCCCGGGATTCGCTGCCCTGCATCGCCCCTATCAAGGCCCGCCCACAATTGATGCCACCACCGAGGAGGCCCGCTGATGTGCTCACCGGTGCGATGCCGCACCTGCGGTAAAACCACCTGGTCGGGCTGCGGCGCCCACATCGAGGCTGTCCGCGCCCGGGTGGGCCCCGATAACTGGTGTCCAGGCCCTCCAAGGCGAACGGCAGACCGAGCACATCGCCGTAGCGGCCCATGAGCCCCGGCCACAACAGCCCCATTTCGAAACTGAGCACCGTCCCGGAAACAGCACCGATCGCGAACAGGATCGCCGAGACCGTCGCCCACCTTTTGGCCAGCCCCAGCGCGACGGAATCCTCCCGGACCAGGCCACGCCGGTGCACGACATAGATCATGGCGGGAAAGGCGACACCGAAACAGGCCAGCACGATATGCCAGCCCAACGAGAACGCCATCTGCTGGCGAGCGGGCAACAAGCCCGGCGGTCCTTCCCCACTCGCCACCAGGAGCGAGACCACTGTGTTCGACACCATCACAGCCCCTTTCCGCCCCCTGTGACAAGTCAGTTCGCCACTCGGGACTGCACGATCCGATCGCCCCAACACGACCTGTTGCGAAATGCCCGCGCCTGCTCGCCTAAAACAGTTCCCGGGCCCCACCCGTCGACATCGGTGGCAATGCGTACCGGCATCTGCTTCGCCCGCCGTGATCGCGCAGGAGCAGCTCGGCCAGGCGCCGGTCACCGACATCGCATCCGGGCCGACGATACAGTCAGCAATGCGCTCACTGCGGATCCGACATTCGCGCGGTGATTCGGTCCGGCACAGGCGGGTAAGGCCTGCGCATGAAACGGTCTGCGCCGGGCTCTGCCGCCGACGGGGACGAGCGGCAGGCGGCGTTGATCACCGCCGTGGGCTTGTCCTACCCCGAACAGCATCGCCGTCGGGTCCGCAAGTACGTGGTCCTGATGGCGTGTCGGGTGCCGTCGTTGCTGTTGGCCACCGCCGTGTACGCCGCTGGTGGTCCCGGCTGGGTGGCCGCGGCGATCATGGGGGTGACACTGCCGTTGTCGTGGATGGCGGTGTTGATCGCCAACGACCGCCCACCCCGCGAGAAACGCCTTCCCTCGCTGCACCGGTTAACGCCAGTGACCTCATCGCCTTCGACGAACACATGGGAGATCTGGAGGTCGCCGTGGGTGAATGCCGGCGTTCACGGCCGAAGCGCGATCTCGGCTATCCGGCGGTTGTGTGCGACTACGTTGGTGGGGCCACCCCGCTCCTGGTAAGCGCTGCACATTTGCGGTTGAGCTCCGATGCGTGCGCGTCGAGGCTGCGGCCGGGCCATGGCGGTAGCGGCGCGTCGTGCAGCTTCCGTATGGTGGCGCCCGCTGCGGCCCACGCCGCTGGCGATGCGGTCGACGGCTCACCGAGGCGCCGAGTGCCAATCCTGGCAGAGCGGCGAGCGCGAGCACTGGTGGCTTACGCCACAGAACATCCGGAGTCGGGAACGGTGCCGGCCATCGCCTCGACCTTGGTGTCGGTGTTCGACTGTTCAGCGTCGATCTTCAGGAACACCCCGCCGACGTGCAGAGTCGCGCGCTCGTACTGGACGACGACCTCGACTTCTTTCACGTCGGAGATTATGGCTGGGGTGACCATCGACGTCGCCGGGATTATCGCTGGCCAGTGGCCCGTCGCTGGCTTAGCTGAGCGTTGTCTCAACGGATCTTCGCCCGGAACTCTGCTGGTCGCCGCTGTCACTGTTGCGTGCTGCCAACTGGTCGACAATCCCGCCCTGCCACACCCGGCGACGTCAGAATTCACCAATCGGATCGGTGAGATCCGACACTGAGCAACGCTTCAGCCGATGTCCGTTGCCAGTGAAAATAGGCTATTGCCAACCCACCTGAGCCATCGACGCAGCCTTGCCACTGAACCTGGACCATCGAGAGCCCGACCAGCCAGTTCGCCGTGGCCGATGGAGAGAGTTGGCTCACTTTGAATGGCAAATCGGGTCGGGGAGTCTGCCACTCAAAATGGGCCACCGCAGGTCAGCGAGGTTGGCGTGGCTCATCTTCACTGTCACCGGACAGTCGATGCGATCCCTCAGCACAGATGCTGGCTGAACTCGCCGATACCCACGACACGGAGATGATCCATCATCGGCATCTCCCGCAGCGGCATGCAGTTGGCTAAGAGCGCGAAAACTGACACCACCCGAGCGCGAACTCGAACACCACTTCGCGATCTTGGTCTGCCGATCGTCAGCGCGAATTTCGACACCACCCGAGCCAGAGGAAGGGCCGTTGCGTTGCGGGTCGTCGTGCCGCCGAATCGCCCTCGGCACGCGGAGGTCGCCCAGATCAGCAGCGATCGGCGGCTTGGCGCCGCCGGACGGCGAGCGCGCCGGACGAGCCGAGCTCGGGCGGCGGTGTTGAAATTCGCGCTGACGGACATCGAGCCGTCGGCAGGTGGTGTCGGGATTCGCGCTCGCGTGGTGTTCACTTTGGCGCTCAGAACCATGCAGTCTCATGACTTGCCTGTAATGGGGCCGGCGGTGGCTTCATCCCCGCTCGGGCGGGGAGCACTGTAGGCCGGACAGCTGCACCTCCCCCACCCTGGCTTCATTCCGCGCGCCCGGGGAGCACGCATACGCAAAGGTGCCGCAGCTCGATCGGGAGGCTTCATCCTCGCTCGCGAGGGGTGGCCGTCGACGCGCACACCGAACAGTTCGTAGGCGGGGTGACAAGTCTGGCAGTCGCCGTCGCCGAGATGGACTTACTCGACGACGCCGAATCAGGGCCCGGTGCGCTAGTTCAGGGCCAGGTAGACGGTCATGGCGCCTCTCGCGCGACATAGCAATCCTCCACACGGTCGACCGCCGCCGCCACCGTAATGGTCGCAGCAGCCGCTAGAGCTGCGCATTCAGAAAAGTCGCCTCCCCAGACACAGGTCACGTGGACCGACGCCGCGTGCTCGACGCGCACTGCGCGAGGTCGAACCCCGAACTCCACCCGCAGACGACGCCGACTCCCCAACTCACCGAACGGAAAGGGATTTCGTTGCCACACCACACCAAGACAGCCGCCACCCACAACAACCGACTCAATCGGTGTACCCATGACCCGCGGTAGACCACCCCGGCCCCTCGGGGTCCCCGGCAAACCGATGCTCACCGAACTCGCTCCCGGGCACTGGAAAGCCCGCGTCCGGGTCCGCGACTCCTCCGGAAAACGCCGAGAGCTCATGCGTGTCTCCCCGACCAAACTCGACTCCCGCCACCGCCCGATCCCCGACCGCACCGGCCAACGAGCCCTCGACGCCGTCATGGCAGCCGCAGCCGTCATCACCGTCGGCCTCGGCGGGGAACTGTCCACATCCATGACCGTGCGCGACCTCTGGGTCCGCTACCGCGCGAGCCTCATCGCACAAGACCGCACCACAAACACCATCGCCCGCTACGACGAAGTCGCCAAAATGTTCAACACCGCCTTCGGTGACCGGCGCCTGTTCGAAGTCACCACCTCAGCCATCGAAACCTTCCTCACCGAAGTCGGAAAGGCCAGGGGCCCTTCGAACATGCGCACCGGGCGCATCGTGCTCTCCGGGATGTTCCGCTACGCCGTCCGCACCAGCCCCCTCGAAGTCAACCCGGTCCGCGAGGTCCAGATGCCGAAAAATATCGAAGCCAAAGGCCGCACCGGCGGGGCCGGCGACCTCACCACCGACGAACTGCGGTTCATCCTCTCCGCCGTCCGGACCTCCCAGATCCCGTGCCCGCGACAGCTCGCCAAAGCCGAACGAGAACGCGGCACACCCGTCAAGGCCTACACCCCACCGACCGTCGCTGCGTACTGCGAGAGCGCCGACCTCGCCGACGTCATCACCCTCTACGCCGCCACCGGCCTGCGCCGCTCCCAGATGCTCGCCTTGCTGTGGACCGACATCGACCTCGACGCCGCGACCCTGCGCCCCACCGGAAAACTCGTCCGCGTCGCAGGCAAAGGACTGGTCCGGGTCACCAGGAAAGACGACCCGAAGAACCGGACCGGCACCATCGCAGTACCCGAGTTCGCGGTGGAAATGCTCAAACGCCGCAAAGCCGCGGTGGCGAACCGCCGACCGGCTTCTCCGCCGGACCCCGGAATCGAAGTGCTGGACCTGGTATTCCCCTCAGCCGTGGGGACATTGCGTGACCCGCAAAACGTCGGACACGGCTGGCAGCGAGTCCGTGAAGCCCTCGGATTCGCCGAGGACATCACCCCACACAGTTTCCGCCACGCCGTGGCCACCATCCTCGACGACGCCGGCCTGTCGGCCCGTGTCACTGCCGATGTCCTCGGCCACGTCGACCCTGCCATGACCCAACGCCACTACATGGCACGTGGACGCCCACACAAGGCCGCCGCCGATGTCCTCAACCGAGCGGTGACCGGATAACGGATTCAGACCGCTCGCGAATCCGTTCGAAATACGCTGCCCAACTCGAACCCCGCCGGACACTCGCCACTTGAATTAGTGGGGACTTACTGGTGACCACATAGCCCGCAAATCAGACCAAAAACATGGCCTGAACTGCGCATATGTGGAGCTAAGGGGAATCGAACCCCTGACCTTCTCGATACAGGCGAGACGGGCTACCATAGACAACTCCAAACAACAAATCGGACAACTGATTTGCGCTCCTACCTGGTGAAACGCACTGGCTACGACAACTTTCGACAACGATGGACAACGGTCAGCAACGGGCCGCCCAGCTGAATTAGTGGTGACATAGTGGGGAGCGCCTTGCGGTCCCACTCCCGACGCCGAGCATCACGTGACGCATTGGGATGCCCGATTCCGCCGAGCTCAGCAAGCCTCGCCCGCACCAAGTTTCGGGAAACCCCGAGCGCCCGCGCGGCCTGAATCGGAAGCTGGTCACGGCCGGTCGAGGCGGGCGATACGCGCCAGCACCGACGCTCGGGTCAAGCCGCCGTCGGGGTGGCGATCCAGGTCGGTGCGCTCACGCGCCATCATCGATTTCACTGTGCCGGTGGCGACTCCCAGCATCGCCGCGGCCACCGAGTACGACACCGACTCGGTGTCGTCCCTGCCGACCGAGCGGCCCACCATGCGCCCGACCGGTGTTCGCCACCACACCGGCTCAGGCTCTTCAGGCCAGGCGACGCCAGCGAGGTCGATCACGGTCTGCGCGGCGACCTCATCATCGTCGCTACACAGCGACGCCGCCAGGGTGGGGGCGGTCTCGGCGATGCGTTCTCGCGTCATATCGGCGAGGTCGAGAGCTCCGATCGCTTCGAGCGCTCCGACGATGTAGTTGTCCAGGGCACCTGCCAGCTGGTCGGCGACGGCGGCGGTATTGCTATCGGTCATCGAGAACACTCCTTGACGGTAGAGGCAGAACCGACCCAGTGATCACGGGCAACCGGTGCGACCCACACAACGGTATGCAACCGCAAATCGGTTGGCAACCATTTAGCGGTTGCATTGTGGCTGGATGCCGCGCGCCGTGTTGACCCGTCCCGTCAGCCACCGCGTGGCACATCCGATCGCCGCAATGTCCTGACCATCAACACCCCGAACGATGGGACCAGCCATGCAGCCTGCATCACCACGATCTACCCGAACTCAGCCGACTACGAGCGAAGACGTGCGCATGGACCGTGCGCACGTCTTCTTCTGGACCGAGCTCTGCATCGCCGCCGGAGTCAGCGTGGTCGGCAACGCAACCCAAGCCGTCCTCCATACGACCGTCTTGCCAGCAGTCGCGGCCA
Source organism: Nocardia fodinahabitans (assembly GCF_052983615.1). NCBI lineage: Bacteria > Bacillati > Actinomycetota > Actinomycetes > Mycobacteriales > Nocardiaceae > Nocardia > Nocardia fodinahabitans. The sequence continues at coordinate 2,268,704 of NZ_JBRJJC010000001.1, forward strand.
CCGTCGCTGTCATCCCGCCCCTGGCCTTGCTGGCCGCGGTGCACGGCGTCGCCCTGCTCACCCGTGCGCACACCGCCTCCCCTACTGCGCGACGCGCTGCGACCGCGCTGACCGTGGTCATCGCCGGTGGCGCGTTCTGGCTGTCGTTCACCGCGCTGCGCGCTTTGGCGATCACCGCAGGTGTGCCCGCCGCCGAAGCATGGCTTTGGCCGCTCATAGTGGAGGGGAGCATGACGCAAAGTTCTCTGGCCCTGTTGACGTTGGCTCACACTCAGCAGCCTGACACCGACACCGAGTCGGTAACTCCAGCCCCAGCACCACAGCCCACACCCGAACTACCCGAATCTCGCAGCGCGCCCGTCACACTACCGGCTCCACAGCCAGCCGCCACCGAGCCCATCGAGGACGCCGCCGCCGAACAACCTGCGGACAAACGCCCCGACCTCGACGTGTTGGCAGCATTGATCTGCGAACAAGATCCCGGCGGGCGGCGCGATCGCGGCACTGTCACCACAGTTCTCACACACCGCTATGTCGACGAGTGGAATGCCAGTCGTATCTCTCGCGAGCTCGAATGTAGCCGCTCGGCGGTCAGCCGTATCCTGCGCGACGCCGAGCGGTTGCGTGCGCACGCAGCCACCGACCGTGCACACGCCGAGGTTGGGCCGCCGACTGTGCGTGCGCACCCTGACAGCGATCGTGCGCACGGAGAACACCTATGACGGGTTGGGCCAGACAATGTTTCAACATGCGCACACCCCGCCCGAAACTATGCCGATGTGGGCCAGGACACATCGACAGTTTGAGGCCATCCGGTGTTGGATCGATGCACGGTTCGTTGCCAGGCACCACCTCTCGTGTACTAACTCCAGCGAAACCCACGTCCTTGGGGGACCAGTGAACTTCGATATCAGCTGCCCGCAATGCCAAAGTATCGACTTGGTCCAGAGCGTGCCCGCCGCCATGTCGGAGGGAACGCACAGCGGCTACAGCACCGGCATGCATGCCGGGTTCGGCGTCGCCCTGGGAGGAACTGTCCCCATCATCGGTACCTCTACCCACGAGTTCAGCCACAGCTCCGCCCTAGCCAGAAGCTTGGCGTGGCGACCAGTTCTGCCATCGGCGGGCCCGCTGTCCGCCCTAGGCACGGTCCTGATGTTCTTCGTCCTGATCATGTTCGGCTTCTGCAGTATCGGGTTGACCATGGATCCGTTGCCATCCAATCCGATCCGGATGATGGCCTCGCTGCTGGGCCTCTATCTGTTTCCAATCGTGCTGTCTATCCCGGTTGTAGCGATCTTGACCGTCGCGTTCAAGCGTGCCCGCCGCAACGGCAAGGTCGATGCCGGGCACAACCGCGCGCGCGGTGTCTGGAGCCACGCCTACTACTGCCACCGATGCGGTGTCGCCTACTGGCCATACCCAACAGAACCCGGCATCCCCTACCGGGTCGCCCTCGCACCAAGCCAATTCCGTTGGCATGTCTGGAACACCGGCGGCTACGCCAAACTCTGACCGTCCGATTCATCAGCGTTTGGCATGACCTGCGGTTCCCTCTGAGCCTCTGGCCGTCCAGGTTCCTGGGCCAATCCGGGGAGTCGACCGCGATCACGCAGCTTAGGATTGTTCGCTGCCCTGTCGGAGGCTCGGGCCGAGGCCATCAGTTGTCGCACTTGTTTGTTGGTCAATTCGAGCAGTTCACCGATGCTGTCATCGGACTCCCCCAAGTCGCGTATCTCCGCCACAGCGCCCGCTTGCTGACCGAGCCATCGAGCAACTTCTGCCTCGTGCTCGCTTTCCAGCTGTTCGATCCGTTTGCGTAGCTCACTAACGCGCTGATCATGTACCCCGGTGCACCGGCGGATCGATCCGGCAGCGCGCAGGTAGACCTGGACCGCGTCCATCATGGCGGCCTCGCGACGTTCGGCTTCGTCACGCCGAACCTTCATCACGTTATGGACCTCGTCCAAACGCCGACTCAATTCGGGATCGCGCTTGGACCGTCGTTGTTTGCCAGTAGGCATCTCAATCTCCTGAGAATGGCCCGACCAGCGGCTCTTCCACTTTCAGACTACGCCTCCGCCAGCGGGGCTTGCCAGTGCTGTGAAGGGAACCACATCTGCCACAACATCTCTCAGTCGAAACGGTGATCCGCTGAATGTCGCACGTTGCGGCGGGTCGGACCCAGCGGTCTTCGCGCCGCACCCCCACATGAGCGTTCACCCGTGGCACCGATTGCACAGAACGGACACCAATGACCGATGCACTCAACAGGATCGAGCTGGCACTCCGCGAGATTGCCGGACCAGAGTTCATCAGGACCCTCACAACGACTCTCACGCAGCAAGACTGGGCCGAAGACGAGATCAGTCGAGCACAACAGCGACATCCCGACGTGGCTGACGTGATGCACCACAGCTTTTCGTTGTTGACCGCGACTCACGAACGAATGGCCACCGAGTTCGTCTACCGAGCCCATGCCCGGGAGCTCATCGAGCGGGTCGCGACCGGAGTCTCGACCAAGCCCGGGACCTCGGTCGAGGTCGTGCTGTTGCTGATGCGTGCCAGCCTCGTAACGCCGTTGAACACCACCGCGTTCGGCCTGTACTTACGAATGTGGCGCCAAGCAGGACTGCCCGACCTAGGCGGGCCGATCGAGGACCTTGACGGGCACTACGAAGCCATCAATACCAGCGGGATCGATGACTTCGAAGCCATCGCCCGTCGCAAGCTCGCGAAGCCCTCACGGGTGCTGACGCTCGTCGCCTGCGAGGGCCGCCACCTCGGCGAACCGGCCGACTGCCGCTTTACGTCCGCGCGAGCCGCCTGACCTGCGCCTCCGCCTTTTCGTCCTGAATTTTCGCGCCGCATCCCGGGTTTCGGGTGCGGCGTTCGTCGTTTTCCGGAAGGGGTTATTTGCTGTGCCCGAACTTGGTTTGCTCGACCCGTGTGGGATCTGTCGATCCCGTGAGCCCGACATCCACGTCGACATCGACGGCGGACGCGTCTGCCAACGCTGCGTGCTGACCTGCGGACAGTGCTACCGCTGCGGTGCCCGCTCGATCGCCCTGACCGAGACCGCCGAAGCAGGACAGCTGTGTTCGATCTGCGTGTCCAGGTTGCACCCGTGCGGGTCGTGTTCGGCGGTCACGTTCACCCGGTTGCCGGTCGATACCGGTGGGTTCGTGTGCGGGATCTGCGCACACCAGCTCTATGACCAGTGCTTCCAATGCGAGCGCTACACCCTGCACAGCCGCTACGTCGTCGGCAACCAACGCGCCTGCCCAGCGTGCGCACAGTTGCAGCGCTCGTGCCGGGACTGCGGCACGCTGATCGCCGGGCGCCGCGGCTGCGATCGTTGCGCTGATCCGCACGCGTTGTGGAACTACTCCTACCGGCCCGATCCGATCTTCCACGGCACCGGGCCGCTGTTCCTCGGGCTGGAACTGGAAGTCATCGTGCCCGAGGATCGCTTCGACGACGCGATCGCTACCGCGACCGATGCGCTCGGTTCGCTCGGGTATTTGAAGCGTGATTCCTCGATCCGGCCATCGGGTTTCGAGATCGTGTGCCACCCGATGACCTACCAATACGCCCTGACCGAGTTCCCCTGGCAGCTCCTCGACAAGCTCGCCCGGATGGGGTGCGAAACCGACGACAGTGTCGGTCTCCATGTCCACGCTTCCCGGACCGGGTTCACCGGGCCCGCCCACATCTACCGGTGGATGAAATTGGTCTATCGCAACCAGGACCAGGTCTCGATGTTGGCCCGACGCGTCAGCCGCTACGCCCCCTTTGAACCCAACACCCGCGCTCGGGCGAAATACCTCGCGAAAGGCTGCCGCAACGCGGTCGGGTTGCCGCGGTATCAGGCGATCAACCCCCACCCCCGCGACACCCTCGAACTGCGGGTTTTCGCCAGCTCTCTCGAAACCCGCGCGGTGCAGGCGGCATTGGCGTTCACCGAGGCCTCGATCCGCTACACCGCCGACCTCACCATCCCCCAGATCCACGCCGGCGGGTGGGACTGGGAGCGGTTCACCGACTGGCTGACCCGCCGGCTCGAATACGCGCCCTTGGTCGCCGAACTCGCCGACTTGACCAACCTTGCTGACGAACAGGAGGTCGTGCTGTGTGCCTCTTAACTTTCATCCCGGCCTCCGTGGCCCCCGACCCGACCGCGTTGCGCCATGGTGCCGAGTCGAACCCGCACGGGCACGGGTTCGCGGTCATCGCCGGGCCGACGATCGTGACCGGCCACGGCATGAACGCCGATGAGGTGATCGACTTGTTCGCCCGTGTCCGAGCCCAGCACCCGAGAGGTCCGGCGCTGTTTCATTCCCGCTATGCCACCCATGGCATCCGGACCGTAGACAACTGCCACCCTTTCCGCCTCGCTGGAGACAAGCGAACGGTTCTCGCGCACAACGGAGTCCTGCCCAAACGCGTCCACCCCGGCCCGTATGACTGGCGATCGGATACGCGCATCGCGGCCGAGGACTACCTGCCGTCTGAGCCGTTCGGGTCGATCGATACCTACCGCGGGTTTCGTGGGCTGGAGTCGTGGTTGGGGTCGTCGAAGCTGCTGATCTTCACGGTCGACCTGGCCTTCGATCAGCAGGTGTATCTGTTCGGGGAGTCGAAAGGCCAGTGGGACAACGGAATCTGGTACTCGAACACCAGCTATCTGCCGTTGAGCCAGCGCTACCCGAAGCGGTATGTCTGCGAGAACTGTGACGACATCGACCTGTACCGGGTGAGTCGCTACTGCGTCAAGTGCGGGTGGTGCTTCGCCTGCGAGAACCGGTTCCCGCACTGCGAATGCCGCCAACCCCGCGCCCGCAGCACCCGCCATCGCGCCCTCAGCCGCCCGATCGCCCTGCCCGCGGCGCGCCCGCCGACTACACCGAGCACCTAGCAGACCTGACCTGCCCACCACCACTTTTCACCTCAGCCTGCACCCGTCGGTGCGGGCTTTCGTCGTTTTCAGGGAAGGAATTCGATGCCCACCGCTGTCATGGTCGACCTCGCCGAATGCGAGGCCTGTTCCACCCCACACCCGCTCACGGAGTTGGTCGAGACCGCTGAGGACGACCGGCTCTGCTCTGGTTGCGTCGCCGATCTGCAGCTGTGCGCGGGCTGTGATCTTCCCGCCCGTGAGACCGCGCTGACCACTGATGACGACTACCGGTGTGCCAGTTGCCGATCGGCGTTCAGTGTTTGCGATGACTGCGTGCGCTACGCCCGCTACGTCGTCGCGGTTATCTCCGGTGGTGATGTGTGTGAGTCCTGCGCGCTGGAGTACTCCACCTGCGAGGACTGCAACTTCGCTGTCGCCGAGCCGATCTCGATCAACGGTGATTGGTCGGTGTGTGATGACTGCCGCCAGGACTATCGCGAGTGCGACCGGTGCGAGACCCTCATCCGCGGCCGCGAGGACTATTGCGAGGACTGCTACCGACCCGACCATGCAATGGTCCACGACTCCGAGTACACCCCGCGCCCGATCTTCCACGGCAGCGGCCCGCTGTTCCTGGGCCTCGAGCTCGAACTGCGCACCACACCAGTCGGTTTCGACGACTCGGTCGAGACCGCGAACGACCAGCTCGGGCGTTTGGCCTACCTCAAGCACGACGGCTCGATCAGCTGCGGATTCGAGCTCGTCACCCATCCAATGAGTTTCGACTACGCGATCGCGGAGTTTCCGTGGTCGGTGCTGTCGCGGTTGCGGTTGCTGGGCTGCTACACCGACGACGAGGTCGGCATCCACGTCCATCTGTCCCGGGCCGGGTTCGACTCCCCTGCCCACATCTACCGCTGGCTCAAACTCGTTTACCGGAACGAGGACGAGGTCACCACGCTCGCGCGCCGACACGATTCGCAATGGGCGGGCTTTCATCCCGACATCCGCGCCAAAGCCAAGGAACTCGCGCACGGCGGCCGTGGATGGGGCCGCTATCACGCCATCAACACCCGCCCTCCGCACACCTTCGAGCTGCGGATCTTCGCCAGCTCACTGCAGCGCCAGCAGGTCCAGGCGGCCCTCGGTTTCGCCCACGCCTCCGTGGAGTACACGCGCACCCTGCGCTCCTACGACGTCGCCCGAAACCAGGGCTGGGACTGGGCCACGTTCACCGCGTGGGTCGCCACACGACCGGAGTACGCCGCGCTCACCGCGGAGCTGACCGCCACCGGATCGAGTGTGTCCACCGAACACCAGGAGGACCTCGCATGTGCATCCTGACCTTCATCAAGCCCGGCATCGTCGCTGACTACGACGCCCTCGCCGCCGGCGCCGCCGCCAACCCGCACGGGCATGGTTGGGCCGTCCATGCCGGAGACCGGCTCATTGTCGGGCACGGCCTGGATCCGAAGACCACGATCACCGAATTCGCCCAAGCCCGCTCGCTGTTCCCGGACGGGCCGGCGTTGTTCCACTCCCGCTTCGCCACCCACGGCAAACACACCACCGCGAACTGTCACCCCTTCGCTATCGGTGGTGACAAACGCAGCGTGCTGGCCCACAACGGGATCCTGCCCGAGCATGTCCACCCGCTCCCGGGTGACGATCGCTCCGATACCCGGATCGCGGCCGAGGACTTCCTGCCCCGGTTGCCGTTCGGGTCGCTGGATTCCTGGACCGGACGCACACGGTTCGAACGCTGGCTCGGGACCGACAAGGCCGTGATCCTCACTGTCGATCCCGCCTACAAACACCCCGCCTACATCTTCAACGAACAGGCCGGGCACTGGCGGGACGGGTCCTGGTATTCCAACCACTCCTACGACCTGGGCCGCTTCCCCCAGGGCGTGGTCTTTGACTACGGGTTCGACGACGGCTTCTGCGACAACTGCGGCGCCGAGATCGACGACCCGGACGGCCCGCACTGCCTCTATTGCGGTTACTGCGTGCAGTGCCAGCGGACCTACCCGCGCTGCACGTGCGCCTGCCCCGACGAGTCCGAGCGCTACGCCGACTTCATCGACATCGAACTCGAAACCGCCTGACCCCCAACATCTATCGCTCCGTGTGGAGCTCTGCGGGAAGGAAACCCTCGATGACACATCCCCTGACCACTCCTCCCCTGCGGTATCGGCTGCGCGCCGCCCTCACCCAATTGCGCGGAGCAGGGTCGGCCGCCGATCCCGCCACCGGTTCGCGCGAGTCGACGCTGGTGGTAGCCGCACTGCACGAGGCACGCCACCACAACCGCCCGGTCACGCTCCGCACCCGCGGTGGACACCTGATGCCGCGGCTGAGCGTGGACAACGTCCACAACCGCCACGCCAGCCTGAGTACCGACTCCCGCGAAGCAGTGATCGTGCCGTTGCGGTTCATCGAATCCGTGCAGCAACTACGCCCCACCACCGACGGCGAGCGGGGGCTGTTGTGAGCACCACTGCCCTCGGCGCGGCCGACCCCTCCCGCTGGACCGCACGCCTGCACCCCATCCCCCAGCTCGCACGGGAAGTGTTGGTCATCGGCTGGCACGCAGCATTCGCCACCACGCCCGCCGCAGGTACACGGGTTGCGGTGTTTCCCGACGTCGAACCCGGCCCCGATCATCTGACGGTGATGGCGTTGGTGCGCATCGAACACGCCACCGCGCTCGACACCATCACCGACGACGGCACCCACGAAACCCAATGGGGTCCAGACCCGTTCGGGATCGCCAAGACCGGCATCAGCTGGCGGCTGGTCCCCGCCCACCGTGACGGGGATGGCCGGTGGGTGATCGCACCAGGGTGGTGGGCCGCCAACGGCGAGGAAGCAGTTCTGTCGAACTCGGTCACCGAACGCGCGCTCGGCGCACCCACTGTCGTGCCGGTCTATGACCACGACCCCCACACCGGCAAACGCTGGACATCGTGATTACCCACATCGGTGAACTCACCGCGTGGATGCGCGCCCAGATGCCCGCCCTCGACGAAGACCGGCACCTGCCCTGGAACAGCGGCACACCAACCGCCGCGTCGCTGGTCACGCTGATCCACGTCCGCGTCGAAGCCCCGTTCACCCCCGATCGGGCCACCACGGTGGTCCTGGTCGCCCACCCCGCTCCCGCCGACGACACCGAACCGCATGCCGGATCGACAGATTCGAGGACCACTTGCCCAACAATCCCCGCTGCCCCGCCTCACGCTCGGCTGCGGCCGAGCGTGTTCCGATCCCCGCGCGCTTGGCGCATTCTCCGGTCTCGGCGGGACTGGTAGTCCCGTATATCACTCTGGCGCACCGGGATCGGACCCGTCCGATATGGGGTCGGATCGACGCGCAGCGCCTCGGTGAGGTGCTGGACAACAAGCGGTGCCAGGTCTGCGGCGAACCGCTCGACGCGACCCTGGTGCTGATGATCCGCCCTTCGGACTACGTGCGCGGCGTGGCCGTAGAGCCCGGCTTGCATCCTGAATGTGCTCTATACAGTCGGCGTGCGTGCGTGATGCTGGCCGGGCACGTCGACCGCTACAACCCCTCCGGCGGCAGCCCGCTCAACCGGTGCGGTGACCCGCTGTGTCGCTGCCGATTCTGGGCCTCTGTCGAAGACAACGATGCCACGCCGAGCCGCGAGGGCAAACCCGCCGAAGCCTGGTACGAGGCCTGGATCAAGCTCGAGGACTACCGCATCTTCACCGTGCCCGCCGACGAATCCGGTCCCGCCGCCACCGGAATCGCGCTTCGCCGGGTGCCGTTGCTGCGGCTGCGTAAGGTCCGCGATCCCGCACCCGACGGCGCCAACACCGAGTGGATGGACATGCTCGCCAAGATCGTCGCGGCTCGAAGGCTGTGGAACACCCTGGTCGTCGACGAACACCCTGACATCAATTCCTGATTCCCGCCCGTTCCGGCGTTGCGCCCGTCACCGTCCGGCTTGGCCGTGACCGGTGCGGTCGCGACTTCGGGCACCAATGGATGGAGAACCTGTGACAGAAGAGGGTGCACTAGTGACCGACGAACACTGCGCTCAGGACCAGCGTGCCTCGCCAGCACAACGTTCCTACTATCAACGGTGCGCAACATGCCAGGCACCGATCGCGCCATTGCAAGCCGACAAAGCAGTCGGGGTTACGCCGCCCCGACAGTGGGTCGACAAGACCAACAACGTCCACCAGTTCGACCCGGTCGACCACGAACACTCCCCCTCGCCCCTGTGCTCGTGCGGTCACACCGCCGAGCAATCCACCGGGCGACCCGGCCGGTGTGGCGTCTTCAAGTGCACCTGCACAGACCACCCCGCCCCGGACCTGATTCCGCGGGCCGCGCCGATCGACTGGGCCCAGGTCGGTCAGGACGCCCACGCCCGCGGTGAGCCAGCAGCCCCCGCACTGAACTCCTCTGTGCGCGAGGCGATCGCGGGGATGGCGGTCGGTGGCGGCGCTGCCGAAATCATGCGAACCTTCCTCGACGGATGGAACCAGGCCCAAGCCCTGGCCGACATCGCCACCGCGATGGCGGACAACGCAGAGGTCGCGGCCGCGATCGGCCCGGTCACCACAGCACGATTGATCTCGATCGCTACCGACCTCTACGACACCTACGGCGACCCCGACGACATCCTGAGCACCGGACAACTCGACACCCTCGAACGGTTGCGCCTGCACCCAGACCCATCAGACGGGCGATCACCGGCGATACGGCCCTGGGATGTCATCGCGATCGCCGTCACAGCGATGGAGCTCGCCGACCAGCACGGACTTCGCGACGCGTCGCTGTGGGAGGTGATCGACTGCGCATACCTCCACATCCACACCGGCCCACGCCACTGACCCGATCACCAACTGGATCCGTCGGCGATCCGACCGACAGATGGTGAGCCACTCTCACCTGCATCCACATGTTGTGGATAACTCTGTGGACAACCACAACACCTTCGACCCTGAACCTCATTATCGAAAGTTTGTTCGAATACGAGTAACGTGCCGAACATGACCCCGCCGCCGACACCGGAATCAACCGCAGCCACCCTGGCCCCGGTCGGTCGGCAACTCCGTGACGCGACAGCCTTCGGTGCGGTCGCGTCCGCCGACCAGATCAATGACGTCCTCGCCCGCATCGACGCGCACAAGCAACGACAGTTCCGCGTCGACGGGCTCAATGCGGCGAACCGGCCCTTGAAACCGCCATCGCCGATGGGTTGCCAGAGCTACCGACAGACCCCACGGTGAACAGTTCGTCGTCGTTGTTCGAGACCTGGCCGCACGACCCGACAGCGCCGATGTGGCGGATCGTCGAGCCCCCGCTGCCGGTCACCGTCGAACTCGGGACCGCGATCGTGACCCGACCGGCGCACTTCGGTGTCAACAAGGTCCGCCTCGGCATCCGCAAAGGCGGCCTACGCCTGACAGATACCACACCTGGCCTCCTCCGAGCTTGGGCCAGGGTCGCGGACGGGACATGGCTGGGGCTCGTGGCTTTCACCGTGCCCACCGGGAACGGTCAGGGGCGTCTCCCAGTCGAACAGTGGTGCCCCGAGCACGCGCTGTCTCCGCAGAACCCGTCGACTTCTTCGCGACGCTGATCGGACCCCGCACGCAGGGCGCCGGGCACTCGATGACCAGCCGCGGCGTCAAACAAGAAGCGTCTCAGCGAGTTTGCTGATCCGAGGTAGCCCTCTGTCGTGATCTCGATGGCACCGCGGCCCGATTTCCGAACACCAAGGTCCCGGCCCAGCAGGCAATACTCGCCCCTTCTACAACCGGGACCGCCGCCCTGTGATCAGGACGATGAACAACGGCACCGTGAGATCACTGGGCCAGTCGATCTCGGTCATCTCAGGATCGGCGGTCAGCAGCAACAGCGAGTCGATCTGCCCGGTCTCGGCGTATCGGACGAGCTGATCCTGCACCACATCCAAAGCCCACCATCCCGCGCCTTTGATCTCGATACCGACCCGATGCCCCTCGTCGTAGGTGGCGACGAAGTCGATCCGACAGCCTTTCGCGGCCGAGGTTCCCTCCGAGAGATCCAGCTCGTGGTCGATGCTGACGTCGTTGTCAACGCCGGCGTCGGCCCACCGCTGCCAGATCAGTTCGTGGAGTTCGTCCTCATCGCAATACCGAAAATCGATGTCCTCGTCGACGAACGGGTCGACGAGGAGTTTGAGGTAGGCGTTCCAGATCGGTGAGGTTTGCGACTGACCTGGCCTCACGCAGTCCCGATGGACGTAGTGCTTGTCGAGATAGTCCGCGCTTTCCCCGCTACCAGCATTGCTGCCCATCGCACTTCCCCCTTGCTGCCGATCCGTCGAACACCAGCATGCCGTGGGGCACCGACAGAGTTCGCCGTCGCAATGGCGGCTAAAGCGGGCGTACCCCGGCCCGCCACTGCGCACTTCAATCATCCACCGACAGAAGGACGACCATGGACATGCACACAGGCGAATTCGAGCTGCGATTCCCACTCAGCCAGGTCAGCACGATCGCCGAACACGCGATGGCCGCGACCGAACATTCCTGGCCCACCTGGGACGACAACAAACCCAACCCGATCCCACCCGCTTTGGCATGGGCCAAAGACCAAGGCACCTACCTACTCTCGAACGGAGTACCACGGCTACTGGCAGACCCCGCCAAACCCGACGGTTCCTCCCAGGTGGTGTACGCGCTCGGCTACGACAGCTACTTCAACTTCACCGACACCGCGGTCGGCGGCGACGACTTCGTCGAATACATCTCCCTCACCGACGAGCAAGACGGCGTCACCTTGATCGAGCTGATCCGCCACCACGCCGCTCACGGGGGATTCCTGCTGCTGAACGTGTTTCCCGGCGGTACCTACTACCTCAGTTTCAGCTCGGCCGCCTCACCATTCAACAAGTAGCCGTCATGTCGAGTCACCGAAACGGACCGAGGAGTATGTCGCGGATTTGCTCCCCCGCCGATCCGGTTAGCTTGTACCCATGAGGTTCGAGGTTGGTGCGCGGGTGCGATTACACCCCAATGGGGCAACGGTGTTCAGGGTGCTCGAAGTCGACTATCTGGGCGATCCGGAACGGGTACTCGTCGAAGCCGTCGACGACACCCCGGGCACATACCCGTGGCCAGCCTCGACAGCGTTGATGGTGACCGCCGACGACTGAACCCGGCATCACGGCAGCCGTACAGGACCGATGCCGAGATCGGACTACGCTGATGACCGTGGTCCCCGATGATGGCGATCCGATCCCGGCCGAGCAGGCAGCGATCGTGGCGTTGGTGATCGATCAGATTGAGCCCGATACCGACATCACCGCCGAAGACGTGCATCGCGGCTTGGTTGCCGAATCGTCCAACCCGCCGAGCCTCCGGGACGTGCGTGCCGTGCTCGATATCCTCGCGATGCCCCACGTCGGCTTCACTCCCGGCGAATCGTCGGCGGCTGTGCTGTCCCGCATGCGGGACATGCTCGCGGCAGCGGAAAGCCCGCCCCCACAGCTCGACTACTGGAATGACCAGCCCTACTGACCATCGACGTCGTCACTGGCTGCTGTACCGATGCGCCGCCCGAACGCTCACCACACACCGGCATTGTTCGCGGTACCGAGCCAGGGTCTGCCATCGACGAAACCCTGGCAGGTGACCACGTGGAGCGGAAATGCACTCACGCCAGCCGACTAGGGTCTCGGCACCGGCTTCACGGCCGCCCGGTCGGGGTTTCGATCTCGTCGAGATCCTTGTCCAGCCGCAGCCCTCGCCAGCTCGGATGCCGTAACCGGCCGTCGCTGGTCCATTCGGTGAACGCCACCTCCCCGATCAGCGCCGGCCGAACCCAGGCCACTCCGTCCGAGGTACGTCCAAGGCTGGGGATCGGCGGGTCCGACTGTTGCAGCGGTGCCAGGCGTTCGCGTAGATCGGTCAGCATCGCGGCGGTGAACCCGGTCCCGACGCTACCTGCATATTCGAGACTTCCCCGGTCATCGGGCACCGCCACCAGCAACGACCCGATCTGTCCCGCGCGTCGACCCGACCCGCTCTTCCACCCGATCACCACGACCTCTTGATGGCTGACGTTCTTGATCTTGATCCAGGCCGGACTTCGCTGGCCGGGCAGATACCAGCTGTCGCGACGTTTGCAGACGATGCCTTCGGCCCCTAGTTCTTTCGATACCTCCAAAGCGGCAGCGGCAGGACCCGGGAGCAGGTGCGGGATCCGCCAATGCGGTCCAGCCAGCCCGATGCGTTCGAGGAGCTCGCGGCGTTGGGCGTAGGGCAACTCGATCAGTGAACGGTCACCGATGTGGAGCAGGTCGAAGATCAGATAGGTCGCCGGAGACGTTTCCGCCAGCGCCCGGATCGTGGCCGGGTTGCGTTGATGCATCCGCGGAGCCAACGCCTGGAACGAGGACCGGCCCGCGTGTTCGATCACGATCTCCCCATCGACCACGAAACCAGGCTCAACCGGAGCCAGCCCGGCGAGCTCGGGCCAGGCGACCGGTGATGTCGTTGCCGTTGCGCGACTCGAGCCGCAGCTGGTCATCGATATAGGCGATAGCCCTCAGGCCGTCATGTTTCATTTCATAGGCCCTTCTCTGAACTACAACATCGCCTGGACCACGGAGCATTACGGGCTCGCTATCGAGCAGATGCGCCGGGCCGGGCAGCGTATCGATGACGAAGTCCTGACCCACATCAGCCCTGCCCACAGCGCCAATATCACCTTCTTCGGCGCGATCGAGGTCGACATCGACGCCGAGTTGGCCCAGCTGGGCCAGACCGGGTACCGGCCGCTGCGGGTGCGCGACACGTTGTTCTGACCCGCGCGACCCGGGATCTGTGGTTACGGGGTGGCGATGTCGATAGGGGTGTGTGTCGGGGTGTTTGTTCGGTGGGCGGTGAGGAAGTTGTCGACGAGCCGGGTGCAGTCGTCGTGGTCGATGGTGCGTAGTCCGGTGAGACGGGCGAACACGATCGGGCCGATGAGTTCGATGATGGCGAAGGTGGTGTCGAGCTCGCCGAGCATCGCGCGGGCCTGTGGGCTGGTGAGGATCTGGTCGAACGGGTGGCGGTACTGCTCGATGACGCGCGCGCGCAGCGAGGTGACCGCGGCCGGGTCTGGGTGGTCCTCGCCGATGGAACCCATCGCCAGCCAGGACAGGGTGGTCATCTGCACCGGGGCCTGTTGGATCAGGTCGGCTTGGGTGGTGAGCAGCGCGACGAGCCGCTCGCGCACGGGCCCGGTGCTGGTCGGTGTGTCGACCTGCGGAAGCAGCCGTTCGAAAGTCGCCGCGAGCAGTTGGGTGGTACTACCGAAGTGCCGGTAGAGGGTGGCGCGCGCGACCTTCGACACGCGGGTGACCGCCTCGACTGTGACCGCTTCGACACCACCGGTGGACAACAGATGGCTGGCCGCGTCGAGCAACCGGTTGCGTGAGCGTGCCAGCCGCGGATCGGCCTGCTCCGGGGCCGTGGTGAGCGGGTCGGCCGCTGCGGGGTCCGGGTCGGTCATGGCCGCGCGCTCCTTGCGATTCGTGTCGTTCAACCCTGCGAATGTGTAGACATCATCCCACACCCCGACCATTATGATACTGACGGTCTCGCACAGAGACTGCTGGTCTACAACGTCGGGAGGTGCCGGTGACCGCACCCGGAACGGACACGGTCGAGATCGCCCGCTGGACCAGGGCCCAGTGGTGGATGCTGACGGTGTCGTGCCTGGCGGTGGCGCTGGTGGTCGCGGCGATGGCGGCGTTGTATTCGGCGTTGCCGCAGATCGCGGTCGCGACCGGGGCCACCCAAGCCCAGCTGACCTGGATCGTCGACGGCTACACCCTGGTGCTGGCATGTCTGGTGCTACCCGCCGGAGCCATCGGTGACCGTTACGGGCGTCGCGGGGTACTGGTCGCGGGACTGGCGGTATTCGCCGCCGCCTCGGCGTTGCCGCTGCTGCTGTCCGACCCGGCGTGGTTGATCGCGGCACGCGCGCTGGCCGGGGCGGGCGCGGCGCTGGTGATGCCCTCGACACTGTCGATCCTGACCGCGGGCTTCCCTCCTACCCATCGTGGCCGGGCGGTAGGGGTGTGGGCCGGAGTCGCCGGGTCCGGGGCGGTACTGGGCATCCTCGGCGCCGGGCTACTGCTCGAGCAGTGGTCGTGGCTGTCGGTGTTCGTCGGGTTGACCGTGGCCGGGGCAGTGCTGGCGGGGTTGGCCTGCACCATCGCCGAGTCCCGCCAACGCGAGCATCCGCCGGTGGACTGGGTCGGCGCGGGCGCGGTGGCCGTCGCGATCGCGGCGATCGTGTTCGCCGCGGTCGAGGTCCCCGCGCGCGGCTGGACCGACCCGCTCGTCGCCGCCACCGCCGGGCTCGGTGTCGCGGCGGCGGTGGCGTTCGTGGTCGTCGAGCTGCGCTCGGCGGCACCGCTGCTGGACGTGCGGTTGTTCGCCCGCCGTGGTTTCGGTGCCGGATCGCTGTCGGTGACCATCCAGTTCCTGGTCACCTTCGGAGTGTTCCTGCTACTGGTGCAGTATTTGCAGCTGATCCTCGGCTACGGGCCGCTGGCCTCGGCACTGGCGCTGGCGCCGATGGTGGTGCCGCTGGTCGTGATCTCGGTGATCGCGCCGTGGCTGTCGGGCCAGGTCGGGTTGCGGGCGATGACCGTCACCGGCCTGCTCACCATCGCCGCCGCGCTGGTGCTGGTGAGCCGGTTGACCCTCGCCGCGCACTACCTCGATCTACTGTGGCCGCTGCTGATCATGAGCGCGGGCCTGGGATTGTGCACCGCCCCAGCGACCTACGCCATCGTCGCCGACACCCCCGAGGCCAAACACGGGGTCGCCGCCGCGGTCAACGACGCCGCCCGCGAGATCGGCGCCGCGATCGGGATCGCCGTGGCCGGCAGTGTGCTCGCCGCCGGCTACTCCCACCACATCGCGCCCGCCCTGCCCCGCCTACCCGAGCCCGCCCGTGGCCCGGTCGCCGATTCCCTGGCCGCCGCCCTGCAGGTCGCCGACCAGGCCGGACCCGCAGCCGCGCCACTGGCCGAGTTCGCCAAGGCCGCGTTCGTGCACGGCAGCGGCCAAGCCGCGCTCACCCTGGCCGCTCTCACCACGATCGGGGCGATCGTGCTGGCATTCCTCGCCCCCGGCCCCACCACCCGCCGATTCCGAACACCACGCCCACACCCGTCCATCCCATGAAAGACGCCCGTCATGACGGCCTATCGCACGATCATCGTCGACACCGACGGATCCGACCGCTCCTACCGCGTGGTCGACCACGCCGCCGAACTCGCCCACGCCACCCACGCCCGGCTCCTGATCATCTGCGTCCGTCACGACATCGACGAACATGATCTCGGGGCCGACCTCGACCGGCTCGGACCCGACGCCTACCAGCTACGCGGCACCACCCCCACCGACACCATCCTGCGTACCGCCCACCAGCACGCGATCAACCACGGCGCCACCGACATCGAAACCCACATCCTGCCCGCGCCCACCCCGCACGCCCTGCTGCACCTGGCCGCTGCCACCGGCGCTGACCTCATCGTCACCGCCGATGCGCACCGATCACCGCTGCTGGCCCGGCTGCTGACCACCCCACCGATCGCACTCGCTCGTAAAGCCCACTGCGACATCCTGTTCGCCACCACCCGGTGACACACCCCACAGAAAGCACCTATGAGCCGCACACCCGATACCACCGGACCCCTTCCCCCCGGGTCGGAGAACTGGTTCCCCGCATTCCCCGTGGCCCCGTCCGAAGCCGCCGACCTGCCGCCTCACCACGACCACTGCCTCGGTTGCGGTCCGGCCAACCCGCACGGTCACCAGCTGCGCGTGCGAGGTGACGCCCACGGTGTCCACGCCCACCACCGCTTCGACTCTCGCCATGTGGGTGCCCCGGCAATCGCGCACGGCGGCGCGGTCGCCACCGTCCTCGACGATTTGTTCGGCTTTCTGCTCTACAGCGTGGAAGAACTCGCCGTCACCCGCCACCTCGCCATCGACTACCTCGCCCCGGTCCTGCTCGACACCGCCTACACCCTGCGCGCCCACATCCACGCCCGCGACGGCCGCAAACTCCACCTGCGCGCCACCATCGAAAACGACCACGCCCAGGTGGTCACCACCGCCACCGCCCTGTTCCTCATCGTCGACATCGACCACTTCCTGACCCCACGACACACCAACCCCACACGCAGATAGCACCCCAGGCTGCGGCCATGCACGCACACGAAGACCAAACAACGCCCGCAGATGGACAGGCTCTACCGGAACCCCGAATAACTGAGCTTCGGAAAGCGCGGGCGTCGACCGCAGAGGTCGCTACCACAAACCGGGCGGTGGCTGGCCGGCCGTTCAATCCGGGCGGACGGGTATCACGGCTGACCGAGCGGCGATGTCGGGGAAGCTCGGCAGGCTCAGACACACGGTACCGGCGCGCGCGATGCGCGCGTCGATCTGGGAGAGCTTGTCCTCGGCGGCGGCCAAACTCACAGCCAACCCATCGGCTTCGCCGACCCAACCCGCCTGCTGCGCTTCGGCGATACGAACGGTGAGGTTGTCGCGGATTTCGGCGAGCCGGTGGCGCTGGGCGGGGTCGACCCGCAGTACCGGGCACCGGACACAGCTGTGCTCGTGCTGGCAACTTGTGCCGTAAGCGCGCCCGCAATCGCCCAAGGCGAGTTTGCGGCGCTCGAAGTGGCCGAGAAATTCGTCCCACTCGGCATCGGTCGGAGTGCGGTACTCCTCACCGGGGCGCAGCGCGCGGCGACGGGCGATGAAGCCACGATGTCCTTCGATCGCTTCCTGCGGATAGATCGCCTTGTAGCCCATGGTGGTGTTGATGTCCTTGTGCCCCAACAGCAGTTGCGCGATGTGCGGGGGCATTCCGTTCATGATCGCTTCGGTCGTGAAGATCCGGCGCAGGTCGTGCGGTTGGAAGTACAACGGCGCCCCCGCAGCGTCTTTGACACCGGTCGCTTCCAGTAGCTCGGTCAGCGCCGTGCGGATCATCCCGGCCGATACGGGACGGACTTGCGCTCCGTTGTTCCACTGGAACAACAGTGGCGCGGGCTCGCTCCAGACGCGCTCGGCGATGTCGTAGAACGGCACCAGCGGCACCCGTCCATCCGTTCCTCGCACTCTGCACACGATCGCCGAAAGCACATCGGCCAGTTCCGGGCCGACGACCAAAACCCGTTCCTCGTCGGATTTCGATGGCGCGATCTGCAACAACGGGATGATCTCACCGGTACTAGGCAGCGTGTACTGCGTGATGCTGTGGTGGCTGATCTCGAGCAGTTCTTCTATCCGGACACCGGTGTGACGCAAAACTTCCACACTGGCCCACGCCCAGAACGCTCGGTTCTCCAACTCGCGGAGCTTGATTCTGCGACCGGCTTCGTCGTAGACGATTGGGATGTCGTTGGCCCCTGCACGCGTCCACGGCTTGGACCGGACATACACCTGTCCGCCTGCACTGAACCGGCCGCCCGGCGCCGCCGCCAAGGCCGCCGCGACGAAAGTCTTCGCGTCGGAGGCACGCTGCTCGGCGATACGGACCAGGGTCGGCAGCATCGGAAGCCGTTCGCGTGTGCGTTGATCCATACGCGCTTTTCGGCGGCGTTCCAGCTTTTTGCTACTGGTTTCAGCCGGGGTGATCGGACACGGAGCCACCCAGTACGCCCACCGCGCGGGATCCGCGGCCGACCACGACGCCAGGTCGAGATAGAACGCGCGCACCGCGGTGAGCAGGTTGATGTACTGGACCCGAGGGACCTGGATTTCGGCGAACGAGCCATCGGGTTGTCGACGGCGCACGGGCCTGGTCTGGAGACGCCGTTTCCATGCCGTCGCCATCTCGCGGTCGAGGCGGAACGAGTCGATGCCGGGATGATGTTTTTCGAGGTCCGCCCAGAAGTGCCCCACCAGCGTGCGCGCGAGATCTTCGATCGTCGAATAGTCTAGTGCGGGTTGGCGTTCGGAGAGATAGTCGATGAACACCGCCCGTACAGCCGGGTTGGCGACGCGGTAACGGTCGACCATGTCCTCCACACTGGCTTGGCCCTTGCGGCGAGTTACCCAATGCAGGCTCGGTGGCGAATCGGCAGGAAAGCAACCGATGTCACGTAGCACCATGTAGAAGCCATGGCGGCTGTTGCCTGGTGTGCACACGATCCTTTCGGCGATACGTAGCTGGACGCAATCGCCGACCGTGATCTTCGAGATACCACCGCCTTTGACCAGTATCAGCGCGGTGATATACCAACGTGCAGTGCGGCCCTGCATCGAATCCCACATCGCCGCATCGGTACCTGCCTGCAACCGCGCGAACCCGCGACGGTCACGACACGGGCCCGCCCACTCCCGCCAAAACGCCGTACGGCGCTGGGACAACAAGAACTCCAAACCCGGGCGCACCACGTCGGCACTGAACAATCCCGCCAACCCGCAATCCAACATCATCACTGGTTCGCACTCAATGCCCCGCGCGAGCAGCCAACGCCGGACCGGGGTGCTCCACTCCGATCCCCAGCGCGCCGCGCCGCTAGCATCCCAGCGCTGCTGCCACGTGGTCCCCGAAAACGTGACCAGCCAGTCCAACAGCCATCTCGCGCCCTGCACACCGAGCGCTTGCGTCGATTCCTGGCCGGCCAGCAGAAAGCTCGGACCGCTCAGCGTCGCCAGCACCTGTCCTGCACTGTGTGTATTTCGCGGCGGTGCGGTTCGACGGGCTGGGAAGCGTGTGAGTAGGCGCTCAGCGACCGGCCCGGTATGGCGAGGCGCCACGGCTCTGTGCGGGTCGGCGCTGGCGGGCAGCTTCGAGACCCCGCGACCCCTGACGGTAGTCATCACGGCCGCCCGAACAGCACATCGAGCGCGGCAGGGTTGTAGCCGGGCGCCGGAGTCGCGGGCACTGCTGCCGCACGCGTGTTGGCGCGGCGGGCGTAGTGGGCCAGGGCGTGCTCGATCACCTCATCCTCGCTCGGCGTGAGGTACAGCTGGGTCGTGGTCAAGGAGACGTGGCCGAGGATCGCCTGCACGTCGAACAACGGCAGCTCCGGGTCGCTGGCCATCCGGTACGCCGCTGTGTGACGCAGATCGTGCAGGGTCCAATTCGACCCGAGCAACGCCTGTGCCCGCGTGAACATTGCTCGCGCCGCCGGGTACGACAGCCGCCGCCACGGTTGCCGCAATGTGAACCACAGCGGAAACCCCCGCCCCCGCGGCGCGCCGCGACGCCACAGCTCTTCCTGATAGATCCGCAACCACACGAACGCATCCGGCGAGGCCGGAACTCGCTGGACCGCACCAGAACCTTTGCGCGTCACCGCGATCACCTGCTGACCAACATCCGGGCTGTCTTGCCCGGACGACAACAGTTCCTCTGCACGCACACCCGTAGACACCCAGAACGCCAACAACGCACGATCCCGGGTCGACCGCAACCCCGCGAACACGCCGTTGAATTGCTCGTCCGGAATCCTCCGCGGAATCCGCTTGGGCACCGTGGGACGGTAACGGCCCACGCGTTCGTTCCCGAACCTATCGGACGGATCGTGGTGCGCGTGCACGCGCCCAGCACGGCGCACCCGATCCAGCGGGAATGGATTGACCAGCGGCCCGCACCCGATGCCCAACTGAAACTCGTAGAACGAACGCAACACCGTCTCCGCGTGAGCACGCGTGGCCGCCGAGAATTTCACACCCTGGCCAGGTTTACCGGTGACCGGATTCAGGACCGCTAACTCTGTTGTCTCCGTGCCCTTCTCACCCCGACCGGCCGCCCCCGCTTCGTCACCGCGATGCCGCCAATGTGGACGTACGGGCTTGTCGGCGATCTTCATCCACCGCGCAAAATCGCGGCCATCCGCTGGCATCGCGCGGTCCCATTCCACCCCCAGCACAGTCAGGAAACGCCACCATCGCAACAGATCCAGCCCATAGGAGCGGATTGTCGACACCGAGCGATCCGATGCCTGCAACTCCGCGAAGAATCGTGTGGCAGAAGACACCACTTCACCATCCGCACCCAATAGGCGATACGGCTCCCACGCCGAATCCGTCCGCTCCAACCGGCCGACCATAGGCAGCACCAACACGTCGAGGTCTCTGGGCCGCTCGTCATCGCGCATGGCGGCAGAAGCTATCAGCGAACGGCGTTGACCTGCAATAACTACGACGCTAGTTCAGTTAACACGCCAGCGGTCATCGTCGGCGGGCAGTTGGCCCGCCGTGGCCAGCATCGCGGCGTAGTGCGGCAATCGGGTCATCCGGCCCTCGCCATCACCTGATCAGTCCCACGGACACAGTCAGCAAACATTCAGCATATGCCCTGGTTATCGCACTCGGCTGTCGCGACGCCGCAGGACAACCCCACCGGTTCGAAGCCGAGATTTCCTCAACGCTCAGGAGGTCTGTCATGTCCACATCCACCACCGAAATCGCTTCCCCGACCGACCCAGCAACCACCACCGGTGTGCCGGGCGTTGTCGACTCGATCGAGCGCGCGGAGTTCGTCAGACGCGAGCATTTGGGCATCGCTGGCCCGATCAGCGCGCTGACCGACGAGACGGCGATCGCTGGATGGCGCGCGGACTATCCCCGGTGGAGGGGACGGCACTGGACCTACACCGCCGACAACGACGGTGTTCTGCGTCTACGGCCGGTCAACGTCGCTCGTGCCGCCCGTCGCCGCAGCGCCTGACTCTGTCCCACACCCACCTGACCAGCGCGCCCACCGGCTCCGTGGGTGCGCTGGTTTCGTATTCCGGAAAGGAATTCCTATGCCCGCCACCCTGGCCGAACCCGGCACCCACGAGCTCACCGAGACCGAGCAGATCGAACCCAACCCACGCGACGCTGAGGACAACCCCGACGCCGACGCCACTACTTCGCCGAACGCCGCGCTGGAGGTGGTGCCGCCGCTCAATGCCGAGGCCGGTTTCCGTGATCCTCGTGAGCTGGTGATCGGGGAGAACATCCGCCAGGAGTTCGACCCCGCCGACCATCCGAAGCAGGCCGCCTCGATCCAGGCGTTCGGGGTGCAGGCACCGGTACTCGTCGAACGCGAGACCGACGGCAGCTTGCATGTCCTCGACGGTCAGGTCCGCACCCTGATCGCCATCACAGAAGGTGTGGGCACGGTGCCGGTGTGGATCACCGACGTCGACACCAGCATCGAGATCAATGAACGCCGGATCACCCGGGCGCTGCGTCAGCTCAATCTCAACGACCGGCGCATCCCGATCACCGATGCCGACCGCGCCGGCGGCGTCGCGTTGATGCTCGACCTCGGTGCCAGCGTGACCCGCATCGCCGAGGGATTGCAGACCGAGCACGCCAAGATCCGCACCGCAGGGGTGATCGGTCGATCCGCCACCGCACGCGGGCTGCTCGACGATTCCCAGTACTCGCTGCCTCAGCTCGAGACGATCGCGCACTACGAGGCGCTCGGCGACACCGACGCCGTGGCCCAGCTCAGTTTCCCCCGCATCAACTTCAGATATCGCGCCACCTTGATCGAGCAAGATCGAGCCATGACCCGTGCCCGGCTGGCCGCGGCACTTCCCTACGCCGAGATCGGGTTCGGCGTCCTGACCGAGGACCCCGACCTCGCCACCGAACCCACCAACCTGATCCCTGCCACCGACCTTGTCACCGGTGAGGGTGAGACGGTGACCGAGACCGAGATCTACGCCGATGCCTATCGGTGGGCGGTCTATGTTGTTGTCGACGACAGCGACGCTGATCTCATTGCCGAGGACACCGGGGAGCTCGTCGATCCCGACACCGTCGACTGGGACGCCACCGAACCCGGTATAGAACCGGGCGAGGGGTTGCGCAGCGCTCACGGGCTGGTGACCCGACAGCGATGGGTTCCCGCCTACTACCTGCTCGCCGAACACCTGCCTGCCAGCGGACTCCAGGTCCCTGTCCCCGAGCCCGTTGTCGACCGTGCCGACGATCCCGTCGACGCGACCGACACCGAGCAGGCTGACCGGGAGGCAGCGCGGGCGGCGCGGCGGCGGGTGATCGAGTTGAACAAGCAGGGCTCGGCCGCCAAGATCCGCCGCATCGAGTTCCTGACCGAACTGCTCACCGCGCGGACAGCCCCACCCGGGACCGCGATGTTCGTCGCCACGTCGCTGAACCGGGAACCAGGGTTGCTCGCGAGCTGGGGCGCATCCACCACGACACACAAACTCTTGGGCGTCACCAGCACCGGCGAACTCACCGAGAAGATCGCCGCAGCGGCGACTGGGCGCGCGTGGGTAATCGTGCTCGCACTGGTCCTCGGTGCCCTCGAGTCGCAGATCGAAAAGGACTCCTGGCGCAGGCCCCCGTCCGGGGCAGGCCGGTATCTGAACTTTCTCGCCGACCTCGGCGCGAGGAAAGGCTTCGCGCTTGTCGATGTCGAACGCGCTATCACCGGCGAGATCGACTACAACGACATCGATCTCGACAACCCGGCCGCCGCGCCGGTCGGGGACGAAATGGTCGAAGCCCTCGCCGCCTGATTTGGGTGGCTTGCAGCAGACGGTGGGCGTGTTGCGCCCCGGTCCGGAGGGGATTGGACCGGGGCATCATTGACCGTAGCGACATTGTTGTGCCCGCGCCTGCCGCCAATTTCTTTGTCAGCTGGTAGCGGAAGATGTTGAGGCTTAGCAACTTTCATTCCGCAGGCACCACTGACGACGAGTGTCCGACCGCGCCGATCCAACGTGACACCGACTGCGAATCACTGCTGCTCGGTCGTTGGCTGCGCAGCGATCGAGTGATGGCCGGTCGACGTGGCCACAGCGAAGCGGAGCCGCTTCGTGCCACGTCGACCCGGCAATCGGTGGCCGAGGCGTTCTGAAACCCGGTATGCCCGATCCGATCCGATCGTGGTCAGTCAGGCAGATAGCGGATCGGCACCGCACGCTCGATACCGGCGGCGTCGAGATCTGCCAGCGTGAACACCAGCTGCGCGCGCTCGCCCAGCAACCCGGTCAGCAACAGGTCCAACAGCGCCCGATGCTTGGACCGCGACGCTTCCACCGTCGTGCGCAGGTCCACCACCATCGACCGGTGTGCTTGACCGATACCGAGATCATCGAGCGCCTCGAGCAGTGCCCCGGCTTCGAGGTAGCCGTCCCACGGGCTGCCGGTGCGTAGCAACGACTTCGCGGCATTGAGGACCAGGCCGTGCACATACCGGGCCCGATTCCAACCGACGGCCTTGCGCGAGGTCGGCAGATCGAAGTCGAACAGTCCACACAGACCGTCGAAGTAGGCACGACGCTCCTCGGCCATCGGGCGCGGATTCTCTTCGTCGGCGACCGCATCGATATAGGCATCGCGTAGCTCGGTCAACCCGAAAATGGTCGGCGGATTCGGTACCAAGCTCGCGTAGTCGTCATCGGGCAGCATGCTGCCATTGTCGCCACTGTGGTGGTACCTCGGGCCGATCGCGCGGTGGATGTGTAGATCCGATGAGCGATCACCCTGTCGGCGCGGCTCTAGCCGGTCCAGACCAATAACTCTGCGCGGCCTCGTAGCCCGGCGCAGACACGCCCGTTCACAGCAAGGTCAGTCCTGTCGGCGCCGACCACGTAGGCCGGCGAGAACTTCACGCGGATTCGTCCGCAATATCGTGCGCGAGTCCGAAAGGGACCTGTCATGGAAGCCAAGGATGAAGTCCGCGCCCCCGAGTTCGATGAGCCCGTCCGCGATCCCGATCCGGCGGAGGGCAACATCGCTTTGGGCCGGGTCGCCGATCCCGGGGAGTTGATCTCCGCGATTCCGGCGATGCTCGGATTCTGTCCCACCCGGTCACTGGTGGTGGCGTTGCTCGGTTCCCACCCTGAGAACGAAGGCGTCCAGGTGATCGGTGCCGTGACCCGGTTCGACATCGACTCCGCCGCAGGCCCTGCCGAAGCCCGTGGTCTGGCGCGCATGTTGGAATCGGTACGTCAGTGCCAGAACTCCAGTTCCACGATGGTCGTCGTCATCGACGACCGCCCGACCTGGTCGACCAACGCAGAATATCTGCTGGGCCACCTCGCTCGAGCAGGGATCGAGCCCAGTCACGCTTGGTGGGTCGCGCAGATCGCGACGGGTGTCGAGTACCGGGACCTGTTGAGACACGGCCGCGATGGCAGCGTGGGTGATCCTCGCGCCTCCACCGTCGCGTTCGCTCGGGTCGTCTGCGGCCACCAGATCTACGCCGCACGTCACGAACTCGCCGACCTGCTCGACTCAGACCCGGTCCTCGCCCAGCAGGTTTTGCCCTATCGCGGTGGCGCTGTTGCCCGCTACCGCGACGACCTCGCCGCCGCGCGCACCCCCGATCGCGTGCGCGAGCTCCGACGTGACCGCATTCTGTGGGTCCTGTCTCAGATCAGCACAGCGGAAGAAGAGCGGCCCAGCGCACAGGATCTCGCCATGGTTGTCGCGCTGCTGCGCGACCGGACCATCCGCGACATCATGTACGGCCTCGCCCGCAGCCAGTACCACAGCGCGGCAGAGGCGCTATGGCGCCAGATCGCGTCGGCGACCGACGGTCTCGACCGCGCCGAGGCCGCCACCATGTTCGCCTACAGCGCCTACCACCGCGCGAACACCGTGCTCGCTGGGATCGCGATCGCGACCGCACTCGACGCTGAGCCGACCCACGCCATGGCGGAACTGCTGGCGATCGCGCTCGACGAGCACCTGCCCCCCGAAGAGATCCGGAGCCTGGCCGAGGCCGGAGTGGTGGTCGCGGCCGACCTCTGCCTCGACATCACCTGATTGGCGGCTCTCAGATCCGCGCGTTCGGCACAACCTTCGCCACATCCGAGCCAATGCCGGACACCGGCGGTATCGAACAGGACCAGCTGATGCCACGACTACACATCAATGACCGATTCCGCGTCCTGGACGAGTCCGCGCGCACCATCGTCGCCGACGGCTTGTCGGTCGAGGAGGTCCACGCGACGCTGGAGCAGATCCTCACCGATCACAGCGACACCGATCCGACCGTGGGGATATGCCGATTCTGGGAGCGGGCCCGAGTCCAGGGGCCGAGTTTCTATACCTGGTACCGGATCCTGCCGGTCCAACCCGATGACGCCGACGCCAACACCCAACTGCTCGCCGCGGCACTGCGCCGCCGCTGGCCCGACGCCGCGTTCACTGTCATGCCGATCGGCGACAGGTCGGTGTCGATTCGTTGGATCGACGGCCCCTCCAACCTGGCCGTGTACGACTACTGCCTGCACGTCGCAGGCCCCCGCGGCACCTTCGCCTCCGCGAAGTACATACGGATCCTCACCCACAGCGCATGGCAGTCCATCGCCAGCCACGTCGAGGCGTGGTTGCCGGTCACGGTGCCGCGTACCGAGACCGGCGACATCGACTGGCTCGCAGCGCAAACGATCGAACTCGACGGTGCCACCTCGGTCGCTGGTCACCGTGTGTGCCACGAGCCCCACCTGATCTCACTCACCCTCGGTGAACTCCTGCGACACCTGCCCGACGCCTACGACCTGACCGACCACCACGGCCCGACCATCGCGCCCGTACACCCACAGGAGCCCGATGCCGAACAACCCTGAGGACTTCACGACCCGCATCACCGGGACTCAACGTGACCTGGTGATCGTCGGTCACGTGCTCACTCACGACTGCGACGCACCGCAAGGCGCGGTGGTCACCCCGTTCCCCGAAATCGATTTCCACCAGTGGACCCGCACCTCCCACGAGCCTGTCGCGTTGGTCTTGTCGTATTGGGATCAGTCGGTGGTGTTGGCCAGCCCTGAGGAAATGCGGCGGCCACCTGATGCCTCGAGCAGCAGGTTCACCGGCAGCCTCGTCCCGGTCTGGTTCCACCGACCGAGCAGCCAGCTCGTGCTCGCACCCCACTACTTCGCCGGGAGCAACAAAGGTACGGCCCCGATACCCGCCGGTGTCCGCGCGCACCTGCCCCATGCCCCCGACACCATCAACAACCTCTACAACGACCTCGTCAAATAGCAACGCCCTGTGCCGGTATCCACCTGTGGGTCCGCCCTCACCCATCACCGGTCGGGCTCCGACGCCTGGCCAACTGCCTGACGTCCTCGATGTGTCCTCACGATCAGAAAGGTCCGACTATGCCCAGCGAGCCGACACTGCCCTTGGTAGGCAACTTGGCCTCCGAGATAGAGCTCACTTTCACACCTGCGGGTGTGGCGGTGGCCCACTTCACCGTCGCTTCCACGCCACGGGTCTTCGACCGCAACACCGGCCAATGGCGTGACGGTGACCCGTTGTTCCTGCGTTGCAACATCTGGCGCGAGGCCGCCGAGAATGCCGCGGAGTCGTTGTTTATGTGGATCTCAAAATTGAAACATACTACCTACCAGGAAATTTGCGGCGTGGACATGTCCATGTCGAGCACGCGTCATGCCGTAGCCCTCGCCGCATAACGACACGCTCAGCGCATCCATCGTCGATCTTGAGTAGAGCTCCTTATGGCTGGAGACACGGTCATCGGAAATCTGACATCCGCACCAGAGTTGAGATTCACGTCCGTTTCCCGTCAGTTCACGAAAGCCGAAGTGCCTGTTGCGCGGAACTGACGTGAGCGTCGCCGACGACTCGTCGATCTGACTCGTCGGTTCGCGAACCCGAGGTGTTCCAACTCAGCGCACAACGGTCCTGTCGTTCGCGATGGCGTCACCGCTCGCCAGTTCGACGCCAGGTGAGAGGGTCGGTCTCGACAAAAAGCAGGGTTGTTCTTTCGGTTCAGCGCCGGGAACGACCCTTCGAGGATGCCGCCGAGAGCTGGACCAATGAGATCTGAAGAGCAATAGATGCCCCTACCAGCGCCTTCTCAGCGTGCATACCCACATCGCTGGATGAATCGATGGTGCGTCTCACCACCGCTCTATCGTTGAGCCGGAACCAATCACCACGGGCCGGAGCCATCGCCCACATCGGGCTACCGCCGCTCGGCCAGCTCGCGCTGAGACCGCCTCCAGACCACAGCAACCTACGGAATGCCGATCAGCAAGGCCCATGAGGCAGAGACACAACATGTCGTGCTTGCACCATACTCATGGCACTAGCTATAGTGGTGGCAGTAAATTGCGTAGATGTAACTACACGGTTCGAAGTTACCCCGTTCCGCCCGGGTCGAGCCGCGAACAGGCCCACGTCAAGCAGTGCACAATCAGCGATCGAGGCATCCATGACGCAGATGGGGAACGAGTTCTCCAACCAAGTGCTCTCCAGCTACCGAAGCGCGGTGGAGAGCAAGGCAGAAGCGAGTGCTCCCCTGACTGCCTCCGCAGGACAGATAGTCACCGGACACCCTCGGTTCGCAGATCTTGCGGTGGGGCAATCGAGTAGCTGCGACATGGCGTCGGTGTTCCTTGATCTGACCAACTTCACGGCCCGCACGTTCTGGGACGACCCCGAAGACATGACCCGCCTCGCACACGCAGTGCTATCCGGCTTCACGCTTGTCGTAAAGCGTTTTGGCGGGCACGTGCTCGGCCTTCGTGGTGATGGACTCTTTGCTGGCTTCGGCCCCGCGCCTCAGCCAGAGGCGGTTGTCGTAGTTGCGGCGGCAGCCTGCGCAGCTGCCCTGGATGCGACTCGCAACTACCTAAACCCCCAGTTGAAGACCTGGGGAATCGAGCCCGTACAGGCACGAGCAGGTGCCGACTACGGTAAGGCGACTTTCGTCCGGTCCGGGACACCCACGGCGAATGAAATCAACATCGTAGGATTCGCCTCGAACTTCGCTGCCAAGTGCGAAAAGGCGGCGAAGTCATGGGAACTGGTAGTTGGCGAAGGATTCGCGGAATACATCAACTCTCCGGATCTTCTGACAGCCCATGAGGATTCACCCAAGCGGTATTCCCGAGGCACGGATGTCCGTCGCTACAGTTACTATCAGCACTCCTGGCAGCGCATACTACCCGAGATAGATTCGGCGATGTCCGAGATTAGCGGTAGGCCTCTCGAATCAGTACTCGGAAGGATATGACGGTGACAATCTCAAATCTGCTCAGGATCCATGGACATAATTTGACGCGGCGCGTTCTCCCAAACGGCCTGCTCGTTTTCGATACCTCCGCTGAGATCAGACAGGCCGCTTCAGCCATGCCGCTGAAGTCACACACCTTCCACGGAGGTGAAGCCCCACAGGACACCCAGGAATCACCAGGATGGTGGCTCTCCGAGGGAGCGCTCGACGCGGAAACAGAGGCGATGAGCAAGAACTTCCCCGGCTTCCAACTCGTCGTTGGCGATGCGGACTCACCTCCGGCATGGATCGGCTCAGTGCGAACCAACAATGCCGAGTTCAAGATTGCGGTGATGCATCGCTACAGCCATGGGCTTCCCGATGTTGCGCCAATCGATCCAAAACCGCGCCGAAGGCGAGTCGGGCGGATACACCTCCTCGCGCCCCACCTCTACTTGAGTGGTTTTCTCTGCGTAGCAGCGCAGGAGGATTGGGACCCCTCCACCGACACCGCCGCAACAGTAGTCGGGTGGGCAGCCCACTGGCATGCGTGCTACGTCGAGTGGGTCTATACAGGAAAATGGCCGACGGAAAGCTATGTCTCACATGCTGCGTAGGAGGGCAGTATCTCAACCCCCTGAAAAGGAGGCCGTCGCAGGCTGGGAGGACGCCAAGTTTGCCATGCAGGAGTTTGGCAACTGGATCAAGAACGCCGACACGAAGGTCACAGTTCTGGCCGCCGGCCTCGGTGTCGTGATTACCGCGACTGCGTCCAAAGCCGATGTATTTCGAAGCACTCTCAGCAATCCCAACTTCTCCTGCAAATGGGTCTTGATCACCGCCCTGGCCCTTTGGGCAGTGGCTGCGATGACTACTGCAGCGTTTGTCTATCAAGCGTTGATACCGCGCACGACATCGGCAGAAAGCAACCGGTTCGCGTGGCCCGCCATTGCAGCCATGCCCCACCCTCCCGCGGATCTAGACCGGCTGACCGTCATCGAGGAAGCTTGGCGACAGAATCACACGCTCGCTCAGATCGCCCTGAGCAAATATTCAGCATTCAAGAATGCCCTTCGTGCATTCGGGTTCGTCTTGGGCCTAAGCGCAGCTGCGATCGCAATTGCCACATGGGGTGCGAGTTCGCCACCCACATAGTACCGAGCGATAACCAGACCACGCCAAACATGCTGTGCGCATGCACGGTAAGCCCTCCCGGCTTGCGCCCTTACGCGAACAAGAGAACCCCGGATTGAACTCAATCCGGGGTTCTTCTTCGTATTTCACTCGACCCCGAGGCGACTCGCACATTAACTGAAGTGCGCCGCCCCGACGACGGAGATATCTGACCGCGAGTTCGGGAATTCCGCGGGTGTTCCTCAAATCCCCTGCTGCCCAGCGCAACCGGGAAAAGCACCGTCCACTACAATCCTGGGAGGACCATCGTGTCCGGAGATACGGTCATTACTGTCATAGGTAATCTGACGGCCGCGCCAGAGCTGAGGTACACACCAGCGGGCGTGCCGGTGGCAAACTTCACCGTCGCTTCGACTCCTCGCGTGTTCGACCGAAGCGCCAACGAGTGGAAGGACGCCGAAGCGCTCTTCATGCGTTGCAATATTTGGCGCGAGGCAGCGGAGAATGCTGCCGAGAGCCTGGCCAGGGGCTCGCGCGTGATCGTCAGCGGGAGACTCAAACAACGCTCGTATGAAACTCGCGAAGGTGAGAAGCGTCAGGTGGTCGAGCTTGAGGTCGACGAGCTCGGCCCCTCACTGCGATATGCGACTGCGAAGGTAAGCCGGGTCAACCGCAACGACCGCAGCAACGGCTTCGGCAGCAGTGGGGGTGCTGATCCGCGAGGCTATGCGCCCGACCAAGAAGCCGTATTCGCCAGTGCAACTACAGGTTTCGGCAATCGCGGCGTCCGCGAGGATTCAGCCGTCTGACCCGCACCAATCTGCTCTGACCAAACCGATCGTGCCGCAGTCCTGGTCAATTCGGCGCAGCGTTGCGCAGTGCCCGGATCTCGCCGTATGCGGATTCAAGTTGGGCTGTCAGCTGCGCGATTTGCGTGCGCAACTGTTTGCTGCGTTCGTTGGCTGCCTCTAGCCGGGTCTGCAACGACTCCACCGTCGCTGAGGTAGTCACCATCCGGTCCGTCGTCGGATTCCGTTGTTGCAGAGCAGCTATCGCGTCAACGAGGTCGGGTTGGGTGTAGATCCAGGACCGTGAAACGCCTGCGGTCTTGGCTATCCCGGCCACGGTGATGCGACCTGTGCCGCGGGTCGCCGTAGTGATCGCGGCCTCGGCTCGTTTGCGTGCGTCCGTGCTGCGCTGCCGGGTGGCTTCGAGGAGGAATCGGGTGTTGTCAGCCAGCGGCATCGAGTTCTTCGACCTTTCCCCCGGCCACGATCTGGCCGTCACGCGTGGATTCGAGTGCTTCGATAATGGTGTCGAGCTTGATCAGGGTGCGAGTGTTCTTCTCGACGACTCTCCGGTGCCCGGCAGCTTCGGCATCGTCGATCATGCGTGCGGTGTCGTCGCGTTGACGACGATGTTGGCCGAGGAATTCGGTGGTCGTGATGAAGAATCGGCAGTCCAGACATGGGTTGGCGTATTCGCAGTCGGTTTGGACCGGAGCTCCGCAGTATCCGTTCGGCAGTGTCACTTTCGCGCGGACCATGCTCAGCTTGGCCCAGGCCGCGTCGGCGAGTGGGTGATCGGCAGTGATCGTGGCGGGTTCACCATCGGCATTGACCTTCACCGCCTTGAGCCAATGCTCACGCAGTGTTTCGTTGTGCAATCGAGCGTAGACCGCGGTCATGTCGGGCGACATGTGATCCAGTAACGCCTGGACCACTGGTTGCGGGACATCGGCATTGATCAGCCTGGTGCCGACTGTGTGCCGGAATTGGTGGAAGGTGACCCGGATCAGCCGGCCGTGCTCATCGACGATGTCCAATGCTTCGAGCCAGCGCTCCAATTGCTCACGCAGGCGGGTGCCGCTGGCGTATCGGCTGCCGTCGACGTTGCTGTGGATCGCCGGGAACAACCACGGTGACCCCGCGCAGAATCGGTCGAGCACAGCTCGCTGCTGGGTGACGATCTTCGCAGCCAGCTCTTCTGCGAGCGGGAAGAACGCCGGGCGATCGGCCATCTTGCGGTTGAGCCACGCGAGGTAGGGATTGTTGTCAGCGTCGCGGACGATGCAGTCGAACGGCAACGTGCGCGCGTCCTTGAGCCGCAGCCCACAGGCGATGAGAAGTTCCACCATCAGCTTCCCGTCCGGCGACGGGAACTGCGCCAATGCTCGCGGAGTTTCCAACTGTGCCATGACCTGCTCGGGGATGAACCGCGGCTTGGGGTGCGACCGCCGGGGCATGTCGTCGTAGATGAAGGCATTACGAGCCAGATCGGGTTGCCACTCGTGCCGGTGCACGTCTTTGAGGAATCCACTGATCGACGCGATCGCCGCGCCACGGGTCGTCGGTTCTGGAACCTTGGTCTGGAGTTCGGCCAGCCACCCCTCCAGGCGGATGCGGGTCAGGTCCGCGGGTTTCGCGTCAGAGCCGAGCGCGTGGTGCAGGTATTGGGCCAACCGGACGCAGGCTCGGACGTTGATGGCGACCGTCGACGGGCTCAGCTCGCGGCTCAGGCGCCATCGGCACCAGCGCTTGACCAGTTCTTTCAGCCACGGTTGCGCGATGGCGCCGAACCGCAGGAACCGAACGTCGCTGGTGTTCAGGCCAACATGTTTGAGATCCCAGGTGTCGCGCGGGTATTGGTCGGCCCAGGGGTCGGCGTCGATGAGCAATGCCTGTAACTCGAAGCGGGTGTCCTTGATGAATGCCAGCGACAGTGTGTCGTAGTTCGCCTCCCGAGGACGGGAGAACACTCTCCATTCGTCATCGTCCCAGTCCAACAGACTGTGCACGCCCGCTGACCGAACCCACCCGATGGCTTTGGTCACGACCCGAGGTGCGGTGTGCTGATGGCCCAGCTCGTGTCGGCGTTGCAACCCATAGCCGATCTCCAACCGCACCTGCCCGCTCAATCGGTGCAGCTTCACACGCGGGTTGCGCATCCGCTCGAGGTGAACGAGCCACTCCGCCATCGGCATTCGACCCGCGCGTAGCCAGCTGTCCCAGTGCGGCCGACACATCGATCTGCTCGGACCGTCACACCAACGGGCGCAACCTGGGAACTGGCAATCGGTCTCGAACGAGCCGCGTGGCGGGTGATAGAGAGTCCGCGCCAACCATTCATCCAAATCCGGGCGGCCGTAATGGGACCACTGGTTTGCATGCCGATGGCACAACCCGTTCGACTTCGCGGCCCGGTTGCATTCACGGACCACACAGCAGGCAATGATCCGCCGTTGCTCAGTCGCCAACTCCTCGATGGAGGTCCACTGCTCCAGATCGGGCCGTCCAGCCGCCGTCCATCGCAGGTAATGGCCCTGACACAAACGCCGCGAAGCGTAGCTCAGCGCGATGCCGCAGGATCGGATCCGACACATGTCCTGTACGAACACCCGATTGTCGGTGGGCGGGAAGAATATCTCCCCGCGGAACATCGGGTCGACGGTCTGCATCAGCCGCTCCAGCAACCCCGAGGTGGTCGGCAACTCGTGCGGTGTAGTCAATGTTGTTCGGTACCTTCCCGGAGAATCCCCGCGGCGACGAGGGCGTGGCGGTGGTCCTCGACCGTCAGATGCGAGTACGTCATCTCCGTCGTCTGCGAACTCGAGTGACCCAGCAATTCAGCGACGATCTCGATGCGGACCCCAGCACGGAGCAGTCGGGTCGCGTAGGTGTGGCGGGCGATGTGGGGCGCGAAAAAGCCGACGCCTGAGCGATCCCGGAGCCGCTCGATCAGCTTGTGGACGTTCGTCTCCGTCATCGGTGCGCCGACCGGCGCCCGGAACAGGTTCACGAATACGAAATCGCTGTCCAGGCAGCCATATTCGACCTCCATGTATTCGGCGTAGAGGTCGAACACCTCGGCGGCGGCCGGAACAACGCGAGACTTGAGTCGCTTGACCCGCGCGTCGTTCACGTTGTCCTCACGCGGCACCACGTGAACCTCACCCGCTCGCAACCGCAGATCCGAGTGACGCAGCCCCAGCGATTCTCCCAACCGAAGCCCAGTCTCGAACCACAGCAGGAGCAGGAAGCGATCCCGTAATCGCGTGCACGCATCCATCAGGGCCCGCTGCTGGGGGACAGTCACCGTCTTCGCGGGCTTGCGATGAACATGCAGCCGGATCGGGCCGTAGGAATCAGCATTCGGCGCGCCCCGCCGGGTGTGCGCCAGCAACGGCACGTACCCACCCGTAGGGCGCGGGCCGACCAGCTCTCCCAACAATGCAGGTACCGAATCGTCTCGGCGGGCATGGAATCGGTAGAACGATGCCACCGCGGAACGCTTACGGACCAACGTCGTTCGCTCGACCGCCGCCGCGGTACCAGGCAACACGAACACCCCGGGTTGCCGAGTCGACTTCGGACGCTGCAACCACCAGAAGAACTCCGACAACTGCTCCAGATTCAGTTCCCGGAAGTCCCAACCCCGCTGCCCCAACCACACGAACAGATCCCGCAGGTCGTAGGCGTAGCCCTGCACTGTGTTCGGCGCCTTACCCACCGCCACCAGATGCGACAGAAACTCCTCGATCGGCCACACCGGCACACCAGCCACGTCGACCACCGTGAACGAACGCCGCCCCGAATCCGGTGCCCGCAAACGCTGCACCCGTAGCGACACCGGCCACCCTCCTCCACAACGACACAACAAGACCAGGTGTCTATGTAGCAGGAACTGCCGACCGAATACAAACCGTACGGACGTTATGGACAGTGCCGGAAGAGGTCTACTTAACGTTGTCCAGGGGCGCGCGAGTTCTGGTGATGGGACGGCTCAAGCAGCGCAGCTACGAAACCCGCGAGGGCGACAAGCGCACCATCTACGAGATCGAGGTCGACGAGCTCGGGCCCAGCTTGCGTTTCGCCCGCGCCCAAGTTACCCGCACCACCGGCCGGACTAGCGGCGGTGGGTTCGGCCAGCGCGACGCCACGGTACCCACCACCCATACGAGCAGCGAGACCCCCACGGCGAGCGGGCCCGCGGCTCCATGGGCCGGTGACGCCACCGATCGTGATGATCGGCGTGAGTCGTGGGAAACGCCTGTACTCGCTGGTGCCGGTGCAGGTTTCGGCGAACCACCGTTCTGAGCGCGCCGGTCTCCTGACCGCATCCGGATAGGTCGGCGGCCGACGGTCGTGAGGTTGTCGGGAGGTGGTGTGTCCGGGTGACGGTCTGGGGTGGGCCCAGCCGATCGAGGGCTACCAGGACCGCGTGCGCCACGCCATCGGGCCCGCGCCCGGCACAAACGAATTCCCCGCGCCACCACCAGCCCCACCCACTGGTCTTGCTGTCAGCGCGGGGAATTCGTTTCCGCACGCCCAGGCGCGTTCCCGCCGTCGTGTCGCCCACGGTCCTGGTCGGTAGCCCTCGGCTGGGCCCACCCCAGCCCGGCACCCTCTTTTGTGCGAAAAGCGTGGCAGTTCCAGCGCGCCCGGGTGCCGTCGAATCTCTCGTCCTAGTCAGGAGATCTGCTGTGTCCACCCTCGTAGCCCCTCACACCCCTGTGCCCACAGGTGCCGTTGCCACTCAAGTCGTCGAGCCCGAGTTCGACCCGAGCACCTTCATCGGTCCGACACTCGTCACACCGGCCGAGTTCGCCACCGTCACTCCCGATCCCGCTGTCGAGCCGGTGCCGGAGCCGGGCACCGCGGCGTTCCTCGATGCGATCTCCGCGATCGGGCTCACCTTCGAGCGTGACCGTCGCGCCGCCAAGCGTGCGTTCCGCGGCGCGCTTGACCTGGCGACCGACGCCGACTGGGACGTGCTCGACTACATGGTCGAAGTCTTCACCCTCTACCCGCGTGAGGCAGCGTTGCGGCGCTTGCGCGCGCGGTGGGCTGCCGGTGACGACCTCGAGCGGGCACGGTTGGTGCGGTTGGTCCCCGACACCGACCCGGTCCTGCACTCCCACGCCGACCACGACCTCGCCCAAATCCTGGAAGCCCGGGCCAAAGCCAACCCTGATCCCGAGACCACCGCGGCCGACGAGTTCGCCAAGCTCCACGTCCAACTCCTCGCCGCCGAAATGCCACGCCAATCGATCCGCCTGTGGCGCAACCCGTTGCCCCGACTGACGTTGCCCGCTTCCCGGGCCGTCGATGCCTCCAGGTTGCGGCCCGAGCAGATCCGTGCCCGTGTCGGCGCGCGGGGCAAACGACGGCCCGCCGAGGCGGAGCCGTTCGAAGTCGCCGACTACGTCGCCGAGTCGTTGTTCGTCGACACCGAAGTCGACACCCAAGCCAGGTTGCGCCAACGCATGGCCGAACTGATCGCGCGCGGTGTCCGATTCACCGGAACCCAGCCGGGCTGGACACCGCGCCGCCCTGGCGAGCGTGCACCGCTGCCCACCGAGGTCTCCGAAGCGATCTGGGATCACCAGTACTGTGCGTTCGTCGCCGACCAACACGACCTCGACCGCGCCGAGGCCGGTGCCCCCGTGAAATCGCACGAACACTCCTTGCTGTGGGCAGAGCGGCGCACCGGACTGGGCTCTCGCTCGGATCGTCGTGACTCCTATATGTTCCAAGGCAACGGGCTCGATGACTTCCGCACCGCCATGAACCCCGTCGCGGGATGGCGGTGCGTGTCGTGCTTTGTCGAACGCGCCGCCACCGACCAACGCCCCATCCACACCCGTGACGGAGTGCTGCGCTCTGATGACGGGCTGTGTGACTACTGCCGCAGCGACAACCGCACCGGTCTGCCCGAACTCGAGTCCGGGTTCGAACTGTCCGAACTCGCCACCGCGTACTGCACCTACTTCGCCGAGCACTACCGCGACGCGGCGTGCGCGCTCCTCGCCGAGGTACGTCGACGGGCACCCGAGTGGTTGATCCGTGTCGTCGACGGATTCCTCGCCACGCATCCGGATCTGCCCGGCGCGCCCACCCTCGCCGACCTCGAAGACGAGTCCGCGCCGGTGCGGCCCGCGCCGCGCAGGCAAGCGCGGGCACTTCCCCCCGGCCAGCGTGCGGGGCGGTGCGAGGGCTGCACCCAGTACCTGCCCGTCCACGACGACGGATTCTGCACTCAGTGCCGGGTCTACCTCGGCCTGTACGTGCCGGCGGCGCGGGACAACACCGCCGCCTGATCTCGTCCTCGCCCGACCCGTTTTCTCCGTAGTCGGTTGGGGCACCGCGCGACTGGGTGCCCCAACCGCTCACCCGATGGAGGTTCCCGTGTTCGGCCGTGCCCATCACCCCCGCGCCCGCCGCCGATTCCGACCACAACCCAGCGGTACCGCGCTGCGGCAGCTCTGCGTGACCGCGTATCTGGCCACCGAACCGCACACCATGCTCCGCGGGTACCCGCCCGGCATGACCTTGGTCCTCACCGACCGTTTCCTCGTCAACGTCTCAGCGCGCAACACCGACGTCGAGATCCTCCACGACATGTTCGCCAGCTTCGACGACCGGGCGGTGACCGAGCACGCCAACGCTGTCCGCGATGGACGCCCCGACACCTACGACCACAGCACTCGCCGTGGCTACAGCCCCGCGCGCCGACGCCTGATGGTCGGAGACGTCATCGCGCTGGGCTCACGTCACTACGCCTGTACCGCGCTCGGGTGGCTGCACGTCCCGCCACCCGGCTGACCCCCAGCTCTCACCACTGCACCTACACCCGATCCGAAAGGTGAACCGCGATGGGCCAACCCTTCAAACCTGTCTTCCTCGCCGAGGACTCCGACACAGTCATCGGCCACCTCGATCCAGAGATCTTCTACAAACTCGCCGAGCACGCCACCCGACAAGACGACTGGTTCGTCTCCGACGTCGCACGAATCCTCACGACACCGACGCGCATCGTCTGGGTCGGCGCGTCCGCCGACCCAGAACCTGGCACCCAGCCACCGGCTAACCTCCGTCAGCTCTCCCACGCGCTCCCTCAGACGCCGGTCCCCGATCGCGCGAGCGGCCCGTACCTGATCAACCACGACCGCCGCGTGTACCTCCTCGACGACTCCACGACCGAGGACGAGGCCCATCCCTTGGCCGCGCTCACCGTCGAAGGCGGTGAGGGCTACCTCGAAGACGAACACGGCCTGATCGGATCCTGGGCGCGCCAACGCATCAGCGTCGCTGACACCGCGCCCACCGGATACACCGAAATCCAGTTCCGCGCCTGGTTCGTCTGACCCAGCGCCGCCACCCGGCCGCACCGTCACCGGACCGCGAGTTGGTGTCCCAACCCATTCCACTCTCACCGGAGGTATTCGTGTTCCACCGAGCCCGCCGCTACCTCACACGACTGGGCGTCGTCGCTGCCCGCGCCCTGCGCCGACACCGATCGGTCCTCGTCACCGTCTATCTCGCCAACGACCCACTCGCGCTCATCACCGGCTACACCCCCGGCACCGCACTCACCCTCGCCGACCGGTTCGATCTCGACCTCACACCCCGCCTCGCCGACACCGCCTTGCTCGAGCGAGTCTTCGCCCGCGACACCGGCGGTCCCGACGACGTCGTGCTCGGCCGGATCTTCGATGCACTCAACGACCACCCCGAACCCGGCGACGAACACCTCACCACCCGCTGGTACAGCGGCGGACGCCGCTCGCTCTCGGTCGGCGACGTCGTCGCGCTCAGCGGACGCCACTACGCCTGCGCGCCGATCGGCTGGGAACCGATCGCAGCGCCGGACTGAGCCCGCCGACGGGTGGGGATCAACCGCGTTCCACCCGTTGATCCCCACCCGAAGCACCCCGCAGTAGCCCGCCATACTCACCACCGCTGCCTCCAGCCCATGCCTGCCCTACGCCGCACCTCTCGCCACTACTCCCGCACCCTCTTTCACGCTCCCACACACCTCTCCTCGCTTCTCTCCGCCCCTTTTAACATGCAGACATCTGGCATCTCGGATACCGATCCGATAACGCCCGTGTCGATAGTTGTCCATCGTTGTCCAGCGTAGACCAAGCGAATAAATTGCCCCTTGCGGCAAGGGAATTCGCGATGCTTCATGGAGGCATGGTCGCGACCATTCATCGAGTCGCCGCAGGAAACGGCTACCAATATTATCTGCGCAAAACCGCCGCCAACGATAGGACAGCTCGCGGGCGGTCATCGCTGTCGCAGTACTACTCCGACCACGGCGAAGCACCCGGACGTTGGCATGGCACCGGACTAACCTCGCTCGGCATCGCCGCTGGTACGGAAGTGACCGAGGAACAGATGAAGTCGCTGTTCGGGCAGGGCCTTCACCCGAACGCCGAGCAGATCAAGACCGAGGTCTTCCAACGCCAGATTGCGCTCGGCGCCAACGACCGCGACGCCACCCGCACGGCTGAGAAGGCAACCAAATTAGGCAACAAATTCGCCATCTACAAGGTCCGTTCGGAGTATCGGAAGCGCTGTTCCGAGGCCTACCGTGCGCACAATTCAGAACGAAATCTCGAGCCCACTGCCGCAATTCCCGATGATGAACGTGCGCGCATTCGTACACGACTCGCGACCGGAATGTTCACTGACGAGTACGGCCGCCCACCTCTGAACGCACGAGAGTTGTCGGGATGGGTCGCCAAAAACTCGCGCGCGAACCAGGCCGCGCTGGCAGGTCTCGAGATCGCCTTCTCCCCGGTGAAGAGTGTGTCGGTGCTGTGGGCGTTGGCCCCACCGGACATGGCAGCCCGGATCGAGGCCGCCCACCAGCGTGCGATCGGTGATGCGTTGACGTGGTTGGAGCGCAACGGCTTGTTAACCCGGCTCGGCCGTAACGGGGTCCGCCACGTCGAAGTCGAGGGGATCGTCGCGGCCTGTTTCACCCATCGCGACAGCCGCGCAGGCGATCCCGACCTACACACCCACGTCCTGATCGCCAACAAGGTCCGCACCCTGGACGGGAAATGGCGCACGATCGACTCCCGGCTGTTCCACGAAGCCGCTGTCACGGTCTCGGAGATCTACGACTCCCGCCTCGAGCACCATCTCGAACTCGCTCTCAACCTGCAGTTCGAAACCCGCCCCGACCGCAACATCCACCAAGTCCCCGTCCGTGAGGTCATCGGCGTCCCGCTGGAACTGATCCACGCCTGGTCGCAGCGAGGCACCGCGATCAACGCGCGCCTGGACCAACTCACCGCCGATTTCCAGACAACCTTCGGCCGCGAACCGACCCCGGAGGAGGTCTACGGTCTCGCCGACCGGGCGACGTTGGATACCCGTCCGGCCAAACACCTTCCGGAATCGCACACCCAGCAAAGTGAGACCTGGTTGGCCCAGGCCACCACGTTGCTCGGTGGCCGTGAGCCGGTTGAAGCGGTAGCGATACGCGTGGTGGCGGTGCCGCGGATACCTCGCCCGGACCCGGACGCCGTATTCATCGCCGCGACCGCCGAGCGCGCGCTGGCCGCAGCGTCGCAGCGACGCTCGACATGGCGGCCGTTCAATCTGCGGGCCGAGATCGAACGCCAACTGCGCGGCCAGATCAGCCCGGCCGACTGGGACTGGGTTCCCGACAAAGTCGTCGTCGCCGCGCTCTCGCCACGGTCGGCGGTTGCGCGCGGTGATCCCGACCTCACCGAAGAGCCCGGGCTGCGGGCGGTGCCCGCCTGGTTGCGCCACCGCGACGGCAGCCCCGTTCACGTTCGACCGAACTCCCAGATCTACACCACCGAAGCCACTCTCGACGTCGAAGCCGCACTCATCGAGCTGTCGATCGAGCCCGGCGCCCGCACCCTGGACTCCGCACTGCTGACCAGCGCGGTCGCTGACTACAACACCGCGCATCCTGATCGGCCGCTCAATGCCGGCCAGGTTGGTGTCATCTCTTCCTTCGCCACCTCCGGGTTGCGCGTGCATACCGCCAACGCCCCTGCCGGAACCGGCAAGACCACTGCCATGCAAGTCCTCACCAGCGCATGGCATTCCAGCGGCGGCACCGTCCTCGGCATGGCGCCCACCGCTGCCGCGGCCGCTGTTCTCGGGGAGTCGATCGGCACCCGTGCCGAGACCGTCGACAAGCTTCTCGACGTCATCGACCGCCACTCCCGCCGCCCGGATTCGCCCACGATCGTGCGGGATCATCCGCCGTCGTTGCCGCAATGGGTCCTCGACATCGACGACCGAACGCTGGTGATCGTCGACGAGCACGTCAAACTCGGCAACACCAAACGTCTCCAACTGCTGCAGTTCCTCTCCCAGCGCGGCGCGACGGTGCGCTGCATCGGCGACGACCGACAACTGCCCGCGATCGACGCCGGTGGCGCCGACGCCGACATGAACGCCGCCTCCCCCGAACAGACCTTGACGCTGTCGCACGTCGTCCGGTTCGCATCCACCGGCGAAGCAACGGCGTCGATCGGGCTACGCGAGGGCGACCCGGCCGCGCTGGCCTGGTATCTGGACAACGACCGCATCCACGCCGGGCACACCGGATCGGTCTACGACGACACCTACACAGCATGGGCCGCTGACAACGTTGCCGGTCGCGACGCGGTCATGTTGGCGCCCACACACAAGGTCGTGAGCGCGCTCAACGCACGCGCCCGCGCCGACAGACTCACCCGAACCGGCACGAAACCCGATACTGAAGTGGCCCTCGTGGACGGTCTTTCCGGCTCCGTCGGTGACACCGTGCGCACCCGACGCAACAACCCGAAGCTGCGTTTCGGCCAGACGGACTGGGTTCGCAACGGCTACTCGTGGACCATCACCGCCGTCCATGAGGACGGTTCACTGACCGTTTCGCATCGACGCGGCGGCACCGACAGCGACAAAACCGTACGACTTCCGGTCGAGTATGTGCGCGTCCACGTGCACCTCGGATACGCCGCGACGATCGATTCCGCGCAAGGAATCACCGCCGACGCCTGCCATGTCGCGCTATCCGGGCTCGAATCCCGCCAACAGTTCTACGTCGCGATGACCCGCGGAATCCACGCCAACCACGCCTACATCGCCACCGCCCTCGACGGCGCCGAAGGCTCGATCTACACCGAACCTGCCGTCTACCCGCGCACCGCAGTCGAAGTTCTGCAGCGAGTGTTGGCTCGCGACGGGGCCCAGAAGTCAGCGCACACCGAGCTTCGTGACGCCCTCGACCCGGCTTTGCGGATCGGGCGGGCAGTCGATATCTACCTCGACACCCTCGGCCTGGCCGCCGAACACGCCCTCGACACCGACCGTCTCGCAGAACTCGACCGTGCCGCCGACACCATCCATCCCGACCTGACCGAGAGTCCCGCTTACCCGGTGCTCCGTCAACACCTGGCCCTGATCGCACTCACCGGCGCCGATCCAGTAGCCGCACTTCGCGCTGCGGCTACTGCCCGCGAGCTCGACACCGCCGACGATCCTGCCGCGGTGCTGGACTGGCGTCTGGATCCCTCTGGAGCACATTCCACCGGTAGCGGGCCTCTGTCCTGGACGCCAGGGCTCCCCACCGGTGTCGCCGATCAGGCTCTCGCTGAACCTGTTCGGGCACGCGAACGGATCGTGTCTGCCCTTGCCGAACAGATCCGTGATGCCGCGGCAGGGTGGACACCGGCCACCGCACCCGCGTGGGCGCGCCCACTGCTGGGCACCGATCCCTCATTGCTGGGCGAGCTCTCGGTGTGGCGGGCCGGACTCCACGTCCCCGACACCGACACCCGACCCACCGGCCCTGCCCGCTACACCGACCTCGAACGCCTACACCAGAAACGCCTGCAACAACGCGTCATCGACGCCTACGGTGACCCGGCACTCCCCCGCAATCGGTGGGCCGACGTCGTCGATGACCTCGATTCTCGTATCAGCACCGATGCGTTGTGGTCGGTCGTGGCTGACAAGATCGACCTCGCCGCACGTTCCGGACTCGACATCACCGTCCTGCTGACCGACGCGGCCGCACAGCGGCCATTGCCCGACGAGATGCCCGCCGCAGCATTGTGGGCGCGCCTGGAACTGGAACCTTCCGCCCTCGATACCACCAGCACTGACCTACTCCGACCCGACTGGCTACCCGACCTCGAAGCCGTTCTGGGCACCGACATGACCGAACAAGTCACTACCGAACCGGCCTGGCCTCGCGTCGTCGCCGCCGTCGAACGCGCCACCAGCACCTGGTCACCCCGCGATCTACTCGTCACTGCCTACGAACTTCTCCAAGGCGCGCAACCCGACGACGCCGCACCGCTGCGCGCCGACCAACTCGCCGCCGCACTGGCCTGGCGCATCGACGCACTGCACCACCACACCCCGACAGAGCAACAACCCACCCAAGGCCATGAACCATTCGCGCGTGAACCGACCGCCCCAGACGCCGAGAGGGAGCCCTCGGCCAGTTCTGCTACCGCCGCGTCGGCCACAAATGAACACGACGCCGCTCCTGTCGTCACCGTTATCAGCGACCCACTCGAGGAAGACCTCGTCACCGGTATCGAAGGCATCGCCCGATTGTTCGCGACAGGGCGAGTCGCTGACGCTGTCGCCGCATACCGGGGCTTCAGAACCGAGCTGTCCGACGACGAACAAGCGGTCCTCACCGCAGTCTCAGAAACCCTCTACCAGTACAGCTTCCCCGTCGCTCTGGCTCGACTGCGCTGGGCCGAGCAACAATTCCCGCAACACCGCGCGCTGATCCACGCGTGCACACCCTCGACCGATCCGCAAACCTTCCACCGCGATACCGAACCCGAGCGTGGCCGACCCCACCCTGTCTACGACCACCGCGAACACGTCGACCCCACGATCACACCGGCACTGTTCGACCCGATTCAGGCCGCCGGCAACGACGCCTTTGACACCTACCTCGACGACGCCGAACGTTTCGACAGCCGCTATATGGCACTAACGGGAGAGCGGCAAAGACCAGCAGGCGCTGGTTACCCGATCG
Source organism: Nocardia fodinahabitans (assembly GCF_052983615.1). Taxonomy (NCBI): domain Bacteria; kingdom Bacillati; phylum Actinomycetota; class Actinomycetes; order Mycobacteriales; family Nocardiaceae; genus Nocardia; species Nocardia fodinahabitans. Next base: position 2,312,562 of record NZ_JBRJJC010000001.1, read on the forward strand.
ACTACGACTTGGCCGCGATGCCCGCCATCGTTGGCCTCCCGTGCGTCGACTGCAGCACCGAACGTCCCCGCAACGCCAGCTCCCCCGTACCTCCACGACACTCCGACGACGGTCTGTGCCTCGACTGCCGCGACAACGAACGGCCAGGTATCCCCGACCACAACCCTGCCGATCACCTCGTCGCGCGATGCGCGCACATCGCCGAAACACATCCTGCGCCTGCGGCGCTAGCGATGCTCCGCCGTGACTGGCGCACACTCGACCAAGCCGGGCGCGCTGTCATCCAGCAATGGCTGACCGACAATCCCCTCACCGAACAGCCACTCCCGGTCCTCGAGCCGCTGCAGCGTTTGACCGAACGTGACCTCGCCGACGCGATCGACGGACTTGCCCAACGGCTCGGCAACTCCGCAACCGAGGCTGAATTCTTCGCACCCATCCGACACGACGGCTTCGACCCCGGGCCCGACCCGATCGTGGTCGCACACCAGGATGCTGCCGACACTGCCCGCGACACCGCACGAATGCGTGCCGACGAACTCGACAGCGCCATCCGGCGACTCCGCATTACCAGCGACGCGCTCGATACTGCCCGCGAAGCGCTCGACGCGCTGCCGCTGATCCGACGTGCGGCACGCCAGACCATTCAGAGCCGTATCAACGACTTGTCTCGAGAACATCGCGAGCGCCGCGGGGAACATCAACAGGCCCGCGACATCGCCCGTGCGGCGAACCGACACGCCAACGAACTGATCGCCCAGGCCGAGCGCTCCGCTGCCGACGACGAGACGCGCCGAAGCGGTGAACAAGCTCGAGCCGCAGCCGAAAACACTGTCGCACGCGATGCCACCGTTGAGGCGCTCCACCAACGGCTCGAATCCGAGCTCGCTGCTCATCGCACAGAACACAACAGGCGACAGAATCTGACCAATCCTCAACGGCAGCTGGAGGAACGCGCGCGCCAACAACATGCGGCCACCGCCGATGAGTTCACGGTCGAGGAACGCTCTGCAGTAGAGGGCACCGGGCCTGACTACCGATCGGGCATGGGTCTCTAGGCGCCAAACCAGGAGCCGGGGCTAGAGCTGGGTGTTCTTCCTCGCCACTTAGGATCCCGCCGCCGATCCAAAGGTGTTTCGGATCCGCCTCCACAGCAATCACGCGCTCGCGCTGCGGCCATCCTGCCGCCGCACAACCAACCGGCGCGATCGCAGTACCAACTCGACCCCGCCAGACCTCGGTTTCGGGAAGTCGGTGCAGCAGAGGGACAACGCGACGGCACTCCCGATCGACCCGCCTTCAGCTCGCTGGCTACCAAGGTTGCGCCGCAGCCTCTTTCACCGTTCAGAGTTCTCGGCGAGGGTGCGCGCCAACTCGGTCAGCTCGTGCGGTCCTCGAATTCCTGCACACGCATCACAAATATTGATCACGCGATCAGAGAACGGCGCAGCGAAGGCAGGTAGGCCAATGTCCTGCTCAAGTTCGTCATCCCATTCAGTGGTGGTATTGACCTGGCACAGGTTACAGGTCCACGTCCAGTCACTATCCGCATTGTCCGCCATAACACAAGATTACAGAGAGAAACGGTACCCACTGGTTTGAACTATACTGCGACACAACACAGGTCGGCGCGACGTCGTCGCACCCTCCGCCCGCGTCGGCGTCGGATTTCGTACCGCCGCTGTCGTGATGGGTAGGCGGATGCCCCGCAAGAGTAGCCGCCGACATCATCGACGACACCTCACTAGGCGACCGGATATCTCGCTCGGTCTCAGCGGAAACCGCGGCCAACCGCCGGTCTGTACGCAAGACCCAGTGCGAGCGATAGCCGCTGAGCTACCGATGAAGGCATCGACGCTGAATCTTCTGTGGTAGATAGTGACTGGTGAGTGAGACACGTATTCGGGAGCTGTGTAGCGCCCTCGTTGCCGCAGCCTTCGAGGAGCTGACGTCTGATCGAGTGATTCCGATGTGGTCTGATGCTCCGAGACTCCAGGCGGATATCGACTTCGATGCCGATCGAATCCGAAGTCGGTCAGAGTACACCGCGCTCAAGGACGAGCTCCTCCAGTCCTTTCCCGCCCTGTTCGACGACCTTGATGACTTCTTCAAGTCGTTTACTGTTCAGCAGTATATCGATACCTTCCTTGAGGAAGTTCTCTACCAGTGTGGTTATGCGGATGATTTTTCGCCGACCGGAGCGCCGGTGAAGGAGGTCATGGATGAACTCGAACGGGTCCTCACTGGGGCACCGGGAGACTTTGTCGTAGCACGATTGGTTTCCCACCTGACAACGGAGTCGGGTGCGTCGATCGAGCTCGAAGGCATCAAGGTCATACCCGATCAGGTCGGGTCAGCGTCAAATATCGTGATCCGCAGACAGATTCCGGACTCGGCACACGTCTTGCAGCGTCGGCCGTCCGTCAAGGGACTCACGCCGCGGAGTCTGCTAGTCCTTCGCCAGACACTCGATACGCCCGGTTTTCACACCGGCAGAGAACTCAGTCGAAAGCTTGACCACTTCATCTTGATCGCCTCGCTTCTCACCAATGGAACCGCTCAACCTGTCTATGAGGTTACGGGGATGTCCACGGCGGTGACTCAGGTTCCGGCCAGGCTCCGGGAGTTGATGAACGATGGGTCGATCACAGTGGCTCGTCGAGTGATCCGGTTGAATGACGCGCACGGCCCAGCTCTCGATGCGCTTTCAGCACTCGTTCGATCGGCAGATCCTGGACACGAAGGCAAGATTCACACCTCCTTCGGCCTGGCGCTCAAGAAGTTCGGCGGATTCGATCACACGACTGACGCGTTCGAGCAGTTGGTTGATCTGGCCACCGCGCTGGAGGGCGTCATGGTGGTGACTGGATCCCTTTGAGCAGGTCCAGTGGTTGTGAGAGTTCTGATGCACCAGAATGGGTGCAGGAGGACGAGAACACACCATGGCACGACGACACACCCCCGAGCAGGTCATCCGGAAGCTCCGCGAAGGCGAGAAGCTGATCGGGCAGGGCTTCTCGATCGAAGAGGTCTGTAAACACCTCGAGATCTCCGACGCCTCCTGGCACCGCTGGCAAGCCCAATACGGCGGCATGAAGTCCGACGACGCGAAACGGCTCAAAGAGCTCGAACGCGAGAACGCGCGGCTGAAGAAGATGGTCGCCGAGCAAGCCCTCGATATCGACATGCTCAAGGAAGTGAACCGGGGAAACTTCTGAGCCCGGACCGACGCCGCAGAGCCGTCGTGTTTCTGCAACAACGGTTTCGGGTGTCACAGCGACGCGCGTGCGCGGTCGTGGGGCAACCCCGATCAGTGCAACGCCGACCACCCACGATCACTGAGCTCGACCGGGCTTTACGGGCGCGGTTACGCGAGATCTCGGCCAAGCACCCGCGGTGGGGATGGCGCAAAGCCCACGCACTTTGCCGCGGCGAGGGCATGGTCACCAACCACAAACGGACCCAACGGCTTTGGCGCGAGGAAGGTCTGAAACGACCATTCCGGGTCCGGAAGAAACGGCGGATCGGGGCAGGCCGCAATCAACGGTTGCGGGCAACCGCACCTGATCAGATGTGGGCGTTGGATTTCCAGGTTGATGTCACCGTCGACGGGCGCCAGGTCCGGTTCCTCAACATCGTCGATGAGTTCACGCGGGAAGCGTTGGCTACCAGAGCATTTCGGTCGTGCACGTCGGATCAGTTGGTCGGGGTGCTCGATGAGATCATCGCGGACACAGGCCGGCGGCCAGTCCATATCCGGATGGACAACGGCACGGAGATGACCGCGCACGCGATGCGGGATTGGTGCCGGTTCACCGGTGTCGACGCGTCGTTCATCGATCCGGGATCGCCGTGGCAGAACGGGATCTGCGAGTCGTTCAACGGGCGTTTCCGCGACGAGTTCTTGTCGTGCGAGGTGTTTCATTCGTTGACCGAGGTCCGTGTTCTTGCCGAGGACTGGCGGATCGAGTACAACAGTTACCGACCCCACGGGTCGTTGGGCTTTCTCAGCCCGGAAGCGTTCCGTGAGCAGTGGTCACCGACCGAGTTTCAGCAGCAGCTACAACTCGCATAGCCGGTGGACCCACCGACGGGGCCCAGTCAGTGGGCACCAACGAGGGGGAGGGACTTACGCTTCGATTGTGCACGCGTGTATCCGCGTTGCTTGCTGCCGACGACGACTCTGCACGCGGCATCTTCGGGGATGTGAAAGCGCTGTACGGTCTGCGCTCGACAATCGTGCATGGAGGCGAACTCACCGAGAAGGCGCTCCGGAAGACCCTCGCATCGGTCTCGACGACATCGGATACCAGCGACGATGTGAAACTCACAGTGAACCTCGGATACGCGATTGATCGGCTGCGTGACATCGTGAGGCGAGCCATCCTCGCTCGGCTCTGTCTCGCCACGGGGCCCGATCCGATCCCGCACTGGCCACTCGGCGACAAGCCGACTGCGGTTGATGCCATTCTCAGCGACGACAGCTCACGTGAGGTTTGGCGATCGTACTGGCGAACTCACCTTGCCGAGATCGGAGTCGGAGAGGCAGCAAACCGGGCAACTGCGGTCGAATACGCGCTGAGTCGATCTGAGCGCTAGCTCGATGATGGCTGCCAGGCCTCCTCCGTCTGGACCAGCTAGAACGCGACTACGTTGGCAGGACAATTGTGTGAGTCCGTGGCCGTCGGCGTACTGACCGGCGAGGTGGTGTGGTTCGCCGGTCATCGCCGCCAGCACCGACACGACACTGACGGCGCAGCCGAGCTGAGTTACGGCACCCACCGCTTCGCTTGGACCACACGGCGCGCTCGTTCGTGTAGGGCAGACGTGTCAGACTTGAAGAGCAATTTCAGCGCTAGCTCGACGAGTTCAGCAGCTTCGACGAAGTCAACTGCGTCCAGTCCTCCAGGATGAGTACCTTCGTTCCCAACCCATTTGACGGCCTCCAACAGGTCTGCCACTTCGGATTCGATCGCCCGAAAGTCGGTGAGGCGCTGGTGTAGCGGCCGAAATTTGTCATTTGTCGTTGTGGCGGCAATCCCTTGCTCGTCCATCAGACGCTCGATGCTCTGGCGCAGCAGCGCTATCCCCGCCGATGGATCGCTCCACGCCACCCCAGCAGCACGCAGGAGGGTTTGTCGGATAGAACCTGGGACCGAATCAGGAATTTCAACAACTGGAACTGGGGGATGGAGCACCCGCACGCGGAAGTAGTGATCGAGATTGTCGTCGATGTCGTACTGGACTGCGTAGTCGCCGACAACGGCGACCCGCTCCCGGCATGCCTGAGCGTTGCAGAAGAGGAAGCCATGGAAGATCCCGCGGATATCGGTGGGATCACCACCGCTCTCCCAGCCATACGTGCTTGGGCTCTGAAGGTGCTTCAGATGTTCATCGTCGGCCGTCAGCTTGCCTTTCGAGCACGCGGGACATGGCAGTACCGGCCAATTCCCGGTACGAAACCAGCCAGTCAGAAGGCGAACCTGATCGTCCACGGCATCCCTATCTCAGTGATCCATCATCCAGTCGCGACAGACTGACAGCGACGTCCTAGCCTACGAGCTGCGATTCGTCGATGTCCCAGTCTGCAGGACTCGGTACCCTACTGTCGGCCCGAGACGGAGCACACTCGTTGTTGGAGGCCCCCGATGCCCACCACCGCTTAGCGGCCGCCTGTGCACCGCGAGATCGTTTGGTACTGCAGCACGTTCGTATTCAGCTCTGTAGCCGCCCAGTATGGTGGGGACTAGGTCATGTCTCCCAATCGGATTTTCAGTTCACGGACGGTAGTCCGTCATGTCGGGCATCATGTTCGCCGTGGCGGAGACTGTCGGTGATCGGCATCAGGTTCTGACGGACAACCAGTGGGAACTGCTCGAGCTGCTGTTACCGAAATCCGATGGGCGCGTAGGCCGTAACTTCTCCAACAACCGACAGGTCGTGGAGGGAATGTTGTTTCGGTTGCGGACCGGGATGCCGTGGCGGGACCTGCCCGAGGTGTTCGGTCCGTGGCAGACGGTGTGGAAACGTCACCGCCGTTATGCCGCCGACGGAACCTGGGATCGGGTGCTGGTCGCATTGACCGCGTTGGCGGATGCGACCGGGAATCTCGATTGGGTGGTTTCGGTCGATTCGACGATCGTGCGGGTGCATCAACACGGCGCCAACACCCGTCGTAGCGGCGGCGCGGTTGCCGGCCCGGATGGTGAGTTATGAGCCGGCTGATCACGGGATCGGCCGGTCTCGGGGCGGGCTGACGACCAAAGCTCATCTGGCGACCGATGGCAACGGTCGCGGGTTGGCGGTGTTGATCACTGCGGGTCAGGCCGCAGACTGCCCGGTGATGCCGGCGGTGCTCGACGCGATCGCGGTCCCGAGGCTGGTCGGTGGCCCGCCGCGGCGCAACCCCGATCGTGTGCTCGCTGATAAGGCGTATTCCTCGGCGGCGAATCGAAAACTGTTGCGGAGCAGACGGATCGTGGCGGTGATCCCGCAACGATCCGATCAAATGGCCAATCGGAAACGCCGAGGTCGCGTCGGTGGCCGGCCGCCCGGGTTCGACCCCGATGCTTACAAGGGTCGCAACGTGGTCGAGCGAGCGTTCAACAAGGCCAAGCATTGGCGTGGTGTCGCGACTCGTTACGACAAGCTGGCCTGCACTTACCGGGCCGGGATCGTCATGGCCCTCATCGTCGAATGGCTGAAGCTATTGGGAGACATGACCTAGTCGGCCACCATCGGTTCGTAGCGCTACGCGCCGCGGTCCCACACGGTCATGATGATGCGAGGTCGGTAGGCCGTTGCGGTTGCGGTTGCGGTATCTCCATTCCGGATGCCGACCGGTACCATCTTCGCGACGCTGAGACCAACAACATCGGGATCGTCCAGAACTGAAGCCAATTCGGGATAGCCGCGCCCGACGATCCTGATTCCTGCGTCCCAATTCCGAGCTGCTTCTTGAGACTGGCGATCTGTAGGCAGATCAAGCGTCTGAGCGCGCGTCTAGCAAACCTCGCGGGGAACCATCGCACATGGTCATCGCGTGTCACCAGGGAGCGAATCATGATAATAATGGGTGCAAGAATCCACCATGAGCTGGCAGCACCCTGTGTCAAACGGACCACGATCGAGTCATCGGCAGTACCGATGTAGACGAACGGCAAAGCGATGAAGAGGGCAAGCAAACCAGCGCAGATAGCTGCTATCGCCCTCGCAGTGAAAACGGGGCGACACACAATCAACCAAAGTGGCATGAGGATGAGAACTGACACAATTGCCCAATACCCGAGGGTTGCGACGATAAGCCACACCAACCCTTGCCAATAGCCTTCGGTATCCGAGCGGATCAGCCGATCGGTGCCGACAACCACCGCTGGACCAGCAACCGTTATCGAGACAACGACGATGACTTCGTATGCCCACCAGAGCCGTCGGCTCCATGCGTGGCCTGCCCAGCGGGCCGACGTTGCAAGATCTGACCATCTCGGAGGAGACTCATCATCTCCTGTTGTCGGCTCACGGACGATGTTGTTGAGCCTAGCTAGGTCGGACCTCTGACGATGCCTGGTCAACGCCCTACTGAGCGCCAGACTGTCACGGAGCCCTGACTGTGAGTCGATGCTGATAATCGAGATCGCCGTAGCAATAACAACGATCACGACTCCGGTTAGCAGGTTGTCGTCATGGACAGCATCGGCGAGCGATGCAAGGCCGACGACCGCAGCGGTCAATCCCAACGCCAACGCAGCATCGGAGAAGTGCAGATGTCGCGCGAATTCAGCTGCCCGCCCCTTCAGCCTCTCCGTGCTTTCGGATGCGGTTGCGGTTGCCTGCGACGGGCTTGAGGTTCGAGTCCACCACGCGGCGATGTTGAGCGCGACGACAACCGTCGCGATGACTGCGAGCAGGTCAATGCCCGTCGAGGTGTCGATGGTGAGTTTGAGGCTGAGCTCACGGGCGCGGTCCGGGCTCGTCCGCGATAATATGAGGAGACCGATAGTGAGCACGCCGTAAATCACAGACGCGCTGATCAAAAAGACAGCCGTTCGCGATGTCGAGCTACTCAAGTGATTGTCTACAAAAGGTGCGACATCTCGATGGTCAGCCAATTCACTGGATCCGCTATTCGCCGCACTCTCGGGCACGCTGGTACTTATTATTAACCCCCATGAAGAAAATGCCGTAACACGCGCTCGTCAATGAACGCTGCATGATCATCGCGCGACCAACTACTCGATGTCAAAGCGCACCGGCCGCGTCTACACAATGCCCAAATTCCATCCAGACCGTCGACTTCGACCTTGCGCCAGTAGCGCAAGCAGCCCAGGTCGCGAGCAACCGCCACGACCGCATCAACCCGCGCGCGGCGCCACGATTCCCGAACCTCGCACCTCACAGAACCCGGGTTCGTCGGCAACCACACGAGAGCCCCACACCAGCCAGTCCTCTTTGCCGACAACGACATACGCCACGGCCACCACTGTGACAGGCCGATCCGCGCCAGCACACCGACGACAGGGACTCGAAGTAGGTAAGGTCTTCACCGGCGAGCGGTCGCTGGATCGCATCGAGATCCTCGACTGGTTGCCCCGCACTGCCCAACAGCCTGCGACTCCGCTCATCACGCTGGGCCACGGCTGTGTTCGATGTCGCGATAGATCCGGTCTGTCGCGGCATCGAGAGTCCAGCTCGCATCGATGCGGACTTCTTCGACGAACGGCAGCGGCTGCCAGCCGTGATACCACGAGGCCATCTGCTCCGGTGGAATCGTCGCCGCCTGTGGGCGCCCCGCGTGACGGTCCAGGGTCTGGGCGAAGGTGAGATCGAAACTGTAGAACAACGACCTTTCCACCCAATGTGTGAGCCGGCCGAGCATGCTCCCGTACCGGTGGGCATGGAGGATTCCCTCGATGATCACCACCATCCCCCGCCCCGAACACGAACGGGCGATCTCCTCGATCAGGTCGATGTTGAACGCGCCCGCCTCGTCCGGTTCCCGGAGCATGTTCCGCCGCACCAGATCCTGGGAGATCACCGCGCATTGCCCATGTTCGAATCGGCGCTGGACTGCGATCGCGGTGGTCGATTTGCCCGAGGCCGAGTTTCCACGGATCACTACCAGTGGTTTCATCGGACGGTCGTGGGTTGCAGGACGGTGTCGAGCTTGCGGATGAACCGGCCGAGGTGTGGGTCCGTATCGGGTAGGCCGTGGGGGTCGAGATCCCACCACTGACCACCGTCGAACTCGCCCGGGTCGAGATCTGGGCGGCTGGTCCGATCGCCACGGGCGACGAACCACAGCGAAACGTCCACGTGTCCGGTGGTGGGGCCGATGGTCGAAGTCACGGTCAGAAGCAGTGGCCGTTGGCCGACGACATCGAAGCTCGCGTCGATGCCCAGTTCCTCACGGGCTTCTCGGCGCGCTGCGGCGAACGGATGCTCGAAGGGATCTAGATGCCCGCCCATCGGGAGGTGAAGGCCGGACTTGCGGTGCTGACCGAGGTAAAGGCCACGCTCGGTGGGGTCGACCAAGACCACATAGGCCACCAGGTGCGGCGATGGCGTCGCAGGCGAAATGCGACGGTAAACATCGGTCGTTGCGGCGAGCCAGTCCAGGGTCTGTTCGATGTGTTGCTGTTCGAGATCGTCGAACGGGGCCATCGCGGCGATCAGCTCGGCGACGGCAGCGGTAGAGGGGTCCATGGCGCGCGAGGATAGCCGCGGCCTCCGACACCAATCCGGGGTCCGTCAGCACCTGACGCGACCTACTCGGTTCGAGCCAGTTTCCCTCGTTCTGAGTGTTGAGGTGACCGAGCAACAGTGCATCCTCTGTCGACCAACAGCCCTCCGGCAAGGTCCAGCCACGTCGCCAGGTGCGAGGTCCTGCGAGTTCGGAGCCCTACAGTCGTGGATCGTGCACAAGCCGGAAGTCGTGCAATGGTTCGCCCCGGCCGCCAGCGGCGGTGAACTCCCGGCCGATGGCTTCGCCGGCCGGGATGGTGCAGTCGCGGCCGATCACCGCGGCTGACAGGATCAACGGGGCCTGGTGCGTGTGCCATGGCGTCACGCAGTGAGCGTCATCGCCCACGGTCAGCATCACCCAGAACGGCACCCGACCATCAGGGAGAACGCAATAGTCGTCCCCGGTGCTTGCACCATTGAAGTCGATGCCGTCCTGATCGCCCATGCGGCTGCGCCTTTCCGGCATTTGTCTTCGAGCAGAGGCTCCTCAGCGTTGCTGGCCGCGCCGGGAGCAGATCGCACGGTTAGAAGTAGTTCTTGAGCATCTCGGTCGACCAGGGCGCCTGCTCGACGTCGCCGCGAGGCCCGAACTCGGCGAACCACGGCTTGATATCGAACACGGGAGTGCCGTCGACGGCGTCTAGTTCAGCGACGTGGAGGTCGAGACCGTCGATGCGAAGCAGTCGGGCGCGGGAGACTCCGAGCCAGTTGACGCGACGCATGTTGCGGTGCCCGAAGATCCCGACCTCGGGCCACTCAGGGTTGTCGCGCGCGCTGCGGGCACCTAAGTGGAGATCGGATTGATCGGTCAGATGGAACCGGAACACGACCTCAACATGGGAAAATTGGTCGAGCCCCTTGACGGAATCTTCACTGAACCGAGGGTCATCGATCCTGATGATCGTCTCTGTGTCACCCCACTGATCGTCCGTGGGTTCACGGCGCCCACCGACCACGTGCGCGATCGGTACCACTTCGAACTTCTCATCAGTCATTGCTGCGTTCCTATTTCCCTTGTGCTTGCAGGTATTCAGAGGCTCGGTTATCGATTTCGGCCAGCCCCTCCACCGCCGAACCACGATGCGGCGCGACGGCCGCCCGGATACCGTGTGCCACGGCGCGTGTGCGACCAGATTGAACCTGACCCATCGACACCAGCGCGGACTTCCATGTTGCGCAAGCTACTTCGAGGTCGCCCTGTCTCGCTTGCACCGCCCCTAGGTAGCCGAGGGTGACCGCATGAGTTCGTGCAAATGCCTGTGCTTTCCGTTTGCGCACACTGCGGTCGAACTGTTCAGCAGCGCCGTGCAGGTCACCGGAGTCACGGAGAACACACGCAGTTTCGTGGGCCAGGCTGGCCTCGGTGAAGAAGAACACCCGCGAGGGTTCAGCGATTGAGCTCGATGCCGAGGCGAGGTCCTGTTCGGCGACAATCACAGCCTTCGCAGCCTCCGAACGTCGGCCGGCAACGCTGAGGGCTTTCGCGTGGACAATCTTGAGCAATGCTCGCTCGCGGGGGGTAGCAGTGCTGTACCGGGAGCCAGCGACGGAAGCCGCGGCCAATTCGAGCCCCTCTGCGGCGTGTCCGAGGTCGATCGCCTGGTGCGCCATCGCACGCAAGATGTGGCCGGTCAACGGCGCATCCTCCGCCTCGGCGGCGAGTTTGGTCGCCGTCGCGAAATAGCGCTGAGCCGCGGAATGCTCGTCGTTGTCGAAGGCCATCCAACCTGCCAAGTACGCCATCTCGGCCGCTGCCGAGAACATATCTCGGCGCACGACTTCGTCGGTGTAGGTGCCGTTGAGGTAGTCGACGACCTCACTGCTGAGGTACTGGACAACAGCGCGTCGCCCGTGGCCACCCCCCATGCGCTGTTCGATCTGGGAGAACAGCGTCATGACGTTGCGGACGTCGGTGACATCGGAAGATCCGACGTGCCGGATCGCGCTCTGCGCTCTTGATACTGGTGCGGAGGTGTCCAGCCATCCAGGCCGCAATACCGAGGCGCCCAGCGCTGTCGAGTACCCGCCACGCAGGAACGCGCGTCTTTCCACGTCAGCCTTTCCAAGGTCGGCGAGGGTAGCGACTGGATCTTGAAGGCCACCGAATCGCTTCTCGTAACACGCTATGACATCCGGCGGCGGTGTGCGCTCACCGGTCTCGTAGTAGGCCAGCGCGGACTTCCCCCGGTGAATTTCGGCCGCCAACGCAGCCAACGAAACGCCTGCGGCCTCGCGGGCGGCTCGGAGCTGCGCACCGACGATAGCGGCGTGACTGTCCATGCTGTCGAATCATGCCATTCTGTGGACACGTTGTGGATAACGCTCCGTGCAGTGAACCTGCGTCCTAGCGACACACTGGTGCTCTCGACCGCTAGGAATCAGTTGTACAGCACAGTTTTTCAAGATGTCCGCAGCTCAGTTTTCGGCGAGAACCCGGCAGCTTCACAAGATCAAGTAGCTATCGTTTGGTTGCTTCAAGGTAGCTCGCAAACGAATCGGTGAGGCTCGCGAGCGCGGCTTCGCCTTTGGCGGCGGTGGCGGCCGAGGGGAGACCAATGATGCCTGTGGGGGTGTATTCGGCCATTCCAGTCAGGAGGAAGTGCCGTCGTTCTGTTGCGAGGTGATCGGCGTCGCGATAGGAGTCACGCACCAGTTCCGGGCGGGCATACAACAGGATTGATGTTTCGAGCTCGCCGCCGTGCATGTCGTCGTGCATGTCGCTCACCATCGCCGCTTGCGTTCGAGCAGCTTCCCAGTCCACGCGACCGGGGTAGAGCGCGACGTTACGGCCGCTGACGTTGGCTTCGGCGGCGATGTTGGACAGGACATAGTTTCCGCCGTGGCCGTTGACGATGACCAGGGTGGTGATTGCGCTTCTCTTTAGGGAAGTTCTGATGTCGTCGATCATCACCGTCAGGGTGGATGCGCTGATGCTGACAGTGCCGGGGAAGGTCTCGTGTTCGTGGCTGCAGGAAAAGGTGATCGGCGGCAGCAGCACGAGTTGATATGTGGTGGCGATTCGTTCGGCGATCAGGCAGGCGATGGCTGTGTCGGTGATCAACGGGAGGTGATCGCCGTGTTGTTCGAAGCTGCCGACGGGCAGGACCGCGACCGTACTGTCGAGACGTGCGACGTCGGTCGAGGTGGCAGTCGTGATCAGCTCCACTCGAACTCCTCATCGTGGGTTACTGAGGCGACCTGGGCTGTCGCCATGTGTGCGCGCAGCATAGCGGCGAAGTCGAGGATGTGGCTGCGGTGTCCTCGGGCCGCGAGCGCGACGCCTACTTGCTTCAACTGCTGGATCGTCCGGTGTGAGCCGGTGTCGGAGTGGATTGTCAGCGCATGCCTGGCGACGTCGAGGGCTTGGTCGGGTTGGCTGACGCCAGCGTAGGCGGTCGCGAGCCGGGCAAAGCCCATCCCGAGGTCGCGGTGGTTGCCGGGTGTCCAATCCGCGAGGCCTGATTCGAGGGTCGCCAGGGCCTTCTCGGGGCGGCCGAGTTGGACCCAGCAGTGTGCGGCTTCCATCGCGATATAGCCCGATGAACAGTATTGCGCCAAGTCGTTGGGATCCGTGTTGTCGTCGGAAGCGAGCGTCGCGGCCTCCGCCAGTGCATCGACACATGTTCGGCGGTCTCTTCGGTCGCCGGTGATCGCGGTTCGTTGTGCGTAGGCGTGACCTTTTTGCCGCAACAGGACCGAGCGTTGCCGCACGGTCAGTCCGACTGTTCTGGTGAGTGCTTCGTCGACCAGATCGACTGCCAAGGTGGTGTTGTCGGAGTCGGCTGCGATGTTGGATTTGCGCATCAGGACGTAAGCCCGCAGTTGGACGTCGCCGCTCTGCTCCGCACGATTCTGGGCTTCGTTCGACCATCTCATCGCGGTGTTGAGGTTTCCGGCGTCTTGGTGCAGCCAGCCCAGGAATTCGGCGAACCGGGCGGAAGTGTAGAGCAGCTTCTCGTGACGCCGCCCCCGACTGGTTCGCATCGCGGAATCTATTGTTGCGAACTGGCTTTCGACGACATCGAGCAGATCGTGCGGACCTGCGAGCATGTCGAGATTCGCGTAGTGGGTCAGCGTCGCGAGGTGCGTTTCGGCGAGCGGGTCCTCCGTCGCTGCGTTCGATGCTGGGACCGTTTGGCCGCTAGGGAGCCGCACCGGCGCGATGCCCTGTGCCGGAGGCGTTTTCGACTGGAGGTCGAACCAGAGAAGCTCTTCTGGGATTCCGAGGATGTGGGCGATCGTCGCCAAGACCGTGTCATCGAGTTGGGCACGGTGGTTTTCGAGCCGGCACAGTCGCGGCTGCGAGATGCCCAGCCAGCGCGCCAACTCCGATTGCGGCAGCGGGCGGTGCCCGTGCGCGGGGTGATGCCGGTACGCCGCGAGGATCGACCCGATATCCCTGCTGCGCAGAGCATCTCGCAACTCACCGGTCCACCACTGCGCGGCGGGCAACCGTGAGGCGTATGACGCGTGCGCGCAGTCGACGCACAGCGAACGCGCGTCGGTGCCGACGGCGGGCCGTCGGCACCGAACGCAGCCTCGGAACCCAGGCGATGACGCCATCTGTCCACCCTAATCCTCGACCGATCTCGCAGTGAATCAAACCTATTCACCCGAGCACTACAGCCGGAGCCGACCAACGCCCACGATGACTACCAGCGCTAAAGCCTGACGGCAGGTCAATTCGCCGCCAGCAACCCGGAATTTGCGTAGCTCCTCACATCGGAAGACCGGCGACGGGGAGACCGAACAGGATCAAGGAGGCCGTATCAGATGTCCACCAACGGAATTGTGAAGTGGTTCAGCGCCGAAAAGGGGTTCGGGTTCATTTCCCGCGCAGACGGCCCTGATGTCTTCGTCCACTACTCCGGCATCATCGGCCAAGGCTACCGAAGCCTCGCCGACGGTGCGCCCGTGCAGTTCGAGATCACCAAAGGCAGCCGTGGTCCCCAGGCAGCCGACGTGCGGCTGATCGACACCGGCCCCTCCGATCAGCAACCGGATCCAGCAACGGGCACTGAATTCCCGACGGCCACCACAACACCAGCCGCGGATGTGGATGCGCTGTGGACACCAAATCTCTAGTCGGCACCACCTGCCGCTGGTTGTCTGAACGAAACCAAACACGCGCATACCAGTTGGGGGTCGAGGCGGTGTGGAACAGAAGAAGCCATGAGCTACAAGCCATCCTGCGATGGGCGGCCCGCCATCGTCCGGACGAGCTGGAAGCCTGCGTCACCGAACTCAAATCCGAACCCACAGGTCGGCTTCGGTGGCGAGCGAGGACCCGCCGATCCGCAGCAGTAGACAAGGCTTTGACAGCCATCACCACCGGACCGGCCACCCGACATCGACTCCTGGCCATCATTGCGCGCTCGACAGTGAGAACCGGCTACGTCCGTGGAGGCAACGAATGAACGCGTTTCCGGCGCGGACACCATCCACAGCTCCCATGGACCACCCCCCGTGCACAACGACTTCCGGCGACACTGTGTTGGATTTCGTGGGCGTCACCGCGGCATCGCGTTGCACCTACTACCGAGAGGTCTGCCAGCTTCCAGCCGTCCTCGACCCCCTTACCGACCAGATCGTCGTCATCGCGGGTCGTGTACAGGCGGTCATGGTCCCTGCCCCTCTCGGTCGACGAATGCGCGCGGAGTTGGACAGACGAGCTGAAGAATGTGGACCGATCGTGTCCCATCCCCAGTCAGGGTCGTGGACCTTCCTCACCAGATCCGAATTCCGACTCGATATCCCCGCCGCCGAGGCCGCCTCGTTGTGGGACCACAACGTGGTGGTCATGGCTTCCGGCGTGCAGATCGGACTTCCGACGCCGACCGCGAGAAACGACGACCCTGTCCGTCTTTGGGAGCTGCCACCACATAGCCCGCAGCGCCCGGGGACCACAACGGTTCTGCGTGCGGTGCGTGCCTGTGTAGAACGGGGCGAATCACGATGACTCGCGGACGAGTTCTAGCGACCGACAAGGTTATTCGTCAGGCGACCGTTTACCGGCAGGTGTGTGGATTCGATGCGTTCGCCCGGGAATCCACCGGCCAGATCGTCGTGCGGACCGGCACCATCGGCGCGATCGTGTTGCCGTCTGCGCTGTGTCAGCGAGTCGTTGCGGAGATGGCGTGGCCGGGACCAGTCATCCTCGACACCAGCTCCCGCCGTCCTGTGGCGACAATGATGACCAGGCCGCCACCGTCATACCTGCGTAGCTCGAGTACCTATGCGGCACTATCGGCCGTCGAGGCCGTGCTGATGCCCGACGGTGACGAGGTGCTACTGCCCTCACCACGTGATCCCGCGCGACGCTGGCTGCCGTTCGAACCACTGGATCCGTATCGGCCTACCGCCGAGGTCGTCGTCACCGCGATCTTGGCGTGCCGGTAGGGCACCGGAGGTTCGCTATGCCGCTGCCGCGATCACCTCGCCCCGACGAACCCGACACCCACCTACGGGTGATCAGCGCCGGGCTGGTGGTCGACTTCCGCGGCTGCCGCACCGCGGTGCGGAACTTTCTGCGTGACTGGCTTTCCCATCCCCATCCATCCATCACCGCTACCGAGATTCGGGACGGATTTCTCCCGATAAACCGAATGCCCTGCGAGGAACTGTGGCTACACCCCTGACCCAAACCCCTGCCGATCGCTGCATCGCCTACCGGAGCCTTGGTTGGCGCGTCGAGCTCGACGGATACGACCAGATCATCCTGCCCGCCAAGACTGTTCACGGGATCCAAGTGTGTTCGGGATTGGCGGACCTGGTCCTGGACACGCTGCGCCACAGCAGGGTGATCACGCCGGTCGTGGACAACGTCGCCACCCGGACCCGCACCTTCTTGACCACCGCGCCCAAGGTCGGCGATACCCGGGCGATCAGCTTGTTTCCGCCTACCTCGACGGTGCAGGCCATCCGTACCGCCCCCGGTTCCCCGATCCCACTGCCCACCCCGGGAGACGAGACCCGTGTCTGGCTCGATGAACCCCGCCCGGACAGTCTCGCCGATTTCGAGTTGCTGATCAGCTTCACCCTCGACGCCGCGCGCGCCGCGCTGCACGCCGCGTGACCGACCACCACGCCAACTGAACCAACATCCCCGATTCGCCGGGCGCCGACCGGCGTCCCCACCACCACACAGATACGGAACTGACATGACCTATGCGAGTTGGTACGCCCGGACCGAGTCCGGCCTGGCTGCGCTGCAGCGCAGCCTGATCGACATCGAGAGTGGTGTCACCCGCCAGCGCGCATGGAACCCGGAATTGGTCATCGGACTGGCCCAGACCGAGGACTACGCACGGGCGGTCCTGACCGCCTGCATCGGAGTCCTGGGCGTTCCGAACGATCTCGACGAGGTCGTCGCGGCCCGGATGCAACGCCAACTGATCCTCGACCGCGAACCCCACACGTTCGAGTTCCTCATCGGCGAGTGGGCCTTGCATCGCACGGTCGGTAGCGCCGCGGTGATGCGCGCTCAGATCAAGGCGTTGATCGATGACCTGGACTCCCGCCCGAACCTTCGCATCGGGATCGTCGCGCTCAGCGCCGAATTCGTAGCCGCCACCTTGGCTTTCGTTATCCACGACAGCTCTGCGGTCGAGATCGAAACCGTCACCGGTGAAGTCATCGCCACCCGCCCCGACGACATCGCACTCGCTGAGCGCACCTTCGCCCTGCTCCAGAACCAAGCCGTCTACGGCGACGACGCGCGGGTCCTGCTCACCCGAGCACTAGCTACCCACACCGACTAGCCGTCACCGTCGTCCACCGCCGAGCCAACCGGCTCGACGGCGGCGTGGTCGCGAGTTGTTCTGCCCCCGATCTGATTCACCACCACACCGACGCCGCAAGGTCGCGAGTGTGCGCTGTTCGCAAGGAGCTTCGTCGATGACCAGCGCAAACGAGCCGTCACCGTCGCTTCCATCAGGGCGGGTCGTGCTGCAAGCGATGTTCGGACGGGCCAGCAGCCACCAGCTGACCCATCCTCTCCTCGCCGCCGCGGCCGAGCTGGTCCGTCTGGCCACCCGCGCCGCCGACGACGAAGTCAGCAGGGCGCGGATCGGGCAGATGCGGCGCATCGACACCTACGTCGATCAGGTCCTGCCGATCCCGGTCGAGTCAGCGGTGCTGCACACCGAAACGGTCTCGATGGTGCTGGTCAGGATGGCCGACCACGCCGCGTCGCCGGGCCGCCCCGTCGACCTCGACCGGTTGTCTGCGGTGTGGGGCCCGCTCGATGAGCTGGTGCGCGGGCTCGACGCGCTCACCGACGATCTGCTCGCCGGACGTCGGCGGGTCCCGTTGAGCATCTGGTGGAGCACCCGCTCCGACTTGATTCCCTTGCAGGAGAAGCGATGACACTCACCCGAAGGACCGCGGCGATCGTCGCTTGCGTCGCGGTCTTCGTCTCGGGCGCACCTGAGGTGTGCGTGGCCTCGGCGTCACCGACGACGACACCGGCCCCTTCGACGTCGCTGTCGCTCACGAAATGTCCAGCGCTGTATGTGTTCGCTGTTCAGGGCACCGGTGAGTCCTCACCGGATGCCGCGCCGAGCACTGACACCGGGATGTTGTCGCTGGTGATGCGGCCGATGATGGCCGCCGCTTCCGATCCGGGTCTGGTCGATCGCGCCTATGTGCCTTATCCGGCGGGCTTCGGTGGCGCGGTCGGTGCCTCGCTCGTTCCGTACGCCGAATCGGTCGCTACCGGCGTGGTGCGCACGGAATCGATGATGGCGCAGCTTCATTCGGTGTGTCCGCGAACCAGGGTGGGGTTGGTGAGCTATTCGCAGGGCTCGCATGTCGCCTCGATCGTGGCCCAGCAGATCGGTGCGGGCCACGGGGTCGTCGATCCCAGTGTGATCGCGGCGGTGATCTTGATGGCCGACCCGACCCGAAGCCCCGGCACGGGATTGTTCCCTGGCACCGAAGCCTCCGCACCGGCCCCGGCGCCAGGAACCAGTGGAAAACATCTGGCAGCACTGCCCGCAGCGCCGGTCCGATCAGGGGTTGCGGGTGGTGGGATCGGCCCGCAGCGTGACATCGCCGAAGATTTCGGCGCACTGACCGGCCGAGTGGCCAGTGTCTGCGTCTCCGGTGATCTGGCCTGCGACACCCCCGAGGGGTCGGCGATCTTGCGTGCCGCCGCGGGGGTGGCTTCGCAGTCGCTGATTTCGACCGGGGACCCGATCGGCTCGCTGATCTCGATCGGGCAAGCCCTCGCCTACACCTCGCTCAACGCAGCAGCCACCGTCCTCGACGACATCGCTGTTGTTGACTCATATGGCACGCTGAGCATTTCACCGCAGAAGTCGATATCGCAGCGCCTCGCGGATGCCTCGGACCCGCGGGCCGGGTTGGATGTCAACGCCGCCCTCGCCGCCGTGACACGTGTCGGAACTATCGGGTTCGACGCGGTCAACGCTGTTGTCGCGTCGGTGCTCAACCCCGCCGCCCTCACCCAGCTGGCGGCTGTCGCACTGTCCAATCCGGCCGCCGCTGTCGTCATGCTGGGCGAGAAGTTCACCAGTGCGGTCGCCGACCTGGTGGCGCCGACGACCGGAGATCGACTGATCTCGACGGCATTCGATGTCGTGCGGCGCGAGGTTGCCGACAACCGCGACCTGCTCGACCTCACCACGTGGGTGCGGATCTGGGAAACCGGAATGCGGCACGACGCCTACTCCCATGCCGTCGGTGACGGGCCCTCCCCTGCCGCGTGGGCGGGAGCGTGGCTTGCCGCCGTCGCCCACGACGCCGCCGCCGCACCCTTGTTACCGGCGCGCACTGGTGAAGTTTCACCTCCGTCGCCGACCGCTACCCTCACGCGCTCGGTGCTCGTCTCGACCTCGTCCGCGCCGTTCAGCGTGGACCTTCCAGCTCCCACCACCTCACGAGGACCGAGCCCCTTGCCGGTCGAGGTGGTGGGAGCCCCCCAACACATCGCGGCACCACCCACCGAGCTGCCACAACTACCGGCCACCGTTCCGGTGACCGTGGTCGGCCCAAGCCAGCCCGGCGTCAGCGCCGACGCGACCCACCCCCCGACTAGCTCGACCGTTGCCCGCCAGCCCGGCATCACCGACCCCACTCGCTAACTCCCCCAACCCCTCCGCTGTCTGGCAGCGCACTGCCCGTAACCAGCAGTCCTCACCGATCGATCGGAGACCGATGAACAGAAGAATCGCACCGTTGCCCGACACCAACCGGTTGCTCACGGTGTGGAACGGCGCGCAAAAGTCGACGACCTCGCTCGAGCACGCCACGCACGTCTTCGTCACGATGTGGACGATCTACCTCACAGACGTGGACCCGGCGACCATCAGTGAATGGCAGCACTACGAGATCCCCAAAGCCGCGACCGATCTCAGTCGCACCATCGCCCGGGTGATCGATGACGAGATCAGCTGGCATATCGGGAACCGACACGACACAGCGGTCCTGATCGACGACGACTCCCCCGAGCTCGTCACCGCCGGGGAACTGGTCGGTCGCATCGCTATGTTCACCGTGCTCTTCGACAAATGGCCGCCGCACCTGGGCCAGTGCCCGCTCGGTCCGGCGTTCCTCGAATCCGGCCGACAGTTCGACAAGCTGATGCGGGGCCTGGCCAAAGGTCGTCGCCAGCCTCGTCGCCGTTGCGACGGTTTGCCGCCGGTCCCCCGACCGCAGCGCATCGAGCTGGGCGCCGTGCCCCGAAGCAGCCAACCATGACGACTACTCGCCCGATGTTGCACTACAGCAACATCAGCGCCCCCACCGCAGCGATGGTCCGACACGGCCCCGACACCGTTGTCGGGCTCGCGTTCAACCCCACCTGCCTCGCCCTGGTCTACCTCACCGTGCATCCCCGCGTCCGCACCGTGACCAGGGGTTCGCGCTCGGTCGGGGTGGAAGTCGGATGCGACATCGTCATCCACCACGGACTCCACCAGCAAGCACGCCGACTTCTCTCTGCCCGCATCGATCAATGCTGGCGCCACGCCCGCGCGCTGGCAGCGCACAATCCGGTGCCGGATCTGCGCTGCTATTACGGATCGCAAGTGCTCTCCGATCTGGCCGGGCTCTGGAAGTTCCGGACGGGGTTCGAATCGGAAATCATGACGATGATCGATCTCGCCTACGACATCCCCGAGGCCGGCGCAGAGCTGTTGAACGCGGTGATCGCACACGGGTTCGCACCCGGCACCCCACCCGAACAGCTGGCCGAACGCACGGTCCTCGTCGAAGCGTTCGCCGCCGCCGCCCAGGGTGCACGCCACCTGAAACTCCTCGATTCGACCGACCTCGACATCGTGGCCCTGCTCGACCAGATCGAACCGCCCGCACGGTCTTCGACAGCCCTCATCTCTCATCAGGCTCCGCCGCTTCATCAGGCTCGGCCGCGCCGTGTCGAGCTGACCGCACGCTGACCTTCACACACCGTCACCCGTCCTACCTACCTACACCCGTACCACTGCCAGGGGGCCACCACATGACACTGGACTTCGATCCCGCCACCGCACACCAATTCGCCACCACCGGCACATACATCGCCGCCGAGGTATCCCACGCCACGAACACCACCACCGCAGCGGTCGACGCGGTGCCCGGGTTGGGGCTGATCGGCGAAGACTTTCGGGCTTTGCTGATCACCGCGATGACCAACCACGCCAACCATCTCGGCGGCTGCGCGCACACGGTGACCGATCAAGCCGACCACGTCGCGACCTACCGCGCCCAGATCAGCGGGCTCGATCAGCGCATCGGCGACGGCCTCGACAACATCGGGCAGTTGTGATGGCCGGGCGTGTGAAAACCTCGACCAGCAGCCAGGTGGCGCCAGATCCCGATGCGATCATCGCCTACCTGTCGGCACCGATCCGCGAGCTGCGCACCAGCGTGGACGGCACCGGCGACCCAGCCGAGGCACTGGGCCTGCTCAACAACGCGATCAGCCAACTCGACTCGACCGAGGCGCCCTACCGCCTGCAGGCAACCGATCTCGAATCGAGCTGGAGCTCCACAGCTGCTAACTCCGCGATCCCCGCGATCCGCGCCTCCCGCACCAGCCTGGTCGAGGGCAGCGACCAAACTGGAGAGTTCGCCACGCTGATCGACGCCGCAGTCGGCACCAACACCACCGCCGCCGCGGCGATCGATGCCGAACTCGACGACTTCGAAACCCGAGCCCGCCGGATTCTGAAAGCTTCACCGAACGAGCAAGGCGTCACCACCGTCATCGAGCTGGCCCGACAGATGTACAGCAACTCCCTCTCCGCAGTCGACAACGCGCAAGCCGACTACGACACCTACACCAGCAAGCTGCGCGAAACCGACTACACGACACCGAAATCCAGCCTCGGAACCGGCGGCGGCCCTTCCACCGGCGACCCATCCCTGACCAGCGACGACGACACCGACACAGGCATCGACGACACCGGCAGTAGCTCGACATCGACCGATCCGGTCATCGCGATGCAGCAAACCCTCGCCACCGCCGGCATCGACGCCGCGACCACCCTCGGCACCCAATTGATCACCTCCGGGGCCGAAGTGCTGACCACCCTGATCACCGAAGCCGCCGGGGTCGCGACCCACGCCATCGACGTCCTCGGCGACGAAGCCGGTGAAACGATCACCGCCGCACTCACCGGCAATACCGGTGACAGCACAGGCACCGCGCCCACGGCGAACGGAACCGGGACCGGTTCGAACGTGCCCAGTAACGGCGGCACCGGTAGCGGGGCACCGCTGTTCAACTTCGGTGGTTCCGACAAACCTGCCACTGGCGCGAACGGTGCCAGTACCGGTACAGGATCGAATACCGGTGCCGCGCCGATCACGCCGAAACCAGACGCGCCCACCAGTGACGGCGACCAGAAACCCCAGCCCTCCCCCGCGCCTGGCCCCGCTGTGTCGCCTGGCCAGAATTCGAGCACCGGCGCTGTGGTGCCGCCTGCTGCGGGTCAAGCCGCCGGGACTGACGGCGAGCACAAACCGCGTGCACAAGCCGGCACGACCTCACCATCAGCAATCGCCGGTGACGTTGTCGCGGTGGTGGTTCCCGTCATCGGAGCTGTGGGGACATGACCGACAACCCACTCGATCTGCGCCGACCCGACCCTCCGACCGGACCTGACGATCTCAGTAGCGACGCCGACCACGGGTTCGACGAGGACGACGACTACGACGACTACGACCGCTCCAGCGACTGGTCGGCCTGGATGGACCCCACCGACGCCGACCCCGACGAACCGAAGGCGCCGCCCGGGTTTCGGCAGGTCGGACGTAACTACGCACCCGCACGCCCCGACCAGCCCGGCACCGGACGAGTCATCGCCACCCTCGGCGCGGTCTTCGCGGTCGTGATCATCGTTGTGTTGGTCGTGCTCGAGTCGCTGCCCGACACCGACGAACAATCCAACACAGCTGCGAGCACGCCTTTGCCCGCACCGTTGACCGGGATGGTCCACGCGGTCCCGACAACGACCACCGCGCCACACGCGATCGCCGACTGCCCCCACAAACGCAGCACCGCTCTGTCTTCGGGCGCCGACCCCGGCGACACCACCAGCGCGGTCAGCGTGATCTTCGCCTTCCAATACGCCTACTACGTCCAACGATCCGCCACTAAAGCACGCGAATACGTCACCGCCGACGCGAAAGTCCCATCCACGCAGCACATTCAGGGCGGCATAGATTCCGTGCCCGTCGGAACCCGCTACTGCGCCACCGTCGTGCCGACCGCACCGGGCCGGTGGCAGGTCCAGATCCGTGAGCAATGGCCGAACAAAACCCCAGAGCTGTTGGCGGCCTTGATCATCACCACCGCGACCGAGCCCGACGGCACAGCCACGATCACCGCGATCAGCGCGGCACCATGACCCGCCCAACAACCACCACCCCACACCTCCGACACCAACAGACACCGAGATGAACGAGCACCGAACGCGGCAGGAGCCCCCACCGTGACCACCCGTCCACCAAACCTGATCGACCCCGACCAGCCGACCCCCGCACGCCTGCACAGCGCGTTCCTCGGCGGGAAGGACCACTACGACCCTGACAAGGTGCTAGCCGACGCCTTGGCGAGCAGCACGATCCGGCCCGCGGTCGCCGAATCCCGTCGATTCACCCGACGCGCGGTCGAGTACCTGTCCGACCATCACGAGGTGTCTCAGTTCGTCGAACTCGGGTGCGGCATTCCCCACTTCCCGAATATCCACGACATCGCCGAACGAGCGAACAGCAGCGCAAAGACGTTGTATGTCGACTCCGACACCGTCGTGGCCGCGCATGGGCGTGCGCTGCTGCACGAACCACCTACCCGGTTCTTCACCGATACCGACATCACCGACGCTGACACGATCGTGGGCGATGTCGCCGCCGTGATGGACATGACGGCACCGTTGGCGGTGTGCGTGTCGGGCACCGCAGAATGGATTAGTGACGCCCCTGCCGTGCTCGCGGCGTTGACCGCCCGGTTCCCGGTCGGGACATGGCTCGTGTTCACCCACGTCACCGACGAGTTCTACCCCCAGCACGTCCAGGCCGCCGCCGAAACCCTGCGCCGCGCGGGCATCCCGTACCACCCACGCGGACGAGACGAGATCACGGCCATGCTCGCCGAGTACCAACTCCTCGCGCCCGGTCTGATCGCCCCGCACCGGTGGGTACCAGCCCTCAGCCGCGACGACGACAACCGGAATGGGAACGAGGACGGCGAGGGCGACGACCGCGACAGAGTACGGAGGCTGTCGCCCGCCGCACCACGCCATCGCGGGGCGTGGGACCTGAGCGCCTACGCTGCCATCGGCCAGCTCCACCTGAGGGGTCCTCGGTGACCGGCGGCTTGTGCAACCGGGGACGGACCTTCTGCCGGTGTGATGGATAGCATCGGCATGGTTCAGCGGAGCACACCCATCGTGAGTTCATCGGAAGGACAGTCCTCTTGGACGACTACCTCGTTCCCCACTCTGAATAGCCACGACTGGGGACGATCACCAAACACCGCCGACATGATCCGCCTCATCGTCCGCGACGAAGCAGTCCACGGTTACTACTTCGGATACAAGTTCCAGCTCGGCGTCGGCCAGCTCGGCGTCGGCCAGCTCGGCGTCGGCCAGCTCGACGACGAGCAAGCCGATGCGCAAGAACTGGTGTACGAGCTCTACGAGAACGAAGTCGAGTACGCGCGCGACCTCTACGGCCCGATCGGGTCACCAGCGATGTCGAGAAGTTCCTGCGGTACAACGCGAACAAGGCCCTGATGAACCTCGGCTACGAACGCCTGTTCCCACGCGACGACCGCGAGGTCAACCCCGCGATCCTGTCCGCCCTCTGGCCCAACGCCGACGAGAACCACGACTTCTTCTCTGGGTCCGGGTCGAGCTACGACATCAGGAAGGGTGTCGAGGCGGAGGATGACGACTGGGAATTTTGACCGTCACCGATCTACCGGTTCCCGGTGAGCTTGTAGCCCAGGCTATTCGGTGACGCCCTGCGGATCTTTCCTTCGCGAAGGGAGGCCGAGCGTGTCGGCCTGGCGAAGGGCGCCAACGATGGCCGATGTCGCTCAAGTGGGTTATGCGCGTCGGAAAAATCGTCAAGAATGGCCGTATGTCGAACCCGACGACTCCGCCCCCCTCTTCGTCGACACCTCCGCCTTCGTCGACACCTCCACCCGCAGCGTCGTCGCCAACACCCTCGCCGGCCACGCCACCAACCCCGTGGTGGAAGAACAGTGTTGTTCTCGGGGTAGCGGGACTGGTCGGGGCCGTTGCTGCCGTACTCGCGCTCTTTCGCGACACAGTCGACTTCAAGATCGGATCTGCGACAAATTCGCCAACCACGTCGATCGCATCCACCGCGAATCCGGCACCTGGTATTGGCGTTGGCAACAACAACTATGGATGGGGGCCGATGCGGGAGATGTACACCAAAAATGAACCCTCCCCTACCGCAGTCTTCAATAGCCTTGCTGACAATAAGCAGATGGGCGACGAACGAAATTATGTGCACTGCCGTGTGGCGGATAGCAAGAACATGTACGCGGATGAGGTCGCGATCAGTGGCGATGTTGAAATTTCAGTTATGGTATTGATTGACAATTCCAGTTCGCTCCCTGACCAGGCCATAAGGGGTGCTCGGATGGACTTGCTGGTCGAATCCAAGCCAGTCTTCAATCCCGTATTGAATGTCACACTCTCCGCAGACAATGCCATCACAGTATGGAATGGATGCAAAATCCTTTCGACAAAACCTACCACCCTTTCGTATGTTCCGGGAAGCGCGCATCTCGCTGTTTATGAGCATCCGCTAATAAAAGTAGAAGACCGGGTAGTGCGCGGAGATAAACTACTGCCGGGCGTGCGGGGGAATGCCGACGGAGTAATCGGAGGCAACAGCCAGACCTACGGGTGGATTGAATTTCGCGTGGCGGCATTTGGGAGGGGCTAGCGGGTCCTTCTCGGGGGTCGTCGGCGCGGGTTACGTCATCGAGAAGGCTGTCGAGACCGCGGGGGCGCGGAATCTAGGCTTCAGTCCCAGGAATTTCGCTCATTGAGAGCGAGGGCCAGGCTGGTTGCGACCATCACCGCGAGAACTGCGTTCTCTGGCGTGTAGTGCTCGGGATGCGCACGGTGGACGCTGACGTGACGGGACAGCGGCGCCGGGCGTGGCTTACCGCTCTTTGGGCTCCACTCAGTCAGCAGGTTCACCACCGGCGCAACCCCCAACGTGTACCGCAGCGTGTTCGTTGCGAAGGCCTCGGCCAGATTCTTGACGACGCACTGATTCTTGGCCTTTCCGTGCGATTCGTTGATGTGTTCAGTGATCAATGTGTCGCAGATATTGACGGCGAGCGCTTGCGCCGACTCGAGGTGTCCCTGCTCGAGGGTTTCGATGGCCCGTTCGAGCAGCACCTTCTGGGCGGCTACCTTGGGATGCACTCGACGATCGAGGGCTTCACGGCAATCGTCCACGATGTCCGCGGTGCGGGCGACCAGTATTTCGACGCGGCCGACGCGATCATCCGCCTCAGCCAGATCAGCAACTATCTCTGCTCGAGGGATGTACGCGATCGGGATTCCATCGTCCTCGACGATCTCGCGGGCAAGCTCGAAATCTAGTGCGTCGTCCTCGGGCCAGTTGCTCGGATACCGCTTGGCCAGGCTGCGTAGGAGATCGCTGACGGCCGGCGTGACGATGGACTCGGGCAACCCGATGCTTGGAAAGTAATCCACAAACAGGCGTGAGGTGTTCATGACCGGGGCAAGGTCCATACGCAGCTTCGACAAGGTCGATGTGTAGGTGTCGAAGTCAGCGGTGCGCAGGTGGTTCAGCTCAAAAAACTGCCGACCGAGGTCAATAGTGGGGAGCACGCTGGTGTACGTGCTCATCGCGGTAGTCATCGGAGGAAGGCGCAACTGGTCGAATAGTGGTGGTGGCGTGAACATCCGCATACGCTCGTCGTGCGCCTTGAGAATAGCCGCGAGCGAACCGTTCTGCTGCACCGTGCGCCAAGCC
This sequence comes from Nocardia fodinahabitans, assembly GCF_052983615.1. Classification (NCBI taxonomy): domain Bacteria; kingdom Bacillati; phylum Actinomycetota; class Actinomycetes; order Mycobacteriales; family Nocardiaceae; genus Nocardia; species Nocardia fodinahabitans. The sequence continues at coordinate 2,339,820 of NZ_JBRJJC010000001.1, forward strand.
GCGGCGGCTATCGTGCGGAACGCGCGGTCTTGGGCCTTGGACATGGATGGACAGTACATGATCGTCTATCCCATACCTCATCTGATTTTCAGGCGGCATGACCATGGTTGGTTGCCGTCACCGTGACAAAGCACTCTAAATTCCGCGAAGAGCTTGAGTGCGAGTGCGAGAATCGGCGCCGTGGCGACCGTGACAGCCAAGTCGTGGTCACAAGCGTGTTCAAGATCGTCCCCCACGACTCCAATGCTTGGCGCCCCGGCTCGACCCGCTCCTTGCCTGGATTCAACCGCATCCCGGATCACATCCAATACAACAACGCAATCGTTCCGAGGTCAACCCCTTCACATCGAGCCTTGTGAACACAGATTCATCGTTCGAATTAACGACTAACGACATATATCGCCTTCACGCCGTGATCCGAGTATTGAAATGCAACCTTGGTTCCATCAGCACTGACAACTGGGTCGAAACAATCGCCGCATTACTTTTGGCAGCAGTGAATGACTTGGGTCGGCCCGCCCGGTTCCGCACCGCAGACAGCCCTCGCGCCGTCTTGGGAGACATGGCCCAAGCGCCCAAACATGTACAGGCCCCTGGAATTCAGCTCGCCACCGAGGTGGCGATGCGGATACTTGACCGATGAGCTTTGACCTCCTGCTGTTGGCGGTGCCCCTCTCCATCGCCTTCTGGAGCGCGTACCGGTATCCACGAGTTGTTCGACGCAGCGAGGTGGGCAGGGCGAGCCGCGACGAAAGCCGAGGTAAGGTGAATCCGCGTGCGGGCCTTCCGGTCCCGCACGAGATCAGAACTGGTCACCCCGAGAACTACTACCGTCCTCGCCCTCCGACGATCTATGACCGTCGTTATCCATGGTGACCGAGGGGAGCGCTGGCCGAGGTTCCTCCGCTTAACAGCGTTGTCACTATCGCCAAGTTGGGCGTTGTGAGAAAGGGACAGCACAGCACGGATCTGGGATGCGCGCACCCATCATCAGGTCGGGCGACCCCTCACCGGCCACACTGACTGGGTGGTTTCGGTGGCGTTCAGCCCCGACGGGGGCCAGCTCGCCACTGGCAGCAAAGACAGCACGGTGCGGATTTGGGATCTCAGTACCCATTGGCAGGTCGGAGGGCCCTACCGCGAACACACAGGCAGCGTGAATTCGGTGGCGTTCAGCCCTGATGGCAGCCAGCTGGCGACCGGCAGCAATGACCGCACTGCGCGGATTTGGAGGGTGGCCGGGCCCGCGTAGCGCCTGGGCCGACTGCCCGCAGTTCACGTCTGTGCCCGGCGACGTCGGTGCTGCGGTGACGTAATCAGTGACGGCCGGTTTGTGCCGCGCCGCCGACACGCAGCCTCGCACTGTGCTTGGTCTGCGCCCCGGGCAAGCGTGGCCGTGGCTTCCTACATGGTCAGTTCGGTGTACGTGCGCCCGATACCGTCGGGGATGGAAATGGTGGCACGCCAACCGAGTTCGCTTGCGGCCACAGTCGAGTCGAGTGCGCCGTGCAACCACTCACCCTCGCGGGCCGGAGCGAATTCAGGGGAGAGATCAGTACCGGCGGCTGCGTTGACCGCGTCGAGCAGTTCGAGCACGGAAGTGCCTGTACCAGAGCCGATATTGAACACTGCTGTGGTGCCGGTGTAGCTGCCTGCGGCCACGAACGCGTCGACAATGTCAGCGATGTACAAATAGTCGCGAGTCTGTTTGCCGTCACCGAAAACCGTGGGTGCCTTACCAGCGGCGGCGAGACCGCAGAAGATCGCGACTACACCTGCCTCACCGTGCGGGTCCTGGCGCGGTCCGAACACATTGCCCAGACGCAGGGCGATGTGGCGGCCGCCGTACAGCCGGTTGTGCAGAGTCAAGTACTGCTCAGCGCAGTACTTCGAAATCCCATACGGTGCTTGGGTTTGCGGAAGCACCGTTTCCGGCGTCGGCATCTGCACGCCGTCGCCGTACATCGCGCCGCCGGTGGAAGCCATGATGACGCGGGCGCCGACGGCGGTGGCCGCGGCCACGACGTTGAGGGTGCCGTTGATGTTGACGAGCGCGTCGCGGTGGGGGTCGGCGACCGAGTACCGGACGCTGATCTGCGCTGCGAGGTGGTAGATCACCTCGGGGCGCGCTTGTTCGATGATCGCGGTGACCGCGGCGGTATCGACGACGTCGACCGTGTGCAGCGTGACCTGGTCTGGGATGCGTGTTCGGTCGCCGCTGGAGAGGTCGTCGATGACGGTGACGGTGTGCCCGTCCGCGACCAGCCGATCGAGCAGGTGGGATCCGATGAATCCGGCACCGCCGGTGATGAGTGCGCGCATGGCTGGAGACCCTATCTGATGAGTGAGAGCACGTTGGTGGTGGTTTCGGGTAGGTCACGGGCGCAACGGAATCCGAGGTCTGGTCCGGAGTAGTCGGGGCTGCACGCGATACGTTCGCTGGTGCGGGTTTGCCATCGGAACGACTTCCAACCGCCGCCGCGCACCGTGATGTGACCGTGGTCGGCGACGGCGTGATAGCTGGGGTCGTAGCGGCGGTGGCGGTCGTAGAGCAGATACGACGACGCGGTCCATTCGGAGACGTTGCCCGCCATGTCCACCAGCCCGAAAGGGGAACTTCCGTCGGTGAATGCTCCGACTTCGGTGGTAGCGGGGGCGGGCCCGTGCTCGGCGTAGTGAGTTCGCCACCACGCTTTCCAAGTGGCCAGATCGTGGATCGGTTGGCCTGCCCAGTGTTCGGCGGTATTGGCGCGGGCGCTGTCCCAGCTCGGGCCCCACGGCCACGGCCGCCACTGGGGGCCGTGGGCGGCGTACTCCCATTCGGCTTCGCTGGGCAGTCGTTTGCCTGCCCAGATGGCGTAAGTAGTGGCGTCGGTGTGGTCCAGGTGCACCACCGGGTGGTGTGGTCGGTCGGTGACCGCGTCGAGGTCGGGGCGGGGGTGGCGCCAGGAGATGCCGTCCATGGTGGTCCAGTAGTCGGGCCCGTAGACCAGGGCGTAGCCGCGTCGCTCGGCGGCGCTCACATGCCCGGTCATCGTCACGAATTCCGCGAACATGCTGTTGGTGACCGGTGTCCGGTCGATCTCGAACGCGGGCAGTGTGATGGTGTGCTGCGGTGTTTCGTCCTCGAACCAGGTCCGAGGGTAGTGCTGGGAGGCGGCGACGGTGTCCAGGTGCGATTCGGGTGACCCGACCGCCACCTGGGCGGCCGGGATCGCGATCATCTCGGGCACGTTCACCCGCCCACCAACGCCGGGATGATCTGGAGCTCGTGATCTCCGGCAGGAATCGGGGTGTCGAGGTCCAGGATGTGAGTGTTGTTGAGGCACACGATTGTCCACGGTGCGAGTCGCTCACCGTCGAAGATGCGTTCACCGAATATCGGGTGCTGACCCACCAGCCAGGTCAGGGCTTGCCCGATGGTGGTGGCCTGGGTGCTCAGTTCGGACAGGTCTGCTCCGACCAGTGTGGGCCAGCTCGGTGGCAAGACGAATCGGACGGTCATGACGGCACCGCCACGGTGCGCATCCACGCCAGCGTCGCGGCGACGCCGACGTCCAACGGGGTTTCGGGTTGCCAGTCCAGAAGTTTGCGGGCACGGGTGGTGTCTGGTCGGCGCACCGTGACCACGTCGCTGCGACCCGCGACGATATCGAGGGAGCCTGAGCCGGCCTGGTCGATGATCAGCTGGGCGAGATCGCGGATCGTGATCTCGTGTTCGGAGCCGAGGTTGATCGGCCCGAATTCGGTGCTGTCGAGCATCGCGAGCAGCCCGGTCACGAAATCACCGACCCAGACCAGGGATCGGGTTTGGGTGCCGCCTCCCTGGAGTTGGAGCGTCTCACCGGCCAGGGCCGCGGCGCAGAACGCAGCGACCACCCGGCCGTCGTCGGGCCACATGAATGGTCCGTAGACATTGAACGGGCGCACGATCCCGACATCAGCGCCCATCCGGTGGTAGGCCGCGGCGGCGGCTTCGGTGGCGCGTTTGCCTTCGGTGTAGGCCGAGTGTGCTCCGATCGGGTCTGCGTTGCCCCGGTAGTCCTCGGTCTGCGGATGGACCAACGGGTCACCGTAGATCTCCGAGGACGAGGCCACGATGGCTCGGATCCCGGCGCGGTGCGCGCATTCGAGGACGTTCATCGTCCCGACGGTGGCGGTGCGCAGGGTTGCCAGTGGCATCGCGGTGTTCGCCTTGGGCGAGGCCGGGCAGGCAAGATGGACGAGGTGGGTTGCCCCGGTGATCGCGGCGAAGCTGACCGGTGCGTTGACATCACTGACGCGCAGGCTGAATCGGGGGTTTTCCAGCAGGTCGGTGACGTTGTCCCTGCGGCCGGTCGAAAGGTTGTCGATCGCGGTGACCTGGTCACCACGGTCGAGCAGGGCGCGGCACAGATGAGAACCGATGAACCCGGCGCCGCCGGTGACGATGACGTGAGATGCGTTGGTGGACAATGAATCCTCCTGAATCGGGTGGAACTGCGGATGTCGGAATCGGTGTGGTTCAGAGGTGTTCGATGTTCGGTGCGGTCGGGAGCGCCCCGCACGCGTCGAACACGTAGTTGGCGGTACTGATCAGCTTCAGGTCCAGGCCGGTATGCCCGACCAGGACCGCGACCCCGGACGCGGTGTTCACGATGTCGGCGGTGACACGGGGCAGCACCTGGAGTCCCTCGGGGATGGTCGGGTCCACGATCACGACCTCGGCGCCGTAGCGGCGCAGCGCCCGGATCACTTCGAGGGCGCACGATTCGCGCAGATCCGCGACATCACGCTTGTAGGTGACCCCGACGGCGACGATCCGGGCGGACTCGATCGCGACACCACGGCGATCCAGGCCACTCACGATGCGATCCGCGACGTAGGTCGGCATCGAGTCGTTGATCCGGGAGGCAGTTTCGATCAGCACCGCTGGAGTCCCGGAAAGGGTGCGGATCTGCCAGCTCAGATATCGGGTGTCCACCGGCAGGCAGTGCCCACCGGCGCCGACACCGGGATGAAAGCGCATGAACCCAAAGGGTTTGGTCTCGGCCAAGGCCAATGCCTGGCGTACATCGGCACCCAACGCCCGCGCATGCTGGGCGAGCTCGTTGACCAGCGACACGTTGACCAACCGGAAGACGTTCTCGAAGAGCTTGGCCAGCTCCGCAGTCCGGATATCTGGTGCTACAACGACTTCGGCAACCAGTGCGCGCCAGAACTCGGCGATCACGGTTGTGGAGGCGTCGTCGATGCCGGCGACGATCTTCGGGACGGCGCGCAGTCCTGCCAAGCCCATGCCGGGGTCGATCCGCTCGGGTGAGTACCCCAGGTGGAAATCGACCCCTGCTCGCAGCCCTGAGCACTCCAGGATCGGCTGCACGATGTCTTGTGTGGTGCCTGGGTAGGTGGATGACTCGAGCACCACCGTGCATCCCGGTTCAAGATGGGCCGCAACATGTTTGGCTGCCGCCTCGACCAGCGTCAAGTCCGGGTCGCCATCGCGATCGAGGGGGGTCGGCACGGTGATCAGCACGATGTCGAATCCGGCCAACGCGTTCGGGTCCGCGGTGGGAAGCAGCCGACCCGACCCGAGCGCGTCGGCCAGGTCAGAGTCGGTGACATCGACGATGTAGGACTTCCCGGCCTGGAGTTGCATGATGCGGTCCGGGTCGGTGTCGATGGCAACGACGTCATGTCCGGCGGCGACGGCGAGTAGTGCCACCGGCACACCGACATACCCGCAGCCCAGCACAGCGACCCGCCTTGGTACGAGTGGTTTCATGTCACGACCTCCACCGCAAGCAGGCAAACGCCTCGGCATAGGAGAACCCGCTCTGCGCACCTCGCACGGCGGCCAGCCCCCGCAACGCGTCTTCGGAGCGGGTATGGGGATGCTCACGCCACTGGCTGCCGTGCAACTTCAACGCGGCGATCTTGCGATCGAGATCATCGGCGGTCAGTTCGACGAAGAAGTTGCGCGAGGCCGCAGCCACCGTGGCGCCGCTCCAACCATCGGCGGGCTCTTCGTAGGCCAGCACCAGCGGTGGCTGCCAGCGACTCGCGTCCGGGCCTGGGCGTAGCGCGGTCAGCGTCGCCCGCGCGATCGCGGCGTGATCCTGGTTGTAGCTGGTGATCTCGGGTGAGAGGACCACTGTTGGGCGCAGCACCGACAACGCCATTTGGTGGGTGGGTCGCCCTTCGAGCAGGTCGACTATCTCCGTTTGTGCCATGGTGTCCAGTCGCAGCGTCGCGCCTTGGCCGACCAGACCTGGTTGCCAGGCGTCGAGGGGGAAGAACTCCGCGACCCGCGTGATCTCGGCCAACCGTTGCGCGGTACTCGAATGTCCCGCTTTCGAGTATTCGATCAGATCGTCGACCACCGCATACAGCACATGAACCTGTCCGCCCTCACGTTTGATCCGGCTGATCAGCCCACCGCAGCCGATGACCTCGTCGTCGGGATGGGGTGCGATCACCAATGCTCGCTGGGCTCCCCAATCGATCCGCACAGCGTTCACCGCGAGGACGGCTTCATCGGCACCACACACAGCGAGGTCATAATCGGCTCCTGGGATCGATGGCTGGTCGCCGTGTGAACGTGGCGACTTCCTCAACCGTGACTGCGCGCGGAACCCGTGGGAATGACCGATCGCGCATACGGTATGCATCGTCCGCATACCGCCAGCGCCAGTGGGCGAGCGCCGATAAACTTCCCCTGATCGGGCTCATCGACAACCATCAGGTAGGACCGCATGGACACCGCGTCGACCGGGCAGCACCGTATCGGTGCGGGACGTGGCGCTCCGGATTCTGACCAGTGCCCCTTGGTGGCACCTGGATTCTGGGATGCCGTACCCATCCGGGCCGCGCTGAGCAACCGGCACATGGGGAAGGTGATCGCCGCCTATCGCGCTCATCCGGCCCACCCTCGCCCGATATCGCAGGCTCAGATGGGACGTTGGGTCGGGATCACCCAAGGTCAGCTCAGCCGCATCGAGAACGGCCCACCGATCAAGTATCTGGACAGGCTTGTCCAGTGGGCAACCCTGCTCACAATCCCGGCGGATCTGCTCTGGTTCCAGTTGCCTGGTCAGGCCCCTCGCGCAGTACCAGCGGCTATCCCGGCGACGGCACCTGCGGCAGGGCCGTTCCGGCTGGTACGTATCACCGACGCGTCCGGTGACGAGGATCCCGACCTCGCCGCCGTGCGCGCGTTCCGCTCCGCCGACCAGTCATTGGGCGGTGGACACCTCTACACCGCGGTCATCGACTACCTGCACACCGATATCGCGCCCCGACTGTTCGGGGGAGACCAGCGAGGCGACGCCCGCTCGTTGTTCACCGCCGCCGCCGGCCTCACCGAAATGGCCGGGTGGATGGCTCATGATGCCGGACACGACCGCCAAGCCGACCAGCACTTCCGCCGCGCCCTGGACCTCGCAGTCGTCGGCCGAGACCACCATCTCCACGTCCACGTCCTGGCCAGCCTCAGCCACCTGTCCCTGCATCGACGCAAACCCGACGCAGCCCTGGGCTATGCCCACGACGCCGAGATGGCACTGTCGCGGGCTGGCCGCAATCCCGAACTCACCGCCCGCATCTATGCCCTGCAAGCCCGTGCACACGCCGCTCAACACCAACCCGGACACGCCCACCGTCTACTCGATCAGGCCGCTCGCACTCTCGAGGCCCCCGCCGAACCGGTCGCCTCACCGTGGGCAAGTCACTTCGACCAAGCTTCACTGGCCAGCGACGCCGCCCGATGTCTGCGCACCGTCGGCGACCTGCCCGCCGCGGCCCGAAATGCCCACCGCATCATCGGCCTACGCCCTGTTGGTACCCGCTCACACGCCTTCGCGCAGCTGAGTCTTGCAGCGATCCTCACCGCTCAAGGCCACCCTGATCACGCGTGCGTCGTCGCGACGAAAGTCCTCGACAGCATCTCCACCATGAACTCCCACCAGCTCACACTCCAACTCCACGGCCTTGACCACCAACTGCGGCCCTACCTCACCAACCGCATGGTGGGACAATTCGTAGACCGACTCACCGCGGTGATCCACGAAAGGGCCTCGATGCATCGAACGGCGGCGATCACATGAACCGCGCCGACCCGCTCTACCAGCGCGATCCCGATGCCTGGCGCGCTCACCTCGCCGAAGGCAATGCCAAACAACCACGCAAGCGAGTCGGTGCCGATGCCCTCATCCACGACTCCGACGGTCGAATCCTGCTGGTCAACCCCAACTACAAGCCGGACTGGGACCTTCCTGGCGGGATGTCGGACGCCAACGAACCACCCGATGCCACCGTGCGGCGCGAGCTCGCCGAAGAACTCGGCCTGGATCGTTCCGCCACACCACTGTCGTTGCTTTGCATCGACTGGGTAGCACCCCACGGCCCATGGGACGACTCCCTCATGCTCATCTTCGACGCTGGAACTCTCAGTCCCGCAACAATTTCGACGCTTCACATCGCCGACGGCGAACTCGAGGACTTCGGCTTCTTCACACCAGACCAAGCCCGCCAACGTCTTCGCCCCTACATTTGGCAGCGGCTCCAGGCTGCACTGCACGCCCGCACCACCGGACACACCGCCTACCTTCACGACGGCAATTCCACATCTGGTCGGTGAACAGGGCACCGTAGAAGGCTTGTGGCCGGGGTGACCGCGCTGCCGGGTCCGCGCGATACAGTTGTGCGCTCGCGACCTGGAAACTACGGGCTCAGCCATCCCTGATCTGCGCGCCACGCCGCTGTCTGCACGGCGCGGGGACTAGCCAATCCGGTGTACGGCCAGCCCCTCCACAGTGCGGCCCATCAGCGATTCCACACGAGCACTGGGGTCTCACACTCACGGGCGGTCTATGCCGGTTCGCCATCGCGGACAGGCCCGTTGCGCTGCACTGTCTTTTAGCGGCATTTTCAACAGCATCGCGGAATCACCAAGATGGGCAGTGCGAGAACTTGCTGGTTAGGATGAAGTGCGGGTCGGCAACCTTATTCCCCCCCAAGGATTGTCACCCGAATCAGCGGCATGCCGCGCCCTCGCGGGTCGGTCGGCGCCGTTGATATCGATGCCGTCGGGCTCACTCCCCCCTTCGCCCGGCGGCATCGGTCACTTCGGCGTCCGATGGCATCGCCGATGGGTGCACTCCCCTCCGAAGCCGATCCGCAGAAGGCGACGAGCTCGACTGCGGGTGCTGTCAATGCCCTCGCGCCCGCCGACTGCGATCATCGCATCGGCGCCGACATGCGACGCCCGCCTAGCCGCGGCCGAGCCTGCTAGACCGCAACACTCCGGGCTTCATCGACCGGAGTGCTGCCGTCGGCGTTCGCCGACCTAGTCCAGCATGTACTGACCCCCCTCCACGCCAGTACACATACGGACCGAGTGGCGTGTACTGATGTACACGAAGCGACTGTGTCATGCACGCTGGTACATGTCAATGGCCGTCTATTGTACTGTGGTGTAAACGGCCGTATTTCGCAGGAGGGGGAACAGTGGACGGGCGACAGCACGAAAACCCCGAGAGCCCAACCGATTTGGCCGCGAAGATCAATCGGTTGTTCGAGGTGATGCGCAAGCCCTCGGTGCCGCCGCTGTCCAATGCCGCTGCCGCGGCTGCGATCACGGAGGCGACCGGGGTGTCGATCAGCCCCGCGTATCTGTGGCAACTTCGGTCGGGGATGAAGTCCAATCCGACGGTGCAGCATCTGCGCGCGATCGCGCAGTTCTTCGGAGTGTCCGCGTCGTATCTGCTCGATGCCGAGTCCGACGAGTCGACCGAGGCTCAGCTGAATTTGCTGCAAGCGATGAAAGATTCCGGTGTACGCGGCCTGGCGTTGCGGGCATCGGGTCTCACGCCTCGCACGTTGGACAGCATCGCCGCTATCGTTGATCGTGCGCGCGAGATCGAGAATCTGCCTCCGATCGAGTCGCAGGATCGCTGATCTGGGGTGGACGTATCGGTGGGGACTACGGGGTCATGAAGAATTCGACGAAGCGGATCGACAAGCTGGTTACCCAGCTCCCGATTCCCCGGCCGTGGAACCGAACGACGTTCGTCGACAACGTCGCCACGCTGCGCGGGCGGCCCATCACCCTGATCTCGACTGCCGACCTCGAACTGCCGGTGACGCCCGACAGCGCGTGCGGCATCTGGCTGATGCGCGACAGCGAGGACGTGATCATCTACGAGGCCGCGACCTCGGAATATCACATCGATCAGATCGTCTGCCACGAGCTCGGTCACATGCTGCTCGATCACGACCGCGCAGCAGGCACTGCCGAGAACGCCCGAGCCCCTGATCCGTTGCTCCGCTCAGCTTTTCCAGACCTCGACCCGGCGACGGTGCGAGCGGTACTGGGGCGCTCGGACTACGGTGACCGCCTCGAGCGCGAAGCGGAGACCTTCGCCACCCTGGTCATGGTCGCGGCAACAGCCGACCACCCCAGCCAGGGTCTACGCAATGTTCTTTTCAGGCAGCAATGACCTCGGCAGTATCGGCAACGATCGCATGGCCGATCATCGTCGCGATGACGCTGGTGGTGGGTGCGCGTTGGAACTGGTTCGCCAGCAGCACGGCCGAACGGTACCTGAACACGACCCTCACCATCATTCTCGCGACCCAACTGCTGCGTGAACGCGCAGTACAGCACGCGATCGCCGAGCACACGCCGCTGAGTGTGACCGCGATTCAGCAACTGACGCTGTGCACAATCGTCTGCTCCATCGCACCGTTCCTCTGCGTGGTCGGCATGTTGTCGGGCTGGAATACCAAACATGCACGACAACAATGTCTTCGGTATGCGTTCGTCGCTGTCGCGTTGTCGGCCCTCATGCTCATCGCCGGTACACGAGCACGACGCGCCCACATGCCCATCGAAATAACCGGCGGTTGGGACGGGGTACTGGTGTGGGTGGGTTTCTCGGTGCTGCCGACCTACCTGGCCTATGTGATGGTCAGCCGGTGCCACACCGAATACCGGCAGCCCGGCGTGATCCGCAGCGAGAAACTTGTTCTCGCGGGCATCGCGGCAGCCGGAGCAACCATCGGAGTCACCACCGCTATCGCGCTGGTGCTCGCGGTCCTTCAGGAACTACACCTTCTCGATTCCGTCGAGTACCGGATGCAAACCCATCCGCGGAACTTCTTCTGGATCGCCGCCGCCATAGTGGCCGTGTCAGCCGCTCCGCCACTACGGTCAGCGACGCGATGGCTCGGCTACGACACGACAAGCAGGCAGTGGCGCCAGCTACGATCACTATGGCAAGCGATGGTGTCACTGTTCCCCGACAGTCGACTTCCACTTGGCCCGCGCCCGTCGCAGCGACGGATCACTACCTTGCAGCTACACCGTGCGACAGTCGAAATACGAGACGCCATGCTCGGGCTGCGTTCCTTCGCTCACGACGTAGAACCCGACATGTTCGCGACTTTCACTGCGCGAGAGCACATTCCCAGATCCGAATGGGACACAGCCACCCTCGCACTGCAGTTGGCGAGGGCCGCCCACGATCGCCTCGAGGGGATCGCACCGCGTGCCGAGACCGCAACGCCGCTACCTACCTCGACCTCAGCGAACCTCGCAGACGAGGTATCAGAGTTGTTGCGACTGGCCAAGTGGTGGTCGCCTGCCCATCGGTTCGTCGCCGCCGACCGGTCCGCTTCGCACCGACCAGCCGAATCACCAACCCAGAAGACGTAGGGACACAACATGATCGAGACGACCACCGCTACGGGGCTATCGGCGAAGCTGCCGCATCCCCGATTTCGGCTACCGCTGCTCGGCGACATCCTGACCACCGATTTCGCAAAGCCGTGCCAACGGCTGGCCGAGCAAGCGCGGGAGTTGGGGCCGGTCTTCGAACAGAAGCTGTTCGGTTACCCCGCGATCATCGTCACCGGAGTCGAGGCCGTCGAGGAAGTCAACGACGAGTCGCGGTGGGAAAAGCACGTCGGGCACGCGCTGATCAAACTGCGACCACTGGCGGGCGACGGATTGTTCACCGCCTACAACTCCGAGCCGAATTGGGCCAAGGCACACACCATTCTCGCCCCAGCCTTCACCAAGTCGGCGATGGCCAACTACCACGGCTCGATCATCGAGACCGTTCGGGAGTTGACCGATGTCTGGTCCGCGACACCGCAGTGGATCGACGTGCCGGCGACGACGAACAAGCTGACGTTCGAAATCATTGCGCGCGCAGGGTTCTCGCATTCCTTCGGTTCGCTGGCCGATTCGAACAGCGGTTCCTTCGTCGAAGCGATGGTGCGTGAGCTCGCCTACGCCAACCGTCGCACCGACGTCCTTCCCTTGTTCGACAAAGTCTTCCGACGCGACGACCGCGAGCGACACCTGGCCGACCTGACGCATGCGCACGCTGTCGTCGACGACATCATCGAGGCCCGCAAAGGCCATCCCCATCGTGAGTATCGCGACATCCTCGATCTCATGCTCGACAGCGTCGACCCAGAAACCGGGGAACGTCTCGACACGGTCAACATCCGAAACCAGATCCTCACCTTCCTCATCGCGGGCAGTGAGACCTCCGCCAACACCATCGCTTTCGCTCTGCACTACCTCTCGACCCGCCCCGACATCGCCGCGACCGTCCGCGTCGAACTCGATGAGCGTTGGCCCACAGCGGAATTCCCGGACATCCGCTACGACGACGTGGCCAAGCTGCGTAGTCTGCGCCGCGTCATCGACGAAACTCTGCGGCTGTGGCCAACCGGGCCCGGATACTTCCGCCGGGCCAAGCAAGACACCACGCTAGGCGGCCGCTATCGATTCGCTAAGAAGGACTGGGTACTGGTGCTACTCCTCGCCGCCCATCGAGACCCCGCCTGGGGCCCCGATGCCGATCAGTTCAATCCCGACCGGTTCCTGCCGGACAACCTTCGCGGCCTACCGCCCCGCGTCTACAAGCCTTTCGGTACTGGCCCCCGTGCCTGCATCGGGCGCCAGTTCGCGTACCACGAAATAGCGGTCACCCTCGCGGTGCTTCTGCACCAGTTCGACCTGGAATCCGACCCCGGCTATGACCTCGATGTCCGCGAAACTCTCACCCTCAAGCCTGCAGGGCTCCGGCTGCGCGCACATAGCCGCCGCTAGGCATCGCCTGAGCAGCAGCGGCCCGCCTAGACGCGACCGCTCATCCAAGTCCCGCATTGTCTTGACAACAATCGACGGACCCACAGCGAGATGATCCGGGCACGACTACTCCGTCAAGGATCGACGGGCCACAGCTTCAGGATTCCCGGGCCGGACCCAACCGAGTGCGAGATACTGCAACAGTCAACCAACCCTGGCCCGATGTCTGTCGGCAGCGCATACCCGCAGAACCCGGGGTACATCACCTCGTCGACCAACCTATAAGAGGAGCATCGTGGGTCTGTTCGACGGCGCGCAGCGCGCAAAGGCTGACCGAGACGCAAAACAACAACAGGAAGCTTCCGCTGCCAAGAAGTCCGGGGAAGAGCGGGCTTCACTCATGGCGGCCGAACATGCTCTTCTGCAAGAGTTCGTCGCTGAAATGACACGATTGAGAATTGCTCCAGCCAGTCACAGAGATACGCACTACCCCGACTACGGCGGCACTAGTTCGATAGTGGTCAAACGGAAACGTATCACCGGGTGGAGCCTGTCGAGCTGCCAAGGGTGTACTGGTGACCGTAGTCCCGCGCTGTCATCGTACGGGCGAGGGTGCGGCGTTGTGGTCGGCACTGACGGATTGCTCTATCAGCTGACAGCTCAGCCGGAAGGAATGTTCAGCAAGCCTGTGCCCACTCAGCACCCGCGAGAGAATCTTGAGAAGACGCTAACAATCGTGCTCTCCCGGTACCTATAGCTATTGCGTCGCAACCGGTTGCTCATCGGAACTATGTCAAGCTGACCCCTGCATATGACCACTTAGGCGATTCTCCGATCTCGCCACGAGCTCGGCCGGCAGACATGCGTGACACGTTCATCGGCGCTCCACCAGAGCTCTAGCATTCGCGGCCACCCGCACGAACGATTCGGCTGGATCGCTGTCTGCGATCGCTTGTTCGAACTCGCTGACGGTTCCAGGCCAGGCATTGGTGATCGTGCCGTCAGCGCGCTTCCACCACGTCCTCGCCGCACCATCGCACCAGACAGTTCGGGCGAGAGCACGATCCAACCGATCGATGTAGCTCGCCATCGCCCGCTCGATCACCTCCACCGGCGCACCCCAGTCTGCACTGAGGGCCAGACAGCGCATGATGTACCGGGCCTGGTGTTGCTTGACCGAGGGATTGCTGTTCGACGGAGTGAACGAGTGCGGCCCAGCGATCATGTAGAGATTCGGAAAGCTGGGCACCGCAAGTCCGTAGAAGGCGGTCGGTCGCCCATCTCGCCGCCACCGGTCGTGCAGGTCCACCCCGCCGCGGCCACGGATCCGCATCCCGGCAAGAAATTCCGGCGCGCGGAACCCGGTGGCCCACACGATGACATCCGCGCGGCGCTCGGTGCCGTCGACAGTGCGGATCCCGTCCGGGCCGAGCCGGTCGATGCGGTCGGTCACCAGCTCGACGTGTGGCTGGGACAGCGCCGGATAATATCCGCTGTCGAGCAGGATCCGTTTCTCCCCGATCCGGTAGTTCGGTGTGAGCTTCGCGCGCAGCTCACGATCTCGCACCTGCCACCGAAGGTGGGCCCGCGCAACGAGTTCGGCAGGTCCCGCCGACCACCCCGCGCGCATGATCGGCGCGAGAACCAGATCAGCGGCGTGGTAGAGCCCCGCCCGGTAAAGGTCGTGCAGACCGGGCACATGTGTGAGTGCTCTTCGTGACAGCGGTCCGAACGACGCGCCAGGCTTGGGCAGTACCCAGGACGGGGAACGCTGATACACGGTGACACCGGCCGCAACGCGGGCCAGCTCGGGAATCATCTGTGCCGACGAGGAACCGGTCCCGACGACGGCGATCTGCCCGCTCAGGTCGGCGGTGTGATCCCACCGTGCGGAGTGGAACGCAGGGCCGCCGAAGGTCTGCGTTCCACGCACCCGAGGAATCGCGGGTCGATGCAGTTGGCCGAGCGCCCACACGACCGCGTCCGTGTAAATGATCTCGCCGGTGGCGGTGCTCAACGCCCAAGTGCGGTCAGTGTCGGAGTAATCCGCGCTCACCACGGAGACGTTGCACCGTAGGTGCGAGCGCAACCCGTTGCGGTCGGCGACCTCTCGCATGTAGGTCAAGATCGCCTGCTGGCCCGGGTAACGCACATGGGCGTCTCGGTAGGGGTCGAACGCGAAACTGTACAGGTGGGCGGGCACATCGCAGGAACAGCCCGGGTAGGTGTTCTCCCGCCATACCCCGCCGACCTCTGGTCCTTCCTCGAGGACCAGAAAATTCTCCACGCCAGCTTGTTTCAGTTCTGCGGCCATGGTGAGCCCACCGAATCCCGCGCCGACCACGACCACACTGTGCTTGATCATGGGTTCGGTCATGGCTTCGCCTCGTCGCTGGCCGAGGTGATGGTTGGGGTGCTCGGCCAACCTGCCCATTCTTGCCACCACCGCAAGTAGTCCGGGGCGGCCATCGGCGCGTCGAAAACGTCCAGGGCGATGTCGAACCCGGCGGCCAACTCCCCCAGGTGTGCTCCCAGGTGCTCACGATGGTGGTGCAGATCGCGGTGAACGCGTTGTGCTACTCGGGGTGGCATCCGACCATTCGCGGCGAACCAGGTACCACGGCACAGGATTCGTTCCAGCGCGTAAACAGCGGTAGCGGATTCGAGCAGGCCACGGGCTATATCGTCTTCGGCCGTCGTCGATGCCTGCCACAACGCGGTCGCCGCGAGTCGTTCACTGGTCGCCGCGGCGAGTTCGATGGCGGCGGTGTCGCGATCGATCGTGATCCCCGCGACGGCGATGTCATCGCGGCGCCACCCGGCTGCTATGCCCTTTTCCCGATCGCCCAGCATCCGCACGTACCAAGGCAAAATCCGGGGCGTGCGCGGCAGCGCCAAGGCAGCAAAATCACGGAAGGTGAGTTGTCCGGCTTGTTTCCACAGCAGCTGCGACTCACCCTCGGCGGTGATAGTTCCTTCGGTGTTGCCGATCCAGTCCTGAATCCAGTTGGTACGCAGTGATCCCTGCGCGCCGCTGCGTTGCCGACAGGTCAGTAGCACCTCGTGCGCGGTGTAGGCCAGCAGCGGTTTGACCAGCATCGACCACACGCCCACGACCGGATCTCCGGTCGGTGCGGTCGCTGCGATGTCCTGCACGCGGCGCCCGAGCACGCTGGTGGCGTAGGTCGCCGCGAGCGCGGAGACCAGGTCGCGGCGGACCATGCCCCGATCAGCCATCAATGTCCGTCTACCAGGGCGGCGTTGCAGTGCGTAGTTGACCGTCACGGCCAACCCTGCTCGCGCACCGGCTGCGGCCGCGCCTGCCAGATCCAGTCGCCCCTGCCCTAATGTCGCGATCGCCCGGTGGAACCGTGCGCGCACCGGCACCGTCGACTCGAACCCGTCAGCGCCTATCTGAGCCCATGTCCCACCGAGCAACCCATCAGCGGGTACGAACAGCTGGTCAAACAGGATGAGCGCGTGATCCATTGGCGCCCAACCTTTGTCAGGCAGTGCAAGCACACTCAGCCCAGGTTGGAGGCCTTGCTGTGTGCGCACCCTGGTCAGGAGCGGCAGGACACCTTCGTCTCGACCGTCGACGATGACGCGGGCGGTGATCACTCCGATTTTGGGGGTGGTGGTGTCGGCGATGTTGGGCATGAACTTCCAGCTCGCCGGGTCGGGCGAGTCGAGCCAGAACCCACCTCGGGTGCTGTCCCAGGTGGCGATGGTCTGCTGGTCGGCACCGTTGGTGCCACCGAGTTCGGTCAACAGCAGCACTCCGACCGCGGCGCCGGTATCGAGTTCGGTGAGCAGTTCACGCTGGTAGGCAGAGCTGTTGCCTAACGCGGTGACCGCCCCTATCGACAAGTCGAGGTGGCCGGTCAGGACCGGCAGCAAATGTGGGGCGAAGACCGCCGCCCATTCACACACGATCCCGTGCAGCCGGGGATCGTTGGCGATCGCGACGGCCGACCCACCTAGTGCTGCGATCGTTGCGCGGAGCAGGTCTGGTGCCATGCTCGCTTCGGTCGGGTAGGTCAGACCTGTGCTGGGTCGGTCACCGAGTCCGGCGATCACGGCACGCACTCGGTGATGCAGGAAGGTTTCGGTACCGAGAATCGCGGTGCGCAACGAGTCGACGGTCGGGTCGGAGGGCATCGGCAGGCGGCTCCCGTGGGGGTGGGCGAGAATTGGCAGTCCATCTACAGTGGTCATCGCAAGGTTCTCCAAATGTCTGTATCTGCTCTGTGGGCGGTGGCGACCGCGGCACTGAGGTCTGGTTTGTGTGGCTCCCTGTGCTCGTGCGGAGACACCCGATCCGGTATCCGGGGAAGTGCGCCCTGTGGAAAAGGGCGCGACCCAGCTGTTGTTCGGGAGCAGAGTGGTCCTCATCGACCGCATTGCTCTGTGTCCCCTGGCCGGCGGTCCACGCGGTGCCGTCGACGGGGTCCGGCGGCCAGGCGTGGGGCGCGGTGTCGGCGGTCGCGGTATCGAGGGCAGCCACGGTGGATTGGGCCAGTTCGTGCGGTGGTCTCGTTCGTGGCTTTCGGAAGCAGCCGAACGGTGATCACCTGCCACCGCAGTCGGGAGGTGACTCAGATCGGTGCGCACGCGGTATGTCCTTGCCGACCACGTGGCGATGAGTGATGGCTGAATTCGGGTGCGGGGACCGAGCCGGGGTGTCGTCATAGTTCAGTGCCCGGCATGAGGGAGCGATCTGTTGGTTGGCTGGTCGGTCGGTGGTGCTCGGCTGCTTCGTTGTCGGGTTCTGTTGCCGTGGTCGGTAGCGCGAGGTGGACGGCGTTTTCGATCCGGTGCCCGATGGTCGAGGGACCATCTGCTGTGGTGGCGTCGATGAGTTGCTGGTGAGCGCGGGTGAGCAGTTCTTGTGTCGTCGGCGGCATCAGCAGGCCCGCCTCGTCACCGGCTGGTGGTCTGGTGCTGCGGCGCAGGCTAGCCAGCGACGAACGAACACTCGCCGCGACCGCCGGAGTGGCGAGGTCACGCCAGAGCGCGGTCAGATCATCGACGGCGAGCGGTCTGTGGGCGGCGAGACGATCAGCGAGGTGGGCATCGGTCACTGTCACCGCGCGGACGCGTTGGGCGGGACTCATCCCGATCGCGGCGGCGGTGTGAATGATGCGCGTGCGGATCGCGTCCATATTCCGCCGAAGCTGGTGCGCCACCGCAGGTTCTGGTTCTGACTCGATCCCGGCTCGTTGCAGATGTTGGTGGCGCATCACCGAGACCGTGGCCATGTCGACGAACCGGTTCGTGTCGGCGACGACTCGGCCGAACCCACGACGGATCACGTTATTTTTGGGTGGATCGCGCAACACCGTCGTCGGTCGCCACACCCGGTTCGCGGTGCCGTATTCGCGAGCCTGGTTGATCCACACCGCAGGCACTCCCCTGCTCGCGGCGGTGATCTCAGCGATACTGCGGTCAAGGTCGAGCCGAACGAGTTCGGGGGCATGCTGCTGGCGTCCACGGACGACACCGGCGCGGCGAGCCAGGTCATGGATCAGCGTGAGCGACTCAGCCTGTGGGGCGGGCAGGTCGGAGACCAGACGCGGGCCAGCCGAGGGGCTGCTCATGGATCGATCCCGGGATAGTTGATTTCCGGGTCGCTGAACACCGGTGCGGTGATGTCGGCGTCATAGTCGGTGTGGGCCGACTGCGATCGTGTGGCCTCGACAGCGGCACCGATGTGTGCGCCTGGCGCGTCGGAGAACAGGCCACCCACACCGACATCGCGTTCGCTGAGAGCGTGGAGTACGGCGATCGGCTCGGGTGGGGCGATCGTCGGGTTCGGTGTGATCCCTGCTGCGGCCAAGGCGATGGATTGTGCGGTGTAGCTGGTCATGTCGGTGTTCGCGATCGCGTGCCAGTGTTGGGTGAGTTGGGCTTGGGTCTGCCCGGCCGCCGATGCCGAGGCTTGCTTCATCCATTGCTGGTGGGGCCAGTGCTGTCGGGCTTGGTCGGTGTCGATACCGAGCAGGACACCGATCTGAGCGGATCGGCGCCAGAGCGTGGTGAGGGTCTGGTCCACGGTCGCGGTGGTGTCGTCGTGTCGCCCGGTGCCGTGGGTGTAGGCCGCGTGGATGCCGGTGAACCGGGCTAGTCGGTCGATATCGGCGCGGAGGTTATCGACCAACGCGTCGCGGTCGATCGGGGCTGCACGGCGCAGGAACAGGTTGGTGTTCCAGCGGATTGCTTTGGTGCCGCGTTCGCGTGCCTGATCGACCCACTCGGCCGGCACCCCACCCGCGAGGGCCGCTGCGGCGAGTTCGGTGTGCACCGTCGCCCGCGCGTGGAAATTCCGCGTCCCGTCTTGGGTCGGCTCAATACCGCTGGCGCGCTGGATGGTCAGCAGCTTCTGTGAGTCAGCGGCTTGATTCTGCAGTGCTTTGAGGACCCGTTTCTGGACTGCGGTCGCGTTCGCCATACTCACTGCGGCTCACCGCCCTGCGCCAAGGCCCGGAAGTCCGGAGCGAAGCCGAGGGCTTCGATCGGGATCGCCGATCCGGGGGCGCCGAACCAATTCGCCGGAACCCGCTCGCTCGTGAGCCCAGGGCTATCGACGTGCTGGTCGGGTGTGCACCTGTGCAGGGGCCCGTTGGCGGCGTCGAGGACGTAGCGGAGCTGCGGGTCGACGTGACGGACGAACAAGGCTGACATCGCCATCTTGTCCTCGGCATTGACCGCGGCCTCGAAGCAGGCGTGCAGCCCGGCGAAGCGGATGGCGACGCTTTGGTGGCGCCACCACTGCCGACACCACGTGTACTGGCCCTCACGATTGTTGGCGGCGATCTTTACTGACGTCACCGGCAGCAACCACTGTTCGGCGAATTCGCTGTAGTGGTCGAACTTCTTCGGCGGTTTACCGTCGTCGACGGGGGGCTTGGTGCCGAACCAACCAGGTGGGACGGGGTCGAACGGCAACGACGGGGTGGTCTGGTGATGGGTGCGGGTGCATCGGTGCAGGGGGCCGTTCGCCGCGTCGAGGATGAGGTTGACGTGCGGGTCGAAGTGACTCAGCAGGAAGGTGCTCAGGCTCGATCCTGCCTTGGAGCGGCGCATCGCCTCGAACGCGGTATGCAAATGGGCGACCCGCACCGCGACCGGGCGATGAGACCACCACCGCGAGCACCAGGTGAAGGTGTTCTCCCGGTTCGCTTGCGCCAACCGGACGCTGATCGTGGGCAACATCCACGCCTGCGCGAAATCGGTGAAATGACCGAACTGCGGCGGCATCGGTGTCTGCGCAGTGGCTGTCGATGCAGCGTTCGGGCTCGTCACGACTGGCCGCCTGCTACCGATGGGCTCGACTTGACCAGTGAGACCCGCCCACCTTCGAACCGTTGCATCGACTTGCGCACCAGCGGCGCGTACTCGCTGTCGAACCAGGGAATTTTGCGGACCACGACTGGCCCGTGGCCGGGAAGTCGGACCAGGGCGCGGTCTTTCGGCAGGGCGGCGAGCATCGCGACATCGAGGATGGGTTCTGCGCGCCAGGACAGGCTGCGTTGGATACCGCCGGGTGTGTGGGTGCGGGAGCGGTCGGAGACGTCGTGTTGCCCGGCCATCGCTGACCAATGCTCCAAGTAGTCCCGGGAGGCAATGGAGCCGCCGTAGACCTCGATCGACTGGGCCATCATGGTCTTCAAACCATTGGCACCCCACAGGTTTTCACCTTGCTCGAGGACCTGGAGGATCGTCATCAAGATGATCCCGCAACCCGCCGAATACGTGTAGTAGGACGGCAGTTCACTGATTCGGGCGCAGTTGGCGGCCTCGTCGAGCACACACAACAACGGTGTCGCCAGCCGCCCATCCGGGCGGGCTCGCGCTTGGGTTAAGGCGGCTTCGAGGACTTGGCCGACCAGCGCGGCGGTCAAGGGCGTGGCACCATCAGGCCCGGTCATCGACAGCGGATACAGGGTGTCGTTGGAGGTGACGAACGCGACGGGATCGAATTCCGGCAACAGGTGGGTCCGCGCCTGTTCGGTGGACTCGATCACCACGCCGTTGCGAATCGAGGACACTTTCCCGCCCCGACTCGGTGCCGCGGTCGTCGGCTTGGCAGCGGTTTCGCTGACCTGGAACAGTTTCCGAACCGGGGGCGTGACCATTTGCGCGTACCCGGAATCGGAGAGCACGTTGAGGAACCTTCGCGCCATGTCGTAGAGGCCATCGCGTTGCCTGGCGTAGAGGCCTTGGCATTCGACGATCCTGGCCGCGGGTCGGTCGTGGCCGTAGTGGCGCAAAACCAATGCCGGGGTCGGATCTTGGTCGCGGCCGAGCCATTCCGCGACATGGTGCAGGTCCCCGCCCGCGCACGCGGCGGCGAAGACACACAGCGCGAACAGCTCTTGCGCGCCGCCGTCGAAGTAGGCATCGGTCTTCGCATTGGCGATCTCATTGGCCGAACCGGCCGACCCGGACACGAAGAAACCCGCCAGCTTTCGCGCCGCGGGTAACCCGGTGACTTGGTTGAACAGATTCACCCAGAACCCGCAGACAACGTGCCCGGTCACCGCTTGCAGGTCACACACCCATACCCGGCCGACTTGCTCGCGCCCATACACGGTGTGCCGGTACAGGTCCGGTTTGTTCGACGTGGCAAGGCACGGCCCCCATGCCGAGAGCACCGCCGGGATCGCCCATGCGACGGTCTTGCCGGTGCGCTGACCGGCCGTCACTGTGACACCGAGTTCGGCGGGTACGTGCAGGGCGATGTCGCCGATGACCGTGCGCCCCAACAGCGGTCCCGGATTCGCTCGCACTTCGGGTGGCGCGTCGGCGAGCAATCGTTGGTTGTCGGCGAGGTTGTCGGCGACGCGAGCGATGCGGATCTTGCCTGGCCGTTGCATCGTTCGCGCGGCCACATCGACCTCGCGGCCGGTGTTGAACATCTGAACCCCGCGCACCGCCAGCGCGCCGATCGCGCACAGCAGCACCACGGCGATCGGCGTCGCTTGCCAGGGCCATCGTTTGTCTGCGGCGAGGACCGACAGCAAGGCGATGAACGGGTTCCATGACATCGGCTGCCCGGCCGACCAGCTGCCGAGTTTCAACGCCGCCCACAGCACGAACACGACAGCGAGCAGTGCCAACAGAATGAGGAGCATGCCGGCTTCCTCACCCATCCCGGATTTGGCGCGCCGGCGGGTTTCACGGGGAGAGAACATGATTCACCTAGACCTTTCAGAATTGGGGGTCGACGACGTGTTCGCGCGGGGGCGCGTCGATGACGCCGGTGAGTTCGGGGGTCGTCCACTCGGCGGCGAAGTCGGCATGGGGCAGGGCAGCCTCGACCGCGCCGGAGATCACCGCCCCACCTGGCTCCAGCGCGGCGGAGCTGGCCGTCGAGCTCAGGCGGTAAGTGGTCTCTGCACCTACGGCCAGCGCGAGCGCCGGAGGCTGGTCGGGTGCAAGGCCGAGCTGGGCACGCAACCCATCGAGTTCGGCCAGCGCGCTGTCGCGTTCGGACAGAACGTGGTCGAGCTGAGCCAGCCGAGGCGCCCCGGGCTGTTGTGACCAGAACTGCCCCGACAGCCCCGCTTGGTAGGCACCGGTGATCTCGTCGGGATCAGCGCCTGCGGATAGAGCAGCGCGGTTGGCCTCGCGCGCACCATCCATCAACCGCTCCATCTGCCCGATCAGGACTTGCCCACCCTCGGGTGTTCCGTCGAACTCGGAGGCCAGCCGGATGTGTTGAGCGGTCAGGTCTTGCAGTCGGCGCACAGCAGCGATCTGTGCCGGGAGCTGGTCGAAAGTGGCAGTGACGGCGCGGTCGAGAGGCGCGATGCGTTGCTCGGCGGGCAACAACGCGGTGATTTCCTCCGCGCCGGTGTCCAGATCACCGAAAGCTTCCTCGGCGGAGAGCAGCTCGTCGGAGCTGTTGATGATCGCGTCGATCTCGGCCAGACTTAGCTGTTCACCGGATCGCCCGCCCAGCGCACGATCAGCGGCATTACCTGAACGCGTCGCCTCGGCGCCGGGGTCGGGGACCACGCTCAGGTGGCGAGGCCGCCACCGGGCACCGTCTTGAGCTGAGTGATCGTTGACCGGCTCGAGGTGCCCGGTCAGTTCCGCGGCTTGTCGCTGGGTACGGACGGTGCTCGGGTCGATACCGGAACCGCCCTCGATGAACGCCTGCTGGAGGCGACCGAACTCAACCCGTGCGGTTTCGGGGTTGGCAGTCCAGGACTCGACCGCGGTGGTCAATTGCTGCCACAACTGCTGATGCTCGGGTGTGCCACCCTGTTGCCACTGGCGTGCTATGGCGTGCGCGCGAGCATTCAGTTCGACGACCTGGGCCGGGGTTTCGCCGTAAGCGGCGATCTCGCGTGTTTGGTGGTAGGTGGCAAAGTCAGCGCGCAATTCAGCTTCGACGCGGTCAGCGGCTTCGCGGTAGTAGTCAGGGCTGGTGAAGCTCGTTCCTCGGGTCTCCCAGCTCATCGCATGCTCCCGGAGGAGCGATCGCGGTGCAGCGGTGCGGGGTTCGAGGCAGAAGGTGGTCTTTCACGGGTATGGATGGGCATCGTGCTTCCTCGGATCGAGAAAACGTCACACCCTTGTCGGGTGTGTGAGGTCCCAGCGGTTCAGGTTCGGTCGCCTCGGTCCAGTTCCCCCTAGCCGATGCGCCGACAAGGCACAGATTTGCGGTTGCGGCCCTACAGTTCTGGTCCGCGGTCGGTGCTGATCTCTCGACCGCGCCCGGCGGCCGGGTCGTGGTCGGGCTCCCAGGTCCACTCCCGGTCCTCGCCCAGGGCCGCGTCGACCACGGCGGTGATCGCGGTGCTCTCGGCGGCGAGATCGGTTGATTCGGAGTTACGGATGGCGGTGTCGACGAACTGGACCCGCAACGCACTCGTCGCGTCGGCGAGCATCTGGCGCGGCGTCGGCGGGCCCACCGTGGCGGTCTCGGTGGGCGTGCCGGTCTCGGGATCTCGCGGAACATACGGTGGCACCGCCAACGCCGGATCCGCGCGGGCATAGCCGTTCCACTCCTGTGCCAGGGCTTGCTCGTCGTAGGCGGCGAAGGTGACCGCGTGCACGCGGCGGATCCCTTCCACGCTCGAACCCCACAGACTGTCGCCTTCGGCCGGTGTCAGTTGCGCCGCGGCCGCGAGCACCGCCACCCGGTTGTGCAGGGCAGCCATGTTGTCGGAGAACTGGGCCACCGCGATCGGGTCGTGGTCGAAACCCCATCGCCCAGTCACGACCCGGTCCACCCGCGCGGCCTCCAGGCCAGCCATCCGTTCCAGATTCCACAGGTCGACCTCGAGCATGTCGAGGTAGAACTCCTGCGCTTCGTTGGCACGCGCGGGGTGGGAGCGCACCACGTGAGGCGAGGGTGAGCTCGCGCCGCGCTTGCCGAGTTCGCGGGCATCGAGGACCCAGCCCGGATCGACACCTTCCAGCATCGCCTCGAACTCGGCATGCTCGCTTTCGATGCGGAGAGTTTCGAGTCGCTCGGTCCACACCAGTTGGCTGTCTGCGGAGACGCCGTCGTCGAACATGGCTGGTCCGGCGTCGGTCACCTCGCGGAGCTGGGCAGCCATGTTCTGGACCCGACGCAGGAGCTCGCCGTGGCGCTGACTCATGGAGGGTTCGTGTGCGCTGGTCATCACGACACCCCGGGGTTGTCGGCGCCCTCGGGATCACGGGAAAAGAGCGTCAGGGCGGCGCGCGCGATCATCTGCCGTGGCGACGGTGGGTCGGTGAGGCTGTCTGCCAAGGACACCTTTCCGGTGTCGGGGTCCTGGCTGCAATTGGGGGGCATCCGCAGTCTCGCGTCGGCGTCGGCATACTCGTGCCACTGCCCGAGCAGTTGCACGTCGCTCATCTGGTCGATCGCTGCGGCGTGCATTCGGCGCATCGGTTCGGCGCCCGCGCCCCACATCCGATCGCCTTCCTCCGGGGTGAGCTGCACGGCGGCCACGAGGGACGAGGCCCGCGAACAACGCACGTGCATGCGCTCGAACAAGGCTAAGTCGCGCGCCGAGTCGCCCGTGATAACTCCGTGGCCTGCCGCAGCTCGGACCGGGAGCGCCATGTCGAGGGCTGCCATCCGCTCGAGCTGCCACAGATCCACGTCGAGTAGATCCAGGAAGAACTGCTCGATACCCGACTTGCGCTGGGGAAGCTGCCGCACCGCGCCTGTTTGCGGGTTCGTGCCTTGGTGCGAGCCCACCGTGCGCGCGTCGTCGATCCACGTCGGATCCACTCCTGCAGCCCGTGCCTGTTCCTCGGCCGCGGTGAGGGCGCCGTGGAGCCGATCGGCCTGCTCCTGCCACCTCTGTCGTGGGGGATCAATGACATCGGTCTCGGCGATCACCAATGTTGGCGATCCGTGAAATCGGCTCACATCAGCGGCGAGGTTCTGGATCCTGTGCATCCAGGAGCTCCACCGCAGAGGCGTTTGGTGTAGATCGCGCCCGCTGGTCATGACCCCACCCCTTGATCGACGCCCACACCAGGTCCGCGTCCGGGCGGGTGTTGTGGATCGGGGTCGGGCTCCCAGTCGGTGCCGAGCCCGGTGCTGGTAGCTTCTACCGCCGTGCCGATGCCATGACCCAGGCGTGGGGCCAACTCGTCAGCGAAACTGGCTGCGGCGAGCGCCTGTTCGGCGCGCTCGGCGACCTCCCACGGGGTCGGCGGTCCGAGATTGGTAGAGGCACTGGTCGCCAGGTTGTCGAAGCCGCGCGAGACCTCGGCTTCGACACCTTTCCACGACATTTCCGCGAACCGTTGCTGCAGCTCGGTGTCGGTGTAGGAGGCTGCGGTCAGCTCCGCCAACTGCTGCCAGGAGTCGGGTCCACGGCCCCACAGCTGGTGGGCTTCGCCCGGCTCGAGGTCGATCAGCGCCGCGGTGCCGGCGGCACGGCGCCACAGCGCGGCCATGTTGTCGTGGAGTTGGCGTTCTCCGGGTTCGTTGTCGGCCAACCCACCGGTGTGGACGCGATGCAGATACTCCGCGCGGACCAGGGCCGAGTGTTCCAGGCGCCACACATCATCGGCGATCTGGTCGAGCAGGTGCACCCGCGTTGGGTTCGCCCCAGGCGGGGACATCGGCAGGAGCGCAGTTTCGCGGGTATCACCCCAGCGTGCTCCCCTAGCTCCGGTCTCGGTGGCGTAGTCGATCATCCGTTGGGGGATGTCGAGTCCGTGGGCGTGGAGTTCGATCTCGGAGCGCTCGGCTTCGAGTGCTCGCAGGTTGGTCCGCCAGTTTTCGAGTTGGATGCTCGGGCCACTGGCGGCGGTCGAGTATTGCGGGTAACCGTGAAACAGCGTGCGGTAGTGCTCATAGCTCGAGTTCTGGATTCGTTCGAGCAGCCGAAGCTGCCACGACGGCAGATCCTCGGCACCTGAGAGCGGATGACTCACCGGTTTCTCCAATCCTGTTGAATCACTGGACTTTCTGTGATGGCGGGTTGCGGGGGGGGCGATAGCAGTGGCATCCGATCTGTCACGGCCCTGGGCCCATGTCGGGCCCGCGGTATCGATCCGGGTGCGACGCAGGCCGGTGATCGGTGGGCTCGAATTCGGTCTGGGAATCGGCGCCGGTGGCCTCGATCGCGGCGTCGATGCCAGCGCCACCCTTCTCACGCATGACGGGGTCGGGTTCGAGGGCGGCTGCGGCGAGCTCGACCATCCGGTCGGGCAGGACGGGGAGTTGGCGGTTGATGTCGTCGGGGGTGATTCCGGCGGCTTGGAGCACCATCACCGGCATCGACACCGTGGCGAAGTTGGTCTCCACGACGGCCCGCCACCGCGTCATCAGCGCTGTCCGGTCCAGCGTTGCCATCGTTCGGGCGACGTGGTCGGTCCACGGGCTGTCGGTGGGTTGCCACGCGTGTTGTTGTTCGACTGTGGTCAGGCCCAGGGCGTGGCCGACGGCTCCGACGCGTTGCCAGGTCACACCCATCACACGCCGGAACGCGGCGAATCCGTCGCGCGGCAGGGTTCCCTGCTGGGAGAACGCCGCCCCAACCCCGGCCATCGTCTGTAGTTGCGCGACAGCTCGCAGGTGTCCGCGAAGCAGGGTGTCGCGGTCGATGGATTCGGTGCTCAGCAGGGGCTGGCCGGGTTGCCAGCGGTGTCCGCGTTCACCGGAGGCGCGGGTGTAGTCGATCACCGATTTCGGTACCCCGACCGCGGTCGCGATCGCTTCCAGGTTCTCCCGGGTACGGCGCCCGATATCGAGATGAGCCAGCGCCATCGGCGACAGTTGCTGGTTGTCCCCGGTGCGGGATTGGTCGATCAGGCGCGCGTTGTCGCTGGCCAGGTTCTGCACGGCCTTGAGCAGCTTGGCCTGGATCGGGTTCGGGTCGAACATCTCACCGGCCCCGTCCCACACCGGGATCGCCCCATACTTCGATTTCCTTGCCTGTCGCGCGAGTAGGCGAGGGTTCAGCTCCCCCGCTGGTCAGGTCAGGGTCGGGGGCGGTGGGGTCGATGTTGTGGACCGCTGCGGCCGATACGGCGGCCTCGATCCATTCACCGGCCTCGACGACCTCCGCGTCGAGAATGGTTTGCGCGGTCGGGTCAGCGTTGTCATCGAGATGGTCAGCAAGGTGGTTGAATTCGTCGTTCAGGTGCGCGTTGATTGTGAGATCCGCGGCTAGCCCGTCCATGTCACCGAAACCTCGAGACCCGCTATCGGATAGATCGGCCCCGTTCTCGGAGAAGAAGTCGTCCGGTTCGATCCCGGTGTCGTCGACGAACCGTTCTTCGTAGGCTCGGGCCGCGGCGTCGGCGTCCGCGGAGAGGTCGCGGGTGGCATCTGCGGCGGCGAACTGAGCTGCCGCCGCCTGGCCCGCGCCGGTCCGTGCATCGGAGTGGTGCAAGGTGTCGGTGAATCCCGCGGCACGGCGGCGAATCTCGATCATCAGTTCTTTGAGCTCGACATCGAGTTTGTGCAGCTCGACGTCGCGGGCTTCGCGGTTGGTGTAGCCGGCGATGCGTTCGGTATGGAGCTCCTTGCTCTGCCTTCGGGAGAGCGCACCATCGTGTTCGCGTCGTGCGAGATCTGTTTCGGCGCGGGTGATTTGGCCTTCTTTGTGGCGGAGGTCGACCTCGGTGATCTGTGCTGCGTTGGCGATGCGTGCGCGGACCTCGTCGATCTTGGCCATGCTCAGCGCTTGCTCTGTCCCCAGGTTGCCGAGCCTGGTCTGGTGCTCGATCCACGACCGTTGGTTCTTGGCCGCTTCGATCGCGGATCGCTGCTCGGATTCGGCGCGTGAGCGCGATTCCCCGCCCCTGCTGCGGAACAGTGCGTTGGTGGTGTGGGCGGTCTGCAGCGCCTGCAGGAATCCTTGGCGGACCGCTTGGCCACCTTCTTCGACCGGATCCCCGCTCATCACAGCACCTGCATTTCGGCGAGAAGCCACGCCCGTTCCGAGCCTTGGCGCGTCGATCTCGCGTACACCGCAAAGACAATCGGTGTCCGTTCGGCCGGGGTCAGGGTGACCGACAGGACCCGGCTCGACGAGGTCGCGGTATCAGGCGGATGCTCGTCACCGGTAAGACGAACCTCGGTCCGCAACGGCACCTGGTACTCGACCCAGTCCTGCCACAAGTCGACGGTGATCGGCGACCAGAGTGATGCCCCCACGCGAGTGTCGGTCGAGTACGCGGCCCGCATCAGCGGTCGCGCGGCCTCGAACATCGACCGCGCATCCAGCCCGACCACCGGGTCCAGTTCATACAAGGTGGTCACTGCGGCCCGCAGAACATCCGATGCCGAGCAGGGCCAGACCTCGGTGTGTGGTGGCGGGAAAGCCTGCGCGCTGCAGACCGGTTCGACCACCGGCGCATCCGCGGTCGAGCACCCACTCGCTGCCGTGGCCGCCAAGACCACTGCGGCGATAGTCGCCAACAGAGCGGGTTTCATGACGCGCTCTGCCAGAGCTCTTGCAGGTCGACCGTCCGCCAGACGACCCGTTCGGGCGCGATGCATTGTTCGGCGGCCGGGTTGCGGACCGCGACGGTCGCAATATCGAGGACCAGGCCCTCGGTGGCGGCGATGCGGCGCAGCCGTTCGAAATCCAGGCCGCGACTGCGGGCCAGGTTCAACCGCAAGACACCGGCTTCGGCGCCCCACTCACGCAAAGCGTGAGCGGACAGCTCGATCGCCTTCTCTGCCGACACAGTCGCCGCGTCGACACCATCGACCATGGCGGCACCGAAAGGTTCGTGCCAGATCATGCGACCGGAGGCGGCGCAGACGGTGAACGCCTGCAGCGTCGCCGCCGACCACACTGTCAGTGCCGGGCCCGTCGCGGCCTTGCGCACGAGGTTGGCACCTGAGTTTGCCCACAGGATTTCGGTCTGTCGCAGACCCTGGTAGTCGATACCTGCGACATCCAACAACGCCGCGACGTAGCGCAGCGACATTTCTTCGGTCGTGAAGCCGTATTCGGTGGCGAGGCTGTCGAACTCCTCCGTAGTCGCAAAGGTCCACAAGTCGGTCAACCGGTCGCGGACCAAGTCTTCGGGTGTGGTCGGGGGCGACGGGTCTTTCGAGGTGGCGGGGTGGGTTGTCATGGGATTCTCCTCGAGATACTTGGGGGTCAGAAATCTGGTTCGGCGTGCAGTTGCGCTGACCCGGTCGGGGGTGGCAGGTCGTGGGTGTCGCTATCGGCGATGCCGTGGGCGTCGTCGATACCGGTCGCGGCGATCGCGGCGTCGATGCGTGCCCCGCCTTCGGATTCCAGAGATGCTGTGTGCCAAGCGTTCTCGGCGGTTACCGCGAGCAGGTGCGGGGCAGGCGGTAGTTGATGTGGGGCACTGGCTGTGAGGTCGATGCCGACCATGCGCATCGCCGCGACCCGGACCCGTGCTTCACGCACGCTCGCAAAATGGGTGAGCTCACGCCATTGACGCCCCTGATCGGGTACCGACTGTTGCTGAATCTGGGCCTGGCGTGAGTGCCAGTGGGTCGGATCGGTGGCCCACCAGCCACGGGTTTCGGCTTCGGTGAGATTGATGGCGGTGGCGACCATCGCCACCCGCAACCACTGCAACCGCAGATGCTCACCCAGCTTCTGCGCTGCCGGTGCGGTCACCTGGCCGCGGTCGCGGCGGACCGGGCCCACTGCGGCCATGGTCCACAGGGTGTCGGCCTGGTGGTGTAGCTGAGCGATCAACAACGACCGCGAGACCGGACGGCGAGGAGGCAACGAGGAGGTCCCGGTCGCTTTTCGACCTTCCTGACCAGCTTGGCGTGCATAGTCGATCCAGTTGGCGGGCACCCCGATCGCCGCAGCCTGTTCGTGGAGGACCCGCCCAGCGATCGAGAGATCCCGGAAAGTCTGGATGCGGCTGTGTGGTTCCCGCGCCAGCAGCATCAGATCGACGGTGACGTTCTGGATCGCCGCCGCCATCCGTCGATGCACGAGCATCGGAGGTGTACCGAGGAGGTTGTTGTCT
The DNA here is from genome assembly GCF_052983615.1 of Nocardia fodinahabitans. Lineage (NCBI taxonomy): Bacteria > Bacillati > Actinomycetota > Actinomycetes > Mycobacteriales > Nocardiaceae > Nocardia > Nocardia fodinahabitans. The sequence goes on from NZ_JBRJJC010000001.1 coordinate 2,370,352, forward strand.
GGCGAGGCGGCCAGCATCCGGTCAGCCATGGCCGGTCACCGAGTTGATGCGGTAGCTCGACATCCGCCACCCCTGCGACGTTTCTGTCACCGTGGCGGTGACGTGCATCCGCCGGTAGAGGGTGGTGGAGCCGTCCCGGTGGAGTACCTGCTGGGTCACCGACGCCGCGACCGTCGCCCCGGCGATGTCGGTTTTCGTCTGCTCGGCGTCGACCAGGGCGGTGACGATGTCGTTGCTGTCGCGCCATCGCGCCCATTCCGGCAACGGTGCCAATCCGTTGCCCGGACCACTGTTCGCTGCGGCAGCCAGTTCGCCGGTCAGCCACGGTGCGGCGCGGGTCAACCCGGTGCCGGGGCCGGGGTCGGTGCGTGGTTGCCAGGAGAACATGGCCGCCAAACCCATGTGGGTGACGGTCCGGGCGTCGGCAGCCACGGGATCCGGCCCCTCCACGTGGGCGGTACCCGGTGTGCGCGTACCGGGCACGGGCTCACTGTTCTGCGCGCCGACCACCAGCACCGTGGCGAGCACAATCAGGACGGCCGCGACACCGAGGGTCACAGCCCACAGAGGTAGACGGTTCACCATGGTGTCCTCAGCTCATCGTCGTCGACATCTGGGTGGCCATCGCGAGAATGCTGGCCACATACGGGCGGGTCTGAACTTCGTAATCCGGTGAACCCGTGGGGAATCCACCCGAGCGCAGCACGGCGTATTCGCCCGCGTTGTAGCCGGCGAGGTAGAGCTCGACGGCACCGTTGGGGGCGACGACTTTGCCCTGCTCGATCCAGGCATCGACGTGGTCGGCGATGTCGCACAGGTAGCGGGCTTGGCCGATGATCGCGTCGCCGTCGTCCCACACGCTGGCGACGCCGCTGCTGTCGGCGTCGATCACATACGGCTGCCCGTCGGAGGCGAGAGCGGTCGCGGTGCCGGGCAGAAACTGCGCCAGACCTTGCGCACCAGCCGACGATGTCAGCCCGCGCCGGTACCCGGATTCTTGTTTGCCCTGGGCAGCGAGCAGCGACGCGCTGATTTGCGGGCATACGGTGCCACCCAGCCGATACCACGGTTCCAAGTCGGCGGGGACAGTGTTTGGCGCGAGATCGGCCTCTCCGCCACTGGATCCGCACGTCGATGCTGTGCTGGTGCCGGGTGGGTTGGTCGCGACGGAGCCGATCGGTGAGCCGTCTGGGTATCCCCCGCCCAGGGTGGTCACGTGGACATGGTCCATGTGATTGGCGGTGGCCCCGCCCCGGTCTTCCATCAGGTTGGACTCGCCGCTGGCCGCACGGTAGGTCTGGCGCCAGATCAAATAGTCGATCCGCAGTGCAACGGAGTTGGTGAGAACGAAGCCGGCGATCTGGTCACCGAGGGCTTTGCCGTCCCCGGATGTCGGGTCAGGGATCATGATGTCGATCGCCCGGCCACTGGGGTGATCGGGCAGATCATCCTCACGCTGCCCATAGATCTTCTGCACCTGAGGGAACCGTTGAACGATCGTGCGTGCCAGACGGATCGAGTCGACCTGCAACCCACGCTCCAAGCCGATCGACGCAGGCATTTCGGGCAGCTCGGAGCCTGCCGCCGTACCAGCGCCAGCTACGGGAGCATCGCTGACTGATGTCGTCGGCGGCGACACCGCGCTCGATGTCGCGACACTGGTGGACTGGTCCGCATTTCCTTGGAGCAGCCACGGCATCGGGTCGATGGCCGTGCCGCCGCCGAATCGCCCTCCTTCGGTCCAGATCTCGAGATGCAGGTGCGCCCCGTCGGGGCCTGCAGGGACGGTTTGACCGTTGTAGCCGACGCCGGCGATCAGTTGACCGATACGCACGTTCTGGCCTTGTTCGACACGGACGTCGTCGGCGAACATGTGCCCGTAGACCGAGGACACGGTTTCGCCGTCGATGTTGTGGTCGATGACCACCCAGATCCCGAACCCGCTGGCAGCTCCCACCCGCACGACGAGTCCGTCGGCGACCGCGTAGATGGGAGTCTTGGACGCGGCGGCGAAATCCTGGCCCTGATGCTGTGTGCCCCAACGCATCCCGAAACCCGAGGTCAGGGTGTAGCTGCCCTCGGCCATCGGCATCGTCCTCGCGTCACCGGTCGCCGAGGCCGCCCCGCTCGGCACCGCCGACGGCGCGCAGCCCCCCTTGTCGGCAACGCCCGCGAAGAGCAGCAGTCCAAGCAGCATCAGGGTCGCGCCCACGACCGCGACCGTTACCCGAGCGGCAGCACTCATCGCGGCACCACCGGGTGCGGGCGGGTCTCGCGGGTGTGAGAGCTCGGGTTGTGGTTTCGCTGACGACTGGGTTCGACGGTGCTCATCGCGGATTCACCGACCCACCGGAGGTTTGGCCGAGGTTGTCGAAGCGGCGGTTGGTGTTGTGGATATCGGAGTCGCGTTCGGTGGGGGTGAACACCATCCGGAACGGAATGCCGGGCTCTTCGGCTTCACCGGTCTTGAGCAGGTAACACCCTGTGCCCGGCGGGATCTCGCGCCGCGAGGTATCGAGGTCGTCGTCGCTGGGTGGGCGCGGCGCCGCCCAGGAGGTGACCAACAATTTCTCGGTGTCGGTCATCCCGGCGACCGCGGCGATGCGGTTGGCTTCTTCTGGACCGACGGGGCCAATGATCTTGGCCCTCGAGCGTTCGAAGAATCCGAGCGCTTTCGCTTGTGCGGCAGGGGAATCGAACGCGGCGAGGTCTTTGATGGTGTGGGAACACATGATCAGCCCGGTGGCCAAGGGCCGGTTGAGTCGGGTCAGCGCGTCGACGCGGTCGACCATGAATTCACCGACACCCAGCACGCGCCAGATCTCGTCCATCACGACTTCGAACGTCCGCGCCGGAGCAAGGCCGGCGTCAGCGAGAGCGTGGGCGGCTGCGACCGCGCCGAAGCCATCGGACCAGCACGTCATCAGCACAGCCGCCAGCAGTTTGGTGTCGCCCTCGGGGATATGGGAGATATCAACGCAGATCGCCGGGCTGGCAAGGTCGATCCGGGTAGTGGTCGCCCCGTTGAAGATCGCCCCGAACGGTCCTTCGACCAGGGCACGCATCGACCGACGCAAAGTTTTCGTCGCGGCGCGGTAGGAGATGGCGTCGTCTTCTTCGGCGAACGCGCGCAGCCGCTCACCTCCGGCGGAGATCACCGCGAGCAGGTTCTCCAGCAGTGGCGGGTTCTGGTGGGTGAAACCACCTGCCGGGCTGTAGAGTTCGCGCAGACCGGCCGCGAGTAGGACTTCCTCGTAGTCTTCGACCCGGGCGCCGCGCACGAGTTCGATCAGCCCGGCGACGATGTTGATCTGGCCCGCTTCGACCCGCGCCACGACCTGGCGGCGTTGGTCGGCATCGGGGAGCTGGTCGATGGTGGCGCCCAGGGCGCCGACATCGAGGGGGTTGATGGTTCCGTGGCCGTAGCCGATGTCGACGACCTGACCGCCGAGGCGTTCGACCAGGTCGCGGTATTCGCCTTTGGTGTCGCCCATGCACAGCACGGTCTCCCCCGCCGCGACCGCACCCGTGACGATGCGTCGGATCAGTGAGGACTTGCCGAATCCGTTGAGCGCCAACACGAACGCGATCGGTGCGGTGATGAACCCCCGCAGGAACCACGACATCGGGTCGAAATGCACCGGGGCGCCGGTGATGTAGTGGCTGCCGACCGGCACCCCCGCAGTGGGTGCGCTCGCGCCAACGCAGAACGGCCACAACCCAGCGACCTGGACGGTCGTCGCACGCCACTCCGGTGTGCGCGGCACCACCGACGCGCGGCCACCGCCTGCACCGGTGTAACCACGGTCAGTGAACGCCGGGGCGTTCAGGTCGAACCCGTCCCCGGCGGTGCCGTCGCGGCGGCGCGCGGCAGTCGCTCGGCGATGGTCATCGCTCGAAAGCAGCATTCGTGCCCGCCAGCCCCGCAGTCCCCCGCTGGTCAAGGCCGTCATCTCGACTTCACCACGGCGGGCACGGCTTAGGATCCTGATACCCTCGACCAGCTCGGTTTTCGCGGACCTGGTTCGGGAACTCCCTGCGCGCGCGTTCATCCCGACACCCGCTTGGAGATAGAAGCGTGTTCGGGCAAGATCAACCCGATCCCGAGCGAGGCGGCGAACCCCGCGGCCTGGTAGCCGTAGCAGCGGCGCACCGTTAACCGCGACGCCGCCGCCATTCCTTTGACCGAGGCCTCGATTCCGGGCAGGTCGGCGTCGAGGTGATCGGTCACCGTCACCAACACCCCGAACCGGGTCAACCCCGCCCCGCGCGCTTGCTCCTCCCGCGCGGCCGAGGTGTTACCGACCCGAATCCGCGCCGCCGCCGACGAGATCCCCCGTTCGGTTTGCTCGGCGGCGACCGCGTCGCGGAAGTCCGAGTCCACCAACGACGTCGCTTCAGCCGCCGAATGCAGGCGGTAGACGATCGCGACCCGTTTGCGAGGCATGTCCGGGCGCGGGCGCAGGAGCTCTTCGAGGACGGTTTCCATCACCGCCCCGCGGGGTGCACCGTCCATCTCCCAGGTGATCGAGCGGGCGCCGTCGTGGATGTAGTGATCCCACCGATCATGATGGGCGAGCGGGCCGACCGAATCCCACGACTGCGACTCCACGATCTGCGCCCCGGCCGCCTCGACATCGCGCTGCGAAGCGAGGTCGAATCGACTGCGCACCAAGCCGAGCACTTCCCACGCGTGCAGGGGTGTGGCGGGCAGGCCGGCACGGGCGAGCTGCGACAGCACCGATTGCAGTCGTTGCCCGATCTCGCGGGCCTGCTCGGCCTGGTCACGGCGAATACGGCCTTTGCCGATCGCCCGGTAGGTGATCGCGATACGAGCTTCGATCCGCACCCCGACCCCGCCGCTGTCAGCGGCGGCTTCCTTCATCACAGCCTTGGCGAAGTCAGGGGCGTTCGGGCGGATCAGGCGGGTGACTTCCTGGGTTTGCTTCAATCGGGTTTCGACGGTGTTGTCCAGCACCGCGGTCACCGCGACGACTTCTCCGCCACGGCTTTGCGCGGCCAGGAATTGGCCGAATCCATCGACCCAGGAATCGATTTGGGCTTGGTCGACGAGTTCCTTGCCGCGCGGGATCACCCGCACGATCACCGTGTAGTGATCGCTGCGCCGGATATGCAGCATCGCGAACCGCTTCCCACCTGGGGTCTCGTACTCGGTCAGGCGCGAATCAGCCATCAACCCAGGAAGTTTCGCCAAACCCGGAAGCCGGGAGAACCGCCCGGACCGGTAGGTCAGCTCGCCGCGAGAACGAGCGCGGGCGAACTGAACCCTCAGCAGCAACAGTTCCCAACCGGTACGCCCATTGCGCGTCACCGCCAGCGGGACGAACACCACCGCCGCACCGAGCAGGACAGCGCCTGCGAATTCCAGCGAGCGGGTGATCATGAACGACACCATCACCGTGATGATCAAGCCGAGCCCGAGAAGCGAAACCCCCCAAGTCAGACCGAAGAACCCGGCCGAACGCGGCTGCTCCCAGCGCCCATACATCCGTGTGCTCATCGCCGAACCTCCCCGGGACCGAGGGCATCGGGATCCATCTGTGGCGACGACTCCGGAATAGAGCTTTGAGCGGCCGAAGCAGTGCCTCGCAGCGCGCCGCCTGCGAGTTGGGCGCCTAACATCGCCCCACCCGCAGGACCCGCGCCCATCGCACCGGCAGCGGCCGCATTGCCCGAACCACCGGCACCCGCTGCAGAAGCCCCGCCAGCACGCGAACCACCCCCAACCGGACCTGCTGACATAGACCCGCCGCCACCCGGCGCGGAGCCTGTCCCGCTAGACGGCGTTCCCGAACTCGCTGCCATCGGCCGCGCCCCGCCAGCACCATTCGGCCCAGAAGGCGGTGAGCCTGTCCGGCTCGTTGATCCGGCCGATGGACCAGAGTTTTGAGCCTCGGACATCTTTCTGGCCTGCGATCCGCCGCTGCCGACCGCCGACATCGCGATACCCGCGCCAGCGCCGGCCAACGCTGATGCCGCTCCGCCTCCGCCGCCGAGCGTGGCCACTGCTGGTGCGATCAAGCGGATCAGCGCTGGTAGCACGATCACGCTCATCACCATCAAGATCACTCCCAGCAAGATCATCTGGGGATCTGGCTCGTCGCCACTGCCGGTGACGGTGAACGCGATCGCATAGACCAACGCTCCGACCGGCTTCCACAGCACGAACGCCAGCGACCACGCCACCAACCGCTTGTAGGCTTGCGAACCCGGCCCGGTCCCCGACGCCGCTGCCGCCATCGGAATCACCGCGACAACCACAACCAGCAGGGCCTGTCGAACGACCAGCATGACGAGCTGAACCAACATACTGATCAACCCGAGCACGCTGAGAACGAGCAGGATCCCGTGGCCGAGGTTGCCCGTGATCCGCGGATCGGCGATGCGACCGACGGCGGTATCGAGGTCACCGCGAGCGGCGTCGAAGACGACCCAGTCTGCGAATTCGTCGCCAGCCGTAGTCGCGACAGTGATCAACACACCGAAGGTCATCGCGCCGAACGTTGCTCGCGCCAACATCAGAAAGCTCTCCTGAGCTTCCCCCGCTGCGGCACCACGCTTGGCCAATGCCAGTCGCGCGGCCGCGAATATGATCCCGGCCGTCAACAGCACCACCTGTAGACCGCTGGTGTATTCGCGGATCTGGGCGAGTACCGGGGCGGGCTGGCCCTGGGAGGTCGTGAGTTCCGGCGACGGAAAGGTCGTCCACCATGCCATCACCAACCGCAGCGCCGTCACGAGGCTCTCTATGAGATCGTCTGCGATGCCACCGATCACCGAGTCGCTCGCCGCCTCAGCCACGCCCCCAGCCGCATCTGCGAGTTGGCACGCCTCCTTTATCCCGGGCACCGCGACACAGGCGATATCGGGCAGTTGGGCGTGGACACCATCTCCCGGTGCGACCGGTGCGGCGAGGATGCTGGTCACGACTGCCTCCAGCGACCGAATCCAGCCGTTGAGGCAGTGGGTGTGGCTGGGCGCCAAAGCGTTTCGATGTCGTCGGGCGTGCGGATTCGCCAATCCCCGTCGACCCAGACCATCGGCCAGGTCGCGATCGCGTACCCAGTCGTAGAACGGACCGCGAGCTGAACCACGGCTAAGTCTTCGCGGTAGTCGGGTTGGACCCGCACTCCTTCGGGGACAGTGACGTAGCGGGCCATATCCGGGGCGCTGGCCCGGGAACGGTCGAACTGGTCGATCAACGTGTCGCCGCCACCGTAAAAACGGTCGCGCACTACGTTTCGCCAGATCGGTTCCGGTGCGCCGTAGACCCTCCCGATCGCGTCCATCGCCGCCAGCGCCGCACCTTGTGGTGTGTGGGCGAATCCCGCCGCCACACCGGCGTCGATGCGGGCAGGGCCGTCGCTGCCTGAGACCGGCACGGCCGCGCCGTTCCAGATCCGCTGCCACTGCAGTCGAGCAGGTGCCGCGGTCAGGAAATCAGATCGCGTCGGTTCGATCCGATCCTCGGCAATTTGCGGCAACACCGCACCGGCTTCCTCAACCGGGACTTCGAGACGGTTGCCGAACATGTCGACTGTTGGCGGACGCGCTGATGAAGGTGTCGGCGGCGGCGTGGCGGTCGTCGTGGGCTGTCCGCCCTGCGCAGGGGGTCGGGCGGTGTCAGGCTGGTCGCCGCCAGTGACGGTCAGGACGAACACGGCGATCACCACGGCGGCGATGATGCTGAGCAAAATGAGCAGGGTTCGATTCGAACGCATCAGAACTAGTCCTCACGGTTTCGGCAGGGCGACCATGTCGTTGGGCACGGAATCCACTGCGGCGACAGGGCTTTCGGTCACCGTGTCGGGCAGTCGCAGTCGCCACCCGTCGGTGGCCCAGATGACGGTGGCGGTGTTGCGGGTGATCGAGCGGTCCGGATACGTGGAGTAGGTCTGAACCTGCGCTTCGGTGTCGGCGTAGGCCGTGACGAGGTAGCCGAGGATGCGAGGCACCATGTCAGTGGCGGGGGTAGTGATCGAGATCTGGGCGCGAGCTGTCGCCCATGTGTCGCGTCCTCGCCCGGGGGCGATCATGCGTTGCCCGACCGAGGCCCACTGACCGTCCGCTGCGACCGACACGCGCACGGTCGCGTGGATCGCTGCCAGTGCGGCACCGACCGGAGACCGGTCGAAGTCCGAGGCGATCGCACCATCGACTACGCGGGGGCCTTGCACTGCGACCGGCAGGTCGATGCCTCGGTAGGCCCGCCAACTCAACTCACGGGGAATCAGCTGCGTAACGTCCGTGGTGGCTGGCGTGCGCAGGTCTCCGCCCGCGTCGATGTCCGCACAACTGGTGGCGGCGATTACCGCCACGGCAAGCACGATCCAGACGGCGATCGTCCGATGACCGCGTACCGAAAGTTTCTGTGGCATAGGGGTGTCCTGCGTTTCAGGTAGGGAGGATGGCGATGGCCAGGGCACTGGCCGAGCCGAGAAGTGCGGCGGCAGCGAGGGATCCGATGAAGCCTTCGATCGCTTCTTCGCGGTAGATCCGGAGGGCGAGTTGGCCGCCGACGAAGGTCGCGCGAGCCACACACAGCAGCAGCACGAACCAAGCCAGCCAGTTCACCAGCTGTGTCAGCGGCGCCAGCACCTGCGCGGGCAGCGGTTCGGCAATCACCAGCCACCCCCGAACCTGTCGGCGTCGTGAGCCGCGCGGATCGCGGAGGACACCGCGGCGGCGGGCAGCCAGGGAAAGGTGCGGGCAAGGTCATGGCCTCCGGCGCGCAAGCTGCTCATTTCGGCCCACACCGTCTCGGCGAGTTCCTTGACGCGCTCGTAGTCCGCCACCGGGTCCGCTCGTCCAGCCACGATCCAGGTCGGTGTTGCGCGCAACAGATCCTCGACCACTGCCAGATCGGCACCGCATCGCCTATACGCACGCAGTGTTCGGCGGGCGGACTCGATCTCGGCCTCGGTGTGAAGGCCCCGCTCACCCAATGCCGTGGAAAGGTCGTGGATGAGACGGGCACCTGCTTGGCGGGCCACCCCGGTCGGGTGCGCGGTCAGTACCCCATCGTGATCGGGTAGTTCGGTGACCGGTCCGATCGCGACGATCGCAGCGACGCGGCGGGTCTGGTCGCGTCGATGATGGTAAAGCCATTCCTGCGCCACGATCGCTGCCAGCGAATGCACCACCAACACGACGCGACCTCCCGCGTGGGAAATCACCGTGTTCAGGTCCTCGACCAGTTGAGCCATCCCCGCCCGGCCCGACGCCAGCGGAAGGTCGTTGCCGTGACCGCGCTGGTCGTAGACCAATTGCGCGGTGTCTGCGCTGAAATGTCTGTCGACCACAGTGATCATGGGCGAGAAATGCGCTGCGCTGGCCAGCGGTCCGGGCAGATAGACGACAGTCAGGGTGGCGTCCGGTTTCCCGAAGCGGGTCGCCGGCAGCGCTGTGCCGTCGGCCGCGGTGATAGTCACGGTGCGCGGATCTGGTGCGCTGCTGGGGGATTCGTGGCTGAACTGAGGTGCCTGCATGTCAGGAACCTCCGGTGACGGCGGCGTTCATGATGGCGCCAGCAGAGGTGGCGATGATCCCGCCGACCATGGCCGCGAACACGATCTTGGGTGATTCGACCGCGCCGCCGTGCCAGCGCTCCCACCCGAACTTGCCACCGGCATAGATCAGGGCTGCGACCCCGGCCAAGATGACCAGCCACGACAAGTACCCCACGAGGTTGGTCAGTTTGTCTCCGCCCGGCGGGATGGTCGGGTTGACCTTGATCTCTTGGGCCAGCACAGACACGCTGTCACCCACCACGGATAGAACGGACATGGTTATCTCTCCGAATCCTGTTGTTCGATAAGCTTTTTCGTGGCGCGCGCGAGAGCGTCGATGAGCTCGCTGCCGACGTGATGAACATCGAGGGGCACCGCTTGAGTCAGGCGGGCGCGCCGTTGCGGGACTGGGTCGAACGGGCTGAACTCGGCGAGCTCGGCCAGTTCGCGTTCGATGAGCTCGTCATGCCAGCCGATGTCCCACACCTGTTCGGCCAGGTCCTCGACCACGGCGCGATAACGGCGTACCGGCGCCGGTACTCGCCCAGGCCGGGCAGCACTGAGCACGACACCGACGACCTCGACACCGCCAGGAGCGGTACCGACATGCCATTCGCGTAGTCGATCTGCACACGCGACCAACCCCGGCAGACACAGCCGCGCCGCCACGACGACCCGCTGCGTCGTCTGCACCGACCCAGGCCAGGACTGCCCACAGTCCGCCGCTGGCGCCCACCACCGAGCGAGCGTCGAGGTGCCGGCTCCGCCGTGAGCGCCGACGATCGCGACCACCGGTGGATGCGCTCGGGTCGTCGGCAGGGGCTCGGTGCGGATACTGGCGACGCGATCTGGAGGGCTCACAGTGGCCGGGTCCAGACGGCGGCTGCCGATCCCAGCGAGGGGGTGCGCGCGCAAGGTCAAGGCATGCATCAGCTGCCTCGCTTCTGAATGTTGGTGATGACCAACCCGGCGGGGCCGACGGCGGATACGTTGATCACCTGCAGGTAGTCGAAGCGGCGGCCATCCGGATGCAGCTCCACCAGATGGACCTCGGCGGTGTTCTCCGCGATCGAGGTGACGCCGACACAGTGGGTGGTGCCGATCGGCAGCGCGGTGATAGCGGCGGCCAGCGGTTCGTGTGCGAGCCCGGCCTGCGGACTCGTCAACCGCAGGACTTGTTCAGCACTGCGGGTCACGTAGTAGGCGTGTTCGAACGCCGCGATCACGCCCGCGACAGTCGCGGTGTCACCGGCACCGGCCGTCACGATCTGAGCGGTCACCCCTGCACAGGCCCGCTCTGTGGCAACCACGACGGAGGTGGTGCCCGTCTGCGGGGCCGAGGTTGTCGAGGAGGCGTCGGCACGGTCCTCGCTCCCGCCCGACATGCTCACCGCGAGGGCCGCAGCCGATCCGGCGACAACGCTCAAGAAGGCGGCACTGATCCCGACAATCCGGAAGCGGTGCGCCCGCCCCCGGTACTGCCCGTGCTGTCCCGCTTGGCTGTCGATGTGCTGGTCGACCCGCTGGGGTTCGTCTGAATGTGGTTCTGGGCTGTCGGGGCTGTGTAGCCAGGCGGCACCATGGTTGCGGCTCAGGTCGTCGGTGGGCATGTTGTTCACCTCCTCGATCAGCTGGGTTGTGGTCGGGCCCTTCGGAGCACGCCGCTGGAAGAGCCACTGATCCGGCGGGGGAAAGCCCAGTAACTCTGGTCGTGCTCCGAAGGGGTCTAGGGGTGCGCCACCGGCGGGCTGGTGGCGACCGATTCCGAATTGGTCTGTTTGGCAGAGGTTTTCGCTGCGGTGGGCGAGGGTGCCGGGTGTGGATGAGTCGAAGACGTCACGCCGCTCGAGGGCGTCGGTTGCTTCGTCGATGACGTCGCCTGGGCGGCCAGGTCGTGGGCGATCGCGGTGAACCACGAAGTGGTCGCGGCCAGCGGGGTATCGCCGCTGGCAGTCACCGAGACGGTGCTGTAGCTGCTGCGTCGCCCGGTGGCGTTGCTGTATTGGGCAGTCGCCGAGGTCGTGTACAGGTCTTGGGGGTCGGTGATCGTGGACGTGATCGCCTCGAACGCGTCGTTGACCCATGTACTGATCGACTGGGGCGGCACCAGATCCACCACCGCCTCAGCGACCTTCGTGCCGAGCACCGCGACGGCGGCGGCGGGGTTGGACAGACCGACAGCGGCGAGTTCAGCGATGGTCGTGGCGGTGAAAACCTTCTGCGCCACCGACACCACGGCGTTGAAGCCGATCGTGCCGACCTTGAACAGCGCTGACAGAGCATCGGACTCGGTGGTTGCGGTGGCAGCCGGTGAGGACGCCGCCGCGACGCGCTGGCCCAGAGTTTGGTTCGGTGTGTAGGAGAGCTGGTCCAAGCTGGTGCCGGTGATGTCGTCGTTGACGACGCCGACCGCGGTGGTGAAGGCGGTGGAGGCCAGGGCTTGGGCGACGGTGGCGATCGCGGCGACCGGGTCCTTGCCCTCTGTTTGTCCGGCGATGTTGCTGACCGCGGTCAGCAACGGGCTCGCGGACTGGACATCGCAGGTGGCATCACCGGCCACGCACAGATCGGCTACCCGGCCGACCAGCGAGCCGTAGCTGGTCGGTGTAGCGCTGGCGGCGATCCCTGCCCCGGACAATCCGATGTTGGTCAGCTTGATCTTCGACACCGCGGTTCCGTCCGTGCCGGATGCAGCGGAAGGGGCTTCCCTGTTGTCGGTGCCCGGCAGGGCGCCGGTCGCTGCTCGTCGTGAAGGGTTGGCCAGCAACGCGATCCCTGCGATCTTCTCTGCGGGCACTCGTGATCGACCCGCCCCGGATTTTTCGGCGAAAACTGCTGCCGCAGCAGCGCCTTGGGCATAGCCGGCGACCGCGATCTGTGTCGATGGGCACCGGTCGATCACCTCACTGGCGCGTTGTTCGATCTGATCGGCCGCTGCGGTCACCGCTGCGGGGTAGTTCGCCGTGTTCACCTCGGCGCCGAAGACGATGTAGGACCGCGCGATCGCCGCGCCGACTGTGGTGGCCATCCGCCCGAAGGCCTGGCCCAGCACCCCGGTATCGCCGGTGTCGACGGTGGTGGCGGCGCCTTCCTCACCGTTCTGCACGCCCAGCACGTACAAGGCAGGACAGGCCGAGGTTGCAGGTTCGCCCGATGTCGTCGACGGGCGAGGTGGGCTGGTGGTGGGCTCGGCCAGGGCTGGTGCCGCGCCGATGACCGTCACTGTCAGCCATGCGGCCGCGATCGCGCAGGCTCTGCGCTGAGTGGTGTTGTGGTTCATCGGATTCGGCTTCCTTTCGGTGTCGAGCGAGTGGGCTCGGCCTGCCCGCGCCGGAGGGGGTGGCGCGGGCAGGCGCGTCAGTTGGTCGGGTTGGGGCCTTGATGGCGTGGTGGTCTGGCGAATCCCGCCCGGAAGGTGGTCAGGACGTCAGGGACTCCGAGGTCAGCTGCGCCGAGGTGGGTGACGTCGAATTCCGACCAGGACACCGCGACGTCGCGGGAGCTGTACTCGGCGAACAGTTCGCGTCCGGACTCGATCGGCACCAGCCCGTCGAGCAGCCCGTGGTACAGGTGGATCGGCACCAAGGGTGTAAAGGTGCCCAGGGTTTCGTGGGTGAGGACGTAGTTCCAGACCGGGTCGTTCCAGGGGTCGGGGCGCTCACACCATGTAGCGAGGGGATGCAGAAACTCCACCAGCAACGTCGCCAGGTCGAGCTCGGAAGCCGCGCGGACCGCGCGCACGCCGAGGTCGGTGAGTAGGTGATCGACCGGAAGGTGCGCGTAAGCCCGGCCCAGTCCGACCATGCCGGCGAATGCCAGGCCCGACCATGGTCCGCCGTCGAGGCTGTTTATCAGCGCACCGGGATCGCGGATTACCGCACCGGCCGCGACTGCGCGAAGATCGAGCTCGGGAGCGTAGGCGGGCTGAAACTCTGCGGCTGCGGCGGCAACCCGGCCTCCGTCGGCGTAGCCCCAGACCGCTACCGGACCCTCGATAGTGCCGTCGGCAGGCTGGGACCCGACAGCGCGAGCCAGGTCCAGCACCGCATGTGCGCCCGCCTGCTTTGCCAGGAAATGGTGGGGTCCGGCGCCGTGGATGCCCAGGCCGATCCCGTCGGGCACCGCGACCGTCCATCCCTGCACGAGCGCGGCGGCGATGCTGCTCGTGTCGGGTTCGTTGCCCTCGACCAGCAGCTGAGAGGGAGCGCACCGACCACCGAGGCCGTGAAAGGTTGGGCAGTACACCACCAAGGGGGGTTTGATCACCGCACCACCGGTCGGCGGTGCCGGCTCGAGCACGATGCCTGAGGCGGGGACCGGGATGCCAGAACTGGTTTTGGTTGTGTAGATCACCTGCCATGCCCGCCGCAGACCGGCGATGTGCGGCACGATGACCTCGCGGGTGCGCAGGATCTTGCCTGGGGTGCCGGGCCCGATCGTGGTGTTCGCGCGGAACTCGTCCGCCCCGGTGCTGGTCATGAGCGCGATCCCGCGATGTCGTGGGCGAGGGCGATCATCCAGGCGATGCCCGAGTTCAACTGGCCGGTCAAGGCATAGCCGTTGTGGCGCCCGACCGTGTCGGCGAACCGCAACCACGTCGCGGGGTTGACCAGCTCGGCGTTCTCGGCCGCGAGCTGGCCCCACGCGCCACCGAGCTGGGCGAGCAACCTCGGCAACAGCACCAGCGGATTCGCCATGACCGTCGCGCTGATCTCATTCCATCGCGCAGCTGCCGCACCCGGATCCGTGACGGATGTGCGGGGGTCACCGGCATCGACCAGCCGCTGCCCCAGATCAACTTGCGGCGCATAGTCGACCCCTCCCGCGCCCACCTGAAAGTCGTTAAGAATCACGGTGTTCCATGCCTCACCGAGCGCCTCCGAGAGCGACGCACCCAGAGTGGACAAAGCTGCGAGGGGGTTGGTCAGGTCCGCTTGGGCGAAGACCTGCGCCCCCAACCGCAGGACCGCGGCCTGACCTGGAGCGGAGCAGGCGAGGTCGCCGTCGCTACAAATATCGGCGACCCGCCCGACCAGTGCTCCGTATCCCTGGTCGGTGGTGGCGATGCCCGCACCCCCCGCGGGGGCCGCGAGGACCTGCACGGTCGAAACCGCAGCTCCCGACGTGCCGGGTGCGGGGTCGGGCACGATCTGGCCCGGCCTCCCAGGAAAGACCGGTTCGAGCTCGCCGCGATCGGGGTTGGCATACAACGCGATCCCCGCGACGCGCTCCGCCGCAACGGGCCCGTTTCCGGCGCCGACATCACGTGCGAAGCTCGCCATCGCTTGGGCGCCCTGGCTGTAGCCGATCCCGGCGAGCATCGTGTCCGGGCACACCTGCGCGACGTGGCGTGCAGCGGAGTCGAGATTGGCCCGCGCGCCCGACACCGAGGACACATACGGGTCAGAGCCGCCACCGGGGACGATGCCGCCGAATCCGGCGTCGTAGCCGATATAGGCCCGCTGTACGAGGGCTGGCACCGCATTGGCGACGGGCCCGATCAGCGATCCGACGACACCGGTGTCAGCGAGCGGATCCGCGGTCGGCGACGACTGGCCGGTGCCCTGGACACCGAGGATGAACAAGGCCGGGCACCCATTGATCGGCACCGCGACCGCAGGGGCCGCAGGTGAGGAGGCGGTGAGTACCGCCGCCCCCACCATCGCGGCGACGACAGCGGCGACATGACCTGCGGCGCTCGTGGTCATTGACCGACTCCGACGCCCGCGCCGAACCCGGCACCGATCGTCCCGCCGACCGCCGCGCCGACAGCACCGGCGGGTACGCCGAGGATCGCCGCACCTGCCGCGGCTCCGGCCGCAGCACCGAGGGCGGTACCCGCGACTCCGCTGGTGGCTTGTCCGATGATGGGGACAGGGATCACGATTCCTAGTGCGGCACCGGCGATCCCGCCGACGGTGCCGCCGATCAGCCCGCCCACCGTCGCGCCGACCGCCGCCGCGGGTGCGCCGAGCACGGTCGCACCAGCCGCACCGCCCAGTCCCGCGCCTCCCAGCACCGCGCCGCTGACGCGATCGGAGCGCCCCGCCGGGATACCGACGGAGTCAAGGGCGGTTGCAATCTGCGCTTCGGCGCCTGCTGCGGTGTTGTTGATGGTGTCGCGCACTTCCACCGGAACCCAGTCGGGGCTCGGTGTCTGCCACTCCCCTATCCGGATCGTGTTCTCCGGCGGGGTAATCGGCGCGACCGGCTCCACCGGAACGGGCAGGTGGAGTTCTTCGATCCGCACCGGCTCCACCGGCTCGTCCACCTCGGGGGCAGGGCGGGTCGGTGCGGTGCGCACTTGCTGGGGTTGTTCGTAGTACACCACCGGCGCCGGTTCGGGCTCAGGTTCAGGTTCAGGTTCGGGAGCTGGTGGCGGCGTGGGCGTTTCGGTACCGGGTTGGGTTGGGCTGGTGACGCCACCCTGGTCTGCGACAGTGGATAGTGGTCCGTTGGCGCTGGCCGCGGCGGCGTTCCCTACCGCTACAGCTACCGGAACCGCGGCCACCAACAGCAGGGTGCTGGCTCGACGAATACCGGGGATTCGATCTCGCCCGCGAGCGACTGTTGTGCGTGCGGTCGGAGTGTTTTTGGGCATGACCGGTCGACCCTTTCTAGTCGAAGGGTGAAGCAGAGGGTTTGTGCCGCAGCGGGATTTGATGGCGCGCGGCGTGAATTCAAATCGGTGTCTGCCTGGCACCGCCGGCCGGTGTTCGACCTGGCGCGGCGGTGTCGTACAGCGAGAACGTCAGAGGAAGGTCAGCGCCAGGTAGAGGACCTGGTTGGCCAGGGCAGCCCCGTTGGCCAGCAGCGACAGCCCGGCGTTGATGTAGCTCGCGATCACGATCGGATCCACAGGATTTCCTTTCTTGGAGGGAATTTCTTTCGCTTTCCATTCAAGCCATGAAACCGACTGGGCCGCTAGGTCGTTAACTGATCCAGTTTGGATATATCTAAAATGATCAGTTAAGAGGAACCAACGCTGGCGGCGCATCTACAGGACCGAAACGGGTTCATTAACACCGTGTTTACTTGCCTGCCCGAAAGCGTCCCGGCGACATTGAAACTTCTACTGACGCCGCATATTTGGCGAACGCCGCCGTCCGCAATCACGAAGCAGTCGGCAAACTTGCCGCATGAAAACCCTTCTGGTAGACAGGGACCCATCACCAACAGGCAAACCGCACCTCAAACATCTCAGCCTGTGACTTACACCACTAGCTCCCGGGGGGGAGATTATGAAAAAGGACGATATTTCTCGGCGTTCGGATCGGACGCGGCGACGGCGTCGACGCGATCCGACCCGACCCGATGTGTCCATTCCAGACCTCGGCACGACGTGCCGGTGGATCCGCGAAGATCTGGGCCTTACTCGTGACGAGGCGGCAGATGTGGTCGGGTTCAGCGCGGTCCACCTCGGGCGCATCGAACGCGGCGAGCGCGAGCCGTCGCTGAGTACCCTCGAAGGGGTCATTCTCGGCTACCGATCTGACCAGGCGATGGCCGCGCACCTGCATGATCTCGCCCTCCCCGATATCCCGCTGGCCCCGACCCACTACCTTCGCACCTACGTCCAAGCCGAGACCGCGTTGGCAGTCAACCTCGAACGCTTCCAGGCCCGAGGAGTCTTGGCCGCCTATATCGACCCGATGTGGAATGTGTTGTCGCGCAACGACTTGTTCGCCGATGCACTGACCGGCATCGATGACGTTGGATCGGCACCGGTGTGGATGTTCAGCGAGCACGCCGAGACCGTCCTCGTCGATCCCGACGGCGAACGGTCCTGGGCGGTCGCGATGATGAAATCCGCGCTCGGCAGGCACCGGACTTCGGTGCAGGCAAAAGAACTCGTAGCCGCGCTGGCCCCGAGCAGTGAAGCTCAACGACTGTGGGCAGCGAGCGTGAACGTCTCCCGCGGCCGCGACTCCCGGTGCCTGTTGCACGCACACGGCACCAACCACAGCGGAATCTCCTACCAGTTGTCGCTCACCGACAGCATCGTCGCCAAGCACATCCGGCTGATCACCGCCACGCCAGAGTCCTACTCCGGACCCGAACTCGACTGATCACCAACAACTCCCGGCCGGCGCAGCGATGACAGACCTGTCGCGCCGGTCGGGTCTTTGTGAGCCTTCACAGGTCGGCCTCGCCCAACAATCAACGGCTAATGTTCAGCAATTTCGAGGTGTCGGCAAGAACTTGGTGGCGAACTCCGCGAAAGTCGTGTTTCCTTGTAGTTGGAAGAGCCATTGATCGGGCAGAAATGATGCCCGATGAAATTTCACTCGACACCCGTCCCGCCCTGTGGGCGCGACCATTCTCCGGCGGCGTCATCGCACGCCACCATCGCCGATCGCCGGTGGCCTCGCAATGCCCGAAGTCAGTCTGACCCTTGCTATGACTCGACCTCGGCCGGGCCATATTCACACCATTTCTCACGCCACCTTCGTCGCCGACCTCGCGCGAAGGCAGGACCGCTTCTTGGCGATTTCCGCCCGCCTCTAGTGCGCGGCGCCCGACAGAGCGCATACGGAAATCCGTGCCGACCACGACCGGAGGCACGCCGGTGAGCGATGAACCCCCAACCCCACATCCTCCGCCGCTTCGCCGGTGGGTCAACACCCGATCCGCAGCCGCCCACATCGGCATCCATCCCGAAGTGCTGCGCCGGTGGTCCCGCCAACCAGGCAAGCACACCTGGCTACCCAAACCCATCCGAGTCGGAAAGGAATTCCGTTGGGACATCGACGCACTCGAAACCGCCCTGGCGGACCTGAACGACCGACCACAGGAGGACAACGATGAGGCGCGGTAGACCGCCACGGCCTCTTGGCGTCCCCGGCAAGCCCATGCTCACCGAGATTTCTCCCGGTCGCTGGAGTGCACGGGTGTACGTCCGCGACACTTCAGGCAGACGACGCGAGGTCACCCGCGTGTCTCCCCTCAAACTCAGCGCTCAGGGCCGCGCGGTCCCGGACCGCACCGGACAACGCGCACTCGAAGCCGTACTGCGCGCCGCGGTCGACATCCGTGCTGAACTCGACGAGGCACTGTCCGATTCGATGACCGTCCGAGAGCTGTGGGAGCACTATCGCGAACACCTCATCTCGCTGGGCAGAACCGAGGGCACGCTCCTTCGCTACAAGGAGGTCGCCGACATGTTCGACACCGCGTTCGGTGGGCGGCGACTGTTCGAAGTCTCCACCTCGGTCGTGGAGGCCTTCCTCACCAAGGTCGGCCACGCCAAAGGGCCCTCGACCATGAGGATGGGCCGCATCGTGCTCTCCGGAATGTTCGGGTTCGCCGTCCGCCGGACACCGATGCAGACCAACCCGGTCCGCGAGACCAAGTTGGCCCGAAACATCGCGCCCAAAGGCCGCACCGGCGGCGCGGGTGGCCTGACCATCGACCAACTCCGCTTCATCCTCAGCGCCGTGCGAACCTCTCAGGTCCCGTGCCCACGCAAACTCTCGAAAGCCGAGCGTCAGCGTGGCACACCGGTCAAGGCATACACCCCGCCCACTGTCGCCGAATACTGCGAAGGCGCTGACCTCGTCGACATCATCACCGTCTACGCCGCCACCGGACTACGTCGATCCCAGATGTTGGGGATGCTGTGGTCCGATATCGATCTGGAGGCGCAAACGCTGTGCCTCACAGGCAAGGTCGTCCGAGTTCCGGGCAAAGGGCTTGTCCGCGATACGAGAGAGGAAGACCCGAAAAACCGCCCCGGCACCACGGCACTGCCCGAGTTCGCCGTGGAAGTACTCAGGCTGCGCAAGGCCGCCCTGGCGGAACGACGCCTCACATCACCTCCACGACCAGGAACCGACGACCTGGATCTGGTGTTCCCGTCCGCGGTGTGGACCTTGCGCGACCCACAGAACGTTGGACACGCATGGCAGCGCGTTCGCGAGGCACTCGGCATTGCCGAGGACATCACCGCGCACAGCTTCCGTCACGCCATGGCCACCATCCTCGATGACGCCGGCTTGTCGGCCCGCATCACCGCCGACGTCCTGCGCCAGGCCGATGTGTCCACGGCCCAGAAGTACTACTTGGAGCGAGGTCGTCCGCACAAGGTGGCCGCCGATATCGTCGATAACGCGCTGACCGGCCAGCCGGACTGATGCCCTTCCGGTATCGGGATCGCATATCGGTGGCCAACTTCACCGCACCGTAGGCGGCTAGTTGGCAGTGCGTACCCTCGGCTGCAAACGGATTCGTGCGCGCTGTAGGGAGACGCAACGCCTATCGTCGCAGCTGCGTATCTGTATGGGTCGATGATGCGGGTGGACCGAATACGACATATCGGGAGGTAGTGGTGACGGGATCAGTACCGGACGAGCAGGCACGGCAGCGCGCGCGATGGGGTCAGCAGCAAGGACTTCGGTCCGACGCACAACTACCAACGACCGACCCCACGGAGCTGTTCTGGGTACCCATGCGGTTCGCCTGCGGGCACGCACTCGATGTCGGAGTAGACAGCATGGGTCATCCGGCGAATTTCCAGGAGAAACTGGCTCGATTCCTGGATTCGTCGTCTGCGTTCCCATGCACTCGGTGCGGTAGCACGACAGGTGCGGCTTCCGAGAACCCGGTCACCGCCGATCCGACCTATCTGGTGGCGCACGATTTGTGGTACCGCGCGTGCGCCAACGATCGCCAAATCGACGCGACGCGCAACGCGGCAAGCGCTCGTCTGCACCGAAGTGACCCGACACGCACGGATCGTTAGCGGGCGCCCAAGCACTTCCGAAGGGATGTACAACGGACAGACGTCGTAGTCGGTGACTCGGTCTGTGGTGGCCTGGACCATGCCCTGTTTGAGCTCATCTCGGATGATCGCCAGTACACCCATTTCCGTGGCCAGGGTGTGAGCGAGGGTGGACTTGCCCGATCCCGGGGCCCGCTGACGACGAGCACTGGAAAATGCGGGGAGTTCGCCACGACGGATTTAGCACGTCAGGCATCGTCGTCGATCCCACCATCGCTGGTGGCCGGTTTGGCTAGTCGGTAGGCGATGAAACCAGGCTGGCGGGTGAGGGTTTCATATTCGGCGGGGTGGGTTCGGGCCATCTCGGCGGCGGGCTGGTGCTCGGTGATCGCGTCGATCCCATTAATCCATCGCGGACGCAGTCCGGCGCATCCCGACCCTTCGCACTGACGGGCCATTGTGTCTCAGCTCGGTGGCCGTTCTTCGCAATAGCCGATCTCGCGGGCCACTAATTCGTCTTCGGTCGCCGTGTTCGCTGGTACTGGTGGGTCTCGAACTGGTCGAATCGCACAGGCGGGCCTCCAGACGCGGATTTAGCATCGGCGGCGGGCAAACACCTTGAATGCGCCGCCCGCTCCGACGTCCGCCAGCGAACAAGCTCACGCCGTCCGCGCATAGTGATACCCACGCGACGTCGGTAGAGATGATGCCCCTGTACCCACACCATGTCTCTATTCAGCAACCCTCCGAAGGCGATGCCGAACGGACAACTGCCGCCCGCATACGTCCGTTCGCGTAACTCGTAGTCCCACATGGAACCTACCGTTCCGAGGATCTCGAGCATCTTCCGCGCATGGGGCTGGCGACGAAGATAGCTAACCAAGCTGTCGGCCATCACCGTCCTCCCCTGATGATCCGCAAGGTCTGTCGGGCCGCGTCGCGCCTAGCAGGATCGGGGTGAAGTGTAGCGACTGCCACTGCAAGTGCCCAAGGAGCTTTCAGCACGACGATGGCCGCGAAAGCACTGTGAGCGAAGTCCATCAGGGTCATACCTCGCAGGTTTCACGATGGACTGATCCGGTACAAGCCGCAAGCCTCGTTCCCTTCGAACCTTGAGATAGTCGCAGTTCAGACAGGATTTAGCGCCTGAATATATGAATCGAATCACATATTGAGTCAACGACGCGTCTTCGGCATCCCGCGCGGTGAGATTCGTCATTTGGATGTCAGTTGGCGACCTGGGGGTTCGTCACTCGTGTCAGTAGCGTTCGTCACGGAACGTTAGTAAACCGCAGGTCAAGGACCGGTTCTGCGCGCGTGCGCGCGTGCGCGGAATCCTTCGGGAACCCCGTGGAGATGTCAGTAGCGACGCGTCACTACTGACAATTCGGCGCGTGGCCAGATCTCTGGTGCCGGAGCAGCGCCGCGATCAGGCCTTGCCCTGGGCCGGTTGGGTGGCGAATTGGGTGATCGCTTTGAGACCGGGCTGGTACCCGTCGGTGGTGTCGACCGCCAGTTCCGCGACGTCCATATTCACCGGCACGAACGCGCCGACGGGTTGGCCACCAGCGGCGATCGCCGCGAGGAGACCCTGGTCGTTGTGCGCTTGCCGGTGAGGATCACTCCCCACGCGGTGGGCGATACGTTCGTGCAGGACCGATTGCGGCGCGGTGCAGTGAATGACGCGGATCTCGGCGAATTCAGCCAGCGCGGTCAGGCCCGGACGCCACAACTTGTCCTGGAACGCAGCCTCGGCCACTACGCTGACCCCGGCGCGCGCCAGCAGGGTCAAGACGCCGAAGAAGGCGTGCAGTACGGGGATATTCAGGTCGTCGTAGTCGGTGACTCGGTCTGTGGCGGCCTGGACCATGCCCTGTTTGATCTCATCGCGGACGATCGCGGGGACACCGATTTCGGCGGCGAGGGCGTGAGCGAGGGTGGATTTGCCCGATCCCGGGGGCCCGCTGACGACGACGAGCACTGGAGAATGCGGGGAATTGGCCATGACGAATTTTGGCACGTCAGGCATCGCCGTCGGTTCCGCTGGTCGGTTTGGCGAGCCGGTAGGCGATGAAACCAGGCTGGCGGGTGAGGGTTTCGAACTCGGCGGGGTGGGTTCGAGCCATCTCGGCGGCGGGCTGGTGCTCGGTGATCGCGTCGATGGTGAAACCGGCCGCGGTGAACTCCGCGCACCATGCCTGCAACGGTTGATGCCAGAAGCGGTGCGTGATGCCGCACGACCACCGTTGTTGCACCCATCCGGTGTCGAAGTAGCTGCCCTCGGCGGTGAGCCAGTCCGCGGTCGGGTGGCTGGTGGACACGATCAGGTACCCGCCGGGACGCAAGACGCGGTGCAGCTCGCGCAGCAGCGCGATCCGGTCGTCGATGTAGTGGATGACCAGGGCGAGTAGGACGATGTCGACAGTGTTGTTGGACAGCCAATACAGGGGATCGGTGAGGTCGTGCTGGCGCAGGGTGATCTGCCCGGCGACGTGTCGGCGGGCGAGGTCGATCATGTTCGCGGAGGCATCGACGGCGATGACGTGGGCGCCGCGAGCGAGCAGGTCGGTGACGTAGAGGCCGGGGCCGCACCCGGCGTCGAGGACGACGCGGTCGGTGAGCTCGCCCAACAGGTCCAAGACCGCGGGGCGGTCGTAGTGCGCGTTGTAGGGGCTGTGGGCTGCCTCCTGGGCGAACGCGGCGGCGTGCTGGTCATAGGACGTGGTGACAGTGTCATCGGTGCGCATCGGCTACCTGACCCTTGCTGGTTGACGGTGGGCTGAGTGGTGTTCGGGCAGAAGCGAATCCAGCACGGCGTGATCGGCACGATGACCGGTGACGAAGCGGTGGTGCAGCGTGCGCACCGCTGACTCGTAAATATGGGCCGGGGCCGGTCGGCCGTCTTCGATGAGTCGGTCCAGGCGTGCGTCGAACTCGGTGAACCAGGCACGGTAGTCGACAATCTGCGGGTCGGTGCTCGGCCACGTGCGAAACATGTTGCGGCGGGCGAGGGTGAACGGCGTCGGGCTCGACAGGTAGGCCGCCGAGACCGCACCGCCGCACTGGGGCACCTGGTGATAGACGCTGGTGGTTTCGCCGAGGTAGGCGAACCGGTAGCCGAGGCTGGTGTGCAAGGCCAGCCACAGGTCCCAGTCCTCGCAGTGGGTCATCGACTCGGTGAACTGGGCGGCGGTGTCGGTGAAGTTGCGGCACACGAGCGAGCCTGTGTGAATGAAATTGGCGCACAGCAGGAATCGGCTGTCGAACTCGTAGTCCTTGCGTGGCAGCCAGCGGACGTTGCGGGGAATGGATTCGATCCATCGGGAGCTGACGAGCGCGCCGCCATAGACCACGTCAGCGGTGCCGCGGTCGAGCACCGTGTGGGCGGCGCGCAGGTGTCGGGGGAACACGATGTCGTCATCGTCAAGGAAGGCGACGTATTCGCCGTTCGCTGCGGCCATCGCGGTGTTGCGGGCGGCCGAGACGCCGCAGTGGTCTGTCTCGATCAAGCGGATCGGCAGCGCCGTGCGCCAGCTGTCGGTGACCGGGCGCACGGGTGACGTGCCTCCGTCGTCGACGACGATGACTTCGAAGTCGGTCAATTCCTGGCGTGCGAGGCTGCGCAGAGCACGGTTCAAGGGACCGGGCCGGTTGAGGGTGGGGATGATGACGCTGATCATGGTGTCCTCGCGAGGTCGAGCAGTTCGCAGCGCACCAGATCGCGGGCCGATCGGGTGGCAGGGCCATCGGTCGGGCCGAGCACCGACGCGGCGGTCGTGGGCGCGACGGCCGCCATTCGGTAGAACTGGGCGCGTTCACCGGCGGCGGTCAGAGTCCGCACTGCCCACGCGGTGTAACCGTCGCGGGCCACTTCGAGCGCCTGACCTGCTTGGGCGTCGCTGATCAGGATGCTGCCGCCCGCGAGCGGTTCGGCGCCGCCGGCCACGGCACAGAACAGGTTCCGTGCCGGGTCGGCGAGGTGCTGCCAGCTGATCGCATGCCGTATTGGATCAACCTCGACGACGCGGGAGAACCCGCGGCGTTGGCCGTTGTCGAACACCAGTAGGTGCCCGTCTGCCAGCATCGTCGGCTGGTGTTGGCCCGACAGCTCGCCGGGACCCCACCACCACCGCACCCGGTTGCCGGACAGGTCCACGACCACGATGGTGTCGAGCTCGCGCATCGAGACCAGCACATCGCCCACGCTCCACAACCCGGCCGGATGCGCCCGCAATACCTCGATGGTGTTGGCGTGCAGAAGATCTGCCGGAGAACCCGGTACGTCACGCAGCAGCCGGGATGCGTCACGCCCCGGTTGGACCGAACCGGCGCAGGCGAGGTCGTGATAGATCGCTCGGGCCGCGTGGTGGTGCGGGGATCGGCGACGGCGGTCGATATGGCTGGCGATCACCACCGACAGATTGGCGTCGCTCATCAGCAGGTCGAACAGCGAGTGGGTCGCGGTGGTCGCGCCGGTGACGTCGTCGAGGACGGTGATCGAGTTGTCGAGCAGGACGAACGGATCGCCGGGCCCGCCGAGGAGACGGGGTTGCTCGGTGAGGACAAAGACCTGACCGGTGTGGGTGATGTCGAGGTCGTGGTGGACGGGTAGCTCGGCCCGCCAGATCAGCGAGGAATCCGGCGCCAGCTTCAACAGCGAGTGCAACGGCACCGTGGCATATAAGGCGCCGTCGGCGCCGAGTTCGACGTGGTTCCATCCACGCAGGTACCCCGGTGGCGCGGTCGAGGGGTCGGGTTGGTCGAGATCGCTGCTCCACGCGTGGACGATCTCGGCGTCGCGGTTGATCAGGCACGCCACCGGGTTCGGATAGGTCGCCGACGGGGAGAACAGGAAGT
This sequence comes from Nocardia fodinahabitans, assembly GCF_052983615.1. NCBI lineage: Bacteria > Bacillati > Actinomycetota > Actinomycetes > Mycobacteriales > Nocardiaceae > Nocardia > Nocardia fodinahabitans. Next base: position 2,395,459 of record NZ_JBRJJC010000001.1, read on the forward strand.
GTGTGTCGGGTGCGAGCATCGTGATCACGCTCCCGCCGTATCGATGCCGAATTCGAGCCGCACCGCGGCCGCCATCTCGAGCGCGACCTGGTCGGCGACCCGGACGCCGATCTCGGCGCTGGCAGTGTGGGCGGTGTAGACGATGCCCGACGGTGTCGCGGCGTCGGCGGGCAGCGGGAACACGTCGTAGCTGAACCGACGCGCTCCTAGCCCCGTCGAGTCGGTATCGATGAGTTCGGGGCGGGTCGTGTCGGGTGCGACGTGCATGACCAGGCTGGATTCGACCATTCCCGCGTGGTGGTCATCGCCGCGGGCGACCCCTGTTTCCGTGGCGAGGGCGTTGCGGAATCCTTCACCGACGACGTCCCACCATTGCACGATCATGACCTGGGTGCCGGGGTGTGCGGCGGTCACGATGCGGGCCGTTTCGCACAGGAAGCTGAGGTTGTCGATGGCGGAGTTGACGATGACGAGTTGTCGCACACCGTGTTCGGCCAGCGCGGACGCGATCTCGGTGACGAGCAAGGTGAACGTCGAGCCGCTGACGGCGATGACACCGGGGAAGGTTCCGCCGAGGCGTTGAGACGGGGTGGCGACGCCGTAGCCGATCGACGGGACGATCAGTGCGTCGATGTCGGCGGCCAAGCGGCGGGCGAAGTAGTCGCTGATCATCGTGTCCGCGCCCAGCGGCAGGTGCGGACCGTGGGGTTCGACTGCCCCGATCGGCAGGATCGCGCGACCCTGATGTGCGCGGTCATCGAAGTCGGGCCAGGTCATCTCGGCGAGCAGCATCGGTGAATCTCCTTGTGTAAGAGCGAATAACGGGTGATCGGTGGGTGCTAGGCGTCGGTCCAGCCGAGGCTGGGCACGACCGACGGACGGAGGTGCTCGGCCAGGCGCAGGTTGAGGAAGTCCTCTTTGTTAGCGCACCCGGTGGCGGCTTCGCATGGGGCCCAGGTGTTCTCGCGCAGGTGTAGCTCGAAGTCGGGGTCGAGGACGTTGCCGTAGCGGTGCTTGCCTAGGGTGGCGTAGCGCGAGCACCGGTAGACATCGCCGTGGATGTCGAGGAACACGTAGTCCGAGCCCGCCCGGCACGCCCGGTGCTGGGGCGAGGTCAGCCCGGTCAGGGCGACACGGGTGAGTTCGGTGTCGCCGCCACAGGCAGCGACCACGTCAAGGACGTTGCTGCCGTCGCGCAGCACCGGCACCGCGGCTGTGGCATCGGCGCTGGTGGAGTTGTTCGAGGGCACCGACGGGTCGTAGCCGAGGTCGAGGTTGAACCGGAGCCCGGCCGCTTCGGCGGCGGCTTTGACGCGGCCGATGGTGGTGGTGTCGTGGTTGGCGAATAGCAGGGCGTTCACGACGACGAAGCAGCCGTAGGTGTCTTGGGCAAACGCGGCGGCGGCGATGAACTTCTCCAACGGCATTTGCCCGCTGTGCCAGGTCAACCAGAGTGAGAGCTTGCCGAGGTTGGCGTGGGGTTCCAGTTTCGGCAGACGGCGTTCGATCAGTGAGGCGTTGGACAGCAGTTCGACGAACCGCACGCCGGGTTGGTGGGTGAGCCAGGCGGCGCGGTCGAGGAATGCCGGGGAGGCGAAGGGTTCGCCGAGGGTGCCGAGGCGGACATCGACCGGAAAGGGGCGGGTACCGATCCAGTCGACGACGGCGGCGAAGTTGTTGCGGTCTTGTGGAGCCCGCCAGTCCTCACGGCTGCTCTTGGCCCAGTCGCCGGTCGACACGCAATAGGTGCAGCCGAAGTTGCACAGTCGTTGTGCGGCGACGTACCAGATCCGCACCGGTCGTTGGGAATTCATCGCGTGCCCCATCATCCGAATGTCGCGATCGGTCGGAAGTCACGGCAGGCGAAGTCCAGGGTCTGGTTGTGGCAGCGCCTGCACACGAAGTCGTCCTCAGCGACGGCGACGCCGAACACCTTGCGGCGCGCGGTGACCGCAGCCTCGCTAGTCATCAACTCGTGGATCGAACCCTCGCGGATGTTGGCGAACCGTTCGCGCTGGTAGTAGTCGTTGCAGCACAGGAACAGGTCGCCGCCGACGCTGAAGCTGGCGTGATGAATCGGGTAGCCGCAGCCGGTCAGTGGGCCCTCGATGCGCAGGTTCTGCGCGAACTCCCCGCCGACGTCACCGGCCCGGTCGCACATCAGGTTCGCGGTCACCTCCGCGCCGAGCGGCCCGAAGCGGCGGCGCACCTCGTCGAAATTGCGGGTGCCCCGCTCGCCGACGCCGTTGACGCCGATCTGCACTGGAAGATCGGCCGCCAGTGCGGCTTCGACGTTTCGTGTGCTGTGGGTGTAGCTGGCCGAGCCGGTCAGGTCGGCGAACTCGGCCGGATCGTCGCTGGGCAGGTTGACCACCATCGTGCGCAGCACTCCGGAACGGCGCAGGGTCTCGATCTTGTCTGGGGTTAGCGCGGAGGCATTGGTGTAGAGCGCCAACGGCATCCCGTGTCGGGCCAACACGTCGATGCGGTCAGCGAAGTAGCGGTCGAGGGTGGGTTCGTTGAAGAACTGGAAGGTCACGTAGTCGATCGAGCCGTGGTCGACCAGCTTGTCCACGATATCGATGAACATCTTCATCGGCATCGTTCGGCGTGGCTTGGGATCGACCGCTACCGGGCAGCTGCGGCACCCCCAGTTGCAGTGGGCGGTGACTTCGATCTCCCCTGAGACGAGCCGGTAGTCCTGGCACAGCTCCTCTGGTGGTTGAAGCCATTGGCGCGCTGCGGCTTCGGCCACCAGGGTCGCACCGAACCGCTGCACGAGCTCCGCGGCGTCGCGGGGTTCGCGCGCGCAGGCGACCAGCAGTTCGAGCATGCGGGGATCGGTGTGCCAGTCGATGTGGCGGTCCAGGCCGACGATCCCGAACACCGCGCCCTCGGTTGGAGTCTCGTTGACGGGGGTGGTAGGGCCGAACGTGTCGGAGAAGTACCTCACCGGTGACGGTGTACCGGGATCGACGCGCGTCAGATATGGCGAGGTCTGTACCGAGATGGGAAGTGGAGTCATGTGAGCGCACCTGTCTGGTCGTGCCACGCGAGGCTGGCCGTTCCGGCATCAGCGGTCTCCCGCTGTGACCGTCGAAGCGGGATGTGATCGCAGTGTCGGAGTGCGTCCAATTCCGCCACGGGTGCAGGGTGTTTCGACAGAGTGGGCTCATACTCACGGGGTACGCACGCACACGCACACCCCCGCGAACAGGAGCGCCTGACAGTGACCCCGGCCGGAACTTCACCCGCCAATGAACCCGCGAACACGCAGGTCAACGTCTTCGCGCTCGAGTTGCGCCGGTGGCGTGATGTCCGAGGGCTGTCGCTGCGTGCGCTGGCGGCCAAATTGGGCTACAGCCGTCCCTATGTGTCCAAGATCGAGTCCGGCACCGAGAAGCCCTCGGAGGCGTTCGCCGCGCGCGCCGAATCGATCCTCCAAGCCGGTGGTGCGCTGCGGGCTGCGTTCGCCGAGTTCATCGCCGCTCGACCCGGCACTGTCCGGTCGCCCGTAGCTGTCGAATCGCGCGACTCGGCGGGGTCGCTCGTCGTTGATCACGATGATGCGAGTTTGTCGTTCGACGGCCTCAACTACCGACTGCGCCAGCGGCGGCGGCTGATCAATGATGGGTCCGAACCCATCACCCGTTACCTGATCCGGATCTCAGTAGACCGTTACCCGGGCGACCCTGAACGGTCCAACCACCTCTATCAGGAAAACCCGCTGACCTGGGAAGAGATCGACCTGCACGCCTGGTACGGCGAAAACAGAACCGAGCCGATGACGTGGACTGCCCACCACGACCGCGACGCGTTCAAAGAAGTCTGGCTGATGTTCAGCGAACCCGACAGTGGACGCCACTTCCCGCTCTACCCTGGCCAAGCCTGCTGGATCGACTACGAATACACCGTCTCGGCGGCCCACTGGGGCAACTGGTTCCAGCGCGCGGTCCGTCTGCCCACCAATCGCCTCTCGGTCCGGCTGGATTTCCCGGCCGAGCTCGAACCGTCGGTCTGGGGACTCGAGACCTCGATGACTGCCGAAGGGCAGCCGTTCCGCACACCCATCACCCACCAGGCCGAACCGGGACGAGCCATGTACTCCTGGTCCACCGACCATCCGCCACTGCATGCCCGCTACCGCCTCGAGTGGGACTTCCGGGGACGTAGCGACGACGAGCGCACTCCGCCGAGCAGGGTGATGGCCGGTCTGGGCATCGCGCAGGAAGGTGACGAGATCCTGCGTGAGGTCGCACGCCCGTTCGATCTGCCCGCCGAGGCCGAAGACGCACGCCGTGTCATCGCTGAATTGAATTCGGCAGCTCAACGTGTCGCCCAAGCTCACGTATTCGGCAAGGGGATGGGCATAGCCGCCCCGCAGATCGGCATCAGCAGGGCCGCGGCGATCGTCCGAACTCCCAACGGGGACACCATCACCCTGTTCAATCCACGCATCGTGGAAACCGGCGGCGGCGAAGACGAACAGTACGAGGGATGCCTAAGTTTCTTCGACTTGCGCGGACGGGTGCCGCGCCCGTTGACAATCCACGTCGAGCACACCGACATCGACGGCAACACCCGAATTGCAGTGTTCGACCGCGGAGTCGCACGCCTGGTCGCACACGAAGTCGACCACCTGCACGCAACTCTCTACCTCGACCATCTGAAGCCTGGTGTGGAGCCGATCTCTGTTGAGCAGTACCGGGGCACCGGCGCGAACTGGGCCTACTGACCAGCCGCGCGAAGGAATCGGCACTGGAACGCATCGTCGTTGAGGATCAGGTGCCCGGACAGTGTCCGGGAACCTGAGTTCTTGCCATCCGATGCCTGGAGGGATCGGCACCGACCTCACCGAGCATGCTGCCACGACCGACCGACCGACCGACACCGCCGTGCTGGTCAGGTGCGGTGCGGTACGCCGGACTTTAGAGTTCGCAAAGTGGGGATGCGGTCGCGAGTATTAGTGGGGACTTACTACGAGAAATAGGTCAGGCCGAGCCCGAAGTAATTCTCGGAACCCGGCCTGACCTGCACATACTGTGGAGCTAAGGGGAATCGAACCCCTGACCTTCTCGATGCGAACGAGACGCGCTACCAACTGCGCTATAGCCCCGTGCGGCTCTGGCGAACCGCGCTGTGACACTGTATCAGGCGTTGCGCCCAGATACCGAATCGGTACTCTGACCTGCTGTTTTGCGTGGTTCGACCAGTTATTCGCCGACTGCGCGGCCGAGGTCTTCGACCCGGGTGCGGAGCGCGCGTGCGGTGGCCGGATCGAAGGTTTCCAGGTGCTCGAACATCGGGTCCTCGTCGTCGGTGTCGAGCAGGGTGGAACGGCGGCGCAGGGCACGCGCGGTGTCACGGTCCATGGTGCGCCGGGTCGTCGCCGCCTCGGGGGTGGCGGTGGCCTCGCGGCGCTTGCCCCGGGTGAGGCGCGCCGCGCGCCTGCGGCGGATCTCCTCCTCCACGTGGACCTGCTTGCGCAGGTAGGCCAGATAGCCGACCAGGACGGCCGTGGACAGCCCGCACGCCCACCAGAACATCGAATTCAGCAGCAGGCCGAACGCGGCGAACAGGATGGTGGCGATGATGAGGCCGAGCACGGCGCGCTGCCGGAAGCTGTAGCGGGCGGCGCGGGCGATGGCGTCGGCCTCGGGGTCGTAGCCACCGCGGCCGCGCCGGTTCGGCACGAAGTCCTCATCGTCGTCGTCGGCCGCGTCGCCGGGGTCCGCGGCGGCGTCTTCGAGGCGCGCCGGCGGCGCGGGCGGGATGCGCGCGGCGACGGGCGGGTCCGCCTCGTCGTCGTCCGCGGTGGCCTCGTCCGCCGGATCCGGCTCCGCCGCAGCGTCATCGGTCTGCGCGGACGCGGAATCCGCGGCCTCGGTGCGGTCTTCGATCACGCCGTCGTCGAGGTCGCCTTCGGCTTTCGACGCGGCCTCGAGTTCCGGTGTGGGGGTGAGCAACTCGTCGTCAGCTTCGGTGACGGGCTCGTCGGCCGATGTCGTCATCCGATCCTCCGAATCAGTACGGTGCGGGCGCTTGGTCAGCACACGGGGGCGGTAGTCGGGGTCACTCTCGTGACCGCCCGCCGCCCGGATGCGAATCCGTCGTTCGGCCCCGCCACGGTGCAGCACACGCGTGGCGAGTGCGGCATCGGTGGTGCGGCGGATCCGGGGATGCCGGTCCGCCAGGATCGGGAACAGGACGAAGACCCACAGCACCACAAGTCCGATCCACAGGATCGAATTCGGCATCGCGGTCATCACCTCCCGTCCCCGCCTGCGCGTTTATCCATAGTTGGACGCACTACCGACGTCCGTAGGTTAATTCGGGCACGCCTGCCCTCGCGGCAGGCGCGCCGTGCACACCTGCCACATGAGTAACAGAAATTTCACGGCAGCGCCGCTCGACCCTCTCTGACCAGGCGGTCCACGACGGTCCCCATGACTTCTTCGACCGTCAAGCCCACCAGCAGATGATCACGCCATTCGCCGTCCACATCGAGATAGCGGCGCAGCAAACCCTCTTCGCGGAACCCGACATTGCGCAGCACCGCCTGGCTGGCCAGGTTCTCCGGCCGCACCGTGGCCTCCACCCGGTGCAGGCCGACCGGCCCGAAGCAGTGGTCCAGTCCCAGCGCGAGCGCGGCGGTGGCCACGCCCTGACCGCCGAGATCCTTGGCCACCCAGTAGCCGATCCAGGCCGAGCGCAGCGCCCCGCGCACGATATTGCCGATGGTCAGCTGCCCGCTGAACTGCCCGTTCACCTCGATCACCAGCGGGATCATCGCGCCCCGCCTGGCCTCGGCCTTCAGGCTCGTCCACAGCGACGGCCAGTTCGACGCGTGATTGCGCGCCTCCCAGCTGCCGCGCCCGGTCGGCTCCCAGCGTTCCAGGTGGTCGCGATCGCGCAGGCGGATGCGGCTCCACGCGGCGGCGTCGCGGAACCGCACCGGGCGCAATGTCACCTGGCCACCCGCGACGATCACCGGACCGAGCCGGGCGGGCCATCCGGGATGCTGACCTGCCCGGAATACGTTCATCGAGTCCACTGATCAGCCGCGCTGCGCCAGGAACGCGACCCGCACCTCGTCACCGGTGCGGAAATCGGTGTCGTCGGGTTCCACCACGATCAGGCTGTTCGCCTCGGCCAGCGTCGCCAGCAGATGCGAGGACCCGCCGTTGCCGTTGCCCAGCGGCTGCACCAGATAGTCGCCGGTGGCCTCGTCGCGCAGCAGCTGCGCGCGCAGATAGCCCTTGCGGCCCGGCATCGAGGTGATCGGAGTGATGGTGCGGGCGTTGACGATTCGGCGCATCGGCTGACGACGGCCGAGCGCGATGCGGATCAGCGGACGCACCATCACTTCGAAGACCACCAGCGCGCTCACCGGATTCGACGGCAGCAGGAAGGTCGGCACCTCGTCGCGGCCGAGCCGGCCGAAGCCCTGCACCGAGCCCGGATGCATGGCCACCCGGTCCACCTCGAGCTCACCGAGCCCGTCCAGCGCCTCGCGCACCTGGTCCGAGGCCCAGCCACCGACCGCGCCGGCGATCACCACGACCTCCGAGCGCACCAGCTGACCCTCGACCACATCGCGCAGCCTGCGCGGATCGGCGCTGACGATACCGACCCGGTTGACGTCGGCGCCCGCGTCGCGCGCGGCCGCGGCCAGCGCGTAGGAGTTCACGTCGTAGACCTGGCCGGGGCCGGGCGTGCGATCGATATCGATCAGCTCGCCGCCGATGGAGATCACCGACAGCCGCGGCCGCGGGTGCACCAGCACCTTGTCCTGCCCGACCGCGGCCAGCAGGCCCACCTGGGCGGCGCCGATGATGGTGCCCGCGCGCACGGCCACGTCGCCGGGCTGCACGTCGTCGCCGATGCGGCGGACGTAGTCGCCCGAGCGGACCGGCTCGAAGACCTTGATCCTGGCCCGGCCGCCGTCGGTGAAGTCCACCGGCAGCACCGCGTCGGCCAGGGTCGGCAACGGGGCGCCGGTGTCGACACGCACCGTCTGGCGCGGCTGCAACCGGATGGGCTGACGCGAACCGGCGACGACCTCGCCGACCACCGGCAGGGTGAGGTCGATCAGTTCGCCCGCTTCGTCGCGCACGTCGGTGCCCGCGGCGGAGACGTCGACGCTGCGCACCGCGTAACCGTCGATGGCGGCCTGATCGAAGCCGGGCAGCGGCCGTTCGGTGACGACGTCCTCCGCGCACAGCAGACCCTGGGCCTCCGATATCGCGACCCGGACCGGCCTGGGTGCGACCGCGGCCGCGGTGACCTTGATCAGCTGATCCTCAACCGAGCGCATCGAGCTCCTGTGTCTCTGTGTCCATCGCTTGCCGCGCTTACGCGTTCGGGGAGTTGGGGTCCCACTCCGGACTCAGCCGGAACTTCAGCCACTCACGCAATTGCGGGCCGTATTCCTCCCGCTCGAGGGCGAAATCGACGGCAGCTCGAAGATAGCCGCCCGGGTTGCCCAAATCGTGGCGCGACCCACGGTGGACGACCACATGGACCGGGTGTCCCTCCGCGATCAGCAGGGCGATGGCATCGGTGATCTGCAGTTCCCCGCCCGCGCCCGGCTCGATCCGGCGCAGGGCGTCGAAGATCACGCGGTCGAGCAGGTAGCGGCCCGCCGCGGCCAGGGTCGACGGCGCGTCGGCCAGTTCGGGCTTCTCGACCATGCCCTTGACCCGCAGCACATCGGCCTCGGCGCCCTCGGTCAGCTCCTCGACATCGAAGACGCCGTACGCGCTGACCTGCGACTTCGGCACATCGATGGCGCACAGCACCGAGCCGCCGCGCTCCCGGCGCACCCGGCTCATGGTCTCGAGCACGCCGCACGGCAGCACCAGATCGTCGGGCAGCAGCACGGCGATGGCGTCCTCGTCGTCGTCGAGCACGGCCTCGGCCTGGGCCACCGCGTGGCCGAGACCCAGCGGCTCCTCCTGCACGACCGAGGTCACATCGAGCAGGCCGGGGGCCTTGCGGACCTTCTCCAGCAGCGCGAACTTGCCGCGCTCGGCCAGGGTGCTCTCCAGCACCAGATCCTCGACGAAATGGGCGACGACGCCGTCCTTGCCGGGCGAGGTCACGATCACCAGCCGCTCGGCGCCGGAATCGGCGGCCTCGGCGGCGACGAGCTCGATGCCGGGGGTGTCGACCACCGGCAGCAATTCCTTGGGCACCGTCTTGGTGGCAGGCAGAAACCGCGTCCCGAGACCGGCCGCGGGTACCACCGCAGTGCGGAAACCGGATGTCTTGTCTGTCATGCGCATACCCTATCCATTCAGCGTGCCGTCCGATCGCCCGTCGCGACGATCCGGCGTCGGCAAGAGCTTAGGGTGGTCGCTGTGGAGATGCCCGGTGAGCGCACCAAATATGCGTGGCGCAGCCACATCCTCGCCGAACGAGCACAGGTCGGGGCCGCCGACCATGCCAGGGAGGCCGCGGCGCTGGCCGCCGCGATCGGCCCGCTGGCCGGGGCCGACGATGTCGTCTGCGCCTATGTCCCGATCCGCGGCGAGCCCGGCGATCTGCGCATGCTCGACGCGCTGCGTGTGCGCGACGCCACGGTGTTGCTGCCGGTGACCGGGGAGCCGGGACCGCTGAGCTGGGCGCGCTACGAGGGCCCCGATTCGCTGCGCAAGGCCCGCTTCGGCCTGCTCGAACCGACCACCGCGACGCTGCCGCCCGGCACCGTTGCTACCGCCGCGACGATCCTGGTGCCCGCGCTCGCGGTGGACCGCCGCGGCGTCCGGCTGGGGCGCGGGGCCGGGTACTACGACCGCACGCTGGGGGCCGCCGCAGACAGCACTCGCCTGATCGCCGTCGTCCGGGATAATGAACTCGTCGACCGGCTGCCGGAGGAACCGCACGACCGGCGAATGGGGTGGGCACTGACGCCCGGCGGTGGGCTGCGTGAACTGGGCGGTGACCGGTCCGTTCCGCCGGAATGAAATGGCGATTTCCGACGTTGGCAGTGTCGGCGGTAGAGTGCTAGATCGACGAGACTTGCGGAGGATCCTGTGCCAACTTATTCATACGCGTGCACCGAGTGTGACAACCGCTTCGACATCGTTCAGTCCTTCTCCGACGACACACTGACGGAATGCCCGCAGTGCTCCGGGAAGCTGCGGAAGCTGTTCAACTCGGTCGGCATCGTGTTCAAGGGCAGCGGTTTCTACCGCACCGACAGCCGTGGTGGCGCGTCCACCGCGAGCGAGCCCGCGAAGTCCTCCTCGGACAGCAGCAGCACCAACGGCAGCAGCTCCGCGTCGACCACGAGTTCCACGCCCGCCGCCGCGAGCTGATCTCCGCCGGTTTGTCCACAGCCCCGTAGTTGTCCACAACCAGGACTTTCGGCGGCTGATCCGCACTGCCACGCTCCTAGGCTTCGGGCATGACTCGCAGTCTCGCCGATCTGGGACGTGGCAGTTCCTGGCGGTTCGCCCTCGGTAATCGCCCGGCCTGGGCCGACGCGCTGCTCGCGCGGCGCATCGCGGCCGCCGTGCTCGCGCTGCTCGCGCTGGCGCTGTTCGTCCGTGGCGATCCCGGCACCGCCCGGCACGACGTCGTCGTCGCCGCCCGTGAGCTGGCTCCGGGCAGGCTGCTCACCGCCGAGGATCTGCGCGTCGACCGGCACGAATCCCGTTCGCTGCCTTCGGGTTCGGTCACCGACACCGCCGTGCTGCTCGGCGCGACGCTCACCGGCGCGATGCGCACCGGGGAGACCTTCACCGATCTGCGTGTGGTCGGCCCACGACTGGCCGCGGCCGCCGCGGGCAGTCCCGACGCCCGGATCGTGCCGATCCGGCTGGCCGACTCCGCGGTGGCCGATGTGTTGCGCGCGGGCGATCGGGTCGACGTCGTCGGGGTCGAGGACGCGGGTGGCCCCGGCGCGAGCAAGCCCGCGCGCACCCTGGCCACCGACGCCGCCGTGGTCCTCGTCACCGCGACAGGCGAGCGACGCTCGGGTGCGGAACGGGTGGTCCTGGTCGCGCTGGACGCGGAATACGCCACGGCGGTGGCCGGTGCCTCGCTGCGAACGGCACTCACCGTCGTCTTCCATTGACATCGCGCACGGTGTCGCAAACGCCACCAGGGCACTGTTCGCGAGAAATTTGCCGCACTGCTGATTAGCATCACACAGGAACCAGCTCGACCGTTTCAGCGCATTCGAACCAGGAGCACAGCGCCCCCGGCCGGCTCCTCGACGAAGGAGGCATCGGCAATGCTCAAAGGTTTCAAGGATTTCCTGCTCCGCGGCAATGTGATCGACCTGGCCGTCGCCGTCGTGATGGGTACCGCGTTCGTAGCCATCGTCACCGCGTTCACCACCGGGATCGTCAACCCGCTGCTCGCGGTCTTCGGCGAGTCCAACGAGATGGGTCTGGGCATCCAGCTGGTGGCCGACAAACCGGCCACCTTCATCGCGATCGGGCCCATCATCACCGCAGGCATCAACTTCCTGTTGATCGCCATGATCCTGTACTTCGTGCTGGTGCTGCCCGCGTCCATGGCGAAGAAGCGGTTCTCCAAGGCCGACGAGAAGCTCTCCGAGACCGAGCTGCTCATCCAGATCCGGGACCTGCTGGCCGAGCAGGGCAACTCCTCGAACGGCAAGCACGGCATCGCGACCGAGACGGCCACGGGCAACGGCGAACACACGCGCTGAGCTGCCCAGACGACCAGGTCGGGACCGGTTCCAGAGAACGCGGCCCCGACCTGGTCGGATGCGATGGTGGCCGACGTCAGCCGAGGCTGAACGGCTGGCCCCACAGGGTGACCCAGCTGATCACATTGTCGGTCTCCACCTCGACGCTCACGAACGAGCGCGCCTGGGCGTAGCCACCGCAGCCGGACAGGCCGATGGTCTCGTCGGCCCAGGTGACCGAGCCGCTGCCGCCCTTGAAGGCGTTGCGGGTCTTGTGGGATTCGTCGCCGTAGTCGTCGGGCATTTCCAGGTCGAGGACGTAGAAGGACTTGGACTGGCCGGGGCCGAGCGAGAGCGCTCCGCCACCGAGGCCCACCGCGCCCTCGGAGTCGAACCCGCCCTCAGCCTGCGGACCGCCGCCCTCGATGTTGACCTGGCAGCCGACGGTGTAGCCGGGGAAGATCTTTCCGCCGCCACCGCCCGACACCGACACCTGCGCACTGCCCGACACCCACGCATTCCGGTGCGCGGGAGTGGATCCCATCGACGGATTGATGTTCGCGGACTCCCCGACCATGCTGATATCGACGACGGTGCCGTCGGACAGGGTCTTGCTGATATGCCCGCCCGGCAGCGGAACGAAGGTGTCGGCATGCGCCGCACCCGGGGAGAACAAGCCCAATGCCACAGTCGCCGCGGCGGTGAGACCGGCCGCGCGCGCCATGCTTCCAACGTTGATCATCACTGTTGACCCCTCGAGGGTGAATTCGTTTGAGCTAGCGAGAATTTCGTCGAATCGGCCGTGATCAGCCGATGCTGAAGGGCATGCCGTACAGGGTGGTCTTCGAGTAGTGGTCACCGATGATCTCGACGACCGTGTACGACCGTGCCTGGGCATAGCCCGCGCACCCCTGGATCTGGATCTCGGCGTCCTGGTACTCCACCGAGTAGACGCCCGGCTTCAGAATGTCCTTGGAGCTGATCTGGGCGAAGGCCACCTCACCGGGACCGAGATCCAGGCCGATGGAGCCCTCACCGATCGCGCCGCCAGTGTCCAGACCGACTCCGATCTGGCCCCCGATCGCGTCGTCACCGATACTCACCTGGCAGCCGACGACGTAGCCGGTACTCAGCTGCGACGCGCCGTGCGTCGACGAATTGTTGGAACCGGGGCGGTTGGACGGGCCGTTCCACGGACCCACCTCGCCCTCCGGCGTGACCTGCACATCGGCGCGAGCGTTGCCCGATACCCAGACGACGCGCCCCGCACCATTGGCGGCCAGCGACGGCGAGACGACAGCGCTCTCGCCGGTACGGCTGACAGTGACGCCGGGACCGTTCTTCTGGCCGTCCGGCAACGGCACGAAGGTATCCGCGTTGGCAGCACCGGCCGACAGCAGGCCGATCGTCACGGCCACTGCGGCGCCGGCGCCGAAGGCGACGCGACGCACGCGGTTGGTGCGGTTCTCGCTCATACTTCCCCTCGAGGTGTACGCAAAATCGACCTCGACCGTCGAGGTCGATATCTGTGCTGCGCCCGGACCCAGCCCAGACGGGTCCGCGGACCGCGTCGCTGGCAACAGGGCAGATTCGCCCAGCCGGGAGGTGTATCGAGAAGCTGAAAAGCACGAAACTCGTGGTGATAACGACCGCACTGCAGTCATTTCGCCACAAACATAATGAGGGGACACCTCAATGTCCAGCGCCACAAACATTGACGGCACAACAAACGGGCCGGTCGCGATGGCGACCGGCCCGTTGTGCGTTCGTGATCGACAGATCAGCCCAGGCTGAACGGCTGACCCCACAGGGTCACCCAGCTGATGACGTTGTCGGTCTCGACCTCGACGCTCACGAAGGCACGAGCCTGCGCGTAGCCGCCGCAGCCGGACAGACCGATGGTCGAATCCGACCAGGTCACCGAGCCGCTGCCGTTCTTGAACTTGTTCGACTTGCCGTGCGACTCGCTACCGAAGTCGTCGGCCTTCTCGATGTCGAGGATGTAGAACGACTTCGACTGGCCGGGGCCGAGCGAGAGCTCGCCGCCGGTGCCGACGCCACCGGAAGCGTTGCCCTCCCAGTCGCTTTCGACCGTCGCGTCGCCGGAGACACCGCCGCCGGCGATGTTGACCTGGCAGCCGACGGTGTAGCCCGGGAAGATCTTGCCGGAGCCGCCGTCGGAGACGGTGACCTGCGCGCTACCGGAGACCCACGCGTTGCGGTGCACCGGGGTGGAGCCCATCGACGGGCTGATGTTGGCCGACTCGCCCACCAGGCTGATCTCGACGACGGTGCCGTCGGACAGGGTCTTGGTGATGTGGCCGCCCGGCAGGGGAACGAAGGTGTCGGCGTTGGCCGCGCCCGTGGAGAACAGGCCGACGGCCACGGTGGCCGCGGCGCTGACGCCCGCCATCCGCGCCATGAACTTACGGTTGATCATAGGATTGTCCCTCGAGGATTGAGTTCGCCGCAGCGAGAAGAAGATTCGTGCCGGTTCGAAAGACGTCAGCCGATGCTGAACGGCATGCCGTACAGGGTGGTCTTCGAGTAGTTGTCACCGATGATCTCGACCACGGTGTACGCCCGGGCCTGCGCGTAGCCGGCGCAGCCCTGGATCTCGATCTCGGCGTCCTGGTAATCGATCGCGTAGGTGCCGGCCTTCTGGATGTCCTTCGAGCTGATCTGCACGAACTTGACCTCGCCCGGGCCCAGGTTGACGCCGATCGAACCGCCCGGCGCTCACGCCACCGGTGCTCAGGCCACCGGACACGCCGGCGCCGATCGCGTCGTCGGCGATGCTCACCTGGCAACCGACGATGTAGCCGGTGTTCAGCTGGGAGGTGCCGTGGGTGGAGGAGTTGTTGGAACCGGGGCGGCCGGACGGACCGTTCCAGGGGCCGACCTCGCCCTCGGGAGTGTCGGCGACCTCGGCCAGCGCGGTGCCGGAGACCCAGACGACGCGACCCGCGCCGTTGGCGGCCAGCGACGGCGAGATCAAAGCGTGCTCACCCGTACGGGTGATGGTCACGCCGGCAGGGCTGACCTTCTGGCCGTCCGGCAACGGCACGAAGGTGTCGGCGTTGGCGGCACCGGTCGACAGCAGGCCGAAAGCCACGGCGGCCGCGGCAGCGCCGACGCCCGCGGCACGGGCGCCGCGGCGCACACCGGTGGTGCGGTTCTCGCTCATACTTCCCCTCATCAGGTGTCTAACAGCCGGTCTCGACTTTCGAGACCGGACGGGTGGACCTCACAGGCCCAGCTCAGTGTGTCGCCCCTTTGTTGCCGTTACGTAACCAACTGTTATTTCGACGATACGGCCGGGGCCGGTGTGGCGAACCCGAGCCAGGGTTCCACCGGGTGGTTCAACGCATAGAAGTGGGGTACTGCGGGGACCAATAGTTGATGGCTCGATGGCGAACATTAAACGCTGCGCCGTCGTTCCGGCAACGAAAGAGTTCGTAAATTTCATTGTGACTCCCAGCACAGATGCGCACATGGTCACATGCTTTGACGTGCATAAATGCATCCCCCTCCGCCGTGTCAACGGGGGTGGACCGGAAGTGGTTACCGGCGGGTTTCGAACACTTATACGACAAAGGACCACGCTTTCGCGTGGTCCCGAGGAATTGTCACCCGTTCGCAATCACATCGAAAACGGCATTTCGGTGAGTGCCTATTACGTAGCGGCTACGTAGATAACGGTGCGGTCACCCGTGGTGCGGTGGCACCTGCGAACGTAACCATTCGTCGTTATCCGAGCGCCCGCCGCGCTCGTCGCCGGTGGTTTCGGGCAGCACGTCGCCGAAGATGCGAGCCAGGCGCGCGGCCTCGGCGGCTTTGCGCCGGGCGGCCTCCTGGCCCTGCGGCGACGTGCTGTCCGACGACGTCATCGTCCTCACTCGTCCAATCCGGAGAGCTCGCCGATCACCCGGCTCGCGAGCGGGCCCAGCGTCGCCATGCCGTCGCGGATGGCCGAACGGGTACCCGGCAGGTTCACCACCAGGGTGCTGCCGGAGATGCCGGCGACACCGCGCGACAGACCCGCGTCCAGCGAACCGGCCACCCGGCCCGAGGCCCGCAGCGCCTCGGTGATGCCGGGCAGTTCCCGGTCGAGCACCTGCGCGGTGGCCTCCGGGGTGACATCGCGCGGCGACATACCGGTACCGCCGACCGAGATCACCAGATCGACGCCGCCGATCACCGCGGTGTTGAGCGCATTGCGGATCTCGACCTCTTCGGCCTGCACCGTCACCGAAGCGTCGACGAGGAATCCCGCCTCGCTGAGCAGTTCGGTGACGAGTGGGCCGAACGAATCCACGCCGCCATGCGCCGTCCGATCGTCGACGACAACAACCAGTGCACGCCCTGCCACGGGAGCATCGATGTCCATGCTCATCACCGTAGCGCCTACGCACGACAGCGCCGCGCTCGAACGCATCATCGGCCACCCTCCGCCGCCGCACCGGTGAGGGTGACCTCGACCGTCTTGGCGTTGCCGCCCTGCTCGTCGGTGTAGGTGAGCTTCACCTTGTCGCCCGGCTGATGCGAGCGGACCGCCGCGATCAGCGCGTCGCCGGAGTCGATCGGCCGGTCGTCGAGCCGGGTGACGACCGCGCCCGCGGGCACGCCCGCCTTGGCCGCGGGCCCGTCCGGGGTGACCTCGAGTACCCGGGCCGCGGTGTCCTGCGGCCGCAGCTTGATGCCGATCTGGGCGTAGGTGGCGTGGCCGGTCTTGATCAGTTCGTCGGCGACCCGGCGGGCCTGATCCACCGGGATCGCGAAGCCCAGGCCGATCGATCCGCTCTGCGCGCCGCCGGCGGCCTCGCCGCCGAGGCTGGCGATGGCGGTGTTGATGCCGATCAGCTTGCCCTGGCCGTCGACCAGCGCGCCGCCGGAGTTGCCCGGGTTGATCGCCGCGTCGGTCTGGATCGCGTCGATCACCGGGTTGACCTGGCTGGGGGTGCCCTCACCGCTGGTCGAGACCGGGCGGTTGAGCGCGGAGACGATGCCGGTGGTGACGGTGCCCGCCAGGCCGAGCGGCGAGCCGATCGCGATCACCGGCTGACCCACCGCGAGGCCATCGGAGGTGCCCAGTTCGATCGGGGTGAGCCCGCTCTTGCCGCTGACCTTGATGACGGCCAGATCCGAGACCGGGTCGGCGCCGATCATGGTGGCGGGCGCGGTGCTGCCGTCGCTGAACACCACTTCCATCTTCGCCGAGGCGCCCGCGCCGGCCGCGACGTGATTGTTGGTGAGGATCAGGCCGTCGGTCGACAGCACGACCCCGGAGCCCTCGCCGGAGGCCCGCGCACCGGCCACCTTGATCATCACGACACTGGGCAGCACCCGCTGAGCTACCGCCTGGGTCGAGCCTGCCGGGGCATTGGCGACATTGTTGACCGCGGGCTTGGGGGCATCGAGCGCGTTGGTCACCTGGGCCGAGTCCGAGCCGGTGGCCAGCACGCCGACCACCCCGCCGACGCCACCACTGACCAGGGCCAACGCCGTCGCCCCCGCCACCAGGCCGAGACGCAGCGGCTTGCGCGGCGGCGCCGGGGTGGGCGCGGCCGCGAACGGACCGGACTGCGCCCCGAACGGCGGCTGCCCCGGCGCCTGGTGACCATGCGGCGCACCGTAAGCAGACACGCCCGGCAGCGGTGCCGTGCCGTGCGCCGCGCCGGACGGCTGCGGGTTGTGGGAGTGACCCGCGCCGTACGGCTGCTCGGAGGCGTGGCCGCCCGCGGCACCGAAGGGCTGTGCTGCGCCGTACGGCTGCTCGGCGCTGTGGGAGGACGCCGCGCCGTACGGCTGCTCGGGAGCGTGGGGCGGCACTTGGCCATGGGGATGGCCGCCGCCGGTCGGCACCGGGCCGGACGCCGGTGCCGTGCCGCCGGGCAACGGCGCCTGCTGACCCGGGTACGGCCCCGGTCCCGAGGGCTGTGCGGCAGCGGGCCCTTGGCCCGAGGTGGGCGCCGGGACCTGGCCCGGGAACCGCGCCTCGGCGGGATGATCCGCGCGGCCCGATCCGGGGTCGGCGGGCTGGTCAGCAGGTCGCTGCTGGGGATCGTCGGTCATGGTGTCTGTCTCCTCACGCTTGCTGACCAGCTTCGTGACGGGTACTGAGAAGCGGCTGAGATCGCCCCGTCAGTTCGCCGAGACTCCGCGGCCGATCACACCGAGCCGGGCTCGGAGTCGTCCGGTACCGCGGGCGCCTCACCGGGCAACACGATCCGGACCAGGGCGCCGCCGCGGTCGGAGGTGTCGATCGCGATCGTGCCACCGTGCTTGGTGACCACCTGCTTGACGATCGCGAGTCCCAGCCCGGAACCGGGCATCGAGCGCGAGGCCGTGGTCCGGTAGAAGCGCTCGAACACCAGCTCACGTTCGGCGCTGGGGATGCCGGGACCGGCGTCGGCGACCGCCAGCTCGAGCAGGCCCGGCCCGGCCGGGCGCATGGTGATCCTGACCTCGGCGTCGCCGGGACTCCACTTGGCGGCGTTGTCGAGCACGTTGAGCACCGCGCGTTCCAGGCCCGCCTCGTGCCCGTAGACGAACCACGGGCGCAGTTCGGCGGTGAAGGTGATGCCGGTGCGCCTGCGTCGCGCACGCTCGAGTACGCGCTCGGCCACCTCGCCGAGATCCACTCGCTCGTACACGGTTTCGGGCGCGTCCTCGCGAGCCAGGTCGACCAGGTCGCCGACCAGCGTCGAGAGCTCCTCGATCTGGGCAACCACATCCGCGCGCAGCTCGGCCATGTCCTCGTCGGGCAGCCGGGGCGCGCCCGGCCGGCCCGAGGCGATGAGCAGCTCCATGTTGGTGCGCAGCGAGGTCAGCGGGGTGCGTAGTTCGTGGCCTGCGTCGGCGACGAGCCTGCGCTGGCGATCGCGGGACTCGGCCAGCGCCCGCAGCATCGTGTTGAAACTCTCGGTGAGCCTGGCCAGTTCGTCGTCACCGGTGACCGGGATCGGGGTGAGGTCGTCGGTGCGGGCGACCCGCTCGGTCGCGGCGGTCAGCCGGGCGATCGGGCGCAGGCCGGTGCGACCCACCGCGGTGCCCGCCGCAGCGGCGAGCACGACGCCACAGCCGCCGACGACGAACAGCAGCCACGCCAGCCGGTCGAGCACCTCACGGGTGCGGTAGAGCTTCTGCGAGATGATCAGCGTCGCGCCGCTGTGCGTGCGCGCGGCGAGCACCCGCTGGTCACCGACGGTGCGCAGCGACGAGTTGATCTTGCCGTCGGCGACCGCGAGCTCCTGCGCGCCGACCGGCGGAATCGTCTGCTGCGGGGGCATGTACGGCTTGTGGTCGGCGTAGATCAGCGCGACGCCGACGTCGTTGGAGAACAGCCCGGCCAGCACGATCGACTGGAAGCCGAGCGTCTCGAAGTTGTTGTTGATCATCGTCGCCGCGCGGGCCTCGAGCTGGGCGTCGACGTCGGCGTAGAGCGCGCGCGCCACCATCGCGTAGGCCGCGATGGAGGTGACCGCGACGGCGATGAGCACCACCGACGCGGCCAGCAGCGTCACCCGCCAGCGCAGCGACACCGAGCGTGTCAGCGGCATCGGTGGGCGCATCTCCCCCGCGTCCGGCGGGTGTCGCAGGACGGCGACCGCGGGTTCCTTGGGTGCCATGGCCGCCGCCTACGGAGGGGTCTCGCGCAGCACGTACCCGACGCCGCGCACCGTGTGGATCAAGCGTTCCTCGCCGTCGGCCTCGGTCTTGCGCCGCAAATAGCCGATGTAGACCTCCAGCGCATTTCCCGAGGTGGGAAAGTCGTAGCCCCAGACCTCTTCGAGGATGCGGCCGCGGGTGAGCACGCGACGCGGATTGGCCATCAACATCTCGAGCAACGAGAACTCGGTTCGGGTGAGGCTGATGGCGCGTTCGCCGCGCGAGACCTCACGGGTCACCGGATCCAGCGACAGATCAGCGAACACCATCGCTTCGGACGCCTCGCCCGGGTCGGGTGCTCGCCTGCGCAGCAGCGCGCGTAAACGCGCCAGCAATTCCTCCAACGCGAAAGGCTTCGGCAAATAATCGTCGGCGCCCGCGTCGAGACCCGCGACGCGTTCGGAGACCGAATCCCGGGCGGTCAATACCAGAATCGGCAGATCATCGCCGGTACTGCGCAGGCGGCGGCACACTTCGAGGCCGTCCAGCCTCGGCATCATCACATCGAGAACCAGGGCATCGGGCCTGGCCGCGGTGACTTTCTCCAACGCGTCCATGCCGTCCACCGCCAGGTCGACGGTGTAGCCGTTGAAGCTCAGCGACCGTCGCAGTGATTCCCGCACGGCGCGATCGTCGTCGACTACCAGAATGCGCATGTGCCCAGTTTGCCGTGATCGACTGAGAACGTACTGAGAGGGACACGCCTCGCGTGGCGGTCGCGATGTGCCAGCGCATATTCGGCGAATTGCAGACCGCGTGGTCCGGATTGCCGATGACCACCCAGGCGGGTATCTTTCCTGCGGTAAAAGAAGACCTCCAGTTGGTTCTGCGCTCGCATCACTCCGCGACCTCCCCGCGCGGGCCGGGGTCTCACGTGGAAGCAGAGGCAACGCACGCGGATGGAACCTGCATCGCGCTCCTGGCAATTCAGCCTGTCGAACTGGTCGGTTACGCGCAAGGTCGGTGTGGTGCTGGTGCTGCCGGTGATGCTGGCGACCACGTTCGCCGTGCTCCGGATCAACAACGAGCTGCAAATGATGACGCAGCTCAGTGCCGCCACCGAACAAGCCACCGTCATCCGGCCCGTCGTCAAATTCGCCACCGCCACCGAGCAACTCGCGGTCGCGGCGACGGCCAACTGGGGTGCGATCGCCGACCCGCAGACCGACGCGGCGCTCACCACCTACGATCAGGCGCTGGCCGAGGTACAGAGCGCCATGCGCTCGGCCCGGCTCTCGCCGACCATCCAGACCGAACTCACCGCCGCCACCGCGACCGGCGCCACTCTGCGCAACACCGTGCGCGGCGGCTCCCCGGCGATGGTCGGTGAGCAGTCCGACGAGATCGCCGAGCGGATCGCCAACGCGCTCGCGCAGACCCCGAACGTCGAGGACTTCGTCGTCCAGCGCTACTTCCTGCAGCTGACCGCGCTGCACCAGGCGCGCCGGATCCTCACTCACCAGCGCCTGCTGGTGGTGTCGCCCGACGCGGGCCGCAGCCAGAGCGCGCGGGCGCGGATGCTGGTCGAGCTCGGCTCCGAGATGACCACGATCATGACCTACGCCATGATCATGCCGGAGAAGGCGGGCAGCAGGGCCGCGATGATGGACGCCGTCCAGACCAGGATGAGCGTGCTCAGCCAGAACAGCGGCGACCCGACCAGCAACGCCGCGGTGCTCAACACGCTGCAGGTCAGCGCCGACACCTACGCGTCGAGCCTGGCCGCCCTGCTCGACAGCATCGACCACACGCTCGAGACGAACACCGCCAACGCCCAGACCGGCGCGCTGCGCGAGACCACGCTGGTGCTCGGCATGCTGCTGGCCGGTCTGGCGCTGGCCCTCGCGGTGGCCCGCACGCTGGTCGTCCCGGTGCGCAGGCTGCGTCGCGACGCGCTCGAGGTCGCGCACGTGAAGCTGCCCGACGAGCTCGCGGTCGTCCGCAGCGGCGGCGCGACCCCCGAGATCGCCCCGGTGGGCGTGCATTCCACCGACGAGATCGGTCAGCTCGCCCGCGCCGTCGACGAGATCCACGAGCAGGCGCTGAATCTGGCCGCCGACCAGGCGCGCCTGCGCCTGCAGATCGGCAACATGTTCGAGACGCTGTCGCGGCGCAGCCAGTCGCTGGTCGAGCAGCAGCTCGCGCTCATCGAGGAACTCGAGCACGACGAAGACAACCCCTCGCGCCTGCAGACGCTGTTCCGGCTCGACCACCTCGCCACCCGCATGCGCCGCAACGGCGACAACCTGCTCGTGCTCGCCGGTACCGTGCTGCGCCGCGGTCACCTGCCGCCGGTGCCGCTGTCGGACATGCTGTGGAGCGCGGTCTCGCAGGTGGAGGACTACCAGCGGGTCGAGATCGGCAACGTGCCCGACGGTGTCGTCGCCGGTGAGTCGGCGGTCGACATCGAGCACCTGCTCGCCGAGCTCATCGACAACGCGCTGCGCTACTCCCCGCCGAGCACCTCGGTGGCGGTCCTCGTCGGCCGCGCGGTCGACGGCGGCTACCTGATCGAGATCACCGACCGCGGTCTCGGCATGTCCGCCGACGATCTGCAGACCACCAACGACCGGCTCGCCTCCGGTGGTGAGGTCACCATCGAGACCGCCCGCCGGATGGGTCTTTTCGTCGTCGGCCGGCTGGCCAAGCGGCACACCATCACCGTCAGCCTGCGGCGCACCTCCACCCAGGCGCCGCAGCCGGGCATCACCGCCAGCGTGCATCTGCCCAGCGCGCTCGTCTCGCCGCCGCCCGTGGTGTCGGGACCGCCGACCGGCCCCAACCCGATCGTGTCGACCGGCTCGCACGCACTGGTGCCCCCGGCCATCGGCCCGCACGCGCTGACCCCGGCCGACATCACCGGCCCCAACCCGATCCTGTCGCCGACCGGTCCACAGCCGCTCGTCGTGCCCGTGCCCGCCGGTCCGAATCCGCTGGTGCCGACCGGCCCGAATCCCCTCGTGCCGCCCGGGTTCGGCACCGGCGCGGACGCCGAGCCGCCGTCGGCGCCGCTGACCGGTAGCGGGCTGCCGCAACGTCGCCCGCTCAACGGCCAGCAGCCCGAAGCCGTCGAGCCCGAGCCGGAGCCCCAGGAGCCGACCGGGCTGTGGGCCGAGCACGAGCACGACACCGACGACCTGCCGGTCCCGGCGCCCACCCCGGTGAACGACCCGGCGCCGAGGACGATCGGCCTGCCGCAACGCGTTCCCGCTTCCGCGCTCAGTGAGCTCACCGAGACGCGGCAGGTGCCGCGCCGACCCGAACCCGAGCCCATGCCTGCACCGGCACCCGCGCCGGTCGCTCAGGCGGACCCGATGCCGACCGCGAGCACCCGGCTACAGCCGGTGCCCGGCGAGGCCCCGACCCCCATCTATCAGCGGATGGTCTCGGAATGGCTCGTCGAACCCGCTTCCGCCACTGCCGAATCCGGCGGCAACGGCGCATCATGGAGTTCCCCCGGAGACGCGGGCTGGTCGGCAGCGGCCAGCGCGGGCAATCCACCGACATCGTCGCGCACCAGCGGTGGCCTGCCGATCCGTAAACCGGGCGCTCAGCTGGTCCCCGGCGGTCTCACCCCGGCCGAGGAGGCGGGTGCTCGCGATCCCGAGGAGATCCGCAACAACTTGACCAGACATCTCAGCGGCGTCCGCAGTGGCCGTGCCGAGATCCAGTACAACGACGGAGGCCTCGAATGAGCAACGCGCACCCCACGGACGAGAATCTGAATTGGCTGGTCGCCCGCTTCACCCGGGATGTGCCCGGCGTCTCGCACGCGGTGCTGGTGTCGGCGGACGGCCTGCTGCAGGCGACCAGTCCGCACCTGCCGTCGGACCGGGCCGAACAGCTGGCCGCGGTGACGGCGGGGCTGGCGAGTCTTTCGATGGGTGCGGCGCATCTGTTCGACGGCGGCAAGGTGATGCAGTCGATCGTCGAGATGCAGCGCGGGTACCTGCTGGTGATGAGCGTCGGAAACGGCTCGCACCTGGCGGTTCTGGCCAACAAGAGCCACGACATCGGCCGCATCGGCTACGAGATGGCGTTGCTCGTCGACCGGGTGGGCTCGGCGGTCACCGCCACCGCCCGCTCCGCCGGCTGAGGTGAGATGTCGAGCCCGTACGGATCAGAAAACCGGCCGACCACCCGGGTCAGGCCCTACGCTCTGACCTCAGGCCGGACCGAGCCCGCGATCTCGCTGCCACTGGAGGCAGTGGTGGAAACGGTCTCCTACACCGCGCATATGGAATGGCCCGCAGGGGATCTGCGCGCCGAAATCATGCGACTGGGCACACATCGGCTCTCGGTCGCGGAAATAGCTGCATACCTCGGACGCCCACTGGGTATGGTCCGGGTGATGATCGGCGATCTCGTAGTCGGCGGGATTCTTCGAGTGCATTCGACGCTGACCGAGCAGGCGAGCTATGACGAACGCCGATCACTGATGGAGAGGACTTTGCGTGGACTCCGTGGCCTCTGAGGGCATGCGCCCCACGAACCCCGATCAGCGGGTCGCGTCGACCAAGATCGTCGTGGCCGGTGGATTCGGGGCGGGTAAGACGACTTTCGTCGGTGCGGTATCGGAGATCGTTCCGCTGCGCACCGAGGCGATGGTGACCCACTTCTCCGACGGCATCGACGATCTCGCCGAGACGCCGGAGAAGGAGACGACCACCGTCGCCATGGACTTCGGCCGGATCGTGCTGCCGGGCAACCTGGTGCTGTACCTGTTCGGCACCCCGGGCCAGAAGCGGTTCTGGTTCATGTGGGACGACCTGATCCGCGGCGCCATCGGCGCGGTGGTGCTGATCGACACCCGCAGGCTGGAGGACAGTTTCGCCGCGGTCGACTTCTTCGAGGCGCGCGGCCTGCCGTTCCTGATCGCGGTGAACCGCTTCCCGAACGCCCCGCGCTTCCCGATCGCCGAACTGCGCGAAGCGCTCTCGGTGCGCGAGGGCATCCCGATCGTCGACATCGACGCGCGCAACGCGGTCGAGGTCAGGCAGGCGCTGGCAGCAGTCACCGAGTACGCGATCGCGCAGCTCGAGCCGCAGCAGTTCGAGGAGGCCGGCCGGCGTGGTTGAGGTGCTCGCCGCGACCGGCGCGGAAACGTTCGGCCGCGGTACCGGCATCGCCTGGGTCGCGTTCGGTTTGTCGATCCTGGGCGCGCTGGTGGCGTTCGCCTGTGTGCGGCACGCCAAGTACTCCCAGCGGTTCCGGATGCTCTGGCTGACCATGGCGGCGGTCTCGCTCGGCGGGGTCGGGCTGTGGCTGGCGAATTCGGTGGCACTGCTCGGCATCCGGGTGCCCGAGACCACGCTGCGGTACAACGCCGCGCTCGGCGCCGCGGCGGCCGCCACCGCGGTCGTCGGTGTGCTGGCGGGCCTGCTGATCGCCGGCCGGACCCCGCAGTTGCCACGGCTGATCGTCGGCGGGCTGACGATGGGGCTCAGCGTCGGCCTGTCGACCTACCTGACCCTGGACGCGCTGACCGTGCAGGGCACCGTAGACGAGTCGCTGGGCTTGATCGGCGTCTCCGTGCTGGCGTCGATGGCACTGTGCACCGCGACACTATGGGCCTTCCAGGTCGTGCGCCTGGTCCTGGTGCGGGTCGCGGCCTCGGTACTGTTCGCGCTCGGCGTCGCCGCCGTGTACTACACCGCGGTCGCCGCACTGGAGTTCACGATCGATCCGGGCAGCCGGACGCCGGGCGGCCTCACGCCGTTCGACCTGGTGTTCCCGATGTTCGTGCTCGGCGCATTGGGTCTGACGGTGCCGATCACCGCGGTGCTGATCGCGCCGGATCGACGCGATGCCGCCGAACGCCAGCGCGAGGCACGCGCCGTCACCGTCCGGTAACCAGCTAACGTCCGGTTTGTCGGAAAAATTGTGGACGAGCGCCCCGCTCGCCGAATCCCTCGCGGCGGGCCGCATCCGGCCCGAAAACCGCCCCTGAAGTGGCGATGAGCGGGTTCTCCGTCACCGGAGAACCCGCCCTCCCGCACGAGAGTACATACCCGCCAAGGACTCCGCATCAGCCACTGGGGAATTTTCTTGTGCCACAAAACAAACCAAGAGTTGGTTATCCGCCTTCCAGCAATCACCCGGCAAGCCGTTAGCCCTGCTCAAGCCAAGTGGCATGCGTCACATGGTTAACCGACCGATTGCCCCGCACCCACCAAAACAGCGCTGAACAGGCATAACCACCTCGATGAAAGCCCCCTGGACAGCAGGTGCGGAAGAACCGGCCGCTGACGGCGCGTTCGGCCCCCAGCAGGCGCCGCATCGGGTTATCGTCGCCGAGGGCGCATTCGTCTCGCCCAGCACATCCAAGGTTCGTCCGAAGGAGTTCGCATGGCCGTCAACGTGGTGCTCGACAAAGTTCTCGACAAGGAATACGAGAACAAGACGCTGAAGGAAATCCTTGCCGCGCCGCCGTCGGCCCTGGCCGGCCTGACCGAGGCGCACGACAAGCAGCTGCTCGAGGCCCTGAAGATCAAGACCATCGCCGACCTCGGCAGCAACAAGTTCTTCCAGCTCGCCGCGGCCCTGGCCGAACTGGCCGAGCGCGAGGGCTGAGTTAAAGGCGGCTGGCGCCGCGGGTTCGCGGCCCCCTTGTGCCTCGCGTCCGAGGGGCGATACTTCGGCTTCGCCGGGACGTCTCGCCCCTCGGACGCGAGGCGGGCCGCGAACACAGTTGTCACGACCGACCTCGCACCTCGGACGCGAGACCGGCCGCGAACGTGATCCTCACGGCCGACCGCCAGGATCAGAATTTCGTCGGGTCTATCACGCCTTTTCGGACGGCGCCGACGATACGGCGCGGCACCTTGTATTCCACACCGCCGACGGTCACGGGAACCAGCTGCGGAACTTCCGCTTTCCACTGCGAACGCCTGCTGCGGGTGTTCGACCGCGACATCCTGCGCTTCGGAACCGCCACGGCTCAGCCCTCCTTGCCCGCGCGCGAGCGCTTTCCGTACTTGCGCTCGAATTTCTCCACCCGGCCCTGGGTGTCGAGGTTGCGATGGGTACCGGTCCAGAACGGATGCGAGTCCGAGGTGACATCGACCATCAGCAGCGGATAGGTCTTGCCGTCGGTCCACTCGACGGTGCGGTCGCTGGTCGAGGTCGACCTGGTCAGGAACCGCTTGCCGGTGCTCGAATCCTCGAAGACCACCGGGTGGTAGTCGGGATGGATGCCCGCTTTCATGATGTTTCTCCTCTCTCGGTGCGCTCGCCCGCCGTGGCCGCGGCCTCGGACGGATCGGCGCAGGGGTCTTCGTGCCAGTCGCCGAAGGGGTCCTCCCACAACGCGACTCGTTCCGGTGCCCGGTCGACCAGCAGCAGCTCGTCGTCCTCGACCAGCGCCCAGTGCAGTGCGTGCCGGATCTCGGCGGGATCGGCGTCGTGGGCCAGGATCACCAGCGACACATCGCGATCGCCGAACCGCTCGTCCCAGCGCAGCGCGGCCATCGCCCGGCGGTCCGGGTCGGCCTCGGCCTGCTCCTCGGCGTCCATCGCCGCCAGCCAGCGACCGGCGCCGCCGACCCGCAGGCCACCGCCCGCCGATTCCAGCCACACCACCTGGTCGGGCTGGGTGGCCAGCCAGATCCGGCCGCGCGCGGTGACCACACCGTCGAACAGCACGTCCAGCGCGTCGTGCAGCCGGCCTGGATGGAACGGTCTGCGCGCGGCGAATTCGATGAGCGAGACGCCACAGTCGGTGGTCAGCGGCGGCTGACCGCGCAGCAGCGGCGCGTGCGCGTCGAAGATCCGGCCGCGGCGCGCGTCGGCCGGGACGCGGGTCAGCAGCGCGCCGATCTCGACCGCGTCGAAGGCCGGGAGTTCGTCGAGCCAGGCGACCGGCGCGGCCGGGGCCAGCCGCCCGAGGACGGCGCCGAGCCGTTCACGCTCGAGCGCGTCGACATCGGTGGCGAGCACCACCAGCGCGTCGGCGAAGTCGACCTGGCCCACGGCCACCTGCGCGACAGTCCGCTCGTCGTCGGCCGCGGCGAGCCCGCGGTCGGCCAGCACCTCGTCGCCGGTGGCGTCGGCGAGCCACTGCTGCCCGTCCAGGCAGGTCAGCGTGGCCTCGATCCGCACGTTCCGGCTCGCGGGCCCGTCGACCCGATCCGCCACTCCGGTCACCTCGACCGTGTCGATCGCGTGGCACAGCGCCTCGGCCTCGATGGCCGGGTCGAGCGCGAGCACGATGCGGCGCACGTGCTCGCGGGCGGCGAGCGTGCACAGCATCGGCAGCAGATCCGCGCGCAGCGTGCACGACACGCAGCCGTGCGCGAGTTCCAGCACGGTGGTCGTGACGGTGCCCGCGGTGCGCACCGTGCGCCGCACGACACCTTCGCGCAGCTCGGCGAGGTCGTGGTGCACCACCACGGTGCCCGCGTCCGCGCTCAGTGTCGCCGCGATGTGCTCGACGCCGGTCATGGCAGGTCCGGAGAAGCCGGCCAACAGCACGACGGGCGTTCTCCGGTCGGACTGGTCCAGCACCCGATACCCCTTTCGATAACGATTTTCATTTACGTTACCCCAACGGTACAGTGCGGAATAACTGTTGTCGAAAATGGTTGTCATCTCTATGGAGGGAGGTCGCATGTCGGCCCACTGCCAGGTCACCGGTCGCAAGCCCGGCTTCGGAAAAGCCGTCTCGCATTCACACCGGCGCACCAACCGGCGCTGGAACCCCAACATCCAGCGCAAGACCTACTACCTGCCCAGCGAGGGCCGCCGCATCACGCTGACGGTCTCCGCCAAGGGCATCAAGACCATCGACCGGGACGGGATCGAGGCCGTGGTGGCTCGCATCCGCGCTCGGGGCGACAAGATCTAGGAGCACCCATGGCCTCGAAGTCGACCGATATCCGGCCGATCGTCAAACTCAAGTCCACCGCGGGGACCGGCTACACCTACGTCACCCGCAAGAACCGCCGCAACGACCCCGACCGGCTGGTCCTGCGCAAATACGACCCCGTCGTGCGCAAGCACGTCGACTTCCGCGAGGAGCGCTGATGGCGAAGAAGTCCAAGATCGCCCGCAACGAGCAGCGCCGCGCGATCGTCGAGCGTTACGCCGCTCGGCGCGCCGAGCTCAAGGAGCTCATCCGCAAGTCGTCCACCGGGGACGCCGAGCGCGCCGCCGCGCAGGCCGAACTGCGCAACCAGCCCCGCGACGCCAGTCCGGTACGATTGCGCAATCGGGATGCAGCCGATGGCCGGCCACGCGGCCATCTCCGGAAGTTCGGCCTCTCCCGTGTTCGTGTGCGCGAGATGGCCCACCGGGGCGAGCTCCCTGGGGTCCACAAATCGAGCTGGTAGACACCCACTGATCTCGTGAGAAGGAACATCGCATGGCAGTGAAGCGAGCACCGTCCAAGAAGGCACGCGCCGAGCAGGGCCGTAAGCCGAAGAAGAACCCGTTGATCGCCGCGGGCATCGAGGTCGTCGACTACAAAGACGTCAACTTGCTGCGCACCTTCATCTCCGATCGCGGCAAGATCCGCAGCCGCCGCGTGACCGGCCTGACCCCGCAGCAGCAGCGTCAGGTCGCCGTCGCGGTGAAGAACGCCCGCGAAATGGCGCTGCTGCCCTTCACCACCAGCAAGTAGCCCGAACGCGAAAGTGGCCCCGAAGCTGTTGCCTCGGGGCCACTTTCGTTGTGCAGGCGATGAGCGCCGCGACTACGTCATCACGGGATGGTGAGAACCTGGCCCGCGTTGATCAGGTCCGGGTTGTCGATGCCGGAGGCGGCAGCGATCTCGGAGTAGCGGTTGCCGTCGCCGTAGAAGCGCTCGGAGATGGCCCACAGGGTGTCGCCCGGCTCGACGGTGTAGGTCTGCGCCGCCGGCGGCGGGGGGACCTCTTCGGCGATCGGGGCGGCGGCGACCGGCTCCGGCTCGGGGGCCGGCAGCGGGTTGTCGGTGTTGGTGGCGGTGGCCCACGCGACCGAGTCGTCGGTGCCGTAGAGCACGACGTTGCGGTCGGGCTGCACGACCAGACGCTCGACGTTCTTGCCGCTGGTGTCGGTCGCCCAGACGCGCGAGCCGTCACCCTTGTAGATGACGAAATCGCCGTCGTGCTGCAGAGCCGCGCGCTGCACGTCCTGCCCGTGAGTTTGTGCGGCCCACACGACGTTGCCGTCGGGCTCGGTCAGCACGAGGTTGCCGTCCGGCTGCAGGGCCAGGGTGTACGCACCGCCGGTCAGGGACTGTCCCAGTCCCAGTTCTTCGCCTACGCGCAGCGTGTCGCCCACGTTCGTCCTTTCGAAGATCCAGTTGCAGAGCATCCAACAGATTGATGCTCGCCGTATGCCACGGCGTCGCATCGCAAGCGAATGTAGTCCCCACCGAGCCGAAATGGGTGAGTTACGCGCAGGGTTCGCGGAAAGTTCACTGTGAGGAGTACCGCATCCAGGATGCCCTACGCACCCGCGCGAGGCCGCGCGCCACGCCGACTAGGCTCGCGTCATGCGAACGACGTCGCGTTTCACCGCCGCCGCGGCCGCCCTGGCCGTGCTGCTCGGCCCGCTCACCGCCTGCTCGAGCTCCGATGACGCTGCACCCCAATCGAATTCGACGACCCCGAGCGCCCGGCCGGAAGACGGCAACGCGAGCCTCGGCCACCGCTTCACCCCCGATCCCACCATCGTCAACCCGCACCCGCTGCCCTTTACCTCGTGGACTCGCCTGAGCGACAACATGATCGGCGTCAACTTCCAGACCGGTAACCCCGAGTGCTACGGCGTCGACGCCACCGTCACCGAGTCGGCCACCGCGGTCGCCGTCGCCCTGCGCGCGGGCACCCGCGCCGACGCGGTCGGCAAGATGTGCACCATGAACGCCGTCTTCGGCACCGTGGAGATCACCCTGAAGGCGCCGCTGGGCAGCCGCCAGGTGGTCGACGCCGGATAGCGAACTCGTGTGCCACACAAGGGAATCTGTACGGCACACGCGGTACGGACGCCCACCAGAATGCCCCGAGCGACATGAACTGCCGAATCCGGCGAAGCGGATGACGGCCGGAGCCGATTCGGCTGCCTGAGGTGATGTAATGAGCCCTCGCGGTTTCATCCCGTCGAGGCCCGCCGGCGGACGGATTCGCCGTGCGTGGCGGCCATCCCCTGCGCCACCCCCAGGCGTTGGCGCCGGGCAAGCGAGTCGACCGTTTCGGCTATGCGGGCGGGAAATTCCTCGCACCACAGGGTGATGCTTTCGCCGCACGTGCCCTGCCGCCACAGAACCTGAACACTCCGGCCGGCACGCCGTTGAGCAACTATCACCTGTACTGCGTCCTCAAACCATTCCAGGTCGACGCGGGTCCGATCGCCGCGTGGTTCGAACAGCCCGGCGGTGGCACACAGTACAAATTGGAGTCGAGCTACCTGCCCGAGGCAGGCGCGGCCTCGAGCGTCACCTGGCTGCCGCAGAACGGCTACCTCGTCGAAGAACGACCCTCCTGAGCGGAGTAACCATGAGTTGCCAACAACTCAGCGACGCCCTCGCCGATGCGGGCCTGCCCCCCGGCTCCTATCAGATCGACGGTGTGCACGAATCCGATCCGCTACCCACCGACTTCTGGTTCCTACGGCCCGGCCACGACAACGGGTGGGAGGTCGGCGCCTACGAGCGTGGGCAATTCGACGTGCGGGCGCGCTTCGACACCGAGTCCGCGGCCGCGGACTGGATGCTGACCACCCTCACCGGTGCCGCATCGAACTGACCCCAATAACGAAAACGGGTGCCGCACCGAGGATTCGGTGCGGCACCCGGTCGGGTTCGCCGTGACTCAGTGCGCGAAGTGACGCGCTCCGGTCAGGTACAGCGTGACGCCGGCTTCCTTGCAGAGCTCGACGGTGTCCTTGTCGCGGATCGAGCCACCGGGGTGCACGATAGCGCGCACGCCCGCGGCCACCAGGATCTGCGGGCCGTCGGAGAACGGGAAGAACGCGTCGGACGCGGCGACCGAGCCCTTGGCCCGCTCCCCCGCGCGCTCGACCGCGAGCTTGCAGGAGTCGACCCGGTTGACCTGACCCATGCCGACGCCGACGGCGGCGCCGTCGTCGGCCAGCAGGATCGCGTTCGACTTCACGGCCCGGCAAGCGCGCCAAGCGAATTCGAGGTCGGCCAGGGTGGTGGCGTCGGCCGGGTCGCCCGCGGCGAGGGTCCAGTTGGCCGGATCGTCGCCCGCGGCGTCGAGGACGTCGCGGTCCTGCAGCAGCGCGCCGCCGCTGATCGGGCGCAGTTCCACACCCTTGCGCTGCGGCGGCTCGGCCACCAGTACGCGCACGTTCTTCTTGCGCTGCAGCACCTCGACCGCACCGGGCGCGTAGCCGGGGGCCACGATCACCTCGGTGAAGATCTCGGCGACCTGCTCGGCCATCTCCACGCTGACCTCGCGGTTGGCCGCGATCACGCCACCGTAGGCGCTGACCGGGTCGGTGGCGTGGGCTTTGCGATGCGCCTCGGCGATATCGGCGCCGACGGCGATGCCACACGGGTTGGCGTGCTTGATCACCGCGACGGCGGGCTCGTCGAAGTCGTAGGCGGCACGCCAGGCGGCGTCACCGTCGGTGTAGTTGTTGTACGACATCTCCTTGCCGTGCAGCTGCTCGGCCTGCGCGATGCCGACCGTGCCGTCGTTGCTGGTGTACAGCGCGGCGGCCTGGTGCGGGTTCTCGCCGTAGCGCAGCACCGCGGCGCGCTCCCACGAACCGGCGACCCAGCCCGGGAACTGCTCGGTCTCGGGCTGCACGGCGGGCACGGCGACCGAGCCCATCCAGCTCGCGACGGCCACGTCGTAGCTCGCGGTGTGCTGGAAGGCCTTGGCGGCCAGCCCGGTCCGCTCGGCGAGGGTGAAGCCGCCCGACTTCACCGCGGCGAGCACATCGTCGTAGTCGTTGACGTCGACGACCACACCGACCGAGGGGTGGTTCTTCGCGGCGGCACGCACCATCGACGGGCCGCCGATGTCGATCTGCTCGACGCACTCGTCGATGCTCGCGCCACTGGCCACGGTCTGGGTGAACGGGTAGAGGTTCACCACCACCAGCTGGAAGGCCTCCACGCCCAGCTCGACGAGCTGGTCGACGTGCTCCGCGCGGCGGGTGTCGGCCAGGATGCCCGCGTGCACCCGGGGGTGCAGGGTCTTGACCCGGCCGTCGAGGGTCTCCGGGAAACCGGTCAGGTCCTCGACCTTGGTGACCGGAATGCCCGCCTCGGCGATCTTGCCCGCGGTCGAACCGGTCGACACCAGCTCCACGCCCGCGGCGTGCAGTCCGGTGGCCAGCTCGATGAGCCCGGTCTTGTCGTAGACGCTCACCAGCGCCCTGCGGATCGCCTTACGTTCACTCACCGGCGTGCTCGCTCATCTGGAATTTCTGCCTTTCGTCCGTCGGAGACAATGCCTCGGGTCGCGACAGCGGCGATGACCTCCGCCAGCAACCGTCGCTCGACAACCTTGATGCGCTCGTGCAGGGCGGCCTCGTCGTCGCCGGGCAGCACGTCGACCGCCTCCTGCGCGAGGATCGGGCCGGTGTCGACGCCACCGTCGACCAGGTGCACCGTGCAGCCGGTGACCTTGGCGCCGTAGGCGAGCGCGTCGCGCACCCCGTGCGCGCCGGGGAACGACGGCAGCAGCGCGGGATGGGTGTTGATGAACCGGCCACCGAAACGCTCGAGGAACGCGGGACCGACGATCTTCATGAAGCCGGCGGAGACCACCAGGTCGGGCTGGAAGGCGTCGACGGCCTCGGTCAGCGCGCGGTCCCAAGCGGCCCGGTCGGCGAAGTCCTTGACCGCGACGCGGAAGTGCTCGATCCCGGCGGTCTCGGCGTGTTCGGTGGCCTGGCACACCCGGTCGACGCCGACCGCGACGATCTTGGCGGGATAGCCGGGCTCGCGCGCGGCGGCCAGCAGCGCGTTGAGCAGCGAGCCGGTTCCCGAGGCGAGGACGACGACGGTGGCCGGTGTCCCTGCGGGCTTCCACTGGGCAAACGAGGACGTCAGCGCTCTACTCCTGCGTGTGTCGGGTCGCGGCGATCGGCGATACCGCCGGGTCGAGCTTAACGACCGGTGCTCTTGTCCCCTTCCGGCAGGTCCGACTCGACGACCTCCGCGTCGACGATGTCGCCGGTCGGCGCGACCGTGGAGCCCGGCGCGGCGATACTCACCTCGACGTCGTCGTCGAAGTCGGTGACCAGTTCGGCGTCGACCTCGACGGCGGAATCGTCGTCGTCGTAGTCGTCTTCGTCCTCGTCGTCGTAGTAGTACTCGTCCTCGTCGTCGTACTCGTCGTAGTCGTCATGGTCGTCGTAGTCGTCGTCGTATTCCTCGGCCGGGGCCGCGGGAGCGAGGAAGCGACGGGCGAAGAACATGCCGACGAAACCGCCGAAGCCGAACCAGGTGACCATCAGTACGACCAGCATCAGCAGGTCGACCCCGACCCGGCCGACGGCGCCGAGCTGTCCGCCGCCGAGGATCGCGAGCAGCAGGAAGGTCAGTGTGGACAGCGCGGCGGACGTGAGCGTCGCCCACGGCGCGCCCGGCCGGTCGTCGCTGGTGCGGCCCAACTCGATCCCGCCGAGCACACCCACCGCGATCGGCACCAGCAACAGCACCGGCCACCAGGCCGCCGACGGACCCTCCGGCAGCGGGATCAGCGCGGGCAACACGGGGACCTGCCCGGCGGTGACGCCGAACAGCCCGACCGACCCGGCACCGAACTGGACCGCGGCCCCGCACAGCATCCCGGCCGCGGCGATCACCACATTCGGCAGGTAGAGCAGCGACAACAGCGTCATGCCGAGGACATCGGTGACGTCGTGCGCCTGGTCGTACGCGCCGTCGAGCCGGGACAGATGCAGGAAGAACGACACCGCGGTGGCCAGCGCGGCGCAGCCGAGCATGCGCAGCACCGTGCGCCGCGCGGCGCGAGCGCCGAGCACGGCCCATTCCGGGATCTCGACCGGCAGCAGCGCGCACACCGACGGCCAGGCGCGACTGGCGACCCCGCCCGCCGCCGCGCCGAGGTAGAGCACGAGCACCCAGCCGAACGCGGTCACCGGGCCCGGCGGTTCGAGCGGGGTGACCCCCGCGGCGTCCCCGGTGACGGCCAGGCAGACCGCGGTCATCAGCAGCGGACCCGCGAGCACGGCGCCGGTGAGCCACCCGAGTTCGATCGGGGTGGGGCGGCGGGGCACCGCACGCGCGCATTCACGGGCGGCCACCAAGACCAGGACCGCGGTCGGGACGAGCGGCAGCACGCCCAGCGTCGTCCGGCCGACGGTCAGCGGAATCTGGTGAGCGGCGAGCCAGGTCGCCGCGACCGCGCCCGGCGTGCTGGTCAGATCGGTATCGGTGGTCAGCATGACCACCAGGACGAGCAGGATCGTCGCCGCCAGCCCGCAGATCGTCGGCCGGGCGGCGACCAGCAGCAGGGTGCGCGCCCGCTCGGGCGACAGCGACCACCAGGGCGGCTCGTGACGGTGCCCGGATGGCGGTGCGGTGGCCTCCCTGTCGCCGCGTGACCCGGAGGTCCGGCGCACGAGGGCGTTACGGGAGCTCATGACAATTCAGCGTGGCAGCTTCCCCGGCGGGCGCGGGTCAGGCGCGCCGCGAGCCCACAGGCGCACCTGTGGGCTCGCGATCGAACCTGTGCCACGCGCGGCGGCCGTCGGTTTTACTTGTTGTCCTCGTTCGGGCGGAACGCCGTGGTCGCGTCGGCCGCCGGATCGGCGGTCTGCTCACCACCGAACGGCTGGCCCTGCTGCGGCGCGGCCGCACCGGGCTGCTGCGCGCCACCGTAGGTCGGCGCGCCGAAGGGCTGCCCCTGACCGGGCTGCTGCGCGCCGAAGTGCTGGGTCGCGCTCTCGTCCGGACGCGGCTGCGCCTGCGGCGCACCACCGTACGGCGACTGCTGCTGCGGCGCACCGTACTGCTGGCCGTACGGCGACTGCGGCGGCTGCCCGTAGGACGGCTGCTGCGCCTGCTGGCCGGGCTGACCGTAGGACGGCTGCGGCACCGACGGCTGGCTCTGCTGGCCGTACGGCGACTGGGTCGGGTACTGGCCGCCGGTCTGGCCCTGGCCGTAACCGCCCTGACCGTAGGCCTGCTGGCCGGTGCCCTGGCCGTAGCCCTGCTGCTGGCCGTAGCCCTGCTGGCCGTACTGGCCGAACTGACCCGGCTGCTGCTGCGGCTGGGCGGGCTTGGGCGCCGGCGGCTTGATGATGCCCAGCTCGAACAGCACCGCGACGATCGCGGCGGCAGCGGTGAGCAGCGCGAACACGATCACGATGTAGGCACCGAACTCCAGCTCGGCGCCCTCGGGCACCGAGAAGGTCAGCGCGAGCACGCCGAACAGGCCCGCCACCGCGGCCGCGGCCGCGGCGCCGAGCAGCTTCTGCTTGGGCAGCAACGACACACCGGCCAGCAGACCGGCCAGCAGCACGATGGACAGCGTGGCCGAGCCGCCGAAGTAGGCGAAGAAGCTGTCGGTCTCGTCGCTGCTCACGGTGGTGCCGCCGATGGTCACCGGCTTGGCGCCGACGAACGGCAGGAAGCCGAGCAGGAAGGTCAGCACGCCGAGACCGGCGGTCGCGGCGGTCAGAATGAACGGCAGCCCTTTGCCTTCCGAACCGTCCGCGGTCGATGGCGCAGCCGCGGCGGCTCCGGTGCTCGGGCCCTGGCTGGGCGCGGCGGGTGTCGCGGGTGCGTTGTACCCGGAGCCCCCGGTCGGGTATGACATGTCGTCGTCTCCTTGTCGAGTCGTGCGCATCGGTCGCGTCGAACTGACTGGTGCTGATCCGGTTACTGACGCTACTGCACGTCCCGTCCCCGGTCATCACCTACCGATCGGGCTGTGGACAACCACGG
The DNA here is from genome assembly GCF_052983615.1 of Nocardia fodinahabitans. Taxonomy (NCBI): domain Bacteria; kingdom Bacillati; phylum Actinomycetota; class Actinomycetes; order Mycobacteriales; family Nocardiaceae; genus Nocardia; species Nocardia fodinahabitans. Next base: position 2,431,674 of record NZ_JBRJJC010000001.1, read on the forward strand.
CCCTGTGGAGAATCGACGAAGGCCGCCTCCGTCGAACCTGGAGGCGGCCTTCGTAGGTGTTGCGATGGATCACGCAGAAGCGATGGACGCCTTCTCCAGGATCTCGCGCGCCAGCGCGGCGGTGGCGGACGGCGTCTTGCCGACCTTCACGCCGGCGGCCTCGAGCGCCTCCTGCTTGGCCTGCGCGGTACCGCCGCCGCTGGAGACGATGGCGCCGGCGTGGCCCATGGTCTTGCCCTCGGGCGCGGTGAAGCCGGCGACGTAGCCGACGACCGGCTTGGTCACGTTGGCCTTGATGTAGGCCGCGGCGCGCTCTTCGGCGTCGCCACCGATCTCGCCGATCATGACGATGATCTTGGTCTCGGGGTCCTTCTCGAACGCCTCGATGGCGTCGATGTGGGTGGTGCCGATGACCGGGTCGCCGCCGATGCCGATCGCGGTCGAGAAACCGAAATCGCGCAGCTCGTACATCATCTGGTAGGTCAGGGTGCCCGACTTCGACACCAGGCCGATCGGGCCCTTGCCGGTGATGTTGTTCGGGGTGATACCGACCAGCGCCTCGCCGGGGGTGATGATGCCGGGGCAGTTCGGGCCGATGATGCGGGTCTTCTCGCCCTTCTCCACGTTGTAGGCCCACGCGTAGGCGGAGTCCTGCACCGGGATGCCCTCGGTGATGACCACGAGCAGCGGGATCTCCGCGTCGATGGCCTCGATGATGGCGTCCTTGGAGAAGGCGGGCGGCACGAACGCGATGGAGGTGTCGGCGCCGGTCTTCTCGATCGCCTCGGCGACGGAGGCGAACACGGGCAGCTCGATCTCGTTGCCGTCTTTGTCGGTGTGGGTGACGGTGGTGCCGGCCTTGCGCGCGTTCACGCCGCCGACGACATTGGTGCCCGCCTTCAGCATCAGCGCGGTGTGCTTGGTGCCCTCGCCGCCGGTGATGCCCTGGACGATGACCTTGTTGTCCTTGTTCAGGAAGATGGACATGTTCGTGTTCCTTACTTGGCTGCGGCCAGTTCGGCAGCCTTGTCGGCGCCTTCGTCCATGGTCTGGGCCAGCGTCACCAGCGGGTGGTTGGCCTCGGCGAGGATCTTGCGGCCCTCGTCGACGTTGTTGCCGTCGAGACGGACGACCAGCGGCTTGGTGGCCGCGTCGCCGAGGATCTCCAGCGCCTTCACGATGCCGTTGGCGACCGCGTCGCACGCGGTGATGCCACCGAAGACGTTGACGAACACGCTCTTGACCTGCGCGTCGCCCAGGATGACGTCCAGACCCGCGGCCATCACGGAAGCCGAAGCACCGCCGCCGATGTCGAGGAAGTTGGCCGGCTTCACGCCGCCGTGGTTCTCACCGGCGTACGCGACGACGTCCAGGGTCGACATGACCAGGCCCGCGCCGTTGCCGATGATGCCGACCTCGCCGTCGAGCTTGACGTAGTTGAGGTCGTTCTCCTTGGCCTTCAGCTCGAGCGGGTCGGTCGCTTCGACGTCGGCGAAGTTCAGGTGGTCGGGGTGCCGGTACTCGGCGTTCTCGTCCAGGGTGACCTTGCCGTCGAGGGCGAGGATCTCGTCCTGCGGCGTACGCACCAGCGGGTTGACCTCGACCAGGGTGGTGTCTTCGGAGATGAAGACCTCCCACAGCTTCTGGATGGTCACGGCCGCGGCGTCGAGCACGTCGGCGGGCAGGTGGCCCTTCTCCGCGATCTCACGGGCGAAGGCCAGGTCGACACCCTTGACGGCGTCCACGGCGATCTTGGCCAGGCGGTCCGGCTTGGTGGCGGCGACCTCTTCGATCTCCATGCCACCCTCGACCGAGCACATGGCCAGGTAGGTGCGGTTCGAACGATCGAGCAGGAAGGAGATGTAGTACTCCTCCGCGATGTCCTTGGCCTCGGCGACAAGGAGCTTCTTGACGATGTGGCCCTTGATGTCCAGACCGAGAATGTTCTGCGCGTGCGTGAACGCGTCCTCCGGGGTGGCGGCGTACTTGACGCCACCCGCCTTACCACGGCCGCCCACCTTGACCTGCGCCTTGACCATCACCGGCTTGCCGATTTCCTCGGCAATCGCGCGAGCTTCTTCGGCCGTGTCGCAAACACGACCCTCGGACGAAGGCACTCCGTGCTTAACGAAGAGCTCCTTCGCCTGATATTCGAAGAGATCCATGTACTCACCGTCTCGTCTGCGTTGCTATGACAACGTCTTTGTTGGCGGCCCGACGTCGGTAGCGGGTCGGGTCGGACTCTAACCAGTCACATGGAGGGCCAATCGGCCACATTCATCCTAAGTGGCGCAGGTCACGACGTGTTACGGGAGGTCGGGAAAACCGCTGGCCAAGGCTACTGGCGAGTAGTTTTTCGGCGATTTCCGGCACCGTGGCAGGTCGGGACACGTAAAGCCGCGACCCCTCACGATCTACTACGTTATGTCGTCGACGGAGCTCACCCGGGACACCTGAAAATGGTGAGATATTCCGACGCGTTACGGTGACGAATCTCACACAGTACGCTAGGTTTCCGACCAGCGCTTGCCACTCTGCAATCGCTTCGTTACCGTCAATGCGGTCGAAGTCACAACCAGGTCACGACAACCAGGTCACGACTGGGCAAGTCAGGACTGAGGAGGACGACAAGCTTGAGGCACGTCAGCACTCGCTTGGAACAGCCGTCGGCGATTCGGCGCAGCCGATGAACCACCGCTCCACCTTCACAGTCGAAGATCGCACCAATTCCGGCCACCGTTACCGGTACACCGACGAGTACACCTCGCACCCGCAAGGCCGTCGTGCGCCCGCTGCGGCGCCCGAGACGGCGTGGCCGCAGCAGAACACCTGGCAGGACCAGAACAACTGGAACGCCGACAGCGCCTGGACTCCCGCCGCGGACGAGTGGACCCCGGACGAGTCCGACACCTATGACTCCGGCGCCTACCCCACGTCGTGGGAGCCCACCCGCGCCGCCGAGTCCGAAGAACCCACCCCGCGTCGCGCCGAACGTCGTGGTGGCGCGCACCGCGTGCCCGCTCCCCCCGCCGCGCTGAAGGGCCGTGCCGCGGTCATCGCCGTCGCCGCGGGCGCTGTCGTCGCCGCCGGTCAGGCCGCGATGGCCGACCCGGGCCAGCCCGCGCACGGTGTCGACTACGAGGCCGCGGGCCAGATCCACGAGATCGCCGCCCAGTCGATGAGCACCGCCGACCTCGGCGAGAACGGCACCGGCGCTTCGGTACTCGAAGCCTCCGCCATCGCCGACAAGAGCCACTTCGACGACATCCTCGCCAAGGGCCAGAAGTTCGCCGAAGACCTCGCCGCGCAGGAATCGGCCAAGCTGCGCCCGCTGTTCGCGAAGTTCACCTCCGGCAACTACACCTCCGGTTTCGGTGCCCGCTGGGGTGTGCAGCACCTCGGCATCGATGTCGCCGGTCCGATCGGCACCCCGATCTACTCGGTCGCCGACGGCACCGTCATCGAAGCGGGTCCGGCCTCGGGCTTCGGCATGTGGGTGCGTGTCCTGCACGACGACGGCACCGTCACCATCTACGGCCACATCGACACCGCGACCGTCTCGCAGGGTCAGCGGGTGCTGGCCGGCGATCAGATCGCCACCATGGGCAACCGTGGCTTCTCCACCGGCCCACACTGCCATTTCGAGGTGTGGCTCAACGGCACCGACAAGATCGATCCGGTCCCGTGGCTGGCCACCCGCGGCATCAGCCTGGGCTCCCAGCGCGACTGAGGTGAGGTGATCAGCGGCACCCTTCACAGTGCCGCTGCACCCGATTAGCGTTCCGGTCATGGCTGGTACGACGAAGTACACGCAGTTCATCGCGCTCCCACCGGCATCCGTGTGGAGCGTACTGGGGGATCTCGCGCAGTGGCCGGAGTGGAATCCGGGCGTGCGGTCGGTGCGGATGCACGGGCCGGTCGCCGTCGGTGCCACCGGTGACTATCTGCCCAACGGCCAGGTCGCGGCGCGCGTGCACGGGCGATTCGGTGGATCGTTCACCGTCACCGCCGTCGTCCCGGATCGGGAACTGAGCATCGAGCAGCCCGAACCCGCCGGAACCATGCATCTCACCTGGCGGTTGACCCCGCGTGACGGTGGTACCGAGATCACCCAGGAGCTGCGGTTCACCGGGCCGTCCGCCGCGGCGGCGCGCACGGTGGTCCGGCCGTTCATCGAAACCGATGCGCGGGTGAACTTCTCGCGGCTGGCGCGCTTGGCCGGGCTGGTGCCCGCCGACGACGCGCTCACCGTGGTCATCGCGGGCGGCACCGGTGCGCTCGGCACCCAGATCGCCGCCGACCTCACCTGTCGTGGTCAGCGCGTCACCCTGCTCACCCGCAAGCGCAACCCCGCCCTGCCGTTCCGGCAGACCGAATGGGACGGCCGTTCGGTCGGCGCCTGGGCTGTGGAATTGCGGGAGCCCGGCAAGCTCGCGGTGGTCAACCTCGCGGGCAAGCTGGTCGACTGCCGGCCCACCGAACGCAATATCGCCGAACTGCGCACCAGCCGAGTCGATTCCACCGCGGCGCTGGTCGCCGCCGCCGGTCTGCGGGATACCCCGGTGGACTACTGGGTGCAGGCCAGCACCACCGCGATCTGGTCGGACGCGGGCGAAACCCGCTGCACCGAAACCACTCCCCTGCCCGTCGGCCTGCCACAGATGACCGGCGTCGCCCAGCCGTGGGAGGAAGCGTTCGACCCGGCCCGCGCCGAGCACTGGACGATCCTGCGCACCTCCATCGTCCTCGACCCCGACGCCCCCGCGCTCGAACGCCTCGCCCAGCTCACCAAGGCGGGCCTCGGTGGCCGCGTCGGCCCCGGTGACCAGTGGTTCAGCTGGATCCACATCGAGGACTGGCTGGCCATCGTCCGCGCCACCCTCGGCCTCGACCCCGATCTGGCTCTCCCCGATGGCGTCCTCGTCGCCGCCACCGAATTCCCGGTCCGCAACACCGAACTCATGGCGACCCTGCGCCGCCTGCTGCACCGCCCACCCGCACCCCCCACCCCGGCGGCGATCCTGAAAATCGGCGCGCTCGTCCTGCGCACCGACCCGGCTCTCGGCCTCACCGGCCGCCACGCCACCTCGGAAGTCCTGCACAGGGCAGGCTTCCAGTTCCGCTACCCCACCCTGGACGAAGCCCTGACGGATCTACTCCCGCACTGAGCCGCACACCTCTAGAGCTTCACGATGGTCCGGCTGAACTGAGGAATCAGCCGGATCTTTCCGGCCGTGCCGAAGTCGATGGTGACGGTCGCCAGCGGGCCGACACCGTCGGCGGCGACCACCCGGCCCAGGCCGTACTTGTCGTCGCTGACCCGATCACCCACGGCGAGGACGAGATCGGTGTTGTTCCGCTTGACCGCACCGCCACCCGGGGCCGGCCTGCGCTGACCCGTTCCGCCGCGCACACCTGGACGCTGATCCCAGCCGTCGCCCCTGGTCCAGTCGCGTTCGAAGCCACTCTCCTCGCGCCTGCGGCCGCGCTGCACCGGCGAGACCACCGGCTCCAGCCGGCGCCAGTCCAGCAGGTGCTGCGGAATCTCCTGCAGGAATCGCGATTCCGGGTTCGACACCGGCTGCCCCCAACCCGAGCGGACCACGGCGCGGGACAGGTAGAGCCGCTGCCGGGCCCTGGTGATGCCGACGTAGGCGAGCCTGCGTTCCTCGGCCAGCTCGGTCGGGTCGCCCAGCGCGCGCATGTGCGGGAACTGCCCGTCTTCCCAGCCGGTCACGAAGACGACAGGGAACTCCAGGCCCTTCGCGGTGTGCAGCGTCATCATGGTGACCACACCCGACCCCTCGTCGGGGATCTGGTCGGTGTCGGCCACCAGCGACACCCGCTCGAGGAACGCCGCCAGCGAGCCGGGTTCGGGCTCACCGTCGCCGGCCTCCGGCAGCAGCCCTTCCTCGCGCGCGGCCTCGGCGTTGTTGAACGCCTCGGAACTGAATTCGCGGGCCACGCTGACCAGTTCGTTGAGGTTGTCCAGGCGCGCGCCGTCCTGCGGATCGTCGGAGGCTTCCAGCTCGGCCCGGTACCCGGTGCGGTCGAGCACCGCGTCGACGACATTGCCCACGTCGGGATATTCGCTGTCGGCGCGCTTTCCGGCCGCGCGGATCTCGTCGAGCAGGTCGAGGAAGCCCGCGATGGCCCGCACGGCCCTGGTGTTCAGCAACGCGACCTTGCCGTCGGCGGCGTCACGCAGCGCGGCGGCGAAGCCGATGTCGCGCTGTTCGGCGTGCACCGCCACGCACGCCTCGGCGCGATCGCCGATTCCGCGCCGCGGGGTGTTGAGAATGCGGCGCAGGCTCACCGCGTCGTCGGGGTTCTCCAGCACGCGCAGGTAGGCCACCACATCGCGGACTTCCTTGCGCTCGTAGAACCGGACGCCGCCGACCACCTTGTACGGCAGGCCCATCCGGATGAAGATCTCCTCCAGCGCCCGCGAATTGTTGTTGGTGCGGTAGAAGACCGCGACATCGCCGTAGTTCGCGTCGCCCGCGTCGACCAGCTTGTCGATCTCCTTGGCGACGAACGCCGCCTCGTCGTGCTCGTTGTCGGCGACGTAGCCGGTGATCAGCTCGCCCTCGCCGGAGTCGGTCCACAGCTTCTTCTCGCGCCTGCCCTCGTTGCGCGAGATCACCGCGTTGGCGGCGGAGAGAATGTGCTGGGTGGAGCGGTAGTTCTGTTCCAGCAGAATGGTTTCCGCGTCGGGGAAATCGCGCTCGAATTCCTCGATGTTGCGGATCGTCGCGCCGCGGAAGGCGTAGATGGACTGGTCGGCGTCGCCGACCACGCACAACTCGCTCGGCTCGACGCCGGACTCCTCGTCGGTCGGCGCAGTGTGGTGGCCGACGAGTTCACGCACCAGCACGTACTGCGCGTGGTTGGTGTCCTGGTACTCGTCGACGAGGACGTGCCGGAACCGGCGCCGGTAGTACTCGGCCACCTGCGGATGGTGCTGCAGCAGCGCGACCGTCTCGCCGATCAGGTCGTCGAAGTCCATGGCGTTGGCTGCGCGCAGCCGCTTCTGGTACTCGGCGTAGATCCGGGCGACCAGCGCGGGCAGTTCGGTCTCGTCGGCCTCGGCGTCGGCAGCGGCCTGCTCGGGGCCGATCAGTTCGTTCTTCAAGTTGGAAATCGCGGTCGCCAGCAACCGCGCCGAATACTTCTTGGTGTCGATGTCGAAATCGCGGCTGATCATCGTCAGCAAACGGCGCGAATCGTCGGCGTCGTAGATGGAGAAATTCGAATTCAGCCCCGGCAGCAGGGCGGCCTGCATCCGCAGAATCCGCACGCAGCTGGAATGGAACGTCGAGACCCACATGCTGGCCGCGCGCGGGCCGACCAGCCCGGCGACCCGCTCACGCATCTCGGCGGCGGCCTTGTTGGTGAAGGTGATCGCCAGGATCTGCCCGGTGTGCACGCCACGCGCGGCCAGCAGGTAGGCGATGCGCCGGGTGAGCACCGCCGTCTTGCCCGAGCCGGCGCCCGCGACGATCAGCAGTGGCGAGCCCGCGTGCACGACGGCCGCGCGCTGCTGCGGATTCAGTCCGTCGAGCAGGCGTTCGGTCTCCTCGACGCGGCGCTGCTCGCGTTCCTTGCGGCGCTGTTCCTGCTCGGCGCTGTGCCGCGCCGCCGCCTCGGCCAGCCCACCACCGGACGCGCCGGAGCCACCACCGTCCCGGCGCGCTAGCTCCGCGGGCGCGGAAGCGGGTTCACTGGGATCGGCGGCTGAGGCGTGGGGAGCGACCGTGATATCCATCGTCTGTCCACGCTACCGGCGGGCACCGACAGGCGGCGAACCGCAGGCTTCTCAGCAGATTCACAAACACAACTGTTTTGCATGACTGGGGGCCCGTGGCACACTGGGCCTCATGGCCAGTGCTTCTCCGCATGCCCGGATCGGCAAACGATCCGATATCGTGGCGGTGAGCGCGGCTATTTGCGCACTCCCGGGGGGATCACGTACCGCCCATCGGGAAAGTTTCAGGGTGAAGGAACAGATCGGGTAACAGGCCGTGCGGCCTGACCGATCCAAGTTCTGACACGAGGAGATGAATGATGAGCACCCCTGCTACGACCACCGGGTCCGATTCGGCTCTGCCGCAATCCGAGGCGGAGATCGAGAAGCTCCGCCTCGAGATCGACCAGCTCGACGCCACGATCCTCGCCGCGATCAAACGCCGGAGTGAGATCTCCCGGATCATCGGCCGCACCCGGATGGCCTCCGGTGGTCCGCGCCTGGTCCACAGCCGCGAGATGAAGGTGCTCGAGCGCTTCAGCGAGCTCGGCCAGGAGGGGCACACCCTCGCCATGCTCCTGCTCCGACTCGGCCGAGGTCGCCTCGGCCGCTAGGCCCCACACAGCCACGCGGCGGACCCCCAGTTCGCCGCTTCCACAAAGCCGCCCCGGGTGCTACACCATCCCCGGGGCGGTTTCGCGTCTCAGGTCAGGGCGATGTACTTCGTGTTCAGGTATTCCTCGATGCCCTCGATGCCGCCCTCGCGCCCGAAACCCGATTCCTTGACGCCGCCGAACGGCGCGGCCGGGTCGGAGATGACGCCGCGATTGACGCCGACCATGCCCGTCTCCAGTGCCTCCGACACGCGCAGCGCCCGGTCCAGATCCCGCGTGTACACGTAGCTGACCAGGCCGTATTCGGTGTCGTTCGCGGCGGCGATGCCCTCGTCCTCGGTATCGAAGGCGACGATCGGGGCGACCGGGCCGAAGACCTCCTCGCGCAGGATGCGCGCCGTCGCGGGCACGTCGCCGAGGACGGTGGCCGGGTAGAACCAGCCGGCGCCACCGGGTGCCTTGCCGCCGAGCAGCAGCTGCGCCCCCTGCTCGACGGCGTCGTCGACCAGCTCGCTGACGATCTCGCGCTGATCCTCGCTGACCAGCGGTCCGAGGGTGCTGGCCGGATCGGTGCCGGGCCCGAGCACCACGGTCTCGGTCATCGCGGCGACCAGCTTGGTGGTGAACTCGGCGACCACGCCGCGCTGCACGTGGAAGCGGTTGGCCGCGGTGCACGCCTCGCCGCCGTTGCGCAGTTTCGCCTGCATCGCGCCCGCCACCGCGGCATCGATGTCGGCGTCGTCGAACACGACGAACGGCGCGTTGCCGCCCAGCTCCATCGAGGTGCGCAGCAGGCGGTTCGCCGATGCCGAGACGAGCTTCTTACCGACCTCGGTCGACCCGGTGAAGGTGAGCTTGCGCAGCCGCGGATCGTCGATCAGCGGGCCGGTGACGGCACCGGAGCGCTGGGTCGTGACCACCGACAGCACGCCGTCGGGCAGCCCGGCCTCGCTGCACAGCTTGGCCAGCGCCAGCATGGTCAGCGGCGTCGCCGAGGCGGGCTTGACGATCATCGTGCAGCCGGCCGCGAGGGCGGGCCCGATCTTGCGGGTGCCCATGGCGAGCGGGAAGTTCCACGGCGTGATCGCCAGACACGGCCCGACCGGCTGCTTGGCCACCATGATCCGCCCCGTCCCCGACGGCGCGTGCAGGTAGCGGCCGTGCACCCGCACCGCCTCCTCGCTGAACCAGCGGAAGAACTCGGCGCCGTAGCGCACCTCGTTGCGGCTCTCGGCCAGGGCCTTGCCCATCTCGAGCGTCATCAGCAGCGCGAACTCCTCGGCCCGCGCGGTCAACTGCTCGAACACTGCGCGCAGGATCTCGCCCCGCTCGCGCGACGGGGTCGCGGCCCACGCCTCGCCCGCCGCGACGGCGGCGTCCAGCGCGCGCATCGCGTCGTCCGGCGTGGCATCGGCGACCTGCGCGATCACCGAGCCGTCGGCGGGGTTGCGCACCGCGAAGGTGCCCCCGCCCGTCGCCTCGACCGGCCCGGAGCCGATCCACAAACCCTTCGGTACGAATTCGAGTACGTCACGTTCGGACACCATGGGAGTCAGCGTAGGCGGCGGGCCGTGAGCCCACATCGAACTGCGGCGCCGGACTTCATCGGACGCTGTAATGTCGGCTCACGTGAGCAGCGACATCACCGCGTCGGCGGCTTGGCAGGCACTGTCGGACAACCACCGCAGCGTCGCACCCCTACACCTGCGCAAACTGTTCGCCGATGATCCGGCGCGCGGCACCGACCTGACCGTGCAGGTCGCCGATCTGCACATCGACTACAGCAAGCATCGCGTGACGCGCGAAACCCTCGCGCTCCTGGTCGATCTCGCCCGCACCGCGGGCGTGCCGGAGCGGCGCGACGCGATGTACGCGGGCGCCCACATCAACACCTCGGAGGACCGCGCGGTCGGGCACATCGCCCTGCGCCTGCCGGTCGGCGATCAGCTCAGTATCGACGGCGCCGACGCCGACGCCGAGGTGCACGACGTGCTGCGCCGGATGGGCGAATTCGCCGATTCGGTGCGTTCGGGCGATTGGCGTGGCGCGACCGGCGAGCGGATCACCGCGGTGGTCAACATCGGCATCGGCGGATCGGATCTCGGGCCCGACATGGTGTATCGCGCGCTGCGCCATTACACCGACCCCGGCATCGAGGCCAGGTTCGTCTCGAATGTCGACCCGTGCGATCTGGTCGCCAAGCTCACCGGACTCGACCCGGCGACCACCCTGTTCATCGTCGCTTCCAAGACCTTCTCCACCCTGGAGACCCTGACCAACGCGACCGCGGCCCGGCGCTGGCTGGTCGGCGCGCTCGGCGAGAACGCCGTCGCCAAGCACTTCGTCGCGGTGTCGACCAACGCGGAACGGGTGGCGGAGTTCGGCATCGACCCGGCGCACATGTTCGGCTTCTGGGACTGGGTGGGCGGGCGCTACTCGGTCGACTCCGCCATCGGCCTGTCGGTGATGGTGACCATCGGCAAGGAGCAGTTCGCCGAATTCCTGAGCGGAATGCACGCCGTGGACCGGCATTTCGCGACGGCACCGCTGGAGCGGAACGGCCCGGTCCTGCTGGCCATGCTCGGCGTCTGGTACACGAACTTCTTCGGCGCGGAATCGCGGGCGGTCCTGCCGTATTCGAACGACCTGGCCCGCTTCCCCGCCTATCTGCAACAGCTGACGATGGAATCCAACGGCAAGTCGGTGCGCGCCGACGGCACCCCGGTGACCACCTCGACCGGCGAGATCTTCTGGGGCGAACCGGGAACCAACGGCCAGCACGCCTTCTACCAGCTGCTGCACCAGGGCACCCGGCTGATCCCGGCCGATTTCCTCGGCTTCGCCCGCTCCACCGACGACCTGCCGACCCGCGACGGCACCGGCAGCATGCACGACATCCTGATGAGCAACCTGTTCGCGCAGAGCAAGGTGCTCGCCTTCGGCAAGACCGCCGAGGAGATCGCCGCCGAGGGCACCGATCCGAAGCTGGTGCCGCACAAGGTGATGCCGGGCAACCGGCCGAGCACCACCATCCTGGCGCCGGAGCTCACGCCGTCGACGGTGGGTCAGCTGATCGCGCTCTACGAGCACCAGGTGTTCGTCGAGGGCACCATCTGGGGCATCGACAGTTTCGACCAGTGGGGCGTCGAGCTCGGCAAGCAGCAGGCGCTGGAGCTGATGCCGTTGCTGAGCGAGCCAGGGCCGCCGGCGAGCCAAGGCGATTCCTCCACCGATGAGCTCATCGAGTGGTATCGGAGTCACCGCCGCTGAGGTCGTCACCCGGCGCCGGTTCCGCCCGGGCCGCGGCGAACCTGCGGTTGACGCTGGACGACACGATGGTGGCCAGGGCGCCGATGACCACCAGGTCGAACACGATCTGCACCATCGTCGCCACGCGCGCCACCTGACCGACGGCGTGTACATCGCCGTAGCCGAGGGTGCCCAGCGTGGACATGGTGTAGTACAACGCGTCGGTCCGCGTCACGAGCCCCTCGAACTCGTCCGGATTCAGTTGCTGCAGCCGGAAATAGAACAGTGAGAAGACCACGCACACGATGAACACGACGAGCAGCACCCCGTCGACCCGTCCGCCTGCCGAGGCGGGCTGCTTCATGAAGTGCTCGATCCGCCGCCAGACCAGCCAGACCAGTCCACCGACCCCGGCGAGGAAACCGATCACCCCGACCACCCGCCCCGGCCAGGCGTCGAGTTCGAACGGCCAGCTCACCGGCACGCTGTAGAAGAGCAACAGCGCGAATACGGCGGCCGCGAGATTGCGCAGCACATGCCCCGGCACCGATACCCGCTGAGGTCGCGTCATCGCTCCATGATTGTCCGGCGCCGGGGATTTCGACGGCGCACGCGCCGACAACACGCCGATCCGACCGACACTGCCGAGTGCTGCTCAGTGGATTCGGTACCCCGGGCCCACCGCGGACAACACCAGATCCGCTCGGTCCCGGCTCGCGGCGACCAGGTCGGCGTTGCGCAGATCGCTGTCGGTGACCTTCACGCTCGCCTCGGCGGGTGTCCGTCCGCCGAGGGTGTGCCGGTGCAGCAGTCGCTCGGTGAGCAGTTCGCGCGGCGCGTCGAGGTACCAGCACGCGTCGAGCAGCTCGACGACCTGCGCCCAGCCGGGCGCCTCGGCGTCGGTCAGCAGCAGGTAGTTGCCCTCGACGACCACGATGTCCTCGGCACACACGATCACACCGCCGTGGGTCGGCTCGTCGAGCGCCCGGTCGAACAGTGGCCACGGCACCGGTGCGCCGATCGGCGTCTCCCGCAGCGATCGCAGGTCGCTGACGAACCCCGCCGCGTCGAAGGTGTCGGGCTCGCCCTTGCGGGCCAGCGCGCCGCGCGCCCGCAGCACCTCGTTGCGCAGGTGATAGCCGTCCATCGGCGCGACGACAGCGGGCCTGCCCGCGCGGGTGAGTTCGGCGCTCAACCGCTCGGCCAGTGTCGATTTGCCCGCGCCCGGTGGTCCCGCGATGCCGAGCACCCAGCGCCGCCCCGGCGAGCGCGGCACCCGCCCGGCGAGGTCGGTCACCGTTTGCACATCGCTCGCCCGGCTCACCGCCTCACCCTACGAGATCGCCGGACCCGCCGGGCCGGGTCGCCCACGCGGACAGCGCGGTCCACCGGCCGGGTCGTCCGTACCGGGATCACCGCACGTCGACGAAGGCCCGTTCGATGATCGCCCCGGTGTCCGCCCCGACGGGCAACGTGCCGAACGCGATACCCCAGTCCGCGCCGAGCCGGGTCGCGCAGAAGGCGTCGGCCACCGCCGGGTGACCATGGCGCACCAGCTGCGCTCCCTGCAAGACCAGCGCCATCAGCTCGACGACCCGCCGCGCCCGGTACTCGATGTCGGACAGATCGCTGAGTTCCTTGCCGACGCGGTCGATCGCGTCGTCCAGGCGCGGGTCGGCGCCGCGAGCGAGGCCGACCTCGGCGAAGTACGCCTCGACGGTCTCGGGCTGACGGCCCATGGCGCGCAACGCGTCCAGCGCGGCCACATTGCCCGACCCCTCCCAGATCGACATGAGCGGCGCCTCCCGGTACAGCCGCGGCATGCCGGATTCCTCGGCATACCCGTTGCCGCCCAGGCATTCCAGCGCCTCGGCCGCGTGCGACGGTGCGCGCTTACACACCCAGTACTTGGTGATGGCCAGCGCGATCCGGCGCAGCGCGGCCTCGGCCGGGTCGCTGCCCGCGCGGTCGGTGGCACCGGCCAGGCGCATCATCACCGTGGTCGCGGCATCGGATTCGATCACCAGATCGGCCAGGACGTTGCGCATGGCGGGCTGGTCGATCAGCTTGGCGCCGAACGCTTCCCGGTGCCTGGCGTGATGCACCGCGGTGACCGCGCCGAGCCGCATGCCGGTGGCCGAACCGATCACGCAGTCGAGGCGGGTCATGTTGACCATCTCGATGATCGTCTTCACGCCGGCGCCCTCGGCGCCGACGAGCCAGCCGGTGGCGTTCTCGTACTCGATCTCCGAGGACGCGTTGGACTTGTTGCCCAGCTTGTCCTTGAGCCGCTGGATGCGGATCGGGTTGCGGGTGCCGTCGGGCAGCACGCGCGGCAGCAGGAAGCACGACAGGCCGCCCGGCGCCTGGGCCAGGGTCAGGAACATGTCCGACATGGGCGCGGAAGTGAACCACTTGTGCCCGACGATCCGGTACGCGCCGTCCGGCTGCGGCGTGGCGGTGGTGGTGTTGGCCCGCACATCCGAGCCGCCCTGCTTCTCCGTCATCGACATGCCCGCGATGAGACCGGCCTTGGTCGACGGCTCACGCAGGCCGAAATCGTAGGTGCGCGAACCGAGCAGCGGCTCGTACTTCGCGGCGAGCTCGGGGTTGTGGCGCAGCGCGGGCACTACCGCGTAGGTCATCGAGATCGGGCACATGTGCCCGGCGTCGGCGCTGCCCCAGGTGTAGAACTTGGCGGCGCGGGCGGTGTGCGCGCCGGGCCGCTCGTCGAGCCACGGCGAGCCGTGCAGGCCATGGGAGACGGCGACATTCATCAGGTCGTGCCAATGCGGGTGGAATTCCACCTCGTCGACGCGATGCCCCCAGCGATCGTGGGTGTGCAGCACCGGCGGGTATTCGTTGGCGAGCCTGCCCCAGTCCTGCGCGGCGACATCGCCGGCGAGCCTGCCGAGTTCGCGCACCTCGGCCTCGGCCCAGCCCGCGCCCTCGCGATGCAGGCCCTCGATCAGCGCGGGGTTGCGCGCGGCGTCGAAGGGGACGAGCGGGGGTACCTGGTTGAACACTTCATGGGTCGGCATGGCCGGAACTCCTTCGACTACGACGTTTCCGCGCGCGCACCCAGGGCGCGCACGGCGAAAGCAACCAATTCGGGGATGACGGTCTCGGCGTGCGGCGCGGCGGCCAGCGGGCCGACCAGCACCTCGCCGATCGCGCCGACGAGCGCGGCGGCGCTGATGGCGGTGTCCTGCGCGGGCAGGCGTCCCTCGGCGATGCCGTGCGTGATCGCGGCTTCGAACGAGGCGGCGAACGCGCGCCGGAACTCCAGTCGTTGCGCGTCGACGGCCGCGTCGACCGGCTCGGCCAGCAGCACGTACGCCAGCTTCGGGTTCTTCAGCGCGCGGCCGGCGAAGGTCTCCACTGCCGCGCTCACCCGTTGCAGGACGTCGCCCTCGGCCACCGCGGCGCGCACGGCCTCGACCTCGCGGGCGACCACGGTCTCGAAGACCGCGGCGACCAATTCGGCCTTGTTCTCGAACTGTTTGTAGACCGTGCCGGTGGCGATGCCCGCCTCCGCGGCGACCGCGGCCATCGACAGCCCGGCGAACCCGTCGCGCGAGAGCACGCGGGTCGCGCCCTGCACGATCAGCGTCCGTTGCGCGTCGAGCCGGGCCTGCACGGCCGGGGTCCTGCGGTACACCATACGAAGAAGTGAACCACCGATTCACCCCTTCACACAAGGGGCGATCCGCCGTATGGTCGAACGATGTCAGTACGTGTCGAACACGCGGGCCCGGTCACCACCGTGATCCTGGACCGACCGGAAGCCCGCAACGCCGTCGACGGCCCCACCGCCCGCGCCCTGGCCGATGCCTTCCGGGCGTTCGACGCCGACCCGAACGCCTCGGTGGCGGTGCTGTGGGGTGAGCACGGCACCTTCTGCGCCGGCGCCGACCTCAAGTCGCTGGGCACCGAGAACAGCAACCAGGCCACGGTGGCGGGCGACGGCCCGATGGGCCCCACCCGGCTGCGCCTGTCCAAGCCGGTGATCGCCGCGGTCTCCGGCTACGCCGTGGCCGGCGGACTGGAACTGGCGCTGTGGTGCGATCTGCGGATCGCCGAGCAGGACGCCACCTTCGGCGTCTTCTGCCGACGCTGGGGCGTACCGCTCATCGACGGCGGCACCGTGCGACTGCCGCGGATCATCGGCGAGGGCCGGGCCCTGGATCTGATCCTCACCGGCCGCCCGGTGAGCGCGCCCGAGGCGTTGCAGATGGGCCTGGTCACCCGCGTCGTCCCGACCGGTGACGCCCGCCGGGTCGCCGAGGAACTGGCCGCCCAGCTGGCCGCACTCCCGCAGACCTGTCTGCGCTCGGACCGCGCCGCGCTCTACGAGCAGCACGGCCACCCCGAGGACGAGGCGATGCGCATCGAGTTCCAGCACGGCCTGACCGCGCTCACCGGCGGCGCGCTCGACGGCGCCGCCCGCTTCGCCGCGGGCGCGGGCAGGCACGGTAGCGCCGACCATCGGTGATGGACCGGCTCACCGTCGTCGACGAGATCTTCCTGCGCACCCATCGCGGGATGGGCACGCCCATCGCGTTGCAGGGCCTGTGGCGCATCCCGGACACGATGGAACCCGCACTGCTGCAAGCGATCCACGATCGGCTGCGAGTCGGCGATCTCGGCCGCCGGGTGATCCGTGCCCGGGTCCCCGGAGCACGGCGCGCCTGGCGGCCGAACATCCTGGCCCATCCCCTCGACCACACCGGCACCCCGCTGCCGGAGAACGCGATCCTTCCGTGGGCCGACTCCCTCGGCGCCGACCTCGACCCGGAGTTCGGACCCGGCTGGCGCCTGTCCAGCGCGCCACTGTACGACGGTGGAACCGTTGTCGCCCTGACCTGTTCGCACGCGCTGGCCGATGCCCGCGGGCTCATCCACGCGGTCGCCACCGCGCTCGATGAACTCGGCGCCATCGCTGCCGACCCGCCCGACGCACTCGCCAACGGCTCGGCGGACACATCGCCATCACCCGCGCCAACCATCGATTCCACGCCGGTGCCGCAGCCGCGACCGACCCCGCCGGGCACCGGGTCCGCGTCGCGAAGTACAACCACGTCGGATTGGGCCGATGCTCGCGCACAGTGGTCCACCATCATCAGCGGCACCGCACGCGCCCTGCGCCGTGGGATTCCCCGGCCTCCCGCCACCGGCACGCACGAGCCGTCGCCGGACAGATCCGTCCACAGCAGCCTGCTGGTCTTCGACACCGCCGAGTGGGACTCCACCGCCGCCGCGACCGGCGGCACCCCCAACAGCCTGTTCCTCCACCTGATGGCGAACATCCTGTGGGAGACCGGATTCCAGCGCCCGGAGATCACCGCCAGCCTGCCCGTCGACACCCGCGACGAACCCCGCGTCGACAACGATCTCGCCATGACCGAGATCGCGATCGAGCGCACCGACACCCCCGCGACGATCCGCGACAAGGCCCGCACCGCCTACCTGCGCCGCATGTCCAGCCCCGCGGGCCTGCCCGAAGAGATCCTCCAGGTCCTCCCCGACCGCTGGGCCTACGCGCTCAGCAAGGGCGCAGGCGAACGAGACATCCTGTGCTCCAACATCGGAACACTGCCCGATGCCCTGCGCACCGTCGGCGCGCACCACTGTGATCGAGTCGCGGCCCGCGCGATCCACCCCGGCCTGAGCGAGTTCCCCCGCACGCGGCTCTCCGGCTACTTCTCGCAGCTCGGCGACACCTACACGTTGGCGCTGGTCAGCCTGGCCTGCGACCGCGAAACACTCGACGCCGCAATAGATAGCGCCTGCGCCACGGCCGGACTCAGCGCCGCGCCGTGGTGATCCGCGTGCCCGCGCCGGGCACTCAGCCGCCATCACGCCACTGATCACGGCCCCCGATCCTCATGAACCTGACCTTCACCGGTCAGCCGACGGTCACCGGGCTCGGCGTCACCCGCGCAGCGACATCGGCGGGCACCTCGACGCCGGGCTCCAGATCGGCGGCGTCGATCGGCTCGCCCCAGACCTGCCGCAACGGCAGCACACCCGCCCAGACGCCACCGGTCTCGATATCGGCCGCGTCGTCGTTCGGGCCGCCGGTGCGGACCTTCACCGAGGCTTCGGTGAGATCGAGCGCGAGCACCATGGTGGCCGCCATCTCCTTGCGGTTGGGCGGCCGCACCCGGTCCCAGGCGCCCGGCGCGGCGTGCTCGACGATCACCCGTAGCGCGTTGTCTCGCTCGGCCTCGTCGGTGACCAGCACCGCGCGGCCACGGATCACCGCGGACCGGTAGTTCATCGAGAAGTGCATGGCGGAGCGCGAGTACACCAGCCCGTCGACGTGGGTCACGGCGAGCGATATCTCGGTGCCGACGGCGGCGCGCAGGTTGCCCGCGCCGGTAGAACCGTGCAGGTAGAGCGTGTCGCCCGCGCGGCCGTAGACGGTCGGCAGCACCACCGGCGCGCCGCCGAGCAGCACACCGAGGTGGCAGACCAGGCCCGCGTCGAGCACCGCGTCGAGGTCGGCGCGATCGGCGCGGCCACGTTCCTTGGACCGCGTCAGGGTGGTACGCGGGGTCGGCGACAAGGGGGTGCGGGTGGTGTCGTGCGTGGTCATAAGATGAGCTTCGCCGATGAAGTGGACCGCAGACAGGTCCACTTCGACAGAAGATCAACAGGCCAATTCGAGGTGGGCGATGCTCGACGATCTGCCGATTCCGCTCGACCGCACCGCGCCCGAACCGCTGTCGGTGCAGGTAGCCGAGGCCTTGCGCGCCGCGGCGACCGGCGGGGTCCTGCGCGTCGGCGAGCGGCTGCCCTCCTCGCGCACCCTCGCCCAGCGACTCGGGGTGAGCCGGGCCGTGGTGTCGACCGCCTACGACCAGCTGCACGCGGAAGGCTGGATCGCCGGTCGGCGTGGGTCGGGCACCTACCTGCGCACCGCTCCCGCCGCCGCGCCACCGCGCACCGACCCCGGTGTCGATGCCGATCCCGGCGCGGGCCTGCTCGATCTGAGCCCCGGCGCGCCGTGCGCGGAGGCCGTCGACCCGGCCGCCTGGCGCCGGGCCTGGCGCGCGGCGGGTGACCAGCCCGCCGACGCCCGCAAGGACCGGGCGGGCGAACCCGCCTTCCGGGTCGCCGTCGCCGACCACCTGCTGCGGCATCGCGGCCTGGCCGCGGGGGCCGCGTCGGTGGTGCTCGCCACGGCGGGCACGAGCGCAGGCGTCGGCGAACTGGCGTCGGCGCTGCTACGGCCGGGCGACACCGTCGCCATCGAGGACCCCGGCTATCAGCGGGCCGTCGGCGCGTTGCGAGCCGCGGGCATCCGCGTCCTGCCCGTCCCGGTCGACGCCGACGGACTGCGGGTCGACCTGATTCCGGCCGGCGTGCGGGCGGTCTATTGCACACCGGCGCACCAGTTCCCGCTCGGCGCGCGGATGCCGGCGGCCCGCCGGGTCGAGCTGATCGAATTCGCCAGGGCGACCGGCAGCTTCGTCATCGAGGACGACTACGACGGCGAATTGCGCTACGACACAGCGCCGTTGCCACTGCTGGCCGCGATGGCGCCCGACGTGGTCGTGCATCTCGGCACCACCAGCAAGATCATCGCCACCACCCTCGGCGTCGGCTGGCTGGTGGCCAGGCCCGATATCGCCGAGGCGGTGCTCGCCTACCGCGCCGACACCGGCACCGCCCCCAGCCCGGCAGGCCAGCGGGTGCTCAGCGAGTTCGCCCGGCACGGCGACCTGGCCCGCCACCTGCGCCGCCTGCGCCGGGTGGTGCCGCCACGGCGCGCCCTGGTAGTCGACACGCTCGCCCGCCGCGGCCTGCCGGTGCTCGGTGACGACGCGGGCTCGCACGTGGTCGTCGAACTCCCCGACGCGGCCGCCGAACAGCGCGCGATCGCCGCCGCCCGCGCCCGTGGCGTCCTGCTCGACGGTCTCGCCCGGCATCACCTGGCCGAGGAATACCGGTTCGGCGTCGCCATCGGCTACACCGCTCCGAGCCCGGCCGAGCTGGCCGCCACGGTGCCGATCGCGGCCGACTGCCTCGCCGCCGCGCGGGGCGATCTGTCCCGATAGCGCTCATGATCACCGCGCAGGCACCCGGCACGGTCGTAGCATGGACCCCGACCCCGTGCGGGTCGCTGTTCGGGCACTACCCCTCCGACCATCGAAGCGGTGAGCACATGAACGATCAGGACATTCTGGCGCGGATCAAACAACTGGTCGACGACGAGCACGCCCTGCGCGCCAAGGCCACCGCGGGCGAGATCGACCCGGTCGCCGAACGCCAGCAGCTGGCCCAGCTGGAGGTGATGCTCGATCAGGCGTGGGACCTGTTGCGGCAGCGCCGCGCCCGCTCCGGCGCCGACGAATCCCCCAACGACACCGAGATGCGTTCCCCGCGTGAAGTCGAGGGTTATCTGCAGTGACCGACGCCGAATACGACGTCATCGTCCTCGGCGCGGGCCCGGCAGGCGAGAACGCCGCCGCCTACGCCATCGCGGGCAGTGACCGCACCGCCGCGCTCGTCGAACGGGAACTGTTCGGCGGCGAGTGCAGTTACTGGGCGTGCATCCCCAGCAAGGCGCTGCTGCGTTCCGGCGCCGTCCTGGGCCTGGGCCGGGCGATGCCGGGCGTGACCGCGAGCGGCCCGCAGGTGGCCGACGTACTCGCCCGCCGCGACGCCTTCACCCACGATCGCGACGACACCTCGCAGGTCGACTGGGCGAAGTCGGCCCGCATCGACCCGGTTCGCGGCGCAGGCAGGCTGCTGGGCGAACGGCTCGTCGAGGTCGCCACCGACGACGGCGTCCGCGTCCTGCGCGCCCGGCACGCGGTCGTGCTCGCCACCGGCACCACCGCCGCCATGCCGCGCGTTCCCGGCATCGATGCGGCCCTGCCGTGGATCTCCCGTGACGTCACCAATCTGACGGTCGTCCCGCGCCGGGTCGCCATCATCGGCGGCGGCGTGGTCGCCTGCGAGGCCGCCACCTGGCTGGCCGAACTCGGCGCCGAGGAGGTGACGATGCTGGTCCGCGGTGACCGCCTGCTGCCACGCGCGGAACCCTTCGCCGCCGAGCTGGTGCTGCGCGGCCTGCGCGACACCGGCGTCGTCACGGTGCGGCTGCACACCGAACCGTCGCTGATCTCCCGGCGCGACCCCGCCGACACCGGCGTCGGCCGCATCCACGGCGGGCCGGTCACCCTGGTCCTCGACGACGGCGAACTCGAGGTCGACGAACTCGTCGTCGCCACCGGCCGCACCCCCGCCACCGACGGGCTCGGGCTCGACGCCGTCGGCCTGCCCCCGGGCTATGTCGAGGTCGACGACCAGCTGACCGTCCGCGGTGTGCCCGGCCACTGGCTCTACGCCGTCGGCGACGTGAATCACCGTGCGGCGCTGACCCATATGGGCAAGTACCAGGCCAGGGTATGCGGTGACGTCATCGCCGCCCGCGCCGAGGGCAGGCCGCTGGACCGGCCCCGGTTCACCGCGAGCGCCGACCGCCAGCAGGTGCCCCAGGTCGTCTACACCGCACCGGAACTCGCCTCCGTCGGCATCACCGAACACGAGGCGCGCACCGCCGGGCACGCCGTCGACACCGTCGATATCGATATCGCGGTCGCCGGTTCGTCGCTGTCCCGCGACGATTTCCGTGGCCGCGCGAAGCTCGTCGTCGACACCGCGTCCGACCGACTGCTCGGCGCGACCTTCGTCGGCCCCGACATGGGCGAGCAGTTGCACGCGGCGACCATCGCGGTGGTCGGCCGGGTTCCGCTGGAGACGCTGTGGCATGCCGTGCCGGCGTTTCCCGCCGTCAGCGAGTTCTGGTTGCGGCTGCTGGAGGCGTGGCGAGACCGCTGAGTCCTACTTGAGCAGCCGCGACATCCGCCGGTCGGCGAGCACCTTGCCGCCGGTCTGGCAGGTGGCGCAGTACTGGAACGAGCGCTCGGCGTAGGACACCTCGCGCACGGTGTCACCGCACACCGGGCACTTCAGCCCGGTGCGCGCGTGCACCCGCATGCCCGACCGCTTCTCGCCCTTCAGCCTGGCCGCGTCCTGCCCGACCGAGCGCTGCACCGCGTCGAGCAGGACTGCGCGCAGTGCGGTGTAGAGCTGCGAAACCTTGTCCGCCGCGAGCGTTTTCGTATTCGCGAACGGAGAGATCTGGGCGGTGTGCAGGATCTCGTCGGAGTAGGCGTTGCCGATGCCCGCGATCAGCGTCTGATCGACCAGCGCGGTCTTGATCCGCTGCGAGGTGCCCTTCAGCAAGGCGGCGAACTCGTCCTCGGTGACCGCCAGCGCGTCCGGCCCGAGCCGGGCGATGCCGGGCACCGCCTTCGGATCGTCGACGACATAGACCGCCAGCCGCTTCTTCGTCCCCGCCTCGGTCAGATCGATCGACGGCGTCGCGCCCTCCGGGGTGAAGAAATGCACCCGCAAGGCCAGCGGCGACTTCCCACCCGGCTTGGGCGGCAACGGATTCGGTTCGTCCACCCACCGCAGCCAGCCACCACGCGACAGATGGGTGATCAACCACAGCCCGCCGCAGTTCATCCCGAGGAACTTGCCCCAGCGCCCCGCCCCGGTGACATCCCGTCCGGACAGCGCCGTGACCGGCGGGTCGAATGTCTTCACCGCGCTCAGCGCGGCCACGTCGACTCGCCCCACCACCGCGCCGACCGCGTGATCCCGTAGGAACTGCGCCAGCGCCTCTACCTCGGGTAGCTCGGGCACAGCGTTAGTTTAGCGGCTGGCGCCGCGGGTTCGCGGCCCCTTGTGTCCCGCCGCTCAGGTGCCGCGGCTTGCTCCTTCGTCGCCTGCGCCGCGGCACCTGAGCGGCGGGACGGCCGCGAACCGGCCGCTGCGCGGCCGCCCCTCCTCGGGGTCGGGGGTGCGTGGCTGGGTGGGGGGGTGCGTGGCTGGGTCGGGGGTGCGTGGCTGGGTCGGGGCGTGGCCGGGTCGGGTGTCAACGTCCCCGCAGGAGGTACACGTCCATGATCCAGCCCTTCGCGGCGCGCAGTTCAGCGCGGCGGGCGACGATCCGCTGCTCGACCTCGCGCAGCGGTCCCTCGATCAGGGTTTCGTCGGGCATGCCCAGGTAGGCGCCCCACCAGATGTGCACGTCGTCGCCGGGGATCTCGGTGAACGAGCAGTCGCCGTCGAGCATCACCACGGTCGAGCCGGCGCCGAGGCCCTCCTCGCGCAGCCGGCGGCCGGTGGTGACGTGGACCGGTTCGCCGATGCGATGCAGCACCATGCGGTGGCGGGCGGCCAGCGCGGCCACGCTGGTGACGCCGGGGATCACCTCGTAATCGAACGCGGTGCGGCCCCGGTCCAGCACGTGCTCGACCATGCGCAGGGTGCTGTCGTAGAGCGCCGGGTCGCCCCACACCAGGATCGCGCCGACCCCGGCCACCGCGTCGAAGGCGGCCTCGAGCAGTTCGGCGCGGCGTTCGTGCCAGTCCCGCACGACGCCGGCGTAGTCGTCGGGGGTGCGGTCCCGGGGCGGGTCGGTGATCTCGATGATCCGGTGCGGGCCCTCGACGTGCTCGGCCAGGATCGCGGTGCGCACGTCGACGAGCTCCTGCTTCTCGGCGCCCTTGCCGATGACGAAGAAGGCGTCGGCGTGTCGCATGGCCTTGACTGCCTGCATCGTCACCTGGTCGGGGTCACCGGCACCGATGCCGATCACGTAGAGCTTGCGCATACGCGGAGAGCTTGCCAGGTGCCGTGCACCGTAGAATCGCCAGGCGTGGCCACTCCTGATACGCAGTACGAGGATCTGCTCCGGCACGTGCTGGCGGACGGCACCCCCAAAGCCGATCGCACCGGCACCGGCACCCGCAGCATCTTCGGTCATCAGCTGCGCTACGACCTGGCCGAGAGCTTCCCGCTGATCACCACCAAGCGGGTCCACCTCAAGTCGATCGCCTACGAGCTGCTGTGGTTCCTGCGCGGCGATTCCAACGTGTCCTGGCTGCGGGAGCACGGCGTGACCATCTGGGACGAGTGGGCCGACGACAAGGGCGAGCTCGGCCCGGTCTACGGCGTGCAGTGGCGCTCCTGGCCGACGCCCGACGGCACCCACATCGACCAGATCGCCCAGGTGCTGCACACCCTGCGCACCGACCCGGACTCGCGCCGGATGATCGTCTCGGCCTGGAATGTGGCCGACCTGGACAAGATGGCCCTGGCGCCGTGCCACGCCTTCTTCCAGTTCTACGTCGCCGACGGCAAGCTGTCGTGCCAGCTGTACCAGCGCAGCGCCGACCTGTTCCTGGGCGTGCCGTTCAATATCGCCAGCTACGCGCTGCTCACCCTGATGGTGGCCCAGCAGACCGAGCTCGAGCCGGGTGAGTTCATCTGGACCGGCGGCGACGTGCACATCTACGACAACCACGTCGACCAGGCGCGCGAACAGCTCGGCCGCGAGCCGTACCCCTTCCCGACACTGCACCTGCGCCCGGCGACCAGCCTGTTCGACTACACCTACGACGACATCGAGCTCACCGGCTACCAGCATCACCCGGCCATCAAGGCGCCGGTGGCGGTGTGAGCGGGCAGATCGGCCTCATCTGGGCGCAGGCCGCCGACGGCGTCATCGGCGTCGACAACACCATCCCGTGGCGTCTCCCCGAGGACATGGCCAATTTCCGGGACACCACGATGGGCCATCCGGTGATCATGGGCAGGCGCACCTGGGACTCGCTGCCTGCGGCCTACCGCCCGCTGGCGGGCCGCCGCAACATCGTGGTCACCCGCCAGACTGATTGGGCTGCCGAGGGCGCCGAACGCGCCGCCTCGCTCCCCGACGCGCTGGCGCTGGCCGGACCGGGTGAGCTCTGGGTGGCCGGCGGCGGCGAGATCTACCGCGCCGCGCTCCCCCTGGCGACAACGCTGCTGGTCACCGAGGTCGACACGCGGGTAACAGGCGACGCGTTCGCCCCGGTCATCGGCCCGGAGTGGCAGGCGCCGGACACTCCGTGGCAGGAGTCGAAAACCGGTCTCCGCTATCGCATTCGCCGCTACACCCGGCGCTGACAACGCCTGGCTAACGGTCTGGCAAAACGCCCGACCGCGGGCGCGGTCTCGGGCATACTCCCAGATACCAAGCCCCGCGAGAGCCTGCGAAAGGCGCTATGCCATGGACAAGAAATCGCTGACCGCGGTGGCCCGCCAACAGCTCAAGCTGGCGGCCACCTCGACGAGTGGCCGGAGTTCGCAGACCGTCATCGGCGGCCACACCCATGCGCTGCGCCAGACCGTCGTCGCCCTGACCGAGGGCCAGAGCCTGGCCGAGCACGACAACGCGGGCGACGCCACCATCCAGGTTCTCAGCGGCACGCTGGTGCTGATCGCGGGCACCGACGAGTGGAAGGGTTCGGCGGGTGATCTGATCGTCGTCCCGCGTGCCCGGCACAGCGTCAAAGCCATCGATGACGTGGCCTTTCTGCTGACCGTCGCCAAATAGGGGTTGCCTGAAGGTCGCTGACACGCCAGGCGTGCCGCGGACCTGTCGGCGCCGCGCTCTACTCTGGACGGCATGGGTGAGCCACAGCCGATCCTCGAACCGCTCACGCCGGCCGCTATCTTCCTCGTCGCCACCATCGACGAGGGCGGCGAGTCGGCGGTCCGCGACCTCCTGTCGAACATCTCCGGTGTGCGCCGTTCGGTGGGTTTCCGGGTGCCCGGCGAGGGCCTGACCTGTGTCACCTCGATCGGCTCGACGGCCTGGGACCGCCTGTTCACCGGCCCCAAACCCGTTGAGCTGCACGAATTCCCCGGCTACAACGGCCCGATCCACAGCGCGCCGACCACCCCGGGCGACCTGCTGTTCCACATCAAGGGCGAGACCCAGGGCGCCTGCTTCGAACTCGCCATGGCGATCGGCGAGCGCCTGCGCGGCGCGGCGACCATCGTCGACGAGACCGTCGGCTTCCGCTACTTCGAGCAGCGCGATCTGCTCGGCTTCGTCGACGGCACCGAGAACCCCGAGGGCAGCGCCGCGTACTCGGCGGCGCTGATCGGCGACGAGGACCCGGATTTCACCGGCGGTAGCTACGTCATCGTGCAGAAGTACACCCACCCGCTCGACCAGTGGAACGCGCTCTCGATCGAGGAGCAGGAGCGGGTGATCGGGCGGACCAAGCTCGGCGACTACGAACTGCCCGACGACATCAAGCCCGCCGACTCCCATGTCGCGGTGAACACTCTGGTCGACGCCGACGGCACCGAACGCCAGATCGTGCGCGCCAACATGCCGTTCGGCACGGTCGGCCAGGGCGAGTTCGGCACCTACTACATCGCCTACGCCGCCACCCCGAGCGTCACCGAGCGCATGCTGGAACGGATGTTCCTCGGCACCGGCGAGGCGGCCTACGACCGCATCCTCGACTTCTCGTTCGCGGTCACCGGCACGCTGTTCTTCACGCCCACCGTCGAATTCCTCGACGATCTGCCGGACGCCCCCGAGTCCGTTGCCACCGAGGAAATTTCCGATTCGCTGCCCGTGTTCCCCCCGGTGGAACGGGCCGACGCCGCCGCTACCGGCTCGGACGGCTCGCTCGCCATCGGCTCGATGAAAAGGAGATCTGAATGAACAACCTGCATCGCGAACTCGCGCCGATCACCGACGAGGCCTGGGCGCAGATCGAAGAGGAAGCCACCCGCACGTTCAAGCGCAATATCGCCGGGCGCCGGGTCGTCGACGTCTCGGGTCCGCACGGCGTCGCCTACTCGGCGCGCAACCGCGGCAGGTTGACCGCGATCTCCTCGCCTGATGACGGCGTCGTCGCCCATCAGCGCGTGGTACAGCCGCTGGTCGAACTTCGGGTGCCGTTCACCCTGAAACGCAGCGAACTCGACGACATCGAGCGCGGCGCGGGCGACGCCGACTTCGACAACCTCAAGGCCGCCGCCCAGAAGATCGCCTTCGCCGAGGACCGCGCGATCTTCGAGAGCTACGCCGCCGCCGGCATCACCGGCATCCGCGACGCCGCCTCCAATACCCCGGTCGCGCTGCCGGGCAATGTCGTCGACATCCCCGACGCGATCTCGCACGCGCTCACCGGGCTGCGCCTGGCCGGTGTGCAGGGCCCGTACTCGGTGGTGCTCAGCGCCGAGCTGTACACGCAGGTCAGCGAGACCTCCGATCACGGTCACCCGATCCGCACCCACATCGAGCGGCTGATCGACGGCGAGATCATCTGGGCGCCCGCGATCACCGGTGGTTTCGCGCTCACCACCCGGGGCGGCGACTTCGAGCTGGCCCTGGGCCAGGATCTGTCGATCGGCTACCTCAGCCACGACGCCGAGACCGTGCGGCTGTACTTCCAGGAGACGTTCACGTTCCTGGTCGAGACCTCCGAAGCGGCGGTATCGCTCGGGTCGTGAGCCCGGCGCGGCCCACCCGCTAGGGTGGGCCGCGAGTTCGTGAGAGGGAGGTTTCGCATGGCGGTCGTGCGTGCCGGTGTCGTGCCCGCTGGTCGGAGCCTGTTCTACTGCCTGATCGGGATGCTGGTCACCACCGGCGTCATCGGGCTGTTCGTGGCGATGTTCGGGGTGAACCGGGTGATCACCGGCCTGCTCGTCGGCGCGATCGCCGGGGTGGCGGCGGGGGTGGCGCTGTTCGTGCGCGATGTCGTCGAGCTCACCGAGCACGCCATCTACGCCAGGACGCCGTTCCGCTCGTCGACCGTGCCGTGGGACCGCGTCGTCGCCGGCCGCTTCACCCTCGACGAGCGCTCCCGCTGGGCGCTGGCGCTCGACCTGAACGGCGGGTCCGCCGACGAGCTGGTCCTGTTGTCCATCCCGCCGGTGGTGCGCCCGGTCGCGGGCGCCTACGACATGCGCAAACGCGAGCAGGTCACCGAGATCCGGGAGATGTTGCGCGCCAAGCGGATCCCGGTCACGGTGCTGCCCGAGATCGCGGGCGCACTCAACCAGCACTGGCAGATCGCCCCACCCACCTCGCGCTGACGCGCTACGCGCTCATCCCGGCCTTGAATCCCCGCCGGTAGTCCGAGGGCGACACTCCGAGCCGCGCGACGAAGGTACGGCGCAGCGCCTCGGCACTGGAGAATCCCGCGTCGGCCGCGGCCCGGCTCACCGAGCTGCCCTCCTCGATCCGGGCGCGGGCCAGATCGAACCGCACGCTCGCCGCGTACTCGGCCGGACCGAGCCCGGTCTCCTCGGTGAAGAGCCGGGTGAGGTGGCGCGGACTCACATTCACGTGCCGGGCGAGATCCCGCACGCTATGGCGCTTGGCCGGATCCTGGGCGATAAGATCGGTCACCATCCGCACCGGACCCGGCGGCAGCGCGACAGCGCGCAGCGGCGTCGAGAACTGGGTCTGCCCGCCGGAACGCTGCAGGTACACGAGTAGCCCTTGGGCGACCTGGCGCGCGATCGAGCTGCCGAGATCCTCCCCCACCAGCGCCAGCGCGAGGTCGATTCCCGCGGCGACACCGGCCGAGGTCGCGATGTCGGCCTCGTACACGAAGATTCGATCCGCCCGCACATCGATAGCCGGGTACCGGCGCGCGAGCTCGGCGGCGAACTTCCAGTGTGTGGTCGCGCCGCGGCCGTCCAGCATCCCCAGCTCGGCGAGCACGAAGGCGCCGCTGCAGATCGAGACGACCCGGCGGCTGCGGGCGGCGAGAACACGCGCCGCCTCGACGAGTTCGGGTCCGACGAACTCGACGGGACGAACCTCGCTCCCCGGGATCACGAGCGTGTCGAGGTCGGGGGCGTCGGCCGCCGCCGCCGTCACCGCAACCCCGCCGACCGAGCTGCGCACCGGCTCGCCGGTGGGCGAGAACAACATCACCTCGTAGGCATCGGCGAATTGGTTCGCCTCGATGAAAACCTCGGCGGGACCGACATAGTCGAGCGATTTCACCCCGTCGAACAGGAGAAACCCGATACGCCGTCGCCCCGTGGAGACGGTGGGCCGAGCACGTTCCGGGGACACAGACATGCCGATGAATCTAGTGCGTGTCCGAAAGAGCGGGATCCACGGCCGTTCCGGCAGGCGACAGCCGCCGCCCGCGCGACAACGATGGGCAACCTAGCCATCCATCTCTGCGACGGGAGCGAAATGCCCTACTTCACCACGTCCGACGGCACCGAGATCTACTTCTCCGACTGGGGCACCGGACGACCCGTCGTCTTCAGCCACGGCTGGCCGCTGAGCTCCGACGCGTGGGCGCTGGAACGCAAGACCCTGGCCGACGCCGGATACCGCGTCATCGCCCACGACCGCCGGGGACACGGCCGCTCGTCGCAGCCGTGGCAGGGCAACGACATGGACACCTACGCGCGCGACCTCGCCGAGCTCATCGAATCCCTCGACCTGCGCGATGTCGTCGTGATCGGACACTCGACCGGCGGTGGTGAGGTCGTCCGCTACGCGGCCCAGCACGGCAGGGACCGTGTCGCCAAGGTCGTCACCATCGGCGCGGTACCGCCGATCATGGTCGCGACCGAGTCCAATCCCGACGGTCTGCCGATGGAGGTGTTCGACGGCATCCGCGCCGGTGTGCTCGCCGACCGGTCCACCTTCTATCAGGAGCTCGCACCCTCGTTCTTCGGCTTCAACCGCGCGGGCGTGGCCGGGTCGAAGGGCGCGCAGGACGACTTCTGGCGCCAGGGCATGCTGGCCGGCATCCAGGCCGCCTACGAGTGTGTCGCGGCGTTCTCGGCGACCGATTTCACCGAGGATCTGCGGGCGCTCGAGGTGCCGATCTTCATCGCCCACGGCGACGACGACCAGATCGTGCCGATCGCCGGTGCCGCGCTGAAGTCGATCGAGCTCGTGAAGGACGGCACGCTCAAGGTGTATCCCGGTGCGCCGCACGGCATCTTCGGCGCCTACCAGCAGGAGCTCATCGCCGATATTCTCGCGTTCATCGCCGACTGATCGCGTTCAGTCCGGGTCGGTGGGCTGCGCGGCCAGCCGGGTGAGCAGCACCTCGGCGGCCGTGCGGACCGCCGAGGTGTCACCGGTGAACCCGACGATGCGCAGGATCGCGTCCGGGATC
The DNA here is from genome assembly GCF_052983615.1 of Nocardia fodinahabitans. Taxonomy (NCBI): domain Bacteria; kingdom Bacillati; phylum Actinomycetota; class Actinomycetes; order Mycobacteriales; family Nocardiaceae; genus Nocardia; species Nocardia fodinahabitans. Next base: position 2,461,319 of record NZ_JBRJJC010000001.1, read on the forward strand.
ACGCGCTCGGTGTCCTCGCCCGCCGTCCCGGCATCGGACCGGATCCCGATCACCGTCTCGACCAGCCGGAACGGCAGGATCCGCGCGTCGCCGGATTGCCCGGTGGCCGCGGCGGATTCGGCCGCGAGCCGTTCGTAGTGCTCGCGCAGTTCGTCACGGCGGCGCCGGAAGGTGGCGAACCGTTCGGTGCGCAACTCCGGCAGCAGATACAGCGCGCCGAGATTCCAGCGCGCGGCGCGCAACTGGCGCACGTCGAACAGCGCGAGCGCGTAGAGCCGCGTCGCGGCGTCGGCGGGTTCGGCGCCCATCCGCTGCGCCAGCTCGACCGGGCCCGCGACGGTTTCGGCCAGTAGCGCGTCGAGGATGTCGTCCTTGGCGGCGAAGTGGTGATACAGCGAGGCCTGCCTGATCCCGACCGCGTCGGCCACCGCCCTGGTGGAGGTATTGGCATAGCCCTTGGTGGTGAACAGTTCCGCCGCCGCGTCGAGGATCTCCGCGCGCGGCGTCGTCCCCTGCCTACGCCGCTGTTCCAGCCGGGGACGCCCGGGACCGAGGTTTGCCACGTCCAAGATTCTGTCACCGGGCCCCGACCTGGGCCGCAGCGGGCACCTCACCAGCGAGGATGCCGGTCGGTCGAATTCCTGTCACTCGATAGAAACGTGGGCAACGCAGAAGTTACCGCGGGCCGCACAGCCGATACACGCACGACACCGTTCGAGCGATCGCGCGCGCAAAACTATCGACTGATAGATATTTGGCCGCACCGCCGAAGGACACCGACATGGCCACGACTCTCGATACCGCTGCTGTTCGGCCCGACACCGGCCGCGACAGCGCCGATCTCGCCGCATTCGGCTACCAACCGGTCCTGCACCGCAAGCTCGGACGCTACGCGTCCTTCGCGGCAGGGTTCTCGTTCGTCTCCATCCTCACCACGATCTTCCAGTTCTTCGGCTTCGGCTATTCGTTCGGCGGCGCCGCGTTCTTCTGGACCTGGCCGCTGGTCTTCGCCGGCCAGTTCCTGGTGGCGCTGAACTTCGCCGAACTGGCCGCCCGGTATCCGATCTCCGGCTGTATCTATCAGTGGTCGCGCCGGCTGGCGGGCGGGCTGATCGGCTGGTTCGCCGGCTGGATGATGGTGATCGCGCAGGTCGTCACGGCCGCCGCGGCCGCCATCGCCCTGCAGGTGGTGCTGCCGACGATCTGGAGCGGATTCCAGTTCATCGGCACCGATACCGCGCTGACCTCCCGCGACGGCGCGATGAACGCGGTGCTGCTGGGCAGCGTGCTGCTGGTGGTCACCACCACGATCAATGTCATCGGCATCGACCTGATGGCGAAGATCAACTCGATCGGCGTCACCGTGGAGATCGTCGGCGTGCTGGCGATCATCGCACTGTTCTTCACCGGCACCGAGCGCGGTCCCGGCGTGGTCCTGCAGACCGATCAGGCCACCCCCGGCCCGTACTGGGCGGCGTTCCTGGTCTCCGGCCTGATGGCCGCGTACGTGATGGTCGGCTTCGACTCCGCCGGTGAGCTCTCCGAGGAGACCAAGAACCCGCGCCGGGTCGCCCCGCGCACGATTCTGCTGGCCCTGTCGGTGTCGGCGCTCGGCGGCGGGCTCATGCTGCTCGGCGCGCTGATGGCCGCACCCAGCCTGTCCGACGGCGAATTGGCTTCGGGCGGACTGGCTTACGTCATCACCTCGAAGCTGAACAGCCCCGCCGGTTCGGTCCTGCTCGGCTGCGTCGCCGTCGCGGTGATCGTGTGCACCCTGGCGATCCAGACGGCGGGCTCGCGCCTGATGTTCTCGATGGCACGCGACGGCAAGCTCCCGTTCTCGAAGGCCCTGTCGACCGTGCACCCGCGCTTCGGCACCCCCGTGTGGCCCGCCGTGGTGATCGGCGCGCTCGGCATCGGCCTGCTGATGCTCAACCTGGGCAACCCGGCCATCTTCGCCACCCTGGCCAGCGTCTGCATCGTCAGCCTGTACCTGGCGTACCTGCTGGTCACCGTGCCGCTGCTGGTGCGCAGGATCAAGGGCCTGCCCGCCGTGGACGACCCGACCCTGTTCACCCTCGGCCGCTGGGGCGTCCCGATCAACGCGCTCGCGGTGGTCTGGGGCATCGCGATGGTGATCAACCTCGCCTGGCCACGCCCGGAGGTCTACACCCCCGCGGGCGGCAGCTGGTGGCAACTGTGGGCAGGCCCGCTGTCGGTAGCGGTGATCCTGACCGCAGGCACCATCGTCTACCGCTGGGTAGTGGCCACCAAGGACGACCTCCCGCTGTCCGAAACCGCCCCCGCCACAGCTTGATCCACCGCCAACTCTCCCCGGACAGGCCGATACCCACCCACCCGGCCCCGCACGCCCCGACCTCGAGGAGGGGCAGGCCGACGAAGTCGGCCGTCGCGGCCGTCCCGCCGATCAGGCGCCGTTGCGCAAGCGACGAAGGAGCAAGCAACGGCGCCTGATCGGCGGGACCCAAGGGGCCGCGACCTCGAGCGCGCCAGCGCTCCAATAAACACAGGAGATCACCATGACGAGTACTCGATCCACCGACGGGGCTCGCGCCCACGCGCGCGCCCAGGCCGCGGCGGCCACGATCGACCGGCCCGATACCCCTGCCGGGGTCGATCCAGCGGCAGTTGTTCTCGCGCAGCGCATCCCCACCGGCGGCTACGCGAACGTGGTGCTGGGCCGTGGTACTCGGGTCCGGCTGGCGGACCCGTCCGGCACCGCCTGCGCGCACCTGTTCCTGCTGCGCGCTGGATCGCCCTGGGAGCGGCTCAATGTCGCCGACACCGTGAAGGTGCCGTGGCAGGCCTACCTGAGCGCGGGCCACCCGCTGCTGTCCGACCAGGGCCGGGTACTCGCCACCGTCCGCACCGATACCTCCGGACACCACGACACCCTGTGCGGACCGAGCGCGGCAGGCCGCCACCAGCTGCACCTGGCCGGCGCCAAGCAGGGCCTGGAACCCCGCGATATCGGCCCGTCGGTCGCGCTGTTCCGTGGCGTCCGGGTCGAGGCCGACGGCGGTCTCGTCCCGACCGGCAATGCGCCCGCCGGGGCCGCGGTCGACCTGCTCATGCATCTCCCGGTGACGCTGCTGATCGCCAATGCCGCCCATCCTCTCGACGATCGGCCCACCGGCGACCTCGATCTGCTGGCCTGGTCGGCACCGGCCGAGCTCGCCGCCACCGCCAACGACGACCCCGAATACCGGCGGGCCGTGGACAACACCGAAGCCGCCTGGGCGGCCGCACTGAACTCGGAGGTTCTGGCATGACCACGGCGACCATCCGCACCGTCGTCCTCGACGAGACCGTCCCCGCCCAGGCGCCGTGGTCGGCGATCGTCCGCGCGGGCGATCAGCTCGAGATCATCGACCTGCACGGCAACCAGGCCGTCGACTGCCTGCTCTACTCGGCCGCCGACCGCACCGACCGCTACAGCGCCCAGGCCACCATCGCCGCACAGCGCAACATCTTCCTCACCACCGGCAGCGTCCTGCTGACCGAGGCGGGCACCCCGCTGATGACGGTCGTCGCCGACGAGGTCGGCAACCACGACACCATCGCCGGCGCGTGCTCCCAGGAATCCAACACCCTGCGCTACGGCCACCACACCCGCCACCAGCACGCCTGCGTGGAGAACTTCCTCACCGCGGCACTCGAATGGGGCTTGGGCAAGCGGGATCTGGTGTCCAACATCAACTGGTTCATGAATGTCCCGGTCGAGGCCGACGGCACGCTCGGCATCGTCGACGGGCTGTCGGCGCCGGGCAAGAAGGTCACCTTGCGGGCCGAGGTCGACACCCTGGTGCTGGTCTCCAACTGCCCGCAGATCAACAACCCCTGCAACGGTTTCGACCCGACGCCGGTTCGCATGGTGGTGACCCGATGAGCCTCACCGATACCCGATCCGCCGACGTCGACACCTCCCGCCTCTCGGTCACCCCGCAGCGTGGTCGTCACACTCCCGTAGCGCCGATCCCGGATGCCCCTACCGGCACGGGTCTACCCGAAACCGCCGCCGGCACACGCGGGCCCGACGCGGTGGCGGCCGCGCCGGGCAGCGCGGCCACGCTGCCCGTCGGTACCAGGTCCGTGCAAGTCCTCCGCCCCGGCATGCAGACCACCGTGCAGGACTGGCCGGGCCGAATCGGCTACTGGCACATCGGTGTTCCGCCGTCCGGCCCGATGGACGACCTGTCGTTCCGGCTCGGCAACCGGGTGCTCGGTAATCCCGAGGGGGCGGCCGGGCTGGAGTGCACGCTGGGCGGACCGGCGCTGCGGTTCACCGAAACGACCTGGGTCTGCGTGACCGGCGCGGTCGCCGACGTGCGCGTCGACGGCCGGCCGGTCGAGCAGTGGCGCACCGTCGAGGTCCCGGCCGGCGGGGTCCTCGACATCGGCGCGATCCGGGGCCCCGGCATGCGCACCTACCTCCTGGTCTCCGGCGGGATCGACGTCGAGCAATTCCTCGGTAGCGCGGCGACCTTCACGCTGGGCAAATTCGGTGGCGGTACCGGCGCGGCCCTGCGCGCCGACGAGTCGCTGATGCTCGGCGCACCGGCCACCCGTCTCGCCCCCGCCGTCCCCATGGCCGACATCCCCGCCTTCGGTCACCGCTGGGAACTGGCCGTCACCGAAGGGCCACACGGTGCACCGGAGTTCTTCACCCGCACCGATTTCGACACCATCATCGGCACCGACTACGAGGTGCACTTCAACTCCGACCGCACCGGTGTGCGCCTGATCGGCCCGAAGCCGGAGTGGGCCCGCACCGACGGCGGCGAGGCGGGTCTGCACCCGTCGAACATCCACGACAACGCCTACTCGATCGGCGCCCTCGACTTCACCGGCGACACCCCCATCCTGCTCGGCCCCGACGGCCCGAGCCTGGGCGGCTTCGTCTGCCCGGTGACGGTGGTCGCGGCCGATCGCTGGAAGCTCGGCCAGCTCACCCCGGGTGACAAGGTGCGATTCGTCCCGGTTCGCGCCGAACACGCCGCGCCCGCAGGCGAACTCGGCGCGCGTCGACGGGCGTCGTTCGGCACCGTGCTCTCCGCAGGCCGCGACGGCGACGACGGCATCCTGCGCCGCACCGAGGTCGACGACGAGACCGGCGTGACCTACCGCCGCCAAGGCGACGACGGCGTCCTCGTCGAATACGGCACGCTCACTTTGGCTCTCGGCCTGCGGGCCCGTGTCCACGCGCTGCACCAGCATTTGATCGCGGCGGGTCTGCGCGGCGTCGTCGAACTCACCCCCGGCATCCGCTCCCTGCAGATCCGGGTCGACCCGGCCGTTCTCCCGATCACCCAGCTGCTCGATCTGCTCGCCGAAGCCGAAGCGCACCTGCCGAATTCCGATCAGCTCGTCGTCCCGAGCCGCACCGTGCACCTGCCGCTGTCCTGGGACGACCCCGCCACCCGGGAGGCGATCACCCGCTACATGCACGGCGTCCGCGCCGACGCTCCGTGGTGCCCGTGGAACATCGAGTTCATCCGCCGGATGAACGGCCTGGCCTCGGTCGACGACGTCTACCGCACCGTCTTCGACGCCGAATACCTGGTCCTCGGCCTTGGCGACGTCTACCTGGGCGCCCCCGTCGCCACGCCCACCGACCCCCGCCACCGCCTCGTCACCACCAAGTACAACCCCGCCCGCACCTGGACCCCCGAGAACGCCGTCGGCATCGGCGGCGCCTACCTGTGCATCTACGGCATGGAGGGTCCCGGCGGCTACCAGTTCGTCGGCCGCACCACCCAGGTCTGGAACCACCGTGCCCGTCCGGCCGGCATCGCGGGCCCCGGCGTCGACCGGTTTCCCACCGACCCCGAAACCCCCTGGCTCCTGCGCTATTTCGACCGCATCCGCTGGCATCCCGTCGAGCCCGATGAACTCCTCGACCTGCGTGCGGATTTCGCCGCGGGCAAGGTGGACATCCCCACCGAAGAAGGCGAATTCCGCCTCGCCGACTACCGCGCCTTCCTCGCCGACAACGCGGCCGCCATCACCGATTTCCGCGCCGTCCAGGCCGAGGCCTTCGCCGCCGAACGCCACTCCTGGCGTTCCGCCGGAGAACTCACCGACTGATCCCGGCTGGAACCCGCTCGCACACCGTGCCGTCCGCCGCTAGCGCACATCGGCTCGGCGTGTCACTGCGACACCGGACTCACGACCGACGTGGCGCGTCGGCGATGGCGGTGGCCGAGGGGTTGGTGGCGTCCCGGATGATGCGCAGGCCGGTGACCAGGCCGTCGAGCTGGGCCGGAGTGAGCCGGCCGGTGAGCCAAGTTTCCAGCGCGTCGAGATAGTCCGGCAGGACTTCCTCGAGGCGGCTGATGCCCGCGGGGGTCAGGACCGCGTAGGCACTGCGGCGGTCGGTGGGGTCGAGCCGGCGTTCGACCAGACCCGCTGTGGCGAGGCGGTCGACCAGCCGGGTGACGCCGCTGGTGGACAGCTCCGTCTGGGTGGCCAGGTCGGACATGCGCAGGCGGCGGTTCGGCGAGCGGCTCAGGCGCATGAGGGCATTGAGGTCGAGGCCGGAGAGACCGTGCGCGTTCCACGTCGGCTCGACCTTGGCGATCAGCCCGCTGTGGGCCTCGAAGAGCAGGCCGGAGATGGTCAGCCGGGGGTCGTCGAACAGTTCGTGCATGAGACCACCCTAGACCGATGCTTGCCATGCGGATAGTTGACACGAGGAATACTTCGGGGTAGATATATGCCTACGCAATATTCCTCACGGCAACTAATGGAGTGGACATGCAGAAGACCTGGGTCGCCGGATTCCGGTCGGGTGTCATCAGCCCGGACGAGCAGATCAAGCTCGCCGAATCGCGGTCGTTCAGTGACGAGACGGTGCGCCAGGTGCTGCACCTGGCGGGCGGCGGCGACGCGGTGCGGGTCCGGCTCACCAACAGGTACGGGTCGACGCCGCTGATGATCGGCGCCGCGCGACTGGCCGTGCGCAAGGAGGGTTCGGCGATCGCCGCCGATGCCGAGGTCCGCTTCGACGGCGCGCCGATCGCGGTCATCGAGCCCGGCGCGGAGCTGGTGAGCGATCCGCTGGACCTGGCCGTCGCCGCGGGCGAGGACCTGCTGCTCAGCCTGTACCTCCCGGGACCGACCGGTCCGGCGACGTTCTCCCACCAGCCCGGCGAGATCGCCTACCTCGCGGCGGGCGATCGCACCGCCGACGTGGAACTGCCCGGCGCACAGGAAGTTCCATTCCGGTTCTTCGTCACCGGCCTCGACGTACTCACCTCGGCACAGCCGCCGATCGCGGTGGCGTTCGGCGACTCCTGGTTCGAAGGTGTCGGCACCACCCTCAGCGCCAACCGTCGCTCCGTCGACGTGATCAACTCGCGTCTCACCCGAGGCTGGGTGGTCAACAACGGCATCGCCGGAAACCGCCTCACCGCCCACGAGATCGGCGAATCCGGCTTGGCGCGTCTGGATTCCGACGCGCTCCAGGTCCCCGGCGTCACCGATATCCTGGTGAACTTCGGCATCAACGACCTGATCCTCGGCGCGATGGGCGGCCAGCCCGCCGCCACCACCGCGGAACTGATCGCCGGTTTCACCCAGCTCGCCGAGCGCGCGCACGCGGCCGGTCTGCGCATCCATGTGGCGACCATCGGCCCTTACGCCGGCTGCGTCTACCCCGGCATGCCACTGCTGGAAACCCAGCCGACCCGCCACGCCGTCAACGAATGGATCCGCGACACGGACATTTTCGACTCGATCTTCGACGTCGACCGCGCGGTGGCCGACGTGGAGCGCCCGGATTTCATTCGTCCCGAGTTCGACAGCGGCGACGGCATGCACCTCAACGACGCGGGTGCCGCCGCCATGGCCCACACCCTCGACCTGACCGCCCTGTTCACCGCGAGGTGACGCACCAGAGGAACGCTTCTCGAACGCGGTCTCTTCGCGCCCGCAGACCGCGCCGGATACGGGTGGGCAAGCAGGCACGCGGACCACAGCCGGATCCTCGTGGTCACTGACAGCGAGCCTTCACGGCGCGGTGAGAACGGTCTTCCCCGAGGCGTGTCCGCGCGCGAAGACCTCGATGGCCGCCGCCGCGTCGGACAGCGGGAAGCGATGCTCGATCACCGGGCGCACCGCACCGTCGGCGACCAGTCCGCCCAGGTAGGCGAGGTCGACGGCCGCCGGACGCATGAGCAGCGCCTTCAGCGTCTGGCGGACGAACAGATCGGTGAGCGCGACCTCGCCGAGCCAGCGGACCGGGCCGAACCAGTTGTCGCCGGGTGCGGCGGCGGAGGAGATGAACACTCCGTTCGCCGTCAGTACCCGGCGGCAATCACGGAGCCGGTGGTTGCCCGCCAGATCGAAGAGCACGTCGTAACGGGCGCCGGACTTCGTGAAGTCCACTGCGGTGTAGTCGATCACGACATCGGCGCCGATTCCGCGCACCATCTCGACGTGGCGGGTGCTACACACCGCGGTCACGTGCGCCCCGAGCACCTTCGCGATCTGCACCGCGAAGCCGCCGACGCCGCCGGACGCACCGTTGATCAGAACACGCTGGCCCGGTGCGACTTTGCCGATATCACGCAGGCCCTGCAAAGCCGTCATCCCCGAATCCGGACCCACCACCTCGTGCGGCCCCGGGGCCGGGCGCGGCACGATCTCGGTCCGCAACACCTCGCTCCCGCCATAGCGAGGAGCCACCGACGCTGTCATCGCAGCCGTGTCCACACCGGTCATGACATTCCGCATCTCGCACTTACAGTGTAAGTCTGCTGGGTCAGACGCTACGCTTACGCCGTAAGTAGGTCAAGGATTGTCAGGAGCCGCATGCCACGCACCCCGCTGACCAGGGAACGGATCCTGCGCGCGGCGATCGACCTCGCCGACACCGACGGCCTGGACGCACTGTCGATGCGCAAACTCGCCAAGGCGGTCGGTGTGGAGGCGATGTCGCTGTACAACCACGTCGCCAACAAGGACGACCTCCTCGACGGCATCGTCGACCTGGTCGTCGCCGAGATCTACGTCCCCCGCGCGGACGGCGACTGGCGGGCCGAACTACGCCACCGCGCCACCTCGGCCCACGAGGTCCTGCTCCGCCACCGCTGGGCCACCGGCCTGCTCGGCTCCCGCGTCAATGTCGGCCCCGCCATGCTCCGCTACGTCGAGGCCACCCTCGCCTGCCTGATCACCGCGGGCTTCACCTACCAACAAGCCGACCGCGCCTGGAACGCCCTCGATAGCCACATCTACGGCTTCACCCTGCAGGCCATCAACTTCCCCCTCGACCCCTCCGAGTACGCCGCGGCGGCAGCACAATTCCTCCCCCTCATTCCCACCGACACCCACCCCCATTTGCATGCCTTGTCCGCGCTCGTGATCGCCGGAAAACATTCTGGTACAGCAGATTTCACCTTCGGCCTCGAGCTGCTCCTCGATGGCTTGAGTCGCGTGCTCCCGTAGTCCGATACGGCTGCACCCCAGCGGTCGGCCGACAGCCGGGGTGCAGCCATGGACTCAGGATGCCGAGGACGCTTCGGGCGGCTGCCAGATTCTGCTGCGCAGGTCGTTACCCCGGATCACCTGGATTCGCCACGGTGTCAGCTTCAGGACGTGTAGTCGAGGGTCGTTCGGCGAATGCCAGAACGCGCCGAGGTTGTAGCCGGCGCCGCGCGGGCTGGTCTGCCGGTACAGGCGCCAGACATGGGCTTTGACACTCAGGTCGTCGACCCATTCCGCGTGCGCGTCGACGGCGGCGGAGTTGTTCCCGCGGGCCCAGTACGAGAAGCTCGTGTACGGGTTGCCCGCGAGGTGGGCCGCTTTGACGCGGGTCCGATAGGTTGCCAACCAGCCCAGCGGACTGCCGTCGACCTGTTCCCATACCGGGATGAGAACGCGTGTTCTTGGTCGCCCCTTCGCGTCGACGGTCACCATGGTGGCGGACACGATGGTGCCCACGTAGGCGTTGAATTCGTCCTCGATCGCGTGGAACGATGCCACTTTCAGCGTCATACCGTCTCCGGACTATGCACGGAGGCCCGCGGGATCGAGCGACGCAGACCGAAGGAGATCACCAGCGCACCGAGCCCGGCCGCGACGATCGGCACGAACAGCGCGGTGCGATAGCCGTCCAGGATCGCGGCCGAAGTGGTGGCACCACCGATAGCGGCCGTACTCACCGCGGTGACGATCGCCAAACCCACTCCGGCGCCGAACTGGAACGAAGTATTGAGCAGGCCACCGGCGAGGCCCTGTTCCTCTTCGACGACACCGTCGGTGGCGGCGATCGTGAGCGGCCCGTACACCAGCGCGAAGGCCAGGCCGAGCAGGATCATGCTGGGAAACATCGCGACATAGGTCCAGTCCAGACCGATCGGCTGGAACAGCGCGTAGGCAAGCAGGGCGGTGAGCAGCCCGCCGAAGATCACGCGGGCATTGCCGAACCGGTTGACCAGCCACGGCGTGAGCGTGGGGGCCAGGACGGCGTCGATGCCGATGGCCAGCAGCGCCAGTCCGGTCTGCAACGGCGACCAGCCGCGCAATTGCTGCAGATACAGCACCGCGATGAACTGGAAGGCGAAGAACGAACCGGAGAACAGCATGGCGACGAGGTTGGCGCGCACCAGCGGTCCCGAGGCGAAGATGCCCAGCCGGACCAGCGGCGAGCGCGAGCGCTGCTCGGCGAACACGAACACCGCCAGCAGTGCCGCGCTGATGGCCAGCATCAGGATGGTCTGAGCCGCGCTGACGTGCGTCGAGCGCTCCACCGAGAGGACCAGCAGCAGCACGGCGGCGGTCACGCTGACCGCGCCCGTCAGGTCGAATCCGCTGGAAGAACGTTCGAGCTGTTCATCTTTCGGCACCAGCACGATGGCGGCGGCCAGGATAGCCGCGGTCAGGACGACTGGTGCGATGAAGACCCACCGCCAGTCGATCGTGGTCAACAGACCGCCGACGACCAGTCCGAGCGAGAACCCGGCGGCCGCAGTGCCCGCATACACGAGCAGCGCCTTGTTGCGCAGCCTGCCCTCCGGGAAACTGGTGGTGATGATGGACAAGCCCGCGGGCGTGAGGAACGCCGCCGCAATGCCCTTGACCAGCCGGGACAGGATCAGCACCCAGCCTTCGCCGGCGAAGGCGCCCAGACCGGAGAAGATCATGAACATCGCCAGCCAGAACAGAAACATCCGCCGCCGGCCGAGCAGATCGGCGGCCCGGCCGCCCATCAGCATGAAGCCGCCGTACCCGAGCACATAGGCGCTGACCACCCATTGCAGTTCGCCGGTGGTCATCCCCAGATCGGCTTGAATGGCGGGCAACGCGACGCCCATCATCGACACATCCACGCCTTCGAGGAAAATCGCCGCACATAAGACGAGCAGCATCCCCCACACGCGACCGCTCATCCGGTCGCTGTCGGCTACTTGCAGCACCATTTCTTTCCATTCTTCGACACGTCACCCGGTGGTGAGCGAGATGGCCACGCTGGATCAGGTGGCCGGAATCAGCTTCGACCAGGGGCGATGCCCGGAACAACGGTAAAGTGCTCACCTGTCGGTAAGGCACGCTTACCGATCGAGAGGGTGACGATGGACTGGCAGGAACTGGAGGTTTTCCGAACCCTCGGGCACGAATTGCATTTCGGCCGCACCGCCGAGCGGCTGCACCTGTCGCGGGCACGGGTGAGCCAGCTGGTGCGGGCGCTGGAGCGGCGCGTCGGCGCACCTCTGTTCGATCGCACCAGCAGGCGAGTCGCGTTGAGCCCGATCGGCAAACAGTTGCTCGCGGATCTGGCGCCGCATCAGCTGGGCATCGTGCAGGCGGTCGCTCGGGCCGCCGACGCGGCGCGCGGCATCGTGGGCACCTTGACCGTTGGATTCTCCAGTCCGCTGGCGGGCGAGAGGGTGATGACGATCGCGGATGTCTTTCGCGCCCGTCATCCCGACTGCGAGGTCGCGATCCGCGAGGTCCAGCTGTCGGATCGGTACGGGCCGTTGCGCGACGGTGAGCTGGATCTCGCGCTGGTCGAATTCCCGGTGGACGAGCCCGATCTCGTCACCGGGCCCCCGATCTTCTCCGACTCGCGGGTGCTCGCGGTGTCCAGCCTGCACCCGCTGGCGCAGCGCGCGGAAGTCCGCGCCGAGGACCTCGGTGGGGAGACCATTCTCGCGATCGCCGGGCTGCCAGGGTACTTCCTCGACGACCTCGTTCCGCCGCACACCCCGAACAGCAGACCTGTCCAGACGACCACGTACTGGCAGGAACTGCTCACCCTGGCCGCTGCGGGCAAGGGGGTTACCGTGTGCGCGGCGCAGGGTGCGCGCTACTATCCGCGACCCACGCTCGCGTATCTGCCGTTCACGGACGCGCCGCCGGTCACCTACGGCCTCATCTGGCGGTCGACCGGGGCGACGGCGATGGTCAGGGCGTTCGTACAGGCAGCGATCGAGACGTCCGCGGACATCGCCACACCCTCGTGAATCGTCAGCCCGGGACGAGATCCGCCGCGTTCCGGTGCCCCGGGGCCGGCATCTGGCCGTCCAGCCCGGTCGTGACCTCCATGACCGCTTCGGCCACGGCCAGACAGGCCCCGAGTCGCGGCGGGAGCCGCAGCCCTGAATCCCGTTCCAGCAGTAGCCGAACCGCGGCCCATGGCAGATTCACATCGGCGAAGGCGGTGTGGAACAGACCCGCCGACGGCCGCGGGTTGGCCTCGAGTAGCACCGGTTCCCCGCCGCGATAACGCAATTGGACGTTGGTCAGGTAGGCCAGTTCGAAGTGGTGGACCAGCTGTCGGGCGATATCGACGACCGCGGGGTCGTCCAGCAGCATGCGGAAGCGGCCCTGCTTGGCGCGCGGAATGCCCACCAGGAGTTCACCTCCCGGGGCCGAGAGGCAGTCGATGCTGATCTCCGGATCGTCGAGAAACGGCATGACGAGCAGCGGGGGCACGGACTCCCCCTCCTCCGCCGCCCGGCGCAGGGCACCCGCGACCGCCTCGACCGAGGCGACCGGCCGGGGCGCGACGCGCAAGCTCGCCATGGTCAGCGGACGGTCGTCCAGGATGCGGAAGCCGAACGCCGAGTACTCACCGCTGGGTTTGATGCAGAGCGTCTCCCCACCCCGGGACAGTTCGTCGACGGCGGCGTAGAACTCGTCGACGTCGGTGGCCTCCCGCCACGGTGGCACGGGAATGCCTGCCGCACCGGCGATCTCGTAGGTGCGGACCTTACTGGTCAGCGCCCGCACCGCTGACAACGGCGAACACATCAGACTGGTGCCGACCGCCGCGAAGTCCGCGACCCGCCCCGCCAGCGCATCGAGACGCCGGGGTGGGATGAGGACATCGATGCGATGCGTCCGACAGAAGTCGAGCGCGAACTGCGCGTACTCCTCGTTGCCGACATACCGAGGTTCGATCGCCGAGACATCGCACACCGAGAGAGCGGCCGCACCCGGATCCACATTGCTGGCGTAGATGGTGACGTCCACGCCGTCCGGGTTCTCCCGTAGCAACCGCATGACCTGAACGGTCGCCGCACCTGCACTACTCAGCCAAATCCGAAGCGTTATGGCAACCGCTCCCTTCCTGTTCCCGTCGCGAACCCGGACCATATCCCGGTTCCGCGTCGCGCACATTTCGGAACGAAAGACTGCACGTCACACCCCGCCGTCCACCCCGCCGAACGTCTCGAAGCGGCGGACGCAGCGTTCGTATAGGGCGTGGAGGGAGAAGATCAGCATCAGGAAGACGGGGACGGACAGGATCTCCCAGTCCTCCTCGCGAGCCTGGAGAGCCGCCGCTACCGCTACCGCGGCGTAGGCAGCGAAGAATGCGCTGCGCACCGCGATCAGGCGCCCTCCGGTCGGCGGCACCCGCAGGCTGAGCCCGATCGCCGGCACCTGCATCAGCAAAGCGCAGCCGATGACAACTCGCTGAACCGGACCGACACCCGCCCACTCACCGACAAAGGTGAACATCAGCCCACACCCGATCAGCGTGGGCGGCACCGCCAGTACAGCGAGTCCGAACAAGCGGACACGCTGCTCCCAGCGAGCTACGTCCCGGACCCGATCCGGAGACATACTCACGCGATCTTCCAATTGGATTCACTGTCTCCTTCGACCGATGCGTCACCGAAACTCGCGGACTGCGAATCCGGCCACTTCCCTTCGGGGAAGGACCTGTCCAGGTCCCCGAATGCCTTCGCCTGGGCGCCGAGGAACGTCGAGAGCGCGGCGAGTGCCGCCCAGATGGCGGCGGTGGAGATACCGGAGGTGGCGGCGATGTCGACGATGCTGATGGGCGCTCCGACGCCGGAGAGCAGCTCGCCGATCGCCCTGGCGAGACCGAGCAAGAACTCGGCGCAGATGACCAGGATCCCGACGTAGAAGGCGAGGCCGCCCACCGCGGCATCCATCATCGCGCTCCGGGCCTTCTCGGCGATGTCGGAGAACGTTCCCGCGGCCGCGCTCTGACTGGTGCACGTCTGCATGTACGCGATGCGCGCAGTGCCTTCCCAATACCGGAGAGCTTCCACATTATTGGGGTCGACCCCCTGCTTGACCCCGTTCACATCGTCGCGGACATCGGCCCAGTCCTGGCTGCGGAGATACATCTCGTACGGCGCACGTATTCCGGTATATATTTCTTTGATCTTTGTCCAGATCCAATTGCAGATCTCGACGATCTTGTCCGCACAAGCGTTGATGACCTTTTGCAGCGACGGCAGCAACCGCACATACGGAAGGTCGAGAGCGTCGGCCTGTGCGTTCGGGACATCCGTCGTAATCGCGCTGTCGACCTTGCCGAAGAACTTGTCCAGTCCATCGAGCACGGAATTGTATTGAGAGATATCGAAAGTCATGATCAGCTTCCCGGTCTACCAGATGCTATCGAGGTTGTGCTTGCCCGCGTTGTCTTCGGCCTCGTAGGTATCCGCACAGACACGCAGTACGTTGGCCACCTCCGTGAAGCGCTGCGCAGCCTCACCCGATCGGCCGGTCAGATCTGTCACGAGTTTGTCGTTCGCGCTCGTGATCGTGAAGAACAATCCCGCTTCGATGTGGGTGAAGGTCAGGCCCTGTATCTTTGCCTGAATCTCCGACATGGTGGTGGATTTGCCGTCCCACACGGTGGCATCGTTCCGCAACGACCCCGTAGCGACCGCGAGCTTTTCCGGATCAGCACCCATGACCGTCCCCTTCCTCGATGTGATGAGTCGAATGCTCCGCCGGTATCACCGCGGTGGTCGAATCTGCATGTCGACGAGTGCCTGGATCGCCTCGTTGATCGCGCCACCGGCGGATCCGAATCCACCGGACCCGGCATCTAGCCGACGGCGGTATGCCTGATCGTAGGATTCCTTGACCGCCCAGGAAATCGAGCTTCCCCCGACATCCATGCCCCAAGGAATGCGAACAACGCACTCAGAGATTCCCTTTCGGCCCAGCGTGGTCGACACGGAAACCTCCGACTCCGTGCCGGCCTCGCCCACGAAGGTGTCGACCTTCGCGGCCCGAGGACGGCCGGACAGGATCTGCAGCGCATCCTCCAGCAGTCGGCCGGCATCGCCGGCCGGAGCCGAAAGGGGCTCGGGCGCGGTGAACTTCGTCGGTACAACGTCTTCCATGCTCAGCGCCTCGAGCTGGTCGATCGTGCCGTTGTCGACCGCGGTGATACTCCTCGCTTCGAGGAGCTTCCGCTCGGCATTCCTGACCGCGTCGGTCACCGCCTGCCCGAGAGTGCTCTGATCGAGCACCCTCCGCCAGTCGTCCGATACCGCTATCTCAGTCAGCTCGCCGGCCGTGTTGATACCGACTTCGATGGCTCCTGTGCTGTCGCGAGCCATAGCTCGATCCGGCCCGGCGGACATCACCTCCTGCATCAAGCCGGAGATCGCCTGGGTGTACGCATGGAATTTCGCGAACTCTTGCATGAGATCGTCGATGTCGAATGGATTCGTAGCACGAGGCGCGGCGGGGGCCGGCTCGGAGTAATTCGACGGCGGAGCGGGAGCGGGTGAGGTCTCCCACGGCGGCGACGCCGACTTCCGGGCAAGAGGTTCCTCGTCCCAAAACTCTTCCGGATCGTCGTAGTGATTGAAGTATCCGCCGGCCATCACAAGACCTCGGGTCGGTGTCCGGAGCTCTGCGGACGAAGCAGCGGGTTGTTGTGGTGCATGCCTACTTGGACGCGGCGGCAGCGTGGTTGGTTCCCTCGGATCTCGCGCAGCACTATCGAGCACGCTACCTGCGGGGCCGACCGGCAGCGCTGAGCGCCGCGGAGGTGGTCTCCGCGGCGCTCGGTGCTGCTGACTACTCGGCGACGATCACTGTGATTTCACCGTCGGCCGCGTCGGTCGGGTCGCCGGGGGCGACGAACCAGTGGGTGACCTCGCCGTCGGCCAGGTCGTCTTCGACCGGGCCGTCGGGGAGGACCGACAGGGCGCCCGCGGTGGCGGAGGCCAGGAATTCCTGGATGGCCGCCGGGCCCGAGGCGTGGGTGGTGAAGGTGGTGCATTCGTAGTCGATGCCGTGGGTGTCGCGCAGGGTCTTGGCGAGGGCGAGCGCGGCGCTCTGGGTGAGCGTCGAGTTCGCCTCCGCCGCGGCCAGCACGAAGGCGGGGTGGTCTTCGGACAGCGGGCGGACCCGGTCGGCGTAGGAGACGGGATGCGCTGCGGCGGCGTCGATCTCGGCTTCCATGTCGGGCAGGATCAGCCAGTCGCCCGCGACACCGGCGACGGGGGCATCGCTGATGCCGTAGGCCGCACCGGTCGCCGCGATCTCGACGCCGGACAGCTCGCCGGCGAACAGGACCGCGGCGCCCGCCTTCTGGATCGCCCAGGCGGCGAGGACGGAGTCCACGCTGCGCGGCAGCGAGATCGCGACGATGTCGCCGGGGCCCGCACCGCGCGCGATGAGCACGCGGGCCAGCTGCGAGGACTTGCGATCCAGTGCGCTGTAGGCGATTTCGCTGTCGCCGCGGAGCAGGGCGGGTGCCTGCGGGTCCGCTTCGACGACCTCGGCGAGCACCTTGGCCACCGTCTGCGCGCCGACGCCCGCCGTGCCGACCGGGGCCGACACCGCCGCCGTCACACCGGATTCGGCGAGCAGCTGCGCACGTTCGCCCGCGTCGAGGATGTCGATGTCGCCGACCAGGCCGGTCGGGTTGTCGAGCAGCTCGTCGAGCACCCGCAGCAGTCGCGCGGACAGGGTGCGGACCTCGTCCTCGGTGTAGGTGCTGCGCAGGTAGCGCATGGTGATCTCGATGGTGGCCTCGGCCATCACCACCAGCGTGAGCGGGTAGTGGGTGGCGTCGTCGAGGCCGACACCGGTGACCTGCATGCCGTCGATCGAGCTCGCCGCGGTGACGGCGTCCTTGTCCATCGGGTAGGACTCGAACACCAGCAGCGTGTCGAAGGCCGCGCCAGCGCCCGCCACCCGCTGGATGTCGGACAGGCCGACGAAGTGGTGGCTGAGCAGGTCGGCCTGCTCGGCCTGCACCCGCTTGGTCAGCTCCTCGGCGCTGATCCGGTCGTCGATCTGGATCCGCACCGGCAGGGTGTTGATGAACAGGCCGACCATCGACTCGACGCCGGGGAGTTCGGCCGGGCGGCCGGACACGGTCGCGCCGAACACCACGTCGTCGCGGCCGGTGAGGCGGCCGACGACGATGCCCCACGCGGTCTGCAGCAGCGTGTTCACGGTGACACCGAGGTCACCGGCGAACTTGCCGAGCGCCCTGGTGCGATCGGTGTCGATCTCGACGATGACCTTGCCGAGCTCGTAGCGCTCCTCGGTGCGCGGCGCGGGCGCCAGCTGGGTGGGGCCTTCGACCCCGGCCAGCGCCTCGGCCCAGACCCGCAGCGACACTTCGCGATCCCAGCCCGAGAGGAAGGACAGGAAGTTGCGGTAGGAGGCCACCCGCGGGAGCGCGGTGAGGTCACCGTGCACCGCGTAGAGGACCAGCAGGTCACGCATGAGCAGCGGCATGGACCAGCCGTCGATCAGGATGTGGTGCACCGTGATCGCCAGGTGGGACTGCCCCTCGTCGGTCTGGTAGAGACCGAAGCGGATCAGCGGGGCCGTGGCCATGTCGAACTGGTTGGCGCGGTCGGCGACCAGCAGCTGCTGCATGCGCGGCAGGCGCTCGTCGGCGGGCAGGTCGGTCAGGTCGACCTCGCGCCACGGGACCTCGAGTTCCGACATCACGACCTGCACCGGCTGACCGGCCGAATCGGTGACGAACGCGGTCCGCAGGTTCGGGTACCGGTCGAGCACGGCCTGGGCCGCGCGGCGCAGCCGCTCGGTGTCCAGGGTGCCGGTCAGGTCGAGGACGGCCTGCACGGTGTACACGTCGACGGTCGCCGAGCTGAGCATGGCGTGGAACATCAGGCCCGCCTGCAGCGGCGAGAGCGGCCAGATCTCCGACAGCGCCGGGTAGTTGCCTTCCCACAGCGCGATATCGGACTGCTCCACCCGCACCAGCGGCATGTCGGACGGGGTGAAACCGCCCGCGTCGGCGCGCCGCGCGTGGGTGGCCAGCGCGGTGAGCGCGGCCACGAACAGGTCGGCGAACTGCTGGGCCTGGTCGGCGGTGAGCAGGCCGGTCGGGAACGCGATGTTCGCGCCCAGCTGCGGGCCCTCGTCGCCGTCGTTGACGATGGCGTTGATGTCCAGCGTCGCGTTGGCGGGCATGTCCAGGTCCATCTCGGCGTCGAGCTGGCCCAGGTCGGCCACCGGCACCCAGCCGAGTTCGGCGAGTTCGGCGGGGATCTCGCCCGCCGTCGCGCGCCCGAGGTAGTTGAAGCTGATCTGGCCGACGGACGGCAGATCGGCACCCTCGGTGGTCAGGTACTTGAGCATGCCGTAGCCGATGCCCTTGTCGGGCACGGCCAGCATCTGCTCCTTGACCGACTTGATCACCTCGCCGAGCACGGCGCCGCCGGCGAATGCGTCGTCGAGATCGGCACCGGCCAGATCGAGGCGGACCGGGAACGCGGTGGTGAACCAGCCGACGGTGCGCGAGAGGTCGGCACCGGCGACGATCTCCTCCTGGCGACCGTGGCCCTCCAGCTTGATCAGCGCCGCGGTGCCGGATTCGTCACCGCGCCAGCGCGATACGGCCAGCGCCAGCGCGGTGAGCAGACCGTCGTTCACGCCGCCGTGGTACAGGCCGGGGATGGCCGTGAGCACCGCGTCGGTGACCTCCGGCGACAGGGTGACCTGCACCCGGTCGACGGTGGCGAAGGTGTCGACCCGCGGGTCGAACGCCCGCGCGCCCAGGCGCGGATCGGCGGTCGCCGAGACCTCGCGCCAGAACGGCAGTTCCGCGCGACGATCGGTCGACTGCTCGACCAGGCTGTGCGCCCAGCGCCGCATCGAGGTGCCGTTGACGGGCAGCGCGACCGGCTGACCGGCGGCGATCTGGCCCCAGGCCATGCCGAGGTCCGGGATCAGGATGCGCCAGGACACGCCGTCGATCACGAAGTGGTGGCCGACGATGAGCAGGGCGTCGCGACGGCGCGGGCCGTCGGCGTTCTCGCCGAAGGCGAACCAGACGAACTGCACCATGGCCGCGTTCGCCGGATCGAGTCGGCCCATGGCCTCGTCGTATTCGACCGACGCCAGCTTGGACAGCTGCTCGTCGGTGACCTCACCGGCCACCTCGACGCGGCGCACGAGCGCGGTCACATCGACCTCACCCGGCGCCAACGCCTCGAAGACCCAGCCCTTCTCGGCATCCTTGGCGACCCGCGAACGCAGCACGTCGTGGTGGTCGAAGACCGCGCCGATGGTGGCGTGCAGGACCTCGTCGGTGATGTGCTCCGGCAAGCGCAACACCATCGACTGGGAGAACCGGTCGTAGGTGGACCCGCTGCTGAGGATCTGGCGCATGATCGGCAGCATCGGGATGTCACCGACACCGCCGCCCGGCAGTTCCTCGAGCACGATCTGCTCGGAATCACCGGCGAGCACGGCGATCTCGGCCAGGCCGGCCACACTGCGCTTCTCGAACACATCGCGCGGCTTGAACAGCACGCCGCGGTCCTTGGCGCGGGAGACCAGCTGGATGGACAGGATCGAGTCACCGCCGAGGGCGAAGAACGAATCGTCCAGGCCGACGGCGTCGACACCGAGCACCTCGGCGAAGACGGTGGCGATGATCGCCTCGACTTCGCTGGTGGGCGTGCGGAACTCGCGCGGAGCGAGGACCGGCTCGGGCAGGGCGCGACGATCCAGTTTGCCCGCGGGGGTCAGCGGGATCTCGTCGAGCACCATGACGGCGGCGGGCACCATGTGCGCGGGCAGCTGCTGTGCCGCGTACTCGACCAGCTCGGCCGGGTCGGCGGCCGCGCCGGGGGTGGCCCGCACGTAGGACACCAGGATGGTGGCGCCCGCGTCGGTGGTGCGGCCGATGGTGGCGGCGAACTCGACGTCGTCGTGCGAGGTGAGGACCGCGTCGATCTCGCCCAGTTCGATGCGGAAGCCGCGGATCTTCACCTGGAAGTCGTTGCGGCCCACGTACTCCACGACGGACTTGCCGTTGACGGTGCGCCAGGCGACGACGTCACCGGTGCGGTACAGGCGCTCGCCGTCGGCGTACGGGCTGGCCACGAAGCGCTCGGCGGTGAGGCCGGGACGCGCGTGGTAGCCGCGGGCCAGCGGTGCGCCGCCCAGGTAGAGCTCACCGGCCACGCCCTCGGGGACCGGGCGCAGGCGGCTGTCGAGCACGAACACCGTCGCGCCCGCGATCGGGCCACCGATGTTCATGGTGTCGCCGGGCAGCAGCGGGTCCGACAGGTTGGTCGCGATGGTCGCCTCGGTCGGGCCGTAGGCGTTGTAGAACCGGTGGTGCGCCGGGTCGGTGCCCGCGCTGTGCCAGTTCGCCACCAGGTCGACGGGGGCCTTGTCGCCACCGACGATCAGCGCTTCCAGCCCGGCCAGTGCCGCGGGTTCCATCGACGCCGCGACCAGCGGGGTGAGGAACACGTGGGTCAGCTGCTGGCCGACGATGATCTCGGCCAGCTCCTCGCCACCGACCACGCCGACCGGCGTGATCACCAGGGTGCCCGCTGAACCGACCGCGAGCAGGAACTCGAGGATCGACGCGTCGAACGACGGGGACGCGAACGCCAGGGTGCGCGCGTCGGAGCCGAGCCCGAACTGCGCCACCTGGGCAGCGGCGAAGTTGGCCACACCGGTGTGGCTGACCACGACGCCCTTGGGCAGGCCGGTCGAACCCGAGGTGTAGATCATGTAGGCCGTGCTGCCGGACCGGACGGCGCCGTGCCGGTCCGCGTCGGTGACCGGCGCGGCGGACTGTGCGGCGATCTCGGTGTGCAGCGCCGCGTCGTCGAGGGCCAGCCAGTCGCCCAGTGCGGGCGCGGGCAGGTGATCGACCTCGGACGACACCGTGATGCCCAGTGCCGCACCGGAGTCCGACATCATGTGCGCGATGCGCTCGGCCGGGTACTTCGGGTCGACCGGCAGGAACGCCGCGCCCGACTTGATCACGGCCCAGATGGCGAGGGTCGTCTCGAGCGAACGCTGCATGGCGATGGCGACGACCGTCTCCGGCGCGGCGCCACGCGCGATCAGCACCCGTGCCAGACGCGAGGAAGCCGCGTCCAGCTCGGCGTAGGTCAGCGAGCGGACCTCGCCCGACTGCGCGTCCGCGAGCCCACCGGACTCGCCCGCGTTCGGCGTGCCGGTCGCGGCGAGCGCGGCGATCAGTCCGGTGTCGACCGAGTCGCCCGGGGCGACGATGGCCGGACCGGCCGCGTTGGTCGCGACGGCCTGGGCCAGCAGCTCGGGCAGCGTGCTCGTCGACGCGGCGGGACCGCCGGTGCGGGTGAGCAGTTCGGTGCGCTCGGTGCCGTCGAGGAGTTCGAGATCGCCGACCGGGGTGGTGGTGTCGGCGACGACCTCGGCGAGCAGCCGCTGGAAGCGCTGCGCGAACTTCTCGACCGTCGACTGGTCGAACAGGTCACTGGCGTAGGAGAACTCGGCGTAGGCGCCCGCGGTGTCCCCGGCCTGCGCCTCACGCACGGTGAGCAGCAGGTCGAACTTGGCGGTGTCGACGTCGAAGTCGACGGCCGCGACCGACAGCCCGGGCAGCTCGAAGCCGGCGTCGGGCAGGTTCTCGAACGACAGCGCCACCTGGAACAGCGGGTGCCGCGCGGTGGAGCGCTCGGGGTTGAGCAGTTCCACCAGCCGCTCGAACGGGATGTCGGCGTGCGCGAACGCGGCCAGGTCGGCTTCCTTGGCCTGGGTCAGCAGCTCGGCGAAACCGAGCTGGCCGCCGACCTGCGTGCGCAGCGCCAGGGTGTTGACGAACATGCCGATGACGTCGTCGAGTTCGGCCTCACCACGACCGGCGATCGGGGTGCCGATGACGATGTCCTCGGTGCCGGACATGCGTGCCAGGAATACCGCCAGCGCGGTGTGCACGACCATGAACAGCGTCGCGTTCTGCTCGCGAGCGATGGCCGAGAGTCCGGCGTGGATCTCGGTGTCGATCGGGAACAGCACCCGGCCACCGGCGAAGGACTGCGTGCTCGGACGCGGCCGGTCCAGCGGCAGGTTCAGCTCGTCGGGGACGCCGGCGAGGGCGCGCTTCCAGTAGTCGGCCTGCTGGGAGATCAGGCTGGTCTCGTCGGTTTCGGAGCCGAGCACCTCGCGCTGCCAGACGCTGAAGTCGGCGTACTGCACCGGCAGCGGCGCCCAGCCCGGGCGCTCGCCCGTGGCGCGAGCGGCGTAGGCCACCATGACGTCGCGGGTCAGCGGCGCCATGGACCAGCCGTCGGCGCTGATGTGATGGGCGACGAAGACGAGCACGTATTCCTCGTCCGCGACGCGCATCAGCTTCGCGCGCAACGGCACTTCGTCGAGCACGTCGAACCCGGTGGAGATCAGCGCGGCGATCTTGTCGCGGACCTGTTCGGGCGCGACGATTTCCGGCGTCAGATCCGGGACATTGCCCTCGACCGGCAGGATCACCTGGTGCGGGGTGCCGTCGGTCGACGGGTACACCGTGCGCAGGGTCTCGTGCCTGGCCAGCACATCGGCGACCGCGAGCTGCAGCGCCTCGACATCCAGCGCGCCCGTCAGGCGGACGGCGACCGGGATGTTGTTCACCGCGGAGCTGGTGTCGAACTGGTTCAGGAACCACATGCGCTGCTGTGCGAGCGACAGTGGCACCCGGTCCGGGCGCGGTCCGGCGACCAGCGCGCGCCGCCCACCGGCGCCCGCGCCCTGCTCGACCTTCACCGCGAGACCGGCCACGGTCGACGCCTCGAACAGCAGGCGCACGGGCACCCGGCTGTCCAGTGCGGCGCCGAGGCGGGCCGCGACCTGGGTGGCCAGCAGCGAGTTGCCGCCGAGGGCGAAGAAGTCGTCGTCGGCGCCGACGCGCTCGGCGCCGAGCACGTCGGCGAACACGCCCGCCACGATCTCCTCGATCGGGGTGGACGGCGCGCGGAACGCCTGGGCCTCGAACTCCGGCTCCGGCAGCGCCTTGCGGTCGAGCTTGCCGTTGACATTGAGCGGCAGCGCGTCCATGACGACGAACGCGGCGGGCACCATGTACGACGGCAGCCCGGCGGCCAGCGTCGACTTCACCTGCGCCACATCGATTTCCGCGATCCGACCGGCGGGCGCGGAGCGTGCAGCGCCCTCGGAAGTATCGCCGTTCGATGCGGCACCGACCAGGTACGCCACCAGGCGATCGCCGGTGCGCGGGTCGGACTTGGCGATGACCGCGGCCTGGGCGATCTCGGGCAGCGCCAGCAGCGCGGCCTCGATCTCGCCGAGCTCGATGCGGAAGCCGCGGATCTTCACCTGGAAGTCGGTACGGCCGCGGTAGTCGAGCTCGCCGTTGTGCCAGGCCACCAGGTCACCGGTGCGGTACATGCGGGTACCGGGGGTGAACGGGTTGGCCACGAAACGGTCGGCGGTCAGGTCGGGGCGGCCGAAGTAGCCGCGGGCCAGCTGCGCGCCCGCGAGGTACAGCTCGCCCGCGACGCCGTCCGGCACCGGGCGC
This sequence comes from Nocardia fodinahabitans, assembly GCF_052983615.1. Taxonomy (NCBI): domain Bacteria; kingdom Bacillati; phylum Actinomycetota; class Actinomycetes; order Mycobacteriales; family Nocardiaceae; genus Nocardia; species Nocardia fodinahabitans. The sequence goes on from NZ_JBRJJC010000001.1 coordinate 2,485,374, forward strand.
AGCCGCGCGTCGAGCACGTACACCTGGCTGTTCCACTCGGGCCCACCGATGGAGACCGAGCCCTGGTCGGCGGCGTTCACCCGATGCGAGGTGATCGAGACCGCGGCCTCGGTGGGGCCGTACAGGTTGAACAGCTCGGTGCGCGGGAACGCGGTGCGGACCCGCTGCGCCAGCGAACCGGGCAGTGCCTCACCGATGGCCAGCACCCGCCACAGCGAATCGGGCATGCCCGAGGCCAGCAGCGCGTCGAGCATGGACGGCACCACGTGCAGGGTGGTGACCCACTCGCGCGACATCAGTTCGTTCAGGTACGCCGGATCGCGGTGGCCGTCGGCCGAGGCGATCACCAGGCGACCACCGCAGACGGCGGCCGACCAGAACTCCCAGACCGAGAGGTCGAAGGTCGCGGCGGTCTTGAGCAGCACCGCGTCGGCGGCGTCCATGCCGAACTCGATCAGCTTCCACTGCAGCTGGTTGGCGATGGCGCCGTGCGGCACCGCGACACCCTTCGGGCGACCGGTCGAACCGGACGTGAAGATCACGTACGCGGTGTGCTCCGGACGCAGCGGCTCGGTGCGCTCCGCGTCGGCGACCGGTGCGGCGCTGACGTCGTCGAGGTCGAGTTCGTCGATCCGCACCAGCGGCGCGACCTCGGTGTCGAACTCGGCCTCGGCGTTGGTCAGCACGCAGACCGGTGCCGCCGTCTCGAGGATGTAGTTCGTGCGCTCGGCCGCCTGATCGGGGTCGACCGGCACGTACGCGCCACCGGACTTGGCGACGGCGTACATCGCGACGATCAGGTCCACCGAGCGGCGCAGCGCCAGCGCGACGCGGGCCTCCGGGCCGACGCCGAGCGAGATCAGGTGCCGCGCGAGACGATTCACCTTCGCGTCGAGTTCGGCGTAGCTGATCTGCGTACCGTCGTCGGTGACCAGGGCGGTCGCCTTCGGGTCGGCCGCCACGGTCGCGTCGAGCAGCGAGACCAGGGTGGCCTCGGTGTCGACCCGGTAGCCGGTCGCGTTGCGGGTGTCCAGGATCTGGGTCCGCTCGGCCGGGGCCAGCAGTTCGATGTCGCCGACCGCGGTGCGCGGGGTGGCGACGATGGCGCCGAGCAGGCGGACGAACCGCGCCACGAAACCCTCGACCGTGGCGTGGTCGAACAGGTCGGTGGCGTAGGTGAAGATGCCCGAAATGCCTTCGGGCTCACCGGCGTCGCCGTAGCGGTCGGTGGCGATCAGGTGCAGGTCGAACTGCGACAGCTGGGAGTCGATGTCGAGGCCGGACACCGTCAGGCCCGGCAGCTCCAGGGTGGCGCGGGTCAGGTTCTGGAACGACAGACCGACCTGGAACAGCGGGTGGCGCGCGGTGGAGCGGACCGGGTTGAGCACCTCGACCAGGCGCTCGAACGGCACGTCGGCGTTGGCGAACGCCGCGATGTCGTCCTCACGCTGGCGGGCCAGCAGCTCGGTGAACGCCTCGCCGCCGTCGACCTTGGTGCGGAACACCAGGGTGTTGACGAACATGCCGATCATGTCGTCGAGGGCGGCCTCGCCACGACCGGCCATCGGCGTGCCGATGGCGATGTCGTCGGTGCCCGAGAGCCGGGCCAGCAGTACCGCGAGGGCGGTGTGCACGACCATGAACAGCGTCGCGCCCTCGGCGCGGGCCAGCTCGACCAGCGCGCGATGGGTGTCGGCGTCGATCTGGACGTCGACCTTGCTGCCTGCGAAGGTCTGCACGGCCGGACGCGGACGGTCGGCGGGCAGATCGAGCTGATCGGGCAGCTCGGCCAGGGCCTGCTTCCAGTGCGCGACCTGCTTGGCCGCCATCGAGTCCGGATCGTCCTCGCTGCCGAGCAGTTCGCGCTGCCAGATGCTGTAGTCCGCGTACTGCACGGCCAGCGGCGCCCAGCCGGGCTCCTGACCGGTCGAGCGGGCCGCGTAGGCGGTCATCAGGTCGCGGGTCAGCGGGGCGACCGACGAGCCGTCACCGGAGATGTGGTGCACGACCATGGCGAGCACGAAGTCGCCGGAAACGGTGCGGGCGGGCCCGAATACCGAGCTCGGCGCGGCGGGTTCGGCCTCGGTGTTCTCGGTGCGGAACAGCGCGACCTTCAGCGGCACCTCGACGGTGACGTCGAACATCGTCGACATCAGTTCCGCGACAGCCGATTCCATCTCGTCGGCGGCGACGGTGCGCTCGATCAGTTCCGGCGCGGCCTGCGCGGGCGACAGGATCACCTGTGCCGCACCGGCTTCGGTCTGCGGGTAGACGGTGCGCAGGATCTCGTGGCGCGACACCAGGTCGGTGATCGCGGCCCGCAGCGCGGCCACGTCGAGGTCGCCGGTGAGGCGGACCGCGACCGGCACGTTGTAGGCCGCCGACTGGGTGTCGAAGCGGTTGAGGAACCACATGCGCTGCTGCGCGAGCGAGAGCGGGATGTGCGCGGGGCGCGGACCGGCGGTGAGCGCCTTGCGATCACCGGTCTCGGCGTGCTGCTCGACCCGCTGGGCCAGCGCCGACACCGTGGACGCCTCGAACAGCAGGCGCACGGGGATGCGGGTGTCCAGCGCCTCGCCCAGGCGCGCGGCGACCTGCGTCGCCAGCAGCGAGTTGCCGCCCCAGGCGAAGAAGTCGTCGTCGAGACCGAAGCGCTTGTCGCCGCCCAGGCGCAGGACCTCGGCGAAGGTCGCGGCCACGAGCTGCTCGCTCGGGCTGACCGGCGCGCGGAACACGGCCTTCTCGACCTCGGGCTCCGGCAGGGCCTTGCGGTCCAGCTTGCCGTTGGCATTCAGCGGCAGCGCGTCGAGCCGCAGGAACACGGTCGGGACCATGTACGAGGGCAGCTCGGCGGCCAGCGCGGTGCGCAGCGCCAGCTTGTCGAACTCCCCACCGGCCACGACGTAGGCGACCAGGCGGTCACCGACGACGGGATCGGTGTGCGCGAGTACCGCGGCCGAGGTGATGCCGGCCTGGCGCAACAGCGCGGCCTCGATCTCGCCGAGCTCGATGCGGAAGCCGCGGATCTTCACCTGGAAGTCGGTACGGCCGCGGTAGTCCAGTTCGCCGTCGGCGTTCCAGGCCACCAGGTCACCGGTGCGGTACATGCGCTCGCCGAGCGCGGAGAACGGATCGGCGACGAAGCGGTCGGCGGTCAGATCCGCGCGGCCGTAGTAGCCGCGCGCCAGCTGGGCACCGGCGAGGTAGAGCTCACCGGAGACACCCACCGGCACCGGTCGCAGGCGCGAATCCAGCACGTAGACCCGGCTGTTCCACTCCGGCGCGCCGATGGACACCGACACCTGGTCGGCGTCGGTCACCGCGTGGCTGGTGATCGAGACCGCGGCCTCGGTCGGGCCGTACAGGTTGAACAGTTCGGCGGTGTTGGCGGTGCGGAAGCGCTGCGCGGTGGACGCGGGCAGCGCCTCACCGATGGCGAGCACCCGGCGCAGCGTGCGCGGCAGCGCCGCACCGGATTCGGTGAGCAGCGCGTCGAGCATCGACGGCACCACATGCAGCGTGGTGACGGCGGTGGCCCGCATCAGGTCGTTCAGGTAGGCCGGGTCGCGGTGACCGTCGGCGGTGGCGACCACCAGGCGGCCACCGGCGACGGCGGCGGTCCAGAACTCCCAGACCGAGAGGTCGAAGGTGGCGGCCGTCTTCAGCAGGATCGCGTCGTCGGCACCGATGCCGAATTCGGCCGTCTCCCAGAGCAGCTGGTTGACGATCGCGCCGTGCGAGACCGCCACGCCCTTGGGCTTGCCGGTCGAGCCGGACGTGAAGATCACGTACGCGGTGTTCGCGGGCACCAGGGCGCCACGGCGCTCGGTGATCGCGGCCGGGCTGACGATGCTCAGGTCGAGCTCGTCGAGGACGACCACGTCGGCCGCCGCCGTGCTGAATTCGGCGTTCGCCGTGGTCAGCACGACCGCGGGCGCGGCCGTCTCGAGGATGTAGTCGGTGCGCTCGGCGGGCTGATCGGGGTCGATCGGCACGTAGGCCGCGCCGGTGCGGGCCACCGCGTACATGGCGATGATCAGCTCGGCGGAGCGGCGGATGGCCAGCGCCACCCGGTCCTCGGTGCCGATGCCCAGCGAGATCAGGTGCCGCGCGAGGCGGTTCACCTCGGCGTCGAGATCGGCGTAGGTGAGCTCACGGCGACCGTCGGCCTCGTCGACGACCAGCGCGACAGCCTCCGGAGTGGCGGCCACGGTCGCGTCGAGCAGCGACACCAGGGTGGCGTCGGTATCGATCGCGTGCGAGGTGTCGTTCCACGCGGTGACGATCTGCGCGGCTTCCGGCGCGGTGAGCAGGTCGATGTCGCCGACCGGCACGGACGCGTCGGCGGCGACGGCGTCGAGCACCAGCACGAAGCGGTCGGCGAAGCTCTGGACCGTGGCCTCGTCGAACAAGTCGATGGCATAACCGAATTCGGTGACCAGCTGGGCCGGTGCGCCGTCGTCGGTGTAGCGGTCGTAGAGGGTGACGTGCAGGTCGGTCTTGGCCAGCTGCGAGTCGTAGTCGACGGCGCTGACGGTCAGGCCGGGCAGTTCGAAGGTGGTGTCGGCCAGGTTCTGGAACGACAGGCCCACCTGGAACAGCGGGTTGCGCGCGGTCGAGCGCACCGGGTTGAGCACCTCGACCAGGCGCTCGAACGGCACGTCGGCGTTGGCGAAGGCTTCCAGGTCGCGTTCGCGCACGTCGGCGAGGAGTTCGGCGAAGGTGGCGCCGGAGTCGACGGCGGTACGGAACACCAGGGTGTTGACGAACATGCCGATCAGGTCGTCGAGTTCACGCTCACCACGGCCCGCGATCGGGGTACCGACCGCGATGTCGTCGGTGCCGGACAGGCGCGACAGCAGCACCGCCAGGGCGGCGTGCACGACCATGAACAGCGAGGCGTTGTTGGCCCTGGCCAGCTCGTGCAGGGCGGCGTGGCGCACGGGGTCGATCTCGAAGCGGATCGCCTTGCCCTGGAACGACTGCGCGGGCGGGCGCGGCCGGTCGGCGGGCAGTTCGAGCTGATCGGGCAGGCCCGCGAGGGCCTTGCTCCAGTACGCGACCTGCTTGGCGGCCAGCGATTCCGGGTCGGTCTCGTCGCCGAGGACCTCACGCTGCCACAGCGCGTAGTCGGCGTACTGCACCGGCAGCGGGGCCCATTGCGGAGCCTCGCCCTGCACGCGGGCGACATAGGCGGCCATGATGTCGCGGGCCAGCGGGCCCATCGACGAGCCGTCGGCGGAGACGTGGTGCACGGTGAACGCGAGCACGTGGTCGGTCTCGTTCAGCTCGAACAGCGCGACCTTGAGCGGCACCTCTTCGGTGACGTCGAAGGTGGTCATCGCGAATTCGATGACGGTGCCGAGCAGGTCGGCCTCGTCGACGGCGATGTGGTGCACGACGGCGCGGCTCTGCGCGATCGGCAGGATCACCTGGTGCGGGCCGTCGGCCGAGCGCGGGTAGGTGGTGCGCAGCATCTCGTGCCGGGCGAACACGTCGCCGATGGCCTGCTCGAGCGCGGGCACGTCGAGCTCGCCGGTGAGGCGCACGGCCAGCGGGATGTTGTCCACGGCCGAGGTCGAGGTGTCGAACTGGTTGAGGAACCAGTAGCGCTGCTGAGCGGGCGAGAGCGGGATTATCGCGGGCCGCTCCCCCGCCGTCAGGCGCGGGCGGGTTCGGCCGGAGCCGGCGTTGTGCTCGGCGCGGGCGGCGAGCGCGGACACGGTGGACGCCTCGAACAGGTCGCGCACCGAGAGCTGGGTGTCCAGGGCCGCGCCGATGCGGGCGGTGACCTGGGTGGCCAGCAGCGAGTTGCCGCCGAGTTCGAAGAAGTCGTCGTCGGCGCCGACCCGGGTCACCCCGAGCACGTCGCCGAAGGTGCCCGCCACGATCTCCTCGATCGGGGTCGAGGGCGCGCGGAACACCTTGGCCTCGAACACCGGCGCGGGCAGCGCCTTGCGGTCGAGCTTGCCGGAGGCGTTGAGCGGGAAGGCCTCCAGGATCACGAACGCGGTGGGCACCATGTACGTCGGCAGCGCGCCGCCGAGTTCGGTGCGCACGGCATCGAGATCGATGCTCGCACCGGCCGCCGGGATCAGATAGCCGACCAGCTGGTCGCCCAGACGATCGTCGGAGCGGACCACGACCACCGACTGGGCGATCGACGGCAGCGCGGTGAGCGCGGACTCGATCTCGCCGAGCTCGATCCGCAGACCACGCAGCTTCACCTGGAAGTCGGTGCGGCCCAGGTACTCCAGCTCGCCGTCGGCGGTCCAGGTGACGAGGTCACCGGTGCGGTACATGCGGGCGCCGTCGGTGCCGAACGGATCGGCGACGAAACGGTCGGCGGTCAGATCCGGCCGCGCGACATAGCCCCGCGCCAGCTGGACACCGGCCAGGTACAGCTCGCCGGGCACACCGACGGGCACCGGGTGCAGACGCGAATCCAGCACGTACACCTGGGTGTTGAACACCGGGGCGCCGATCGGCACCGAGCTGGTGTCGGCGTCGGTGACCTCGTGGAAGGTGACGTCGACCGCGGCCTCGGTGGGGCCGTACAGGTTGTGCAGGGCCGCACCGGTGAGCGCGCGCAGGCGCTGGGCGGTCGGCGCGGGCAGCGCCTCACCGGAGGCGAAGACCAGGCGCAGGCTGCTCGCGGTGGCGGTGCCGTCGGCGAGTGCCACGGCGGCGGCCTCGGCCAGCTCGGCCACGAACACCGACATCATCGACGGCACGAAGTGCGCGGTGGTGACGCCCTCGGCATCGATGATCTGGGCCAGGTACGCCGGATCACGATGACCGTCCGGCTTCGCCACAACCAGACGCGCACCGATCTGCAAGGGCCAGAAGAACTCCCACACCGACACGTCGAACGTCGCCGGAGTCTTCTGCAACACCACATCGGCCTCGGTCAGACCGTACGCCGACTGCATCCACACCAGACGGTTCACGATCGCGCCATGACTGACCGCGACACCCTTCGGACGACCGGTCGAACCCGACGTGAAGATCACATACGCGGTGTTCGACGGCCGCAGCGGCGCGAGGCGCTCGGCATCGGTGACCGGCGCGGCGGAGTAACCGGTCAGGTCCAGGCTCTCGATGGGCAGCGCGGTGGTCGCGCCCGCGTCGAATTCGTCACCGGCCGTGGTCAATACGCAAATCGGCGCGGCGGTCTCGAGCACGTAGTGGGTGCGCTCGGCCGGGTGGTCGGGGTCCAGCGGCACATACGCGCCACCGGCCACGCTCACCGCGTACATGCCGATCACCAGGTCGAGTGAGCGGCGCATGCCGAGCGCGACCATGGTGTCCGGGCCGACGCCCTGGGCGATGAGGTGACGGGCCAGGCGGTTCACCCTCGCGGCGAACTCGCCGTAGGACAGACTCGTCCCCTCGAAGGTGAGGGCGATGTTGTTCGGACTGGTCAGCGCCTGTGCCTCGAACATCGACACCAGCGTCGCGACCTGGTCGACCGGGTGCGCGGTGGCGTTCCACTCGGTGACGACCTGGCGGTACTCGGCCGGGGCCAGCAGCTCGACCTCGCCGATGGCGCGGTCGGGCGTCGCGACGACAGCGGTCAGCATCCGCACCAGGCGCTGCGCGAGCGCGGCGATGGTGTCGGCGTCGAACATGTCGGTGGCGTAGGCGAATTCGGCGGTCATGCCGTCGGCGGAACCGTCTTCGCGATGCCGGTCGGCCAGGTTCAGGTGCAGATCGAACTTGGCGGTGACCACGTCCAGCGGTACGCCGGCGACCTCGAGGCCGGGCAGCTCGAAGGCCGCCTCACCGGTGTTCTGGAACGACAGCATCACCTGGAACAGCGGGTGACGCGCCTGCGAGCGGGCCGGGTTGAGGATCTCCACCAGGCGCTCGAACGGCAGGTCGGCGTGGCCGAAGGCGGCCAGGTCGCTCTCCCTGGTCTGCGCGAGCAGGGCGGTGAACGGCTGGGCCGAGTCGACCGCGCTGCGCAGCACCAGCGTGTTGACGAACATGCCGATCGCGTCGTCGAGGACCGCTTCACCACGGCCCGCGACGGCGGTGCCGATGGCGATGTCGTCGTTGCCGGACAGGCGGGCCAGCAGCGCCGCGAACGCGGCGTGCACGACCATGAAGAGGCTGGCGCCGTGTTCGCGGGCCAGCGCGTTCAGGCTCGCCGCCAGTGTCGGGTCGATCGAGAACTCGTGCACGCCACCGCGGTTGGAGGTCACGGCCGGGCGCGGCCGGTCGGCGGGCAGGTCGAGCTGATCGGGCAGGCCGGCCAGGTGCCGCGACCAGTACGCGACCTGCTGGGCGATCATCGAGGACGCGTCGTCCTCGGCGCCGAGGGTCTCGCGCTGCCACAGCGCGAAGTCGGCGTACTGCACCGGCAGCGGCGCCCAGCCCGGCGCCTCACCGCGCGAGCGCGCGGCGTAGGCGATCATCACGTCGCGGGCCAGCGGGCGCACCGACCAGCCGTCACCGGAGATGTGGTGCACGACGAAGACGAGCACGTGGGTGTCGGGGTGCGAGCCGTCCAGGGAACCGGCGACGCGCAGCAGCGCGGCACGCACCGGCACCTCGGCGGTCACGTCGAACCCGGCGAGCACCAGTTCACTGATCCGGTCGCGGATCTCGTCCTCGCCGACCGTGATCGGGCTGAGCGAGATCGGCACCTGACCCGCGGGCAGCACGACCTGCACGCCCTGGCCCTCGGCGGTCTCGGGGTAGACGGTGCGCAGCACCTCGTGCCGGTCGACCACGTCGGCGACGGCCTGACGCAGGGCGTCGATGTCGAGGTCGCCGGTCAGGCGGACGGCGAGCGGGATGTTGTTGACCCCGGTCGCGCTGTCGAAGCGGTTGAGGAACCACATGCGCTGCTGGGCCAGCGAGAGCGGGATCTGCTCCGGCCGCGCCCCGGCGACGAGCTCGCGGCGGCTGCCGCTGCCCGCGTGCGATTCCACCTTGGCGGCCAGCGCGGCGACCGACGGCGCCTCGAACAGCACGCGCACGGGGACGCGGGTGTCGAGCGCGGCGCCGAGGCGGGCGACCACCTGGGTGGCGATCAGCGAGTTGCCGCCCAGGTCGAAGAAGTCGTCGTCCAGGCCGACGGCGCGGTCCCCGGACAGGCCCAGCACCTCGGCGAAGGTGGCGGCGACGATCTCCTCGATCGGCGTGCTCGGCGCACGGAACTCGCGCGCCTCGAACACCGGGTCGGGCAGGGCGCGGCGATCCAGCTTGCCGTTGGCGCTCAGCGGCATCTCGTCGAGCACGACGAACGCGGCCGGAACCATGTACGACGGCAGCTGCGCGGCCAGCTGCGTACGCAGCGCGTCGATCTCGACGGTCGCGCCCGCGGCGGGCACCACATAGCCGACGAGCTGGTCGCCGGTGCGGGCATCCGAGCGCACGACCACGACGGCCTGCGAGACAGTCTCGTGCCCGGTGAGCGCGGCCTCGATCTCGCCGAGCTCGATACGCAGACCGCGCAGCTTGACCTGGAAGTCGGTGCGGCCGAGGTAGGTGATGGTGCCGTCGGCGTTCCAGCGGACGAGGTCACCGGTGCGGTACATCCGCTCGCCCGTACCGAACGGGTTCGCCACGAAACGGTCGGCGGACAGGTCGGCGCGGCCGACATAGCCGCGCGCCAGCTGGATGCCTGCCAGATACAGCTCACCCGCGACACCGGGGGCGACCGGGTGCAGACGTGAATCCAGCACGTAGGACTTGGCATTGAGCACGGGGCGGCCGATGGGCACCGCCCCCTGCACGTCGTCGGCGACCGGTGCGTAGGTGGCGTGCACCGTGAATTCGGTCGGACCGTACAGGTTGTGCAGCTCGGCAGCGCTGACCCGGCGGATCGCCTCGACGACATCGGAGGTGAACGCCTCACCGGCGACGAGCAGCGCGCGCACCGAGGCCAGCTGCGCCGGTGCCGCGACACCGGCGAACACGGCGAGCATGGACGGCACGAACGAGGTGAGCGTGACGCCTTCCGCGGCGATCAACTCGGCCAGGTACTGCGGGTCGCGATGCCCGTCCGGCGTCGCGATCACCATGCGGGCGCCGCGGACGATGGTGCCGAAGAGTTCCCAGACCGACACGTCGAAGGTCTGCGGCGTCTTGAACAGCACCACATCGTCGGCGGTCAGCGCGTATTCGTCGGTGATCCAGCGGATCTGGTTCACCGCCGCCGCGTGCGACACCGCGACACCCTTGGGGCGGCCGGTGGAGCCGGAGGTGAAGATCACGTAGGCCAGGTTCGAATTCCGCAGCGGCGCACGGCGTTCGCTGTCGGCAACCGGGGTGGCCGGGTAGCCGGACACGTCGAGTTCGTCGACCACCAGGGTCGGGATCCCGGCCGGGGCGAAGGCGTCGGACGCGGTGGTGAGCACCGCCACCGGCTGCGCCGTCTCCAGCACATAGGCGATGCGATCGGCGGGCTGATCCAGGTCGAGCGGCACGTACGCGCCACCCGCGGCGAGCACCGCGTACATGGCGACAACGAGGTCGGCCGAGCGGCGGAGGCCGAGGGCGACCAGGGTGTCGGGACCGACGCCGGAGTCGATGAGCTTGCGCGCCAGCTGATGCACCCGCCCGGCGAACTCGCCGTAGGACAGAGCTGTCCCCTCGAAGGTCAGCGCGGTCGCGTCGTCGTCGTGCTCGGCGAGCCCGAACAGGTCGAGCAGCGTCTCCCCGGTATCGGCCGGAACCACGAAGGTGCCGTGCCCCACGCCGCCCATGCCGATGAGCTCGTTGGAGTTCCACTCCGACAACACGAGCTCGCGTTCGCGGCCGTCGAGCAGATCGAGGTCACCGACGGCCCGGTCCGGCGCCGCCGCGATCCCGGCCAGCAGGCGGGCGAAGCGGGTGCCGAAGCGTTCCATGGTGGCCGCGTCGAACAGGTCGGTGGCGTAGATCAGCTCGGCGACGATGCCCGCGGGCGCATCGGCGGGCTTCTCGGTGAGCACCACGTTCAGGTCGAACTTCGCGACATCGATCGGCAGCTCGACGCCGCTGACCGTGAGGCCGGGCAGTTCCAGGCTGGTCTGGCCGGTGTTCTGGAAGGCCAGCATGACCTGGAACAGCGGGTGTCGCGCCTGCGATCGGGCCGGGTTGATGATCTCGACCAGGCGCTCGAACGGCAGATCGGCGTGGCCGAAGGCGGCGATGTCGCCCGCGCGGACCTCGCCGAGCAGCTCGGCGAAGCTCGCGTCGCCGTCGACCTCGGTGCGCAGCACCAGGGTGTTGACGAACATGCCGATCAGGTCGTCGAGGGCGCGCTCGCCACGGCCGGCGATCGGGGTGCCGATGGCGATGTCGTGCTCGCCGGACAGGCGCGAGAGCAGCAGCGCCAGCGCCGCGTGGGCGACCATGAACAGCGTCGCGCCCCGGCTGCGGGCCAGATCGGCCAGTGCCGCATGGGTGTCGGCGTCGATCTCGAAGGTGTGGGTGGCGCCGCGACCGCTGGCGACCGCGGGGCGCGGCCGGTCGGCGGGCAGGTCGAGCTGCTCGGGCAGCCCGCGCAGCTGCTGACCCCAGAACGAGATCTGCTGGGAGATCACGGACTCGGCGTCGTCCTCGTCACCGAGCACGGCACGCTGCCACAGCGCGAAGTCGGCGTACTGGACCTCGAGCGGGCGCCAGGCCGGCTCCGCGCCTTCGACGCGGGCGCTGTAGGCGGTCATCACGTCGCGGGTCAGCGGGCCCATGGAGAAGCCGTCGGCCGAGATGTGATGCACGACCAGGGCGAGTACGTGTTCGGTCGGGCTGATCTCGAACAGGGCGGCCCGGAACGGCACCTCGGCGGTGACGTCGAACGCGGTCAGCACCAGCTCCGAGAGGCGCTGCGGCAGTTGGGCACTTGTGGTCTCGATCGGCGCCAGGTCGGGGATGACCTTGCCGGTCGGCACGATCACCTGGTGGGCCGCGCCGGCGACTTCCGGGTAGTAGGTGCGCAGCGACTCGTGGCGTGCCAGCACGTCGGCCACGGCCACCTGCAGCGCCTGCCGGTCGAGCAGACCCGACAGCCGCACGGCCGCCGGGATGTTGTCCACCGCGGACTCGGGGTCGAAGCGGTTGAGGAACCACATGCGCTGCTGGGCCAGCGACAGCGGCACCCGCTCGGGACGCTGCTGCGGGACCAGGGCGGCGCGGCGGTCCGTGCCGGAGTGCGTCTCGGCGCGCGCGGCCAGCGCGACGACGGTGGAGGCCTCGAACAGCTCACGCACGCCGATATCGGTCTCCAGCGAGGCCGACAGGCGGGCGGCGACCTGGGTCGCGGTCAGCGAGTTGCCGCCGAGGGCGAAGAAGTCGTCGTCGAGGCCGACCCGCTCCAGGCCGAGCACGTCGGCGAAGGTGGCGGCGACGATCTCCTCGACCGGGGTGGTCGGGGCGCGGAACACCGCGGCCTCGAACACCGGCGCGGGCAGCGCCTTGCGGTCGAGCTTGCCGGAGGCGTTGAGCGGGAACTCGTCGAGCACGATGAGCACCGCGGGCACCATGTAGGCGGGCAGGTTGTTGCCCAGTTCCTCGCGGGCGTCCTCGATGTCGACGGTGCGGCCCGGCGCGGCGATGACGTAGGCCACCAGCTGATCGCCGGTGTGCTGGTCGCCGCGGACCACGACCACCGACTGGGCGACCTCGTCGAGCGCGGTCAGCGCCGACTCGATCTCGCCCAGCTCGATGCGCAGACCGCGCAGCTTCACCTGGAAGTCGGTGCGGCCCAGGTATTCCAGCTCGCCGTGCTCGGTCCAGGCGACGAGGTCACCGGTGCGGTACATGCGGGCGCCGTCATCGGAGAAGGGGTTCGCGACGAAGCGGTCGGCGGTCAGGTCCGGCCGCGCGACATAGCCGCGCGCCAGCTGGGTGCCCGCCAGGTACAGCTCACCCGCGACACCCACCGGAACCGGCCGCAGCCGCGCGTCCAGCACGTACACCTCGGTGTTGAACACCGGGGCACCGATCGGCACGGTGTCGGTATCGGCGTCGACCACCTCGTGGAAGGTGACGTCGACCGCGGCCTCGGTGGGGCCGTACAGGTTGTGCAGGGCCGCGCCGGTGAGCTCGCGCAGGCGGTGCGCGGGCTTGGGCGGCAGCGCCTCACCGGAGGCGAACACCATCCGCAGCGACTCGCAGCGGGCGGCCGCGGCGTCGGCGACGAAGACCGCGAGCATCGACGGCACGAAGTGCGTGACGGTCACGCCCTCGACGCGGATGATCTCGGCCAGGTACGCCGGATCGCGATGACCGTCCGGCTTCGCGACAACCAGACGCGCACCGATCTGCAAGGGCCAGAAGAACTCCCACACCGACACGTCGAACGTCGCCGGAGTCTTCTGCAACACCACATCGGCCTCGGTCAGACCGTACGCCGACTGCATCCACACCAGACGATTCACGATCGCGCCATGGCTGACCGCCACACCCTTCGGACGACCGGTCGAACCCGACGTGAAGATCACATACGCGGTGTTCGACGGCCGCAGCGGCGTCGTGCGCTCGGCATCGGTGATGCCGGTGTCGGCGTAGCCGACCAGGTCGAGCAGGTCGATGCGGACCTGCGCGGTATCGATCTCCAAGTCGGTGCCCGAGGTGAGCACACACACCGGATCCGCCGTCGCCAGAATGTATTCCGTGCGCTCGGCCGGGTGATCGGGATCCAGCGGCACGTACGCGCCACCGGCCACACTCACCGCGTACATGCCGACCACCAGGTCGATCGAGCGGCGCATGCCCAGGGCCACATAGGTTTCCGGGCCGACGCCGCGATCGATCAGCCAGCGCGCCAAGCGGTAGACCCGCTGGGCGAACTCGGCGTAGGAGAGGGTCTCACCCTCGAAGGCGAGGGCGGTGGCCTGCGGGGTGCGCGCCAGCTGCGCCTCGAACATCGAGACGAGGGTGGCCCGCTGGTCCACCTCGTGCGCGGTGGCATTCCACTCGCGCACGACCAGTTCGCGTTCGGCGGCGTCGAGCAGCTCGATATCGCCCACGGCGACAGCCGGTTCCGTGGTGATCGCGGTGAGCACCCGGATCAGGCGCTCGGCGATGCGGTGCACGGTGGCGGCGTCGAACAGGTCGCTCAGGTAGCCGGCCCGGATACGGAGCCGCGTGTCCAGCTGCGCGATCAGCGACAGCGGGTAGTGGGTGGCGTCGGCGGCGTCCAGGCCGGTGACGGCCATGCCGTCGATGTCGGCGGCCTGGGCCTTGATGCCCTCGGCGTCGACCGGGTAGGACTCGAAGACCACCAGCGAGTCGAACAGGGCGCCGATGCCCGCCGCCGACTGGATCTCGGCCAGGCCGACGTAGTGGTGGTCGAGCAGGTCGGCCTGCTCGCCCTGGGTGCGGGTCAGCACCTCGCGCACCGATTCGGCGGCGTCGAAACGCACCCGGACCGGGACGGTGTTGATGAACAGGCCGACCATGGATTCCACGCCGGACAGCTGGGCCGGGCGACCCGAGACGGTCGTGCCGAACAGCACGTCGTCGCGGCCGGTCATCCGGCCGAGCACGATCGACCAGGCCACCTGCAGCACGGTGTTCGGGGTGACGCCGAGATCGGCGGCCAGCGCGACCAGGCGGGCCGTGGTCGGCTCGTCCAGGTCGAACAGATACTCCTCCGACAGGGCCGCGATCTCGCGGCTCGCGTCGGGGCGGGCCAGCATGGTCGGCTCGGTCACGCCGCGCAGCGCGTCGGACCAGGCCGCGACCGACACCGAGTGATCCTGCTGGGCAACCCATTCCAGGAAGTGGCGGTAGGAGCGGACGGCGGGCAGCGCGCTCGTGTCGCCGTGCAGGGCGTAGAGCGCGAGCAGGTCGCGCATGACCAGCGGCGTGGACCAGCCGTCGAGCAGGATGTGGTGGTTGGACACCACGAAGCGCCACTCGTTGTCGGCGATGCGGATCAGGGTGAAGCGGATCAGCGGCGGCGCGGCCAGGTCGAAGCGGGCAGTGCGGTCGGCCTCGACGAGGTCGGCGAACTCGCCCGTTTCGGTGCGGTCATGCTCGGTCCAGGCCACCTTGGCGTGTTCGACGACGATCTGCACGGCATTGCCGTCGCGGTCGGTGACGAACGCGGTGCGCAGGGTCTCGTGCCGGTCCAGCAGGGCCTGGGCGGCGGCACGCAGACGGGTGGCGTCGACGCGGCCGGTGAGCGTCAGGACCGCCTGCGCGGTGTAGACGTCGACCGAGCTGGCAGCCAGGCGGGCATGGAAGAACAGACCGGCCTGCAGCGCGGCCAGCGGCCACACCTGGGTCAGCTCGGGGTAGCGCTTCTCCCAGACCTCGATGTCGCCCTGGGTGGAGCGCACCAGCGCGAAGTCGGACGGCGTGTGGCCGCCCGCGTCGGCCGAGTTGGCGTGCCGGGCAACAGCTTCCAGCGCGGTGACCCACAGGTCGGCGAACTCGCGGACCTCGGCGGCGGCGAGCAGGGTGCTCGGGTAGCCGATATTGGCGCTGAGCTTGTCACCGACGACGATCGCGTTGACGTCCAGCGGCGCCATCGCGGGCATGTCGGCGTCGTAGGCGCCGCCGAGGGCGGCCAGCTCCGGCGCGGGGATCCAGCCGAAGCCGCGCAGCGCGTCGGGCACGTCGCTGTCGGCGACGCGGCCCAGGTAGTTGAAGCTGATCTGGCCGGGCAGCTGGGTGGGCAGCTCCGCGGCGGTTTCGGCGTTCATGTACCGCAGCAGGCCGTAGCCGATGCCCTTGTCCGGCACGGCGAGCAGCTGTTCCTTGACCGCCTTGACGGCATGACCCAGCGCGGGGCCACCGGCGAGCGCGGCGTCGATGTCGATGCCGGCCAGGTCAAGGCGGACCGGGAAGATCGCGGTGAACCAGCCGACGGTGCGGGACAGATCGGCGCCGGGCGCGACCTCTTCCTCACGGCCGTGGCCTTCGAGGCGGACCAGCAGCGCGTCGTCGTGCGCGGTGCCGTTGCCCGCGGCGACCCGGGTGCCGCGCCACTTGGCGGCGGCCAGGGCCAGCGCGGTGAGCAGGCCGTCGTTGACGCCGCCGTGGAACAGGGCGGGCACGGTGGTCAGCAGGGCCTTGGTGACCTCGGCGGACACCTCCACCGGCAGCTTCTCGATGACACCGGAGACGTCGACGGCCGGGTTCATCGGCCGCTCGGTGAGCAGCGGATCCGGGGTCGCGACGACCTCACGCCAGAAGTCGAGCTCGGCGGCGCGTTCGGGGCTGCGCGCCTCGTCGGCGAGCGCGTGCGCCCAGGCCCGCATGGAAGTGGCGGGGGCGACCAGTTCCGGCTGCTGGCCCGCCGAGAGCTGGCCCCAGGCGGCGACGAAGTCGGGCACCAGGATGCGCCAGGAGACACCGTCGACCACCAGGTGGTGGGCGACGACGATCAGGCGACCGGCGCGGGTGGCCTTCGCCGGAGCCGCGGTCGGCTCCAGCCACACGAAGCGGACGACCACACCGGCGGCCGGATCGAGTCGGTCGAGGCTGGCATCCAGTGCGGCGGAAGCGATCTCGACCAGCTGGTCGTCGGTGGCCTCGGCCGGGAAGGTGCTGTGGTCGATCAGCGCGTCGGCGTCGACGGCACCGGCGGGCGCGGTGTCGACGACCCAGCGGCCGTCGACCTGGTGCAGGCGCGAGCGCAGCATGTCGTGGCGGTCGATGACCGCGCCGACGGTGGCGGCGATACCGGCCCGGTCGATGCCGACCGGCAGTTCCAGCGCCATGGTCTGGTTGAACCGGTCGAACGAGCCGGACCGCTCAGCCATGAACCGGACGACCGGGGTCAACGGCATCTCGCCGACACCGCCACCGGGCAGCTCGGCCAGCGTGATCGCCGACGCCGCCGCGACATCGGCGGTCTCGGCGACCGAGGCCAGACCGGCGACGGTGCGCTGTTCGAAGACGTGGCGCGGGGTGAACAGCACGCCGCGGGCCTTGGCCCGGGAGACGAGCTGGATGGAGACGATCGAGTCGCCGCCCAGGGCGAAGAACGAGTCGTCCACGCCGACCCGCTCCACGCCGAGCACCTCGGCGAAGACCTCGGCGATGGTCTGCTCGATCGGGGTGCGCGCGGCGCGGAAGGTGACCTCGGTGGCGAACACCGGCTCCGGCAGCGCCTTGCGGTCGAGCTTGCCGACCGGGGTCAGCGGCACGTGGTCGATCACCATGATCGACGAGGGCACCATGTAGGCGGGCAGACGGTCCTCGACGTGCGCGGTCAGCGCCGCGACGTCGATCGAATGGCCCGGCGCGGCAACCACATAGGCGACCAGCGAGACGGCGCCCGCGGTGCTCTTGTGGCCGACGGTGGTCGCGAAGTCGACGGTCTCGTGCGAGGCGAGCGCGGAGTCGATCTCGCCCAGTTCGATCCGGAAACCGCGGATCTTGACCTGGAAGTCCGAGCGGCCGACGTATTCGACGGTGCCGTCGGCGGTCCAGCGCACGACGTCACCGGTGCGGTACATCCGCTCCCCCGGCACGAACGGATCGGCGACGAACCGGTCGGCGGTCAGGCCGGCGCGGGCGTGGTAGCCCCGCGCCAGCTGGATGCCCGACAGATACAGCTCACCCGCGACACCCACCGGAACGGGCTGGAGCTGGGCGTCCAGGATCAGCGAGCGCATGCCACGGGTGGGGCCACCGATGGTGACCAGCTCGCCCGGCGTCAGCGCGGCGCTGATGTTGGTCATGATCGTGGTCTCGGTGGGGCCGTAACCGTTGTGGAAGGCACGAGTCGTGCCGTCCGCCAACGGAACCGCCCACTTGCTCACCAGATCGGCGGGCACCGCTTCACCACCGGCGACGAGCACCCGCAGCGAGTCCAGCCCGCTCGGGTCGAAGGTGGCCAGCGCGGCGGGGGTGATGAAGGCGTGGGTGACCCGCTCGGCGCGGATCAGCTCGGACAGTTCGTCACCGCCGTAGACGCCCGGCGGGACGACGACGAGCGCGCCGCCGCGGGCCAGCGCCAGCAGCAGTTCCAGGATCGAGGCGTCGAACGAGGGCGAGGCGAAATGCAGTGCGCGGGTATCGGAGTCGAGGGCGTAGCGCTTGGCCTGCTCCTCGCCGAAGTTCGCCAGACCGGCGTGGGTGACGACGACGCCCTTGGGGACGCCGGTCGAGCCGGAGGTGTAGATGACGTAGGCGGGCTGCTCGGGCGTGGTCACCCGGACCAGCTCGGCGTCGTCGATCGGGCCGCCGTCGAAGGCGTCCAGATCCAGCTCGTCGAGCACCAGCCAGCGCGCGGATTCGGGCAGACCCGCACGCACGGAGGCGACGGTCAGGCCCAGCGGTGAACCGGAGTCGGTGACCATGTGGGCGATGCGGTCGGCCGGGTAGGTCGGGTCGACCGGCACGAAGGCGGCGCCGGTCTTGGCGACGGCCCAGGCGGCGAAGACCGAGTCGGCCGAGCGCGGCACGCCGACGGCGACGAGGTCCTCGGCGCCGATGCCCTCGGCGATCAGCAAGCGCGCCAAGCGGTTCGAGCGCTCATCCAGCTCGGCGTAGGACAGAGCTGTCCCCTGGAACACGACGGCGTCGCCGGTCGGGTTCTGGGAGACGGCCTCGGCCAGCAGGCTGCGCAGGGTGCGCGCGGGCACCGGCGGCTCGCCGACGCGGAACACCAGGTCGGCCCGCTCGGCGGCATCGAGGACATCGATGGCGCCGATGGTCACCGCGGCATCGGCCGCGACGGCCTCGAGCACGCGCTCCCAGCGGGTCGCGATGGTGTCGACGGTGGCTTCGTCGAACAGTTCGGTGGCGTAGTTCAGCGCCAGCGCCATCCCGCCGCTGCCCGGTTCACCGAGCTCGGACAGGGTGAACTGCAGGTCGAAGCGGGCGACGCTCTCGTCGAGATCGAGCGCCGAGACGGCCAGGCCGGGCAGTTCCAGGGTGGTGCGGTCCAGGTTCTGGAAGGCCAGCATCACCTGGAACAGCGGGTTGCGCGACTGCGAGCGCTCCGGCGCCAGCAGTTCCACGAGCCGCTCGAACGGCACGTCGGCATTGCCGTAGGCGTCGAGGTCGGCCTTGCGGGCCTGCTCGAGCAGGTCGGTGAACGACTCGGCCGGGCGCACACCGGTGCGCAGCACCAGGGTGTTGACGAACATGCCGACGAGGTCGTCGAGGGCCTGCTCACCACGGCCCGCGATCGGCGTGCCGATGGCGATGTCGTCGGAACCGGACAGGCGCGACAGCAGTACCGCGAGCGCGGTGTGCATGACCATGAACAGCGACGCGCCCTGGCTGCGGGCCACCTCGTCGAGCTTGGTGATCAGTTCCGGCGCGAGCTCGCGATGCACGGTGGCGCCGCGATGCGAGGCGATGGCCGGGCGGGCCCGGTCGAACGGCAGGGTCAGCTCGTCGGGCACACCCGCGAGCTGGCGCTGCCAGTACCCGACCTGGCGCGACATCAGCGAGTCGGCGTCGTCCTCGGTGCCGAGGACCGCGCGCTGCCAGATCGCGAAGTCGGCGTACTGCACCGGCAGCGGCGCCCAGCCGGGCGCGGTGCCCTGGGCGCGAGCGGTGTAGGCCAGCATCACGTCGCGGGTCAGCGGCGCGATGGAGAAACCGTCGGCGGCGATGTGGTGGACCACCACGACCAGCACATGCTCGGTGTCGGTCACCTTGAACAGCCGGGCGCGCAGCGGAACCTGTTCGGCCACATCGAAACCGGTGGATACGAACTCGGTGACGGTGCCGAACAGCTGCTCCTGGGCGACCGTGACCGGCCGCAGATCCAGCGAGATGCGTTCGGCGGCGACGATCTGCTGGACCGGGGTGCCGCCGTGCTCGGGGTAACGGGTGCGCAGCGATTCGTGCCTGCGCACCAGATCGGCCAGCGCCAGCGCCAGCGCCTCGGTGTCGAGCGCGCCGGTGAGGCGGATGGCGACGGGCAGGTTGTAGGCCGCCGAGGTGGTGTCGTACTTGTTGAGGAACCACATGCGCTGCTGCGCGAACGACAGCGGCACCAGTTCACCCTCGGTGCGCTCGCGGGCGACCAGCGCCGCGCGGGCGGTGCCGCCGGTGTGCGATTCCACCCGCGCCGCGAGGGCTTCCACGGTGGAGGCCTCGAACAGCGCGCGCACCGGCACGGTGGCGCCGAGCGCGGCGCCGATGCGGGCGACCACGCGGGTGGCGATGAGCGAGTTGCCGCCGAGGTCGAAGAAGTCGTCGTCGACGCCGACCCGGTCCAGGCCGAGCACGTCGGCGAAGACCGCCGCGACGGTCTCCTGCACCGGGGTGACCGGGGCGCGGAAGGCCCGCGCCTGCACCGCCGGAGCGGGCAGGGCGCGGCGGTCCAGCTTGCCGTTGACGGTCAGCGGGATCCATTCCAGGCGCACCAGTGCGGCCGGAACCATGTAGGCGGGCAGCTGTTCGGCGGCACCGCTGCGCACGACATCGAGGTCGGGCTGGGCGTCGCCGTCGGCGACCACGTACGCGACGATGCGCTGGTCGCCCGGCTGGTCCTCGCGCACGATGACGGCCGCCTGGGCGATGCCCGGCTGGGCCAGCACGGCGGCTTCGATCTCACCGAGTTCGATGCGGAAGCCGCGGACCTTCACCTGATCGTCGGCGCGGCCGAGGTATTCGAGCTCGCCGAAGCGGTTCCAGCGCGCGAGGTCGCCGGAGCGGTACAGGCGCGAGCCGGCCTGGTTCGGGCCTGCCAGCGGGTTGGCGACGAAGCGGGTCGCGGTGAGGTCGGGGCGGCCGAGGTAGCCACGCGCCAGCTGCGGTCCGGCGACGTACATCTCACCCGCGACGCCCACCGGCACCGGGCGCAGCCGGTTGTCGAGCACGTACACGCCCAGGCCGGCGATGGCCCGGCCGACGACCGAACCGGCCGCGGCGGCAATGGTTTTCGCGTCCAGCGCGCGGAACGACACGTGCACCGTGGTCTCGGTGATGCCGTACATGTTGACCAGCGTCGGCGAGCTGTCGCCGTGGCGGGCGACCCAGTCCGAGAGGCGGCGCAATTCCAGCGCCTCGCCACCGAAGACGACGTAGCGCAGGGCCAGCGGCGCCAGGCCGGGTCCGGCGATCCGGTCGGCCTCGGCGAGCTGGTAGAACGCCGACGGCGTCTGGTTGAGCACCGTCACCTGCTCGACGCGCAGCAGTTCCAGGAACTGCTCGGGCGAACGCGAGGTGTAGTAGTCGACGACGATCAGCGAGCCGCCGAACAGCAGCGGACCCCACAGTTCCCACACCGAGAAGTCGAAGGCGTAGGAGTGGAACAGCGTCCACACATCGCGCGGGCCGAAGCCGAAGTCGCGATCGGTGTTGGCGAACAGGCGCACCACGTTCCGGTGCGCGACCGCGACGCCCTTGGGGCGGCCGGTCGAGCCGGAGGTGTAGATGACGTAGGCGACGTTGTCCGGCGAGAGCGGTGCGATCCGGTCGGCGTCGGTGATCGGCAGATCGTCGGCGTCCTCGATATTGCCGGTCTCCACGGCGAAGCCGTCGAGCACCACCGAGGGCAGGTGCGCGGGCACCGTCACCTGAACGGTGGAATCGAGGACCACGCTGGTGGGCCGGGAATCCTCGAGCACGTAGGCGATGCGCTCGGCCGGGTAGGTCGGGTCGACCGGCACGTAGCCCGCGCCGGTCTTGACGACGGCCAGCAGCGCGACGACGAGATCGAGCGAGCGCGGCAGGATCACCGCGACCAGCGACTCCGGGCCCGCGCCGTCGTCGATCAGCCTGCGCGCCAGCACATTCGCGCGCCGGTCGAGCTCGGCGTAGGTCAGCGACTCGACGCCGAACTTGGCGGCGATGCGGTCCGGGTAGGCCGCTGCGGCCGCGTCGAACAGGTCGACCAGCGTCGTGTGCTTGTTACCGAACAGCCCGCGACGGTGACCCGCCGGGGTGCTGGCGTCGTGGATCACCGGCAGGGCGATGGCGTCGGCGCCGGAGGACACCCAGCGCTGCGCGACGTCACGCTGTTCGGCCTCGCCGAGCAGGTCGATGTCGCCGACGATCACGTCGGGGTTGTCCGCGACGGTGCGCAGGATGCGCACCAGCCGGTCACCGAAGGCGGCGACGGTCTCGGCGTCGAACAGATCGGTGGCGTAGTTCCAGGACATGGCCAGCGAGCCGTCGGCGGCCTCGCCGACGGTCAGCTGCACATCGAACTTCGCGGTGCCCGGGTCGAAGTCGACGACGTCGAGGTCAAGGCCCGGCAGGGCGACGGTGCCGGTGTCGGCGGCGGTGGCCGCCTCGAAGGTCAGCGCCACCTGGAACAGCGGGTGGTGCGCCTGCGAGCGGGTGGGGCTGAGCACGTCGACGAGCCGCTCGAACGGCACGTCGGCATTGGCGAAGGCCGACAGGTCGACCTTGCGGACCTGGTCGAGCAGGTCGCCGAAGCTGCCGCCGAGGTCGACCTCGCTGCGCAGCACCAGGGTATTGACGAACATGCCGACGAGGTCGTCGAGGGTGCGCTCACCACGGCCCGCGATCGGGGTGCCGATGGCGATATCGGTGCTGTTGGACAGGCGCGCGGCCCAGGTGGCCAGCGCCGCGTGCATCACCATGAACAGGGTGACGCCGTGCGCGCGGGCGATGTCGGTCAGCGCGCGGTGCAGGTTGGCGTCGACCGAGAAGCGGTACAGGTCACCGGCATTGGTGGCGATCTCGGGACGCGGGCGGTCGGCGGGCAGCTCGATCTGGTCGGGCAGGTCGCGCAGTTGCGCGGTCCAGTAGGCGATCTGGCTCGCGGCGACCGACTCGGGATCGGACTCCTCGCCGAGCACCTCGCGCTGCCACAGCGTGTA
This sequence comes from Nocardia fodinahabitans, assembly GCF_052983615.1. Classification (NCBI taxonomy): domain Bacteria; kingdom Bacillati; phylum Actinomycetota; class Actinomycetes; order Mycobacteriales; family Nocardiaceae; genus Nocardia; species Nocardia fodinahabitans. The sequence continues at coordinate 2,508,083 of NZ_JBRJJC010000001.1, forward strand.
GTCGGCGTACTGCACCTCGAGCGGGGCCCACGCGGGGACCTCGCCCCGGACCCGCTCGGTGTAGGCGACGACGACATCGCGCAGCAACGGACGCAGCGAGAAGCCGTCACCGCTGATGTGGTGCATGACCAGCACGGCGACGTGGTTCCGCTCGTCGACGCGCAGCAGGCTCGCGCGGAACGGCACCTCGCGGGTGACGTCGAAGTGCACGCTCGCCAGCTCGACGACGCGGGCGACGACCTCGTTCGCGGTCACCGGCTGGGTGGGCAGCGCGAAGCGGACCTCGTCGGCGGGCAGGACCTGCTGGTAGCCGGCGCCCTCCACCTCCGGGTAGAAGGTGCGCAGCGACTCGTGCCGCGCGGTCACATCGGCGATGGCCGCTTCCAACGCGGCGACGTCGAGGTCACCGGTGAGCCGGATGGCCACCGGGATGTTGTTGACAGCGGTGCGGTTGTCGAAGCGGTTGAGGAACCACATCCGCTGCTGGGCCTGCGAGAGCGGGACCAGCTCGGGCCGCGGCTGCGGCACCAGCGGGATGCGCCCGCCACGACCGGTGGCGGTCTCCACCCGCGCGGCCAGCGCGGCCACGGTCGAGGCCTCGAACAGCGCGCGCAGCGGCACCTGGGTGTCGAGCGCCTCGGACAGGCGCGCGGCGACCCGGGTGGCGACCAGCGAGTTGCCGCCGAGCTCGAAGAAGTCGTCGTCGAGGCCGACCTGACCGGCGCCGAGGACCTCGGCGAAGGTGGCGGCGACGATCTGCTGCACCGGGGTGACCGGCGCCTGGAAGGTGCGCGCGGCGAACACCGGCGCGGGCAGCGCCTTGCGGTCCAGCTTGCCGGAGGCGTTGAGCGGGAAGGCGTTCAGCACCACGTAGGCGGCCGGGACCATGTACACCGGCAGCTCGGCGCCGAGGGCGTCCTTGACCGCGTCGGTGTCGACGATCGAGCCCTGCTGCGGGATGACGTAGGCGACCAGCTGATCGCCGGTGCGCTCGTCGGCGCGGACCACGACCACCGACTGGGCGATCTGCGGCAGCGCGGTGAGCGCCGACTCGATCTCGCCGAGCTCGATGCGCAGACCACGCAGCTTCACCTGGAAGTCGGTGCGGCCCAGGTATTCCAGCTCGCCGTTGGGGGTCCAGGTGACGAGGTCACCGGTGCGGTACATGCGCTCGCCGGGCGCGAACGGATCGGCGACGAAGCGGTCCATGGTGAGGTCGGGGCGACCCACATAGCCGTGCGCCAGCTGCACGCCCGCGAGATAGAGCTCACCCGCGACACCCACCGGAACGGGCCGCAGGCGCGAATCCAGCACATACAGACGGGTGTTGAACACCGGGGCGCCGATCGGCACGGTGTCGGTGTCGGCGTCGGTGACCTCGTGGTAGGTCACGTCGACCGCGGCCTCGGTGGGGCCGTACAGGTTGTGCAGCGCGGCACCGGTCAGCTCGCGCAGGCGCTGCGCGGTCGGTGACGGCAGCGCCTCACCGGAGGCGAACACGTTGCGCAGCGAGACACATTCCGCGGCCAGCGGTTCGGTGACGAACACGGCCATCATCGACGGCACGAAGTGCACCGTGGTGACCTGCTCGGCGGCGATCAGGCGGGCCAGGTAGGCCGGGTCGCGATGCCCGTCCGGCTTGGCCACCACCAGGCGCGCGCCGACCTGCAAGGGCCAGAAGAACTCCCACACCGACACGTCGAAGGTGGCGGGCGTCTTCTGCAGCACCACGTCGTCGGCGGCCAGGCCGTAGGCGGCGTGCATCCACACCAGGCGGTTGACGATCGCGGCGTGGCTGACCGCCACACCCTTGGGGCGACCGGTCGAGCCGGAGGTGAAGATGACGTAGGCGGTGTTGTCCGAGCGCAGCGGACGATGCCGGTCGGCGTCGGTGACCGGCTCGGCCGACTGGCCGGACAGGTCGAGCTGGTCGATGCGCACCTCGCGCCCGGCCACGCCGGGCAGGCTCTCGCCGGAGGTCAGCACGCAGACCGGCTGCGCGGTGTCGAGGATGTGCTCGATGCGCTCGGCCGGGTGATCGGGGTCGAGCGGCACGTAGGCGCCACCGGCGGCGGACACGGCGTACATGCCGACCAGCAGATCGATCGAGCGCCGCATGCCCAGGGCCACATAGGATTCCGGGCCGACACCGGCGTCCTTGAGCCAGCGCGCCAGCTTGCGCACGCGGACCGCGAACTCGGCGTAGGACAGACTCGTCCCCTCGAACGTGAGCGCGGTCGCGTCGGGCGTGCGCGCGACCTGCGCCTCGAACAGGGCGTTGAGGGTGGCCGGGTCGTCGTCGCTGGGGGTGCTCAGCGCGGCGTCGACGGCGAATTCGGTGTCGTTCCAGCGGTCCAGCACCAGGGTGCGCTCGGCGTCGTCGAGCAGGTCGATGTCACCGACGGCGACCGACGGGTCGGCCACGATGCCGGTGAGCACGCGCAGCAGGCGCGCGCCGAAGGTGGCGGCGAAGCCGGCGTCGAAAAGGTCGGTGGCGTAGACGAGTTCGGCGTCCATGTGGCTGTCGTCGTCGGCGGGCACCTCGCTGAGCGCCAGCTGCAGATCGAACTTGGCCACGTGCTGGTCGATGCCCAGCTCGGAGACGGTGAGGCCGGGCAGTTCCAGGGTGGTGCGGCCCAGGTTCTGGAACGAGAGCATCACCTGGAACAGCGGGTGACGTGCCTGCGAGCGGGCCGGGTTGAGCACCTCGACCAGGCGCTCGAACGGCACGTCGGCGTGCGCGAACGCGGCCAGGTCGTTCTCGCGGACCCGGGCCAGCAGCTCGGTGAACGAGGCCGCCGGATCGACCTGGGCGCGCAGCACCAGGGTGTTGACGAACATGCCGACCAGGTCGTCGAGCGCCTGCTCGCCACGACCTGCGACGGGGATGCCGACGGCGATGTCCTCGGTGCCCGACAGGCGCGACAGCAGCACCGCGAAGGCGCTGTGCACCACCATGAACAGCGTGGTGCCGTGCTCGTGGGCGACCCGGGTCAGCGCGTCGACGAGCTCGCCCGGCACCTCGAAGCGGTGCGTGCCCGCCTGGTAGGTGGCCTGCGCGGGCCGCGACTTGTGGCCGAGGCGCAGCTCGTCGGGCAGGTCGGCGAGCGCGCCGCGCCAGTGCTCGAGCTGCTCGGAGATCAGCGAGGTGGGATCGGTCTCCTCGCCGAGGGTTTCGCGCTGCCACAGCGCGTAGTCGACGTACTGCACCGCCAGCGGCGGCCAGCCCGGCTCGGCGTTGGCGGTGCGCGCCACGTAGGCGGTCATCAGGTCGCGCACCAGCGGGCGCAGCGAGAAGCCGTCGGCGGCGATGTGGTGGACCACCATCACCAGCACGTGCTCGCGCTCGCCCAGCTCGTAGACCCGCAGGCGGACCGGGGCGTGCGCGGTGACATCGAAACCGCGGCGGGCGAACTCGTAGAGCGAGATCGCCATGTCGGTCTCGCCGGGGCGACCGGCGGGCGCGGAGGCGGTAGCGGAGCGTGACCACGCAGAGCCCTCGGGAGCCCCGAAGTCGGATACCGCCTCGACCACTTCCAGCTCGGGGATGGAAACGGCGGCGGCGAGCACCTTCTGGAAGGCGGTGCCGTCGTGCGAGGGGTAGACGGTGCGCAGCGACTCGTGCCGCGCGATCACGTCGGCGACCGCGCCGCGCAGCGCGGGCAGGTCGAGCAGGCCCTGCAGGCGGACCGCGACCGGGATGTTGTAGGTGCCCGCGTCGCCGGTGTCGCCGAGATCGAAGCGGTTGAGGAACCACATCCGCTGCTGTGCCAGCGACAGCGGCGGGTACTCGGGCCGCTGACGCGCGGTGAGCGCGGTACGCACACCGGTGCCCGCGTGCGATTCCACCCTGGCCGCGAGCGCACCGACGGTCGGCGCCTCGAACAGGGTGCGGACGCCGACCTCGGCGTCGAGGGCCTTGCTCAGGCGGGCCGCGACCTGGGTCGCCACCAGCGAGTTGCCGCCGAGGGCGAAGAAATCGTCGTCCACGCCGACGCGGTCGGCGCCGAGCAGGTCGGCGAAGATCTCCGCGACGATCTCCTCGATCGGGGTCGAGGGCGCGCGGAACACCTTGGCCTCGAACACCGGCGCGGGCAGCGCCTTACGGTCGAGCTTGCCGGAGGCGTTGAGCGGGAACTCGTCGAGCACGACGAGCGCGGCGGGGACCATGTACGCGGGCAGCTCGGCGGTGATACCCGCCTTCACCGCCGCCACGTCGATGGCCGAATCCGCTTCGGACACCACATAACCCACGAGCTGATCGCCCGCGTGCGCGTCGGCGCGCACGACCACGACCGACTGCGCGACACCCGGCTGGGCGAGCAACGTCGCCTCGATCTCGCCGAGCTCGATCCGCAGGCCGCGCAGCTTCACCTGGAAGTCGGTGCGGCCCAGGTAGTTCAGTTCCCCGTCGCGGGTCCAGGTGACGAGGTCACCGGTGCGGTACATGCGCGAACCGGCCGCGCCGTACGGGTTGGCCACGAAGCGATCGGCGGTGAGGTCGGCGCGGTTGAGGTAGCCGACGGCGAGCTGGTCGCCCGCCAGATACAGCTCACCCGCGACACCGGGGGCCACCGGGTGCAGTCGCGCGTCCAGCACGAACACCTTGGTGTTCCACACCGGGCGGCCGATCGGCACCGACTCCACGTCGGCGTCGACGACCTCGTGATAGGTGACGTCGACCGCGGCCTCGGTGGGGCCGTACAGGTTGTGCAGGCGGGCGCCGGTCAGCTCGCGCAGGCGCTGCGCGGTGGGCGCGGGCAGCGCCTCACCGGAGGCGAACACCTGACGCAGCCGGACCGCGTCGCCGTTGCCGTTGCTGCCCAGCGTGGACACGAACACCGACAGCATCGACGGCACGAAATGCGCTGTGGTGATGCCCTGTTCGGCGATGATCTGAGCCAGGTACACCGGGTCGCGGTGACCGTCGGGCTTGGCGACGACCAGACGCGCGCCGGTCTGCAAGGGCCAGAAGAACTCCCACACCGACACGTCGAAGGTGGCGGGCGTCTTCTGCAACACCGCGTCGGCGCCGTCGATCGGGTACTCGTGCTGCATCCACAGCAGCCGGTTGACGATCGCGGCGTGGTCGACCGCGACACCCTTGGGGCGACCGGTCGAACCCGACGTGAAGATCACGTAGGCGGTGTTGGTGGCCCGCAGCGGCTGGGTGCGCTCGGCATCGGTGATCGGCGCCGAACCGAAATCAGCGGGCGATTCGATGTTCTCGACGGCCAGCACGGTGACGCCGTCGGCCTCGAACGCGTCGCGGCGGCTGGTGAGCACCAGCTCCGGCCGCGCGGTCTCGATGATGTGGCCGATGCGGTCGGCGGGCTGGTCCGGGTCCAGCGGCACGTACGCCGCGCCCGCCTGCAGCACCGCGTACATGGCGACGACGAGTTCGGTGGAACGCCGGATGGCCAGTGCCACATGTGAACCGGGGCCGATGCCGTCCGCGATCAGCCTGCGGGCGATCCGGTTGGCGCGCTCCTGCAGCTCGCGGTAGGTCAGCTGCTCGTTCTCGAAGACCAGCGCGACCGCGTCGGGGGTCCGCTCGACCTGTGCGTCGAACAGCGAGACCAGGGTGCCCGCGGGCACCGGGCGCGCGGTGTCGTTCCAGTCGACGAGGACCTGCGCGTGCTCCTCGGGCGCGAGCAGGTCGATGTCGCCGACGGCGACCTCGGGATCGGCCACGATCGCGGCGAAGATGTTGTCGAGCCTGCGCGCGAACGCGGCGACCGTCGACTCCTCGAAAAGATCGAGGGCGTAGGAGAACTCGGCCGACATGCCGCCGGCTTCACCGTCGGTGTCCTGCACCTCGGTCAGGGACAGCTGAAGGTCGAACTTGGCCAGCTGGGAGTCGTAGTCGATGCCGCTGACCGACAGGCCGGGCAGCTGCAGCGAGGCCTGCTTGTTGTTCTGGAACGACAGCATCACCTGGAACAGGGGATGGCGCGCCTGGGAACGCGGCGGGTTGAGCACCTCGACGAGCCGCTCGAACGGCACGTCGGCGTGCGCGAACGCCTGCAGGTCGGTCTCGCGGGCCTGATCGAGCAGGGCCGCGAACGGGGTCGCGCCCTCGACCTGGCTGCGCAGCACCAGGGTGTTGACGAACATGCCGACCAGGTCGTCGAGGGCCTGGTCACCACGGCCGGCCACCGGAGTGCCGATGGCGATGTCGCTGGTGCCACTGGCGCGGGCCAGCAGCACGGCCAGCGCGCTGTGCATGACCATGAACAGCGAGGCGTTGTAGCGGCGGCCCAGTTCGACCAGGGCGCGCTGGGTCTCGCCGGAGATGACGAAGCTGTAGGTGCCACCGCGATAGCTGGCGAGCGGCGGACGCGGGTGATCGGCCGGGAGCACCAGCTCGTCGGGCAGATCGGCGAGTTCGCGGGCCCAGTAGTCGATCTCGGAGGAGATCAGCGACTGCGGGTCGTCCTCGGAGCCGAGCACCTCACGCTGCCAGAGCGCGTAATCGGCGTACTGGACCGGCAATTCGGCCCAGGTCGGCGCCTCCCACGAGGTGCGCGCCGCGTACGCGACGATGACATCGCGCGACAGCGGCGCCATCGACCAGCCGTCGGCGGAGATGTGGTGCACCACCATGCCGAGCACGTACTCGGTCTCGCTGATCTCGAAAAGCCGTGCGTGCAGCGGTACTTCGCTGGTCACGTCGAAGGCCATCGAGGCCAGGTCGATCAGGTGATCGATGAGGTTGTCCTCGGTGACCCGGTACGGGGTCAGGTCGGGGACGATCTGCGCGGCGTCGAGCACCACCTGCACCGGGCCGTTGCCCGACTCGGGGAACACGGTGCGCAGCGACTCGTGCCGGTCGATCACGTCGATGACGGCGACCTGCAGCGCGGCCACATCCAGCTCACCGGAGAGCCGGATCGCCACCGGGATGTTGTTGACCGCCGAGGCGGTATCGAAGCGGTTGAGGAACCACATGCGCTGCTGGGCCAGCGACAGCGGCACCAGGTCGGGCCGCTCGCGCGCGACCAGCGCCTTGCGGGCGCCGTCACCGGCTTGCGACTCCACCCGTGCGGCCAGCGCCGCGACGGTGGGCGCTTCGAACAGCATGCGCACGGGGACCCGGGTGTCCAGGGCGATGCCGATGCGGGAGGCGACCTGGGTGGCGATCAGCGAGTTGCCGCCCAGCTCGAAGAAGTCGTCCTCGACACCGACCCGGGACAGTTCGAGCACGTCGGCGAAGACCTGCGCGACGATCTGCTCGATCGGGGTGGTCGGGGCGCGGAACTCGCGCACCTCGAACACCGGCGCGGGCAGCGCGCGGCGGTCGAGCTTGCCGTTGACCGTCAGCGGGATCGCGGCGAGCACCATGATCGACGACGGCACCATGTAGGCGGGCAGGCGCTGCGCGACGTGCTCGGTCAGCGCGGGCACATCGATCGAACGGCCCGGCACCGCGACGACATAGGACACCAGCGAGGTGCTGCCGCCCTTGTTCTTGTGGCCGATGCTGACCGCGAAGTCGACGGTCTCGTGCGAGGCCAGCGCGGAGTCGATCTCACCCAGTTCGATCCGGAAACCGCGGACCTTGACCTGGAAGTCGGAGCGGCCGACGTACTCGACATTGCGGTCGGCGGTCCAGCGCACCACGTCACCGGTGCGGTACATCCGCAGACCGGGCGCGTAGGGGTTGGCGACGAAACGGTCGGCGGTCAGTGCGGCGCGCGCGTGGTAACCACGCGCCATGCCGATGCCGCCGATGTAGAGCTCACCGGCCACGCCCACCGGGACCGGGCGCAGGCGGTCGTCCAGGATCAGGGTGTGGACGCCACGGATGGGTCCACCGATGACGACCCGCTCCCCCGGGATCAGGCCCTCGGACAGGTTGGAGGCGATGGTGGTCTCGGTGGGGCCGTAGACGTTGCCCAGCATGCGGCGCGAGCCGTCGGGCAGGCGCACCGCCCACTTGGTGACCAGTTCCGGCGGGACCGCCTCGCCACCGGCGGCCAGGACCCGCAGGTGGTCCAGACCGCGCGCGTCGAAGGTGGCCAGCGCGGCCGGGGTGACGAACGCATGGGTGACTTCCTCGGTGATGAGGATGTCGCGCAGTTCCTCACCGCCGTAGACGCCCGGCGGGACCACGACGAGCGTGCCGCCGCGACCCAGCGCCAGCAGCAGTTCCAGCACCGACGCGTCGAACGAGGGCGAGGCGAAATGCAGTGCGCGGGTGTCGGAGTCGAGCGAGTACAGGTCGATCTGCTCGGCGCAGAAGTTGGCGACGCTGGCGTGGGTGACCACGACGCCCTTGGGCACACCGGTGGAACCGGAGGTGTAGATCAGGTACGCGGGCTGGGCCGGATCGGTCGGGCGGACCAGCTCACGCGGGGCCAGCGGCGCGTCGGAGATGTCGTCGAGATCGATGTCGTCGATCTCGATCCAGGTCACCGAGGTGGGCAGCTCGTCGGCCTCGGAAGTGACCGTGATGCCCACGCAGACACCGGCATCGGTGATCATGTGCGCGATGCGGTCGGCCGGATAGTTCGGGTCGACGGGCACGAACGCGGCACCGGTCTTGGCGACCGACCACACCGCGAGCACCGACTCCAGCGAGCGCGGCACCGCGACGGCGACGAAGTCCTCGGCGCCCAGACCCTGCTGGATCAGCAAGCGCGCCAGCTGGTTCGAGCGGCGGTCCAGCTCGCCGTAGGACACAGTTGTCCCGTCGAACACCACGGCGGTCGCCTCGGTGTCGCGGGCGGCCTGCGCCATCAGCTGCGGCAGGGTGCGCGCGACCGCGGCCGGTGCGCCGTAGCGGGTGACCAGGTCGGTGCGCTCGGCGTCGTCGAGCACGTCGATCGCGCCGACGGTGACCGCCGGGTCGGCCAGGATCGCGTCGAGCACGCGCCGCCAGCGCAGCAGCAGCTCTTCCACGGTCGCCTGGTCGAACAGGTCGACGGCGTAGGTGAGCACGCCGGTCATGCCCGACAGCGAGCCGGTGCCGGTGTGCTCCTCGGTCAGCGTCCACTGCAGGTCGAACTTGGCCATGTCGACCTCGACCTCGTCGGCGTCGACCGACAGGCCGGGCAGTTCCAGGGTGCCGTGCGACATCTCCTGGAACGACAGCACCACCTGGAACAGCGGGTGCCGCGCCTGCGAACGGGTGGGGTTGATGACGTCGACGAGCCGTTCGAACGGCACGTCGGCGTTGGCGAACGCGCTCAGGTCGGTCTCGCGGGTGCGGGCCAGGAAGTCGCTGAACGGCTGGGTCGGGTCGACGTCCGAGCGCAACACCAGGGTGTTGACGAACATGCCGATCAGGTCGTCGAGGGCCTGCTCACCACGCCCGGCGATCGGCGTGCCGACCGCGATGTCGGTGGTGCCCGACAGCCGCGCCAGCAGCACGGCCAGCGAAGCGTGCACGACCATGAACAGGGTGACACCGTTGGCGCGGGCCAGCGCGGCCAGCTGCTCGTGGATCTCGGCGTCGATCTCGAAACCGACCCGGGCGCCGCGGAAGCTCTGCTGCTGCGGGCGCGGGCGGTCGCTGGGCAGGTCGAGCTGGTCGGGCAGGCCGTCCAGCGCCCGCTGCCAGTAGCCGAGCTGGCGCGCGGCCATCGAGTCCGGATCGCTCTCGGCGCCGAGCAGTTCGCGCTGCCACAGGGTGTAGTCGCGGTACTGTACCGGCAGCGGCGCCCAGCCGGGAGCCTCGCCCGCCGAGCGGGCCAGGTAGGCGGTGGCGACGTCGCGGGCCAGCGGGCCGAAGGAGAAACCGTCGGCGGCGATGTGGTGGACGACGAAGGCGACCGCGAATTCCGGTGTGCCATTGGTCGTTCCGCCGGTCACCTGGTAGACCCGCACGCGGATCGGCAGTTCCAGGGTGACGTCGAAGCCGGTGGAGGCGAACCGGATCAGCTCGTCGTGCAGCAGCGACTGATCGATCGGGCTCACCGTGATGCCCAGATCGAACTCGTCGGCGGGCAGCACCCGCTGGTAGCCGCCGTCGGCGTCCGGGAAGATGGTGCGCAGCGATTCCTGGCGCACCACAACGTCGTTGAGCGCGGCGATCAGCGCGTCGACGTCGACGCGACCCTTCATCCGCACCACGAAGGGCAGGTTGTAGGTCGGCGCGGCGGGGTCGAACTGGTTGATGAACCACATCCGCTGCTGGGCCAGCGACAGCGGCACCTGCTCGGGATGCGGCAGGGCGACCAGCGGCGGACGAGCGGCGGAAATATCGGCGGGCGTGGCGGATTCGGCCCGCGCGGCCAGCCCGGCCACGGTCGGGGTCTCGAACAGCGCGCGCACACCCAGCTGGATGCCGAACGCGGCGCCGATGCGGGCCACGACCTGCGTCGCGACCAGCGAGTTACCGCCGAGTTCGAAGAAATTGTCGTCCGCGCCGACCCGCTCCTGGGAGAGCACATCGGCGAAGATGCCGGCCACGATCTCCTCGGCCGGGGTACGCGGGACGCGGAAATCGCCCGCGGCAGCGGTGAAGACCGGCTCGGGCAGCGCCTTGCGGTCCAGCTTGCCGGAGGTGTTGAGCGGGAACGCGTCGAGCACCATGATCGACGCGGGCACCATGTAGCTGGGCAGCTTCTCGGACACGAAACGGGTCAGCGTCGCCGGATCGGCGGACTGACCCGGCGCGGGCACCACATAGGCGACCAGCTGCTGACCGGTGGCGGTATCGACCACCAGCACCGCGGCCTGGCTGACGCTGGGATGGGCGAGCAGATCGGTCTCGATCTCACCGAGCTCGATGCGCTGACCACGGAACTTCACCTGGAAGTCGGTGCGGCCGATGTACTCCAGCACGCCGTCGGCGGTCCAGCGCACCAGGTCACCGGTGCGGTACATGCGCTCACCGGGCGCGCCGACCGGGTTGGCGACGAAGCGATCCGAGGTCAGATCGGGGCGGCCACGGTAGCAGCGGGCCAGCTGACGGCCCGCCAGATACAGCTCACCCGGGGCGCCGATCGCGGCCGGGCGCAGCCGCGAATCCAGCACGTACACTTCGACATTCCACTCGGGGATACCGATCGGCACCGTGGCGGTGTCGGCTTCGGTGGCCTCCCAGTAGGTGACCGAGACCGCGGCCTCGGTCGGGCCGTACAGGTTGTGCAGCCCGGCGGTGGAGATCGCGCGCAGCCCTGCGGCGGTCTCCGGCGGCAGCGCCTCGCCGATGACGAAAACCGCACGCAGCGTTTCACATTGAGCCTGGGTGGCGTGCGAGACGAACACCGTCAGCATCGACGGGACGAAGTCGGTCACGGTGACGCCGTGCCGGGAGATCATGTCCGCGACATACAGCGGGTCACGGTGGCCGTCGGGCGAGGCGATGACCAGCTTGGCGCCGACCATCAGCGGCAGGAAGTAGCCCCACAGCGACACGTCGAAGGTGGTCGCGGTCTTCTGCAGGTAGACGTCATCGGCGGTCAACCGGTACTCGTCGAGCATCCACAGCTCTTGGTTGACGATCGCGTGGTGGGTGACCGCGACGCCCTTGGGGCGGCCGGTCGAACCCGAGGTGTAGATGACGTAGGCCGTGTTGTCCGGGCGCAGCGGCGACAGGCGCTCGGCGTCGGTGATCGGAGTGTCGGCGAACGCGGCGGTGTCGAGGGTGTCGATCTCCACCCTGGCCACCGTGTCCGGTAGGTCCAGGTCGTCACCGGTGGTGGTCAGCACGCAGACCGGTGCCGCGGACTCGAGGATGTAGGCGGTGCGGTCGGCCGGGTGATCCGGGTCGATCGGCACGTACGCGCCACCGGCGCGCAGCACGGCGTGCATGCCGATCACCAGGTCCAGCGAACGGCGCATGCCCAGCGCGACCAGCGACTCCGGGCCGACGCCGTCGGCGATCAGGAAGCGGGCCAGGCGGTTGACCTGCGCGCCGAACTCGGCGTAGGTCAGGGTCTCGCCCTCGAAATCCAGGGCGATGTTGTCCGGGGTCAGCGGGATCTGCGCGTCCAGCAGCGCGGGCAGCGTGGTCGCGGGGACCTCGTGCGCCGAGTCGTTCCACTCGGTCAGCGAACGCTCCAGCTCCACGGCGCCGGTGACCGGCAGCGACCACACGGTCTTGTCCGCGTCGGCGGCCAGGAAGCGGTCGAAGAACTCCAGGAACCGGGCGTGATGGGTGGCCGCGTCGGCCGCCGAGTACAGGTTCGGGTTGGTCTCGAAGTCGATGTGCGAGCGAGTGCCGCCGTGCGACTGGTAGAAGTTGACGCCCAGGTCTTCGATCGAGCCGGTGGAGAGCACATTGAGGGTGCCGTCCATGTCGCCGAAGCGCAGTTCGTTGTCGAACAGCATGATGTTGACCCACGGGCCGAAGAACTCCGTGGCGACCATGCCATCGCCCGCCGCATCGCGGCGGATGTCCTCGTGCCGGTAGCGCTGGTGGCGCAGCGCGCCGGAGACCTCGGTGGTCACCGAACGCAGCAGCTCGGCCACGGTGGTGTCGTGGCCGACGCGCAGGCGCAGCGGCACGATATTGGAGGTCACACCGCCCGAACGGCGCATCACAGCGGTGGTACGGCCGGTCACCGGGAGGCTGAGGATGACGTCGGAGGTGCCGGTGATCTGCGCCAGATACGCCGCGAAACCGGCGATCAGCAGCGGTGCCGAAGTGGTGTCGTGGCGGGTGATGGCCGCGCCGAACAGAGCGTCCTGCGCCGGGCTCAGCGCCGCGCTGGAGATGTCGTTGACCGGCGACGGCGGCGCCGAGCGACCGGTGAGGCTGCTGCCCTCTTCCAGCCCAGCGACGCGCTGGGCCCAGTGCGCCTTGTCGGACTCGAAGCGCGAGCTGTCGCGGTAGGCGATCTCCGACTCGTAGAGCGCGCGCAGGTCGGTGGCCTTGTTGGCCGGCGCCTCGGCGCCGGTGACGGCCGCGGTGTAGAGCTGTGCCGTGCGGGTGACGAAGTTGTTGGCGCCGAAACCGTCGAGCACGATGTGGTGGACGCGGGCGTACCAGTACCAGCGCTCGTCCTCGAGCTGCAGCGCGGCGGCCTGAACCAGGCGATCGGCGACGATGTCGAGCGGGCGGCTGTACTCGGCGCGCATCCACGCCGCGGCGGCGGCCTCGGGATCGGCTTCGCCCCGCAGGTCGACATAGATCAGCGTGTCGTCGAGGGTGAGGTCGACGGTCTGCATCGGCTCGCCGTCGATCTCGACGATGCGCAGGAAGCCCGACTGCTGCTCCGCGGCGGCCTCGGAGCTGGCGCGCTCCAGCGCCGCGACATCGAGCCGGCCACGCAGGTCGACGAACTGGGCGATATTGATCGGCACCTGTGGGTCGACGTGCTGCGCGTACCAGATACCCAGCTGTGCGGGCGAGAGCGGGAAGTACTCCGCAGAGTCTCCACGTCCGTCACCAGTTTCGCCGTTTCCGCCGAAATCCAGCCGGTCCAACCCAAACCTCGCTTCCGGAACACCTGCGCAGGCGCTCCCCGACGACACCGGAACGCAGGCGCCTCAGCTGTAGAACTAGCGTGGCGCCTGCGTCTCGGGTTCAGTTCTCGAAATCAATCAGGCAAAAAATGTCCATTGGCACTATCTGTCAGGCCATCCGGTCTTGTTACATGGCCGAGACCATGCCCACGTCCGTTTGACCGGCAGCGCCGGTGTGCTCGTCGCAAACCATCGCACCAATCTACCGGTGCGCTCCCCCGGCAACCAACCACGTCCATAGCTGCCGTACATCGGGCCAGGTGAGGCCGTCGACGACAGTTTGCTGACGCTTGTCTGCGTTCTCACATCGTTGCGGGAGCCCCGTCACGCCGCAGCGAATGAGGCGTGGATCACACCAGCCGGTCCGTCTCGGCGGGCGCGCGCAGGCGGGCCGGGTCGTAGAGGTGGGACTGGGCGCAGTCGATGGCTGGGGTCAGGGCGCGGCCGACCAGGATGACGGCGGCTTGGCGGAGGTCGGCGGCTTCGACCTGGTCGGCGATGTCGGTGAGGGTGCCGCGCAGGATCAGCTGTTCGGGCTGGCTGGCGCGGTAGACCACGGCGACCGGGCAGTCGGGGCCGTACTCGTCGATCAATTCCCGGGCGAGGACCCGGATGCGGGTGATCGCGAGGTGCAGGATCAGGGTGGCGCCGGTGGCGGCGAAGTTGGTCAGGGCCTCGCCGTCCGGCATCGCTGTCGAGCGGGCCTGGGTGCGGGTGAGGACGACCGACTGGACGACCTCGGGGACCGTCAGTTCGGTGCCGAGAGCGGCCGCTGCGGCGGCGTAGGCGGGGACTCCGGGGGTGATGTCCCAGGGGACGCCGATGGCGTCGAGGCGGCGGGTCTGCTCGGTCAACGCCGAGTAGATCGACGGGTCGCCCGAGCAGAGCCGGGCGACGTCGTGGCCGGCCGTGTGGGCGCGGACGAGATGGTCGGTGATCTGGTCCAGGTCCAGGCGCTGGGTGTCGATCAGTTCGGTGCCGGGTGCGCAGTGGGCCAGTACCTCGGGGTCGAGGTAGGTGCCCGCGTACAGGCAGACCGGGCTCTCGCGCAGCAGCGTCACCGCGCGCACCGTGAGCAGGTCGGCCGCGCCGGGGCCCGCCCCGATGAAGTGCACCGTCATGCCAGCAGCGTAGATCGCCCACGCCGCCGGTTCCCGACCGCTACCGGTCCTGGTCCGGCTCGCGTGGCGGGCGGACGGTCCAGCCGACGCGGGCAGCACGACGCATCCCCGGCCACGCGACCCCGCGGGCGGGATCGACCTCAGCTCACCCGGGCCCGCACGAAGGTCGACGCGAGATGCAGATTGTTGGCCGGGTTCGCGTCGGTGCCGGTGCTCGACGCGTGCAGGAACGAGGTGATCAGCGCCAGGCGCCGCGGCGCTTCGAGGACGACGGTGTAGGTCCTGGTCTCGCCCGCCTCGAGCGTGGGGAGCCGGAACCGCACGTGGGTCGGGCGCACCTCGCCGCCGCCGGGATCGACCAGTCGGCTCCAGCCCTGTGTCGACAACCTGGCCTCGACCCCGGTCGCCTGCCTGCCGCCGACATTGGTGACGGTGACCGTCGCCGTCACCCGTTCGCCCCGCTCCGCGGTGCGCGGCACGTCGAGGTGCACGCCGACATCGGCGGGATGATCGCCGGGAGTCTGGCCGGCCTTCAGCACCCACAGCGTCATCGTGCCGCGGCTCGGCGCGACGCCGGTGTCCGCGTCGCCGGAGTAGTCGGCGGTGACCAGGTGCGTGCCGAAGCCGAGATGGGAGACGTCGACATCGCGCGCGATCGCGACGCCGTTGTCGACGGGAACCGGTGCGCCGAGCGGTTTTCCGTCGGCGGCGAACCGGACGGTGCCGGTGTCGATCTCGCCCGCGGGAGCACGGGCGATCGTCGCGGTGAGGTCGAGTTGTTCGAAGTACGTGACCGGGTTGTGGTTCGCGGTCACCGTGGTGGTCGAGGTCGCGGTGTAGACGGTGAGATCGGCCTCGGCCCGCGACTGCTCGTAGATCTCGTCGCCGAGATAGTGCGCCTCGACCGTTCCCGCACCGGCTCGCAGCGGCGGCGAACTCGCTGTGCCGTCGGCGGCGATGGTTACCGGAGCACCGAGCGGGGAACCGTTCTGGGCGAACTGGATCGCCCCCGTGGGTTTCGGCGCGTCCGGCTTCGGCGTAGGCACGGTGACCGTGGCCCCGACGACCGCGCCCGCGAGCACGGGCGGCGGCGGCAGCGTCAGATGGACCTCGGTGGGCACCTGCGCCGACCGCACCAGCAGGCCGACGCTGCCGAAGACCGGCGCGAAGACCCGGGTCGGGTCGTCGGCGAGATAGGTCGCCAGCACGTGGTGGGTGCCCGGCCGCAATCCGTCGATCGCGGGCAGCGTCGCCACCCCGTCGACCAATTCGATCGGCCCCGGCGTCGCGACACCGTCGATCTCGAAGCGCACATGCCCGGCCGGGGTGCCGAAGGCGGGCGTGGTGCCCGGCTTCTGGCTGACCTTCGCGCTGAAGCTGACCGGCTGACCGACCTGCGAGATCTGGCCGGGCGCGCTGGTGGTCACCTCGATCTCGGTCGGCACCTGGTCGTCGTGCAGCCGGAACACGGCCCCGCCGATCAGGTGCGCGGGGTCGTCGGTGGCCGCGGCCCGGACCAGGAATCCGCCGGGCAGCTCGCCCTGTTGCGCGGCGGGGAGCGCGGTCAGATGTACCTGGGCGAAGCCGTCGGCGTCGGTGGTCACCCGGGTGCTGTCGCTCCCGTCGGCGAACACCGCCGCGCGCGGTTGGCCGGCGGGCATCGAGAAGGTGATCGACTTGCCCGCCTGCGGTCCGTGGATCGCGTCGACGAAACGCACCCGCAGCGGCTGCGCGAACGGCTGCCCCGAGTAGGCGCTCTGACTGTTGCCCGAGATCAGCTCCACCCGGCTGCGTTTCGAGGGAATCGGAACGATCAGCTGCACCTTGCCGTCGTTGAGCCGATCACGATTGCCGTAGCTGCCGTCGGGGCCGTTATAGAAGTGCGGCCGCTGCCCGGCGACCGGGACGACCATCGACTGGCCGCCACCACCGCCACCGCCACCGCCGTCGTTGCCGTCCTGCGCGCCGTGGCCTTTGCCGCCGCCGTGGCTGCCGCCACCGCCACCGCCACCACCGCCACCGGTGGAACTGCCGGTCGCGTGGCCGCCGTCGACGCCGCGCTCGCTGCCGCCCTCGCCGCCGAAGCCACCACCGAAGCCGCCGCTGGTGCCGTCGCCGGGTCGCGGACCGCCGCTGCCGCCGTCACCGCCGCCGGCGCTGAATCCGTTGCCACCGCCGCCGCCACCGCCACCGGCGACGACGATGGGCTCGCTGTCGCGGGACGGCCGGGTCCCGCACTCGGCCGCGTCCTGGCTCACCGCCGACGCGCCGCCGCCACCCGCGCCGCTGTAGGAGGCGCTGGAATCGGCGGTGCCGCGCGCGCCGCCCTTGCCGTAGCCCCACCCGCCACCCGCGCCGCCGTAGCGACCGACGTCGATCTTCAACTGCTTGCGCTCCTGCACGGCGATGACCGCCTGCACGCCGCTACCCGCGCCGCCGGTGCCGACGTCGCCGAAGTCGTGGCCGCCGCCCGCGCCCGCCGCGCCGAGCACATCGGCGAAGATCTCGTCGACGCCGTCGCCGACGCAGTAGTACTGCGCGGCGTCGCCGTGCACGCCGAAGGTCGTCGTCCGGACGCCGTCGGCGGAGGTGAGGAACAGGATGTAGCCGTCGCCGGAGACCGAGGCGGTGGTCACGCTCGCCTTCGACAGACTCGGTGACGCGTAGGAGGTCCCGCCACCGCCGCCCGCGCCGCCCGCGCCCGGCGACGCGTGCGGGCCGTGCGAGATCGGTGTCTCGGGCGCCGCCGCACCACCGCAGCCGCCGCCGTGGCCGTCGCCGCCCTGATAGCCGCCACCCCCACCGCCGCCCCCACCGCCGCCGCCGGTCTTGTCGAAGGTGTGGTAGGCGCCGCCCGCGCGGGGACCACCGCAGGTGAGGCCGCTCGGGGTGGTGCCTGCCGGATTGTTCTCGCCCGCACCGCCGGTCCACGGCGGACCTTCCTGCCAGCCGACCGCCGCGCTGCCGTCACCGCCGTTCCCGCCGTCGCGCCGGGACCCACCGCCGCAGTAGAAGAAGGTCGAATCCTGCACCGGCGACACCGAATAGCAGTCGGGTGCGTTACCGCCCGCGCCCCCGCCACCACCCGCGACCAGTACCGGCGCGTTGTCGGCGCCGAGCACGGCCGAGGCACCGCCGCCACCGCCGCCGTCCCAGCCGCTCGAATACACGGTCCCGAAATTCGTGACCTGGTCGACCGCTTCGCCCCTGGCCCCGCCGGAGGCGTACGGCGAGAACCCGCCGTTCGCCCCGCCCGCGCACCCGACCTGGACCTGGAACTCCTGCTCCGGCGTCACCCGCAAGCCGCCGCTGACCTGACCGCCGAGCCCACCGATCCCGGTGAAGTTCGGATTCGGCGTCTGCCCCTGACCACCGACCGCCTCGATATAGAGGCTCGTCGTCCCGGCGGGCACCTTGTAGGTCTGTGTCCGTGAGCTGCAATAGAACACGTCGATCGCGAGCCCCGACGCCGGATCCTCGAAGTGCTCGGACGCGCCCTCGGCGGGTGGACCCGGCGGCTGTGACTGCGCGAGTGCCGCGGTGCCGACGACCAGCACCGCGCCAAGGGACGCCGCGAGCCACGCCCGCGTCGCAGTTCGTCCGGCCATGCCAGAACTCCGTTCACCAGCGCCGTTGCCGAGGAAACTTGACGAAACGGTAGCGGTGGTTGACGCCTCGACCCGGCAGCGACGCGCGCTTTCCCGCTGGTCATCGGGGTTGCCGACGCCGCGATCCGGCGTGGGACGAGTGCGGCGGGCGCCGGGCAAGTAAGTTCGGACCCGACGGCGGCAGCCGACACGACGACAGGGGACCGCGGTGCGGAATTCGGACACGACCAGCGGCGCTCGACGCGCCCGCGCCGCCATGGCGGGAATCGCGGTCGCCGCGCTCCTCACCGCGGGGTGCGCGACGGGCGACACAGTCGACGGCACCGCCATCGCATCGACGGATTCGTTCGTGCCGACCCCGGACAACCAGGACCCGTCCCGCGCGATCCCCGGCGTCGAGATCACCGAGTTCCCGCCCGGCCTGCACGTGACCAGCACGCAGCGGGTCGCCTATCCCGTGATTCCGCCGCTGGGCGGACCACACGACAGCCGGTGGGCGGCCTGCGACGGCGTCGTGTACGGCACGGGCGTCCGCACCGAGAACGTGGTGCACTCCATGGAACACGGCGCGGTGTGGATCGCCTACAACCCCGACAAGGTGAGCGCCGCGGACCAGGCCGCCCTCGCGGCACGGGTGACGAACAAGCCGTACACCCTGATGTCCCCGATCCCCGGCATGGCCCACCCGATCTCGCTGCAATCGTGGGGCCATCAGCTGAAACCCGACAGCGCCGTCGATCCCCGGATCGACCAGTTCATCCTCGCCCTGCGCGAGAACCCTTACACCACACCGGAACCGGGCGCGACCTGCTCCTCGCCGCTGTTCGACCGCACCAACCCGCCGCCGTTCGACCCCACCGCACCGGGCCCCGACGCCGTCGACCCGAACAGCGACGGCAGCGCGGTTCCCGGACTGCCTACGCCGTCACCTGGAAGTGGGCGATGATCTTGGTCGGCCGCACCCGTACGACCAGCTCGCCCGCGACGCCGTTCCGCTTCCCGAACTCCTCGGCCTTGTCCGCCCCCATATAGCGCGCCGCGATCTCGGTAGCGGTCCGAATCAGCTCGCCGAGATCCTCGGACAACGTCACCGTCCCCTGCACCTCGACCAGCGCGTACGGCGGCTCCTCCAGGTCCACACACAGCGCGACCCGCGGATCCCGCGCGAACGCCCGCCCCTTGGCCGTGTTCTTCCCGGTATTGAAGACCAGTTCGTCCCCCTCGACGATGAACCACACCGGCGTCACCAACGGCCGCCCATCGGCACCGGTGAACGCCACCTTCCCGGTTCGTGTTCCATGGGAAAGGAATTCGCGCACCTGGGGATCAGACAGGGAAGCCATGCGATCAGGCTAGCCGCCACCGAACACAGCGACCCGCGATCACACAGGCATGTCGCTGGCGAGAGGCCGATCTCCTCGCTATTGTAGGTACGTACCTACCTACCGGAGGTGTCATGTCCACCATGAGCGCTCGTGAGCTCAACCGCGATGTCAGCGCGGCCAAACGCGCTGCGCTCCAAGGTCCTGTGGTGATCACCGACCGTGGCGAAGAAGCATTCGTGTTGCTGTCCATCGAGGAATACCGTCGGCTACGTGCCGACAGTCGAGATCTTGTCGCCCGGCTGAGCATGGAGGACGATGATGACATCGAATTCGAACCGACTCCAGCGCGTGTGGATCTGAAGGTCCCGGAGCTGTGACCTACCTCCTCGACACGAATGTGCTGAGCGAATTGCGGAAATCGGCGCGGTCGGCGGATCCGTCGGTGCGGGCCTGGATCGGAGCCCGGAGGCCGTCGGAACTCTATGTGAGCGTGGTCACGATCATGGAGATCGACATCGGCATCGGCCGCGTCGAGCGCCGCGACTCCGCCCAGGGCAAACGGCTCAGAGCTTGGCTGGACGACACCGTGCTCGACGCGTTCGCCGGGCGGATTCTCGCGATCGATCTCGCTGTCGCTCGACGTGCCGCCCGCATGCATGTGCCCGATCCTCGTCCCGAGCGAGACACGATAATCGCGGCGACCGCCGGTGAGCACGGGATGACCGTCGTCACCCGCAACGTGCAGGACTTCGCCCCGACGGGTATCCCGGTGATCGATCCGTGGGATGCCGGGCAATCGAGTTAGGCAGACACCGAACCCTCTTGTCCACCTGCTCAGATCGCGCCCTGCTCGCGCGCGGTGGCGACCGCTGAGGTGCGGGATTTGACGCCGAGTTTGGCGTAGATGTGGACGAGGTGGGACTTGACGGTGGTCTCGCTGAGGAAGAGTTGTTTGGCGATGTCGCGGTTGGACAGGCCGGCGGCGACCAGGCGGAGGACTTCGACTTCGCGGGGGCTCAGGGTGGTGTCGGCGCGGCGGACGCGGGTCATCAGGCGGGAGGCGACCGTTGGGGAGAGGACGCTTTCGCCCGCGGCGGCGGCGCGGACGGCGGCGAGGAGTTCGGTGGGTGGGGTGTCCTTGAGGAGGTAGCCGACGGCACCCGCTTCGATGGCGCCGAGGATGTCGGCGTCGGTGTCGTAGTTGGTGACCACCAGGACGTTCGGCGGGGTGGGCAGGGCGCGCAGGTCGGCGGTGGCGGCGGCGCCGGAGCGGCCGTCGCCGAAGCGCAGATCCATCAGGACCAGGTCGACCGGATCGGCGGCGCAGAAGGCCACGGCCGCCTCGGCATCGGCGACATCGCCGACCACGGTGATGTCCGCGGACGCCTCGAGCAGGGCGCGCAGCCCGGCCCGCACGATCGCGTGGTCGTCGGCGAGCAGCAGCCGGATCACGCGACCGCTCCCAGCGGGAAGGACACGGTGACGGCGGTGTGGCCGGGTTCGGATTCGATCGTCATCCGGCCGCCCTGCTGCTCGACGCGGCTGCGCATGGCCACCAGGCCGAACGCGCCCGCGCGGGGCTCGCGCAGCACGGCGGGGTCGATGCCGACGCCGTCGTCGACGATGTCGAGGTGCACGTCGGTGTCGTCGTAGGTGAGGGTGACCCGCATGCGCGCGGCCCCGGCGTGCTGGACGACATTGGCGACCGCGCTCTGCGCGATCCGCACCAGCGCGGCCTCCACCGGCATCGGCAACCGCTCCGGCGCACCCTCCACCAGCAGCTGGGTCGACAGCGCGGCCGACCGCGCGCGATCGCAGATCCGTTCCAGTGCTTCGGCGAGCGACTGCCCGTCCAGCGCGGCGGGTGACAATTCGTCGATGAGCCTGCGGGTTTCGGCCAGGTCCTCGGCGGCGGTCTCGCGGGCGAGCCGGATCCGGTCCAGCGCGGGATGATCCGGTGCCGCCTGCTCGGCCGCGTGCAGCAGCAACTGGATACTGCTGAGCCCCTGCGCGACGGTGTCGTGGATCTCCTTGGCCAGCCGTTCCCGCTCGGCCAGCTTGCCCGCGGTGCGTTCCCGTTCGGCGAGAATCGCTCTGGTGCCGAGCAATTCGTCGATCAGCCGCTCCCGCTCCACCGCCTCGCGATACAGCGCCTGATAGCCGAGCCCGATGCCGATGGCGACCAGCGCGCCGAGCACCGGCCCGACCACCGCCCCCACCGACCAGCCGCGGTGCGCCGCGAATCCGACGACGCCGACGGCCGTCGCCAGCACCACCGCGATCAGATTCCACGGTCGCGGCAGCAGATGCAGGTAGAGGAAGAACAAGCCGAAGGCGAGATACACCGCGTCCGGCGTGAGCCCGAGCAGCGCCAGCCACAGTACGGTCAGCGTGGCCAGCCACACCCCCACCATTCGCGAATCCCACCCGGCCCCGCCCCGGCGGTCCGGCGTCGGCGGGACACGCGAGGCGACCCGGCGCGGCAGCTCGGTGCCCGCGAAGTAGACGGCCAGCCAGACCACCGTCAGGACGACCACGCCCGCGCCGTGCCCACCGCCGCCGGGCAACAGCGCCCGCACCGCGACCACCACGCCCAGCACCGTCACCAGCACATGCAGGCCGAGCCGCAGCGTGGTGACCACAGGGGTCAGGGGGGACGAGTGCACCCGACCAGCTTATGTGCGGCAACCGGACCGGCATCCATCGAAAGGTGTAAACGCGGGCAGACCTTGGGTGGAGCGCGTTTCGTGCGCCGGTGTGATGGCGCGACGGCTGTCCCCGACGAGAGTGGAGGCATGTTCGTAGCACTCCGAGACCTGCGGGCCGCCCGTGGCCGCTTCCTGCTGATCACCACCGTCGTTTTGCTCGTGGCGGTGCTGGTCAGTTTCCTGAGCGGTCTCACCGCCGGGCTGGCGCATCAGAACATCTCCGCGATCCAGAGCCTGCGCGCCGACCAGGTGGTATTCGCCGAGACCGGCACCGATCCGTCCTTCGACTCGTCGGTGCTCACCGACGAGTCGATCGCGCGGTGGCAGGCGACGGGCGGGATCGAGGTCACCCCGGTCGGCATCTCGCGTGCCCGCGCCGAACACGCGGGCGCGAGCCCGGAACAGGTCGCGCTGTTCGGCGGCGACCCGTCGGCCTTCAGCAATCACCCTGCTACCGCACCGGGTGCGGTGGTGCTGAGTTCCGGCGCCGCTCGCGCACTGGCCGCGGGCACCGGCGACACCGTGGTGCTGGCCGGACACGAGTTCACCGTCGCCGACGTGGCCGGTGACGAGTGGTACAGCCACACCCCGGTGATCTGGACGAGCATGGCGGATTGGCAAGCGGCCAGCCCGCGTGCCGGCGCGGCGACCGTGCTCGCCGTGTCCGGTAACGCCCCGCGCGGCGATCTCGACGCCGAAGCCGGGACGCGCACGGTCCCCGCGCGCGACGCCGTCCAGGCGATCGGCTCCTACCAGGCCGAGAACAGCTCGCTGACCCTGATGACCGTGCTGCTGTTCGCCATCTCCGCCCTGGTGATCGGCGCCTTCTTCACCGTGTGGACGGTGCAGCGCCAACCCGACATCGCCACCTTGAAGGCGCTCGGCGCGACCACCGGTTCGCTGGCGCTGGACGCGCTGGCGCAGGCGGCGATCGTGCTGGTCACCGGTGTCGCGATCGGGCTCGGCATCACCGCGCTGGCCTCGCTGTTCCTCGGTGACGCCATGCCGTTCGTGCTGTCGCTGTCGACGACCCTGGTGCCCGCGCTGGCCCTGATCGCGCTCGGCCTCGTCGGCGCGGCGGTCGCGCTGCGCTTCCTGTTCACCACCGATCCGCTGACCGCGCTCGGCGCGACCCGCTGAAGGACCTCCCATGGCACTCACCCTCACCGACGTCACCCTCACCTACCCCGACGGCGCGGGCAGGCTCACCGCGCTCGACCGGGTGCGCCTGCACGTCCCCGGCGGCACCATCGCCGCCGTCACCGGCCCGTCCGGCTCGGGCAAGTCGAGCCTGCTCGCCGTGGCGGCGACGCTGATCCGGCCCGACGCGGGCACCGTCGTCCTCGACACCGACACGGGCAGTACCGATCTCGCGACACTGAGCAGGCGCGCCGCGGCCACCGTCCGCCGCACCGCGATGGGCATCGTCTTCCAGCAGCCGAACCTCATTCCCGCGCTGACCGCGAGGGAACAGCTGGAGGTCACCGCGCATCTGGGCGGCAAGCGGCGGACCAACCGCGCCGACACCTCGGCCCGCGCCCGGGAACTGCTGGCCGCGGTCGGGCTCGCCGAGCATGCGGACAAGCGGCCCGCCCAGCTCTCCGGCGGCCAGCGCCAGCGCGTCAATATCGCCCGCGCCCTGATGAACGATCCGGCCCTGCTCGTGGTCGACGAACCGACCAGCGCCCTGGACACCGAACGCGGCGCGGCCGTCCTGGACCTGATCACCACCATCGCCCGCGAGCACCGCGCGGCGACGATCCTGGTCACCCACGACCCCACCCACCTGCACCGGATGGACGCGGTCTACCGGATGACCGACGGTCGCCTCACCACGGTCGAGGTACCCGCCCCCGCCCGGGCCTGATCCGGCGCGCCCGCCGCGCGCCGATCGCGCGCCGGGGGCAAACTGGACCGATGAGCGATCCGACCCAGCTGATCGTGGTCGACGCGGCCAATGTCATCGGCGCCAAGGCCGACGGCTGGTGGCGCGATCGCGCGGGCGCCGCCCGGCGACTGCTGTCGAGCATCGCGGACCTGACGACCCGCCTGCCGACGTCGACGGCGGTGACCGTCGTCCTCGAGGGCGCCGCCAAGGCCGCCGCCGACGGCGCCGAACCGACCGCCCCGCGGATGACCGTCGTCCTGGCCGACCGTTCCGGTGACGACAAGATCGTCGACGTGGTCGCCGAAGCCACCGGCTACGACCAGCTCACCGTCGTCACCGCCGACCGGGAACTGCGTCGCCGGGTCGACGCCCTCGGCGCCGAGGTGGTCGGCCCCCATTGGCTACTCCGCCAATTCGATTGACCGGCGTCGGATCGATTCGGCACAGCAGACCAGCGGTGATCATCCGGCTGTCGATCAGGCAGGCGAGGGTGACAACGCGGCCAGCGCCATCTGCCGCAACACCGGCCGGGCCTTGCTCGCCCGCGCCGGGGCGGCGCTGTGCGGAGTCGAGTTGATCAGCCCGAAGGCCGCGTGGGCCTGGACGCGGGCGGTGTCCTCGGCCAGACCGGGATGCACCTCGCGCAGCACCTGGACCCAGACCTCGACGTACTGCCGCTGGGTGCGACGCAGAGTGCGGCGATCGGCGGCAGGCACGTTGTCGAGATCGCGGTCCTGGATCCGGATGAGCTCGGGGTCGTCGAAGGCGAAGTCGAGGTGGAAGTCGACCAGGCCGACCAGTGCCTCGGCGGGCGAGTCCGCCGCCGCGACGACCGCGCGCCCACCGGCGAGCAATCGCTCACTGACGCCGACCAGCAGCTCGACCAGCAGCGCTTCCTTGTTCGCGAAGTGCCGGTAGACGGCGGGTCCGCTGATCCCGACAGCCGCGCCGAGGTCGTCGAGGCGCACGCCGAAGAACCCGCGATCGGCGATCAACCGGGCGCCCGCGTCGAGCAACTGCTCGCGACGCTGGGCTTTCATCAGTTCGCGCCGGGTCACCGGAGCGGGTTCGACCGTGGCCAATCTCGACTCCCTTCCGCCGGGCCTGGACAACTTGGTTAGTCAAGATTAACCTGAATTTCAGTTATTGGCGATTAACCGGATGGCAGGATGGCGTGATGACGGTTACGCACGACCTCGACAACGGCACCACGGCCGCGACGAGCAACCGGGACGCGCACCGCGCCCTGGTCGACGAGCTGCGGCAGCGGCTGGCGACGACGGCGCTGGGCGGCCCGCAGAAGGCGCGCGAGCGGCACACGGCCAGGGGCAAGCTGCTCCCCCGCGAGCGGGTCGACCAGCTACTCGACCCCGGCAGCCCGTTCCTGGAACTGTCCCCGCTGGCGAGCAACGGCATGTACGGCGACGAGTGCCCGGGCGCGGGCGTGATCGCCGGTATCGGCCGTATCGCGGGCCGCGAGTGCCTGGTCCTGGCCAACGACGCGACGGTCAAGGGCGGCACCTACTACCCGATCTCGGTGAAGAAGCACCTGCGCGCGCAGGAGGTGGCCGCCCAGAACAACCTGCCGTGCGTGTACCTGGTGGACTCCGGCGGCGCCTTCCTGCCGCATCAGGACGAGGTGTTCCCCGACCGCGAGCACTTCGGCCGCATCTTCTACAACCAGGCGAACATGAGCGCCAAGGGCATCGCCCAGATCGCGGCGGTGATGGGTTCGTGCACCGCGGGCGGCGCCTACGTGCCCGCGATGGCCGACGAGGCCGTCATCGTGCGCGACCAGGGCACCATCTTCCTGGGCGGTCCGCCGCTGGTGAAGGCGGCGACCGGTGAGGTCGTCACGGCCGAGGAGCTCGGCGGCGGCCTGCTGCACTCGCGCACCTCCGGCGTCACCGACCACCTCGCCGACGACGACCGCGACGCGCTGCGCATCGTCCGCAAGATCGTCGGCACCCTGGGCCCGAAGCCCGAGGCGCCGTGGGAGGTGCTGCCTACCACCCCGCCCGTCAAGGCCGAAGACGAGCTCTACGACGTGGTCCCGGTCGACCCGCGCACCCCCTACGACGTGCGCGAGGTGATCGACCGAATCGTCGACGGCGAGGCCGGGTTCCACGAGTTCAAGGCCGAATACGGCAAGACCCTGGTCACCGGGTTCGCCCGCATCCACGGTCATCCGGTCGGCATCGTCGCCAACAACGGCGTGCTGTTCGCCGAATCCGCGATGAAGGGCGCGCACTTCATCGAACTGTGCGACAAGCGCAAGATCCCGCTGGTGTTCCTGCAGAACATCACCGGCTTCATGGTCGGACGCGACTACGAGGCGGGCGGCATCGCCAAGCACGGCGCCAAAATGGTCACCGCGGTGGCGTGCGCGCGGGTGCCGAAGCTGACCGTGGTGATCGGCGGCTCCTACGGCGCGGGCAACTACTCCATGTGCGGGCGCGCGTATTCGCCGCGCTTCCTGTGGATGTGGCCGAACTCGCGGATCTCGGTGATGGGCGGTGAGCAGGCCGCCTCGGTGCTGTCGACCGTGCGCGGTGACCAGCTCGACAGCGCGGGCAAGCCGTGGTCGGCGGAGGATCAGGAGGCCTTCAAGGCGCCGATCCGGGAGCAGTACGAGACCCAGGGCAACCCCTACTACGCGACCGCGCGGATCTGGGACGACGGCGTGATCGCGCCCACCGACACCAGAACTGTGCTCGGACTTGCCCTCTCGGTGTGCGCGCAAGCGCCGCTCGAACCCGTTTCCTACGGCGTCTTCCGGATGTGAGAGACATGCTGAACAAATCCCACCCCGTCGAATTCGACACCGTCCTGGTCGCCAACCGCGGCGAGATCGCGGTGCGCGTCATCAAGACCTTGCGCGCCATGGGCATTCGCTCGGTCGCGGTGTACAGCGACGCCGACGCGGGCGCCCGCCACGTGCGCGAGGCCGATGTGGCGGTCCGCCTCGGTCCCGCGCCCGCGCGCGAGAGCTATCTGTCGATCGAGAAGGTCGTCGACGCCGCGATCCGCTCCGGCGCCCAGGCCGTGCACCCCGGATACGGCTTCCTGTCGGAGAATTCGGCGTTCGCCGCGGCGCTGGCCGACGCGGGCATCGTGTTCCTGGGCCCGCCCGCCAAGGCGATCGAGGTGATGGGCGACAAGATCACCGCCAAGAACACCGTCACCGCGTTCGGTGTCCCGGTGGTTCCCGGCATCGCCGAGCCCGGCCTCACCGACGAGCAATTGGTCACCGCCGCGGCCGAAGTCGGCTATCCGGTGCTGGTCAAGCCGTCCGCCGGTGGCGGCGGCAAGGGCATGCGCCGGGTCGAGCGGCCCGAGGATCTGCCCGCCGCGCTGGTCAGCGCGCGGCGTGAGGCGGGCGCGGCCTTCGGTGACGACACCCTGTTCCTGGAGCGGTTCGTCACCCGGCCCCGCCACATCGAGGTGCAGATCCTGGCCGACAAGTTCGGCAATGTGGTGCACCTGGGCGAACGCGAGTGCAGTTTGCAGCGCAGGCATCAGAAGGTGATCGAGGAGGCCCCGTCGCCGCTGCTCGACGCCGCGACCAGGGCCCGGATCGGCACCGCGGCCTGCAACACCGCGCGCAGTGTCGACTATGTCGGCGCGGGCACCGTGGAGTTCATCGTCTCCGCCGATCGCCCCGACGAGTTCTTCTTCATGGAGATGAACACGCGCCTGCAGGTGGAGCACCCGGTGACCGAGCTGGTCACCGGCGTCGATCTGGTGGAATGCCAGGTCCGCGTGGCCGCGGGCCAGCGGCTGGGCAAGAGCCAGGACGAGATCCACCTGGTCGGGCACGCGATCGAGGCGCGCGTCTACGCCGAGGATCCGGGTCGCGGCTTCCTGCCCACCGGTGGCACCGTGCTCGGGCTCACCGAACCGAGCGGCCCGGGCGTGCGGGTGGATTCGGGGCTGTCCGAGGGCACCGTGGTCGGCAGCGACTACGACCCGATGCTGTCGAAGGTGATCGCCCGGGGCACCACCCGCGCCGACGCCCTCGCCGCGCTGGACCGCGCGCTGGAACAGACCGTGCTGCTCGGCGTGACGAGCAATATCGAGTTCCTGCGTTTCCTGCTCGCCGACGAGGACGTGCAGGCAGGCCGCCTCGACACCGCGCTGCTGGACCGCCGGGTGGGCGACTTCCGCCCCGCCGAGGTCACCGACGACGAGTTCATCGCCGCCGCGGCCCATCACTGGTTGCGCCGCTGGCCCACCCCCGGCGGCGACCCGTGGTCGACCCCGTCGGGCTGGCGGCTCGGCGCCCAGGCCCCGACCTCGATCCGGCTCGCGGCCGGTGACCAGGTGCGCCACGTCTTCCTCACCGGCACACCGGAATCGGCGACCGTGCGGATCGATGACGGTGAGCAGCAGTCGCTCTCGGCCGCTTCGAGCCGCGACGGCCTCGTCCTCACCCTGGACGGGCTGCGCCGCGAGTTCCGCGTCGCCGAGGCCGAGGACCAGCTGTGGGTCGGCCACGCCGGCGGCGTCGCCGTGCTGCGGGAGGTCGCCGAGGCGTGCGTGCGCGGCGACGCCGCCCACGTCGGCGACGCCGAGATCCGCAGTCCCATGCCGGGTTCGGTGATCGCGGCCCCGGTCGCCGACGGCGCGACCGTCGAGGTCGGCGACCCGGTGATCGTCATCGAGGCCATGAAGATGGAGCACGCGCTCACCGCCCCCGTCGCGGGCACCGTCGAGGTGCTGGTGCAGCCGGGCGCCCAGGTGAAACTGGACCAGGTGCTGGTCCGCGTCGTCGCCCATCCCGTCGAAACCGCTGTCGTAGAGCCCGAGCGCGAAGGAACCAACGCATGACCGACTACCTGTCCACCGGCTCGCTGCCGGACGAATACCGCCAGCTCGCCCTGACCGTGCGCGACTTCGCCCAGCAGGTCGTGGCGCCCGTCTCGGCGAAACACGATGCCGAGCACAGCTTCCCGTACGAGGTCGTCGCTGGGATGGCCGACATGGGCCTGTTCGGCCTGCCGTTCCCCGAGGAGTTCGGCGGCATGGGCGGCGACTACTTCGCGCTGTGCCTGGCGCTCGAGGAACTCGGCAAGGTCGACCAGAGCGTGGCCATCACCCTCGAGGCCGGCGTCTCGCTGGGCGCGATGCCGATCTACCGCTTCGGCGACGACAAGCAGAAGAACGAGTGGCTGCCCCAGCTCACCAGCGGGCGGGCGCTGGCCGGTTTCGGCCTCACCGAACCCGATGCGGGCAGCGACGCGGGCGGCACCCGCACCACCGCGGTCGAAGACGGCGAGAGCTGGGTGATCAACGGCGCCAAGCAGTTCATCACCAACTCCGGCACCGACATCACCCGGCTGGTCACCGTCACCGCGGTGACCGGGCAGACCGGCGGCAAGAAGGAGATCTCCACCATCCTGGTGCCGACCTCCACCCCCGGTTTCGTCGCCGAACCGGCCTACAACAAGGTCGGCTGGAACGCCTCCGACACCCACCCGCTCAGCTTCACCGACGTGCGGGTGCCGAAGGAGAACCTGCTCGGCGAGCGCGGCCGCGGCTACGCCAACTTCCTGCGCATCCTCGACGAGGGCCGCATCGCCATCGCCGCGCTCGCGGTCGGCGCCGCGCAGGGCTGTGTGGACGAGAGCGTGCGCTACGCCGGGGAACGGCAGGCGTTCGGCCAGGCCATCGGCCGCAATCAGGCCATCGCGTTCAAGATCGCCCGGATGGAGGCGCGCGCCCACGTCGCCCGCACCGCCTACTACGACGCGGCCGCGCTGATGCTGGCGGGCAAGCCGTTCAAGAAGGCCGCCTCGATCGCCAAGATGGTCGCCAGCGAGGCCGCGATGGACAACGCGCGCGACGCCACCCAGATCTTCGGCGGCAACGGCTTCATGAACGAATACCCCGTGTCCAGGCACTACCGTGACAGCAAGATCCTGGAAATCGGTGAGGGCACGACGGAGGTGCAGCTGATGCTGATCGCTCGGGAGCTGGGTCTGTGACCGAGACACGGCGGGTCGTCCAGCGGGGACTGTGGTTCGAGGAGTTCGAGATCGGGACGATCTACGAGCACCGGCCCGGCCGCACCATCACCGAGGCCGACAACGTCCTGTTCACCACGCTGACGATGAACACCCAGGCGCTGCACCTGGATGCGAACTTCGCCGACGCGCAGCCGCCGTTCAACCAGCGGCTGGTGAACTCGATGTTCACGCTGTCGACGCTGGTCGGTCTCTCGGTCGCCCAGCTCACCCAGGGCACGCTGGTGGCCAACCTCGGCTTCTCCGAGATGTCGCTGCCCGCGCCGCTGTTCCACGGCGACACGATGTACGCCGAAACGCTCGTCACCGACAAGCGGGAATCCAAGAGCCGCCCGGGTGAGGGCATCGTCAGCCTCACCCACACCGCGCGCAACCAAGACGGTGTCGTCGTGGCGAAGGCGGTCCGGCAGACCCTGGTCAGGAAGGCACCCGCGGCATGAACGGCCGACGCCCGGAGGAGTTGCCGTGCCGCACCATCCCCGGGCGACCCGGCCCGCCGAAAGGACACAGCATGACAATGACGGGAGACAGCGTGAGTGCCTGGGAGCCGACCGGACCTGCCTGGCTGTTCTGTCCGGCCGACCGCCCCGAACGTTTCGCCAAGGCCGCCGCGGTGGCCGACGTGGTGATCCTCGACCTCGAGGACGGCGTCGCCGCGGGTGACAAGGTCGCGGCCAGGCAGGCGCTGATCGACACGCCACTCGACCCGCAGCACACCGTGATTCGCGTGAACGCGGTCGACACCGAGGAGTACGCGGCCGACCTGGCCGCCCTCGCGCAGACCGCCTACCGCCGCATCATGCTGCCCAAATGCGAATCGGCCGAACAGGTCCGCAGCCTGGCGGGCTACGAGGTGATCGTGCTGATCGAGTCGCCGCTGGGCGCGGTGCGGGTGACCGAATCGGTCGCCGCCGAGAACGCCATCGGCGTGATGTGGGGCGCCGAGGACCTCGTCGCCGGTCTCGGCGGCAATTCGAGCAGGCATGCCGACGGCAGCTATCGCGATGTCGCCCGGCACGTGCGCTCGACCAGCCTGCTGGCGGCCAAGGCCTTCGGCCGGTTCGCCCTGGATTCGGTGTTCCTCGACATCAGGAATCTGGAAGGGCTGGCGGTGGAGACGCTGGACGCGGTGGCCGTCGGCTTCGACGCCAAGGTCGCCATCCATCCCAGCCAGGTGGCGGTGATCCGCGAGGGCTACGCGCCCGACCCCGACGAGATCGACTGGGCGCGGCGGGTCCTCGCCGAGGTGCCGAACCATCGCGGCGTCTTCGCCTTCGAGGGACGCATGGTCGACGCGCCGGTGCTGCGGCACGCGGAGCGGATCGTCCGCCGGGCCGAGCTGCCCAGCTGAGCACCACCCGGCGCGCGGCGCGAGTACCGCCCGCGCGCCGGGGTAATCATCGGCCGGGCAGTTCCGGCCCCGCGTAACCCAGTACGAGGAGGACATCCGGTGCAACCGCAATGGGAACCGACCGCCCAGGACATCGCGTCGGCACGGATCACCGACTTCGCCGCCTTCGTCAGCGGCCGGACCGGCGAGCAGTACCCCGACTACCAAGCCCTGTGGCAATGGTCGGTCGGCGACATCGCCGGCTTCTGGCAGGCGCTGTGGGACTACTTCGAGCTCGGCCCGATCGCCGACGGCGTGCTCGGCGCGCGGGAGATGCCCGGCGCGCAGTGGTTCCCTGGCACGCGGCTGAACTACGTCGACCAGATCGTCCGGCAGGCGCGGCCCGATCGGCCCGCCGTGCTCGCCCTGCACGAGGACGCCGAGCCGCGCGAGATCTCGTGGGCCGAGCTGATCGAGCAGGTCACCGCGTTCGCGGGCAGCCTGCGGGCGCAGGGCGTCGGCGCGGGCGACCGGGTGATCGGCTATCTGCCGAATATCCCGGAGGCCATCGTTGCCTTCCTCGCCACCGCGAGCATCGGCGCGGTGTGGAGCGCGTGCGGACAGGACTACTCGGCCAAGGCGGCGCTGGACCGGCTCGGGCAGCTGGAGCCGACCGTGCTGGTGACGGCCGACGGCTACCGGTTCGGCGGTAAGCAGCACGACAAGCGCGCCGATATCGCCGCGCTGCGGGAGGGCCTGCCCGGGTTGCGCGCGACGGTCGTGGTGTCGCAGCTCGGGCTCGAGGTTCCGGGCGCGGTGGCGTGGTCGGACGCGGTCGCCGATCCCGGGCTCGGGGTCATCGAGACCGCCGCCGTCGCCTTCGATCATCCGCTCTGGATCGTGTTCTCCTCCGGCACCACCGGTCTGCCGAAGGGCATCGTGCACGGGCACGGCGGCGTGCTGCTCGAGCACCTGAAAGCCGTTGCCCTGCAGTCCGATATCGGGCCCGACGACACCTTCTTCTGGTACACCAGCCCCAGCTGGATGATGTGGAACTTCCAGATCGCCGGCCTGCTGACCGGCGCGACCGTGGTCACCTACGACGGCAGCCCGACGGCGGGCGGCCCGGACGCGCTGTGGCGCCTCGCCGCCCAGGTCCGCGCCACCGTGCTCGGGACCAGCCCCGGGTATGTGCTCGGCTGTATCAAGGCGGGTTCGGTGCCGCGGACCGATCACGATCTGTCGGCGCTGCGCAGCGTCGGGATCACCGGCTCGGCGCTGCCGGTGTCGAGCGCGCTGTGGCTGAACGAGAACGCGGGCGAGCACGTGCAGGTGAACTCGATCAGCGGCGGCACCGACGTGGTGTCGGCGTTCATCGGCGGCGTGCCCACCGTGCCGGTGTGGCCGGGCGAGCTGTCGGCGCCGTATCTCGGGGTCGCGCTCGACGCGTTCGACGAGCTGGGCGCGCCGGTGCGCGGCGAGGTCGGCGAGCTGGTGGTGACCCAGCCGATGCCGTCGATGCCGGTGCGCTTCTGGCGCGACGAGGACGGAAAGCGCTACCACGAAGCCTATTTCGACACCTATCCCGGCGTGTGGCGGCACGGCGACTGGATCACCCTGACCGAGCACGGCAGCGTCGTCGTGCACGGCCGCTCCGATTCCACCCTCAACCGGCACGGCATCCGGATGGGCAGCGCCGACATCTACCAGGTCGTCGAGCAGTTCCCGGAGATCGCCGAGGCCCTGGTGATCGGCGCCGAACAGCCCGACGGCGGCTACTGGATGCCGCTGTTCGTCGTCCTCGCTCCCGGCGCCGCCCTCACCGACGATCTGAAGACCCGGATCGGCACCGCGATTCGCACCGAGGTCTCGCCCCGCCACGTCCCCGACGAGGTCCGCGAGGCCCCCGGCATCCCGCACACCAGAACCGGCAAGAAGCTGGAAGTCCCGATCAAGAAGCTCTTCCAGGGCGCGGACGCGAGCCGTGTGGTCGAACGCAGCGCCGTCGACGACCCGTCCCTGCTCGACTGGTATGCCCGGATCACCCCGCCCCACAAGCCCTAATACACTTCTCGCATGAATGTCGGCGAGTCTCGTGGTGCGCGTGGATCGGTGGTCGGCGGAACGAAGGACGGTGTGCGGCGGCGTCCGAAGAATCGGCGTGCGCAGATCGCGGCGACCTCGGCGGTGGCGTTCGGCGCGGCCGGGTATCACGGAGTGAGCATGGAGGACATCGCCGCCGGACTGGGGATCAGCTCGGCGGCGCTGTACCGGCACTATCCGAGCAAGTACGCGCTGTTCCGGGAGGAGCTGCTGCGGGTCGGCCAGGGGTTCGCCGCCTCGATCGCGGTGACCGGCGACGGCGCGCTCGGCGCGGCGGAACGGTTGCGGCACATGTTGACCGGGCTCATCGGCGCGACGATGGAGAACCGGGCGACGGTCACGCTGGTGCGCTGGGAGGGCCGCTACCTCGAACCCGCCGACCGGCTGGTGCTCGACGAGCAGCGGGCCTCGGTGCTGGCCGCCCTCGACGAACAGCTGACCGTGCTGCGGCCGGAACTGACCGCGGCGGATCTGCGGATGCTGTCCACCGCGATGTTCGGGGTGATCACCAGCATCGCCGACCATCACGCCGCGCTGCCGGCCCGCACGCTGAACCGGCTGCTGAGCACGGCCTGCTTGGCGCTGACCGGGAACGGATTGCCGCCCGCGGCAACGGTTTCCGAGCAGGCCACCCAGGTCGAGATCCCGGAGTCGTTCAAACACGAACTGCTGCTGCGCAAAGCGGTCGAGCTGTTCCACGAGCGTGGGTACCCGAATGTGAGCGTCGAGGACATCGCCTCGGCCGCCGGCCTGTCCGCCGCCTCGGCGGTGTACCGGTTCTATCGCGGCAAGAGCGACATCCTCGCCGCCGCGTTCCGCCGGGCGGCCGACCGGGTCTCGGGTGCGATCGGCCCCGCCGTCGCCGGCACTCCCGACAGCGGCGCCGCCCTGGACGTGCTGATCGCCCAGTTCGTCACCGACACCTTCGACGAACGCGCGCTGGCCGTCGTCTACTACGCCGAGTTCGGCCATGTCCCCGCCGAGGAACGCGCGGTCCTGCGCAATATCCAGCGCCTCAGCGTCCAGGAATGGGCCCGCCTGGTCCGCGAGGAACGCCCCGAACTCTCCGCCGCCGAAGCC
This sequence comes from Nocardia fodinahabitans, assembly GCF_052983615.1. Lineage (NCBI taxonomy): Bacteria > Bacillati > Actinomycetota > Actinomycetes > Mycobacteriales > Nocardiaceae > Nocardia > Nocardia fodinahabitans. The sequence continues at coordinate 2,542,691 of NZ_JBRJJC010000001.1, forward strand.
CGCTTCCTGGTCCACGCCGCCTTCGCCCTGGTCATCGACCTCAGCCAGATCTACGGCCCCGACCCCATCGCCTGCCGAGCCCGCGTCGCCCACCTCATGCACCAAACCCTCCTCGGCTGATCCACCCGATGCACTATGGCTTACACCGGCAAAGTCACCGGCCCGGAGTCCCTTGGCCGCATCCTGCAACAGGCGCGGCTGCTCAGCGGTCTGAGCCAGCGCGAACTCGCCGAACGGCTCGGGACCAGCCAGCGCTACATCTGGGAGATGGAGGCCGGCAAACCGTCGAGCTACACCGACCGGCTGTTCGCCATGATGCGTGAGACCGGCATGCACCTCACCGCCACGATCGACCCGGCGGACGCCGATGACTGACCTCGTCGTCGAGCTCTACGACACCCGGGTCGGCACGCTGATCGGCAGCGCCGGCCGTGCCGCGGATAACGGCTGACCTGCGGATTTCACCCGTTGTGTGTGAGGGCGGGTGGTGGCGGGATGTTTACGGTGGGCGTTCGAGGTGTCGGACGGAGAGTGCATGGGTGGTCGGGCGGGTGACGAGGGTGGGCTGAGTCGGCGGCGCTTGCTGGGGTGGGGTGCGGCGGTGGGGGTGGTGGCGGTGGTACCCGGGTGTGGGGGTGGGGAGCCGGTGCCGTCGGTGGTGACGTCGACGGGGGCGCCGGATGTGCTGGGGCTGGCGATCGAGGCGTATGTGTTCGGTTATCCGATGATCATGCTGGACATGATGCGGGCGGCGAGTGGGCCGGCCAATACCTTCGATCACAGCGTGCTGCCCGATCCGCTGGATCGCGGGGTGGCCCGGCTCAGCCACGACGTGGTGTATTCGCAGGCGTGGCTGAATCTGGCTGACGAGCCGCTGGTGCTGCAGATCCCGGGGATGGAACCGGACCGGTACTGGCTGTTCCAGCTGCTCGACGGGTGGGGCAACACCGTGCACGATCTGAGCAGCAAGCAGCCGCGGACCACGGTCGATGCCGACGGACCGCCGTTCACCTATGTCATCACGGGCCCGCAGTGGACCGGGTCGCTGCCGCCGCACACCACCCTGCTGCACATGCCGTCGGCGATGGCGACGATCGTCGGCCGGATCCAGATCAATGGTGTCGCGGACGCGGCGCAGGTCAATCGCTGGCAGGAGAAGATCCGGCTGGTGCCCGCGAGCGCCTGGCAGCGCCGCGAATACGACGTGACGGTCAGCAGGGTGCACCCGATCGACCGCGGGCCCGAGCCGCCGGTCAAGCGGATCGCCGCGCTGGACGGGCGCACCTATCTCAACCGGCTGTGCCGGCTGATGGTCGCCGCTCCGCCCGCGGCCGCCGACGCACCGCTGGTGGAGCAGCTGGCCACCATCGGCGTGGTCCCCGGCGGCACCGTCGACAACGAGCCCGTCGAACTGCTCGACGAAGCCGTTCGCCAGGCCCAGCGCCGGATCTCGGAATGGACCGACCCGACGGCGCGCCGCGTCAACGGGTGGGAGATCCCCGTCGAGCTGGGCACCTTCGGCACCGACTACCTGCGACGCGCGGCGATGACCATGCGCGCACCGGGCAAGGCCCCGATCCGCGACGTGCTCTACGCCGAACTCTGGGCTCCCACGACCGACGAATCGGGACAGCCCCGGCGCTACCGCATCCGCTTCGAACCAGGGCGGTGGCCACCGGTGGAAGCCTTCGCCTCGATCACCGCCTACGACCCGCAGGGCTTCCTCGTCCCCAACCCGGCCGAGATCTACACGGTCGGCCACGCCCCGCCGGTGGTAACCGGCCCGGACGGCGCGGTGGAAATCGCCGTCCAGCACGACGATCCCCGCCCCGGCACCCCCACCGGCAACTGGCTCCCGATCCCGGACTCCGGCGAGTTCTCCCTGACGCTGCGCCTGTACGCGCCACGCGAGGCCGCGATCGAAGGCGACTGGGAGCCGCCACCGATGACCCCGGTGCAATGACTCCCGGTCTCAGCCGATGGTGGCCTCGATCGGGACGGACGTGGCCGGGGCGGTGAACACCGCGACGTAATGGTCGGCGACGACGCAGACGACCGGCTCGGTCGCGGTCGGCACCGGACGCAGCCGCTCCGACGAAATAGCAAGGTAGGCACTGTCGTTGTGGCAGCCGGTGACGACGAAGGCGAACGCTCGATCACCGGCGGCGCGCGGCGACACCGCCGAGCGCACCCGAACGGCCGTCGCGGTATCGAGCCCGGTGACGAACGCGGCGAGCTGATCCGGCTGGGAGACTTCCGCACCGCGCGGCGCCGTGCCGAACGTGAGGCGCCCGAAATGGGCGAGGATCGCGGGGCCCGGCGGGTCGGGGCGGTCCCCGCGGAGCCGGGTCTGTGCCGGCACCTCGGCCCGAGGCAGCGCGAACACCGTCAGGATGTCCCACGGCGCGTAGCATTCCGGCGGCGGATTGTCCGCGCCGGTCAGCCGGACGGAGTAGTCGGCATTGCCGCTGCTGGTCAGCTTCGCACCGTTACCGGGCGAACACCCCGCGCCCCAGGAAATGGCGATCAGCGCCTCGGTCTCGAGGTCGCGGCGCGACAGCGTGTCCGTGAGCTGACCGGCCCTGAACTCGTCACCGGAGAATCGCCCGGTGAACTGGGCGATGTCCGCGGGCGACCGCAGGATGGTGCTGACGTCGGGTAATCCCCGAGCGGACTCGAACAGCACCAGCTCGGCGTGCTCGACATCGCGTGCGGTGGTCTTTCGGCGCGGCGGATCGGGGTCGGTCGAGGACGCGAACAGCGCCCCCAGATACGCGCCCGCCAGCAGTCCCACCAGCAGCGCCACCACGATTCCGGCCCGAGTACTCCGCATACCCCACTGTACGTAGGGCGGAGCTCAGCCTTCGTTGGCCATCGCGGCGATGAGCGAGTTGGGACGCATGTCGAGCCAATGGGATTCGACGTACTGGAGACAGGAAGTGCGGGTCGCGGCGCCGAAGGCGACGGTCCAGCCGCCGGGGACGGCGGCGAAGGTGGGCCAGAGGGAGTGTTCCCCCTCGGCGTTGACCAATACGTAGAACTGGGCGTTCTCGTCGTCGAACGGATTGCTCATCGGATTGCCTTCCTGAGGGGGTGGGGGTCAGCTCGCGGCGCGCTCGGCGGGGGTGCTGAGGTCGAACGAGTCGCTCGGGGCGTCGGGGTCGCCGGTGAGCAGACCCAGGGCCCGGGAGAAGCGGCGCAGCAGGGTCGCCGCGGTGTGATCGTCGAAACGGTCTGTGCTGTATTCGAGTTCTAGGCCCAGATTGCCGTCGGGGTCGGCGTGCGTGGAGACGATGAAGTGCACGCCGTCGGCCACCGTCGGTCCGTCGAAGCGCAGGGCGGTGAGTTCGAGACCGGGAACGCCGAACGCCTCGGCGCCGGTGTCGAGGTAGCTCAGCGTCACCGCGCCGAGCGGACCGGCCAGCGCGCACGACTCGCTGGTCGCCGCGGTGGTCGAGGACACCACGGGATCCGGTTCCGCGCACAGGATCTCCGACAGCGTGGTCGCGCCCGCCACGGCGGTGCCCGCCTGCCAGGCCAGCAGGACCGTCATCGCGGCCCGGACGACCGCGAACGGCGAAACCGCGTGCCGGCGCGACAGTTCGGTGATCCGCGCGCCGATCCCGGCGCCGATCCTGGCCCGCATGCTCGCGCCGCGCCCGAGCAGCGACTCCAGCGCGCCCACGGTGACCGCGCCGACCGCACCCAGGCGGACGAGCGCGGCGGTGGTGCCGTCGATCTCCCAGCGCGCCAGCTCCCCGGTGCGGAACATCCGCTCCCCCGGGATGCCGAACGGATTGGCGACGAACCGGTCCGAGGTGGCCCGCGGATCGTCGCGATAGCCACGGGCCAGTTGCGCGCCGGACAGGTACAGCTCGCCGGCCACGCCGGGGCTGGTCGGGCGCAGCCGCGCGTCGAGCACATAGACCCGGCGGTTCCACTCCCGGACCCGCACGGGCGGCGGTTCCGGCGTGTCCGCGCCGGGCGCGGCGGGATAGGTGAGGGTGACCGTGGCCTCGGCCCGGCCGTAATCGTGGTGCAGCCGAGCGCCGGTCACCGCGCCGAAGGCACGCACCTGGGCCGCGCTGAGCGGCGCGCCGAGGACGACGACGCTGCGCAGCGACCCGATCTCGGCGCGCAGACCCGCGCGGTGGACGTGGTCGGTGAACGCGGCCAGTCGTGGCGGCGTGAAATCGGCGGCGGTGACGCCGTAGTCGGCGACCAGATTCGCCAACCGCACGGGATCGGGCGGTTCGGTCAGCACGACGGTGGCACCGACCCGCAACGGCAGCACATAGCCGTGCCATTCGGTGACCTCACCGATGGCGGCTTGGTGCAGATAGACGTCGCGCCCGGTGAAGCCGTGCCTGCCCTGCATGCCGGTCAGCCGGTGCACGGCGGCGATATGGCTGATGGTGATGCCCTGGGTCGCGCCGTGCGGGTAGAGCACGAAGGCCGGGTGTTGCGGCAGCACGGGGGTACGGCGTTCGGCGCGGGTGATCGGCTCGTCGGAGTAGTCGGCGAGCGGCACGTCGTCGAGCACGACGGACGGAATGTCGTACACCGCACCGTGATCGCGCGAGCGCACGGTCAGCACCAGCGCGGGATTCGCGACCGGGGGTAGCACTGCGGGACTGGTCGCGGTATCGACGGGCACCACGGCGCCACCGGACTTGAGCACGGCGTAGATCGCCACCACCAGCTCGACCGAGCGCGGAACATCTACCAGCACAGCCGATTCCGGGCCGACGCCGAGCGCGGTCAGGTGTCTGGCCAGCTGGTTGGTGCGCCGGTCCAGGTCACCGTAGGTGATGATCGAGGCCGCGCCGCCCGTGCTCGGGGCGTACACGACCGCGGGGTCGAAAGGGGTCGCGGCGGCCTGCGCTTCGAACTCGTCGAGCAGCAGTTCACCGGGCAGCCCGCCCTGTGGCGCGGCGGTCACCGCGTCGGCGTCGACACGGCCGACGAACTCGAGTTCCGCCGTCCAGCCGTCGCCCGGCGGCCTGCGGCGCACGAGGTCGCCGGTGGCGAACATGCGATCGTCGACCGGGCCGATCGGGTTGGCCAGGAAGGTGGCCGCGGTGGCCTGCCTGCCGAGGTAGCCGCGCGCCAATTGCACACCGGAGACGTAGAGTTCGCCGATCTCGCCGTCGGGCACCGGGCGCAGGTGCTCGTCGAGGATCAGCAGCTCGACGTCGTCGGCGGCCGAGCCGAGCGGGACCGACTCGAGGTCGGCGCCGGTCACCTCGTGCGCGACGACCTCGCCCGCCGTCTCGGGCCTGCCGTAGACGTGCCACAGCGTCGCGCCGCTCACCGCGCGCAGGGCGGCCGCGGTCTTCGCGGGCAGCGGTGCGCCACAGCTCAAGACGATCCGCAGCGAGTCGAGGCGCTCCTCGGCGTCGGGCAGCGCGGTCAGTGCGGCGAGCTGGCCGGGGTCGAAACAGGCCGCGGTGGCGCCGGTCTCGGCGATCGAGCGAGCCAGCATGTCGCTCGTCGGGAGCACCAGGGTGGCGCCGGTCTGGAGGGCGAGCAGCATCTCCCCCACCGTGGCCTGCGTGTCCAGTGGCGCGTGCCAGAGCACCGCGTCGCCGGGGCCGAGACCGCAGAGCCGTTGCCGCCACACCGAATTCGCCTGCGCGGCGCGGTGTCCGACGACGACGGCGGTCGCGCCCGCGACATCGACGACCAGGTAGGCCGGGTTGTCCGCGCCCGGCCCCGGAAGTTCGTCGGCGGCGAGGTCGACAGCGGGCTCGGCGTCGATCCCCAGCACGGGGACACCGGTCGGATGGGGCACATCCGGCGCGGTGATCACCAGGACGGGCGCGGCGAGGGCGACCGTGCGCTGACGCATGTCGGCGGGGGCGTCCGGGTCGAGCAGGACGAACGCGCCGCCCGCGGCGATCACCGCGTGCACCGCGACGACCAGGTCGACCGATCGCGGCAGCGACACCGCGACCGTGGTCTCCGGCCCGACACCGCGGGCGGCCAGGCCGACCGCCAGCGCGTCGACCCGTTCGCCCAGCTCGCCGTAGCTGAGCTCGGTGGCGCCGTCGCGCACCGCGATGGCATCGGGATCCTGCCGGATCTGGGTGGTGAAGGCGGCGAGCAACGTGGCGGGATCACGCCTGCGCTCGTCCGCCGGGTCACGCAGCAGCGCGTCGAGCGAGACAGCCGCCGTGACCGAATCCGTGTGCGACATCAGAGTTGTCCTTCCGAGTCGTCAGCCGACCCCGACCCGGCGATCACCGCGGCGGCATCGGTCACCAGTGTTTGCAAAGTGGTGGTGAGTCCGGACGCGCCGAGTGCGGCGAGCACGCCGGGCACCAGCCCGGCCAGCGCGACGTTCACCAGCGCTTCGGGTTTCATCGCGGCGCCCATCGCCTTGCGCACCGCGGTGAGCTTGGCGTCGAGCGCTTCGAACGAGATGGCGTGCTCGCCGTGGGCGAATGCCACGGTCGCCGGCGCGAGCCGGGCCGCCGAGCCGACGAGGCCCGGCAGATCGGCAATGGTGTAGGTGCGCGGACGCGGGATCTTCTCCGCGTCGGTGCGCACGTCGATCGACCGCACGGGTACGGCCGGGTCGGCCGCGACGGCCGCGAGGACCTTGCGGAACCGCTCGGCCAGTATCCGGACGGTCGAGGCGTCGAAAAGGTCGGTGGCGTAGCCGAAGTGCACGTCGAGTCCGTCGAGCGCGCCCGCCGCGTCGTAGCGCTGCAGTGCGGTCAGGTGCAGGTCGAACTTGGCCTCGCCGAGTCCGGGGTCCAGGGTCCGCACGTGCAGGCCGGGCAGCTCGATGCCGCCGGGCGGCATGTTCTGGAAGGTGAGCATCACCTGGAACAGCGGGGTGTAGGCACCCGAGCGGGGCCGGCCCATGGCATCGACGACCTGCTCGAACGGCACGTCCGCGTGGGCGAGGGCGGCCAGATCGCGCCGCCGGGCCTGGGCCAGCAGCTCGGTGAACGGCGCCCGCGAGTCGACCTCGGTGCGCAGCACAACGGTGTTGACGAACATGCCGACCAGGTCGTCGAGTTCACGGGCACCACGTCCGGCCACCGGCGCGCCGATGGTGATGTCGGCGCTGCCGGACTGCTTGGCCAGCAGCACCGCCAGCGCGCTGTGCACCAGGGTGAACAGCGTGGTGCCGTGCTCGCGGGCGATCTCGTCGAGGCGCCGGGTCAGTACCGCGTCGATCTCGAACCGCTCCGCCGCGCCGCGCATCTCGCGCCGGGTGGCACGGGGGCGGTCGGTGGGCAGCGCGAGCAGTTCCGGCGCGCCGGACAGCTCCCTGGTCCAGTAGGTCAGCTGCTGGGTGAGCACGCTGTCCGGGTCGCCGTCGGCGCCGAGCAGTTCGTGCTGCCAGGCACTGAAGTCGCCGTACTGGATGTCCAGTGGCGCCCAGCCGGGTTCGCGGCCCTCGCTGCGATCGACGTAGGCGCGCACCAGGTCCCGGGTGAGCGGTGCGATCGAGTACCCGTCGGCGCTGATGTGGTGCACCACGACGACGAGCACGTGATCGTTCGGGCCCAGACCGTAGAGCGCCACCCGCACCGGCGGCGCGGCGGTGATGTCGAACGGCTGGGCCACCAGGGCGGTGATCCTGGCCTCGACATCCGCGGCGGCGACCGGGATCGGGGTCAGTTCGACCGCGGCGGACCAGGCGGGCAGCACCTGCTGGACCGGCCCCGCCGCGGTGTCGGGGTAGCGGGTGCGCAGGGTGTCGTGGCGCGACAGCAGGTCGCCGACCGCCGATTGCAGCGCGGGCAGGTCGAGTTCGCCGGTGAGCCGGATGGCGGCCGGGATGTGGTAGGCCGCGGACTGCGGCGCGAGCTGGTGCAGGACCCACATGCGCTGCTGCGCGGGCGAGAGCACCGCGGGTCCGTCGCCGGTGCGCCGGGTCAGCGGCGGGCGGGCGATCGAGCGGTCGAGACCGCCGAGCCGCTCGGCCAGCGCGGCCACGGTCGGGGCGTCGAACACCTCGGCCACCGGCACCTGCGCGCCGAGCGCGGCGCCGAGCCGGGCGGCGAGCCTGGTCGCCATCAGCGAGTTGCCGCCGAGGGCGAAGAAGTCGTCGTCCAGGCCGGCGCTCGCGCAGCCGATCACCTCGGCGAAGGTTCGCGCGACCAGCTGTTCGGTCGCGGTGACCGGCGCGCGGAAGACCGCCTCGCCGAACTCCGGTTCGGGCAGCCGGGCCCGGTCGACCTTGCCATTGGCGTTGAGCGGCAACGAATCCAGCACGACCAGGGCAGCGGGCACCATGTACGCGGGCAGTTCCACGGCGAGTTCGCCGCGCAGCTCGGCCGCGATCGCCTGCTCCTCGCCGGGGGTGAGGTCGGCGACCGCGGCGTAGGCGATCAGCCGCGCCCCGGCCCGCTCGTCGGTCTTGGCGACGGCGACCGCCGCGCGCACACCCACGCACCGCAGCAGCGCGGTCTCGACCTCACCGAGCTCGATCCGGAAGCCACCGATCTTCACCTGGAAGTCGGCGCGCTCGAGGTACTCCAGAGTGCCGTCGGAACGCCAGCGGACGATATCGCCGGTGCGGTACATCCGGGACCCGGTGGAGCCGACATGTTCGGGCATTGCGGCGACGCGCGCGGATGTGCTGAAGGGGTTGGCGACGAAACGGTCGGCGGTCAGCGCCTGGCGACCGTAGTAGCCGCGGGCGAGCTGGTCACCCACGAGGTACAGCTCACCGGCGACACCGACGGGGACCGGCCGCAGCCGGGCGTCGAGGACGTGGAGCGCGCTGTTCCAGGCCGGGGCGCCGATCGGCACCACATGCGCGGGGTCGTGCGCGACTTCGTATTCGGTGATCGAGACCGCGGCCTCGGTCGGACCGTACAGGTTGTGCAGGCGAGCACCGGTACCACTGGCCCGGAACTGAGTGGCGGTAGCCGCGGGCAGCGCCTCGCCGATGGCCAGCACCGCACGCAGCGAATCCGGCAGTGCCGGTGTGGCTTCGGCGGCCAGCAGCATGCCGACCAGCGACGGCACCGCGTGCAGCACGGTGACGCCGTGCCGGGTCATGATGTCGCGCAGTCGATCCGGATCGCGTTCGGCACCGGGCGGGGTCACGATCAGCGCGCCACCGGAGGTCAGCGGCGACCAGAACTCCCAGACCGACAGGTCGAAGGTGGCCGGGGTCTTCAGCAGCACCCGGTCGGCGCCGGTCATGGCGAAGCGGTCGTGCAGCCAGGCCAGCTGGTTGACGATCGCCGCGTGCGGCACGGCGACGCCCTTGGGCAGACCGGTCGAGCCGGAGGTGAAGATCACGTACGCGGGATGGGCGGGCAGCAGCGGCGCGATGCGCCCGGCATCGGTCACCGGTTCGTCCGAATGCCCGCTCAGCGCAAGGTGATCCAGCTCGAACACCGGCACGTCCACGGGGATCGGCAGCCCGTCGGCGGCGGTGGTGAGCACACACAGCGGCCCGGCGGTGGCCACGATGTAGGCGATCCGGTCGACCGGGTGATCCGGGTCGATCGGCACGTACGCGCCACCGGCCCGCACCACGGCGTGCATGGCGATCACGAGGTCGAGCCCGCGCCGCATGGCCAGTACGACCGTGCGTTCCGGACCGACGCCCTCGGCGATCAGCAGCCGGGCGATCCGGTTCACCCTGGCGTCGAAAGCGGCGTAGTCCAGCGAGGTCCCGGTTTCGGCGTCGACCAGGGCGAGCGCGCCGGGGGTGGCGGCCGCCTGGCGCGCGCCGAGCTCGGCCAGCGTGACCGGCTCCACCGGATGCGCGGTGGCGTTCCAGGTGTCGAGCAGCAGGGCACCGTCGGTGCCGAGCAGATCGAGGTCGCCGACCACGGTTTCCGGTGCGACGGTGACGGATTCGAGGATGCGGCGCAGCTGGGTGGCGAACCGCTCGGCGGTGCCCGCGTCGAACAGGTCGCTCGCGTAGCCGAGCGCCATCTCGATGCCGGCCGGGGCGCCGTCGGCCGTGTAGTGGTCGAGGGCGAACAGGTGCAGGTCGAACTGGGCTACGCCGGAGTCGAATTCGATGTCCGACACGGTCAGCCCCGGCAGCTCGAGCTGTCCGCGCTCGTGATTCTGGAACGAGTAGCCGACCTGGAACAACGGGTGCCGGGCGGTGGAGCGGGCGGGGTTGAGGACCTCCACCAGCCGCTCGAACGGGACGTCGGCGTGCGAGAACGCGGCGATATCGGCGGCACGGGCGGCACCGAGCAGCTCGGTGAACGGGGCATCGCCCGCGACCGGGGTGCGCAGCACCAGCGTATTGACGAACATGCCGATGACCTCGTCGAGTTCGGCTTCGCCACGGCCCGCGTTCGGGGTGCCGACGGCGATGTCGGCGGTCCCCGAGAGCCGGGCCAACAGGGCGGCGAAGGCCGCGTGCACCACCATGAACAGCGTGGCGCCGTTGCCACGGCCGAGGGCGACCAGGGCGGCGTGCAGGTCGGCGTCGACGGTGAAGCTCACCTTGTCGCCGCGCAGGCTCTGGCGGGCCGGGCGGGGACGATCGGTCGGCAGGGTCAGCTGGTCGGGCAGTCCGGCCAGCTGGGTCCGCCAGTAGCCGACCTGCTGGGCCGCGAGGGATTCCGGATCGGCCTCGTCGCCGAGCAGTTCCCGCTGCCACAGCGCGTAGTCGGCGAACTGCACCGCCGGCGGCGCCCAGCAGGGGGCGGTGTCGGTCAAGCGCGCGGAGTAGGCGCGCATCAGGTCGGCGACGAAGGGTGCGATCGACGAGCCGTCGGCCGCGATGTGGTGCAGGACCGCGGCGAGCACGTATTCGCCCGCGACGGTTCCGGCACCGGTCATGGAGTCCGACTCCGCAGGGGTCTCGGATGCGGCGCTCACCTGGAACAGGCGCAGCCGCACCGGAATCTCGGCGGTGACGTCGAAGGTGGTGGCGGCCAGCTCGGCGATCGCGCCGGGCAGCTCGGCCTCGGTCACCACGATCGGATCGAGCGCCGGAACCGCCTGTGCGGCCGAGGTGATCGACTGCACGGGCCCGCCGTCGACCTCCGGGTACACGGTACGCAGCGATTCGTGGCGGGCGACCAGGTCGGCCACCGCCGTGCGCAGCGCGGCGACATCCAGGTCACCGGACAGGCGCAGCGCGAACGGGATGTTGTACGCGACCGAGGCGCGGTCGAAGCGATTGAGGAACCACATCCGCTGCTGCGCGGGCGAGAGCGGCAGCTGCTCGGGGCGGGCCCGCCCGACCAGCGCGGGCCGGTCGACCTTCGCCTGCGCGTCCACCGCGGCGGCCAGCTCGCCGACACGCGGTGCCTCGAACAGCGCGCGCACGCCGACCCGGCGATCCAGCGCGGAGCCGATCCGGGCGACCGCCTTGGCGGCGAGCAGCGAGCTGCCGCCGAGGGCGAAGAAGTCGTCGTCCGCGCCGACCGGCCGGGCGTCGGCGGCGGTACGGCCGAGCACCTCGGCGTAGACCGCCGCGATGATCTCCTCGGTGACCGTCGCCGGCTTGCGGTAGACGGTGGTCTCGAAGACCGGCGCGGGCAGCGCGGCCCGGTCCAGCTTGCCGTTGACGGTCAGCGGAATCCGCTCGACCGCGACGACCGCCGCCGGGAGCATGTGCTCGGGCAGCGTGCGGCCCAGTTCCTGCCGGATGGCCGCCGCGTCGACCCGCCCGGTATCGGGACCGGCGACCAGGTACGCCACGATCCGCGGCTCGTCGACCAGGTCGGTGCGCACCAGCACCGCGACCTCGCGCGGCGCCACCGAGCTGCTCAGCAGCGCGGCCTCGATCTCGCCGAGCTCGACGCGGAAGCCACGCAGGTTGACCTGCTGATCGGCCCGGCCCAGGTACTCCAGCTCGCCGTCGGCGGTCCAGCGGGCCAGGTCACCCGAGCGGTAGGCGAGGCTGCCGGGAGCGCCGTAGGCGTCGGCGACGAACCGGCTCGCGGTCAGGTCGGGCCGGGCCAGGTAACCGCGCGCCAATTGCGCGCCGGAGACGTAGATCTCGCCGGGCACACCGACCGGCACCGGCCGCAGGCGCGAATCCAGCACGCGCACGGTCAGTCCCGCGAGGGCACCGCCGATGACGCTGGCCGCACCGGTCTCCGGGGTGATCTCCCGGTAGGAGGCGTGCACCGTGGTCTCGGTGATGCCGTACATGTTCACCAGTCGCGGCGCGCGCGGGTAGCGGGCGAACCAGCCGGCCAGCCGCTGCGGTTCCAGCGCCTCACCACCGAAGATCACCGTGCGCAAGGCGTAGTCACCGCGCGCTGTGTCCGACGCGACGGCCAGGTCGGCGGCGACGAGCTGGTAGAACGCCGACGGCGTCTGGTTCAGCACGGTCACCCGCTCGGCCAGCAGCAGCTCACGGAACTGCTCGGGCGAGCGCGAGGTGAAGTAGTCGACCAGCACGATCGAACCGCCGGTCAGCAGCGCGCCCCACAGTTCCCAGACCGAGAAGTCGAAGGCGTAGGAGTGGAACATCGTCCACACATCCGACGGGCCGAAGCCGAAGTGACGCTCGCTGTTGTCCAGCAGCGCGAGCACATTCGCGTGCGGAATCACCACGCCCTTGGGGCGCCCGGTGGAGCCGGAGGTGTAGATGACATACGCGGTGTTCGCGGGGACCAGCGGCGCGCGCCGATCATCCGCGGACAGCGGCGCCGCCGCGAAGCCGGTGAGGTTCTCGGCAGCGGGGTCGATCACCGGGCCGCCGAACCAGTCCCGAGCCAGCCCGGTGCCCGCGTTCGCGATCGCGCACAGCGGGCGGGCGTCGTCGAGGACGTACTCGATGCGGTCGGCCGGGTAGTTCGGGTCGATCGGCAGGTAGCCGCCGCCCGCCTTGAGCACCGCCAGCAGCGCGATGGCCAGTTCGACCGTACGCGGAAGAGCCACGGCCACCAGGGTTTCCGGGCCGACGCCCGCGCCGACGAGCCGCCGGGCGAGCCGGTTGGACCAGGCGTCGAGCTCCCCGTAGGTGAGCGTGGCGCCCTCGGCCTTCACCGCGACGGCGTGCGGGTGCCGCGCGGCGATCGAGGCGAACCGGTCCAGCATGGTCTCCGTACCGGTGGCGACCGCGTCGCCGGTGGTGGCCCAGTCGTGCAGCATGCGCTGCTGTTCCTCGGCGCTGAGCAGCTGGATGTCACCGACGACGACGGTCGGATCGGCGACCACGGCGGCCAGCACCTGGGTGAAGCGGCGGGCCAGCACGGCGATGCTGCTCGCGTCGAACAGGTCGGTGGCGTAGGCGATCTCGATGGCCATGCCGTCGGCGCGGCCGTCGACGTCACCGGATTCGGTGACGGTGAACTGCAGGTCGAACTTGGCGACCGCGGCGTCGAAGTCGATCGGGGCGACCCGCAGCCCGGCGGCCGTCAGCGCGGGCACGGTGAAGTTCTGCAGGACCAGCGCCACCTGGAACAGCGGGTGGCGGTTGCGGGACCGCGCCGGGTCGACGGCGTCCACGACCTGCTCGAACGGGATGTCCGCGTGGGACAGCGCGTCGAGGTCGCCGGCGCGGACGGCGTCGAGGGTGGTCTCGAACTCCGCGCGCGGGTCGATCTGGCTGCGCAGCACCAGGGTGTTGACGAACATGCCGATCAGTCCGTCGAGCGCGGCCTCGCCGCGACCGGCGACCGGGGTGCCGATGGCGATGTCGCCGCCGCCGGAGAGCCGGGCCAGCAGCACGGCCAGCGCGGCGTGCACGGTGCTGAACAGCGTGGCCTCGTGCTTGCGGGCCAGCTCGCGCAGCTCGCTGTGCAGATCGGAGTCGATCTGGAAGCGGTGCACCCCACCGCGGAAGCTGGACTCGGCCGGGCGGTTCCGGTCGGTCGGCAGCTCCAGCTGCTCGGGCAGACCGGCCAGGCCGCGCCGCCAGAACGCCAGCTGCGTGTGCGCGAGAGAGCCGGAATCGCTCGCGTCGCCGAGGTTCTCGTCCTGCCAGAGGGCGTAGTCGGCGTACTGGATCGGCAGCGGCGCCCACGCGGGGGCGCTGCCGTCGCGGCGGGCGGCGTAGGCGGTCATCAGGTCGGCGGCCAGCGGGCCGAGGGAGAAGCCGTCGGCGGCGATGTGGTGCACCACCAGCACGAGCACGTGCTCGTCGGCGACCGCGAACAGCGTCGCGCGCAGCGGGATCTCGGCGGTGAGATCGAAACGCACCGCCGCGCAGGACAGCAGCCGGGCCGGCAGCTCGGCCTCGCCGATCGGCTCGGCGCGCAGCGCGAGGCGCGCGGTGTCGGCGACCAGCTGTTCGGCGCCGTCGGGGCCGTCGGGGTAGCTGGTGCGCAGGGCTTCGTGCCTGCCGATCAGATCGGCGAGCGCCGCCTCGAGCGCGGTGATGTCGAGCTCGCCGGTCAGCCGCAGGGCCACCGGGATGTTGTTCACGGCGTCGCCCGAGCCGTCGGCGTCGGCCAGGTAGCGGTTGAGGAACCACATCCGGCGCTGCGCCGCCGAGAGCGGAATCCGCCGCGGCCGTTCGCGAGTGGTGAGTTCGACCCGCCCGCCGGAGCCGCGCAGCGCGGTGCACCGGTCGGCCAGCTCGGTCACGGTCGGCGCGTCGAAGAGCAGTCGCACCGGCACCTGGGTGTCGAGCGCGGCGCCGAGCCGGGCCGCCACCTGGGTGGCGTTGAGCGAGTTGCCGCCGAGCGCGAAGAAGTCGTCGTCGAGGCCGACCTCCCGGTCGGCGGGGAAGCCGAGAACCGCGGCGAAGGTGCCCGCCACGATCTGCTCCACCTCGGTGACCGGGGCACGGAAGACCGCGACCTCGAAGACCGGCGCGGGCAGCGCCTTGCGGTCGAGCTTGCCGGAGGCGTTGAGCGGGAACTCGTCGAGCTCGACGAAGGCCGCCGGAACCATATAGGCCGGGAGCGTGCGGGTGAGCGACGCGCGCACCCCGTCGACGTCGAGTTCGGCGGCGGGGACGAGGTAGGCCACCAGCAGGTCGTCGCGGACGACGACCGCCGCCTGCCCGACCTCGGTCAGACCACCCAGCGCGGCCTCGATCTCGCCGAGCTCGATCCGCAGACCACGCAGCTTCACCTGGAAGTCGGTGCGGCCCAGATACTCCAGCTCGCCATCATCGGTCCAGGTGACCAGGTCGCCGGTGCGGTACATGCGCTCGCCCGCGGCGAACGGGTCGGCGACGAAGCGTTCGGCGGTCAGGTCGACCCGGCCCGCGTACCCACGCGCCAGCTGAGCGCCGGCCAGATACAGCTCGCCGGGAACCCCGACCGGCACCGGGCGCAGCCTGCTGTCGAGGACGTAGACCCGTGTGTTGTGCACGGGCTCGCCGATCGGCACCGAGGCGACGTCGGCCTCGGTCACCTCGTGAAAGGTCACATCGACGGCGGCCTCGGTCGGGCCGTAGAGGTTGTGCACCCCGGCGCCGGTCAGGGCGCGCAGCCGGTGCGCGGGCGCGGGCGGCAGGGCCTCGCCGGAGGCGAACACCATCCGCAGCGAGGCGCACCGGGCGGTCGCCTCGTGGTCACTCGCCGAGGCCGAATCGAGGGCCGCGACGAACACCGACAGCATCGAGGGGACGAAGTGCGCGACGGTGATCGACTCGGCGTCGATCAGGTCGGCGAGGTAAGCCGGGTCACGGTGGCCGTCGGGTCGAGCCAGCACGAGGCGGGCACCGATCTGCAAGGGCCAGAAGAACTCCCACACCGACACGTCGAAGGTGGCCGGGGTCTTCTGCAGCACCGTGTCGGCCGCGGTGAGCCGGTAGGCATCCTGCATCCACACCAGGCGGTTGACGATCGCGGCGTGCGAGACGACGACACCCTTGGGCTTGCCGGTCGAGCCGGAGGTGAAGATCAGGTAGGCGGCATGGGCCGGGGTGAGGGTGGCGAGCCGGTCGGCGTCGGTGATCGGCGCGGGCGGGTAGTCGCTGGTGTCGAGCTGCTCGAGCTCGAGCACCGCGACGGAAGTCGTCGCGGGGAGTTCGAGTTCGTCGACGGCACGCGTCAGCACGCACACCGGCGCGGCCGCGTCGATGACATGCGCGAGGCGCTCGGCCGGGTGATCGGGATCCAGCGGCACGTAGGCGCCGCCCGCCGCGAGCACCGCGTACATGGCCACGACCAGATCGGTCGAGCGGCGCATACCGAGTGCCACCGTGCGGTCGGGCCGCACGCCGATCGAGATCAGCAGGCGGGCAAGGCGGTTCACCCGTTCGGTGAATTCGCCGTAGGTGAGCGATTCGTCCTCGAAGGTCACCGCGGTGGCACCCGGGGTGCGCGCCGCCTGCGCCGCGAACAGCGAGACCAGCGTCATCGTCTCGTCGACCGGGTACGCCGTGGCGTTCCAGGTCTCGAGGATCCGGGTGCGCTCCGCGGCGCCGAGCAGGTCGATGTCGCCGATCACGACGCTGGGATCGGCGGTCACCGTTTCCAGCATCCGCAGCAGGCGGGTGCCGAAATCTGTGATGGTCTGCGCGTCGAACAGGTCGGTCGCGTACTCGAAGCGGGCGAGCAGGCCGTCGGCGGTCTCGCGCAGCGTCAGCTGCAGGTCGAATTTCGCGGTGTAGGTGTCGATCTCGATTTCCGAGGCGGTCAGGCCGGCGAGTTCGAGTTCGGTCCTGGAGTTGTTCTGGAAGTCGAGCATCACCTGGAACAGCGGGTGCCGGGCGGTGGAGCGCTCGGGGTTGAGCGCCTCGACCAGCCGGTCGAAGGTGACGTCGGTGTTGGCCAGCGCGCGCAGATCACCGTCGCGGACCGTGCCGACGAGGTCGGCGAAGGTGGCGGCGGGGTCGACCTGGCTGCGCAGCACCAGGGTGTTGACGAACATGCCGACCAGCTCGTCGAGCGCCTGGTCACCACGACCGGCGACCGGGGTGCCGATCGCGATGTCCTGCTGCCCGGACAGTTTCGCCAGGGTGGCGGCGAAGGCGGCGTGCAGCACCATGAACAGCGAGGCCTGCGCGTCGGTGGCGAGGGCGCGCAGCCGCTCGGTGAGCGCGGCGGGCACCGCGAAGGTGTACCGGGCGCCGCGCCCCGAGGCGACGGCGGGGCGCGGGCGATCGGCGGGCAGGGCCAGCAGATCGGGCAGCTCGGCGAGTTCCGTTGTCCAGAAATCGATCTGGCGCGCCATCGGCGAGTCCGGGTCGTCCTCGGCGCCGAGGGCGGCGCGCTGCCACAGCGTGAAGTCGGCGTACTGCACGGGCAGCGGCGTCCACTGCGGCTCGTCGCCGGCCAGGTGGGCGGCGTAGGCCACCATCACGTCGCGGGTCAGCGGCGCGACCGACCAGCCGTCGGCGGCGATATGGTGCAGCACCAGCACGAGAACGTGCTGCTCGGCACCGATGCGCAGCAGGTGCAGGCGCACCGGCGGTTCCTGATCCACCGCGAACGGCACCGCGGCGAGGGCGCGCACGCGGTCGTCGAGCGCGGCCGGATCGACAGCCTCGGGCTCGAGCGTGATCGCCAACTGTCCGGCATCGAGTACCTGCTGGAAGGGGATGCCGTCGACGGACGGGTAGCGGGTGCGCAGCGCCTCGTGGCGGGCGAAGACCGCGGCGACCGCGGCGGTCATGGCGGCGTGGTCGATGGTGCCGGTCAGCCGGATCGCGGCGGCGATATTGTCGGCGACCGAGTCGGCGTCGAACTGGTTGAGGAACCACATGCGCTGCTGCGCGTAGGACAGCGGAATGCGCTGCGGCCGTTCGCCGGCCACCAGCGGCAGGCGGGTCGCGGTGGCCTCGATCGTACCGAGCGCGGCCGCGAGCGCGGTGACGGTCGGTGCCTCGAACAGCGTCTTCAGCGACACCGGGACGCCGAGCGCGACGCCGAGCCGGGAGGCCACCTGGGTGGCGACCAGCGAATTGCCGCCGAGGGCGAAGAAGTCGTCGTCGGCGCCGACCTGCTCGAGACCGAGCACCTCACCGAACACCTGGGCCACCACGGTCTCGGTGCCCGCGGCGGGCGCGCGGAAGGCGCGGGCGGCGAAGACGGGCTCGGGCAGCGCGCGCCGGTCGAGCTTGCCGTTCGGGGTCAGCGGCAGCGCGTCGAGCACGACGAAGGCGGACGGCACCATGTGCGGGGCGAGGGTGCCGCGCAGTGTCGCGGCGAGCGCGTCGACGTCGAGTACGGCGGTCCGAGCGCCCTGTTCGGGGGTCAGCGCAGCGACGGCTCCACCGTGGGCGGCGGTGGCATCGGCGACCCGATCGGCACCGAGGCCGGGCACGGCCGGTTCGGCGTGCGGCACCAGATAGGCCACCAGCTGATCGCCGCGGTGCGCGTCGGCCCGCACCAGGGCGACGGCCTGGCGCACCGACGGCTGGGCGAGCAGCGCGGCCTCGATCTCACCGAGCTCGATCCGGAATCCGCGCAGCTTCACCTGATCGTCGTTGCGGCCCAGGTACTCCAGCGTGCCGTCGGCGGTCCAGCGGACCAGGTCACCGGTGCGGTACATGCGCGCGCCCGGCTCCCACGGGCAGGCGACGAAGCGGCCCGCGGTGAGCGCGGCCCGGCTGCGGTAACCGCGCGCCACCTGGGCACCGGCGACGTACAGCTCACCGGCGACACCGGCGGGCACCGGCTGCAGCCTGCCGTCGAGCACCCACTGGGTGATGCCGCGCAGCGGGGTGCCCAGGGTCAGCGGCGAATCGCCGGTGAGCGGGGCGCTGATGTTCGTGGCGATCGTCGTCTCGGACGGGCCGTAGGCGTTGACGAACGCGCGCGGCACGGAGCCCTCGGTCCAGCGGGCGACCAGGTCGGGCGGGCAGGCCTCGCCGCCGACCATCACCATGCGCAGGTCGTCGAGCTGTTCGGGATCGAGCACCGCGAGACCCGAGGGGGTCATCAGCGCGTGGGTGACCTTCTCCGCGGCCAGCAGTTGCGCCAGTTCGGCGCCGACATGGCGGCCCACCGGCGCGATCACCAGGGTGGCGGCCGAGTTCACCGCGAGCAGCAGCTCCATCACCGAGATGTCGAACGACGGCGAACCGACCTGCAGCACCCGCGCGTCGGCGGTGCCGAACATGCGCTCGGACTCCTCGGCGGCGAAGCCGACGATCCCCGCCTGGGTCACCAGCACGCCCTTGGGCAGACCGGTGGAGCCGGAGGTGTAGATGACATAGGCCAGGTGCTCGGCGCGCAGTGGCCGCACCCGATCGGCGTCGGTGATCGGATCGCTGGACCGGGCGGCGCACTCGGCCATCAGCTTCAGCTCGTCGAGCACCAGCCAGTCGGTCGGGCCGGGCAGCGCGGACTGCGCCTCGGACACCGTAAGACCCACTCGCGCACCCGAATCGGTCACCATATGGGTGATCCGATCGAGCGGGTAGCTCGGATCGACGGGCAGCCAGGCCGCGCCGGCCTTGGCGATCGCCCACACGGCGAGCACCGATTCGACGGAGCGCGGGATCCCGACCGCGACGATGTCGTCGGGGCCGACCCCACCGTCCACCAGCACCCTGGCCAGGCGCGAGGACGCGCGGTCGAGCTCACGGTAGGTGAGGGCACGGTCGCCGTCGGTGACCGCGATCCGGTCCTGATCGGCCGCGACGGCGGCCGCGAGCAGGTCGGGAAGCAGACCGGTGGCGGTGACGGGTGCGCCGCGCATACCGGTCAAGCGGGCGTGCTCGGCCTGCGAGAGCAGCGGTAGTTCGCCGACCGCGGTGGCGGGCGCGGCGACGGCGGCGGCGAGTAGCCGGACGAAACGCGCGCCCAGCTCGACGATCTCGGCGTCGTCGAACAGGTCGGTGGCGTAGAGGGCGACGGCGTCGATACCCGCGGGTTCGCCCGCGGCACCGCGTCGTTCGTCGAGGGTGAGCTGCAGGTCGAACTTGGTGATGTCGAGTTCGATCTCGTGCACCGACACCGGCGTGCCGCCCAGCACGAAGCTGGTGTCCAGCCCGGCCTGGAAGTTCAGCGCCACCTGGAACAGCGGATGTCTGGCCTGCGAGCGCGCCGGGTTGACCACGTCGACCAACCGGTCGAACGGGACGGTGGCGTGCGCGAAGGCGGCCAGGTCGGTCTCGCGGGTGTGCTCGAGCGCGGCGGTGAAACTCGCGGCCGGATCGATCTCGGTGCGCAGCACGAGGGTGTTGACGAACATGCCGATCAGATCGTCGATCGCCCGGTCACCACGGCCGGCGACGCCGGTACCGATGGCGATGTCGGTGGTGCCGCCGAGCCGGGCCAGCAGCACGGCCAGCGCCGTGTGCAGCACCATGAACAGCGACGCGCCCGCCTCGGTGGCCAGCTCGGTCAGCTGCCGGTGCAGGCCGGCGCCGATGGTGAAGCCGGTCCGGGCGCCGCGCATGCTCGGCTCGACCGGGCGCGGCCGGGCCGAGGGCAGTTCCAGCTGGTCCGGCAGCCCGGCCAGTGTCCCTTCCCAGAAGGCGATTTCACGCGAGGCCAGCGACCGCGGATCGGTCTCCGCGCCGAGCAGTTCGCGCTGCCACAGGGCGTAGTCGGCGTACTGCACACTCAGCGGCGCCCAGGCGGGCTCGGCCTTCGCGGCCGCGGCCTGGTAGGCGACGAGCACATCGCGCACCAGTACCTGCAGCGACACACCGTCCGCCGCGATGTGATGCAGCACGACAGCCAGCGCGCACTCGCCCGCCGGATCGCCCGCGACGACGAAGATCCGGGCCCGGAACGGCGCCTCGTGTTCGAGATCGAAACCGGCGGCGGCGAATCGGGCGAGTTCGGCGTCGAGCCCGGCCGCATCGACCGTGGTCGGCTCGTCGATGCGGACGATCCCGGCGTCCCGCACGACCTGCTCGGCCACCTCTCCGCCGGGCACATCGACCGCGGGGAACACGGTGCGCAGTGCCTCGTGCCGTTCGACGACGGCGGTCAGCGCCGTGACCAGCGCGGACAGATTCGCGGTGCCGCGCATCCGCACCACGAACGGCATGTTGTAACCCGGCGCGGACGGATCGAACCGATTGAGGAACCAGATCCGCTGCTGCGCGGGCGAGAGCGGGATCAGCGCGGGGCGCGGACCGGCCGCGAGCACCGGCAGCTGCGCGGTGACGCCGGCGTCGCCGCGCTCGGCGACCGCGGCGGCCAGCCGGGCCGGGGTGGTCGCGCCGAACAGGTCGCGCACCCCGAGCCGGATCCCGAGGTCGGCGCCGAGGCGGGCCGCCACCTGGGTGGCGACCAGGCTGTTGCCGCCCAGGGCGAAGAAGTCGTCGTCCCGGCCGATCCGCTCGATCCCGAGCACCTCACCGAACACCCTGGCCACGGTCTGTTCCACCGGCCCGGCGGGCTCGGCGTAGGCGACGACGGTGCGGGCGGGCGCGGGCAGCGCCTTGCGATCGAGCTTGCCGGAGGCGTTCACCGGCAAGGCGTCGAGCAGCACGTACGCGGCGGGCACCATGTACGCGGGCAGTGCGCGCAGCGCGGCCTCGCGCAACAGCTCCACCGCGACCGCGCCCGGCTCGGCCTCCACCACATAGGCGACCAGCTGTTCGCCGACACCCGCGTCACCGCGCACGACGACGACCGCGCGCACCGCGCCCGCGACACCTTCGAGCACGGCCTCGATCTCGCCGAGCTCGATCCGCAGACCGCGCAGCTTCACCTGGAAGTCGGTGCGGCCCAGGTATTCCAGTTCACCGTTGGTGGTCCAGCGGACCAGGTCGCCGGTGCGGTACATCCGCTCGCCCGGCGCGTCGAGATCGGCGACGAAACGCCCGGAGGTGAGCTCGGGCCTGCCGACATAACCCCGGGCGAGCTGTACCCCCGACAGATACAGCTCACCCGGAGCCCCGACCGGTACCGGCCGCAGCCGCGAGTCGAGAACATGGAGCCTGGTGTTGAACACCGGCGCGCCGATCGGCACCGTGATCAGGTCCGCGTCGTTCACCTCGTGGAAGGTGACGTCGACCGCGGCCTCGGTCGGGCCGTAGAGATTGTGCAGCCGCGCGCCGGTGAGCAGCCGCAGCCGCTGCGCCAGCGCGGCGGGCAGCGCCTCGCCCGAGGCGAAGACCAGCCGCAGCGACGTGTGCTCGGCGATCTCCTGCTGGGCGAGAAAGGCTTCCAGCATCGACGGCACGAAATGGGCTACGGTGACGCCGTATTCGGCGATCACACTGCGCAGATAGCCGGGATCGCGATGGCCGTCCGGCTCGGCGAGCAGCAGTGTCGCGCCGATCTGCAAGGGCCAGAAGAACTCCCACACCGAGACGTCGAAGGTCATCGGGGTCTTCTGCAGCACCACGTCGACACCGTGCAGCCGGTAGGCGTGCTGCATCCACACCAGCCGGTTGACGATCGCGGCGTGCTCGACCGCGACACCCTTGGGCAGGCCGGTGGAGCCGGAGGTGAAGATGACATACGCGGGATGCCCGGGGCGCAGCGGCGCGGTGCGCTCGGCGTCGGTCAGCGCAGCGTCGGCGTAGCCGGTGAGGTCGAGCGCGTCCACGGCCAACACCGGCAGCGCACCGGCGCCGGGCGCGCCATCGCGGGTGGTGGTGAGGACGGCGGCCGGGGCGGCGGTGGCCAGGATGTGCGCGATCCGCTCGGCCGGGTGATCGGGGTCGATCGGCACGTACGCCGCACCGGCGGCGAGCACCGCGTACATGGCGACGACCAGCTCGGGTGAGCGCCGAATGCTCAGCGCCACCAGCGATTCCGGGCCGATGCCGTCGTCGCGCAGCCGCCGGGCCAGCCGGTTCACCCGCTGCGCCAGCTCGCGGTAGGTCAGGGTCGCGGCAGCGTCACCCGCCATCCGCACGGCGACATCGTCGGGAGTGCGGGCGACCTGGGCCTCGAACAGCGCGGGCAGCGTCGCGGACGGTACGGCGCGCTCGGTCAGCGCGGCCGCGACATCGAAGCCGGTGGCGTTCCAGATCTTGGTGCTGACCTGCAATTCCAGCTCAGTCGCGACCTCGATCGCACCGATCGCCGTCTCCAGGTCGGCGGCGGCGAGGCGCTCGAGGAAACCGAGGAAGCGCGAGTGGTGCCGGGCCAGGGTGTCGGCGTCGTAGAGGTGCGGGTTGGCCTCGAAGTCGACGTGCACGCGATCGCGATCGCCGTAGTAGACGTTGAGGCTCAGGTCCTCGATCGGGCCGGTGGACAGCACCCGGTAGCGACCGGTGGTGGTGCCGAGGGTGAGGTCGCTGCGGAAGAGCATGAAGTTGGCGAGCGGGCCGAACAGCGCCCGCCGGGCGGGGCGGCCGTCGTCCTCGGCGTCGCGGCGAATGTCCTCGGCGCGGTAGCGCTGATGCCGCAGCGCACCGGCCACCTCGACGCGGGCAGCGCGCAGCAGCTCGCCCCAGGTGGTGGCGGCGCCGGCCGCGCCGGTGGGCAGGCGCAGCGGCACGATATTGGACAGCATGCCCGCCGAGCGGCGCATCACCGCGGTGGTGCGCGCGGTGACGGGCAGGCTGAGCACCGCGTCCGGTCGGTCGGTGAGTCGGCCGAGGTAGGCGGCGAAGGCCGCGAGCAGCACCGCGGAGATTGTCGAATCATCGCTGGCGGCAATGGTTTCCAGCCGATCGACCAGCTTCTCCGAGAGCCGTCCGCCGGTCACCAGGTTGATGGCGGCGCGCGGCGCGGTGCGGCTGTCGAGGCTGGTCGGGCTGTCCAGGCCGGCGATGCGCTCGGCCCAGTGCTCGCGGTCGTTGGCGAAGCGGGTGCTCTCGCGGTAGCGCTGCTCGCCCTCGACGAGCTCGGCCAGGTCACCGGGGGCCGCCGCCTTGGCCTCGGTGCCGAGCATGCGGGCGGTGTAGAGCTCGGCGATGCGCTGGGAGTTGGTGAAGGCGCCGTAGCCGTCGAGCACGATGTGGTGTCCGCGCAGGTACCAGAACCAGCGGGCCTCGCCGACGCGCAGCACCGCGCCCGCCACCAGGCGGTCGGTGAGCAGGTCCAGCGGCGCGCCGAACTCCGCGCGCATCCACTCGTGGGCGGCGGCGACGGGATCGTCGTGGTGGCGCAGGTCGATCAGCGGCAGCTCGGTCTCGATCGGGATCGAGTGGTCGACGACCTGGTAGGGAACACCGTCGGATTCGCCGATGCGCACCAGCGGGGAACCGTAGGTGTGCGCGGCCTCGGCCGTGACCTGTTGCAGCACAGCCGCATCCAGCTCACCGGTGATGTCGACGTACTGGGCGATGGTGATCGGGACGTCGGGGTCGAGCAGCTGCGCGTACCAGACTCCCAGCTGGGCCGGTGTCAGCGGGAACGGTACCGACGCCGTGGCGGCGACCTCCGCTTCCTGCGGTCGCGCGCTGAACCCACCCAACTCCGTACCGTGCACCAGAGCCTCCTCGAATCGCGAAAAAAAGCAGAGGCGAACCGTTTTCGGGCAGCACGAAGACACCTGAGGTACTCCGTGGAGCGAGAAATTCGCCTGTGAGCGCAGTGGGCGCAACCGCCACACTCGCGCAGGATCCCCGACAGATCATGTGGACGAGATCGACGGTCCGGTGGACCGCCGGCGCGACGAACCGCTCTGTCCGTCGCGAGGTGCCTAGCTGTTGATCGTTCCTCCAACATCGCGGCCGTGGCCCGAACCCGGCGCCCCGGCAGTGTCACTTACATCACATGGCTGCCTGTCCATGCATTGCAGACACTAGGCGGTCAGTTAATAAAAAGAAACTTTTTCCGCTAAAAAAGTCGGACGAACGTCCAGTCTCTTCGGGGAGGTTGCCACGACCTGGGCATCAGTGTGTGCCACACCACATCCTCGGCAGATGTGTGAGCTACCACACTTTCAGAACGGGAGACTATGAGCCGAAACGTTGCATCTGCGTTGCATCGGCACCGAGGCGCCGATCGAGCACCCGGATCTTGGCCTCGATCTGCGCATACAGTGGCGAATCGCGGTCGACGGTGGAGCGGTACGCGGCCCACGCGGCGGCGTCGTCACGGCCTTCCGGGCCCGCGGTCCACCGGCGCAGCACGCCGGGATCGGCGGAAGCGAGCACCGCGGTGCGCAACCGCACCCGGAGCTCGTCACGGATGTCGCAGATGCCGGGAGCGGACGATCTGGGGAGCACCGGACCGGCGTACAAGCGCAATGCGGATTCGATATCACCGGAGTCGAGCGCGGCCCGCAGGGCCTCCACATCGGTTGCGACATGGACGCGCAGACGGTATGGGCGCGATCCGACGACCGTCGCGCCGATCACCGACCGCAGGCGCGACATCGCCGCGCGGATGGTGCCGTTGTCCAGATCGGTGTCGTCGAGCAGCAGCGCCAGATGATCGGCGCCGAGCCCTTCGGGATGTTCGGTGAGCAACAGCAGGATCTCGGCATGACGTTGTGAGAGCGACACCCGCTCCCCCGCCACACTCAATTGCGGCTGACCGAGCCCGAGGACCTCGAGTCCGAGCCGGGCCGGTTCCGCGTCGGCGGCCTGCTCGCCCGCGCGGTCCGGCGCGGCCGCGGACACCCCGCGGCCCGCGCGCATCGCCCGCAGCACCAGATCCATCTCGGCGGCTGTCGCCGCGGCCTTGACCAGAGCGAGGATCTCAGGCTTGGCCACCCGCATCCCGCCGGCAATCATCAGCACGCCGATCAACCGGCCGTCCGGCTCGTGCACGGGGGCCGCCGCGCCGGTGATCTGGTGCATGCGATGGAGGAAATGTTCGGGTCCGTGGATCCAGGTCGCCCGTCCGGTGCGCACGACGAGACCGACCGCGTTCGTGCCGATCCGGCGCTCGCTCAGATCGTCGCCTTCGCGCACGCCGATCTCGGCGGCGGCGGCGACCTGTTCCGGATGGCCGTGCACCGACAGCACACGACCGAACTGGTCGGCGACCGTCACGATCAGTCCAGCCCGCGCCGCGTCCTGGACCAGCAGTTTGTCGATGAGTGGCATCAGTGCGGCGATGGGATGGGCATCCCGGTAACGCACCAGATCGGCACCACGAAGACCGCGACCGTCGAGTATGTCCGCCGGATCGATTCCACCACGCGTACTGCGCAACCAGGACTCGAGAACGAGCGGACGCAACAGGCCGGCCAGCTGGGTCAGCTGGTCACCACCGGCACTGAGAAAACCATGGGCCTGTGCGGCATAGGCTTCCAGAGCTCCGAGCTGTGCGCCCGACTCCGCCGCCTGCCGTGGGGGCCGCCCACCTGCGAGATTGCTGACCATTTGCCTTTCTTTCCCGCTACAAACTGTACCGGTGAGTTAACGGCAGCCTCGCCAGAAGTGTGGGTTTGTCCCGCAGGTCACATTGTGGTACCAGATGTCACTTCGTCACACCCGGTGTCGATGGGCTATCACTGTGGCGAGCAGCACCGTCGCGGCCTGCGGACCACGGCCCAACGGGACCGGCACGACCGACAGATCGGCCACCGTCAGACCCTCGATGCCGTGCACCCGGCCCTGGTCGTCGACCACGGCGCGCTGGTCGTCGGCGGTACCCATCCGGCAGGTGCCCGAAAGGTGCTGGGACGTCCCCAGATGCGAGCGTAGCCAGGCGTCGTCGACGGTGCCGAGCGGCCGCTCGAGGATCCGCGCGGCGACCTCGACCCCCGCGCGCAGCCGGTCCCGGTCGGCGGCCGCGCGCAGAGAGCCCTGGTCGATCCGGGCGGGGACGGCCGGATCGGCGGAGACGAGAGTGAGCGTGCCGGTCGACTCCGGAGACATCAGCGCGACGCCGAGCCTGCGCAGGCCGGGCGTGAACATCGGGGTATACGGACGCAGTTCGAGGTCGCCGAGTTCCAGGACGTACTCGAGGGCGACCGTGCTCGTCGCCGGCGCGGGCCCCGGGTATTCGACGCCGATCTCGGGATGGTCGGTGCACCACTGTCCCACCGGCGCGGGCCGCACCACCGGGATGCCGAGCGAACGCAGTAGCGGTTCCGGGCCGATGCCCGAACGGATCAGCAGCGCGGCCGATTCCACCGCGCCCGCGCACAGGATCACCCGATCGGCGTAGGCCGTGCCGCGTTCGCGACCGCGCGCCCACTCGACGCCCACCACCCTGGCGCCGCGCGACACCAGGCGGGTCACCATCGTCGCGCCGGCGATCGTGAGGTTCGGGCGGGCGAGTGCGGGATAGAGATGAGTGAACGCGGGGCCCGCCCGCCGACCGTCCGCGATCGCCAGCGGCACGCGCCCGAAGCCCACCTTCCCCTGAGGGTGGCCGGGCGTGCGATGTTCCCGGCCCGGCGGGCGTGCTTCGGTGGGTGCGTTCAGATCGGCGATCTCGGCGAAGCCCCCAGCGTCGCACCGGCCGGCGAAGTCCACGCTGACCGTGGCCGGGTCGGTCGTGCGGCGGATCGGGATCGGGCCGGTGGCGCCATGACCGGGCTCGGTGCCGAAATCGTGGTCGGTCTCCACGTCGCGCAGAAAGGGCAGCACGGCGTCGAACGACCACCGCGCACTACCGGCCGCCGCGCTCCAGGCCGCGAAGTCGGCGGCGGTCGGGCGGATGAAGTAGCTGCCGTTGATCGCGCCCGACCCGCCGATCAGCCTGCCCCGCACGATGTTTCCCGGATACCGCCACACCACGGCGGATTCCGGGCCGACCGGCAGCAGACCGGGATCGAGCAGGTCGGCGGGCACCGCGGCGGCCGACGGCCAGACCGGTCCGGCCTCGAACACCCGTACCGTGTGCGCCGGGTCGGCGCTGAGCCCGGCCGCGACCACGCAGCCTGCCGACCCGGCACCGACGACGAGAGTGTCCGTCACGCGGGCGAACTCAGCGCGGCGGCACGCTCGGCTTGAGCGCCTCGAAGCTGCGCGCCCGGATCACGCCGAGCCACAGGCCGCTGCCGTAGGCCACATCGTCGAGACGCTTGTAGGCGACATAGCGCACCGGGTCGAGGCCGCCTGCGTCACGGTGGGTGAACCAGTCGGCCAGACCGTCGGCCAGCGCCATGGTGATGGCGATCTTGCGGATCCGCCGCGAGGCGAGCACCGCGATCAACGTCACCGGCCAGTAGTCCCGGCACATCGCCGAAGCCAGCCGCCACATTCCGGCGAAATAACCGCGCGCCAGATACACCGCCGCGATGCGGGTCGGATTGTCCAGTTCGGTGAACACCCGCCGCATCCGCACCAGCGCGGTGGCCAGCGTGACCAGCCCGCCGAGCAGGCCCCACTTGGACAGCGTCGCGAACAGAATGCTCGCCAGCACGGTCCAGGTCGGCACCGACAGCGGCGAGACCATGCCCGCGTGCCGCTTGCCCAGTGGTGCGGCGCCGGTGCCGTAGAACAGCTTTCGGCCGAACCAGGCGCGGAAGGCCACCCGGTGATCGTGGGCGACGTGCGCGGCGGGCTCGTAGCGCAGCCGCCAGCCCGCCCGTTCCAGCCGCCAGCACAGATCGACGTCCTCGGCCACCTGCATCGACTCGTCGAAGCCGCCCTCACCGAGCAGCGCCGCGCGCCGGGTCAGCAGGGCCGCGCTCGGCACGTACGACACGACACCGCGCGCGTGCACCGCGGACTCGCGCCTGCCCAGATCCAGCGAGGATCGGGTGTGCTCGTAGCGAGCCAGCGCGTTGGACGCCTTGTCCAGCGCGACGATCCGCGGCGCGACCAGGGCCACCTGCGGATCGCTGAAGTGCCCGAGCATCACCTCGAGCCAGCCGCTGCGCGGCACCACGTCGGAGTCCAGGAACGCGACGAAGCCCGTTGTCGCCGCCCGCAATCCGGCATTGCGCGCGGCGGCCGGGCCGAGCGGGGTCTCGTGCCGCAGCACCGTCACCTGTCCGCGGCCTTGCCGGGGCGGTATCCGCACCGGCTCGTCGGAACCGTCGTCGACGACGATCACGTTGTGCCCACGCAGGGTGGCCAGCAGCCGCATCAGCCCGTCTGCGTTGTTGTAGAGCGGGATGACGACGGTGATGTCGTCGAGCGAGGGCAGCAGCCGCGGCCGCGGGTTCGCCACACCGGAATCGAGCAGCCGGCGGGCGACGATCGCGGACTTGGTATCGGTCACCTCCAGGTACCCGTCGCCGATCAGCTCGGCGGCCTCCGGGGCCAGGCGCAGCATCCGCGCGGGCGATCCACCGATCAGGATCCGACCCCCGGAAAATGCGCGTACCCGTGGATCGATCCGTACCCCGAAGCCGTCGGGCAGACGATCATGGCGCATTCCTCGCATGCTATGCGCACTCGAGCTCGCAGACATCATCACCCCACAAAAAAGGAGGAAAGTCCGCCAGAAATGCCGCCGTGACCGAAATTCGGGCGCGTCAACAAGATCGGCAGCGCACTTTCGGCAACCGACCGGTCTATCCGAGTGGACTCTCGTTGCACGCCTTGGCAGGAGCACGCTTGACCGTCAACGGCAGCGAGACCCGACCACGGGTACGAACCGGGCGCGAATGATCGACCGCGGGTCGCGGAATCGTGCGTCCCGGCATCGACAGCGCCGCTTCGCCGTAGCCCTGCACGCATTCCGGATCGGGACCGTTGGCGGGCAGGCCGGTGAAGAACTTCGCCGCCATGCAGCCGCCGCGGCACGCGTCGTAGTGCGAGCACTTGGTGCACGCGCCACCGTCGACCGGTTCGCGCAGTTCGGCGAACAGCTCCGAGGTGGTCCACACCGCGTCGAAACCGCCGTCGGCGACGATGTTTCCGGCCTTGAACCGGTCGTGGATGGCGAACGGGCAGGCGTAGACGTCGCCCACCGGATCGACCAGGCACACCACCCGGCCCGCACCGCACATGTTCAGGCCCGGCAGCGCGGAACCGAACGCGGACAGGTGGAAGAACGAGTCGCCGGTGAGCACGCCCTCGCCGTTGGCGACGAGCCAGTCGTAGAGCTCGCGCTGCTGTTCGGGCAGCGGGTGCAGTTCGTCCCAGACGTCGGCGCCGCGGCCCGAGGGGCGCAGGCGGGTCAGCCGCAGGGTCGCGCCGTAACGGTCGGCGATGGCCTTGAATTCGTCGAGCTGGGCGATGTTGTGCCGGGTCGCGACGACCGAGAGCTTGGCGTCCCGGAAACCCGCGTTGTGCAGATTCTCCAGGGCGCGGATCGCGGTGTCGTAGGAGCCGGGGCCGCGCACGGCGTCGTTGACCGCGGCGTCGGCGCCGTCGAGGGAGATCTGCACGTCGACGTAGTCGCTGGCGGCCAGCCGCGCGGCGACCTCCTCGTTGATGCGAACGCCGTTGGTGGAGAACTTGACCCCGACGTGGTGGGCGGTCGCGTAGTCGACCAGCTCCCAGAAGTCGGGACGCACCGTCGGCTCACCGCCGCCGATGTTGACGTAGAAGATCTGCATGCGCTCGAACTCGTCGATGAGCGCCTTGCACTGCTCGGTCGTCAGCTCGTTCGGGTCACGGCGACCCGACGAGGACAGGCAGTGCACGCAGGACAGGTTGCACGCGTAGGTGAGTTCCCAGGTGAGACAGATCGGTGCCGCCAGCCCGGATTCGAACCGGTCGATCAGCTTGCCGCCCTGGGTGGTGTCCGTGGAGGCAGGCAGGCTCACCGGTGTCACCGGCGTGACCGGACCCGGCGCGGGCACGATCATGTCGGTGTCGGCCAGCTGCGCCAGCGCCTTGATATGCACGTCGGACGCGCCGACGCCCTTGGCTCGCAGCGCGTCCCGCACCGAGGCGTGGGCCGGCAGCGACTGCACCACGTCGACCAGATCGCGGCTCTTGAGGAACGAGAGCTTGCGGGTGCCGAAGTGGTACAGCAGCGCACCGAAGGACTCCGGGCGCAGCGAGACGCGCGGATGCAGCGCCCAGCGGGTGTCGAGATCGAGCACGCCTGCCTCCATGGTCAGTACACGCCGCACATGCCGTCGATGCTGACCTCTTCGATCAGCGTCTCCGTGACCAGGTCTTCGTCGGATTCGACGGTCGCAGGCGTTGCGTTCTCGGGCATGACTACCTCCATTGTGTTGCCGGTCACCTCCGACCATAACGTCAGTCACTGCCATAAAGCGAGGGATTCGAAAATCTCGATGGCCGCGAGCACCTCGGCGCACCCCTCTAGACTTCCGGGAGCAGGACGGGAACGCCGCCGGTGGGTCCGGTGGCAGTAGAGGTGAGGCGGAAGCTTGCGTAACCACGGAGGGGCAGGGAGCGGCGCGCATTCCACACTCTCGGAGTCGGAGATCGTCGAGGCGGCGCTGCGGGTCGTGCGCGAGGACGGCGTGGAGAAACTGTCGATGCGCAGGCTCTCCCGCGAGCTCGGCGTCTCGCCGATGGCGCCGTACTACTACGTCGCCGACAAACGGGAACTGCTCGATCTGGTGGCCAGCGCGGCCCTGCTCGGGGTGCGCAAGCCCACGCGGGATTCGGGTCCGTGGCAGGAGCGCCTGCGCGACCTGATCGATCAGATAGACGATAAACTGCGCAGGCATCCCGGCCTGGGCGACATCCTGCTCGAGCAGATGCTCGGCAAGCAGCTCGACCTGATCGACGCGGTGATGGAGATCCTGTTCGACGCGGGCTTCAGCGACCGCAACGTGCTGGCCGCGTATGCGACCATCCACACCTACCTGTTCGGCCGCAGCCGGGTGAATCCGCGTGACCGCTCCGCCCCCGCGGACGTGCTGTTGCCCGAGGCGGTGCGGCGGGCCACGAAGTACATGGCGGACCTGCGCGGCAAGTACTCCTACGACTTCGGGATGGAGGTACTGGTCGCTGGTCTCGAGGCACAGCTTGCCCTGCAGGCGCGTCCCGACCTAGCATGAAACTGAAACACGTTCTAGTTTTGTTCGAGAGGACGACATGACCACAGTCGAGGTTCCGCACGGTTCGCGCTCGGTGGTGCTGCGGGTCGCCGCGGTGATCGCCGAAACGGCCGATACCCACTCCGTGGTCTTCGAGGTGCCCGCCGACCTCCGCGAACGTATGGCCTACACCCCGGGCCAGTTCCTGACCCTGCGCATCCCCAGTGACCAGACCGGTTCGGTCGCGCGCTGCTACTCGCTGGCCAGCTCGCCGTTCACCGACGACCTGCCCAAGGTGACGGTCAAGCGCACCGAGGGCGGCTACGGCTCGAACTGGCTGTGCGACAACATCTCCGCCGGTGACGAGCTCGAGGTGCTGCCGCCCTCCGGCGTGTTCACCCCCAAGAACCTCGACGAGGACCTGCTGCTGTTCGGCGCCGGCAGCGGCATCACCCCGGTGATGTCGATCCTGAAGTCGGCGTTGTCGCAGGGCAGCGGCAAGATCGTGCTCGTCTACGCCAACCGCGACGCGGACTCGGTGATCTTCGCCGACGAACTGCGCGAGCTGGTCGGCAAGCATCCCCAGCGCCTGTCCGTCATCCACTGGCTCGAACCGCTGCTCGGCCTGCCGACCGCGGACATGCTGGCCACCCTGGTCGCGCCCTACACCGCCTACGAGGCGTTCATGTGCGGGCCCAAGCCGTTCATGGACCTGGTCCACGACGCGCTGGCGACCCTCGAGGTGCCGCGCGCCCGCACCCACGCCGAGATCTTCAACTCGCTGGCCGGCGATCCGTTCGCCGACCACGCCCCCCCTCGAGGTCAGCGAGGAAGAGGCGGCCGACGCCGCGACCGTCGAGGTGGAACTCGACGGGCAGGTGCACGAGCTGTCCTGGCCGCGCAAGCGGACCCTCGTCGACATCATGCTCGACAAGGGCCTGGACGTGCCGTACTCCTGCCAGGAGGGCGAATGCGGCTCCTGCGCCTGCACCGTGCTCGAGGGCAAGGTCGAGATGGAGAACGCCGAGATCCTCGACCCCGAGGACATCGAGAACGGCTACATCCTGGGCTGCCAGGCCCGGCCGGTCACCGACCACCTGAAGATCCAGTTCTGAGCCGGTCCGCGCCGCCTCACCGCATCGCGCGGTAGGCGGCGCGCTGCTCCGGGTTCAGGTGCTCGACGGCGTAACTCAACGCGGTCCGGCCCATTCCGGCCGCGTTGCCGTCGAGGAAGCCGGTGAGCACCGCCGGGTCGACCCGTTTGCCGATCTCGCGCAGCATCCAGCCGAGCGCCTTCTGGATGAGGTCGCGGCGGTCGTCGAGCAGCTCGCTCGCCAGTTCCAGCGTGGTGCTCGGATCGCCCGCCTTGATGAAGGCGAAGGTGGACAGCAGCGCCACCCGCCGCTCCCACAGCGAATCCCGCCGCGCCAGTTCGAACAGCAGGCCGCGGTCCCTGTCGAGCAGCCACGGACCGACGATGTGCTCGGCGGAGGCGTCGACCAGATCCCAGTTGTTCACCCGGCCCCGGCGCACGGCGTCCAGATAGAACTCCACCATCTCCGCCCGTGCCGCGTCGTCGCGGGTGCGCGGTCTGGACGCCGCCGCGAAGCGGGCATTCAGGATGAACAGCGCGGCCAGGCGTTCCTCGTGGACCGGGCTGTCGAGCAGGTCGCGGATCTGCTTCAGCGGGAGCGTGGCGAACCGCTTGGCGACCTTGCGCGTGGCGGGGACGCGGACGCCGAGGAAGACGTCGCCCTCGCCGTATTCGCCCGCGCCCGTCTTGAAGAACCGTTGCAGGTGGATGGCATCGGCGGGATCGGCTTGGTCGGCGAGCGCCGCACGCACCTGCGCGGCAGTGGGGAGCTCGGACACAGGGCACCTCCGGCGTCGGGGGGAATTCCCTCGCATTCAACACCGGCGGACCGACAGATTCGCCCCGATCCGGCGGGCGTCGGCGGCTTCCAGCGAACCGATCAAGCAGGCCGACGCCCGGAGACCTCAGGCAGAAAGCGCGCCGACGACGCGGCCGGACTCGAAAGTGGCCGCGCTGCTGGGCAATTCCCCCGGCCTGCCGCTGTTGCGTACCGTGACGCTGCCGGTGCCGGTGCTCGGGCGGCCCAGTTCGTCCATCTTGCGGATCGTCTGCGCGGCGACGGCCTGGGCGCTGTCGAACAGGCGCACACCGTCCGGCAGCGCGCCGATGATGGCATCGATGACCAGCGGATAGTGCGTGCACCCCAGGACGACGCCCTCGACGTCGGCGGGGGTGCGGGCCGCGGCGTCGGCGATGGAATCGCGGATGGCGGGCAGGTCACCGCGGTCGATCGCGTCGGCCAGGCCGTGGCAGGCCACCCCGACCACCTTCGCGTCGCCGGCGAACCGGGCGATCAGGTCGGCCTGGTAGCTGCTGGCGGTGGTCGCCGCCGTCGCCCACACGGCCACCGACCGGCACTGGGCCGCCGCGGGCTTGATCGCGGGCACGGTCCCGATCACCGGCACCGACTCCCCCACCTCGGCCCGCACGTGCGCCAGCGCCGTCACGCTCGCGGTATTGCACGGCAGCACGATCACTTCGGCGCCGAGCTCGAGCGCCTGCCGGGCCGCGCCGAGCACCCGCTCGACCACCCAGTCCTCCGGCTTGGGCCCCCAGGGCGCGCCCTCGGGGTCGAGCAGGAGCAGCAGATCCACGTCGGGACGCGATTTGCGCAACCACGCCGCCGTCGGCAGCAGGCCGAGGCCGGAATCGATAAGCGCGACGATCACGGGGTCCACCGTATTACAGGCCGGGGAATCGACCTGCCGCGACCGTATCCCGCCCGGCTACACCAGTTCGATCTCGTCGAAGCCCACCGTCAGGGTGTGCCGCCGTTCCCGCAGGACGCCGCCCTCGCGGTGCACACTGCCTTCCGCGAATTCCAGCCGCACCGTGGCACGGCGCGCGTCGACCTCCCTGACCACACCGCAGACACCGCTGAACGGGCCCTCCGGGAAATAGACGACATCGCCGGCCGAGTACTCGGTAAACCCCACGGCGCCACAGTAATCCAGACCGGTGACAAGAACCCGGTGTCGGCCGGTTCTCAGCCGCCGTCCCGATCGATCGGCGCGGCGGCTGTGAATCTGCCGGATCAGCCCGCGGCGGCGAGCAGGTCGGCCACCGGGGTGTCGGTGGCCAGCTTGGCGCGCAGCTTCATCACCTGACCGGTGAGGCCGGCGCCGAGGACGGCGGTGAGGATGCCGTCGCGGGAGTAGTAGACGAGGAACTTGCGGCCGTCATCGCTGACCACGGTGACGTCGTCGGTCGGCGCCGGGGTGCCCAGCGCCTGGATCTTGACGTCGTACTGGTCGCTCCAGAAGTACGGCACCCGCGCCGCGGTCGGGGCCGCACCGCCGAGCAGCGCGGTGACCAGCAGCTTCGCCTGCTCGCCCGCGCTGGTCCAGTGCTCGACGCGCTTGCGGACACCGGTGTCGTGCTGCCAGGCGGCGACGTCGCCGACGGCCCAGACGGCCTCGGCGGAGGTGCGGCCTGCCTCGTCGGCGAGCACGCCGCCACCGACGGACGGCTCGGCCAGTTCGATGCCGGAACCGGCCAGCCAGTCGGTCACCGGGACCGAGCCGACCCCGACCACCACCAGGTCGGCATCGATCTCGGTGCCGTCGGTGAGCAGCGCGCCGCGCACCCGGCCGGACTCGTCGGAACGCAGGGTGTCGACGCCGACGCCGCAGCGCAGGTCGACGCCCTCGTCGCGGTGCATGCGGGCCACCAGGCCGCCGATCTGCTCGCCCAGCACCGAGGCCAGCGGGGTCGGCTGCGGCTCGACGAGGGTCACCGCGACGCCCGCCGCGCGGAAGCTGGCGGCCAGTTCGCAGCCGATGAAGCCGGCGCCGATGATCAGCGCCCGGTTCGCGCCGTTCAGTTCGGCGCGCAGGGTCTGCGCGTCCTCGTGCGCGCGCAGCACGTGCACGCCCGCCACCTCGGGCAGCCCGGGCAGCCTGCGCGGGCGCAGACCGGTCGCGATGATCAGCTGGTCGTAGTCGAGGGCGCTGCCGTCGGCGAGGGTGACCGTGCGCGCGGCGGTGTCGACCCCGGTGACCGCCGTGCCGAGGCGCAGCTCGATGTTCTTCTCCGCGAAGAACTCCGGCGGGCGCAGGGTGGTGTCGTCGGTCTCGCCGCGCACGAACTGCTTCGACAGCGGCGGGCGGTCGTACGGCGGGCGAGACTCGTCGCCGAGCAGCAGCACACCGCCCTCGTACCCGGCCCGGCGCAGTTCCTCCGCCGTGCGCAGGCCTGCCAGACCCGCTCCGACGATCACGATGGGCGCGCTCATACCTGTGTCCTCTCGGCTTGTGCGGCGCCCTGCCTGCTCGCGCGAGCCACCGCCGCCGGGAGCTGACCGCCCATGCCATGTCCTTGTGTCGCGGGCCACTACGGCCCCCAGATGTTTGTACCAGTGCGCCCGCCACCGGTGACACCCACGTCGCAACGCAACCGTGCCGGTTCCGGTATCGACCGGGCGGTCAATCAGGAGTAGACCGAGGTCAGAAGGATTTTTCGTCTCATCGAGGAGGCATTCCCCATGTTCACCGACAGCCGTGCACAGGATTTTCTCGCCGTCGTGCTCGGCGCATTCACCGCGCTGTCGCCCCTGTGGGTCGACACCAACGACAACGCCCGCTGGACGCTCATCGTGCTCGGCGTACTCATCGCCGCGACCGGGCTGATCCAGATGGCCCGGGCGAGCATGTCCAGCGCCGACTACGCGATGGGCCTGTTCGGCGTCCTGCTGTTCATCTCGCCGTGGGCGATGGACTTCACCGCGTTCAGCGGCGCATCCTGGACCGCATGGGTGGTCGGGGTAGTGACGGCAGTGGTGGCGGTCGCCGCGCTGCCCGCGATGAACGAGCGCCTGCACAAGATGGCTCCACATCACTGATGCCGGGCCGACGCGTCGGGCGCCGCAACGCGAAACGCGATGGCGACGCCCGGCAACTCATACTGGATGCCGCCGAGAACCTGTTCGCCGCACAGGGATTCGACGCCACCCCGACCGCGGCACTGGCCGCCGCCGCCGGGGTGCCCAAGGGCCTGGTCTTCTACTACTTCCCCACCAAGAACGCGATCCTGTCCGCGCTGATGCGCGAGCGCGTCCCGGAGCACCCGATCGACGATGTGCGAGCCGTCGTCGCCCCCGGTGACCCGGCCGCCAGCCTGATCAACCTCGATACCGCCATCAACCTGCGCGACCACCATTCCTCGGTCCTGCGGGTGATCATGTGGCGCGAGGCCGACACCCACCCCGACGTCCGCAACCGCCTGCGCCTGCTGCGCGATCAGCTCCTCGACGTGACAGCGCGGGTGCTCCAGGAGAGCGTCCCCACGCCGATCCGTCCCAGCACCCTGCGCGCGTGTGCCGCCGCCTGGGTATCGGCCATGTTCGCCATCGCGGGCGCCGACCGGCTACACGCCCTCGACGACCTGCCGGTCCCCACCGCCGACGACCTGCTCTCCGTCGCCCAGGTGGTCGCCGCCGGCATGACCCAGCTGGGCTGACCGGCGCAGCACGCGCACGGCCAGCAGCCCCAGCACCGCGTGCAAGACGCCCGCGGTGAGGGCCACCGCGTGCACTCCGTCGACGAACGCGGCGCGCGCGTCCGCCAGGACGGCCGGTGCCGACCTCAGGTGCAGCGTCTCGCCGAGCGTGGGCGCGAGGTCGGGCCCGGTCAGCCGGAAGACCAGCGCGGCCAGCGAGCCGAAGACCGCGATCCCGACCGCGTTGCCCAGCTCGTTGCCGGTCTCGGCGAGCGCCGCAGCCGACCCGGCCCGCTCGGGCGGCACCGCGGCGACGGCGATATCGGCAACCACGCTGAACGAGATCCCGTAGCCGATGCCCGCGACGGCGGTCGAGGCGAGGTACCAGCCGCTGCCGCCCGCGTCGTCGGCGGGCAGCAACAGCAACAGCAACAGCCCTGCCGCGATGAGGAAATGCGCGCCGATCAGCGCGTTCGGCCTGCCGATCCGGGCGACCACGGCCGGTGTCACGACCGCCGCCACGGTGAGGACGACAGCGCCGGGCACCGCCAGCAGCGCGGCCCTGGCGACCGTCAGCCCGAGCACGGATTGCAGGTAGGTACTCGCGAGGTAGGCGGTCGCCGACCACGCCGCCAGCGGCAGGAATCCGGTGACGATCGCGATCGCGAACACCGGATTGCGGAACAGCCCGAAATCGACGAGCGGGTGCGCGATCCGGAATTGCCTGCGCACGAACCAGCTCAGCGACACCACGCCCGCCACCCCGGCCACCGCTCCGGTCGCCGACGGACCGGCGGCCGCCGCGTGCTTGACCGTGTACATGGTGAGCAGCAATCCAGCCGCCGACGCGAGCACACTCGCCACGTCGACCCGGCCGGGTCCCGGCTCGCGTACCTCGCGCAACAGGACCGGTGCCAGCAGCAGGAACACCAGCAGCACCGGCAGATTGACCAACAGCACCGAACCCCACCAGAACCTGGTGAGCAGCTGCCCGGCCACGATCGGCCCGATCGCGAAGCCCGCGGCGAAGGTCGCCGCGAAGATCCCGATGGCCTGGGCCCGCGTGCGCGGATCGGCGAACAGCGTGCTCAGGATCGCCAGTGCCGACGGCAACAGCGTCGCCCCGGCCACGCCCATCAGCACGCGCAGGCCGATCAGGACCTCGGCGCTCGGTGCGAAAGCCGCTGCCGCCGAGGCGATGCCGAACACCGCCGCCCCGATCATCAACAGCCGCAACCGGCCGTACCGGTCGCCGATGGCACCGAACGCGATCAGCAGCGAGCCGACCGCGAAGCCGTAACTGTCCAGGATCCACAGGGATTCGTCGGCGGTCGGGGTGAGCGCGTCGGTGATCGCGGGCATGGCCAGGAACAGCACCGAGCCGTCCATGGCGACCAGCAGCACCGGGCCCAGGATCACCAGCAGGCCGAGCCAGGCCCGCCCCGGCGTGGGTGGGGTGTCGTGTCGAGTCATGCTCTGAATCTGCGGCGACCCGCGCCCGGCAGCCAGACCCGGTGATGGGTACACCGCACAGGGATACCCGCCGCCGCGCCGCCCTGCCTACGATCGGAAGGCATGGAACTGGAAAGCCTCGGCGCCTTTCTCAAGACCCGCCGCGACCGGGTCACGCCCGAGGACATCGGACTGCGGACCTACGGCGTGACCCGCCGGGTGCCCGGTCTGCGGCGTGAGGAGCTTGCCCAGCTGGCCGGTGTCAGCGCCGGGTACTACACGCGCCTCGAACAGGATCAGGCGGGAACGGCGTCGTCACAGGTCATCGATGCCATCGCGCGGGTGCTGCGGCTCGATGCCGCCGAGACCACCCATCTGCACAATCTGGCCGGGCTGCCCGCCGTGCCGCGGCTGACGCGGGCCGAGCCCGAACACGCGCACCCCAGGGTCCTCGCCCTGCTCGACGCGCTCGGCGACAGCATGCCCGCCGTCGTCCTCGGCCGCCGCGGTGACGTCCTCGCCTGGAACCGCACCGGGCACGCCCTGTTCGCCGAACACCTCGACTTCGCCGCACCCGCCGATCCGGCCGTGCGTCCGTCGATCCCGCGCATGTTCTTCCTCGATCCACTCAGCCGGGACCTGCACCGCAACTGGTCCGAGCTGGCCCGCGTCCATGTCGCGTATCTGCGCCTCACCGCGGGCCGCTACCCCACCGACGCGCACCTGGCCGAACTGATCGGTGAACTCGCCATGCGCAGTAGCGAATTCGCGACCCTGTGGGCCGAAGGTGAAGTCGCCGACTGCACCGTCGGCGCGATGCACCTGCACCATCCCACCGTCGGCAATGTCGATGTCGACTACCAGGTGTGGCTGCAACCGGACAGCCCCGACCACCGGCTCGAGGTCTACACCCCGCGCGACGCGAGCACCGCCGACGCGCTGCGGCTGCTCGGCCGGGCGGCAGCGGAGAGTGCCCGGAGTGGCACGGGTTCGGCACTGCCCCTCCACTCCCCCGGTGCCATGTCGAACCATCGGGATCGGGTCATCGTCACCGAATGAGCAGCTACCCCGGCTTCCGCGAGCGAACGGCAACGGCGCCTCGTCGCGGGCCCGGCGACGAAGCTCGACCGCGAGCAGTCCGAGCCGGTGACGCCGTATCCGTGGATACGGCGCCACCGGTGTCTCGTCAGCCGCGGGCGATGATCGACTCCG
This sequence comes from Nocardia fodinahabitans, assembly GCF_052983615.1. Classification (NCBI taxonomy): domain Bacteria; kingdom Bacillati; phylum Actinomycetota; class Actinomycetes; order Mycobacteriales; family Nocardiaceae; genus Nocardia; species Nocardia fodinahabitans. Next base: position 2,582,376 of record NZ_JBRJJC010000001.1, read on the forward strand.
CGACCGCCGGGGGAACCGGGGCGTAGGAGTCGAACACCATGGAGTAGGTCGCCCGGCCGCGGGTCTTCGAGCGAAGATCACCGATGTAGCCGAACATCTCCTGGAGTGGGGTCAGGGCCCGCACGACGTGCGCGCCCGCCCGCTCGGTGAGCTCGGTGACCCGGCCGCGCCGGGCGTTCAGGTCACCGATCACCTCGCCGAGGTACTCCTCCGGCGTGACGACCTCGACGGCCATCACCGGTTCGAGCAGCACCGGCTTCGCCCGCACCAGCGCGGCTCGCACCGCCGCCGCACCGGCCAGCCGGAACGCCAGATCCGACGAATCCTGCACGTGGGCGGCGCCGTCGAGCAACGTCACCCGCACGTTCACCAGGGGGAACCCGGCGAGCGCGCCGACCCGCAGCGCGTCCTGCGCGCCGGCGTCGACCGCGGGGATGTACTCCCGCGGCACGCGCCCACCGGCCACCCGGCTCTCGAATTCGTAGACCGCGCCGTCCTCGGCCACGTGCGGCCGCACCGCGATCACCACCTTGGCGAACTGCCCGCGCCCACCCACCTGCTTGCGATGGGTGTACTCGAACTGCTCGACCGCGGCGGTGATGGTCTCGCGATAGGCCACCCGTGGTGCGCCGATCTCGGCCTCGACCCGGAACTCCCGGCGCATCCGGTCGACCAGGATCTCCAGATGCAGCTCACCCATGCCGCCGATGACCGTCTGACCGGTCTCGGCGTCGACGTGCACGGAGAACGTCGGATCCTCCTCGGCCAGGCGGGCCAGGGCGGTGCCCAGCTTGTCCTGATCCGCGCGGGTCCGCGGTTCGATCGAGACCGCGAGGACGGGTTCGGGGAAGGCCATCGACTCCAGTACGACCGGCTGGTTGCGATCGCACAGGGTGTCGCCGGTGCCCGTCTCCTTCAGGCCGATGACCGCACAGATCTGCCCGGCCTGCACCCGATCGACGGCGATCTCGGTGCTCGAATGCATCTGGAACAGCTTGCCCAGGCGCTCCTTTCGGCCATTGGTCGAATTCAGCACGGTCACACCGGGTTCGGCGCGGCCCGAGTAGACCCGCAGGTACACGAGCTTGCCGAAGAACGGATGCAGCGCGACCTTGAACGCCAGCGCCGCGAACGGCTCGGCGACATCGGGTGCGCGCTCGATGTACTCACCCGCCGGTGAGAAACCGTGCACGGCCACGACATCCAGCGGCGAGGGCAGGTAGTCGACGACCGCGTCCAGCAGCGGCTGCACGCCGATATTGCCCAGCGCCGAACCGCACAGGACCGGGTAGGCGCGCGCGTCGACCGTCATCGTGCGGATGGCGGTCTTCAGCACGTCGACCGGGATCGGCGCACCGGAGAGATAGCGCGCCAGCACCGCTTCGTCGGCCTCGGCGACCGCGGCCACCAGCGCCTCGCGGTGCTGTTCGGCCTTGACGCGCAGGTCGTCCGGGATCTCGACGATCTCGAACCGCGCGCCACGATCGGTGTCCCCACGCCACACCTTCGCCGTCATCTCGACCAGGTCGACGATGCCCTCGAACTCGCTCTCGGCGCCGATCGGCAGCTGGATCACCAACGGCCGCGCGCCGAGTCGCTCCGCGATGGTCCGCACGGTGAACGCGAAGTCCGCGCCGAGCTTGTCCATCTTGTTCACGAAACAGATCCGGGGCACGCCGTAGCGATCGGCCTGCCGCCACACCTGCTCGGACTGCGGCTCGACGCCCTCCTTGGCGTCGAACACCGCGACCGCGCCGTCGAGAACCCGCAGCGACCGCTCCACCTCGACGGTGAAGTCGACGTGGCCGGGGGTGTCGAGGATGGTGATCTCGTGCTCGTTCCACCGGCAGGTGGTGGCCGCGGCGGCGATGGTGATGCCGTGCTCGCGCTCCTGGATCATCCGGTCCATGGCGGCGGTGCCGTCGTGCACCTCACCCAGGGTGCGGGTGACGCCGGTGTAGAACAGGATGCGTTCGGTGGTCGTCGTCTTGCCCGCGTCGATGTGGGCCGCGATGCCGATATTGCGCATGCGGGCGAGGTCGGGCCGTCTCGTGGTCATGGGAATCCCCCAGTACGTCAACTAGTTCGGTCGAAGAAGTCGACGCTCGCCAGTTGTGCGTTCCACCGGACGGCACGGGCATCGAATCACGCGGCGCCCCACCGGCGCCCGAAGACCCGATGCGAACTAGCGCCGCGAATGCGGACGTACCGTAACCATGCACCCAGTTCTACGCGCCCGGCCGCCCCGCTGTCGATGGGTTTTCCACGGCAGCCAGAACCCCGTGGTGGGCATAAATCCGCCGCTACGGCAGTTCGTCTCGACGAGGGGGCCTCGCCGTTCGAACGGTGGCCCCGGTCAGCGAGTCAGCCCACCCAGAGGAGACCCACCGATGACAGCGGCATTCGACCCGCACGATCTGCTCGCGGCAGCGAAGCTCGGCGTGCTCGCCACCATCAAGGCGGACGGGCGGCCGCAGCTGTCCCCCGTCACCCCGTACTACGACCGCGAGGCCGGTGTCATCTACGTCTCGATGACCGAGGGCCGCGCCAAGACCGCCAACCTGCGCCGCGACCCCAGGGCCGCTGTCGAGGTGACCGCGCCCGACGGCTGGTCCTGGGCCACCGCCGAAGGCAGCGTCACCCTCATCGGCCCCGGCACCGATCCCGACGGGCCCGAGGTCGCCGCGCTCGTCGACTACTACCGCGCCGCCGCGGGCGAACACCCCGACTGGAACGAATACCGCGAGGTCATGGTCGCCGACCGCCGCGTCCTCATGGCGCTGACCGTCGAACACGTCTACGGCGCCGAGCTCCGCTGACCACCGAACCGCCTCGGCGCCGAGAACTCTCAGGGCACTGCCACAGCGGCTCGGTACCGTGGGCGCAACCAGCCCGTTCTTTACCGTCAGGCAGGAGAAGCCGTTGAGTCAGGAATCAGTGTCGCGCCGGGTCGTGCACGCGATGAACGTCGGCGTGGTCGCGCTGACCGAAGCCCCGGTCATCGGCAAGGTCCTCGGTAAGGCGTTCGCGCAGGTCAGCTACGTCGGCCGGCGCTCGGGACGCACCTTCAGCACCCCGGTCAACTACCGCCGCTCCGGGGACGAGTACATCATCGGCGTCGCGATGCCCGACAAGAAACAGTGGTGGCGCAACTTCCTCGGTGCGGGCGCCCCGATCACCTTGCGCATCGACGGTGTCGACAAGACCGGCCACGCAGTGGCCCACCGCGACGACCGTGGCCGGGTCACCGTCCGCGTGCGCCTGCTCGCCCCGGCCTGATCCCGGCGCTCAGGTTCCCGGCGTCGTCAGGAAGGCGGTGACGTCGGGAGCGAAGCGCTCGTGCTTGATCGCGCCGAGGTGGGTGGTATCCGGGTAGACCACCAGCCGAGCATCGGGGATGCCGTCGGCGGTGTGCCGGAAGGTGTCGACGGAGTAGTACTCGTCCCGGTCACCGCCGACCACCAGCGTCGGGGCCGTGATATCGGCGAGCCGGCCGTCGAGATCGAAGGCGTCCTCGGCTCGCACGAACGCGAGCGTGTCGGCCGGGTTCTTCGGCCGCACCAGCGGATCCGCGAGCCAGGCGAGGGCGCCGACCAGCCGCGCCTTGACCGGCGACTCGATTCCCTGGGTGGCCAGGTGGTGCAGCGCCCGCTTGCCCGCCACGGCGGCCGTCGCGTACTTCATCTGCGATTCCCGGGCGGCGTCCTCGAGCCGATACCCCGACGACGCGACCACCAGCTTCCGCACCGCCGACGGATGATCCGCGGCGAGCTGCAAGGCCAGCGACCCACCCGACGAAATCCCGAGCACGTCCACCGGAGCACCGAACTCGCCCAGCAGCGCCTCCGCGTGCTCCCGCGCGATATCGGCCATCGTCGTCCCCACCGCCATCCCCGGCGCCCGATTCACCGCGTACACCCGAAAGTTCCTGGCCAGCGGCGCCATCGTCTTGATCTCCGAGCTCCGCATCCACCCCCGCGGATTCGCGTGATCGGGCGTGAACCACCGCAGAAACACCAGCGGCGGCCCCTCCCCGAACGCCAGATAGGGCATCCCGTGCTCGAGCACACCCTCGGTGACCTCGAACCCCTGCACCACAGCCACGCCGCCTCCGATCCGCCGGATATCTCCCTCCCCGAACGCTACCCAGCGCGGCGCCGCCCCGCGATGACCTCGGAGGTCATGGCGATCTCGTCGCTAGCCGCCGCCGCCCCCCGACCGGCTACCGAGACCGCCACGCTGGATCACTGTGCCGCTCTTGGTTCTGATCTCCGCGTCGCGTGGGCGCAGCGTGGTGCCGCCGCTCGGCGGCTGCCCGATGGTGGTGTTGCCACCGTAGTAGTAGTGGTATTGCGAACCGTCGCCGGCTCGTGTCCAACTCCGGCCACCGGAACCCACCGAATCGCACTCGCTGTCGGCGACGACGGTCTGCGCCCCGCGCGGATCCGTGCGCACACAGGAGGCCACCACCGGGTCGGGCTCCTTGTCCTGGTCGATCAGGTAGGCGCCGCCGATGAGCGTGGCGATGCCGGCGATCGCGAAGGCGCCCATCATCGTGGCCGATCTCGCCGAGGAGTCCGAACGCGAGGCCGCTTCACGGAGCCGACGCTGCCGCCGCTCGAGCTCGAGATCGGCTTGGCGGGTCTGCCAGGAGAACACCAGGGGTTCCGGCGCCGGACGGGCGGGCCACCGCGCCGGTTCCGGCACGCGATAGGGCGTACGAACCGGCTCGTTTCCGGTATTCGGTTCTTCCCCAGGCACCATGGATGCCACCCCCATTGTGTCGATCCCCCACCAGGGTGCCACGGTCGGCTGGCGGGCTCGATCGATTTTCACGGGCTGTGCTTGGCGAATCCTTGCGACGCGACAGCTCCGGGAAACGCCGAACGGCGCCGCTCCCGGAGGAGCGACGCCGTTGCGGTGTCAGTAAGTCAGAGACTCACTTGATGATCTTCGTGACGCGACCGGCGCCGACGGTGCGGCCACCCTCGCGGATCGCGAAGCGCAGGCCCTCGTCCATGGCGACCGGCTGGATCAGCTTGACGGACATCTCGGTGTTGTCACCGGGCATGACCATCTCGGTGCCCTCGGGGAGGGTCACAACGCCCGTCACGTCAGTCGTACGGAAGTAGAACTGCGGACGGTAGTTGTTGAAGAACGGGGTGTGGCGGCCGCCCTCGTCCTTCGACAGGATGTACGCCTGGCCCTCGAACTCCGTGTGCGGAGTGGTGGTGCCCGGCTTCACGACAACCTGGCCGCGCTCGACATCTTCGCGCTTGATGCCACGAACCAGCAGACCGACGTTGTCGCCCGCCTGGCCCTGGTCGAGCAGCTTGCGGAACATCTCGATACCGGTGACGGTGGTCTTGGTGCTCTTCTCGCGGATGCCGACGATCTCGACTTCCTCGTTCACGTTCACGATGCCGCGCTCGACGCGACCGGTGACGACGGTGCCACGACCGGTGATCGTGAAGACGTCCTCGACCGGCATCAGGAACGGGAGCTCGGTCTCACGGACCGGGTCCGGGATCGACTCGTCGACGGCGTTCATGAGCTCGACGATGGCCTCGGCCCACTTCGCGTCGCCCTCGAGGGCCTTCAGACCGGAGACACGCACGACCGGCGCGTCCTCGTCGAACTCCTGCGAAGCCAGCAGCTCGCGGACCTCCATCTCGACGAGCTCGAGGATTTCCTCGTCGTCGACCATGTCCGACTTGTTCAGCGCGACCAGGATGTAGGGCACGCCGACCTGACGGGCGAGCAGCACGTGCTCGCGGGTCTGCGGCATCGGGCCGTCGGTGGCGGCCACGACCAGGATCGCGCCGTCCATCTGGGCGGCACCGGTGATCATGTTCTTGATGTAGTCGGCGTGGCCCGGGGCGTCGACGTGCGCGTAGTGGCGCTTCTCGGTCTGGTACTCGACGTGGGAGATGTTGATCGTGATACCACGAGCCTTCTCCTCCGGCGCCTTGTCGATCTGATCGAACGCGAACGCGTCGTTCAGATCCGGGTACTTGTCAGCCAGCACCTTGGTGATCGCCGCAGTCAGCGTGGTCTTGCCGTGGTCGACGTGACCGATGGTGCCGATGTTGACGTGGGGCTTCGTCCGCTCGAACTTCGCCTTCGCCACTGTTGTCCTCCTGGACTAGTTAGTGCGTGCTTTTTTGCAGCAGTGCGGTTATTAAGGGGGGTCGTGCTGACGCCCGGTTGCCGGGGCCAAGCGTACTTGGCCCCGGCAAGCGAATTACTCGCCGGTCGCCTTGGCGATGATCTCCTTGGACACGTTGGCCGGAACCTCCGCGTACTGGGCGAACACCATGGAGTAGTTCGCGCGACCCTGGGTCTTCGACCGCAGGTCACCGATGTAACCGAACATCTCCGAGAGCGGAACCAGCGCCTTGACGACACGGGCACCACTGCGTTCCTCCATGGCCTGAATCTGGCCACGGCGGGAGTTGAGGTCGCCGATCACGTCGCCCATGTAGTCCTCGGGCGTGATGACCTCGACCGCCATGAGCGGCTCGAGGATCACCGGACCGGCCTTACGGGCCGCTTCCTTGAGGGCCTGCGAGCCCGCGATCTTGAACGCCATTTCCGAGGAGTCGACGTCGTGGTACGCGCCGTCGAGCAGGGTGACCTTCAGGTTCACCAGCGGGTAGCCGGCGAGCACGCCGTACTGCATGGCGTCCTGGGCACCCGCGTCGACCGACGGGATGTACTCACGGGGCACGCGACCGCCGGAGACCTTGTTCTCGAACTCGTAGTGCGCACCGTCTTCGCCGACGAAGGGCTCGACCGCGATGATGACCTTCGCGAACTGGCCGGAGCCACCCGTCTGCTTCTTGTGCGTGAACTCGAGCTTCTCGACCGCCTTGGTGATCGTCTCGCGGTAGGCCACCTGCGGCTTACCGACGTTCGCCTCGACCTTGAACTCGCGCTTCATGCGGTCGACGAGGATGTCGAGGTGGAGCTCGCCCATGCCGCCGATGACGGTCTGGCCGGTCTCGGCATCCAGCTTGACCGAGAACGTCGGATCCTCGCGCGCCAGCTTCTGGATCGCGGTGCCGAGCTTCTCCTGGTCGGACTTGGTCTTGGGCTCGATCGAGACCTCGATGACCGGGTCCGGGAACGTCATCGACTCGAGGACGACCTGGTTCTGCGGGTCCGAGAGGGTGTCACCGGTGGTGGTGTCCTTCAGACCGATCACGGCGTAGATGTGGCCGGCCGACGCGGTGGTGACCGGGTTCTCCTTGTTGGAGTGCATCTGGAACAGCTTGCCCAGGCGCTCCTTCTTGCCCTTGGTCGAGTTGACGACCTGCGAGCCGGAGTCGACCTTGCCCGAGTACACGCGGACGTAGGTGAGCTCACCGAAGAACGGGTGCACCGCGATCTTGAACGCCAGGGCCGCGAACGGCTCGTCGACGTTCGGCTTGCGGGTGACCAGCTCCTCTTCCTTGCCGGGCACGTGGCCGGTGGTGGCCTCGACGTCCAGCGGGGAGGGCAGGTAGTCGATGACCGCGTCGAGCATGGGCTGCACGCCCTTGTTCTTGAACGCGGAACCACACAGCACCGGGTACAGCTCGGAGTTGACCGTCATCTTGCGGATGGCGCCCTTGATCTCCTCGACCGAGAGCTCCTCGCCGCCGAAGAACTTCTCCAGCAGGGACTCGTCGGACTCGGCGACCGTCTCCAGCAGCTCCTGGCGGTACTGCTCGGCCTTGTCCTTGAGGTCGGCCGGGATCTCGACGACTTCGTACTCTTCGCCGAGCTTGGTCTCGCCCTTCCAGACCTTGGCGTTGTTCTCGACCAGGTCGACGATGCCCTCGAAGTCGTTCTCCGCGCCGATCGGCAGCTGGATGACCAGCGGCTTGGCACCGAGACGGTCCTTGATGGTCTGCACCGTGAAGTAGAAGTCGGCGCCGAGCTTGTCCATCTTGTTCACGAAGCAGATACGCGGCACGTCGTACTTGTCGGCCTGACGCCACACCTGCTCGGACTGCGGCTCGACACCCTCTTTGCCGTCGAACACGGCGACCGCACCATCGAGCACGCGCAGCGACCGCTCCACCTCGACGGTGAAGTCGACGTGCCCGGGGGTGTCGATGATGTTGATCTGGTTGTCTTTCCAGAAGCAGGTGGTAGCGGCGGAGGTGATGGTGATACCACGCTCCTGCTCCTGCTCCATCCAGTCCATCGTGGCCGCGCCGTCGTGGACCTCACCGATCTTGTACGTGATACCGGTGTAGAAGAGGATGCGTTCGGTAGTGGTGGTCTTGCCCGCATCGATGTGGGCCATGATGCCGATGTTGCGGACCTTGTTCAGGTCGGTGAGCACGTCCTGTGCCACGGAAATCTTCCCCGCTCGTTAGCTAGTTGGGATTCTCGGGAACGACCCTGGTTCGGGTCGTCACAATGTCAACGCCGGGGGCGGCACCGAAGTGCCGCGTCCCGACTGAAAGCCTTCCGGCGCCGACACTAGCGACGGGCCGGGCGGCAATCACCAGCGGTAGTGCGCGAAGGCCCGGTTCGACTCGGCCATCTTGTGGGTGTCCTCGCGACGCTTTACCGAAGCGCCGAGGCCGTTGCTGGCATCGAGGAGTTCGTTGGCGAGACGCTCGACCATGGTCTTCTCGCGACGAGCGCGGGAGTAGCTGACCAGCCAGCGCAGCGCGAGGGTGTTGGCGCGGCCCGGACGGACCTCGACCGGCACCTGGTAGGTGGCGCCACCGACACGGCGGGGCTTCACCTCGAGGGCGGGCTTGACGTTGTCCAGCGCACGCTTGAGGGTGACGACCGGATCGGTGCCGGTCTTCTCACGCGCCTGCTCGAGAGCACCGTAGACGATGCGCTCGGCGGTGGACTTCTTACCGTCCAGCAGGATCTTGTTGACCAGCTGAGTGACCAGCGGCGACCCGTAGACCGGGTCGTTGATCAGCGGACGCTTGGGTGCGGGGCCCTTGCGTGGCATATCAGCTCTTCTCCTTCTTGGCGCCGTAGCGGCTGCGGGCCTGCTTGCGGTTCTTCACACCCTGGGTGTCCAGCGAGCCACGGATGATCTTGTAGCGGACACCGGGGAGGTCCTTCACACGACCGCCACGGACGAGCACCATCGAGTGCTCCTGCAGGTTGTGGCCCTCGCCGGGGATGTACGCCGTGACCTCGACTGCGCTGGTCAGGCGAACACGCGCGACCTTACGCAGCGCGGAGTTCGGCTTCTTGGGGGTGGTGGTGTACACGCGAGTGCACACGCCACGACGCTGCGGGCTCCCCTTCAGGGCCGCAGTCTTGGTCTTGGAGACCTTGTCGCGGCGACCCTTGCGGACCAGCTGGTTGATGGTTGGCATAGACCGGCTTTCCTTATTGGTAATTGCGGCTGTCGGAACACATGTCTTCAGTTCACCGAGCTTTCACTCGCACGTCCGACCGTGTTTCCGTTTACCCGCGGTCGGGCGTGTCGCGCGCAGTTCAGGGCCCTTTTTCTGGGCACGCTGGAACGTACCGGCCGCTCTCGCTGGCCTACGTTCACGCACGAACTTGCCCGTAGCAATCCGGGCACAGGGATCCACGATACCCGCGTGCCCGAATCCGGGTCAAAGCGGGGTGGCCCGTCAAGGCTGCTACCGGGCCAGATCCAAGGTCAGCTCCACCAATTTCTGTGCGGCGGCGCACGGATCCGGATGGGCCGAACCCGGCTTGTAGTTGATCCACCAGCCGACGACCCCGACATCGGCGGCCGGGGCGGTGACGCCGCAGGAGTCGTTGTCGTTCGGCCTGCGCACCTGCAGCGCCCTGCGGCCCTGCACGGTGATGTCGCCGGTGAGGTAGCCCAACTTGTCGTTGGTGGTCTTCTCGTTGTTCAGCGTACCCATCTCGTACCAGTTCAGCGTGGCCATGGCCCCGCCGCCGGGTGCGTCCTGGATGTCCCACATGCAGACGGCGCCGCTGAACGAGGTCTGCACGAACTTCGCGTTGCCGACGATCTCGCCGATCTTGTCCGTGGCGACCACATCGCACTCGCGCAGCAGCTTGTCGAAGTTGGTGTTGATCGACTCGTCGCCGCCACCACTGCCCAGCGGCTGGGCGTTGCCGGAAACCTTCTCGCCGCAGCCGGCCAGCGTGGCGGTGAGCAGGAGCGCGGCCGAGGCGGCGACGGCGATCCGGCGCGCGCTCACTGCAGCCGTCCCACGGTCAGCTCAGCCAGTTTCCTGGCCTTGTCGCACGGGTTGCCCGCGGTGGCGAAGGCGCCCGAGGAGGTCGACCATTCGAAGAAGTCGTCCTCGAGCTGCACCGCGAGATCGCAGATGCCGGCGTCGGCATCGAGCGCCTGGAAGCCGGTCCGACCGCCGACGTCGATGGTCTGCGGATTGCGGCCCACGTTGGACACCCAAGCCTTCTCCCGCTCGATCGGGCTGCCCCGATAGGAGGCGAAGGTCACACTGGGCGAAGACAATCCGGCCGCCTGCCAGTTGCAGCCGGTGGCGTTCTTGTAGACCCGCGAGAGCTGGCCGAGGCCGGCCAGGGTGCGCACCTCGTCGTCGGTGACGTGCCCGCACTCACCGACGAACGGGCCGAGCGAGGCCACCTTCGGTGGTGGTCGCATCGGGCCGGTCGGCGTATCGGAGTCGCCCCCCGATCCGCACGACGTCAGCACGACAACCAAGGCCATGCCGGTGATGATCGCCGAGGGGATCCGCATGCCATGAACTGTAGTGGCAACGCGGTGGCACTCACAGGTTGCCGCGGGCCTCCTGCTCGCGTTCGATGGCCTGGAAAAGGGCTTTGAAATTGCCCTTTCCGAAGCCGAGTGAGCCGTGTCGCTCGATGAGTTCGAAGAAGACGGTGGGGCGGTCGGCGACGGGACGGGTGAAGATCTGCAGGAGGTAGCCGTCCTCGTCGCGGTCGACGAGGATGCCGCGGCGCTGCAGCTCGTCCACCGGGACGCGCACGTGCCCGATCCGGGCCCGCAGTTCGGGGTCCTCGTAGTAGGTGTCGGGGGTGGGCAGGAATTCGACGCCCTCGGCGCGCAGCGCGTCGACGGTGGCGAGGATGTCGCCGGTGGCCAGGGCGATGTGCTGGACACCGGGGCCGCGATAGAACTCGAGGTACTCGTCGATCTGAGATCGCTTGCGGCCCACGGCGGGTTCGTTGAGCGGGAACTTCACCCGGTGGTTGCCGTTGGCGACGACCTTGCTCATCAGCGCGGAGTACTCGGTGGCGATGTCGTCGCCGACGAACTCGGCCATGTTCGTGAATCCCATGACGCTGCGGTAGAAGTCGACCCAGCGGTCCATCATGCCGAGCTCCACATTGCCGACCACGTGGTCGATCGCCTGGAACAGCCGGGCGGTGCGCCGCCGATGGGTGGAGGTGCGCACGACATAGCCGGGCAGATACGGCCCGTAGTAGCGCGACCGGTCGACCAGCGTGTGCCTGGTCTCGCCGTAGGTCGCCAGCGCCGCGGAGCGGACGGTGCCGAATTCGTCGGTCACGTCGTGCGGTTCGACCAGGACGCGCGCGCCGTGGTCACGGGCCCAGGCGATGCAGCGGTCCACGTCGGGCACCTCGAGCGCGATGTCGACGATGCCGTCGCCGTGCCGGTCGTGGTGGGCGACGAGCGAGCTGTCCGGGTCGACCGCGCCCTGCACCACGAAGCGCGCTCCCCCGCTGCGCAACACGAACGCCTTGTGGTCGCGATTGCCGGTCTCGGGTCCGGAGTAGGCCTCCAGCCGCATCCCGAACGCCGACTGCAGGAAGTGCGCGCTCTGGGTCGCGTTGCCCACGACCCACACCAGCGCGTCCCACCCGATCACCGGAAACGGATCGACACTGTCGTCGTGCTCGATCAGCCCGACGAGCTGCTGCTCAATGGTCATGACCTAGGAAATCTCGCCCCGGCCGACCTAGGCAACTACACCGGAGAACCCTGAACAGGCTGACACGAGAAGCTACCGATCCACCCCTGATGGTGGACAATTTGAATAGCACTCGACCGCGCACGGCACGGAGGTCTCTCGATGCGGACGCCAGCGAAACTGGACGAACTCGATCTCGCGATCCTGACCGCGATGCACACGTATCAGAAGGCCGGGATCCTCGAGCTGTCCCGCCGCACGAAGGTCGCGCGGGCCACCGTGCAGGCGCGGATCAACCGCATGGAGGAGTCGGGGGTGATCGCCTCCTACGACCCGCAGATCGACGTCACCGCGGCCGGATTCGATGTGCAGGCCTTCGTCACGCTGGAGATCGCGCAGGGCGCGCTCGACACCGTCAGCGCCGAGCTCGCGGCCATCCCCGGCGTGCTCGAGGCCTACGCGACCACCGGGTCCGGTGACGTGCTGTGCCGGATCGGCGCCGACTCGCACGCCGGCCTGCAAGCCGTGCTGCTCAGCATCGACCGGACCGGTTCGGTGGTGCGTTCGCACAGCGTGATCGTGCTGTCGACGGTGATCGCGCGCCGCGCCATGCCGCTGCTGCGCACGCTGACCCCGGCGGGCACCGCGAAGGCGCCCGCCTACCGCGAGCCGCGCTGACCGGTCACTGCCTGCCCAGGCGGGTCAGCAGGCCGTGCACGTGCGCCTCGGCGGCCGCGCGCGCCGACTCGGGATGCCCGGATTCGAGCGCCTCGACGATGCGCCGGTGTTCACGCAGGGCGACGCGGCGGTTGCGGGCCGAGCACCACAGGTCGCCGCGGTAGAGGTGGGCCTTGGCCTCCAGCCGGGCCAGCTCGTCGACGACGCAGCTGTTGCCGGAGGCGTCGCGGATGAAGGTGTGGAATTCCAGGTCGAGCTGGGCGTCGCGGGCCGCGTCGGTGGCGTCGTCGAGGTTGGCTTCCTGGGCGGCGATGATGCTCGCGAGCTTGTCCAGGTCGGCCTCGGTGAGCCGGGTGGCGGCGGCCGCGGCGGCGAGCCCGTCGAGGGCGGCGCGGACCGCGAGGACATCGCGGATCTGCGCCGCGTCGACGGCGGCCACCTTGGCGCCCGCGTGCGGCGCGCTGACGGCCAGCCCCTCGTAGATCAGCTGCTGCACCGCCTCGCGGACGGGGCTGCGGCTGACTCCGAGCTGGGTCGCCAGCGCAGGCACGCTGAGCGATCGGCCCGGGGCCAGCTCGCCGGAGAGGACCAGCTGCCTGATCTGCCGGTGCACTGACTGGCCGAGCAGCGCGGAGCTCTCGTCGGTCATCGCCGTGGTCCTTTCCGTGTCGGTGCTCGATTATCCCTGGGGCCGGTAGTTCGCCTGCACCCGCTGCGTCAGGAAGTCGGCGGCGGTGACGGGCGGGTATTTGCCCGCCGGGCCCTGGATGATCGCGTCGCGGTCGGCCTGGGCGAAGTAGGCGATGCTGTAGCGCTCGCCCTGGTATTCGCCCTCGCCCGGGCTGCGGACGCGGTGGAAGTTCGACGGCAGCAGGTCGTCGCTCCAGCGGGTCAGCATGTCACCGATATTGCAGGTGATCAGGCTCGACGACGGGGTGATGGAGGTCCACTCCTGCTCCTGCATCTCCTTGCCGGGGCACACCTGCAGGCCGCCCTGACCGTCGCGCTGGAACAGCAGGGTCAGGCAGTCGAAGTCGGTGTGCGCGCCGGCCCGCCAGCGGCCGGGGACACCGCGCAGCTCCTCGGGGACCGCGAAGTAGTGCAGCAGCCGCAGCGCGCTCTGGTAGTTCGGCGAGGCGGGATCGTGGGCGGCGGTGAAGTGTTCGCGCGGCAGGCCGAGCCGGTCGGCGAAGCAGGACAGTACCCGCATCGCCACGGCCCAGGCGCGTTCCTCGAAATCGAGGACGCGGGCGCGGAATCCGGCCAGTTCGGTCTCGCTCGGCCAGAGCTGGTCCATGTGCGGCCGGGTGATCTGGTAGGACTCCTTCTGGTCGGGCACGCCGATGGACGGTCGCACCTGACTCAGGCTCTCCCAGCCCGCGTTGTTCTTCTTGACCAGCGGGTACTGTCCCTTGGCTGCCTCGGGCAGGGCGAAGAAATCGGCTGTCGCGCCGAACATCTCGTCGATCAGCTCCTGCGGGATGCCGTGGCCGGAGAGCTGGAAGAAACCGATCTCGGTGGCGGCGGCCCACAGCTCCTCGGTGATCTCGGCGCGGCGGTGCTCGAAGTCGGTGAGGTCGACGACGCGGATCTCGCGGGCATCGGTTTCCTTACCGAGGCCGCCCATCTGCTTCTCGCGCGAGACTTCGGACAGGTCGTAACTGGTGGTCATGGGGTGACTCCTTATCCGGTGACGGAGATGGCGGGATCGAGGAATTCCTTGGTGACCAGGTCCTTCGCGGTCAGCCCGGTCGGCACGTTCGCGCCGCCCTTGCGCAGGATGGGTCCGAATTCGTCGATGATGCGCTGCATGCGGGCCTCGTCGAAACTGCCGAGGACACCGTCGGTGTCGTTGCCGATCAAGCCGCCGTCGATGAGGGCCCGGGAGCCGAAGGCGGCCAGTTCGGCGCTGTACGGGGTGAGCTTGGGGTTCTTCGACACCACGTCGACGACGACGTCGTTCACCGGCGCCGGATCGGCTTTGAACCGCGCTGTGGCCTGCTGGATCATCGGCACGAGCTTGCGCAGGCAGGGCCGCAGTTCGGCGAGCTTGTCGGCGCGTACGTTCACGGTGCGGGCGTAACCCTCGTAGCCGACGTCCTTGAGCAGCTGATACGCGACGGGCTTGTGCCAGGCCCGCACCTCGTGCTCGTAGGTGAAGGGCTCGGCATTGGCGAAACCCTGCTGGGCGAAGGACGGATCGGTGACGAAGCGCGACGGGGAATTGTCGTAGGAGGCGTCGACCTGGCCCTGCTGCACCAGCCCGCGGGCGACCAGCCAGTCCGGATAGAGCTGTCCCTTCGACACCACGATCGGCTTGGCCGACCTGCCGATGTCGGCGATGCCCTGCCACTCTGGATGGGTCCCGGGATCCCACATCAGCATCTGCGGACTGTTGCGCAGCAGCGTGGTGACCGCGACGATCGGCTGCTGACCGGCGGCGGCGATGGCGTGCTCGGAATGGGCCAGCCCCAGCGTGATGCTCTGGTCGACATACATCTGCGACGGGACCGTCTGGAAGCCGATCGCCGGGCCACCGGCCCGGATCTCCAGCTTCACCCCGGTGTCCTTGCCGTCGGCGACGAGCGGCCCGGTGATCTTGTTGTTGTCGGCGTCGACCCGGTAGCCGGGGCCGAGCAGTCCGAAGATCGGCCCGGAGTCGGTCTCGGGCGCCCACTGCAACTGCACGACGACGGTGCTCGGGCAGGCGCCGGCGAGCTGCTGTTCGACGGGCGCCGGTTCCAGCGCGACGGCGGGACCGTCGGTGGTGTCGCCGGAACAGGCGGTCGCGGCACCGGCCAGCAGGACGGCGAGCGCGGCGACACCGATGCGCCGCAAGGGAAGTGTCTTCATGGTTGATCCTCTGTGCGGGGGGACGAGCTAGTGCGCGGAGTTGTGCCAGCGGCCGACGCTGACCTTCTGCACCACGGTGAAAACGGTGAACACGAGCACGCCGAACAGCGCGGCCAGCAGCAGCGCGCCGATCAGGTCCTCCGATTGCAGGCGGGCACGATAGGTGTCGAGCAGGGTGCCGATGCCGGGTTTGCCCTGCGCGAAGAACATGTCGCCGATGATCGCGCCGGTGACCGAAAGCCCGGCGGCGGTGCGCAATCCGGTCAGCGTCGAGGGCAGCGCGGCGGGCAGTTGCAGCGACCAGAGCCTGCGCAGCCTGCCCGCCCGGCCGAGGGTGAACAGCTCCTGCAGGTTGGCGTCGACGGACTTGATGCCGAACAGGGTCATCGCGATGATCGGGTGGATGGCGATGAGCACACAGACGGTGGTGCGGGCCGCGAAGCCGTACCCGAGCCACAGCCCGATCAACGGCACCACCGCGAGCACCGGAATGGCCTGCAGGACCACGGCATATGGGTAGACGACCTGCTCGATCGGCTTGGCCTGGCTCATCAGCACCGCGATGGCGACACCGAGCACCGCCGAGATCAGCAGGCCGGTGAGCGCGACCCGGGCGGTGACCGCCAGCGCCTCGAACATCACCGCCAGCTCGGCCGGGTCGGCGAGGGATTCGCCGAAGACCACGTGCGGCGGCGGCAACAGGAAGCGACGGCTCTCGCTGAGCACCAGCATCGACACCGCGTACCAGGCGGCCAGCGCCAGGGCGATCGACACCATCGGCGCGACGAGAGCTCTCGCGAACTTACGGACCCGCGGCACCGGCAGTGTCGGGCGCGGACGGGCGGGGGCGACGGCGCGGGCCGCGACACTGACCATCAGGCAGCCTCTTTCAGCGAGCGCGAGACGCGCGAGACGAGATCGGTGAAGGCGGGATCGAAGCGCAGCTCCCGGTCCCGTGGGTAGGGCAGGTCGACGTCGATCACCTCGTGGATGCGGCCGGGCCGGGCCGACATCACCACCACCCGGGAGGCGAGGAACACCGCCTCGGAGACCGAGTGGGTGATGAACAGCGCGGTGAAGGCGTTGTCGCGGTAGAGCCGCAGCAGTTCCTCCTGCATGTTCAGCCTGGTCATCTCGTCGAGCGCGCCGAACGGCTCGTCGAGCAGCATCAGCCGTGGTTCCAGCGACAGCGCCCTGGCCAGCGATACACGCATCCGCATCCCGCCCGAGAGCTGGTGCGGCGGCTTGTTCGCGAAGTCGGCCAGGCCGACCGCCGCGATCGCGCGTTCGACCCGCTCGCGGCGCACCGCTCGGTCGACCCCGGCCAGCTCGGCCGAGAGCTCGACATTGCGGCGGACCTTGCGCCACGGCAACAGGGTGGCCTCCTGGAAGATGAAGCCGATCGAGTCCGTGCGGACCGCGACGGCGCCCTCGCTGACCGGTTCGAGTCCGGCGGCCAGGCGCAGCAGCGTCGACTTGCCGCAGCCGGACGGGCCGACCACCGCCACGAATTCGCCCTCGCGGATGTCGAGGTCGATCTCGGTCAGGGCGAGCGTGCCCTCGTCGCCGCCGAATCGCTTGCCGACGCCGGCGAAGGAGACCTCCAGGCCGGACAGCAGCGTCCTCGCGTCGGCGTCGTTCACCGTGTCGTAGAGCGTCACCGTGATCACCTTCTCCTGCGGGTTGTCGATATTGCGTGCAACTTCTGATTGAAATCAGTGTGAATTGAATGAATTACATGCAATGCATTGTTCGTTTCCGGCGTATTAACAATCAGCGCATGCGAAGCAGGCGGGCGGTCAGGTCCTGGGCGTCGACCCGGGTGCTGATGCCGTCGCGGATCACGGCCTCGCCGTCGACCCAGACGGTGTCGATCACCCGGGGCGAAGCGGCGGTGAGCAGCGTGGCGCCGGGGTCCAGCACCGGCAGGCAGGCGAAGTCGCGGTCGAAGCGGACCAGGGTGAGATCGGCGCGGTCGCCGATGGCGACGCCCGTGCGGGCGGGTCGCCCGAGGACGCGGCCCGCCGCGCCGGTGGCCATGTGCAGCATGTCGGCGACGCCGAGCAGGTCGGCCTGTTTGTTGGCCGCACGCTGCAAGAACGCGCCGAAACGCAGCGCCAGCAGCATGTCCTGGGTGTCGTTGCTGGCGGCGCCGTCGACGCCGAGCGTCACATCGATGCCCGCGGCCAGCAGCTCCGGCACCGGGGCCACGCCGCTGCCGAGACGCATATTGGAGATCGGGTTGTAGGACACGGCCACACCGCGCTCGGCGAAGAGCGCGCGGCCGTGCGCGTCGAGGTTGACGCAGTGCACCGCCAGCGTGCGGTCCCAGAGGAAACCGCTCGCGTCGAGATAGTCGACGGCGCCGGCGCCTGCATGCAATCGGCACATGTCGTCGTCGGTGGTGGTCTCCAGAACATGTATCGACACCGTCTTGCCCGTCGCCTGGGCGTACTCGCGGGTGGCCGCCATCCCCTCCGGGGTGAGGCAGCGCGGGTTGGGCACGGCCAGCGCGGTGGTGATGCGGGTGCCGGTCAGTTGCCTGTCGAGGGCGTCGACGTGCGCCAGCGCTTCGTCCAGCGGCTGCATCAGGCGCGGATCCAGGCCCCACTTGCGGGTGCTGTCGGCGCGATCGGCGATGCCACGACCGAGCACGACCCGGATGCCGAGCTCGTCGAGCGCCCGGATCATCGCCTGGTGGATCGCGTCCGACGGGCTGGGCCACAGGTGCTCGACCACCGTGGTGACCCCGCTGCGCAGCAGTTCCAGGCCACCGGCCAGCGCCGACAGATAGGTCTGCTCGGGCGTGGCCGCGACCGTGAACTCGCCGACGCAGCGCAACCATTCGAGCAGCGGCAGGCCCTCGCCGACGCCGCGCAGCACGGCTTGCTGCAGGTGGGTGTGGGTGTTGACGAAGCCGGGCAGCAGATAGCCGGAACCGCCGTCGAAGCGCGGCAGCCCGGCATGCTCCGGGCCCGCGTGCAGGGCGGCGACGACACCGTCGCGGACGACGACCTCGCCGGGCGACCAGCCCTGTTCGGTGTAGACGGTGACATCGGTGATGACGACAGACGCGGGGGAACCCATGCGCGCACCTCTTCTGCGGATGCGGCTGGTTCGCCCGCCCGGTTCAGCGGAGCACGTCGTCCGTTGCAGCCATGAACGTCGTGGCACCGACCCTAGGAAGCCGGTGTTGCCACGGCGTTAAACCCGCGTCACGGCCGGACGTCCGCGCCGGGCGCCAGGATCTCCACGGCCGGGGTGGATTCCGGTTCGAGGAAGGCGAGCAGCGCGGCCGCCTCCGATTCCACCTGCGCGGCTTCGGCTTTCGTCCAGGGCCGGATCGGGCTGATCCGCAGGCGCGCGGTGCCGGCCTTGACGAAGATCTTGTACAGCCCGGCCAGGAAGCCGTCGACGAGCACCGGCGAGACCGCGGCGGCGAAGGTGCGCGGTGGGGGCGCCGAGCCGTCACCGATGATGCGGGCGCGGTCCTGGTGCGACAGCAGCGCGTTGTCGTACCAGCCGAGCAGCCGCACCGGGGCGGGCTGATCGGGATCGGCGAGCGGGAGATCGGCGGCGTCGTAGAGGGTGCGGCCACGCTCGTCGGTGTAGGTGCGGACCCGGTCGCCCAGCGCGGCGACGGCCTGCTTCATGGCGGGCAGCCGCGACCAGGTCTGCATGTCCATCGTGCTGGCGGGCCCGAACGCGCGCAGGTAGCGCAGGATGAGCTCGGACACCGGGTACTCCGGGTCGAGCGGTGTGCCGAGCCAGGGCTCGACCCGCGACCACACCGGCCTGCTGTTGTCGCGCCAGCGGCCGCGCGGCGGGGTCTGCAGGACCGGGAGCTGGTAGAGCCAGGTCTGCAGGACCGCGCCCGGATCGCGATCGGGGTAGATCCTGGCCGCTTCGGCACGCAGGTCGGCGGCGGCCATCGGCGCGTCGCCGAGCACGGATTCACCGTGCGCGCGCACCTCGTCGGGGTCGAGGCCGACCATCGCCCCGTAATTGAAACCCTGGCGGAACGGCGCCTTCTCCAGCTCCGGCTGGATGTGCGGCGCGATCCGCACCGCGTCCGGCGGGGTGACCAGGTGAATGGTGCCGCGCATCAACGTGATCCGCACCAGCGACCGATCCTCCAGACCGGCCGACACCGTCGCCGGATCGAAATCGGTGATCCGGCTCCACAATCCGACGAACGGCGGCGGTACGTCCTGGGCCTGCAGGCCGACGAGGTGGTCGCACATCTGCGGTGTACTCAGCGTCGAACGCGCGAGCAGGTGCTGGCGCGCGAGCAGCGTCCGATTCAGCACCCGATTCGACAGCTGCATGCGACTCCTTCGACGACCCGGTGACGAGGTGGACGATACTGGCCCACCCCAGCAGGCGCTCAGCGCAGCTGGACGACGACCTTGCCGGTGGCGGTCCGGTTGTCCAGCGCCGCAACGGCTTCGGCGGTCTTCTCCAGCGGGTACAGCACCGGCTCCGGGGCGGGCACGGCGCCGGAGGCCAGCAGCGGCTCGACCTCGGCCCACTGTTCGGCCAGGTAGGTCGGGTGGCTCATCACCCATTCGCCCCAGGCGGCCCCGACCACCTCGACGTTCTTGAGCAGCAGCCGGTTCACCTTCACGGTCGGGATCTCGCCCGCGGTGAAACCGACGACCAGCAGCCTGCCGCCACCGGCCAGCGAGCGGACGCTGTCGGTGAAGCGGTCGCCACCCACCGGATCGAGCACGATGTCGACGCCGCGACCCTCGGTGAGCTCCTTCACCGCGGCCAGCCAGCCCTCGGCCAGCACCACATCGGTCGCGCCGTTGGCCTTGGCCACCTGCGCCTTCGACTCGGTACTCACCACCGCGATCACCCGGCCCGCACCCAGCGCCCTGGCCATGCGCAGGGTGGAGGTGCCGATGCCGCCGGCCGCGCCGTGCACCAGCACCGTCTCGCCCTGAGCGATCCGGCCGCGCTTGGTCAGGCAGAAGTGGACGGTGAGGTCGTTGAACAGGATGCCCGCGCCCGCCGCGAGCGAGACATTGTCGGGCAGCTTGAACACGGCGTGCTCGGGCGAGACGGCCACCTCGGCGACACCGTTGCCGAGCATGGTCAGCGCGGCGACGCGATCACCGGGGCGCAGCGCCGAGCCCTCCGGCGCCTCGCGCACCACACCCGCCACCTCGCCGCCGACGACGAACGGCAGGCCCGGCTTCATCTGGTACAGGCCGCGCGTCATCAGCACGTCCGGGAAGGCGATACCCGCGGCGTGCACGTCGATCAGGACCCCGCCGGGATAGGCCACCGGTTCGGGCAGCTCGACGATCTCGATCGCCGACGGACCATCCAGCTTGCCGACCTGGGCTGCGCGCATTTTCCAAAACCTCTCTCGGTGACACCTCTCCCGCGAACATATCCCGCCGGACCGATCAGCGATGGGCGAATTCCGTCACCGTCTCGCCGGCCAGCACCGACCCACCCTTGACGATCGTGAGCCCGGCGGGGCTGAGCTGATATTGCGTGCCGTCGGTCGGGTTGGTCGCGGTGAAACCGCCGCCGCCGGTCGGCACCGGGTCGTCGAGTTCGAGGCCGAGCCCGTCGCTGGCCCTGGCCCCCTTGTAGTAGTAGCGGTTGTCGCCGGTGTGGCAGATGACGACGCGGGAACCGGTGGTGCGCGCGATCGTCATCGCGGCGTCGTTGTCGTTGCAGCGCGGTCCGCTCAGGAAGCCCTGGCCGTCGGCGCCGGAGACGCTCGATTGCAGCGGCGGCACCGTCGTCCTGGTCGGGGGCGGCAGGACCCGGGTGGTCGTGACGGTCTGGCTGACCGTCTCGATCACCGGCGGCGGGACGACTTCACCGGTGGTCACGATCGGCGGATCGGCGATGGTCTGCTTGTCGTCGCGGACGCTGAGCATGACCCACACCGCCACGCCGACCGCGGCCACCACGATCAGCGCGCCCAGCGCACCGGCCAGAATCGGCGTCGACGACGTGCGTTGCGGCGGCAGCGGCAACGGCGCGGAGGGATGGGTGTACCCGCCGACCCGGGTGGGCTGTGGGCCGTTCACCTGGTAGCCCGGCGGCGGCGTCCACTGCGGCTGCGGACCAGAGACCTGCGGAACCTTCACCTGGGGACCCGACACCGTCGGCGGTGGCGGCTCGCCGGTGTCGGGGGACCGGGGCCCGGTCACCGGGCCGGCTACCGTCGCCGCCGCCACCTGCGGACCCGGCGCGGTGCGCGGCGCCGCCCGCTCGCCCTGTACCAGCGCCGCGCGGGCGGCACGGGCCAGGTCACCGGGGGTGGCGTAGCGCTGCCCCGGCCGCTTGGCCATGCCGCGGTCGATCACCGGGTCGAAGAATTCCAGGGCCGGGTCGACGGCGCTCGGGCGCGGCGGGGGCGCCATCTGATGCGAGCCGATCGCGCCCGCGAGGCTGTTCACCGGGTACGGGACCCGCCCGACCAGGGCTTCGTAGAGCACACAGGTCAGCGCGTAGGTGTCGACGGCGGTTGTCAGCGGCGCGTCCTCGAAGCGTTCCGGCGCCATGTACGCCATCGAGCCGACGGCGCTGCCGGTGCTGGTGAGCTGCGGATCGGAGTCGGTGTGCGCGATGCCGAAGTCGACCAGGTAGGCGAACATGCTGCTGGTGAGCAGGATGTTGGCGGGCTTCACGTCGCGGTGGATCAGGCCGATCTCGTGCGCGGCGTCGAGCGCGGCGGCGATCTGCTCCACCACCTGCACCGCCTCACCGGGCGTCAGCCTGCCGTGCCGCTGCAGGCGGTCCTTGAGATCGGTTCCCTTGACCAGCCGCATGTCGATGTAGAGGATGCCGTCGACGTCGCCCCAGTCGTGCACCGGGATGACGTGCGGTTCCTGCACGCTCGCCATCGCGTGCGACTCCCGGCGGAATCGCTGCACGTAGACGGGGTCCCTGGCCAGATCGCGGTTGAGTACCTTGACGGCGACGGTGCGATTCTTGGAGGTGTCGTAGGCCTCGTAGACCTCCCCCATACCGCCGACTCCGAGGAGTCTGCGCAATTCATAGCGCCCGAACATCGCGCCCGCCATCGCCCCTCCGGCCATTCCTGCAGGCTACCGGGAGCCGGTGGAATCCGACACCGCTTGCCCCGGCTCCGCGCGAGGGTGTGATCTGCGCCCCGTAAAGTCGTCAGCAGAACTACGCAAGAAGTCGCGGTGCACCTGGTGCGCCGTGCAAGGAGCACACGTGTCACTCGATCAGCCACTGGCCCCGCTTCCCCAGGAGGGCATGGGTTTCGCCGCGGCGTGGCCCGTCCGGTCTGGCGACGTGGATCCCTATCACCGGCTGCGCTTCGATGCCGTGGCGCGCTATCTGCAGGACATCTCCTGGGACGAACTGCATCAGACGGCACTGCACCGCACCGACCCCACCTGGATCGTGCGCCGCACCGTCATCGATGTCATCCGGCCGGTCACCTGGCCCGATCAGGTGCACCTGACCCGCTGGTGTTCGAGCATGTCGACCCGGTGGACGAACATGCGCACCCGGATCACCAGCGACGGCGGCGGCCTCATCGAGACCGAGGGCTTCTGGATCAACCTCAGCGAGTCCAGCAACCTGCCCGCCCGGATCAGCGACGAGGGCCTGGCCTACCTGGCCCGATCCACCGACGAGCACCGGCTACGCTGGCGGCCCTATCTCACCGATCCGGCGCCGCGCGAATCCGACACCGATCTGCCGTTCCCGGTGCGCGCGACCGATATCGACCAGTACAACCACGTCAACCACACCTGCTACTGGCAGGCCGTCGAGCAGTTCCTGGTCGATTACCCCAAGCTGGTCGCCGGCCCGCACCGCGCGGTCATCGAATACGTGGCCCCGGTGCTGGCCCGCGAGCACATCACGGTGCGCGGGCGCTACGAACCGGGCGACCGGACCGGCCGCCCGGTGCTGCGGCTGTGGTTCGTGGTCGGCGGGATCACCACGACCGTCGTCCGGATCATGCCCCTGCCGGACTGACCCCGGCCCGCCGCGCGGACCGGGGCCCGTCGGCTAGCCCTTGGCCGCTTTGAGCAGGTCGGCGCGGGTGGTGAACTTGACCCGCGGCCTGCCCGCCGCCTTGCCCGCGGCCTTCTCGGCCTGGTCGATGGTCTTCCAGCCCTTACGGTCGACCAGCTCCGGCTGCCGCTGCGCGAGCAGCGCCTGCAGCGCCGCCCGGTCACCGGTCGGCGCGGTGAGCTTGCCCGCGATGAAGTCGGCGAGCAGCGCCTCCACCGTCTCCTCGGCGTCGACCCGGTTGGAGCCGATCACGCCGCGCGGTCCGCGCTTGATCCAGCCGGAGACGTACACGCCCGGCACCGGCTCGGTCGCCTCGATGACCCGGCCGTGCTCGCTGGGCACGGTGCCGCGCCGCTCGTCGAACGGCAGGCCCGCGATCGGCACGCCGCGGTAACCGATCGAGCGCAGCACCAGGCCGGTGTCCAGCGACTCGGTGCGGTCGGTGGCGGTGGCCACCAATTGGCCGTTCTCCTCGGTCAATTCGTTGTGCGCGAACTCGATCGAGGTGGCTTTGCCCTCGCCGTGCACGGCGGTCGGCGTGGTCAGGTAGCGGAAGACGATCCGCTTGTGCGCCGGATCGTGCTGCGCGGTGGAGTACTCCTGCGCGAGGGTGTACTTCAGCCGCAGCGACGGCTCGATGTTCGGGTCGTCCAGCAGGGCCTGGCTGTGCGGATCCAGCTCCATGTCGGCCGGATCGACAATGACGTCGACGCCCTTCAGATACGTCAGCGCCAGGAACTCCGGGGTGCTGTAGGCGGCCTGCAGCGGGCCGCGCCTGCCGAGGATCACCACCTCGCGGATGTTGCTGTTGCGCAGCGCGTCCAGGGCGTGGTCGGCGATGTCGGTCTTGGCGAGCTCGTCCGGGTCGACGGTGAGCACGCGGGCGACGTCGAGCGCGACATTGCCGTTGCCGACGATCACCGCGCGCTCGCCCGACAGGTCGAACTCGCGATCGGCGAAGTCGGGGTGGCCGTTGTACCAGGCGACGAACTCGGTGGCCGAGTGGCTGCCGGGCAGGTCCTCGCCGGGCACGCCGAGCTTGCGATCGCTGGACGCGCCGACCGCGTAGATCACCGCGTGGTGGTGATCGAGCAGTTCCTGGTGGTCGATGTGCTCGCCCACCTCGACGTTGAGGTAGTACTGCAGCGTCTCGCGGCGGAAGGCCGCGTCGAACATGTTCGCCACGTTCTTGGTGCCCGCGTGGTCGGGCGCGACGCCCGCCCGCACCAGGCCCCACGGGGTCGGCAGCCGGTCGAACATCTCGACCTCGACGTCGCTGCGGCGCAGCAGTTCGTCGGCGGCGTAGCAGGCGGCCGGACCGGCGCCGACGATCGCGACGCGCAGCGTGCCCAGTTCCTTGGGCGGACGGACCGGGGTGGCCAGCGGATCGAAGTTCGACTCCAGCGGGTGGCGCTGGAAGTAGGCGGCGTTGATCTCGCGGTACCTGTCCAGCGAGGCGAGCAGGTCGTCCTCGGAGAAGATGGCGTCCACCGGGCACGCGTCGACACAGGCTCCGCAGTCGATGCAGGTATCGGGGTCGATGTACAGCATCTCCGCCGTGGCGAACTCCGGCTGATCCGGAGTCGGGCGAATGCAGTCGACCGGGCACTCGGTGACGCAGCTGGCGTCGTTGCAACAACGCTGCGTGATGACGTAGGCCATAGTGTGCAGATCCTCGAAATGTGTGGTCGGTGGCTCGAGACGTCGTCCGTGGCGGGCCCGCGGCGGGTGTGCCACGAACACGTCGACGGTGACGCAGCTTTCAGTGTGCCTCGAGTGTGACCGCTACCTCACCGGCGGTCGGGATTACGGTGGTTCCCATGGTGGCGACCCTGATCCTCATGCGGCACGGAAAATCGGCGTACCCCGACGGTGTCGGCGATCACGCCCGCCCGCTGGCGCCGCGGGGGCAGCGGGAAGCGACCCTGGCCGGTGCCTGGCTGCGCGCCACCCAGCCGACGATCGACGCCGTGCGCTGCTCGACTGCCACCCGGACCAGGCAGACCCTCGCAGCCACCGGGATCGCCGCGCCGGTGGAGTACACCGACGACATCTACGAGGCGAACCCGCACACCCTGATCGAGCTGATCCAGCTCACCGACGATGCCGTCGACACGCTGCTCGTCGTCGGGCACGTGCCCGGAATCCCGTGGACCGCTTGGGAACTCGCGGCCAATCGCGACTCCGATCAGGCGACCGAACTCAGCCGCAAATTCCCCACCTCGGCGCTGGCCGTGCTCGAGTTCGACCGGCCGTGGGCACAGCTGGACCCGGGCTCGGGAGAACTCACGCACTTCCACGTGCCGCGCTGAGGGCGGACGCGGCTACTCGAGTAGCTTGCCGCCGACGACGATGCCGACCCCCAGCAGGACGAGTAGCACGAAGGCGACGAAACCGTTCGTCAGCCACCACACCACGCCGAGTACCAGTACGACCGGCGCCACCGCGATCGCGGTGATCACCGGGCTCTCCTTGACCGTCGCCCAGGCCGATCTGGCCCGGACGCGGTCGATGTTCTTACCTGCCATGTGATCCACACTACGTTTCTGTCGGCCTCCGGTGCCATGCTGAACGGCATGGATTGGAAAATCGAACTCGTTGCCATCCCGGTCACCGATGTCGATCGGGCCAAGGACTTCTACACCAGCATCGGCTTCAACGCCGACCACGACCACAGCCCGAGCCCGGACATCCGTTTCGTCCAGCTCACCCCACCGGGCTCCGGCTGCTCGATCTGTATCGGCCGCGGCCTGACCAGCGCCGCCCCCGGCAGCGTCGAGGGCATGCAGATGGTCGTCCCCAGCGCCCAGCAGGCCTACGAGCAGCTCGTGGCCGCCGGGGTGGCGGCCAGCCCGGTGCAGGACATGGGCTGGGGCCTGTTCACCTTCTTCGCCGACCCCGACGGCAACCGGTGGGCCGTGCAGGAGCTGCCGAAGTACAACTGAATTCGCTCGTCCCGCGAGAATGAGTCTTGCTTGGAGCGCACTCCAGGTGGATAGCGTCGGTGGGGTTCCACGAGAAAGGGACGAGCACGATGGATCAGGACGCGGCCCCCCGCATCAAGGACGGGGACGACGATCGCGAACGCCCGCGGTATTCGATCGGCCAGGTCGCCGAGCGATCGGGACTCAGTCGCGACACCCTGCGCTGGTACGAGCGGATCGGGCTGATGGGGTACGTCGGCCGCGACCACACCGGCAACCGGCGCTTCAGCGACCGCGATCTGGAATGGCTGACGCTGATCAGCCGGTTGCGGCTGACCGGCATGCCGGTGGCCGACATGATCCGTTACGCCGAACTGGTCAGGGCGGGTGAGCAGACCTACCCGGAGCGGCTCGAGATGTTCCGCCAGACCAGGTCCGACGTGCTCGACAAGATCGCGGAACTCCAGCAGACCGTGGCCGTCCTCGACTACAAGATCGGCATCTACGAGGGCAGATCCGAGGCCGACCGGCCGGCCACGCGCACCGCGTACACGAGCGAAGGAACCGATACATGAGCACCACCGCGACGCTGCCGACCACCACCCTCGGCACCGGCGGCCCACTGGTCGGCGTGCAGGGCCTGGGCTGCATGGGTATCAGCGAGTTCTACGGCGAGACCGATCTGGCCGAATCGCGCGCCACCCTCGAGCACGCGCTCGAACTCGGCGTCACCCTGTTCGACACCGCCGACGTCTACGGCTCGGGCCACAACGAGGAGTTCCTGTCCGAGTTCGTCCGCGCCCACCGCGACGAGCTGGTGATCGCGACCAAGTTCGGCATCGTGCGCAAGGCCGACGACCCCGCCTACCGGGGCTTCGACAACTCCCCCGGCTACATCCGCGCCGCGGTCGACGCGAGCCTGCGCCGACTCGGCATCGAGACCATCGACCTGTACTACATGCACCGGCGCGATCCACAGGTGCCGATCGAGGAGACCGTCGGCACGCTGTCCGAACTCGTCGCGGCGGGCAAGGTGCGCGCGCTCGGGCTGTCCGAGGTGACCGGTGACGAACTGCGCGCCGCGCACGCGGTGCACCCGATCGCGGCCGTGCAGTCGGAGTGGTCGCTGTTCTCCCGCGACGTGGAGCGCACCGCGGTGCCCGCCGCCGCCGAGCTCGGCGTGGCCTTCGTGCCGTACTCGCCGCTGGGCCGCGGCTTCCTCACCGGCGCGTTCCGCACCGCGAAAGACCTCGGCGACAAGGATTTCCGCAGGTTCCAGCCGCGCTTCACCGGCGACAACGCCGAGCACAACGCCGAGTTGCTCGCCCCGCTGGCCTCTATCGCCACGGCCAACGGGATCACCCTGGCCCAGGCGGCGCTGGCGTGGGTGCACGCGCGCGCCGAAGCGCACGGCCTGCCGGTGGTGCCGATCCCCGGCACCCGCAAGCGCGTCCGGCTCGCCGAGAACGTCGCGGCGGCCACGGTGCGGCTCACCGCCGAGGAACTCGCGACCCTGGAGCCCATCGCGGGGCAGGTGGCGGGTCCCCGCTACGCGGACATGTCCTTCACCTCCGCGGGCCGGGAGTAGCCGTCGGCGCGCCGCAGTCCGACGGGCCGCGGCGCCCGGCGCTAGCATCGCCAGGGTGACCGAACGCAACGAACGCGTGTGGATCGACAAGCAGCACCCGGCGATCTTCAAGGCGCTCAGCGCGACCGCCGCCGAGATCCGCGCCGCCGCCGCGGCCGCGGGGATCGAGCGGCGGCTGATCGAGCTGATCAATCTGCGGGTCTCCCAGATCAACGGCTGCCCGTACTGCCTCGACGTGCACGAGCACGCCGGCCTCGGCGCGGGTCTGTCGGCACAGGAGATCGTGGTCTTGCCCGCGTGGCGGCGCGGCGGCACCTACTCGGCCGCCGACCGGGCCGCGCTCGGGCTGGCCGAGGCCGTCACCACCCTGCCCGACGAGGAGCGCACCGATCGGGAATACGAGATCGCGCGCGAGCATTGGTCCGAGGAACAGATCTCGGTGATCGTCTGGATCGCCGTCGCGATCGGCGCGTTCAACCGCGTGTCGATCCTGAGCGCGCACCCTGTTCCGGTGCGGAAGGAGCGCAAGAAGATGTCCGAGACCACCCCCGCCGCGCAGCCCGCCTCGACCGAGCTCCAGCGCCGCGTCGTGCGCAACGTGGAGAAGAACCGCTACGACGTGTTCTTCGACGGCGAACTGGCCGGCTTCGCCGAGTACATCGAGCGCGACAACGACACCGATTTCATCCACACCGAGATCGACGGCGCCTTCGCGGGCAAGGGCCTGGGCGGCGTGCTCGCCCACCAGGCCGTCGAGGACGTGATCGCGCGCGGCCGCACCATCACCGCGCACTGCCCGTTCATCCGCGGCTGGCTCGACAAGCACCCCGAGTACGACGCGCACGTCGTCGGCAAGGGCATCGCCAAGTGAGCGATATGGAGGTCGATCCCGCCGAGGCGCTGTGTGAGCCGTCGCCGGGTCCGGGACCGATCACCGAGCTGTACCCCGCCAGGGAGGTACCGCTCGGTGGCGTGCGCGGCGTGTACGTGGAACGCACCCTGCCGCAACGTGATCTGCCGACCGTCGGCGCGTGGTGTTTCCTGGACCGGTTCGGTTCGCCGACCGTCACGCGGACCGGCGCGTCGCCCGATATCCTGCCGCACCCGCACATCGGCTTGCAGACGGTGACCTGGCCGTTCGACGGCCGGATCCGGCACCGGGATTCGGTGGGCTCCGACGTCGAGATCGAGCCGGGCCAGCTGAACCTGATGACCTCGGGTCGCGGCATCGCCCATTCCGAGTTCGGTGTCCCCGGCGCCAGCGCGGGCAACGGTTTGCAGCTCTGGATCGCGCTGCCCGGTACCGCGACCGGCGTCGAACCGCATTTCGAGCAGCACCGCGAGCTGCCCGTGTACGAGGAACCGGGGCTGCGGGCCACCGTGCTGATCGGCTCGCTGGGCGGTGTCACCTCACCGGCGCGGGCCTACACCCCGATCGTCGGGGCCGACATCGTGCTCGACCCCGGCGCCGAGGTGCGGCTGCCGCTGGAGCGCGCCTTCGAGCACGCGGTGCTGGTCATCGAGGGCACCGTGGTGGTGGACGGTACGGAACTGACCGCCGGACCACTGCTGTATCTGGGCACCGACCGGGCCGAGCTCCAGCTGACGAGCACCGACGGCGCGCACTTCGCGCTGATCGGCGGCGAACCGTTCGCCGAGGAACTGGTGATGTGGTGGAACTTCGTCGGCCGCAGTCACGACGAGATCGTCGCGGCCCGCAATGCCTGGGAAGCCCACGACACCAGCCGTTTCGCCGAGGTGATCGGCCACGCGCCCGACGAGCGGATCCCCGCCCCGCCGCTGCCGCCGCTGCGGCTGAAGCCACGCAAGCGGGCCACCGGCTGCGCCCACCGCTGATCCGGCACCGCCTTCCCCGCGGCACCGGATCGGCGATCGCTAGCGGCCGTCGGCCAGCAGGGCGTCCAGGGCGCGGTAGCTGTCGTTGAGACCACCTTCCATACCGGAGGCGAGCATGCCCGCGCATTCCTCGGCGGTGTGGAAGACGCTGTCGGTGACGACCCGGGTGCGGCCGTTGCCGAGGTCGACGAAGGTGGTGGAGTCGATCGAGATGTGCGCGGGCATGCCGTCCCATTCGAAGGACTGCACGATGCGCTCCTTCGGGGTGATCTCGCGGAAGCGGCCCTCGAATCCGTGCGACTGGTCGCCGTCGTGCTCGACGAAGCGCCAGTGCCCGCCCTTGCGGAACTCCCAGCGTTCGACGTCGACGACGTGGCCGCGCCCCCACCAGCGCGAGAGCTGCTCGATCCGGCTGTAGGCGTTCCACACCCGGTCCAGCGGTGCGTCGAAATCGCGTTCGATGTGGACTTCGCGGTCCGAGGTCGAGGTGATGACCGCGTCGTTGGTCGTTGTGCTCATTGCTCTGGCTCCGTTCGTTCGAGGAATTCACCGAGACGGTCCATTCGGGCTTCGAGCATCTGCCGATAGCCCTGCATCCAGGCCACCTCTCGATCGAAGACGTGCTCGCCGATCCGGCAGTACCGGACCCGGCCACGCTTCTCGGTGACCACCATGCCCGCGTTCTCGAGCAAGCCGATGTGCTTCTTGATGCCGGTCAAGGTCATGTCGAAACGCTCGGCCAACTCGCTGATGCTGGCGGGCCCACGCCCGAGTTGCTCGAGGATGCCCCGCCGAGTGGGGTCCGCGAGCGCCCCGAACGAGGCATCCAGGAAGTCATACTGAACCATCTAGTTCAGTATTGCGCGGCCGCACCCCGCCGTCAAGAGCCGTCGAAGATTTCCGAAAACTCTGGACCTGCCGGCCGATTGACTACTACGCTTTGTCGTAGACATTGGCGTCGAGGGGGGTTCATGGACAAGACGACATGCTGCATCGTCGGCGGCGGACCGGCGGGCACGATGGCCGGGCTGCTGCTGGCCAGGGCGGGCGTCGAGGTGACGGTGCTGGAGAAGCATCCCGATTTCCTGCGCGATTTCCGCGGCGACACCGTGCACCCGTCGACCGTGCGCCTGCTCGACGAACTCGGCCTCGGCCCGGACTTCGCCCGGCTGCCGCAGTCCACGCTGACCAGGATGTGCATGTATGCGGGCGACCGGATGGTCGTCGCCGCCGATCTCACCCGGATTCCCGGCCGGTACCGCCACATCGCGATGGTCCCGCAGTGGGACTTCCTCGACCTGCTGGTCCGCGCCGCCACCACCGAACCGACCTTCACGCTGCGGATGCGCTCGACCGTCACCGGGCTGATCCACGAGGCCGACACCGTCACCGGGGTGCGATACCGCGACGCCGACGGCACCGAGCACACCCTGCGCGCCGACCTCGTGATCGCCTGCGACGGGCGCGATTCCGTCGCCCGCGAGGCCGCCGGACTCCGCCAGCGGAGCGAGGACGTACCGATGGACATGTGGTTCTTCCGCATCCCGAAGGCCGCCGACGACACCGGCGGCGGCGCGGTACAGGCCAGGTTCACCAGCGGGAACTCGGCGGTGGCGATCGACCGCGGCGACTACTACCAGACCGGTTACATCATCGAGAAGGGAGGCGATGCGACGCTGCGGGCCACCCACGACGTGGAGTGGCTGCGCGAGCGCGTCGCCGAACTGTTCGGCTGGCCCGCCGAGGCGACCGCCGCGATCGGGTCCTGGGCGGACGTCAAACTACTCGAGGTGACCGTCGGGATGCTCGACCGCTGGTACGTGCCCGGTCTGCTGTGCATCGGCGACGCCGCGCACACGATGTCACCGGTCGGCGGCGTCGGCGTGAACCTGGCAGTGCAGGATGCCGTCGCCGCCGCGCGGCTACTCGCCCAGCCGCTGCTCGACGGGACGGTGCGGACCGCCGACCTGGAGAAAGTACAGCGCAGACGGATGCTGCCCGCGAGTTTCACCCAGCGCTCCCAGCGCGGCGAACACGACATGCTCATCGCGCCTGCCCTGCGCGGCGAACTGCGCACCGCCCCGCTGCCGCTGCGGGTCGTCGACGCGGTGCCGGTGCTCGCCGGGCTCACCGCGTATCTGGGCGGAATCGGCCTGCGCCCGGAGCGCGCGCCGGACTTCGCTCGTCGTCCGGCCGTGGTCCGGCAACTTTCCGAAAAGCGCGTCAGCGGTTAGGTTTGCCGCGACGAACGGGACGATTCGGTCCCGGGTGGATCTGCGGGAGGCTTGGCGGGATGAGGATCGGCACTGTGATCGGCGCGGCGCTGCTGGCGGCGGGCGTCACCCTGGCGAGCACGGGAGCCGGCGCCGCCGAGCCCGGCCCCGCGGGCACCCAGCCCGGCATCACGCCACTGCCCACGCAGTCCACCGCACCCGCCCCGGCGGGTACCCAGCCCGGCATCCAGCTGCGCGGTATCGACAAGGACGTGAACTACCAGGTCGGCGTGTCCGAGGACCGGCGTGCCGTGGTGACCACGCTGGACGCGGGCCGGTTCCAGCTGGTGCACGACGCGAAGGTCGTCACCGTCACCGATGCCGCCGGCACGGTGATCGCCGCGCTGCCGATGGTCGTGCGACTCGGCGACCACGAGGTGCCGTTGACGCCGGCCATCGACGCGGCGGGCACCAGCCTCACCCTCACCCCGATCGGCGAGTCGGACGCCCCGGTGCGCGACATCAGCGCGCAGGAACGCTTCTTCGCCGAGACCCAGCGGCTGCAGCCGGAGATCATCCAGGGCGCCGTGATCGGGGCCGCGATCGGTTTCGTCCTCGGGTTCCCGCTCGGGCTGTTCGTCCTCGATTTCATCACCGTGCCGGTGGCGACCGTGGCAGGCGCCGCGATCGGCGCGCTGGCGGGGTACGCGCTGGCCGGTGGCCAGCCCGCGATCGACACCGCGCTCGCCTACGTCACCGGGGCGCCCTGACGGTCACGCCGGGCTGAGCCGCTGGGTGCCGATCACCCGCAGCAAGGCCATCTTCTCGGCGGCGTCGGTCCCCGGTCTGGGCAGGTAGACGAGCAATCGCTGCGCCGAGTTCCTGGTGACCAGCACCTCGCAGATGGTGTCGATCAGCCCGACCTCGGGATGCACGAACCGCTTGACGTCGCTGACCCGCACCGCCACCTCGTGTTCGTTCCACAGCGCCTCGAATTCCGGGCTGTTGCTCCGCAATTCGGCGATGAAGTCGGTGACCTCGGCATCGTCGGCCCGGCGCGCCGCGGTGGCGCGCAGGTCGGCGACATGGCTGCGGCCGAGCCGATCCCAATCCTCTTCCGGGAACACGGCCCTGGCGGCGGGATCGGTGAACCACCGCCACGCGTAGTAGCGGTCGCGCCCGCTGCGGTCGCCGTGATCGCCCGCCAGGAGGGTGTGCATGCGGTTCTGGACGAGCACTTCACCGAGCTCGGTGACCACGGCGGCAGGGGTGTCGTCGAGTTTGGACAGCATGTGCAGCAGACCGGGCCCGACATGCTTGTCCCGCAGCTCCCGATCCGGGGACTGGTGGCCGCACAGGTGGAACAGGTGGTCACGTTCGTCGGCGCTCAGCCGCAGGGCCCGGGCCAGTGCGGCCAGCACCTGGGTGGACGATGCGCGCGGCCCAGCCAGGGATCGGCGATCCCCCGATGAACGCTCTCTGCCGAGCCCGGCGCACCCCACGCAGGCTGAGGTCATGACGAACTCCCCGCACTCCTCGGCCGCCCTCGGCACCACCGGTCCCCGCGTCAGCCGCATCGGCCTCGGCGCGATGGGCATGTCCGGCATGTACGGTGCCGCCGACGACCGCGAATCCACCGCCACCCTGCACGCCGCGATCGACGCGGGCATCAACCTCGTCGACACCGGCGACTTCTACGGCGCGGGCCACAACGAACTGCTGATCGGCAAGGCCATCGCCGAACGGGCCCGCGAGGACGTGGTGCTGAGCGTGAAGTTCGGCGCGCTGCGCGGCCCCGACAGCTCGTTCGCCGGCTTCGACGGCCGCCCCGCCGCCGTCCGCAATTCCCTCACCTACAGCCTCACCCGGCTCGGCGTCGACCACATCGACATCTACCGCCCGGCCCGCCTCGACCCCGAGGTGCCGATCGAGGACACCGTCGGCGCCATCGCCGAGCTGGTCGAAGCGGGCTATGTCCGCCATATCGGCCTGTCCGAAGTCGGCGCCGACACGCTGCGCCGGGCCGCCGCCGTGCACCCGATCGTGGATCTGCAGATCGAGTATTCGCTGATCTCGCGTGGCATCGAGGACGAGATCCTGCCGGTGGCACGGGAACTCGGCGTCGGGATCACCGCCTACGGCGTGCTCTCGCGCGGCCTGCTCAGCGACACCTTCCGCGCGGGCGCGCCCACCGACGTCACCGACTTCCGCACCCACAGCCCGCGCTTCCAGGGCGAGAACCTCACCCGGAATCTGCGCCTGGTCGAGGCGCTCGCGGATATCGCTGCCGCCAAGGGCATTTCGGTCGCCCAGCTCGCGGTCGCGTGGGCCCTGCACCGCGGCGAGGACATCGTCCCGGTGATCGGCGCGCGCAGCCGCGCCCGGCTGACCGAAACCCTGGACGCGCTGCGGGTAGCGCTGACCGAGCGGGAACTGGCCGCGATCGAGGCGGCCACCCCGGACGCGGCGGTGGCGGGCGAGCGCTACGCGCCCGCGCAGATGGCCGCGCTCGACAGCGAGCGCTGAGCACCGTGCGGACTCTCCGCTACCGTTGACGGAAGGAGACTTCGCACGTTGTGAGTGGGTGGTGAGAGACGTGTTCGACCCGCTGGCCGACATCGATCGGGCCCTGGCCGAGCAGGCTGGCTGGACCTGGTTCGACGACTACCTGCTCTACACCTGCGGTGTGGCCGAACTGCTCGCGGCGGGCCACGGCGACCGGATACCGTCCACCGCGACCAGGGTCCGGCTCGACTCCGGCGAGACCTGCTTCGCCGACGGCGGCGTCCAGTGGTTCACCTGGCGTGGATCGGGGAACGGCACGTGGGTGCGCGGCCAGGTGCGCGCCGACGGGCGGACCCCGCTCGGCGCCGTCGCGCACCTGGGCAACGCGGTGCGCAACGAGTCACGACGACTCCGGGCCGAGGCCGCGACGCAACCGCGCTGGGTGGCCGAGCGCCCGGGATCGGCGATGGTGTCCAATCGCCGGATCCACCTGGCCAATCCGGAGCGGTCGTTCTCACTGCACTGGTCGGCGCTGGAGAGTGTCGACCTGACCGCGCCCGATCTGGTCGGCTGCCGGTTCCCCGATCGCAGCGGGACCATGCAGCAGCTACAGGTCCGGAGTGCTTGGGCGCCACTGATCTTCGTCACCGCGGCGTTGCAGTATTTCCCGCACCATCCGCTGCTGCGCAACGGGACGTGGCTGCCCGCCGGGTTCGAGGACAAGTGCCATCTGGCGGGCAAGAAGTGCCCGAAGGTGCGCTCGCTCTAACGCTGTCTGGCCCGGTAGGCCGCGACGGCATTGCGATTGCCGCAGGCGGTGCTGCAGTAGCGGCGGGAACGGTTGCGGGACAGGTCCAGGACCAGCCCGTCGCAGGTGTCGTCGGCGCAGATCGACAGCCGGCTCAGGTCGTCGGCGCGGATCAGATCGATCATGGCCATCGCGGTCTCGACGGCGATGCGGACCGGCAGCGGAGCCTCCGGTGGGACGGCGTGCACGTGGTAGTCGACATCACCGTGCCGCACCAGCTGCGGCACCGCGCGGTGCTCGGCCAGGGTCTCGTTCACCAGGACCACCGCGCTGTCCCGGTCGCTGGTGAGCATCCGGCGCAGCGGCGCGCGTAGGGCCCGCACCGCGGCCAGTTCGGCGGCGTCGCCGGCGTGCACACCCGTGTAGACGTGCCGCACGAAGAACTCGTCGAGCTGGTCGGTGCCGGTGAGGGTGTCGGGGTCCTCCGCGGAATTGACCAGTTCGACCGCCGCCAGCAGCGCCGCCTCGGTGTCATGAGCGAAAACCACGTTGACATATTACCGCAGCCTGCTTACCGTCATTAGTCATGGCGACTTTGACTCATGACGGACTGGCGAGTAGCCGGATCCGCACCGGCCTGCTGTTCGCGCTGGCCTCCGCCACCTCGTTCGGCCTGTCCGGCCCGCTCGCGCGCGGCCTGATGAACGCGGGCTGGAGCGCGGCCGCCGTGGTCGCCGCGCGCGTGCTGCTCGCCGGAGTCGTCCTGCTCCCCATCGCCCTCCCCCAGCTCCGCGGCAACTGGAACCTGGTGCGCGCCAACGCCACCCTGATCGGGCTGTACGGACTGCTCGCCGTCGCGGGCACCCAGCTGGCCTACTTCAACGCCGTCGCGCACATGGAAGTCGGCGCCGCCCTGCTGATCGAATACACCGCGCCGATCGCCGTCGTCGGCTGGATGTGGGCGCGGCACCGCCAGCGCCCCGGCGCGGCCACCCTCGCCGGCGCCGCACTCGGCATCACCGGACTGCTGCTCGTGCTCGACATCCTCGCCGGAGTGTCGACCGATCCGATCGGCATCACCTGGGCACTGGCCGCGATGATCGGCGCCGCCGCGTATTTCGTGCTCTCCGCCCAGGGCGGTGAGCTGCCCGGCACGGTCCTGGCCGCAGGAGGTCTGCTGATCGGCGGGGTCACCCTGGTGCTGGCCGGCCTGGTCGGCATCGTGCCGCTGCACGCCACCACCGAGACAGTCGTGTTCGACGATTTCAGCACGCCGTGGTGGGTCCCGATCCTGCTGATCGGCATCGTCACCGCCGCGATCGCCTACGTCACCGGCATCGCCGCCACCCGCCGCCTGGGCTCCCGACTGGCCTCGTTCGTCGCCCTCACCGAGGTGCTGGCCGCACTGCTGTTCGCCTGGGCCCTGCTCGGCGAGGCCCCCCGCCCGATCCAATTGCTCGGCGGCGCACTGATCCTCCTCGGCGTGATCATCGTCCGCCGCGGCGAACCCGAACCCCTGCCGGTCGGCGATCCCGAGGCACGAGCCGTCACCGAGGTCCCGGCGCGACCCGAGGCCTGACCTACCAGCGGTAGTCGAGGAACTTGCCGTCGAGGGTGATGACGACGCGGTCGCCGTCGGGGTGCGGGCGGCGGGCGATGTCGATGTTGAAGTTGATGGCACTCATGATGCCGTCGCCGAATTCCTCGTGGATCAGCGCCTTGAGCGCCGGGCCGTAGACCGAGACCGCCTCGACGAGGCGGTAGATGGTGGGATCGGCCAGTTGCGCCGGGTCGGCGCCGCGCGAGGGCTGCAGACGCAGGCTCTCGGCGACAGTCTCGTCCAAGTCGAGGAGCGCGCAGACCGCGGCCGCCTGCTCCTCGGTCATCGGGTGCTGACCGAGCAGGGCCGCCGTCGTCCAGACCAGCGGCGCGCCCAGCGATTCCGCGATGGCGGCCCAGGTCAGGCCTTTGCGAATGCGGGCGGCGACGACGAGGTCGGCGGCGGCGGACTTGCTCATGATCGGTTGCATACGGGCTCCTCATTCGGGGACCTCGCCAGCCTGCCATCCGCCCACACTCCCCGCCATAGTGGAATACCACTATTTACCGGGTGGCAACTTCCGGTGATCGCGAGGCAACCTCGGCGGCGAAAACTACTGTGCTGGAAGCACTACGAAGGGGTCGCATGTCCTATCTCAAACCAGCGGACTTCGTCGAGAAGATGATCGACGCGGGCGAAGCCAAGGCTTTCATGTCCACCCGGGACACCGTGATCCGCGCCTATATGGCGGGCGCGATCCTCGCCCTCGCCGCGGCGTTCGCGGTCACCGTCACCGTCAACACCGGCCAGCCATTACTGGGCGCCGTGCTCTTCCCGGTCGGCTTCTGCATGCTGTACCTGCTCGGATTCGATCTGCTCACCGGCGTTTTCACGCTGGTGCCGCTGGCTCTGCTCGACAAGCGCCGCGGCGTCACCGTGCGCTCGATGCTGCGCAACTGGGGCCTGGTCTTCGTCGGCAACTTCGCCGGCGCGTTCACTGTCGCCGTGATGATGGCGATCATCCTGACCATGGGCTTCGCCATGGACCCCAGCGCCGTCGGGCAGAAACTCGGCGAGATCGGCGAGGCCCGCACCCTCGGCTACGCCGAATACGGCGCCGCGGGCATGCTCACCCTCTTCATCCGCGCCGTCCTGTGCAACTGGATGGTCTCCACCGGCGTGGTCGCCGCCATGATGTCCACCTCGGTCTCCGGCAAGGTGATCGCTATGTGGATGCCCATCATGCTCTTCTTCTACATGGGCTTCGAACACTCCATCGTCAACATGTTCCTGTTCCCCTCCGGCCTCCTCCTGGGCGGCGACTTCTCCCTCGGCGACTACATGATCTGGAACGAAATCCCCACCGTGGTAGGCAACCTCGTCGGCGGCCTCACCTTCGTCGGCCTCACCCTCTACGCCACCCACGCCCGCACCGCTCCCTCCCGCCAACCCGCCGATTAGACCTACGCGAGCACGTGGACAACGCTTACCCTCAGTTATCAGATATCTGATGATAAAATGCGAAGATGACGTCAGATACCGCGTGGCCCCCTGTCACGTGGGAATCCCACGACTGGGTCCCGACAATCCCAGCGGAGCTGCTCTCGCTACGGGTCCGGGAGCGGCATCGTGGGCCGTACCAGTCGGCGATCGCGCCGTCGATCGCCGAACAGGCTGTCCGGCTGCCCACCGATGTCCTGGCCGTAGCGGACGCGGCCACCTTCGAGATCGCGCGATTCGACACCATGGTCGGGGCCGACCTCACCCCGTTCGGCGCCATCCTGCTGCGAACGGAGTCCGCGTCCTCGTCCCAGATCGAACACCTGACCTCGGGGGCGAAAGCGATCGCGCTGGCCGAGATCGGTGGGAGCGACCAGCGCAATGCGGTCGAGATCGTCGGCAACGTGCGGGCGATGCGGACCGCGATGAATCTGACGGGCGACATCGATGACCAACTGCTATTGGAGATGCATGCCGCGCTGATGGTCCACGAACCCACGACGGCGGGCCGGTGGCGATCGCAGCAGGTATGGATCGGCGGTGACAACGTCGGGCCACACGGGGCAGCGTTCGTCGCACCGCACCATGCCCGCGTACCGGATTCGATCGACGATCTGCTCCGGTTCATCCGGCGCGACAACATCCCCGTACTGGCCCATACCGCCCTCGCGCACGCGCAGTTCGAAACCATTCACCCCTTCATCGACGGCAACGGCCGCACCGGTCGAGCGCTGATGCACGCGATGCTGCGGGCGAAGGACGTCACCGAACAGGTGACAGTCCCGATCGCCGCGGGGCTGCTGACCCGTGTCGACGACTATTTCGCCGCCCTGACCGCCTACCGTGCCGGCGACCCGGCGCCGATCGTCCACCAGGTTGCCGAAGCCACCTTCACCGCTCTCGCCAACGCGCGGCTGCTGGTCGAGGACATCCACGGAATCCGTGCGCGATGGGAGTCGGTGATTCTCGCCAGGCGCGGGTCCACGCCGTGGCGATTGATCGACATCGCACTCCGGCAACCGGTTTTCGATGCCACGACCGCGGCTGATGCGCTCGGCATCGCCGACTCCAACGCAGTGCGCGCCATCAATGCTCTGGTCGAGGTCGGAGTGCTCACGGAATTCACCGGTATGCGGCGCAACCGCCTGTGGCAGGCGCGAGAGGTGCTGGACGCGCTCGACGACTTCGCCCTCCGTGCAGGTAAACGCGTGAACGGAAACTGACAGCGGGGCTGATCATGGAGCCCGAGAACGAAGTCGGCCCCCGCTCCGGGGAGCGGGGGCCGAATCGTTGTGCCTGGCTAGGACTTAGCGGTAGTCGCTGAAGCCGTAGTCGTCCAGCGGCACCGCGGCGCCGGTGGAGGAGCCGAAGCTGTCCGGCGAGTAGTAGGTGTCGTCGTAGGACGGCACCGCGTACGCAGCGGCACGGGCTTCTTCGGTCGGCTGCACCTGGATGTTGCGGTAACGGTTGATACCGGTACCGGCCGGGATGAGCTTACCGATGATCACGTTCTCCTTCAGGCCGATCAGCTTGTCGGAGCGGCAGTTGATCGCCGCGTCCGTCAGCACTCGGGTGGTCTCCTGGAAGGAAGCCGCCGACAGCCACGAATCGGTGGCCAGCGACGCCTTGGTGATACCCATCAGCACCGGACGGCCGGAGGCGGGCTCGCCACCCTCGGCCACCACACGACGGTTCGAGGCCTCGAACTCGGCACGCTCGGTGAGCGAACCGGGCAGGAACTCGGTCGCACCCGAATCGATGATCGTCACGCGACGCAGCATCTGGCGCACGATGACCTCGATGTGCTTGTCGTGGATCGACACACCCTGCGAGCGGTAGACCTCCTGGACCTCGTGGACCAGGTGGACCTGCACCTGACGGGGACCCATCACGCGCAGCACCTCGTGCGGATCGGCAGCGCCCTCGAGCAGCTGCTGACCCACCTCCACGTGGTCACCGTCGGCCAGCAGGCGCTCGGTGCCGTCGTCGTGCTTGAACACACGCAGACGCTGACGCTTCGAGAGCTTGTCGTAGACGACTTCCTCCGACCCGTCATCAGGGATGATCGTGATCTTGTAGAAGCGGTCGTCGTCCTCGAGCCGCACGCGACCCGAGACCTCGGCGATGGGCGCCTTGCCCTTGGGCACACGAGCTTCGAAGAGCTCCTGCACGCGGGGCAGACCACCGGTGATGTCGTCACCCGCGACACCACCCTGGTGGAAGGTACGCATGGTCAGCTGGGTACCCGGCTCACCGATGGACTGGGCGGCGACGATGCCGACGGCCTCGCCGATGTCGACCAGCTTGCCGGTGGCCATCGAGCGGCCGTAGCAGGTGGCGCAGACGCCGGTGCCGGTGGTGCAGGTCAGCACGGAGCGGACCTTCACCTCGGTGATACCGGCCTCGAGCAGCGCCTCCAGGGCCGGGTCGCCGAGATCGGCGCCCTTGGCCACGACGACGTTGCCCTTGGCGTCGACCGCGTCGGTCGCCAGGGTGCGAGCGTAGGTCGAGGTCTCGACGTGCGCGTCCCGGATGAGCGAGCCGTCGGCCTGCTTCTCCGCGATCGGCACGACGATGCCGCGCTCGGTGCCACAGTCGTGCTCGCGCACGATGACGTCCTGCGAGACGTCCACCAGACGACGGGTCAGGTAACCCGAGTCGGCGGTACGCAGCGCGGTGTCGGCCAGACCCTTACGAGCACCGTGGGTGTTGATGAAGTACTCGAGCACGGTCAGGCCCTCACGGAACGAGGACTTGATCGGGCGCGGGATGAACTCACCCTTGGGGTTCGTCACCAGACCCTTCATACCGGCGAGGGTACGAGTCTGGGTGAAGTTACCGGTCGCACCCGAGTCGACGATCGTGATGATCGGGTTGTCGGCCGGGTAGTGCGAACGCAGCGCCGTACCGACCTCTTCGGTCGCTTCCTGCCAGATCTTGACCAGGGCGTTGTTGCGCTCCTGGTGATCGAGCGCACCACGCTGGTACTTCTTCTCGATCTGATCCGCCATGGCCTCGTACCGCTCCATGATGTCGGCCTTCTCCGGCGGAACGAGCACGTCCGACATGGAGACGGTGACACCCGAACGCGTGGCCCAGTAGAAGCCGGCGTCCTTGAGCTTGTCGACGGTCTGCGCGACGACGATCATCGGGTAGCGCTCGGCCAGATCGTTGATGATCGTGGCCTGCCGCTTCTTCGGCATCGGCTCGTTGATGAACGCGTAGTCCGCCGGGAGCAGATCGTTGAACAGCACGCGACCCAGGGTGGTCTCGGCCAGCCACGCGTCACCGCGGTGCCAACCCTCCGGGAACAGCTCCGCCTCGATCTCGCGCGGCGGGCGCTGCTCGGTGAGACGCACCTTGATCATCGAGCGCACGGTCAGCTCACCGCGGTCGACGGCCATCTGGGCCTCGGCCGGCGAGGAGTACACGCCGTACTCCGGCTCGTCCTTGCCGCCGGCCCGGTAGGTGCCGACACCCTTCTCGTCGAGACGAGTCAGGTAGAACAGGCCGGTCACCATGTCCAGACGCGGCATCGCCAGCGGGCGACCCGACGCCGGGGACAGGATGTTGTTCGACGACAGCATCAGGATGCGCGCCTCGGCCTGCGCCTCCGCCGACAGCGGGAGGTGCACGGCCATCTGGTCACCGTCGAAGTCGGCGTTGAACGCCTCACACACGAGCGGGTGCAGCTGGATGGCCTTGCCTTCGACCAGCTGGGGCTCGAAGGCCTGGATACCCAGGCGGTGCAGGGTGGGCGCGCGGTTCAGCAGCACCGGGTGCTCGGCGATGACCTCTTCGAGGACATCCCACACCTGGGGACGCTGACGCTCGACCATCCGCTTGGCGGACTTGATGTTCTGCGCGTGGTTGAGATCCACCAGACGCTTCATGACGAACGGCTTGAACAGCTCGAGC
Organism: Nocardia fodinahabitans; assembly: GCF_052983615.1. NCBI lineage: Bacteria > Bacillati > Actinomycetota > Actinomycetes > Mycobacteriales > Nocardiaceae > Nocardia > Nocardia fodinahabitans. The sequence continues at coordinate 2,624,577 of NZ_JBRJJC010000001.1, forward strand.
GCCATCAGCTTCGGCAGACCACACTGGTGCAGCTTCAGCTGCGGACCGACGACGATGACCGAACGGCCCGAGTAGTCGACGCGCTTGCCGAGCAGGTTCTGACGGAAACGACCCTGCTTGCCCTTGAGCAGATCGCTCAGCGACTTCAGCGGGCGGTTACCCGGTCCGGTGACCGGACGGCCGCGACGGCCGTTGTCGAACAGCGCGTCGACGGACTCCTGCAGCATCCGCTTCTCGTTGTTGACGATGATCTCGGGCGCACCCAGATCGATCAGTCGCTTGAGGCGGTTGTTGCGGTTGATCACGCGGCGGTACAGGTCGTTCAGGTCGGAGGTGGCGAAACGGCCACCGTCGAGCTGAACCATCGGGCGCAGCTCCGGCGGGATCACCGGAACGGCGTCGAGCACCATGCCCATGGGCGAGTTGCCGTTGGCCTGGAAGGCCGCGACGACCTTGAGCCGCTTGAGCGCGCGCAGCTTCTTCTGGCCCTTGCCCGAGCGAATGGTCTCGCGCAGGTTCTCGGCCTCGGCGTCGATGTCGAAGTTCTCCATCAGCTTCTGGATGGACTCCGCACCCATGGCGCCGGTGAAGTACTCGCCGTAGCGGTCGACGAGCTCGCGGTAGAGCACCTCGTCGACGATGAGCTGCTTGACCGACAGCTTGGTGAAGGTCGTCCAGATCTCGTCGAGGCGGTCCAGCTCGCGCTGGGCGCGGTCGCGCAGCTGACGCATCTCGCGCTCGCCGCCGTCCTTGACCTTGCGACGCACGTCGGACTTGGCGCCCTCGGCTTCCAGCTCGGCCAGGTCGGCCTCGAGCTTCTGCGCGCGGGCCTCGAGATCGGCGTCGCGCTGATCGGCGACCGCCTTCTTCTCGACCTCCATCTCGGCCTCGAGGGTGCTGAGCTCGTTGTGGCGCAGCTCCTCGTCGACACCGACGATGACGTAGGCGGCGAAGTAGATGATCTTCTCGAGATCCTTCGGCGCCAGATCCAGCAGGTAGCCCAAGCGCGACGGAACGCCCTTGAAGTACCAGATGTGGGTGACGGGTGCGGCCAGCTCGATGTGGCCCATCCGCTCACGGCGCACCTTGGCGCGAGTCACCTCGACGCCACAGCGCTCACAGATGATGCCCTTGAAGCGGACACGCTTGTACTTGCCGCAGTAGCACTCCCAGTCCCGGGTGGGACCGAAGATCTTCTCGCAGAAGAGCCCGTCCTTCTCCGGCTTGAGCGTGCGGTAGTTGATGGTCTCCGGCTTCTTGACCTCGCCATAGCTCCACTGGCGGATGTCTTCAGCGGTGGCCAGGCCGATCCGGAGTTCATCGAAGAAGTTGACGTCTAGCACGTAACTTCCTTTCCCCTGTTCGGGTCGAATTCGAGCAAAAAGTTCACTAGTTACCGATCGCGGGTCCGCGGGCGGCTGCCGAAACAGCCACCCGCGTCACCACCTAGTTCGCCAAATCGTCGACGGTGGCCGCTTCGTTCCTGGACAGGTTGATGCCCAGGTTCGCCGCGGCGCGCTCCAGATCCTCGTCGTCACCATCACGCATCTCGATCGCGGCGCCGTCCGAGGACAGCACTTCCACGTTGAGGCACAGCGACTGGAGTTCCTTGAGGAGCACCTTGAACGACTCCGGAATGCCCGGCTCCGGAATGTTCTCGCCCTTGACGATCGCCTCGTAGACCTTCACGCGGCCCACCACGTCGTCGGACTTGATGGTCAGGAGCTCCTGCAGCGTGTACGCCGCGCCGTAGGCCTGCATGGCCCAGCACTCCATCTCACCGAAACGCTGACCACCGAACTGCGCCTTACCACCCAGCGGCTGCTGCGTGATCATCGAGTAAGGACCGGTCGAACGGGCGTGGATCTTGTCGTCGACCAGGTGGTGCAGCTTCAGGATGTACATGTAACCGACCGCGACCGGGTACGGGAACGGCTCGCCGGAGCGGCCGTCGAACAGGGTCGCCTTGCCGTTCTCGTCGACCATGCGCTCACCGTCACGGTTCGGCAGGGTCGAGCCGAGCAGACCGGTCAGCTCGTCATCCTTGGCACCGTCGAACACCGGGGTGGCGATGTTGGAGTCGGCGGGCGCCCCCAGCATCTCCTCGGGCAGCGAGGCCGCCCAGTCCGGACGGGTGCCGTCGGTGGCCACGTCGACATTCCAGCCGGCCTTGCCGATCCAGCCCAGATGGGTCTCGAGGATCTGGCCGATGTTCATACGACGCGGAACACCGTGGGTGTTCAGGATGATGTCGATCGGGGTGCCGTCGGGCATGAACGGCATGTCCTCGACGGGGAGGATCTTGCCGATGACGCCCTTGTTGCCGTGGCGGCCGGCGAGCTTGTCGCCGTCCTGGATCTTGCGCTTCTGGGCCACGTAGACACGGACCAGCTCGTTGACACCGGGCGGCAGATCGTCGTCGTCCTCGCGCGAGAACACGCGGATGCCGATGACCTTGCCGGACTCACCGTGGGGCACCTTCAGCGAGGTGTCGCGCACCTCGCGCGCCTTCTCACCGAAGATCGCGCGGAGCAGGCGCTCCTCGGGGGTCAGCTCGGTCTCGCCCTTCGGGGTGACCTTGCCGACCAGGATGTCGCCGTCGCGAACCTCGGCGCCGATGCGGATGATGCCGCGCTCGTCCAGGTCGGCCAGCACCTCGTCGGAGACGTTCGGGATGTCCCGGGTGATCTCCTCGGCGCCCAGCTTGGTGTCGCGGGCGTCGATCTCGTGCTCTTCGATGTGGATCGAGGTGAGAACGTCCTCTTCCACGAGGCGCTGCGACAGGATGATCGCGTCCTCGTAGTTGTGGCCTTCCCACGGCATGACGGCGACAAGAAGGTTCTTGCCGAGCGCCATCTCACCGTTCTCGGTGCAGGGGCCGTCCGCGAGGACCTGCCCCTTCTCCACCCGCTGACCCTCGTCCACGATCGGACGCTGGTTGGAGCAGGTGCCCTGGTTCGAGCGGTTGAACTTGCGCATCCGGTAGGACTTGCGGCTGCCGTCGTCGGCCATCACGGTGACGTAGTCGGCCGAGACCTCCTCGACCACACCCGGCTTCTCGTTCACCACGACATCGCCGGCGTCGACCGCGGCGCGCAGCTCCATACCGGTGCCCACGATCGGGGACTCGGAACGGATCAGCGGCACGGCCTGACGCTGCATGTTCGCACCCATGAGGGCACGGTTGGCGTCGTCGTGCTCGAGGAACGGGATCATGGCCGTCGCGACCGACACCATCTGGCGCGGCGAGATGTCCATGTAGTCGACCTGAGCCGGCGTCACGAACTCGACCTCTTCGCCCGCACGGCGGACGAGGACCTTCTCCTCGAGGAAGCGGCCATCGGCGTCGACCGGGGAGTTGGCCTGCGCGCGAACGTAGCGGTCTTCCTCGTCGGCGGTCAGGTACTTGACCTCGTCGGTCACCTTGCCGTCGATGACCCGGCGGTACGGGGTCTCGATGAAGCCGAACGGGTTGACCCGCGCGTACACCGACAGCGAACCGATCAGGCCGATGTTCGGGCCTTCCGGGGTCTCGATCGGGCACATGCGGCCGTAGTGCGACGGGTGGACGTCACGGACTTCCAGGCCGGCGCGCTCACGGGACAGACCACCCGGGCCCAGCGCCGACAGGCGGCGCTTGTGGGTCAGACCCGACAGCGGGTTGTTCTGGTCCATGAACTGCGACAGCTGGGAGGTTCCGAAGAACTCCTTGATCGCGGCGACGACCGGGCGGATGTTGATCAGGGTCTGCGGCGTGATCGCCTCGACGTCCTGAGTCGTCATCCGCTCGCGGACCACGCGCTCCATGCGGGACAGGCCCACCCGGATCTGGTTCTGGATCAGCTCGCCGACGGTGCGCAGACGACGGTTACCGAAGTGATCGATGTCGTCGATCTCGACGGGGACCTCTTCGCCACCGGGGGCGGTCATCGAGCGGTCACCGGCGTGCAGACGCACCAGGTACTCGATGGTGGTGACGATGTCTTCCTTGGTCAGCACCGAGGAGGTCACCGGCTCGTGCACGTGGATGCCGAGCTTCTTGTTGATCTTGTAGCGACCGACGCGCGCCAGGTCGTAGCGCTTCTCCTTGAAGAACAGGTTCTCCAGCAGGGTCTGCGCGGACTCCTTGGTCGGCGGCTCGCCCGGACGCAGCTTGCGGTAGATGTCGAGCAGCGCCTCGTCCTGGCCGGGCGTGCTGTCCTTCTCCAGGGTGGACATCATGATCTCGGAGAAGCCGAAACGCTCGACGATCTCCTCGGTGGTCCAGCCCAGCGCCTTGAGCAGCACGGTGACCGGCTGACGGCGCTTGCGGTCGATGCGGACACCGACGGTGTCGCGCTTGTCGACGTCGAATTCCAGCCACGCGCCGCGCGACGGGATGACGCGCACGCTGTGCAGGTCCTTCTCGGTGCCCTTGTCGATGCTGTGATCGAAGTAGACGCCCGGGGAGCGGACCAGCTGCGAGACGACGACGCGCTCGGTGCCGTTGATGATGAAGGTGCCCTTGTCGGTCATCATCGGGAAGTCACCCATGAAGACCGTCTGGCTCTTGATCTCGCCGGTGTTGTTGTTGATGAACTCCGCGGTGACGAACAGGGGCGCCGCGTAGGTCATGTCCTTCTCTTTGCACTCTTCGATCGAGGCCTTGACCTCTTCGAAGCGCGGATCGGAGAACGACAGGGACATCGAACCGGAGAAGTCCTCGATCGGCGAGAGCTCCTCGAGCACCTCCTCCAAGCCGCCTGCGAGACCGACGTCGCCGCGTGCGGCCGCCTTCTCACGCCAGTCGGGGGTACCGACCAACCAGGCGAACGAGTCCGTTTGTAGGTCGAGAAGTCCGGGCACCTCCAAGGGCTCTCGGATCTTCGCGAACGAAACCCTCAACGGGGCTCCGGGGATTCCAGCCTTGGTCTGGGTGGAGACTGCCAAGATGCGTCCTTCCAGCACCTCACGCGCGTCGCGTGGTGGTCCGCGACCGTCGCTTGTCTGCTACGAATTCCGCTGGTTACAACCCGAACGAAACCCGAACAGGCAGCAGCGGAAGTAACACCGGAAGGTGGAACTTACGAGTGCGAATCAAGGTGTGGACAGGAGGCAGCCAGCGCAACGTCCAAACTTACACCCACCTATAGAGGGGTGTCAACATACCATCCGTGCGACCGCTCACACGGCAAACGCGCCGAACTCCCGTGACGCTGGCCGCGTCGGTCGTTCTGGGCGCTGGAGCCCCTGCGCAGCTGACACTGCTGTGAATAGGGTGACGGTTCACGCGCGCCTCGTCAAGTGGCGCGGCGTGGTCTGTCCGAGAAGTGAGATCGCCTGGCGCGCTGGACATCCCCGGCCGGAACCGCGGCTATTTTACCCGCGACACGCCGAAGACGCCAACCCGGGAAACGCCCGTTCAGAGCCTGTTTTCCGGCCGTGAACGCAGCGAGCCCCGGCCGTGACGGCCGGGGCTCGCTGGTGTCGCCGGGTGCGCTCAGCCGTTGATCTGGCCGTGCGGAATCGTCTTGGTATCGAAGGCCGCGGTGGGGTGCTCGCTGCCGTAGGCGGCCATCACCTGGGTGTCGTCGGACTGGTCCAGCGACTCCCGGATCGCCACCTGCGCCGCGTGCGGCAGGGTGTGCATGATCTCGCGCACCCGCGCCTGGCGGCGGAAGACGGCCTGGCGAACCGGCATGCCCGGCTCCGCCTTCATCTGCGGGATGATGCCCTCGATCTCCTCGGCGCCACCATGGTGGTGACCGGCGTCGACGAGCGCCTGCTCGCGCGCCATCTGCGCCTCGTCCTTCTCCTCGGACATACCGATCGGGCCGATCATGCGGCCGTTGAGGAACTGCTTGACCACCGGCTCGTCACTGGTCAGCAGCACCTCGCGGGGGCCGAACATGACCAGCTGGCGGCGGAACAGCATGCCGATGTTGTCCGGCACCGTACGAGCCAGGTTGATGTTGTGCGTCACGATCAGGATCGTGGCGTCGATCTGCGCGTTGATGTTGAGCAGCAGCTGCGCCAGGTACGAGGTACGCACCGGGTCCAGGCCGGAGTCGGGCTCGTCGACGAGGATGATCTGCGGGTCGAGCACCAGGGCGCGGGCCAGGCCGGCGCGCTTGCGCATACCGCCGGAGATCTCGCCGGGCAGTTTGCCCTCGGCGCCGAGCAGACCGGTCAGCTCGAGCTTCTCCATGACGATCTGCCGGATCTCGGTTTCCGACTTCTTCGTGTGCTCACGCAGCGGGAAAGCGATGTTGTCGAACAGATTCATCGAGCCGAACAGCGCGCCGTCCTGGAAAAGGACGCCGAACAGTTTGCGGATCTCGTAGAGCTCCTTGTTGGAGCAGGTGGTGATATCGGTGCCATCGATGAAGATGGAGCCGCGCTCGGGCCGCAACAGGCCGATCAGCGACTTCAGGAACACCGACTTACCCGTACCAGAAGGGCCGAGCAGGGCGCTCACCTCACCCGAAGGGAGCGTGATCGACACATCCTGCCAAATTCGCTGCGAACCGAAGGATTTGGTTACACCCTCGGTCCTGACCTCGACGCCCACGCCTACCTCCATTGTTCCCTGCGAGCACCCCACCCCGCTGACCGCGCGCTCACATCACGGCGGTGCGTCACGACACTGTGGGTCCGGTCACTGTAACCCATCAGTGAGACGGGGCACACCCCTACATGACCGAAGAGTAACCCCGACCGGAACTCACGACGGGAATCACTTTCGCATGTCTGGGTAAATAACAAACGGGCGGCCCCGAGTGGGACCGCCCGTCCGTAACGGCTGGTGCCGAATTACTTGACGGCAACCTTGGCGCCGGCCTCTTCGAGCTTCGCCTTGGCAGCCTCGGCGGCCTCCTTGGTGACCTTCTCCAGGATCGGCTTCGGGGCACCCTCGACCAGGTCCTTGGCTTCCTTCAGGCCCAGGCCGGAGACGATCTCACGGACCACCTTGATGACCTGGATCTTCTTGTCGCCCGCACCCTCGAGGATGACGTCGAACTCGTCCTGCTCCTCGGCGGCGTCAGCCGGAGCAGCGCCACCGGCGACCGCGGCGACGGCGACGGGGGCAGCAGCGGTGACCTCGAACTTCTCCTCGAACGCCTTCACGAAGGAGGACAGCTCCAGGAGGGTCATCTCCGAGAAAACGTCGAGCAGCTCTTCAGTGGACAGCTTGGCCATGATTGTTCCTTTCGGTAGTGAATGTCTGTTTGCGCGGGCGGTAACACCCACACGGGGGTATTACTCGGCAGCGCCTTCGGCCTGCTTCTTCTCCTGCAGCGCGGCGGCCAGACGGGCCACCTGACCGGCAGGAGCCGAGAACAGCCCGGCAGCCTTGGACATGTTGCCCTTCATCGCACCGGCCAGCTTGGCCAGCAGGACCTCGCGGGTCTCCAGGTCGGCGATCTTCTCGACCTCGGACACGGACAGCGCAGCGCCGTCCATGTAGCCGCCCTTGATGACGAGCGCCTTGTTGTCCTTCGCGAAGGTCTTGAGGGCCTTCGCTGCGTTGACCGGCTCACCCTGGATGAAGGTGATGGCGGTCGGTCCGACGAACAAGTCGTCCAGGCCCTCGACGCCCGCTTCCGCGGCCGCGAGCTTGACCAGGGTGTTCTTGGCGACGGAGTACGTGGCCTCGGCGCCGAGCGCGCGACGCAGCTCGGTGAGCTTGCCGACCGAAAGACCACGGTATTCCGTGACAACAGTGGCCGTGGAGTTCTTGAACTGCTCCGCGATCTCCGCGACAGCGGTGACCTTTTCAGGCTTCGCCATACTTCGCCTCCTCTCTGATGTCGGTTCGTGAACGCGCACTACCGAATTCAGGGGCTGGCGACAAAACTAACGCCCCGGACGCAAGGCGTACCGGGGCGCGAAAATATCGGCCTCAGCTCTCCCTGCGTGGGCCGCCGGCAATGTCGCCGGACCTTCGATCGACACCACGCAAGCGGCATCGACGACCAACGGTCTTCGGTAGAACGAATGGGTAGCCATCGAACATGTCGATGACCGGAGTCCACTGTACCGGCACCTGCCCCGATCTGCCAAAACGCCCTCGGCAGCGCCGGATTCGCCGGTTTCGATTGTGGCGTGGCTCACATCCGATGGGGTGAAGTGGCAGCAATCTCACCGGAAAGGTGTTACGTTCAGTGACAGTAACCTGCTTCACTTCTCAACTATGGCAACCTCCATAGTCGCTCCACCAGTGCTGTTGGACCGGCGTCCGCAGCGATTCCTCGCACTCGTCGTCATCTGCCTGGCCGAACTGCTGGTCGTCCTCGACAACACCATCGTCAATGTCGCCCTCCCCTCCATCGGCGTCCAGCTCCAGACCGGCGTCTCCGGCCTGCAATGGGTCGTCAACGCCTACACCTTGACCTTCGCCGGATTGCTGCTCGCCGCGGGCAATCTCGGTGACCGCTACGGCCGCAGGCGGATCATGATCGCCGGCCTGATCGGCATCGCGGTGATGTCGGTCGGCGGCGCGCTCGCCGAGTCGATGACGCAGGTCATCGCGGCCCGCGCGGCAATGGGCGTCTTCGCCGCCGCCGTCTTCCCCGCCACCCTGGCCCTGATCATCAACATCTTCACCGACAAGCGCGAACGGGCGCTGGCCATCGCCGCCTGGACCGCGATGGCGGGCTTCGCCATCGCCATCGGCCCCATCTCGGGCGGCTGGTTACTCGAGCACTTCAGCTGGCATTCGGTGTTCTGGATCAATGTGCCGGTGGCACTGGTCGCGCTGATCGCGACGCTGATCTGGGTGCCGGAATCGCGCGCCGAGCAGGTCGGCAGGCTGGATCTGCCCGGCATCCTGCTGTCGATCGCCGGCATCACGCTGGTGGTGTGGGCGATCATCGAGGCGCCGCACAACGGGTGGCTCTCGCTCACCACGCTGGGCACCGCCACGCTCGGCGTAGTCCTGCTCGCCGCTTTCGTCACGTGGGAATTGCGAACCGCCGCACCTGTTCTCAATATGCGGCTGTTCCGAAATCGCCGATTCTCGTTGCCCGCCTTGGCTATTGCCGTCGGCTACTTCTCGATGTTCGGATTCCTCTTCCTGATCACCCAGTATTTCCAGGGCGTGCGGGAATACACCCCACTCGAATTCGGTATCGCGTCCTTGCCGTTCGCGTTCTCGGTCGCCATCGGCGCTCCGGTCGCGACGCTGCTCGCCCAGCGGGTCGGCACCACCGCGGTGCTGGTGATCGGGCTGCTGCTCATCGGAGTCGGCCTCTATCTGGGCGGTCAGGTCACGGTCGACAGCAGCTATCTGATCGGTGTCCTGCCGTCGATGGTGTCGATGGCGCTGGGGCTGGGCATCGTGCAGGGCCCGGCCACGGAGTCGATCATGTCGGCGCTGCCGCTCGACGAGGCGGGGGCCGGCTCCGCGGTCAACGACACCACCCGCGAGATCGGCGGCACCCTCGGCGTCGCCGTGCTCGGCTCGATCGTGGCCTCCTACTACAGCAGCCGCATCGGCGCCCGGGTCGACGCCATCCCGCTCGGGATCATGAACGCCAATGAGAAGAGCCTGGTCAAGGCCAGTCCACTCAGCGTGCTGGAGCTGCGCAAACGTGAGCTGACACCGTTCCTGGAAAGCCAGCGCGAGAACCTCATCGTGGCCATGAAGACGGCGACGCTGCAGGGTGCGCATACCGCGTCCCTGGTCGCGGCGGGCGCGGTCGTCGTCTGCGCGGTAATCGTCGCGATCTTCCTGCCGTGGAAGCCGCAGGACGGCGAATCGGTTCTGCTCGGCTGGCGCAAGAAGGACTGACCCGGGAAAACCGCGAGGGTGGGAACGCAATGCGTTCCCACCCTCGTGGTCGATCAGGAGCTAGCAGTCAGCCGAAGCTCACGCATCCTCGTCGAGGAGGTTGCGGGTGCGGTTCGGGTCCACCGGGATGCCCGGTCCGGTGTTCGTCGAAACCGTGATCTTCTTGACGTAGCGACCCTTGGCGGTCGACGGCTTCACACGCAGGATCTCGTCCAGCGCGGCGCCGTAGTTCTCCACCAGCTTCGCGTCGTCGAAGGACGCCTTGCCGATGACGAAGTGCAGGTTGGCCTGCTTGTCGACGCGGAAGTTGATCTTGCCGCCCTTGATGTCGTTGACGGCCTTGGTCACGTCGTTGGTGACGGTGCCCGTCTTCGGGTTCGGCATCAGACCACGCGGGCCGAGGACGCGCGCGATGCGGCCGACCTTGGCCATCTGGTCCGGGGTGGCGATCGCGGCGTCGAAGTCCAGCCAGCCGCCCTGGATCCGCTCGATCAGGTCCTCGGCGCCCACGGCGTCGGCACCGGCGGCCTCGGCCTCGGCGGCCTTCTCACCGGCGGCGAACACGATGACGCGGGCGGTCTTACCGGTGCCGTGCGGCAGGTTGACGGTGCCGCGGACCATCTGGTCGGCCTTACGGGGATCGACGCCGAGACGAACGGCGACCTCGACGGTCGCGTCGGTCTTGGTGGTCGAGGTCTCCTTCGCCAGGCGCGCAGCGGCCAGCGGGGAGTACAGCTTGTCGCGATCGACCTTCTCAGCAGCGGCGAGATACGCCTTGCTTCGCTTTGCCATGATTGTCTGTCCTTAATGTTCTGGTGTCAGATGTGGTTTCCGGGCCTGGCCGGCCCTCCCACATGGAGCGAGATTCGCTCAGCCCTCGACGGTGATACCCATCGAACGGGCGGTACCGGCGATGATCTTCGCGGCCTGATCGAGATCGGTGGCGTTGAGATCCTCGGCCTTGGTCTTGGCGATCTCCCGGACCTGGTCCATGGTGACCTTGGCGACCTTGGTCTTGTGCGGCTCGGCCGAGCCCTTCTGCACACCGGCGGCCTTGAGCAGCAGACGCGCGGCGGGCGGGGTCTTCAGCTTGAAGTCGAACGTCCGGTCCTCGTACACCGAGATCTCGACCGGGATGACGTTGCCACGCTGCGACTCGGTCGCGGCGTTGTACGCCTTGCAGAACTCCATGATGTTGACGCCGTGCTGACCGAGCGCGGGGCCGACCGGAGGAGCCGGGTTCGCGGCACCGGCCTGGATCTGCAGCTTGATGATCCCGGCGAGCTTCTTCTTCTTGGGGGGCATCTTTCTTCCTTGGGTTTCGGTTCCTTACGGTTGCCGTAAGCCTGTTGCGGGATCGCTCCCACGCCGGGTCCAAGCCCGGCATTCGCGCACGACCGTCACACCGGGCGGAAAACGCCTGGATCGGGTCTACACACGAACTGTCACACTCTACCGAACCGCGCCGCGGACGCCGCAGCCGGGGAGGGTCGACCAACGACAACGGCACCGCCGAAGCGGTGCCGTCGCGAAGCTGGTTCGAGCTAGATCTTGGAGACCTGGGTGAAGTTCAGCTCGACCGGGGTCTCGCGACCGAAGATCGAGACGAGCACCTTGAGCTTCTGCTGCTCGGCGTTGACCTCGCTGATGCTGGCCGGCAGCGTCGCGAACGGGCCGTCCATCACGGTCACCGACTCGCCGACCTCGAAGTCGACCTCGATGATCGGCTTGGCCGACACCTCACCGGTGGACTCGCCGCCGGTCGAGGACGCCGCCGCGGCCGCCTTCTTCTGCTGCGCACCGGCCGGGACCAGGAACTTCACGACCTCGTTGATGGTCAGCGGGGTCGGCTTGGCGCCGGGGCCACCGCCGGTCATACCGACGAAACCGGTGACGCCGGGGGTGTTGCGGACCGCGCCCCACGACTCGTTGTTCAGTTCCATCCGGACCAGGATGTAGCCCGGCAGCACCTTGCGGTTGACGTGCTTGCGCTGGCCGTTCTTGATCTCGGTGACCTCTTCGGTCGGGACCTCGACCTGGAAGATGTAGTCCTCGAGTCCGAGGTTCTGCACGCGGGTCTCGAGGTTGGTCTTGACCTTGTTCTCGTAGCCGGCGTAGGAGTGCACGACGTACCAGTCGCCGGGGACGCGGCGCAGCTTGGCCTTCATCGACTCGACCGGGTCGGCCTCGGGGTCTTCCTCGGTGGCGACGTCCTCGACGACGGTCTCGTCGGCGTCAGCGAGCTCGGCGGTGGCCTCGACCTCGTCGGTGGCGGTCTCCGCCACGGCGTCGTCGACCGGGAACTCGTCGTTTGTTTCGTTCTCCGGGGTGCTCACTGAGGCACTCGCTTCCTGTGTCGTCACGTACATCCTCTGGGCCGGGTCGGAGGCGCGGAGCGCACACTCCGCCGTTTCCGGCCCGGGATCGGCTACCGGCGTCGGTGTCGGCGATCAGCCGAACAGCCAGCTGACACCCTTGATGAACGCCAGATCCAACCCACTGATGAACGCGACCATGAAGACCACGAACACCAGAACGACGGTCGTGTAGGTGACCATCTGCTTCCGGTTGGGCCAGATCACCTTGCGCAGTTCCGCGACAACTTCTCGCAGGAACCTGAGCAGCCGCTTGAACGGGTTGCCCGACGTGGCCTTCCCGGCAGTCTTGCGCGAGGAGGACCGATCCAGCGTGGCCACCGAACCGGTGTCCACCGGAGCATCCGACGTGCGCGCACGGCGAGCTGTCCGCTTGCCGCTCGGCCGAGTGGCAGCGGCGGTGTCGTCGCCGTCTTCGGCGCGAGTATCCCGCTCGTCGCTCACGTCGTCTCCTCGCTTCGCTCGGATCCGCCGTGCGCGAAGCGCGCTGGCCTGATGGCTCGCTCGCTCCGCTCGCTCACGTCGATCCTTCCTCGTCGCTGGCATTCAGGGCAGGGGCGACAGGACTTGAACCTGCAACCTGCGGTTTTGGAGACCGCTGCTCTGCCAATTGAGCTACGCCCCTTCGGTTGGGCCAGCCTGAGCTGTAGTGCCCAACCACAGTCGATATTCGATTATCGAGCTCTGGTGCCACACAACAGGCGCGCCGCTTCCATGGGGATCACTCCCCGGGAAGATCGGCGCGCAGCAGCCGGTGACCCCAGAGTCCCGAGTGTACGTTACCGCGTGCGGTATTTGCCAATCCGGGACAGCCGACCAGGTCAGGACAGCTGAACGGTAGCCGTGGCCCGCCCGAAGATCTTCTTGCCCGCCGACTTCGCCGTGATGGCGACGACCGCGGTCCTGGTCTCCGGATCGACCGACTTCACTTTTCCGGTGAACTCGACCTCGGCCGGCGCGTCGGACCCGACGTAGACCGGGCTGGTGAAGCGGACGTTGTACTCCTTGACCGCGCCGGGATCGCCGAGCCAGGAGGTGACGAAACCGCCGCCGAGACCCATCGTCAGCATGCCGTGCGCGACCACGTCGTCGAGGCCGACGAGCTTGACGATCTCGTCGCTCCAGTGGATCGGGTTGGCGTCGCCGGAGACGCCCGCGTAGTTCACCAGATCGCCACGGGTGAGCCGGACGGTGCGCGGGGGCAGTTCATCGCCGGCCGTCACACTGTCGAAGGACAGGGTGCGCGTGCTGAAGAACGGCTCCGGCTGCTTGGTGACCGGATCGGGGGTGATCTCGGTGTGCGCGTCGATCGGCGCGTGATGGGCGGGCTCCTCGAGGCCGTGCATGAGAATGCTGCGCACCGCGTCCGACATCGTGGGATCGATGTCACCGCCGCTGCGGCCGATGAGCGTGGTGTAGGTGGTGAGCACCAGCTCGTCGTCCTGCGCGGTGACGATGTTCTTCGTCACGATGATGTCGCCGCCGAAGGCCTGCCGGAAGGAATGCAGGTACACATCGCAGGTCAGCTGGTCGCCCACCCGGATGGGGCGGTGGAATTCCAGGATCTGGTCGGTCTGCATGATCTGGCTCAGGTCGTAGCCCGTGACGATCTGCTCGAACAGCCTGCGCTGGGCGAGAATGCCGACCAGCGAGATGAAGGTGAGCGGGGCGAGCAGGCCGTCGTGGCCGTACTCACGTGCGACGTCTTCCTCCCAGTGCACCGGGTGGTAGTCCTGCACGGCCCGGGCGTATTCGCGCACCTTCTCGCGGCCGACCTCGTAGTAGTCGTCGACCCGATAGTGGTGGCCGACCATCGACGCGGCGTGCGCGGCGGGATCGACCGGTGCGGAGGCGGCGGTGACCGCTTCGTCAGTTCCGGTGTTCACTGTCACACCGTGGACCTTACTCACACGTAGCCGGGTCACAACGTCGAGCGGGGTGTATTCACCGGCTCGGCGGGGTATCGTATCGACCCCGGAAACGCACAAAAGGCCGGACTCTCGTCCGGCCTTTCGTCAAAGCGTGGTGAATCAGCGCGACTCGCGGTGCGCCCGGTGGGTTCCGCAGTTCGGGCAGAACTTCTTCAGCTCGAGGCGGTCCGGGTCGTTGCGCCGGTTCTTCTTGGTGATGTAGTTGCGGTGCTTGCACTCTTCGCAGGCCAAGGTGATCTTTGGCCGGACATCGGTGGACTTCGCGGCCACGATTTGCCTTCTTTCCGGTCTGGGCTGAGTCGTTATTGGTAGCGATGGCCGGACTTGAACCGGCGACACAACGATTATGAGTCGTTTGCTCTACCGACTGAGCTACACCGCCACGGCGGACCTGTTACGGTGGGCCGGCGGGAAAGTCGGTCACCACCGGCAATCCGGCGAGCCCCCTAACGGAATCGAACCGTTGACCTTTTCCTTACCATGGAAACGCTCTGCCGACTGAGCTAAGGGGGCATGACTACGTGGCACAAGGTCTTGGTCGGCGAACCGATCCGAGCGACCCCGTGCTCCGGCGTCCTGAAAGAGATTACACACTTCCCCCGAAGAGCACCAAATCGCCTGGTGAGACCCCATTTTTACCCACCCGCAACCAGCTGATCACGCAGGTACATGGGTAACTCCCCCACCACCTCGACGCCGAGCGAGAACGACGCGAGCCCGAGAACGAACAGTCGAGCTACCGGAAGACCCGCAGAATCGCGGAGAGGCGGGACAGCCCGCAAACCAAAGAACCCCGCCGATCGTGATGATCGACGGGGTTCGATGTGGCAGATGTAGGATTCGAACCTACGTAGGCTTTCACCGACAGATTTACAGTCTGCTCCCATTGGCCGCTCGGGCAATCTGCCTTGTGCGCCGTTTCCGGTGCGCTGAGCAGCTTACAACGAACCCACACCCACAATGCAAACCGCCTGCACAACGACCCTGCGAGCACGGTCGGCGGGGGCATACGGGTACAACTGTCTCGGTGGCCGGTACACCTGTCGGCCCACCCGTTGGCAGACCGTGAGGGACAGGAGCGCAGTGTGGCTGATTCGTCATTCGACGTGGTGAGCAAGGTCGATCGTCAGGAGGTCGACAATGCGCTGCACCAGGCGGAGAAGGAGCTGAACTCCCGCTACGACTTCAAGGGCACCGACGCGGCGATCGCGTGGTCGGGCGAGGAAGCCATCGTGCTGACCGCGAACGCCGAGGAGCGGGTCAAGGCCGCGCTCGAGGTGTTCAAGGAGAAGCTGATCCGCCGCGACATCTCGCTCAAGGCGTTCGACGCCGGCGAGCCGCAGGCCTCGGGCAAGGTGTTCAAGATCACCGGCACGCTGGTGCAGGGCATCGACACCGAGAAGGCGAAGAAGATCTCCAAGAAGATCCGAGACGAGGGTCCCAAGGGCGTGAAGGCGCAGATCCAGGGCGAGGAGCTGCGGGTCAGCAGCAAGAAGCGCGACGATCTGCAGGCCGTGATCTCGCTGCTCAAGGGCGAGGACTTCGGTATCGCCCTGCAGTTCGTGAATTACAGATAACTTGGCGGCTGGCGCCGCGGGTTTACAGATTTCTTGGCGGCTGGCGCCGCGGGTTTACAGATTTCTTGGCGGCTGGCGCCGCGGGTTTTCGGCCTCGTGACCTCGCCGCCGAGCAGCGATACTGCGCCTGCGGCGTTACGTCTCGCTGCTCGGCGGCGAGGCGGCCGAAAACGTCGTGGTCGGGTCAGTCAGTGGCGGTGGGTGCCGCCTGCCATCTCCTCGAGGCGCTTGATGCGCTCTTCCATGGGCGGGTGCGTAGAGTACCAGCGGGCGATGCGGTCGCCGGCGCGGAACGGGTTGGCGATCATCAGGTGCGATTCGCTGGTGAGCTTGGGGTCCGGCGGCAGGGGGGCCACCTGGACGCCGCGTTCGATCTTGCGCAGGGCCGAGGCCAGCGCCAGCGGGTCACCGGTGAGCTCGGCGCCGGACTGATCGGCCTGGAACTCCCGGGAGCGCGATACGGCCATCTTGATCAGACCGGCCGCGATCGGGCCGAGCAGCGAGACCAGCAGCACGGCGATGATGTTCGGGCCCTCCCCGTCTCTGCTGCCGAACGAGCTCGCGAAGAACGCCATGTTCGCCAGGCCGGTGATGATCGAGGCCATCGCGCCCGCCACCGACGAGATCAGGATGTCACGGTTGTAGACGTGCGACAGCTCGTGCCCGAGCACCGCGCGCAGCTCCCGCTCGTCGAGCAGCTGCAGGATGCCGCTGGTGCAGCACACCGCGGCGTGGCGGGGATTGCGCCCGGTCGCGAACGCGTTGGGCGCGTTGGTCGGGCTGATGTAGAGGCGCGGCATCGGCTGACGAGCCGTGGTCGCGAGCTCACGCACGATCCGGTACATGACCGGCGCTTCCAGTTCGCTGACCGGTTGCGCGTGCATCGCCTTCAGCGCCAGTTTGTCGCTGTTGAAGTAGGCGTAGGCGTTCATGCCGACGGCCAGCACGATCGAGATGATCAGGATCGTCGGGCTGCGGAACATCGCCCCGATGGCGACGATCAGCGCCGACAGCCCGACCATCAAACCGAATGTTCTGATCCCATTGGGCATGCTCGGAAAACGTGTTCGATGCCGGGATAGTTCCTGGTCAGCCGACGCGTTCGATGGTGTAGCGGACCAGCCTGGTCAGGGCCTCGTTGGCCGGGCCCGCGGGCAGGGCGGCCAGTTCGGCGTCGGCGAGGTCGGCGTATTCCTGCAGCTTCTCCTTGGCCTGGGCCATGCCGGGCGAGCGGCGCAGCAGTTCGAGCGCCTCCTCGACCTCGACGTCGGTTTCCAGGGGATGTGCCAGCAGAGTGCGCAGGCGGTCGCCGTCGGCGCCGGACTCACGCAGGGCGTAGAGGACGGGCAGGGTGTGCACGCCCTCGCGCAGGTCGGTGCCCGGCGTCTTGCCGGACTGCTCGGCCGAGGACGAGATGTCGATGATGTCGTCGGAGATCTGGAAGGCGGTGCCGACGGCGTCACCGAGGCGGGCCAGCCGCTCCACGTGCTCGGGGCCCGCGCCGGAGAAGGTGCCGCCGAAGCGGCCGGCGGCGGCGATGAGCGAACCGGTCTTCTCCCAGACCACGCGCAGGTAGTGCTCGACCGGGTCCTGGGTCTGCTTGGCGCCCATGGTTTCCCGCATCTGGCCGGTGACCAGTTCGGCGAAGGTCTCGGCGATGATGCGGACCGCGTCGGGGCCGAGCGTCGAGGTGAGGCGGGAGGCGTGGGCGAACAGGTAGTCGCCCGCCAGGATCGCGATGTTGTTGCCCCACCGCGCGTTGACGCTGACCGCGCCGCGCCGCTGCGGCGCCTCGTCCATCACGTCGTCGTGGTAGAGCGTGGCCAGGTGCACCAACTCCACCACGGTGCCCGCGGTGACCAGGGCCGGGTCGGTGGGATTGGGGCCGAGCTGACCGGTGAGCACGGTGAACAGCGGCCGGAAGCGCTTGCCACCCGCGCGGGCGAGATGCAGCGCCGCTTCCTGCAGGAATTCCTCACCGTCGGAGAGTTCGTCGACGAGCAGTTTCTCGACCGCGGCCAGGCCGTCGCGCACGGTGGCGGCGAGTTCGGGATCGACGAGATCGACCCCGGCAACCACGGTGCTCTCGTCGCTCACAGCCGATGTGCTCATTATCTTCTCCCAGCGATGCGTCCGACCCCGACGGGTAGCAACCTAGCGTGTTCCGGCGCCAGGGCCGATGAACACGGTCACACAGTGACTATTCCCGGTGTACCCGACACTCTCGCACAGCGGCCGGGGGTGCCAGTATTGAGCCATGGGTTCACCGGATCTCACCCCCGCCGACCGCGCGCCGCTGCCTGCCCACGTCGAGGTGCTGGTGGTCGGGGCCGGACCCGCGGGGTCGGCGTCGGCGGCCTGGGCCGCACGGGCCGGACGCGATGTGCTGCTGCTCGATTCCGCGGTGTTCCCGCGGGACAAGACCTGTGGCGACGGCTTGACGCCGCGGGCGACCGCCGAGCTGGAACACCTGGGCCTGGGCGAGTGGCTGCGCGCGCACACGGTGAACCACGGCCTGCGGATGGCCGGTTTCGGCCGGGAGGCGCTGCTGCCGTGGCCGGGCGGGTCGTTCCCGACCTACGGGAGTGCCGTTCCCCGAACCGAACTCGACGACAAACTGCGCGAGACCGCGATCAAGTCGGGTGCGCGGATGGTCGACGGGGCCAAGGTCACCGAGGTACTGCGCGAGGGCGAGCGGGTCACCGGGGTGACGGTGCGGATCGGCGAGGCCACCCACACCGTGCGCTGCCGGGTGCTCGTGGTGGCCGACGGCGTGCGCTCCCCCATCGGAAAACAGCTGGGCCGCACCTGGCATCGGCGCTTCGCCTACGGCACCGCGGCCCGCGCCTACATCAAGTCGGGGCGCAGCGACGATCAGTGGATCTCCTCGCACCTGGAACTGCGCAATGCCGCCGACGAGCTGGTCCCCGGCTACGGCTGGATCTTCCCGCTGGGCAACGGCGAGGTGAATATCGGCGTCGGCTCGCTGGCCACCGAGCAGCGGCCCTCGCACATCGCCCTCAAGCCGCTGATCGAGCACTACACCCGGTTGCGGCGGGAGGAATGGCAGCTGGAGGGCGAGCTGCGCGCGGTCGCGTCGGCGCTGCTGCCGATGGGCGGCGCGGTCTCGAACGTGGCCGGGGTGAACTGGGTCCTGGTCGGCGATGCCGCGGGCTGCGTGAATCCGCTCAACGGCGAGGGCATCGACTACGGCCTGGAGGGCGGGCACCTGCTGTCCGGGCTGCTCGACGAGCCCGACCTGAGCCGGGTGTGGCCGCGACTACTGCGCGAGCGCTACGGCCGGACCTTCTCGGTGGCCCGCAGGCTGGCCGGCCTGGCCACCCACCCGAAGATGGTCCCGCTCGGCGGCCCGCCGGTGATGCGCTCGAAGTACCTGCAGCGCACGGCCGTTCGGGTGATGGGCAACCTGGTAACCGACGAGGACGTCGACCTCACCGCCCGCGCCTGGCGAGCCGCGGGCCGCGTCTCCCTGCGGGCCGACGAACTGCAGCCGTTCAGCTGATGTCGTGAGCGGGACGGCGCGTCGACCGGTCCTGGCCCTGCTGCCGCACCTGCGCAGGGCACGCGACCTGATCGATCGGCACTACGCCGACCCTCTCGACCTGGACGACCTCGCCCGCGCGGCCGGGGTCTCCAAGTACCACTTCCTGCGGGCGTTCGCCGCCGTGTACGGGCGTACGCCGGGGGCCTATCTGGCCGAACGACGGATCGAACGGGCCCAGGACCTGCTGCGGGCGACCAATCTGACCGTCACCGAGGTGTGCATGCTGGTCGGGTACTCGAGCCTGGGCTCGTTCAGCAGCAAGTTCCGCCAGCTCGTCGGGGTGACGCCGAGCGAGTATCAGGCCAGGTTCGCCGACGGCGCGCCACACATTCCGGGCTGCTATGTGTTCATGCACGGGCTCTCCGACCGGGTTCGGTCCGACACCGCAATTTCGGAGAAGCCCGGTGGCACCGGCCCGTCCTAACCTCGAGTCATGACAACGATCACGAACGTTTCCCTGGTCACCGTGTATGTGACCGATCAGGACGCCGCCAAGCAGTGGTACATCGACATGCTCGGATTCGTCGAGACCGCGGATGTGAGCATGGGCGACAACGGGTTCCGGTGGGTCACCGTCGCCCACCCGGATCACACCGAGCTCGAAGTCACGCTGATGGTGCCGGGACCGCCGCTGACCGACGACCTGGCCGACGCGATCCGGCGGGCTCTCGCCGATGGCACCCACGGCGCCCTCGGGCTGCGCACCGCCGACTGTCAGAAGACCTTCGAAGAGCTCACCGCCAAGGGCGTCGAGTTCATCCAGCCGCCCGCCGCGCGGCCGTACGGCACGGAAGCCATCATCCGCGACAACTCTGGCAATTGGCTGGTCCTGGTCGAGCCGAGCGCGTGATCGCCGACGATCCGCACACCCGATCAACGCGAGAACATGGGTAACTCCCCAACGACAGCTGACCCGGCCGCGCCGATACCGGCAGCCGCGATTCTGACCAGCCCCGCACACGTGCCTGGCCAGAATCGCGGAGAGGCGGGACAGCGCTACTTCGCGGCGAAGCGGTTCTCGATGAACTTGCGCTCGCTGTTGAGAACACGCTGGTGCAGTTGCTCGGCCAGCGGCTCGATGGCGCCACCGACCAGCGGCACCTTCACGGTGACGGTGCCGACCACTTCGATCTCGCTGCCCTCGGCGGTCGGCCGCAGTTCGTAGGTGCCCGACATCTCGGTGTTGATGCCACCGGTGCGCCCGGTGAAGCTGCCCTTGGCGACCTCGCCCTGCAGCGGCTGCCAGTTGTCGGTGCGCGAGAGCACCAGATCACTCTTGAGCACCTTGCGAACCAGGCCGGGAACCTTGTCCTGACCTGGCGTTTCAGTCATATGGAGGCGAATCGAACCCGGCCCGTCGGGATGGGAGAGTTCGAGGGTCGCGGTCTCGGTGGCAGCGAATCGTTCCTGCCAGACCGCATCGTCGACGAGTGCCCGGTGAAGATCTTCGACCGGGACTGCGTAGGGCACGGTGAAGCTGAATTTTCGGGACATGGCGGCAACGGTACTGTGTGCCGGGTGTCGGAAGTGAGCCTGTCGGAGCGGCGGTCCAAGCGCCTGCGACGGGTGCGGTCCTGTGTGCTGGGCGTGGCCACCGTGATCAGCGTGCTGATGGTGCTGCTCGTACTCGCGGCCTGGCGCAACGACTTCGAGATCGAGCACCATCGCGGCACCACCTCCGGTGAGGTGCTCTCGGCGGGCAGGCTGCGGTCGGCGGTCATGTACGTGACGCCGGACAGCGTCACCCACAACCCGAAGGTCGGCATCCTGTATCCGACCAATCTGACGGCCGGTCAGCGCATCAATGTCGAATACAGCACCCGCGACCCCGATCTGGTCAGGGTCGCCGGGCGCGACGCCAGGGTGGCGATCATCCCGGCGGCCTCGGTGATCGTGGTGGTCTGGGCGCTGGCGCTGCCCGTGCTGTGGCTGCTGCGGCGCAAGCAGCGCGAGGCGTAACTTCGTCTGCTGTTCGTCCCGGCTTCACGTCGGTGTGGGGGTGTCGCGCGGTGTGACGGTCACCCTGGGGTGGTGCGCGTAGCCATCGTGGCGGAGTCATTCCTGCCGAACATGAACGGCGTCGTCAATTCCGTGTTGCGGGTGCTGGACCATCTGGACCAGCACGGACACGACGCGATGATCGTGGCACCCGACACCCTGCGCGGCGTTGCGCCCGCACCCCGCTTCCACGGCCGCTTCCCGGTGCACCGGGTGCCCGCGATGATGGTGCCGAAGGTCAGCTCGCTGCCGGTGGGTCTGCCGCAGCCGGGAATCACCGCCGCGATCGCCGCCTTCGATCCCGATGTGGTGCATCTGGCCTCGCCGTTCCTGCTCGGCGCGGGCGGGCTGGCCGCGGCGACCCGGCTCGATCTGCCCTCGGTCGCGGTGTACCAGACCGATGTCGCCGGATTCGCCAAGAGCTACGGCCTGGGGCTGGCCGCCCGCGCGGCCTGGGCGTGGACGCGGCGGATCCACGAGGGCGCCACCCGGACGCTGGCGCCGTCCTCGGCGGCCGCCCAGGACCTGGCCGAGCACGGCATCCCGCGGGTGCACCGCTGGGGACGCGGCGTCGACGTCGACCGGTTCGGCCCCGCCGCGCGCAGCGCCGAACTGCGGGCGAGCTGGCTGGGCGCCGAGGACCGGCTGGTGGTCGGCTTCGTCGGCAGGCTCGCGCCGGAGAAGCACGTCGAACGGCTCGCGGCGCTGGCAGGCGACCCGTCGATCCAGCTGGTCGTGGTGGGTGACGGACCGGAACGGGCGCGGCTGAGCAGGCTGATGCCCGGCGCGGTGTTCACCGGCGAGCTCGGCGGCGCCGAACTGGCCACGCACTACGCGAGCCTGGACGTGATGGTGCATCCGGGCGAGCACGAGACGTTCTGTCAGGGCGTGCAGGAGGCGCTGTCTTCCGGCGTGCCGGTGATCGGCCCGGACGCGGGCGGGCCGCGCGACCTGATCGCGCACTGCCGCAACGGCTACCTGCTGCCGGTCGACCGGTTCGCCGAACTGCTGCCCAGCGCGGTGTCGGCCCTGCGTGACCAGGGCCAGCGCGCCCGGTTCGCGGCGGCGGCCCGCAAGTCGGTGCTGCACCGCACCTGGCCCGCAATCTGCACCGAGCTGATGACCCATTACGCCGAGGTGACCGGGATGCGGGACCGATTGCCGCGCTCGGCATAGAGCGTTCGAGCGCGCGCCGGATAAGCTCGAATCGTGGCGACAACAGAGCAGCGGGAACCGATTCGGGCATCGCTGGACAAGCAACCCCACGAGGTCGCGTCGATGTTCGACGGTGTGGCCAAGCGCTACGACCTCACCAACACGGTCATCTCCGCGGGCCAGGATCGGTACTGGCGGTGGGCGACGCGGCGCGCGCTCGGGTTGCGCCCGGGTGAGCGGGTCCTCGACCTCGCCGCGGGCACCGGCGTCTCGACCGTCGAGCTCGGCAAGTCCGGCGCCTGGTGTGTGGCCACCGACTTCTCCCAGGGCATGCTCGCCGCGGGCCGGTTCCGCCAGGTGCCGATGGTCGCCGGCGACGCGATGGCCCTGCCGTTCGCCGACGACTCGTTCGACGCGGTGACCATCTCCTTCGGCCTGCGCAATGTCGCCGATATCGACCTCGCGCTGCGCGAGATGCTGCGGGTGACCAAGCCGGGCGGCCGGGTGGTGGTGTGCGAGTTCTCCACGCCGGTGTTCGGGCCGTTCCGCACCGTCTACATGGAGTACCTGATGAAGGCGCTGCCGCGGGTGGCGCGCGCCGTCAGCTCCAACCCCGATGCCTACGTCTACCTGGCCGAGTCGATCCGCGCCTGGCCGAACCAGCGCAGGCTGGCCCGGCGGATCGCCGACGCCGGCTGGGATTCGGTGCAGTGGCGCGACCTCACCGGTGGCGTGGTGGCGCTGCATCGCGGCTACAAACTGGGCTGAACCGCCCCGATCCCGGGGTGAGTCCCGTCACCCCGGGGCAGCGCGCGATGCACGGAACCGCGCCGGAATGCGCCCTGATCAGGGCCGATATTCGCGGCCGGACCTCACTGCGGAAATTTTGGCGTGTGAGGTCGATTGTCATCTGGACATAACGTTCGGTAAATCGAGCGCAACGACAGGTGCGGATGATCGAAGCCATGACAGGGGAAGCTGACATCCGCGAGACGGATACTGTGCGTACACAGTGCTCGTACTGCGGCGTCGGCTGCGGCATCAGCGTCCAGACCAAGACTGATCAGTCGGGTGCGCGGTTGATCGCGAAGGTCAGCGGCGACAAGCTGCATCCGGCGAACGCGGGCAGGCTGTGCACCAAGGGCGCGACGCACGCGGAGATGATGGCCGCACCCGGCCGGATGGACACCGCCTACCACCGCCCCGAACGCGGCCAGGTCCCCGTCCCGCTGCCGGTCGACGAGGCCGTCCACGGGACAGCGACCCGCCTGCGCGCCATCCTCGACGAGCACGGGCCCGACGCGATCGCCCTCTACGTCTCCGGGCAGATGTCCCTCGAGGCCCAGTACCTGGCGACCAAACTGGCCAAGGGCTACCTGCGGACCAAGCACATCGAAGCCAACTCCCGGCTGTGCATGGCCAGCGCGGGCACCGGCTACAAGCAGTCGCTCGGCGCCGACGGCCCGCCCGGCTCCTACGACGACGTCGAGCACGCCGACCTGTTCCTCGTCTCCGGCGCGAACATGGCCGACTGCCACCCGATCCTCTACCTCCGGATGGCCGACCGGCTCAAGGCGGGCGCCAAGCTGATCGTGGTCGACCCGCGCCGCACCGACACCGCGGCCCGCGCCGACCTGTTCCTGCAGATCGCGCCCGGCACCGACCTCGCGCTGCTCAACGGCCTGCTGCACCTGCTGGTCGCCGACGGCGCGATCGACACCGCGTTCATCGCCGAGCACACCGAGGGCTGGGACACGATGCCCGAGTTCCTCGCCGACTACCCGCCCGCCCGGGTCGCCGAACTCACCGGATTGGCCGAGGCCGACATCCGGACCGCGGCGACGATGATCGCCGAGGCCGGCGAGTGGATGTCGCTGTGGACGATGGGACTCAACCAGTCGACCCACGGCACCTGGAATACCAATGCCCTGGTGAACCTGCACCTGGCGACCGGCGCGATCTGCCGCCCCGGCAGCGGCCCGTTCTCGCTCACCGGCCAGCCCAATGCCATGGGTGGCCGCGAGATGGGCTACATGGGCCCCGGCCTCCCCGGCCAGCGCAGCCTGCTCTCCCCCGCCGACCGGACCTTCGTCGAGACCGCCTGGGACCTGCCCGCAGGCACCCTGCGCACCGAGGCGGGTCCCGGCACCATCGACATGTTCCGTGGCCTGGCCGACGGCGAGATCAAGGCCGCGTGGGTCATCTGCACCAATCCCGTCGCCACCGTCGCCAATCGCAAGACGGTGATCGCGGGGCTGGAGGCGGCCGAGCTGGTGGTGGTGCAGGATGCCTACACCGAGACCGCCACCAACGCCTACGCCGATCTGCTGCTGCCCGCCACGCTGTGGGCCGAAGCCGATGCGGTGATGGTGAACTCGGAGCGCAATGTCACCCTGCTGCAGCAATCGGTCGATCCGGTCGGCGACGCGCGGCCGGACTGGCTGCTGATCGCGCAGGTCGCCACGGCCATGGGCTTCCCCGGGTTCGACTTCACCTCGAGCGCCGAGGTTTTCGCCGAGCTCCAGCAGTTCACCAACCCCGCGACGGGCTACGACCTGAGCGGGATGAGCTACGACCTGCTGCGCGAGGGTCCGATGCAGTGGCCGTGCAACGACAGCACCGCCCCGCGCAACCCGATCCGCTACCTCAACGACGGCATCCACCAGCCGCTGCACGTCGAATCCGACGGCAGCACACCGCGACTGGCGTTCGCCACCCCCAGCAGGCGCGCGATGTTCTTCCCCCGCCCGCACCTGCCCGCCGCCGAACTGCCCGACGACGATTACCCGTTCCTGCTCAATACCGGCCGGTTGCAGCATCAGTGGCACACGATGACCAAGACCGGCAAGGTCGCCAAGCTGACCAAGCTCAACGGCGCGCCCTTCGTCGAGGTGCATCCCGAGGACGCGCGGCGCCTGGACCTGAAGCCCGACGACCAGCTCGAAATCGCTTCGCGCCGTGGCCGTGCCGTCCTGCCGGTGCAGATCAGCGATCGGGTGCGGCCCGGCGACTGCTTCGCTCCTTTCCACTGGAACGACGAACAGGGCGAATATCTGACGATCAACGCCGTCACCAACGACGCGGTGGACCCCGCCTCGCTACAGCCGGAGTTCAAGGCGTGCGCGGTGGCGCTGCGCCGGGTCGGGCCCGCCGCCACCCCCGAGCGGGCGCCGGCCCAGCCCACCCAGCTATCCGCCCAGCCGAGCGCGCACCCGCTGGCCGGGATCCTCGGCCTCGACGCGGGCACCTCGCCGACTCTCAGCGAGACCGAACGCATCTACCTCGGCGGCTACCTCGCCGCGCTGCAGTCGCTGCCGGTATCCGGGCAGCCGGTGCTGCCCGCGAGCGCGCCACTGTCGGCGCAGTCCCGGCTCTGGGTCGACGGGCTGCTGGCCGGCATGTACTCGCGCACCTCCGGCGCCACCACCGAAGACCCTGTCGCCGATGCGCCGGCGGCACCTCCGGTGACGGTCTTATGGGCATCGCAGACCGGCAACGCGGAGGAACTCGCGGCCACGGCCGCCGCGCGCCTGTCCGCCGCCGGATTCCTGCCGTCGCTGCTCGACATGGATTCCTGCGAGCTGTCGGCGCTCACCGGCAACATCCTCATCGTCACCAGTACCTTCGGCGACGGTGGCCCGCCCGACAACGGCGCCGACTTCTGGACCAGGCTCGAGGACAGCATCGTCCGGCTCAACGACGTCCGCTACGCGGTGTTCGCCCTCGGTGACTCCTCCTACGACGACTTCTGTGGCCACGGCCGCAAACTCGACCGCCTCTTCGCCGCGCGCGGCGCCAAGCCGCTGGTGCCCCGCGTCGACAGCGAACCCGACTTCGCCGATGCCGCCGAGCAGTGGCTCGACGACGTTCTCGCGGTGCTCGGCGGGTCGACGCCGGATGACAGCACCCCACCGGACGCACCGAGCACCGGTGGCACCGATGCCCCTGCGCCGCACCTGGTTTCCGGCTCCTCGCTACCGCAGCCGTCCGGTCGTGGCGGCGGCGCGATCGTGCTCGACCGCCCTCTCGCACCAGCCCCCACTCGCGTCCAGCGCACCGCGCCTGCGCCGTTCACCCGCCAAGCCCCGGTCCGCGCGACGCTGATGCGCAACGAGACCCTGAGCGCACCGGGCTCGGCGAAAGAGGTGCGCCGCTTCGGTTTCGACCTGCACGACCTCGACGCCAGCTACGAGGTCGGCGACTCGCTGGGCGTCCTACCGGCCAACAGCCCCGAGCTCGTCGAGGAGTGGCTCACCGCGACCGGCCTGGACGGTCGCCGCGTGATCGAGCTGGACGACCGCGAACTCACCCTCACCGAGGCCCTGCGCACCCACTACGACATCACCAAGGTGAGCCAGGACCTGCTCGGCTTCATCGCCGAACGCAATCCACACCCGCAGCTGGCCAAGCTGTTGCGGCGCGACAACCGCAACGAACTCGCCAACTACCTGTGGGACCGCCAGGCCGCCGATGTGCTGCGCGACTTCCCGGTGCGCACCGACCTGGTCGACTGGCTCGGCACCATGAAAAAGCTGCAGCCGCGCCAGTATTCGATCTCCTCCAGCCCACTGACCACCCCCGACGAAGTGCAGCTGACCGTCGGCGTCGTCCGCTACGGCGAACCGGCGGGCAACTCCGCCCGGCGCGGCGGCGTGTGCTCGACCTTCCTCGCCGACCGGGCGGGCGCCGAGGTGCCGATCTTCCTGCAGCGCGCACCGCACTTCCGCCCGCCGCTGGACCCGAACGCCCCGATGATCATGGTGGGCCCCGGCACCGGTATCGCTCCTTTCCGTGGATTCCTGCACGAACGCCGGGCCATGGGCGCGACCGGACGCAACTGGCTGTTCTTCGGCGACCAGCACGCGGCCCAGAACTTCTACTACCGGACCGAGCTGGAGGACATGTTCCGCTCCGGCTTCCTCACCCGACTGGACTTGGCCTTCTCCCGCGACCAGCGCGAGCGGGTCTACGTGCAGCACCGGATGATCGAGCACGGCGCCGAGCTGTGGTCGTGGCTGCGCGACGGCGGCCACTTCTACGTCTGCGGCGACGCCGCCCGGATGGCCAAGGACGTCGACGACACCCTGCTGCGAATCGCCCAGATCCACGGGAAGCTGGACGAGGCCGGCGCCCTGGCCTTCAAGAAGCAGCTGGTGGCCGAGAAGCGCTACGTCCGCGACGTGTACTGATCACGCCGCCCGAATCGCCGGCGGATTCAGCCGGGTGAAGTCGGGCAGCCGGTGGTAGGGGTAGTACGGGTACGGCGGTGTCGTCGCGCTCGCGGCGTCGAGGGCCGCCCGGTGTTCCGGCTCCAGCTGCCAGCCGACCGCGCCGAGGTTCTGGCGCAGTTGCTCCTCGTTGCGGGCGCCGATCAGCACGCTGGCAACGGTGGGCCGGGTGAGCAGCCAGTTGAGGGCGATCTGCGGGACGCTGCGGCCGGTGTCGGCCGCGATGCGATCGAGGACGTCGACGATGTCGTAGAGGTGTTCGTCGTCGACCGGCGGGCCCGCCTGCGCGGTCTCGTGCAGCCTGCTGCCCGCCGGCAGCGGCTGGCCGCGACGGACTTTGCCGGTGAGCCTGCCCCAGCCCAGCGGACTCCAGACAATCGCGCCGACGCCCTGGTCCGCGGCGAGCGGCATGAGCTCCCACTCGTAGTCGCGGCCGACGAGCGAGTAGTACACCTGGTGCGCGACAGGCTTTTCCAGGCCGAGCGCCTCGGCGGTGGACAGCGTCTTCATCAGCTCCCAGCCCGCGAAGTTGGAGACACCGACATAGCGGATCTTGCCCGCGCGGACGAGATCGTCGAGGGCCGTGAGGGTTTCCGCGAGCGGGGTGCCCGCGTCGAAGGCGTGCAACTGGAACAGGTCGAGGTAATCGGTGCCGAGCCGGCGCAGCGAGGCGTCGACCGCGCGGATCAGCCGAGCCCGGCCCGCACCGGCCTCGTGTGCGCCCGGCCCGGTCGGCAGCGCGGATTTGGTGGACAGCAGCACCTGCTCGCGTCTGCCCTTGATCGCCGCGCCGAGCACCTCCTCCGAGGCGCCGTCGGAATACACATCGGCCGTGTCGAACAGCGTGACACCGGCCTCCAGGCTGATGTCGACCAGACGCCTGGCATGCGCCGCGTCGGTATCGCCCCAGGCGCTGAACAGCGCGCCCCGTCCGCCGAAGGTGCCCGCGCCGAAACCGAGCGCGGGAACGTGCAGACCCGATGCGCCGAGCCGCCGGTACTCCATGAGAACTCCTAAAGGGTCTATAGTTCCGTTAACGCTTCGGACAGTACACCCATTGCGCACTAAATGAAACTGGAGTTCCGTTATGAATCACGACATCGCCTGGCCGGGGTCCGTTCGCCCTGGTGGGCGCACCGCGCGGGTGCGCGAATCGGTTCTGCAGGTCGCGGGCGATCTGATCGCCGACCGGGGGTTCGTGAGCCTGGATCTGGCGGAGGTCGCCGCGACAGCGGGCGTCGGCAAGACGACGGTCTACCGGCGCTGGCGCACACCGGCGGGCCTGGTCGCCGACCTGCTCGTCGACATGGCCGAGCAGTCGCTGCCCCGCGCCGACACCGGTGCGCTGCTCGACGACCTGACCGCCAATGCCCGGCTGGTCGCGAAGACGCTCGCCGACCCGCGCCAGGGCAATCTGTTCCGCGCCGTCATCGCCGCGGCCACCGGCGACGAGGTCACCGCCACGGCGCTGCACACCTTCTACGACACCCGGCTCACCGAATGGGCGCCCTGCGTCGAGGCCGCCGTGGCGCGTGGCGAGGCGCCGGCGGGCACCGATTCGCGGGCGGTCCTGTCGGCCGTGTCCGCGCCGCTGTACTACCGCCTGCTCGCCAGCGGTGACCCCATCGACGACAACGCCGCCGACCAGTCGGCGCGGGCGGCCACCCTCGCCACGATCGGCGGCGCCTTCGTCCGCTGAGCCGCGCCTACCATCAGGATCAGAACAAGTTGCAGCACAACGAAACCCCTCAAGGTTTACGGTCGAACGTGCTGCGACCGGATCACACCCGCCGTCCCGCTGCGATCACAGCGGGACGCCAGCCCGGATCGCGTCCGGTGAGACCGAGCAGGCGGTCGAAAGCGGGCGCTGCCTCGGGCACGGCGACAACCGGACCGAACAGGCCGGGCGTGCCGTCCGGGTCGGTGTCACGCAGGAATTCGAGCAGGATCGCCAGGTGGTCCGGGTCGACCGTGACGGACTGGCCGGTAGCGGCCGCCAGATCCCACGCGTGCACGGTGACCTCGTCGAGCGCGACGGTGGCCATGACCGCCGCGGGCAACACGAGGCCACCGGCCTCGGCATCGCCGTCCCAGGCCGCAGGGTCCCGCCACGCCTCGGTGAGGGCGGTGAGCTGGGCGGGGATCAGGGTGCGCCAGTCCGCGGTCAGCGGGCTGTCCAGGCTCGGCGGCACCGAATGGCCGAGGGACTCCTTGGTGGCGGCCTGCCGGAAGGCCTCGGTCAGCCCGACGACATGGGCGAGCACCTGGCGCACGGCGGTGCCTTCGCACGGCGTCGGAGCGTCGAGCAAGTCGTCGGGGATCCCGGCGACGACGTCGGCGAGGGTGCGGGCGGCGAGGGCGAAGTCGAACTGCGGTTCCA
Source organism: Nocardia fodinahabitans (assembly GCF_052983615.1). NCBI lineage: Bacteria > Bacillati > Actinomycetota > Actinomycetes > Mycobacteriales > Nocardiaceae > Nocardia > Nocardia fodinahabitans. The sequence continues at coordinate 2,654,558 of NZ_JBRJJC010000001.1, forward strand.
TGGGCGCTCCTGGGCGAGGACGGACTCGTTCACCTATGGAGACGAGATGGGCCACGCGATCTCATCGCCGGGCGGGTTGCCGAGTGCCGCCGATCGGCGGACGCTGGATGGCGGAACGATCAGCGACACCGTGCGAGGCGACACCCGAGGAGCACCGATGATCGACGACACCGCCCAGCCACTCGACGAAGTCCCCGAGGCCGATCGGATCGAACAGGAACAATCGGTCTTCGCCGCCGACGATCCCGACGACCCGGCGTTCTCCGATGCCGCCGACTACTCCGACGAGATGGCGGCCAATATCGACCGAGACGCCGACACCGCGAACGCCGCGGACGTGATCGAGCAGACCATCCCGGTCCCCTACGACGACGAGTTCGTCGAGGAGCCCTGACGGGCGCGGCCCGGATCGGCCGGAGGTCCGCCTAGCCGGCGATCTTCGAGCGCACCGTGGCGTGCAGTTCACGCAGGCTGGAGCGCTCCGTCGCGACCTCGAGCACACGCAGACCGTGCGCGTCGCCCACCAGCTCCACGGCCAGCTCCGCCGGGTCGACCTGGCGGTGCGGAATGCGGTAGGCCGCGCACAGGGCGGCCAGGTCCATGCCGTGCGGGGTACCGAAGACCCGCTCGAACACGCCCGCGTACTGCGGGTCCCCCTGTTCGAGCAGCTCGAAGATGCCGCCGCCGTCATCGTTGGCGACGACGATGGTGAGGTTGTCGGGCCGCGGTTCGCCGCGCCCGATCAGCAGGCCGGACGCGTCGTGCAGGAAGGTCAGGTCGCCCATCAGCGCCACGGTGCGGCCGGGATGGGCCAGCGCGGCGCCGACCGCACCGGAGACGGTGCCGTCGATACCGGCGACGCCGCGGTTGGACAGCACCCGCACGCCGGGCCGCGGATGCGAGACCAGCGCGGCGTCGCGGACCGGGTTCGACGCGCCGAGCAGCAGCTGATCACCCTCGCGCAGCGCGGCCATGACGACGGCCGCCACGTGCAGGCCGGTGGCCTTCGGGTGGGTGGCCAACTCGGCGCGCACCACCGATTCCGCCTGCCGGTTCAGGTCGGCGCAGCGCGCCAGCCACTCCGATCGCGGCGTACCGGTGGTGACCGCGCGGGTACCGGTGCCGACGACATTGCCGGAGACATCGGGCCAGCGCGGGCCGGTGGTGAGCGCGAAGACGGTGACCTTCGGGTCGGCGAGCACCCGCGAGACCTGGCGATGCAGGGTCGGGCGGCCGGTGATGATCGCCTGCGCCGGCTTCAGCAGCGACAGCGCGAGCGGATGCAGCGCGGGACCGTGCATCGGCGCCGTCGGCTCGGCGACGGTCGGCAGCTCGGCGAGTTCGGGCAGCAGTCGCGCGCCGTGGCCGGAGATGACGACGGTGTCGGACGTCAGATCGATGTCGAGCGGCACGTCGAGGGTGGCGTACTGGGTGGAGGTCCAGGGCCGTTCACCGTCGCGGCCCGCGGGCAGTGGATCGTCGGACAGTTCGGGGACCAGCGGCTCGCGCAGCGGGATGTCGAACTGCACCGGTCCGGCATTGCCGGACCTGGTGCCGCGCGCCGCGGCGAGCACCCGGCACACCGAGGAGCGCCAGACGCTGTTCTGCCGCGGATAGGCCGACTCGCCCGCCTCGGCTTCGGCGAGTCCGAGGCTGATGGTGGCCCGGACCTGACTGCCGAACAGGCCGAGCTGCTCGACCGTCTGATTGGCGCCGGTGCCGAGCATCTCGTACGGCCGGTTCGCGCTGACCACGATCAGCGGCACCCGGGCGTAATTGGCCTCCAGTACGGCGGGACCGAGATTGGCGACGGCGGTGCCCGAGGTCATCACGACCGGCACCGGCCGCCCGGACGACACCGCGAGCCCGACCGCGAGGAAGCCGGGCGGTGCGCTCGTCGATGCGCATGTGCAGCCGCAGCTGCCCGGCCACGTCCGCCGCCTGCAGCGCGAAGGCCAGTGGGGCGTTGCGCGATCCGGGGCACAGCACCACCTCGCGGACGCCGCCGCGGACGAGCTCGTCGACGACCACTCGTGCCTGCGCAGTTGACGGATTCACAATCCCAGACTGTCAGACCGGACCACACCCGTCTGCCCCCGGCCCGCGTTGTCTGCGTCACCGGCTGGGTGGACACGCCACCGGGACCGGTACCTCAGCGATGCGTTCACCTGTTTCGACCGGCCGATATCGGCACCCGCGGAAGCATTTCCGTAATTACCTGGGTGACATTCGAAGACTGCTCGCCCGGCTGCGCCGAAAAATGGTAATTCGGCGGCGGATTCACACCCGCCACCGAATTCCGGAAAGGCTTGCCGCGCAAAGATCAGGAAGCCGCGGGCGCCGGGAGGAGACCGTTGATGCCGGTGATCAGGTCGATGACGTTGACCAGTGCGGAAGTACCGCCGTCGAGGGCCGAGCTGCCCGAGTCGAGCACGCCGGCGCCTGCGGCCGAACCGGTGGTCAGGGCGGCCGAACCCGAGGACAGGTCGGCGGATCCGCTGGCCAGATCGGCCGAGCCACTGAAGGATCCGGTCGCCGAACCGGATTCGGCGCCCGCAACGGCGACGGGACCGAGGAACATCACGGCGGCGGCAGCGGCGGCACCGGTGGCGGCGAGGGTCTTGCGAGAGATCATGGGACCGAACTTCCTTCTCGAACCGGACCGAGCGGAAAAGTTATGTTCCGCGTCGCGGTAATTCACCTTCCGAATCACCTGAAATCGAACGTAATCGATTCAGAACGGAAGCAGTAAATCGTTCGGAGCCGGTGTCGCTTATCCGGATTTATCGGCAACCCGAGATTTCCCCGCCGTTCACCGACGGCGTTACCGGGCTCACAATCGCGCGGCCGGAATTTACCCGCGACCGGGAATAGGTGTGACCCCGCCCGCTCCGCCCCCCGTTACGTGAGGGTGGTCACCCGACGACGCGAAAGGCCGGTGCGGACCGGGTTCACACCCGGGCCGCACCGGCCTCACGATCGATCTCCGCGGGGGCTACCCCGCCATGGGACTCAGCCCGCGTGCTTCTGCACCAGGTCGGCCACCCGCGGCAGAGCCTCGACGACGTGCTTCTTGGCCGAGCCACGCATGGAGGAGTACACCTTCTGCAGGGCGGGACGGCTCGACGCGTCGGCGCGGGCGTCGGTGACGGCCAGCAGCGACTCGGCGACCTCGTCGGACTTCGAGGTCAGCAGGTCGGCGAAGGTGCCGGCACCCGAGGTGGTGAATTCGGCCCAGTACGGCTGGAGCTGGTCGAGCAGCTTCGGCGCCAGCGACGCCAGCGCATCGGGAACGATGGTCGGGCTGATCTTCTTGACCGCCGCGTAGCCACCCTTCACGGCCAGGCCGGACGCACCACCTTTGTCCGAGACCTCGGCGTCGAGAACCTCGACGGCGTCGGCAAGGAAAGCCGGACGCTTGGTGTCGTCGAGCAGGGATTCAGACAGCGCTGCAACCACTTTCAGGTTCCTCCGGATCGGTTCGTTGAACGAGCAGCCGCAACTATACGCACCGGGTCGGGGAAACATGCGGCGACCGCCGAGCTGCGGGGTTACGACCTCGTACCGGTCCGCCGGACGGTAGGGCAATAATCAGGGTCGTGACTTTCGATCCGAAGCTGTGGCGGCCCGTCCCCGGGTTCGAGGACCTGACCGACATCACCTACCACCGACATATCGAGCAGGGCACGGTGCGGGTGGCGTTCGACCGGCCGGAGGTGCGCAACGCGTTCCGTCCGCACACCGTCGACGAGCTCTACCGCGCGCTCGATCACGCGCGGATGTCACCGGATGTCGGCGCGGTGCTGCTCACCGGCAACGGGCCGAGCCCGAAGGACGGCGGCTGGGCCTTCTGCTCCGGCGGCGACCAGCGCATCCGCGGACGCAACGGCTACCAGTACGCCGACGGCGAGACCGCCGACACCGTCGACACCGCGCGCGCGGGCAGGCTGCACATCCTCGAGGTCCAGCGGCTGATCCGCTTCATGCCCAAGGTCGTCATCGCGCTGGTGAACGGCTGGGCGGCCGGCGGCGGGCACAGCCTGCACGTCGTCTGCGACCTGACCCTGGCCTCGCGCGAGCACGCGCGGTTCAAGCAGACCGACGCCGATGTCGGCTCGTTCGACGGCGGCTACGGCAGCGCGTATCTGGCGAAGATGGTCGGGCAGAAGTTCGCCCGCGAGATCTTCTTCCTCGGCAGGCCGTACACGGCCGAGGAGATGCACCAGATGGGCGCGGTGAACAAGGTCGTCGACCACGACGAGCTGGAGAACGTCGCGCTGGAGTGGACCGCCGACATCAACGGCAAATCACCGCAGGCCCAACGGATGCTGAAGTACGCGTTCAACCTGCTCGACGACGGCCTGGTCGGCCAGCAGCTCTTCGCGGGCGAGGCGACCAGAATGGCGTACATGACCGACGAAGCGGTCGAGGGCCGCGACGCGTTCCTGGAGAAGCGCAAGCCCGACTGGGCGCCCTACCCCTGGTACTTCTGAGAACGGACGGCCCCATGGACATTCTCAACAGCCGGATCATCCTGCGGCCCAGCGACTATGCCACCACGCTGGCGTTCTACCGGGACGGCCTCGGCCTGGCGATCGCGCGGGAGTACCCGGGCGGCACCGTGTTCTACGCCGGGCAGGGGCTGATCGAGGTCGCCGGGCACGGCGGCAGCGGCGAACCAGGCCGCTTCGACGGCGCGATCTGGCTGCAGGTGCGCGATGTGGCCGACGCGGCAGCGGAGTTGGCGCTGAAGGGAATCGCGATCGAGCGCGCACCCGTGCTCGAGCCGTGGGGCCTGTGGGAGATGTGGGTGCGTGACCCGGACGGCATCGCGATCGTTCTGGTACAGGTTCCTGCCGAACATCCGATCCGGCGAGATCCGCGCTGGTCGGCGGAGTGAACGAGTGGTTATCGCGGCGGACCCGAGTTGCCGATCCGGGTCCGGCCGCGCACGATGACTGCGAGCAAGCGCCCGACCGCCGTCGTCCGGACCGCAGTGCGAGTTGTCGTCCATCTACTGAATCGCAGTCGCTATGCCTGCCTTTTGGCGAACCATTTCCCGGCAAACCGACCCGTTGGCCGGGTCTCGGCCGCCGCATGACACGATCGAAGCCGTGAGGGAGCGCAGCAAGCTGTATCCGGAGGTGGTGGGCATGAGGGAGCGCGCACCGCGCATGCCACAGCCGAGCGCCGGCGAGGCTGTGGCGTGAGCAGAACCCTGCGGACGCTGCAGATGCCGACCGGTTCCGGTGTCGGCGAGGTGCTTCCCCATCTGCGTCAAGCGCTCGACGGCAACGGCCCGGCCTGGCTGCCGATCCCGACCACCGATCGCCGCGAGGCGCGCAGGCTCTCCGACGCGCTCAAGCCCGGCGATCCGATCGACGACGATGTCGCCCTGGTGGTGACCACCTCCGGCACCACCGGCATCCCCAAGGGCGCCCTGCTGGGCGCCGAAGCCCTGCGGGCCAGCGGTAACGCCACCCACGAGCGGCTCGGCGGGCCGGGCAGCTGGCTGCTGGCCCTGCCGACCCACCACATCGCGGGTATCCAGGTTCTGCTGCGCAGCATCCTGGCCGGCACCGAGCCGACCGTGCTCGACGTGTCGGGCGGATTCCTGCCCGAGGCGCTGGCCGGTGCCGTCGCCGCGATGCGCGGGCCACGCCGCTACACCGCGCTGGTGCCGACGCAGCTGATCAAGTCGCTGGATTCGCCGGTGGCCGCCAAGGCGCTGGCCGAACTCGACGGCGTGCTGGTCGGCGGGGCGGCGACGCCGCTGCCGGTCTACGAACGCGCGCGCGAGGCGGGCATCACCGTCGTGCGGACCTACGGCATGAGCGAGACCTGCGGCGGCTGCGTCTACGAGGGCGTGCCGCTCGACGGCACCGAGGTGCGGATCGAGGACGGCCGGGTGCTGCTCGGCGGCGCGATGATCGCCCGCGGCTACCGCAACCTGCCCGACCACCCCGCCTTCGCCGAGCCCGGCTGGTTCCGCACCGAGGACGCGGGCACCTACACCGACGGCGTGCTGTCGATCACCGGCCGCCTCGACGAGGCCATCATGACCGGCGGTCTGCTGGTGATTCCGCAGGTGGTGGAGGCCGTGCTGGCCAATCACCCCGGGATCAGGGAGTGCATCGTGCTCGGTCTGCCCGACGAGCGGCTGGGTCAGCGCGTCGCGGTCGCGATCGTGCCCGTGCCCGGCGCCGCGCCGACGCTGGACGAGATCCGCGCCCACGTCGTCGCCGAACTCGATTCCATCGCCGCACCGCGCGAGCTGGCCGTGCTGACCGAGATCCCGCTGCGCGGCCCCGGCAAGCCCGACCGCGCCGCCCTGCGCGAACACCTGCTGGCCAACACCAGGAGCTGACGCTCACCGCCCTTGCGTGGCCCACGCCATCGCGACGCACGGGCCGTGCAGGGCGGGCACCCGCCGTCGGGCCGTCGAGCTCGCAGACCTGCCGCGAGACATCGTCGGCGAGCGCGGCGACGAGCTCCTGTTCCACGCGGGACGACCCGGCGCGACACCACGGCCGCCCGCCGCGAAATTGTCGGTATCCGGGCCTAGGCTGACCCGCATGGGCGACTTCGAGGTGACCCGGCGCACGACCATTGCCGCCGAACCCGCACGCATCCACGGCTTCATCGACGATTTCCGCCAGTGGCGCCTGTGGTCGCCCTGGGAGGACGCCGATCCACAGCTCGCGCGCACCTACACCGGCCCCGAGTCCGGCGTCGGCGCCCGCTACACCTGGCGCGGCAATCGCAAGGCCGGCGCCGGCGCGATGGAGATCAAGGCCGACGCCGCGCACGAGATCGGCATCGAGCTGGCGTTCGAGAAACCGTTCAAGGCCACCAACTTCGTCACCTTCACCCTCACGCCCGGCGGCGGCAACACCGAGGTGACCTGGCGGATGACCGGCACCCACTCCGGCCTGATGGGCGTGCTCGGCAAGGTCTTCCCGATCGACAACATGATCGGCAAGGACTTCGACAAGGGCCTGGCCCGGCTCAAGACCATCGCCGAATCCGCCTAGTACACCGGCCGGGGCTAGGCTTCGATCCATGGCTACAGCAGCGGAATGGATCGAAGGCGCCCGGCCGCGGACGCTGCCGAACGCGATCGCGCCGGTACTCGCCGGAACCGGCGCGGCGGCGTCGATCAATGGGGCCGTCTGGTGGAAAGCGCTACTGGCGCTGCTGGTTTCGCTGGCGCTGATCGTCGGCGTGAACTACGCCAACGACTACTCCGACGGTATCCGCGGCACCGACGACGTGCGGGTCGGCCCGCTGCGGCTGGTCGGCTCGAAACTGGCCTCCCCCACCGCCGTACGCAATGCCGCGGTGCTGAGCCTGGCGATCGGCGCGGTCGCGGGCGTGGTCCTGGCCGTGACGACCGCGTGGTGGCTGGTCGCGATCGGCGCGGTGTGCCTGGCGGGCGCCTGGTTCTACACCGGCGGCAGCAAGCCCTACGGCTACAGCGGTTTCGGCGAGATCGCGGTGTTCGTGTTCTTCGGCCTGATCGCGGTGCTGGGCACCCAGTACGTGCAGGCGTTGCGCGTGGACTGGGTGGGACTGCTGCTGGCGATCGGCGTCGGCGCGTTCTCCAGCGCGGTGCTGGTCGCCAACAACCTGCGTGACATCCCCACCGATACCGAGGCCGGGAAGGTCACCCTCGCGGTGAAACTCGGCGACGCGCGCACCCGCACGCTACACCTGGTGCTGCTGGTCGCACCGTTCGTGATCAGCCTGGCGCTGGTGGCCCGCACCCCGTGGGCACTGGCCGGACTGCTGGCGTTGCCGCTGGCGATCCGTGCCAATGCCCCGGTGCGCACGGGCAAGGGCGGGCTGGAACTGATTCCCGCCCTGCGCGACTCCGGGCTGGCACTGCTGGCCTGGTCGGCACTGAGCGCGCTGGCCGTCGGACTCGGCTAGTCGTCGCCGTCCGGTAATTCGGCAGAGCCCGAGCACCCTGCGGCTAGTCGTCGCCGTCCGGTACGAGGATGCCGAGCACCCAGTTGACCAGCGAGATGATCACACCGCCCCAGAACGCCGCCCAGAAACCGTCGACCCGCAGACCGTAGTCGGACAGTTCGGTGATCTTCGCGGTGAGCCAGAGCATGCCCGCGTTCACCAGCAGCAGGAACAGGCCGAGCGTGAGGATCACGAACGGCAGGGACAGGAGTTGCACGATCGGCTTGATGACGGCGTTCACCGCGGTGAACACCGCCGCGACGATCAGGATCACCAGGGCTTTGCCCCAGTTGCCCGAATCGGCCGGGACCAGGATGTCGATCTTGTCGATCCACGCCGCCGCGGCCCAGATGGCAATGGCGTTGATGACCAGTCGAATAGCTAGCTGCATAGAGCCATGCTATGCGTGGAATCGGACATTGCGTCGGGTCTGACACACACCCGACGCAGAATTCACGCTGCGCGGTCGAGCATTCCGTAGACGTCGGCGCGCAAGGCGGCGGCCCCGTCGCGGCCGCCGAGCAGGTCGGTGGTGGCCGGGTCGGCGCCGCGCAAGATCCCGAGCAGCAGGTAGGCCGTGGAGATCTCGCGCTCCTTGCGATGGATCGCCTCGCGCAGAGCGAGTTCGAGCGACTTCTTGGCCGGACCGGCGAACGGGATGTGCCCGGCGCCCAGCATCCGGCCGAAGACGCCGCGCCGGACCTCCGGTTCGGCCCGGTCCCAGGCCTCGGGGCCGAAGTTCTCGGTGATGCTGGCCCGCACCGCGTCCAGGTCGATGCCGATCGAGCGCAGAGCGTCGGCGTCGTCGGCTCCCAGCGGCGGCGCGCTCGTGCGGGTGGCGAGGGCGGCGCGCACTCCGTCGGCGGTGATGCCCCGGGCGTCGAGCACCGCCCGGAGGCCGGGTTCGGCGTTCGCGATCACGCCGAGCAGCACATGCTCGGGTCCGATCCGCTCGGCGCCCAGCTCCTTGGCGTCGTCCTGGGCGCTCACTACCGCCACCCTGGCATGTCGGCTGAACTTCTCGAACATCAGCGGGTACCGCCCTTCCGATTGTGTTTCTGATGCACCGCCTGCTTGCTCACCTCGAGCGCTTCGGCAATCGCCTGCCACGACCAGCCGCTGGCCCTGGCATTGGCCACCTGGATGGATTCGAGCCGGTCGGCCAGCCTGCGCAGGGCGAGTACCGCGCGCAGGCCGACCGCCGGATCGGGATTGCCCGCCGCCGAGGCGAGCGTTGTTGCATCGGTCATGCCGTCAATTTTGATTGACGATCCGCGCGGTGTCAACAAAAATTGACAACACGGATCAACTCAGTCGGTACACGAGCTTGGCGAACTGGCCCAGCTGTTCGACCTCGACCAGCCGCAGCCGATCGGAGAGCAGGCGGCGCGGCAGCAACGGGGCGCCGCCACCGAGCGTCACCGGGGCGATGCCGACGACCACCTCGTCGAGCAGTCCGGCGTCGGCGAACTGCCCGGCGAGGTCGCCGCCGCCGATGATCCAGATGTCGCGACCGGCGGCGGCGTCGACCATCTCCGCGTGCACCGACCCGACCTCGCCCGCGACGAAACGCACATTCGCGCCAGGGAGTTCGGGCAGCTCACGATGGGTGAACACCCAGGTCGGGCGGTCGCCGTAGTTCTCGTGCCAGACAGCGGGCGGATTGTTGGCCACCATCCACTCGTAGGTCGTCGAACCCAGGCACAGCGCACCGACGCCGAGTAGAAATTCGCTGACATCGCCGGTCGCGGTGTCGGCATCGGGCACAGCCATCAGCCAGTCGAGCGAATTGTCGGGGTCGGCGATATAGCCGTCGAGGCTGGTCGCGGTGTAATAGCGGGTCGTCATGACACCGATCCTCACACCCAAATCTGACATCTTCGGTCAGGTTTCGGCAGTCAGCCGTGCCAGCGACCCGTGGCGGTGAATTCGGTGAGGACGGCGGTGGGTCCCACCATGTCGAGGTGCTGGGCGTCGACCCAGGCGTCGTCGAAATACGTTCCGGCGTACCGGTCACCGCCGTCGCACAGCAGCGTCACGACACTGCCGCTGCGGCCGGCGGCGAGCAGCTCGGACACCAGGTGGAAGGCACCCCACAGGTTCGTCCCGGTCGAACCGCCGACCCGTCGGCCCAGCACCGTGCTGGCGTGCCTGGCGGTGGCGATCGAGGCCGCGTCCGGGACCACGATCATCCGGTCGACGACCTGCCCGACGAAGGACGGCTCGACGCGCGGCCTGCCGATGCCCTCGATCCGCGACGGCATGCCGGTCTCGTAGCCCGCGTCACCGGTCTCGTAACCGCCGAAGAACGCCGAATTCTCGGGATCGACCACGGCCAGCCGGGTCGCGTGCCTGTGATAGCGGATGTAGCGGCCGATCGTGGCGCTGGTGCCGCCGGTGCCGGCGCCGACCACGATCCACTCCGGGATCGGATTGGTCTCCAGAGCCAGCTGCTGGAAGATGGATTCGGCGATGTTGTTGTTGCCGCGCCAATCGGTCGCGCGCTCGGCGTGGGTGAACTGATCCATGAAATGCCCGCCGGTCTCGGCGGCGAGACGCTTGGCCTCGGTGTACATCTCCGGCGCCCGCTCGACGAAATGACAACGGCCACCCTGTGCTTCGATCAGCGCGATCTTCTGCGGCGACGTGCTCGACGGCATCACCGCGACGAAATCCAGGCCGAGCAGGTTGGCGAAGTAGGCCTCGCTCACCGCCGTCGACCCCGACGACGCCTCCACGACCGTGGTGCCCTCGGTGACCCAGCCGTTGCAGATCGAGTACAGGAACAGCGAGCGCGCCAGCCGGTGCTTGAGGCTGCCGGTGATGTGGGTGGACTCGTCCTTGAGGTAGAGCTGCACCGGCCAGCCCGCGGGCAGCGGATACCGCAGCAGATGGGTGTCGGCGGAGCGCTGGGAATCGGCGTTGATCAGCCGGACAGCGTTGTCGACCCAGTCACGCGGAGCGCTGCGGTCGAGGTATTTCACGCGGCCGACCCGTCGTCGTCACCTCGCAACCGGGCCCGCAGCTGCGCCTTGTCCTGGCGGCGGCGCGCGTCGACGACGGCGATGTCCTCATTGACCTTCGTACGCAGCTTCTTGAACAGGGTGAGCGAGAGTGGCATCGCGACGATCAGCGCGAACAGCGCGGCCACGATGATCGGCACCTCGACGCCGATGAGCTTGGCGACGCCGACGATCACCGCGGCGATCAGCACGACGAGCCCGAGCCGGGCCAGCGTGTAGAGGGCCAGATTGCGGACCAGCCGCTTCCCCGCGCCAGAACCTTGCTGACCAGTTGCTTCACTCACGCCACCAGCTTATGCGCGCTGCATGCGCAGCCGTCAACAGACCCGCGCACGGCCGGCGCAATGCGGAGGTACGCCCACCCTGCGCACGATGCAGCCCCGTTCGCGGCTTTTGTCTATTACTTCCCCTTTACCAACAGTAGGTGGTTCGACTACGTGGGGGTCGCAGTGCGACGATGACGCCATCTGATGAGGGAACTGTCGAGAACGGAGAGGTTAGCTATGACTGCGATCACCGTCGGCGGCCAGGACACTCTGCTGACACCAGGCCAAGTAGCCGCAATGTTCCACGTAGACCCCAAGACCGTCACCCGGTGGGCTCATGCGGGCAGGCTCGGTTCGCTGCGCACGCCGGGCGGACATCGCCGATTCCGCGAGTCCGAGGTTCTGCAGTTGCTGAAGTCGCTCACCACCGAGGCAGCACCCCGCTGACCCGACCGGCCGACGCGAGTCCGCCACGGGCTCGCGTTTGCCGGGAATTTCCCTTCCGTTACGGATGTGCACACGGCGCGGACACGGCTACCCTCGATAGCAGGAGGTGAGCGACGTGACGTACCTGTTGGCACTCATCGCGATCGTGGCCGTCGCGGTGTTGTGCTGGAAGGCGTTCGGCCCCGAGAAGGCGGGCCCTGGTTCCGGCCCACCGGCGCGCAGGCCGATCCTGGGCCCCGACGACGACCCGGAGTTCCTCTGGCGACTCGGTAAGCAGCACCGCGACGATTCCGGCCAGTCCGACCTGTAGTTCGCGCGCGCGTGAGCTTACCCACATACCCCCGATGCACCGCGAAAAACCCGGGTAGATAACGTATTCCGGTGATCGATGTGCAGCAGAGTTCTATCCCGACCACTTGGCGCGCGGCCGACGGCAGCGCCGTGACGTTCACCGAGGCACGGTCGGAGTGGACTCGCGCCGCCCACGAGGTGCTCGCCGACACCGCGACCAGGTTCAACAACTTCATCGTCAACACCGAGTTGGCGGAGCTGGTCCAGGAGGAATCCGGGATCCGCACGCAGGTGAAGTGGCAGCACTGGCTGCCCGTCGTGCTGGACAAGGTCGCCGAGCACTGCCACAAGAACAACGAGCCGCCGCTGAGCGCCCTGTGCGTGCGCAAGAACCAGACCGTCGGCACCGGCTACCGCTACATCCTCGAACTCGCGGGCCTGCCCATCCCCGACGACCTCGAGATGCACGCCGCCGCCGCCCGCTGGCAGTGCTACCAGCACTACGCCACCGACCTCCCCGCCGACGGCGGCCTGCCCACCCTCCCCCCGAAGGTCGCGGCCCTGCGCCAGCAGACCTCCCAGGACCTCGCCACCGCCGAAGCGGCCGAAGCCGCCGCCAAGCCCAAGCGCCCCTCGACGTCCTCCCGCCGCAGCGTCACCGTCCCCAAGCCGGAGCCGGTCCGCAAGCCCGTCTGCCTCAACTGCCACGTCGAACTCCCGGCCAACAAGATCTGCTACTACTGCTGATCCCCGATCACCCGAAGGCCCGGTGCTCCCCCTGGTACCGGGTCTTCGTCGTTCCGACCGGCGGTCACGCTGCACACCGGTGCGATGACGCACTACACGACGTCGAGCACTGGCGGAAGGAGAAGGCTGCGCGCCGCGGTCGATCACCTCACCGGCCAACTCCACGACGGCCACGCCGCCACCGGCCCTTCCGGCGAGACACCCGGCTCGACGGTGGACTGGTAGAGCTCGGATCAAGTCTCGACGGCGGCCGTGTGGACGACGAATCGGACCTGATCGGTGGTCGACTCCATCCCTCGGAGATCTATTGCGGTGCGGTCGTCTTCGAGCTGCTCGGGGTGATGCCGAAGACCGTGGCTATGCCCTGCCAGAACAGCGGCACCGCTTCCTCAGCCTGTTGGTCCTCACCCGTTCAACTATGCCCGCGCGTGCGAAGAGTCAGTTCAATCCGGCGTAGCTGTGCAACCCCGAGATCACCATGTTGATGATGAACAGGTTGAAGAGCATGGCGACGAAGCCGGCGATGTTGATCCAGGCGGCCTTGGTGTCGCGCCAGCCGGAGGTGGCTCGGGCGTGGAGGTAGGCGGCGTAGAGGACCCAGGCGATGAAGGAGCAGGTTTCCTTGGGGTCCCAGCCCCAGAAGCGGCCCCAGGCGGCTTCGGCCCAGATGGCGCCGAGGATGACGCCGGCGCCGAAGAGGGGGAAGCCGATGATGGTGGTTTTGTAGGCGAGCTGGTCGAGGGTGCGGGCGTCGGGGAGGCGGCGGGCGATGGTGCCGAAGATCGAGTTCGACTCCTCGCCCGCGGGCTGACGCATGCGGTAGAGGTAGAGCAGGCTGGCGACGCCGGAGACCAGGAAGACGCCGCTGCCGATGCTGACGATGGTGACGTGGATCGGCAGCCAGAACGAACGCAGCGCGGGGACGACGGGCGCGGCGTCGGCGTAGAGGACGGTGCCGGCCAGGAACATCAGGATCAGCACGGGGACCAGCAGGAAGACCCACATGGACCGGTAGCGCTGGTCGCGCAGGAAGTACAGGCCGATCGCCACGGCGGCCGCGGTGGCCATGGTGGTGAACTCGTACATGTTGCCGAGCGGGAAGCGGTGGGTGGCGAAGCCGCGCAGCACGATCGAGCCGACATGCAGCACCGCGCCGACGAGCAGCACCGCGTACGCCATGTTGCCGAGGCGCTCGGAGGTCGGCTTGGCGGCCGGCGTCTCGATGCGACCGGGCAGCGACGGGTCGACGGGCGCGCCCGCGGTGACCAGCTCCCGCTCGGCGACCTTGTTGGCGCGCGCCGAGGCGTACTGCACCAGCAACAACACCAGGGCCAGGGCGTAGATGGCCATGGCCGACATGAAGGCGAAGTCGCTGTAGCGCGCCACCGTTTCGTCGATCGGCATCAGTTCTCCGTTTCCGCGTTCAGTACCCGCGCGCGCAGCCGGTCGAATTCGCTACCCCAGCCCGCCTGATCGCTTCTGGCCAGACCGCCCATCTCTACTACGGTCCGTCGTTGATCCACGGTACCTGCCCCGGCCTCGGCGGGGTACGCCCGGATCCAGATTCGGCGCCGCTTGACCAGCAGTGACACCAGCAGACCCGCCATCATGGTCAGCGCGCTCACCAGTACCCACTGCTGGGCCGGATCGTGCGAGACCTGGAGGTTCACGAATTCCTCGGCACCGTCGAAGGTGACCTTCGCGCCGTTGGGCAGCGTGGTCGACTCGCCCGGCCGCAGGTTGACCCGCGCTTCCTTGGTGAGCCTGCCCTGCTTGATCATCTCCGGGTCCAGCGCGAACAGCGACTGCGAGCGGCCGGTGTCCAGGCCGGTGTTGCCGCGGTAGATGTCGACGGCGACGGCCGGATCGTCCATCGTCGGGTACGACGAGGTGAGCAGGCTGCCGTGGAACAGCGCCGTCGGGGCGAACAGGCCCTCGATGGCGATCTGGTTCTGGCGGCGCTCCTCGTCGGTGGCGTACATGCCGCCGGGCGGGTCGATCCGCAGGACGCCGCTGGACAGGAAGGTCCTGGCGTCGTCGGGGCGCCACTGGATGGTCTCGGTGCGGGTCTGCCCGTTCGGGAAGGTGACGGTGAACGTCGGCGCGAAGCCGTGGCCCTGCAGGTAGACGCGGTCACCGGCGACGCGCAGCGGATGGTTCACCCGCAGCTCGGTGGAGCGCCAGGTGTCGGTGTTCAGGTCCTCGCCCGCCTGGTACTCGATGTTGGAGGTGAACATCTCGGCCTGGCCGGTGGGCAGGTAGTCGGCCTTGAAGTCCTTGACGCGCACGCACAGCGGGGTCATCCCGGTGCCGTCGTTGACATTGCCCGCGCGGAACGAGTCGAACACCGCGGGCGAGGTGGTGCAGAAGCCGGCGCCGTTGTCGGCGATCACGATGACATTGCCCTCGTAGCCGAACAGCTTGCCCAGCGCGATCGAGGCGAGCAGCCCCACCAGCGACAGGTGGAAGACCAGGTTGCCGAACTCGCGCAGGTAGCCCTTCTCGGCCGACAGCGTGACCTCGCCGTCGCGCTTGCCGGGCCGCACCTCGGTGCGCCAGCCGCGCAGCTGACCACGCGCCTGCTCGACGACGGCGTCGGCGTCGCGGTCGACGGTCTCGCTGAAGTGGTGCGGCAACCGGCCCAGGTTGCGCGGGGTCGGCACCGGCGGGGTGCGCAGGGCCCGGTAGTGGTCCCAGCAGCGCGGCAGGATGCAGCCGACCAGCGAGATGAACAGCAGCACGTAGATGGCGGTGAACCAGAAGCTACCGAACACGTCGAACAGCTCGAACCGGTCCATCCACGGACCCAGCGTCGGGCGGTCGGCGATGTACTGCTCGACCTTCTGCGTGTTCAGGCTGCGCTGCGGCAGCAGGGCGCCGGGAATGGCGGCCAGCGCCAGCAGGAACAGCAGCACCAGGGCGGTGCGCATGCTGGTGAGGCCGCGCCAGGTATTGCGGACCAGGGCCCAGGCCCGGCCCGGCAGGGACTGCCGGACGGGCGGGGTGGGGGTGGTCGGCGGAGTCAGTGTGTCAGTCATCAGATCGGAAGAGTCACCTCGGAGACGAACCCGTCACGCACCCAGCCGACGAACTGATCCCACGCCCCCGTGACCAGCGCGACGCCGACGGCGACGAGCAGAACACCCCCGATTACCTGGATGGTGCGCGAATTGCGCCGCAACCATCCGACCCCGCGCAGCGCACCGGCCGACCCGAACGCCAGCACGACGAACGGCAGCCCGAGCCCGAGGCAGTACGCCACGATCAGCACCACACCGCGGGCCGCGGTGGTGCCCTCGGTACCCGCGGAGACCGCCATCACCCCGGACAGCGTCGGCCCGAGGCACGGCGTCCAGCCCAGCGCGAACACCCCGCCGAGCAGGGGCGCGCCGACGATGCTGGTGAACCTGCGCGGTTCCATCCTGGTGTCGCGCTGCAGCGCCGGCACCAGGCCGATGAAGACCAGACCCATCAGGATGGTCACCACACCGCCGATGCGCTGCAGCAACTCCCGGTTGACGTTGAGAGTCTGGATCACACCGAACACGGTGGCCGTGGCCAGCACGAACACCACCGTGAACCCGGCGACGAACAGTCCGGCGGCACCGGCCACCCGCATCTTGGCGCTACGGCGCTGCGCGGTGAGCGTGCCCACCTGCGTGGCACTGGCCGGTGGCGCCTCGGCGCCGACCAGCCCGGCCAGATAGGACAGGTAGCCCGGCACCAACGGCACAACACACGGTGAAGCGAACGACACCAGGCCCGCGAGCAGACAGGCACCCAGCGCCAACAGCAACGGACCCGATGCCGCCGTCTGCTGGAACGAATCCCCGACTGCGGCGAGCATGCTCACTCGGTGGCGCCTGTGTCCTCGTCACGCTGCTCGTCGCGGGGCAACGACAGGGTGCGCTCGGTCTCGGCCGGTTCGGCCGGGCCGAAATCGAACAGGCCCGCACCGGCGACGCTGCGCGGGACGGTCGCGATGCCCGCCCAACGATCGTCGACGGTCCACCCCGCTCCCATGCGGCGCGCGCCCTGACGGGGGCGACACGCGGTCAGATTTCCGGGACGACGACGGCTCACTGCTTCTCCTCGGCG
This sequence comes from Nocardia fodinahabitans, assembly GCF_052983615.1. Taxonomy (NCBI): domain Bacteria; kingdom Bacillati; phylum Actinomycetota; class Actinomycetes; order Mycobacteriales; family Nocardiaceae; genus Nocardia; species Nocardia fodinahabitans. The sequence goes on from NZ_JBRJJC010000001.1 coordinate 2,671,401, forward strand.
GCGATGCGCTCGACCACGGGCTGCAGATCTTCTGCCAATAGCGAGCGAAGGAAGACCGCGGCGACCCGGTGCTGACGATCCAGGATCAACGTGGTCGGAATGACACTGGTGGGAAAGTTTCCGCCGAGCGCGAGCAAGGTTCGCATCGACGGGTCGTAGATGGACGGGTATTCGATCTTGTTGTCCACTACGAAGTCCTGGGCTTTGTCCCGCTGATGATCGCGGACGTTGATTCCCAGAAACGCGACGCCCTTGTCTTTGGTCGCCGCGTACACCTTTTCGAGTGCGGGCGACTCGGCGCGGCACGGGCCACACCACTGTCCCCACAGATTGACGACCACGATCTGGTTCGGGAAATCGTCGACCGAGACGGTCTTTCCCTCGTTCATCAGATCGGGCCCCGAGAGCTTGCCGATCGTTCCGCGAGAGGCGGGCGGATCGTAGTAGATATCGGTTCTACCACCGGGCGAGACGAATTCGAAGGTGCCGCCACCGGTAGCCACCGCATCGGTACCTGTCGCGCAGCCCGCGGCCGCGACGATCACGAGCAGCGCGGACAGGACGGCAGTGATCGCCCGCAGCCGATGGCTGCGGGCGGGGACCGACGAGGTGGAGCGTGTCATGCGCCGTGAACCGAAGGGTCGGAGGCGCCCGCTGGTTCGGAGTACACGATGTCCACCAGGGTATCCCCGTGGTAGACCAGCGAGGTCAGCGAGGCGAGCGAGCACTGCCGGTTGCGCGGGTCGTGCCAGAGCCGCTGGCCCTGCAGGAACCGGCGCAGCGTCCACACGGGCAGCTGATGCGAGACCAGCACCACCTCGTGCCCGGCGCCCTCGACCCGGGCCTTGTTGACCGCGGCCAGCATGCGGTGCGCGATCTGCAGGTACGGCTCGCCCCAGGACGGGGTGAACGGGTCGCGCAGCTTCCACCAGTGCCGGGGCTTGCGCAGCGCGCCGTCACCGACGGACACGCGCAGGCCCTCGAAGGTATTGCCCGCTTCGATCAGGTTCTCGTCGGTGCGCACGATGGCGTCGTGGGCGGCCGCGATCGGGGCCGCGGTCTCCTGGGCGCGCTGCAGCGGGGAGGCGATCACCAGGGAGACGTCGTGGTCGGCCAGCGAGCGCGCGACGGCGGCTGCCTGCGATCGGCCGGTCACCGAGAGGCTGAAGCCGGGCAGGCGGCCGTAGAGGATGCCGTTCGGGTTGTGCACCTCGCCGTGGCGCAGCACGTGCACGATGGTTTCCACGGTCGCGTGGTCGTCGTCGAGGGCGGGTGGCGCGGCGGCGGGCGCGGGATGCGGCGCCTCGTCACCGTCGACCTGGGTGGCGAATTCTGCGTCGGGCTGGTCGGAGCTCACGCTGGGGATCCTTCGGGGGTTGCGGCCGCGGCCGCGAGGGCGGCGGCGGGCAGAGCGGCGGCGATACGGTCGAACGCGTCCTCGTCGAGCGCCGCGGAGACGAACCAGGCCTCGAACGCGCTCGGCGGCGCGTACACGCCCGCGTCGAGCAGGGCGTGGAAGAAGGCTGGGTAACGCCAGGTCTGGCTCGCCTTGGCGGCGTCGTAATCGGTCACCGGGCGGTCGGCGAAGAACACGCTCACCATATTGCCTGCGAACTGCACTTGATGCTCGACCCCTGCCTCGGTCAGGGCTTTCGCGAACAGACCACCGAGCCGATCGGCATTGCGGTCCAGGGCCGCGTACACCTCGGCATCGGCGGCGCGCAGCGTCGCGAGCCCGGCCGCGACGGCGACGGGATTCCCGGAGAGCGTGCCCGCCTGATAGACCGGACCGAGCGGGGCGAGATTGTTCATGATCTCGGCGCGACCGCCGAACGCGGCGGCGGGCAGGCCACCGCTCATCACCTTGCCGAAGGTGTAGAGGTCACCGGCGACGCCCTCGCGGCCGTACCAACCCGAGGCGCTGACCCGGAAGCCGGTCATGACCTCGTCCATGATCAGCAGCGCGCCGTTGTCGTGCGCCAGCGTGCGCAAGCCCGCGTTGAAACCGGGCAGCGGCGCGACCGCGCCCATATTGCCCGCCGCCGCCTCGGTGATGACGCACGCGACCTGGCCCGGGTTGGCCTCGAACGCGGCCGCGACGGCGGCGAGGTCGTTGTAGGGCAGCACGATGGTGTCGGCGGCCTGGGCACCGGTGACACCGGGCGAGGTCGGCAGGCCGAGCGTCGCGACGCCCGAGCCGGCGTCGGCCAGCAGCGCGTCGACGTGGCCGTGGTAGCAGCCGGAGAACTTGATGATCTTGGACCGGCCGGTGAAGCCGCGGGCCAGGCGCACCGCGCTCATGGTGGCCTCGGTGCCGGAGTTGACCAGCCGGACCCGCTCGACCGGCTCGACCCGCGCGGCGATGGCCTCGGCCAGCTCGATCTCGGCCTCGGTGGGCGCGCCGAACGACAGTCCGCTGGTAGCTGCCCGCTGCACCGCTTCGACGACGGCGGGGTGCGCGTGGCCCAGGATCATCGGACCCCAGGAGCAGACCAGATCGACGTACTCGTTGCCGTCGGCGTCGACGAGCGTGTAGCCGTTCGCCGAGGCGATGAACCGCGGAGTTCCGCCGACCGAATTGAACGCACGGACCGGGGAATTGACACCACCCGGGATCACCGAAGCGGCCCGCTCGAAGAGCTGAGCGGACATCGGTACCTGCGACGGACTGGCCTCGGCCGCGCGCGGAGAAGAACTCACGGATTCCAGTCTCTCAGCTCGCCTCGGCGCGCCGGACGACAGGGTGGAGCACAGTGACCCAGACCGCAGCGACCCACCGGCGACACGCCCGACACGCCGCCCCCGCGCGCGGATGATTTCGATCCGGGTGCGCTGGCCTGCGGCTACGCTGCGGGCTGCTCGAGCACCGAGCGGTAGACATCAGCTATCAGCGGAAGGGTGTTTCATGCGTTTCGGCGTCACCAGCACTGCACTGTGTTTCCCGCGCGCTGCCCTGTGTACGGGCTTCGTCGCGGCCGGACTGGTCTTCGGCGCCGGCTCGGCCACCGCCTTCGCACCGCAGGCCCAGCCGGACCGGATCGGCGCGCAGCTCAGTCACGAGGAGACCGTCGCGCTCGGCGCGGGCCCGATCCCGGCGCTCACCGCGATGCTCGTCCCCGCCAACCGGATCGGCGCGGGACTGCACGGGGACACGAATCTGTACCGCGACGCCGACGGCGGCATCCGCGCCACCCTGCGTCAGGTGGTGACGGAGGCGGCGAGCCATCCCGACGGCACCGTCACCGTGTTCCTGAACGCACCGGGCACCCGCGGGGGCCGCGTCGTCGACGTCTACCAGCAGTGGGCCGGTTAGGTGTACATGCAGGGGACCTCGGCCGAGATCGTGTGCAGCTGGCACATGATGCCGTTGTAGATACCGCTCGAGCCGGTCTCCGGGGCGAAGCCACCGGCGGCCGGCTCGGCGACCAGGGGGGTCAGGGGCAGGCCCGCGGCCTGGGCGGGTGCCGCTGCCAGGGCGATCGCCGCCGCGGCCGCGGCCGCCGTACAGAATCCTGCGGTGAGCTTGGTCATCGGTGGTCCTCCGTGTGCCCGCCGGAGCGAGCGGTCGAGATATGTCCCGAACCCCAACGCGCGCATCGGGATTCGGCTTCACTCAGGACATCGGTTCGGCAGACCGCAGTGCTACAGAACGGCTCACGACCCGGGCGACGGCGTCGATCGCCAGGATCCCCGCGACGATGACCAGCGCCGTCGCGAGCAGCAGCAGCGGCGGCACGTACCGGACGGCCTCGAACCCTGGATGCTCGTCGGAGGTGACGAAGCCGGTCACCCGCCGGGCATGACTCCAGCTGTAGACCGCACCGGCCAGGCAGATCACGGCGAGGCCGAGCTCGAACAGCGCCGTGGCGATCCAGCGTTTCATCCTTGCGATCCTGCCAGGGCCGCGCCCAGCGCGGCGCGCAGCCCGGCGTGGTCGATCGCCCACGCCTGCACGATCCGGCCGTCGACCAGGCGCAATCCGATGCCGCGACGGCGCCGCGGCACGCCGCTGAGCGCGCCGAGAGCCCGGCCGTCGGCGGCATCGTCGTCATCGGTGGGCAGCACGGCGGCGATCTCGGTCAGCGGCACGGATTCGACGCCCTGATGCAGGGCGGTGCCGGTCAGTTCGACCCGGGCGTGCGTGCGTCCGGCGATCACCTGCAGCACCGTGAAACCACCGATGGCGACGGCGCAGAAACCGAGGGCGAACCCGTGCAGGGTGCTGCCGGCGAGCCACTCCACCAGCAGGATCACCGCGCACAACAACGGGCCGTAGGCGACCGCGCGCCATCGCGCGCCGGGCTCGGAGAACAACACCATGGGGGACCGCGGCGCCGACGGCGCCGGTGGATCAGCCGACCAGACTCGGCAACAGAATCAGGGCGATGGTGACGACGGCCAGCAGGACCATCAAGCCGATGACCAACAGGTCGCGGCGCAGGCGGTGCTGCTGCTCGATCACCACACGCATCATTGCCTCCGAATCCCCCGGTCTTCGACCGGTCACATCACCGGGATTACCCCAAATCCCTGTGATCATGCTCACCATACACTGTGACGTGTCAGTGACCAAAGACGTGGGCGTTCAACCTCGTGTTCACCGGCGGTTCAGCTGGAAGTACTTGGTCGATTCCGGCCGGTAACTCAGATACGCGGCGCCGACCGCCAGCACGCCCTGCACGATCGCGGTGCCACCGGCGACCATCGTGGCCACCGCGGTGTCGCCGGAGAAGGCGAACATGGTGGCGACCGCGCCCATCCCCAGCCAGACCGCGACGACGGTGAGCACCGTGCGCGCCCAGGACTTGCCGCGGCCGAGCTGCTGGGCGATCAGCACGGTCACCCCGGCGAGCACGAGTCCGACGACCGCGGTCAGCACGAAGGCAAGCAGCACAATCACGTCGACCGTGGAGGCCGGGAACCCCGGGTCGCTCTTGTGCATCTCGTCGAGGAACTGCTTGCTCAGCTCATCGCGCTGCCCGGTCATGGTGACGATTCCGGCGCCGGTGTAGACGACCCCGAGCCCGGACACGGCCCACCACAACTGACGCGCGGTGCCGACATCCTCGGGCATCGGGAGGGATTCGGGTTTCTGCGGTGGAACGATCACGACAGCCAGTGTGCAGCCTCGGTCGCCCAATAGGTGAGCACGATGTCGGCGCCCGCCCGGCGGATGCCGATCAGCGACTCCAGGATCGAGGCCCTGCGGTCGATCCAGCCGCGCTCGGCGGCGGCGGTGATCATCGCGTACTCGCCGGAAATCTGGTACGCGGCGACCGGGACCGTCGAGCGGTCCGCCACGTCGCGCAGGATGTCGAGGTAGGACATCGCGGGCTTCACCATCACGATGTCGGCGCCCTCGGCGAGGTCGAGATCGAGTTCGCGCAGCGATTCGCGGCGATTGGCCGGGTCCTGCTGATACGTGCGGCGATCGCCTTCCAGCGACGAGCCGACGGCCTCGCGGAACGGGCCGTAAAAGGCGGAGGCGTACTTGGCCGCGTAGGCGAGGATGGCGGTGTCGGTGCGTCCGACGGCGTCCAGCCCGCGCCGGATCGCGCCGACCTGGCCGTCCATCATGCCGCTGGTACCGAGCAGATCGGCGCCCGACTCGGCCTGCGCCAGCGCCATCTCGACGTAGCGGTGCAGGGTGGCGTCGTTGTCGACCGCGCCATCGGCGGCGACGACGCCGCAGTGGCCGTGATCGGTGAACTCGTCCAGACAGGTGTCGGCCATGACCACGGTCGCGTCGCCGACTTCCTCGGCCAGCGCGCGCAGGCCGCGGTTGAGGATGCCGTTCGGATCGCTGGCCTGGCTGCCGGTGGCGTCCTTGTCCTCGGGCAGCGGCACACCGAACAGCATCAGGCCGCCGACACCGGCGGTCACCGCTTCGACCGACGCCTTGCGCAGCGAGTCCAGCGAGTGCTGATACACGCCGGGCATCGAGCTGATCTCGCGCGGTTCGTCGATGCCGTCGGCGACGAACATCGGCAGCACCAGCTGACGCGGCTCGAGCGTGGTTTCGGCGACGAGCCGACGCAATGCGGGTGTCCTGCGCAACCGCCGCGGGCGGTCGAAAGCGGTCATAGACCGCAGAATACGCCTGCGCGCACAGCCCCGCGTCGGCGCCTACGCGGCGTCGCCGGCGCGGGCCACCTCGCCCAAGATCGACTCGAAGGTGGCAAACACCGGGAGTGGTCCGGCCGAGCTCCACGTCTGGTTGGTGAGCAGGATGCCGGTCACGTCGCCGTCGTTGGACCACGTGGAGCCGAGGCCGCCGGACCAACCGTAGGAGCCGGCACGCGGACCGTCGGGCAGGTCGCTGAGCTGGACACCGACGCCGTAGCCCCAGCCCGCGCTGCCGTCCGGGTTCGGCCCGCCCGCCGCGAGCTGTGCGGCGGTGAGGTGGTCGCGCGTCATCGTGGCCACGGCCGCTTCGGACAGGATCCGGGTGCCGTCGAGCGCGCCGCCGTCGCGCAACATGCGGGCGAACCGGTGATAGTCGGCGAGGGTGGAGACGAGCCCGTCGCCGCCGCCCTCGAACGCCGGTGGCGTGCTCCACTGGCCGTCGACCGGGTCGAAGACGATCCGCGCGCCGTCCCGGTCGGCGTAGTGCGGGCCGAAGCGGTCGAGCTTGCCGGCGGGTACGGAGAAGGCCGTGTCGACCATGCCGAGTGGACGCAGGACTCGCTCGGCCAGGAACTCCGAGAACGGCTTACCGGCGGCCCGGCCGATCAGGAAGCCGAGGATCGGCGCGCCGACGTGATAGAGCCAGCGCTCCCCCGGCTGATATTGCAGCGGCATGGTGCCCAGCCGGGCGAGCCAGGTATCCGGTTGCGGCAGCTGCGCGGGAGTCGGTGGACCCCAGCCGAGGCCGAGCTCGCTCCAGGCCGCGTCGAACGGCTTGGGCGAGAAGTCGGCGAAGTCCATCCCCCAGCCGAGCCGGAAGGTGAGCAGGTCGTCGACGGTGATCGGGCGCCGGGCCGCGACGGTGTCGGTGACCTCGGCGGCCGGGTGTGCCAGCACGCGGCGGTCGGCGAGTTCGGGCAGCAGCCGGTCGACCGGCTCGGCGGGGTCGAGCACGCCGTCCTCGATCAGGATCGTGGCCGCGACCGCGGTGAGCGGTTTGGTCATCGAGGAGATACGGAAGATCGTGTCGTCGCGCACGGGTGCCGCGCGCGACGGGTCGAGATGACCGACCGTGCCGGTCGCCACCCGGTCGCCGCGCGCGACGAGCCAGGCCAGGCCGAGCAGTTCGTCCGCCTCGACATGGGCACCGAGGCGCTTGCCGATCTCTTCCGCCGTCATCGTGTCTCCTCCCGTGACATCGGTGCCCACTAGACCACACTGGTCCGACAGCCGCCCGGCGACGGGCCGCCGCGAACCTGTGGATAACATCGAATCCCACTGGAGCTCAATGGCTTCCGCGAGAGATCGGCGAAACTTGTCGGACCCCCTCGCTACAATCGAAAGCGTGTTCGAGGGTTCCCGACGATCGGGGGCGGGACCCATTCGCGACGGGAGGACGCCATGAACGCCATTGCCGCAGCACCGAAGTCCACGTTCATCACCGCGCCGTACGTGCCACTGGAGAAGAAGCGCCTGCCCGCAGGCAGGCCGCGCCGCTGGTACGTGACGCACAACCGCAGGCTCAAGGCCATGCGGTTGACGATCGCGCTGCTCGATTCCGGTGTGTACCTGCCGAATCAGGCCACCAACGACACGATCCGGCGCACCGCCGAGCAGATCGAGTTGCGCCCGCCGTCGGATGCCACCTGCCGGCTGGTGCGCACGCTGCTGCGCTACAGCCGATGATTCCGAGACGCCGAAGGCCCGCCACAGTGGGCGGGCCTTCGGGCGATTTCGGCAGGCTAGCGGCTGCTGCTGCGGCGGCTCTTCTTGCGCGGCGGCGGCAGCAGACCCTCGGCGCGCAGACGCGAGGCGTGCTCGGCCAGCGCCTCCACCAGCGGGCCCACCTGCGCGGTCTCGGGCTGCACGTCCACGCGCAGACCGAACTCGATCGCGGTCTCGGCCGTCTTCGGGCCGATGCAGGCGACAATGGTGCGCGCGTGCGGCTTGCCCGCGATGCCGACCAGGTTGCGGACCGTGGAGGACGAGGTGAACAGGACCGCGTCGAAACCGCCGGTCTTGATCATCTCGCGGGTCTCCGCCGGCGGCGGCGACGCGCGCACGGTGCGATAGGCGGTGACGTCGTCGATCTCCCAGCCGCGCTCCCGCAGGCCCTCGGCGAGGGTCTCGGTGGCGATGTCGGCGCGGGGCAGCAGCACCCGGTTGACCGGGTCGAACACGTCGTCGTAGGGCGGGAAGTCGGCCAGCAGGCCCTCGGAGGACTGCTCACCGCTGGGCACCAGCTCGGGGTTGATGCCGAAGGAGCGCACCTTCTCCGCGGTGGCCTCGCCGACGCAGGCGATCTTCACACCGGAGAACGCCCGCGCGTCCAGGCCGAACTCGGCGAACTTCTCCCACACCGCGCGCACCGCGTTGGTGGAGGTGAACACCACCCACTGGTAGCGGCCGTCGACCAGGCCCTTCACCGCGCGCTCCATCTGCGCGGGGCTGCGCGGCGGCTCGACCGCGATGGTCGGCACCTCCATCGGGATGGCGCCGTGGGTCACCAGCCGCTCGCTCATCTCGCCGGCCTGGTCCTTGGTGCGCGGCACCAGCACGGTCCAGCCGTACAGGGCACGCGACTCCCACCACGACATCTTCGAGCGCTTGTCGACTTCCTTGCCGACCGTCACGACCAGCGGGCCGACCAGCTCGGAGGCCGCGTTGTTCAGCGTGGCCAGCGTGGCCTCGATGGTGCGCTGCTGCCGGGTGGTGCCACGTACGGTCACCGCGACCGGGGTCTGCGGGGCCAGCCCGTGCTCGACCAGCGCGCTCGCGGTCTCGGCCAGGTGGCCGGAGGTGGCGCTGAGCACCAGCGGACCGGGCGCGGCGGCCAGCGCCGCCCAATCGACCTCGCCGCGCACATCGGCCTCGGTGTGCCCGGAACCGAGGGCGATGCCGGCGTAGCTGGGAACCGCGGAGCCGTTGGGCAGGCCCGGCAGCACCTCGAACACCATGTGCGAGCGGGTGACGGCATTGACCTCTGTGATCACCGAATCGGTGGTCAGCGGATCACCGGCGACGACGCGCACCACGTCGTGGCCGTTGCGGGCCTCGGCGATCAGCGTCTTGGCCACCTCGGCGGGCTCGCCGAGCGCGGGCCGCACGTCGACCGGACGCTGGCCGTCCTCGGCCGCCGCCACACCGATGCCGATCAGGGCGAGCACGCCCTTGTCGACGTCGGGGTCGGTGAACGCCAGTGTCGCCCGCTCGAGCACCTCACGGGCGCGCACGGTCAGCAGGGCCGGGTCGCCGGGGCCGGATCCGACGAAAAGGATCCGCCCTGGTTGCTTCTTGGTGCCTCGGCTGCTCATCGGTTGTTCTCCATCGGGCTGGAATTGGTGAAGTCTGGGGCGGGAGTGTTCACCGCCTGTGTGGGGGAACCGACCTCCGGTTCCGGCTCGTCCGTGACGCTCAGCAGTGCGCGAGCGCCCAGATCCAGCAGTTCGCGCGCGAGCGTGCGGCCGAGCTCCTCGGCATCGGCGGGCGCGCCGACGATCGAAGCGCGCAGCACATCGGAACCGTCGATCGCGGCGGCACAGGCCCGCAGCGACAGTTCCTCGAAGATGCGACCGTCCTCGTCGATCGACTCGACGACCTCGGCGATCGCGCCGATCGGGGCGGTGCAGCCCGCCTCGAGCTCACCGAGCAGCGAACGCTCGGCCAGGATGGCGGCCCTGGTCGACGCGTCGTCCAGGCCGGTGAGGATCTCGATCAGTTCCGGGTCGTCGCTGCGGCACTCGACGGCGAGGGCACCCTGCGACGGCGCGGGCAGCATCTGCACCGGCTCGAGCGACTCGGTGATCGCGTCGGTCCGCTCGATCCGGGACAGGCCGGCGCGGGCGATGACGATGGCGTCGAGCTCGCCCTCACTCACCTTGCGCAGCCGGGAGTCGATGTTGCCGCGCAGGGGGACGATGTCAAGGCCGAGGCCGAGCGCGCGCAGCTGTGCGGCGCGGCGGGGCGCGGAGGTGCCGACCTTGGCGCCCGCGGGCAGCTCGCCGAGGACCAGGCCGTCGCGGGCGACCAGCGCGTCGCGGGGGTCCTCGCGGGGCGGGATGGCGGCGATGGTGAAGCGCGGGTCCTGCGCGGTGGGCAGATCCTTGTAGGAGTGCACCGCGATGTCGATGCCGCCGGCGGCGAGCTCGTCACGCAGCGCCGAGGTGAACACGCCGACGCCGATCTTCTGCACCGGATCCGACGACAGGTCGCCCGGAGTCTTGATGACGACCAGCTCGGCGGGCTGACCCGCGGCGATCAGCGCATCACGGATGGTGCCCGCCTGCGTCAGGGCGAGCAGGCTGCCGCGCGTGCCGATCCGCCACGGCGCACGAATGCTGCCTGCGGTCACGGTGTCCTCTTCCTGCACTGTCGTGGTCATGATGCGGTGTCCTCCTGCGCATGCCCGAGAGGCTCTGCGTGGTTACGCGGGCTGCCTCCTCCGGGCCTTGACTCGGTCATGCGGGACTGCCCGTCGCCGAGGTGTCCTGCGGTGAAGTCGTCGGCCAGCGCGGACTCCGCCGCAGCGACCTCCATGGGAGCGGCAACCGCTTGCACCGCACCGGGTTTCAGTTCGAACAGCTCACGCAGCGCCTCGGCGTAGCTGTCGCCGCCCGGCGTGGAAGCCAGCTGCTTGACGCGCACCGTCGGCGCGTGCAGCAGCTTGTCGACGACGCGGCGCACGGTGCGCGCCACCTCGTCGCGGGCCGGGTCGGCCAGATCGGGCAGCCGCGAATCCAGCCGCAGCAGTTCGGCTTCCACCACTTCGGCGGCCCGCTGCCGCAGCGCGGCCACCGTGGGGGTGACCTCCGCCATGCGTTGCCCGGCAAGGTATTTGGCGAGTTCGTCGGCGACGATCTGGCGTGCGGCGGCGGTGTCGTCGGCCGCGGCACCCGCGGCCGGATCGCGCTGCAGCGATTCGATGTCGATGACGGCGACGCCGGGCAGCCCGGCCACAGCGTGCTCCACGTCGCGCGGCAGGCCGAGGTCGCAGAAGACCAACGGCCGGTCGGCGGCTTCGGTACTGGCCCGGCCGGCGAGGGCACGGTGGGTGTCGGCCAGCGTGACGACCGCACCGACCGCGCCGGTACAGGTGATGACGACATCCGCGGCCGCCATCGCCTCGGTCAGCCGCGCCATCTCCAGCGCCTCGGCGTCGACGCCGTGCATGCTGCGCCCGGTTTCGGCGAGGCGCTGCGCGCGGTCGAGCGTGCGGTTGAGGACGACGATGCGGCCGATCCCGGCCCGCGACAGGTGCGCGACGGCCAGGCCGCCCATCGCACCGGCGCCGAGCACCACCGCGGTGCGACCGGCCAGATCGCCGACGACGCCGCGCGCCCGGTCCAGCGCCACCGAGACCACCGACGCGCCTGCCCGGTCGATCCCGGTCTCCGAGTGCACCCGCTTGCCGACCCGCAGCCCGTGCTGGGCCAGCTCGTGCAGGGTGCGCCCGACCGCCTGCTGCCCGTCGGCGCTGGCGTAGGCGCTGCGGATCTGGCTGAGCACCTGCTGCTCGCCGACGACCATCGAGTCCAGACCGCTGGCGACCGCGAACAGGTGCTCGGCGGCGGCTTCGCTGTAGCGCACGTAGGCGTGCCTGGTCAGATCGCCGAGCGGCAGCCCGGAATGCTTGGTGAGCAGTTCGCTGACCTCGCCGAGCCCGCCGTGGAAGGCGTCGACCACGGCGTAGACCTCGACGCGGTTGCAGGTGGAGACGATCATCGCCTCGGACACGTGGCTGGAGGCGAGCAGGCGGTCGACCAGCTTGGGACGGTCGGCTTCGCTGATCGCGACCTTCTCGAGCACCGAGACCGGTGCACTCCGATGAGAAATTCCGACGAGCAGGACACTCATGACCGCACCTCGCTTGCGCTCGGCGCCGTCATGCGCGTCCGCGCGCTGGCCTGCTGATTCGCTCGCTGGCGCTCGCTCATGGCGTGATCACCGATCCCTTGGTGCTTGGCTCCGTTGCCGAATGCGGGGTGGCTGTGTGTGGAGTGGCGGAGCGCGGCGCGGTGCGTCGCGTAGGCCTGCCGCGCGCCGGTTCGACCGGCGCGGGGTGCGTGAGGGTGGGATGGTTCTGCGCGGGCACCCGGCGCGCGATCCGTCCGGATCCGGCCTGGGCCACCTCGGGCAGGGCGGGCGCGTCGTTGCGAGCGGCGTCGAAGGAGAGCATCTGCAGCTCCATCGCCAGGTCGACGCGGCGGACCTCCACGTGGGCGGGTGCGCGAAGTTCACACGGGGCGAAGCTCAAGATCGACGGGAGCCCGGCGGCGACGAGCCGGTCACATACGTCCTGGGCGGCCTCGTCCGGTACGGCGAGGACCGCGATGGTCGGCGCGAGCGCCGGGATCTGCTCGGTGAGCTGGTCGACATCACGCACGACGAGACCGGCGTACGACTGGCCGATCACCGCGGAGCTGTTGTCGAAGATCCCGACCACGGTGAAGCCACGTACCCCGAAACCGCCGTAGCCGACCAGGGCGCGGCCCAGATTGCCCGCACCGATCAGCACCACCCGATGTCCCTGCGACAGACCGAGCACATCTTCGATCCTGGTGCGCAACTTGGCTACGTCATAGCCGACACCCCGCACACCGTTGGGTCCGAGGAAGGAAAGATCCTTGCGCAGCTTGGCCGAATTGACACCCGCCGCGACAGCCAGTTCCTCACTCGATACGATGGCTACACCCTCGTCGGCCAACCCGGCGAGAACCCGGAGATAGGTAGCAAGACGAGTCACCGTGGCCTGGGGGATATCCCTCTGAAGAGCCTTGCCGGAGACGCCGCCTGGCGTCTCATGCTGCTCTGTCACGTCGTCGGCTCCTCGTGCCGGGCCTGATCACGGTCCGGTTCCTGTCGTTCGTTCACCGGTGTGGGTCACTGCGTCGCGAGAGCGCGACCGGTGCCATGGGGGGCTGTACAAACCCGGTCACCGCCGCTGCTGGGCGCGGCGGTGCGGATTGCGTGCCACCACCGTAACCGCTTGTGCAGGCGTTCACAAAGTCGGTGAAATTGGCCTCATTTTCCGCCGCGACCAGCGAAACGGCTCAGGTCGGCCCGCAAACGTGGCTCGTCGACGTCGAAATAGCTGTGTTCACGGCCGTCCAACAAGACCACGGGCAGGCGATCGCCGTATTCTGCGCGGAGTCCGGGGTCGCTGACCGCGGCTTCGTCGACGTCGACGGTGTGCACCGGGAGACCGAAATCACCACAGATGGTCTCCAATTGCGCCAGTGCCGTGGTGCACAGGTAGCAACCGGCGCGCGTCAACAGGGTCACGGTGGGTGTGGGATTAGTCATGAGCCCTATTTAATCCCCGAGCCCGCCACGGCTTGTCGGTGAATCCGGTTACTGTGGACATGGTTCGCGCGACTAGCGGAGGGTACTGGTGCCGGAACGTTCGAAGGTGGCTAGGGCCGGATTCGTCGCAGGGCGATTCGGGGAGTTCCCTGCGCGGTGGCAGCCCAGCCGCCTGGGCCAGGAACTACAGGAGCAGTTCGCACGGCTGCCGCGCAGCCCGTTCGGGCCGAGCGAGGAGGAGCTGCGCGCCAATCTGGCCGGTGAGGCCAGCGCCGACGCCGCGCTCACCCTGCACGAGTCCGAACTCGCCGAACAGGGCGAGCCGACGGGACCGGAGGTACCCCGCGATCTGACGGCGGCGGCGTTCTTCGACGTCGACAACACCCTGGTCCAGGGCGCCTCGATCGTGCACTTCGCCCGCGGGCTGGCCGCCCGCAAGTACTTCAAGACCTCCGACCTGGTCGACGTCGCCTGGAAGCAGGTGAAGTTCCGGGTCACCGGCAAGGAGAACTCCTCCGACATGGCCTCGGGCCGGGAGAAGGCGCTCAGCTTCATCGCGGGCCGTCCGACCGCGGAGCTGGCCGCGCTCGGTGAGGAGATCTACGACGAGATCATCGCCGACAAGATCTGGCCCGGCACCCGCGCGCTCGCCCAGATGCACCTGGACGCGGGCCAGCAGGTGTGGCTGGTCACCGCGACGCCGGTGGAACTGGCCAACGTCATCGCCAAGCGCCTCGGGCTCACCGGCGCGCTGGGCACAGTGGCCGAGAGTGTCGACGGGAAGTTCACCGGCCGCCTGGTCGGCGACATCCTGCACGGCCTCGGCAAGGCGCACGCGGTGCGCACCCTGGCCGTCCGCGAGGGCCTCAACCTCAAGCGCTGCACGGCCTACTCCGACAGCCACAACGACGTGCCGATGCTCTCGCTGGTCGGCACCGCGGTGGCGATCAACCCCGACTCCGACCTGCGTGAGGTCGCCAAGAACCGGGGCTGGGAGATCCGTGACTTCCGCACCGGCCGCAAGGCCGCCAAGATCGGCGTGCCCACCGCGCTCGCGCTGGGCGCGGCGGGCGGTGCCGTCGCGGCGGCGGTCGCCCGCCACCGGGAGCACTGAGTGCCCGCTACCCCAGGACGGGGTTGCGGCGCTTTGCCAGCAGTTTGTAGAGGGTCTGCTGGATGGTCTCGCGGACCTGGTCGGTGACCTCGAACATCGTCATCGGGTCGTCGGCCTCTTCCGGCGCGTAGGCCGTGGTGGCGATCGGCTCGCCGAATTCGATGTACCACTTCGAGGGCAGCGGGATCGCGCCCAGCGGGCCCAGGTGCGGGAACAGCGGGGTCACCGGGAAGTACGGCAGGCCGAGCAGGCGGGCCAGCGGCTTGATATCGGCCAGCTTCGGGTAGATCTCCTCCGAGCCGACGATCGAGCACGGGATGATCGGCACCCCGGTGCGCACGGCGGCCGAGACGAACCCGCCGCGACCGAAGCGCTGCAGCTTGTAGCGATCGGCGTAGTTCTTGCCGACACCCTTGAAGCCCTCGGGGAACACACCCGCGATCTGGCCGGAGCGCAGCAGCCGCTCGGCGTCGGGGGGGCAGGCCAGGGTGTGCCCGGCCTTGCGGGCCAGCGCGCCGACCAGCGGCAGCTCGAAGACCAGGTCGGCGGCCAGCAGCCGCAGCGCTCGGTGGCTCGGGTGCTTGTCGTGGATGGCCAGCTGCAGCATCAGCCCGTCGAGCGGGACGGTGCCCGCGTGATTGGCGACGATCAGCGCGCCACCGGTGGCCGGGATGTTCTCGATGCCGGCGACCTCGACCCGGAACCAGAAGTCCGACAGCGGTCGCAGCGCCGGCAGGATGACCGACTCGAGCAGGTGCTCGTCGAGGCCGAACTCGTCGATCGAGTAGTCGCCGGTGAGCCGGCGCCGGGCGAACTCCGCGGCGTTCTCGATCTGGCCCGCGACGGCGTCGCGGACGATGTCGGACAGGGTCTTGGGTGGCCGGGTCGGCATGCCCGGTCTGCGTTCACTCAGCGAGGTGACCGGGGTGGCCTGCATCGGCTGGTCCGGCCAGCGTCGCGCCTGCGGTCGTTGTCGGGTCTCGACATTCACGTCGAGACGAATGACTTTCGCTCCCTCGTTCATGTATGCGCTCCCGAATCGGCCCCGATGAGGCCGAGCAGTTTGGTTTCCGCGGCGTCGATCCAAGCCGGATCGAAGACGGGCCGCAACGCTGCGCCCGCGATGAAGTCGTCGAATGCCTGGACCGTGGTCCAGCGGGGGGTGAAACCGAGTTCGGTCCGCATGCGGGTCGTATCGAGCCCGCAACCGAAGTAGAAGTAGTCGGGTTGTTCACCACTGAATCCGCGCATGACCGGGCCCATCAGCGTGCGCCCGACAGTGCGGAAAACGAAGAACGGCACCGGCGCGACAATGCGCCCGGCCCTGCGGATCGCCTGGGACATGGCCAGTGCGCCATCGCCCGCGATATTCACTGTACCGCCATGTGCCCGAAAGGCCGCATGCACCAGAACGGCGACCGCGTCTTCTTCGTGCAGCAATTGCAGCCTGGCGTCGCGCCCGAGCACGGTGGGGGTGATCGGCGAACGCAGATATTGCACGCCGCGATCGGCCAGCCGAGGACCCACGATCGGCGCGAAACGCAGAATCGAGGCGGAAATATCGGGCCTGCGTCGCGCCATTCCGCGGACCAGCGCCTCGATATCGATCATGTCGCGCGCAAACCAACCGGCCGGTGGGGTACGCGCGCCCATTTCCTCGGTGAATTTCGCCGGGTCCTTGGCGCTGCAGCCGTACACCGCCGAGGACGACCTGACGACAACGCGCCGCACCGACGGCGCCTTCTG
Source organism: Nocardia fodinahabitans (assembly GCF_052983615.1). Taxonomy (NCBI): domain Bacteria; kingdom Bacillati; phylum Actinomycetota; class Actinomycetes; order Mycobacteriales; family Nocardiaceae; genus Nocardia; species Nocardia fodinahabitans. Next base: position 2,687,689 of record NZ_JBRJJC010000001.1, read on the forward strand.
ACACACGGCGAGCAACTGCATCGTGCCGAGGACGTTGAGATCCTTCATCACCGCGCGACCACCACCGGCGGGCGGACGGGTGAGCACGGCCGCGTGCACGACGGTATCGACGTCGTTGCCCTCGACGACCTTGCGGATCAGTGGATTCCTGATGTCGGCGCGCACGAACTCGGCGCTGCCCATGCGACGGCGGAGCTCCCGGCTGGGGGTCATCGTGTCGACCGCGATCACGCGCTCGACACCCGGTTCCGCGGCGAGCCTGGACGCGACATTGCCACCGAAGAAGCGGCTGGCTCCGGTCACCAGCACTACCTTCGGTACGTGTCGTTCCCGTGTATCGGAACTCGGACCTGGCCCCACTCAAAGCCCCCTGCTTCTCATGTTTTCCCGCGTACCAGAGTAGCCGCATTCGTGCCACCCACCGACACGATCAACAAGCTTTTAACGAGGTCGACTCGTCAGCGCATGGTGAGATTCACAAACCTGATCTTTTCAAAACGCGAGCCCGCCACCTCGAAGGTGACGGGCTCGCGTGGCACGCAGGCTTACTTGCCGAGTTTGCGCCGCTGCACACGCGTGCGGCGAAGCAGCTTGCGGTGCTTCTTCTTCGACATACGCTTGCGGCGCTTCTTGATCACAGAACCCATAGGGTTTCCTCGCGTTTCTCTACTCGGCATACACACGCGGTGTCGCGTGCGTCGTCTGGTGTCCGCGCCGCCGGGGCGCACCGGACACCACGAAGCGGTGCCACCGGCAGGCGGACACGAACCGAGGGTTCATGCTACCGGGACACCCGAGCAGCGACGAAACCGCCCTTGTGGCCGACCTGGGTCAGCCGGCGTCGAAGTACGACGTCTCCAGGTAGTCGTGCACCGCCTTCGCATGCACCCGGAACGAGCGGCCGACCCGCACCGCGGGCAGTTCACCCGAGTGGACGAGTCGATACACCGTCATCTTCGACACCCGCATGAGATCGGCGACTTCGGCGACGGTGAGAAACTGTGTGCCACCGCCGATCACCGGTTGTCCCTGCGTGGAGCCGACCCGCGGACTCGGGGAACCCGATCCGCCGCCCGACGCCGGTGAATTGCTTGCAGACATTCTGTTCGCAGACATCATGGCACCATTGACCTCCGGCACGTCCGCGCCGCCGGCTTCCCCACCGGCGGAACAGACACGCACGTGCTTCTACGAGCTTAGCGGGACCAGTGGGATTACTGCGACGGGTGTGAGAAATCGGTTTTCATCCCGGGTACCCGATCGTCATTCGTTCGACGCGCCCTGTTCCGCGGAGCGTTGCTTGGAGGCGTGTAGCGCCTCGATGAACGCCGAGCGCAACGCGCCGCGCTCGAGCACCCGCAGCGCCGCCGCCGTCGTGCCACCGGGCGAGGTGACCGCGGCCCGCAGATCGACCGCGTTCTGCCCGGTCTCGTCCAGCAGCGCCGCCGAGCCGATCATGGTCTGCACGACCAGCTGGGTGGCCACATCACGCGTCAGCCCCAGGCTCACGCCGGCATCGATCATCGCCTCGACGACGAGGAAGAAATACGCCGGCCCGGAACCCGACACCGCGGTGACCGCGTCCATCTGCGATTCGGCCACCGTCACCACCTTACCCACGGCCTCGAGCATCTCGCCGACGAGCTCGAGCTGCTCGGCGTCGGCGTAGCGGCCCGGCGCGAGCACGCTCATGCCCTGCCCGACCAGCATCGGGGTGTTCGACATAACCCGCACGACCGGGAAGCCTGCGGGCAGTTTGGACTCGAGCCGCGCGGTCGTGACGCCCGCGGCCAGCGACACCAGCACCTGCTCGCTGCCGGTGTCGAGATCGGCCTTGGACAGATCGGTCAGCACCGAGTCGACAACGCCCGGCTTGACCGCGACGACGACGATGTCGGCCCCGACGACCGCCTCGACGACCGAGCCGCTCACCCGCACCTTGAACCGCTCGGCGAGCTGCGCGGCGCGCGCGGCGACCGGCTCGACCACGACCAGATCCTTGGTCGCCCGGCCGGACTCCAGCAATCCGGCGACCAGCGCCTCACCGATCCGACCGCCACCGACTACCGCAATTCTCGTCATGGAATCAAGGTTAGTGGTGCGGCACCCCTCAGCGCGCCGCCGGGATCAAGGCCAGTTGGCGACTCTGCGCGACGACGGCACCGGTGGAGTCGATGACCAGCTGGTCCTCGTCGAACATGCGCTCACCGACCTCACGGGCGGTCGCGATGACGCGCAGCCAGCCGGGGGCGGGGATGCGGCGCAGGTAGGTGGTCATCTGGACGGTCGGCGACCAGCCGAACTGCCCCAGGTTGATCGGCACCGGCGGGCTCATGTCGGCGGCCATCATGGCGAAGGCGGCGCGCACGCGCGGGTCGGTCTCGTCGCCGTCGAGCGGGCGGATCCACAGCCGCGCACGGGGCGCGCCGGTCTCGCCGCGGGCGAAGTCGGCCCACGTGGCGTCGAGGTAGACCCTGGCCACCTCGCCGACGTGCACGATCTTGCCCATCGGCGAATCGGGGGTGTACTCGAGCGCGGTGGCGTCGGGCTCGGCGGGCATGTCGGTGCCGGTGTCGCTCCAGCGGGTGCCATCGACGTCGAGGTGGCCGAAGGTGAAGGCGGTACGCACGAGGGTGCGGCCGTGCTGGATCAGCTCCGCGTCGGCGAGGCAGATCTGGCGGCCCTGCTTGCGGAGGCGGACCGCGTATTCGACCTCGCCGGGCTCGGGGGCGCCGAGGAAGTCGGAGCTGGCCGCGATCGGCGCCATCTGCGCGAGCGAGGCGTCGGTCTCGGTGAGCCAGCGGGTGGCCGCGGCCGCGCTGGCGGCGACCATGGTGCCGCCGTGCACCTTGGGACCGATGGTCCAGGCGGGCGCGATGATGCCGACGTAGCGTCCGGTGTCGGCGTCGGTGGTGGGGAGCTCGGTCAGGTCGACGACCTGGCCGAACGGCGCGTCGGTCGCGAGTTCTCGCGTCATCGTCACTCCTGGTCGCGGTTCACTGCAGTTCGTACAGCGTACAAGCATGCTATGCAAGGCACCATACTTCGGCGGTGTGACATAACCGGCTCAGGTGAGGTCGGCGTGGGTGGCGCCGGTGAGATGCCTGCGCGCGAAGTCGAGCGTGCGGCCGAGCAGGGCCGAGCGTTCGGCGGTGGTGCGCGCGGTCTGGGTGTTGATCTCGGCGACCGCGTGCCCGGTGAAACCGGTGTGCACCAGATGCTCACACAGCTGCGCGCACGGCTGGGTGCCGTCACCGGGGACCAGGTGCTCGTCGTGGGCGGCACCGCGGCCGTCGGCCAGATGCAGGTGCACCAGGCCCTCGCCCATCCGCCGGGCCAGTTCGAGCGCGTCGGCGCCCGCGGTCGCGGTGTGCGAGAGATCGAGGGTGTAATGCTCGAAGCCGATATCGGTCGGATCGAACGACGGGCTGAACGCGCTCACCGCGGGACCCGGCCCGGAGCGGCGTTCGAGCCTGCGCACCGCACCCTCGCGGAACAAGGTGTCGGCCCGCATCGGGAACATGTTCTCCACCGCGACCTTGACCGGGTAACTCGCCTCCAGCTCACCGACCTGGTCGGCGAAACCCTTGGCGTAGCGGCGCTGCCAGCGGAACGGCGGATGCACCACCACGGTATCGGCGTCGAGCGCCTGCGCGGTGCGCACGCTGCGCTCCAGCTTGGCCACCGGGTCGGCGCCCCAGACCCGTTGGGAGATCAGCAGACACGGCGCGTGCACGGCCAGCACCGGAACGCCGTAGCGCTTGACGTAGGACTGCACGGTCGCGATGTCCTGGCTGGCCGGTTCAGCCCACACCATCAATTCCACACCGTCGTAACCCAATTCGGCCGCGTAGCGAAACGCCGCCTGGGTGTTCTCCGGATACACCGACGCCGTCGAGAGCCCGATTCCGATATCCGCCCGCGCGTTCCCCACAGCCCACTCCCTGCTTCAGCTGGTACTGAGGAGAAAGGCTAGCGGTCCGAGCGTCACGAAGACGCCTACGACGACGGCGATCACAGTGCTGTAGATGTCGTCGGTGCGGCGCAGAATCCGCACCAGCGCCACCAGGCCGAGGATGACGACCATGGCCAGGGCCAGCGCGACCCAGGGCAGCGTCTCCCACATCGTCTCGAAACCCTTGAACAGCAACATTCCGGCGATCGCGGCGCCGACGCTCTGGCCCGCCAGGATCAGCCACTGCCTGCGGTGGTCGTCGGCGGTCGCACCGCGCGCCAGCCGGGAGACCCGCCCGCCCGCGCGACTGGCCGAGACCCGGCTCGCCGCGCGCGATCTGGCCCGGCTCGCCACCTTGGACGCGGCGGCCTTGGTCGCGGCCCGCCTGCTCGCCCTGGTCGGCTTCGGTTCGGGGTCGTAGTCGTCGTAGTCGTCATCGTCGTAGCCGGCGTCGTCGTACCCGCCGTCGGCGTAGTCGGTCTCGGAGTAGTCGTTGTCGGCGTAGTCGCGGTCGACGTAGTCGGACTCGGCGTAGTCGTCGGTGTCCGGCTCGGCCGCGCGGTTGCCGCCGACGCGGTAGACCTCGGTGCGGGCGTCGGCGTCATCGGCGCGCTGGCGCAGCAGGTCACCGGCCACCGACTGACCCGAGACCAGCGGCTGTTCCTGGCTGACCGGCGACCAGGCGGCCGTCGGGAAACCACCGCTCTCCGGCGCGGGCGGTGCCGGATCGGGCCGGTGCCTGCGCGCCGACCACGACGGCAGTCCCCCGGTCTTGCCCGCCTCGGGCCCCGATCGCCGGCGATCCAGCGACGGCCGCTGATCGGCCTCCGGGGCGGGCGGCCAGCCGGTCCCCCGCGCCTGCGGGGCGTCCGGGGCTGGCGCGACGTTGTAGGTCTGCGTGGCGTCCACATCGGGACGCGGGCCGAACTCCGGGAACGCGTTGAACCCCGGCGCTGCGCCGGTACCGGGAAAACCACCGAATCCGGGTGCGGCGTCCTGACGGCCGTTGAAGCCCCGGGCCGGCTCGGGGCCGGGTGTGGGCGGTTCGAACGCGGGTTGGGCGTACCCCGGCGCGTCCGGCGACCACGCCGCGGGTGCCGCGGCGGCTTCCTCGGCGGCCTCGGCCGCGCGCCTGCGGGCGGCCCGGCCACCGGTGGCGGGCGGCGCCTGCGGCGGCTCGGGCAACGGTGCGGGTTCGGGCGCCTCGTCCGGGTCGGCCCGGCGACGACGGCCGCCGCCGACCGCGGGCAGCGCCCCGGAGCCGAACATCTCGGCGATGCCGGGATCCACCGGCTGGGCCGAGCCGGGCGCGCCCAGCCGGCCGGGACCACGTCCGGCACCGCGCGACCCGGAGTCGCGCGCCTCGGCGCGGTACGGGCCGAACGGATCGGCCGCCGGGCGCGGACCGCCCACGCCGAGCGGATCGTTCGGATCGGGAGCGGAGAACCCCGAGTGGGGATCGAAGCGGGTGATCGGCCCCGACATCGGCGAGAAGGCCGGCTCGGCCGGGCCCGGCGGCGGATACGGCGCGGGCTGATAGCTCGCGGGCGGTTCGTAGGCCGGGGCGGGCGGTTCATAGGCCGGGGCGGGCGGCTCGGGCTCCGGAGCGGGCGCGGCGTGCGAATTCGGCCGGATGGCAGCGTTCTCCCCGGTCAGATCGTTGACCGAGAGTCCGCGACCACTGCGCCGTCGCCTGCCGCCGCCACCGCTCGGCGGCGAGCCCGCACCCTGCGCGGCATTGCGCGCGAGTAGTTCGGCGACCGATAGCTGTTTCGAATCGTCAGCACTCATGCCGACTCCGCTCTCGCCACAGCCTCGACCGGCGGGACGACGGCCGGGCCCCCGTTCGGCTCGGTATCCAGCTTGCGCAGGATCAGGCCTTCACGCAGCGCCCATGGGCAGATCTCGATGCTGTCGAGCGACAACGCCCGCATACTCGCCTCCGCGACCAGTGCGCCGGCCACCAACTGCTGGGACCGGTCCGAACTCACGCCTTCCAGCTCCGCACGGTCGGAAGCGGTCATCCGGGAGATGAACGCGATCAGCTGGCGCAAACCGGAGCTGGTCAGTGTACGGCGCACGCGCGGACCGGCGGCCGAGGGTGCCGCGCCGGTCAGTCTGGCCAGCGAGCGGAACGTCTTCGAGGTGCCGACAGCCAGGTCGGGCCTGCCCGCCTCGATGATGGTCTTGGTGGGGACGACGAGTTCGGCGTCGAGCCAATCGCGCAGGACCGCGATCTTGCGCTTGCCCGGCGGATCGTCGCGCAGCCACTCCCTGGTCAGCCTGCCCGCGCCGAGCTGCAGCGACAGCGCGATATCGGGTTCCTCGTCGCCGCCGTTGGACATCTCCAGCGAGCCGCCGCCGATGTCGAGGTTGATGATGCGGCCCGCGCTCCAGCCGAACCAGCGGCGGACCGCGAGGAACGTCAGCCTGGCCTCGTCGTCGCCGGAGAGGACCTGCAGATCGACCCCGGTCGTGCCGCGCACCCGGGCCAGCACTTCGTCGGAATTGGTGGCCTCACGCAGGGCCGACGTGGCGAACGGCATCAGCTCGACGCACTTGGAATTGCGCGCCAGATCGGCGAATTCCTCGATGGTCGCGATCAGCCGCGCCGCGCCCACCTCGGTGATGCGCCCGTCGCCGTCCATGTTCTCCGAGAGCCGTAACGCCGACTTCGACGAGCTCATCGGCATCGGGTGGCCACCACGATGGGCGTCCACCACGAGCAGGTGAACGGTATTGCTTCCGACATCGAGAACACCAAGCCGCACAGGAATACGGTACTTGGTGATCCGGTACTACAGGTCAGGCGACTGAACTGTTAGCGTCACAAGTTGTGACCGAAGGCGCATCTGGCACCGCGGAGACCCGGCTCCGACCTGGGCGAAAGATCGATCCGAGCCCCGAGGTCGAGCTCGACTTCCCACGCGAATGGATCGAGTTCACCGACCCAGCAAACGACGAGCACCAGATCGTCGCCGACCTGACCTGGCTGCTCTCCCGCTGGTCGTGTGTGTTCGGCACACCCGCCTGTCAGGGCATCATCGCCGACCGTCCCGACGACGGTTGCTGCTCGCACGGCGCTTTCCTCGCCGACAAGGACGACCGCAAGCGGCTGGCCGGCGCTGTGAAGATGCTCACACCCGAGGACTGGCAGCTGATGGGCGAGGCCACCGAGAAGGGCAAAGTGGTCAAGAAGGGTTACCTCGAACTCGACGAGCTCGAGGACGAACCCGCCCTGCGGACCCGCCGCTTCGACGGCGCCTGCATCTTCCTCAACCGCCCCGGTTTCGCCGCGGGCCCCGGCTGCGCGCTGCACATCATGGCGGTGCGCAAGGGCATCGAACCGCTCGAGGTGAAGCCGGATGTCTGCTGGCAGCTGCCGATCCGCCGCACCCAGGATTGGGTGGAACGCCCTGACGGGGAACAGATCCTGCGCACCGTGGTCACCGAGTACGACCGCCGCGGCTGGGGCCCGGGCGGCCTCGATCTGGATTGGTACTGCACCGGCTCGCCCGACGCACACGTCGGCGCCAAGCCGGTCTGGCAGTCCTACGGCCCCGAGCTGCGGGAACTGCTCGGCGCGCCCGCGTACGAGGAATTGGCGAAGCTGTGCCGCCGTCGCGAGGGCCTCGGCCTGATCGCGGTGCATCCGGCGACGGTGGAAGCGGAGCGGATCCACCCCGAAGCTCACATTTCGAATCAATCCGCGTGAAAACCTCGTAACCCGCTGGTTCACCCCGTGGTCATGCGGAAGTCATTCCGATCGGGTTGGATCGTTATCCATGTCGAAGAAAGCGCTCTCCCTGGCGACCCTCGTGATCGGCGCCACCCTCTCCATGACCGGCCTGGCCAACGCCGAACCGAACGGTGACCCGGCAAAGTACGCGGACTTCACCTCGAGCTTCGTGAACTACAACTCTCCCGAAGCCCTGACCGCGGCACAGGACGGAAAGTACATCATCGTCAGTCCCCAGGGCACCTCGACCACGATCGCCTGCCGTGGCACCGGCACCGACGTGGCGATCTACGACTGCATGCAGGAAGACCCGTGGGGCTGGGTCCCGCTGCGCAAGATCGACACCCCGCTCGGCGCCGCCTGGAGCACGGTCTAACCCCCGAACACGAGAGCCCCGTCGGTCCGACCGACGGGGCTCTGTTCGTTCGCGGGGATCAGGCTTCGAGCTTGTACCCCAGGCCACGCACGGTGACCAGGTGCTCGGGCTTGGCCGGATCGGCCTCGATCTTCGAGCGCAGCCGCTTGACGTGCACGTCCAGGGTCTTGGTGTCGCCGACGTAGTCGGCGCCCCACACCCGATCGATCAGCTGCCCGCGGGTCAGCACGCGACCGGAGTTGCGCAGCAGGTATTCGAGCAGGTCGAACTCCTTGAGCGGCAGGGTGACCTGCCCGCCGTTGACGTGCACCGTGTGCCGGTCCACATCCATCCGCACCGGACCGGCCTCGAGCACGCCGTTCTCGCTACCGGAGTCCAGCTCGTCGCCCGCGCCGCGGCGCAGCACGGCGCGGATGCGGGCGATCAGCTCGCGCGCCGAGTACGGCTTGGTGACGTAGTCGTCGGCGCCCAGTTCCAGGCCGACGACCTTGTCGATCTCGCTGTCGCGCGCGGTGACCATGATCACCGGCACGCCGCTGCGGGTGCGCAGCTGCTTGCAGACATCGGTGCCGCTCATGCCGGGCAGCATCAGGTCGAGCAACACGATGTCGGCGCCGGAGCGGTCGAACTCGGCCAGCGCGGACGGACCGTCGCCGACGACGGTGACGTCGAAGCCCTCCTTGCGCAGCAGGAACGCCAGCGGATCGGCCAGCGACTCCTCGTCCTCGACGATCAACACACTCGTCATCTGCGTGCCTCCACACCGTTCGTTCGTCCAGCAGGGGTGCGCTGGACAATGGGTTCTCTCGCGGCGAGCTCCGGCGTCGGCTCCGCGTCCTCGTCCCCATCCGTCTCCAGATGGGCGGGGATGCGCAGCGTGAACGTCGATCCGGTGCCCAGTTTGCTCCACAGGGTGATCTCACCGTTGTGGTTGGCCGCCACGTGTTTGACGATGGCCAGGCCGAGTCCGGTGCCGCCGGTCGACCGTGAGCGGGCCTTGTCGGAGCGGAAGAACCGCTCGAACACCCGCTCCTGGTCTTCCTTGGCGATGCCGATGCCTCGGTCGGTGACGGCCATCGCGACGTGATCGCCGCGCAGCGACCGGCTCACCGACACGTGCGATCCCTGCGGCGAGTACGCGATGGCGTTCTCGACCAGGTTCGACAGCGCGGTGACCAGCAGCGTCTCGTCGCCGAGCACTTCCAGCCCACTGGGCCGGTCGGTGCTGACGGTGATGCCGGCGGCCTCGGCGGCGGTGCGCGACCGGTCGACGGCCTGCTGCACCACGGTGTCGACGTCGACGACGGCCAGATCGGGCAGCTTCTCGGCGCCCTGCAAGCGCGAGAGCGCGATCAGCTCGGTCACCATCTTGCCGAGGCGGCGCGATTCGCCCAGCACGCGCGAACCGAAGTGGCGCACCGCGTCGGGATCGTCGGCGGATTCCAGCATGGCCTCGGCCAGCAGGCTCATCGCGCCGACGGGAGTCTTGAGCTCGTGGCTGACATTGGCGACGAAATCGCGCCTGGTCGCCTCCATGCGCGCCTGCTCGGAGTCGTCGTCGGCGAAGAGCACGACGAAGCTGGTCTCCTCGCGCGAGAGCTTGCGGGCGACGCCGCGCACGGCGATCCGGCCACGGCCGGGCAGCGGGTTCTTGGCGGTGAGGTCGTATTCGGCGGACTCGCCGGTCGCCAGCACCTTCTCCACGGCGGCCCACGCGCGTTCGTCGAGCAACCGATTGCGGACCAGACCGAGTTCCTCGGCGCGCGGATTCACCAGAACCACGTCGCGGTACTCGTCGACGACGGCGATGCCGCTCTCGGAGGCCAGCACGATCAGGTCGAGCACCTGCGACATGGTCAGCCCGGTGTCTTCCTGCGTGCGGGCAGCCTGCCTGGCGTTGACATACGGGATCAGCAGGCCCCCGACTGCCAGTCCGACGACAGCCGCGAGGACTGCCAACAGCACGGCCTGCGGAACACTCACGCTTTGATCGTACGAGTGCCGACTGACGTATCGGTGGCGGGTCGTCGAAGTTTCGCGCAGGTCACAGGCCCTTGGCGTGGCGTTCTCGTGCCGTTCACCCGGCGGGCACCTGGCGTGTCGGCGGGCGTGTCAGTCCGGCGGTTCGCGGTACATCGCGAGGGTCACCGCGGCCCCGTGCCGGTCGACCCATGCGCCGAGCGCATAAATCGGCTGGAGCAGATCGCGGCCGGCTTCGGTGAGTTCGTACTCCACCCGTGGCGGCGCTTCGGCGTAGCGCTGCCTGCGTACGAGCGTCATCTGTTCCATCCGCCGCAACGTCTGGGTGAGCATCTTCTGGCTGATCCCGCCGACGGCGCCGCGAAGGTCACTGTGACGAAGCGGACCATCCCGCAGCATGTACACGATCACGGGCAGCCAGGAATTCCCGAACAGGTCGACGCCCATCCGGGCGGGGCAGTCGGACTCGTAGTCGCCGTAGGGCGCGTACTGCGCCGGTTCGGCTGGTACCGCGGTCATGCGATTCAGCCTGCCACCGCCGAAAGGCACCCGGGAGTGCCTATCGGAATTCCTAACGTCGGTGCCGTCGACGCCAACGGGCTCGGCAATCGCGAATCTCAGGAGTTTTCATGCGCATCGGAATCATCGGCGCCGGAGCGATGGCGGCCGCGCTCGGCGGTGGCTGGGCAGCGGCGGGCCACGAGGTGTGGATCGGCGCGCGGTCGGCCGAGCCCGGACGCGAGCTCGCCGCCCGGATCAGCTCGACACCGCGCGATCCGCGAACGTCGGCGACAGGATCCACCGAGGCTGCTCTCATCGACTCGGCGGCGGAGCCCGCGGTACGCGCCGGGGACATCCGCTCGGCGATCGCGGCCGCCGACGTCGTGCTGCTGGCGGTACCGGTGGACGCCCTCACCCCCTTGCTCGGCGAACACCGCGACGCCTTGGCGGGAAAGGTCCTCATCGACTGCACCAACGCTTTCCTGCCCGACGAGGCCGCACCCGAGGGCGTCACCGCGTTCGTCCTGAGCGAGGACGCGATGGCCGAACGCATCGCGGCGAGCGTCCCGGAGGCCCACGTGGTCAAGGCCTTCAACCTGCTCGCCGCCGAGGTCTGGGCCGGCGCGGATCGCGTCTTCGACGGCGAGCGACTGGCTGTCCCGCTCTGCGGCGACAATGCCGAGGCCGTACACACCGTTGCGTCTCTCGCCGAAGACCTTGCCCTGCAACCGTTCCCCGCGGGCGGACTGCATCGGGCGAAGTACCTGGAAGCCACGTCGGTATTCACCGTCGGCTTGTGGTTCGCCGGTGCGAACGCACGGGCCATGCTGCCCCCGCTGTCGGCGGCGTTCGCGGTGGCCGACTCCTAGGTCCAGCCACATCCCTGCACCGAAACAGCCAGCAGGACAAGTGTTCCGGCCCGCACCTCGAGACAGTGGTCTTCCTCCGCTATCTGCCGCGCGCCCGGCGGTCTCCAGTGCACGGTCGTCGGTCTCAGTCACCTCGCGCGGGAACGGTCGCGATGGCCTCGATCGCGTCGATCAGGCGTTGCTTGCTCGCGGGTTCGATGTGGAGATCCTGGTAGCGCCGGTAGCTGAGGTAGCGGCCGTCGTCGGCGACGTCGAGCCAGGTCAGGTAGCGGGCCGGGGCAGCGCGCTCGGCGTGCAACCCCACCCTGGCCTCGATGTGGCCGGAGGCGGCGCGTTCGGCAGCCGTGAGCCGGTGCATCCGCTCGGCGACGGAATCCGGTGCGCGTTGCCAGGATTCGAAGTGCGCGGCCAGCCGGTCGACATCCTCGACGAGATGCCCGGCCCGCCCGGCGGGCAGCTCGCCGAGGAAGGAAGCGAACGCGCGCGACACCATTCCGGCACTGCCGGAGAACACCTCGACACTGTTGTCGTCGTACTGCCGGATCACGACACCGCGCTCCCCCGACCGCGCGCCATAGGCACGCAATCGGGGCCCAGCCTGGTCGAAGACCGCCATCGCGGTATCCGGTCGCGCCGCGTGCCGCAGCACCGCGGTCAGATCAGGATCGCCGCCGGTGGGCCAGCGCTGCGCCGCGGCGCGGGCGAGCTCCTCGTATCCGCTCTGGGTCAGGGCGTCCGAGTACACGGTCAGCGGGAAGGGGTATCGGTCGTCACCGGTCTCCCCCTGCCAGACGACCGCGAATTCGTCGGCGGTGAAGGTCCAGCTCACGATGCCCCCGCGCCGCCCTGATCCTGGTCCGCGACCCGGGTCGCCGGCGCGTCCGCGCCGATGGCTCCGGGCACCGCGGGCACTTCGTCGCCGAACAGCTCGGGCTGCACCCGGCGCAGGTAATCGGGAGCGCTGTGTTCCCCCTCGTCGTCCTTACCGCCACCGCGCGCACCCGGCGCGCCCATCATGCCCGGACTCATCCCGCGCCCGGCCGAGGCCGCACCCGCCGCGCCGGAAAGCCCAGCGGCCGCGAGGTTTTGGCCGACACCCGCCGGCGCCCGCCCGGCGACGGACCCGCCCGGCGTCAGCGTGGCACCACCCGGGCTCGAACCGCCCGGCGACCCGGACCCCGGCGAACCACCGCCCGGGCTGGTGCCCGGTGTGGTCGAGGCAGGCGTCGTCGACGCGGGGGTGGTACTCGCCGGGTTGGTGGTGCTGCTGTCGTCGCCCTGCGAGTCGTCGGAATCGCCGCTGTCGTCGGTATCCGTGCCCGCAGTCGTCTCGTCGTCGGTCGTCGTCCCGGGTTGCGTTGTTTCCTCGGTGGTGCCGGGGTCGTCGCCGGTCGTCGTCCCGTCGTCGGTGGTGTTTCCGCCACCACCGGTGGTGCCGCCGTTGTTCGACCCGCCGCCACCGGCGCCGGGGTCGTTGGCGCCGCCGCCAGTGCCCGGCTGGGTGGGTGCGACGAAGGTCGGCACGTTCTCCCCGGCGGGGCCGTAGGTCGGCATGTAGGTCATTTTCATGGCCGCGATCGCCTGCTGGCGCCGGTCGTTCTTCTCCCGCTCGGTCGCAGCCGCCGACCCGGGAACCGAGAGTTCCGCCAGAGTCGCGGGCACCGAGGTTCCGACGTTGCTCCCCTCGGTCGCGTTGACCGGCGCGGGCACAGCCACTTTGACCGCCTCCGCGCCATACGCCGCCGCCTTCACCCGATGCCCGACCGCCGACAGCACGGTGTAGACATCCGTCGCCTCGGTGATGAACTTCCGCCCCGCAGCCTCGCCCGCGGACGCGAACTCTCCGTGCAAGCTCGACGAGGCCCGCGCGGTCTGAATCATCAGCCCGGTCACGGCACCGGAGATCTCCGTGAACATCGCGACCCACTGATCACCGAACTGCTGCATCACCCCGGGTTGCATCTGCTGCACCGCGTTGTAGATGTCCTCGTGCGACATACGATCGAACGGCTCGAATTCGGGAATGTACTTCGGATCGACACCGCTGTGACTGAGCGATTCCTGTTGCTGCTCGGCACCGGACTGCTGCTGCCGCCCGCTGACCTGCTGATCCAGCCCCGGCAGAATCGCACTCAGCGGATTCTGCGCCCCTCCCCCGTCAGCCATGGGTCAATTCTCCTTACCGATGGATTTCTCTACGGCCGAGGCGATTTCCATGATGTTGGCGCAGGGGTCGAGGTTCTGGCGTTGGCCGAGGCTGAGGACAAGGGTCCTGACGAAAACGACACCGGCCTCCGTGCGCAGGTGCACCTTGCAGGCGTTTTCACTCCCCGGGTCGCCACGCACGAGCCCGGCCTGGCGTCCGTTGACAGTTACTTCCTGCAACCAGGGCCCGTTCTTCTGAAGATTCTCATCCCACGTGATGTTGCCGGAGTCGAGCCCGAGGGAGACGGTATTGCCCGAGTTACGGAAGTCGCAGGTCAAGAAGGTGTACTCGGCAACCAGGTCCGACCCCCGCTTCCGTGACGTCGGCTGGAATCCGACGGCCGCGATGTCAGCGTCGCTGATCCAAGTGCACGGGTCGAAGACCACTTTCGAACGTCCGGTCGACTGCGTGTACTTGTTGTCCTGGGATGGCGGCTGAAGCTTGGGGTCGGTCAGCGTCGGACGCGCCGCCTGGGTCATGGTCGACCCGCCCTGAGCCGAGGGTTCGGGGCCGGCGGTGCCTGTGGACGAGCTACATGCCGAGGCCGCCAGAGCAACGAGGACGCCGCCCGCGATCACTCTCGTTTTCATGTCTTATGCCTGCCTAGCTATCTCGCTCAACGCATCCGCGTTGAGCTGGTCCGCCTCGCTCAGAATTCCCGCAGCCTGCAGATATCCATCTGCCATGCCCCTCGCTGCCGTCGCCAGCTGCTGCAACACCTGTTTCGCGCCGATCGCCTTGTTCGAGAACCCCTGCTGCAACGACAGGGCAGAGTTCAGTGACCCGAAACCACTGACATTCACCATCCGCTCAGCCTCTACGACCCACTCATCGCATATCGCCGCGAACCGCAGATACGCCTGAGCCACATCCCGAGCCGCATCCGGCTCCATCGTCAACTGCCCCGACGACGCCGCATTCCACAACTGCGCGGCAGCATCCCCACCGATAGCCACTGATTCCTCCCCCTCGCAGCGTCAGCAGGCAGTCTAGCAGCGCGGCCGCACCGGGGAAGTCCGTAGACGTCCAGGAGCTGAGCTGCGGTTTCGCTGGAGCTCGGCCGTCTGAGAGGGCGTTCGCGTGACTCGATCTCCGCCGAAAACAAACTGGACGGGAACCGAACTGCGCTGCCGTGCGTCCAACCGAGTATGAGGTACCGGCACGGGCAGACGAAGGGGGCGGCGGTCGATGTCACTCGAGGTGAGTCCTGACAGTTTGCGGCAGGCAGCGGCAGCGCTCGCGCTACTGCCCAACGACATCGACAAGGCGAAGAAGCTCGCGGCGGCGCCGGTCGCGGCCGCGCTGAAGGGTTCCGCGGTGGGCACGGCACTGGAAGGTTCCGATCCCCGCAGCAAGACCGCAAAGGACGTGCTGATGGCGCGGTTCAACCATCTGTCCGGTCTGCTGGCCCTATCGGCGAACAAATACCAGGGCACGGATCTGGACGCCGCCCGGCGCCTCGCCGCAGTGGCCGACCTGAATTCCGGCAACGCCCATGAGGGGAAATGAGCATGGCCCCACCCGTCGACGTGCTCACCTGGGATGTTTCGAACCTGCCCACGATCGCCACCAACGCCGGCGAGATCGCGGACACAATCGTGACCGCGGCAGGCACGATGCACACCACGATCCACAGCGGTCTGACCTGGAAGGGTGAGGCGAAAACCGCCGCCGAGGACAAGGCCGACGAGGAACAGACGCAGATGCGCGCGATCGCCGTGGCCTACGACGATCTCGAGGCCGCCTGCAACGGCGCCTACCAGGCCATGCATCAGCCACTCGCGGATATCAAGACGATCTACCAGAACTATGTGACCGGGTCGGTGTCGGTTTCCGACGACTGGAGTGTGCACGGCGTCGACGACTGGAATTCCGAGGCAGGCATCCAGCTGGCCAGGCTCCCCGGCCTGGCCACCGCCTTGTTCGCGGCCGACGCGACCTGGGGTCAGAAGGTCACCGATGCCAACGGCGAACTCGAACGCATGGCCTCGTCGTCGACCCTGGCCGCTATCGCGCAGGCCATCACCGATATCAAGAAGGAGGACCCGAACGCGATCCCGGACGCCATCGCGACCTCACCGGCGTCGCATTGGGCACCGGATGTCCCGGCGATGACCGCCGCGGCGATCGCCGGAGCGATGACCGAAGGGACCCGGATGGGCCTCGAGTCCGCCGCGAAGGACGCTGCCGACAAAGGCGTGCTGAAATGGGTGGAGAACTGGGGAAAGTGGGGTCAGGACGGAAAATGGACGAGCGGAATCGGCAAGTTCGGCATTGTCGGTAATGTCATCGGCACCGTCCCCGCCATCGCCAACGACATCAACGGTGGCATGGATCCGACCAAGGCCATCGTCAGCGAATCCGCGGGGACGGCTGCGGGGATGGCGGTCGGCACCGCGGCGGGGACGGCGGTCGGCTCGTGGGCGACCGGTGCTCTCGCCGGAGCCACCATCGGCTCGGTGGTCCCCGGCGCGGGTACCGCGGTGGGCTTCGTGGTCGGCGCCGGCGTCGGCGCGCTCACCGCGTGGGGAGTGTCGAAGTCGATTCAGAAGTTTTGGTAGCCGATGGCGGACGACCGCATCGGGCCCGCTGAAGTACCTGATCAGGAACGGTAAATGGACGACAGTATCGCCGAATATCTACACACCAGGGGGATCCGGATCATCCCGGTGCACACCGACACGATCGGAGCCCCGGAGATCCGGGTGACCGCACCGGAGGGCTGGTTCGAGATCGGCCAGGAGGTGTTGCCCGGCGCGTACGCGGCATGGGCCGTTCCTCCTGTCGATGGCCGGGAATGGGCCGACAACCTGCTGGTGATCGTGGGCCGTCTCACCGAACGCGTCGACGCCGCCGCGCTGATCGATCGCGCGTTCGTCGACTCACGGCGGCTGCCGGCCTGGATCGAGGAATCGGCCGGGTTCGTCGACTGCGACGGTTATCGTTCGGCGGTCATCTCCGGTCTGTACACCGGCGGTGAACTGCGTGTGCGCACCCGAACCCAGTATCTGGTGATCGACCAGCTCGACCACGATTACCTGGTGCAATACACCGCCACGGTCGCCGCGGATTCGACGGCGTGGAATCTGGTCGACAGTCCGCCGCCGCTGCACGTGGCGTGGCCGGTGCGTGGCGGGCAGTTTTGACATGACGCTGCCGGTGGTGCCAGTCGAACAGCGGTGGGGTGGGCGTCCGACGCGCGGGGTGCTCGTTTTCACCGCCTTTATGGCGGTCGCTTTGCTGGCGGTCGCGGTGGGGTGGGTGGTGATGGGGGTGCTGGCGTGGCGGGACAGCAGCCCG
Organism: Nocardia fodinahabitans; assembly: GCF_052983615.1. Classification (NCBI taxonomy): domain Bacteria; kingdom Bacillati; phylum Actinomycetota; class Actinomycetes; order Mycobacteriales; family Nocardiaceae; genus Nocardia; species Nocardia fodinahabitans. The sequence continues at coordinate 2,704,615 of NZ_JBRJJC010000001.1, forward strand.
GTGACGCGGCTCGGGTACATCGGCGCGGCAATGCTTTTCGTCGGGGCGGCCGGGATGTTCGGGACGAGATTGCTGACGATGTTCCCGCGGATCGCCGATCGCATCGTGCCCGCGGCGACGGTGCACACCGACGCGGAATGGGGTGCGGGTATCCGTTTGCGGCACGAATCCGATCTGCTGACGGTGGAGCTGCTCCTTGCCGGGTGCGGGGTGTTCGGGTTCACGGCCTGGTGGGGATGGCGGACGGGGACGGGGGCGTTGCTCCCCTTCGCCAGCGACAACAGCGGTGGGGCGATCACGGCGCTGGTGTTCTCGATCATCTGCGTGAGTGCGCTGGTCCTGATGTTGTTGGTCCGGGTGGTCCGGATCCGGTGGGAGTTGTATCCCGCGGGTATCGTCAGCCGTAATCCGCTGCGGGACGAGGTTCGCCTCGGCTGGGACGAGATCGTGGCGGTGCGGGGGGACGTGTGCAGACTCTCGGCCCAGCGCAGTGCGGCCCCGGTCGTCATGGCCGAACTGGTGGACGCCACCCGGCCACCCCAGCACGGCGTCTTCGATCGCGTCGGCGAACTCGGCATCCCCGCGTGCCTGCTCCAGTGCGATTCCGACGTCCTGCTGGCCGTGATCATCCGCCTCCACGAGGATCCGGACACCCGCCCACTGCTGACCACCGACGCCGCACCGCGTTGGTTCACAACGCGATATCACCAGCCACGTGATTGACGGCATGAACACGTTCACCCGCATCTGCCGCCGAGCGAAAGACGCCGCCTGGCAATGCAGTTGGTGAGATCAGGCGAAGACCTCGGCGAACTCGACCGAATGGCCTCGTCATCGACCCTGGCCGCCATCGCACAGGCCATCACCGACATCAAGAAGGAAGACCCGTCTGCGATCCCGGACGCCATCGCGACCTCACCCGCATCGCACTGGGCGCCGGACAAACCGGCGATGACGGCGGCCGCGATCGCCGGCGCGATGACCGAAGGCACCAGAATGGGGCTCGAATCGGCCGCGAAAGACGCCGCTGACAAGGGTGTACTGAAGTGGGTCGAGAACTGGGGGAAAATCGACGATGCCGGGAAATACACCTCCGGAATGAGTCGACTCGGGATCGTCGGAAACGTCATCGGCACTGTCCCCGCGATCGCGAACGACATCAACGGTGGGATGGATCCGACCAAAGCTGTCGTCACCGAAACCGCCGGCACAGCCGCGGGAATGGCCCTGGGTACCTGGGCCGGAGCCGCGACAACCGGTGCGCTGGCCGGATCGGTGGTGCCCGGTGTCGGGACCGCCGCGGGATGATCGCGTTCACCGCTGTTTTCATGACGGTTTTCGCGCTGGTAGCAGCGGGCTGGCTGGTGATGGCGCTGCAAGAATTCAGCCACAGCAACAATGTGGTTCGACTCGGGCAACTCGGAATGATCACTCTGGCAGTCGGTGCGGCTGCGCTGTTCGGATCCCAGTTGATCTCGGCATTTCCGCGCGTCGCCGAAATACTGTCCCCGTCGGTGACATCGCGGAACGATAAGGATTGGGGCGCTGACGTACGGCTGAACCAGGAATCGAATACGTTGCCGCTGCTGCTGATACTGGCCGGCTGCGCGACATACGGGCTGACAGCCTGGCTGGCGTGGCGATCCGGCTATGGTGGCGACTTGCTCCCGTTCTCCAGGGACGACAGCGCGGGCGCGACCTTCGCGCTGATCTTCGCGATCATCGCGTTGACGGTGCTGGCCCTGGTCCTCTTCGCGAAGTTCGTCAGGATCTCGGTGGAGATGTATCCGTCCGGGATCATCGTTCGTACGCCGATGCGCGGAATTTCCAGGATCGGCTGGGGCGATATATCCGGGATTCGGAGCGACGTGTGCAAACTCTCCGCACAACAAAGCGAAGCACCGGTTGTCATGGCGACCCTCGTCGACAGCTCTCGAGCTCCGAATCACAAGATATTCGATCGAACCGGCGAACTCGGCATTCCGGCTTGCATTCTCCGGTGTAATTCGGATCTTCTGCTGGCACTGATCGGCCACCTGCTGGAAAACCCGGAGTCTCGACCGATACTCGCGTCCGACGCTGCGCCGGAATGGTTCACAGTCCGTTACCATCGGCCGTCGGCAGATTGACGCGATCAGGAAGGAAATATGGACGAGAGTATCGCCGAGTACCTGCACGCTAGAGACATCCGAATCATCCCCGTTCACAGCGATACCGTCGGCGCGCCGGAGATTCGGGTACCCGCCCCGGACAACTGGCTGGAGATCGGCCAAGAGGTGTTGCCCGGTGCGTACGCGGCCTGGGCCGATCCGCCCGCCGGCGGCGGAGAGTGGGCCGACAATCTGCTGGTCATGGTGGGCCGGCTCACCGAGCCGGTCGACTCCAGCGAGTTGATCGATCGGGCGTTCGTCGACTCACGGCGACTGCCTCGCTGGATAGAGCAATCGGCCGAGTTCATCGACTGCGACGGATATCGTTCGGCAGTCATTTCGGGCCTGTACTCCGGTGGCGATCTGCGCGTGCGCACCAGAACCCAATATCTCGTGATCGACACCCTCGACCACGAATATCTGGTGCAATACACCGCCACGGTAGCCGCAGATTCGACAGCCTGGAACCTCATCGACAGTCCGCCGCCGCTGCAGGTGGCCTGGCCATCGCGTAGCGGACAGTTCTAGCCGGCTCTCCATATACGGCCAGGTCGCCGAGTCCCAGAAACCGGTGGTGGCGGTACGCCAGGCGGACCGGGGACGTTCAGGCGGCGATGCCTAGGGCGAGCGCTACCGCGACCGGGAGTAGGTACAGCACCGGGAAGGCGACGGTTTTGTACGAGCGGGCGCGCAGGACGGTTACCACCGCGCCGAGGAAGTAGAGGATGAGGCCGACGGCGGCGGCGATGCCGAGGGCGGGGATCCACAGGCCGGCGATGAGGCCGATCGAGCCTGCGGCCTTGGCGAGGCCGAGTGGGGTCCACCAGGTTCGGGAGACGCCGTATTCGATCAGGGGGTCGACGACGAAGGGGGCTCGGCGCAGGAGCGAGAAGGCCGAGAAGCCGACCCAGAGTGCGGCGATGACGGTGACGATGACGTACGCGGTGTTCATGGTGGGCCTCCTTCGGCAGCCGCGTCGTTCGCGGCGTCTACGGAGGTGACGAGGTAGCCGGGGTCGGTGTGACATCGGTGGGACGAGTTGTCGAATCCTGGGGTGGGACCTGGTGATTCGCCGCATCGGCAGTCGGCCCGTACTCCGGTCCGATGCCTCGGCAGTACCGCAGACCGATGTGGTCGGTGACCGCGGATTTCTACCGTCGGGCCATGGGTACACGAGTTCTCGCTCTTTCAATCTGCACGGCAGCCATGCTGCTGTCTACCTGCACGACCGGTGCGGCGGAGCCCGTTCCGGCGCCGACGGGTGCGGTCGCCCGTGCGGACACTGTGCAAGGTGACCTCGACGGGATGATCCGCTCCGGTGCCGTCGGCGCTCTCGCCACGCTCACCGACAACGGCACCACTACCGTCCGGGCCGCGGGCAATGCCGACCTCGCGGCGGCGACGCCGATGCCCGCCGATCCGCCGCAGCACGTCCGGGTCGGCAGTATCACCAAGACCTTCACCGCCGCGGTCGTCCTACAACTTGCGGCCGAGGGCAGGGTCGATCTCGACCGGCCGATCGACACGTACCTGCCGGGACTGCTCACCGGTGACGGTATCGACGGGCGCGTCATCACCGTCCGCCAGATCCTCGGTCATCGGAGCGGGCTGCCCGAGCCGACCGAGGCGCTCGGCGTGAACGAGCACACGGCGGCACAGCTCGGCCGCACCTTCACTCCCGCCCAGGAAATTGCCCGTCGGTGCCGTGGGCGTCCGGCGCGCTGGTCAGCACCGGGGCCGACCTCAACCGCTTCTACACCGCGCTGCTCGCCGGTCGGGTGGTGCCGCTGACGCAATTGCGGCAGATGCTCGACGGGGTCGACATGGGCGGCGACGACGGCATGTCCTACGGCCTGGGTGTCGGATACGCCCAGCTCCCGTGCGGCTCGCGCTATGTCGGCCACGTCGGTGGTGTTCGTGGTTTCACCGCCGTCTCCGGAGCCACCGAGGCAGGGCGAGCGGTCACCTTCTCCTTCACCGGGACACCCACCGCCGCGGAGATCGGCACGTTGCTCACCCACGCACTGTGTGATTGATCGTGGACCCCTGGCCAGGGTGGCCCGCCGACGGTCAGGCGAAGATCTCGTCGATAGTGTCGGCCGACAGCAAGCGCTGCGCCCACACCCGCAACTGATCCGAATCGGCAGCACGGACTCGCGCCACGACTTCGGCCTGCACCGCACCGAATTTCCCAGCCAGAAGCTCGACGAGTTGCTCCGCTCGTCCCCGGGCCTCACCCCTGGCCTCGCCCCGGGCCTCGCCCTCAGCGCGTAGACGTTCCGCTGTCGTCACGATCGCCTCCTTCGCGCGCGGACCGAGTTGCTCGATCACCGGATCCAGGTCTTCCTCGGGTGTATCACCCACGATCAGGATGTAGCTGAACGTCGGTCGGAGGTCGATGTTGGGATCGGCCTCCATGGCTTGCAGATCCTCGATCAGGTCCAGCATATCGTCCCCGAGGTGAGTGCTGCCCGGTGCGATCTTGTGCAGGATCAGCATCACGCGAGTCGCCGGGGTGAGGTCGCGTGTATGGAGTGCGGCCAGGTCCAGGGCGGCGACGTCATCGAGGAGGAAGGAGAATCGGGGCAGGTAGGGGTGGAGAAGATCGTATGTCGGTCCGTCGAGGTCGAACAATGGGCGCAGTTCGGTGGGGGCTGTCCAGCGGCCGGCGCGCCCACTGTGGACTACAGCGGGATCACCGGTGGCAGTGCCTCTGTCTCGGGGTGTTCGCGGCGGTGTTGGGCCCAGATGTTGACCACGTACTCCAGCATTCGCAGCGCCATGAAGCGGTCATTGCCGGACTGGTGCTCGATCAAGATGTACAGGTAAGCGTCCCGGCCGTCGAACTGCACGCTGTAGAGCAGGTCGCTGTAGCGCGAGCGCAGCTCCCGGGAAACGAAACTGCCTGGTTGCAGGTGCAGGGTCGCCAGATTGAGCCGGGCGGTAATGGCGGCGGGGAGCGCCGCGCGAATTTCGCTGGCGGCGTCGACAGGCCTGGCCATGACGCACCGGAAGTAGGCATCATGCGGATTCGACGGAGGCGAGACCATGCGCGCGAAGGTACGCCTATCGCCCCCGACCTCGTACCGAACGAGAACGGCCCCGCACCGTCGAGACGATGCGGGGCCGACCGGGAAACGACTACTTGCCGCCCTGGCTGGCGACCGCGGCGGCGCCTGCGGCGGCGGCCTCCGGGTCCAGGTACTCGGCGGGCTTGACCGGGCGCAGGTTCTCGTCGAGTTCGTAGCGCAGCGGGATGCCGGTGGGGATGTTCAGGCTGGAGATGTCCTCGTCGGAGATGTTGTCGAGGTGCTTGACCAGCGCGCGCAGGGAGTTGCCGTGTGCGGCGACCAGGACGGTCTTGCCGGTCTTCAGCTCCGGGGCGATGGTGTTCTCCCAGTACGGGATCATCCGGGCGACGACGTCCTTCAGGCACTCGGTCTTGGGGACCTCGATGCCCGCGTAGCGCGGGTCGCCTTCCTGGCTGTACTCGTTGTCGTCGGCGATCGGCGGCGGCGGGGTGTCGTAGCTGCGCCGCCACAGCATGAACTGGTCCTGGCCGTACTGCTCGCGGACCTGCTCCTTGTTCTTGCCCTGCAGGTCACCGTAGTGGCGCTCGTTGAGCCGCCAGTCGCGGATGACCGGGATCCAGTGCCGGTCGGCGGCGTCGAGCGCGTTGTTGGCGGTGCTGATCGCGCGGCGCAGCAGCGAGGTGTAGACGATGTCGGGCAGAACATCGTGCTCGGCGAGCAGCTCGCCGGCCCGCTTGCCCTCGGCGATGCCCTTGTCGGTCAGGTGCACATCCACCCAGCCGGTGAACAAGTTGAGGGCATTCCATTCGCTCTCGCCGTGGCGCAGCAGCACGAGGGTGTAGGTCATGGGGTCATTCTGGCATTTCGCCGATACTTCGGGCCCACCCACCTGCTATGCGGGCGGAATGAGCGGTCAGGAGGAACGCCGCGCGAGGTTCACGCCGCGGCCGCTTCGACCGCCAGCACGCCCGCGCCGACGAGCGTCGCGCCGTCGGCCAGCGTGGACAGCTCCACGGTGAGGCCACGGCTGAACTCCAGCCGCGCGTGCCGGGCGACCGCGGCGCGCAACGGCCCCCACAGCGGCTCGCCCGAATGCGCGAAGCCGCCGCTGATCACCACGCGGTCCACATCGAGCAGGGCGGCCGCGCTGGAAACCGCCTGTCCGAGTGCGGTTCCCGCGCGCGCCAGCGCGGCGGTCGCCACCCGGTCGCCCCGGCCCGCGGCCGCGGCGAGCTCGATTCCGGTGTCGCCGGTCCAGCCCTGCTCGCGCGCCCAGCGCACGGCGGACAGACCGCTGGCGACCGCCTCGACGCAGCCGAACCCGCCGCAACCGCAGGCAGTGTCATCACCCGGGACGACGATGTGCCCGAAGTGACCGCCGTTTCCGGTGCGCCCCACCAGGACTCGACCGTCGGCGATGATCCCGCCGCCGACCCCGGACGACACCGTGAGCGCCAGTCCGTTGTCCACCCCGCGCAGCCCGCCGACCCGATGTTCGGCCAGCACCAGGCACGCGCCGTCGATAGCCAGCCGCACTGCTGCCGCCGGGAACAGCGCCCGCACGTGCTCGACGATCGCGAACCCGCCGCGCCACGGCGGCAGATTCAGCGGACGGACGACGCCGGCGGGCACGTCGACCGGCCCGGCCGAGCCGATCCCGACCGCGCGCACCACGGTGCCGCCCGCCACAGCGAGCAGCAGCTCGCGACAGACCGCCCACGGATCGTCGGCGGCGGTGGCCGCGCGCCGCACCCCGTGCAGCGAGAAATCCGGATCTACCAGTCCCGCAGCGAATTTGGTCGCCCCGATATCGAGCGCGAGTGCCGTCATCACCCCTCCTGTCCGCGCGGTGCCCGGCACCTCGTCGCCGCAGCACAACAGGGTCGTGCGGACATCGCGATGTGAGGGATCACAGCATGTGGCACACGACACTTTGACTACTGGTTGGTACGCGCGGCCCATTTTCGTTAGATACTTCGACGCGGGTCGGGTCTTGTCAGCTGGGCAGCACAACTCTGATGAAGGATAGCTGTGTCGAAATTCGTTGTACTGGTGTTGAGCCTGCTGTCGGTGGGGTTCCTCGCCGCACCGGCGGGCGCGAACCCGTTGTATCCGACCCCCGATCCGGATCCGTTCTTCACGGCACCGAGTGACCTCGCGGCGCTCGCGCCCGGTGACGTGGTGCGCACGCGTCGCATCGATACCCTGCTCTACCCCGGGACCGAGGGCTGGCAGGTCGCGTTCCGCTCCACCAACTCGGCGGGCAACGCGATCATGGGCGTCACCACCGTGCTGATGCCGATCGGCGTGCAGAACCCGCCGCTGGTGTCCTACCAGGCGCTGATCAACTCGATCGGCACCCGCTGCAACCCGTCGCAGTCGCTGTTCAACGGCGAACTGCAGGACGCGCCCGGCGCGATGCTGCCGCTGCAGCGCGGCTGGGCCATCTCGGTCCCGGACTACCTCGGCCCGACCGTCGCCTACGGCGCGGCCCGGCTCAGTGGCATGATCACCCTCGACAGCGTGCGGGCCGTGCAGAAGGTCGCCGAGCTGGGTGTCGGCAACTCGCCGGTCGCGATCGCCGGGTACTCCGGTGGCGGCATGGCCACCGCCTGGGCGGGCGCGCTGCAGCCGACCTACGCGCCGGAGCTGAAGCTGTCCGCCGTGGTCGCCGGCGGTATCCCCGCCGACCTGGAACTGATGGCCGACGCCCTCGGTTTCGCGCCGCACCCCGGCTTCGGCCTGGCCTTCGCCGCGGCGATGGGCATCGAGCGCGAGTACCCCGAGCAGGTGCCGGTCTCGGACCAGCTCAACGAGAACGGCCTGTGGTTCCGCGAGTTCACCAAGGACGCCTGCCGTCGATTCCTGCTGTTCCACGGCATCTTCCGCAACGCCGAGCAGATGGCGGCGTCCAAGGAACTGATGAGCAGCCAGGTGGCGCGTGGGGTGCTGCGCGAGAACAGCCTCGTGCACTTCACCGGCGCGCCCACCGCACCGACCTACATCTGGCAGGGCAAGTACGACACCCTGACCCCGTACGGTCCGGTCGCCGAGTCGGTCGCCCACTTCTGCTCCAAGGGCGCCCCGGTGCAGCTGACGACGATCGAGATCTCCGAGCACATGACCGCCGCCGCGGCCGGTTTCGTCGACGCCTGGAACTACGTCGAGTCCCGCTTCCGGAACGAGCCGGTGCCGTCGAACTGCTGATCGAACGCTGAGCTGACGAAGCCCCGCCGGTCGCGACCGGCGGGGCTTCCCAGTGCGTCGGGACGATCCGTCAGACCTGGTCGGCCTCGTCGATCAGGTGCTCGAAAGCGCGCAGGTTCTTCAGTGACTCGCCACGGGAGACGCGCCATTTCCATTCCTTGCGAATGGATTCCGCGAAGCCGAGTTCGAGCAGGACGTTGAAGTCGGTGTCGACCGCCTCGAGGATCTGGCCGAAAACACGGTCGAGCTCGTCGGGGGTGACCGACTCGGCCGACATCCGGCCGACGAGGTAGATGTCGCCGACATTGTCGAGGGTGTAGGCCACGCCGTAGAGGCGGCGGTTGCGGCGCAGCAGGTATTTGTAGACGCCCTCGAAGTTCTCGTCGGGCTTGCGGCACACGAACGACTCGATGCGCACGCCGTGCTTGCCGACGGTCAGCATCACCGCGGTCTCGAGCTTGCGCTCACCGGGCAGCACGACGATGAAGGTGTCGTCGGTGTGGCGGGTGTATTCGATCTCGCGGTCGCGCAGCGTCTCGTCGATGACCTGCGATACGGCGCTCACCTGCGTACTCCCGTCCGGCGCCGCCACAGCGCCCGTGATCTGGCCTGACTGGTCTCGCCCGCGTGCAGGGCGATCGGGCCGCGTTCGGCGCGGAACCCGGCCATCGCGGCAGCGTAGCTGTCGAGCAGCCCCTCGGCGGTGTGCGCCCAGGAGAACTCGCTCGCGTGCTCGACGGCGGTGGCGCCCATCCGCGTCAGGCGCTCCGGGTCGTCGAGCAGGGCGGCCAGCGCGTCGGCCCAGTCCGGGGTGCGGTGTCCCGGCACCAGCAGACCGGATTCGCGGTGCCGCACCGCGGTGCCGAGGCCGCCGACATCGGCGGCGAGCACCGGGGTGCCGCTGGCCTGCGCCTCGATGGCGACCAGGCCGAAGGATTCGTTGTAGCTGGGCACGGCGACGACATCGGCCGCGCGATACACCCGCACCAGCCGATCGGCGGGCTGCGGCGGCAGGAAGGTGACGTGCTCGGTGATCCCGAGAGCGGCGGCCAGCTCGATCAGCGCGTCGGGGCGGGCCAGGCCGGAGCCGGACGGTCCGCCGACGATCAGCACCCGCAGCTTGCGGCGGGGATCGCGGCGCAGTAGCGCGGCGGCGGCACGAACCAGCACGTCGGGGGCCTTGAGCGGCTGGATACGGCCGACGAAGGCGACGACCTGCTCATCGGGACGCAGGCCCAGCTCGGCGCGGGCGGCGAGCTTGTCGCCGGGCCGGTAGCGGGTCAGGTCGGCGCCGGGTGGCACCACATCGATGCGATCGGGCGAGGCGCCGTAGAGGTCGACGAGCTGGCGGGCTTCGTCACCGGTGTTGGCGACGAGCCGGTCGGCCTCGGCGATGACCTGCTTCTCCCCGATCACCCTGGTCTCGGGTTCGGGGGCGTCGCCCTCGGCGAGCGCGGCGTTCTTCACCGCGGCCAGCGTGTGCGCGGTGTGCACCAGCGGCACCCGCCAGCGGTCGCGGGCCAGCCAGCCGACCTGGCCGGAGAGCCAGTAGTGGGAGTGCACGAGGTCGTAGTGGCCGGGCAGGTGGCGCGCCTCCTGGCGCAGCACCTCGGCGGTGAACGGGCACAGCTGGGTGGGCAGGTCGTTCTTGTCCAGGCCCTCGAACGGTCCGGCGACCACGTGGCGCACCAGCACACCGGGGCCCGCCTCGGCGACCGGCGGCAGATCCGACGAGGTCGCGCGGGTGAAGATCTCCACCTCGGTGCCGCGTTTGGCGAGCTCGAGCGCGGTCTGCAGCACGTAGACGTTCATGCCGCCCGCATCGCCGGTTCCGGGCTGCGCCAGCGGTGACGTGTGCACCGAGAGCACCGCGATGCGGTGGGGCAAAAGTTCCGGACAACGCTGACTCACACTCCCCAGTGTGCACGCCGCGACGCCGCCGCCGACATCCCTACCGGGATCGGTGACGGTAGTCACAGCGCATTCGTGAGTGAGTTCACCTGCGCGTCGAATCGAGCCTGCCCGATTCGCGGCGGCGGCGCGAGCGAATTTCGGACATCGCGTTCGCGGCCGGATCAGCGGTGCAGCGCCTTCTCGAACAGCGGCCACGACTTGTGCAGATCCTGCTGCCAGTAGCCCCACGAGTGGGTGCCGTTGGGCCGCAGGTCGACGGTCGCGGGGATCCCGAGCGATTGCAGCCGATCGCGCAGTTGCAGGGTGCACGCGCCGGTGACCGCCTCCAGCGACGCGCCGAAGAGCAGTTCCATGGTCCGCTGTACCGGGTCGTCCCCGACGCCGACGGTGTCGAACGGTCCGGGAATCCCGTTGCCGGAGGACAGGTAGACCTCGGTGCCACGGAAGGTCTCCGCGTGCAGGTAGGGATCGTGCGCCGTCCACGCCGGATCGGTCGGCGGCCCCCACATGTTGCGGACGTTGCCGAGTCTGCTGCCGACCACCGCGCTCACGATCGCCTGTCCCCGCAGGTCGCTGGTGCGCACGCACCCGCTGTAGGACCCGATCGCCCGGAACAACCCCGGTTCGGCGAGTGCGAGCTGGAACACCGCGGTGCCCGCCATCGACAGTCCCGCAATGGCATTGGCGCCGGTGCCGCCGAACGCGGCGTCGATCACCGGCGGTAGTTCCTTGGTGAGGAAGGTGGTCCAGCGCTGCTTGCCGAGCACCGGATCGTCGGCGTGCCAGTCGGCGAAGTAGCTGCCCGCACCGCCGAACGGGATCACCACATTGACCTGTTTGTCCTTGAAGAACTCGACGACATCGGTGCGATCGAGCCAGTTCCCGTCACTGCCGCCGCCGACCCCGTTGAGCAGATACAGCGTCGGCGCAGGCGAATTCGGGTCGGCGGCCCGCAGCACCCGCACCCGGGCGACGGTGTCCATCGCGGGCGAGTAGACCCCGATGTCGATGGTGTGATCGGCCTCGATCCGCCGGTCCTCGATCCGTGCCGACGGCTCCGCCGCCGCGGGAACCGCGGCCACCGCCCCGACGAGCACCGCCAGGATCACCCCGGCGATCCGAGCGCCCACTGCCCGACCGAACATCATCGAACTCCGCTCTCGACGCCGAACCCACTTCCTCTGCGATCACACGGCATTCCCGAACGCTACACACGAATTCACCGAAACATTGTGACGATTACCAGAAGATTTATCGCGCCCCTGTGCGTTCGAACTCCATAGGCCAAGGGCACAATCACAGTCGTATCACATTGGCGCCGGAGACCAACCCGACCCGCCGAAACAATGCCAGCTACCTGCGATGACAGCTTGCGCACCGGTGCACATAGAGCGCAATATTGCGAACTCTCCGGGCAGCCGGAATCGCCTCGCATTTGCTGTGAAAAGACCCACCGGATTCTTTTGCGGCACCGGCCGCGCGTGCGATCGGGCGGAAATTATTCGATTCAGCCGAGGCGCAGGGCGCGCGCGAACAGCGGCCAGGAGCGGTGCAGGTCGTCGGTCCAGTAGCCCCAGGAGTGGGTTCCGTTGGGGCGCAGGTCGACGGTGGCCGGGATACCGAGTTCGCCGAAGCGGACGGCCAATTGGCGGGTGCACAGGCCGGTGACCGCGTCGAGGGCGCCGCCGACGAGGAGCTGGTCGATCAGCTTCATGGTGTCGCCGCCGATGCCGGGGCCCGCGGTGGTGTCGAGAGCGCCGGGCAGGCCGGTGCCGGAGGCCACGTAGATGGCCAGGCCGCGCAGGCGGTTGGCGTGCAGGAAGGGGTCGTTGGCGGCCCAGAGCGGGTCGCCGGGTTGTCCCCACATGTTCACCGGGTCGCCGTTCTGGCCGGAGACGACGGTATTGACGATGGCGTGCCCCTGCGGCCCGCTGGTGGAGACGCAGCCGCTGTAGCTACCCACTGCGCGGTAGAGCTGCGGTGCGGCCAGGGCCAGCTGGAAGGCCGCGGTGCCCGCCATCGAGACGCCGGCGATGGCATTGGCTCCGGTGCCGTGGAATTCGGCGTCGATCACCCGGGGGAGTTCGCGGGTGAGGAAGGTCGTCCAGCGCTGGCGGCCCAGCACCGGATCGTCGGCGCGCCAGTCGGCGTAGTAGCTGCCCGCGCCGCCGATCGGCATCACCACGGTGACCTGCTTGTCGGCGAAGAACTGTTCGGAATCGGTGCGAGTCAGCCAGTTTCCGCCGTCGCGCCAGTCACCGGTGGCGCTGCCGCCGTCGACCCCGTTGAGCAGGTACAGCACCGGCGCCGCGGCCGCGCGATCGGCGGCGGGCAGCACGGCGACGGGCACCGGCTTGCCCATCGCCCCCGAGTACACGACCAGGTCGACGACCCGCCCCTGCCCCGGCGTCGCCGAGATCAGCCGGGCGGCCTCGACGCCGCGCGGATCGGGCGGCGCGGCGCCCGCGACCGCTTGGGCGCAGACGAGCCCCGCGACGAGAAGCAACCCACACCGTGCCAGGACGCTCATGCGTCACCTCCCTGCCCGGCCGAGAACGAGACCGTGCGAGAGAGGTTAGGCAGGACAGGCTGCCCCCACCCCCGTTTCTGAAACATTCATAGTTCACAGCATCGGAGGCGCGGGGCGGGCGCCGGAACTCAGTCCAGCGCGTCGATGAACGCGCTGACCTCGGCGAAGAAGCGCGGACGGTCCTCGATGAAGAGCCCGTGCTGGGCGCCCTCCCACAGCGAGATGCGGGCGTTAGGGGCATTGTCGGCGATGTATTGACCATTGGCGGCCGGCACCACCGGGTCCTCGGTGCCGTGCAGGACCAGAACCGGAATGTCGAGGCCACGCAGGGTGTCGGTGTTGTCGATGGTCCGGTAGAACAGGGCCTTGCGCACCGAAGGCGGGGTGGCCAGGCTGGTGCCGAACAGACGCTGGGCATCGACACCCTTGTCCGCGCCGGGGCCGGTATTGGCATTGCCGAACACGGAGAAGCCACGCACCGCGCGTCCCGCCGCCTCGTCGAAGACACCCGGAATCGCCTTCTCCATGGCTGGGCCGGGCGCCGCGCCGGGCACCTTCGGGCCGATATTGGCGGGCGCGCCGCAGTAGACGGCCGCGGCGACGGCGGCACTGCCGTACGTGGCGAGGTAGTCGGTGGCGACGATGCCGCCGTAGGACCAGCCCAGCAACACCGCGCCCGACTCGATGCCCTCGGCCGCCAGCACGGCGGCGACATCGGCGCCCCACGCCTTGGGATCGTCGTACCCGGCGCCCGGATCGTCGGAGTAACCGTGCCCGCGCAGGTCGACGGCGACGACGCGGTAGCGCTGCGCCAGATCGTCGGCGGCCGCGCCCCAGCAGCGCAGATTGCCCGCCCAGCCGTGCAGCAGCACCAGCGGCCTGCCGGTCTCCGGGCCGCTCACCCGGTAGACGATCCTGGTTCCGTCGGTACTGACAGCATCGCGAATAGCCATGCCGACAGGCTAACGCCGGTCCACATCAGCGTGATCCCAGCCATGGCGACGGCGAATCCGCGGCGAATAGGATCACTCCACATGAGCACTCGCACCGCCGTCGTCACCGGAGCCAGCTCGGGAATCGGTGAAGCCACCGCCCGGGAACTCGCAAAACAGGGCTACCACGTCTACGTGGGCGCCCGGCGGTTCGACCGGGTGCGGCGCCTCGCCGAGGAGATCGGCGGCACCGCCGTCGAGCTCGACGTCACCAGCGAGGAGTCGGTGCGCGCGTTCACCGACTCGATCGACCGGGTCGACGTGCTGGTCAACAACGCAGGCGGCGCCAAGGGCCTGGCCACCGTCGCCGAGGCCGACCTCGACGACTGGCGCTGGATGTGGGAGACCAACGTCCTGGGCACCCTGCGCCTGACCAAAGCGCTGCTGCCGAAGCTGATCGACTCCGGCGACGGCCTGATCGTCACCATCACCTCCATCGCCGCCTTCCACGCCTACCCGAACGGCTCGGGCTACACCTCGGCCAAGCACGCCCAGGCCGTGCTGCACCGCACCCTGCGCGACGAGCTGCTCGGTCAGCCGGTGCGGCTGACCGAGATCGCGCCGGGCGCGGTCGAGACGGAATTCTCCCTGGTCCGCTTCGACGGCGACGAGGACCGCGCGGCGAAGGTCTACCAGGGCATCGATCCGCTCTACGCCCAGGACATCGCCGAGATCGTCGGCTTCGTCGCGAGCAGGCCGGCGCACGTGAACCTCGACACCATCGTCGTCAAGCCGCGTGACCAGGCGGGCCCCGGCAGCTTCGCGCGACGCTCCTGACCTGCGACGTTCAATCCCCGGACCAGGCAACCGAATCCGGGGAGCACGGCCGCCCCGAGTGGCGGCGCGGCCCCGGGGAACCGATACTGCCCAGGACCGGTCATGACATAGCTGCGCATTCGCTGCCCGCTGGAACGGTCGCTAACATCACCACGTTTGCCGATAGCCAGCCTTAGGAGTGCTCCACCGATGCGCAGTATCAAGTCCGTGTTCGACGGGTTCAAAGATTTCCTGATGCGTGGAAACGTCATCGACCTGGCGGTCGCGGTGGTCATGGGCACCGCGTTCACCGCCGTCGTGACCTCGTTCACCAAGGGGATCGTCAACCCGCTGCTCGCGGTGTTCGGCTCGACCAACGAGCTGGGCCTGGGCGTCCAGCTGATCGCCGACAAGCCGGCCACCTTCATCGCACTCGGCCCGATCATCACCGCGTTCATCGACTTCTTCATGGTCGCCGCGGTCCTGTACTTCGTGCTGATGCTCCCGATGAAGTCGCTGAAGAACAAGTTCGGCACCACCAAGGCCGCCGAGCCGACCGAGACCGAGCTGCTCATCGAGATCCGCGACCTGCTGGCCAAGCAGCAGGGTCTGAGCACCGAGCAGACCGAGGCGCTGAGCAAGGAACGCGCCACCGAGTCCGCCTAGCGGATAATTGCCCGCATGAGCGAACCACCGGACGGGCTACCGACCTATCGAGTGCTGACCGGCCCGGACGACGAGACGTTCTGCCGTCGGGTGAGCGCGGCGCTGGCCCTCGGGTACGAACTCCACGAGGGCCCCGCCGTCACCTTCAACGGGACGAACGTCATCGTCGCCCAGGCGGTGGTGTGGCCGGCCGGGTAGCGGTCGACCTCACCCGGGGTCGCGGCGCGGCAGCAGCAGCGCCGGGATCATCGCCAGCGCGATCATCACCGGGGCGATCCAGTAGGTGTGCTGGAATGCCTCGGCCAGCGCCGGGGCCAGCTCGGCGCGCTGGTCCTGGTCCATGCCGTGCAGGGCCTGGAGCCCGCCGGTCACCGGGAGCAGCGCGCCCAGCGTCACCGAGCTCACCGCGGTGCCGACCGCCATGGCGGTGGTGCTGATCATGTTCAGCACCGTCGACCCGGCCGGTTGCTGCGCCCGGCTCAGCGGCCGGGTCGCGGTGGTGATCACCGGCATCATGGTGCCGCCGCCGCCGGCGCCCATCAGCAGCATGGTCAGGCCGAGCGCCCAGTACGGCGCGTCCGCGTCGAGCTGGAGCACGAACAGCACGAAACCGGTGAGCGCCACCGTGATCGACACCGGCAGGTAGCGGCCGGGCGGGATCCGGTCGATCAACCGGCCCGCCACCTGCATGGTGGCGCCCGACGCCAGCGCGAACGGAATCCCGAGAGCGCCTGCCACCAGGGCTGATTCACCGCGAACCACCTGGAAGTACAACGGCAGCAACAGCATCGACCCGAAGTAGCCGCTCGCGAACAGCGCGAGCAACGCCGCGGAGATCCCGGTCGTGCGATTGCCGAGGACCCGCAGGTCCAGCAGCGGGACCGAGGTGCTCAGCGAGCGCAGCACGAAGGCGACGATGAGCCCGGCGCCCGCCAGCAGCGGGACCAGCACCGAGGCCGAGGCGAAGCCGGCGCTCTCCCCCGCCGCGGTCACGCCGTAGATCACCAGCGCCAGACCCGGCGACATCAGCAGCAGGCCGACCACGTCGAGTGGACGCGGCGGCTCCGGCGCGTCGTCGGGCACGATCCGGGCCGCCAGCACCAGGACCAGCGCTCCCAGCGGCAGGTTCAGGAAGAACATCCAGCGCCAGGACACCTCGTCGATGAGGTAGCCGCCGATCACCGGCCCCAGCAGCGGGCCGACCAGAATCGCCAGGCCGAGGGTGCTCATCAGGCGCCCCAGCCGGTCCGGCCCGGCCGCGCGCAGCAGGATGGTCATCGCGACCGGCATCAGCAGACCGCCGCTCGCGCCCTGCACCAGCCGGAACACGATGAGCGACTCGATGTTCCAGGCCAGGCCCGCCAGCACCGAGCCGACCGCGAACGCGGCGATCGCCGTCAGATACAGCCGTTTGGCGCCGAAGCGGCCGACCAGCCACGCCGAGGTCGGCACCACGGCGCCGAGGGCCAGCGAGTAGCCGGTGGCCACCCACTGGATCGTGCTCAGTCCCGCGTCGAACTCGACGGAGAGCTTGTTGATGGCGACGTTGACGATCGTCTGATCGAGCGTCGCCATGATCATGCCGACCACCAGCACCAGCGCGATGCGCATCGGATCGCGGCTGGTGGGCGGGGCTGTCGTGGTCCGGGTCAGCACGGCGATCACTTCCCGTACGGGCGGACGGCCCTGGCGGTGCGCAGGGCTTCGCCCCACCAGACGAGCTGGTCGAGCAGGACCGCGGCGGCGGCTTCGGCGGCGTCCGGGTCGGTCAGCGCGCCGTCGTCGTCGAATCTGCCCCACGGATTGGGCAACGCGACCGAATCGCGGACGGTGACCGCGTGCAGTTCAGCGAAGACCGGGCGCAGGTGCTCCACGGCCCGCAGGCCACCGGAGATGCCGCCGTAGGAGACGAAGCCGACCGGTTTGGCCTGCCATTCGGCGTGGTGGGTGTCGATCAGGTTCTTGAGGGTGCCCGGGTAGCTGTGGTTGTACTCGGGCGTCACCACGACGAAGGCGTCGGCGCGGGCGAGTTTGCCGGTGGCTGCGGCCACGGACGGGTGTTCGGCGGCCGCGCCGAAGGCCCGCGGCAGTTCGACCTGCCCGGCGTCGACCACGTCGACGTCGATCGTGTCGCGCAGCGCCGCCTGCCGAACGAACCAGTCGGCGACGGTGGGACCGAAGCGTCCCTCCCTGGTGCTGCCGATGACGACGACGACCCGCAGCGGGCGAATAGCGGTGCGGGCGTGCTCAACCGTGGCGTTCATGAGGTTCCTCCGACTCGGTGGCGGCCACTCGGCCGCCGCTGCGCACAACGGTGCTACCTCAACTTCCCTTCAGGTCAAGCCGACAGCTTCCACCCCTTGACCGGAATACCCCCTACGGGTATATAGTTGCATCTATACGCAGATAAGAGACCATGCATTGCCCAGGAGGGCCGACCATCATGACCACCTCACTGTTCGCCCACCGGGACTATCGCCTGCTGTTCACCGCGCAGGTCGCCGCCCTGTTCGGCACCGGGCTCACCACGGTCGCCCTCGGCCTGCTCGCCTACGAACTGGCGGGCGGCAACGCCGCGATCGTGCTCGGGACCGCGCTGACGCTGAAGATGGTCGCCTACGTGATCGTCGCCCCGATCGCGGGCGCCTACGCCGGCCTGCTGCCGCGCAGGCAATTCCTGATGGCGCTCAACGGCATTCGCGGCGGCATCGTGCTGGCGCTGCCCTTCGTCGACCAGATCTGGCAGATCTACGTGCTGATCACCCTGCTGCAGATCGCCTCGGCCGCCTACACCCCCACCTACCAGGCCGTGCTGCCGGACATCCTGCCCGACGAGCGCGACTACACGAAGGCGCTCTCGGCCGCCCAGCTGGCCGCGACCATGGAAACCCTGCTCAGCCCGATGCTGGCGGCGCTGGCCTTGAGCCTGATCAGCTTCCACTGGCTGTTCGTCGGCACCGGCGTCGGCTTCGCGGTCTCGGTCGCCCTGGTGATGGCGGCGCGCATCCCGAACGCGGTGGTGGGCGACGGCGCGATCGGGCAGCGACTCGCCGCGGGCCTGCGGCTGTTCGCGGCCACCCCGCGACTGCGCGGGCTGCTCGGACTGAACCTGGTGGTCGCGGCGGCGGGCTCGGTGGTCATGGTCAACACCGTCAATTACGCCCGCGACGTGCTCGGCGGCGACCAGTCCGGCGTCGCGCTCCTGCTGGCCGCCAACGGATTCGGCACGATGCTCGTCGCCCTGACGCTGCCCAGGATCCTGGACCGGCGCGGCGAACGTCCGGTGATGCTCACCGGCGCGGCCGTCCTGGTCACCGGCCTGGCCGCCGCGATCACCCTGTCGACCGCGAGCGTCGGCGACTGGAGCTGGGCCGCCGCCCTGGCCACCTGGGCCGTCATCGGCGCGGGCACCGGCCTGGTCCTCACCCCCACGGGTCGCGTGCTGCGCCGCTCGGCCCGCGCCGAGGACCGCCCCGCCCTCTTCGCCGCCCAGTTCTCGCTGTCGCACCTGGCCTGGCTGATCACCTACCCGATCACCGGCTGGCTGGCCACCACCGCGGGCTTCACCACCACCTGGATCACCCTGGCCGTCATCGCCGCCCTCGGCGTCACCGCCGCGATCCGCCTGTGGCCCCGCCACGACCCCGCCGAGATCACCCACATTCACGACTTCGGCACCGTCGACCCGGCCATCCTCACCGACGCCACCGAAATCGCCCCCGGCCGCTACCAGCACACCCACCCCTACGTCATCGACCCCAACCACACCCGCTGGCCCACCCGGGTCCCCGCCCTGGTCTGACCGAAAACAGCGAGAACCCTGATCGGCAGCACGCCGGTCGGGGTTCTCGGGTTCGAGCTCAGCGCGGACCGGCCGCCGATCCGCCCTGCGCGGACCCCGCGGGGAGGGCGGACATGGATTGCCAGGTGGGCCAGTCGATGGACCAGTCGTAGATGTCGCCGTCGGCTTGGGAGAGGGGGATGGAGGTGCCGGTGACCTCGACCGGGTCGCCGTAGCGGGCGGTCGGGAAGTAGGCCTGGGCGTCGGCGGGTGAGAGGTTGATGCAGCCGTTGGTGACGTTGGACGAGCCCTGGGCGGACAGGGATTCGGGGTTGGCGTGGATGAATTCGCCGTTGTTGGAGATGCGGACGGCCCAGCGTTCGCGAACGTTGGTGTAGTACGGCGGATTCGACATCATGAAGTCCTCGTACTTCTCGGTGACCACGTGGGTGCCCGAGCGGGTGACGTTGCGCGGCTCGTTGCCCTCGCCGTAGGAGACCGCGAAGTCGAAGACGGTGACGCCGTCGCGGACCACCTGCATGCGATGGCTCGGCGCGTTGGCGATCACGATCTGGCTGCGGCCGATCGTGAAGTCGGAGGTGAGGTCGGAGTCGCCGTATGCGCCGCCGCCGAGGTCGACGCCGTAGAGCTTCGCCTCGACGTGCACGGTGGTGCCGGGCGTCCAGTAGTTCTTCGGCCGCCAGTGCACCCGCGAACCGCCGTCGTCGGGCAGCCACGCCCACGAGCCTTCGGTGCCGGGGTCGGTGGTGACGGTGAGCGCCTTCTCCACCGCCGCCTTGTTCGCCACCGGGCCGGTGAACTTGATGATGATCGGGGCGGCGATGCCGACCTCCTGACCGTCACCGATATTGATCGTGGCCGGGATGGTCGACTTCGGCTTCAGCGTGGTGAAGGTGCCGTCGATCGGGACCGGTTTGCCGTCGGTGCCGATCGCGGTGCCGGTCCAGGTGTAGCTCGCGTCGTAGCCGAGCGGCTCGGTGACCTGGTAGCTCGCACGATCCGGACCGAAGGTGCCCGCGACCTGCTTGCCGTTGGCGTTGGTGAGCGCGATCTGGTCGATCCGGCCGCCGGTCACGGTCACCGACACGGGCATGACGGGCGCGACATCGGTCGCACCCGCCGACGGCGTCATGGCGACCTGCGCGACCGGGCCCGCCGGCGCGGTTTCGCCGCCGGGGCGGTCGATCGTGCAGCCGGTCAGCACGACGAGCACCGCCAGCAAGATCACCGCAACCACGGGGCGCCGGCGCCGAACGCCCACGCCGATCGGGTCGCGCCGGGCATGCCGAACTGCCGTCCCGCGCGCACGCAACGAGGCGGTTACCGAAGGTTTGCTCACGGCATCGAATGTACGCCGGGCTACCGACCGCGCCGCGCCACCGTTGGGCTCAGAGGGTGAGGCCGACCGTCACCGGCTCCGGTTCCAGCGTCACCCCGAAACGTTCCTCGACGCCGGCGCGGACCGTGCGAGCCAGCTCGACGATGTCGCCGGCGGTGGCCGCGCCGCGGTTGGTCAGCGCGAGGGTGTGTTTGGTCGAGAGCCGGGCGGCGGCCTGCTCGCCGGGGAAGCCCTTGCCGAAGCCGGCGCGCTCGATCAGCCAACCCGCCGAGAGCTTGGTGCCGTCGGGGGCGGGGTAGGTCGGCACCGAGACCTCGCCCAGGTGGGCGGTGATAGCCGCGAGGACCTGCGGCAGCCGGTCCTCGGTGACGACGGGATTGGTGAAGAACGAGCCCGCGCTCCAGGTGTCGTAGTCGGTGGAATCCAGCACCATGCCCTTGCCCGCGCGCAGCCGCAGCACCTCCGCGCGCACGGCCGCGGCCGGACGGGACTCCCCGTCGCCCGCGCCGAGCACCTTGGCCAGTTCGCCGTAGCGCAGCGGCGCGCTCAGCCCGGACGGGTCGAGCGCGAACTCCACCGCGAGCACCACCGCATCGTCGCTGTGCTTGAGCACGCTGGTCCGGTACGCGAAGCCGAGTTCGCCGGGCTCGGCCCAGCGGACCTCGCCGGTCCTGCGATCGAGCAGCCGCACCCGGCGCAGCAGCGTGGACACCTCGGCGCCGTACGCGCCGACGTTCTGCACCGGCGTCGCCCCGGCCGAGCCGGGAATGCCCGACAGGCACTCCAGTCCGCCCAGCCCGGCCGCCACGGTCGCCGCCACGACCTCGTCCCAGTTGGCCCCCGCCTCGGCGAACACGCTGTCGGCACCGATCCGCACGCCGGTGGTGCCCACCCGGACGACGACCCCGTCGAAGCCGGCGTCGTCGATGAGCAGGTTGGATCCACCCGCGATCAGCAGCACCCGGATACCGGCCGTGTCCAGCGCCGACACCGTGGCGATCAGCGCCTCGGTGGTGCCGCATTCGGCGACCAGCGCGGGCCCGCCGACCCGCAGGGTCGTCAGTTCGGACAAACGCACCGATTCCCGCACCACCGCGCCGGTATCGGCGAGGAGATCACGCACCTGATCGGCGGACACCACCTGAGTTGTTCCCACGTCACAAGACGGTAGCCTGTCGCGCATGGCTACACCTCTGGCGTACACGGCTCGCTACACCAAGCCGGTCGAGGCCGTGCGCGCGGCGTTCTCCGACGAGCAGTACTGGAAGGCTCGGATCGAAGAGGTCGGCGGGCCCGGCGCCCGGCTGGATTCCTTCGGCACCACCGGTGACCAGGTGCGCGTGCAGATGGTCCAGTCGATCCCCGCCGATCAGCTGCCGCCCGCGATCACCGCGGTCCGCCCCGGCGACCTGGTGATCCCCCGCACCGAGAGCTACACCGGCACCACCGGCACCATCGCGGCCCAGGTCGACGGCGCGCCCGCCAAGGTCAATGCCACCATCACCCTGACCGCCGAGGGCACCGGCTCGGTCGCCACCATCAGCGGCAGCATCGAGGTGAAGATCCCGCTGTTCGGCGGCAAGATCGAGGCCGCGATCTCCGAACACCTGCTCGAACTGCTGGCCAACGAGGCCGGCTTCACCGAGCAGTGGCTCGCCACCCGCTGACTCCGTTCCGGCACGCCGCCGCAATCGAGCGTCGGCGGCCGTCCCGCCGGTCGAGCACCGCGGCGCAACCCCAGCCCCGCACGCCCGACCCCGAGGAGGGCAGGCCGACGCAGTCGGCCGTCGGCGGCCGTCCCGCCGGTCAGGCGCCGTGGCGCAGGCGACGAAGGAGCAAGCCACGGTGCCTGACCGGCGGGACACAAGGGGCCGCCGACTCGAGCGCGCCAGCGCTCCAAATACACTATTTCCTCATGGCACGTCGACTTGACTACTCCGCCCGCTACCCGCTGCACACCACCACCGAGCTCTACGCGGCGCTGCAGAGCAGGGAATACTGGGAAGCGCGCGTCGCCGAGATGCGGAAGTACTCCCCGCACAACGAGGTGATCAGCCACGAGGTGAGCGACTCCGGCATCGACGTGGTGCTGGCCCACACGCTGCCGCGCGAGATGCTCCCCGAGATCGCCCAGACGGTGATGCGCAAGGACATGGTCATCACCCGCAAGGAGAGCTGGGGCCCGTTCGCCCACGACGAGACCGAGGGCACCTTCTCCGCCTCGATCCCGGCCGGCCCGGGCAGCCTCAACGGCGACATCCGGCTGTTCCCCACCGAAACCGGCACGACCATGCGGTTCTCCCCCACCGCCAAGGTGTTCATCCCGATGGTCGGCCCGCGCCTGGAACAGCTGATGCTGGTGAACCTGGTCGACCTGTTCCGGGCCGAGCAGGAGGAGACCGCGCGCTGGCTGGCAGAGGCCGGCGCGAAGAAGTCGGTCTGACGCACCCGCACGAAAGACGACCGCCGTGGACCGCAAACGACCGTCACCGGTCGGCACGATCACCCGCGGCACCACCGGCGTCAACCGCCTGCGCCGCAGCGACCGCTGGCTGACGCACGACGAACTGGTGACCGCCCGCCTGCGCGCGACCGCCGATCCGCTGGTCGTCGACCTCGGCTACGGCGCCGCGCCGTGGACGACGTTCGAACTGGCCGCCCGGCTGCCCGCCGTCCGCCCCGAGCTGCGGGTGGTCGGGCTCGAGATCGACCCGGCCAGGGTCGTCGAGGGCCGCGACGGCGTGCGCTTCGCCCGCGGCGGCTTCGAGCTGGCCGGACTGCGCCCGGTGCTGGTCCGCGCGTTCAACGTGCTGCGCCAGTACCCGGAGGACGCCGTGCCCGACGCGTGGGCCCGCATCCAGTCGAATCTCGCGCCCGGCGGCCTGCTCGTCGACGGCACCTGCGACGAGCTCGGCCGCCGCTGCGCCTGGGTGCTGCTCGACCGGCACCGCCCGCTCTCGCTGACGCTGGCCTGGGATCCGTTCACCGTCGAGCGCCCGTCCGAGATCGCCGAGCGGCTCCCGAAAGTGCTGATCCACCGCAATATTCCGGGCGAACCGGTGCACGCGCTGCTCACCGCGGCCGACCGTGCCTGGGACCGCGCGGCGGCGCTGGCCCCGTTCGGTCCGCGCATCCGCTGGCGCGGGGCCGCGGAGCTGTTGCGCGAGAGCGGGTTTCCAGTGCGCGCGTATCGCCGCCGCATGCGCGACTGCGTGCTGTCGGTGCCGTGGCAGGTGGTCGCGCCGAACGGCTGGTCAGACGCCGGTTAACGCCCGGCGCACGCGGGTGGCCGCGCGCGGGGCGAGTCGCTGTCCGCCCCACCAGATCTCGTCGGTGTCGCAGCGATGGATGGCGACCGCGTCCGCCACCACCTCGTCCAGTGCCGACTGCGAGATCTCCGTCTCGGCCAGATCGAGCACGGTGCGCACCGGCGTGGTGACCAGGAACGGCCCGGCCGACTCGACATCGGGACCGTCCAGCTTGCGCCGGGTCAGCACCAGCCGTGGCGTCACCGGGGGGCGCCCCGCCGACACCGACAGGTGCAGGAACCGCGGCTGCAACCGGCCGATCCCGTGCAGCTCGGCCGCGCTCTGATACGACACCGCCGCGGCGCCGTCGAACCAGGCCGCCCACATCGCGTACTCGTCGAGCGGGCCGGCCCGCCACTGCGCCAGCCGCATCATCCCGACGCCGGCCCTGGTCACCGAGCCGTCCCCGAGCGCCGCTCTCACCTGCAATTCACAGCCGGTTCGCAATACCTGACGGGTCGTGAAGAAGCCCGCGTGCCGACCGGCGAGCCGCCGTAGCACGCGCCACCGATGATCCGCCGTCCCCTGCACCCGGCGCACACCCTCGCCAGTCATGGATCAAGGCTACGCCCGCCCGAGTGGGCCAGGTCACACTTTGCTGCGAAGGCTTTCACTCCGTCCTCAGAGCAGACACAGAAAGATCGGGAAGAATCCGATGCCATGACCACGCAGACACCTCAACGCCCCAAGGTAGGTCGGCGCACGCTGGTGATCGCCTTGGTCGTGGTCGCCGCGCTGCTGGTGGCCGCGATCGTGAGCACCGAAGCCTATGCCCGCCACCAGATCTCGCGCTGCATCAGCAGCTCGTTCGAGCAGCAGATGGGGTCGAGCATCGATGTGGGCTTCGGCCCGAAGCCGATGCTGCTCACCTACCTCGACGGCAAGGTCGGCTCGGTCACCATCGACAGCGAGGACAACAAGTTCGGTCCCGCGGTCGGCATGGTCGTGCACGCGGAGTTCGACGACATCGAGCTCACCGACCGCGGTCGCGGCGGCGGCACCATCGGCAGCTCCGCGGCCGAGGTGACCTGGAACAACGACGGCATCCAGCAGACCCTCGGCGGCATGGTCAGCGGCGTGAGCTCCTCGCGCGCCAGCGGCATGATCACCCTCGACGTGATCGGCGGCCTGGCCCAGCTGCAGGTGCAGCCGATGGTGCGCGACGGCAATGTCGTGGTGGAGACCAAGTCGGCGCAGCTGCTCGGCATCGGCCTGCCCACCGACCTGGTGCAGGGCATCGTCGAGACCTTCACCCAGAGCCTGCAGAGCTACCCGCTCGGCCTGCGCGCGCAGGAGGTGCGGGTCACCGACGACGGCGTCACCGTGCTCCTGTCGGGCGGCAAGACCGCGCTCGAGACGGCGCCGAGTGGTCAGCAGGCCGAATTCACCTGCTGACGGCGCTAGCCAGGGAACCCGTCGAGGACCGCGGCGGACTTGGACAGCCCGAGCCGGGTGGCGCCCGCCGCGATCATCGCGGCCGCGTCCTCGGCGGTGCGGATACCGCCACTGGCCTTGACGCCGAGGCGGCCGCCGACGGTCTCGGCCATCAGCCGTACCGCGTGCACGCTGGCCCCGCCCGCCGGGTGGAATCCGGTGGAGGTCTTCACGAAGTCAGCGCCGCCCTCCTCGGCGGCCCGGCACGCGCCGACGATCGCCTCGTCGGTGAGCGCGGCCGATTCGATGATCACCTTGAGCACGGCGCCACGATCGGTGGTCGCCTCGCGCACCGTGATGACGTCGGTGAGCACGGCGTTGAAATCACCGGCCAGCGCGGCACCGATGTCGATGACCATGTCGACCTCGGCCGCCCCCTGCTCGACGGCGAAGCGCGCTTCAGCGCCCTTGACCAGCGAGTGGTGCTTGCCGGACGGGAACCCGGCGACGGTCGCGACGACCAGCCCCGGGGCCCGCACCGGCAGCATCGAGGGCGACACGCAGATCGCGTACACGCCGAGCGAGCGCGCCTCCGCGATCAGCGCCTCGACCTGGGCGGGGGTGGCTTCGGGGGCGAGCAGGGTGTGATCGATCATCGCGGCCACGTCGGCCCGGGTCAGCGGTGTCGAGACGGTCATGGGCTCGAGCATGACACACCGGGACACGACGGCCGCCGCGCAGGCCGCCACACGAACAGCGTTGCGCGGGTCTACCCGAATCCGGGAGACTTGACCATGGCGGTTTTCGACCGGCGCCGGCCGCCGAGGATACGGAGACGATTGTGCTGATCCGTCGAGAGACCCCTGCGGACGCCGCGGCTATCGCCGCCATCCACCGCGACGCCTTCACCCCCCACTACGCCGACGACCCGTCGATCACCGAGCCACCCGAGGTGGCGCTCGTCGACGCGCTGCGCACCGACGAATCGTGGATGCCCACGCTGTCGCTGGTCGCCCTCGAATACGACACCGTCGTCGGGCACATCTGCCTCACCAGGGCCGGCATCGGCCCGTTCCCGGTGCTCGCACTCGGCCCGCTCGGCGTCGATCCCGACCATCAGAAGACCGGGGTCGGTTCGGCGCTGATGCACGCCGCGCTCGGCGCGGCCGACGCGCTCGACGAATCGGTCGTCGGCCTGGTGGGCAATCCCGACTACTACGCCCGCTTCGGGTTCGTGCCCGGCGCCCGGCTCGGCATCGTGCCCGACGAGGCCGACTGGGCCGAGTTCTTCCAGGTCCGCCCGCTGACGGCCTACGACCCGGCCGTCACCGGCGAGTTCCGCTACCCGGCGCCGTTCTACGACCTCTGAGGGTTACTCGAAGACGACCGTGCGGCGGCCGTGCACGAGCACCCGGCCCTCCAGGTGCCAGCGCAAGCCACGGGCCAGCACGACCCGCTCGATGTCGCGGCCCTGCCGCACCATGTCGCGCACGTCGTCGGCGTGGTCGACCCGGATGACGTCTTGCTCCAGGATCGGCCCCGCGTCCAGCTCGGCGGTGACGTAGTGGCAGGTCGCGCCGATCAGCTTCACGCCGCGGGCGTAGGCCTGGTGGTACGGGCGCGCGCCGACGAACGACGGCAGGAAGCTGTGGTGGATGTTGATCGCCCGGCCCGCCCAGTGCGCGCACAGTTCAGCGGGCAGCACCTGCATGAAGCGGGCGAGGACGACGGCGTGCGGATCGTGGGCGTCGACGAGATCGCGGACCTGTTCGAAGGCCGGGCCGCGCTCGGCCGGGTCCTTCGGGAACGGCACGTAGTGGAACTTCACGCCGTGCGCCTCGGTCATCCCGGCCAGGTCGGGGTGGTTGCCGATGACGGCCTCGATGGTGGCGGGCAGCTCGCCCGCGGCCGCGCGTCCGAGCAGGTCGTGCAGGCAGTGCCCGTCCTTGCTGACCAGCAGCACCGCCCGCCGCGGCGCCCCGGAGTCGTGCAGCTGCCAGTCGGTCTCGGGCCCGAACTCGGCGGCCACCTCGGCGAAGCGGGCACGCAGTTCGTCGATACCGAACGGCACCGTCGCGGCCTTGACCGCCTGCCGGGTGAAGAACCAGCCGGTGTCACCGTCGGAGTGGTAGCCGGCCTCCACGATCGAGCCGCCGAAATCGGCGATGAACGAGGAGATCCGGGCGATGATGCCCGGCCGGTCCGGGCAGCCCAGGGTCAGCACGAACCGGCGGTCATCCGAGGTCACAGGGGCAGAACTCATCCCCCCATCCTCGCAGGCCCTCAGCTCACCGCGTACACAGGCTCACGGGCGGCGGCCATGACCTCGGCCAGTTCGGCGTTGAACAGGTCGTGGCGTTCGACGTTGCCCAGATGGCCGGTCGGCAGCACCTTGTGCCGGGCGAGGTTGCCCGCGCGGCGCAGCAGCTCGGCGAGGCGCTCGGCGTGCAGCGGCGGGGTGAGGTCGTCGCGGTCACCGGCCAGCACGGTGGTGGGCACCGCGAGCTTGGCGGCGTTGTCGCCCAGGTGGAGTTCGGTGAGGACCAGGCCCCAGCGCGAGCGCGTCATCGCCGGACAACCACGGACGACCGAGAGCGCGTAGTCGAGGGTCTGGCGCGGGGTGTCCAGCGTCATCACCTGGCGGGCGAAGATCCAGCGCACCGGCTTGATCGGCGGGAACAGCACGGGGGTGCCGAGGATGACCTTGCCCAGCCACTCCGGAGTCGGCAGGTGCCTGCCGCCCAGGATCCGCAGCGGCCGGTTCAGGCCGGGGACCATGGTCGACACCTCGACGAGCGAGTGCGCGCCGGTGTTGGTGAGGACCACCGCGGCGGCCTGGTCGGCGACGCGCCCGGCATAGCGGCCCGCCCAGGAGATGAGCGTCATGCCGCCCATGCTGTGGCCGACGAGCACGGCCCGCTGGCCGGGCAGCAGCACGGAGTCGAGGACGTCGGCCAGGTCGTCGGCGAGCAGGGTCTGGCTCGGCTTGGCGTAGCCGTTGGTGCTCTCACCGTGGCCGCGCTGGTCGTAGGCGACCACGCGGTACTCGCCGGCGAAGGCATTGATCTGGGCGTTCCAGTATTCGATGGAACAGGTCCAGCCGTGTACCAGCACCATGACCGGCGCGTCGACGGGCCCGTAGGCGTGCACCCGCAGGCGGGCGCCGTCGGCGGTGACCACGGGGATCACGTCGGCGGGCACGGTCGGCGGATCGAACGCCGCGATCCCGTGGGTTCGCGTCCGCAGATCGGCCCGGTGGGCCGCCAGGGTGGTCTTGACCACGAGGGACGCGGATTCGACCAGGTTCAGCAGAGCCGTCGGCAGCTTTGCACGCATCGGCACACTCCTTTGTGTTACTGCCAGATACAGTAACACCGCGTACCACTGAACCGCGAGAGATCCGCGCCGGTAATCCGGCGGGTGTCGTTACCAGCGCGGACCGCGCTGCACCTCGTCGACCTTGGGGCGCACATCCGCGAGGTAGACGCCCGTCGCGATGATCGCGATGAACGAGGTCAGCATGCCGAAGCCGGCGATGCCGAGCAGCAGGAAGACCAGCGCACCGGCCAGAATCGCCAGCCAGATCGGCTTGGTCATCTTGTCGACCGCCGTGAAGGCGTCCGCGCGCTGCCGCACGGCGTGGATGAGCGCGAACACCGTCGCGCCGAAGGCCGCCACCCACAGGGCCAGCATGATCAGCGACGTCAGACCGTTCACCATGTTCACACCCCCATCATACGAACAGCGGCCCCGCCCACCAGTGGTGTGCGGGGCCGCTGCGCGCGGTGCGGTATCAGGCCTTCTTGGGGGCGGCCTTCTTCGCGGGAGCCTTCTTGGCCGGCGCCTTCTTGGCGGCGGGCGCCTTGGCGACCGGAGCCTCGGCGGGCTCCTCGGTGGTCACGGCGACAACCTCGGCGTCGACGACGGCCGCGGCCTCGGCGGCGACGGTCTCGGCCTCGGCCTTGGTGCGGCCCAGCAGGTCGGTGACCTTGGCGAGGGCATCCTCGGCGCGGGCGGAGGCATCCTTGTACAGGCTCTCCACGCGACCGATCTGCTCGTCGACGGCCTGGTTGGCGCGCAGCCGGTCGACGGTCTCCTCACCGCGGACGGCGAGGTCGGCGTAGATGTCGAGCGCCTGGCGGTAGTACTGCTCGGCCAGCTTGCGCAGCTCTTCCGGGGTGAACTTCTCGCGCAGCTCGGCGAGGTCCTCGGGCAGCTCCGCCGGCAGGCCGGCGATGCGCTCGCGCAGGGTGTCGAACTGGGCCTGCACGTCGGCGGGCACGTTGGCGATGCGCTCACGGGCCTCGTCGACACGGGCCTGGACGTCGGTGGCACCGACCCGACCGCGGACGTCGGCGACGACATCGTTCACGGCGGTGTAGAGGGCGTCACCGGCACCGACGGTGGCGAACAGCGGCTTGGTCACGGTAGCGGTCTTCTCGGTCATCAGTCTTCGTTCTCCTGGCGTGGCGGAGTGTCAGTTGTCGTGAACGAAACGTCGCTGTCCCGTTCGATCCCCCCTGAGCCGGTTTCTTCCCCGTTTTCCCGGCGAAACGACTCATAGATTTCCAGCAACACCTGTTTCTGCCGCTCGGTCACCGAAGTGTCCGCGAGCAGGGCGTCCCTGACCGGGCTGTGCGGACGCTGCTCGAGATATCCGGCCCGCACATACAACACCTCCGAGGACACCCGCAGCGCCTTGGCGATCTGCGCGAGTACTTCGGCGGAGGGATTACGCAATCCGCGTTCGATCTGGCTCAGGTACGGATTGCTCACCCCCGCCAGCGCGGCGAGTTGACGTAAGGACACCTGCGCGGCTTCGCGCTGGGACCTGATGAACCCTCCGATGTCTTGTGCCGCGTGCGCTACACGTCCCTCGGGCTGGTCTGCCATCACTCACCTTCTGGCGGTTGTACGGTCAATACTAAATCAGAGTGCTAGCTATTGCAAGCACTTCTGTTAGCACGGGTTCGGCTAACGGTTCGGCTCAGTGGAACAACAACTGCGAGATCGTGTAGATGGCCAGCCCCGCCAGTGCGCCGACGACCGTGCCGTTGATCCTGATGAACTGCAGATCCCGGCCGACCTGCAGTTCGATCTTGCGGCTCGCCTCGTCGGCGTCCCAGCGCGCGACGGTGTCGGTCACCAGGGTCGTGATCTCGGCCGAGTAGTTACCGACCAGATAGCGGGCGCCGCGGTCGATCCAGCCGTCCACCTTGCCGCGCATGGCCGGGTCGTCGCGCAAGCGTTCTCCGAGCTGCTGCACATTCTCGGCCACCTTGCGGCGCAACGTGGAATCGGGGTCTTCGGCCGACTCCAGAATCAGCCGCTTGGCCGCGCGCCACGTCGCCTCGGCCATTCCGGTGATCTGCTCGCGGCCCATGATCTCGGCCTTGACCTTCTCCGCCTTCGCGATCATCGCGTCGTCATGCTGCAGATCGTCGGCGAAATCCTGGAGAAAGCGATCGGCGGCCTTGCGCAGTTCGTGATCGGGATTCGAGCGCACCTTCCAGGTGAATTCGACCAGTTCCCGGTAGATCCGCTCGGACAGCAACGTGTTGACGAACTTCGGCGCCCACTGCGGCGCGTCCCGCAGCACGATGCGGTCGATCGTCTCCTGCGAACCCAGCGCCCACTGATGCGCGCGCTCGGCCAGCAGATCGATCAGCGGCAGCTGACGATTGTCGGCGATCAACTCCGAGAGCACCCGGCCGATCGGCGGACCCCACAGCGGTTCGGCGATCCGCTTGACGATGGTGTTGTCGATGATCTGCTCGACGTCCTCGTCGCGCAGCACGCCGACGACCGCGGTCAGGATCGTCGCGCTCTCCTGCGCCACCCGCGCCGCGTGGCCCGGATCGGCCATCCAGCGCCCGACCCGCAGCGAGATCTGCGCCGAGTCCAGCCGGGCCGACACCACGTCCGGTGCGAGGAAGTTGGTGCCGACGAAGGCGCCCAGGCTCGACCCGAGCTGGTCCTTCTTCTTGCGGATGATCGCGGTGTGCGGGATCGGCAGCCCCAACGGGTGCTTGAACAGCGCGGTCACCGCGAACCAGTCGGCCAGCGCGCCGACCATGCCGGCTTCGGAGGCGGCCCGCACGTAGCCGACCCACTCACCGCCGGAGCCGCGGGATTCGAGCCAGCGGCAGAACAGGTACACCGCGCTGGCCACCAGCAGGAACCCGGTGGCCAGCGCTTTCATCTTGAAGAGGTCACGTTTCTTGCCCGCCTCGTCGGTCATGACCGCGAAACCCGCTGGTTGCGCGGCGGGCTCGGTGCGCGGCGCGAGAACCGCCGTGTTGCCGGGAGCTTTCTCCATAGCCCCCATTCTGCTGTGCGCGCCGCGCACGCGCCGCCGCGAACCCGTGTGGCGCCCCGCACGACACCGGAAAACCGCCCGGTTCGTCTTACGCGCGGGTAAGCACCGGGATGTGGTAAATGCCGCAACGTCGACCAAACGAGCGCCACCCCACACCGGCACGCCTAAGCTGTAGAACCATCAGACGCCATATCGATCACAAGGGGGCTGTTCTGTCCACCGAAGACCTTGTCGAGATCGGCGAGCAGACGGGCCGCGCCGCCACCGTGCGCGGCGGCGGTCCTGTCGACGGCCGCAAACGGCGGTGGCGACAGCACAAGATCGACCGGCGCGAAGAGCTGGTCGACGGCACGCTCAACGCCATCCGCGCGCGCGGCAGCCAGGCAGGCATGGACGAGATCGCCACCGAGATCGGCGTGTCCAAGACCGTGCTGTACCGCTACTTCGCCGACAAGAACGACCTGGTGCACGCCACCATGCAGCGGTTCATCGAGACCACGCTGATGCCCCGCGTGTACGGCGCGATCAACCTCGACGCCGACGAGTACCAGCTGGTGCGCGCCGCGATGACCGAATACGTCGGCACCGTCGACGACGACCCCGAGGTCTACCGGTTCATCATGAGCAACTCCGCGGGCGACAAGTCCTCGCTGGCGGAGTTCGAACGGCTCTTCGCCGAGGTGGTCACGGCCGTGCTCGTCGACCGGGCCGGCGCCAAGGGCGTGCGTACCGACGGCGCGATGCTGTGGTCGTATGTGCTGGTCGGCGGCATCCAGCTGGCCACGCACTGGTGGACGACCACCGAGAAGGCGATGCCGCGCCAGGACGTCATCGACTACCTGACGATGATGGCGTGGTCGGCGATCGAGGGTGTCGCCAAGGCGGGCGGGTCGCCCGAATACTTCACCTCGCAGGACCACCAGCTGCCCGAGATCCCCGTTCAGCCCTCCTGACCGGGCGATCCTCGCGATCGCCGGAGCCGGGCTCGACATCGCGGCTCGGTTCGTTACGCTGAACCGAGCGGGGCGCTGTGGCTTGCGTCACCGCGGGTTGTCGTGCGGCGTCAGGACGCCGGCGGCCGCCCTGCGCGTCGGCACCAACGGAGGTACCTCGATGGCGAAAAACGTGCCGACATCCCGGCTTGCCCGCGGGACGAAGCTGGGGGCGGTAGCGGCGAGCTCGGTGATCCGCTCGAAGAAGACCAGACTGTCCATGCGCGGGCGGTCCGAGGCCGTGCGCGCCAGGATGGCCGAGGAGTCGATGATCCGCACCACCGAGCAGGTGGTCATGGTGCTGGGCACCATGAAGGGCGTGGCCATGAAGCTCGGCCAGATGATGTCGGTGCTCGATCTGGATCTGGTGCCGCCGGACCATCGCGACCGGTTCCAGCAGCGGCTGGCCGTGCTGCGCAATGCCGCCCCGACCGTGTCGTTCGAGGCGATGCGCGCGGTCGTCGAGGAGGACTTCGGCCGTCCGCTGACCGAGGTGTTCGCCGAATTCGATCCCGAGCCGATCGCGGCCGCCTCGATCGGCCAGGTGTACCGGGCCACCCTGCCCGACGGCCGGGCCGTCGCGGTGAAGGTCCAGTACCCCGGCGTCGACATCGCGGTGCGCGCCGACCTGAAGAACCTGACCATGTTCCGCCGGGTGCTGGCCTCGGCGATGCCGTGGATCACCCCGGCGGTGCTCGACGAGCTGAAGCTGAACATGGAGGCCGAACTCGACTACGTGGCCGAGGCCGTCACCCAGTCCGAGATCGCGCACCTGTATCGCGACCACCCGTTCATCGTGGTGCCCGACGCGGTCCGGGAGCTCTCGACCACCCGAGTGCTGGTCAGCGAGTTCATCGAGGGCACCGGCTTCGACGAGATCCGGAATCTGCCCGCCGCCGAGCGTGATCGGGTCGGCGAGATCATCTACCGCTTCTACGTCGGCTCACTGTTCACCTTCAACGAGTTCTGCGGCGACCCGCATCCGGGCAACGTGCTGCTGGCCCGCGACGGCCGGGTGGCCTTCCTCGACTTCGGCCTGTTCAACCGCATGGACCCCAAGCTCGTGCACTTCGAGATCCGCTGCCTGCGCGCGGCCGCCGAGGACCGCGCCGAAGACCTGCGGCAGTTGATGATCGAGCGCGGCGTGATCGATTCACCGGAGGAGATCGGTGCCGAGGAGTGTCTCGAGTACGTACTCGCCGCCTCCGAATGGTGCCTGGTCGACGAGGAACTGACCATCACCCCCGAACTCGCCAGCGGCGCGTTCCTGCTCGCGGTCGACCCGCGGGCCAGCGAGTTCACCGGTATGAAGCAGCAGAACCTGCCGCCGGAGCACCTGTTCTCCCGCCGGGCCGACTTCCTCACCTTCGGTATGCTCGGCCAGCTCGACAGCACCAACAACTGGCATCTGATCGCCCGGGAATGGCTCTACGACGAGCCCCCGGTCACCGAACTCGGTCTGGCCCACCGTGATTGGCTTGCCACCCACCCGCCGAAACCGACGAAGAAGCCGCGCGCCCGCAAGGCGAGCACTCGATGAAAGGCGCCCCCGTGCCGCAGCACCGCGAGTTCGACCTGATCCTGTTCGGAGCGACTGGTTTCGTCGGCAAGCTCACCGCCGAATACCTGCTCACCGCCGCCCCGGCCGACGCGCGGATCGCGCTGGCGGGCCGCTCGGCCGACAAGCTCGCCGCCGTGCGCGCCGAACTCGGCCCCGCCGCGGCGAAGTGGGAGCTGGTCGTCGCCGATTCGACCGACCCGGCCTCGCTCGCCGCGATGGCCGAGCGGACCAAGGTCGTGGTCACCACGGTCGGTCCGTACCTGCGCTACGGGATGCCGCTGCTCGGCGCGTGCGCCGCGGCCGGCACCCACTACGCCGATCTCACCGGCGAGCCGCTGTTCATCCACGACGCCATCGAGCAGTTCGAGCGGGTCGCGGTCGATTCCGGCGCCAAGATCGTGAATTCCTGTGGCTACGACTCGATTCCGTCGGATCTGAGCGTCTACGAGCTCTACCGGGCCACCGTCGTCGACGACACCGGCGAGCTGGAGGACACCACCCTGGTCGCCTACCTCAAGGGTGGCATGAGCGGCGGCACCATCGATTCCGGCCGCGCCATGATGGAGGACATCGCCGCCGATTCCGGCCGCGGCAAGATCCTGGCGCACCCGTACTCGCTGAGCCCCGATCGCTCGATGGAGCCCGATGTCGGCCGGCAGTCCGATCAGGCGCTGGCCCGCGCCGACAGCATCGACCCGAGCCTGCACGGCTGGGTCACCACGTTCATCATGGCCTCGCACAACACCAAGGTCGTGCGCCGCACCAACGGCCTGCTCGGCTGGGCCTACGGCAAGCAGTTCCGCTACCGCGAGGTGATGAACGCGGGCAACTCGGCGGCGGCGCCGCTGGTGGCGGCGGGTATCGCGGGCGGCATCGTGGCGGGCATGGCCTCGGGCGCGGTGCTCTCCCGTGTCTCGTTCGGCCGCAAGCTGCTCGACCGGATCCTGCCCAAGCCGGGCACCGGTCCCAGCGAAAAGGCGCGCCGCAGTGGCTGGTTCACCATGAAGACCTTCGCCCGCACCAGCTCCGGCGCCAAGTACCAGGCCACCTTCTCCGGCACCGGCGACCCCGGCTACCAGGCCACCGCCGTGCTGCTCGGCCAGAGCGGCCTGAGCCTGGCCTTCGACGAACTCCCGCCGCGCGCAGGCGTTCTCACCCCCGCCTCGGCCATGGGCGAGGCGCTCACCGAGCGGCTGCGCGCCGCGGGCATGACGATCGAGGTCGCGCGGCAGTGAACCTGGCCCGCCGGACCATGAACGCGCCCGCGCTGGCCGCGGTCTACGAGCACGCGTGGCGGCCGACGCTGTTCTATCTCGCCAGCGGCCGTACCACCGGCAGCGATCGGCGCGAGGCCGTCGACACGCTGCGGCTCGGCGGCAACAAGAAGGTGCTCGATCTGGCCTGCGGCCCCGGCAATTTCACCCGGTACCTGAGCGAGTTCCTATCCGGTGACGGCTTCGTCACCGGCCTGGACTACTCCGAGCCGATGCTGGCCAAGGCCGCCGCCGACAACGCCGGGCCCCGGGTCGGCTACGTCCGCGGTGACGCGCGGGTGCTGCCCTTCGCCGACGGAACCTTCGACGCCGTCTGCTGTTTCGGCGCGCTGTATCTGATCCCCGATCCGATCGCGGCCACCCGCGAGATGATCCGGGTGCTGGCGCCGGGCGGCCGGATCGCGATCACCACCAGCTACCGCGAGGACAACCTGTTCGGCCGGGCCAGCACCATGGCCGCGGGTCTGAGCGGGCTGCGGCTGTTCGACCGCGACACCTTCCCGAACCTGTTCGCCGCGGCCGGATTGATCGAAATCGACCAGCGCGTGCACCGTTTCATGCAATACGTCGACGCCACCCGGCCCGCCTGATCGGTCAGGGCGCCGAGGCGCAGCATCACCTTGCAGCGCCCCCGATCAGGCGACATCAGGCACAGCCTGACCGTCCGACAGGTAACCCGGCGGTAGCCTCGCCGCATGGACACGCTCAACTCGGTCGTCGTCGATGTCAACGACGTGTTCTGGAACTGGCTGCTCATCCCGCTGGTGATCGTGGCCGGGGTGTACTTCACCGTGCGCAGCGGCGTCGTGCAGTTGCGGATGCTGCCGGAGATGCTGCGCGTGGTCGCCGAGAAGGGGCGGCCCGCCGCCGACGGCAAGAAGTCGGTGTCGGCGTTCGGCGCGTTCAGCATCTCGGCGGCGGCGCGGGTCGGCACCGGCAATATCGCCGGCGTCGCCACCGCGATCAGTGTCGGCGGGCCGGGCGCGGTGTTCTGGATGTGGGCGATGGCGACCCTCGGCGCGGCCTCGGCCTTCGTCGAATCCACCCTCGCCCAGCTGTACAAGCGGCCCGAGCAGGAACCGGGCACCTTCCGCGGCGGGCCCGCCTACTACATGCAGTACGGGCTGCGGCGGCGCTGGCAGGGCATGATCTTCGCGGTCATCATCACGGTGACCTTCGGTTTCGTGTTCAACGCCGTGCAGTCCAACACCATCGTGGCGACCACCCGCGCCTCGCTGTCGGGCCTGGACGGCGACTGGTTCCCGCTGGCCGTCGGGCTCGTGCTGATCGTCCTGCTCGGCGTGGTGATCTTCGGCGGGGTGCGCCGGATCAGCCACATCACCGAGGTGCTCGTGCCGGTCATGGCGATCGTGTACCTGCTGCTCGGCATCGCGGTGGTGGTGTTGAACATCGACGATCTGCCGCGGGTGATCGCCGATATCGTCGGCGGCGCGTTCGGCCTGCGCGAGGTGGTCGGCGGCGGTGTCGGCGTCGCCATCGCGCAGGGCATCCGGCGCGGCATGTTCTCCAACGAGGCGGGCCTCGGCTCCTCGCCGAACGCGGCCGCCGCCGCCGATGTCTCGCATCCGGTGAAGCAGGGGCTGGTGCAGTCGCTCGGCGTCTACTTCGACACCCTGCTGATCTGCTCGATCACCGCGTTCATCATCTTGACCAGCGATCCCGACCTGTCGGAGCGGCGCAGTGCCGATCTCACCCAGAGCGCGCTGCAGCACAGCCTCGGCACCTGGGCCGGACACGTACTGACCGCGGTGGTGTTCATGCTCGCGTTCAGTTCGATGATCGGCAATTTCTACTACGGCCGGGCCAATATCGAGTTCATCACCGACCGGCCGGAGGTGCTCACCGCCTTCCGGGTGGCGGTGCTGCTGGCCGTCTTCGCCGGCGCGCTCGGCTCGGTGAGCCTGATCTGGAACCTGGCCGACGTGTTCATGGGCGTGATGGCACTGGTCAACCTGGCCGCGATCCTCCCGCTCGGCGTCGTCGCGTTCCGGCTGCTGGCCGACTACCGCGCGCAGCAGGCCGCCGGCGCCGATCCGGTGTATGTGCACCGGCCCGAGATCGCCGACCCGGCCGGAGTCGCCTGCTGGCAGGCAACGATTGCGTCGAGCTTGCCGGTCGATCGCTCGCAGTAGTGGTAGGCATGGGAAATGGCGAAAGACTGGGCCGAACCCGTCACCACCGCGCTGCGCGCCGACAGTCAGCGGATCACCGATCTCGACACCTCGGCGACGCCGGGGTTCACCGGTGACAAGCAGCGCGGCAAAGAGCTGCTGACCGAGCGCGGCATCGTGCTCTCGGACCTGCAGGAGAAGCTGTTCGCGCACGGCCGCACCGGCGGCAAGCACAGTGTGCTGCTGGTGTTGCAGGGCATGGACACCGCGGGCAAGGGCGGCATCGTGCGGCACGTGATCGGCTCGGTCGACCCGCAGGGCGTCGACCACGCGTCCTTCGGGGTGCCGACCGAGGAGGAAAAGCAGCACGATTTCCTCTGGCGCATCAACAAGCGCCTGCCCGCGCACGGCCAGATCGGTGTGTTCGACCGCTCGCACTACGAGGACGTGCTGGTCGTGCGGGTGCACGAGCTGGTGCCGCAGTCGGAATGGGAACAGCGCTACAGCCTGATCAACGCCTTCGAACGGGAAGTGGCCGACACCGGCACCACCATCGTCAAGGTGGCCATGTTCGTCTCCCTCGACGAGCAGAAGCGCAGGCTGCGTGAGCGCCTCGAACGCCCCGACAAGTACTGGAAGTTCAACCCGGCCGACATCACCGAGCGCGGCTACTGGCCCGACTACCAGAAGGCCTACCAGGCCGTTCTGGAACTCACCAACACCGACTACGCGCCGTGGTACGTGCTGCCTGCCGACCACAAGTGGTACTCGCGCCTCGCGGTGACCGAATTGCTGATCGACGCGCTGGCAGGGCTGCAGCTGGACTGGCCGCCCGCCGATTTCGATGTCGCCGAACAGCTGCGCAGGCTCGACGAGTCCTGATCGGATCGTTGAAGAAACTCTCAGGTTCGGCCCGCATGATGTCCCTGGTGGGGAGACCACGAACGAAAGGCGTGTGACAACGGTGAGCACGGGCAAGCAGAATCCGCTGGCGGCGGCCGAAGCAGCCGACAGGAAGCGCAAGATCGCGATCCAGGTCGGAGTCGCCGCCGTCCTGGTGGCACTGGTGGCGGCGATCGGCATCGGTATCGCCGTCAAGAAGTCCGGCTCCGATACCGAGAACACCGGCACGTCCGCGGCCCAGCTGCCCGCGACCGGCGGTTCGGTGACGGAGTCCGGCGCGGTACGCATCGGCAATCCGGACGCCAAGGCGAAGGTCCGCGTCGTCGCCGACCTCCAGTGCCCGGCGTGCGCGCAGTTCGAGGCCGCCAACGGTGAGGCGCTGGCCAAGGCCGCGGCCGACGGCACCGCCGTGATCGAGTACCAGATCATCTCCTTCCTCGACCGCGCGTCCTCGACCCAATACTCCTCGCGCGCGGCCAACGCCTCGTTCTGTGTGGCGAAGGCGGACCCGAGCAAGTACCAGGGCTGGCTGCAGACCATGTTCGCCGAGCAGCCCGCCGAGGGCACCGCCGGGCTGAGCAACGAGCAGCTGATCCAGATCGCGACCGAGGCGGGCTACACCGATCCTGCGGTGGCCACCTGCATCACCGACAAGCCGTACAACGACTACATCACCCAGGTCACCCAGCAGACCCTGAGCAGTGGCGTGAAGTCGACGCCGTCGGTGTTCATCAACGGTGAGCTCAACCAGACCGACGCGATCTTCACCGAGAACGGCCTGGCGCCCGTGATCGCCGACGCGGCCAAGTGATCACCGCCCCCGCCCGCTCGGCGTGGCTGCTGCTGATCGCCGGGCTGGCGGGGTGGCTGGCGTCGTTCACGCTGACCGTCGAGCGATTCAAGCTGTTCGTCGACCCGGATTACGTCACCTCGTGCAGCATCAACTCGGTGCTCTCGTGCGGGTCGATCATGCAGACCGACCAGGCCGCGGTCTTCGGTTTCCCGAACCCGCTCTTCGGCATTGTCGGTTTCTCGGTGGTGGTGACCCTCGGCGTCCTCGCCGTCGTCGGCATCGGCTTCCCGCGCTGGATCTGGGGCGGCCTCTGGCTCGGCACCGTCCTCGGCGTCGCCGCCATCTGCTGGCTCGTCTTCCAGAGCCTCTACCGCATCAACGCCCTGTGCCCGTACTGCATGGTCGTCTGGGCCGTCACCCCCCTCCTGTTCGCGGTCACCACCCAGGAAACCTGGGGCCGCTCCCGCGGCATCATGGCCATCCTCGCCGAATGGCGCTGGACCCTCGTCGTCGTCTTCTACGCCGTAGTCCTGCTCCTCGTCTTCCTGAAGTTCCAGGACTACTGGCTGAGCCTGGTCTAGTTCGGGGTGCCTTCGGCGAGGACTACGTCGATGGTGCGGTTGGTGCCGTCGGGGGCGGTGAGGTCGAGGCGGATTCGGTCGGTGGGTTTGCGGGTGTTGATTGCCGCGCTGAGGGCTCGGGCGGTGGTGATCGGGTCGCCGTCGACGGCGGTGATGATGTCGCCGGTGGTGATGCCCGCGGCGCGGGCGGGCTGGCCGTAGAAGGCCCAGTTGACCTGGGCGCCCGCGGGTTTCGCGTCGACGACCTGGACGCCGAGGGTGGCGGTCGGGCCGATGTGGACGGTCTCGGTCGGGGTGCCGGAGCGGATCTGGGCGACGACCCGCATGGCGGTGTCGATCGGCACCGCGTAGCCGTTGGCCTGCCTCGGCTGCTCGGCGCCCGGGCGCTCACCGGAGGCCGCGGTGATCACGCCGACGACCGCGCCCGAGCTGTCGGCCAGCGCGCCACCGGACTGCCCGCCCACGACGGGCGCGGCGATCTGCACCATTCCGCGCAGCGACTTGCGGGTCAGGTCGGCGGAGTTCATCGCGACGATGCTCGCGTCCAGATCGGTGATCGGCCCGGCGACCGAGGTCGGTTCGCCGCCGTCACCCCCCGCGTCACCGATGGCCAGCACGTCCTGGCGGACCCGCAGCTCGGCCGAGGACCCGAGCCGGGCCGTCGGCAGCCCGGACGCCCCGGCCAGCGACAACAGCGCGATATCGGCGGTCGAGTCGTAGCCGAGCACGGTGGCCTCGTAGACCAGCCCGTTCCCGATATCGGTGACCGAGACCTCCTCGGCCCCTTTGATCACGTGATGGCTGGTCAGGATCTGCCCGTCGGGCGTGAGCACGATCCCCGAGCCGGCGGCGCTGGTCCCGAACAGGGCGGCATCGACGGAGATATTGACCAGCACGGGCTGCACCTGGGCCGCGACCAGCACCGGATCGAGCGGCACCTGTTGCGGCGCCTGCACGACCGCGACGTATTCCTCCGCGTGTGGTTTCCAGGGAAGTACCAGGTCACCGCGGTATCCCAGGAAGGCGCACACGCCGATCAGCGCGACGACCAGCGTCGCCAACACTCGTCCGAC
This sequence comes from Nocardia fodinahabitans, assembly GCF_052983615.1. Lineage (NCBI taxonomy): Bacteria > Bacillati > Actinomycetota > Actinomycetes > Mycobacteriales > Nocardiaceae > Nocardia > Nocardia fodinahabitans. Next base: position 2,745,313 of record NZ_JBRJJC010000001.1, read on the forward strand.
AGCGTGCACGCGCCTGTCCTCTCTCGCGAGCCGACACGTCCATTGTGACCCGGATGCGCGGTTGTCCGGTATCGATCCGGCCGCGCCGGTTGGCAAACGACGCATGCGGCGGTAGGCATGTCTTCATGAGCACCGCAGCCGCCTACGCCATCCCCGCCCCCGACGGGTTCTTCGAGAAGGTCACGATCGAGCGCCGTGAACTCGGCCCCGACGACGTCCTGATCGACATCAAGTACGCGGGTATCTGCCACTCCGACATCCACACCGCCCGCGACGAGTGGGGCGGCAGCAAGTACCCGTGCGTGCCCGGCCACGAAATCGCGGGCATCGTCGCGGCCACCGGCTCCGCGGTGCGCAAGTACCAGGTGGGCGACCGGGTCGGCGTGGGCTGCCTGGTGAACTCCTGCGGCAAATGTGTACCGTGCCTGGCCGGCGAGGAGCAGTACTGCGCCAACGGCGCCACCTGGACGTACAACACACCGGTTCCTGAACAGGCCCAGCCCGGCGGCTACACCCTGGGCGGCTACTCCACCCAGATCGTGGTGACCGAGAGCTTTGTCGTCGCCATTCCCGAGGGCATCGGCCTCGATGTCGCCGCGCCGCTGCTGTGCGCGGGCATCACGCTGTACTCGCCGCTGCGGCACTGGAACGCCGGGCCGGGCAAGAAGGTCGCGATCATCGGCATGGGCGGGCTCGGCCACGTCGGGGTGAAGATCGCCGCCGCGCTCGGCGCCGAGGTCACCGTGCTGAGCCAGTCGCTGCGCAAGCGCGACGACGGTCTGCGAATGGGCGCCACGCACTACTACGCCACCAGCGAGAAGGACACGTTCCGCCAGCTGCGCGGGCAGTTCGACCTGATCATCAACACCGTCTCGGCGAACCTGCCGATCGACAACTACCTGCGGCTGCTCGCCCTCGACGGCACCCTGGTCATCCTCGGCCTGCCCGATCAGCCGATGAGCGTCACCGGGCGCAACCTCGCCGGCTACCGGCGCTCGCTGGCCGGTTCGATGATCGGCGGCATCGCCCAGACCCAGGAGATGCTGAACTTCTGCGCGGCGCACGGCATCGGCGCCGAGATCGAGCTGATCTCGGCCGACGAGATCGATTCCGCCTACGACCGGGTGATGGCCAGCGACGTGCAGTACCGCTTCGTGATCGATACCGCCACGATCTGACCTCAGCGCGCCAGCGGGCGCGAACCCCGGCCGCCTCGGTACCGTGACGAGGTGGCTGCCGACGACGAATCGACCTCTGGCCCCGCCGATGTGGCGCAGGCACCGGCGACCGGCCCCGCGCTGCCCGCGTTCTGGACGGTCCGCACGCCGCCGCGCTGGCTGCCGCGGTCACTGCTGTACGCCGTGCTGGCCGTCGCCGGGCTGATCGCGGCGTTCTGGATCCTCGGCAAACTGCAGGGCCTGCTGACCGTACTGCTGGTCTCGCTGTTCCTGGCGTTCGCGATCGAACCCGCGGTGAATTGGCTTGCCGCCCGCGGTGTTCGGCGCGGCGCGGGCACCGGTGCGGTGTTCGGTGTGCTGCTGCTGGTGCTCGTCGCGTTCGTGTGGACGCTGGGCGCGCTGCTGATCAGTCAGGTGACGATGCTGGCCGGCGACGCGCCCGGCTATGTCCAGGACCTGGTCGACTGGTTCAATTCGACGTTCGACCAGGATCTTTCCGGCGACGACCTGACCAAGTACGCCTCGGAGTGGAGCTCCACGATCGAGGGCTATCTGGTCGATCTGGCCGGAAACGTCTGGGGCATCGGCACCGTCGCGATCGGCGCGATCTTCCAGCTGCTCGGCGTGTTGCTGTTCACCTTCTACTTCGCCGCCGACGGTCCGCGCTTCCGCAGCTGGGTGTGCTCGCTGCTGCCGCCCAAGCAGCAGAAGCACGTGCTGCGGGCGTGGGACATCGCGGTCGAGAAGACCGGCGGCTACATCTATTCGCGCGCGCTGCTGGCGCTGTGCTCGGCGGTCGCCCACTTTGTCGCGCTGCGGGTGCTCGATGTGCCGTCGGCGTTCGCGCTGGCGCTGTGGGTCGGCGTGGTCTCCCAGTTCATCCCGACCGTCGGTACCTACCTGGCCGGCGCGTTGCCGGTGCTGGTCGCGCTGGTGCACGATCCGATCACCGCGCTGTGGATCCTGCTGTTCATCGTCGCCTACCAGCAGTTCGAGAACTACGTGCTGCAGCCGCGGATCACCGCGACCACCCTGGACATGCATCCGGCGGTGGCTTTCGGCGCGGTGGTCGCCGGCGCGGCACTGCTCGGGCCGACGGGCGCACTGCTGGCCATCCCGGTGACCGCGACGCTGCAGGGTTTCGCGGGCGCCTATGTCCGGCGCTACGAGGTCACCGAGCACGCCGACACCCCACCGCCGCCGAAGAAGAAGCGCAAGTCCAAGCAGCCGGAGCCCGCCGACCAGGCCGAGGAGTAGGCCGAATGGCGATCCTGCTGTCCCTGGTGTCGATGCTGTCGACGCTGTTCGGTGGCTTCGTCGCCATGCGGATCGGCGACCGCAAGCACCTGGTGCTCGGGCTGGCCGCGGGCGTCATGCTCGGGCTGGTCGCCTTCGATCTGATCCCCGAGGCGCTCGAGCAGTCCTCGGGCGAGGTGTACGGCGTGCCGGTGGTGCTGATCGCGGCGGTGGTCGGATTCCTCAGCATCCACATCCTGGAGCGCGCGGTCGCGATCCATACCGGCCACGAGGGCGAATTCGGTTCGCACCACCACGGATTCGAGTCGGTCGGGCTGCTCGCCGCCGCGGGCTTGATCTTCCACAGCACCCTGGACGGTTTCGGCATCGGCCTCGGTTACCAGGCGGGCGCGACCGTCGGCATGTCGGTCGCGATCGCGGTGATCTGTCACGACTTCGCCGACGGCTTCAACACTTTCACCATCCCCACCCTCTACGGCAACGCCCGCAAACGGGCCCTCACCCTGCTCGGGCTCGATGCCATCGCCCCCGTCGTCGGCGCGATTCTCGGCACCCTGATCAAGGTCCCTGAGCAGTGGATCGGCCTGTACCTCGGCTACTTCGCCGGTTTCCTGCTCTACCTGGCCACCTCCGACATCCTCCCCGAGGCCCATGCCGAACACCCGTCCCGGCTGACCCTGCTGAGCACCGTCACCGGTGTGGCCGCGATGTTCGGCGTCGCCGCGCTGAGCCACTGATCTGAATTTCATCCTGTCCGGGCGATGCCGACCGATCGGATATCGCCGAAGGTGGGGTCGCGCGTCCCGGTGGTGGGCGCGAACCGAGGGCGAGGAGCGCGCATGACGAACCAGACGATGTCCGAGCTGACGGCACGGGCCTACCTGTACGGATTTCCCCTCGTATTCAATCTCGAACAGGTCGATCGATTCGTACACGCCGGCATCGGCGGGAACCCGCCGACCCCGTTCAATTCGTTCTCCCATGCCCGCACCCTGGCCGGGCCGGACGCGACCTTCGTCACCGTCAACAACGACACCGTGTATTCGATCGCCCCGGTGGACCTGTCCGTCGGCCCGGTGCGCCTGCATGTCCCCGACACCGACGGCCGGTACTACGTCATGCAGTTCGTCGACGCCTGGACCGACAACTTCGCCTACGTCGGGCATCGCGCCACCGGAACCCGCGCGGGCGACTATCTGCTCGTACCGCCAAGATGGCGCGGCACCGCACCCGCCGACGTGACGGTCATCCGCTTCCCCACCACCGTGGCCACGATCGTCGGCCGCTGGGCCTGCGCGGGTGCGGCCGACCTGCCCGCCGTCCATGCCCTGCAGGACGCGACGACACTGACCCAGCTCGAACCGGCGGCGCAGCCGATGGGCCTGCCGACACCGGACCCGGCGGTCGACACCGCCTGGCTGTTCCTCGAGCGGCTCCGCCTCTGGTCACAGACCTATCCCCCGGCCGATCGCGATCGCGCCGTGCAGGAATCCTTCGCGCCGATCGGCCTCACGCGGACCGGCGATTCCCCCTACGCCGCACCCGACACCGAGACCACGGCCGCCCTGCGCACCGGGTTGACCACCGGCGAGCAGCGGCTGGCCGACGCGCTGACGCATGGCCCGAGCGTGGAGGCCAACGGCTGGCAGCTGATGCTGCACAGCTTCGACTACAACCTCGATTTCTTCGAAGTCGGGACGATCGACGACGACCATTTCAAGATCGCCGACCCGGAGCAGCGGATCATGACCCGAGCTGTCGCGGCGAAGAGCGGCCTCTGGGGCAACCATGCCTACGAAGCGGCCTACTTCCTGACCTATGTCGACGATCAGGGCACCCAGCTCACCGGCGCGAACACCTACACCCTGCGCCTTGACCCCACCCCGCCGGTCGGCGCCTTCTGGTCGATCACCATGTACTCGGCGCCGGACTTCTTCCTGGTCGACAACCCCGTCGACCGCTACTCGATCGGCGACCGCACTCCCGGCCTCGTCACCGAGAGCGACGGCGCCGTCACCATCACGATCAGCCACAAGGAACCGGTCGATCCGGCCGCCCGCGCGAACTGGCTCCCCGCGCCGGAGGGCGATTTCCGTCCGGCCCTGCGGATGTATGAGCCCGCGCCGGCGGTACTCGACCAGACCTACGTCGTCCCGCCGATCACCAGGGTCTGACCTGCGGCCGTCGCCGCGATCGGTCACCGAGCCGGGCGCACCAGGCGCACAACAGCTTCCACCGAGGACTCGACCAGCGCGGTATCGAGCGGCAGGTGCCCGAACAGCGCGCGGAAGTAGATCGGCGCGGCCACGGCGTCGAGGACGAAGTCCAGGTCGATGCCCGGGTCGACCTCGCCGCGCGCCATCCCCGCGCGCAGCGCGGTCGCGGTGCTCGCCCGGCGCGGTTCGAAGACCGTCGCCAGGAAGTGCGCGCGCAGGTCGGGATCGTTGGCGAGGTCGGCGACCAGTGCCGGCAGCACCCGATCGAGCGAGGTGTCGCGCAGCGCCGCGACCAGATCACGCAGTGCCACGGTGAGATCCGCGCGCAGGTCGCCGGTGTCGGGCGTCGGCCGCACGCCCAGCGCCTCGGCGACCACCGCGACGACCAGGTGCCGCTTGGACGGCCAGCGCCGGTAGATCGCGGGCCGATGGATGCCCGACCTGGTCGCCACCTCGCCGATGGACAGTTCGGCATAACCGTTGTCGTCGAGCACCTCTCTGGTCGCGGCGAGCACCGCGGCGTCGATCCGGTCCTCGCGCGCGCGTCCCGGCATCAGAACACCGGCCGGGGCACGAGCATGACGATCCACCCGTCCGGATCGGGAAAGGCCATGCCGCCGTTGGCCGCCCAGTACGGGTTCTCGGCGGGAACCGGCTCCGCGCCGAACTCACCGAGCCGCCGCACCGCGTCGAACATCGCGGCCTCGCCGTCGAAGTAGAGCACCAGCAGATTCTCGGCGCTCGGCGCGGTGCCGGGGCTGCCGTCGACATGGGTGGATCCCCCGGACATGACAACGGGCGCACCGGATTCCGGTGCGCCCGTTCGACCTTCGCGCTATTCGGCGGCGACTGCGGCTTCGGCCGCCTCGGCGGCCAGTGCCCGGCGGCGCACGCGGCGCGCGGCGGCGACCATATTGCGCAGCGAGGGCTCGAGCTGCCAGTAGTGGCGGGTCTTGAGGCCGCCGTCCGGGTTGGCCCAGAGTCGTTGCGGGGTCACCGCTTCGGCGGCCTGGGTGAGCAGTTCGTCGAGCTCGTCGATATCGGGGATGCGGGCCGAGCGGCTCTCGTACACGCCGGGGCCGACGCCGTGGCTGAGGCCGTGGCCGGTGGCGACGTCCTCGGTCAGGGCCTGCATCACCCATTCGATCGAGCGGGTGGCCACGATCGCGGTGACGTCGGCGTCGAGCTGCTCGATCGCGTCGACCACCTCGGTGCGGCCGGAGTAACCGATGTGGGTGTGGATCTGGGTGTCGGCCCGCACGCCGGACGTGGCCAGCTTGAAGGCGCCGACCGCCCAGCGCAGGTACTCCTCGCGGCCCTGTGGGCGCGGCGGCAGCAGCTCGCGGATGGCGGGCTCGTCGACCTGGATGATCGCGATGCCCGCCTTCTCCAGGTCCACCACCTCGTCGCGGATGGCCAGGGCCACCTGGTCGGCGGTCTCGTAGAGCGGCTGGTCCTGGCGCACGAACGAGCGGGCCAGCATCGTCACCGGGCCGGTGACCATGCCCTTGACCGGCTTGTCGGTCAGCGACTGGGCGTAGGTGGTCCAGTCGACCGACATCGGCGCGGGCCGCGAGACGTCGCCGTAGATGATCGGCGGGCGCACGCAGCGCGAGCCGTACACCTGCACCCAGCCGAAGCGGGTGGTGGCCATGCCGTCGAGCTGCTCGGCGAAGAACTGGATCATGTCGTTGCGCTCGTGCTCACCGTGCACGAACACATCGAGGCCGATGTCCTCCTGCAACCGGATCGTCGCCTCGATCTCGGCCTCGACCTGCTTGCGGTAGTCCTGCTCGGACAGCCTGCCCTGGGCCACCTCGTGGCGGGCCTGGCGCAGCTTGACGCTCTGCGGGAACGAGCCGAGCGTGGTCGCCGGCACCACCGGCAGGTTCAGCCGTTCCTGCTGGGCGGCGCGGCGCTCGATGTACGGTTCGCGCTCGCGCATCTCCGGGGTCACCGCGTACACCCGCTGACGCACGGCGTGCTTCTGCTTGAAGTGCACCTCGGTCGGGCGCTTGCGCCAGTGGTCCGACGGGCCTTCGGTGAGCGCCTTGGCCAGCGAGACCACCTCGCCCACCTTCTGCTTGGCGAAGGCGAGCCGGTCGGCGACATTGCCGTCGATGTCGTACTCGGCGAGCACGTCGTAGGGCACGTGCAGCAGCGTGGTGCCGGTGGACACGACCAGGTCGGGGCAGACCTCGGCGATCGAGTTCAGGTAGCTCAACGTGACGAAACGATCGGCACGCCAGACATTGGTGCCACTGATGACACCGGCGTAGAGCCGCTTGCGCTTGATCCCCGGGATCGCGGCCAGCTCCTCCGGCGTCATCCGGTAGGACGACAGGTCCAGGCCGATCGCCTCGACATTGCTCGCGGCCAGGATGCGCAGCGCCTCACCGAAATCGCCGTACTGGCCGGTGACCAGGATGCGCGGGCGCAGCGGCGCCTTGGCCAGCCGCTGGTAGGCCTTGTCGAAGGCGGCCAGCTCGGCGGCCGAACGCTCGCCGGTGAAGCAGGGCTCGTCGAGCTGCACACAGGTCGAGCCGCGCTTGGCGAGGATCTCGAACAGCTCCTCGTAGAACGGCAGCAGCTTGTCGAGCAGGCTCAGCGTGTCGAACTCGGCCTCGCCCGGCACGTGCCCGGCCTTCGACAGCAGCAGCAGCGACACCGGGCCGAGCACGACCGGACGCAGTTCGATCCCGCGCGCGATCGCCCGGTCCCACTCGTCGAGCAGGGCTTCGGGGTGCAGCGAGAACGTGGAGTCGGCGTCGAGTTCGGGCTGGCGGTAGTGGTAGTTGGTGCCGAAGAAACGCACCAGCTCCAGCGGCGGCAGGTCGGGGTTGCCGCGTGCCATCAGGAAGTAGAAGTCCAGCGGGTGCATGCCCTCCTGGTGCTCCTTGAACCGAGACGGCACGGCGCCGAAGAGCAGCGCGTTGTCCAGGATGTGGTCGTAGAAGGAGAAGGTGTTACCGGGGACCTGGGTCAGCCCGGTCGCGGCCAGCTCGTTGAACTGGCGCTCCTGGATGTCCCGGCCTACCGCGAGCAATTCCTCGCGCTCCAGCGATCCGCGCCAGTACGCTTCGAGCGCACGCTTGAGCTCGCGGTGCGGACCGATCCTCGGGTATCCGAGAACGCTCGACCCGAATCCATCGGTGACGTTGACCATGACCGGGATACTCCCTTTCGATCACCTGCGCCGGTACCCGGACGACGCCGGACCCGCGCATTGCTGCGCTCGACATATCACCGGGCCGCGCTGGCGCGCCCGGCTACAGCAGCTTAGGCCGCGCGCGCGGCCCTTCGCTGTTCCCCCTGCAAACACCCCCGAAATGGCCGAAGGCCACCGTCATCGCGTAGTCGGTGATGACGGTGGCCTCCGGGTAGCAAACCCCTACTTGCCGTACTGGTAGAAGCCGGCGCCGGTCTTCTTGCCCAGCAGGCCCGCCTCGACCATCCGCATCAGCAGCGGCGGAGCCGAGTACAGCGGCTCCTTGAACTCGGCGTACATCGAGTCCGCGATCGACTTCACGGTGTCAAGGCCGACCAGGTCGGTCAGCGCCAGCGGGCCCATCGGGTGGGCACAGCCGAGCACCATCGCCTTGTCGACGTCTTCCTTGGTGGCGAAGCCCGACTCGACCATCCGGATGGCCGAGAGCAGGTACGGCACCAGCAGCGCGTTGACGACGAAGCCGGAGCGGTCGGCCGAGCGGACGACCTGCTTGCCCAGGATGTCGGCGGCGAACTGCTCGGCGCGCTTGGCGACCGGCTCGCTGGTCTTGAGGGTGGTGACCAGCTCGACCAGCGGCAGCACCGGCACCGGGTTGAAGAAGTGCAGGCCGACCACGCGCTCGGGGTTCGCGGTGGCGACGGCGATCTTCATGATCGGGATGGAGGAGGTGTTGGAGGCGAGCACGGCGTCGGGGTCGGTGACGACCTTGTCCAGCTCGCTGAAGATGGCCGTCTTGACCTCTTCGTTCTCGACAACGGCCTCCACGACCAGCTGACGGTCGGCGAAGTCGCCGAGATCGGAGGTGAAGCGCAGCCGCCAGGCCGCCTGCTCCCGCTCCCGCTCGGTGATCTTGCCGCTGCTCACGCCACGGTCCAGCGAGCGCAGGATCCGAGCGCGGCCCGCAGCAGCGAGTTCGCGACTGGTCTCGTAGACGAGAACGTCGACGTGCGCGCGTGCGCACACTTCCGCGATGCCCGCGCCCATCTGTCCGGCGCCGATGATGCCGACGCGCTGAATCTTCTCGCTGCTCACGTCCCGCTCCTGTAATTTTGGCGGCTGGCGCCGCGGGTTTTCGGCCCTAAGCCCCGGCTCTTCCCTCCCTACGGGCACTCCTTCGTCGCGCCCTCCGGTCAGTCCAGAGCCGGGGACGGGCCGAAAACCATTGGGGTCTGCGACCCGAAGTACCCAAAGTATAGGGATGCCCTCCCCTGTCGGGGCTGATCGACAGGAGAGGGCGTACACCCCTACCGGAGTAGAGGAAATGCGTTGCTACTCAAAGCTGCCCGGTAGGGCGACCTCGAGGAGCCCGTTCGCCGCCGGGCGGCGAACACGTCGCGGCGGCGCCGCGACCATGTCTCAGTGGAACTGGCCCTCTTCGGTGGAGCCCTTCAGGGCAGCCGTCGAGGTGTTCGGGTCCACGGTGGTGGCGATGGTGTCGAAGTAGCCGGCACCGACCTCACGCTGGTGCTTCACGGCGGTGAAGCCACGCTCGGCGGCAGCCTTGAACTCGCGCTCCTGCAGGTCGACGAACGAGGTCATGCCGTCGCGGGCGTAGCCGTACGCCAGGTCGAACATGCCGTAGTTCAGCGAGTGGAAGCCGGCCAGGGTGATGAACTGGAACTTGAAGCCCATCGCGCCGAGCTCACGCTGGAACTTCGCGATGGTCGCGTCGTCCAGGTGCGCCTTCCAGTTGAACGAAGGCGAGCAGTTGTAGGCCAGCAGCTGGTCCGGGAACTCGCTGCGGACGGACTCGGCGAACTTGCGCGCGACCTCGAGGTCCGGCACGCCGGTCTCCATCCAGATGAGGTCGGAGTACGGGGCGTAGGCCTTGGCACGCGCGATGCAGGGCTCGATGCCGTTCTTCACACCGAAGAAGCCCTCGGCGGTACGGGTGCCGTCCAGGAACTCACGGTCACGCTCGTCCACATCGGTGGTGAGCAGGGTGGCGGCCTCGGCGTCGGTGCGGGCGATGATCACCGACGGCACGCCGGCGACGTCAGCGGCCAGACGCGCGGAGGTCAGGGTGCGGATGTGCTGCTGGGTGGGGATCAGCACCTTGCCACCGAGGTGGCCGCACTTCTTCTCCGACGCCAGCTGGTCCTCCCAGTGGACACCGGCGGCACCGGCGGCGATCATCGCCTTCTGCAGCTCGTAGGCGTTCAGCGCGCCACCGAAGCCGGCCTCGGCGTCGGCCACGATCGGGGCCAGCCAGTTGGCGACCGAGGTGTCACCCTCGACCTTGGAGATCTCGTCGGCGCGCAGCAGCGCGTTGTTGATGCGACGGACCACCGACGGGACCGAGTTCGCCGGGTACAGCGACTGGTCGGGGTAGGTGTGGCCGGACAGGTTCGCGTCACCGGCGACCTGCCAGCCCGACAGGTAGATGGCCTTCAGGCCGGCGCGAACCTGCTGCACGGCCTGGTTGCCGGTGAGGGCGCCGAGGGAGTTGATGTAGTCCTCGTTGTTCACGAGGTCCCACAGGATCTCCGCACCGCGGCGGGCGAGGGTGTGCTCCTCGACAACGTTGCCCTGCAGGGCGACGACCTGCTCGGCGGTGTAGTTGCGGGTGATGCCCTTCCAGCGCGGGTTGGTGTCCCAATCCTGCTGGATCTCCGCAGCGGTCTTCGGGGTGCCGACAGTCGACATCTCTGACTCCACTTCCTCGATGTGGTCGGTGCTCCTACGGTCCAGCCGTGAAACAACCGGCGGCTTAACGCTTTCGGTTGCGCGACTCGTACTGCTGAAGCAATTTGCAGGCTTGCTAGGACTAGCTAGGGCCTGAGGGGTGTACTTCCACACGATGGCACACCAGGAAATAGCCGTCTACCTGTTGCTTATGTGAATCTCAGCTAGGTTTGCCGCCGCGTTTGCTAACTTTGCGAAATTTGCGGGCTAATTGCAAGCACCCACCCTACCGACCGGTAGCGCTGACCAGGAGTTTTAGCATAACGCCCGTACTGTTAGCGCTTCCCGTCCGGGCGCCGCCCGATACGCCCCACTCTCGCACCCTGTGACCTGTTTCACACACCACGCCGGGCGGGAATGGTGTGCGTGTCGTCACTGCACTCGGCGATCGGCCACTCGACATCGCCGCACACCCCGGAAGTGGGAGCGGCGCCAGCCGTCCTGGACACTCGTCCGCGAAGACGAGAGGGTGGCCCCATGAGGATTACGAGGATCGCGGCGACGTCGAAGATCGCGCTGGCGGTGGTCGCGGCGACGGCCGCGGTGAGTCTGGTGCCGACGGCGGCGGGCGCGCAGCCGGGACAACGGGCCGGGAGTGTCGTCCGCGTCGAGGCGCTGTCCGCCGCGGCGACGCTGCCCGGGTCGGCACGGGCCGAGCGGCTGATCTACCGATCGACGACCGCGGGCGACCAGCCGACCACGACCAGCGCGGCCGTGTACTTCCCGGCGGGCGAGGCGCCCGCCGGCGGATGGCCGGTGATCGCGTGGGCGCACGGCACCGTCGGCCTCGGCGACGACTGCGCGTACAGCGTGGCCGGGCCCGCCGCGGTCGAGCGCGACTGGGCTTACCTGAGCACCTGGCTGAGCCAGGGGTACGCGGTCGTGGCGGCCGATTACGCGGGCCTGGGCGGTCCGGGCGAGCATCCGTATCTGAACGGCGTGGTGGAGGCGCACAACGTCGTCGACGCGGTGCACGCGGCCACCACGCAGTATCCGGCCCTGTCGAACAAGTGGGCCGTGGTCGGCCAGTCCCAGGGTGGTGGCGCCGCGGTGTTCACCGCCCGCTACGCCACCGAGTTCGGCGGTCCGGCCCTCGACTATCGCGGTGCGGTCGGCACCGGCGTGCCCGCCTACATCGAGGACGTGATCGGGCTGCTCGGCCCGGGCATGCCGCCGATCGCGCTGAGCGCGCACCTGTCGGCCTACGTGCTCTACATCCTCAACGGCCTGCGCACCACCTTCCCCGAGCTCGACATCGACGGCCTGCTCACCGAGTCCGGCCGCGACTGGGTCGCGCGCGCCGAGACCGGCTGCATCGGCCCGCTCGGTGACGAACTCGCCGCCGCGAAGCCCAGCCCGGGCAGCATGTTCGCCCGCCCGCTGTCATCGATCCCCGACGTGCACGGCCTGCTCGCGCGCTACATGGGCCTGCCGGAATCCGGCTACGACCGCCCCCTGTTCCTGGGCCAGGGCCTGCGCGACACCGATGTCGTCACCCCCGAGACCCTGCGCTTCGCCGCGGTGCTCACGGCGAACCGCCAGCCGGTCACCGTCCGCACCTACCCCACCGACCACGACGGCACGGTCAACGCCTCCCTCGTCGACTCCCTGCCGTTCGTCCGCAGCCTCTTCGCCTGAGCACGAGACCCGGCCCCGCTCCTCACGAGTGGGGCCGGAGCTATGCCAGGACCGCACGCACGGCGGCGGGGCGGGTGAGGTCCGGTCGGCCCGGACTGCGGTGAAGTCGTGGCCGGGGTCACGCCATCGGCGGATGCACCTTGCGCCAGTGTTCGGCGATATCGATCCGCCGGGCGACCCAGACCCCGTCGTGGGCCTGCACGTGATCGAGGAACCGTTCCAGCGCGGCGGTCCGGGCGGGGCGGCCCGCGAGACGGCAGTGCAATCCGATCGACAGCATCTTCGGCTTGCCCTCGGCGCCTTCGCGATACAGCACGTCGAACGCGTCGCGCAGGTGCGCGAAGAACTCGTCGCCGTTGGCGAAGCCGGCCGGGGAGGCGAAGCGCATGTCGTTGGTGTCGAGCGTGTAGGGGACGACCAGGTGGTGTTGGCCCCGCACCTCGGTCCAGTACGGGAGATCGTCGGCGTAGGAGTCGGAGTCGTAGACGAATCCGCCGTGCTCGACGACCAGTTCCCTGGTGTTCGGTGAATCGCGGCCGGTGTACCAGCCCAGCGGGGCCGCGCCGGTCAGCTCGGTGAGGATGCGTACCGCCTCGGCCATGTCGGCGCGCTCGATGTCGCGATCGATGAGCTGGTAGGACTTCCATTGCAGCCCGTGACAGGCGATCTCGTGGCCGAGCTCCCGAAAGGCCGCCACCGCTTCGGGATTGCGCTGCATGGCCCGCGCCACCGCGAAGATGGTCAGCGGCAGTTCGCGTCGCTCGAAGGCGCGCAGCACCCGCCACAGCCCGGCGCGGGAACCGTACTCGTAGAGCGATTCCATGCTCATGTGCCGGTTCGGGAACGCCTCGGCCGGGGTCATCTCGGAGAGGAAGGTCTCCGAGTGCGGCGACCCGTCGAGGACGTTGTTCTCACCGCCCTCTTCGTAATTCAGCACGAACTGCACGGCGACCCGCGCGCCGTCGGGCCACTGCGGGTCCGGCGGATTCGGCCCGTAGCCGACGAAATCACGGATGTCGTGCCCACCCGTCGCCCGACCGCCGATCCCCCCGGAATCGCTGCGCGATACCGAGCTCATCCCAGCTCCCCGTAGAGCCGGAGCCGCGCGAGGCCGCCGTCGGGATAGATGTCGAGGCGCACCTCCTCCACCGAGGCGGCGGCGGGGGCGAGCGCGAACCGGTGCCTGGTATCGGGGAGCAGCTCGGTGCGCGGCAGCAGTTCGACCTGGGTGCCGTCGTTGGTGAAGCCGGTGAGCGAGGCCGAACCGGGGCTGTTGCCGAGGAAGCAGGAGGTATCGATCTCGGCGAGCCGGATCGCGCCCGGACCGGCCAATTTGATCCGCACCCAGTCGTTTCCGTCGTCGCGGCGGCGCGCGGTTTCCCAGCCGTCGCCCATGACCCTGGCCAGGCCGGGGTAGAGCAGCTGGTTGGGCGAGCTGTAGAAGCGGTTGGAGCAGTCGAGGACCAGCGCGCCGTTCTCCAGCGCGGCCAGGTCGAGCGGGCCGAGGCCGAGCAGCGCCGGGTCAGGCCTGCCCTCGCCGTGCACGCGCAGGCGGGCGACGCCGCCGTCCGGGTGCATGGTGAGTTTCACATGGGTCCAGCGGCTTTCGCTGTCGACGGTAAAGGGGTTGCGGCTGTCGCCATCCACCTTCACCCGGTCGAGCAGGGTCACCCAGTCGGTGCGGGCGGCGATCTCCTCGGCCGGCGGATAACCCTCGACCACCAGCGCCGACAGTGACACCTCGGGCGGGTAATTGCCCTTGAACCAGGCGGTGTCCACCACGACGCCGCGGATCACACCCGGTACACCGAGCCGCACGACGGCGCTGTCGTCGCCAGGCTTGCCGCGGTGCCGCCGGGTCTCCCAGCCGTCGTAGACCTGCCCCTTGTGCCCGAAGGTGGCCGGTCGATACTCCGACGGATCCGGGTTGACCAGGTTCTCCTTCTCCGCGAAGAACTCGTCGTTCGCCCAGATCACCGAACCACCGAGCGATCGAACCGCCAGATCGGGGAGCAGCGTGAAATCGTCGCCGCCGAGGTGTGTGGTCACCGTTACCTCCTATGCCTCAGGTGCTGCGGGCTCTCGCCCGCCATGGGGTTATGCCTCTGCGTATCGCCGCGCGCCCGGCTCGGATCAGCGTCGCGCCGCGGTCGTCCGATCGCGACATCGCCCGAGCCGCATGGCATTGGCTTGCCGATGCCCTGGCACTCCCCGATGTGTCATCGCGCGTCCGGCGGCGTGTACGTGCGCGCGGCCAGCGCCTCGAGCACCGGGACGGTGAGTTCGGTCGCACGCGTCGCGAGTTCGTCGGCGGTGACGGCACCGCAGCGCAGGCCGCGCAGCACGGTGGTGGCGAGCGCTTCCGCGGTGGCCGGCTCGTCGACCACACCGCCGGAGCGCCGGTCCAGGTAGGCCCGCAGGCGCGGAACCGCCACGTCGGTGGCGGTGCGGAAGAAATCGTAGGTGGCCAGCCAGCGGGTGATCAGGTGCCCGGGATGCATATCCCAGCCCTGGTAGTAGCCGCGGCGCAGGGCCCGCTCGACCAGGCGATGGTGATTGCGGAAGGCGCCTTCGGGATCGGCGTCCGGCACGATCTGGGTGGAGCCGTCGCAGATCCATACCCCGGTCTGGGCGGCCGCGACCTGCATCACGGCCTTGGCGTGGTCGGCCGCCGGGTGGTCGAGGGCCTGATCGGTGGCGGCGATGCCGCAGGCGGCGGTGTAGTCGTAGGTGCCGAAATGCAGTGCGCTGCATCGACCGTCGGCGAGAGCGATCATCTTGGCGATCGGTGCGGTGCCGTCGGGGGCGATGATCGCCTGCGGGCTCTCGATCTGCAGTTCGAAACGCAGGGTCTGCTCGGGCAGCCCGTGCACCGCCTCGATCCCCGCGCACAGGTCGACGATCGCCGAGACCTGCGCGGCCGCCCTGATCTTCGGGACGGTGAACACGAAGCCGGGCGCTACCCCACCCGCCGCGTCGAGCACGCGTTCGAGGGTCCGCAGCGCTCGCCTGCGCTCGGCGGCGGCCAGGCCCTTGGTGCGGACGCCGAACGAGGTGGGGGCGCCGGGCATTGCGGCCCAGCTCGCCAGCGCCTTGCCCGCCGCGGTCGCGGCCGCGTCCTCCTCGTCGTCGGCGCGGAAGCCGTAGCCGTCCTCGAAGTCGATCCGCAGATCCTGCACCGGCTGCTCGGTCAGCCTGCGCCGCACGGCCGACAGCGCGTCGGTGACATCGAGGCCGACGAGGAAGTCGGCGTGCCGATGCAGCAGCTCCAGCGCGGCCGCGCCCCAGTCGGCCGGGGTGTCGGCGCAGGCGCGGTCGGCGCCCACATAGGCGGTGTGCACCGGCTGGATCCGGTCACCCGCGCCCGGGTAGCGCGTCCGCAGGCCGGCGTCGACGGCGTCGAGGGTGGCGTCGATGCGGGCGCGAATATGCTCGGGTAGCTGGGAGTTCACCCGGCGGCTCCTTCCTTGATGAGCCGCCACACCCGGTCGGCGGTCATCGGTAATCGGTCCGGTCGGGCGCCGACGGCGTCGCGGATCGCGTTCGCCAGGGCGGGCGCCACCGGGTTGTACGGGGACTCACTCATCGATTTGGCACCCAGCGGGCCCAACTCGTCACTGGTTTCGGCGAAATACACCTCTGTGCGGGGCAGATCGGCGAACTGCGGGAGGTGATAGTGCCGCAGCGTCCGGGTGGTCACCACGCCCTGCTCGGTGCGCATGTCCTCGTAGAGCGCGGTGCCCAGCGCCTGCGCCACCCCGCCCTCCACCTGACCGCGCAACTGCACCGGATTGACCACCGTGCCCGCGTCGGCCACCTGGATCGATTGCAGGACGCGCACCTCCCCGGTGCTCGGCCGGACCGCCACCCGGAAAGCGTGCACATTGAAACTCACCGAGCGCGGGGTCCCCGCGTGCGTGCCGTGCGCGACCAGCTCTCCATCGGTGAGCAGCAGCTCGGCGGTCATGAGCTCGGCACCGCACAGCACGCCGTCGGCCCCGAGCACGCAGTCGCGTTCCGGATGCCCGCTGACCTTCGCGGCCCTGGCCAGCAGCATCGCGTGCAGTTCCAGTGCCGCCGCGTAGGCGGCCTTGCCCGCGACCATGGTCCCGGTGGAACCGAACGCGCCGGTGTCGTGCCCGACGACATCGGTGTCGGACTGCCGGATCCGGATCCGGTCGGCCGTGGTGGCCAGTGCGGTCGCGGCCAGCTGCGCGTGCACCGTGGTGGTGCCGTTGCCGAATTCGGCGGTGCCGACACCGATCTCGTAGGTCCCGTCGGCGAGCAGGCGCGCGGTGGCGTCGGCGTGGTGACCGCGCGGTGGCACGGTGGCGATCATCGCCACGGCCATCCCCTCGCCGATCCGCCAGTCCGGTGCGGGCGCGGTGCCGCCGTTGCCCCGGCGCAAGGCCCGCTGGGCGGTGTCGAGGCATTGATCGAGCCCGTAGCTGCCGAAAGTGAGGTCGCCCTCGTCGACTTCGGCGCCGGTGAACCGGTCGCCGGGCACGACGACATTGCGGCGGCGGAATTCGAACGGGTCGATACCGAGTTCGCGGGCGAGTTCGTCGATGGCCGATTCGACGCCGAAGATCACCTGGCCGAGTCCGTAGCCGCGGAACGCGCCGGAGGGAATGTTGTTGGTGTACACCGCTTGTGCGTCGACCCGCTTGTTCGGGCAGCGGTACACCGCCACCGATTCGCCGACGGAGTGGAACATCACGCCCGCGCTGTGATTGCCGTAGGCGCCCGCGTCGGTGCGCACGTCGACCGAGAGCGCGGTCAGCAGGCCCGCCGCGTCGGCGGCGGCGGTGACCGCGACCCGCATCGGGTGACGGCAGGTGGCCGAGGTGAATTCGTCGGTCCGGGTGAACTCGTACTGCACGGGATACCCGGTCCGCAGCACCGCCAGCGCGATCAGATCCTCGGCGAGCATCTCCTGCTTGGCCCCGAACCCACCGCCGACCCTGGCCGCGAACACCCGCACCCGGTCGCGCTCGAGCCCGAACACATGGCACAGCTCGTCGCGCACCAGGAACGGCACCTGGGTGCTCGACCGGACGACCAGCCTGCCGGTCTCGTCCAGCCAGCCGACCCCACCGTGCGTCTCCAGATGAACGTGCTGCACCCGAGGCGAATGCCACTCCCCGCGCACCACTTTCGCGGCGATCTCGATTCCCGCCGCGAAATCGCCGACTCCGCCGTGGATCTCGGCCACGAGATTGCGCTCGCGGTCGGCGATCCGGGCCGACTCCGGCTTGTCGCCGTGCAGCTTCGGCGCGTCCTCGGCCAGCGCTTCCGCTGGCTCGAAAACAGCGGGCAGCAGCTCGTATTCGACCCGCAGCGCCCGCACCCCGGCCCGCGCCGCGTCCAGCGTCTCTCCCACCACCGCGGCCACCCGCTGGCCCACGAACCGCACCGTGTGATCGAGGACGACGGTGTCGTCGGGATCGTCCTCCCGCAGTTCGTGCCGCGCCGTCGAGAACGCCGTAGTGGGCGAGTCCGCGTGGGTCAGCACGACCCGAACCCCCGGAACCGCCTCCGCCGCAGCGGTATCGATGGACACGATGCGCGCGTGCGGATGCGGACTGGCGAGCACGGCCAGATGCCACGGCGCGACAGGCGGCATCCGCTCGCCCGCCCCGGGCACCAGATCGAGGGTGAACGGTTCCGCGCCGCGCACGATCCGCGTGCTCGCCGGCGCCCGCACTCCGTCTCCCATCTGGCCGGGACCGTGCTTGCGCCGCATCGCCGCATCGACCCGGGCCTCGACCGCCCCCACCGCGGCACCGCCCGCCTCGGGCCCCGCCACCGCCGACACAATGGTGACCTCGTCCTCCCCCGCCCCCGACTGCCCGGCGACATAGGAATCCACGGCCGGGCCCCTCGCGATCAGCGGCTCGTCCGAGCCGACCACCCGGCCCTCACCCGAGCCGACCACTTGGTCGACGCCGGTCCGGGCGTCGACCTGCGAATCATCCGCCTTGTCGGCCGGCGATCCCGCCCTGCGATCGGCCGACCGCACCTCCTCGACGCCGGCACTGGACGACGACCCCGCTACTGCCACGGCACCGCCCGGTCGATCCTCGCGATCATCGGCGGCCGCCTCGACGTAGTGGTGGGCCGCCGTGTTCCGGGATTCGCCGACATGATCGCCCGCGCCGGGTGCGGACGTGGACGTAGTTGTGCACAGTGCTGCACAGGATGCCGAGAGGGCGTCGGCGATGGCGCGATAACCCGTGCAGCGGCACAGGTTCCCCTTGAGCAGCTCGGCTCGCTCGGCATCGGTGACCGCGGACCGGTCAGCCTGCGCGACGACGGCGGCCGGGGCGGTGGAGTCCGCCCGACCGGCGGCCAGACCGGTCGCCGTGACCACCATTCCCGCAGTGCAGAAACCACATTGGAATCCCGCGTGCTCGACGAAGCCGCGCTGCACCGGGTTCGGGCCATCGGCGTCGGCCAACCCGGCGGCGGTGGTGACGCTGTGCCCGTCGGCGCGGTGGGCGGGGATCAGGCAGGAGTGGACCGGTGCGCCATCGAGCAGGACCGAGCAGGCGCCGCAATCGCCGGAGTCGCAGCCCTTCTTCACCGCGAGTTCGCCCTGTTCGCGCAGCACGGTGCGCAGGCATTGCCCGGGACGCGCGGTCACCTCGACCGCGCGTCCGTCGATGTCCAGTCTCATGAACCACCTCCTGGTGCCGTGGTCAGCACGAGCCGGCCGCGCAGGCCACCCTCGGCGAGCCGGGTGTGGGCGCGCGCCGCGTGCTCCAGCGGCAGCGTGTCGGCCACGCGCAGGGTGAGGTCGTAGGCGGCGAGGGTGGCCAGGGCGGCTCCGTCGGCGCTGATCCAGGCGTGGTGAACGCGGATGCCGCGCAATGGGATCGGGTCGGCGCCGGCGACAACGGTGACGAAGGAGCCACGGTTGCGCACGGCGGCCAGCGCCCTGGTGCTCAGGCCCGCGGTGTCGAGTACGGCGTCGACCCCGCCGGGCACCAGCGCGCGCACGGCTTCGGCCAGATCGGTGACCTCGCGCGACACCACCCACTCGGCACCCAGTTCCCGCGCCTGATCGGCGTCGGCGTCGCCCACCTGCGCGATCACCCGCACCCCCCGCCACCGCGCGGCGATCTCGACCGCGAACCCGCCGACCGCGCCGGCCGCGCCGGTCACCAGCAGGGTGTCGCCCTCGGCGAGGTCGAGCAGATCCAGTGCCTGGACCGCGGTGAGCCCGTTCAACGGCAGGGTGGCCGCCTCGATCGCGGACCGTCCGGCGGGCGCGGGCGCCACCGCCGACGCGTCGAGCACCAGATAGTCGGCATAGCTGCCCAGCGACCGGTCGAGCAGATCCCGCAGCCCGATCACCGGCTGACCGGCGACGAACCCGGTCACCCCGGCGCCGACCTCGTCGATCTCCCCCGCCACGTCCCAGCCGATCCCGGTGACCGCGCGCGGCGCCATCAACCCGGCCTCGACCAAGACGCCCGCCCTGGTCACCGCGTCGACGGGATTCACCGCCGCCGCCGACACCCGGATCCGGACCTGTCCCGGCCCGGGCACGGGAACGGGAACGTCGACGAGTTCGAGTGCTTCCGGTCCGCCGAAGCTGTGGACGACCACTGCGCGCATGATGATTTCTCTCTCTTCCGTAGGCACTCACCGAACCTAGAGAGAGCTACTCTCTATCGGGAAGTACGCACCGCGAAGTGCGTACCGCACGCGAGGGAGAGCGATGACCACACGCACCGCCGCCGAACGCCGCGCCGAGGCGAGCGCGGCCTACAACGCCTACGTGGCCGCGTGCCCGGCCCGGCAGCTGCTGGACCGGATCGGCGACAAATGGGTCAGCCTGGCGATCAACGCGCTGGCCGAGGGCCCGCTGCGCTACAGCGAGATCAACCAGCGACTGGCCGGGGTGAGCCAGAAGATGCTCACCCAGACCCTGCGCAATCTCGAACGCGACGGCCTGCTCGCCCGCACCGTGCTGCCCGAGGTGCCGGTCCGGGTGGAGTACCGGCTGACCCCACTCGGCGAGGAACTGCAGCCGGTCCTGCGGACCGTCAAGAGCTGGGCCGAGCAGCACATGGATCAGGTGCTGGTGGCTCGCGCGGCCTACGACGCACGGTCCTGAGGTCACGACGTCCCCCTGAGTTCGGCGGCCACCTCGGCGGCCAGCAGTCCGGTGACGTGCGCGCGCCAGTCCGGCGCACCGTGCGGATCGTCGAACCACATCTCCGGTTCCAGCTCGGCCAGCGCGACCGCGAGATCGAATTCGGCGGGCACCGTGTCGAAGTCGAGCACCACGGGCCGCACGGTCGACGCGGTCACGGTGATCGCGCATCGCCCGTCGGGCTCGCGCCTGCCCATCACCACCGCACCGGAACGCCCGAGCGGCGCCAGCGCGATCTTGCGAAAGCTGGTGCGCGCCAGCAGGCTCGCGGTCGGCACCAGGAACGAACGGACGACGGCACCGGTGGCCAGGATGTTCTCGCCCGGACCGGTGACGAAGTCGCGCAACGGAATCAGCCGTTCGCCACCGCCGCGCGGCCAGATGACGGCGGTCGCGTCCAGCGCCACCAGCGCGCCGAGAACCGCGCCGGCGGGCAGCGAGAGGCAGACGTTCCCGCCGACGGTCGCGGTGCGCCAGATCTTGTGTGAGGCGAGCAGCGCCCGGCAGGACCGCGCGAACAGCGCCGTCCCCGGCCACTCGGGCCGCAGGACCGCCGACCCCAGCTCCCGGCCGGGATGCGCCCCGGCGAATTCGGCCAGTGTGCAGGTCGCGGCGATCTCGAGCCCGTCGCAGCGCTCGAGCATCGGCGTCCAGCCGAGGGTGGTGATATCGACGAGCCGGTCGAGCTGATCGTGCGGTTCGGAGAACAGGAACGTGCCGCCCGCCAGGACCGCGCTTCCGGCGCCGACCTGTGCCAGGTCGGCGCGATCACGGGCGAGAACCACCTCTCGAACAGTGTCCAGATCCACGTTCACCTCGCTTACCTCACCGGCCACAGTAGGGGCCGGGAGTTGCCACGATGTTGCGCGACGACCGCCGCAGATTGCGCGGCGGTTAACCCGGTGTACGCCCTCCAGTGTGCGCCGAAAGGGCAGCTCAGCGCACACTGGACGCGCTCACGCCCCGGCCAGCAGGGTGGCCTGGGCCTTGGCGACGTCGGCACCGGCCGCCGCCTCGTCCACGGTCGTGACGACCCCGTCGCGCACCACTTCGCGCCCGTCGACGAGCAGCGCGGCCAGTGGCGGCGCCGACCCGAGGACCAGCGCGACGACCGGATCCTCGATCCCCGCGTGCGCGGGGGTGTCCAGCCGCCACAGCGCCAGATCGGCCAGCTTGCCCGGCTCGATCGACCCGATCTCGGCGGCCCGGCCCAGCACCCGCGCCCCGCCCATGGTCGCCAGTTCCAGCGCGGCGCGCACGGTCATCGCCCGTGGCCCGCCGACGGCCCGCGCGTACAGCAACGCGTTGCGCGGTTCCTCGATCATCGAGCTGGACTCGTTGCTGGCCGCACCGTCGACGCCCAGACCGACCGGAACGCCGGCGGCCACCAGATCCGCCGTCCGCGCGATGCCGGCGCCGAGCCTGCCGTTGGAGGTCGGGCAGTGCGCGACGCCGGTCCCGGTGCGCGCCATCGCGGCGATCGCCGGGTCGTCGAGGTGCACGGCGTGGGCGAACCAGATATCGTCACCGAGCCAGCCCAGCTGTTCCATGTACTGCGCCGGGGTACAGCCGAAGGTCGACCGGCAGAAGTCCTGCTCGTCGATGGTCTCGGCGAGATGGGTGTGCAGCCGCACCCCCGCCGACCTGGCCAGCGTGGCGGACTCCCGCATCAGGTCGGCGGTCACCGAGAACGGCGAGCACGGCGCGAGCGCGACCCGCACCATCGCGTCGAAGGACGGGTCGTGCCACTGCTCGATCGCCGCGCTGCTCGCGGCGAGGATGTCGTCGATCGACTCGACCACATCGTCGGGCGGCAGCCCGCCCTTGCTCTGCCCCAGATCCATCGACCCGCGCGCCGGATGGAACCGCAGCCCGACCGCCGAAGCCGCGCCGATCTCGGCGGCCAGCAGATCGCCGCCACCGCGCGGGAAGACATAGTGATGGTCCGAGGACGTGGTGCAGCCGCTGCGCGCCAGCGAGACCAGCGCGCCGGTCGCCGCCACCCGCACCGACTTCTCGTCGATCCGTGCCCACACCGGATACAGCGTGGTCAGCCACTCGAACAGGGTGTTGTCGGCGGCCAGCCCACGGGTGATCCACTGGTACAGGTGATGGTGAGTGTTGACCAGCCCCGGCGTGAGCACGCAGCCGCGCCCGTCGATCCGCGCCACCGCCGGCCCGAATTCCGGCGGCCTGCCCGCGCCGACGGCGTCGATCCGGTTGCCCCGCACCGTGACCCAGCCGTCGCGGTATTCGGTGCCGGCCGCGTCGACGGTCACCACCGCGCACCCGGCGATCAGCAGGTCGGGCGCGGTCACGGCTGCCATGCGATCCCCGCCTCGGGTGCGTCCGCGCGCTGCAAGGTCGCGTGGATGGAGCCGTAGGGGCGGTCGGCGGCCCAGAAGACCTCGCCGGAGTTCTCGACCCCGAATCGGGCGAGGTCATAGTCGAAGTGGTGCTTGTTCGGCGCCGACAATCGGATCTCGGCGAGCACCGGGAAGCGTTCGAGCGCGGCGGTGCCCATCGCGTGCAGGGTCTGCTGGAGCGCCTTGGAGTAGGTCGTCGCGAACAGCTCGAGCAGGGTGGCCCTGATGCCGTCGTACACCTCGTCCCAGTCGAATCCGCTGGTCTCGGCGAAGCGCCACTGCACGATCAGCGAGGTCGCCAGCACCCGATCGTGGGTGGGCGCCAGCGTCGTGTACTCGTCGGTGAGGAAGCCGGCGAATTCCGAGCCGGTGGACTTGAGGACCACCAGGTCCTTGATCCCGCCGATCACCCAGGTGCGCTGGTCCGCGCCGGTGCCCGCGACGGTCACCGCGGCGGTGCGCACCTCCGGCCCCTGCCGCACCCAGGTGTGCTCGTGTTCGGTGCCGTCGATCGAAACCCGCTGCCAGCCATAGGACTCCACATCGATGCGCGCGCTCGACACCGGCTCCACACGGTCGACGAAGTGCTTCGCCAGTGCGATCGCGTACGCCTCGACGGTGTCGAGCCCCGGCTTCTTCGCGTAGACGAAGGCCATGTTCTTCTGGGTGTCGGTGGGTAGGACGTGACGCTGGTCACCCTCGGTATAGGCCGCCGTGAAATCGCCACGGAGCGTGGTCGAGACGTTCACATCGCGGATCTCGTGGCGCGCGTTCTGCTTGTAGAAGCGCACGACCCGGTTCTCGGCCTTGCCGTAGCGGTTGTCGGTCAGCTCGATCGGACCACTCAATGCCATCTGCTTGCTCAGCTCCCTCGGTAGGTGGAATAGGCGAACGGCGACAACAGCAGCGGCACATGCAGATGCGGCTGCTCACCCACCGTGAACGCGACGCAGACCTCGGGATAGAAGGTCTCGACTCCCTGCGCCGCGAAATAGCTACCGGTATCGAAGAACAGGCGATAGTCACCCGGATTCAACCCGGCGGCAAGCTCTTTCACCCGGCCGTCGGCATCGGTCAGCGCCTCGGTGAGACGCTGGTCGCCGCGCGTCAGCCACACGGCGACACCCACCGCGGGCACCCCGCGCACGGCGTCGAGCACGTGCGTGCTCAGCCCGGTCACGACGACGCCACCAGTCGGGCGAGGCGAAGCCGGTTGATCTTCCCCAGTTCGGTGCGCATGACCTGCCTCTCGGTCGACGGATCGTTGTCCAGCCGCGCCCGCAGCACGGCGAGCAACTCCTCGCCACCGCGTCCCGCCGCGCAGACCAGATAGATATGGCCGAACTTGGCCTCGTAGTCGCGGTTGCCCGCGGCCAGCGCGGCCTTGATATCGGCACCGGCGACGCCGGACTGCTCGCGTGCCGAGGCCGCCGAGGTCGGGCGATCCCCGATCCGCGGGTGACCGGCCAGCGCCGCATCGATCTCGGCGTCGTCGAGCGCGGCCGAGGCCGCGTCGGCCGCCGCGAGCAGGGCGTCCGTACTGGCGTAGGGCCGCGCGGCGGCGACCGCCCGCGCCCAGCCCGGGGCGGAGCAACAGGCAAGCAATGCCGCTTCGGCGGCCCCGGCGGGGAGCTCGTTGAATCCCGCGAGGCCGATCGCTTCGCTCGTCATCGATCCAGCATCTCCCCATCCCCGGCCGCGGGCCACCGATGTGCGGTCGGTCACGTCGGCGTGTCGTCGCCCTAGCGCTCCCCTGGCGTAATCGGGCGGCAACATTGCGCAACTACCTTCACCGACATGCCCCCGATCGACCCGCCCGTGCCGTCGGCGTGCACGGGCGTCGTCCTCGCGGCGGGCGCGGGTACCCGTTACGGCAAACCCAAGGCACTCGCCGAGAACGGCGCCTGGCTGCGCGCGGCGATCACCGCCCTGCGCGACGGCGGCTGCGCTCCGGTGATCGTCGCGCTCGGCGCCACCGGCCCCGATCCGGCCGCCCTCGAGCTGCCGCCCGGCACCGAGTGGCGGTGGGTCGCGGACTGGGCCACCGGCCTCGCCGCGACGGTTCGCGCGGGCTTGCGCGCGGCCGCCGAAGCGGACACCCGATATGTGGCCTTCCTGCCCGTCGATACCCCCGATGTCGGGGCCGATGTGGTCGCCCGAGTGCTCGCCGCGGCCCGCGCGAGCGAGAGCGGGCTGGCCCGCGCTGTGTTCTCCGACACACCTGGCCACCCCGCTGTGATCGAGAACAAGCACTGGGACGCCATTTCGGCGGTAGCCGTAGGCGATGTGGGAGCTGGTTCCTATTTGGGCGCCAGTCAGGATATGGTGTGCGTCACGTGCGACGACTTGGCGACTGGGAACGATCGCGATTTCCCGGTAGTCGGCGCACGGTGATCGGAGTTTTGAGATATGCGCGATATCGTCGATGACCTTCTGCGAGTGTGGCATTCGGGCCGTACCGGCGGCCTCGCCACCGTGGTCCGTACCATCGGCACGAACGCGCTGCCGATCGGGTCGGGAATGCTCGTCACCCCCAATGGCGGAGTCTTCGGATCCATTGCTTCCGGGCGACTGGAGGAGACGGTCTACGCGGCGGCACTGGAAGCCGCGCAGACCGGGATCCGGCAACTCCGTCGCTACAGCCTGATCACCGGAATGGAATCGGGATCCGACGACGGCGAACTCGTCGATATCTTCATCGAGCCGTTCTCCTGCCGCGATTTCCCGGAATTCCCCGCTATCGCCGCCGATATCCAGGCCCATCGCCGGGTCACCGTGTTCACCGTGGTGTGGAACCAGGATCCCGATGTCATCGGCCAGCATCTGGTCACCGATCGCAAGCACGCCACCGAGCTCGTCGCGCTGCCCGAGTCGGATCTGTTCGTCGCCTCCTACTGCCCGCCGCCGCGCCTGATCATCTTCGGCGCCAACGCCTATGCCGCCACCCTGGCCGCCCAGGCGCGGATGATCGGCTATCGGGTCAGCATCTGCGATTCGCGTCCCGAGTTCGCCGACCCGGCTTCGTTCCCCGGCGCCGAGGTCGTCGTGGACTGGCCGCACCGCTACCTGAACACCCTCTCGGCCGCGGGCGAGATCGACAGCAGCACCGGCATCGTGGTGCTGGCCAACGAGCCGCGCTTCGAGATCCCGCTGCTCACCGTCGCGCTACGACTACCCGAGCTGGGCTACCTGGCCGCGCTCGGCTCCCCCGCCGACCAGGCCCGTCGCCTCGACGACCTGCGCGCGGGCGGCTTCGACGAGCCCACCCTGGCCCGGCTGCATGTGCCCGCCGGCCTCGAATCGGGCCCGCGCACCCCGGCCGAGACCGCTGTCTTCGTCACCGCCGACTTCCTCGCCTCGCGCGCGGGCCTGCGCCTGACCGCCCGCCGCGACTACGGGTCGGCGGCGGTCGGCCTGGCGATCTAGGCCTACTTCAACCCGGGGTTCGCGGCGTAGATCTCGCGCAGGATCGACAGGTCGAACAGCTGCTCGGCCTTGATGTCGATCTTCGCGGTGCGCAGCGCGGCGATGTTCTGCTCGATCAGCGCGTCGGTCATCGACAGCAGACCGTCGGTCTTGGTCGAGGCCGAGACGACCAGGTCGTTCTGCGCGATGGCCTCCTTGGTCTGCTCGCCGAGCTCGAGCTTCTGGTCCTTGCCGTAGACCTCGACGGCCAGCCGGGCCGACTCGGCCGGATCGGCGACGGCGTCCTTCCAGCCCTTGATCTCGGCGATCAGGAACGCCTCGAGCTTGTCGCGCTCGTTGTCGATCGTGTCCTGGGTGACCGTCAGCGTCTCGGCGACCAGCGGCAGGCCGAAATCGGCGAACAGGAAGTGATCGTTGGCGAAGCCCTTGGCGGCCAGGGTGATCGGCTCGTTGGTCACGTAGCTGACCCAGCCGTCGACCTCGCCGTTGGCCAGCGGGGTCGGGTCGAACTGCGCGGGCACCACGGTCACCTCGCCCGGTGCGATCCCGTTGGCCGCCAGCAGGGCGCTGAAGATCAGCTGGTTGGTGTCCTGGACGCCGATCTTGCGGCCCTTCATATCGGCCGGTGACTTGATCGGCTTCCCCGCCGCACTGACGATCGCGAACGGATTCTTCTGATAGGTCGCGCCCACGATTTTCGCGGGCAGCCCTTCCAGGATCGCGGGCGCGGTGGTCTGCGGCGCGGACAGCCCGATCCACACCTTCCCGGTATCGAGTCCGGCCTCCACCGAGGTACTCGCCGCGCCACCCGCGATGAGGTCTACCGCACCGAATCCCGCATCCTTGAAATATCCCTTCGAATCGGCGAAATACTCACCCGCGAATTCGATGTTCTTCAGCCACGACAACTGCACCGCGACCTTGCCGTATTTCGAACCGTCGTCGGTCGAACCGTTGGAAGAACCGCCCGAACCGCCGCCGCACGCGGCGAGCAGACCCGCCCCACCGAGCGCGGCGCCGGTCAGCGCGGAATAGCGGAGAAAGGAACGACGGTCGATACTGTTCATGCGCCGAATGTAGTTTCGACGCGTTTCGTTCTCTTTGCGTCCGCGTTCCGCCGCCATTCCCTCCCGATCAGGCCTTACCCGCGCTCGGCCCGAACCGCGCGAGCACCAGATTCTCGATCACGCCCACGATCGCGTAGAGCAGCACCGACACCACGGTCACCACCACGATCGACGCCCACAGCCGGTTGTACTGGAACATCGGAATGGCGCGCACCAAACTTGCGCCCAAACCCGTTCCGCTGCCGAGCCATTCACCGAGCAGCGCGCCGATCAGCGCGCCCGGCACCGACACTCGCGCCGCCGCGAACACCGAGGGCAGCGCGGCGGGAACCGCGACCAGCCGCAGCCCGGTCCAGCGCGAGCCGCCGTAGGCCGTCACCAATTCCATGGCCTGCCTAGGCGCTTCGCGCAAACCGGTCATGATCATCACCAGCGCCGGGAAGAACACCACGATCGCGGTCAGCACGGCCACCCCTGCCGTGCCACGGCCGAAGACCAGCACCACGATCGGGCTCAACGCCACCAGCGGGACCGAGCGCAGCAGCATCGCCACCGGCATGAACGTCTGCTGCACAGCCGAATACAACACGAACAGCGCGGCCACCCCCAGCGCGCCGAGCATGCCGACGGTGAAGCCGATCGCGGCGTCGCGCAGGGTGATCGCGAGGTCGTCGACAATCGCCTGCCGGGCGGTCGCGGCACCCGGCGCGGTCACCAGATAGCGCCAGATATCCGAGGGCGTCTTGCCGACCCTCGGCCCGATCTGCGGGAACGCCCGCAGGAACAGTGACCAGATGACCAGCAGCAGGATCAGCGAGGTGGCCAGCGGCAGCAGGAACCGGCCGATCCGGCGCAGCGCGGTGGTGGTCATCGGCCCTCCTCCGTGGTCGCCGTCCACGGCGTGATCAGTCGCGCGGCCACCGCGACCAGCAGATAGCCCAACCCGGCCAGCGCCGCAGCGGCCAGTGCCATGCCCCAGGTGCGCGGCACGTTGTAGGCGGTCTGCGCGGCCGTCAGCGCGACGCCGATCCCGCTGTCGACACCACCCAGGTACTCGCCGATGATCGCGCCGAGCACCGCCGACGGCGCGGCGATCTTCAAGGCGGCGAACGTGTTCGGCAGTGCCGCGATCGCCCGCACCCGGTACAGCTGCTGCCAGCGGCCGCCGCCGTAGGCGCGCACCAGGTCCAGGCTCGCCGGATCGGCCGAGCGCAGGCCGGTGACCGCGCCGACCATGGTGGTGAAGAAGCAGTACATGGCGGCCAGGAACACCGTCGGGGTGCGGCCGCCGAAGACCACCAGGATGATCGGGCCCAGCGCCACCAGTGGCGTGCAGTAACTCAGGATGGCCAGCTGGGTGGCCAGCGGCTCGATCCGCGGGATCAGCATGATCAGCGCCGCGATCCCGATCGCGAGCGCGTTGCCCCACAGGAAGCCCTGCAGCGCCCCCGCCGCCGTCACCCGGAAGTTCGGCCCGTACAGACCCCAACCGTCCGACCACATGGTCGACAGCACCCGCCAGGGCGTGGGGATCGTGCCGCCTGCCACCCCGGCCGCCGCCAGCACCCACCACAGCGCGATCAGCGCCGCCACCCCCAGCACGCCCGCCACCCGGGGGCCGCCGATTCCCTTCCGTAGCCGGACGCGACCCGGCGGCGTCACCGCCGCAGGCCCGGACACCGCGAGTGCCTCACTCATGCCACACCACCGCGCCCGAACAGCAGCTCGGACAGGTAATCGCAGAGCTTGTGGAATTCCGGGGTCCGCATCATCTCGGGCGTGCGCGGGCGCGGCAGATCGATCTCGACCAGCTCCAGGACCCGGCCCGGTCGCGGACTCATCACCGCCACCACATCGGAGAGGAACACCGCCTCGCCGATGCCGTGGGTGACCATCAGCGTCGTCGCGGGCTGCTCGGTCCAGATCCGCAGCAGTTCCAGATTCAGCCGCTGCCTGGTCATGTCGTCGAGCGCGCCGAAGGGTTCGTCGAGCAGCAGCACCGACGGCTGCACCACCAGCGCCCGCGCGATCGAAACCCGTTGGCGCATACCGCCGGACAACTGCGCCGGCTTGGCTTTCTCGAAGCCCTCCAGCCCGACCAGCGCGATCAGTTCGGCGATCCGCTCCGGTTCGGCGGGCAGCCCGGCCACCTGCAACGGCAGCCGGATGTTCGATTCGACGCTGCGCCAGGGCAGCAGCGCCGAATCCTGGAAGGCGATGCCGAGCTGATGGCCGCCGCGCAGCCGCTCCGGCGTCAGCCCGTTGATGGTGGCGGTGCCTGCGGTCGGTTCGTCGAGACCGGCCAGAATTCGCAAAACGGTCGATTTGCCACATCCCGACGGGCCGAGCAAGGAGAGGAATGCGCCGTTCGAGGTCCGCAGATCGACCGAGTCGAGCGCGCGCACGGTGTCGCGACCCACCCGGAACGTCTTGCTCAAACCGCTGATCTCGATCCCGGCCGACGCGCCACCGGAGATTTCCTTACCCATGGCCGTCACCATAAGAGCGGCTGGTTGCGGCGGTATTTCCGATTCGCGGGCAGTATTGCGCGGTCGTTAACCGTGCTCGAGGTCACTGCTATTTGTGAACCAGTAACGATTCTGTCCCGCCGGAGGACATAGAGTGTCGGAGGATCTGACAGCCCCGCAGCCGTCGAGCGCGCATCGTTCGGCCAAGGGGGGAAGCACTGCGATGACGGAGCCGACACGGCCCGTGGACTGGAACCGACTGTTCGATGAAGCTCTCAGCTGTACGTACCGTGGCCGCACTGCGCACCACCGCCGTGGCTCTGACCGCCGCGCTGTCGGTGGCCGTGATCGCAGGCGGTGCCGCATCGGCCGAACCCGAGAAGCCCTCGGCCGTGTCGTCGATCGTCAAGGACGGGCGCACCTGGCACCTGAAGGTGTACTCGGCGGCCATGAAGAAGGACATCACCGTCGACGTGCAGCGCCCGGTCGACGAGTCCAAGCCCGCCCCCAACCTCTACCTGCTCAACGGCCTCGACGCCGGTGAGGGCACCGCCAGCTGGGCCGCGCAGACCAACGCGCTCGGCTTCCTGGCCGACAAGCAGGTCAATGTCATCCAGCCGATCGGCGGCCGCGGCAGCTACTACGCCGACTGGCAGAAGGAAGACGCGCGCCTCGGCCTGAACAAGTGGAACACCTTCTTCACCCAGGAGCTGCCCCCGCTGCTCGACAGCACCCTCAACTCGACCGGCCTCAACTCGCTGGCCGGCCTGTCCACCTCCGGCACCTCGGTGCTGCAACTGGCCGAGGCCAAGCCGGGCCTGTTCAAGTCCGTGGCCGCCTACTCCGGCTGCGCGCAGATCGCCGACCCCATGGGCAGGCAGTTCGTCAAGTTCTCCGTGGAGACCTGGGCGGGCGGTGACACCGAGAACATGTACGGCGGTGACAACGACCCGGCTTGGGTCGCCAACGACCCGGTCCTCAACGCCGAGAAGTTGCGCGGCACCAACCTCTACATCTCCAGCGGTAGCGGCCTGCCGGTGATGGAGGACGTGCGGTACTACACCGAGGGCAACGGCCCGATGGGCGTGGTCAACCTCGGCCTCGGCGTCGCGATCGAAGCCGCGACCAACGCGTGCACGCAGAACCTGAAGACCAAGCTGGACTCGCTGGGCATCCCGGCGACCTACATGTTCAACCCGGTCGGCACCCACTACTGGCCGTACTGGGAGCAGGCGCTGCACGAGTCGTGGCCGATGCTCGCCCAGGGCATGGGTATCTGATTCTCCCCACACCTGAAAAGGGAGGCGTCCGATCGGACGCCTCCCTTTTCGTGTGTTCGGGTTTCGTGCGCTCAGGTCGGCAGTGCCGAAGGCCGGACCGAGAGCCCGGACCGGATGAAATAGGCGATCTCGTCGCAGATCTCGTCGACCGAGATCGCGTCGCCGGGAACGGTGGCGTGCACCATCTCCTGCGCCAGGGAATTCACCGCGCCGATCAACGCGAGCGTGAACAGATGCACACTGCGCGATTCCGCTTCACCACGCGCGGCGGCGCGCTGGGCCTCCCTGGTGAGCAAGCCGGAGACCGATCGCCGTTGCGCGCGGCGCCACTCCTCCACCACCGGGCTCACACCGACCACCTCGACGTAGAACACCCTGGCCGCCCGGCGATCCCGGCAGGTCACGGCGAGAAAGGCACGGAAGCTCTCCACCACGCGCACCACCAGCGGCTGCTCGCTGGCGCGTGCCAGCGCCTCGTCGACCCGGTGCAGCGCGGCCGTGTTGAGCCGGTCGACGAGGGCGATCAGCAGCGCCTCGCGACTGCCGATGTCCTCGTAGAAACTGCGGGTCGACACATTCGCCGTCGCGCACAGGCGTTCGATCGACGTCGACGAATAACCCTGGGTACCGAATAGTTCCAGTGCGGCATCGGTCAACCGGTTGCGCCGCATGGCTACTCGCTGCTGGCGCGACAATCCACCGTAACTACGACCACTATCGGTTTCATCCACACGCCGAACCACCCTGGCATGCTAGCGCGCACCCGCCGGGCAGCCGGGCGAATCGGAAATTGGTTCTGCCACGAATTCCACTGGCCCAGCGGAATTATCGCGCCGGTAACTTCAGTCCTGGTCGGGCGCCGGTTCGCCGTCGTCGAGCGGTTCGGCCAACGGCCAGCCACCGGCGGCCAGCTGCGAAGCCACGCGCGAGACATCGTCGGGCGCGGGCTGCTCCTTGGCGAAATCGGCGATGGCCGCCGCGATCTCGGCCTCGCTGATCGATTCCCGGTTCGGGTTGGCCTCGATCAGTTTCTCCCCGATGACCACCACCTCGTAGTCGGTGAGATGCCGGTGCAGTACCGCGAACAGCGCGACATAGTCCGATTGCGGGATGCCCTGCGGATATCCGGCGCGCAGCCAGCCCAGCACCCGCGAGAGCAGGTTGCCGCGGACGGCGGGAGTGGGGGTCGGATCTGTCATCGCGTCCTCGCTCATGCTTGACCGAACAGATGGATGCCGAACTGATGGGCGAGGAACGCCTTGGCGGTGAACAGGATTCCGGTGATCACCACCATGACGATGAGGACCACACAGATCAGCGCCCCGGCCAGCGCCGGGTAGTTCCGGCGGACGCGACCTTCGGCGTCGACCGTCTCCGCCTGGGCCCACCAGCGCACCGCGAAGGCGAAGACCGCGGGCACCCCGGCGCCGAAGACCAGCGCGGCCAGCACCACTTCCCACAGTGAACTCAGATTCGTGATCACGGTATGCACGATCGCTCCCTTCTACCCGGCGTGGTTCTGTTCGACCGACGACGGCGTCGCCGCGGGCGGCACACCCTCGGGCCACTCGTTCACATTGTGGGTGCCGACCGGGTCCCGCCGCGACCGCAGATAGATGCCGAGCGCACCGGCGATCAAGATCGCGAACACCACCAGGACGCCGGGCAGGCCACCGATGAGGTGCGCGATGGCCCAGCAGATCGCGCCGACGATGCCCGCCATCGGCAGTGTCAGCAGCCAGGCGACCGCCATCCGGCCCATCACCCGCCACCGCACCTCGACACCCTTGCCGATGCCGGTGCCCAGAATCGCGCCGGTCGCGGTCTGCGTGGTCGACAGCGGCAGGCCGAAGTGCGCGGAGGTGAGGATGATCGCCGCCGAGGTGGACTCGGCGGCCAGGCCCTGCGGCGACTCGATCTCGACCAGACCTTTGCCCAGGGTCCGGATGATCCGCCAGCCGCCGAGATAGGTGCCGAGGGCGATCGCCACGGCACAGGCCGCCATCACCCACAGCGGCATGTGGTCGTCCTTGTCGAGCGTGCCGTAGGCCACCAGCGCCAGGAAGATGATGCCCATCGTCTTCTGCGCGTCGTTGGTGCCGTGGGCCAGCGAGACCAGCGACGCCGACCCGATCTGGCCCCAGCGGAAGCCCTCGTTCGCCTTGTCCTCGTCGACGCCGTGGGTGATCCGGTAGACCAGGACGGTGGCGATGGCCGCGACCAGCGCGGCGATCACCGGCGCCAGGATCGCGGGCAGGACGATCTTGATCAGCACGCCCTCCGAGCCCGACGCCCAGATCACGCCGTTCCAGCCGAGCGCGGCGATCGTCGAGCCGATCAGGCCGCCGAACAGCGCGTGCGAGGAACTCGACGGCAGGCCGAGCAGCCAGGTCAGCAGGTTCCACAGGATGCCGCCGACCAGACCGGCGAAGACGATGACGAGGAGGTCCTGTCCGCTCACGTCGTTCAATTGCACGATGCCCTTGGCCACAGTCGCCGCCACCGATACCGACAGAAAGGCGCCGATCAGATTCAGCACGCCGGACAGCGCCACCGCCACGCGCGGCTTCAGCGCGCCGGTGGCGATCGAGGTCGCCATGGCATTGGCCGTGTCGTGGAATCCGTTGGTGAAGTCGAATGCGAGAGCTGTGACGATGACGATCAACAGGACCATTAGTTCGGCGCTCACCCGAACAGTGTGTCGTATGCCGATACCGGATTGCCAAACTGTTGCAGGTAAGTCCCGAACAGGTCAGCCCGCGACCCCCAGCGCGCGCACCGCGTCGATCGTGTCGGCCTGCGCCGGCTCCTTGTCCGGCCGGTAGCGCAGGACCCTGGCGAAGCGCAGGGCGACGCCGCCGGGATACCTGGTGCTGGCCTGGATACCGTCGAGCGCGATCTCGACGACGAGCCGCGGCCGCAGGAACACGGCGTGCCCGTCGGTGTGGGTCTGGTGGCGCGGGAACTCCGCGGTCTGCCAGCGCAGCAGCTCGTCGGTGAGGCCCTTGAACGTCTTGCCGACCATCACCGGCTCGCCCGTCTCCGAGTCGCGCGCGGCCAGGTGCAGGTTCGACAGGAACCCGGTGCGCCTGCCGTAACCCCACTCCGCGCCGATCACCAGCAGGTCGAGGGTGTGCGCCGGTTTGATCTTCTGCCACGCCTTGCCGCGCCTGCCCGCCGCGTACGGCGCGTCCAGGGCCTTGATCATCACGCCCTCGTTGCCGACGGCCAGCGCGTCGTCGTAGTACTCGGCGGCGGCCGCGGCGACGGGGGCGACCAGCGCCGGGATGACATGCTCGCCCGCCACCCGGGCCAACGCGGTGCGGCGGGCCCGCAGCGGTTCGTCGATCAGGTCGACGCCGTCGAGGTGCAGGCAGTCGAAGAAGTAGGGGTGCAGCAGCAGGTCCCTGGCGTCCTCGCCGACGGTGGCGAACCGGCTCATCGTCTCCTGGAACGGGCGTGGTCTGCCCGCGTCGGTCAGTGCGAGGGTCTCCCCGTCCAGCACCACGCTGACGCAGTCGAGGCCGGCGACCAGCGCGACCAGCTCGGGGACGCTCGCGGTGATGTCGCGCAGCGTGCGCGTGAAGACCCACACGCGCTCGCCGTCGCGGTGCACCTGGATCCGGGCGCCGTCGAGTTTGTGTTCGACGCTCACCTGCGGACCGAGTTCGGCCAGCGCCTCGTCCAGCGAGCCGCCAGGTGACGCGAGCATCGGCGCGACCGGCCTGCCGACCTCGAGCCGGAACGCGGTCAGCGCCGCCGCGCCGCCGGTGACCGCGGCGACGGCGGTCGCGGGCAGCTGCCCGGACAGCATGTGCGCGCGCCGGACCACCTCGACCGGGACGCCGGTGGCCTGCGCCAGCGCCTCGACGACGACCGCGGTGAGCGCACCCTGCCGCAGTTCCCCGGTGAGCAGCCGGACCAGGAAGGACTGTTCGTCCTCGGTCGCGGCGGTGAACAACGCCGTCAGCAGTTCGCGTCTGCGCAGCGTCGAGCCGGTGCCGCTGAGCCCGGTGAGTTCGGTGAAGACACCGTCGACCTCGTCGACCGTCAGGCGCGGCTGCGCGCTCGGTGGCGTCTCCAGCCCGGCCACGGTGCGCCACCCCGCGCCGATCCGGCCCTGCACCAGATCACCGGACAGCCACGCGACCACGATCCCGATCTCCGCCGGGCTCGCGGCGGCGAAGAGCCCGGCCAGCGCGGCGATCTTCGCCTTGCGCGACCGGGTCGCTCGCACGGCCGCCGAGGCCGCGACGACATCGCTGAACAGCACTCGACGACCGTAGCGCGGCGGTGTGACACATCGCTCAGACCACGCTGTTAAGAATCCATTGGCAAGGGTGCGAAACCGGCCATAAACTGGACATATGGCCAAGACCTATGTCGGTGCGCGGCTGCGCCAGCTGCGCACCGAGCGTGGGCTGAGCCAGGTCTCACTGGCCCAGAAACTGGAGATCTCGGCCAGCTATCTCAACCAGATCGAGCACGACGTGCGGCCGCTGACGGTGCCCGTGCTCAAGCGGATCAACGAGGTCTTCGGCGTCGACCCGGCCTTCTTCTCCGCCCACGACGACACCCGGCTCATCGCCGAGCTGCAGGAAGTCGTGATGGACGCCGAGCTCGGCATCGAGGCCGACACCCAGGAGATCGCCGACATGGTCTCGGCGCATCCGAGCATGGCGCGGGCCCTGGTCGCCATGCACAACCGGTACCGCAACACCAGCGCCCAGCTGGCCGCCGCCACCGAGGACCGCTTCTCCGACGGTTCCGGCAGCGCCGCGATCAGCAAGCCGCACGAGGAAGTGCGCGACTACTTCTATCAGCGCCAGAACTACATCGACGAGCTCGACACCGCGGCCGAGGACCTCACCGCGCGCATCCGGTTCCACGGCGGCGAGGTGAGCACCGAGATCGTCCGGCTGCTGCGCGCGCACGGCGTGCGGATCGTCGAGCGGATCGACCTCGGCGAGGGCGTGCTGCACCACTTCGATCCCGAGACCAATCAGCTCGAGATCTCCCCGCACCTGTCCGGCGGGCAGCGCACCTTCAAGCTGGCCGCCGAACTGGCCTATCTCGAATGCGGGCCGCTGCTCGACAAGCTGGTCGAGGAGGGCAATTTCGCCTCCGAGGCCGCACACAAGCTGGCCATGCTCGGCCTGGCCAACTACTTCGCCGCGGCGACGGTGTTGCCCTACACCCACTTCCACGAGGTGGCCGAGGACTTCCGCTACGACATCGAGCGCCTGTCGGCGTTCTTCTCGCAGAGTTACGAGACCATCTGCCACCGGCTCTCGACCCTGCAGCGGCCGAGCCTGCGTGGCGTGCCGTTCTCCTTCGTCCGCGTCGATCGCGCGGGCAACATGTCGAAACGCCAGTCCGCCACCGGTTTCCACTTCTCCGCCAGTGGCGGCACCTGCCCGCTGTGGAACGTCTACGAGACCTTCGCCTACCCCGGCAAGATCATGACCCAGATCGCCCAGATGCCCGACGGCCGCAAATACCTCTGGGTCGCCCGCACCGTCGAACGCCGCGCCACCCGCTACGGCCAGCCCAGCAAGACCTTCGCCATCGGCCTCGGCTGCGAACTCCGCCACGCGAGCCGCGTCGTCTACGCCGACGGCATCGACCTCGGCGAAGCCACCGCCACCCCCATCGGCGCCTGCCGGGTCTGCGTCCGCTCCAACTGCCCCCAACGCGCCTTCCCCCCCGTTGGGCAAGGCACTCGACATCAGCGAACACCGCAGCTCGGTCTCGCCCTACCTGATCAAGTAGGGCGAGCCTTCAGAAGGCCTCCTCCGGGATGGACATGATGTCGTTGTCGATGGTGGCGAGGATGTTCTTGGTGGCGGTGAGTTCGGGCAGGACGTTCTTGGCGAAGAAGCTGGCCACGGCCACTTTTCCCTGGTAGAAGGGGCGGTCCTTGGGGGCGGCGTCGGTGGCCAGGGCCGCGGCGGCGATGTCGGCTTGGACCATGAGGCGCCAGGCGATGAGGAGGTCGCCGACCGACATCAGGAAGCGGACCGAGCCGAGGCCGACCTTGTAGAGCTCGGTGGGGTCGGTCTGGCCAGCCATGGCGTAGCCGGTGAGGGTGGCGGCCATGGCGCCGATGTCGGCCTGGGCGGTGCGCAGCAGGGCGCGTTCGGTGGCGAAGCGGCCGGTGTCGCTGTCCAGGTAGGCGGTGATCTGGGCGTTGACGTGCGCCAGCGCGGCGCCGCGATCGCGAATGATCTTGCGGAAGAAGAAGTCCTGCGCCTGGATCGCGGTGGTGCCCTCGTAGAGCGAGTCGATCTTGGCGTCGCGGATGTACTGCTCGATCGGATAGTCCTGCAGATAGCCGGAACCGCCGAAGGTCTGCAGCGACTCGGTGAGCAACTGGTAGGCCCGCTCCGAACCGACACCCTTGACGATCGGCAGCAGCAGGTCGTCCACCCGGTGCGCCAGCTCCGCGTCGGCGCCGGAGACGAGCTGCGCCACATCCTCGTTCTGATGCGCGGCGGTATACAGATACACCGCGCGCAGCCCCTCCGCGTAGGCCTTCTGCATGGCCAGCGACCGGCGCACATCGGGGTGATGGGTGATGGTGACGCGCGGCGCCGCCTTGTCCGACATCTGCGTCAGATCCGCGCCCTGCACCCGGGTCTTGGCGTACTCCAGCGCGTTCAGATACCCCGTCGACAGCGTCCCGGACGACTTCACACCCACCGTCATCCGCGCGTTCTCGATCACCTTGAACATCTGCGCGATGCCGTTGTGCACGTCGCCGACCAGCCAGCCCTTGGCGGGCACCGCCGTGCCGCCGAAGGTGACCTCGCAGGTCGGCGAGGACTTGATCCCCATCTTGTGCTCGACCCCGGTCACATACACACCGTTGCGGTCGCCCAGCTCCAGCGTCTCGGGATCGAACAGGAACTTCGGCACGTAGAACAGCGACAGCCCCTTGGTGCCGGGACCGGCGCCCTCCGGCCGGGCCAGCACCAGGTGGAAGACGTTCTCCGCCACCTCACCCACGTCACCACCGGAGATGAACCGCTTCACGCCCTCGATGTGCCACGACCCGTCGGGCTGCGGCACGGCCTTGGTGCGGCCCGCGCCGACATCGGAGCCGGCGTCGGGCTCGGTGAGCACCATGGTGCCCTGCCAGCCGCGCTCGAATCCGCCACGTGCCCAGCGCTTCTGCTCGTCGGTGCCGACCTCGTAGAGCACCGAGCCCATCAGCGGACCCATGTTGAAGAAGCTGGCCGCCGGGTTGGCGCAGATGACCAGCTCGTTGATCGCCCACATCAGCACGTTCGGGGCGGCGGTGCCGTCCATACCCTCCGGCATGCCGAGGCGGAACCAGCCCGCCTCCTGGACCGCGGCCACCGTTTTGCGCAGCGGTTCGGGCACGGAGATGTCGAAGGTGTCGGGACGGAAGACCACGGGGTGCCGGTCGGCCGCGGCGAACGAGTCCGCGATCGGGCCCTCGGCCAGGCGCTTGACCTCGTCGAGGATCTGCCGCACCGTCTCGGAGTCCAGGTCGCCGTAGGCGCCGGTATCCAGGAGTTTGTCGAGGTTCAGCACCTCGAACAGATTGAACTCGATGTCCCGCACGTTCGCCTTGTAGTGCCCCATTGGGCTCCTCCTCGACTGACCACACACGGCCCGAGCGCCGCGTCTTCCGGCTGTTCGACGTCGTACGAATTCGAAGCGTGCCGCACCATGGCGTCCCTACGCAACCGTAGGCGCGCAGACCCCCGTACCTCGCGTCGAGCATTTGTTCACACGGATGAAACAGACGAAACG
This sequence comes from Nocardia fodinahabitans, assembly GCF_052983615.1. Classification (NCBI taxonomy): domain Bacteria; kingdom Bacillati; phylum Actinomycetota; class Actinomycetes; order Mycobacteriales; family Nocardiaceae; genus Nocardia; species Nocardia fodinahabitans. The sequence continues at coordinate 2,784,069 of NZ_JBRJJC010000001.1, forward strand.
GACACGTGACCGAGAGATATTCCGGTGCAACAAGTTCCCTCTACTGTTCCGCTCACGAATACAGCCGCTGTATACAACTCGGTGTACATCCAGTCACCGGGGCAGACCGCGGCGGTGTTCGTTGTGGCGCGCTTGGCGCCGCCGTAACACCTGATGAGGAGAACCGCCCCATGTCTGAATCCCGTTTGGTCAAGGCACTCACGGTGCCTGCCGCGGTGGCCATCGCAGGCCTGTTGCTCACCGGTTGCGGTGCGCGCGACGACGCGTCGCCCGGCACGACCGCCGCGTCCTGCGTCGACACCACCAAAGACACCATCAAGGTGGGCTCGCTGCACTCGCTGTCGGGCACCATGGCCATTTCCGAAGTCACCGTGGCCAATTCGACCAAGCTGGCGATCGACCAGATCAACGCCGCGGGCGGCGTGCTCGGCAAGAAGGTCGAGATCGTCCTCGAAGACGGCGCGTCGGACCCGAAGACCTTCGCCGAGAAGGCGGAGAAGCTGATCAGCTCCGACTGTGTCGCCGCGGTGTTCGGCGGCTGGACCTCGTCGAGCCGCAAGGCCATGAAGCCCAAGTTCGAGAGCCTGAACTCGCTGCTCTACTACCCCGTGCAATACGAGGGCCTGGAGGACAGCAAGAACATCTTCTACACCGGCGCCACCACCAACCAGCAGATCATCCCCGCGCTGGACTACCTCAAGCAGAAGGGCATCACGTCCCTCTACCTGGTCGGCTCGGACTACGTCTTCCCGCAGACCGCCAACCGGGAGATCAAGGCCTACGCCGCGGCCAACGGCATCGAGATCAAGGGCGAGGACTACACCCCGCTCGGCTCGACCGACTTCTCCACCATCGTCAACAAGGTGCGCAACGCCAGGGCGGGCGCGGTCTTCAACACCCTCAACGGCGACTCCAACGTCGCGTTCTTCCGCGAGTACACCAACGCCGGCCTGAAAGCCGCCGAGATGCCGGTGGTTTCGGTGTCGATCGCCGAGGAGGAGGTCGCCGGTATCGGCGCGCAGAACATCGCGGGCCAGCTGACCGCCTGGAACTACTACCAGACCGTCGACACCCCGGTGAACAAGAAGTTCGTCGCCGACTACAAGGCCGCCTTCGGCGCCGACAAGCCCACCTCCGACCCGATGGAAGCCGCCTACGCCTCGGTCTTCCTGTGGAAGAACACCGTCGAGAAGGCCAAGTCCTTCGCCGTGGCCGACGTGCAGGCCGCCGCTGACGGCGTCAGCTTCGAAGCCCCCGAGGGCACCGTCACCATCGACGGCTCCAACCACCACATCACCAAGACCGCCCGCATCGGCGAGATCCGCGCGGACGGCCTGATCTACACGGTGTGGGACTCCGGCAAGGCGATCACCCCGGACCCGTACCTGAAGTCCTACGACTGGGCCAAGGGCTTGAAGTAGCTGTCGCGTGGCCGCGACGTGTTCGCGGCCCCCAAGCTCACCGCCGACCGGCCGATACCCGCGCCAGGGCGCATCGTCTCGGCCGGTCGGCGGCGAGCCGGCCGCGAACGGGCCTCCTCGAGGTCGCACCGCTCGTGGTCACCGATCGCAGGGAACTCACATGGATGTACTCATCGGCCAACTCTTCACCGGGTTGAGCCTCGGTTCAATTCTTCTGCTCGCCGCCCTCGGCCTGTCGCTGACCTTCGGCCAGATGGGCGTCATCAACATGGCGCACGGCGAATTCATCATGGCCGGCTGCTACACCACCTACGTTGTGCAGCAGGTCTTCTCGTCGGCGGGCGTGTCGCTGGTCGTCTCGTTGTTCATGGGCTTCCTGATCGGCGGCCTGCTCGGCGCCGCCCTGGAGATGGGCCTGATCCGCTACATGTACGACCGCCCGCTGGACACGCTGCTGGTCACCTTCGGTGTCGGCCTCGTGCTGCAGCAGGCCGCGCGCGACATCTTCGGCGCGCCGGCCAAGAACGTGCTGGTGCCCGAATGGCTCAGTGGCGGAATCACCATCGCGGGCGCGGTGGTGCCCAAGACCCGCATCTTCATCCTGGTGCTGGCGATCGTCGCGGTGACCGCGCTGGCCGCCGTCCTCAAGACCACTCCGATGGGCCGTCGCATCCGCGCCGTCGTGCAGAACCGCGGCCTGGCCGAAACCTCCGGCATCTCTTCGCGATTCACCGATATCAGCACGTTCTTTATCGGGTCCGGCCTGGCCGGCGTCGCCGGTGTCGCGCTGACTCTGATCGGTTCGACCAGCCCGACCATCGGCCAGAGCTATCTGATCGACGCGTTCCTGGTCGTCGTGATCGGTGGCCTCGGCCAGATCAAGGGCACGGTGATCGCGGCGTTCGCGCTCGGCCTGCTCAACTCCTTCATCGAATACTCGACCACCGCGTCCATCGCGAAGGTCATCGTGTTCGTGCTGATCGTCATCTTCCTGCAGGTCCGCCCGCAGGGTCTGTTCACCGTGCGGACGAGGAGCCTGGCATGAGAGAGAAGCTGACTCCCCTGGCGGGCTTCGCCATCGCCGCGTTCATCCTGTTCGCGGTGGCACCGGCGGTATTGAGCGACTTCCGCCTGAACCTGCTCGCCAAGTTCCTCTGCTTCGCCATCGTGGCGGCGGGCATCGGATTGGCATGGGGCCGTGGCGGCATGCTCACCCTGGGCCAGGGCGTGTTCTTCGGCATCGGCGCCTACATCATGGCCATGCACATGCAGCTCGCCGACGCCGCCCGCCTCGGCAACGACGTCCCGGAGTTCATGGAGATCTCCGGCATCAGCGAACTGCCCGGATTCTGGCAGCCGTTCGCCTCGGCGCCGATGGCCATCCTCGCCATCCTGGTACTGCCCGCCCTGGTGGCCGCCGTGCTCGGCTACGGCGTGTTCAAGCGCCGGGTCCGGGGCGCGTACTTCGCCATCCTGAGCCAGGCGCTGGCCGCGGCGCTGGCCATCCTGCTCACCGGTCAGCAGGCCATCGGCGGCTTCACCGGCCTGTCGGACTTCCGGTCCTTCTTCGGGTTCCGGCTCTCCGATCCGGTCAACCGCCAGATGCTGTTCTTCATCGCCGCTGGCACGCTGCTGCTGGTCGTCGCGCTGATCCGCCAGCTCAATCGCAGCCGCTACGGCGAACTGCTGGTCGCGGTGCGCGACGCGGAGGAGCGGGTGCGCTTCCTCGGCTACGACCCGGCCAACATCAAGATCGTCGCCTATGTGGTGGCGGCGTTCCTGGCCGGCATCGCCGGTGCGCTGTTCACCCCGATCGTCGGCATCATCTCCCCCGCCGACATCGGTGTCGTCCCGTCCATCGCGTTCCTCATCGGGGTCGCGATCGGTGGCCGCACCACGCTGCTCGGCCCGGTTCTCGGCGCGATCGGCGTCGCCTGGGCGCAGACCTCGCTGTCGGAGTCGTTCCCGTCGGGCTGGACCTACCTGCAGGGCGTGCTGTTCATCGTGGTGGTCGGCTTCATCCCCGCCGGACTGGCCGGCCTGTGGCCGCTGTTCAAGGGCTGGTGGCAGAGCCGTACACCCGAACCGGCACCGGTGCCCGCCGAACCCGCACCCGCCGTCGTCACCGAGGAGAAGGTGCAAGCGCGATGACCACACACGAGCCCAAAGCGGGCGGCAACGCGGGCATGGACAGCGACTACCTCGAAATACGCGGTCTCTCGGTGAGTTTCGACGGTTTCAAGGCGGTCACCGAGGTCGACCTGACGGTGCTCCAGGGCGATCTGCGGTTCCTGATCGGCCCCAACGGCGCGGGCAAGACCACGCTCATCGACGCCATCACCGGCCTGGTGCCCGCCACCGGCTCGGCCCAGAAGTCGGGCACCGAACTGCTCGGCAAGAAGGTGCACCAGATCGCCCGCCTCGGCATCGGCCGCACCTTCCAGACCGCGAGCGTGTTCGAGCAGCTCAGCGTGCTGCAGAACCTGGACATCGCGGCGGGTGCGGGCCGTTCGGCGCTGTCGCTGCTGCGGGCCCGCAAGTCGGTGCTGCCGAGCATCGAAGAAGCCTTGGAGACAACGGGTCTCACCGCGCTGCGGGACAAGCCCGCCGGGGTGCTGGCGCACGGGCAGAAGCAGTGGCTCGAGATCGGCATGCTGCTGGTGCAGAACGCCTCGGTGCTGCTGCTCGACGAGCCGGTCGCGGGCATGAGCGCCGAGGAACGCGAGGAGACCGGAAACCTGTTGCGCCGCATCGGCGGCGACCGCGTGGTCGTCGTCGTCGAGCACGACATGGACTTCATGCGCTCCTTCGCCACCTCGGTCACCGTCCTCGCGGGCGGCAAGGTGCTCAGCGAGGGCAGCGTCGAAGAGGTGCAGGCCGATCCGAAGGTGCAGGAGGTCTACCTCGGCACCGCGACACTGGCCGGGGACGCGACGAAAGAGGAGTCGGCCGATGCTTGAACTACACGACATCCACTCGGGTTACGGACGCACCGAGGTGATCCACGGCGTCAGCCTGACCGTCCCCGACGACAGCGTGGTCGCCATCATGGGCCACAACGGCGCGGGCAAGACGACGCTGCTGCGCACCGCGGTCGGCCTGCTGCCGACCAAGTCGGGCACGATCACCTTCGACGGCGACAAGATCACCAAGCTCTCCCCGTCGCAGCGGGTCAAGCGCGGCATCGCCTACGTGCCGCAGGGGCAGCAGAGTTTTCCCCAGCTGTCCACAGCCGAGAACCTGCAGGTCGTCGCGGACGGGCGCAAGCGCGGCAAGGCGCTGATCGAGGAATCGCTGGAACTGTTCCCCGCGCTGCGTGAGCTGCTGACCCGCAAGGCCGGTCTGCTCTCCGGCGGTCAGCGTCAGCAGCTGGCCATCGCGCGCGCCCTGATCACCGAGCCCAAGCTGCTCATCCTCGACGAGCCGACCGAGGGTATCCAGCCCTCGGTGGTGGCCGAGATCGAGCGCACCATCATCGATCTCACCCAGCGCGGCGGACTCAGTGTGCTGCTGGTGGAGCAGCACATCGGCTTCGCGCTGCAAGCCGCGCAGCACTACTACGTGCTGCATTCGGGGCATCTCGGCTCGTCGGGTGAGGGCGGTGCCGGGGCGGAATCCGCGGTCCGCGCGGCGATGGCGATCTGACCGCGGGCCATGAACCGCAGGGGGCGGGTGTCCCTGGCCGAGCGCGTCTATCTGGCGCTGCGGGACGACCTGGCCACCGGGACCCTCCCGCCGACCGAACGACTGCGCGCCGAACGGCTGGCCCAGCGGTACGGCGTCTCGCGCACTCCGGTGCGCGAGGCGCTGGCCCGGCTCCAGGCCGACGGACTGATCCAGCGCCACCACGACGGGCTCTACCTTTATCGCCCGCGCCTGGCGGAGCTCGACGAGCTCTACGAACTACGAATAGTGCTGGAAGCCCGCGGTTTCCAGCGGATCGACGCCGCGGACTCGGTCCAGCCGCACAGCCCCGCCGCGCACGATCTGCCCGCCGTGCGCGCGGAACTGGAACGCTGGCGCGAATACCGGGACACACCACCGGAACCCGGGCCGGAGCTGGTCGCCGCCGACGAGCGGTTCCACACCGAACTGCTCCGGGCAGCGGGCAATTCGGCCCTCGCCGACGCGCTCACCGCGGTCTACGTGCGGGTGCGCCCGGTCCGCACCATGGACGTGCCGACCGCCGAGCGGGTCGCGGCGATGACGGCCGATCACATCACCATCGCCGAGCAGGTGCTGGCGGGCGCGGGCGAACAGGCGCTGCACACCCTCACCGCGCACATCGATTCCTCCCGCGCGCATGTCCGGGTGCGCGCCGAGCAGGCGATCGCGTTCACCAAACTCGGTCGTGCCGTGCGGGATTGAGTGCTCAGCAGCCGTTCTGGAACGGCCAGCACTCGACGGGTCGCTGACTCGCGGGCGTCGGGGACGGCGCCCTGGTCGTGCTCTGCGAGGTATCCGAGCTGGGGCGCGGGTGCGGTGAGTCCTGCAGCAGTGCCTGTCCGACCACCAGGAACACCACGAACACGCCGAGCACGGCCGCGGCGAACAGGATCAGCCCGACCAGCTTCCCGCGCTCGGTCGGCTCGGCGGGCGGCGGCGCCTGGATCGGTTCGGTGAACCTGCGCGGCTGCGGCGGGAGCGGCGTGGGAGCGGGACGGTTGCCGTCGAAGCCGTCGGCGGCCAGGTCGGCGCGCGGTGGCGTCAGGTCGCCGACGCCCAGCGCGGTGCAGGTGGTGAGCACCCGGTCGATGGTCCATCGGCGGGGGCCCGCGGCGAAGCCCTCGAGATAGACCTGCAGCTCGTGCGCGTCGACGGTATTGGCGACCAGCACATCCAGCCCCGGTCGCAGCACGGTGCGCGCGGGCCGCACCACCACGCCCCGGTACGGCACCATCACCACCGCGCCGCTGACGTGTCCGCTGTCCTGTAGTGCCTGCTCGAGCGCGACCCGCACGGCGTGGATCCCGTGCTCGAGCCGGTCGGTGAGCCCGGACGACGGGTCGGCGTCCAGGTCGAGCGGGCTGTCGCTGATCGTCCACGCACCCGCGCCCGAGACGGCGAGCAGGCCGCTCTGCCGTCGCCGGAAGCCCTTGACCTCGATGACCGTGATCCCCCGCGGCGTCACGATCACCGCGCCCAGCCTGCGATCGCCCACCCGGCAATCCACCAGCGCAAGTCCCGTGCTCGGAGAGGCGCGCAGGCAATCCACGAACTCCCGCTCGGCGCCGGTGAGCTCCGCATCCGGCCTGATCCGAACCAGCATTCCGATGTTCCCCTACCAGTGCTGCGACCTCACACCGCCGCTGCGCGCTGCGGTACCCACCGATCATGACGCGCAACTGTTGCGAAAACCACTGGAAACCAAAGAAAACCGGCACGACTCCGGTAGTCGCCTTCACGATCCCATACCGGCGAGTACGCTGCGAACCGGCCGGGCGAGCACGAGCAGACAGGTGGAAATGTGATGGATCCAGCGCCCCTACCACGGGTTTCCCCGGGACGGTTCGCCGAGCTCGGACCGATCAACTGGGTTGTCTGGCAAGTGCTTTCCCGCGCGTCGGGTACCGACGACGCGCATCTGTTCAGCACCCTCGGGCGCACCGGCGGGCTGTTCCGCGGCTGGCTGCATTTCTCCGGCAAGCTCATGCCGGGCGGACGGCTGCCGCGCGCCGAGGCCGAACTGGTCATCCTGCGGGTCGCGCACCTTCGCGCCTGCGACTACGAGACCGATCATCATCGCCGTCTCGGCCGCAAGGCCGGGCTGTCCGCCGTGGAGATCGACCGGGTCGCCGCCGGGCCCGAGGCCGAGGGCTGGACGCCGCGGCAGCGGGCGCTGCTCACCGTCGTCGACCAGCTGGTGACCGGCCGCGATGTCGACGATGCCGCGTGGGCCGAGCTGGCCACGCACTACGACGAGCGCCGGCTCATCGAGATCGTGCTGCTGATCAACCAGTACGAGGGCCTGGCCGCCACCATCACCACGCTGCGCATCGACCGCGACAATTTCTAGGCGTGTGACGCAGGTCATAGAGCGGAACCGGGCGGCTCCTCGCGATCGTTAAAGACGTACAACGTACGGAGTTCAACACCGAGGAGAACGCATGCAGATCACCGGCTCCGCCATCTCGCTCAATGTCGCCGACCCGCAGGCCTCGGCACAGTTCCTGATCGACCACCTCGGCTTCACCGAGCAGATGGCCGCCGACGGATTCGTCTCCCTGCAGCGGCCCGATGCCGGGATGAACGTCATCTACCTGCGCACCGGCCTGAGCACCTTCAAGCCGGCGCGCATCGCGGGCAGCGCGGGCGACGGCACGCTCGTGGTGTTCATCGTCGACGACATCGACGCCGAGTACGAGCGCCTGCGCACCGCGGGCGTCCCGATCGAGACGCCCATCGAGACCGAGGAGTGGGGCGAGCGCTACTTCCAGATGACCGACCCGAACGGGATCGTCATCCAGCTGGTGCAGTGGGTGTGATCAGCGGCGCGCGACGCGCAGCGCGGCCACGATCATCGGGATCTGCAACGGCAGCCGCGCCAGCACACCGGCCTTGAACAGGCCGTTCGCCTTCGGGTTGCCGACCACGTCGACAGCCATCTGGATGTTCGCCGGGAAGACACCGACGAACAGCGCCGCGGCGAGCCAACCACCGAAGCGGCGGGTGCGCGGCACCGCGAGTGCCGTCGCCACGCCGAGCTCGGCGACCCCCGACGCGTAGGTGTAGGTGCGCGGGTTGCCGGGCAGCTTCGGCGGCACGATGCCGTCGAACGGCTTCGGCGCGACGAAGTGCAGGACACCCATCACGAACAGCAGCCCACTCAGGTAGGAGTGCGCGCGTCGACGGGGAGTTTCGGTAGCCACACCCGAACTCTGCCACACCACTCCCCGTCGGCCCACCCCCCGAAAATCAGCCGAGGACGGCGCGGAAAGCCTCGGCGGGCGAGGTCACCGGACGGCCGAGAAGCTTGGCCAGGTCACCCGTGCGGACCTCGAGCAGGCCATCGGCGATGCCCGCGTCGGCGTCGGCCAGCGCCGCGGCCACCGGCTCGGGCACGCCGGCCTGCCCCAGGACCGCCGCGTACTCGGCTTCGGCCAGGTTCTCGTAGCGCACCGGCGAGCCGGTCACCTCGGTGAGCACGGCGGCGATGTCGGCACCGGTCAGGGCGTCGTCACCGCCGAGTTCGTAGACGCGCCCCTCGTGGCCGTCGGTGGTGAGCACCACGGCCGCCGCCTGGGCGTAGTCGGCGCGCGGGGCCCCGGAGACCTTGCCCTCGCCCGAGGCGCCGGCCAGCACGCCGGTTTGGATGGCGTGCGCGGCGCCTGCGGCATAGTTCTCCCAGTACCAGCTGTTGCGCAGCAGGACCGTCGGCACCTGCGCGGTCGCCAGCACCTCTTCGGTACCGCGATGCTCCTGCGCGAGGATCATCCGGTTGTCGGGCGCGACGGGAATGCTGGTGTAGGCGAGCAGCCGGACACCCGCGCGCTCGGCGGCCCGGATGACATTGGTGTGCTGGGCGACCCTCGCACCGAATTCGTTGCCCGAGACCAGCAGCACCCGGTCGACACCCGCCAGTGCGGCATCGAGCGCGGTGGGGTCGTCGTAGCTCGCCTGCCGGACCCGCACACCGCGTTCGGCCAGGTCGGCGACCTTGGCGGGATCGCGCACGATCGCCACCGGCTGTTCACCCGCCGCCAGCAGCGCCGCCACGACGAGCCTGCCCAGCTGTCCACTCGCTCCGGTCACCGCAACAGTCATGATCTTCCTCCAGGGTTGGTACCGATTTTGTAGTACTAACTATTCGTAAGCACTATGCATTCCGCAGGCGCTCTGGTCAAGAGCGGTACGATCGGCACCATGAGCACGCAGCCCCCGTCGACCGACGACGATCAGGCGCTGGAAGCCGACGTCTTCGCGCGCGATTGCGAGTCGCGACCGGTGCTCCAGAATGTCGCCAGCCGGTGGGGCGTGCTGGCCCTGGTGGCGCTACGGGAAGGCCCGTACCGGTTCAGCGCGCTGCGCAGGCGCGTCGACGGCGTGAGCGAACGGATGCTGTCGCAGACCCTGCAAACCCTCGAACGCGACGGCATGGTGCATCGCGAGGTGCTCGAGGCCATTCCCCCGCGCGTGGAGTACACGCTGACCGAGCTCGGCGCGCAGGTGGCGGACCGGCTGGAGTCGCTGATCGTGGTCTTGGAGACCAACATGGACACCGTCCGGAAAGCCCAGGCGAGCTACCACCGTTCCGCCACTCCGCGGATATAGGCCGGCCTCGGTCTCGGAGCGTTTCGCGTCGGCGGCCGGCGGTTCGCGCCAGGTCGGGTCCCTCGGCGAGTTACTTCTGTTCGCGCCGAAGCAAGTCGGAGACAGTCGTGAATTCGTAGCCTCGCGAGCGCAGGCCGGTGACGATCTCGGGTATCGCTGCGGCGGATTCGCCGCCGTGCATGACGTGCAGCAGCACGATCGAGCCGGGCCCGGTCTGCGCCAGGGTGTCGGCGACGATGGCCTCGCGGCTCGCGCCTCCCGCGGAGTCCGGCTCGACATCCCAGGTCACGGTGGTGCGATCGTGGTCGGCGAGATAACTCGGCAACGCCCAGAGTTTCTTGCCGTAGGGCGGACGGAAGGTGATCGGGCCCTGGTAGCCGGTGCGGCGGATCTCGGCGTCGGTGCGCTCGATTTCGTCACGCACGGTGTCACCGGAGACAAGGACCATGCGGCGGTGCGAATACGAGTGGTTGCCGATCTCGTGGCCGGCCGCCGCGATCGCCGCACCATATTCGGGATGCGCGGCCAGATCATCGCCGACCAGGTAGAAGGTCGCCGGGACTCGCGATTCGGCGAGCATGCGCAGGATCTCGGGCGTGCGCTCGGTCGGCCCGTCGTCGAATGTCAGCGCGACCAGCTTCTCGTCGGTGTCGACGCGATCGACCAATCGACCCGTCAGCTGGTAGGTCCGCGAATTCATCAGCACATACAGCCCGGCCACAACGACGAGCAGCAGTGCGACAGCCGCAGCCCCACCGATCAACCACTTACGCACACGAGCTGTATACCGCACGAGCGGAACCAGCCGACCGGCGAACACGAGAACAGGGGTAACTCACCGGGCACGGGCTGACCCGCCCCGGTGAGTACCGTCGGCCGCGAGCGAAGAGCCCGGCCTGAATCGCGGGGCGGCTAGTCGATGACCTGGGTGATGTCGCCCGGGTTCAGGTAGTCGAAGAAGCGGTGGGCGCCGTCCTCGGTCATGCGCACACAACCGTGCGACTTCGAATTGACCGGGCCGACATGGAATGCCATGTCACCGTTGAAGAAGGTGGCCCAGCGCATCGGCGCGTTGTGCATCGTGCTCCAGTGGAATTCCCGCTTGAAGGAAATCCGGGTCACCGCGGGCGGAGTTTCGTATCCGGCCATACCGTGCGAAATCGGCGTCGGGCCGAAGATCACCCGGCCGTTGTCGACCAGCCACGCCTCGTTCGTCGACAACCGCATGCACGCCCTGGCCTCGACCACCGGGCACGGCGACGCTGTCGGCACGATGGCGGGAACGCCGGGAACATCGGGGCCACCGGGGAAAAGAGGTTCGGCCATCGCGGGTGCCATGGTTCCGAATCCGGCCACCGCCACCAATGCCGCCGTACGAGCTACCCAACCGAGAATGCGCTTGCTCATCGAGTTAGTTGCCTCTCAACCGTGCCCGCCACCCGCGAGCCGCCGGGCGAGGGGACCATCTCATGGAACATAAACATGTCGAACACGAGCTAGGAACTACCACCGGAGGTGCTATCGCATCATCGGCCACAGAACGCGATTCGCCAAATCAACGCCCGTAATTTTGGCCGAAAAGAAATACACGCAATACGTGTCGCGGACACGACCGAGGGGCGGTCGCCCGGCGACCGCCCCTCGTGTCTTCGACGGGATCAGAAGTTGATCATGTGGCCGGCGAGGCCGTGGATCGCTTCCTGCAGCGCTTCGCTGAGCGTCGGGTGGGTGTGCACGTTGCGCGCGAGTTCGTTGACCGTGAGGTCCCACTTCTGGGCCAGGGTCAGCTCGGGCAGCAGCTCCGAGACATCGGGGCCGATGAGGTGGCCGCCGAGGAGTTCGCCGTGGGTCTTGTCGGCGATCAGCTTCACGAAACCGGTCGGGTCGGCCAGGCCGTGCGCCTTGCCGTTGGCGGTGAACGGGAAGGTGGCGACCTGGACGTCGTAGCCCTCGTCGCGGGCCTGCTGTTCGGTGAGACCGAAGCTGGCGACCTGCGGCTGGCAGAAGGTGGCGCGCGGCATCATCCGGTAGTCGCCGAAGGTCAGCGTCTCGGCACCGGCGATGGTCTCGGCGGCGACCACACCCTGCGCCTCGGCGACGTGCGCGAGCTGCAGCTTGGCGGTGACGTCACCGACCGCGTAGATGTGCGGCACGTTGGTGCGCATGTTGTCGTCGATCGCGATGGCGCCACGGTCGGTGAGGGCGACACCGGTGGTCTCCAGGCCGTAGCCATCGATGCGGGGCGCGAAGCCGACGGCCTGCAGCACCTTGTCGACGGTGACGGTCTCGACCGCGCCGGACTTGTTGTCCTTGATCTGGACGGTGACCTTGGAGCCGTCGTCGTCGATCGCCTGCACGGCGGCACCGGTGGTGATGGTGATGCCGAGCTTCTTGTACTGCTTGGTGATCTCCTTGGAGACGTCGATGTCCTCGTTGGGCAGCGCGCGGTCGAGGAACTCCACGATCCGCACGTCGACGCCGTAGTTCTTGAGGACGTAGCCGAACTCCATGCCGATCGCGCCAGCGCCGACGATCAGGATCGAGCCGGGCAGGTCGCGGGTGAGGATCTGCTCCTCGTAGGTCACCACGTTGGCCGAGAGCTGGGTGCCCGGCAGCAGCTTGGTGGTGGTGCCGGTGGCGATGATGACGTTGTCGAACGTGATCGACTCGACGCCACCCTTGGTGAGGGCGACATCGATCGAGTTCGGGCCGGTGAAAGCACCGCGACCGTCGAACTCGTCGATCTTGTTCTTCTTCATCAGGAAGTGCACGCCCTTGACGCGCCCGTCGGCCACCTTGCGGCTGCGATCGAAGGCGACGCCGAAGTCGAAGCTGACCTCACCGGAGATGCCGAAGGTCTTGGCTTCCTTGTGGAAGATATGGGCCAGTTCGGCGTTGCGCAGCAGTGCCTTGGACGGGATGCAGCCCACGTTCAGGCACACGCCACCCCAGTATTTCTGCTCGACAATCGCTGTTCGCAGGCCGAGTTGAGCGGCACGGATCGCGGCGACGTATCCGCCGGGACCAGCGCCGAGAACGACGACATCGTAGTGGGAAGTCACGACCCCGAGCCTAACTCTGTTTCGGGGAGTTCACCCACCCGTCCCCCACTTAGGTGAGCACCGCCCGCGACCGGTGGCGACGGGGGCGTCGATCATCGTCGCGGCGGCTGCGGCGGGGGAAGCCGGGTGGCGCCGAGCACCTTGCGCAAACTACCCGCCAAGGCCGTGAGTTCGGCCGGGTCGAGGTGCGCGCCGAGCGCGCGCTCGATGCCGTCGAGATAGTGCGGGGCGGCCTCGCGGAACCGTCGCCGGCCCAGGTCGGAGATGGCTACGAGCGCGGACCTGCCGTCGTCGGGGTTGGACTCCCGCGTCAGCAGCCCGTTCGCTTCCAGCTCCGCGACGAGGCGGCTCACCCTGGTCCGGCTGAGGACGACGCGCTCGCCCAGGTCGCTCATCCGCATCGGTCCGGCGGCGTCGAGTTCGAGGAGAACGTCGTACCAGGTGAGCGGCAGTCCGGCGGCTTTGCGGAGTTCGGCGTCGAGTTCGGGGACGAGGGTGGCGTGCACCTGCAGCAACGCGGCCCACGCGGCGACCGCGGGACGACGGGATGGCTGATCGTTCGGCACCGGACCAGCTTAACCACTTGCGTGCGTGCGCACACAACTAGTAGCGTGTGCACGCACATAAATTTTCCAACAATTCGAGGTGGACCCCATGACCGCACTCATCACCCGCGACGAACTGGCCGCGGAGATCGCGGCGAACACCGTGACCGTGCTCGACGCGCTCCCCGCGGACTACTACGCCAAGGCACACCTGCCGGGCGCCCTCAACCTGGTCGAGGACGAGGTCGCCGCCCGCGCCCCCGAGCTCCTCCCCGACCGCGACGCGGCGATCGTCACCTACTGCTCGAACCCGGCGTGCGGCAACAGCCAAGCGGTCGCGAGCAAGTTGGAAGCCCTCGGCTACACCAACGTCCGCAAGTACCGCGAGGGCATCCAGGACTGGTCCGACGCGGGCCTGACGATCGAAACGTCGGCCTGACCGCACGACGCACCGTGGTCGGCGAGGTGAGTGGTGCCGCGACGGACGGGATCCGCAGCCGCCTCGACGGCACGATCTCACCCCGACCAGGCCCCGCCTTCCTCGGCGTCCTCACCGGCGCCAACACCGGCAAGATGCTGGTCCGCCTCGGCTGAGGTCAGTCGCGCCAGACCTGGCCCGCGACCCTGGCGAAGTTGCCGCCGAAGATGGCGGCCCGCTCGGCGGTCTGGAACCCCCGGTCGGCCAGGAGCTCGTCCAGGCCGGGGGCGCCGGATTCGCCGAGCAGGTCTTCCGGCGGAACCCAGTGGAGTGGGCCCCATTTGGTGTACGACTCGGAGAACGCGCCGGGGTTGTCCCGGATCTCGTCGTTGAACTCCTGGCCGTCGAAGGAGTAGTCCGAGCCGACGCCGATGTGGTCGAGCCCGACCAGGTCGACGCCATAGCGGATGTGGTCGGCCATGGCGGCCAGGCGTGCGGCGTGGTCGCCGGGAGCGTTGTGGCCGAGGAAGATTCCCACGCCGTTGATGCCGATCACGCCGCCGGTCTCGGCGCAGGCCAGGGCCTGATCGTCGGTGATGTTGCGCGGATGCTCCCACAGGGCAGCGAAATTGGAGTGGCTGTAGATCATCGGGACGGCGGTGTGCGTGGCGATATCGAGGCCGGTGCGCCGGGAACAATGCGACCCGTCGGCGAACATGCCGACCTCGTTCAGCTTGCGCACCAGGTCTTTTCCGTAGCCGGTGAGGCCGGTGTCCGCGGTGTCGAGGCAGCCGCAGCCGGCCGCGTTGGCGTGGTTGTAGGTCGGCAGCAGCGAGCGCACGCCGAGCCGGTAGAACATCTCCACATTGTCGAGATCGCCGCCGAGCGGGCCCGCGTCCTCCAGGTCGAAGGCCAGCGCGATCGCGTCGTCGGCGCCGATATCGGCCCGGCGCTCGACCAGCCGGAAGCGTGGATCGGCCGACGCCTGGTCGCGGAACTGGTGCAGCAGCGCCAGCGAATCCGTGGTGGTCTGCGCCGAATATCCGACATTGACCGAGAGATACGACCCCAGCGGATACCGGGCGAGCTCGCCGATGCGCGCCGTGTGATGCAACGGCAGACAACAGTGCTGCTCCCACAGGAAGGGCGCCATGGTCACCTCCGGTCGTTGTCCGTGACCTGCGATCCTACGTTTCGCAACACGCCCGGAACCTCAGCGACGCTAACGTGCTGTCTGATTAGTCCGATTAATCAGTACCTTCCCCCACTGCCCTGAAGGCGGTGCGACGTGCGTCGCTTCCTCGTCCTGCTCACCACACTCGCGGCCTGCGCGAGCCTGTGGACCCTGCCCGCTGCCGCCACTGCGTCCTACTGCGGAATCACCTGGGGCTCACTCGACAAAACGAGCCCGAACTACTCCACCGCGACCGTCGGCGATGTCAGGTCCGGCCGCCACGACTGCTTCGACCGCCTCGTCGTCGACCTGTCCGGCCCGCTCGCCGGCTACCGCGTCGGCTACGTCGACACGGTCACCATGGACGGCTCCGGCGCCACCGTCCCGCTGCGCGGCGGCGCCTATCTCCAGGTGATGGTGCAGGCCCCGGCCTACGACGCCGCGGGCAACAGCACCTACCACCCGGCCGACCGCACCGAACTCGTCGACGTGCGCGGCTACCCGACCTTCCGCCAGGCATCCTGGGCGGGCTCGTTCGAGGGCCAGACCACCCTCGGCCTCGGCGTCCGCGCCCGCCTGCCGTTCCGGGTCCTCACCCTCGACGACCCCGCCCGCGTGGTGATCGACGTCGCCCACGCTTGGTGACGCCTCACCAGCCCCGCCGCTGCGGCCGCGAACCGACCAGCTCGCCCGGCTTCGCACTCCCGCGCGTCCGGTAGACGATGTAGGGCCGGAACAGGTACCCGAACGGCGCACTGAACGCGTGCACGAGCCGGGTGAACGGCCAGATCGCGAACAGCACCAGTGCGATCGTCACGTGGATGTGGAACGACAGCGGCGCCTGCGCCATCAGGTCACCGCGCGGCCGCAGGATCCAGATCGAGCGGAACCACGGCGACACCGTCTCGCGATAGTTGTGCTCGGGACCGATGGCGCCGGAACCGATCAGGGTGGTCGCCAGGCCCGTCACCAGGGCCGCGATGAGCACCAGGTACATGATCTTGTCGTTCCAGGTGGTGGCGCTGAACACCGGACCGTTGACCCGCCGCCGGTACACCAGCAGCACGATGCCGGTCAGCGTCGCGATGCCGGCGATGGATCCGAGCGCGATCGCCTGGATGTGATAGACGTGCTGGCTGACCCCGATCGCAGCGGTCCAGGATTCGGGTATCACCAGCCCGATGATGTGCCCGACGATCACCACCAGCATGCCGAAGTGGAACATCGGGCTGCCGATCCGCAACAGTCTGCTCTCGTAGAGCTGCGAGGAGCGGGTGGTCCAGCCGAACTTGTCGTACCGGTAGCGCCACCAGGTGCCGACGATGATCATCGCCAAGCTCACGTACGGGACGATGTCCCAATAGATCTCGCCCGCGGAAACGGAATCCATATCAGCGGTGTCCTTTCGCGACGGCGGGTGCCTGTTCGGACGCGGCGCGACGCGGCGGCACGGTGAGCGTGAACGGCGTGAGGCCGACCGACTCGGCGGGCGGTCCCGCCTCGACGAGCCGCCGGGCGCGGCCGAGGTCCTGTGCGGTCGCGGCGGGCAGGGTGCCCGCGACCGCGCCGAGCACCGGGGCGTAGGGCGAGTCCTCCCCGGCCAGGGCCAGCCCGATCGCGTCGATCGCCCTGCGATGCGCGGTCAGCAGCGCGGCCCCCGCGACGGGATCGACGGTGGCGGCGAACTCGAGCAGCACGGTGAGATGATCGGGCACCTCGCCGGTGGGCGGCCGGACGCCCGCGGCACGATAGGCGTCGGCGAACGCGAGCATGGCCATGCCTCGGTTGCGGGTATCGCCGTCGGTCCAATAGGTGAGCAGCAGCGTCGAGTGTCTGCGCAGATCGAAGGTGTCGACATAGTCTTGGGCCGCCAGGGTTTCCGGCAGGGCGCGCAGGCGCGCCGAGGCGGTGCGCAGCGGCGTGGCCTGGTCGGCGGGCAAGTGGGCGCACAACTCGTCGACGAGATCCAGCCGCGCCCGGTGCCCCGCGTCGGGATAGGCCAGCAGCAGCGAGGCCGCCTGCCAGATGACACGGTGGCGCTCGGCGCGCCGGGCCGATCGGCGCGACAGCGCCATCACCGCCCACCCCCGCCGGGGAACATTCCCGCCGGCCTGCCCTTGCCGTCCCAGTTGAGCAGGTTCACCCGGGCGCCGGTGCCTGTGCCGATGGACTCGCTGGTCTGGCGCTGTTTGAGCGCGTGGAAGGTCTCGACGGCCACCGGCACCGGCACGCCGCTGGTCTCACCGAACGGGCCCGAGGCCTGCTCGTACATGCCGGGACCGCCGTCGAAGTCGAGCGCGCAATCGCTCACCGTCTCCTCGAGCTGATGCCCGAGTTCGGCGTACGCCGACGGAATCACGTACCTGTCCTCGTATTTCGCGAGCGCGAGCAGGCGGTACATGCGATAGATCTGTTCCTCGGTCATGCCGACGGCGGCCGGAATGTGTTCCTGAGGTTCTCGTCCGAGATTGATGTCGCGCATGTACGACCGCATGGCCGCGAGCTTGCGCAGGACGGCGGCCACCGGCGCGGTGTCGCCTGCGGTGAACAGCCCGGCGAGGTATTCCAGTGGGATGCGCAGTGATTCGAGGGCGCCGAACAGATTGCCGACGTCCTCGCCGTCGTGGCCGTCGCGGCTGACCGCGTCGACCACCGGCGACAGCGGCGGGATGTACCAGACCATCGGCATGGTCCGGTACTCCGGATGCAGCGGGAGAGCGACGCGGAAGTCCTTCAGCAGGGCGTGGATCGGTGAGCGCTGCGCCGCCTCGATCCAGGCGTCGGGGATGCCCGCGGCCCGCGCGCCCGCGACGACCTGGGGGTCGTTCGGATCGAGCAGCACGTCCAGTTGGGCCTCGTACAGGTCCTTGTCGTCGGCCACGGTCGCCGCGTCCAGCACCCGGTCCACGTCGTAGAAGATCAGACCGATGTAGCGCAACCGGCCGACGCAGGTCTCCGCGCAGACGGTCGGCAGCCCCACCTCGACGCGCGGATAGCAGAACGTGCACTTCTCGGCCTTGCCGGTTCTGTGGTTGAAATACACCTTCTTGTAAGGACATCCGGACACACACATCCGCCAGCCCCGGCACTTGTCCTGATCGACGAGCACGATCCCGTCCTCGGTGCGCTTGTACATCGCGCCCGACGGGCACGACGCCACGCACGCCGGATTGAGGCAGTGCTCGCAGATGCGCGGCAGATAGAACATGAACGTCTGCTCCAGGTCGAGCTTGACCTTCTCGCTCACCCGCGCCAGCACCGGATCGCCGGGCACGATCTCCGGCGACCCGGCCAGATTGTCGTCCCAGTTGGCCGACCAGCTGATCTTCATCGGCTTGCCGCTGATCAGGCTGCGCGGCGGGGCGACCGGGATCTGCGCACCCAGCGGGGCGTTGGTGAGGTTCTCGTAGTCGTAGGTCCACGGCTCGTAGTAGTCCGCCATGGCCGGCATCTTCGGATTGGCGAAGATCCGCGCGAGCTTGGCGAATCGGCCGCCGTCGCGCAGGTTCAGCCTGCCGTTGCGCTCGCGGACCCAGCCGCCACGCCATTTCTCCTGGTCCTCGTAGGTGCGTGGATAGCCCTGTCCCGGCCGGGTCTCCACATTGTTGAACCACACGTACTCGGTGCCGGAGCGGTTGGTCCAGGCCTGCTTGCAGGTCACCGAGCAGGTGTGGCAGCCGATGCATTTGTCGAGGTTCATCACCATCGCCAATTGCGCCATGACCTTCATCAGTACGTCACCTCCTGGCCACGGCGTCGGACCACCGTGACCTCGTCGCGCTGGTTTCCGGTGGGGCCGAGATAGTTGAACGCGAAGGCGGTCTGGGCGTACCCGCCCGCCAGATGCGAGGGTTTGACCAGCAGCCGGGTCAGCGAATTGTGGATGCCGCCACGGGTTCCCGTCTGCTCTGTCAGCGGGACATCGATGGTGCGTTCCTGGGCGTGGTGGACATAGACG
Organism: Nocardia fodinahabitans; assembly: GCF_052983615.1. Classification (NCBI taxonomy): domain Bacteria; kingdom Bacillati; phylum Actinomycetota; class Actinomycetes; order Mycobacteriales; family Nocardiaceae; genus Nocardia; species Nocardia fodinahabitans. The sequence goes on from NZ_JBRJJC010000001.1 coordinate 2,802,918, forward strand.
ACGCCCTCGGGCATCCGGTGCGAGACGATCGCGCGGCACACCAGCACGCCGTTGCGGTTGTCGGCCTCCACCCAGTCGTTGTCGGCGACACCGATCTTCGCGGCGTCCGCCGGGCTCATCCACATGGTCGGACCGCCGCGCGAGAGCGAGAGCATCAGCAGGTTGTCCTGGTACTCGGAGTGGATCGACCATTTCGAGTGCGGCGTCAGGTAGCGCACGGTGATGCCGATGCCGGCACGCTGGGTGCCGATGCGTGGTTCGTCGAAGAGCCTGGCCAAGTCCAGCGGCGGCCGGTAGATCGGCAGCGCCTCGCCCAGTTCCTCGATCCAGTCGTGGTCGACGTAGAAGTGCATGCGGCCGGTGAGCGTGTGAAAGGGCTTGAGCTGCTCGATGTTCACCGTGAACGGCGCGTACCTGCGGCCGCCGGTCTCGCTGCCCGACCATTCGGGACTGGTGATCACCGGCACCGGCCTGGCCTGGGTGTCGGCGAAGGTGATCCGCTTCTCCTCGCTGCCCTCGGCGAGGTGCACCAGGTCGCGACCGGTGCGTTTCTCCAGTTCCCGGAAGCCCGCCACCGAGAGTCTGCCGTTCGAGGTACCGGACAGGCGCAGGACCGTCTCGGCCATCTTCTCCGCGGTGTCCAGCGCCGGCCGGCCGGCCGCCACCCCGGCGTTCATCACGCCGTGCAGTCGCGCCAGTTCGGCGACCTCCTGATCGGGAATCACGGTGACGCCCTTGGTAGTCAGTCCCGCCTGCTCCACCAGCGGTCCGAGCGCGGTCCATTTCTCGGCGATCGCCGCGTAGTCGCGTTCGACGACCACCAGCGGCCCCATCGTCTTGCCGGGCACCGGTTTCTCGCCGGTCTGCCGCCAATCCGATTCCACGCCGGCGGGATAGGCCATCGCCCCGGGAGTGTCGTGCTGCAAGGTGCCCATCACGATGTCGGTGCGCGTCCCGAGATGCTCGGCGGCCAGGGTCGAGAAGCTGCGGGCGATGGCGCCGAAAGCGTCGAAGTCCGAACGGGTTTCCCAGGGCGGATCGATCGCGGCGGTGAAGGCGTGGAGGTAGGGGTGCATGTCCGTGCTGGACAGGTCGGCCTTCTCGTACCAGGTCGCCGCGGGCAGCACGACATCGGAGAACAGTGTCGTCGAGGTCATCCGGAAGTCGATCGACATCAGCAGGTCGAGCTTGCCCTCGGGCAGTTCCTCGGGCCAGATGACGCTCACCGGGCGGGCCTCGGGCGCGGTCGGCTCGGCTTGCAGGTTCGAGGTGGTGCCGAGCAGGTGCTTCAGGAAGTACTCGTTGCCCTTGGACGAGGAGCCGAGCAGATTGGCCCGCCACACGCTCAGCACGCGCGGCCAGTTCTTCGGGTCGTCCGGGTCCTGGACCGCGAATCGCAGCTCGCCACTGGCCAATTGGTCGACCGTGTACTGCACCGGGTCGACGCCCGCCGCGGCCGCCGCGTCGGCGAGGTCGAGGCTGGAGCGGTCGAACTGGGGGAAGAACGGAGTCCAGCCCATGGCGACGGCGGAGCTCAGCACGTCCATCGTGTGCTTGCCCTTGAACCGCCCCCGGCCGGTCGGCGCGGCGAGGGCGTCGGCGCGGTAGCCGTCGTATCGCCACTGGTCGGTGTGCGCGTACCAGTAGGAGGTGCCCGCCATCTGGCGCGGCGGGCGCGACCAGTCGGTGCCCATCGCCACCGTCGCCCAACCGGTCACCGGCCTGCACTTCTCCTGCCCGACGTAGTGGGCCCAGCCGCCGCCGTTGCGCCCCATCGACCCGGTGAGCAGCAGCAGCGACAGGATCGCGCGGTAGGTGGCGTCGCCGTGGAACCACTGGCAGATGCCGGCGCCCATGATGACCATGGTCCGGCCGCCGGATTCCACCGCGTTGGTCGCGAACTCCCTGGCGATCCGGATGACCTGCGCCGCGGACACTCCCGTGATCGGTTCCTGCCAAGCAGGGGTGTACGGGGTGTCGGCGTCGTCGTAGTCGCGCGGCCATGTCCCCGGTAATCCCGGGCGGGCCACGCCGTACTGGGCGAGCATCAGATCGAAGACCGTGCACACCCGCCTGCCCGCGACCACCCGGACCGGCACACCCCGCTCCATGGTCTCGCCGTGCCCGTCGACGGTGTCGAACCGCGGCAGCGTGATGACCGCGCCGTCGACCTGCTCCTCCCCCGCCTCGGCGACGGTCAGCGTCGGCGCGAGCTCGCCCAAGTCCAGGTTCCATTTACCGACGCCGTCGGGTCCATAGCGGAAGCCGAGCGACCCGTGCGGGACGACCACAGCGCCGGTGACACCGTCGATGAACACCGGCTTGAACGCCGCGTTCTCCTCGGTGCTGCCGAGGTCGGCCGCGGTGAGGTTCTTTCCCGGCACCAGGCGCCCGTCGCGTTCCTCCAGCGTGATCAGGAACGGCAGGTCGGTGAACTGGCGGACGTAGTCGACGAAGAACGGTTCCCGCCTGCGCACGTAGTACTCGCTCGCGATCACGTGCCCCATGGCCATCGCCAGCGCGCCGTCGGTGCCCGCCGCGCACGGCATCCACTCGTCGGCGAACTTGGTGTTGTCGGCGTAGTCGGGGCTGACCGTGACGATCTTGGTGCCGCGATAGCGGACCTCGGCCATCCAGTGCGCGTCCGGCGTCCGGGTGACCGGGACGTTGGAACCCCACATCAGCAGGTACGACGCGTCCCACCAGTCCCCGGATTCCGGCACGTCGGTCTGGTCGCCGAATACCTGCGGCGAGGCCACCGGAAGGTCGGCGTACCAGTCGTAGAACGAGGTCATCGCACCGCCGATGAGCTCGATGAAGCGCGAGCCCGCCGCGAACGAGATCATCGACATCGCGGGAATCGGGGAGAACCCGGCCACCCGGTCCGGGCCGTAGTTCTTGATGGTGTGCACGTGCGCGGCGGCGACCATCTCCACCGCCTCGTCCCAGCTCACCCGCACCAATCCGCCCTTGCCCCTGGCCTGTTGGTAGGTGCGGCGGCGTTCGGGGTCGGCCTGGATGTCGGCCCAGGCCATGACCGGATCGCCGAGGCGGTCCTTGGCCGCGCGGTACATCTCGACCAGGACCCCGCGCGCGTACGGATACCGGACGCGGGTGGGCGAGTAGGTGTACCAGGAGAAGGCCGCGCCACGGGGACAGCCGCGCGGTTCGTATTCGGGGCGGTCGGGGCCGACCGAGGGGTAGTCGGTCTCCTGGGTCTCCCAGGTGATGATGTCGTCCTTGACGTAGATCTTCCACGAGCACGAGCCGGTGCAGTTCACGCCGTGCGTCGAGCGCACCACCTTGTCGTGGCTCCAGCGGTTGCGGTAGAAGATGTCGCCCTCGCGCCCGCCCTTCCTGGTGACAGTACGCAGGTCGGCGGATTCGGTGCCGGGGGTGAAGAACCGCCCGCTGCGCACGAACAGGTCCTCGATGGGTCCGCCGATGCGCTCCTGGGATGCCACGTGCTCTCTCCTCTGTGCGGTCGGATCAGGCGTGCGGGCGAACTATTCGTGGGCGTGCAGTTTCAGCGACGTGTAGAGCAGGGCGGCGAGCGCGGCCGCGGCGAGCAACAGCAGACCCACCGTGTAGTCGTGGCCCTGCTCGTCGTAGGTGACGCCCATGATCAGCGGCGGGAAGTAGCCGCCGAGACCGCCTGCGGCGGAAACGATTCCGGTCACACTGCCGACATCGGCGGCGGGCGCGCGCCGCGCCACCCAGGCGAACACCCCACCGGTGCCGATCCCGAGGAACAGCGCCATCGCGATGAACGTGCAGGCCGAGGCGACATCGGCGGGCGGCTTGAACGAGGCGACCACCGCCATCACCGCGGTACCCGCCAGTGAGGTGACCACGATGTACTTGGGCGCGATCCGGTCCGAGAGCGCGCCGCCGACGGGCCGGGCGATCACCGCGGCGAGCGCGAAGGCCGCGGTGCGGGTGCCCGCGTCGACAGCGGAGAAACCGTAGACGTTCTTGATGTAGGTCGGGAGGTACGAACTGAAGGCGACGAACCCGCCGAACACCACGGCGTAGAGGAAAGACATCTCCCAGGTGACCCCGAGTTTCATCGCGGCGCGCAGTTTCGGCAGCACCGGATTGGTGTTCGGGGTGAATTCCGGCGAGTTCCGCATGAATACGACGCACAGCACGGCGGTCACCGCGAGGGCGGCCGCCACGATCAGGTGCGTGGGCAACAGCCCGAACCAGCGGACGAGGCGCGGCGTGAAGAACGCCGACACCGCGGTACCGACCATGCCCGCGCCGAAGACACCGGTCGCGAAGCCCCGCCGGGCGGGCACGTACCAGGAGTTCGCGAACGGGATGCCGACAGCGAAGATCGTGCCGGGGATGCCCAGCAGGAACGCCGAGGCCAGCATCATCGGATACGACTCGATGCTGCCCGCGATCCCGACCAGCACAACGGGGACGATCGAGGACGTCGAGACCCCGATGAACATCGTCCGGCCACCGATCCGGTCGGTGAGCGCGCCGGACACGATCCGCCCCAGTGAGCCGACCAGGATCGGCATGGCCACCATAATCGAGGCCGCCATGGAACTGAGCGCCATCTTGTCGGCGTAGTTCGGCGAGAGGGGGCCGATGAGATTCCACGCCCAGAAATTGATGGCCGAAACCCAGGTGGACAGGGCGAGGTTGAGGGTCGGAGACCCGGTGCGTACCGCTGTCTGTAGCGAGGTCACCTGACCAGGAGACCATAGGAGCAGCACCCGGAATGATTGAACACGCAACGATCCGGCAACTCGCCGGGAATTTCTGCTAGCGCGCATTTCGGTCGAACTCCCGGCCATCTGCACACCCATGTGCGGATTCAGCAAACCCCCGGCCGTGAGCGGGCGAGGATGCGATCGGCCACATCGGCAACAATGGGGGGATGAGCGGCGTTGAGCAGGACGTGACGGATCCCTATCTCTGGCTCGAGCAGGTGACCGACGAGGCCGCGCTGGACTGGGCGCGGGCCCGCAACGAGGTGGTGCGGCAGCGGTTCGCGGACACCGAGCGCTTCGCCGCGCTCGAGCAGCGCGTGCTCGCCATGCTCGACGACGACACCAAGATCGCCTACCCCGGCCGGCGCGGTCCGTGGCTGTACAACTTCTGGCGCGACGCCGAGCACCAGCGCGGACTGTGGCGGCGGACCACCTTCGCGTCCTACGCGACCGAGAACCCCGAGTGGGATGTGCTGATCGACGTCGACGCGCTCGCCGAGGCCGACGGCGAGAACTGGGTCTGGGCAGGCGCCACCGTGCTGCGCCCGTCGCAGGAGCGCGCCTTCATCCAGCTCTCGCGGGGCGGCGCCGACGCGAAGGTACAGCGTGAATTCGATCTGACGACAAGGGAATTCATCGCACCGGAGGATGGCGGGTTCTTCCTGCCCGAGGCGAAGTCGCAGCTGCGCTGGATCGACATCGACACCGTCTACGTCGGCACCGATTTCGGTCCCGGCTCGCTCACCGATTCGGGCTACCCCCGCATCGCCAAGCGCTGGCGCCGGGGCACGGCCCTGACCGAGGCCGAGACCGTCTTCGAGGGCAAGCCGAGCGATGTCTCGATCAGCGCGGGCTACGACCGCCACCCCGGCTACGAACGGCACTGGGCGGGCCGGGCGACGGACTTCTTCAACGAGGAAGTCTCCCTGCTCGACGCCGACGGCACCTGGCGCCTGCTGGAGACCCCGACCGACGCCGACGTGAGCTGGTACCGCGACTGGCTGCTGGTCCGCCTGAAGACCGCCTGGGAGGTCGGCGGCGCAACCTTCGAGCCGGGCAGCCTGCTCGTCACCGATCTGCCCGGATTCCTCTCCGGCGGAAGGGAATTCGAAGCGCTGTTCACCCCCGACCCGCACACCTCGCTGGACGGCTGGGGCTGGACCGAGAACCACCTGATCCTGACCACCCTCCAGGACGTGCAGACCGGCTTCCGGGTGCTGACGCCCGGCCCCGACGGCTGGACGGCAACCGAACTCGCCGACTCCCCCGCCATGTCGTCGACCTCGGTGAACAACCTCGACCCGCTCGAGGGCGGTGACGAATTCATGCTCACCACCACCGGATTCACCACCCCGACCACGCTGCTGAGCGGATCCGTCGGCGCGGCGGCGACCCGGCTCAAGCAGGCCCCCGCCTACTTCGACGCCACCGGCATCGAGACCGAGCAGTTCTTCGCGACCTCCGACGACGGAACGGCCGTGCCCTACTTCGTGATTCGTCACCGTGACCGTCGCGGCACGCCGAGCCCGACCATCATGAACGGCTACGGCGGCTTCGAGATCTCCAAGACACCGCAGTATCTGGGCTCGGCGGGCATGGCCTGGCTGGAGCGTGGCGGCACCTATGTGGTGACCAATATCCGCGGCGGCGGCGAGTACGGCCCCGAATGGCACACCGCGGCGCTGAAGGAGCACCGGCACCGGGCCTTCGAGGATTTCGCGGCCGTCGCCCGCGACCTGGTGACCCGCGGCATCACCACCCCGGATCGCCTGGGCGCCATCGGCGGCAGCAACGGCGGCCTGCTGATGGGCGTCATGCTCACCCGCTACCCGGAACTGTTCGGCGCGATCGTGTGCCAGGTGCCGCTGCTGGACATGCGGCGCTACCACCTGCTGCTGGCGGGCGCGTCCTGGGTGGCCGAGTACGGCGACCCGGACAAGCCCGAGGAATGGGCCTACATCAGCGAGTACTCGCCGTATCAGAACACCGACACCGGCAGGCAGTACCCGCCGATCCTGCTCGCCACCTCCACCCGCGACGACCGCGTGCATCCCGGGCACGCGCGAAAGATGGCGGCGCTGCTGGAATCCCAGGACCGCACCGTCTGGTACTACGAGAACATCGAGGGTGGGCACGGCGGCGCGGCCGACAACAAGCAGTCGGCCTACCTGTCCGCGCTGGTCTACGAGTTCTTCACGCAGATGCTGATGGAGGGCCGCCGCTCGGCGTAGGGCCTAGCGGTCGCGCAGCCACTTCTCGACGACGTCGACCGTGGAATCCGGATTGGTGATCCAGCCGTTGTGCCCGAGGGCCTCCGGCTGGAACCACCGGGTCACCGGCGCCGCGGGCAGTTTGCTCAGCAGATGGTCGGCGGAGGTCTGCGGAGCCAGGTCGTCGCCGGCCACGGTGATCGACAGGACCGGGAACTTCAGCCGCGAGATCCGTTCCTCGTAGTCGATATCGGCGCCGACAGGAACGAAGCGCCCGGTACGGGCCAGCCGCGCCCAATCCGACATGAGCACCTTGGACTGCCTGCCGAAGGCGCGGCGGCCGAGCATGTCGCCCGGCCAGAACCCGGCCAGATTCGAGGCGACCGCCACCGCGGCCGTGCCGACCAGCACGCCAGGGCCGAGCACGCCGCGATAGCCGCGGAAATACGGTGTGCCGGAGGCGACCAGGATCAGCCCGGCGATCCGCCCGCGCGCCCTGGCCGCGTAGAGAACGGCGAGCTGCCCGCCCATGCTGTGCCCGAGCAGGTACGGCGTGCTGCCAGGGAACCGGTCGCGCACGGCCTGCAGCATCGCCGGGAAGTCGATGGCGGCCAGTTCGTGGTAGCCGTAGGCGCTGTCGGCATCCGGGCGGTGCGTGCTGTCACCGTTGCCGCGCAGCTCGCCGATGGCCACATCGAAACCGCGCTGGGCCAGCCGGTCGCCGAAGTACTCGTAGAACTCGCCGGGCACGGCGAGGCCGGGCACGATGACGACGACCGGCCGCGGCGCGTCCGGGGTCACCGGATGCCGGTGCGGGCAGCGGGCGGGGATGAGCCGCACGGGCAGCGTGGTGCCGTCGGGCACCTGGATCGGGACGACCTCGACCCGGGGCATCAGGCCCCTACCGCACCGAGGATCACCCGGCTCAGCACTTGGATCACGTCGTCGAGCGGCGGCCGCGGCTCGGCGCCGCTCCAGCCGTCGACGACGTAGTTGACCGCGCCGATGATCGCCAGCACGCGCAGTTCGTAGTCACCGGACGGGATCTCACCGTGCATGGCGGCGTCCTCGGCGGCGCTGGCCAGCAGCGAGCCCCACACGCGCCGCAGCTCCAGCCGGAACTTCTCCACCTTGGGGCCGGCGCCGACCACTTCCACCAGCGCCACCCGCGCTTTGCGTGGATCGGCGCCGATCGCCTCGACGTAGGCGCGCACGGCGGCATCGATCTGCTCGAGCACCGTCGCGTCGGTCTTCGCTTCGAGAGCAGTGGCGACCGCTTCACGCGATTGCCGATCGATCTGCTCGTACAGTTCCAACAGCAGCGACTCGCGGCCGGTGAACTCCTCGTAGAACTGACGGGACGAGAGTCCCGCGTCCTTACAGATGGCACCGACCGAACTGTTGGCGTACCCGTCGCGCGCGAAGACCGTCAGGCCTGACTCCAGAAAACGCGCACGCCGCTGGCGTTGCCGGTCCTCTACGGGTTGCCCGGCATACATTCGTCCCGTATTCGCATCCTGTGACATTGTCGCTGACAATACCGAAGGGCCCGATCCCCTCGTCATGGATCGGGCCCTTCGGCTGCCCTTCCGGCTTACCGCGCGTTAGCCGAAAGTTGGCTACAGTCCGCTCAGTTGCCCGAGGCCTGCGCAGAACCGGTGCTGAGCGAGCTGGTGAGCAGGCCGAGCAGCAGGGTCAGGATGTTGCCGTCGGAGCCGTCATCGGTGATGTTGTAAAGCATGTGTCACTCCAAGTTGATGCTTTGTGACTACGTTGTCACTGGCCATTTGCCGTCTCGGACGATACCGAGGCAAATCTGAACAGGGAGTGTTTTAGAGGAATTTCCTAGAATTTTTTGTCACTTGGCACAAGCCCCAGGAACTTCCGGCTCACCCAGCTCGACCTGAGCCGGTTCGCCAACGAGAACGACGCCGTCGACGCGCTTGGACACCGGGATGTGAAACGAGAGTGTACCGACGCGCAGTACCGGCATCCGTTGAACCGGAGTAACCGTCGCGGCGCGTTCACGTTCGGCCGGCGTGATCGGCTTCGATAGTGTGGCAGCAGCTTTCGTCTCGACGCGCGTGCGCGGCGCCAGCGGGCTTCGCCGGCCGGGCTGGCCAGCGCGCCGACCTCCTCCGGAAATAGGAGCCTCGCCCTGGCATGCTCTCCCGCATGACCGCGAACGAGGACGACGACACCGACTACGTGCGGGTGGTGTTCCGGCTGCCGGACGACCCCTCGGGCTGGCACGCGTTCACCACGGAGCGGATGTGGGCGGTACGGCTCGACGACAAGCGGGTTCGGCTGGACAACATCCCTTTTCACGCCGGTGCCGTCGCTCTGGGCGATGTGATCGCGGTCGAGGCGGACGACGAGGGCGTGCTGTGGGCCGGGGAGGTGCTCGAACCGTCCGGGAACTGCACGATCCGGGTCATCCCGGCCGAGGGCTGTCTGCGAGCCGAGGTCCGTCAAGCCGTGCTCGACGCCTTCGAACCGCTCGGTGTCGAAGGTGAGGGCAGCGGCACCGGCTTGGTCGCCCTGAACGTGCCCGCCGGCAGCGACCTCGAGGAAACCAAGGCCACACTCGCCCAAGGCCACGCCGACGGCCTGTGGTTCTACGACATCGGCGCCGTCACCGACCAATGGCGCACCGCCACACCGGCACTCGCCGACCACAACCCGAGCGACCCGCCCCCGCCGCCCTACGGCCTGACCTTCCCCGCCGACCTCACGGCCTTCGTCTACAACACCGTCGCCACCGGCGAACGCCCCGCCCTGGTCGTCGTCCGCGATCCCGACGGCGAGTGGATCATCGGCGACGGCTCCGGCGACCCCCTCGGCGCCGACACCGCCACCCTCCTGCACATCCAGCACGTCACCGACGCCGACTCCTCGATCATCGAACTGGCCACCCTGCCCGCCGGCACTCTCGCCTGGCGTGACCAGCCCACCGACCCCTGGACCATCGAGGACTTCACCTACGCCGACGAAGACCCCGACTCCGAATAGCGGCGAAGTCTCGCCGACCGGGCTCGAACCGGCGTCCGCCCGGAAGCGGCGGTTGTACTGCCGCTTGGGTATGTCGATGCCCGTGTCCGCCCGCTGCCGCCGGGTGAGCACCCATCGTTATGGTTGCAATGACCACTACCCGGTGGCAGGATGGCCGGCACATGGTGAGGGAAATCGATACTGCCCGGGACAGCCTGGATGGGCTGTCGGTGGGGGATGCGTTGGGGGCACAGTTCTTCGTGCCCGGTCGGTCGGTGGCGGAACTGGCAAGTGGGCGGCCGCCCGCGGGGCCGTGGGAGTGGACCGATGACACCGAGATGGCGTGTTCGGTGTTCACCGAGATCCGGGAGCGGGGCCGGATCGATCGGGACGCGCTGGCGGCGACCTTCGCCGATCGGTGTGAACCGTATCGGGGGTACAGCGGCGGGACGGTTGTTGTGCTGCATCAGATTCGGGACGGTAGGCCGTGGGCGGAGGCCGCCGGGGCATTGTTCGACGGGTGTGGGTCGTGGGGGAACGGCGCGGCGATGCGAGTGGGCCCGCTCGGGGCGCACTTCGCCGGCGACCTCGATCGGGCCGCGGTGGAGGCGGCATCGGCGGCCGAGGTGACGCATCGGCACCCGGAGGCGATCGTGGGGGCGAGGCTGTCGCGGTGGCCGCGAGCTGGGCGGCATTCAGTCGTGGAAAGGATTACGCACCAGAGGAACTCCTCGATGCGGTGGAGCCGTATCTGGTGCCGGGGCGGACAACGAGCGGAGTGTGGCGCGCCAGGAAACTGCTCGGACGCACGGTCGCCGAGGCCGCGTACGAGCTGGGCAACGGCGCGCAGGTGAGCGCGCAGGACACGGTGCCGTTCACACTGTGGGCGGCGGCGAGTTTCCTCGACGACTACCCGGCCGCGATCACCGCGTGCGTCGAAGCAGGTGGGGACGCGGACACCACCGCGGCCATCACCAGGCTGCAAGAAATCCGACCAGGGGCGGAGGAGCTCCAGGTCGACGGTGCCTATGCTGAGCGTGACAGTCCGTCACACCCATCCCGGAGGCACCGTTGCCGAACAATCTCGAAGCCAGCATCGACATCGCCGCAGCGCCGGAGAAAGTGTGGTCGATCCTGGCCGACCTGCGCCGCGTCTCCGAGCTCAGCCCGACGACGCTCAAGATGATCCCCTTCGGTGGCGTCCGCGACGGCGCGTTCACTGTCAATGTCAACAAGGTCGGCTGGAAGATCTACCCGACCACCTCGCGCATCGTGACCTTCGAGCCGAACAAGTCCTTCGCGTTCCGGATGAACGAGAACCGCACGGTGTGGCGCTACGACCTCGAGCCGACCACCACCGGAACCCGGGTGGTGGAGACCCGCACCGTCGACGCCAAGGGCCTGCCCGGGTGGCTGCGCGGGGCCATCAAGGTGGCGATGGGTGGCGAGCAGAAGTTCGAGGCCGACCTGGTCGCGGGCATGCAGGAGACACTGAGCAGGGTCAAGGCCGCCGCAGAGCGCTGACCCGCACACACCACGAGAGCCCGCCGGATGATCCGGCGGGCTCTCGTCGTTGCGGGCGGGGTCAGAGGTCGGCGCGGATCTCGTCGAGCGCCTCCGCTGTGCGCGTGAGCAGCGCCGTCACCGTGGCCAGTTCCTCGGCGGTGAAGCGGGCGGCGAGGTCGCGTTCCACCGCGATGGCGCGGACGTCGGCGGCCGCGGTCACCTCCCGGCCCGCGTCGGTCAACCGGGTCTCCAGCACGTTCTTGTGCCATTCATGCGGCGTCCGCTCGACCAGGCCCCGGTCTTGCAGGTTCGTCAGGACGGTGTTCATCGTCGGCGGTGTCACCCCTGACAGCCGGGCCAGCGCCGCGGCGGAGATACCGGGGTTCTCGGCCAGGTGCAGTAGCGCGCTGTACTGCGGAACGGTCAGCCCGGCCGGCTTCAGCGCGGCGGTCTTCGCCGCGATCAGGGCCTGCTCGGCGCGCTTGATATACGTGCCGAGCCTCTCGGCGGCGGGCATGGACGTCATGGGTGCATGCTATCCGCCCATCATCACGTAATAACCTTGACGATCATTAGACCTCTAATCTACATTCCTGCCTATCGCTTGATGTCTGGCATTACATCACTGAGAGGCTTTATCATGATCAGGACCAGCGCCACGATCGCCCTGGCCGTCGCCTGCCTGTCCGTCACCTCGTGTGGCACCGACACCGCACCCACCCCACCCCGGCTGAGCACCGCTTACGAGCTGCCCGGCACCGCCGTCTACCCCGAGGGCATCGCGGTGGACGCGCGCTCCGGTGACAGCTATGTCGGCTCGTTCGCCGACGGTGCCGTCTACCGGGCCGTCGCGGGCGCGACCCGAGCCGAGATGTTCCTGCCCGCGGGCGCCGACGGCCGCAACACCACCAACGGCCTGCGGGTCGACCGGAACGGCAGACTGTGGGTGATCGACTCGGGCGTGGGCGTCGCCGTGTACGACACCGGGTCGCGCGCGCTGCTCGCGTCGTTCGTAGTGCCGGGCAGCGCACCGCGATTCGTCAACGATCTCGACTTCGGCGCCGACGGCAGCGCCTATCTGACCGACAGCGTGCGCAATGTCGTCTACCGCGTCACCCCGGACCGAGTCGCCGAGGGCCGTGGGGAATTGGCGGTCGGCTACGACCTGGGCCCGGTGCTCGGCCCGCGCGATCCGCAGACCTTCGAGCTGAACGGCATCGTCGCCGATCCGACGGGCACGTATCTGCTGGTCGTCGCGATGTCGGCGGGCGAGTTGTACCGGATCGACCTGACCGGCGGCACGCCGATTCGCACGGTGGCGCTGTCGGGTGGCGATGTGCGCCACGGCGACGGCCTGGAATTGCGGGACAGCACCCTGTGGGTCGTCCACAACACCGAGAACACCATCAGCCGCTGGACCGTCACCGATCGCGGTACCGTCGCGACGCGGGACGCCGAATTCCACGATCCCGCACTGAATATCCCCACCACGATGGCACACGCCGGCGACCGGGCACTGATCGTGTCGTCACAGTTCGACAAGGGTGGGCCGATGGGCGATACGGGGACGCCGGGGACGTTCGTGGTGACCGCGGTCGACGGGTTCTGAGTCAGGTCTCGGCGACGAATTCCCTGAGTACCGCGACGAATTCGTCCGGCTGCTCGACCTGCGGGGAGTGACCGGCGTGTTCGACGAGGTGGGTGCGCGCGCCCGCCGCGGCATAGCGGTCCAGGGTGGCGGTGCTGTCGTAGAGGTGGTCGTGGCGGCCGTGGATCACCAGGACCGGCAGGTCGAGCGCGGCGGCCCGCTCGTCGAGCGGACGCGCGGCGAGATCGTCACCGCGGGGACCGGCGGCATAGGCCAGGCCGGCGGGGACGGCCCTGCGGAAGTCGCGCACCACCGCGGCGGCCAGACCGGGCGCGGAGTCGTAGCGGAAGCGCGGCGCGAACGCGGTGCGGTTCGCCAGCCGGACCACCACGGCCGGGGTCCAGCGTTGCGCCAGCCGGACCGTCCACGGGCGGACCACCCAGGTCGCGACCGACGGAATCGCGGCTACGCGATAGTCCGGCGCCTGCCCGACCACCACCACCCGGGCCACCCGGGGTGAGACCGCGGCGAGTTCCAGCGCGATCTCGGCGCCGAACGAATGCCCGACCACGGTCACGCGCGAGAGGTCGAGCCCGTCGAGGAGTTCGACGATCGGCACGGATCGGACGGCGGCGGTGAAATCACCGGAGTCCGCGCCCTGATCGCGCACGTCCACCCGGATCACCCGGTACCGGCTCGACAGCCGCTCGGCGACCGCCGCGAACCAGTCGACCGAGCCGGGGATGCCGTGCAAGAACACGATCGCTGGGCCGGTGCGTGGGCCTTCGTCCAGAAACAGCACTCGTCCAGCCTATCGAGACCGATCGGTTCGATCCCCACCCTGTTCGATCAGCGCGGCGTCTCGTCCAGCTCGGCACGGAACAGCGCGCGCACGCGCTCGACCTGTCCCGGCCACACCGCGCGCCAGAACCGTCCCGGCAGCACCCGGCCCCGCTCCTCCCGATCGACCCGGCCGTGCCGCCGACCGATACCCGATGGCCTGGCCCGGAACGCGCTCGGACACCGCCGAATTGGGGCAGGCCGAACGGTTCGTGGGGTGCGGGTCGCCGACCCGGCGGCAGCTCACCCGGCATCGCGCATCCGCAGCTCGGCGCGGGCCATCATGCGCGGCACCAACCGGCGATGGGCGCCGCGGAGACGATCGGCACGGTCACACCTCCATACTGTCCCGTATGGAATGACCATACGGTAGCGTATGTGGATGCCGCAAGAGGAGAACGCCAAGTCGGCGGGACGCAGGCTCACCGCCGACGACTGGGCCCAAGCCGCGCTCGACGCCCTCGGCGAGGGCGGACTGGCCGCAGTCGCCGTCGAACCGCTGGCGAAACGGCTCGGCGCGACCAAGGGCAGCTTCTACTGGCATTTCAAGGACCGGGCCGCACTGGTCGACGCCGTGCTCGCGCGCTGGGAGCGGCGCGGCACCCAGGACGTCATCGACGAGCTCGACCAGCTGCCCGGCCCGGCCGAACGATTGCAGCAGCTGTTCACCCACGTCATCGACTACGCCGCGCAGGGCAGGGAAGACCTCGCGCTGCTCGCGTCGGTGGATCAGCCCGCCGTCGCCGCCGCGATGAGCCGGGTCGCCGAGCGCCGGATCGCCTACGTCGCCACGCAATTTCGGCTGCTCGGGGTGCCCGATCCGCAGGCGCACACCCGCGCGGCGGTCGCCGTCAGCATCTATCACGGGTTCAATCAGCTGGCCAGGATCGCGCCGCGGACGCTGCCTGCCACCGACGAACTGGTCGACGCCGTGTTGCTCCGGCTACTCGATCCGGAGCGCTGAACAGCCGCATTGACAGCGCACTCACCAGTCGTAGCAGCCGATTTCGGATCCGGGGCGATCATTGTCGGTGCACCAGTGGCGGTAATCGGCCTCGTCGAATACGCTTCGCCGCGGATGAAAGCGCCTCATGGAGGGACGAGTGATCACTCCGAACAGGGCGGAGGACGTAGCCGAAGCCCGGCATACCGTGCCGTTGACCCAGCTGATACACCTGATGGCGGAGTATCAGCACCTCGGCGCGCACCGTGACACCTTCCTCGCGACCCCGGCCGACGACACGTTCGTGCGCGGCTGCGGCATCGTCGCGGGGAGCATCGCCACCATCGGCGTCATCTGCACCGCCGTCGGCGCCTGGCAGGGTGGCGTCGCGCTGCTCTCGATCGCCGCGGTCCCGGTGCTGCTGGCGTTCCGCCGCGGAATCCTCAACCGGCAGAACCGCGCCGCCCGCATCGACCTGTTCGACCACGGCGTCACCGTCTACCGCTCCGGCCAGCGTGTCGCCGGGTTCCGCTGGGACAGCACCGAAGTCCGCCAGCAGATGATCCCGTTCCACGACACCACGCCGGTCTCCTACTACCTCGAGCTCACCGGCCCCGGCAGCGTCGAGGCCATCATCGACGAGGAAGGCTTCGCCCGCGCCCGCGATTGGGCCCGCGCCATCCAATCCGCCGTCACCGCGACCCAGCTCCCCGGCGCCGTCACCGCCATCGACAACGGCGACACCGTGGCCTTCGGCGACCTGGCCCTCTCCCTCGACGCCCTCACCTTCAACGGCGAGTCCTTCCCCTGGGAGAACATCCAGCTCATCGACGCCCGCAGCGGTCACATCCGGATCAAACTCGCCGGCATGTGGATCTCCCTCACCCCCGTGAGCACCATCCCGAACTTCTACATCTTCAACGAGCTGGCGGAGCGGTTGCGGCTGACGCCGGTGGGCTAGGTTTGCCGCGCCCGCACACAGCACCCACCTACGCGGATCGGTCTTTGCACTGCCGACTGCTCGCCGGCCGACTCGGTGCGGTCGAGCGGCGGCCGAACGGATCGGATCAGGGTTGCAGCCCGAGAATCAGGCGGACCGAACTCTCCACTCGACGTAGTTCCGCCGGCGCGAGTACCCCGAGTTTGCGCCGCAGTCGCGGCTTCGCCACCGTGTGCAAGTCTGCGCAATTCACGTATGACTCTTCATATTTGGTCAATCCGGAATCCGAGCCGACCGGAACGTGGGTAACCCCGGGGCCGGAAGTTCCGGTGATCAGGACGACTGTCACGGCAGCCAGCGGTTCGGCGATCCGGTTGACAGTCAAGACGACAACAGGGTGGGGGCCTACCGGCGAAGGCAGCGCGCAGGACCAGACCTCGCCCCTGAGCGCGGTTCCCGCGGCGGCTACCACTGCATCTCGTCTACCGCGGCCAACTCCTCCGCATCCGGCTCCACGACGCCCACGGGTAGCGGGGCAGGCCCGCCCGTGTAGAAGGCGCGAATTTCTTCGGCCGCGCCGACCTCCGCGGCCTCCCGCGCAAGAAGCCGCAGACCTTCCCGCAGCGCATCCGAGGTCGAGCCGATGTGCAGTGTCCGCATAACCTCCTGCAAGGCGATGACCTCGTCATTTCGAAGTCGGACCTGCGCCAGACGGCTGGGGCCGAGCGAACTCGCCGTTTCCCGGCGGGTGGCCCCCTTCTTCTTCTCGGCCATCCGTTTGCGGGTCGCCGCCACTTCGGCAGCTTGTCTTACAGATGTCATACACCCAGTGTGAATCGACAGGGCTTACGGGTCAAGCGGGTCGGCAACAGCACCGAAGGCCGGCCCACTCGGGAGTGGACCGGCCTTCGTGACTTGCGGGAACTATTGATCCGGAGGGATCAGAAGTCCATGCCGCCCATGCCACCGGTCGGGTCGCCCGCGGGGGCGGCCTTCTCCGGCTTGTCGGCGACGACGGCCTCGGTGGTGAGGAACAGGGCCGCGATGGAGGCCGCGTTCTGCAGGGCCGAACGGGTGACCTTGACCGGGTCGGCAACGCCGGCGGCCAGCAGGTTCTCGTAGACGCCGGAGTCGGCGTTCAGGCCTTCGCCCTCGGGGAGGTTGGAGACCTTCTCGGCGACGACGCCGGGCTCGAGGCCGGCGTTGAAGGCGATCTGCTTCAGCGGGGCCGACAGCGCGACACGCACGATGTTGACACCGGTGGCCTCGTCGGCCGACAGGCCGCTGAAGCCGTCCAGCGCGGGGGCGGCCTGCAGCAGGGCCACGCCACCACCGGCGACGATGCCCTCTTCGACGGCAGCCTTGGCGTTGCGCACGGCATCTTCGATGCGGTGCTTGCGCTCCTTGAGCTCGACCTCGGTGGCGGCACCGGCCTTGATCACCGCGACGCCGCCGGC
Source organism: Nocardia fodinahabitans (assembly GCF_052983615.1). NCBI lineage: Bacteria > Bacillati > Actinomycetota > Actinomycetes > Mycobacteriales > Nocardiaceae > Nocardia > Nocardia fodinahabitans. The sequence continues at coordinate 2,820,120 of NZ_JBRJJC010000001.1, forward strand.
CAGCTTGGCCAGGCGCTCCTGCAGCTTCTCACGGTCGTAGTCCGAGTCCGAGTTCTCGATCTCGGTGCGGATCTGCGCCACGCGGCCCTTGATGGCCTCCGCGTCGCCCGCGCCCTCGACGATGGTGGTCTCGTCCTTGGTGATGACGACCTTGCGCGCGGTGCCGAGCAGCTCGATACCGGCGGTCTCCAGGGAGAGGCCGACCTCTTCGCTGATGACCTCGCCACCGGTGAGGATGGCAATGTCGGCCAGCTGGGCCTTGCGACGGTCACCGAAGCCGGGCGCCTTGACGGCGACAGACTTGAAGGTGCCACGGATCTTGTTCACGACCAGGGTCGACAGGGCCTCGCCCTCGACGTCCTCGGCGATGATCAGCAGCGGCTTGCCGGCCTGGATGACCTTCTCCAGCAGCGGCAGCAGGTCCTTGACCGTCGAGATCTTGGACGAGACCAGCAGGATGTACGGATCCTCGAGGACCGCTTCCTGACGCTCGGGGTCGGTCACGAAGTAACCGGAGATGTAGCCCTTGTCGAAGCGCATGCCCTCGGTGAGCTCCAGCTGGAGACCGAAGGTGTTGCTCTCCTCGACGGTGATGACGCCTTCCTTGCCGACCTTGTCCATGGCCTCGGCGATGAGCTCACCGATGGACGCGTCGCCGGCCGAGATACCGGCGGTGGCAGCGATCTGCTCCTTGGTCTCGACCTCCTTGGCGGTGTCGAGCAGCTTGGCGGTGACGGCCTCGACGGCCTTCTCGATGCCGCGCTTCAGGCCCAGCGGGTTGGCGCCGGCCGCGACGTTGCGCAGGCCCTCACGCACGAGCGCCTGGGCGAGCACGGTGGCGGTGGTGGTGCCGTCGCCCGCGACGTCGTCGGTCTTCTTGGCGACTTCCTTGACCAGCTCGGCGCCGATCTTCTCGTACGGGTCCTCGAGGTCGATCTCCTTGGCGATGGACACACCATCGTTGGTGATCGTGGGGGCGCCCCACTTCTTCTCGAGCACGACGTTGCGACCCTTCGGGCCCAGCGTCACCTTGACAGCGTCGGCGAGGGCGTTCAGACCCCGCTCGAGACCGCGACGGGCCTCTTCGTCGTACGCAATTGTCTTGGCCATTGCGTTGAGATCCTCCACATGTCTATGGCTGACACACGAGACGACCACAGGTTGGATCGCCCCAAAGTACGCTGGCCAGGTGCGGTGCCCGCGACGGACGACCGAGGGTGTCGATGGAACCCGATCTCACCGTCCCGACCTGGCACTCAACAGACGCGAGTGCCAAAGCCATTTTTAGCACTCGGGTAGTGAGAGTGCAAGGTCGCGCCCGACGAGGACCGCGCCGGGCGCGTCCGGCGGTTCAGTCCACGTGCTGCGACGCGGCCAGGAACTGGTCGAGCAGCTCGACGAGTTCGGCTTCTACCACAGCCTTGTCCAGGCCCAGGCCGCTGAGCACGCCCGTGCCGTTCTCCTGCTCGAGCAGCGCGAGCAGGATGTGCTCGGTGCCGATGTAGTTGTGGCCGAGGCGCAGCGCTTCGCGAAACGTCAGCTCCAGAGCCTTTTTTGAGTCGCCGTCGAACGGGATGAGCGCGGGGATGTCGTCGGTGGCGGGCGGCAGCGAGGCGACGGCCGCGGCCCGGACCGCCTCCAGGCCGACCCCACGGGCGACGATCTCCTTGGCCGCCAAGCCCTCGGACTGGTCGATCAGCCCGAGGATGAGGTGACCGAGGGTGATCTGATTGTTGCTCGCGGCCCTGGCCGACTCCTGGGAACCCACCACGACCTGCCGCGCCCGGTCGGTGAACTTGGCGAACCCGGCCTGCGGGTCCATGGCCGCGGCGTCGCCGGGCTGCTTGGGGACGAAGCGCTTCTGGGCGGCCTGCTTGCTGACGCCCATGCTCACGCCGATATCGGTCCAGGAGGCGCCGGAGCGGCGAGCCTGGTCGACGAAGTGGCCGATGAGGTGGTCGGCCACCTCGCCGAGATGGCCCGCGGCCACCACGGCGTCGGAGAGCTGGTCGAGAACGTTGTCGGGACGGGCCTTCTTGATGCCGTCGATCAGATCGTCGAGGCGAATGTTCGGAGTGCTCATGCGTCAACTTTAAGTTGACGACCCTCGATCGTCAACCATTGGTTGACGATCCTTCGATGGCAGAGTGTCCCCATGGGGAGATTTCGGCGCACGGCCCGGTGGGCGCTGCGCATCGCGGGGATTGTCGTGACATTGGCCTGCGTGGTCGGCCTCGGCCGGTTCCTCTGGCCGCAGCCGGGCATCGACGCCCACCCAGGATCGACCGAGCGGCAGCTCGCGTTCGTTCGGGACGCCCTCGACGGCGGTGCGGATTTCGCTGCGCAGAGCCAGTTTCCGGAGGGGCACTTCTTCCTGAACGCGCTCTACGGCCTGTCCTGGGTGCAGGCGGCGCGCACCGACCCGGACCTGCGCGAGGCGGCGCTGCGCGAATCCCGCTGGGCGCTGGAGCGATTGGAGTCCGCCGACGGGCGGGCGGTGTTCAGCCCGGCACTGCGGCCCGCATATGGGGTGTTCTGGGCGGGGTGGACCAACTGGTTACGCGGGGCGATCCTGTCGCTCGATGCCGGTGATCCCGCCGAGGTGCGGCGATTCGCCGCGCGCAGCGAGGAGATCGCGCAGGCGTTCGCCGCGTCGGAGACACCGTTCCTGCAGGCCTATCACGGGCAGGCCTGGCCGGTGGACTCCACCGTGGCGATCGCCTCGCTGCGGTTGCACGACAGGCTGTTCGGCGAGCGATTCGGCGCGGTGACCACCCGCTGGCTCGCCTCGGCACGGGCGCACCTAGATCCGGCCACCGGCCTGCTGCCGCACGAGGTCGCACCGGACGGCACCCAGCTCGACGGTGCGCGGGCGACCTCGCAGACGGTGATCCTGCGTTTCCTGCCGGAACTGGACGCGGACTTCGCCCGGAGCCAATACCGATTGTTCCGCGACCAGTTCCTTTCCTACCCCGGCGGTTTCGGGCCCGCGCTCCGCGAGTACCCGCGCGGGGTGGACAAGGCGGGCGATGTCGATTCGGGGCCGCTGGTCGCCGGGATCAGCCTCTCCGCCACGGTGGTCGGACTCGGGGCCGCCCGGGTGAACGGTGATCGCGAGCTGGCCGCCGCGATCGGTTCCGAAGGTGAATTGCTCGGGCTGCCGATGGATCTGCCCGGCTCCAAGCGGTACGCGTTCGGCGCGGTGCCGATCGGCGACGCGTTCGTGGTGTGGTCGTCGACAGCTCGGCTGCTCACCACGGAACCAGCTGCGGGCGAAGGGAATCTGCGCTGGTGGTGGCGGGTGCCGTGGGTGATCGTGCTCGGCGTGATCGCTTGCGCGCCCTGGGCGGGGATGCTCGCCGGCGCACTCAGGAGGAACCGTGTCGTACCCGGAGGCCCGGGCGGCCATCCGGGAAGCGAAGGTGCGGATCACCTCACAGCGTTGTAGCGGACCCACACTGCCCCGGCCGATGCTATGGCGAGAATGCACTCGGCCACTGTGGGCGGGGCGAATTCCCGGCTCACCCCCGGGCGGCTCAGCGCAGTCCGGCGGCCCGGCCTGCGATGCGCACAATCCGCTCTTTCACCCAGGCACCAGCTCGCCCACGGACGACCCGGGTGGCCGGGCTGTCGTCGGCGTCGAGGAACTGGATGACGGCGTCGCGGCGGCCCAGGCTGATGCACTGCAGTTGGTAGCGGAAGGTCATCGGCTTCGGTTCGGTGCCGTTGGCCCGGGACACGATGGCCCTGGCGACGTAGGAGCCGGTGGGGAGGGCTGTCGCGCAGGCCATTCGGAGGGGGCGGTCGCCGGGGCCGTCGATCCGCGCGGCGTCGCCCGCGGCGTAGATGTCGGGGTGGGAGATCGAGCGCAGGGTGTCGTCGGTGCGGATGCGGCCCTGTTCGTCGACGGCGAGCCCGGCGCGGCGGGCCAGGTCGGGGACGGTGAAACCGGCGGTCCAGACCACGGCCGCCGCCGGCAGCACGGTGCCGTCGACCAGGCGGACACCGTCGGGCAGCACCGCGGCGACCTTGACGCCGGAACGGATCTCGACTCCGAGCGCGGTCAGGGCGGTGCGGATGTGCGCGACGGCGCGGGCGGACAGCCAGCTGCCCGGCTCCTCCGAACCCAGCAGCGTGACCGGCGAATCCTGGTGCGACTCCGCCAGTTCCGCCGCGAGTTCGATGCCGGTCGAGCCCGCGCCGACCACGACGACCGGACCGGCCGCCAGGGTCCGCACGTCCTCGGGGGTGGCGACGGAGTGCGCGTATTCGGCGACGCCCGGCACACTCGTGCGGTCCGCGGCGCTGCCGAGGGCGTAGACGAGGGTGTCGTAGCCGATCGTCGGCTCGCCGTCGAGATACACCTGCTTCGCGTTCGGGTCCAGCCCGGTGACCTGTGCCCGGACGAATTCGACGCCCTTGCGCTCGAGCAACTCCCGCAGGTCCCAGCGCCCGATCGGCCGGCCCGCGGCGGCCTGGTGCAGGCGCACCCGTTCGACGAACTCCGCGCGCGCATCGACCACCGTGATCGTGCTGCCGCGCGCCTTGCTCGCCAAGCGGCGCGCCGCGCTGAGTCCCGCGTATCCCGCGCCGAGGACGACGATTCGCTGCTGACCGGTCATGGTGTGGCTCCTCTCGACAATGCCGACACCCTCCAGACCCGACAGCCCCCGATTCCCTGACAGCTCGGCGCGGTGATCCGGGTCACGCCTCGCCGGCGACCAGAAAGCCCAGCTTGTCGGGGTTGACGACGATGCGGATCGCGTCGACCCGGTCGTCGGCGTCGAGCTCGAAGAACATGACCGAACTCGCGACGACCCCGTCCGCCCGCACCACCAGCGCGAGTTCGCCGTTGATCTCGTCGACCGAGAACGAACTCACCGGGGTGAGGAACTTGTTCAGGCCGACGAGGTAGCGCGCCACCAGATCGCCGCCGTGCACCGGGCGACGGGCCGCGGTGATCTTGCCGCCGCCGTCGGCCGTGGAGACCACGTCGTCGGCGAGCAGCGCGCGCAGGGCGGTGACGTCGCCGGTCGACGCGGCGAGCAGGAACCGGTCGATCAGCGTGCGGGCATGCGCGGCGGGCACGACGAAGCGCTGCCTGCCGGTGCGCACCCGCTCGCTCGCGCGATGCAGGATCTGCTGGGAGTTGGCCTCGGTGAGGTCGAGCATCGCGGCGATCTCGGCGTGCGGGTACCCGAACGCCTCGCGCAGTACGAAGACCGCGCGCTCGATCGGGCTGAGCCGTTCCATCGCGGTGAGCAGGGCCAGCGAGATCGACTCGCGAACCTCGACCGTCTCCAGCGGGCCGAGGGCGCCGCCCCCGGTCGGCACCGGCTCGGGCAACCAGGGGCCCACGTAGGTCTCGCGGCGGGCACGCGCGGAGACCAGCGCGGTGCGGCAGAGGTTGACCGTGACGGTGGTCAGCCAGGCTTCGGAATTGACGATCTCGGCGCGGTCGGCAGCGGCCCAGCGCAGATACACCTCCTGCACCACGTCCTCGGCCTCACCGGCGGCACCGAACATCCGATACGCGAGCGCGAACAACCGCGCCCGATACCCGAGGAACTGCTCCAGACCATCATCCCCCACCACGCCCACTCCCCTCCCATCACGGTTTCGGCCGCCTCGCCGCCGAGGGGCGAGACGGAACGCCGCAGGCGCAGTATCGCCCCTCGGCGGCGAGGTCACGAGGCCGAAACCCCGCGGCACCAGCCGCCAAAAATACAGCCGAAACTCAGTCCCGTGGACGACGCAACCGCAGCCGGGCCGAACCACGGATCGCCGGGCGACGGATCTGCGGGATCCGGCTCTGCGCCCGCCGCTGGGCCCGCCGCTCGGCCGGCTTGTGCTGCCAGGTCTCCGGGCGCGCCGCGACCCAGCGCGCCGAGCGCCAGGCGAACGGGATGTGTGCCAGGTAGAGGCCGACCAGGATGAGCAGCAGCACGATCGGGTAGGTCACCAGGAGCGCGGCGGCCAGCGCCACCAGCACCAGCAGGCCCGCGGCCGCCTGGGGAGCGACCGAGACCGACTTCATCGCCAGCGTCGGGATGGTGCTCACGCACAGCAGCGCGGCGAAGATCGTCCACGCGGCGACGAAGGCGAAGCCGTTCCACCAGCCGTCACCGAACTGCACCTCGAGCGCGATCGGGACCAGCGCGATCAACGCGCCCGCCGGCGCGGGCACGCCGACGAAGTACTCGCGCGCCCAGTTCGGGCGGGAGTCGTCGTCGAGCAGGGTGTTGAAGCGGGCCAGGCGCAGCACCAGGCTCACCGCGTACAGCAGGGCGACGATCCAGCCCGCGCTGTAGCCGTCGAGCAGGGTGACGTAGAGGACCAGCGCGGGCGCGACACCGAAGGAGATCGCGTCCGAGAGCGAGTCCAGTTCGGCGCCCATCTTGCTGGTCGCGTCGAGCATCCGGGCCAGGCGGCCGTCGAGGGTGTCGAGCACGGCGGCGGCGCCGACCATGGCCAGCGCCACGTCCAGCTCGCCGTCGAGCCCGAACTTCACCGCGGACAGACCGGCGCACAGCGCGAGGATGGTGACGACGCTCGGCAGCAACCGCACCGAGCGCGGCCGCTTCCGGCGGGCGGCCTGTTCGATCATCCCAGCACAGCCAGGACTGTTTCGGCCCCGATCGTGCGCTGGCCGGGGGCAACCAGCAATTCGGTGCCCACCGGGAAGTACGTGTCGACGCGAGAGCCGAACCGGATCAGACCGTAGGTGTCACCGATGGTGAGGACATCGCCGGCGAGCGCGTCGCAGACGATGCGCCGCGCCAGCAGACCGGCGATCTGCACGACGACGACCTGCTTGCCGTCGGCGGTGTCGATCACCATGCTGTTGCGCTCGTTGGCGTCGCTGGCCTCGGGCAGATCGGCCGAGAGGAACTTGCCCGGCTGATGCAGCACCTCACGCACGGTCCCGGACACCGGGACGCGCTGCACGTGCACATCGAGGACCGACAGGAAGATGCTGACGCGCGGCAGCGGCTGATCGCCGAGACCGAGTTCGGCGGGCGGCACCGCGGTGTCGACCAGGGCGACCTCACCGTCGGCGGGCGCGACGACGACGCCTGCCCGGTTCGGCGGCACCCGGTGCGGGTGCCGGAAGAAGGCGGCGCAGGCGGCGGCGGCGGCGAGACCGGCCCGGCGCACCCATTTGTTCCGTCCGCCGACGACCGCGACCGCGAGCGGCGCCGCGACGAACGGCAGGCCGGCGGGGTGAAGCGGCGGTACAGCGGCCCGCACCAGGTCGACGACATGGCCGATGCCGGTGGTTTCGGGCGTGCCGGGCGGAGTGGGGCGGCGTGCCACGGGCTCCCTCTTTCGTGGTGTGACGACAACGCAAGCGTTCACACCTTACGGGAACCCTGTCGCATCCACCCGTGGTCAGTGTGCCGCTTTACGCCCTGTGAACAGCTTCACCAAGTACAGCAGGACGACGGCGCCCGCCAGACAGGTGAAGAAACTGAAGATCCAGCCCGCGCCCTCGACGTCGACGCCGAACAGGCTGAGGACGAATCCGCCGAGCAGACCCCCGACGATTCCGACGACGATGTTGAGCAGGATCCCCTGCTGCGCGTCGGTCTTCATGAACTTGCTCGCAATCCAACCGGCGAGGCCGCCGATGATGATCCAACTGATTATCCCGAGTCCAAGCATGATGTCCTCGATCCCTCGATGGGTCGGCGAGCAATCGCCTTGTCTCCAAGGTATACCCCGGGCCAGTTGTGACATAAGACACGAATCACCGAGCGGACAGGCTAATATGAGGAAGCCTCATGTCTGCGCGTTCACATGTTGTCCACGTGAGAGTCATGGGCGATGAGCGACGGATTTCGATGCTTCGGGTACACCCAGCGGTGCGACCGCAGGTTGACAGGTACATAGGAGACGCAACATGGCTGCTCGAATCGCCCAGACGACTGGGACTGAGCACACCGCGATTCTCGGTTTGGGCGTCTACCGCCCGGCCCGGGTGGTCACGAACGACGAGGTCGCGGGGCCGATCGACTCGAGCGACGAGTGGATCCGCACCAGATCGGGCATCAAGACCCGACGCTTCGCCTCAGCCGAGGAAACCATCCAGACGATGAGCGTCGCCGCGTCCCGCGACGCCTTGGCCGCGGCAGGCATAGCCGCCGATCAGGTCGACTGCGTCATCGTCGCGACATCGACCCATCTGCTGCTCACCCCGGCCATCGGACCACGCATCGCCACCGACCTCGGGATGACCGGCGCCGCCGCCTTCGACATCTCGGCGGGCTGCGCCGGGTTCTGCCACGCCCTGGCGATGGCCTCGGATCTCGTGCGCGCGGGCACCTCGAAGAACGTGCTGGTGATCGGCGTCGAGAAGCTGACCGACACCGTCGACTTCACCGATCGCTCGACGGCGTTCCTGTTCGCCGACGGCGCGGGCGCCGTGATCGTCGGCCCGGCCGAGGAGCAGGGCATCGGCCCGACCGTCTGGGGTTCGGACGGCACCCAGCACCACGCCATCCGGCAGAACAAGGACTGGATGGAGTTCTTCGCCGAGATCGAGGAGAAGGGCACCGACGCGGTGCGCCCCTATCTCGCGATGGAGGGCACCGCGGTGTTCCGGTGGGCGGCGCACTCGCTGGAGAAGGTCTGCCGGGACGCGATCGACCGGGCCGGGCTGACCACCGACGACCTGGACGCGATGATCCCGCACCAGGCCAACGGCCGGATCATCGAGATCATGGCCAGGGTGCTGAAGCTACCGGAGAACTGCGCGCTGGCCAACGACATCGAGGACGCCGGCAACACCTCGGCAGCGTCGATCCCGCTGGCCATGGAGGCGCTGCTACGCAAGGGCGAGTCGAAGCCGGGCGATACCGCCCTGCTGATCGCCTTCGGTGCCGGACTGTCCTACGCCGCACAGGTTGTCACCCTGCCCGCCTGGCGATAACCGGCCAGCAACTCCGCCCACCGCCACGGTGGTGTGCCTCGCGCAGGCCACCGAGCGGTGGGCTCGCCGTGTCCACCCTGCCCCGCTTGCACCAACCCAGACCGGCTGGCAAACTCTTCGCTAATCGCCGTTGCTGATCGACGATGCTCAGCTCCCAGCGTTCCCGTCGTCAACCCGAGGTGATCGGCCGTGAAAATGCGCTCCTTCCTGCCACGCAGGCACACCTACGACGTCCCGCTGCTGCCGACCATCGAGCCGGAGGACGGCTCCGCGCTGCGCGCCGCCTTCACCCGCCGTAAACGCGACGAACGCCTCGAACGCCTGCTCACCCCCAGCGAGCTGGATCTGGTGCTGCACAACCAGCTCTGACCACGCGCGACGGCGCGGCCGCCTCCGCCGAGGGGGATACTTCTCTGGTGAGCACTCCAGCGGTAACCAAACCGGCCATTCTGAGCGTTGACGACGATCCCGGGGTCTCCCGGGCGGTGGTGCGTGATCTGCGCCGCCGCTATGGCGCGGACTACCGGATCCTGCGGGCCGAGTCGGGACCGCAGGCGCTCGAGGCGCTGCGGGAGATGAAACTGCGCGGCCAGCCGGTCGCGGTGCTGATCGCCGATTACCGGATGCCGGGCATGGACGGCATCGAATTCCTGGAGCAGGCGATGGACCTGCATCCCTACGCGCGGCGCGTCCTGCTGACCGCCTACGCCGACACCAACGCCGCGATCGACGCGATCAACGTCATCGATCTGGACCACTACCTGCTCAAGCCGTGGGACCCGCCGGAGGAGAAGCTCTACCCGGTGCTCGACGGCCTGCTCGACGCCTGGCGCGGCGCCGAGCAGCGGCCGGTGTACGAGACGAAGGTGGTCGGCGATCGCTGGTCGCCGCGGTCCTCGCAGGTGCGGGAGTTCCTGGCGCGCAACCAGTTGCCGTATCGCTGGTACCCCGTCGACGAGCCGGAGGGCGCGCGACTGCTCGAGGCCGCGGGCGCCGATCCGCTGACCTGTCCGGTGGTGATCACCGCCGCGGGCACCGCGCTGGTCCAGCCCAGCGACAGCGAGCTCGCCGAGAACGTCGGCCTCACCGTGGAACCCAGCGGCGACTTCTACGACCTGATCGTCGTCGGCGGTGGCCCGGCCGGGCTCGGCGCCGCCGTGTACGGCGCGTCCGAAGGACTGCGCACGGTGCTGGTGGAGCGCACCGCGACCGGTGGGCAGGCCGGGCAGAGTTCGCGGATCGAGAACTACCTGGGCTTTCCCGACGGGTTGTCCGGTGCGCAGCTGGCCGACCGGGCACGGCGGCAGGCCGCCAAGTTCGGCGCGGAGATCATCACCACCCGCGATGTCGTCGGGCTGGAGGTGAACGGGTCGGCGCGCACGGTGCGCTTCGCCGACGGCGGCACGCTGTGCGCGCACACCGTGCTGATCGCGACCGGCGTCGACTACCGGCGGCATCCGGCGCCCGGAGTCGACGAATTCACCGGTCGCGGTGTGTATTACGGCTCGGCGATGACCGAAGCGGCCGAATGCGCCGAGCAGGACGTCTACATCGTCGGCGGTGCCAACTCGGCCGGTCAGGCCGCGGTGTTCCTGTCGCGCAACGCCCGTCGCGTGCACATCGTGGTCCGCGGCGACGCGTTGGAGAAGTCGATGTCGCACTATCTGATCCAGCAGATCGCGCAGATCCCGAACATCGTGGTGCACACCGAGACCGAGGTGGTCGGCGTCGACGGTGACGATCACCTGGAGCGGATCGTGCTGCGCGACAACCGCAACGGCACCGAGGACAAGGTCGACGCGCAACGGTTGTTCCTGTTCATCGGCGCCGCGCCGCAGACCGGCTGGCTCGACGGCGTCGTCACCCGCGACGACGCGGGCTACGTGGTGGCCGGCCCCGATCTCATGATCGACGGCGCCCGACCGCCGGGCTGGGAACTGCCCCGGCCACCGCATCATCTGGAGACCAGCGTCCCCGGCGTCTTCGTCGCCGGCGACGTGCACGCCGAATCGGCCAAGCGGGTCGCCTCCGCGGTCGGCGAGGGCGCGATGGCGGTCATGCTCGTCCACCGGTATCTGGCATGAGCGGTCAGCGGCTGGAGGCAACGGAGCGTGACCACGCGGGCCGCCCGATCATGCCCATCGAGACTGCCCAGGAGCGGCGATGACCGACAGCACGCTGATCTGCGATCCGAACGAACTGCGCACGCTGTTCCTGTTCGAGAAGCTCGACGACGACCAGCTCGCGCAGCTGTGCGCGGCGGGCCGGATCGAGTACATCGACCCGGGGCCGGTCTACCGCGAGGGCGAGCCCGCGACGTGCTTCTACGTGCTGATCGACGGCGAGGTGCGGCTGACGAAGCTGTCCGGCGGCATCGAGATCGAGATCAACCGCACCGACCATCGCGGCGTGTACGCGGGCGCCTGGATGGCCTACCTCGGCGACAAGGTGAGCCAGGACTACGCGGGCTCGATGTATGTCGAGCGGCGCTCCCGGTTCCTGGTGCTGGCGGCCGCCGACTTCGCGCGGATGGTCAAGGACTGGTTCCCGATGGCGGTGCACCTGCTCGAGGGCGCGTTCTTCGGCGGGCAGAGGTCCAGTCAGCGGATCGCCGAGCGGGAACGCCTGCTCGCGCTCGGTTCGCTGTCGGCCGGGCTCACCCACGAGCTCAACAATCCGGCCGCCGCGGCCGTGCGGGCCACCGCCGGCCTGCGGGAACGCGTCGCGGGCATGCGGCACAAGCTCAAGATGATGGCCACCGGCAAGTTCCCGCCCGAGGCGCTGGTACATCTGGTCGATCTCCAGGAGCAGGCGGCCGAGCGGGTCGCCAAGGCGCCCGACCTGTCCCCGCTGGAAGCTGCCGATCGGGAGGACGCGCTCGCCGACTGGTTCGACGACCACGGCATCGCCGACGGCTGGAACCTGGCGCCCACCTTCGTGCAGGCGGGCCTGGACATCGACTGGCTCGAGGGCGTGCACGCGACTCTGGAAGCCTGCCAGGCGCAGGTCTTCGAGGGCGCGATCCGCTGGCTGAACTACACCATCGAGACCGAGCTGCTGATGAACGAGATCGGCGACTCGACGGCCCGCATCTCCACCCTGGTCGGCGCGGCCAAGCAGTACTCGCAGATGGACCGCGCGCCCTACCAGGTCGTCGACCTGCACGAGCTGCTCGACTCCACACTGGTGATGCTCAATCGCAAGCTCGGCGACGGCGTGCGGGTGGTCAAGGACTACGACCGCTCGCTGCCGCCGGTCCCGTGCTTCGCGGCCGAACTCAACCAGGTGTGGACCAACCTCATCGACAACGCGGTCTACGCGATGGACGGCACCGGCACCCTGACCGTGCGCACCTACCAGGAGAACGACTGCGCCGTCGTCGAGATCGGCGACACCGGCCCCGGCATCGCGCCCGAGGCGAAGGGCCGGATCTTCGAGCCGTTCTTCACCACCAAACCGGTCGGTGACGGCACCGGCCTCGGCCTCGACATCTCGTTCCGGATCGTGGTCAACAAGCACAACGGCGATATCCGGGTCGAATCCGAACCGGGCAACACCCGTTTCATCGTCCGCCTACCGCTCGATCCCCAGGCGGACAACGACAGCACCCCGTCGAACACAGGAGATCAGTGATGGCTGAAGAGTTCGAAGGAATCGACACCAGCGTGCCGCCGAGCGGCGCCGGATGCCTGGAGTGCGACGCCGCCAAGGGCTGGTGGGTGCATCTGCGCCGCTGCGCCGAATGCGGGCACGTCGGCTGTTGTGACAGCTCGCCCAGCCAGCACGCGTCGAAGCACTTCGCCTCGACCGGGCATCCGTTCATGCAGAGCTACGAGCCGGGCGAGGACTGGTTCTACAACTTCACCACCAGCGAGATGTACAGCGGCGGGCCCGAACTCGCGGCGCCGACCAGTCATCCGGTCGGCCAGTCGGTGCCGGGACCGGCCGACCGGGTGCCTGCGAATTGGCAGTCACTGATCCACTGAGCAGCGTTACGGCGTGATCCCGGCGGCTTCGGCGACGGTCTTGTCGGCGTTGCCCGGCGCGAGGCAGACCAGCTTCGCGGTTCCGAGCGCCACATTCGGGCTGCCCTCGAAGGGGCTGCCCGGGTTGGCCGCAAGGATCTGCTCGATCGCCTGCTTCTCACCCTCGCTGTCGAGTTCCTTGAACTGACCGCAGGTGATCTTTGCGCCCGTGGCGGCGGCGGTGGGTGCGGCTTTGGTCGTGGTGGTGGCACTGGCGCTCACGCTGGAGGTCGGTGTGCCCTTGCGCAGCCCGCTCGCGTCGGCGGCGTCGTCGGAACCGCATCCGGCCACCGTCAAGCACAACGCCCCAGCAGCCAGGACGAGGGAGATTCGATTCATCTGCAGCTTTCGGTGTTTCCTGGCGGCTGGCGCCGCGGGTCTTCGGCCTCGTGACCTCGCATCCGAGCGGCGATTCTGCGCCTTCGGCGTTCCGTCTCGCCGCTCGGATGCGAGGCGGCAGAAAACGTCGTGGTCCCGTCCGGGTCGTAAGGATGCCACCTTGTCCGCCCGGATGCCAATGGGTAGGGCCCGGGTTCTCCATAGGATGGTCTGGTGGCTGAACTCTCGCTGACCGCCCGGCTCAACCCTTCGGCGGCCGATGCCCGGCGCGGGGTGGTGCGCCTGCACCCCGAGACGCTGACCGCGCTCGGCCTGCGCGAATGGGACGGCATCGCCCTGACCGGCGCCCGCCGGACGGCGGCGGTGGTGGCCAAGGCGCCGGCGGGCACGCCGCCCGGCGTGGCGCTGCTCGACGACGTGACGCTGTCGAATGTGGGGCTGCGGGAGAACGCGGCGGTGACGGTCGCGCCGGTGACGGTCTACGGCGCCAAGCAGATCTCGCTGAGCGGATCGGCGCACGCCACGGCCAGCATCCCCGCGGCCACGCTGCGCCAGGCCCTGCTCGGCAAGGTCGTGACGGTCGGCGACACGGTGTCGCTACTGCCGCGCGATCTCGGGCCCGACATCAGTTCGGCGGCGGCCACCCAGGCGCTTTCGCGCGCCTTCGGCATCGCCTGGACCACCGAGCTGCTCACCGTCACCGCGATCGAGCCGATGCCGGGACCGGTGAGCGTGCAACCCAATTCGGCCGTCGGCTGGGGTCGTGGCCCGGCCGCGATCCTGCACGCGATGGAACGCGACGCCGACCCCGGCCTCAACGGCCTGCCGCCGGACGTGGTGTCGGTGAGTTCGGGGACCGCGCCGATCCAGGTCGAGGAGCTGGCCGGGGTGCAGGGGCAGGCGGCGAAACTGTCGGAGTGGCTGAGCCTGGCGCTCGACGAGCCCGAGCTGCTGAAAACCCTGGGCGCACCGGCACATCTGGGTGTGCTCGTCACCGGCCCGGCCGGGGTCGGCAAGGCGACGCTGGCCAGGGCGGTGGCCGCGCCGCGCCGGGTGGTGGAGCTCGACGGGCCCAGCGTCGGCGCGATGGAGAGCGGCAACAGGCTGCGCGAGGTCGCCGAGGCGGTCGGTGACGTCGCCGCCGGGCAGGGCGGGATCCTGCTGATCACCGATATCGACGCGCTGCTGCCCACCGAGGCCGAGCCGGTCGCCACGCTCATCCTCGATCAGCTGCGCGCCGCGATGCGCGCGCCGTCCGTCGCCCTGCTGGCCACCACCGCCCATCCGGCACAGGTGGATTCGCGATTGCGCGCGCCGGATCTGTGCGATCGCGAACTCGCCCTGCCGCTGCCGACCGCGGTGGTCCGCCGTGCGCTGCTCGAGCAGCTGTTGCGCAAGGTGCCCTCGGGCGCCCTCGACCTGGATCTGATCGCCTCGCGCACACCGGGTTTCGTCGTGGCCGATCTGGCAGCGCTGTGCCGGGAGGCCGCCGTGCGCGCGGCCGGGCGGGCCAGCCGCGAGCAGACCGAGCCCGAGCTCGCGCAGGACGATCTCGTCGGCGCGCTCGACGTCATCCGGCCGCTGTCGCGTTCGGGGACCGAGGAATTGGCGATCGGCTCGCTCCATCTCGACGATGTCGGCGACATGGTGGAGACCAAACAGGCGCTGACCGAGGCCGTGCTGTGGCCGCTGCGCCACCCCGATTCGTTCGCCCGGCTCGGCATCGACCCGCCGCGCGGCGTGCTGCTCTACGGTCCGCCCGGCTGCGGCAAGACCTTCCTGGTGCGGGCCCTGGCGGGCACCGGTCAGCTCAGCGTGCACGCGGTGAAGGGCGCCGAGCTGATGGACAAATGGGTCGGTTCCTCCGAGCGGGCCGTGCGCGAACTGTTCCAGCGCGCCCGCGATTCGGCGCCGTCGCTGATCTTCCTCGACGAGGTGGACGCGCTGGCGCCGCGGCGCGGGCAGAGCAGCGACTCCGGGGTCTCCGATCGGGTGGTCGCGGCGCTGCTCACCGAACTCGACGGCGTCGAACCGCTGCGCGATGTGGTGGTCGTCGGCGCGACCAACCGGCCCGAGCTGATCGACCCGGCGCTGCTGCGGCCGGGGCGGCTGGACCGGCTGGTGTTCGTGCCACCGCCCGACGGCCCGGCCCGGCTCGACATCCTGCGCACCGCCGGTCGCTCGGTACCGCTGGCGGCCGACGTCGACCTGGCCGCCCTGGCCGAGGACCTCGACGGCTATTCGGCCGCCGACTGTGCCGCCCTGCTGCGCGAGGCGGCGCTGTCGGCCCTGCGCCGTGACATGGCGGCGGCCGATGTCACCGCCGAGGACGTCGCCGCCGCGCGGGCGAGTGTGCGGCCGTCGCTGGACCACGATCAGGTCGAGTCGCTGCGCCGGTACGCCGAGAGCCGGGCCTGACCAGCGCACCCCGTCGCATCGACGACGCCGCAGCTAGAAGGGCATTTCGGCGAGTATCGTCAAGCTGTGCCCAGGTTCGGGGATGGTGTGGATGCGGTCACGGCGTTCGCGGGCGCCGCGATCGCGGGAATCGCACTGTTCGTGCCGTTCACCTCCCGCTCCAGCTCGGTGATCGACACCCCGTATCAGATGGCCACCTTCACCAACAGCATCCCGCGCGCGACCACCCTCGGACTGATCGTCGCGGTCGTCGTGGCCGTGCTCCTCCGGCCGGGACTGGACTGGTTCGTCGCCGCCTGCGCCGCCACGGCGCTGGGGCTCAACTATTTCGTCGGCCACACCATGGCCTCGGCCGAGGTGCTCACCACCCAGAATTACGCGAACGCGCTGTTCGGCGGCGTGATCTTCGGCGCGCTGTGCCTGTGTTCCCTGCGGATGCGGTGGACCGCAGTCGGTTTCGCCCTCGGCTCGGTGGTGGTGTTCGTTTATGGCGAGGTGATCGCGCTGGTCACCGAGCACACATTGACGACGACGGACCGGGCCGTGCACAGTCCGTCGGCGCTGATCATCGTCGCTGTCGTGCTGCTCGCCGTGACCGCCGTCCGACACCGGCACACCATCGACTCGCCCGTCGCGCCGCCGCTGACCACCGATCTGCCGATCGTCCCGATCGTGGCCGCGACGGTCGTCGCGCTGTCGGTGTTGCTGGCCACCGAATGGCTCCAGCGCGAGTTCACCGTGGGCCACGCGGGCTTCTGGCCCATCGCGCTGGCGGTGGTGGTCACGGTCGTCGCCGCGTTCGTCGCGGCCACCCTGCTGCCCGGCCGCGACGGGACAGCCGTCCTGGTCGCCGTCAGCCTGGCCGCCGCGGGCGACTCGGTCATCGATGGCCCGAGCCTGGGCTGGAAGATCGTGCTCGTGCTCGGCGCGGCGGCCACCGGCATCCTGGCCGGTCTGCGCTGGGCCTCGCCGTGGGCGGTCCTGTCCGGTGCCGCCGCGATCTGCGTGTTCGTCACGTTCGCCGAACGCCTGCCGTGGACGCTGGTCTG
Organism: Nocardia fodinahabitans; assembly: GCF_052983615.1. Classification (NCBI taxonomy): domain Bacteria; kingdom Bacillati; phylum Actinomycetota; class Actinomycetes; order Mycobacteriales; family Nocardiaceae; genus Nocardia; species Nocardia fodinahabitans. The sequence goes on from NZ_JBRJJC010000001.1 coordinate 2,836,883, forward strand.
GACGGCAGGCACGCTGGTGCTGGCCGTGGTCGCCGGGTATGCGTTCGGTTCGATCCGGGTCGGCTACGGGCCGAGTGCCGTGCTCGGACTCGGCGCGGTGTATCTGCCGTCGATCCTGTGGTCGATTCCCACCGGTCTGCGGAATTGGCCGACCGGCGCGGACGAGGTGTCCGAAGCCACGGCAGGCCGGGCCGCGCTGGCCATCACGATCGGCGGCGCGGCGGCGCTGCTGCTGCTGTACCGGATCCGGCCCGCGGAGCCGACGCCCGCGGTGACGCCGTAGCCGCGACCGGATCGCACGCCGCCGGGCGAACGCGCCGCCCGCTGATCCGATCGCGACATCCCAGGTAGGACGGTTTTCGCCAGGTATCGTCGAAGGGGTGCCCAAGATCCGGGATGGTCTGGACGCGGTGACGGCGTTCGCCGGGGCCGCGGCGGCGGGGATGTCGCTGTTCCTGCCGTTCACCTTCGGCGCAGATTCCGCGGTCGACTCGCCCTACCGCGTCACCAGCCTGATCAACAGCGTGCCGCGCGCGGCGGCGCTGGGGCTCATCGTCGCCGTCGTCGTCGCCGTGCTGGCCCGGCCGATCACCCGCCCCGGGCTGATCTGGCTGGCCGCGACGTGCGGGGCGCTCGCGCTGGCGATCAACTACTTCGTCGGGCGGGCGATGACCTCGACCGACGTGCTCACCACGCAGAACTACATCGATTCGCTCTGCGGCGGTGTGCTGTTCGGCGCGCTCGGCATCTGCGCGCTGCGGTTGCGCTGGCCCGCCGTCGGATTCCTGCTCGGGGTCGTGACGGTGTTCGTCTACGGCGAGGTCGTGGCCGTGTTCAGCTCGAACACCTCGGCCACGGCCAGCAAGTCGGTACACACGCCGGCCTGGCTGGTCGTCGCCGCCGTCGTCCTGCTGACGCTGAGCACCTTGCGCCACCGGCACGGCATGATGCCCGGCCTACCCCGGCTGGCCGCCGACCTGCCGATCACCCCGATCGTGGCCGCCACCGTGCTGTCGCTGACGCTGCTGATCGCCACCGACTGGCTCGATCGCGAGTTCGACGACCGCCACGGCAACACCTGGCAGATCACCCTCGCCGTGGTGGCCACGCTGGCGGCCGCCTACGCCGCCGCCGCTCTGCTGCCCGGCCGCGACGGCACGGGCGTGCTGATCGCGGTCAGCCTGGGCGCCGCGGCCGACTCGCTCGCCGACGCGGTGAGCCTCGGCTGGAATCTGCTCCTCGTCCTGGTCGTCGCCACCGCCGCCATCCTGGCCGGGCTGCGCTGGACGAGACCGTGGATCGTGCTGCTCGGCGCGGCCGTGATCTGCCTGTTCGCCACCGTGGCCGAGCGGTTTCCGTGGGCGTTCGCCTGGACGGCCGGTGTCCTCGCGCTGACCGGCGTCGCGGGCTTCGCCGCCGGTTCGCTGCGGGTCGTCTACCTGCCCAGCGCCGTGCTCGGCCTCGGCGCGCTGTACCTGCCGTCGATCCTGTGGTCCATCCCCACCCGGCTACGCCACTGGCCGACCGGCACGACCGCCGTCGACGAGAGCATCCCGGGCTGGGTCGCGCTGACCATCACCATCGGCGCCGCGGCCGGGCTGGCCGTGCTCTACCGAATCCGTCCCGCCGAAACGGAATCCGTGCCTAGGTGATAGCCGAACACCGCACGACATGGCCGACGCGACATCGCCGGTGCCGCGATAGGCGATCGGATCGCCCGTAGGATCGGGGCGCACTACTCGACCGCCACCGACCCGACGGAGGAGGAGTTGCTCGCCGTTCTACTCGCCCACGCGCTGGCCGCACTGGTGGCCCCGCTGTGTGTACGAGTGCTGGGCCGCAACGCTTTCTACCTGCTCGCGCTGGTACCGCTGGGCAGTCTCGGCTGGGTGATCGCGCACTGGGGAACGACCGTACGCACGCATGTGCGATGGGCCCCGCAGATCTCGATGGACATCGATCTGCGCTTCGATTCCCTCGCCGCGGTGATGTGCGCGCTGGTACTCGGCATCGGCGCGCTGATCCTCGCGTATTGCGGACGCTACTTCGAGCGCGACGAGACCAGGCTCGGGGTCTTCGCCGCCGAGCTGACCGGTTTCGCCGGTGCCATGTTCGGCCTGGTCACCAGCGACAACATGCTGCTGCTCTACGTGTTCTGGGAAATCACGACCGTGCTGTCGTTCCTGCTCGTCGGCCATTACGCCGAGCGGGCGGTGAGCAGGCGGGCGGCGATCCAGGCGCTGCTGGTGACCGGCGCGGGCGGGCTGGCGATGCTGGTCGGGATCATCGTCCTCGGGAACCGCTACGGCAGCTACCTGCTCTCCGATCTGCTCGCGACCGAGCCACCCGGCGGGACCGCGGTCTCGGTCGGCATCGGGCTGGTGCTGATCGGTGCGATCAGTAAATCGGCGATCGTCCCGCTGCACTTCTGGCTCCCCGGCGCGATGGCCGCGCCGACCCCGGTCAGCGCCTATCTGCACGCGGCCGCGATGGTGAAGGCGGGCGTCTATCTGGTGGCCCGGCTCGCGCCCGCCTTCGCCCAGACACCGCCCTGGCACGTCATGCTGCTGCCGCTCGGCCTCGTCTCGATTCTGCTGGCGGGCTGGCGGGCGATGCAGGTGTACGACCTCAAACTGGTGCTGGCCTTCGGCACCGTCAGCCAGCTGGGCCTGCTGATGACGATGATGGCGATCGGCACGCCGGACGCGGCCCTGGCCGGGATCACGCTGCTGGTGGCGCACGCGCTGTTCAAGGCCTGCCTGTTCATGGTGGTCGGCATCATCGATCACGGCGCGGGCACGCGTGACCTGCGCGAGCTGTCCGGGCTCGGGCGGCGCGCGCCGTGGCTGTGCGCCATCGCGGTGATCGCCGCACTGAGCATGGCCGGGATCGCGCCGCTGCTCGGCTTCGTCGGCAAGGAGTCGGCGCTGAGCTCGGTGTGGTCGGCGCAGGTACTGACGACACCGGTCAAGCTGGCCGAGCTGGCGGGCATCGCGATCGGATCGGCGTTCACCGTGGCCTACAGCACCCGATTCATCTGGGGCGCCTTCGGCCGGACCGCGGATCCGGCTCGCCCGATGACCTGGCACGCACCGGGTCCGCTGCTGCTCGTGCCGCCCGCGGTGCTCGCCGTGGCAGGCGTCGCGGGCGGTCTGGACACGACCGACGTCGACCGCTGGCTGAGCCCCTACGCCCAGACCTTGCCCGGCGATCTGGATGCCCATCTCGCGCTCTGGCACGACGTCACCTGGCCGCTGGTACTCACGCTGTTCATCATCGCCGCCGGTGTCGCGCTGTTCCTGAGCCGTGGCCGGATCGCCGAACCGATCCATCCGCGCCTCGGCAACGCCGACCGCGCCTACGACGCGGCCCTGCGGGCGATGGACCGGCTGTCGTTGAAGATCACCGGCACCGTGCAGTCCGGCTCGCTGCCCGCCAGCCAAGCCACCATCCTCGGCACCCTGATCGTGCTGCCGACGGTGCTGCTCGCCCTCGGCACCCGCACGGGAGTGGAACTGCGGCTGTGGGATTCGCCGCTGCAGGCCGCGATCGGGGCGATCATGATCGCGATGGCGCTGGCGGCGACGGTGCTGCGCAACCGGTTGGCCAGCGTGCTCGTCGTCGGGGTCACCGGATACGGCTGCGGCGTGATCTTCGCCCTGCACGGCGCGCCCGACCTGGCGCTGACCCAATTCCTGGTCGAGACACTGACACTGGTGATCTTCGTGCTGGTGTTGCGCGCGTTCCCCGCCGAGATCGCCGAGGACCAGGAGACGGCCTTCAAGGTCCGCCGGGCACTGCTGGCGATCGGCGTCGGCCTCACCGTCGCGGTGCTGGCCGCGTTCGCCACCGCCGCCCGGCGCGCCGAACCGATCTGGCAGGCCATCCCGGACGCGGCCTACCGGATCGGCGGCGGTAAGAACGCGGTGAACGTGCTACTCGTCGACATCCGCGCCTGGGACACCCTGGGCGAGATCTCGGTGCTCGTCGTCGCCGCGACCGGCGTCGCGTCGCTGGTGTTCCGCAGCCGCCGTTTCGGCAGCGCGCCGCGTGCGGCGGACTCACCCAACTACGATCCCGACGCGGTGAGCTGGCTGTCCGCCGCCCGGCTGGTCGACCGGCGCGACCGCTCGATGGTCCTGCAGATCACCACCCGGCTGATCTTCCCCACCATCATGGTGCTGTCGGTGTACTTCTTCTTCTCCGGGCACAACGCGCCGGGCGGCGGCTTCGCGGGCGGCCTGGTCGCCGGGCTCGCGCTGACGCTGCGCTACCTGGCGGGCGGGCGCTACGAACTGGGCGAGGCGCTGCCGGTCGACGCCGGGCACCTGCTCGGCGCCGGGCTCACCCTGGCCGCGGGCACCGCGACCGCCTCGCTGCTGCTCGGCGCGCCGCCGCTGTCGTCGGCGATCGTCGAGGTGACGCTGCCGGTGCTCGGCCACGTCAAGCTGGTCACCGCGATGTTCTTCGACCTCGGCGTCTACCTGGTCGTGGTCGGGCTGGTCCTCGACGTGCTGCGCAGCCTGGGCGCCCGCCTGGACAAGGAACTGGCATGAGCGCCAATCTCGTTCTGCTGATCACCATCGGCGCGCTCACCGCGTGCGGGGTGTACCTGCTGCTCGAGCGGGTGGTCTCGAAGATGCTGCTCGGGATGATCCTGCTCGGCAACGCGGTGAACCTGCTGATCCTCACCATGGGCGGCCCCGACGGGCGGCCACCGGTCCTGGGCAGTTCCGACACCGCGCACGACGGCATGGCCGACCCGCTGGCCCAGGCCATGGTGCTCACCGCCATCGTCATCACCATGGGGCTGGCCGCGTTCGTGCTCGCCCTGGCCTACCGCGCCTACATGCTGACCACCACCGAGGACGTCGACAACGACCCCGAGGACGCCCAGATCGCCGCCCGGCGGGAACGGGAGGATCCCGAACAGTGACCCTGGCCCCGGATCTGCTCCCCACCCTCGCCGCGCTGCCGGTGCTCGTCCCGCTGCTCGGCGCCGCGGCGACGCTGGTGTTCGGCCGTCGCCCGCGGCTCCAGGCGATGATCTCGCTGAGCGCGCTGTCGTGTGTGCTGGTGATCAGCGCGCTGCTGCTGTACCTGGCCGACCGCGACGGCACCACCGCCGTCCAGGTGGGCGGCTGGGCCACACCGATCGGGATCACGCTGGTGGTGGACCGGCTCTCGGCGGCGATGCTGCTGGTGTCGTCGTTCGTGCTGCTGGTGGTGTCGATCTACGGTGCGGGGCAGAACATCTCCGACGGCGACGAGCACCAGCCGACCTCGATCTACCGGCCCACCTACCTGGTGCTGACCGCGGGGGTGTCGACCGCGTTCCTCGCCGGTGACCTGTTCAACCTGTTCGTCGGCTTCGAGGTCCTGCTCGTCGCCTCGTTCGTGCTGCTCACCGTCGGCGCGACCGAGGAGCGCATCCGTACCGGCATCGCCTATGTGATGGTGTCGATGGTGTCGTCGCTGATCTTCCTGATCGGCATCGGTATCACCTACGCCGCCACGGGCACACTGAATCTCGCGCAGCTGGCCGTGCGCCTGGAAGCCATCCCGAGCGGGGTGCGGACCGCCTGCTACGCGGTGCTGCTGGTGGCGTTCGGGATCAAGGCGGCGGTGTTCCCGCTGTCGAGCTGGCTGCCCGACTCCTACCCCACCGCGCCCGCGCCGGTGACCGCCGTCTTCGCCGGTCTGCTCACCAAAGTCGGTGTGTACGCGATCATCCGCACTCACACCCTGTGGTTCCCCGACGGCGCGTTCGACGACATCCTGCTGGTGTGCGGACTGGCGACGATGCTGGTCGGCATCCTCGGCGCCATCGCGCAGACCGATATCCGGCGACTGCTCTCGTTCACCCTGGTCAGCCACATCGGCTACATGGTCTTCGGCATCGGCCTGGCTACCAGGGCGGGCCTGACCGGCGCGGTCTTCTACGTCGCCCACCACATCCTGGTGCAGACCGCGCTGTTCCTGGCCGTCGGTCTGATCGAACGGCAGGCGGGGTCGGTCTCGCTGCGCCGGATCGGCGGACTGGCCACCGCGAGCCCGCTGCTGGCCGTGCTGTTCCTGATACCCGCGCTGAATCTCGGCGGTATTCCGCCGTTCTCGGGGTTCATCGGCAAGGTCGCGCTGCTGGAAGCGGGTGCGGCCGACGGCAGCGTGCTGGCCTGGGTGCTGGTGGCCGGCTCGGTCGTCACCAGCCTGCTGACGCTTTACGCGGTGGCGCGGGTGTGGAGCAAGGCGTTCTGGCGGCCACGCGAGGAAGCTCCGGAAGGCCACCTCACGGCGGCGAAACCGCCCACCCTGGTGGAGGATTCGACCGATGTGTACTACGAGGACCGCACCGACCCCGGCCGGATGCCGGTGCTGATGGTGCTGGCGACCGCGGGCCTGGTCACCGCCGGACTGGCGCTGACCGTGCTCGCCGGGCCGGTCCTCGGCATCGCCGAACGCGCGGCCGCCGATCTGGACGATCCGTCGGTCTACATCGGCTCGGTGCTCGGATCGGAGCCGCGATGACGCTGCGGCGGCTGGTCAACCGTGACAACGTGCTGCGGATCGGGGTGCTGGTGTGGCTGACCGCGGTCTGGGTCGCGCTCTGGGGTGATCTGAGCGCGGCCAACGTCGCGGCCGGCTTCGTCGTCGCACTGATCGTGGTCTTCGCGCTGCCGCTGCCGCTGGTTCCGGTGACCGGCCGGTTCCATCCGCTGTCGTTCGTCGAATTGATCGTGGTCAGCGCCTACTACGCGCTCGAGTCGAGCCTCCAGGTCGCCTGGTTCGCGATCCGGCCCGCCGGACCGCCGGTCTCGGGCGTGCTGCGCGTGCACCTGGGCATCCAGTCCGATCTGGTCCTGGTGATGGCCACCGACCTGCTCAACCTGATCCCCGGCACCATGGTGCTCGAGCTGGACCGGCCACGGTGCGTTGTCTACGTCCACGTGCTCGACGTGGGCAGCGAGAAATCGGTGGTGAAGTTCTACCGCACCACCCGGCGATTGGAGCATCTGCTGATCAACGCCTTCGAACGACCGAGCGAACGCCGCCGGATCGATCCCGGCTCCCAGGTGCCGTCATGATGGTCGTCGCCGTGCTCGCGGGCATCCTGCTCACCGCCGCCGCGGTGATCACCAGTTACCGGGTGCTGGCCGGGCCGAGCACCCTGGACCGGGTCGTCGGGATCGACTCCCTGATGGCGATCGCCGCCTCCGGGCTGGCGGTCTGGGCCGCCTACAGCGACAACACCACGGCGATCCCCGCGATCGTCGCGCTGGCCCTGGTCGGCTTCCTCGGCTCGGCCGCGGTCACGCGTTTCCGCGTCAGGGACGACCGATGACGGCGTGGGAGTGGGTCTCGGCCGTGCTGATCCTGACCGGCTGCACGCTCGCGTTCACCGCGGCCATCGGCATCGTGCGCTTCCCCGACACCCTCACCCGCATGCACGCGGCGACCAAACCGCAGGTGGTCGGGCTGGTCCTGGTACTGACCGGCACCGGCATCGACATCAGGGGCGACGCCAACGTCTGGATGCTGGTGCTGACCGGCCTGTTCACCATCCTCACCGCGCCCGTCATCGCCCACCTGCTCGGCCGCACCGCCTACCGCGAACAGCGGCACCGCGACGGCCTGCTGCGGATCAACGAGCTCGGCCGCGACGCCGACGACTAACCCACCGGCACGAGCTCCCGCCGCGGCGCCGCCGCGAACCAGGTCGCGTGGAACGCGGCGGCCACCGCGGCCAGCAGCCCGAGGACCACGGCGCCCGCGAGCACCGGGTACTCGGCCATCGGCACCGCGAGATACCGGAAGGACACCAGCAACCCGGCGAACACCACCGCGCCGAAGCCGACCATCCGCACCCGGAACGCACCCCAGCCGCGTTCGGGCGCCCGCAGTGCCGACTCGACGGTCAGGCACAGCACCACGCCCGCCACCAGGTCCACGCCGTAGTGGTACCCGAACCCGAGCGTGGCGGCCACGGTCGCGGTCAGCCAGAACGCGCCGCCCCAGCGCAGCCAGGCCGGCGCCCGCGAGCCGTCGACATCGCGGCGGGTGTGGATGAACAGCGACAGCGCCCAGGCGGTGTGCATCGAGGGCATGCAGTTGCGCGGGGTGAACGCGTCGAACGGCAGCGCGGCCGGGTTGTGATCGATCGGCGGCAGCATCGAGGGCCAGAAGTTGCCCACCTGGAAGCCGTGCCCGTCCACGCCGAACGCGAACATCGGCCCCACGACCGGGAACAGCACGTAGAACACCGGCCCGACCAGCCCGAGCACCAGGAACGTCCGGACCAGATAGTGCGTCGGCCACTCCCCCGTCGGGACCACCCGGCGCAACTGCCACACCGCGACGACGATCGCCGCGACCGGCAGCTCGATGTAGACCCAGTGCAGCACGCCGTACACCTCGGGCCCGAGCACCTCGAGCACCCGGCCGAGGACCCAGGACGGATCACCGAGCGCGTGATCGGCGAGGACCAGATATTCGTCGAGCACCGATGGCCGCACCGCCGAGGTGACGTGCAACCACACGTCACCCACCTTGGTGGCGAGCACCAGCAGCGCGCCGAGGGCCGCCGCCTTCAGCGCGTCGGTGCGTTCCCGGCCGCGCCAGCGCACGGCCGCCACGATCGCCAGCCCGGTCAGCACGATGGTCGGCCCATTACCGACCGTGAACGGTTTGCCGTCGAGCAGTCGCAGCGCGGCGTAGATCGCGTCGATCCCGATCGCGGCGCACACCGCGGACAACCGCCTGCGCGCGTTCACCCCGACGAGGGCGAGCAGCAGCCCGGCCCACGGCACCGACATCGATTTCGGCGTCCCGAGGTAGTCGCGGGCCAGGCTCGCGAGCGGGCCGTCGAACCCACTGACCCAGGCGGCGATCTGCAATCCGACCAGCAGCGCGAGCACCGCCGACACCGCGACGACAGCGAGGGTACGTGGCTCACGCAGACGGTTCCGAAGGGTGGCACCCCCCGCATCGGTGCGCGGATGTTCGACAAGCATCCAAACATCGTAAACGGCGGGTTAACGCCACCCCGCCGTGTAGCTGAACGCTACTGATCCAGCTCTCGCACCAGCGAATCCACGACGGCGACAAGATCACCCTGCGACTGCGCCGCGACTCGGCGTTGCCGCTGGTAGGAGGCACCGTGACGGGGAATGTCGGCGACCGCGGCCAGCTCGTCGGAGCAGCCGAGCCGCTTGGCGGTCGGCTCGAGTTTGTCCAGCAGATCCATCAGATCGTCTGTGACCAAACGCTCATTGCTGGCGTCGTCGACGATCACGATCGCGTCGAGCCCGTACCGCGCGGCGCGCCACTTGTTCTCCTGCACGTGCCACGGCGGCAGCGTCGGCAGGTCCTCGCCGTCGTCGAGCCTGCGCTCCAGATCGACGACGAGGCAGTGGATCAGCGCGGCCACCGAGGCCAGTTCGGCCCTGCTGGACAGCCCGTCACACACCCGGATCTCGATGGTGCCCCACTTGGGCGCGGGCCGGATGTCCCAGTGCATGCCGCCGAGCTGTTCGAACACACCGGTTTTGAGCTGGTCGTGCACGAAACGCTCGAACTGCAGCCAGTTCTCGAACTGGAACGGCAGTCCGGCGGTCGGCAGCTGCTGGAACATCAGCGCGCGGTTGCTGGCGTAGCCGGTGTCGTCCCCGGACCACATCGGCGAGGACGCCGAGAGCGCGAGCAGGTGCGGGTAGGACAGCAGCAGCGAGTTCAGGATCGGAAAGACCTTGTCCCGGTGCGAGACTCCCACATGCACGTGCACGCCCCAGATCAGCATCTGGCGCCCCCACCACTGGGTGCGCTCGATCAGCTCGTCGTAATGCGGTGAGCGGGTGAGCTGCTGGGCCGACCACTGGGCGAACGGATGAGTTCCCGCGCAGAACAGGTCGACACCGAGCGGATCGGCCGCGCGGCGCACCGCGTCCATGGTGCCGCGCAGGTCCTCGACCGCGCTGCCGACCGTGTCGTGCACGCCGGTCACCAATTCGACGGTGTTGCGCAGCAATTCCTTGGTGACCTGGGGTGTGCCGTCGTGAGCACGCCGGTCACCGACGGCATCGAACACCGCCGAGGCGGTGTTGGACAGATCGCGCGTCATCTTGTCGACGAGCGCGATCTCCCATTCGATGCCGATGGTCGGCCGGGGCGAACCAGGGAAAGGTACCGACTGGACTGCCCCGGCCATCTGCGTCTCGCTAACCGACCACGCCGCAGGCGACCCGGGAGCCCGCATCACCGGTGGACAGTGTGGTCTCGTCGGGGCCCGTGCCACCCTCGCGGGTGTACCGGGACGGGATGTTGCCGAAGTTGTCGGCGCCGGAGTGCACGATCAGCGCCTTGCCCTTGATGTTGTCCATGGTGACGGTGTCGGTGCGGGTGACCAGCTTCGCCGAGCCGTCGGCGCCGACCTGCAGCGAGGTCAGGTCGCCGCTGGCCGGGTGCGCGTTGGCCGCGCCGACCTGCAGATGACCGCCCGCCGAGGTGAAGTCGCCCTCACAGGTGCCGTTCTGGTGGAAGTGCAGGCCGTGGAAACCCGGGGTGAGCCCCTGCGCCTCGACGGTGACCACCAGGTGGTTGCCCTCGGTGACGAAGGTCGCGGTGCCGACGCTCGCGCCGGAACCGGACTTGAGCTCGGTCTTCAGACCGCCCGCGGCGGGGGTGCCGTGATCGTCGCCACCCTGGTTCGCGGTGGTCGGCGCGCCGTGTTCGGTGCCGGAACCCGCGGGCGCGGGCGAGCTGGTCCACACCGGCGGCGTGGTCCCCTTGACGTCACTCGACTCCTGGCTGTTGGTGCAAGCAGCGAGCCCGAACGCGGCAACCGCCAGCACCGGGGTCACAATGCGCCAGGACGGGCGACGAGTTGTCGACGTGACCATCAGGGAACTCCTTTACGAGTACCGAGTTTAACGAGTAAAGCTGGGTGGACAGGGGCTGTACCGCTCAAGATGATGCCACAGCGCAAGTACCCCACTCGGCACCGCGTGCCGAGCCTCGTTCAGCGACCGGTCAGTACGACGATCACACCCGGCGACGTGTCGCCGGTCTTCGGCGCGACGGTCCCGCCGATTTCCGCGGCGATCTCGGCGGCCGCGGCCTTGTCGCCCGCGCCCCCGCCGTAGAAGACCGTGGTGGTGGTGAGGTTCTCGCCGCTGTAGTTGCCGGTGCTGACATTGCTCCAGCCCGACGAGGTCAGCTCGCCCGCGGTGCGCGCGGCCAGACCGGCGACCAGGCTGTTGTTCAGCACCCGCACGGGCACACTCTGATCGACCGTGGCCGCGGGCGCGGTGGTCGGCGGAGCCGTGGTGGTCGGCGCGACCGTCGTGGTGGTGGTCTTGGCGGTGGTCGGGGCGGCGGCCGCGCTGGTGGTCGTCGCGGCGGCCGTGGTGGCCGGCGCCTGCGCGACCACGCTCGACGTCGTCGTCTCGGTTTGCTCGGCCGAATCGGCGGAGTCGGCCCCGGAGTTCGATAGCGACATCGCACCCAGACCGGCGAAGACGATGGCCAGGGCGATCAACACCATCGCCAGCGCGCGCAGCGGTGGGCCGCCGGGGGTGGGATTCGGGTTGCTCACCCGCGCAACCCTAGTCGCAACGAGTGCTGTGTGGCTGTCGTCATGTCAGACCTGGAAACCGAGTCGGCGCGCTGCTCGCGCTTTCTGCCTGCTGGCCCGCAGCCTGCGCAGGCGCTTGACCAGCATCGGGTCCGCCGCCAGCGCTTCGTCCTTGTCGACGACCGCGTTGAGCACCTGGTAATACCTGGTGGCCGACATGGCGAACAGCTCGCGGATCGCGTCCTCCTTGGCGCCCGCGTACTTCCACCATTTGCGTTCGAAGTCGAGGATGTCGAGCTCACGGCGACTCAGCCCGCTGCCTTCGTCGGGGGCCGTGTCCTGTGTGGTTCCAGCCTCGATGTTGCGAGCCGCTGCGCCGTCCATCTTGCTCCCTCGCCGAGTATCACGAGATGAAAATGACGCTTGCACGTCGCGGATCATTCAACCACGCAGGAGCCGGATCCTTCGACCGATGTCCCGGCGTGTTGACTACGGGCCAGTAGGGGTGGCGCACCCCACAGGGGTCGCCGCTCACCACCGCGCCCGACCCGCGATAATGGCGCTCATGGCAATTCTCCCGATCGTGATCGTCGGTGACCCCGTCCTCCACAACCCCACCGCACCGGTGACGGAGACGCCGGCCGAGCTGGCCGACCTGATCGCGGACATGTACGACACCCTGGAGGAGTCCAAGGGTGTCGGCCTGGCGGCCAACCAGGTCGGGGTCGGCAAGCGGCTGTTCGTCTACGACTGCCCCGACTTCGACGCCGCGGGCCAGCCGATCCGCCGCAAGGGCGTGGTGGTCAACCCGGTGCTGGAGACCTCCGAGATCCCGGAGACCATGCCCGATCCCGACGACGACGAGGAGGGCTGCCTGTCCGTGCCGGGCGAGCAGTTCCCCACCGGCCGCGCCGACTGGGCCCGGGTCACCGGCACCGACGAGAAGGGCGAGCCGGTCGACATCGAGGGCACCGGCTTCTTCGCCAGGATGCTCCAGCACGAGGTGGGCCACCTCGACGGCTTCCTCTACGTCGACGTACTGATCGGCCGCAACGCCCGCGCGGCGAAGAAGGCGATCAAGCGCAACGGCTGGGGCACACCGGGTCTGAGCTGGATCCCGGGCACCGTGCCCGACCCGTTCGGCCATGACGACTGAAACACAGCGGCTGGCGCCGCGAGTTCTCGGCCTGTGCCCTCGATCTTCCCTCCCGCCGGGCACTCCTTCGTCGCGCCCTCTGGTCAGTCCAGATCGAGGCGGCCGAGAACTGTGATCCCGCTCGGTCGCCGCGTCGTCATGCGGTACCAGCTGCCCGAGGGATATCCGCAGCCGCTCACCGATGTGATCGGCGAGCTGGTGTCGCTGAGTCCGCCGTCGGTGCGGACCGCCGAGGGCGAGCTGGTCTCGGTGGCGCCCGATCGGGTCGTGGCGCTGAAAGCCTTGGGGCCGAGGCCGATTCGCACCAAGGAGATTCGCTCGCTGGAGACCGCCGCGGCCGCCGCCTGGCCGGGCAGCGGTCATCTGTGGATCGACGGCTGGCTCGCGCGGGCGGGCAACGGCTACACCGGGCGCGCGAATTCCGCTGTGCCGCTGGGTGAGTCCGGCGTGCCTGCGGTGCTGTCGATCGACACGATGCACAAGATCGCGGACTGGTACACCACGCAGGGACTGCCGCTGCTGTTGCAGCTGCCCGATCGGCTGGCCCCGGTGCCGCCGGGCTGGAACACCTGGAGCGAGACCGTCGTCCTCGGGCTCGACATCGCGAATTTCGTGCTGCCGCAAGGCCCGTCGATGGTCAAGATCACCGACGCGCCGGACGAGGGCTGGCTGACGACACACCGCTACCGCGGCGAGATCCCGCTCGACCCCGCCGTCCGGGAACCGGACCGCGCGGTACTCACCTCGGTCATCGACGGCACCCTCGGCTTCGCCTCGCTCGGCCTGCCGGAGGCGCTGGCGATCGGCCGCGGCGCGGTGACCACCGCGCCCGACGGCAGGCGCTGGGTCGGTCTGACCTGCGTCGCGGTGGCGACCGCGCACCGCCGCAACGGCCTGGCCTCGCTGCTGTGCGCCGAGCTGATCCGCTGGGGCGCCGAGCACGGCGCCACCCACGCCTACGTGCAGGTGGAGGTAGGCAACGCTGCCGGGCTCGCGCTCTACCGCGAGCTCGGTTTCCTGGAACACCACAGCTACCGCTACGCCGCGCCGCCGAGTGCGCCGTAGGAAAGGACCGCGACCCGTGCGCCTCGCCACCTGGAACGTCAACTCGATCCGCTCCCGCGTCGATCGGGTGACGGCCTTCCTGGACCGCCACGACATCGATGTGCTGGCGATCCAGGAGACCAAGTGCCGCGACGACCAGTTCCCCTACGAGCAGTTCGACCAGGCGGGCTACGAGGTCGCCCATGTCGGGCTGAACCAGTGGAACGGTGTCGCGATCGTGTCCAGGGTCGGGCTCACCGACGTCGAGACCGCGTTCTCCGGCCAGCCCGGTTTCGACAAGAACGCCGGTGACTCGCTGCTCGAGTCGCCGGTGGTGGAGGCCAGGGCGATCGGCGCGACCTGCGGCGGGGTCCGGGTGTGGAGCCTGTACGTGCCCAACGGCCGCGCCCTCGCCGACCCGCACTACCAGTACAAACTGAACTGGCTGTCGACCCTGCGCGAGCGGGCCACCGACTGGCTGGCCGAGGACCCGGCGGCGAAGATCGCGCTGGTCGGCGACTGGAACATCGCCCCCACCGACGATGATGTCTGGGCCCCGGAGCTCTTCGAGGGCAAGACCCACACCTCCGCACCCGAGCGCGCCGCCTTCCAGTCCATGCTCGACAGCGGCTTCCGCGATGTCATGCGCCCGTTCGCCCCCGGCCCCGGCGTCTACACCTACTGGGACTACACCCAGCTGCGTTTCCCCCGCAAGGAGGGCATGCGCATCGACTTCATCCTGGCCTCCGCCGCCCTCGCCGACCAGGTGAAGGAGGCCTCGGTCGACCGGGAGGAGCGCAAGGGCAAGGGCGCCAGCGACCACGCCCCGGTCATCGCGGAGTTCGGGAGCGACTGACACCGCGACACGAGCGAGAACATGGGTAACTCGCCGGGAACGGGCTAAAATGAGTGCTGCCTACCGGCGGCCGCGTCGCGACTGGCACCGCTGCTAGGTCTGGCCAAGAGTCTCGGAGAGGCGGGCGAGCACTGGTGGCGTTCTATCGGCAGCTGGGCGATGTTCCCCCGAAGCGGCATACGCAGCATCGGGACGAGCGGGGCAACCTCTACTACGAGGAGCTGATGGGCGAGGAGGGCTTCTCCGGTGACTCCTCGCTGCTCTATCACCGCGGCCTACCGCCCGCGATCGTCGACGCGGCCGTCTGGAAACTCCCCGACCAGTCGCTGACCCCGAATCACCCATTGCGCCATCGGCATCTACGCCTGCCGGACCTGTTCCCCGGCGACACCCCGGCCAGGACCGACCCGGTGACCGGCCGCAGGCTGCTGCTGGCCAATGCCGATGTGCGCATCTCGTACGTAGTCGCCAAGGGCGCGTCCCCGCTGTACCGCAATGCCATCGGCGACGAGCTGGTGTACGTGGAATCCGGTGCGGCCGTGGTGGAGAGCGTGTTCGGCGCGATCTCGGTCCGGCAGGGCGATCAGCTGATCATGCCGCGCGCGACCACCCATCGCTGGCTGCCCACGGGCGAGGAACCAGTGCGCGCGTATGTGATCGAAGCGTCCAGCCACCTCACCCCGCCCAAGCGGTATCTGTCGAAATTCGGTCAGCTACTGGAGAATTCGCCGTACTGCGAGCGCGACCTGCACGGCCCCACCGAACCGCTGCTCGCCACGGGCGAGGAGGTGGAGGTGCTGGTCAAGCATCGGCCGGGCGCGGAGGTGGTCGGCACCAGGATGATCTACGCGACGCACCCGTTCGACGTTGTCGGCTGGGACGGCTGCCTGTACCCGTACACCTTCAACATCTCCGACTTCGAACCGATCACCGGCCGGGTGCATCAACCGCCGCCGGTGCACCAGGTGTTCGAGGGAATCAACTTCGTGGTCTGCAATTTCGTGCCGCGCAAGGTGGACTATCACCCACTGTCGATTCCGGTGCCGTACTACCACTCCAATGTCGACTCCGACGAGATCATGTTCTATTGCGGCGGAAACTACGAGGCGCGCAAGGGTTCCGGGATCACCCAGGGTTCGGTCTCGGTGCATCCCGGCGGCTACGCGCACGGCCCGCAGCCCGGTGCCTACGAACGCAGTATCGGCGCCGAGTTCTTCGACGAACTGGCGGTGATGGTCGATACCTTCCGGCCGTTGCAGCTCGGCGAAGGGGCGCTGGCCTGCGAGGATCCGGCCTACGCCTGGACCTGGTCGGGCCGCGGACCGGGGCTGCGATGAGCGGGCGCCTGCTGCGGGTCGAGGTGGGGCCGGACTCGCTGTTCGGACCGGAGAACCTGCCCTACGGCGTCTTCGCGCCGCCCGGTGGCGGCTTCCGGGTCGGTGCCCGGCTGGGCGATACCGTGCTCGATCTCGTCGCGCTGCTCGGTGACCCGGTCTTCGCCCAGCCGTCGCTGAACGCCTTCCTGGCCTCCGGGCCCGACCACTGGCGAACAGTCCGTGACCGGCTGCGGGAGCTGGCGGACACCGAGCTGCCGATCGAGGCGGTGCACCCGGTCAATGGTGTGGAGCTGGCGCTGCCGGTGCGGATCGGCGACTACGTCGACTTCTACGCGAGCATCGACCACGCCACCAACCTCGGCAGGCTGTTCCGGCCGGACAGTGAACCGCTGCTGCCGAACTGGCGGCATCTGCCGGTGGGCTACCACGGCCGGGCCGGGACTGTCGTCGTGTCGGGAACCCCGATCATCCGCCCGCAGGGTCAGCGCCGGACCGATTCGACCACACCGGATTTCGGGCCGTCGCGGCGGCTGGATATCGAGGCCGAGCTGGGTTTCGTGGTCGGCACCGGGTCGCCGCTCGGTGTCCCGGTGAGCGTCGACGAATTCGCCGAGCACGTCTTCGGCGTGGCCCTGGTCAACGACTGGTCGGCCCGCGATATCCAGGCCTGGGAGTACCAGCCGCTCGGGCCGTTCCTCGGCAAGTCGTTCAGCACGTCGCTCTCGGCGTGGATCACGCCGCTCGCCGCGCTGGCCGACGCCCGGATCCCCCTGGCCGCGCAGTCGCCGGAACCGCTCCCCTACCTGCGCGGCACCGACGACTACGGCCTCGATATCGACCTGACCGTCAGCTGGAACGGCGAAGTGGTCGCGCGCCCGCCCTATTCGCGGATGTACTGGTCGCCCGCGCAGATGCTCGCCCACCTCACCGCCAACGGTGCCTCGGTCCGGCCCGGCGACCTCTACGCCTCCGGCACGATCTCCGGCCCCGACACCGACCAGCGCGGTTCGTTCATCGAACTGTCCTGGGGCGGAACGCAACCCGTCACCGTGCGCGGCGAATCCCGTACCTTCCTGACCGACGGTGACGAGGTGACGATCACCGCCACCGCCCCCGGCACCGCGGGCCGCCGCATCGGCCTCGGCCAGGTCAGTGGACGAATCCTGGCCGCCCGCCCGACCAGCGGATCGGCTACGCAGTAGATCGGTAGCGGTAGCACCGGCGGCAACCACCCAGGGGCGGAGATGATAGTGGTACAACTTCCACCTTGGGGTGGTATCGACCAGAATTCCTAGCGGGCTACGGTGACGGTCGACGTTCCCGAGAGAGAGCCCCCCGACGATGTTGACGAGAATCGCCCGCGCCGCCGTGGGTAGGCCCCGACTGGTGGTCGCGGTCGCGTTGCTGTTGATGATTCTGAGCGGCGCGATCGGCGCCACCGTGCATTCGCACATGAAATCGGGCGGATTCGTCACCGAAGATCTCGACTCGGTGCAGGCGAGCCAGTACCTGAGCGAGCACTTCCCCGGCTCCGAGCCGAACTACGTCCTGCTGGTCACCGCCGAGGACGGCGCGGATTCGGCGGCCGCGCGCGCCGCCGCCGATACCGCGATCGCCCAGCTGCGGAAAGATCCCGGCATCGTCAGCGGTGTGCAGTCGTACTGGACCTCGCGCCCCGACCTGAAGCAAGCCCTGCGCAGCAAGGACGGCAAGCGGGCGCTGATCCTGGCCAGCATCGAGGGCGACGACGCCGAGCTGCCGATCCGCGCGGGCAAGCTCAGCGAGGAAGTACAGGTCGAGGGCGGGCCGGTGACGATCGAGGCAGGCGGTCTGGCCGCGTCGTTCTCCGATATCAACACCCAGATCAGCGAGGATCTGGTGATCGCCGAGGCCATCGCCATCCCGGTGACAGGCCTGCTGCTGGCGCTGGTGTTCGGCAGTGTCGTCGCCGCGGCGCTGCCCATCGCGATCGGCCTGTTCGCCATCGCGGCGGCGCTGGGCATCCTGCGGGTGCTGACCGCGGTCACCGACGTGTCGATCTTCGCGCTGAACATGACCACCGCGCTCGGGCTGGCGCTGGCGATCGACTACAGCCTGTTCATCGTCAGCCGGTACCGCGAGGAGCTGACGGCGGGCGCGACACCGGCCGCCGCGGTGCTCCGGTCGATCCAGACCGCGGGCCGCACGGTGGTCTACTCGGCGCTGGTCGTCGCGCTGTCGCTGTCGGCGCTGCTGGTGTTCCCGCAGTACTTCTTCAAGTCGTTCGCCTACGCCGGTATCGCGGTGGTCGCCGCGGCCACCGCCGCCGCGGTGATCGTGCTGCCCGCGCTGCTCATCCTGGTCGGCACCCGGATCGACGCCGTCGACCTGCGCGCACCGCTGCGCAGAATGTTCCGGCGGGCGCCGCGCGCGGACAAGCAGCCCCAGCACACGTTCTGGTACCGCCTGGTCACCGCGGTGATGAAACGGCCACTGCCGATCGCGCTCGCGACCACCGCGTTCCTGCTGCTGCTCGGGTCGCCGTTCCTCGGCGTCCAGTTCGGCTACCCCGACGACCGCTCGCTGCCCACCGGGGTGGCCAGTCGCGAGGTCGGCGATGTGCTGCGCACCGAGTTCGACGCCGATATGGCCTCGAGCGCGACCATCGTGCTGCCGGAGTTCCGTGGCACCCCCGCCGAGCTGGACGGTTACGCCCTCGCCCTGTCCAAGGTGCCGGACGTGCCCGCCGTGCTCAGCAGCGCCGCCGTCTACCGCAATGGATGGCGAGTGGCCGCGGGCGTACCGGAGATGTCGGACCCGGCGGCGGGCACGTATCTCTCGGTCGCGACCACTCTCGACCCCTACTCCGATGCGGGCCGGACCCAGCTCGACGCGCTGCGGGCCGTCCCGGCACCGTCGAATGCCCTGATCACCGGGCCCGCCGCGCTGAACCAGGACTCCGTCACCGCGATCACCGGCAAGCTGCCGCTGGCCGGCGCGCTGATCGCGATCACCACTCTGGTGCTGCTGTTCCTGTTCACCGGCAGCGTGGTGCTCCCGGTGAAGGCGCTGGCGCTGAACATCCTGTCGCTGGCGGCGACGTTCGGCGCGATGGTGTGGATCTTCCAGGAGGGACACCTGTCGGGGCTGCTCGGCTTCACCGCCACCGGCACGCTCAACCTGGCCATGCCGATCCTCATGTTCAGCCTGGCCTTCGGCGCCTCGATGGACTACGAGGTGTTCCTGCTCTCCCGGATCCGGGAGGAGTGGCTGGCCGGGCCCAAGACGACCGAGGGCAATACCGAGGCCGTCGCCATGGGTGTGGCCCGCACCGGCCGCATCTTCACCGCCGCGGCGCTGCTCATGAGCATCGTGTTCCTCGGCGTGGCGACCTCTGGTGTGTCGATGATGAAGCTGTTCGGTCTCGGCTGCGCGCTGGCCGTGATCAGCGACGCCACCGTCATCCGCGGCCTGCTCGCGCCCGCCCTGATGCGGATGATGGGCACCTGGAACTGGTGGGCGCCCAAGCCACTGGTGGTGCTGCACAACAGGTTCGGGCTGCACGAGGCGGAGGAACCCGCGACCGGCGAGGTCGACCGGCCCGAACCCGCACCAGCCACGGTCTGAGCCGTTCGCGACCCGGCCCGCGGACTTCCCGGGCGGGTCGCGAACCACGGCGGGTATCGTCGGCCCCGGAAAATTTCACACGCCAACGGGGGCTCGCACCAGCGGGCTGAGAGGACGGCTAGCCCATTTCCGGGCGATCAGGGCCGTCGACCGTATGAACCTGACCGGGTAATGCCGGCGTAGGGAGGAACATCATGGGCACAGCCACGTCTTCGACCGGGGCGGTCGACACCGTCACCACCGGGCCGATCCAGGGCAGCGTCAAGCACTACAAAGAGGTCGACGGCCTGCGCATTCCGGTGCGCCGGATCAACCTCACCAACGGTGAGCACTTCGACGTCTTCGACACCTCCGGCCCGTACACCGACGACAACGCGGTGATCGACCTCGAGGCCGGACTGCCGAAGCTGCGCGACGAGTGGGACCGGCCCACCGTCGACGGCCCGCCGACCCAGCTCGCCTGGGCCCGCCAGGGCATCATCACCCCGGAGATGCGCTTCATCGCCGCCCGCGAGGGCGTCGCCCCGGAGCTGGTGCGCGACGAGGTCGCCGCCGGTCGCGCGGTGATCCCGGCCAATCACAAGCACCCGGAGCTGGAGCCGACCATCATCGGCAAGAAGTTCCTGGTGAAGATCAACGCCAATATCGGCAACTCGGCGGTGTCGTCCTCGATCGCCGAAGAGGTCGAGAAGATGGTGTGGGCCTCGCGCTGGGGCGCCGACACGATCATGGATCTGTCGACCGGCAAGAACATCCACGAGACCCGCGAGTGGATCCTGCGCAACTCCCCCGTCCCGATCGGCACCGTGCCGATCTACCAGGCGCTGGAGAAGGTGAACGGCGATCCCACCAAGCTCACCTGGGAGATGTACCGCGACACCGTGATCGAGCAGTGCGAGCAGGGCGTGGACTACATGACCGTGCACGCGGGCGTGCTGCTGCGCTACATCCCGCTGACCGCCAAGCGCGTCACCGGCATCGTCTCGCGCGGTGGATCCATCATGGCCGCGTGGTGTCTGGCCCATCACCAGGAATCGTTCCTGTACACGCACTTCCGTGAACTGTGCGAGATCCTGGCGCGCTACGACGTCACCTTCTCCCTCGGCGACGGCCTGCGTCCCGGCTCCATCGCCGACGCCAACGACGAGGCCCAGTTCGCCGAGCTGCGCACCCTCGGCGAGCTCACCAAGATCGCGAAATCCTATGGCGTGCAGGTGATGATCGAGGGCCCCGGCCACGTGCCGATGCACAAGATCGTCGAGAACGTGCGGCTCGAGGAAGAACTGTGCGAGGAGGCGCCGTTCTACACCCTCGGCCCGCTGGCCACCGATATCGCGCCCGCCTACGACCACATCACCTCCGCGATCGGCGCCGCGATCATCGCCCAGGCCGGCACCGCGATGCTCTGCTACGTCACCCCCAAGGAGCACCTCGGCCTGCCCAACCGCGACGACGTCAAGGTCGGCGTGATCACCTACAAGATCGCCGCCCACGCCGCCGATCTCGCCAAGGGCCACCCACACGCCCAGGACCGGGACAACGAATTGTCCAAGGCCCGTTTCGAATTCCGCTGGCACGACCAGTTCGCGCTCTCGCTCGACCCGGACACCGCCCGGGAGTACCACGACGAGACGCTGCCTGCCGAGCCCGCCAAGACCGCGCACTTCTGCTCCATGTGCGGTCCGAAGTTCTGCTCCATGCGCATCTCCGCCGACGTGCGCGAGTACGCCGAGAAGCAGGGCCTCACCGATGTCGCCGCCATCGAGGCGGGCATGGCCGAGAAGTCGGTCGAGTTCGCCGACCACGGCAATCAGGTCTACCTGCCCGTCGTCTGACGACCCTCAGGTCCCGGGACCGGCCCGGCTCTGCCGCGCCGGTCCCGGCCAAGAGTTGCCCCTGGCATCCTGCGGGCCCAGGATTTCGGGGGCTTTCCTTGCTGGGCTCGGTCAGTAGGGTTCTTGCATGTCAGCTCGCACGAAACGTTGTGTCGCCGGCGCCGTCGTGGCCGCCGCCCTGTCTCTCGCCGCCCCGCTCGGTACCGCCCAGGCGGCATCCCCGGTCGCCGACTCCGGATCCTCGTCCATCGGCTGTACTTCGGACACCAGCCCGTGTGTCCTGCGCCCGCTGTTCGACCTGATCACCGCCCTTTCCACGGGTAGCGCCCAGGCCTGAGCCCAGATCCCGGACACCGGAGCACGGCGGAGCCCGGATCGTTGTCCGGGGTAACGTCGGTGCGGTGGCCGATGCCTTCTACCTCCCCGACCCGGCGGATCCGAACCGCTACCTGTCGACCGAGCTGACCAGGGGACCCTGGTCACCGGACGCCCAGCACGCCGGGCCGCCTTCGGCGCTGCTCGGGCATGTCATCGAGCGGTGCGAACCGCGGCCCGGCTTCCAGGTCGGGCGGGTCGCGGTCGAGATCCTCGGGCCGGTGCCACTCGCGCCGCTGACCGCGCGGACGAAGGTGGTGCGGTCGGGGCGCAGCGTCGAGCTGATCGAGGCGACCCTGTCGTCGGATCGCGGGCCGGTGCTGCAGGCCACCGCGTGGCGGCTCAAGGTGGCCGACCCGCCGCTGGACCTGCCCCAGGAATTCCTGCCGACCGGCTCCCGGCCGGAGCCAACGGCGGTGGAGCCGCAGGCGTTTCCGTCCGATCAGGAGATCGGTTTCCACACGGGCATCGAATATCGTTTCATCACAGGCTCTTTCGCGGCACCGGGACCGGCGGTCTGCTGGATCCGGTTGAAGTACCCGATCGTCGCGGGCACCACCCCGAGCCCGTTGGAGCGCACGCTCGCGGCGGCCGACTCGGGCAACGGCGTGAGCGCCGTACTCGACTGGTCGAAGTACCTGTTCATCAATACCGACCTCACCGTCACCCTGCACCGGCAGCCGGTCGGCGAATGGGTGTGCCTGGACGCGGTGACCCATCCGCAGCCGCACGGCATCGGCCTCGCCGAATCGGCGTTGTTCGACGAGACCGGGCCGATCGGGCGCAGCACGCAGACACTGCTCATCGCGCCGCGCGGCTGATCAGCGCAGGGCGTCCAGGTTCACCAGGTCGTCGTTGCCGTGCTTGCGCAACTCCGATTCCGCGGTGCTGGTGCGGCGGTACGGATCGCCCTGGCCGGTGGTGAGCAGACCGCGCAGGCTCGTGGTGATGTAGGCGCCCCAGGCGTTGGAGCACACCTCGTAGCATTCGCCCGTGGGCACCAGACCCGCATGGGTGAAACGGACTTCGGTGCCGTCCGCCGTTTCGGTGATGTCGAAGACGACGTCGGTGTTCTCCCACTCGGTCGTGTCCTCGATGAAGGACAGGTGCGAGTCGGTGACATGCCAGACCAGTCGGCGACCGGGCACCGACTCGGTGGTCGTCATGGTGCAGCGGTGGATGCCGGGCACCTCGAAGAGGTAGCTGTCGCCGACCGTGCCGGTGGCGCCCTCGATGGTCTCCGACCACCAGCCCCAGACATTGTTGACGGCGGCGAACACCTCGGTGGGGGTCTTGTCGACGGTGATGGTTGCGGTGAAATCGTTGGTGCTCATTGCTTTTCCTTCCGGCTCAGCCGTCCAGGTGTCGGCGGAGCGCGTCCATAGGGCCGTCCCAATCACGCGAGAGGGCGGCCAGGAATTGTTGTGCCACTTGCATCGGCGCGGAGTCGAGGCGGTAGCGCACGCGTCGGCGCTCACCCGGCTCCGGGGTCACCAGGCCCGCATCGGTCAGCAGGGCGAGGTGTTTGGCGATCGCCTGACGGGTGATGGGCAGGCGATCGGCGAGGTCGGTCGCGGTGGCCGGGCCGTGCGCGGCGAGCGAGGCCAGAATCGACCGCCTGCTCGGATCGGCCAGTGCGACGAAGACCCGTTCGGCGGTGGCCTCGAGCTCAGGCCGCATCGAGGTACTCGACGAGCTCACCCAGCTCGCTCTTCCAGCCGCCGACATTGCCCTCGAACGCCGCCTTGTGCGCGTCCTCCGGCAGCTGCGCGAAGCCGGTTTCGACGACCGTGAGCCGGGTGCCGTCGCCGTGCGGTTCGAGGGTGAACTCGACGTAGGTGCGGCGCGGGTCCTCGTCGGGCAGGCCGTTGATCGGCCAGGTGTAGCCGAACACCGTCGGCTCCTCGACCCGTTCCACCCGCATGTCGGCGGTGAAGCCTTCCTTCCAGGTCATCCGCATGTCGCCGCCCGGGCGCAGGTCGATCTCCGCGGTATTGCCGAACCAGCTCGCGAGCCCCTCGGCGGTGGTGATCGCCGCCCACACTTTGGCGGGCGGGTGGGCGAGCTCGACGGTCCGCACGATCTGATCAGGGAATCCCATGGTGTTCTCCTCAGTCAGTAGCAACCAGTTGGTTGCAATTCAGAGTATGGCAACCAATTGGTTGCGTCAAGGGTCAGTGCCCGCCGGTGACCCGGAAACCGCGCGGGACCAGCCACACCGTGCCGACCGCGACCAGCGCCATCACCACCGCCGAGATATACGACGTCGTGGTCAGCGCGGTGTCGAAGGCATGACTCGCGGCATCGACCACCTGCGTGTGCGCCGGTTCGGGCAGCTCGGTGGCCACCTCGTACGCCCCGCCGACCGAGCCGCTCGCCTGCTCCACCTTGTCGGCCGGGACCGGCAGGTCCACCATGTGCCGGCTGAAGATCCTGGCGTGCAGGCTGCCGAGCAGCGCGACGCCGAAACCGACGCCGACCTCGTAGTTGGTCTCCTCGACCGCGCCCGCCTGACCCGCCCGATCGGCGGGCACCGCGCCGACGAGAACCGCGGCGGCCGCGGTCACCGCCATGCCGTCACCGAGCCCGAACGACACGAGGACCAGCGCCACCACCGGATACGTCGTCGGCTCCGGGCTCACCGCGAGCAGCAGGAAGCCCAGCGACACCGCGCCGAGGCCGACGCCGAGCACGGTGCGGACACCGAACTTGTCCATCAGCATCGGCGTCAGCAGCGAGGCGGTGAGCAGGGTGAGCGCGGCGGGCAGCATCCGGATGCCGGCCTGGGACGGGCTGTAGCCGTGGACGTACTGCAGCCACAGCGAGACCAGGAACATCGCCGCGCCGATCGCCATCATGGCAAGCAGGGTCGCGACGGCGGCCGCGGTGAACGCGCCGTTGCGGAACAAGCGCACGTCCAGCAGCGGGTCCTCGGCGGTGAGCTGGCGGCGGACGAACCAGACCATCGCACCGATGCCGACCAGCAGGATCACCCAGTCGACCTGTCCCGCTTCGCCTTTCGCGAGATGCTTGATGCCCCAGGCCAGGCACACGATGCCGAGCATGGACAGCGCCGCGGCAAACCAGTCGAGGCTGCCCGCCTGCGGCGCACGGTATTCCGGCAGCACCCACAGCCCGACCACCACGGTCACCAGCACCACCGGCACATTGAGCCAGAACGCCGAGGCCCAGCCGAAGTGCTCCACCAGGAACCCGCCGACGATCGGCCCGACCGTCGCGCCGACACCGGCGACCGCGGCCCAGATCCCGATGGCCATGGTGCGTTCGCGCACATCGGTGAAGATGTTGCGGATCAGCGAGAGCGTCGAGGGCATCACCATGGCGCCGCCGATGCCGAGCAGTACCCGCCCGCCGATCAGCTGGGCCGCGCTCCCGGCGGTCGCCGCGACCACAGAGGCGACGCCGAAGAGCACGAAACCGCTGATGAACAACAGCTTTCGGCCCACCCGGTCGCCGAGCGCGCCGGTGGTGATGAGCAGACCGCCGAGCACGAGGCCGTAGATGTCGATGATCCACAGCTGCTCCATCGGCCCGACCTGGAGGTCGTCGATGAGCGACGGCAACGCGACATTGAGGATCGTGGCGTCCATCGCGACCAGCAACAGGCTGGCGCACAGCACCCCGAGCATCACCCAGCGCACCGAACCGTAGGTCTTCGTGGTCTCGTCCACCATCCGCCTCACCCGCCGATTCCTGATCACTGACCGGTTTCCGGATCCGTGGCGCTCGATCCGCTGCTCAACCTACCCAGTCGCCGACGGTTCCGGCCGGAGCGCAACCCGACACCGGGCAACCGGCCAGTTGCCCGGCAATGCCGTCACGTCGCCGTAAGATCTGTCCCGCTCGTGTTTCCCGGGGGCGAGGCGACGGAGGCGAGAAACCGATGTCCGAGAGCTCGATCTACGACCAGTTCGACAAGGGCGCGGCCGCCGTGGCCGACCAGGTCGTCGCCTGGCGGCACCACCTGCACCAGAACCCGGAACTGTCCAACCGTGAGGTCGACACCGCCGCACTCGTCGCCGACCACCTCAGGTCGTTGAATCTGGACGAGGTTCGAACCGGCATCGCCGGACACGGTGTCGTCGGTGTGCTCAGCGGCGGCCTGCCCGGTGACAAGGTCATCGCGTTGCGCGCCGACATCGACGCCCTGCCGGTGCCGGACGAATGCGGTGTGTCGTTCGCGTCGACAGTCGTCGACGACGACTATCCCGGCGGGCCGTTCCCGGTGTCACATGCCTGTGGACACGACTGCCACACGGCGATGCTGCTCGGCGCGGCCACGGTCCTGGCCGGGGCCCGCGACCGACTGCCCGGCACCGTGCTGTTCGTGTTCCAGCCCGCGGAGGAAGGTCCGCCGGTCCAGGAGAAGGGCGGCGCGCGGGAAATGCTCGCCGAGGGCGCGCTGGACGATCCAGCGCCCACGATGGCATTCGGCTTCCATGTCACGCCGTATCCCAAGGGCTACATCGGTTATCGCGTCGGCAACCAGTTCGGCGCCTCGAGCCTGATCAAGATCGTCATCACCGGCGAACAGGTCCACGGGTCGACTCCGTGGATGGGCATCGACCCGATGCCAGCGGCAGGCGCCGTCCTCACCGGGATCGGGCAGCTCTACCGCCAGCTCAACGCTTTCGACCCGATCACCGTCACCATCGGTCACATCGAGGACGTCGGACGATTCAATATCATCGGCCGGACGGTCACCCTGTGGGGCACTATCCGGTGTTCGGTCGAAACCGATATGTCGCAGGTGCGGCAGCGGCTCGAAACGCTGGCCACCCACTCCGCCCAGGCGTACAACTGCACGGCCACGGTGGAGTACCTGCAAGACGTGCCCGCCGTGCACAACCGGCAACCCTGGGTCGACGCGGCACTGCCGACCCTGCGCAGGGTCGTCGGCGACGAGCGGGTCGTATCCACCACTCCCACTCTCGGATACGACGACGTCTCCGAGTTCGTCAACAAGTACGGCGGCCTCTACGTCACCCTCGGCGTGCAGGACACCGAATTCGGCGGCGTGGCCGGGCTGGAGCCGGTGCAGGGCGGGCGGGGAATGTACATGAACCACAACCCGCGCTTCTACGCCGACGATGACACGCTGGCCACCGGGGTGCGTCTGCATACCTACATCGCGTACGACCACTTACGCGGAGCAGTCGTCCCCCGGTGACGACGGCTCTCCGCGCACCCGCTCGGGAAGCACGGCGTCGATGAGGGCGCGCGCGGCCCGGCCGGTGCGTTCCCGGTCGCCGGTGATCACCCGATCCTGCAGGATGCCGCGCAGTCCGGAGACGAGCAGGGTCGCGACCACCTCGGCGTCCGCGGCCATCTCGATGCGGTGCAGCGCGGCCGCGAGCTCGGTGACGAACGTGGCGATCGCCGCGTTCGCGTAGTCCTGGTACGGCGAATCGGGGGCACACGCCGCGCCGAGTACCTGCAACAGCACACGCACGCTGTCGGCCTCGGCGCCCTCGGCGTTCAGGTCGAAGAAGCCGGTCAGCCGGGCGCGCAGCTGCGCGGGCTCGGTGACATCGGCGAACACCGCCGCGAGGTCGGGCCGCTGCGTCGCCAGGGCCTGGACCAGCAGTTCCTCCTTGGTCTCGAAGTAGTAGATGAGCATCCGCGAGCTGGTACCGAGGGCGGCGGCGAGCGGGCGTAGCGACAGCTCGGCCAAGCCGTGCGCGGCGATGTATGCCACGACACCGGCCAGCAGTTCGGCGCGTTTGCGGTGGTCGAGTGGACGAGCCATGGGTTGACTGTAGCGACTGCTACAGGTATTCATGACGGCGTGACTGTACCGATCGCTTCAGAAACTCGGGCCGGTGTCGTGGTGACCGCGTACGCGGCGACCACCGCTCTCGCCGACACCATGGACGAGACCTGGTCGCGCCTGCTGCGCGGGGACAGCGGAATCCGCGCGCTGGCACCGGAATTCCTCGCCGAACACGACCTGCCGGTCCGGATCGGCGGACCGCTGGTCACCGCACCCGACGCCGAACTCACCCGGATCGAACAGCGCAGGCACTCCTACGTCGAGCGGATGGCACTGGTCCTCGGCAGGCAGGTCTGGGCGGCGGCGGGCGCGCCGGAGGTCGATCCCGAACGGCTCGCCGTGGCCATCGGCACCGGGCTCGGTGGCGGTGACGCGCTGCTCGACGCCGTCGACGCGATGCGGGCCGGCGGCTACCGCAAGGTCTCGCCGCTGGCCGTGCCGATGGTGATGCCCAACGGACCCGCGGCCACCGTCGGACTCGAGATCGGCGCGCAGGGCGGCGTTTTCGCGCCGGTCTCGGCCTGCTCGTCGGGGTCGGAGGCGATCGCGCACGCGTGGCGGCTGATCAGTACCGGCGAGGCCGACGTGGTGGTCACCGGCGGCGTGGAGGGTCACATCGACCCCGTTCCCATCGCGGGCTTCGCGATGATGCGGGCCATGAGCACCCGCAACGACGAGCCGGAGCGCGCCTCACGGCCGTTCGACCGCGACCGCGACGGATTCGTCTTCGGCGAAGCGGGCGCGCTGCTCGTGCTCGAATCCGAACAGCACGCGCGGGCACGCGGTGCGCGGATCCACGCCAGAGTGCTCGGCGCGGGCATCACCTCCGACGCCTTCCACATCGTGGCCTCCGATCCGGCAGGGGCGGGTGCGGCCAGGGCGATGCGCAAGGCGATTCACACCGCGGGACTGCGGGATTCCGATATCGACCACGTGAACGCGCACGCGACCTCGACCTCGGTCGGCGACGCCTCCGAAGCCGCGGCCATCACCGCGGTCACCCCCGACGCCTCGGTGTACGCGCCGAAATCAGCGCTCGGTCATTCGATCGGCGCGGTGGGCGCGTTGGAATCGGTCCTCACGATCTTGAGTCTGCGCGAGCAGATCGTCCCGCCCACACTGAATTTCGACCATCCCGACCCGGCGATCGAGCTCGATGTCATCGCGGGCGCGGCACGTGAGCAGCGCATCGACTACGCGCTCAACAACTCGTTCGGCTTCGGCGGCCACAACGTCGCCCTGGCGTTCGGGAAAGCGTAGCGGCGACGCCGACCAGGATCCGCGGCAGCGCGCCGGGCCGGATCAGCCGGCCCGCGACGAGATCTGCTGGACCGCCCAGCCGTTGCCGTCGGGATCGCTGAAGAAGACGAAGCCGACATTGTCGAGCGGATGCGGTGTCGGCCGGGGGTTCTGGCCGAGGGACTGCACGTCGGTGACCTCGACGCCGCGCGCCACCAATTCGGCGTGCGCCCGCTCGATATCGGGCACCACCAGCTGGAGTCCTTTCAGCGAGCCGGGCGGCATCTCGGGCACGGCACCCTTGCCGATGACGATCGAGCAGCCCGAACCCGGCGGGGTGAGTTGCACGATGCGTACGTCGTCGGAGATCACGGTGTCGTGGTCGACGACGAAGCCGAGCCGATTCGCGTAGAAATCCTTGGCCCGGTCGATATCGGAGACCGGGACGATCACGACTTCCAGGGTCCAGTTCACGAGGTGCCTCCCGAGGTGCGGTTCGGTCACGCGGTGGTGCCGAGTCTGCCACCGGCACGGGCTCGATGCGGGCCGAACGGGCTGCTCACAGCCTGCGCTCCCAGCGCCAGGCGTATTCACCTTCGGCCGGTGGCGGGCCGGGCAGGTCGCCCTCGGCGGTCATGCCGTCCAGCAGCAGTGCCAGTACCCGCTGCCGCAGCTGCGCGGTTCGGACCGGATCGGGCATGGTCACCGCGGCGCATGCCTCCAGCAGCAGCCCGACGTCCTGCGGATCGAAATCGGCCCGCAGGCGTCCGCTCGCGTGGGCCCGGCGCACCAGCTCCGCGCCCGCCTCCCCCGAGTGGATGACGTCGGGCAGCATCGCCTCGTCGGGGGTGAAGGTGCCGGCGAGCTTCACCGTCAGCGAGTGCACGTCGGCCTCGACCACCCGTTCCAGGAAGCCGACGAATCCGCGCCACCCGTCGGGATCCGCCAGCGCCGCATCGGCTTCGGCGTTGAACCGGCGCAGTCCCTCGTGGCACAGCGTGCGCAGCAGCACCTCCTTGCTCGGATAGCGCCGGTAGAGGGCGCTGATGCCGACGCCGGCGCGTTCGGCGACGGCCGCGATCGGCGCGGTCGGATCGTCCAGGAACACGGTGCGGGCGGCGTCGAGGATGAGTCCGTCGTTGCGCGCGGCTTGCGCCTTGCGGCCGGACAGGCGGGGCTGAGCTGCGGTTTCGGTCTGCTTCGGCATGAATCCGAGAATACCACTTGAAACGGAATGATCCGTTCTGCTACCGTTGGAACAGAACGAAACATTCCGTTTCACAACAAGGAGTCGCCATGACCGCCACGGCCACCATCACCCCCTTCCGCATCGACGTGCCCCAGGCGAAGCTCGACGACCTCGCCGCCCGCCTGCGCGGCACCCACTTCCCGGACGAGCTGCCCGGCGTCGGCGATGCCTACGGCGTCCCGGCCGCCCGCGTCCGCGCTCTCGCCGAGTACTGGCTCGAGGAGTTCGACTGGCGCGCACTGGAATCCGAGCTGAACGCGTACCCGCAGTTCACCACCGAGATCGAAGGCGAGAACATCCACTTCCTGCACATCCGGTCCTCGCGGGCCGACGCGACGCCGGTGATCCTCACCCACGGCTGGCCGGGGTCGATCCTCGAGTACATCGACGTCATCGCGCCGCTCACCGAGCCGGAGTCGGCCGAGGATCCGGCCTTCCACCTGGTCATCCCGTCACTGCCCGGCTTCGGCTTCTCCGGCCCGACCCGCAGCAC
Source organism: Nocardia fodinahabitans (assembly GCF_052983615.1). Taxonomy (NCBI): domain Bacteria; kingdom Bacillati; phylum Actinomycetota; class Actinomycetes; order Mycobacteriales; family Nocardiaceae; genus Nocardia; species Nocardia fodinahabitans. Next base: position 2,867,436 of record NZ_JBRJJC010000001.1, read on the forward strand.
CGGCTGGAACCGCTACCGCACCGCCCGTGCCTGGGCCGAGCTGATGGCGCGCCTCGGCTACGAGCGCTACGGCGCCATCGGCAACGACGGCGGCTCGATGGTCTCCCCCGAACTCGGCCGGATCGCGCCCGAGCAGGTACTCGGCGTGCACGTCACCCAGCTGTACTCGTTCCCGTCCGGCGATCCGGCCGAGTTCGAGGGCATGTCGGAGGCGGACATGGCCGCGCTGGCGCACCTGCAGTGGTTCCACGAGAACAAGATGGCCTTCAACACCCTGCACAGCCAGCAGCCGCAGACCCTGGCCTACGCCCTGGCGGACTCGCCGGGCGGGCTGCTCGGCTGGAACGCCCAGCTGTTCGGCGAGTCGATCGACGCGCAGTTCGTCATCGCGAACATCGCGCTGTACTGGCTCACCGGCACCTCGGGCTCGTCGCTGCGGTTCTACTACGAGGACGCCCACGCCACCGAGCACCCGACCGAGCCGACCACGGTGCCGACCGGGCTGGCCATGTTCGCCGGTGACTTCCAGTCGATCCGCCGGTTCGCCGAGCGCGATCACCGCAATATCGTCAGCTGGAACTCCTACGACACCGCCGCGACGACGGGCGGCGCGAACGACGCGGCCGGGCACTACGCCGCGCACGAGGCGCCCGAGGTGCTGGTCGGCGACATCCGCCGGTTCTTCGCCGGCCTCGCCTGATTCGGCTTCGGTGCCGCGGCCCACGCTCCCCTCATCGGTGCGTGGGTCGCGACCCATTCGAATCATGCACCAGCGCAGTGGTATACGCGCACCAAAGAACACAATCAGTGATGCTCGTGCAGGTCACCCCAGGCCGGGAAGGGATCGGCGAAGCCGGCCCACCCGGCCGGACCCGCGGCGAACTCCGCGTCGGTGAGCAGCGCGGCGTCGAGTGCGCGCCGGACCGCGGCCGCGTCCAGGCGCACGCCGATGAACACGATCTCCTGTCCCGCGGGCACCTCGAGCGAGGACCACCACGCGCCCGGCTCGAAGGTCAGGTTGGGACCGGCCTGCGACCAGATCGCGGCCAGCTCGGGACGACTCGCGATCCAGCAGAAACCCTTGCTGCGCAACATCCCCCGCAGCCCGGACAGCGCGTCGGCGAGCCGGTCCGGATGGAACGGGCGGTCGGCGGTGTAGGTGAGACTGCTGATCCCGTATTCCTCGGTCTCGGGAGTGTGGCCACCCGCCAGCTCCTCGGCCCAGCCCTCGGCCTCGGCGGCCACCACCGGGTTGTAGCGGCCGGTGGCGAGCACCTCGTCCAGCCCGACCACGCCCTTCTCGGTGCGCAGCACGTGCGCCCGCGGGTTGAGTCTGCGGACGGTCGCCTCCACGGTGGCCGCGGCGTTCGCGCTCACCAGGTCGGTCTTGTTGATCAGCAGGACGTCGGCGAACTCCACCTGGTCGACCAGCAGATCCGCGATCGTGCGCGCATCGCCCTCGCCCGCTTCGAGTTCCCGCTCGGCCAGCGCCTGGCCCTTGACCAGCTCGGCCAGGAAGGTCGACGCGTCGACCACGGTCACCATGGTGTCGAGCCGGGCGAGGTCGCCGAGGCGGAACCCGTCCTCGAACTCCCAGTCGAAGGTGGCGGCCACCGGCATCGGCTCGGAGATCCCGGTCGACTCGATCACCAGCTGGTCGAACCGGCCGTCGCGGGCGAGCCGGGCGACGGCCTCGATCAGGTCCTCGCGCAGCGTGCAGCAGATGCAGCCGTTGGTGAGCTCGACCAGTTTCTCCTCGGTCCGGTCGAGATGGCCCTGGCCCGCGACGAGCGCGGCATCGATATTGACCTCGCTCATGTCGTTGACGATGACCGCGACCCGGCGGCCGTCCCGGTTGGCGAGGATGTGGTTGAGCAGCGTGGTCTTGCCCGCGCCGAGGAAGCCGGACAGGACGGTGACGGGCAGATGCGCGGTGGGGGCGGAGTTGGTCACGATTTAATGATAATGGTTTTCATTTGCCGTTCGCGGGCGGGGTCCGGCGAACCGCGCGCCCGGTCGTAGGGTTGGGGCGTGAAGATGTTGCCGCTGACCCCCGATGGCCAGACCCCCGTTCGCGCGCTCACCATCGCGGGCACCGACTCCGGTGGCGGCGCGGGCATCCAGGCCGACTCGCGGACGATGGCGCTGTGCGGGGTGCACGCGTGCGTGGCGGTGGCGGCGGTGACCGTGCAGAACACGGTGGGCGTCAGCGGATTTCACGAGATCCCGCCGCACATCGTGGCCGATCAGGTGCGGGTGGTCGTCCGCGATATCGGGATCGGCGCGGCCAAGACCGGCATGCTGGCCTCCACCGCGATCATCGAGGCCGTCGCCGCGGTGTGCCGCGAGGTCGGAATCGGGCGCGACGCCGCCGTGCCGCTGGTGGTCGACCCGGTCGCGGCCTCGATGCACGGCGACCCACTGCTGCACGCCGAGGCGCTCGACGCGGTGCGCGACACCCTCATCCCGCTGGCCACGGTCGTCACGCCGAATCTCGACGAGGTCCGCCTGATCACCGGCATCGAGGTGGTCGACGACGCCACCTCCCGCAAGGCCGCCGAGGCGCTGCACGCGCTGGGCGCCCAGTGGGCGATCGTCAAGGGCGGGCACCTGCGCTCCTCGGAATACAGCACCGACCTGCTCTTCGACGGCGACACCTTCCGCGAGTTCACCGCGCCGCGCATCGCCACCGGCAACGATCACGGTGGCGGCGACACCCTCGCCGCGGCCATCGCCAGCGCGCTCGCCAACGGCTACTCGGTGCCCGACGCGGTCGCCTTCGCCAAGGAGTGGACCTACCGCTGCCTGGTCGCCTCCTACGACCTCGGCGCGGGCCACGGGCCGGTTTCCCCGCTCTGGCGACTGCGTACCGACGTCTAGCGTGGCGTCGCGAACTTGTCGGTGGGCGGGTTCATACTGAATCCATCGCACCCACCACCGGTTCCAACGACGTAACCGGCGAGAACAACGGAGTTCGCCTCGGGCGCGACGACTTTCAGCCGACCACGAACGCGTCGCGCAACGGCTGCGACGGGTCGATCCTGACTCCGTTGAAGCGCGCGTGCGCCAAGGCCAGCGCCGAGATGCTCTCGGCCAGATATTCGACGAATCGCTCCACCGGCATCGCCGAGACCTCACGCTGATTCGCGCCGAGCCACCAGTCCGTGGCCGAGGCCACCGCGCCGAAAATCGAATAGTTCACCAATTCGATCCCCGCCACGTCGATCGATTCGGTCGGCAGCAGACCGGCGAAGAATTCCGCGGCGCGCCGCGCCGATTGCCTGGCCGCGACCAGCGCCCGTTCCGTTTCCTTGGCCTGCTGACTGAAATGGCTGTGCAGCATGAAACGGAAGACGTTCGGATGCTCGGAGACGACGGCCACGTATTCGGCGGCCGCGCGACGGACCAGGTCGGCGACGGAATCGTCGGTGAGATTCACCCCGCTGAGCACCCGTTCCCACAGCATGTCGCGGACCCGGTCGACGATCGCGTTGTAGAGATCGGTCTTGTCCTCGAAATGCCGGTAGAGCTTCGGCTTGGCCGCGCCGGCTTCCTTGGCGATATCGCCCATGCTCACATCGGGGCCGACCCGATCCAGCGCGCGGAACGCGGCGTCGACGAATTCGATCCGGACCTGCACACGATGTTCGCGCCACCGCTCGGTCCGCGCGTCGACACGACGGACCGGCTCGTCTGCCTTCCGGTAACCGCGCGTCACGGTCAGCAGCTTATTGGCGCGGTCGGCCCGGGTGCTGCGCGGGGCGACTTTTGCCGAACCGGCAATCTTTCTTGCGGGATTTTCCCGCTCTCCCGCACCATCGAATCGTCTACGCGTCCGCCGACCGACAGGAGCCCCGATGACCGAGACCGCGCCGACCCCCGAACAGTTCTGGGAGGACTTCTACCGCGAACGGGACCAGATCTGGACCGGCAACGCCAACAAGACCCTGGTCAGCGAGGTCACCGAGCTGACGCCGGGCACCGCGCTCGACCTCGGGTGCGGCGAGGGCGGCGACGCGATCTGGCTGGCTCGGCAGGGCTGGCAGGTCACCGCGGTCGACGTCTCCGCGACAGCGATGGAACGCGGTGCCCGGCACGCGGCCGACGCGGGCGTGCGGATCACCTGGGAGCGCCACGACTTGCAGACGAGCTTCCCGACGGGCACCTTCGACCTGGTCTCCGCGCAGTTCCTGCACTCCCCGGTGGAACGCCCCGACGAGCGCCCCACCATCCTGCGCAGGGCCGCCGCTGCCGTCGCGCCCGGCGGCGTACTGGTGATCGGCAGCCACGCGCACTGGCCGACCTGGGTGAGCACCCCGCCGCACGACGTCTCCTTCCCCACCATCGAGCAGATGCTGGCGCAGCTCGACCTCGGCCCCGAGTGGCAGGTGGAGACCGCCCGGCCTGATCACCAGCCCGTCGACCAGCCCCGACGGCGTCGAGGGCGAACGCGCCGACAGCGTGCTGCGCGTGCGCCGCGGCTAGCGGAGAGTCAGCCGCCCCGGGTACCCGCTGCGGCTTTCGGCACCGCGTCGCCGTTGCTTCGTCGCGACAGCACATAGAGCGCCCACATGACGATCGGCAGGAGGATGTCGGTCCACAGCGGGATCCCGATGTTGTACGGCTTGGTGTTGTCCTCGGCCACCCAGAAGTAGACGTGCCCGGCCGCGTCGCCCCAGTACTGGATGGTCAGGACGACGATCGTGCACAACCAGAAGTAGCCGCGGAACCAATAGGCCATGATGCCGACCACGCCGATGGCCAGGTCGCCCATCGCGTTCTCCCATTGGAAGCCGCCGTCGCCCCGCGTGTAGCCGATCTGCTCGGCGACCTGGGCGCCGTCGAAGATGTGGGCGGCGGCGCCGAGAACCGAGGCGACCCCGACGACGGCCACCATCCACCAGACCATGTGGATGTCGGCCGCGGGGCGGCCGGGCTGACGCCGGCTCTGTACGAACCCGCCGACGAGGGCGACGAGTACCGCGATGACGGTAGGCATCCGAGCGCCTCCATGCCTCGAGTCGAGTACTGTTCGAGCAGGTAGACGAGCTTTTCCAGTGTACCCTCGCGGATCCCCAGGAACCTCCCAGCTCGGTCCCAGCTGAGTGGCAGCGCCGCCGTCGAGGGTGGGTGGCATGACCCAGACCGAGGCCGAGCCACAGCCCACGCAGAGCAGCCGCGCGCCGGTGCTCGACGTGGTGATTCCCGTCTACAACGAAGAAACCGACCTGGGCGTGTGCGTGCGCAGGCTGCACGCCTACCTGCGGGACGGGTTCCCGTTCACCGCCCGGATCACGATCGCCGACAACGCCAGCACCGACGCCACGCTCGAGGTGGCGCGGCTGCTGGCCGCCGAGCTCGACGGCGTCGGGGTCCTGCACCTGGACGCCAAGGGCCGCGGCCGGGCGCTGCGGGCGGCGTGGGCGGGGTCGGACGCGACGGTGGTCGCGTACATGGACGTCGACCTGTCGACCGATCTCAACGCGCTGCTGCCCTTGGTCGCGCCGCTGGTGTCCGGCCATTCCGACCTCGCGATCGGCACCCGGCTCGACGCGTCGTCCCGGGTGGTGCGCGGACCCAAGCGCGAGATCATCTCCCGCGGCTACAACCTGTTGCTGAAAACTACGCTGCGCGCGCACTTCTCCGACGCGCAGTGCGGTTTCAAGGCGGTGCGCACCGAGGTCGCGCGTGAGCTGCTGCCGCTGGTACGGGACGGGGAATGGTTCTTCGACACCGAACTGCTGGTGCTGGCCGAGCGCGCGGGGCTGCGCATCCACGAGGTGCCCGTCGACTGGATCGACGATCCCGACAGCCGGGTCGACATCGTCGACACCGCCCGCAAGGACCTGCGCGGCATCTGGCGGCTCACCAGGGCACTGGCCACCGGTGCGCTCCCGCTGGACGAGCTGCGCGCCGCCGTCGGCCGCGAGCCGCTGGTGGCGGGAGTGCCCCTCGGGATGATCGGGCAGCTGGTCCGTTTCGCGATCGTCGGCGTGACCTCGACGCTGGCCTACATCGTGCTGTATCTGCTGCTGCAACCGCTGCTCGGCGGGCAGGGCGCCAATCTGGTGTCGCTGCTGCTCACCGCGGTGGGCAATACCGCGGCCAACCGCGCGTTCACCTTCGGTGTGCGCGGGCGCAGTGACGCGATGACCCACCAGTTCCAGGGCCTGGCGATCTTCGGGTTCGGGCTGACGATCACCAGCGGCTCGCTGTTCGCGCTGCACCGCTGGGCGCCCGACGCCCCGGTCGCGGTGGAGCTCGGCGTGCTGGTCTTCGCCAATCTGGTCGCGACACTGGCCCGGTTCGTCGGACTGCGCTGGGTGTTCCGCAACGCGGGCACCGACCGCGCCGCGGCGAATCCCGCTCTGCACCTGCCCGGCACCATGGACTCGGTGGAGGCGCGCCGATGACCACCACCGTCGCCCCGCCGTCACCGACCGCGACCCCCGACACCGCGCCGCGCCGACAGCGCTGGGAATTACCGGCATTGGCGGTTCTGCTGCTCGGCACCGCCATCGCCTACCTCGTCAACCTCAGCGCCAACGGCTGGGCCAACGACTTCTATGCCGCTGCCGTGCAAGCGGGTTCGCAATCGTGGGAGGCGTTCTTCTTCGGCTCCTCCGACGCGGCCAATTCGATCACCGTGGACAAGCCGCCCGCCTCGCTGTGGGTGATGGAACTGTCGGTGCGGCTGTTCGGGCTCAACAGCTGGAGCATGCTCGTTCCGCAGGTGCTGCTCGGCGTCGCGACGGTCGCGGTGCTGTGGGCGACGGTGCGCCGATCCTTCGGGCCCGCAGCGGGATTGATCGCGGGCACAGTGCTCGCGGTGACACCCGTCGCGGTGCTGATGTTCCGGTTCAACAACCCCGATGCCCTACTGGTGCTGCTGATGACGGCGGCCGCCTGGGCGATGACCCGCGCCGTCGCGGACGGGCGCTGGCGCTGGCTGCTGCTCACCGGCGGCCTGATCGGCTTCGGCTTCCTCGCCAAGCAGTTGCAGGTGCTACTGGTGGTGCCCGCGCTCGCGCTGACCTACCTGTTCGCGGGCCCGCCGAAGCTGGGCAAGCGGATCGCGCAGCTGTTCGCCGCCGGCGCCGCGATGGTGGTCGCGGCGGGCTGGTGGCTGCTGACAGTGGAGCTGTGGCCGGCCGACCAGCGGCCGTGGATCGGTGGGTCGCACGAGAATTCGATCATCGAGCTGACCCTGGGCTACAACGGGCTCGGCCGGTTGAACGGCAACGAGCGCGGCAGCGTCGGACCCGGCGGTGAACTGCCCGCCGGCGGCAACGGCATGTGGGGCAGCACCGGGATCACCCGGCTGTTCGAGCCAGCGCAGGGCGGTCAGATCGCCTGGCTGATCCCGGCCGCGCTGGTGGCCCTGGTCGCCGGACTCGTCCTCTGTGGACGGGCGCCGCGGACCGACCGGCGCCGGGCCGCGCTGATCCTGTGGGGCGGTTGGCTGCTCGTGACCGGCCTGGTATTCAGCTACATGGCGGGGATCTTCCACCAGTACTACACGGTGGCTCTCGCGCCCGCCGTCGCCGCGCTGGCCGGCATCGGCGCGGTGCAGCTGTGGGGTGCGCGCGACCGGCTGTGGGTCCGCCTGGCGTGCGCTCTCGCCATCGGACTCACCACCGCCACGGCATGGATGTTGTTGTCGCGCAGCGCTTCCTTCCAGCCGTGGCTGCGCTGGACCATCCTGGTGCTCGGCGTACTCGCGGCCATCGCCGCCGCCTTCCCCTTGGCCCGCAGGCAAGCAGTGATCGCCGCGATCGCCGCCGCCTTCATCGGGCTGGCCGGGCCTGTCGCCTACTCGATCGACACCCTGGCCACCGCGCACTCCGGTGCGATTCCCTCCGCCGGGCCGGATGCCGGTGGGATGCACGGGTTCGGTGGCCAGGGTGGGCCGGGAATGTTGCCCGGCGGTGATGGGCGGATGGGGGCGACGCCCGGTGCCGACGGTGCGTCCTCGCCGGGCGGTGCGCGGCCGGATGGCGGTGCGAGCCGGCAGGGTGGTGCCGGTGACCAGATGATGGGTGGGCCCGGCGGACTGCTCGGCGGCTCGCGTCCGAGCGATCGGATCGTCAGCCTGCTCGAGCACAACGGCGAGAACTACACCTGGGTCGCCGCGACGGTGGGTTCCAACAGCGCCGCCGGATACCAGCTGGCCACCGAACTGCCGGTGATGCCGATCGGCGGGTTCAACGGCAGCGATCCCTCCCCCACCCTGGAGCAGTTCCAGCGCTACGTCGCCGAGGGCGAAATCCACTACTTCGTGGCGGGCGGCCGGGGCGGCCCCGGCGGGGACAGCACGTCGACCAGCTCGGCGATCACCGCCTGGGTGACCGCGAACTACACCGCGACCACGGTGGACGGCGTGACGCTGTACGACCTCACCCAACCGAAATAGTCGGCGGGGCCGAATATCCACAACCGCAACACCACTCGAGGCCGGGCCGGGTCGGATCCCCGTGATCCACCGGACCCGGCCTCGATGCCGAGTCGGCCCGCCACCGCGATCGTCTTCCGCTCACCCATGATCCGCACCCTCTTCGCTGCTTTCGCGTTCACAGAGACGACGCCGCGGGGTGGGACATCAGGACTCTTCGAGACTCCCCCGTGGCGCGATCCATCGGTGGTTGAGATCGACGACAGCGGCGACGGCTTCGAAATCGGCGTCGTAGTGAACCAGAACCAGGCGGTGCTCTACCGCCAGGACCGAGGCGAGCAGATCGTGGATGCCGACCGACCGATGCCGGCCAGACCGTGCCAGCTCACGCTGCACGACGAACGCACTGTGCCAGTGTTCGTCATTGGTGGGCAGATACTCGTAGGCTGCCCGTCTGCGAAACCGGATCTCCTCGTATTCGGCGGGACTCCGGGCGCTGTACAGCGCTTCCGAATCCAGCGGTCCGCAGGTGGCGACCAGCCCCGCCTTGATCAACGGAGCGAGTTCGGCGGCGACTCCCGGATGACGCATCCGCGCGGACGCGCTGGTGTCGATCAGGTAGCGAGCCGTTATCGCCATACGTCGTCGCGCCGATCCTTGTCGGCCATCTCGGCCAGACCACCGTTGATCAGCCATTCGACCTCGCGAGCCCGAGCCCGAGCGACCACAGCCGAGTTCAGCGCGGCGCGAACGGTGTCGGAGACGCCGGAAGTGCCCAGCGCGTCCTGCGCGGACTCGAGCAGTTCGTCGTCGATCTCGATCAGCCGTTTGGTCATGTCGCAGTCCTCGATATATCCCCCATGCGAGGAGTATATATCCGGAACTGCGCAGGTCACAAGGGCTGTAGTTAGGTGTTCAGCGCCGAATGCAGGGTCGCCGCCCACTGGTCGACGATGAGTTTGCGGCGCGCCGAGTCATCGGTGAGGACGTCGGCCAGGCCGAGTCCACGGGCCAGGTCGAGGGTCGCCTGGACCAGGTGATGGTTGACCGGATCGGAGTCGTCGACACCGAGCGCTTCGACCGCGCGCCGATGCGTGATCCGGCCGAACCGTGCCTCGAGCGGGACGATGCGTTCGCGCAACGCGGGATCGGCGGCGGCGTGCGTCCACACCTGGAGGGCCGCTTTGAACAGCGGCGAGGTGTAGGACTCGACCAGACCCGAGACGACGGCGCGGGTCCGGCCGACGCCCTCGGCGACCGCGCTGATGGTGGCGGCCTCGGCGGCCGACTGATCCATCCTGATGTCGAACATGTACTCGAGCGCGCCGGTGATCAGGTCTTCCCTGGTGGGGAAATGGTGCTGGGCGGCGCCGCGCGACACCCCGGCCCGTTCGGCGACCACCGATACGGTGGCGGCTGCCCAGCCGGTCTCGGCCAGGCAGTCGATGGTCGCCTCGAGCAGCCGCTGCCGGGTGGCCCGGCTGCGGTCCTGCTTGGGTTCGTGGGGTGTCGCCATCGGACTATTGTGCCCAGCTGGGCGGACGCTTCTGGAAGAAGGCGGTCATGCCCTCGATCACCTCGGGGGTGCCGAAGAACCCGGCCGAGCGCTGCGCGAGCTCCTCGGCCTCGGCGTCGAAGCGCGCGAGCAGGGTCGCGTTGACCAGCTTCTTGGACTCGGCCAGCCCCTGCGGCGAACCCTTGCGCAGCTCGCCACACAGGCGCTTCACCTCGGCGGCGGTATCGGCGGCGGCGATGGTGACCAGGCCGATCTGCTGCGCGGTGGCGGCGTCGAACTTCTCGCCGGTCAGGAAGTAGCGGCTCGCTGAACGCTGGTCCATCCGTGGCACCAGGGTGAGCGAGATCATGAACGGCGCCATCCCGATCCGCACCTCGGTGAGCGCGAAGCTGCTGCCCGGCCCGGCGACGACGAGGTCGCAGGCGCCGATGATGCCCATGCCACCGGCGCGCACATTGCCGTCGATCCGGGCGACGACCGGCTTGGGCGAGGCCAGGATGCCACGCAGCACGTCGATCATCACGCGAGTGCGCTGATCAGCCGCGGTCGCCGGATCGGCGGTACTGGCCTCTTTCAGATCGGCGCCCGCGCAGAACGTGTCACCGGTATGCGCCAGCACGATGCCGCGCACCGCGGGATCAACGTTCGCCGCGTCCAGTCCAGCCAGCAGCTCACGCACCAGCTTGGACGAGAGCGCATTGCGATTGTGCGGGGAATCGAAGGTCAGCGTGGCAAACCCGTCGACGACCTCGTACCGGACAAAGGGCGCAGCCTGAGGATCACTCATCGAACCCACCTCAACCTTTCACTAGATCGAACTCAACCTTGACCGCACTCCCACCCCCACACCCGCGACCCCGAGGAGCGGCGGCCACGCAGTGGCCGGTCGCGGCCGGGTCGCCGGTCAGGCACCGTTTCGCAAGCGACGAAGGAGCAAGAAACGGTGCCTGACCGGCGGCCCCTCAGGGCCGCGACTCGAGCGCGCCAGCGCTCCAACTAATACGACCGAGGAAGCCCGAGCGAGTGCTGGGCCACGAAGTTCAGGATCATCTCCCGGCTGACCGGGGCGATGCGCATGATGCGCGCCGCCTGCAGCATCGCCGAAAGCCCGACCTCCTTGGTCAGACCCGACCCGCCGTGGGTCTGGATCGCCTGGTCCAGCGCCTTGATGCTGGCCTCCGCGGCCGCGTACTTGGCCATGTTCGCGGCCTCGGCGGCGCCGAACTCGTCGCCGGCGTCGTAGAGGGTCGCGGCCTTCTGCATCATCAGCTTGGCCAGTTCCAGCTCGATCTTGATCTGCGCGAGCGGATGCGAGATGCCCTGGTGCGCGCCGATCGGCGTCTTCCAGACGGTGCGATCCTTGGCGTATTCCACCGCGCGGTCGATGGCGTAGCGGCCGAGGCCGATCGCCATGGCCGAGCCCATGATCCGCTCGGGGTTCAGGCCGGCGAACAGCTGCGCGATCGCGGCGTCCTCGGAGCCGACGAGGGCGTCGGCGGGCAGGCGCACGTCGTCGAAGAACAGGGTGAACTGGTTGTCCGGCTCGATGACGTCCATCTCCTGGACGTTCTTCACCAGGCCGGGCGCGTCGACCGGGACGATGAACAGCGCCGGCTTGAGCTTGCCGGTCTTGTGGTCCTCGGTGCGCGAGACCACCAGGATGGCCTCGGCCTGATCGACACCGGAGATGAAGATCTTGCGGCCGTTGAGGATCCAGTCGCTGCCGTCGCGGCGGGCGGTGGTGGTGATCTGGTGCGAGTTGGAGCCCGCGTCGGGCTCGGTGATCGCGAAGACCATCTTGGCCGAGCCGTCGGACAGCTTGGGCAGCCAGGTCTGCTTCTGCGCGTCGGTGCCGTACTTGGTGATGATGGTGCCGCAGATGGCCGGCGAGACCACCATCAGCAGCAGGCCCGCGCCCTGGGCCGAGAGCTCTTCCTGCACCAGCGCCAGCTCGTACATGCCCGCGCCACCGCCGCCGTATTCCTCGGGCAGGTTCACGCCGAGGAAGCCGAGCTTGCCTGCCTCGTCCCACAGTTCGGTGAGCGGCTCGTTCTTGCGCGAGAGCGGCAGCACGTAGTCGCGGTAGTTGTACTTGGTCGCCAACGCGGCGACCGCCGCGCGCAGCGCCTTCTGCTCTTCGGTTTCGTGGAAGCTCATGCCTGCTCCTGCTCTTCTTCCTCGACGACGGCGAGGACGGTTCCGACCTCGACCTGCTGGCCGACGGTCACGTTCAGTGCACTCAGGACGCCGGTGGCCGGCGCGACGATCGTGTGCTCCATCTTCATGGCCTCCAGCCACAGGATGGGCTGTCCGTGCGTGACCTGGTCGCCCTCGGCGGCACCGAGGCGGATCACGCTGCCGGGCATGGGCGCGAGCAGCGAACCCGCCGCGACCTGCTCCGACGGGTCGGTGAAGCGGGGCAGCCTGCGCGCGGCGACCGGGCCGAGCGGCGAGTCGACCGCGACGAGGTCGCCGTAGCGGGCGATCTCGAACTGGCGGCGGACCGGACCGCGCTCGCCCGGCACCGACAGCACCACGCGCTCGGGCGCCACCGAGATCAGCTCGAGGCCCTCGTGACCGTCGACCTCGATGCCACCGGCCCTGGTGAACCGGTACCGCACCTCGTGCGTGCCGCTGGTGCGGCTCTCATAGGACTTGCGCTGCGGCTGCGAGGCCAGATTGCGCCAGCCACTCGGGGCGAGCTTGCCGAACCGGTTCGTGGTGTGCGCCAGCGCCGAATCGGCGAGGGCGGCGGCCACGATCGACAGCGCTTCATCGGCTTCGGACACCAGCGGCGCGGACAGCGCGGCCAGGTCGTGGGTCGCGAAGAACGCGGTGTCGGTGTCACCGGCCAGGAACGCGGGGTGACGCAGCACCCGCACGAGCAGGTCGCGGTTGGTGACCAGACCGTGGATCTTGGCTCGCTGCAACGCCGTGGCCAGCAGATGCGCTGCCTCGGCACGGGTTTCGGCGTAGGAGATGACCTTGGCCAGCATCGGGTCGTAGTGCACGCCGACGACCGAGCCGTCGACGACACCCGTGTCGAGCCGCACGCCCGCCTGCTCCAGGACCGTGAACTCGCCTGCGGTGAACGGGATCTCGATCTTGTGCACCGGGCCGCTCTGCGGCTGCCAGTCCTGCGCGGGGTCCTCGGCGTAGAGCCGGACCTCGATCGAGTGGCCGCGCTGGGCGGGCTGGGTCGCGGGCAGCGGCAGCCCGGAGGCCACCTGCAACTGCAGGCGGACCAGGTCCAGGCCGGTGGTCTGCTCGGTGACCGGATGTTCCACCTGCAGACGGGTGTTCATCTCCAGGAAGAAGAAGTCACCCTTCTCGTCGGCGAGGAACTCGACGGTGCCCGCGCCCTCGTAGCCGATCGCCTCGGCGGCCAGGCGGGCCGCCTCGAACAACCGATCGCGCATGCTCTGCCCGTCTGCGCTGCTCGCGGGGCCTGCGTGGCCACGCTCCGCTACCGCCGCCGGCCCGTGAGCTCGCAGCGCGTCGATCTTCTCGACCAACGGCGAGGGCGCTTCCTCGACGACCTTCTGGTGCCGCCGCTGGATCGAGCACTCACGCTCGCCCACCGCCCAGGTCGTGCCGAAAGTATCGGACATGACCTGGACTTCGATGTGGCGGCCGGTCTCGAGGTAGCGCTCGCAGAACACGGTGGGATCGCCGAAGGCCGACTCGGCCTCGCGCTGCGCGGCGGCGATCTGGTCCTTCAGTTCCCCCAGCTCGCGCACCACGCGCATGCCGCGACCGCCGCCACCGGCGGACGCCTTGATCAGCACCGGCAGGTGCGCCTCGGTGACCTCGGCGGGGTCGAGCTCGGCGAGGACGGGCACGCCTGCGGCGTCCATCATCTTCTTCGACTCGACCTTGGAGCCCATCTGTTCGATCGCCGCGACCGGCGGACCGATCCACACCAGGCCTTCCGGCGTCGAGCACCGACCGCGCGAATTCGGCGTTCTCGGACAGGAATCCGTAGCCGGGGTGGATGGCGTCGGCACCGGCGGAGAGCGCGGCCTCGATGATCAGCTCCCCGCGCAGGTAGGTCTCGGCGGGGGTGTTGCCGGGCAGCCGGATGGCCGCGTCGGCCTCGGCCACGTGCGGGGCCGCGGCGTCGGCATCGGAATACACCGCGGTGGTGCCGATACCCATCCGGCGGCAGGTGGCGAACACGCGGCGCGCGATCTCACCACGGTTGGCAACAAGGACATTCGTGATCGCCATGCTGTCGCGCCTCACATTCGGAAGACGCCGAAGCCCTCGGCGCCCTGGATCGGAGCTGTGTGAATGGCCGACAGGGCCATCCCCAGCACGGTGCGGGTATCGCGGGGGTCGATGATGCCGTCGTCGAAGAGCCTGCCCGACAGGAACATCGGCATCGCCTCGGCCTCGATCTGCGCCTCGACCATGGCGGCGAGACCGGCGGCGGCCTCCTCGTCGAACGGCAGGCCCTTGGCCTCGGCCGCGCCGCGCTGCACGATGGTGAGCACGCCGCCCAGCTGGGCGCCGCCCATCACGGCGGACTTCGCGCTCGGCCAGGCGAACAGGAAGCGCGGGTTGAACGCGCGCCCGCACATGCCGTAGTGGCCCGCGCCGTAGGACGCGCCCACCAGTAGCGAGATGTGCGGCACCGTGGAGTTGGCGACCGCGTTGATCATCATCGCGCCGTGCTTGATGATGCCGCCGTGCTCGTAGTCCTTGCCGACCATGTAGCCGGTGGTGTTGTGCAGGAACAGCAGTGGCGTGTTCTTCTTGTTCGCCAGCTGGATGAACTGGGTCGCCTTCTGCGATTCCTCGGAGAACAGCACGCCGCGCGCGTTGGCCAGGATGCCGATCGGGTAGCCGTTGATCTCGGCCCAGCCGGTGACCAGGCTGGAACCGTAGAGCGGCTTGAACTCGTCGAAGTCGGAACCGTCGACGACGCGCGCGATCACCTCGCGCGGGTCGAACGGGATCTTCAGATCCGAGGGCACGATGCCGAGCAGTTCCTCGGGATCGTAGAGCGGCGAGATGACCTCGGCACGCGGCTCCGGGCCCTGCTTCTTCCAGTTCAGCCTGCGCACGATGTTGCGGCCGATCCGGATCGCGTCCTGCTCGTCGGCGGCCATGTAGTCGGCCAGACCCGAAGTGCGGGCGTGCATCTCGGCGCCGCCGAGGGTCTCGTCGTCGGAGTCCTCGCCGGTGGCCATCTTCACCAACGGCGGGCCTGCCAGGAAGACCTTCGCGCCCTCCTTGACCATCACCACGTAGTCGGACATGCCGGGGATGTAGGCGCCACCGGCGGTCGAGTTACCGAAAACCAGGGAGATGGTGGGGATTCCGGCCGCCGAGGCCTGGGTGAGGTCGCGGAACATCGCGCCACCCGGGATGAAGACTTCCTTCTGCGTCGGCAGGTCGGCGCCGCCGGACTCGACCAGCGAGATCACCGGCAGGCGGTTCTGCTTGACGATCTCGTTGATCCGCAGGGTCTTCCGCAGCGTCCAGGGGTTGGACGTGCCACCGCGCACGGTCGGATCGGGCGCGACGACCATGCACTCGACGCCCTCGACGATGCCGATGCCGGCGATCGTGGACGCGCCGACATGGAAGTCGCTGCCCCAGGCCGCGAGCGGGCACAGCTCGAGGAACGGCGAGTCCTCGTCGAGCAGCAGTTCGATGCGCTCACGGGCGGTGAGCTTGCCGCGCTTGTGATGGCGGGCCACCTTGTCGGGGCCGCCACCGGCGATCGCCTTGGCGAATTCGGCCTCGACCTCGGTGAGCTTGGTGGCCATCGCCTCCGCGGCGGCGGTGTACTCCGGCGACGCGGTGTCGACGGCGGAACGGAAGGTCGTCACGACTGGTACCCCAATACTTTCGACGCCAGCATGGTCAGGATCTCGTTGGTGCCACCGCCGATGCCGATGATGCGCACATCGCGGTAGATGCGCTCCACCTCGGACTCGCGCATGTAGCCCATGCCGCCGTGCAGCTGGACCGCCTGGTTGGCGACCCATTCGGCGGTCTCGACGGCATTGTTCTTGGCGAAGCAGACCTGGGCGATCTGGTTCGTGTCACCGGCGACGAAGCGCTCGACCAGGGCCCGGGTGTAGGTGCGCGACACGTCGACCCGCTGGGCCATCTCGGTCAGCGTCATCTGCACCTTCTGCCTGCTGATCAGCGGGCGGCCGAAGGTCTCCCGGTCCCGGCACCACCGCACGGTCAGGTCGAGGGCGCGCTGGGCCAGCGAGTACGCCTGCACCGCGAGGCCGACCCGCTCGCTGACGAACGCGTTGGCGATCTGCGCGAAGCCGGTGTTCTCGCCGCCGACCAGGTTGGCCGCGGGCACCCGCACGTCGACGTAGGACAGCTCGGCGGTGTCGGAGGCCAGCCAGCCCATCTTCTCCAGCTTGCGGCTGACGGTGAAGCCCGGCGTATCGGTCGGCACGATGATCAGCGAGACGCCCGCCGCGCCCGCGCCGCCGGTGCGGACCGCGGTGACCACGAAGTCCGCCCGCGTGCCCGAGGTGATGTAGGTCTTGGCGCCGTTGATGATGAAGTCGTCGCCGTCGCGCACCGCCACGGTGGTGAGGTGGCCGACATCGGAGCCGCCGCCGGGCTCGGTGATGGCCAGCGAGCCGATCAGGTCACCGCGCAGCGTCGGCACGGCCCATCGGTCGATGTGGTCCTGATTGCCGGAAGCGATGATGTGCGGCAACGCGATTCCGCAGGTGAACAGCGACGCCCACAGGCCGCCGGAACCACCGGCGAGATGGATCTCCTCGCCGACGATCATCGAGTCGACGATGCTGCCGCCCTCGCCGCCGGCCGATTCCGGGTACTCGATGCCGAGCAGGCCGAGCTCACCGGCCTTCTTGTGCAGCTCACGCGGCAGGGCGCCCTCGCGCTCCCAGGTGTCGAGGTCGGGCAGGATCTCCCGCTCGACGAACCCGCGCACGGTGGCGCGCAGTTCTCTACGTTCCGGCGTGTCCCAAATTGTCGTCATGCGAACAGCTCCGTCGGCATATCGATGTGTCGGGAGCGCAGCCATTCGCCGAGCCCCTTGGCCTGCGGGTCGAAACGCGCCTGGTAGGCGACGCCCTTGCCGAGCAGGCCGGAAATGATGAAGTTGACGGCCCGCAGGTTCGGCAGCACGTGCCGGGTGACGGTCAGCTCGGCCGTCTCGGGCAGCAGTTCCCGCAGCTTCTCGACCGTGAGCGTGTGCACCAGCCAGCGCCACTGCTCGTCGGTGCGGACCCAGACACCGATGTTGGCGTCGCCGCCCTTGTCGCCGCTGCGGGCCAGCGCGATGGTGCCGAGCGGCACGCGGCTGGTCGCCGACGGCGGCAGGTCGGCGGGCAGCTCGGGCTCGGAAACCGGTTCCAGCACCGCGGTTTCGGCGGCGGGCGCGATCGCGACGCGGGTGCCGTCGGCCAGCACCGCGGTGTGCGGCACCTCGTGGGCGTCGACGAAGCCCGGCGTGAAGACACCGTAGGGCGAGCCGTTGCCCGGCAGGGTCGTGAAGGTCGCGCCCGGGTAGCTGGCCAGCGCCAATTCCACGGCGACATTGGAGAATCCGCGCCCGACCTTGTTCGGATCGGGGTCGCGCACCACACAGCGCAGCAGCGCGCTGGCCTGCTCCTCGGTGTCGGCGTCGGGGCGGTCGAGCCGGGCCAGGGTCCAGGTGAGCTCGGCGGGCCTGGCGGGGAGCCAGGCCTCCAGCTGCCGTTGCGCCAGTGCGGCTTTGGCCTCGATCTCCAGGCCGGTGAGGATGAACTCCATCTCGTTGCGGAAGCCGCCGAGGGTATTCAGCGAGACCTTGAGCTGCGGCGGCGGCGCTTCCCCGGTGACGCCGCTGATCAGTACCCGGTCCTTGCCCTGCTGGCTCAGCTCGATGCTGTCCAGGCGGGTGGTGACGTCGGGGCCCGCGTAGCGCACGCTCTGGATCTCGTACATGAGCTGGGCTTCGACAGTGTCGACGGTGACCGCGCCGCCGGTGCCGTCGTGCTTGGTGATGACGCTGGAACCATCGCGGCGGATCTCGGCGATCGGGAAACCGGGGCGGCTGATGTCGCCGAGTTCGGTGAAGAAGGCGAAGTTGCCGCCGGTGGCCTGGGTGCTGCACTCGATCACATGACCCGCCACCACCGCGCCGGCGAGGGCGTCGTAATCGGCACGGCCCCAGCCGAAGTGGGCCGCGGCGGGACCGACGATGACCGAGGCGTCGGTGACCCGGCCGGTGACGACGATGTCGGCGCCGGCGTTCAGGCACTCGACGATGCCCCACGCGCCGAGGTAGGCGTTGGCGGTGAGCGGCTGGCCGAGGCCGAGGTCGGCGGCGCGGCCGATCAGGTCGTCACCCTCGACGTGGGCGATCTTGGCGTCCAGGCCCAGCTCGGCGGCGACCTTGCGCAGCCGCTCGGCCAGCCCCGCCGGGTTGAGGCCGCCCGCGTTGGTGACGATCTGGACGTTCTTCTCCAGCGCGAGGGCCAGACAGTCCTCGATCTGCTTCACGAACGTCTTGGCGTAGCCGAGACTGGGGTCCTTCATGCGGTCACGGCCCAGGATGAGCATGGTGAGCTCGGCGAGGTAGTCGCCGGTCAACACGTCGAGGTCGCCGCCCTCCAGCATCTCGCGCATCGCGCTGAGCCGGTCGCCGTAGAACCCGGAGCAGTTTCCGATCCGGATCAGGTCCGGGTCCGCCGAGAGTGCACTCATGAACCCCAGGATCACACCGGTTCAGAAAAAAAGCAAGCATGCGTGCTTGTTAATTGCGGGCAATCCACCAGGCAAGATGGAAACCATGTCATCGGTCCTTCTCTTCGCCCTGGCCGGATTCCTGCTCGGCGGCGCCTACACGACCTGGAAGAACAACCGCGCGCTGTCGATCGCCCTGATCGCCGCCGCCGTGCTCGCCGCCGTCGGCGCGGCCCTCTGGCTGCAATAGCCACGCCAAGCATTTCGAAAGCGGCGGGCAAGCCCACCGCGATTAGCTTCGCCCGTCCAGTTGTCCGGCCAGATGGCCGCCTCGAGTCGGGGGAAGCATCCATGTTCGATTGGTACGTCGGTCTGCTCGCGTTCAGTGGCATCGCGATGATCGTGATGGCGAACGTCAAGAGCGGGCAGGGCGAGTTCGCCCGGGTCCTCAACGCCGTGTTCGGCATCGGGTTCCTCGGTTACGCGGCCTACCTGGCGTTCTACTTCGACGGCGGCAGCTACCTGATCTTCTTCCAGGCGTTCATCCTGCCGGTGCTGCTGGCGATCAACTTCGTGAAGTCGACGAACTGGTCCGCGCTGACCACCAGGCCGACTCCCACCCAGCAGGCCTGGCGCGCCTACCAGCGCGAACAGCAGCGCGGCTGAGTTCAGCCGGGGATGCTGAGCTTGAAGATGCGGACGTCCTCGGGGACGCCGTTGAGCGGGGCCGCCCAGAAATTACGTTTGTAGGGCTTGACCGTCGCGCCCAGCTCGGCGAGGGTCTCCGGGCGCAGGGCGGCGAGGGTGGTGCTGGACAGCATCGTGTTGCCGTTGCCACCGGCCTCCATCATGCGGGCGGCGATATTGACGTCGACGCCGAGCCAGTCGCCGCCGATCTCGCGGGGAGAACCGGTGTGCAGGCCGACCCGCATGCGCGGCTTGTAGCCCTCGACCTCGACCGCGGCCAGATTGCGCCGGGCGGCGACGGCGGCGCGGACCGCGCGATCGGGCGACGAGAAGACCGCCATCAGGCCGTCACCCATGCGTTTGACCACCTGACCGCCCCGCTCGGCGATCGGCGGCTCGATGGCCCTGGCGACCTTGCGCAGCAGTTCCAGGGTGCGCTCGTCGCCCGCCGACAGCGACCAGCTGGAGAACGCCACCAGGTCGGTGAACACGATGGTCACCTCCTCGGTGCCACGCCCGCGACCGATCCGCTCCAGCGCCGCCTGCCACACCTGGAGCGCACCGAATCCGATCTCCCTGGCCGCGCTGGGGGTGCCGCCGACGATCTTGTCCGCGGCACGGGCGACCGCGCGGGCGCCACCGGGACCGGAGACCGAGAGCGGATCACCGAACGCCGGGTCACCGGGAAGCTGATGGCGCGCCTTCCGCACGGCACCGATCACATCGGCCCGCCGATTGGCCGCCTGCAATTTCGAGGAGAACTGGACACGCCGCCGACCGGGTCGGGCATCCTCGACGTCCGGCTTGTCGGACTGCGCACTCTCGGTGGGCTCCAACGGGATAACCACCTCCGAGGCAGCGTCACGCCGCCGCGGATCCACCCCGCCAGAAGGCGTTTCACTCACGCCCAGATCGTAGCTGATCCGCCCCGCACCCCGGTCCGGCCGAAGGAGCGGAGAGGTGGGGTTAGCCCCGGCGTCCGGGCAGCGGACGCCGGGGCTGATCCCGGGCATCTGCGAGGGCAGCCCGGGACGTCTGTCAGGCGTCTCGGCGGTTGATCATCACCAAGGCACCGGCGAACACGATCGCCACGAAGACGGCGAAGTAGATCAGACTGCCCCAGACGCCCCAGTGCCAGTTGCCCGAGACGTCCTCGACGGTCAGGAAGCGATTGGCATTCTGGAACGGCAGGAACGGTTTGACAGTACGGCCGAAGCTGCCGAACGCGCCGAGCAGCCCCTCCAGGAGCAGGGACCACAGCACGATCAGCGAGATCGCGGCGGCGGACTGACGCACCAGCACACCGACGCCGATGGCCAGCACCACACACAGGAAAGCGTAGATCGGAATGCCGTAGATGGCCCGCCAGTTGCCGTCGAGCACCAGTTCGGGCGCCTCGTCACCGACGAACAGCTTGGCCACCACGAAGGCGATCAGCGCGAGCACGCCGGTCAGCACCGCCGCGTACACGCCGACCAGACCGGCCTTGGACAGCACCACCTTCAAGCGGTTCGGTACCGCGAGGAAGCTGGCACGGATGACGCCGAAGCGGTATTCGCTGGTGACCGTCAGCGCGGCCATGATCATCAGCACCATCACGCCGAAACCGGAGACACCGGAGACGACCACGCTCGGGGTGAGCAGCGTCGGCACATCCCCCGGCTGGGTGTTCTCGGCCTTGGTGACCAGGGCGATCAGCACGGCCAGGCCGATACCGAGGAGAACCACGATCGCCGAGCACCACCAGGGCGACCGGGTCGAGGTGAGCTTGATTCGTTCCGCAGCGAGCACGCCCATCAGAGCGCACCTCCCATCACCTGGTCGAGGCCCGCACCGTGGTACTCCACGGCGCCGCCGGTCATCCGCATGAACGCCTCCTCGAGCGACGCCTGCTGCGGCGCCAGCTCGTAGAGCGTGACGTTGTTGGTGCCTGCCACCTTGCCGACCTCGTCGCTGGTCACCCCGGCCACGATCAGCGCGGCGTCGCCCTCTTCCCGCACGGTCATGCCGTGCGAGGTGAGCAGGCTGCGCAGCTGATCCAGCTGCGGGCTGCGGACCCGGACCGACTGCTCGGAGGCGCGGTCGATGAAGTCCTTGGTGGTGGTGTCGGCGATGAGCTGACCACGGCCGATGACGATCAGGTGCTCGGCGGTCTGGGCCATCTCCGAGAGCAGATGACTCGACACCAGCACGGTGCGCCCCTCGGCGGCCAGGCGCTGCATGAAGCGGCGGATCCAGAGGATGCCCTCGGGGTCGAGGCCGTTGACCGGCTCGTCGAACAGCAGCACCTTCGGATCGCCGAGCAGCGCGCCCGCCAGGCCGAGCCGCTGCGACATACCCAGCGAGAAGCCGCCGGCGTTCTTACCCGCCACCTCGGACAGGCCGACCAGCCGCAGCACCTCCTCGACCCGCGACTTGGGGAGGTCGTTGGACGCGGCCAGCCACTCCAGGTGCGCGCGTGCCGAACGGTTCGGATGCACCCACTTGGCATCCAGCAGCGCGCCGACCTGCGTGAGCGGACGCTCCAGATCCTCGTAGCGTTTGCCATCGATCAGCGCGGTGCCCGAGGTCGGCCGGTCCAGGCCGAGGATCATCCGCATGGTCGTCGATTTACCGGCACCGTTGGGTCCGAGGAACCCCGTCACCTGTCCGGGATGGACGGTGAACGAGAGGTCCTGCACCGCGACGGTCTGGCCGAATTGCTTCGTCAGGCCCTTCAGCTCGATCATGCGCCCCAGCTTGCCGCACGAAGACGGCGAGCGCGTCGCCGTGAGGTCGCGAGTCGGGTCATCCTCGAGGATGACCCGACCCTGAGACAGCGACTACCGGGCTGGGGAGGAAGCCTGAGCCCAGAATCGTTTGGGGATACGGCCCGCCTCGCGGGCGAGGTAGCCGGCGCGGACGGCGGCGGCCATCGCCGAGGCCATCAGTTCGGGTTCGCGGGCTCGGGTGACGGCGGTGGCCAGCAGCACCGCCGAGCAGCCGAGTTCCATGGCCAGCGCGGCGTCGCTGGCGGTGCCGATGCCCGCGTCGAGGATGACGGGCACGCCCGCGGCGGCCACGATCATCTCGATGTTGTGCGGGTTGCCGATGCCGAGGCCGGTGCCGATCGGGGAACCGAGGGGCATCACCGCGGCGCAGCCCGCGTCCTCGAGCCGCCGGGCCAGGACCGGGTCGTCGTTGGTGTAGGGCAGGACGACGAAACCGGCGTCGACCAGCTGTTCGGCGGCGTCGAGCAGCTCGAACGGATCGGGCAGCAGGGTGCGCTCGTCGGCGACGACCTCGAGTTTGACCCAGTTGGTCTCCAGCGCCTCGCGCGCCAGCTGCGCGGTGAGCACCGCCTCGGCGGCGGTGCGACAGCCCGCGGTGTTGGGCAGCAGGGTGATGTCGAGGCGCTTCAGCAGGTCCAGCACACCGGTGCCGCCCGCGGCGTCGACCCGGCGCATGGCGACGGTGGTGAGCTCGGTGCCCGAGGCGATCAGGGCCTCTTCGAGGACGGCCAGGTTCTCGGCGCCGCCGGTGCCCATGACCAGGCGCGAGCCGAACTCCTTGTCCGCGATGCGCAGCGGCGCGGGCTCAGCCACCCTGCACCGCCGTCAGCACCTCGATGGTCCAGCCGCGACCGACCGGCTCGTCCCAGCGCGACTTCGGGAACACCGCGCCGTCGACCGCCAGCGCCACGCCCTGACACGGCAATTCGAGCCTGGTCAGCAATTCGCGGATGCTGAGCGGCTCGGGGAACTCGTGGTCGACACCGTTGACGGTGACGCCGATCGGGATGGTCGAGGTCATCGAACTCCTCCTGGGGACAGCTGCAGCGCCGGAAAGCGTTGCGGTGATGCGATTTCCGCGATCGCGGGCGACTCGTCGTCGAGCAGTCCGGGGACGAGGGTCGCGGTGAGCGCGAGGGTGAGCATGCCGTTGCGGCCGTGGCCGGTGGCGGCGACGACCCGGTCGTCGAGCGCGCCGACCAGCGGCAGGTTGTCGGGGGTGCCCGGCCGCGAGCCCGCGTTCGCTTCGGCCAGTTCGTATTCCGCGATGCCGGGCAGGATGGCCTCGGCGTCGGCGATCAGGTCGCGGACCCCGCCGACGGTGACCGCGGTATCGAATCCGGCCTCGTATTGGGTCGCGCCGACGACGATTCCGTCCGCGCGCGGCACCAGATACACCTGCCGTCCGTGCACCCTGGCCCGGATCACCCGGCTCGGCGCCGGACGCACGCCGGGCCGGTGCCGCAACCGCAGGATCTCGCCCTTGACCGGGCGCACCGGCAGTCCCGGCCACAGGTCGGCGGAGTGCGCGCCCGCGGCGAGCACGATCCGGTCGTGCGGCAGATCGGCGAGCGCGACAACAGCTTCGGCCCGGATCTCGACCCCGGCGCCCGCGCAGGCGGCGCGCAGAGCGGTCAGCACCCGGCGATTGTCGACGGCCGGTTCGGTGGTGGCCAGCAGACCGGCGCGCACGGTGCGGGCCAGCGCGGGTTCGAGCGCGCGCACCCCGGCCCGGTCGAGGATCTTCAGGTCGTGGCCGAATTCGGCGAGCCAGTCGGCGACGGTGCGCAGGTCGGCGGCGTCGGCGCCGTCGAGGGCGACGGTCAGCGTCTCGTCGGCGACGAACACCGACTCACCGGTGATCGCGCGCAATCGCTCGGCGAAGGCGGGCCAGGCGGCCAGCGCGGCGGCGCCGAAGGCCAGCACCCGATCCTCCCCCGGCCAGCCCTCCGACAGCGGCGCGAGCATGCCGCCCGCCACGAAGGACGCGCCCGAGCCGGGCGCGGGATCGAAGACGGTGACGGTCCAGCCCGCCTCGGCGGCCTGCCATGCGACGGCGAGTCCGACGGCGCCGCCGCCAACGACCGCCAGAGTTCGCATCACGTTCCACCTGTCTTTTTCCGCCTACCGAGCGCCTCGGCGTTCGCGTCTCCACGGTAGCGCGACTACCGTCGACACTGTGCAGCCCTCCCATCCGAATCGTTCCGTCCCGCCCAGGGAGCGCCTGTCGAACGCGCTGCTGTATCTGTGCACCGACGCGCGCCGGGAGAAGGGCGATCTGGCCCGTTTCGTCGATGCCGCGCTGGCCGGTGGCGTCGACATCGTCCAGCTCCGCGACAAGGGGTCGCCCGGCGAGGCCGAGTTCGGCCCACTGGAGGCCAAGGCCGAGCTGGGCGCGCTCGCCGAGATCAAGGCGGCGACCCGCAGGCACGGCGCGCTGCTCGCGGTGAACGATCGCGCCGACATCGCGCTGGCCGCGGGCGCCGACGTCCTGCATCTCGGGCAGGGCGATCTACCGCCCGCCTACGCGCGCCGCATGCTCGGCCCCGATGTCGTCATCGGCCGGTCGAGCCACAATCGGGCCCAGGCCGGGCTGGCGGCGATCGACGGCCATCTCGACTACTTCTGCACCGGTCCGATCTGGACGACGCCGACCAAGCCTGGTCGCCAGGCCGCAGGCATCGACCTGGTGCGATCCACCGCCGACGCGCATCCGACGATGCCGTGGTTCGCGATCGGCGGCATCGACGCGGAACGGCTGCCGGAGGTGCTCGCCGCCGGTGCGCGGCGGATCGTCGTGGTCCGCGCGATCACCGCGGCCGACGATCCGGAGACCGCGGCGCGGGAGCTCAAGCAGGCGCTGGTCGCCGCGACGGCCGAGTAGCGCGACTCAGGTCAGCAGGCTGGTCAAGGCCGCGGCCAGGTCATCGGCCGGGTCCGGACCGATGGTCACCTCGTCGCCGGGTCCGTCCAGCGCGTGCAGCCAGAAGAACCCGCGATCGGCGAGTTCGACGGTCCGTGGCAGGTCGGTGACCGGTTCGGCGGCGAAGCGCAGGCGCAACGGCACCGCGCGCAGGTCGAGCCAGGCTGCGGCGAAACCCGGGTGCAGCGGGAGGTCGTCGACCTCGTCCTCGGCCACCCAGACCAGCTCGGAGCTCTCCTTGTTGGCGATGGTGGGCAGCGGGAACTCGGCGTCGGCCACCACCGTGGTGTAGGTCCAGCCGCTCGGCGCGGTCATCGTCAGCCGTTCGGCGCGCACCCGCAGCGCGTCGGCGGTGATGCCCGCCTCCTCCCAGGCTTCCCGGACCGCGGCGTGTTCGGCGCTCTCGTGGGAATCCCGCGCGCCGCCCGGGATCGCCCAGGTACCGCCCTGATGACTCCACGGCGCGCGGTGCTGTAGCAGCACCGCCGACCCGCCCCGGGGCAGCGGCGCGCGCAGCAACAAACCCGCCGCACCGTACTTGCCCCAGTGCCGAACCCCGCCCGGACTGTCCGACCAGCCGTCTCCGTCACCGCGCATCCAATACTCTTTCTTCCGTAGCAGCCGAGCAGCAACCGCTTCGGGGGTGTCTGAGGGGCTGCGCCACCGGTAGGACCACAATAAACTCCGCACCACGAGGGGTGCGCGGACAGCACGGGGAGGTGAACGATGGTCGAACCCGGGAATCGCGATGCCTCGACCGAGGTCGCGGCCGTTCGTTCCGGCCCGTCGCCGCAGGCCACGCCGGGTGCGCAGGGCTCGGTGGCGGCTCCGGCCGAGCCGGCGAGGGGTCGACGTGCCGCATTGCGGAAACCGGCGATCGTCGTCGACCGGCCGCCCGCGCCGGATGTGAAGGCCCTGCGTGCGCAGTTTCATCCCGCCCGGTTGCGCGGCTTCGTGCAGTCCTCGCCGGGGCGGCTCGTGGCTGCCGGTCTGGTGCTGATGGTGCTGTGCGTCACTGCGGGCGCGGTGACTTCGACGACCGTCAGCGACCGCCAGCAAGCTCTCGGCGTCCTGCTCGACGACACCGAACCCGACGCCCACTCGGCCAATCACCTCTACACCTCGCTCTCGATCGCCGACGCCGCCGCGGGCACCGCGTTCATCGCGGGCGGGCTCGAGCCCCAGGCCGTGCGCGACCGCTACACCCAGGCCATCGGTGAGGCCGCCGCCGAACTGGTGACCCAGGCCGGGCACATCTCCGTCGAGGAAGCCGCCGACCCGTCGGGCACCGATCGCACACTGCGCACCGGCATCGCGACCGGGCTGCCCGTCTACACCGGCCTGATCGAGACCGCGCGCGCCAACAACCGCAACGGCTACCCGGTCGGCGCCGCTTACCTCAGCGAGGCCTCGCACCAGATGCAGACGGCCCTGCTGCCGATGGCCGAGGAACTGGAGAGCCACCGGCTCGACGCGGTCACCGCCGCCCAGCACCGGCACGTGCTGCCGCCGTGGCCCGCGATCGTGCTGCTGATGGCGACGCTGGGCGCCCTGCTCTGGGTCCAGGTGGAGCTGGCCAAGCGCTCGCGGCGGGTGTTCAACATGGGTCTGCTGATCGGCACGGGCGCGCTCGCGCTGACGCTGGTGTGGACCGTGGCCGCGGGCTCGGTGTCGGCGGTGTCGATGATGCAATGCCGCGACCAGGGCGCCGTACCCGCCGCCCGGCTGGCCGAGAGCCGCATCCTGGTGCAGCAGGCCAGGTCGGCGGAGATGGTGAAGCTGGTACGCCGCGACGCCACCGGCGACTACGACCGCACCTTCGACACCAACACCACCCGGCTCACCGAGCTGCTCGCCGGCTACCCGCAGGACGCGCCCGCCCGCACCGAGGTCGCCGACGCCCGCACCGCGCTCGCCCGCTGGCAGTCCGCGCATCAGCGGATGAACGACACCCTCGCCCGCGGCGATTTCACCGGCGCGGCCGCGGTAGCCACCGGGCCGAGTGCCGCCGACGCGGCCGCCCAGGTCGACGCGATCGACCGCGCCCTCGACAAGGCCGCCGCGGCCACCAGGGACACCCTGCGCGACAAGGTCTCCCAGGCCATCGACGTGCTGACCTTCCTCGCCCCCGGCGCGTTCATCCTGGGCATCGTCGCGGCCGTGTGCGTCGGGCTGGGCCTGTGGCCGCGACTGCGGGAGTACCGATGAGGCGCGGGCGGATCGCCGCGGCGCTGCTGCTCACGGCGGCGGCGCTGCTCGGCGGCTGCGCCGACAGCACCCCGGCGCCGGACGACCGCAGCGTCTACTCCGAACCGCCGCTGCCGGCCAAGGCGATCCCGATCGGCACCGACACCCCGGTGCCGGCCCGCAGCGGCGAGCAGTGCGGCGACCCGACGGCCAGCCTGCGCCCCAGCACCTCGCGCGGTCCGACGATCGATGCCATCCGCGCCCGCGGCAGGCTGATCGTCGGCCTCGACGCGGGCAGCAACCTGTTCAGCTTCCGCGACCCGCTGACCGGCCGGATCGTCGGCTTCGACGCCGATATCGCCCGCGAGATCGCCCGCGACCTGCTCGGCAACCCGGATCTGATCGAATACCGCAGTCTCGCTTCGGAAGAACGCGAACGGGCACTGCAGGACCACACCGTCGACCTGATCGCCAAGACGATGACGATCACCTGCGAGCGCCGCCAGCGGGTGGCGTTCTCCACCGTGTACCTGCGCGCCGACCAGCGGGTGCTCGCGGTGAAGAACTCCGGCATCAACGGCCTGGCCGACCTGGCGGGCAAGCGGGTGTGCGTGGTGCGCGGCACCACCTCGCTCGACCACATCCGCCGCGACCAGCCCGCCGCCACCATCCTGACGGTGCCGACCTGGGCGGACTGCCTGGTGGTGCTGCAGCAGCGCCAGGTCGACGCGGTGAGCACCGACGACTCGATCCTGGCCGGTCTGGCCGCCCAGGACCCCTACACCGAGGTCGTCGGCGAGAGCATCAGCCCTGAGCCGTACGGCATCGGCATCCCGAAGGGCGACGACGACCTGGTCCGCTTCGTCAACGCCACCCTGGAGCGCATCCGCAACGACGGCACCTGGGTGCGCATCCACCGCCGCTGGCTCGCCTCCCTCGGGGAGACGCCGAGCCCGCCCGCTCCGACATACCAGGACTGATCGTCATGACCACACCGACGAACGGCGAACCGGCGCAGGAAGATCCGGAGCGCCACGAACCGACCCAGCTGACCCACCGCCCCGAGGGCGCACTGCCGGGCGGCTGGACGCTGCCGCCCGCACCGCCCGACGACGAGACCATGCCGCTGCCGGTCCAGGCGCCGCACGCGCCCACCGAGATCGCGGCCGGCAGATCCGCCGAACCGGATCAGCCACCGCCCACCCAGCGCGCCGGCGGACGACGCGGCACCGAGGCCTCCCGCGCGGTGACCGAACCACCCGGCACCCAGGCCGCCCCCGCCCGCACCGGATCCGGCGACCTCGCCTGGCCGTCCGGCGCGCAGACCGGGCCGAGCACGTCCAGGTCCGGTCGCAGTGTGCGCACCGCCAGGTCGCGCCCCACTCGCAGGCTCGGCGCCGGCCTGGTGCCGATCCCGACCGTCACCCCCGCCGACCCACGCGCGGCGGTATTGGCCGACCCGGTGGTCTCGGAGGGCAGGCGGTTCTGCTGGCGCTGTGGCGACCCGGTCGGCCGATCGACCCCGACGCACGCCGGGACCTCGGCCGGTCAGTGCGGCACCTGCGGCGCCGCCTACGATTTCCGGCCGTCACTGCACGAGGGCGACATGGTCGCCGGGCAGTACGAGATCCAGGGCTGTATCGCCCACGGTGGCCTCGGCTGGATCTACCTGGCCATCGACCGCAATGTCAGCGACCGGTGGGTGGTGCTCAAGGGCCTGCTGCACGCCGGTGACGCCGAGGCGCAGGCCGTCGCGGTGGCCGAGCGGCAGTTCCTGGCCGAAGTGGCGCATCCGAGCATCGTCAAGATCCACAACTTCGTCGAGCACACGGCGGCCGACGGGTCGAGCACCGGTTACATCGTCATGGAATACGTCGGCGGTCATTCGCTGCGTGACATCCTCGACGCCAGGCCCCCCGGTGAGCGGATGCCGCTGGCCGAGGCCATCGCCTACGTGCTGGAGATCCTGCCCGCGCTGGACCACCTGCACTCGATCGGGCTGACCTACAACGACCTCAAGCCCGACAATGTGATGGTCACCGAGGACCAGGTGAAGCTGATCGACCTGGGCGCGGTCGCCACCATCGAGGCCTACGGAAATCTCTACGGCACCAAGGGTTTCCAAGCCCCCGAGATCGCCAGGACCGGCCCCACCCCCGCCTCCGACGTCCACACGGTCGGGCGCACGCTGGCCGCGCTCACCCTCGCATTGCCCAGCGAGCACGGCCGCTACCTCGACGGCATCCCCGATCCCGCCGACGAGCCGCTGCTGGCCCGCTACGAGTTCTTCCACCGGTTCCTGCTCACCGCCACCGACCCCGATCCGGCCCGGCGGTTTCCGACGGCGCGGGCGATGTCGGCCCAGCTCGCGGGCGTGCTGCGGGAGATCCTGGCCTACGACACCGGCGCCGAACATCCCCAGCTGTCCACCGTGTTCAGTCCCCAGCGCACCAGCTTCGGCACCGAGGAACTGATCAGCCAGACCGACGCCTACCTCGACGGCGTCGGCCGCTCGCCGCTGCTGGACTCCGGCGATGTGGTCGCCGCGCTGCCGATTCCGCTGATCGACCCGGCCGATCCGTCGGCGCCGCTGTTGGCGTCGACGGCGAACCTGGAACCGGAGCGGGTACTGGAGGCGCTACACGAGGCCCGCGAACGGGCCGAGGCCGATCCGGAAAACGCGCCGGAAACGCTGGCGGGCGAGCTGGTCTTCGCCGAGGCGCGGGCCCGGCTCGAACTCGGCGAATCGGCCGCGGTACTGCATCTGCTCGATCGGGTCCCCGGCGAATCCGATTGGCGCGCCGACTGGTTCACCGGCCAGGCCCACCTGCTCGAACTCGACTACGAGGCCGCCTTCGCCGCCTTCGAGGCGGTGCTGCGGGTACTGCCCGGCGAGATCGCGCCCAAGCTGGCGCTGGCCGCCACCGCGGAACTGATTCTGCAGCACTGGGATTCCGACGCCCCCGAACAGTGGCGGGCCTTTGCCGAGCGCTACTACGACACCGTGTGGCGCACCGACCGCGCGGTGGTGAGTGCCGCCTTCGGCCTGGCCAGGCAGCTGGCGGTGGCGGGCCGGGTCGGCGAGGCGGTGCACGCCCTCGACGACGTCCCCGCGGCCTCGCGGCACTTCACCACCGCCCAGACCACGGCGATCCTGTTGCTGCTCACCAGCGCTCCGGTCGCCCAGCTCGACGAGCAGGTGCTGCGCCTGGCCGCCTCCCGCGCCCAGTCCATCCCGCCGGGCGAACACCGGTCCACCCTCATGCGCACCCTGGTGCAGGGCACGGCACTGGCCTGGCTGCAGGCCGGTAACACGCCGAAACGCAAGGACGCCAAGCTGTTCGGCCGCCCCTTCGACGAACGCGATCTGCGCGACGGCACCGAGACCGGGCTGCGCGCGCTGGCCCGCAACGCGCCGGACCGCGCGCACCGCTACGCCCTGGTCGACCTGGCCAACTCGCTGCGCGCCAAGTCCTGGTTCTAAGCAGGCCCGCCGGCCAGCGCGTGCGCGGCCCTGGCGATCGCGAGTTCCTCGTTGGTCGGCACCACCAGCACGTGCACCGGCGCGAACTCCGGCGAGATGTGCCGGATGCCAGGGGTCCTGGTCTCGTTGCGGACCGGGTCGACCTCGATGCCGAGGTTCTGTAGCCCCGCCAGCGCGTCCGCGCGCACCGACGCACTGTTCTCGCCGACGCCCGCGGTGAAGATGATGCTGTCGACACCGCCGAGTTCCACCAGGTACGCACCCAGATAGCGGCGCAGGCGGTGGATGTAGACGTCGTAGGCCAGCTTCGCGGCGGCGTCGCCGTTGTCGATGAGCTGCTGCAGCTCGCGGAAATCGTTCACCCCGGACAGGCCCTTGATCCCGGAATTGCGGTTGAGCAGCTGCTCGACCGCGGGCAGGTCCAGCCCGGCGACATTCATCAGGTGCGGCATGATTCCGGGGTCGAGATCACCCGGCCTGGTGCCCATCACGAGACCTTCCAGCGGGGTCATGCCCATGGAGGTATCGACCGCGACGCCACCGGCCACGGCCGAGGCCGACGCCCCGTTGCCGAGGTGGAAGACGATCTGGTTCAGTTCCTCGACGGGCCTGCCCAGGAATTCGGCTGCCTTGGCGGACACGTACTGGTGCGAGGTGCCGTGGAAGCCGTACTTGCGGATACCGTGCGCGGCAGCCATTTTCGCGTCGATCGCGTAGGTCTTGGCCGCCTCGGGCATGGCATGGAAGAAGGCGGTGTCGAACACCGCGACCTCCGGGATGCCGGGCAGCAGTTCCCTGGTCGACTCGATGCCGATCACATTGGCCGGATTGTGCAGCGGCGCCAGCACCGACAGCTCGTCGATGATGCGCAGGACCTCGTCGGTGATCAGCGTCGGCTGCCAGAACACCTCGCCGCCGTGCACCACCCGGTGCCCGACCGCGCCGATGCCGATCGTGGTCAGGTCGATGCCGGTCTCCCGGAACATCTCGAACGCCCGGCGCAGACCCGCTCGGTGATCGGCGATGACGCCCTCGTGCACCAGCTCGCGGTCGCCGCACTCGTGCACGATCCGGCCGCCGTGCGACTCACCGATCTTCTCCACCAGCCCGGCGGCCAGCACGTCGGCCGAGTCGGGGTGCAGCAGTTGGTATTTGATCGAGGAGGAGCCGCAGTTCAGCACCAGCACCAAGTCGCTCACGCGTCTTCTCCCTGCGCCTGGATGGCGGTGATCGCCACCGTGTTCACGATGTCGGCGACCAGCGCGCCGCGCGAGAGGTCGTTGACGGGCTTGCGCAGACCCTGCAGCACCGGACCGATCGCGACCGCGCCCGCACTGCGCTGCACGGCCTTGTAGGTGTTGTTGCCGGTGTTGAGGTCGGGGAACACGAAAACCGTTGCCCGCCCAGCTACCTCGGAGTCCGGCAGTTTGGTGCTGGCCACCGTCGGCTCGATCGCCGCGTCGTACTGGATCGGGCCCTCCACCGGCAGCTGCGGCGCGCGTTCGCGCACGAGTTCGGTGGCGACCCGGACCTTGTCGACATCGGCACCGGACCCCGAGGACCCGGTCGAGTACGACAGCATCGCCACCCGCGGATCGATCCCGAACCGGGCGGCGGTGCCCGCCGAGGAGATCGCGATATCGGACAGCTGCTCCGAGGTGGGGTCGGGCACCACCGCGCAGTCCCCGTAGGCGAGCACGCGGTCGGCCAGGCACATCAGGAAGACGCTCGACACCGTGGCGACGCCGGGCACCGTCTTGATGATCTCGAAGGAGGGCCGAATGGTGTGCGCGGTGGTGTGCGCGGCGCCGGAGACCATGCCGTCGGCGATCCCCTTGTAGACCATCATCGTGCCGAAATACGAGATGTCGGCCATGGTTTCGCGAGCGCGCTCGAGCGTCATGCCCTTGTGTTTGCGCAATTCGGTGTAATCGGCGGCGAACTCGTCGAGGTAGCCGGAGGTGCGCGGATCGAGGACCTGCGCGGCGGCGATGTCGACGCCGAGTTCGGCGGCGCGGGCTCGTACGGCGGTCTCGTCGCCGAGGATGGTGAGGTCGGCGATCTTGCGCTGCAGCACCCGGCCCGCGGCGCGCAGGATGCGGTCGTCGTCGCCCTCGGGCAGCACGATCCGCTTGCGATCGGCCCTGGCCCGCTCGATCAGCTGGTACTCGAACATCTGCGGGGTGACCACGTTCGACGGCGGTACCTGGATGCGCCGCAGCAGCTCCGGCGCGTCGACGCGCTCCTCCATCAGCGCCAGCGCCGTGTCCACCTTGAGCGGGCTGCCCGCCCACATCCGGCCGCGGGTGCGGTGCACCGCGCTGGCGGTGTCGTAGGTGCCGAGTTCGGTGGTGAGGATCGGCAGTTTGGGTTGCAGGCCCTCCATCAGGCGCGCGATCGCCGGATGCGGGCGGATGCCGCCGTTCATGATGACACCGGCCAGCGACGGAAAGCCCGCCGCCTCATGGGCGTTCACCACGCTGAGCAGAACATCGGAGCGGTCGCCCGGGGCGATCACGACCACCCCGTCGGATAGTCGTTCCAGGATGTGCTCGGCGGTCATGCCACCGACCAGGATCCGCAGCGCCTCGCGCTGCAGCAGTTCCGGGTCGCCGCTGTAGATCTCGCCGTCGATGGCCCCGCACAGCTCGCCCATGGTCGGCGCCATCAGCAGCGGCACCTCGGGCAGCGTCCAGAACGGCACGTCGAAACCGGCCAGCGCGGTACCGATCTCGTCGATCCCGTCCGGCGCACACCGGTTGGCGACGACCGCGACCAGCTGGGCGTGCTCGGCCGCCAGTTCGGTCGAACACAGCTCCACCAGTTGCTTGACCTCGGTGGGCGTGCGGTCGGCGCCGCGCACCACCAGCAACACCGGCGCGCCCAGGTTCACCGCGATGCGGGCGTTGTAGCGCAGCTCGCTGGGGCTGGCGACATCGGTGTAGTCACTGCCGACGATCACCACCGCGTCGCACGCCTTGGCGACGCCGTGGAACCGCATCACGATCTCGCTGATCGCGGCGTCGGGGTCGCGGTGCACGTCCTCGTAGGTGACGCCGACGGCCTGCTCGTAGTCGATATCGGCGGTGCTGTGCTCGAGCAGCAGTTCGAGGATGTAGTCGGGCTCGGTGGTCGAGCGGGTGATCGGGCGGAACACCCCGACGCGCGCGGTGGTCGCGCACAACATCTGGAGCACGCCCAGCGCCACCGTGGATTTTCCGGTGTCACCCTCGGGTGAAGCGATGTACACGGTGGATGTGGCAGGTTCGACCATGGTCGCGAGCTTAGTTAATCGACGGCGATTCGGGGGTTCGGTGTGGCGCGATCGGCCGCGTTATAGTCCGGCCCATGACATCGCAGTTCCCGGATCGGCAGTGGGGTTCGCGCACCAATCTCCTGTCCCGCGCCGCCAATCGTTTCGCCGCGACGAAGCCGGGTTCCTGGCTGATCCGGACCGTGACTCCGCTGGACCGGGCCCTGCTCGAGCGGACCGACGCCAAGTACACCGTGCTCGGCCCGATCGGGGCACCGGTGATCCTGCTGACCACGACCGGCCGCAAGTCCGGCGCGCAGCGCACCCAGCCGCTGCTCTACGTGCACGACGGCGACACCCTGTACGTGGTCGGCTCCAACTTCGGACAGGAGCACCATCCGGCGTGGACGGGGAACCTGCTGGCGAACCCGGCGGCCACCGTGGCCATCGCGGGCGAACGCATCCCCGTCGTCGCCACCCCGGTGCCCGAGGCGGACAAGGAAGCCCTCTTCGCCCGCTTCATCGAGATCACCGGCGCCTACGCGGCCTACCGCGACCGGACCACGCGCGACCTGCGCATGTTCGCGCTGCGCCGGGCATAGCGCGGACCGCGGCGGCGTTCTTGCCTTGACACCGGCGGCAAGGTCTACCTTGACGGCCACGGTCATCGAGGAGGTCGCATGCTGATCGGCGAACTGGCCGCGCGCACCGGTTCCAGCGCTCGCGCGCTGCGCTACTACGAGCAGCACGGGCTGGTCGAACCGCGCCGCGACGGCAACGGCTACCGGATCTACGACGAGGTCGAATTGCGCGTCGTCCGCAAGATCCACGCCCTGCGCACCGTCGGTTTCGAACTGGCCGACATGCACCCGTTCGTCGCCTGCCTGCGGGCCGGCGACGGCTCGGGCGACGGCTGCCCCGACTCCGTCGAGGAGCTGCGCCGCAAACTCGACGAGGTCGACGCGGCCACCCGGCGCCTCGCCGCGATCCGCACCCAGCTGGCCGCCCAGCTCGCCGGCGCCCTCGCCGCCGAACCCGGCGACCCCGCCTGTTCGCTGCGCTGACCCACGTCGAATTCCGCTGTCCCGATGGATCACTCACTCGACACCGCCCGGGTCATCCGGCGCGCAGCCGAATCACCCGGGCGGGTGTGCGCAGGCGGTCAGCCCAGGGCGCGCAGGCGCGGTGCCAGGTCGCGCTTGAACAGGTCGAGGAAGCGCAGCTGGTCGTGGCCGGGGGCGTGGAAGACCAGGTGGTTGAGGCCCGCGTCCAGGTACGGCTTGATCTGGGCGACGGCCTCGTCGGGATCGCTGGCCACGATCCAGCGCTTGGCGACCTGCTCGATCGGCAGCGCGTCGGCGGCGGCTTCCATCTCGATCGGGTCGGTGATGTCGTGCTTCTGCTCGGCGCTCAGCGACAGCGGTGCCCAGAAGCGTGTGTTCTGCAGCGCCAGTTCGGGATCGGTGTCGTAGGAGATCTTGATCTCGATCATCTTGTCGATGTCGGCGACGTCACGCTCGACCTTGGCCGCGCCCTCGGCGACGGCGGGCAGCAGCTTCTCGGTGTAGAGGTCCATGCCCTTGCCCGAGGTGCAGATGAAACCGTCGCCAGCGCGACCGGCGTAGCGGGCCACGACCGGGCCGCCCGCGGCGATGTAGACGGGGATGCCGCCCTTGGGCACGTCGTAGATGGAGGCGCCGACGGTGTGGTAGTACTCGCCGTCGAAATCGGTGCGCTCGCCGGTCCACAGCGCGCGCATCAGCGATACCGCCTCGCGCAGCCGGGCGAACCGCTCCTTGAAGTCGGGCCATTCGCCCTTGTAGCCGGTGGCGATCTCGTTGAGCGCCTCACCGGTGCCGACCCCGAGCATGACCCGGCCCGGGTACAGACAGCCGAAGGTCGCGAAGGACTGGGCGATCACCGCCGGGTTGTAGCGGAAGGTAGGGGTGAGCACGGAGGTGCCGAGCATGATGCGCTCGGTGCGCTCGCCGGTAGCGGCCAGCCAGGCCAGCGAGAACGGCGCGTGCCCGCCGTTGTGCCGCCACGGCTGGAAGTGATCACTGACAGTCGCGCTGTCGAGCCCGTGTTCCTCGGCGGCCACCGCCAGCTCGACTAGCTCACGCGGCCCGAACTGCTCTGCCGATGCCTTGTATCCGAGCTTGAGATCAACCATCTCAGCCACTCCTGTCGTTCGCTTCGTCGCGGCCCCTGCCGCATCGACACTAACCAACACCGCCGCCGGCTTCTCCGGTAGCGGCGGCTCGCACCGCCGCGGGTTTTAGCGGATGATTAGCTGGTGACCGCCAAGGATGAGCAGATCTTGTCGTACCTGACCGATATGGACGGCGTGCTGGTGCACGAGGATCAACTGATCCCGGGCGCCGACGAATTCCTCGCCGAGCTGCGCGACAACGAGATCCCGTTCCTGGTCCTCACCAACAATTCGATCCGCACCCCGCGCGATCTGCAGGCCCGGCTGCGCCAGACCGGCCTGGACATCCCCGAGGAGTCCATCTGGACCTCGGCGCTGGCCACCGCCACCTTCCTCGACGACCAGCGCCCCAACGGCACCGCCTACGTCGTCGGCGAGTCCGGCCTGACCACCGCGCTGCACGAGATCGGCTATGTCCTCACCGATGTCGACCCCGACTATGTGGTCCTCGGCGAGACCCGTACGTATTCGTTCGAGGCGATCACCACCGCGATCCGCCTGATCGACCGCGGCGCCCGCTTCATCGCCACCAACCCCGACGCGACCGGCCCGTCCCGCGACGGCGTCCTGCCCGCGACCGGCTCGGTCGCCGCCCTGATCACCCATGCCACCGGCAAGGACCCGTACTACGTCGGCAAGCCGAACCCGCTGATGATGCGCTCGGCCCTGCGCCGCATCGGCGCCCACTCCCAGACCACGGTGATGATCGGCGACCGCATGGACACCGACGTCATCTCCGGCCTGGAAGCCGGTCTGCGCACGATCCTGGTCACCTCGGGCATCTCCACCAAGACCTCGGTCGAGAAGTACCCCTTCCGCCCCACCCTGGTCGTCGACTCGGTCGCCGACCTGATCGGCCGCACCCGCACCCCCTTCCCGGAATAGCCGCATGTGAGCTGCCTCACAGCGGAATAGGTTTCCGCTCTCGCTGGTTATAGTTGCCATGGCAACCAAAGCGAGTCGAGGAGGGCCCGTGCAGTTCGGAATCTTCACCGTGGGCGACGTGACCACCGACCCCACCAACGGCCGCACCCCCACCGAGGCCGAGCGGATCAAGGCGATGGTCGCGATCGCGCAGAAGGCCGAGGAGGTGGGGCTCGACGTGTTCGCGATGGGCGAGCACCACAATCCGCCCTTCGTGCCGTCCTCGCCGACCACCATGCTCGGCTACCTCGCGGGCCGCACCGACAAGATCATGCTGTCCACCGCCACCACGCTGATCACCACGAACGACCCGGTCAAGATCGCCGAGGACTTCGCGATGCTGCAGCACCTGGCCGACGGCCGGGTCGACCTGATGCTCGGGCGCGGCAACACCGGCCCGGTCTACCCGTGGTTCGGCAAGGACATCCGCGACGGCATCCCGCTCGCGATCGAGAACTACCACCTGCTGCACCGGCTCTGGCGCGAGGACGTCGTCGACTGGGAGGGCAAGTTCCGCACGCCGCTACAGTCGTTCACCTCCACCCCGCGCCCGCTCGACGACGTCCCGCCGTTCGTCTGGCACGGCTCCATCCGTAGCCCGGAGATCGCCGAGCAGGCCGCGTACTACGGTGACGGCTTCTTCGCCAACCACATCTTCTGGCCCACCGACCACTTCCAGCGGCTGATCGAGCTGTACCGCCGCCGCTACGAGCACTACGGCCACGGCAGCGCCGACCAGGCCATCGTCGGCCTCGGTGGGCAGGTGTTCCTGCGCAAGAACTCCCAGGACGCGATCCGCGAGTTCCGGCCCTACTTCGACAACGCGCCCGTCTACGGACACGGCCCGTCGCTGGAGGAATTCACCGAGCAGACCCCGCTCACCGTGGGCAGCCCGGAGCAGGTCATCGAGAAGACGCTCACCTTCCGCGAGCACTTCGGTGACTACCAGCGCCAGCTGTTCCTGGTCGACCACGCCGGGCTGCCATTGAAGACGGTGCTCGAACAGCTCGACCTGCTCGGCGAGGAAGTGATTCCGGTGCTGCGCAAGGAATTCGCCGCCGGACGTCCCGCGCACGTGCCGGACGCGCCGACCCACGCATCCCTGCTCGCCGCCAAGACCACCACGGAGGTGACCGCATGACACCCTCTGTGTCAACCCAAGGTTTGGAATCAGGCCGCTGTGGCGGTGTGCAGGTGTGGTTGCGCGCCGTTGTGGCGTGCCGGGTCGTAGGGTGTGTTGGTCTGCCAGCAGCGCCAGATGACGCGCACCCAGGCGCGAGCCAGGACGCGCACGGCGTGGGGGTGGTCCTTGCCGGAGGCGCGGGCTCGCCGGTAGACCTCTGCCGCCCACGGGTTTTGGTGGCGGGAGTTGTCGGCGAAGGTGGTGATCGCCACCCGCAGGCGTTTGTTGCAGGCCCACCGGAAATGCACCGCCCGGTGTTTGCCCGAGGCTTTGGTGACCGGCACCAGCCCGGCGAGCGCGGCGACGGCTTCCGGGCTGGTGAATGCGGCGCGGGCGTCGCCCCATTCGGCGAGGATCTGGGCGGCGTTGACGGTCCCGGCGCGGGGGAACGACGCGAACACCTCACCGTCGGGGTGTTCGGCCAGGTGCGCGGCGACCGACCGATCGAGATCCTTGATCGCGGTGCCGAGCGCGGTCAGGACGGTGACGTGGGCGATGACCGCGTCACGCAACGCCTCGGTAAGCGCGGGACCGGTGACCCCGGCCGGAGCTGCCCGGAGCCTGTCGAGCAGGGCCTGTGGGCTGCGGCGGCCGCAGTAGCCGTGTTTGACGCAGAAAGCGGCCATCCGTTTCACACCCAGGTGCGCGGCAGCGGCCGGGGTCGGGTAGCGGGTGAGGAACGCCAGGCTGATCGGGCTGGTGAGGTCAGCGAAGATCTCCTTCGCGCCGGGCCAGTGCGCGTCCAGCAGCGCCGCCAGCTGGTTGCCGGCGGCCACCCGGGCTTCGACCAGGTCCGAACGGGTGCGCGAGACGGTGCGCAATGCCTTGGTCTCGTCGCTGTAAGGCGTTGCGGGACGCAGTTTCCTGGCACGCAGCCGCAGGTATTCGGCGATCACTTCGGCGTCACCGGCATCGGACTTCGCGCCCGAGATCACCTCACCGTCGCGCCAGGTTTTGATCGCGTTCGGTTTGACCGGCACCACAGGATGCCCCGCTTCCAGCAAGGCGTCGACCAGCCGGCCGTCCGGGCGTTCGATCGCGATCGGCACCCCGGATGGATCATCGGCGAGCCTGTCCAGCTTCGCGGCCAGCGCGGCGAACCCGGCGGCTGTGTGCTCGACGGTGAACGCCGCTACCTTCCGGCCCGTCGAGTCCAGCACGCACACCGCGTGAACCTTTGCCGCCCAATCGATCCCGACGAAGAACAACGCTTCGACCAAAGACAACACGAACGCCTTTCACCACCCGATCCCGAGCAGGGACGCGACGGGCGTGGAACCGGCTGCCGAGTGGTCACTCACCGGCGCTGCCGGACGCATCCCTCTGTTGTCGGTCGGCCGATTCCGAGGAGCCGGGGGCGGCAGTGTCATGCAAGCCCTCCAAGGGCGACCACATCGGGCCGTCACCCCGGCTCCCGTCCCATCCCTACCACAGACGCTCTCTTCGCGTCCGCAAGACAAGAGGTACAGGAGTGACCACTCGTATCGCGGTGGTGTCGGCCGGGCTCTCGCAGCCCTCGTCGACCCGGCTGCTGGCCGACCGGCTGGCCACCGCCACCGCACGGGAACTGCGCGCCGAGGGCGCCGAGGTCGAACTCGACTTCGTCGACCTGCGCGATCACGCCCGCGAGCTCGCCGACAACCTGATCACCGGGTTCCCCGCACCGTCACTGCGGGCGGCGATCGACCAGGTCGTCACCGCCGACGGGCTCATCGCCGTGACCCCGATCTTCAGCGCCTCCTACAGCGGTCTGTTCAAGACCTTCTTCGATGTGCTGGAACCGGATTCGCTCGCGGGCAAGCCGGTGCTGGCCGGCGCCACCGGCGGCTCCGAACGCCACTCGCTGGCCCTCGAACACGCGGTGCGTCCGCTGTTCGCCTACCTGCGCTCGATCGTCGTACCCACCGCCGTGTACGCCGCATCGCCGGACTGGGGCGCCCACGGCGCCGACCAGGCGCTGAACAACCGGATCGACCGCGCCGCAGCGGAATTCGCCACCCAGATTCTCGGCAGGCCCAGCGCCGGACCCGCCGACCCGTACGACGAGCCGACCCCGTTCGCGGATCTGCTCGCCGCCAACCTCCCACGCTAGAACCCCACCCCCACAAGGAGTTCCCATGACCACCGCCATCGCCAACGGCCTCACCGCGGGCACCTGGGCCATCGACCCCACCCACTCCACCGTCGGCTTCTCCGTACGCCACCTGATGGTGAGCAAGGTCCGTGGCCGTTTCACCGACTTCGACGGCGCGCTCGTCATCGGCGAGGACGGCACCGCCTCCGCGCAGGCCGAGATCCGCGTCGACTCGCTGACCACCGACAACGCCCAGCGCGACGGCCACCTGCGCACCGCCGACTTCTTCCACGCCGAGCAGTTCCCGGTGATGACCTTCAAGTCCACCGGATTCCGCGGCGAGGGCAGCGACTTCGTCGTCGACGGTGAGTTCACCGTCCGCGGCAACACCAAGCCGGTCTCCCTCGAAGTCGAGTTCCTCGGCGTCAACGAGGGCATGGGCAACGGCCCGGTCGCCGGCTTCGAAGCCAAGACCGTGGTCTCGCGCCGCGACTTCGGCCTCGACATCGACATGCCGCTCCCCGACGGCGGCGCCGTCATCGGCGACAAGATCACCCTCACCCTCGAGATCGAGGTCGGCCTCCAGAGCTGACCTCCGGCCGCACAATCCGACGCCCCCGTCGCCACTTCGGCGCCGGGGGCGTCGTGCGTCAGCTCCCGACGACCTCACCCATCGGCGACGGTGATCGCCTCGACCGCGGCGGACAGGCGAGTCAGCGCGGCCACGATCGCCGCGAACTCCGCCGGACCGAGTTCCTCGGCCAGACGGCGGGCGATCCTCGCGTGCTGCGGATTGATGCGCTGGACCGCCGCCCGGCCCGATTCCGTCCCCGCGACCAGCTTTGCCCGCTTGTGCGCCGGGTTGGGCCGGTATTCACACAGGCCCTTGTCGACGAGCAGGTCGGCGATGCGCTGCACGCTCTGGCGGGTGATGCCCATCGCGCGGGCGATACCGGCGACCGGGAGCGGTTCGGCGAGCACCGCGCCGAGCACCTGCCACCAGGCCGCGGTGAGACCGGCCGGGGCGGCCAATTCCTCGGCGATGGCGAGGAATTGGCCGTTGAGCTTGAACGAGGTGATCGCCGCGGTGGAGAACAGTTCTTGCTCGCCGCCCATCAAGCGTTGGCGGCTTCGTATTCGGCGAGCACAGCGTAGGCCGCGGGGTCCCGGTGCGCGAACAACTTGTACCAAGCCTCGATGACGTGCGGTTCGTACAGGTCGAGGCGGGTGAACACCTCCCGGGCGAACTCGAACGGCGACATACCGTCGGCGGTGATCACGTCGCGATCGGTGACGGCCGGCGCCTCCACATAGTGCTCGGCACCCGAATATCCGCTGTAGACCAGGAATTCGGCCGCATTGGATGTGTGTGCGCGATCATCGAGCAGGCCCGCCTTGGCCAATCCGAAAGTGGCGCCGCAGATTCCGGCGACCGGCACGCCCGCATCGACGAACCGGCGCGCCTTGTCCGCGAACGGCACCAGCTCCTCGCCCTCCCACAGATCGGCGCCGGGCAGGATCAACATCGCACTGTCGGCGGGGTCGAGATCGGCCAGCGCGAGGTCCGGGGTGACCCGCAGGCGGCCCATCGTGGTGATCGGTTCGGTGCTCAGCCCGACCGTCTTCACCTGGAACGTGCCGGGCTCGCGGTGCCAGCTGCCGTTGGCGATGTGCGCGGTGGCGGCACCCACCTCCCAGTCGGCGAGGGTGTCGTATACGGCCATGTGGACTGTTCGCATCGTCATGACAGCATCCTGTCATAGTTGACAGGATGCTGTCAATAAGGAAATTGGAACCCATCGAAAGGCCAGGCATCGTACGCTGACGTCATTCGGTGCGAGACAAGGAGTTCAGCCGCGATGACCGACCCCGTGCACGGCATGACGGGCACCATCACGTCACCGATCCGGGGGGCAGGCGCGCTGGGTGAAGTACTCGTGGCGATTCGTGGGGGCACCGAGCTGTACATCGCACGGGCCGACGAGCCGATCGCGGCCGGGACCACCGTCTTGATCGTCGCGGTCCATCCGGGCCGCATCGTCGATGTCGTCATCTGGATTCCCCTCGCACCGCAACTGCCGCAAGAGAACTGAGAGAAGGGGCTCACATGCTGGGCTATCACGTCCCCGATCCCGACGAGGCCATGCTGGTCAGTGGCGCCAAGACCAAGGACAACGCGCCCTTCAAGGTCGTCATCGGCCGCGGCACCTGGGTGATTCCGCTGTTCCGTAAGGTCCGCTACCTGTCGCTGGCCATGTTCGAATCCGAGATCAAGGAACGCTGCGTCACCAAGCAGGCGATCCAGCTCGACGTACGCGCGGTGATCGCGTTCAAGGTCGCCAACGACACCCCGTCCATCGTCAACGCCGCCCAGCGCTTCCTCTCCGAGCAGGAGAAAGAGATGTCGGTGCTCACCGGCCGCATCTTCTCCGGTCACCTGCGCTCGATCGTCGGCTCGATGACGGTGGAGGAGATCATCCGCGAACGCCAGAAGCTGGCCGACGAGGTCCTGCTCGCCTCGAAGGTCGAGATGGGCAATATCGGCCTCTGGGTCGACTCGTTCCAGATCCAGTCCATCGACGACGGCAACCTCGGCTACATCAACGCCCTGGCCGCACCGCACAACGCCGCCGTCCAGCGCGACGCCCAGATCGCCCAGGCCCAGGCCGCCCAGCGCGCCGCCGAGGCCGAACAGGAGTCGCTGCGCCGGCGCGCCGAGTACGAGCGGGAGACCTCGATCCTCAAGGCGCAGTACCAGCGCGACATCGACAAGGCCAATGCCGAAGCGGCCCAGGCGGGTC
Source organism: Nocardia fodinahabitans (assembly GCF_052983615.1). Classification (NCBI taxonomy): domain Bacteria; kingdom Bacillati; phylum Actinomycetota; class Actinomycetes; order Mycobacteriales; family Nocardiaceae; genus Nocardia; species Nocardia fodinahabitans. The sequence continues at coordinate 2,910,522 of NZ_JBRJJC010000001.1, forward strand.
CGCTCGCCGACGCCATCGCCCGCCAGGAAGTCCTCACCGCCCAGGCCGAGCAGGCTCGCAAGAACGCCGAACTGCGCGAGCAGGAACTCCAGGCCGAAGTCGTGAAACCCGCACTGGCCGAGGCGGAGCGCGTCCGGATCCTCGCCGAGGCCGAAGCCGATCGCACCCGCATCCAGGCCGAGGCCGCCGCCTCCAACAACCGGATCGCCCTGGACCAGTTGCTCATCGAGCAGCTGCCCGAGATCGTCAAGCAGGCCTCCAACGGCCTCGCCAACGCGAACCTGACCGTCCTCAACGGGCCCGACGGCGTCGGTGAACTGGTCAACGGCATGGTCGGCCAGGGTCTGACCGTCTTCAACTCCCTGCAGAAGGCGTTGTCCAACGGGGATACCGACAACGCCTGATCCGACACCGGCCGGGCGCCATTAACGGTGCCCGGCCTGCTGCCGATTCAGGAGGACGAACGCCGAGCTCGAACAGAGGAATGACTGATGGGATTGTGGATCGGTAGCCCCGCGCTGGGCGCTTCGGAGAACGTCGTCTGGCGCAAACTCGCCAATAGAACACAGGGCAACAGGGCCGTGGGCGGCTGCCTCTTCCTCACCGAAGCCCGCCTGCTCTTCGTCCCGAACCACCTCGACGCCATCACCGGCGGTATGCGCTGGGAAATCCCCCTGACCCAGCTCCGCTCGGTGGGCCGCGAAAACCCGGACGGCGGCATATTCAGCGGCGGTCTGCGCACCCGCCTGCGCATAGACACCGACGCCGGCACCGAACTCTTCGTCGTCAACAAGGTCGACCAGGTGATCAAGACACTCGATGCCGTCGTGTCGGCGTGATGCCGATCGGCTATTCCACTACCTGGTGCCGGGTTCGATATCCGAGAATTCCGTGAACTCCGGACCAATGCGACCGTGTCGGCTCATCCCCCCAGCGTCGTGGGCAGCAGCACGACGAGAGAAGGGCCGCTTGTCACAGCTACCGACAACATTGGGCAGAAGTACCGCTGCAGCAGGCGTCGCTGACCGTCTCGGTGCTTCCTCGCCCGGCGAGGCTAGCCGCTCGAGGGTTCGTATGGGTGAGGGCGCACGGAGGTTGCGGCGTTTTCGGGTTCGTCGTCGTCGGTGAGGCTGAAGTAGTTCTCCTCTTCTTGCAGAAAGTGCAGTTGCAGCAAGGTGTGCAGGCCGTAGAGGCAGGCGAGCAGGTCATCGGTCTGGTCGTCGGTGATCGCGCCTGCGGTGTGGGCGCGGTCGAGGTGGGCGCCGATGCGGGTGACCAGCCGTTGGATCTCGGCGTGGGCGCGGCTCATCGTCGCGGTGGCCTCGGCGCCGCCGAGCGGGCCGGCCAGCGCCGGATACAGCAGGGTTTCCTCGGCCAGTTCGTGGGGCAGCAGATCGGTCACGAGGAAGTGGTGGGCGTCCTCGACGGCGGCCAGGGCCGCGGGATCGTTGGTATCGGCGAGCTGGTCGGCGGCGGAACGCAGCAGCGTGAGCATCTCGCGCAAGGTGTCGTGTTCGCCTGCGAAGCGGTGCAGGAGTTTCTCGGTTGTCGCGGGCATTTCGGTGCGGGTGGCCGGATTGCCCCGCAGCGCACGCAGCGCGTTGAGGATCACTGCCACATCGATGCCCTCTTGCAGCAGGGCCCCGGCGGCGGGCAGGAGCAGCCCGGCGGCGGCCACGATCATCGCCAGCAACGACAGGCTCATCCCTACGACAGCGCTTTGCACGGCGATCCGGCGCGACCAGCGGGCGGTGTCCATGGCGTCGGCGAGCCGGTCGAGCCGGTCGGTGGTGAGCACGATATCGGCGGCCTCCGACGAGGCAGTGGACCCGCGTGCGCCCATCGCCACACCGACGCTGGCGGCGGCCAAGGCGGGAGCATCGTTGACACCGTCACCGACCATGACCGTCACCGCGCGCTCACGCTCGCTACGCACAGCGGCGACCTTGTCCGCAGGGCTCTGCCCCGCATACACCTGGTCCAGGCCGAGCACGGCGCCGACCTCACGGGCCGGTTCGAGACGGTCACCGGTCAGCATCACCAGCCGGTTCAGCCCCGCCTCACGCAGTCTTCGTATCGTGCGCGGCGCGTGCCGACGCAACCGATCCCGCAGCAGAACCGCCCCGAGGAGTACCTCGTCGACGACGATCCACGCGATCGCCGCCGAGTCCAACCGCGCTCGGCTGTCCACCGCACGCGCCCACTGGGATCCGGTCGCCGTATCGGGCAGTTTGCCCACCTCGACATGGCGGCCGTCGACGGTGCCGGATACGCCGCGGCCAGGCTGTTCGATCACCGCGGTGGGCAGCGACAGCGCCGAGTCGCGGGCCAGCGCTTCGGTGACGATCGCCTCGGCCAGCACATGAGGCGACAGCTGGTCCACGGACGCGGCCAGGCGCAATGCCTCGGCAGCATCCTGGCCGGGGGCGGCGATGACCTCCACGACCGCGGGTCGGCCCGCGGTGAGAGTCCCGGTTTTGTCCATCACAAGGGTGGTCGCGCGACCGAGGTCTTCCAGCGCGCCGCCGCTGCGGACCACGACTCCTTGGCGGGAGGCCCGCGACAGTCCGGACACGATAGCTACCGGCGCGGCCAACAGCAGCGGACACGGGGTGGCCACCACCAGAACCGCGACCGCGCGCACCAGTGACCCGCTGACCAGCCATGCCACCCCGGCCACCAGCAGTGTCAGGGGCAGAAACCAGGCCGCGTACCGATCGGCCAACCGGACCACGGGCGCGTTCTCGGCGCCGGCTTCTCGAGCGAGCCGTACGATTCCGGCGTAGGTGCTCTCCGCGGCGGTCGCGGTCGCACGGATCTCGAAGGAGGCGCCGACGTTGACGACGCCGCTGCGCACTGGTTCCCCGATCCCGCGCTCGACCTGCATCGGTTCTCCGGTCAGCACCGACTCGTCCAGCACGGCCACGGTGTCGAGAACTCGCCCGTCGACTGGCACCACCTCACCCGGTACCACTACCAGCACATCGCCGACGGCGACCTCATCCAAGCCGATCACGCTCACCTCTGTGCCGAGACGGCGGCGAGCCGAGCGTGGCGCGTGCTCGAGCAGGGCTCGCAGATCGTGGGAGGCGCGTCGCTCGGCCGCCGCGTCCAGCGCACGACCGGTCGCCAACATCACCGCGATCAACGCACCAGCCAAGTACTCGTGCACCAGCAACGTGCCCACCAGCGACAACACCGCGATCACATCGACTCCGGTCCTACCCTGCAGCAGCGTGGCGACCATCCACCACACCGCGGGCACGATCGCCACCACCGTCGCCGCGATCCAGGCGCCCTCAGCCACCCCGTGCAGCCCGAACAGCCACGCAAGCAGCCCGAACATCAGCATGGCGACAGTCACCGCCACCAGCACCGGCTCCACCCACCCGGCGACCCGTTGTGACCACCGCCCCACCATCGAATTCGGTCCGGCCACACCCTCTCCTTCCCGAACCCAGCCTGCTGACAATCGGCTCTTCACCACCAGACAACGTGAACCGCACGTTCTCGGACAGGGCCGCAATTCCCCAACCCAGATGCCATTCGCCCCCAGCGACAACACAGCGCAACCCGCGGTGACTCTCTGTACTTTCAGTGACCCCTGAACGCCACGCAGCACGCAGGATGCCCCGTATGGCGGGAGTGTCAGAACCTTGGCTCTGTCTCGATTTCGGTGGTAGCGCGCCTTGGTCTATGCCAACAGGATTCGGTGTCGGAGTAGCGGACCAGGCTGACCAGGGCGGTCATTTCCGCGCACGCGGCGGCACTCCCGGGTCGGCGGCGCGGCGCGCGCGAAGGTGGTCTCGGTAGGGGTCGACCAGGCAGGGCCGGTACTGCGGTGGTCGCCGTGGACGTTCCGGCTCGCGCGCACGGGCAATGCGTTCGACCGTGTTCAGCGACACGCCCAGTCGGCGCGGGCCAGACAGGCTGCGTAGCGCGCCGACGACAGGGTCGGCGCTTTCGGGGCTCAGCTCAGGGCGTGGTCGAGGTCGCCGAGGAGGTCTTCGATGTCCTCGAGGCCGACCGAGATGCGGACCACGCCGTCGGACAGGCCGATGGAGGAGCGGCCTTCGGGGCCCATCGCGCGGTGGGTCGTCGTGGCGGGGTGGGTGATCAGCGTCTTCGCGTCACCGAGGTTGTTGGAGATGTCGATGATGCGGAGGCGGTTGAGGACCTCGAAGGCGCGCTTCTTGCCGTCGTCGCCAGCCAGTTCGAAGGTGACGACGGTGCCGCCGCCGGACATCTGGGCGGTGGCGAGGGCGTGCTGCGGATGCGATTCCAGGAAGGGGTATTTCACCCAGTTGACCGACTTGTTCGCCTCCAGGAACTGGGCGACCTTCAGCGCCGACTCGGTGGACTGGCGCACGCGCAGCGGCATGGTCTCCAGGCCCTTGAGCAGGGTCCAGGCGTTGAACGGGCTCAGCGCGGGGCCGGTGTGGCGCATCAGGTTCTTGACCGGGCCGTCGATGTAGTCCTGGGCGCCGAGGATCGCGCCACCGAGCACGCGGCCCTGGCCGTCGATGTGCTTGGTGCCGGAGTACACCACCACGTCGGCGCCGAGTTCGAAGCCGCGCTGTAGCAGCGGGGTGGCGAAGACGTTGTCCAGCACCACCTTCGCGCCCGCGGCGTGCGCGAGCTCGGTGACCTTGCGGACGTCGACGAGGGTCTGCATCGGGTTGGCCGGGGTCTCGAAGAACACGGCCTGGGTGGGCACCGAGAGCGCCTGCTCCCACTGCTCGAGGTCGTCACCGTCGACGAAGACGGTCTCCACGCCCCAGCGCGGCAGGATCTCGTTGCACACCACGAAGCAGGAGCCGAACAGGCTGCGCGCCGCGACGAGGCGATCGCCCGCCTTCAGCAGCGCGCCGAGCGCGGTGAACACCGCGGACATGCCGGACGCGGTCGCGAACGCGGCCTCGGCGCCGTCGAGCAGCCGGATGCGCTCCTCGAACATGGCCACCGTCGGGTTGCCGTAGCGGGAGTAGACGAAGTGCTCGACCTCACCGGTGAAGGACGCCTCGGCGGCCTCGGCGCTCTCGTAGACGAAACCCGAGGTCAGGTACAGCGCCTCGGAGGTCTCCTCGAAGCCGGAGCGGCGCAGGCCGCCGCGGACGCCGAGGGTGGCCGGGCCGACGCCCTCGGGCAGTGGCTTGTCGAACGAACCACCGGTGATCATGCTGTTCTCCTTATGCCTGACGCCACGGCAGGCCGACCGCGCGCCAACCGACGCTGCCGCGCTGCCCGAACGCGTCGGGGCCGCCTTCGAAACCGTCGAGCACGTTGTAGGACGGGGCGATGCCCGCCGCGGTCGCCACGGTCGCGGCGCCGATGGAGCGCTGCCCGGAGCGACACAGGAACACCACGGGCGCGTCGTCCGGACGACCGGCCAGCGCCTGCTCGAGCTGCGCGCCGAAGTTCGGATTGCGGGTCCCGGTGCCGTCGACCCACTCGATGAAGTGGGCCGGGCGCTCGATCGAGCTGGTGTCGGGGATGCCGACCTGTGCCCACTCGCCTTCGGTGCGCACGTCGACCAGCACCGCGCCCGGGTGCTCGGCCAGGATCTCCCACGCCTTCTCAGGGGTGATGTCGCCGGCGTAAGTCATGTCGAACCTCCTGCGTGAATCCGCTCTTGCCGTGCCGGTTCTCCGGGCACACGGCCAGGTCGTCACCCGGAGCACCCCACCGCGGAGGAGGGTTGCCGACCAGCGAGCCGGGGCTTGGCGCTGGCACTCATGACCTTGCGATTCGAGATTGCCCCGGCACAGGCCACCGTGTCAAACAGTGCTACGGCGTGCAGACCAGCCAGTTGCCGTCCACCCTGGTCAGGTTCCAGGTACTGGTGGACGGCGTGTCGCCGATCTGCACGGTGGCGTCGATCTTGGCCCGATCGCCGTTGACGGTCGCCTTGTCGAAACCCTTCTTGTCGATCGTCACTGCCGATTTCGGGCCGCCGAGCCGTTCCGACAGGCCGGACTTCTCCTCGTCGAAGCCGGGGCAGGCGACACCGGGCGGCGGACGCAGCTCGCTGCGGGAGCGCGCGTCGATATAGTTGGTGACAGCGGCCGCGAGGCGATCGGCCTCTGTGACATTTTTCTCAGCGGGCGAGAGCAGCCCGCCGAGCACGATGCCGATGAGCACGATGATCGCGATCACCGCGGCCGCGACGAACGGGACGATGGAACGCTTGTCGGTCTGATCCACCACGATGGGCTGGTCTTCCGAGCTTGTCTGCTCCTCGTTCATGCTCTAATCCTGACAGACCCGGTGCGGGCAACCACACCGCACGCCGGGTGGACACAACGCCGCAGATAGAATCGCCAGAATGCGGTGCGCTGCCGACCTCGAAGGCAGCTGCCAGCAGCCGGATCGTCAACTTAGCCTAGGCTAAATAGACGCCGTCAACAGTTCTCGACCAAAGGGTGCGCGTAGAAAATGACCGAACAGAGTGCAGCGACCCGCCCGCTCCGCATTGCGATCGTGGGCGCAGGACCGGCCGGTATCTACGCCGCCGACGCATTGATGAAGTCCGATGCCGATGTCAGCATCGACCTCTACGAGCGCATGCCCGCGCCCTTCGGTCTGATCCGCTACGGCGTCGCCCCCGATCACCCGCGCATCAAGGGCATCATCACCGCCCTGCACAAGGTCCTCGACAAGGACCAGGTGCGCCTGCTCGGCAACATCGACTACGGCACCGACATCACCCTCGACGACCTGCGCCAGTTCTACGACGCGGTCATCTTCTCCACCGGCGCCAACGCCGACCGCGCCCTGCCCATCCCCGGCATCGACCTCGACGGCTCCTACGGTGCCGCCGACTTCGTCTCCTGGTACGACGGGCACCCCGACGTGCCGCGGTCGTGGCCGCTGGAGGCGGAGAAGGTCGCCGTGCTCGGCGTCGGCAACGTCGCCCTCGACGTGGCCCGTGTGCTGGCCAAGACCGGTGACGAGCTGCTGCCGACCGAGATCCCGCCGAACGTCTACAAGGGTTTGAAGGCCAACAAGGCCGTCGAGGTCCACGTCTTCGGACGCCGCGGCCCCGCCCAGGCCAAGTTCACCCCGCTCGAGCTGCGCGAGCTCGACCACTCGCCGACGATCGAGGTCATCGTCGATCCCGAGGACATCGACTACGACGAGGGCTCCGAAGCCGCCCGCCGCAACTCCAAGCAGGTCGACATGGTCGCCAACACCCTCGAGCAGTGGGCGATCCGCGACCAGGGCAACCGCCCGCACAAGCTGTTCCTGCACTTCTTCGAGTCCCCGGCCGAGGTCATCGGCGAGGACGGCAAGGTCGTCGGTCTCAAGACCGAGCGCACCCAGCTCGACGGCACCGGCAACGTCAAGGGCACCGGCGAGTTCAAGCAGTGGGACGTCCAGGCCATCTACCGCGCCGTGGGCTACCTGTCGCAGAACATCACCCAGCTGCCGTTCGACGACCAGGCTGGCACCGTGCCGAACGAGGCCGGCCGCGTGATCTCCGACGAGACCGCCGAGGGCTCGGCCCGCTTCATGCCCGCCACCTACGTCACCGGCTGGATCAAGCGCGGCCCGGTCGGCCTCATCGGCCACACCAAGGGCGACGCCAACGAGACCATCGCCTGCCTGCTCGACGACGCCAAGGACTTCGCGCCCGCGCCGCAGCCCGAGCTGGACGCGGTCACCACGTTCCTCGAGAGCAAGGGCATCCCGTTCACCACGTGGGCCGGCTGGTATCGCCTCGACGCGCACGAGCGCGCCCTCGGCGAGCCGGAAGGCCGTGAGCGGGTGAAGGTCGTCGAGCGCGAGGACATGCTGCGCGCGTCCGAGCCGAACAAGGTCTAAGCCTCGGACGTCGGGCCCGAACTGTTCCATTCCGCCGAACTCGAGGCATTCTGTACAAGTGTTCGATGCCCACGTCCACATCATCGATCCGCGGTTCCCGCTGATCGAGAACGAAGGCTACCTACCCGACCCCTACACCATCGCGGACTATCGAAAGCGTATGGAGCACTTCCATGTTCGCGGTGGTGCGGTGGTCAGCGCGTCGTTCCAGGGGTCCGACCAGTCGTATCTGAAGGCCGCGCTGGCGGCCCTCGGTGAGGACTGGGTCGGGGTCACCCGATTGGATCTCGACGCCACCGACGACGAGATCATCGAGCTGGATCGCGCCGGCGTGCGCGCGCTGCGGTTCAACCTCAAGCGCGCCGCCGCCGACATCACCGAGATGACGTTGCAGGCGCTGCGCGCGCACGAGCTGGCCGGCTGGCACGTGGAGCTCTACATCGACGGCCAGATGCTGGCCTCGCTGCAACCGGTGATCTCGAAACTGCCCGCGCTCTCGATCGACCACCTCGGCATGTCCGAGGAGGGCCTGCCCTATCTGCTGGATCTGGTCGATCGGGGCGCCAGGGTGAAGGCCACCGGTTTCGGCCGGGTCGACATGGACGTGGCCGAGACGCTGCGCCGGATCCACGCGGTCAACCCGGGCGCGCTGATGTTCGGCACCGACCTGCCCGGCACCAGGGCGGGCAGGCCGTTCGAGGACACCGACGTCGAGCTGATCTGGCAGGTGGTCGGGGCCGACCTGCACGCGGTGCTGGAGGACAACGCCAGGGAGTTCTACCGGCTGCCGGTGGCGGACCGGCCCACGGCCGATCCGCTGCCGACCAGGCCGATCCCGCGCACCGACAATCCGACGGTGCCGATCCCCCGTGACGAACTGCCCGGCGCGGGCGAGCGCACCCGCCCGCTGCCGGTCATCGAGTAGCTCAGGCCAGGATCGCGCCGGTGAACCACACACCGGCCGCGATCAGCGCGCCGAACAGCTCGACCAGCATCGACAGGCCGACGCCTTTGAGCGCGTGCAGCGTCGCGGGCCAGGCCAGATCGTTGGTCTTCAGCCGGTACAGCTCGGCCAGGTACACGCCGAGCACGAAGCCGATGAACAGGCCGACGATCGGGATGACGAAGAACCCGACGACGCCGAGAATCGCGCCGAACAGCAGTGCCCGGTTCGACACCCCCGCCTCGCGCATCCGCCTGCCGGGCCAGGTGTACTTCACGACGGCGGAGATGACCAGCGCGACCGTGGCGACCGCGAGCACCGTCCACGCGGCGCTGCCGCCGGTCATGAAGGCCCACACCGCGATTGCGGCGAAGATCAGGATGACGCCGGGCAGGATCGGAACGATCACACCGATTAGGCCGACCAGAATGACGAGGCCTACGATGACCTCACCCCACACGCTCACTACCGGGTTCCTCCCATTGTGGCGCCGAGTCGCGCCACCCGGAATTCTGACCCATGCCCTACCCGGCTCGCCATCCCGACGCTATTGTCGGAGTGTCAATACCGTTCGACGATGAACAGAGGTCAGGTGTGAGCGAGTCCACCGCCAAGCAGGGGCCCCTCGCGGGTATCAAGGTCATCGAGCTGGCCGGCATCGGGCCTGGCCCCCATGCCGCGCTACTGCTGGCCGACCTCGGCGCCGATGTGGTCCGCGTACAGCGTCCCGGCATGATGCCCGGACACATGGAGCGCCCGCAGTGGCGCGGCCGCACCATCGTCGAGGCGAATCTGAAGGATCCCGCCGACGTCGCCAAGATCCTCGACCTGGTCGAGCGGGCCGATGTGCTGCTGGAGGGCTTCCGTCCCGGCGTCACCGAGCGCATGGGCCTCGGCCCCGACGACGCGCTGGCCCGCAACCCGCGCCTGGTCTACGGTCGGATGACCGGCTGGGGCCAGTACGGCCCGCTGGCCGATCGCGCGGGCCACGACATCAACTACATCTCGCTGACCGGTGTGCTCAACGCCATCGGCCGCAAGGGTGAGCGGCCGGTGCCGCCGCTGAACATGGTCGGCGACTTCGGTGGCGGCTCGATGTTCCTGGTGTTCGGCGTGCTCGCCGCGCTGGTCGAGCGGCAGAGCTCCGGCAAGGGCCAGGTCATCGACGCCGCGATGATCGATGGCGCGCTTGCCCTTTCGCACATGATGTGGGGCATGCGCGGGGTCGGCCTGTGGTCCGACGAGCGCGGTACCAACCTGCTCGACACCGGCATGGCGTTCTACGACACCTACGAGACCTCCGACGGCAAGTACATGGCCGTCGGCGCGATCGAGCCGCAGTTCTACGCCCAGCTGCTGGCCGGGCTGGAGATCGACGCGGAGGGGCTGCCGATGCAGCTCGACCCGAACGGGCAGGACCAGCTGCGCAAGCTGTTCGCGGACAAGTTCAAGACCAAGACCCGCGACGAGTGGGCCGCGATCTTCGACGGCACCGACGCCTGCACCACCCCGGTGCTGACCTTCACCGAGGCCACCGAGAATCCGCACATCGCGGCCCGTACCGGCCTGATCGAGATCGAGGGCGTCGTCCAGCACGCGCCCGCGCCGCGCTTCTCCCGCACCCCCGGCGGCGTGCCCACCCCGCCGCCGTCGGAGACGACACCGATCGAATCGGTCTGGGCTGACTGATTTTCCGGCCTGTCGTCGGTAGTCTCACCGACTATCGACGACAGGCCACGGATCCGAACCGGCCACCGGCCACCGAAGGTGCTCACCGCGTTGATCGCGGTCACCACCTTCGGCGCCGCGCTGCTCGCCTTCACGGTGGCCGAGGGACTGCTCGACGATCGTCAGGCACAACTCGCCGGATCCCGTTGCCGCAGTGACATACCGGTCCCGATCACGGCCAGCCTGCTCAACGGCCTCGCGGCCGGGCTGCTGGCGGCCACCACCATCGCGCTGGTGTGCCTGCTGGTGCTGCTGTTCCGCTACCCGTCCGCGCGCGGCGCCGCCGTGCCGCTCACGACGGCGGCCATCGTGATCTCGACGCTGTTCATGCTCGGCGCCGGGTACGAGACCGTGCGGCCGCACCCGGCCACGTACCACTCGTGCGGATTCGGCTGACTCAGTAGCAGGTGAGCGGCTGCAACGGATCGGCGGCGCGCGGGGTCAGCGCGTCGTAGGCGGCGGCGATGGATTTCACGGCCAGGCGCAGGTCGGCCTCGGGGTGGGTGAAGGGCAGGCGCAGGAACCGCTCGAACGCGCCCTGGACGCCGAAACGCGGTCCGGCGGCGAGCAATACCCCGTGATTGGGCGCGGTGGCGGCCAAGGCCGTGGAGACCGGGCTCGGCAGCTGCGCCCACACCGACATGCCGCCGGCGCCGGGCCCGATGTGCCAGCCGGGAAGGTCCTCGGCGACGGCGTCGAGCAGGGCGGTGCGCTGGGCGCGCAGTTGTTCGCGGCGGCGCTCCAGGATCGGTCCCGCGTGCTCGAGCAGGTGGATGGTGGCCAGCTGGTCCATCACCGGCGTGCCGAGGTCGACGGTGGCGCGGATGCCGAGCAGCTTGGTGATCAGCGCCTGGTTGGTGCGGATCCAGCCGACCCGCAGACCACCCCAGAACGACTTCGACGCCGAACCGATGGTGATGATCTCCGAGCCCTTCGCGAACGCGGCGACCGGCGGCGGCATGGTGTCGTCGGACAGGTTCAGCTCGCTCATCGATTCGTCGACGACGATGGTCATCCTGGTGTCGCGGGCGATGGCGGCCAGTTCGGCGCGGCCGTCGGCGTCGAGCAGCAGGCCGGTGGGGTTGTTGAAGTCGGGGACCAGGTAGGCCAGCGTGGCCGCGGTCTGCCGGGCGGTGCTGCGCAGACCGTCGAGATCCCAACCGGCGTGCGGCAATTCGGGCCGCAGCGGCACCGGGATCGGACGGGCGCCGACATCGCGGATCGCCTCGATGGCGTTCGGGTAGCTTGGGTGCTCGATCAGCACGCGCGCGGCGGGCGAGGTGAGCACGTTGAGCAGCAGCCGCAGGCCGTGCTGGGCGCCGAGGGTCACCAGGATCTGCTCGGGCTCGGTGGGCAGGCCGCGGGCGGTGTAGCGGCGGGCCAGCGCCTCGCGCAGCGCCAGCACACCGACCGGGTCCATGCCGTGCGTGCCGAGGTAGGCCGGGATACCTTGCAGCGCGGCCGAATACGCGTCGTGCAGTTCCGGTGGCGCGGACATCGCCGCGTAGGTCATGTCGATGGTCGGCAGTACGGGCTGCGCCATCAGGGCCATGATGCCGCGGGTCGGCTTGGCGCCGTCGTGCTGGATGGCCGGCGGCAGCGCCACCGTGCTGCGCGAACCCTGGCGGCTGATCAGGTAGCCGTGCTCGCGCAGCAGCGAGTAGGTGGAGGTGATGGTCGTGCGGCTGACGCCCAGGGTGGCGGCCAGATCCCGCTCGCTGGGCAGCGCGACGCCGAGCGGGGCGCGACCGTCGTGGATCAGCAGCCGGATGGCCTCGGCCAGGGCCAGATAGGCGGGTCGGTGCGGACGGCGCTCGGGCGAATCGCCGTCGGTTTCGGGGTCACGCCACCGGCCGAGGTCGCGGGCCAGTCCGGACGCGCCGATCACTCTTGTCGCCATGAAGTCCAGTATTCCGTAAGTGGATATTTGTAGGCAAGGCCAGTCGGAGGATTCTTAGGCCATGACCGCTTTCCTCGCCCTCGCCGTCGCCGCCGCCTTCGGGTACGCGGTCTACCACTTCTCCCCGAAACGGGGGGAACTGCCGTTCTGGCCCTTCCAGTATCTGCCGCACGACCGGGCCTTCAGCACCTACGATGAACAGCGACTTTTCCGCGACCTCGACGCCGCGCGCGTGCACGAGGAGGAGCCGGTCGCCGCAGCGACCGAGGCCACCGGCGGCAGTCCAGTCCAGTTACCGAAAACTGGTCTGCTCCCCTCCGATGAGCGCGGGCCACTCGCCGCGTGATCGGGGGCAGACCCGAATCTGTCACCGGGTCGGCGCACACTGTGATCATGAGTTCCGGAACCCGGACCGAACCGGTTGCCGCGGCACTGTTCGACACCGCGATCGGCCTGTGCGCCATCGCCTGGCACGGCGACACCGTCGTACGGTTCCAGCTGCCCGAGGCGAGCGAGGAGGAGACGCTCGCCCGGATCACCAGACCACTGGCCGGCGCGCCCGTCGCCGAGGATGAGCCAGGACCCGTGATCACCGCGGCGATCACGGGTGTCCGCGCGCACCTGGCGGGCACCCTGGACGCCCTGCGATGGATCGACGTCGACCTGGGCGGACTACCCGAGTTCTACCGGGGCGTCTACGCCATCACCCGCGATATCGACCCCGGTCACACCCTCAGCTACGGCGACATCGCCACCCGCCTCGGCGCGCCCGGCTCGGCCCAGGCCGTCGGACAGGCGCTGGGCCGCAATCCCATTCCGCTGATCATCCCCTGTCACCGGGTGCTCGCCGCCGACCACGCGTTGCACGGTTTCTCCGCGCCCGGCGGCATCGGCACCAAGGCCCGCCTGCTGGAGATCGAGCGCACGCCCGGTTTCGGCGAGCCGATGCTGTTCTGAATCGCCGGCGCCAGCGCACCGATGAGTTTCCGGGTGCCCGGCCGTCTTCATGATCGGTGCCGCGGCGGTCGGCACCGCGGGAAACCCGTGCCGACCTGCGATGGACGCGATCGCGTACCGTCGAGCCCGGTGGTCACACGGCCCGAATGCGAGAGGAACGACAATGCAGACTGTGACGTCGGCCGACGGCACCACGATTGCCTACGACCGGGTCGGGGACGGAACGGCGGGCACCGTCATCCTGATCGGCGGCGCGTTCAGCTTCCGCGAGTACCCGACCATGGTCGAGCTCGCGCAGACGCTGGCGGCCGACTACGACCTGACGGTGCTCAACTACGACCGGCGCGGTCGCGGTGACAGTGCCGACTCCCCTGGCACATACGACGTGGCCAACGAGATCGCCGACATCGCCGCGCTGGTCGAGGCCGCGGGCGGAAAGGCGGCGCTGTTCGGCTGGTCGTCCGGCGCCGCGCTGGCACTGCTGGCCGCGCGCGCGGTGCCGGGGGTGACCGATGTGGTCGCGTTCGAGCCGCCGTTCATCGTCGACCCGAAAGACCATGTGCCGCCGAAGGATCTGGCGGACAAGCTGCATCCGATGATCGCCGCGGGCAAGCGCAACAAGACGGTGCGGTACTACATGACCAAGGCGATGGGCATGCCGTGGTTGATGGTCTCCGCCATGCGGCTGACCCCGTTCTGGAAAAACCTTGCCGCGACCTCGAATTCGACGGCCCACGACTGGGCGGTGATGCAGCCGTACATGCGCGGCAAGTCGCTCGATCCCGCCGAGTGGAGCGACGTGCGGGTCCCGGTGCTCGTCCTGGCCGGCGACCGCACGGCCCCCATGCTCACCAGGGGCGCCAAGGCCGCCGCCGCGGCGCTGCCCACCGCGACCTTCGCCGAACTCCCCGGCGTGAGCCACAACCCGAAGATCTCGATCCTCGCCCCCGCCATCGGCGACTTCCTCACCACCAGCCCCTGAGCTGGACCACTCGCTCTGGTGTGGTGTCGCGCGAGAGCGCGCCTGCACCACAGCGTGCTGATCAGGGCGGAGGTGGATGGTCTCGGTAGAACTGGCACGGTTCGCCCGTGAGGTAACCGTCCATACAGGCGAAGTAGGTCTGGACGCAGGCGTTGCTGGTGCAGCCCGCCGTGTACAGCATTCCCCGGATGCGCTCGTTGCGTTGTTGCGAAGGAGCGAGGGTCTGTGCGGGTGGGAGCACCGAACTCACCGGCGCGGGGCCGGGTGGCGGGGTAGTTTCGCTCGGCGACGAGCAGCCCGGCACAACGGCGAGCGCCAGCAGCGCTGACAAGGCCAGACCCGCGCGCACCGTCATCCGTCACCTCCGTCCGCAACCCGACTCGACGGTACTACCGAGGGGTCCGGCCTGCCCAGGCGACCGCGCGGAGCGGTCGGGCCCGGTTCACAGCGTGGCGCCGTAGGTGGCACCGGCGGCGCCACCGAGAACGCCACCCGCTACCGCAGCGGGGACACCGAGGAGCGCCGCACCGCCGACGGCACCGACACCCGCACCGATAAGGGCGCCGGCACCGGCGGCTCCCGCACCCGCCGCGATGATCAGTGGCGACTCGGCTGCCCAGGTCACGGGGAAGGTCACAGGTGCACCGGGGCCGGTAGCGGCCGCCGCCAGCGCGGCGACACCGGCGGTCGCGGCAGCCGAACCCGCCACGCCGACACCGAATCCGATCGCTCCGCCGACTGCCGCACCCGCGGCACCACCGACGACGCCACCGGCGACAGCGGCCGGGACACCGAACAGCGCGGCGCCGCCGAGAGCACCCGCCGCGGTGGCCGCGGCGATCTTGTCGGAGCGGCTGGGGTTGATGCCGATGGAGCGGCCCTGGGTGGCGATGGCGGCTTCGACGCCGGCGGCGGAGTTGTTCACGCCGTCGAGGACCTCGCCCGGAACTTCGTCGGGGACGGGGCTGGTGAAATCGCCGACGCGCAGGGTGCGCGGGGGCGGGGCGATGGGGGCGACCGGCTCGACCGGCTCGGGGAGGTGCAGCTCCTCGATGACGATCGGCGGGGGCGGGGCGGTGTATTCGGGCACCGGGCGCGATTCCGGGCGTTCGGGAGCGAGGCGCTCCAGCGTGTCGGGAGCGTCGAACTTCGCCAGGTCGGAACGGCTCTCTTCGGCGGGCGCCGGCGTGTTGACGCCCGGCTGCTCGGGGTTGATCCCCGGCTGCGGCACCGCGATCGCGACGCCCGCGCAAGCCACAGCCAGCGCCATCGGCAGCACGCCGACGAGCGGACGGGCGACCCGCCGCGCCGTCGAATAGTTCACATCATCGGACCGACGGATCACGCCGAACACCCACTCACACACTCGACACACCGCGGCACGTCCCCGCGCTCCGCGCAGCGACGATAGCGGTAGCCGAGCGGATGCTGTCAAATCGATAGCGAGTCGACATCACTCGCGCGTGTCGCACTGACCTGCGGCGACAGCACTCCCACCCAGAACACCCCGACCCCGAGGAGGGGACGCCGCGCAGCGGCGGTCGCGGCCGTCCCGTCGATCAGACGCCGGCGCGCAAGCGACGAAGGAGCAAGCACCGGTGCCTGACCTACGACGACAGCACACCCGCCACGGACACCCCGACCCTGAGGAGGGGTCGCCGCGAAGCGGCGGTCGCGGCCGTCCCGTCGATCAGGCGCCGTTGCGCAAGCGACGAAGGAGCAAGCAACGGCGCCTGATCGACGGGACAGGAGGGGCCGCGACCTCGAGCGCGCCAGCGCTCCAACTAACCCAGCACGTCGTGGCGCACGATCGTCTGATCGCGGCCGGGACCGACGCCGATGCACGA
Source organism: Nocardia fodinahabitans (assembly GCF_052983615.1). Lineage (NCBI taxonomy): Bacteria > Bacillati > Actinomycetota > Actinomycetes > Mycobacteriales > Nocardiaceae > Nocardia > Nocardia fodinahabitans. The sequence goes on from NZ_JBRJJC010000001.1 coordinate 2,926,703, forward strand.
GATCCGAGCGCCCGAAAGCTCTTCCAGCCGCAGCACATACGCCTGCGCGGTGGCGGGCAGCTCCTCGAAGGTGCGGGCCTGCGAGATGTCCTCCCACCAGCCGGGCATCTCCTCGTAGATCGGCTTGGCGTGGTGGAACTCGGTCTGGGTGGTCGGCATCTGCTCGACCCGCTCGCCGTCGATCTCGTAGGCGACGCAGATCGGCACGGTGTCCAGACCCGACAGCACGTCGAGCTTGGTGAGGAAGTAGTCGGTGACGCCGTTGACGCGGGTGGCGTAGCGGCTGATGACCGCGTCGAACCAGCCACAGCGACGGGCACGACCGGTGGTGACGCCCACCTCGCCGCCGTTCTTGGCCAGGAACTCGCCGAAGTTGTCGAACAGCTCGGTCGGGAACGGGCCGGAGCCGACGCGGGTGGTGTAGCACTTGAGGATGCCGAGCACCGTGTCGATCTTGTTCGGGCCGATGCCGGAACCGACCGCCGCGCCACCCGAGGTCGGGTTCGACGAGGTGACGAACGGGTAGGTGCCGTGGTCGACGTCGAGCAGGGTGCCCTGCGAGCCTTCCAGCAGGATCGTGTCGCCGCGCTCGAGCGCCAGGTTCAGCTCGAGGCGGGTGTCGGAGATGCGGTGCTTGAACGACTCGGCCTGGCCGAGCACCTCGTCCACCACCTGCTGCGGGTCCAGCGCGCGGCGGTTGTAGATCTTCACCAGCACCTGGTTCTTGAACTCCAGGGCGGCCTCGACCTTCTGGGTGAGGATCTTCTCGTCGAGCACATCGGCCACGCGGACGCCGACACGGGCGACCTTGTCCTGGTAGCAGGGGCCGATGCCACGGCCGGTGGTGCCGATCTTGCGGCTGCCGAGGAAGCGCTCGGCGACCTTATCGATGGCCACGTGGTACGGCATGATCAGATGCGCGTCGGCCGAGAGCAGCAGGCCGGAGGTGTCCACACCGCGCTCTTCCAGACCGGCGAGCTCGTCGAGCAGCACACCGGGATCGACCACGACGCCGTTGCCGATGACGTTGCGCACACCGGGGGTGAGGATGCCGGACGGGATCAGGTGCAGCGCGAACTTGTCGCCGTTGGGGAGCACCACCGTGTGGCCTGCGTTGTTGCCGCCCTGGTAACGAACGACCCACTGCAACCGCTCACCGAGCAGGTCGGTAGCTTTGCCCTTACCCTCGTCGCCCCACTGGGCGCCGATGAGGACGATTGCCGGCATTTCGCGTCTCCTACAGATCGACGGCAGCACACGATGTACTGCAGCTACCTGCCGAATTGAGGCGGTGGCCGGAGACACAGTCTAGCCGACGCCTGATCAGGACCCTCCGACCTGCCCTGTCCGAGCACGCCGACCCCCGGCCGCTCCGGGCGCCACGATCGGTTACGGTTACTTGCCGGCAGGGGGTTTGCCGTGTTCGAGGGCGACAAACCGTCGACCCGACCGAGGAGGGTGTACCGCAGTTTGAGTACCCACGTTCTCCGATGTGGTGACATGCCGGTCCCGATCGCGCTGGCCTCGCAGCCGACCACGCAGACCGGTCCGCAGCCCGATACCGCCGTGATCGATGAACTGCTGCCGGTGCTGGCCGCCGACAGCCTGCCGCGCCTGATCGTGCTCGGCTCCGACGCCGCCCTGGCTACCGTGCTCACCCATCTGATGCGCACCGAACGCCTGCACGTCGAGGTCGGTTTCGTCCCGGTCGAGACGACCTACGCCTCGCGGGTCTATCAGACCGCGACCGGCAACGCCGCCGCGAGGATCGCGCTCGAGGGCCGGGCCATCGAGACCCCGCTGATCCGCGACGACACCGGCACCGTGCTCGTCGGCCGGGCCAGTATCACCGGCCTCGACGGCGCCAAGCTCGAGGGCGAGGCCTATGTCGACGACACCCTGCTGTTCACCGGCACCGTGACGACGATGCTGATCTCGCCGACCATGACGATGCCCGGCGTCCGCGCCCGCGTCCGCAAGGGCCTGCGCAAGCGCACCTGGGTGTCCGGGCGCGCCGCGCAGCTCGGCACGCCGGGCGCGATCGTCACCCGCGACGGGATCACCACCGAACGCAAGGTGCCCCGCTCGACCTTCTACCGCTTCGAACAACCCTGGCTCCTGGTGCGATGACGTCTTCCTTCCCGACCGGCAGGCGGACCGGCCACAGCGCCGTCCGCCCGAGCCCGGTCTTCCTGCTCATCGTGCTGATCACCGTGCTCGGCGGCGCGCTGGCCTGGGACGCCGACATCGAGTCGGTGCGCGCCAAGGTCGGCGTGTTCGTGCTCGTGGTGTTCGGCTGGATCATCAGCCTGTGCCTGCACGAATTCGCGCACGCCTATGTCGCGTGGCGGGCCGGTGATCATGAAGTGGAAATCCGGGGATATCTCACCCTGAATCCGCTGAAATACAGCCACCCGGTCCTGTCGATCGGATTGCCGCTGGTTTTCATCGCGCTCGGCGGTATCGGATTACCCGGTGGCGCCGTGTATGTGGACACCACGCGTTTCCGGTCGGCGGTGCAGCGTCTGGTCAGCGCGGTCGGCCCGGCGTCCAATCTGCTGTGCGCGGTGGTGCTGCTCGTGGTGGTGCGCGCGTTCGGGACGATGCAGGAGCACGCCGCGTTCTGGTGCGGGCTCAGCTTCCTGGCGTTCCTGCAGATCACGGCGTTCCTGCTGAACATCCTGCCGGTGCCCGGCCTGGACGGATTCGGGATCATCGAGCCCTCGCTGAGTTACGAGACCCGGCGGGCACTCGACCAGATCAAGCCCTACGGCATGCTCGTCCTTTTCGCCGTCATCTTCTTCACACCACTGAGCCGGGTGTTTTTCGACGCTGTTTACGCTTTGTTCGAACTTTCCGGGGTACCTGACGGGTGGGCCGCCTACGGTAGCCACCTGACCCGCTTTTGGCGTTGATAGCCTGTCGCGGGTCACCCTCGACTCAGGAACGGAAACGCGAATGGGCACCACTGAACCGCCCGTAGTTCTCTCTGTCGTCATCCCGGCACTCGACGAAGCCTCGGTCATCGCCGCCTGCCTAGACCGGCTGGTCGGCCAGGACGCCATCGACGAGATCGTCGTCGTCGACAACGGCAGCACCGATCGCACCCGGGAGATCGTCGCCGAACTCGCCGCCCGACATCCGAAGATCGAACTGATCGAGGAGCCGAATCCCGGCGTCGCCCATGCCCGCAACACCGGCTTCGACAAGGCGCGCGGCGACTACCTCGGCCGCATCGACGCCGACACCCTCGTCGCACCCGACTGGGGCGCCACCGTGCGCGCGCATCTCGACGCGCATCCGGACACCATGGCGGTGACCGGCATCAGCACCTACCACGACTCCCCGATCGGCTTCTTCCTCGCCGCCGCGATCGGCAGCCAGGAACGCCTCGGCCTGATCAAGCACCAGCCCGTCGGCAATGTGCACGGCGCCAATATGGCGATCCGGCGGACCGCGTGGGAGCAGGTGCACGAAGCCACCACCACCCGTCGTGACCTGCACGAAGATCTCGACCTCGCGCTCTGCCTGACCAAGGCGAAGCTGCGCATCGACCAGCTGCCGCAGCTGCGCGCGGAGATCTCGGCGCGCCGGCGCAAGACCCCGCCGAGCGTCTGGTGGAAGTACCAGCTGCGCGGCCTGCAGACCATCGCCAACCAGGGCTACAACGTGGTGGGCTTCCACCGCGCCGTGATCACCGGCGCCTGGGTGATGCACACCTCGCAGTGGCCGATCTACCGGGTGTGGGACTTCGACCGCAAGCGGTTCTCGCTGCGGCCCGGCCGTCCCAGGGTCTCCCCCGTCGGCGACTGAGCCCTCATTCCTCCGGCGTCACATACGGATTGGGCACGGTGGGCGGGAGCAGCGCCATCGCCGAGATGCGCTGCATCCCGCACACCACCATCAGATCCACCACGATCGACCGGATCTGCGCGAACACCACGTGCGCCGAAAGACCCGCCCCGACGACGAGTTCGGGGCGGGCGTGCTTGGCGACGCTGCGCAGCGCGCGGGTGGCCTCGGCCTGATCGGGCTGCTCACCCGGATCGGCCAGCATCATCTTGCGGACCACGTCCGTGGCGTTGCCCAGCTGGTCGACCAGGTCGATCAGGCGCGGGTCGAGCACCTCGTCGTCGCGGACCAGGGTCAGTGACCGGCGCAGCAGCACACGGGTATTGCGGACGGCGTTGTCGAGTGGGTCGGCCGCCGAATGGATGCGGGCGAGGCGTTTGCGGGAGTTCCAGTACAGCGGCGAGATCCGGCTGATCTCGCGACCACCCTCCAGCGCCGAGCGCAGGGCGTCGATCTGCTTCTGGGTGGCGCGCACTGCCGTCAGGGCCTCGTGCACCTTGTCCGAGTCCTGTTCGAGCAGGCCATCGGCACAGGTGATCATCGACTTGCTCATCACCGACAGCACGTCGGCCGCGTGCTCGCGAGCCCGGCGCACCGGATGCAGTGGGATCAGCCCGACCATGAGCACGCCGACCAGCCCACCCACCAGGGCGTCGATCATCCGGCTCGGGCCCGCGCCCGCGGACTGACTCAGCGTCGAGACCAGCACGGCCGAACCCGCCGCCTGGATGGTGATGATCGAGCCGCCGTCGAGGAACACCGAACACGCCATCGCGGCGGCGACCACCAGGCCCACCTGCCAGACACCGGTGCCGACCTGGGCGATGAACAGGTCACCGATCCCGATCCCGACGGCGACGCCGACCACCAGCTCCACCGAGCGGCGGAGCCGGGCACCGAAGGAGATACCGATGGAGACGATCGCGGCGGTCGGCGCGAAGAACGGCTCGGGATGCCCGATGACGTTGTGCGCGATGAACCAGGCCAGCGCCGCGCCCAGCGAGCACTGGATGATCGGGATCGTCGACAGGCGCAGCCGCTGCGCCGACGCCTTCATGCGATCGACGGTGCTGTCCTTGGCGGCGGCTACGACCGGGGTTGCCGCGGCGACGACGGGATGGGGATCGCTCACCTACGACTCGGATCCGGCCGCGGGCTCAGTCCAGGCCGAGTTCGGCCGCAGCGCGCGGATCGCAGTCCTCGAGCAGGTCCAGGCAGCGGGCGTATTCCTCGGTCTCACCGATCGTCTTGGCGGCCCTGGCCAGCGCGCCGACGCTGCGCAGGAAGCCCTGGTTCGGCTCATGGTTCCACGGGACGGGGCCGAAACCCTTCCAGCCGTTGCGGCGCAGCAGGTCGAGGCCGCGGTGGTAGCCGGTGCGGGCGAAGGCGTAAGCGGCGACGGTGTCGTGGTTGACCTCGTCGCCCGCGCGCTCGAGCGACGCCTCGGCCAGCTGCGCCCACGCGATCGACGCGGCCGGATGATCGGCGGCGACCTGGACGGGGTCGGCCCCCGCCGCGATGGCGTCTTCGGCGTCGATCAGTTCGGGAAGGAGGACCGGCTGCGGTCCGAGCAGGTCACCGAAGGAGGTCATGGGTTCATTGTGCACCGAGGCCCCAGACGACGTCGCCCGGCCCGCCGCGCGGCGATCGGCGAACCCCTCGGCGCGGCGCGCACTAGGCTGAGGCGCGAGTGGAACGTTCGAGCCTGAGCGAGGGGTACTAGGTGTCCGACCCGACCGACGAGAACAACGCGGCAGCAGAATCTGCCGCCCCCGGCGCGACCGCCCAGCGCGGCGCCGATTCGTCGAGCACCGCGCCGTCGACCGGCGCGCCCAAGTCGACCCCCGAAGCGGTCACCGAACCGGGCAGGCCGACCGTTCCCCCCGGCACCGCGGAGACTGTTGTCATCCGGCGTGGTGATCTGCCGGGGCCTGCCGGGAACGGTCCCGGTGCGGCTGGTCAGTCGGCCTCGTCCGGACGGCCTGTCGACGCGGCCGGCGGCCCTTCGTCGAACCCCGGCAATGCGCTGGGCGGCCCTTCGTCCGGGCCAGGCAATGCGCCGGGCGGCCCTTCGTCGGGCCCCGGCAACGCGCCGGGCAGTCCTTCGTCCGGCCCCGGCAACCCGGCCGGCACCCCGTCGGCCGGGCCCCGCAATGCGTCCGGCGGACAGCAGCCTTCCGGCTCCGGCGATCAGTCGACCGAGCGACATACGAGCGCACCCGGCGGACCATCGCCGTCCGAACGCCCCGCGAACGCACCCGGTGGCCAGCAGGCGTCCGGGCGACCGGTCGACGGCTCCAACGGACCGTCTGGACGGCCTGTCGGCGCGCCCTCCGTGCCCGGCAACGCGCCTGGCGGACAGCGGCCTTCGGGTCCGGGCAACCCATCGGCCGGGCCACAGTCCGGGCGTCCCGTCGGCGCTCCCGGCGGTCCGCGTCCACAGGGTGGACCTGCCGCACCTCCCCCACGCCGGGCTCAGCCGGTCGGACGATCGGCGAATCCGGCTGCCGGACAGCAGCCTTCGGGCCCCGGCGGTCGCCCCGGCGGACCGGGTAACCAACCCCTCGGACCTCGCCCGCAGGGTGGACCCGGCGTGCCGACGAGCCGTCCCACCGACGGGCCCACCGGCCGTCCGGGCAGCGCTCCCGGCAGCGCGAGCGCCCAGGGTGGGCCCGGTGCGCCCATCGGCAGGCCGGGCAGTGTTCCTGGCGGCCAACAGAATTCAGCCCCCGGCGGGCCACGAGTTCCCGGCGGTCCCGGCACACCGCCGCTCGCGGGCCATCCCGGCGGACAACGTCCCGGGGGCCTCGGCGGGCAGCAGGCCTCCGGCCCCGGCAACACGCTGGGTGGACAGCGCCCCGGCGGACAGCAGGGCCATGGCTCCAGTAACGCACCCGGTACGGACCGCTCCTCCGACCGCGGCGGCCAGCCGGGCTCGGGCCCCGGCGGACAGCAGGGCACCGGCCCGAGCAACGCCCCCGATGGACGGCGCCCCGCAGGTCTGGGCGCGCAGTCGGGCAGCCGACCGGGCAATGCACCTGGCGGACAATCCATTTCGGGTTCGGGCAACGCCGGGGGCGCCCCTGGGCAGCAGTCGCGCGCCGGCTCCGTAGCGGGCGGCGGCGTGCAAAGTGCCGCGCCGCACCGGGACTCGAATGCCGGAGCTTCTCCGCTGGCCGGACTCTCGCAGGGCCTGCCGGGCGGCGATCGCGCGGATCAGACCGGCGCGCAAGCCGCAGGCCGGGGCACCGAGCACCCGCGTGATCTCGCCGGACCGGACGCACCGACCACGGCGATGTCGATCCCGGGCCGGAAACCGACTACCGCCAAGGGTGATTCGGCCGACGACCACACCGTCAAGGTGTCGAGCGCGCAGTCCAAGGCCGCCCAGGCGGACATTTCGACCGCCGAGATGAACCAGGCGGATCGGCCGTCGAAGCCGGAGGCGAAGTCCGGCAAGGCAACCGCCGCAGCGGCAGGCGCCGCCGCAGGCGCAGCCGTCGCTGGAGCCGTCGCCGCGGGCGCACGAGCATCCAACACGGACCAGGCAACGGATGCGTCCACCGACGCCAACGCACCCGAAGGCTCGGCGCAGGCGGGCAGCGGCACCGCAGCCGCAGAAACCACTGGCGCCGATGCCGCGACTTCGGACGCGACGTCGAAGCAACGCACCACGATCGAGCCCGAGGCGACCCAGAGCGGTGGCGCACCAGACGCTGACGCCACGACGGCGACCGATGCCGCCGCAGGCACGCCGGCAGGCGCCGGTGCCGCGGCGGGTGGATCCAGCTCCTCCGCCGGAAGTGTCGACTCGGCAGCAGCTGGCGCCACAGCGGACCCCGCCACTGCGCACCCGGCTGACGCGGCTTCGGCGAGCGACGCGGCTTCGGCGAACGGCACGACTTCCACAAGCGGCACAACTTCGGCAAGCAGCACGACTTCCACAAGCGGCACGGTGGATGCCGATGCGACCGAGAAGTTCCAGACCGGAGCTGGTTCCGGGGCGAAGGGCGCGCAGGGACCGGGTGGCAAGTCCGGTGCGGATGCCGGTCACGCGGGTCGGCTGCCAGGTGCGGCGGCGGCGGGCGCCGCGGCGGCGGGCGCGGCTTCGTTGCAGAAGGGTGAGGTGCCCGGGTCGGAGGATCAGACCATCGCGATGCGGATCGTGAATCCGGCGGACGCGCCGACCACCGCTATGCCGGTGCAGCGGCCGCAGGGGACGGATCGGGTGGTACCGCCCGCGGGTGGCAGGCCGATGTCGCCGCCGCCGAATACGCCCCGCGGGCCCGCGGGGCCACGGCAGGCGGGGCATCAGGGGCCCGCCGGGCCGCACGGGCCGGGGATCGAGGAGACGCAGCCGTCGCCGCCGCGTGGGCCGATCGCGCAGCCCAAGCCCGCGTCGGCGCCGTCGCCGGCCGATATCCAGCCGACACGGCCCGCACAGCAGCTGGCCGAGGGCAAGCGCCAGGTGGCGCCGCCGGACGCGCCGCGACCGGTCGCGCCACCCCAGCGGATCGAGCCTCCGCGGGAAGCGCCCGCCGACAAGCCGGCGCGCTCGAAGCGCTGGTTGCTGGCCGCGGGCGGGGCGGCGGTGCTGGTCATCGCGCTGATCGCGACCGTGGTCGCCCTGATGACCGGCGGGGACAATTCGCCGGAGGGCCAGGTTCGCACCGCGATCGGTGACTACGCCGACGCACTGCGCAGCGGCGACCTGGACAACCTGCGATCGAGCACCTGCGGCCAGCTGCACGACTTCTATCAGGGCATCACCACCGAACAATTCAACGGCGTGCATCAGCTCTCGACCGAGCGCGGTTCCATCCCGGTCGTCGCGAGCGTGGATGCGGTGCGCATCACAGGCGAGACCGCGCTGGCCGAGGCGACCGTCTACACCACGGCGGATCCGTCGAAGCGGACCGCGCGGACCTTCGACCTGCAGCGCACCGACGGCAGCTGGAAGGTCTGCGACCCCGCGGGGACCCCGTAGCAGCGGTGTCGACCCGTCGTAGCGGCAGTTCGTGACCGCTATGACGGGTCACACATAACTGGTCATCCGGTTGGGTACTCGAGTAACATTTTCCGGATCATGAGCAGGGAACAGACAGTGTCGCAGCCGGGCACCGAAGCTGTGGTCCCGGATGCGTCGCTGGTCGGCCAGCGCTTCGGTTTCCGCGATCACTACGAGGTCGGCCGCGAGAAGATCCGAGAATTCGCCAGGGCCGTGCAGAACACGCACCCCGCCCACCACCAGGAAGTCGACGCGCGCAAGCTCGGTTACGACGGCATCATCGCGCCACCGACCTTCGCCTCGGTGATCGGCATGAGCGCCACCAGGGCGCTGCTCGACAGCGTGCTCACCGAGTACGACCTCTCCCAGGTGCTGCAGACCGACCAGGTCTTCGAGATCTACCGGCCGATGCTGGCCGGCGACCGGATCAGGACCGAGATCGAGATCGAGTCGATCCGCCAGTTCGCCGACAACGACTTCGTCAATGTCGGTTTCAAGCTGATCAACCAGGACGACGAGATCGCGGTGCAGGGCACCACCACCATCGTGGCCCGCCGCGGTGTCGAGGTGGACCCGAACATCGTCGAGGCCGTCGAGAACATCAGCATGCACGCGCGCCCGGCCACTATCGCCGGCGTCGAGACCGACGACATCCTGATCCGCCACACCGGCCCCGCGCCCGCCACCCCGGAACGCGAGTTCGCACCGGTCAACACCGTCCCCGAGTTCGGCTCGGTGGCCAAGGGCGACGAACTGCCCGCAGGCACCGCCAAGGTGACCCGCGGCGACCTGGCCAACTACGCCGGTGTCTCCGGCGACCCGAACCCGATCCACTTCAGCGATCGCGCCGCCGAACTGGCCGGCCTGCCGACGGTCGTGGCCCACGGCCTGCTCACCATGGGCCTGGCCGCCCAGTACCTGAGCGACTGGCTCGGCGACCCGACCGCCATCGCGAAGCTGGCCGTGCGTTTCTCCGGTTTCGTCCCGGTACCGCCTGCCGCGGCGGGCGTCATCGAGTTCTCCGGCAAGGTCAAGTCGGTCGATCCGGAGCGACGTGGCGCCACCATCCTGCTGAGCGGAGTCTCCGAGGGCCGCAAGCTCTTCGGCCGCGCGGTCGCCGAAGTCCGCCTGACATAACCACCTCCCCGCGAATTCTGGCCGGGCTCAGGTGGGTGTCGTCCTGGGCTGGCGGCCGGCGGTACGTGCGGGGATGAGCTAGCCCGTTCCCGGCGAGTTACCCATGTGCTTGCGAGATACGTGGGTAGTTCGCCGGGCTTTTACGAGACGGCGATGAAGGTCAGTATTGTCGCGCCGATGCGGATGAGGTCGCCGTCGGCGAGTAGCGCGCCGCTGTCGATCGGTACCTCGTTGACATAGACGCCGTTGGCCGAGTGCAGGTCCTTGATCAGCAGGCCGGCGCGGCTGGGCATGATGTGGGCGTGGTAGCGGCTGGCCTTCGGGTCGTCGAGGACCAGCTCGTTGTCGGTCATCCGCCCGATCCGCAAGCCCCCGTGGGGAATCGGGATGGTGCGGCCGTCGGCGAAGCGCAGGTTGCCGTTGCGGATCGAACGCGGCACCTCGGTGACCGTCTCGGTCATCGCCGCCGCGAGCTGCTCGGAGCGCTTGGCCTCCACCACATTCAGCGGCTCCTGCCGCAGCACCCGCTGTTCCAGCTCGATCAGCGCGGCACCGGGATCGATGCCGAGTTCCTCGGCCAGCACATTGCGCACCCGGCGGCAGGCCTCCAGCGCGTCGGCCTGGCGGCCGGACAGGTAGAGCGCGGTGATCAGCTGACCCCACAGCGGCTCGCGCAGCGGGTGCTCGTTGGTCATCGAGACCAGCTCACCGATCACCGAAGACGCCCGCCCACAGGCGATTTCGGCGTCGACACGGGCGGAGACGGCCAGCAGCCGCTCCTCGTCCATCGCCGTGGCGAAACCGTCGGCGAACTGCAGACCGGCCAGGTCGGCCAGCGCGCGTCCGGACCACTCCCGCAGCGCGACGCCGAACAGGTTGGCCGCGCCCGGGTGATCGCCCACTTCCAGGCAGCGGGACCCGGCCTCGCGCGCGTTCTCGAACCGACCGAGATCGCAGGCGGTGTCCGGGATTTCGAGCCGATAGCCCGCGCCCTCGGTGCGCAGGACCTGAGCCGAGTCGATGCCCGCGTTGCGCAGGGCCTTGCGGATGTTCGAGACGAACACCTGCAGGCTGGCGGCGTAGGAGTCCGGCGGATCCTCGTTCCAGACCATCTCGGCCAGCACGGCAGAAGACACCGCGCGCCGTCGGTTGACGGTGAGCGCGGCTAGCAGAGCGCGCGGCTTGGGCCCGCCGACCGCCACCGGCTCACCGCCGACCAGCAGTCGAACGGGCCCGAGCACACGGACATCAAGACTCATGAGCTCGGGCCCCGTTTGATTGTCGCGAAAGGCCGATCAGGAACCGCTGACGGAACGACCGGCCGACTTCAGGTCGTTGCAGGCCTCGACGACGCGCGCGGCCATCGAGGTCTCGGCCTTCTTCAGGTAGCTGCGCGGGTCGTAGACCTTCTTGTTGCCGACCTCACCGTCGATCTTCAGCACGCCGTCGTAGTTGGCGAACATGTGACCGGCGACCGGGCGGGTGAAGGCGTACTGGGTGTCGGTGTCGACGTTCATCTTCACGACGCCGTAGCGCAGCGAGTCCTCGATCTCGGACTTCAGCGAGCCCGAACCACCGTGGAAGACGAAGTCGAACGGCTGCGAGCCCTCGGGCAGACCCAGCTTGGCGGCCGCGACGCGCTGGCCCTCGGCCAGCACCTCGGGCTTGAGCACCACGTTGCCCGGCTTGTACACACCGTGCACGTTGCCGAAGGTGGCGGCCAGCAGGTACTGGCCGTTCTCGCCCGCGCCGAGCGCCGCGATGGTCTTCTCGAAGTCCTCGGGCGAGGTGTAGAGCTTGTCGTTGATCTCGGCCTCGACGCCGTCCTCTTCGCCGCCGACGACGCCGATCTCGACCTCGAGGATGATGTTGGCCGACTTACAGGCCTTCAGCAGCTCCTGGGCGATCTCGAGGTTCTCGTCGATCGCGATGGCCGAGCCGTCCCACATGTGCGACTGGAACAGCGGATTCAGGCCGGCGTTCACGCGGTCCTGCGAGATCGCGATCAGCGGACGCACGTAGGTGTCCAGCTTGTCCTTGGGGCAGTGGTCGGTGTGCAGCGCGATCGTCACGTCGTACTTCGCGGCGACCACGTGCGCGAACTCGGCCAGCGCCACCGCGCCGGTGACCATGTCCTTCACGCCCAGACCGGAGCCGAACTCGGCGCCACCGGTCGAGAACTGGATGATGCCGTCGCTGCCCGCGTCCGCGAAGCCCTTGATGGCGGCGTTGATCGTCTCCGACGAAGTGCAGTTGATAGCCGGGAATGCGAACGAATGCGCCTTGGCCCGGCCGAGCATCTCGGCGTAGACCTCCGGAGTCGCGATAGGCACAGCAGTGACCTCCGTGTGTGGGGGAGCGAAAAACCAATTCTGTCAGGCGTCAGCCTACTGTGGGCCACTCATGTCACAGATTCGCCCGGTACTGTGGGGGCCGTGACTTTGCTGGCGGTATCCGATGCGGTGACGAACAACCTTGCGTTGACCCAGTTGCTGGACCCGATGTATCTGCTCCAGGAGACCTGGCTCAAGAACGCGGTTCTACCCGCCATCCTGGCGATCGTCTTCATCGAGACCGGTCTGCTGTTCCCGTTGCTGCCCGGTGACTCGCTGCTGTTCACCGGCGGCATGCTCGCCGCGCAGCCGGACCCGCCGGTCTCCATCTGGGTGCTCGTGCCCCTGGTGATCCTGACCGCGTTCGCCGGCGATCAGTGCGCGTACTGGATCGGCCGCCGGATCGGACCGGCGATCTTCCGCAAGGAGGACAGCCGCTTCTTCAAGAAGCAGTACATCACCGAGACGCACGAGTTCTTCGAGAAGCACGGCCCCAAGACCATCATCCTGGCCAGGTTCGTGCCGATCGTGCGCACGTTCATGCCGGTGCTGGCAGGTGTGTCGAAGATGAGCTACCGCAAGTACGTGGCGTTCGACATCGTCGGCGCGGTGCTGTGGGGTGGCGGCGTCACGGTGCTGGGCTACTTCCTCGGCAACGTGCCCTTCATCCGCGACCACATCGAGGGCATCTTCCTGCTGATCGTGTTCGTCTCGATCCTGCCCGCGATCATCACCGTCGGTAAGAAGGTGCTCGACAAGCGTCGCGGTACCGCGCCCACCGAGGACGCGCCCGCCGCCGAGCTGGCCGCTTCGGCGAACGAGATCCGCTGAGCAAGTGACCGCAGTACCGTCGACCCTGGCTCTGGGCAGCTTCGACCCACTGATCTCGGCAGGCCCCGCCGTGGTCTGGACGGTTGTACTCGTCTTCGTCTTCCTCGAATGCGCCTTCATCATCGGGCTGTTCCTGCCCGGTGACTCCATGCTGATCACCGCAGGCATCGTGATGGCCTCGCACGCCAACGGCGAAGCCCAGGTCTGGGCGCTGTCGGTGGGCACCATGATGGCCGCGATCGCGGGTAATCAGGTGGGCTATGTCGTGGGGCAGCGCACCGGGCACCATCTGGTCGCGCGCAAGAACGGCCGCTATATCAACACCAGGAATCTGGCCAAGGTCACCGCGCTGCTGGAGAAACACGGGTTCTTCGCCGTGCTGGTGGCGCGCTGGATTCCCTGGGTCCGCACGCTGTGCCCGATGGTGGCGGGCGCGGCGAAGATGGATCACCGCCGCTACACCGTCGCCAGCACCCTCGGCGCGATTATCTGGGCACCGGTGCTGCTGCTGATCGGCTACTACGCGGGCGAGTTCCTCGAGCAGGTGCCGTGGCTGATGCCCGCGGTGATCGGCACGATGATCGTCGGCCTGATCATCGGCACGATCCTGGGCCTGCGCCACTACCGGCAGGAGATGGCCAAGCCGGCCGAGGACTTCGATGTCGACCTGGCGCCCAGCGCCGTCGGCGAGGCCGAGCGCTGACGCTCACAACCCGGCCGCGGTGACCTGGTAGGCGGCTTCCATCAGCATCCAGCCGGACAGCTGCACCGACAGGTCGCGTTCCGGCACGACCGAGGCCGTCACGGAACCGCCCGCCGTGAACTTGCCCGCACCGGCCGTGCCGCCGGGTAAGCGCGCGGGCTTGCTCCAGTCGTGGCCGAACAGCGGCTCCCCCTCGACATCGAGGCGGTTGGCCCAGGCCGCGGTGGCCGACGCCTTCACGATGGCCGCCGCGGTACGCCGATCGATCTCCTGCTGCTTGCCCTCGCCGGGCAGCATCAGGGCGACGACCGCCAGGTAGCGGGCGAGGATGCCGTTGAACAGACCACCGTCGCCACCACCACCACCGGAGATCACCAGGCGGGTGGTCATGTGCTCCTCGACGGCGGCCAGCAGGCGGCTGACCCGCGCGATGTGCCGCTCGTCGTCGTCGATGTGCACGGCCAGCTCGGTCTCCAAACCGAGCACGACGCCCTGGCAGTAGCTGAACACCGGCCGCTCGATCTCCCCGGACGGCAGGTGGATGCCGTCGAGGATCAGGCCGGACTCGGGATCGCGCAGAGTGGCGTCGATCCAGTCGGCCATCTCCTGTGCGCGCTCGACCCGGCCCAGACGCAGCAGCGCGATGCCCGCCGGGCCGTTGGCGGGCGCGTTGAAGAAGTCCGAGCGGACCCGCCACGGGATGCCGCCGCCGGTGTCCGGGTCCCAGGCGCCGTAGAGCTGTTGTTCCAGCGCGACCAGGCCGCGGCGGGCCGTGGTCAGCTCCTGGGTGCGCTCGGCGCGTTCCAGCGCGATCGCGAGCCAGGCCATGTCGTCGTAGTAGCGGTTGGTCCAGCCGGTGATGTTGCGCAGGCGGATGGCCCGGGCGATCGCGCCGATCCGCCTGCGCCGCGCGGGGGTGGGCACCCGGTTGGCGGCGTCGACCGCGATGTCGAGCAGATGGGCCTGCCACCAGAAGTGCCAGCCGGCGAAGGCGCGTTCGCGCCGGGTGGCCGGCCAGCCGACGACACCCAATTCCGTTCCGGGACAACCCCACAGCATGCGCAGATGCCGCGAGAGGATCGCGGACTCGGCCATGTCGGCACGCTCGGACCACAACGCCGGTGTCGGCACGGTTCCGGCGCGATCAGTGGGCTGTGGGCGCCGGCCGCTGCGCGAGGTCATAGGACCATGGTGCCAGTTGCCGCCCGGTTTCCGCGCCCGTTCTGTTACCGATTCGAGGCTGATTCGATCACAACCGGGCCGATGCACACATCATGACGGTCAGGAACCGACCGCTACCAGGCCAGCGAGAGGTCGGCGTGCTGCCGGATCCAGGCGTGCATGGCGATCCCGGCGGCGACGCCGGCGTTGATGCTGCGCGTCGAACCGAACTGGGCGATCGAGACCGTCAGCGCCGCAGCGTCTTTCGCGTCGTCGCTGACCCCGGGGCCTTCCTGTCCGAACAGCAGCAGGCAGTCGCGGGGCAGTTGCGCGGTCTCCAACGGGACCGCGCCGGGCACGTTGTCGACCGCGACGACGGTCAGTCCCTCGGCGGCGGCGAATTCGCGCAGCTCGGCCAGGTCGCTGTGGTGCACCAGGTGCTGATAGCGGTCGGTGACCATGGCGCCGCGCCGGTTCCACCGCCGCCCGGCCGACGATGTGCACCGCGGCCGCGGCGAAGGCGTTGGCGGTACGGACCACGGTGCCGATATTGGCGTCGTGGCCGAAGTTCTCGATGGCCACGTGGAAGGGGAAGCGGCGCGCGTCGATGTCGGCAACGATCGCCTCGCGGGTCCAGTAGCGGTACGCGTCGACGACATTGCGCCGGTCACCCTCGGCGAGCAGCACCGGGTCGTAGCGCTCGTCGGTGGGCACCGGGGTGCCGTATTCCTGCTCCCAGGGCCCGAGCCCGTGCGGATGCTCGCCCCATTCGGTCGGACCGGCGACCTCGACCTCGGGCGATGGCACTGACTCGTTCACCCGGAGAATGCTAGGTGGGCCCCGGCTACGCCGAAGATTCGGCTGCCCCCACGATGACGAGCACCACCACACTGGCCACACCGATGAGCAGCGACACCGCGAGCACCACGGAACCGACGATCCCCATGATGTAGCCGGCGTAGGCCTGCGAACGGCCACCGACCCGGCCCTGCGACGCGTCGATCTCGCCGAGCACGGTGCGGCCCTTCGCCCAGGCGAACGGCGCGAGAACGCCGCACAGCGCGAGGCCGAGGATGCCGAGGATCAGCACTGTCGTCGCCTGCGGATGATCCGGCGGCGGCCCGTAGCCGGGATATCCCTGGGGCGGGGGCGGAGTACTCATGCGCGAATCGTAATCGCGGACGCCCCGAACCGGGCGGTGACGCGACCTATCCTGGAGGCGTAGGGCTCACGGGTGGTTGTCGGTATGGAGCACACGCGCATTGTTCAGGCGCTGAGCTGCGTCGTCGCGATGTATCTCGTCGCGCTCGCGGTCTGGCTCGGCTGGCTCGCCCCGCACACGCCGCCGGGGACGATGCCCTATCAGGTCCTCATCATGGTCGGGTTGTTCGGTTCCGGCGCGGGCATCGCCATGGCGATCGCCTCGATGCCGACCAGGGCCGACCGCAGGCTGCGCAGGCACGGGCTGGAGGGCTGGGCGCGCATCGACGGCATGCGTTCGCTGGCGCGCACCGACCATTCCAGCGAGCTCACCGAATTCGATGTGGAGCTGACCGTGCCAGGGTCCGACACCTATCACGGAAAGATCGTGGTCGACGTGATGCCGGTGGACAAACCGCGGATGACGATCGGGCAGACCATCCCGATCCGCGTCGACCCGGCGAACCGGGACCGCATCATGCTGCTGCCGCCTCCCCGCGGTTCCGGCCAGACCTAGGATGGCCGGCTGAGCAGGCGGCTGCCCGTCGGCGTGCGGACGGGTCAGCCCGTGCCCGCCGGGTTGTGGCGTTGCCGATCAGCCAGGAGCCGCGTCCAGCGCCGGCAAACCGACGATCGGCTTTCCGCGACGCAGGGTTCGCTGCCAGCGTTGGGGGTCGAAGACGGCAGGCTCGGTGCTGTCGATGAAGGCACGGATCAGTTTCACGAAACGGTCCGGGTCGTAGTGGTGCGGGAAATGTCCTGCGCCGTCGAAGATCTCGAGCATCGAGCCGGGGAACGCGCGGTGTGCGCGTTCGGCGTGGCCGGAGGGGATGACGGTGTCGCGGGTGCCGCCGATGATGAGTGTCGGCAGGTGGGCGGCCAGGTAGCCGCGGTCGAGCATGGTGATGGACTGGCCGCGCCGGTCGGCGGCAGCGCGGATCGTGCGTAAGAACGCGTTGCGCGCGTCGGTGTCGGACAGCTGGCCGTAGAGGCCGAGCACGTAGTCGACGTCCGGGCCGAGACCGAGCCCGCCCAGTCCGTTGACCACCGGAATCGCCGCGCGCACGACGGTGCGCACCGGCCAGCTGGTCACCGCCATCAGCCCGGGACCCGCGCCGGGCAGGGTGGCCAGCCGGAACGCGGGATGCACCCCCGCGCCCATCCCCGCCGGACAGACCAGCGCGAGCCGCTCCACCTTCTCCGGGAACTGGTAGGCGAACTGCATCGCCACCCCACCGCCGAGCGAGTGCCCGACCACGGTGACCCGCTCGATGCCGAGCACGCTGAGCAGGTCACGCATGCCGTTCGCGTAGGCGGCCACGGCGTAGTCGGCGCGCGGCTTGTCCGATTCACCGTGGCCGAGCAGGTCGGGCGCGAGCACGGTGAAGTGTTCGGCGAGCGCGTCGAACACCGGCAACCACGTCCCCGAGCTATCGGAGATGCCGTGGATGAGCAACAGCGGTGGCCCCGACCCCGCCATCCGGAACGCGCGGCGATAGCCGTGCACCTCGATGAACTGCACTTCCCCGGTCATCTTCGAAGCGTGCGCGGCGGGTGTTGCCGCCGGAGGACACCCAGGTAAGCGCTGTGTGACAGGGAGTATCAGGCACCGCGCCGAGGCGTGCCCACCGCCGGATCGGTCAGCAGATACTGCGCCGCCGCATAGGTCGCCAGGATGACGCCCTCGCTGATCCGGCGGGTCCGGTCGTCTTGCGCGAACAGGCGACGCAGCACGATCAGACCGTCCGAGACCGTGAACAGCAGCGCGCCGACGCCCAGCCTGCTGCGTGGGTCGCCGTTGGGGATGTTCAGCCCGGCGATGTTCCGCGCGCCCGGCGCGAGCGCGGGGTCGGAGGCCAGCGTCGCGGCGGTGCCGAGCGTGGCACCGTAGGCGGTCAACGGCACGGCGAGCACCGGGGCCTTGGCCTTCAGCAATCCGGCCGCGCCCGCCCAGGCCACCAGCCGGGGCGCGGCGATCGCGGCCCGCGGCCTGGCGCCGCGCCGCCACCACAGCAGCGAGTAGCCGGTCTGCATGACGGCGAACGAGGACGCGCCCGCGATCAGGCGCTTGTCGTCGTCCGGGTCGATCAGCAGCACGTCACCGACGGTGGCCGCGGCCAGCGAACCGAGCAGGATCCGGCGTTCGGCCGGGTCGAGCTCGACACCGCTGGTGACGGTGTCGGCCGCCAGCAGCGGCATCAGCAGCGGCTTGGTCAGCCATTGCAGCCGTTCGCGACCGGTGACGGCACCGAAGACGGTGACCGCCGCCGCCGCGAGATATCCGGCGCGCAGCGCTCGCACGTCAGAAGCTCGTTTCCTTCGGGGCGGGCGGCAGGGTGACGACCTGGCCCGCGTAGCTCAACCCGGCGCCGAAGGCGAGCAGCAGTGCCAGCTGACCACCCTTCGCCTTGCCGGTGACCAGCATCTCCTCCATCGCCAGCGGGATCGAGGCGGCCGAGGTGTTGCCGGTGTTCTCGATGTCGTTGGCCATCGGGATGCCCTCGGCCAAGCCGAGGTTCTTCTTCATCAGTTCGTTGATCCGCGCGTTGGCCTGGTGCGGGATGAACACCTCGATGTCCTCCTTGGCCACGCCGGAGGCGTCCAGTGCCGCCGACAGCGCGCGCGGCAGCGTCACCGCGGCCCAGCGGAAGACCTTGGGGCCCGCCATGCGCAGCGACATCCGGCCGATCGGCTCGACCTCGGGGTCGGCGCCCTGCATGGCCTGGGCCTTGTTCATGTACGCGAGGAAGTCGACGTCCTGGGCGATGGCTTCGGCGTTCTCGCCGTCGCTGCCCCACACGGTCGGCGAGATGCCGTTCTCCTCGGCCGGGCCGACCACCACGGCGCCCGCGCCGTCACCGAAGATCATCGCGGTGCCGCGGTCGGTCGGGTCGAGACCGACGGTCATCGTCTCGGCACCGATCACCAGCACGTAATCGGCCGAACCGGCCCGGATCAGGTCGGCGGCGACACCGAGGCCGTACCCGAAGCCGCCGCAGCCGGACGTGAGATCGAAGGCGGGCACGCCGTTGAGGCCGAGGTCGGAGGCCACCGACGGCGCGCCGTGCGGGGTGAGCTTGAGCCAGCTCGAGGTGCACAGGATGACCGCGCCGATCTGGGTGCGCTCGATCGGAGAGTTCTTCAGCGCGCGGTCACCGGCGGCAGCGGCGATCGACCGGATGGTCTCGTCCCCACTGATCCAGCGGCGGTTGTGGATACCGGTGCGCTCGAAGATCCACTCGGGCGTCGAGTCGAGCTGTTCGCACACTTCAGCATTGCTGACGATGCGCTGCGGTCGGTACGCACCGATCCCGAGCATCGCAACGTTGTCACGACTCTTGTTAACTGCAATGCTCACCACAGGTGACTCACACGTCCTTCAGACTTACCGGACGACCACATCGTCATCCAGGTTTGGCGTTGTTCAGGCTAGCCCAGAGCAAGGTCATCGAGACCGAGGATGGATCGATACTCCAGTCCCTCCGCGGCGATGACCTGGTCAGCACCGGTTTCCCGGTCGACGACGGTGGCGACGCCGACCACGATCGCGCCCGCGTCGCGCAGCGCGCGGACCGCGGTCAGCGGCGAGTTGCCGGTGGTGGTGGTGTCCTCGACGACCAGCACGCGCTTGCCGACGATGTCGGGGCCCTCGATCTGGCGCTGCATACCGTGCGCCTTGGCCGCCTTGCGGACGACGAACGCGTCGATCGGGCGACCCGGCGCGTGCATGACCGCCATCGCGACCGGATCGGCGCCCATGGTGAGTCCACCGACGGCGTCGAAGTCCCAGTCGGCGACCAGTTCGCGCAGCAGCGAACCGATCAGCGGGGCGGCCTGGTGGTGCAACGTCGCGCGGCGCAAGTCGACGTAGTAGTCGGCCTCCTTGCCCGAGGACAGCGTCACCTTGCCGTGCACGACCGCGAGCTCGCGCACGAGCGCGGCCAGCTGGTCGCGATCCGCCTCGGTGAGCGCCTGACGTGCCTGGTCGATCATCGTTTGCGTGTCCTTTCGGTCATGAGCCGGGCCGGTGATAACGCTACGCGCTGCTTGTCGGCCCAGCGCTCATGCCCTAGGTCCGTCCGCGCGCGTTGAAGAGTCCGCGATTGAGGCGGGTCACCAGGGTTCGCGGGACGAAACCCGCCACCGCGGTGAGCACCTTGTACTGCACACCGGGCACGCTGATGACCTTGCCTGATTCCAAGTCGTGCAGGCACCCGTCGACGACCTGGTCGACGTCGAGCCACAGGCGCTGCGGCAGCGAACCCATCTCGATGCCCGCGCGCTCGTGGAACTCGGTGTGCACGAACCCGGGGCACAGCGCCTGGACGCGGACACCGGTGCCCGTCAATCCACCCGCCAGCCCCTCCGAGAAGGATACGACGTAGGCCTTGGAGGCCGAGTAGGTCGACCCCCGTCCGGGGATCAGTCCGGCCACACTCGCGACATTGACGATCGACCCGGAGGCCGCGGCGATCATCGCGGGCAGCGCGGCCCTGCACAGCTGCAGTACCGAGGTGACGTTGACGTCGAGCTGGGCCTGCAGCTCGGCGGGCTCGATGGTCCAGAACTCCCCCGAGTGCGCGAAACCCGCGTTGTTGACGAGGAATTCGAGACCCTGGGCGGCGCGGTCGGCGACCCGGGCGCGGTCCTCGTCGTCGGCGAGGTCGGCGACCAGCACCTCGGCGGAGGTGGCGTAGCGGCGGCCGAGCTCGTCGGCGAGCGCGCGCAGCCGCTCCTCGTTCCTGGCGACGAGCACCAGGTCGTAGCCGAGGCTGGCGAGACGGTGGGCGAAACCCTGGCCGATCCCGGACGTCGGTCCGGTGATCATGGCGACGGGACGGTGCACGCCGGGCAGGCGCACGGGGCTATCGGTCACTTCGGTACCGGCCCCTGGTACGGGCGGAAACCGGGATGGAACGGTCCGCCGGGCTGCCCCGCTTCGGACTCCTCGGCGTGCGGCAGCGGCGGTTCGACGCGCGGACGCGGTTCGGGGACGACGGCCAGCGACGGGCGCTTGGGCGGCTCGCCGAGCGGACGGCGGCCGGGAGCCGGCTGATCCTCGAAGTCGGGATCGTCGAGATCGGGGTCGTAATCGTCGGCGGTGTAGGCGGGCCTGCCCGCCGGGCGACGGCCGTAGTCGTCGGGCTCGGCGGCGGTCTGCGGGGCGGCGCCGCGGGGGCCGAAGCCCGGCTCGTCGCGGTAGCGGTCGTCGGTGTCGAGATCGTCGTCCGGCCCGGGGAACCGGGTGCGGCCGTGGTCGGAGTAGTCCTCGGTGACCGGGCGGCCGGGCGCGAATTCGCTCGGCGCGGGGTCGTCGTCGAAGTCGTCCTCGTCGTAGACCGGCCGCGGGCCCGCGCTCAGCGGCTGGTCGGCATTGCTGCGCGGACGGGTGAACTCGCTCGGTTCGGCGACCGGCGGCAGCACGTGCAGTAGGCCGGACAGGCGCAGCACCGCGTCGATCGCGGTCTCCCAGTCCTTGGCGCCGCTGCCGACGGGCAGCATGCCGAGGGTCCAGTTGCCCTCACTCCACAGCATCTGCACGGTGTCGGTCAGCGACTCGATGAAGCCGACCATCCGCTGATCGACCGCGTGCCTGGCGATCTCGGGATCGGTCGCGAAGACGACCCGGTCACCGATCGCGCCGAGCAGTTCCAGATCGTGGTCCTTCGGCGGCGACGCGGTCTTGAGCCGCATGTCGACGTCGATCTCGGAACCGATCTGCCTGCGCACCGCCACCAGGGTCGCCGCGTCTTCCAGGTCGAAGAGCACGAACTTCTCGCCCTTGCGGATGCCGGAGACCACGTCGACCGCGGAGAGATAGCCGAGCTTGGCCAGCGCGCCACGACGCCAGGTCGAGGCGAGCGCCGGCTCGACCGAAACATAGGTATAGCCCTGGGACTTCGCCCACACCTGGCGGGCGTGCCCGGTCCGCTGTCGCTGGACCCGATCGAAATACAGCAGTACGACCGCACCCACGAGTGCGATCGCCGCTAACCCGAACCACATAGCCGTCATCGTCGCCTAGCCTATCCAGCCGTCGCCGTGATCGCCCGGCAGTGCCGGGCTTTCGACGCGCGGGTCGCTCATCGGGGGCCGCCCGGCAACGCCGTACTGATGATGATCTTGGCGTGGATCGACCCGTCTGGGTTCTTGTCGCCCTGCACCATAACCATGTCGCCGACGGGCAGCTCGCTCGCCTTCGTGCTGGTCAGCGAGATCACCTGGGTGGCATCGTCGATCAGCACCCGAACCGTCGACCCGCCGAGGGTGCTCATGGTGATCTCGGTGCCGGTGTTGGCGGTGATGCTGCCCATCGTGGCGCCGAGATCGTCGCCACCGCCGAGGCCGGGCAGCCCGGGCAGGCCACTCGCGCTGGGCGGCACGACCGGAGTGGTCTGCCTGTTGGTCGGCGGCACCACCACCTGGCTGGTCGTCAGCCCCGAGGCGGTGTTGTCGTCATCGGATGTGTTGCCGCTCAGCACCAGGCCGGCGAGCACGCCGCCGACCGCGATCAACGCGAGCACGCCGAGGCCGAGCGCGATCCACAGACCGGTGTGCCGCTTCGGTGGTTCGCCCTGGTCACCGTCCTGCGGCCGGGGCGGGTAGCCCGGTGGCGGCGCGGCCGGATAGCCCTGGTCGTAGCCGGGGGGCGGCTGGTGCGGTGGCGGTTGCGCTGCGGGATAACCACTTTCGTAGGCGCCCCACTGCGCGTCGTGCGGAGGTAATGCCTGCGTCGGGTTCGACGGCTGCCCCCACTCGTCGAATCCACCGCCTCCGTACGGCTTGGTCGAATCCATGCCCGGCGAACCCAACCGTTCGGTCGGCGAATCCTCCGGGCGTTGCCCCCACGGATCGTTCGGGTTCGTCATGAGCTCCAGCGTAGGTCAGCGCGGTGCGTTGGGAGGTCCCTACGCACCGCGCTGTGGATATTTCACGAGCTGTGGACAGCCTCGCGACCGACGACCAGCTTGTCGGTGGCGTCGTCCACGCTCACCCGCACCGTGTCGCCGTCGACGACCGCGCCGGAGAGCAGTTCCTTGGCCAGGCTGTCGCCGATGGCCTGCTGGATCAGCCTGCGCAGCGGCCGCGCGCCGTAGGCCGGATCGTAACCGCGCACCGCCAGCCACTGCTTGGCCTCGTCGGTGACATCGAGGGTCAGCCGCCGCTGCGCGAGCCGCTTCTGCAGCTGACGCAGGTTGATGTCGACGATCGACTCCAACTGCTCGGCGTCGAGCGAGTGGAACATCACGACGTCGTCGAGCCGGTTGAGGAACTCCGGCTTGAACGCCCGCCGCACCGCTTCCATCACGTGCTCACGATCGCCGCCCGCACCCAGGTTGGAGGTGAGGATGAGGATCGTGTTGCGGAAGTCGACCGTGCGGCCCTGGCTGTCGGTCAGCCTGCCCTCGTCGAGAACCTGCAACAGGATGTCGAAGACATCCGGGTGCGCCTTCTCGATCTCGTCGAACAGGACCACCGAGTACGGCCGCCTGCGCACCGCCTCGGTGAGCTGACCGCCCTGGTCGTAGCCGACATACCCGGGCGGCGCGCCGACCAGGCGAGCCACCGAGTGCTTCTCGCTGTACTCGCTCATGTCGATGCGGACCATGGCGCGCTCGTCGGCGAACAGGAAGTCCGCCAGCGACTTCGCCAGCTCGGTCTTGCCGACACCGGTCGGCCCGACGAACAGGAACGATCCGGTCGGGCGGTTGGGGTCGGCGACCCCGGCCCGCGCCCGGCGCACCGCGTCGGACACCGCCCGCACCGCTTCTTCCTGCCCGACGACGCGCCCGGCGACCTCGGTCTCCATCCGCAGCAGCTTGGCGGTCTCGCCCTCGAGCATCCGGCCGACCGGCACACCCGTCCACGACGACACCACATCGGCGATGTCGTCGGGCGTGACCTCCTCGTTCAGCATCATGTCACCGTCCGGCGCCGCGCCGCTGACCTGCTCGGCCGTGGCGAGCTCCTTCTCCAGCGCGGGGATCCGGCCGTAGCGCAGCTCGGCGGCCTTGCCCAGGTCACCGTCGCGCTCGGCGCGCTCGGACTCACCGCGCAGCGCCTCGAGCTGCTCCTTGAGCCCGCGCACCGAGTCGATCGCGTTCTTCTCGTTCTGCCAGCGCGTGGTGAGCTGGCTGAGCTTCTCGCGGTCGTCGGCGAGTTCGGAGCGCAGCTTCTCCAGCCGCTGCTTGGAGCCCTCGTCGGTCTCCTTCTCCAGCGCGACCTCCTCGATCTCGAGGCGGCGCACGGCCCGCTCCACCTCGTCGATCTCGACCGGGCGGGAGTCGATCTCCATCCGCAGCCGTGAGGCCGACTCGTCGATCAGGTCGATCGCCTTGTCGGGCAGGAACCGGGAGGTGATGTAGCGGTCCGACAGCGTCGCGGCCGCCACCAGCGCGGAATCGGTGATCCGCACGCCGTGGTGCACCTCGTAGCGCTCCTTGATGCCGCGCAGGATGCCGATGGTGTCGGCCACCGACGGCTCACCGACGATGACCTGCTGGAACCGGCGCTCGAGTGCCGCGTCCTTCTCGATGTACTTGCGGTACTCGTCGAGCGTGGTCGCGCCGACCAGGCGCAGTTCACCGCGCGCGAGCAGCGGCTTGATCATGTTGCCCGCGTCCATCGCCGAGTCACCGGTGCCGCCGGCGCCGACGATGGTGTGCAGCTCGTCGATGAAGGTGATGATCTCGCCCGCGCTGTTCTTGATGTCGTCGAGCACGGCCTTGAGCCGCTCCTCGAACTCACCGCGATACTTCGCGCCGGCGACCATCGCGCCCAGGTCGAGCGAGACGACCTTCTTGTTGCGCAACGACTCCGGGACATCGCCCTCGATGATCCGGCGCGCCAGACCCTCCACGATGGCGGTCTTGCCGACGCCGGGCTCGCCGATGAGCACCGGGTTGTTCTTGGTGCGCCGCGACAGCACCTGCACCACGCGGCGGATCTCGGTGTCGCGACCGATCACCGGGTCGAGCTTGCCCGCGCGGGCAAGCTCGGTGAGGTCGGTGGAGTACTTCTCCAGGGCCTGGTAGCTGGCTTCCGGGTCGGGATTGGTGACCCGCGCGCTGCCGCGCACCGTGGTGAAGGCATCACGCAGCGCCTCGGGGCTCGCGCCGTGCCGGTGCAGCAGCTTGGCCACCTCGGAGTCGCCGTCGGCCAGGCCGACCAGCAGATTCTCGGTCGAGACGTACTCGTCGCCGAGCTCGGTGGCCAGTCGCTGCGCGGCGGCCAGGGCGGCCAGCGCCTCGCGGCCGAGCTGCGGTGTGGTGGTCGCACCGGTCGCGCGCGGCAGCCGGTCGGCGATGTCGCCCGCTTCGCGCTCGACTGTCGCCGGGTCGACACCGATCGCCTTCAGCAGCGGGGCGGCGATGCCATCGGTCTGATCCAGCAACGCCACCAGCAAGTGCGCCGGACGGATCTCCGGGTTGCCTGCCGCCGAAGCGGCCTGGAGGGCGGCGGTCAGCGCCGCCTGGGTCTTGGTGGTGGGATTGAACGAGTCCACGGATCTCCTCGGGTAGGTCAGGTATCGACTGGTTCAACGCTCACAAAGTTGAGTCTGTTCCGCTCAACTCCAACTTTTTCCGGCGGGCACCGAATCGGTGTTCACGCTACGCCGCGACACCACCGAAGACGATCAATCACCGCACGTCGCAAGGCTGTCCGCCTAGGATTGCGGTGCCCGGACCACCCGACAAGAGGAGCCGACCGATGCGCGCGATCGTGGTTCAGAAGTTCGGTGCCACTCCCGAACTGGCCGAGGTGCCGGTGCCGGAGCCCGCGCGCGGGGAGGTGCAGGTCGCGCTGGACGCCGCGGGGGTCAATCCCTTCGACCTGAAGATGGCCGACGGCATCCTCGAGGGCAAGATGCCCATCGATTTCCCGATGATCCTCGGCGTCGACGGCGCGGGCACGATTTCGGCGGTCGGCGCAGGCGTGCGCTCGTTCGCCGTCGGCGACCGGGTGGTCGGCAAGTTCCTGACCGCACCCGCCGGGCACGGCAGCTGGGCGCAGTACGCGACCCTGCCCGAGGACGCCACGCTGGTGCCGATTCCCGAGGGCGTCACCTCCGTCACGGCCGCGGCGCTGCCGGTCGCGGGCGTCACCGCCCAGGACCTCGTCGACACCGCGCAGATCCGGCCCGGCCAGACGGTACTGATCGTCGGCGCGACCGGCGGCGTCGGCTCCTTCCTGGTCCAGCTCGCCAATATCGCGGGCGCCCACGTCATCGCCACTGCCCGCGGCGATGCCGCCGACCAGGTCGCCCGCCTCGGCGCCGCGGAAACCATCGACTACACCAAGATCCGCCCCGCCGACCCCAACGTCGTCGACCCCGACCCCGCCACCCACCGTGACTCGAAGCGTCACCGGCGCCGTCCGCTTCACCCACCCCGACGGCATCGACGTCCTCTTCGACCTGGTCAGCAGCCCCACCGACTTCGCCGATCACGCCACCCTCGTCCGCCGCGGCGGCCGCGCCTACTCCACCGTCTGGGCCGCCGACGAGATCGCCCTGCGCGAGCGCGACATCACCGGCGGCAACTTCGAATCCAAAGGCCGCGGACCGGAACTGAGCCGCCTGCTCGCCCGCGTCGCCTCGGGCGACGTGGTGGTCCCCATCGAAGCGACCGTCCCCCTGGAAGCCGTCCCCGCCGTCCTCGGCGCAGGCAGCGCCCGCGGCAAAACCGTCCTGGCCATCTGACCCCCAGCCACCCCTCGCCGGTCACACCGTGGGCACCGCTGGGGTGTAGTCCGTCATCGAGCAACCGGTGACACGCTGATGCCATCCGACGGTTCGCGCGGCAGCACACCGACACAAAGGAATCGACATGAGTCACCACGAGTTCACGCTGGTACTCGATCACACGCCCACCGATGACGAGCTCGATGCGCTGTACGAGGCCGGGCTCGACGACACGACACCGGAGTTCGGGCCGCGCGCCACCCCTGTGCTGCACGTGCATCGCGATGCGGACTCGCTGGCATCGGCCGTCATCAGTGCCGTCGGGCAGACGGAGGCGGCCGGGTTCGCGGAGCACTACGGGATTCCGGACACCACCACGCGGTACGACCGAATCATCGCGGCCGCAGACCATTTTTGGTGCGGGCGCGTCGATTACTGGGTGGCGAGGCCGGGGAACTGGCGGCGCTCGCGAGTTGAGGACCGCTGCGGTCACGGGGCGCGGTATGCGCCAGTGCGGGCCTTGGTTGCGGTAGTGGTGAGGATCGAGGCGAGGGTGGAGTGGAGGCGGGTGGGAGTGGTGGGTTTGGCGATGAAGGTCGATTCGCCGTAGAAGACGTAGCGGCCGTCGTTGGTGAGGTCGTGGAGCTGGAAGTCGTCGCGACCCTCGGTGTGGCGATTGTCGACGCTGGCGTGTGCGTAGACGCCGATGTGGGTGAGGGTGTCGGTGGGTTTGGCGAGGAAGGTTTCGAGTTGTTCTCGGGGGTGGGGTTCCATCGGTCGCGCACGTGGGGGCGAGGGGCCGCGAGTTCAGCTGCGGTAACTTTGATTTCGCGACCGTTGCCGGGTCCGACCTTGGGGAGGGTGGACAGGACCGCTGCGGCCAGGGCCTCGGGGGCCATCAGGTGCAGGGTGACATCGCCCGGGTCGGAATCGTCACCGGGAGCCTGAACAGCCAAGGCGGCGTAGGTGTCTCGGGTTCCGCCGTGCGCGCGGATCGTTCTCGTGCTGCCGGAAGCGCCCGCTACCTCGACTCGGGCATGGGGAGCCAGCAGCGCGGCCATGGCGGCGTCGAGGTCGCTGTCGAACTCGGCCATCATGCTCTCGGCGGCCTTGCTGCGCAGCCGGAGGATCTCCGCTTGGGATTCGACGCCGATGTGGCGGTGATGCAAGGGGTACGGCAGGACGTCGCGGCCCGCCGCCTCCCACAGGGTGCGGAAGTCTAGAGCGGTGAGATGCCAGGTACGCACGGGAGATCTACTCTGTTCCATCAGGTTTCGCGATTCAGTCGGCGCCGATGACGGGCGGAACCAGCTTGGGCAAGTTGTCCAGACCGGTGAGTTCGTCACCGTGTTCCTGGGTGATCAGGTAGTCGGGAATGCCCTTGGTTGATTCGTCGTCCTTGCCGCCGCCCCGCGCACCGGGAGCGCCCATGCCCGGCATGCCCGCCCGGCCTGCCGTACCGCTGCCCGCGCCCGCGGCCCGGGCGCCCGCGGCCGTGGTGCCCGCGGTCGCGCCACCACCGGGTACCGCGCTGCCCGGGGCCGGCGAACCCGGCGATCCGGAGCCGGGAGTTCCTGCGCCACCGGGTGATCCGGATGGCGATCCCGCGCCCGGTGCGGTGCCACTCGGCGTGGTGGATGCCGGCGTGGTCGCCCCGGGGTCGGTCGACTGCGGCGCGGTCGTGTCGTCGTCGGTCGTCGTGTCGTCGCCGGTGGTGGTCTCGTCGTCGGCGGTGTCACCATCGGACGGAGTCGTCGACGCCGGAGTCGTGGACGCCGGGTCGGTCGCCGGTTGATCGGTGCCCGAGGTGGACGAATTCGGGTTGTTCGAATTGGGTTTGGTCGATCCACCGTTGTAATCCGGGTCCCCGCCGCCGTTCTCGACCGTCTTCGGGATGGGAATGACCGGAACCTCGGTATCGGATTCGATAATCACCGGAGCATAGACAGACTTCAGGACGCGGACCGCTTCGACTCGCGCATTCTCCTGTGCGACATCGTCATTGCGCCAGGCGCGGCCGGTGAAGAGACCGCCGAAGTTGTCCAGGCCACTGCGATGCTCGGGCTCGTACGGAACGAGGCGCTTGGTCGGTTCGAGGCCGGTGCGGAGTTCGTCGAGCTTGCTTCTGGTGAGCGCGGCAGCGGTGGTGACCTTCTTGCCCGTGGCGTCGTATGCCGCGACGGTTTCCGCTGCCGCGGTCGCGGCCGCACCGGACCAGATATCGGGCGCCGTGCCGCGAGTGATCTGCTTGCGGAACTCGTCGAGCGAGGTGCTGTTGCGGGTCGAGATCTCGTTCCACGCGCCGATCAGGTCGTTGACGGCATCGAGGTCGATCTTGTCCACCTTGGCCCGCAGTTGAGCGACAGTCCCCTCGAAGGCGTCGGTTTTCGTCACCATGTTGGGGCGGTATTCACCGTCGAATCCGAGTTCGGCAGCCCTCTGGCGGTTGGTCGTGCGCTGGTCGTTGTATCGATCCTGGATGTCCGCGATATCGGCGGCATCGAGCTCACCGTCGTCGCCGAACGGGGACAGGACGAAGTTGCGAAGGCCGCCGAGGAGGTCGAGTCCCGCGATGTTGGGTTGCATCTACTTCACCTGCTCGGTGGTGTAGTCGAGGGCATTGGCGGTTTCGATGTCCTGGCCGGTGAGGCGTTTGAACGAGAGGGAGAAGACTTCGCGCAGTTGTTTGACAGCTTCGATGTCTTTGAGGATGACGGCGTCGACGGAATTGTCGTCGCCGGTCGCTTGCCGAAGGAACTGCTTCTCGAGCTGCCTCGCCATGTCGAAGTCACCGAAGCCGCTGACGGCCTGCGCTCGCACAGCCACGGCGCGAAGTGAATCCAGATCTGTGAGCCGCTTATCGCAAGCCTTGTACATGTGGTATGCGGCGGCCTCGTCGTTCAGATAGACCTCGCCCGCGCGAGTCTTTCCGAGCAGGTCCGAATACGGGGATTCAGCCATGTCCGTTCCGCCCCCTCATTTCGGGAATGTCGGCACGAGGGTCTCCCCCACTCGCGCCAATGACACACACGGATCCGTCAGTCCGTCCAAGCTCGCGCGGTTCAGGATCTGCAGCTGCACGACGCCCTGCGCGACCGGGAACACGGCGTTGCAGTCGAGCTTCTTCGAAGCGCCTTCGACGCGGAACTCTTCCCCGGCTCGGCTGGCGATCGTGACCGCGCGGAAGTCGACGTTGCCGGGCTTGGACTTGAACTGATCCACAGTCTTGTTCGTGGCGTAGACGGTCACGGCGAAGGTCGGGCCATCCCATCCACAGATCTCCCACCCCGACTGCGGAACACCGGCAACACCCTTTTCCTCGGATGCCGGATCCACCCCCGCCGCCTTCAGCGCATCATCGGAAATCTCCGTGCACGGATTCCACAACACCGGCTTCGCCGTAGTGGTCGCCCCCTTCGACGAGGTCTCCCCCGAGTCGCACCCGGCCAGCCCGACCACCGCAAGGCCCGCCACGATCACTGCTGTACCTGCGCGTTTCAATCCCCACCCCTTCTCGCCGTCCACTGCTCTGACCTGGGACATTAGCATGGGAAAGGGTGGTTGAGCCCGGCCGCGTAGGTCGATCGACCATGAGTGGACTTCGACTTTCCAGCCCGTTCGACGGGCGCGATCCCGAGGGCAAACCGGTGGTGAACCGACCCGGTCCGGACCCACGGATCCGCGATCGAGCGCTCGCCTATCTCACGCACGCGCCGGTGGTTTCGAGCTCACACAGCTAGGACACCGACGACTTCGACGCGCAGATTCGGGATGTGCCGTTGAACTTCCACACCAACGGGGTGTTCGTGTAGCCGGGGGCGGTCCTGCGTCACCTGCGCAAGTACGGGATGGCACGAGCCCGCATTGGTCCAGCACATCGTCGGCAAGAAGTTCGAGATCGGGGAGGTCGCGCGGCAGGCGGCGGTGCGGTTGGTCGCCGGCTGACTCAGCGGCGGACGAGGCCGGTGACCTCGCGGCCGGTGAGGAGTAGCAGCAGCTCGAGGGTGGTGCCGCGGAGTTCGGGGCCGGAGCCGACGGTCCAGGGCGAGTCCTCGGCGACCAGGGTGACGTCGGCGAGGCGGCGCTTGGCCCAGAACGGCCAGCCCATGGTCCAGACCCGTTGGGCGGCAACGGCTGCCGCGGCCGGGTCGACAGCGACAGTGCGGCCGAGGGGGCGGGCGATGTCCTGGGCATGCACGATGACGTCGAAATGGATGTTGCGGTAGTTGGTGACCGCGGGCAGACGGCGGGAGTCGGCGACGGCCGACAGTTCGGCGGCGAGGTCGGGGGTGGCGTCGGCGTGGCGGACGGCGAGGTCGTGGTTGAGGCGGTGGAAGCTGCCGCGGGCGCGGGCGGCTTCGCGGAGCATGCCGAGGGGACCGGGTGGTTGTGGGGCCAGGGCCACGTGCGCGGCGACGTCGCGGATGCGCCAGCCGTCACAGAGGGAAGGAGTGTCCAGCTCCGCGGGGGTGAGGGTGGTGAGCAGGTGCGCGATGGCGCGGCGCTGCTCGGCGATGATCCGCCAGTGCTGATCGACATCCATGACCACGGCCTCCAATTCGTCAGCCTTTCTGACTAATATAGTCAGTAAAACTGACCGGATCAAGGAGTGGGATGAGCGACGACGCACTCAACCTCGGAGTTCTCCTCTTCGTTCCCTATCGGGAGATGGAACGGCGGGTACTCGTCGCCCTGGTCGAGGGAGGGTTCGACGAGCTCACCCCGGCGCAGGCGCGCCTGGTCGCGCGGATCGGACCGGAGGGATCGCGCCTGACCGAACTGGCCGCCCAGGCGCAGATCACCAAGCAGACCGCGAAGGTGCTCGTCGATCAGCTCGTTCGCAACGGATACCTCGAACGGCATCCCGACCCCAGCGACGGACGTGCCCGGCAGTTGCGCCTGGCCGAGAAGGGCAGACGTGCCGTGGAACTGGCGAATCGGACAGCATCGAAGGTAGAGGCAGAGTGGGTCACCCATCTGGGGCGACCCGCCGCCACCGACCTGCGGAACACCCTGATCGAACTCCGGCGGATCACCGATCCCTACCACACCGAACCAGAACAGCGCACGACTCCGAGATGACCTACATCATCGACGGGCGTTCCGCCGTCTCGTCAGGCCCGTCCGTTCACACCGCTACCAGGGTGAGCACCGGATCCAGGCCGCGGAAATCATCGATATTGCTCGTGTAGAGCGGCAGATCGTTCGCGGAGGCTATCGCGGCGATCATCAGATCCATCTTGCGCGGCTTGGGATTTCGACCGCCGGCGATGACGAGTTTGGCCATTGTCGCGAACCGGCGCGCCGCCGCGGAACACAGCGGCAAAGCGTCGAAAGCATGCTCTACTTCCAGCATCCGCTCGGTCCGGAGGGCAAGCGTTTTCGGCTCCGTCGCCAACGCGATCCCGATCCCCAGTTCGACCAGGGTGACCGTGCTGATTCGCGAACGGATCGGAAGTTTCGCGTCATCGATTCGCGGGAGATCAATGAGTACGCACGTATCCAGCAGGCCGACCGGGTGCCGCATCGGAGCGTCAGTCATCGAGACGCTCGGCGCCGAACGCCGCGTCGATCTCCGCACGTTCTTCCGCCGCGGTGCCGGCGTCGGCAAAACGCGCGAGACGCGCCTTCAACTCGGCCGTACCGATGTCGCGCTGCGGGCGGATCGGGCGCAGCTCGCCGACCGGATGACCGTTGCGGGTGATGATGAAGTCATCACCGGCCTCGAGGGCATCCATCACCCCGGCGCTGCCGTTGCGCAGCTCAGCTTGGGTAATCATCCTGGTCATATCGGCAAGGATAGCAAGCGATGCTATGTGCGGCTAGGGCTCGCGCCGGGCGGCGGTGGACCGAAGATTCGGGACGAGCAAGATCACCGACCCGTATCGATGACGGCGCCATCGTGCCAACCCCGCCGACGACGGCTTACGATCCGTCCGGCGAATGGGACCGTGACGAGCATCCCTGCACCCAGCGGCTGGTTTCGGGGGATACTTGAGGAGGCGCCCGTCGTGAGGCGGGGCCACATCGCAGCAATTTCAGGGAAAGGGAGCTTGACGACGTGGATGCGCGTTCGCTTGCGCTGGTCCGCGCCGATTTCCGCGGGGTGTCGGAGACACCCGGTGGTCCCGAGCGGCTGATCAGCGCTTTCTACGGTCACCTGTTCGCGCAGAACCCGGCGTTACGGGAGCTGTTCCCACCCGCGATGGACATGATGCCCAAGCGTCTGATCACGGCGCTGCAGTATGTCCTGGACAATCTGGAGGACTTCGAGCGCGCACAGAAGTTCCTCGAGCAACTGGCCCGCGACCACCGGAAATACGGGGTCGAGGCGGACCACTACGACATGGCGGGCCGGGCGTTGCTCTCGGCCCTGCGCTCCTTCCACGGCAACCGGTGGACCAGGGAACTGCACGAGGGCTGGAGCGATATCACCATCCTCGTCTCGGCCTCGATGGCGATCGGCGCCAACGAGGACAAGTCGCAGCCGTTCTGGGGCGCGACGGTGGTCGGGCATCGCAAGGTGCTCGACGATCTGGCGATCGTGCGGCTGCAGGCCGACGGGCCGATCCCGTTCAAGGCGGGCCAGTACGTGCCGGTGCAGGTCCCGCAGCGGCCGAACATGTGGCGCTACTTCTCCCCCGCGATCCCCGCGAACCCCTATGGCGAGATCGAGTTCCACGTGCGCCGGATCAGCGGCGGCTGGGTGAGCCCCGCGATCGTCAACGACACCAAGGTCGGTGATCGGTGGAAGATCGCCGGTCCGCTCGGCGGCCTGCACGTCGACCGGGAGTCCGGGCGCGATGTGCTGTTCATCGGCTCCGGCACCGGGATCGCGCCGCTGCGCGCGCAGCTGATCGAGATGAGTCAGCGTGGCATCAATCCGCGCGTGCACTTCTTCGTCGGCGGGCGCTTCCCCGGCGACCTCTACGATGTCGACAATATGTGGCAGCTCTCCCAGTCCAACCCGTGGCTGACCGTGGTGCCGGTGTGCGAGGAACGCGACGATCCGTGGTGGTATCCGCAGCGGCCCGCGTCCGCGCCGAGCGGCATGTACCGTCGCCTGGTCGGTAATCTGGGAGCGGTGGTGACCAGCTTCGGCTCGTGGGCCGATCGGCAGATCCAGGTCGCCGGCTCACCGCGGATGATCGCCGACACCCGCCGCGCCCTGATCCGGGCCGGTACCCCGCCGCAGATCATCGCCGCCGACCCGGTCGGCTGAGAACCCGTCCCGCACCACCCGTTTCGCGAAAGAGACCGATGAGCGAGATTCCCGATCCGGCCTGGACGGCCACCGTCGTCGGCCATCACCGCCTGCGCAACGACATCGCCGTGATCCGGCTGATCGGCGACTTCGTGCCGTTCGCGGCGGGTGGCTCGGTGGAGGTGGAGGTGCCCCAGCACCCCGGCGTCCGGCGCAGGCTCTCCCCCGCGCTGCCGCCCTCGCTCGACGGCAAGCTGGAATTCCATGTGCGCACGGTGCCCGGCGGCTGGTGCTCGAGTTCGATCGTCGCCGACACCAAGCCCGGCGATCAGTGGCGAATCAACGCGCCCTACGGCGTTTTCCACGTCGATCCCGAGGCCACCGAGGTGGTGATGATCGCGGGCGGCACCGGTCTGGCGCCGATGCGCGCCCAGATCCTCGACCTGGCCCGACGCGAGAACCCGCCGCGCACATACCTTTTCTACGGTGGCCGCTCCCCACGCGACCTCTACGCCGCGGACATGCTGTTCCTGCTGTCCGGCGAATTGCCCTGGCTGACGGTAATTCCCGTGGTCGAGACCCCCGACGATCCGCCGATCCGCGACGAATGGCACGAGCACTCCCGCGTCGACATCGGCTTCGCCCCCGCCGAGATGCTGCACGGCACCCTCGCCGACGTGGCCGCCGCGCACGGCCCGTTCGATCAGCACCAGGTCCTGGTCTGCGGCTCCCCCGCCATGGTCCGCACCACGGTCGACCGCCTCATCGACACCGGCACTCCCCCGACGAACATCATCGCCGAGGGGGCATAGAACAGAGGCCACTACCCTGGCACCTGCCCGAACGTGTCACCTGGCAGATTCCAAGAATACCCAGTGAAGAATTACACCGGTTTCGTTCTAATCTGCCCGCAGAAGGGGGTCGTCGGACCATGGATCCCCGTATATTTCATACGGGTCACCCAGCTCGTTCAGGCGCTTGCGACCAGCCGACGTGATCGCCGCACGAAAGACTTCGCTCGATCCAATTTCAGTGTCGGAAATCTCGAGATACCCGGTCGAATTGTTGAACCCTTCCGCGATTCGGCGAATCCCATCCTCGACGGGAACCGTCCATGGCTCCCACGATCGCCCGCCTCCTGGAAACGCCCCGAGTTGAATGTACCCTCGCGTGGCCAGATCCTGGATCACCTCCAGAACACGGCGTCGGGAGTACTCTCCGGGCGTGATTTTCTGCACGTCGGCATCGAATTCGGCGATCGGCGCCCAGTCGTCATCGATCGCATACAGCAGAAAGTTCTCTAGCTTAGTATTCATCATTTCGGTAGATGCACCTTCACTGGCTTACCACTTCCGGGATACTTGACATCGATGGTGACGCCTCCCGAATCACTGGTGTCCCTGATACGAACCTCTGTTCCATCCGGCAGACGGGAACCGCGGCCCGGGTAGCTACCGACATCCATCGGCTCCCCCTTTCGAGTGATCTGATCGTACAGTTCTCGAATCTCTTCGTCGGTATCCAGTTCACGATGCGGTTTGGTATTACCAGGCCGCGTGGCCGATTCGAGAAGTTCCTTGACCTCCTCAGCGTTTGCTGGTCCGGCGGCCGCAGCACCACCGCCGCCTGCGGTCGCGTCCGGCGCATCGTCAGCGGCGATGTAGACGGCCAAGCCCGCGATCGCCGCGACCGCCGCGCTGACACCCGCGTTGGTGAGGTCAGGGACCGCCGTGAACCCACCGGTAGCTGTGCCGGCCGCGACGACAGTACCGAAGATGACGAGGAGGCGGCTGGCGGTCACCGTGTTCTTGATGATCAAGGCGGTGCTCTCGACAATCTCGACCGTGATGACAGCACCACCCGCAGCGGCGCCGCCGGAGGCGAGTCCGGCTGTGAACACCGCGGTGACCGCGACGACAGCGATGGTGATGCCGATCGCCGCGGCGATCTCGATACCGGCTTGGGCGACAGCGGACTGAATCTCGGTGCGCATGTCGGTGAGCGCGGTGTGATGTTCGGAGACCGGAGTGACCATGCCCTTGGCGGCATCGGCCACCAACTTCGCGGCCTGTTCGAGGGTGTTGAGCTTCTCCTCGACATCGATGATGTTCGGGTCCGTGCTGCCGGTGAATTTGGCGTTGACCCCTTTGACCCGGTCGGCGGCACCGGTGATATAGCCACTGTCGGCGAACGCTTTCCACGCATCGCGCGCTTTGACGAGCTTGGTCGCGTCACCGTTGGGAATCTTGCCGACTTTCTCCAACAGCCCGACAACGGCACCCTCGTCCAACCCCGCCCCGTTGTCACCTCTCGCCGTGACGGGAAGCGCCATCCCGGAGTCGTACAGCGGTTCCGACACCGAGGGACGCGCTGGTTCGGGACCGCTTGCGGTGGCTCGGTTCGAATGCCACCAGTTGTAGCCGCACGCTTCCAGCACATCACCGTACCGACGCAGGGCATTGGCCAATGTGGCTGTCAAGGTGACGATGTCCGCTGCGTGCCGGTCGTAGGTAGTGGTCCAGTCAGTGCATTTCTCGTGGTCGCCGGCCATCCCGCCGCACTCGTTCTGCAGGGTGGAGTTCAGCGGCCCCAGGGCGAGGCTGATGTCGTCGGCGAGCAGATGGCACTTCTTTCCGGCGTCGTAGTACATGCCGGAATCAATGGTCCAGGACACCTGGCTATCCGCCTTGTAGCATCCGCTTGTTGGTCTCGGCCGCAGTCGAATAGCGGCCGTGGGCAGACCTTGCGGCCGTGCTCATGTCCTGTATCCCCTCGGCGAACTCCCGCGCCCCGACTATCCACTGCTGATGGGCGACTTGATAGGCGTCCGCCGCGAGACCTTCCCAGGTGGTGCCCTTCAGCGTCGCGACATGATCATCGATGTCGTCGAGATGATCGGCGACGAAGCCGGCGAGCCCAGCCAAGCGCGCCACGATCTGATCGAGCTGATCCATATCGACAGAGAACTCCGAACCCATCACGACTCCGTCAGATCGAGGCCAGCCATATTGAGGCTGTAAGACGTTGCGGTGTCCTGGTTCTGGAAGTTGTCGGCGGTGATACCCAGCTTCTCGGCCATACTGGTCAGAGCGGTGCAGATCTGGGTTCCGCCATCGTTGGTTTCGGTCCAGCCGGTCCTGAAGTCATCGGCCAGATCCCCGGTCCAGCCGCCGGTGAGCAGGGTCTCGACCTCGCGGCTCGCTGAATCCAATGCCGTACGCAGCGCATCAGCGATGCCGTAGACATACCGACCGACATCGCGGACTTCGTCGGGAACCACCGACAACGACTGACCGTCGCTCCCCCCAGGAGTACTCATGTGGTGCGACGCTACCGGACACCGGTATCCGTCGCGAGCGCTGCAGATCCCGGCCATCGACCCCGCAGGTTCACCCGTCCGAGCGAACCTCGGGCTTAGAACAACGGGTCGTGGCGGATCGACTTGGCCTGGGTGCCGGCGGCCATCAGGCGAAACTTGGTGGTTTGGACCATGGAGGGGGAGCCGACTATCTGGACGTCGCGGTCGGCCCAGGGGCCGTAGCTGGCGACGACCTTGCCGATCTGGCCGGTCATCCGGGGTTCCAGGCCGGGTAGGTCGGCCTGGGGGTCGCCGGAATCGTAGAACCACCAGGGGTTCTCGTCGCTCTCGCTGACGGGGGTGACGGAGAGCCACTTGTTGGCGACGGCCAGCTGGCTCAGTACCTGCAGGTCGTAGAGGTCGCAGGGGTGGTGGCCGCCGACGAACAGGTGGACCTTCGGGTTCACCCGGCGCTGCGCCATCGACATGATCTGCGCGCGCAGCGGCGCGACGCCGGTGCCGCAGCCGACCATCAGCATCTTGCGCTTGGTGTTGCGCGGGACGCCGAGTCCGCCGAGCGGCGAACCGAGCAGCCACTGGTCGCCGACGGTGGTGTGCGAGACCATGGCCGGGCTCACCCAGCCACCGAGCACGCTGCGCACGTGGAACTCGATCTCGCCGTTGGCGTTCGCCGGGTTGGCCGGGGAGAGGTAGCGCCACATCCGGGGCCGCGCGGGCACCTGGACGCTGAGGTACTGGCCCGCCGCGTACTGCATCGGCTGGTCGAGCTGGACCCGGATGACCGCGAGATTGCGCAGCACTTCCCGGCGTTCGACCACGGTCGCGCTCCAGGCGGCGGGGGTCGACTCCTTGTCGGCGGCGCTGATCATCGCGCCGCTGATGGTGGCCAGGCCCTCGTCCCAGGCGCTGGCGACCTCGTCGGTCCACATCTCGGTGCCCGCGAACTGGCGCATGGCCGACTTCAGCGAGTTGGCGACCGCGACGTAGTGCGCGGGCTGCACACCGTACTTGCGGTGATCGCGCCCGAGCTGGGCCAGGAAGGGGAGCAGCTTGTCCGGTTCTTCCAACCGGTCGAGCGCGTAGGAGATCGCCTTGACGAGCCGGTCACGCTGGGAGTCCATGGCTGCCGGGAAGTAGTCACGGATTCCGGGATAGTCCGTGAACAGGATCGAATAGAACGACCTGGCTAGCTTCTCGTGCCCACCGTCTTCCGCAGCAACCGCCTTGAACGTAGTCCGGATCAAAGCGACAGTCCGCGAATCCATATGTGTCACAACCTCGTTTCGCCATCGAACGCTAGCCGCGCCGGCGAGTGACGGGCTGGGAGGACACTCGTCAGCAGCCGATGCGAGAAGTCTAGGCGAGGTTTGCCAGCTTCGGAATCGTACTCTTAAACATCACGCATGTAATTCTCTAAAAACCAGATGGTACTCATCAGTATCACCTGAAAACATACCCCAAGATCGTTAAAGTGGGGTGAACACTACCTCACGCTTTGCTGATCTTGTCAGGGAAAGCATCGATCGCGCACCAATGTGCCTGGTAGAGCGACTCTTCCGCTACGAATCCGGGACCCCGAAACCCGACGCGCCGTGCCGCGACACGCGGGGAGGGTGTGTCGGGGTGCCGCGATCCTCCTGCGGAAACAGGTTCCGAATGGTCCGAATTCAGCATCCTTACAGCAAACTCCTGTAATGGTTCCGAGATATATCCCCACCTCACAGCGTTACGGCCGGCAGTGGCACCAGCAAGCTCACGAATAAAGAGGTTGCTGGAGAATCACCAGCCGGTCGCCGGGGGTTGACCGGCCAACGGACGAGCCCCCGGTCCGCGACCGCGGTAGCGGATCGCGAGCCGGGGGCTCGACCGAAACGTGGAACTCAGCGCCGATGCCGTGGCTGCCACACCACGAGCGCGGTGCTGCGCTGGGGCGGCGACAGGTCGGGCCGGTAGCCCGCCCGCAACTGCTCCAGCTCGGCGCTCATCTCCTCGACGCGCTGCTGCAGCGCCTCCACCTGGTTGGTGAGCTCGATGATGCGCTTGATGCCGGCGAGGTTGACGCCCTCGTCCTGCGACAGCCGCTGCACTTCGCGCAGCAGCTCGACGTCGCGGGCCGAGTACCGGCGTCCGCCACCCGAAGTGCGTTGGGGTGTGACCAAACCCAGCCGGTCATAGGTGCGCAACGTCTGCGCGTGCATACCCGCCAGCTGAGCCGCCACCGAGATCATGAAGAACTCGGCACGCGAGGTCCCACCCGACGCGGACTTCGGAGCCGGATCCTGATCTGCGCCTCTCCCGACGCCCTCCATGGTCACGCTGCGCTACCTCCTCCGGGCGCTGAGCTCGATGCGCGGGGCCATCAAGCACCCGCCCATCCCGCACGCGGATCGAAGCCACCCGACTTCTCCGCCTCCTGATAGCGCTTGAGCGCATCGGTGGCATCGGAATCCAGGTTCTGCGGAACCGCGACCTTCACCGTGACCAGCAGGTCACCGGCGCCGCCCGCAGCGCCGCGCTTGGGCACACCACGACCGCGTACCCGCAGGATACGCCCGTCGGCGGTGCCCGGCGGCACCTTCACACCGACCCGGCCGTCCAGCGTCGGCACGGAAACAGTTGTCCCCAGTACCAATTCGCTGTAGCTCACCGGGAGCACCAGGGTGAGGTCGTCGCCCTGGCGGCCGAACACCTTGTCCTGGCTGACGTGCACGGTCACGTAGAGATCGCCCGAGGGCGCCCCACGCAGGCCCGCTTCGCCCTGCCCGGCCAACCGGATCTTCTGCCCGTCACTGACACCGGGCGGAATCCGGACAGTGATCGTGCGGGTGCGGTTCTGGATGCCGGTGCCCGAGCAATCGGTGCACGGATCGTCGATGATCGACCCGGTGCCGCGGCAGTCGTCGCAGGGCTCGCTGAAACCGAACGCGCCCTGATTACGGCTGACCACACCGGAACCGTTGCAGTGCGGACACACTCGCGGGCTGGTGCCCGGCTTGGCGCCGCTGCCGTGACACGTCGTGCACGGCGACGGACTGGTCATCCGCAGCGGGACGGTGACGCCCTGGGCGGCCTCGCGGAAGCCCAGCGTCGTCTCGGTCTCCACGTCGGAACCCCGGCGCGGACGGCTCGCGCCGCGTGCGCCGCCCCGGTTGAACAGCCCGCCCAGCAGATCGCCGAGCCCGCCGTCACCCGCGGCGCCCGCGCCACCGGCCTGGCCGAAGATGTCACCGATGTTGAAGTCCTGCGAGAAGCCGCCGCCCGCACCGGGAGTGAACCCGCCGCCGCCGTAGCCGCGACCGCCGCCGCCCGCGAACAGGCGGCGCGTCTCGTCGTACTCCTTGCGCTTGGCCGGATCCGACAGCACGGCATTGGCCTCGCTGACCACCTTGAACCGCTCCTCGGCCTTGCTGTCACCTGGGTTGGAGTCCGGGTGCAGGTCGCGGGCGAGCTTGCGGTAGGCCTTCTTGATCTCGTCCTGCGAGGCGCCGGAGGAGACACCCAGCTCCTTGTAGAAGTCCTTCTCGATCCACTCCCGTTGGCTCACCGGGCATCTCCTCCTCTCCGTGTTGTATGGCGCCGCTCTCGGGGCCCTACGTGGTCACGCTCCGCTACCGCCTTCGGGCCCGTCGTTCGCGGCGCGTTGTTATCGAGTGTCGCCGTCGGCATCCGAATCCGATGCCCCCACGGCCTCGGCATCGGTTACCCCGACCAGCGCGTGCCGAAGCACCC
Source organism: Nocardia fodinahabitans (assembly GCF_052983615.1). Classification (NCBI taxonomy): domain Bacteria; kingdom Bacillati; phylum Actinomycetota; class Actinomycetes; order Mycobacteriales; family Nocardiaceae; genus Nocardia; species Nocardia fodinahabitans. The sequence goes on from NZ_JBRJJC010000001.1 coordinate 2,967,864, forward strand.
GGTCGCCGAACCGATAGCCCTTGCGCATGACCAGGCCGATCACCGGATCCGCGCCCGAACCCTCGTGCTGCACGGCCTCGTGCAGCGTCGGGTCGAACGGGTCACCGACGCCACCGAATTCGACGAGACCCTGCTTGGTCAGCGCGGTCTCGAGCTTGTCGGCGACGGCCTTGAGCGGGCCGGTCTCCAGGTCGCCGTGCGCCCTGGCCCGGTCCAGATCGTCGAGCACACCGAGCAACTCGGTCACCACCGCGGCCTTGGCCGCGTCGATGTTGGCCTGACGATCCCGCTCCACCCGGCGGCGGTAGTTCGCGTATTCCGCGGTCAACCGCTGCAGGTCGGCGGTGCGCTCGGCCAGCTCGTCGCTGACCGGCGCCTCGGCCTCGCCGTCGGTGGACGGCTCCGCCGCCGCGTCGGCGGCGGAGTCGGCATCGGTGACGATGTCTTCGATCAGCTCCTGTTCGGAGTTGGCCTCGGTCACTTCTTCTCCGTGTCGACCGGCTCGTCCACGACCTCGGCATCGACGACGCCGTCGTCATCGACAGGGCCCGCACCGTTGCCTCCGGCGGCGGCGTCGGCGGCCTGCGACTCGTAGAGCGCCTGGCCCAGGGCCTGCGACTCGGTCGCCAGCTTCTCCACCGCGGTCTTCACGGCCGCGATGTCGGTGCCGGCCAGCGCGGTGTTGGCCTCGGCGATGGCCTCTTCGACCTTCGACTTGATGTCGGCCGGGACCTTGTCCTCGTTGTCCTTGATGAACTTCTCGGTCTGGTGCACCAGCGACTCGGCCTGGTTGCGGGTCTCGGCCTCCTCGCGGCGGGCCTTGTCCTCGGCGGCGTGCGCCTCGGCGTCCTTGACCATCCGGTCGATCTCTTCCTTGGACAGGCCGGAGCCGTCCTGGATCTTGATCTTGTTTTCCTTGCCGGTGCCCTTGTCCTTGGCGGTCACGTGCACGATGCCGTTGGCGTCGATGTCGAAGGTGACCTCGATCTGCGGCACGCCACGCGGAGCCGGGGGCAGGCCGGTCAGCTCGAAGGAGCCGAGCAGCTTGTTGTGCGAGGCGATCTCGCGCTCACCCTGGAACACCTGGATCTGCACGGACGGCTGGTTGTCGTCGGCCGTGGTGAAGGTCTCCGAGCGCTTGGTCGGGATGGTGGTGTTGCGCTCGATGAGCTTGGTCATCACGCCACCCTTGGTCTCGATGCCCAGCGACAGCGGGGTGACATCGAGCAGCAGGACGTCCTTGACCTCACCCTTGAGCACACCGGCCTGCAGGGCGGCGCCGACGGCGACGACCTCGTCCGGGTTCACGCCCTTGTTCGGCTCACGGCCACCGGTCAGTTCCTTGACCAGGTCGGAGACGGCGGGCATACGGGTGGAGCCACCGACGAGCACGACGTGGTCGATGTCGGCCACGTTGATGCCGGCGTCCTTGATGACGGACTGGAACGGCGCGCGGGTGCGGTCCAGCAGATCGGAGGTGATCTTCTGGAACTCGGCGCGGGTGAGCTGCTCGTCGAGGAACAGCGGGTTCTTGTCCGCGTCGACGGTGATGTAGGGCAGGTTGATCGAGGTCGACTGGCTCGACGACAGCTCGATCTTCGCCTTCTCGGCAGCCTCGCGCAGACGCTGCATGGCCATCTTGTCCTTGGTCAGGTCGATGCCCGAGGACGCCTTGAACTTGTCGACCAGCCAGGACACGACGCGCTCGTCCCAGTCGTCGCCACCGAGGTGGTTGTCACCGGAGGTCGCGCGGACCTCGACGACGCCCTCGCCGATTTCCAGCAGCGAGACGTCGAAGGTGCCGCCACCGAGGTCGAAGACCAGGATGGTCTGCTCTTTGTCGCCCTTGTCCAGGCCGTACGCGAGCGCGGCCGCGGTGGGCTCGTTGACGATGCGCAGCACGTTCAGACCGGCGATCTGGCCGGCTTCCTTGGTGGCCTGACGCTGGGCGTCTTCGAAGTAGGCCGGGACGGTGATGACCGCGTCGGTGATCTCCTCACCGAGGTAGGCCTCGGCGTCGCGCTTCAGCTTCATCAGCGTGCGCGCGGAGATTTCCTGCGGGGTGTACTTCTTGCCGTCGATCTCTACGTTCCAGTCGGTGCCGATGTGGCGCTTGACCGAGCGGATGGTGCGGTCGACGTTGGTGACGGCCTGGTTCTTGGCAGGCTGACCGACGAGTACCTCACCGTTCTTCGCGAACGCGACGATCGACGGGGTGGTGCGCGAGCCTTCCGAGTTCGCGACGACGACCGGCTCGCCGCCTTCGAGAACGGAGACGACAGAGTTCGTGGTCCCGAGGTCGATTCCGACCGCACGAGCCATAGTGATTCCTCCTGTTTGACGAACTTAGGGGCAACAGTCTCAGTAACACTGAGCGTGGTGGGCTCAATCCTGCCCCCGAGATCCCTCGCGAGTCAACCTGGACTTGAGTCACACACGCTCAATGTTGTCGATCTGCACAACCAGCAGCTGCGGCGATTCATTCCCGCCGCCCGAAAAAACTTCCCGACCCCGGGCCATTCTTGCGCCGACCTCGCTCAACCGCAGCACCCGACGCCACATCGTGACCGCCCGGAGACCGACGAAGCGCTCGACATTCTCGACCTCGCCGCCGAGGACGAGCCCTACTCCGGGACGACTCCGACCGTTGAGAACATGCGGCTGCGGTCACGACTGATGAGCACGCTGACCGAATGATGAGCGCGCTGACCGAACACATCGAAGCGGCGGGGTGGACGCAGGCCGTGGCGGCGGAACGGCTGGGCGTGACACAGCCGCGGGTATCCGATCTGACGCGGGGAAAGATCGGCCTCTTCAGCTTGGACGCACTGGTGAACATGGTGGCCGCCGGGATGCACATCGAACTGAGCGTGCACGCCGCCTGAGGCAGGCCCCCGGGATTGGGGGCAGGGCGGTGGGTGACTCGGTGGGATAGTTTCGGAGGATGCTGAAGCGTGGGATCTGTGGGTTGCTCGTGAGTGGTGCGGTGGTTTTCGGGGGTGCCGGGGTGGCGGCGGCGGAGAGTGCGCCGGTGGTCGCGGTGGCCGATGACGGGTGCACGTTCTCGTCGGTCGGTGGGTCGTGCAGTGATCCCGGTCCGGTCGGGCACGCGCTGATCGCGATCCGGGAGTTCGCCAAGAGCCTCGGCTATGGGACCGGAAGCTCTTCGGGGACCGCGTACTTCATCTGACCGGACGCGACAGCTCGGCCAGGATTCCTTCGGCACTGCGGGCCGCCGCGCGGCAGGCGGTGGCAGTGGCCTGATCGGCCAGCGGGTGCGCGGCTCGGGTGCGCCACGTGCGCACCGCGCTGAAGGCCGTGGCGCGCACGGTTTCCAGGTCGACGTCGGCGGGCAGTCCGAGACGCAGGTGGGCCGCCACGCCCGCACCACCGAGGATGCGGTGGAGGTCGGCGAGGACCGGTGCGGGCAGCGGGAGTTCGTCGGTGCGCAGCCGGCCGAGCAGCCGCAGCTCGGTGAAACCGTGCACGTCGGCGAGCCGGGCGCGGACCCGGGGCCGCAGCCGGTCGGCTTCGGTGCCGGAGTAGGCGACGAGGATTCGGTCCAGCGTACTCAGCGCCGAATGTGCCTTCAATTCCTCGGCGCGCTGGCCGAACTGGACCTCGAGCACCGAGCGCAACTCATCGATCCCGCTGCGTGCGGCCAATTCCGCTGCCAGCGAGGCCGAATCGCGAACGCCGAGGCGGATCAGCATGGTGGCCATGCGGATACCGAACAGGCCGAAGCGATCCGCCAGCTGCGCACGCAGTTCCGGCGCCACGGGCAGCGCGATGTCGGCGCGGGCGAACCGGTCCGCCGAGAGCAGAGCGACACCGAGATCTTCCGCGGGGACCGTGGCCAGCGCCTCGAACGCCGCGAACTCCGGCTGCCGCAGCGTGGACGCGGCGAACGCGAGCAGGCCCGCCACCGGAATCACCGCCTGGCACAACCCGGTCCGTTCGAGCTCGCCGGCGAAGCGGGCCGCGACATCGCGCGCGGAATGCAGCGCGTCGATGCGGCCCGCGCCGATCTCGTCGGCGCGCGACACCACCCCGATCACACCGAGCGGACCCGCGCCACCGGCACCGGCGCCGATCTGTTCGAGGAACTGCACGTCGGTGGCGTCGAGGCGGCGCAGCAGGTAGACCACGGCATCCGCGCCGGGCGCCGCGATGGCCGACCCGCGCGCGTCGGTCCCGGCGGCGGCCGGGGTGAGGAGCCGCGCGGTGCGCAGCGACACCTCACGCGACAGCGACGAGGTGCCGGGGGTATCGATGATCGTGGTCTGGGCCAGCGCCGCCGACGGCCAGCCGACCTCGAGATGATCGACCTCACGGGGACGCCCGACATCCCAGTGCAGTGCGGTCAAGTCGAACGTGAGGCCGTGCGCGCCGGTGCCGCGGCGCACGACCACATTGGCGCGGGCGCCGTCGGCCGCGTGCGCGGTGACCGTCGGGGTGGCGCCGTCGCGGTACCAGGTGACCACGCGGGTGCATTCCGTGGCATCGGTCGGGGCGACAGCCTGGCCGACCAGCGCGTTCAGCAGCGTCGACTTGCCCGCCTTGATCGAGCCGGCCAGTGCGACGCGCAGCGGCTCCCGCAGACGGTACTCACACTCGGCGAGCAGGGCGCGCGCGTACTCGTCCCGGCCGAGTATCCGCGCCGCCGCGCCGACCAGCTCGTGCGCTTCGGCCAGGATTCTGGGTTGGGCCTGGGGCGCGGCGGTGTCGAAACGGTGGGTCACCCAGATACCGTACCGTCGGCCCGTCCCAGCTCGGCTTGCATGGAATCCGCGTAGCGACGTAGCTCCGCGACGGCGGTCAACTGGCGTTCCAGCACGACGGTGCGCTCGGCGCGGTGCGTCGCGGCCATCGTCGCCGCGTCCTGCGCGGCCCGCAGCGAGGCATCGATCGAGCGCAGGCTGCGCTCGGCCACCCCGGCGAAATGATCACGCAGGGCGCGATGGATGCGGTGCAGGCGATCCTTGGTGTCTTTGCTCGCCTGGAACGCCACGTCGTCGAGGAAGCGGCGCACCTCCGCGTTGCCCTCGATCCGGCGGCGAGCCAGGCGCGCGGACTTGTCGTCGCGATAGGCCTTGCCGCCCACGATCAGGCCGGCGCCGAGCGAGATCGGGTTCAGCATCGCCAGACCGGCGAAGGTGGTGGCCAGGCCGACCATCAAGACGCCGCCGTAGGAACCACGCATGCCGACCAGCACCTTGCTGGCGAAACCGATGTCCGGCTCGAGGTCGGCGAGCGAACCCGAGCTGGCGAGCTGGCGCTCGTCGTCCATTCCGGCATGGACCTCGGGCAGATCGACGGCGCCGACTTCGGCGAAATGGCCCGCGATGCGTTCGGCGAGCAATTCGGCCCGGCGATGGGTGAGCAGGAGGTTGTCGCCGAGCGCGGTGTCGACGGAGCTGGTGAGCCATTCGGCGATCGCGCCCCAGTGCCGGCCGGGGTCGTGCTCGTCGATCCACTCCTGGCCGGTGCGGGCGACGCCGCGCAGGCGTTCGCGCAGGTCATGGTCGACGTCGCCGACGAGATCGGTGATGCCGTCGGCCAGAGTCTGCTGCCAGCTCGCGGTGCGCCGCTGCAGATCCTCGGCGGCCGCGCGCGCCGCCTGCAGCTCGGTGACGGCGGCCGAGCCGAGCGCGGGATCACGCAGCGCGACCAGCTCGCTGCCCAGCGCGAGCGCCAGATGTTCGGCCGCCGAGGACAACTCGCGGGCGACCGCCTGACGGGTCGCGGCCTGGTCGCGGGCGACCACGCGGTCGCGCAAGAATCCGAACAGCACACCGAAGCCGGACTCCGCGCCGAGCTGCGCGTCCTGCAGGCGCAGCGCGTGCGCGCGCAGCAACGCCGAGACCGGGATCAGGGCGACATCGGCTTCCGCGCGGGTCAGGTGCGCGCGATCGGCCTCGAGCACCTGGTGCCAGTGCGGGTAGAGGTCGGTCTTGGTGAGCAGAACCGCGACCGTGGGGCACAATTCGCGGATCTGGCGGATGAAGGTGAGCTCGGGCGCGGTGAGCTCGGTGGAAGCATCCGAGAGCACGAGCACCGCGTCGGCGGCCGCCGCGATACCGAGGACACCTGCGGCGCAAGCATTTCCGTGACCACCGACGCCGGGAGTGTCGATCAGCACGACGCCGTCGGCCAGCAGCTGGTTGGGCAGTTCGGCCTCGATCCGCACCACCTGCCTGCCCTGGGCCAGTGCGCTGCGCGGATCTACCTCGCCGATCTCGTCGAACGGGATCTCCACCCGCGACTCGTCGGCGCCGGGGGCGGTGAGGACCAGGAACGCGCGCTGCTGCGCACCGTAGGACAGTTGCAGCGGGAGGACGGTGGTCGTGTCGTCACCGACCCGGCACACGTCCAGCCCGAGCAGCGCGTTCACGAACCGGCTCTTGCCCTGGCCGAGCTGGCCGGTGACGACGATCCGATGCCGCGGATCGCGCACCCGGACCGCGACCGTTTCCAGGCGCCCGACCAGATCGTCGCGACCAGCGGCACCGCGTTCGGTGCGAGAGTCCCCATCGCAGCGCCCGTTTCGCTCAGTGGAACAGTCCGTCGGTGTGGGTGTCCACACCTGTTTCGGCGACAGTACTCGACTCGCCGAACAGCGACGTGTCGCCGCCGCCGAGGGTCGAACCGTGCAGGCCGGAGCCGAACGCACTGGACACATCGACCGCGGACCAGGTGTCCGCGGCGGTGGTCACCGCCCCCTGCGCGGTGCCACCGAGCGCGCCCGACGCGTCGGTCTGGGTCGTCGACGTTCCGGTGAGATCGCCGGTCACAGCCGTGCTGCCCTGGGTCGCCCCGCTGACCGTGCCGCCGAGACCGCCCGCGAGCTGCGAACTGCTGCTCGTCGCGCCGGACAGGCCCGCGTCGGCGAAGCCGCCGAGACCCGCGTCGGCGGCCCCGCCCAGACCCGCCTGTGCGTCACCTGCGGTCGAACCCGCAAGGCCGAGGCCGGTTTCCAGGCCGGACTGTGCGCCGCCGGCCACCGAACCCGACAGGCCCGCGCCCGCGTCGGCCAGGCCGTCGAAGCCCGCCTGAGCGCCACCCGCGGCCGAACCCACAAGGCCGACACCGGTTTCCAGGCCGGACTGTGCGCCGCCGGCCACCGAACCCGACAGGCCCGCGCCCACGTCGGCCAGACCGTCGAAGCCCGCCTGAGCGCCACCCGCGGCCGAACCCGCGAGGCCGAGGCCGGAATCCACGGCCGCGCCGAATCCGGCCTCGGCATTCGTGGCGGCCGAACCGGTCAGGCTGGTACCGAGGGTCGCGGCGGTGTCGAGGCCGCCCTGCAGACCGGCGCCGGTCGTCGTGGACAGGGCCGTGTCCAGCCCCGTCGAGACCTCGCCGCCGCCGGTGATCAGTCCGTCGATCCCGAAGCCGCCGTCCACGCCACCGATCAGGCCGGTACCGGCCGACGCGGCACCGCCGAACCCGGTTTCCAGGCCGGTGCCGAATTCCGCGCCCGCACCGACGGCACCGTCGAGACCGGTGATCGCCGTGGTGGTCGCGGCCGCGCCGAGGCTGCCCGCCGCCTGTGCTCCGGCCGAGGCAGCCGCACCCAGTCCACCGACCGCCGTGGTCGCTCCGCTCACGCCGGCGTTCAGCCCGCCGCCGAGCTGGGCGCCCGCCTCCGTGGTGAGCCCAGCGGCTCCGTCCACCAGTCCATCGACACCGGCGGTGAGGTCACCACCGGCACCGAAGGCCCCGCTCAGGGCCGTGTCCAGCCCGACGCCGAGCGCGCCACCGGCACCTGCCGCGCCGGTCAGCGCACCGCCGAGACCGGCGCCCGCGTCCACGGCACCGTTCAGCCCGGCCGCGAGATCGGTACCCGCACCGACCGCACCGGTCAACGCGCCATCGAGACCCGTACCTACCTCGCCACTCAGGCCGGTAGCGAGATCCGCGCCTGCGCCAAGGGCTCCGTCGAGACCCGCACCCGCATCGAGCGCACCGTCGACACCCGCTCCGACCACGCCATTCAGGGCACCGCCCGCTCCGGCGGCGATGCCAGTGCCGGCATCGACCGCACCATTGAGCGCACTGTCAAGGCCCGCACCCGCACTGAGCGCACTTTCGAGACCGGCACCTACCGTGCCGTCCAGGCCGGTGGCAAGGTCGGCGCCCGCGCCCGCGGCGCCTGTCAGCGCACCATCGAGACCGGCACCGACCGTGCCGTTCAACGCGCCACCCAATCCGGTGGCGAGGCCGGTTCCGGCACCTACAGCGCCGGTCAGGGCACTGTCGAGACCGGCACCCGCGCCGAGCGCACCGTTCAACGCACCACCCACACCGGCAGCGAGGTCGGCGCCCGCACCCACGGCACCGTTCAGGGCGCCGTCGAGACCGGCTGCGAGGTCGGCGCCTGCGCCGGCTGCGCCGTTCAGGGCACCGTTGAGGCCGGCACCGAGCGCGCCGTTCAGACCCGCGGCGAGATCAGCGCCTGCGCCGAGCGCGGCATCGAGGCCGGCGCCCGCGCCGATCGCACCGTTGAGAGCGCCGCCCAGGCCGGCGGCCAGGTCGGCGCCTGCGCCGACTGCGCCGTTCAGTGCGGCGTCCAGGCCGATGTCCGCGCCGATGGCGGTGGAGAGGCCGGTATCGATGTCGACGTTCGCGCCGGTGACGGCCGACAGGGCGGTTTCGAGGCCCGCGCCGACCTGGGCCGCGGCACCGGCGACGGCCGAGGCGGCCGCGCCGAGGCCGACGTCGAGGCCGATGCCGAGCTGGGCATCGGCGGCGGTCGCCGCTGTCACGGCGGCGGCCGCGGTAGCCGTCGAGGCGAGGGCGGCGCTCGTGCCCGCCGCGGCACCGGCCGCCACGATCGCCTGCAACTGGGAGCCGCCGCTGACCAGTGCGGATTCCGCCACCATCGGGGCGACGGCGGAAATATCCTCGGGCGTCACGTCGAGCCCGGCCACGGTCAGTGCCTGGCACGGGTTGGCGCAGTAGGCCGCGGCGGCCTCACGGTCGCGCAGCAGGTTGAGGATGAATTCCAGAATCGCATTGGGTGTCATCGAGATCAGCTCCTCCAGATCATGGGCGGTACTGCCCGATCCGTTGTCGTCGGAATGTCTTTCACGCTAGGTCCGCACGCCGTTACAGGTAACGGGGCGAATACCTAGTTCACGAAGGGGTCCCCCGTTAGGGGGACACCACCGATTAGGGGACTTTCCCCGTACTTGCCCCGGCACAGGTAACAGCTGCCCCCTAGCAACCGACAGTTCGAGTGGGACGCCGACCACCCCGGCGATCTCGCTGTACTCACCATTTCCGGTCCGCCGGAAGTCCTGCGAACGGGGTTCTCCAATGACAGAGCGGCTGGCGCTCGGCATTACCGTCGGGGCCGCGAATTCGGTCGCCGCGGCCACCACGGCCGACGGGTCCGGAACCACCGTTCGCGCGCACCACAGCGCCCTGCTGCTCGGCGCCGACGGCTCGGCCGGCTTCGCCGACGCCGCCCAGCACGCGCGCGGCGTGGTGGTCGACGACTACCTGTCGCGGGTCGGTGACCCGGTAGACCTGCTGGCAGAAGACGGTTCCAGCCACGATGCGGCCGATCTGGTCGCCGCCGCGACGCACGCGCTGGTCACCGAGCTGTCCGACGCCGACGCCGAGACGACGATCGTGTCCTGCTACCCGGCGTGGTGGTCGGAGCAGACCGTCGAGACGACGCGGGCTGCCCTCGCGCGCGCGGGCCTGCGCGAGGTGACGCTGGTGCCCGAGCCGATGGCCGCGGTGCGCCGATACGAGATGGAGAACGGCCTGCTCGACGACGGCGCGCTCGCCGTCTACGACTTGGGCGCGAGCGGCCTCACGGTCACCGTGTTACGCACCGGCGACCAGGCCGGGATGCTCGGCGCACCCCTGCACAGCACGGCGATTGCCGGTACGGAATTCGATCTACTGACGATGCGCTACGTTCTGGCAAACGCACTGGGTGGTCAGGATATCGATCCATTCGACCCCGTCGTCGAAGCGGAATTGTCGGCATTGCGCGCCCGCTGCAGAAATGCGAAAGAAGAGCTCTCCAGAATTACCGCGACGGTGATCCCGGTGGGCCTGCTCGCGGCCGCGCACACCGAACAGGTCCGGCTGACCCGCGGCGAACTCGAAGATCTGCTGCGCCCGATCCTGCTCGACTCGATGCACCTGCTGCACGACGCGGTGCGCCGCGCCGGACTCACCATGGGCGATATCAGCCGGGTGCTGCTCACCGGCGGTGGCGGGGCGATCCCACTGGTCGCCGAGCTGATCTCCACCGAGTTCGGGCTGCCGGTCGCCGCCTGCGCCGACCCGGCCTCCTGCACCGCGCACGGCGCGGCCGAAATCGCCCTGGACGTGGCGGCGATCTCCGTGCCCACCGAGGCCATCCCCGCCGCCGTCGTGGCGGTGCCCGCGGTGGCGGCACCGGTCGTCGAGAACATCGCGCTCCCATCGACCGAACCCGCCCCCACCCGGATGTTCACCGCCAAACGGGCGGCGATCATCGCGGCAGCCGCAGTCACGATGGCTGCGCTGGCCACCGGCACCCTCGCGCTCGGCGGTGTCACCCCGTCCGCGCCGACAGGGCCTGCGACGACGAGCGTGGCCCCCGTGCCCGGCGCCTCCGCCTCCACCAGTACGGGCAGCGGCGCGCCCGGAACGCCCAGCGGCACCGACTCGACCGTCGCCGACCCGACCCGACCCGGTGCGCCGGGCACGACCGCGCCGACCGGTGCGAGCCCGGTGGGCGCCACCGAGGCCGGAACACCGGGCACCACCGCCGCAGGCAGTCCGGCGCCGACCGGCGCGCAAACGGGCGACAGCACCGCACCGGCCCCCGCAGCCGGACAGCCCGCTCCCGCCACCCAGCAGCCCGCCCAGGCACCGCCCGCCGGACAAGCCCCTGCCCCGGCTCCCGCACCGGCACCCGCTCCCGCCCCGGCGCCCGCACCGGCACCCGCTCCCGCCCCGGCACCCACCAGGCCCCAGATCCCGCCTATCCAAGTGAACCCCGGCGAGCTACTCGACGGCGTGGGTGGCGCGGTCGACGAAACCCTCGAATCGGGCACGCAGCTGCCGGGCCAGATCCTCGGAGGAAACGGTGGCTGACATAGCCTTGGATTCCTTCCCCAACGCCAGGACCGTCCTCCGCGAATTCGATACCGCCGACAAGCAGCCGGTGCTGCTGCTGATCCGTGGCCGTGCCGGTACCGGAAAGTCCGTGCTGCTCAACGTGGTTCGCTCACATCTGCGCGATCGCGGCATCCCGACGACCGACTCGGTGCACGACGACGCGGCCGAACGGTCCGTGCTGATCGCCGACAACGTGCACCGCTACAGCTCCAACGATCTGCGAAACCTGTGCGCGGCCATCGAATCCGGCCGCCGCTCGGTGGTGCTGGCCACCCAGCCACGCCCACATGATCCCCGACTTCGCGCCCTGTCCGACATCGTGTCACGGCACGGCCGCACGGTGGAGCTGCGCGCGCTCGGCAGCGCGGACACCGCGTCGTTCGCCAGGGAACTCGGTGTGGCGGTGTCCCAGCCGCTCGCGCAACGCATCCACCAGCTCACGGCGGGCATTCCCGGCGGCGTGGTCGCGGCCCTGGCCGCCGCCCGCACGGCGTCACTGGAGACCTGCGTGACGGCCGTCGACGAGGCGATCACCGCGTGGACCCGATCGATGCTCGACGCGGCGGAACCCGACCTGCTCGACACCTTCGTGATCGCCGCCACCGGAACCGGTTTGGACGCCACCGAACTCACCGAGGTCCTCGGCGTCGACACCGCCACCGCCCACGATCTGATCGACCGCGCGCGGGCAGGCGCCCTGGTCACCGATGCCGACCTGCTGCTCACCCCGGCCGTGGGACCGCTGCGCATCCTGCTCGGCGATCGCCGCTACGTCGAAGTGCAGCGCCGCCTGCTCGCCGCGCGGATCGACGCCGGACTGCTGCGCGACTGCACGGCGCTGATCCTGGCCGAGTCGGGCGTGGTCGACCCCCGGCTGGCCGAATTCCTCTGCCGCACAGCGGAGAAGTCGGGGCAGCCCGCGCGCTACTACGCGGCTGCGGCCGCCGCGGGCACACCGGTCGAGTCGATCGCGTTGCGCTGGGCCGAGGCCGCCGCGCGGGCGGGCGACGCCGACACCGCACTGCGGCTGGCCCAGCCGCTGCTCACCGAGGACGGCATCGCCGCCACCGATCTCGTTGCCGCCGTGCGTATCTGCGCGGCGGTGCTCACCCGGCGCGGCCTGGTGAGCCGCGCGGCCGGGTTGTACAACTGGCTGGGGCCCGATCGGGTCGGCGCCGACTGGGCGCCCGCCTCGATGGTGCTCACGCTGGCCGGCGACACCGCGGGCGCGACCCGCATGGCCGCGGCGGCACAGCTGTGGCCGCCGACCGAGGCCGACGCGGGCGCGCGGCTCATCGCGGGCGCGCTCCACGATTCCCTCGACCCGCACGGAACCGGCACGGCCACGGCGATTTCCGCGCTGATCCAGGCCGGGAACACCGACACCGACGATCGCTATCTCCCATGCTCGGCCGTCTCGATCGCCACCCTGTTGTGCCTGGGCACCGGCGAACCCCGGCGGGCGGGCGACGCGCTGCGCCGCGCGGCAGGCCGGGGGGCGGGCCGTCAGCTACCCGTCCTCACCGCCTGGGCCGCGCTGCTCGGCGGCGACGAGCAGCGCGCCGCGAACACCCTCGCCGAGGTCGACATCGCCGCACTCGAACCGCGCGATCAGCTCCTCGCGCACGCGCTCGCCGTGGGACTGGCCCGGCGCGGCGGTGACCACGCGGCGCTCTCGCGCGTGTGGCAGTCCGCCAGCCCGCTGTTCGACGAACTGGAAGCCGATCTGCTGAGCCTGCTGCCGATCGGCGAACTCTGGCTGGCCGGCATCCGGTTGCGCGATGTACGCCGGATCGAACCGCTCGTCGACGCGGCGCGTGGACTGCTGCGCAAACTGGGCCGCGCGCCGGCCTGGACCAACCTGTTCCACTGGTACGGCGTCCAAGCCGCGCTCGCCGACGAATCGCCCAGCGATCTGCTCCCGCACGCCCACGCGCTCAAGACCGCCGCGGCCGCCGGCGACCAGCAGGCCGCCGCGCTGGCCGACGCGGGCCGCACCTGGGTGCTCGTGCTGCGCGGCCAGGTCGCTGCCGCCGAGGTGCAGGCAGCGGTGTCGGCGCTGGCCGAGCTCGGCCTCACCTGGGACGCCGCCCGCCTGGCCAGTGAGGCCGCGCTCGCCGTCGGCGACTCCGCCACCGCGACCGTGCTGCTCAAGTTGGCCCGCTCGGTGCGCGCGCGAGCCCAGCCGGTGGAACAGCCCCTACCGGCGGCGCAGCCCCTGCCCCACGGGTCGGACGGGCCTGCCCCTCGGCCCCCCGACACGGCCACGCTCAGCGATCGCGAGCGCGAGGTTGCCGAGCTGGTGCTGCTCGGTCTGACCTATCGGGAGATCGGCGCACGGCTGTACATTTCCGCCAAGACCGTGGAGCATCACGTCGCGCGAATCCGACGCCGGATAGGCGCGCGCTCACGATCGGAATTATTGTCAATGCTCCGCGCCATGGGACACGGTTCACTGCTTGTGTGACTCGGACGCGGACGACATCGACGCCCGAAGCGAGGTAAACCGGATGGCCACTGGGGTCGGCCTGCGCATCGCCGATGACGAGTGCATCGCCGCGGTGGTCACCGAGGACGGTACGGTGCGGATCGTCGAGCGCGACGCGCTGCTGCACATGTCCGACGACGGCGACGCCGCGCTCGGCGGACCAGCTCCCACCGGGCACGCGCACTCGATCGCCGGCTTCGTCCGCGCGATCGGCGACCCGGCGGGTATCGATGTCGACGGTGGCGAGGCCTACCGCGCCGAGGACCTGCTGGCGACGGCGATGTTCTGCCTCATCGATCTCACCACCGAGCATCTCAGCGGCCCCGCCGAGTTCTACGCGACGCATCCGGCGCAGTGGACCCCCGAGGTGGTGCGCGGCGTGCGCGAGGCCCTGGACTATCTGGGCCTGAAGTCGGTGGCGTTGCTGGGCGAGGACGAACTGCCGCCGCCCGCCGACGGCATCGATCCCGGCCGCTCGTTCGCGACGTCCGCCGCCGAAGCCGCGCTGGTCGCGGTGCTGGCGACGCCGGGCGGGTGCGACGCCGCCCGATCCGATCGTCACCGAGAACTCCCTCGTCGTCACCGATGTGATCCCCGCGCTGGCCCGGCCGACGGCGACCGCGCAGGCGTATTCGGCCGCGATGCCGGTAACGGCGCAGCCGACGAAGGCGCTGGCCACCCCGACCACGGCGCTGCCGGTCGTGGTGGTGGAATCGCCGGAACCCAAGCGCAGCCGGACGCCGCTGCTGATCGCCGTCGCCGCGCTGATCGGATTGCTGCTCGGCGGCGTCGCGGTCTCGATGGTGCTGCGTGGCAGCGAGACCACCCCGCCGCCGCCGATCTCCGACGCGCGCCCGGAATCGCTGACCGTGTCACCGACGCCCGAGCCGGCCCCGCCACCGCCGCCGGTCGTCGAGTCGCCCACGCGCGCACCGGTCGTCACCACGACGCCCGAGCCCGAACCGGAGCCATCGACCAGCACCGAAGCGCCGCCGACGACCACGCCGGAACCCACGACCACCGCGCCGTCGACCACACCCGGCCGCAGCACGACCCGCCCGCTGCTGCCGTTCCAGACGTACCCGCCGGGGTATCTCCCCTCGCCCATGCGGATTCCCGGCTACAACTGAACCGGTGCGGGGGTACGGTAACCGCGCCCTTCGCGCGCCCGTGCCCTAGAGTGATGCGCTGATCGACATCACAGCCGCCGGCGGTGGTCTCGATCACTCGTGCCGACGAAGGGATTTCATGCGCAAGTTGGTGGCGCGTCGCGCCGCAGTCAAGGCAGCCTCCGCCGGTTTCGCCGCGACTGTTCTCCTGGCACCACTGTTCGGCCCCGGCATCGCGACGGCGGAACCCTCAGCACCCCTTCAGCTTTCGGCCGACGCCCTACCCGCCGAGCTGGTCACGGCCCTCTCGCGCGACCTCGGGATGACCCCGACCGAATACCTCGACCGCGCCGCCCGCGCGCAGCAGCTGCGCGATTACGCGAGCGACTTCCGCGCCGAGAACCCCGACACCTTCGCCGGTGCCTGGATGACGCCGGAGGGCAAGGCCGTCATCGCCGTCACCAACGCCGAGGCGGGCAAGATCGCCGCGGCCGACGGCTACCAGACCCACCTCGCCCCGATCTCGGCCGGCGGCCTGGAGGGCGCGCTGGTGCAGCTGGCCCAGTGGATCTCGAGCCTGCCGCGCGAGATCTCCGCGCCGATCAGCTCCATCGCCATCGACGCGCTCAACAGCCAGCTGGTGCTCAACATCGCCAACACCGGCCCCGGCCACCTGCTGAACCTGCCGACCCTGATCGCCACCATCAAGGTCGTGCTCTCCCCCGGCGGCGGCGGTCCGGTCGAGTACAAGCCGATGGGCGGCGACACCTACATCACCGCGACCAAGGACCTGCACGACACGACCCTGCGCGGCGTCGACGTGTGCTCGTTCGGTTTCAACAGCACCGACGCCGCCGGGAACGCGCTCAACATCTCGGCGGGCCACTGCAACCCGAACGTCGATAGTGGCGTCGGCGCGCCGGTCTACGTGCCGAACGTGCGCGACATCCCGAACAGCCCCGAGGTCGGCTCGTTCGCCAAGGCCGTGCTCGGCGGACCCGCCGCGCTGGATTACTCGGTGATCAAGCTGAACGAGCGCGCGATCAACGCGGGCATGGACCAGCCGCGGGTGCGCGGCGCGAACGGGACGACGCTGTCCATCACCGGCACCGCCGAACCGGTCACCGGCGCCCCGGTCTGCAAGACCGGGCAGTCCTCCACCTTCACCTGCGGTTTCGTCTCGGCGGACCATGTGGAGACCCAGCTGTTCACCGCCGAAGGCGTCAGCAAGACCATCCGCGGCTTCGCCAGCAGCGCCTGCACCCTGGGCGGCGACAGCGGCGGCGCGATCGTCACCGGGACCCTGGCGCTCGGCATCACCAGCGGCTCCAACGCCGCCGAGGCGCCCAACTGCACCGAGGCCAACACCCAGCTGGCCCCGTACGGCGGCACCGCCTCGCTCGGCGTGCCGATCCGGCCGATCCTGGCCGATATCGAGGCCACCTCCGGTGGCGGTCTCGGTAGTGGAATCTCGGTGCGTACCAAGCCGAACGCGGGCTGATCGCACAACGAATCGCCGAGCCGGACCGGGTGAGCGAAATCTCTTGCCCGGTCCGAGTAGGCATAACCCGCGCCAGCCCATATAGTTCGATCATGCTCCTGCCACGTATGGGTCGCACCCCGTCCGCGCGAAGCTCGAGAAGAGCTCGGAAGTCCGTGATCGCCGCTTCGGCGGCGATTCTGCTGTTCGGCCCCACGATGGCAGTCGCCGACGCGCAGCCCGCGCCCGCCGCCGACCTGCCCGCGCAGCTGATCCAGGCAGTCACCCGGGATCTGAAGATCTCGCCCGAGGAGTACCTGCGCCGCGCCGATCTCGCGCAGCAGGTCGCCGCGTTCGCCACCACCGCGCAGCGCCAGTTCCCGCAGGCTTTCGCCGGCGCCTGGCTCAACGACGCCGGTAACGCCGTCGTGGCGCTCGCGCAGGGCCCCGGCGCCGACCAGGCCCGCGAGGCCGCCCAGTCGGCCGGTTTCGAGGTCCGCAACGTCGCCAAGACCGAGTCCGCGCTGCGTGGCGAGAAGACCGCGTTCGAGACCTGGCTGGCCGCCGCGCCGCCGGAGATCGCCAACCTGGTTCGTGGCGTCGTCATCGACACCGTGAACAACGCGATCGCGGTGCGTGTGGAGCAGGCCGGTCTGCCGCTGCCGAGCTTCATCGACCCGTCCCGTGTCGTCGTCACCGCGCCGCCGGTGGCGGGCGAGCGCGTCGACCTGTCGGCCACCCCGGTCGCGGGCGACGGCAACGGCGCCCTGGCCGGCGGCGACTCCTACGCCTCGGTGGTCGGCCGCAGCTCGCTGCGCTGCTCGCTGGGCTTCAACGGCACCGACCGCGCGGGCAACGTCATCAACATCTCGGCGGGCCACTGCAACCCCGACATCGGCTCGGCCGGTACCGGCAACGCCGCCGCCGTCTACGAGCTCAACGGTGATCGCGCGGGCGCCCAGCTGGGCACCTTCCAGAAGTCGGTGCTCGGCGAGCAGGACTACTCGATCATCCGGGTCAACGACAACGCTCGCGCCCGCTTCGAGAACAACCTGGTCCGGGTGCCGGGCAACGCCCCGATCGCGGTCGACGGCGTGGCCACCCCGGTGGTCGGCGCGCCGGTCTGCAAGTCGGGTGCGCGCACCGGCTTCAGCTGCGGCATCATCAACGGCGTCGACCAGACCGTGCAGGTCGGCGACCGTCAGCTCACCCAGAGCTTCTCGGCCAACATCTGCGCCCTGCCCGGCGACTCGGGCGGCGCGATCGTGACCGGTCGCCTGGCCCTGGGCATCTCCAGCGCGTCGTCGGTCGCCGACTACCCGATCTGCGAGATCCCGAACATCATCGGCGCGATCACCGGTGACGTCCCGCAGCTGTTCGCGCAGCCGCTGAGCGTCGTCCTGTCGGACAACCCGGGACTGGCGGTCCGCACCAACTGATCGCGGGTCCCCCGCAGGCACAGAGCAGCCAGAAAGGCCGGTAGCAGCACGCTACCGGCCTTTTCGGTGTCCAGGGCATGCTTGGGTCATGTGTCTGGTTCTGCTCGCCTGGCGAGCGCACCCCGAGTACCGGCTGATCGTGGCCGCCAACCGGGACGAGTTCTACACCCGCGCCACCGAGTCGCTGCGCTACTGGCCGCAGGAGCCCGGGCTGGTGGCCGGGCGTGATCTGGGCGCGGTCGCGGTGGGCACCTGGCTCGGCCTGCGCACCGACGAGACCCGCTTCGCGGCGGTCACCAATGTCCGCGATCCCCGCGACACCCCGGCGCGCCCGCGCTCGCGCGGGGCGCTGTTGATGGACTACCTGCGTGGCTCCGACAGCCCGCCCGAGTACCTATCCGTGGTGACCGACGCGCCACCCGACGCCTACGTGGGCTACAACCTGCTGGTCGGCGATCTGCGGAGCCTGTGGTGGCAGTCGAATCGCAGCGGTGCCGGCCCCACCGAGCTGGCGCCGGGTCTGCACGGCCTGTCCAACGCGGCCCACGTGGCGACCGTGCCCGGATCCGTCCACAGTGATCCCCAGGCCGCGCCGACGGTCCTCGGCGCGGGCGCCCCGCCGCTGTGGCCGAAGGTCAGCGGCGGCCTGGCCGGGCTGCACCACATCGTCGCCACCGCGCCGGATTCCGTCGACGACTACTTCACCCTGCTCGCCGACCGCACCGAGGCGCCCGACGATCGCCTGCCGCACACCGGCATCCCCCTGGAATTCGAACGGTCCGTCTCCGCACGCTTCGTCGCCCACGATCTGCACGGCACCCGCGCGAGCACCGTGCTGCTGGTTCGCGAGGACGGTCGCTACACCATCGCCGAGCGCACGTTCGGCCCCCACGGGGTCGCTGACGGCGCGGAATCGGTGTCCGGGGTGCTGGCACTGGACTGAGAAACGCGGAAGGCCCCGCTCCGGATCGGAGCGGGGCCTTCGCGGTGAACCTATTCGCGCAGAACGGGATCAGTTACCCGGCGCCGGAGCCGAGGCCGCCTGGGTGGGCTTGTCGGCCCACACCGAGGTGTCCGGGGCCGCCTGCAGCACCTGCAGCAGTTCGAAGCCGGCAACCGCCATGGTCGGGCCACCGATCGCGATCATGCCGAGGATGCCGCCGATGGTGGCGCCCAGCGGCAGGCCGACCACGCAGCCGGCGAGCACGGCGATCAGACCGAGGCCGCAACCGACGATGGCGCCGATCGCGGTACCGACGAAGGTGCCGATCGCGGTACCGATGCTGAACTTGCTGGAGAAGTCGTTGATCGCCTTCTGGTTCTCCTGCACCGAGGCGATCTCGGTGCCCTTGAGAACCGGCTGCGGAACGACCGTCTCCTGGCTGATCTCGACACCAGCGGGCTTCTCCGGGGTCAGCGACAGGATCTTGTTGTCCTTCGCGACCTCGGTCTTCATCGGGATGTCGACACCGTTGATCGCGTAGTCGATCGGCAGCGAGATCACGACAGCCCCCCGACTGTCCTTGATCTCGGCGACCTTGGTCTTGGGCGCCTCCGGCGTCTCGCCAGCCTGCTCGACGATCGAGAAGGTGCCGTTCTGCAGGGTGGCGACAACGGTCTTGTCGACCAGCTTCACCGAGTACTTGATGTCCTGCGGGGCCTCTTCAGCATGCGAGGTGCCCATGGACACGGTCATAGCACCGATAACCAAGGCGGCTGCCGCAGTGGTCCTACGGAAGTTCATTAAGGTTCCAATCCATCAGGTGTGGTTCGGCGTGCGATCCGCGACACGCGAGACTCGTCAAGCAGGGACGCACCGTGAGGTGTCCCTTACTTCTCCCCGAGCAGTGTGAAGACCGGCACAGCAGACAGAACAGCTGGAGCCTAATGGACCGAAACCTGAGAGGCCAGAAGGAATCTCAGTCGACTTCGTGGGCGATATTCCAGCCTGGGCCCGTTTGACCTGCCAATTACTGCGTTCACCAGCGAACAACAGCGGTTCGCGCTCAAATTTGTGGTGATATACATCACAGTTGTCATCCTCGGTCGCGGCGGCTATGAGGCCGCACGGCCGTGGAGCGTGCGCCCGGGCAGCCGACTCGCCAGCAGATCGACCGCGAAGCCCAAGACGCCGATCACCAGAATGACGGCGACAACCTGGTCGTAGGCGAGCTGGTCACGCGCGTTGAGAATCTGATAGCCGAGCCCCGATCGCACGCCCAGCATCTCGGCCGGAACCAGGACGATCCAGGCGGTACCGAGGCCGACCCGCAGACCGGTCCGGATATGGTCGCGGACCGCGGGCACGATCACCACCCGCAACTGCTCCGCACGGGTCGCATGAAACGATCGCGCGACGTCGAGGAACCCGCGGTCGATGGCATGGACCCCGGACACCGTGTTCAACATGATGGGCCACACCGCGGCGGCCGCGACCAGGAAATACACCGGCTGATTGCCGATCCCGAAGACGGCGATGGCGATCGGCGTCCACGACAGCGGCGAGATCATCCGCAGGAACTGCACCACGGGCGAGGTCGCCTGTTCGATCCGCGTGCTCAGGCCGATCAGCAGCCCCACCGGCACCCCGATCACCGTCGCGACCGCCAAGCCGACCAGCAGCCGCCACAGACTGATTCCCGCGTCGGAGACGAGCACGCCGCGCTCATGCAGATCGGCTATCGCGGGAAAGACATGCTGTGGCGCGGTCCGCCGTAGCAACGAGTGTTCGGGCGAGAGCACCGTCGTCGCCGTCCACCACAGGCCGACGGTGACCAGGACGGCCAGTACCGGCGGCCAGAGCCTCGCGACAACCGACCGCGATGCGGTGGGGATATCCGATTTCGCACGAACGGGAGAAGCGATAGTCACAGCAGGTGCACCTGTTCGGTTCGGTCGAGGCCGCCGGGCAGCCCGAAAGCTTGTGTTCCGCCGTGCGAGGCCAGGGATTTCAGCACGAAGCTGTCGTCCACGAGTTCCGCGTGGGCCCGGCTCGGATCGAGCTTGTCCAGGAAACCCCGATCACCGTCGACGACGGTGTCGTGCATCGCTTCGACAAGGCGCCGGGTGAAACTCGGATAGGGATACGGCTGAAATCCCACCAGCTGGGGCGACCATTCCGGGCGCCGTAATTGGTAGGGCGGATTCGGATACGCGAGCGCGGTGCGCACCGCGGGCAACGGCTGCGGCAGATAACTGCCGGAGGTGAGCGCTTCGGCGGCCCGGCCGCGATCGCTGTTGATCCGCGCCTGCGCCGACACCACCGCGTCGGTGAGTTCCTGGACCGCGTGCGGCCGCCCGGCGATCACATCGTCCCTGGTGACCAGCACACAGCAGGCGTGTTCGCGCCACACATCGCCCAGGAACACATGGATCCGGCCGATCTTCTTGATCTGCGCGATGGCGTTGAACGGATCCGCCACCACATATCCCGAAATCGACCGGTTCGCCAGCGCGGGCACCATGTCCGAGGGACTCATGACGATGAGTTCGACCGTGCGCTGCGACCGGGACGCACTGCGCCGGACCACCGGCGTGATCCCCCTGGCCCGCAGCAGCTGCTGGAGCACGATGTTGTGGATAGACCACCAGAACGGAATGGCGACCTGGGTTCCGACCAGCTGTTCCAGGTCGGTGATGTCGGGAGCGACGGTGAGTGCCGAGCCGTTGGTGTGGTTCCAGCCCAGCACCCGCACACCGGACCCCAGCGCGTGCTGGAGCTGCATCGCCATCGGCATCAACAGGTGCGCGACATCGATCTGGCGCGATACGAACGCCTCGGCCACACCCGACCAGCTCCGGAACATGATGGGCTTGCCGCTGCTCACCGAACCCGGCGAGTACAGCTGCGCCGAATGCGCGATCAGCAGTGGCGCCGCGTCGGTGATCGGCAGATAGCCGACGCGCAGGGCGTCCTCCCGCCGCTGTCCCGCGCTCGCCGCGCTCCGGACCAGCTCGGCCGAGCCGTAGAGCCCGGCCGCGACGGTGAGGCCGGCCGCCCCGGTCATCAGGTGCCGTCTCGAAATATCGTTCACGGCACCACGACCTCATCCGGGTGGTATTGCCCGAGGATCTCCCCGCGCAGCAGTGTCGCGTCGCCGCCGTCGCGCACCGCACGCCACTCCCGGCGAATCCGGCCCCGGTCGAGCAGGACGATCCGGTCCGACAAACCGATCGCTTCGTCCACGTCGTGCGTGATGAGCACGACCGTCGCCGCGAGTTCGGTGACGAGCTCGGCCAGCCATCGCTGCAGGTCGACGCGGGTGGCCGGATCCAGCGCACTGAACGGTTCGTCGAGCAGCAGCAGACGCGGCCGGGTCGCCGCGGCGCGCAGGACCGCCACCCGCTGTGCCTGCCCGCCGGACAATTCGCCCGGGAACCGGTGCGCGAGCTCGCCCATCCCGAACCGTGCCAGCAGGGTTTCCGGATATCGCGGGTCGAATTCGCGGCGGTGCGCCGCGAAGCGGCTCGCCAGCGCGATGTTCTCGATGACGGTGAGCCACGGCAGCAACAGCGCCTGCTGGAAGACCACCCCGGTGCGCGGCCGGGTGCCGTCCGTACTCCAGGTGATCGTGCCGGTCGTCAGCTGCTCCAGACCGGCCAGCACCCGCAGCAGCGTCGACTTCCCGCCGCCGCTGGGACCGAGGACGGCGAGGAACTCGCCACGGTCGACCGAGATATCCACGTTGTCCAGCACGGTGTTGTCGCCGAACGTCTTACTTCCGCCATCGACCTTCAGTTCACAGATGGTCAATTCGGCACCTCCAACACGTTGTTCCGCAACCGACGGCCGCGCGCACCGACCGCGAGAGTCGGTGCGCGCCGCGTGCCTGCCGTTGTCTAGGCCTTGACGCCGGTCAGCCGGGTGTAGATCCCGCCGTGCAGGCTGTCGATGACGACGTTGCTCAGCTGATCGCGGAACACCTGCGCGAACGGGTGCAGTTCCCGGAAATGCGATCCGACGATGCCGGATTTCACGAAGTTGTATCCGTTGATCGGGTAGCGGCTGAGCCCGGTGGTGCGGGGCAGCGCGTCGATGATCCGCACGAGGGTGCCGGATTCGAGATTGGCGAGCAGCTCGGCCAATTTCTCCGACGGATGGGGCACACAGCTCATGGCGATGCAGCTGAACACCACATCGACATCCCGGTTGACCGGAAGTTCGGCGATATCCTCGGTCACCAGAGTGACATTGGACCAGTTGTTCTCGTCCACCCGCTTCTGGGCTTTGGCGAGAATGGCGGCGTTGTTGTCGACACCGATAACATGCCCCGTCGGCCCGACCGCCGTGAGCAGCGCCGGAAAGGCAAGGCCGGTGCCACATCCGAGGTCGGCGACCTTCTTGCCGGTCAGATCCAGACCCTCGACCAGACCCGGATGCAGTTTGTCGATGCCACCCAGGGAAAGCACCCATGCCGTCCGGTCGTAAATCGGCGCCGCAATATCGTACCGCTCTGCGAATTTCATTCGAATCTCTCAGGTTTCTCGTCGTCGGACAAAATTATCGGGGAGTCAATCGGACGTTGAATCCGCCCTTGATCATCGGTGCGAGACCGGGATCCTCGGTCAGCTTCCAATTCGGCGGGAGTTCGATCTTGTACCGGTTGAAGATCAACGCGACCAGGTACGGTGCGATCAGATATCCCAGCTGGGCACCGGTGCAGCGATGCGGACCCGCGCCCCACGCGAGGTAGTGCAGCAGGCGCGGCGCGTCCACCCGCTTGCTGTGGTCGTAGAAGCGGGTCGGGTCGAACGTGTCGGGATCGGTCCACCAGCGTTCGTCGCGGTGGATCGTCGAAATGGGCACGCCGAGCATCGTGTTCGGCGCGATGTCGTAGCCCTGGAAACTCGCGCCCGTCGCGGTGAACCGGAGCAGCAGCGGGAGTCCCTGCATCCGCATCGATTCCTCGAAGCACGCCTTCACCCAGCGCAGGGTGCGGATCGACTCGACGCTGGGCTGGGAGAGGTCGACGGTGTCGCTCTCCTCGACCAGCCGCACCTTCGCCTCCTCGGCGAGGCAGGTGCGCACGACCGTCTGGGTGATGGCGCCCGCCGTCGTGCCGTAGGACGCGCTGGTCATCGTCGCCACGTCGAAGCACAGGTCCCAGAAGCTGATCGGGTTCTTGAGCTTCTTGTACCCGACGAGCATGCCGTCCAGGACGTCGCCGTAGGTGCCAAGGGACGGCGAGTTCTGGCGTTCGACGACGCGGTCCTTGACGATCTTGCCCGCCGAGTACACGGCCCAGGGGCGGATCTTGTACCGGCCCCACGGACGCACCAGATTCGGCGGATCGGCGATCTTCAGTGTCGATCCGAGGAACTTCGTGAATGTCGAGAGTCCGTCGTGCAGGTCGTGGATCTCCGCCGGGGTGAACGGCTCGGTGAAGGTCTGCTTCAGCACGCCGCGCAGCAGCGTCTGGAAGATCGCTTCCTGCAGGTCGGTGACGCCGTCGGCGTTCGTCGCCGCGGCGATGTTCGACTCGAGGCTCTCGAGGTAGGCCTCGGCGTTGGCGTGGAAGGTGCTCTTCAGCCCGCCTCGGGTGACCAGCGGACTGAGGATCCGGCGCCGTTCCCGGAACAGGTCGCCCTCGATGAACGACAGCCCGTTCTGCCGCTCGGCCAGCGCCGGGTGATAGTTGCCGAACTTGCTGTACTCGCCGGAGGTGTCGCCCATCGCCTGGTGTGCGTCGTCGGGGTTGCCCAGCACGACCAGGTCCCGGAGCGGGAGCTTGATCCGGACGACATCGCCGTACTGGCGCACGGCATCACGCAGGAACTTGTTGCGGTCTTTCGCGTACTCGGGGTAGGACCCCATCACGCGATGGCCGGGCGGTCCGGGCAGGTGCGTATTCGAGAGCCGGCGGCTGGTAATTCCGGTGACGGAGGGAGCCTTCACCTTCTGCGCCGTTGCGTGCGGGCATTTTTCGGACATCACAAACCTTTCCCTTACGGGTGGACTGTCAGGGATTTGTCTTCGTCGCCGATCGCGGCGATGCGGGCTGAGTCAGGCCGCCTTCCGGAACACGTAGGCGCGGACCAGACCACCGAGGTGCCGGTCCGCCGAATCCACCACGAATCCGGCACGTTCGCAGCGGTCCACCGTGTGCTCGGCGCCGCGATCCAGCTCCACCTCCCGGGTCATGTGGGCGACGGAATCCATACCGACCACCGCGGCGACAGCGCGGATCAGCCGCAGCCGGAACTTCAGGACGCCCCGCAGAATCGGGCTGTCCGGCATCGCGAGCTCGATCAGCAGGAACCGGCCGTCGTCGCGGAGTACCCGGGCCGTCTCGGCGAGCGCGGCCGCCGGATCGTCCATGTCGTCGAGCGCGAAACACATGACCACGGCGTCGAAACTCGACGACTCGAAGTCCAGGGATTCCGCGCTGCCAACCGCCAGACGCCAGTCGTTGCGTGGCCGCTTCCGCCGCAGCCGCGCGAACTTGCGGTCGGCGACCGCGAGCATCTGCTCGTTGAGATCGACGGCGCAATAGGAGATCGGATCCTCGTACACCGCCGCGATGGCCGACCCGATCTCGGCGGTTCCCGCGGCGATGTCGAGCACCTCGGCACCGAACCGGAGCCGCAGTGTGCGCACCGCGCGACGGCGCAGCCGTTTGTCACCGCCCAGGGTGAGCAGTGAATTGACCCGGTCATAGCGCGGAGCTATTTTCGTGAACATTGCCTGCGGTGTCGCAGGGCGCGTCCCGGCCATTCAGATCTCTCCTCGCGTGTTTGCGCTGTTCACCGACGCTCGTCCGAGCGCTGGACGAGCCGGACGGCCTTCTCGGCGCCGAAGGCCAGCAGGGTGGACCAGGCGCCGCTGCGCGCGCTCTTGCCGTCGCGCATCCACCCCGCCAGCAGACCGGCGAACTGCCGGATATGCGCGCGCCCGGCCAGCACGGGCGCTTCCTCGGCGGGCACCCGCGCGTCGATCAGCATCGGGCCGCTGCCGCCCAGCGCCGCGCGGAAGGCGTTGCCGAATTCCTTCGAGGTCCGGGCCGTGACCGCGGGCAGGCCGCAATGCCGGGCGAAACTCGCGAAATCGACCTCTTCGAAGGCGGACGACCGGTCCGGCCAGCCCATGATCCAGCTCTCGAACTTGATGGCCGCGAGCGCGCTGTTGTTGAAGACCACGATCACCAGGGTCGAGTCGACGGCCGCGGCGTTCCTGAGCTCGGCCAGCGTGATGCCGATCCCGCCGTCGCCCACGATGGCCACGGAGACTTCGGCCGGATTGCGTTGCGCGACATCGACCGCGGCGGGCACCGCGAATCCCATGGTCGCGAACGACGCGGTCCACAGATATCGGCGGGCCGACCGGACATGGCGGTACGCCCACAGCGTATTGATGCCGACGTCCACGCTCAGGGTGGCAGCCCGTTCGGACCGGGCCAGCTCGCCGTCGATGACCCGCGCCACCGTGGCCGCCCGCAGGCGCCGGGAACTCTCGCGCGGCCCCCTACGCCGAGCCGGGGGCGGTGCGATGGAGTCGACGGCGCGGCCCTCGCTGATGAGCCCGACCAGCGCCGCCAGCGTCTCGCGGGCATCTCCGAGCAGGCCGACCGAGTCCGGCGGGAGGCGCAGGAAGGTCAGCGGATCACTGTTCACCGAGATGACCGGGTTGTGGCCGACCATCTCGAACGCGGAACCGCGCCAGGACACCCCGACGACGATGACGAGCCGGCTGGTGCGGATCCGCTGCATCGCGTCGTCGTTCCCGGAGGTACCGACCAGACCCGCACAGTGTTCCCCGACGACATTCGCCGCCAGCGCGCCCATGGTGCAGTACAGCGGACTGCCGAGGCGGGCCGCCAACTCGACGAGCTCGCGCCGGGCACCCGCCGCGCCACGCCCGACGATGATCGACACCTCCTCGGCGCCCGCGATCAGATTCGCTGCCCGCACAATCTCTTCCGGCGCGGCCGTCGTCGCGCCGGGAAGACCGAGCAGCGAAACCGGAACTCCCGGTGTGCGCGCGAGATCGACGAGGGCCGCGCTGTCGCCCGCCGCCAGCGCGTCCTGGGACACGTGGATGTGCGTGACGCCCCTGCCGCCGGCGGCGATCGTCGCCAGTGCGTCGCGAACGCGCGCCGGATCCTTACCGGTGCCGTCCAGGACCACCGAGATCGCGGCGACTTCGGCCAGTACATCGGCCGCATTCATCAGCCAGCGGTCGGTCTCCACGGAGATCAGCAGCACGGACGCGCTGTCGAACGACGCGTCGTAGAGCCCGTTCAGCTGTGCGAGCAGTTCCGCCGGGGAGGTGACCACGACGCAGGCCGTGGCGCCG
Organism: Nocardia fodinahabitans; assembly: GCF_052983615.1. Taxonomy (NCBI): domain Bacteria; kingdom Bacillati; phylum Actinomycetota; class Actinomycetes; order Mycobacteriales; family Nocardiaceae; genus Nocardia; species Nocardia fodinahabitans. Next base: position 2,994,802 of record NZ_JBRJJC010000001.1, read on the forward strand.
TCGGCTTTGAAGGCCGCGGTGGCCCGCATGGCGGCGGCCTGGATATCGGCCACGACACGCAGGTCGACGCCGTGATCGGAGCCGGCCGTAGCGCCGAGCGCGGCGCGACTGTTCCTGGACAGGTACGCCGAGCCGATCCCCCTGGTCGCGGCGGCCGCGAACAAGTCGCCGACGTACTCGATGACCTCCGCCCGGGGTGCCGGTCGGTCGTCTGCCGCCGTTTCCAGTGCCGACGTCAGAATCAGGGCTGGTCCGTCGCCGCGTGCCGCCTCCGCCAGCCGCGCCCGCAGCTCGGCCGGATCGCCCGCCCAGTACCCGGCGACACCGAAGGCGCGCGCCAGTTCGCGGACCGTCTCCCCCGACTCGGCCCGGCACACGACCGTGATCGGCACCGCGTATCGCGCCGCGGTGGAGAGCTCCGAGATGTACTGGTCCAGCGCGGCCAGATCGGTGAGCGCATAGCTGCGCTCGTTCGTCGCCAGGGCGAGACCGATCGACATCGGCAGGGCCGAACCCTCGGCCTCGAGATTCCACGCGCTGCGGATGTCCGCGTGTTCGCCGAGGTACTTCCGGGCGAGCCGCCGGGTCGTCCCCGGATCGACGGCGACCGGCACGCCCGCCACCTGTCGGGCGAGCACCACCCACCCATCCGGCGCGGCCGAATCCCGCTGCGCCTCGGACATATTCGCCGCCATCGCGGTGGGACCACCGGAACGGCGGCTCCACACGGCGGCGGCCAGCGCCTGCACGACCAGGGGAATCTCGCCCGCGACGCCGATCCGCCTGCGGCCTTCGTCGAATCCCGAGGTGGCGAGATCGGTGATCTCCAGCACGAGATCCGCCGACGGAAAGAACCGTGCCACACCGGCGGTCGGCCTGCCGATCAGCAGAACGCTCTCGGCGTCCGCCGGCGAGACGGCATGATCCGCCGGGTCCACCGACCATTCCGGGATGCCCGACTCGGGCAGTGCCACCAGCGGCGCGCCCAGCGCGTCGGCGAGCAGGTGGGCGCAGTCGGTGACCTCCCGGCTGCCCGCGCCGAGCACGATGGCCGTCGGGGTCGCGCAGAGATAGTCGGCGAGATCCTCGACGCGCTTCTTGTCCACCTCGGGCGCCGTCGTGGAACCCACCCGATACGGGCCGACCTGGTCGATCCGGTCGATCGGTGAATTCAGCACGTCCGACGGCACCGCGACGTGCGCGGAAGTCTGTTCGAGTCGCACCGACAGCACCAGCTGGTCGAAGACGGCGATCTGGTCGGGCGAGACGATGTCCGACGAGCGCCAGGTCCCGTCGCGGAACAGCCGCGCCGAATCGATCTCCTGAAACGAGCGCGTGCCGATCTCGGCCCGCGCGACCTGACCGGAGATGGCCAGCACCGGGAGCCGGTCGTACAACCCGCCGTAGACACCGGGCAGCAGATGCGTCGCCCCCGGCCCCGCCGTTCCGAAGCAGACGCCGACCGTGCCCGAGCCCTGCGCGTACCCGACGGCCATCCAGGACGCCGCGCTTTCGTGGCGTACCGCGATCAGATCGATCTCCGACCGTCGCCCGACGGCGTCGACCAGGCAATTCACCGATTCGGCCGGCATGCCGAAGAGGTAGCGCACATCGTTGCGGATCAGGCGCTCCACGAGGGCATCCGCGAACCGTGGACGCCCCAGCAGGTCGGCGCCCAGGTGTGTATTCATCTGCATGACAGAGCCTCCACTCGTCTGTATCCCTCCGCGAGTACGTCGACGACCTCGGCGATCTGCGCGACGGCAGGAACGGTGATCCGGACACCGGAGCCCGGGTACGACCGCACCGCGATCCCCGACGCGCGGAGATGCTCGACGAGCGGCGCCGGGGATTGCATCGGCACCCACACGAAATTTCCGTACGAATCGGCCAGGTCGACGCCACGGCCGCGAATCGAGGTGGTGAACTCCGACCTCGCGCGAATGACCGAATCCACCTGCCCGGCAAGCTCGTCGACGACGTCCAGCGACGCGACGGCGGCCGCCACCGCCAGCCGATTCACCCCGAATGGCATCGCCAAGGTACGGCAGGCGCCGATCACATCCGCGTGCCCGACCGCGTATCCGACCCGCAGACCCGCGAGGCCATATGCCTTCGAGAAAGTCCGCAGCACAACCAGATTCGGGTATCGCCGCGTCATCCGCAGCACGGCCGAAGGATCATTGTTCCGATCGAATTCGATATAGGCCTCGTCCACGATGACGACCGTGTGCCGGGGTACCCGGGCCAGCACCATCTCGACTTCGCCGGGGCTGACGTGCTCACCCGTCGGATTGTGCGGCGCGCAGATCAGGATCGCGGCCGCGTCGTCGCCTGCCGCGGTCACCATCGAGGCCAGCGGCTGCCACCGGCCGGGCGTCCCCGGCACGGGCACCGGAACACCGCCGGCGCCGACAACGACCCGCTCGTAGGCGTCGAAGGCCGGGATCGCGAAGACGACGCGCCCACCGTGCCCGGCCACCCATCGCACGAGGTAGCCGAGCACGCCCACGCTGCCAGGGCCGACGACCACCTGGTCGGTTCCGCAGCCGGCGAAGCGCGCGATCGCGCTGCGCAGCGGTCCGTACGCGGCGGCGGGATAGGCCGCCGCGTGCTGCACCTCGTTCGCGATCGCCGCACGCACACTCGGCAACGGCGCGAACGGCAGCGCATTGTTCGACAAATCTATCGCGACCGCCGAGGTCTCGGCCTCCTCGCCCGAGCGATATTCGTTCAACGCGACTACGTTGCGCACACCCGCCACCCTTTCCATCGGACCGTCACCCGATATCTTCTTTTTTCCGTGTATCGAGTTTCAGCGCATCCATGAGAAAGATCACCGCCAACGATCCGGCGACAACAAACAGCGATGCCAACGACGTATCAGCAAGCAGCACCCACGTCGACAGATAACCGGTCGAGACGATCATGTCGAAACGAAGCATATTGTTCGCCGACTGATTGTCGTCGCGCATGATCATGCGCGCGCATTGGACACAGACCACCGGGAACCACACCAGCGTGATCAGATATCTCTCCGTGTACTGGCCGCCGGTCACCAGGAAAAGCGGCGCCAGGTACACCAGAGCCGTTGCGACGGACGCCGCGATCGCCGCCCGCTTCCGTGTTCCACTGATTGTCGCCGAGGTAGCGAGACCGGCTGCCCGATCTCCCTCGAAATCGGGAAGATTCTTCACCAGTCCCTTGGCCACGAACCACAGGAACAAATATCCGGCCATGATGAGGAACGGCCAATTTCCGGCGATAGCGGGCCGGTCCGCGGAGATCGCCGGCGCCATGAGGAACGGGAAGGCGACGTCCAGGGCGAAGAGGCCGAGCGAGGTCATCGGTCGCGCCTTCCCCCGGAGCGGCGGCAGGGAGTACTGGTGGGCGATGACGATGCAGACTGCCGTGAGCAGGACGAATACTGGTCCGACGACGGCCGCCGCCGCCAGCATGAGCGCGCACACCGCGTACGCGCTGCGCAGCAGGCGCTTGCGCCCGTACAACCCGAGCAGGTACAGCCGGGCCGGGATGTTCTGGTTGTCCTCGGCGACGTCCGAGTAGGCGTTGAAGAGATTGGCGACCGCGCTGTACAGAAAGGTGATCAGGAAGCCGATGAGGACATCCAGATCGATCGGCAGCCCCAGCAGCATGCAGCCGAGATAGAAAGCCAGCATTCCAGGCAGGCAGGTACGCGGGCGGGCAAAGGAAAGAAACAGTCCGATGCGTTCGGAAATTCTGGTGGCGAACCCATCGGACGAGTTCACCCAATCAATTCTTTTGTCCGCCGATTCGTTCAGAAATTCGTCGAGCGTCGGTTTAGAAATTGTTCCAGTCACGATCACAGCCCACTCGTCATGCGCAGTTCCATTAGTGCACGCCCGGACCTCACAAACACCGAGCGTGCATCCCCGTTTGCGGCCGCGCCGCAGAAGTGGCGGCTGAGGCGACCATACATGACATTCGAGGTGTGCGGATATCTGTCCAACCGCGACTTTCGCCGGTTGAACACACTTCGCCGATCTCGAACAGTGGTGATTCGCGCTATTCTGCGGGGGCGGGGTATATCAGGTGCGGTCTTGTCTCGCAGAGAGGTTTCCCATGCTGATCGACTTCGTTCCCGACCCGGATCTGTACCCCTTCGAGTCCCGCTGGTTCGACTCGTCGGCCGGCCGGGTCCACTACATCGACGAGGGGTCCGGGCCGACCATCCTGTTCTGCCACGGCGTCCCGACCTGGAGCTTCCTCTACCGGCACATCATCAAGGAACTGCGGCACCGGTACCGGTGCATCGCGATCGACTACCTCGGCTTCGGATTGTCCGAACGCCCAACGGATTACGGCTACACCGTCGCCGAACACACCGTGATCCTCGGCGAACTCATCGATCATCTGGAACTCGACGGCTTCGTCATGATGGGACACGACTGGGGCGGCCCCATCGGTCTCGGCGCGATCACCACGCGCGCTGACCGCGTACAGGGAATCGTCTTGGGCAACACCCTGTTCTGGCCGCTCGAAGCGCGTGCGAACCGGATCTTCAGCCGGGTGATGCGCACCCCACCGATGCAGCGCCGGGTGCTCGAGAAGAACTTCCTCGTCGAGCGGGTCCTGCTCTCGGAACTCGGGCGCACGCTCAGCCCCGCCGAGATCGACCACTACCGCGAAGTGCAGCCGACCGCGGAATCCCGGCGGGGGCTCGGTGTGATCGCGCGCCAGATCCGGGACGCCCGGCCCCTGCTGGACCAGCTGTCCCACGACGTGCCCGCCATCCTCGGCGACAAACCGACACTGCTGGTGTGGGGCATGCGCGACATGGTGTACCGCCCGAAGGCGCACATCCCGCGGATGCGTTCGGTCTTCACCGACGTCGAAGTGGTCGAGCTCCCCCGGGCGCAGCAGTTCATCCAGGAGCACGCGCCGAACGAGATCGCGGAGGCGATCGCGAAACGATTTCCGTGAGCACGCAGCGTCGGGCTGTCCGGAGCGGCCGGAATAGTCGAGGATGGCGGGCATGACATTGCCTGCCCTTCCCGAGGAGTCCTTCCGCCGGGTGCTCTGTGTCGTCGCGCACCCGGACGACATGGAGTACGGCACGTCCGCGGCCGTCGCGCGCTGGACCGCGAGCGGTATCGAAGTCGGCTATCTGCTGCTCACCCGAGGCGAAGCCGGGATGCCCACCCCGCCCGCCGAGACCGCGCGGGTGCGCCTCGCCGAGCAGCGAGCCGCCTGCGCCGCCGTCGGCGTCGACCACCTGACCGTGCTCGAGCATCCGGACGGCGTGCTCGTCTACGGCCTCGACCTGCGCCGCGACATCTGCCGGGAAATCCGCCGGTTCAAGCCCGACGTCGTGCTGGGCATGGGCTACGACATCGAGACGCCCTTCGGGTTCGACCAAGCCGACCACCGCGCGTCCGGGCTCGCCACGCTCGACGCGCTACGCGACGCGGGCAATCGATGGGTCTTCCCCGAGCAGATCGACGACGAAGGCCTGGAACCGCACTCCGCCCGCTGGTACCTCGTCCCCGGATTCACCGGCCCCGCCGTGACCCACGGTGTCGACATCACGGGCGAGCCACTGCGCCGCGGCATCACCTCGCTCGAAGCGCACGCGGCATACCTGGCCGCACTCCCCGGCCACCCCGCCCCCGCCGACTTCATCCCGCGGCTCACCGCGATGAGCGGCAAGGCCATGGGCGTCGAGCACGCCGTCCTGTTCCGGGCGCATGACCTGCAAGCACCTCCGGACTTCTTCATCGAAGCCACGCAGGACTAGTTCACGACATCGAACCGACGCGTGGATGGCGCTCGGGATCGATCGGCTCACCGACCCGCATCGGCAGGCAATCCTGACCGGGTAGTGGCTGGTAGGTGGCTGTCCCGGCGTCGGCGAAGGTGACCGCGAACGCCAGCCGCAGCACGTCGGTGGTTCGCACCAGGCCGACCTCGGCGAAGCGGTGTGCCCGCTCCATCGACTCCAGCGCGGCCTGGCGATACCTACTCAGCTCGTCTGCCGTGAACAGCTCCGGGACCACGGACGGCGCGTCAGCCGAGGAGTTCGGTGCTCCGGGTACGGGAATCCACCGGTTCGGCGGCGGGCTCGGCCGCGCGCGCGAGCAGGAATGCCGCGATTGCGGCCGGGCCGCCCATGACGATGCCGTAGGTCGCGGCGGGCACCGCCATGGCTTCGCTGCCGAGAGCCGACACCGCGACCGCGATGGCAAGCGTCGCGTTGTGGATGCCGATCTCCATGGACGAGGCGATGGCCTGGCGAACATCGATGCCGAACCAGCGCGGTACGAAGTACCCGATCGACAGGCTCAGGACCGAGAGCAGCAGGGTGATCAACCCGAGACGGCCGAAGTTCGCACGCAGCGTGTCGAATTCGGACCCTACCGCCACGGCGACCGCCATCACCAGCACCGCCATGGACGCGATCTTCACCGGTTTGCCCATGCGTTCGGCGAAGCCGGGGAACCGGTGCCTGGTCCACATCCCGATGGCCACGGGCACCAGCACGACGACGGTGACCTGCACCAACTTGGCCGTTTGCAGCCCAACCGTCGCGTCGTCGTCCATGAACGCGGTGACCGACAACGCGATCACGATCGGCATCGTGAAGGCGGCGACCACCGAATTGATCGCGGTGAGCACGATATTCAGTGCTACGTCACCGCCCGCGAGGTGGCTGAACAGATTCGCCGAGGTACCGCCGGGCGAGGCAACCAGCAGCATCATGCCCACTGCCAGCACTCCCGTCAGCCCGAAGAGGACGACGAGCAGCAGGCAGACAGCCGGCAGCAGTACCAGCTGACAGGCCAGTGCGATCGACGCCGCCTTCGGATGCCGGAGCACCCGCTGAAAGTCCTTCGGCGTCAGCGTCAGTCCCAGCCCGAACATCACCAGCACCAGCGCCAACGGCAGGACGACCGCGAAATTCGAGGAACCCATCATTCACTCCTGTTGAGTCCGGTTCGCGACCATCAACTGGCCGAGGGCGATACCACCGTCGTTGGGCGGGACCTGACGGTGGCTGTAAACCTCCAGGCCGTCGCGTGCGAGCTGCACCAGGCAGTTGACCAGCAAGAATTCATTGAGGAACACTCCGCCGGACAGCACGACTTGCCGAATGCCGGTGGCACGGGCGATCTCCCGGCATTGCCTGCGCACCATGGCGACCACACCGGAGTGGAACCGGCGGCTGATGTCGCCCAGCGGCGTACCGGCGGCCAGGTCGCCGGCCAACGCGCGGATCGCGGGCCGGAAGTCCACTTCGCCGCTGCTGTAGGCGAATTCGTACCCGGTGCGCATGTCGAGATCGCGGTCGAGCAAGCCTTCCAATTCGATCGGGCCCTGCGCCTCGTACTCGGCCCTGGCGCAGACGCCGAGCAGGGCGGCGACTCCGTCGAAGAGCCGGCCCATGCTCGACACCTCGGGCGAGTTGATGTTCCGGGCGTGCATCGTCGCGTAGACCTGTCGGCGTTCGGGGTCGAGCGTCCCGAGTTCCGGGAACGCCCGCACCGCAGCGTCGATGTCTCCGAAGGTATCCAGCGCGATCGCCACCCCGGTCCGGATCGGCTCACGCACGGCCTGGTCACCACCGATCAGCGCGAGACGCCGCAGGTGGGCGACGCGGTCGAACCCGTCGAAGTCGCCGACCAGGAACTCACCGCCCCAGATGGTGCCGTCGGCGCCGTAACCGGCACCGTCGAAGACCACACCGATCGTGGGCCCGGACAGCTGATTCTCCGCCATACACGCCGCCATGTGCGCGTGATGGTGCTGCACGAAGATCGGAGCGCCCGGTTCGCCGATCCCCTGGTGCGCCTGGCTGGTGCGGAAATCCGGATGCATGTCGTACACGCCTGCCGCGGGCCGCAGGTCATAGAGCGCGGCCAGGTGCGCCGCGGTCTGGCGGTGCGCGGCGAAGGTCTCATCGTTCTTCAGGTCGCCGATGTGCTGACTGAGGTATACCCGGGAGCCTGCCGACAGTGCCACCGTCGTCTTGAGTTCGGCACCGTAGGCGACCAGCGGCCGCAACGGACCGGCGACCTCCACCGGATACGGCGCGTACCCGCGCGCCCTCCGCAGAAAGGTCTGCAGTGGTCCGTCCAGCTCCGGATGGGTCGAAAGCCGGACGACGGAATCGTCCACTCTGGATTCGATTTCACGGTCGTGATAGAGGATCGCATCCGCGATCTCGAACAGGTGCCGCAGCGCGTCCTCGTTGCGATGCACGATCGGATACCCGGAGATATTGCCGCTCGTCATGACCAGAATGCCGGAGCCGGCTTCGTCGAGGAGCAGGTGATGATGCGGCGCCGAGGGCAGCATCACACCCAGATTCGGATTCCTCGGTGCCACCGCGTCGGCGACGATGCCAGGTCGTTTGCGGGCCAACAGAATCGGCCGCGCGGGTGACCGCAGTACCGCTTCCTCCGCGGCGGACAGTTCCACGACCAGATGGGCGGTGTCCAGGTCACGGACCATGACGGCGAAGGGCTTGGAATCCCGGCGCTTTCGCCGGCGCAGCGAGTCCACCGCCTCGGTGTTCGTCGCGTCGACGGCGAGATGGAAGCCACCGACACTCTTGATCGCCACGATGCGCCCTGCGCTCAGCTCCCGTACGCAACGCCGCAGCGCGTCCTGATCCTCGTGCACGGTTCCCTGCCGATCGGCGAGGAACAGCCGAGGCCCACAGTCCGCGCAGGCATTGGGTTGGGCATGGAACCGCCTGCTCATCGGATTTCGGTATTCCGCTTCGCATTCCGCGCACATGATGAAGGACCGCATGGTGGTGTGTGTCCGGTCGTACGGCAGCGCGCGGATGATCGAGTACCGGGGTCCGCAGTTCGTGCAGTTGATGAAGGGATAGCGGTATCGCCGGTCGGCAGGATCCCGCAATTCGGCCAGACAGTCGGCGCACACATGCGTGTCGGCGGGGACCAGCGCCACCTTCGCACCGGTGTGTTCGCTGTGCACGATGTCGAAACTGGTCGCGGACGACCGCCCCACCGACCTGCTGAGGGCTGCTACTCGATCGACTCTGGCCAGCTCGGGGGCCCGATCCGACAGCTCCGCGGTGAACAGTTCCAGCGCGGGGACGCTGCCGCTCGCTTCGATGAGCACGCCCGCCGGGTCATTGCGGACCCATCCGACCAATTGCCGTTCGCGCGCCAGCTTGTAGACGAACGGGCGGTACCCCACTCCCTGTACGACGCCGTTCACCCTGATCTGCCAGGTTGCCTGTCCGGTCATGGCGGCCGGTCAGCACAGCCGGGGCAGCTCTGCACCCCGAAGAGGTTGCAGTGTCGATTCACGACCGTCGGCGTCCCTGAGCAGGACCGCCGCGCCGTCGCGGCCGGTCACCCGGCCGACCACCGCCGCGTGCCTGCCGTACTCGTGCCTGTGGAGCGCGGCCAGGATGTCGTCCACCGCATCCGGATCGGCGAAGATCGCCAGGCAGCCTTCGTTGGCACAGTGCAGCGGGTTGATCCCCAGCATGTCCGCCGCCATCGCGGTTTCATGCTGGATCGGCAGCGCCGGCTCGTCGAGCGTGATGGCCTTGTCCACCCGGCCCGCGTACTCGTGCAGCACCGCGGCGAGTCCACCCCGGGTCACATCACGCATCGACCTGATCGCCCCGTCCGGCACGGCCGCGAAAACGTGGTCGATCATGCCGTTGAGCGGTGCGCAGTCGCTGAGGACCCGGCTTTCGAACCCGAGGCCCTCCCGGATCGACAGCAGATGGACGGTGTGATTGCCGAGCGGGCCGGACACGATCACCGAATCGCCGGGGCGCACGGAGTCCATCCGCAGCGGATCCCGGGCGAAGAAGCCGACCCCGCTCGTGTTGAGGTAGAGCTGATCCGCCTCACCAACCCGGACGACTTTGGTGTCGCCGCAGACGATCTGCACGCCGGCTTCCCGTGCGGTGTCCCGGATGGACGTCAGGACGCGGGCCAGCCGATCCAGCGGCAGCCCGGCCTCGAGAATCATCCCGAGCGTGAGGTAGCGGGGCGCCGCCCCGGACACGGCCAGGTCGTTGACGGTTCCGCAGACCGCGATCTTCCCGATGTCGCCGTTGCCGAAGAACGGCGGGTCGACCACGAAGCTGTCGGTGGTCATGGCGATTCGGCTGCCCTCGGCCGGGAGGACCGCGCTGTCCTCCATCTCACCCACGTAGACATCGCCCAGAGTCTCCGCGATGAAGGCCACGAGTTCGTTGGACAGCGCCGCGCCGGTGCCATGGTCGAGTTGGACCTGCTGAATTGTCAGCGTCATGGCGTCTTGGTCTCCTTGCGCGCGATGCTGCCGGTCTCGTCGATCTCCCGGAGAATCTCCGCGGAATCGGCGACGGTGGCGCAATAACTCTCGAGCCATTCGAGGGCACGCAGGCGGTCGGCCTCCATCGCGGAGAAAACGCAGTCGCTCGGAACCGCGACGATATATCCGCGGAAAAACGCATCGGCGGCCGTGGTCTGAATACAGATCTGGGTTTGCAGGCCGATGAGCACGAGGGTCTCGATCCCGGCTGCCTGGAGCCGTTCGTGCAGATCGGTCTCATAGAACCCGCTGTCCTTGCTCCGCTCCTGAACGACGTCACCCGAGCCGAGAAACGCCTGGACAATGTCGGCGCCGGGGGTCCCACGCAGGGCGGGCACCCGGCCGTCGTAGCGCTCGGCCAGCGGGTCGTCGGGCTGGTTGATGAGCTGCAGATGGAAGACGGGGCAGCCGCGCTTCCGCATCTCGGACAAGAACTCCGTGACCCGCGGAGTGGCTGCGTCGATAGCCGCTTCACGCTCCGGATTCTTTCCGACGATATCGTATTGCAGGCCGCTGGTCAGAACCGCTGTTTTGGACATGAAGAATCCTCCGGGCATCGAACGTGGGAAAAGAAGAAAGTGTGCGGAGCTCAGGCCGAGCGGGCATCCGGCGAGCTGTCTAAAGAATCTTTGTACACGGCATTCAATACCTGGGCGATGTTTGCCCAGTTGGCTGCGCACTGGTGAGCGAATTCGATCACGTGGTAATAGGAGTGGGGCCGCACGACCTCGGCGATCTTCGCGGCATCACTGCCGTTGACGGCATGCTGGTGCAGCCAGCGAAGTAGCTCGCGGCCGCCGACGCTCATCCGCAGCGCCGGGTCCCGGGAGAGCACAGCCAGCAGGGCATCGATATCCACCTGCTTCCTCGGCGGTGCGGACTCGACGAGCCCGCTGGTCTCCGCGGGCTCGACGTCCCCCGATGCCGGCTTCGTACTGGAGGTCTTGTCGTCTTCCGGGTGGACGAGCGGGTCCAAACCGCTGACCAGCTTGGCGCGCACATCACGCACGGTCGACGGCGACAGCCCGACCTCCTTGGCGATGCTGCGCAGGGAAGCATCAGGACGGGCGAGAATGAGCTCGGCGGCGGTGCGCCGGGCCGAGTTGGTGTCGACGGGGCGAAGCCGGCCATCGCTACCCAGACGGTGACTCGCCTGCGAACTGTCCCCGGTGCCACTGCGAATTGTCGCCACCGTCTTCGCGGACAGGCCCGCGGCGGCGGCGATCGACCGGTTCGACCAGTGCGGATGCGTGCTGATGATCCGCTCGGCCGCGGCTCGCCGGTCCGCGAGGGACAGGGGCAGACCGTGCGTCACGTTCTCCTGGACGCCGAGAATGTAGGCCAGCTCGTCGGATCCGTCGACCAGATACGCGTCGATGTGGGTGAGGCCCTTTCGCAGCGCGGCATTCGTACGATGGAACCCATCGATGACCCGATTGGTCGGCCGATGGACGAGAATCGGCGGCAATGGCCATTCCGCTTCCATCAGCCGTTCGATATGAGCCTGGTCCTCCCCCCCAGACCTCGGAGACCCAGCAATTATCAGCGATGCAATTTCCACCGATTTTTTGACGCGCGGCGGTTTCGATGAATTATTCACGTACTCAGTCCCCCGGTCCTTCGAGCCAAGCCTGCAAATCCAAGATCAAGAGCTGCGTAAAAAAACTATCGCAGCGAGCCCTCGCGAGCAAGTGTTCGATCCGCCACCGTCGGCCACCCACGAGCCCGGGATCCGACGGACGATCCCCGGGCTGAAGTATGCCGAAACCTGGTCTCGCGCCACAGACCGAGAGGTGTGCAACTGACGAAAGTCACAGTCGAACAGGATGATTCGGACGAACTGGGCGCAAGAAGCTCACTTGCGAGGCCGAACCAGAGTGAGGATTACGGATCCGGTCGCCCTACCTCGACCTCTCGCCAACGGCCACCACCCGGCAGCGACCCCAAGATTGGACAACCGACCAAATTTCACGCCGTCCGACGTCGCTGCATAATCACCCCCGGCGCCCCGAAAAGGAGGGTCCCATCCGAAACTCGTACAGCCTTCGACACACCGGTTCAGCCGGTGTCGACACGCGTGCCGGTGTCGCGAATTGTTCATTTTGTCCAGCGCCTGAAAAGAATGGAAAAATCAGATGGTCTATGCCACCCGCAAGGACGATCACGTCCGCTTGGCAGTCGCTCAACAGCGCGAATTCACAGACGCTCGACGCGCCTGCCAGTTCGATGAAATCGAGTTCGTGCACCATGCTCTGCGCGGCACCGCGGAGCGCGTTGTGTCGCTTGACACCAACATCGCGGGCACGACTTGGCGCACGCCACTATATGTCAACGCTATGACAGGCGGCAGCGCGCGAACCGGCGAGATCAACCGTGGCCTGGCGATCGCCGCCAGGGAGACCGGCGTGGCGATCGCGTCGGGTTCGATGAGCGCCTATCTTGCCGACCCCGCGGTGGCCGAGACCTACCGCGTGCTGCGGAGCGAGAATCCCGACGGCTACGTCATCGCCAATGTGAACGCCAACGCCACGCCGGGCATGGCAGCGCGCGCGGTGGAGCTGCTGGCGGCCGACGCGCTACAGGTGCACGTCAACGCGGTGCAGGAAACAGTGATGCCCGAGGGTGACCGCGACTTCTCGGCGTGGCCGCGCAATATCGCCCGTATGACGGAGGCGCTGGACATACCGGTGATCGTCAAGGAGGTCGGGTTCGGCATCAGCGCCGACACCGTGACACAGCTGGCCGACCTCGGTGTTCGGTACGTCGATGTGTCCGGGACCGGCGGAACCAACTTCGCGCGGATCGAGAACGCGCGACGGCACGGCGACGACTTCGACCTGCTCGGCGACTGGGGCCTGTCCACTCCGGCCTGCCTCGTCGAGGCGAGCGAGGCCGCCCGGTCGAACGGAATCACGCTGCTTGCCTCGGGCGGAATCCGCAATCCCCTGGATGTGGTCCGCAGTCTCGCACTCGGGGCGGACGCGGCCGGGGTGTCCGGGCACTTCCTGTCCATCCTGGAAACAGGGGGTGTGGCGGCACTGATCACGGCGATCACTACGTGGACCGCCCGGATCCGGCACTTGATGATGCTGCTCGGCGCCGCGACCGTGGCCGACCTGGCGAACACCGATGTATTGCTGACAGGCCGGCTCGCCGAGGTCTGCCGACTGCGCGGCATCGACCCAGCCGACTACGCCCGGCGGTCACGAATCCTCGACCGCGCGAGTCGGTGACGACGGCCCGCAGCCGGCGGCAGCCCTGGGCGACGACACTCGATCCGCCGCCCCGAACTCGCCCGTCCGATTCGTCGGCGGCTCGCCGGACGCCCGCTAAACCTGCCGCTGAACAGCACCGTTAGGATGTTCACACAATCCGGTATCGCATCATTGTTACTGGCCAGTAACATGGAAGGCCCACCTCTACCGGCAAGTAACTTAGACCGTACTATGATGCGTCCTGGGACGAGCGGCACCGCGTCGCTACGTGAACGAAAGGCCCTGGCATGAGCCCTGTATCGATGACATTGGGCATCATCTCCATACTGATCGGTGTACCCGCGTGGATTATGTTCGGGCTGGCAGTGCGGCGGATGGTGCGAACCATCATGCTGGGGCAGGCCGCCCCGGACCGCTTCCTGCCGTTCGTGCCGCGATTCACCACCATGGTCAAGGAATTCGCCGCGCACACGCGCATGGTGAAGTTCCGGACCGTCGGCTGGGCGCACTGGCTCGTGATGGTCGGCTTCATGCTCGGCTTCGTCACCGTCTTCCAAGCGCAGGGGCAGATCTTCAGCCCCACGTTCACCTGGCCGCTGGTCGGTAACACCTTCGTCTACCACCTCGCGGACGAGCTGCTGGCCCTCGGCACCATCATCGGCGCGCTGGTGCTGATCACCATCCGCCAGCTGAACCATCCCCGTATCCCGGAGCGACTGTCACGGTTCTCCGGCTCCAATTTCGGCGCCGCCTACTTCGTCGAGACCATCGTGCTCGTCGAGGGCATCAGCATGCTCGGCGCGAAGGCCCTGGTGCTGGCATACACCAGCGAGTCCCACGCCAGCAGCGACTTCGTCAGCATGCACCTCGCCGCGGTGCTGCCCGCCAATGCCACGCTCGTGTCCGTCTTCGCCTTCTTCAAGCTGATGGCGGCGCTGGTCTGGGTGGTCGTGGTCAGCCGCAACGTCAACTGGGGTGTCGCGTGGCACCGGTTCTCGGCCTTCTTCAACATCTACTTCAAGCGTGAGGCCGACGGCAGCGTCGCCCTGGGCGCGGCCAAGCCGATGATCTCCAACGGCAAGGTCCTCGACATGGAGAACGTCGACCCCGATGTCGACAACCTCGGCGTCGGGCGCATGGAGGACTTCTCCTGGAAGGGCTGGCTGGACTTCACCACCTGCACCGAGTGTGGTCGCTGCCAGTCGCAGTGCCCCGCCTGGAACACCGGTAAGCCGCTCTCGCCCAAGCTGCTGATCATGTCGCTGCGCGACCACGGTTACGCCGCTGCCCCGTACCTGCTGGCCGGTGGCCGCAAGGACCCCGGCGGCGACGAGATCGGCCTGGTCGACGCCGACGGCAAGCCGAACGAGGCCGCGCTGGCCAAGATCCCCGAGGCCGCCCGCCTCGAGGCCGAGCGCCCGCTGATCGGCGGCGAGGACGTCAACGGCGTCATCGATCCCGAGGTGCTGTGGAGCTGCACCAGCTGTGGCGCCTGCGTCGAGCAGTGCCCGGTGGACATCGAGCACGTCGACCACATCATCGACATGCGCCGCTACCAGGTGCTGATCGAGTCGGAGTTCCCGTCCGAGCTGGCCGGGCTGTTCAAGAACCTGGAGAACAAGGGCAACCCGTGGGGCCAGAACTCCAAGGACCGCCTCAACTGGATCAAGGAAGTCGACTTCGACATCCCGGTCTTCGGTAAGGACGCCGACAGCTTCGACGGCTACGAGTACCTGTTCTGGGTCGGCTGCGCCGGCGCCTACGAGGACCGCGCCAAGAAGACCACCAAGGCCGTCGCCGAGCTGCTCGCCACCGCGGGCACCAAGTTCATGGTGCTCGGCGCCGAGGAGACCTGCACCGGTGACTCGGCTCGCCGCGCGGGCAACGAGTTCCTCTTCCAGCAGCTGGCCATGCAGAACATCGAGGTCATCAACTCGGTGTTCGAGGGTGTCGAGCAGTCGAAGAAGAAGATCGTCGTCACCTGTGCGCACTGCTTCAACGCGCTCAACAACGAGTACCCGCAGGTCGGTGGCACCTACGAGGTGGTGCACCACACCCAGCTGCTGAACCGCCTGGTGCGGCAGAAGCAGCTGGTGCCGGTGGCCTCGGTGTCGCAGAACATCACCTACCACGACCCCTGCTACCTGGGTCGACACAACAAGATCTACAACGCGCCGCGTGAGCTCATGGAGGCCTCGGGTTCGACCCTGGTCGAGATGCCGCGCCACGGCGAGCGGTCCATGTGCTGTGGTGCCGGTGGCGCCCGGATGTGGATGGAAGAGCAACTCGGCAAGCGCATCAACGTCGACCGCGTGGACGAGGCACTGTCCACCAACCCGACCAAGATCGCGACCGGCTGCCCGTTCTGCCGCGTCATGCTCACCGACGGTGTCACCGCGCGTCAGGAGCAGGGTCAGGGCGAGGGTGTCGAGGTCGTCGACGTCGCGCAGCTGATGCTCGACTCGATCACCCGCGTCGACGCCGCCGAGCTGTCGGCGAACCTGCTCGTCGTCCAGGAGCCGAAGGCCGAGCCGGAACCCGAGCCCGAGCCGGAACCCGCGCCGGTCGCCGAGGTGGCCGAGGAGGCTGCCCCGAAGGCCGCGCCGGCCGGTGGTGGTCTGGGCATGAAGGGCGCTGCCAAGGCACCCGGCGGTGGTCTGGGCATGAAGGGTGCCGCGAAGGCACCCGGTGGCGGACTCGGTATGAAGGGTGCCGCCAAGGCTCCGGGTGCGCAGGCGCCCGCCGCCGAAGCCGCTCCCGCCGAGGCCGCGCCGGCCAAGGGTCTGGGCATGAAGGGTGGCGCCAAGGCACCCGGTGGCGGACTCGGCATGAAGGGCGGTGCGAAAGCTCCCGGTGCGAAGGCAGCCGAAGCGGCGCCTGCCGCCGAGACCGCGGCTCCCGCGGCCCCGGTCAAGGGTCTGGGTATGAAGGGTGGCGCCAAGGCACCCGGCGGCGGACTCGGCATGAAGGGTGGCGCGAAGGCCCCCGGTGCGAAGGCTCCGGCCGCTCCCGCCGAGGCAGCCGCTCCCGCCGAAACCACGCCCGCTCCGGCCGCCCCGCCGGTCAAGGGCCTCGGTCTCAAGGGCGCTGCCAAGGCTCCGGGTGCGAAGGCTCCCGGCGCGAAGGCTCCCGCCGCTCCGGCGCCGGCTCCAGCTCCGGTTCCGGCAGCGGAAGTGGCCCCGGCCGCCGAAGCTCCCGCCGCGGCCCCGGTTTCGGCTCCCACCGAAACCAAGCCGACGGTCGCCGCCAAGGGCCTGGCTATGAAGTCCGGCTTCAAGCGCCCCGGCCCGAAGGCCCCCGGCGCCGCAGCCCCGGCCCCCGCGGCCCCGGCTGAACCGGAAGCCCCGGCCGCCACCGAACCGGAAGCTAGCGCCGCAGAACCGGCCGAGCCCACCAACGGCAACGGCACCCCACCGGTGGCCCCGCCGACCGCCAAGCCCGGCGGCCTCGGCTTCAAGTCGGGCGCGAAGGCCCCGGGCCGCAAGAACTGACAACTGAAAACCACGAGCGAGGCGCGGATTCCCCAGAATCCGCGCCTCGCTCGCTCTCACGCCCCTATTCGGACAGACGCGGTCCGTTGCAGGCTCAGCGAGCCGTCAGCACTGACTGGATTCGTCGTTCTTCACCACGGACAGCACCGCTTCCGCTTCGCCGACCGGCATCCCGGGCGCCGGTTCTTGCGCGACCACGACCCAATTGCGGTCCATCACCTGTGCCCGGCCACGGCCACTGGCATCTTTGGACCGGGAGAAGAAGACACCCGCAGCCTGGATTGTGTCCTGCGCTGCTTGCAGATTCATACACACCACCGCCGGCATCAGTGCCGCAGGCGCGGGGGCGGCAGCGGGCACCGTGGTCACCGGTGGGACGACTGCCAGCGGCGCTGAAGACGTTGTCGGCGCCGGCGCGACCCCCGATGAGCCGACCGCGGTGACAGTTATCGTCGGCGGCGCCGTAGCCGACGAGGTGCGCGCTCCCGATTCGGTCTCGACAGCACAGCCCGTCGCCCCGACCAGCACTACCGTGGCTACACCGACCAGTCGCCCGGCCATCGTCACATGATTCATACTCCGATATCCCCTGCTCGCAGACGTCGGGTCGGCCTTCTGACCGCCCCACCGCGCTCCCCCCGACAGGAGTGCTGCGCGAGCGTATACCCGCTACAACAACCGAAAGGGCAATACCGGCAAGTAGTTGGCAACTGAATTCGCGTCAGCAGTCGGCGAACCAGGCCTTCACGAAACCCGCGGATTGGTAGGTGTAGTCCCAGGCCCAGCGGGCCGGGGAGAGGTGGGGTTTCGGGTCGACGAAGAGGAGCTCGCCCGGCCAGCATGTGCCGAGGATGTAGCGGGCGCGGGAGATATGGGGTGTGAAGGTGACGACGATGACGCGCGTCCAGTCGGTGCCCAGGCGGGCCAGTTCACGGCCTTCGCCGAGGGTGGTGCGGGGACTGGGGTCGAAGCAGATGACCTCGAAGCTGTAGCCGCCGTGGCAGATCCGGTTGACCATCGGACTGTGCTCGTACGGGTTGGAGACCAGGACGCGGGGTGCGTAGCCTTCGGCCGCCAGCTTCAAGCCGAGCTGTTCGCGACCGTCGTGCGCACCGCCGAGGACCAGGATCGCGTCGGCGGGCATCAGTGCGTCGACGCGCGGCCGCACATACACCGGCCACAGCGCGACCACCGCGACCAGTACCGCGAGCAGCAGCGCACCGAGGAGAATCCACAGCCGGCGCACCGGCTCGATGCTAGTGACGCGCCACCCACCCGACCCGATGACACGTCCACACCCGCGAACACTCTGCACACCCACGATCCGAACCTTGCACTCCACCGAACCCCATCACCGCAGGTAGCGGCCCCGCGCGACTGGTCGGTCGATCGATGTCTCCCCCTGTACACCAGATGTTGCGCCCGCTCTTGCCTCGCTGACGCGGCGTAGCCACGCGCGCCGCTTACCAACAGAACTATGCGATGCACAGTCTTCGGAACGGGGTACCTGGGGGCCACGCATGCCGCGTGTATGGCCGAGCTGGGGCACGATGTGGTCGGGGTGGATGTGGATCCCGGCAAGGTAGCCAAACTGGCCGACGGCGTGGTGCCGTTCTACGAACCGGGCCTGGACGAGGTGCTGCAACGCAACCTCGCCGCGGGCCGCCTGCGGTTCACCACCGACTACGAGGACGCCGCGGCCCACGCCGACGTGCACTTTCTCGGTGTCGGCACGCCGCAGAAGAAAGGCGAGTACGGTGCCGACCTGAAGTACGTCCACGCCGTGGTCGACACCCTCGCCCCGATGCTGGAGCGCCCGGCGATGATCGTCGGCAAGTCGACCGTGCCGGTGGGAACCGCCGCGGCCCTGGGGGAACGGGCCCGCGCGGCCGCGAACGTCGACGTCGAGGTGGCCTGGAACCCGGAGTTCCTGCGCGAGGGCTTCGCCGTGCAGGACACCCTGCGCCCGGATCGCCTGGTTCTCGGCATCGACCACGCGCGCGAGCGGTCGGCCTGGGTCGAGCAGCGGATCCGCGAGCTCTACGCCGACCTGATCGCCGCCGAGATCCCCTTCCTGCTCACCGATCTCGCCACCGCCGAACTGGTGAAGGTCTCGGCGAATGCCTTTCTGGCGACCAAGATCTCGTTCATCAACGCGGTCTCGGAGGTCTGCGAGGCGACCGGCGCCGACGTGACGATGCTGGCCGACGCGCTGGGCTACGACGCCCGCATCGGCCGCCGATTCCTCAATGCCGGACTGGGTTTCGGCGGCGGCTGCCTGCCCAAGGACATCCGCGCGTTCATGGCCCGCTCCGGCGAGCTGGGCGCCGACCACGCCGTGGCGTTCCTGCGCGAGGTCGACAACATCAACATGCGCCGCCGCACCAAGGTGGTCGACATGGCCGCGCGCGCCTGCGGCGGCTCGCTGCTCGGCGCGAACGTGGCGGTCCTCGGCGCGGCGTTCAAACCGGAGTCCGACGATGTGCGCGATTCGCCCGCGCTGAACGTCGCGGGGATGATCCAGCTGCACGGCGCGGTCGTCACCGTGTACGACCCGAAGGCCGTGGAGAATTCGCGCCGGGTGTTCCCGACGCTGAACTACGCCACCTCGGTCGCCGAGGCGTGCGATCGCGCCGATGTGGTCCTGGTTCTGACCGAATGGAACGAATTCACGGCGTTGACGCCTGCCGATCTGGATCCGGTGGTACGTTCCCGTTCGATCATCGACGGTCGCAATTGCCTGGACCGCGCTACCTGGCGCGACGCCGGATGGGTGTACGCCGGACTCGGTACCCCGTAGAGTGGCGATCCAAGCGGGGGCTGCCGGGCAGAGATCCCAGTGTGCAGGCTCCGCATGTCGTGCAGTAGGGAACGAGATGGGCAGCTGATGAGCGCGGTATTGGGAGTATCGGTGGGGGCCGGCACAGTGCGCCTCGCACGCCCGCAGCACGGTGGCCCCCACGGGTTCGTCCCGCCGTATTCGTTCGAGCAGCACACCATTTCGATGCCGGAGCACCAGGCCGAGGAATCGGCCGCCGACGCGATCGCCGCGACGCTGGCCGCCGCACCCGAGGTCGCGGCCACCACGGTCACCTTCCGCAGCGAACCGCAGGCCAGGGCGATCCGGGCCGCGATGGCGCGGCGTCAGCTCACCAACTATCAGCTGGTTCCCGAAGCGGTTGCCGCCGTGCACTTCGCGCACGCGACCACCGATATGCGCGAGGTGTCCACGCTGGCGGTCTACGACCTGGGCAGTTCGGGTCTGACGGTGAGCGTGGTCAACGCCCGCACCAGCGATGTCTATCAGTGCGAGCGGATCAGCGACATCAGCGGCGACTACCTGGATTCGCTGATCCGGGAGCAGCAGATCGCCTCGGGCCGGATCGCGCATCCGGCCGACCCGGTGGGCCTGGCCGAGCTGGACGCCCTGTGCCGGGCCGCCAAGGAGCAGCTGTCGAGCGAGAACGCGGTCGCGCTGCCCAGCGAGCAGGGCCTGGTGCTGCTCACGCAGGAGAACTTCGAAGCGCTGATGATGCTGGCGATCGAGTCGTCGGCGCGGATGACCCGCGATGTCATCATCCGCGCGCAGCATCCGGTGCAGGCGGTCCTGGTGATCGGCGGTGGCGCCCGGATCCCGTTGGTCGCCAGGGTGCTGGAACGCACGATCGGGGTGCCGGTGATCGTGCCCGCCGAGCCGGAGACCGCGCTGGCCCGTGGTGCCGCGCTGCTTGCGCGCCCCGCGCAGGTCCAGCAGGCGCCCGCGAGTCCCGCGCCTGCCCCGCTGACCGACGTCGACGACGCGACCCCGGCCTGGCTGACCGCGCCCGCGCGCCGCCGCCGGCCGCTGAGCGCGCTGACCAGCCGCAACGGCAACAACCGCCGCGAGCTGAACGCCGCCGTGCTGACAGTGAGTTCGCTGGTGGTGGTCGCCGCGATCGGCCTCGGCCTCGGTTACGGCCCCGAAGTGCTCGAGCGCGGCAATTCCAGCGACGGCTCTCAGGCGGTGCCCGAGTCGACCGCGCCGCGCCCGACCCTGGCCGGTCCGTCTTCGGCAGCCGCCCCGACCACCGACGCGGTGCACGCGACGGTGGCCGCGCCGCCGGTGACCCAGCAGAATGCGCAGCCGACCACCTCGACCTCGCCGCCGCAGGGCCCCAACACCTTCACCGTGGTGCCGGGTCTGCCGCCGATCGTCGTCCCGACGTTGCCGCCGGTGGTGTTGCCCGGCTTCCCACCGCCGGGCCAGTAGCGCTCAGGTCCTGGCGTGCCGGGCCCGCTGCGGCGGCGCGGCGACCACCTGCTTCGCGCCGAACGGCCGGGCGAGCAGCACCGCGATGAGGGTGGTCAGCGGCACCGACAGGGCCAGCGCGATACCGCCGACCGCCGACCGCGCGATCTCGATGGCGACGGCGTCGCCGGTGAGTACGTCGGAGATGGACCGTCCGGCGATGCTGAACAGCAGCAGCAGCGGCAGCGCGCCACCGGCATAGGCGAGCACCAGGGTGTAGACGGTGCTGGCGATGTGGTCGCGCCCGACCCGCATGGCCGCGGTGAAGATCTCCCCGCGGGACGCGCCTTCGTCGAGCGCGGCGAGCTCGAACGCCGCCGAGGCCTGGGTGATGGTGACGTCGTTGAGCACACCGAGCGAGCCGATGATGAACCCGGCCAGCAGCAGCCCGGTGATGCTGACGTGCTGAATGTAGGTGGCCACATTGGTGTTCTGCTCTTCGGACAGCCCGGTGAGGTTGGTGATCTCGAGCGCCACCCAGGACAGCAGTGCCGCGACGAGCATCGAGGCGAGCGTGCCGAGCAGCGCGGAACTGGTCCGCAGATTCACCCCGTGCGCGAGGTAGAGCACCACGTAGAGGATCAGCGCACCCGAGACCAGCGCGACGGGGATCGCGGGCTTGCCGTCGAGCAGCGCGGGCAGCAGGAACATGACGACGACGGCGAACGCGAACACCAGCCCGAGCAGCGCCCGGAACCCCCGCCACCGCGCGACCACGCAGATGACGATGACGAACGCGAGCACGATCACCAGCAGCGGCAGCCCGCGCGAGTAGTCCTCGAACGCGTACATGGTCGTGCCGCTCGGGTCGGCCGCGCGCACGATCCGGATGTTGTCGCCCGCCCGCAGGTCGGGTTGCCCCGGCCCCGGCGCGATCTCGAACAGTGTCTTCTTGCCCTCGTCCGGCCCGGACCGGATGTCGATCACGCTGCGCTGACAGGTGTAGGAGGCGGCCCGCGGCTCGATGGGCTGCCCCGTGAACACCTTCCCGTTCGAGGGACTCCCGCACGGCCCGATGTCCTGCAGCACGACGGTACCGGCCTCGGTGTGCACCGCCCCACCCGTCATGGTCTGCATCGGCAGCGGAATCTCGACATGCTGCGCACTCGGCCACAACATCGCGGCCGCCACCAGCACGACCACCCCGATCACCCCGAGCAACCCCACAACGACCTTCGCCGCCGTAGCCCCGATAGCGATAGGCCCCGAATGATCGTGGTGATGGTGGTGATGATGATCGCTCACCGGGCAAAGCTTAAGGGATGTCGTTTTCAAGAACGACCCCACGCAACCCCGCTATCACGCAAGAACATGGGTAACTCACCGGGAACGGGCTGACAGAGCCCGCGATATCACCGCCGGCCGCGAACGCAGCGAACCATGCACCTGAGTCCGGCCAAGAATCGCGGGGAGGCGGGAGAGGGCGGCGGAGAGCAGGGGGATGTCTCCGCCGCCCGCAGGCAGGCGCCCAGGGGGGTAGGCGCGCTGACCTGAGGCTCTCGGTTGTCCAGGGGGGGTAGACAACCGGGCCGGGCGCCGAAGCGCCGAGGACTACTGTACACAAAAGTTGGACTTTTGCACTAGCAGCTCTTCAAAAACTCCAAGATTCCGAACCTCGGGTCTGTTTTGGTCTATCTATACGGGCGACCAGGTTGCCTAGACCCCGCGAACTCACTGGTCAAAGCCCCGCTAGGTGAGGACTCACTGACGGTAACTGGCGAGGAAATTGCCGAACCGCTCGATGGCCACCGCCAGATCCCGTGCCCAGGGCAGGGTCACGATCCGCAGGTGATCGTTGTCGGGCCAGTTGAACCCGGTGCCCTGCACCATCAGGATCTTCTCCTGCAACAACAGATCGAGCACGAGCTTCCCGTCGTCGTGGATCTCGTGCACGTTCGGGTCCAGACGCGGGAACGCGTACAGCGCGCCCCGCGGCTTCACACATGACACACCGGGAATCATGTTGAGCCGCTCCCACGCCACATCGCGCTGCTCGAGCAGCCGCCCACCGGGCAGGATCAGGTCCTCGATGCTCTGGTGCCCGCCGAGCGCCACCTGGATCGCGTGCTGGGCGGGCACGTTCGGACACAGCCGCGACGAGGCGAGCAGATCGATGCCCTCGAGGAAGCCGGCCGCGTGCTCCTTGGGCCCGGTGATGGCCAGCCAGCCGGAGCGGTACCCGGCCACCCGGTACGCCTTGGACAGGCCGTTGAACGTCAGACACAGCAGATCGGGCGCCAGCGAGGCCAGCGAGATGTGCTTGGCGTCGTCGTAGAGGATCTTGTCGTAGATCTCGTCGGCCAGCAGCAGCAGGCGATGCTTGCGCGCCAGGTCGACGATCGCCTGCAGCACCTCCGCCGAGTACACCGCACCCGTCGGGTTGTTCGGGTTGATCACCAGCAGCGCCTTGGTCTTGTCGGTGATCTTCGATTCGATGTCGGCGATATCGGGCTGCCAGCCGTTGGCCTCGTCGCACAGGTAGTGCACCGGGGTACCGCCGGCCAGGCTGGTCATCGCCGTCCACAGCGGGTAGTCGGGCGCGGGGATCAGCACCTCGTCGCCGTTGTCGAGCAGCGCCTGCATGGTGACGGTGATCAGCTCGGAGACGCCGTTGCCCAGGTAGACGTCGTCGACGTCGAGCTCAGGGAAGCCGGGCACCAGCTCGTAGCGGGTGACGATCGCGCGCCGGGCCGACAGGATGCCCTTGGACTCGGAATACCCCTGCGCGTACGGCAGGGCCGCGATCATGTCGCGCATGATCACATCGGGCGCCTCGAACCCGAACGGGGCCGGATTGCCGATGTTCAGCTTGAGGATGCGGTGGCCTTCGGCCTCCAACCGCGCCGCGTGTGCGTGTACCGGCCCACGGATCTCGTAGACCACGTCCTGCAGCTTCTTCGACTGCTCGAGAACGCGCGGCGGCACATGCGGCGATTGAGGACTCACCCGATCAATGGTAGGGCTCCCCCGCCTCCCCGAGATTCCCGGCCGGACCCTTCGCTACGACGGATAGGCGCGACTGGCGAGCGCGGCGGTCGCGACGCAGAATTCTTCGATCTGTTCATCCAGACCACGCGCTTCGACGGCATCGCGATAGGTCGGGGCCGCGATGCGTCGACGCAGACCCACCAACCGCTCGCCGAGCTGGGCGATGCGGCGATCCTCGGGCAACCCCAGGACCGGGCGCAGGGCATCGGCGGCGCCATCGATGCTGCCGTTGATGAGGTGGGCCGCGGCGTTGTCGACGCGGGCCAGGGATTCGGCGCCGTAGGAGCGCTGCAGGGCGGGGCCGCTGGAGTACAGGGTGATGGCCCGCTCGGTGGCGGCCAGCGCCTGCTCGGCCCGGCCCAGCTGGATGCAGGTGGCGCCCGCGTAGTACGCGGCCTTCGGCGCGCCGAAGCCGAACACGCCGCCGATCTCGTCGTGCAGCTCGTCGCGCCGGTCGCTCACCACCGCTTCGGCGGCGCGCAGGCAGCGGTCGGTCTCGGTATCGCTGCCCAGCCGCGCCCACACCCTGGCCTCGATATTGAGCAGCCGGACCCGGGCCAGGCCCTGCCCGGCGAATTCCTGTCCGCTGCGCGCCAATTGGACCGCGTTGCGCGGCCGGTCCGACCAGTTCTCGATCAGCGCGTGCATGCCGCGGGTCCACGCGCGTAAGCCGTTGTGCCCACTGAGTTCGGCGTAGGCCCAAGCGGCCCTGATCTGTTCACCCGCGGCGTCGAGGTACCCCAGGTCGGTGCTGGCATTGGCCATCAGCCCCGACAGGGTGCCCGCGAGCAGATACAGGTGACTGGTGTCTCCGGGCTTCTGCTGCCCGTCGAGTAGTCGGTACACCCGGCGCCGCACCCGCAGCATCTCGACCATCATCGGTGCGGGCGCGGCGTGCACGTATTCGTTGGCGATGCGCCGGACGTCGGCGTCGAGCTGGGCCAGCGTCGTCGCGCCGACATTGGTGCTCTCCGCGGCAGCCGCGTGCTCGCTCGCCTCGTGCGCAGCCGCCATGATCAACTCCCTCTCCGACATCACCTCGGACACAGCGCCTTTGATCGCACCGGCGTCGACGAAAGCGAGCAGGTCGGCGTCGGCGCCGGTGGGCGCCAAAAGAGTAGAGAAACGTGCGCGGACCACGTCGTCGGACCGAGCCAGCGACGTGTCGAGCGCGGCTTGATTCACCGGCCGCGGGCGCACCCGCGCGCCACCGGCCTCCCATTTCGAGACCAGTCGTTCGTGCACGCCGAGATGAGCCGCGAACTCCCGGATGCTCATTCGTTTGGCATCGCGAAGAGCTCTGGCCTCTCTGCCTGTCCACTCCCCGACCACGGCGTCACCTTCATCCGACGGACCACTGCCTCCAGAGTACGAGTGCGACAGTGAGACACACCACATCTTCGCGGAATCGGTTGCCTGAGGCAGTGAAAGGGCGGTGCGGGGCAGTGGTCGCGCGCACGCGAAGCGACGATCCTGGAAGGGTGGAAGCCAGAACTGTCGATGACTGGGTGTCTTGCTACCAGCGCGAATTCGGGCTACCCGTTCGCGAGCGCGGTGGCTTCGTGATGCTGCCGATCACCGATCGGCTCTGTGTGGTGCACCTGCCGACCACGCGCGCCGAGTCGGTGCTCGCGACCTTACGGGAGCAACGCCGGGCCGGTCCGGTGCTGGCCAGGCAGATCCGCTGGAGCCTGCTCACCGAACCCGACGCCCGGCCGCCGGCCGAGGTGGTCACCGAGCTGGCCGGCCTCGATATCGACATCCCCGGCATCGGCAGCGCGGTGATGCTGCCGACCAGCCTGGGCCGGTGGAGCCGCGAGGGCTGTCACTGGGTGCGTCCGCCCAGCCGCGACGACGTGCTGCCGCCGCTGTCGCTGGTGCTGCACCTCGCCCTGGCGGTGACCCCTCAGCGGGTCTCGACGGCGTTGAGCGAGGCGGGCGGCAACGGGAAGTTGAGGTACGACCGCGACGGCGTCGGCCCGCGCTGCCCCTGATACTTCGAGCCGGCCGCGGCACTGCCGTACGGGTGCTCGGCCGGGCTGCTCAGCCGGATCAGGCACAGCTGCCCGATCTTCATGCCCGGCCACAGCGTGATCGGCAGGTTCGCCACGTTCGACAGCTCCAGGGTGATGTGCCCACTGAACCCCGGGTCGATGAACCCCGCCGTCGAGTGAGTGAGCAGCCCGAGCCTGCCCAGGCTCGACTTGCCCTCCAGCCGCCCGGCCAGATCGTCGGGCAGCGAGCACACCTCGAGCGTCGACCCGAGCACGAACTCCCCCGGGTGCAGCACGAACGGCTCGCCCGGCTTGGGCTCGACCAGGCTGGTCAGCTCGTCCTGCTGCAGGGCCGGGTCGATGTGGGTGTAGCGGCTGTTGTCGAACACCCGGAACAACCCGTCCAGGCGCACGTCGATGCTCGACGGCTGCACCATCGAATCCAGCATCGGTTCGACACCGAGCCGCCCAGCGGCGATCTCGGCCCGGATGTCACGATCGGAGAGCAGCACGCGCCCAGTTTAAGCAGCCTGATGCCGCAGGTAGACCGCCCCCACCCCTTGGGACCGCACCCACCGGCGTCGATGGCCTCGGCGAATCGCTGCTGACGACGAGGCCACCGGCCGGTATCCGCCGGGGGCTACTGCGTCGGCTGCACGATGCCGCCGGGCCCGCTCGGCGGCGCCTGCGTCGTCGGGTTGACGATGTCGCCCGGCCCGGTCGGCGGGAGCGTGGTGGTCGGGTTGACGATGTCGCCGGGCCCGCTCGGCGGCGCCGGGCTGGTGGTCTCGACCGGCGGGGTGGTCTCGCCGCCCCCGTCCGGCCCGGCCCCGTGATTCGGGTTGGTGCAGATCGTGCCCTCGCACGGCACCCAGGTCCCGTCCCCGTTCGGGTTGGGCATCATGTTCGGCGGCATCGTCGCCGGGGGCTGATGCCCCGGGTCGCCGTAGCCCGGGGCGTGCTCGGCCGAACCGGTGGTCGTCGTCGCCGTCGCGCTGGTGGTCGTCGTGGCCTTGCTGGTGGTGGTCCCGGTCTCGGACCCGGAGTCGTCCGAGCACCCCGCCCCGAGCACGGCCAGCGCCGCGATCACCGAAACGAACAGAACCCGCTTCATTCAGTCAGCCTTTCGTCGTCCCGGCCCCACCCGACCCGGCGACACCGAGCCGAAACCTCGAACCGGAGAACCTGTTACGCCGCGCACCGCGGCCCGCCCGACCCCGCACAACACGCTGACCAACTGTGCGAACCCGTCGACGCACTGTAGAACGACCCCACCGATCCGGCCCCGGATCCACCCGCCCACCCGTCAACACCGGTCGACGCCCCACCCGCCCCAACCCGGCCGCGACAAAGAGTTGACCGGCACACGAACCGGTCTGATAGAGTCGCGAACGCGCTCGATGAACGCACGCCGATGTAGTTCAATGGTAGAACTTCTGCTTCCCAAGCAGACAGCGCGGGTTCGATTCCCGTCATCGGCTCCAGCACGAAAGCCCCCAGGTCAACCGGGGGCTTTCGTCGTTTCAGTCGGTCTTGCCCGAGCACTCAGGAAGGGCCTCCGTGCCCCAGCGCCGGGTTCGTGTGCAGGATTTGTTCGGCTATCCATTGAACCCGGGCTGAGGTGATCCCGGTTCGCTGCTCGACAGCCAGTGGATGATCGGTGGGTTCCAGTTCCACGAGTGGCCGGTCGCCGATGGGCTGGGTATGCAGCTTGGTCTTCAGGTTCAAGGTGGTCGGTTCATACAGCGGCAGCACCGTGGACAACCACCCGAAGTACGGTGGCTCCTCGACTCTCTCGGGCTCGTCCCACAGCGCCGACATCCTCTCGAAGCCGGCTTCACTGACAGATACCCAGACGCCCCAGTCGAATTCGGTGTCGAGGTCGATGATCGGAATGACCAGCCGTGCCCGTACGAAGAAGTGCGATCCCGCGATCACGCATTGTTCTTCACCGAGCACACTGCCGGGCTGATCCGCGGCGTCGGTGTTCCAGTACGCGGGAGCCGGCGTGCCGTAGCTGAGCGGAGGCCCGTCGTGCGGTTCGGCACAGCGAGAGCAGGTGTAAGTGGAGCCGCCTATCACGCCCGAAGGGTACCGACGCAATTCGAGTGCGCTGTCATCGACATGAGCGGACATTCGACGGCGACCAGCTCGTGTCGGCGATTCTCGCCGTTGTCATGGCGACTCCTGTCGTCGGCGTTTCCAGTGCAACACCGGCGTGCGGACCCGACGAGGGTTCGAATCGCCGCGATCGCTACGGCCTGCGGCTCAGCGGCCCAGGTGCACGCAGTTCTCCGCGATCTCGGACTGCGCGGCGCCCACCTTGGCGGCGTCGTCCTTGCCGAGCAGCTTCGCCGGATCGCCGGACTGCGCGTTGGACACCATCACCCGCAGCCCGTCCTGCGACATCCCCGAATCGAGGAAGACCTGCGCCGCGCAGTCGGCCAGCTCGGGGTTGGTCAACCCCTTGTCCTGCAACGACTTCGACAGCTCCGCCTGGGTGACCGCGGGCGCCTCGTCGCCACTTCCGCACGCAGATAGCACCGGCACTGTGATCAGCGCCGCGGCGAGCAAACAGATCCGCACTCTCGAGTCCTCTCGATCGCTGCGCATCGGCCGATGCGCAGCCGTGGAGGATCATGCCGCACCGCCGCCGTCAGAGCCACACCGTCCCACCCACCTGAGAACTGACTCCCGAGTAAGGTGGGCCCATGGGAGACCACATCACCATCCGCTTCGAGAGCGACCGCGCATATATCGCCCTGAACCGGCCGGGCAAACACAACGGACTGACGCTGGAAATGCTCCGCGATCTCGTCGCCGCGGCGCGAAAAGTGGCCGAGCACAATGAAACCCGGGTCGTCATCGTCAGCGGTAACGGTCCGAGTTTCAGTAGTGGACTCGATATCGCGGCAGCCACCCGCGATCCGCTGGCTATCGTCCGGGAGTTTCTCCCGCGACCATGGCGTGGCACGAATACTTTTCAGGAAGCCTGCTGGGCCTGGCGCCGCCTCAACGTGCCGGTGATCGCCGTGGTGCACGGCCGCTGCTACGGCGGCGGCCTCCAGCTCGCGCTGGCCGCCGACTTCCGCATCGTCGCGCCGACGGCGGAGTTCTCGGTGATGGAGACCGCCCACGGCCTGATTCCGGACATGTCGGGCGTCGCCACGTTGTCGCAGCTCATCGGCATAGACCAGGCCATGCTGCTGACCATGACCGCCGACCAGATCGACGCCGCCCAGGCCGCCCGGATCGGCCTGGTCACCGAGGTCGCCGACGACCCGCAGGCCGCGGCCGCCGCCCTCGCCGACCGGATCACGGCCCGCGATCCGCGGGCGGTCGCCGCCGCCAAGCGCCTCTTCGACCGGTCCTGGCAGCGGAATTCCCGCGCGACGTTCGCCGCCGAACGCGCGGCCCAGGTGCCATTGCTCCTGCGCAAGGCCCTGAATCGCAGCTAGTGGCAGGCAACTGATCATTTGTTCATGCCGACCCACTAGTCGATGTACCCCACGTCACTCCGATCGACTGTTAGCATCTCTGCGATTCGCCCAATAGTCGAAATGTGGTCCGCGACACAGGTGAACTTGCGCGGGCTCGATTTTCGGCGTGACCCGGAGGCTCCGACGACCGTGAAGAAGACCGGTTCCATCCTGCTTGCCGCGTTCGCCGGAGCCACGGCCATGCTGGTGAGCGGAGCGACGCCCGCCGTGGCGAATCCCAACGCCATCAACCCCATCCCGGTGCTCAACGGAACCAACGGCCTGCCCGCCCTGCACGGGCGCACGCAGGCCGTCTTCCAGGTCACCGGCATGGCGAGCCCGAACAACACCCAGAACTACAACGTCCTCGGCACCGACCTCGGGATCATGTGGGACAACGGCCGCGGCGAGATGCTGACCGCCTTCGGCGACACCGCCGGCATCGGCTTCCCGAACCTGCTGGCGGGCAGCACCTGGGCGTGGCGCTCGAACATCCTGGTCCGTAGCCACACCAAGGACCCCTCGGGCGGCGTCTTCTTCGACAGCGTCGTGCGCGATGTCGTCGGCCAGGCGCGCGATCTCATCCCCAGCCCGAAGATCCCGTTCCTGGAGATCAGCCGCATCCCGACCGCGGGCATCTCGGCCAACGGCGTGCAGTACCTGTCGATGATGTCGGTGAAGACCTGGGACGCCCCCGGCGAGTGGACCACCAGCTTCTCCGGCCTGGCCGCCTCCGCCGACAACGGCGAGACCTGGGCCGACCTCGGCCACACCCGTCGCCCCGACGAGGGCGGCAACGCCAACTTCCAGATGAACGCCTTCCTCAAGGACGGCGGTTTCGTCTACGAGTACGGCACCCGTTCGGGCCGCAACAACGACGCCTTCGTCGCCCGCGTGCCGGAAGGCCAGATCGAGAATCTGGGCGCGTACGAGTACTGGGACGGCAGCGGGTGGAAGCTCAACGACGTCAACGCGGCCGCGCCCATCATGGGCGGCGTCGGCGAGCTGTCGGTGATGTACAACGAGTACCTCGGCCAGTTCGTCTCGCTGACCACCGACCCGTTCAACTCCGTGGTCATGCGCCGCGCGTCGTCGCCCGAGGGCCCGTGGAGCGCGCCGGAGGTGCTGATCGACGCCCGCGAGCTCCCCACCGCCTACGCGCCGTCGATCTTCCCGTACCAGACCGGCCGCGACCTCTACTTCATGACGACCATCCACACCCAGTACAACGTCGTCCTGATGCGCACCCGGCTGTAGCGCCGCCCCCATAGACTGGCGGCATGGACGCGGCGGAATGGGACGCTAGGTATGCCCATAGTGAATTGATCTGGGGCGCACCGCCGAACAGCACGGTGGTCGAGTACGTCTACGGCCTCGATCGCCGGATCCAGCTGCGACCCGACGAACCCGGCGGCACCCCGCCCGCGCTGCCTCGCGCGCTCGACCTGGCCTGCGGCGAGGGCCGCCACGCCCTGTGGCTGGCCACGCACGGCTGGCAGATCGACGCCGTCGACTTCTCCCAGGTGGGCATCGACAAGGGCCGCACGGTCGCGGCCCGGCTGTCCCGTTCGGTGCGCTCACGGGTGAACTGGCAGTGCGCCGACATCACCGACCTGGCTGGCGCGGGCATCACCGGACCGTACGAGCTGATCCTGATGGTCTTCGTGCACCTACCGGCCGAGCAGCGCGGCGCCCTGCTGCGCGAACTCGCCGGCATGCTCTCCCCCGGCGGCGTGCTGCTCGTGCTCGGTCACGACACCAGGAACCTGACCGACGGCTACGGCGGCCCGCAGGACCCGGCCATCCTGTTCACCCCCGACGACATCCGCGCCGAGCTGGGCGCCGCGGGCGAGCACATCACCATCCGCATCGCGGATGCCGTGCTGCGCCCTACCGAGGGGCCCGACGCGATCGACGCGCTGGTCCTGGCCGAACGGGACCTGCCGGAATCAGGCGAACCGGCCGCGTAGCTGCTCGGCGAAACCCTGCGCCGAGATCAGATCGTCGGCGCTGGGGCGGCCCTTGTTCAGCCCGCCGACCAGTGCCAGCGGACCCATCGTGTCGAGGCCGCGGCAGGCGAACCCACCCACCACCTCGAAGCCCTTGTCGGCGAGCTGGTCGCCGAGATTGCGCAGGTAGGGGCGGAATCGCGGCTCAGGCAGCCCGCTGGTGGCGAAGACGAACGCCTCGCGCCCCTGCCCGGCGGGCAGTGCGTCGACGAACTCGCGCAGCCGTGCGTCCAGAGCCATCCAGTACACCCCCGACCCGAAACCGACGAGGTCGTAGCCGGCGAGGTCGGCCGCGCCGATCTCCGCCGGGTCGACCACCCGCGCGTCGAGCACCGACCCGATGGTGTCGGCGACCTTCCTGGTGTTGCCGTGCGACTTGGACGTGCAGACGATGAGCGCCTTCATTACTGCCCCTGCCTCGATCGAAGCGTGCTTGCGGCGAAAGCCTAGCGCCAGCGGGCGAACCAGGGTTCGACTGTCGCGGCGATCACGTCGAACCCGGTGCGGAACGAATGCGCCTGCTTGGGGATCACTTTCACCTCCGCGGCATCGGCGGGATCGGGCACCCCGAACGGGTCGCTGCCGCCGTTGATCACCACGACCTCGATGTCGCCGGTCGCGAGCAGCTCCGCGCGCCTGCTCTTGTCCGGCTTCCCCGGCGGATGCAACGGGAACGACAGCGCGATCACCCCGCGCGCGCCGACGGCGACGGCGGTGCGACACGCCACCCGCGCCCCGTTGCTGCGACCCCCCTGAACAACCGGGACCCCGGCAAACCGGGCCCGCAGCGCGGCGACGATCTCGAGCCAGGCCTCGTCCTGCTTGTCCGCCGACCCCGGCGCCCGCCGCCCGGCCACCCGGTACGGCTGCCGCACCCTGGCCACCGCGCCACCGGACGCTATCGCCGAATCACGTACTGCCAGAATGTCTTTCGCATCGACACCGCCACCGGCGCCGTGCGTGATCACCAGCAGGAAAGCGGGGTCGGCGACCTCGTCGAGCTCGACTTCGGCGGGTCCGGCACTCGTCTCGATGCGCACACCTCACGGTAGCCCCGCCGCCGCGGCGAGCAACGTTTCGGCGGCAGTGCGTGTTTTTCACATCACATTGCCCCCAGCCCCTTTGCCGAGACGATTACCCACCGGTAATATGGTGCATAAGTTACCCGCGAGTAGCATGCGGAAAACCGGTAAGGCTACCCCGGTGGACGTCACAGGGCGGGAACGGCGCACAACCGACCGCACCAGAACTCAACGGAGAGTGAGTACTCACATGGGCCACTACAAGGCAAACGTTCGCGACCTCGAGTTCAACCTCTTCGAGGTCCTCGGGATCGACAAGCTGCTCGATGCGGGCACCTTCGGTGACCTCGACACCGACACCGTCAAGGAAATGCTCTCCGAGGTCCGTCGCCTGGCCGAGGGCCCGCTGGCCGAGTCGTTCGCCGACGCGGACCGCAACCCGCCCACCTTCGACCCGAACACCCACGCGGTCACCCTGCCCGAGTCCTTCAAGAAGTCCTACAAGGCGCTCGAAGAGGGCGAGTGGGCCAAGGTCGGCGTCGTCGAGGAGCTCGGCGGCCTGAACGCCCCGTCCGCCATCACCTGGGCGCTGTCGGAGATGGTGCTCGGCGCCAACCCGCCCGTCCAGATGTACGCCGCCGGCGCGGGCTTCGCGCAGGTCTTCTTCAACAACGGCACCGACGAGCAGAAGCAGTGGGCCGCCAAGATCGCCGACCGCAACTGGGGCGCCACCATGGTGCTGACCGAGCCCGATGCCGGCTCCGACGTCGGCGCGGGCCGCACCAAGGCGATCAAGCAGGAAGACGGCTCGTGGCACATCGAGGGCGTCAAGCGCTTCATCACCTCGGGTGACTCCGACGACCTGTTCGAGAACATCATGCACCTGGTGCTGGCTCGCCCCGAGGGCGCCGGCCCGGGCACCAAGGGTCTGTCGCTGTTCTACGTCCCGAAGATCCACTTCGACTTCGAGACCGAGACCTACGGTGACCGCAACGGCGTGTTCGTCACCAACGTCGAGCACAAGATGGGCATCAAGGCCTCGGCCACCTGTGAGGTCACCTTCGGCGGCCACGGCGTGCCCGCCAAGGGCTGGCTGGTCGGCGAGATCCACAACGGCATCGCGCAGATGTTCGACGTCATCGAGAACGCCCGCATGATGGTCGGCACCAAGGCCATCGCGACCCTGTCGACCGGTTACCTGAACGCGCTGGAGTACGCCAAGACCCGCGTCCAGGGCGCCGACCTGACCCAGATGACCGACAAGGCCGCGCCCCGCGTGACCATCACCCACCACCCGGACGTGCGTCGTTCGCTGGCCATGCAGAAGGCGTACGCCGAGGGCCTGCGCGCGATCTACCTCTACACCGCCGCCCACCAGACCGAAGAGATCGCCGCCGCGGTCTCGGGTGCCGATAAGGACGTCGCGTTCCGCGTGAACGACCTGCTGCTCCCGATCGTCAAGGGTGTCGGCTCCGAGCGCGCCTACCAGTACCTGACCGACTCGCTGCAGACCTTCGGTGGCTCCGGCTTCCTGCAGGACTACCCGATCGAGCAGTACATCCGCGACGCCAAGATCGACTCGCTCTACGAGGGCACCACCGCCATCCAGGCGCAGGACTTCTTCTTCCGCAAGATCGCCCGCGACCGCGGCGTGGCCCTGGCCCACGTGGCAGGCCAGATCCAGAAGTTCATCGACGCCGACTCCGCCAACGAGCGCATCAAGGGCGAGCGCAAGCTGCTCGCCACCGCGCTCGAGGACGTCCAGACCATGGCCGCCACCCTGACCGGCCACCTGATGGGCGCCCAGGAGCAGCCGACCGAGCTCTACAAGGTCGGCCTGGGTTCGGTCCGCTTCCTGATGTCCGTCGGCGACCTGTTCATCGGCTGGCAGCTGCTGCAGCAGGCCGAGATCGCCCTCGCGGCCCTGGACAACGGCGCCACCGGCTCCGACGTCGCCTTCTACACCGGCAAGGTCGCCTCGGCGCAGTTCTTCGCCCGCAACGTCCTGCCGGAGCTGACCGCCACCCGCGCGATCCTGGCCAACCTGGACAACGACATCATGGAACTGGACGAAGCCGCCTTCTAGCTCGCCTCTCCGCGTATTCCGGCCGGACTCAGGTGGGTCTCGAGCCGGGTACGCGGCCGGCGGGAAGGCGCGTGGGGAGTTAGCCGGTTCCCGGCGAGTTACCCATGTTCTTTCGAAACCAGTTGGACGGTCCGGAGTTTTCGAACTCCGGACCGTTCGTCGTTCGCGGGCTCGCTAGCGGGTGAACCAGCCCGAGGGGCCGACTTCGGTGCCCATGCGGGGGACGTACTGGTCGAAGTACACGCGGGCGATGAGTTCGCGACGGCTGCGCACGCCGGCCTTGTCGAAGATCGACTTGAGGTGGTCCTGGACCGTATAGGCCGAGACATGCAGGGCCGCGGCGATTTCCTTCGTCTCGACGCCCTGGAGGACCAATCTGGTCACGTCGTGTTCGCGCGGGGTCAGCCCGAATGCCGCGACGACGAGTGCGACGATCTCGGGTGGGCGCGCCTCCTCGATGGTGACGACGACATCGCCGACGGCGCCGTCGGGGCCCGCCAGCGGTGAAGCGTGCAGCACCAGCCATACACCGGACGGCGTGCGCACCCGCGCCGTCGGCAGCGGGGCGCCGGGCGTGCCGAGCATCCGGCGCGCCGCGCTCACCAGCGAGATCACCACGCTGAGCGGGTCACCGCTGTGGGCCGAGGAGCGCAGCTGCGCGAGTCGCTCCTCGGCGCCGAGGCTGATCTGCAACACCTCGTCGTTCGCGCCGACGATCACGACCGCTGGGCCCGCGGTCTTCGCGCCCAGGTCACCGGAGCCGACGAACCGGGTGAGCATGCCTGCCCGCACTCCGCGAGCGAACGAGCCGGACAGCGAGGCGAGGTAGCCGATCTCGGCATCGGTGAACTTCGGGTCGTCGCTGCCACGGAACAGCGCCAGGCATCCCCACACGCCCGAACCGTCCCGGAACATCATCCGTGACTCGTCGGCGAAGCCGTAGATCGGGCGCATCAGCCGGGCCATCCGCTCACAGCGTTCGACCTCGTCGCCCATGGTCGCGTGCATGCCGATCGCCGGCTGGTCGGCGACCGCGAGCGAGCGGAACGATGTCTGGTCGTCGGTGCCGTACTCGATGGTGCCGAACAGCAGGTCGTGCTCGTTGTGCGCCACCAGCGCCCCGTATTTGCGCGCGCTCGTGAGCATCATCGTCGCCGGATCATGCGTGCCGACGCAGACGGCCACCGCGGGAACCGCGCGCCGCAGCGCATCGGTCGACTCCAGCAGGAAATCGTCGAGGTCGAGACCGGCGCGCGAGATGACGTCGAGATCGCTCCGCACGCGCTCGGGGAGGAGCCGACTGCGCATGCCATCAGTATGCGCGGCACACCATAGGTCGGCATATCCCAGGCGCCTGGGATACCCGATTCCCCTCCCGGTTGGGATAGCCGGTCCAGGGGATTCAGGGCGAATCTGGACGCGTGACCATCACCATCGAGACGACCTCCGTCGACGAGTCGGGCCGCCTCGTGCACGCCGAGGACGCCACGGCACAGCTGTGCCTGGCGTTCGAGCGCCTCGACTCGGCGCTGGCCGCGCGCGGGCTCGGTGCGTCATCGATCGTGCGTCTGCGGGTCCGCGCCCGCGCTCCCGCCGACGCCGCCGATCTCACCGACCTCGTCGCGGAATGGCTCGAAGGTGCCCAGGTACCGGTCGAGCTCGTCGATGTCGCGCACCTCGCGCTCCCCGGCTCTCTCGTCGAGCTCAGCGCACAGGTGATCCCCACTTCTCCCGATCCGAAGGACCGTTCATGAACCCGACCACGACCGCCCTGCGCGACCTCGCGCTTCTGCCCGGCGACCCCGGCTACGACGCGGCCTGCACCCCGTGGAACCTCGCCGTCCGGCAGCGGCCCGCCGCCGTCGCGGTGCCGCGCTCGGTCGACGAAGTCGTCGACCTCGTCCGGGCCGCCACCGCCCTCGGCCTGCGGATCGCGCCGCAGAGCACCGGGCACGGAGCCGCCGCCCTGGCCGGGCTCGAGGACGCAGTCCTGCTCCGGCTGCACGAACTCACCGGTGTCACCGTCGATCCGGTCGCCCGTCGCGCACGCGTCGTCGGCGGCACACTCTGGCGCGACGTCCTGGCGGCGACGGCACCGCACGGGCTCACCGCCCTGCACGGCAGCGCGGGCGATGTCGCGGTCGCCGGGTATCTGCTCGGCGGTGGCCTGTCCTTCTACGGCCGCGAGCACGGTCTGGCCAGCTCCGCCGTGCGTGCGATCGACCTGGTCACGGCCGATGGATCGCTCGTGCGGGCGACCGCCGAGGAACACCCCGACCTGTTCTGGGCGGTGCGCGGTGGCGGCGGCAGCTTCGGCGTCGTGGTGGCGATCGAGCTCGACCTGCTCCCGCTCGCCGACGTCTTCGCGGGCATGCTGCTGTGGGACATCGAGCGCGCGCCCGAGGTGCTGTCCGCGTGGCGGGACTGGACCGCCACGGTCCCCGAATCGGTCACCACCTCGGTGCGGCTCATGCGGTTTCCCCCGCGGCCCGAGCTGCCGCCGTTCCTGTCCGGGCGCAGTCTCGTGGTGATCGACGGCGCCGTGCTCGAAGCCGACGACCGCGCCGCCGAACTGCTCGCCCCACTGCGCGCGCTGGCCCCCGAACTCGACACCTTCGGCCGGATCCCCGCCGCCGCGCTGCTCGACGTGCACATGGACCCGCCCGGCCCGACCCCCGCGGTGAGCGATCACGCACTGCTCACGCACCTGCCGCAGGAGGCCGTCGAGGCCCTGCTCGCGGTGGCGGGCCCCGGCGTGCAGACCCCGCTCATGTTCGCCGAACTCCGTCATCTCGGCGGCGCGCTCGCCCGTCCCCAGGACGCCGCACTGTCCCACCTGGCCGGCGCGTACGCCCTGTTCGCGGTGTCGCCCGGGCCGACACAGGAGCTCGCCGCGCTCGGCGAGACCGTCACCACCGGCGTCGTCGCCGCCCTGCGGCCCTGGGCCGCCGAGACATCGTTCCTGAACTTCGCCGACCGCTTGATCGACCCGGCCACCGCCTTCGGCACCGCCGAATGGCAACGGCTCCAGCACATCCGCGACACCTACGATCCGGCCCGGATCTGGGTGGCCGCGCACGCCGTCGGGCAGTAGCCGACCCCTCGATGATGTCGCGCGGACGAGGGGTTCGCGCGACATCACTCGTGACCTGTTTTTCTGATCTCTCCCCACCAACCCGGCGTACCCTGGAAATTGCCGGCGGTCGGGGTGAGGCTCGGGGGTCGTGATGGGTGAAAGTACCGCGCTCAGTGTGTATTTGCGGGAGCGCCGGATGGCGGCGGGCCTCGCGCGGACCGAGCTGGCCGCACGGGCGCAGATGGCACCGTTGCTGATCAGCCAGATCGAGTCGGGTGCGCTGGTCCCGAATTCCCCCATGCTGCAGCGGCTTTTCGATTCCCTCGATGTGCCGCTGTGGTATCGCAAGCACATCCTCGTACTCGGCCTGCCCGCACTGGATTCCGGCACTCCGCCCGCCGCGCCCACGGCAGAGGATCTGACCGATCTGGC
This sequence comes from Nocardia fodinahabitans, assembly GCF_052983615.1. NCBI lineage: Bacteria > Bacillati > Actinomycetota > Actinomycetes > Mycobacteriales > Nocardiaceae > Nocardia > Nocardia fodinahabitans. The sequence continues at coordinate 3,033,211 of NZ_JBRJJC010000001.1, forward strand.
CAGTCTCACGCATCCGGCGTGCTTCCAGCGCTTCCCCACCATGGACATGCTCGCCGCGAATGCCGACTACCAGCGCCTGTTCCCCGGACTCGGCGCGGGCGTGAACGTGCTCGAATGGATGTTCCTCGACCCGGCGGCCAAGAAGGTATTCATCGATTGGACCACCGAGGCCCAACTACTGGTGCATGCGTTCCGCATGCTCGCCCCGCTGGCACCGACCCAGCGGATCACCGAGATCACCGAATCCTGCGGCCAGTCCACCGACTGGGACCCCATCTGGACCAGCGACGCCCGCCCCCAGGACATCGCCCGCCGCCACCTGCGGATCCGGGAACGCAGTACCGGCGTCGAACGCCGCATGCTGCTGCGAATCTACGACCCGGCCTTCCCGGCTCGCCCGTGGTGGCTCTACCGCCTGATTCCCGCCCGATAGACGAAAAGCGGCACCCGTCCAATCCGACGGGCGCCGCGAAAATCCAAGATAGCTCAGGCCGCCGACCCACTGGCAAACGCGAGGAGGATGGGCAGGATCTGGGCCAGGGTGTCGAACATATTCTCTCCTTCTAGACGAATACTGAGTTCTTATCACTGCAGAATTACGCGAAACATATTCCACATGAACGTGAGAAGAACTCATCGTCACTGGGCGCGCGGCCCCACTGTGCGACAGCCCGGTCCGATCGGAACTACTCCGTGGGCGTCTCGCCGGCCGAACCGCTGGTCAGCTGAGCAAGCAGCGCCGCGAGACCCTCCGCCGACCCGGTGCCCGGCTCCTCCTCGACGACCTCCTCGGTCTCCGAAGATCCGCTGGTCAGCGCGCTGAGCAGGGCGGTCAGATCGGCGGACCCGGTGCTGGGCGCCGGCTCCTCCGCGTTCGCCGCTCCGGCGCCGAGCACCGCGATGCCCGCCGCTTGCTGGAGGTGCCGTCGATACCGGCTTTACCACCCGCGAACGCCTCCAACCCGACGTCGGCCGAGGTCTTCTGTATCGGGAGCTTCCCTCCGGCCTCGGCAAGCAGACCTGCCTGCGCATTGATCATCATGTCGAGGTGGTCGGTCTGCCTGATCTGCGCGCCCACCCGCAGGCCCGCGGTAGCTTTCCCGCCGATCTCGATACCAGGCTTGCCTTGACCGAGGGTCCCCTCCACTCCGGCACCGATGGCGAGACCCGCCTTGTTCGTCCAGGGGCTTTCCGGAGTGCCACCCGATTTCGAGTAGAAGGTGCGGTTGAAGAAATCATGGCCGCCGATTCTGGCTCCGAACTCACCGCCGATCTTCGTCGACGGTTTCAATGCCGTTCCCGCATAGGGGCTTTCCCGCTCGCGGGTCGGGGCATAGCTCTTCTTCTCCGCCTTCTCTGGTAGTCGAAACGACACCCGCTGACCAACACAGCCCTTCCCAGACAGCTGCGACCGACGGTAGAATCCGACCGTGAACGACCGAAGTGCCTCTGCGCGAGCAGATTTGGAACAGCGCTTGCGTCTTGCGCTCACCGGCCTTCCAGACTTCAAGGTGCGGCAGGTCGGCCGCCGAGAGATACGGGTTTCCCGCCCGCACGACTACAAGCAAGAACGCACTCCGTATCGGTTCTCGCTGCTGGTCGATGTGAAGCGCGGCTACGTCGAAACCGTCGAATACTGGTCCACGGATGGCGATATGCCGCTACGGCGGGACCGCGCTCAGGAACAACCCGTCCGCGACCTGATCACGGCAGTGCTGGGCGAAGCGGGCTGGAAACAAGGTCGCGGCGTTGTCGGGTGGACCATCGTGGTGGTCAAAAAGGCTGCCTTGGCCGTGCTGCTGACGGCGATCGTGATACTGATATGCGTGCTTCTGGCGCGATGACTACCAGGTGCCCGCGTAGGTCAACGCGCGCTGGGACTCCCACGTCTTCGACTTCTGGAAGGCCGTATCCACATCTGGCGTCTGCAGATTGATCGTCGTCGACTGATCGACCGAGTCTCCGCCGGAGTTGACGGCACCGAGCGCTTTCGCCGGAATCGCTTGCTTCGCTACGGACCAGAATCTCCCTTGGCAATATCAGATATGATTGCGAGACCGGTCCTGACCGGCCCGAGCAGCTTTCCACCGAGACGACCCACCGGAGACCCAGCCGCCTTCACGATTGCGCTCACCGGCGCGGTCTGTGACAGCCGGACGCCAGGCTTCTCCGCGAGCGCGGAGATCTTACCGACAGTGGCCTTCCCAACAGTCGAATTCGCGACTTTTTAACCTACGGCCGCGCCCGCTCGGGACGGAATTCCGGTTACTTTGCTGGTTGCCCATTTCACGTTGTTGCAGGCGCGGCCAGCCAGAGTGTCCTTGTCGGCAATCTTTTACAGCTGCTTTTCAACGACACCAGGCTTCGATGCCTCCCCGTTCACCGCGACCCGTTCGGCGCTCAGCCGGTTCGCAACCTGACCGGCCAGTCGCAGTGTCGGCACGATGTGCGTGCCCCAACGCCCCGTTTCGACGCCGCGGACTTTGAGGTTCTGCCATCTGTTGTCGGGCGAACCCGCGGGAACCGACTGAGGCAGCCGCATGTGGCGGACGACACCCTGCTTCTTACCCTCATTGAGAGCGAGATCGAGGGCATTGCTCTCGGAGGATCCAAGCGTCAGTCCGCCGCCAGTGAATTGAGGATAGGCCGCCAGCTGATTGGTCGTGAAACCTTTGGTTATCGGCCTATTTTTGATCCACTGCGGCATGCGGGGCTTCTCCGCGAGCTCCAGCTGCTTGGGATACGGAATTGCCGAGACCTTGGACTCGCCGAATACCATTCCTGAGCCGAGCCCGAACAGGCCGCCCCGTCTGGTTACCGGAATATCCGGCTTAATATACGACCCGGCAGGCGCGCCGGGTATTCTTACACGCGGTTCGGACGGTAGCGCGTGATCGCTCCAATTGTTGTAGACCTGCCGTTGCAGAAGTTCACCCATCGTACCGAAGGGCCTGCTACGTATATTGCCCAGGTTCGGCATGTTCTGATATTCTGGACCCGCACGCTGCATGTACCTTGCATCAAATGGGAGCGCCTTTCCCCATACTTGCCGTCCGAACCGGTCGGCGACAGCGTCGCGCGCATACACTCCACCGACCGCTGCGGCCACGCCACCGACTGTTAGATCTTCGGCTTCAAACAATGACATTAGTCAACCTTCTACGAATGACCTATCCTTCATCACCTCCAGCCGCGCGGAGGTTTCGATAGCCCACGAATCGCTCTTGCAGGTATTCATCCAGCGCTTTGGCCCGGCACCGAGAGTCGCTGCTGTTCATTCCGATCGACCGGCGGAGATACCAGTCCATTGCACGAGAAATAGATCCATATTCGCCGTTACACGCACCGAGCACGATCGCAGCCCGAAAAGCGACAGGATCGATATTCCATCGCATGAACGACAGCCACTCTCGGCGCTTTGCCGCGTCGAGAATGCTGTCAAATGTCGACCAACTACTGAACCACGCGCTTCCACGCTCTGTAACTACACGAAATAGGCCGTCGACGACGTTGGAGACCTCTCTCAGCGACGAAATCTGCGGCGCCATATGGCTGTCGACCCCGATCAAGTCGGTAAGTGACGTCTCTACAACAGTTCCCGATACCTCATACCAGAGGTTCGCATGCAGTCGAGCAGCCTCGGGAAGCATGTCGACAATGCTGGCCACTGCAGCCGATTCCAATGCAATCCTGCCGAAAATATGGTAACTTCCGGAACTGCGCCTGAACACAGTGATCCGAAGCTGCCGCCGCAAATCAAGGGCATCGGCAGTGTCATTTAAAAGCGTAATGCACGCCGCCTGATCTGAATTGCTTGCCAGCGATTCCACCGGGATTCGGTGATATTCGATCGTGGAGAATTTAGATTCGAGTTCACGGCTCAACTCGATCACGATTTTATGGTTCACATCCGCCAGACTAGCCGGGACGGCACGAAGATTTCTACTGAGCGACAACCCGCCCGAGCCCGATACGTATTTGGATGTGGGTGCCAGCATGAGATCACGCAATGGCACCCGCCTACGCCCAAAGTTTGCGGGGAAATCGCGGACTGGCACACACTCAGAGTCCGAGGTCAGCAGCGGCTCAATCGACTAGGTTGCCCGCTTCGGTGTCCCGATGCGCGCTGGATTAGAAAGCTACTCGCGCTGGCGCCTCACCGATTGGTGGTCAGAACGGTGCAACCAATCTTTCGATTGCTCTGCGACGACGTTCCTCGCGCAGGTCGTCCAGGGCGGTGGTCGGGCGGACGATCGGAACGATAGGGGGTAAGTCGACGCCGGCAGCAGCGATCACGGCCGCCTGGACAGCTTGAAGGTTGTCGGCGATCGTCATCGGCAGGTAGGTCTCGGCAGTGAACCCCTGTGCGTTCCAGTCGCTTTCGTCTCTACCATGGGCGGCCTCGTCGTCGAGAAACAGCTCCGCAAGAGTTCGGTCCGTCGAGAGGGCTGTCTTGTAGTGCGACCCGAGCGGGAGACGGTCCTTGAGCCGCCAGATCGTGCGCCAATCGCGCGTGCGCAGTGCTTGTGGCCCGATGCAGTCCCGGATGTCGATGCCGCGCTCGAACAGGTCGTATTCGAGCGCGGCACCGAAGCGGTCCCAGAACTCTACGAGCCCTCGGATCCCCCCGGCAGCTCCGCGGCGCCCTCGCCGAAGAAGAAGGCGTTCAGGTCGTCTTGGAAAGTGAGCCATTCGTCGAGGGGGCGGTCGGCGAACAGCTCCTCCACCGCCTCGTGATGCTCGCCGAGAACGATCGCCAGCTGCTTGTCCTCGTCCTGCTCCTCCCGCAGCATCCGCATCTGCCTGCGCGTGATCGGCTGGATGAGGATGTCAGCGGTGAGCTGGTACGGGCCGCGGCGCTTGCTCGAAAGTTCCTGCTGGATCTCCGGGAATGTCCTCCCACATCCATCCTGAACCGTCGTTACCCATCGTTCACCTAGACCTCTCTTCCTGTACCAGCGTTCAGCTCAGTCCACATCGACCGGCACCGTAAGATGTGGGCGTGAGCGACGAAACCCTTTCTGCGAAAACCGAGTTGACGCAGAGGCTACGACTCGTACTCGGGAGTTTCCCCGAATTCGAGGTCCGGCAGGTCGGGCACAACAAACTGCGGGTATCCCGCCCGTACGACCGAAATCGGCAACGCACACCGTATTGCTTCACGCTAATTCTCGAGGAAAAGCGGAAGTTTGCCCAAACCGTCGAGTATTGGTGGCCCGATGGAGAAGGCGCCCCATGGCCAAAGGATCGCGACCGGGAACAGCCGGTACGAGATATGATTGCAGCCGAGCTCGCAGACATGGGCTGGAAGCGCGGGCGCAGCGCCATACGTCAGATTCACGCAGCAGCGGTGCTGGCGGTCTCGGGCACTCTCTTCTTGGTCGTCTATATGGCTATCATGTACCTACTCGACTGACCATATCGGCTAGTGCCGCGTCAAGCAACGTCGGGTAGGTAATCCGGCCGCCGGATCTTCGAGCCGACCGCGAAGTCGCGGATAGGTCCGGCGTGCTGGTTACGCCAGCGGATGTAGTCACCGATCGCCGCGTCCTGCTCGGCGTGGCTGCGGTGGTCGGTCCCGTTCAACGCGAAGTACCGCAGCGCGGCGAACTCGCACTCGATGCGGTTCAGCCACGACGAATACGTCGGCAAGAACACCAACTCGACGTCGTTGTCCGCGCACCACGCCCGGACCTCGGCTCGCTTGTGGACCGAGTAGTTGTCGCAGATCAGATACAGTTTCTCGCCCGGCCAGCGAGCCCGCAACGACTTCAGAAACGACAGGAACTCCATCCATCGTTTCCGGTCCCGGATCCGGTAGTACAACTGGCCACTTGCCAGGTCCAGGGCACCGAACATGTGCCGGACACCCTGGGCGCGGTGGTAGGTCGCCCGCAACCGCTTGGGCCGACCAGCGGCGAACCAGCCACGGCCCGCTCGTGGGAGCAGATTCAACGGCCCGAACTCGTCCACGCAGATCACCCGCCCGTCTTCGGGCGGATTGTCGCAGAGGTCGAGCACCCGGCTCATCTTGGCGACGAATTCCGGGTCGTTGCTGGACTTCCACGTTTTGGTGGACTGCCACGACACCCTGCCAGCCTTCAGGATCACGCGCAGCGTCTCCCGGCTGACGTCGGCGATCCCGTTGAGCCGCAACACTTCCACCAGCTTCGACAGGCTCCACACACTGAACGGCCAGCCCAGATCACGGGGGCAGCACCGGGCGATCTGAGTGATCCGATCACGTGTCGCTCGATCGGTCTTCGCCGGCCTGCCCCCGCTCCATTTTGGGTCGAGTGCCTCGAATCCATGGGCGTTGAAGTCGTGGATCACTTGCCGCACATAGGATTCCGACACCTGCATCAGCTTCGCGATCAGCCCGACCGGCTGATGCTGGGCCGAGGCCATCACCACCACGGCCCGCCGCATCCGGACCGGCACTGTGCTGCGCCGGGCGATCTGGGCGAGTTTGCGGCCTTCCTCCGGGGTTACCGCTCTGACGAACACATCCGGCTTGCGAGCCACCGGCACCACCTCCGTCAGGCAGCATCACCGGTCACCGGCCACGGATCAACCCGCCACCTCGAGCCGTTACCGCATCAACTTTTCCGGACGCGGCACTAGTTCGCCGGGTAGCTACCTCTCAACTGCTACAGAAAGAGTCAGGTGATCCGCACGTAAGTTCCCGCACCGCCGGAAACCGTCGCCTGCCAGGTGCTCTGCACACTGCTGAAGACCTCGAGCGTGACGGTGTCACCGGTGCTCACCGACGCGGCTCCGGTGACGGTCATCGTGCCGCTGGTGCCTGTCACCACCGCGCCGGTGGCCACCACAGTGCCGGTGACGAGCAACCTCGCTTGGTAGTTGCCGGACATCGTCCCACCGGCGAACACCACCGCGGCGGAGAGTTGCGCTCCCCCGTGGCTCGACTGCGGGCGCAATCCGTCTCCGGAGACGACCGATCCCGGGTAGGTCGTGGTGTCGGCCGTCCAGCCCGGGACGGTGGTCCAAGTGTTCGCCGCACCCATCGGACTGGTGCCGTTCTTGGTCATTCCCGAGGGCAACGCAGCACCGGCGCCCGCGAAGATATGAGGCATGGTCTACTCCTCACCGGTCGAACCAGCGGTATCCACCGGTTCTGGCTCGACCGGAGCCTCTGGCTCGGTAGGCGTTTCCGGAACCGGCTCAGGATCTGCCGGCGGTTCGACAGCCGCTCCGGGGTAGCCCGATGCCGCACTCTGCCAGTAGGGGGTTCCGTCGGGGCTCTCCGGCTCCGGTTGAGCTTCGAGCGGCACCCACACCAAGATGGGGCCGCCGAGGAACATCGTCGGCATTACGCGGTCACCCCCGCCAGGCTCGCCTGCAAACCGCGACCGGCCGGGCTGTCCGCCGTGGTGATCTGCACGACGACCCGGTCGCCGGCGGCGAAGTTCCAGGTCCCGGTGACGATGGTGTCGACCGCGTGATCGGCCGCGGCGATCGTCGCTGCGGTACCGGAGACGGCAACACCGTTCTTCCTCAGTTCGACGACGAGATTGCCGGTGCCCGCCGTCTCACCACGGTAGGTGACCTTCGACACCGTCAGCGCGCGCTCGATCCGAATGCCCTCCGGCACAGTGTTTCCCGCTCCCACGACTCGGACACCGGTGTGCGACTTGAACGCGATGTCATACGCCTGGCCCGCCGCAGTGGGTGTGCGCGCGTTCGTCAACCGTGGGTCGGTGTCGGCCACTGCCTGGATCGCGGTGCGAACCGCGACCTCGTCGGCGGCTGCCAGCAGGGCACCGACCGTCGCACTGGTTCCGGTCAGCTGGCCGATCGGGTGGGTGTGCGAGGTAGGCGTACGAGCATTGGAGAGCCGTGGGTCGTCACCGGCGACAGCGGTCGTCGCCGTATCACCGATGACCGGAGGGAACGTCGCGGGTTTGCCCGAGATACCGCTCCAGAGCGTCGTGCCGGCGGGACCACGAACGACGATGCCCTGCCCGTTCGGCGTCCAACCCCCCGTGGCCCGGTAGATGTAGAGCAGCCCATCGGATTTGACGATGTACTGACTACCATCCGCCGGCGACGCCGGTAGTTGCGCGTATGACTCGGCCTGCCCGTCGATCTGAATGCCATGACCTGCAGGCCCGACGACGACGGCATTGCCCGCCGACGTCGGCACCGGTGCCGCGAGTGTCAGGTCGACCAGGCCGGTGGATCCCGTATCGGGGTTGTCCGGGTCCGGTCCCGACACGTACTCGGGCACGTGGAAGCTGAACGGATCCAACGGGATACGTTCGCCGTCATAGGACAGGTCGAAAGAAACGCGCCAGGTCCACTCGGCCGGATTGGTGGCCGGACCGGGAGCGACCAGACGCACACCGCGTTTGCCACGCCACGTCAGATAGCCGAACTCGTCGAGCTGGCATTCGTAGTGCTGAGGCAGCTGGACATAGGTCGCGGGCGCAGGCTGCGCGTCGCGAACCAGGATCTTGGGCGCGTCGGCGATAAAGGTGATGGTGCCGCGCAGCGGCGGAAACTCGGGCAAGTCACCGAGGTCGGGCCCGTCGATCACATTGGCGAGGAACCGCCCGACGACCTTGCCGTACGCGAGCGGAGGCAGATCAGCCATGACTCAATACCTTTCGAGATGATTGTGGCGGGCCGTATCAGGCCGGCAGCGCACGAACCTGCAGATGGGAGTAGTTGCCGTTCACCGTGTAGCTGCCGCTACCCGCCGCCCGGGACACCACGACGTAGAGAGTGACGGTTTGATTGGCCGGAACGATTCCGAATTGGGCGCTGGGCTCGACGGGGTAGTCGAAACCCGGAGAGATCAGGACGTGCGCCATCCGCGACTCCCAGTGACCCCAGCCCTGGGCGACCACCTCACCGTCGGGTGCGCCGATCCGTACGGTCACATCGCATCGCGTCGGCGAGTTCGACGAGACACCGACAGCGCCCTCGATCCACGGCCGCCACTCGGTAGGCTGAGCCGGAATCGTGATGGCCGCCAGCACCTTCGAGTCCTCTTTGAGGTTCTGCGCGGTGAGGAACTGATTGTTGCCGATGGTCCACGGACCGCGCAGCCGCGGCGAAGGGATCGGCTGGAACTTCTCGGTAGCGGAATCGAAACCGAGCACATACCCCTGACCGAGCGGATTCTCCTCGGTGACCGAGACATCGGAAGCATCCGCGATTCGACCCGCAGCACCGGGATCGCCCGGCTCGCCCTGCTGACCACGGGGAAAGGTGATCTCCAACTGCTGGTTCGGCGCCGAGCCGAGAATCCGGGCCGAGGCCGCGGAGCCCGTCGCACCCGCGATCCCGATACCGGTCAGGATATTCACCGGGCCCCGGCGTCCCGGCCGCCGGAACGCATCGGCGAAGGCGATGAATTCCGTACCGGTCCAGTAGTAGATCGCGTTCTCTGCCACCACGCGCCAAGCCTTGCGCGCATCCGCGGTGGTCAACCCGAGCGCGGACAAGGCCGCGGCATCGGTGACATCACCTTGCCACGACCACGGCCAGGCCGCGGCGCCCTCGGGACCAGGGGCGCCGGCGGGGCCTTCGCGCAGTTCGATCAGGATCTCACGGTCGACGACTTCGACCGGATTGACCGTGTAGGGCAGGCCGACCGAGTCGGCCACGCCACGCATGGTGATCATGACGTCCTGGTCGTACGCGGTTGTCACTTCCTCGCTGCTCACAGCACCCCCACGGGTCGGGCCGTGCACACGATCTGTGCGTCGGCCATCTGGTAGTCGTAGTTCGCCGAGCCGGCGCCGCGCCGCACGACCACGACGAGAGTTGTGGCCTGACCGGACGGAATGACGCCCACCGTGCTGGACGGGGTCACATTCCGGGTTGCCAGATGCGGTTGGAACCGCGCCCTGGTGTGCGCTCCGGTGACGAAGCCGGTACCGAGGGCGACGATTTGCCCCGACGCCGATCCGATCCGGACTTCGGCGTCGATCCGGGTGGAGAACTCGTTGGAACCTTCGTGTGGTCGAACGACCACACCACCCGTGATCATCGGGCGCCACGCGGTGTCCTGTGCGGGCACCTGTAGCTGAGCCACCACGATCGAGGCGGCCGATACTCCCGACTGCGACGGTGCGAAACCCGCTCCGCCGTCCCATGCCCGGTCCTCGATGATGGTCCACGGACCACGCAGACCCGGATAGGGCTGCCCCGACCACTTGTTCGCCGCGGCGTTCCAGACGGGCACAGCCTTGTCAGGATGCGCGCCGTCGGCGTAGTCCGCGGCCTGACGGATCGGCCCGGGGCCGCCGTCCGGGCCTTTGAGGCCTTCGACTCCGCGCGGCACGACGATATCCAGCACGAGGTCCGGTGCCGCGCCGCTCACGGTCACCTGCAGTTCCGAGTCCACCGGCCCGGTGGTCACGCTTCCGATAGTGACGGAGCACGACTCACCATCCGGCCCGAGAGCACCGAACGCCTCGGGGAAGGTGTCCAGGCCCGTCCCGTTCCAGTACGCGAGCGCACCGGTCGACAACACCCGCCAAGCCTTGCCCGCATGGGCTCCGCCCAACTTGTCGACCAGGGCTGTCAGCGCCGCCTGGTCGGCGATATCGCCTTCCCAGCGGAAGGGCCGCGCGGACTCGCCTTGCGGGCCCTGTGGTCCGACGGCGCCCGTCGTCAGTTCGAGGCTGCCATCTCGCGGAGTTCCATGGAGTGCCTGCACCAGGCCGGGCGAACCGATCCCCTCGTCCAGTCCCCGAATCACCGTGGCGTCGAAATAGTTTCCTACCGAGGTCATTTCTATCTCATTCCGTGGGCTCGGCAAACGCGATGAGCGAGGCACGCGTCGGAGTGAATCCGATCTTGTCGGAAGTGGGCCCCGTACCGATCCGCTCGACCGACACGACCAGGCTGCCCGGCTGACCAGCTGGGACGGTCGCAAAGTCCGAGGTCGGCGAAAGAACGCGGGCGGTGGTGCCGTCCCGCAGGCACGGGAACACAGGCATGTACATCCACGCACCGGGAGATCCCACCGCGAAGGCCGTGCCGGTCGCGACGATCGGGCCCTGTGAACTACCGAGGCGAACCGTCAGTTCGGCGGCCTGACTGGTCGTGTTCGAGTGCACGGGGATGTGCCCGTACACGAGTGGGCGCCACCGGAACGGCTGCGCCGGGATGGTGAAAGTCCCGCCGTCGACTCGACTGGCCGCGACGATCTGTTCCGCGGGGAAGTCTTCCTGATACCAACCCCAGGGACCCGCACCCAACGGTGCCGGCATGGACCGGAAGCGCCGGGAGGCGCGATCGTAGGCGAAGATGCCACCGTGGCTGGGGCCGTTGGTCTCCTCGTAGTCATCGGCTTGGGTGATCGTCCCCGAATCACCGGGTGGGCCGACCGGGCCCCGCAGACCAGCCGGGACCGTGGCCCGAATCTGCTGGTCAGCCGAATTGCCGAGAACCTCCAGCGCGGGCTCGGTCAATGTCGGCTCGTTGGTGGTACCGATGACCGTGAGAACGTTGGCCGGAGCCGCGGGTCCGACCGGTCCCACGGCGTCCACCGAGTGCACCCAGCCGTCGCCGACCCACACGTCCATCCCGTTGTCATCGAGTCGGTGCCACCAGTTGCCTCTGTCCTCGGGGCCCAGCCCCGCCGGTCGCGCTGCGCTGTCTGCCAACACGCCCATTTTGCGGAACGAGGCACGCGGCCGCCCTCGGTCGCCCGCCACCCCGGCCGGGCCGCCGGGCAACGGCAGCTCCGCCACCTCGGGTGCCAATTCGACCGCTGCGGTCAGCAGCGGTAGCCCGTCGATATCCGGCTGGCGATAGGCACGCAGCCGCGCGGGAAAACTGATGTCTCCCATTGAATTCTCCTTTTGGTATCGGTCTGCCTCAGAAGATGAGCAGGTCCAGGTCAGCGCCCACATCCGTCGACAGGTCCTTGATCGCCGACGCCACGCGGCCCAATCGCTGCCACGCCTTCACGACCGAGTCCTCTTCGTCGGAACCGTCGCCGACGGTGATCTGCCAGGACGCCGGGGTTTCGCGGTCGTCGGTGAAGGTGAGTTCGGTGACGAAATCCGTGAAGACCTTCTCCCCCATGGCGAAGCCGATCTGGTCACCGACGCCGAAATCGCGGCCGATCAGATAGGGAGCGTTGTCCTGGATCGTCACCTTGTGGCTGGTATAGCCGCGGGTCAGGTGCAGACCCTGCCGCGCGGCGACGAAACCATCGAGGGTGAACGCCTTGTCGCTGCCGGTGATGTACAGCTCACGGAAGGCGTACGGTCCGGCCTTGCGGACGCGCTCCATATCCCGGTAGACCATCCAGGCCAGGAACACATCGTCGAGCTGGCCGCGGTACAGCCAGTCCATGCCGATCAGGGACAACAGCGCCTTGATCGCCATCTCGATGCCGGCGTTGACCCAGCCCGGCGAGCGACCGCCCACGATGATGTCGGTCGCGGTGGGCTTGTGCAGCGCCACCTCGGAGGCGCCGATCCCGGAGTACTCACCTTCGAAGTACCACACCCACGGCAGATTCCGCACGGTGCCGAACTTGCCCGGCGTCCCATAGACCGCCTCGTACTCCGTGGTGGAATCGAACTTCGGGTACCGCATGGGGGTGGTGCCGTCGTCGGCGAATTCCTCGAACCACGAGATGATCCCGTCCAGCAACGTGCCGGTGGGGCCGGTGACACCCGACTTGTCCACAGTCTCGAGGACGACGGTCGGTTTGTCGAGGTAGAACCACTCGGGCGCCGGCTGCTCGTCCTCGCCAGGCAGGAAGAACCGGGCCGTCAGCATGACACCCGAATCCTCGAGCATCGGCTGGAACAGCTTGTCGGCCATGTCGAATCGGGCCGAGGCCGCGCTCCACCGACTGGTATCGGTGCGTGGATCGACCGGCACGACCGCGATCGGGAAGGTCGTGTTCCCCTGCAGCCGCATCAGATTCATCGTGAGGTAGGTCGTCACCAGGGTCCGCACCGGACCGAACAGGATGTGGTGGCGCGGGAACTGAGCCAGCACCGGCGCGAACGGGCTCGCCCAGCAGCAGATGGTCGAGATGTGGTTCCAGGCGTGAATCGCCTCGATGTCCACCGTCTCGACCCCGTTGTCGTCCCGGACGATCGACGCCTTGGTGATGTACCCGTCCCACCGAAAACCCCTGGTGTTCACAGTGATCGGCAGAGTCGCGTCGGCATGGTTGCCGAACAGGTGGTCGAAGTGCACCATGTCCCGCGGGCAGATCATCTTCAACCCGCCGGCCGAGTTCCGCGGAAAGCTCACCTGCAACGACAGGTAACTCCGCTCCTCCCCCACCTCCTGCATGTCCTTGTCCCAGTACCGGACCAGAACCTCTTGATCCCGAGCATCCTCCTGCTCGACCCTAAACATCTCATCCATCCGCCGCGATTCCGCGTGCGGGTCCCAAACACCCATCCTCCACCACCTTTCCTTGATTTTGGGCATAAAAAACCCAACCCGATTCGGGTTGGGTTCTCAGCTGACCAGCTGCACTACTCGAGTATCTGCCGGACATGCTCCGCGCAGGAAGCACTGGCCGACGGAGCCCACCACCACCAATGCGACTCGGGGATACCAACAGGAATAGCGCTCTTCGGGAGCGGCGCAGCCTCATCGGCGTGATCGCGCAGTACATCATCGATCTCGGCGACCAGTTCGACGTCGTCCTCGCCCAATGATTCGCGCATTCCTGGATAGTTGTCGAGCAGGAACTGTATCGCGGACCTACGGACGCTTACATCGCGCCATCCCTCGACCATCACCGATGTCGCTCGGTAATGAGAGTTCATCAGATAGTACGCCATCGTTCGGCTGTTCGAACTCACCAGCGCGGCAATGCTGCGCCTGAGATCTACCATCGAAGCGGTCGGCTCCCGCTCACGACTCCGAACACAGCACTCCACCCGCACGACGCCGTTCATGGCACGTTCGAATGCATCAACCCGAGAATCGTGTGCTTCCAAGCCTCTACGATCGATCTCGAGAGAAATCTCTAAATCGTCGATCACTGCGAGTAAACCGCCGCGGACAGGCCCGCCTGGGCTCATTTGTCACCGCTTCGAAACCACTCCTAGGGCAATTACAGTTCACACCGATTTCGCACCAACATACCGAACGGAACCTTCAGCCACCAGGCCAGGAGCAGCTCGCGAAGATCAGTCCGACTCACTTCCCGAAGGCTCGGCATATTTCTCCGGCCTGATCAGCACACCACCTGTGATCAGGCGATCATTCGGAATCCTCTCCGTGCCGAGTAGAGGAATTTCCGTCATCTTTCCACCGAGAATCATCCACAGCCCGAAGCAACTATCTTCTTCGTCGCGGATCAGGACCTGCACGGAGTAAGGATCCGGCCAAGCAAGACCTTCCAGATAGCCGAGAAGTCCCCACCAGTTGAGCCTACGAAATTGCGCAACCCACATATAGCAGTCCACAGAGCCCTCAAGCGTACCCTCGAAAATGGAATCATCAACCGGAGTAAAACACTGATGCCATTCCCGATCGGGATCAGGCTGCGTCAATGGCTCCATCACCGACCATCCGTCGCGGGCGATGACGATAACCTCCGCGAATCGACTCACTATCCATCCTCTCGACTCAAGTCACTACTGAAGCTTCAACGATACCGGAAAACGAAAATTACGGCCAGCCATGTGGCCGGGAATCGAATTTCGTTCCTGGGTGGACTATACGCACCTCGTAGCGCGACTTGAATATCTCCGACAAGAGCAGCGCCTGTTCCCGGCTGTAGGCAAAGAACATTACGTTCTGCGTTTGAAACTTCGAACCGCCGGGAAGTTTGTTGTAAATCGTTCCTGCGTGTTCACTGATTTCTTGACTGCTTGTACCCAGGCCACCAGAACGAGCCCTGTCCGTTCCCGTAACATCCACCGATCTAATGGATACCACGGCACCATTACGCCAAGTAACCCGGACAATATCCGCGGTACCACCCGCCACCGTACCATTAACAAAGCCTTTAGTCGACAGAGCCGCGGTATCGTTTTGGAAATAGTACTTTACTCCAGTCTTTCCGGACTCTCCCAGATATATGCCCCTATCTTTCAGCTCGTCATTCAGAAGCTTCAAACCCAGTCCTGCGGTGTCGCTGTCTGGCTTGTCAGTCAATACATGTGGAACACCATTTTCATCCACTAGATAGGTTTCCCCATCGGCAGTTCTTCCCGTACTCAATGGCTCGCGGAGCGCTTCGGGTCTGGCCGCCCTACCAGGTGGCCCGGTTGGCCTGGCAGCCTTTGAGCCGGCAGGTGCTGGGCGATGCGTTCCTGGATTCGTGTGCATTCCCCGCCCAGGCTGAGGCACGGATTGACGACCAAATCCTCGTTTTGCAAACAGCGTGAAGGGTCCGGCTGACCAATGCGAACCAACTGCCCGATCAGCAAAGCTCGTGCGAGGCAAGTAATTGTGCCCACTAGTAGCGAACTGAGCAGCAGGGGGCGGGCCGTTCCAGAACTCCGCCAAGAAATCGGAAACTATCTCCAATGACCTTGCCGGTTGGTTGCCCCAGTCACGCAGTCGATCGACCTGCCCGCTCCCGTATCGAGCAACCCTGGAAGCAAGTCCACTCGCCATCACCAGCGCCGACTTCGAGTGCGTGTTTATATACCCCGTTACCTGCCTGCGCAAGCCTGAGGAAATCTCCAGGAGACCGGTAGATGCCAGACGTGGTCTGATGCCTGCGCTTCTGAAGAGAACCAGCCCACCAACCGTCGCGGTGCCGAATTCGAAAATCGAACCGACAGTGTCGCCATTCCACTGCTTGACCGGAATTCCGGTGAGGTCTTTGACCAGCTCATCTTCGCGGCCGAGCGGCTGGTAGGTCGTGGATCCGCGAACGAAGTCTGATCCGCGCAGCGCATCGTAACCCGTCATTGCAGCGTATTTGGGGAGCGCGAGGTAGAACATGGCAGCGCCCTTGGCCAGGCCGACCACTGCCGTTCCCGCGGTTGCGAACCTGTTCGGGGCGTCATAAGTTACGTGGAATGTTCCGGATTGGTCGACACGGATCGACGACATCCCTCGAACGCCGTCCTGCATCATATGAAATGGGGCACCAACGGTGTCGGAAATAACAGACGCAAGGCCGGATAGTCCACGCTTCGTCCCATCCCACGCGCGCACATCCCAAGGTTTCACAGGTGCGGGAATTTCGTTTTTCCAGACTTCTTTCCCACTCGCATCGAAATGAACGGTTGTCCTGCCCGATTGCACTGTCTGTGAGCCATCAGGAAACATTGTGTCCAGACGGGGCCGACCGTCTTTGCCGAGGGAGAAATCGGTGATCACACCGAGGTGGTTCATGCGATATGTATGACCGTTCTGCACCCGGAACCACGACTGGTTACCGTCCTTGTCCGGCTCCCCTTCCCAATGGTTACCGAGTTCGTCGATCATCCACCCGGAACGGTTCGCGAACATCTGGCCGGTGAATTTGGACTCGAGTTGTCCACCGGGACTGAAACTGGTGGACGACATCGTGGAATTGCCGAAATTGTCTACGTGGATGTTGTCGTAAAGACCCTCCGAGTTCCGGACTCCGATGTCGACACCGACTACGCGGCCGGCCGAGTCGAGCGACAGCGTTCGCGTCTTCGACGCATCGGGTGAGGTCTCGAAGGCGTGGGTGGGGATACCCGAGGTGGATGTACCCGGTTCGAAATGCTGGCCGTAGCCCAGTCTGTTCGGCCCGCCCGACTCGAAGTAGGACGACCCGCCATCGACGTCGTCCTGCCATCGGACGTATTTCGCCGTGCCTTCGATTGCAACGATTCTGGCCGTCGACACCACCTTTCCAGTAGCGTCTTTGACCACCGCATCTACAGTGTTCTTGCCGTTGCCCTCGGGAATCGTGTATTCGATGGTCTGCCCGTTCGGGCGCACTTCCGTCCAAGGTTTACCCTGCTCACGCCCTTCGGTAGCAGGCATAGGAAGTGAGTCCTGGTTCGGACCGTTCGCGTCCAGAAGCGGGTCCCGCTGCTCTTCCGACGCGGGAGCGTTCGCCGGCGGCGTCAGCCCGCTCGGAGCCGGTTGTGATTGGGATGGAGTCGAGGGTGCGGACTGAGGGCTTGGTGTGTCGGCGGGAAGCGGCGCTGGTGTCTGCGGTTGCGGATTGAGGTGGTTGATGCTCTCGTCACCGTCCGACCTGTCCGGCTGCGGGGGCGGCGGTGGTGGGGGAGCACTGTTGGACGGGGCTGCCTGAGTCGGCGGTGGAGTCGTCTCTTTCTGTGGGGGCGGACGGTTCGGGGTGGTAGTTACCGGGTCGTTGATCTGCTGGGCAGACAGAACCTGGTCTTGGGAACGCCTGTCCATGTCACGAACCCCGAGCGCCCGCGCGTACGCCCGCGCTGCCGACGCTGCTGTCATTCCATTTCGGTTATGCACTCGGGGTTTTCGTGTCAAATTCGGTTGCACACCGGCGCTCACCGGAGTCAAAGACGCCAGCCATTCGGAAAATTGGGAATGGTCATACGCCACAATCGGCGCAGGTACCGGCATCGCGACACCTCCTTGTGAATCGCGAGAGCCCAATCCCTGACAAGGGATTGGGCTCTCTCTCGATCGATGTTCAGTTGGGAGGCAGGATCAGAACGGTCGCGACGACCGCGGTGTCACCGCCCCGATGATGCTCGACTCGGTGTTCCCGTCCTCGACCTTCACCACGATGTCGGTGCTGGTCCACGGGTCCAGCGAGGCGAGCCAGCGGCGGCCGGCGAGCTGGCCCCACACATTGACGCCGACGGTATTGCCCGCTGTGTAGAGACGGGCCGTGCGATGGCGCGGATGGGTGTCGATGCGCAGGGTTTGACCGGCCGTCAGGCGCGGGGCCTGCACCATGCGCGGCTGGCCGGTGTCGCTGGGGACCGGGTCGAGGATCGACCAGCGCCCGGGGCCGTTCATGGTGTAGCGCGGCCACGCCGGCTGGTCGGCCGCGTTGCGCAGGCGGAGGACGCCCTCGCCGGTGCCCGAGGCATTGGTCCAGACCTGCGTCTCGTCGAAGTGGCGCTCGAGCGGGTCCATGGCGGTCGCCGAGATCTTGTACATGGCGAAACCGTTGCGCGCCGGATCGATATCGCCCGAAGGTTCGGGAGCGCTATCGAGCTGGAACTGCTGGAATCGCCAGCCCTGGTGACGGGTGAAGTAGCCGACCGTCACCGGCTTGTCGGTGGACCAGCCCCGGAACCACGCGTCGTGGACGGCGAGGAACTCACGGACCGGGTTGGATTCCCGGGCGCCTGCCGCGGTGGAGATGATGGCGAGGAAGTCCCACTCCTTCTTCCAGCGAACCGACCGGGCGAAAGTGGCGCCATCCTGGCGGGCACCTTCGGTGGTGAGCAGCTGAACGGGTGCGAACATGAATCCTGTTTGGGCCGAGAGCCTTACGCCCTCGCGCCCGGCGTTCGGGCCCGCCAGATGCCAGACCCGGCCGTTGACGTCCCAGACCACGATCTTGGTGTCCTGCGTACTGAGCAATTGGTGGGTCATCGCCCGAGCCCTCCTCCGCGTTGCTGCGCAAACGATTGACGGCGCTGGACGCGGGCGATCGACATCGCGACGCTCTTGGGGTCCATACCGTTGAAATTGAAAATGTCGCCGCGGGCGGTGTGCCCGCCGGGGCCCTCGGCCAGGTCCGTCAGACCGAAGCCGGTGCCGACGAGTTCCTTGGCGGTGCTCGCCACCCATTCGATGGGTTTGGCGACGAGGTCGACCGCCTTGCCCGCGACGACCGAGCCGGCGAGCGAACCGAGCACGGAACCGATCGCGGCACCGGCAGGCCCGGCGATCGCCGTACCCAGACCCGCGCCGAGGAAGCTGCCGACCTGCCCTGCCGCGTCCTGAGCAAGGCCCTTGGCGGCACCGGTGACGCCCTTGACCAAGCCACCCGACGAGGCGCCGGACAGAAATCCGGAAATGCCCGCGGACAGATTGTCGCCTTCGCTGAAATCGAAGGCCTTCTGCTGCTCGAACGGCAGGAAGAATTCGTCGTCCGGATTGATGCCCAGTTGCTTGGCGAGCTCGCCGTCAGCCGCGAGCGCGTCGGAGATGGACGGGATACCCAGGGCACCGACCAGAGCTCCTACCGTAGAACCGGCCTCACGCAGGGCAGTGGTGTCGGTGAGACCGAGTGATTTGCCAAAGTTGCTCGCCAGCTCGCTGCCGATGATCGAAGCGCGATCGATATAGTCGGCGCCGCCATACGTGCTCAGATACTGGGGTTCAGCCAGGCTCGTCCCCGTGAGCCCCTCACTGAGACTCGGGGTTCGCGGTGTGGTGGACGCGCCACTCGCAGTTGTTCCTCCGGTGCTGAGGATTGTCACGCCGCCGGATGACCCGCCGGACACAACGACACTGTTGCCGCCACCGGTCGACCCGCCGTCACCACCCCAGCCGGTCACCGTTGTCGGCGAAGCACCACCGGGAGCGACCGCGCCGCCAGCCCCGCCGTCGACCGACATATCGGTCGGCATCGGTTCGATCTGGGTCTTCAGCGACATGGAGGCGGCGAACCCGTCCCCGAACCTCGATCCGATCGACTCACCGAGAGATTTTCCGATCTCCGGTGCCAGCTGTCCGGCCGGTCCCAATGCGGGAGCGATCGCCTCGCCGAGCGCCAAGCCCACACGTCCGCCGGCTTCTGTCGCCGAGGACATGATCCCCGCCGTCAACGCCTCGGACAGTGACGCGAGCGGCGCCACCGATCCGGTGTTCGCCGTCGTGGACGGCTGCGCAAAGGCAGGCGCCACGTTCATGACACCCTGCGGCTGGACGTTCAGCTCCGCCGACAGGGGCGGCGCGGCGCCGAGACCCGATGAATCCTGCTGACTCAGGTCAACTTTCACCGGGTCGTTGGTGCGTCGGGTGAGGGACCCGCCCATTCCGAAGACGGGCGCCAGCGCACCGCCGAGCGCGGCCCCGACTGCACCTGCCGCGTCGAGGGCCGCACCACCGACGCCGCCGAGCACATCCGCGATCAGCCCGGTTCCGAGCAGATCACGCCAGCGCTGCGGATCGCCCATCGGGCTCCCGCCGACGAGACCGCCGTCGGCAAAGCCCGGCAGCATTCCGGCCAGATAACCGGCTGAGGGAACCCAGCCGGCATTGATGGCTTCCAGCAGTGGCAGCGCGTTGGAAGTCGCGGCCGCATTGACTACGAATTCACCGTTGGACAACCGGGCCAGAATCGAGTCGCTGCTGCCGGTCCCGGGTCCCCGAACGGAACCGCCACCGGCGTAACCCGCAGGGCTTTCTACTACTACGTCCTCGACACCCCTATCGGCCTTCGCCGGATTGAGCAGTGTCGTCTTCGAGGAGAATTTGATCAGACGAGTCTTGGTGTCGGCCTCATCGCCGTCGGGGCGGAGCAGGTCCATGGCCTGCCCCGCCACCCGTTCGGCGATTGCACCCGGCTGTGTGCCGAGTACATCGGAGAGGACACTGTCGAGCACCCCGAACAGACCGGCGCCGACCAGGTTGTTCGGCGGGATCCGACCATCGTTGCCGAGGGTGATCGGGTCTTCGTCGGCCAGGGTGATCGTCGCAGTGCCCGAGCTGGAGCCGCCTTCCCAGACAGCTCCGCTCGGCAGAGTGATCCGCTTTCCCGGAGCCGGTTGGCCGCTCGTGGTCATCGCAAGAACGTCCGGCAATGTCATCGCCGTTGGGCGTTTCTTCTTCACAATTGGTATCCACTTTCTGCGTTCGACCGCTCCGGGGCTGCAGCCACCTAGCCGTTCCAGCCGAGGAAGTCGTTCATCTGATCGAGTTCCGTTGCTGTGCCGACACGTTCGCGATCCGACTTCCTGCCGGGGCGAGCGATCGGCTCCGGCCGATTACGTCCACGTCGGCCGTCATCGGTGCGCGCCCACGCCAACCACCGCAGGCTGTCGGCAATATCGGCCAACAGATGCTCAGCGGTCTGCCAGCGACTGCCCTCCGGGTACATCACCCGCAGCAACGCCGACTCGAGCGGCAGATGCCTCACGATCGCTAGCAGGTCGGCCCAACCGAGTACGTCGGAGCCGAGCATCCGTAGCCGGAGCCCCAGCACGATCAGGTCGTATTCGATTGCCTCGCTGTGCTCTTCGAGAAGAGCATCGAGGCTTAGGATTCCCCCAGGCTCAGCCCCGAGTGCGCGCGCCACGCCTCGAGCAGCTGGTGGTAGGCGTCGGGATCCATGTCGTCGAGCACCGCGAGCGCCTCGGGCGCCAGGCTCAGCTCGAGCAGGGTGTACATCGCGTCGACATCACCGAGGCGACGGATCCGGCGCACGAGACCAGGCTTGAGGTAGGACAGCGACGGCAGGACGATATCGGCGCCGTCGACGGTGTAGGTGAAGTCGTCCTTCACGATGGCCGGCTGGGCGACCTTGATGGGAGCAGCAGGAGAAGTCATGGGTAGCAGACCCTTTCGTAGTTCGAGTTGAGTGGTTTCAGAGATGAGAAGGGCCCAACGGGCGGCGGGCGGGCCTGCGCATAGGTGTTTTACCCGCCGCCGTTGGGGGCTTTAATCAGGCAGTCTTGATGCCGTCGTCGAGGTAGCGGTACGCCTTGACGCCCGAGTCATCCTTGAATGCCTCGACATTGATGGTGAAGCCGGCCAGTTCGTTCGACACGAACTTCTTCTCGGTGATGGACGAGATCTTGGCGTTCGGCAGAACGATGCGCAGCTTCTTGTCCTCGGTCTTCATGTCGAAGACCCACGAGCGACGCGGCAGCACGATGCCGGTTTCCTTGACATTGATCAGCTTGCCCGAGGTGGGGGTGGCCGCGGTGGCGGTCACATTGTTCTCACCGAAGATCTCGCTGAGCACGTCCTGGTCCCACACCGCGTACAGGGTGAGGCCGAAGCGCACCGAGTGCTCGGTCTGCAGCTGGGCGATGATATCGGCGTTCCAGTCCTTGACCGTCTCGACCTTGCGCTCACCGAGCGACTCGATGCCGTCCTCGGAAACGTAGCCGAGAGCCTTGAACGCGGGGTCGATGACGCCGGCCGCGGTGGTGGGCAGGCTGGTGGCGAGAGGCGCCACCAGGACACCGCCGGAAACGGCCAGGTTCGGGGTACCGGCGCCGATGTAGTTGCTGGAAGGCAGAGCCATTGTTTTTACTCCCTTGGGATTGTTGCGCAGGCCCTCGGGATGGGTACTTCAGTTGTTCGACTCCGCAGGGAGTCAGGCGAGGACGGTGCCTCGCACAATCAGGTCGGCGACGAGGGTGTACCGCGGAGCGGCAGTCGCCGGATCGGTGTCGTTCTCCATGCCGGCATCCTCGACCTGGTCGCACCAGACGGTGCCCAGGTAGCCGGGAGCGGCTGCACTCAGGATCGAACGCACAAGCGCGGCAAGGGTTGCCGCGGCGCCGGCGTCGTCGGTGCATTCGAGAACGACGCGAGGACGATCGAGAATCAACTGGGCGCTACGGCGACCCTCCCGATCCTCGACATCGACTCGGGCTTTTCGGTCGTTTCTGGTTACTCGCACCATGCGGGTGGGGCGAGGGTCGGGGACCCGGGTGACCACAGTCGCGGAATCGGATACCGCAGCGAGTTGTACCGTCAGATAATCGACCAAAGTTTGTTCAATATCAGGAAACAATATCTTTTCATTCATGTCAAGTCCTTGAACAGAAAGTGGTTGAGACCAAAATTTGGGCATGAAGAATCCCGACCGCCAACCGATCGGGATGATTTCTCAGGCAATTCCGATACAAGCAACATCTGCCCGAACCGGCGAATTAACGCACGTCGTATTAAAATTGCGCGAACATGATCCGCGATCCGTCCCATCGGCCAAATCTGCAGACTTATCGAGGGGTGAGATTTGCAATAAATTCCGACCAGCAACTAGAGACTATTGAAATATTTCGCCCTGTTGGGGGAAGATCATCATTGCCATCTCCCTCTTCATGATCCCAGAACCAAACCGTCCCGTGATCTTCCGGTCTCAAGGATAGAGCGAAGAGATTGCCGTAGGAATCGCGTGCGACTGGGAGGAACCAGCGAGGAACCCTACCCTCGTATACCTCGAGTTTGTCCCATATGCTCACACCCTCGCCAATATCCGCACGAACGCCGAATACCTCATCGACTACCTGATCATTATCTTCCATCCAGCCACCATCGCACCCTAGAAGGTATGCGCGGTAGTCGACGGGAAGCGTCACCCCCAAATGAGCAGCGAGTCAATCGACCTCTGTCTCCAACGCAGGTCGACCGGCTACCCTGTATCCCACAGACATACGAATCACGTTCCCTTCTTCATTGCGACCCAACCGGCGTGCCTCACAAAGTAGATCAACCAACCCGATGGCCGACGATGAACTCTAAATTTCGACGTTGTTGTATTGGAGCCATTGCAATATGTCCGCCCGCTCATCCACGTCGTAGGTTTTCAAGACAGTCCGCGCCGCACTTCGTCCTGCCTCCGACCCAGTCGACAGCAATTTGTGCACAACATGCCAAGACATCGAGGCGTAATTGTCGATTCGATCGTCCCGTAGCATTGTCATCGTAGCCAGTCTGGACAATATCGGTACCAGCTCATCGTCTTCTCGACCGGAGAGTCGACTTGCTAGTTCCAAGACCGCAGCTTGCCAGCCTGCATCACATTTTCCGAATAGTTCTACCAACTCTGACTTTTTCAGCCCAGACAAATCGATCGGTTCGCCGACTGGCAACATTTCGAGCCCAGAGTAATCACCAGCAAGGAAACGGCCCACCTCATCCAGCTCTGCCCGCAGATTGCTCCTCGGTTATGCCCAACAGGGCTGCAACGTGACGATCGTCCTCGCAGTCGTCCGAACTTTCAGTGACGCTCATTGCTCCTGCTTCCTTACACGCTTCACAATCTCACGTACTTCCTTCGAAAACGGCCGCTTTGCCGTTGAAAGGTGCCAATCCGTACGCGCCTCAGAAAGAATCGGCGCCAGATCGCGATCGCGAATCACTCGGGCTCAGGCAAAATTATGTTCCACTACAAAAGCATCTTCCGATTCGGACCTTGTCGCCGATGGCCCGATTTGACGATGCTTCGCTCGATATGAGGTCCTTCATAATGCCAGTCACTTTACTGGACTTCGTCATGAGTTCATCTCCTTCGGTTCAGGGTACATCGTATTCAGATTCCCGTCCCCGTTGGAGTTACGACGATACATACTGTGCGTCCGCACAGGTCTGCAATGCGTCTACCTCTGGTCATGCGCGCCAAATTTCCACCGCGGCTGCCGAAATCGCGGCTTGGTAAGCGTGTCTCAGTGCGCCTTCCTGCACAACCTCAATCGGCCACGCAGGCTGCAGGACTGCGGATAGGTCGGAGTTCAGCGCCGAGAAGACGCGCAGTTCATCCCCGCCATCCGCTACCTCCGGGATATAGATCCAATTCCCAATCCTTGCCGCGCCGTCCAATGGTTCGCGCCAGGCTCGCGACAGGCGCCGCCCTCCCACGTACTGTGCACCTCTTATCAGGACACGGTCTGCCTCAACCGGACTCGCCGCAAAGTCGGGGGCGACAGAAACGAATCTATACTTCAGCGGAGGCAATTTGTCTATCGTCTCGACGTGTTCAAGCTCTACCCTCCCCGACTCAGGTTCGATTGCTGAGTCGTCGCCAGCAGATCAGCGCAGCGGCGAGGTCGAGAAATCCCTGATGGATGTCGGTCCGGCGTTCCCAACGGACGGCCAAGCGTCGGTATTGGTGCAGCAAGGCCAGTGTTTGCTCGACAATCCAGCGGCTGGCGGTCACTTTGTCGCGGGTGCCGCGGCGTGGGATATACCCGGTGATCCGCCGGCGCTCGAGCTCGTCGTAGACCCGCGGATAGTCGTAGCCTTTGTCCGCGATCAAGGTCGTGATCTTCGCGCGTGGTCGCCCGGGGCGTCCGCGTAGCGGCCGCACTCGGTCGAGTAGCTCGGGCAGCACGAGATGGTCATTGACGTTGGCCGCTGACTGTACGACCGCGAGCGGGAGGCCGTTGCCGCAGGTCAGGATGTGGTGCTTCGCTCCGGTTTTGCGGCGGTCGACCGGGCTGGGGCCGGTGTCGGTGCCCCTTTTTTGGCCCGCACGTGTGAGCCGTCGAGGATGACGCGGGCGACATCGATCAGTCCCGCGCGGTGGCAGTGGGCGAGCATCGTGGTGTGCATGGCCTCGAACACCCCGGCGGCCTGCCAGTCGCGTAGGCGACGCCAGCAGGTCATCCCGGACCCGAACCCCAGCTCCTGTGGCAGGTCCTCGCTAACCGAAAAAAAGCATGGTCGGCCGCCAGAACAAATGTGGCATCAATGCGATGCCATTCTTCCTGAGCGCTGCGCACCGAATCATCCGCAATGTCCTGCCACAGAGTTTGCTGCAGGACAATGGCCGAGTCCCCCAGGGGACGATCGATGGTCGACAATTGATATTACCCCTTCCCATCGCACCCCGGCCGAGGCCGACGGCCCTTGTCGTGCTGCACCACTCGGGAGAGCGTCTAAATCGACTCCAGGACTACGGCGCGACGGGCATCGCATCGAAGTCCTCGAACAAGTAGGCGTAGATCTGGGCCAGGTAGAGCGCGAGTTGATCCTGACTGGCAAACCGGATGTAGGTGAGCTCGTACCAGGTCTGCGGATCGATCGGTCGGTGTTGGACGAGGTGGGTCAGGCCGGCGCGGATCGTGTCCAGGTAGTCTGGCCACGCCAGGTGCAGGGTGGGGCGGAGTTCGTGGAGATCGTCAACGGCCTCCACGCCCAGGCCGGCGGCACAGAAGTGTACGAACCGCCGATCGATGCCTTCGGCGTCGAGACCAAGCGAGGAGAGCGAAACCGTTGTCGGGTCGAGCCTGCCGCCGGGGTACGGCCACATGGTGGTATTGGCCAGGTCGCGTAATCCGGCGGGACCTGGTCCGATGACGGCGTGCGGGACCGGGCGGTAGACCGCGTACACCAGCCCCGCTCCGAAGTCGCCCCGCACATAGTTGTAGCTGCCGTCGGGCGCTACTGGGTGGCTTTGGTCGAAGCCGACTGCCGTAGCTTTGTCGGCGAAAGGCCCAGCACCATAAACCGTTTCGAAGCGCAGTACTGGTGTCAGGTCATGGTCGCGCAGGGCCTGAGTGCGTGCAGCATCGTCGGCGACGATGAGGGCGCGCTCCGATTCGAAACGTGTCGCCCATGGTCCGACGCGTTGGTTCGGGTCGTTCACTCAACCTCTCCTGAATAAGTTTCGATCTCGGCTTCGGGCGGGAGCCGTTCATTGTCAGGGGGGTAGATCGGCTCCGGACGACCGCCGAACAGGTAGTCATGGAATGCCGTCAGGTACTCGTCCAGTTCCTGCTGGTCGAAGAACCAGGTAGAGGTGCGCTCGAGCCATTCGTCCGGGGTAGTGCCCCGGGCAATGATGTAGTCGAGTGCTTCGCGCACCTGGCGCTGATATTCCGGGTCCTTTTCGAGATCGGCACGTAGCTCCGGCGCGAAACGCCACATCTCATCACCGAACTCAGGGTAATGCATGACCAAGATCGGCCATTGCACACGGTCAAGGTTCGGAATGTTCTGCCACCATTTGGTCATGAGTTAAATACCTTCAGCGGTTCGGGATACATGGTGGTCAACTTCCACTCGCCCCCGGGACCGAGATCATATATCGCCAGGATTTCCGCATCGGTGAAGTCGACCTGCTTGAAGTTTACACGCGTTCCCGTCATAGGGTTGACCGGGTCAATATAATAGCCACGTAGTTTCGCAACACCGAGGTCACCGATCGCAGCACGTACTTGCTCCGCCGTAAGCAGCACGACTTCTCGGCTTTTAGTACTGCCCAAGGGAATCTCACTACGCGCAGCGGATTCGGCGGCCGCGAAGCTGCGCGCATCGCCGAACGCCGTCGAGAACGACCCGACCTTATGCTTCTTCGGGTTTCCGTGTGCGTCGGTTGCGTACTTGTCCATGTACCGGTCGCGAGTGAGCAGCTCGACTGGCCCCTTCGCCGGATCAATCTTGTTCCTGGCGATTACATATCCGTCCTGCTGGAAGTTCGCACGGGGCGGGTTGCCCGTCATGTGCGGAGTGCCCAGACGCAACTGCAGTTGTCCATCCGTGGGATGCAGATGCCGCTGGGGTCCATGCCCTTGGCTTTCTAATTCGAGGACGCGCAGGGAATCGGCGACATCGGTGAAACGCCCTGCGGCGTCGATTTCTCCGGCGTAGCTCTCCGCCGCACCCGGCGTGCCCTCGGAATGTACCGCATCATTCTTCTTTGCCGGGAGCACGCCCTGTCCAGGTTTCCCGGCCGGGCTACTCATGGCAAACGTGTCGGCTGGCGTACTATTACTGTGGCGGAAAACTCCGGAGGGCATGCCCGCCATGGCTGGCTGGTTTCCGCCAAGAACTTCAACAGCCTGATCGATAACACCAATAGATTTCTGTCCTATGTCCTGTGCCCATTTCTTGAGTGAGTCCGATTGATTCGCCAGCACTTGCTTGATCGTCGACAAATTCTGGATATGAGGTATTTTTGGGTTGGGTGTATCGGTGGGAATAATCCGGTTAGTCCCGCCAGGGCGAAGACCTGTCTGAGTCGCTGGTGCGGGTAGACCTCGCCGACCCGGGGCGACCAGTGCGGTGGCGCCTTTAGTCGGCGCTACCACCATTGCTGCGCCGAATCCCGCCTGTCCGAGGGTTTGGAAGAAGTTGTCGTACGTGACGCCCTCCCAGTCGGCGCCGAGCCAGAATTTCGAGTTGGCGTTCCAGTTGGCTCCGAAGTCTCGTCGGATATCCCGCCATGATTCGCTCCAGGACTGCGCGCCGGCGAGCGCGGCGCCTGTGGAATACCCGAGTGTTCTGAGGGAACGAAAATTGGTCGAAACCATCTCCTCGATACCGGTGGCCATCCCGGTAAATGCTTCTTCCCGTGTGGTCAGGCGCCAGTCAGATCCGCGTGCTTGGTTGGAATAGTTGATGATGTCGTTGACACCGGATAGCGCACCAACCCCTTCAACCATTGCTTTCCCACCGCGAGTGACACCGCTGAAGATTTCAGCCTTGACATAGTCATTGAAGGTGCGGTCACCTTGACGATTAAAACTCCGGCGCAGAGCGCCGTCAGCGCTATATTCTTCGACCAGGTAGCCATCGTATTTCAATCGCATTCCACCGTCGGGAAGGAACTGCAATTCGCCTCGGCGACTATCAGACTCGTCGCGGAATGCGTACCCGAATGTGCCTTCGGTTCGACGATTCCCGGAGACCAGGACATCAGCGATCCGGAACAGGCGTTTCACCGGTTGACCGTCCGGCCCGGCTACCGTCATGTCGACTACCTGCCCACGATCGTTACGAAGCTCGTGGACAAAATTGATACCCTGTTGATACTTGAATTCATAACCCGCAGTCCCGGTGTTGAGCCGCCGCCATACCGGGTTGCCATTCTCGTCGGGGTAGATATCCCAACGCGCATCTATATTATCGATCCGATACCCGTTGCCGTTGTAATCAACCTTGCCGGCATCTACAGACGTGTAGCCGCCGTCACCGGTTGCTACAGTCCGGCTGAATGCGGTATTTCCGAAAATATCCCTGTACTGGTTGTCCCATAGCCCATCCCCATTCGCGACACCGACATTCACCCCGATGAGGTTGCCGTTTTCGTCGTACACCGGCGAATGCGTTTCACTCAGGTCGGAGTTTCCACCGGAGATTCCGGTCGGCGCGCCTGACGTCGAAGTATGGTCGAAGCTTTCGACATAAACTTCAGCTTCGGCACTCGGCCTGGACAAATACGACGATCGCCCGTCGGCGTCGTCATGCCAGCGCTGGACACCGCCTTCCCCATCGGAAGCAACCCGCCACCGATCACCATTGTCGAAGACGATGTCAACAGTGTTGGTGCCGTTGCCCTCTGGAATCGAGAACGTCACGGGACGGCCTGCGTACGTGCCTTCCCACTCGTCACCCACATCATGACCCGACGTGTTCGGGAGGTCGATC
The DNA here is from genome assembly GCF_052983615.1 of Nocardia fodinahabitans. Taxonomy (NCBI): domain Bacteria; kingdom Bacillati; phylum Actinomycetota; class Actinomycetes; order Mycobacteriales; family Nocardiaceae; genus Nocardia; species Nocardia fodinahabitans. Next base: position 3,062,173 of record NZ_JBRJJC010000001.1, read on the forward strand.
CACGAGGGGGCTGGATCGTCAACGCCTTTTCCGCCGTCCCCGCCTGCAGCCCCCGGTTGCGGCTGAATTTGCGGCGCGGGCGTGTCGGTAGCTGCGGCAGGGGGGACGGCAGCTGGAGCCGCACCGCCATTGGCCGGAGGCGGAGGCGCGGACGTCGGCGGCGGGGCAGGAACTTGATTGTCTTGTTTCGGAGGATCCGGCTTCTTTTCCGGCGGCATACCACCGGCGTAGTTATGTCCCCCGTAGTCGATTCTGGGCTCCTCGGCGATCGGATCCGCAACCTGGACTGTCGAACCCGGGAAGTCGCTGGACGGTCCCTGATCGTTGACGAATTTCGCGACTGAACTCTCGGCATGGACCGCTTGGGCTGTCAGCTCACGCTGCGAGAGCACCCGGTTGTATGCTCGCGCGGCAGCAGCCGGGGTCATCCCGGAGTGGTTGAACACCCGTGACTGACGTTCCTGATCACCCGCCGATTCGGCACCCAGTGGTGTCAGCGAAGCGCGCCAGGCCGCACCGGCAGTCACCCAATCCGATGCGACGCTCATTTCGGGCCATCCGACGCATCATCGATCCGGCGGCGCAGCTCGGCGACCATCGCCGCGTACGCCTCCGACTTCGTCTTCCCCTCACACGCGATCCCGCGGGGATGGGTCGCGTACCACGCGCTCCCCTCGACCTGCTTCACCGAGATCTCGTCGAAGTCGTAAAACTGCTCGGCGTCGGGGGTCGGCCAGTTGCCTTCGGCGTCGGGGGTGATGTGGGCGCCGGTGTCGAACGCGCCAGGGGCGCCCGCTGGGGTCGGGACCCACCTGATTTCTTCGAGTTCGGGGTGCACGCGCACGCCGCGTTTGATCAGGTATTCGGCTACCCGGGTTGCCTGCTTGATCGAGGTGACCGTCGGCTCCGCGAGCTTGCGGCCGACGGGGCTGGTCCACTCGGGGAGGTGGATGACCGAAAGTTCCTCTGCGAGTGCGCGAACCTGCGGATCGAGTTCGTCGTCGTGGTCCGGCTCGGCGAGCTTGCCGGACAGGGTCTGCTGGAGGAGTGCCAGAAACTCGGGAGTGACCAGCTGTCCGGATTCGGTCTGAACGTATTCCGGTGTCGATGCTTCGTTGGCGCTGAAGTCGACCGAGCCGATGATTTCCTTGCCGGACATGTGGTGGAGCCTCCCGAGCTTGGGCATGAAAAGAGCCCGTGCCTACTGGCCGGGCTTCGTGTGGTTGCGGGTGTGGAGTCAGGACAGGCCGAGCAGCGGCAGGATCACCGGGGCAAGGACCACGGCCAGCTCGAGCAGTTCGAGAAGGACAGGAAGCATGGAATTCACCTCCTTCCGTCGTGCGAGGGGACGGGCAGGGCGCGTCAGGTGCGGGGAGCTTCGAGGGCCTTCAGGCGGTCCAGCACATCGGCCAGGGCGTCGACGACGGTCATGCCATCGAGCTGTTCCCAGCCGGCGAACATGCCGGCGTCGCGCTGCTGGCTACCGCACAGCTGCTCGCGAATGTCTTTGACATCGGTGCCGATCGGGCCGCAGAAGGCGGTGATGAAGTCCTGGATCTGGGCAACTTCGGATGCGCTCATCGGGGCGTCCTCTCCGTCGATGAATGCCTGTACGTCACGGCGGAATGCGTCCATGTCGATACCGGCGGGGTCGATTTTTCCTTCGTGCGAGTACTCGCGGTGGGCTACGCAGTCCTCGGCGGAGCGGCCGATGCGGGCCAGGATGGCCGCGCAGCCACGCTTGTAGGCGTCGAGTTGCGCTGGGGTCCAGTCGGTTCCGTCGCCACGCGAGACCGCCTCGATACCGATCACGTGGTAGTTGGCGTTGTCGGTGGGCCAGCCGGGCCAGGAGCCGCGGCCCGCGTGCCAGCAGACGCCCGCGGCGACGACGCGGTAGGTGCCGTCGCGTTCGAGGACCAGCTGGGCCAGCGGGCCGGGGAGGTCGGCGCGGCCGTCCTGGACGATGCGCCAGTCGTTCCTGCCGCCGCCCGCGGTGTGGTGGCACAGGACTCCGCGCAGGTCGCGGAAGTCACCGTGGCCTCGGTCGCGCCAGCCTTCGTGTTCGATGACGTCCAGTCCGGCATCGCGCAGCACGTCGGCGAGCCACACTGGGTCTCCTGTCCAACTCATGGACTCACTCCTTGCTTGGTGGAGGTTTGTGGTCCCGCCCTCGGGGGGATGAGGGGAAGTTGCCGAGGGCGGGACGTGCGCCTCTGACGCAGCGACGGCGTCTCGACCGCAGACCACCTGCGGGAGACGGGCGCATCAGGGGCGCGGCATGCGGCGGGCTCGAATCCCGCACCGTATCGAGTGTTCTCCGGGGGCTTGCCGCATGCGGTTCAGGAACGGCACCGTGGTGGTGCCGTCAGATCTCTTCTTGGAGGGTGGCCGGGATCTTGTATTGGGCCACCGGGGGTTCCTGGCCGGGGACGTGCAGGCGCAGGAAGCTGAGAAGTTCGTCGATGTGGCGTTGCAGTGCGCGGATCAGGCGGATCGCGTCGCGGAATCGCAACTTGTCGTCGGCGACCTGTTGTTCCAGGGCGACCACGCGCTCACGCAACTTGGCGACTTCCCTCGTCTGCCAGGCGGTTACCGCACCGATGACCGTGGCTACCGCGACGCCGGTCGCCTGGACGAATTCAGGGCTCAACCACGATGCCACGCGATTCACCCGCCGATCCCGACACCGGCGTGACCGCGGGTCTGATCACCGCCCCGGCGATCAGCGGCGTCGCCAATCCGTAGAGCGTGAGCAGGGTCTCGACCCAGGCCGCATCGACCTCGCGGCCGATGAGATACGCCACCACGCCGGTCACGGCCACGAGTACCGACCGGATCAGCGCGGGCTCCGGCACGTTGCCGATTCGCATTTGGAGGTTCCTTTCCACGGATCGCGGATGTCAGATTCGCCCTTCGGCGACATCGCGGTTCAGGGCCTGGGCCAGCGCGCGAGCGTGGCCGTGGCGGACGTAGTCGTCGGTGTGTCTGCCGTCGAACAGGTATCCGCGGGCGTAGGCGACAGCACCTGCCCAGTGCCGCCAGTTCGCCGGCGACCACCAGCGCTGCAACTGGTTCCGGGTCGCGGTGTCCAGCATTCGCTGCGCCCAGCGCACCGCGGCGCTCGCACTGGCGAAGCTGAAGAACGCGCTCAGGTCCGCGATGGTCCGCAGGGGATTGCCTGCGGGCAAGGCGGTGATCGGATCGCCGGGCGCCGCGGCCCAGTAGGCGGGGATGCCGTCGATCGGGCGTTCTCCGACCACGCCGTGGCCGCCGGGATCGATGTCACCGAGGTAGCGGCCTGCGGGCCTGCGTGGATCGGCGATCAGCGCGCACGCGATCACCTCTCGGCCCGGATGCTCACCGCGTCCGATCTCCGCCGCGAGATCGCCCGCCACCGCGGCGCCCTGTGAATATCCCGCCAGCACCACCGGATTCGGTGTGTGGTCGATCGCGGCGAGCAGCGCGCGCCTGCCCTCGGCGACGCTGTCGGCGTAGCTGACGTGCGTGCCGTAATCGGCGGGGTACGGCACCATACGCGGGCGGAACATCGACTTGTTCAGTGCTTCGGTGAAGGCTGCGGTGACCCCGTCGCCACCGGGGTTCCAGGTGCCGCCGACCACCAGCACATCGATGATGCGGGGGTCACGGCTGGGACGCGGCGATCCCTTCGGAGACCACAACGACATGGGAGGTACCTCTTTCGGAAACGATGTGGACGGCGAGCTGCGGAAGACGGGCGCGTCAGGGCGGGCAGGCGGCAGGATCTGAACCGGCAGCCGCAGGGGCACCCGCCAACGACGAAGCCCTCGCTCCGTTTTCACGGACCGAGGGCTCGGCAGTCTTGGTTGTGGCTATTTGTGGTGTCGGCCGGGGGCCAACTGGCGCAGCATTTCACCCGAACTGGATGTCGGCCACAGACAGAGATAGGGATAGTCCGAGGGCATGCCCGGTAGCCACCCCAGGCGGTTCAGCAGGTGCACCGGGATCATCGCGAACTCGTCGTCCGTCAGGTGCTGCAGACGCCACCCGAGCAGGAATTCTGTCACGCCGAGCACGGCCGCGACGTCGGACAGGTTGTTGCCGATCTCCAACGCATCACGAAGGTCACCGAGTGGGATCAGGCGCCGGGCGACGACGTGGTGGACCTTCATCTCGATCCGCCCCCGCCACAGTTCGCCGTCGAGAGCCGCTGCCAGTTCCAGTGATTCCGCCATCTCGATGTGAGCGACGGAGTGCGCGATCACCTCGTTCCGGACGTGACCCGACAGATCGGCTTGGATCAGGACCGCGCGATCGACGACGGACCAGTACGAGACGAAGTCGAACACGACGACCGAATCGACCCGAATCCCCTGGCTGAACGCAACTTCCTGAGCGTTGAAGCCGTTGCGCTGCACCGCGATATCTTGTCGGTCAGGCATTATCGCGTCCGACTCACCTTCACCACCCATGGAACACAACTCTCACACTTGCCGATGACACCGATCTGCCGCGTCCGGACCGGCTCGGACGCACGATGTCAACTCACCGCGAGATGTGTTGTGTCACAATGAACGGCGCTCGTAGCGACCGCCATCGATCGACCGCGCCGGCCACTGCGTGGAGGTCTTCTACGCAGATGTCCGCGAGGTCGACATGCCCGGCCCGGTTCCTGCCAGCCGGTACCGAGTTGTCGATGTTCCGTGCGGATCGACTGCTCTCGTTGCGCTGCTGTGCGTCGGCCGGATTGCCCGAGTCGTCGGGAGTGAACGCATCGAATGCACCTGACACAGGAACCTCACCCAGCAGCCGAAATGTACAGACCCTCGGTCGAGAGCACCTACCCACTCTACCGTCGAGCCAAACGTTGGCTTCGGTGAGGATCTCGGGTGGCGATGATCACTTGACGTGAAATCAGCTGGGAATTAATGGTTTTGGACATGCAAAATCCCGCTGCGACTATCTTGCAACACCGGACGTCGTCTGTCAACCCACTGTTCCGATCCATGCGAAATCACTGCTCAGGGCCATGTTTTCCAATCCACCGACGGGACGTTCGAGGCGAAATATGGCGCGGCATAAGCGATTCGGGATGGTTCCGACACTGATCCACACCACCTTCCACCCTCGAAACGGCGGCGGGGCGCCGGCCACAGTCGGCCGACGGCCCGCTCGGGTACTGCATTCACTAAGCATCTTTCACACGGTGGCGCACCGGGAGCGCCCGGTGCGCGTCGAGCACCTCGCCGACCACATACAGCTCCGGCCAGTCGGGAGCCCACGGACCGGGCACCGGCTGAACCAGGCCCGCCGCACGGAGCGTGCGCACCCGCCGCGCGTTCAGGTTCCGGTAGCCATCACCCAATTGCTGTGCGAGCTTGCCGATTCCAGCGGCATTGAGCCGCACAGCCCTGGCGCGGACGACGAGCTCCGCGTCCGCGTTCGACACATCGGCGGGCGGGCAGACGATCGCTTCGGCCGCCTCGATCGCCGCACCGATCTCCGCGGGCGCACCCTCCACACCTTCCGTCATAGCGAAGGCAATGATGTTGCGTTGCAGCCACTCCGCCATTCCGGAAATGCTCGCCGCGCCGTCATAGGTGTGATCGCGCTGTTCGCAGACCAGCCGAACCCAAGAGACCAGTACCGCCCCGAGTTCGTCTTCGACCCTCGCGGCCGCCGGATTGAATGGCAGGCGCTGCTCCCTGGCTCCATTGCGCGTCCGATAGTCCACCGCACCGAACCGGGTCTGCCGCGTCCGCGCATCCGCCAGATCTTCGGCCAGATCGGGAATGTCCCCCAGCATCCGCGCGAGCTCGCGCGCGGCATCTCGATCGAGGTAGAGGTGGTCATCGTCGAACCACCTGTCCAGCGGGGTCACACCGCACGAATCCTCACGCGCGCGGTTCGACGCCGTCACGGCATCGCTCGTACCCATGTAATTACTCCTTCAGTCGCTAGCGGGTCTGCACCCCGGGCGCTTCGGCGGCACTACTCAGCCGGGAAGGTTTCGCCCGGGGCGGCGTCGAGTGGACCCCCCTTGCCGAGACCCACAATTCAACACTCGTTGTATGCAACGTTGTTATCACGACTATGTCAAGCGGAGGCCAAATCCGTTGCTCTCCAATTAGGTTGCAATACAAGGCCTATGGCTGTGTAGTGTTAGGATCGGCCGCCAGCTGGCCATGTTGCGAAGCTCGTTCGAGCTGCACTTCGCTACATACACTTCATGCATCAGTGCAAACAATCTGCTACCATGACTACATGGTGAGACAACGGAGCGCGGTGGTCCCGCCCGAGGTCAGCGCCACCCTGCGGCTTGCTCGCAAGGAGCGCGAGATGTCGATGGACCGCGCCGCGAAGGCAGCACGAATCAGCACTAGCCTGTGGACGCAGGTCGAGAACGGCACGCAGTACAAGCGCGGCCAGAAGGTTCAGGCGAGCACTACGGCCGAGACGCTGCAGGCGATGGCGGCAGCCGTCGGAATCGATGCCGAGCCACTGCTGGCACAAGCGGGCTTGGAGCCGGTCGAGATCGAGCAGGAACGACCGCAGTCCACCGAGGGAATCGTCGACCTGTCCGGACTGTCGGAAGGTGATCTTCGGATCGTCGCCGCCTACGTCAATGGACTCCGGGCCGCCCGGCGCAGCTGAGAGGCGTTGGCAGACAAGCAGAAAGGCTACGCACTCGCTGGGTTCGTAGCCTTTTCCAGTGGTCGCGACTACGCGCCGGCGCCCGTGCCGGGGTCGACGCCGCCGCCGGTGCCCGGGTCGGGTCGGGTGGTCTCGGCGGGGTTCTAATCCGATTGAGCACCACTGCAATACGATATCGGCAGCTGGGGACGCACTTCACGGCCGAAGGCTGCGCGAGAGCACGCTGATGATTGCCTGTTTGATGTCTGCAATGTAGCCGGGTCGAATCGGACGGAACGCTGTGCAAAGCACAGCACCACGAGACCTCTGTACTCCTCTGTCACAGTGACGATTTACGAACCGCCCGACCTGCTACCGCCACCGTCAGCGACCAGGTCGCCATCGCGATTGCCATCGCTGTCCTCACAACGCCTCCGCCACACCACTTCGAGCCAAACGATCATCAGGTGAAATGCACTGGGCGGACGAAGGGCAGCCGGGATTTCCGTGGTCGAAGTGCGTCGGGATGTGTTGTGGCGCTGGTACTTCGGCTGTTCTCGGTAGGATCGGAATCGACCTGCTCCCGATTCCGACGAGCACGAGCGTACGAAAGCCGGTGTCCTCCAAGAATGCTCGATCGAGGCGCCTACCGCGACGTGCTCACGGGAGCGTCGGTTCGCCGATCACCAGACCGATCGCTACGAAAGAAAAGCCGACGAAGACCGCCGCCCACGACACTCTCGCTCTCCCCTACCTCGCTCGGCATGCGCTTGCCCGGCAAGGAGTGGGAGTTCGCCTGGGACAGCATCACCGAGATCGGGATCACGGAGACATCGACCGGCGATGCCATCACCATTGCGTGCGACAGCACGAGCGTGCGGCGGGACCGGAAGGCAGGCTTCCTCGGCTCACGCCGGCGACGCGCCGGAGAACCGAACGAGCCTCGGCTGATACCCGTCGACCCATGGGGCGTCGGATCAGTGGAACTGTGTGAAGCGCTGACGTGCTTGTGGGAGCACCCAGCACTACGTGCCGAGCTGACTCCCGCGCTGCTGACAGAACTGTTGGTCCTCGGGTTCGAATCCCCGGGGCTCGACGAACGCGGATGAGCTGGATACCCAGACGGGCCGCACATCCGGTGTGGATGTGCGGCCCGTCGGTCCCGGAGCTCAGCGCAGGGTCGCGGTGAGGTGGGGGTAGCCCTTCTTGGGGTTGAGCATGGAGAGGTCCCAGCCGGAACCGACCTGCTCGGCGTAGATGTTCACCGACGACGGCAGGAAGACCGGCTTGCCGAATTTGACCGTGTAGGTGGCCTTTTCGGGGATGCGGCCCTCGATGGTGCCGAGGATGTTCGCGGCCGACCACATGCCGTGGGCGATGGTCTTGGGGAAGCCCATGGCCTTGGCGCCGAGGCCGGAGACGTGGATCGGGTTGTGGTCGCCCGACGCGGCGGCGTAGCGGTTGATCATCTTCTGATCGACGCGCTGCACCCGCAGCGGCGGCGGGGGGACCTCGTCGGCGGGGGGCGCCGACTTCGGGCCGCCCGACAGGGAGGTGCGCTGCTGGTGCAGGAAGGTGGTGACCTGGCGCCAGACCAGCTCCCGGCCGACGCGGATCTCGGTGATCGCGTCGACCAGCAGGCCCTTCGGGTGCTCCCGCAGGTTCTCGATGTGCGCCGTGAAATCGAGCGGCTCGGCTACCGAGATCTCCCTGGTGCGCTCGATGACGTTCTCGAAATGCACCGCGCCGACCGCGCTGAACGGGAAGTCCCGCGCGACGACGAGCTGCATCGCCAGCGGGAACGCCAGGATGAACGGGTACGTCAGCGGCAGGGTGTCGCTGAAGCGCAGGCCCGTCGCGTGGCAGTACGCCGCCAGGTGATCCGGGTCGACCTGGAAACCGTCCAGGACGACGCGGCGGTCGGGCAGGGTCGGCTGGCGACCCGACAGCGGAGCGGGCAGCGGGACGGCGCCCAGCGCCGCCTTCGCGTACAGGCCGCCGTTCTTCGGAACCTCGGAGAGGGTGATGGTCTGGGTCATCAGGCGCCGATCAGGCTCTGCCCGCAGACGCGAACCACGTTGCCGCTCACCGCGTTCGACGCCGGGCTGGCGAAGTAGGCGATGGTCTCGGCGACGTCGACGGTCTGGCCACCCTGCAGCAGCGAGCTCATCAGGCGACCGGCCTCACGGGTGCCGACCGGGATGGCGGCGGTCATCGCGGTCTCGATGAAGCCGGGGGCCACCGCGTTGATGGTGATGCCCTTCTCCGACAGCAGCGGGGCCTCGGCGTCGACCATGCCGATGACGCCGGCCTTGGAGGCGCCGTAGTTGGTCTGGCCGCGGTTGCCCGCGATGCCGGCGATGGAGGACACGTCGATCACGCGGCCGCCCTCCTTGAGCACACCCTTGGCGACGAGGCCGGAGGTGATGCGGTGCGGGGCAGCGAGATTGACGTTGATGACCGAGTTCCAGCGGCCCTCGTCCATGTTGGCGAGCAGCTTGTCGCGGGTGATGCCGGCGTTGTGCACGACGATGTCGATGCCGCCGAAACGCTCGGTGGCGAACTCGGCGAGACGCTCGGCGGCGTCGGGAGCGGTGACGTCCAGGGCCAGGGCGGTGCCGCCGACCTTGTTGGCGGTCTCGGACAGGGCCTCGCCGGCGGCAGGGATGTCGGCGACGATGACGGTGGCGCCGTCGCGCGCGAAGACCTCGGCGATGGTGGCGCCGATGCCGCGGGCGGCACCGGTGACGACGGCGACCTTGCCGGCGAGCGGCTTGTCCCAGCTGGCCGGGGCGACGGAATCGGCCTTGCCGACCCGGATGACCTGGCCGTCGACGAAGGCCGACTTGCCCGAGAGCAGGAAGCGCAGGGTGGACTCGAGGCCGGTCGCGGCGGCGCCCGCCTCGGGGTGCACGTAGACGAGTTGGCCGGTGGCGCCGCGCAGCAGTTCCTTGGCGACCGAGCGGGTGAAGCCCTCGAGCGCGCGCTGGGCGATCTGCTCGTCGACCGAGCCGACCAGTTCCGGCGTGGTGCCGATGACCACGACACGCCCCGAAGGTGCGAGGTTGCGCATCGCGGGCTGGAAGAATTCGAACAGCTGCGAGAGCTTGTCGATGGAGTCGATGCCGGTGGCGTCGAACACCAGGGCGCCGTACTTGGTGCCCGAGTCGAGCGAGTCCGCGACGGTGTAGTCCGAGAGCAGCGCGCGGATCGGCTCGGCGAGTCGGCCCTTGCCGCCCAGCAGGACCGGGCCGGGAAGTGCGGGCTCGCCCGCTTTGTAGCGGCGCAGCTGCGCCGGCTGGGGCAGACCCAGCTTGCTCGCCAGGAACGCGCCGGGGGCGGAGTGGATGAAGGATCCGTAGAGGTTGGGTGCACCCTTGCTCTTGGCTGCCACTGTTCCTACCTTCTCTGTGCTCGACGTGTTGTGTGACCGTGCTCGCCCAGTGTCCCCCGTGTGAATCACATTGCGGGTACGGTGTCGACAACGAACTTACTCCAGAGTAAGTTTAATGTAAACCGATACGCCCGGCGTACCCGGAACCGACGAGACCATGGAGAACTCGAGTGACAAGCAAAGCCCGCTCGGCGACAGCCAAGGCCAACACCGCCAAGTCCGCGAAGACCCAGCGCCCGGTCGCGATCGTTGGCGGTAACCGAATCCCGTTCGCTCGCTCCGACAAGGCCTACGCGAAGGCGTCGAACCAGGACATGTTCACCGCCACCCTCGACGGGCTGGTCAGCCGCTTCGGCCTGCAGGGCGAGCGCCTCGGCATGGTCGTCGGCGGCGCTGTGCTCAAGAAGGTCGGCGAGCACAGCCTGATCCGCGAGAGCGTGCTCGGCTCCAAGCTCTCGCCCTACACCCCCGCCCACGACCTGCAGCTCGCCTGTGGCACCGGCCTGCAGTCGATCGTCACCGTGGGTGACGCGATCGCCCTCGGCCGGATCGAGTCCGGCATCGGCGGCGGCGCCGACACCACCTCCGACGCACCGATCGGCGTCAGCGAGGACATGCGCGAGTGGATGCTCACCGCCAACCGCGCCAAGTCCAACAAGGACCGGGTCAAGCTGGTCGGCCAGCTGCGCCCCTCGATGCTCGGCATCGAGATCCCGCGCAACGCCGAGCCGCGCACCGGGCTGTCGATGGGTGAGCACGCCGCCATCACCGCCAAGGAGTTCGGCATCGCCCGCGAGGCGCAGGACGAGCTGGCCTACCTCTCGCACAAGAACATGGCCGCCGCCTACGACCGCGGCTTCTTCGACGACCTGATCACCCCGTTCCTCGGCCTGACCCGCGACGACAACCTGCGTCCCGGCTCGACCGTGGAGAAGCTGGCCACCCTGAAGCCGGTGTTCGGCACCAAGCTGGGCGACGCCACCATGACCGCGGGCAACTCGACCCCGCTCACCGACGGCGCGTCGGCGGTGTTGCTGTCGAGCGAGGAGTGGGCCGCGCAGCGCAACCTGCCGGTGCTCGCGCACCTGGTGGACTCCGAGGTCGCCGCGGTGGACTACATCCACGGCCCCGACGGCCTGCTGATGGCGCCCACCTACGCGGTGCCGCGCCTGCTCGCCCGCAACGGCCTGACCCTGCAGGACTTCGACTACTACGAGATCCACGAGGCCTTCGCCTCCGTGGTCCTCGCCACGCTGGCCGCGTGGGAGTCCGACGCCTACTGCAAGGAGCGCCTCGGCCTGGACGGCGCGCTGGGCTCGATCGACCGCAGCAAGCTCAACGTGAACGGCTCCTCGCTCGCCGCGGGCCACCCGTTCGCCGCCACCGGCGGCCGCGTCGTCGCCTCCACCGCGAAGATGCTGGCGGAGAAGGGCTCCGGCCGCGCCCTGATCTCCATCTGCGCCGCGGGCGGCCAGGGCGTCGTGGCGATCATCGAGCGCTAGTCACGCGCTGAGAACGACGACGGCGGGTGGTTTCCGCAATCGGAAGCCACCCGCCGTTGCTTATTGTCAGCGGCACATCGGGTTGGGGTGGGGCTGGGTGGAGCCCCAGGGGCCGCAGATGAGGAGCTTGATGATGCCGAGGGGGAAGTCGATGGCGGCGGAACCGGTACCCGCGGAACCGGATTCGGCGATCACCGCCGGGGTCGCGGGGGCGGCGAGGGCCGGGGATGCGCCTGCGGCGATGCCGGCGATAGCTGCGGTGGCGACCAGGATGCGGACCATACGACGTTGCATGACGAGCCTTTCGAGAAGAACTGAGCGGAACTAACAAACTCATCGGGCCGCTCGACCAGCTCGTTATGCACTACTTTCCGGGGCTTGACCGCGCGAATTACGTTGCGCTATAAGCGTTCAGGACGCTCCGATGGCCTCGGCGATCATCGGCCAGGAGTTGTGGAGGTCCTGTTCCCAGTACTTCCAGGTGTGGGTGCCCGCGGCCCGGAATTCGGTCTGGGCGGGGATGTTCAGCTCCTGGAGGCGGGCGGCCAGGCGCTGGGTGCAGAGGTTGGCCGCGGCCTCGATGGCGCCGCCGAGCAGGATCTGATCGGTCATGCCGATGACCTTGCCGGGGTTCGCGCCGGCCGGGAGAGTCTCGGCGACGCCGGGCAGGCCGGTGGCGCTGGAGAGGTAGATGGCCTTGCCGCGCAGGCGTTCGGCGTTGAGGTAGGGGTCGTTGGCCTGCCAGGCGGGGTCGCCGGGGGCGCCCCACATATTGGCGGGGTCGGCGCCGGCGCGGGCGAAGACCACGTCGACGTAGGCGCGGCCGATCGGGTCGGCGACCTGGGCGCAGCCGCTGTAGGCGCCGACGGCGCGGTAGCGGTCGGGGGCCGCGATGGCCAGGTTGAGCACGGCGGTGGCCGACATCGACAGTCCGGCAATGGCATTGACGCCGCTGGCGTGGAGTGTGTCGTCGATGATCGGCGGCAGTTCCTCGGTCAGGAAGGTCTGCCACTTGTTGCGGCCGAGCTTGGGATCGTCGCGCTGCCAGTCGGTGTAGTACGAGAACTTGCCCGCGGCGGGCGTGACCACATTGACATTCTTGTCGGCGAAGAACTGCACGATATCGGTCTGGTTGTACCAGTTCGCCCGGTCCTCACCGCCGCCGGCGCCGTTGAGCAGGTACAGCGTGGGCCGCGGGACGCTGGTGTCGTTCGCGGTGATGACCTGCAGCGGGATCACCCGGTCCATGGCCGCCGAGTACACGTGCAGCGTCTGCTGCCGCTGCCCCGGCCGCTCGATGTGGTCGAGCCGGGAGCCGTCGGCGCCCGCGGTGCCGATCGAGGCGACCGAGAGCAGCACCAGTGCCATGGCCGACACCGCGACCGCGCGGGAACGGGTGAACACGAACATGAATCCTCACTACAGATGGGGCGGTGGCGAAGACCCAGAGCGCCGGGACGGCAGCGCGAGACCGTCCCGGCGACCAGGTGCTACGCGATCAGCTACCGATCAGATTGCGCAGCACGTCGGAGATGATGTCGCTGAGCGAGCCGGTGGAGCTCAGCTGACCGTCGGAGGAGCCGAGGCCGTTGTCGCCGAGGCTGCCGATCACGGTCTCGCCCGCGTTCGCGCCGCGCGCGGTGAAGCAGGCGGTGAGGCCCGGCATCTCGTTGCCGACACCCACGGTGCCCGCGACGCCGACGCCACCGCTGGTGACCTGCTGACCGGCCGTCACGCTGTCCGGCACCGGGTAGGTGATGGTCAGGGTGACCGGATTGCCGGAGTTGACGAACCAGCCGGTGCTGGTGACCTTCCAGCCGCCCGCGTTCGGCTCGGGGGTGACGTCCTCGGTCACCTGGCCGCCGACCGCGTGGTAGGCGGTGATGGTGGTCTTGGTCGGGGCACCGAAGCCGACCGGCGGGAAGTCGGTGATGGTGTTGACGTAGGGATTGCCGATCCCGGTGGTGCCGACGACCACCTTGTAGGTCACCGAGGTGCCGACACCGATCTGCTCGGCGCTGGCGGTCTTGTCGTAGACGTGCGTGACGCCCCAGGTGCTGGCGTCCTGCTTCTCGGCGTGGCTGCTGATCGAGCAGGAGCCCGCCGCGGTGGCGACGCCGGAACCGAGAGCGACACCGGCACCGGCGACGACCAGAGCGGTGGTGGCGACGCCCGCGGCGATACGCGAAGTCCGGATCATGATTTTCCTCCAAGCCCCGGCGAAGTCGGCCGGGACGAATTCCTCATCGAGTGGTCTATCCCCCCTCTGGCCAGAAGATATCGGCTGGACTGGACGGTTGTCCTGGAAAACAGGAACGTGTTCTCATATTTGTGGAAGATTATCGTTTCACTCTCGAGGAGGGGTCGCCGGGGGTAGCATCCGAGATTTTTCGGCTTCGCCGAATCACCCCGAAAAGCGCAAACCGGCCGCCCGCGGGGGCGACGGAAGGCCGGTGCGCGGGTGTCAATACCCCTGGACGTGCTACTGCTCGGGCAGCTCGTTGTGGCCGCCGAACGCCTTGCGCATGGCCGAGAGCATCTTGTCGGCGTAGAGCGCCTCACCGCGCGAGGAGAAGCGCTGGAACAGGGCCGCGGACAGCACCGGGACCGGCACGGCGGTGTCGATGGCGGCGTCGACCGTCCAGCGGCCCTCGCCGGAGTCCGAGACGCGACCGCTGAACCCGTCCAGGTTCGGGTCGGCGTAGAGGGCGCTCGCGGTGAGATCGAGCAGCCAGGAGGCGACGACCGAGCCGCGGCGCCACACCTCGGTGATGTCCGGGATGTCCAGGTCGTACTGGTAGTACTCGGGGTGCTCCAGCGGGGTCTCTTCGGCCGAGTGCTCGCCGTCGCCCTGCGCGGCGCCCACGTTCGCGTGCTGGAGGATGTTCAGGCCCTCGGCGTAGGCGGCCATCGCGCCGTACTCGATGCCGTTGTGGACCATCTTCACGAAGTGGCCCGCGCCGGCCGGGCCGCAATGCAGCCAGCCCTGCTCGGCCGGAGTCGGCTCGCCGGTGCGGCCGGGCGTGCGCGGCGCGGCCTCGACGCCGGGAGCGATCGACTCGAACAGCGGCTCGAGGTACTTCACCTGCTCGGCCTCGCCGCCGATCATCAGGCAGAAGCCACGCTTCAGGCCGAACACGCCGCCCGAGGTGCCGATGTCGAGGTAGTGGATGCCCTTGGGCGCCAACGCCTTCGCGCGCTTGATGTCCTCGTGGTAGCGACTGTTGCCGCCGTCGATGACGATGTCGCCCGGTTCGAGCAGCTCGGCCAGCTGCTCGATGGCGGCACCGGTCGCGCCCGCCGGGATCATCACCCACACGACGCGCGGGGCGTCGAGCATGGCGACGAATTCCTTCAGGTCGGTGCTGCCGTCGAAGCTGTCGCCGAGCTCGGCCTTCAGCTCGTCGATGTGACCCTGATGGCGTTCGTGACCGACAGCGGTGTTCCCGTCCCGCACGATGCGGCGCACGATGTTGGCACCCATCCGGCCGAGGCCGATCATTCCCAGCTGCATCAGTTCTCCCTCGTTGTGCGCTACCTGGTGTCGAGTCTCACGTGCGATTGTCTCGCGCGGACCCGCTGAGCCGCTGAGCGGCGCCACGGCGGCCGCCGAAACTGCTCGGAAAAACGGCTGTAACGCCCCGGAACGGGCCGCGATAAACAGATCGGCTCCGTGTAGTTGCCAGACCCCCGACCCGGCAACTACGCGGAGCCTTCCTGCTGTCCATCCATTGTTGCCAGGGTGCCGAGGGCGACGAACACCATTACCCTTGGCCGAGGCCCCCCAAACACCTGGGGCCGGGCGCACCTGATCCAGGACGACGCCATAACACCCAACGGAAGGACCTCCGTGCCCAGCGAGTCGAATGTCGGCGGACCGGCCGACCGACCAAGGGGCGAGGTCGGACTACGCAAGCTGCTCGAAGCAAATCGCACTTTCGATGCCGACGTCACCGCCGCCCTGCCCACTCAGCCCCTAGCCACCGTGTCACGTGACCGCTGGTCGCCCGCGCCCGCCCCGGCGGCCCCGCAGCCGCCGACCGGCTCCGGCGCCCCGCAGCTGGCCAAGCGGATCGGTATCGCCGTCGGCGCCGTGTTCGCCGTCGGCGCCGCCGCCTACCTGGCCGACCTGGCCCTGAGCAACGGCGAGGTGCCGCGCGGCACCGTCGTCGCCGGGGTCGACATCGGCGGCATGGACAAGGCCGAGGCGAACGCCTTACTCCACGACGAGCTCGGCCCCAAGGCCGAGCGCCCGCTGCCGGTCCGGATCGGCGACGTGCAGGCCAGCATGGTGCCGGCCACGGCCGGTCTGCAGGTGGACTGGGACGGCACCTGGGCCGCCGTCGGCGACCAACCGCTCAATCCGGTGCGCCGGCTGATCTCGCTGTTCGGTACCCGCGACGTCCAGGTGGTCAGCACCGTCGACGCGGCGGCGCTGGATCAGCAGGTGGCCGGGTTCCAGGCCCACGACAACCCGACCGTCGAGGGCACGGTGCGGTTCGACAACGGCAAGCCGGTCGCGGTCGCGCCGGTGCCCGGCCGGGTGCTCGACACCGCCGCCGCGCGCACCACGATCACCGAGCGCTGGGCGTCGAGCAGCGAACTGGACCTGCCGGTGGTGGCCGCACCCGTCGCGGTGCGCACCGAGGCCGTGCAGGCCGCGCTGCGCGATATCGCCACCCCGGCGATCTCCGCCCCGATCACGGTGAGCGGCAAGGACATTCGCGCCGACCTCACGCCGGCGGAGATCGCCCGGGTGCTCACCTTCGTGCCCGACGGGAACGGCGGCCTGGCGCCCAGGATCGACAACGACGCCGCGATCGCCCTGCTCGCACCACAATTGGCGACCTCGGAGGTGGAGCCCAAGGACGCAACCTTCACCGTCGGCGCGGGCAAGCCGACCGTGGTGCCCGCCGTGGTGGGCAACAAGGTCGACTGGCCCAAGACGCTGGAGAAGCTGCCCGCCCTGCTCACCGTGGCAGGCGACCGCACCGCCGAGGCGGTGTACCAGCGGATCGAGCCGAAGCTCACCACCGACGCCGCCAACGCGCTCGGCATCACCGAGATGGTCGGCCAGTTCACCACCGGCGGCTTCAGCGGCCCGTCCGGCGTGAACATCCGCACCGTTGCCGCCAAGGTCGACGGCGCGGTGGTGAAGCCGGGAGATACCTTCTCGCTCAACGAGTTCACCGGTCCGCGCACCGCCGCGGAGGGGTACGTCGAGTCCGGCATCATCGACAAGGGCAGGCCGAGCACCGCGGTCGGCGGCGGCATCAGCCAGTTCGCCACCACGCTGTACAACGCGGCCTACTTCGCCGGCATGGAGGACGCGGGCCACACCGAGCACAGCTACTACATCTCGCGGTACCCGGCGGCGCGCGAAGCCACCGTGTTCGACGGCGCGATCGACCTGGCGTTCCGCAACAACACCACGACCGGCATCTACATCCAGGCGGTCGCGACGGGCTCGGACATCACCGTGCGCCTGTGGGGCACCAAGACCGTCGACGTGGAGTCGATCACCGGCGAGAAGTCGAAACCGACCGAGCCGCAGGAGATCACCCTGCCCAAGGGCAAGGACTGCATCGCCTCCGAGGGCGCGCCCGGGTTCACCATCTCCGACACCCGGGTGATCACCGATCGCAAGACCGGCGCCCAGGTATCGCGGCACACCCGGACCGTGAAGTACGACCCGATCCCGATCGTGAAGTGCGAGTGAGGATTTCCTAGCAGTTGCAGTCGCAGCTACAGCAGTCGCCGCACCCGCAGTCCTCGCCGCAGCAGTTGCTACAGCAGTCACCGCAATCGCAGCAGTCGCCGCAGTCGCAGTGTTTGGCCCAGGCGTCCTTCTGCTCGCCGGTGCAGGGGCTGGTGTGGTCGACACAGCAGGCCACGCCGGTGCAGTAGACGCCCAGGATCAGCCCACCCGCCTTCAGCGGGCCGGGCCGGTTCGGGCGGCGCCCGGGCGGGGACGGGAACTGGTACGGCGTCTGCTGTTGCGCGACAGGCGAAGTGCGACAGGCATGCCCGACGGCCAGGCCGAGGCCCTGACCCAGCCTGCGCAGTAGCGCGGCCAGCGGATCGAGCAGTGCCCAGCGGACGGTGGGCAGTTGGTCGATCCGCGCCTCGGCGGCGGCCTCGCGGATGCGGGATTCGCTCTCGCGCAGCAGATCATAGGCGCGCGGCAGATCGGTGCCGGTGGCCTCGGCGGGTTGAAGCGGCCGCGCAGGCGATCGCGTTCGAGGTCCTCGATGGCGTCGGCGAGGTGGGCGATGCGGCCGAGGTGGCGGCCGATCTCCGAGAGGGCCGCAACGTTTTCCGGGCGACCGGCGAGGGTGGCGGTGTGCCCGAACAGGGTGGCTGCGCAGAGTTGCGTCGGGCCGGTCAGCTGGTCGAGGGTGATCGGCGCGGCCAGCGCCTCCAGTGCCGACTGACTGTCGATAGCCGTGAGCAACGGGCCGACGTCCAGGCCGATCCGGTCGGCCTGCGTCTGGGCGGCCGCCGACCAGCTCCCGGCGACCCGCCGCATCGGGCGGCGAGCGAGCCGTCCGGCGTCACCGTCGTCGACGTGGTCGCGAATCTTGGCCGCCCCCAACAGCAGTGCGGCCGTGGCGGCCAGCTGGACACCGGGCGCGTTCGCCACGACCACCGAGGCGCGGCGCATCCCCCGCAGCGGGCACGGCCCGGCGGTGGTCCGGGCGCCGGCGGCACCGGACTGGGCCTCGGTGAGCACACTCAGCACGATCGCGTCGGTATTGGTGGCGGCGCGGGCCAGCTGACCTTGCCCGTCGCGCAAGCCGAGACACAGCCCGCACATATGCGCCTGCCACTGCCCCGGATCGATGCCGTACTTCGCCGCGCCGTGCGCACACGGCTTCAATACACCGAACACTGCCACCCCGTCTGTCATGGAACTCCCGAGCGCCCGCGCCGCGGCCCCGCCCCGGTCCGGCGATGGCCGCGCCCTCAGCGCCCGCTGTCGAGCACGATGGCAGGTCGGGCGGGCGCGAGCAACCGCTGGCCGGCTATTCCGCCTTCTTGCGACCGGCCAGACCACGCCAGGCCAGATCGTCGAGCAGGTCGACGGCCTCGGCCACCTCGATCCGGCCACCGGCGACCCGGTCGGCGATGGCCTCGCCGGCCCCGATCACCGCGGCCGCGACGACCTCGAAATTGGTCCCGGGATCGGCGTGCTTGGCACTGGACTCGAGCAGTTTGGCGGTGAGCTCGATGACCCGCTCGCGCGCATTGTCGATCTCCGACGCGAAAGCTTGCTGACCGATTGCCTGCCGATAGAGCACCTGCCACGACTGCCGGTTGCGGTCGACGAAATCGAGGAAGCCCTCGAGCGCCGTGCGCACCTGCTCGTGCGGGGTGAGTTGCGGGTTGCCCGCGGGCGCGACGGCCTCGATGAAGCGCAGGCCCTCGCGCTGGATGCACGCCCGGAACAACTCGTCCTTGGAGCCGTAATACAGGTAGAGCATGGGCTTGGAGATTTTCGCCTCGGCGGCGATGGCGTCCATCGACGTGTCGTGGAAGCCCTTGCGCGCGAATACCTCGACGGCGGCGTCGAGCATCTGCTGCTCACGAACCGCTCTGGGAAGTCGCTTCGTTCCGCCCGCCATCCACTCTCCTACCGCAGGGTGAACCCCTATATTACTCCAAGGTAAGTTCACCCGTGCCCATTTGCCGCACAGTCGCCGAGCTGCCTCAGCAGCCCAGCTGTGCGCCCTTGTAGCGCGCCATCCGCAGCACGGAGGCGTCGACCCGGTCGGCGGGCAGTTTGCCACTCGCGACCGACTGTTCCAAACGGTCGAGCACCTGCGGCACCGCGTCGGTACTGATCCACAGGGCATTGTCGGCGCCGGCGACCAATGCCGCCTCCACCGCGTCGGCGATCGACATGCGCGCGGTGATGGCCGCCATGCCGCCGAGATCGTCGGTGAAGATCGGGCCGTCGAACGGCGGCGCGCCGTAGCCGGTGCCCTCGCGCAGCAGCGACATCACGGCCGGGCTGATGCTGGCCGGGACGTCGGGCTCGGTCAGGCCGGGCACGTCGAGGTGGCCCACCATGACGGCCGCGCCGGAGGTCACCAGGTTGCGGAACGGGACCAGGTCCTTGTTCTGCAGTTCCGACAGCGGCGGCGTGCGGACCGCGCCGGTGTGCGAATCACCCGAGCCGGAGCCGTGGCCGGGGAAGTGCTTGATGACCGAGCCGAGGCCGACCTCGGTGGAGGCGCGGATGTAGGCGTCCGCGTACTCGGTCACGACCTGCGGGTCGTCGCTGTAGGAGCGGTCACCGATGACGCTGTCGGCGGGCTGGCTGCTCACATCGACATCGGGGGCGAAGTCGACGGTGACGCCGAGGTCCTTCAATGCCTTCGACCTGGTCAGCGTGTTCTGGTAGTACTGCTCGGACGTCTGGCTCTGCGCAACCTCCCTGGCCGAGGGCGCCACGCCGATGAGGTTCTTGGCGCGCGAGACCCGCCCGCCCTCCTCGTCGATGGTCACCATCAGCGGTGCCTTGGCCAGCGCCTTCACCGCGTCGAGCTGAGTGTTGTTCAGCAGGCCGGGATCGGTCCAGCTGCCGATGAAGATGCCGCCGACCTGCTCGGTACTCACCACGTTCGAGGCATCGGCCGAGCCGGTGATGCCGACGGTCAGCAGCTGCGCGAGCTTCTCCCGCTGGGTCAATTTCGCGAGATAGTCGGCGCCGCAAGCGGATTGCGCGGGCGTGCCCGTCACGGGCGACGACGCGTCACCACTTTGCGCCGAGGTGGGGACGCCGGTGCTGCTCGCCGCGGGTGTCGTCTCGGTCGACGATCCTCCCGAACAGGCGGTGGCGACGGCGGCCAAAACTGCGAACACGACCACAGGCGATTTCCGCATGCGCTCCACGGTAGCCCCGTCCCGCCACGACCCGTGGAACCGGTTGCCGATTGAACCCTCCCACCGGGGGTAATCTTTCAGCACAGACGCTGTACCAGCGCAGGAGGTCGTCATGGCTTGCGATCGGATGCTCATCGCCTACGACGGTTCCGAACACGCCAAGCGGGCCATCGAGTACGCGGGCCGCTTCCTCACCGCCGAGCGCGCGATCCTGCTCACCGCATGGGAGCCGATGGTGCGCCAGGCCGCCCGCATCTCCGGGCTGGCCGGGGTGATGCAACCGGAGTGGGTGCCCGACGAGGAGATCGAGGACATCGCCTACACCGATGCCCGCAAGATCAACGCCGAGGGCGTGCACCTGGCCGAACTCGCGGGCATCCACGCCGAACCGCGCACCGCGGAGTGCACGACCACGATCTGGAACGCGATCGTGGACTGTGCCGACGAGCTCGACGTCGACATCATCGTCGCGGGCACCCGCGGCGCCACCGGACTGCGCGCGCTGCTGCACAGCAGCGTGGCCGAGGCGGTGCTCAAGCACGGGCACCGGCCGGTGTTGCTGGTGCCGCCGGAGCACTGAGAGTTCGATCGCTCCCCCGTTCCCGGGCCCGCTCGGCGAAGCTATGGTCGAGACACCATGAACCGATTCCTGCTGGCCCGCCCGGACGGGGTGCTGCGCGCGGCGGGGGTACGCGCGAGCTACCCCGACCCGCGGCAGGCGGTCGACGCGCTGCGCCGGTGGACGGCGCCCGGCAGCGGTACCGGACCGCGACTGATCGTCGGCGCGCTGCCGTTCGATCCGGACGAGCCCGCGGCGCTGTGGCAGCCCGAGACGGCACTGCACACGGCCGGGCCGTGGCGGCCCGCCGCGCTGCCGGAACTGCCCGCGGTCCGGGTCGTCGCCGAGCTGCCCACCGCGGCAGAGCACGTGGCGCGGGTGACCAAACTGGTCGAACTGCTCGGGGATCCGGGCAACGAGCTGCGCAAGGTGGTCGCCGCGCGGACGCTGCTGATCGAGGCCGACGCGCCGCTGGAACCGGAGGTCGTCGCCGGTCAGCTGCTGATCCGGCATCCGAACGCCACCGTGTACGCGGTGGATCTGACGGCCGCCGGGCGACCGGGCGAGACGCTGCTCGGCGCGACGCCGGAGGTGCTCGTCGCGCGGCACGGCACCCGCGTCAGCCTGCATCCGCTCGCGGGCACCCTGCCCCGCCTCGCCGATCCGGCCGCCGACGCGGCACAGGCCCGAGAGCTGCTGTCGAGCACGAAGAACCGCGACGAGCACGGCTACGTGATCGAGTGGATCCGGCAGCGGCTGACCCCGGTCTGCCGCGAGCTGCACATCCCCGACGCGCCCGAACTGCTGAGCACCGAACAGGTCTGGCACCTGGCCACCCCGATCCACGGCGTGCTGCGCGACCCGTCGACCACCGCGCTCGACCTGGCACTGCTGCTGCACCCGACGCCCGCCGTCAACGGGACACCGTTCGCCGCCGCGCTCGCCGCGATCACCGCCGACGAACCCCGCCGCGGCTTCTACGGCGGCGCGGTCGGCTGGTGCGCCGACGACGGCGACGGCGAATGGGTGGTCGCGATCCGCGGCGCCGAGCTCGCGGCCGACGGGCGAACGCTGCGAGCGAGCGCGGGCGGCGGGATCGTGGCGGCCTCTGATCCGGCGGCCGAGCTCGCCGAGACCACCGCCAAATTCCGCACACTGCTCGGCGCGCTACATTGCGGCGTGCCCGAACACCGACTTGGCGGGTGACACCTGCTAGGTTGGCCGAAGTACCACCCCGACGTCGAGCGTATTGGAGTGCGCGATGAAGTTTGCTGTTCCGGCTGTTGCCAGCGCGGTCGGCGGCGCCCTGCTGAGCGCAATCGCCGTCTTCGCGATCACGGCCGCGGTGCAGCAGAACACGGCGCCGGAGATCGACCGCAGCGGTGACAAGGATTCCTCGCTGCTCAACGCTCCTGAATACGGCAGCCGCTGAGTCCGACGCCCGCGCGTCACGCCCCCTAGCGGGGCACCCGGACACGGCTCCACTGGGTTGGCGCTGGTTCGTCGGCACGGTTGTAGCCGCCTTCGTCCTGACGTTCGCGCAGGCGCCAGGACTCACCGTCGCGGACACCAAGTACGACCTCGCCCAGAACCCGCTCGGGTTCCTCGCACGGGCCTCGCACCTGTGGAGCAGTCAGGCTCCGATGGGCCAGGTGCAGAACCAGGCCTACGGCTACTTCTTCCCGCACGGCACCTTCTTCTCCGCCGGTCATCTGCTGCACCTGCCCGCCTGGGTGACTCAGCGCGTCTGGTGGGCGCTGCTGCTGCTGGCCGGGTTCTGGGGCATCGTCAAGCTGTGCGAGACGCTGGGGATCGGCGCGCGAGGCTCGCGGGTGATCGCCGGTATCGCGTTCGCGTTGTCGCCGCGGGTGCTCACCACGCTCGGCTCGATCTCCTCGGAGACGCTGCCGATGATGCTCGCGCCATGGGTGCTGCTCGCGCCCGCCGCCCTCGGGGTCGCGGTGCGGACGAAAGGTGGCAGCCCGCGGCGCGGTGGGGCACTCTCCCCGGCCGGTAGCGCTCTCGCGCTGGCCCTGATGGGCTCGGTGAACGCCGTCGCGACCGTGGCCGCGTTCCTGCCCGCCGCGCTCTGGTGGGCCTCCTATCGGCCGAATCGCCGCTGGTGGCGGTTCACGGCGGCGTGGATTCCGCTGCTCGTGCTGGCGACCTTCTGGTGGGTCGTGCCGCTGCTGCTGCTCGGCAAGGTGAGCCCGCCGTTCCTCGACTACATCGAGTCCTCGGGGGTGACGACCCAGTGGGCCTCGCTGAGCGAGGTGCTACGCGGCACCGACAGCTGGACCCCGTTCGTCTCGCCGGAGCGCATCGCGGGCGCGGTGCTGGTCACCCAGCCCGCCGCGGTGCTCGCGACCGGGCTGCTCGCGGCGGCGGGCATGGCCGGGCTGGCCCGGTCGTCCCTGCCGTACCGGGGCCGGTTCACGCTGATCCTGCTGGTCGGGCTGGCCGGCATCTGCGCGGGCTACGTCGGCGAACTCGGCGGTCCGTTCGCCGAGTCGGTGCGGGTGTTCCTCGACTCCGGCGGCGCGCCGCTGCGCAATGTGCACAAGCTGGAACCGCTGATCCGCCTGCCGCTGGTGATCGGCCTGGCCCATCTGCTCGGCCGGGTGCCGCTGCCCGCCTCGGTGCCGCTGCGCGAGTGGCGCGACGCCTTCGCGCACCCGGAGCGGGACCGGATCGTCGCCGTCGCCGCGTTGATCCTGGCCGCGCTCGCCCTGGCCACCTCGCTGGCCTGGACCGGCAAGCTCGCGCCGCGCGGCGCCTACGACCAGGTGCCGGCGTACTGGACCGACACCGCCGAGTGGCTGGCCAACCACGCCGCCGACACCCGCGCGCTCGTGGTGCCGGGCGCGCCGTTCGGCAGCCAGATCTGGGGACTGACCCGCGACGAGCCCTTGCAGGCCCTGGCCAGTACGCCCTGGGCCGTGCGCGATTCGGTCCCGCTGAATCCGCCGGGCACCATCCGCGCGATGGATTCGGTGCAGCGGCTGATCGCCGACGGCAGGCCCTCGACCGGGCTGGCCGCCACCCTCGCCGATCAGGGCATCGGAATCCTGGTGTTGCGCAACGATCTCGACCCCGAGACCTCCCGCTCGACCCGGCCGATGCTGGCGCACCGGGCCATCGAGGGCTCGCCGGGGCTGACCAAGGTGGCCGAATTCGGCGCGCTGATCGGGCCGCGCGTGGCGGACACGGGCCTGGTCGTCGACAACGACCTCCAGCCCGCGTATCCGGCGATCGAGATCTACCAGGTCGAGGTGCCGCCGCCGGGCACCCCGGTGCAGGTGCGCAGCGGGACCGGCGCGCCGCCGGGATTCCCCGGCGCGTACACCGTGCCGCTGGACGCGGTGCCGGTCGTCCAGGGCGGCCCCGAAGTGCTGGAGCGGATCCGCCGCGACACCGGAAACCCCACGGCCCCCGTACTTCTCACCGCCGACGCCGCGCGCGCAGGCCTGCCGCCGAAGCCGGTCCTGCTGACCGACACCCCGATGGATCGCGAGTCCGATTTCGGCCGGGTCGACAACCACAACTCCGCCGTCCGCGCCGCCGACGACGCCCGGCGCACCCACAACCTGGTGCCCGACTACCCGGTCGACGGCACCCCCCTGGTCCGGGGCGAATGGTCCGGCGCGCAGGTGACCGCGTCCAGTTCCGCCGCCGACGCCACCCAGATCGGCGGCGCCGCGCCCGGCAGCTCCACCGCCGCCGCCGTCGACGGCGACCCGAGCACCGCCTGGATCAGCAACGGCGCCGAATCCGCGCTCGGACAGTGGCTCCGGCTCGATCTGGACCAGCCGATCACCACCGGCTCACTGCGCTTCACCACCACCGCCGCCGCACTGGGCGACCCGGTGAAGTGGGTCGAGGTCCGCACCTCCCGTGGCACGGTGTCGGCGCGGATCACCGAACCCGGTGCGCCGGTGACCGTTCCGCTGCCCGCGGGCAGGACGGACTGGGTGATGGTCACCGCCTCGCGGACCGAAACCGGTACCAGCGGTGGCCAGTTCGGGATCAGTGAACTCACCCTCGACGACTACACCGTGCGGGACGCGCCGGTGCGGGTCGACATCCGGCACCGGATCGTGCTGCCCGACGTCGCGCCAGGCACCACCGTGACCGGCTGGGACCTCGGCCAGGAATTCCCTGGGCGCAGTGCCTGTTTCGACGGCCCCGACCGGGTGCACTGCAGCAGGGGGCTCGGACTGCCCGCCGAGGAGCCCGGCGTCTTCGGCCGTACCCTCGCCGTTGCCGAACCGCTCACCGCCACCACCGACCTGACCGTGCGCACCCGGCCCGGACCGGCGCTCGAGGCCCTGCTCACCGACCACACCCGCCCGGTGGCGCGTGGCAAGGCCGATGTCGGCGACCTGCGCGGCGCGGCCTTCGCCGCCACCGACGGCGACCCGAAGACCACCTGGACCGCGCCGGAAGCCACCGTCCGCGGGCTCGCCGGGGCCAAACCCACCCTGGTACTGGAACTTCCGGAACCCGCCGAGGTCACCGGGCTCGACATCACCACCGCGCTCGGCGGTCTCCCCGCGACCGCCACGGCCGTCGCGGTGAACCTCGGCAACGGTCCGCAGGTCCGCGAACTGCCCGAGCGCGAGCACGGGGAACCCGCGCGGATCTCGCTGTACCCCACCGTCACCGATCGCATCGAGATCAGCATCCAGAGCTGGAACGAGGTGCTCGACCGGACCGCGCTCGGGTTCGTCCTCACCCAGCCGTCCGGCCTGGCCGAGGTGGAGGTGCTCGGGCCCGAGTACCCGGCGCACGCCGCGAACGACCGGCTGGTCACCATCGGCTGCGCGGACGGTCCCGTGATCGCGATCGGCGGCCGCACCGTGCACACCACGATCACCGCCACCGCCGACGAACTGCGTTCCGGCGCACCGGTGTCGGCGCGGGCGTGCGCCGAGGACGCGGCCGATATCGAACTGCTGCCCGGGCATCCCGACCTCACCATCGCGCCGACCGAGCTGTTCACCGTCGACCGGTTGCGGCTGGTGCGCACCGATCCGATCGCGCAGGCATCCGCCGATCCGGGCACGCGACTGCTCGTGCTCCCGCTGAGCACCAATGTCGGCTGGCAGGCGCACACCGCCGACGGGCGCGAGCTGTCGCCGGTGGTCGTCGACGGGTGGCAGCAGGCGTGGGTGGTCCCGGCGGGCACGACCGGGGAGATCACCGTGTCGTTCCCGGCCGACCGCTGGTACCGGCTCGCCATCTTCGGCGGGCTGCTGCTGTTGATTCCGCTGGCACTGCTGGCGATTCCGCGGCGCCGTCCGGTGCCGGATCCCGGTCCGGCGCCAGGGACCTGGGGTCCGCGCTGGATCGGCGCGGTCGGGCTCACCGGGGTGGCTACCGTCGTATCCGGTCCCTTCGGCGCGGTGTGCTCGGTGCTCGCGCTGGCCGGGAGCTGGTACCGGCCCGTGCTGACGGCGCGGGTGCTGCCGTGGGTGGCGGGGCTGGGGACGCTGATCTCGGCGGCCGTGCTGTCGACCGGGACGTGGCGATCGGGGACCACCTACATGGGCGGATCGCTGTGGGCGCAGGCACCCGCTGTCCTCGCGGTCATCGCGGTCGGCATCGCGGCGCTACCGCGTCGCCGGGGCTGACCCTCCCCCGTGAGCAGGCCGCGAAGGCGTGCCGCTCGGTGACCAGGAGCGCTGACCGGCTTCGATCAGCGCGCGCCATCACCGAGATCGGCGTGCTCGCTCGCCGGCACCGACCCGGCCCGCTTGCGGGCGGCGGCCCTCGCCGTGACGGCCTTGTCCCAGCGCCGGGCCAGCCGCCGGGCCGGGTCCTCGATCAGCGCGAAGCTGGCAGCGGCCAGCGGCAGGGTCAGCGCGGTGGTGAGCACGAGGACGTACCCGAAGTGGCCGTTGAACGGCAGCACGCCGAACACCGGGAACACCATGGTGAGCACCACCAGATGCCACAGGAAGATGCCGTAGGACCAGCGGCCGAGGGTGGCCGCGGTGGCCGATTCCAGCCAGCGGTGCGGGCCGGCATCGATCGGGCGCAGGACCAGGGGGGCGAGCAGACCGAATCCGATGATCGTGCCGAGCAGCATCTTCATCGCGTACTGCCAGGGCTGGGCGCGTTCGAGCCCGGCCGGTCCGCCGAACTCGGTCGCCGAGAGCAGGAAGGCGGCCAGCGCCAGCGCCCACATCAGCGGCTGACTCGCGAACGGCCGGTGCCACCAGGTACCGGGGCGCACCTGGTAGATCAGCTCGGCGAGCAGCATGCCCGCGGCGAACCAGGGCAGATAGCCGGGCAGCCAGTTGTCGGAGTGGATAGCGTCGGGGGTCGGCACCGGCCACAGATTCCAGGTCAGGGTCACCGCCATCAGCGCGCAGATCACCGGGACACGCCAGCGCGCCGCCGCGCCGCGCAGCCGCACGATCGCGAAGGCCAGCAGCGGCAGCACCAGATAGAACGCCACCTCCACCGACAGACTCCACATCTGGGTGAGGCCCTCGGTCAGGGTCAGCGGCACGAACACCTGGAGCAGGAACAGGTTCGACACCCACACCCGCAGGTTCGCCGACTGCGCCGCGCCGGGCAGCAGCAACAGCACGAACACCACGACCGCCCAGTACGCGGGCACGATCCGCATCAGGCGATGCAAGAGGTAGCGGGCCGTGCTCGGGGCGGCGCCGAGCCCACGCGCGACCGCCGCGTGCGGGCGCCACAGCAGGTATCCCGACAGCGCGAAGAACACCGCGACCGCCATGTCGAAGCGCTCGAGGATCGGGCCGAGCACCGTGATCCCGCTCGTGCCGGTCTGGAACGCGACGTGGGTCAACAGCACACCGAGTGCCGCCATCCCGCGCATCCCTTCGAGGGCGGGATTGAAGGCGCGAGGCGGTGAAACGGGGGCGGTGGCGGTCGTCATCACGCTCCAGTCTGCCGTGTCGGCGTTTTACCGGGCGCAGCACGGCACACTGTGCGGCCAGGCTGTTAGTGTCGGGGCTCACGAGGGCTTAGGGTGCAATACCAGACCACCGGAGCATCCGTGTTCGAACGACGAGGAGAGTTTGCATGGCACTGAGTGCCGGTACCAGAAGGACGGTCGCCTGCGTGCTCGTGGGTCTGGGCGCGGCATTACTCGTCGCCGCGCTGATGATCCCCACCTACACGGTGAGCAAGGTGGCCAAGACTCCGCTCGACCTCGAGATCACCACGATCGCCGAGAACCAGAAGGGCGAGGACAGCCTCGTCCTCGACTCCAAGTCGCTGACCACCGGCGACGGACCCGCCGTCGTGAACAAGGACGTGCCGCTGATCTCGCAGCGCTTCGTCACCGTCGAGGAACCCTCCGACGCCGACAACATGACGCTGCAGGCAGGCCAGACGCTGCGCCGCACCGACGTGCAGGGCGACACCGGTCTGCTCACCGCGGCCATCGACCGGGTCACCATCTCGCGCACCACCGGCGAGCCGGTCGACACCGAGCCCAACGGCTCGATCGCGGTCACCGTCAACAAGGACGGCAGCGTCATGGAGCCAGTGCAGCACACCGGCCTCGGCTACCGCTTCCCGATCGGCACCGAGAAGAAGACGTACCCGTACTTCGACATCAACGTGCGCAAGTCCTTCGACGCGAACTTCATCGAAGAGACCGAGATCAACAACACGAAGGTCTACTACTTCCAGATGACCGCGCCGGTCACCAGCACCTGGGACGTCGTGCAGTCGCCGACCAACCGGCTGACCCTGCCCGCGTCGAAGTGGGGCGTCACCGATGTGCCGGGCGACACGCCGGTCACCATGACCCGCTACTACACCAACGTGCGTGACCTGTGGGTCGAGCCGGAGACCGGCACCGTCATCAAGGGCGGCGAGTCGATCCACCTGTTCTACGCCCGTTCGGGCGACAAGCCCGAGGTGACCGCGCTCAAGTCGCACATCGTGTTCGACGAGAACACCGTCGAGTCGCAGATCGCGATCGCCAAGGAGAACACCGACAAGCTGTCGCTGTTCGGCCGCGTCGTCCCGATCGTGTTCGGCATCCTCGGTGTGATCGCCCTGATCGCCGGCCTGTTCCTGGGCCTGCGTGGCGGGAACACTCCGCAGCACGCCAGCCCGCGCGGCACCCGTCCGACGCCCGCTCCCACCGCTGCCCCCGACGACGCGCCGACCACCCAGTTCACCCGGGGCGACTACGACGCGCCGACCGAGCAGATCGATATCAACAAGCGTCCCTGAGGGATACCGCTCCCGAGCACGGCCCCGGTCTTCACGACCGGGGCCGTTGTCGTTTCCGCACGTCCGCCGGGTCCCGCGACGTCGTGGCGCGTCGCCGGTGGATTGTCCACAGCCATCCCCCCGGATGTGGATGTCTGTGGGGGTACGCGAGGTGGCAGGCCGAGGACGCTCAGGGAGCGGTGCCGCTGGTGACGGCGGGCGCCTGATCGGGGGTGGTGGCGCGGGCGGCGGTGCGGAGGACGACGACCGCGACGATCAGGGTGGTCACGGCGGCTACCGAGACGGCAGTGGTGATCAGGGCGCCGATGGTGCGGGCGAAGGTGAGCATGAGGGTCACCTCGAGGACCAGGCCGACCCAGGTGACGGCGGCGAGCGCGGTCCGTTCGACGGCGATCGCCGACAGCAGGGCACCTTGCAGGACGGCCAGAATGGCGCCGTGCAGGGCGAACATCCACAGCAGGCCCTGGATCGGGGCATAGTCCTGCCCGGCGAACAGCGGGGCGAGCGGGGCAGCCAGCGCGGCGCCGAGCACCGCAACGACGCCGATGATCGACAGCACCGACAGCGCGTCGCGGATCGCGCGCGCCGAATGCGTCGGCTGGGCCATGCGCGGATACAACACGACGCCGACCGCCTGCGGCAACCAAAACGCGATCTTGGTGGCGATGGTGCCCAGCGAGTAGCGGCTCGCGTCGATGTCGTCGAGCACGATCCGCACGACGATCAGGTCCGCCGACGACAACGCCATCAGCGCCGCCTGCACCTGCACCGCCCGCAGCACCGGCAGCACACCGATCGCCTGCCCCTTCGCCGGGACGGCCGAGTCCGGGTGCGGCGCGTCGCGATCCCGCGCAGTCGATCGGGCGATGCGGCCTGCGATGATCGCGGCGCAGACGATGCCCGCCGCGCCGGCCCACAGGGCACCGGCCGCACCGCCGCCGAGGGCGAGCGCGACCAGCGCGGGCGCGACGCGCGCCGTACCGGCCATCGCGAGCACCGTGGCGAGTGCGCGGAAGTGGTTGCCGCCCTGGAGAATTCCCTGTTCGCCGGAGAGCACGACCAGTGCGGGCGCCGCACCGAGCGCGGCGGCGGCCGCCCACACGCCGACGTGCAGTAGCCCGGCGACCACCGGCACCAGCACCACGGCGACCGCGGCGACCAGCGCGGCACACCGCCACTGCATCGCCCGCACCGCCCGCAGATCCGCGCCGCGTACCACCTCGCGCGCGACCACGTTCTGCATGGCCAGCGCGGGGACGGCGCACAGCAGCTGCACGGCGAGCAGGCTCGCGAACTCGCTGTACCCGGCGACGCCGAGCCAGCGGCCCGCGAGCAGTTGCAGCAGGTACCCGGCGACGTTGGCGGTCATCGCGCCGGCCGTCACCCAGGTCAGGTCAGCAACGACAGGGGGGCGACGGACCGAGGACACGCCTCATCGTCGCACCTCGACGCCCCACGCATCACCAGTACCCCGAAAATGTGAGTCCGACCGGACTCACCTTGGTGCCCGCTGGCCCGCCGGGCCCGTGGACCCTCGACAGAACGTAAGGTGCACTGGCGTGACGGGAGATAGGCGTGCGCGGGCCTGGGTGGCCGGTTATTGCGCACTGCTCGCGCTGATCATCGTCGGACCGCTGGCCGGGTCGGGCTACCTGCTGCTCCGCGATGCCGTGAGCACTCCGCGTTCCTACCTCACCGATTCCGCCCTCGGCCTCGGCGCCGCCGCACCGCGCGCCGTCCCCCAGGACGCGCTGCTCGCCGTGCTGTCCCCGGTGATCGACGGCGGCCTCCTGGTGAAGGCGATCCTGATCGTCGCCCTGTGGGCCGCCGGTTACGGCGCCGCCGTCCTCGCCCGCGAATTCCTCACCGCCTCGACCCCCGCCCAGCTGGTCGCCGCCACCCTCGCCCTCTGGAACCCCTTCGTCGCCGAACGCCTCCTCCAGGGCCACTGGAGCCTCCTCGCCGGCTACGCCGCTCTCCCCTGGACCGCCCTGGCCGCCGCCCGCGTCAGGCAAGCGACCCGGCGCGGTCGCTCGCCCGCCAGCACCGACACCGCCGCGTGCCCGCGACTCCCCGCGGATGCGCGCACCGATCCGGGCACACAGCCACCGGCTGACACCCACGCGGCTACGAGCACACGGGCAGGTACGAACACCTCTCGCAGGGACTCCACCGATATCGCGAGCGGTGATGGTCCGCAGGCCGCCGCGGAGGTGCGCGGCGATGGTGTGGAGGGCGCGAGCAGTGCCAGACCGGTCGGCCGGGCCGAAGCCGGCGGCCGCGAAGGAGCTGCGGCGGTCGGCGCATGGGCGGCGCTGACGGCCGGTTTCGCGGCGGCCGGGCTGACGCCCACCGGGTCGCTGCTGGCCGCGATCATCGGGCTCGCCCTGGTCGGGCGGCGGGCGTTCCTGCCCGCGACGGTCCTGTGGATCGTCACCTGCGCGCCCTGGCTGACAGCGACGGCGCTCGGATCGGGGGCCGAGCCGTCGGATCCGGCGGGCGTGTCGGCGTTCGCGGCCCGTGCCGAACCGTGGCTCGGCACGCTGGGCAGCCTGGCCGGGCTGGGCGGTATCTGGAACAGCGAGGCGGTGCCTGCCACGCGGACGACACCGTTGGCGCTGGTCGGCACCCTGTTGCTGCTCGGCATCGTCGCGCTCGGCGTGCGCGCCGTGTGGGCGCTGGGACGGAACGGCCGGGCACTATTGGTGATCGCGGCGGTCGCGATCGTGCTGCCCGCGCTGGGCGCGACCGGCCCCGGTCTCGCGGTCGGCGAGTGGCTGGTGGTGCACGTCCCCGGTGCGGGCCTGCTGCGCGATACCCAGAAGTACGTGGCGCTGGCGATGCCCGCCTACGCACTGTGCGCGGCAGCCGCGTGCGCGACGGTGCTCGGCTGGGCGCGCCGGACAGCGTGGGCACGACCGGAGCCCAGGGCTGGTGGGACGAACTCGCGGCATGCCGATCCAGGCAACACGAACGTGGCCGAGTCAGCGGTCTCGGACCATGCCGTGCCATCAGACCCGGTCCACGACAGCTCGGCGGACTCGGACACAGCGGGGCCGGCGGACTTGGTCCGAGCAGGGGCCGACTCGGACCGCGCGGAGCCGGGGCACTCGGACAACAGCGTCGTGCCGGTGGCCGATGAGGCACGAATCCGACGTGGAACCTCCACTGTCGCCGCCCTTTTCATCGCACTCCTGATCCTCCCGCTCGCCGACCTGGCCTGGGGAGTGGGTGGTGAGATGCGCCCGGTGCACTATCCGGCGGGGTGGGCGCGGGTCGTCGAGCGCATGGACGCGCCGGGCGATGTCGCCGTCCTCCCGGCCGGCATGTTCCGCCGATTCCCCTACAGCGGAACAGCTCCCGTCCTCGACCCGGCGCCCCGCATCCTCCCGAACGACGTCTTGCAAACCGGCGAGCTCCGAGTCCGCGGCTACGCCGTCAACGGTGAGGGCAACCGGGCCCGCACCGTCGAACAGGCACTACTCCGAGGCGCACCCCCGACCGAACTCGCCGCCCTCGGCGTCGGCTGGATCGTGGTGGAACGCACCACACCCGGCCCCCACGGCGACGCCGAAAAGACCCTCGCAGCCGCGGAATTGGTGTACCAGGACGCCGACCTCGCCCTCTACCGAATCGCGGCCCCGACGCCCCGAGACGTCGCCACGTCCACCCAACGCGCGATCTCCAGCACAGCCCACCTCCTCTGGACTCTCCTCCTCCTGGCAGGCCTCACCACTGCCGCCGTCCTGCGCCCCCGCCAGCGGAGTGTCACCCGGCGCGGCGCGCGCATGTCGTAGAACACGCCCATCGGATAGAACACCAGTGCGATCGACAACCTATGTTCACTCGCTATGGTCAGCTCACAGCATGAGGCGATGCACCGGATCTTCCGGCACGACCCCGGCACCTTCGCCCGGGTCTTCCACGCGCTCGACCTACCCTTCCCCGACCCCCTGGAGGTGGAACATCTCTCAGTCGACCTGACCGAGATCGAACCGATCGAACGGCGCGCCGACACTGTACTGCGGATTACGACCGCGGAGTCCAGCTTCCTGCTGGTCGTGGAAGCTCAGGGCAAGAGGGAGCCAAGCCGCCCGAGCGCTTGGGCGTACTACTTGGCGTTCCTGCACGCCAAGTACTCGATCCCGGCAGTCCTGGTCGTCGTCTGCCGCAGCCAGGCGACGGCCATGTGGGCGCAGGGCCCCCTCTCGCTGGGACACGAGACATGGCCTTGCCTGATGCTCCATCCGTTGGTTCTCGGACCCCACAACGTGCCCGCCGTCACCGACGTCGAGACCGCCTTCACCGATCTGCCGCTAGCCGCTCTATCTGCGATTACGCACGCCACACGTCCTGAGATCGGTGCCATACTGGAAGCGCTTTCCGCGGCGCTGCACCTCGCGGGCGGCCGGGACGACGCGCAGATCTACACCGAACTGGTCGAACTGGGCCTCGGCCGAACCCGAGGCGCCACGATATGGAGGAATCTCATGTCCATAGATCTGTCGTTCTTCCGCTCGGAGACCTCGCAGCGGCTCCGCGAGGAAGGCCGCGAGGAAGGCCGCGAAGAAGGCCGTGAGGAAGGCCGTGAGGAAGGCCGTGAGCAGGGGGTAGCCGACAGCATTCTGCGGATTCTGCGCCGTCGCGGCATCGAAGTCGGCGACGCGGCCGAAGCCAAGATCACCTCATGTCACGATCGCGCGCAACTCGTCGACTGGCTCGATCGGTCGATCACCGCCCGTTCCGTCGACGATATGTTCACAGCGTGACGTGATCGGCCGCCGGCGGTGCGACGAGGCCGGTGACGAAGTCGCCTCGGGCAGCGGCGGCCAGCACGTGGTGGACACCGGAACCCGTTTGCTCCCAGGAGAATTCGCGCGCACGTGCCCGCGCCTTCTCCCCCATCATCAGCCGGGTCTCCGGGTCGGCCAGCAGGTCGGCGGCCGCTTCGGCCAGCGCGGGGGCGTCGTCGACGAGTAGCCCGGTGACGCCGTCGACGATGGAATCGGTGAGGCCGCGCGAGCTGCGGTAGCCGATGGTCGGCACGCCGTGCTGGGCCGCCTCGATGACGGCCAGTCCCCAGCCTTCCTTGCGGGACGGCATCACGTGTACCCACGCGGTCGACAGGATCTCGTGCTTGCGCTGTTCGTCGACGTGGCCGTGGAAGGTGACGGCGTCGGCGATGCCGAGCTCGTCGGCGCAGGCGCGCAGGTTCGGCGCCCACCAGCCGTCGCCGATCACGTCGAGGTGCACGTCGGGGAAGCGCGCGCGCAGGGCGGCGACGGCGGTCAGCGCGTCCTCGATCTGCTTGTGCGGAACCAGGCGGGACAGCACGGCGATGCGCGGATGGGTGGCGCGGGTGCCCTCGGCGCCGGGGACGACCTCGGCTGGCACCGGCTCGGCGCCGTTGCGGACGACGGCGATGCGCTCACGATCCACGCCGAGCACCGCCAGCTCCTCGGCCGAGGGCAGCGACACGGTCAGGTACTGATTGTCGCGGTGCACGCGCGGCGAGAGCCGCGACTCGATCCACCAGCCGATCCGCCCGACCAGCTTGCCCGCGACCGGCCACTGCTCCCGGTGGCCGTGGTGCACCAGCACCACCGAGGGGACGCCGGTGGCGGCGGCGAAAAAGGGAATGCCGTTCTGGGTGTCGATCACGACGTCGGGGCGCACCCCGCGCAGCGGACCGATCCCCAGCCGACCTGCGACGATGGCGGCCAGCGCGCGCGGGTACACGGTGAAGCGACCGCCCGCTCGGCTGATGTCGATGCCGTCGATCCGCTCGCGGCGCGGCGCGCCCGGATAACCGGCCGTCCGCAGGGTGACCTTGATGCCGCGGGCGGCCAGCTGCGCGCCGACCTGCTCCAGGTACCGCTCGCTGCCGCCGCCCTGCGGGTGCCCTGTGTCACGCCAGCACAGCAGGAGGACTTCACGCACGGTCGGGGCTCGCAATCGGGTCGGGTGGAGGACAAAGGTCGGCACCCACCCTAGCGGGTGTGGTCTGCGCGACACATCTGTATCGCCGCGCCCGTCCCGCTGTGTCGGGCCGGACCACGCGATCGGCCCCGGTGCCGCTGCCCATAAACTCTGGCCGTGCCGACCGCATCCCCGCCGAGAACCGAGCAGCCCGTCCAGCGCCGCGACCAGTCCAGGTTCGCGCGCCGCGCGACGCTGCGCCGCTCGCTGCGGCTGCTCACCAGCTTCCGGTTCGAGCAGTCCGACCCGGCCAGGTTCTACGGCGGCATCGCCACCGACAGCGCCGACCTGATCAGCGACTTCTACGCCGACATCACCGGCCGCGACCTCACCGGCACCGTTGTCCTCGACGTCGGCGGCGGCCCCGGGTACTTCGCCGACGAGTTCACCGCGGTGGGGGCACGCTACGTCTCCGTCGAGCCCGACCCGTCGGAGATGCACGCCGCGGGCCTGCGGGTCTCCGGCTCGGTTCGCGGATCGGGGATGGCGCTGCCGTTCCGCGACGACGCCTTCGACGTCTGCTTCTCCTCGAACGTGGCCGAGCACGTGCCGCAGCCGTGGGTGATGGCGGAGGAGATGGTCCGCGTGACCAAGCCCGGCGGCCTCATCGTGTACTCCTACACGGTGTGGCACGGGCCGTTCGGTGGTCACGAGACCGGCCTCTGGCACTACCTCGGCGGCGAGTACGCGGCCCGCCGGTACCGCCGTAAGCACGGTCGTGAACCCAAGAACAGGTTCGGCAGGTCACTGTTCGCGGTGACCGCTGCCGATGGTTTGCGCTGGGCGGCAACGACTTCAGCCGACGTACGGACGGTCTTCCCCCGCTACCACCCGCGCTGGGCGTGGTGGCTGGTTCGAGTTCCGGTGATCCGCGAGCTACTGGTGAGCAACCTGGTGGTCGTGGCCACCAAGGACGATCAGGCCAGCCAGCTCAATCGACGAGACCGGCGGACCGGCTCGGGTAGCGCGGCGGCCCACGGCGATTCCTGAATCGCCAGGCCCACCGTCTCCAGCGTGGTCAGGCCGACCTGATCAGCGAGCGCCCCGACCATCGCGACCGCCTCAGCGGCCTGAATGGCGGCAGTTGCCTGCTCGATCGTGAGTGTGCGGCCCGGGAGGAATGACACAACCCATCCCCCGCTGCCCACACTCTTCGCTTGATGGTCGGTCTGGTCGCTGGTCATCAACGATCGGCCGATCACTTGCACAGCCATGAGTCGGTCTCCCCAATTCGCTGTAAAGGTCTGATGAATCGAGCGAGCTGATCAGTAGCTAAAGCATCCCCTTTTCAACAACAGAACGCAATAGTGCGTTTACCCGAAAAGCGAACCGACAGGTTGGAATTCGCCCTGTTCACAGTCGTTGCGGGACAGCGAATTAGAACGTGTTGCAGACAACCCGGCCACAAAACTGTAACGTGTTCTTATGCACTACGACAGTCTGTTCATCGGCGGGAAGTGGACCACCCCTGCCGGTAGTGACCGCATTTCCGTGGTCTCACCCGCAACGGAGGAGACCGTCGGCAGCGTGCCCGCGGTAACGAAGGCCGATGTGGACGCCGCGGTCGCCGCGGCCCGCGACGCCTTCGACAGCGGACCGTGGCCATCCACACCGCCACTGGAACGAGCAGAGGTGCTCACCAAGGCGGCCCGACTGATCGAGCAGCGTTCGCCCGAGTTGCTCGCCGCACTCACCGCGGAGATGGGCGCGCCTTCGTTAGCCGCCTTGACACTCAACCAGATTCCGGCCGTCGCCGCGCTGGACGCCTGGGCGGCGCTGGCGAAGACGTTCCCGTGGAACGAGACTCGCACCGGCCTGTTCGGAACCTCCCGTGTCTCACGGGAACCGCGCGGCGTCGTCGCGGCGATCACCGCCTGGAATGTCCCGATGTTCCTCGCCGCGAACAAGCTCGGCCCCGCCCTGCTGGCCGGCTGCACCGTGGTGCTCAAGCCCTCACCGCTGACCCCGCTGACGGCCAACCTCATCGCCGACATCTTCACCGAGGCCGGGCTCCCGGACGGCGTGCTGTCCGTGCTGCCCGCCGACGCCGCGGAGAGCGAGTACCTCGCCGGCCACCCCGGCGTGGACAAGGTGACCTTCACCGGCAGCACCGCGGTCGGCCGCAAGCTGGCCGCGATCGCGGGCGAGCAGCTCAAGACCGTCTCGCTGGAGCTCGGCGGCAAGTCGGCCGCCATCGTGCTCGAGGATGTCGACCTGGCCGCGAGCATTCCCGTGCTGGCGTTCTCCGGGTTGATGAACAGCGGCCAGGGCTGCGTCGCGCAGACCCGAATCCTGGCCCCGCGCAGCCGCTACGACGAGATCGTCGACGCGCTGGTCGCCCACGTCAAGACCATGCAGACCGGCGATCCGGGCGATCCGGCCACCCAGCTCGGCCCGCTGATCAGCGAGAAGCAGCGCGAACGGGTGGAGAGCTACATCGCCAAGGGCAAGGAAGAGGGCGCGCGGCTGGTCCTCGGCGGCGGCAGGCCCGCCGGCGTCGAGCGCGGCTGGTTCGTCGAGCCGACGATCTTCGCCGACGTCGACAACTCGAGCACCATCGCCCAGGAGGAGATCTTCGGCCCGGTGCTCTCGGTGATCCCGTACGACACCGAGGAGGAGGCGATCGCCATCGCGAACGACTCCGACTACGGCCTGGCCGGTTCGGTGTGGACCACCGACATCGAGCACGGCGTCGAGGTCGCGGCGAAGGTGCGCACCGGCACCTACGCCATCAACTGGTACGCCTTCGACCCCACCGCGCCTTTCGGTGGGTACAAGAACTCGGGCATCGGCCGCGAGAACGGCCCGGAGGGCCTGGACGCGTTCTGCGAGCAGAAGTCCGTGCTGATGCCGATGGGCTGGACGCCCGCATAATCGGTCGGCGCCCGGAGGCGGCAGCCTGCGTCACCACGTAGGGCGCCCGAGCATGCCGATCGAGCCCGACTAGTTCTCCGGCATCTGCACCCGCAGTACCGGCTGTCCGGCCACCTGACCGCGGGGTGGCAGGTCGACCACGTCGACCTGCCACCCCGGCGGCAGTGCGCGCTGCAAACGTCCCGCCACCCGTTGCAGCGGTGTGCTCGAGTAGGTGTCGGATCCGTATCCGGTCACCACATCGGTCATGCGTGAACCACCTCTCAGCGTCGATCTCATCGGGCCCGCATCGGCGGTGCTGGAGTCTCGAAAGGGAGTTAGCTCGGATGGTGCGACGTACGGAGGAGCCTGACCAGGAATATAGGTCACGACTCCCGCCCAACGGCAGCGACCCTCTGACATCGACAGATGTACCCAGAATCGAGCCGGGGAAATCGTCGGCGACGCACTCTGTTCGGAAACTCATAGTTCGCTTGTCCAGTTCATCACCGCCCAACGCCCCGGAAGCCGCGGCGAATTCGGCTCACCGACGGAACCGGGTCAGTGCCGGAGCGAGCGCCGATACGCCGAGGGCGTGAGCCCGGTGGCGGCGCGCAGGTGATCACGCAACGCCGTCACACTGCCGAACCCCGCGCGCTGCGCGACCGTCTCGACCGGCAGCTCGGTGCGCTCGAGTAGTTCGCGTGCCCGCCCGAGCCGTTGCGCGTCGAGCCAGGCGCCCGGGGTGGCGCCGACTTCGGCCTTGAAGCGGCGGATGAACGTGCGCTCACTCATCAGCGCGTGCCCCGCGAGCGCCGAGACATCGCTGGCGGCTTCGGGATTCGCCGTCGCCCAGGTCAGCGTCGCGGCCAGACCGCCGTGCGGATCAGGTCCGCCCATCGGCTGCGGGATGAACTGAGCCTGGCCGCCCTCGCGATGCGGCGGCACCACATTCCAGCGGGCCAGGTCGGCGGCGGCCGCCGCGCCGAGTTCCCGGCGCACCAGGTGCAGGCACAGATCCAGGCCGGCGGACAGGCCCGCCGAGGTGAGGATGTCGCCGTCGTCGATGTAGAGAGCGGTGGGGTCGAGCTTCACCGCCGGGTAGAGCTCGGCGAACTGGTCGCAGTAGCCCCAGTGGGTGGTGGCCGGGCGGTCGTCGAGCAGGCCCGCCTGAGCCAGGACGAACGCGCCGATGCAGATGCTGGCGATCGTCGCGCCGCGCTCCGCCGCCGCGCGCAGGGCGTCGAGCACGGGCTCCGGCGTGGGCAGGGTCGGCAGGCCGATGCCGGGGACGACGATCAGATCGGCCTCGGCCAGGAGTTCCAGGCCGTGTTCCACCCGCAGGTCGAAGCCGTTGGGCGTCCACACCGGGCCCGGCCGGACGCCGCAGGTGCGCATCGCGAAACCCAGCGGCTCGCCCGTGACGCCGGGTCCGTGCCGGAACGCCTGCACCGCGCAGGCCAGGTCGAACGTCATCACCCCGTCCAGTGCCAGCGCCGCGACCTCGATCATGCCTCCAGTTTGGCACGTATCCACGCAATGCTGGCATTTCCGCCACTTCACCGGCTCGATCCGCTCCGCGACACTCGACGGACACCGCGAAACACGCGTCGGAGGAGATCGACCATGCTCACCGTGACACCCGCCCTCGACTGGGACTGGGCCACCCACACCGGCGGGAATCTCACCGCCGCCCAGCGCCGGGCCCTCACCGCCGGCTTGCTCCGCACCGCGCCGGCACTGGTGCCGGGCCGGATCCGGCAGGCGCTCGGCCGTCGCGGCTCGGGGCGGCTGGCGCTGGCCGAGCTGCGCCTGCCGGACACCGCGCTCGCCCGTGCTGCCGAAGCCGAGGCGCGCGACCAGCTTTCGGACACGATGCTGGCGCACTCGTACCGCACTTATTTCTTCGCCCGCGCGCTCGCCGAGCTCGACGGCGTCGGCTACGACGACGAGATCGGCTACGTGGCCAGCCTGCTGCACGACCTCAAGCTCGAAACACCCACGCCGGGTCGGTGTTTCGCGGTGGTCGGCGGCGAGACGGCGAACGCGTTCGCGGTACGGCACGGCGCGCCTGCCGAACGCGCCGAGGCGATCGGCGCGGCCATCGCGGCCCACCTCAACCCGGACGCGGCCGGAAACCTCGGCGATCCAGGCGGTTTCGTCTCCGCCGGTGCCTCGGTGGACGTGCTGGGCCGACGACTGTCCGACCTCGACGCCGGCTTCGTCGACGACCTGCTCGTCCGGCACCCGCGCCAGGACTTCAAGCGGCACCTCATCGCCTGCTTCACCGCCGAGGCCGCCGCCGTCCCCGACGGCCGCATCCACTGGCTCAACGGCACCGGTTTCCTGCAGCTGATCAAGCTGGCGCCGTTCGCCGAATAGACGAGACCGCCCGTACCGAATCCGGTACGGGCGGTTCGCTGTTGAGGGGGCGAATCAGCCCAGGCGCTCCTTGAGGGCCTCGAACTCGTCGCGCACGCCCGAGGGCAGCCGGTCGCCGACGAACTGGAACCACTCCTCGATCGACGGGATCTCGTTGCGCCACTCGTCGACGTTCACCGCGAGGGCCTCGTCGACATCGGCGACGACCACGTCGAGGCCTTCCAGGTCGAGGTCGGCGGCCGACGGGACGTTGCCGACCGCGGTCGCCTCGGCGCCCGAACGGCCCTCGATGCGGCCGACGATCCACTCCAGCACGCGGGAGTTCTCACCGAATCCGGGCCACAGGAAGCGGCCGTCGCCGCCACGACGGAACCAGTTGACGTAGAAGATCTTCGGCAGCTTGTTCGCGTCGGCGTTCTTGCCGAGGTTGATCCAGTGGTTGAGGTAGTCGCCCACGTGGTAGCCGAGGAACGGCAGCATCGCCATCGGGTCGCGGCGGACGGTGCCGACCTTGCCCTCGGCGGCGGCGGTCTGCTCGGAGCCCATGGTGGCGCCCATGAACACGCCGTGCTCCCAGCCGAACGACTCGGTCACCAGCGGGACGGTGGTCTTGCGGCGACCGCCGAACAGGATCGCCGAGATCGGCACACCCTGCGGGTCGTCCCACTCGGGGGCCAGGATCGGGCACTGCGACATCGGGGTGCAGTAGCGCGAGTTCGGGTGCGCGGCCAGGGTCTCCGACTCGCGGAGGTTCCAGTCGTTGCCCTTCCAGTCGATCAGGTGATCGGGCTCGCCTTCGAGACCCTCCCACCACACATCGTTGTCGTCGGTCAGGGCGACGTTGGTGTAGACGGTGTTGCCCGCCTCGATGGTGGCCATCGCGTTGGGGTTGGAGCTGTGGTTGGTGCCCGGCGCGACGCCGAAGAAACCGAACTCCGGGTTCACGGCGTAGAGACGGCCGTCCTCGCCGAAACGCATCCAGGCGATGTCGTCGCCCAGGGTCTCCGCGCGCCAGCCCGGGATGGTCGGCTGGATCATCGCCAGGTTGGTCTTGCCACAGGCGCTCGGGAACGCGGCGGCGACGTAGTAGTTCTTGCCCTCGGGCGAGATCAGCTTGAGGATCAGCATGTGCTCGGCCAGCCAGCCCTCGTCGTGGGCCATGGCCGAGGCGATGCGCAGCGAGTAGCACTTCTTGCCGAGCAGGGCGTTGCCGCCGTAGCCGGAACCGAAGGACCAGATCTCGCGGTCCTCGGGGAAGTGGGTGATGTACTTGGTGTCGCTGCACGGCCACGGCACGTCGGCCTGACCCTCGGCGAGCGGGGCGCCCACCGAGTGCAGCGCCTTCACGAACGGCTTGTCGGTGCCCAGCTTGTCCAGCGCGGCCTGGCCCATGCGGGTCATCACGCGCATCGACACGACGACGTACTCGGAGTCGGTGATCTCCACGCCCAGCTTGGGGTCCTCGGCACCGAGCGGGCCCATGCAGAACGGCACCACGTACATGGTGCGGCCCTTCATCGAGCCGCGGTACAGCTCGGTCATGGTGGCGCGCATCTCGGCGGGGTCGACCCAGTTGTTGGTCGGACCGGCGTCGGCCTCGGTCTTGGAACAGATGTAGGTGCGCGACTCGACGCGGGCGACGTCGGACGGATC
This sequence comes from Nocardia fodinahabitans, assembly GCF_052983615.1. Taxonomy (NCBI): domain Bacteria; kingdom Bacillati; phylum Actinomycetota; class Actinomycetes; order Mycobacteriales; family Nocardiaceae; genus Nocardia; species Nocardia fodinahabitans. Next base: position 3,104,225 of record NZ_JBRJJC010000001.1, read on the forward strand.
CGACAGCGCCAGGAACGAGTTCGGCTTCTTCTTCTCGTCGAGCTTCTTGAAGGTGCCCGCCTCGACCAGCTGGGTGGTCAGGCGATCCCATTCCGCGTCGGAGCCGTCGGCCCAGACCACGCGATCCGGCGCGGTGAGCTCTGCGACTTCCTGTACCCAGGCGAGCAGTTCACTGTGCTCGGTCGGCGCGGTGCCGTCGGATCCACGAAGACCAGGAATGGTCGCTGAGGTCATGAAAACTCTCCTGAGATGGGCGGTTCTTCGATGCGAAGTCCATCGATCGCCACCGGGCGGGAAGGCGTCCGCAGCGAACCAACCACCGCACAACCCCAAATGGACGGCGTACAGCGACGTCCATGGACGGAGGCCGCACATCGACTGGCACGGAGCGGACGCCCAGGTTCCTGGTTAAAGGTTAACGCGATATGACGATCGATACGGAATCGGGTTGGGAATCGGGTTCACTGATAAGTACCCACAGGTCGATCACCCAATCTCGGCCTCGACGCGATCCAGTGCGGCGAGGTCTCGCTCGCACGCCGCCAGCTGAGCCGGACGCTCGGCGACGAGGCGTCGCGCGAGGCTGTCCAGCTCCCCGACCCGGCGGTCGACCGCGACCGCGCGCGCCGTCGATTCCCGGATGACGTGCTCGGCCAATTCTGCCTCGACATCCACCAGAACCGCGGCGACACGCTGCTCCAGCTGGGCTTTCACATTCACCAGCGCCTCGGCGACCCACTGCGAGAGGTGATTGCGCTCGGCCAGCTGGCCCCGCGCGCGCACCACCCAGTAGGCCGCGCCCGCGCCGAGCAGCAGTGTCACCGGGACGCTCGCGGCGTCCAGCGCGGGCACCAGCGACAGCGGTGCGACGACCAGTCGACCGAGGCCGACGCCAGCCGACGCGCCGAGCGCGATCATGAGGTGATCTTCGACACCACGGTGTCTCGGCTCGGGATCGGGGCCGACCTTCGGGGCCGGATCGTGCCTGCGTGCGGCGGGTGCCGCGGTGCCGACCCGGCGGGCGGTCTCGATCACCCTGGCGTCGATCGCGGTGTCGACCGCCACCGACAGCTCGGCCGTGGCCTGCTGCAACCGCTGCGGGTAGGCGCGCAGCTCAGCGCGGTCGCAGCGGTCGAGTTCGGCGCGCGAGCGGGTGTGCAGGGCCCGCACCAGCGCGCCGACCTCGGTGGTCAGGTCGACGCGGGCCAGCTGGACCTGGCTGCGCACCGCGGACAGGCCGGTCTGTCGGCCGCCGTCGCGCTCGGCCAGCAGCGCCACCCGTTCCGCACGCAGGCGGGTCGACTCGGCGCCCGCCCGCAGCGCGGTGACCTGCTCGGTGATCCTGGCCCTGGTGTCGGCGAACACCCTGGTCAGCACGACCGAGCGGCGCACGGTGCCGTCGGTGGGCCGGTGCGCGGTCGCCGCGGCCAGCGCGGCGTGCAGGCCGGCCAGCCCGGAGCGGTCGAGCAGGGCGGAGTCGGCGGCGGCGCGGGCCGCGGCGGACAGGCGGGCCGAAACCGGGAGGACGGGCAGGTCGGTGACACCGCGGGCCGCGAGCAGGGCGAGGCTGCGTTCGCGGGTCGCCTGCCAGTCCTGATAGGCGTGGAAGCCGTTCATGGCGAGCACGATCCGCTGACCGGCGACGCGCAGGCGGTCGATCAGGGTCAGCATGTCGGCGCCGAGCACGCTGCCAGCGTCGAAGACGATCAGGGCGGCGGCGGGGTCGGTCGACCCGGTGACCGCGGCCGGATCGGTCAGGTCGACGCGCGGTTCGAAACGGGCCAGCTCGGTGCGCAGCAGGGTGGTGTTGGCGTCGTCGACGGCGTAGAAGGCGACGGTGGAGCCGGTGCCCGCCTGGTCCATCGCCCGCAGCAGCGCCGCCCCCTGCGGATTCCAGCGTTCGACGACGGCGGCTAGCTCGTCGGGCAGCGGCGACGGGTCGGCCGGCTGGTCAGAGCCCGGCACTCGTCATCCGTTCCCAGGCGCGCACGTAGCCGTTGTGCACGCGGAGAGCGGCGCGGCGAGCGGCGGGCGGCATATCGCTGGAGACCACGGCCCGCCAGCGGGTCGCGCGGGCGAGCGCCTCGTCGGCGTCGGCCGGTGCGGGCGAGGGGTACCCGGCGGCCAGGTGCGCGACCTGTGGGCAGGCCAGTCCCGCGCACAGTCCGGCCCACAGCGCGTCGTCGCCGGCGAGGTACTGCTCGATCAGCTCGCGGGCGCGGCCACCGTCGGCGGGGACGGCGCGGGCGGCGAGACGGACCAGTTCGTCGAGCAGTTCACCCCCGCGCACCGCCTCGACCTGCTCATAGCGGCGATGCACGAGCCGGTGCAGCGGGTCGACGCCGCCCGCCGAGTGCAGGATCTGGATCAGCGCGGCCGAGGTCAGATCGGGGTCGGCGCGCAGCGCGGTGAGCGCGCAGTCGACGCCGTAGAGGTCCCAGTTGGCGATCAACCGCCCGCGCGCGTCCTGGTCGGAGCCGGTGCCGATGAACAGGTCGGCCGACAGCACCGACGGCACATCGGGGCCGACCGCGAGGCGGCGCAGGTCGGACAGATCGGCCGGGTCCACCGCGCCCGCCCTGGTCCGCGCGGCCAGCGAGGCGACGACGGGCACGACCGGCAGACCGAGTTCGCGCGCGGACCGTTCGGCGGCCGCGACCGCGTCACCCCAGCGCGCCCCCACCGCGTCGGCCTTGTTCAGCACCACCACACCGCGACCCGGCGGCACCGTGGCGAGCACGCGGTGGTCGGCGGCCTGCGGCGCACCGGCCAGCACATAGATGACGAGGTCACCGTCGAGCACCGGGTCCGGCTGATCGGGCTGATCGACCGGCGCGGTCTCCTCGGCCGACAGCAGCGCCAGCGCCCGCAGCACGGTGGTCCGCCCGCTCAGCGCCCGCCCCGCGACCTGGATGTGCAGCGGCCTGCGCCGCCGTGCGACCGCCGCGGCCAGTCGCTCGGCGATGGCCGGATCGGTCCCCCGACCGGCGCCGAGGGCCGAGATCAGCTGGTCGAGCTGGTCGGATGCCCGTGACTGTGCGGATTCGGTGGCTGTCGACATTCTGCACACCCCCTTTTCGGAGGGCATTCTGTCAGATCCGGGTGCCGGTGGCCGTCGCGAACCTTCTGCCGACCTGGGGCAACACCGCCGCTACACGGCAGGAATCGCCGGTGCGCGGTCCGAACCGGCGCACGCGCCTGCGACGCAGCTCGGCGCATGCTGGACAATGGACGGCGTGAACGACGCCGCCAACCACCCTGTCGAGTCGGCGCCGGGGCAGCCGTCCACCGGCTCGACCCATCCCAAGCTGTCCGAGATGCCGCACGAGGCGGGCCGCCGCTCGACCACGGGCTCCCGGCTCTACCCGCGCGTCACGAGCTTCCGCTCGCGGCGTGGCGCGCTGACGCCGAATCAGCAGGTCTCCTGGGATCGCACCTGGCCGGTGATCGGGCGCGACGTCGCCAACGAGCCGCTCGACGCCGATACCTGGTTCGGGCGCAGTGCCCCGCTGGTCATCGAGATCGGCTGCGGCACCGGTACCGCGACGGCCGCCATGGCGCAGGCCGAGCCGCACCTGAACCTGATCGGCATCGAGGTGTACCAGCCGGGCCTGGCGCAGCTGGTCTGCCAGATCGAGCGCGAGGAGATCGGTAACATCCGGCTGCTGCGCGGCGACGCCGTCGATGTGCTGGAGAACATGGTTGCCCCGGAGTCGCTGACCGGCGTCCGGGTGTTCTTCCCCGACCCGTGGCCCAAGGCTCGCCACCACAAGCGGCGGCTGCTGCAGGCCCCGACCTTCGCGCTGATCGCCAGCAGGCTGAAGCCGGGCGGCGTGCTGCACGTCGCCACCGACCATGCCGATTACGCCGAGCAGATTCTCGAAGTAGGCTCGGCGGAACCGCTGCTCACCGGCTTGAACGACACCACGGGCGGCGACAGCGCCGCCAACCGCGTCACCGCGCCGATCGGTTTCGAACGGCCCGTCACCAAGTTCGAGGGCAAAGGCCTGCGTGCCGGTAGCGCCATCAACGAGTTCATATGGGGGAAGATCGACAGATGAGCGTGAGTGAGATCGCCACCGAGATGCCGGAAATCGCCCAGGGAACCACCGGCAGCGAGGCGCTGAGCAGTTCCGGCCCCGATGTCCGACGCGTCCTGCTCGTCTGGGACGCGCCGAACCTCGACATGGGACTCGGCGCCATCCTCGGTGGTCGTCCCACCGCCGCTTATCGCCCCCGTTTCGACGCGCTCGGCCGCTGGCTGCTCGCGCGCACGGCCGAGCTCTCGGTCGGCGCGAAGGGCCGCGTCGAACCCGAGGCCACCGTCTTCACCAATATCGCCCCCGGCACCGCCGATGTGGTCCGGCCGTGGGTAGAGGCCTTACGCAACGTCGGTTTCGCGGTCTTCGCCAAACCGAAGATCGACGAGGACTCCGACGTCGACGCCGACATGCTGGCGCATATCGCGATGCGCGAGCGCGACGGCGGCCTGGCGGGCATCATGGTGGCCTCGGCCGACGGACAGGCCTTCCGCGAACCACTGGAAGCCATCGCCGCCAAGGGAATCCCTGCTCAGGTTCTCGGTTTCCGTGAGCACGCGAGTTGGGCGGTGACTTCCGATACTCTCGAGTTCGTCGACCTCGAGGACATCCCGGGAGTATTCCGGGAGCCGCTACCGCGGGTGAGCCTCGATTCGCTGCCCGACGAGGGTGCCTGGCTGCAGCCTTTCCGGCCGCTGTCGGCACTACTCACGTCTCGCCCTGGTCAAGGAGTCGCTTAAGTGTTCACCCGCTGGGGCGATCTGGTCTATCGGTTCCGCTTCGCCGTCATCGGTATTCTCGGTGCGGCTTTGCTGGCGCTGGGTGCCTACGGCACCGGGCTCGGCGATCGTCTGACCTCGAGCGGCTGGTTCGATCCCGGCTCGGAGTCGGTGCAGGGCGCGGAGATCGCCGACGGCGCGTTCGGGCGCGATCACATGGCCGACGTGATCGTCATGTACAACGCCCCCGAGGGCAAGACGATCGACGACCCGGTGTTCTCGCAGAAGGTCGTCGACAGCCTGACCAAGGTCGTCGCGGAGAACCCGGAGATCGACAAGATCAACGGCACCTATTGGAAGGTGGGCGACGCGCCCTCGGTGCCGTCGACGTTCGGTTCCAAGGACAAGAAACACGCGTTCGCCTCGATCGCCATCGTCGGCAACGACGACACCACCATGATGGCCAACTATCGCGCCATCCAGGATGTCTTCTACATTCCCGGCGAGGACGTCGAGGTCTCGGGCCTGCAGGCCATCGCGGTGACCCTCAACGACACCATCGCGCACGACACCAAGCGGATGGAGCTGCTCGCCATCCCCGCGGTGGCGGTGCTGCTGTTCTTCATCTTCGGTGGCATCGTCGCGGCCGCGCTGCCGCTGATCATCGGTGGCCTCACGATCATCGGCGCCACCGGCATCGTGATGGCGCTGACCAACTTCACCGAGGTCAACTCGTTCGTCACCGGCGTCGTCTCGATGATCGGTCTCGGTCTCGCGATCGACTACGGCCTGTTCATAGTCAGCCGGTTCCGTGAGGAATTGGCCGAGGGGTACGACACCAGAGTCGCCGTCCGGCGATCGGTGATGACCGCCGGACGCACGGTCATCTTCTCGGCGACGATGATCGTCGCCAGCCTCGGCGGCATCCTGCTGTTCCCGCAGGGCTTCCTGCGCTCGGTCGCCTACGGCACCATCGCGACGGTCTCGCTCGCCGCGCTGACCGCGGTGACGCTGCTGCCCGCGATGCTGGCCATCCTCGGTCCCCGCGTCGACATGCTCGGCCTCAAGCGATTCCGCAAGACCAAGACCGCCGAGCAGATCGAGAACGGCTTCTGGGGCAACCTGACCCGCTGGGTCATGAAGCACCCGCTCAAGATCGCCATCCCGATCACCATCGGGCTGTTGCTGCTGATCATCCCGGTCAAGGACCTGGCCTTCGGCGGCATCAACGAGAAGTACCTCCCGCCGGACAACCAGGTCCGCTCCTCGCTCGAACACTTCTACGAGGTCTTCCCGCAGAAGAAGACCGACCCCATCCAGCTGGTCTTCACCGGTGCGGACACGACCGCGATCGGTCAGGTCTGGAAGGAAGCCAACCAGGCGCCCGGGCTGGTCGGCCCGTTCGGCGTGCCGACGAACCCGCAGGGCAACACGGAGGTGTGGCGGACCTCGGCGACCCTGGTCGATCCGACCGACAACGCCCAGCCGACCATCGACTACCTGCGCTCGATCGAGGTGCCCGACGGCATCACCATGTACGTCACCGGTCAGCCCGCGCTCATGGCCGACAGCATCGACACACTGCTCGACCTGATGCCACTGATGATCGTGCTGGTGTTGCTCACCACCACCGTGCTGATGTTCCTGACCTTCGGTTCGCTGGTGCTGCCGATCAAGGCAGCGTTGATGAGCGCGCTCGGCCTCGGCTCGACGCTGGGCATCCTGACCTGGATCTTCGTCGACGGCAACGGCGCCGGGCTGCTCAATTTCACGCCACAACCGATCAGCGCGCCGGTCCTGATGCTGATCATCGCGATCATCTACGGCTTGTCGACCGACTACGAGGTCTTCCTGCTGTCCCGCATGGTGGAGGCGCGCGCGCAAGGCGCGTCGACCACCGAGGCGGTCCGGATCGGCACCGCCCAGACCGGCCGCATCATCACCGCCGCCGCGCTGATCCTGCTCGTCGTCACCGGCGCGTTCGCGTTCTCCGATCTGGTGATGATGCAGTACATCGCCTACGGCATGATCGCCGCGCTGTTCATCGACGCCACCGTGCTGCGCATGCTGCTGGTACCCGCGATCATGAAGCTGCTCGGCGACGACTGCTGGTGGGCGCCGAAGTGGATGAAGCGTATCCAGGAGAAGATCGGTCTCGGCGAGCCCATGCTCGACGACGAGCGCCCGCAGAAGGGCGCCGTGGTCGACCTGGTGAAGACCACGCCGATCACCGATCCGCCGACCATGCAGATGACGGTGGTCCCGGACAGCAAGCTGGCCAAGACCCCGCGCCGCCCGCGCACGGTCGCCGAGATCGAGGCCGAGGCGCCGACCGCGCACCTGGACAAGATCACCGAGCACACCGACCCGGCCGAGCCCGCCCGGCCGCGGCCGCCGATGTCGCCCGATCCGACGCGTCCGCGCGCGGCGATGCTGTCCGGCGAGCCGACCCGGGTGCTCCCGGTGGTCAAGCCGGGTGCCGAACCGCCGAAGCCCGAACCGGATTCGGCCGCGAACGCACCGGAGACCACGCCGCCGCCGATGTTCACCAGCGGTGAGCCGACGCAGATCCTGCCGGTCGTCAAGCCCGGCGCCGAACCGCCGAAGCCCGAGCAGGGGCCCGACGACGCCGCGCCCGAACCGGAGGCGCCGCGCGACGATGTGGGTTTCCTTGCGCCGGAAGCGAATCCCGCCGCGCCCGGTGACTCCGGGGTGATCGGTGGCGAGAGCACCGGACCCGCCATCGACGGCGTCATCGGCGGCCTCGATCTGCCCCCGACCGGCCGCGATACCGTGCCGCCGCGTGGGGCGTCGCGGGTGCAGCCGCCCGCAGGCTTCAGCCCGTCGACACCGCGCGTCTCGCCTCCGGGTGACGCGTCCGGATTCGGCACGCCCGCCGAGGATTCCGGCTCGCGGCCGAGCATCGTGCCGCCGGCCCGGCCGAGCATCGTCAACCCGCAGCCGCGCGGTGTGGTGCCGCCGCCCGCGCCCAGCATCGTGAACACGCCGCCGCCCGGCGTCGTGCCCCCGCCCGCGCCGAGCATCGTCAGCCCGCCGCCGAGCATCGTGACGCCGACGCCGCGACCGGTCGAACCGCCCGCGGGTGGGACGTTCAGTGGGTTCACCCCGCTGACCGGCTTCGAGCCGACGGCCCGCGAGGAGCAGCCGGAGCCGGAACCGCGGAGCTCCGCGTCTTCGAGCGACGATCTGTCGGTGGCGCCGGGTGCGCATCGCGCCGAATCGCCCGCGGGCGACGACGTCGCGCGCACGGAGCCGGACGAGCCGCGTGGCGTCTTCGGTACCCCGATACCCGTCGAACCGCCGCAGCCGACCTCGCCGTGGAACGGCAGCCCGGCCGCGCCGAACGGATTCACCGCACCCGAGTCGGCCAGCGGGCCCTGGTTCTCCCCGGTCACACCGTCGCCGGAACAGGATTCGGCCCCACCGGTGCGTCCGCAGGTCGCCCCGCCCGGTTTCACCGCCGTCGCGTCCGGCGAGCCGACCCCGGCGGTCGAGCCCGCACCGCAGGCCGAACCCGCGGAACCGCAGTCGAACCCGAGTCAGTGGCGGGCGCCCGACGGCTTCACCGCCGTGCCCGCACCGACGCCCGCGACTCCGGCCGAGCCGGAGCCCGCCACGGACGACAGCGCGCCGGACGCCGACGAACCACAGGCGGACAACCGCAACGAGATCGAGAACTGGATGGCCCAGCTGCGCTCCTCCCGGCGCGGCACCGCCGCCGACGAAGGTCGCCACAGCGGCAACGAGGGCCGCACGGTCAGCGTGAACGAGCTCCTGCGCCGCCGCGAGGACGACGCCGACTGAGTCGAGCAGGCCCCGAACACGACGAAACCCACGGCTGACCTGCGCCGTGGGTTTCGTCGTTCAGATCCGCTGAGCCACTGCTGATTCGCTGATACCGATCGGCTGGGGACCGGAGTCGGCGAACCGGGACCCGCTCTTCACCTAGTCGGTCGGGCGCGGCGGTCCCGCGTCCGCGAAGGCTCGCGCGTATCGAGTCCCGGTGAGCAGCAAGAGCATTCCGACCACCAGGAAGGCGGCGACCCGGACCAGGCCGGACAGCGTCGACAGGTCGAACAGGAACAGTTTGGCCAGTGCCGCGGCGGCCACGAGCAGGCCCGAGACCAGGCAGACCTTGGCGACGGCGGGCGAGCGGGACAGCCTGCGCAGGCCGTAGAACAGTGCGGCGGTCGCGGCGGCCATCCACACGATGGTCGCGATGCTGTGGCCGAGGACGAAACCGTCTGCCCCGCCGAGGGATACGCCCAGCGAGACCGCTGCGACCAGCACGTAGTACAGCCCGGCGACGCTCACCGCGATCCACACCCCGGTGACGAGTGCCTGCTCGCCCCAGCCCCGGACGCGGGGCACCGTCCACGCCACCATGGCGGCGACACCGAGGCCGAGGACGGCGGACACGGCGGTCCCGACGTCGAGGCGCTGGTCGGCGAGGCGGTGCAGCGCAAGGGTTTCCGGCGTGGCGATCGCCAGCAGGACCAGTCCGCCGAGCGCGGCGAAGGCGATGCCGAGTCCGGCGCTCACCCGCGTCCGGCTCGTTGCCGCGACCGCGAGGAAGGCCAGGGCCACCGTGGCGAGCGCGATCGGCAGTAGACGCGGCTCGCCGCCGGTCGCGGTGACGCAGGTCAGCAGCAGCGAGACGGCGCCGGTGAGCGCGGCGACCAGCGCGGTGTGCCGGGGAATCCCGAGGCGCTCGGCGAGGCCGGGAACCAGCGTCGTCGCCGCGAGACCGAGCAGGATCGCGGCCTGCGTGCCGGTGATCGCGGCGGCCACCGCATGGTCGAACAGCAGCGCCGCGGCGAAGACGGGCAGCGCGGTGAGCGCGATCGTGACGCTCGCGGTGATGTCACCATCGCGCCGCCGGACCACCAGCAACGCGCCGACCAGCCCGACCACCGCGCTCGCCACCGCCGCGACCAGCAGCCCGACCCGCTCCTCGACCTCGTCACCGGCGATCGCCGACGACAGCGCGCTCAACGCGATCATGCTCAGCGCGGCCAGCACCACCGACAGGGTCCGCGCCACCTGCAGCACCGGCCACTCCCGGCGCATCTGCACGGGCACACCGGCCGCCTGCAACACCACCAGGAATCCCAGCAGCATCAGCTCGGTCGTCAGCGCGGGCGACAACACCGCTGCCCCCAGCACCACCCCCACCGCCAGCGGCTGCGACTGCCACCGCATCGCGATCCCGACCCCGGCCGACGCGACCCCCAACGCCACCGCGAGCCCGACGCCTGGCGCCACCCAGTGGTAGTACCCGGTCACCGCGACGACATCCAAATACCCACCGGCAATACCGGTGGCCACCAACGCGATTGCGCCGACCCGCCCACCCGGCCGACCGAACACCCGCCACCCGGCCACGACCAGACTCACCGAAAGCGCGCCCCCGGCAACAACTCTCGCCACCGGCCCGAAGAACCCCGCCTGCGCCGCCAACACCAGCAACATCAACACCCCGATGAGCGTCACCCCGACGCCCGCCACCGCCAGCGCCCGCGAGATCACCCCTTCCCGCTGCCACCACGGTGTCCGCGGCTCCCGCGCCACCGGCGCGACCCACGCCCCACCGGGCCGCCCCACCCCATACCCCGGCGCCCCACCCCGCCCGCCGTACGACGGCGGAACATGCTGTGCCCCAGGCATTTGCGGAGCCGCACCGTAACCAGGCGCCCACCCCGGACGCCCCGGTCCACCAGCCACCGGCACTCCACCAGGCATGTGGCGACCACCGACAGGCACGCCCCAGGACACTGGGCCGCCGCCAACAGGCACGCCACCGGGCACCTGGCCAACAGGCACCTGGCCGCCCGCGACGGGCATCCCCCCGGCCACCGTCACCGGTCCGGCACCACCCGGGACCGACCCAGCTCCGGCCACCTCATCGAGAACTGAAGCCCCCGCCGAGCTCCCAGTAGCTGCCGCGCCTTCGACAGCGACTTCGCGCGGCTCCGGCGGTCCACCGGCAGGCGCGACACCCATGGTCGGGACAGTCGTCGCCGGTGAGGCCCCAGCCGGAGTCGGCACTGCCGGAGCCGCCGCGCTATCGGGAGCCGCATCGGCCGTCTGCGTCGGTCCGGCTGCCCGCAGGCCGGGGTACACCGCGGTCCCCCAGCTCGGTGCGGGCGCACCCGCGATCTCCCCCTGCAACTGAGCGCGCAGTACATCCAGGTCACCGCCGAGCCGGCCCATCTGGGCACCCAGCATGGTGAACTCGCCCGAGAGGCGGGCGACGAGCGCGGGATCGATCGAAATACTCATGTCCTCATGGTCGGCGCGCAGGTCGCGCGGGACATGAGTAGAAACCCCCTACCGGGGTGCCCGTTCCTACCCGAAATGGGTCAGGAGCCGAGGAAGCGGCGCCATTGGACCATGAGCGGGTACTTGGCGGTGACCGAGCCGAAGCGGACGCGGCCGTGGACGACCAGGTGCAGCGGGCCGATGGGCGGGCCGGTGCGGACCTTGTTGGTGACGCCGGAGCCGATGAGCTCGAGGCCGTTGAGGTCGACCGTGGCGGCGGCGGGGACGAGCAGGGTGAGGCCGCTGAGGTAGTCGTCGACCTTGATCTCGACGATCTGGGTCTGCATGACCGCCTCGGTGAAGTCCAGGGTGACACCCGAGAGCAGGTTGTTCAGGTGCAGTACCGGCGGCACCTGCCAGGGCCCGCGCCGGTGCACGCCGGAGAGGCGGCTGCGGATCAGGCCGGGGATCGCGCCGCCGGGCGGGACCGGGCGCGGCCGTGGCATCGAGGCGGGCTGCGGCGCGCCTGCCACCCGCATGCCGGGCAGGTCGACGAGCACCACGTTGAGTTCACCGCGGGTCTTCGCGGCGAGCGCGGTGTCCATGCGTTCGGTGAACTCGCCGAGGGAGAGCATGCCGAGGCCGACGGCGCGCTGTAGCAGCTGACCGACGTGCTCGCGTTCGGCGTCGGAGACGCGCAGGTCCCGGTCGCCGACGGGACCGGCCGTCGTGGCGCCGGGTACGAAGAGGGATTCGGGACCGCCCATGTCATCGAGGGTAGCGACGGCGAGGCCCCCAGCACATCAGGGCAAACCCCTATTCGAGACCCTGTTCGATGGCGTAGCGGGTGAGCTCGACCCGGTTGGCGAGCTGCAGTTTCCGCAGCGTGGCCTGCACATGGTTCTCCACGGTGCGATGCGAGAGATTGAGCCGCGACGCGATCTGCTTGGCGGACAGGCCCTTGGCCACCATCCGCAGCACCTCGGTCTCCCGCTCGGTCAACGACGGGCGATGCGGCTGGTCGGCGGCGGGCGGCGCGGTCGCCATTCGCCGGTACTCGCCGAGCACCAGCCCGGCGAGACCGGGCGTGAACACCGGCTGACCGGCGGCGGTCGCCCGCACCGCGTCGATCAGCTCGGCGGCCGACGCGCTCTTCACCAGGTAGCCGCTGGCCCCGGCCTTGATCGCGTCGAGCACGTCGTCGCGTTCGGCCGACGCCGAGAGGACAAGCACCCGGCTGTGCGGGGAGACCCGCAGCACCTCGGCGGTGGCGGTGGCGCCGTTGCCATCGGTGAGCTGCATGTCCATCAGCACCACGTCGGGCTGGACCGCGGCCGCGCGGCGGGTGGCGGTTCCGACCCCGTCGGCGGTGGCGGGGACGGCGAAGCCGGCCTCGGTGAGGTCGCGGGAGACGCCCTCGCGCCACATCGGGTGGTCGTCGACCACCATCACCGTGATCGCCTGGTCCGTCATCGCGGCTCCTTCGCTCAGCGCGCCGGGTGGCGCGGAATCCGGAATTCCCATTCGGTGCCGAAGTCCTCACCCTCGGTCAGCAGTTCGGCGGTGCCGCCGAGCGCGCCGACCCGGCCGACGATGGAGCGGGAAACCCCCATCCGCCCTTCGGCTTCGGCCGCGGCCAGCCTGCCCGCCGGGATGCCGCTCCCGTCGTCGCGCACGCTCACCACCAGCATGTCACCGGTGTCCTCCAGCAGCACATACGCTTTCGCGTCCGGCCCGGCGTGCAGGTCGACATTCGACAGCGCGGTCGCCACGGCGGCGGCGATCTCCTGCGCGATGGACCGGGCGATCAGCACCGGGTCCCCCGGCGTCGCCACCGAGACCTTCGGCGTGGCCCGCGCGGTCAGCATCGGCCGCAGATCCACCTCGGCCGCACCGGAATCCGGCAGCTCGGTCTGCTCGGACAGCAGGACCCGCAGCGCCACTTCCTGTTCCCCGGCCCGCTGCGCGAGTTCGGCGGCGGGCCCGCCGATCTCGTTGCCGCGACGCTTGATGAACGCCAGTACCTGCAACACGCCGTCGTGCACTTCGCGAGCGAGCCGCTCCCGTTCCTGCGCAGCCGCGGTGATCCGCAGCGCCCGTTCGAGCTGGCCCTGGGCGCGGCGCGCGGTATCGGCCGCCAGGCCGAGCGCCAGGCCGACCGAGACGAGCACCGGCGCGGTGGCATCGCCCCACACGTCCTGTCCCCACTGATCACGCACCGTCACCACCACCGCCGACATGCCGAGCCCGGCGATCACCCCGGCGACCGGCCCGCGCAGGATCGCCATCGAGATCACCGAGTTGGCGATCCACAGCGTGGTCGGCAGCGTCTGATGACCGTGGTACCAGCCGTAATCGGCGACCAGCCGGGTCGAGGCGATCAGCGCGATCGTCACGACCTGGTCGCCGAAGACCACCCAACCCCGGATCCGGCCGGTCGCCGTGGGGAAATACCACTGCGAGAGCAGCAGCGCGGACGTGCCCGACCAGATCGCCATCAGCGCGATCAGGACCCAGCTCAGCCGCGGGTGCTCGTAGTACGACACCGACGCGATCTGCTGGCCGATCGCGTACAGCAGCGTGACCAGCCGAAACGCCTGGGCGGCCCGCCACAGGGGCGCGGTCGCCGCGTCGGCCGAGCTCAGCTCAGCTGTGTGCGTCCGCATCGCCGGGCTCCGCCTCGGCCTTGCGCAGCGTGTGCGCGATGTCGAACCGGCCCTGCTCCGGTTTGTCCGGCTCGGCGGAGAAAAGTCTTCGGTCCTCGCCGATCAGCTCGCCGTAGACCTCCTCCGGACTGTCGGCGAGCAGATAGCGGATCGCGGTATTGCCGACCGCGATCAACGGCACCGCCAGCAGCGCGCCCGCGATCCCGCCGACCACCAAGCCCGCGGTGATCGCCAGGACGACAGCCAGCGGATGGATGCTCACCGCCCGGCCCAGCAGCAGCGGCTGCAGCACGTGGCCTTCCAGCTGCATCACCGCGATGATGATGCCGAGCACGATCAGCGCGGTGACCGGGCCCTTGGTGACCAGCGCGATGAACACCGCGACGAACCCGGCGAAGAACGCGCCGATGATCGGGATGAACGCGCTGATGAACACCAGCGAGGCCAGCGGCAGCGCCAGCGGGACGTGCAGGATCGCCAACCCGGCGCCGATCCCGATCGCGTCCACCGCGGCCACCACGACGGTGGCGCGCACGAACCCGACCAGCGTGCCGAAGCCCAGCTCACCGGCGGTGCGGACCTTCTCCCGGTGCGCGGTGGGGATGATCCGGGTGACGAAATGCCAGATCTGGTCGCCGCCGTAGAGGAAGAAGATGAGGATGAACAGGATCAGGAAGGCGCCGGTGAGGATGTGCCCGATCGCGGTGGCGGTGGTCAGCGCGCCGCTGGTCAGGCTCTCGCGGTTGTCCTGGATGGTGCGCACGATGGTGTCGCCCGCGCTGCGGATCTGCTGATCGCTCAGGTGCGGCGGGCCGTTGATCAGCCAGTCCTGCACCTTGTGGACACTGTTGGTGACCTCGTTGGACAGCCCGGGCACACCGTCGACGAACTGCTCGACGACGAAGGTCATGATCCCGGCGAGCAGCCCGATCGACCCGACCAGCGCGACGAACACGCCAAGCGAACGCGGAATTCCGACCCGCTGCATCCAGTCGACCAGCGGCGCGAGCAGCGCGGCCGCGAGCAGCGCGATCGCCAGCGGAATCACCACGTTGGCGAACTTCTGTACCAGCATCCCCACCGCGATCAGGGCAGCGAAGATGATCAGCAGCCGCCAGCTCCAGGCGGCGGCTTTGCGGACCAGCGGATGCACTGCCTCGGCGTCCGCGCGCCACGGTGCGGACGTGGGCCCGGAATCTGCCTTCTGGTCGGTCACCCGAGAGAGCCTATCGGCCCGAACGCTAGATTGGTGGTCGTGTCGGCGCCCCTGGAAGCGGTCAAACAGACCATGCGAACGCGCTGGCCGCTGTATCTGACCTCGGTACTGCTGGCCAACGCCTTCGGCGCGGTCCTGGTGTGGGCCTTCATCCAGTACGGCCTGCCCGTGCCCGAGGGCGATCCCGGTGGCGTGCGCCGGACCGGCTTCCTCGCGCCGGTGCTGGTCTTCGGCGCCGCCGCGGTGCTGAGTATCGCGGGCGCCGCGCTGATGCTGCGGCCGGTGATGCGCTGGCAGATGCGTGGCGGCCCACCCAGCAGGCAGGAACAGATGGCCGCGCTGCACGTGCCGCTGCGCCAGTCGATCCTGCATCTGGTGCTGTGGATCATCGGCGGCGGCATTCTGGCGGCGCTGATCATCGTCGACTCGCCCGAACTGGCCGGCGCGGTGATCGTCACCGAATGTATGGCCGCCACCATCGTCTTCGGCTTCACCTACATGCTCGGTGAGCGCATCCTGCGCCCGGTGGCCGCCGAGGCGCTGACCGAGGGCACCTTCGATCACACCCTCACCCCCGGCGTCGGCACCAGGATGGCGATGACCTGGGGCATGGGTACCTTCGCGCCGACCATCGCGATCGTGCTGCTGTGCGTCACCCAGATCTCCTCCGATGTGAAGTTCTCGGCGAAGTCGCTGGCCATCTCCATCCTGCTGCTGTGCGGCGTGGTGATCATGCAGGCGCTGGCGCTGTCGATGCTCACCGGATCCTCCATCTCCGACCCGGTGCGCCAGCTGTCCCAAGCCATCAACAGGGTGCAGGGCGGCGCGCGCGACGTGCAGGTGGAGGTCTACGACGGCAGTGAGATCGGCCTGCTGCAGGTCGGCTTCAACCGGATGATGGAAGAGGCGGCCAAGCGGCGCAAGCTCCAGGAACTGTTCGGCCAGCACGTCGGTGAGGACGTGGCCCAGCGGGCCCTGGACTACGGCACCGAACTCGGCGGTGAGACCAGGTTCGTCGCCGTGCTGTTCGTCGACATGGTCGGCTCCACCGCGGCCGCGGCCGAACGTCCGCCGACCGAGGTCGTCAGCCTGCTCAACGAGTTCTTCCGGGTGGTGGTCGACGTGATCGACCGGCACCACGGTTTCGTCAACAAGTTCGTCGGTGACGCGGCGCTGGCCATCTTCGGCGCGCCGCTGGACCGTCCCGACGCGCCGAGCGCCGCGCTGGCCGCCGCCCGCGACCTGCGCGAGGCGCTGCGCGAGGTGACCAGCCTCGACGTCGGCATCGGCGTCTCGGCGGGCCTGGCGGTCGCCGGAAACATCGGCGCCGCAAATCGTTTCGAATACACCGTGATCGGCGACCCCGTCAACGAGGCGTCCCGGCTCACCGAATTGGCCAAAGATCAACCCGGCCGCGTTCTCGCTTCGGGCAGCGCGCTCTACTTCGCCGATGAAAGCGAGCAAGACCATTGGGAAACCGGCGACGAGGTGCAACTGCGTGGCAGACGCAGAAAAACCCGCCTGGCCTGGCCGAAACCGGCGGCCGCCGCACCCGGCGAGGACGAGGAAGAACAGCTGCGTTCGTTAGGCTGAGACCGTGACGGCCGACGGCGACCTAGCAGGCGAACCCGCCTCGCCACCGACCGAGCGCCGCCGCCGGTTCCGGTGGGTGAAATGGGTGCTCGGCGCGGTGCTGCTCGCGCTGCTCATCGGCGAAGGTGCCTACCTGTGGCCCCGCCTGCACGAATCGTGGCGCACGCTGACCGAGATCCACTGGGGCTGGGTCGTGCTGTGCATCGTGTTGCAGGCGATGTCGATGAGCGGATTCGGCCGGGTGCAGAAGCAGTTGCTGCACGCGGGCGGGGTGGACGTCAGCCAGGGCAAGTCCGTGTCGGTGGTCTACGGCGCCACCGCGATGTCGGTGACCCTGCCGGCCGGTCAGGTCTTCTCCACCGCGTTCACCTACCGTCAGACCCGGCGCTGGGGCGCGAGCCCGATCGTGGCGTCCTGGCAGCTGGTGTTCTCCGGCGTGGTCGCCGCGGCCGGGCTGGCGCTGCTCGGCATCGGCGGCGCGGCGCTGGTCGGCAACCAGATCGGACCCAAGCTCATCGGGTCGGTGGTGATCCTGGCCGCGCTGCTGCTCGCGGGCAACTACCTCGCCCGCCATCCCGGCACGCTGGAGGCGATGCTGCGCCGGGTGCTCGCGCTGGTGAACCGGCTGCGCAAGAAACCGGCCGGTCACGGCATCGCCAAGCTGGGCGAGATCCGGCGCCAGCTCGAATCGGTGGACCTGGGCAAGAAGGACGCGGCGCTGGTCGGCCTCTGGGCGCTGGTGCACCGCTTCGCCGACGTGGCCTGTCTCGGCGCGGCCTGTTACGCCGTCGGCGCCGACCCCAAGCTGTCCGGCCTGCTCATCGCGTTCACCGCGGGCAAGGCCGTCGGTTCCATCCCGTTCGCGCCCGGCGGCATCGTCTACGTCGACGCGACCCTGATCTACAGCCTCACCGCCGCCGCGGGCCTGCCCGCCTCCCAGGCGGTCGCCGCCGCGTTCGTCTACCGGTTCGTCAGCTTCATCCTGGTCGCCATCGTCGGCTGGATCGTCTTCGCGTTCCTGTTCCGCACCCCGCAGGCCGACGACGAGGAATACGAACAGGAGTTCAAGCAGCAGCGCAGGATCTGAGTCAGCGCAGCGCGCGGATGGCGGCTCGCCAGCCGAGCAGGAACAGCGCGAGGACGCAGGCGGCGACGATGACGAAGCTCACAGCGACGCCCTGACCGCTGACCGCGCGCAGCACCATCCCGCCGACGAGCGTGCCGAGCCAGATCAGGATGCCGCTGGGC
This sequence comes from Nocardia fodinahabitans, assembly GCF_052983615.1. Lineage (NCBI taxonomy): Bacteria > Bacillati > Actinomycetota > Actinomycetes > Mycobacteriales > Nocardiaceae > Nocardia > Nocardia fodinahabitans. The sequence goes on from NZ_JBRJJC010000001.1 coordinate 3,121,989, forward strand.
CACAGCGCCGTCGCGTCGAAGCGGGCGTTGCGCGCGACGAGCACCGCCAGCGCCCAGCCGATCAGCAAGCCGATTCCGAAGGGCCACACCGTTTTCACGAGACCGGCGATGACCGCTTCGTCGTGACTGCGCCTGCCGATCGCGCAGAAAACGATCACCAACAGGGCATCAGCGAGGAACGGCGCGAACTTCTTCACTCCAGCAGCCTATGCCAGCTCGGCTTACGAATCCGTCACCCCGGCCCACGCGAGTACATGGGTAACTCACCGGGTACGGCCTGAACCGGCCCCACACATCACCGCCGGCCGCGTCCTCACGTTCTGCGCACCTGAGTCCGGCCAGAAACGCGGAGAGGCGGTCAAGCCTCCGGTGTGGCCAACGATTTCAGCAGGACGGCGGCGAGTCGCGACGTCGCGTCGCCACTGTCGACATCGGCGATGTGCACCGCGAAGACCAGGTCGCCCATGGTGGCCAGCAGCCAGCCGTCGGCGCCGCCGGTCGCCGCGAAGGCGGTGACATCCCGGAAGCCGCGCAGCGCAGCGGTTTCCGGCTTGCCGATGCCCTCCTGCATCAGGCCGCGCAGCCGGTCGACCGCGGGCTGGGTGAGCGCGGGCACCGGGGTGTCGGTGGTGCTCGGCTTGCCGTTCTCGATCATCGGCGGCACCACCGAACCGCGCGAGATCGCGGCGGCGGCGATCGCCATGCCGAAGGGGCTGGCCAGCACCGCGTCCGACCCGGCGCCCTGCCGGACCTGCTCGGTGCTGCGGCCGGGGGCGCTGATCCGCCCGGTCACCTCGTCGAGCCCGTGCACCTTGAAGTCGACGCCGACGCCCAGCGCGGTGGCCGCCTCCGCGGCCTCCTGCACCGAGACATCCTGCGGCGCTTTGTTCTTCGCGGCCGCGGCGACGACGCGGAACAGCTCCATGGTGCCGCCCGCCGGGAACAGCCCGGTGAACGCGATCGGCCCCTTCTCGGTGGCGTAGCTGTTCTGCGCGACAGCCACCACCGCGCCGGTCGACGGCTGGATCGCGACCACCGAGGCCGGCGTGCCGACGCTGACCACCGCGTCCTCGGCCGCGCGCTGGAGCCGCTGATCCATGGTCGCGGAGATGTCGGGCCCGGCCGGGCCCTGGTAACCGGCGACCTGGTTGACGAACCGGCCGTCGGCCTCGAAGATCTGCACACCCCAGCCGGAGGTGGCCTCCTGGCTGTCCTTCCACACCTCGCGCAGCGCGTCCAGCATCGGCGACCAGGTGCGGCGATCGGCGGAGATCAGCTTGGGCTGCTTCTCCATCACCACGCCCGGCACCCGCGCCATCCGCGGTTCCAGGATCGCGAAGTCGCCCTCGCGCAGGTTGACCGCGACGACCGGCTGGCCCTGCGACGCGGCCAGCTGCTGCATCAGCGACGGCCCGGTGATCAGCGGCGCGACCGGTTCGATCGCGTCGGCGAGCGCGTTGGTCGAGCCGACCAGGTCGCCGGTGCGGCTCGGATCGATCTTGATGACATTGATCGTCTGCTCGGTCATCAGCGGCTCGCCGGGCAGGTCGACGACCCGCGGCGGCGGCTTGGCGGTGGTGCGCACGAGCTTGACGGTGCGATTGTTGGCCAGCTGCGGCATGACGACGGCGGGTTCCCAGGAGATCCGCCAGCCGATCGCGAGCTTGCGGACGGTGCCCTGCAGTGTGTAGGTCCAGTCCTTGTGCTCGCCGAAGTTCCAGGCGACGTCCATGCTGAAGATCGCCGACTGCGGGTCGAGATCGATCACCTGACTCGGCTCGTAGTCGACCTTGCCGGTCGCCAAGCCCTCGAACATTTGCTTCATGGTTGCCGAAGCGGCGGCGGGGTACGAGGTCAGGTCGGCGGCTTTGGTGTAATCCTGCTCGTCCAGCAGATCGGTGAACCGCTGGACAACCGACTCCGACTCACTCGGCTTCCCACCCACCCCGCACGAGCACAGCGCGATGGCGAGGGTCGCAACCCCCGCGATCGCCATTGCGCCCCGGACGCGAAAGCGGCGGGATCCCCACACATCCATATCGCCCACTCTTCACTCTTGCCACTCCGGTAACAAATCCACCGTACCGGAAGTTGACCCGTCTCCGATGCCCCGGCAATACGGGACGCTACCCGACCTCAGCACCTCGATTGTGCCCGAAATCCCACCCCGATGAGGGCCTGATTTCGAACCTCGCCCAGCCAGTGGCAACAACTGGCGCGCTTACCGTACCGGGCGGCGCGCCGAGTCGCGCGGATCTCGCATTGTCCGGCGATTCAACGCGAGGGTACCCAGACCCACCGACGCTCAACCCCGCGTCACCGCGGGGCGCCAACCGGGAACATCCCCGTTCACGCAGAGCATAAACCGCGGCGCATATATCGGCGTAATCTTGTAATCAACGCAACGTGCGCAACAGAGATAGCAGGTGATTTCCATGCGGAACGCCCATCGCGAACGCGGATTCGGCCGGCCGGGCGGCTGGCAGCAAGCAGACCTCCCCGATCCGGCCGACGCCGCCGACTGGTTCGCCGGACGATTGCCCGCCGACTGGTTCACCGGCCCGCCCGAGATCAATATCGACCGCGACGAGATCGTGGTCGTCGGCGAACTCCCGGTGCCACAGCCCAAGTCGGCCGACAGCGACGCCCCGCCGGTCTCGGCGGCGACGAAAGAGGGAGCGCTGGCTCGCTTCCGCGAGTCCACCCGCCCGGCCAGGATGCAGATCGCCGACGAGGCGCAGCGGCGGTACGGCCGCAGCGTCGCCTGGGGCGTGCGAGTCGATGGTGAGCGAATCCTGTTCACCCACCTCGCGGTTCCGGTGATGACCCGGCTGCGTCAGCCCGAACGCCAGGTGCTCGACACCCTGATCGACGCAGGCGTGGCCCGCTCTCGCGCCGACGCGCTGGCCTGGACGGTGAAACTGGCGGGCAAGCACGCCGAGTCCTGGCTCGCCGAACTCCGCGAGGCCATGCGCAAAGTCGACGACCTGCGCTCGGAGGGCCCGACCGGCCTGTGAATTAAGGTGGCCTGCATGGCAGACACCGTGCAGGCCACCGGCCCGATCCTCGTGCTCAACGGGCCGAATCTGAACATGCTCGGCACCCGCCAGCCGGAGATCTACGGCGCCGACACCCTCGACGACGTCGTCGCGCTGTGCGAGCGCACGGCCGCCCGGTTCGGGCGCGAGATCGTGGCGTTCCAGTCCAATCACGAAGGCGCGCTGATCGACCGGATCCATCAGGCTCGGGGCGAGGTGTCGGGCATCGTGATCAATCCCGGCGGCCTGACCCATACTTCTGTCGCGCTGCGCGATGCCCTGGTGATTCCCGAGGTGCCGATCGTCGAGGTGCACATCAGCAATGTGCACGCCCGCGAGGAGTTCCGGCACCACTCCTTCGTATCCCCGATCGCGACCGCGGTCGTCGCGGGCCTCGGCATCCAGGGCTACGCCGCGGCGATCGAGTACTTGTCCGCCTCCCCGCGTATCTAGGCCGGACTCAGGCGCGCCAGATCCAGGGACGCGGGTTCGATACCGGGCAGGTCAGCCCGTGCCCGAGAAGTTACCCATGTGCGTGCCTGATCAGGCGAGACGAAATACCGGGAAACCAGGGGCGATGGCGGCGAGCTGTTCGTCCGTCGCGTTCTTGTCGACTCCTTCGAAGAACTTGCCGACCTCCCAGCCCCACTTCTCCAGGTAGAGGCGCAGCAGCGGGACCTTGTCGGCGTCGGCGATCTCGGTGGCCGTGAACTGTTCGACCTTGCGGCCCAGCCGCAGTTCGCCGTCGCCCGCGACGCGCAGGTTGCGCACCCACTGGGTGTGCCCGCGCGGGGCGACCAGGTAGCGCGCGCCGTCGGCGGCGGTCATCACGTTGACCATGGTGGTGCGCCATTCGCCGCTCTTGCGACCGCGCACCGCCAGCAGACGCGAGCCCATGATGCTGATCCCCAGCTTGGGCAGCAGGTTGGCGATCTTGTTCATGATCGGGTCGAAGCCGGTGGGGCCGAGGTAGCGGGTCGCGTTGTCCATCTTGATCACTCCTGAACTGTGAGCACTGCTCTCTGTTGAGTACAACTATGCGCGCCCGGCGGCGGCATGTCAAGAGCAGTGCTCTCACTTCCCGAAATGTCCAATTCAGCCGAAGCATTGCCGCGATGGAATGTAGTACGTATGCTACATCTCATCGAAGGTCGATGACTGGGAGGACTCATGGCTTCGAGTAACGACGTTGTTCTCGACGTACAGCAACTACGGATGCGCTACGACGACACCGATGTCCTGCACGATGTGACATTTCAGGCCTCGCGCGGCGAGGTGCTCGTCATGCTCGGGCCCAACGGCGCGGGCAAAACCACCACGATCGAGATCCTCGAGGGGTTTCGCAGGAGGTCGGCCGGCCGGGTCGACGTGCTGGGGACCGATCCCGAACACGGTGACGAACAGTGGCGCGCGCGGATCGGCGTCGTGCTGCAATCCTGGCGTGATCACGCCAAATGGCGGGTGCGCGAACTGCTGCAGCATCTCGGCTCGTACTACGTTCCCTATGCCACCCAGCGCACCCCACGGCCGTGGGACACCGATCAGCTCATCGAGCTGGTCGGCCTGACCGACCACGCCGACGCCAAGATCGCCACACTCTCCGGCGGCCAGCGCCGCAGGCTGGACGTGGCGATCGGCATCGTCGGCAAGCCCGACCTGCTGTTCATGGACGAACCCACGGCCGGCTTCGATCCGGCCGCGCGGCGCGACTTCCACGATCTGGTGCACCGGCTGGCCGATCTGGAGGACACCACGGTGCTGCTCACCACGCACGATCTGGACGAGGCGGAGAAGCTCGCCGATCGGCTGCTGATCCTGGCCGGTGGCCGGATCATCGCCGACGGCTCGCCCGACGAGCTGTCCCGCTCGGTCGCGGGCGAGGCCCAGGTGAGCTGGACCGTGGACGGTCAGCGATTCGTGCACACCACCACCGAGTCGACCAAGTACGTGCACGAGCTGTTCAAGCAGCACGGCGAGGCCATCGGCGATCTCGAGGTCCGTCGCGCCTCGCTGGAGGACACCTATATGACCCTGGTCCGCCGCGCCGAATCCGGCGCCGCGGGCGCACCCGTTCACACTCTCGCGGAGGTCACCCGATGAGCGTCACCGCCATCCGCGCCGGACTCGCCCGCGGCGGGATCGAGTTGCGCCAGCTCTACACCAACGCCCCCGATCTGATCGGGCAGTTCCTCACCCCCGCGCTCTCGCTCGCGGTGCTGTTCCTGCTGCGGAACCGGATGTACGGCGAGAGCGGACTGTCGGTCGCCGAGCTGGCCGTGCCCGGTCTGATCGGCGCCATCATCGCGTTCAACGGCCTGTACGCGGTCCTCAATGTGCTGGTCCTGGACCGCGAGGACGGCACGCTGTTGCGATCCAAGGCCGTGCCCAAAGGGCTGACCGGCTACTTCACCGGCAAGATCGTGGCGGGCGCGGGCTCGGTGCTCGCGCAGGTCGTTATCGTGCTCGGTGTGGGCATGGTGATCATCGGCGGTTCCTCGCTGACCGACGCGAGCGCGATCGCGACATTCGCCGGGGTGCTGGCGCTCGGTCTGCTGGCCGTGCTGCCCTGGGGCACGATCCTGGGCAGCCTGCTCGACAGCCGCTCGTCGTTCCTGCTGACGATTCCGCTGATGGGCTTGGTCGCCATCTCCGGCATCTTCTACCCGATCACCGCGCTGCCCGGCTGGCTGCAGGCGGTCGGTCAGGCGTTCCCGATGTACTGGCTGGGTCTGGGTATGCGCTCGGCGCTGTTGCCGGCCGACGCGGTCGCCGTCGAACTCGACCAGTCCTGGCGGCACCTGGAAACCGTCGCGGTACTCGGCCTCTGGACGGTCGCCGGGCTGGTGATCGCGCCGATCGTCCTGCGGCGCATGGCAGCACACGAATCCGGCTCCGCGATGGCCGCGCGCAGGGACAAGGCGATGCAGCGTGCCTTCTGAGGTCATCTACAACCGCATCGCGATGCTGCGCGCCGAGCGCGGCATCTCGCGGCGGGACCTGGCCGAGGCGCTGGGCGTGCACTACCAGACCGTCGGTTACCTCGAACGGGGTGAATACAGCCCCAGCCTGCATCTCGCCCTGCGGATCGCGGCCTACTTCGAGGTGGCAGTGGAGGTGGTGTTCGCCACCGAGCCGTTCCCCCGGCTCGGCGCCGAGACCGCGTGACCACCGGAACCGTCCGGCACCCTCGGGTACCGGACGGTTCCGGCGCGTCCGGCTCAGGCCGCGCCGCGGATCAGCTCGAAGGTCGACACCGGCTTGCCCGCCGCCTCGCTGGCCTCGACCGCCTTGCGCCAGTACGACTGCGCCAGGTGCGAGAAGCCCGCGTCGACGCCGACCTCCTCGCTGGCGTCGATGATGTGCTGCGCGCCGGCCACCATCATCTTCAGCGAGGCCAGGTCGGCCCAGCCGCCGTTCTGGTTGGCCACCGAGAACTCCGTCATGAAGTACGGGAAGGCCTCGCTGGAACGGACCGCGAACGGCACGAACTGGGCGATGTCGTGGCCGGACTTCGCGATCACCGCGGTCGCCTGGTCGAAGGCCAGCAGCCAGGGATGGAAGATGACCAGCAACGCCTGGTAGAAGACCTGGGCGAGGCCGTCGTCGGCGCCGAGGTACTCCTGCGGGCTGAGCGGGCGTAGCAGCTCGGCGTGCGCGTCGAACACCTCCTTCGGACCGCTGTAGAAGATGTAGGACGCGGGGTGCTCGATATTGTCGCCCGCCGACATCACCCCGCCGGAGAGGAACTGCGCGCCACGCTCACGCACCCAGGCGGCGCCGGCCCGGGCTTTCTCCGGCGAATCCGAGGACAGGTTGGCGATCACCTTGCCCGCCAAGGCTTCCGGCGCCTGGCCGAGCACGTCGTACATGGCGGCATAGTGGGTCAGGCTCAGCACCGACACCTCGTTGGCGGCCAGTGCCTCGGCGACGGTGGCGGCGCGTTTCGCACCGAGCTCGACCATCGCGTCGACCTTCTCGGCGCTGCGGTTCCACACGGTGACCTCGACGCCCGCTGCCAGGAAGGCGCGGACCATGGCCTGCCCCATCGGGCCGAGGCCGAGCACGGACACGGAGCGGGTGGACTGTTCGGACATCTGATGCCCCTTCGATTCTCGATTGTTCGATGGTTCGGCGCCGGAATCCATGGTGGTCGGCGCGGGTATCGTCGGGAAGACCGAACGTCGGGGTGTGGTTGCTTACCCCGAGGTCCGAAATACGGTCGGAAGGGGTGCACCAACGATGAGTAGTGACGCAGATCACGACGTGTGCGGCATGAGCTTGGCGATCGACGTCGTCGGCGGGAAGTGGAAGCTGCACCTGATGTGGGTGCTCGGCGCGGGCCCGCAGCGGTTCGGGCAGATCCGGCGGCTGCTCGACGGGGTGAGCGAGAAGGTGCTCACCGAGAACCTACGCCAGCTGGAGGCCGCGGGCGTGGTGCACCGGGAGATCTACCCCGAGATCCCGCCGCGCGTCGAATACACGCTGACCCCGCTCGGCGACACCCTGCGACTCGCGCTGGAGCCGCTGGAAGCCTGGGGCGACACCCACCGCGCCCAGCTCGCCGCGAACGCCCGTCCGGGCGCGCCCGTCGCTACCGTCGCTACCGCCGTCGCGCTGTAGCCGGTCGCAGCAGGCGGTCGACCGCGATCCGTTCACCGACGCGTTCGAGCAGCGCGGCCGCGTCGGCGATCGAGCGCGCCGGATCGGGTTGGAGGTCGGCGAGCGCGTAGCACCCGGCGAAGCCGGCGGCCCGGATCTCCCCTGGCGACAACATGGTTCGGCCCACCGCGGCGACCACCGGCACCCCGGCCGCCTTGGCCGCGGCGGCCACCCCGACCGGCGCCTTGCCGTGCATGCTCTGGTGATCCAGTGACCCCTCGCCGGTGACGACCAGGTTCGCCCCGGCCACCAGCGCCGGGAATTCCAGCAGCTCGAGCAGCACATCGATGCCGGGGCGGACCCGCGCGCCGAGCACGGCCAGCGCACCGAACCCGGTACCACCCGCCGCGCCCGCGCCACCGATCTCGGCGTAGCCGGTTCCGAGGACGGCGGCCCAATTGGTCAGCGCCGCTTCGAGATCCACCATTCTGCCGGCGTTCGCGCCCTTCTGCGGCGCGTACACCGCCACCGCGCCCGCCGGACCGAGCAGCGGATTGTCCACATCGCAGGCGAGCGTGAACCGCGCCTGCGCGATCGCCGGATGCAGTGCCGCCCGATCGACCGACACCACCCCGCTCAGCAGCGTGACCACATCGAATCCGGCTGCGTCGCTCCGCAATTCGCGGCCGTCACGGTCGAGCAAGCGCAGGCCGAGCGCCTGCAGGAAGCCCGCGCCGCCGTCGGTGGACGCGCTGCCGCCGAGCCCGAGGACGATCTCGCGGGCGCCGTGGTCGAGCGCGTGCGCGACCACCACCCCGAGGCCGAAGGTATTCGCCCGGATCGGCTCCAATCGGCCGCCGGGGAGTTTGACCAGGCCGACCGCGGCGGCCAGCTCGACCACCGCGGTGTCGCCGTGCACGGCGTAGACCGCGGTCGACGGTTCCCCGGTCGGGCCCGGTGCCGGGACCACGATCCGCTGCCAGCCCGCGGCGGCGAACGCGTCGACCATGCCGTCGCCGCCGTCGGCGACCGGCACGCAGCGCACGTCGACGGACGGCGCGGCCCGGCGGATCCCGGCCGCCAGCGCGGTGGCGACCTCGGGCGCGGTGAGGGAACCCTTGAACTTGTCGGGAGCGAGCACCACACGTGCGGTCATGCCGTCTCCTCCTGGGATGCTCGGGCGCCCTCCGTGGTTACGCGAGCTACCGCCTGCGGGCGCTGACCGATCATCCCGACATTGTCCAGGCTCGGGCCGGAACCCGCCATACGCGGACCCCGCCGTCGAATGCCGCCGACCGGGGTAGTTTCGACGCATGGCGACCGAGGTCCGCAACAACGCCGCGCTCGAGCGGTTCGAACTCACCGCCGACGGGGTCCCCGCCGGCTATATCGAGTACCAGGACACCGGGGCCGAACGCGCCCTCGTGCACACCGAGATCCATCCCCGATTCGAGGGCCAGGGACTGGCCAACGTGCTCACCCAGGCCGCGCTGGACGCCAGCCGCGCCGAAGGTTTCAGCGTGCTGCCGCTGTGTCCGGTGGTCCTGCATTTCGTCAAGACCCACCCGGCCTACATCTCGCTGGTGCCGCAGCGGGCGCGGGAGCTGTTCGGGCTGCCTCAGTAGCTCGCGACGGCGGCGTCGAGGGCCAGCTGCAGTTCGTCCTTGACCAGGCGGGCGATGTCGGCGGGCCGCTGCGGGAGTTCCAGCACCGGCTCCCGGAAGTAGAACCGGGCGGCGACGACCTCGGCGGCGGTCGGCTCGACCTTCGGGTCGGGTCGCGGACCGTAGCTCATCGCCAGGGCGACCAGCGCGGGCGGCGCGTCCAGCTTGGCCGCGCGGAACGCGATATGACCGATCCCGCTGCCGACGGACTGCACCGTCGCCGGATCGACGTCGTTGCAGGTGCCCTCGGGGAAGATCGCCAGGTGGTCGCCGGCGGCCAGACGCTGCGCGCAGACGTCCATCATGCGCTGACCCGCGGCGTTGACGGCTCTGATGCCGTGGTCCTTGCCGCGGAACACCGGGATGCCGCCCATCATGTCGACCTTGCGGCGCTGCTCGGCATCGGCGAACAGTTCGTCCTTGGCCAGCACCCGCACCCGGCCGATCTTGCGGCGCAGCGGGGAGCGCCACGCCGTCGCGGCGACGGTGTACGGGTCGCTGGTGGAGAGGTGATTGATCGCGAAGATCACCGGGCGCCCGCTGCGCACCAGTGCCGTCAGCTGCTGCTTCGCGCCGTCGGCGAACGCCACCCGCGGGCGGAAGCGCCGGGCCAGCACGGCATAGGACGCCAGCGCCTGCCAGCGATTCTGCTGATGTCGCTGGTAGTAGTCGTACACGGCGTCACTGTTTTCGAGAACGACCTCGGGCGAGTGCATGCCGCGACCCTACCGGGCGCGCCCACAGCCGGTCGGGCAAGAAAATTTCCGGTGCGCGACGCTCCGCGGGGAGCGCGCGACACCCGTCCAATGCGATGATGGCTCGGTGGCACGCGGAGACGACCCGGACGAGCGCCGGACTCGCGACGGGCACGGCGATGACCGGCGGCGCGGGCAACCCGCGGTGGGCGTCCGCGCGGGCAATCTGCTGGTGTCGGCGATCGACCTGGTGGAACCGACTTTCCGGCGGACCGTGGTGTACGTCATCGAGCACAACGACGCGGGCAGTCTCGGCGTGGTGCTGAACCGGCCGAGCGAGACCCCGGTGCGCGATGTCCTGCCCGCCTGGGCCGACCTGGCCGCCCAGCCGACCGACCTGTACATCGGCGGTCCGGTCAAACGCGACGCGGCCCTGTGCCTGGGCACCCTGCGCACCGGCGCCGACATCTCCGAGGTGCGCGGCCTGCGCCGGGTCGACGGCCGGGTGGTGCTGGTCGATCTGGACGCCGATCCCGCCGAGATCGGCCCGCTGGTCGAGGGCATCCGGATCTTCGCCGGGTACGCGGGCTGGTCGATGGGCCAGCTCGACGGCGAACTCGACAACGACGACTGGATCGTGGTCTCGGCGCTGCCGTCGGATCCCCTCGCCACCGACCGGCACGACCTGTGGGCGAGCGTGCTGCGCCGCCAGCCGCTGCCCCTGGCCTTGCTCGCGACGCACCCGATTGAACTCGAACGCAACTGATCCCGTTACTCCATCGACAGACCAGGAGTGACACCATGAATATCGACGAGCAGTGACCCGGACCGCCGATGGACGACGGTCGCGACGAACTGATGCGCGCGCTCTACGCCGAGCACGCTCCCGCGCTGTGGCGCTTCACCCTCGGCCTGGTGCGCGATCCCGGCCGGGCCGAGGACATCGTGCAGGAGACCTTGCTGCGGGCCTGGCAGCGGCCCGCGGTGCTGGAGCAGACCGAGACCTCACCGCGCGCGTGGTTGTTCACCGTGGCCCGTAATCTTGCCGTCGACGAACACCGCAGCGCGCGACACCGCCGGGAGTTCGGCACCGACACACCGCCGGAACAGGTGAGTCCCGACCAGTCCGACCGGGCGCTGGACGGCTGGCTCGTCGCCGACGCGCTCAGCACGCTGAGCCAGGATCATCGCGAGGTGATCGTGCGGGCCTACTACCGCGGCCTCGGCATGCAGCAGATCGCCGACGAGCTGGGTATTCCGCCAGGCACGGTGAAGTCGCGGCTGCACTACGGCATGCGCGCCATGCGACTGGCATTACAGGAGATGGGGGTGACGAACCGATGACCGATCTCTTCGACGAGTACAGCACCTGGGACGCCGCCTACGTGCTCGGCTCCCTGGGCGCCGACGAGCGCCGCGAGTACGAGACGCACCTGCACGACTGCCCGCACTGCACCGAAGCGGTCGCCGACCTGGCCGGCATGCCGGGAATGCTCGCGCTGGTCGATCGCGACACCGCCCTGTCGATGATCGAAGCCACCGAACCGGCGACCGCCCACGCCCCGGATCTGATCCCCTCGCTGGCCGCCGCGGCCGAGAAACGGCGACGGCGCGGTCGCTGGCTCGGGATCGGCAGCGCGGTCGTGGCCGCCGCGGCCGCCGTGGCGATCGCCGTCCCGGTGACGGTCACCGTCGCCCGCTCGGACGTACCGGCCGAACAGGTCGTCGCCGCCCAGCAGATGCGGGCGGTGGAGCAGACGCCGGTCAGCGCCGAGGTGAAATTGGTGCGCGACGGCGACCGCACCCGCCTGGTGATGACCTGCCGCTATGCCCCCAGCAGCTACGGCTCCGGCTACAGCTGGACCTACGGCCTGATCGTCACCGCGGGCGACCAGCGCTTCGAGCTCGACCAGTGGCCCGCGGGCCCCGGCACCGAACTCACCGTCGACCGCACCATCGACGCGCCGCCCGAGTCGATCAGCAAGGTCGAGATCACCTCGGTCAGCTCGGGCCGCACGATCCTGGAAGCCCAGATCTGAGCACAGCGAACGGTCCCGGAGAGCTGAGTCTCTCCGGGACCGTTCAGCTCGTGCTGCTCAGCTCTGCTTGCTGAAGATGGACTTCGACCAGAGGAAGCCGCCGCCGGCGATCACCGCGCACCAGCCCAGCGAGACCCAGCCGTTGACGCCGATCTCGGTGCCCATCAGCAGGCCGCGCAGGGTCTCGGTGATGGGGGTGAAGGGCTGGTACTCGGCGAACTGACGCAGGCCGACCGGCATAGTGTCGGTGGCGACCAGGCCGCTACCGAGAAACGGCAGCATCACGATCGGAAACGGTGCGTTGCTGGCGCTTTCGGGGTTGGGCGAGAGCAGACCGAGAGCGATGGCGAGCCAGTTGAACGCGAAGGTCACCAGGGTGAGCAGACCGAATACGGCCACCCACTCGACGAGGTCGGCGTTCGGCCGGAAGCCGATCAGCAGCGCGACGGCGGTCATCACGGCCATGCCACCCAGCGCCTGGAGGAGCGAGCCGAGCACGTGCCCGCTGAGCATCGAGGGCTGCGAGATCGCCATCACCCGAAAGCGATTCATGATGCCCTTGCTCTTGTCGGTGGCGATCGAGACGGCCACCGACACGGTCATGTACGCGGGCAGCAACAGCAGCATGCCCGGCGCCAGGTAGTCGATGTACTCGCCGCCGGAGGACTTCTCCAGCGCCCCACCGAAGACGTAGTTGAACACCAGCAGCAGCACGGTCGGCATGATCAGGATGCCGAAGACCATGCTCGGGTAGCGCTTGGCGTGGATGATGTTGCGCCGCAACATGGTCATGGTGTCGGCGAAGGCGTGCTTGTTCGCGACGGTGTTGGTGCTCATGCCAGGGACTCCTGCTCGGTGGTGGCGCGGCCGGTAAGGGTGAGGAAGACGTCGTCGAGGTTGGGGGTGTGCACGGAAATGCCGCCCGCTTCGATGTTCTCGGCATCGAGTTGGTCGAGCACCGTGCGCAGGGAGCGCACGCCGCCGTCGCTGGGGACGGCGAGAGTGAGGCCGTCGCCGGCGTCGAGCACCCGCGCGGACGGGCCGAGCGCGTACTGTGCGGCGGCCAGCGCGCGCTGATCGGCGAAGTCGATGCGGATGTGCCCGCCGGGGATCAGCCGCTTCAGTTCGGCCGCGGTGCCCTCGGCGACGATGCGGCCTTGGTCGAGCACCGCGATCCGGTCGGCGAGCCGATCGGCTTCCTCGAGATACTGGGTGGTGAGGAAGACGGTGACGCCGAGGTCGTCGACCAGGCCCCGGATGATGTCCCAGATGGCGCGGCGGCTGCGCGGATCGAGACCGGTGGTCGGCTCGTCGAGGAAGATCACCCGCGGATTGCCGACCAGCGTCATGGCCAGGTCGAGCCTGCGGGTCATGCCGCCGGAGTAGGTGCCGGCCGGCTTGTCGGCCGCCTCGACCAGGTCGAAGCGTTCCAGCAGCTCGGTGGCCAGGCTGCGGGTGTCACGGCGGGGCAGATGGTTGAGATCGCCCATCATGTGCAGGTTCTCGCGGCCGGTGAGCAGTTCGTCGACGGCCGCGAACTGCCCGGTGACGCCGATCAGCTCGCGGACGCCGTCGCGGTCGGTCACCACGTCGTGGCCGCCGACGGAGATCTCGCCGCCGTCGGCGCTGATGAGTGTGGTGAGGATCTGCACCGTGGTGGTCTTGCCCGCGCCGTTGGGGCCGAGCAGGGAGAAGATCGTGCCCTCGGCGACGGCGAGGTCGATGCCGTCGAGGACCGTGTGCTCGCCGTAGGCCTTGCGCAGGCCCCGTGCCGTGATGGCCGAGTTGACCATGGTCGTCCCTTTCCAGAGAATTTCATTCATTACTGCGAATAAGTGCATGAGTCATCGACACAGCCCCCAGGGGCTGCGGTAGCTGGTGTGCGTGTGTGGTTGTGTCCGGCGGCCGGGACCTAGATGTCGAGTTCCTCGATCTGCGGGTGGGCGTGGATGTCCTCGACCTTGCGGTAGAGCTTGTCGGGGATGCGGCCCTTCAGGTCGGTCACGTCGTCGACGATCTCGTACTCGTAATCGCCCCAATCCCAGGGCCGGTCGCCGATGCCGAACATCCGGCGCCAGTACTTCCAGTCCTTCAGATCACCGGCCGCCTCGCCGGTGGGGTAGTCCTTCCACAGCGCCGTGTGCGTGTGCAGCACGAGCTTGCCCTTGCGACTGCGGTAGACCTGCTGGTGCAGTACCCGCTCGTCACCGACATCGCGCCATTCGCCCAGCAGGGAGCCCTGGAAGCGCACCTGCCGCACGCCGTCGCGACCCACCTGCAAGACGACCTCGTCGAAGCCGGCCTGGCGGCCTTCCTCCAGGTCGATGAATCGGCGCAGCGCGGCGACCACCGCGCCGGAGATGTTGCCGCCGACGAGCTCCTGCGCCCGCTGGAACAGAGGCAGATCATCGTCGGCTACGTAGATCGTCTTGTTGGGCATGCACTCACTATACGTAGATGTATACGTACACACAAGGGGTGGATCTCACCCACCCTGTGAACCGGGGTCACCGCCACGCCGTATTCCTCGTGTACGCGACGTTCCGTCCATCGGTACCCGCTGGTCAGACCAGGTGCCCGGGCGATGGACGCGGCACGCGAAGAAAAGGAGGGCCGATGCCGGACAGAGTGGTCGACTACCTCGTGGACGCGGTATCCGGACTGGGGGTCACGCATCTCTTCGGCGTCGACGGCGCCAATATCGAAGACCTCTACGACGCGATCTTCGACGCGGGCGGGCGCCCGGCGGGCATCGTCGCCAAGCACGAGTTCTCGGCGGCCACCATGGCCGACGGGTACGCGCGCAGCACCGGCGGACTCGGCGTCGTGGTCGCGACCTCCGGCGGCGGGGCGATGAACCTGGTCGCCGGGCTCGCCGAGTCCTTCGCGTCCCGGGTCCCCGTACTGGCGCTGATCGGGCAGCCGCCGACCGCGCTGGAAGGCCATGGGGCGTTTCAGGATTCGAGTGGACTGGCCGGATCGCTGGACGCCATCGCGCTCTTCTCGGCGGTGAGCCGGTATTGCGCGCGCGTCACCGATCCGGGCGAGCTGCCCGCGCAGTTCGCCGCGGCGGTCGCGGCCGCCGCGGGCGGCGGGCCTGCCGTGCTGCTCATCCCCAAAGATGTGCAGCAGCAGTCGATGCCGGAATCCGTCGCACCGCCGAGTGCGACCGGACCCGCCGAGGTTCCGGTACTCGACTCCCTCGTCACCGAGCTCGCCGCCGCCCGGCGCACCGGCAAGATCGTGATCATCGCGGGTGATCAGGTCGCCCGCGACGGTGCTCGCGCCCAGCTCGCCGAGCTGGTCACCGCGCTGGACGCCTCGATCGGCCTGGCGCCCGACGCCAAGGACGTCTATCCGAACGCCGGTCCCGGCTACTGCGGGGTCGCGGGCAGCATGGGCCACGCCGAACTCGCCGAAGCGCTGGCCGCGGCGAGCGCGTGCCTGCTGATCGGCACACGGCTGCCCGTCACCGCGAGCGCGGGCCTCGACGCGGCACTCGGCGAGGTCACCCTGCTCAGCATCGGCGCGCTGCCGCCCTATCCGGCCGCGCTGCACACCACCACCACCGACCTCGCCACGACCATCGGCGACCTGCTGACCCACATCGACGGCACCCCCATCCACGCCGATCCCCCGGTCGACCCGACCCCGATGACGGTGCCCGACGCCGCGGGTCCCGGCCTGCGCTACCGCACAGTCGTCGACGCGATTCAGCGCGCATTGCCCCTGGGCGCGGATATTTTCGCCGACGCGGGTAACACCGGCGCCAGCGTGGTGCATTACCTGAGGGTGCCCGAGAACGGACGATTCGTCGTCGCCCTCGGGATGGGCGGCATGGGCTACGCGTTCGGCGCGGGCATCGGTTCCGCCTTCGCCCGGCACGACGCCGCCGACGGTCCGCATCGCACGATCGTGATCGCCGGCGACGGTTCCTTCTACATGCACGGCATGGAACTGCACACCGCCGTGGAACACGACCTGCCGATCACCTTCGTGGTGTTCAACAACAACGCGCACGCCATGTGCGTCACCCGCGAACAGCTCTACTACCGAGATCGCTACAGCTTCAACCGTTTTCACCCCGCACACCTGGGAGCGGGCATCGCCGCCATGTTCCCCGGGCTACCCGCCCGCACCGTCGACGAACCCGGTGACCTCACCGTCGCACTGCGCGACAGTTTCACCGCCACCGGTCCCTCGTTCCTCGAAATCCTCTGCGACCCCGACGAAATCCCGCCCTTCCTGCCCTTCCTGTCGACTATCGACGCTTCGAGGAGTACCCCGTGACCACCAGCGCCCTGCCAGCACTCAGCGATATCCCCGACGAGGTGATCCCCGGCGTTCTGCGCATCGAGAATTCCGATCGGGAGGCGACGACCCCGATCATCATGGACATGCTGCGGTCGGTGTATCCACACGACCAGATCTACGGCGACTTCTGCCCCGTGCAGACCTATATCGCCGCACCGCCGCGCGAGGTCTTCGAATACCTCGCCGACACCCGCTCGCTGGAGGAATGGACCTACAGCCTGCGCGGCTTCACCGAGACCGACGAACCGGGCCTGTGGCTGTCGTACGACCGGCTCGGCGACGCGACCAAGTGTTTCACCAGGACCGTCACCCATGCCGACGCCATGACCGTGGACTACCACTGTGCCTGGGACCAGTCCGAACACCTGTGGATGATCTACCTGATGCGGGTCGTCGACGCCCAGGTGGTGCTCGACAAACCGGGGTCGGTGGTGCTGTGGGTCAACTGCAAACACCCCTTCTACGACGAGAACGGTTATCCGGAGACCGCGCCGCCCAAGCGGCCGGTGTGGGTCGGCGATTTCTGGGAGATGTTCTCCGCCGGCCACCAATTGGAGCTGGACAACCTCAAGGCCATCTGTGAATACCGCGCGGCTCACGGGCTGCCGATCAAGCCGGAGTGGATGCAGTGAACATGCCCAAAGTGAGTCTGGTCGACGTCGCGAGCTACCTGCCCGGCGATCCGGTCCCGACCGAATACTTCACCCAGTTCTCCCGCTCCGAGCGAATGGCCAAGAACGTGATGTTCCGGTCCCCGACCGGACGCCACCACATCAGCCGCGACGAAACCGCCGTCGACATGGCCGAAAAAGCCTTCGCGCCACTGCGGGAACGGCACGGCGATGGCCTGGCCGCCGAGATCGACATCATCCTCACCCACACCCAGCTGCCCGACAATCCGGTGCTGGGCGCCGGCCCCGAGCTGGCCCGACGGCTCGGCGCCAAGCCCTCGCACGTCCTGGACGTGCACAACGGCGGCTGCGCGGCCTTCGTGCACATGATGGCGCTGGCCCGCATGATCATGGCCACCAGCGACGCCAAGACCGCGCTGATCGTCGCCGCCCAGAACTGCGCGGGCCCGGTGTTCACCCAGCCCGATATCCGCAAGCTCGCGCAGGCGCCGGTGCCCGGCGACGGCTGCGGCATCGGATTGCTCCGCAAGGACGATTCGGCGCCGATCCTCGACATCGAATGCCGCACCTATCCCGAATTCGCCGGTGACATGGACTTCTCCACCAACGGTCCGCGCAAGTACTGGGAGCCGGGCGAGGGCCAGGGCTGCGTGAGCTTCACCGAATCGAAGATCACCAAGGTGTTCGCGCGCGGCAACCGGCTCGTCCCCGAGGTGGCGCTGGCCGTGTGCGATCACATCGGCGTGAAGGGCCGTGACATCGACACCTTCGTCACCAACCAGCCGAATCGACTGTTCCTGCGCAACTGGCACGACGCGCTGGAACTGCCCGCCGAACGGCATCCCGACACCTTCGACCAGTGCGGAAACCTGTTCGCCGCGGGCATTCCGGTGACGCTGGATAGGGAGAACCGGGCAGGCCGCCTGCGCAACGGCTCGGTGGTACTGATGTCGGCGTTCGCGCACGCCGGTGATTTCGCCGGCGCGGCCGCCGTGCGCTGGGGCGCGGCACGATGACCACTCGCCTCGCGGAACCGACGATCCCCTCCCGTCGGTTCCGCACCCCGGCCACGCCGATGCTGTTCGACCTCTCGCTCAGCGAAAACCCCTTTCCGCCACTGCCGTCGGTCGTCACCGCGGTGAACGACACTCTCGCCCAGGCGAATCGGTACCCCGAGTTCCTGCCCGAGCGGTTGCCGCGGATCATCGCCGAACGGTTCGGCGTCCGGCCCGAACAGGTGGTGGTCGGTTCCGGCGCCACCGGGGTCGCCCAGCAGGTGATGCGGGCGCTGCCCGGTGGCGAACTCGTCACCAGTACCCCCACTTTCGACGGCTACCCGATGCTGGCGGACATGAGCGGCATGACACTGGTGCCGGTGCCGCTCGATCCGGCGGGCGAGCAGGATCTGACCGCCCTGCGTCACGCGGTGAACCGGCACACCGCGCTGGTGGTGCTGTGCAGGCCGCACAATCCGACCGGAACGGTGCTCGACGCCGGGGCGGTGCGCTCGTTCCTGTCCGCCATCCCCCGGCGGGTACCGGTACTGCTGGACGAGGCCTACGTCGAATTCCTCGACCCGGCCGATCGCCTCGACCTGCACACCTTGCTGCACCGGTACCCGAATCTGCTGATCCTGCGCACCTTTTCGAAGGCGTACGGCTTGGCGGGCCTGCGCATCGGCTACTGCGTCGGCCGCGGCGACCTGATCGAACGCATCCGCCGCCAGCAGCTGCCCTTCGGCATCGGCACCGCCGCCGTGGCGGCGGTCCGCGCCGCCTATGCCGCCGACGACGAACTCCACGACCGCATCCACCGGATCAACCAGGAACGCGACGCCCTGCGAACCTCGCTGCGCGCCTGCGGGATCGACGCGTTTCGCAGTCACGCCAACTTCCTGTACCTGCCCGGTCCCGGGGTGGCCACCGCACTGCGCAAGGCCGGCATCAAAGCCAAGTCCTATCCGGATGGCAGTGCCCGGATAGCGGTGGGTGATCCACTCGCCGGCCGGGCTGTGCTCGCGGCCCTCGCCGGTCTGCGCTGACACCGGAGCGCATGGTTCGATAGCCGGATGACCTGGTGGCGACCCCGGCCGTTCCTCCCCAACCCGGCGCCCGCGGTCGGCACGGCCAGCCGAACCCTGCTCCGCCTGCGCACGGCGGGCCACGACATCGTGGTCCGCCGGACCCGCATCGCCCCCGGCGGCAGCAGTGGCTGGCACTACCACGACGGCACCCTGTTCGTGCTGGTCACCCGCGGCACTCTCGATCACCCCTACCTCGAACGCGGGCCTGCCCGCTACCGACGCCTGCGCCTGTTCCGCGAGCCGAGCGGCCCGCACAACGCCCACGTCGCCCGCAACCAGGGCGCCACCGAGGTCCGCATCCTCGTCCTCTACCTCAACCCGGCGGGAAGCCCCCTCGCCCACCAGATCACCCCACCCGAGCGGGACTGAAACTCAACTGCCGCCCCCGCAGCTGCTCGAACTGCCCCCACCGCAGCTGCTGGAACTACCGCTACTGCAACTGCTCCAGCTGCTCGACCCGGAGTCGCTGCCGCTGGACCAGCCGCTCGAGCCGGAGTCGGTCCAGGTGCTGCCGCCGGACCAGCCGCTGCCGCTGGATCGCCGTCGAGTCCTGGTGCGCACCTGCCTGGTTCGCCGCTGCCCGGGAGTTTCGGCCGCTGCCCGGACGATGGCCACGATGATCAGCACCGGCACCATCACGAAGACGGCGAGTCCGGTGATGACGATGACGCTCGCGAAGATCGTCACGATCAAGTCGCTCATGGAACCTCCCCTTTCGGCCTGGTCTATCGATGCCGAAGGTAGAACCGCGCCCTTGCAATCCCCTTGCGACCGAGCTGCACACCTGGTCGACGGGTCAGCGATCAGCCTCCGCCACCACCGCCACCACACCCACCGCCACCGCACCCGCCGCTGCCCCCACCATCGCCATGGTGCGAGTCACCGCCGCCGGCCATCCACCCGAAGCCGCCGGCGCCCGCCGCGCCGGACCCCGCGCCCCAGCGCCGTCCGGCCGTGGACGCCCCACGGGATGCACGCACCCAGGCGACAATGAGCAGCAGCACCGCGAGCACCATCAGCGCGATGCCGATGGCCGCCGAGACGGTGGTGGCGACGAGGCCGATCAAGGCCAACAGCAGAGCCGAAAAGACGAGCCGCATGGATTCCCCCCGAAATCGAGTCCTGCCTCCGTTGTACCGGAACGGCGGGACCCCGGCCAGGACGACGTCCCGGCAGCGCGGGACGGGTCAGTTGGCGGGGGCGCAGGTGTCGCGGAGGGAGCAGCCGCCGCAGGAGGAGCCGCAGCCGCCGACGGGGGCGGGCGGGAGGAGAGGTTCGACGGTGCGGGCGGCGGCGTTGGCGCCGGCGCCCAGGGTGAAGATGGCGATCACGGCGACCACGACGGCCACGCCCAGGCCGGCGAAACCACCCGCGACCAGGACGACCAGGCCACCGGCGAACAGCAGGGCGCCCGCGCCGACGGAGGTCGGGGCGGCGATGCGGTTGGCGAGGCGGAAGTTGTCGTCGCTGTGCAGGGCGGCCTCGGTGGTGACCCCGAGGAAGCGGTTGCGGGGCAGTTTGCCGATCAGTCCGAGCACGCCGGTCACGATGGCGACCGCGGCCAGCGCGAACAGCAGGAGAGCGACGACGACCATTCCTGCAGGCTAGCGCACCGCCGTCGGGGCCGGATCGAGCGCTCCCCGCCGAGGTGACCGCCCACACACCACAGTGCCCGTGGGAAATCACCTGGCGTCGACGTTCTACCCTGTTAGACGATGTTTACCGGGGATCGGCGAGAACAAGAAGGCAGGACCGTGCAGGACACTCGTGCAACCGAGAGTGACGTACCTCAGCACCGGTACAACGCCGAGCTGGCTGGGCGGATCGAGCGGCGCTGGCAGCAGAACTGGACCGAGCGCGGCACCTTCCACGCGCCCAACCCGGTCGGCCCGCTCGCCGGCGAGACGCCCGCGGACAAGCTGTTCATCCAGGACATGTTCCCGTTCCCCTCGGGCGCGGGCCTGCACGTGGGCCACCCGCTGGGCTACATCGCCACCGACGTGTTCGGCCGCTACCACCGCATGCACGGCCGCAACGTGCTGCACGCGCTGGGCTACGACGCCTTCGGCCTGCCCGCCGAGCAGTACGCGGTGCAGACCGGCGCGCACCCGCGGGTGACCACCGAGTCCAACATCGCCACGATGCAGCGGCAGCTGGACCGG
The DNA here is from genome assembly GCF_052983615.1 of Nocardia fodinahabitans. NCBI lineage: Bacteria > Bacillati > Actinomycetota > Actinomycetes > Mycobacteriales > Nocardiaceae > Nocardia > Nocardia fodinahabitans. The sequence continues at coordinate 3,143,215 of NZ_JBRJJC010000001.1, forward strand.
CTGGGCCTCGGCCACGACCCGCGGCGTTCCTTCGCCACCACCGACCCGGAGTACTACCGGTGGACGCAGTGGATCTTCCTGCGCATCTACAACGCGTGGTACGACCAGGAGGCCGGTAAGGCCCGCCCGATCGCCGAGCTGGAAGAGCAGTTCGCCACCGGCGCGCGCCCCGTGCCCGACGGCGGCGACTGGAACGCGCTGCCGGCCGCCGAGCGCGGCGCGCTGCTCGACTCGTATCGCCTGGTGTACCAGTCGGATTCGATCGTCAACTGGTGCCCCGGCCTGGGCACGGTGCTGTCCAACGAAGAGGTCACCGCCGACGGCCGCAGCGAGCGCGGCAACTTCCCGGTGTTCCGTAAGCGCATGTGGCAGTGGATGATGCGGATCACCTCCTACGCCGATCGCCTGGTCGACGACCTGGACACGCTGGACTGGCCGGACAACGTGAAGTCCATGCAGCGCAACTGGATCGGCCGCTCGCGCGGTGCGCAGGTGCGCTTCGACGCGCCCGACGGCGAGCAGATCGAGGTCTTCACCACCCGTCCCGACACCCTGTTCGGCGCCACCTACGTGGTGCTGGCCCCCGAACACGAGCTGGTCGACAAGCTGATCGCCGCCGCCTGGCCGGACAGCACCGTCGCCGCCTGGACCAACGGCGGCGCGGCCACCCCGGCGGAAGCCGTTGCGGCATACCGTAAGTCGATCGCGGCCAAGACCGATCTGGAGCGCCAGGAGAACAAGGAGAAGACCGGCGTCTTCCTCGGCTCCTACGCGACCAACCCGGCCAACGGCAAGCAGGTGCCGATCTTCATCGCCGACTACGTGCTGAGCGGCTACGGCACCGGCGCGATCATGGCCGTGCCCGGCCACGACCATCGCGACTGGGACTTCGCCACCGCGCTGGAACTGCCGATCATCGAGGTGATCGACGGTGGTGACATCACCGAGGCCGCGCACGCGGGCGAGGGCACACTGATCAACTCCGACTTCCTCAACGGCCTGGAGGTCGACGAGGCCAAGGCGACCATGATCGGCCACCTGGAGGCCGAGGGCCACGGCACCGGCACGGTGCAGTACAAGCTGCGCGACTGGCTGTTCGCCCGCCAGCGCTACTGGGGCGAGCCGTTCCCGATCGTCTACGACGCCGACGGTGTCGCGCACGCGCTGCCGGAATCCATGCTGCCCGTGGAACTCCCGGAGATGGAGGACTTCGCGCCGGTCACCTTCGATCCCGACGACGCGAACTCCGAGCCGTCCCCGCCGCTGGCCAAGGCCGCCGACTGGGTCAATGTGGAACTGGACCTGGGCGACGGACCCAAGCAGTACCGCCGCGACACCAACGTGATGCCCAACTGGGCCGGGTCCTCCTGGTACCAGCTGCGCTACGCCGACCCGACCAACGCCGAGACGTTCTGCGCCGAGGAGAACGAGAAGTACTGGCTGGGCCCGCGCACGGCCGAGCACGGCGCGAACGATCCGGGCGGTGTCGACCTGTACGTCGGCGGCGTGGAGCATGCCGTGCTGCACCTGCTGTACGCGCGGTTCTGGCAGAAGGTGCTGTTCGACCTGGGTGACGTGTCCGGCAGCGAGCCCTACCGCCGCCTGTACAACCAGGGCTACGTGCAGGGCTACGCCTACACCGACGAGCGCGGCGCGTATGTGCCCGCCGCCGAGGTGGTCGAGCGCGACGGCGAGTTCTTCTGGACCGGCGCCGACGGCGTCGAGATCGCGGTCAGCCAGGAGTACGGCAAGATCGGCAAATCGCTGAAGAACGCCATCTCGCCCGACGAGATGTGCGATCTGTACGGCGCCGACACCTTCCGCTTCTACGAGATGTCGATGGGTCCGCTGGACACCTCTCGCCCGTGGGCGACCAAGGACGTCGTCGGCGCGCACCGCTTCCTGCAGCGCGTGTGGCGGCTGGCGATCGACGAGGAGACCGGCGCGGTGAAGGCCACCGACGCCGCGCCCTCGGACGAGACCCTGCGTCTGGTGCACCGCACCATCGCCGGTGTCGACGACGATCTGGCCGCGCTGCGCGACAACACCGCGGGCGCCAAGCTGATCGAGCTGACCAACCACCTCACCAAGAACTACCCCGACGGTGCCCCGCGCGCCGCCGTGGAACCCCTGGTGCTGATGCTGGCCCCGCTCGCCCCGCACATCGCCGAGGAACTGTGGGAACGCCTGGGGCACACCACCTCCCTGGCCCACGGCCCCTTCCCGATCGCCGATCCGGCGCTGCTGGTCGCCGACTCGGTGGAGTACCCGATCCAGGTGAAGGGCAAGGTGCGCAGCCGGATCCAGGTGCCCGCCGACGCGGATCCGGCGGCGATCGAAGCGGCGGCGCTGGCCGACGAGAAGGTCGTCGCGCTGCTCGCGGGCGCGGCACCGCGCAAGGTGATCGTCGTGCCGGGCAAGATGGTCAATATCGTGCCGTGAGCCCGGTACCCGTTCGACGCGAGGAGCGGCACGATGACCGATCCGACCGACGAACGGGTGCCCGGGCCCCAGGGCGACTGGCGGCGCTGAGGTTCAGGCTTGTACCTGGAGCACGTCGTTCAAGGTGACCAGCGACAGGTTGCGTTCCCTGATGATGTCGACCAGCTGCCCGTAGCAGTGGGTGACCGGCGGGAAGTTCGCGTGGCCGATGACGATGGTCTGCGCCGCGAAGTACTTCCGGGCGCACTCGATCAGGTACTCCTCGGTGATCAGGCCGGAGTCCGACAGCGAGCCGTACCACATGGTGGGCACGGTGTAGCCGAGGTCGGCGGCCACCTTGTCGACGGTGGCGTTGTGGTAGCCGAACGGCGGCCGGTAGAACGGGGTGCCGTCGACGCCGAAGTTGTTGCGCAGAAACGTCTTCGTGCGGCCCAGCTGGTCGGCGACGGCACTCGCGCTGATCTTGGTGAGCGCGGCGTGGTCCCAGGTGTGGTTGCCGAGCTGGATCTGGCCCGACTCGACCAGCGGGCGCAGGGCGTCGCGGTGGATCGTCCAGGACTCGTAGTAGCCGGTGACGAAGAAGGTGAAGCGGGCGCCGGTGTCCTCGGCCCACTTCACATAGGCGCCGACCACCTCGGGGCTGGCGCCGTCGTCGACGGTGAGGGCCATGCTGGAGCCCTGGCCGGGCAGCGCGGTGATGGTCTCGGCCGGGATGATCGACTTCGGCCCACTGGGCGGCGGCGGGAGCCGCGGCCCGGCCGGGGCGGGCGGCAGGGTCGGCGGGGCGGGGATCTCGCCTGCCGCGCCCGCGTCGACGGTCTCGCCCTCGGCGGTCGCGCAGCCGGTCAGCGCCACCGCGCCACCCGCCGCGAGCAACGCCAGCATTCGACGTCTATCCACTGACGACAACCCCTACTCCAACCAGGTGCACCACGAACCGAGGGCCGGGGCACGACTCGAACAGCGGGACCGTACCCGCCGAATCCATCGAGCAGCTGAACCGGCGCGCACATTCGTGCGAACTCCCACGGCGGTACTCCGCACACGCCGCGCGCACGAGAAGCGAGGCTACCGATTCGACGACCGGGCGGCAGATCAGGGTTCAGCGCGGCCGGAGCACGATCTCGGTGGGGTGGCCGTCGCGCGGAGTATCGACGGCGGTCCGGACCGCGCCCGCGACCGTCTCCGCGGTGAGGAATTCCTCCGGGCGGTACTCGCGGCCCTCGTCGGCCACGATCGCGCGCTGCATGTCGGTGTCGATGCGGCCGGGGAAGATCGAGGTCACCCGCAGGGCGGGTTCCTCCAGGCGCAACGCGTCGGCGAAGGCGCGCAGGCCGAACTTGCTCGCCGCGTAGGAGCCCCAGCCCGGATTGGCGCGCAGCCCCGCGCCCGAATTGATCAGCACCACGTGACCGTTCGCGGCACGCAGGGCGGGCAGCAGCACCCGGGTCAGCTCGGCCACCGCGATCAGGTTGACCTCCAATGTGCTGCGCCACTGGTCGACCGAGGACTCGGCGACGGTTCCGAGATCGGCGATGCCCGCGTTGTGGACGAGCACATCGAGCCGCTGGATCCCGCTCGCCGCCGCGGCGACGGCCGGATAGTCGGTGAGCGCCACCGGCCAGCCGGTCGCGCCGGGCAGCTCGGCGAGGATCGGAGTGAGCGCATCGGCGGAGCGGGCGCCGAGCAGCAGCTCATGGGTCGGCGCGAGCTCCCGTGCGATCGCCGCCCCGAGCCCACGGCTCGCACCGGTGATCAAAGCGGTCGGGGCCGGAGTACTGGTCACCGTCATGGGCCCACGCTAACGCCCGTATCAAGATCACCACGCGGTGGTGGCGTCCGCCTCCCGGCCGATGCCTACCTCAGAGCGTGGTGAGCAAGCGTCCAGCGAGGTGGGTGGGGGGCGGGGGCGGCGAACCCGGACAAACCGGCCAGGGGGGCATTTCGGCTGGGTATCCGCGTGGATTGGGCGTAGATCGGCGGGTCACGCTAGTACCGTCGAGGTATGACCGATCCCCGGTACAACTACGGACCAGCTAACCCGCAGTATCCCCAGGGGCAGGAGCCGCAGCCCCAACCGAAGGTCAATGTGGGCAAACTCTGGGCCGGTGGCATCGGCACCGCGGTCGTCGCCGCGCTGCTGGTGGTGGTCGCGATCATGCTGGTGCGCGGCGTGCTCGGCATCGCGATCCTCTCGCCCGAGGGCGCCGGCGCCTACGGCACGGTGTCGACCACCTCCTACGCCCTGGCCGCGGCGGGCGCGGCGCTGCTGGCGACGGCCCTGCTGATGGTGCTGCTGCTGGCCATGCCGAGTCCGATGACCTTCTTCACCTGGATCTGCCTGCTCGTCACCGCCGTCGCGGTGATCCTGCCGTTCACCCTGGTCGCCGACATGGACGCCAAGATCGCGACCGCGGTGATCAACCTGCTCGTCGGCCTGTGCATCACGACCATGCTCAGTTCGGTCGGCTCGGCGGCGCAGAATGATCCGCGTCAAGTGGGGTACTGACGGTCACAGCCCTGCCGGGATGCCATCCGGCCTGGTCGGCCGCAGAATAGACAGATGACAGACCCCGGGTTCACCGCAACGCAGCTCGCGGCCCGCGCCGCCTACCTCCTGCGTGGCAACGACCTGGGCACGATGACCAGCGCCGCGCCCCGGCTCTACCCGCACATGTGGAGCTGGGACGCGGCGTTCGTCGCCGTCGGCCTGGCTCCGCTGAGCGTGGAGCGCGCCGTCGTCGAACTCGACACCCTGCTGTCGGCGCAGTGGAAGAACGGGATGATCCCGCACATCGTCTTCGCCAACGGCGTCGACGGCTACTTCCCCGGCCCCGCGCGCTGGGAGTGTCGCAAGCTGGCCACCAACGCACCCGACGGCCCCGACACCTCGGGCATCACCCAGCCGCCGGTGCACGCCATCGCGGTACAGCGCATCCTCGACCATTCCCGCAGGCACGGCCGCTCGACCAGGGCCGTCGCCGAGGAGTTCCTGAACCGCCGCTGGCCGGATCTGGTGCGCTGGCACCGCTGGCTCGCACACGCCCGCGACCTCAAGGAAACCGGGCGGATCACGCTGTACCACGGCTGGGAGTCCGGGATGGACAACTCGCCGCGCTGGGATCGCGCCTACGCCAACGTGATTCCCGGCGCCGATCTGCCGCCGTACCGGCGCGCCGACACCGCCGTCATCTCCGACCCCACCCAGCGCCCGAGCGACCGCGAATACGACCGCTACCTGTGGCTGGTCGAGCAGATGCGGCGCGCGAACTACGACGACTACCAGCTCACCTCGGTGATGAGCTTCGCCGTCGAGGACGTGTTCGTCTCGGCGATCTTCGCGCTCGCCTGCGAGGTGCTCGCCGATATCGGCGAGGAGTACAAGCAGCCGCACGCCGACGTCCGCGAGCTGCACAGCTGGGCCGACCGGTTCCGCACGGGCGTGGTCGCCACCACCGACGAACGGACCGGCGCCGCACGCGATTACGACGTGCGACTGCAACGCTGGATCGGCACCGAGACGCTGGCGATGTTCGCGCCGCTGCTCTCGGGCGGACTCCCCCGGCCCGCCGAGCGCGCCCTGCTCAACACCTTCGAGGGGCCACGCTTCTGCGGCCACCCCGATCTGCGCTACGCGCTGCCGCCGTCGACCTCACCGGTCTCCAAGGACTTCCGCCCGCGCGAGTACTGGCGCGGGCCGGTCTGGCCGGTGATGAGCTGGTTGTTCTCCTGGGCGTTCGCGCGTCGTGGCTGGGCCGAACGCGCCTACATGCTGCGCGCGGAAGGACTGCGCCAGGCCAGCGACGGCAGCTTCGCCGAATACTACGAACCGTTCACCGGCGCGCCGCTGGGCAGCATGCAGCAATCCTGGACCGCCGCTTCGGTTCTCGACTGGCTCGGCTGACTCAGTACTCGCCGCCGACAGTCTGCGGCTCGACGGTGATGCCGAGTTCGCGGGCCAGTGTGGCGGCCAGCGATTCCAGGTCACCACCCTGGATGGTGGCGCCGCGCAGGGCGGTCAGGCCGTAGACGCCGGTCAGGTCGCATTCCTCGAAGCGCAGGTGCTGCTGCGGCCGGGCATCGCTGAACCTGGCACCGGTGAGATTGCAGCGCTCGAAGCGGACGTTGCGGAACTCGGTCCGCTGGAAGTCGGCCTGGCGCAGGTCGCAGTCGCGGAAAACGACGGTCCGCAGCCGGGATTCGGCGAAGGAGGCCAGGTCCGCGCGGCTCGAATCGATGAGCACGTCGCGCAGCACGCCCGCCGTCCAGGACAGTCCGGTGAGCCTGCCGTGCGCGATCTCGGTCTCGAACATCGAGGAGTCGTCGGCCTGCACATTGGCGAGATCGCAGACGCGCAGGGCGGATTCGCTGAGGGTGGCCTGGCGCAGGGTGCTCGGGAACCGGACACTGTCGAACAGGCAACCCTCGGCGGTGAAGCCGTAGACGTGGATCTCGGCGAAGTCGGCGCCGCGATACTCGACGTCGGTCACCGTGCGGTCGTCGGCCGGGTCGTCGGCCGGGGTCGCCGGTCGCAACCCGCCCGGTGTCGCCACCGCCGGCTCGAACCGCACCTCACGCTTGCGCGCCATCGCCCATCACTCCCGTCCTCGGATGTCGGCACCAAGATACGGGCACCCACCGACCGGTCCGGGCGGTCGAGGCCGCTGACCGGGCGGGCGTGGGCGTCACGCCAACTATTCGACAACATCTCATCAGCAACACTGGCCCCACCCGCATCAATGACCTACGGTCGAGGGCCATGGACACCAAGCGCTGGAGTTCGACGGTTCGCCGCAGTTGCACCGCGCTGTCGCTGGTCGCGCTGGCGGGTTTCGTACCCGTGACCGCGCAGGCCGCGCCGAGCGGTCCCGATGTGTCGTCCTGGCAGCATGTGGACGGCCGGATGATCGACTGGCACGCGGTCCGCGCGGCCGGGCATCAGTTCGCGATGGTCAAGGCCACCGAGGGCCTGCACTACGTCAACCCGTACTTCGTGCCGGACAGCCTGCTCATGCGCACGGCCGGTATCGCGCGCGGCACCTATCATTTCGCCCGGCCGGAGCTGCCGCCGGAACCGCAGGCGGCGCTGTACGCGGCCACGGTCCTCGGCCAGAACGGCCCGCTCGACCTGCCACCGGTCCTCGACCTGGAGACCACCGGCGGCCTGCCGCCGGACGCCCTGATCGACTGGACCCAGCGCTACCTCAACACCGTCGGTGCTCTCACCGGCCGCGCCCCGATCATCTACACCTATCCGAACTTCTGGAAGTCGGCGATGGCCGACACCAGCCTGTTCACCCGCTACCCCCTGTGGATCGCCGACTACCGCGGCGAGGCCGAACCCGAAGTCCCCGGCAACTGGCCCACCTGGACCTTCTGGCAGACCACCGACCGCGGCAGCATCCCCGGCATCGGCGGCGCCACCGACGTCAACATCTACAGCGGCGCCCAGGGCGACTTCGCCCGCTTCGCCAACATGCCGAGCTTCGGCAGCAGCTGAGTGGAATGACGAAACCGCTACTCGCCCAGTCGAGTAGCGGTTTCGTCAGCGGGACCGGTCTCGGCTAGACGCCGATGCGGCCACCGTTCTTCTTCCAGACGACCGCGACGGACGGTCGCGGCTGCGCGGCGCCGCCTTCGGGCCAACTCGACAGCGGCTTGTCCGGGGTCGCGTCATCGGCTTCGCCCGGGTGCTGCACACAGACGATCACCTGCTTCTCGGTGACGATCGGCCCGCAGGTCTCCGCACCTCGCGGCACCGTCAGGAACTGCTTGGTCTCACCACGATTCGGCCCGTCGAGGACGACCGAGAACAAGCCGTCGTTGGACTTCAGCGCGTTGCCGTCGGTAGAGATCCACAGGTTGCCGTACGGATCGAAGGCCAGGTTGTCCGGGCAGGAGATCGGGCTGACCTTGGTCTTGTCGAACCCGCTGAAGTAGGTGTCGGCGGCGGCGGGGTCGCCGCACACGAGCAGCAGCGACCAGGTGAACTCCGTGCCGGTGTGGTTGTCCGTGAGCTCGAGCACCTGACCGTTCTTGTTCAGCTTGCGCGGGTTCGCCTCGTCGACACCAGGCTTGCCGTCGGCGCCGCGATTGGAGTTGTTGGTCAGCGCGACATAGACCTTGCCGGTCTTCGGGTTGGTCTCGAAGTCCTCGGGGCGGTCCATCTTGGTCGCGCCGACCTTGTCGCCCGCCAGCCGGGTGAACACCGCGACCTCTTCGGCGGACATCCCGTCGACCAGGGACTTGCCCTTGCCGTCGGCCCCGGTCTGCAGCAACGGAATCCACTGCCCCTTGCCGGTGAATCCGCCGGTGGGCACCTTGCCGGACCCGTCGATCTCGGCGGCATGATCACCGGTCAGCTTCGCGACGTACAGCGTGCCCTCGTCGAGGATGGTCATGTTGTGCCGCATGCTCGACGCGCCCGTGCCCGACTGCACCTTCTTGGCCGAGACGAACTTGTACATGTAGTCGAAACGCTCGTCGTCGCCGCTGTAGGCGACGACGCTGCCGTCGGCGGTCACATGAATGGTCGCGGCCTCGTGCTTGAACCGGCCGAGCGAAGTGTGCTTGACGGGCACGGAGGTCGCGTCCCACGGATTGACCTCGACCACGTACCCGAAACGGTTGACCTCGTTCGGCTCCTGCGCGACATCGAAGCGCGGATCGAAGCGCTCCCACTTCCGCTCGGAGGCGGCGCCCTCGATGCCGTAGCGCTTCAGGCGCGCGGCGGCCGCCGGATCGGTCACGGTCGCGGCGTTGCCGAAGTACTGGTTGAAGTTCTCCTCGCCGGACAGCACAGTGCCCCAGGGGGTCACGCCGCCCGAGCAGTTGTTCAACGTGCCGAGCACCTTCGTCCCCGTCGGGTCCGCCTTGGTCTTGAGCAAGTCGCTGCCCGCGGCCGGACCCTTCACCTCGAAGACCGAGGTGGCCGTCAGGCGTCGGTTGTACTTGCCGAACGCCGGCTTCAGCGCACCCGAGCCCGATGTACCGTGCACCTCGACGACACTGAGTCCGTGGCTGGCCAGCGCGATATCGAACTGCTCGCGGGTCGGTGCGTCCTTGCTGTAGCCGCGGAACATCATCGGCTCGGTGCTGTACTCGTGGCTGACCACCAGCAGGTACTTGTCGGCAGCTCCCTCGATCGGGAGCAGACCCGCGAAATCGCAGTTGTAGCCGAACTGCGCGGCGGCGGCCGTGGCCGTCTGCTTGTCGAAGTCGAACTGCGGCGCACCCTCGATCACCGGATCACCCCAGCGGATCACCACCGACTGCTCGTAGCCGTCCGGGACCACCACCGCGTCGTCCTTGTTCGGGGCGACAGCGGTGAACCCGGTGCCCGTTCCCGGCGAGCCGGACGGCGTGGACCCGGCGTCGGAACCACCGTCACCACACGCGGCGAGCGCACTCGCCGCGCCCACCGCGAGGACCGCGGCGGCACCGCCCTTGATCAGGCCACGCCGGTTGAGGGTGGCAACGATGTCGCCGAAGTACTCACCGGGGGAGGTGTTCGGCACCTCGTGGAAGCAAGCGTTGCCACACTTGTATTCACAGGTCAGGGCGGCGCGTGCCGACTGGCCGTCGTGCTTGACGAACAGGGCGAGCGGTTTCGGACTCACGGTGACTCCTGAGTAGGTCGGACTTCGCCGCACGGTAGGCAGTCCAGGCGAGCCAGCGGGAACGCGAAGATGAACACACGACCAAAACTCGGCGAGTGCTGTCCTCGCCGAGTTCGGGTGGGTGCGGTTGTCATCAGGCGTTGACCGGCAGGGAGATCACCACCTCCTGCTCGTTGCCGGGCAGGTAGTGCACCTGCAGGATCCGGCCGACCTGCACGTGGCCGATCGCCGACGGCGGCAGGAACTTCTCGGCGCTGGTCTGGAAGGTGCTGCCGTCCGGGCGGGTCACCACCAGGCCCAGGATGATCTCGGTGTAGCCGCCGCGGATCCGGCCGGGTACGTCGAGGCTGCGGACCACCGCCTGGGCGGCCAGGCCGCGCTCGGCGATGTCGAGCTTGCCGCGGGTGGTGATGCCCTTGCGGATGAGCGATTCGTTCATCGCCCGCTGCGCGGCGCCGGTGTCACCGGAGCGGTCCACTTCGACCTTGTCGGTACGGCCCGGCAGATACCGGACCGGCAGCACGACGCCGGGCTGCAGCAGCGCCAGCTCGGTGAGCGGCACGATCATCTTGGCGTGCGAGTCGAAGACCTTCCCGTCCGCGCCTTCGACGCGGAATTCGATCCGCACCTGCGGCTGATCGTTGACCGAGACTCCGGTCTGGCGGAACGAGGTGATGGTGCCGATGCCCACCTCGCCCTGGCGGAACTCGCCGCTGTTGCGGCCGGTGAAGGCCGCCATGATGCCGTCGCCGGTGAAGGCGAAGACCATCGGCACGATGGTCAGGGCGATGATCGGCAGGGCCATCTGCGGGCCGACCCAGCCGAACATGCCGCCGGTGAACTCGTCGGGGGTGTAGGTGAGGCCGTAGTAGAGGTAGTAGCCGATGGACAGGACCCCGAAGGCGACCGCGGCCGCGCGGAGCTTGGATTTCATGATTCCTCCTCGTGAAGTGGTGCGACCGGGTCGCGAACGGGTCAGGCGATCGTGGTGCAGGCGAAGGTGATGTCGAACTTCGCGGTGGCCGGGCCGGCCAGCGGGTTGGTCATGTCCGGCGCGCTGACGCCCTCACCGGTGATGCGGAAGGTGTTGCCGTCCTTGGCGAGCTGGGCCGACCCGCCGGGCTGGCCGTTGCCGTAGCCGACCGCGTAGGGCAGGCCGTTCGAGCCGCCCTGGGTGCCCGCGATGGCCACCGCCTGGACGGTGTCACCCTCGACCGAGGCGCTGACCGAGAGGTTGCCGTAGGTGGCGTTGGCCAAGTCGGTCAGCGCGAGCGCCAGGGTGCCGCCCTGCTTGGCGCAGGTGGTGTCGAACTTGGCAGCGAATTCCTTGCCGTCCACGCTGGCGGTGGACTTGCCCGCGGCCGGGGCAGGCGCGGCCGAGCCGGTGCTCGACGGGGTCGAGCTGGTGCCGGAGTCGCTGCAGCCGGTGACGAACAGCGCGGTGGCGGCGGCGGAAGCGGCGAGGGCGGCGATCAGCTTGGTGTTCATGGTGTTTCCGTTCTCTCGGTTGAGCGGGCCGGTTGTGGTTGACCCGTTGTGAGAAAGGTAGAAATCATCGGCGCCCTACCGATCCCAACTTTTCCGGGCGCCACCCGCCGGAAATGTCGTTAACCTGGTCGAATGCGAAGACCCCGCGCCCTGGTGCTCGACGAGGTGTGGCGCGGGCTCGACGGCGTCGACGCCTTGAGCGGGCCACAGGGCGGCCCACTGCGCCGCACTGTGAAGCTGATCCTCGACCCGCTGGTCATCCGGCCCGTGCAGCATCCGCTGTGCGCGGGCACCGTGCTCTCGGCCGACGGCAGCACCCTGCTGACCTCGCTGGTGCTCGCCCGATCCGACGTACTGCGGGCCTGCGCGGAGTGGTTCACCGTGCTCAAACAGGTGCGCCGGGCGCTGCGGATCACCGAGGGCAATGCCCAGGACCTGTACTTCCAGCGCTGCTTCGAACTCGCGACCGTGCACGGCGCCCCCGGCCTCGACGCGCGCGCCCGGGCCGAGGCGATGCTGCGTGAAGTGCACGAGAGCACCGGCGGACGCACCACGGCGGCCCTGAAAGACCATGTGACCGACCCGAATCGGCTGGTCGAGCTCACCGCGCTGCTCGACCTCGCCTGGAACCGGCGGCCGCTCTCGGATTTCGGGGTCCGTGATCTGGCCCCCGCGCTGACCGAGCTGCTCGAGGCGAGCACCCTGGCCCGCGACGGTGATCCCGCCGACGCGGGCCCCCTGCTCGACGAACTCGTCGAGGACCAGGCAGGCACCCACCGCGGCATCGCCCTGTGGCGCGCGCACCCGGCGCACGGCGCCGACGACCTCGGGCTGACGGTGCACACCTGTCCCCAGCGCCCCGGCCTCGGCGCATCGGCGTCGACCGCGAATCTCGGACTGCCGTTCGACCGGACCGTGTACGAGCGGGTCTTCACCGTGCTGCAGGGCAGCATCGACCGCACCGACCTGCCGGACATCCCGGAGCTGGTGACCACGGAGATCTCGCGCAGTTGCTCGCCGTGGGGACTGCTGGACGAGTCGCTGCGAGTGGTCGCGGCAGCGGGTTGCGAACTGGCACTGGGCCTCTCACCGATCGGTGCGTCCGCCGATCAGCCGGGCCACGAGTCGATCGGGCGCGGTGGCCCATCGGCCGGTGCACGAGGCACCGGCGCGCACACGCCGACCGGTGATGCCGGTGGCACTGCGCAGCAGTCCACACGTCCAACGCCGGACGGTGCCGTCTCGCGCGCGCACGAGGTGGTGAACAGCCGCTGGCGGCGGGAAGCGTATGTGCTGCAGGCACGGCGCTACGCGGTGCACATGGTCGACGGCGCGAGCGGTCCGCTGGCGGCCGTCGCCGCCGAGCTGTATACCCCGTGGCGGCCCTACCTGCGCAGATTATGGGTCCGGTTGCATGGGCGCGATGTGCGGGAGATGCCGGTATTCGAGCCGGGTGAGCTGTGGGATCTGCTCGACGGCGTCGCCCGGTCGGTGATCCTGGACCATCGAGCCAGGGTGAAGCAGGCGCTCACGGCGAGGGGCGAGCACGCCGCGATAGAAGCGAGGGCGAGCTGATGACGACGATCCGGGTCCAGCGCGCGGCGGGCATCGTGACGATGATCCCCCAGGACGCGCCCACCGCCCAGCCGACGGTGCTCGACGACGCGCCCACCCTCGACGTGCTCGTGCTCGACGTCGTCGGCGGCCATCTGACCTGGAGTCTGCTTGCCGACCAACCCCTTCCGGCCGCCGTCCTCGACGACCCGGATTCCGCACAGGACTGGCTGTGGGCGGTCTACGGCGAGGAGGCCGCGCTCACCGTCGCCGACGGGCACCAGCGCACCCTCACCGCGACCCCGCTCCGGCCCGAACTCGCGGCCGCACTGCGGCGACTCGCGTACGCGCACTGGGCGACTCGATGGTGGCCCGCGTCGACAGTCGACGGAATCCCCGCGCTCGACCCGGCGCTGCTGTCCGCCGATATCGACGAGCTGACCGAGGCGTGCGATATGGCGCTCGACGCGCAGACGCCCACACCGCTCGACCCCCTCGACGCGCCACCACCGAAGTCCACCCGCGCGGTTCATCAATCACCCGTACGCGCAGACGATTACGCGCTCGCCGCGGGAGGGCCCGCTGGGACCGGCGGACTGGTTCTCGCGCGCGGCAGTGGTGAATGCGACTGGCGCCGGTGCCCGCCCGGCATCGTCGACGCGGGCAGCAGTGCGGTGTCGTGGCAGCTCACGCGGGCAGACGGGGCGTCGACCGTGCAGGTCAGCGTGGTCGCGGCGCCGGGCGGCCCGCGCGAGGTGCCCGAGCATCTGCGCCCGCGTACCAGGATCACGGCCGGTGCCGATGTCGCCGAGGTGGCTTTGCGACGCCACGGTGACGCCTGGGTCGGCACCGTGCGAGTCGGCGAATTCCTCGGCAGCGAGCCGTCGGTCGAGGTCTTCGTGCCCGGTGTCGGACCGGCGTACCCGCAGCCGGACGAGACCTCCGCGCGCGGGCTGATCCGCGATTTCGCCCGGCAGCGGCTCGCCGGCTCGTCGACCGGCGAATCGCTACTGGGCGCCGAAGCTGCCGCAGCCGAAGATGATTCGGACTTCTGATGTCCCTGACGACCGCCCGGGATACCGATGCTCTTCGGTCGAGCCGCCGTGCTCGACCTGGCCCGCCATGCCCTCGTCCCGAGGTAAGTCGACCGTCCCCCGGCTACGGCGGGCAAGGCAGTGCCGACCGCGGCGACCGAACGCGGCAACCGTCCTCGACCGAGGAGAGGTAGACAGATGGCAGCGGTAGGCAAGACCTCCGACCAGGACGACGCCCAGCTCACCGCGGGGTACGCGGCCTATCAGCGCGGCGATCTCGTCGGCGCGCTGGCGATCTTCGAGCAGGTGGCCGAGGGTGCGGCGCCTCGATTGCGCAGTGCGGCGCTGATCAATGCCGCGAGCATGGCCGACGAGATCGGCGAGCATCGGCGCTCGGTCGAGCTGTTCCAGAGCGCGCTGGCCGTCATGCCGGACGACGCGGCGCACCAGCGACCCGCCGCCCTGGTCAACCTGTCGCAGGCGCAACAGCATCTCGGCGAACTCGACGCGGCGCAGCAGTCGCTGGAGGAGGCGCGCGACCTGCTCTCCGACACCACCGACCAGGGCATGGTCCGGGTGGCCTGCCTGCTCTCGCTGACCGCGGTGGCGCTGCATCGCCAGCAGTGGGCGCACGCCACCGAGCTGGCCCACGAATCACTGGGCGTGACCGAGCGTTTCGCGCCCGAGCTGGCGGGGCATCCGCTGATGAACCTGGCCGCGAGCTCGTTCGAGACCGGCAGGCACGAGATGGCCTTCGACTTCGCCCGGCAGGCGATGACCGCCTTCGCCGCGACCGGCGATCAGGCCGCGGTCGCCGAGGCGTCACAGAACCTGGCGATCATGCTGGTCAGGGCGGGGCGCTACGACGAGGCCGAGGAGCCGCTGCGGTCCAGCCAGGCGTTCTTCGAAGGCGCCGAATTGGGACACTGGTCCGGAATCGGCTACAAGACACTGGGTTTCCTCGCCGAGGGCCGCGGCGACTACGACGCCGCGCAGAACCACTACCTGCGCGCGCTGGATCGCTTCGACAGCACCGGCGTGGTCCTCGACGCCGCCGACGTCCGCTTGCGGCTGGCCACCGTGCTGTTCGCCCTCGGCGATCCGGCAGGCTGCGAGGAACTGCTCGCGGCGGCCTTCGCGGAGTACTCGGCCCACGCGCTCGGCCTGCACTGCGCCCAGCTCGACTACTGGCACGCGGAACTACTGCACACCGCGATCGAGCAGGCGGCGCACCCGGATCCGGCGCTGGTGGCCCAGGGCGTCGGGCTCGCGGTGCCCGCCGCGCTGGCCATCGACGCGGTGCGCCACACCCTGCCCAACGGCAACCAGCGCGAGCACTGGCATCGCGCCGTCGCCGAACCGGCCATGCGGCTCGCGTTCCGCTTCGCGGTGCTGTCCGGGGACGGACAGCTGGTCAGCGATCTGATCGATACCCAGTGCGCGGGTACGAGTCTCGACCCGGCCGCCTTCGACGAGGCGGTCGCGCCGACGCTCGGATTCGAGCTGCTCGACGCACCGGACGAGGAGAACGTCTTCGCGCCCGCGCTCCAGCTCGGCACCGCGCTCGCCGATGTCGCCGCCGCCGCGGGCATCCCCGTCGCACCGCCGCCGAGATTGTCCGACCACGGTCGAATCGTGCTGTCGGACTTCATCTCCTACGCCGAGCAGCGCTACGCGCGGCCGGTGCGCGACGGGCGGGTGATCACGCTGTGAGTGCCCCCACCGCCGTGATCCGGATGGCCGACGCGGGCGATGTCTACGTGTCCTGGCGCTGGCTCGACGACACCTCGGCCCGTGGCGTCGGGATTCTGCCCAGGGACCAGGTCCGCGAGGTGCTGCGGCTGCTGGCTGCCGCGGTCCCCGATCCCGCGCGGCCCGACGAGCTGCGGCGGGTGATGACCGAGGGCGCGCTCGCGGACCCGGTCGCGGAAAAAGTTCTGGCCCAGGCGCTTTCGCGGGCCCTGCTGCCCTACGGGCTCGCCGTGCAGCTCTACGAGCTGTCTCAGCGCGGCATCCGGCCGCACCTGCGAATCCAGCCGTCGCCGCGCCTGGCCCAGGTGCCGTGGGAGATCATCGCGCCCGATCCCGAACTCCGGCTGCTCGATATCGCCGATGTCAGTCTGCTGGCACCGGCCTCGGTGGTGCACGCGCCGGAACGGGTGGTGCATCGCTGGGCCGACACCGCCGGACTACCGGTCGTCGCGGTGCTCGATCCGCGGGTGCCCGGCTATCGCGCCGACTCCGAACTGGGCTCGGTCCTCGGCAGGCCGACTGCGGGAACGCTTGTCGCCCAGCATTTCGGCCAGTACGACGGCAGACTCCTCCCGCACGTCGGCGATCCGGTCGACCTGTTCCGCCGCACCGACACCGACCGCGAGTGGCTGTCCACGGTGCTGCGCGCCGGCGCGAGCCGCCTCGTCTACGTCGGCCACGTCACCGCACCGCCGCCCGAGTCCGGCGAGAGCGAGCACGCCGAACTCCACCTGAGCTGCACCGCCGAGGCCCGTGGCCTGGCGACCCCCACCCGCACCCACCGTCCGCTGTCGGCCAAGGACCTGCTGCTCGGCACCCACACCCTCGACCCCGCCCCCACGGCGGGCCGCGCGCTGTGGCCGATGCCGAGCCGGGTCGCCCTGATCGCCTGCGAAAGCGGCGGCGACCTGCGCTTCACCGAAGCCCTCGGCCTCACCACCGCCGCGCTCTCGGCCGGGGCGGAACTGGTCACCGCGACCCGCTGGCCGCTCCCCACCGACCACGCCTTCCACACCCTCACCACCGCCACCGGCTATCCCCTGCAGGCCGCGATCTGCGCTGTCGACACGGCCCACGATTCGTCCACACCCATCCCCACGCTGCTGACCTGGCAGCGTGCGCGCCTGGCAGCGTGGCGAGCGGACCCGGCCCCGGAGAACTCCCCGCTGCTCTGGGCGGCCTTCGCCACGGTCACCGACTGAGGGCCTATTCGGGCAGGCCGAGCCCCGCGGCGAGCACCGGCCACGACCGATGGAAGGCGTCGCGCCAGTAGCCCCACGAGTGGGTACCGGTGGCTTGGCGGTCGAAGGTGGCCGGAATGCCCAGCTCAGCGAGCTTGGTCTCGAGGTTGCGGGTGCACCAGTTGACCGCGGCCTCGATGACGCCGCCGACGATGAGCTGATTCGCCAGGCCGACCGGGGTCGGGTTCATCATGTACGGATCGGCGATGCTGTCGTGCGGGCCCGGCAGACCGGACGAATCGGAGACGAACAGCCTTGTGCCGCGCAGCTTCTCGGCATGCAGGACCGGATCGTTGGCGGCCCAGGCCGGGTCGTCGTCGGCGCCGTACATATTGCGGACGTCGCCGCCGCCATAGGTCTCCACCACCAGCTTGGTGAACTGCTGACCGATCGGATCGGCGATCTGCGCGCACCCGCTGTACCCGGCGACGGACTGATAGAAGCCCGGCCGGGCCTCGGCGAGCTGCAGCACGGCCGTCGCGGTCATCGAGTTCGCGGCGATGGCGTTGACGCCGTTGGTCCCCAGGGCCTGATCGACCAGCGGCGGCAGCTCGTCGAGCAGGAAGGTACGCCACTTGTTGCGACCCAGTGTGGGGTCGTCGCGCTGCCAATCGGTGTAGTACGCCCACGCGCCACCGATCGGCATCACCACATTGACGTCCTTGGTGGCGAGGAAATCGCCGACGTCGGTGTTCTGCCACCAGGTCGCCCGGTCCTCGCCACCGCCCGCGCCGTTGAGCAGGTAGAGCACCGGTCGCGGCTGCGAGGTGTCCTTCGGGCGCTGCACCTTGATCGTGATCGCCTTGTTCATCGCGGCCGAGAAGACCAGCATGCTCAGATCCCGCTCGCCGATCCGGCTGGAGACGATGTGCGAGCCGTCGGCCGTGGTCGGCGTCGCGAGCAGCTTCTTCGACTCGACGATCGGATCACCGCCTTCGGCGGAGCCGTTGCCCGCGCCGAGGACGGCGGCGCACACCGCCAGCACACTGGCAGCGGTACCCAAAGCCATTGCGCGCCTGATTGTTCTGACCATCCGCCGCGATCTCCCCAGAAAACATGAATCGGCAGACATTCAGCTGACCGCCAGGACACCGAACAGTATCCGGGCGGGGATCGGCCGTCGAGCCGACAGTATTACGGGCGCGGAAAAGTGATCAGCGGATCAGTGTTCGTCGTAGTGGCCGTCGTGGGCCGCGTGCCGGTGGCCGTCGTGGATGTAGTCGACGTGATCGCCGTGCGGCACGGCGACATGCCCGCAACCGGGGCCGTGGGCGTGCTCGTGGGTGGAGTGCTCGACGTGTGCCGCGGTCTCGCACTCGTCGAAGTGGCCTTCGTGTTCACGGTGCAGGTGGCCGTCGTGGACGTAGTCGACGTGGTCGCCGTGCGGAACCGCGACATGCCCACAGGTGGGGCCGTGGACGTGGGTGTGTTCTGGATGCTCGACATGTGCCGTTGTCATCGGTGCTCTCCCTGTACTCGTACCGGTCGATTCACACTGGAACACCATCGACATTAACAGTTGCGCATGCGTTGCTGTAATCGCGTTCGACCTGGTCAGAGGACCTGATCGAGGAAGCGACGCAGGCGCGGGGTCTCCGCGTTGTCGAAGACGGCGTCGGGGCTGCCGGTCTCCACGACGACGCCCTGATCCATGAACACGACGCTGTCGGAGACGCTGCGGGCGAAGCCCATCTCGTGCGTCACCACGATCATCGACATGCCGCCCGAGGCGAGGTCGGCCATCAGCGCGAGCACGCCCTTCACCAGCTCCGGGTCCAGCGCCGAGGTGGCCTCGTCGAAGAACATGAGCTCCGGCTTCATCGCCAGCGCGCGGGCGATGGCGACGCGCTGCTGCTGGCCGCCGGACAGCGCGGCGGGCCTGGCGTCGGCCTTGCCTGCCAGCCCGACGATCTCGAGCTGCTCCAGCGCCAGCGCCCGCGCCTGCTCGGCCGAGAGCCCGCGCAGTTTGCGCGGGCCGAGCGCGACATTGTCGGCGACCGTCTTGTGCGGGAACAGGTTGAAGTGCTGAAACACCATGCCGATGCGCTGGCGCAGCTTGTCGGGGTCCTCGCGCAGCACCGACTTGCCGTCGAGCAGCACGTCCCCGGAATCGGGCTCGTGCAGGCGGTTGAGCACCCGCAGCAGGGTCGACTTGCCCGAACCCGACGGGCCGATGACGGTCGTCGCGTGGCCGGCCTCGACGTGGATGTCGACCCCGCGCAGGATGTGGTTGTTGCCCAGCGTCAGGTTGAGGCCGGTGCCGGTCAAGGAGGCGCTCATGCTCCCCGTCCTTCCGTGATGACAGCCTGCTCGATCGGGTCGGCGGGCGTCGGTTTGCCGGTGCGCATCCGCCCGTCGATGTAGTTCACCAGGTGGGTGAGCGGGATGGTCAGCACGAGATACATCAGACCGGCCGCGACCAGCGGGGACAGATTGCCGGTCTGGGCATTGAGGTCGCGGCCGACGGCGAACAGCTCGCGCTGGGTGGCGAGCAAGCCGAGGAAGTAGATCAGCGAGGAGTCCTTGATCAGCGCGATGAACTGGTTCATCAGCGCGGGCAGCACCCGCCGCACACCCTGCGGGATCACCACCAGCGTCATCGCCTGGCGGTACCCGAAACCGATGGCTCGCGCGGCTTCGAGCTGCCCCGGCTCCACCGACTGGATGCCGGAGCGGAAGATCTCGCCGATATAGGCGGACGCGAGCAGCGCCAGCGCGATCGCGCCGAGCCAGTACGGGTTCCCACCGGTGATGTCGCGGACGACGGGACCGATACCGAGGCCGATCAGCAGGATGATCACAACGGCGGGCAGACCGCGGAAGATGTCGGTGTAGACGCGGGCGGGCCAACGCAACCAGCGGGTGCGCGAGATGCCCATCACCGCCAGGATCATGCCGAGCGCCGTGCCCAGCACACCCGACACCACCGCCAGGATCAGCGTGTTCGGCAGACCGGTCTTGATCAGGTCGGGAAAGGCCTTGCGGTACAGGGACCAGTCGAAGAACGTGTCCTGCAACTGCTGCAGGGTCGACTTCTGTACCGCCTGCTCGGGCTGCCCCGGCTCCTGCTCCGCGGCGATCGCGGCGAAGTCCGGAAGTTGCGGGGCCGGTGCGGCTTTGGAGCCGGGCTTCCAGCCGGGCGGCAGCTCGCGCGGCACCCAGTCCTCGTAGAGCCGGGCGTAGGTGCCGTCGGCGATCACCGCGTCCAGGCCGGAGTTCAGCGCGTCGATGAGCGGCTGGTTGGTCTTGGCGACGGCATAGCCGACGAAGTTGTCCAGGCTGAACGTGTTCTCCGAGACCACGATTCCGTCGCCGGGCTCGATCGCGCCCTCGGCCTGGGCCGACGGGGCGACCCAGGCGTCGACCTGGCCGGACTTCAGATTCGCGTAGGCGGTGTTGTAGTCGGGGAACTTCACCGGGTCCAGCCGCAGCTGGTTCACCACGAACTCGTCCTGCACCGTGCCCTGCACGACCGCGATCCTGGTGCTGTTGTTCAGATCGCCGAAGCCCTCGAGCGGGCTCCCCTGCGGCACGACCAGCGAGAAGTAGCCGAAGTCGTAGCCGTTGGTGAAACCGACCAGCTCACGCCTGGCGTCGGTGGTGGTGATGTTGGACGAGCCGACGTCGAAGCGCTTGCCCGAGACCTGCGCGAGCAGACCGGCGAACTCGGTGCCCGAGAACTCGACTCGCAGACCGAGCTTCGCGCCGATCGCCTTCAGCAATTCGTTGTCGAAACCGGTGAACGTGCCCTGCCCGTTCACGCAGATGCTCGGCGGAGCGTCGGACAGGGTGCCGACGCTGAGCGTCCCGGGATTCAGCAGACCGAGCTTGCCGGTGTCGATCGACTCGACCGGCGCGGTCGTCGCGGTGGTGTAGCGATCGGTGCCCGCGGTCGCCGAGGCGGCGAGGTTGGTCGGTGCCGCCGTGGCGGCGCTCGCGCCGGGCGGGGAACACAGATCACGCGTCGCCGTGTCGCCGCCGTCACCACAGCCGGTCACGGCCACGCCGACGAGCAGTAACAACGCGGCTATCCGCGCCCGGGTTCGCACAGCACGCACACCAGCCATGGCGATAAACCCTAGCCGCAAGGTTGCACGGCGAGGGTTACGCGCACCCCGCGCCGGAGCGAATCAGCAGGTCAGGCAAGGCCCTCGAGGAGTTCGGGGTTCACATCGTCGCGCCACTCGATGGCCTTGCGCACCGTGCTGAGGTCGTAGTCGGGCCCGGAGACGCCGACGGTGAACAGTGTGACACCGGCGGCGTGCAACGCGTCAGCTTGCTCGCGGCCCTGCCACTGCACCGAGCGCTCGATCCGGTCCGCGTCCGCGCCGATGGCGGCGGCGTGCTCGGCGAGGACCTTGTTCTTGTGCGCCAGCGTCGCCACATCGACGAAGGAGTGCCAGATGTCGGCGTACTCGGCGACCAGCCGCAGCGTCTTGCGCTCGCCGCCACCGCCGATGAGGATCGGGATCTCCCGGACCGGCGCCGGATTCAGCTTCGCCAGCCTGGCCTTGATCCGGGCCAGGTTCTCCTTCAGCAGGTTCAGCCGGGTGCCCGGGGTGCCGAAGTCGTAGCCGTACTCGTCGTAGTCGCGCTGGAACCAGCCCGCGCCGATCCCGAGGATCAGCCTGCCGCCGCTGATCTGGTCGACCGTGCGGGCCATGTCCGCGAGCAGATCGGGATTGCGGTAGCCGCCGCCGGTGACCAGCGCGCCGAGCTCGACCCGCTCGGTCTGCTCGGCCCACGCGCCGAGCATGGTCCAGCATTCGAAATGCTCCCCGGCGGGGTCGCCGGTGAGCGGGAAGAAGTGATCCCAGTTGAAGACGATGTCCACGCCCGCGTCCTCCGCGCGCAACACCGCGTCGCGGATGAGCGCGTACTCGGGCGCGTGCTGCGGCTGAAGCTGGACTCCGATACGGACCGGACGATTCATACCGTGCTCCTCGGCACTCGGGTGGACTCCGCGCCCGAGGCTACCCGGAAACACCGAGCCGGTCCGGGTGGGCCGCTACGATCCCAGCGACCCTGTACTCGGATCGTCCGGCACGTTCCTGCCGGGATGGGATGTTGATCTACGCATGGCTACCGTCACCTTCGACCGCGCCACCAGGCTCTACGCCGGTGCGAATACACCAGCCGTCGACGCACTCGACCTGGAGATCGCCGACGGCGAATTCCTGGTCCTCGTCGGCCCCTCCGGCTGCGGCAAGTCCACCTCGCTGCGGATGCTGGCCGGCCTCGAGGAGGTCAACGGCGGCCGCATCCTGATCGGCGACAACGACGTCACCAACGCCGAACCCAAGGATCGCGACATCGCGATGGTGTTCCAGAACTACGCGCTCTACCCGCACATGTCGGTCGCGGAGAACATGGGCTTCGCGCTGAAGCTGGCCAAGGTGTCCAAGGCCGAGCGCGACCAGCGGGTGCTGGAGGCGGCCAAACTGCTCGACCTCGAGCAGTACCTGGACCGCAAGCCCAAGGCACTGTCCGGCGGTCAGCGTCAGCGGGTGGCGATGGGCCGCGCGATCGTGCGCCAGCCGCAGGTCTTCCTGATGGACGAGCCGCTGTCGAACCTCGACGCCAAGCTGCGCGTGCAGACCCGCACCCAGATCGCCCAGCTGCAGCGCAGGCTCGGCACCACCACCGTCTACGTCACCCACGACCAGGTCGAGGCGATGACGATGGGCGACCGCGTCGCCGTGCTCAAGGACGGCCTGCTGCAGCAGTGCGCCTCGCCGCGCGACCTGTACCGCGATCCGGCGAACATGTTCGTCGCCGGGTTCATGGGCTCGCCCGCGATGAACCTGTTCACGCTGCCCGTCGCCGACGGCACCGTCACCATCGGCGGTTACCCGGTGCGGGTGCCGCGCGCGGTGGCCGACGCGGGCGAGGGCTCGGTCGTGCTCGGCATCCGGCCCGAACACCTCGAGGTGGGCAACGGCGGGCTGCGGATGGAGGTCGACGTGGTCGAGGAACTCGGCTCCGACGCCTACGTCTACGGTCGCGCGGTCTCCGACGGCGCCGGCGGGCATACCGGGGAAACCATTGTCGCGCGGGTGGATTGGCGCAAGCCGCCGGCCAAGGGCGAGCTGCTGCAGCTGATCGCCGATCCCGAGCACGTGTACTTCTTCAGCGCGGTGGACGGGCGTCGCCTGCGCTGACTCCCGGCCGCGCGGGCGACCGGTGTCGCCCGCCCGGCCGCACACGCCCCGATTCAGCTGTGCGCATAGTCGCTCGGCGGGTGCCCTCACCTGGACTTATGCTGATCTGGCTCGGTGCTCACCGGGCGAGTGTCACTCGACAGCGGAGGTAGCGGAGATGCGCGTAGCAGTACTCGGTACGGGGCAGGTCGGCCGTCGGCTGGCGAGCAAGCTGGTCGAGATCGGGCACACGGTGACGATGGGATCGCGCACGGCCGACAATGCCGACGCCACCGCCTGGGCGGCCGAAACCGGCGGCGCGCATGGCACTTTCGCCGACGCGGCGGCCGATGCCGAGCTGATCGTCAACGCCACCTCCGGCACCGTCTCGCTGGCCGCCCTCACGGCGGCGGGCGCCGACAACCTGCGCGGCAAGGTCATCGTCGACGTGTCGAACCCGCTCGACTTCTCCCAGGGCTTCCCACCCAGACTCGTCGTGCCCGCGGAGGGCAGCGTCGCCGAGTCGCTCCAGGCCGCCTTCCCCGACGCCTTCGTCGTGAAGACGCTCAATACCACCAACAACCAGGTGATGGTCGATCCGGCCCGCATCCCCGGCAAGCACAGCATCTTCCTCAGCGGTGACGACGCCGGCGCCAAGAAGACGGTCACCGAACTGCTGACCGCCTTCGGCTGGTCCCCCGATCAGCTCATCGACCTCGGCCCGCTGCACACCGCCCGCAGCACCGAGCCCCTGGTCCTGCTCTGGGTCAGCCTGTTCCAGGCCCTGGGCACCGAGGACGTGAACATCGGCGTCTTCACCGCCTGAGCGGCCGGCTTCGGTGGCGCCGGAGCGTGGTGATCAGGCGTCCCGCGCCTTCGCGCGCTCGGCGTCGCGGTAGCGGAGGTAGTCGGGGTTGACGCGGACGGCGAGTTGTTCGAGGGGGACCTCGGTTCCGTCGGCGCTGCGTAGTTCGGCGCGGACCGGCTCGCCGGTGGTGACGTCGACGCGATGCAGCGGGGGCGGGCCGGGCTGGAGGTAGGTGTCGCCCCACTGCCACAGCGCGACGACCGCGGGAAGCAGGTCGCGGCCCATGGGGGTGAGCACGTACTCGTTGCGGGTGCGCTTGCCTTCTTCCTGGTAGGGGCGCTTTTCCAGGAGCCCGGCCGCGGTGAGTTTGCGGAGCTGGCTCGCCGCGGCGGCGTCGGTGATGCCGACGCGGTGGGCGAAGCCGTCGAAGCGGGTGGTGCCGTAGTAGGCCTCGCGCAGGATGAGCACTGCCGAGCGCGTCCCGATCAGGTCCATCGCCCGCGCGATCGAACAGCCCGCGGTCTCCCACTTGCTCAGATCGGCCAGTGGCCCTTCCATCACGGCTGCCATGACCGACATCATACCCATCCCTGACTTGAGGAGATCATAGTTAGCGCCTACGCTGACTATTGTTGGATAGAGCCAGCTGAGGCTCACCGTCGAAAGAGGACTCCCATGCGAGACGCGGTCATCGTCGAAGCGGTACGCACCCCCATCGGCCGGGGCAAACCGAACGGCGCACTCCACGACATCCATCCCGTCGACCTGCTCGCGCACAGCCTGCGCGCGGTGGTCGAGCGCAGCGGCATCGACCCGGCCCTCATCGACGACGTGATCGGCGGCATCGTCACCCAGGTCGGGGAACAGGGCTCCAACATGACCCGGCGGGCCGCACTCGCCGCCGGCTATCCGGAATCGGTGGCCGCCACCACCGTCGACCGGCAGTGCGGCAGCAGTCAACAGGCCATCCACTTCGCCGCGCAGGGTGTGATCGCGGGCGCGTACGACATCGTCGTGGCGGCGGGCGTGGAGTCCATGGGCCGGGTTCCCATGGGCGCCAATCTGATCGGGGCCACCGACCTGTCCGGCGTCGCCTTCACCGAGCGCTACCCGGACGGGCTGGTGCCCCAGGGCATCAGCGCCGAACTCATCGCGGCCAAGTGGGGGCTCTCGCGCACCCGACTCGACGAGTTCGCGCTCGGCAGCCACGAAAAGGCCGCCCGTGCAACCAAAGACGGGCTCTTCACCGCCGAGCTCGCGCCGCTGAACGGCCTCGCCACCGACGAGGGCATCCGGGTCGGCTCCACCCTGGAGACGCTCGGCAAGCTGAAGCCCGCCTACTACGACCCCGCCATGGCGGCGCGCTTCCCGCAGATCGGCTGGGAGATCACCGCGGCCTCGGCCAGCCAGGTCAGCGACGGCAGCGCCGCGGTGCTCATCATGTCCGGCGAACGCGCGGCCGAGCTGGGCCTGCGCCCGCTGGCCCGGCTGCACAGCTTCGCCGTCGCCGGCGACGATCCGCTGCTCATGCTCACCGCGGTCATCCCCGCCACCGAGAAGGTGCTGCGCCGGTCCGGCCTGACCCTCGACGACATCGACCTGATCGAGATCAACGAGGCCTTCTCCCCGGTCGTCCTGGCCTGGGCCCAGGAAACCGGTGCCGACCTGAGCAAGGTGAACGTCAACGGCGGCGCCATCGCCCTCGGCCACCCCCTCGGCGCCTCCGGCGCCCGCCTCGCCACCACCCTCGTCCACGCACTGCACCAGCGCGGCGCCCGCTACGGGCTACAGACGATGTGCGAAGCGGGCGGCCTCGCCAACGCCACCATCATCGAACGCCTCTGACATCATCCCCGTGACGGCGCTCCCGTCAGCGCCGTCACGGGCAATTCGGCACCGCCGCGACGTACGATGGCGAGGCTTGCCTCGAGCCGAAGGGTCGCACCGTGTCCGAAGCGTTCGACTGGTCCGTTCCGAAGACCTACAGCCAGCCCGTCGACATGGACAACTACCTCACCATGCCGGAGGACGTCGCACGTTCCGTCGAGATCAAGGACGGGATGATCGTTTTCTGCGAGTCGCCCTCGCCGAATCACAACGCGGTGTCACGCGCGATCGAGCGCGCACTCGCCGACGGCGAGGCGAAGCGCGACCAGCGTGAACCCTGCCTGCGGATCAACCGGGATATCGACATGCTGGTGTCGGAAGTCCCGTTCCACTACAAGCGGCCGGACACCATCGTCTACCGATGCATCGAAACGCCACGGAATCGCTGGAAGACCAAACCGACCGTCGCGGACACCATTCTGGTCGTGGAAGTCGTATCACCGACCACGGTTACCGCCGACACGATCGACAAACGCTCCGAATACGCCCGGTATGGAATTCAGCATTATTGGATAGTCCGGATGGTCAATGACGACGGACCCGCCGTGTCCATCGAGATGCTGACCCTCAATTCCGAAGGGCGCTACGTCTCCAACGGTTTCCGGAACCGCACCGATGATTACGCCGCGGCCATAGATACGCTGACGCCGTTCCCGGTCCTGCTGACCTGGGAACAGCTGGACGAAGGCATCGACTGAAGTAAGTCAGCGCACCATCGGCAGTCCGGCCCCGCGTAGGCGACCTCTACGATCGGGCGGTGGGCGCCGATACGTTCGTTTATGCGATTCCGCTGCGTACGCGGTTTCGGGGGATCACTGTGCGCGAGGGGATGTTGATTCGGGGGCCGCTGGGATGGGGGGAATTCTGTCCGTTTCCCGAATATGACGACCGGGAGGCGGCGGGGTGGCTGGCTACCGCGGTCGAGCAGGCGACGGTGGGGTGGCCCGCGCCGGTGCGGGATCGGGTGCCGGTGAATTGCACGGTGCCTGCGGTCGATGGGGAGCGGGCCGCGCGGATCGTGCGTGAGTCCGGGTGCGCGACCGCGAAAGTGAAGGTCGCTGATCATCCCGGGTCGCTGGCGGAGGATATGGCGCGGGTCGCTGCCGTGCGGGCGGCGATCGGGCCCGATGGCGCGATTCGGGTGGATGCCAACGCGGTGTGGGATGTGGCGACCGCGGTGCGGCACATCGGTGAGATCGACCGGGCCGCCGGCGGATTGGAGTATGTCGAGCAGCCGTGCCGGACGGTCGAGGAATTGGCCGAGGTGCGGCGGCGGGTCGGGGTGCCGATCGCGGCGGACGAGTCGATCCGGCGGGCCGAGGATCCGCTGCGCGTCGCGGTCGCCGGAGCGGCCGACGTGGCCGTGCTGAAATGCACTCCGCTGGGCGGTGTTCGGCGCGCACTGGCCGTCGCCGACGCGGCGGGGCTGCCGACCGTGGTGTCCTCGGCGCTGGAGACGAGCGTCGGGCTGGCCGCCCAGATCGCCCTGGCCGGCGCCTTGCCACAGCTGGAGTTCGCTTGCGGATTGGGGACGCTCGCCCTGTTCGAGGGCGACCTGGTGGCCGAATCACTCCTGCCGGTGAACGGCTGGCTCACGGTGCCGACCACCCCACCGGAACCGGACCCGGCGCTGCTCGACACCTACCGGCACCCCGACCCGGAGCGCACCGAATGGTGGTTGCGGCGGTACGAGCGGGTCAGCGCGCTGCTGGACGCGGACCGCCGCGAAGCCGAGTAGCCGACTACCCGCGACCCACGCGCCCGTCGGCGGCAGGCTCGGTGGGTGATGACTCTGCGCGCGACACCGTGGCGGCGAGCGGTGGACGACAACGATCGAGGGGCCGAACTCCGCACCCGGCTCTGGAACGCTCCGGTGCCCAGCCGAGGACCCGAGGAACGCACCGCCGCCTACGACAGCGCTGTGCTCGAGCAGTATCGGCTCTACGTGGAGATGGCCGATCGGGTGAGTGCGCGGCGGGGGCTGGCCAATTCGTTCTTCCTGACCTTGAACACCGGCATCTTCACCCTGGTCACCGTCTTCGGGAAGTCGCCGCCGGCGGACACCGCGGGGTGGCTGGTGATTCCGCTGATCGCGGTCCTCGGGCAGTGTTTCGCCTGGTTCTACCTGGTGCGGAGCTATCGGTTGCTGAACGGGGCGAAGTTCCGGGTGGTGGGGGCACTGGAGGAGCGGTTGCCCGCGTCGCCGTTCTGGAAGGGCGAGTGGTGGGCGCTCGGGGAGGGGAAGGATCGGGCCCGGTACTGGCCGCTGTCGCATATCGAGCAGTGGGTGCCCGCGCTGTTCGGGGTGGCGTACGTCTCGGGGTTCCTCGCTGTCGTCTTCCACTAAATGGTTGTGCACAACTTAATTGTGGGCTACATTATTTTCATGACCGACGGACTCACCCTCGACGAGCAGCTGTGCTTCCCGCTGTACGCCGCATCGCGGGCGATGACGGCGGTTTACCGACCGAAGCTGGAACGGCTCGGGCTCACCTATCCGCAGTATCTGGTGATGCTCGCGCTCTGGGAACGCGACGGGCGCAGCGTCGGCGAGCTCGGCAAGGCGCTCGAACTGGACTCCGGAACGTTGTCTCCGCTGCTCAAGCGGCTGGCGGCGACCGGGTTCGTCGAGCGGCGGCGGGCGGCCGACGACGAACGTCGCGTCGACATCGTGCTCACCGAACACGGACGATCGCTACGCGCCGAGGCGTGCCGGATTCCGGCCGAGATGGCCGAGATCGCGGGACTATCCGTCGACGAGATCACCGCACTGCGCGGACTACTCCGCAAACTCACCGACACCCTCACAGAGAAATGAGAGCTCCCATGCAGGTCCTCTACACCGCCGAAGCCCTGGCCAGCGGCGAAGGCCGCACCGGCACCGCGCGCACCACCGACGGCAAGCTCGACGTCGTGCTCGCCCCGCCGAAGGAGATGGGCGGCGACGGCGCGGGCACCAACCCCGAGCAGCTGTTCGCGGCCGGTTATGCCGCATGCTTCCACTCGGCGCTGCGCCTGGTCGGCAAGAAGGCGGGCGCGAATATCGCCGATTCCGCGGTCGGCGCGCAGGTGTCGATCGGCCCGAACGGCAACGGCGGATTCGGACTGGCTGTCACGCTCGAGATCACCCTGCCGCACCTGTCGCGCGAGGATGCCCAGGCCCTGGCCGAACAGGCTCACCAGGTCTGCCCGTACTCCAACGCGACTCGCGGCAATATCGAGGTCGACCTCCAGGTCGCCGAGGACTGAGCCGCTTCCCCGAATCCCGCCGGTGGTGTGACACCGGCGGGATTCGCCGTGTCACAGCCTCCACGGCACGCCGCACCCACATTCGCTCGGATCGACGCGCGGTCGGTGTGGAGCCGGTACGGATGTCGACGGAGCGCCGCGCGGCTCGTCGACGGGCAGACCGTGGGCGGATCGTCTCAGCCGAAGCGGACACCGCAGCCCGCGAATGTCGCGCGGATCAGCAGGGCCGCTTCGGGCCCGATGACGCCGTCGACCAATTCGACGTATCGGGTACAGAATTCGGGGCCATGCGCGGGCTCGTCGGCACCGGTCGCGAGATGGTGGGCGAGTTCGTGCAGCACCACCAGTTCGCGCAAGGCCCACGCGGTCGCGCCGGTGTGGAGCGGAACGGCCAGCACCGCGTCGGCGGGTTCGTAGTGGGCCGCCGACGCGCCTGCTCGCGCGCGGACCCGAACCGGAATCTCCGCCCTGTCCCACTGCGCGCGAACCCAATTCAGCGCCAGCACCTTGTCCGCGTAGGACTGCACCGACTCGACCGACGCGAAGCGCCGCTCGACCGGCAGCGTGATCTGCGAACCGTAGACCTCGACCGTGCGGTGCCCGAACTCCTGCGCACGATCGAACACACCCCGCACCAGCTGCTCGGCGTCATAGACCTTGGCCCGCTGGGCATCCCGGCGACGACCGGGATCAGATGAGGCCACTACGCGCCGGTGAGCTTCGCTCGCGCGGCGGGCAACTCCGGCGAGGTGCCCAGTCTCGCCGCGCGCCCGGCGCGATCACCGGCGCGGCGGGCCGCCGCCGAGTGACCGGTGGACGCCTGGGGCCCGCGCCAGGTGCCGCGCGCTTCGGAAGTGGCGGTGTAGAAGTCGGTGAGGGCTACTTCTTTGTCGCGCAGGGCCAGTGCGGTGCCGGTCGACTCGACGGGGGCCCGCTCGGCGACGACCTCGGCTTTCACCTCGGCCAGGCGGGTGCCGACGCGGGCGGCGAAGGCCATCTGGAAGTTCAGTCGCGCCGTGACGCCGGCGACCGGCGCCTCCACCTTGCGGCGGACGGTGCGCCCGAGGCGCTTCTCGGCGACGATCTTGACGACCGTCGCCTCCCGGTAGGCACCGGATTTGATGTAGTGATCGGACGCGCGCACCATCTGGATCAGCAGGCTCGCGTACAGGGCCTCGCAGGTGTCGATATCGGCGGCGAAGCCGTAGGCATAGACCTGGGCGGAACTGCGGGCGACATCGCAGCGCACATCGTTGGCCGAGGCGATCGCGACGAACAGCTGGACGTAGGTGCGCAGTCCCTTTCGCCCCGGTTCGCCGATCGGGATGATCCGCTGCACCGGCGCGGACCTGCGCTCACGGTCGGCGACGTGCGAGCGCGCGACCGCCAGATCGATCGAGGATTTCGTCGCCAGCCGCTGGGCCGCGGCCAGGAACGCCTCGGCCTCGTGTTCGTTGTCGGTGGCCTCGGCCTTGCGCAGCAAACCCCCGATGCGCGAGAGCATCCGGTCGGGCGTCGACGGCGATGGACTGGTCACCCCGTCGAGGGTAGGGCACGCCACCGACTGTGATCCGTTCGCGAACTGACCGGAAAGTATGTGATTGGACAGGACGATCGGACGTGACGACCGCCCACCATGTATGTTGACCCGTGCACCGCACGGGTGTGCTGCTGCTCACGTCTCGACCCTGGAGTGTCTGCGATGGCCTTGAAGTTTGTCCCC
Source organism: Nocardia fodinahabitans (assembly GCF_052983615.1). Taxonomy (NCBI): domain Bacteria; kingdom Bacillati; phylum Actinomycetota; class Actinomycetes; order Mycobacteriales; family Nocardiaceae; genus Nocardia; species Nocardia fodinahabitans. The sequence goes on from NZ_JBRJJC010000001.1 coordinate 3,174,152, forward strand.
AGAGCGACGATGGCTGCTGCCTCGATTGCGTTGCTTACCGCATCGTTCGCGAGTGCCTGCTCCAGTGACAACGGCGGCAACGCGCTCGACCAGAACCTGACCGGCCGCGGCCCGATCACCTACGTCGAGGGTAAGGACACCACCGAGACCGGTGTGGTCAAGCAGCTCATCGACCGCTGGAACGCCGCGCACCCGAACGAGCAGGTGACGTTCAAGGAGCAGTCGGCCGACGCCAACCAGCAGCACGACGACCTCGCCGAGCACTTCCGCGCCAAGCAGGACGGCTACGACGTCGTCGCCCTCGACGTGCCGTGGACCGCGGAATTCGCCGCGAAGGGCTGGATCCAGCCGCTCAAGGACACCTTCGCCATCGACACCGCGCCGCTGCTCGCGCCGACCGTCGCCAGCGCCACCTACAACGGCACCCTGTACGCGGCCCCGCGCAACACCAACGGCGGCCTGCTGTACTACCGCAAGGACCTGGTGCCCAACGCGCCGCGGACCTGGACCGAGATGCTCGGCCAGTGCCAGGTGGCGCGCGACAACAACATCGGCTGCTACGCCGGTCAGCTCGCCCCCTACGAGGGCCTGACCGTGAACACCTCCGAGGTCATCAACGCCTTCGGTGGCAGCTTCGTCGGTGCCGACGGCAAGACCCCGACCGTGAACAGCCCGGAGTCGAAGGCGGGCCTGAAGGTCCTCGTCGACGCCTACAAGAACGGTGACATCCCCAAGGAAGCCATCACCTTCAAGGAGGGCGAGAGCGCCAGCGCGTTCGAGTCCGGCAAGCTGCTGTTCCTGCGCAACTGGCCGTACCTGTACGCCCAGGCCAACGCCGACACCTCCTCGGTGAAGGACAAGTTCGGCGTGGCCCCGCTGCCCGGCAACACCGGTGTCGGCGCGTCCACCCTCGGCGGCTACAACGCCGCGATCAGCGCGTTCTCCAAGAACAAGGCCACCGCGGCCGATTTCGTGCGCTACCTGATCAGCGAAGAGGCCCAGCAGATCATCGCCTCGGGCGCGCTGCCGTCGGTGCGCGCCTCGCTCTACGACGACCCGGCCCTGATCGCGAAGATGCCGTACCTGCCCGCGCTGAAGGAATCCATCGCCAGCGCCGTGCCGCGTCCGGTCACCCCGTTCTATCCCGCGGTGTCGAAGGCCATCCAGGACAACGCCTATGCTGCCCTGAACGGCACGAAGTCCGTCGACGACGCTGTCGCCGGCATGCAAAAGGGCATCGAGACCGCCGGTTCGTAGCGGAGCGCGCAGCGGACCCGACCAGACCGTAGGAGAGTAGTAACGGTGTCGGATCCTTCGGGAGCCAAGCAGCGCGGGCTAGCGCTGGAACTGCGACAATCCGGCAAGGCGTGGCTGTTCGTCACGCCCGTGCTCGTCGCGCTGGCCGTGGTCATCGGGTATCCGGTGGTCCAGGCGATCATCATGTCCTTCCAGAAGGACTCCGGGATCGACCCGGCCACCGGCATGTTCGTCGAGGGCGGCGGCGCCGGGCTGAGCAACTACACGCACTGGCTGCTGCAGCAGTGCAACACGCTCGGTGGCGTCGTCGCCTGCCCGACCGGCACGCTCGGCTCGCAGTTCTGGTCGGCGGTCGGGGTCACCCTGTTCTTCACGGTGGTGACCGTGACGCTGGAAGCGGTGCTCGGCCTCGGCATGGCCATCGTGATGGGCAAGACCTTCCGCGGCCGGGCCCTGCTGCGGGCCGCGGTGCTGATCCCGTGGGCGATTCCCACCGCCGTCACCGCGCGGCTGTGGGAGTTCATGTTCCAGTACGACGGCGTGGTGAACCGGGTGCTCGGCACCCACATCCTGTGGACCTCGGACATGTGGGCGTCACGGTTCGCGGTCATCGCCGCCGACGTGTGGAAGACGACCCCGTTCATGGCGCTGCTGATTCTGGCGGGCCTGCAGGTCATTCCGGCCGACGTGTACGAGGCGGCCAAGGTCGACGGCGCCTCGGCGTGGCAGCGGTTCGTGCACATCACGCTGCCGCTGCTCAAGCCCGCGCTGCTGGTCGCGGTCCTGTTCCGCACGATGGACGCGCTGCGCATGTACGACCTGCCCGCGATCATGACCCTGGGCAACCCCTCGACGAACACGCTGTCGATCCTGGTGGTCGAGCAGGTGCGCCAAGGTCCCAACAGCGCCGCCGCGCTCTCGACGATCACCTTCCTGCTCGTCTTCGCTATCGCGTTCGTGCTGGTGAAGGTGCTGGGCGCCAACGCCGTTCGCACGCAGGAAGAACAGCGGAAGGCGAACTGATGAGCATCTCGATGACGAAAGAGGCGCCCGTCGAGCGCGCAGTGGCGCCGGTGCAGCCGGTGTCGTGGCGCCAGCGGATCGGCACCGTGCGGATGTACCTCGGCGTGCTGATCGTGCTGGTGTGGGGCCTCGGCCCGTTCTACTGGATGACGGTCGTGGCGTTCCGCGACCAGGCCTACACCTTCGACAGCACCCCGTGGCCGACCCACGTGACGCTGGACAACTTCCGCAACGCCTTCGACACCAGTCGCGGCAACAACTTCGGGCAGGCGCTGCTCAACAGCGTGATCATCGGCGCCGCGACCACCGCGGTGGCGCTGCTGCTCGGCGTGCTGGCCGCGTACGCGCTGGCCCGGATGGCGTTCGCGGGCAAGTACCTGGTCTCGGGGCTGATCCTGTCGGCCTCGATGTTCCCGGCCGTCGTGCTGGTGACGCCGCTGTTCCAGCTGTTCACCGATCTGGGCTGGATCGGCCACTACCAGGCGATGATCATCCCGAACATCTCCTTCGTGCTGCCGATGACGGTCTACATCCTGGCGTCGTTCTTCGCGGAGCTGCCCTGGGAGCTCGAGGAAGCCGCGCGGATCGACGGCGCCACCAAGTTCCAGGCGTTCCGGCTGATCATGCTGCCGCTGGCGGCGCCGGCGGTGTTCACCACGGCGATCCTGGCGTTCATCGCCTCGATCAACGAGTACCTGCTGGCCCGGCTGCTGTCGGGCGAGAAGACCCGGCCGGTGACGGTGGCGATCGCCCAGTTCTCCGGCAATGATCCGCTGGTGCAGCCGTACGCGGCGATCATGGCGGCGGGCGTGATCGTCACGGTGCCGCTGGTGATCATGGTTCTGGTGTTCCAGCGCCGGATCATCTCCGGTCTGACCGCCGGTGGCGTGAAGAGCTGATCGGTGCGGGGCGGCGCGTTCGCCGCACCCACGCGCTCCTCCCGGGTTCCACGACACCCGGCGGGTAGAGTCTTCCTATCGATGGCACGTCGGTACAGGTGAGTTCTTCCCCTCGCTCCGGAAGGAGATGGTCGTGGCCTCCGAGGGCGGGCGCAGGCGTTCCGATGCGGACGCGCCGTATACCTCGATCGCCGGTTTCAAGGACCCGCTCGGCCGCGATCAGCCGCAGCGCAAGGGCGCGGCGCGACGCGCCCAGGCCGCCCGGCTGGCCGCCGACGGCGACGAACCCCGCACCCCACGGACCAGAGGTCAGAAGATCCGGCGGTTGATCCTGGCACTGTTCGTGATCTTCGTCTGCGTGCCCGCGCTGCTGTTCTTCGCGATCTACTGGAGCTCGGAGATCCCCGAGCCCGCCGAGGTCGCGGTGGAGCAGCCGGCCACCGTCCTGGCCGCCGACGGCACCACCGTGCTGACGAAATTCATCCCGCCGCAAGGCAATCGGATCCCGATCCCGCTCACCGACGTGCCGATGCCGGTGCGCGACGCCGTGCTGGCCGCCGAGGACCGCAATTTCTACACCAACCCCGGCTACTCGACGAGCGGGTTCCTGCGCGCGGCCCGCGACAATCTGTTCGGCCACGACAATGCCGGCGGCGGGTCGACGATCACCCAGCAGTACGTGAAGAACGCCTTCCTCACCTCCGAGCGCACGGTCACCCGCAAGATGCGCGAGCTGATCATCGCGGCGAAGATGTCGCGGCAGTGGAGCAAGGACGAGATCCTCGCGGCCTACCTGAACACCATCTACTACGGCCGCGGCGCCTACGGCATCGCGGCGGCGGCGAAGGCCTACTTCGACAAGCCGGTGCCCGAACTGACCCTGGCCGAGGGCGCCGTGCTCGCCGCGGTGATCCGCTCGCCCTCGGTGCTCGCCCCGGAGACCCACCTCGACCAGCTGAAGGCGCGCTGGCAGTACGTGCTCGACGGCATGGTGGAGATGAAAGTGCTCGCGCCCGGCGAGCGCGACGCGACGGTGTTCCCGGCGATCATCCCGCTGCCCGACATCCCGGCCGAGCCGGTGGCGCTCGGGCCGGAGGGCCACATCCGCACCCAGGTGATGCGCGAGCTGCGCGCCGCGGGTCTGACCGACGCCGACATCAACACCGGCGCATTGCAGATCACCACCACCATCGACCCCGTGGCGCAGGCGGGCGCCGTCGACACCGTGCGCCGGCGGCTGGAATGGCAGCCGCCCGAATTGCGCGCCGCCGTCGTCTCGATCGACCCGCGCAGCGGCGCCGTGCGCGCCTACTACGGCGGCGAGGCGGGCACCGGCTTCGACTTCGCGCAGGCGCCGCTGCAGACCGGTTCGTCGTTCAAGGTGTTCGCGCTCGTCGCGGCGCAGCGGCAGGGCATCCCGCCGACCAGGGCGATCGACAGCTCCCCCGTCGTCGACCGCGGCACCACCATCACCAACGCCGACGGCGACTCCTGTGGCCGCTGCACGCTCACCGAAGCGCTCAAACGCTCACTGAACACCAGCTTCTACCGGCTCACCATGACGATGGCCGACGGCCCGCGCTCGATCGCCGAGGCCGCCCACCTGGCGGGCATTCCCGAACACATCCCCGGCCTCGACGTCGAAACCCTCACCGAGGCGGGCGAAGCGCCGCTCAACGGGATCGTGCTCGGGCAGTACCTGGTGCGCCCCTTGGATATGGCCTCGGCGTACGCGACGCTGGCCGCGTCCGGCGTCTACCACCAGCCGTACTTCGTGCAGCGGGTCGTCACCGGTGACGGCCGGGTGCTGATCGACCGGGGCGCACCGGAAAACCGGGTGGGCAAACAACTTCCGGAGCCCGAGCAGCGGATCACCGCGGCCATCGCCGACACCACCACCCAGGCGATGACGCCGATCGCCAACTACTCCAACGGGCACGGGCTCGCCGAGGGCAGGCCGTCGGCGGCCAAGACCGGTACCACCCAGCTCGGCGAGACCAAGGACAACAAGGACGCCTGGATGATCGGCTACACGCCGTCGCTGTCGACGGCGGTGTGGGTGGGCACCGAACAGCCGCAGCCGCTGCGCAGCGGGCGCGGCGGCGCGATCTGGGGATCCGGTCTGCCGTCCGACATCTGGAAGCAGGTGATGGATACCGCGCTGGCGGGCACGCCGGTCGAGCAGTTCCCCACGCCGGCGATGACCGGTGGCGGCGGGCTGATCCCCGGCCCGGCACCGGCACCGGCGGCGCCGGGCGGCAGCAGCCCCTACGACATCCTCAACCCGCCGACGAATTCACCGCGCAACCCCGTGCCGGAGCTGATCACCCCGCCGTCCACCACGCCGCCGTCCTCGCGCAACCCGGCGCCGGTGATCATCATCCCGCCCGCGCCACGCCCGGCCACGCCCGGCGAATTGTTCCCCGGACTGGGTGGTGACGGCGGTCGATAGATCACGGATTGGCCACCCGGACCACACACCCCCGCGGACATGGCAACATCGTTGGCCAGAGCGCGAACCAGCCCGACCAGTCGGCACCGCCGGTTTGCCGCGACGCGACGGCGCGTCGAACGATCCCGGCGCGGAACCTGTCATATCGATGCGGGAAGATATGCGCTCGAGCGACGACGAGACTAGACATAGGGGCTACGCAGGTGGATTTCAATGTCGTTGACCGTCCCGAGACGCTGATCGCGGGCACAGTGCTCCGCAGTCCGGCGCTCGCCGTGGAGGGGCCACGCCGCGCGAAGGTGGTGGAGGCGTGGCAGCACCTGCTGGCGAGACCGCAGTTACCGGGACCGATCGCGACGGGGTACGTCGATTTCGCGTCGGAAATCAATTCCTACCTGACCCATATCGTCGGCTACGAATGCAAGACCCTCGCCGATCTGCAGGTCGGTGACGTGCTCGCCCGCATCCCGGCGGGCCGCTACGCCCGTTTCGTCGCCACCGGCGACAATCGCGGCGACACCATCGTCTCGCTGTGGCGCCAGATCTGGGACGCCGAGTCCGCCGGGGAGTTCGAGCGCGCCTACGCCGGCGACTACGAGCAGTATCCGGACGAGCGCACGGTCGAGATCTACGTGTCGCTGACCGCAGAGGGGGGCGAATAGCCATGGCTGTCGATTTCGAGATCGTCACCCTGGAGGACGGGCTGATCGCGGGACTCACCGTGCCGCTGGCCGGCCGCGAGGTGACCGCCCGCGACCTCGACCTGGTGAACTTCACCTGGGACCGGTACCTATCCAGGGAGAAGACGGTGCCCCGCGCGGCGGCCTACATCGGCCAGAACGATCACGCCGTCGCCGTGCTCGGCTACGAGGTCGCCGGGCTCGACGACATCGACGAAGGCGACGTGCTCACCCGCATCCCCGCGGGCCGCTACGCCAAGTTCGTCGTCTCCGACAAGCCCTACGACCTGCTGCGCACGGCGTGGGCCCAGGTCATCAAGGCGGAGAACGCGGGCACCATCACCCGCTCGCACACCGCCGAACTCGAGCGCTACACCGGCCCGACGAGCGTAGAGGTCTACGTCTCACTGGACTGATACACGACAAAGGCCGGGCCACAGGGAAACCCCCGTGACCCGGCCTTTGTCATTGAGCAACCAGCCCCGCCCCGACCCCGAGGAGGGGCAGGCCGACGCAGTCGGCCGTCGCGGCCGTCCCGCCGATCAGGCGCCGGTGCGCAAGCGACGAAGGAGCAAGCACCGGTGCCTGATCGGCGGGACAGAAGGGGCCGCGACTCGAGCGCGCCAGCGCTCCAATTACTCCGCGCCGATGATGAACGCCTCGAGCTGGGTGCGCGCGACGTCGTCGGCGATCTGCTCCGGCGGGGACTTCATCAGGTAGGCCGATGCCGGGATGACCGGTCCGCCGATGCCGCGGTCCTTGGCGATCTTGGCGGCGCGCACGGCGTCGATGATGATGCCGGCCGAGTTCGGCGAGTCCCACACCTCGAGCTTGTACTCCAGGTTCAGCGGGGCGTCACCGAAGGCGCGACCCTCCAGGCGGACGTAGGCCCACTTGCGGTCGTCGAGCCACTCCACGTAGTCCGAGGGACCGATGTGGACGTTGCGGTCGTGGACCTTGCCCGCGAGCGAACCGGTGAGGTTCGACGTCACGGCCTGGGTCTTGGACACCTTCTTCGACTCCAGGCGATCACGCTCGAGCATGTTCTTGAAGTCCATGTTGCCGCCGACATTGAGCTGGTAGGTGCGGTCGAGCACCACGCCGCGGTCCTCGAACAGCTTGGCCATCACGCGGTGGGTGATGGTCGCGCCGACCTGGGACTTGATGTCGTCACCGACGATCGGGACACCGGCGTCGACGAACTTCTGCGCCCAGACCGGGTCGGAGGCGATGAACACCGGCAGCGCGTTGACGAAGGCGACGTTCGCGTCGATGGCGCACTGGGCGTAGAACTTGTCGGCCTCTTCCGAGCCGACCGGCAGGTAGGAGACCAGCACGTCGACCTGGGCGTCCTTGAGCGCCTGCACGACGTCGACCGCCGGGGCCTCGGACTGCTCGATGGTCATCGCGTAGTACTTGCCGATGCCGTCGAGGGTTGGGCCACGCTGGACGCTCACGCCGGTGGGCGGCACGTCGGAGATCTTGATCGTGTTGTTCTCGCTGGCGAAGATCGCCTCGGCCAGGTCGAAGCCGACCTTCTTGGCGTCGACGTCGAACGCGGCGACGAACTTCACGTCCTTGACGTGATAGGGACCGAACTTGACGTGCATGAGCCCGGGAACGGTGGCGTTCTCGTCGGCATCCTTGTAGTACTGCACGCCCTGCACCAGCGACGATGCGCAGTTGCCCACACCGACGATCGCGACGCGTACCTCGCCGGACCCAACCTTGTTGACATCACTCATGGCCGCTCTTTCCCTCTTTCTGTGGTGCCGCCTTCGTCGATTGCTCCGCCGCAATCAACTCGTTGAGCCAGCGCACTTCGCGCTCGCTTGATTCCAATCCGAGCTGGTGGAGCTGACGGGTGTAGCGATCCAGCGAGCCGCTGGCCTTCTTGATCGCTTCCCGCAGTCCCTCTCGGCGCTCCTCGACCTGACGTCGCCGACCCTCCAGGATCCGCATCCTCGCCTCGGCGGGGGTGCGGCTGAAGAAGGCCAGGTGAACGCCGAAGCCGTCATCGGTGTAGTTCTGCGGACCGGTGTCGGCGAGGAGTTCGTTGAAACGTTCCCGCCCGACCGGCGTCAGCCGGTAGACGCGGCGCGCACGACGCGCGATCGCGCCCTCCGGAAGCTCCTCCGCGATCAACCCGTCGGTCTGCATCCTGCGCAGCGTCGGGTAGAGCGAACCGTAGGAGAAGGCCCGGAACGCTCCGAGCAGGCCCGTCAGCCGCTTCCGCAGCTCGTAACCGTGCATGGGCGCGTCCAGGAGAAGGCCGAGAATCGCCAATTCGAGCACTGCCGACCTCACTCCCTGACTATGTCGGCCTGACAGGCCGAGCGGACCTAACCGATGGATGCGAGTTCCAACTATATCGGAGCGATATAACAAGACATAGCGCAATGACGCACATCACTGCGTCATCGCTGGTGAGACGGCCTGGTCAGGGACTAGGCGGGGTACACGGCGATGGGCTCGCCGTTGAGCCGGATCTTCAGATAGCCGCTCTGTTCGGCTTCGTTCTTGACGTAGATGCTGATCTCCGGCTCGGCGTCCTTGCCGCCGCCGGGCGGGTACCTGACCAGCACATGCGAGACCCAGCCGTTGGGGACCCGGGTGGTCTGGGAGGCGCCGGACATCAGCCGGGCGTAGCGGGCGATGTCGACGTCGGCCAGGTCGAACGACTTGGTGTCGGGCGGGCGGCTGCCCGGCGAACCCCACGCCTCGAAGTCACCGCGGTACTGCAGCTCGTCCTGCTTGCCCGGTCGCCCGGAATCGCGTTCGACGAGGGCGTATTCCGGGTACAGCGTCAGCTCGTCGGCGACGGTGCTGCCGTATTCGGTGCGGTAGGCGGCGAGGAAGTGCGCGAATCCGTTGCCGGTGGTGAGGTCGGGCAGCGGGTCGCCGAAGGCGGCCTCGCCCGCGGTGCGGCCGATCAGGCCCGCGCCCGCGCCGAGCAGCGCGGCCAGCACGACCGCGCCGACCGGGATCCACCAGCGCCGGGGTGCGCGCGGCACGCCCCTGGCGACCGGGGTCGCGGCCAGGTTGCCCGGGACCTGGAGATCGTCGACGAGGCGGTCGAGGGCACCGAAGGTCTCGGCCCGCATGGCGGTCGCGGTGCGCTTGTCGTGTTCGGTGGCGGTCAGCTGACCGTCGGCCAGGGCGGCGTCGAGCAGGGCGCACACGTCGGCGCGGTCGGCGTCGCGGGCCCGCAGGTTCTTCGCCGGAGACTGGGTCTTCATCGCTCGGGTCATCCTTCGTACGGGTAGGTCTTCAGCACTTCGCCCGACAGCGCGAGGACGAAATGCCCCGACTGGGCCACCTCGTTGCGCACGAAGATCGTGATCCCGGGCCGCCCCACCCAGCTGTCGTTCGCGATCCGGAAGTGGGTGACCGCGCCGTTGGGCACCCGGACGGTGGCGGCCGCGTTCGTCAGCGCCGCGCCGAGGGCCTCGGCGTTCACCTGTGCCAGATCGATGTCGATCGCGTCGCGTTCGCGGGTGCTGATCTGCGAGTTCGATCGGGCGAAGCCGCCCCGGTAGGTGTAGTCGGCGGTCCAGTCGGCGTTGCCGGGCGCGCGCCGGACGGCCGAGGCGTGCTCGTCGTGCAGCACGGCCTCGTCGACCAGGGTGTCGCCGAACTTGACCCGGTAGTCGTCGCGGAACTGGACGAAACCGGCGAGGGTGGTGAGCGTCGGCGTGGGGATCACCAGCGGTGGCGCCGCGTTGTAGTTGATCGCGTCCGCCGCGACCACCGCGGGCGCGGGTTCGTCCGGGCGCACCGTCCACCCGAAGCAGCCGATCCCGACCACCACGGCCGCCGCGATGGTGGCGAGGCGGAAGGTGTTGCGCGCCTTCGGCTTCACCGGCGCCACCGGCCGCTGCTGCAGTTCGGCAACCAGGGTGGACAGATCACCGAGAGTGCGTGCTTGCGAAGCCAATTCGGTGAGCGCGGCATGCTCGTCGGCATCGAGCTGGCCATCGGCCCGCGCCGCGTCCAGGGCCTCGGTCGTGCGGGCCCGGTCGGCGTCGCGGGCTCTGGTCCGGGCGGGGTACTCACCGGAGTGCTTGCGACCGAAACGCTTCCGTTCGATCGTGGCCTGACCACCGAAAACAGCCGGTGACTGCAGGTCAGCGGTCAGGCTCGCCAGCTCGCCGAGGGTCCTCGCCGTACCGGCGCGCGCCGATCGGTCGTGGTACTCGTCAGCACCCAGCTGGCCCTCGGCATAGGCCGCGTCAAGCATGGTCGACGCCTGCGCGCGATCGATATCACGCGCCCTCGTCACGGAATCGGGGCCGCCGCCGGCCCGCTCGGAAACAGCCATTGCCCTGGTACGCCTCACCTGCGAAAACACCCGGGTCAACCCCGGTATCGGGAGTGTACGGGCGGTGAACGGATCCAGCGGTGCCACCGGCACCGCAAATCAATCCCAGCTACTCTGGTGATCGTGCGAATTCAGCGGCAGGTAGTCGACTATGCGCTCCGGCGCAGGTCGCTGCTGGCTGACGTCTACGCGGGCCGGGTCGGTGTCGCCGAGGTGTGCGACGCGAATCCGTACCTGCTCCGGGCCGCCAAGTTCCACGGCCGGGGCAGCGAGGTGACCTGCCCGATCTGCCGGAAAGAGCAGCTGACCTTGGTGTCATGGGTGTACGGCGACGGACTCGGCCAGGCGGCCGGCTCCGCGCGGACACCCGAGGAGCTGATCCGGATGGCAGAGTCGAGCGAGGAGTTCTCGGTGCATGTCGTCGAGGTATGCCGCTCGTGCAGCTGGAACCACCTGGTGCAGTCGTATGTGCTCGGTTCGGCGCCCGCGCCTGCCCGGCGCCGGACGAGTTCGCGAGCGGGGCGGCGCTCTGCTGCCGAGTAATGGGGCTGCCGAGCAATGGGCCGCCGAATGTCAGGCCGCCGGGTGACGGCGGCCACCGCTTGATGCGCCACAGTTCGGGGTGCAAGGTATCCGCGCCGGTTCTCCGGCGCGGATGTTGTGTGCCGGTTGAACCTTACGAGTTATGGAGATCTGGTCAGTGAGTTCGCCCTACGAGTCCTCCCCCTTCGGCGATGATCCGCACGGCGGCCGTCCGGCGCGGGGTTCGCAGCCGGGTCTCCCTCCCCAGCCGGGTGACCGGCCGGGTCCGCCGCCGCGTCGGCCGATGCCGCCCGCCGGGCCGGGTCCCCAGAACGGACGTGGACCGGCCCCTGGTGGACGTGGTCCGCAGGGCGGACCGCCGCCGAATCGGCAGGCGCCGCCGCCGGGCGGCATGCCGCCGCGTCGTCCCGGTCCGCCGCCACAGCGGCCAGGGGGTCCGCAGGGTGGACCGAATCAGGGCAGGCCGCCGCAGGGCAGGCCCGCCCAGCCGGGTCGGCCCGTCGGCCCGCCCGCGGCCGGCGCCACCCAGAAGCTGCCGCGCCCCGGGCACGACGAGTCGACCGTGCGCGCGAGTCATCCCGACGGCGCCAGGCCCGTCCGCGACGACCTGAACCGAGGCACCCGGACCGGTGCGTCGGCCGCGGCCGCCCGCCCCGGCGCGGGCCGCCGTCCCGGTGGGCCGACCACCGGAGAACGCCGGGCCACCGGCGCCGGCGGCACCCCGCCGCCCAGTGGGCCACGTAACCGCCGCGATGGTGGCGGGGGCGACGACGGCTCCGGTAAGGGTGGTTCGGTGAGGAAAATGCCGTGGCGGGCCATTCGCCGGACCATGTACGTGCTGATGGCGCTGGCCATCGTCGTACCGAGCGCGGTGTTCCTCGTCGCCTACACGACGGTGTCGGTGCCCAAGCCGGGCGATCTGGAGACCAACCAGGTCGCGATGATCTACGCCAACGACGGCACCACCGAGATCAGCAAGGTGGTCCCGCCGCAGGGCAACCGCACCGAGGTCTCGATCGATCAGATCCCGCCGCATGTGCGCAATGCCGTGATCGCCGCCGAGGACCGTGACTTCTACACCAACCCCGGCTTCTCGGTATCGGGCTTCGCCCGCGCCGCCCGTGACAACATCCTCGGCAAGGAAAGCGCCGGTGGTGGCTCCACGATCACCCAGCAGTACGTGAAGAACGCGCTGGTCGGTGACGAGCGGTCGATGACCCGAAAGATGCACGAGCTGGTCATCTCGGCCAAGATGGCCCGCCAGTGGAGCAAGGAAGACATCCTCGCCGCCTACCTGAACACCATCTACTTCGGTCGTGGCGCGTACGGCATCGACGCGGCGTCGAAGGCCTACTTCGGCAAGCCGGTGCAGGAGCTGACCGTGGCCGAGGGCGCCGTGCTGGCCGCGACCATCCAGCTGCCCTCGCTGCTCGATCCGGAGAAGAACCCCGAGGGCGCCAAGACGCGCTGGAACTACGTGCTCGACGGCATGGTCAGCGGCAACAACCTGGCCGCCACCGAGCGAGCCTCGATGCAGTACCCGCAGGTGGTCCCGCTGGCCTCGCTCAACGATGGCAACCAGGACGAGGGTCCGGGCGGCCTGGTGAAGAACCAGGTGCTCGAGGAGCTGTCCGCGGCGGGCATCAGCGAACAGCAGCTCAATACCGAGGGCCTGCAGATCACCACCACGATCGACCCGAAGGCGCAGGAGGCCGCGGTCAACGCCGCGCAGTCCAAGCTGCAGGGCGAGCCGGAGAACCTGCGGACCGCGGTGGTCTCGATCGACCCGCGCAGCGGTGCGGTGCGCGCCTACTACGGCGGCGAGGACGGCCAGGGCTTCGACTTCGCCAACGCGGGTCTGCCGACGGGCTCCTCGTTCAAGGTGATCGGCCTGGCCGCGAACCTCGAGCTGGGGATCCCGCTCTCGCAGCTGTACGACAGCTCGCCGATCACCGTCAACGGCGTCCAGATCGGCAATGTCGAGGGCGAGTCCTGTGGCATGTGCACCATCGCCGAGGCGCTCAAGCGCTCGCTGAACACCAGCTTCTACCGGATGCAGCTGGACATGCAGAACGGTCCGCAGAAGATCGCGGACATGGGCCACAAGCTCGGCATCCCCGAGGAGCTGCCCGGCATCGGCAAGACCCTGACCGAGCCCAACGGCGCCGGTCCGAACAACGGCATCGTGCTCGGCCAGTACCAGTCGCGCCCGCTGGATATGGCCTCGGCCTACGCCACGCTGGCGGCTTCGGGCACGTACTACGCGCCGCACTTCGTGCAGCGGGTCGTGACCGCCGACGGTCAGGTGCTGCTCGATCGCGGCGAGCCCGCCGGTGAGCAGCGGGTGAGCGCGGCGGTGGCCGACAACGTCACCGCGGCGATGAAGCCGATCGCGGCGTACTCGCGCAATCACAACCTGGCGGGCGGCCGCGAGTCGGCCTCCAAGACCGGTACCCACCAGCTCGGCGACACCGGCAACAACCGTGACGCCTGGATGGTCGGCTACACCCCGTCGCTGTCGACCGCGGTCTGGGTCGGCACCGAGCAGGGCGATCCGCTGCGCAACTACGGCGGCGCCAGCATCTACGGTTCCGGTCTGCCCTCCGACATCTGGAAGGCGACGATGGACGGCGCGCTGTCCGGCACGTCGAACGAGTCGTTCCCCAAGCCCGCCCCGATCAAGGGCCAGGCCGGTGTGCCGGAATGGTCGGCGCCGTACACGGCACCGTCGACCACCGCGCCGACGATCGCCCCGCCGGTGATCGTGCCCTCGCAGGTCGAGATCCTGCCCGGCATCCGGATCCCGGTGCCCGGCGTGCAGCAGCCCGCCGGTCAGCAGCCCTCACAGCAGACGCCGGAGACGACCACCGGCCCGCTGCCGGGTCAGCCGACCGCGCCCGCGGACGGCTCCCCGCCGACCAACGGCAACGGCAACAGCACCCGGCCCGGCGCGGGCGCGACCGGCACCGAGGGCGGCGGAGGCACCACGCCGACCAGATCCCGGTAGCCTCGGATGTCGTGACCGATCAGCAACTCGCGGACCAGCCGGCGTCGAGTGGTACCCGGCCGGGACGCGAAGTGCAGTACGTCGCGCCCGCCCAGCTGGCCCCCGACCTGCGCTCGATCGACGCGCGAGACCGGCCCAGCCGCAACGATTCGCTGACCGCGCAGCTGTCGACCGTGATCGGCGGCCCGGTCGGCGATCACGCGCTGATCGGCCGGGTGCGGTTCTGGACACCGCTGCGGGTGATGTTCGCCTTCACGGTGGTGTTCCTCGCGCTCGGTTGGACGGCGAAGGCGGGCTGCATCCAGCAGACCTCCGACGGCGCGGGCGGGCTGATGCTCGACTGGAACAACGGCCGTCAGTACGTGGCCATGTGCTACTCGGACACGGTCCCGCTCTACGGCGCCGAACGGCTGAACGAGGGCGCGTTCCCGTACAAGAAGTCCTGGACCGAGTCGACGCCCGACGGCGGCACCGAGACCAGATACATGGAGTATCCGGTGCTTTCGGGCCTCTACCAGTACGTGGCGATGCAGCTCGGCAACGTCTGGGATCACCTGCCGCTGCCGGGCGCGCTGTCGGTGGTGGTGTATTTCAACGTCGTCGCGCTGGGCCTGTCGGTGGGCTGGCTGATCACCGTCTGGGCGTCGTCGCGACTAGCCGGGCGGCGGGTCTGGGACGCGGCGCTGATCGCGGTGTCGCCGTTGGTGATCGTGCACGCGTTCACCAACTTCGACGCGCTGGCAACGGCTTTCGCGGCCACCGGCCTGCTGGCCTGGGCCCGGCGCAAGCCGGTGCTGGCCGGCGTGCTGCTCGGTCTCGGCGGCGCCGCGAAACTGTATCCGCTGCTGCTGCTCGGACCGATCCTGGTGCTGTGCCTGCGCGCCGACCCGATGCAGCGCCAGCCCGCCGCCCGCGCGGGCCTGCGCCTGCGCGACGTCGACAGCGTCGACAGCGCCCGCACCTGGATCCGGGAGACCCCGGCCAGAACCCACCTCTTCGCGCTGCGCCCGCTCGGCGCGGCCGTCCTCGCCATCCTCGCCGCGGCGGGCACCTGGATCGCGGTGAACCTGCCGATCGCCGTGCTGTACCCGGACGGCTGGCGAGAGTTCTTCCGGCTCAACACCACCCGCCACGCCGATCCGGACTCGATCTACAACGTGATCACCTCGTTCACCGGCTGGGGTGGCTTCGACGGTGAGCTCGCGCACGGCCAGCCGCCGACGGTGCTGAACACGGTCTCGCTGCTGCTGTTCGCGCTCGCCTGCGCCGGTATCGCCTATCTGGCGCTGACCGCGGCCCGCCGCCCGCGCGTGGCCCAGCTGTGCTTCCTGGTCGTCGCCGCCTTCCTGCTGACGAACAAGGTGTGGAGCCCCCAGTACTCGCTGTGGCTGGTGCCGCTGGCCGTGCTCGCGCTGCCGCATCGGCGCATCCTGCTGGCCTGGATGACGATCGACGCGCTCGTCTGGGTGCCCCGGATGTACTACTACCTCGGCGAGGATGCCAAGGGCCTGCCCGAGCAGTGGTTCACCGGCACCGTCGTGCTGCGCGATCTCGCCGTCCTCGGCCTGTGCGCGCTGATCGTGCACGAGATCCTGCGCCCGCAGGCCGATCTGGTGCGCCGCGACTTCGTCGACGATCCGGCGGGCGGCGTGCTGGACCGCGCCCCCGACCCCCTGCTGCCGTGGCTGCCGGAGTTCCTGCGCCCCAAGCAGGCGTGCACCAGCTCGCGGCCCGCCGCGATGGTCGAGTGACCGGCTACATCCGCAGGTAGCGGGCCTGGAGTTCGGGTTCGGCCGGGAGCATGTCGAGGTCGAGTTCCCAGGCGTTGCCGGTCCACGGATCGAACAGCGGGGTGCCTGGCACGGTGGGCAGGTGCCTGCACGACTGCGAGAGCAGCGACAGCGGTCCGTCACCGAAGTCCACGCCGCCGCTGCCGACGATCACCAGTGACAGCCCGATCAGGTCGCCGCGCACCATCAGCTGACCCAGGCGCACCACATCGGCGGCCTGGTAGCCGTGCGGGAAGTCGGCCGCGACGAGAATCCGGTGCTCGGCGGGCGGCACGGCTTGCCCACTGTTGTAAGAGATTTCGGCCAGCTCGGCCGCGTGCGCGAGTTCACCGAGACGCGCGGGGATGTCAGCGTGATCGGACACGACCGGTCCGGCGAGCAGCGGGGCGAGCGGTGCGGCGAGCCCGCGCAGACCACCGGTGAGATCGATCAGGTCGACTCGGGTCGGCTTGTCCGGCAGCGCC
Source organism: Nocardia fodinahabitans (assembly GCF_052983615.1). Lineage (NCBI taxonomy): Bacteria > Bacillati > Actinomycetota > Actinomycetes > Mycobacteriales > Nocardiaceae > Nocardia > Nocardia fodinahabitans. Next base: position 3,190,588 of record NZ_JBRJJC010000001.1, read on the forward strand.
GCGACCAGCCGGGCCACCAAGGCGCCGACCACCCGGGACGCGGCGGCGCTGGACTCGGTGTCGACCCACAGCGGCCGATTCAGCGGCACCGGAACGCAATACGGCACGCGCAGCGCGCCGCGATCGAGCGCGTACAGCTCGCCGAGCCGGATGCCGTCGCTGCGAACGGCTTTCGTCGTCCAGGCCGGGGCCAGCCAGGACGCCAGCGCGGCGGGCATCACCGCGTCGGCCTCGGCGATCTCGCGACCGAGCTGGTCGCTGTCGCGCCGATGGTTCCCGTCGGCGACACCGACCAGTTCGTCGTGGCGGCGCTGCGCGGCGGCGCGCGCGGCATCGGCGGCCGGGGTGTTGCGGGTGGCCGGGTTCGACACCGCTTCGGACAGTTCCTGATCCAGCCGGTTCGCGGCGTAGTCGCGAGCCGAGAGCAGGGCGGCCGCCGAGCGGGCGGCGTCCTCGAAGATCATCCACATCCGCTGCAGGCCGTAATCGACCTCCAGCGGGACACCGGGCGCCGCGGCGGCGGCAGGCCGCTCGACCGTCTCGGTGGGCGCGGTCGCCCGCGGTGTCACCGGGGCGGGCACGCCGTGCGCGGGCAGCAGCTGCGCAGCGCCGCCGTCGTAGCCCTGGCCCAGCGCGCGCAGCTTCCAGCCGCCACCGCGCCGGTACACCTCGAGGCAGATCAGCGCGCTCTCCCCCGCGGTCGGTGTGACCACGAATTCCGCGGTGGGCGAGCCGTTCTCGGACAGCGTCGCGGTGACGCTGCCGAGCACGTGCCCGGCGGTGACGTAGAGCAGCACGGCGTTCGCATCCGACCTGAGCTGCGCGGGCGCGATGTCCACCGCGCCACCGGCGAAGGTGACGCCGGGAGCCGCGGGGCGCGACGCGCACACGTGATCGTGCTCGTCGCGCACCCGCAGATTCTCGTCCACCACCAGCGCGCCGACTTCGACGGTGCCGGTGGTCTGTGCGGTGAAGCGCACGGTGTCGGCGGACAGCGCGGTGTTCTGACCCGCCTTCAGGTGAATCACGTCGTTATGCCTGCTCTGTGTCGTACGGCCCTAGTCTTTGCCGAGGAACCGGCCCAGCTGGGGCACGGCCTCGCCGGGATGCTTGGCCTGGAAGCCCTCGCCCAGCGCCTGCATCTTCCAGTCGCCGCCGACCCGGTATACCTTCGCCATCGCCATCGCGGTGAACGGCATGCCACCCGCGAGGGTGTAGCGGGCGAGTTCGCCGTTGTTGGCGCCGTCGATCAGGCGGCAGAACGCGTTCTGCACCTGCTCGAAGGTGTGGCCCTTGTACGAGGTGACGATGAACAGCAGCGTGGAGACGTGCGCGGGGATCCGGGTGAGGTCGACCAGGATCATCTCGTCGTCGCCCTCACCCTCACCGGTGAGGTTGTCACCCTGGTGGCGCACCGAGCCGTCCTTGGACGACAGCTGACCGTAGTAGGCGACGTCGACGAGGTTGTTGTCGGCGAACAGGCAGACCGAGGCGTCGAGGTCGATGTCGACGGTGCGGTTGCCGAACATGCCACGGGTGCGCACCGGGTCCCAGCCCAGGCCCATCTTGACGAAGGTGAGCGCGGCGCCGCCCTCCTTGCGGAGCGTGACACGCTGCCCCTTCTGCAGGCTGACCGGGCGATCCTTGCTCAGACTGATCTCACCGGCCTGCTGCGGCGGCGCGGCCTGCGCGGGCGGCGGGTAGCCGGGGCCGGGGCCGGGCGGCGGCGGGTAGCCCGCGCCGGGCGGCTGCTGCGCCGGACCGGGCGGCGGCGGGTAGCCACCACCGGGCGGCGCGTAGACGGGGGCCTGCTGCGGCGGATAGCTCGGCGCGGCCTGCGCGGGGTAGGCGGGCGGCGGCGGAGCCTGCTGCGGTGCGGCCTGTGGCGGGGCGGCCTGCTGGGGCGCGGCGGCGGGCGCGGGCGAATCGTCCACCTGCACACCGTGATCGGTGACCAGCGCCGCGAAGCCACCGGCGTACCCCTGGCCGACGGCGCGGACCTTCCAGCTGCCTTGACGGCGGTACAGCTCCAGCGCGATCACGATCGACTCGGCGTTGAGCCCGTCGATCCGGTACTCGAACAGCTGGTTACCCGCGGCGTCGGAGACGATCGCGGTGGGCGGGGCGAACCGGCCGAAGTTGCTGTTCGCGTCGTCGAGGGTGATGACGGCGCGGATCTGATCGATGTCGGCGGGCACCGCGGGCAGCGAAACCGCAAGGGAGGCTGCCTGACCCGCCGGTCCGGGACGCAGGTCGACACCGGGCCCGCTGGGCTGGTTGTAGAAGACGAAATCGGCATCCGTGCGGACCTTGCCCTGCTCGGTCACGAGCAGCGCGGACAGATCGGCCGGTGCCGTGAGCTGGAGCGAGATCACCACGTCACTGACGGCCAGTGGACCGTTCTGGCCCTTGGCGAGTGTTGCAGACAAGTTCGACCCTTCGCTTGTCGGTGCGGTCGTCTGCCACTCTACGAGAAAGCGGCGACGAGCGTCCGCGCTCCGCAGCCACGGCGCGCGCCCGATCGATCGGTTAGGGTGTCCACGCAGTACGTATCGGGCATTCCACCCGCTGTTCAGAGGGGACCTCAGGGCCGTCATGGCGCAGCTGTTCGAACAATCGAAGAAGGTGATCGAGGCCCACCTCGCGGGGACGAGTATCCGCGCGATCGCCGGCTCGATGATCGCCTACGAAGGCAATGTGCAGTTCAAATCGGCGGGGTTCGGCGGCGGCGAGGGCGTGCTTTCGGGCCTCAAGCGCCGCGCCACCGGCGAGAAGCTGTCCCTGATGGAGTGCACCGGCAACGGCCGTGTCTTCTTCGCGGTGAACGGCCAGAACGTCACCGTGGTCGATCTCAACAACGAGACCCTGCAGGTCGAGTCGCAGCAGCTGCTCGCCTTCGCGGGCAATCTGCGCACCGACGTGCGCTTCGCCGGCGTCGGCGGGATGTCGGCGGGCAGCGGCCTGTTCACCACCACCGTCAGCGGGCAGGGCCAGGTGGCGCTGCTGTCGGCCGGTGGTCCCCTGATCCATCTCGAGGTCTCGCCGCAGTATCCACTGATCGTGGATCCGGACGCGTTCGTCGCGGCCCGCGGCAACCTCAACCAGTCCTTCGTCACCGATGTCTCCTGGCGCACCATGGTCGGCCAGGACGCGGGTGAGGCCTTCTCGCTGCGGTGGGACGGCCAGGGTGTCGTGCTGATCCAGCCGGCGGAACGGTAGGCAGGCGATGTTCGAGAAGGTCAACAGCAAGGTCGTCAAGGTCGACGTCGGGCAGGCGGGCGGCGTCGTCGCCCGGACCGGCGCGATGCTGTTCTACCAGGGTCAGGTCGCGTTCGCGCCGCACCAGATCCCCGGCGCTGGTCCCGGCATGGGCGGCGGCGGGCTGATGCGGATGGCAGGCGCGATGATGGCGGGTGAGCACGAGCGCACCATGCTGGCGCGCGGAAACGGCTCCGTCCATTACGGTTTCGCCGGGCTCGAGGTGCATGTGGTGCAGATGCAGCCCGGTGCGGTCCTGCGGGCGGAGGCCTCGCGGCTGCTCGCCAACACCGCGGGCCTGCAGGCCTCGGTCGTCTCGGTGGCCAGTTCCGGTGGCGGCGGAGGTGGCGGCGGTGGCCTGATGGGCGCGCTGCGCGGTGCCGCGGCGGGTGTCGTGACCGGCCAGGGCATGTTCACCACCCAGCTCAGCGGCCACGGCGCCGCGGTGCTGCTCGCGCACGGCGGTTTCCTGGAGCTGCAAGTGGGCGGCCCGAATCCGGTGATCGTCGATCCGCAGGCCTTCGTCGCGGCCTACGGCAATGTGCAGACCGAACTGAAGTCGGCGATGAGCTGGCGCGACGCGGTCGGCCGCGGCGCGGGCGAGGCGATGCAATTGCATTGCCACGGACAGGGCGTCGTGTACGTGCAGGCCTCCGAAGAGAAGTTGTGAGCCGATGAGCCAGATCCATTCCCCGATGACTCTCGGTGCCAGCGACAACATTCCGGGCAACAGCTACGCCTACTCCATCGACCTGACCGGCCCGTGGTTCATGCGCAAGGGCGCGATGATCGCCTACTACGGCCAGATCCAGTTCCAGATGCTCACCCACGGCCTGCAGGGCAACCTCATGCACATGGTGAGCAGCCAGTTCTCGGCGCCGCTGTTCGCCGGTGACTACGTGGTGGCCGAGGGCCACGGCAAGCTGATCATCGGCGACCGTGGCTACGACATCAATTCCTACGATCTCGAGGACGGCAACCTCACCATCCGGGGCGCCAACCTGCTCGCCTTCGAGCCCGGCCTGGCGCTCAAGCAGTCGATCGTGCCCGGGTTCCTCACCCTGATCGGCACCGGCAAGTTCCTCGCCTCCTCCAACGGCCCGGTGATGTTCGCCGAGCCGCCCCTGCGGGTCGACCCCGAGGCGCTGGTGGGCTGGGCGGACTGCCCTTCTCCCAGTCATCACTTCGACGAAGGCTGGATCGGTAGCTTCCTGGCGGCGGGCGCGGCCAGGATGGGCGCGAACTCCGGCGAGGAGCGCCAGTTCGATTTCACCGGCGCCGGCACCGTGCTGATCCAGTCGTCGGAGAAGGTGATGAGCGATCATGCCCTGGTCAGGACCATCGAGGGCCAGCTCCAGAGCGGCATCACCGTCGGCGGTTTGCAGCGCATCCAGGGCGTGATCGCCCAGCAGCTGGCGGGTCAGCAGCAGCACTACTGAGACCGCTGACGAGCGCCCGACCGTCTACTCGGCGGCCCGCCCACGAATTCTGAAACGAGTACGCCCCAAACTCCGACGGCAGTCGCGGGACTACCGCTACCGTGGGCACCGCCGAGGGAACGGTTCGGCGAGAGCTCGATCAGAGGAGTGGGCGCAGTGCAGCGTCGCAGCATCCGGCGGATCGTGGCGGCGGCACTGTGCGCCGTCACCGCGTCGATCATCACCGGCACCCCCGCGTCGGCGGCGCCCGCCACCGCACCTGGCGTCGACATCGACGCGGTGACCGCGCCTGATGGTTCCTTCATCGAGAAGATGGAGGTCACCGACTCCCGGCACCTGCGCCTGTACGTGCACTCCGCGGCGATGAACAAGACCTTCCCGGTCGACATCCAGCGCCCGGCCGACACCTCCGCGCCCAAGCCCGCGCTGTACCTGCTCAACGGCGCGGGCGGCGGGGTGGACCGCGCCTCCTGGCAGCTGCGCACCGACGCGCTGAGTTTCCTGTCGGACAAGGACGTCAACGTCGTCCAGATCATCGGTGGCGCGTGGACGTTCTACACCGACTGGCTCGAGCCCGATCCGGTGCTCGGCGTGAACAAGTGGCAGACCTACATCGCCGAGGAACTGCCCCCGCTGATCGACGCGGCGCTGGGCACCAATGGCGTCAATGCCATCGCGGGCCTGTCGATGTCGGGCATTCCGGTGCTGAACCTGGCGATCGCCAAGCCGGGCCTGTTCCGCAGTGCGGCGGTGTACAGCGGACTCACCCAGGTCAGCGATCCGGCGGGTCAGCAGGCGGTGAAGCTGACCGTCGAGATGTACGGCGGCGGTGACGCGGAGAACATGTGGGGTCCGGTCGGCGGACCGCTGTGGGTGGCCAACGATCCGCTGGTGAATGCCGAAAAGCTGCGTGGCACCCACCTTTTCGTCTCCACCGGCACCGGCATCCCGGGTATCCATGATCAGCCCGGCGGACCGTTCCGGATGGAGAAGCCCGCCGATACGCCCAAGACGGTCGCGCTCGGCGCGCTGATCGAGGGCGCGATCTTCGTGTCCTCGCACAATCTGCAGACGCGACTGGACCAGCTGGGTATCCCCGGCACCTTCGTCTACCGCGACACCGGCACCCACTCGTGGGGCTACTGGCAGGATGATCTCAAGACCTCGTGGCCGGTGCTGGCGAAGGGCCTGTTCCCCGAGTCGTGAGTCCGAGGAATCCCGGGTGCCCCAGCGGCACCCGGGATTTCACGACTCAGACCGGGTCCGCCGCCAGCGCGGACCGCTCGAGCGCGGCGTGGAACCACTCGAGGATCTCCACTCCGGCGAGAATCCCCGCGTTCTCGGTCACGGTCAGATTCGGGGCCGTATGGTCCAGCTCCTCCAGCTCGCCGTGCCGTGGCCGGATCGCGGCATCGGCCGCGGCCAGCATCGGCGCGTCGAGCGCACCGTCACCGGCGGTGAAAAGCTCTGCGCCCTCGCCCAATGCACCGGCTTCGACCAGTCTGCGACGGACCTCGGCGACGGCCAGACTCTTGCAGACCGCGTCGGGCATCGTGTAGATCTTGCGACCCTGCTGCGAGGCCGACCAGCCGCGCGCGCGACACCACGCGTCCCATTCGGCGAGGAAGCCGACCGGCACCGCCTCGGGGCGAACCACCAGGTAGCAGAACAGCCCGTCGGCCTCGCGGTACTTGGTGACCCAGGAATCGTCGAGGCGAGAACGCCATTCGGCGCCGATCTCGGCGAGGGTGGCGCCGGAGGCGCGCACCTTGTCGTCGATCGCGGCGCGCCAGGTCGGGTCGGGCAGCCCGTCGACCAGGATGTTCCCGCCGTTGCTGGTGATGGCGTAGCGCCACGGAGCGCCGGGCAGGGCGATCCGCTGGAACTGCTCGATCGTGCGGGTCGTCGTCGGGATCACCGAGGCCAGGGCCGCCAGTTCGGTCAGCCGGGTCACGGCCGTGGTGGTCATGTACGACAGCGGTTCGCCCTCGTAGTACTCCACGCACAGTTTCTCGACCGCGTCGGCGCCACCGAACCCGTTGCGCGAGTAGATCATCGTGCGATCGAGATCGGTGGCGAACAACGCGTCGACGGTCACTGATCCAGCTCCTTGATCAGGCCCATACAGCTGTAGGCCAGGTCGGGGACCACCTCCACCGGGACATTGCGCGCGGCCGCGAGCAGGCGGATGTGGGCGTGCTCGGGAGCATCCGCTTCGCGAACCAGCACCCGCCACGGTACCCGGCGCAGCAGCACGCGCGTGGTCTCGCCGACGCCCGGCTTCACGAAATTCACTGTGGCGACACCATATTCGGCACGCACCCGCTCCACCGAAGCCCAGCCCGACCAGTCCGGGGTGCGATCGGATTCCCGGATCGCGGCGACCGCGGCGGGCACCTGGTCGCGCACCGTGGCGAAGGCCGCGGTCACCGCGTCCAGCAGCCGGTTGGAGACATCGGCGCCGGCCAGCTCGCGGTAGAACTTCGCACCGTGGAATTCGCCGGGCCCGATCAGGGTGTCGTTGAGCACCGTGCGCGAAACCAGCCCGGACACGGTCGAATTCAGACAGGCGGAGGCGATGAGGAAATCGTCGCGGGTGCCATAGGTGCGCACGCAGTTGCCCGGATCAGCGAGCACGACCAGCTCGTCGTTGAACCGCGCGCCGCCCGCGGCGTGGTAGGCGTCGAGCGCTTCGGTGAGTTCGTGGGTGATCGCGCCCTTGCCGGTCCAGCCGTCGACGAAGACGATCGAGGACGGATCGTGGTGCTGCGCGAGGTAATCCAACGCCACGGCATCGATGCCACGATCACGCACGATCGACACCGCGTAGTGCGGCACGGTCAGACTCGGCCTGCCGACACCACTGGCCAGCCACCGCCGCATCAGCACGCCGACGGGCGTGCCCGCCCTGGCGAGCGAGACCAGCACGATGTCCTCGCCGCGTTCGGCGACGACCAGTTCGGCCACCGTCGCCACCGCGAGCGCCAGCCGTTGCGCGCTCTCGGCCAGCACGCGGTCGAACAGCTCCCGGTACTCGTCATCGGGCTGGTACTCGACCGGCAGCGATTCCGCGTAGTGGGCGACCCCCGCCTGGATGCGCCGCTCGCGTTCGGCGACATCGGCTTCCAGGTCGGCGCCGGAGAGGTCCTTGAGCAGCCATGACACCTCGTCGGCGGCGTAGGAACCGAACTCGGGTCCGTGCAATGGTCGCGACTTCCCGCGCGCGAACTCCGCGTCGGCGGTCAGCGGGCCGGATTCGGCAGCTCGGTTCGCGTTGCCGTTCTCCGCCGTGGGGTACACGGACTCCGCGGACGCCCTGACCGTGTGCAGCGCTCGCGGGTCGGCACCGGGAAGCACCGCGATCAGCACGTCGGCACCCGACGCGGTGAGCACATCGACCAAACCGTCGGGAGCGACGAGTTGGTCGGTGTCGGCGGGCGGGTCGATGACGACCAGCAGCACCGGCGCCGCCTCGCTGTCCATCCACTGCGCGTTGTACAGGTAGCGCTGAGCGGTCGCGTCCGGCTCAGGCGCGTGGAAACGGAAGCCACGGCGCAGCGGGTAGCCGGGCTCGTCGAGCACGTAGGCCGGTGAGCGCGTGGTGGTTTGGAAGCGCGTGGGGGTACCGCCGTCTGCCAGCTCGGCGGCCAGCCGCAGCGGCAGGTACATCAGTTCCTCGTGGCCGAGCACGATCACCGGTCGACCGGCGAACTCGGCATCGAGACGGGCCTGCACCTGCCCGGTGGCGGCCTTCAGCGCGACGTCGAACGCGGCGACGTCGGAGTTCAGGATCCCGTGCCGGCCGCCTTCGGGAACATCGGCGGGCCAGGACAATTCGATCCGGCCGGACGAACCACGCTGGGCCGCCGTCGGATTGAGTTGCGGCTCCGGCAGGGCGGTAACGGTCTCGACCAGGCCGTCGGGCAGCTCGGTGCGGCCCGCCGCCAGGCACACGGTGTCGATGCGGGCACCGAGTTCGGCGGCGAACGCCTCGAACTTGGCGCGGTCGGCGGCGGTGCGCATGTCGACCAGCGAGGCCAGCACGTAGTGCGAGCGCGGCGCGAACGCGTGCAGGGCGCGGACGGCGTCGATGGCGGTGTCGCCGGTGGAGATCTCGTCGTCGACCAGCACCAGCGGCAGGTCGTTGACGAAGATGTCGGCGGGCGCGGGCTGGAGCAGGTGCGAGGTGGCGTGCGAATGCCCCTCCTCGAATCCGGTCAGTGTGGTGGCCCGCTCGACCTCGCGCCGCGTGGAATGCAGGTAGCAGCCCGCGCCGATCCGCGCGGCCACACAGTGGCCGAGACCCGTCGCGGTCTCGGCGAAACCGAGCACGACGGGTTCCCGGTCGCCCAGGACCTCGCGCACCAGGTCACCCAGCCGGTTGCCCGCGCCGATCACCACCCGCGGGTCGGTGGGCAGATGCTTGCCGAGCACGGTCGACACCAGCAGATGCGCCCGGCGCGGATTGCGGCGCAGGCCCGGCTGGACCAGCGCGCCGATCGAGAGTTCGCCCGGCAGCGCGTCCTCGGCCGCCGACGCGGCGAACGACTCGCCGTGCCACAGTTCGATACCCAGATTCGCGGTCGCCCACGGTGTTTCGAGATCGAGGCCGAACGCGCTCATTCGGCGATCATCGCTGTCAGCAAATCCACGAAGGACACTCCCTTGTTCGCGACGCCGAACGCGCGAGCCCGGACCAGCGTCTGGCGGGCCCAACTGCGGTGCGGGCGCATCTCGTTCATCTTGTTGCGGTACTCCGAGGCCGCGACGCCGCCGACGTCGGCCTCCATGATGTGCAGCGCGTCGGCGTACTCCTCGTGCGTCACCACCGACAGCGCGTGCACCGCCGCCACGTGCGACGGGTGGATCACCGTCTTGCCCTGGATGCCGTTGGCGCGGTCCAGGGTGATCTCGCGCAACAGGCCGTCGAGATCGCGGCTGACCAGGTACTGCCGGAACGGCACCGCGTCGGACTCCTCGAACGGCGCGGTGCGCAGCAGCGGCCGGAACATCCGCTCGTGGTCGGCGAAGTACTCCCACACCGGCCCGGTGATGATGAAACCGGTGCCGTCGGCGCGGCCCAGGTAGTTCACGATGTCGGCGATCACGTCGGCGACCACGCGCACGTCGTAGATCGTCAGATCGCGGTCGCGGCGGATGCCGAAGGTCGAGCACATGTCGGTGGCGCCGATACGCACCGCGAGCAGGTGGTCGCGGTGTTCGGTGAGCAGTTCGGCGATCCGCGAGAGCTGCTCGTCGCGGGTCTGGCGGTGCACCAGACTCGCCGATTCGAGTACCGGCATGCCGTAGATCGGGCGGTTCAGCCTGCACCGGGCGTCGTCGAGGGCGGCCAGGTAGGCGGGGCCGGTGACGGCGTCGAACTTGGGGAAGACGAACCCGGTGAGCACCTCGGCGCCCGGCCCGAGCAGGTCGACCAGCTCGGTGACGGTCTGCGGGTCGCGCACCCGGACGAACAGCATCGGGTTCGGATCCTCGCTGCGCGCGAGCAGGTCCAGCGTCGCCACCGCGTGCTGCTTGGCGACCTCCACCTGATGGTCCGCGACGGCGTCCTCGAGGTCGATCACCATCGAGCAGACGCCACGCGCCGCGCGCCTGCTGATCGTGGCGGCCAGGTCGGGGCGGGTGGCAGGCACATATAGCGTCGCGCCTAGCGCGGTCGCCAGTAGTTCCCGGTCGCGGGAGCCGACGATCGGCTCCGGTTCCACCAGGAACAGCTCACGGGCCCTCGGCCCGCACAACTGCCGGAAGTGGCGCAGCGGAACCTGCTTACGCAGGCAAATCTCCGGCGCGACGGCGTACCCCGCGGTCATTCCCCCCACCTCATTTTCCGGGCCATCCCATGTCTTTCCTACGTGCTGTCGGTTCGTGCGGTTTTTCTCATGCGGTCGACCACGCCGGCGATGAACGCCGCGACGGTATCCAGTTCGGACACGTACGCCCAATAGTCTGGATGACGACCCGTCAGTCCGGAAATGATGCGGTCCAGGCGTTCGGCTTGCGCGTCCAGTACCGAACCCCACTCGCCGACCAGTCCACGGTCGACCGCGAGCATCTGCGCGTCCCGCAGCCGGAATCGTACGGTGCGGGCGTGCGCATCGGGGTCGGCACGCACCTCGCGCAACAGTTCGAGGCGCCGGGTGACGGCGTCGACCAACTGCTCGGCCTCGGCGAGGTGCTGGCGCGCGGTGGCGGTCAAATCAAGGGCGGTCTCCGGGTCGTGATCGGCAGCCGCGACACGCGCGCCCACCAGCGCCGTGTCCGCGGCGTCGATGCCGCGCCGGCTTTCCCGCTCATTGTTGGTCAAGTCCGCCGAACTCGCAGCGTTGAACTCACGCAGCAGGGCCGAGTAGGCCGGACCGAGCGCGTCGGCCCGGTTGCGGACGGCGGCCAGCCTGGTCGTCACCGAGGCGACCGCGTTCGACGCGGCCGACGCGCGAGAAGGGGCTTGCGCCAACGCATCCGACAATTCCGCCGTCGCCTGCTGCAGCTCGGCCGCGACCGTGCGCGCGGCCGCCACCGCCGCCTGCGGATCGGTCGAAGACGCTGTGATCAGAGCCTCATTCAGCCGCCTTACACCGGCCACGATCGAGGGGTACGACGCGTAGCCCGAGGACGCCACCGCCGCGAGCGCGCGCTCGGCCTCGCCGCGCACCTGCGCCAGCAGCTGTGGCACCACCGACCGCACCCGCGCCGCCTCCGCCAGCTCCTCGCTGCGGGCGTGATAGAACTCGTCGACCCCGCGCGCGGCCTCGTTGAGCTGGCGGACCAGGGCATCGGCTCGGGCCGGACCGTCGGCGATCGGCGTGCCGGTGGCCTCGGCGGCGTCGAGCTCCTCGGTGAAACTCAGGTACGCGCCCGCCGCGGCGTAGCACCGCGCGCGCACCGGCTCCCAGAGCGCGCCGACCCGGCGATCCGGGAAGACCTGCTCACTGGCCACCACACCCGCCTCCGCCGCCGTTTGCCTGCGATCCATATCGAGGAAGGCGGCCGACGCCGCGGCGCGCGCCCCACTGATCCACTCATGATCGGGCCCCGATCTGAACCAACCGCGTCTGCGAGGTGTCACCGGCACATCCCCTTTCCGAACCGCGCGGCGACCCGACCACGCACTGCCCCGATGGTAGGAGATTCCCCGCGTTCACCAGGGCTGCAGCTCGTTCCTACGCAAGATCCGGGAAACCTATTACTGTCGTAGCCGTACCCGGCGATTCGGACATGCTGGGAAACGACACACCGGACTAACCGAAGGGATTCCCGCATGGGTGTCAGTCTGTCCAAGGGCGGCAATGTCTCGCTGACCAAAGAGGCCCCGAACCTGACCGCGGTCGCGGTCGGCCTCGGCTGGGACGTGCGCACCACCACCGGCACCGACTTCGACCTCGACGCCAGCGCGATCGCGACCGGCGCCGACAAGAAGGTCGTCTCGGACAAGCACTTCGTGTTCTTCAACAACCTGAAGTCCCCCGAGGGTGCCATCGAGCACGCCGGCGACAACACCACCGGTGAGGGCGAGGGCGACGACGAGGTCATCAACGTCGACCTGGCCAACACCCCGCCGACCATCGAGAGCATCTTCTTCCCCGTCTCGATCTACGACGCGGAGACCCGCTCGCAGTCGTTCGGCCAGGTGCGCAACGCCTACATTCGCGTCGTCGACCGTGCCAACGGCACCGAGCTGGCCCGCTACGACCTGTCCGAGGACGCCTCGACCGAGACCGCTATGGTCTTCGGCGAGCTGTACCGCAACGGTGCCGAGTGGAAGTTCCGCGCCATCGGACAGGGCTACGCCTCCGGCCTGGCCGGTATCGCCCGCGACTACGGCGTCAACGTCTAGTCACCATCGCGAGCAGGGGGCTCGACTGACCGGGCCCCCTGTCCGTGTGACACAGAAAGGTCCCTCCGCGTGATTACGCGCATCTTCGGCATGTCCATCGTCATCACGGTGATTTCGCTGGTCGTAGCCTTCCTCTACGGAGGCCCGACCGCGCTGGCACTGTGCGCGATCCTCGGTATCCTCGAGGTGTCGCTGTCGTTCGACAACGCCGTCATCAACGCCACCGTCCTGGAACGGATGAGCGAGTTCTGGCAGCGGATCTTCCTGACCATCGGCGTCATCATCGCCGTGTTCGGCATGCGGCTGGTGTTCCCGCTGGCCATCGTGTGGATCACCGCCGGGCTCGGTCCGATCGAAGCGTTCGACCTGGCCCTCAACCCGCCGGCCGACGACGCCGCCTACTTCCCCGACGGCAGCCCCAGCTACGAAACCCTGCTGACCGACGCGCACCCGCAGATCGCTGCGTTCGGCGGCATGTTCCTCGCGCTGCTGTTCCTGAACTTCATCTTCGAAGAGCGTGAGATCACCTGGCTCGGCTGGCTGGAGCGCCCGCTGGCCAAGGCGGGCAAGCTCGACATGCTCTCGGTGGTCGTCGCGGGCACCGGCCTGATCCTGACCTCCGAATTCCTGGCCAAGGAAGAGGACCGCTCGACGGTGCTGGTCGCCGGCCTGCTCGGCATGATCGTCTACATCGCAGTCGACGGCCTCGGCTCGATGTTCCACACCGAGGACCTGGAGAGCTCCGGCCCGTCGACCCTGGTCAAGGCCACGGGCAAGGCCGCGTTCTTCCTGTTCCTGTACCTCGAGGTACTCGACGCGTCGTTCTCCTTCGACGGCGTCATCGGCGCGTTCGCGATCACCTCCGACCCGATCATCATCGCGCTGGGCCTCGGCTTCATCGGCGCCATGTTCGTCCGGTCGATCACGGTGTACCTGGTTCGCCAGGGCACCCTGTCGGAGTACGTGTACCTGGAGCACGGCGCCCACTGGGCGATCGGCGCCCTGGCGGCGATCCTGCTGGTCTCCATCGGCGTCCACGTCAACGAGCTCATCACCGGTCTCGTCGGCGTGGCCTTCATCGGCGCCGCGTTCATCTCCTCCATCCTGCGCAACCGCAAGAGCGAGCCGGACGCGATCGACGAATCCAAGGAAACCGCCGCGGTCAGCTGACCCCACGGCGCAGCGAAGAAGCCACAGCGGCGGTGGATCCCGGATCGGGATCCACCGCCGCTGTCGTTCGATCAGCCGACCGGCTGGAGTTCTCGTGCGGCCGTGGTGGTGTCGCGAGGGACCGGGGTGCGGCGGCCGCGGAGTTCGGCGCGCAGGAAGAGGAAGAAGAGGGCGATGAGCAGGGCGGTGCGGAGCCAGACGCCGAATTGGACGATGCCCTCGGTGAGTTCGACGCCCTCGCCGACACCCAGCGCGTAGAAGTACCGGAAGACGCCGATGCCGACCGCCGCGTCGGCGACGAGGTAGCCCGCCACCAACGACCACGGGACCTCGAACAGGACCAGGAACGGAATTATCCACAGGGTGTACTGCGGCGAGTGGACCTTGTGGAAAAGCATGAATCCGCACAGCATCGCGCCGCTCACGCCGACCCACGGGAACGGCGAGGTGGGGGTCCAGCGGCGCACGCCGAGCCACATAGCGAGCACGAAGGACGCCAGGATCAGCGCCGGTGAGGCGACGGCGACCATGTCGTGCCAGGTGGTGGTCGTCTCGGCGTCGCGACCGAAGATCAGCTGGTGACCCCAATACCAGATCGAGTTGGTGGTGATGTCGGCCTGGCGCAGCTGCTGGAAGGTGATCGAGGCGCGCCAGCCGTCGACACCGGCCACCATGAACGGCAGGTTCACCGCGGCCACCGTGCCCATCGCCGCCAGCAGCGTCTGCGCGGCACCGGCCACATCGAGCTCACGCAGCCGGCGCGGGCCGCGCGGCGCGCCCTCGGTGAGCACGTACATCGCCAGCGGGAGCACGAAGATGCCCGGATAGAGCTTGAGACAGAAACCGAGCGCGAGCAGTACCGCGGCGATGATCCCGCGGGTGCGCACCGACAGGCCGGTCAGCATCGTCATCACATAGACCGCCGCCACCGCCGTGCACACCACCGGCAGTTCCCAGTTGTGGAAGGCGTAGAGCACCAGCGGCGGCCCGATCGCCCACAGCAGCGCGGCCGGACCGGCCAGCCGGGCCAGCATCCAGGCCGTGAGCAGGGCGAACGGGGTGAGCAGCAGCGCCGAGTGCCAGAGGAAATCGGCGTCGTTGGCGACCCCGATCGCGCCCGCCCACATGAGCACCCCGCTGAGCACCGGATACTCCACCGCGCCGCCGGTGAGCGCGCCGTCCTCGGTGATCCCGCCGTCCACATACGGGAAGACGTGGTTGTCGATATCGCGGCCGAGCCAGAGGAACTGGATATCCGAATAGCAGACATCCGAATCCTTGCGGACATCGAATATCTGGCTGCGACCTGATTCATCGATCGCACCGCCCGCGCACCGCGCCTTGTTGGCATACGCCATCGCGAGGGTGAGCCCGCACAGCAGCACGACGAGAAATGTCAGGGCCGTGGCCCGCGCCGCGCCGCGTGCTGCGCGCTGCTGCGAGTCGGCGGCCGTGGTCATGGCGACCACATTATGCGGCGCCGCGCCGATCACCGGTGCGCACCCGCGGCGAAGATCGATTTCGCTGCTCAGGGCCCGCTCATGTAGCCTTACCGGGTTGCTGACGCAACGAACCCTCCTGCCATGGAGAGTCCATGGCCGTTTCCTAGTCCACAGGAGGTGATTGGTCCGTGCGTCATTATGAAGTGATGGTCATCCTCGACCCCAGCCTGGACGAGCGCATCGTCGGGCAGTCCCTGGATAACCTGCTCAACGTCGTCAAGACCGAGGGCGGCAAGGTCGACAAGGTCGACATCTGGGGCCGCCGCCGGCTCGCCTACGAGATCGCCAAGCAGGCCGAAGGCATCTACGCGGTCGTCGAACTGACCGCGACCCCGGCCACCGTGAGCGAGCTCGATCGCCAGCTGGGCCTGAACGAGACGGTGCTGCGCACCAAGGTTCTGCGCAACGACAAGTAGTCCGCAGAGCAAACTCTCGTTTTCGTCGGTGCCTATCTTTAGGCTCTAGCGCGACAGCGAGACGCGGACTGCACCCCGAGCAGGAGGAACCCCCATGGCAGGCGACACGGTCATTACCGTCATCGGAAACTTGACGGCAGACCCTGAGCTTCGTTTCACGCCCGCGGGCGCAGCGGTGGCGAATTTCACCGTCGCTTCGACTCCCCGCGTGTTCGATCGCAATTCGAACGAATGGAAAGACGGCGAGGCCCTGTTCCTGCGCTGCAACATCTGGCGTGAAGCAGCGGAGAACGTCGCCGAGAGCCTGACCCGAGGCGCTCGCGTGATCGTGAGCGGACGGCTCAAGCAGCGCTCCTACGAAACCCGCGAGGGTGAGAAGCGCACAGTCGTCGAACTCGAGGTCGACGAGGTCGGCCCCTCGCTGCGCTACGCGACTGCCAAGGTCTCCAAGGCCGGTCGCGGCGGCGGAGGCGGTGGCTTCGGTGGCGGTTCCGGCAATGCCGGTGGTGGTGCAAGCGCAGGCGGCTACAACGCCAACAACGGCGGCGGACAGTCGGGCGGCGGAAACGCCGGCAACGACGATCCGTGGGGTAGCGCGCCCGCGGCCGGCTCCTTCGGGGGCGGCGGCCGCATGGATGACGAACCGCCGTTCTGAGGAACGGCACTCATAGTACGGAGAGAAGACCATGCCTAAAGCGCCCGCGCGCGAAAAGGTGCTGAAGAAGAAGGCTTGCACTTTCTGCAAGGAGAGCAAGTCCGGAATCGTCAATATCGATTACAAGGACACCACGCTGCTGCGTAAGTACGTCAGCGATCGCGGCAAGATCCGCGCCCGCCGCGTCACCGGCAACTGCGTCCAGCACCAGCGTGATATCGCTGTCGCCGTCAAGAACTCGCGTGAGGTGGCCCTGCTGCCTTACGTGTCGACCGCTCGCTGAGAAAGGGAGTCAGACAGATGAAGCTCATCCTCACCGCTGATGTCGACAACCTCGGTGCCCCGGGCGATCTCGTCGAGGTCAAGGACGGCTACGGCCGCAACTACCTGCTGCCCCGCGGTCTGGCCATCGTGGCCACCCGTGGCGCCCAGAAGCAGGTCGAGGGCATCCGCCGGGCGCAGGACGCCCGCAAGGTGCGCGACCTCGATCACGCCAACGAGCTGAAGCAGGCCATCGAGGGCCTGGAGTCGGTCTCGCTGGCCGTGAAGACCGCCGACAGCGGCAAGCTGTTCGGCTCGGTCACCACCGCCGATGTCGCCGCCGCCATCAAGGTTGCCGGTGGCCCCGTGGTGGACAAGCGCAGCATCGAGCTGCCGAAGTCGCACATCAAGGCGACCGGCAAGCACGGCATCGTGGTGCACCTGCACCCCGATGTGGCTGCCAAGTTCAACCTCGAGGTTGCCGCGAACTGAGTTCGCTGAGAACCACCCCCGTGTTCGACGCGGGGGTGGTTTCTCGTTGCCTTTTTACGGACAGTTTCGCGATAACTGACCGATAGCCGAAGATCACTCCCGCGCAGGTCACCGAAGGCGGCCGACGGTCGGCAATCCGCTGACCTCCCGTTATTCAGCCTGTGGATGGTGGCGGAAACCGACCGACGGATTTGTGACTCCAGCCATAGCCTGCACCATCGCTGTTTACCCAACACGCCCGGCCGTTCACCTTGACCGACACGCCGGAACTTCTTTCATCCACAGGTGGAGAGTTGGGTAAAACGGGGCCTAGCAGGGCGTTCCACCGCACTGACCAGGTTTTTCCCCACGTTTTCCACAGCAGCTGCACAACACTGGGTGAACTACCCCCAAGTTATCCACAGTTGTGTGCACATATGGGGTTGGCGGCACCCCGAAACGTCGCCTAGGTTCGTCGCATTGCCCTGCGCGCGACCCCGGGAATCACGCAGGCAACCGATTGCTGACATCCGTGTCGGTGCCCGGGAGTACAACGAGTTCATCGATGTGAAACCCCCGGTTCTGCGGGCAGAGAGGACGGTCGATTCTGGTGACCACCACCGGTGACCGCGCGCATACGGACTTCCCGCCCGAACCCCCCGGCGAGGACTTCGGCCGCCAGCCCCCGCACGACATGGCCGCGGAGCAGTCGGTGCTCGGCGGCATGCTGCTGAGCAAGGACGCCATCGCCGACGTGGTCGAAGTGCTGCGCCCCGGCGACTTCTACCGGCCCGCCCACCAGGCCGTCTACGACACCATCCTCGATCTGTACGGCCGCGGCGAACCCGCCGACCCCGTCACCGTCGCCGCAGGCCTCGACCGGCGCGGCGAGCTCAAGCGCATCGGCGGCCCGCCCTACCTGGTCACCCTGACCCAGACCGTGCCGACGGCCGCCAATGCCGGCTTCTACGCCGAGATCGTCGCCGAGAAGGCCATCCTGCGCCGCCTCGTCGAAGCGGGCACCCGCATCGTCCAGTTCGGTTACGCCGGCGCCGACGGTCAGGACGTCGCCGAGGTCGTCGACCGCGCCCAGGCCGAGATCTACGAGGTCACCGAACGCCGCACCACCGAGGACTTCACCCCGCTGGAAGAACTCCTCCAGCCCACCATGGACGAGATCGACTCCATCGCCTCCCGCGGCGGCATCTCCCTCGGCGTCCCCACCGGCTTCACCGAACTCGACGAACTCACCAACGGCCTCCACGCAGGCCAGATGATCATCGTCGCCGCCCGACCCGGTGTCGGTAAGGCGCTGGCGCTGGACACCCCGCTGCCGACGCCTCGCGGCTGGACCACGATGGGCGAGATCCAGGTCGGCGACGAGCTACTGGGACCCGACGGACGGGCGACGCGGGTGGTGGCGACCACCGAGGTCATGACCGACCGGCCCTGCTACGAGGTCGAATTCTCCGACGGCACGGTGCTCATCGCCGACGAAGAGCACCAGTGGACGACACTGGCGCCGACGCTCGCGCCGCATCCCGCAGTGCGCACCACCGGCGAAATCGCGCACAGCCTGCGCACCCCCCGCGATCACTTCGCGCACGCCGTGCCCCGCACCGCCCGTTCCGAAGCACGGCAGATCGTCGACGTGCGCAAGATCGATCCGCTGCCGGTCCGCTGCGTGGAGGTCGACAATGCCGACCACATGTACTTGGCAGGCCGCTCGCTGGTACCCACCCACAACTCGACGCTCGGCATGGACTTCATGCGAAGTTGCTCGATCAAGCACGGCATGGCGAGCGTGATCTTCTCGCTCGAGATGAGCCGGACCGAGATCGTCATGCGGCTGCTCTCGGCCGAGGCGAAGATCAAGCTGGGCGATATGCGCTCCGGCCGGATGAGTGACGACGACTGGACCAAGCTCGCCCGGCGGATGAGCGAGATCAGCGAGGCGCCGCTGTTCGTCGACGATTCACCGAACCTGACCATGATGGAGATTCGCGCGAAGGCACGGCGGCTCAAGCAGCGCCATGACCTGAAACTCGTTGTGGTGGACTACCTCCAGCTGATGAGCTCCGGCAAGAAGGTCGAATCCCGCCAGCAGGAAGTCTCGGAGTTCTCGCGGCACCTCAAGCTGCTCGCCAAGGAACTCGAGGTTCCGGTGATCGCGATCTCGCAGCTGAACCGTGGTCCGGAACAGCGAACCGACAAGCGGCCGATGGTGTCCGACCTTCGTGAGTCGGGTTGTATGCCCGCATCGACGCGGATCTTGCGTGCCGACAACGGTGCCGAGGTCACCTTGGGTGAACTCCTCGCGAGCGGGGAACAGCCACTGGTGTGGTCGCTCGACGAGCGGATGCGGATGGTTGCCCGCCCGATGGTGAAGGTGTTCCCGAGCGGACGCAAGGAAGTGTTCCGGCTGAAGCTCGCCTCCGGCCGCGAGGTGGAAGCCACCGGCAACCATCCGTTCCTGACGGTCGACGGCTGGATCGCTCTCGACAAGCTCACGGTTGGCGACCGCCTCGCCACGCCACGACTCGTCCCGGAACCCGCGCACACCACCCGAATGCCCGAGGCCGAGATCGTGATGCTCGCGCACATGATCGGCGACGGTTCCTGCGTGAAGCGCCAGCCGATCCGCTACGCCAGCGTCGACGAGGAGAACCTCGCCGCCGTCAGCACCGCCGCCGAGCACTTCGGTGTCAGCGCGGTCCGCGACGAGTACGCCGCAGCGCGCGTCACTACCCTGCGCCTGCCCGCGCCGTATCGCCTCACCCACGGCAAGCGCAACCCGATCGCCGCCTGGCTGGACTCGCTCGGCCTCTTCGGCCTGCGCAGCTACGAAAAATTCGTTCCCGAACCCATTTTCGCGCTGCCCAACGATCAGGTCGCACTGTTCTTGCGACACCTGTGGGCAACGGACGGGTCGGTGCGCTGGGATGCGAAGGTACATGTGGGCCGCGTGTACTACGCATCGACCAGCCGACGCCTGGCCGATGACGTCGCGCAGCTTCTGCTGCGTCTAGGGATCCACTCTCGAATTATTCGCACTCAGAAGTCCGGGTATCGCCCCTGCTGGCACGTGACGATCGATCGTGTTGAAAACCAGCTGCGATTCTTGAATGATGTCGGAGTCCATGGCGCTCGCGGGAATTCCGTGCGAGACCTGCTCGGCGAACTGGCGCACATTGCGCCACGGCCAGGCTCGGACACGGTTCCGAAGGAAGTATGGGCCAAGGTCAATGATCTGCTATTGGCCAATCAGATGACCCACCAAGAATTCGGCGCAGCGCTCGGTTCGAGGTTTTGCGCTTCTAAGTGGAAGCACGCTCCTGGCCGCGCGAAGCTGGCGCGTGTCGCGGCGGTCTTGGACGACGCCGACATAGACATGCTGGCAACCAACGACGTCTTCTGGGACAAGATCGTCGATATCACCAGCATCGGCGATCAGGATGTTTTCGACGGTACGGTACCTGGAACGCATAATTATTTGGCAAACGGCATAACTTCTCATAACAGTCTCGAGCAAGATGCCGATATGGTCATCCTGCTGCACCGCCCCGACGCCTTCGAACGCGACGACCCGCGCGGTGGCGAAGCCGACCTCATCGTCGGCAAGCACCGTAACGGCCCCACCGCCACCATCACCGTCGCCCACCAGCTCCACCTGAGCCGGTTCGTGGACATGGCCAGGGGCTAGAGCCCCCCCCCCGGACGCCTTGGTTAGCGTGCCCGGTATGAAATCCGCTCCGGGAGTGCATGAGATCTGTGATCGGTTCGTCGAGGAGTACGCGGCGGCCGATCCGGTCATGGCGACATTGTTCGGTATCGCCGGGTACGAGGATCGGCTGACCGACTATTCGCCTGCAGGGCATCGTCTGCGGGCGGAGATTGTCCGGAATGCGTTGGACAGCATGGTGGGGATCGAGCCCATCACCGACAGTGAACGGGTCGCCAAGGCGGTGTTCTGTGAACGGCTGGGGAGAGAACTCGAGGTGCACGATGCCGGGCTGCGGCTGGCTGCACTCAATGTGATCGCCAGTCCGGTACAGGACATCCGGATGGTATTCGATCTGATGGCTGCCGAGACGGCCACGGATTGGGTGGTGATCGCCGCGCGGCTCGGGCAGGTACCGGAAGCTCTTCTCGGGGTGCGGGCTTCGTTGCTTGCGGCGGCTGCGGACGGCCGGGTATCCGCTCGACGGCAGATCGACAAGACCGCCGAGCAGGCCGAAATGTGGGCGGGGCGCCGCGGTGACGTGGGCTTCTTCGCCGACCTGATCGCCGATGCCCGGGGTGTGGCGGATGCTCCGATAGACGAGCTGGAATGGGCCGCGCGCCAGGCTGACTCGGCCTATGGCGGGTTCGCCGAATTTCTGCGCGACGAACTGGCACCGCTTGCTCCCGTCACGGATGCGGTGGGCGAGCAGACCTACCGGCTGTGGTCCCGCTATTTCATCGGCGCCGAGTTCGATCCGCGGGAAGCCTATGACTGGGGTTGGCGCGAGTTTTCCAGGATCGAAGCCGAAATGCACGCTGTCGCCGCTCGTATCGCACCGGGGAAGACGCCGGCCGAGACGGCCGCGGTGCTCGACGCCGATCCGAAGTATCGGGTGCATGGGGCGGACGCGTTCGAGGCATGGTTGCAGCGGACTTCCGAGGTGGCGCTGAAGGCGTTGCGCGGCATGCACTTCGACATTCCCGATGAGGTCGCGCGGCTGGAGTGCAAGATCGCGCCGCCGGGCGGGGGTGTCGGCGCCTACTATCTCGGGCCGAGCGAGGACCTGCGGCGACCGGGACGCATGTGGTGGTCGCTGGCGGAGGGGAAAGAGGAGTTCACCACCTGGCGGGAGGTCAGCGTCGTCTATCACGAGGGGGTGCCGGGGCATCATCTGCAAGCGACCGCGGTTCTCACGGCGGACGAGCTGAACAGGTACCAGCGCATGATGGCGTTCGTCGACGGGCACAGTGAGGGGTGGGCGCTGTACGCCGAGCGGCTCATGTACGAACTCGGCTATCTGAGTGATGACGGTGACCTGTTCGGGATGCTCGCCGAGCAGCTGCTCCGTGCCGCACGGGTGATCGTGGATATCGGCATGCATCTGGAATTGCCGATTCCCGCCGGCACCGGATTCCACGAGGGCGAACGGTGGACACCGGACCTCGGCCTGGAGTTCCTGCTGACTCGCGCGCTGACCGAACCGGCCAGGGCGCGGTTCGAGATCGACCGATACCTGGGCTGGCCCGGTCAGGCGCCCGCGTACAAATTGGGTGAGCGCGGATGGCTCGCCACGCGGGACGAGGCGCGGGACCGCGCGGGAGAATCGTGGCTGGGAGTACCGGCGGATTCGAGGCCGGTCGCGGAGACGGAGATCGGAACAGGGGTGGGGATGAAGACGCTGTTCAGCCCGGTTGTGCCGGTGTATTGGGTCGTGTCGGCAGTGGCCGCGGCGCTGTATTTCTCGGGTGTGCTCCGGGTCGGGCTGCTGCTGGCGGGGTGGACCGGCGAGTCCGTCGCGGCGGTGTTCGGGTTTGTGGGTGGCATGTTGTTCGCGCTGATCACGTGGCCGCTGGTCCTCGCGATCGGGTGGCGGGCACGGCGGGCGTATCTGCGCAGGACGGCCGCCGCGATCACCGCGACGGTGATCGAGTCGGGTCACCGGGTGACACGCAGCAACAATAATCCGTTCGCCACTCATCGAGTGCATATCGAGGTGACGTTCACTCACCCGGAAACCGGGGCCGAGCATCGGATGCGAAAGCGATTCGCGTTGAACGAGTTCCGGCGGTCTACCGCGAAATCGATGGTGCGGCGATTTCCCGCGGGCGCCGAGATGCCGATGCTGGTGCGCGGGCGGGTGGCCGGATTCGATGTGCCGCAGCGGCCGCAGTGGGTCGATCTCTGGTGAGGTGGCTGGGCACCTACCCGTTCGGGCGACGCGATAGTTCGACCCGCATCTGCAGGAATCGGAACAGTCCCGGCCGGCCGACCACGGCTTCGTAGCGGTCGACCACCTCGTCCACGAAGACGGGGACGTCGCCGGCGGGTAGGCGAGCGGTCCAGTCGGCGAATCCGACTGTGCACCAGCGGGTGAAGGCCTCGCGGGAGCCGAAGTCCCATTCGCGGTCGGTCACCGATCGGGCGGTGAGGTCGAGGTCGGCGCTTGCGGCGAGCGCGGTCAGCTCGCCGGGGTCGATATGGAGGTAGGGGCGGGGGAAATCGGTGAAGGCCGCCGACCATCGTGGGTCGGTGGTGACCGCCGTCGCGATGTCCTCGACGCTCGGGCGAGGTCCGGCGCAGACGTACTGCGCGAGCAGCCGCCCGCCCGGTGCGAGGGCCGCGGCGATGCGCCGATAGGCGGTCTCCTGGTCGACCACCCAGTGCAGGGCGTTGAACGAGACGGCGAGGTCGAAGGCGCGGGTGAAGGTCATGGTCGTGACGTCGCCGACCTGGAAGTCGACATTCGTGAGCTGGTCGTCGGCCGTGCGGGCGACCTCGATCATCCGGGGCGACGGGTCCACGCCGAGCACGGAACCGGCGGGTACCCGCGCCGCGATCAGGCGCGTCACATAGCCGTCGCCACAACCCACATCGAGCACGCGCTCGGCACCGGCGACCACGACGGACGTCACCGCGTCCGTCGCCATCGCCCGCTGGAGCGCGCTGATGTGGGCGTAGCCCGCGCCGTCCCAGTCGGCCATCGGCTATGACCCGCCCTGCGGCGGAGCTTCGTTCTTGACCGGCGGGGCGTCCTCCGGCGCGAGGTACGCGCCGATCTTGCGGAACAGCGCGTCACCGCCGTTCGAGTAGCCGCCGGAGGAGCTGAACGCTTCGGGCAGGAAGGTGACGGCGACCGCGATCGCGATCTTCCGGGACGGCAGGTAGGCGTTGACGGCGGCACCGCCGTAGAACAGCGGGTTCTGGTAGGACCAGTCGCCGGTGAGCCACAGGCCGAGCCCATAGGTCTGGAAATCGTCGAGCGGGCGGCAGTTGACGCACCCGGGGACCGCTGTCGTCTTGCCGCGCAGGTCCGTGGTGGTCATCGCCCGATAGGACTCGTCGGAGAGCAGTTCCCCGCTGCCGATGGCGACGGCACTGCGTTCCAGGTCGTGGATGTCGCTCGTCTGGATCGCACCGTGGCTGATCGTCCACGACGGATTCCAGTAGGTCGATTCCTCGTAGAACGGGACGTCGGGCGCCAATTCGAAGTACTCGCGGCGTTCCGAGGTGAACGAGTGCAGGACCGGCTCGGGGATGTAGGGCGTGAGGTTGGGGACGGTGTTCTTCAGGTCGAGCGGGTCGAGGACCTTCTCCCGCAAGGCATCCGCGAGCGATTTGCCGGTGATCTTCTCGAGTGCCAACCCGAGGAGTACGTAATTGGTGTGTGCGTAAGCCCAATTCGTGCCGGGCTCGAACCACAGGGGGTCGTTGATCGCGAGCGCGAGTTGTTCCTCGGTGGTCCACGCCTTGTACGGATCCGCGTAGGCGATCTCCGCGAATTTCTCGTTCCCGAGCACGAAATCGTGATAGCCCGAGGTCATCTGGGCCAGCTGGCGCAGATTCACGCGGTCGGCATCGGGAATATCGGGCAGGTATTTCGAGAGTTTGTCGTCGAGGCTCAGCATTTTCTCGTCGGCCAAGATCAGCAGCAGGGTCGACACGTAGGAGATGGCGACGGCGCCGTTGCGGAAATGCATGTCGGTGGTGGCGGGCACGCCCGTCATGGACTCGCCTCTGGCCGCGGTGACGATCTCCTTGCCGTCGACCGTCACGCGCACGATCACCGACTTCAGGTGCGCTTCGGCCATGTAATCGTCGACGATCTTCATGATGGCGTCGGCTTTCGCCGGGTCGTCACTGGAGAACGTCGGGGAGGCGCTCGAAGTCGAATCTTTCGCAGTGTCGTTCGATGAACACGCCGCCGCCAGCAGACCCAGCGTGCAGACGAACACCAGAACGTTCCGAGAAACGGACATTGGTCACCTTCCTGGTTAGCTGGAAAATCCGGCTGTCCTGGTGTCCTCCGAAAGAGGGATCGCCCGAATAGCCAATTCTATGACCCGCGGGCCGAGTCGGCGGGAAACCGCGCGGTGCGATGTCAGCGGGGCATGGTGGCCGTCGACGATACGGCCCTGGCCGTCACCGATACCGGTGGCGACGGAATCCCGGTGCTCTACCTGAACGGGCACCGCGGCGCAGCAGGCCGAGAGCAATATCGAACTCGGCAAGCTGTCCCGCACGAACGAGCGGGGTCCGGTGCTGGACGCGATCACCGTGCCGGTGCGGTACGTGGTCGCCTCGGGCACGTCGTTCGGCAGCAAGCGCGACGAGCAGGAGAAGATCCGCGGTGGACTCGACGCGGCGACCAGCCGCAACCCGAATATCCGCATCGGCGCGAAGGTGCCGAGCAACCACGGCGCCATCCTGCGCAAGGACTTCCGGGCCATCGCCGACTCGGTGCGCGAGGTCGCCGGACTCGACCGGTGACGGGCGCGGTGATCTAGTCACGGGTATGACCGCACTTCTGCACGAACGGTTCGGCGAGCTCCGCGAGACCCTGCCGCACCTGCGGCTCGGCACCGGACCGACGCCGCTGCGCCCGCTGCCCGAACTCTGCGTCGGCCACGCCCGGTTGTGGCTCGCCGATGATGGCGAGTTCGGCGACGGCGGGTGGGGCGGGAACAAGGTCCGCAAGCTCGAGTGGCTGCTGCCCGATGCCCGCAGGCGGGGCCGGCGCACCATCCTCACCGTCGGCGGGCTCGGCACGAACTGGGGTCTGGCCACCGCGCTGTACGCCAGGGAGCACGGGCTCGCTACCGCGCTGGCGCTGGTCGATCAGCCGGTCGACGAGCATGTGCGGGCGCAGCTCGAGCGGCTCGAACACAGCGGGGCCACCTTGCATTTCACGCACACCAAGGCGCGCACGATCGCCGCGGTGCCGTACCTGCTGGCCAAGCATTCGTCGGGCGGCAAGCTGCCGTACCTGCTGCCTGCGGGTGGGTCGTCGACGGTCGGGGTGCTCGGCTATGTCGAGGCGGCGCTGGAACTCGCCGATCAGGTCGCGGCGGGGGTCGTGCCGGAACCGACGCACATCGTCACCGCGATCGGCTCGGGCGGGACCGCGGCCGGGTTGCTGCTCGGACTCGAACTGGCTGGGCTGTCGACGCGGGTGGTCGGGGTGGTCGTCAACGATCAGCTCCGGCTGGACGCGAAGACGCTGCTGCGGTCGGCGCGCCGCACCGAGACGCTGTTGCGCAGGCGCGGTGCGCGTTTGCCGGAGCTGACGCTGTCCGCCGACCGGTTGATCCTCGTCGAGGACCAGCTCGGCACCGGCTACGGTCACCCCACCCCGCAGGGCGAGCGGGCGAGTGCGCTGGCCGCCGCGGCCGGGTTGCGCCTCGAACCCGTCTACACCGCGAAGGCGATGGCCGCGACTCTCGCGCTCGATGCCGAGGGCGCGCTCGGGGACGGCGTCGTCGTGTTCCTCAATACCAACGGACCACGCTGAGGCGGCTATGTGAACGGCTCCTACCAGCGCGAAGTTCGGAAGCCGGGCCGGATGCCCCCGGAATCAGGGGCACGTGATTCCTGTTCGCGCCAGTAACGATCTCGTGGGGTGTGACGACAAAGGTCGTGACAAACGGCCCGTCGGGGGGCCTGCCCACCTGTAGGTCATTCGAACGGGATCACACCATGAAACTGCGCGAGTTCCTTGCGAAACATCGCATCGCTTCGGCTGTCGCCGCACCGGCGGCGCTGGGTGTCGCGGCCATTGTCGCCGCGTCGTTCGCGGTGACGTCGCAGCCCGAGTCCCCCACCTACGAGCTCACCACCTCGGTGACCGAGTGCCGCGAGATGGTGACCATCTCGGTGGCCGGTCGCAACGACACCCCGGTCGAGGGGACGACGGCGATGCTGCTGGACGCGAACGGCAACCCGCTGCCCGCGGCGCTGTCGGGCGATCACAGCAGTGTGTGGGTCGACCCGGTCGTGAACGCGCCGCGCGACGACCTCGCCGAGGGCCAGTACGCGGCGATCTACATCGCCTACCCCGCGGACATGCGGACCTATGAGGACGCGGTCAATCAGGGCGTGGCCAACACCCAGCAGGTGATGCGCGAGATCTCCGCCGCCTGCCCGGACACCAAGTTCTCCATCGTCGGCTACAGCGAGGGCGCCGATGTGGTGCGCCGCGTCGCCGAGGGCATCGGCAACGACAACCCCGCCGACGGCTACTCGGTCGTCGATCCCGACGACGTGCTCGGCGTCGTGATGTTCGCCGACGCCGGCCGTAAAGCGGGCGACGGCACCTTCATCGGCGCCGAGGACCCGTTCGCCAACCCGGACGGCTTCGACCAGCAGTACCAGAACGGCACCAAGCCGATCTCCGGCCAGGGTGTGACCACCGGCGGCGACTTCGGCGCGCTGAACGGCAAGATCGCCTCCTTCTGCTCCGAGGGCGACCTCACCTGCGCGGCGCCGGAGAACATCTCGCTGCTGCAGCTGGCCGCCAATGTCGGACGCCAGATCAACGTCGACGACCTGCAGCGCGACGGCCTGACCCCGGCCACCGGCCAGGACATGGCCTTCACCCTCGGCCGGATCGCGATGGCCGCCTTCTCCGACATCGCCGCCAACCCGAACTGGATGGCCAGCGACGAGACCTTCCTCGACGTGCTGCTGAAGGTGTCGGATCCGGACTACAAGCCGGGTGAGACCAAGGCGCCCGCCAAGGCCGACACCATCGCCGCCGAGCAGGTCTCGCCGCTGGCGTACCTGCCGCAGAAGGTGTTCAACGAGATCGTCGGGCTGATCGTGACGAACCAGAACACCATCCCGGTGGCGATGAGCGATCCGTACCAGCTGACGCTGGGCCCGAACGGCACCGGTCACCACTTCGACTACTGGCGTGACTCCGATGCCGCCAACGGCAAGCCGATGACCTCGGCCGAGTACGCCGCGGCGTGGCTGACCCACCTGGCCAAGCAGGCGCAGGCGGGCGAGACGGTGGACACCAAGTCGGCGCCCACCGATGCCGATGTGACCGCGGCGCTGGCCGCGCCGACCAAGCCGGCCACGACCACCACGGCGGCGGCGAGCACCACGAAGTCCGCGACGAGCAGCGCCAAGACGACGACCCCGTCCACCACGTCGCCGACCGGCACGACGACCGCGCCGTCCACCACGACACCGTCCACCACGACGCCGTCGACCACCGCGCCGTCGACCACGACGCAGGCCCAGGAACCGGTGACCAACCAGGCCGAAGCCCCCGCGCCGAAGACCACCACGTCGGCGCCCGCGCCGACCACGACGGTGGCACCGACCACGACCGTCGCGCCGACGAGCACCACGACCACGGCACCGACGAACTGATCCGAACCGAACGATCCCCGGTGGGCGGCGTCAGCCGTTGCCCACCAGGGATCTTCGTATCAGGAGGCGGATTCGGCGACCGGCGTGCGCACTTCGTCCGGTACGCGCGTAGTGCGCCGGGTGCCGATGATCGACCCGATGACGACCAGCGGGAACCCGATCGCCATGCCGATGGTGAGCGGCTCGCCCAGCGCGGCGACGCCGAGCACGATCGCGACGGCGGGGTTGATGTAGGTGATGACGGTGGCGCGGGCCGGTCCGACCTCGGCGATGAGCGCGAAGAAGACGAGAAACGCGGTGGCCGTGCAGATCACGGCCAGGCCGAGGATCGACCAGGCGGCGTCGGCGGGGATGTGGGCAGGCCAGGACGCGGCGGTGAACGGGCTGTACACGAGGGCGGCGAGCAGCAGCGACGCCGTGACGACGCCGAGCGCGGGCAGATCGGCCAGGGTGCGGTCGTAGATGATCGGGCCGATGGCGTAGCCGACCGTGGTCACCGCGACGGCGGTCAACGCCATCGGGTCGGTGAGGTCGAGATCGAGGCCGACCAGCGCGGCGACCCCGGCGAAGCCGATGAGCAGGCCGATCGTGCGGCGGCCGTCGAAGCGGTCGTGGCCGAGCAACGTGACGATGACGATCGCGATCAGCGGGACCGCCGCCACGAGCAGGCCGACAGTGGAGCTGTGCAGGGTCTGCTCGGCGTAGCCGAGCAGCACCCACGGGCCGACGATCTCGATCGCGGTGTAGGCCAGCAACATCCGCCAGCGGGCGAGGACACCGCGGAAAGCATTGGTGTACAGGGCGATCGGCAGCAGGAGCAGGCCGCCGATCGCCGTACGGCCGAAGGCGACGACCACCGGGTCGATGCTCTCGACCGCGATCCGGATCATCGCGTAGGGCACGCCCCAGATCACGCCGAGCGCCAGGAACAGCACCCATCCACGCTTACTCACCGATCACCACCGTTTCCGTTCCACGGCGAGATCCGCACTCGCCCGGGTCATCCTATGATTTGGAACGGCGGTCAGCCGAGTGGCCGGAGTGACATCTTTCGTCAATATCCGGCCACAACGGCTAGGCCGTGACGGGCTCCCGAACAGCGGGCGCTTCGACTCGGGTGCCGCGGGTGGCCGCGATCAGCACCACCAACCCGGTGGCGGCGAACCCGGCGCCGACCCACAGCGGTGAGACCCAGCCGAAGCCCGCGCTGATCGCCAGCCCCGACAGCCAGACGCCGAGGAAATTGCCGACGTTGAACGCGGCGATATTCGCCGAGGAGGCCAGCGTCGGCGCGTCGGCCGCGTGATCGAGCACGCGCATCTGCAGGCCGGGCGTCGCACCGAAACCGAAGAAGCCCATGGCGGGCAACAGCAGTAGCGCGGCGATCTTGTGTACATGAACGCGCCGAACATGCCGCCGAAGACGAGCACGGTCATCGCCAGCGAGTACCAGACCTGGCCATTGCGGAACACCGACAGCTCGGCGCGCAGGTTCGGCCGCGCGCTCGACGCGGGCGCGTCCGGGACCAGGGCGGCGATGCCCGCCAGCGCGACCAGTCCGACGACGGTGATCACCGCGAAGGTGGCCCGCCTGTCGGTCGTCGAATACACGGTGCTCGACGCACTGGCCCGCCAGGACGGCTGGCATATGCGCATCTCGCAGCTGGCCCGCGCGGCGGCGCTGTCGGCCAGCGCGACGACCCGGCTGGTGAACCGGCTGGAGGATCGCGGCTTCCTGGTCCGGGTGCTGTGCGCGGACGACCGGCGCGGCATCTACACCGAACTCACCGAAACCGGCAGGGCCGCCTACGAAAAGGCGCGCCCGACGCACGATCGGGTACTGGAACAAGCGCTTTCGGACGCCGAGCAGATCCCCGAACTGGCGCCGCTCGTCGGCTTCCTGCACCGCGTTCCCGCGCCCCGCTGACCACGACACTCCGTACGACATCGGCAGGCAACGCGCCGATCATGATGACTGTGCGGTGCCTCGGTGCAATGATCGGCTGGTGACTCAGTGGCTCCCACTCCTCGGTTCGCTCGTCGTCGCCGCCGCAGTTCTGGTCGGTGTCATCGCCAACAACCGCACCCACCGCGATGGCATCGCGGCGGCCGACGAGCGCGGCAGGCAGGCGCTCGACGCCGCGCAGCGCAATGTCGAGCTGTCGAACATGGTGGGTGACCAGCGCGATCACGAGGCGTGGCGCCGGGAAGCGGTGCTGGCGGCGGTCGCCTCCATCCTCGAGACCTCGGCCTCGGTGCGTGCCGATCTGACCAGCTGCGGGGAGTGGGACCTCGTCACCGCGGAGGAGATCGACAGTGTCGGCGCCCAGATCCACAAGGTGATCTGGGATCGCCCGAACGGCATGCTGACCCGGCTGCGGGTCGTGGCGCACCGCCGCATCCCGAACAAATGCGAAGACCTGCTGCGCACACTCACCGCCGCCCAGCACATCACCATGCAGCGGCTGAAGCTGCACATCGATGTGGAGGCCACGGTCGAGGAGCTCGAGGAAATGGCCTCGCTGTGGCAGAAGGCCATGCGGCACGCGGCCGAGCAGGAGCGGGCGCTGGTGGAGACGACCCGCATCGAACTCGGCATCGACATCGCCACCACGAAAGGCCCTGCCGTCGCGCCGGTTCCGGCGCCCGAGCCGCCGGTGGTCGAGCCCGTCGCCGAGCCGGCCGAGCCGGTCGCCGAAACTCCCGCCGAGGAAGCGGCTTTCGAGCAGGCGGCCGAGGAACACACCGCCGTGCTGCGCCTCGCCGATGTCGCCGAGGTCGCCGAGGACGTGGTCGAGGCCCGAAAGGCCGAGCCCGCACAGGTCTGACCCGAACACACCAACGGCGCTTCGCGCCTGATCCGCTCGAGCGTCCAGCCGGGTTCGCGGATCGAATATCCGGCGTGGGACGAGCACCGCGGTGTGCGCGTTCACCTCACGCGAGTGGGGTGGGCCGGGTAACTTGGAAAGCGGCAGGTGATCCGTCACCGTGCCGACCCGACAGCGTGGTCGATCGTCTACAGACTTGCACCGAACCACTCTCGTCAGGGGGCGATCTGTCATGGAGTTCATCGCGCCGTTGGATGCGCTGT
The DNA here is from genome assembly GCF_052983615.1 of Nocardia fodinahabitans. NCBI lineage: Bacteria > Bacillati > Actinomycetota > Actinomycetes > Mycobacteriales > Nocardiaceae > Nocardia > Nocardia fodinahabitans. The sequence continues at coordinate 3,222,085 of NZ_JBRJJC010000001.1, forward strand.
TCCTGCTCGCGGAATCCCGTGAGCACCCGATGCATGTGGGCTCACTGCAATTGTTCGAGCCGCCCGAGGACGCGGGGCCCGATTATCTGCGCGAGTTCCGCGATATCTTGCTCGCCGACAAGACCTTTCGGCCGACCTTCCGCAAGCGCCCCGCCACCTGGCTGGGCGCACCGCAGCTGGCCTGGACCCAGGACGACGACGTCGATCTGGACTTCCACCTGCAACGCAGCGCGCTCCCGGCGCCGGGGCGGATCGGGCAACTGCTCGACCACGCCTCGACCCTGCACAGCGCCCTGCTCGACCGGCACCGCCCGATGTGGGAGATGCATTTCGTCGAGGGCCTGGCCGACGGCCGGTTCGCGCTCTACTCGAAGATGCACCACTCGCTGATCGACGGCGTCTCCGCGCAGCGATTGCTGCGGCGCACACTCACCACCGACCCGTTCGCGGCCGAGATCATGACGCCGTGGAACCTCCCGCGCAAGCAGCGCCCGGACGCGCCACGCGAGCAGCGCTCCCGGCTGGGCGGACTGCTCGGCGGCCTCGGCTCGGCGGGTTCCTCGACCGCCGCACTGCTGAAGGCGACCCGCACCGGCCTGCTCCAGCAGCAGCTGACGCTGCCGTTCGAGGCGCCGCGCACGCTGTTCAACGTGCCGATCGGCGGCGCCCGTAAATGCGCGGTGCGCACCTGGTCGATGGACCGGGTCAAGCAGGTGAAGAAGGCGACCGGCACCACCGTCAACGATGTGGTGCTGGCGATGTCGGCGGGCGCGCTGCGGGCGTACCTGCTCGAGCGTGACGCGCTGCCGGACAAGCCGATGATCGCGATGGTGCCGATGTCGCTGCGCGACGAGGACGACACCGATACCCAGGGCGTGAAGATCGCGGCGCTGCTGTGCAATCTGGGCACCGACATCGCCGACCCGCTGGAGCGGCTGCGGGTGGTGAGCGAGTCGACGCGGCGCAACAAGGAGGTCTATCGCGCGCTGACGCCCGCCCAGACGCTCGCCGTCGCCGGGGTGATGCTGAGCCCGATGGCGGCGATGCTGCTGCCCGGTTTCGCCTCGATGGCGACGCCGCCGTTCAATATCGTCATCTCGAATGTGCCGGGCGCGCGCGAGCCGCTGTATTGGAACGGCTCGCGGCTGGACGCGAGTTACCCGCTGTCCATCCCACTGGACGGCCAGGCCGTGAACATCACCCTCACCTCGAATGGCGACAACCTCGATTTCGGTTTGGTCGGCTGCCGCCGCACCCTGCCCGACCTGCATCGACTGCTCGATCACCTGGAGGACGCGCTGACCGCGATGGAGGACGCGGCCGCCTGAAATTGACCCTTATCGGAGAAAATAGAACGTGTTACAGTTCGGTATGCGTACCGAATTCTGCGAACAACTCGGCATCGAGTTCCCCATCTTCGCCTTCACGCACTGCCGCGATGTCGTGGCAGCGGTGAGCAACGCGGGCGGACTCGGCGTGCTCGGCGCCGTCGGCTTCACCGCCGAACAGCTCGAAGTGGAGCTGGCCTGGCTCGACGAGCACGTCAACGGCATCTACGGTGTCGACCTGGTGATCCCGTCGAAGTACGAGGGCAAGGGCGTCGAAGGCCTGACCCCCGAGCAGCTGGAGAAGCAGCTGGCGCAGATGGTTCCGCAGGGCCATCGCGACTTCGCCCAGAAGATCCTGGCCGACCACGGCGTGCCCGCGCTGCCCGACGGTGAGCACCACAACGAGCTGCTCGGCTGGACCGCGACCACCGCGGGCCCGCAGGTCGACGTGATCCTGAACCACCCGAAGGCGAAGCTGGTCGCGAACGCGCTCGGCACCCCGCCCGAGGACGTCGTCAAGCGCATCCAGGACTCCGGCCGGGTGATCGGCGCGCTCTGCGGTTCGGTCAAGCACGCGATGAACCACAAGGCGGCCGGGCTGGACTTCGTGGTCTGCCAGGGCACCGAGGGCGGCGGGCACTGCGGCGAGGTGTCCTCGCTGGTGCTGTGGCCGCAGGTCATCGAGGCCATCGGCGATACGCCGGTGCTGGCCGCCGGTGGCATCGGCAACGGCGCGCAGGTCGCGGCGGCGCTGGCGATGGGCGCGGCCGGCGCATGGACCGGCTCGCTGTGGCTGACCGTCGAGGAGGCCAATGTGCCGCCGGCGCAGATGGACACCTACCTCGAGGCCACCAGCCACGACACCATCCGTTCGCGCTCCTGGACCGGCAAGCCCTGCCGCATGCTGCGCAACGACTGGACCGACGCGTGGGAGGACACCGAGAACCCCGACCCGCTGCCGATGCCGCTGCAGATGATGGTGGCCCTCGACGGCGTGAAGCGCGGCCACCGCTACCCCGAGGCGGCCAAGGACGTGAACTTCAACCCGGTCGGCCAGGTCGTCGGCATGATGAACAAGGTCGAGCGCAGCGCCGACGTGGTCAACCGATTGGTCGAGGAGTACGTCACCGCCTACGACCGGCTGACGAAGCTCAACGGCTGAAACACCGGGGCCGGGTAACCTCAGCTACCGGCTACCCGGCCCCACCAACCCGACCCCGCACGCCCCGAACGTCGGCCCGATCATCGATTCGATGCTGCCGCAGGGTCATCACCTGCCGTGGCAGCACCAGCCGGAGGGCGCCAAGCCTTCCGACCCAGACAGCTGAGGCAGATCGGTCAGGCGGTGGCGGCCGTGGATTCGACCGGGGTCGCGCCGACGAGTTCGTCGAAGCGGGCGATGACTTTCTCGTGGTAGAGCGCGAACAGGTCCTCGAACAGGGCGAGCTGCGCCTCGGTCGGGTCCGAATCGGCGTCCCACACCGCGAGCAGCGCGCGCCAGACGAGCACGTGCAGATCGGCGGCAACGGCGAAGTAGGCGGCGACCGCCTCGGGCACCTCGGCGACCATGTCGGCGACCGAATTGAGCACGGCGCGTTGCATGCTCATCCCGAGTACGCCGAGCAGCTTGCGCACCAGCGCTATCTCGGCGGTGATGATCCGGACGTGATCGGGCACGCTCTGGCGGGCCATCGACTCGAGCTCGTCGACGGCGGCGGCGAGCTCGGCCGCATCGAGCACCTTCTCGGCGGCGGTGTAGCCGAGCAACGCCTCGAGCACGATGCCGCGCTCCACCTCGACGATGTCGGTGAACATCTCCGCGGCGACGTCGGGCGCGGTGACGGAGAACCGGAACAGATGCCGATAGACATCCATGCCGCCCTCTTCCCTGACGTCACGGATGGTGAAGCCCTTGCCGCGGCGGGCCTCGACGAAGCCGTAGGACTCGAGCCTGCCGAGGGTGAGTTGCGCGGTGGCCCGGTTCATCCCGAACTCGTCGGCGACCTGGCGGACCGACGGCATCAGTTCGCCGGGCCGGTATTCGCCGGTCGCGACCCGGCGCGCCAATTCGTCGGCGACGTCGGCGACCACCGTCCGGGATCCCATCGAAACAACACCTCTCGGTCATCATCCGGCTACGTCCCAGACAGTTTATGCGCTCGAACCGCGCCCCGCACGCACCCGCGACAGCTGTGGGGTGGTTCACGTCATGCGGCCGATCGCCGAGTGGAACCGACCGTCCGGCCTGCCCGGCAAGCCACGGGCAACACCAGGAATGCAGGGTATCGGACGGGCCGACCGGGGAGAACGCGACGGACGAGGCGCGCGTGTGGATCAGACAGCATCGCGCGCCGGCTGATCGCCTCAGATCATCTGCTTCTCGCCCATCCAGCGCATGATCGGCCAGCCGAGGGCGACGGGAATCCAGCAGGTCAACACGCGATAGAGCAGGACGGCGGGCACCGCGATCTCGGCGGGAACGCCGAAGGCGGCCAGACCACCGATCAACGCCGCCTCGACCGCGCCGACGCCACCCGGTGTCGGCGCGGCCGCGGCCAGCGTGCCGCCGATCATGGTGACGATGGTGACCGCGACGAAATCGGTACCGCCACCGAAGGCTTCGACGCTGACCCACAGCGCCAGCGCCTGGCCGAGGGTGATCACGCCGCAGCCGCCGACGATCATCGAGAACCGGATGGGGTCGCGGGCCAGGTCGGCGAGCTCGCCGAGGACTTCCTTGAGTTGCGGGCGCACCGAATGATTCACCCAGCGGCGTAGTTTCGGCACGAACATGAACGCGCCGATCAGGCCGACACCGACGCCCGCGGCCAGATACAGCACGGTCGCGTCGGGCACGATGTGCGCGAGATTGGTGGAAGTACCCGCCACCACGCTGAACACGATGAGCAGTACCAGGTGCGTGATCACCTGTACCGATTGCTGGAGCGCCACCGCCGCGGTCGCGCGCATGGTCGTCATCCCGGCCTGTTGCAGGAAGCGCACGCTCAGCGCCAACCCGCCGACGCCGGCGGGCGTGGTGGTCGCGACGAAGGTATTCGCGAGCTGTTCCAGGAAGAGATCGCGAAATCGGACGATCCAGTCCGCGCAGGCGCCGAGTGCGACAGCCGCGCCGACATAGGTGACCGCCGAGATCACCAGGCCGAGCAGCGCCCACCACCAGTTCAGCGTGCGCAGCTGACTGAAGAAGGTCGGCACCTGGCTGAAGAACGGATACGCCACGTAGACCAGGCCGACCAGCAGCACCAGCTGGATGAGCTGGTTGCGGGTGAAGCGGGTGAGCTGTTCGGGATGGATGCGGTCGTGACCGGTCTGCTCGCGGATCTCCTCGCGCGCGGTCGCCATCACCTTGGTCCACTGCGGCACCGACTTGCGGATCCCGGTCGGCATGGCCGATTTCGTGAGCCGCCGGGCCGCGGTGACCACCGCGCTCTCGCCGAGCACCTCGATCGCGGCCGACACCGCCTCGTGTTTGCCGTAGAGCGAGGTCGTCGAGACCAGCAGCTGGGCGATGTCGCTCTGGCGCTGCGCGTCGGCCGCGCCGAACTCGGCCGAGGTGAAGCCGCCGAAGAGGGTGTCGCCCTGGTGGACTCGCACATTGTCGGGTTGTAGATCGCCGAGGCTGATCTGGTTCTCGTGCAGGCGCAGCAGCGAACGCCACACCCCGGGCAGCACCTGCGCGGACAGCTTCCGGATCGGGGTGCCGTGGGGGACGGTGCGCGCGTACAGCATCCAGCCACGGTCCAGGCCGGCGACGGCGACCTGGTGGGAGTCGGCCATACCCACGTCACCGATGGCGATGCCGAGCAGCGCCCGATGTTCCACCGCCCGGTGCATCGAGCCGTGCAGCGGCGCGGTCTCGCTGGAGCGGAAGGTGATCCAGCGCCACACCTGCCTGATCGCGCCGAAGCTGCGCTGATCGCGGCCGTACATCTCGACGACGATCTCGGACTCGGGCCCGTCGACGGCGGTCGCCAGCAGCAGTGGACCGCGCCCGGCGGGCCGGTCGACCCGGAAGGCTCGCACGGTATAGCCGCGCCGGGCCAGGACCCGCACCGCCGCTTCCAGCGGCACCTCCAGCGCCGGCGTGCCGACCAGCCAGACGATCACCGCGCCGACCAGCCAGCCGACCACCAGCCCGAACATGGCCCGCGCGGGCACCACCGAGCTGACGACCAGGTGGATGGGCGCGAACATCAACAGCAGGAACCACATCCACCGCCGCGGTCGCGACGGCAGCCACGGACTGGACACGGTGAGCATGGCCGCGAGCATCGCGATCCAGCGCGGATCGTCGAGGAACTGGGAGAGGAAGGTGTCGAAGCGATCCGGCACCGGCAGATGCCAGTTCGGCGTGGAGATGCCGGCGCCGGTGACCGAGAGCGCCAGGACCGCGAGCAGCCCGGCCGCGGCATAGCCCGCCAGCAGCTTCCACTGCCTGCGCAACACCAGTTCGATCAGGATCGCGAACGGCAGCGCAAGGATGAGCATGCCGTAGACCAGGTACACCAGGGTCGACTGATCCGGGCTGAGGAAGTCGACGATCTTGGCGACCGACCGTTCCAGCGCCAGCCATTCCGGCCTGGTGATCAGCGAGCCCGCGACCACCACACCGACCCCGACCGCCGCCAGGACGACCCGGATGATGTCGCTGGTACGCCGGATCAGCGGCTGCAGGAGACTTCCCGTGACCGGGATCTCCCGACCGTCGACTCGCATGAGCCGCACGATACACACCGACACGCCGTCGACCCGCCGTGACATAAGCCGAATTCGCGGTCACCGTACCGCGGGTGAAGCCCGTCACAGACCGTCACATCGCGGCAGCCCGATACGTCCAGGAAGCAGGGAAACACTCACTCCGCCGGAAGGAACTCCCATGCAAGTTCTGCTCGCAGGCGCCACGGGCGCCATCGGCCGCCCGCTGATCCGCGCGCTGACGGCGAATGGGCACCGCGTGTCGGCCATCGTGCGCAAGCCCGACGCCCACCCGCTGGTGCGCGAGCTCGGCGCCGAGCCGGTCACCGCCGATGTGCTCGATCGCGATGGGCTGCTGCGCGCGCTCGACGGCACCGCGTTCGACGCCGTCGTCCACGAGGCGACCGCATTGCGCGATGCCAAGGTGCAGCGCCGGATTCCGGCCGACGACCCGACCGGCCTGCTGCGCACCATCGGCACGGCCAATCTGCTCGCGGCGGCCGACCTGGTCGGCGCCGGTCGCTTCGTCACCCAGTCGCTGATCCTCGGCTACGGCTATCTCGATCACGGTGACCGGCCGCTGACCGAGCGCGATCCGTTCGGGGTGTACACCGGCGGTGTCGCCGACGAGGTGGTGCGCGCGACCGTCGCCGGGGAGCAGCAGGTGTTCGAGGCGCCGGGCGTCGACGGCATCGCGTTGCGGTACGGGCTGTTCTATGGGCCGGGCGCGTTCAGCGACCTGTTCGCCGACATGATGCGCAAGCACAACCCGGTCGGGCCGCTCGGATCCGGCGGCGTCAACAGCTGGATTCATGTCGCGGACGCCGCCGCCGCGACCGTCGCCGCGCTCGACCGCGGTACTCCGGGCCGGGCCTACAACCTGGCCGACGACACCCCGATCTGCTGGCGCGAATTCTTCGCCGAGGTGGCCCGCAGCCACGGCACGCCGCGGCCGATCCGGCTGCCGGCGTGGCTGATCCGGCTGGCCGTGCCCTATATCGGGGCGCTGATGGCGGACACGTCGATGCGGATCTCGAGCGCGCTGGCGCACGAGGAGCTGGGCTGGCGGCCGCGCTACGCGAGCGTGGCGGAGGGACTCGCGGCGCGCTGAGGGTCAGTGTGGCGCGCGGGCGGTGACGGCGGCGCGGTCGTGGCCGGGGATCAGCTCGATGTCGTCGGGGAGCGCGTGCAGGCGGTGCACCGTCTCGAAGGCGGCATCGCGATCGTCGTCGAGCAGGTCGCCGGGCAGCGGGGCCTTCTCCCGCAGCAAGTCGACCTGCAAAGTGCTCCACACCGCGTCGCCCGCGAGCAGCACCCGCGACCCGTCGTCGACGGCGAGCAGCACGCCGATGCTGCCCGGCGTGTGCCCAGCCAAGTCGACCAGCACGACCGAGCCGTCACCGAACAGGTCGTGGCTGCGGGTGAAGGTGAGCACCGGCGGTCCGTCGAGGTCGTAGAGATCGAAGACGCGGCCGCGCAGCGGGCCGCGGGCGACACCGTGCGGGGCCTGCGATCCGCCCATCGCCCAGCGGTATTCGACGCCGGGCACCCGGATCGGCACCCAGCCGGGCAGTTCGTAGAGCCCGGCGACGTGGTCCCAGTGCAGGTGCGTCGGCAGCACGAAATCGATATCGGCGCCGGTCAGGTCGTGCGCGGCGAGAACTTCGCTCAGTCCGCGCACCGGCTGGCCGGGGGCGACGAGCAGCGGGACGGGGAACGGCAGTTCGGGCAGTACCCGCTCGTGCACGCCCGCGCAGATCGCCGGGTCCACCAGGAACGTGGCCGACGGGTGGCGCACCAGGAAGGTCGACATGGTCAGCGGTGTCGACCGCAGCGTCCGCACGCCTTCGGCGACGATCGCCGTCGGCGCGGACAGCTCGGCCTGGACGAGCGCGATGAGCGCGACGGTCTCGCGGGCAGGCGGCAGCGGCGCCGACTCGAGCGCGGCCAGGAACGCGGTGTCGGCGGCACGCGGCCACAGCAGCCGCGGAACCGTCGCGACGGCGGCGACACAGCAGGCGAGAAGCGTCGATAACATAGTCCTGCGCTCACCCATAGGTGCCACCGTAGGCGATCGCCCACAACCCGACCACCGTGGACTTTTCGGGACCCGGCGCCCGGATACCGATCGCGCAAACAAACGACAACATCCAGCGACGCTCCCGCTAACCCGGCACCAGCGGCGGATGATGATTCGATGGCAGACCAAATCATCCAGGTGCAATGGAAGGCCACCCCGGAGGAACACGACTACCCGGCCGCCGCCGACTATCTCGAGCTGCTCGGCGACGCGACGGTGGTCGAGGCGATCGTCGCCGGCCTCCGCAGCGCACCGGTGGTCGTGAAGAAGGCGAAGGACATCCTGCGCGCCTCCCAGCTCGAGGCCCTGACCCCGGACAATCCACACGTGCGCAAGGACCTGCTCAAAATCAACGAGGGCAAGAAACTCTCGCCGGTCCTGCTGGTCCGCGGTGACTGCCGCAAGAACGTGCCGATGCTGATCGCCGACGGGTACCACCGGGTCTGCGCGCTCTACTTCGCCGACGAGAACGCCGAGATCCCCGCCAAGATCGCCGCGATGCCGTGACCTTCGCGACCCTGGCGCTGATCGTCGCGCTCGGGGTGCTCGGGCCACTGCTCGCCCTGCCGAAGCGGCTGCATCTGCCGGTGATCCTGGGCGAGTTGCTGGCGGGAATCGTCTTCGGTACGACGGGCCTGCGGATCCTCGACGCGAGCGATCCGATCTTCGTGTTCCTGGCCGACATGGGTTTCGCGCTGGTGATGTTCGCGGCGGGCACCCACGTCCCGGTGCGCGACCCCGCCGTGCGCGGCGCCCTCGGCACCGGCATGGTGCGGGCGGCCCTGGTCGGTGTCGCCGCCGCGGTCGCGGGCTGGGCGGTGGCCCAGGCCTTCGATATCGGCCACGCGGGGATCTACGCGGTGCTGATGGCGTCGTCCTCGGCGGCGATGGCGTTGCCGATCATCGGTTCGCTGCGCTTGAGCGGGCCGCCGGTGCTGGCCCTCACCGCCCAGGTCGCCATCGCCGACACCGCCTGCATCGTCGCTTTGCCCCTGGTGCTCGATCCGGACAACGCGCTGCGGGCCGCGATCGGCGCGCTGGTCGTCGCGGCCTGTGCCGGCGTGATGTTCCTGATCCTGCGGTATCTGGAGAAGACCGGCGCCCGGCGGCAGGTGCACGAGGTGTCCGAGGAGCGCAAGTTCACGCTCGAACTGCGGGTGAGCCTGGTGCTGGTCTTCCTGCTGTGCGGCGTGGCCAGCACGATGCATGTGTCGATCATGCTCGGCGGCTTCGCGGCCGGGCTGGCGGTGGCCGGGATCGGCGAGCCGCGGCGGGTGGCCAAGCAGGTGTTCGCGATCAGCGACGGTCTGCTGGCGCCGCTGTTCTTCGTCTGGCTGGGGGCGCGGCTGGACCTGCGCGAACTCGGCGAGCATCCGCGGTTCATCCTGCTCGGCCTGGTGCTCGGCGTCGGCGCGGTCGTGGCGCACTGGGCGGCGCGCGTGGTGGGTCAGCCACTCACCTACGGCACGCTGGCGGCGGCACAGATCGGGGTGCCGGTCGCCGCCGTGACGATAGGCAGTCAGATGGGCGCGCTCGTGCCGGGTGAGGGGTCGGCGATCATGCTGGCCACCCTGTGCACGATCGGGATCGCGACGGCGGCGGCGAGCAGACTGGCGGCGAAGGCACCGGCATAGCGTGTGGTCAGAACTGCGCTAGTCGGTGCGGCCCATCAGTCGATCGGTCTCGCGGCGTTCCCGTTTCGTCGGCCTGCCCGCGCCGCGCTCGCGCTGCGGGATCGAGGCGAGGACTTCCTTCGGCGGTGGCGGCGGGCTGCGGTCGATCATGCACTGCGCGGCGATCGGTGGTCCGACGCGCTTGCTGATGATCCGCTCGACCACGACGATGCGCTCGAGACCCGCCTGCTTGATCCGGATCTCGTCACCGATCCGCACCTGCTGCGCGGGTTTGACGGTGACGCCGTTGATTCGCACATGCCCGGCGCGACAGGCTTCCGCCGCGGCCGAGCGCGTCTTGAACAAGCGCACCGCCCAGATCCACGAGTCGACGCGGGCCTGGGTGACGGAGCGTTGTTCCGCGGGGGTCACCCCTTAGACGATACGGCGAGCCGTGACGACGTCGTCGGCGCTGAGGTGGGTGTAGGACACCGGGGTGCCCGACTGCACGGCGTTCAGCAGCTGACCGTTGCCTGCGTAGATGCCGACGTGGCCGCCACCGTTGGTGATGACGATGTCACCGGCCTGCAGGTTGTCGAAGGACACCGGCGCGCCGACGTGCGACTGCTCGAAGCTGGTGCGCGGCAGTTCGATTCCGGCCTGACGGTAGGCCCACTGCACGAGGCCGGAGCAGTCGAAGCTCGACGGGCCTGCGGCACCCCAGCTGTAGACCGCACCGAGCTTGGTCCGCGCGGCGTCGAGCGCGACGTTGCCCGCCGACTGCTGCTGCTGGAAGGGGTTGTCGAAAGTGACGGACGGCAGCTGCGGAGCGGCCTGGCCCTGCGGGGCGACCATCGCCTGGAGCTGCTTCTCCACCTGCTGCGCGGGCTGCTCGAGCTCCGGCGGCAGATCGAAGTTACCGAGGCCGGGAATGTTGATCGTGGCGGCCTGCGAGATCGCGGGCATCGCACCTGTCGTGGCGGCCACCGCACCCATGACGAGGGCGCCCTTGACGGAATTCGGCAGTCGAGAATCCCGCTGCAAGCTGTGTTTACCCACCGAGACGAGTCTCCGATCTTGCTACTCCACCACCGGGTCGTCGGAATCGCTTGGCGACGACAACTATTCGGCAGTGACTCAATGGCGCCGCTCCTCTGACGAAGCGACAGACTCCACTAAGTCACGAGAAGATTACGGCCTGTGATGGAAGCTGTCCAGCGAAGCACGCAAGTTGTTTTCCCGCACTCGGGAAAGCCCTGGACAAGCGCCGTCCTTCCGGCGTGTCGCCGCGCGTAACGGTCCGATATCCCGGCCGGCCGTTGCGTTATCGACGACGCCCATCGCGTCCGCCCAGCACCTGTTCGAGGTCGGCGATGCGGGTGCGCGCGTCGGCCAGATCGATCTCCAGCCGCCCGAGCGCGATCAGCAGCGGGCCGAGCGCCAGTGCGGCCAGCGCCTCCGGATCGGCCGCGCCCTCCCCCTCCACGGCGGCCCGCAGGAACACCCGGATCGACTCGGTCAGGTGCGCGTCCGGTGGCAGCCGCACGGCGTCGAGGAAGGCGGCCGTCGAGGTCACCATCGGCTCACCGTGCGCGTCCCGCTGGGATCCCTCGGCCATGCCACTCCGTTTCCGTGTCGATCGCTCGTCTGACGCTTCGCTAGCAGTATCTAGGACACAGCCCAGAGTTACCGAGATTCCCCTGTCGATCCGCGCTACGGTTGTCCGGCATGGACCCCGTGCGCAATCCCTACGCTCCCGGCGCCGGCCAACGTCCACCCGAATTGGCCGGGCGCGACAAGCAACTCGCCGCCTTCGACATCGTGCTCGAACGGGTGGCCAGGGGCAGGCCGGAGCGCAGCGTGATGCTCACCGGACTGCGCGGCGTCGGAAAGACCGTGCTGCTCAACCAGCTTCGTTCGGCGGCGATCTCGCGCGGCTGGGGCACCGGCAAGATCGAGGCGCGACCGGACCAGGATCTGCGCAGGCCGCTGTCCTCGGCGCTGCACATGGCGGTGCGCGCGATCGCGATGGCGCACCGCAATCCCGAGCACGTCGACGACTTCCTCGGCATCCTCAAGGCCTTCGCCCTGCGCGCCACCGCCGACAAGGGCATGCGCGAACGCTGGCAGCCCGGCATCGATGTGCCCGCGGTGACCGGCCGCGCCGATTCGGGCGATATCGAGATCGACCTGATCGAGCTGTTCAAGGAGGCCGCGGCGCTGGCCGCCGATATCGGCGTCGGGATCGGCATCTTCATCGACGAGATGCAGGATCTCGGCCCGGCCGACGTCTCCGCGATCTGCGGCGCCTGCCACGAGCTGAGCCAGGACGGCGCGCCACTGATCGTCGTCGGCGCCGGCCTGCCGCATCTGCCCGCGGTGCTGTCGGCCTCCAAGAGCTACTCGGAGCGACTGTTCAGTTATCACCGCATCGACCGGCTCGACCGGCAGTCGGCCGACCTCGCCCTGATCGCCCCCGCCGAGCGCGAAGAGGTGAAGTTCACCGAGGACGCGCTCGATTCGCTCTACCAGAAGGCCGACGGCTACCCGTATTTCGTGCAGGCCTACGGCAAGGCGACCTGGGACCAGGCGCCGGACACCCCGATCACCGCCGAGGACGTCGAGGTGGCCGCGCCGGCCGCCGAGGAGGAGCTGGCGGTCGGCTTCTTCGGCTCCCGGTACGAACGCGCCACGCCCGCCGAGCGCGAGTACATGCGTGCGATGGCCGACCTGGCGGGTGACGACGGCCCGGTCGCGACATCGGCGGTCGCCGCCGAGCTCGGCCGCAAGCCCGCCTCGGTCTCCCCCGCGCGCGACGGCCTGATCAAGAAGGGCCTGATCTACTCGGCCGAGCGCGGCACGATCGGCTTCACCGTCCCGCACTTCGGCCGCTACCTGCGCAGCGTATAGCTCTCTGCCATTCTCTAGCTGTTCCCATAGAAAGCCGAAGACAGCGCTGTCGGCAGTTCTCGATGTCGATCTACAGATTTCTAGCCTGAGGGCTAGATAGTCGAAGAATCTCCCGCATAACGGCCGGGGCCCGCCCGGATTCGGTTGCGCATCGGCTGGATAACGCCAGGATTGGCGGGCTAACGGGCCGGAAACCTGGTTCGAAACACTCAGTACGCGGCCCAACCTTCCGGCCGGCCGCGGCCAGCGCTCCAGGACCGCGGGAGGCCGCTATGTCGAAGTCGTTCGCCGCCACCGATCTCATCGGCCGGCGCGCCACCGTCGTCACCGACGACGGTGTGCCGATCGCGGTCCGCACCTTCGGGGCCGCCGACGCCGCGCTGACCGTCGTCTTCGTCCACGGCCACTGCCTGCACACCGAATCGTGGGCGTTCCTGCGCGAGTACCTGCTAGAACACTGGGACGCCGACGCCAGGATGGTCTTCTACGACCACCGCGGCCACGGCGAATCGGGCCACGCCCACCACGCGACCTACACCATCGATCAGCTGGCCACCGATCTCGACGCGGTGCTGCGCGCGGTCGCGCCGACCGGCCCGGTGGTGCTGGTCGGGCATTCGATGGGCGCGATGGTGCTGCTGGCCTACGCCCGGCTGTTCCCCGCGTCGATCGGCACCCGTGTCGCCGGGATCGGGCTGATCGCGGGCGCCGCGGGCGGGCTCACCGAGGTCGGCCTCGGCAGGCTGCTCAACCGGCACGCCGTCGCGTCGCTGCAGCACGCGGTAGTGCGCGCGCCCCGGGTGATGCAGGCCTCGAAGCGCTTCTCGCGCTGGATCTTCGGGCCGCTGATCCGCGAGGCGGCCACCGGCACCCGGCGAGTGAATCCGCGGGTCGCCGCGGTCGCGACCGCGATCCTGAGCGAGACGCCGCTGCTGACGATGTCTGGTTTCCTCAGCTCGCTGCTGACCTTCGACGAGGCGCGCACCCTGGGCGGGCTCGGCGATCTGCCCACCCTGGTGCTGGCCGGCTCGGCCGATCTGATGGTGCCGTTCACCCACTCGGTGGTGCTGGCCTCACAACTGGCGGGCGCCGAGCTGGTGCGGATCGAGGGCGCCGGACACAGCGTCATCCTGGAGCGCGCCGAAGAAGTCGCGAGCTCGATCGCCGTCCTTGTCGAACGGGCCGCGGCGGGAGTCCGCAAGCACTACGCGGTCGCGGGCTGAGACCCGGAGTTACCGGACGGCAATCGCGGAATCCGGGCCAACTACGGGCGCAAACCGAAAAGCTCGGTTATTGTGGTGGAGATCACGTTGTGTGGTGAGTCACACGGCTCGGTGCAGTGCGGCCCGGGAGTTCACGGGCGTGCCAGGTGATCCGGCGAGTCGGTATGCCCGCCATATACACAGGAGGTAACGATGACACGCAGCGATATCGCGGAACTGCGCTACGCGGTCGGTCAACTCCGGCAATCGATCGGCGCACTGCGCTCCAACTACGGCGACGCGGCCACCGTGCGCCGGCTGGAGAACGACCTCGAGCGGCTCGTCATCGATGCCGAGGAGTTCGAGCAGGCGCCACCGCCGGAGCTCGCCGTCCCACGCAGGTCCGAACCGATCTACGTCCCGGACAGCAAGTCCGACGAGGCCGCCTGGATGGGCGCTCAGGACGAGGGCCTCGGTTTCCACTCCCGGCCGAGAACCAAATAGTCAGACCTGTTCACCGGCGCGGCGGTCCTGCCACCCAGGGTCGCCGCGCCAACCCCTGTCAGGCGCGGTGTCTGCCGAACCGGCGTCCGGTGCGGACGCCGTGGAACCGGGCGCCGCGCGGGGTCTCCGACGGCTCGTCGGAATCGGCCGATTCGAACAGCGCCGCGATGCCGTGGTCGTGGCCGAGCGCGATGGCCTCCAGGCCGTAGCGGCCGCCGGAGCGGCCCAGCTCGTGCAGCATCGTCGTCATGATCCGCAGGCCGGTGGCGCCGACCGGGTGCCCGAGGGCGATGTCGGAGCCGTTCACATTGAGCCGGTCGTGCGGGTCGAGATCCCACTCGGTGGCCAGGGCGAGCACCTCGACCGCGTAGCCCTCGTTGATCTCGAGCAGGTCGATGTCGTCGAGCGAGCAGCCCGTACGGGCCAGCAGCTTCGACACCGCGGGCGCCGCGCCGAGCGCCGGGCCCTCGCTGTCACAGCCCGCGGCGGCCCAGCCGGCGAGGAAGGCCATCGGGGCCAGACCCAGTTCGTCGAGCCGGTCCTCGGCGACGACCAGGCAGGCCGACGCGCCGAGCCGGTGCGAACTCATGTTGCCGATGGTGACGACGCCGTCGGCGAGCAGCGGCCGCAACCCGGCCAGCGTGTGTGTCGACAGGTCGTCGCGCACGCCCTCGTCGCGGCGGATCTGGTGTTCGAGCGAACCGGCGGCGACGCCGACCGGCACCACTTCCGCGCCGAACGCGCCCTGCCGCCAGGCCCGCGCCGCCTTGCGATGGCTGGCCACGGCGAATTCGTCGGCGGCAGTGCGGTCGATACCGTAGTAGTGCGCGAGCCGCTCGGCGTTGCGCAGTCCCGCGCGACCGCCCGGCAGTCCGGCCTGCGCGGGCGCGCACTCCACGCCGCCGGCCACCACCACGTCGGCGGCCCCGGTCTGCACCATCATCGCCGCGGTGATCACCGCCTGCAGGCCGCTGCCGCCGTGCCGGTCGGTGAGGAATCCGGGCACCGCGAAGGGCAGCCCGGCGCCGCGCGCGGCCAGCGCGCCGATCGCGGGCACGTCGGAGAGCCCGCCGTCGACACACGCCATCGCGACGTCCTCGATGCGTAGTGGGTCGATTCCGGAGCGCTCGATCACGGCCGACAGCACCGTGGTCGCCAACCACTCGGCGGGCATTCCGGACAGCGCGCCACCCTCCACGCCACTGGGCGTGCGGACGGGTGCCACGATCGCGGCTCTTCTCATTGCTCGTCACGCTCCTTTCCCCGGTGCGGGGAATTCCTGTCACAGGGCACCACAGGTTTGTTGCACAGGCGTGACCGACTGTCACGGGAGTTATTGCTGTGACAGAGATCACCGGGGTGTTCGGCGGGCGGTTGCGGGATACCCGGCTCGAGCGGCAAGAACACAGGCGTATGGTGCTCCACATCACAATCCATCGCGGTGGGGAATGATCAACCGCCGCACGGCCTAGATCAGCGAGGCATCCACCGTGAGTGCCGCACCGACCACCAGCCCGTCGACCGGGACGGGCGTGTTCAGCAAGACGAGGGCCCGCATCGCCGCGCGGACCCTGCGTACCGACCGCTGGTGGCTGCCACCACTGCTCACCGCGATCGGCCTCGGCGCCTTCATCGTCTACGCGACGATCAGATCCTTTGTGCGCACGGCCTATTGGGTGCCGCAATACCACTATCTGACGCCGTTCTACTCCCCCTGCCTGAGCGACTCCTGCGTCCCGGGATCGAGCCACTTCGGTACCCCGTTCGGCGAGCTGCCGATGTGGATCCCGCTCGGATTCGTGGTGCTGCCGTTCCTGCTCGGCTTCCGGCTGACCTGCTACTACTACCGCAAGGCCTACTACCGGTCGGTGTGGTTCTCCCCGCCCGCCTGCGCGGTCGCCGAACCGCACGCGCGCTACACCGGTGAATCGCGGCTGCCGCTGATCATCCAGAACTCGCATCGCTACTTCTTCTATGTCGCGCTGCTGGTCTCGCTGATCAACACCTACGACGCGATCATCGCGTTCCACGGGGAGACCGGCGGTTTCGGCTTCGGCCTCGGCAACATCGTCCTGCTGGTCAACGTCATCCTGCTGTGGGCCTACACCCTGTCGTGCCACTCGTGCCGGCATATCGCCGGCGGCAGGCTCAAACACTTCTCCGGCCATCCGGTGCGGTACTGGTTCTGGACCCAGGTCTCCAAGCTCAACACCCGCCACATGGCGCTGGCCTGGACCACCCTCGGCACCCTCGTGCTCACCGACTTCTACGTGATGCTGGTTGCCAGCCAGACCATTTCGGACCTGCGGTTCGTCAACTGAATCGCGTCGACTCCAGGAGCTAGTTCGAATGTCAGATGTGGAACGGCACGACTACGACGTCGTGGTGATCGGGGCGGGCGGCGCCGGGCTGCGCGCGGTGATCGAGGCCCGCGAGCAAGGGCTGTCGGTCGCGGTGGTGTGCAAGTCGCTGTTCGGCAAGGCGCACACCGTGATGGCCGAGGGCGGCTGCGCGGCCTCGATGGGCAATGCCAACGAGAAGGACAACTGGCAGACCCATTTCAAGGACACCATGCGCGGTGGCAAGTTCCTCAACAACTGGCGGATGGCCGAACTGCACGCGCAGGAGGCGCCCGACCGGGTGTGGGAGTTGGAAACCTATGGCGCGCTGTTCGATCGGACGCCCGACGGGCGGATCAGCCAGCGCAACTTCGGCGGCCACACCTACCCCCGGCTGGCCCACGTCGGCGACCGCACCGGCCTGGAACTCATCCGCACCATGCAGCAGAAGATCGTCTCGCTGCAGCAGGAGGACTACGCGGCCACCGGTGACTACGAGGCCAGGATCAAGGTCTTCGCCGAGTGCACCATCACCGAATTGCTCACCGATACCGGCCGAATCGCGGGCGCCTTCGGCTACTGGCGCGAGTCCGGCGGCTTCGTGCTGTTCACGGCACCGGCGATCGTGCTGGCCACCGGCGGTATCGGCAAGTCCTACAAGGTGACCTCGAATTCCTGGGAGTACACCGGCGACGGCCACGCGCTGGCGCTGCGCTCGGGCGCGACGCTGATCAATATGGAGTTCCTGCAATTCCATCCGACGGGCATGGTCTGGCCACCGAGCGTGAAGGGCATCCTCGTCACCGAGGGCGTGCGCGGTGACGGCGGCGTGCTGAAGAACTCCGACGGCAAGCGCTTCATGTTCGACTACATCCCGCCGGTGTTCAAGGGTCAGTACGCCGAGACCGAGGCCGAGGCCGATCAGTGGTTGCGCGACAACGACTCCGCGCGCCGCACCCCCGACCTGCTCCCCCGCGACGAGGTCGCCAGGGCGATCAACGAGGAGGTGAAGGCGGGGCGCGGCACCGAGCACGGCGGCGTGTACCTCGACATCGCCTCCCGCATGCCTGCCGACGAGATCGTGCGCAGGCTGCCGTCGATGCACCACCAGTTCAAGGAACTGGCCGATGTCGACATCACCGCCGAACCGATGGAAGTCGGCCCGACCTGCCACTACGTGATGGGCGGTATCGAGGTCGACCCCGATACCGGCGCCGCGGTGGTGCCCGGATTGTTCGCCGCCGGTGAGTGTTCCGGCGGCATGCACGGCTCGAACCGGCTCGGCGGCAACTCGCTGTCGGACCTGCTGGTGTTCGGCCGGCGGGCCGGGCTCGGCGCGTCCGCCTACGTCCAGCAGCTCACCGACCGGCCCGCACCGGCCGAGACCGATATCGAGGCGGCCGCGAAAACCGCTCTGGCGCCGTTCGATCCGCCCGCCGCAGGCACCGGCGAGAACCCGTACACCCTGCACAGCGAGTTGCAGCAGACGATGAACGACCTGGTCGGCATCATCCGCAAGGAACACGAGGTGCGTGAGGCCATCGAGAAGCTGGCGCAGCTGCGCGCCAGATACGCCGAGGTCACCGTCGAGGGGAAACGGCAGTTCAATCCCGGCTGGCACCTGGCGCTCGATCTGGCCAACATGCTGCTGGTCAGCGAATGCGTCGCCGAGGCGGCGCTGCTGCGCACCGAGAGCCGCGGCGGACACACCCGCGACGACCACCCCGGCATGAACCCCGACTGGCGCAACAAGCTGCTGGTCTGCGCGGTGGACCCGGCCACGAAGGACCGGCCGGTTCCGGCGGTCACCGTCACCCCGGCCGATCAGACGCCGATGCGCGACGACCTGCTCGCCCTGTTCGAGCTCAGCGAACTCGAGAAGTACTACACCGAGCAGGAATTGGCCGAACATCCGGCGGCCGGCTCGACCGAGGGAAAGGCGTAGCGATGGGGTACGACGCCCGGTTCCGGGTCTGGCGCGGTGATCTCGACGGCGGTGGCCTCGAGGACTACACGGTGCTGGTGAACGAGGGCGAGGTGGTGCTCGACATCATCCATCGTCTGCAGGCCACCCAGGCACCCGACCTCGCGGTCCGCTGGAATTGCAAAGCGGGCAAATGCGGTTCGTGTTCGGCGGAGGTGAACGGCAGGCCGCGGTTGCTGTGCATGACGCGAATGTCGACTTTCACCCAGGACGAGGTGATCACGGTGACGCCGATGCGCACCTTCCCGATCATCAAGGATCTCGTCACCGACGTCTCGTTCAACTACGAGAAGGCAAGGGAGATACCGTCTTTCACGCCACCGGCGGACCTGAAGCCCGGCGACTACCGGATGAAACAGGTCGATGTGGAGCGCTCGCAGGAGTTCCGCAAGTGCATCGAGTGTTTCCTCTGTCAGAACACCTGTCACGTGGTCCGCGATCATGAGGACAACAAGCAGGCCTTCGCGGGCCCGCGCTATCTGATGCGCATCACCGAACTGGAGATGCACCCGCTCGACACCGCCGATCGCCGGGAAATGGCACAGGAGGAGGCGGGTCTGAGTTACTGCAATATCACCAAATGCTGCACCGAGGTGTGCCCGGAACACATCAAGATCACCGACAACGCGCTCATTCCATTGAAAGAGCGAGTTGTCGATCGCAAATACGACCCGATCGTCTGGCTCGGCAACAAACTGTTCCGCCGGTAGACAGCTACGCCGCGGGGCACACGCACTGTGCGCCCCGCGGCGTCACCTACAACACGGCGACAGTCCCCACCGCGACTGATCCGACCAGTAATCCGATGAACAGCGCCGTGAGAAACGATCCGGTGAGTACATAGATCCCGATCGCCGACACCGCGAACAGCAGTATCACGATCAGGCGCTCCACCCCGTCCTCAGGCGCCAGCCTCCGGTACCGGGGTGGCATTTTCTTCAACCCTCGGTCCATATACCTGGGCTACCCGCCGCGTCTTGATCCAAACGTGATCAAGGGCGATCGAACTCGCCGTCGTGCACGCCCGCGGTGAACGCGGTCCACTCGCTCGGGGTGAAGATCAGCACCGGACCGTCGGGATTCTTGCCGTCCCGCAGGGCCACGTACCCGTCGGGCAGCATGGCGACCTCGACACTGCTGCCCTCCCCCGCCGTCCCGGCGCGCAGCCAGGTCGCGCCGGTGGTGTCGATGGTGCGCTTGCTGTTCACCGCGCGCCAAGGGGGCAGGCGAACGCGCCGTTGTCGATGCCCTGGGTGAAGGCGTCCCAGCTCGGGCCGTCGAAGACCAGCGCGGGGCCGGCCGGGTTCTTGCTGTCGCGCACGCCGACGCGACCACCGAACAGGAACGCCACTTCGACGCAGTCCTTGCCCGCGCCGCTGCGCGTGCTCTTGAACCAGTGTGCGTCGACGAGATCGAAACTCATGCCACATACTCCTTCGCGACCTGCCGCAGCAGGTGTCTACTCGGTTGGATATCCAGCGCATGACGCTGGAGGCACTCGTGAGCCCGGTCGTACCTTCTGACATCCGCGCGTCGTTCCAGGTAGAGATCGCCGGTGAAGCCTTCGGCGTACACCACCGGTGGTTCGACCGGTTGCCCCTTGCTGTCGGTGCCGAACTCGAGAACCGTGAAAGGTCCGGTGGAGACTCCGAGTGGAACACCGGCGGCAAACGGCAGGATACGCAGTGTCACATTGCTTCGGGTGCTCGCGTCGGCAAGATGTCGCAACTGCGCAGCCATCACCTTTGCATCACCGACGATGCGATGCAATACCGATTCGTGCAGAACCACATCGATCTCGGCGGGCGAATGCTTGCGGGTGATCAACGCCTGCCGTTGCAGCCGCAAAGCCACCCGGCGATCGAGCTCGTCGACCGAATCCTTGGGATAGCCCAGCTGATTCAGCGCGCGCGCATAGTCGGCCGTTTGGAGCAAACCGAGGACCAATTCGGACTGATAAGCCCGCAACCGATGTGCCGAAGCCTCCAAACCCACATAGACATCGAAGTTTTCGGGAATCAGATCGCCGTAGGCGTGCCACCAGCTCTTGACGGCCGCCTGCTGCGCGAGTCCGGTCAGGCCCTCGGCGAGATCGTCCGGAATGCCGTAGATCCGGCACAGTTCGTGGATGTCGATCGTCCGGATGCGGTCGGCCTGGCCCTTTTCCAGGCGCTGCAGCGTACTGGCGCCCCATTCCATCAACTTGGCGGCCTCGGCGATGGTGAGACCCGCCTGGGTCCGCCAATCGCGCAGATAGCGGCCGAGCTGACGGCGCGGCAGGGTCGAGGAGACTCCTGCCGCCGGTCCGCCCGCTCCGGTCGATGCATTCGCTGCCACAGCCCCACTCCTTCTGTGCTCGCAATCCGCCACAGCCCACAGCCCCGCCTATGACGGTGGATTTCGTCCACTATGGGGAATCCTGCACTCCCCGTTGGATGCCGTGCTGGGAATTCGCCGCTAAATATCGGGATCGGCGTGTACCGACCGTTAGCCGAACGGTTGCGTGCTCTCCTGGAGACATGCAATTGAGCGATGTGAACATGCATATTGCCGCTGCACTACTCGGTTGCGGCACCGATCCGGGCCCGATGGACGCCGAACAAGCCCATGCCGCAATGCAATTGCACCTCGACTGCACGGTCGACGAGTGCCGGGTCCGCAGGCGGGCCCGCACCACCCTCGTCGACGCCGGGCACTGCGTGCTCGAACAGCGCGCGATCCGCTAGCGGTGCCGGTGGTCGGTGATCGGCGTGCGTGGCCCGAACTTCGGCTTGTGCGCCTGCCCGCTCAGCGCGAGCAGGCGGACCGCCCGATAGCGGTGCGGCCGTAGCGGTTCCAGGTACTCGATCATCGCGTCGTCGTCGATCGGATGGCCGAGCAAGCTCCAGCCGACCGTGGCGGCCAGGTGATAGTCGCCGACCGAGAGGGCGTCGGCGTCGCCGAAGGCGCGCTGCGCGGTCTCGGCAACCGTCCAGACACCGATGCCAGGCAGGCTGCGCAGCCGCCGCGCGGCCTCGGCGGGCGACAGCTGCGCGGTGCGCTCGATCGAGTCGGCCACCCTGGCCGCGCGCACGATGGTCTGCGCCCGCTGCGGACCGACATTGGCCCGGTGGTACTTCCAGGACGGGATGCGCCGCCAGGTCTCGGCGTCGGGCGCGACCATCAGCCCGGCCGGCGCGGGCCCCGGCGCCTTCGTGCCGAACTCACGGACCAGGCTCCGCCAGGCCGCGAACGACGACTTGGTGTGCACCTTCTGCTCGAGGATCGCGGGCACCAGTGATTCGAACACCAGCCCGGTCCGCAGCATCCGCAGGCCGGGCACCACGCGATGGGCTTCGACCAGCTTGGGGTGCTCGGGCGCGAAGCCGGCCAGGTCTTCCTCCAGGCACAGCATCCGGTCCAGCCCGGCCAGGAATTCCTCGGCGCCGGGTCCCCAGGCACGCGCGTGCGCGCCGTCGCGGCCGTCCTGGACCAGCCGGTAGGTGACCACCCCGGTCGGCATCCGGGAGGCGTGCCAGTGCGCGCCGTCGGCGTCGACGTGGTGGCACGGATCGCCGCCGCCGCGCCGCAGCGGAACGACGGTGAGCCCGACGTCGAACGGCCTGCTGGACCGGACGGTCCTGGACAGCCCGGCCGTCGTCAGGCCGGGGTCGAGGGTCTGATCGCGCACCCGACCATTGTGCGCGCCCGCTCTCGTGCCGATGCGTGTTCGTAATATTCGCCACGTTCACCGCGATGTAGATCGTGTTGGCAAACAGCCGGCATCCCATCGATGCAGGAGGTACCCGATGATCACGAACGCAATCAACTGGCTGCTGGCGGCGTGGGGCAGCGGGTCGGCGGGTAGCTCGGGGTACCAGATCGCACCGGGCACTCTGCCCGGCGGTAGCTGAGGTCCGACAGCGCGGCAGCCGCACACCTCAGTCGCCCAGGACGAACCTCGCCAACGGCACTCCTCGGACGTTCGCCAGTTGTTCTGCCTGCGTTCGGCAGGAGAAGCCGTCGGCCAGGAACGTCGTCCCGTCCGGGGCGGCGCGCAGGGCCGGGAGCAGAGCGCTCTCGGCGACCGCGACGGACACCTCGTAGTGCCCTTTCTGCATGCCGAAGTTACCGGCCAGCCCACAGCACCCGGCCAGCTCCTCGACGGTGACCCCCATCGCGGCCAGCAACCGTCGCTCCGCGGCGAAGCCGCCGACGGCGTGCTGGTGACAGTGCGGCTGCACCACGACCCGCTCCCCGGGACGCCGTGGCGGCCGCCATTCGGGGTGGTCGACCAGGACCTCGGCCAGCGTCCGAACCGCTGCCGCGACCTGGGCCGCACGCGGATCATCGGCCAGGAGTTCCGGCAGGTCGGCGCGCAGCGCGGCGGTGCATGACGGTTCGAGACCGACGACCAGTCCACCCGCCGCCACATGGTCGGCCAGCGCGTCCAGGGTGGCCCGCAGTCGGCCGCGGGCCCCGTCGAGCTGTCCGGTGGTTATCCACGTCAATCCACAGCAGACCCGGACCATGGGGATACGGACCCGGTAACCGAGCTCTTCGAGCAACACCGTCGCGGCGATCGCGTTCGCCGGATCGAAGGTGTCGGTGAAGGAATCCACCCACAGCATCACCGTGCGCTCGCTCACCGCTGAGAACTCGGTCGAGGCCGCGACGCCCTCGAGTGCGCCGGTCGGCGGCGCGTCGTCGGCCGTCAGCGCATCGCTGGTGATCGCTGGGTCACGGTTGTCGGTGCGGGAGTTCGGCAGTAGGCGGTGGTGGGGGGTGCGTAACAGGGCGGTGGTGGCGGGTACGGTGCGGTCGTTGCCGCCGATTTCCTGCCAGATTCGGCGGAACGGGGTCGGCGCGAGGACTGGTGCCTCGCGGCGGGGATCGATGCCCACCATGCGCATGGCAGCTCGCCGGAGCAGGGGGCGGGCGGCGAGGGCGTTGGACAAGCGCGGAAAGTGTTGGGCGACAGCGAGCCAGCGGGGCAGCCAGCCGAGGACGTAGTGGTCGAGGGGGCGGCGGCGGCCTCGGTAGCGGCGGTACAGGGTTTCGGATTTGTAGGTGGCCATGTCGACGCCCGCCGGGCAATCCGATCCACAGGCCTTGCAGGACAGGCACAGATCCAGCGATTCCTCGACCGCCGGTGCGCGCCAGTCGAGTTCGCCGCGGACGACCTCCTGGAGGACGCGGGCGCGGCCCCTGGTGCTGTCCTTCTCGTCCGAGGTCGCCAGGTACGACGGGCACATGAAGCCGCCCGAGCCGCGAGTGTCGGCTCGGCACTTGCCGATTCCTACACATCTGTGCACAGCTGTGGATAGATCACCGGCATCGGCCGCCAGCGCGAACCCACCCGCCGAGGTCAGCGGCCGCAGCCCGGCCACCCGCAGGTCGGCGTCCACCGGCGCCGGGGCGACGAGCACGCCGGGGTTGAGCACGTCGTCGGGGTCGAACAGCGCCTTGAACCCGGCGAAGGCGGCACGGGCGGCGGGGGAGTACATCACCGCGAGGAGTTCGGATCGGGCGCGCCCGTCGCCGTGTTCGCCCGAGAGTGAACCCCCGTGGCGCACTACGAGTTCGGCGGCGTCGAACAGGAAGGACCGGAAGCGCCGGGGCGCGTCGGCGATCGGGAAGTCGAGGCGGACGTGGATGCAGCCGTCGCCGATATGGCCGTACAGCAGCCCGTCGACCGCGTACTCCGCGGTGAGCGAAGCGAATTCGCGCAGATAGTCGCCGAGCTGAGCGGGCGGAACGGCGGCGTCCTCCCAGCCCGGCCAGGCGGGGCGGCCATCCGGGGTGCGCCCGGCCAATCCGGCACCGTCGGCACGGATCCGCCAGAGTGCTGCCGCGACAGCCGGATCCGTGACGATGCGGTGGTCGTCGGCGTCGGCTTCCCGGCACAGCCGCTCGGCCAGCGCGAAGGCCTCGTCGGCGCTCGCGCCCGGCGTCTCGACGAACAGCCACCCGCGCCCGCGCGGCAACTCGGGCACCGCGCCGCGATGGGCGCGGACCCGGTCGACCAGCCCCGCATCGATGCCTTCCACCGCGATCGGCCCGCAGCGGGTGACGGCGGCGATATCGTCTGCCGCCGTGGCGATATCGGGATAGCCGAGCACCGTCAGCACGGTGGCGGCGGGCACCGGGGTGAGGTCGATCTCGGCCTCGAGCAACAGCCCACAGGTGCCCTCGGTGCCGACGAACGCCTTCGCGATCGACGAACCACGTTCCGGCAGCAGGTGTTCCAGGCCGTACCCGGACGCCTGCCGATCGAATCGGCCCAGCTCGGTGCGCAGCACGGCGAGGTTGGTCGTGGTGAACCCGGCCAGGCCGGGCACCGCGCCGAGGTCGGCGCCGAGTACCCGTTCGGCGCCCGTACCGTCGACGACGCGCAGCGACCGCACCCGATCGGAGGTGCGACCCCAGGCCAGCGCGTGCGGTCCGCAGGCGTTGTTGCCGATCATCCCGCCCAGCGTGCAGCGGTCCTGCGTGGACGGGTCGGGCCCGAACCGCAAACCGTCGGGCCGCAGCCGTCGTTGCAGGTCGGACAGCACGACACCGGGCTGCACCCGCGCCGTGCGCGCCTCGGGATCGACTGCGAGCACAGCCCGCAGATGCCTGCTGAAATCGAGCACGATCCCGGGACCGACGGCATTGCCCGCCACCGAGGTACCCGCCCCACGAGCGGTCACCGACAACCCGTGCGCGCGGGCGAAGGTGAGGGTCGCGGCGACATCGGCGTCGTGGCGCGGGAACACCACCAGCGTGGGCCGGACGCGGTAGTTGGAGGCGTCCGAGGAGTACTCGGCCCGGCGTCGGACCGACGCGTCGACCGCGCCGTCGACCCGCCCGCGCAGGGCCTCGGCCAGCAGCTCCGCACTCCGGGTGTCGTCCACCCGACCAGCCTAATCAGCACTGACGCACGGCCCGGGCGCTGTAGGAGTCCGCCCCGCGTTCGCTGTCGGCGGAACGGACGGTGCTGGGAAAGTATTTGCAGTCAACCTTTGTTGAGGTTTTAGTGTCGGTGGGCAGGAGTTCGATGGGCGGGGAGCGAAGAGGAGTGCGGCAGTGAGTATCGAATCGGTGGCCTACAGCCAGATGTACCGGCGGATGAACGCGCCCGAGGAGGAGCGGCCGTTCAGCCTGTCCACCGCGCGGCGCATTCTGCGTTTCGCCGAAGCGCACTGGCGGCGGATCTCGGCGTTCCTGCTGCTCAGTGTGGTGGCCGCGGTGCTCGGCGTGGCGACGCCGGTGCTGGCCGGTCGCGTCGTCAACGACATCGTGGCCGGCTCGGCGGCGCGCACGGTCGTCATCCTCGCGCTCGCCATCGCGGGTCTGGCGGTGCTCGACGCCGGCCTCGGCATCGTCATCCGGTGGCTGTCCGCCCGGATCGGTGAGGGCCTGATCCTGGACCTGCGCACCGCCGTGTTCGACCACGTGCAGAAGATGCCGGTCGCGTTCTTCACCCGCACCAGGACCGGCGCGCTGGTGAGCAGGCTCAACAGCGATGTCATCGGCGCGCAGCGCGCGTTCAGCGACACGCTGTCGGGCGTGGTCACCAACCTGGTGACGCTGGCGCTGACGCTGGCGGTCATGCTCAGCATCTCCTGGCAGATCACCCTGCTCGCGCTCGTGCTGCTGCCCGTGTTCGTGATCCCCGCGCGCCGGGCGGGCAATCGCCTGGCTGCCATGCAGCGCGAGGCCGCGCAGCTCAACGCCGCCATGAGCACCCAGATGACCGAGCGCTTCTCCGCGCCGGGCGCCACCCTGGTGAAGCTGTTCGGCAGGCCGCGGCAGGAGTCCGCGGAGTTCGCGGTGCGTGCCACCCGGGTCCGCGACATCGGTGTGCGCACCGCGATGCTGCAGACCACCTTCGTCACCTCGCTCACGCTGGTCTCCGCGCTGGCGCTGGCCCTGGTCTACGGCCTCGGCGGCTGGTACGCGCTGCAGGGCAGCCTCGACGCCGGTTCGGTCGTCGCCCTGTCGCTGCTGCTGACCCGCCTCTACACCCCGCTCACCGCGCTGGCCAGCGCGCGACTGGAGATCATGTCGGCGCTGGTGAGCTTCGAGCGCGTGTTCGAGGTGCTGGATCTGAAGCCGCTGATCGAGGACGCGCCCGGCGCGGTCCCGGTCGCCGACGGCCCGGTGGCGGTGGAGCTGGACGCGGTGAACTTCGGCTACCCCTCGGCCGACAAGGTCTCGCTGGCCTCGCTCGAGGACGTGGCGACCCTGGACACCCGGGGTGGCGTCGAGGTGCTGCACGAGGTGTCGCTGCGGGCCGAGCCCGGCCAGCTGATCGCCCTGGTCGGCTCCTCGGGTGCGGGCAAATCGACCATCGCCCAGCTGGTTTCGCGCCTCTATGACGTCGACTCCGGCGCGGTCCGGCTCAACGGCACCGATGTGCGCGAGCTGACCACCGAGTCCATCCAGCGCACGGTCGGCCTGGTCACCCAGGACGGCCACCTGTTCCACGACACGATCCGCGCGAACCTGCTGCTGGCGCGGCCGGAGGCCGGCGAGGACGAACTGTGGGACGCGCTGCGCCGGGCCCGGCTCGGCGAGCTGGTCGACTCGCTCACCGACGGCCTCGACACCGTCGTCGGCGAGCGCGGCTACCGCCTCTCCGGTGGTGAACGCCAGCGCCTGACCATCGCGCGCCTGCTGCTCAAGCAGCCCCGCGTGGTGATCCTCGACGAGGCCACCGCCTCGCTGGACTCCACCTCCGAAGCGGCGGTGCAGGAAGCACTCACCGAGGCCCTCCAGGGCCGGACCGCCCTGGTGATCGCGCACCGGCTCTCCACGATCCGCTCCGCCGACCAGATCGTGGTGCTCGAGCAGGGCCGGATCGTCGAGCGCGGCACGCACGCCGACCTGCTCAATGCCGACGGCCGCTACGCCGAGCTCTACCGCACGCAGTTCGCCGACGACCCGGTCACCGTCACCACCGCGGCCTGACCCGCGCGCACGCCGGCCCCGTCCTCAGGCGGGGTCGGCGTGCCGCAGTGCGGTGACAATGGCCAGCGTCGGTGTCCGGCCCGCCTCGGTGTGGCTGAGCATCGCGTACTCGGCCAGGCGTTCGTCGCCGGAGGAGATGGCCTCGATGAGATGGCGGTGCTCGTCGCGCTGTTCCTCGGTGGCACGGTCGGCGGTGAGGAAGAACAGCCACGCCATCCGGGCCAGGATGGTGCGCATGAGCTGGGTGAGCAGGCTGTTGCCGGACAGTTCGACGATCGCGCCGTGCAGCTTCGCGTTGGTCTCGGCGATCCGCAGCGGATCACCGGAGTCGTTGGCCACCTGGGCTTCTCGCAGCGCGGCCCGCAGCGGGGCACTGTCGTGGCCCTGCCGGATGCGGGCGGCGGCGAGCCGGGCGCCCAGCGGTTCCAGCCCGATCCGCACGTCGAAGAGTTCCTCCACGGCCGCGCGGTCCCAGGAACGCACGACGGCGCTGCGCCGGGGAAGCGCGCTGACGATGCCGTCGAACTCGAGCAGGGCCAGCGCCTCACGCACCGGCAGCCGCGAGGTGCCGAGCATGGCGGCGACCCGGGCCTCCGGTAACTTCTCGCCTTCCCGGTATACCCCGGTGATGATGTTGCGCCGAAGGTCGTAGTAGATCCGCCGGGTCTGGGAGGTGTCGTCGACGGCTTCTACCGGGCGACGTTGGTCTCGGGCCACGGAGTAAGTCTACGAATCTATTTTTGGTCGACCGTTGCATGAACAGCACCGGGCGCGCGGCGGACGTCGATCAGAACTCGCCCGCCACGCCGATCACCGTGCGGCCGGAATGGGTGCCGTCCTTGATCGACTGCAGCACCCGGTTCACCTCGGTGATCGGGGCGAACGACTCGATCGCCGAGAGGTGCTGTGGGCGCAGCTCTTTGCCGAGCGCCGACCACAGCGCCCGGCGCTTCTCGATCGGCAGGAAGACCGAATCGATGCCGAGCAGGCTGACACCGCGCAGGATGAACGGCAGCACGGTGGCGGGCAATTCGGCGCCGCCGGTGAGGCCGCTGGCCGCGACGGCGCCGCCGTAGCCGATGGCGCTCAGGACGTGGGCCAGCGAGGCGCCGCCGACACTGTCGACCGCGGCGGCCCAGACCGCCTTGTTGAGCGGGCGCGGCTTGGCGTCCGGGTCGAGCGGGAGGCGGCCGATGACCTCGTTGGCGCCGAGCTCGGCGAGCAGGTCGGCCGCGTCGGTCTTGCCGGTGGAGGCGATGACCTCGAAGCCGAGGCCGGACAGGATGTCGATGGCGACGGTGCCGACCCCGCCCGTCGCACCGGTGACGAGCACCGCGCCGTCGTCGGGGGTCAGGCCGTGGTCGAGCAGGGCCTGCACACTCATCGCCGCGGTGAAGCCGGCGGTGCCGATGGTGGCGGCGTCGCGGGTGTCCAGGCCATCCAGGCGCACCACCCATTCGGCGGGAATTCGCGCGTACTCGGCGAAACCGCCGTTGCGGGAGACACCGATCTCGTAGCCGTGCGCGATCACCTGGTCGCCGGGGGCGAAGTCGTCGGTCTCGGACGCGACCACCTCACCGGTGAGGTCGATACCGGGGACGATCGGGTAGTTGCGCACCACGCCACCGCGCGGGGTGATCGCCAGGAGGTCCTTGTAGTTGGCGCTCGAGTAGTGAACCTTGATCGTCACCTCGCCCGCGCCGAGGAAATCCTCCCCGACCTGCTCACGAGCGAGCACGATCCCACCGTCGGATTCACGGGCCACCATCGCGGAGTACACAGTCCCGCCTCTCCGGGTGTTCGAGCCAGATTCAGATGTCCTCACCGAAGATAGTTCATCGCGAGGTGTCGGTCACGGAGGGAGGAGTTCGAGGCGGACGCCGAGGAGGCGGATCGGGCGGTCGAGGTCGAAGCGGTCGATGATCGCCAGGGCGGTGTCAACGATGGTGGTGATGTCGGAGGTCGGCTGGGGGAGTTTCTGCTGCTTGCTGCGGGTGTAGAAGGTTTTGGTGCGGACGGTGACCGCGACGCGGAGGCTGATACGCCGGTGCTCGATCATCTCCTCGGCGACCTCGGTCGCCAGGCGCGCCACCTCGCGGCGGATCTCGTCCGGCTCGGTGAGATCGTGCGGGAAGGTCTCGGACTTGCTGCGGCCCACCGGGATCCGCGGCGCGGTCGAGAGTTCGGTGTCGCCCTTGCCGTGGCCGAGGACCCACAGGTAGGGGCCGGTGTTCGGGCCGAACTCGGCGGCCAGGCGCTGCCGGTCGGCGGCCATCAGGTCGGCGACGGTGACGATGTCCAGGTCGGCCATGCGCTTGGCGATCCGGGCGCCGACGCCCCACAGCGCGTCGGTGGGGCGATGGCCCATCAGCTCGGCCCAGTTCGCCGCGGTCAGTTCGAACACCCCGGCGGCGGCGCCCGGATCGTGCTCGGGCTCGGCGGAGGTCTTGCCGGTCGACTTGGCGAAACCGGTGGCCAGTTTCGCGGTGAGCTTGTTGTCGCCGATGCCGACCGAGCAGGTCAGGCCGAGTTCGGCGACAGCGCGACGGATCTCGGCGGCCAGCTGCCACGGATCGCCGTCGGTGGCGACGAACGCCTCGTCCATGCCCCACACCTCGACGGCGCCGGCGACCCGGCCGAGGGTCGCCATGATCTCGTCGGAGGCCACCTCGTAGGCGGCCATGTCCACCGGCAGGAACACACCCTCCGGGCACTTGCGCTGCGCCATCTTCAGCGGCATGCCGGCACGCACGCCGAAGGCCCTGGCCGGATAGGACGCGCAGGTGACGACCTTGCGCGGCTGCGCCGGATCGCCTTCGCCGCCCACGATGACCGGCTGTCCGCGCAGCTCAGGGCGACGCCGGAATTCCACCGCCGCCTGGAACTGGTCGAGATCGACATGCAGCAGCCACTGGGGCACGGTTGAAGTATGACCGCACGGTACCGACGAACGGCGCAACCGGGCAGCTCGCGGTGCGGCACTGGCGTACTCGTCACCGCCGTCGGATGGCAATATCCGTAGCGCGCCAACCGATGTCACGACCGAGCTCGAAGAACGGAACACCCGATGCGGACCGAAGCCACCACCCTCGACCTCGACCTGGCCCGCCAGGTACTCGCCGCGCAACCGTTCGCCCGACTCGTCGGCACCGAACTCACGGAATTCGGGGACGGCGCGGCCACGCTGATAATCGAGATCCAGCCCGAGCACGGGCAGCAGTTCGGTTTCGTGCACGGCGGCGTGCTGGCCTACGCGGCCGACAACGCACTCACCTTCGCCGCGGGCACCGTCCTCGGCCCCAACGTTCTCACCGGCGGCTTCACCATCACCTACCTGCGCCCCGCCCTCGGCGAACGACTGCGCGTCCACGCCACCGTGCTCGGCGCCACCCGCCGCCAGGCCGTCACCCACTGCGACGTCTACGCCGAGACCGAGGGCGAGGAGCCGATCCTGTGCGCGGTCGCCCAGGGCACCACGCGGCGGGTCGAGAAGGACCTCGAACGCGTCGCCGAGGCAGGCGCCGACGAGGACACCGAGTTCGACGACGAAGACGACGACACCGACGACCAGGACAGCTACGTCACCGACCAGCTGGCCATCGTCACCCCGGCACCCGACGAGGCGCCCGCGTCGCCACCGACCGTCAGCCGATAGCACCGATCAGACCGACGTAATACAAATTGCGTTACACTGGACACATGGGAGCACTGAACGTTCGAACCGACGAAGCGATGGAAAAGGCGCTGAACATTCTCACCAGCGAAGGCCGCTCGCGATCCGAAGCCGTTCGCTACGCGTTGCTGCGAACCTACAAGGAACTCCTGCTCGAACAGGCCACCGCGGACGCCGAGCGGCTCGAGAACGATCCGGACGATCGCGCCGAGATGCTGGCGATCCAGCGGTTCATGGGCGTCGCCGAGTGATCTTTCGTGGCGCGATATACGAGATCAAGGCGATCCCCGGCACTCGCGGCCACGAACAACGCGGCCATCGGTACTGCGTGATCATCCAGTCCGACAGGTTTCCGTCGAGCACCGTGATCGTGGCGATGACCTCGACCGGCGCGGGCCCTGCGGTCTATCGACCGGAAGTCGAGTTCGATGGCACGAAGACGAGGATTCTCACCGACCAGATCTTCACCATCGCCCCCGAACGACTCGGCGAGTTCAAGGGGTCGCTGGAGGGCAGCGAGTTGCGGGACCTGGACCGGGCATTGATGCTGAAGCTGGGCTTGCTCTAGACGCGGCGAACGGGCCGTGCGCAGGTTGTGCGCACGGCCCGTTCGGGTGTGGGTCAGGCGCTGACGGCGAAGCTGCCGTCGGCGGCCGGTTCGGCGATCGGCTCGATGGCGTAGGCCAGGATCTCGGCCACGTCGGCGACGGGGCGGACATCCAGGGCGGCCAGCACCTCGGCCGGGACCTCGTCGAGGTCCGGTTCGTTGCGGGCCGGGATGAAGACGGTCTTCAAGCCGGCGCGCTGGGCGGCGAGCAGCTTCTGCTTCACGCCGCCGATCGGCAGCACCCGGCCGTTCAGCGTGACCTCGCCGGTCATGCCGACATCACCGCGCACCTGCCGGCCCAGTGCCAGCGACACCAGGGCGGTCACCATGGTGACGCCCGCCGACGGTCCGTCCTTGGGCACCGCACCCGCCGGGAAGTGGATGTGGATGTTGCGGTCCAGGACCTTCGGCTCGATGCCGATCTCCTCGAGGTGCGAGCGCACGTAGGTCAGCGCGATCTGCGCGGACTCCTTCATGACATCGCCCAGCTGACCGGTCAGGGTGAGCGAGCGCTCGCCCTCGGCGGCATTGGCCTCGAGGTAGAGCACGTCGCCACCGGCGCCGGTGACCGCCAGACCGGTCGCCACACCGGGGACAGCGGTGCGTTCCACCGAGTCCGGGGTGAAGCGGGGACGGCCGAGGTAGTCGGTCAGGTTGCCGACATCGACCACGAGACTCGTCAGCTGACCGGCCGGCTGCGGACCGGACTCGATGTCGATGACGTTGTCGTAGCCGAGGTCCGGGTCGTACCCGAGCACGGCGTCCTTGCCGAGCGAGCCGTTGTCCACCAGCGCGGCGTTCTCATCCGCGTCACCGGCGACCAGGCGAGTCGCCGCCTTGCGCAAGGCTTTCGCCACCAGCCGCTCCATCTGGCGCACGCCCGCCTCACGGGTGTAGTTCGCCGCGATCTCGCGCAGGGCCGCGTCGGTGATCGAGACCTCCTCGGCGGTCAGCGCGTTGCGTTCCAGCTGCCGGGGCACCAGGAAGTCGCGGGCGATGGCCACCTTGTCGGCCTCGGTGTAGCCGTCGACGGTGATGAGCTCCATCCGGTCCAGCAGAGGGCCGGGGATGGTGTCCATGACGTTGGCGGTCGCGATGAACAGGACGTTCGACAGGTCGAGGTCCAGGTCCAGGTAGTGATCGCGGAAGGTGTGGTTCTGCGCGGGGTCGAGGACCTCGAGCAGGGCCGCCGCCGGATCACCGCGGAAGTCGGAGCCGACCTTGTCGATCTCGTCCAGCAGGACGACGGGATTCATCGACCCCGCCTCCTTCACCGCGCGCACGATCCGGCCGGGCAGCGCGCCCACGTAGGTGCGCCGGTGGCCACGGATCTCGGCCTCGTCGCGCACGCCGCCGAGGGCGACGCGAACGAACTTGCGGCCCAGCGCCTTCGCGACCGACTCACCGAGGGAGGTCTTGCCGACACCGGGCGGACCGACCAGCACGAGCACCGCGCCCGAACCACGTCCACCGACGACCTCCAGACCACGCGCGGCCCGGCGCGCACGCACCGCCAGGTACTCGACCATGCGGTCCTTCACCTCGTCCAGGCCGTGGTGATCGGCGTCGAGCACAGCGCGGGCGGCCGAGACATCGGTGCTGTCCTCGGTTTTCACCGTCCACGGCAGATCGAGCACGGTGTCGAGCCAGGTGCGGATCCAGCCCGATTCCGGGCTCTGATCGCTGGCCCGCTCCAGCCTGCCGACCTCGCGCAGCGCCTCGGCGCGCACGTTCTCGGGCAGGTCCGCGTTCTCCACGCGGGTGCGGTAGTCGTCGGCGCCGTCGGGTTCGTCCTCGCCGAGCTCCTTGCGGATGGCGTTGAGCTGCTGGCGCAGCAGGAACTCGCGCTGGCTCTTCTCCATGCCCTCGCGGACGTCCTCGGAGATCTTGTCGGTGACCTCGACCTCGGCGATGTGGTCGGTGATCCACTCGATCTGCTTGGTCAGCCGGGTGGCGACGTCCGGGGTCTCGAGCAGTTCGCGCTTCTGCTCGTTGGACAGGTACGGCGCGTAGCCGGCGGTGTCGGCGATGGCGTCGGGCTTGTCGAGCTGGTTGACGATGTCGATGATCTGCCACGCCTCGCGCCGCTGCAGCACCGCGACGACCAGCTTCTTGTATTCGGCGGCCAGCTCGATGGTCCGCTCGTCGGGCGCCACTTCCTCGACCGGTTCGGCCTCCACCCACAGGGCGGCGCCGGGCCCGGTCACACCGTGCCCGATCCGCGCCCTGCGCTCGGCCTTCAATACGGCGGCGGGAGCACCACCGCGCATCCGCCCGACCTGCTCGATCGAGGCGACGACACCATAGGAGGCGTACCCCTCGTCCAGCCGGGGCGCGACGAGCACGGCACCGGTCTTCCCGGCCTGCGCGGCGTCGATGGCGGCCTGCGCGGATTCGTCCAATTCGATGGGCACGACCATGCCCGGCAGCACGATCGGATCGGTGAGGAACAGCACCGGCAGGTTCTGAGCTGTAGTCATATCGACCCTTCCAAGGTTGAGCTTTGCTGACTCAACCCGGTCGGGTACCGGTTTGTTCCTGCCCCTGCGGGGGTTCACTCACGGCGAACATTCGACCGCTCCGACCAGGGCTTGTCCGGGTTTGTGGCATTCGGTCGGCGGGCGGTTGGGGTCGGGTCCGTTCGGGTCGTGAGAACAACGAAGCCTCCCCGGAGTGATCCGGGGAGGCCGCGTTGTGCAGGGGAACCGAGCTAGAGGTTCGTGGTGCGGAGTTGTTCGGTGGGCGGGTCGTAGGTGCGGCGGGCGGTGGTGCCGCCCGCGCTCAGGACGCCGAGGACGGCGCCGACGATGAGCAGGATCGCGCCGAGGACGCCCAGGATGATCGGCAGGGTCTTGCCGAACAGGTCGAGCTTGTCGAGGCTCTTCTGGGTGACGGCCATCTGCGCGTCGATGGTCTCCTCGTCGAAGACGAGGTGCGACTTCAGCGCGGTGACATCGACCTGGTTGGCGCTGCGGCCGTAGAACAGGTGCAGTTGCTCACCGCCCTTGATGACCGCGCCGGTCCGCGGCTCCACCCACACCTCGCGGACGTTGGTGTAGAAGCGGAGCATGGTCACCTCGCCGTCACCCTCGAGGCCCCACTTGGCCGCGGGCAGGGTCAGCTTGCTGGTGGCGGTCGGCGCGACGTCGTGCAGGCTGGTGACCGGAATGGTCTGCCGGAAGAGATAGACCGGCATCCCGTTGACCTCCGTCTCCTCGACGAAATCGATCGGGAAGGTGGCACGCGCGTTCAGGTCGAAGTACGGGTACGACTTCTTCTCGGTGCCGATCGGGAAGCGGTACTGCAGGCCCTGACGGCTCGTCGGATCAGCCACCGACGCACCGGACTTGTCGACGTTGACCGCGATGGATCCGTTGGGCGAGGTCGACACCGGCTCGCCGGTGAAGCGGTCGATGGTCACCCGGTCGACCTTCGCGTCGAGCACGCCCGCATCGCCGTCGCGGTCGTCGCGGCGCAGGGTCTGGCCGGCCTGGACGGTCATCTCATCGGCGCCGGACGGCTCCTGGACCGTGAGGAAGCGCTGCGAGGAGACGGGGACATTGTCCACCCGCGCCGCGCCATCGGGTGAGACCAGGGACTTCGAGTCGAGCACCATGCTGGGTTCGCCCGGCACGCTCTTGGCGATCGTGGTGACCTCGAGATCCAGCGGGGTCTTGGCGACCTTGTCCACGGTGTAGGTGGGGATCATGACAGCGGCGGCGAGCAGCAGCGCGCCGAGCCCGACGAGAATGCAGGCGATGAGCCTGCGCCCGTTGCTCATCGGCTGCCGTACTGCACGTTGCCCAGCACCGAGGAGCCGGGATCAGCAGTCGTTTCGGGGGCGGGGATCGAATTCTGTTGCGCGCCCGCGGTGATGCCGAGCACGGCAATCACCCCGAGGATCGCGCCGGCCAGGCCACTGACCAAGCCGGGGACGGCAAACTTCATTGAACGAAACTCCAATACGTGGCGTCGGCTCAGGCGACGGAGAAGAACCCGAGGGTCGGGGCGAACGAGCAGGTCCGGTCACCATCGGCGGTGGTCGTGGTGAGCGAACCGGTGATCACCGCGGCGACCCGACCCGAGCCGGTGTCGGCGATGGCGGACAGGGTGGCCGGCCCGTCCGGGTTGATCCCGGCCGCGGTGGTGAGCGGCTGGGTGCCGGTGCGCCGGTTGTCCAGGTTGACCCACTGCACCGTCATCGGCGGGTTCTGCGCGACGGTAGCCGTTTTGGTACCCAGCGCGGTGAAGACGAAACCGGTCTGGCCCGACGCGGGCCCGGGCGGCGGCAGCTCGGCCGGGCCGGGTACGGCCAGCGCGGTGCCGACGGAATCGGAGGTCGGGCCGATGCAGCCCTTGCCGATGGTCGGGTACAGGAACTGCGCGATCCGCGGGCCGTCCGCCGGCGGGAGGTCGGGGCCGCCACCGCCGCTGCCGTCGAGGAAGGTGATGACCTTCTCGAGGGTCGCCTTGACCTGCGCGGGGATGCCGGGCGTGGCGAGCAGCACGCGCGCCTGGGCCAGGATCGCGGCCTGCGCGCCGTCGGCGATGGGGGCGGGCGCGGAGACGGCGCTTACGATCGACGGTGCCAGCGCGGCCAGCGTCTCGGAGGGAACGTCCTCCGCGATCGCCGGGACGCTCGGCTGAGCCGCAGGCTGCGGGGCAGCCATGGTCGATGCCGGTGCGGCGAGTGAGGCACTCACCGCTAGTACGAGCGCGGACAATGCGGTCCGCGAGCCTCGGGTGCGCAGCACTGGTCAGCCGTCCTTCTTTGTGGGGATTGGTTGGAGCAGCCCGGAAAGGTAAGTGTTATCCCGGGTTTCAGATACATTGGAGAGGTGACTACAGCGGACAGGCGGTATGGGGGTCGTACAGTCGTCGCGCGTAAAGCCGAACGGCGCCAGCGGTTCCTGGATGCAGCGACGCGAATCTTCGCCGAACGCGGGTACCCGACGTGCTCGCTCGCCGAGGTGTGCGCGGCGGCGGGACTGTCCAAGCGGCAGTTCTACGAGGAGTTCGAGACCCGCGAAGACGTGCTCATCGCCGCCTACGACCGCATCCAGGACGACGCCGCCGCCGCCGTCGTCGCGGCGGTCGTCGCGCACACCGAACCGGAGCCGGCGCTGCGCAGCGGCCTGGCCGCGTACCTGGAATCGCTCGGCTCCGACTCGTACCGCGCGCAGGTGGCGCTGATCGAGGTCGTCGGGGTCAGCGATCGGATGGAGAACCATCGCCGCGCCCGCAGGCATGCCTGGTCGGCGCTGATCGAGACGGCGCTGGCGGCCAAGGGGGTGCGGCTGCGCGGCGACGCGGAGCTCACCACCGGCCTGCTCACCGGCGCGGTCAACGGCGTGGCCCACGAATGGCTGCTGCGTGAGTCGCGGCCGCCGGTCGGCGAACTGGTCGACCTGCTGACCGCCGCCGCGCTCACGCTGGTCGAATGGGACTGATTTCCGCGCAACAGCCGGGAGGGTGGCAACTTCGCGCATGTGCCGCTCGCTCAACCCACTCCCTTCCGGACATTGTGAGACCGGACGGCTTCACAGTGTGGGACGAGAGTCTGGCATAGTAGTGACCCAGATAGCAACGGCTGGAAAGTTGAGATCGGCATCACCAGGGGTGATGTGTTGGTCGAAGGTCCAGACAAGCTCGTGGTGGTAGTGAACCACCACCGGCCGCGCATGGTGCCCGGTTCGCCGTTTCGCTCCCGTTTCGACGTGGTCGGCAATCGACCGGCAATTGTCATCGCGGGTGGTCAGGACTTCCGCAGCAGGCCGGCGATGGTGCCGCCGAGTACGCCAGGCGTGCGGTAGGACAGCGTGCCGTCCGACATCAGCGTGACCGTGGAAGTCGTGCCGTCGTCCACACAGCCGCTCGCGCTCTTGCCGCTGAGTTTCGCCAGGAAGACGAGCCGGTCTGTGGTGGCCTCGACCAGAGTCTCCGACCGCTCACAGCGCTCGCCGTAGAGCGTTCCGGTGTTCGACGCGGTGGCCACCTTCTGCCCGACCTTGCCGTTGTCGATGGTGAGGGTGATGTCGAAGCGCACCGGCCCGTCGGCGGCCTGGCCCCGCCAGTTCCCCACGAACGCGGCGGGGACGGTGGATACCGGGGAACCGGTCGCGGACGGCGCCTCGGTGGGTTCGGTGCCGGGGGAGACCGAGGTCGAGTTCGCCACGCTATTGCCGTCCGGTCGGTCGCGCAGCTGCACACCGATCAGGAACGCACCCCCGGCCACCGCCAGCGCGACGACCACCGCCGCGGCGACCAAAGCGTTGCGACCGCGGCGCGAGCGGATGGGAGCCCGCGGATGCGGTGCCGTCCCCTGCCAGGGCGCGGACGTGCCGCCCGCGGCGTCACCGAGTGGCCCGCGGACCGTCGCGTATCCGGGCGATGTCACCCCGCCGCCGGGGAACAACTTGTGGCCACCGAAACCGTCGGCTGTGCCGGGCAGCGGAGTCTGCCCACCGAAACCCGCAGCTGTCCCGGGCGGTGGCGTCTGTCCACCGAAGCCGGCTGCAGTCCCAGACAGCGGGGTCCGTCCGCCGAAGCTGGACCCGGTGCCGGGGTAAGGGCCAGGCCCACCGGTGTTCGACCAGGTCGAGTGGAGCGGTGCGATAGGCCCGGCAGGCAGGTCGACCGGACCGGAATCGAGGTCGAGCAGGGTGACCGCGCGCCTACTGACGTCCTCGAGCACCGCGGGCGGCAGCCAGCCGGTGCGCTCGGGCAGGCCGATGGCGGTGA
Organism: Nocardia fodinahabitans; assembly: GCF_052983615.1. Classification (NCBI taxonomy): domain Bacteria; kingdom Bacillati; phylum Actinomycetota; class Actinomycetes; order Mycobacteriales; family Nocardiaceae; genus Nocardia; species Nocardia fodinahabitans. The sequence continues at coordinate 3,260,719 of NZ_JBRJJC010000001.1, forward strand.
GCTCGGCGAGCACCTGCGCCGGGGTGGGGCGGGCCGCGGGGTCCTTGGCGACACAGGCGGCGACCAGGGGGCGCAGACGCGACGGCACACCTTCCAGGCGTGGCTCCTCGTAGACGATGCGCCACAGCATCTGCACGATCTCGGCGGTACCGAACGGGCCGTGACCCGACGCGGCGAAGGTCAGCACGCCACCGAGGGCGAACACATCGCAGGCGGGGCCGAGCGATTCGCCGGTCACCTGCTCCGGGCACATGAAACCCGGTGAGCCGATGACCTTTCCGGTGGTGGTGAGCGCGGTGTCCTCGACGGCGCGCGCGATACCGAAGTCGACCACCTTGGGCCCGTCGACGGCCAGCAGCACATTCGACGGCTTCAGATCGCGATGCACGACGCCCGCGCCGTGGATCGCGACGAGCGCCTCGGCGAGCCCGTGCCCGAGGGCGAGCAGCGACGACTCGGCGAAGGGCCCGAACCGCGACACCGCGTCCGAGAGCGCGAGTCCGGCGACGTAACCGGTGGCCAGCCACGGCGGATCGGCGTCGACATCGGCGTCGAGGACCGGCGCGGTGAACGCCCCGCCGACCCGGCGCGCGGCGGCCACCTCCCGGCGGAACCTGGCCCGGAACTCGGGGTCGCCCAGCAGATCCGGCCGGATCACCTTCACTGCGACGGTGCGTCCGCCCGCGTTGCGCCCCAGGTACACCTTGCCCATGCCGCCGGCGCCGAGGACGCCGAGCAGCCGGTACGCACCGATCTGGCGTGGATCGTCGCTGCCGAGCGGTTGCATCGCGTGGAGTCCTTCGAATCAGCCGAGCCGGGAGCGGGTTTCGGTCAGCAGGCCGGTGAGCAGGTGGTAGGCGGGGTGGGTGTCGTCGAGCTCGGCGACGGCGCCGGCGAGGACCTTCTCGGCCTCGGCGGCACGGTCGAGATCGAGCAGGATTCTGGCCTGGTCGTAGTCGGCGCGCACGGCCCGATCGATGGCCTCGATCGCACGGAAGCCGGCGGCGGCCGCTTCGGCGCGCGGCAACGCCTCCGGTAAACGATAGGCGGAGTGCAGGATTCGAGCAGCGTTGTGGTCGAGCCGGGCGCGGTGCCAGGTGAGCAGATCGGCGTCCGGTCCGGTGGCGGCGAGGTCGGCCAGCGCGGCGTCGGCGACCTCGATCGCCGCGACCGCGCCTGCCGAATCGCCGGACCAGTGCAGAGACAGGGCGGCGCTGTAGCGGCAGTAGGCGACCCGGATCGGGTCGTCGACCCGCGCCGCCACCTCGGCGGCGCGCCGGTAGCGTTCGGCGGCATCGGCATCGCGGTCGAGCGCGTCGAGCAGGTCGGCCGTCTCCGCGAGGACGTACGCCTCGTCAGCGAGATCCTCGATGGAACGGTCGAATTCGATGATCGCGTCGTAGGCGGCGAGCGCCTGATCGTGCTCGCCCAGCGACCGGTGCAGACCGGCGAGCAGGTAGCGACAGCCCCGGGCGGGCCCGCCCGCACCGGCGTGATCGAGCGCGACGATCGCCGCTTCGGCCTGTTCGGCGGCATCGAGCAGCTGCCCGCACGCCCGGTAGGCGATGGCCAGATCCCACTGCGCGTACGGGATATGGGGCAGGTCGGCGGGCGTGCCGATGGCGATGGCGGTGAGCAGCTCGCTGACGGCCTCGGCGGGCCGATCCAGGTGCAGCAGCAGATCACCGCGACGGGCGTACACCGCCATCCGGAAACTGACGGGTGTGTCGGCGTCGAGCAGCGGCGGCGCCTCGTCGATCGCCGTGAGCGCGGCAGCGAACTCGCCTGCGGCCCGGTGGATTCCGGACAGGTGGTAGAGCGTGGTCGCCGCCTGGAACGGCCGGTTCACCCGGCGATAGGCCGAGTTCGCCACCCGCGCGGCGGCATCGGCGTCGTCGATCCGGGAGTTGTTCTCGGACAGATACATCCGCTGTCTGGCGACATCGCCGACCAGCTCGTCGTCGCCCGACGCGGCGGCCTCGGCCGTGGCGCGGTCGAGCAGCTCGGGGAGTTCGGCGGCGGCATCGTCGAGCAGGAGGCCGCGGTCGTGCAGATCCAGGAGACCACCCGAGAGCCGCAGCATGGCGGTGACCCGGACCGTCGGATCGGTGGACGCGCTCAGGTGCGCCAGCGACGCGCGCAGCAGCGATGTCGCCTCGGCGGGCTCACCGTGCCTGCACAGATGCACGCCGAGCCGGCCGAGACCGACCTGGCGGCGGTCTTCGTCACCGGCGACGGTGTAGTGCTCGATCGCCTGGCGCAGCAGGGATTCGGTCTCGTGGCAGTCACCGTGCCGGGCGGACTCGCGCGCCAGGACGGCGGCGCGCCGACCCGCCAGCAGGGGATCGGTGGGCTCGGCGTCCTCGGTCAGGCGCCGGGTCAGGGCCGCCACCTCGGTGGTGGCGTCGCGCTCCTGGCCCAGCTCGGCCCGCTCGATCAGCTCGGTCGTGGTCAGCTCGGGGAGTTCGATCGGGGCGGGCGCGGGCCCGACCGGCGCCCGGTGCACCGCGGCGGCCGACAGCGGCAACTGGTCGACGATCGGCGTGCTCGCCAGCAGCGCGTGCACCAGCTCGGTCTGGTGCGCCGTGCCGTTGCGCTGATCGAATCGCGCCGCGATCGCCAATGCCTCGGCGGTCAGTTCCTGTTGCAGAGTGAGCGCGGTCGATTCGGCGGCGGGCCGCTCGAGGTGCGCGGGCCGCCGGACGACGGTGTCACCGTGACCCGCGTCGGCGACGGTGCGCAGCAGCAGCGCGGCCGCGGCGGCGAAGTCCATGGCGGCGGACGGGTTCGGCGACCGATCGAGCCAGCTCAGGTGCCGGTCGAGCAGTTCCAGGCCGCGGGCCTGATTGCCGGACAGCGCGCAGAACTCGAGATGGGTGGCGATGGCGCTCACGTCCTGGGGTTTGGTGCGCAGCACCCGGTAGGACCTGCGGTGCGCGTCGCGCGCGGCGTCGAGCTGGCCGGTGCGCAGATAGGGCAGCAGCAGCGCGGTCAGGATCAGCTGGGGTTGCTCGTCGCAGTTCAGCTCGCCGCGCAGGACGGGGGCGGCCAGTTCGACGGCCTCGGCGTCACGACCCCGGCTCGCCAGCCAGGCGACCTTGCCGGTCGGGTCACATCCGGCGCAGTCGGAGTTCTCGTCGCGCGGTGTGGTGCACCATCTTTCGTACCAGTGCTCGGCCTCGGTCAGGTCGCCCAGGTGCTTGGCGACGTAATGCCGGTAGGCATGCACCGCGTGCAGGCTCTGACCCTCCACCCGGTAGCGCTGCTCCATCTGGTCGAGCGCGGCCAGCGCCCGGTCCTTGGGCACCTCGGGGAAATTCGTCATCGCCCGCACCGCGAACTTGAAGTCCCAGCGCAGCGCGGGCGCCACCCATTCCTCGTAGGCGCCGGGCTCGCGGTCGTAGTCGGCCAGGCAGCGGGCGAACGGGACGAACAGCTTGGCCGGGCTCATGCCCTGCGCGTAGGCGGCGATCAACCGCATGCGGGCGCGGAACGCGAGGTCGGTGTGCCCGCCGGCTTCCGCGTGCCGCAGGACCTGTTCCAGCAGTGCGTCTTTGCTGTCGCCGTAGGGCATGTGTCCCGCCTGGGCGAGCAATCGCCACAGGTCGTCGGTGGTCTCGGACATCAGAGCTCTCCCTGCGGATCGTGCACTGCCCAGTCGAGCAGGCCGACGAACGACTTGTTCAGCAGCGCGGTGTCGACCGGCCGCATCGGATGCTGGCCGAGCAGCAACGCCTGGCTGTAGAGCGCCTCGACCGCCATCGTCACCAGCCGGGCGTCGACGAGCCCGGCGATGCGGCGTACCAGCGGATTCCGGTGGTTGAGCACCAGTTGCGGCCGGTCGCCGCCCTGGCCGGAATCGAAGGCGCCGAGGACATCGGCCCACAGCTCGTCGGCGACCTGCCGGGTGGCCCGCAGTTCGGCGCGATGCTGGGTATCGCGGTCGAGCAGGTACAGCGCCGACAGCGACGGCGGATCGAACGTGCGCAGCACGACCTCGCAGTCGAGCCGGTCGAGCACGCGCTGAGCGGTCGACAGGAAGGGGCGCAGCGCGAGCTCGGTCGACGGGTCGACCAGGTCGAAATGGGTCGCCAGGGCAGCGGTGTCCAGACGCGTCACCTGGATCTCGGGGTCGAGCGCGGGCAGGCGCTCCAGGATCTCGGTGATGTAGGTGTAGCCGCCGTTCACCAGGCCGAGGCCCTGCGCGGCCGCCACCGCGCCGAGCTGGCGGAACTCCTCCACCGACGGCGTGTAGCGGACGCCGCCGAACCGGCGGCGGAACTCGGCGAGCGGGATCTGCCCGGCATTGGTCTCCACCGGCAGCCAGCGGTCGACCAGTCGGAGCATGTCGTCGTCGTGCAGAGCCAGTGCCTTCACACCGAGGTCGTGGACGCGCAGGAAGCGGGCGAGCGCGGCCGGGTCGGCCGTGGACAGCTCCACCAGCCAGTCCCTGATCTGCCCGCCGAGCGACTCCCTGGTGGATTCGAGCAGGTCGTCCTCGTAGAGGGCCTCCCGGCTGGCGGTCGGCCGCAGCTCGGTGGTGTCGACGACGCAGCGCACGAAGAAGGCCCAGTCGGGCAGCAGCCCGGTGACGCTCTCCGCCAGCAGCATGCACTTGAGGTACACCCGGTGCCCGGCCTTGGCCGCCGGGTTGACCGGCTGCGGGAGCACGAAAGCCACACCGGTGACGCCGGATTCGGCACAGCTGAGATCGAAGGTGGCGAACGGGGTGAAGCCGAAGGTGTCCTCGGCGTAGGCGGCGAGCGCGGCCTTGCGGTCGTCGGGGGTGGGGTGGTTCGCCCGCCACGGCACGTCGGGCTCGGTGACCGAGCGCCCGTCGACGGTGACCTCGAACGGCAGCAGACTGCCGAACAGCGCGGCCAGCTCGGTGACGGTGGCGCCGGTGAGCCACTGCTCGGCGCCGCGCCGGGGCGTCAGGATCACCGTGGTGCCCGGTTCCTTGCGTTCCCGCGAGGCGGGCTCGACCCGGTAGCGGCCGTCGGCGAAACCGGTCCAGCGCACCGTCGGCCCGCCGCGCGCCGAGCGGGTGAGCACGGTGACCTCGTCGGCGACCAGGAAGCACGAGAGCAGGCCGATACCGAACTGGCCGAGGAACTCGTGCCTGGCGAAGCCGAGATCGTCGCGCTTGCCGCTGCGGCCGATGGTGGCCAGGAAGGTGTGCACCTCGGCCTCGGTGAGCCCGATGCCGGTGTCGTGGATCCGGATGCTGCCGTCGCCGGTGCGGTCGGCGGTCTCGATCCGCACGCTGAGCTGCGCCGACGGGTCGAGCGCCCGGCGCGCGGTGCTCGCGTCGACGGCGTTCTGCATCAGCTCACGCACGTACACCCGCGGACTGCCGTACAGGTGGTGACTGAGCAGGTCGACCACACCACGCAAATCGACCTGGAAAACCTGTTCCACCACCGGTCCCCTCCGAGCACGAGCACTACTTTCCCGGCCACTGTAACCGCAAGATCGCACCGTGCACCGGCCACGATGTCAGGGGCGTGACCTGCGTCAGCGGGTGTCGCGGGCTAGCTCGGCGCGGTTGGTGACGCCCAGTTCGGCGAGGATGTTGCGCACGTGGGTTTCCACCGTGCGTTCGGAAAGAACCAGTCGCGTGGCGATTTCGCGATTCGTCAGGCCCGCCGCCGCGAGATCGCGGACTTCGCGCTCGCGCGGCGTGCGGGGATCGGCGGAGCGGGCGGCTCCAGGCTCTCGCCGGACGCGGGCAAACGGGTCGCGACACCGGGGCGAACACCGCCATCTGCCGTTGACACCCCGTCGCGACCGGTCAGAATGTGATTGCCTTATCCTCACGTTCTTCACGTTCTTCGCGCGTCAGCACTAGGGGGCTCCTCGATGACCACACTGGCCTCCGGACTCTTCATCGATTGGGAAGAGCTGACGGGGCAGTCGAAATTCGTGGTCGATCTGATCAGTTTCCCGATCTTCAGCGCGCTGGCCGGCTGGCTGACCAACTGGACCGGCGTGCTCATGCTGTTCTGGCCGGTGCAGTTCAAGGGCTTCCGGGTGCCGATGCTGCATGTGCTGTATCCCTATCTCCCGCGCCGGGTCCAGGTACTGCCGACCTTCTCCGGTGACGGCCGCAGGCTCGGTTTCCAGGGCTTCATCCCCGCTCGCGCCGAGAAGATGGCCAGCATCTGCGTCGACAAGGCGCTGATGCGGATCGGCAGCCCGCGCGACTTCATCCACGAACTCGACCTCGACGGCATCGGCGACTACCTGGCCGAACGGGCGCGCGGTCAGGTGCAGCCGATCGTCGACGAGATCATGTACCGGGAGAATCCCGACCTGTGGCGTTCGCTGCCGCGGCCGGTGAAGCAGGCCGTCTACCAGCGGGTCGACCGGCAGCTGCCCGCGCTGGGGCGGCGCGCGTTCGCGAGTCTGGGCGACAACATCGACCAGCTGCTCGACGTGAAGAACTTCGTGATCAGGTACCTGGAGAAGAACCCGAACATCCTCAAGGACCTGACCACCACCATCGCGGCGCCGGAACTGAAGTTCATGGCCAGGGTCGGTCTGCTCGGTGCGCCGTTCGGCCTGGTGCTGGCGCTGTACCTGCACGTGCACTCGCAGATCCCGTACTGGGGCGCGGTGCCCGCGTGGGTGATCGTGCTGCTGGCCTCGGCCGCGATCGGCGTGATCGTCAATGTCATCGCGATCAAGATGGTGTTCGAGCCCGGCGATCCGCAGCCGCGCTACAAGTACCTGTGGCGCCAGGCCCTGCTGGCCAAGCGGCAACCGCAAGCGGCGACCGACCTGGCGCACATCCTGGCCTACCAGGTGCTGACCGTGGAGAACCTGTCCAACGAACTGCTCGAGGGGCCGAACGGGGACAAGACCCGGCAGCTGATCGAGCGGGTGGTGGCCGAGGAGATCCACCAGCAGCTGGGCCCGACCGCGTTCATGGTGCGGGCGGCGATCGGCAAGAAGGGCTACGACAACCTGGCGATCTCGGGCGCGGGCGCCGGTCTGAGCCTGGCGCCGGAGATGGTCGACGACGAGAAGTTCGTGCTCGAGCAGGCCAAGAAGATCGACGCGTTCGCCGATCGCAAGCTGCAGAAACTGACGCCGGGCGAGTTCATGGAGATGTTCTACGCGGCGGTCGAGCAGGACGCCTGGCTGCTGTACCTGCACGGCGGCGTGCTCGGGGTGGCCGTCGGCGCGATGCACCTGCTGACCTTCGGCTGGTAGCCCGCCGCAAGAACAAGCACGCGTGCTTGCATTTTTCTGGGGGCGCTGAGATTCTTGGTGACGAGGCGTACCCGTACCGGGTCGCGCCACGATCGGCAAGGGAACAGATGGCTGACCTCGCAGCGCTCCTCGACGACTTCGCCGCCGAATGCGCGGATCTGGAAAACCTGGTCGCACCGCTGACCTCCACGCAATGGCAGACCGCCACCCCCGCACCCGGCTGGGACATCACCACCCAGATCGCCCACCTGACCTGGACCGACGAGGTCTCCAAGCTGGCCGCCACCGACGGTGACACCTTCGCGAAGCTGCTGGCCGAGGCCGCGCCCAAGATGTTCACCTTCGTCGACGAGGCCGCCGAGGAGGTCGCGCAGACCTCACCCGCCGAACTGCTCGTGCGCTGGCGCACCGGTCGCGAGGCGCTGATCGCCGCGCTGGCCGCCGTGCCCGCGGGCACCAAGCTGCCCTGGTTCGGCCCGCCGATGAGCCCCGCGTCGATGATCTCCGCGCGGATCATGGAGACCTGGGCGCACGGCCAGGACGTCGCCGACGCGCTCGGCGTCGAACGCACGCCCACCGCCCGGCTGCGCACCGTCGCCCACATCAGCGTCCGCACGCGCAACTACGCCTACACGGTGCACGGGGAATCCGGCCCCGCCGAGGAATTCCGGGTGGAGCTGACCGCACCCGACGGCAGCCTGTGGACCTGGGGCCCCGAGGACGCCGAACAGCGCGTCACCGGTCCGGCCGTCGATTTCTGCCTGGTGGCGACCCAGCGCCGCCATCGCGAGGACACCGCCCTGATCACCGAGGGCCCCGACGCCGAACACTGGCTCGGCATCGCCCAAGCCTTCGCCGGCCCCCCCGGAACAGGCCGCGAAGCCGGCCAATTCGCCTGAAAACCCACCCCCACACACACCCACACACACAACCCAACCCACCCCCCACAACCCGACCTCGAGGAGGGTCCGCCGCCCAGCGGCGGGTCGCGGCCGTCCCGTCGATCAGGTGCCGTTGCGCAAGCGACGAAGGAGCAAGCAACGGCACCTGATCGACGGGACCCAAAGGGCCGCGACCACGAGCGCGCCAGCGCTCCAAAGAAACAGGCGAGCGTCAGTCTCTGAGCGCCATTCGTGCCGACTGCCCCGGACGTCGTTGGCCGGGGGTTGACCTCCGTGGCAGTCGTGAATGACGCTCGCCTGCTTCGTAGAGGTACCCCGCGGCACGGTGTGAGAAACAACCGTCAGCGCGGGTCACCGCGCTGACCCGCGCTGATAGGTCAACCGTCCAGATGTGGTCTTGATCTCACGGTACGCCGGTGCTAACAACAGCTAGCACCGGCGTACCGTGGAAAACAGCGCGTGGCTTTCAACGATGCGGGCCCCGTTCCCTCGGGTTCACCCACAGGTACAGGAAGGACCGCATCGTGACCGCACACCGACCCGCTCAGATCGCGCGTCTGTCCGCCACCGTCATCGCCGGCGCCGCCAGCCTCTGCCTCACCGTCGCCGCGGGCGCCTACATCGTCAACCACATGCCCGAACTCGCGCCGCCGCACGCCGACGGCACCGCGGCCCCCGCCGCGACACCGGAATCGGGACACCATCGCCCCGCGTCCGCCGGGAACTCCGCACCGCGCGCCGGCAACGACCTCGTCGAGCTCGCGGTGTCGACCGAGCGCATGGTGCCCACCACGACCAGGACATCGGTGACCGCACAGCAGTCCGGTGTCGGCGCGACGCCCGACAACACGGCGCTGGCCGGCGTCCGGCCGGCTGAAGATCGGCACCACCTATGTCGGGGCGCAGGTCGCCCCCGCGCGGACCGACATCATCGCCTTCACGGTGGACACCAACCTGGTGACGATGGCGTCGAAATACCTGGGCATCACCGTCGACCCGGCCGGGGTGACCCTGCTGCGGACCGAACTCGACACCCGCCGCGGCGACGTGGTCTTCGTGCTCTCCGATCCCGGCCTCGGCAGCCACACGCTGCGCGTCGAACGGGTCCAGAAGCCGGGCACCACCGAGCCTGCCCCGGTCGACACCGCGCAGGCCGACGGCGAGCCCGCGGCACCGACCACCCCCGTAGCCGAGGAGCCGACTACCGTCGGCGTGTGAGTTCTGGCGGCACCGCGCGCGGTGCGTACGACTTCTGCGTGCTCGGCGGCGGCATCGTCGGCGTGGCGACCGCGCATCGCCTGCTGAGGACCCATCCCGGCGCGAGCCTGGTGCTGGTGGACAAGGAGGCCGGCCTCGGCGTGCACCAGACCGGGCACAACAGCGGGGTCATCCACTCCGGAATCTATTACCCACCCGACAGTTTGAAGGCGCGACTGTGCCGGGCGGGCGCGCGGTGGACCAAGGAATTCGCCGCCGCCAACGACATTCCGTTCGAGGTCTGCGGAAAGCTGCTGGTGGCCACCGATTCCGCCGAGCACGCGCGGATGCTCGACCTGTCCGAGCGGTCCATCGCCAACGGCGTCGATGTCGAAGCGATCGACGCGGCCGAACTGCTGCGCCGCGAGCCCCGGATCACCGGCGTCGGCGCGCTGTTCGTGCCCGCCACCGGCATCATCGACTACGCGAAGGTGACGGCCGCGCTCGCCGATCAGGTGGTGGTGATGGGTGGGCGGATCGCGCTCGGCACCGTCATCGAGGCGATCAGCGAAACCGGCTCCGCCGTCACCATTTCCGGCCCCGCCGGGGCGTTCACCGCGCGCACGCTGGTGGTGTGCGCCGGATTGCAGGCCGACCGGATGGCGCGAATGGCGGGTATCCGCACCGACTTCCGCATCGTCCCGTTCCGCGGCGAGTACTACCGGCTGCCCGCCGAGCGAGCCGAGCTGGTGCGCACGCTGATCTACCCGGTGCCCGATCCCGCGCTGCCGTTCCTCGGCGTCCACCTGAGCCCGACCATCGACGGGGAACTGACCGTCGGGCCGAACGCGGTGCTCGGGCTGGCCAGAGAGGGCTATCCCAAGGGCAGCGTGAACGTCCGGGACGCGGTCGACGTGCTGCGCTTCCCCGGTGTCCACCGGGTCGCCCGCGCGCACCTGCGGACCGGGGCGCGTGAGCTGCGCAATTCGGTGTTCAAGCGGGGCTATCTCGCCGAATGCCGCAGGTACTGCCCGGAACTCACGACCGCGGATCTGCTGCCGCATCGCGCGGGCATCCGCGCGCAGGCCGTGCTGCGCGACGGCACCCTGGTGCACGACTTCCTGATCGAGCGGACGCCGCGCTCGATCCACGTGCTCAACGCGCCCTCACCTGCGGCGACATCGGCGATGCCGATCGCCGAATACCTCGTCGACCAGCTCTGAGCGTCAATCCGGCAAATAAAGAGGATATTTGTAGTAATTTTGAGCCCATCCGTGATCAGGGAGGGCCGATGGGCCACATCAGGTATGCGTGTGACGTCGGCGCACCCGTCGACGCCGCTTTCGCCTACGCCGAGAACTTCCGCTTCGTCCCGGACTGGATGTCGGGTGTCACCGGCATCGAGCCGGACGGCGAACCCGAACAGGGCCTCGGCGCCGCCTTCGTGCTGAAAGTCCGGTTGTTCGGGGTGATTCCGCTGCGCTCCACCTGCGAGATCACCGAATATCGGCGCAATGCGGTGATCGGGTATACCCTGCGTGGGCGGGTATACGGAACCGTGACACTACGGTTCGATCCGCTCGGCTACGAACGGTCGGTGCTGACCTCCGAAGCCGACTATCCACCACCACGCGGTGTGTTCGGCCGCCTGTGCCACGGCCTCGTCGACGCGGTCGCGAGATCGGCACTGCGCCGCACGGAGTCGCGGTTGCGAAGGGAGATAGAGGCATTCCACGGTACCGATCTTGTCGGCCGCATCGCCTAGGGTGGCGGTCATGATCATCGTGAGCACCGACGGGTCCTGCCTGCGCAATCCCGGTGGTGCCATCGGCTGGGCCTGGGTGAATCACCAGGGCCCGGCGGACAGCGGGGGAGCGGCGACCGGTACCAATCAGATCGCCGAGCTCCGCGCCGTATTGGAAGCCATCCTCGCCCACCCCGGTACCGAGCCGATGCTCATCGAGAGCGATTCGCTCTACGCCATCAAATGCGCCTCCGAATGGATCACCAGCTGGCGGCGCAACGGCTGGCGCACCTCCACCGGTGGCGCGGTGAAGAACGTCGAGATCATCAAGCAGATCGATCGGGCCATCACGACCCGCGAGGGACCGGTGCGTTTCCGCTGGGTCCGCGGGCACGTCGGTAACTATTTCAACGAACAGGCCGACACTCTGGCAGGCGCGGCCGCCCGCGAAGCCGCCGCCCGCCCGGCGCCAGTCGCCGAACCCACCAGACCGCGGACCACGGGGAAGCCGGTCGAGCCGGCAGCGCCGTCCGGGACACTCACCCTGTTCTGAGGCACCGACGCGACCGGAGTTGGTCCGCACGACAACGCCTCCGGCGGCAGAGTCGCTCTGCCACCGGAGGCGTTGTGGAAATACTCGTCGATCAGTTGCCGGGAGTCGGCGCGGGCGCCTGCGGCGTCGGCACGGTCTGACCGGGGGCGGCGCCACCGGGGACCTGGCTGCCGTTCTTGAGCAGCGGCGAGTCCAGCTTGCTGACCAGCCACTTACCGTCGTCGGACTTCTCGAGGGTCATCTCGATGGCGAACATCATCCGGTCCGGTTCGGTCTGGGTGAAGTTGGTCCGGTACTGGGTCATGGTGACCATGGCCTTGACGTCTTCGGTGCTGCCCGAGATGTAGGCGCACTGCACGTCCTCGCCGCGGGACTTCACCTGGGCCTGGACCATCGCGCCCTTGAGCGCATCGCTGGCGTCGCTGAATTCCTTCAGGTAGTCGCCGGTGGCCCCCGCCTTCATCGAGGCGATGTAGCCGTCGAGGTCCTTGGAGTAGTCGTAGTTGGCGAGGATGTTGCCGTAGTCGCAGGCCGCCTTCGTCGAATCGGCGATGGCGTCGAGCTTGTCGCCCTTGTCGCTGCTCTGCAGGAAGAACACCACGGCCGCGGTGGCCGCACCGAGAGCGACCACACCGGCCACACCGGCGGCGATCCAGCCCGTCGAGCTCGATTTCCCGGCCGACGCGGGCGCGGGCGCCTGCGCTTCGGGCACGGTCGCCGCCCGCACAGTGGGCGCGTCCGTTTCGGGGGTGGCCGCAGCGCCCTTGACGGTCGCATCGGCCTTGGCCAGATCGGGCTTGTCCGCCGCGGCAGCGTCCTTCTTGCTCTCGGCGTCGTCGCTGGTCATCGAATCAATCCTGCTCTTTCCCGGCACACATATCGCACCGATATCCTTCGTGGGCCCGTGAGCCGGACCACACGCTCTCCCCAGCGAGTATGCCCGGTCCGGTCGGCGAGCGACCGGACCGGGCATCAACTCAGTTCACCGGGATGGGTGTCCGCTCGTTGGGATCGACGCCCGGCGGCATCTGCGCGCCGTTGTTGGGCACGTTCGGACGCGGCGCGTTGGCCGAACCGCGGATCTGCTGATCGGCGGGCGGGTTCACGCAGTAGTTCCACTTCGGGATCGACCCGTCCTGGACTTCCTCGTTGCGGCGGTACTCGGTGGCGTAGTAGCACGTCGGCCGCGGCCAGATATCGATGACGGTGTGGAACTCGCCGTCGTGGGCGGGCACCGCGATCGACTCCAGACCCAGCGCCAGCGACGGGAACAGCAGTCGCAGCGCGGGCTGACGCAGCTGCGCCGCCCTGGTGATGGCGACGAAGTTGGCCGCCAGACCGCTGATCGGATCGGCGGTCTTGTCCAGCACCGCGCCGAGCGCCTCGAACTGGGCGGGCGCGTTGTCCAGCACGCTTTGCAGTTCGGCGTTGGCGTTGTTGAACTGGGTCAGCAGCGCGCCCGAGTTGCGGGTCAGCGTCTGCAGATCCGGCTGCGCGTGCGAGGTGGTCTCGGCGATCACCCGCAGGTTCGCGATGAGGTTCACCGTCTGCGGCAGCAGGTTGTCCAGACCGGCCACCACCAGGCTGACACCGTTGATCAGGCCACGCAGCTGATCCGGGCCTGCGCCGAGCGCGGTGTCGAGCTCGGCCAGGATCGTCTTGAACTGCTGCGGGTCGACCTGGGCGATCAGCGCGCTGGTGTCGTCGAGCACCGCCCACACCGGGGTGGGGGTCTTGATCTGCTCGGGGTTGTACTTGATCACCGCGCCATCGCCGAGGAACGGGCCGACATCGCTGTTCGGACGGAAGTCGATGTACTGCTCGCCCGCCGCCGACAGGGCCGCCACCTGGATCATGGTGTCGACCGGGATCTTGTAGCTCGTGTCGATCTGCGCCTTGGCGGCGATCGACTGACCCTGATCGATCAGCTCCACCGAGGTGACCTTGCCGATCCGGTGCCCGCGCAGGGTCACGTCGTTGCCCGGCTGCAGACCGCCCGAGCGGTCCAGGTTGACCGTCACCGCGTATTCCGACCGAAGCGGGTTCACCCGCATGACATTGACCAGCAGGTAGGTGGCGCCGACGATCAGCACCACGACCAGGGCCGCGTTCGCGAGCAGGATCTTGTTACCGAAGAACTTCTTGGCCTTGCTCATCGGTGGCCTCCCACTCGGCCCTGAACGATCTGCAGCACCTGGATGAAGGTGCCGACGAAGTCGTTCACGTCCTTCAGATCGGGGAACTTGCTGTTGGCCGGATCGGTGAGCAACCCGATGTCGAGGTTGGTCAGCGTCGCGTACGGCGCCAGCGACTTGCCCTGGAACGTGGCGTTCGCGCCGGGCCGGATCGCGTGCAGCTGATCGAGCACGTACCCGAAGTTGTCGCCGGAGGCCGCCAGCGCGGTCATCAGGTTGTCCAGGTTGGTGAGCAGCTCGGAGAGCTGATCACCGGTGGTGTTGGAGTAGTCGCCGAGCGCGGCGCTGGCCGTGGCCACCTTGGTGAGCAGGTCACCGATCGCCTTGTTGTTCTCGGCGATGGCGCCGATGGCCTGCGGCAGGGTGTCGGCCACCTGGCCCAGCTGGGTCTTGTTGTTCTCGATGGTGTTGGCGAGGGTGTTGAACTCGGTCAGCACCGTGTCGACCTTGGCGCTGTTGTTGTTCAGTTCGCCGATGACACCGGTCATTTCCATGATCAGGTGTGACAGGTTGCCGCCCTGCCCGTTGAGGATCGAGCCGAGTTCGGTGCCCAGCCGGCTGAGGCTGGCCACGCCGCCGCCGTTGAACAGCATCGACACCGAGATCAGCAGCTCTTCCACGGTGGCGCCCGCCGAGGTGTACTCGCGGGTGAGGGTGGCGCCGTCCTCCAGCGGCGCGCCTGCGGGCGCCCCGTTCTTGGGCTTGGACAGCGCGATGAACACGTCACCGAGGGGAGTCGCCTGACGCAGTTCGGCCGTGCTGCCCTGGGGCAGCTGGATGTCCTTGCTGATCTGCATGTCGATGCGGGCTTGGAAGTTCTTGGTGGAGATGCCGGAGACCACTCCGACATCGGAACCACCGATCTTCACCTTCGCCTGATCGGGCAGGTTCAGCGCGTTGTCGAACTCCGCGTGGATCGTGTAGGTATCACCTTCGACGCCCGGCTTGGGCAGCGGCAGATCCTCCACGGTGAATCCACACCCGGAGGTGATCGCCACCGTCGCCGTCGCGGCCGCGGCGACCAGCGCGCGGCGGGCTTTCATCGTCATACGTAGGGTCATTTCGTCAGTCCGAGCAGTGCGGCGGTGAGCCCGTAATCGGGGCCGAAATCCTGCATGTTCCCGGAGCGGCAGCCATCGGACTTCAGCTGGATCCGCTCACAGAACACGCTGACGACCTCGCCGGAGAGGGCGGTGCCGATCAGGCCGTGCAGGCGGACGAAGCGCCGTTCCTTGTCCATCGCGCCGTCGATGTTCTGCATCAGCAGCGGCACGATGTCGACGATCTCGACCATCGCGCCCGAGTTCGCGCGCAGCTGGTTGGTGACGTTGGTCAGCCCCGTCAGCGAGGTCGACAGCTCGTCGGCGTGCTCACCGAACATCGTCGAGGTGTTGGCCAGGAACGCGTTGAGCTGGTCCAGCGTGGCCTGCAGACCGGGGGCCTGCTCGGCCAGCAGACCGGACATCGCGGTCACCCGGTCGCTGAAATCACGCACCGACTGGTCGTTGTCGGCCAGCATCGTCGTCAGCTCGTTGAGCTTGATGATGATGTTGGAGATCGCGTCCTTGTTGTCGATACCGACCTTCAGCGCGCTCGACAGCGCGTCGAGGGTCTCGCGGATCTTCTGGCCGTTGCCGTTGAGCACCGGGTAGAGCACCCGGCCCGAGAGCGGGCCCAGCCCTTCCTGACCCGGCTCCGGCTTGAGCGAGGCGGAGAACTGGTCGATGGTCTTGATCATCGTGTCCAGCTCGACCGGGGTCCTGGTGCGCGCCTTGGGCAGGTGCTCACCGGACTTCATCGACTCACCGCCGGTGTAGGGCGGGGTGATCTCGATGTGGCGGTCGGTCACGATCGAGGGCGAGATGATCGCCGCGATCGCTTCCTTCGGGATCTTCACCCCGCCGTCGATGGTCATGTGGACCTCGATGTAGGTGCCCTTGGGAATGATCTTGTCGACCTTGCCGACCGCCAGGCCGAGGACCATGACGTCGTTGCCCTCGTACATGCCGGCGATGTTCTCGAAGTCGGCCGTGATCTTGGTCGACATGCCGAGCGCGTCGTTCACCTGATTGGGCAGCAGCGAGCAGCTACCCAGGGTCAGGGCGGTGGCGCCGATCATGAGCGATCGGGCCAGCGTCTTGCCGCCGCGGAATCTCGAGGTCAGTTTCATCCTGCGCACCCCTGAATCACCTGAACGAAGCACAGCCAGTTGTCGGGGAACAGCCACGGCAGCGAGACGTCGCCGTAGTTGCCGTTGCCGAGCGCGTTGTTGAAGTACCGCGCGGTGGGCTGGCCGATCTGCAGCAGCCGGTCGAGGTTCTCCTTGTTCTTCTGCAGACCCTCGGCCATGGTGTTGAGCTGACCGATGGTGCCGCCGAACTGGTTACCGTTCTCGGCGCCGATCTCCTCCAGCTGACGGGTCAGCGTGGCGATGTTGTCGAGCAGCTGGCGCAGCAGGTTCTGCCGCTCCATCACCCGGTTCGCGATGGCCTCGCCCTGGGTGATGATCAGCAGGATCGAGTTGCGGTTGTCGGCCAGCAGCTGGGTGACCCGGTTCAGGTCCTTGAGCAGGGTGTCGACCTCGGTCTTGCGCCGGTCGACGACCTTGGCCAGCGCGCCGACGCTGTCGATCGCCTGCGCGACCAGCTGCGGCGAGTCGCCGAGCTGGCTGTTGATCGTGTTGAGCGAGGCGGCCAGCTTCTTGGTGTCGAGTTCCTCGAACTTCGGCGTACCGACCTGCACGACATCGGCGATGTCGTAGGGCACGTCGGTATTGCTGCGCGGGATGGTCTTGCCCTTCAGGCCCGACCCGTCGCCCGGCTGCAGGTCGACGTAGCGCGCGCCGAGCAGCGTGGCCATCTTGATCGCGGCGTGCGCGTCGGGGCCGAACTTCAGCGACTTGTCGACGTCGAGGGTGATCACCACGTGATCGCCCTCGATCTTGGCGCCGGTGACCGTGCCGACCTGCACGCCGGAGACCGCGACCTTGTCCCCGGTCTTGATGCCGGCGGCCTGTACGAACTCCGCGTCGATCGACTGCCTGCCGAGCCCGATGAACTGGTAGACCGTGGAACCGACCAGCAGCAGCACGATGACCAGCGAGCCGATCACACCGAGCCAGAAGTTGCGGTTGCCGAGGAAGGTCGTCTTGAGCTTGCTCATCTGCAGACCTCCGAGTGGGAGGTGCCACCGATCTGGCTGAACAGACCGCGCGGGAAGAGCACGCCGTAGAGCGAGACGTCCAGGCCGCACAGGTAGGCGTTGGCGTGCGTGCCCTCGGAGGTCATCCGGCCCAGATCGGCGAGCATCGACGGCATGTCGATCGCGGCCTGGTCGAGCTTGGCGCCGTTGGCCAGCAGCAGGTTCAGCGCCGCGGTGGTCGAGTTCTGCGCCGCCGAGAGCTTGGGCTGGATCTTGCCGACCATGCCGACCAGCGACGTCGTCGCGTCGGCCAGGGTGGCCGTCGACGCCTGCAGCGACTGACCCTGTTCGTAGAGCCCGCCGATCAGCGCCCGGGTCTGGGTCACCAGGGTCTCCAATTCATCCCCTCGCTTGGCCAACCCGGCCATCACGCCGGACAGGTTGGTGATCACGTCGGACAGGATCGCGTCCCGACGCTGGAAATCCGTGGCCAGCTGCGCGGCCTGGATGATGAAGGACGACAGCGAGACACCGTCGCCCTGCAGCGCCAGGATCAGCGTCTCCGACATGGCGTTGACCTCGGCCGGCTCCAGCGCCTGGAACAGCGGCTGGAAACCGTTGAGCAGCGCGGAGATATCGAACGAGGGCTCGGTGCGGTCGATCGGGATGACCGAACCGCTCTTCAGCGCCTGCGGGCTCGGCGACTCGCCCGGGGTCAGTGCGACGTAGCGCTGACCGATCAGGTTCTGATAGCGGACAAGGGCTTTGGTGTCGTCGAAGACCGTCTGGTCGCTCTGGACGATGAACGACACCTTGGCGTCGTTCTTGCCGTCGAGCTCGATCTTCTCGACCTTGCCGACGCGCACGCCCGCCATGCGGACGTCGTCGCCGGGCCGCAGGCCCAGGACATCGGTGAAGATCGCGGTGTACTTGCGGGTGTCTCCGTCGACCGTGCGGGCGAGCGTATTCCACACGACCACGATGACCAGCATAGAAACGATCGCGAAGATACTGAACCCGATCAGTGGCTTGCGGATACTCATGCGCCACCCCCGTTTTCGGACACTTGCAGGGTTCCGCCCTTCAAAATCGGACCGAGCAGCAGGAATTCGGATGCCGTCGGCTTACGCCCCAGCAGTTGAGTCATCGCCGCTTCGCCCTGGTAGGAGATCGGCTTGGCGGCCGGGGCCACCGCGGGCTGCGGCGCGTCGGCCGGAGCGGCGGGACCGGCGGCCGGCGCGGGGGCGCCGCCACCGAGCAGACCCGGCAGGCCCGGGAGCTGGATCGACGGGACCAAGCCCTCGAGCGGCGTACCGGCGAACGGCTTGACCTCGGTGCCGTTGGCGGTCTGCATCGGCGCGATGCCCGGCGTGGTGAGGCCCGGAATCGCGGGCATGCCCGGGATGGCGACCAGCGGGGGCAGGCCGGCGGCCGCGTCGAGCGCGCGCGGGCGCACGCTCTCCGGCATCGGCGGAATGCTGACCTCGGCGGGTGCGGTGAAGCAGCTCGGACCGAGCAGTTCGCCATAGCGCGGGCAATCCGCGACGGTGTTCGGCTTGTAGGGGGTGAAGGTCAGACCCGCGTTCCAGACCATCTGATTGGCCGGACCGCCGTGCATGGTGGAGTTCAGCGCGGCCAGCGACGGGCCGAAGACCTCGAAGGTCTTGGTGATCGAGCCCGGATCGGCGGCCAGCGCGCCCAGGGTCGCGTTCATCCCGACGGTGACCTCCTTGCCGACATCGGGGTTGGCCGCGAACAGGTCGTTGACCTGGTCGGTGGTGGCGCTCGCACCGGCCAGCAGCGCGATCAGCTGATCCCGCTTGGTGGCGATGGTGTTGGCGGTCTGCACCGAGCTGCCGAGCACGTCGAGCAGTTCCGGCGCCGACTGGTTGAGCGCGTGCGCCGAAGCCGCGAAGTTGTCGAGCATGCCGCCCAGGTTCGGGCCCGCGTCGGCGACGGTGGTCAGCCAGTGGTCGAGGCGCTGGATGGTGGAGCCGGGGACGCGGCCGCTGCCGTCGAGCGCCTGGGTCAGGGTGCCGAGCACCCGGCCCAGCTGCACCGGGTCGACCTCGTTGAGGATGTCGCGCACCGTGGTGAGCGTGTCCTGCAGCGCGATCGTGCCCTGGCTGGTGTCCTCGGGGATCTGCGAGCCCTCGTGCAGGTACTGGTCGGACGCGCCGTTGAAGACCAGCTCGACCGAGGTGACGGCGAACAGGTTGCTCGGTACGACGCGGGCCGTGACGTTGGCCGGAATGTCGCCCGCGAACTCGGGCTTGAGCTCGATGTTCACCTTCTGGGTCGCGCCCTTGTCGACGATCTCGACGTCCTTGACGACGCCGACGAGCACGCCGCGGAACTTCACGTCGGCGTCGGACGGGAGGCCGTCACCGGTGGTCGTCAGGTTGGCGGCCACATTGACCTTGGGCACGAAGTAGCCCTGGTACCTCGCCATCAGGAACCCGAGGATCACCGCGAAGACGATGACGCCACAGGTGCCGGCGATGTACAGCTGTTTCATCGTGGGACCGCGCCCACTGGGATCGATGATCATCGCGCGCCTACCCCGAGATCCTGATTCCGGGGTTGACGCCCCAGATCGCCAATGTCATGAACAGGTCGGCGAACACGACCAGGATGATGCACATCTTGATCGCGCGGCCGGCCGCGACGCCGACGCCCTCGGGACCACCCGAGGCGAAGAAGCCGTAGTAGCACTGGATGAACGTCGTGATCATGACGAACACGACCGCCTTGAGCAGCGAATACAGCACGTCGGTCGGTACCAGGAATTGGTAGAAGTAGTGCGAGTAGGTACCGGCCGCGGTGCCACCTATCAGCTGCACCGTGATCGAACAGGAGACGTAGGCCATCACCAGGCCGATGCAGTACAGCGGCACGATCGCGATGACCGCGGCCATCATCCGGGTGCTGACCAGGTAGGGCAGCGGCCGGATGGCGATCGAGTCGAGCGCGTCGATCTCCTCGGAGATGCGCATGGCGCCGAGCTGGGCGGTGAATCGACAGCCCGCCTGCGCCGCGAAGGCAAGCGCCGCCAGCAGCGGCCCGAGTTCGCGGGTGGTGGCGAAGGCCGAGATGGCGCCGGTGATCGGGCTCAGGCCGAGCAGGTTCAGCGAGGTGTGACCCTGGATGGCGACCGTCATGCCGCCGAAGGCGCTGATGATCAGGATGACGCCGATGGTGCCACCACCGACGACGATGTTGCCGTTACCCCAGGTGACGTCGGAGAGCAGCCGCCAGACTTCCTTCGGATACTGCTTGAAGGCCAGCGGAATCGAGCCGACGGAACGCAGGAAGAAGAAGACCTGGTGACCGAGCCGCGCGAGCAGATCGATGGGCGCCTGGCCGACCGCCTTGAGCTGGCGCAGCGGCCGCAGCAGCGGAGGTACGTAGGTTGATGACATGGCTCAGACCACCTGTGGGGGGAAGACTGCGGCGTAGATCTGGGTGATCGCCACGTTGACACCGAGCAGCATCACCATGGAGCTGACCACCGCCGAGTTC
Organism: Nocardia fodinahabitans; assembly: GCF_052983615.1. Classification (NCBI taxonomy): domain Bacteria; kingdom Bacillati; phylum Actinomycetota; class Actinomycetes; order Mycobacteriales; family Nocardiaceae; genus Nocardia; species Nocardia fodinahabitans. The sequence continues at coordinate 3,281,191 of NZ_JBRJJC010000001.1, forward strand.
ACCGCGTTGGCGACGCCACCGGGGCCGCCGCGGGCGTTCAGGCCGGAGTCGCAGGCGATGATCGCGGCGATGATGCCGAAGATCACCGACTTGAGCAGCGCCACCGCGAGGTCGCGGGTGACCGCGAAGGAGGCGAAGGTGCTCATGTACGAGCCGGGGGTACCCGCCTGGGCGAAGATGTTGAACATGTAGCCGGTGATGAAGCCGACGAAGACGACGAAGCCGCAGAGCAGGAAGCTGACGATCATCGCGGCGCCGAGCCGGGGGGCGACCAGCCTGCGCAGCGGATCGACGCCCATCACCTTCATGGCGTCGATCTCTTCCCGGATGGTGCGCGAGCCGAGGTCGGCGCAGACCGCCGAGCCGACCGCGCCGGCGATCATGATCGAGGTGACCAGTGGCGCGCCCTGCTGGATGATGCCGAGGCCGTTCGCCGCGCCGATGAACGAGGTCGCGCCGACCTGACCGGCGACCGCGCCGACCTGGATGGAGACGATCACCGCGATCGGGATGGCCACGAGCAGAGTCGGTGCCGCGGCCACGTTGGCCATGAACGCGCATTGCCGGACGAACTCGTCGAAGGGGAAGCGGCGACGGAAGATCGCGACGATCAACTCCGTGATCGCTTCGAAACCCATCGTGATCTGTCGACCGAAGGTCTCGAGTGACTTCTTCGGATGGTCGTCCCAAAGGCCCTTGGTCCGGTCGACAGCTTCGCTGACTCGTGAACGGGCGGGTGGACTCTCGGTCGACTGCACTGCTTTTACCCCTCTCGACGCCAGGTCATCAACACCCCGACGACTTGTTTGCTTGACGCACCTTACTACGGAGTAGCGCAGAACACATCACCGACATGTGAGCGCGGTCATAGACAGCGGTCACGGTCTGGAACAGCTATGAGTCCTGCCATGTCGGACCATACCGCCCGAAATTGTGGCGGTATCGGCGATTGCGTGGGATGTCGTTTTCCCCATGGATTCCCAGTACTGGCGGTTGCGCCGAATAAATATTGCGGAAAACTGTCATTCATAACGAACCCCCCGGCCGAATACTCCGGTAGATCACAGGACCAAAGCAAAACTGGTCAATTGATCACCACATTGATAGATATTCGCTATCACGATGAAGTGCGGGCGGGCGGGGCGCGCCCGGGAGGGAATACAGGCACGATAGGCAGAGCGAATTGATATCGTGCGGGCTTCCGACGTCTGGAGGGACATGTTCACCACACTCGCCAAGGTGGCCAACGCCGCCTTCGCCGTCGCCCTCGGTGCAGCACTGCTCGGCACCGGCGCGGGCGCTTCGCAGGCTCAACCCGGCCCCCCGGTGATCGGCGGCGGCTCCGGCATCGTCATCGACAACATGTTCGAATGCACCGTCACCACGGTCGGCTACGACGGTGCGGGCAGACTCGTCGGACTGACCGCGGGCCACTGTGGTGACGCGGGCGCCACCGTCACCGCCGAGGTGGACCGCGGCTACGGCGAGATCGGCCGGTTCGCCTACAGCAACCCCGATCTCGACTACGCGATCATCGAGTTCACGCCGGGCCGGATCATCCCGGTCAACCGGATCGGCAACGTCACCATCACCGGCATCGGTGGGCCCGCCCAGTTCCCGACGATCGTCTGCAAGGAAGGCCGGACCACCGGCAACACCTGCGGCATCACCTGGGGCGATGTCTTCCAGACCAACACCGAGACCTGGGCTCAGATGTGTGTGATCGAAGGCGATTCCGGCGCGCCGGTGGTCGTCGGCTCGACCCTGGTCGGCATGGTGAACGCCTACCTGGCCGTGGCCTGCTTCGGTCCCGAGGTCGGCACCAACATGAGCTCGATCATGAACGACGTCAACGCCCGCGGCGGGATCGGCGCGGGCTTCCATCCGGTGTAGAACGCCCTTCGGATCGCCGGAAGTCGTGCGGGTCGCGTGGATTCATCTCCACGCGACCCGCTTCATTTCTGTCCGAGGGGCGCGAGCGCGGGACCGTCGGCGCCCGCGCAGTGCGGCAGGCAGTCGACCCGGTCCGGCTCCGGCGCCCGGCGCGGCACCCGCAACAGCACACCCGCGACGACCGCACCGACCAGCATTAACGCCGCGCACCAGCGCATCGCGGTGTCGAAGCCCGCGGCGAAGGCGACCGGATCGTCGAAGGCGCCGGACAGTCCGGCCAGCCCTGGCAGCGCGGCGACGGCCAGCAGCTGCGCGGTCCTGGCCACGGCGTTGTTGACCCCGGAGGCGATGCCGGCGTCGGCGGTGGGCACCGCGGCCAGCACCGCGCCGGTCAGCGGCGCGACCATGATCGCGAGACCGAGCCCGAAGACCAGCACTCCCGGCAGGACATCGGCGAGGTAGTTCGCGTCGGGGCCGACCCGTTGCAGCGCGAACACACCGCCCGCGGCCAGCAGCGGGCCCGCGGTCATCGGGATGCGCGGTCCATGCTGTTGTCCCCAGCGCCCGGCCGGGGCGGACAACACCAGCATCAGCACCGTCACCGGCAGACTCGCCGCGCCCGACGCCATCGGCGAATACCCGGACACCAGTTGCAGTTGCAGCACCAGCAGGAAGAAGACGCCGCCCAGCGCGGCGTAGACGAAGAAGGTCACCAGATTCGCCGCGGTGAACACGCGCGAGCCGAACAGCGACGGCGGGACCAGCGGATTCGGACTGCGCAGCTCGACGACCACGAATAGCGCCAGCGCGACCACCCCGACGCCGATCAGCACCGCAAGCCCCTCGATCAGCCCGAGGGTGAGCGCCCCGAGCGCGATGGCGACGATCACCGCGCCCGGCACGTCGATGCGCGAGGGCGCGTCCGGGTCACGGCTCTCCGGCACGAACCGGAGCGCCACCACCGCGACGACCAGCGCCAACGGCACATTCAGCAGGAAGATCGCGCGCCAGCCGACCAGATCGATGAGCCCGCCGCCGAGCAGCGGCCCGAACGCGCCCGCCACGCCGCCCAGACCCGACCACAGCCCGATCGCGCTGCCCTGGTCGTCCTTATCGATCGACGCCGAGATCAGCGCGAGGCTGCCCGGGGTGAGCAGCGCGCCCGCCAGGCCCTGCAGCAAACGGGCGAGCACCAGCATCTCGATGTTCATCGCGACCGCGCACAACAGCGAGGTGACCGCGAATCCGGCGACACCCCAGACGAACACGCGCTTGCGGCCGAGCCGATCGCCGAGCGACCCGCCGAGCAGGATGAACGAGGCCAGGGTGAGCGTGTAGCCGTTGACGGTCCACTGCAGCCCGGCCACATCGGTGTCCAGCGATTCGCCGATGCGCGGCAGCGCGACCGACACGACGGTGGCATCCAGTGACGCCATCGACGAGCCGAGGATGGTGGCGAGCAGGATCCACCGCCCCGTGGCCGATTTCAGCCGAACCGTCCGGGTCGGAGGCACCTCCCCAAACTAGCCGTCGCGCTGGTCTTTCGCCGGACTACAGGCTCTGGACGCAGACCACGACTTTGCGCTCGGGGTACTTGAAGCCCGAGTCGGCGACATCCGGGCAGTCGTCGACGCTGTCGGTGTTGTTCTTGATCGTGATGACCTTGACCGGCTCCGAACCGGTCTCGCCGCACTCGATCCGCTTGGGCTCGTCACCGCCGACATCCATGCAGCCACCGACGACCCAGTCGATATCGAGGCACAGCGCGCCGGTCTCGATGCCGTTGAGGGTCTCGGCGTAGAAGTTGTCGCGGTCGCTGACGCAGCCGGTGCTGTTCTTGGCCTTGCCGATGACCTTGTAGTTCGACGACCGGCTGCCACACGACGCCTTGTCGATGGTGGCGTCGTCGACGGTGCCGCCGAGCGCGACGCAGTCACCGACATTGGCCTGGAAGTCGGTGTTGCCGCCCCGGGTCGAGGTCTGGGCGGGCTTGCTCGTGGTCGGCTTGCCCGTGGTGGGTTTGCCGGGCTTGGTGGTGGGTCCGGCGCTGCTGGTCGCCGGGACGACATCGATCGCGGGCTGCGCGTGGCCGTCGATGGTGCCACCGCATCCACTCGCGACGAAGGCGGTCACCGTGAGGGCGACCGCGCCGACGAGCCGGCCGATGGACAGGTCTGCAAACACCTACTGTGAATACACCACCGGAGCCACCGGCGTCGACTCCATCCCGATGGCCGGGGTGCTGGGTTACTCTTGGGATTCCGGCCCCCGGCCGTACCTGCATCAGGAGGTGAACCCGATGGTGGCAGCAACGGCGGGAGATTTCGGCCCCCTGACCCGGCCCGGCGGCACGCCGATCACGGCACCGCGCCACATGCTGGTCGATCCCCGGTTCATCCGGCTGGCCGACCATTTCTTCGGACTCTTCCCGCAGCCCAGCCGCGGCGGCGGCGCGCTGGCGATCTATCTGGAGGGCAGGCCGGTCGTCGACATCTGGGCGGGCTGGGCCGCCAAGGATCAGCGCTGGAACGGCGAGAACGTCGCGCTCACCTTCTCCACCGGCAAGGGCGTCGCGGCGACGGTCGTACACCGGCTGGCCGAGCGCGGGCTGATCGACTACGAGGCGCCGGTCGCGCGGTACTGGCCCGAATTCGCCGCGCACGGCAAGCACGACATCACCGTGCGCGATGTGCTCTCGCACCGCGCCGGCCTGCACCGCGTGCGCGGGCTGGTGCCGGGGCGCGAGGGCATCCTCGACTACGACAAGGTGGTCACCGCGCTGGCGGAGAGCCCGGCCGACCCGCGCCGCATCCGCACCTCGGGCTATCACGCGATCACCTTCGGCTGGCTGGTCGCCGAGATCGTGCAGCGGGTGACCGGCGAACCGTTCACCACGGTGCTCGAACGAGAAGTGGCGCAGCCGTTGGGAACCGACGAATTCTGGTTCCAGGTGCCCGCCGCGCAGCGGCACCGGATCGCCAAGATCTTCCCGCACCTGGCGCCGCCGGGCATCCGGTGGAACACCGCGTCCTCGGTGCTGTCGTGGGTGCGGCCCGCGCGCGGGCTGGCCGAGGCGGGCATGCCGGAGAGCTTCGACGAACTGGTGCGCGACCCGCGCGTGCACGACGCGGTGATGCCGGGCTGGAACGGCGTCTTCTCGGCCAGGGCGCTGGCCAGGATGTACGGCGCCCTCGCCAATGGCGGCGTGGTCTACGCGAGCGACGCCGAGCGCAGGCCGTCGCGCGGCAACCCGGCCGTGCAGTTCCTGCGGCCGGCGACGATCGAGCTGGTCAACCGGACCCAGCAGACCGACAGCCGCGACTACGTCCTCGGCCTGCCGCTGCGCTTCACCCTGGGTTATCACCGACCGGTGCTGATGACCAAGCAGCAACCACGGCAGGCGTTCGGCCACTACGGAATCGGCGGTTCCGGTGCCTACGCCGACCCCGATCTGCGGATGTCGATCGCGTTCGTCACCAACCGGCTCGGCAACTCCTTCACCGCGCTCGGCGACGCGCGGCTGGCCAAGTTGTCGGCGATCGCGCAGGGCACCGTGCGCAGGCTGCGCACCGAGCAGACCTAGGCACCGGTCGAACCAGACACCGGCGCGCACCGTAGTAACGGACATGACAGCGCTGAGCCCGGCACCGGCGACACCACGCTGGTCGCTGCTGCACGGGCTGGCCGCCGGCCGGGATTTCGAGGGCTACCTGCGGCGACGCGCGGCCCACAGCGGCGATCCGTTCGCGGTCGGCTTTCCGGGCTTCCCGCCCGTGCTGTTCACCGGGACGGCCGAGGGCGCGCGCGAATTGTTCCGCGCGCCCATACCGCTGCTGGAGCCGCCACGGCCCAATCCGATCGAACCGATGGTCGGCGCCGCCTCGCTGATCCTCAGCTCCGGCGCACGTCATCGCACCGACCGCGCGCTGCTGGCGCCCGCGCTGCACGGTCCGCGCGTACGCGCGCTGGCCGGGGTGATCCGCGACGCGACCCTGCGCGAGATCGAGATCGGCAGTGGCACAGCGGGTTCCTGGCAGGTGGGCAGCCGCATCGACGCGCTCGCCGCGGCGCGCTCCATCACGCTGCGGGTCATCCTGGCGGCCGTCTTCGGCGCCGAGATCGACCGCGAGCCCGAATACGCCGGTGCCGTCACCGATTTCCTCACCACCTTCACCACGCCGCTGCTGGTGGCACCCGGATTACGCCGTGGCATCGGCGGATTCGGGCCGTGGGAGCGTTTCGTCGCCGCCCGCGCACGCCTGGACCGGGTGATCCTGGCCGATATCGCCCGGCGTCGCCGCGCCGGGGCCGGCTCGGGCGACCTGCTCGATCTGCTCCTGGCCTCCCGCTACGACGACGACAGCGCCCTCACCGACAGCGAACTGTGCGAGCAACTGCGAACCCTGCTCGTCGCCGGTCACGAGACGACGGCCACCACACTGACCTGGGCGCTGTATCACCTGCATCGCGAGCCCGGACTGCTCGACCGCGTCACCGCCGAACTGGCGGCGGCGGGTGACGACCCCGCCGACTTCGCCGCGCTGCCGCTGCTCGGCGCGGTCTGCCAGGAGACCCTGCGCCTGCATCCGCCGGTCCCCATCGTGCTGCGCACGCTCCGGGAGCCGTTGCGATGGCGCGGGGTCGACGTGGCGGCCGGGCAGACGATCGGTCTCGCCGTCGGCGTGCTGCACAGTGACCCGTCAGCCTGGCCCGCGCCGCGGCTGTTCCATCCCGACCGCTTCCTCGACCGCAAGGTCTCCCCGTTCGAGTTCGCCCCGTTCGGCGGCGGGCATCGCCGGTGTATCGGCGCCACGCTGGCCGAATACGAGCTCCGCATCGTGCTGGCAACCCTGTTGACCACGGTCCGGTTGTCCATGGACCCCCGCCTTGCCCTGGGCGCGCGACCCCGCACCGTGCCCCGAAATCTCGCCACGGCGCCGGATCGAGCGATCCACTTCACACGGATCGGGTGATTTCGATCACTTCACGTTTGAGGCTCACACCCACGAGCTTCGACCCGGCCCGAGATCACCGTCGCCGACTCGCCGCCGTGAGCGCGGCGTTTGACGAAAGCCGGTGTATAACAGCGCGTTATGTGACCTGGAGCACAGAGTTGCCGGTCCGTTATCGCCGCGCGGCGCGGCTGGCACGTTGTCACCCCGTGCGGGTAGGAAGGGACGGTCAGGGTCTCCGGCGTCGTTACCCCGTGGAGACCCGTTGCGGACTCCGCGTCAATCACGAAGATCTCGCGCCGCCGCAGGTGGAACGAGAGATGGAATGGACGAGAAACCTATGCACTACGAGGCAAATATGCAGCAATCGCGCTGGCTTCGCCGGGGTCTGCTGCTGTCGGCGGCAGTCGCGGCGGCGGGCGCTTTGATCATCATGCCCGCGCAGGCACAGCCGACCCTCCCGGGCTCCGGTTCCAGCCAGCCCGCGGTGAACGAGCCCGCGCCGCAGGCGCCGTTCGCCCCACCGAACATCAACATCGCCGACGGCGAGACCGTCGGCGTCGCGCAGCCGATCATCATCACCTTCAAGGAGCCGGTCGGCGACCGCGCCGCCGCCGAGAAGGCCATCAAGGTCACCTCGAGCCAGCCCGCGCCCGGCCACTTCTACTGGACCGGCGACAAGCAGGTGCGCTGGAAGCCGAACGAGTTCTGGCCCGCCAACACCGACGTCAACGTCGTGGCCGGCGGCACCACCAGCTCGTTCCGCATCGGTGACGCCTTCATCGCCAGCGTCGACGACAACACCAAGATGATCACCGTGACGGTGAACGGTGAGGTCGTCAAGGAGATGCCGACCTCGCTCGGCAAGCCGGGGTACGAGACCCCGAACGGCACCTACATCGTGGGCGAGCGGTTCGAGAAGATGACGATGGACTCGTCGACCTACGGTGTGCCGGTCACCGATCCCGAGGGCTACAAGCTCGAGGTCGAGTACGCGACCCGCATCTCCAACAGCGGTATCTTCGTGCACGCCGCCCCGTGGTCGGTCGGCCAGCAGGGCTACTCCAACGCCAGCCACGGCTGCCTGAACGTGAGCACCGAGAACGCCAAGTGGTTCCTGGAGAACTCGCGCCGGGGTGACGCGGTCGTCGTGACCAACACCCAGGGCGGAACCCTCAGCGCCGGTGACGGACTGGGCGACTGGAACTGATTCACTGAACAAAAGCCGAACAATACGATCAATCGCGATCGTGTTGTTCGGCTTTTTGCTGTACTCGGCCTTGTGCGCCCGATGTTCAGAGAGACGGCGGCCAGGGTTAACCGACAGTTCGCCATGCGCCGTAAAACTGCCGCGGTGCGAAGCAGTCCAGAGCGGGTTCTCCCCGCACCACGAGGCCGCGGGCTGAAAAACCGCCCGTGGCAGGACTATGCGCTGTTCCTGGTCCTGGTCGTGCCGAATCTGGTGCTGCTGACGCTGTTCGTTTACCGGCCGCTGGCGGACAACATCCGGCTGTCGTTCACCGACTGGAACATCGCGGATCCTGTTGCCACCCCGATCGGTTTCGACAACTACGTCGAGTGGTGGGGGCGCGAGGATTCCTGGAAGGTCGTCTCCAACACGGTGATCTTCACCGTCGCCGCGGTCGCGGTGAGTATGGCGCTCGGCCTCGCGCTGGCACTGCTGCTCGACCGGAAACTATTCGGGCGCAATGTGGTTCGCTCGGCGATTTTCGCGCCGTTCGTGATCTCCGGCGCGGCGATCGGCGTGGCTTTCCAATTCATCTTCGATCCGAGTTTCGGTCTGGTACAAGATGTTCTGCACCGTGTCGGTGTGGACCAGGTTCCGGATTTCTATCAGGACCCGCACTGGGCCCTGTTCATGGTGACGATCACTTACATCTGGAAGAACCTCGGATATACCTTCGTCATCTATCTGGCTGCGCTGCAGGGCGTGCGCGCGGAGCTGATGGAAGCCGCCGAAATGGATGGCGCGAGCCGCTGGACGACTTTCACCAAAGTGCTTCTGCCACAACTGCGTCCGACCACATTCTTCCTGTCGATCACCGTACTGCTGAACTCGCTGCAAGTCTTCGACATCATCAATGTGATGACTCGCGGCGGACCGCTCGGCAACGGCACGACAACCATGGTGTTCCAGGTATACGAGGAGTCGTTCCGTAATTTCCGGGCCGGCTACGGCGCCACCGTCGCAACCATCATGTTCGTGGTGCTGCTGGTGGTCACGCTGATCCAGGTGCGCGTGATGGATCGGGGCGAACGGTGAAACACGTAGGGCCGCAGACACTCTCGTACCGGCGCCGCGAACGCGCCGTCACCGCGCTCGGTTACGCCGCGATGGTGTGCGTGCTGATCCTGGTCGGCGTCCCGCTGTTCTGGATCCTGATCACCTCGCTGAAGGACCGCGCCGACATCTACACCCAGCCCGCGGTGTACTGGCCGCACAGCTGGCACCCGGAGAACTACAGCGAGGCCACCACGACGGTGCCGTTCTGGACCTTCCTGCGCAACTCGCTGATCGTCACCGGTGTGGTGTCGGCGGTGAAGTTCGCACTCGGGGTGTTCAGCGCGTACGGCCTGGTGTTCCTGCGCTTCCCCGGCAAGAACATCGTGTTCCTGGTGATCATCGCGGCGCTGATGGTGCCCAACCAGATCACCGTCATCTCCAACTACGCGCTCATCGCGCAGCTGGGCTGGCGCAACACTTTTCAGGGCATCATCATCCCGCTCTGCGGCGTCGCCTTCGGCACGTTCCTGATGCGCAACCACTTCCTGTCGCTGCCCGGTGAGGTCATCGAGGCGGCGCGGATGGACGGCGCGAACTGGTGGCGGCTGCTGACCAGGGTGGTGCTGCCGATGTCGGGGCCGACGATGGTGGCGTTCGCGGTGGTCACGCTCGTCAACGAGTGGAACGAGTACCTCTGGCCGTTCCTGATGGCCGACTCCGCCGAGGTCGCCACGCTGCCGGTGGGGCTGACCCTGCTGCAGAACACCGAGAACCCGTCGGTCACCAACTGGGGGCCGGTGATGGCGGGCACCGTGCTCACGATGCTGCCGATCCTCATCGTGTTCCTCGCACTGCAACGTCACATGATCAAAGGCCTCACCTCCGGTGCGGTCAAGGGTTGATTCTCGAACAGGAGATCCACGTGTCCAGTCAACGATTCCCGGCGCTGAGCCGCCGCGGCTTCCTCGGCCTCACCGGCGCGGCCGCCGCGGGTCTGGCGCTCACCGCCTGTGCGGGCACCGGCGGCGGATCCGGTGACGGCGGCGACGCCAAGACCATCACCTTCTGGTCCAACCACCCCGGCACCTCCAAGGACCTGGAGTTGGAGCTGATCAAGCGGTTCCAGGCCGAGCACCCGGACCTGACGGTCAACCTGGTCGACGCGGGCAAGAACTACGAGGAGGTGGCGCAGAAGTTCAACGCCGCGCTCACCGGTGGTGACCTGCCCGACGTGGTCGTGCTCTCCGATGTCTGGTGGTTCAACTACGCGCTGACCAAGGCGATCGAGCCGCTGGACAGCCACTTCGGCGACGCGGGCGTGCAGCTGAGCGACTACGTCGACTCGCTTGCCGCCGACTACCTGTTCGACGGCAAGCACTACGCGCTGCCCTACGCCCGCTCGACCCCGCTGTTCTACTACAACAAGGACGTGTGGGCGAAGGCCGGTCTGCCCGACCGCGGCCCGAACTCCTGGCAGGAATTCGACGAGTGGGGCCCCAAGCTCCAGTCCGTGGTCGGCGGCGACAAGTTCGCGCACGCCTGGGGCGACGCCAAGAACTACCTGGCCTGGACCTTCCAGGGCCCGAACTGGACCTTCGGTGGCGCGTACTCCGATCAGTGGAAGCTGAAGTTCACCGATCCGGGCTCGATCGCGGCGGCCACCTACCTGCGCGATTCGATCAACGTGAAGAAGTACGCGGCGATCCGCCCGCAGATCGCGGTCGACTTCGGCACCGGCGTGGCCGCCTCGACGATCGCCTCCACCGGTGACCTCAAGGGCATCAAGAAGAACGCCGACGGCAAGTTCGAGGTCGGCACCGCGTTCCTGCCGCACCCGAACGGTCCCGGCGTCACCACCGGCGGCGCCGGCCTGGCGATTCCGGCGCGGATCTCGGACGCGCGCAAGACCAACGCGCTCAAGTTCATCGAGTTCGTCACCAACGCGGCCAACACCGCGTACTTCTCGCAGAACACCGGATACATGCCGGTGCGCAAGTCGGCGGTGACCGACCCGTCCGAGGTCGACTTCCTGGCGAAGAACCCGAACTCGAAGGTTGCCATCGACCAGCTGGCGGTGACCAAGTCGCAGGACTACGCCCGCGTGTTCGTGCCCGGCGCCGACCAGATCATCGGCACCGGCTACGAGCAGATCGGCCTGCAGAACGCCGATCCCGCCACGGTTCTCGCGAAGGTCGCCGCCGACGTGCAGGCGATCATCGACCGGCAGATCACGCCCAAGCTGCCGAAGTAGTCACCCCCGTGGGCCGGTGGTCGTGGTGACCACCGGCCCGCCTCGTTCCCAGGAGAATTCCCCATGGCGACAGTGCAGTTCGACGGTGTCACGCACCGCTACCCCGGCGCCGACACCCCCGCTGTCGACGCACTCGATCTCGACATCGCCGACGGCGAGTTCCTCGTCCTGGTCGGGCCGTCGGGCTGCGGCAAGTCGACCAGCCTGCGCATGCTGGCCGGCCTGGAGTCGGTCGAGGAGGGGACCATTCGCATCGGCGAGCGCGACGTCACCGGGCTGCCGCCGCGTGCCCGCGACGTGGCGATGGTGTTCCAGAGCTACGCGCTCTACCCGAACATGACCGTCGCCGAGAACATGGGCTTCGCCCTGCGCAACGCCGGAATGAGCAAGGCCGACACCCTCGTCCGGGTCAAGGAGGCGGCCGCCATGCTGGAACTCGAGGCCCTGCTCGACCGCAAACCCGCCAAGCTGTCGGGCGGTCAGCGCCAGCGGGTCGCGATGGGTCGCGCGATCGTGCGCCGCCCGCAGGTGTTCTGCATGGACGAGCCGCTGTCCAACCTCGACGCCAAACTGCGGGTGAGCACCCGCTCCCAGATCGCCGCGCTGCAACAGCGACTCGGCACCACCACGGTCTACGTCACCCACGACCAGGTCGAGGCGATGACCATGGGCCACCGCGTCGCCGTCCTGCGCGACGGGACATTGCAGCAGATCGCCTCGCCCCGGCAGCTCTACGACGACCCGGTGAACACCTTCGTCGCCGGCTTCATCGGCTCACCGGGCATGAACCTGCTCGAAGCCCCCGTGGTCGACGGCGCCGCGGTCCTCGATGGCCTGCGAATCCCGGTGCCACGCAGCGTTTCCGGGGCCCGCGTCGTGCTCGGTCTCCGCCCCGAGGCATGGGAGATCACCACCGATCCCGAGGGCATCACCGTCGTCGCCGAGCTCCTCGAAGAGCTCGGCGCCGAATCCTTCGTCTACACCCACGGCGCGGGCACCGACTGGTCGACCCGCTCCGGCAAGATCGTCGTCCGCGTCGACCGCCGCTTCCAGACCACCCTCGGCGAAACCCTGCATCTGCGACCGAAACTCGACGAGATCTTCTTCTTCGACGCCGAAACGAAGTTGCGTCTGCGGTAGGCACACCACGCTGGTCTGCAGTCGGTTGGCGCAGCCACCGATTCCGCACTATCGGTGAATTATGAGTACGCCTGATCGAAACGGAAGCCGAACAGCCCACCGGTGTCGGACTCGTCGGTCAGCCGCTGGTCGAGGATGTACGGGTCGGCGTCGAAGGCTCCGTCGCTCTGGGCTTCCACACTGTCGAGGAAGTCGGAATTGAGCGCCACGATGTACTGGAATCCGTGTTCCTCGGCGAGGCGGGCACCGATATTCAGACATGATGCCACTTGACGTGTGTCGATCGAGTCGAACAGGTGACTGTCGTGGACAAGGATTCGTGGTCCGCGCCCGGCCTTGATCGCGGCGAGTGTGCAGACGAGGTCGAGCATGAATATCTCGACGCTGCGCACCCCGGAGCTCGCGTCTCCCGAAATTCGGGGTTCGACCTTCAAGATTCCCTTCGCTGATGGCGCGACATACAGCGAGGCTTCGCGGTCGGTGTAGATCTCAGCGCCCAGTTCGTTGAACAGCGAGATCGATTCATCCAGCTGATCTGCTCTTTCCTGAGTTTCGACACGCACCGCAGCGACCAGCTCAGCTGTCCTGATCTTGATGGTGTCGTTGATCGAGCTGATCGACTGGGCGGCGTCGAGACGGCGTTCGATGTCGGCGACGTCTGCTTCGAGTGTGGCCAGGTCGCGTTGTGCGCTGAGGAAGGTATCCAGTGCGACCGTCTCGCGAAGCAGGCGAAGCACTTGGGAGCGCCTGTGGTCGAGTCTCTGGCGTTCGCGATCGACGGATTCCAACCGGGATCCGGCTTCGTCGAGTTCCTGCTGCAGGAACATTCGTCGATTCCGAACCACTGATTCATGGAAGGCAGCGACCTCGGAGTAGCGATGAAGGACGGTGTCCGGCAGTGCAAGACCGATCTCAGCATAGACCCGTTCGACCTTCTCGGTCAGCTCACTACTCGAGGCGACTGTGACCTCGTCGTGCAGTGTCTGCTCGAGCTCTCGTATCCGCCGCTGGAGCAGTAGGCCCTCGTTGTTCAGCCGCTCGATGTCGCGGGTGAGGCGGTCGGCCTCACGCTGATGCTCGCCGTACTGCTCGTCGACCCGGAAGCCGTGGAGGTCTTCCTGCATGCGGTCGCGGTGACGACGCGCTACCGCCAGTCGAGCTCGCAGGTCGGATTCGTCAAGGGACAGGTGAGCGAAGGCTCCTTCCTTGACCGCTTTTCGAATCGCTTTGGCCTGCTTGTCGAGACGATCGAGTTCACCTGCCTTGCCGAGAGTCTCAGGGGAGAGCCCGAGCATGAAGCCCAGACGTACACCCGACTCCCAATCCGACTCGGCATGAAAGCCTTTGGTCGGTCTGTCGAAGGAGGTGCGAATCAGCTGTGCCCAGAGCTGCCCGGTGGTTGGACGCTCGGTGCCGGCCGGGATGTGGAACACATGCTGTGCCTGCAGACTCTTCCACTCGTCCACCCGCAGCTCCGAGTTGACAAGCAACGGCTCCCATCCGTGAATCCGGACGCGATTCCCGGCTTGGACCGCGCGGCTGACAGTTGTCGATTGCGGTTGCGAGGTTCCTTGGGCTGGTAGCGCTAGGTGCGCGGTGAAGACGTGCTGCTCGAGGTACGGAGATTTGAACTCCGCGGGCAGTTCACCACCGACCAGATACCGCAGGATCTTGACGAAGCTGGTTTTGCCGCTGCTGTTGCGGCTCTCGCCCTGGTCGGAGACCTCGGTTCGCTCGGCGACAAGGATGTTCAGTCCCGGACGGAAACTCAGCGTCTTGAACCGCGGGTCGGAGCAGGTGAGCTTACCGAGGAACATGTGCCCGCCGCAGGTATCCATCGGGCGAGGTCTCTATCAGCCGCAGTGTGTAGAGGGCGGTGAGGGACAGCGAGAACCAGTCGAACGTGATCCGCCCGGAGTTGTTCGTGGACCGTTGCCGGTTGCTGTAGCGCTCCCAGAGTGCGGACACCGACAGTGGGTCACCGAGCTCCTCCAGCACATCGGCGCCGATCGTGATCAGCGCGCGGTCGGCCGATACTCCCTTAGTAGGAAGCAGCATGGTGGACCTCCTCACCGGATACCGAAACCGAGCCGGGCGGTTCTTCGAAGATATGGCATGAATCGAAGAAGTACGACACTACTGCGTAGGCGGCGTTGGCCCGTTTGGCGTCCATACGCGGGTCGGAGCCTGCGACGGCGACGTACAGCCGCTCCAAAATCTCGGCCGGTTGGTCCGTCACAGCTCGGGCCTGCTGGTACAGCGCGCGGAAGCGGTCGCCGTGTGTGTCGTAGAGGGCTGGGTCCGAAGCGCCCGCGTACCACTCATCGATTTGGGGCGCGAGGAGGCGGCCGCTGTTGAACTCCAGGCGACTCCTTTCGGGGAGTTCATTGAACTCCATCTTGTGCGGTGGGACGGGCCGGATCGTTCCACTTGTGAGTGGGTTGGGTCCCGCGGTGCCAAGCTTGTCGAGCAGGGGGATCAAGTCCCGCAGCTCGACATTCGCGGCACCGGGCACCCCTGGGAACAACTCGTCCAGCACATCGGCGTCCAGCTTGCTCACCACCTCGGTCCACAGCTTGTCGGTACCGAAATGGCGAATCTTCACTGGGCGCAACGGATGCGCGTGATGTGCCTGCTGCAGGTCGACCATCACCGCGGAGGCCTTCGGTCCAAAGGGCGCGTTGGTCACGAACCGCCAAGTGTGGAATGTGGCCCACACACTGCGGGCGCGGTCGAAGTCCTCGCGGACCTTCTTCGCCAGCTCACGTTCGGCATCTCTGCCGGGACGCTGCCCGTAGCAAGCGTAGGCGATGGTGCCGGCTTCAGCGATCCCGTCGCATCCGCCGTCGCCGAGCCGCCCTGTTGGGACGGGGTTGATGAAGTCGTCGTGGAATCGAGAGAGGACCTTGGTGATGTACTCCTCGAACGCAGTGCCGGACTGGAAGCACTCCTCGCTGTGACGAAAGCGGTACCAGTCACGCCAGTTCGCAGACAACAACCCCATCAAACCCCCTTGTTTCGCCCCACCGCAGTCCCTTGATCGTACCGATGCGTCAGCAGACGCGCCGCCCTCTTCCACATGACTGGGCCCCGTCGGTGGGTCCACCGGCTATGCGAGTTGTAGCTGCTGCTGAAACTCGGTCGGTGACCACTGCTCACGGAACGCTTCCGGGCTGAGAAAGCCCAACGACCCGTGGGGTCGGTAACTGTTGTACTCGATCCGCCAGTCCTCGGCAAGAACACGGACCTCGGTCAACGAATGAAACACCTCGCACGACAAGAACTCGTCGCGGAAACGCCCGTTGAACGACTCGCAGATCCCGTTCTGCCACGGCGATCCCGGATCGATGAACGACGCGTCGACACCGGTGAACCGGCACCAATCCCGCATCGCGTGCGCGGTCATCTCCGTGCCGTTGTCCATCCGGATATGGACTGGCCCGTCAGCCTGTGTCCGCGATGATCTCATCGAGCACCCCGACCAACTGATCCGACGTGCACGACCGAAATGCTCTGGTAGCCAACGCTTCCCGCGTGAACTCATCGACGATGTTGAGGAACCGGACCTGGCGCCCGTCGACGGTGACATCAACCTGGAAATCCAACGCCCACATCTGATCAGGTGCGGTTGCCCGCAACCGTTGATTGCGGCCTGCCCCGATCCGCCGTTTCTTCCGGACCCGGAATGGTCGTTTCAGACCTTCCTCGCGCCAAAGCCGTTGGGTCCGTTTGTGGTTGGTGACCATGCCCTCGCCGCGGCAAAGTGCGTGGGCTTTGCGCCATCCCCACCGCGGGTGCTTGGCCGAGATCTCGCGTAACCGCGCCCGTAAAGCCCGGTCGAGCTCAGTGATCGTGGGTGGTCGGCGTTGCACTGATCGGGGTTGCCCCACGACCGCGCACGCGCGTCGCTGTGACACCCGAAACCGTTGTTGCAGAAACACGACGGCTCTGCGGCGTCGGTCCGGGCTCAGAAGTTTCCCCGGTTCACTTCCTTGAGCATGTCGATATCGAGGGCTTGCTCGGCGACCATCTTCTTCAGCCGCGCGTTCTCGCGTTCGAGCTCTTTGAGCCGTTTCGCGTCGTCGGACTTCATGCCGCCGTATTGGGCTTGCCAGCGGTGCCAGGAGGCGTCGGAGATCTCGAGGTGTTTACAGACCTCTTCGATCGAGAAGCCCTGCCCGATCAGCTTCTCGCCTTCGCGGAGCTTCCGGATGACCTGCTCGGGGGTGTGTCGTCGTGCCATGGTGTGTTCTCGTCCTCCTGCACCCATTCTGGTGCATCAGAACTCTCACAACCACTGGACCTGCTCAAAGGGATCCAGTCACACAGTGGTCGCATGGCCGGGGACTACGCCGAGCGGGCGTCGGCGGGGATAGCGGTGGCGCGTAGCTGGAGGAGCACAGCCTCGATTTCGTCCAGGTCGGTGGAGTCGGGGAACAGGGCGTCAGGGCCGTTCGGGTAGCGCTGACTGAATGGGGGGTCGTACAGCGAGCCGACATCGACGATGCCGTTCGCGACGATCACCTTGGCCAGCAGGTCGAGGAAATCGAGTTGGTTGGCCGTGAGCGTCCGGCCGGATTGGAACGTGTCGAAGGCGTCGCGCGCCGCCCGCTCCTCGAGACCGGTCAGGGAGCGCAGGAACAGGCCGAGTTCGCCGTTGTGGGCGGCTTTCGCCTCGGCGATATCCTCGCTGGTGGCGAAGCCCTCGCCGAGGAAGACAGTCTCGAGGTATTGCACGTCCATCGCCGTGATCTGGCGATTGCGCCGCAGTTTTTGCACTGCGACGTGGTCGGCGTGGTCGGTGAGATAGGCGCGGGCCTGGGCTTTGAACCGCTTCTTGTCCCGAAGGCCGGCCAGCGCGGTCAGCTCGAGGATGGACTCCAGCATCGGCAAGGTGACATCGTCCCACCAACTGTCGGCGCAGGTGTCGGTGAGGAAGTCGTGTTGCGCGGCGATCACTGGAATTCGCTGCAGGTTGGACTGAGCAGTTCGGTCGCGACTTCCCGCACCTGCGTACCCAACGCTGGATATCCCGGCTCGCCGGTGAGATGCACCAACTGCAGTCGCAGCAGCAGGTAGCCGAACCGCTTGGCCTGCGTCGAATTGTCGTCTTCGACGAATTCCGTCGGCAGCGAACCGATCCGGTCCAGCTCCGCCTGCTTGTCGACGGTGATCCGCTGCCATGTCCGCTGAGGTCGATTCCCGCTGGTCGACCGCGCTACGAAAGGCCCGCCATGGTGCGGCGGCCGATCGCGGCATCGAGGGCGCCGAGTTCGGCGAAGATGTCGGTGGCCGCCCAGATGCGGTTGCGCTTGGAGTCGGAGACGACTTCGAGGATGCCGCAGTCGATGAGTCGTTCGAGGGCGCGGTAGGTGGCCGAGTCCGTCGTCGCGGTGAGGCGGTTTGCGACCGCGATTGTGAGGATCGGGTGCTCGAGCAGGTTCGCGAGCAGGGCCTCGTCGGCGGAGCCGCCGCGTGGGCGGGCGTGGTCGCGCCAGCGTTGGGGAAGGGCGGCCAGAGCGCGGGCGGAGTCGATGGCGGCCTCGCTGGCATAGACCGCCGCGAGCGCCAGGTACACGACGAACTCATCGGCGGCACCGCCCCGGTAGGCATCCAGCTGCGCGAAATAGCGCGAGGTGTCGGCGAGCATGACCGAGGAGAAGGGAACCGTCACCCGGTCGGTCAGCCCACGTCTGCGCAGAATCGCGCTCACCAGCGCGCGGCCGATCCGGCCGTTGCCGCTGACGAACGGGTGGATCGACACGAACTGCGCGTGCGCGATCGCGGCCTGCACGAGAATCGGCAGGTCACCGCGCGCGACGAAAGCCAGAAGGTCGGCCACCAATTCGGGCACGAGTTCTGGGGGCGGCGGTACATACAGTGCGTTGAGCGGCGTGTAGTCGCTGCCGCCGATCCAGGTCTGCACCGTACGGAAACGACCCGCCTTCTCCCACTCCGGAGCGATCAGCACCCGGTGGGCGCTGAGCAGGCTCGCCTCGGTGATCTGTCCGGTCGCCGCCGCGTCGACCAGGCCCGGCGAGGCTGCGCACAGCGCTTACTTGCGACGCCGCCTCGGCGCGGGTCGTCGCGCCACCGAAGGCTTTGCCGAACGCTCGCCAGCCCGCGTCGATGTGCTCGATGCGCGAGGACGCGACCGCCTCGCCGCGCAGCAGGAATTCGCGCAGTGACGCCGAATACTGGCCCTGGCCCGCTTCGAGATGGGTCACCGCGATCAGCGCGGCTTCACTGGCCGATGTTGTTCGCCTGGAATCGAAGTCGAGATCGGCGATGCGCGGCGGGATGGACACCGGTACCCACTCGGGCGCGGGCCCGGCTCGTGATCCGTCGCGCGCCGTCCAGGGTCGCTGCTCGACGTGATGAGCAGGCCAATTCATGTGCTCTTACTGTACTTTCACTATTGGAAGCGCGACTTGCTCGGCGGCTATCCGCGCTTGTCCGCGGGAACGCCACCAATGAGGCGACTACTCGCTATTGGCATTTCAGGGTTGGACGCCGACCGCGCGGGCGCGAGCGACAGCTTCGGCCACGCCGCCGGCGTAGGGGAGGCCGTGTCCGGGCAGGACCAGATCGGCCGGGACGGACTCGAGTGTGGTGAGTGCGGCCAGTGTGGCCGGGGTGGAGTGATTGAAGAAGCCCGGGAGTAGCTGGGGCCCTTGGATTCTCGAGGTCGGGTGGGCCGTGACCAGGGTGTCGCCGGTGGCGATGGCGCCGGCCGCGGGCAGGTGGAACGCCGAGTGGCCCGAGGTGTGGCCGGGGCAGAGGATCGGGACGGGGTTGCCCGGGAAGTCCAATGCGCCGTCGGTGGGGAAGGGCTGGATATGGGCGACGGTGTTCTTGCGCAAACCACCCGCGGCGGTGATCCGCGCGGCCCACCCGATCGTGCTCCGATCGGTGAGCCGCTTGATCACATCCAGTGGCGTAGCCGACTCATGGCATTCCCCCCGCGCGTGCCGCACCTCGATCGCACTCGTGTACGCGGGAATCCCATAACGCCGATGCAGATGATTCAGCGCACCCACATGATCGAGGTGCGCGTGGGTCAGCAGCACCGCGACGATGTCCTCGGGCCGGTGCCCGAGCTCACCCACCACCTGCTCGATGACCCCGGCATCACCGAGCCAACCGGCGTCGATCAGCGTGAGGTCGCGCCCGTCACGCAACAAGACCATGTTGACGTCGGTTCCCCGGATGGTGAATACCCCATCGCCAACTTGCTGATAGCGCACTGTATCTCCGTCGTCTCGGCTGCGCGATCAGACTATCCGGCTACCCACCAACGCATCGAGATCGACGGTCAGCGGGAACGGGGTGGCCAGCGCGACGGACCCGGTCGCCCGTGGGGTGATGCGGTACTCGCCCTCGTCCAGGGTGTACACGGTCAGACCCACCGATGTGGGATCGAGGATGTCGATGACCCAGTAGTGGCCGATCGCGTTCGCCGCGTACTCACCTGCCTTGATGGCGTAGTCACGCACTGCCGACTCCCCGGAGGTCGCGATCTCGATCGCCACCACGATCTGGTCGGCGCGAACGCGCTGCTGCTCGCCCACCTCGACACCCGCTACGACCACATCGGGAACTCGCCGCGGCGAGCGCCCGATCAGTTCGGCCTCCAGTTCGGCGAACGCTTCCAACCCCGCAGGCAGCTGACTGTCGAGCTGGCCGAGCAGACGCTTGATGGCGCGGCTGTGCGGCGCCGCCGGACGCGCGTTCACGAGCAGGAAACCATCCTCGATCTCGTAGCGATGGGTCGTATCGATCGGCAGCGCGTCGAACTCCGCGGCCGTGATCGGTCGTCTGCCCGCGGTCGACGCCGTCTCCACCATCATCTTCACCTCGTCTTCTCAGCCGCGATGCGTCGAGAGCCCATCATCGCACCTGGTGGGCGGGCCGGGCCGCTACCAGATCGTCACGCGTTCGCCGGGGGCCAGGTAGAGCTGGTCGGCGGTGGTGACGTCGAAGGCTTCGTAGAAGCTGTCGATGTTGCGGACGACGGCGTTGCAGCGGAACTCCGGCGGGGAGTGGGGGTCGACGGCCAGGCGGCGGATGGCCTCCTCGGGGCGGGCCTTGGTGCGCCAAACCTGGGCCCAGCCGTAGAAGACGCGCTGCAAGCCGGTGAGGCCGTCGATGACCGGGGGTTCGGCGCCGTCGAGGGAGATCTTGTAGGCGGCCAGGGCGATCGACAGGCCGCCCAGGTCGCCGATGTTCTCGCCGATGGTGAACTCGCCGTTGACGGTGTGCTCGTCGGCCAGGTCGGCGGGGGAGAGCACGTTGTACTGGTCGATCAGCGCCCTGGTGCGCTTGCCGAACTCGGCGCGGTCGGCGTCGGTCCACCAGTCCTTCATGTTGCCGTCGCCGTCGTACTTGGCGCCCTGATCGTCGAAACCGTGGCCGATCTCGTGGCCGATCACCGCGCCGATGCCGCCGTAGTTGGCGGCGTCGTCGGCGTTCATGTCGAAGAACGGCGGCTGCAGGATCGCGGCCGGGAAGACGATCTCGTTCATGCCCGGGTTGTAGTAGGCGTTGACCGTCTGCGGGGTCATGAACCACTCGCCGCGGTCCACCTCGCCACCCAGCTTGCCCAGGTCGCGGTCGTGATCGGCGGCATAGCCGCGACGGTAGTTGCCGACCAGATCGGCCGGGTCGACCTCGACCGCGGAGTAGTCACGCCAGGTGTCGGGGTAGCCGATCTTGGGGGTGAACTTCTCCAGCTTGGTCAGCGCGGCGGCGCGGGTGTCCGGGCCCATCCACTCCAGGTCGGCGATATTGCGGCGGTAGGCCTCCTGCAGGTTGGCCACCAGCTCGACCATCCGCGCCTTGGCCTGCGGCGGAAAGTGCTTGGCCACATACAGTTTGCCGACAGCCTCGCCGAGCAGCTCCTGCACCAGCGAGACGCCGCGCTTCCAGCGCTCGCGGTTCTCCTGCGCGCCGGTGAGAGTGCGGCCGTAGAAGTCGAAGTTCTCCGCGACGATCTCGTCGGTCAGGAACGGCGCCCTGGCGTGCAGCACCTGCCACACGGCCCAGTCCCGCCAATCCGCCTGCGGCACCGCGGCCCACGCCTGCGCGAAGGCGCGCACATAGTCGGGCTGACGCACCACGAGCTCGGCGAACAGCTCGGCGCCGGTCCGGTCGAGACCGGAGGCGACGGCGTCCACCCAGGCGGCCCAGTCGAATTCGGGGTTCTCGGCGGCCAGGTCGGCGAAAGTGGTGAGGTTGTAGCTCTTCTCGGCATCGCGACGGCGCACCACGTCCCAGTGGCCCGCGGCCAGCGTGCGTTCCAGCTCGAACACGCGGCGGGCGGCATCGGCCGGGTCGGCGGGCACCAGCCCGGCCAGCGCCGGGTCGGCGGCGGCGATGGTGAACATCTTCGCGAGATGGGCCTGGTAGGCGTCGCGGATCTCGGCGAATTCGTCGGAGCGGTAGTACGACTCGTCCGGCAGACCGATGCCCGACTGGGTGGCGTGCACCAGGTAGCGGGTGGAGTCCTTGTCGTCGGTGTCGACGTAGTAGCCCAGGGCGCCGCGCACGCCGGTGCGCTGCAGGCGGCCGAGCAGCGCGGCGAACGCGCTCGGGCTGTCGACCTCGGCGATCTCGCGCAGCTCGGCGGCGACCGGCGCGAAACCGGCCGCGGCCACCGCGTCGGTGTCCATGAAACTCGAGTACAGGTCACCGATCTTGCGGGCGTCGGCGTCGTCGGACGCGTTCGCCGCGCTGTCCTGGATGATCGCCTGCACGTCGAGCTCGGCCTGGTCGTACAACGTCCGGAAGGCACCGTCCACCGCGCGGTCGGCCGGAATCTCGTACTCGGCCAGCCACTGCCCGTTGACGTGCGCGAACAGATCGTCCTGGACGCGCACCTCCTGGTCGCGGAAGGACAGATCGATGCCGGAGGGACTGATCGGATCGGAAGTCACGCGCTCCAGTATGCCGACAACCACCGACGCGTGCGGCGGCCTCGAATCAGCCCGCGCCCACGTACCGGCGCTGGAACTCAGACGCAGACGAACTCGTCGTCGCGGACACCGGCCACGAAGGCCGCCCATTCACCGGCGGTGAAACGGAGCAGTACGTCGTCGTGGCGGAGGGTGGCCGAGCCGTCGGCGGCGATCTGGGCGACCAGCTCGGGGTGGCGGCGGGTGCTGAGCAGACAGTGCAGGAACGCGGTCCACAGGTCGGTCTCGACGGTGATGATCGGCTCGTCGAGGCCGGCGTTCATCGGGTTGCGACGGAATTTGCTGTCACGTATCTGAACGATGTCACCGTCGAAGCGGACCTCGACACACTGGTTACCGTTATTGGAGCGCGACGAAGTGAACCAGCCGTGATCGGCCGGGCGGCGACGAGCGGTGGTGGACATACCCAGAATCTTACACGCTGGCATAGTCGCTGATCAGAGTGAGAGATTCGGTGCGGGAAAGGGATTGCTCCCTGGCCCGCACGTAGGCGAAGCCGAGATCGCGCACCTGCTCGGCATCGTCGACCGGACCACCGAAGACGGCGCTCTCAGCCCACGCGAAGGTAGGTAGCTGATCGCTTGCGAAGTCGATCAGATGGAAGCTGGAACCGCCGAGCACCGCTCCCTCGGGAGCGCTGAACGGGATGACGCGCACATCGACGGAGTCGAGTTCACGCATCAGCTCCACCAGGTGTCGCAGCTGCCCCCGCAGCACCTCGGCGCCGCCGGTCTGCTGGCGCAGGGTGGCCTCGCCGAGCACCGCGGTGAGCTCGAGCGGCTCCGGACCGCGCAGCCGCTGCTGGCGGCGCAGCCGGATCGCGACCAGTTGGTCGACCTGAACCGGCCGGATCATCACATCGGCGCTGATCAGAGCGCGCGCGTAGGCCTCGGTTTGGAGCAGGCCGGGCACGATCAGACTGTCGTAGCTGCGGATACTCTGCGCGCCCGCCTCCATGCCGTAGAGCCGTTGCAGTTCGGGGCCGATCAGCGCCGAGGCCGTCGTCCACCAGCCGCGCTGTTTACTGGCCTCGAGCAGGGCGAGTAGTTCGGTGCGCTCGTCGGCGGTGACATCGAGGACGTCGAGCACCGGTTCGATGGTGGTGCGGGTGAGGACCCGCCTGCCCTTCTCCACGTGCGACCAATTGGCCGGGGTGAAGCCGACCCGGCGGGCGAACCCGGCCGAGTCGAAGCCGCGCTGCTCGCGCAGTTCGCGCAGGCGCAGCACCAGTTCCCAGCGCGCGGCGGTCGGCGAAACGGGGGACATGTCCGAATATGATACGCCGACCGACACGCTAGCTACTGACTATTGTCAGCGTGGTTGTGCGGCACTAGGCTGTATAGAACGGCATTTTTCCCCTATGTACTGCCGTTATGAAAAAGTTTCCCGCTCCACCCGTTCGTGATGAAACGCTCCACCGAAATCGAGCGAATCCACAGCTACATCGAGTCACCGTCGACAGAGACGAGGTCGTGATGAGCACGTCGCGCACAGATGACAAAGGCGGGTATACCGCGGCCGAGGAGTACTCGGCCACCCAGGATGCGCTGGCGCGCTGTCGTCACTACCGCAAGCACAACGGGCTCTACGGCGTGGTCGACTCGGCGCTGGGCCGGATCATGCTGGAGATCGGGGCGGTCGGGGCGGTGGTCATGCCGTCCACGCTGGGGGAGCGGGTGCGCGGCCTGCTGATCGGCCGCGGCCAGCGCTGCGGGCCGATCATCGCCCATCCCCGCTCCGGCCGCTGGACCTTCCTGACCGGCCCCACCGACAATTCCTACCTCGACACCGTGCTGTTCGCCGACCTGTTCCGGGTGTGCGCCTCGGTGGCCCTACCCGGCAGCGAGATCGTGCTGCCCTCGCCGGCCGACGAACGCAGCGGCTACCGCACCTGGATGCAGGAACCCGACGGCGACTACCGGCCCGATTTCGCCCAGATCGTCGCCGCCACCCGCACGAACGCCAGGTCGGCGGCGCTGCTGCGGGCGCCCGGCTCGGCCTGAGTTCCTACTGACCGCCGAGGCGCGCGTGCATCTCCCAGACCAGCACCTCGGCGTCGCCGTGCGGACGCACCAGCTGGCCGCCGGAACGGGTCAACCGGACCGCGTCGCCCTGCGCCAAGGTGCCGACGCCCTCCAGTTCGACCTCGCCACGTGCGACGAAGACATGCAGGTAGGGGGCATCTGGCAGGGTGACGCCCGGGCTGTCCGCGGGCAGCCGGGCGACGTGCATGGCCGCGTGCGAGGAGTTGATCGCGATGGCGGTCCGATCGCGGTACCGGGGTAACCCGGAGGCGACCGTCACCAAGCCGCCGCCCGCGAGTTCGTCATCGATCTCGAGCTGCTGGTAGCCGGGATCGACGCCGGGCTCGTCGGGCACCACCCACATCTGGACGAAATGCACCGGTTCGTCGTGCTCGGGCAGCTTGCCGTCCAGCCGCCACGAGTCGTTCTTCTCCGAGTGCAGGATTCCGGTGCCCGCGCTCATCCGCTGGGCCAGGCCCGGATAGATGATGCCGTTGTGGCCGAGGGAATCCTGGTGCACCAGGCTGCCGCCGAGCACCCAGGTGACGATCTCCATGTCCCGGTGCGGATGGGTGTCGAAGCCCTCGCCGGGCAGCACCACGTCCTCGTTGTTCACCAGTAGCAGCCCGTGATGGGTGTTGTCGGGGTCGTAGTGCTCGCCGAACGAGAACGAGTGTTTGGAATCGAGCCATGAGATCCGGGTCTTCATCCGGTCACCGCCGCGGTGCAGTTCGATCCGCGGTGTCGTCGATGTGGACATACGTTCCTCCTGCTCGCACCCGTACCGCCGACTCAATTCTGGCACCACTATTCTCACGAGGTGTCGACTCATCGTGCTGACGGCTCGAATCCGGCGGATGAGTCACCGGCCTCGCTGCGGCATCTGCTGCGCGAGAGCCGCGGTGTCTTCCGGCGGAATCCGCAGATGCCGCGCCTGGCGCTGCTGCGGCTCGCGGCCCAATTCGGTGACGGGATGTTCCAGGCCGCGCTCTCGGGCGCCATTCTGTTCAACCCCGAACGCGAGACCGATCCGCTGGCGATCGCCGCCGGTTTCGCGGTGCTGCTGCTGCCGTACTCGCTGCTCGGGCCCTACGCCGGCGCGCTGCTCGACCGCTGGGATCGCCGCAATGTGCTGCTGACCGCCAGCGTGGCGCGGGCGGTGCTGATCGGGCTGGCCGCGGTCGGGCTGGCGGCGGGGATCGGCGAGACACCACTGTTGCTGCTGGCGCTGGCGACCGTCGGCATCAGCCGGTTCGTGCTGGCCGGGGTGTCGGCGGCGCTGCCGCGAGTACTCGAACAGCGCTGGCTGGTGCCGATGAACTCGGTGCTCGCGACGGTCGCCTCGGTGTGCGCCGGCGTGGGCGCCGCGGCGGCGGTCGCGGTGATCGCGCTGCTCGGCGCTGGTGATGCCGCGTCGGCGGTCGCGGTGGCACTGAGCGGGATCGGCTCGGTGGTCGGCGCGGTGCTGGCCGTCGGGTTCCGGCGCGGGGTGCTCGGGCCCGAAAGTGGTTCGGCCACTTCGGAGAGCACCGTGCACGCGATCGCCACCGGTCTGCGCACCGGCGCGGTCGCGGTCTGGCGCGCGACGCGGGTGACGACGGCGATGATCGGCATCGGCGCGCACCGCATCGTGTTCGGCATGAACACCCTGATCATGGTGCTTGTCCTGCGCCAGCCCGCAGTCGGCGACGGGATGAGCGGCGGGCTGGTCGGATTCGGCGTCGCGATCGGATTCGCGGCGGCGGGCATGCTGCTGGCCGCGATCCTCGCGCCGGTGCTGATCCCGCGCCTCGGCAGGCCGCGCACGGTGCTGCTCGGGCTGGTGACGGCGGTCGTCGTGCAGCTGACGCTGGTCACCCCGATCGCGCTGGCGACCGGCGCGGCCGTCGACAACGCGCACCGCCTGCTGCTGGCCGGCGCCTTCGGGCTCGGCCTGGCGGGCCAGACGATCAAACTGACCGGCGACGCGAGCATGCAGATCGACATCGACGACGATCGGCGCGGCCAGGTATTCGCCCTGCAGGACACCGTTTTCAACATCACCTTCGTGCTCGCGATCGCGGTGACCGCGCTGGTGATCCCGGCCGACGGCCGCTCGATCGGCGTCGTGCTCGCCGGCGCGGCCGTCTACGTGCTCGGGATCGTGGCGATCGCGCTCAATTCCCGTCGAGCCACGGCGGGCGGCTGAGCGCACCGGCCGGTTCCTGGGCCAGCACCGCCCGGTGGTCGACCGCGAACAGCGGGATATCCGGCAGCAGGTCCGCGTGCGCCGACGGTGGCACGGCGTTCAGCGCCGGGTCGGTGCGTTCGACCCAGGGCAGTTGTTCCTGCTCGGCGCTCTCGACCGCGCCGGTGACCTGGTGCGACCAGGTGCCGTCGCGGGCCGGGTCGGTGAAGAAGTGGTCGAGGACGCCGTCGTCGTCCAGATCCAGGGCGGCGATATCGGCGGCGCCGTCTCGATCGGAGTCCCACAGCGCGTCGTCGATGCCGGTGTCACCGTCGAAGTCGAGCCATAGCGCGTCGGCGACGCCGGTTTCGGCCAGGGCCAGCTCGGCCCGCCCCGACCAGTGGTGCACGATGCCGTCGCCGGTTCCGAAGACGTACTCGATGTCGTTCACATAGAGGTTGGACGCGCCGTGACGCCGTTCGGTTCCGGATAATTCGAACTACATCAGTGGTATTTGTTGGGCATGCGCACAACGCTGGTACCGCACGGTTCTACCGCACTCGGTGCGCTGCTGGCCGTAGTGCTCGCCGCCCCCGCGCTGGCCACGCCGTTCCCTTGGACACCGCCGCCCGTGAATATCTGTGGCGAAACGGGATTCGACCCGCTCAACCGGCTGCCCGATCCCGCCGCACCCCCACCGCCGATCATCGCGCCCAGCATCGATATCCCGGTCATCGTGCCGGAGCTGACACCGGTGCCGCTGCCCGATCCACCGCACGACAACACCCGCGTCGCGCAGGCGCCGCTGCCGTCGAACCCGTGCCGAAATCCGTGTCCCGAGGTCAGGGACACGCCCGAACCCGACGACGGAATCGACGAGCCGGAGGGCCCGTCGACGGGATCGGGGTCGGGGTCGGCGATCTCGCTGCCGCGCATCAGGATCAAGCCCGAGATCGAGCCCATCCCGATCCCGGTGCCGGGAGGTGAGGGCGAGCCGCCGCAGGGAGCACCCGAACCCGTGGTGCGGCCGGTCGAACCGGGGCCGACGCGGCCGGCGGTCGCGGCGCCGACGGTGGAATCGGTGCGGCTCGTCGAGCAGGTCACCGGGCACGGGTCGAGCAATCGGACCGATATGCGCTGGCAGGTCGACGGCACCGACCTCGGCCTGTTCTGGGAGACCGAACCGGGCAAGGTGGCCATGGTGTTCGGCGACACCTTCGGCGAGGGCTGGACCTACGGCGGCGCGGGCGCCGACACCGCCGACTGGCGATCCAATGTGCTGGCCTACAGCACCGACCGCAACCTCGACGACGGCCTGGTCATCGATTCGATGGTGCAGGACAGCCCGTGCCACGCCGCCGAACTGCTCGGCAGCCGCAAGATCAGGAACTGGGAGACCACCACCATCCCCACCTCGGGGTTCGCTATCGGGAAACGCCAGTTCCTGAGCTACATGTCGGTCAACCACTGGTCGAGGGTGCCCGGCATGTGGCTGACGAACTACGGCGGGCTGGCGTATTCCGACGACGGCGGACAGACCTGGACCAAGGATCAGCATGCCCGCTGGGAGAACATGTTCGGCGTCGGCCGGTTCCAGGTGGCCGCGATGGTGCCGCGCGGCGACTACGTCTACATGTTCGGCACGCCCAATGGGCGGATCGGCGTGATCGGCCTGGCCAGGGTACGCAAGGACGACGTCCTCAACAAGACGGCCTACCAGTACTGGGTGGACGGCAACTGGGCGCCCGCCATGGAGAATTCGGCGACGCCATTGGTACTCGGCATGGCCAGCGAACTGTCGGTGCGGTTCGACGAGGAGAGCGAGCAGTGGCAGATGGTCTACCTCGACCCCGCCGCGAACCAGATCGTGTTGCGTACCGCGGCACAACCGCAGGGGGCGTGGACCGCGACGGTGCCGCTGGTCTCCACCGCGGACTATCCCAAGGCCTACGGCGGGTTCATCCACCCGTGGTCGACCGCGCGTGACCTGTATTTCACGATGTCGGCGTGGGACAGCTACAACGTGTATCTGATGCACGCGCGGCTGAATCCGCCGCGGTGATCAGGGCGCGGGCACGAACCGTAGTCGCTCGCCGGGCCGCGCCTGGGCCACCCGGTCCACATCCGCGTCGAGCACCACGGCGATGACCGGATACCCACCGGTGATCGGGTGATCGGCGAGGAAGACGACCGGCTGACCGCTCGGCGGCACCTGGACCGAGCCGAGCGCGACCCCCTCCGCGGGTAACTCGCGTGTGATCGCGCGCACCAGCGGCGGGCCGTCGGCGCGATCCAAGCGCGCGCCGACGCGATCGGTATCGGTGGAGACCACCCAGGAACCGTGGAACAGCTCGGCGGGATCGGTGAACCAGTCCGCACGCGGGCCGGGCAGCGCCCGCACGGTCAGGAGTTCCGGCCGCCCCGGCACCGGCGCGAACTCGACGGTCGGCAGGGTGCGCGGAGGCGGACCGACCGGGAGCTGCGCGCCGACCCGCAACGGCTCGGGACCGATGCCCGACAGGGTGTCGCGACTGCGCGAACCGAGGACCTTGGGCACGTCGATGCCGCCGCGCACGGCCACGTAGCTGCGCAGACCGGACAGGGCGAAGCCGAGCCGCAGCACCTCGCCTTCCACCAGCTCGAGCACGCTGGCATGTCCGACCGGGGTGCCGTCGACGGTCGCCGGGGCCGGGGCACCGGTGACCGCGACGGTGAGATGGGCGTCGGCACGCAGGGCGAGGCCACCGAGCAGCACCTCGATGGCGGCCAGGTCCTCCGGATTGCCGACCAGCCGGTTCGCCAGGCGCAGCGAGGCGCGGTCGGCGGCTCCCGCCTGACCCACCCCCGAGTCGAACCAGCCGGGTCGCCCCAGGTCCTGGACCGTCGCGAGCGGCCCCACCCGCTCGATGAAGATCAGCATGCGATCACTCCCCGATTCGCTGTCGAGGCGGCGCATCGTTGAGCAGCCCTGGTGTTATGCCTTGTGTCCGTCGGCCGCCGTGTCGACGAACCGTACCGCCGTCCCCGCCCGCACCAGCGCGGGCGGATCACGGTCGACCACCCACATCCGCAGATCGGTACTGCCGATCACTTGCCATCCACCCGGCGTGCCACGCGGGTACACCGCCGAATAGCCGCCCGCCAGCGCCACCGCGCCGGGCGGGATCGCGGTACGGGCCTGGGCTCGGCGCGGCACGGCCAATCGCCCGTCGGGCGAGGTCAGGTAGCCGAAGCCGGGCGCGAAACCGACGAACGCGCACCACCAGACCGTCCCGGTGTGCGCCGCGATCACCTCGGGCACCGACAACCCGAGCAGATCGGCGACCTCGGGCAGATCGGCGCCGTCGTAGCGGACCGGGATCTCCACCACGTCGTCGGGAATCTCGCTGTCCGGCACTGTTCCACGGGAAACATCGGGCGAATCCGGCTGCGGTGGTTCGCGATCCAGCCGGTCGAGCAGCGCGACCAGCTCGCGCCGCACCTGGACGCCGTAGCTCACCGAATGCATTGTCACCAGCACGGTTTCCGCAGCGGGCAGCACATCCTGGACGCCCGCGATGGCGTGTACCCGCAGGGCCGAGGCGAGGCGCTGCACCGGGCGTGGATCGTCGAGGGTGATGAGCATGGCGCGGTCGCCCGCGGGACGGATGCGCGCGTTCCAGTCGTTCGCCGGGTCTCTCGTTGCCTCGTCCATCCTGCCTCCCACCCTCAGCCGAACGGCTCCACCGGTATTCCGGCGTCGTCGAGCGCCCGTCGAATCCGGCGGGCCATCTCCACGGCGGCGGGGGAATCGCCGTGCACGCACACACTCGCCACGGACACGGCGACCGTACCGGGACCGTCTACGGTACGCGCGGTGCCCGACAGCGCAAGAGAAACCGCCTGTGCCACGGCCTCATCGGGCGACAGCACCGCGCCGGCAACTCCGCGCGGCGCCAGCGTGCCCGTCGCGGTGTAGCCGCGATCGGCGAAACCCTCGCCGACGAACCGCGCGCCCACCCGATCGGCGGCCCGCTCCAGCTCGGTACCCGCCGGTCCGAGCAGGGCGAGCCCGGTGTCGGACTCGGCCACCGCGGCCAGCACGGCGTCGGCGAGCAGCCGATCCCGGGCCGCGGCGTGATAGAGCGCGCCGTGCGGCTTGACGTAGCGCACCCGGTCACCGGCCGCGCGGGCGAAGGCCGCCAGCGCGCCGATCTGGTACAGCATCTCGTCGCGCAGGTCGGCCGGGGCGATGGCGATATCGCGGCGGCCGAAGCCGACCAGGTCGCGATAGCCGACGTGGGCGCCGATCCGCACGCCCTTGGCGACCGCGAGTTCACAGGTCCGACGCATGATGGACGGGTCACCCGCGTGGAAACCGCAGGCGATGTTGGCGCTGGTGACGATGTCGAGCATCGCCACGTCGTCGCCCATCCGCCACGGGCCGAAGCCCTCGCCCAGATCGCTGTTCAGGTCCAGCGGCACGTGCTGCCCTCCGGTATCCGCGCGTCATTCCCCGGTGAGTACCCCGGGCGATTCGAGCATGAACGACCCCGTTCGCGCCGTCGTCACCGGGGCACAGTTCCGTATCTCCCGGTTGTGACGCCGCCCCAACACGCCGCTGACCATGGCCGCGGCGCCCCCGGCCAAGTACGCTCGGACCATCATGGCCACGTATTTCGATCCGAAGTCCTGGTCACTGTCGGGCGCTGTCGATCTGGGCAAACGCCTGCTCGACCCGTCATGGATCGACCAGTGGCTCGGCTTCACCACCTCCTGGGCCGACCCCGTCGCCGACCTGGGCTCCGGCACCGTGACCGCGCTCATGCCCGACGTGCTGATGACCGTGCTCAGCGAGGGCATCCTCAGCCGATTCGGCGGCCAGGAAGTCAGCGCCACCCTGCTCGGGCACGACCTCACCGCCACCCTCGACGTGTTCAAGGTGCGCAGGCGCGGCGCCCATTTCCAGAGCAAGACCGTGCTGTCGGACCTGGTCTGGGACTCGCATCCGTTCGACGCCGTCACCGTCATCGCGCACGGTGTCCGGCTGATTCCCGGTGTGCCGACCAAGATCCGGGTCCAGCAGCTCGATATCGAGGGCACCATCGGGATCGGCGCCCTGGTCGAGTGGGTGGACGCGCAGAATCTCGACTGGCGGGTCCACCTGGACGAACGCGGCCGCATCGTCGCCACCCACCGCACCCGCAAGATGCGCGCCCTGGTCGACGCGCAGGTCTACGACAACCTGCTCACCATCGACATCCGCAAGGCCAGCTGGCACGGCATCCGGCTGCCGAGGCGCGCGGTGCCCGCCCCCGCGCTGCTGCTCGACGATCTGCCCAACCGGGCGAGCATCACCTACGCGCACCGCCGCGGCGACAAGGTGCGCTTCCGGATCGAACTGCCCGAGACCACCGGTTCGTTCGACCTCGCGCAGATCCGCGCGGCCATCGTCGCCGGGACGACGCTGATCGTCTTCTGATCAGGCGTTCTCGGTGGCCCACCACTCCAGCAGCGCGGCCTCGGCTTCCTCGCGGGTCATCGGACCACGGTCCAGCCGCAGGTCCTTGAGGAACTTCCACGCCTTGCCGACCTGCGGACCCGGCGACAGGCCGAGCAGTTCCATGATGGAGTTGCCGTCCAGGTCGGGCCGCACCCGCGCCAGGTCCTCCTGCTCCCTGAGCTTGGCGATGCGCTCCTCGAGCTCGTCGTAGGTGGCGCGCAGGGCCGCGGCGCGGCGCTTGTTGCGGGTGGTGCAGTCGGCGCGGACCAGCTTGTGCAGGCGATCGAGCAGGTCGTCGGCGTCGGTGACGTAGCGGCGCACCGCCGAGTCGGTCCACTGGCCCTTGCCGTACCCGTGGAAGCGCAGGTGCAGGAACACCAGGCGCGCAACCTCTTCGGTGAACGCCTTCGGATACTTCAGGGCGCGCAGGCGCTTGCGCACCATCTTCGCGCCGACCACCTCGTGGTGGTGGAAGCTCACGCCGCCGCCGGGCTCGTTGCGTTTGGTGTCGGGCTTGCCGATGTCGTGCAGCAGCGCGGCCCAGCGCAGCACCAGGTCGGGGTCGCCCTCCTCCTGGTCGATCGCCTGCGAGAGCACGGTCAGCGAGTGCTGATAGACGTCCTTGTGCTGGTGGTGCTCGTCGATCTCGAGCTTCATGGCGGGCACCTCGGGCAGCACGCGCTGCGCCAGACCGGTGTCGCACATGAGGTTGATGCCGTCGATCGGATGCGCGGCGCCGATCAGCTTGTCGAGTTCGGTGCGCACCCGCTCGGCGGTGATCCGATCGATCTGCTCGGCCATGTCCTCGATCGCCGCGCGCACCCGCGGCGCCACGTCGAAACCGAGCTGGGCGACGAAACGGGCGGCGCGCAGCATCCGCAGCGGGTCGTCGTCGAACGAATCCTGCGGCGCGGCAGGCGTATCGAGCACACCGTCGAGCAGGGCGTCGAGACCGTCGAGCGGGTCGACGAATTCGAGCGAGCCGTCGGCGGCGATCTTCACCGCCATCGCGTTGACCGTGAAATCGCGGCGGACCAGGTCGCCCTCGAGGGTGTCACCGAAGGTGACCTCGGGATTGCGCGAGACCCGGTCGTAGGTGTCGGCGCGGAAGGTGGTGATCTCGAGCTGCTGGTCGTCCTTGGCCGCGCTCACCGTGCCGAAGGCCAGGCCGCCGGTGTCCCACAGGTGATCGGCCCAGCCGCGCATCAGCTCCTGCACGACCTCGGGACGGGCATCGGTGGTGAAATCCAGATCGTTGCCCAGCCGCCCGAGCACCGCGTCGCGGACACTGCCGCCGACAAGGTAAAGGGAATGCCCGCGCTCGGCGAACCTCTCGCCCAGCGGTGTCAGCACATCCGATAGCTGCCCCAGTGTCACCGCCGCCGCGGCCAGCAGCCGCGCACGCCGATCGGCCACAGCATCAGGGACAACGTTGGAAGACACGAACAGCCAGCCTACCGGGGTCGCCGCCCACACAGTCAGCTGGCATTCGCCACCACTGATCACACGAGAACATGGGTAACTCCCCGGCCACCTCCCAGCCGCTCCGCACCAACGCGGGACCGACTGCCGACAACCGAGCTACCGGACGACACGCAGAATTCGCGGGGAGGCGGGGCAGCGACACGCAGAATTCGCGGGGAGGCGGGCAGCGACACGCAGAATTCGCGGGGAGGCGGGGCAGCGAGACGCAGAATTCGCGGGGAGGCGGGCCAGCTAAGCTGGCGGGGTGTCTCCTCCGGCCGATCGCGCGAACAGTCGACGCCGCCAGCCGCGGCGGCGCGGTTCGGCGAGCAATGCCGGCAAACCGCGCATGCGCACGGTGCGCGAGACCTCCGCGGGTGGCCTGGTCGTCGACGGGCTCGACGGCCCGCGTGAGCAGCGCTGCGCCGCGCTGATCGGGCGCACCGATCGCCGGGGCAGGCTGCTGTGGTCGCTGCCCAAAGGGCATATCGAAGCGGGCGAGACCTCCGAGCAGACCGCCATCCGCGAGGTCGCCGAGGAGACCGGAATCAACGGCGAAGTGGTCGCCGAACTGGGCAGTATCGATTACTGGTTCGTGACCGAGGGCAGGCGGGTACACAAGACCGTGCACCATTTCCTGCTGCGCTCGCTCGGCGGTGAACTGTCCGACGCCGACGTGGAAGTCACCCAGGTTGCGTGGGTTCCGTTGAGCGAGTTGGATTCCCGATTGGCCTACGCCGACGAACGGCGGCTGGCCGAAGTGGCGAATCGAATGATCGACCGGATGGAGACCGGCAAGCGATGACGGGTGGACTGTTCCGGCTGATCACGGCGGTCCTGACCATCTTGGGTTCGGTGACGCTTCTGCCTTCGGTCGCGCACGCGCAACCGAACGGGTCGGGCACGAGCACACCGAAATTCCTCAAGCTGACGCTGGACGCTGTCGCGCCGGGCACGGTCACGACCAGCAGCGATCCGATGCTGACGGTGTCGGGCACGGTCACCAATATCGGCGACCGCGTCGTCGACGACGTGAGCGTACGGATCCAGCGGGCCGCGCCGGTGCAGTCCCCGAGCGGACTGCGCAGTTCGCTGCGGCTCGATCAGGTGAACTACGAGGTCACCGGGCCGTTCCAGGATGTGGCCGAGCGGTTGAGTCCCGGTCAGCGCAAGCAGTTCTCGGTGCGCATCGCCTTGCGCGCCGGGGG
The DNA here is from genome assembly GCF_052983615.1 of Nocardia fodinahabitans. Classification (NCBI taxonomy): domain Bacteria; kingdom Bacillati; phylum Actinomycetota; class Actinomycetes; order Mycobacteriales; family Nocardiaceae; genus Nocardia; species Nocardia fodinahabitans. The sequence continues at coordinate 3,315,991 of NZ_JBRJJC010000001.1, forward strand.
CGACGGCGCCTCGCTGGGGCTGACCGATCCCGGGGTGTATCCGCTGCTGCTCAATGTCAACGGGGAACCCGCCTACGGCACCCAGGCCCGGCTCGACGACGCCCGCTTCCTGCTGCCGGTGCTCGGCCTGCCCGGCGCCGGGGACGACGCGACCGGCGCGGCGAGTGAGCCGGTGCCCCCGCCCGCCGATGCGTCGCCGGTGGCCACCACGCTGATCTGGCCGCTGGCCGATCGGCCGCGCATGGTCGCGGGCAAACCGGGCTCGGTCAACGGGCAGCCGGAGCTGCTCGACGACGAGCTGGCCGTCTCCGTCGGCAAGGGCGGACGGCTCGAGCAGCTGGTCGCCGCGCTGGAATCGGTCGCGCCGGGGCCCGGTCGCGAACGCGGCGTGGCGAGTTCGGTGTGTATCGCCATCGACCCCGATCTGGTCTCGACCGTGCAGACGATGACGCGCGGCTACCGCGTGCTGGCCAGCCCGTCCGATCCGAGTGGCGCGACCAGGGAGGGGACCGGCGCGGCGAGCGCGCAGGCCTGGCTCGACCGGCTGCGCACGCTGGCCGGATCGATGTGCACGGTCGCGTTGCCGTTCGCACAGGTCGACGTGTCGGCGCTGGCCGCGGTGAACGACCCCAGCCTGTCCGCGCGTGCGCTCACCGCGCCCGCCGACGTGGTCGACGCGATCCTGGGCACCCGCTCGCTGCGCGGGGTCAGCCTGCCCGATTCCGGCAGCATCGACGATCCGGCCGGGCAACTGCTGCGCGGCCACGGCTACGGGACGGCGGTCCTGGCGAGCACGGCGGTGTCGACCGACGGTGCGGGCGGCGATACCGAGAACGCGCTGACCTCGGCGCCGGTGACCTTGGAGCCGGGCGTGGTCGTCGGTGGGGAGCAGGCGGCGCCGGACGTCGTCCGGGTGCCGACCGTGAGCGTCGAACCGCCCGCGGGCGGGCCGGCGGGCACCGATCCCGCGCTGCGCGTCACCACCTTCGACATCTGGTCGGCGACCGCGCTGGCCGCCGTCGGCTCGAATCCGCCGACGCCGTCGTTCACGCCGTCGAAGGTGCGCTTCGACGTCACCAACGACTCGCGCGCGGCGCGGCTGCAGGACGCGCTCGGCGCGATCGCCTGGTCGGCGCTGAACCCGTCACCGGAACGACCGCGCTCGCAGCTGCTCATGCCGCCGCAGCAGTGGGGCGCCAACCGGGAAGAGGGCATCGCGCTGCTCAAGCAGGTCGAACTGCTGACCCGCAACAACCTCGCGAGCCCGCGCGGTTTCGCCGAGCTCGTCGCGCAGGCGCCCGATCCGCGTCCGTACGCGCTGGAATACCTGCCGCGCGCGGCCCAGGACGCGGCGCCGGAGCGGTTCGTACCGCCGGTCCACGCCCAGGGCGCCCGGATCACCGAGCTGATGCGGGCGCTGGTCGAGCTGCCGGAATCCGAGCTCACCCCGCATGCCTTCCTGACCCCGGCCCGCGAGGACCTGCTGCGCGCGCTCAGCCTGTCCGACCGCAGGGCCGACGACGACACGCTCGCCGATCTGCACGCCCAGCGCCGCATCGATCAGGTCACCAAGGAACTCGACACCATGTTCTCGTCGGTGTCGGTGCTGCCGCCGGGTGGGGTGTACACGCTGGCCTCCGAGCAGAGCCCGTTGCTGCTGGTCGCCCGCAACGAACTGCCGGTCGCCATCCGGGTGCAGTTCCGGATCGAGGCACCCGCCGAGACGAACATCACCGATATCGGCGAACAGCTGCTTCCGCCCTCCGGTACCCGGTCGTTCCAGATTCCGACCGAGGTGAGCGACAGCCGTAAGCTGGTGATTCCGATTTCCCTTACCACGCCGGACGGCGTAGCGCTAGGGGAGCCGACCTCGGTCTCGGTACGTTCGAACGCCTACGGACAGGCCTTGGCCATAATTACGGCATGTGCCGGAATATTGCTGTTGCTGTTGGCCGGGCGCCGGCTCCTGCGCCGGTTCCGTGGGCAGCCCGACCCCGCCGACGAGGGGTTCGAACGGCAGTGAATGCCCACGCCTGAGACGCGGGCGGGGGAACATGGCAGACAAGGACGAGAGTGGCACGGGTGAGCGAAACGCTCATCGGACCGGCGGGATTCGCGGGTTGCGCCGGGTACAGGAGGCATGATGGGCGACGATGATTCCGCTCATCGGCACGACCACGACGATCGCCGCGACGGACCGGCACGCCCGGCCCCGGTCGCGCCATGGGAGCGTGGCATGACGGGCGGGGAACACGAGGGGAACGTCGCCGCGCCGCGTCCGGGAGCGCCGGAAGGTCGGCCGTATCGGCCCGCCGAGCCGGGGTTCGACCAGCAGGGTGGGCGTCAGCCGGGCCAGGGGCAGCCCGGTTACCGGCCCGCCGATCAGCCGGCCCCTGGGTATCGGCCGGTTCCCACCGATCGGCCCGGCAATCGTGCGCCGGATCCGTCGCGCGCGGCGTACGGCGATCGGCACGACGGTCCGCAGCACCCCGACGTTCCGCGTGTGCAGTTGCCGGGGCAGCCCGGTGAGTTTCCGCAGCAGCGTCCCGGCCAGGGCGATCGTCCAGGTGTTCCGCCGCAGCGTCCTGTGCCGCCTGCCGGTCGCTCGGGGGAGTTCCCGCAGCAGCAGCGTCCCGGTCAACCGCCACGTCCGACCGCCGGTCAATCGGGTGAGTTCCCGCTGCAACAACGGCCGGGCCAACCGCCGCATCCGACCGCCGGTCAATCGGGTGAGTTCCCGCAGCAACAACGGCCGGGCCAACCGCCACGTCCGACCGCCGGTCAGTCCGGTGACCCGCTGCACCAGCGCCCAGGGCAGCCGCCGCGTCCGTCTGCGGGTGAGCAGTCGGGTGAGTTCCCCAGGCAGCAGCGTCCCGGTCAGCCGCCGCGCTCGGGTCGCCCGGGTGAGTTCCCGCCGGCGCACCCCGGTGCCGACGAACTCCGGGGGCAGCGCCCGCTGCCCGGCTCCGGTGGTTTCCCGCCGGAGCCACGTCCGGGCCACCCCGGACCCGGCGCTCGCGCCGACGAGCTCCGGCCACCGCGACCCGGACCGAGCTCGGGCGAGTTCCCGCAGCAACGGCCAGGCCAACCGCCACGTCCCGTAGCCGGTCCCGGTGGGCAGTCGGGTGAACTGCCCCGGCAGCAGCGCCCCGGCCAGCCTCCGTATCCGGCGTCCGGCGCCGACGATTTCCCCCAGCCACGGCCCGGCCTGCCTCCGCGTCCGGCGTCCGGCGCCGACGAGGTCTCCCAGCAGCTGCGCCCGCAGCGTCCCATGCCCGGTGATCGTGCGGGTGAATTCCCGCCCGAGCAGCGTCCAGGTTGGTCGGGTGGGCGCCCCGACGACCTCCGGCCGCAACGGCCCGGACCGAGCTCGGGCGAGTTCCCGCAGCAACGGCCCGCGCCGCCGCACGCGTCGGCTTCGGGAGCGATTCCGCGGCAGGCTCGTCCCGATCTCGACGCGGGTGTGCGTCCGCAACGAGGTCCGGTGCCGCCGGGTCCGGGTGCGGGCGAGTTCGCCCGGAATCCGGGTGCCCCGCGCGGTCCACAGTCCGGTGCCATACCCCGGCAGGGCCGCCCCGACCAGCTGTTCGGCGATCAGCCCGGCGGTGACGCCGCGGGCCGTCGACCGGAGGGCAGGCGCAACGCGCCGCAACGCCCGTCCTACCCCGGGATGCCCGGCACGCCGGTCGGCGCGCAGGCCGAACCCGCGGGCCGTCGAGCGACGGGTGGACGACGCGCGGCCGTCGACGACCTGGCCGCCGCCAAGACCCAGAAGATCGCCCGCCCCGAACGGGTGGCGACCGAGAAGCCGGCGACCCCGCAGAGCGCCAACGCGAAACTGCTCAAGGACTCGGGCTCGATCGCAATCGCGACGCTGGTCAGCCGCATCACCGGCTTCGCCAAGCAGCTGCTGCTGCTGACAGTGCTCGGTCCGGCCATCGCCAGTGCGTTCATCTCGGCGAACCTGATCCCGAACATGGTGGCCGAGCTGGTCCTCGGCGCCGTGCTGACCGCCATCGTCGTGCCGACCCTGGTGCGCGCCGAACACGAGGACGCCGACAACGGCGCCGCGTTCGTCCGAAGACTGGTGACCGCCGCCTTCGCGGTGCTGTTCGCCGCGACCGTGCTGACGCTGGCCGCGACGCCGATCCTGGCCAGCCATGTGCTGGTGGCCTCCGACGGCAAGGTGAACACCCACCTCACCACCGCGCTGACCTACCTGCTGGCGCCGGCGATCCTCTTCTACGGCATGTCGGCCCTGTTCACCGCCATCCTGAACACCAGGCAGGCGTTCAAACCGGGCGCGTGGGCGCCGGTGCTGAACAACGTGGTCGTGCTGGCGGTGCTGGCCCTCTACGCGCTGACACCCGGCGAGATCACCCTCGATCCGGTGCGGATGAGCGACCCGAAACTGCTGGTCCTCGGCATCGGCATCACGGTGGGTGTGGCCACGCAGGCGCTGAGCCTGCTGCCCGCGATCCGCAGGCACGGCATCAATCTGCGACCGCTGTGGGGCGTCGACGCGCGCCTCAAGCAGTTCGGCAAGATGGGTGCCGCGATCATCCTGTACGTGCTGATCAGCCAGATCGGCCTGGTTGTCGCGAACAACATCGCCTCCTCCGCCGACGAGGCGGGTCCCGCGATCTTCGCCAACGCGTGGGCCCTGCTGCAGCTGCCGTACGGCGTGCTCGGTGTCACCCTGCTCACCGCGATCATGCCGCGGCTGAGCCGCAACGCCGCCGCCGACGACACCCCGGCCGTGGTCGACGACCTGTCCGTCGCCACCCGGCTCACGATGATCGCGCTGATCCCCGTGGTCACCTTCCTGACCCTCGCGGGCCCGGAGATCGGCCAGGCGCTCTACGGCTACGCCCGATTCTCCGGCGACGCCGAGCGCCTCGGCAGCGCGGTCAGCTGGTCGGCGTTCTCGCTGATCCCGTACTCCCTGGTGCTGATCCACCTGCGCGTGTTCTACGCGCGCGAGCAGGCCTGGACGCCCACCTGGATCATCCTCGGCATCACCACGATCAAGATCCTGTTCTCGGCGCTGGCCCCGGTGCTGGCTCGCGACAGCGACGACGTGGTGATCATTCTCGGTGTCGCCACCGGCCTCGGTTTCACCGCGGGCGCGGTGATCGGCGGCCTGCTGCTGCACCGCAGCCTGGGCGATCTCCGCATGGCCAACGTCGGCCGCACCGTGACGCGAGTACTGCTCGCGTCCGTGGCGGGTGGCGCGGTGATGCTCATCGTCGACACCGTGACCGGACTCGACCGGGTCTCCGGCGGCGCGGGTTCGCTGCTGCGCGTCGTCATCGACTCGGTGGTCATGTTCTCGGTCGCCTTCGGCCTCATGCGCCTGGCCGGCATCCCCGAGGTCGTGGCGATCACCGTCGCCGTCTCGCGCAAGCTGGGGATCACCCCGCCCGCGCCGGATCTCGGCCTGGACGAGACCCCTGCCGAGGACATCTACGCGACCACTATTCTGCGCAGGCCCGACACCTACGCGTTCCCGGCGTATGGGCCGTCGATGGACACCCAGACGATGGTCCTTCCGGTGATCCGGCCCGGTGCTGTTGACATCACCGGTCAGGCACAGTTCCCGTACGCTGTTCGGCATACCGACATGGGTGGCGATGACGCCAGCACGCGGAAGATTCCGCGAGATCAGGCCGAAGGAGGACCGAGGGTGAGCGATGACGCGGTGGGCGGCGTCCCGGCCGCTGATTCTGCGGCGCGCGCAGCAGGAGGAATGTCCACCGATGTCGATCCTGCCGCGTCCAACGCAGCAGGATCCGAGCAGGCCGACACGCCCGACGAGGCCGAATCGCCGCATAACAGCTCGGCAGAGGAGCAGGGACCGGCCGACGACGCGCGCGCGATGCCGCCGCACGATCCGACGCACGACACCGGCATGCTGCCGATTCCGCCGCAGGTCCCGCCTGCCGCGGCGGCGAACCGTGCCCAGCGTGGCCCCAAGCTGATCCCCGGCGCGTCCGTGGCGGGCGGCAGGTATCGCCTGCTGGCCGGGCACGGCGGCGCGCGTGGCCTGAAGTTCTGGCAGGCACTCGACATCAAGCTCGACCGCGAGGTGGCGCTGACCTTCGTCGATGCCGACCAGAAGTCGGGGGAGAATTCCGGGCACGACGGCCCGCAGGCGATCCTGTCGCGCACGCTGCGCCTGGGCCGGATCAACTCGCCCGGCCTGGCCAGGGTCCTCGACGTGGTCCGCGGCAGCTCCGGCGGCATCGTGGTCGCCGAGTGGACGCCCGGTCGCTCGCTGCGCGAGATGGCCGAAACCGTTCCCTCGCCGATCGGCGCGGCCAGGGCCATCAGGGCACTCGCCTCGGCAGCCGAACTGGCCCACCGCGGCGGCGGCTCGCTGTCGATCGATCATCCGGACCGGATCCGGATCAGCGCCTCCGGTGACGCCGTACTGGCGTTCCCCGGAACCCTCGGCGATTCCGACGCCCAGGGCGACGTGCGTGGCCTCGGCGCCATGCTCTACGCCCTGATCACCGCGCGCTGGCCCATCCGGGTCGGCGGCGTCACCGGGACCGCGGCCACCATCGGCGGCCTACGGCTGGCCGATTTCGGCCCCGACGGCACCCCGGTGGAACCGCGGCAGATCCGGCCGGAGGTCCCGTTCGAGATCTCGGCCGTCGCGGTCCGTTCGCTGGAGTCGAACAAGGGCGTGCGGACGGCCGCGACGGTGCAGCACGTGCTCGAGCAGGCCTCGGTCGTGGACCAGAAGACCGACTTCATCCCGGTCCTGCGGCTGGGTCAGCGGGCGGTCGCGAGCGGACCGGATTCGCTCGCCGATCCGGAACTGCTCGCCGCCGAGCGGGAACGCTCGCAGCGGATGATGTGGATCATGGTCGGCCTCGGCGTCCTCGCGGCGCTGGTCGTCGGCATCCTGATCTGGTGGATGGTCAGCATCTTCGCGCCCGGCGCCTCGGACAAGCCGCTGGACGAGCAGATCAACATCGGGCTCACGTCGAGTGTGGCGCCGCCGAGCGCGGCACCGCCGGCCGGGCAGACCCCGGCCGCGCCGCCGACCAGCGTGCCGGTGCCCGTCACCGGCGCCGCGGTGTTCTCCCCGGAGGGCACCCCGGACGGGGCGGCGGCCGCGGGCGCGGTGCTCGACCAGAACCCGGCGACGGTGTGGCGCACGGATCAGTACTTCCAGCAGTTCCCCGCCCTCAAGAAGGGCGTGGGGCTGCTGGCCACGCTGCCGACGCCGGCGAAGCTGACCAACGTCTCGATCACCTCGCCCAGCGCGGGTAGCACGGTCGAGATCCGCACCTCGCCGACCGAGACGCCCACGCTCGACCAGACCCAGTTGATCGGCTCGGCCAAGCTCGTCGACGGGGTCACCGACATCGCCGTGCAGACCGATCAGGCCGCTCGTTTCGTGCTCGTATGGATCACCGGACTCGCGAATTCGGGCGGTCAGTTCCAGACCGCTATCGCCGATGTCCGCTTCGACGCCGCGCCCTAGCCCCGCGTCGACCCAGCTCCCACCGCTATCAGCGCAGGTGGCCGCCTAATTCCGCGCGGAGATCGGACGTTCGTCGAACTACGTCCGGTTGGTGCGCAATTGTTATCGACGATATGATCGGGGCCGCGCTCTCGGCTGGGAGCTTCCCAGGATTTGTCGACGTCGATCCTGGACGCCGCAGTAGTCAGGTGATGGATCGGCCTCGTTCGCCGACGTGAAGTCGCCGTAATGAGCGCTGTCCAAGGGGTCAGGTGTCGCCGGAAGTCAACGAGCAGGTACGCGGGGGGAGAACGCGGCAGGTCGCCGCATACCGCGACCGTTCGTTCGTGCTGGAGAACGGCAGCGACAAGGAACTGCTGGCTGCCCACGTCCGCGGGGTGCCACACGCCTTCGCCGAGCTGTTGCGCAGGCACAAGGACCACCTGTGGCAGACCGCGCTGCGTACCTCCTACAGCCGCGAGGACGCCGCCGATTCACTGCAGGACGCGCTGCTGTCCGCACATCGCACCGCGGGCTCGTTCCGGGCCGAGGCCGAGGTGCGCAGCTGGCTGCACGCCATCGTCGTCAACGCCTGTCTGGACCGGATCCGCCGCAACAAGACCCGTCGCGCGATATCGATCACACCCGACACCATGCCCGAGGCGATCGAGCCGCGCGACGTGTTCGCCGAGTACGAACTGTCGACCGTCGTCGGCGAGGCACTGTTCACGCTGCCGGAGGATCAGCGGCTCGCCCTGGTCATGGTCGAGATGGAAGGCCGCAGCGTGGCCGAAACCGCCGCTGCGCTCGGCGTGGCGGAGGGCACGATCAAGAGCCGTTGCTCCCGAGCGCGCGTACGTTTGCAAGAACGTTTGGAATTTTTCCGGGATCCGGGGAACCGGATCTAGCCCGGATGCGTCATTAACAGTGACGAACAAGTCAGCGATGTAAATCCTGCGATCCGATATCGACAGAACAGGGGAGGTGCGAGGGTGTCTAGATCCGTGCCGCAGCCTCCGTTCCCGTCGGAACTGCTGGCCGATCTGCACGGCGACAACCTCGCGGCCGAACTGCGCGAGCAACTCCTGCCACAGGTCAGCGCCGACCCAGACGCGCTGCACTACCTGAGCCGGCTCGACGAGGTGAACGTCCACCTCCGCGCACTGGCCACCGACGAGCGGGTCATGCACCCCATGCCCGACGACGTCGCAGACCGTATGTTCCGTTTCGTCGCCGATCTCGACGCGGGCGACGGTCCCACCGAACGCTTGACGACCCCGCCGACCGTCCAGGAAGACGGCCCCACCGACCGGCTGACCACGATGTCGGTCCCACCGCCCGCACCGCAACCGCCCGTCGAGGCGCCGGTCTCGCTGGCGCAGTACCGATCCCGGCGCCGGATGGGCCTGCTCGCCGCGGCGGCCGCCGCCGTGGCCGTACTCGCCGGCGCCGGCGCCGTCGTCACGACGCTGAACACCACCGACGGCACCCCGACCGCCGCGCCGTTCACCGAACCCGACACCCCCGGCGACGAACTCACCACCGCCGCGGCGCTCAGCGCCCTCGGCAAGCGCGAGGTTCGTGGTCCGCTGGCCGACGAGGCCGCGCTGGCCCGCTGCGTCGCGGCCAACGGGATCGACCGCACCGTCCTCGGTGCGTCGAGCATCACGTTCCGCGGTACCGACGCGGTGCTCGTGCTCGTCATCGGGCCCAAGCCGCCGACCATCACCGCGCTGGTCGTGGGCGCGGGCTGCACCACGGGCGCGCCCGAACAGCTCGCGCTCCGCGATATCGGCTGACACGGCGCTTCGAGGGAAGCGCCGTGGCCCCGGGAACAACACCGTTTAGGCTGTTGTTGACCGACACGTCCCCAGTTGTCTTTTCGGAAGGGCCCCATGAGCACGCCAGTTCGCGACCTGATCATCGTCGGCTCAGGACCCGCCGGTTACACGGCGGCCGTCTACGCCGCCCGCGCGGAACTGCAGCCGCTCGTGTTCGAGGGCACCCAGTTCGGTGGCGCCCTGATGACCACCACCGAGGTGGAGAACTTCCCCGGCTTCCGCGAGGGCATCATGGGCCCCGACCTCATGGAGCAGATGCGCGAGCAGGCCAAGCGTTTCGGCGCCGACCTGCGCACCGAGGACGTCGACGCGATCGACCTGTCCGGCCCCATCAAGAAGGTGACCGTCGGTGACGAGACCTTCGAGGCCTACGCCATCGTGCTGGCCATGGGCTCGGCCGCGCGCTACCTGAACGTCCCGGGTGAGCAGGAGCTGCTCGGCCGCGGCGTGAGCGCCTGCGCCACCTGCGACGGCTTCTTCTTCAAGGGCCAGGACATCGTGGTGGTCGGCGGCGGCGACTCGGCCATGGAGGAAGCGACCTTCCTCACCAAGTTCGCGGCCAGCGTCACCGTGGTGCACCGGCGCGAGGAGTTCCGCGCCTCGCGGATCATGCTCGAGCGCGCCAAGGCCAACGAGAAGATCAAGTTCCGGCTCAACGCCGAAGTGGTGAAGGTCAACGGCGAGACGAGCGTCACCAGCCTGACCCTGCGCGACACCCGCACCGGCGAGGAATCCGAGCTCGCCGCGACCGGCCTGTTCGTCGCCATCGGCCACGATCCGCGCAGCGAACTGGTCAAGGGCCAGATCGCGCTCGACGGCGAAGGCTATGTACAGGTGACCGATCCGGGTACCGCCACCGACGTGGCGGGCGTGTTCGCCGCGGGCGACCTGGTCGACCACACCTACCGCCAGGCGATCACCGCCGCGGGCACCGGCTGCCGCGCGGCGATCGACGCCGAGCGCTGGCTCGCCGAACAGGGTGACATCACCGCCAACACCCTCGAAAACGCCGACGGCTCGGCAGCGGTCTCCACCAACTGATTTCGAGCACGTCGAGTTCCACCCCAGCAAGGAGTACAGCCATGGCCGAGAGCGCCAACACCATCACCGTCACCGACCAGTCCTTCGCCGATGACGTCCTGCTCAGTGAGAAGCCGGTGCTGGTCGACTTCTGGGCCGACTGGTGCGGTCCGTGCAAGATGGTCGCCCCCGTGCTGGAGGAGATCGCGGGCACCCATGCCGACAAGCTGACCATCGCCAAGCTCGACACCGAGGCCAACCCCGGTGCGGCGCGCGATTACCAGATCCTGTCCCTGCCGACGATGATCCTGTTCCAGGGCGGCAAGCCCGTGAAGCAGATCGTCGGCGCCAAGGGCAAGGCGGCACTGCTGCGCGAACTCGACGGTCTCATCTGACCAGCGGTCTGATAAAGCACCTCCTACCGGCCGACGCGCCGTAGGATGCCTGGACCCGGGATTCCCTTAATACGGCCCGGGTCTGAGACAATCGAGGCGACGCTCCGGCCGAAGGAAAGGGCTCTTACGCATGCACCGACTTCGTCACGGCGATTCAGGACCAGCCGTAGCAGAGGTTCGGAGCACCCTCGCAAGCCTGGGCTTCCTGCATCCCCAACACGGCGATTACTGGAAGGACACCGACGCGGAGTTCGACCGGCCGCTGGACTCGGCGGTGCGCGCGTTCCAGCAGCAACGCGGTCTGCTCGTCGACGGTGTGGTCGGTCCGGCCACCTACCGCGCGCTGAAGGAAGCCTCCTACCGCCTGGGTGCCCGCACACTGATCTACCAGCTGTCCGCGCCGCTCTACGGTGACGATGTCGCGACCCTGCAGCGCAAGCTGCAGGACCTCGGCTTCTACGTGCACCGGGTCGACGGCTACTTCGGCCCACACACCCACGAGGGGCTCAGCGCGTTCCAGCGCGAGATCGGTCTGTCCGCCGACGGCATCTGCGGCCCCGACACCTTGCGTTCGCTGGACTTGCTCGGCGCGCGCGTGACCGGCGGCAACCCGCATCGCATCGCCGAGGAAGAGGTGGTGCACCGGGCGGGCCCGCAGCTCACCGGCAAGCGCATCGTCATCGACCCCGGGTTCGGCGGCGCCGACAAGGGTTTCGCGGTGCCGACCGAGTTCGGTGACGTCTTCGAGTCGGAGATCCTGTGGGATCTGGCCTCCCGGCTGGAGGGCCGGATGGCCGCCACCGGCATGGAGACGTTCCTGTCCCGGCCGTGGGGCGCCAACCCCACCGATGTCGAACGCGCCGAGACCTCCAATGCCTTCGACGCCGACCTGATGATCTCGCTGCGCTGCGCCACGAGTGACAACCCGTCCGCGAAGGGCGTCGCCGGTTTCTACTTCGGCAACTCGCATGGCTCGGTGTCGATGATCGGCCAGGTGCTGGCCGGCTTCATCCAGCGCGAGGTCGTCGCCCGCACCTCGGTGCAGGACTGCCGGACCCACCAGCGCACCTGGGACCTGCTGCGGCTCACCAAGATGCCGACCGTGCAGGTGGACCTCGGCTACCTCACCAACGAATACGACGCCTCGGTGCTCACCAACCCGCGCATGCGCGACGTGATCGCCGAAGCCATCCTCATCTCGGTGAAGCGGCTGTACCTGCTCGGCCAGGACGACCAGCCCACCGGCACCTATACCTTCGCCGAGCTGCTCGCCGAAGAGCTGGCCGCGCAGGACCGCCTCCCCGAGAATTCTGGCTTGGTCTAGGCGCGCACAGAGTTCGCCGGGCGACCGGCGGTTGAGCTGGAGTGCGGTCTCGGCACACCACAAGCGGCCCCGCGCAGGCAGGGCCGCTTGTTGATTTCAGTGCACGCCGACGCGGGTGGGTGGCACCATCGAGGCCGCCGCGAGGAGCTGATCGAGGGCGCGCTCCACGTCTTCCTTCCAGCCGTGGTCGGAGTCGAGCTCCAGCCGCAGGCGGGGGAAGCGGTGATGCGGGGCCACCACTTCGAAACCGACGTCGGCCAGGAAATCGGCGTCGATCATGCAGGTTTCGGGGGTGCACTGGGTCGCCGCCGCCGGATCGCGCAGCGGCGCCGCGATCCGTTCCATCAGCCGCATGGACGAACCGAGGCCGCGGTCGGCCAGCGAGCTGGTCGACGGACCGTTGCGAATGCCGAATGCCTCGATCGCGCGCACACCACGACGCACCAGATCGGCCACCACGCCCTGAATCAGCCGATGGGCTACATCGGCCTCCTCATAGGGGAATTCGGCCTGCAGCGTGGTCAGCAGGACCGCGTCCGGGCTCACGGGGGAGGTGGGGAACAGGGTCGACCGGGGGACGGCGCTCGGCGGCGAGTACAGCGCGCAGCCGGCGATGTTGTTGTCGACATGCGCCAGCTGACCGCACGAGCCCCACTCGAGCATTACGGTCGAGAGCCAGGCTTCCTTCTCGAAGACCGGATCGCTGAAAGCGTGTGAGTCGGCAGCGACGGCTGGATCGAGCTCCCAGAACACACACCGCCGGGTGTGCGCCGGGAGCTGATCGAGTCGATCGAGGGTCAATGCCGTGACGCTGGTCGACACCGCTCTGCTCAGCCTCCAGCTGTCCGATTCATCCACGCTCACGCCACATCACTATCCACAGTAATGCCGCCTCTTTCAATTATGTAGAAAGACTGGGAGTGCCCCGTCACAGTGACGTTTCAGGGCCGGATTGCTCCATCAGCGCCACAATGCGCTCGAGGTCTTCGACGGAACCGAACTCGACAACGATCTTGCCTTTACGCTTTCCGAGGCTGACCGTGACCCGGGTGTCGTAGGAGCCCGACAGCCGTTCGGCCACTTCTTGCAGACCCGGCATGTGGATCGGCTTACGCTTCGGCGCCGGGGGAGCGACCTCCGCTGGATTGCGGTTCGCCAGCGTCACCGCTTCCTCGGTGGCCCGAACCGACAACCCCTCGGCGACGATCCGCGCCGCCAACACTTCCTGCGCGTCGGCTCCGGCATCCAAACCGAGCAGCGCCCTGGCGTGTCCGGCCGAGAGCACCCCGGCGGCCACCCGACGCTGCACGGGGATCGGCAGCTTCAGCAATCGGATCATATTCGTCACCACCGGTCGCGAACGACCGATTCGCGAGGCCAATTCCTCGTGGGTGACATCGAATTCCTCGAGCAGCTGCTGATAGGCGGCCGCCTCTTCGAGCGGGTTCAGCTGCACGCGGTGGATGTTCTCCAGCAGTGCGTCGCGCAGCATCGAGCCGTCGGCGGTGTCGCGGATGATCGCTGGGATCGTCGTCAGTCCGGCTTCCTGGCACGCGCGCCACCGGCGCTCGCCCATGACCAACTGGAACTTGTCGACGCCCGGTTCGACCCGGCGCACCACGATCGGCTGCATCAGCCCGAACTCGCGGATCGAGTGCACCAGCTCCGCCAGCGCCTCCTCCTCGAAGACCTGACGCGGCTGCTTGGGGTTGGGTTCGATCTGCTCGGCGGGCACCTCGCGGTAGACCGCGCCGCCGGGGGAGACGAGGTCTTCCTCCGGTTCGGGTTCGGCATCCGGGACGCGATGCAGGAACGCCTCGGCCGGCTGCGGGCCGATCGGGTTGATCCCGATCACGCTCGCCGCGGCACTGCTGAGGCCCGGCGCCGTCGCCGCCGGACCCGTCGGGATCAGTGCGGCCAACCCGCGCCCGAGACCGCCCTTTTTCGCCTGACTCATCGGCTACCGATCCCTTCCTCGTTCCAACACACCACTACGACGCGTCCTGGCGGAGCTGGGCGCGGGCGGCGAGCTCGCGCCCCGCATCCAGGTAGCTCATCGCACCGCGGGAGCCTGGATCATAATCGAGCACGGTCATTCCGTAGCCCGGCGCCTCCGAGACCTTCACGCTGCGCGGAATCATCGACTTGAGGACGACATCGCCGAAGTGGTTACGCACTTCCTCGGCCACCTGGTCGGCCAGTTTGGTGCGGCCGTCGTACATCGTCAGCAGCACCGTCGAGACGTGGAGTTCGGGATTGAGGTGCGCCTGCACCAGCCCGATATTGCGGAGCAGCTGACCGACGCCCTCCAGCGCGTAGTACTCGCACTGGATCGGGATCAGCACCTCCTTGGCCGCCACGAGCGCGTTGACAGTGAGCAGGCCGAGGGAGGGCGGGCAGTCGATGAGGACGTAATCGATGTCGTACCCGGCCATCGCCGCTTCGTGGATCGCGGCCTTCAGCCGACCTTCCCGGGCGACCATCGAGACGAGCTCGATCTCGGCGCCGGCGAGGTCGATCGTGGCCGGCACACACAGCAGTCGCTCGCTGTGCGGGCTCTGCTGGATCGCGTCCTTGACGGTCACTTCACCGATCAGCAGTTCGTAGCTGGACGGCACACCGGAGTGATGCGCGACGCCCAGCGCCGTGCTCGCGTTGCCCTGCGGATCGAGATCGACGACAAGAACCGTCATGCCCTGGTGCGCTAGCGCCGCAGCGAGATTGACCGTCGTCGTGGTTTTACCCACGCCGCCCTTCTGGTTGGCGATGGTGATGATCCGTTGCTCGCGGGGTTTCGGCACAGTGACCTTTCCTGGATGCAGAATCTGGCTGGCGCGTTGCGCTTCCGCCGCGATCGGGGTCTCGGCCGGGGAGATGTGCCCGAAAGGAGTGTTCCCGAACGTCTCCGCGTCGAAGTTGCTGGAATCCAGCATCCCCGGGACCCGCGACGCTGTTTCCCGTGAAACATTCGCCGGACCGCTCGACATAGACAGCTCCTAACCCGAGAAACTTCAGATCACGTTCTCCCGACCGAGCGTCGGCGCCGTGTCATCACAAACAAGATCGGCGGCGTCCGGCCACTGCCACGGTGGCTCCCGGCGCGCACGCCCGACTGTGAACAGCTTGCCAGCACTACGACAGATAGGAAAGCTGAATCGCGGCACGCCGGGAAGGACACACCCAAGTTCGCGCAATTCGGTTTCCAGGTCGATGTTTCACGGGAAACACAGGGGAGTGGCGGCGCCGAAATCGGATGAACGAGATGAACGATCAGACCTTCCGACCCGACACCCGACCCATGACGACGCCCGTCCGAACCGTCCGCACGGTCTTCACCTACCCGGAACGGATCCCCGGCGAGGCACCGGCTTTCACCACCCCGAGTCGGGTCCATGACACGACACCTCTCCAGTGTGCCGCCGCCTCACCGGGATGGTCTCCGCGCCGAACGCGGTGACGCCTTAGGTGTTGCGACACCGTGGTGTTGGGACGCCCTCGGTGGTGGGACGCCGTGGTGTTGCGACGCCCTCGGTGTTGCGACGCCGTTCGGTGCCGCGGACCCTGTCAGTGCTACGACCCCTTTCGACGTAGCGGACCGGGACGACGGGGCCGGCGGTGGCATCGTCAGCTATCACGTCGAGGCGCTCGAATGTCCGACCACCACACCGGAACCGGCGACGGGCCCTCGGCCGCACTGGTCGAACCACACCCACTCCGTCCTCCGTGGGCGATCTCGGCGAGGCGCGGGCATGGCGTGCGAATCCGTCGGCGCCACCGGAAACTTCGGCACGGTCTTCCGATACCAACCACTGATGGCGCGGAAGGACTCGAGGTCTGCCCGCGTTCGGTCAGACCGAGTCCAACACCATCGACTGGCTCGCGAACCCCGACCTCACGGTGAGGGTCCTTGCGCGGCGGCCGGGCAGGATGATCACCACCCACCTCCGGAACCCGATGCCGGACCTTGCCGACCGAACTCATCGGCCGCCTCGTCCACCGGCGAGCGAAAACCGTTCAGCGCCGACCGATCCCGGACGTCCTCCCGAACCGCACGCCTCGAACCCACCTCGCCACCACCGCGGTGCTCCTCGATAGGAAAACGGAGAGCCAGTTGCCCCGGCGGAACCGCCAGTCGCCCATCGCTTCGCCGATCAGCTGCCGTCCCGCATCGCCGACCTCGAGCCGTGCGGCCTCCCGACGATCGTCCACGGCGACCTCCATGCCGACAACCGCCGGGCGGCGGGGACCAGCTCACCGTCCCCGACTTCGCCGACGCGCATCACGAGCACCCACGATCGACGGACTCCGTCCCGCGATCTTCCTGTCGGCCGATCTCACCCGCTACTCCCGGATGGTGTGGATCAGCGTGTGCCGGTGACGTGCCGCCGCAGCCCGACCTGGCCGAGATCGCCGCCTGGCATGGGTCGCCGCCTGGGCGTGGATCGCCGCCTGGGCGTGGATCGCCCCGAATGCGCCGAGGACCGACCTCGCAGGCAATCCGGAGCGGTATACGACGTGGCTGGCCGAGGTGCTCGAGATCGCAGACCGCGAGCCGCAACGCACCATGGACGGCGTGGTCCCGCAGATCGAGGCGTCGCCGTGCTCACGCCACAAGCAGGTAGCGCGTCGATGCGACGCACACCACCACCCAGGAAGCAGGCGATCCCGGGCAGGTGATCCACTCCGCACCCTGCCAACCACTCCGCACCCTGCGATGCGCTCCGCACCCTGGGATGTGCCAAGCAGTTGATGGCGCCGAGCTACGCACACCTCTACCGCACCTGGACGAGATTGAGCCAAGAGGGCGGATCTATCACGAAGGCGATCCGACAGGGGAAGTTCGACAAGGCAATCACTCAGGCCAACCGTCAGTGATCGCATTGCTCGAAGGTCCACGTTCCACGTGAAACAGTTCAGCAGGGCGGTTTGCGACACTCCGGCGCGACCATCAAATTTCGACCCAGCTCTACGGTAGGCAACTACCCTCGGCTACTTTCGTCACGTTACGAAACATGAATTATCGCTTCCGCGACTTCTTCTCCGCGCTAGCGACCTTCCGCCCACTCCGACGCGTCGGCCGCTCAGCCCGGGGGAGCAGTTCGGCGCTGATCACCAGAGTCGGCACCTCCACGATCCCAGCACCGCACCCGACCACCCGGAGATCGGTGGCACCATCGCGGATCAGTTCGGCGCCGTCCCGCTCGAGTTCCTCGGCGGCACTCGTTCCCTTGAGCGCGAGCATCCGGCCATGATCGCGGAGGAGGGGGAGGGACCAGTGCGCGAGCTTCGCGAGCGGAGCAACCGCGCGGGAGGTGACGACATCCGCGCCGCCGGCCTCCTTGATCACACCGGACTGCTCGGCCCGTCCACGAACCACGGTCACATTCTTCAGTCCGGCCTCTTCGATGAACTCACCCAGAAACACCGTGCGCCGCAGCAGCGGCTCGACGAGGGTGATCCGGAGGTCCGGCCGGGCGATGGCCAACGGGAGGCCGGGGAGTCCGGCGCCACTGCCGACGTCGACAACGGACGCGCCCTCGTCGATCAGCTCACCGACCACGGCGCAGTTGAGGATGTGCCGCTCCCAGAGGCGGGGGACTTCGCGGGGGCCGATGAGGCCGCGCTCCACGCCGGCGGTGGCCAGCGCCGCGCAGTAGCGGCGGGCGAGGTCCAGGCGGTCGCCGAACACCCGCGCGGCAGCGGCGGGCGGTTCCAACTCGGCGGACAGCGCACCCAGTTCGAGTTCCACGTGAAACATCCTTCCGAGTGGGGGTCGATCGCAATTGGGCATGAATAAGGCCCCCGGTCCGAGACCGGAGGCCCTAATCACACCAAACGTGGGCAGTGGCCCTGACGGCACTCCCGAGGGCCCCGCGTGGTTACGCTTCGCTACCGCCTACGGGCCCGCCGGTCACGCCGGGCGGAATCAGCCTACTCGGGCACTACCACCACATGCCGATTCGGCTCGACACCTTCACTCTCGCTCGCCACACCGTCGATATCGGCGACGGCGTCGTGCACGATCTTGCGCTCGAACGGAGTCATCGCCGACAGCGCCTCGGGCTTGCCCGACTCGAGCACCCGCTTCGCCGCCGCGACACCGAGCTCGCTCAGATCGGTGCGACGCTGCGCGCGCCAGCCGGCCACATCGAGCATCAGCCGGCTGCGGACGCCGGTCGCCTGCTGCACGGCCAGGCGGGTCAGCTCCTGCAGCGCGTCGAGAACTTCGCCGTTGCGTCCGACAAGCTTGGTCAGATCGCGGCCGCCATCGATGCTCACGATGGCGCGGTCACCCTCGACATCGAGGTCGATGTCGCCGTCGAAGTCGAGCACGTCCAGCAGCTGCTCGAGGTAGTCGCCCGCGATCTCGCCCTCTTCGATCAACGCTTCTTCGGCGTCGTTCACGACGTCAACAGTCGTCGCCACAGTGGCGTCCCCTCCGTCGGTCTCGGTCTCAACAGTCATTGGATTCCTCTATCTGATCGCCACTCAGCGCTTACGCTTCTGGTTCGCGCGGCCTCGGTTACCCGGCCGCTTCTGGCCGCCCGGCCTGCGCTGGCCGCCACCCTGCTTGGCGGCCTGCTTGGAGGTGCCGTTGGTCGCGGCGGTGCCGTTGGTCGCGGCGGTGTCCTCGGCCGGGGCGTCCTGTTTCTTGCGGACGTCGACCGGCTTGACGCCGGGCTTGGGCGCGTTCTGCGCACGCTGCTCCAGCTTCTTCGCCTTCTTCTCTTCCTCTTCCTTCTCCATGCGGCCGAACACCAGGTGCTGCTGACCGTAGGTCCAGATGTTGTTGGCCACCCAGTAGATCAGGATGCCGATCATCAGGAAGGGGCCACCGACGAGCACGCCGAGCGGGAACACCCACAGCGACAGCTTGTTCATGATCGCGGCCTGCGGGTTGGCGGCGGCTTCCGGCGTCTGGCGCTGGACGGAGGCACGCGCGTTGAAGTGCGTCGCCAGACCGGCGATCACCATGAGCGGGATCGCGACGAGGGCGATGCTCAGCTTGGTCGGCGTGCCACCCCACTCGGCGAACGCTTCCAGCTCGCTCTGCGGCATGGTGATGAAGGACGCGATCGGTGCACCGAAGATGCGGGCGCTCAGGAACGACTGGACATCGGCCGCGCTGAAGATGTAGTTCGGGGTGTGCGCGTTGTCGTACGCGGACATGCCCAGCTGACCGAAGCCGTGGCCGGTGCGGTTGAACGAGCGCAGTACGTGGAAGAGACCGAGGAAGACCGGCACCTGCACGAGGACCGGCAGACAGCCCATCAGCGGGTTGAAGCCGTGTTCCTTCTGCAGCTTCTGCATCTCCCGCGCCATGGTCTCGCGGTCGTTCTTGTACTTCTTCTGCAGCTCCTTGATCTGGGGCTGCAGTTCCTGCATCTGCTTGGTGGTGCGCACCTGCTTCACGAACGGCTTGTACAGCACGAGCCGCAGCGTGAAGACCAGGAAGACGATGGCGAGGCTCCAGGCGAGCCCACTGTCCGCTCCGAACACGAAGCCGAAGGCTTTGTGCCAGAACCACAGAATCGCGGATACCGGCCAATAGATGATGTCGAGCACGGCTCTAGGTACTCCCGTCGTTCGTATCGCCGATCAGCGCGGGCGATGACTTTGTGCAGGCATTCGACCCGCGCTCTGGCACGGGATCCCACCCTCCAGGGTGCCAGGGCGCGCATTTCGCGAGGCGCACGACCGTCAGTGCCGATCCGACGAACAGCCCGCGCGTGCGCAGGGCGGTCACCGCGTATTCACTGCAGGTGGGAGTGAACCGGCAGATCGGCATCCGGGTGGGGGAGACATAGGTCCGGTACAGCTCGATCAGGAAGATCAGCGCCTGCGCCGGTAGCCGGGTGATGCTCCTCATCGCCGCTCACCGGCCGGGGTGCGACCGAGCGCGGGCTCCGGTGTACTACGCAAACCGAGCTTGCGTAGTCCGGTGCGCAGCTGGCGCAGCAACTCGGCGGAGTCGGCGGTGGCCGCACCGGGCAGTGCCCGGATCACGACATCGGTACCGGCCGGCAGTTCGTCGACGATCTGGCCGCACATATGACGCAGGCGGCGGGCCACCCGGTGGCGAACCACCGCGTTACCCACCGCCTTGCTCACAATCAGCCCGAACCGCGGACCGCCTACCCGGATCAGGGAATCGACGTCGGCGACATCGTCGTACGTGTGCGTGAACGCGTGTACGACGAGATCTCGCCTCCCGATTCGCTGACCGCGGCGCACCGTGCGGGAGAATTCGGCACGGTGGTGCAACCGATACGGCTCAGGCAACACCCGAGCTGTCCGACTACGCGCGATCAGGCAGTCAGTTCGGCACGGCCCTTACGGCGACGCGCCGAAACGATGGCGCGACCCGCACGGGTGCGCATCCGGAGGCGGAAGCCGTGCACGCGCGCCCGACGACGGTTGTTCGGCTGGAACGTCCGCTTGCCCTTGGCCACGGTCAACACTCCTCGAGTTGGTGGGCACCATTCGGCGCCCGAAGTCTGTTCAATGATTCGGATGTCTGCGCAGCGGACCGCGGTCTACACGCAGAAAGCCTTGGCGATCGACGTGCAGCACACAGCCGCCACCGCGCCAAGGGGTGACTGTACGAGGGTACTGATACCGCTACGCAGGGTCAAACTCGGCCCCCAGGGCACGTGCGCGAGGCACGGTGTCCAGATTACCGGACCTTGGCGCGTCGCCCCGAGCTGGGCCGACCTGGCACGACACGCCCGGGACGCACTCACGCATCGGGAGACTTTTCGTGAGTTCGTCCACACCTCTGGCCTTCTGCGGCAGCGACGGCTAACCTCTGTAGCCGGGGGATTGCTGAAGAACCGCAGGTCCAGCCCCATTCACTGCCACACGCTGGCAGATTCCCTCTATCCCCAGGTTTGTCCACATCTGTGGATAATTGTGTGGAAAGACGGCCGGAGTGGCATATTCGTAGGGCCGACGGTGCCCGCGCCGCAGTCCGGATTCTGGGACCGCACGGCGTTCGAACCGGCTTCGGTTGTACGCAGGATCACTGGATTCCACCTGTTCACAGGTGGTTACCTGCGTGCGCCCGGCCGTGGGCCCCAACAAACCGGTCCGGGGAGGACGCTGCATGGACGACGAGCAGAATGTGCTGGCTACCGTATGGCCTGAGGTGGTTGCCGAGCTCACCACCGGCTCGGCCGACGGCGCCATCCCCGCGGTCAGCCGTGCGCAGCAGGCCTGGCTGAAACTGGTCAAACCGCTCACCGTCGCCCAGGGCTTCGCGTTGCTGTCGGTTCCGTCCTCGCTGGCGCAGGAGGCGATCGAGCGTGATCTGCGCGAGCCGATCCTGCGATCGCTGGGTCGCCGGCTGGGTCCGCAGGTGGAAGGACTGGGTGTTCGCATCGCCGCGCCGAGCCCGGCCGCGGGGGAGCGGGCAGGCAGTTCGCCCCGGCACGCCAGGATGACGAGCCGGCCGGAGCGCCCGCGCGAGCAGGTGCGCCCGCCGACCGGCTATCCCGGTCCCGATTTCAGTGTTCCCGACTATGCCGCGCGTAGCGAGTACGGCCGTCCCCGCTACGGCGCGGGCGAGTACCCCGCGGGCAACGGCGAGTACGGCAACGATTTCCAGGGCGGGCAGGAGTATCCGCCCACCGGTGACTACGGCAACAGCTACGGCGGCCGCGAGTACCCCGCGCAGCCGGGCGAGTACGGCGAGCGGTCCGACTACACCGGTCACCGTGAGTACCAGGCCGAGCCCGAGTACCGGCAGCCCGAACCGGAATACCCGGCGCAGCCGGAGTACCAGCAGCAGCCGGAGTACGCGCCCGCGCCGGAATACGGCCAGGCACCGGAGTTCCAGCCCGAGCGCACCGAGTTCCCCGGCGCCGACTTCGAACCGACCGCGGTCTACCCGGTCCCCGACTTCGCCAACGGCGAGTTCGGTGGTCGTGGGGAGTTCCGCGGCGCGCGCCCGGATCAGCGTCCGGCCGACGCCGCCCCGCCCGCCCGGCGCGAACAGTCCGGTTCGCCCCGGCGTGAGCACATCCCGCCCGGCCAGGAGTCGCTGTTCACGCCCGACCCGCCGCCGCAGCGCGCGCCGAGCCGGGGCCGGGGTCCGCAGCAGGAGGAGCCGCTCGCTGCGCGGGCCGAGGAAGCCCCCGTCGAGGCCGCGCCGGAACCGCTGCGGCCGGGCACGCCCGGTGCCGAGCCCGCCGACGACGAGCCGGTGGTCGACGCCCGCAACAACTGGCCGACCTACTTCAACAAGTCGCCCGAGGCTCCGCCGCAGGCGTCGTCCTCGGCGAGCCTGAACGCCAAGTACACGTTCGAGACATTCGTCATCGGCGCGTCCAACCGGTTCGCGCACGCGGCCGCGGTCGCCATCGCGGAAGCGCCGGCCCGGGCCTACAACCCGCTGTTCGTCTGGGGTGCCTCGGGTCTGGGCAAGACGCACCTGCTGCACGCGGCCGGGCACTACGCGCAGCGGCTGTTCCCCGGCATGCGGGTGAAGTACGTCTCCACCGAGGAGTTCACCAACGACTTCATCAACAGCCTGCGCGACGACCGCAAGGTCGCGTTCAAGCGCCGCTACCGCGAGACCGACATCCTGCTGGTCGACGACATCCAGTTCATCGAGGGCAAGGAAGGCATCCAGGAGGAGTTCTTCCACACCTTCAACACCCTGCACAACGCGAACAAGCAGATCGTCGTCTCCTCCGACCGCCCGCCCAAGCAGCTGGCGACGCTGGAGGAGCGGCTGCGGACCCGCTTCGAGTGGGGCCTGATCACCGACGTGCAGCCGCCCGAACTCGAGACCCGCATCGCGATCCTGCGCAAGAAGGCGCGGATGGACCGGCTCGATGTGCCGCACGACGTGCTCGAGCTGATCGCCAGCCGGGTGGAGCGCAATATCCGCGAGCTCGAGGGCGCCCTGATCCGGGTGACGGCGTTCGCTTCGCTCAACGGCCAGCCGCTGGATCTCTCGCTGGCCGAGGTCGTGCTGCGCGATCTCATGCCCGACACCGCGGCCCTGGAGATCAACGCGGCGACGATCATGGCCGTCACCGCCGAGTACTTCAACACGACGCTCGAGGAACTGACCGGGCCTGGCAAGGCCCGGCCGCTCGCGCAGGCCCGCCAGATCGCGATGTACCTGTGCCGCGAGCTCACCGATCTGTCGCTGCCCAAGATCGGTCAGGCGTTCGGCCGCGACCACACGACGGTGATGTACGCGGAGAAGAAAGTGCGCAAGGAGATGACCGAGCGCCGCCGCGTCTACGACCAGGTGCAAGAACTCACAGCCCGAATCAAACAGCGCTCGCGCTGATTTCATCCACACCCTCGAACACCGCCCTGACCTGGGGCGGTGTTCTTTTTTGCCCTGTGGATTCCTCGAGGAATCCCTGTGGAGTCCTCGAGGAATCCACCGGTTGTGCACCGATCGGCGCACAGGGCCTGGGGAGCGATCTGGGAGTGTTCGCTCACAGGGAGTTGTCCACATCGTCCACAGCCCGATCCACTCACACCCCCACGGTCATCCCGACCTGCGACGACGGCGGATCGGCCCTGTGGATTCCTCGAGGAATCCGTGTGGAGTCCTCGAGGAATCCACCGGGTTGCCACCACCCTGCCCCCGCGTGTGAACAACAGGGTGAATCCGGTGGAACAACTCGAGGACTACTCGAGGATGGAATTGGGACAACTTCGGGCGTCCACAGCCACCCCCGGTTCATCCTCGAGCCACCCCACGGCCATCCCCATCCCGACTTGCCCTCTGACCTGCGGATTCGGTTGAAGTCCACAGATTCCACAGTGCCTACTACTACTTCAGTTCTATTTCTTGAAGAGATCTCTTCAAAACAAGGTGTGTGGAAAGTCGGTCGGACAGGCTCAGCTCGGTCGGTGCTCCACTCACAAGCGGCAAGGAGGGGAGGGGACGGGTAGGGAGGGCTCGATCGGCTGGGAGGGTCGATGCGGACTTCCCGCGATGCCCGGGTACCGTTTGGTTGTCGGCTTGTTGTGCGAGACTCAGTGCGCGGCCGACGCAGCACCTCAACTCCGCTGAACACCCCGCACACGGATTCGAAACTCGGAGAGGACAAATCGGGCGATGGAGCTTGCGAGCATGAAGTTTCGGGTCGCCCGAGAGGATTTCGCCGAGTCGGTGGCCTGGGTGGCGCGCAGCCTGCCCTCCCGTCCTCCGGTGCCTGTTCTCGGTGGTGTGCTGCTGGTAGCCGACGAGAACGGACTGACGGTCTCCGGCTTCGACTACGAGGTCTCCGCGCAGATGCGGGTGGCCGCCGAGGTCGCCGGTCCCGGCCAGGTGCTGGTCTCGGGCCGTCTGCTCGCCGACATCACCAAGGCCCTGTCCAACAAGCCGGTCGACGTCTCCGTCGACGGCACCCGCGTGCTCATCGCCTGCGGTAGCGCCAAGTTCTCCCTGCCGACCATGCCGGTCGAGGACTATCCCCAGCTGCCCGAGGTGCCGCAGCAGACCGGTGAGCTCGGTGTGGATGTGTTCGCCGAGGCGGTCGGCCAGGTCGCCGTCGCCGCCGGCCGTGACGACACACTCCCCATGCTCACCGGCATCCGGGTCGAGATCGAGGGCAACGACGTGGTGCTCGCCGCCACCGACCGCTTCCGCCTGGCCGTGCGTCATCTGCAGTGGCAGCCCACCCGCTCCGACATCGAGACCGCCGTGCTCATCCCGGCGCGCACGCTGTCCGAAGCCGCCAAGACCCTCGGCGCCACCGACGCGCCCGTGCAGCTCTCGCTGGGCAGCGGTGGCGGGGCCGATGGCCTGCTCGGCATCGTCAACGCGGGCAGGCGCACCACCACCCGTCTGCTCGACGCGGAATTCCCCAAGTTCCGCCAGCTGCTCCCCAAGGAGCACACCTCCATCGCCACGCTGCCTGTCGCTGCGCTGTCCGAGGCGATCAAGCGTGTCGCCCTGGTGGCCGAGCGCGGGGCCCAGGTGCGTCTGGAGTTCTCCACCGACGGCGTGCTGCTGTCGGCGGGTGGGGACGACGCGGGCCGCGCCGAGGAATGGCTGGAGGCCGACTTCCGCGGTGAGCCGCTGACCATCGCCTTCAACCCCGGTTACCTGACCGAAGGCCTGTCGGCGCTGCACGCGGAGCGGGTCACCTTCGGGTTCACCACCCCCAGCCGTCCGGCCGTGCTGCTGCCCGCCTCCGACGAGGAGCCCAAGGTGGTCGAGTCCGGCGCGTTCGCGGCGCTGGAGAGCCAGTACATCTACCTGCTGATGCCGGTCCGGCTGCCCGGCTGAGCCGGCCCGCCCGCGTAACCTGGCATGTTCATTCGTGCGCTGTCGGTCCGTGATTTCCGGTCGTGGGAACACGCCGAGCTCGAGTTGTCCCCAGGGCGCACGGTGCTGTTGGGGGCGAACGGCAACGGCAAGACCAACCTGCTCGAGGCGATCGGCTATCTGGCGACGCTGGGTTCGCATCGGGTCTCCGCCGACGCGCCGCTGATCCGGATGGGGGCGACGCAGGCCAGGATCGGGGCGACCGTGGTCAACGCGGGCCGCGAACTGCGCGTCGACGTGGAGCTCAAGCAAGGCAGTGCCAACCGGGCCCAGATCAATCGGTCCCCGGTGCGCCGGTCCAGGGAGATCCTCGGCATTCTGCAGACCGTGCTGTTCGCGCCGGAGGATCTGTCGCTGGTGCGCGGCGATCCGGGGGAGCGCCGTCGGTTCCTCGACGAGTTGTGCACAGCCCGCCTGCCCAGGCTGGCCGGGGTGCGCGCCGACTACGACAAGGTGCTGCGCCAGCGCTCGGCCCTGTTGAAAACCGCTGGGCGCCATGTGCGTTCCCGCGCCGACCTGAGCACCCTCGATGTGTGGGACGGGCATCTGGCCGAGCACGCCTCGGTGCTGCTGGCCCAGCGATTGCGCCTGGTCCACGACCTGTATCCGTATCTGGCACAGGCCTATCGGTCGATCGCGCCCGAATCACGGCCCGCGGCAATCGCTTACCGCTCGGGTTACCTGCCGCCGGAATTGCTCGACCCGGCCAGGGAGCCCGCGGCCGACGATGTGGCGCAATTGCACGAGATCGTGTTGCGTGAGCTGGCCGCCGCCAGGAGCCGTGAACTCGAGCGCGGCGTGTGCCTGGTCGGCCCGCATCGTGACGACCTCGACCTGCTCCTCGGCAGCGCGCCGGCCAAGGGATTCGCCAGTCACGGCGAATCCTGGTCGTTCGCGCTGGCCCTGCGGCTGGCCTCGTTCGAACTGCTGCGCAGCGCCGGGACCGAGCCGGTGCTGCTGCTCGACGATGTGTTCGCGGAACTGGATCGGCGCAGGCGTACCGCGCTGGCCGAGGTGGCCGCCGGCGCGGAGCAGGTGCTCATCACCGCCGCGGTGGCCGAGGACGTGCCGTCCGAGCTGGCCGCCGAACCGCTGCGGGTGCAAACCACCGGCGAAGCCGACCGGCGCACCTCGCGGATCGTCACCGAGGTGGCCGAACAATCCGAAGATATGCACAGATAGCGATAGTTATCAACAGCGGCCTGTGGAAAACCGGCAACATGCTGGACATATGCCGGATCGGCCTGGACGGTGCTGTCGGCGCTCCGGCGTAGACTCAGTCCGCACTCGGCCAGCATCGACACCGGAAGGGAACCGAGGTGAGCGAAGAGCCCGAACCGGAGCTGCGCGGGATCGACCTGGCCCGGCGCGCACTGGAGGAGGCCAGGGCGGCGGCCAAGGCCAGCGGTAAGTCGGTCGGCCAGGGCCGGGCGTCCCCGGTCCGCAAGCTGCGCGCGGGCGGCCGCAGGCGCACCGGCTGGTCCGGCGCCGGTCCCGACCCGCGTGATCCCCAGCTGTTGTCGGCCCTGACCGGCTCGATCGCGAAGAGTCGTGGCTGGTCGGGCAAGGTGGCCGAGGGCATGGTGTTCGGTCGCTGGACCAGCGTGGTCGGCGAGGACATCGCCTCGCACGCCACCCCGGTGACCCTGGAGGGCGGCGTGCTCAAGATCGCCGCCGAGTCCACCGCGTGGGCCACCCAGCTGCGCATGCTGCAGGGCCAGATCCTGGCCAAGATCAACGCCGCGGTCGGTCAGGGCGTGGTCACCTCGCTGCGGATCACCGGACCCGCCGCGCCGAGCTGGCGCAAGGGCGAACGACACATCAAAGGCCGCGGACCGCGCGACACCTACGGATAGCCGGGCGGTGGCCGGGGCGAGTTGCCTTGTGACCGCGGCGCTCTCGGCCCCGGAGTTTTGTACATGTGGACAAAACCTGTGGATAACTCGGGGCGTCCGGGAGGGCGGGTGACCGCGTTTCACGTGGAACCACCGAACGCAAGTCTCACGCCAGTTCTGCCGGGCGGAAATCTCCGGAAGGCGGAATCTTGTCACCGTAGACCGATTTCTTGCATTCACGGCGGCGTCAGGGGTGTCGTAGGTGCACTGTAAGTTGGGCTTACCAGTAGGATGGTGACGTAACCAGCGGCGAACCCTCGACGCGTGCTGTGCAGTCCGCGTGCTGCCCGATCGCTGCGACAGGGATCAGCAAGTAAGGAGAGCTACCGACAAGTGGCTGCCAACGACTCCAACGCATCGGGCAACAAGCAGGGCTACGGTGCCTCTTCCATCACAGTCCTCGAGGGCCTCGAAGCGGTGCGCAAGCGCCCTGGCATGTACATCGGTTCCACCGGTGAACGCGGCCTCCACCACCTCATCTGGGAGGTTGTGGACAACTCGGTCGACGAGGCGATGGCCGGCTACGCGACGCGGGTCGACGTGACGCTGCTGGAGGACGGCGGTGTCGAGGTCATCGACGACGGCCGCGGTATCCCCACCGCCATGCACGCGCAGGGCATTCCGACCGTCGAGGTCGTCATGACGCAGCTACACGCCGGCGGCAAGTTCGACTCCGACTCCTACGCCGTCTCCGGCGGTCTGCACGGTGTCGGCATCTCGGTGGTCAACGCCCTGTCGAGCAAGCTGGAAGCCGAGATCGATACCGACGGCTACCACTGGGCCCAGACCTACAAGGACGCCAAGCCGGGCAAGCTGATCCAGGGCGAGCCGACCAAGCGCACCGGTACGACGATCCGCTTCTGGGCCGACCCGGAGATCTTCGAAACCACCACCTACAACTTCGAGACGGTCGCGCGCCGCCTGCAGGAGATGGCCTTCCTCAACAAGGGCCTGACCATCACCCTGACCGACCAGCGCGTCAGCGATTCCGACGTCATCGACGAGGTCGTCAGCGATACCGCCGAGGCGCCCAAGCACGCCGAGGAAGGCGTCGAGAAGCCGGTCGAGCACAAGGTCAAGACCCGCACCTACCACTACCCGGGCGGCCTGGTGGACTTCGTCCGCCACATCAACCGCACCAAGCAGGCCATCCACAACTCGGTGGTCGGCTTCACCGGCAAGGGCACCGGCCACGAGCTCGAGGTCGCGATGCAGTGGAACTCGGGCTACTCCGAGTCGGTCCACACCTTCGCCAACACGATCAACACCCATGAGGGCGGCACCCACGAAGAGGGCTTCCGCGCGGCGCTCACCACGGTGGTCAACAAGTACGCCAAGGAGAAGAAGCTCCTCAAGGAGAAGGACGGCAACCTCACCGGTGACGACATCCGCGAGGGCCTGGCCGCCATCGTGAGCGTCAAGGTCGGCGAGCCGCAGTTCGAGGGCCAGACCAAGACCAAGCTGGGCAACACCGAGGTCAAGTCGTTCGTGCAGCGTGCCTGCAACGAACACCTGACGCACTGGTTCGAGGCCAACCCGGCCGACGCGAAGACCATCGTGCAGAAGGCGGTGTCCTCGGCGCAGGCCCGCGTGGCCGCGCGCAAGGCGCGTGAGCTGGTGCGCCGCAAGTCGGCCACCGACCTGGGCGGTCTGCCCGGCAAGCTGGCCGACTGCCGCTCCAAGGATCCGAGCAAGTGCGAGATCTACATCGTCGAGGGTGACTCCGCCGGCGGCTCGGCCAAGTCCGGCCGCGACTCGATGTACCAGGCGATCCTGCCGCTGCGCGGCAAGATCATCAACGTCGAGAAGGCCCGCATCGACCGCGTCCTCAAGAACAACGAGGTCCAGTCGATCATCACCGCGTTCGGCACCGGCATCCACGATGAGTTCGACATCGCGAAGCTGCGCTACAACAAGATCATCCTGATGGCCGACGCCGACGTCGACGGCCAGCACATCGCGACCCTGCTGCTCACCCTGCTGTTCCGGTTCATGCGCCCGCTGGTCGAGCACGGTCACGTGTTCCTGGCCCAGCCGCCGCTGTACAAGCTCAAGTGGATGCGCACGGAACCGGAGTTCGCCTACTCCGACCGCGAGCGCGACGCACTGCTCGAGGCCGGTCTGGCCGCGGGCAAGAAGATCAACAAGGACGACGGCGTCCAGCGCTACAAGGGTCTGGGCGAGATGAACGCCAAGGAGCTGTGGGAAACCACCATGGATCCGTCGGTGCGAGTGCTTCGTCAGGTGACGCTCGACGACGCGGCCGCGGCCGACGAGCTGTTCTCCGTGCTCATGGGCGAAGACGTGGAGGCACGTCGCAGCTTCATCACCCGCAATGCCAAGGACGTCCGCTTCCTGGACGTGTAGCCGGTGCAGCGCCGTAAGCGCGCGCCCGTGAAGCATGTCAGGCCCTCGAAGGAGATTTGATGACTGAGACCACGCTGCCGCCCTCCGGTGGTGCGGGCGACCGGATCGAACCGGTCGACATCCAGACCGAAATGCAGAGCAGCTACATCGATTACGCGATGAGCGTCATCGTGGGCCGCGCGCTGCCCGATGTGCGCGACGGCCTCAAGCCGGTGCACCGGCGCGTGCTGTACGCGATGTACGACAACGGCTACCGCCCCGACCGCGGCTACGTGAAGTCCGCGCGCCCGGTCGCCGAGACCATGGGTAACTACCACCCGCACGGCGACTCGTCGATCTACGACACCCTCGTGCGCATGGCTCAGCCGTGGTCGCTGCGCTACCCGCTGGTCGACGGCCAGGGCAACTTCGGTTCTCGCGGCAACGACGGCGCGGCCGCCATGCGATACACCGAGTGCCGTCTGACGCCGCTCGCGATGGAGATGCTGCGCGATATCGACAGCGAGACCGTCGATTTCGTCCCCAACTACGACGGTCGCTCGCAGGAGCCGACCGTGCTGCCCGCGCGCGTGCCCGCCCTGCTGATGAACGGCAGCAACGGCATCGCGGTCGGCATGGCGACGAACATCCCGCCGCACAACCTCAACGAGCTGGCCGAGGCCATCTACTGGGCGCTGGAGAACTACGACGCCGACGAGGAGACCACCCTCGCCGCGTGCATGGAACGGGTGAAGGGCCCGGACTTCCCGACCCACGGCCTGATCGTCGGCGGCCAGGGCATCCACGACGCCTACACCACCGGCCGCGGATCGATCCGCATGCGCGGTGTGGTGGAGATCGAGGAAGGCAGCCGCGGGCAGACGCAGATCGTCATCACCGAGCTGCCGTACCAGGTCAACACCGACAACTTCATCAACTCGATCGCCGAGCAGGTCAAGGACGGCAAGATCGCGGGTATCTCCGATATCCACGACGAGTCCTCCGACCGGGTCGGCATGCGCATCGTGGTGACGGTCAAGCGCGACGCGGTCGCCAAGGTCGTGCTGAACAACCTGTACAAGCACACCCAGCTGCAGACCAGCTTCGGCGCCAACATGCTCTCGATCGTCGACGGCGTGCCGCGCACCCTGCGCCTGGATCAGATGATCCGGCACTACGTCGATCACCAGTTGGAAGTCATCGTCCGGCGCACCCGCTACCTGCTGCGCAAGGCCGAGGAGCGGGCCCACATCCTGCGCGGCCTGGTCAAGGCGCTCGACCTGCTCGACGAGGTCATCGCGCTGATCCGCCGCTCGGCCAACACCGACACCGCGCGCACCGGCCTGATGCAGCTGCTCGACATCGACGAGATCCAGTCGACGGCCATCCTGGACATGCAGCTGCGCCGCCTCTCGGCGCTGGAGCGTCAGCGCATCGTCGACGATCTGGCCAAGATCGAGCTCGAGATCGCCGACTACAAGGACATCCTGGAGAAGCCGGAGCGCCAGCGCGCGATCGTGCGCGACGAGCTGGCCGAGATCGTCGAGAAGTACGGCGACGATCGCCGGACCAGGATCATCGCCAACGACGGTGACGTCGCCGACGAGGATCTGATCGCCCGCGAGGACGTGGTCGTCACGATCACCGAGACCGGCTACGCCAAGCGCACCAAGACCGACCTGTACCGCTCGCAGAAGCGCGGCGGCAAGGGCGTGCAGGGCGCCGGCCTCAAGCAGGACGACATCGTCAAGCACTTCTTCGTGTCGTCCACCCACGACTGGCTGCTGTTCTTCACCAACAAGGGCCGGGTCTACCGGGCCAAGGCCTACGAGCTGCCCGAGGCCAACCGGACCGCGCGTGGTCAGCACGTGGCGAACCTGCTGGCCTTCCAGCCGGACGAGAAGATCGCCCAGATCATCCAGCTCAAGACCTACGAGGACGCGCCGTACCTGGTGCTCGCGACGCGCGCGGGTCTGGTGAAGAAGTCCAAGCTCACCGACTTCGACTCCAACCGTTCCGGCGGCATCGTCGCGGTGAACCTGCGTGACGACGACGAGCTGGTCGGTGCCGTGCTGTGCTCGGCCGACGACGATCTGCTGCTGGTCTCGGCGCACGGTCAGTCGATCCGGTTCGCCGCGACCGACGAGGCGCTGCGCCCGATGGGCCGCGCCACCTCCGGTGTGCAGGGCATGCGTTTCAACGCCGACGACGAATTGCTCTCGCTCAATGTGGTTCGCGAGGACACCTACCTTTTGGTGGCGACCGCGGGTGGGTATGCCAAACGTACGGCGATCGAGGAGTACACCGCGCAGGGTCGCGGCGGAAAAGGCGTATTGACAATTCAGTACGACCCGAAACGTGGCAGCCTGGTCGGTGCGCTCATCGTCGACGACGAGGACGAGTTGTACGCGATCACCTCCAGTGGTGGCGTCATCCGCACCGCAGCCAAGCAAGTCCGGAAAGCTGGACGCCAGACCAAGGGCGTGCGATTGATGAACCTCGCGGATGGCGATACCTTGCTAGCGATCGCGCGCAACGCCGACGAGCCCGATCCCGATCAGCTCACCGGCGACGCGGCTTCGGAGCAATAACCCAAACAGCGGCGGCAACGAACGGATCTGAGGATTCCATTGACCACACCGAATCAGTCGAACGACGATCGGAACCAGACCAACGGCGTCACCGAGCGGATTGCCTCGTCTCCGATCCAGCCGCGGCCGATCCCACGCCAGGGCGGTCCGGCCGAAGGTGCGGCAGCGCCGGAATCCGGTGCCGCCGGGGGCGAATCGTTCGACCAGTCGACCGTGCGGATGGGGAACGAACCCACCCCGCCCGCCGGTAACGGGAAGGGCAAGTCGCCCTACCAGGACGGGTGGGCGCAGCTGCCGCAGCGCGAGCCGCAGTCGAACCTGTACCGGCCCGGTGAGGCGCCGAGCCAGGGGCGTCCGTCCTCGGGCGCACCGGGCGCCTCGTCCGGCGGGCTGAAGGGTAGCGGCGCGTCCAACGCCCGCACCACCGCCGACCTGGCGGCCAAGGCGGCCCGCAAGGAAGCGGCGATGGTGAAGTCCGTCGGTATCGACGGCCCGACCCGCAGTATCGCCCGTCCCGAGCTGGTCAAAGACATGCCGGACCTGTCCGACGTGCGGCACCCGACGCCGGACGGCCAGGCCGCGCCGGTGGCGCCGCCCGGTCTGCCGATGGCGCACATCCCGCCGCAGCCGGGGCCCAGCGCCCGGGCCGCGGCCGCGTCCGTCGGCGCGGTCTCGCCCGCCGTGCCGGTGGCCATCGCGGCCGCCGCGTCGGGTGAGCCGCTACGCGCGACGGTGCAGATCCGCCGGATCGATCCGTGGTCGACGCTGAAGATCACCCTGGTGATCAGCGTCGCGCTGTTCTTCGTGTGGATGCTGGCCGTCGGCCTGCTCTACATCGTGCTGGCCGGCATGGGCGTGTGGGACAACCTGGACAACTCGCTGGGCGAGATGCTGAACCAGGAGGGCAGCTCGTCGAGCCTGATCGACGCGGGCACGGTCTTCGGCTACGCGGGCGTCATCGGCTTGATCAACGTGGTGCTGTTCACCGCGCTGGCGACGGTCGGTGTGTTCATCTACAACCAGTGCTGCGATCTGGTCGGCGGCATCCAGGTGACCCTGGCCGATCCGGACTAGGAACAGGCTCTGTCACGACGGCCGGTCAGCCCCGCGAAAAGGGGCTTGACCGGCCGTTTTGGTTATCCCCGGCCGGGTAGGGTAACCTCGTTCCTCGTTGCGGTTCACTGCTCCGGCAGGGGGTCGAAAACGAGTACGGGCCTATAGCTCAGGCGGTTAGAGCGCTTCGCTGATAACGAAGAGGTCGGAGGTTCAAGTCCTCCTAGGCCCACCCGCATTCTTGCAGGTCAGACGCTTTTCCGGTACATTCGCAACCAGTGCGTGGTTGCCATCGGTTGCCACCCCCCGCTTTCAGGACTCTCGTGTCGCCCGTCGACACCTTGGAGATCTCTGATGCCTAGCCTGACCCCCAGTCCGCGCCGACGCAAGGACGGCACCGTCAACTGGCAGGTGCACTACCACTACTACGACACCGACGGCGTACGCCGCGGTACAGCCGAGAGCTTCTACGACGACTACGAGGAAGCGGTGTGGTGGTGCGACTACGTCGCCCGCCACGGCCTGGACCAAGCACGGCTGATCCTCGACGCCAAACGCGGCGGATCCGGCGATGGCACGCTGCTGTCGGACTGGCTGATCGACCACGCCGACCGGCTACTGAAGGTCGGCAGCATCGACGCGCCCACACATCGCCACTACCTCGGCTACGTCCGCAACGACATAACCCCGTTCTTCGGGGAAACCGCGCGCCTGGACGCGGTCACCCAGGACACCGACGCCGCCTGGATCGTGTTCCTCAGCCAGGACAAGGGCAACGCGCCCAAGACGATCAAGAACAAGCACGGCTTCCTGTCCAGTGGCATGCGCGCGGCCGTCGAGCAGCGTCCGGTGCCGCTGTTGCCGTTCAACCCGTGCTCGGGGGTGCGACTGCCCGCCGATCGCGGCACCGAGCACGACATCTTCGACAACGATGAATGGGAGTTGTTCGAGGAGCTGATTATTGCTCGGTGGCGTCCGCAGGCCGAGTTCGGTCTGGTGTCGATGGCACGGCCCTCGGAGGTCGGGGCGCTGCTGGTCCGCGACGTGCACCCCGTGACCGGCGCGGTGCGGATCACCAAGGCGTGGAAGGACGCCGGGTCGCGTCTGGTTCTGGGCGCGCCCAAGACCGCGCGCGGTACCCGCACCGTCAACATCCCGGTGCAGACCCTGGAGCGGCTGGATCTTTCTCGTCCAGCGGACGAGTTGTTGTTCCACACCCGCCACGACACGCCGATCAGGGCGTCCTACTTCTACGAGAAGGCATGGCAACCGGCGCTGCGGCGCCTCGACGCGCTCGCCTCTGCGGCTGCGGCGTTCGAGCGTGGTGAGGACATCCGCGCGCGGGCCCAGCTGAGCCCGTTCACGAAGAAGGCGCAATGGCGTGGTGCCGACCCCGAGGCGCTGATCGCGCAGTACGGCACTGCGGTGAAGACTCTGCGGATCAAGCACCTGACGCCGTACACGTTGCGCCACACCGGCATCTCGTGGAAGTTGCAGGACGGTGTGCCCATCTTCGTGGTCTCTCGTGACGCGGGGCACGAATCGGTCGCGGTGACCGACCGCATCTACGGTCACAACGACCGCCGTGCCAGCGAATCCGCTGCCCAGGTCATCGCGCACCGGCTTCCTCGGGTCCGCGCGAACATGCTCGCGCTGGCTGCCTGACCGGCAGCCGGCCGCAACCCCCCCGATCGATCCGAGCGAAATCCATTGCATTGCATTCCATATCACCGGGAACGGAATGAATTGGAATGCAATGCAATGGAGGGACGGAATCTCTGATGCTCCAAGCTGTTGCCACCCATCATGCCACCGGATCCGGACGCTGCCAGTTCCCCGGCTGCCACGCCGAGGTCCCCGCCCGCCCCCGCGGCCAGCGCGGCGCCCCGCGCGGCTACTGCGACAATCCCGATCACACCGCACAGAAAGCGCTGCGGCTCAGGCAGCGAGAACTCCGCCGCGACAACATCGAGGACACCCGGCAGCCGTCGCTGCGGCCGGTCACCGACGCCATGGTGACTCTCGGCGGGCTGTTGGATCGCTACGAGCAACTGCGCGCCGAACTGTCGGCAGTCGCCGCCGACGCCGCCGACGTGATCGCCGATCTCGGCGATCCGGCGGTGGTGGAACGAGAAATCGCCGAGATCCAGCGCGACGCCAGCCGTCGGATCACCGCTGCCGAACAAGCGCAGGCGGACGCGGAGAACGCCGTCGCCGACATGGCCAGACGCCTCGACCACGCCACGGAACTGGAAGCCTTGGCGCTGGCGGCGGCCGAGGAGGCCCATACCGTCGCGCAGTCCGCGACCGACCGCTGCGGGCAAGTCGAGGAAGAAGCGGCCCAGCGGGTCACCGCGGCCGAAGCCGACCGCGACGCGTTCTACGCCGAAGCGGAATCGACCCTGACCGAGATGCGTCGTCACGTTGATGACGCACGTTCGGCACAGGCCCGCGCGGAAGGAGAGCGCGACGCCGCGCGCGAGCAGCACAGGGACTTGATCGAGGAGAACAAACGACTACGAGCCGACCTGGAACGCGAGCGCGGCGAGCATCGCGCGCAGATCGAGCGCCGCGACAGCGAATACTCACGAGCACTCACCGCCGCGCACGCGATGGCCGACCGTGCCGCACGCGAGCATCGCCAGCAACTCACCGATGTCCTGCACAACCACCGAGGCGACCGCGACCCAGCGATCGACACCGGGGAGGAGCCGGATCTCACCGTCGATCGCGGCTGAACCCAAGGGCCAACCGCGGAACCGGGGTCTCCCGCGGTGTCACCATGGAGGGGTGAACATCGCCCGAGGGCGCGGTTCGTGCTCACGGTGCCGGCGTGAAACTGACTGGTGGCTCAATGTGTTTTCGCGGTAGCGTCGGCGGGCATGAGTAAGCTCTCCGTCTTCTGCGGCAGCACAGCCAAGTCCCAGGCAGATGTCCTGTCGCTGTGGTTCAAGAAGCGGTGAGAGGCCCCTGACAAGCAGTTCCTCGTCAGGGTGGGCGGGACGCCGTCGCCCAGAAGTCAACCATTTGGCCGAGGAGAACGCCCAGCTACGCAACCTCATCATTGCCCCAAGAGAAGCTGACCAAGGCCAACACCGAGATCCGTAGGTTGCAGAGGTCGCTCGACGGGGCGCGGGCCAATGTGAAGCGCGAACGCGAGCGCAACGTGACCCAGATCCTTTGCCAGTGACAAACGTCGGCGCCTGCTACCGGCGGCATGTCGCGACCCGTACCAGGCTGCGCAGACGAAACCGCCGGGCACCGCGCTATGGTGGTCACGGCCGATGCGCCGGCCGGAATCCGTGCCGAATCGCCCACGCCGATCGGCATAGCGGACAAGGGTCTGTGACTGCGTGCAGTTGGTATCTGATGTTTTCTCGTCCAACGTGATCGAGGGCGGGATGCGTGGGGTTCTGCCCGGAACAGGATCTCGAAGTGACGAGGGACAAGCGGCGCAAGCAGGCCGCACGGCAGCGCGCGAACACACAGGGCATCCGGTACACCCGCGCATTGCGGGAACTGAGCCGAGAAGCGGACACCCCGGCCCAGGACGGAGCCGGAATCAACTCCGAGTGCGCGGTTGTACGGCAAATGGCCGACAACGTGGCGCACCGCGTGATGGCGCTGCAGTACATACCGGCCGAGCCGGTCGCGCACCGCGCTGACCACCTCGGCCAATGCCTGAGCCGAGCGATGTATCGCACTGCGGTCGATCTCGCCCACCATTCGGCCGTCTACGTAGAGGCGTTCGCAAGTACGGGCATCGTCGATGAGATGTCGCTGCACCACGCCCGCCAGGTCGTCGGACATCTCACGCGGGCGTGGGCGGCGACGCGGGACACCCTGGCGCAGATGACCTCTGACGCCTGTGAGCGTGCGGTACAGCTTCTGGAGGTGACCGAGTTGACGATGGTGGAGTCGTGTCAGTTAGCCAAGCGGGTGCGCATGTCACGCAACGAATGGTTCTGCGATGTCACCGGGGAGTCGCAGGCGTGCTTGGCCGGTGTACGAGATCTGCGGTTGCAGGTGCGGGATGGCGAGAGCGGGCGCTTTGTGGAGATGCCCCCGGGGTGTGTGCACCATGTCGCCGAGGAGATAGTGACCTGGACCGCTATCCCCGACGTCGAGATCGAAGTGCACGGCGAGGACCGGGCCGCGATCGACCATGCCAAGCGGAAGGCAGACGGGCTGCGGGAGACCGAGCATTGGCTGCTCGGCCCGCAGTGGTGGGAGAAAGAGCGAGCGCTGGCGCCGGAATCTCCCTATACCGCTCTGTATACCGCTACGGCGTCGGATTATGGGTGACCGGTCAACTGACCACCAATGGCACTCAGTTTAACCTGCAATAGCTGCCATCAGTGGCGAGACCGGTGGTCTCTCGGGATACGTGTCCAGCTCCATCGAACGTCCACGTGATGCCGACCCGCACGCGTCGTACGCCCTCGAACAGGCCGATCACGTCGGCGGCCTGCGGGTTGCGGCGCGTGCTTGGGCGGTGGTCGGCCACGGACAAAGACGAGCGTATTTGCGGTTCGCGGTATGAATTCGCAGGTCATCGAAGAACGTGGGCATGGCCAAAACGGCTACTCGCCGAGGCGGTCTCGCAGACCACAACGGAGTCTATGTCGCCGCGTGCCAGAGCCTGGTGTCGTCCGGATTTCGTAGGACCTCGATGCGCAGCTGTAGTTCAGCGGCTATCGCCGGATCGTGGGACGAGCGGCGAATGAAACCTGTCAGGGTGTGCAGGTCGCGCATGTCGCGCAGCACCGTGAAGCCGTCCCAATCGCGGACATCCCAGCCGTAGGCGTAGGTGAACTCATCGAGTTCGGATTCCGGAGTACCGTAACGAACGTCCTGGTAGACATTGATGAGATCCAGTTCGCGGGGTGCGATCGACGCTTCATCCCAGTCGCCAAGAAGCACACCGTGCGGTCCCCATAGCGTGTTTCCGGTGTAGGCGTCACCGTGGACAAAGCCGACGCCCAAATGCGATTCCAGTTGGTGGTACTGCTCGATTACAGCCGCAGCGCGGTCGGTCAGCCACGCCAGATCAGAAGCGGACAGAGTGCCGGGGTTGTGGAGTGCATGCTGAAGGCCGGCGAGAGGTTGGTATGCCGGAAGCTCAAGTGGTGGCCGGGGCAGGGTGTGCAGCATGCGGAGGAGTGCCCCAAGCTCCCGGGCTGGTGGGTCGCCCCGGTCGGGCTGGGGGTAGTAGACCCAAAAGGTCACCGTGGTATCGCCGAATTCGACTGGGTGGTCGAGCAGCGGCTCGGTGGCCGGGAACCCCTGCGACACCAGCCACTGCGCGACCATCACCGACGCTGCGGCCCGCAGTCCACGGTGTTCTTTCCTGCTGATCCGCGCAATGGCGCGCTCCGATGGCAGCAGGTAGACAGAGGCGGAATGTGCACGCAGCAGCCTCGCGTCGTCGTGTCGCAGCCCAGTTTGCTGACATGCATCGGTGAGAACGGACGGGTCCACCGTGACTACGGTAGCGCCTGGGGGTGGTTAGGGATGAACGCGGCGATCTCCTCGCGGAGGCCGCGCGCTACTGGGGCGGTAGCATGTCGGCTCGACAGGAGGTATCGTTCAACTTGCGTCAGGCCGTCACGGATCGACTGAATACGCTGTGGTGCCGGTAAATCCAAAACCGGGGTCAGTACGTCGACCGCGCCCTCCATGTCGTGTCGGGTAATCCTGGCAACGGCGACGTCAGAGCGTGCGAGCGCCTCGTCACCATAGCTTCGTTCTTCCACCGGCCCGGACTCGTAAGTGGTGATTGCATCGAGCGCTGCTTGTTCGGCCTCCTCATGGTCGCCGAGCAGGGTCAGTGTGCTTCCGGCGTAGTACATCGCCTTTGGCGTCGGGAAACTGAGGATGCCACCGATCTCTTGCAGGTCATCACTGGCCGCAGATTTGTCAATGGCAAGCCGCGTTCGCCGGAGTGCATCCCGAGCATCATCGGCTCGACCTGCTCGTGCGGCTGCCCGTGCTTCAAGCGCGGCCAGGCGTACGCGCTGATGCCCTGCTGAAACGTCATATGACGCTCGACGAACAAACTCCATCGCCTTGCCGGGACGTCCACTCCACTCGGTGATGAGCGCCTGCGTGCCGGCAATCCAGGCTTTGAGCGGTGGGTGATCTGCCTGCTGAGCCAGTCGCTGGGCGGCAAGCGTGTGCTGCATGGCTGCGAATGGATCACCCAGATCGTCAGTTACATGGGCCAGCATCGTGATCGCTACCCCACCCAGCACCAGCAGATCCCGTGCTTGTTTATGCTGGGGCCTATCGGTCAGGAGGTGCCACGCTCGGTGGCGTTGCTCTGCCAATTCGGCCAGCAGGGGCCACAGGGGTTTATGGACGTACGTCGTCGCGATCCGGGCGAGATCGAAGTACAGACTGTCGATTGACAGCTGATCGACCGACGTGTCACCGACCCACTGCGCAAAGTCGAGCGAGGCACGGGCAGTGCTACCGAGATCGCCGTCCCCGGAGAAACTTCCGACCGTCGCGTCTGATGACGGGACACCTGGCTTCGCTGGCCCGACGGCGGCAATCGGAGCCGCTTCGGCCGCGAGCTGCCCTTGTTGACCATTCTGGTGGCGTATTCGCCAGGCCGTTTCCCCCTCTGCCACGATCTGCTCGAAGCGGGCGCGGTCCTCTCGGGTCGCTCGCTCTTGGTAGGTCGTATCAAGGATGGCCTGGGTGCCAGAGCGTGGCGTGACCGTGCTCAGACCGGTCCGCCAGTTCGTGATCGTGGTGGTTTCGACACCTAGGAGCGCGGCGAACTCACGGATCGAATGACGCATCGCTTCCTGTAGCGCAGCCGCTTCGAACCCTGTCCACTGCCGCCCTCGTACCATTGCCTTCCCCTGCGGTTTTTGGTCCTGACCTGGGCAAATACCTACGGTACGCCCACAGTACCCCAACGCCGCGCGGTTACGGCCGAAACCGCCTGTGGGCCAGAGTCAAAGCGGTACCCGGCACCGGGCCGACGCCGTAATCCCTCGTCCGGCGCACCGGCCGTCAGAGTGGCAGGCCGGTGGCGAAACGCCCCCCGGTGCCGGGTACCGCCCGAACCTTTGCCGCTCCGGATCGGAAAGAAGTACTGCGCGATGCCCACCAGTTCCCTTGCCATGTACCAA
Source organism: Nocardia fodinahabitans (assembly GCF_052983615.1). Classification (NCBI taxonomy): domain Bacteria; kingdom Bacillati; phylum Actinomycetota; class Actinomycetes; order Mycobacteriales; family Nocardiaceae; genus Nocardia; species Nocardia fodinahabitans. Next base: position 3,356,381 of record NZ_JBRJJC010000001.1, read on the forward strand.
CTCATCGCCATGTGCGACGAAGCCGCCCATCAGGCGCCGAGCCTGCCGTTCACGGTTTCACAGGCGCACACGGTGATGCGCTACCACGTTGCCTGCCGAGCGAAGCGCTGCCCGCGTAAGAGCGCCGCACTCCAGGCTCTGATCGAGGCCGGCCGGGTAGTACCTTCGCAGACGAAGCCGCGGTGAGCCCGGTGAGCGCACTGCCCAGCCCCGCACCGGATGACCGCCCTCCCGACAGCGACCACAATCTGGCCGACGCGATCCCCGAATGGGCGCCGGTCGAACCGCTGCCCTCCAGCGAAATGCTGCTGGCGGCGTTCGCCGGGCTGACCCCGATCACAGCCACGGACATCTTGGATCCGGCGAGCGATCTGGTGATCTGCCAGGAGCGGTACCGGTTGGCGTTCGAGGTACTGGCGAGTGGTGCCGTGGCCAACGAACGAGTGCAGTCGGTTGCGACGGCGCTGGTTTCGGCACGGGAGGAAATCGAGCTGCTGACCACGATCATCGACGACGCTGTGGGAAAGCGGCTGCTGTGCCGCCGCCAGGATGGGACGCACGGCGCGGGCCCCCGGATGCGAACGCCCGCCCAGTGCCGGTACATACGGAGTCGATCGGGGAGATCGCGGCCCGGATGGCCGCGCTATGGGAAGTGGTCAACACCAACGCGGGTGCTCTCGATGATCTGCCGGAAGCCGACCGCTTGATGGAACTGTGCGAGAGCTACGACGGCCTGGTGGCTGAGATCGAGGCGGGCCAGCGCCTGCCGCCAGGGTTGTGATGCGCCGTGCAACCACAGCAACCAGCACGACGAATCCGACACATCCACATCGAATCCGGCGCTTTGAGCCTGGACTTCCAGGCCAGCGCCGAGCAGGTGCAGAACGTGGCTGACGAATTGGCCCAGGGGTTTCCGGAGCTGGTGGTCGCGGTCGATGACGACGTGCGCCCCGGTCTGCCGCCCCTCCCTCGCGCCGAGCTCTGGGATTGAGCCGTTTGCCGCCGGATGTGTGAGCGGAACCAACCGCGGCACTTACCTCAACTGCCCATGACTGAATGAAATACGAAGGGATTCCTACCGGTGCCGTCTGAGCCTTCGCCATCGAAGTACGTCGTCTTCGGCATCACCCCGAACCTGCCACTGGCCTTCACGGTACCGCCCGTCGAAGCACGACCCGATCAGCCACTGCCGGATGCGGGGCCGTTTCTGCGGCTATGCGCGGGTGCGGAAGAGCCGAGCACGGTGCTGCTGCGCTGCGCACGCGGATTGGTTGGCGAGTGGCGGTATGTGCATGAACATGGCCGCAGCGCCTCCGCCTCGGTCAATGAGCAGCTCAACCTGCTGATCTGGCTGATCGACCGCGAAGCGGGCGGGCATACCAGCGGGATTGCTTTTGCACCCAAGGTGCCGACGAGTCCCTCGTCGTACGGCGACTGGGTGGCGTGGTTGGTCTGGAAGTACGTGCTGTGTGCGCTCAGGCAGCACCAGCCGGGACATCACGAGCGGGATGCGGCCGAGCTGGCATGGTGTATAGAGGCTTTCGACCAGCTGGTGGCTGACGTGCGGGCGGGTCGGGTGCGGCTGCCGGAGCAGGCGGGAGTGTTTCCGCCGAAGACGGTGCAGCCCGGCGCATCCGTCGATCATGGTGATGCGAGCGGCTCCGATCCCGCTGATCCGAAGACCGGGCCGCGTGAGGGCGAACCGGCATGACGACGCCGAATCCCCGCGGGGACAGCACGTTCGTGCAGGCCGATGGAATGTTGGCAGAGGTGATGTGCCAAGTGCACCTACTGGAGTTGACAGTGGAGCGCGCCCGGCGGCTGCGGTACATCCACCGCGAGCACCATCCGGACGAGTGCGTGGTTCATCTTGAGGCGGCGTACTTGCTGCTGATCGAGGGTGACTCCTGAGCGATGTCGTCCCTCCTCGTCGCCGTCCCCTGGGCGGGATCGGTCATCTTCACCGGGGCGCTGTGCTTCCGGCTGGGCTACTGGTGGAAGACGACCGAACTGCACGGGCGGCATGCAGCGGGAAATGTGCAGCAAGCGGATGGACCCTGGGCCGACGACGAGGTGCCGGACTCCGAACCGGAATGGGGCGAGAGATCGCCGAGCGCGTCACCGCCGGCCAGGCCCGAGTGGTGGTGGAGCGACGAGGATGATACTGACGAGCTGGCGAGAATCGAGCTAGACGATGGGCACGGTGAGGACGATCAATCTGGTCGGTCATCGGCGACCTGCTGAACCTGTTGCGACCGCGACCCGCGCGGATACGGATGTGTTCGGTGAGCACCCTCAGCGGTCCCTTGAGCAGCCCGTCGGCGACGGACCCGATCGTTGCCACCGCCAGCTGATGCAGTGGCGCGGCGGCGTCGATCAACAACTGTTCTGCTGGGATCTCGGCCTGCTCGAAGTACACCGAATACTCCGGTGCACCCACTCACACCGGGACTTCGGACACACCTGACACCAGCTGCGCAGGAATCCACCAAGGGCCCGATCCGGTCGAGCCCGCGGACCCTGAAATTCCGCACGCGGTCGTCACGGTCATCACCGCGGTGTGGCTGGCGGTCGTCACGGGATTGCTGGTCGACTGGCCTACGGCCGTCACGGTTCTCGTGGCCGTCCTGGGAGTATTCGGTCGAGGCAGGAACATGCCCGGGTAGTCGGTGAAGGCGGCGGGACGGCAGCCGGATTCGTGAGAGCGACCGCGAATTGGGGACTGTCGTCCATACGCCGTCGGTGTCGAACCCATATCCGGTGGGTGCGAAGGCAGGACAACCACGCCGACCGGACGTGGACATCGTGATCGTGTGCTTGGGTGAGTGGAGAATCTGTGGGATGCAGAGCTTTCCCCGACTCAGCAAGGTCCTGGGCGCGCGTGTCGACGACATCACCGCCGCCGTGATCGACCGCGCTATTCAGACGCAGGTGCCCGAGGCGTCCGATCTCGACTGGAAACAAGCCCACTACTCGGGGAACGACGCGGGGAAAAGGGAGTTCGCCAAAGACGTCACCGGCCTGGCAAACGGCACCGGCGGCATATTGGTGATCGGAGTGAAGGGCGGTTCCCGGGCGTGTGAGTCCACACCGGTCGAGATCAGCGAGGCGATCACGCTGCGATACGAACAGGTGTGCCGTGACCGGATCTTCCCGTATCTGCCGGGAGTCGAAGTGCGTGAGGTCGAGAAAGAAGACGGCGCCGGCTACTACGTGATCATCGTCAATCGCAGCGCCGACGCGCCGCACGCGATGAGGGTCGGAGACGACGGCCATACCTTCCGCTACGCCGTCCGCATCGGCACGACCACCCGCTACCTCCATGAAGCCGAGATCGCCGCACGCTACCGCGACCGGTTCGTCTCGCAGGCCCAACGCGCGGAAGCGCTGGATCGAGTGCACGCCGCCGGACTCGAGCGGCTGCCCTCGGACTTCCCACGAATCGCGCTGTCGCTGCACCCGGCCATCGACGGGGACCTCGGGATCGGATCCAAGGCTGTCGCCGCCGTGGAGGGCTTCGTCAACACCTGGATGGCCTACACCTCGTCCCCCGTCGAGACCTTCCGGACCCACCACCGGGTGGTGCCCGGAGTTCGCCGGGCGATCATCAACCCCGACGTCGGTATGACCGCCACGGTCTCGCAGCCGCACGCGCAACTGCACTTCAACGGAGCAGGGTTCGCAGCCCTGGCAACCCCGCGCCGCGAACCCGCATTCACCGCGGACGCGGTGGCCCGAAACGCCGACAAGATCATGCAGGACTACCTCGAACTGCAAATCCTCACCCTCGTCTCACTACTGAGCCATCATGCGGTCAACACCGGCAGCACCGGCGACTGCACTCTGCGCGCACAACTGACCCTCGCCACGCAATTCAACGCTCATGACGAGAAGACACCGAGCCCTGCCGTGGTCCTCGCGTCGGTCAGACAGGCAGACGGGACCGGATTCGTCCACGCCTACGACGAGACCACCTTGCCCGTGCGGCGCAATCCCGGCCCGATCGAGATCGCGTTCGACGCCGACGAACTCGTCACCGATATCGCGGCGGTGATCATCAGCGCGTACGCGGTGGCGTGTGACGTCCTCGCCGAATTCGGAATTGCGGAACCGTGTGTATTGAAGCCGGACGGCACCCTCGCCACCGGCCGCATCGTCGACGCCGGACTCCGCACCGAAGTCGAGCATTGGGCCGACCAGCCTGGCGCGCAAGAGACGTCCACACGAGCACTGTGAGGTGCCGCGTTCTGTTGCGGATCGGCCTCTTCATGCGGGACTCTGATCACTGTGCGTGCGAGGTGTCCCTGATGCCGATTTTTGAGCGACTCTGTCTCAGTACAGAGGCTCTCGCCGCGTCGATGACTCAGCCGCCTAGTCGGTCACCGTGTTCGGACACTAGAGTTGAGTCTGTCGGGCGCGGGACGGGTGTCGGCTATGAAGTACGGGGAGCAGTAGTTGTGGCCGTGAATCTTTCGTGCCCGCCCTGGTGCCAGTCGCACCGGGCGCGGGAATTGAACAATCCCAGCGCTGGCTTCGTCCATTGCGGGCCAGAATTGGTGCTGGACATTGCCGAAGTCGTGGTCATCGGCGTAGTTCGTCGCATCTCGGTCCAGGTCACTGCCCGCGACCACGGGGAAACGCGCAAGTGTGTGATCGAAATGGTCGACCCGCATGGAGTCGGGATGGAATTGACCGCCAATCAAGCCCGGCAGGTAGTGCAGATGCTCATCGACGCCGCGGATGTCCGACTGACCTCCGCCGACGGCGAGTGCCCCTCATGGTGTCTGGAACATACCGACCCCGATCCGGACGATCCTGACGACGAGCGCGAGCATCGAGGCCCGTTCCGAGCAATGGTCGTCGCTGGCACACACGAACCCAGTGTCGCGCTCGGGGTGCGGGTGCGCGCGTTCGACGAAGAAGACGGGCGCCGGGTCTCGCTGGATATCCTGGTGCAATCGGTCGCAACGGAGCTTTGGGCGGCAGAAGCGTGCAAGCTCTCGGCACACTTGCTCGACTGCGCGGATCTGGCCGAATTAGTGGAAGTCGCATAGCTCTAAACGGTTGTCGACTTTTTCGCCGTAGCTGAGATCGGGATACATGTTACCGCAGCCGTGAGTTCTGGCTGTGTACGTGGCGGTGTCTATAAAATGCCTCCCATAAGCACCCTCCGCAGATGAAACGCACTGTTCTCGTGCACGCTATTCGAGTTGCCCAAGTACGTGTCGACATTGGGGTAGGTCATCACTATGGGTGGGGGTGACCGCGGTGGAGCCTTCGGTGAGTAGTCAGCGAGTTGATCGGCTGTCACTTGTAGTGCATCAGCAAGTTTGGGCCGCATCCCGGCTTGGGCTCGCTCCTGCCGCCTTCCCAACGGACCACGGTTGACCGCTCCACCTTGAGGCAGTCATCCGCCGTAAGTCGAGGCACCTGCAGCGCATTCAGCGGGCTGGTGATCATGCAGTCGACCGACTGCGAATCGAGATGGTCGAGCACATCCAGGCAATCCCCAAGTTAGAGAGATATGGGCCACTGGAGTGGTACGGCACCTGCGCTGCCGGCGTCACTGAAATCCTTTCGCAAGCAAATAGTTCAGAAGTCCGACCGCACTCACACCCCAGCCGCTGGAGCGGCGTTACTGCGGGACCGGTTGCAGCGCAGATGACTTGCCCGCGCATTTGCCGGATCCAGAGCAGGTGCGGATGGGTACTGACCGGATAGAAGTGATCAGCCTCGAAACCATCCGGCGCGAACCGAGGCGCTTCATAATTGATCGGCTGCCCGGCACCGCCAGCACGGAAGCCGTCTGGATCTGAGATCGGCGACGATGGCCCGCCACCGATGGGTCTGGCGCGGATCCATCGCTACCGATCCTCGCGGGTGGGGCAGCTACCGGTGGCGGTGCTACCCGGATTAGGAGTTGTGGCGGTGGTTACTGCATGTCGTGTGAATGAGCCTTCTCGATCACCGTCTACGCTTGCCTGTTCCGGCAGTCTTACGAACGTGAAGGGACAAAGTACGTGGCAAGGAAGGTCACCGTCGAGCTGGTCGACGACTACGACGGCCAGTCCAAAGTCGAGGGGACCGTCGTTTTCGGACTCGACAGCACGACCTACGAGATCGACTTGTCCGTCCTGAACGCCAGCGCGCTCCGCGGTTCTTCGAGCAGTGGACGCCACATGCCCGCAAGGTGGGGCGAATCCCCAAGGGCAAGAGCGTGGCTCGGTCTGCGACAAGTCGCGAGCAGACCCAGGCGATCCGTGAGTGGGCCCGCCAGAACGGCTGCCGCAAACTTACGGCGCTAAACAGCGAATCAGGACACTAGCCGCATATGTGCAGGATCTCGATCCTCGCACGCTCGAAGATCTCCGCGACCAGCGCCGTTCCCGGCTCCACGCCGCGTAGCCGCACGATGGCTTCGGCTGGTGCGCTGTACCTTTCACAAGCCGAGCGATATAGTCACGGACGTCACGCAATGAGAGACGAAGGGGGTGGTTGATTTTGATGCGCACGATGCTCAAATCAAAAATTCACCGAGCCACTGTCACACAGGCAGAACTACACTACGTGGGCTCCCTCACGGTGGATTCGGAGTTGATGAAAGCCGGCAATCTGATCGCCGGAGAGCAGATCCACGTCGTAGATATCACCAACGGGGCGCGATTGGTGACATATGTCATCCCCGGCGAGGCTGGTTCGGGAGCGATCTGCGTCAATGGCGGTGGGGCACACCTGATGCATCCCGGTGATCTCATCATCATCATGTCCTACGCGCTGGTCGATGAACTCGAGGCAACACGATTCGAATCCACTGTGCTTTTCGTCGACGACAACAATCATCCTATCGACGAGGACACGGCACGTGGCGCGGTATCGCCGTTCGCGGTCGAAATACCTCAGGCGTGACTCATCCCTCGAAGTGGATCGATAAGAAATGGACGTGCTATGAGCACCGGCCACACCCGCCATTTGATATCTCTTCGGGACCTGACTCGAAAAAACTTGGACGAGATCGTCGACCGAGGCCTGAAGGTGGCCGCGGGCGACTTCGACACCACTCGGTTGAAAAACCACGTAGTAGGGGTCTATTTCACCTTGACATCCACCCGTACAAGGACAGCGTTCACGACCGGTGCTCAGCGTCTTGGTGCGCAGGTCATCGGCTATGGGCCCGATGACCTCCAACTCAATACGGGCGAGACGCTGGAAGATACGATCCGAGTTTTGTCTCGTATGTTGGACGTCCTGGTAGTCAGGACATCATTGGACTCGCTCGCGCTACGTGCTGTCGCCGAGGCGCAAGAGGGTATGGCGGTGATCAACGCGATGAGTGACGACGAACACCCGACCCAAGCTTTGGCCGACTTGTTGACATTGCGGCGATACTTCGGTCGAATCGAGGGATTGAAAATCCTCTATATGGGCGAAGGGAATAATACCGCCAGCGCCTTGGGTTTGGCGATCAGTCGATATCCGGGAGCCGAACTACATCTCCGAACTCCGAAAGGTTACGGTGTCCCGACGCAGATACTTGCCGAGTCGAACCGGCAAGATCGAATGGGTACCGTTGTCGAGAAACACGACCTCACCGATCTGCCGGACGAAGTCCATGTTGTGTACACCACCCGTTGGCAGACAACAGGAACCAGAAAACCAGATCCCCATTGGAAGTCTACATTCAGTCCGTTCCGAGTCGACGAAAGGCTGATGGCTCGCTACCCCGATGCCATATTCATGCACGATCTACCCGCGCATCGCGGAGAGGAGGTGGATGCCGCCGTCATCGACGGCACCAGAAGCATTGTATTCGACCAGGCGGCCGGCAAGCTGTACAGCGCGATGGCAGCCCTGGAGTGGTGTCTGTCGGAGAATGAGTGCGGGTCACTCTAGGTGCCAGCGCTCCATTTGCGCCCGAGCTTCGTACAATAGCACCGCCGCTGAGATCGACACGTTCAGCGAATCCGCCGATCCCATCATAGGCACGAATACACGCTTGAAATCCGGCTGATACCAGGCTTTCGGAATCCCATACTTCTCGGCTCCGAGGACGATTGCGTTACGCTTTCCACGGTATCGGTACGCTCGGTAGTTCTTTGCGTTGTCGGTGTCCGCCAGATAGACCTCGAACCGTTTCGACCGGAGCCAGCCGACCGCCTCCTCCGGAGAATCGAACTCGATGACCGGTATCCGAAGAACCATGCCTTGACTCGCCCGAAAAAGCTTCGGGTGGGTGAGCCTGGTGCGTCGGTTGGTCAATACTATGCAGTCGACTCCACACCCTTCTGCGGTGCGGATCAGAGTACCCAGGTTGCCTGGTATCTCCATTCCGTCCGCGACGAGCACAAGCGCTGACTGCCCGAGCCGTATATCACCCGGCGACCATTGAGGCAGAGGAGCCAGCGACAGCAGACCATCCGGCTTATCCCGTTCAGAGATGCGCTCCAGTGTCTTTTCCGAGATCTGGTAGCTGGATCGCGCGATGGACGCCACCTGTTCCGCACGCTTTCTGGCTTCATCGCCGTACGCCGCTTCTGGACACCAGAAAAAGGTATCGATATCGACAGCATTTTCCAGCAGGAGATTATGCGCCCATAGTCCTTCGGCGATGAACAATTTGTTAGGGTTAGGCGCCGAATTCCTCTGTATGGCCATTACCTGCTTTATCCGCGGATGCCCCAGGCCAATCGGTTGAAAATCTGTCATACTCAAACCCTCCGACTTATATGTGCGGTAATGATGGACAAGCCGACCAACCCCGAGCCTAGCCTCGATCTTTCGCCGGGCCTTCGGCCCGGCGTGATCGGGTTCGGATTGGGTTTTCGCTGCTGATCAGCAGCGTATGGGCAATCGAGGTTGGCCCGGTCAGCGGGTTGGCTGCCGGGTTCCACGAGCCCGGATTGGTCCTTTCGTCTGGTAGGGGCGGTTGGTGGTGGTCAGCCGGGTTGCAGGCGGCGGATGGCAGTGGTGAGCAGGGCGGTGTGCGGGGCATGTCGCGGTAGGCGTAGCCAGGTGCGGTGGGCGTGGCGGGTGATGCGGGCGGGGAGTGAGAACAGTTGCAGGCGGAGGGTTTTCGGTTCCCAGCGGCGGGCGTCGTGGTCGTGTAATGCGATGGTTTGCAGCCAGGCGATCAGGTCCAGTGCCAGCGCGACGAGGGCCAACCAGATCCTGTTGGCGTCGAAGCCGCGGTAGGGCAGGTTGCGGGCGCCGGTGTCTTTCGCGTGCCGGATGCGGTCCTCGCAGCGGGCGCGGCGACGGTGCCGCAACTCCAGGTCCGGGAGTTGGCCGTGGCGGGTGTTGGTGACGAACGCGGTCAACCGCAATCCGTCGACGTCGGTGAACCGCAACTGCGCGCCGGGATGCGGCCGTTCTTTCCGCATGATCAGCCGCATGCCCTTCGGCCATCCGGTCAGCAGGGCCAGGTCGGTGATCTCGGCGACCCAGGCGCCAGGACGGACCTGCCCGGCGGCGTCGTAGGCCGGCGTCCACACGTGTTTCGGGACCTTGTTGATCGCCTCGACAAGGGCATCGGTCAGTGTGAAGCCCAGCGAGTACTGCACCCGCCGGGCGTGGCAGTAGGCCACGAACTCGTGGGTGCCTCCACCAGCATCGGTGCGCACCAATACTTTTCGACCGACGCGGTAGCCCGGCTGCCAGGGTAGCTGGGCGAGCGCGGCAGCGAGGACCTGCTTGTGATCGGCGGCGGTGTTGGCTCCGGCATTCCCGGGCCGCAGCATCATCGCCGCCGGCTCGCCGGTGCCCTCGGCGCCGTGGTCGATGAACGCGAACAGCGGGTGGAAGCCGAACCCCTTCTTGAACGTCGGCGCGGCGTTCTCCTTGTCCGAATGCACATCGAGCAGGCTCGCATCCAGATCAATGGTCAGCGGATGCTGTTCGTCGATTTCGTGATCGGGCGCATACTTGCCCGCACGAGCCCAGGCCCGCGCCCGTGCCGTCGCGCGGGTAGAAGCGATGGCCGACAATACCTTCGACGCATCAGCGGCCAGCGCGGCGATCGTCCGTGACACCGTCGGATCCGAGGCCACCGACCCGAAAACCTCGGGCTCGCAACGCAACAGCGCCAGATCCGCCGCGCAGTCACCGCCGATCGCGATCGACACCGCCAGATCCAGCACGATCTTGCCCGGATCATGCACTGCCAGGGACTTACGCCACGGTGCCAGCGCCGCCGACAGCGCCCGATCCAACCCGGCCCTGGCCGCGACACGCAGCAACGCCACCGCCCCCGCTTGCGACACGACTCCCGAACCGTCCCCGCCAATTTTCAGCGACGGGTACCACGACGTAGACTTCTTCACCGAGAGGGTGCTCCTGCAACTGCGTACTTCGATCCTAGACAAGTCGAATTGTTGCAGTTCAGAGCACCTTTTCGCTAATTACGGCACGAAGTGCCGGAATTAGCGTGAATGGGGGAGGCTAGCCGTCCGAGTCGGATATGAACGAGGCCGACCACGGGCGCCCTGCCCCACTCGGCCGAGCGAGGTCGTCCCGGTCGCGAGCGGTCTCGACACCTGTGGCGCTAGTTCCGGGTCGACGGCGTACGACCACCGGCAAGCATCACGTGCCCGCAGATCACCAGGCGGTAGTGCGACCCGGAGGCTTTCGGTTCCCGAGAACGCCGAGCTTGCAGGACAGGCGATCACAGCGATTCCTCACGACGGACGGATGTCGCGGCGAGAATCTATCCGTCTCCGGTCTCTCGGTCCAACTCCCGCATCTCCAACGGTCTGTCGCTCAGAGACTTCTGCGACGGCACACGCAGACCGTCGCCTTTGTCGCCGAGTTGACCTGATCGGATCTCAACGACCCGCTTCCGGGCGGCCGACGCCCGGATCGGCGGCACACAGCACCCGCCGATCTGCCGGAGATGAGCTATCCTGGGCAAGCGCTCGCGGCGTCAACATCTTCGACCAGGCGACAGACAGCGCTATATCAAACGGGGGTTGGGTGAGTCAGCAGTTGGCGCGTATCTCGTTGAGCGACGCGAGGACCGATAGTCCATTGCGTTCACTGAAGATCCATTGGCAACACACCTGGTGCCGATTGCGGCTCAAACTGGAGATGTACAACCCGACAGGGTCGGTGAAGTACCGGACCGCCGTCGGCTTGTTGAGTTCGCTCGACGCGACTGCACCAATAGGAGAGGGCACTCGCGTCATCGAATCGACCTCCGGCAACCTCGGAGTCGCACTTTCCGCGATCTTGTCCGGAATGGGCGCGCAGTTCATCGCCGTGGTCGATCCGAAACTCTCTCCTGAGATGCGGTCCACGATGACCGGAACCGGGGCTCAGCTGATCTCGGTCGACGCACAGGACAACCGGGGGGGCTACCTGCAGAGCAGACTCGCCTTGGTACAACAGCTTCGAGACCGTGACGCCGATCTGCGTTGGACCGACCAGTACAACAACCCGGCCAATCCCACTGTGCACAGGGAGATCTCGGCCGCCGAGCTACTCGAACAATCACGGCGGCGGATCGACGCGGTCTTCATAGCCGTGAGCACTGGCGGGACATTGGCAGGGATCAGCGAGGGATTGCGCCGAGCCCTCCCCGATGTGGATGTCTTCGCCGTCGATGTGTTCGGATCGATCGTCACCTCCGATATCGGTCGCAGCCATCTGCTGACCGGCATCGGCTCCTCTCGCAAGTCCGCCTTCCTACGACCGGGCCACCACGACCACTCGGTCCGGGTCAACGACTTCGAAGCGTTCGCATACTGTCGGTTGCTGGCCGCCGATACGGGGCTGGCGCTGGGCGGATCCAGCGGCGCGGTACTGGCGGGCTTCGTCCGGGCACTGCGATCCGGAGCCGGGTGCGAGTTTCCCGTCGCGATAATGGCCGACGGCGGCGACCGCTATCTCAGCACTCTGTATGACGACGCGTGGTTGGACAGCCGCGGCGCGCTCAACGACGTGATACGAGCGGAGAAGGACGCCCGAGACCAAGGGGCGCGATTCGAGTTGGAACCGTGAGCGACGAGAAAGAAGCAACGATGGACGATCTCCCCGCCTCGCACCTGCGCTACTTGCCTCGGTCAGCGGTCATCGAGGCGGTCGCCTCGGTGGACTCGACACAAGTAGTGAAGGACGCGTTGCTGCTGCACGCCAAAGAAGCCACTACTCTTCCTCAGGAAGCCTACCTGCCTTGGACGACGTCGAACGGTCACTTCGCGCGAAGTCTGGCACTGCCTGCCGCCCTGTGGGGTGCACGCCCCGCCCTGGGATTGAAGGTCATCAACGGTAGCCTCGGCAATCGGAATCGAGGAATTCCGCGCGCCCAGGGCCTGATTCTTCTGTTCGACCCGGAAACAGCCCACCCGGTCGTCGCCATGGAAGCGGCCTACCTCAGCGCACTGCGCACAGCGGCGTACACGGCGTTGACCGTGCAGACACTGGCGCTCCCCGATGCCGAGTCGATCACGATCGTGGGCTGCGGGGCCATTGCCGAGGCGCACCTTCGGCTCCTCGCGCACACCTGCCCTCACGCTCAATTCACGCTGTACGACCTCGTTCCACAACGCGCGCGGGATCTCGTTTCCGCGGCGGTTCGAGGCGGAGTCGTCGCGACGGCCACGACAAATATGGAGGAAGCGATTCGCGGTGCGTTGGTTGTCGTCACCACGACCACGACCACTGTCGGATACCTACCCTACGAATGGCTTGCCGCGGGCGCGGTTGTCGCGCACGTCTCCCTCGACGACGTGATGCCCGATGTCGTACGGCGTGCCGATCTCGTGGTGATCGATGATTGGTCATTGATCAGCACCGATACTCATCGACTGCTCGGCAAGATGTTCCGTGACGGCGATCTGCGAGGACCAGGCGGTGAATCGACCGCGGACACCGCGCCGACCGCTCGGCAAGTCGACGCGACGCTCGCCGATATCCTCGCGGGATCTCGCGCGGGCCGCATCGATGACCAGCAGATCGTCCTCAGCAACCCTTTCGGTATGGGTATCCTCGATGTCGCCTTGGCTTCGGCGGTCGCCTCGGTGGCCGATGAACGAGAGATCGGGACGGTCCTGGCGGTTTGACCTATGAATGAACATCGTCACACGTCGTTGAATGTGTTTCGGCCGCACTGGGTGCGCTATGAATACGATCCTTCGCTGTTGCCGAGGTCCGGATCGACGGAGCCGTTCGCCATGTGGCGATATTGCGACCTATTGCCGATCGATGATCGGCCGGTTCGGTTTCCTCTACCGGTCGGCGGCACTCCGCTGGTGGCACCGGGGCGTTTGCGGGAGTCCGATGGATTCTCACAATTGTGGCTGAAGGACGAGACTCGAACCTTCACCGCGTCCAGCAAAGACCGGGCGACCGCGCTGGTAATCGAGGATGCGCTGCGGCGAGGTGTCGACACCATCTCCACGGCGTCGACAGGAAATGCCGCCGTATCAACCGCTTTCGGCGCTGCCGCCGCCGGGATTCGCGCGATCATCTTCGTGTCCGACACCTGCGAGTCCGACAAAATCAGGCTGATGATGCAGGCCGGTGCGGTGGTGTTCACCGTGCCCGGTGACTACTCCGATGCCGTAGACCTCTCACGCGCGGCATGCGCCCGTTTCGGTTGGGTCGATCGGAACACCGGCACCAACACGTGGACTTTGGAAGCCAAAAAGACGGTGGCGCTCGAAATTTGGGAGCAGCTCGGTAGACGTGCCCCCGACGTTGTCACGGTGCCCGTCGGAGATGGGCCGACACTCGTCGCGATGCACAAGGGTTTCGTCGAATTGGTCGCCTGCGGCGCTATCGACAACGTACCGAGGCTCATCGGTGTCCAGTCCTCCCATTGCCCGCCGTTGGTCCTCGCCTGGTATGGAGAAGAAGTAGCGCCGGAGTCGCTCGATCCCTCGGCCACCTCGGCCGACGGTATCGCCGTCACGCGACCCGCGATGGGCGCGGAGGTCCTCGACTGTATCCGCGACAGTGGCGGTACGCTGGTCGCCGTCGACGATGTCGCCATCACCCACTCCATGAATCGTTTGGCCGGCCGTGCCGGCATCGGCGCCGAGCCGGCCGGGGCCGCGGCCCATGCCGGACTGTTACGCGCCCGTCAGGCCGCGCTCGTAGGACACGACGAGACAGTAGTCGTGCTGGTCACGGCCAGAGGGTTGCGGGCCCCAGAGGGGGGCGATCCGAGCCCGACTCGGGTGCGGGACCTGGACGAGGTCGTTCGAGCATTAGAGCAGGCGGACTAATCCAACCTGCAAGCGAATTACTCTGCGCGATCAGATCATTCGCTATCGCAGCTCTCGATGTTATCCTTTGCATCGACTCTCGGGGCCGTGCGATCGCATCGCTCCGAACGGTCTTGGGGGTGAGATCGCACTTGTGCACTCCTCAGAACACGCGTGAATCGACCGGAGGCACTGTGCACGATACTCCCGGCTCTGCACGTTCGACGTTCGTCGATCTCTTGCGGTGGCGAGCCACATATCAACCCGATCGTGTATCGCACGTTTTCGCCGATGGTGATCACCGAGAAAGCCTGACCTACCAACAGCTCTGGGAGCGCGCGTCCAGGATCGGTCCACTGCTGCGGCGCCACGGCGATGTCGGCGACCGCGTGCTGCTGTTGTATCCACCGGGACTGGACTTCGTCACCGCGTTGTTCGCCTGTCTGTGCTCCGGTGTCATCGCGGTGCCTACCTATCCCGGTCGGCGATCGGATCGAATGGACCGTATCACGGCGATCGTCTCCGATGCTCAGCCGGTGGCTGTTCTCACCACCACGACAACCGCGCTGCCGCCCGCATTGGGGTCCGAAAGGGCAGCCGCGGTGATCACAACGGATTCGCGGCTGGACGATGTGGATCTCGACGTGGTCCCTCATTCGACCGACCCTCGCGCGACGGCCCTGCTGCAGTACACCTCGGGCTCTACCGGCGTTCCCAAAGGTGTGATGGTGTCCCATGGCAATCTGATGCACAACTCCGCGCAGATCGGCACCCTGTTCGGACTGGGTGCCGAGGACCGCGGAGTTCTGTGGCTTCCGCTATACCACGACATGGGTCTGGTGGGGGGCGTCTTCCAGCCGCTGTACTCGGGTTTCCCGATGACACTGATGTCTCCGATTAGCTTCGTGACCTCCCCGTCTTCGTGGCTGCGGACGATTTCCGAAATGCGCGCGACCGTGAGCGGTGGACCCAACTTCGCCTTCGATCTCTGCGTCGACCAGGTGAGTCCCGGACAGCGGGACAGGCTGGATCTGAGAAGTTGGCGGCTCGCGTTCACCGGCGCCGAACCGATTCGCGCGGACACCTTGAGTAGGTTCGGTGCTCATTTCGCGCAGGCCGGATTCGACTCCAGCAGCTTCTATCCTTGTTACGGACTGGCCGAGGCGACCCTGCTGGCCGCGGGAGGCAGCCCCACCGAATCCGCGGTAGTTACGACCTTCGACAAGGACGAGCTGGACAACGGGCTGGTGAAGCCGGTAGTGGACGACGACGCCGGGCCGGCGCGTCGGTTGGTCGGCTGTGGCCGGTCGCCGGACGACACGACCTTGCTCATCGTCGATCCGGAGACCGGGCGCCCGAGTGATGCCGACTTCATCGGTGAGATCTGGCTTTCGGGCGATAGTGTCGCGGGCGGTTATTGGAACCGACGGGAACAGTCCTCACGGGTCTTCGGCGCGTCCCTCGCCGATGGCTCGGGCCCGTTCCTACGCACGGGCGACCTGGGCTTTCTATACAAGGGTCAACTGTACGTCACCGGCCGAATCTCCGACCTCATCATCGTGCGTGGCCGAAACTTCCACCCCCAGGATCTCGAGTTCTCAATCGAACACGCGCATCCGTCATTGCGCTCGAATTGCGCTGCCGCTTTCTCTATCGACGTGGACGACCAGGAGCGAGTGGTCATCGCCGTCGAGGTCAACCAGCCGACACCGGAGACGCTGGATACGGCCGGGATCGCGGGCGCTGTCCGTTCGGCGGTGGCACGCGATTGCCAGCTTCAGATCTATGACGTCGTGCTGCTGCGCAGTGGAACGTTGCCGAGGACGACCAGCGGCAAGGTACGTCGCGACGTATGTCGGCGACGGTACCTCGACGATAATTTGGCGGTGGTATGGCGCGACGCGATCAGCCACACGACGGCAGGTTCTTCCGAGACCAGCGGTCCGGAAACTCGATACCCGCCCTTGAGCGAACTCCCCGAGTCCGTACGGTACCTTCGCCACTTGCTGAGTGCCGCTCTCCGAGTCGGAAGCGGCCACGTGGACGAGGGCAAACCCCTGGTCGAGATGGGACTGGATTCGCTCGGCGCGATTCAACTGCGGCACCGGGTGGAAACCGAATTCGGCGCGGCGCCGCCTTTGGAGGACTTGCTCGGCGGGGCCAGCCTGCTCGACCTCGCCGCATGGCTGGAATCTGCGGCAGCGAAGACCATCGCCGGGCGCTCAGCCCTGCCATCAGCCCCCAACGCCTCTGCCGATGCCCACGGCCTCGCCGCAGGGCAACGGGCCATGTGGTTCCTGCATCGATTGCATCCTGACGGGGCGGCCTACAACGTCTCGTGCGCGTTGCGCGTCACGGGCGAGCTGGACACAGCGGCGTTGCGAGCCGCGTTCGAAACGCTACTCAAGCGGCACGCGATACTTCGGACGTCCTACCAGCGGTGTGCAGGCGCGCCACGCCAACAGATCACCGATCTCGATGATGGGTGGTTCGTTATCGTCGATGCTGGAGGCTGGGATGAGGCCGTCCTGCGAAACGCGGTCAGCGGATCCGCGCACGAACCATTCGACCTGGAGCGCGGCCCGACTCTCCGCGTGCGTGTCTATACGCGGGGAGCGACTGACGGCATCGTGCTGATCAGTGGACACCACATCGCGGTCGACTTCCGCTCGATCGAGATCGTGTTGACCGAACTCGGCATGCTCTATCGGCCGGGAGTCCGAGGCGCGCCTACACTGCCCGACCCCACGTGGGTCTTCGATGATTACGCGAGGTGGCAGCGTGAGCTGCTGGCGGGCCCTGATGGACAACGAATGTGGGAATATTGGCGGCGGGCGCTGACCGGCCCATTGCCCATTTTGCAGCTTCCTCTGGATCGGCGGCGCCCGGCCCTTCGCACCTATTCCGGGGCGTCACGCGGGTTCACCCTCGATGATGGTCGGACCCGACGCTTACGTGGGGTGGCAAGCCAGGGACGAGTCACCTTGTTCACCGTCTTGTTGACGAGTTTTCAGGTGCTCCTGGCACGCTACAGTCGACAATCCGACATCATCATCGGAGTTCCGTTGGCTGCGCGGGGGCGACCGGAACTTCTCGATGTCGTGGGCCATCTGGTCAATACGGTACCTGTGCGCGTCGATCTCTCAACCGGTGGGACGTGCTCCGAACTGTTGGCGCGCACCCATCGCGGAGTCCTCGAAGCGTTGGCGCACCAAGATTTTCCGTTCCCGTTGATGGTGGAACGCTCGACTGAGCATCGTGAATCCGACCATTCCCCCATCTACCAGGTCGCGTTCACCTTCTATCAGTCCCAGTCATCCGGCGCTGCCAACGCGCTGGCGGGGTCGGCGGCTAATGCCCCTGGTCTGCGCGGACGGATCGGGATGTTGGAGGTCGAGTCCTATGCGATCCAGCGGCGAGCTGCGCAATTCGACCTTTCCCTGCATATCGCCGAGACCGGTGCCGAATTGGTTGGCGAAATCGTCTACAACACTGATCTCTTCGACGCGGTGACGGTCGACCGGATGACCGAAGATCTACATGGCCTCCTTGATTCCGTCGCCTCCGAGCGGGTGTTGTCCTCACTGCCCATGGTTTCCGCGCCGCCGTTCACAGCCGGACCACGCTTGGACACCGGTCTGACTCCGGTGCACAAACAGTTCGAAGCCACAGCCGCGCGCGTCGGCGCCAACGAGGCGTTGCTGGATGCTCATAATGTGTTGACCTACGGCGAAGTGAACGCCGCGGCCAATCGACTAGCTCGTCGTTTGCGGTCACATGGCGTCGGTCGAGGATCGCTGGTCGGTGTACTGCTGGACTCCGGACCTCGACAGGTGATCGTGATCCTGGCGATCCTGAAGGCCGGTGCGGCATATGTGCCGCTCGATCCGAGCTATCCACGCGATCGACTCGCCTACATGATGCGCGACTCAGCGGCCGCTTTGCTGGTCACCGCGACAAATCACCTGGCGGAACTACACGATGTCGCCGTCGAGGTTATCTGTGTGGACGCTCCCGGCCAAACGACGGAACCATCGGAAAACCTTACTGTTGACGTGAACGCCGCTGACCTGGCCTGTGTCATCTACACCTCCGGTTCCACCGGACGGCCGAAAGCGGTGATGCTTTCGCATGGCGGACTGGCGGGCCAGATCGCGGCGTTGTCGGATCGATTGAACATCACCGAGTCGACCCGCCATATCTTGGTTCAGTCGATGGCATTCGCCGCCTCCTTGCGGCAAATACTCGCTCCGTTGAGTTCTGGCGGGTCCGTCGTCATCGTCCAGCCTCGGGACGCTGGTGACGTGCGGTCACTGTTCGACCTGATCTCGCGTCTGGGCGTCACGGTGATGTCCGCGAATCCCACATTTTGGCGGCAATGCGTCACGATCTTGGACCGAATGGACCCCGCCGCGCGTGATGAACTGCTGGACAACCGCCTTCGGTTGCTGCTTTCCGCCAGCGAACCGCTGTCCGCGGACGTCCCGCGGTGGTGGTACGACACGCTTGGGCACCGAGTTGGATTCGTCAACATGCTCGGTCACACCGAGGCATCGGGGATCGTGACGACGTTCGCGATTCCGACGGCCGCCGAGCGGACCCGTTCATCGGTAGCCGTCGGCGCACCGCTGCCGGGGGTCGAGGTCCATCTGCTCGACGAATCCCTCCAGCCGGTACCCGTAGGTGTAGTGGGTGAGATGTACCTAGCCGGCTCCGGGATCTCGTTCGGCTATTTCAATCGCCCGGGCCTGACCTCGACCAGGTTCCTACCGCACCCGCACACGCCGGGCGAACGGATCTACCGCACAGGAGATCTCGGCCGTCTGCGCGAGAACGGCACACTCGAGCATTGCGGCCGAATCGACGGCCAGGTCAAGATCCGTGGGTTCCGTGTCGAGCCCGGTGAGGTCGAAGCCGCGATCGAACAGCACCCCTGGGTACACGCCGCCGTCGTGTCCGCCTCGGTCGCCGGCGACGAAACCGTGCTGGTAGCCCACACCGTCGTCGATATGGACAACGCACCGACCGGCAGCGACCTTCGTGGGTTCCTGCTGGATCGGCTACCGCAGTATCTCATCCCATCAGTGTTCGTACCGATATCCGAATTACCGCTCAACGCGAACGGTAAAGTCGATCGCCGAGCACTCCCGTCACCGCCGCGAGAACGGTCCCGGCTCGATTCTGAATTCCGCGCTGCTTCCTCTCCCATCGAACACAGCATCGTAGAGATATGGCAGCGTGTGCTTGAGATCGAAACCATCGGCGTCGACGACAGTTTCTTCGACTTGGGTGGAACATCGACCTCACTCTCGGTCGTTCATCATCTGCTCGCCGCCGAACTAGGTATCGATCTAGCGATCGCCAAGTTGTTTCAGTATCCGACCGTTCGCGCCCTGGCGATACATCTGACCTCTACCGGTTCCGATGGGGCGGGCCATGTCGAGAAGGGTCGATCGGTCGGGTCGAGGCGTCGCTCGATGCTCGAAAACGCTCGAACCCAACGCGCACGCTGAAGAGCCGAGTCGATCCGTTGTGCCCTTCGCCGAAAGAAAGGTAGAACATGACGTCACCTTCCGATATCGCCATTGTCGGCATGGCCATCCGTTGCCCGGGAGCGGCGAATCTCAGTGGCTTCTGGGATAATCTCGTCGAGGGACGCGAATCGATTACTTTCTTCTCACCCGAAGAACTCGAGCAATCCCTTTTTCTGCCTGTCGACAGTCACGATCCAAATTTCGTGCCCGCCGCCGGTATCGTCGAGAACCACGACCTCTTCGACGCCGAGTTCTTCGGAATCTCGCGCGCCGAGGCCGAGGGTATGGATCCGCAACACCGGCTATTCCTCCAGTGCGTGTGGGAGGCCATGGAGGACAGCGGACACGACCTGACCCGTCACCCGGGCAATGTCGCGGTGTATGCCGGATCCGCGAGCAATACATACATGCTGTCGCTCGTGGCGAACGGGAACGACTCTCCACTTCGCAGCTACCAAGGCCTGCTCGGAACAGAAAAAGACTATCTCAGCACCAGGATTTCCTATCTGCTGGACCTCTCGGGTGAGAGCATGACCGTCCAGACCGCGTGCTCGACATCCTTGGTCGCGGTCCATCTCGCTTGCCAAAGTCTGCTGACCGGGCAATCAGAGGTCGCTATAGCAGGCGGAGTATCCGTTCAAGCCAACCAGAAGACCGGCTACATCTATAACGACGACGCGATCTTCTCGGCCGACGGGCGTTGCCGCGCGTTCGACGCGGATGCGGGCGGCACCGTGTTCAGCAACGGTATGGGAGCGGTCGTACTGAAACCTCTGGCGACCGCCGTGGACGACGGTGATCGGATCTACGCCGTCATCAAGGGAACAGCGGTCAACAACGACGGCCGCGCGAAGATGAGCTACACCGCGCCCAGCGTCTCGGCTCAGGCCGCGGTAGTGGCCGATGCCCTCGAATTCGCCGACGTCTCAGCCGACTCCATCGATTACGTGGAGACGCACGGAACCGCCACAGTCTTGGGTGACCCTGTCGAGATCGAGGCGCTGACGCAGGCGTACCGACGCGACACACCGAGGATCCAATACTGCTCGGTGGGGTCGGTGAAAACCAACATAGGTCACCTCAACACGGCGGCCGGCATCGCCGGGTTGATCAAAACGGCTCTGTCGTTGCATCACGGGATGATTCCACCCAGCCTGAACTTCCAGCGGCCCAATCCTCGGATCGACTTCGCGTCGAGCCCGTTCTTCGTCAACGACAAGCTGCGGCGTTGGCCTGAGAAATCCAGCCCCCGTCGTGCCGGTGTCAGTTCGTTCGGTATCGGAGGAACGAACGCGCACGCCATCCTCGAGCAAGCGCCGGCACCCGACAGTGCGCGACGTGGCCGTGATCGAGCACGCCATATTCTGGCCATTTCGGCGCGCGACCAATCGCGGCTGCGTGAACTGGCCTCCGAGCACCTCGAACGGCTCGCGACGGTGTCCGATGCCGACCTCGCCGACTACTGTTTCACCGCGAACGCGGGTCGCGCCCATTACGACAACCGCCTGGCCGTGCACGCGCGAAACGGTGAAGAGCTGTGTGGGGAGTTACGCCGCCACACCGCCACCGACACCTTGGACGACCGGTCGCGGCCCATCGGACCTATAGCGTTCGTTTTCGGCGGGCAGGTCGGCGAATTCGAGCAACTGGGTCACCAGCTCTACCGTTCCGCACCGACATTCACCACCGCTATTCAGGATTGCGAGAAAATTCTCGGCGGACGGTGGCGCCGCCCCCTCCACGAATATCTGAACCCGACCCGCGCCGCCGAGTTGTCCGATACCCGAATCGCGCAGCCGGTGCAGTTCGCCGTCCAGTACGCGCTGGCTCGGCTGTGGCAGTCGTGGGGAGTCACACCCTCCGCTGTGGTCGGATACAGCCTCGGAGAGTACGTCGCGGCGTGTCTGGCCGGTGTGCTGACACTCGACGACGCACTCATGCTGGTCTGCGCACGCGCCGAACTCGTCGCCGAGCTGGCCGAAGGCGCGATGGCGGCCGTGTTCGCCCCCCGCGCTCGGGTGGAGCGTTATCTGGCCGGCAGCGCGGATCGAGTATCCGTAGCCGCGGACAACGGACCCGCCCAGACCGTTCTCGCAGGAGAACCGGACGCTGTCGAAGCTGTTCTGCGAGTATTGGAGGCCGACGATATCGAAGTGCGACCGCTTTCGACTCGGTACGGTTTCCATTCTCACCTTGTCGAGCCTGCGCTCCCCGAATTCGAGGCGATCCTGCACGGAAGTGCGTTCGCTTCTCCCGCGATTCGCTTCGTGTCGACGGTCACCGGTGAGGAAATCCGAGCCCCGGAGCGCACGGACGCGACGCATTGGATCCGACAATTACGTGAACCTGTGCTCTTCCATCCCGCACTGACAAAGTTGCAACAGGCAGGCTTCACCACCTTCCTGGAGATCGCTCATCCCACAGGATTGCCGAAGGACACCGCCACCGGAAGTGGCGCGCGCACCTGGATAACCTCGCTGCGATCCGGTGAAGCGGCTTGGGATTCGATGTTGTCAGCGTTGGCGGAGTTCTACACCGCGGGCGTGGAGATCGATTGGCAAGCGTTCGATCGGGATCAGCGCCGAATCCGAGTCTCGGTACCCGGCTACCCCTTCGCAGGCGAACGTCACTGGCTGCGTCCGCTCGCGAACACCCCATTCTCGGACGTCGCGGCTCTCGCGGACCAGCACACGTCCACAACTCTGGTCGGCACGCAGCCGGCGGCAGGGCCGATCGATGCCGGAGACTCTCTCGACGACCACTTACGTCGAATCGTGGCATCGGTCACCGGTGCGGATCTGCGCGCTATCGACGCCGACGCGCCGCTCGCGACTCAGGGGTTGGACTCCCTTTCGCTGATCGAAGCGGCCACAAGGGTGCGGCGAGAATTCGGTATCAAGGTCACCGTTCGCGCCCTGCTCACCGAGATCCGCACCGTGAGCGCGCTCGGCGCCTACATTCGTGAGCACGGATCCACTGTGGCGATGCCCGCGGCGCCTCCTCCGCCGAGAGAAACGCCTCCCACCGCTCCGGTCGAGCAGCTTTCCGATTTCGTACCGCATCGGCCAGTGACCGTGCGCCACACCGACGTCGACGATCCCGCGCGTCGACGGGAGCTGAGCGCGCTCGTCGAGCGATACAACCTGCGGACATTGAAGTCCAAGTACTACGCGGGAAAACACAAGCGATCTCATGCCGACAACGACAATCGATTCATCCCCGAATTTCGTATGGAGAGCAAAGAGATCACATATCCCATCGTGATCGACCGCTCGTCCGGATGCAGAGTTCACGATTGCGACGGCAACGAATACATCGATTTCATCATGGGAATGGGTGTCAATCTGTTCGGGCACTCACCCGAATTCGTCACCACAGCGGTCCGCGATCAACTCGACAAAGGTATCCACCTCGGCACATCCGGTGATCTGGCGGGTAAGGTCGCGGATGCGCTGTGCGAACTGACCGGCCACGAACGCGTCGTATTCTGCAATACCGGCACAGAAGCGGTCATGACCGCACTCCGGTTGGCGCGTGCCGCGACCGGACGAAGTAAGGTCGCGCTCTTCGCGGGTTCCTACCACGGTGTCTTCGACGGAACCCTCGTTCGTCGAGCGGGTGATCTGACAGCGCCGTTGGCGCCGGGCGTTCCCCCTCACATCGTCGATGACATCGTCGTCGTCGACTATGGGCAGCCCGAATCGTTGGCTGTGCTGGCCGAGCACGCCGACGATCTCGCGGCGGTATTGGTCGAGCCGGTGCAGAGCAGACGGCCGGATTTCGCGCCCTGGGAGTTTCTGCACGAGCTTCGTCGCTTCACCGAACAAGTCGGTGCGGCACTCGTCTTCGACGAGATCGTGACAGGTTTTCGCTGTGCCCCCGGCGGCGCCCAGGAATTGTTCGGCGTGCGCACGGACGTCACGGTTTACGGTAAAGTGCTCGGAGGTGGCCTGCCGATCGGCGCGGTCGCCGGGTCGCGTCGGTTCATCGACGCGATCGACGGCGGCTATTGGGGGTACGGCGACGACTCCTATCCGACCGTCGATACCACATTCTTCGCGGGCACGTTCTGTAAGCACCCACTGGCAATGGTCGCCGCGAATGCCGTGTTGAATGAACTCGCGTCTCGCGGCCCACAATTGCAGGAGCGTTTGAACCTGCGCACCGAACGCTTCGTCACGGATTTGAGCGCTTGTTTCACCGAGCACGGCCTGGCCGTGACGATCCCCCGGTTCGGGTCGCAGTTCCGGTTGGTCTCCTCCGACGACATTCATCTGTTGTATCCGTTGCTGATCGAGAATGGACTGTACATCCGGGAAGGACGCAACCTGTTCTTGTCGGACGCCCACACGGACGAGGACTTGGCGCGCGCGCTCGAAGCCGTCCGCAAGGCACTCGCGACCGGCCGTCGTAGCGGTCTGTTGCCGGGAGGTCGCATCAATGCGACGGCGTCGAACGAGCCGCCCGCCCGGAACGATCTCACTCCTGGGCAGCATCAGGTGTGGACACTGGCGAAAATGGATCCGGCTTCGGCGAGCGCTTACAACCAAGTCGCGGTTCTCGACATGCGCGGTCTCTTACGCTTGGACGCTCTCGAACAGGCGATCAATCACGTTGTCCGAGTTCATGACTCGCTGCGCACGACCTTCGGCGAGATCGACCCGGTCCAGCGGGTGCTGTCGGATATCGTGGTTCCACTGCGGACCATCGATGCCACCGGCGACCTCACGGATTCGATCGCCGACGAGGGCGCGACCACCTTCGATCTGACCCGGGGGCCTATGCTGCGCGCCGCGGTGTTGCGACGCGGAGATTCGGAACACGTACTGGTCGTTAGCTCTCACCACATCGTCGCCGACGGTTGGTCGATGGGCGTTCTTCTCCAGCACATCGCACTGTGCTACTCCGCCATCTGCCGTGGCGAGAGCCTTGCCACGGGCAGAGTCTCCCAGTTCGAGGACTACCGGCGACGACTCGAATCGATCGACAGCGCCGAACGCGTTCAGGCCGAACACTACTGGCTGCGGCGCTTCGACGGTCCCGTCCCCACACTCGACCTGCCGGGTGACAAGACTCGGCCTGTGGTGCGCAGTTTCCGAGGTGCGCGCACGAGTCGGTCTATCGACGTCGAGCTCGCCGCACGGATCGACAACGTCGCAAGGACGCACGACCTCACCTCCTTCTCCCTTCTGCTCGCCGTATACACCATGCTGCTGCACCGGCTCAGCGATCAGGACGATGTGATCGTGGGAATTCCCGCAGCCGCGCGACTCACCGCGGAAGACACAATGGTGATCGGCCCATGCGCCAACATGTTGCCGATCCGGAGCCGTGTCAACCGAGAGTTGTCCTTTTCCGAGCACCTCGTTCACATCGGCGCGTCGGTGTTGGAGGCCCTCGAGTTCCAGCACTATCCCTTCCAGGCGCTTCTTGAACGACTCGAGTTGCCTCTAGATCCCTCACGAACCCCCCTGGTGAGTAGCGTGTTCAATGTGGACCGCCAAGTGGCTGTTCCCCAACTCGCCGATCTGGAGGTCGATCGGATCACTTTCCCGGTCCGAAATGTGCAGTTCGATCTACTGCTGAACATCGTCCCGGATCACACCGGACTGCGAATGGAGATGGACTACAGCTCGGACTTATTCGACGAAGCGACGCCGACGGCGTGGCTCGAACTCTACGTCGACCTGTTGCGCGCCGTGATCGCTGCCCCTGACCAGCCGCTTCATCGCCTGTACCGTTCCGTGGTCACCAGCGGCGTCAATGGACCCGAGCACGAGGACACGATGCCGGCGCGGTGTCTGCCCGATTTGTTCGAGGACAGGGCACGTCGTACGCCCGATCGTGTCTGTGTACGCTCAGGCGACTCGGTCATAACCTATCGACAGCTGGCGCACCGGTCCGATCGGCTGGCGGCGGCACTTCAACGGTGCGGAGTGGGCCCCGAAGTGGTGGTCGCGGTCATCTTCGCACCCTCTATCTCGGCGCATGTCGCGATTCTCGGAATTCTGAAGGCCGGCGGGGCCTACCTGCCTTTGGATCCGTCACTGCCCTATGAGCGGCTGTCGATGCTGCTGGAGATGTCCGGTGCGCTTCATGTCATCGAAAGCACCGCGACCGCGGGGAAGGTGGCGATCACGACCGATACCGACCGCCGGGTCTTTCGTCTCGACGCCGACGGCGACTTGCTCGGGCCGTTCGCGTCGGACTCCGCACCGATACGGGACGCTCGGCTTCGTCCGGAGAACGCCGCCTACATTATGTACACGTCCGGCTCGACCGGCGTACCCAAGGCGGTCGTCGGCACACACCATTCGACCGTGAACCGGCTCCGATGGATGTGGCGGGAATTTTCGTTCGCATCGGGAGAAACGATGTGTCAGAAGACATCTCTGGCTTTCGTCGACTCCGTGTGGGAACTCTTCGGTCCGCTGCTGGCGGGCGTGTGCACCGTTGTCGTGGACCGCGAAACCGTGGCCGCACCGGACTCGTTCGTCCGGCTACTCGCCGCACAGGAGGTTACCCGGGTGGTGGTAGTCCCCACTCTCTTGAGTCTCATGCTCGACGCGCTCGACGCGCATTCAGCATCATTGCCGTCGCTCAGGCATTGGACTGTCAGCGGTGAGGAATTGCCCGCGACGTTGGTACACCGCTTCCGACACCATTTCCCCGAAGCGACACTACTCAATCTTTACGGGTGCACCGAAGTCTCCGCGGACGCCACCGCGTATTCCTCTTTCGCAGAGATCGATCGGCGACGCCGAAGTCCGATCGGCGGTCCGATCGACAACAGCGCCGTGTATCTGCTGGATCCGCGACTCGACCCGGTCCCGGTCGGGGCGATCGGTGAACTGTACGTTTCCGGGGCCACGGTGAACCGCGGATACGCCGACCGTCCTGATCTCACCGGTTCGCGATTCGTCGCGGACCCCTTCGCGGAACGACCCGGACAACGGATGTATCGCACAGGTGACCGAGCTCGTCGAGCGCCCGGCGAGGTCTTCGAATTCGTCGGGCGGGCCGACCGCCAGGTGAAAATTCGGGGAGTGAGGGTCGAATTGGGCGAGGTCGAGGCGGCACTCAACGGCCATCCCGCGGTGGTCAATTGTGCGGTGATCACCGAGACCGACTGGTCCGGCAGCAGGACGCTGACCGGATACATCGAACTCCGGCCCGACGTCCCGACTATCGATGTCTTCGAGATTCGCCGCTATCTGACCCGCCGGCTGCCGGAACAGTTCGTCCCCACCGAAATCGTCACGGCTTCGCCCCTTCCACGCACTTCCAGTGGGAAGATCGATCGCAGGTCCCTTGCGAGAACGAATCAGCCATCGGTTCCCGATCGCGGCGCCGAGCAGGCACTGACCGCCACCGAGCGGACGCTGCTCGAGCTGTGGTCAGGCCTGCTCCCAAACGTGCCCTTCGAATCGAGCGCCAACTTCTTCGATCTGGGCGCAAACTCACTGCACGCGATCAGGCTTCGGCAACGGATCGTGGATCGCTTCGGTATCCCCGTGACCGCGCATGAGCTGTTCGCGGCGCCCACGGTGTCGGATATGGCTGCAGTCATAGAGGACAAGCTGATCGCAGACGCCGACGACGAGACGGTGGACTCGATCCTGCGCGAACTGGAAAGCCTGGATGAGTATGAAGTGAGCAGCCGCCCGACTGGCGACGTGAACACTCCTCCCGACTCCGATACCACGATGAGCGGCGGTCGCTGAATATGGAACCTGATCGAATCGCGCGCGCCCGTCGGCTGTCCCCGGCCAAGCGGGAAATCTTGCTCGCGACGCTACAGGCCCGTGGTCCCGCGCCGACGCGGGCGGATGTGGTGTCGGTGCGGGGTGAGGATGAACCGCTGGTGTTGTCGTTCGCCCAGCAACGACTGTGGTTCCTGGACCGTTTCGCACCCGAATCCTCGGCCTACGTACTGCCCTACGCGGTCCGCATCCACGGAAACCTCGACCCCCGAGCACTACGAACCGCGCTGACCGACGTCATCACCCGCCACGAAGTACTACGCACCACCTACACCGACACCGACGGCATCGCCACCCAACACATCCACCACCACTACCCCGACACCTGGTTCGACCACATCGACCTGTCCCACACCACCGAAACAGACCCCTGGCCCACCGCCACACGCCTGGCCCAGCAACAAGCCCGCACCGGCATCGACCTGTCCACCCCACCACTACTGCGCGCACTGCTGATCCGACTCACCGACTACGACCACCTACTCGTACTCACCGTGCACCACATCGCCTCGGACGGCTGGTCGCTGAGCATCCTGATCAACGAACTCACCACCCTCTACCGAGCCGCCACCCACAACACCCCGAACCCCCTCACACCACTACCGATCCAATACGCCGACTACGCCGTCTGGCAGCACCGACACCTGACCGGCCCCACAGCGACCACCGACCTGGACTTCTGGCGCACCGAACTCGCCGACGCACCCGAACTCCTGGAACTACCCACAGACCGACCACGCGCCACCCGCACCGCCACCACCACCGGCGCCACCATCGAATTCACCCTCGACCACCACCTCCACGACACCATCACCACCCTCAGCCGCACCACCGCCGCAACCCCCTTCATGACACTACTGACCGGCTTCGCCGTCCTGCTTTCCCGCTACAGCGGCCAAACAGACATTTGCATCGGCACACCGGTCGCCAACCGAAGTCGCCCCGAACTGGAAAACCTCATCGGCTTCTTCGTCAACACCCTCGTACTCCGCATCGACCTCACAGACCAACCCAGCTTCCGACAACTACTCCACCGCGTCCGAGACACCACCCTGCGCGCCTTCGACCACCAGAACACCCCCTTCGAACACCTCGTCGAACAACTACGACCAGAACGCAGCACCACCCACACCCCGCTGTTCCAGGTCATGTTCATCCTCCAGAACACCCCCGAACCCCCCTCACCACCGAACACCTGACCCTACAACCCCACCCACTGCACAACGGCGACGCCAAATACGACCTCACCCTCGAACTCACCGAAACCCCCCACGGCCTCACCGCCACCATCGAATACCGCACCGACCTCTACGACACCGCCCGAATCCAACGCCTGACCAGCCACTACACCACCCTCCTACACAACGCCACCACCAACCCCGACCAACCCATCACCCAACTCACCCTGCTCACCCCCCGCGAACAACACCAACTCCTCCACACCTGGAACACCACACACCACCCCCACAACCCCACCCACACCATCACCGACCTCATCACCCGACAAACCCACACCACCCCCCACATCATCGCCGCCACCGACGGCATCCACCACCTCACCTACCACCAACTCCACACCACCACCAACCACCTCGCCAACACCCTCACCACCCACAACATCAAACCCGACACCATCATCGGACTACTCGCACGACGCTCGATCGATTATTTGGTCGCGATAGTGGCGATACTCAAAGCCGGTGGCGCGTTCCTCCCCCTCGATCCCATGAAGTCGGCAGACCACCTTCGCGCGATGGTCGATCACAGCGGGTGTGCGATGGTGCTGGTCGACGACGAGTTCCTCGCCACGGCCACCGAAGCGACAGCCAGTTCCGTCAACCAGCCGCGGATCGCGTGTCTGCGCGAACTACTCGAGTCGTCGGCGAGCAACGTGCGGCGCGATCCACCACAGATTCACATAGGCGGACACAATCTGGCTTATGTGCTCTACACCTCCGGGTCCACAGGCGCGCCGAAGGGGGTCATGATCGAGCACGGCGGAATGCTCAATCACATTCTCGGCAAGATCGATGACCTCGGTATGACCGGTGCGGATGTCGTCGCCCAGAACGGACCACAATGCTTCGATGTCTCGGTCTGGCAGTTCCTCGCCCCCCTGATCCTCGGGGGCAGAACAGAAGTCATCGATGACGACACCGCCGCCGACCCGTCGGCGCTGATCCACGCGGTGGCCCGACGCGAGGTCACCATTCTGCAAGTGGTCCCGTCGATGATGACCGAGATCGTGCACGAGGTATCCTCCACACCGCCCGCGCTGTCCGCCCTACGATGGATCGTGCCGACAGGGGATGCGCTCCCGGTGGCGCTCTGTCGACGGTGGTTCGACCTATTTCCGGCGATACCGATACTGAACACCTATGGCTCCACCGAATGCTCAGACGACCAGTGCCACTACTTGGTGGAGTCGGCTGAGGACACCGCGGAGCCGATCACGGCGATCGGAACCCCGATCCGCAATATGCGGGCTTACGTGCTGGACGCACATCTGGTACCGACACCGGTAGGTGTGCCCGGCGAACTCTACATCGGCGGACTCGGTGTCGGCAGAGGCTATCTGTCGGACCCGGTCCGCACGGCCTCCACCTTCATCCCGGATCCGTTCTCCGGGGCGCGCGGCACGCGCATGTATCGCACTGCCGACCAGGGATATCGACGCGCCGATGGCACGCTGGTATTCCAGAGTAGACGCGACCACGTTGTCAAGATTCGCGGATTCCGCATCGAACCGGCCGAGGTGGAGGTCGTGTTGTTGGCACACCCCTCGGTGAAGGACGCGGTTGTGGTCGCCGCGAGCGACGGCAAAGGCCACAAGCGCCTGGTGGCGTATTGCGTCTACGGCGACGCCCGGCAGGAGAATCCGCCGGGTTTGCGTGAATTCGTCCGCGAACAACTGCCGGACTACATGGTTCCGTCCGTGTTCGCACCCATGCCCGCACTCCCGTTGAACTCCAACGGGAAGGTGGATCGCAAGGCGCTGCCTGCGATCTCGGCAGCCACCGCCGATCTTTCCTTCCAGCCACTGGAGACCTCGCTGGAACGCGCGGTCGCCGAGGTGTGGTCGGAAGTGCTGGGAGTCGCCGACATCGGAGCCGACGCGGGCTTCTTCGATCTCGGGGGACATTCCTTACTCGCCTCACGCGTGATCTCACGGCTGAGCAGGAACCTCGCTGTCGAGATTCCCCTCAGCACTTTGTTCGACAACGACACGGTCGCCGAGTTCGCGCGGGCGATCGACAGGCTACTCGGCCGCGACCACGACCTTCCCGAACTCTTGCGGCAGGTGGAGACACTCGATGACGAACAGATCCTGTGGTTGCTGCGGCAGAACGACGTGATGCCGGAATTTCGAGCGGAAGGGGGTGGACTGTGAGCACCGACGATCACTCCGAGCACGGACTCGCAGAGCGCATCCACGCTTTGACGCCGGAACGTCGCATGCTCCTGGAGTTGCTCCGTCGCGCCCAACGCGATGTGGTGTCGGTGCGGGGTGAGGATGAACCGCTGGTGTTGTCGTTCGCCCAGCAACGACTGTGGTTCCTGGACCGTTTCGCACCCGAATCCTCGGCCTACGTACTGCCCTACGCGGTCCGCATCCACGGAAACCTCGACCCCCGAGCACTACGAACCGCGCTGACCGACGTCATCACCCGCCACGAAGTACTACGCACCACCTACACCGACACCGACGGCATCGCCACCCAACACATCCACCACCACTACCCCGACACCTGGTTCGACCACATCGACCTGTCCCACACCACCGAAACAGACCCCTGGCCCACCGCCACACGCCTGGCCCAGCAACAAGCCCGCACCGGCATCGACCTGTCCACCCCACCACTACTGCGCGCACTGCTGATCCGACTCACCGACTACGACCACCTACTCGTACTCACCGTGCACCACATCGCCTCGGACGGCTGGTCGCTGAGCATCCTGATCAACGAACTCACCACCCTCTACCGAGCCGCCACCCACAACACCCCGAACCCCCTCACACCACTACCGATCCAATACGCCGACTACGCCGTCTGGCAGCACCGACACCTGACCGGCCCCACAGCGACCACCGACCTGGACTTCTGGCGCACCGAACTCGCCGACGCACCCGAACTCCTGGAACTACCCACAGACCGACCACGCGCCACCCGCACCGCCACCACCACCGGCGCCACCATCGAATTCACCCTCGACCACCACCTCCACGACACCATCACCACCCTCAGCCGCACCACCGCCGCAACCCCCTTCATGACACTACTGACCGGCTTCGCCGTCCTGCTTTCCCGCTACAGCGGCCAAACAGACATTTGCATCGGCACACCGGTCGCCAACCGAAGTCGCCCCGAACTGGAAAACCTCATCGGCTTCTTCGTCAACACCCTCGTACTCCGCATCGACCTCACAGACCAACCCAGCTTCCGACAACTACTCCACCGCGTCCGAGACACCACCCTGCGCGCCTTCGACCACCAGAACACCCCCTTCGAACACCTCGTCGAACAACTACGACCAGAACGCAGCACCACCCACACCCCGCTGTTCCAGGTCATGTTCATCCTCCAGAACACCCCCCGAACCCCCCTCACCACCGAACACCTGACCCTACAACCCCACCCACTGCACAACGGCGACGCCAAATACGACCTCACCCTCGAACTCACCGAAACCCCCCACGGCCTCACCGCCACCATCGAATACCGCACCGACCTCTACGACACCGCCCGAATCCAACGCCTGACCAGCCACTACACCACCCTCCTACACAACGCCACCACCAACCCCGACCAACCCATCACCCAACTCACCCTGCTCACCCCCCGCGAACAACACCAACTCCTCCACACCTGGAACACCACACACCACCCCCACAACCCCACCCACACCATCACCGACCTCATCACCCGACAAACCCACACCACCCCCCACATCATCGCCGCCACCGACGGCATCCACCACCTCACCTACCACCAACTCCACACCACCACCAACCACCTCGCCAACACCCTCACCACCCACAACATCAAACCCGACACCATCATCGGAATATGCTCGGGACGCTCCCTGGATTTCTTGGTCGCCGCTATCGCGGTTCTCAAAGCGGGTGGCGCGTTCCTCCCCCTCGATCCGAATTCGCCGAGCGAACGGCTGCGGCTGATACTCGCCGACGCCGCGCCCGTCGCGGTGATCGGTGATCTCGGCGGGATCGCGTTCGACGGGCCGGTCATCCAGCACGCCGCTGGGCTGTCGCGCGACGACGCGCCGGTACTCGCAGGCGAGATGCGCGGCGGAAATCTAGCCTATGTGCTCTACACCTCCGGCTCTACGGGAAAGCCGAAAGCCGTGATGAGCACGCACGCCGGACTGGTGAATCGAATACTGTGGATGCAGCGCGAATACGGCTTGGACTGCACCGATACGGTGCTGCACAAGACACCGACCACCTTCGACGTGTCCGTGTGGGAAATGTTCTGGCCGCTGATCTCCGGCGCCAGGCTCGTCATCATGCCCGAGAACGAACATCGCAGCCCCGCCGCGTTGGCACGGATCATGGCGTCGGAAAGTGTGACGACGGCGCACTTCGTTCCAGCCATGCTCCGCGCGTTCGCCGAAGAACCTTCCGCCGCGGAGTGCGTCAGTCTGCGACAGATCATGGCCAGTGGGGAGGCACTGACGTCCGCCGCCGCCCACCGCCTCGGCGACCGTCTGCCCCAGACCACGTTGCACAATCTGTACGGCCCGACCGAGGCGTCCATCGATGTGACCGCCCACCGTTGGGATCGCGATACGGAGGTCGGACGTCCCACTGTGCCTATCGGACGTCCGATCAGCAATATTCGCGTGTACATTCTCGATGAACGATTGCGACTCGTTCCGCCGGGGGTGCCCGGTGAGCTGTATATCGCTGGCGTCGGACTGGCCCGCGGATACCTGCGACAACCAGGCCTCACAAGTCAACGGTTCGTCAGCGACCCCTTTTCGGACCGCCCCGGAGACCGCCTCTACCGCACCGGTGATCGGTGCCGCTATCTGACCGACGGCGCCATCGAGTATCTCGACCGCACCGACAGACAACTCAAGATACGCGGGTACCGAATCGAGCCGGGAGAGATCGAGGCCGCGCTCGAAGAACATCGCGACATCGCCGAAGCGGCCGTGGTCGCCTGCGACCGGCGAGACGGACGCCCCGCCCGACTTATCGCGTACGTGCGCCCGGCACCCGAACGGACTCCGCATCCCGATCATGTGCTGGCGCGCCTGCGATCTCGACTTCCGGCTCACGTTATCCCCGCGGCCGTCATCGTGCTCGCCGAGTTGCCGTTGACGTCGAGTGGGAAGCTGGACCGCCGAGCACTACCCGACCCCGACCCACATCTGGTCGACGCCGAAGGATCGCGACCGCCGCGAACCGATTCCGAGCGGACGCTTGCTGCCATCTGGACCACTGTATTGGGCATCGACGGCATAGGCGTAGACGACAATTTCTTCGCGATCGGAGGTGACTCCATACGCAGTCTGGAAGTCATCGCACGAGCTCGCGCGCACGGCATCGCGCTGGACTTGCCGACGTTGTTCGAGCATCAGACGATCGCCGGTCTACTGCGCTCGACGACACGCGGTGACACGGCTGTCTCCGAGGTCCCTGCGGGCGACTGTGGCGTGTTCGGGATGCTCGACCTCGACGACCGCCGACAACTGCCTGCCGATGTCGTCGACGCGTACCCCCTTTCCTCCATGCAACTCGGCATGGTTTTCGATGCCGAGTTCGCTCGCACATCGTCGGTCTATCACGATGTGTTCAGCTATCGAGTCAACGGCCCGTTCGACAGTTCAGCGCTGAAGAGCTCGTTGAGTACACTGGTCCAGCGCCACCCGGTATTGCGCACATCGATAGACCTGCAGAATTATTCGACTCCGCTGCAACTGGTACATCGCTCGGGACGTATTCCGCTGACAATCACAGATCTTCGCGGGTTGCCGTCGAAGGAGCGACACGATCGCATCGTGACCTGGCAGAACTCGGAAATCACGCGAGGCTTCGAGTTACACGAACCGTCGATGTTCCGCTTCCAAGTTCACCGTTGTGACGACACTTCTTTCGAACTGACATTCAGCTGTTCCAATGTCATTTTGGACGGGTGGAGTGTGGCGGTACTCCTCACCGAGCTGTTCACCGCCTACTCGGATGTCCTGGCCGGCCGTACCGGCGACGACACCGATGTCGACACGTCTTTCCGCCGGTACGTGCAACTCGAGAAGGCTGCGGTCGACTCGATCGACCAACACGACTATTGGCAGCGCGCATTGGATGCGATGTCCCTTGCCCAGCTGCCTCGTTGGGCGACGCTGCCACACGCGCGGGTCGGCGGAGACAGCCACCCGCGACGAGTCCACGCCGTTCACACGGTGGAGATCGATGATGTTCTCGGACAGTCGCTGACCGAACTCGCCGTCCTCGCCCGAACGCCACTCAAGAGCGTGCTACTGGCGGCCCACATGTTCGTAATAGACGCATTCACCGGCCAGCCGCGAACAGCCACCGGCGTGGTCGTGAACGGACGACCGGAGGAGGCAGGCGCGGCAGGGGTTCTGGGACTGTTCCTCAACGTCGTCCCCCTAGCGTCGGATTCCGTTCAACCGACGTGGATAGCGAGGGTCCGCGCCGTATTCGAGGCCGAACAGGCCCTCACGCCTCACAGGCGGTATCCGGTGTCGCGTATGCGCACCACCGACGGCCACGTCCCTAAGCTCGATTCGGCGTTCAACTTCGTCCAATTCCACGTCTACCGATCAGTTCCCGATACCGATCAGCTACACATCGTCGGCACATCCATGTTCGACGACACGAACTTCACACTGTGGACAGAGTTCAGCGTGCACCCGATCAACGGGCGGTTGTCACTGAATGTGACCTACGACGCGGCTCAATTGGCCGCGGAACAGGTAAAAGCGATGGGGCAGCTGTACAGTCGCGTGCTCGCGGCGATTGCCGCTGACCCGCACGGCGCCCCGGCGTCGATGACCGCTGTGGAGCCCGCGACCCTGGCGAAGTGGAACGACACCTCGGTCCCACTCGACACCCTCGGCGGGATCCCGTCACTTTTCGAAACCATCGCCCGAACGCGCCCGTCGGTGGTGGCGTTCCATCACGGGAACGAAACGCTGTGTTTCAGCGACCTCAATGATCGCGCCAACGCGCTCGCGCACCACCTTCGACAACTCGGCGTGGACCGTGAGACGCCGGTGGCGGTGCACCTCGAACGCTCACTCGATGTACCGGTCGCGATGCTGGCGGTGTTCAAAGCCTGCGGTGTGTACCTGCCGCTCGATTCCTCCTATCCAGCTGCCCGTCTCGAGGCGATGATTCGCGAGGCAGGCGCACGAGTGCTGATCACCCACTCGGATTTCCGATCGGTCCTGTCGGCTGACTGGACCGGGACAATATTGGTGGACACTCCCTACTCGCTGTCTACCGAGAATCTCGGCATCGAAGTGGGAGCGACAGACCTCGCGTACCTCATGTTCACCTCCGGATCGACCGGCAAGCCCAAAGGCGTCGCGGTCGAACACGGACAGATCCTCAATCGCCTGCAATGGATGTGGCGCACCTACCCATTCGACGCGAACGATGTCAGCATCCTGAAGACCAGCCTGAACTTCGTGGATTCACTGTGGGAGTTGCTGGGCCCTTTGTTGCGTGGCAGTCCTACGGTGATCGCGCCCGAGAGCACGGTTCGCGACCCACAAATGTTGATCCGGCTGCTGGCCCGACATCGGGTAACAAGGCTCTGGCTGGTGCCAAGTCTGCTTCGAGCACTTCTCGAAGCGGACGACAACCTGCAGGATCGGATCCCGCGGCTGCGATTCTGGGTTACCACTGGCGAAGCGTTGCCGACCGACCTCGCCGAGTTGTTCGGTCGCCGAATGCCGATGGCCAGGATTTACAACTTGTATGGCACCACCGAAGTCTGGGACGCGACCTGGTTGGACGCGACCAATTACGTGACGGGCCTCCGAACCGTGCCGATCGGGCAGCCGATTTGGAACGTGCGGGCATACATTCTCGGTCACGACCTGCGACCACTGCCTGCGGGCGCGATTGGAGAGCTGTATATCTCCGGTGCCGGGCTCGCGCGCGGCTATCTCGAGCGAAGTCAGAGCGCTCTGAAGTTCGTCGCCGACTCCGTCTCCGGACGGCCGGGTGCGAGAATGTATCGGACCGGCGATCTGGCGAGTCGACTATCCAGCGGCGATGTGGTCTATCACGGACGCATAGATCATCAACTGAAGATTCGTGGCGTCCGGGTAGACCCCTCGGATGTCGAATTGGTTCTGCGTACACATCCTCAGCTTCGCGATGTGGTCGTGACTGCCCGACATTTTCCGGATTCGGACGAGGCGAAACTGATCGCCCACGTGACGCCCGTCGAAAGCGCGCATCCCGTCGAAGCCGAACTCCGTGACTTCGCGCGAGCGCATCTGCCGCGACAAGCCTGTCCCGCGTATATCGTGATCATGCCCGCGCTCCCGCTGACACCAAGCGGTAAAATCGACCGTACCGCGCTGCCCGTGCCACAGCGGCAACTGGATTCAGCCGGTATCGGTCGACATTTCACCCCTCCCGAAATCGAAGTTCTCTGTTCCCTGTGCGCCGAGGTTCTTCGGCTCGATGCGGTAGGCCCGCACGATGACTTCTTCCAGCTCGGCGGGGATTCGCTGTTGGCGATGCGACTGGTGGCGCGTATCGCGCACGCTCTGGGCGTCAAACTTCCGGTGGCATCAATATTCGAGGCTCCGACGGTGGCCGAGTTGGCATCTCTTGTGGTCGAACCGTCACCGGCCGGTCCGGAACAATCGTTGGTCGCCGGGTTGGCGACCGCGGACTCCGCGCTCACGCCATCTTTTGCCCAACGGGGCATGTGGCTTGCCTGCCAGCTGTACCCCGATGACACGTCGTGGAACGTTCACCTCGCGGCTCGTCTGGACGGACCACTCGATCCGGTCGCGCTGCGATGCGCACTCGCCGAGGTGGTGCGACGACATGAGCCGCTGCGCGCGACATTCGAACTTCGCGAGGGTGAGCCTGCGGTTGTCGTGCACGAGGAGCTTTCCCCCACGATCGAGGAGGTCGATCTCGAGAACTATCCGAGCGAAAGTCGCGAGGATATCGCGCGGTCGCTGGTGACCGCGGAGATCCGACGGCCCTTCGATCTGGCGTCGGGTCCCGTGATCCGGGTCCTGTTGATTCGGTGCTCGGAGCGTGCCCACGTCGCTGTCCTGACCGCGCACCACATTGCGTGTGATGGCTGGTCCATGGAGACGCTGTGCGCCGAACTGGCCGAAAACTACCGCGCGCATCCGGCGCCACCGACTTCGGTAGCGCCGAGGATTCGGTATACCGACTACGCCGCCTGGCAGCGGACTCTGTTGGCCGGTCCGGCACGACAGACGCTGACCGAGTACTGGCGCGACACGCTCGCGGACGCTCCGTCACTACTGCGCCTGTCACCCGCGCCGCGCCCGGAACGGCGGAGAGGGCACGGCGCCGTCGCCGAGAGGATGCTCGCACCACAGGTCGGCCACTCGATCGAGCGAGCTGGGGCGCGAGCGGGAGCCACGCTGTTCATGACATTGACCGCGGGTTTCGCGGTCGTGCTCGCCCACCGCAGCGGCTCGGACGACCTCGTGGTCGGCACGGATTTCGCCAATCGCGGCCATCCTGAATTGGAACAATTGGTCGGCCTTTTCGTGAATCAATTACCGCTGCGTATCAACCTCGGCGCTAACCCCACCTTCGAGCAATTACTACGCCGCGTACGCTCGACCACACTGGCCGCGTACGCGCACGCGGATCTTCCGTTCGACCAGCTCGTCGACGTGCTGCGTCCGCGCCGATCAGCCGATCACACGCCTATCTTCCAGACGAAGATCGTGCTGCAGAACATGCCGGGCCACGCGCTATCGCTACCCGGAGTCGATGTGACCCCGTTCCCGGCGCAGCGCGATACCGCGCAGCTCGACCTCAATCTCAGAGCGGCGAAGATACCTTCCGGCATTATCTTGTCCGCGGAGTACGATACGGATCTGTTCGATCACAGCTTTGTGTCTTCCATCCTCGCGGACCTCGAACTCGTGCTACGTCGGGTTTGCAGCGCGCTCGACACAACGAAATCCGCTCTCGAGACCATGCTCGATGCCGAGGCGGGAGAATTTTCCGAGCCACGATCATTTCCCTCGCCCGGTAGCGGGCCGCGCGGGGTCCGGCGCCGGTCTTTGTGATCAGGACGTCACTCAGCCGATCACTCGAAGGAGAAACTCTGCAACCTCCGATTCATATCGCCGTGGATCGCTGTTCCATGATCGACCGTGCCCAGCCGCGGTGGTGACCGACGTGACCACGTCCGAGCGCTTCGCTGCGTAATCGAGCGCGACATGTGGCGGGACGAGGTCGTCGCGCGTGTCCACGAACATCAATACGGGCATCATGAGTGCGTTCAGATAGGTGATATGCGCGATTCGCTTCAGATCAGTTCGCGCCCTGATTCTCAGTAACCGCTCGCAACCACGCACGACCGCAGGAGGGACTGCACGAGTCGCCGCGTGCGCCTCCAGTGTCGCGCGCCAGTCCAGTAACGGAGAATCCAGGACCAGACCGCACACCGATTCGGCGACCTCGGGCCTCGTGCGGCGCAGGGCGGCGAGCGCCACGGTGGCTCCCATCGACCAGCAGTACAGGACAATTCGAGTCGCACCCGCGGCACGCGCGTACTCCAAGGCCGCCACGATATCCTGCCACTCGGTATCGCCGAGATGGCCACGGTGATCCGGCGACGCCGGCGCACCACGATCATTGCGATAGGTCACCACCAATGTGGTAGCGCCCACACCGGCCAATGTGGGCGCGATACGCAAGGCCTCACAACGGCTCGCCCCGCGTCCGTGTACGGCTATTATCCACCCGCCACCGGGCTGGGTAGGTGTGATGCGCCAGGCTGGGAACCCTCCGAGGGCGGCGGTGACGACGACAGGATCGAAAGGCAGTCCACGCGTGGTCAGTGGGTCACCGTCGTAGACATCTGTATCGATGTAGGCATACAGGCCCGCGCGCAAATCATGCCGGCTGTCACTCGCACGACCGATCTGCTGACCCGGTCTCCATCGACCACCACGTCGGGGCCAAGAACGGCATTTCCATCCGGCCACGTCAGACCCAGGGTGAGCGGTGCAATTGTGTCGGGATCTGTGCTGAGCACGACCCGCCCGGACGACACCTCGTGAACGATGACCGGAAAGGTGGTCGTAGAGTCGGGACGTAACAACTCCTCCGTCAAGCGCCAGGCCATCAGGGCGTTCCGTAATATCAAGTCATCCCTCTCCCACCCCGATGGACGGAGCCCATGACCGAGACGATCAGCAGCGCCGGAAATCCAGTAGTCAAGCGTATGCGACTGCTGGCCGACCGCAAGCATCGACGCAAGCAGGGCGCGTTCGTAGTCGAGGGTATCCAGCCCGTATGGCGGGCAGTCGAAGCGGGCTGGGCGATCGAGGTTCTGATCACCGCACCAGAGTTGATAACCAATCCCGCTGTCTCGCAGCTTATCACGGACCAGGAACGGCGGGGTACGAGGGTCGCCCGGCTCAGCCGAGAACTGTTCCTCCGCCTCAGCGAGCGAGACGGTCCGGCGGGCATCGCGGCGATCGTGGGGGCCCGGTCATACAAGCTGGACCAACTCTCCGTGACAGCGACATCGGTGTTCGCCGCACTCCACAGTGTGTCGAACCCGGGCAATCTCGGCACGGTGATCCGGACCGTCGACGCGGTGGGCGGGGCCGGCGTCGT
This sequence comes from Nocardia fodinahabitans, assembly GCF_052983615.1. Classification (NCBI taxonomy): domain Bacteria; kingdom Bacillati; phylum Actinomycetota; class Actinomycetes; order Mycobacteriales; family Nocardiaceae; genus Nocardia; species Nocardia fodinahabitans. Next base: position 3,396,738 of record NZ_JBRJJC010000001.1, read on the forward strand.
GGTGATCGGCGACACCGCCGACGAGTTCGCTCCCGCCGCCGTCAAAGCGAGCATGGGCTCGGTGTTCGCGATCAGGGTCGCACGGGCCGCGACCGAAGAGGAGTTCTTCGACTGGGCGGCTCTGCACGACGTGTGTGTCGTGGCGACCTCGGGAGCCGCCGAGCACGACCACTGGCACGCTCCTTACCGAACGCCCCTTGCGGTGTTACTCGGCAACGAGGGCGAGGGACTTCCCCGGAGCGCTCTCGAACGGGCCGACCTTCAGGTTCGGATTCCCATGGTCGGCACAGCGGAATCCTTGAATCTTGCTGCCGCGGCGGCTATCACACTCTACGAGGCGCGCAGGAACGCGCCCGATCTCATGGAGGACGCCGGGCGAGCACGCGCTTCGTTGCGGTAACATCTACCGCTAGCGGCTGCGGAATGCCGCGAGTGATCAGAATACGGGGGGACAATGCCTTATCGAGACGGGCCTATTTCCGCGGGTCCGCGAATGGCCCGCCGATCTCGTGTCGACCGTGTGCCGGTCACGATCATCGATGCCTCTGGCCCACAACCGTCGCTCCCGACCGTCATCGAGTGCGATGGCGCCGAGATGCCCGCGCTGCCATGGCTACACGCGAATCGTGTTGTCGTGGAGAATTATTTGCACTCTTCGGGCGCAATTCTGTTGCGCGGGTTCCACATCGACACCGCGCAGTTCGAAACCATCATGGACCGACTCTACGGACCGCTGGTCGCCGAGCACGAACGATCTTCACCGCGGCATTCGGTTGCGCCCGGCGTCTTCACCTCGACCGACCACCCCGCCGATCAAACCATCTTCTTACACAACGAGATGTCGTATTCGGCCACCTGGCCGATGCGAATCGCCTTCTTGTGTGTGCGAGCGCCGGAGGTGGGCGGCCAGACACCGATCGCCGACACGCGACGGGTTCTACGCGCTATCCCGGCTGACGTCCGGTCACGCTTCATCGAGCGTGGCGTGATGTACGTCCGCAACTACGGAGACGGCTTCGGGCTGCCATGGCAGACAACTTTCGACACCGAGGATCGTGAGGTAGTCGAGCGGTTCTGCCGCGACAACGGCCTGATCGTGGAGTGGAAAGATCGTAACCGACTACGGACCCGCCGGATCGGCGCGGTTGTCGCCCGCCACCCGGTCACCGGGGCGACGGTGTGGTTCAATCACGCAACGTTCTTCCATGTCTCAACTCTGGCACCGGAACTGCGAGATGCTCTCGCCGCCGAAATGGCACCGGAGGACCTGCCCACCAACAGTTTCTACGCTGACGGTTCGCCGATAGAAGACGACATCCTCGAGACCGTGCGGGCGGCGTATCTCGACGCGTCCACGTCATTCGACTGGCAGGTCGGAGACGTTCTATTGCTGGACAACATGCTCACAGCCCACGGAAGATCACCGTTCCTCGGGGATCGAAAGATCGTTGTCACGATGGCCCGCCCTTTCACGACTACGTCGGCGCCGGCATGACCCACGGACAGTCGTTCAGGTTGTCTCCGCAGCAACGGCAGTTGCTGGATTCGGCTGAACCGGCCGAGCACGCCGCGCGCATTACCGAATGCGTCTTCGCCATCCAAGGGTCCGTGCGGACCGTTCGATGGTGGGAGGCGTTCGAGAAGGTGTGCTCTCGCTATGAGATCTTGCGCACGACAATCATTTACGACCCGGATAGCGGGTTGCCGGGCCAGGCGATCGCGGAATCCTTCACCGCCGATACCGCTGACGTTTCCGATACCGGCGATGTCACATCGTACGAGGTGGCCGCCGATCGGCTTCTCGCCGAGTCGCGCCCACAGCCAGGGCGGGCGGGCCTGTCCGCGCTTCGAGCGAGACTGCTGTCGAACAACGAGCGACACCTGTTTTATCTATCGGCACCAGCCGCATGCGCGGATCTGGATACCATGCTGCTGTTGTGTGAGCGAATCCGGGATATGTACCTCGACGCCGAGGACGACCCCGGTCAGGACCCACTGCAATACGCCGACCTGAGTGAGTGGCTCAACCGGATCTCTCTACAGGACCGGACCGACAATGAAACCGACTACTGGGTCTCGATCGCCCGGCGGTCGAGTTCGTCGCACCTGGCGTGGCGCGGCTGGGACTCGCCGACGCGCGGGACAGTCGCCCGGCGATCGACGCGGAAGGTGGCATTCGACGCTGACACCAATAGAGCTCTGGCCACAGCAGCCGTCCGGTGCGGCGCGACGCCTGCCGCTGTGTTGGCAGCGTGCTGGAGCGTGCTCGTCGGTCAGTTCGCTGAGAGTGATCAGCTGGTCATCGGTTTGGAGTGCTCGGGACGAAACCACCCCGACCTCATCGACGCGATAGGCCCATTGACCAGCGTAGTGCCCTTGCGAATCGATCTGGCGACGCGACAAGACTTCGGTGCTCTGATCGCCGACACCGCCGCGCGAATGCGCGAGGCGCACTCCGAGCAATTCCGGTTCTCCTGGCAGCAATTCGCGACACATCTCCGGAATTCGGGCCCGGAGAAGGTAGAGCGGTTCACCTCGGCGTTCGCTTACCGGTCGGTCCCGAACGCGCTCTCCGAGCATCGGCTTCGCGTCAGCTTGGTGGTGAGCGACGACGCCCTCGATCGGTACGGCTTGGCCCTGTCGTGTCTGCACCAAGGCGGCGAACACAGCGCCCGGATTCATTTCGACGCTTCTCGAATCGCTCCGGAGGTCGTGGCGCTGCTGCTGGAGCGGCTGTTGCGGATGACTTCTCGCGCGGCGACGTTGATCGACCAGCCGCTCAGCGCGATCGACGTGCTACCCACCACACAGAGTTCTCGAGTCATCGGGTTCGGGACCGGGGCACAGTCGCGGGCATCGATGGCCGCGTCGACAACCCTCGATCAACTGTTCTCCGATCAAGCGTCTCGCACCCCGGAGCGGTCCGCGGTCGTGTGCGGCGACCGCACGTCGACTTATCGTGAGCTGGACCTGCTCAGCGAGCGGTTGGCGCGCCGACTCATGAAGCGCGGCGTCGACATCGACACAGTCGTCGCGGTCCTTTTGCCTCCGTCGATCGACTTGATCGCCACGATCATCGCCATCTGGAAAGCCGGAGGCGCCTATCTCCCGCTCGCTCCGGATCTCCCGACCGAACGCATCCGTTATCAGCTCGACAACGCGCGAGCTCACTTGGCGGTGGTCGACTCCGCGTCGGCACGGTCGTTGCCTTGCCATGTCACACCGCTGTTCGTGGATGACCTATCACCCGATGGAACACCGTCGAAGCAATTGAGGGATTCGGTGACGGATCGGCGTGCCGCTTACGTGATCTACACATCCGGATCGACCGGGACACCCAAAGGCGTTGTCGTCGAGCACCGTGCCGTGATCTCGTTCTGGCACGCGATGCGCGCCGCGACCGAGAACTCCACTCCGTCGCACGCGCCGCGCCAGGTGGCGTTGAACGCGGCGATCTCGTTCGACGCTTCTGTGCAACAGCTGGTCACCCTACTGGGCGGCGATACGCTCCACCTGCTCACCGACGCCGTTCGCCGCGACGACCAGCAGATCGTTCGCTATGTCCGTGAACACCAAATCGATGTCCTCAACGCCACGCCGACTCATCTCGACACGATGATTCGTGCGGGCCTGCTCGAACCGGGCCGACATCACCCGGCTCAGATCCTTGTCGCCGGCGAATTGCTGCCGTCTCGGCTGTGGCCGCCGTTGGCCGACGCCGATGCGAGCACGGCCTACAACATCTATGGACCCACCGAGTGCACCGTGAACGCCACCGCTACCCCGATCGAAGTCGGCTTGCCGTTCGATACCATCGGCAAACCGCTTCCCGGCTACCAGGTGATCCTCGTCGATGCTCATCTGCGTCCGGTTCCGGTCGGGGTCCCCGGCGAAATCATGATCTCCGGCGAAGCGGTGGCTCGCGGTTATGTAGGGGCCGCAGGGCTGACCGCGCGCAGGTTCGTCGCCAATCGGTTCGGCCTGCCCGGGCAGCGAGCCTACCTAACCGGCGATCTCGGGCGTTGGCGAGCCGACGGTCATCTCGAATTCCTCGGCAGGCGGGATGATCAGATCAAACTTCGCGGGTTCCGCATCGAGCTCGACGAGGTGACGCAAACGGTACGCTCACACACGTCGGTCCGAGACGCCGCCACGGTGCTGCAGAATGGCGAGCATGACGCTCGTCTCGTCGCCTACTATGTTCCCGAGCCGGGCACGACACCGACCGTCGACGCGCTGCGTACGCATGTTCGGACGCGTCTCCCAGAATTCATGACACCCGCGCACTTCGTCGGCTTGACGGCATTGCCGGTGAACTCGAGCGGCAAACTCGACCGCCGCGCGCTGCCCCCCGTGGTCTATGAAAAGCCGGGCGAGCGGTACGCACCGCCGGTGACGGCCGTCCAAGAGGCCATCGCCACCGCGTGGGAGAGCGCTCTCGGTATCGACCGGGCAGGGATCGATGACAGCTTCTTCGAAATGGGAGGCGATTCCATCCGCGGAATCCGCGTACGGGCTCGCGCGGCGGAACTCGGCGTAGATTTCGCTGTCCAGGACCTTTTCGAGCACCAGACCATTCGAGCACTGAGCGCGGCCGTCAGCGAGGGCACTGCACTCACGGGCGATCCGACGACATCGAATCTCGACCATCCCCGAATCCAGGCGCCTTCCGATGTCATCGACTATCACCCTCTGACCGCGACTCAGGCCGCGATGCTCTTCCAGAGCGAGTACCGACGAGCGTGGGCCCCGTTCACCAATGTTCGGACCATGCATCTCCGCGGGCGCGTCGACATAAATCGAGTAGAGTCCGCGGTGGCGGAATTGATCGCAGCCCACCCCGCTCTCAGAAGCGCTTTCGAGCTGATCGCGTACGACGAGCCGATGCAACTGGTCCACGCGACGGCCACACCGTCGCTGCGTGTGGAGGACATACGCGCTCTGCCTCCTGAGAACCAAACTTTACTCATAAATGAGTTCGTCGCCGCCGAACGCGCGAAGAACTTCGATTGGCGGGTCCCACCGCTGATGCGATTCGCGATTCATCACCGCAGCGACGACTCGTTCCAGCTCACCGTCACCATGCACGAGGTGATCGTCGACGGATGGAGTGTCGCCACGGTACTGGTGGACCTGTTCCGCCGCTATGTAGGCGACGATGTGCGCAGCCCCACCGCTCTGTTTCGCGACCACGTCGGACGCGAGCGACGGGCTCTCGCCGACCGAACGCATCAGGACTTCTGGTCGGGATACCTGGATGGCTGTGTCCCCGCCGCGCTGGCCGGCGGCGTCGACAGTGACGAGCACCATGTCCTGGTCGTAGAACTGTCCGAGGAACTCGCGGGACGACTTCGCGCACTGGCGCGAGCCGCCTCGGTACCTCTCAAATCCGTCCTCTTGGCCGCGCATATATGGGTGGTGGCTACCGCCGCCGGTAGCTCGGAGGCCGTTACCGGCGTCGTGACCAACGGGCGGCCGGAAATCATCGACGGCGACCGTGTAGTGGGTCAGTTCCTTAACACACTGCCCATGCGTTGTTCCGCACGTCATAAGATGAGCTGGCACGAATACGTCCGTACCACATTCGCGACAGAACAAAAGATCTGGCGATATCGCCGCTACCCGGCCATCCAAGCATTTCGACAAGGAAATGGCCGCGCGCTGTTCGACACCGCCTTCAATTTTACGCATTTCCATATCTACGACGCAATCGACGGCTTCGAATCAATCGATGACGACTTCTTCGAGCGAACCGACTTGGCATTGCTCGCCGACTTCAGTGTCGACCAGCGAAGCGCCGCGATCAACCTCGTGCTCAATACGACCGGCCTGACCCGGCAGCAGGCGGAACAGATCGCCGGCGAGTATCAGTCCACACTCGAAATGATGGCGACCACCCCCGACGATCCAGTACGACGAAGTCGTGCGGACTACCGAGACCCAGCCGAATTCATTGATCGCACCGACAATCCGGAGCCGTCGGTCTCGTTCGTGGAATTGTTCCGCGCGCAAGCGGAGCGGACGCCAGACGCTGTCGCGGTCTCGGCGCGCGGCGAAGCGCTCAGTTACGCGGCCGTACGCGACGAGGCCGACCGTATAGCGAGAACACTCATTCGACGCGGACTGGGACCGGAGGCCGTGGTGGCCGTGGCCGCGCCACGGAGCACCGATATCCTCGTAGCTCTGATCGGGGTGCTCACTGCGGGCGCCGCCTACCTGCCCCTGGATACCGAGACGCCACAATCTCACAACGCGCGGATCGTAGCACTGTGCGAACCGAACTTTCTGCTCCGCACTCGAGACCTCGGTCTTCCCGTGGACATACCCTCAGCCGATATAGCCACCCTTCGCCGCTCCCAGCAATCCGGCGACAACCCCGCGCCGAGGACACACCCGACGAATATCGCTTACGTCATACCGACATCCGGCTCGGGTGGAATGCCCAAAGCCGTCGCGGTAACGCACGCCGCGATGATCAACCATCTACTCGCGAAAAAGCGTGAACTCGACCTCGCGCCCGACGACGTCGTGGCGTTCCTCGCCAAACCTACTTTCGACATTTCGATATGGCAGATGCTCGCGCCGCTCCTGGCGGGCTCCCGTGTCGTGATACCGACCTCGAACGCTCCTGAGTGTCTGCTACCCGTATTGGCCTCTTCCCGAGCCACCGTCGCACAAGTCACGCCGAGTCAGCTTCATGTCGCTCTCGACTCGAAACCCGACCTGCCCACACTGCGCCAGCTGATCAGCACGGGTGAGGAGCTCTCACCCGCTCTGGCCGCGCGCTGGGTTCGCAGATTTCCGAATATCCAGCTGATCAATGGTTACGGTCCAACCGAATGCGCGGACAATGTCACCCACCATCGCGTGCGAGGCCACGGTGACCGCCCCGTTCCACTGGGCACCCCGATCGACCGGATCGCCATCCACGTTCTCGATCACATGCTCCAACCAGTGCGGGTGGGCAACGTCGGACAGCTCGCCATCGCGGGTCCGGCACTCGCACGCGGCTACTTCGGCTCGCCCTCCGACACCGCGAGCGCCTTTGTCGCCGATCCCAGGCGTACCGGTGCCCGGATGTACCTGACCGGCGACCTGGTTCAGACATCTCACGATGGATCGATCGTTTTCATCGGACGCACAGACCGTGAGCTGAAGGTGAACGGCATCCGATTCCATCCGGGTCAAGTCGAGTCTGTTCTGCATGAGCATCCCGACGTCAACCGTGCGGTGGTCACCACCACACGCGGCCCGGGCCGTCGGCGCACTGTCGCACACGTAGTCGTCGATGGCCATCGCACACATAGTCGGGATATGGCGCGAGACATCCGCGCCCATGTGGGGAAGCGACTTCCGATCGTGTTTGTTCCGAATCACGTCGTCTTTGTCGAAAAAATTCCCATGAACGAACACGGAAAACTGGATATCGCTTCGCTACCGCTCCCTGCCGCAGCCGACCACGCTCGTACTCCGCCCGCCACCGAATCCGAGCGAGCGTTGCTGCGCTTATGGCATCAAACGGTCGGAGATGAACCGATCGGTGTGACTGCAGATATGTTTCAAGCGGGGCTCGACTCTGTTTACGCGATGCGGTTCGTGGTGGCCGCACGAGAACGCCTGGGACTGCATATCGACCTGGATGCGCTGTTCGCGACACCGACGCTCGCGGAACTGGCCGCTCGCGTATCGCTCACCGAATCGACTTCTGCGGCCGCCGCACACACCGACGACTTACCCCAACCCGGAGAGTAGTTTCGCGGCAAGTACAATTCTCCGAGCCGGACGCCGATCCTACCTACCGCAAAAGGCGTATTAAAGGTTTATATTTTGCCACGATCCCCGAGGCCGCAGATATCATTGATGAATTCCTCCCGACTGCAAATTTCGACGACTTCAAGCGCATCTGACACGGCGGGTGTTGATTCCGAAGCCGGGTGTGAAAGAGCGACGGCCGCTGTCGATTCCCGCTGTTCGGGACCGGGTTGTTCAGTCGGCGTGCAAGATCGTGCTCGAGCCGATCTTCGAGGCCGATTTCCTGCCGTGTTCGTTCGGGTTCCGTCCGAAACACACACCCGCCGAGCGCCGGACCTGCGCGACTTGCCGACCACTATCCAGCTTCCTTGGAAGTGATAGGGAACGGGCAACATGAGGGACGGTCCGATCGCCGCATAGCGGCGAAGGGTCTCGTGCCCGCGCGGTCCCAGCGGTTCCACGGTGGCGGGCTGCCCCTGCGCGACGCGGCTGGCACCGACGAATCTGATCGGCCCACCCCGCAATTCAACGGGTCGGGAGGACGGCATTCAGCGCGTGTGTAGGGCGGCCCCGACCTGGTCACGCTCGGGTGCCGGACGGTCCCACAACGGTGCGGCCTCGGTGAGTCGGCGGGTCAGGCCGTCGACGAGCGCCTGTTCGTCTGCGGGGCTGCGACCACCCGCAGCGATAACCTTGGCGTAGCGGACCGAATCGATGACAGCGGCTTTGATCCTCTCGCCGGCGAGGTAGCGGTCCAGGTCCTCGGACCAGCCTGGGTGCGCGGCCTCGGGTTCGGCGGCGGCCCACGCGGTGAGGAACACCTGCTGTTCGTGGGGGAGGTAGGTCATTTTCGCCACGTGGATCGCGACATCGGCCAACGGGTCACCGTAGAGGGCCAGTTCCCAGTCCAGGAACACCGTCCTGCCCTCGCGGATCATCATGTTCTTGCGATGGACATCGCAATGGATCAGCCGGAACGGGCGCGCACGCAGCGATTCGGCGGCACCCGACAGGGGCGCAAACGGATCCTCGGGGATGCCCAGACGCCGGAACAGCGCGGTGAAGTCCGGGCGGTGGCTGTCGTGCAGGCGGCGGATGTTGTCCCACAACCGATTCGCGAAGCGGCACGGATCGTCGTCGAGTTCGTCTGCCGGAGAGGGCAGCTGGTCGATGGGAATCGTGCAGAGCTGCCCGAACAGGGCTGCGACGTCGCCCGGGACGTGCTCGGGGACGGCGGTGCCGCGCGGTGCGATCGCATCGAGTTGGTGGCCGTGGATGTATTCCTGGATCTGGTATCGCGGCTGGCCACAGGAACTGTAGAGCCGTGGGGCCGCAGCGACGTGGGCGGCGATCGCGGCCAGGATCTGCGGTTCGGGCCATTGGGTCACATCCATGACGTCCGCGTGTTCGAGCGGTATACGGACATTCACCGCATCGCTGGCGACATCGACTCGGATATTGCGGTTGTAGAACCCAGCCGGCGCGTTCGAGCTGCGCAGAGCCTGGCGGTGTAACTCGGCGGCGGCCACACCCAGGACAGGGAGCGTGTCCCCACCGGATGGGATATGGTGCGCGAGAACAGACGTGGGCGGCGAATCCGGATGCGGCGCAGCTGCCATGCACACGATCGTAGAGCTCGCAGTCGCTGCGGCGGTACACATATCGCCGGTCACTGGCGCGCTGAGCCCGCCCGAACATGGCCACTCCGCTGAAACTCGCAAATCAGCAGTGACTTCGGTCATCGGTCCTGGGGTGGGATGTATCGGCGGTGGCGGGTTCGTTTGGTCGGCCGGGGCGGGTTTGGCCGAGCTCGGTCGGTTGGCTGTGGTGGAGGTTGGCGTTTGGCGGGGCGGGACGATGGGCTGCGGGAGGCTTCGATCGCGGCGTTGATGTCGCTGGCCGTGAGGAACCAGGTGCGGCCAGCTTTGTGGCCGGGGAAGCGTCCGCTCTTGAGTCGTTGGATATACCAGCGTTCGGACTTTCCGAGTGCGCGAGCACCGACGGAGACCGGATAAGTCTGCTCGTGAGTTCCGGCGGTGAGGGGTGGGTGCGGACCGGATGCGGGGGTGCGAGGGTTTTCACTCATGGTCAGATCCTGTGCTCAGTAATGGATCTCGAAGTGCGGTTTGGGAGAAATCGACGTCGAGATGTCGATTCGACACGCATATTCCAGCAATTTTTCGACGGCTGTGGAGACGACGAGTTCCTTGCGGGCCGCTTCATGGCGGCAGGTTTCAGATACATCACGGTGCCCCGAGGTTGCCGATGGAGGGGCATCGACAGCCTCGGGCGGGCAACATGTCGGCGTGCGGTAACGCTGAGCTTGATCAACATGACCCGGTGGTCGGCTGAACTCTGAGTGATATCTTCGGCGTGTCGTAGCGCGTGTCGAAAGTTTTCTATCCGTCGGCTTCTCGGTTCGTGGTCGAGTCGGGGGAGGGTTTGGGCGAGAGGATGAGCAGCAGGACGGACTCGGACTGGTTGGAGATGGTCAGGCTGTAGGCGACCGGCTGGCCGGTGACGGGATGGATGGTGTGCATCAGCGCACTGGGGTCACGCCCGTAGGCGGCGCGGACGCCATCGCTCCACGATTTCCGGAACTCGATGTTAGGGCCCAGGTGTCGGAAGACCACTCGGACCTGCTCGGTGTGGCGATAGCGGCCGGTCATGGCACGAATGGAGGCTGCCGCGTAGTCGAGTTCGAAAGGCCGGTCGGTCAGGATCGGTTTGGTGTTGTCGCTGAACATCCACACCGGGACCGACCCGGTGCGCTCGAGTCCTGGTGTCGCCTCGCGGAACAAATCGTTGCAGGCCAGCACGTTCCATATCGGGTCGATGTAGGCGGCGAGGTCGCCTCGGGCGTTCAGGTCGCGGAGATGGGCGATGAGCAGGTCGTTGGCGGTGACCGACCTGGCCAGAACCGCAGTGGGTTCGAGGTCGAGCGCTGCCACTCCTAATTCGCGCACGTGGCGGGCGAGGGCGGAATCGAGTCGGTAGCCGGCGATGATCAGCTCCAGCAGTTCTGGGCTGGGGTTTCGGCGGCCTCGTTCGATATCGGTGAGGTAGCTTCGACTGATTCTGAGCATGGCCGCGGCGTAGTCGCGGGTGTAACCGCGTTCGTCACGGATTCGGCGGACGGTGTTGCCGAGAGTGGGGACACGCGGTGGTAGTGCGTGTCGGGATCCGGGTGATCGGCGTAGTTCGGGATCACGGGTCATGGGAGTGGAATCCCCCTCCTCGAAAGTCTTCCACGGCAGGATGGGCAGAGGTTATGGTGATCGGTTGGCCCCCAGGTGATGTTTCGTTCCTACCAGAGCGGGTACCGCCCGGCAAGCGTTTAGATGATCACATCATCCAAACCAGTAGCTCCGAGGATGCGAGCGCCGAGGATGGTCGTCTCGATGGACAGCGTTGTGGCGGAGCGACTTCGGTGGAAATTCCAGGTATTGCAGCTTGCATACATTCCGCAGCAAATCTGCTGATCAAGTAGTGAATAGCAAATGTATGCAAGTTGCGGTACCGCAAACTGCATACCTGAAAACCCTGGATTTCCAGCAGTTCCGGGCGTTTGGTTGGAAGCGCGAGGTCGACACCGATCCCGCCGAGAATCCGAAAGACGCTGAGAGGAACGCGATCGTGGATCCCTTCGTAATTCTGGGCTACATCAACGCCGGGCTGTCGGTGCTGTCGAGCGGCCTGAACGTCGCAGCACAGGCACTCAGCCTGATCCTGCCCTTCATCTGACCGAGATGACCTGAGAAGCGGTCTCCCACAGCGGATCCCCCGCTGTGGGAGACGCCGCCCAATTCCTAGGCCGCACTCTCGCGCGGCAATTCCACTCCCCGTATCGCTCACCCTCACTGGGAAGGCTTATTTCGTCATGCCCTCATCCGGGAATTCACCGCTCCATCGCACGTCGGCCGACCACCACGCGACGCATACGCCTGGTAATCGCGCCGCACGCCGAGCCCGGCACACACCGCGCACCACACACGTAGCCCGCGTCACCCTCTGTGCGGTGGTCCCGGTCGCGGTCCTTCTCGCGACAGCCGGGACTGCGCAGGCCGCCGAGCCGCTCACCGCGATCGCCGACCAGCCCGGCGTCACCAGCCCCGGTCAGCCCGGAACCACCGCGCCGCCACCGCCGCCCGCGCCGGAGCCGTCCCCCGAACCGGCGCCGCCGCCGGAGTCCGCGCCGGCACCGCCGGTGTACTACGCCCAGCCGCCGGAGGTGCGCAACGCGCCGACGCGCCCGGCGCCGTCGGTGGACGAGCCGGTGGAGCCGATCCGCATCGAGGACCTGCATCTTCCGGAGCCGGTGGAGCCGGTCGCGCCGGTCGAGGTCCCCGACGATGTGATCCGGTTCGGCCAGTGGGAGACCGCGCGTCCCGGCTGGCTGGATCCGCAGTGCGCGGACGCGATCAATGATTTCTCCGCGGGCGTGGAGGCGCAGCTGGCGACCGCGCTGGACTCGATCGGCATCCCGGCCGGGCGCTCGGATCGGGTGTCGGGTGCGACGCTGGCCGGTGCCGGGATCGGCGGCGCGGTCGGTGCGGTCGCGGTCGGTGCGCCCGCAGCGGTCGCCGGTGCGGTCGCCGGGGGCCTGATCGGGGGCACGGTCGGCGGGATCGCGGGCGCCGCCCTGGGCACGATCGTGCCGGTCCCGGTCATCGGCGAGGTGACTTCCGGTGTCGCCGGTACCGCACTTGGTGCGGCGGCCGGTGCCGTCGCCGGGGCGGTCGTGGCCGGTGTCCCCGTCGCCGCTGTCGGCGCGGTCGCCGCCGGAACCGTCGGCGCGGGCTTTGGTGCCGGAGTCGGAGTCGGCCAGTGACCACGACGACCTCGAACGTCCGCCGACTGGCCGCTGCCGTGGCGATCGCCGCCACCGCGTCCGGTCTGACGCTGGCCTCGGCGCCCGCCTCGGCGGTGCCGATCGGCCCCGGGTGCCCGGCACTGTACGTGCTGGGTGTGCAGGGCACGGGCCAGTCGTCCCCGACGGCGGACCCGCTCGCCGACACCGGGGTGGTGGGCGCGCTCATCGCTCCGGTGCTGTCGGCCGCCCCCGGCCTGGTGCAGCGCTCCTATATCCCCTACGGTGCCGGTTTCGGCGGTGCCGTTCCCGGCGGAGGCCCGGATCCCTACGCGGTGTCGGTGACCGACGCCCGCCGCCAGCTCGACGCCGCCGCGGTCCAGATCGTGGATACCTGCCCGGACACCTTGATCGCCGGAATCGGATACTCCCAAGGCGCACAAGCTGTCTCGGATTTCGCCGCCGACATCGGCGCGGGCCTGGGCCCGATCGGTGCGGACCGGATCGCCGGTGTCGCGCTGTATGCCAACCCCGATCGCGCGCCCGGCGCCCCGGTTTTGCCGGGCCGGCCTGGACAGGTGGTGCCCGATCCCGCGCCGGGCACCAGCGGTGTCGCGGTCTCGCAGGTCGCGATCACCAACCCCGCGGCCGGTGGCGGCGGGATCGCGGGCGCGGTCGGTTACGGCGAGCTGACCGGCCGTGTCGCCGATATCTGTACCGACGGCGACCTGGCCTGCTCGGCCCCCGAGCGCGCTGCGCTCCTGCGGGTCGGCGCCGAGATCGCGGCCCAGGCCGACCTGCGACACCCGATCGCCGCGCTGGGCACCCTCAGCGGCCTCTTGCAGGCCGCGCTCGGCGATGCGTGGAATACGGTGCTGCTCAACGACTTCTACGTCGACGGCGGGGATGTCGACTACCGGCCGCAGCAGGGGCTGGCCGATCGGCTCGTCGAGGCCGCCGACCCGCGCACCCCGACACCGGACGGACAGGCGGCGGCGGCCCGCTGGGGTGAGATCACGGCCACGGTCGCCTCGAATCCCTTTGTGCTGCTACCGAAGCTGGCCGGACAGCTGTCGGCGGCGTGGGGGCAGTTGGTCGCCGACAACGCCGACTTGGTGAATCCGGCGGTGCTGCTGCGCTACGTCGACACCATCGCCCGCCATAACGGCTACGCCACCGGCGGCCAACTCGCTTCCGGGGTGGCGTGGATGGTCGCCCTGGCCCACGACCTCGCGGGACGGTGACCATGACCACCTTCGGCATCGACGACACCGTGGACGAGTTCTACGTACCGGACTCCGACGACTTCACCCAGCCCGCAGGTGCGCTGCTACGAGCACGCGAGGTCGAGGTCCCGGTGTTAGCAGGAGCGGGACGCGCGTGGCAGGTGGTGTACTCGACCCGCACCGCGTTCCACGCCCCACTGCCGGCGTCGGGGCTGGTGGTGGCTCCCGAGCAGGCCGTCGCCGGTGACGGGTCGATACTGCTGTACTGCCCGCGGTTCCAGGGACTGGGAGGGCGCATCGCCCCATCTCAGCGCCTGGACCAGACGGCCCTCGCGGATGTGGCCGCGGATATGGCGATGGCGTTGGCGCGGGGCTGGGTCGTCGGGGTGCCCGACGGCCAGGGCGTGGGCATGAGCGGTCTGGGCGCGCACCCGTTCCTGTCCGGTGCCGCCGCCGCGCACACCGTGCTCGACCTGGGCCGGGCCATCACCAGCTCGACCGATTTCGGCGCATCCGGCCCGTGTGCGATCTGGGGGTACGGCGACGGCGGGCGGGCCGCGGTGCTGGCCGCCGAAACCCACCCCGACTACGCCCCCGAACTCGACCTGCGCGGCGTCGCCGCCGGCGCGGTCGTCGGCAACCTGCGAGCCTTGGTCGCCGGCCTGGACGCCGGACCGTGGGCCGGACTGGTCTTCGCGGGGATGGTCGGACTGGCTCGCGCCTACAGCCATCTGCCCGTCACCCACCTGCTCACCGAGGAGGGACGGCGTGGCCTCGCGCACGCCCAGACGCTGACCGTCGATGAACTGATCGAGACCTACCGGCACATTCCACTCGGCACGTGGTGCGAACGCCGCGAACCCTGGAACGACCCGATGTGGCGTTACGTGCTGGCCGCAGAATCCGCCGCCTATCGCGCCCCCCGGGCGCCGGTGCACCTCTACCACGGCACCGAGGACGCGCTGGTCCCGATCGCGCTGAGTCGCGCCCTGTTCGCCGAATACCGGGCTCTCGGGGCGGATCTGAGCTGGCGCGAATACAACACCGGCCACGCCCGCACCGCCGCCGTCGGGGCACGCGAAGCGCTGACGCGGCTGAACAGCTTCCTGCTGCGCCACCGGCCACCCTCTGCGGCCACCATCTCGCAACCACCCGCCACCTGAATCGTGTCTGCCCGCCCCGGCCCCCTCGCCACGGGGCGGGCAGGCACCCCCTATCGAGGTGAAATCTCATGCACAGCAACCGCATACGCCCCCGCCACCTACTCCGTAGCGCCGTGATCGCGTTGATCATCGGCACTACCACCGTCAACGTCACCGTGACGGCATCAGCCGAGCCCGGCGCGGCCGTGGACGGCCCGTGCCCGGTGCTGTACGTGCTCGGTGTGCAAGGCGGCGAGGAAGGTGATGTCGCCTCCGGCAGCGACACCGGCGCGTTGGGACAGGTATTCGGACCGCTGACAGCTGCGGTGGGACAGGCCGTGCAGCGCGCCTACATCCCCTTCGGGCACAGCGGCGACGGGAGTTCACTGGCCTACGACGACGCGGTCACCGCAGCGACCGACCAGCTCGAGCAGGCCGCGGCGGCCGTGGAAACCCGCTGCCCGGACACCCGTCTCGCGGTTGCGGGATACGCCCACGGCGCCGCGGCGGCGGACCGCTTCGCCACTCGGGTCGGCGCGGGCAGCAGCACGGTCGACGCGGACCGGGTGGCAGCGGTCGCGCTGCTGGCCAATCCCGCCCGCCAACTCGGCACACCCGTGTTGCCCGGCCGTCCGCAAGCGCACACCCCCTCGGCCGCGCCGGGCACCGGCGGAGCCCATGTCTCGACGATCACGCTGCTCAACTCGGCGCTGACCGGAGCCGGGATCACCGCCACGACCACCGCCCCGACCGGTTACGGAACACTGACCGGGCGGGTGGCGGATCTGTGTGTCGGCGGCGACGCCACCTGCGACACCGCACCCGGCAGTCCGCTGGCGACGACGGTGGCCAACATCGCGGCGCGCTCAGACCTGCGGGATCCGATCGCGGCGATCTCCACCATCGCCACCGCCTTGTCCACGACGGTGTTCACCACCGCGGTCGGCGTCGTCAACGACGACCTGTCCGGCACCAGCCTGGACCAACTGTCCTACGACCCCGCCAAAACCCTCGGACAGCGCCTGGCCGAAGCCTCCGACCCGGCCACCACACCACCGAGCCAGGCCGACGCGCTCTCGGCGCTGTTCAAACTCGGCACGATCGGGCTCAACGCCGCGATCTCGGTCGCCCGAACGGTGATCACTCCGGCGACGGTGGCCGAGCTGGCGACCGTCGGCATGGCTGACCCGCTGGCCGCGGTCGGGATTCTCGGCACGAAACTCGCCGCCGCGGTGGTGCAACTCGTGCCACCCCAGACCGCCAGCCGGTGGGTCAACGACGCCTTCGACGCGATCACCAGCACCGTCACCGCCCCCGATCAGCTCTACACCCTGGCCGGGTCCGCCCAGTACAGCGACACCACCGGCCGCCACGGCTCCTACGACAGCGTGCCCGCGACCGGCACCGGCGAATCCGCGCTGCGCGCGGTGTCGGCCTGGTTCACCGCCGTTGCCCGCGACCTGGCGACCGCCCCGACCACACCGACGACGGCGACCTCGACGACGAGAACGCCCTCGGCCACCGCGCCCTCCCGGCCGAATTCCCTCCCACCGGTGTCCACGAGCTCCGTGGCTCCGTCGAGCCGGTGAACCACCCCAGACCCCTTCGGGCGGAAGCCGGATTCAGCGGACGCTACCCCTTCGGTCTGCTGATCCTCCCCGGAACTTCCGCCCGGAGGGCCCACCCCGACCCCGACACCGACCACCGAAGGAGGTGACACCGACAATGGCGGACACCGAGCTCGACTCCCCACACGGGGCCGGGTGGCTCGAGAAATCGACACCCGCGGCCCTGCAAGCCGTTGCGCCCGATACGGGAACCGCCGACGGTGACGATCACGCGTGGCGGTGGCTGGATCGGCCTGCCGAGGAGCCACCACAACCCCGCAACCGCCGGACCGCCCGGCCCACAGCGCGACTGGGGCGGATAGGCATCGCGCTGGGGACGGCACTGGTCGCTGTCGTCGTCCTCGTCGCTGTCGTAATCCGTTGGGGCAGCCACGAACCCGACACCAGTGGGGTGGCGCCCACCGCCCTGGCCACGCCGCCAACCACGACCGCGGTCCTCGCCGCGGCGTGCACCGGGTTGAGCGGTGACGTGGTCTCCGACACCGCCGGTGACCCTCGCACGATGGCCGGGGTGATCGCGGCCTTCGAGCACGCCTACTACCAGCGCCGCGACGCCGAGGCCGCGCTGCGGCTGGTCGCACCCGAGGCCGGTCTGGTCCCCGAGGCCCTGGCCGCGGGTATCGCCTCGATCCCCACCGGGAGCACGCACTGCGTGGCGATCACCGCGGTCGCCGAGACGACCGCCGAAGTGCACCTGGTCCAGCGGCATCCCGATGGCAGCCGCATCGACTACCTGCAATTGATCAACGTCCGCGCCGGCACCCCGAACAGCGGCGATCTGGTGATCTCCAACATCCAGAAGCAAGGGTGAGGATGACTGCCGCGCACCGCCGCGCCGACACCACGCGACCGCCCGGGCCGGCGCGGCTGAACCCGGACACCATCGCCGTGCCAGACCCGCAGCACCGTGCCCCGGTGCGTGAACAGCCCTTGGCGATCACCGGCGCGCACCCGCCGCTGTTCGCGGTTCTCGGCGCGCACGGAGGCGCTGGTGCCTCCACCCTGGCGCGCTGGTGGGCACCGGCCGCGGACACCGGCGCGGCCTGGCCCGCCTGCCCGCACACCACCCAACGCGTGCTCGTGGCCGCGCGCCTGTGCACACCCGGTCTGACCGCGGCAGCCGATCGACTGCGGGAATGGCACGCCGGCCTGGCACCGACCGGAGTCGAGGTGATCGGTCTGGTGCTGACCCCGATACGGCCCGGCAAGGTCCCGGCGGTGGTGCGCCGCTACCGGGCACTGGTCACCGACCTGGTCACCGACGTCTACGACATCGGCTGGCACGACCAGCTCCTCGAGATCGAACTCGGCGAGCTGGCCGAATTCACCCCGTTCGACCTACCACCGCCCCGTCGCGCCGGGTTGCGCCACGCCGTTCCCGCCGATGTGCATCGCGCCGGAACCCAGATCATCACCCGCTTGTCCGCGACCCACATATCGGTTGCGGCACATCCTGATTCGGAGACGACATGACCATCGTCGCATTGGCTACCGACGTGGCCTCGACCGTGCTGGCCCAGGAAATCAAGATCACGCCCACGACCCCGCCGGGCTCGAAGCAGATCATCAACCTGGTCAACTATCTGGCCTGGCTGGTGAGCCTGGCCGGGATCGCCGCCCTGATCTACGCGGGCGGGAAATTCGGGTGGGAACGCTGGCACGGCGGCAGCGTCGAATCCCCGAAGATCATCGCCGCCGCGATGGCCGGAGGCATCCTGGCCACCAGCGCCGGACCCATCATGAACGCCGTCGTCACCGGAGGCTCCTGATGGCCTCCAACAACTCGAACTCCCTGCTCGCGCATCAGGATTGGAATCCGCTGGCGGCCTCACCGCCGGGCAGCACGATCCTGCCGAGGCAGGTACTCGAACCGCTGGCCCAGCTGCTGGGGTATCTGGCCTGGTGCGTGCTGCTGTTGTGCATCGCGCGAGCGATCTGGGTGGGCGGGCTGCTCGCGATCCGCACCTACCGCGAGGAAAGCGTCGAAGGGCTGCTCGGCGCCCTGCTCGGCGCGGCCCTGCTCGGCACCGCCAGCTCCCTGGCCCTGGCCGTCATTCCGCGGTGACCACCATGCCCACGACACCGACACCCCCGCATCCCGACCGACTCCCGCGCTGGGCCGCGACCGCCGTCCTGGCTTTCATCGGCCTCCTGGCCGCCGCCGCTCTACTCGCCTGCGGCACCGACGCCACCGAACCCACACGCGCCCCGGCCGCCGCGAGCGACACCCTCACCCCGCCGACCGGGCTGCGATGGCAGCCCTTCCAAGGCGTCGACCTGCCCGTCACCGACCAAGGCCCCCACCGTATCGACGGTGCCGTCGCCGCCGGGTTCGACCACTCACCCGCAGGTGCCGCCGTCGCCGCGACGCAGGCGACGGTGCGGGCCTCGATCGCCACCGACACCCAATGGCCCCAGGTCGGCGCGCACATGCTCGCCCCCGGTGCGGGCCGTGACGGCTGGGCAGTGGCGCGCGCGCAGATCTCGATCACCGCCCCCGTCGCCGAGGGCGCCCCGCGCCTGCTCGGCTACATCGTCACCCGCTACAGCCCTGAGGCCGCCGACGTCGAGATCTACAGCCTGCACCCGGACAACTCGGTGACCCGCAACCGCGCCGCCGTGCTGTGGCAATACGAGGACTGGCGCCTGGACCTGCCCGCCCCTGCCGTCGCCGCCCCGCCGGCGGTCACCGTCACCACCGAGCCGCCCCCCGACCTCGTCGTCTTCCTGCCGCGTTGAAAGCGAGCTGCCCCGCATGCGAATTCCTCGACTGCTGATCATCGTCTTCGCCGCCATCGTCGTGGTGGTGATCGTCGTGTTCGTCGTGACCATCACCCGCGACGACGGCCCCTCTCAATCCGGCAGTACGACAACACGTCCGGCGCTTTCCTCCTCCGAGACCCGGCCCACGGGACCGACCGCGGACCTGTTCGGCAACCGGCTCGAGATTCCCGCGAGCGAGGCCGGGACCGCACTCGCGCAGGATCGCACCCGGCGGGCCGACCCCGGACAGCCGGACTACCTGATGCACGCGCCTGCGGGCCTGCGCTGGCAACGGGGATGGGGCGGTGCGGCGCTGCCGGTCTCGACCGGCGACGGCCCGACCACGATCGCCGAGGGCATCGCCTCGGGTTTCGCGCACACCCCTCAAGGCGCCGGGCTCGCCGCCGCTGACGCGCTCGCCCGCGCGCTCGCAGCCCCCGAACCCACCTGGCAGCAGGTCCTCGCGTTGCGCTATCACGGCGGCGGACAGGCGCTGATCGACCGGTTCGCGCGCTCGCGGGCGCGCACTCCCGACGCGGCCCGCTACGTGACCGTGCCCGACGGCGTGCGCATCGCGCCCGGCTACAGCCCCGACTACGCGGTCGTCGAATTCGCGACCCGCGACGGGCTCGGCTACCGGATCGCGCGCTGGCCGATGGTGTGGCTCGACGGCGACTGGCGCGTCGCGGTCCCCACCGAGATCGAAACCCTCTGGGGACCAGGGTCCTTCGTCGACTCGATGACCGGATTCGGTAGCTGGAAGGCCACCTCATGAACGACAGCCTCGTATTGGCGGCCCCGGCCGGCGGTGCCCGTGAGCAGCTGCCGGTGCCCGGCGTCTGCGATATGCCCCTCGGGCCCCAGCAGGTGTGCGACCAGGTCGGTGAGGTCGCGACCCAGGCGGCGGGCTCGGCCTGGGAGGACATGGTCGATTTCCTGATGTCGGGTTTCGCCCGTGGGGTGCGTTTCGTGATGGCCTGGTGGACCGACCTGCCGTCGCCGGTGCTGACCGGTCCCGGCGGTCAACCGGGCGCGGCTCTGACCGCGGTGCGCGACTTCAGCGGCGGGCTCCAGGTCGTGTTCCTCACCGCCGGGATCATGTTCGCCGCCGCGCGGTTGGCGTTGGCCAAACGCGGTGGATTGGCCGGAGAAGCACAGGAGAGCTTCCTGATGCTGGTGCGCGCCTCCTTCACCTCGATGGCGTTCGCGGTGCTGGTCACCACCGGTACCCGCGCGGGCGATGCCTTCTCGGAGTGGGTGATCTTCACCTCCAGCCATGGGGACTGGATGCGCGCGGTCGACCGGCTCACCGAATTCGACAAGGAAACCAACGCCGGGCTCGGCACCGGGATCCTGTTCGTGGTCGGGCTTCTCGGACTCATCAGCACCCTGATCCAGCTGGTCATGCTGGTGATCCGGCAAGCCCTGTTGATCCTGGTCGTGGCGGTGATCCCACTGGCCGCCGCGGCGTCGGGCACCGGACCGGGATCGCAGTCCTACAAGAAACTGTTGTCCTGGTCGCTGGCGTTCGTGCTCTACAAACCCGTCGGGGCACTCGTCTACAGCATCGCCTTCACCGTGATGGGGGATGAGAAGCAGACCGATCCGCAGCAGGTGCTGCTCGGGTTGATCCTGCTGGTGATGAGCGTGATCGTGCTCCCGGCCCTGGTCCGCCTGGTCGCCCCCGCGGTGTCCACCCTCGGCGGGGGCGGCGGCGCGACCGCGGTGCTGGCCGGTGGCGCGGCCGGTGTCGCGATGGGCTCGACCGGAGACCGCGGCAGCGCCCGCAAGGTCAGCGAAGGCGAGAACGCGCCCAGCGGCTCCGGCTCCGGCGACGCCTCCGGTGGTGGCGGCGGTGGTGGTGGCGGTGGTGGGGGAGGGGGCCGACCACTGGGCGGCGGTTCGGGCAGCGACTCCGGGACCGCTTCGGAAGCGAGCGCCGGCACCGGGGGATCGAGCGGATCCGGCGCAGGATCCACAGCCCGGTCGACCCCGCCGAACGCGAACCTGTCCTCCGGAGCGGGAGCGGAGTCCGGGGGTGCTGCTGGTGGTAGTGGGGCCGCGGCCGGTGCCGGTGCGGCCGGTGCGGCGGTGATGGCCGCGCAGCAGATCAAAGCCGCGGGCGAGCAGGGAGTCGCCGCGGTCGAGGCGCAGACCCGCGACGCTGCCGACGGGGGCTGGAATCCCGATTCGCTGACCCCGGCGGAGGTGCGGCGATGACTGCGCGGATGTACGGACGGTGGGAACGCCCTCGCAGCGCAGGCTTCTTCGGCCTGACGTGGGGTGTGTCGATGGTGGGGCTCGGGCTGGTGATCACGATTATGGCCGGGTTCCTGATCTCGCGCTCACTCAGCGTCGCCGCCGTCCTGGTGGTCGTGGCCGCGGCGGTGTTCGCACCTTTGGCGGTCACGATCAACGGCCGCACCGGCTGGGAACTTGCGCTGCTGCGCGTCCAGTTCGCCACCGCCCGCGCCCGCGGTGAACACCTCTACCGGGCCGGGCGCTTCGCCCGCATCCCTGGCATCGCGAAACTGCCCGGTCTGCTGGCGGATTCGAGCCTGTCGGAGTACGAGACGGCGGGCGGGCGCCGGTTCGCGATGCTGCACATCCGCCGCAGCGACCACTACACGGCGGTGCTGCGGGTCGTCCCGCGCGGCAAGGAACTGGTGGATCAACCCCAGATCGATGCCTGGGTCGAAGGATTCGGGCATTTCCTGGCGACCCAGAGCCGCGGCGGAGAGGTCGTGGCGGTCACCGCGGTGCTCGACAACGTCGTCGAGACTCGGCTGCGCCAGGCCCGCGAGGTCACCCGGCTGGTGCGTGAGCAGGCCCCGGAGTTCGCGCAGGCGGTGATGCGCGAAGCCGCTGCCGACCTCGGCGGCGTCGGGGTGCGGATCGAGGCGCGGATCGCGATCACCTACCGCGCCATCGGCAAGGGCCGCGTGCGCCGCGACGACGCCGAGCAGGCCCGCGAGATCGGCCAACGCCTGCAAGGAGTGCTGTCTCAGCTCGCCCGTGCCGGACTGCCCGCCACCCCGCTCCAGGCATGGGAAGTCCTGGCGCTGGTGCGCACCCGCTACGACCTGGCCTCCCAACGTGACGTCGAAGCCGCCGGCGCGTCACTGCTGGAAACCCAGTCCTGGGATTCGGTCGGCCCGATCGCCCACGTCGATCGCTGGGATCACTACGTCCACGACGGCGCTCGCTCGATCACCTGGGAGATGGACGCCGCCCCTCGCGGCGCGGTCATGGAAACCGTGCTCGAGGAACTGCTGCGCCCTCGCGCGGACGTGCCCCGCAAACGTGTGGCTCTGGTGTACCGAGTGCACTCGGCCGCCGAAGCCACCTCGCTCGTGGATTCGGACTTCCGTGACGCGATCGCCGCCGAGCAGACCGAACGCGGCATCGCCTCCGCCTCGGCGCGCATCCGAGTTGGCAACACCCAAGCCGCCCGCGAAGAACAAGCGCGCGGTGCGGGCCTGACCCGGTTCGGGGCGCTGGTCACGGTCACCGATCACCTCGACGGGGACCTGCCCGGTATCGAGGCATCGGTCAAGGCGATGAGCGCGGCGTCGCGGCTGTCGGTGCGCCGCTGCTACGGCTCTCAAGCCGCGAGCTTCGCCGCCAGCCTGGGGATCGGGTTGATCCTGCCCGAGCACTCCTCGATCTCCAAGCGGGTCAGCGCATGACCGGCAACAGCAACCACCGTGATCGGCGGCGCAGCGAGACCGTCGCGGGGGTGCGGGTGCTCACCGCGACCGCGCGGGCGGCGACCGAAGCCGCTGCCGCCCGGCCCGGGCTGCGCGGTTGGTGGGCGAGGCTGGCGATATCGAGCGATGATCATCGCCGGGCCACCGCCGCCCGCCGCACCGAGAACGCCGGTGCCGGAGATGGCTTCGACCGATCACTGGCACAGCTCACCGACCGCGGATACCGCGGGCCGGGCGGCGGCCGAGCTGCCGTCGTGCCGACGACACCGGAATGGCGGGCCACCACCGTCCAGGTCGCCGGGCTGTGGCCGTTCTCGGTCGGCGCCAGCGCTCCCACGGTCGGCACCCCGGTCGGCTCGCATTACATCACCGGTGCTCCGGTCCACTTCGACCCGATGTCGTGGTTCCTGAAAGGCTTTATCACCGCGCCTATCGCGTTTGTGTTGGCGCTCAACGGATTCGGGAAATCGTCGCTGATCCGGCGGATGGTCACCGGGGCGGTCGCGGCGGGGGAGACCGTGCTGTGCATGGGCGACACGAAGCCGGACTACCGCGACCTCGTTGAGCGTCTGGGTGGACAGGTCGTCGACGTCGGGTACGGGCACGGCACCCTCAATCCCCTCGACGTCGGCGCGTTGGGGGCGATCGTGGACCGGCTCACCGACGCCGACCAGCGCCGCCAGGTCACCGCGCGGGTGGAAGCCGGACAGGTCAATATCGTCGCCGGCCTGATCGAACTCGTGCGCGGCTCGCGTGTCGCCGACTACGAAGAAGTCCTCATCGCCGCCGGGCTGCGCGAACTCTATAGCCCCGCACACGATTTCACCCACGAACGGCCACCGCTACTCGAGAACCTACTCGAGGTGATCTCCACCGGCGGCGAACAGATGATGCGCTTCGCCGAAGAGGACGACGAAGCCAGCTACCGCGCCTCCACCAAGACCCTGCGTCGTTCCCTGCGCGCCCTGGTGGAGGGGCCGTTCGGGGCGATCTTCAACGGCCCCACCACCACGCAGCTGGACCTGGCGAGCCCGGCGGTGTGCGTGGACGTCTCGCGCATTCCCGAGGGTGACACCAAACTGCTGGCCGCGGTGCTGATGGTGTGCTGGAGCGAGGGCTTCGGCGCCGTCGCTGCCGCGCACGCCCTCTCCGATGCCGGACTCGCCCCGCCGCGCACCTTCGAAGTGGTGATGGACGAGATCTGGCGCGTGCTCGGGGTCGGGGAATTCATGGTCGACCGCGTCGACGCCCTGACGCGGCTGAACAGGACTTTGGGCACCGGGCTGATCATGTGCAGCCACACCATCAAAGACCTCGCCGCCTTCGATTCCGCTGCGGCACAAGCCAAAGCGCTCGGGTTCTTCGAACGCGCCCGCGCGAAGATCATCGGCCCGGTCGGCCCGGAAGAGATCGACCGCATCCGCGCCGCCGTCGGCATCACCGACACCGAGAAACTCCTCGTCACCTCCTGGGCCGCGCCACGCCCACCTACCGACGACGACCTCGACCACGGACAGCGCGAAACACCGCCCGGCACAGGATGTTTCCTTCTCAAGACCGGTGAAGCGGCCGAGCCGGGTGTGGCCTTCCGCATGACCTTCACCCCGACCGAACGGGCGAGCCAGGTCCACAACACGAATCAACGTTTCGATCTGGACAGCGAGGCGACGAGGCGATGACCGGCGATGATAAACACGACCTCGAAAACGACCGCCGCCGCAGCCATCCTACTACCGATCACGCTGCTGGTGTTGCTACTCGGGGTGATCGCAGCCGATCCCCGCACCTCCTGCGCCACACCGCTGGCCGCCGGAGCGGGCGGGCCGACCGGGCAGACGGTGGCGGGGTTGAGCGAGGCGCAGCTGCGGCTCGCGCGCGACGGGGTCGTGATCGGCAAACAGCGCCGGATGCCCGAATCGGTGATTATCGCCGAACTCGCCGCCCAAGCCACGGAGTCTGGGTTCCGGAATCTGGCGAATCCGTCGGTGCCGGAATCGCTGACCTATCCCAACGACGGGCTGGGCCACGACCACGACTCGGTCGGCCCGCATCAACTCCGGGCCAGCGTGTGGGGATCGGTCGGCATCGCGAAGCTGATGCTCCCGAGTTACCAGATCAATTGGTTCTACGACCGCGCCGAACAATCAGGGCGACTGGCACAACAGCTGTCGCCCGCGGAGTTGGCCCAGCACATCGAACGCTCGGTGCCCAACGCCTACGCCGGACAGATCGAGCTCGCGCGCGAGCTGTATCAGCGTTTCGCCGACATCGACCCCGGCACAGCAGCACCCGCCCCGGCGGGTGCGGCGCAAACGGGCTGTGGTTCGGGGGCAGCGGCGGTGTTGAGTCCCGCCGAGGCCAGCGCGTTCGGGCGCGCGGTGATCGAGCACGCCTCCCGCTGGATCGGCACGCCGTATGTGTGGGGCGGCGGCGATATCAACGGCCCGACAGGCGGTGGCCTGGACTGCTCGGGACTGACCCTGTATGCGATCTACCACGCTTCCGGCGGCCGGATCCGGCTCCCGCATTACACCCAGGCCCAGCAGGACCATCCCAGCGCGGTCGTCGTGCCGTTCGCGCAACGACAGCCCGGCGATTTGATCTTCTTCACCTCCCGAGGGGACTCGGATTCCCATCACGTCGGGATCTATCTGGGGCCCGACGATCAGGGACGCGACCAGCTCCTGCACGCTCCCCAATCCGGGCAGACGGTGACCACCACTCTTCTCAGCGGATTTGCCGAGGAGCGAATGGACGTGCGCCGCTACGAAAGTCGCGTATCGACCGGGTTGTCATGACCGATTGCGTCTTCTCACCGGATCTTGCGTCGATCCCGTTGCGCACCGGTGCACGGCCCACAGCATGCCGCGAGAACCCATACCCCGGCCGCGATCACCGCCCCATCTGCCGACGCCCCGCAGAACCGGAAACAGCACGTAGACAACGACACACGGAGGTCGAACCGTGAGTGAGAACCCCACAGACCGCCCCGCCGCCGGTGCGGGAACGACGATGCGCGATATCGAATTACTGGTCACCACCAACACCGCGCTGCTTCGCCGCACCACCCGCGCCCTGGACCTGGAGCGCTTCGCGCTCGAGCACGGACTCGACGATCCGGCCGGATTTCAGCGATTCGTCCGCGTTCTGCGCTCGATGGCCGGGGTCGACTACGAGGCCGTGCGCGCGCTGAACAGCGCGCAGAAGGGCGCCGACCCGATCTTCGCGGTCCGCGCGGTCCACGGTCCGCGACTGGCGCTGTGGTGCGCGGGCACCCGTGCTCATTTCACCGTCATCCGCTCGGGCGGAGAGATCGTCTGGCGCGACCGCCACCCGCCGGACGCGACGGTCAAGAGCGCGGCGCAGGCCGCCGAATCCGCCGCACGCCAGGCGATCCGGGTCGCCGGGCAGACGTGCCGCCGGTGGGATGTCGACGCCGCCGCCCTGCGCCTGACCGTCGCACGCAGCCACGGGCTCGATCTGGCCGGGCTCTACCGCGCCGCCCTCGCCGCGAATCTGTTGCTCGAGATCGTCACCGATCCCGTCCGCAATCCAGCAGCACGCGCCTCGAGCGCCCCCCGCGTCGAATGGCGCGGCAGCGACCTGCTGTCGCTGACCGACCCCGACCACGACCCGGACCAGTCATGAGCGGCCGACGCACAACGGCGGCATGGATCGCCACCGTCGCGATCTGCGCGACAGGATGTGCCGCACAAATTCCCGCCAGCTCTACGACTACCCAGAACAACTGCTACGCAAAAGGTTTCACCGCACCGTTCGATCAGGTCGATCCCTGCGATGCCGAGCAGGTACTCACCGCCGCGCTCGGCGCGATCTTCGGCTACCGGCCCAGTGAGCAGGCCGACCCCACCGCGGCGCTGGCCTCGGCACGAGCGTTGCTCGAGGACCGGTTCGCCGCCCGCGCCGCATCCAGCGCGCTGGTCTGGGCGCCGGTCACCACCGCCGTCTGGCAGCAGTGGCGCACCGACCGTGTGCGGGTCGCGACCACCGCGCGAGTACTGGCCGATGACCACCCACCCGACACCGCTACCCAGGTGGCACGGGTCGTGACCATCGACATCGACGCGCCCGTGTCGGATCCGTCCGCCTTCGCGGTGTATGCCACCGCGACCCGCGACAGCGTCGAGATGCCGTGGCTTCTGTCCGGATTGCAGGTGACCCAGTGAGCGGGGATCCGGTCGAGGAGGGCGGCCAGCAGATGCGTCAGGGCTTCGTCCAAGCCCTGCAAACCGCACATACCACCGCGGCGTTGATGCGCGGACGTGGCACCGATAGTCGATCCCGCACCGAACACCTGCAGCGCGTCGAACAAGCCGATCAGCGCGAGCTGCGCTCGATCCGCGAGCACAACGTGCGGGTCGCCGCCGCGATCGACAAATCGACATCCGACTGGCGGGTCAACGAAGCTCGCATCACCGAAATCAAAGGTCGCACCACGCACAACCAGGAAGCCCACACCCTCGCACAAACCGAAACTCGGCGACGCATCGAACGCGCCGACAGCGACCTGGCCCGCCGCAACAAGGCCGGCGATCAAGAGCACACCCACAACCAGCAGATCCACGACAAGAAGACCACGGCGTACGACCGGCGCGAGGCCCGCGCCGACGAACTCCACAGCCTCGACGTCGAATACAAGAAACTGCTGATCGGAATCCGTAAGCGCGCAGCCGGTTTCACCGACACCCTCACCGGCAAAGGCACCGACGGTGAGGCTGCGGCGTCGACGGCGGCGTTCGCCGCCGCCGACGCCAACCGGGACCTGTCCGAGGAACACGAGCGCGACGCCGATGCATACGACCAGCGCTTCGCCGAGGACACCGGCCACAACGTCACCGAGGTCATCGACGCTCCTTCCCTCCCGGCTGCCGATGCCGACGCCGTGATCGATGTCGAATTCTTCGACATCGAGCCCGACCAGCCCGGCGGCGACGACCTGGGTGTCACCGACCCCACCGCATCCACCGAACCCGAGTACCCGGGGTCGGTGGCACCGGATGCGTGGCAGCGACTGACCGAGGACCTGACCGCCGAGACCCGCCTCGCACACGCGGTCGACGAACTGATCGATCCCGCGCTCGAGCCGGATCTGCCGATGGCATCGGTGGTCGCCGACGCCGTGGACGCCGCGGTCGGTGGCGGCACCGGTGAGGAACCGCTGCCCGAGGACGCGCCGGGCATCGATCCCACGACCGAGCAGTTCGGTCCGGAACCGGAGTGGGAGCTGTGACCGGGTCGAGGAGTCGGTGATGGACAGCCCGACCGCGCTCCAGGCCCACCTGCTCAAGGGCATCCAGAACCTGGCGTTGGACAACGAGCGCCACCGCCCGCGCCCGGCCGAGACCGGCGAACCCGCCGCCACCGACGAACAGTGGGGAATCGGGCAGCGCTGCCTGGACCAACTCGAACAGGTCGCCCTCGGAATCGGGGTACCGCACGCGTGGATCGACTACGCTCGCGCCTCCGGGCAACGCGGCGAACGGTGGCAGCCGGGCCGGCAGATGCTCGGATCCGGGCGCGTCGAACGCTCACAGCTGATCACCGCGCTGGGCCGAGACGTTCGCGGCTTGCAGGACATGGCCGGTATCGGCGCGGTCTTCACCCACCGCGGCGTCGACGCCGAGGTGACCGCTCGCTTCCGCCGGATCATGGGCATGACCTGGCAGCGTCTGGGCGCGATCTCCCACGCCCTGGGGTTGACGACCGAAGAACGACACCAGGTCTGGGCCCGCGGCGAGCGCCACTGGTCCACCGCGGTCGCCGAGCGACTCCGCGACACCGACTTGAAGTCGTTGGCACAGGACTGGAACCGGATCGTCACCGCTGATTTCACCGCAACGACCATCCCGGTGGTCGTGCTGCAAGCCGCCGGGATCACCGCCGCCGACGCCCACGCGGCGATGCCGACCTCGCCCGACGACATGGTCACCGAGGCCACCGAAGCCCTCGCCCTGCTCGACGAACGCTACATTCCCGACCCCGCCATCGCCCGCACGGCCGCCGCGATCGCCACCGCGGTAGAGCCCTCACCCGAGCCCGGCGCGGCCCTCGCCGATCCGGACTCCACCTCGGCGGGCGAACAGATTGCCCTGCCGTCCTATCCCGATCCGAGCGACGGAGCCGAACCATGACGGCAGCTACAGAGGTGCAACCGAAACCGTTGTGCCACAAGCCCGAATAGGAAGGAGAAGGCAGATGAGTCGAACCGATGATCTCGGGGACTTGGCGGGCTGGAAAGCCGGGCTGCTCGCGCGGATCCAGGAGCGTGGCGCCGAGCACGCGCGGTTGCTGTATCGGGGATATCCCGAATACGGCCCCGGCTTCGGACGCCGTGACATCGCGATCCAATCCTGGCAAGCGCACCTGCGCGACCTCAAGGCCGAACAGCGGGAACTGATCGTGCGCACCGACACCTCCGGAATCCCGCCCACGGCGATCACCGCGGCGGTGGAAAACGGCAAGGCGGGCCGACGGTGGGGCGAGGCGGTGACCGACCCACCGACAACCCGCCACGGCGACGACCCGGTCCGCGCGCAGATGATCGCGACGATCGCCGAGGACATCTGGACGTTGGAACACATGGCTGCCATCGCCATCGCGCGCGAAGAACGCGAGGTCGGCAACCCGACTGACAGCGCCGGTCACCAGCAGTACCTGATCAACATGGACCTGCTATGGGAACGCGTCGACTCCGTCGCGGCGCTCGCCGAACTGACCCAGGCCGAACGCGATCAACTCTGGGGACGAGACGAACTCGGCTGGTCGCGGCTGGTCGAGTTCAGCGTCGACGGCTACGACGACACCGAACTCGAACAGGCTTGGCGCGTGCACGCCTGGGCGGGAATCGCCTGGGACGTGCACCGCAGCGTCGAGAACATGACCGCCGACGCCGCACGGTCGATGGTCGCCGACCGGGCGCGACCGCCGACGCCGCAGGCGCTGCTCGGGCGCGCGGGCGGCGGTGACCGGTGTCGCCGAGGCTCCGGGGGACGCGATCACCCGCGCACTGTCCACGACTCGCAGCGAGGTGACGGCGAGCACGGATCGGTGGCTCGAACCACCCGATCACCCGCCGGAGAACGGGCCGACCGGCGGGGTCGAGCTGTGAGCGGGTGGCGATCATGACGACTCCGCCCCCGGCGCCAGGATCCCGCGAATCGGTCGTGCAGTGGCAAGCCCAGCTGCTCTCCCAGATCCGGCTGCTCACCGGCGAGCACACCCGAATCCTCGGTGCCGGCTGGGAAGGGTTCGAACCGCTGGATTCCGGCGGTGACGCCGAATCGGCTTGGCGGCAACACCTCGACGCTCTGTCCGCCGAACGAGAGCGCGTCGAGCAGACCGCGCTCTCGGCGGGTGTGCGGCAGGAATGGATCGACGACGCGGTCGCTCTCGGCGAGAACAGTGCCCGGCCCCGTGTGGATGCCCTGTCGAGATTGGATTCGATGCCCTGGCGCGACAACGCCGCCCAAGGATTCTTCGTCGGCATGCTAGGGCTGGACCTGTGGCATTTGGAGCGGATGGCCGCGTTGGCGGCCGAACGTGACGACCGCGTCGCTACCGGCCGCTGGAGCTACGGCAAGAACCCGATGTCGGAAAAGCAGTTCGCCCAGAACATGGAGCTACGTCACGAACGGGTGGTCGCGCTGGCACACGCCGCGCAGATCACCGAGGACGAGGCCGACATGTTGTGGGGCGACGCTGCCGAACCCTACCGGCGCGATCACGCCGTACGGCTGGAAATCCGCGACGAACTCAGTGTGGCCCGAGCATGGCACTCCTACACCAAACCCAGCACCGAACTGTCGGTACCGCCCTACGTTCCGACCGACCCCGCCACAGGCACCCCAATCGTCGGCGCGCACACGCTGCCCCCGACACCGCAACAGATGATCGCCGCCGCCGCCGCGACACTGCGCGCCGAATTCATCAACGCCGCGTTAGCCGACACCGACGTCGCCGCCGACACCACCACCGCGCTCGGCGCCATCTCCGCTGCCGTGGACGACGAGCTGCCGGCCGAGGACACCGGCCTCGCCGTCGACCCCGGACCGGATCCGGACAGTGACGGCGGATATCGCCACGACTACGGCACCGACCCCTGACCACCTGACAGACCCTGCGTTTCGTCGATGCCGTCGGTCACGGGTACTGGCCGCGACATCGAACCCGCCACCGGGGACACCGATTCTTCCTCCTCTCTGTTTCGGAGGCTGCCGATGTCCATCCCGCAAGCACCACACCACCGAACACCGCGACACCGTGACCACACCGCGGGCAGGCGCTGATGAGCTGGCCCGACTCGCACCCCGGATCGCCCACCGATCCCGGCTACTACCACGACACCGCCGATGAGCGTGAAGCCCAACTGCGCGCCGATTTCGCCCGCTACCACTACCTGCGCGAAATCGCCCCGTACGGCGAAACACCCGATCAGATCGCCGAACTCACCGCCCAGGCCCAGATGCTGTCCAAGCGGTGGACGGATCCCGGCGACGCCGAAGCGCGCGCGTTGTGGACGCAATTGGACGCCAGCACCGCCGCCTGGCAGGCCCGGCCGGAAACCACGCGCGCCGCCTACGACCGCCTCGCACAAGCACATGCCACAGGTGATCAGCTCGTCGACGACCTGACCTGGCGCACCCTGCGCCAGACCGCGATCCTGACCGGACGCATCGAACCCGGCATCACCGGATCGGTACAGGACAGCGCACGCTCACGCCCCCAGGACCGGGCGAAAGTGATCGAGCTGCGCCCGACGAGCCGAGTGGACCGCGCACTCGGCGGACGTGGACCCGATATCTCGCTGAAGGAAGTCGACGCGCTCATCGCTTCCACCGACGAGCTGCTCGACGCCGAAGAACGCCAGGGCGACCTCGATACCGGCGCAGACCAACGCAGCGTGGAGCGGCAAGCGGCACTGCGGCGGGTCCAGGACCTGTCGGCCGAGCACACCCGCACCAGCACCCGCTTCGCCGGCGTGCCCAGCCACGACCAGGACCTCATCGAGCGCCTGGACGAGCTGCTGGCCCAGACCCGCGACGCCCGCGCGGAGGCGGCACGGGCCGGGGCCACTCAAGACCAGATCGACCTCGCCTACCTCGCCGGACGCGACGGCACCTACGCCCACACCACTACCGAACCCGATGCGACCGCCGCCGACCGCATCGACGCGGCAGTCTCGGCCGCCATTTCCGCCGACCCAGTCGACACACCGAGCGCGGAGTCAGACACCGGCGTCGACACCGAGCCCGACCCGTCCCGAGACATCGAGGTGACCCTGTGAAAACCGCTGTCCACCAACAGATATCGGAACACAATCGAGGAGCGCGCACATGATCTCGACACGGGAGACCCGTCGACGGACCAAGAGCGGGATCGGGGAAGAGACCACGATCCTGCTGCTGTTCGTTGCGGCGGTCGCGGTGTCGCTCACCGCCTGGGCGGCGCTGTCGCTGGGCCGGTGGTGGGCCGGAATGCCGGTCACCGGCAACCCGGTCGCCGCGCTGCTGGCCGTCGCGATCGGCGAAGCGAGCTGGCCGTGGCAGGCCACGCTCGTGGCCGTCGCACTCTACGGCCTTGAGACAGGCTTGCTCGCTGCCGGATGGCTGCTGCTGCGCACACCGCACGAGATCGACAGCGCCGCACGAACCATGCAGCGCCCGAACCAGATCCGTATCGCACGCGCCCGCGACAACGCCGCGGCCAACCGGCGGTTGCTGGCCGACGCCCCCGAGGACGTCCAAGAACTCAAAGGCCCGCCCCTGGGCCGAACGGTCGTCGGCGGGGTCGAGCTGTTCGTGCCCGCCGAGTTGGGGGTGACGATCGCGGCGGGTACCCGCACCGGCAAGACCATGGCCTGGGCGATCCCGGCGGTCCTCGCGGCGTGGGGGCCGTGCCTGGCCACCTCGAACAAACCCGATCTCTACCGCCACACCCTCGCCGGACGGCAAGAGGCGGGCGATATCTGGCTTTCGGACCTGCAAGGGGTCACCGGAACACCGACCTGCGGATTCTGGGTGAACCTGCTGACCCAGGTCACCGGCCTACCGGCGGCACGCAAACTGGCGGGATTCTTCGTGTCCGCCGCCTCGGGAACCGCCGCTCAAGCCGCGAATGCCAAGGTGGACAGCTATTTCGATGGCGGCGCCCAAGAACTACTCGCCCTCTACATACTCGCCGCCGCCCGCGCGGGCGGGGATCTGCTGCACGTGGCGGAATGGCTGGGCAAGGACCAGGACCCTACACCGGCGCTGATCCTGGATGCCCACGGCCAGCGCCGCCCGGCCGAGCGTATCCGCGAGTCCCAGGCCCTCTACTCGCGCCAAAGGGACGGGCTCTACGACATGGCCAGAAGGTTCTTGAACGTCTTGGCCGATGCCGATTACGCGCGGATGGTGACCCCGCCTTCACGCACTCATCTGCGGGTGCGTGAAGGCAAAGCGGGTGTCGTGATCGAGAAGGCGGCCCAGCCCCGCACGCACGAGTTGCCGGAGTTCAAGCCGGTCGATTTCGTCGAATCCACCGACACCGTGTACGCGCTGTCGATGGCCGGACCGGACGGGGCGACACCGCTGACCTCGGCGTTGGTCGGGCAGATCATCGAGGCCGCGCTGAGCGCCGCGCGCGCGCGTCCTGACGGGCGGCTGGCGGTGCCGCTGCTCGGTGTGCTCGATGAGGCCGCCAACTGCGCCCGCATCAGCGAACTCCCGTCCTACTACACCTACGCGGGGGGCTGCGGGATCATCTTGATGACCATCCTGCAAGTTCTCGAGCAGGGCGAAGACCTGTGGGGCGTCAACGGGCTCAAGACGATGCGCGCCCAGTCGATCGAGGTCTATGGCGGTGGCATCGCCGCGGTGGACTATCTCCAGCACTGGTCGCAGATGGCTGGACAGCACGATGTCGCCGACCGCTCCCGCAGCCGAGGCCAAGGCGGCACCAACCGCACGCTGTCGTGGCGCGCCGAACCCATCCTCGAGGTCTCCCAGCTCGCCGCGCTCCCCAAAGACCGCGCCTTGGTCCGGCTGCCCGGACACGGACCGGTCCTCGTATCCAAAACCTGGTGGCAGGACACCGAATACGCACCGCTGATCCACCGATCGCTGAAGCAATTCGCCACCGACAGCCAGCCCGTCGCCCTCGTCGTACCCGAGAAACCCGACGACGCAGACGACGGTCCGGACGCCGAAGGGCAGCGGTCATGAACGCCACGAACCCGACGGCACCAGCCGCTAAACCGGCGCAGGCCCGCAAACCCTCCTATCCCCACTTCGTCGCCTTCGCCGAGAAATGGCTGCTGCCCTTGATCAGCGTCCGGATCTCCGGTGGCCAACGCGAGAACACCTACACCTGGTGTGGGCAATGGTGGGCACACCGCCCCGTCGCGGTCCGTGTCGCCTTCTTGCACGCGGCGTTCGAAGCCTCCCGTGGCCCCGGCGCCAGCGGATTCGTCACCGGCCACGTCGACCCCCATTTCCGGGTCATACTCGACGCCGCCAAAGGACCCCTGCACCGCTGCACCCCGACCGACCACGTCAAGACACCCTCGCTGCCATTCGAACCCATTCCCCCCGAACGCATCCCGCCCACCGACCGCGCGGAACAAGCCGCACCCACCGAGACCGGTACCGGCTCGACGAAGGGCACCGACTCCGAGAAGAAGAAGCCGCCACCGCGGTTCACCAACTACGGGCTCTGGGTGCAGCAGTGGCTGCTACCGGTGACCTCGGTACGCATCGCCGCCCAGCACCGCGAGGGCACCTACACCTGGTGCACCCGCTGGTGGGAACACCACAGCGTCTCGGTCCGGTTCGCGCTGCTGCACGCGGCGTTCGAGGCCGCGGTCATCTCCACCGACAAGACGGCGATGTCGTCGCTGTTCACCCGTCAGATCGATCCGACCATGCGCCTGGTCCTCGACGCCGCCAACGGGCCGCTGCACCGCTGCACACCCAGCGACCACGTCGAGCTGCCCGGACTGGCCGCCAGCCGCGTCCCCCGTAACTGGTTCGGCGCGCCCGGCGCCCGGCGCGCGATCGAACGGCTGGGATTCGGGCCAGATTTCCGAGCCCTCGCCCCGGGCGAGGACGAGGAGGAGCTGTCGTGATCACGCCCACCCGAGTCCAGACACGGGTGCTCAAGGCCGTCCAGAACCGCAGTCGCGCCATCGCCGCCATGCTCACCGAGGCCGAAGGATTCGACGGCTCACCGACGCAGGAGTGGTTCGGCACCTACCAGCACCACGCCATCGGGCGCGCGGACCTGATCGCCGCCGCCACCGCTGGCGGAGTACCGAGCGAGTGGCTCGACCAGGCCCAGGCGCGCGGCGAGCGCGGGATCGGATGGCGCGCGGATCTGTATCTGGCCACTCCCGGCCCGACAGACTGGGACCGGATCCTCGGCGATCTCACCGGGGATGTGGCCCGGATCCAGGAATGGGAAGCACTCGATGCCGCGAACCGGCAGCTGCACGCCCACGACCCAGGCGGGGCGTCGGCGAGCCTGCGCACCAACCTGACGGCCCTGCACATGCGCACCGCCGGTGTCGCGAATCTGCTGGGACTGACCGCCGAGCAAGGAACCCAGTTGTGGGGCGAACTCGACGACTGGGCACGCTCGGCCGCCGCCACGCTCGACGGACTGCCCGCCGAACAGATCCGGCACCGCTGGCACGCCGCCGTCGACACCGACACCCGCGCCTGGGCCGGGCAAGCCACCGCCCTGGCCACCGACGCCAGGATCGCCGTCGACACCAGCCCCGCGCTGCCCGCCCCCGCGGCCCTGCGGACCGCGATCGCCGACGAATTGGGGCCAGTCCACGCGCAGTTCGTTCCCGCGCGCGACACCGAGCTTCGCGCGGCGCTGGACGCGGCGATCCCCGAACCCGACCAGCAATCGCCGAGCACCGAGGTGCTGTTCAGCGACGCACCGTCCCCCGAGCAACCGTGGGTTTCCGAACACGCCGGTGCGGAACCGGTATTCCTGAGCGCGGAGGGGAGTCCGTGGTGAGCGGGGTCGCGATGCCTGTGCGGGTGCGCGATATCCCCGCCGACCACGCGCAGGGACTGCGGCGCATCCACGAGCTCGCCGCCGAAAGCGCCCGCCTGCACCATCTCCAGAACACCGCAGGGGCGTCGGTCACCGAGCGGCTGGGCCGGCAACAACAGATCGATCAGGCCGACCGCGAGCGGGGCCTGCTCGAAATCACGGTCCGGGGCAACGGTGTCCCCACCGAATGGGTGGACCTCGCCCGGCGACTCGGATTCTCCCGACAGCCCTGGACACCGGCACAGATCCTGCCCCCGCCTTCGCCCTCGATACTTGCGCGCGGAAACCGCAACCGGGTCGCCTCCGATATCCATCTGCTCGCCGACATGGCCGCGGTCTCCGCGGTGCGCCAGCACCTGCTGACCCACCACCAGATCAGCATCGACCCGAACTCGGTCGCCGAACACCAGTTCCGTCGCAACATGCACACGGTCTGGCAGCGCGCCGTCGTCACCGCCGCAGCGATCGGTATGCCCACATCCCAGCGCGAACGCGTCACCGATGCCGCCTCCGCTGGCCTCGACCAGCGCCTGAGCATCTACCGGGATCTCACCCTCGACGACCTCGACACCCTGTGGCACGCCTACACGGGCGCCGCCTTCGGCGACACCGCGCGCCGAAAGCTCACCAAGGCGCCCGAACGCGACACCACCAACGCCGCGTTTCCCGCTCCCACGGACTGGCTCGAACAGGCCCGGACCGGTCTGTCCAGCACGCTGCCCACCGACCCCGCCGACGACATCGCCGCCGCGGTCGCCGCAGCCGACCCCGACACCGACCCCGACCCCGACCAGGGCACCGAGCGAGAACGCGACCACGACCCCGTCGTGGACCAGTTCGCCGACCACCAGGTCGCGACGGAGTCCGGACCCGACCCGTGATGTGTCCGACATCGGCGCGCCCGCAACCAGCACAGGAGCAGACGTGACCCGCCCGCGCGGCAGACACGACCCGCCCGGCCCCGACAACCGCCACAACCGCCGACGACGCAGTCGGCCGATCCCGCACCGAGACAACAGGTCTCGAACATCAGAAGGAGAACCCACCGTGTCCGTCACCAACGATCGACTCACCCGACCGGCCGGACTTCGCCGCCAAGTCTTCGGCCACCTTCGCGTCACCTACCTGCCCGACGGCGTGGCGCTGCTGGATGCCCGGCGCTGGCTGCCCGACGCCGACGAACACGTGTGGCGTCAGTTCACCGCCTTGCTCGATCCCGACGGCTACCTCGTGGCCAGCGTGGGCGCGCTGCTCATCGAATACGGCAACCGCGCCATGCTCATCGACGCCGGATTCGGGCCGCTGGCCGTGCCCACCCCGGTAGGACAACTGCGCGGCGGGCAACTGATAGACAGCCTCGCCGCCGCCGGGAAATCGGTCAACGACATCGAACTCGTCGCTCTCACCCACCTGCACATGGACCACATCGGCTGGCTGTGGCAAGCCCATACCGACACCACCATCAACGTCTTCGCCGGAATCCCGGTACTGGTCAGCACCACCGAATGGGACATGCGCGACCTCGCCAACGCCGACGGCACACCCCCGGAAGTACTGGCCACCTTCGCCACCCAGATCCGTCCCGTCCCCGACAGTGAGTTCTTCCCCGGCGTGCGTGCCCTGCCCACACCGGGACACAGCCTCGGCCACACCAGCTACCTACTCAGCAGCCTCGGCGAGCGGCTGATCGTGTTCGGCGACGCCCTCACCACCCCCGTCCAGATCACCCACCCGCACCTGACCACCGCCATTGACGACGACCACGCACAGTCGCGGGACTCCGCCGCCCGGCTTCTGCGTGAACTCGCCGAGCCGCACACCCGCGGGTTCGGCATGCATTTCGCCGACATCCAGTTCGGCCGCCTCGTCACCCACGAGCACACCAACCACTGGCAGCCCGAATAGCGCCCGCCACCACACCGATGAAAGACGACACCATGACCCAATACCGACCCACCACCGTCAACACCGACCGACCGGATCCCCGCATCGCCGTGCGCGATATCGACAGCGAAGCCGAACTGCACCAGTTCGTACGCTGGGCCGCGATGAGCGGCGTCGGGGATCCGGACTTCCTGGTCGAGCACCTGCTCGGGTTCCACCAGGACGGACTGCTCGGCAGCGACCTCGTCACCACCCGAGCCACACTGCGCCGGACCCTCGACAGCCACGGCGTGCCCGCCGCCGCTGCCACCCGCACCAGTGCCTCGGTCGCCGTGGTCGACGGCCAACTGGCCGGAGGCATCCTCAGCGGGCCCACCCTATGGCTGCTCACCCGCGTCATCGCCACCAGCCCCGACCACCTACTCCTCGCGCTGCTGCGCACCAGCGAGATCCAGGTCTTGGCCGTCGATGAACAGCATCGACGAACCGGCGCGGGAGCAGCCCTGGTGAACAGCGCCATCCGATCCTCGCGAGCCCTGAAAGCCCACGTGCTCTACGGACAGTTCCCCAACACACCGCGGTTGTTGAGCTTCTATCACGGCTGTGGACTCACCGTCCACACCCCCGGCGCCGCCATCGATTTCGGCAAACTCGCCGGAATCGACCTGACCATCAACACCTCCAGCGAAGACCGGTTCTTCACCCACAACCTCCGCTGAACTCGCACGCGGCGCGACGGCGCGATTGCCGGGCACACGAGAGATCCGCCCCGCGCAACCGCGTCGTCGGCCAGTCGGAACCGATCGGCCGCCTTCTCAACGGCGTCCAGGTCATCGAAATCCCGGACCAGGCCGCAGCGTCGCAGAGCTGAACCCTCCAACGACAGGTAACCGACCCCAGCTGAGGAACCCAAACGATCTCAGCTTCTTGTCGTTCGACGCCCGCACAACCCGTCCCCGGCACAGACCAAAGGAATGCCATGCTCACCAGCACTCGTTCGACCACACCCGCAGTCGAATACGCCACGCCATCACCCGCCGTGAGGCGCACGAAATCGCACGCTGGCGGCGCGTGGCCGGAAACCCTCTGCCACGGCTGGCCAGACACCACCTCCTCGACATCCACCTACACCCGCGTACCGATCTACCGGCCGTCATCGCCCCGAGAGCGCACTACGAGTCGCTGTGCCATCTGACGATCGGCGATCGCTCATGACATCCGAACCGACAGCGCACGACCTGGCGCAGGCGAATACGCACCGGCATCGTTCCGCCGCGAACCCGGCAGTGCTTCAGGTCGCGGTCATCGGCGCCGGATTCGGAGGGATCGGCATGGCCGCGGCACTGCGGCGAACGGGCATCACCCGGTTCGCGGTCTTCGAGCGATCCGGCGACATCGGAGGAGTATGGCGCGATAACACCTACCCCGGATGCAACTGTGATGTCCCGGCCCACCTGTACTCGCTGCCGATCGCGCCCTACCGAGATCGCCATATCCGCTATCCCGATCAGCGCGCGATCCTGAACTACCTGCACCGCATCGTCGCCGACGAAGGACTCACACCGCACCTGCGATCGGGTATCGGGATCACGGCCGCCACCTATCTCGACGACACAGGCTTCTGGGAATTGGTCACCGACTCCGGACAGACGATCCTCACCGAAACCGTGGTCTTCGCTCTCGGTCAACTGCACCGCCCTCACATCCCCACCCTGCCAGGACACATAGAATTCGGCGGCACCACGTTCCACACCGCGCGCTGGAACCACGACCATCCCCTGACCGGTCGCAGCGTCGCGGTCATCGGCACCGGTTCCAGCGCTGCCCAGATCCTGCCCAGTCTCGCCGACACCGCAGCCCGGGTCCGAGTCTTCCAGCGCACACCGCACTGGGTGCTGCCCAAACCCGGTCCCGCGTTCGGGCCCGTCACCACCGCGCTGCTGGCGGTCCCGGGCGCACATCACGCCTACCGTCGGCTGCTGCACCACAGCGCTGACAACCTGCTGGCGCCGATCATGCGCCGCGGCTGGACCGCCCGCCCTGCCGAAGCGATCGCGCGCCGCTATCTACGACACCACATATCCGACGCGGTGATGCGCGCGAAACTGACACCGAACTACCCTCTGGGCGGCACACGGATCGTGCTCGACAACGGCTTCTACCCGAGCCTGCGCAGACCGAACGTCGAGCTGATCACCACACCGATCTGCGAACTCGACACCCGCGGACTCATCACAAGCGACGGGACACACCACGACGCTGACACCATCATCTACGCCACCGGCTTCCACGCGCCGCAATTTCTGGCCGACGTTACGGTATCCGGGCGTGGCGGGCGACTGCTGCACGAGCAGTGGGCCGAGGGGGCGAGCGCCTTTTACGGCATGGCGGTGCCGGGATTTCCGAACCTGTTCCTGATCGCCGGACCCAACTCCTTCACCGCCGCGGGCAGCAACCCGGCGATGAAACAACTCCAAATCGACTACATCCTGGCGTGTCTGCGGCTGCGTGCCGAAAGCGGTGACATGGCAATAGAAGTCGACTCCGAGGCGATGTCGGCCTACCAGGAATGGATGGACCGGGCCCTCCAGACAACCGTGTGGCCGCGCAGCCCGCAGAGCTGGTACAAACACGCCAACGGCGCGGTCACCAATCCCTGGCCCGCGACCGTAGGTCAATACCGCAAGAAGTTGCGACGGAACCCGCCGACACACTGCTTCACAACGATTGCCCACCAGCCTCCGACGATGGCATTCGCGGGTGAGCTCGCACAGTGAGCGAACCGAGTCGACGGGATCGACACGGTCTTCTCACTGACCCGAACTCCGACGTTCCACGAGCGACGCCGACCGAGGTGCCGCTGGGGAGGGGATCCGGCGGCACTCGGACGACGATCAGCGTGTGCTGACCCCTCGCGACGTTACGCTCACACCGTCCCGTACGGCAGCGAACCACCGATTCGACGCCACGCCGGTGAGGACTCGACAGCGGGTCGGCGCGTCGATAGGCCCAAGACGAATGGCCGATGGACTGAGGAACCGAACACGCCGGGCTGATCCTTCGACGGTGGTTCTATCGGCGAACGCTCTGGATGACAGCGATGCAGTTCAGTGGTACCGCGACGGGTTCACGGCATGGACTGATCTCCAGGAGCACGGCGCTGTGGTCGCCGGTGATCCCGTACAGGGCTGCGGGAATATCGATCAGTCCCGCGGTGTATTCGGTGGGTGGATGCTCGATCTCGGGGCGCAGGCCCCACCGCGAATGGACTGTCGGGGGTTTCGCGGCGGCGATTTCGAGTCGGACCTGCACGTCGGCGGTGTTGTGGGCGCTGGTGCGGGAGAAGGCCAACGCGAACAGGTCGAGGTCATCGACACCTGGGATAAATATCGAGCCGGCATGGTTGAACGCCGCTCGTGCCTCCCAGGTGGTCCAGCTACGGTCGTCGCCGTGGAGGTGTGCGGGAAGCTCACGGCTGTTCAGGGCGAAGGGGCGGGAGTGGTACTGGAACTGGGCGTCGTTGAGCGCGGTGACCAGGCGGCGGCGTTCGGCCTCGACACGCGATGACGGTCGGGGCGAGTGAGCCAGGTCGGCCGGATGGATCGCGACTCCGACTTCGCGCAGCAGTTGACGAGCCGCAGTGACGGGGTCGACGTCGTCGATCAGCGGTGTCGAGCGGATGTGGGAAGAAATAGCATGCGCCTGTTCGGCGGCGTGGTCGGGTACCCGCAGCACTGCCACGGTGGTCCGGTCGCGATCGTCGTAGTCGTCGGACAATCTGCTGCCGTATCGGAGCTCGATCGGCATGGGCGGCAGCAGCTGCGGGTATTGGGTCAGATAGGCCAGTCGTGCGCGGGATGCGACGTGCAAAGGCCATCCGGCTACCAACAGGGCGCGTTCGGGTTCGGTGCTGTGGTCGCGGCGATGGACTCCGCGCAGCCCATGCAGGGCCATTTCCGCGCGGTCCACCCAGGCGGTGACGGTCCGGTCCCGCAACGTGGAAAAGACCCGATCCGCCCAGCTCTGCGGTGTGTCAGCCGGATGGACCGCAACCGTGGGATCGGCCGGTAACCGGGTCAGGTCCTTCACCTGTGACAGGTGTTCGGCGACATACCCGGTGGCATTCGCGGTGATCATGGCGGGATCGGAGTGGCCCTGCCGGTGCGCGGCGAGCCAGAGACCAGCGACCGACACCCACGCGTCGAAGGACCGATCCTTCCGGCCGTAGACCCTGATACCGGAATCGGCGGTACCGGTGATGGCCGCAAGCAGATCGCTTTCGGCGCGTGCGGGTGAGTCGGTGTCCACGATGTCGACCGCCCGATCGAGCAGCCCGTCCTCGGCATCGGAGCCGAGCCGCTCGGCCAATTGCGCGAGCAGCTCATCGTGTCGGCGCGAGTAGTCGAGGGCCGCGCTGTTGATGGCGGCGATCGTGCGCGAGTAGCCTCGAACGCCCCGGATCTGGTCGATCAATCCCGCTATCGATTCTGTCGACATCGGGCATCGGGCACGCCATTTCGCGTAGTCGAGCCATTCGAAGGTGGCGTCGGGATCGGCGAGCATGCGGGTGAGCGAGTCGATGTGTCGGCGCATCGCGCTCACTTCGGCGACGGCTCGGAGGGTGCTCGCGTGTACGGGGTCGACGGATCTGGCGACATTCGCGCAGTTGCGGCACACCTCGGCCCACCGGAGTCCGAGCAGCGGGATCTGCTGGATGGCTCCCTCACGCCCGTACTGACATCCGTTGCGGGCATGCCATTTACCCGACCTGGCCGCAACCAGCTCGACGGTGGCCTGATCCAACGCGGCGGGAATCGGAATCTGGTTACGCTCGAAGTCATCACGATCGAGCACGTCGGAAGGAAGGGTGACCGGGCTCATCGGCCGCGATCGGGACTCGTTCGCGCGGCCGAACGGGATCGCGTCACGAAGGGGTCGGCGGAGAACTGGTGCGCCACCCAGCAGAGCTTATCGGGTCACCGAGCACAGCGGATCATTTGGCGTAGCCACAGCAGATCCGATCCGCGCGTCCGGGCGGTCCAGTCGACGACGGTCGAGCGGGCACGCCAGCACCTGTGTGCAGCAGTCGGTCTGCGATCGTCGTGCCGGATTGTTCCAGCGCCTGCCACCACTGTCCAGCATGGGCCTGCGCTCAGCCGCTCAAGCGGGCAGTTCCGTGGAGTCAGGGTTTGTGGGCGAGGCCGGTGAGGTCGCCTCCGGACTCGTGCGCGGCGAAGAATTCCGCGTCGTCGGGCAGCTCCGGCGAATGGGCGATCACGCTGTGGCCACCGCGCAGCCGAGCCCGCGCGGCCTTGCGCGCTTCCTTCTCCGCCCAGAAAATCCGGTCACGGGTCCAGATACGCCGTGCTCGTGGCCGCGGGCGGGTCTCGCCCCAACATCGCCGACGCCTGGAGCGGTTCATGCCGTGTTGCTGGGCGACCGGCAACACGAGTTGTTCGCGTGGTTCCAGCGCGGGAGGTTCCGCGCATCGGTGTGGACTGTCGCGCGGGTTGGCGATGCTCGACGCTCTGGGCGTCAACGACCCGGCCGCCGACCGGGCAGCTTTGGCCTCGGAAGGCTTCCCCGCCACTGTTACCACGTCGACCGATTCGACTTCGGATGACGACTATCCGTTCGCACCGGATGAGGATCCTTTCGCACCAACAACGTCGTGGACTCCCGACCTGGGTACCGCGGTCGAGCCGTCGGCGTCGACCGGAACGCGGTCCTCCTATGAGGATCACTACAACGCCTGGCGGCCCAGCTACACCCCGATCGGCTACCGGCCGCCGGTGGTCCCCGCCCCGCCGGGCAACGTCCGCCGTTTCCCCTGCCGGCTGCTCGACCCAGCCCGACCGTGGTCGCGCGCCTGTGAGGTCAGCGCTGCTTGCCGTTGCCGCGCTGGCGTTGGTGGGGTACGGATTCTGGTACATGGCCGGCGTCCACCATCCGCACAGGCACGATTCCACCAGCGGTCCGGATGTCACGTCTGTGACCGAGGCGCTGGAGGTTCCGCCGATGACCGCGCACACCGCCCGGCCGTGTTACCCACTGCAAGGAGACTACTGAGGCTGGAGAAACCGCTGCCGACGATGCCGTGCAACGACTTTCGTCACGCGGTGTCGGCATTCGTTGGGATGATCCGATGCCGTAGTCCCCCAGGAGATTTCCGCGCGGACTAGTGACAACTCCGGCCGAAATCGGTGAGGTGCGGTCTCGGCGGGGGCGAAACATGTCGGTAGTCCCTGAGAGGATGGCGC
The DNA here is from genome assembly GCF_052983615.1 of Nocardia fodinahabitans. Classification (NCBI taxonomy): domain Bacteria; kingdom Bacillati; phylum Actinomycetota; class Actinomycetes; order Mycobacteriales; family Nocardiaceae; genus Nocardia; species Nocardia fodinahabitans. The sequence goes on from NZ_JBRJJC010000001.1 coordinate 3,440,981, forward strand.
TCGTCTGTGTTCTCGACAGGGCGAGAACACATTTCACTCAAGGCAGGGGATGATCATGGGGTACGTCTACGGGTTCCGTCACGGCACCGAAGACCTGTTCAAGATTGGCCAGACCACCGCGACGCCAGACAAGCGCAGATCCACGTTGCAGACCAACTGCGCGCAGCCGCTGATGCTGTTCGACGCCATCGAGACTGACGAGTACAAGGCCCTTGAGAAGTATGTCAAGGACACCTGGGCCGAGCAGCGCAGCGTAGAAGGCGGATCGGAGATCTACCACCTCACCGAAGACCAAGCGACCGAACTGTTCGCACGCTGCCGGGTCTGGCTCGCCGAGGAACTGCCCAAACTGCGGCAGATCGAACAACTCGAAGACATCGAACCCGAACTCACCCTGTTGTCACGCGACCCCGCCGCCGAGGCGCTGCGGAATCAGTGGATCGAGCTGCACGACCAGGAGCAGCGGCTCAAGCAAAAGTACGAGCAGGCTGCGGCCGAGCGGGAACGAGTGGAGACCGAACTCAAACTCGCCATCGGTACCCATGCCGGTATCGACGGAGTGGCGACCTGGGAAACGGCCGTCAAGAGCCGCCGCATCAATCCCGGTCTGGTCCAAGCCAGGGAGCCGGAACTGTTCGAAAAGTCGCTGGAGCCGAAGTTGAACGCCGAGAAGTTCAAGGCATTGCTCAAGGCACTGGGACGCGGGGACGACTACGACAGTTTCCAGGAGATCCGGCACACAAGGAAATTCAAAATAACCGAGTAAGCGGGGTCCGGTTCAGGGCCCGTGTGCGCGGCGGTCGGCCTATCCTTGTCGGGCATGGCGACCGCAACGATTTCCATCGATGACGCGCTGCTGGCTCGGATCCAGGATGCCGGCGGGGGGAATCTGTCGGAATGGATCGTCGCGGCGTGCCGCTCCAAGCTGCTGACCGACGCCGCCCGCGCGGAGGACGCGGTGCACGTGCTCGAAGGCGAGGCCGAACGGGAAATCGTCGAACATGCCGAGCATGCGGCCCATACCCGAGCTGGCACGGGCACCGAACCGGCCACCGTCGACTACCTGGCCGCCTACGGCCACGTCCGGGCACTGCTCGAGCAGGCCGAGCAGCAATTGCGCGAACAGCTCAGCGGTGGGCAGTGACCGGGTCCCGCTACCCGGGGCCGAACCCGAGCAGGTCGAAGCCTTGATGAACAATCCGTACCAGACCTGGGAAGGCGTGCCCGCCGCCGAGGCTCCGCCGGGCATGAACGAGGCCAACGCGCCCGAGTTGCTGCGCCAGGCAGCCGAACAGAACTGAATGCTTCATGTCGGCCCCATATGCCACCGTCATCTGATGCAGGACCGGATGCCCGAGGTACGTATCGACGACGGCCGTGTGATCACCGCGCCGGGCGTGGCGCTGATGTGGCTGCCCCTCGATGGTGAGGTTGTCGCGAAGATCCCTTCGCGGAAGGGTAATCGGCGGTGGCTGCACGAGTCTGTGCGTATCCGCTCCCCACTCCTGGACGACGACCGGTGGTACCTGCCCCGCAGCTGCCTGAGCCGCCTGGTCATCGCCGCAGTCGACCGCTACGGCCATGTCGTGGTCGCTCGGGACATGACGAAGCTGTCGCGCTGCACCCAGTCCTGTCTGGACGCGACAGGGATGGACTGCGATTGCGCGTGCATGGGTAACTCCATGTACTCGCATCGAAACAGCGTGCGATGGGTGTCGTTGTCAAGAGTTGGCGGCGTTGGGTGTCGTTGAGTCAGTGAGCCTCTGAGCTGCGGATACACTGAAATCCCGCCCCCTACGGCTGTGATACCGATTACTAGCGTTGGCGAGTGCGAGCATCGTTGGTCGACGTCGGCCATTAAATGGCGGGATTGATGACAAGCGGTGACGGTCAGCCAGCAACCGCAGGGCGCAGGTGCGACTTCCAGCTACCTCCGGCCAGATGCAACCGCTGGCCGGTGCGTCACAACGCTCGTCTTCGGTGCCGCCACGCCTCATAAGAGGGCGACTGACGCAGTTTTCGGGTCGATCGATCCTAATTGTTTGGATGGCGGTGCCCAGGAAGGCGTCTTATCTGTGCAGCGCTGCGAGGGTGTCCGGGATCTTCAAGCGACGACCGGTCGCCGCCATTGCGTGCAGCAGCGGCAACGCGTCGGTGTCGGCGAGATTGCCTTTGGTGACTGCAATGCTCATCAGGTCGGCGGTCTCACAGGTCACGATTCCCTGCCTCCGGGCGTACCGGACGGCCTCTCGGTCATCCGAGACCCACCATGAGCCATCGAACCGACCCGATTCCTTGATCAAGAAGCAGGTTTGGGATTCGCCGAGATGGCGAAGAGGGTTGTTTTCCCGGCCGCCGAACACCCCGCGGCGGATCGTTTCAACCCGCCGGATCTCGTCCTCATCGGTGATTTCGATGGGTTCACCGAGCCAATCCGCATCTTGCAGCCCGGCGAGCCCAGGAATATAGGGGACGGAGCGACTGGCCTCGTAGGCGACGGCTTCGCTCCATCGTCCGTCGCCATCCAGCACTGCCCGCAGCAGGTCCAATCGGTCAATAGACGCGAAGTTGCACAGTACCGTGTTATCCGGGAAGACGTAGTTGCTCACCGTCTAGACCCGTCCCCCTCTTTGGCTTCCAGTGATTCCCGTAGGACGTCGATATCGGCCCCCAGCAACTCGGCGTAGGGGCGCAACGTCGTTGCTCCGCTCTGGTAGGCCGCGTATGTGTCGCGTATCAGCAGGCCGGGGAAGCGTGTTGTCGCGGATTCGGCGCTGCGGAGGGCGAATTCGTCACTGCGGCCGCTCATCTGGGCCGCTTTCGCAGCTGTGATCGTCTTCCACTGGTCGCACGTGCCGGCGTCGATGAGTCGCAATCTGTGCAGTTGGTAGGCCAACGCCGACGGAGTGACGAACAGTACGGTTGCCAACTCCGCGAAGCCCTCCATGGTCATCCCCGCGTCGACTTTACTCCGCAGAAGATGCTGGGGCATAAGGAATTCGGCCGCGAACGCGTTGGCTCGCATCTCACTGGGTTCCCTGGCGTGTGTTCGGGCGAATACGTCCTCGTCGAGATGGAGGACCTGGTCGTCTCCGGCCAGGATGTGTCCCAGTTCGTGCGCTAGCGTGAACCGCTGGCGGGCCGGGACATGGGTGACGGCCAGAACGATGAGCTTCACCTCGGGCGAGGAAACAGCGAGCCCGTCGAACTGGGCGCCCAGATCGGCCACTGTCACGTCGATCCCGAATGCCTGCTCCACCCTCGTGGGCAGGTCATCGGCTGTGTCGACAGCATCAACCGCCTCGCGAGCGGCCCGAGCCAGCAGTCGTCCGTCGGAAGAATCCGCCAGGTTCGACGTCGACCAATTCCAGGGCTGCCGGTATCCGAAGGCGGCGATGTCGGTCCGCATTCGGGCGTAGCGCTCGGCGATCTCGACGGCGACGGTCGCGGTCCCACCGGCAGTCCGGGCGGCGACTGCCAGCGCTGGCTCCTCCCCGGTGACCAGCCAGTCGACGGTCACATCGTAGGCCTCCGCGATACGCGCCAGATCGAGCGACGAGAAGCGCCGCACTCCGCCGAGCGATTTCGACAGCTTGGAATCGTCCATACCGATGCCCGCAGCGAAGTCGCGCTGGTTCAACCCGCGAGTACTGATCAGCTCACGTACACGGCTGGGAATGTCGGGCACGACTCGAACGTACCCATCCATTGCGAAAATCGCAACATCCGGCAACGCATCCAACATGCCCGCCGATTGCGAAAATCGCAACCATGCGAGAGTATGTCCTTTGCCGGATAACCGGGAGTGTTCACACGAACAGCGGGAGGGCGCGGGCTCATGACGATGGTGATGCCGGAGGTTCCGTCACCCGGCCGGGTGGTGAAGGTACGCGGCTCGACCTGGGCAGTCACCAACGTAGAGACCCAGGGCTTGCCTCGCAGCCCCGCCGATGAGGGTGTGGCGGGCCTGACTCATGTGGTGCGACTCCAGTCGCTGGAGGAGGATCGCCTCGGTGAGGAGCTGGCGGTCGTATGGGAACTCGAGATCGGTCACGGCATCGAGCCCGACCATGGGTTGCCGGAGACGCTGACCCCGTCGGATTTCGACGACCCGAATATCCTGGCCGCGTTCGTCGACGCAGTCCGGTGGGGCGCAGTGACATCGGCGGATGCGAGAACCTATCAGGCACCGTTTCGTAGTGGCGCCGCAATCGAGGCCTACCAGCTGGAACCACTCAGCCGCGCCTTGCAGTCGGCCCGGACCAATCTGCTGCTGGCCGACGATGTCGGCTTGGGAAAGACGATCGAGGCGGGACTGGTCATCCAGGAGTTGCTGCTGCGGCACCGGGCACGCACGGTTGTCGTGGTGTGTCCACCGAGCCTGCAACTGAAGTGGCGCGATGAGATGCGCGACAAGTTCGGTCTTGACTTCGTGATCGTCAACCGAGATCTCATGGCCTCGGCACGCCGGAGCCACGGCCTGAATGCGAACCCTTTCCGGCTCCACCCCCGCGTGATCGTGAGCATGGCGTGGCTGTCGTCGCTGCGAGCCCAGCGCCTGCTGCGGGAGCTGTATGCCGACGTTCGCGACACTTCCACCTCGCGGCGCTACGCCTTCGATGTTCTGGTTGTCGATGAGGCGCACCACGTCGCGCCAGCCAGTCCCACCGGTTTCGGGGGGCGACGTGGATACGCTGTGGACAGCCAGCGAACCGTCGCCACTCGCGCATTAGCCCAGCGGTGCGAACACCGGTTGTTCCTGTCGGCGACTCCGCACAACGGTTATTCCGAGTCGTTCACCGCATTGCTGGAGATGATCGACAGCCGCCGGTTCGTCCGTGGTGCGACTCTCGACGAAGCCGCGTTGCGCGAGATCATCGTGCGCCGGCTAAAGACCGACATCACCGAGCTCGGCTTCAAAGCACGCAAGCTGGAGCCGCTGCCGTTCACCCCGGGCGACGTCGAGCAAGACAAATTCGAGCTGCTGGAACGGATTCTGACCGAAAGCGCTCGCCGCAATGGCCGTAAGGGACGTTCCGGCGACATCGTCGCGATGCTGCTGAAAAAGCGATTTCTGTCCAGCCCGTGGTCGTTCGCACAAACATTGGCGCTCTATGACAAGTCCGAGCCCGCCGGGAGGCTGCCCGAGATCGCCGAGGACGACCACGAGTACTTCCAGCAGGTCATGAGTCTCGAGCAGGACGACGAGGAGGAGGGCGAGCAGGATCAGCCGGAGTTCGCCGCACTGCGCAAGAGCAAGGCGTCGGACCCGCTCGTGGCGGCCACACCCGCTCAGATCGCCGACCTCGTCGCCTGGGGCGAGAGCTTCGAGCATCGGCCCGATTCGAAACTGACCGCGCTGATCACGTTCGTGGACTCCGTCTGCCGACCGGACGGGAATACCTGGGCAAACGAACGTATTGTCGTCTTCACTGAATACGCTGCGACCCTGAACTGGATGCGTGCGGTGTTCGAGCAACGCGGTTACGACAAGACACGACTCGCCGTCATCCAAGGCAGCACTCCGGCCGACGAACGCGAGATCATCCGGGTTAAGTTCACCTCCGACCCCCGTACCAACCCGATTCGGGTTCTACTGGCCACGGACTCCGCTGGTGAAGGCATCGATCTGCAGGACTACTGCCACCGGCTGGTCAACTACGACATCCCGTTCAATCCCTCCCGCCTGGAACAGCGCATCGGCCGCATCGACCGCTACGGCCAACATGAAACCCCCACCATCTACCAGTTCGCCCCGGACTCCGCATCCAAGACCTACGACTCGGAGCTGGATTTCATGCGGCGGATCGCGGAGAAGGTCGGCAACGCGCGCCGGGACCTCGGCAAGGTCAACCAACTGGTGTCCGAGGAAATCCAGCAGCGCTACAGCCCCAGCACTGTTCGACGCTCGCGGGTCAGTCGCAACAGTGGTGAAGAGGCCATCACCAAGGCACTGGCCGGCGAACGCAAACTCAGCACCCGACTCACGGAGTTGACCGAACGCTACCCCGAACTCAAAGCCAGGATGCACCTCACTCCAGCCAATGCCCGGCGGGTCGTCGACGCAGCGCTGGACTACACCAAACAGCCACCGCTGATCGAATACAGTGACCAAGACACCAGCGCGGCGGTGTACTTGTTGCCGCCGTTGAGCCCCGACTGGCAGCCTGCGCTGCGAGGTATCGAAGCACCGCTTACACCTGGGGAACTGCGGCCCATCACGTTCGACGAGGATGCAGCCAAGGGCCGCAAGGACCTCGTACACATCCATCTCGGACATGCCGTGCTGCAACGCTCAGCTCGGATCCTGCGCGGTGCATTGTTCAGCGTCGAATCCCCGATGCACCGGGTGACGGCGATGGTCGTGCCCGACATTCCCCAGTCATGTGTCGTGGTGGTTTCCCGCCTGGTGCTCGTGGGGCGGGGCGGGCTGCGACTGCATGAGCAGGTGTTCCTCGCCGGTATTCGTCTTCGCGGCAGCGCGATGGCCGACGAACGAGTCGAGGAACTACTCGACAACACCTTCGACGCCGAAACTCTTTCGCTCGCAGACGAATCCGTGCGGGCGGAGCTGGCCAGGCTCTGGAACGCGGAGGGCTCGGCCATGCGGACCCGCCTGCGCGATCGAATGCACGAACGGGCCGAGCGACACGAAAAACGTGTCGCCGACGCGCTTGTCACGCGCCGCGACGACGACATCACTCGCGCACAACGAATCTTCGCCGGATTTCGTCGCACCCTCACCGAGTCGATCGACCGCTTGCAGCACGACATCAATGCCGAAGAAGAATCATGGACCCTCGACATGCCCGAGGTCGTACGCGCCCAGCATCGGCAACGCCTCAACGATGTGGCGACGATGCGCGAGCGCTTGGCCGGGCTCGCGGATGAGGAGCGCCGCGAGATCAACACCATCGGTGAGCGCTACACAGACATCAAACCGCACGTGTCGGCCGCAGCTGTCGTATTCGCCCTGACACCCGCCGACGCTGCTGCAGGAGCCCTGCGATGACTACCCGAATCCGCCGCACCGCTGCACCCTCGGCCGCCGAACTTCATCGCGCATGGCTGGAACTCGTCGACACCGAAGGCCCCTTCCTGTCGGTTCCCACCTTGTCGCGGGTGTGGCAACAGGGGATGCCCCCGGTGTCACTCGACTGCAAGGCCGTCCTCGCCGAGGCCACGCCGGCATTCCAGAAAGCCTGGGAACACTGGGACACCCATCGTGACGACCACGCCGCTCTCGAGTTGTACCGCACTGAGCGCGACACCTGGGTCGACACAGTCTTGCGCGAGGTGATCGGGTGGAACGCCACCTACATCACCGATCTGTCCGGACCCGACTTCGTCGAGATCCTCCCTGCGCGTTCCCCCGACCGCTCCGTCACGGTGTCTGCCCACGGCGTGCTCGCGCACCGCGGCGTGCTGGGGGCGCTAGTACTGGTGGTGGACCCGATCGACTCTCTGCGTGCTACACCCGACGATGGCTGGGCGGCTACGCCGATCGACCGCCTCACCCGACTGCTGCAGGAGTCCGGGATCAGTATCGGCGTCGTCACCGACGGCCGCTGGTGGGGTTTGGTGTGCGCGCGCCCCAACGCCTCGGTCGCCTCCGGCATCGTCGACGCCCACACCTGGATCGAGGAACCGTCCACCCGCAACGCCTTCTTCGCCGTCCTGGACCGCAGACGCCTCATCGCAGGGCAACCCGACACCAGGCTCCCGAAGCTGTTCGAAGAGTCGGTGAAATCGGCCGAGGAGATCACCGAGGCCCTGGGCACCCAGGTCCGCCATGCGGTCGAACTGCTGGTACAGGCCATGTCCGAGTCCGCGCTCGCCGCCTCGCTCGACAACCGTCCCGACGCGCTGCCCACCAACCGGGCAATGGTCTACGACGCCGCCGTCACCGTGATGATGCGCCTGGTGTTCCTGCTGTTCGCCGAGGAGCGCGGGCTGTTGCCCACCAGTGAACTTTTCGCCGAAAGCTACGGGATGAGCGAACAATTCGACATCCTCAAGGACCGATCCCGCAATGAAAACGTGGAAGCACTCGATACCACCTACCTCACCTGGCACCGTCTGCTCGCCACATCACATGCCCTGTATCACGGGGCATCGTTCGAGGATATGCGCATCCCGCCATACGGTGGCTCATTGTTCGACGGCGATCGTTACCTGTTCCTGGCCGCCCGCGACGAACGTGGTCTGCTGATTACGGTCAGCGATCGAGTCATGTTGGCCGTACTGCAAGCCGTTCAAGTCGCCGTGGTGAAAGGCATCCCCAGCCGCATTTCGTTCCGCGAGATCGACGTCGAACAAATCGGCTACATCTACGAAGGACTTCTCGGCTACTCGAGCACCGGCGTCGACGAAGTCACCGTCGGTCTGCTCGGTAAGGACGGCGCTGAACCCGAGATTCCACTGGCCACCATCGAGACCCTCGCGACGGCCAACCCGACCTCACCGACACTCGCGACGGCGATCATCACGTGGGTAAAGGCCCATCAACCCGCCGCAGCGTGCCCGACACCATCCAAGCTGGCCAACGCCCTGGACGCCGAGGTCGCCGACGTCGATCACGCCCTGAGATCGGTGACCACCGCCCCCGCGTTGCAGGAGCGACTGCGGCCGTTCATCGGCATCATCCGACGTGACCTGCGTGGTCGGCCGTTCGTCGTGCATCCCGGCGGTGTGCTGGTCGTCGAGACAGCGTCCCGTGCTTCCGCAGGCGCGCACTACACACCGAAGTCCTTGGCCGAGGAGGTCGTTCGCCACGCCCTTGAACCCCTCGTCTACTCTCCCGGACCGCACCAGACCGTCGACCAAGCGCAGTGGACGCCGATCAGCTCCGACGAGATCCTCGACCTCAAGATCGCCGACATCGCCTGCGGCTCCGGCGCCTTCCTTGTCGCCGCGGCCCGCTACCTCGCCGACCGCCTCGTGGAGGCGTGGCACCGGGAAGGCACCGACCTGGGCAACCCGAACACGCTGCACACCAAGGCCATCCGGCACATCGTCGCCAAATGCTTGTATGGGGCCGACATCAACGAGCTGGCTGTCGAGATGTGCAAGCTATCGCTGTGGTTGGTCTCGCTCGACCCGAAACTGCCGTTCTCGTTCGTCGACGACAAGATCTTCCACGGGAATTCGCTGCTGGGGCTGACCCGAATCGAACAGCTCCAACACCAGCGCATCTTCCCCGACGACGAGCAGCTGAACTTCAGCGAAAGCGATATCGAAGCAACCCTGCACAAGGTTGCCACCCTGCGCGAGAACCTGGCCAGCGAGATCGACGAGAGCGACCCACAGCGGTCGGCGACGGCGAAACGACGCCAGCTCGAGCGGACCCAGCGGCTCACCGCCGAACTGGCGACCATCGCTGACGGCGTCGTCGCCGCCGGACTCGCAGTTGGTGGCAAGCCTGGCCGAGCACTTACCGAGGCATACCTCGAACTGGGTATCGCTGTGGGCCAAGCCTTCCCTCCCGACGGCAGCCCCGGTGACGGCACCCGGCTCGACCGCATTCTGACAGTCGGACTGACTCCCACCGTGGCCACCGACTACACACGGTGGAAGCCCCTGCACTGGATCCTCGCGGTCCCCGATGTCGCCGAGCACGGATGGTTCGACGCCATCGTCGGCAACCCGCCGTTCCTGGGTGGCCAGAAGCTCACCGGCGCGATGGGCACCAACGTCCGCGACTGGTTCGTTCACGCCCTCGCCGGAGGCCGCCGCGGCAGCGCCGACCTCGTCGCCTACTTCCTGCTGCGTGCCGAATCGCTGCTCGGCCGCAAAGGCAATCTCGGTCTTATCGCCACAAACTCTGTCGCCCAGGGCGATACCCGCGAGGTCGGCCTGGACACTTTGGTAGCGGATGGGATCACCATCACCCGTGCCATTCAGAGCCGCGCGTGGCCGTCGGCCAGCGCCAATCTGGAATTCGCGGCCGTCTGGGGTACCAAGGACCGCGTGGCGGATACCGTCCCCCGCGACGCCGACGGCACCGCATGCCAGCGCATCTCCACCCTTCTCGAACCTGCCGGGCGGGTCGACGGCGTGCCCAGTCGGTTGAAAGAGAACCGCGGCATAGCTTTCCAAGGGTGCATCGTGCTCGGGATGGGGTTCGTTCTCGATTTCGACGAAGCCGCCGAGTGGATCGAAGCAGATTCCAAGAACGTTGAGGTGCTGTTTCCCTACCTCGGCGGCGAGGACCTCAACTCGCGGCCCGACACCTCTGCATCGCGATGGGTCATCGACTTCAACGACCGGTGCGAGACCTGCGCACGGCGGTACCCGCTGCCGTATGCCCGAGTAGAGCAGAAAGTCAAGCCCCAGCGGGCGACTAACAAGCGCGCTGTCCGCCGTCAACGGTGGTGGCAGTTCGCGGAGTTGGCGAAAGGAATGCGCGCAGCCGTGACTGATTTGGACGAGGTGATTGCGATCACGCTTGTGAGCAAGACTGTTATGCCCATGCGTGTATCGGCTCGACAAGTTCCGAGCCACAAACTCGCCGTGTTCGCTACGGACCGATTCGACGACCTGGCGGTGCTGTCGTCGAGTGTCCACTTGATCTGGGTAGTGAAATACAGCTCCACGATGCGGACCGACATCAACTACTCCCCCTCCGACGTGTTCGAGACCTTCCCCCGCCCCACCCCGACGGCTCGTCTGGCGGAGATCGGCCGGACCCTCGACAGGGAGCGCCGCGAGATCATGCTGCGCCGAGACCTCGGTCTGACCAAGCTGTACAACCTTGTCAACGACCCCGAAACCCCCGACTCGGATCTTGACGTCGCTCGGCTGCGGGAGATCCATGTTGAGCTGGATGAAGCGGTGATGGCGGCCTACGACTGGGGCAATATCGCTTTGGATCATGGCTTCCACACGTACCGTCAGATGCGACGGTGGACCGTGTCGCCCACGGCGCGTGTCGAGATTTTGGATCGGTTGCTGGAGGAGAATCAGCGGCGGGCGGCCCTGCAGGGTGATGCACCGGATATATCGGGCGACGAGGACATGGAGGACGACGAATGAGCGCGCCGACGAATACTCCTCCGCCGCCGTACAAGCTGAAGTTCGAGCCCGACGGCACCTCGCTGACAGCGCGGGAAAATATCGTCGACGTGCTCTCGCGGGAGCTGTTGGGGCTGGCCAACGGCGACCATGAGATTCTCGAGGGTGCGCCGGACGCGGCTTATTTGATCGGGCGTATCGCGCCGGCGAGGATCACCGGCGGCTGGGATGACGATCCGGTGGACGCCGACACCGGCGAACTGTTGACCGACGTCGGCGACGCCCGCGACGCCCGAGCAAGCAGTGGCGTGCCGGTGACCGCGGTCGATGACAGCTCGATGGACGCGGACGAGGATTCGATCGAGGCCGAGGATGCTCCCCAGCGCAAAGGGCTGATGATTCCGGCGTCCATGGGGATGCGATTTCAGATTCCGCTCGACCTGGAATCGTTCACAGTGACCGCTACATGGGGCCGCTACGAGGCGCTACCACGGGAGGTGGCCGAGGACGGCACGGTTCGTCGGTCTCGCCGCTATCAACGCTCCCCGATCGCGATTTCCACGACTATCCACATCGCCGATCTGGTGCCGCGTAAGACTGCCGAGTATTCGCTGCGCGACGCGGTCATTCTGCGAGTAGACCACCACGACGACCTGCGGCGCGGCCGTCGAATCATCGAGGTCGCGTTGTGCAACGACCTGGAGATCTCCTTCCGAATCCCCACCGACGCGTGGCTGTACCAGACGAAGCTGGAAGCTGCGGCCGATGATCGCGCGGTTTTCCTGCCCGCCAGCGACCTGGAGCAGGACGAGCACTACGACGAGCCGGACGATGAGGTGCGGCGACTGGACTTGCAGTACCGCGACCGGCTCGAATTCGCGGTCGGCAGAACGTGTTCGGTCGAGTGGGATGTCGCGGAGGGAGCACGTCGCGCCACCGCGGTACGAACCACCTGGCTACCGACCGTGCAGACACCGCAAACCACAGCTGAGGAAATCGACGCCGCTCTGCTGGACATGACGCGCCTGGCCACGGCGGAGCCCGCAGGACTGCGAGCCGGACTCGAACCGATCGTCGCCGGATACGCGCACTGGCTCGACACCGAACACCAGCGTGTCACCAAGACGCTTCCGGCGCATCTGCATGAGGAGGCATACGCCGCGATCGAAGAAGCCTGGCAGGTGCAAAGGCAGTTGGCAGCGGGCTTGGAACATCTACTCACCGACGAGGAGGCGTTGCGATGTTTCCGGTTCATGAACGCCGTCATGGCCGAGCAGCGCATCCAGTCGCAGGTCGCCGCCCGGCGGGCCCGAGATCCGCGGGAGTCCATCGCCGATGCACGTGAGGCGGTGCTGGCAAAAGGCGAAAGTGCACACAAGTGGCGCACCTTCCAGTTGGCGTTCATCCTCATGCAACTGCCGATGCTGACCGATCCAGCGGCCGAGGGTAGATCGAGTCGGCTGGCCAAGGCGCAGCTGTTGTTCTTCCCGACCGGCGGTGGTAAGACCGAGGCGTATCTCGGCCTGGCCGCCTACACGTTCGCGATCCGTCGCAGGCAAGGGCTTCTCGAGACCCCAAACGGCCCGCTCGACGGCGGCGCCGGGGTGGCGGTCCTCATGCGCTACACGCTGCGGCTGCTCACCTCACAACAGTTCCAGCGTGCCACGACCCTGGTGTGCGCTGCGGAGTTGGCTCGCATCGCCGATACCGAGACATGGGGGGACGAACCATTCCGGATCGGGCTGTGGGTCGGCACCGATGTCAGCCCCAAGCGGTATACCGACGCCGTCAACGAGCTCAAACGTGTCCGGGAGGGCCGAGGACACCGGTTGACGGTGTTGCAGATCCAACGCTGCCCGTGGTGTGGCACGCCGATCGACGGCGGCCGTGACGTCGAGGGGCACGACGCTACGCGGCGCATCCGGGTGTTCTGCGGCGACGACCTCGGCGATTGCCCGTTCGCCCAGGCGGGTTCGGTCGACGAAGGCCTGCCGGTGTTGACGGTCGACGAGGAAATTTATCGGCTGGCACCGGCTTTCGTCATCGCGACGGTCGACAAGTTCGCACGACTTGCGCGCGAAGGGGAAGCCGCAGCCCTATTCGGCTATGTGTCCCAGCGCTGCGGTCTGCACGGCTATGTTCATCCCGACTATGACGGCTGCGGACTCAAGGATGGCAACACTCACCCCGGCACCGGTCAGGGTCGCCGCCCAACACCACGCTTGCGGCCACCGGATCTGATCATCCAGGATGAGCTGCATCTGATCACCGGCGCGTTGGGCACAACCGTCGGGTTGTTCGAAGCGGTCATCGATGTGGCCTGCTCCTGGCAGGTCCCGGATGGCCGCGCGGTGCAGCCGCTCGTGGTCGCCTCCACCGCGACCGCCCGTAACGCCGCTGAACAGGTCAAGCGGCTCTATGGCCGGGACGTGACCATCTTTCCTCCGCAGGTGCTCGACGCGGCGCGCACGTTCTTCTCCAAGGAAGTTCCGCTGTCGGACGAGTATCCCGGTCGCCGTTATGTCGGCATCTCCACCACCGGTGTGCGTTTGGCGACCGCCGAGATCCGGGTGTCGGAAGTTTTATTGGCCGCAGGTCAGCTCCTCCTCGACCGGGCCGGTGCTTGTGCCGATCCGTACATGACGCTGGTGTCCTATTTCAGCGCGACTCGCGAATTGGCAGGTATGGCGCGGTATCTCGCCGACGACGTGCAGAACGCGCTCGGGCTCGGCCACCCGTGGTCCCGGAGTCTGCCCAGACGGTATGGCACCATCGGCGAGCTCCACCTCACCGAACTCACCTCCCGAATGGCGGGCGCAGATGTCACCCGCGTCCTCGACGAAATGGCCATCCCGTTCGACCCCACCATCGACGCGACCGGCGCGAAGGGCGGCAAACGTCCACGCGCACCGTTCGATGCCGTGCTCGCGACCTCGATGCTGCAGGTCGGGGTTGATGTCACACGACTGGGATTGATGATGGTGATCGGCCAACCCAAGAACACCGCCGAATACATTCAGGCATCCTCCCGAGTAGGACGCGAACCCACCAAACCCGGCCTGGTTGTAACCCTGAGCAACTGGGCACGGCCCCGCGATCTGGCCCACTTCGAACAGTTCCGCCACTACCACGACACCTTCTACGCCAAGGTCGAGGCGTTGTCGGTGACCCCCTACTCGCCGACGTCTCTGGCTCGCGGCATGGACGGGGTCCTGGTGAGCGCCGCCCGCGTCCTGCAGGCCGACAAGCGGGGCGGATTGTCCGAAGAAACCGGGGCCGCCCGCATCGACGCCGAGCTGAAGTTCATCGATGAGCTGATCGAGGCGCTGGTAGTCCGGATGGAGCGAGCCGTCCAGGGAAACGAGAACGCCCTTGAGTCGGCGCGACAGCATCTGCGCGCACGCCGTGACCTGTGGATCAAACGACAGGCCGACGTGACCAGCCGCATGCAGAGTCTGGTCTATGAGAAAACCGGCGGCAAACCGAACAAGGCGCCCCTGGTGATCAGCCCGGAGAACGGCAAGGACTTCGCCCATCTGCGGGAGGCTCCACCGTTCGTCGTCGCCAACTCCATGCGCGAGGTCCAGCCCGAGATCAACCTACTGGTCAGCCCCATACCCCAGAACCTCATCTATCCCGTTCCGGCCAACGCACCGAAGTGGGAGATGCCTGACGCCGCAACGGAGGACGCACAATGACCACCGTCGATTCCACGGCGATGATCCATGACCCATCGGTCACCGTGAACCCACTCGGCGACCAAGATGCCGAGCGCCAGCGCGGCGCCAAATACAATCGCGCCAAGGTGGGCTCCGCACGCCCGTCCTCACTGCTCTACACATGGGGGCCGGGGTCGATCGTGGATCTACCGAACTTCAACATCATGCCGTGCGGTTACAACGACTGGGATCGCATCTACGACCGCCGCGACAACGCACCGGTCATCCACGCACCCAAACTCCGGGCGGCCGTGGCCCGACTGATGAGGTCGCATCATATCGAGCTGCGGCGTCACCCATGGCAGGCGAAACGGCAAGTCATGTCGGCCGAAGGCACCGACCTCGGGGTGCCAGCTCGTGTCTTCCCGCAGTGGCTCCGGTGCACCGGGTGCGATCTGTTGGGGCCGCTGAGCTATTTCGAGTACAAGAACACCCACCCCTATCGCCCCGACTTCGCCGAATTCACCCACGGCGCCTGCCGAGGCCGCCGTGGGAAAGCCAAGGCCCGCAACCGCACTGCCATCGCCGCCCGCTACCTGCTCGTCTGCGCCAACGGCCATCTCGACGAGTTCCCCTACTACCTGTGGGTGCACCGCGGCCACAATTGTGAAGAGACCATCGAGAGCACCCCACGCCTCAAGATGTCCAGCCGCACCGCGGGCCAGACGGCGTCGGCCACCATCGAGTGCACCGCCTGCGGCGCCAAGCGCGGCATGAACGAGGCGCAGGGCAACGCAGGACGCGCGAAACTTCCCCGCTGCCGGGGCCGTCACCCCCACCTCGACGCATTCTTCCCCTGCGGCAGCGACACACGCGTCATGCTCATCGGTGCCTCAAACCTCTGGTTCCCGGTCACCCAGTCCACCATCGTCATGCCCGCCGCGACGCCGGAAGACCACGAAGATCTCGCCCAGCAGGTGCGTGCGGCGCTAGGCCCGCTGCTGCACCAATTCCGCGACAAGCCAGACACACTGCGCGGAGCCCTGCTGGGCAAAGAGATGTACACACTCGCAACGCTGCCAGACGACCAATTCACCGCCCTCGTCGAACTCGCAGCCCAGCCCGCGCAACCCGCGGCACCTGAGCCGCAATCACGCGATTGGGATCCCATCGAGCTACTGGTCCCCGAATGGCACTACCTGTGCCAGGACCGGTACGCCGACGGCCGGCGCGACGAGGTCAGCGGGCTCACCCTATCGCGGCGCGATCGCGGCAACGCCCTACCACCGCAGATCAGCAGAGTCCTGGCCGTCGAATCCCTCCGAAAAGTCAACGCCCTCATCGGATTCACCCGCGTGGACGAGATCGACCGCATCGGCGACATCGACGACCGACTGGTGAAGCTGACACGCACAGACAAGCCGAAATGGACCGTCGCCACCGAAGACCTCGGCGAGGGTATCTTCCTGCAACTCGATGAGCAGGCGGTCGCGGACTGGGAACACAAGGTCTACACCAGCAGTATCTGGAAGGCGCACACCGAAGCACACGAACGCAACTTCGCCAACCGCACCTCCGACACCGCCGACACAAAGGGTGGGCATCAAAAGCGGTTCCAACCACCCCGCTACTGGCTCGTCCACGGCCTGGCCCACATCCTCATCCGCGAACTCGCCATGCGCTGCGGCTATAACGCGGCCAGTCTCAGCGAACGCCTCTACGCCTGGCGCGCCGCCGACGGCAGACCGGCCGCGGCAGGCCTGCTGATCTGCACCACCGCCTCCGACAGCGACGGCACACTCGGCGGACTCGTGCAGCAAAGTCATCCGGCACTACTGGAAAAGATCGTCAACAACGCACTGCGCCGCGCTACCCGCTGCCCCTCCGACCCGATGTGCGCGAAACGCGCCCCTCGCGAACCCGAGGACTTCCTGCACGGCGCCGCCTGCCACTGCTGCATCATGGCCTCGGAAACCTCCTGTGAACGTGCCAACCGGTTCCTGGACCGCAGATTCCTGATCGATCTCCCTGGGAACAGCCTTGGGTTCTTCGCCCTACCCGAATGAGATGCCCGCTGCGGGCGAACTCGGTCGCTACCTCAGCCGAACCGAAGCCCGTGATATTGCGGACCGCCTTGCCGCCGGGGAAACAATTCGCCAAGCCCTCGTCTCGATCACACCTGAGCGTCGCAACGACGCCGCACTCCTGCTGCGACGCATCAGCGACCCCGCGCGCGTCGAAGTGCTGCGCGGCATCGAAGGGGCCCGCTCCACAGTGCGTACCCTGAGCCCACTGTGGACACTCCCCGGTCCGCTGGCCGAACAGGGCCGGTTGACGACCTCGATCGTCGAGAACATCGACGACGCACGATCATCGGTGATCTGCTCCACCTACAACTTCCAACGAACCTCGGGCCTGTGGGATGCATTGCGGCGCGCCGCACATCGCTCCGCCGTGCACGTCAAGGTCTACGTCGACACCCGAGCGGCCGACACCCCGTCACGGGCAGACTCCCCAACGACCTCCGAGATCGCCCGCCACCTCATGCCCGGACTGGTTTACCGAACCAAGCGACACGACCACAAATGGGTGCGAAACCACGCCAAGTTCATCACCGTCGACCACCGATTCCTCATCGTCACCAGCGCCAACATGTCGTATAGCGCCGAACGCGACAATGTCGAATTCGGTCTGGTCGTGGATAATCCAATCCTCACCGAAACCGTGGAACTCCAGATGCGAGCCGTCGAGGACCTGTTGTACGAGCAGGTTGTCGTCCAGTGACAACCGCCCACAGACGAATTGGCGGGTTCAGCGTTCAGGGTGGGAGCGTCCGAATCCACATTCCCTTTGGACCATCGGTTCGAATGGGCGCAAATCGCTGTCCCACCATGAAGTCCCGCAGACTACGTTGACTTCGAACGGCTGAACCGCGCGTTTCAGGCTGCATGCCCACGCTGGGGCGGGGTGAACATCCACAGGGCGAGGTTGTTGTCGGCGTCGGCGAGGCCGGGCACCGTGCGTTGGAATGTCCGGTTACCGTGCAGCACGGTGGCGAGGGGATCGATGTAGACGGCGAGGATCTCGTGGGTATCGAGGTGGTCGAGGTGGGCTCGCACATCCAGACTGGTGAGGCGGTGGCGCAGCTCGCCGGCGGATGTCAGGGGGCGGAGGGTTCCCACAGTTCGTGGAGGTGGCGTTGCTGCCAGGGGTCGAGTCCGTAGGAGTGTGCCAGTTTGGTGACGACGTTGCGGCGGGGGAAGAGTCACCGGACACGCCGGGAGGATTCACCTGTGCTCTTTCTCGGTTCGGGCTCGCGCCGGGCCGCTCGGGTGGGGTCGAGGATCGCTCGTCGTTGCGGCGGGCTCAGTCATCGCGCACCGCCGCGAGTGCGTCCCGCACAACGGTGATGACATCGGGGTCCTCGTCGGCGGGAGTCGTGAGCGCGATCTCGTGACCGGTGGTGGTGCGGACGGGGGCGGGGTCGCCGCAGTCGGGGGGGGGTAGGCTGGGATCGGGCATGGGTCAGCTCTCCTGGATGGGGGTGGTCACGCCGGGGAATGTGCGGTCGTTGGGGGCAGGCAGTACGAGTTCGATGTGCGTTCGGATCCGCTGGTGGTCGGAGGTGGCGTCGTCGGGCGGGCCGATGGCGAGCCCGACCAGGGCGGCGAGCAGTGATGCGGCAGTGGTCGGGAGATCGATGCCAGGGCAGGGTTCGATGGTCGTGGTGAGCAGTTCGGTCAGTGCCGCGTGGATTCGGTGTCTGCGGTCGTGGTGCTGTGCGCGGTGTTCCGGGCCGGTGGTGGCGAGGTCGAGTTCGAACCAGATCCATTCGGGGTGGCTGGTCACGGTGCGCGCCCACTTCGTCAGCGTCGTGACCAGGTGGCTGCGGTCTCTCGGGTGAGCATCGCGGATGCGGTGTACGGCCAAGGCGGTCAGCCTCTCGGCGACCTCGTGACCGATCAGATGTTTGTAGGGGTAGTGCTTGCCCAGCGCACCGGTGGTACACCCGGTGGCGTCGGCGATGTCGGTGATGTGGACAGGCCCGTAGCCGTGGGCGAGGAACAGTCGTCGTGCGGTCAGCAGCAGTCGGCGCCGAGTCCGTTGCCCGCGACGCGCCGTTGCCGGGGCGGTCACAGGGACCGCACGTTCTGCGCGGCAGGGCCTTTCGGGCTGTCGATGGCATCGAAGGTGACGCGTTGATCCCGGTGCAGCGCGTCGTGGCCGTGGACATCGGCTTGACGGACGAACAGGTCCGGGCCGGAGTCGGGTGTGATGAACCCGAAACCCTTCTCGTGGTTGAACCATTTCACGGTCCCGAACTTCACGTTTTTCCTACCTCTCTTGGTGATTCGATGGACGGTCGGCATCGATTCCGCGCCAGCCCAGTGCCAGCTGCGCGCGGCGTTCGTGGGTCGCGGTGACCGGGTCGGCGTGGCCTTCCTGGACTTGTGCCATGCACAGTGCCGCTTCCTGCCGGTGTTCGGCGCTGCTGGCCTGGCGTAGTACGGACCGGGATTGGGCGTGGATCTGCGCGGCGTGGCGGACGACCTCGCCGTGGGATCGCGTGTGGCGTTTCGGCAGGGTGGTTGTGGTGTGGGGCGTGGTCAGTGCCGTGCATCGGCCGGTTGTGGGACACGGGTGGGTAGATGGACCCGTCCTGCGGCGACGTCGGCGGCGAAGAGGTCGTAGACCACGGCCTGACCGACCAGGGACTGGTGTGCTCTCGGACCGGTCTCGACCGGGACAGAGGGGTCGATCGCGGTGATCCAGCATCGGCACAGTTGAGATACCTCGGCGCCGAGACCGTTGCGATGACAGGTCGCCGCCCGGTGTACCGGCGGGGCGAGGGTATGGGCGAGATGGTCATCGATCCGGTCGATCAATCGGCCGAGTCGTCGGTGGGCGGTATGCAGGGCGTCGGTAAGAACGTCGATGTCGACGCTGTCGTCGTGGCCGGGCGGCAGCCGCAGTAGCTGGCCGAAGGCGGCCCGGTAGTGGTGATGGGCATCGAGCATCTGCACCGCGATACCGACCAGAGTGGGGAACGGGTAGTCGGCGGCGGCGAATCCTGGTGTGTTCCAGGCGCGGAACAGCACGTGCGCGGACGGGATCGCTCCGAACCAGGACGAGCCTTTGCCGGCGGCCCGTGGCGTCCGTGGGTCTGATTGGTGCCCGGTGCCGGGTCGTGTGCGGTTCATCGGAGCCCCTGGATTGCTCGCCAGCCCAGCGGTAGTTGGACGCGTCGGGTAC
This sequence comes from Nocardia fodinahabitans, assembly GCF_052983615.1. Lineage (NCBI taxonomy): Bacteria > Bacillati > Actinomycetota > Actinomycetes > Mycobacteriales > Nocardiaceae > Nocardia > Nocardia fodinahabitans. The sequence continues at coordinate 3,460,906 of NZ_JBRJJC010000001.1, forward strand.
GGATCGCGGTGACCAGATCGGCGTAGCCCTGGTGGGTTTGGGCCATCCGCAGGGCGGCTTCGTGGTGGTGTTCGGTGTTGGTGGTGTGGCGCAGGATCCACTGGGACTGGGCGAAGACATTGGCGTAGTGGCTGATCACTTCGCCCAGAGGATGGGTGTGGTGGGCGGCGTTGACAGGTCGGGGCAGGCGGAATATCGCCCACTCGTCGATCGCCGCCATGACCGCGGTCATGTGGTCGCGGGTCGCGATCTCGTCGAACCCGGCCGGACGCCGATCCGGGGACACCGCCGCGCTCAGCAAGCTCGCGTGAATGTCGGCCAGCTCCCGCGCCCACCCGATCAGCGACGAACAGCCCTCGACACGGCGTCCGGCCACCGCGAGGTGAAGTTCACGAGCCTCCAGCAGGTTGTCGACCGCCCCGCCGCGATCACCCTGTCCGGCATAGTGTTCCGTCATCGACAGCGGGCCGGTGATAGGTGTTGTGGTGCTCATCGCTGACTCACCGCCGACTCGCCGGTCGTGCTCACGCGGGCCGGAAGGGTGCAGCGAGTGATGGTGTGTGCGCCGCTGGGGAAGCGCTGCACACGCTCGCACAAGACGACCAAGTCGTGGGAGGGCTCATCGCTTCGCGGATACGGTTCGTCGAGTTCGATGGCCAGCGCCCCGGTCAGGGTGTCGACCAACGTGCGGATCACCGTGTCGGGGATCGGGGTGGGTTCGAGCCACAGCGTCCGGGTGGCCGGGTGGTGGCGGTCGCCGATGAGGGCGACATAGACCGCGTCGACGCGTTCGATCACCTCGGGCCACCCGTTACGGGTCAGCGCTTCGGCGGCGTCCAGTTGCGCCGCGGCCGGGATCGCGCCGATCCGAGACTCGACCACGACCTGTTCGTGGTCCGCGTCGTGCTCGGGGACCGGACGCGATACCGGAGCCGGTCGGTGCGCGGTTCCGTCGAGATAGTGCAGGGTGAGCGTGGGCAGGGCGGTGAGGTGGGACAGTGCCGTCCGTCCTGACGGGTAGAGATCGGACAGGTGTTGTCGGGAGGGCACCAGGAACCAGACGTCGGTCGCTTCCGGAATTCGCGACAGGATCGACCAGAGCAGATCGGCTCGGCGGTGACCCGGTGCCAGGAGCCGTCCGAGGTCCACCCGTCGCGACCGTGCCAGCGACTCGAGGCGGTTCAACACCGGCACGGTACGGTCGATCTCGGTGAGCAGGTCACCGATCAGGGTCTCCGGTGCGAGCGGTTCGAAGAACACGCGGCCGTCCCCGAACCCGTTGCGCGCGGCGAAGTCGTGCACGGATCGATCGAAAGCATCGGCGCCGTGTCTGGACAGCAGGTCCGAACGGGCGTATCCAATCCACATTTCCTGTGACCCCTTTTGGCTGGTTCTCCTCGAAGAGGTGAAGGGCGGTAGTGACCGATGACCAGTGGCGACCCGAAGGGTCTTCGGGCAGGCACGAGATGAGCCTGCGTGTCGCCGACGATGACGTGGGCGGTTCCTGACAACGAGTGATCAGGGAAAGCAGTTCTGGGGAACGTCGGGTTCCGCAGCGCTGATGTGGCTGCCGTCCAGGCGGCGCGTGGCGACTTATCGTGTCGATCCGGTCCGGCGCCGACGTGGCGGGGCGCGGAGTACGTCATCTGCTGTCATAGACAGAGTTAATCGTCGCCAGAGGACTGCCACCATGACATCGCGCAGGGCAGAATCGGGCAAGTTCGCCGACATTCACATGACAGATTCGGACAGCCGGTCCGATGACTCCAGGCACAAGCTGTCGAGGATCGTCGATGCGACTGCCCTCCGGTCCTGTCGGTCGAAGGCCGGTTTGCCGCCACGCGGGGATCTAGGTGTAGAGGTCCCAAGGGATGTCGTGCCGGTCTGTCTTGAGTGTGGCCAGGCGGTGGGCGTGTTGGGCGGCGACGCTGGGGCGGTGCTGGAGATCGGGCAGGACGCTGGTGACCATGATCAGCTCGCGGATACGAGACAGGATCGGCCACGCCGGATCGTCGCGGACGTCGCTGCCGTATGCGTGGACGAACTCGCGGTAGAAGTCGTGGCGGTGGAACCGTGTTGCTCCGACCGCTTGGGGAACGAGATCGTATGCGAGGGGACCGATCCCGGCCTCGTCAAGGTCGCAGAGCACGACGGTGTCATCGTCTCGGTGCAGTAGGTTGCCGGTGTGGGGATCGCCATGGATGATGCCGGTTGGCAGCTGGTCCTGGACGCGCCGGAATTCTTGTTCGGCTCGGTCCCATTGCTCGCGCAGCCACCGGGCGTCGGCGGGGGCGAGGACAGCGGTGCCGGCGTGTGCGAGCCGATCGCGTGCGGTGGTGAACGGGTCCCAGGTCGGCAGGACGGTGTGGTCGAGGTCGAGGGCGTGCAGTCGATGCAGCGGCGATGCCAGATCGGCAGCGGCCCAGTCTGTTCGCCGGCCGAGTTCGTGCCAGAACGTCACCGTGTAATCGCCTTCGACCTTCAGCGGTTGTTCACCGTCGAGCAGGGCCGCGATCGGGGCGTTTCGGGCCTGCAACCAGCGGGCCATGGTGACCACGCGCTGTCCCCGCGAAACTCCGACCCGGTCGGAAGCGACGCGAAGGACAACGCGTTCGCGTGGGAGCCGGTAAACGGCGTTGACGGTGTATTTGATCAGTTCTGCCCCGTGGGAGTTCAAACCGATTCGGGCGCAGGCCAGCTCGACGATGCGATGCAACTCGGCGGCACGCTCGGCCGCGATATCGGTCGCCACACCCCCAGCCTATGCGCTCGTGGCACGGCCCGTGGTCGGGTGATGTGACGCGCGGGGGATCGCCAGCAGGCTCGCTTTGACCGCGTGGGACAAGTCCCGGACGTCGCTGCGTGGTGTCGCGGTGGTGGCGCAGCGGACCATGTTCTCCAGCCGGTCCGCGACCCTGGCGCTGGTGATCCGTTCGGCCATCTCGACGGCGGCGGTGGCGAAGGACAGGCCGGTGTCGATCTCACCGAGTCGGAAGCAGGCGGTGGCGGCGGTGATGTTGTCGAACAGGATGCTGCGGGCGGGCCGCCCGGGCGCGGAGGCTTGCAGGGAGGCGCGGGCACTGTCGAGGGCGGCGAGGCAATAGCGGTCGGCGACGGCGCGGGGCGCGGTGGTGGCGTATTCGTTGTAGATCACGGCCTGGATGCCGGTGAATTCGCCCGGTGTGAAGAACACGCGAGTCCATGGCGCGACGATGTCGCCGACGCGGTTGATCTCGTCTTCGGCGTATGCCAAGGCGAAGTTCATGCGGTTCTGATCGCCCAGCATGGCGTGTGCCCACGCCTCGTTGGCGTACAGGCGAGCCGATTCGCCGCTGTCGGCGGCGTCTCGCGCGGGAAGTTGCCCGAGCTGGAACATGCGCAGTGCGGTGCGCGGATCGCGTTCGATCACACTGATGCGGCCCAGCACGTACAGGATCGACGCAGTCAGACTGTCCGCGCCCGCCCGACGCGCGAAGACCAGAGCCAGGGTGGCGAATTGGCGCGCGCGATACTGATCTCCGGCATCGTGAAACGCCCAGCCGATCAATCGGGCCAGGTCGGCCGAGGCAACCAGATCGGCCGAGGCAACCAGAATCGCCTGATCGGCAGTCTCGTCGCGACATAGCTTCCGCAGATCCGGTATGGAACCCAACAACGCCGTAGCAGAGCCGGTGATCGCGAAGCCGCCGCGTTGTTGATCGAGCGACCGCAAACGTGCCGTGGCCGACCGCACACCATCGGCATCCATGGCCCGCCCGCGGCCGACCTGATCGGTCGCCTCTGCCTCGTCGAGTCGCGGAAGCCACGGGACCAGCGCGGAAGAGGATCCGACGACCGCGGCGGCGACGGCCTCCAACAACGTTGCTTCCGGCGCGCGTCGCAGCTCGGATACGCCTGACCCGACAGACGATGACATCGGTGCCTGCACGGGCACGGCATCGGTGGCGGGTCGCGCGCGTGCAGATCTCTGGTCGTGGTCAGGGACAGGTGCGCCGATTGCCACCAGTAGACGTCGATACGGTGCGCTCGGGGTCCGGACGTCGCAGTCTTCCCACCGTGCGACATGACGCTCGGAACACGCGACGTTGACACGCTCGCCGCGGGCGCGCGCGTTGATGAGCTCGGCGAAGTCCTTGCGGCTGATCTGGAGGTGATCGAGCCGAAACGACCGCAGGCGTTCGCCCCAGGATCGGTCGCTCGCCTCAGCGCCGGCCGCGAACTCGGCGGTGGGATCGCGCAACATCGACGGCTCCACCGGCTACCCCTTACCTTCGGACACCACCTGCTGAACCCTGACGCCGCGCGCGCCGGTTCGGCGTCCCACATCTCCCTCGCGCGTCGACGCCCAACCGAACATCGACTAACGGAGTGCTCTCGTGCCTCGGACAGATTATCTTGACTGATAATCTAACCTGATAATCAGTATTACGGGTGGAAAGAGTCCGATCGAGCTGTGGGATACGGTGGGAGTGCATGGCGAGGACCGCGAGGAAAGTGCTGCTCGGACGGGAAATCGATGACCTGCTGCGGCGGTCGCGTGTCACGCAGGCCGACGCCGGCCGGATCGTCGGTGTCGGCCAGTCGCGCATCGCCGCCGCGATCGCGGGAACCGGCAATCTCACCGCCGAAGCGCTGAAGAAGCTGGTCACCGAATTGGGGATCGGCGATGAGAACTATCTCCAGATCCTGCTCGACCTGCGCGAGGACAACCATCGCCGCGGGTACTGGACCTCGGGATATCGGCGTGCCTACATCGAGGACCTGCGACTGCTGGTCGATCTCGAAGCCGTGGCAGATCGCCTGCGCGAAACGGCCGCCGAGATCATCCCCGGTCTGCTCCAGCATCCCGACTACATCCGCGCGCTGCACCAACCGTTCCAGCCCGACGACCACGACCCCGACGCCATTACCGTCGACGACTACGTCGAAGCACGAACCGCGCGCCAGCAGATCCTGTTCACCCGCAAGGCACCGGAGTTCCACGCGATCCTGTCCGAATCCTGCCTTCGCCGCACCTACGGCAACGACCAGGTGATGGTCGACCAGATCAGCCACCTCATCGAACTATCCGGGCGACCCAACATCCAGCTCCAGGTCATGCCCTTCACCCACCAAGCCCCCGGCGCCGGTATGGAAGACCGCTACATCCTGGTCCGTGTCCCCTCGCCCGGCGCCGCCGGTGATCTGGAGATGGCCGTGGTCGAAGCGCAAGGCGAGATCCGCTACATCGACGACAAACCCGCCGTCGCGATCCGCGACAAGATCTTCACCCGCCTCACCATGACCGCGCTGAGCCCCGCCGATTCACGGCAATTCATGCACCACCTGCTGCGCGGACTGCGCAACCGACCCACCGTCACGCGATAGCCGACCCCCGCGACCACAATCGAACAGGAACCTGTCGATGTCCGCACCCGACTTCGAACCTCGCCACCTCGACACCGCCAAGCCGAGCTCGGCACGCATCTACCTGCACATGATCACCGGCGAGGTCATCTACGAAGCCGACCTGCCCTTCATCGAACAGCTCTATACCGCGATCCCCTTCTACCCCAAGTGGGCCCGACACAACCGCGCCTTCCTCGCCCGCGCGGTCCGGCACATGGTCGGCAACGGCATCCGGCAATTCCTCGACATCGGATCAGGACTACCCGCCGGTGGCAACACCCACGAAGTCGCCCGCGAACTCATCCCCGACCCCCACGTCGTCTACGTCGACAACGACGAAGAAGCCATCAACCGCGCCCGCGAACTTCTCACCCGACACCAGCTCCTCGACACCACCGCCATGATCGACGCCGACCTGCGCCACCCGGCACGCATCCTCGAACACCCCGGCACCCGCAGACTGCTCGACTTCACCCAGCCCATCGGGCTGCTCCTGATATCCGTGCTGCCCTGGATCACCGACGAAGACGACCCCGCCGCACTCCTCGCCGAACTCCGCGACGCGATGCCGCCCGGTAGCCACCTCGCGATGACCCATGTCTCCCTCGAAGACGCAGGACCCGAAATCAGGACCCAGGTCGCTGCCGGTGCGTCGGTATTCGCCGATGCGAGTACCCCCGTCACCCTCAGAACCCGACAACAGTTCGCGAGCTTCTTCGACGGATGGACACTCACCGAACCCGGAATCACCTACGCCACCGACTGGCACCCCGACACCCCCACCGACACCGAAGACGACGCACGCCGCTGCAACTTCGCCGCTACCGCCACCCTCCCGTAGCGTGGACCGGTGCGGAAACCGGAAAACACGGTCCCGCGCGCTCGAAAGGAAAGGCCCATGCTGCCGACACCGACCGTAAGTCAATTCCGCAAGGCTGCCGCCAGCTCACCCCAACAGGCATGCGTCATGATCTACCGAGACGCCACCCGCACCATCCTCTGGGACGACAAACTCGCCCACAACGGCGACCACGAAGTCCCCCTCGACCAGTGCCTGACCTTGGACCACGACCAATTCGAGGCGATCCAACAAGCCATCAGGACAGGCCAGCCGGTGCGTCACGCGCTCACGATCACCCGAACAAGCGGCAACGGCTACGTTTTCAGCGCCACTGACGGGCATGCGGGAAGCGCCGGAACGGCCAGACTGTACTTCGACCACCACGAATACCGCGCCTTCGCCACAGCGGTGCGAAATCGCGAGTTCGAACGCCGGTCTACTACGTAGCAACCCCTTGTAGCCCTCCGATCTTGTTCGACTGCCCGGCGGTGCCGCTCCTCACCGTCGCCGAACCACGACAGGGCTGCCGGATGTCCGGAGGCAAGCTGTCCGAAGCAACAGCGGGCAGAACAACCCGTCCGAAAGCCGATCTCACAATCCGACGTCGGGCTCCGGCGAGCCGCTGACATCGGGCTGGTCCAGCTCGGTGTGGTCGAGGGGGGTGTGGAGCTCGTCGGCGAGGCGTATCGCCTGTTCGCGACGTGCCTGTGCCGGTGTGAGATCGGCTCGGCGTTGTTGCTCGGCGTGGACGCGGTCGATCTCGCTGCGGGTATCGGCGGCGAACCGGTCGGCGGTCGCGTCGACGGCGGCTTCCCCGCGGCGAGTGTGGCTGTTGCGGGTGGTGATGTCGTCGGGGCTCGTGTTCAAGACGTCGTCCCATTTGTCGGGCGTTCCGGCGTGGTTGACTGCGTCGCGGTGGGCTTCTCGAGCGTCGCTGCGGGCGCGGGTGCGGGCGCGTTCGTGGTCGCCTTGCTGGCGGACGAGTTCATCGATGCGGGTACGCAGGACGTGACGGACGTGGCGTTTGTAGGTAGGTGTGGTGTCGAGGCGTTGGCGGTGGGTCGCGAGTTCGGAACGGGTGGCGTGCAGCGCGCGGGTCGCATCGTGTAGACGGTGCTCGGCATGGAGTGCTGCGCGGATAGCGGTTTGCGCGTCGCGGTGACGCAGAAGCAGTTCATCGATATCGACGCCCTCGGATTGTTCGGGGGATGCTGGAGCGTAGGCAGCGGCGTAGGTGTCGGTGAGTGCGAGCTGCTGGTGAAGTTCGCTCAACCGGTCGGCGAGTTGAGCGTCGGTGAGCGCGAAGAGTGGATCGGCGACCGGCTGCTGGTGCTCGACGTCGCCGATCGGCGCGGGGTGGGCGCGGATCCAGGCTTCGATCTGGGCGCGGCGGTCGAGATCGGTGACGGCTTTCCAGTCCCGGCGCAGGATGGCGTGCACGGCGGGAAGGGGTTTGGTGGCCGCGAGGTGGTCGGCGCGCGCGATCATGTGTCGGCTCGGGTCGTGGTCGGGGATACCGGTTTCGCCGTTGTCGCGGCATTCTCCGCAGACCCCGTCGTCGGAGTGGCGCGGCGGTATCGGTGTCGCGTCGCGCAGGCGGCGTTCGATGCTGCACGTGACGCATTCCAGGCCGCGGGCACGTGGGGTGGCGGCTTTGTCGTAGTCGAGCGAATACGCGGCCGGGGTGGGATCTTTGGCTTCGTCACGGCGGTAGCTACGGACGGCGAGGTCGGCCTCGCGAGGCGTCGGCGCCGCGCGCCGCGGTAGGGGAGGTAGGTGTGAGTCGGGTAGCGCGGGGTCGTCGGTGAGACCGCGGACCTCGTGCGCGTCCGGGCGCGCCCAGGGCTGATCGTCCATTCCGGCGCGGGCGTCGTGGTAGTCCTGCTCATGGCGGCGGGCACGGACCTGCGGGTCGGGCAGCGGGTCGCGGACGAGGTCACGGTCGACTCGGGTGTCGTGGTCGCGGGCTGCTCGATGACGGCGAGCGCGGTCGAATACCGGTGAGGGTGGCTCGCGGTCGGGTCGGTCGTCGTGGACGCCGGGGTCGATGGCCGGGGTGCAGGCGTCGATGAGCGCCCGATGTTGCGGAAACTGTTGCCCGGCTTGGCGCAGGCGGGCGGTGGCGACGGGGTAGGCGTAGCGGTAGAGAGTGTCGGTGACCGCGCCGATCACCCAACGCTGCTCGTCATCGAGGTGGTCGGCGAATTGCCGGAATCGGTGCACGGCCGCGCGGATTCGGCCTTCGCGATACAGCTGCGCGATGGCCGCGAGCTCCGGATCGAAACCGGAGGCGGTGATGTTCGCCGGAGTAGACGGCACCGGTGCCGGAACCGGGGCGCGGTTTGCGTGGTGACTGTCGGGTTCGAGATGATCGGGTGGATGCTCGCGGGCCGTCGATGCGGGGGTTGGTGGGGTGGTGGTGTTTTCGCTCATGGGTGGGGTGCTTTCGGTGGGTTTGGTGGTGGGTGTGTGGTGCAGGAGTGCGTCGATGCGCCAGGCGAGAGCGGCGGCGATCTGGTCGGGGCGCAGGCCGGTGCCCTCGTTGTCGGGGGTGGCGGCGAGCAGCAGTTCGTAGGCGGTGGCCAGGAGCTGGCGCGGCCTCCATTGCGTGGCGGTGGCGCGGTCGACCGCGGCCACGACGCGCGGCCAAGCGGGGTCGTCGACGACCCGGTCGGCGGTGTCGGCGCCGAGAACGTCGGCTAGGTCGGTGATCCAGTTCGGGCGCAGGTTGTGGTCGCGGGCGTCGAGTGCGGAGGCGTCGAGTTCCAGACGCGCCCACAGCGCGGCGGCGGGCATCTCATCGGGCAACGGCCTCAGATCAGCGGCGGTGTGAAGTCGCTCGGTGATGTCGATGCCGGCGCGGGTGGCGAGATCGATGCGTTCGGCGATCACGGGCCAATACGGGTCCTCGACAATGCGGGCTTCGATCTCGCGCACGGTCTCGGCCCACCGGTTGACCGGGCGTGCCGGATCGCCGAGCGCGGCGACGACGCGGGCGTCGAGGACGTCTTGGTGGTCGCGTTCACGCACCGGGTAGCGGCGCGGACCGGTCGGGCGGATATCGGTGTCCTCGACGTGCAAACTCGCCCGCCAGATGGCGAGTTCGGCCAACAAGCTCGGGTCGGCGCCGAGCAGGGGTCGCGCCCAGACAGGCGCGGTCAACGGTGTCCATGGCGCGGTCGCGGCCCGGATCTGTGCGGCGAGTTCGCCCAGGACACGTGCGCGAGCGTGGACCTGGGTGGCGCTGGTGTCGAGTTCCGGCGGTAACGCGGGTGTCCACGGCAGCGGCCCGGTCCCGGTCGAGTGCGCACCGCTCGGGTCCAGGCGCCAGTCCAGGACTGCGGCGGGATCGGCGGCGGTGTCGAGTTCACGTTCCTCGATCGCCTCGCGCAAGGCGGTGACCGGGTCGGCACAGGTGCGGGCGAGGGTCGCTAAATGCTGGCGCAGTGTCGGGTAGGCGGGGGCGTCGGTGAGCCCCGGGTGCAGCAGTTCGGCGGCGGCATCGAGGCGTGCGAGTGCGGGTTCGCCGAGGGCGTGTTCGGCGGCGAGACCGAGGGCATCGAGGTAGATATCGAGCGCGCGACCGATACGCCGGTGCGGGTCGAGCGCGTCACGCAGGTGGGTGTGCGCGGACTTCTGAGCCCCGTCACGACCCAGGATCCGCACGAGATTCTCGACCGCGGTGCGTGGGAAGACCGCGTCCTCGCTGTAGAACGAGCCTTCGTCACCGCTGAGCGCGGAAGGGATGTAGGCGTGGTTGGCGTGCACGCCGCGGGTCATCGCGACGTAGAACTGCTGTCGGGTCTCGCCGCCGGTGAGCGCGACATGACACGCGGTGGTGGTGATTCCTTGCGCGGAATCGATCGTCGCCGCATACCCGAGACGCACATTGTGTGCGACGTAGTCGGCCGGCAACCGCACAATCGCCCCGGTTTTGCTGTGGTGTCGGGCGGTGACACTGCCGTCGGAATGCACAGCGGTGACCGTCCAGGCGTAGCCGTTGCGCACCCAATCCCGCACACCGATACGCAGCTTCGGCGCGTTCTGACGGGTGCGGATCGTGTCACCGACCGAGGCGGCGGTGCTGTCGGCGAGCACCACTTCGGGGCCGTCGAGACCACCCTTGCGCAGAAGTCTGTCGGCCCGGGCACGCTCGTTGAGCGCGGTCACGGTGTCGTGGTTGGCGGCCAACATGATCGCGCTACGCCCGGCGGCGTGGTCGGCGGCCCATGCGGTGTAGGCGTCGTCGTGGGTCGCGCCGGTGTGCCCGCCGTGGATTCGGCCGTTGTCCAGATACCAGCCCAGCGCTGCCGGGTCGCCTTGGCGCAGCATCAAACTCGCCGACGCCTCGGCGTTGGAGGCGAACCGCACGACGTGGGTGAGGGTGAGCGTGTGCTCGGGTGCCGCTGTCGCCATGTCGGCGTCGACGCCACCGGCCTCTATCGCGGGAAGCTGGTGGTCATCGCCCAGACAGCGGATCGTCGCGCCGCGATCGGCGAGGAAGCGCAGCAGTTTCAGGCGTTTGAGGGTGCCGATCTTGACGTGCTCGTCGACGATCACGAGCGTGTCGGTGCCGATGTCGAGGACCCATTGCGGCAGCGGCGGGGGATGTTCCCGTTCGTTGGCGGGGCTGTTCGGGTGCGGTGTGTGCAGGTCGATCACGGCGAGGAGTTTGTCGACGGTTTCGCAGCGCGCGCCGATCGATTCGCCCAGGACCGCGGCGGCGTTGGCGGTGGGCGCGAGCCCGAGCACCGTTCCGCCGCTGGTATTCCAGGCGGTGGTGAGCACGGCCATGCCGGTGGTCTTGCCGGTTCCGGCGGGCGCGTTGGCGGTGTGCACGCGCATACCGGAGCCGGCGAAGCCTTCGATCACGCTGCGCTGCCCGGCGTTGAGCACCCGATCCGGGTTGGCGGCGTCGTATCCACGGATCGCCGCGGCCACCACCGCGGGGTCCACGACGCGGGCACCGGGCTGCACCGACAACGCGATGAGGGCGTCCTCGGCGGCCAGAATCCGGGTGGAGGTGTAGATCTGGGCGCCGGCGGGGGTGTAGCTGCTGGAGTTGTCGCGGCGGCGCAACACGTCCGGGATGGTGGCCAGTTCGGGCTCGTCGGCGATATCCGGGTCGCCCATCGGAATCGAACGCGCCGGATCCAGGGCCGCATCCAGTACGGCCTCGCTGACGTGTTCCCACTGGCTGCCGGGGATCTTGCCGCGGATCTGGCGTTCGATTTCAGCGCGTACGTTCGCCGCGCGCCAGGCGGAGCGCTGCTCGGCGACGGTCTCGAGGACCCGGTCCGCGGTGCGCGCGATCCACTCCCTGGTGGCGGTGATCCGCGGCGAGCGCACCGGATTCAGTGCCGCCGACACTATCGCGGCGACCGCGTCTCGGCCGCCGAGCAGCGCGACGGCCTCTTCGCGCCAACTGCGCCGCTGCTGGGCGAAGGACCGCAACAGGTGTTTCGCGGGCCGGGTTTCCAGGGTCGCCTGCTGGGCCAGATCACGGATCTCGATCGGGGTCGGCTCGCGACCGTGCTCGCGTTGGAACACCGCCGCCAGCTCCCCGACGCGGGAACGGATCGCGGTTTCGCGCCGCGACCACGCCTCGAGCAACCGCAGCGGGATGCCGACGATCTCGCGGATCGGGCGCTTGCCCGGGTCGGTCCCGGCCCGCTCGGCGAACTCCACACCCACCAGCCGCTCGCAGTGGTGCTCGAGGCGGGTGTTGTAGATCTCGCTGACCGTGACCACCACCCGGTACAGCGCGGCACCGTCCAAGGTCCGCCAGCGACCGTCGGCGGTGCGGACCCGGTTGGCTATCAACACGTGTGTGTGCAGATCAGGGTCACCGGCACGCGAATCCCTGTGGAAAAAGCACGCGGCGACGATGCCCTCGACGTCGACCTGGCGGACGCCGTTGCGACCGAGTCGGGTGTAGATGCCGTGGCGCTCCAACCACCGCAACGCATCCGCCACCGCGGCGCGGTGGGCGGCCTCGATCTTCGCCGACACCGATAGCGGTGCGACTGCCCACAACGCCGACACCGACTTCACCGGAGAAAAAGTGATGTCGAAACCCGCGACTGCTGTGGCAGGTGGGCGTGAGTTTTTCGCGATCCATCCCGACAACTCACGCGCGTTCAGTGGTGGCCGTTGGTACTCGTCGCTGAACATATCGAACGCGACATGTGTGCGGATTCGCCTGCGATCCGCTTCCGAAAGTGGAGCGTCGGCCGGTCTTCCGTGCGCGATATTGTGTTCGACATACGCCTTCGCGCACCGTTTACGAAAATCGGAATTCGGTGCGTAAACGCGAAAAGGACTACCCAACCGCGACGCCTTATCGGCCGCATCGCTGGCTTGTTTCGGTGTCGAACCGGCCGCCGAAGCGTGGTGGAAGACCGTCTCCTCGATCGATTCCGCGTCGGGATGGCGACCCAGTCCGAACAGGGACTTCATCTGAGACTCGGTCACTTCCGCGCCGATATCGATCCCGAGCGAGGCCAAACCGGTACCGCTCCACACGCCAGGAGACTCGCCGTGGGCGGAGTAATAATCGGACAACGGGGATCGGCCGCGGGAGTTGATATCGTTCGCGGCTATATTTCGCAGGTAATACTGGTAGCCATTGCCTGCGACGACTTTATGGATCGTCGCGGTCATAAATCCATCGAGCGCCCCCGCCCGACGAAAGTCGAGCGATCCAGGTTATGCAGATTTCGGCTGTTTACGAAAAAGCCCAGTACGAGACCGGATCGTTACCAAAATAGGCTGGGGGAGGGTCCTGGATGCAAGAGGTGTGCTTAACAAATGGAAGGGGAGAAGTGGGGATGTGAGTGGAGGTGGGTGCGGTTGGCGGTGGTGTGCGGATATGGGGAGCAGCGGGAAAGTGAAGGTGGTGCGCGGGTGGATGGGGGAGAGAGGGGGTGTGGCGTGGTAGCCGCAGAGGGTGGTCGGTGGTCGGGTCCGGGTGTTCAGTCGGGTGGCCGCCACAGGTGCAGGGCGTCGAGCGGGTGCAGGTCGGGGTCCAGGGTGAGGGCGGTGAGGGTGTCGCCGTGGCAGTGCAGTGGCGCGCACCAGCAGCCCAGGACCCGTCCGGCGAGTTCGCCGCGTCGCAGGCGCGCGAGGAGGTCGAGGCGTGTGGCGATGTGGTGGGCGTGGGCGGTGATGACGTTGTCGCGGTTGCCGTGGCTGCCGATGATGTAGGGGTTTCCCCAGTCGCTGGCCCGGTCGATGCGGACGAACAGGTCGTGGCGTCGAGCCCAGTCGATCAGGTGCGCGTGACCGGTCTCGGTGCGCATCGACACGACGACCGGTGTGCTGGCGGCGAGGAGCTGTTGGAGTTCGGTGATGCCCAGCTGTGCGGGATCGATGTAGTGCGCCATGGTGGCCTTCCTCGGGTTCGGGTGATCTGCCCGGCTCGGACCGCTCCAGCCCGCGCGGCTCGGTTCGGGTGATCGAACCGAGCCGCGCGGATGGCGAGGTGGATCAGACGGGCGGGGCGGGAACGGGCGACCACCCGTTCGACGCGCAGGCGTAGTGACGGTCGTCGAGTCCGACGAGGTCGCCGACCGAGAGCGACCGCAGTCCCGTGACGCCGTGTTTGCCTTTCGCGTACCAGGTGTCGGTGTGGATCTGGTCGTCGTCGTGTTCGGGGTGGTCGTTGAACGCGGCGAAGACACGTTCGAGCAGAACCGCGTCGGTGTCGGCGGCCGGGTCGGCACGCAGCAGGTAGGCGTAGGCCAGCGTGACGGGCGCGTCGGGCTCGTATCCGGTCAGGAGGGCGGTCGGGTCGGTGTTGAGGTAGACCCGCACCCGGACCTCGCCCGGGTGGGGTGCGGGTACGGACACGGCATCGCGCAGCGCCGTGAGGGCGCGCCGGGCGAGGGGCGGAAGTCGATGCACGGGTAAGGCTCCTGTCGGATCGGGGATGGTGGACCGGCCCGCCGCAGGGGTCGACACCGCGGCGGACCGGCGAACAAGGGCGAGCGAGAATCGAACGGGGTGGGTCAGGCCACCGCGGACGTGCGGCGGGTGGCGGCGGGCACGAGCCCGAGGGCGATGCGGCAGTCGGTGCAGTAGTTGTCGGCGTGCACGACACCGGATCGGGCGCAGGCGTCGCAGCGCCCGATCCGCTGCCCGGCCCCGAGCGCGGACCCGCCTCGGCGCGGCCGACGCGCGGCGGTGCGGGTGCGTTCGGGCTGTTCGAGGTTCATCGCCATCCAGCGGGTGATCAGCCTCCAGGTCGGCCCGGTGTTCGCCGCGGCGGCGCGTACCCGGTCCAGCAAGGTCCGTACCTGTTCGGGGTGGGCGTCGGCGATGTGGGCGCAGCGGGATTCGACGAAGGTCCGCATCCCGAACCCGGCCGACAGCGCGGGGATGGCGGGGTGGCCGTCGGCGCGGCAGACATCGCAGAGCCCGTCGTCGCTGACCACGATCCCGTGCCGGGTGTGGAAGGGGCGGCGGTCGGCGGCGGGCCGGTCGATCCAGCAGCCCACGCACGGCCACCCCAGATACGGGGTCATCGCCGCGAGGTCGTAGTCCAGGCCCGAGCCCTGCCAGGTGGACTCACGCACGTCGAGTTCGCTGTAGGGCAGATACTCGTCACGGTCGCTGGGCACCGCCAGCCCGGTACGACGGACGGCGAAGCGGGACTGGTCGGCGGTCGTGATCCGCGGCGGGAACTGCGGGCGGGTGCGCCGTGCCCGCGCCCGCCGGATGCGGGACCAGGGTTCGGGTTCGGTGTCGTGCTCGCGCAGGAAATCCCGCGTCGCGTCCTCGATTCCGGAGTGACGCAGGGCGGGCGCGATGTGGCGTTCGGGCAGCTCGGGGGCGAGCAGGTGCCGGTCGGCTTCGGTGTAGCACTGGGCGACGTGCAGGAAGTAGGAGCGGTCCCAGAGTTCGGCCTGCACATGCGCCCACACCTGCCCGGCCCTCTTCCGGGGCTCGGGCACCGGCGGGGTGCGGTCGGTGTCGACGGCGGTGTCGATGGCGTACAACCGGCGTGCGGCATAGCCCGCGTATTCCCGCTGGCGGCGTTCGGCGATCGCGAGGTCGCGCGCGCGGTGGCGCAGGCTCACCAGCCCGGTGATTGGGGCGGGGATGCGGGCACGGCGCGCGGCGATCTTCTCGGGCTGGTAGCGGGCGGCGTCGGTCGCCGCACTCGGGGTGGCGGTGTAGCGGTCGCGGGAGCGGCGGTCGCGGATGGAGCGGCGTACCCATTCGGCGGCCTCGATTCCCACCTCGGACTGGGCGGGGAGTTCGGGCCGGTACAGGCCGGGGTCGCCGTCGGCGGTGTGGTCGATGATCATGGTGCGCAGCTCGGGTCGGCTCTTGGCCATCCATCCGAGCTGGCGGGCCGCGGTCTTCCAGGGGGAGCGTTCCATGCGCGCTGCGGCGTGCTCGAGCAGTTCGCGCTCGGCCGGGGAAGCCAGCCCCAGTACGTCGGTGAACCGTTCGCGCGCGGCGTCGGGATCGGTGTCGAGCAGGTATTCGATTTCACCGAGCGCCGCGGTGAACGGTGTGACGGTCTCGGTGACAGTGTCGGTAACGGGTGCGTTCAACGTTGCGGTCATCACTGGGTCCTGTTCTGTCGTAGAAACAGCTCGGCCCCGTGCCGGACGCACGCACGACGCGTACGTAACCCCGGCACGGGGCTGGGCGGCTGGTCGTCTGACCCGCCTGAGTGCGATCGACCAGGGTGGGAGTCCGACGCGGCGGAGGGAACGCGCCGAAAGGACGGCGTCGAATTCGCTGCGCATGATTAGGAGCCCGCCGGAGTCCAGACAGGCGGCGCGCCGGGCGAATTCGGTGACGGCCGGGCGCGGGCCCGCAGCCGTGGCGGGCTCACGCCCTGGTAGCACTCAGACAGGCGGGGCAGACGGCCAGCCGCCCAGCCCTCACCAACCGCCACTCTGCTCGCTCACGCGACCAGCGCGGGGCGTCAGGAGTGGTCGGGGCGGTCGACGCCCGCCCACGCCTGTCGCCAGGCGGCGGTGAAACTGGAGGCGTTCTCGGCGCCGCTGATTGGCTCGTCGTGGGAGTCGGTGGCGTCGTAGATGACGACGGTCCAACTAGTGATGTCGCCGCGATGGTCGGCGAGTCCGGCGTCGATGCTGGTGATCAGGACGTAGAGGGTGCCGGACGGGTCGATGATCGGCCCGGCCTCGGCCTCGATGGCCACGAACGCGAACATCGGGATCCCGCCGGTGTCCACGACGCGGGGATCACCGCCGATCCCGGTCAGGAACTCGACCTCGGGGCCGTGGGCAGCCAGCAGCGGTGTCGCGATGTGTTCGGGCGCGGGAGAATTCGGAGTGTCGATGGGCATGTGCGCCTCCTGTCTGTCGCCACCGGGATGCGCTCACGGCTCGAGGGCCCGGGTGTCGGTCGTGGCCGGGGAAGGTCAGTGCCGTGCGGTCACCGAGTCGATGAACCGCAGCGGCACCAGCACCGCGGCGAGGCCGAGGTCGGTGTGAGTGCGGACGACGGCGTGGCGGTGACCGACCCCCAAGACGTGGACACGGTGGTGATGCCCGCCGCGGGTCGTGATCGTGGCCGCGGTCGCGGTGCGGCGTAGCCGGTGCAACTCGACCGCGAGCAACGCGCGCCGACCACGCGCGCCGTCTGCGTCGTCCGCTTCGGTGTCGGCCGGTTCGGTGTCGGTGACGACGGCCAGGCGTGCGGCGATGACCCCGCGCAGGCGACGGATCCCTTCCCACGGACTGGCCTGGTCGGCGAGGACATCGAGGCGATCGAGGAGGTGGCGCAGGAACCGGATCTGGATCGTGGCCGCCTCACGCGGGTCGACGCTCACGGCAACCCCTCCTGCCCGGTCAGGCCACCAACCGGGCGTGTACACCGGACCCGGGGACCGGCGCGGTGACGGTCCCGGCCTCGGGGTGGCGGGCCGGTCGGCGGCGGGCGCGGGCCGCGATCGCCTCCTTGGTGGTGCGCATCGCCTCGGTGGCCGGGCTCGGCTCGGCGTGCAGGCGCAGGTCGTAGCAGTCCTCGCGGACTGGACGACGCGCCCACTCCCCGATCTCGACCTCGGCCGGGACTTCGACCACCTCGACACCGGTCACCGGGCGCGCCCGGTGACCGAGAGCCCGGGTGTCGGCGGTGCCGTGTCGGGCCGCGGCCAAGGCGAGGACCCGGGACAGGGCCGCGGTCGGGGACTGGGCGTGACCGCGGTGGATCAGCCCCAGCCACGCCCAGTCCTCGGGCGCCAGCTCGGCCAGCGCCGCCGCCATCGCGGCGCGCGCCCGCGTGGGCGCGTGCTCGGCGAGGGCGATCAACGCCGACGCCGTTGATGCCGACGCGGTGACCGGGGTCGTTTCGGTAGGGGCTGACTCGCTCATCGGGGGATCTCCTGGTGGGTGTGGACAGCGGTGGACGCACGCGAATTCGGGTGGATCCACCCTGTCGAGAGGGGTGGTCGGTTCAGGGGTGTTCTTCGCGCATCTGCGACTCGTGGCAGATCCGCTGCCAGGTGCGCAGGAGCCGATCCCTGGGGCGCATGGCCGCGACGGCCTCGTCGCGAATCGCTGGACTCGCACCACAACTGCCCGTTGGAGCCGAGCACGGTGTACCAGCGAGTCGGCTCCCAGTCACCCGGGTCGCGCACGTAGTTCGGGTTCTCGGGATATCTCATGTGGTGACCGACCTTTCGGCAGCGGACCAGCGGGCGCGGGCGGGGGGCACACAGGAGGCGCGAACGGCCCCCGATCACCCCGCCAGCACCAGCGGGCGCACCGACATCGATGCGACGGTGGATGCACCCGGCCAGGGTGGCGGGTGCATCCACCACTCACGCCAACCCGCTCACGGCGTTCGCCATCGGGGCACGGAAGTTGGCCTCACGCGGGTGCGGGTTTCTAGAACCCGGGCTCCTCGCTGCCACCGAATCCGCTACCGAACCCTCCGCCGAATCCGCTGCCGGTGGTGGCCCAGGGATCGTCGTCGCCGCTGCGTGCGCCGGTGGCCGCCCCGACGAGCTCGCGGGAGCGATCACTGCTATCGTTCGTGTTGGCGTGGTTGGGCTTTCGCTTGTTCACTTTGGCGGTGGCGTAGCGCAGCGAGGGACCGATCTCGTCGACCTCGAGTTCCACGACGGTGCGTTTCTCGCCCTCGCGGGTCTGGTAGGAGCGCTGCTTCAATCGTCCACTGACGATCACGCGGGCTCCGCGGGTCAGCGACTCCGCGACGTTCTCCGCGGCCTCGCGCCAGATGTTGCACCGCAGGAACAGCGCCTCGGCGTCCTTCCACTGGTTGGCGTTGCGGTCGAAATACCGCGGAGTGGAGGCGACGGTGAAATTCGCGACCGCAGCACCCCCGGGGGTGAACTTGAGTTCTGGATCAGCAGTCAGATTCCCTATCACGGTGATGACGGTGTCTCCGGCCATAGCGATTCTCCTCGAAGTGTCGATAATCAACAGGGACAGATGAATTCGCGCGCAGATGAGCGCCGGGAACCCACCGCGACCGGCCCGCGCGCGATCAGCGCACGGACGCGTCCCCGATCTGGTCGCGGCCGGAACCGAGGCGCGGTATGCCGCTGTGCGGGTGTCGGGGTTCGGGGTCGGCGGTTTCGGCGAGCGCAGTGAGCACGTCGGTGACCGAGCGCACGGGGTGGGCGTGGCCCTCGCCGATCAGCAGGTCACAGCCCCGCGCGGCTGCGCCGGGGGCGGCGGGCACGGCCAGCACGCCGCGGTGCAGCCGCCGCGCCCACCGCGCGGTCGACAGGGTCCCCGAACGCACCCCGGCCTCGGGAATCACCAGCTGCCGCGACATCGCCGCGACCAATCGATTACGGGCGAGCAACCGCGACCGGTCGATCCCCTCACGGGGTGGGTATTCCGACACGATCGCGCCGGTCTCGGCGACCGCGTCGAACACCTCGAGGTGCGCGGCGGGATAGACGCGGTCGATCCCGGCTGCGGACACCAGCGTGGTCGGCACCCCGTGCTCGAGGGCCGCCCGGTGGGCGAGCACATCGACGCCATAGGCGCCGCCGCTGACCATGCGCACACCGCGTGCGGCCAGCGCGCCCGCGATCTCGCCGGTGACGGCGACACCGCGCGGGGAGACCGCCCGCGACCCGACGACACCGACACGGGTCAGCACCGACACCGCCTCGATGGTGCCGCGCACCCAGACCGCTACCGGTGCCTCGACGAACTGGCTGTCGCGGGCGTCGAGGTCGTCGAATCCCAGTCCGGTCCAGGCGGGATCGTCGCGGGTGAGCAGCCACGCCCCGGCCCGCTCGGCGCGGTCGAGATCACGGTCGGCCAGTTCGGCCAGCGAGCCCCTGAAACCGGGTCCGGCCGAGAGCGCGCCGATCTGGTCGGCGGCGTCCTCGATACCGGGCGCGACCGCCCGGGTGGCCATGACACCCTCTGTGTCAACCCAAGGTTTGGAATCAGGCCGCTGTGGCGGTGTGCAGGTGTGGTTGCGCGCCGTTGTGGCGTGCCGGGTCGTAGGGTGTGTTGGTCTGCCAGCAGCGCCAGATGACGCGCACCCAGGCGCGAGCCAGGACGCGCACGGCGTGGGGGTGGTCCTTGCCGGAGGCGCGGGCTCGCCGGTAGACCTCTGCCGCCCACGGGTTTTGGTGGCGGGAGTTGTCGGCGAAGGTGGTGATCGCCACCCGCAGGCGTTTGTTGCAGGCCCACCGGAAATGCACCGCCCGGTGTTTGCCCGAGGCTTTGGTGACCGGCACCAGCCCGGCGAGCGCGGCGACGGCTTCCGGGCTGGTGAATGCGGCGCGGGCGTCGCCCCATTCGGCGAGGATCTGGGCGGCGTTGACGGTCCCGGCGCGGGGGAACGACGCGAACACCTCACCGTCGGGGTGTTCGGCCAGGTGCGCGGCGACCGACCGATCGAGATCCTTGATCGCGGTGCCGAGCGCGGTCAGGACGGTGACGTGGGCGATGACCGCGTCACGCAACGCCTCGGTAAGCGCGGGACCGGTGACCCCGGCCGGAGCTGCCCGGAGCCTGTCGAGCAGGGCCTGTGGGCTGCGGCGGCCGCAGTAGCCGTGTTTGACGCAGAAAGCGGCCATCCGTTTCACACCCAGGTGCGCGGCAGCGGCCGGGGTCGGGTAGCGGGTGAGGAACGCCAGGCTGATCGGGCTGGTGAGGTCAGCGAAGATCTCCTTCGCGCCGGGCCAGTGCGCGTCCAGCAGCGCCGCCAGCTGGTTGCCGGCGGCCACCCGGGCTTCGACCAGGTCCGAACGGGTGCGCGAGACGGTGCGCAATGCCTTGGTCTCGTCGCTGTAAGGCGTTGCGGGACGCAGTTTCCTGGCACGCAGCCGCAGGTATTCGGCGATCACTTCGGCGTCACCGGCATCGGACTTCGCGCCCGAGATCACCTCACCGTCGCGCCAGGTTTTGATCGCGTTCGGTTTGACCGGCACCACAGGATGCCCCGCTTCCAGCAAGGCGTCGACCAGCCGGCCGTCCGGGCGTTCGATCGCGATCGGCACCCCGGATGGATCATCGGCGAGCCTGTCCAGCTTCGCGGCCAGCGCGGCGAACCCGGCGGCTGTGTGCTCGACGGTGAACGCCGCTACCTTCCGGCCCGTCGAGTCCAGCACGCACACCGCGTGAACCTTTGCCGCCCAATCGATCCCGACGAAGAACAACGCTTCGACCAAAGACAACACGAACGCCTTTCACCACCCGATCCCGAGCAGGGACGCGACGGGCGTGGAACCGGCTGCCGAGTGGTCACTCACCGGCGCTGCCGGACGCATCCCTCTGTTGTCGGTCGGCCGATTCCGAGGAGCCGGGGGCGGCAGTGTCATGCAAGCCCTCCAAGGGCGACCACATCGGGCCGTCACCCCGGCTCCCGTCCCATCCCTACCACAGACGCTCTCTTCGCGTCCGCAAGACAAGAGGTACAGGAGTGACCACGTCCGGGTAGGCGGTCGGGGTGAGAGCGGCGCGGGCCAGGATCGCCCACGCCCGCAACCGCGTATACGAGACCGGGGCGATCGTGTGCATGGCAGTACTCCTCGACAGTGGCGGAATTGGAATGGGCAGGAACCCAGGGGGCCGGCGCACCGGATTCAGGTGTGGCCGCGTCTCATTCGGGTGTGACGGCGAAGCCGGTGAGGGTGTGCACGGCCTGGTGCCAGTCGGCGAAGCGGGCGTGCAGGTGCTCATCGGGGATCCGGTGCCCGACATCGCCTGCGCTGTAGCCCCACCCGACGTGGTCACGGGTGACTGCGATCAGACAGACCTCGCCGTCCCAGAGCCGCACCTCGCTGACGTCCCCGTCGGCGGCTGGGTGCGCGGTGAGGTCGTCGTCGCCGTGACAGAACTGGAGACGGAGCCCCGCACGGGACTCGACGTCGGCAGGGTCGGGTGCGGGCGAGTGTGGGACGAGGTCGGAGGTCGATGGATTCGAGGTCGGATCGGGCATGCGGGTACTCCAGGCTCCGATGGTCGAAAGGCGGTGGCGAAGCAGGCGAACCGCTACGAGCGGGCGGCACGGGCCGGTGCCGCCCGCTCTTGTCGTATCCCGACGTGCCGGTCTCAGAAGGGGGCGATGTCGGTGAAATCGACGGAGAAGATGTCCGGGTCGACGGTGATGACGAACCAGGCGGCGGTGGCGGGGTCGCGCAGCATGTCGATCAGGAAGGGTCCGGGCTCGGCGAACGGTTTGTTCAGCGGCAGGTATTCGACGAAGTCGTCACCCAGGGGCGGGCCCTGATGCCAGTGGGTGCCGTCGCCGTGGCCGTGGGCGTAGACGACGTGCATCTTGTTGTCCGGGGGATCGGTGTCGGTCGGTGCCTGGCGGGGAAGGCCGTTGCTGACCAGGTAGATGCCGTCGTCCTTGACCCAGATCAGCGACGGCGAGGCCACGGCGGATTCGTCGAAGGGCGGCAGGGAGTGCTCGGTCGCGGCCATGGCGTGTTCGGCGAGGTCGAGCACGTCGGTGCGGGGGAACCACAGCGAGACAACGGTCATCGGGGCGGGGTGTCCTTCCGGGTGGGGTCGGTGGCCGGTGGTCGGGCGGACTGTTGGACCAGGCAGCGCCAGACCCGTGCGCGGCTGCGGGTGGCGGGGGTGAGTCCGGTGAGCAGTCGCGGGTCCAGGCCGCGGTAGTAGTCGCTGCCCTCGATCTCGTGGCGGTGGGAGAGTTCGACCCGCATTCGGTCCCCGTCTCCGGTGCTGGTGCGGGCGAGGCGGTAGAGCAGTTGGTGGGCGGTGACCTCGCCGGTGCTGGTGTCGGCGATCACCGCCGTCAGCACCGCGTCCCAGCTGGTCTCCACCCACGACGCGACCGTGCTGGCCGCTGGGGTGCGGTCGTAGCGGATCAGGCGCTGCCCCTCGGGCAGATGCTCACGCAGATACCTCAGCGCGATCGCGTCGATGCCGGTGCCGGTGCCGGTGCCGGTGGGCAGGGTGAGCGTGACCGCGCGGGGGCCGGTGAGCCGGTAGCGGGCGGGGAGGCGGTCTTCGGGGTCGAGGCCGTCGAGCCAGTGCGTGTGGTCGCGGCCGAGGACGTATTCCCCGCCGGGCGGGTCGTCGAAGGCGTCGATCAACTCGGCGCGGCAGGCAGGGCTGCTGGTCTCGGCGAGGGTGGCGTCGCGGAAGTCGCGCCAGTCGTCCCAGTCCCAGCCGTGACCGGCGTCGATCACCACCGACCGGCAGTCCGTGGCGACGCCGTCGATGAACACCGACACCCAGGTCTCGGCCGACGGGTCGCGCACCACCAGGACTTCCACGTTCGGTTCCGGCATGATGTCTGTCCTTCCAGTCGCGGTCGGGGGTTATCGGCGCAGGTAGCGGGGGCGCGAGCGGGAGTAGCGCAAGCCGTTGGCGATGGTGCGGTCGGCCTCGCCGCGGGTGAAGCCCTCGATCCCGACGTGCACGGCGGCGGCGTCGGCGAGCACGGCGTGGGCTTGGTGGTCGCTGATCTCGTCGGCGGCCACCAGCCGCCCGAGCACGAGCGCGGACCGGAACAGGGTGTGGTTGCGCAGATGCACCTGGGCAGTCGTCACGCGGTGGGCTTCCCCGGCCAGGATCGCCGCGAGGTAGGCGTCGGGGTGCGAGGCGACCGCCGAAGACGTGACCGGTGGCGGGGGCGGCGGGGTCAGCAGGGCGACGAGTTCGGGCGGGAGGTCGGCGATTCGGTGATCGCTCACGAGGGTGTAGTCGCCGTTGCGGGTGCGTGAACCCGCGGCGAGGACGTAGCCGCCGTGGGCGCGGGTGTCGATCCCGTCGGCGAGGCGTCCGACGCTGCACGACAGCCGTGGGGTGGCGGGTGCGGTGTAGTAGAGGTGCCAGCCGTGTGGTGTGCCGACCGTCCAGGTCACCGGGACCGGGTGGGGCAGCCGGGTGAGGGCGTCGGTGAATCCGGTGGCGGGCGGGTTCATGTGGCGCGGGTCGAGGTCGATCACACACAACCCGGCCGGACCCGTCGCGATCGCGATATTTCTGGCGGGCTCCTGATCCCACCACCGTTGGATGCGGGCCGGGTCGGTGCTGGCGTGCTCGGGCCAGCGCTTGAACACCGGCGGCTTCTTCGCACCCGGTCGGATCGGGAACACCGGCCACCCGCGCCCGGCGATGTCGAGGGCGTATGCCCGCAGGTCCACGACGCCGGTCTGCGTTGACGTGGCGGTCACCACCGTGGTCCCACAGAGCGGGCGGTGCGGGCGATCCACACCGCGGTGGCGTGAAGCTCGCGCACGCGGGCACGGACCTGCTCGAGGGTGGCGCGCCGGGCGGGGTCGGTGGGCAGGCGTGGGTAGTCGCGGTGGTCGGCGCGCAGCAGAACATGCCACGACAGGCTCATCTGGTCGAACACGCGCACCGTGGCGCGGAAGCGGCCGTCGGCTTCGACGGCCACGGTGATGTCGGCGGGCTGATCGTCGACCAGGCACAGGCTGCGAGCGTGATATCCGGTCTCGGCGGGGACCAGGGCATCGATGACGGGTTCGTCGGGGGTGCGCACAACTGACTCCTTCGAAGAAGGCCGGAGAGATGGCCGGTACGTGGCCCCGGTGCGCCCGAAACTTTCTCGGGCGCACCGGGATCGCGGAGACGCCGAGAGGGGTCAGGCCGCCTCGGGCAGGTCCTGCTCGTCGTCCTCGGTCTGTTCGGCCGCGTCGAGATCGGCGACGCCCTCGGCGACGGGGTCGCCGGTGGGGTTGTCGATATCGATGTCGGCGGCTTTGACCTCGCCGAGGGCAGCGAGTTCGACCGGGACCAGGGGGTAGCCGAGTTCGCGCAGGAAGTTCAGGTAGCGGCGGACGGCGGATTCGGTGTAGCGCCACAGGTCCTTGTCGGCGCGGTGCTCGTAGCCACCGAGCACCAGCGCGAGCGCGATGACCTGGGCGCGGGCGGGTTTGGTGGTGTCGAGGGTGGCGAGCATGTCCAGGCGCGACCGGTAACCCTCGATGCCGAGCAGTTTCAGCGCGGAGTCGAAGGCGTGGTACTCCCCGGGCAGGCCCGGATCGGCCAGCAGGGACCGGGTCATGAACAACGCGGCCTGGGCGGGCGGGGTCTTGCGGGCCAGCAGCCGGGTGACGAACTCGATACGGGTCGCCTTGGCGGCCAGGCCGAGCTTGTTGAGTTCACGGACGCGCCGGCGCGCGGCCCGCTCGATCTCGGCCGCCTGCGCCGCGGCCTCGGCTGCCGCTTCGATGGCGGCGCGCCGCTCCTCGCCGGCCTGCTCCGGGTCGACGTGCCCGAAACGGGTACCGCCCTGCCCGGGGTCCTCGCCCTGACCGGCGTCCTCGACATCACCGGTCTCGGTGGCGGTGTCCGCGGGTTCGGGTTCGGGTTCGACGTATTCGCGCAGCCCGGTCGTGTCGAGGAGGTCGCGGGGCAGGAAGTACTCGCACAGCAGCTGGTCGCGCTGTTCGACTTCGCGCGCGTGACGCAATCCCTCGGCGGGTTCGGCGTCGGGCTGGTCGCGGGTTTCCCAGTCCACGGTGTCGGGGTCGACGAGATGGCCGGACTCGACCTCGACCCACACCTGGTCCTCGGCGATCTCGAACCACGCCAGCCACGCCTCGGGGTGGGCTCGGATGTGCTCGAATTCGACGGCGTTGCCCTCGGCGTCGACGAGCTCACCCGCGCACAACAGCCCCATGTCGGTGTCATCGAGGTCGGGGTAGTCGGTGAGGATCCCGATCCCGACCTCGGCATACGGGAGGGCGTCGGCGAGGTAGGCGCGGCGTTCGGCCCGGTCGGCGGCGATCCGATTGGCCTCGTAGTCGAACACCCCGCTACGCACGTTGAGCAGCCGCCGGACGGCGTCGGTGTCACCGACGTTCTCGTATTCGGCGATGACCGCGGCGTGGGCCAGGTCGTACTGATCGTCGTCATCGATGAGCCCCCGCGCGGTGGGCGAGGACCCGACCTTGCCGACGAGTTTGACCTCCTCGCGTTTGGTCTGCAACGCCTTGGCGACGCGGGTGGGCGACGCACCGAGGTCGAGCATCAGCGCGATCCCGGCGGCGCGGTCGCCGTTGGTGAGCGGGATGCGGCGGTCGTTGAGGGTAATCTGTTCGGTGATGCGCTCGATCTCGGCCTCGGTGGTGTCCACGCTGGGGTCGAAATCGCGGATGTAGACCGGGACCTCGGGCAGTTCGTAGGCGAGCGCGGTCAGGGTGCGGACCTGCCCATCGCGCACGACCAGTCGGCCGTCGGGGGTCCGGATCACCAGGATCGGGTCCCGCACACCGTGTTCGCGGATGGAGTCGGTGACCTCGGGGTGGTCCTGGAGCTGGAACGTCTTGCGCACGTTCTCATCGATCTCGAGCAGTGCGGGATCGACCGTCGATCCCGTGCACAACGCGTCGAGAAAATCGGCGTCGTCGCCGCCCTGCGCGTTGGCGACACTGTCGGTGTCGGTGTCGGCGCGGTCGGTGTCGGGATCGGGTGTGAAATCGGTCGCGGTGCCCGCGTCGCCGATCTCGGGGTCGGTGGTGGGCGTGTCGGTGTCGGTGGGCATCGAGAGGGGCTCCTATCGTGAAAGAGGCAGGGACCGGCCAGCTTTGGACTGGCTGGTCCCTGCCTCGGGGGACGGGACTTCGATGGGGTGGGAGGTGACGCGGCGACTACCCGCCCGCGGGCTCGCGCGGGTCCGGGGGTTCGCCGTCGAGGACGATGTCGAGATCGGCGACGGGGATGGCGATCTCGCTGTCGATGCCGCCGTGCTTGTCGTGCACGTCGCGATGACAGGCGCGGCACACGACCCCGGAGATCGAGTCGAGGCTGCCTTTGCCGCTGGCGTGGCAGCACGGTGTCAGCACCATCGTGTGCTCGGTGCCGAACCTGATGACGACGCATCCTTGCGCGTCGAGGCCGAGGATGTCGGCGACGGCGTCGAAGCCCGCGGGCAGGCGCAGTTCGCGCTTATTCTGCGGCACGCGGGCCCGCCTACTTCTTGGTGCGGGGGGCGACGTTGATCGGGCGCAGGTGCCGGGCGCCGTGCGGGGCTTCGGGATCGGTGTAGCCCCAGTACTTGGCCTTCCAGTCCGGGAACTGCTCACGCCAGCGCGCCACGGTGTCGGCGCCCAGCGCGGTCACCGCACCGGCGGCACCGAAATGCTCGGCGGTGTCGAACTCGGCACGGGTCAGGGTGGTGGTCTCGGCCATGGACACAACTCCTTCGAGAGAACGGGGGACAGGGGAGAGCGGGATACGAGAGGCGGGAGGCTGGGGTGGATCAGACGAGGGTCATCGCGGTCAGGGCGAGGTCGTCGAGATCGTCGGCGCGGTCGGGGTCGGGAATGGTCTGGGAGTAGCTGGTGACCGCGTTGGCGATCCCGGCCGCGGTGAGCTGCCCGCCGGCGATGAAATGCGACAGAATCCCGGTGCGTTCGTCCTCGGTGAAGCCGAGTTTCTTGCCCATCACCTCGAGGGTGCGTTCGGGCTGGGTGACCGGGGTCCCGGCGTGGCGTTCCAACTCGGCCACCCGCGCGGTCAGGAACTCCGGTGACATCCACTCCGAGACTTTGTCGCGGGTCTCGGCGGTGATCACCGCGAGCCGTTTGCGCTGGGTGTCCTGCGACCACGCGCGGGTGCCACCGATTTCGAGGCGGTCCCCGACGTGGCGTTTGGTGAACGCGAACAACGGCAACGTGAGCCCGTTGCCGCAGATCTGCACCATCAACTCCGGCTTCAACGTGACCGCGTGATGGCCGATCTCGGAATTGGAGAACCGCAGCCCGGCGAACACCACCGGCTCCGCTCCCGGCCGGTAGCCGCGACCCTCCCGCGCCGCCAGGCGACGGCCGGTCTCGATCTGCCCGGCCGCGCGGCGGCGTTCGGCTTCCAGTTCCGGATTGGCGAACGGGGTCCGATAGTTCTCCAGCAGCGTCGGGGCGAGCGCGCGGATCTTCGGCGAATACACCTTGCAGTGCATCGAGGACTCCGACAGGTCACAGGAGCGGACGGTGACGTCGGTGTCGGCCAGGCGGATGCCGTCCAGGACGGCGGTGAGCACGTCGAGGTTGTCGATGATCCCGTAGCGATCCGACAGCACCGCCCGCAACACCCCCGGCTGATCCGGGTGGCCGGAGGTGAACAACCGCAGCAGGAACGAGCGCTCGTCCGGGCCGCCGGGCAGACGCGGATCGGCCGGGCCGTGGAGCAGCCCGTTGACGTTGGCGTCGTAGAGATCGGTGCGCTCGATCTCCCGCAACGAGCGCAGGTAACCGGCGGGGATCTTCAACTTCGACCCCAGGTGCGAGTCCGCCGCGCCGGTCGGCCGATACAGGCCATCCACGGCTGTGACACCGCGCTCGTCGAAGACCGGCTCCACCCCTGAGAGCTGCAACATGCCATCGCAGGCCCGCAACGCGGAGGCGGGGGCCAGGACATCGAGTTTGGCGGCCTGCTGATCGTTGAGCAGACCGACCAGGTCTCCCAGTTCGGCGTGACGCACGGTCGAAGCGATCGACATCAGGTTCCCTTCTTGGACAGTCGGATACGACACGCGACATCCGTCCGGTGTGTGGCGAGGTGTGCGTGTTCGGGGTCGGGACATGGAGCCGGTGCGGGGCTCGCGAGCGTGTGATCAGGCGGCGGAGTCGAGCTCGCCCTCGCTCTCGCCCCCGGTCGCGGCGTGGGCGAGGTGGGCGATCTGCTGGATGAGTTCTTCGACGGCGTCGAGCTGTTCACCGGTGAGCGCGGGAATCGCCACGATCGCGGTGGTGGCGAAACAACCCCCGTCGGCTCCGGCGCAGTCCACGCGTCCGGCGTGCGCGTCGTCGGCGGTGTCGAAGGCGTGCAGGTAGTACTCGCTGCTCGCGCCGCCCTGCTGGATGTAGACGAAGGATGCCTTCGGTGCCGCCGCACCGTCGAGCCACGCCGACAGCCGCCGGATCGGGTGCAGGATGTGATGGGTGCGGGCGTGCGGGTCGCATTCGGCGTAGTCGCGGTCTTCGCCGATCTCGGCGTAGGCCAGCACCGCGCGCAGGTCGGACAACACGGCCGGGGTGAGGGGCAGGTCGGTGTCGGGCATCGTGGAAGCTCCTCGCAGGGGTGCGATCGCGGCGGGTACGGATCAGGGGCAGCGCGGGTCAGTTCTGTTGGCGCAGGGCCTGCACGAGTGCCCAGGCGGCATCGGCGTCGGCGCGGGCGGCGGCCAGACGCCGGTAGCCACGCTGCTGGAGCACGTCGATGGTCCCCAGCTCGTTGGCGATGTCCTGGCGGCGCGCGTCGGCGCAGAAGTGGCGATGCCGCGCGGCGCGCTCGTCGGTGAGGAACTCGGCGGTGATCTCGATGACGGTGTCGCACACCAGCTCCCGCAGGTCCGCGTCGACGGTGGTCAGGGGGTGACCGAGGTCCAGGTGCAGGCGTCCGGGCTCGCCCAGGCATACCGCGGCCGCGGCCCCACGCCCGGACTCTCCGGGGACGAACCGGGCCAGCACCCGCGGGTTGCCCAGGGGCTCGCCTCCGGTGTGCAGGCCGAAGAACCGCACGATCACCATCGACCGGCGTTCGGGCACGCCGTCGACGGAGATGATGTGTTCGCCCATGTCGGTGAACACCGTCCCGGTCAACGGGGCGTCGTCGGTGCGGAACAGGGTGTAGGAGGCCCCGTAGTCGGCGGTGTTGGTGTCGGTGCTGAGGCTGAAACCTGGTGTGGGCATGAGGAATCCGGGCTCCTGTCCGATCGGAGGGTGCGAGGGTGGTGTGCTCAGCTGGCGCGGGCGGGCCGCTCCCACGGACTCGCCGGAGCCCCGGCCCCGGCGCGTGTCTGGTGGCGGTCGCGGCGGCGGCGGGCGAGGACGGTGTCGGCGAACTCGGTGGTGACGATCTCGGTCCGGACCGGGCGCTGATGCCAGCACGGGTCGTAGAAGGCGGTGTCGACACTGCACCCCGGTTCCAGCGCGATGCCGGTGCCGGAGGAGAAACGCTTGTACTCGGCGTCGCCCTGCTCCTCGCGGATCTCGTGGCATCCGCTGTAGATGAAAGGCGCTGAGGTCTGCGGCACCAGGAACACGCCGTGACGGGCCAGGTGGGAAGCCAGAGCGATGACGTGGTACTCGAACCGGTGGCCGCGATAGCCGGGGGCGTTGCCGGTGCGGGGACGGTTGCCGAAGGGCGGGTTGGCGATCGCGGTGTCGAATAACCGCCACCGCTGCCGCCCCACCTCGAACACATCAGCGCAGACCCAGGTCGCCTCGGGAACCAGCTTCATCCCCACCGCCACGAACTCCGGATCCGCTTCCACACACACGATTTCGCGTGCGGGCAGCCCGCGGCCCTGCTCGTGGGGGTTGCGGCAGGCGAAGGCGAGCGCGCCGATCCCGGCGCACAGGTCGATCACCCGATTGCCGATGACATCGAGCGACATGCAGTCCGCCAGACCCGTCGGGGTGAAGAACGTGCCCTCGACCGGGCGGGCTTGACCGGCCGATTCCTTGAAATGGGTGAGGACGAAGCGTTTCTCGTCCTCGTCCAGGTCGCGGCGCAGACCGGCCAGCCCGAGGGCTTCGCGGTGGGCGGCGGCTTCGGAACGAGTGAGTCTGCCCATAACGATCGACCTCCGAACACAGGAAGACGCCGCACCCCGGGCAAGGGGGTCGGCGTAAAGGGGATGGATGTGAGGACGGATCCGTGCCCGCGCCGCGGTGAGGTACCGGTGTGGCTGTGCGGTCGCCGACGGCGGCGCCGACCAGCGCGGGGTTCAGGATCGTGGGGTGTGTGGCGCGGATCGCTCGGGTGCGCGCAGGATCTCGAATTCACCCAGCGCCCACCCCGGGGCGGGGCGCAGCGGGGGACTGGTGGTGACGGTTCCGGAGTCGGTGATCTCGGCGCGCCGCCAGCGGGTCGGGGACACGACCAGGACTTGCCGGACGGCACCGATGCCTTGGCCGTAGGTGTAGGCGCGTTCGAGCCGGATGACCGCCCCGACCGCGGCGGCTGCGCGGCGGCGGGCGTCGGCGAGGGCGCGGTGGTGGCGCAGCGCTTCGGTGCGCCACCCGCAGGCGTGGGGGTGCTCGGTGGGGGTGAGTGCTTGCAGGACGCGGCGGGTGACGCCTTGGTGATCGACGGGTCCTTCGGTCTCGTGCAGGTGTTTGACGACGATCTCCGACATCCCCGCGTGGTGATGGCGCAGGTAGAGCACCACGTAGGCCGACACCGTCACCGTCTCCGGTGTGGTGGTGGTGTCGGCGACCGCGGCGTAGAGGGCATAGGACCAGCCGCCCTGGCGGCCGGTGCCCAGCGCGGTCCGGCAGTGGGCCACGATGTGGTGCCCGTCGGGCAGGAGTTCGCGCAGGTTGTCCAGGACGAAGCGGTGGGTGTCGGTATCGGTGGGCACTTGGTATCCGGTCGAACCCATGCGAACTCCTCGAGCGAGCGGGCGCCGGGTGGGCGCGCGGGTGGTCAGCGGTGGTCTCGGATGAAGTCGTTGAGCCGTTCCTCGGCGGCGTCGACGAGGTCGGTGACCAGCGGGTCGATGCTCTCGAACTCGGCGAGGATGGCCCGTAGTTCGCGGGTGTGGTCGGGGTGGAGCCGGGCGATGACGGGCGCGCGGCCGGTGTGGGTGAGCGCGGTGCGAGTGCGGATTCGCTGGCGGCCAGGTGTGTCATCCAGTTGAGGATCTGGCGCAGATGCGTGCCGGTGATGATCGTGATGCCCTCGACCGTGTCGAGGTAGCTGTCGTTGTCGCGGGCCGCGAGGACCACGTAGCGGAAACCCAGCCGCGCCGCCGCGGCGACCGCGGCGGTGATCGTCGCGGGCCGGGCGGGGCGCAGGCTACCGTCGCGGCCGAGTTCGGCGACGAACACGATCTGCTCGAGCAGGATCCGCCAGGGCGGGGCGGTGGCCCATGCGTCGAGGGCGACCGCGATCGCGAGATCGTGCAGTGTGGCGCTGTGCGCGCCGCCGATCCGGTAGAGCCGCACCGGGTCGGCGCGAGGGCGATCGACACCGTCGATCAGGGCCGCGCGGGCACGCTCACTGATGTCGGGGTCGATCAGGTGGGACCCTGGGGTGTAGGCGATCGGGTCCGATGCCTTGGCGGGGACGGCGGTGATGGCGGTCAGGAAGGTGAGACCGTCCTCGGTCACCGCCATCGTCCAGGCGTAGGGAGTGATCACGCGTGGTTCTCCATTCGATCGGGCCGGACCGGCGGGCCCGACAACAACGAAAGCGGGAAACGCGGTGGCCGGAGACCGGACCGACGCGGTCGAAATCCGTGGCCCACCTGCGCGAAGGCGACCGGTCCGGGTCACCGTGGCGCGCGCGGGGTCGGGAGTTCGGGATGACCGTTCGTGCGCGATGGCATCGCCTCAGCTGTTCTCGCCGGGGTGCGGGGCGTCCTCGTCGACCTCGCCGCGGTCGAGGACGACCCGTAGTTGCCGGACCCGGGCGGGACCGAGGTGGCGGGCGATGCGCATCCCCGGCGACTCCGCGCAGGCCGCGGCCGATCCGGGATCCTCGCCCGACACGGATTCGAGCCAGGTCAGCACGGCCCGTAGATCGGTCGGTGTGACGACGGTGATGCCTTCGACCTGGTCGAGATCGGCACCCTCGGTGGGGCGTGCGGTGACGGCATAGCGGAATTCGGCGCGAGCCGCCGCCGCGACCACGGCGGCGACCGCTTGCTGCGGGAGGCGGGGGCGCAGGCTGCCGTCCAGGCCGAGTTCGGCGAGGAACACGATGTGATCGAGCAGTCCGCACCAGGGCGGGTCGGTGGCGAGTTGGTGCACGGTGAGCGCGGCGGCCAGATCGTGGTGGGTGTGGTGGCCGGAGCCCCCGAGTCGGTAAAGCCGGTAGGGCTCGCACGGGTATGTGCGGCGTCGCTGTTGATCAAGGCGGCACGAACCCGATCGCGGGTCTCGCGCGCGACCGGGTGCGCGGCCACCGACGCCGCGACGGGGTCCACCTCGGCGGTGGGGCCGGCGGCGAGCAGGGCCAGTTCGGTGCCGCCGTGGCGGGTGAGGTTGCTGGTCCAGGCGAAGGTATCGATCACGTGGGTTCTCCGTTCGATCGGTTCCCGGCGTCGTGGCCGGGAAGCGGTTCGGCAGGCAGCTCACCGGAGACGAGGAAGATGTTGCGCGGTGAAACGACCGCGGTGACGTCGTGGTCGGCGATGAGGCAATTGCTGCTGTGGGAGGTCGGGGAGGTGATC
The DNA here is from genome assembly GCF_052983615.1 of Nocardia fodinahabitans. Classification (NCBI taxonomy): domain Bacteria; kingdom Bacillati; phylum Actinomycetota; class Actinomycetes; order Mycobacteriales; family Nocardiaceae; genus Nocardia; species Nocardia fodinahabitans. The sequence goes on from NZ_JBRJJC010000001.1 coordinate 3,493,745, forward strand.
GGCCCGGGAACCGCGTAGGCGTTGCGGCCCAGCCGCTGCGCCCAGATGATCGACACCTCGCTCCAGCACCGGTCGGACTCGACCAGGACCGTGGCGCGGGTGAGAGCGGCCAGCAACCGGTGGGCCGCCGCGACACGCCGCGGTCGCGTCGGACTGCCCGGCGGGTACTCGCTGACCAGCAAGCCGGTGCCGGGCCGTGGAGACCGGAGGTGATGGTTGTGATGGCGGTGGGCCAGGTCGGTACTACACGCCAGGACCGCCACCGTCGGTGCCGGGATCCGGTGGGCAGTGGACAGGGCGTGGGCTCCGATGCCGGGACCGCCGATCGCGGCGACGGCCATCCCACGGGCAGTGACGTCGGCGACGATGGCGGCGGTGACCTCGATCCCGTAGTCGCTCGGGCGCGGTGTCCCCGCGACCGCGACAGCGTCCTCGGCGATCTCCGACAGTCGCGGTGTCCCCGACACCCATAAGGCCAGGGGCCCGACGAAATGGCCGGGACCCAATCGGGTGCGTGCAGCGCAGACAGATGCGCGGACGGCCATTCAGGGTCATCAGGGGTGATCAGGCGGCCCCCGCCCGCGCAGTGCACGACCAACTCGGCGGCGGCGCGCTCGGGATTCGCGCGAGCGAGCACACCCGGATCCACCTCGTCGGTGGCGATGCCGGTGGCCAGCGCGGTCGCGGCGTCCTCGACACCGACCCGGTCGACGAGCTGCCACACCGCTTTCGACGGTCCGCGAGCAGCCCGCGACAGCAGCGCCCACGCCAGCCGCCGGAGCTCACGCACTGCGGCGTACGGGCAGATATCAGTGCCGTTCATGAGTGAATCCCTCTCTGCTGGTTGGTGGAATCGGTGTGTCCAATTCGGCGCGCGACCTACACCGGACCTGGCAGAGTCGGGCCGAGGTTTTCAGTCGCCGAAGGCGGTGAGGGGGCGGCCCGCGCGCCAGTTGATCCAGGAGTCGGCGATGTTGAGGCGGGATCCGCCCGCGGCCACGAGCACGGCGTAGGCGTGCGCGAAATCGACCGCGTCACCGGAGCCGACCCCGGCGGCATCACACCAGCCGCGCACGTACCCGAGGGCTTCCGCGCACAGCCAATACGCCGTCCGATCGCGCAGCGCCGCGTCATACTCCGCGAACCCGGGCACCCGCTCGACCGGCGACCGGACGGGCGCCAGGTGCGCGGTGAGGTCACCGCTGACCCGCCACGCGACCCACGCATCCGCCAAACCGGGCACGGAAACACCGTCACCGGTCAGGGATTCGGTGACGCGATCGGCGTAGGCGGTGGCGAACGCGGTGGCGATCTTCGCCTCGCGGGTGCCGGGGTGCTGGATGTGGAGCACGCCCCAGACGAAGCCCTCGGCCCGTGCGCGGGCATTCTCGACGGCGATGCCGATCTCGGTGGTGTGCGGGTTGGTGGGCGCGGGTGTGGACATGAGATGAATGACTCCTTCGACATGGTCGACCGATGTCGTTGCGGATGCAGGGGCAGGGCGGCGTATCGGCCGGTCCGACAATGGAATTCCCGACTCCGGCGCACCGGAGTGGTGAGCGCGGACCGGCTCCGCCTTCGGTCGCGGTGGGTATGTGGGCGCGGGGCTATGGTCTGCCGAATCCGTGCAGGTGCAGGGCTTCGACGATGTCGTGGGTGCTGGGATGATCCGCGCCGCGCAGGTCGGCGATGGTGACCGCGACCGCGAGGACACGGTCGCCGCCGCGGCGGGTGATCCGGCCCTCCCGCAGTGCCGCCTCGAGCGGCGCGGCCTGCGCCGGTGACAACGGAAACTGCTGGCGCAGCAGCGATGCGGGCACACGGGCGTTGGTGGTGTAGCCGTACTCGCGCCAGCGTCGGGTTGCCGCGGTGCGGGCGGCGGTAACCCGGTGGCGGACCTCGGCGCTGGTCTCGCGCGAGTCGTCCCCGAAACCGCCACGCTCGTCGGGGTCCTCGCGGACGGTGATGTCGACCCGTTCGGCGAGCACCCGGCGCAGCCGCTCCTGGTGGCCCCGTTTGGCCGCCGCCGGGCAGGCACACGCACTCTGATGGGTTGCGGGGCACAGGCATTCGGGCGATGTCAGGACCGCGAGGGTGTCACACGGCAGTCGCAGCAGGTTGTCTCGGTTGGCGACGACGACCTCCCCGGCCTCCAGTGACGTCCGCAGCGCGTCGAGTGCGCGCTCGTGCAGGTCGGGATAGGACCCCAGGTGCAGGATCCCGTGGTGAGCGCGTGCGAGCGCGCCGGGACGCGCGAAGGTGGCACTGCCCAGCAGCGCGCGGGCACTCACCGAGTGGTGGACCTCGATATAGGGGCGGGCGGTGATCGCCGGCAGCGGTCCCTCGGGCAGAGTGCCGGTCAGCGACGCGATCGCCCGGACCTCGAGCGACTCGGATTCGGTCAGCCGTGGTAGGAGTCCGGGCAGGCGTCGGGCCAGTGCGCCGAGGCCGGCCGCGGGTGGTCCGATCATACGCAGGTGATGGCCCCCGGCGGCGGCGACCTCGAGGGCCCACCGTGCCCGGTAGTGACCGCGAACCTCGCCCAGGTCCACACCGGCCGATTCTGGTGGCACCGCGGCGGCGGGGCCGGTCACCGCGTGGTCGTTGCCGCCGAGCCAGGCCAGCACCGCGCGCAGGTGGAGGGCACCCAGCACGGTGACCCCCGGTACGAGAGCGGCTTCGGCCAGGTTGTCGTGCGGGACGATCACGACGGTGCGTCCGTGGTCGCGGGCGGCCAGGACCGCGGGCAGGACCCCGCGCACGGGCCGCAATCCGCCGTCATGGGCGAGTTGGCCGAGCAGTACGACCCCGGCCAGGCGCGGCGCGGGGACCGTGGCCTGGGTGGTGGCGGTCAGTATCGCCACCGCCAGGGCGAGGTCGTGGAGGCCGTCGATGCCCGCGTCGATCGGCGGTGCGATCGCCAGGCTCACCCGGGCCTGCGGCCAGTCCCAGCCGCACGCGGCGACCGCGGCGCGGACTCGGTCGATGGCGTCGTGTGGCGGGTCCTCGGACCGGCCGGTCACGGTGAGCGAGGGCAGTCCGGGGGTGATCTCGGCGGCGACCTCGCGCAGGTGCCCGGTCAGCCCGCGCACGATCACCGAACAGGCCACCGCGCCCATCACCGGCCACCTCGAAGGAAGCGGCCGACGGACAGGGGCAGGCCACGGGGCGAACCCGCGGTGTGACGGACAGGACTGGAGGACATGACGGGGCTCCGATCTCGATCTCGGTGCGGAACATGGACGGGAAGCCGCAGCAGGGCACGCTGAGGCGAGAATCGGTCGAATGGCGGCCGAACGGGGCGCGCTGGCGCTGCCGAAGAACTTCGGATGCTGTTGTGTGACAGCGGATTCAGAAGGACGCCGGACGCGACTACGCGGCGGCCGTCTGCTCGCTGCCGCCCGCTAGGGTGTCGCCAGGGTCAGGCTGCGGGCAGGTAGGTGCGGGCCTCGACCAGGGCACGGACCTGGTTGTGGACCTCTTCGGGCCAGCGCACCGGCCCGGTGATCGCGAACTCGGTCACCGGGAGCTCGACCGGGTCACCGAGCACGCGGCTGTCCGGGCGGCGCCGCGCGCGCAGACGCAGCACACCCGGCTCGGTGATGGGCTCGGGCGGGCTGGCGTACCAATACGGCGGGTGCGGCCACACCGCGTCGTAGTCGATGCCCTCGACCGTCCAGGACCAGTACTCGGCCTGAAGGCCCTGGCGGTAGTCGAGTTTCGTTGTCCCGGTCTTGCGTTTCGGGCGCGGCGGGAGATCGCTGGCGTCGAGGTCGGCGAAGATGTCGGGGAACCGTTCGCGGGCCTGGGCCTCGCTCATGACGGCGGTGACGTCGTGGAAGCGCACCGTGTCATCGGTGGTGATCCACCGGTGCCCGGTCATCTTCGCCACGATCGTGTGCAGCAGCAGTGGCGAGAGTGAAAAGTTCACCATCGACACCGATTTCGCGTTCACTCGCGTGATCTGACGCCACGTCGAGCCGTGAGCGCGCACGAAGTCCCCGACCGTGAAATCGTCGCGGCCCCAGCCGGGAGTCTGCCCTTGGTCGATCTGGGTTTGCCGGACTTGTTTCCAGTAGGCGATGTCCTTCTCGCGCTGGGTCATCCGGGCCAGCACCCGCTCCCGGTAGTCTCCGGTCGCCGGGGTCGTGGTTTCGGTCTGGTAGACCTCGCCGCGGCCGTCGAGGAACCGGCGGGTGTGACCGTCCAGGACACGCTGGTCACCGCGCTGCTCGGCCTCGAGGCCCTCGATCCGGTTGGCGACCGTGCGCGGGGAATACCGCTGCTCGGTGGTGTGAGCGGCGGACTCGGCACGATTGTGCGCGCGGGTGGCGTCGCGCCCGGCCTCGACCGAACGCCCGAATGCTGTCCACGCCTTGTCGATCGCGTTGCGGTGCCGGCGTTCGGAATGGTGCCCGATCTTGATCGGTTCTCCGAACGGAGGCAACTGGTCGTGGGCTCGCTGATGCGCCGCTTCCGCTGTGGCGGCTTTCGCGTCCTTGCGGGATGCCTTGTCCCGCAAGGCATCGACCCTATCAGCCTGACGGTCGGCGCGGTCGGCCTCGGCGTCCTCGGTCGCGCGCGCGGTATGGTCGATGTCGACCTCGACGGTGTACCCGGCCTCGCGCAGCTTTTCGGCGGCGTAGTCGATGTGGTACTGCTTGGGCTGGCGGTCACGCGAGGACACCACGATCCAGCACTGAAGGCTTCTGGCCCACCGCCAATGCCCGATCGCCTTGCGCACTCCGAGCATCACCTCGTAGGTGCCATCGTCGCGGACGGTCCCTTCTAGCAGGGTGCCTTCCTCGGCGGTGTGGGAGATCGTGAGCGGCGCCGACACGAGCACCACCTCCTCTCTGATAGTTGTCGACATGCGCATGAACGCATGGTTTTGGCAGGTCTGTGCGGTTACGGTGTTCGTGGTCCGGGACGGGTCAGTCGCTGCCGGGGGCGGGTTCGGGCAGCCGGTAGTCGTGGGGGCCGAGGCGGGTGAGCTCGTCGTAGGTGAAGTCGTCGACGGGGTCACCAATCCACCGCGTGAGGGCCCCGGGCAGGGGCGCGTCGCCGTGCAGCCACGCCTCGAAGATCTCGCCGAGGTCGAACAACCTGTCCGTCTCGCGGTCGAGAACACAGATCCGGGCCGCGTCACCGCAGCACACCCGCATCAGCGACAGCCCGGACGCGATCTCGATCTGACCGAAAAGCCGACCGATGTGATCACCGGGCAACTGCGCCAGTGGTCCGCTGCCGAGTCGGCCGGTGAACGCGCCGGGATTGAAGAACGTCCGCAACCCGGTGATGAGTTCGTGTCTGCGTGCGGTGATGACCGCGAACACGACCTCGCTGAAGGTGTCACCGACGCTCGACTTCCGGAGCGCCGCACGCACGCGGGGCAATTCGGCGCGGGTGAGGCTGCCGCCGACCAGGGCCAGCAGATCGGCCACCGACACCACCACCTCACCCGGCGCAGCGCTGACCGTCGTCGGGTCGGTCACCGGCGAGTTCGGCGTCGGGTCGGTCGGGTCGGGATCTTCGTCGCAGCCGCCGACCTCGAGGTAGGCGCCGGCCAGGCGGTCGTGTTCGGGGATCTCTACCAGGGTCAGCCCGCCCTCATCGATCCCGACGTGGTGGGACAGGTCCAGGCCGGAGGCCCACGTGCGTAGTTCCCGGACGGTGATCATGGCTGTCCTGCTTTCGCTGTTGTCGGAGAGGAACGTTCGCGCTGAGCCCCGGTCCGAGGCCGGTGATCAGGTGTAAGACGCCGTTGGCGACCTCGATGATGTGTTCGAGGTGAAACCGCGCCGCCTGGGCGGTGGAGGTGTCGGTGTCGGGGAACAGCAGTTCGGTGAACCCGGTGGTCAACCCGAGTCCGTCCTGGTTGCCGTGCTGGTTGCGCAGCACGAGGGTGAACCCGGGCAGTCCGGCGGTGTTGTCGTGATCGAGGCACAATTCCAGGCGCGGGTCCTCGGTGAGGACATCGGCTTCGCGTGCGGCGTTGAAGAACGCCACCAGGTCACTGGCGGGCATACGGTCGTGGCGGCCCGGGAGCAGGCCCTCGACCCGGTCGGCGTGCACCACCAGCCAGAGTTCGAAGGCGGCTTCGTCGATGGCGAACGGGACCGGATCGTGGTGGGCGATGACGAAGGCGGTCGCCGGTTTCTCGCTGGCCGGACCGGCGACGGGGTCTTCGCCGTCGTCGGGGTCGTCTTCGGTGAGCAGCTCGTGTGCGCGGGCCAGCAGCTGCTTCTGGCGCTTGCCGAGGATGTCGTGGGGGTCACCGGTACTGGCCCACAGCTCCGCGGCCGTGCAGATCAGGGTTTCGGCCTCCGAGGCGGTGAACTCGTGCTGAATCGGGGACACGATCGTCGTCCTTTCTGTAGGGAGGCAGGGCAGCTCGCGCCAGGCCGTGAGAGGCCAGGACAACATCGGGAGCTGGAAGTGAACAGATCTCGGCGTGGTGCACCGGATGCGGCACGGAGGCGGGGAGTGCGAAACTGGCAGTCGGCGTGGGGAACCGGGAACTGGCGCTCAGGCGGCGACCGGAGAGTCCGCGCTGTGGAGGGCGGTGTGTTGTGACTCGCATCCATGCATGGCCATGCCCGCGCTTGGTGACGCTGGCAGGCGCGTTGCGGACAACCATTCTTGGCCGGGCCGCGCAGTGATAGTTGGCCATCCAGGGACGTGGGCTGCGGGCTGGCCCGGTTATCGATTGGTTTGTGGGCCAGCGGGTCGCGGACATCCGACGCCGTTGTCGCGCGACTGCGGTTCAGGAGTTTCCTTCGTCGAGTTCTCGACGCAGCAGTCAGATCGGCTGATACGTTGAGCGCGTGGACCAAAGGGCCGATCCACTGAGCGCAGAGGATCCGGTGACCAGCCGGGAGCAGGATGCTGTTCGGATCCTGTTGTTGCTCGACAGTGCGGGCGAACCGGTGGACGACACCGAGCGGAGGGTTCCTGGTCTGAGCACCGCGGTGTGTGTCGTCCGCACGACGGTGCGGTTGCTGAAGCTCGACTTCTGGGTGCGCAACCCCGACTACCTTGCGGACGAGCTGCTCAACGACTACGAGAGCAGTCGCGAAGAGCCGCTGCTCGCCATGGCCGCGTCGATCTTGGACTCCGAGGAACCCGAGGTGCGTCGATACCCCATGCTGCGCAACAAGTTCGGCGCGTGGGAGAACATCGACAACGCGATGGCGGTTCTACGCGGTGCGGGCCTTGCCGCCCGCAAACGCAGCGGCACGATCGAGCGGGTGCGTCAGAGCGATTTCTACCTCCTCGACGAAGGCAGGCGGGTGGCCCGCGAGATCGTCGCCGACGAGCCGGTCTTCCAGTACTACGTCGACCGGGTCGACTTGGTGGTGAGACTCGCGGACGGTCTCGGCGGAACGCAGTTGAAGAACCGCCAGTACTTGCAGCGCGAGTACGCCGATACGCCGCTGCACGAGCACATCTCGACGGTGGCACCGCGTGCACGTGCCCGCTTGGCGGCGCTGCAAGCCGACTTGGCCGATTCGCGTGAGGCTGTGGACACTACGCAAGGAGAACGACGATGACCGGGCTTGTGGGCGACGACCAGCACGCCCTGTTCACCGGTAAAGATGCGAGCACCGTGGCAGATGGGGGCGCGCAGGAGCCGCCGGTGTCCGGTGAAGCGTTGCTGGATACGCGAATCGCAGACCGGGCCAAGGTCACCGCGGAACAGGTACGGGATGTATTCGCCACCTACGGGTGGCCTCTGGTGTTCACCCCGGCACGCCCGCGGGCCCTGCGCCTGGTACGCCTGCGGATGGCGGGAGTCCGCGCGGGCAAGGTCGCACCCGGTGCCTTCGACACGACATTTGATTTCACCACGGGCTTGACGGCTCTGGTCGCGTCCAACTTCCGGGGTAAGACCAGTGTGCTGGAGCTGATCACATGGTGCCTGCGCGGGACACCGCGGCGGGAATTGCAGAGCGGCGTCCGGGGCTGGCTGAATCACCTCGACCTGGACATCACCGTCGCCGGACAGTCGATGGGTTTCCGCTTGGACATCACCGACGGGGCGATCTTGTCCGCGACCGTCCTCACCGCACCCAGCGCGTCCTTCCTTGCTCATGCCCGGGAATCGGATCCTGCACAGAAAGTGACTGTCCTGCTGCAGGCGACCGGCGAACAGAGCTATGCCGAGCAGGTGGCTAACCTGATGTTGGACCGGCTCGATCTGTCTCAGATTGTCAGCACGCTAAACGAGACCGGCACGCAGACCCACGGATGGCCAGCCTATTTTGCCGCGATGTACCTGGGCTCAGCCAGCACGAAGATCCTGCTGGGAGACCATCCGATGTCGGGCTTGGCGGGCAGGCTGCTTCAGGTCTTCTTGGACCTCCCCGCAGCCGCAGCGCTCACCCGGGTCAGGACCGCTCGCGATGTTCGCCGTAACGAGGTACAAGCCCGCCAAGCCGAGTGGGAACGCGAAGCGGCCCAGCGCCTAGAAGAGCGCACGCGCATCGAGGCCGAACTGGTGACCGCACGCGCGCGACTGGCCGAGCTCACCGCCGCCGCCGGGCACAGCGGATCCCTCACCGAACTCGCCCGAAAAGCCGCGCACCTGGCCGGGCAGGTCGCCGACGCCCGAGCGGTCGACGACGACGCCCGGCGCGCCGAGCAGAGCACGAAAACCGACCGTCAGCGGGCAGCCAAGCGCCTGGCCGACGTCCGCGAGAGCAAGGTCGCCAGAGCGCTGTTCCAGGGACTGGACCCCGACGCCTGCCCGCGGTGCGATCAGGCCATTACGACCGACCGCAGGCACAGGGAGCACCACTCCCACGCCTGCGCCGTGTGCGACCGCCCGGTCGCCACCGACGATGCCGAGGCGATGGAGATCATCGCAGAGGCAGAGGTCCGCTTGAACGCGGCTGTGGAAGCCGAAGACCAGGTGAGAGCCCACGCGGAGTCCACGCGTACTCGGCTCAGGGCCCTCACCGCGGAGTTGGCTACCGCAGACGAACTTCTCCGAGCTGCGCGGTCGGCCACCGCGCTGCCCGAGGTGATGCATGCCCAGCAGGCAGTCTGGCGCCTCGAAGGCGCTTTGGAAGTCCTGCCGGCTTCGTCCCCGCCGGGCGGGGACGAAGCCGACAACGAGACGGTGACTCTGCGGGTGCTGGACACGGCGGTGAAGATCCTCGACGCCGACAACAAGAACGCCGCGGTCGCGCTGTTCAACGACTTGGGGCGAGAGGTCGTCGACCTGTCCCGTCGGTTCGGCATGCTCTCGCTCGAGAACGTGCGCATCGACCGCGGTGCTCGGATGAAGGTCACCAAGGACGGGGGCGGCGAGGACTGGTTCAGCGATTGCGATTCCGGTGCGCGCCTGCGCCTGCGCATCGCGTTGGTAATCGCTCTGCTGCGCGTCGGGGCTGCCTATGGCGTCTCGACCCACCCGGGACTGGTCATGATCGACAGCCCAAAAGCCGAGGAGGTTCAAGACCTCGACGCAACTGTCCTGTTCCGCGAACTCGCGGCGGTAGCCGAAGAACAGGGCATTCAGGTCGTGATCACAACCCGCGACTACGATCTTGTCCACACTGTCCTCGACGCCAAGCACACCATCGAAGCTGACGAGAACGAGCCGCTGTGGTGACCAGGCCAGGAACACGACGTGGCTGACTTGGCCGATCGCTTGAACGACCTTGCCGCAGCCGGGCAGCGGGCGTCCTTCACAACGATCGCGATTCCCGTGGCGGAGATCCTCGACAAAGCCCGCGAGATCGCCGCAGGTCCATTGGCACCATTGTTGGCCGAGGCCATTACCGCGGACGACGCCGACGAGCGATGGGCGGATGTCACCGGACTGTTCGTCGACGGTCTGGCGGCGCAGAGAAGCGTGCTGGCCCTGTCCAGCGCCTTGGAAGTACTTTTGGCCCGTCCAGCGGTGCTCGGTTCTCACGGACCAGCGCTGCTCGACGCACTTCTCGACCAACTCGCACAGACGGTCCAGGACGCCCCAGTCCTCGCCGGTACCCGACTGGACGCCGCAGTGCGGTTGGCCGTCGGCAAGGCGGTGAAGCCCTTTCGGGTGTGGGATTTCCTCGAACGGCTCTCTGTGCAGGACGCCCCGGAAGACTTCGTCGAACTGCTGCCGCGCACCCTCGGCGCGGCACTCGACAGCTGGGCGGAGGAGACGGAAGCAGCCACCACGCTGCGCCGCCTACTCGGTGAGCTGGCCCAACTGGAAGCTTCCGACTCGGACGCGGTCTACGAACTAGGCTGCGACCGACTCCGCAACGCATTATCGAGCACCGACCTGACCCAGGTCACCCAACACCTGATCGATGCCCGGCGAGATCTCGCCGCCAGCACCACCGACGAGGCACGAACCGACGCTGACTGCTTGATCGCGGCCTGCGACGCGGTTCTCGCTTTCAGCCGCCACGACACCGTTGCCGTCGCCAACGCCGCCGCACGCCTCACCCAGTCACTCGAACAACTCACCGCGTGGCAGTTGCGTACCCACCAGCCCACCTGGACCCGCCCCCGCCACTCGGCCCTTCTCGGATGGCACCAACTCCTACTGCTACTCGACACAGCCTCGAACACTCTCGCCGACACGGTCTGGATGACCCCGTGGAACGCTCTCGACGCCGTCCTCTCCGCCTACAACTCCATCCGCACCGTCCAACCGTTGGGCTCCGACACCGACACGGGCGTCGCCCTACTCGTCAAACCCGCAATCGAAGACACCTTCCTACGCGAACAGAACTTCCTGCAAATCCTCGAACGCGCTGTCGAGCAACCCGAACAGCACACCGGCCACCCCCAGTTCGACCACCCAACAGCCGAAATCCTCCTGGGCAGGATCCGCGCCCGACAACCCCGCACCCGCAGATCCAGCGTGCCCGACGGCGCGGGCAACCCCGAAGACGAAGACCCGCAAGCTACGCAACGGCTTTACCGCCTAGCACCATTTCTGGTCCGCACCCTGGGTGAGAAGGCGGCAATAGACTTCACGGCAGACTTGGCCGACGATATGGTGGCCCTTCTCGGTGGAATGGCCGAGCAGGCAGACCAGAACCGCTTCGACGCCAGCGACCCAGTGGTACTTCCGATCGCGCATCACATCCTCGACCAGCTGGCCGGACACCCCGACTACGCCGGGCGAGTACCCCCAACTTTCTCCGCATTGGTGCACCAGACCGTCCTATTCCTCAAATCACGCTTAAACCTCAATAAGTCCAGCCTTCTGGGGAAGCGGCGCCGTAACGGCGAACCGATCTACGACTACCGCCTGCGCCCAGAAAAGGACCAACGCCAACCAGTTGAGGAGGACCTACAACTCGATTTCCGCGGCTGGCTGGACTCGGGTGCCCTCCACCACGCGGTGAGCGCCGAACCAATCGACCTGGCTCTGGGACGCGGCGACATCATCGTGCGCTTCGGCGCGCTGCACTACTTGGCCGAGATCAAGAAGGACGATGGCGACAATAGCCGCCAGCACATCGAATCCACTTACCTGGCGCAAACGACGGAATACAGCAATACCAACGTCCCTTTCGGCCTGCTCCTCGTACTCGACCTGACGCCGAAGACCTCCAGCAGCGGCACCCTCAGACTCGATGAGCTCATCTGGGTCGCGACCCACCGTCCGGCAGGAGCCACAGTTGATCGGAAGGTCGTCGTAGGTATTTTGCCTGGCAATCGATTGCCACCCTCGGATTACTCAAAGTGATGGCTCATGAGGCCGCAAGCCCGAGGCCAACGAGTTCCGCGCCGCTCTAGCCCCTATCCACGCCAACTCATCGAGAGGTGGTGCGAACCACACGAGTCGGCGCTCCGCATGGAACGTACGACACTCGACATCACCGGCGCCGCAGACAAATCCGGAAAACGGCCACCGAGAGCCCCAGTTGAACGGTGAAACACGTGTACTGGCCAGCTATCGATGAGAGTGGTCAATTACCCCTGCAAGGCACATGTGTTCGAGTGCCAGCAGCCGTTCGTCGGCGTGTCCGCCCCACCGGGTTTCGAAACCTGCACGTTTTTTCGGGTTTATCGTGTTCGGGGCCGCGACGAAGAACTCTTCCAGGCGTGGATAGTCCTCGGTCTCGACGGTCAGCCAGAGCCGGGTGTGCTCACCGTCGATCCGGACAGCTATCTGGAGGCTATCGGCGAGGTCGCCGACGAACCGCGCGGCCTCGCCGCGGTCGCCGCGGTGGATGATCTCGACCGCGCGCCATGCTTGGGCGCGGGCGCTGTAGCAGCGCCGCACCCGATACACCGCCCACTCGCACGCATCCATCGCAGCGTCGGCCAGGGCATGGACCTCGGACGCGCCGTCGGCGCGGAGCCTGTCGCGTAACGATTTACCCGGCCCGAACAGGCCGCTGCGGTGGTTGAGCGCGAGCGCGCAGTACTCGTCGACGAGATGTTTGAACGCCTCCTCGGGAAAAGCGCGGTAGCGGGCGAGCTGGTCGGGCCAACTGGGCACGCTGACGAAACCACATTGACGACAGCAACTTTTCGGCCACCACACCCCGAACAGCCCGTACAGGTAGCCCTGGCTCATCGCGCGGGTCATCCCGGCCGCGTGCAGCGGGTAGATCGGGTGGCGGCGCCCGCCCATCGTGACCGAGGTGTCGCGGGAGATTCTCCCGGACTCCTCCGCCGAATAGCCGATGGCGTGGATGTAGGGGCGCGGCCCCAAATATGTTGCGCGCCAAGCATCTAAAGGCTGGCCTTTTGCCTTGGCTGAGCAAGCACGTCCGTTCAGGGTGGGCATGACCCCGTTGCCGCGATGCTCGGCCGAGAGCGGGCAGAAGCCGTGCTCGTCGGGATCGGGATGCAGCCGGGTCGGGGACCGGGTATCTTGCAGGACGACGATCCCGTCGGCGACACTGGGACCGGCACGCGCGACCTCGACGAAACGCACCCGGCGAGCGGCGATCAACGGCAGGATATGTTGCGCGACAAGATTATTGGTCGACCGCCACTTATCACCTGTCTGTGCCACCAATACCAGCAGGTTCGACAGATCATCGAGCAACTGCGGGGGCCGGAATCCGGGATCGAGCAAAGTGCGGGTAATGCCCGCGGCACTGTCGACACCTAATCCGAACGACCAGCATACCGGCATCGCCGCGTCGTCGAAAAGTGTTGTGAGCGGGAATAGTCCCTCGATGTCCTCGCCCATGGGAGCCGTTCCTTTCAGCAAGATGACGCGGTCCGGCGCGCGGGGACCGTGACCGGAGCCGGAATCGAGAGCTGAGACCCGGCGTCGGTGAAGACCGGTGGTTCGGGTGAGCGCCCGTGTCAGCGATGGAGGGGGCGGCGTGCGTGCAGGAGCACGGTGTCGGTGTCGGTACCGGAGGTGGTGAACGCCGCGGCGGGCAGTGGTTCGTGCCCGCCGTGGGCGGTGATGAAGTCGCGCATCGCCGCGTGGTCGCGGTCGGCGCGGTAGGTGTAGCCGTTGGGCGCGAGCGCCAGCAACTGCCCGCCGCCCTCGAGCAGGTCCCAGGCGGTGTAGAGGTGGTCCATCCACACCGTCGGCTGACCGGGCAGCGCGAAGGGCGGGTTCATCACCACGGCCGCGTACCGGGAGGTCAGGGTCGCGGCGAATTCCTCGAAACCGGCGATCACGATGGTGACCCGCGGGTCGTAGTCGATCGCGGCGGCACGCGCGCGGTCGGGCTCGACGGCGGTGACTTCCACGCCCGGGTTGGTGGCCAGGATCGCTCGTACGAGCGCGCCGTCACCGGCGGAGGGCTCGAGCACGTGCGCGCCGGGCGCGAGTGCCGCGATCCCGGAGTGGGGTCCGGCGACGAGGTGGCGGGCCAGCGGCTCGGGGGTCGCGAAGTAGGCGGTGAGTATCTTCCGATCGGTGTTGGGGGTCGTGCCGCGGGCTACGGCCGCGGCGATAGTCTCGGTGGGGTCGTCGGGGAAGACGTGGGCGCGTGCGCGGCGGTTCCATCGTCCGCCCATGGATTCGATGACCCTGTTGATTTTCCGGTAGTCGGCTTGGCTCAACTGCTGGGGCAGCACAAGGTTGTGGCCCTCGATTCGGGACTCGGCCAGGATCTCGCGAGCGAACTCGGGCACCGGCACCGAGGTTCTGACAGCCATCGATGATCACCTTTCACAGAGAACGGATACCGGCGTCGCGCCGGTGTGGAACCGGTTACCAGGACGGGTCGAGGACCAGGTCCACCCATTCGTCGGCGACGGTCAGGTGGAAGTGGACGCGGGCGGACTCGGGTCTGGTGGTGGTGATGTGGAGCCGCTAATGGTCGGTCCAGGTGCGCAGTTCGTCCCCGGCGGCGGCGAGCCGGCGCCGGGCGTCGGGGTCCAGGGATCCGAAGTGCTCGCTGCAGTCGGCGAGACTGCCGGTAGGCAGGGCACCGGCGTAGCACCAGAGGTAGCGGCGGGGTTCACCGTGCAGGCACCGTGGGTGATGGCGGACCTGCACACCACCGGGGACCGAACGCGCGGACGCGGGGCACCCGCACGGGTCCGCGGCCGTGGTGTCGTGGCCGTCGGCCGGGGTCGGGTGCGCATCCTGCGCGTGGTCGCCGTGGCCGGTCATGTGGCGGGTTTGCCGGTGAGGTGGGCGATCAGGGTCCGCATGGCGCGCAGCCGTCCGCGGCGGGTCGCCGTGTTGAGATAGGTCGACAGTTCGACCGCGCCGACGAAGGCGTCGGCGAGCTTGTCGCCGAGTTCGTCGACCTCGCTGCGCTTGTCCAGCAGTTGCTGGACCTGCTCGCTGAGCCGGGTGATCTGTGGTCCGGGTCCTGCCATCGCGGCCGGGACGAGCACGTAACCGAACTCCTCGGCCAGCATGGCCAGCAGTTCCCGCCCGTTAGGCATGCTGGCCCGGTCGGCGGCCTCCACCACGGCCAAGCCGTGCGGGGTCGAGCAGACCACGCAATCCTCGCGCGGCTGCTCGTAGCTGCACCGGGTCCCGGTCAGCTCGTCGAGCGGATCGCTCTGCTGGATCAACCCGTCCAGACACCATCGGCCGTCCTCGAACACCATGTACACCTTCACCGCGTCCTCGATCCGATGCTCATCGGGCATGTACAGATCGAAATCGGGGTGATAGGCGTCGATCTCGTTGTCACTCACGATGTATCCCTTTCTGCGAGTTCGGATGCGGACGTGCGGATCTCGGATCGGGACCGGCCGTGCCGGGACACCAACCGAAGACGGGGAGAGCCGGACGTACCGGGAAGGGGGCGGGTTCAGTCGATCCAGTCGGCGACCGGCCCGGTCCCGGTGTCGGTGGCGGCTTCGGCGACGACCTCGGCCATGGACACGTCCACACGGAAGCGGTGCCCGATATCGGCCTCAACCGCTGCGTACTGCGCAGCCAGCTCGGGGTGCAGGCGCGCGGCCTGCACCAGACCTGATTTCGATGAATAGATGCAGAACACACACGACGCGCGCGGAAATCCTGCACTGTAAGAAAAATGAGGCCGGGTACCCGCCGACGCGATCCGCGCCCACACCGTCTCGAGGTCCCAGCCGTGAATCGGCAGCCACGTATCCACGATCCGCCGCGAATTCGAGACACTGGCCTTCGGAGGATTCCCGGCGCTGCGGGCGGCAGCGCATCGCGGGCACAGACACGTCCTGCCGGGCTCATGCACGAAGGCGTGCCGGTTCGCTCTCTCCGCGGACTCTTGACCGCGATGGCCCATGATGTTCAGCACCCTGATCGGGCGATCGACGATCCCGGCGGCGCGGGATTCCGCGACCAGCATCGTGATCACCCGCCGCGCCGGAGATCGCTTGAAATCGCTGGTGCTTATCTGCACTACTTGCTGGTTGGCAAATCTAGGGGTGTACCGCGGCGGCCCCCTGCCCATGCTTCTCCGCACCGGCCTCGTCTCCCTGACAGCGATCGCGCTGGCCTGGATCGGCCGTCTCGTCCTCAACCGGTCATGCGCGCCCCGGAGCGGGACCGAACTACCACCGATGGGGGTAGACACCGCTCTCTTCGTCCAGATCGGCACCCAGAACCTGGCAGCACCTGTCCCTGCGGGCCATGCTCATCGGCGACCCCGTCGGTGCCGGATTCACCAGATCCCGGCACCGGAACACTCACTCTCGACCTCACCACGTTGGCTCCGTCCTGGGCCACCCGGTGATGGTCCGGGGGCGTGAAATCGAGGTCGGCGAGTTGCGGCCCGGGGAGCAAATCACCGACACCACGATCCTGGGCGGACGGGTCACCGTCGCCGCCTTCACGCAGAACTCGACCGCGACCTGACACCGTGGTGGGCCATCCGCGCGGTCGGCGGCCCCATCCGCGACGCTGAAAGCGTAGACAGCCTCGTCCCTTCCTGCACAAGCGGAAACCCGACCCACCGACCACGACCGAGCAGGAGCCACCGTTCATCGCGCTCGCGCGGAGGAGCGAACTACTTGAGCTGGCTGACCGATGTCGACGCTCCGACATCGTGCGGCACAACAGGGCACAGCGGCAGCATTCGTTCGAACAGCGACGATGATCTCTCATCCGACCGCGCGATTGCGCGGCAACTGCGCCGACGGGTCCGATCGGACCGAAATATGCACAGATCAAACGGATTTGGGGTACTCTTGGCGACGTTTCTGGACTTCACGCCGCAATTTAAGGACATGAATTGGGGATCAAGGACAACCTCGGGGAGTATGAACGCTCACTCGATGCTCGCGGAGAAGAGATAGCTGAACGCCTCGCAGCGTGTCAACGGCAGGCGAATCCTGACCACTTTTCGGCATCCGAATTCTGACCCCTCTGGGCGGGTTGGTGGGTGGTTTCAGTCTTCAGTTGTGCCGGCGGTGGGGACGCGGCCGAGGTCGCGGTCTTTGAGCCGGTAGCTGTCGCCTTTCAACGCGATGACCTCGGCGTGGTGAACGAGGCGGTCGATCATGGCCGCGGCGACGACGTCGTCGCCGAAGACCTCGCCCCAGCGGCCGAAGACTTTGTTGCTGGTCACGATCAGCGAGGCGCGTTCATAGCGGGACGAGACGAGCTGGAAGAACAGGTTCGCGGCTTCATTCTCGAAGGGGATGTAGCCGACCTCGTCGATGACGAGCAGCGGGTAGCGGCCGAGCTTGGTCAGCTCGGCCTGCAAGCGGCCGGTGTGGTGGGCTTCGGCCAGGCGGGAAACCCATTCGGCGGCGGTCGCGAACGCGACCCGGTGTCCGGCTTGGCAGGCGCGGATGGCCAGCCCGATAGCGAGATGGGTTTTGCCGGTTCCGGGTGGCCCCAGGAACACCACGTTCTCTTTCGCAGTGACGAAATCCAGGGTGCCCAGATGCGCAATCGTGTCTCGCTTCAGGCCGCGGGCATGACCGAAGTCGAACTCCTCCAAGGATTTGCGGTGAGGAAAGCGGGCCGAGCGGATCCGTCCTTCACCGCCGTGGGACTCGCGGGCGGAGACCTCACGTTGCAGGCAGGCGACCAGGAATTCTTCGTGGGTCCAGTTCTCTGCGCGGGCGCGTTCGGGCAGGCGTTGGGCGGCTTCGCGCAGCGACGGCGCCTTCAACACCCGGGTGAGGAAGGCCAGTTCGGCGGCGAAGTCCCGGACCGTGGTGGATGTCTTCGCCGGGGTTCGTGTCCTGGCAGGCATCAGGCCACCCCGCCTTCGGTGTCGATGCCCAGGGCGGTGTCGTAATCGGTCAGATCGCGTTGCTCGACCTCGGGTTCGGGAGCCGGGCGCAGGACACCGATCCGGCCGCGCCGCAACACTTTCGCTGCCTCGACGTGATCGGGATCGGAGATGGTTTGATGCACCGCCCAGATCCGTTCGTGATCGGCGACGACCCGGCCGCCGCAATGAACCCGGACCCTGTCCAGATCGGCGACGATCTCGATCCGGCGACCGATCACCGCTGGATGCACCGAGTAGTCGTTGGAATCGAAGCGAATGTAGTGATCACGCGGCAACCGGGCCGATCGCCGCCACCCGGTTTCCGGCGCGATCGGCGGCAACGCCAGCATCGCCTGCCTGTCGGCGGTGATCCGATCGGTCGGCGCGCAACCCAGCACCCGCCGTGGCCGGCGGTTCACCCGATCCAGCCAGTCCTCGAGCTGGGTGTTGAAATCGGCGGGGCCGCTGAACGACCGTCCGGGCAGGAAAGACCGTTCCAGATAGTCATGGGCCCGTTCGATCATGCCCTTGGCCTCCGGATCGGCGGGTTTGCAGACGATCACTTTCGCGCCGAGAGTCCCTCGGAACGCCTGGCATTCGGTCGTGAGTTCGCTGCGACCGCCGCGCCAACGACCGATCGCGCCTTCGCCGTCCCAAACCAGAACCTTCGGCACCGACCCGAGCCGGTGAATATGGGTCCACCAACCGGCGAACAGGTCTTCGGCATGCCGAGTCGGGATCAACACCGCCATCAACCAGCGTGAATACCCCGACACCATGGTCAGGACCGGTAATTGTTTCGGCCCACGGACCTGCCCGAACCCCACCGGCAGATTGATCGGCGGGAACCAGAAATCACACTGGGCGACCTCACCAGCGACATACGCCGTCCGCGACGCCGGATCCGGCGGCAGATACGCCGGCCGCAGCTCCGCGACCCGCCCCGACAACGTCCGGACCGAGTGAGTCCAGCCGATCCGCTCGGCGATCACCGTCGAGGGCATCGTCGGATACACCTTCAACAACTCGCGGATCTGCGGTTCCACCGCATCCACGATCGACCCCTTCGCCGGCCGCTCGTATTTCGGCGGTCTGTCCGAGGCCAGCGCCGCCCGCACGGTATTGCGGGACACACCCATCAGCCGGGCGATCGCCTTGATCGGAACACCCTCTGACCGGTGCAAACGACGAATCTCAGCCCAATCCTCCACGGCAAGCATCCCTTCGTCCTCCCTGACTCGGATAGAGCCAGGGTCCCGACCAAGGGGGTCAGATTTCGGTTGCCACGCAAGGGTCAGTATTCACGTGCCGTCGACACGGCGGCCATGAGGGCCGCGTCCGCAGCGGCAGCCAAGGCTGCGGCTCTGATCGACGAGACGCTTGGAGTGCTGAAGCAGTACAGCTGGCACGATTCGACCGAAAAGGGGGCTGCGCATTGGAATGTGCCGGCAATCCGTGTGCTCGAATGGACCGATGGTAGTGCTCGCATAAGGGCAGAAAATCTCGGGCGAGCGTGGTGTCTCGGAGGTGCACGATCATTTACTCGCCTTGTGGTCGTTGAGGACGGCACCCTGACAAAGGCGGCCTTGTGTACACATCGTGAACCGCCCGACCCTTTTCGTCCGACCAGCTATTGGTCGGTACGTAATGTGAAGGGCATGACGCGGGCGCGAAACAGAAGCGATAATGACCGACTCGCTACCGAATTCAAGAAGAGACAGCTTTCTTGGCAGGAATTTAGCAGGACCGGGCTGGACGTAGGTGAGCGATATTTTCACGTCGGATGGGATTCGAAATGGCTGTATGCGTCCGATCCGAAACAGATTGTTCCGCTCACGTATGAGGGGTGGGAAGTGCGTCAGGAATTAGAGACGCAAGGCGAGGATTCTTTTGCGTGCTTCAGTGAGAAGGTGCGCCAAAGTCAGCGTGAACGCGAGCGTACGAGTGCCTGCTTCTACGTCTTTACATCCCAGGATCCGACGATCCGCCCCGTCGATTGTCCAGTAGGCGTACAACTCGGCGTTTTCGAGGATGGCCGGCCGGTACTGCTAGACCATCGGCCAGATCAGTACGCTCGCGACCATCTCTGGGAAAAGGAGTCGTGGCGGGCGTGGGACTTGGAGCAAACCCTCACTCAACGAGTGATGTGCGTGATGGAGGAATACAGAAGCCTTTAGATTGGGCAAGCTGTCACTCGCCGAACTATTGCCCGTCGCCGACTGAACACCATCGCCCGCCCGCCCGCGGGCGGGCGAGAACAAACGATCTCCGTCCCTCCGGGCCGCGCTCCATGCGTCGCGAAGCCGCGAGCGGCGCAGCCGGTGCCGGAGGGGTTAGTCTCGTGCGGTCGCGGTGCTCCAAGCGGTCGTCATGTCGTGTTTCCCGGCTGTTCGCGGCTCCGTGCGGGGGTGGGAAGGCCGAGAGCGACGGTTGGTCGTCGGAGTCGGCGTTGGGTGTCGTCCCGCTTGGCGCGCAGGAAGGTCAAGGTCATGTCGATTCCCTCGACTTCGCCGGCCCAGTTCTCGGTTTCAGCGCGAGCGCGGCGGGCAAGTAGATCAGTTTCAAGTTCGTCGAGCCGGGCGAGCATCTGGGGGTTGATGTGCAGCACCGGACAGCGGATACAGGCGTGTTCGTGCTGGCAGGGGGTGCCGTAGGGGCGTCCACAGGAGCCGAGTTCGACCTTGCGTTTGTCGAAGTGCTCGTCGAATTCAGCCCATTCCTCGGTGGTGGCGTCGCGATACTCCTCGACCGGCCGCAGCTCGCGGCGATGATCGAGAAAGGCGACGTAGTGGCGAACGATGTCCTCGTCGAAGACCGCGACGTAGCCGCGGGTGGTCTGGATGTCGAGGTGCCCGAGCAGGGCCGCGCCGATGTGGATGGGAAGTCCACTGTTGACCAGGTCGGTGGCGAAGATGCGACGGAAGTCGTGGGGTGTGAACCGCGTCGTGCGGAAGCCGGGATGCTGCTCGGCCAGCTCGACGCATCGTCGTTTGAGCATGTTCAGGACTGTGCCGCTGGCGATGACCCGGTCGGTGGACCCTATTCGGCGCTGGAACAGGAACGGCAACTGGGCGCTCCAGACCTTGTCGTGGTGGTCGAACCGACTGGCCAACGGGATGCTGCGCCCGTCCTGGGTGTGGCGGCGGATGACCGAGGCGATGACGTGGAACAGTTCCGCGCTCATCGGGATGACGCGTTCGCGGTCGGTTTTCGAGGGTGCGATCACCAGCAGGGCGATCACCTCACTGTTGGATCGCTGGTATTGCCGGATGCTGAGGTGGGTCAGCTCGCAGAGTTCTTCGATGCGGACGCCGGAGTGGCGCAACGTCTCGACGCAGGCCCAGTCCCAGAAGGCGGCTTCCTCGTCGTTTTCGATGTGCACGATCGCGGCGGTGTCCTCGTCGAGGATTCGGACAGGGCTCTTGCCGCCCGACCGAACCCGCGTATGGACGTCGCTGTTGGTGAGCACTCGCTGATAGGAGCGCCCGTCCAGCCGGAATCTCTCACCGGGCTGGGCTCGACGGGCGTGCTCGAGCAGGGTTCGTGCTGTGTCGTAGCGGCTTTCGACGTGTTGGACCAGTAGAGGCAGCAGTGGTTGCCGGAGGCGGGTTCGGTCGGCGGATCGTTCGTTGATGCGGCGTCGGCGTTTGCCGAGGCCGCGGATTTCGCTGGGTGGGACCGGGCAGGGGGCGACCCATTGGGCCCAGCGTTCGGGTTCGTCGGTAGCCCAGGTGTGCAGGTCGAAGTAGAAGCTGCGGACGCAGATCACGATGCCGTCGACACCGGCGCGGGGTTTGCCGGCGTTCTTGCCGTCCTCGCGGGTGCTGATCATGTGTCGCCAGGTCGCATAGACCTCCGGCGAGACCCGCAGGTCGGCCTGGTCGGGGTTGATTCGCTCGATCTTCTCCCAGAAGTGGTGCGCGACTTCGAGAACCATGTGGCTAATGGAGGCGTAGTCGGAGTCGGCGGCCCGGCGGGTGAAGTAGTCGATGAGCAGCTGCCGGACCGACCGGTTGCGGATCGGATAGCGGTCGACGAGCTGTTCGATGGTGAGCTGACCGCGGCTGAGCGCCTCCCGCATGGTCGATGGTGTTCCGGGTGGAAAGTGGCCCACCTGGTGCAGGACGTTCCATGCCGACGGGCCAGCGAACCGGTTGCCCATCTTGGTCTCGGGTTGCAGGATCGTGCGGACTCGGCGAGTCTCGTGCCCGTAGTGCAGCAGCGCGGCCGGGGTGAGATCGGAGAGGCTGACGCCCTGGACGGTGAGCAGGCAGCACACGTCGAACAGGGCGTCACGCCGGTGCGGCCACGATAAGTCGGATGCGGTGGTCTGTTCTGCGAACTTCTCCAGCAGCGGGTCACCTTGGGCCGCGACGAAGAACTGCCAGTACTCGTGAAACGAGTTCGCTCGGAATGCCAGCAGGGACGGCTGGATCACGCGCAGGCAGAACAGCGACCGCACGCCCTGCCCGATCGCCAGGCCAGTCCCGCGCCGCGAGCCCAATACCTCGCTGACCGTGGTCTCTCCACGGCCCAGCGGGCTCGCATCCCATCGGGTTTGCCAGGTATCGCCTCCGAACTCCGACAGGTAGCTCAGGACGATCTTGGTGGCCTGGCCGCGCTGCTGCCGGGTCGGCTTCGCGCCGTCCCAGGTGATCGTCACCAGCTCGGCGATGCGGTCGATCGGCGCGGTACTCAGCTCCCCGACCGGGCGGGGAGGGGTCGTGGTGGTCGCCGGTCGCGGTTCGATTCGACCGGAGACGAACCGGCTGGCGAAGCCCAGTTCGTCCAGCACCGGGCCGTGGCGGTGACGGCGGATGTGACCGGTGGTTGTGCCGGTGGAGGACTCAGGCACCGAACACCGCCGCGATGTCGTCAGCGGCGTAGCCGGTCGGGAAATGGGCCTGCGGTTTCGGGCGGGCGTAGTGCTCGGTGAGCTTGTCGAACAGCTCCTCGACACCGACCGACAGGTATCGGCTGGTGGTCTGGATGTTGGCGTGCCGCAGGATCGCCTGAACTTCGGGCAAGGTCAGCTTGCCGCTGTTGGCCATTCGAGTCGCGGCGGTGTGGCGGGCGTCGTGCCAGGTCCAGTTCGTTCCCAGAACCGTGTTGGCGCGCTGCAATATTCGCCGCAGTGCCCAGTAGGTGAGTGGCCGGTCCTTACCACGGCGAGTTCGCCAGATCGACTCACCCGGCGCCGGTGTGCCGATCTGGTCGAAGTAGAGCGCCAAACGGACGAACGCCTGCGGGGACGCGGGGATCGCCTGCCGGTCGCGGGTGCCCTTCGACACGACGTAGATCCGGCGGCCGGCCCAGTCCAGGTCTTCCGGCGTCACGCCGAGCAGTTCGGCCGCGCGGGCGCCGCTGGAGACGAAGAACTCCATCAGGGCGCGGTCGCGTTCGCAGACCATGGCGTCGAACAGCTCATCCCACAGACGGTCCGGAATCGCGCGTGGTGGCCGCTGGGGCACTCGTTGCCGCAGCCGGGCTCGGCCGACTACAGGTTTGGGCTCCAGTGGGCTCAGGTGGGCCAGTGCGCGGCGGCGCTGCGGCGAGGACGGCACCGGGTTGATCACCGGTCCGCGGGAGTGGTGACCGTGGTACTCGTAAAACCCGCTCACCGACGACAGGGCATGGTTGATCGTGGTGCGGGCGTAGCCTGCCGCCGGCATCGCCTTGCCGGTTCGCGGATTGATCGCACCCGGCTTGCTGGCTTCTGATGTGCGTCTTCGACGCTGCGGGTTCGGTGCGGTGCGCAGCCACCCGACCAGAACGACGACCTCGGCCTCGGTCGCTTTCTCCCACACCACGCCCAGCAGCCACAACAGCCGGAACCAGCGCAGAAGCCCATACGCGTAGCTGCGGATGGTCAGAGGGCTGCCGTCTCCCACGGCCAGATCACGCAAATACACTGTGATAGCGCAGGTTTCGGCGCCCGACGGATCGAGCACCACGAACGGCGGATGGACTCGCTCAACCTTGACGACGGATCCGACTCGGGGCACGGACGCACGCCCTTCCATGAGCTGACGACGAAGATCCATTGCCTTCTCCTTGGTTACGGCGTGAAGCGCCATGATCACTCAGTAAATGCTGGTGCAGATAACTGAGCACCAACGATTTCGATGAGATGGCCATTTTCCGCGTTCGGTGACACGGTCGAGGAGGTCGCCGCCGGTGCGCGACACCACCTCGTGGCGCAGCCCGTAATGGTAGGCGTGTTCTCGTGCGAGAGCCGAGGTTTCCGGCCAGTCGGAGCGGCCCATGGCGGCATGGACGGTGGTGACCCGGTCCAGCACGCCGAGGTGGTGGAACTCCTCGACCAGAACATCCACCATCGCCTGGCTGTCCTTGCCGCCACTCAGGCTCAGAAGGTAGTGGTCGTATCCACCCAGGTCAGGCCCCGCAGCCACCGAGAAATCGATCCCACCGCGCCCGCGCCGCAGTAACCGCTGGGCGGGGCCACGCCGAGCGGGCCTTCGCGTCGTGGCAATGGGCGTGGTCACGGCCAGGACCGCCTTTCTGTGTCGGTGCCGCCGCGGGCAGCGGGAGGCAAGGGGCGCGCACCGGTGGGGCGCGTGCGTGGTGTCGGATCCGGTCAGGCCGCCGACACCGTTCGTAATCCGGCGTCGAACAGCGGGATCTGTTCGCTGCCAGTGACTTCGGTGCGGGGCGCGACGCGGGGCCGCGGGCGTGGTGCGGGTTGAGTGGGTGCCGGTTGCTCCCACAGTTGCGGGTCGGTGGTGACGCGCAGGTGGTGGTTGAGGCGCAGGGCGTTCATGGCCTTTTCGCGGAAGGCCACCGCGTAGCGCAGGCAATTGCGGCAATCGGTCAACCGCCGGCGCCCGCTGTCGCCATTCGGGCGTGAGAGGTGCACGCAGCCGGGCATCGGTGTCCGGGCGCGCCGCGCTGCCAGTGACCAGGATTGGCTGTCAGCGCTGTGCAGAAGATGCCCGGCCAGGACCAGGGTGCGCAGCGAGACTCCGTAGCCGTGCATCCTCATCCCGAATCCCGCGAGCGCGGTCAGGACGCGGGCGACATCGTGGTCGGCGCCGCTACGTCGGCAGATACTGCCGATCCCGACCCAGCGGCCGGCCAGATCGATCCCCGCCGAGCGATACAACCGGAAATGCTCGACATATTGGCTGGGATGCCACCCTTGAAGGGTCGGCAGCCACGGGACGTGATCGAAATTCTGTGCCAGGTACCGGTAGTTGTCGAGGGTGAGTTGCTGATGATCGGCGACGCTCAGGCCGGTGCGTCGCAGGCATCCGGGTTCGCACGGCAGGTCCTGGATGCCGACGAACCCGGGTGGCCCGATGTCGTCGATGAGCCGCGACCACAACGCCCCGTACTCGTCCGGCACGGCCCACCAGGGGTGATGATGTGGATCGGCGGTGAGCACGAGAGCCGAGTAAGCCCCCGAGTCGCCGCTGTAAGGGGCGTGGTTGATCCGGACCGGGAACCGCTCCCCCCTGGTTCGGTAGCGCGCCAGCCGCGGCGCGGACAGGAACACCGGCACCGGTGTGGTGTTGAGCAGGCTGGGTTGACCGACACCCAGATAGAACTGCATCCGCCGCGCCGGATCAGGATGGTCAGCGGTGACGGTCCACGGCGTGATCGGTCCCCACGGCGTGTCCCACCGCCGATCGCCACTGTCCTTGGACACGCGCTCGGGTGCCGGGTCATCGAATGGTGAGGCCATCATGCGAACTCCTTCCACACCGGGACGACGAAGCAACGGCGGCCCCGACCGTCCTCGGACACCGCAGGCGTATTCGCCGCATTCGGGGGGCCGATGACCCTCCGATTCGATTCGGGCGGCACACACCGATGAGGCGGCAGCCCAGCGAACGGTGCTGTCGCGCTGTGCCGCGCCGTGTTCGGCCCGGCCCGGGTTGGGTGTCGCTACGGGATGGTGATGCCGAGGTCGGCGGCGGCTGCGATGGCGAACCGCGCGAACCGGTGCACTACGCCTGGTGGGAGGGCACGTTCGAGCGCGGCGTTGAGCAGCCGGGCGAAGATGTGCGAGGGATCGGCCTCCAGTGCGATCGTGATCGCGAGCCTGGCCAGGGTGCCGTCGCCGCGCAGGTGTGCGCTGTAGGCGAGCAGGACCGCGGCCTCGGCGCGGTAGCGGCCGGTAAGGCTGCGGGTCAACAAGATCCACAACCTCTCCGCGGCGACGGCGTGCTCGCCGATGGCGATCGCGGGCAGGCACTGCGACACCGTCGCGATGCTCAGCACGGCCCCCAAGCGTGCGAGGTCGCTCGGGGTGAGGGTGAGGCCGTCGGCGAGATCGGCGATCGCGTACAGCACCTGCTCGAGGTCGTGGCGGTCGCGGACGGTCATCTCCAGCTCGTGCTCGACGGCCTGGCGGCGGCCACGGACCTCGGCGACAGCCCCGCCCAGCGCCGCTGACACCGGGACGGCGAGCGCGGGATCGGTCCTCAGCGAGTCGGCCAACGCTGCCCGCGACTCCAGGACAGGCATTCCCAGCGCTGCGCGCTGCCGCGCGGCGGGTGTGCGAGCGGGATCGGGTAGTGTCCCGGATTCGGTGGTGCCCGACAGCGACCACCACGACCCACCGGCCACGATCGCGGCCGTCGCGAAGGTACCGGACACGCGGGCGGGACTGTCGGCGAGGCCGCGGACCACCTGCTCGACAAGACGATGGTCTCGCCCGGATGTGGCCCGTCCGTCGACGCCTGGCGCGGACAGCCGGTCATCGACGACGATCACGAAACCCGTGGCAGAGCCCATTTTCGCGAGCAAGGGCCGCAGGCGGTCGATGATCGAAGCGGCACTGTCGGTGAGGTCGAAGCGAGGCAGCGCCGCCGGCTCGGGATCTGTCGATCCTGCCGGGATCAGGACCAGGATCAGCGACCGCTGCGGGATGAAACCGATCATGCCGGGGATCGAGGCGATCAACCGGCCCGGAGACGGCAGTGGCTGAGGTATGGACATCACTAATCTCCTTGGTAGGGAATAGAACAACCTCCGAACACCTCATTGCTGGTGCCGGTATGACATCGGAATGGGAATGAGGAGGCCTGGCGCAGACCGCAGTGGGGCTAGTCGGGCACCGCAGCACCGGACGGGCGGAATCGGCGTGGCATTGGTCTTCCACGAACGTGAACGACGAGCGGATGATCACGATGGGTGGGCGGGGAGTAGGATCGTTGCCGGAGGATCAGCAGGCTGGCCGATATTGTTGGAGGTCAGCTCATGGCTGCACGTCGACCGCCGCGCTCACCGCGAACGGCTCGGTCACCGGAAATGACGCAACGGGTGCAACGTTCACGCGAGCGTGTGCGCCGTCGCCGAGAACTCGCCCGCGAACGCGACCGCGCGATCGCCGCGGCGGTGCGCCGCTATCTGTCCGACTGGCAGGCGATCACCGCGTGCGAGACCAAACGCGACGCCGAGATCGCCGAACTGCGCCGACAGATCAGCGTCGTCGAAGACGAAGCCGCCGCCCAGATCGCGAGTCTGCGCGCCGACCAGGGCAGCGCGGCGATGACCATTCGAGACCAGCCCGGCCACACCGACGATGACGTCGCCGATTTGCTGGAGATCACCCCGAAGCAAGTCCGCCAACTCATCACACTCGCCCGAACACAGGCCAGCGACCCGCCCGCCCCGCCGGAGGACGCCGAAACGGCCGACCTCACGCGCGAGCAGACGCAGCGGACGCAGGAGAAACAGACCTACACCGACGGCACGGAATCACCGGGTGCCACCGGTGTCCCAGCGCAGACCGAACAATCGAGATGACACCGGCATCGCCGCCGACCACCGAGGTCGGCTGCGCACGAGAACCTGATCGGCGGCGTCCAACTGTCGACAAGCACCAGCCAGCGCTGCAACACGCAGAATGATTTGCCGACCGGTTCGACAACCTGCCGACTCGACGACGACCGTGCCGGGCCCGGAGCGGGAGTCGACCGGTGGCGCGGTGGTCGCTATCGCTCGGCGACTATCGGGTGTCGTTGTAGCGGCCGACCTTCCAGACATGCCATCGGAACTGCTGCGGCGACAACGACTGTCGCACCGGTATACCCGCCACGGGTGAGTACGGCCAGAACGCGGTCCCGCAGCGATGGCAATAGAACCCGGCGCCCCACAGCGCGTGCGCGTGCGGGCGTCCGCGCAGGATCCGGTTGTTGTGACGGCGTCGGCCCCGCGCAGCCGCGAGCGTCAACAGGCCCGGCGAGGCGTAGACCCCGACCATGAACACCCCGGACACAGCCATCGACATCTGGGCGCGTCCCGGTTCTTCGCCGACAGTGCCGATGGCCAGAACGATGAACATCAAGAACGCGGGAACCAGCAACATCCAGCCCACCCGGGTCAAACGCCGCGTCGGCTTCCAGTCGGGCTCGCGGGCGAAGCTGTTGGCCAGCGCGGTGATATGGGTTCGATCGACGGTCATCGTGCCGAACACCGGCACGAGCCCACTACTCGACACTCCGAAACCCGAATACGATCCGCTCCCCATCGAGACCGACGTCCCGTCCGAGCACAACGCGGGCACACTCTGCACCCAATCGAGCCGCCCACAGCTCGGGCAGGTGATGTCGATATCCATCCGCCGATCTCCCGGTCGGGCCGCCGTGTCGTCACGGCGGCGCGGTGGTGCTGCCTGCGATGAAACCTCTGGCAAATCGTATTGAACACCGCCGGAACCGGTGTGTCGATAATCCGAATCTACGTAACGCATGGTCTGTTTCCTCTCATGGTCGCGTGAGGGAGGGGCTCCTGTCGGTTATTCCGGCATCGGGCGCGTACCAGCAAATAGCTGGTAAATACCGGTGGGTTCTCCGCCGGGGGATCTGGCGGACCACAACCGCTGCCATGTCGATCCAGAGCCGTCCTCGGAGGGGATCTGTGTGGCAACTCACACCATCGCTGCTCTGATAGGTGCATCCCCCAAGCCCATTCGGGGCCGTTCAACCGGCTCGGTCGCATGGCCTGGAAGACGTCGTCGAAGGGGTGGCGACCGAGTCGCCACCTGCGGTCGCCACGCAGTGGTGACCTGCGGCGTTGACGCGGTCGCCACAAAACCGCTAGTTTGGGTCATGAAAGGGCACGAACGGTCATGAAACGGGGCGTGAGCTGCTGAGATCGGGACGTTGACCAGGCAAAACAGAGGAAAGGCTTCGGAGGTTCAAGTCCTCCTAGGCCCACTCCCGAACATCACAGTAGGGTGGGAATCATGAAGATTGTCCTCACGGTCGGTGTTGTGATCGCGGTTCTCATCGGTATCACCAAATTCCGCAAGCGCGATGACGCAGACCTCTGGCGCGAGGTCACCACCCGCTGATTCGGGTTGCCAACTGGTTTGACCAAGCCAGCCAGGGGCCTTAGCTCAATTGGCAGAGCACTGCCTTTGCAAGGCAGGGGTTAGGGGTTCGATTCCCCTAGGCTCCACTTCTGTGAATTCCTCGGTTTTCGATTTTCTGCTCAGCGCGGCTCCGGCCGAGTCTTCCTCGACCGATATCGCCGCGATCGCGGCACAGCATCGCGCGCGTAGCGCCCCCTTCGCCAGTTCGATCGACCGCGCTGTTGTCGCCGGATTCGACAGTGCCGGAACAGGTACGGCGTTTCTCGGCGGATATCAGGAAGCGCTGGGCGCGCTGGTGCCCGCGCTCGATTCTCCCGGGTTGACCTCCATGTGCGCGACCGAGGCGAACGGGGCCAAGCCGTCGTCGATGACGACCACGGTGACCGCCGAGGGCGTCGTCACCGGGACCAAGTCCTTCGCCACGCTCGGCGAGTTCGCCACCCGCTTCCTCGTGATCGCGCGGGCGGGCGAACAGGCCGACGGTCGCGCCGCGTTGCGAGCGGTGCTGGTGCCCGCCGGTCCCGGCGTCGTGGTGACGCCGCTGCCCGCGTTGCCGTTCGCCCCGGAGATCCCGCACGCCACCGTCACTTTCGACGCCGCGCCCGGTGAACTGCTGCCCGGCGACGGCTACGCCGACTTCCTCAAGCCGTTCCGCACCGTCGAAGATCTGCATGTGGTCGCCGCTGTGCTCGGACAGCTCGTTCGGGTGTCCCGGCAAGCGGAATGGCCCGCCGAGG
The DNA here is from genome assembly GCF_052983615.1 of Nocardia fodinahabitans. NCBI lineage: Bacteria > Bacillati > Actinomycetota > Actinomycetes > Mycobacteriales > Nocardiaceae > Nocardia > Nocardia fodinahabitans. The sequence goes on from NZ_JBRJJC010000001.1 coordinate 3,523,435, forward strand.
CCGTAGAGCAGCTGCTGGCCCTGTTTGCGGCCGTGCGTGGGGTGAGCACCGAGGACCCGGGTTCGGTGGGCGTGCACATCGCGCTGGGCGGGGTCTTCGAGCGGCTGACCCGCCTGCGGGCCGAACTCGCGCCGCTGTGGGACCGGGTCGACCCCGCGATCCGGAGCCGCTGGGACCGCGACGAGCCGCTGCTCGGGGTGGCGGGCAAGGTCAGGACGCTGCGGCTGGCGGCGGCCTGGCGGGCCGTGACCGAGGCGTGAGGGTCAGCGGGTGAACTTCCCGAGACCGTTCTCGTCGAAGTAGTCGAGGGTGAGCGTCCCGTTGTCGAAGATCGCCGACGAGACGCTGCCGGGCGGTGCGTTCTCGCCGCTCGGCTCGAAGGCGAAGATGTCGCCGTCCCAGTGCCGCAGCGGGTATCGGCGTTGCGCCGGGCCCATCGTCAGGACCAGGCCGCTCTCGGCCTCGGAGATCGTCGCCGGGCCCCAGTACTCGTTGGCGTAGGTGCCGACATAGGTCGGCAGTGGCTGGGCGGGTGCGGGCGTCGTCGGCGCCGCCTTGCCGGACAGGTCGCCCTCGGGATCGTCGAGGGGGGCGAGCGCGGCCTGGTAGATGCCCCGCCAGTCCTCGCGGATCTCGCCGAACTGGACGAGATCGCCGAACTCGGCGGTCAGCGCCTCCGGCACGCCGATCGGCGCGGCGTTGGTGAGCGCCACGATCGCGACGTCGGCGGACGGGATCGCCAGGAAGTTCGTCGCGGCGCCGAGCGCGAACGCCCCGGAGTGGCTGTAGGCGGTGCGGCCCGTCGAGCTGGTCGACGCGTTGAACCCGTAGCCGTAGAACCCGGCCCGCGACTCGGGGGAGGAGGCGGGCGAGGAGATCACCTGCGGGGTGATCGCGGGCAGCAGCGCCTCTGCCGGGGCGACGGTCGTCCCGTTCGCCGTGCCGTGGCCGAGCATCATCGCCAGCCAGCGCCCCATGTCGTTCACCGAGGAGCTGACCCCGCCCGCGGGGGACTGCGGGTCGGGATCGCGGACGAACTTCGCGACCCATTCACCGTCGACGTCGACGTGCCCGACCGCGCGGTTCGGCCTGGCCTCGAAGTCGGCGAAGCGGGAACTGGTGGACGACATGCCGAGTGGGCCGTACACGGTGTCGGCGCAGAGCCGGTCCCACGGGACGCCGGCCGCGGCGGCGACCGCCTCGGCGCCCGCGGTCAGCCCGAAGTTGGTGTACTGGTAGGTGATCCGGAACGGGTCGAGGGGCTCGAGCCGGAGCTTGTCCAGGATCGCGGCCTGGTCGTACCCGAGGTCCTCCAGCCGGTCGCCCGCGTGGTCGGGCAGGCCGCTGCGATGCGCGAACAGGTCGCCGATGGTGAGCTCGGCGGTGGTGGCCGGATCGGCGAGCGCGAACGAGGGCAGCTTCGAGACCACCGGCGTCGTCCATTCGACCGTGCCCGCGCCGACCTGGTGCGCGACCACGGACGCCGATACCGACTTCGACACCGAGGCCAGCTGGAAGACGGTGTCGGCGTCGACCTCGTCCTGGCCGCCCGCCTGCTTGACGCCGAAGCCCTTGGCGTAGACGGTCTTCCCGCCGTGCACGACGGCGACGGCCATGCCCGGGATACGGCTGCTGTCCATCAGCGAGGTGGCCAGGTCGTCGAGTTTCGCGACGGCTTTGTCGACCGCGTCGGTGGGGAGCGCGACCGCGGCGACCTGGTTCGGTGGCAGTTGTTCGGTGCTGGTCGCGGTGGCCTGTTCGTCGTCGGCGGAACCGCTACAGCCGACCACGACAGCCATCGACACGACCAGCGCGGCGATCGCACCTTTGCCGGGCACCATGCGCTGACGATAGACCCGGTTGCGCGGTGATCGCGGGAACGTGGCTGGACTGTGACGGTCTCGCGGACCGGGCGTACTCACCGGTAGCCGGAGCTGCACCTTGCCGGAAAATGGGGAGCGGGCCTCGGCGAAGGGGGGGAGTTAGCCGAGGCCCGCGTAGGGTCGGCCCGGGGGGGAGGGGCCGACGTGAACGATCCTACGCGATGCGAGCGGAAATCGTGTACGCGCAACGAACCAGTTTCCGAGATTTTTCGGCGTTCTGGGCCTGGGCCGTGGCTGGCGGCCGGTGTAGTGAACGGCGAATCGGTCGGCAGATCACCTGACGGTTGCCTTACTTCGGCCGGAATATGCTGGTGCACAACGAATTACGCGAAAAATTCACTGAACATGTTCTTGTCGGGCCGCCATCGATGCCCCGAAGACCAGGGGCTTGCGATCCGGGAGCCCGCCGGAAAATCGGTCCGATTCGCCGCGTGTCGCCGTAAATCGGCATGTCGAACAAATCTGTACATCGGGAACGGAGGCACCCCGAAAAAGAGGGTGCGACTTGTCGGTGGGTCCCGCAATACTGGGGCAACAGCGTTGAACTTCGACTTCAGGAGAATCATGCCCGACGCAATCGTCGCCGAGGGTCTGGTCAAACGGTACGGGCAGCTCACCGCCCTGGACGGGCTCGATCTGTCCGTTCCCGAAGGTACCGTCACCGCACTTCTCGGCCCCAACGGCGCGGGAAAGACCACGACTGTCCGCGTTCTCACCACCTTGCTGATCCCCGACGAGGGCCGTGCCACGGTCGCGGGGATCGACGTGCTCAACAATCCACAGGCCCTGCGCTCCCGGATCGGCACCTCCGGGCAGTACGCGGCGGTCGACGAATACCTCACCGGCTTCGAGAACCTCGAAATGGTCGGCAGGCTGTACCACCTCGGGGTGCAGCGCAGTAAGGAACGCGCGCGGGAACTGCTCGAGCGCTTCCGGCTCACCGACGCGGCGGATCGTCCGGTGAAGGGGTACTCCGGCGGTATGCGCAGGCGGCTCGACCTCGCCGGCGCGCTGGTCGCCAACCCGCCGGTGCTGTTCCTGGACGAACCGACCACCGGCCTCGATCCGCGCGCCCGGCTCGACCTGTGGGACGTCATCGAGGAACTCGTCGCGGGCGGCACCACCCTGCTGCTCACCACCCAGTACATGGAGGAGGCCGACCGGCTGGCCGACTCGATCGCCGTCATCGATCAGGGCAAGGTGATCGCACGCGGCACCGCCGACGAACTCAAGGCGCTCGTCGGCGGCGACCGGATCGAGCTCACCGTCGCCACTCCCGACCAGCTGGCGCCCGCGCAGCAGGTGCTCGCCGGGCTGGCCGACGGCGAGATCCATCTCGAACCCGGTCTGCGCCGGATCATCGTCCCGGTGGCCGACGGCTCCCAGGACCTGGTCACCGCGATCGGCAGGCTCACCGAGCACAGGGTGCAGATCAACGATGTCGCGCTGCGACGGCCCTCGCTCGACGACGTCTTCCTCACCCTCACCGGGCACGAGGCCGAGGAGCTCGTCAATGTCGATGCCGAGAAACAGGCCGTCGGCGCCGAGGAAGGACACAACCGATGAGCACCACGCTCGACAAGGTGGACGTGCAGGGCCCCGCCCTCGGGGACCGACTCTCGATGGTGGTCAGCGACAGCCTGACCATCGCCAAGCGCAATGTCATCAAGATCAAGCGCGTACCCGACGTGCTGATCTTCACCACGCTGTCGCCGATCATGTTCGTGCTGCTGTTCGCCTACGTCTTCGGCTCGGCGATCACGGTCGAGGGCGTGGAGGGCGGCTACCGCGAATTCCTGATCGCGGGCATCTTCGCCCAGACCGTGGTCTTCGGTGCCACGTTCACCGGTGCCGGCCTGGCCGAGGATATGCAGAAGGGCATCATCGACCGGTTCCGCTCGCTGCCGATGGCACCGTCGGCGGTGTTGGTCGGCCGGACGATCAGCGATGTGGTGATCAATGTCGTGAGCTTGGTCGTCATGTCGCTGACCGGCCTGGTCGTCGGCTGGCGGATTCGCGGGTCGTTCCTGGACGCGGTCATGGCCTACGCGCTGATGCTGCTGTTCGCCTACGCGCTGTCCTGGATGATGGCGGTCGTCGGACTGCTGGTGCGCACACCGGAGGTGTTCAACAACGCCAGCTTCATGGTGATCTTCCCGCTGACGTTCCTGTCGAACGCGTTCGTGCCGCTGGAAGGTATGCCGGGTCCGCTGCAGGTATTCGCCGAGTGGAACCCGGTGTCGGCGCTGACGCAGGCCGTGCGCGAACTGTTCGGCAACACCAATCCCGCGGCTCCGCCCTCCGATGCCTGGCCGATGCAGCACCCGGTGATCACCACGCTGGCGTGGATCGTGGTGATCCTGGTCGTCTTCGTGCCGCTGGCTCAGGTGCAGTACAAGAAGTCCGTGAGCCGCTGACGGTTCAGTGCGCGCCGGTCTCCACACCGGAGACCGGCGCGGCACCGTTGCGGGAGTAGCCAAGGCGCGGCGGCTCGGCGGCGGGCTCGGGAAGTTGGGGTCGCTTGCTGCGAGCGAGGAGGGCCAGGGCCGCGGCCCCGGCGATCCCGATGGCGGCGATGATCGGGTTACGAAGCTTCATGCGACCACTGTGGCACAGCTTCCCGGCTTCCCGCCGCCCCCGTGGCACCATAACTGCCGTGACCTCACCCAACCAGACGGCCGTGGCGACTCTGCACACCAACCACGGCGATATCAAGATCGCGCTCTTCGGCAACCACGCGCCCAAGACGGTGCGCAACTTCGTCGGTCTCGCCGACGGCAGCGCGCCCTACACCACCGCGAACGCCGGTGGGACGGACGCTGGCCCGTTCTACGACGGCGCCGTCTTCCACCGGGTGATCCCGGGGTTCATGATCCAGGGCGGCGACCCGACCGGCACCGGGCGCGGCGGGCCCGGCTACGAATTCGGTGACGAGTTCCATCCCGAACTGCGTTTCGATCGCGGCTATCTGCTGGCGATGGCCAACGGCGGGCCCGCGACCAACGGTTCGCAGTTCTTCATCACGGTCGGCGCGCAGCCGCATCTCAACCGCAAGCACACGATCTTCGGCGAGGTGGTCGATCCGGATTCGCGCAAGGTCGTCGACGCGATCGCCTCGGTGAAGACCGATCGCAACGATCGCCCGGCCGAGCCGGTCGTCATCTCCTCGGTGAGTATCGGCTGACGTCGGCTGTACCCAACAGAACTCCCCGCCGCGCTGGAGCGCGACGGGGAGTTCGTTGCTTCACGTGAAACGTTGCGTCAGTCGGCCACCGAGGCGAAGCCGTTGACGACCAGGGCGTCGTAGACATCGTGGGGATTGGTGCCGAGATCCCAGCGGCCGAAGATCAGCAGCCGCTCCGAGCCCTCGTGCTGGACATCGATCTCGAGCATCGCCGACTTCCGGCCGAGGCGCCGGTAGGAGACCATCCGGATCCGGTCGATCCGGTCCAGCGGGTAGGTCTTGGGGCCGGTCAGCGTGCCGACCACCAGGCGCGGCGCCGGGCCGGAGACCATGGTCAGCCGGGGGCGCTGCCGGAAACCGAGCACCGTCATGGCCAGGACCGCGAGTGCGGCCAGGCCGACGAGCAGCCTGCTCGGCCCATCCTGGGCGAGCGCCGCGGCGGCGACCAGGATCAGGCCGCCGCCGGCGACCGCGAGGAGGCCGGCGGTGGGAGTTGTCCACGACGTGCTGTCTGCGGAATCCACAGCGTTCACGCGGCTTCGTCCCCCGTTGCTCCTCGAGTTGTCCACAGCTTCATCCACAGGTGTGCATGAATAACACCGGTGTAATCCGGTGCGCGGCGATCGGTCAGCGCCATCGCATGGTCATGATCAGGCCGACGACCATCAGGCCGAATCCGATCAGGAAGTTCCAGGCGTTGAGATCGTTCATCCAGCTGATGTGCTCGGCGGCCAGGTAGTACACCAGCAGCCACACGAGACCGGCCAGCATGAAGCCAAGCATGATCGCGACGTACCAAGCCGGCGACGGGCCCGCCTTGACCTTCACCGGGGTGCGGCTGGCAGGGCTCGGGGTGTAGTCGGCCTTCTTACGGACCTTGGACTTGGGCATGACGTCCTCGAATTCGGGATACAGGTAACTCCTAGGCTATCCCACCAGGTAATGGATGCGACGACCTACGGGGTCGCCACGTACCCTCGACGCATGCGTGTATTGGTCGTCGACAACTACGACAGCTTCGTGTTCAACCTGGTGCAGTACCTCGGCCAGCTTGGTGCCGAGGCCGTGGTCTGGCGCAACGACGACCAGCGCCTGGCCGACCTGGACACCCTGCTCACCCGCGGCGACGAAGGTGGGACCTTCGACGGTGTGCTCGTCAGCCCCGGCCCCGGCAGCCCCGACCGCGCGGGCGCGAGCATCCCGCTGGTCCACGCGGCCGCGAAGCACCGCATGCCGCTGCTCGGCGTCTGCCTCGGGCACCAGGCGATCGGCGAGGCCTTCGGCGGAACTGTCGACCGCGCGCCCGAACTGCTGCACGGCAAGATCAGCGAGGTATTCCACATCGGCGCAGGCGTGCTGGCCGGTCTGCCCGACCCGTTCACCGCCACCAGGTACCACTCGCTGACCGTCCTCCCGGAGACCATGCCGGAAGAACTGGAAGTCGTCGGTCATACCGAGAGCGGGATCGTGATGGCCATGCGCCACCGCACCCTGCCCATCCACGGCGTGCAGTTCCACCCCGAGTCGGTACTCACCCAGGGCGGGCACCGGATGCTGGCCAACTGGCTCGAGGTGTGTGGGCAGCGCCCCGCCGAGGCCCTGGTATCGGCGCTCGAAGCGGAAGTCGCCGCGCTGGTGACGTCCTAGCGGCCCGCGATGGCACCGGGGAGTGACACCGTGCGGCCGTTCGTGCTGCTGTCGGTGGCCGCGAGCCTGGACGGCTACATCGACGACGCGAGCGCGCAGCGGCTACTGCTGTCCAACAGCGCCGACTTCGACCGGGTCGACCAGGTCCGCGCCGAATCCGACGCGATCCTGATCGGCGCGCGGACGCTGCGGACCGACAACCCCCGGCTGCTGGTCAACAGCGCCGTGCGCCGGGCCGACCGGGTGACCGCGGGCAAGCCGGAGTATCCGGTGAAGATCACCGTCACCGCGTCCGGCGACCTCGATCCCGCGCTGCGGTTCTGGCACACCGGCGGCGACAAACTCGTCTACACCACCGACAGCGGCGCGGCCCGGCTCGGCGACCGGCTCACCGGACTGGCCGAGGTGGTCGCGCTCGGCCCGGAACTGTCGCCGGCCGCCCTGCTCGACGATCTGGGCACGCGTGGGATCGGCCGTTTGATGGTCGAGGGCGGCACCGGGATGCACACCGGCTTCCTCGCGGCCGATCTGGTCGACGAGATCCGGCTCGCGATCGCGCCGATCCTGGTCGGCGACCCGGCCGCCCCGCGGTTCGTCGGCCCGGCCCAGTTCCCCGGCGGTGCACAACGACGGCTCCAGCTGGCGGGTGTGGAACAACTTGGGGATGTCGCTGTGCTGAAGTACCTGGTCGGCCGCCGCGACGAGCCGCTTCGCTAACCGGCCCTGTGTTCGAAATCATGTTCTCGACCTGGGAAAATATCTCTGTCCACAGCTTGTTCGGCGAATCGCTGCACACCTGAACATGACCGAATCCACATCATGCGACAGTTGTGGATAACTCCCGACCAGCAGGGGAATCCGATGACCGCAGGTAGCGCCGAGAGCACCGACCACCGATTCATGCACAGGGCGATCGAACTCGCGAGGAACTGCCCACCCAGCCCGACGGCCTACTCGGTGGGCGCGGTGATCGTCGCCGACGGTGTGGAGATCTCGACCGGCTACTCCAGGGAGACCGACGAGAAGGTGCACGCCGAGGAGTCGGCGCTGAACAAGCTCGACCCGGACGACCCGCGGCTGACCAGGGCGACGATCTACAGCACGCTCGAACCGTGCTCGACCCGCGCCACCACGAGCCGGCTGCCGTGCACCGACCGGATCCTGGCCGCCGGCATCCCGACCGTCGTCATCGCCTGGCGTGAGCCGAGCCTGTTCGTCGCCGCGTGCGAGGGTGTGGACAAACTCCGCAGGCACGGCGTGCGGGTGGTGGAGCTGACCGACCTGGCCGGCGAGGCCATGTCGATGAACTCCCATCTCGATCTGAGTTGAGGCTCAGGGCCGCCCGTAGATGGCGGTCACGAACTCGCCGAGCTGATTGTCGTCGAGGTGGCGGGCCAGATCGGCCTCGCTGATCATGCCGACGAGCCGTTTGTTCTCGATCACCGGCATCCGCTTGACCCGATGGGCTTCCATCTGGTCGAGCACGTCCTCCACGTCGGCGTCGGCGCTGACCCATCGCGGGGTCGACTCGCACAACTCGGCCGCGGTCGTGGTTTCGGGGGACAGGCCGAGCGCGATGCACTTCACGACGATGTCGCGGTCGGTGATGATGCCGCACATGCGCTCGTCGTCGTCGGCGACGACGAGCGATCCGACACCGAGATCGGCCATCGCCGTCGCCGCAGTCGCCACGGTGTCACCGCGGGTGATCCACTGCGCGCCGGGCTTCATGATGTCCTTGGCCGTGGTCATAGGGCTACCTCCTCGTTCAGCGGAGCTGGGTGGGATGAAGCAGCATCATTCTGCGCCCGCCGCGTCGCGGCAGGTGGGTTCTCCACGCAATCGAGACCTCGCGATCTCAGCGCGGTAGCGGCGAAGCACCCACCTGCAGCACGACGTTGCCGGTGATGGTCACCGAGGACCCCGCCGCCGGACTCTGACCGACGATCTTGCCGGAGGCGCTGCCGTCTAGCGTGATCACGGTGGTCTGGCTGAGCTGACCCGTCCAGCCGAGCGCGCGCAACTGTTCCTGTGCCTGCGTCGGGGTGAGTCCGGTCAGGTCGGGGACGGTGATCCGGTCACCGGCCGAGACCTGCACGGTGATGGTCGACCCCTTCTCGGCGTTGCTGCCGCCGGTCGGGTTGGTGGAGAGCACCTGCCCCTTCGGCGCGGACGACTTCACTTCCTGGATGTCGACCTTGAAGCCGGCGCTGTCGACCAGGTTCGGCTGGGCGATCGAGATGTCCTGACCGACCACGGTCGGCACCCTGACCTGCTCCGGACCCGAACCGATGGTGATCACGATCGGCTGATCGATGTCCACCCGGACGCCCGCGCTCGGTTCCTGCGCGATCACCTTGTCGGTCTCGGCGGTGCTCGACGCTTTGCGCGGCGGGTTCGGACTCAGTTGCAGCCCGATCGAATTCAGCTTCTGCTCGGCCTCGGCCTGCGTCAGCCCGGACAGCCGCGGCACCTGCACCTGGGTCGGTCCGGTCGACACCTGCATGGTGACCGTGCTGCCCTCGTCGATCCGCGAACCGCCGAGCGGCTGGGTCGCGATGACATTGCCGACGGCCACCTTGCCGTCCGCCTTCTGCTGCGTGGCGACGTGGAATCCGGCCTGCTGCAACGCGGTCTGCGCCTGCTGGGACGGCTGACCCGACACATCGGGCACGGCTATCTGGTCGGCCTTGCTGCCCGGTCCGACCAGCACCCAGAACAGCCCGAACGCCACCGCCAGCGCGGCGGCGACGCCGAGCGCGATCAGTCCGGTGCGATTGCGGTCCTCGGCGGGCGGCGCGATCGCGGCCTGCTCGGAGGTGTCGTCGCGGCGATCACGGAACGAACGCGGGGCAGGCTCGTCGTCGTAGTCGAGGATGGTGGTGCGGTCTTCCTCGTTCATCACCATCGGCGCGCTCGGCTTCTGCCCGCCGAGCACCCGGATCAGGTCGGCGCGCATCTCCGCGGCCGTCTGGTACCGGTTGGCCGGGTTCTTGGCCATCGCCTTGAGGATCACCGAGTCGAGTTCGCGCGGCACGCCGGGATTCACCGACGACGGCAGCGGCGGATCCTCCTTGACGTGCTGGTAGGCGACCGCGACCGGGGAATCGCCGGTGAACGGCGGCTGGCCGGTGAGGATCTCGAACAGTACGCAGCCGACCGAGTACACATCGGAGCGGGCGTCGACGGTCTCGCCGCGCGCCTGCTCCGGCGAGAGGTACTGCGCGGTGCCGATCACCGCGGCGGTCTGGGTCATCGGGTTGGAGCTGTCGGCGATCGCGCGCGCGATGCCGAAGTCCATCACCTTCACCGCGCCCGCGCGGTTGATCATGATGTTGGCGGGCTTCATGTCGCGGTGCACGATGCCGGCCTTGTGGCTGAAATCGAGCGCGGCGCACACGTCGGCCACGACTTCCATCGCCTTGCGCGGGGCCAGCGGGCCCTTGCCGCGGACGATGTCACGCAGGGTGTCGCCCTCGACGTACTCCATGACGATGTAGGGCAGCGGGCCGCCGTCGACGGTGGCCTCGCCGGTGTCGTACACCGCGACGATGGCCGGATGATTCAGCGCGGCCGCGTTCTGCGCCTCCCGCTTGAACCGCAGGTAGAACGTGGGATCGCGGGCCAGATCGGCCCGCAGCACCTTGATCGCGACATCGCGCGAGAGGCGCACGTCGCGAGCCCTGTGCACCTCCGACATGCCCCCGAACCCGATGATCTCGCCCAGCTCGTACCGCGAGGAGAGATTCTTCGGGGTCGTCATGGTTGTCCTTGTGGCGCGGTGTTGTCGACGGTGATGTTCGGGCCGAGCGCGTTCGGGGCGTCCGGGAACGGCAGGTCCAGCGTGGGCAGTCGCGGCCTGCCGTTGACCGTCGTCGTCCCGGCGGCCGGGGTGGTGGTGGCCGTCGGCTTGGTGGTCTTGGTGGTCGTCGTCGGCTTGGTCGTCGTCGTCGGCGGCTGCGTCGTCGTGGTGGGCGGTTCCGTCGTTGTCGTCGGCGCCTCGGTGGTTGTCGTCGGGCGCGGCGGTTCCGTCGTTGTCGTCGGCGCCTCGCTGGGCGGCACGATCGGCGGCGGGAACGACTTCGTGGTCACGGGCGGGGGCAGCGGTTGGGTGGTCTGCGTCGTGGTGGTCGTGATGCCGGAGCCGCGATTCGGTTCACCGCCGAACAGCACCCAGAGCACGACACCGCCCAGCAACAGCGCGCCGACGCCCAGGGCGATCAGCCACTTCTGGTTGTTCTTGGCATTGCTGGTCGCCGCGACGGCCGCGGGCGCGGCGGCCTGCGTCGCCGGGCCGGTGTAGCCGCCACCGGGGGTGATCGGCTGCGGCGCCTGGCTGCCGAAACGCATGGTCGCGCCGTCGTACTCGGCGCCGGCGGCCGCCGGGATCACCATGGTCGGGCCGGGCGGCAGCACCCTGGTCGCGCCGGTCATCGGGTGCGCGGCACCGGCGGGCGGCGGCGGCATGTGCCCCGCGCGCACCGCGGCGACGGCATCGGCGAACTCGCCGCCGCTGCTGTAGCGCTGGGTCGGGTCCTTGGCCATCGTGATCGCGATCAGCTCGTGCACGTTCGCGGGCAGATCGGCGGGCATCGGCGGCGGCGCGTCGCGCACATGCTTCATCGCGACGGTGATGGCGCCATCACCGGTGAACGGGCGCGCGCCGGCCAGCGCCTCGTAGCCGACGATGCCGAGCGAGTAGACGTCGCTGGCCGCGGTGGCGTCCTCGCCGACGGCCTGCTCGGGCGCGATGTACTGGGCGGTGCCCATCACCATGCCGGTCTTGGTGACCGGCGAGGCGTCGACCGCCTTGGCGATGCCGAAGTCGGTGATCTTCACCTGGCCGGTGGGCGTCACCAGGATGTTGCCCGGCTTCACGTCGCGGTGCACCACGCCGGCGGCGTGCGCCACCTCGAGTGCGCGACCGGTCTGCTCGAGCATGTCCAGACCCTGGACGACCGAGAGCCTGCCCATCCGGTTCAGCACCGCGTTGAGCGGTTCGCCCTGCACCAGTTCCATGACCAGGTAGGCGGTTTCGCCACCCGACGGGTCGGTGGTCTCGCCGTAGTCGTAGATGCCGGCGATACCGGGGTGGTTGAGCTGCGCGGTGGTGCGCGCCTCGGTCCGGAACCGCTGACGGAAGGTCGGGTCGGCGGAGAACTCGGTCTTGAGGACCTTGACCGCCACCCGGCGGTCGAGCCGGGTGTCCATCGCTTCCCACACCTGACCCATGCCGCCCGTGGCGATGAGCCGTTGCAGGCGGTAGCGGTCGGCGATCATGGCGCCGTTGTTCAGCATCGGGGCCCCCGTGTTGTCACTCGCACACTCATTTCGTTCAGCCCCCTGCCAGGCCCGCGTCCAGCACCGACCGGGCGATCGGCGCGGCGACCGAACCACCGGTGGCCGACAGCGCGCGGTCGCCGCCGTTCTCGACGATCACCGCGATGGCGATCTTCGGGTTCTGTGCAGGCGCGAAGGCCATATACCACGCGTGGGGCGGGGTGTTACGGGGATTGCTGCCATGTTCGGCTGTTCCGGTCTTGGAGGCGATCTGGTACGGCGACCGGCCGCCGCCCATGGTGTTGGCCTCCGAGGCGACCATCAGATTCGTCAGGGTCGACGCTACCTGGGGACTCACGGCTTGTCCGACCGAGACGGCCTTGGTCTTGCTGAGCTCGGACAGGTCCGGCGCCTGGGTCTGGTCGACCAGGTACGGCTGCATCCTGGTCCCGCCGTTGGCGATCGTCGCGGCGACCACCGCGATGTCGAGCGGGGTGACCGCGACATCGCGCTGACCGATGCTGGACTGCCCGAGGGCGGCGTTGTCCGGGATCGGGCCGACGGTCGACTCCGCCACCGGGATCGGCACCCCGCGATGCGGGCCGATGCCGAACGCGGCGGCCTCGTCCTTGAGCGCGGTCGCGCCGACCTTCACGCCGAGCTCGACGAACGCGGTGTTGCAGGAGCGCCGGAACGCGTCGTAGAGGCTCGCGGTCGGCCCGTCACCACAGGTGCTGCCGCCGTAGTTCTCCAGCGTGGTGCTGGTGCCGGGCAGGGTGATGTTGGGCGCCGCGGTGAACTGGTCGTCGGGACCGGCGACGCCGTTGGACAGCGCGGCCGCGGTCACGATGGTCTTGAAGGTCGAGCCCGGCGGGTAGGTCTGCGAGACGGCGCGATTGAGCATCGGCTGGCTCGGGTCGGTGCTGAGCCGCTCCCAGGCCGCCCGACCCGCCGCGCCGTCGTGGCCCGACAGCTCGTTGGGGTCGTAGCTGGGGGTCGACACCATCGTCAGGATCTTGCCGGTGCTCGGCTCGATCGCGACCACGGCGCCGGTGTAGCCCTTCGAGATCATCTGGTCGTAGGCGACCTGCTGCATCATCGGGTTGAGCGTGGTGAGCACGTTGGCGCCGCGCGGGTCACGCCCGGAGAACATGTCGATGAGCCTGCGACCGAACAGGCTCGAGTCGTTGCCCGACAGCAACGGGTCCTCGGCCAGCTCCAGCCCGGTCTTGCCGTACTGCATCGAGTAGAAGCCGGTGACCGGCGCGTACGCGGGCGGGGTGCTCGGGTACTGGCGCAGGTACTTGTACCGGTCGTCGGTGGCGACCGAACTCGCGAGCACCGTGCCGCCCGCGGAGATCTGCCCGCGCTGGCGCGAGTACTCGTCGAGCAGCACGCGCGAGTTGCGCGGATCGCTGCGCAGATCGTCGGCCTTGACCACCTGCAGGTAGGTGGCGTTCACCAGCAGCGCGACCACCATCACCATCACGGCGACGGCGACGCGACGTAGTGGAGTGTTCATTCGCTCGCCCTGCCTTCCGACCTGCGGAACATCTCGGTCGGCGCCTCGGCGATCGGCGCCGGGCCGCGCTTGCGCGCCGGTGCGGGCGCGCGGGCGGCATCGGAGATCTTGATCAGCAGCCCGAGTAGCGCGTAGTTCGCCAGCAGGGACGAACCGCCGTAGGAGATGAACGGCGTGGTCAGACCGGTCAGCGGGATCAGCTTGGTGACACCGCCGACGACGACGAAGATCTGGATCGCGATCGTGAACGAGAGCCCGGCCGCGAGCAGCTTGCCGAAGCTGTCGCGCACGGCCAGCGCGGTGCGCAGCCCGCGCACGATGAAGATCAGGAACAGCATCAGCACCGCGGTGAGCCCGACCAGGCCGAGCTCCTCACCGATCGTGGTGACGATGAAGTCGGTCTTGGCGAACGGCACCTGGTTGGGCCGGCCGCTGCCGAGTCCGGTGCCCGCCAGCCCGCCGGTCGCGAAACCGAACAGCGACTGCGAGATCTGGTAGCCGGTGTTGTGGTAGTCGTCGAACGGGTTCAGCCAGGTGTCCACGCGCACCCGCACGTGCCCGAAGAGCTGGTAGGCGAAGACGAAGCCGAGCACGAGCAGGCCGCCGCCGATGATCAGCCAGCCCACCCGCTCGGTGGCGATGTAGATCATCACCAGCACCGTGCCGAAGATCAGCAGCGAGGTGCCGAGGTCCTTCTCCAGCACGAGCACGCCGATGCAGACGACCCAGACGATCAGCACCGGGCCCATATCGCGCGGGCGCGGGAAGTCCATGCCGAGGAAGTGCTTGCCCGCCGCGGTGAACAGATCGCGCTTGGCCACGAGCACGCCGGCGAAGAACACGATCAGCAGGATCTTCGCGAATTCGCCCGGCTGCACGCTGAATCCGGGCAGCCGGATCCAGATCTTGGCGCCGTTGACTTCGGAGAACCGGCTGGGCAGCAGTGCGGGAATCGCCAGCGCGAGCAGCCCGACCAGGCCTAGGGTGTAGGTGTAGCGCGCGAGCGTGCGGTAGTCCCGCAAGACGATGAGCAGGGTGATGAACACCACGATGCCCAGGCCGGTCCACATGATCTGCTGGTTGGCGTCGGGGGAGGGAATGGGACTCGAGTCGTACGCGGCCTTCTGCGCGTCCGCGAGGTCGAGCCGGTGAATCAGCACCAGCCCCAATCCGTTGAGCAGCGCCACGATCGGTAGCAGCAGTGGGTCGGCGAACGGCGCGAACCGCCGCACGGCCAGATGCGCGATCCCGAACAGCGCGAGGAAAGCCAGTCCGTACTTGGCGATATCCCAGGTGATCGACTGTTCCTGGCTCGCCTCGACGATGAACAACGACACCGTCGTGATCCCCGCCGCCCCCGCCAGCAGCAGCAACTCCTGGTTGCGTCGCGTCGACGGGGGTGGTGCTGGCGCGAATCCGCCAGGGGGACTGGGGAAAGCCCCAGCCGACGGCGGTGCCGGAGCGGACATCAGTCCGTCACCCGGCAGTTCTCCCCTGAGATCTGCGGAGTTGTCGGGGGGACGGTCGTCGTGGCCGGGGCGGGCGTGGTGGTCGGCGTCGCGGGCTGATCGGGGCCGGGAGTCGGTGCGCCACCGGGCACCACCGGCGGCTGCTCGGTGGGCAGCACGCCGGGCTGGGGCACCGATTCCTTCTTCGGGCAGGGCGGCAGCAGTTCCTTCTGCGCCAGCACCTTCATGCTGTCGCGCGCCTTGTCCAGCGAGTCCGGCGGCAGGCCCTTCTCGACCTGATCGCGGCCGGTCTGCTTGAGATCGCCGACCGTCAGCTTCTTGCAGCCGGTCGGTGCGGATTTACCGGCCTCGACGAGGGTCAGCTCGCCCTTGCTGTTGACGCAGCCGGTGAGCTCCACATCGTGGATCGAGTAGCCGAGGATCGAGCCGGGCAGTCCGCGCATCACGACCACCTGATCGTTGTCGGCGCCCACGTAGTAGTTGCTGCGAATCATCTTGTAGCCGACCACGAGTCCGACGGCGACCGCGGCGATCAGCGCCACCGAGAGGAGCAGCCAGCGCAACTTGTGCGACTTCGGCTCCGGCGGCGGGGGCGCGGCGGCGGCCCGACGGGGCTGGGCGCGCGGCGGGCGCATCGCGGCGGCACGACCCGCTGCGGTGTTCGGCGGCGGCGTGTCTTCCTCCTCCTCGGTGGAGGCGGCGCCGGCGACGATCGGATGGCTCTGGCCGTAATCGAGATCGATCACGTCGGCCACGACGACGGTGACGTTGTCGGGACCACCACTGCGCAAAGCCAATTCGATGAGCCGGTCGGCGCACTCGTCGGTATTGCCCTCGCGCATGGTGTTGCCGATGGTCTCGTCGCTCACCACGTCGGAAAGTCCGTCGGAGCACAGCAGATACCGGTCACCGGCGCGGGCTTCGCGCATGATCAGCGTCGGCTCGATCTCGTTGCCGGTGAGGGCGCGCATGATCAGCGAACGCTGCGGGTGGGTGTGCGCCTGCTCGGCGGTGATCCGGCCCTCGTCGACCAGCGATTGCACGAACGTGTCGTCACGGGTGATCTGGGCGAGTTCGCCCTCGCGCAACAGGTACGCGCGCGAGTCGCCGATATGGACCATGCCGAGCTTGCCGCCCGCGAACAGGATGGCGGTGAGCGTGGTGCCCATGCCGTCGAGTTCGGGTTCGGCCTCGACGTGGTCGGCGATGGCCGCGTTGCCGGAACGCGTTGCGCGGTCGAGCTTGCCGAGGATGTCCTGGCCTGGCTCGTCGTCGTCCAGATGCGCCAGCGCGGCGATCATCAGCTGGGAGGCGACTTCACCGGCGGCGTGGCCACCCATGCCGTCGGCGAGGGCCAGCAGGCGTGCGCCCGCGTAGACCGAATCCTCGTTGTTGCCCCGGACGAGTCCGCGGTCGCTTCGCGCGGTGTAGCGCAGAACAAGTGTCACGATCGCAGCTCGATCACAGTTTTGCCGACCCGGACCGGAGTGCCGAGCGGAACACGGACAGCGGTGGTGACTTTCGCGCGGTCGAGATAAGTGCCGTTGGTGGAGCCGAGGTCTTCCACGTACCAGTCGTCACCACGCTGAGACAGTCGCGCGTGCCTGGTCGAGGCGTAGTCGTCGGTGAGTACCAGCGTCGAATCGTCGGCACGGCCGATGAGAACCGGCTGCGTGCCGAGCGTGATTCGAGTGCCGGCCAGTGAACCATGAGTCACCACTAGATACTTGGCGCCCTTCTGGCCTCGGCTGAAGGAAGGCAGCCCGATGGACCCGCGCGCACCGCGTGCGGCCCTCGGCTGAATCCGGATGCCGGATGCCGCGTAGATATCGCTGCGCAAGGTCCGCAATACGGCCCAGACGAACAACCAGAGCAGCAGCAGGAACCCCGCGCGGGTCAATTGCAGGATCAATCCCTGCACGGCGTTCCACCTCCTGTTCGCCCGGGTACGTCGGTACGGCAGGTGCGGGGCGAACCACCCCCACCAGCGTGCTGGCTTGCGGGCCCCGAGGTCGGGGCCGTGCGTGTGATGGCAGCATCATAGGGCCGACGGCGTCGACTCGTGACCTGCACCGCGCAGCTTACGGGATCAGACGATCCGGATCAGGATCTCCGAATGTCCGGCCCGGATGACGTCGCCGTCGGCGAGCTGCCAATCCTGTACGGGCGAGCCGTTGACCAGGGTTCCGTTGGTGGAACCCAGGTCCGAGAGCATCGCGGTCTGGCCGTCCCAGCGCACCTCGATGTGGCGGCGCGACACACCGGTGTCGGGCAGGCGGAAGTGCGCGTCCTGGCCGCGGCCGATGATGTTGCTGCCCTCGCGGAGCTGGTACGTGCGGCCGCTGCCGTCGTCGAGCTGGAGGGTGGCCGAGTAGCTGGACTGGGCGGCGCCGTAACCGGCACCGGCGGCGGGCGCCTGGCCGTAGCCCTGCGGCTGGGCGGCGTAGCCGGCCTGCTGGCCGTAGCCCGCCTGCTCCTCCTGGCCGTAGCCGGCCTGCTGGCCGTAGCCCTGCTGCGGTTCGGCATAGCCCTGCTGGCCGTAACCCTGGTCGGCGTAGCCGTTCTGGCCGTAGCCGCCCTGCTGGTCGTAGCCGGGCTCGGCGTAGCCCTGCTGGCCGTAACCGGCCTGCTGGCCGTAGCCCTGCTGCGGTTCGGCGTAACCCTGCTGGCCGTAGCCGCCCTGCTGGTCGTAACCGGGTTCGGCGTAGCCCTGCTGGCCGTAACCACCCTGCTGGCTGTAGGCCTGCTGGCCGTAACCGCCCTGCTGGTCGTAACCGGGCTCACCGTAACCGGGCTGGGCGCCGTAGCCGCCCTGCTGGCCGTAGCCTGCCTGGCCGCCCGCGTTGTCGTATCCGTTCTGGTACTCGCCACCCTGCTGGCCGTACGCGGCATCGCCGTAGCCGGGCTGGGCGCCGTAGCCGCCCTGCTGGCCGTACTCGTCGGGGTAGGCACCGCCAGGAGCCGCACCGCGGGCGGCGGGCGGCGGCGCGTACCCGCGATTGCGTGGATCGGACTCCGCGGGCTCTCGGCTCGGCTCGTAGCCTGAGTTGTGCGTCATGGGGCCAGCTCCTGGTTGCGGGTGTGCGGGTCGTTGTGGCGGTTCGGGGCGAGGTGGGGCGGTCCCGCGACCGGCGTCGGGGTCGACGCGGCCGCTCGCTCTGAACATTCCGGTGTGCAGCGTAGGTGATGCCTCGAACGCCACGTGTACTTCGCCGTAGGTCTGCCAGCCCTGCTCGCGGATGTAATCCTGCAGATGTTTGGCGAACGCCTTGGTCGTGAGGTCGTGATCGGCATCGAGTTTTCCGTGATCGGATTCGTTGATCGTGATCACGTAACTGTTCGGCGCGAGCTTGTGCCCACCGCCCAGATCCTGGACCTGATCTGCGGCTTCGCGCTGCAGCGCGGCCTCCACCTCCTGGGGAACGACGCTGCCGCCGAACGCCCTCGCGAACACATCACCGACGGCGCCCTGTAAGCGACGCTCGAATCTCGACACGATGCCCATCACAGCCCTCCCTTCGGTGCGCGTGTCCGACCAGGTCGACACGCTGGTTACGGCGTGTCCGGACCCGACCACGTTCCTTGCATGATATCCACGATCCTCCAACCCTGTAACTCCCGGCGAACCACCCCGGTTCCCGAGCCGAATCCGCTCGCATCGCCGCAGGTCAGAGGGTCGATTTTATTTTCCTCGCCGAGGCATGTTAGATTTTTCCAGTCGCTCGGGCGAGTGGCGGAATGGCAGACGCGCTGGCTTCAGGTGCCAGTGTCCGTAAGGACGTGGGGGTTCAAGTCCCCCTTCGCCCACAAAGACTAAAGGCTCGATCCCCCGGGATCGGGCCTTTAGTCGTTTTCCGGGGAGTTCTGTCAGCGGCGGACGAGGCGCAGGAGAGCCCCACGGAGGGTGGGGAGTGGCGCGGACTCGGTGAGTTCCCGGAGGGCGGTTTCGGCGATAGCGGCTACCAGGAGGGTGGCGATCGGGGCGGGGTCGTGCCAGCCCATGGCGGTGAGGTCGGCGGTGACGAGGGTGGCGGCGGTGGCGTTGCGGGTGGCGACCTCGGGGGACAGGCCCGCGTCGGTGCGGGCCTGGACGAGCAGGCCCTTGGTCGCGGGGTCGGCCAAGCAGCCGTCGAGGTAGGCGGTGATGCCCGCGGTGAGGCGGGGTTCGCCGGGCGCGAGGTCGGCGATGGCGGCGGTGACCAGGTCGTCGAGGTGGTCGTGGAAGGCACGGTGCAGGTCGACGAAGTAGGCCTCGCGGCTGGGCCAGTGCTGATAGAAGCTGCCCTTGGCCATGTTCGCCCCGGCGGCGATCGCGTTGACCGACAGTCTGGTCAGGTCCTCGGTGGACAGCAGGGTGCGGCCCGCCGCCAGCAGGGCGCGTCGTCCTGGCTCGGCCGATCTCATGGCGCCACTCCAGCACAGACGGTCAGGAAATCCCGCACCGTGTCGAGGAAGAGGCCGGGGGCCTCGGCGAACGGTTCGTGCCGGGTGGCGAGCACCGACACCGTGGCGTGCGGCAGCGCGACGGACACGCCGCGTCGATTCAGCAGCCACGGATTCGTCGGATCGTTGCGTCCCCACACCACCTGAACCGGCACACCGGCCAGCAGGGGCCCGGTCGAGGGCAGGTCGAACCGCGGATCGTCGAAACTGCGCCAGAGACTGCGATATACGGCGAGCCGCGCAGGATCGCCCGGCACCGCCGCGGCCCGGTCGAAGATGGCCCGCACCCCGCCGCGATGCAGCGGGCCCAGATACATCCGCGCGTTCGGCACGATATATCTGCCCGCGACCGCGCGGCTCGCGACGAGATGGAAGTAGCCCCTGGTGATCACGTTCAGCGGCGCGAACCCGGCCGGCTGCACGAGCACGAGCCCACGCACCAGCGCCGGCGCGCGCTCGGCCAATCGCACCGCGGCGTATCCGCCCGCGCTGTTGCCGATCACCGTGAGCGCGCCGAATCCGTGCGCCGACAACGCTTCGGTGACAAGAACACCCACCTCGGCGAGCGCGTCGATGGTGATCAGCTCCGGATCGCGCACGGTCGACGCGCCGGAGCCGGGCCAGTCGACCGCCGCGATCGCCCAGTCGGGCGCGAGCGCGGGCACGATCTCGTCGTAATCGCGGTGATCACCCGGATTGGCGTGCAGCAGGAGCAATCCCGGCGCCGCCTCGGGCGACCGGCCGCGCAAGTGCACCGCGATGTCGCCGAACGGCGTGGGAACGGTCAGTGTCTCGACAAGCCCCATGTGCCGACGGTAGCCATGACCGACCGGTCGGTCAAGGCTGCGGACGGCCGGAATCGCCGATCTTCTCGCGAGGGCGGATCAGCCCTTGCGGGCGATCAGCAGATGATGCGGAATCGGCGGATTCGGCAGCGACCGCTGCTCGACCGTCAGGCCGGCTGCGGCCAGCGCCGCGACGACGTCGGCGACTGGCCGCAGGGTGAATCCATAGGGCGTGAAAGGCATCTTGGCCATCGCGTCGGGATCGCCGATCCCGATCACCGCCACGCCGCCCGGTCGCAGGACGCGCGCCAGCTCCGCGCAGGCGGCGGGCAGATCATCGAGGAAGTAGATGGTGTTGACGGTGATCGCCGCGTCCAGGCTCGCGTCCGGCAGCGGCAGGGCGGCGAGGGTGCCCCCGGCGAGGACGAGCCGCCCGTCCGCGGCGACCGCGGAGCGGGCGCGGGCGAGCATGTCGGCGGAGGGTTCGACGCCGTGCACCACACCTTCGGGCCCGACCCGGTCGAGCAGCAGCGTCAGCCCGACGCCGCCGCCGAAGCCGATATCGGCGACCGTCGCGCCCGCGGTCACCCCTGTCGCGTCTACCGCGGCGGCGATGGCGCGCCTGTTGCCACGGTTGAGAACGAAAGCGACACCCCTACCGAGCGTTCCGTGCGGATTGCCGAGCTGATCGGCGATGGTCGTGAGCAGGCGATCCTTGACCCCGGGCATGGGCTCATCGTAGGCGGGGTCGGTGACTCCGACCCGAAACCCGTCAGCTGAGCACCACCACCGCCCCTGGTGAGGCGAAGATCACACTGCTCTGACCAAGCCGAATCCGGGGCGTTCTGCTGCCGGTTTCACGCCGTTCGGCGGACGGTTCGCAACCGGTCGTTTGTCCAAATTAAGGCCTCGTGACAGGTGCTACCGCCTGATTGCTAGGTGCTGATCTTGTTTGCAGCCCTGTAAACAAACTTGGAGTCTCTTTTACGGCGATTCGCGTCGGGCAAATTGAAATTCTGTTGTCGAATCCGCAGGTGATCGGCTATGCAAGCACGTCTGCAAGATCATCGGCAATCGTCGGGAATACGCGCGCGGCGCGGTGCCGAGAGGTGGGTGGCTCGCTTTCGAAGGTTTGCCGCAGGTGAATTCCCGGTGCGGACGAGAGCGGCTTCAGGGTAGCGCCGGAAGTTAGCTGAGACTGTGAAAATCGGTGCCTTCACAGATGTTTGCTGGTTCGCAATCAGTACCCCCGACCTGCGCGTTGGGGGTTGCATGGGCATAACGATTGTGTACAGTTGACGGTAACGCTGGCCGCAGCTCGAGCCCGACTCGCTGCGGCCAGCGGAACTCAAATGGGGGAGTTCGACACCATCTCGTAACCTCGCGTAGCTGGCGATTGCCCGGCGCCGTTTCGGCGAGGTGTGCTCAGAGTTGCCTGCCGTTCAAATGCACGTGCAGATGCGAGTTCAGGCCCGGTCCAGCGTCTTTGCGGTCGGTGTCAGCCAGCGGTCGGCGGGGTCGGGCAGGGCGACAGGAAGCGCTGCTTCGGCGTCCTGCTCGTCGGCCACCCGGCGACCGATGCCGAATACGTAGAACAGGAACGCCGCCTCGGCGGCGAATCCGAACGCGATCCGCACGGGTGCGGGCAGCGGGCTCGGCGTCACGAAGCCCTCCAGCAGGCCGCACACCAGCAGCACTGCCACCAGGCCGAGCGCCACCGTCGCGGTCACCTTGCCCTGCCGCGCCATCGCGGCCGCGCGGCTGCGGCGGCCGGGGTCGACCAGCGTCCACCCCAGCTTCAACCCCACCCCGCCCGCGACGAACAGCGCCGTCAGCTCCAGCGTGCCGTGCGGGAGGATGAAGCCGAAGAACGATTCGAGCCGGACGGCGTCGGCCATCAATCCACCGGTTATCCCCAGATTCAGCGCGTTCATGAACAGGGCATACACAGCGGGCAGGATCAGCACGCCGGTGAACAACGCGATCGCCGACACCAGCGAATTGTGTGTCCACACCTGGGCGGCGAAGGCGTCGTTGGGGTGCTCGGTGTAGTAGGTCTCGAACTTTCCCCCAGGTCCGGTGACGATATCGAGGTCGCCCTCCGGTATCCCCAGTGCTCGCCGGGCCGCCGCGGAGTTGTCCACAAGCACCGCGATCACCGCGGCGACGGCGAGGCAGATCGCGGTTACCCCCACCCACCACGGCCACGCCCGATACACAGCCGCGGGAAAGTGCCGGGTGAAGAACCGGCCGACCTCGCGCCACGGCTGCGACCGGGCCGCCAGCACCCGCCCCCTGGCCCGGGCGAGCAGCGCGCTGAGCCCCGCGACGAGATCGGGATCGGCGGACTGGCCCTGGATCTTCGCAAGCTGTTGCGAAGCCGCCCGGTACAACCGGACGAGTTCGTCGGCCTCGGCGCCGGACAGTGTGCGCTGGCGGACCAGCTGATCCAACCGATGCCACGACCGTTGATGCGCCCAGCTGTAGGCATCGGTGTCCATATCGGGAATGCTAGCCACATGGCTGAATTCACCACCGGCGAAGCGGTGGCGCTAGAGCTCCCGATCGCGCGCATCCCCAGCCGTGCGGGCGCTTTTCTGCTCGATCTGTGCATCCAGCTCGCCCTCGCGTTCATGCTCGCCTACGGCGCGGTGCTGGCGCTGATCGCGGCCGACGCCGACTCGGCCTGGTACGACGTCACCGGGGTGGTCACGCTGGTGACGGTGCTCATGGTCTATCCGGTGTGCAGCGAGACGGTCTCGCGCGGGCGGTCCCTCGGCAAGCTGGCGTTCGGGCTGCGTGTGGTGCGCGCCGACGCGGGACCGATCGACTTCCGGCACGCGCTGACCCGCGGCCTGGCCGGCGCCATCGTGGATTTCTGGATGCTCGGCGCCTTCGGCGCGGTCGCGGTGATCAGCTCACTGTGCTCGCGCGATGCCAGGCGGGTCGGCGACGTGCTCGCCGGAACGGTGGTTGTGCACACCCGGCAGAGCCTGCCGATGCCCGCGCTCGCCGTCGCCCCGCCGTGGTTGAGCGGCTGGGCGTCCCAGCTCGATCCGAGCGGCCTGTCCGACGAGCTGGCCGGTGCCGTCCGCCAGTATCTGACCAGGTTGCGCACGCTCACCCCGGCCGCGCAGCACCACCTCGGCGCCCAGTTGGTGACGGCGGTCTGCGCCGCCGTGCAGCGCCCGGTGCCGACGGGGTATCCGCCGTACCACGTCCTCGGCGCGGTTCTGGCTCGGCGACAGCAGGTTTCGCGCGTCTGAACCTGTGGACGACCCAGCCCTGTGCACAACCTGTTGGTCAACCGGTGGATGGACTGTGAGCGTCGGTGGACAACTCCAGTTGTCCACAACTCACAGGGAGCCGGACTGTTTCAGCTCCAGGTACTCGTCGGCGAGCGCTTCCGGCAGCTGGTCCGGCGCTGCCGCGACCACCGCGACCCCGCGCCTGCGCAGTGACTCCTGCACGAGCGCCCGCTCCGCCAGCACGGTTTCGGCCGCCGCCGCGGTGTAGACGGCGCCCGCGGTGGAGCGATCACGGGCGGCAGCGGCGATATCCGGGTCGGTGACCGAGACGATCAGGACCCGGTGCCGCTTGGTGAGCGTGGGCAACGCGGGCAGCAGGTGCTCGGTGACCGTCGGCCCGTCCAGACTGGTGAACCACACGATGAGCGCCCGCCTGCGGACCCGGGAGATCACGGTCCGCACCAGGCCGGTGGTGTCGGTATCCACAAGCTGTGGCGTCACCCCCGCGAGGGTGTGCATAAGTTTGAGCGGCAGCTGATGGCCGCCCGCGCCGGTCACCTCGGCCCGTACGCGCCGGTCGTAGGCGAGCAGGTCGACGGTGTCACCGGCAGCCGCGGCCAGACCGCCGAGCAGCAGCGCCGCCTCGATCGAGGAATCCAGTCGCGTGCCATCGCCGACGCGGCCCGCACCGGCCCGGCCGGTGTCGAGCACCATCAGCACATGCCGATTGCGTTCGGGCCGCCAGGTGCGCACGAGGACGTCGGCGGCGCGTGCGGTGGCGCGCCAGTCGATGCTGCGCACGTCGTCGCCGGCCACGTACTCGCGGAACGAATCGAACTCGGTGCCCTGCCCGCGGGTGTTCGCGACATTGCGGCCCTCGAGATGGTGCAGCCGCTTCACCTTCGACCGCAGCAGCCGTTCACTGCGGAACGGCGGCAGCGCGCGCACCCTGGCTGGTACGTCGACGCGCGCCTGCCTGCCCGCCAGCCCGAGCGGACCGAGCAGCCGCACGGTGACGGGCCCGGCCACCCGATCGCCGCGATAGGTGGGGATGAGACCGGTGCGCAGCCGGATGCGGGTGCGCGGCGCCAGGTCGAGGCGGTGGGTGCGGTGATCGGCCCGCGCGCTGTCGGGCCAGGCGTCCCACACCATGCCGCGCACCGTGGTCGTGCCGGTATTGGTGACGACGAGTTCGACCTCGGTCGCCCGGCCGAGCCGCACCACCGTCAGCGGATCACGGGTGAGGGTGAGCGCGTCGGCCCGCGCGGTCAGGGCGATATCGAATACGGCGAGCGCGAGCAGCGCGATACTGGCACCGACCACGCCCACCCACGACGGGGCCAGCAACATCACCAGCGCGCCCGCGATCGCAGCGAGCAGCGCGAACCGGCCTGTGACGACCACGCCGCTACACCGGAACCGGCACCGAGACCAGCAACGACGAGAGCACACCCTCGGTGCTCACCCCGTCCAGCTCGGCCTCGGGCCGCAACTGCAGCCGGTGCCGCAGCACCGCGACCGCCACGGTCTTCACGTCGTCGGGGGTGACGTAGCCGCGCCCGTTCAACCACGCCAACGCGCGCGCGGCCGCCAGCAGCGCGGTCGCGCCGCGGGTGGAGGCGCCGTGCGCGACGGCGGGGGAGCTGCGCGTGGCGCGGCACAGGTCGACGATGTAGGCCAGCACCTCGGGACTCACCGTCACCTGCGCGATCGCGGCGCGGGCGGCGGCGATGTGCTCGGGACCGGCCACCGGACGCAGCCCGGCGGCGCCGAGGTCACGCGGATCGAAGCCGCTCGCGTGCCGCTGCAGGATGCGGAACTCGTCGTCGCGGTCGGGCAGCCGGATGTCGACCTTGAACAGGAACCGGTCGAGCTGGGCCTCGGGCAGCGGGTAGGTGCCCTCCTGCTCGATCGGGTTCTGGGTCGCGACGACGACGAACGGATCCGGCAGCGGCCGCGGCTGACCGTCGACCGAGACCTGGCGCTCCTCCATCGATTCCAGCAGCGAGGACTGCGTCTTCGGCGGGGTGCGGTTGATCTCGTCGGCCAGCAGCAGGTTGGTGAACACCGGGCCGTGGCGGAAGGTGAACTCGGCCGAATGCGGGTCGTAGATCTGCGAACCGGTGACATCGCCCGGCATCAGATCGGGGGTGAACTGCACCCGGGCGTGGTCGAGCGCCAGCGAGGTGGCCAGCGCGCGGACCAGCAGCGTCTTCGCCACGCCGGGAACGCCTTCCAGCAGCACGTGGCCGCGGCACAGCAGCGCGAGCACCAGGTACAGCACGGCCTGGTCGTTACCGACCACGGCCTTGCCGATCTCGGTGCGCAGGGCGGCCAGCGCCGCACCGGCTTCCGCCGCGCTCGGCGATTTCTGCAGGACAGTGTTGTCGGTCATCCGAGCTCCGTCTCGATCCATTCGAGGTGTGCGGCAACGTAATACAGGGTCGTCTCGTCCGGCACCGGGCCGAACAGGACGGTGCCGATCTGCTGGGCGGGCACGCCGAGGCGGGCCGCCGCGGTGTCGACGAGCTGATCGTCGGTCAGATCGCGGGAGCCCAGGCGCGGCCGGATCCGGCGCAGCGTCGCCGTGCGCAGCGTCCGGGCCACGTGTTCGACATCGCCGGAGCGACGGTACAGGCCGGCCTGGCCCGCGAGCAGTTCGTTCGCGGCGACCTCGACCGGTCGCGGTTCGCCGACCAGCGCGCCGCGCCTGCGGCCACGCCACCACATCAGCACGCCGAAGGCGATCAGGAACTGCAGCCCGCCGAAGGCCAGCCAGGCGGGCAGGCTGGTGAAGATCGAGTCCTTGCCCGCGCCGAAGTCGGGGTCGTAGTCCGAATCATCGGGCGGATCGGGCGGATCCGGCATGTCGGGAAGGTCTGGTGGTGGCGGCGCGTCGGGTGCGCCGCACGACTGCATCGTGGCGTACAGCAGCAGGCTCAGCGCCAGCACTGCCGCCAGCGTCGCCCAGAACTTGGGACTGCGCAGCAGCGCGGGCAGCGGCGGAAGTTGCCTGCGGCGCTTGGGCTCGCGCTCGGTGATCTCGAGTTCGACCGGCTCGGCGACCGGCGGCGGCGCGGACTGGGAGTACCGGTCGGCGTATTCGAGCCTGCGGTACTCGTCCTCGGTGGCGGCGCGGCCGCCGTAGACGACCTCGTCGAAACTGCGTGCCGCCGGGTGCAATTCGGTGGACTGTTCCAGCGGGAGCGCGGTGGTCGCGTCGTCGGCGGTCTCCTGCGCGGTGCGCGAGCGCCGGACCGGCAGGGTGCCGCCCTGTTCGAGGGCGCGCAGCACGGCACGGAATCGTTCCCGCAGCGCGCTGTCGTAGTCACGGCGATGCGCGGCCTGCTCGGCGGCGGCGCGATGATCGGCGGCGGCGCCGAGGCGTGGTGATGGCGGCGCCGCGTTGTGCGGCGTCGCGCGAGACGGTTCCAGCGGTTGGCCGTGATGTTCGGGCCCGGGAAAGTGATTGCCGGTCATCGGGTCTCACCTGGTATCCGGATGTCCATGCCCTCGCGGGCGCACCGCCGGTCGATGTAGCAGACGGCGCGGCTGGTCGCCTCGACGATCTCGCTGACCGTCACCACCAGCAGCAGCCCGCCGACCAGCAGCGTGATGAAGGCCCAGCGATGGGTGCCGGAGAAGTCGGACAGATAGAACGGCACACCGAACGCGGGCACCGCGAGGACGGCGAAGATGACCCGCTGGGTGAGCCACAACCCGGCCACGGTCCAATCGGCGCCCTGCACCAGCTCCTTCGACCGGGCGACGGCCGCCCCGAATCCGGCGTGTTCGCCCACGATCACCGGCTCGGCGACGAACCGCCGCGCCCGCACATTCGACAACCAGAGCAGCGCCAGCGGATAGGTGATGATCAGCAGACTGCCGACCAGCAGCACACCGATGCCGGTGAGCGAGAACATGATCTGCGCGAGCACCAGCGGACCCGCGCGCCGGGCGGCCGCCCGCAGCCCGGCGATCGCGCCGAAGCGCACCCCGCCGAAGTCGGCGAGCGCGATCGCCACGGTCGCGCCGCGCAGCACCAGGCGCAGCAGCCAGAGGAAGGCCGCCGTGGCCAGGATCGCCGCCCACGCCGTACCCGCGTCGGAACCGTCGGTCAGGTGCGAGACCAGGCCGGTCACCCCGAGCACGCCGAGCACGGCCAGCACGAGCGCGCTGCCGCCGAGTGCCGCCAGCGCCCGGATATGGGCCTGGATCAGGGCGAACGGCTCGTCGAGCAGTTCGCGGAAACGCAGGGGCCGGATCAGTACCGTCGGCGGAGAGTGCGGCGACGGCGCGGACGCCGGTGCCGGATCGGTTCCCGCCCCGACGGCGCCGACCGCTTCGACGGCGGGACGCACGTGGGCAGTTTAGTTGGAGCGCTGGCGCGCTCGAGTCGGCGGCCCTTTCGGTCCCGCCGGTCAGGCACCGTGGCTTGCTCCTTCGTCGCTTGCGCCACGGCGCCTGACCGACGGGACGGCCGCCGACGGCCGACTTCGTCGGCCTGCCCCTCCTCGAGATCGGGGCGTGCGGGGTCGGGTTGATCGGTCGGGGGCGGGTGTGGGAAGGGATGCGCGGGGCAGGTCCCACCAGCAGGTATGGGTTTTGGAGCGCTGGTGCGCTCGGGTCGGCGGCCCTTCGGGTCTGCCGGTCAGGCACTGTGGCCTGCTTCTTCGTCGCTTGCGCCCCGGCGCCTGACCGGCTGGACGGCCGCCGACGGCTGACTGCGTCGGCCTGCCCTCCTCGAGGTCGGTGCGTGTCGGTCGGGTCAGGCCGACGGTGCTGTCGGGATGGATCAGTGCGCGTCGGACGACTGTGTGTTCGCGGCGGTCGGGTTCAGGGTTTGTCCTGATGGTTTGGGGAGGGCCAGGTGGGTGGGGGTGAGTCTGCCTCGGAGGGTGACTGTTTCGCCCAGGTCCCAGTGGGCGGCCTCGGATTCGGCGGCGCCCGCGAGGGTGGTGGCCGAGCTGAGGAGGCGTTCGTCGTAGTTCTTCGACAGCTCGCACAGGCGGGCCGCTTCGTTGACGGCGTCGCCGATGACGGTGAACTCGTAGCGGTTGTGGGTGCCGACATTGCCCGCGACGACCCGGCCCGCGGCGACGCCGATGCCCGCGTTCAGGTCGGAGGCGTCGCGTAGTCGGCGCTGGATGGCGCGGCCGCAGGACAGGGCCGAGCCCGCCAGGTCGGGTAGGGGAGCGGGGGTGCCGAAGACGGCCAGGGCGGCGTCGCCCTCGAACTTGTTGAGCAGGCCGCCGTGGCGTTCCACCTCGTCGACCACGATGTCAAAGAAGCGGTTGAGGATGCCGACGATCTCGGGGGCGGGGCGGGTGGCGGCCATGGTCGTCGAGCCGATGATGTCGATGAACAGGGCGGCGGCCTCGGTCTCGGTGCCGCCGAGTACGGGCTGGGAGGCGATCGCGGCCATCGCGACGTCGTGGCCGACGTGCTTGCCGAACAGGTCCTCGATCATCGCGCGCTCGCGCAGGCCGTGCACCATCCGGTTGAAACCGCTCTGCAGGTCGCCGAGCTCGGTGCCGTCGTAGAGGGTGATCTCGGTGTCGAGATCGCCGTCCTCCACCCGGCGCAATGCCTGGCGCACCCCCTTGATCGGGGCAACCGTCGCCGCGACGACCTGGGCCATCAGCAGCATCCCGAACAGCAGCGCCGAGCCGCCCAGACTGAGCACGCAGACCGCCAGCCTGGCCTTGCTCACCGCGGGATCGGCCAGCGCCCACACCGCGACGATCATCGACAACGCCACCGGGATACCGACGCCGACCAGCCACGACAGCATGGTCCGGCCGAACACGCCGATGCCGCGGCGCCGATGTGGGTCGGCCTGCAGCACCCGCGCGGTCACCGGCCGCAGCGCGAACTCCACGATCAGATAGCTGTTGGCGCACACCACGATGCCCGCGGCGCCGATCGACAGACCGACCTTCGGGATCAGCGCTGGATCGGCCACGCCGTAGACGATCGTCAGCGTGACCAGCGCCAGCGACCACAGCACCGCCTGCTGCAACACCATCCAGCGCGGCGCCGAGACCGCCACGCGCTGCTCGGGTGGGGTCGGCACGTGGTCGGGGTCGGTGGCCCAGCGCATGGTGCGCAGGCCGGCCACGGTGCCCCACACGGTGCCGATCGCCAGCGCGAGGACCGCGCACAGCGGCGTGAAGACGACATTGATCAGCAGCAGTTGCCCGGTGAAGACGGTCGGGCCGGGCAGCACGAAGCCGGCGAGCACCACGATCATCGTGATGCCGATCAGGTTGGCCACGAGCAACGGCACGGTCAGCAGCAGCTGCACGCGGACCCGCCGGATGGACGACTTCTCCTCGGCCGGACCGAGCAGCGGTGAGCCCCACGGCGCCGCGCGCTTCGGTCCGTTGCGCTGGATCACTCTCGCACTGTAAACCGAGGATGGCGCTTTGCGGCAATGTGTAGCTCAGGTCACTGGTCGAAATGTTCCGCTATATGAGCAGTCAGTGGTCTATTTTCCGGCGCCCGCCGCCGTCGTGTGCGTACCGTTCGGCTGGAAATCGGTTCGGAGTACACATGTCCACTGAAAATGGTGTGCTCAGCGCTCGAGCAGCCGATCGACGACGGCGCGGTAGCGGTCGGGATCGAGTGGCGGCAGGCCGAGCAGCGCGCGCAGGTAGACGCCGTCGCCGACCAGGCGGATGTTGTCGGCGCGGACGGGATCGTCGACCTCGTCGTCCAGGCCGTCCGACCACGCGGTCATCACGCCGTCCAGGGCCGACTGCACCGCGTCGGGTTCACTGCTTGCCGAGGCGTCGATGGTGCGCATGGTCGCCAGCAGGGAGCGGTACAGCGCGAGTTCGACGGCGTCGGCCTGGGTGGTGGGGTCGGGCGTCTGCAGGTACCACTCGGCGACCGGGGTGCCGTTGGCCCGCATCTCCGCGAGCTGCGTGCTCGCGCGCTCGCCGAGTCGTTCGACCAGGCCGACGAGCAGGGCGTCCTTGCTCTTGAAGTGATAGAGCAGCCCGCCCTTGGACACGCCCGCCGCGGCGGCGACGTTGTCGAGGGTCATCTGGGCCGCGCCGCGTTCGAGCAGCAGGGTCTCCAGGGCGTCGAGGATGCGATCGCGGGTGCCGGGGCTCACGGCGATCACTGTACCGTCTGGACGGTTTCTCTGTTACTGTACCGTCTGGACGGTTTACCAACTCAGAAAGTCGAGAACCGATGAACACCCCCGTCGCCACCGCATCCGCCCCGCCGCGCGCCACCGCGCGCGAGTGGGCGGGTCTCGGTGTGCTGGCCCTAGCCCTGCTGCTGCTCGCCGTCGACGCGACCGTGCTCGACCTGGCCGTGCCCGCGATCAGCGCCGACCTCGCCCCGAGCACCCCGCAGCTGCTCTGGATCATCGACGTCTACTCGTTCGTGCTCGCCGGCCTGCTGGTCGTGATGGGCAACCTCGGCGACCGGATCGGCAGGCGCAGGCTGCTGCTGATCGGCGCCGTCGGCTTCGGCATCGCCTCGGCGCTGGCCGCCTGGGCTGTCTCGCCCGAGATGCTCATCGCGGCGCGCGTGTTGCAGGGTGTCGCCGGTGCCACGCTGATGCCCGCCACGCTGGGCCTGATCCGGTCGATGTTCCAGGACGCGCGGCAGCGCACCCTGGCGATCGGCGTGTGGAGCGCGATGGCCGGTGGTGGCGCCGCGGCCGGTCCGCTGGTCGGCGGCTGGCTGCTCGAGCACTTCTGGTGGGGCTCGGTGTTCCTGGTGAACCTGCCGGTCATGCTGGTGCTGCTGGCGCTCGCGCCGCTGCTCATCCCCGAATCGCGGGACCCGAATCCGGGCCGGTTCGACGTGCTCAGTGCGGTGTTGTCGATGCTCGCGCTGGTTCCGGTGGTCTACGCGGTGAAGGAAACCGCCGCGCACGGCCCGACGGTGGGCGCGCTCCTGGTCGGCCTGGCCGGCGTGCTCGCGGGCGTGCTGTTCGTGCGCAGGCAGCGTCGCCTGGCCGATCCGATGCTGGATCTGCGGCTGTTCGCGCTGCCCCGGTTCCGCGTCGCGGTGTTCACCAACCTGCTCGCGGTGTTCGCGCTGGCCGGTGTGCTGTTCTTCGGCTCGCAGTACCTGCAGCTCGTGCTCGGGCGCTCGCCGCTGGAAGCGGGTCTGCTGATGCTGCCCGGCCTCGCGGCCAGCGTGTTCGGTTCGCTCGCGGCGGCCTGGCTGGTGCGGCGCTGGCGCGCGGCGGTCGTGCTGGCCGGCGCGCTGGTGGTGACGGCGTTCGGTGCGACGGCCTTCCTCCTGGTCGACGCGGACAGTGGCGCGAAGGCGTTCGTGCTCGGTTTCGTCGGCATCGGCCTCGGTGCCGGTGTGGCCATGACCGTGGCCGCCGACCTGGTCGTCGGCTCGGCGCCGGAGGAACGCGCGGGCGCGGCGGCGGCGATCTCGGAGACCGCTTACGAGACCGGTCTCGCGCTGGGTGTCGCCCTGCTCGGCAGCACCGTGATGGCGATCTTCCGCCGTGGCCTCGACCTGTCGCTGCTGCCGGACGACGCGGTGGCGACGGCATCCGGTTCGCTCAGCGGCGCGGTCGAGGTCGCGAGGGAGCTACCCGCCGCGGTGGCGCAGGAGTTCTTGTCCTCGGCGAACCAGGCATTCGTCAGCGGTATCCACCTGACGGTGCTCGGCATCGTCGCGGTGCTGTTGTTCGCGGCCGTCAGCGCGGTGCGGACGAAGAACACCCGCGCATGAGTCCACGGTGGGGCCGGTATCGAGCCGGCCCCACGGTGGCTTGCCTTCCGCGGGCCGTGTGGTGGATGGCGGTGGGTGGACGGCCGTGCAGGAACCTGTCGCCGACCTGGTGATCAGCGGGCGGGCGGCAGCTGACGCTGACCGCCGCCGGGGAGCTCGTTGGCGTTGCCGCCCGGGAGTTCCCCGTACCCGTCCGCGGTCGGCAGGGTGTTGCCCTGACCGGCCGGGAGCGCGGTGTAGGTCGGCGCGGCCTGGTACTGGCGCGGGTCCGGGTGGTACCGGGTCGACGGCGCGTCGACGACGGTCGAGGCGATCTGCTGGGCGTACGGGTTGTACTGCGGCGCGCCCTGCTGGGGGTACCCCGCGGGCAGGTACCCCTGCGCAGGCTGACCCGGCAGCTGGTAGCCGGGCGGCACCATCATCTGCTGCTGCTGAGCCTGCGAATCCTGGGTGTCGACGGTGACCTTGCGGCTGCGGCGTAGCGTGAAGGTGACCTCCTCGACCTCCTCGAACGCCTGCCGGGCGGTGCGCAGCGGGTGCGTGGCCGAGTCGATCGCGTTGGCGACGAAGGACGGCACCAGCGGGCGGATCCAGCGGGCGGCGGTGTCGGTGAACGGCACGGTGCCGATGATCGGCAGCTCGAGCCCGCCGCCCCCGGTCGGCGCCTGCGCGGGCGCGGCGGCGGTGGCCACCGGCTGGGCGGGCACGAGCGAACCGGCTTGCGGCGCGGCGGTGGGCAGCGCGTGGGGTAGGTACCCGGCGGGCAGCTGCTGCGGGGAGACGTTCGGCTCCAGAGCCACGGAGTCGTCCTTTCGATGCGGCTCGGTGATCCCGAGCTCGAAGCCGCCGATGGCGGCGATGATCCTGGTGCGCTGGCGTTCTCGATCGATGACGGTGTCGGCCTCGATGGCCAGGCGCGCCGCGGTGAGTTCGTGGTCGGCGCGCAAAGCGGCGGCTTCGGTGCGCACCTCGGCCCGCTTCACCGCGATCGCGGCGTCGGCCGCGCGCTGGGCCCGGTCGGCGACCTCTGCGGCGTCGACCCGGCGGTCCAGCGAAGTCTCCCCGCGCCACCAGCGCAGCAGCAGGGGCAGCAGGGCGAGCAGGACACCGGCCAGCAGGATGAGCAGACGCAGCGCGGCGGCTCCGGCGTGGTCGGCGGTGTAGCCGTTCATGGCCAGCCAGCGGGCGCCGAGCCCGCGGTCGGCCTCGGCGAACGCGGTGGCGCGGGCGGCGGCCAGCTCGGCGGTCTCGGTGCGGACCTGCTGGTCGAGCTGATCGGTGCGGGCCTGCGCGGTGGCGAGCTGCTTGCGGGAGTCGTCGAGCATGTCATTGGCCGTCTGGGCCTCGGGACCACGGCCGGGGACGCCGGTGATCCTGGTCTGCGGGCACTCCGGCGTCGGGTTGTACTCACACCGGGCGACGACCAGCGCGCGGTCGATATCGGCCTGCGCCTCGGCGATGCTCACGTCCAGGGCGGCCCGGTCGGCGCTCGCCCGGTCGAACTCGGCCCGCGCGGTGACGACGCCCGGCGCGTTCTCGGCGCTCGCCAGTGCCCGCACGTCCAGTTCCCGGTCGACGGTGCCGCCGAGCAGCACAGTCGAGGCCAGCTCGGCGACGAGCACGCCGGCCAGCACGCCGACGCCGATCCGGGCGGCGGTGGCGGCCCGGTCGGTGGCGCCGGGCCTGGTGGTGGCCAGCGCGCGACCGAGCGCGGCGGCGGCCACCGCGACGACCAGCGCGAGCGCGACGACGGCGAACGCGCCGATTCCGTCGGCGGCGGCGAGGGCAGCGGCGGTGACGATCCCCGCGACCGCGGCGAACAACAGCACGGCGGCACCGGTGACGACGTAACCGCCCTGTTCATGGTTGTAGGCCAGGTCGGAGCCCGTTTCGGGATCCCGGCGCCGGGGTGAGGCGAGGCCTCCGCCGAGCCAGGTGAGTGTGCCGGTCATAGGTTCTCCCCGGGTCGTGCGCTCCACTGGGCATGGCGAAACTGTCATGGATTCGTTGTGTCAGCGTGACAGGCAGCGACCCGACACACCGAGTGTCGAGGACCCCCCTGTGGTCAGCCTCACAGTAGTGCCGGCCCGGCATCGGTGCGACCGGGCCGCGCGGCTCGATGCCCAGGCCGGCCCCGGCGTGTCGACCCCGGCGATCCGTACCTACCGGTTGGTAGACCCCCCTCTGTGGCGAACGCCACTGTTCCAGAATTAGCCAGGGGTGTGCTGTGTCGCACAATCTTGATACAGACCATACGGTTGGATTACTGCGATGCCACGTCGGAGCCGCTGTCGGAAATATCTCACCGGTCCTGTCCCGGTTAGCGGAGCGCGCAGGTTTGACCTGGGCATTGTCTGGGAATCCTGCTGCGGTACAGGTGAGTTCAGCTTTCGGCCCCGCGCCGACGGGTGTTTCGGGCCTGCTTCGTCACGGTGTTCGCGCAGGTCGGCGTGGGTTATGCGGGATCGATCCGGCCCCCGCTCTGCTTTACACTGGACGACGCGCGCGACGAAGCATGCCGCCGTTACAAACCCCAGCTAGACAGGTTTCTTAGTACGACCTTAGTTGGTTGGGTCTGCGGTCTGACTTATCGTTTGCTCTTACGCCGAACGCACCCTGTTCGGCACAACCACCTGTTTCGAGGTCCGGTGAAACCGGGCCAAGAGTAGCGGGTGAACCCCCGCGCGGAGGTAAGGGATGTGTAAGCGTTCCGTTACCTCTGAGCACCCACTACGTCAACGAAGCGGGTGGACAACTGGAGACGTGACTGCACGCCGCAAACCATCATCGTCGCTGGTTTCGGATCGTACGGACGCAGTCTTGACGGAGGCGAAACGACGAAGGGCCCAACTCAACGGGCGGCCGATTCATCGACAGCCGACTTTCTTGAAGGCAGAGGCATGACGCAACTTCCTGGCCACAGGTCACCCGGTGCCACCGGGCTCTACGATCCGGCATTCGAGCACGACGCCTGCGGCGTCGCATTCGTCGCCGACATGCACGGACGACGCAGTCGAGACATCGTCGACAAGGCCATCACGGCCCTGCTGAACCTGGAACACCGCGGTGCCGCGGGCGCGGAGCCGAACTCCGGCGACGGCGCGGGCATCCTGATCCAGCTTCCGGACAAGTTCTTCCGCGCGATCGTCGACTTCGAGTTGCCTCCGGTCGGCTCCTACGCGACCGGCATCGCCTTCCTGCCCCAGGCCCGTCGTGAAGCCGCGCGTGCCGCCTACGGCGTGGACAAGATCGTCACCGAAGAGGGCATGGCCGTGCTCGGCTGGCGCGAGGTGCCGATCGACGAGTCGTCGCTGGGCGCCCTGGCCCGCGATGCCATGCCGACCTTCCGGCAGATCTTCATCGGCTCGCCCAAGAACTCCGCCGAGCAGCTCTCCGGCATGGACCTGGAGCGTCGCGCCTACGTCATCCGCAAGCGGATCGAGCACGAGCTCGGCAAGGCAGGCCCCGGTGAGGGCACCGTCGGCAAGGAATCGGTGTACTTCCCGAGCCTGTCCGGCGAGACCTTCATCTACAAGGGCATGTTCACCACGCCGCAGCTGCGCGCGTTCTACCTGGACCTGCAGGACGAGCGCGTCGAGTCGGCCATCGGCATCGTGCACTCGCGCTTCTCCACCAACACCTTCCCCTCGTGGCCGCTGGCGCACCCGTTCCGCCGGGTCGCCCACAACGGTGAGATCAACACCGTCACCGGTAACGAGAACTGGATGCGCGCGCGTGAGGCGCTGCTGCGTTCGGACGTGTTCGGCAAGGACGAGGCGGGCAAGAACCGCCTGCAGAAGATCTTCCCCGTCTGTACGCCGGGGGCCAGTGACACCGCGCGCTTCGACGAGGTGCTGGAACTGCTGCACCTCGGTGGTCGCGACCTGCACCACGCGATCCTGATGATGATTCCCGAGGCCTGGGAACGCAACGAGAACATGGACCCGCAGCGCCGGGCGTTCTACGAGTACCACTCGATGCTGATGGAGCCCTGGGACGGCCCCGCCGCCGTCTGCTTCTCCGACGGCAAGAAGATCGGTGCCGTGCTCGACCGCAACGGCCTGCGCCCCGGTCGCATCTGGGTGACCGAGGACGGCCTGGTCGTGCTCGCCTCCGAGGTCGGCGTCCTCGACATCGACCCCTCCACCGTGGTCCAGAAGATCCGCCTGCAGCCGGGCAAGATGTTCCTGGTCGACACCGAGGCTGGCCGCATCGTCACCGACGACGAGCTCAAGTCCGAGCTGGCCGCCGCGCAGCCGTACCAGGAGTGGCTCGACGCCGGCGTGAGCCGCCTTGCCGACCTGCCCGACCGCCCGCACGTGCACATGTCGCACGACCGCGTGCTGATCCGTCAGCAGATCTTCGGTTACACCACCGAGGACCTGAACCTGCTGATCACGCCGATGGCCAAGACCGGCGGCGAGGCACTGGGCTCGATGGGTACCGACACCCCGATCGCGGTGCTGTCGAACCGGTCGCGCCTGCTGTTCGACTACTTCTCCCAGCTGTTCGCGCAGGTCACCAACCCGCCGCTGGACGCTATCCGGGAGAAGGTCGTCACCAGCCTCAAGCGCAACATCGGCCCCGAGGCCGACCTGCTGCACCCCGGCCCCGAGTCGTGCAAGCAGATCGCGCTCGAGCAGCCGATCCTCGACAACGACGAGCTGGCCAAGCTGGTCCACATCAACGACGACGGCAGCCACCCCGAGCTTCGCTCGGTGGTCGTGCGCGGTCTGTACCCGGTCGCCAAGGGCGGCGAGGGCATGCGCAAGGCCCTGGCCGCGATCAACACCCAGGTGTCGGCGGCCATCGACGGCGGCGCGCGGATCATCGTGCTGTCCGACCGCGAGTCCAACGAGAAGCTGGCGCCGAT
The DNA here is from genome assembly GCF_052983615.1 of Nocardia fodinahabitans. NCBI lineage: Bacteria > Bacillati > Actinomycetota > Actinomycetes > Mycobacteriales > Nocardiaceae > Nocardia > Nocardia fodinahabitans. The sequence continues at coordinate 3,560,490 of NZ_JBRJJC010000001.1, forward strand.
CCCGTCGCTGCTGCTCACCTCCTCGGTGCACCACCACCTGGTGCGCGAGCGCACCCGCACCATGGTCGGCCTGGTCGTCGAGGCCGGTGACGCCCGCGAGGTGCACCACATGGCGATGCTGGTCGGTTTCGGCGCCGCCGCGATCAACCCGTACATGGCTTTCGAGACCATCGAGGACATGCTCGAGCGCGGCTCGCTGCAGGTCCCCGGCTCGACCGGTGACCTGGCCGCCGACTTCCGCAAGGCCGTCGCGAACTACTGCACCGCGGCCAGCAACGGCGTGCTCAAGGTGATGTCCAAGATGGGCATCTCCACCCTGGCCTCCTACAACGGCGCCCAGCTGTACCAGGTCATCGGCCTGGCGCAGGACCTGGTCGACGAGTACTTCACCGGCCTGCGCTCGCCGCTGGGCGGCATCGGCCTGGACGAGATCGCCGAAGAGGTGGCCATCCGCCACCGCACCGCGTTCCTGGAGAACCGCAACGAGCGCGCGCACCGCGAGCTCGAGGTCGGCGGCGAGTACCAGTGGCGCCGTGAGGGCGAGTACCACCTGTTCAACCCGGACACAGTGTTCAAGCTGCAGCACGCGACCCGCAGCGGTCAGTACTCGATCTTCAAGGAGTACACCAAGCTGGTCGACGACCAGTCCGAGCGGCTGGCGGCGCTGCGCGGCCTGTTCAAGTTCAAGACCGGCCAGCGCGAGCCCATCTCGATCGACGAGGTCGAGTCGGCCGCCGAGATCGTCAAGCGGTTCTCGACCGGCGCGATGAGCTACGGCTCCATCTCGGCCGAGTCGCACGAGACCCTGGCGATCGCGATGAACCGTCTCGGCGCCCGCTCGAACTCCGGTGAGGGCGGCGAGAGCCCGGCCCGCTTCGAGGTCGAGGAGAACGGCGACTGGCGTCGTTCGGCGATCAAGCAGGTCGCGTCGGGCCGCTTCGGCGTCACCGCGCACTACCTGACCAACGCCACCGACATCCAGATCAAGATGGCCCAGGGCGCCAAGCCGGGCGAGGGCGGCCAGCTGCCCGCGCACAAGGTGTACCCGTGGGTCGCCGAGGTGCGGCACTCCACGCCGGGCGTCGGCCTGATCTCCCCGCCGCCGCACCACGACATCTACTCGATCGAGGACCTGGCGCAGCTGATCCACGATCTGAAGAACGCGAACCCGCAGGCGCGGATTCACGTGAAACTTGTCGCGGAGCCGGGTGTCGGCACCGTCGCCACCGGTGTGTCCAAGGCGCACGCCGACGTCGTGCTCATCTCGGGCCACGACGGCGGCACCGGCGCCTCGCCGCTCACCTCGCTCAAGCACGCGGGTGGCCCCTGGGAGCTCGGCCTGGCCGAGACCCAGCAGACCCTGCTGCTCAACGGCCTGCGTGACCGCATCGTGGTCCAGGTCGACGGTCAGATGAAGACCGGCCGCGACGTGATGATCGCCGCCCTGCTCGGCGCCGAGGAGTTCGGTTTCGCGACCGCTCCGCTGGTCGTCTCGGGCTGCATCATGATGCGCGTGTGCCACCTCGACACCTGCCCGGTCGGCATCGCGACCCAGAACCCGGTGCTGCGCGAGCGCTTCTCCGGCAAGCCGGAGTTCGTCGAGAACTTCATGCTGTTCATCGCCGAGGAGGTGCGTGAGCTGCTCGCCGAGCTGGGCTTCCGCACGCTCGACGAGGCCATCGGCCGCGTCGACCTGCTCGACACCAGCAAGGCCAAGGCGCACTTCAAGGCCGCCAAGCTGGACCTGTCGCCGATCCTGGACATGCCGGAGACGGCGTTCATGAACCAGGACACCCGCTGCACCGGCACCCAGGACCACGGTCTGGACAAGGCGCTGGACAACGAGCTGATCGCGCAGAGCGTCGACGCGCTCGAGCGTGGCCAGGCGGTCAAGATCGAAACCAAGATCACCAACGTGAACCGCACGGTCGGCACCATGCTCGGCCACGAGGTGACCAAGCTCTACGGTGGCGCGGGCCTGCCCGACAACACCATCGACATCACCTTCAACGGTTCGGCGGGCAACAGCTTCGGCGCGTTCGTCCCGGCCGGCATCACGCTGCGCGTGCAGGGTGACGCCAACGACTACGTCGGCAAGGGTCTCTCGGGTGGCCACATCGTGGTCCGTCCCGCGCTCAACGCGCCGGAGTCGTTCGTGGCCGAGGACAACATCATCGCGGGCAACGTGATCATGTTCGGCGCGACCAGCGGCCGGATCCTGATCAACGGTGTCGCGGGTGAGCGGTTCGCCGTGCGCAACTCCGGCGCCACCGCGGTCGTCGAGGGTGTGGGCGACCACGCGCTCGAGTACATGACCGGTGGCCGGGTGGTCATCCTCGGTGCGACCGGCCGCAACTTCGGCGCCGGTATGTCCGGTGGTGTCGCGTTCGTCTACGACCCGGAGGGCACGTTCCCCGCGCGCGTCAACCCGGATCAGGCCGAGGCGATCGAGCAGCTCTCCGGTGACGACTTCACCTGGCTGCGCGACATCATCACCACCCACCGCGACGAAACGGGTTCGGCTGTCGCCGAACGCATCCTGAGCGACTGGTCCCAGCAGGTGAACCACTTCGTGAAGGTCATGCCCCGCGAATACAAGAAGGTTTTGCTCGCCATCTCCGAAGCTGAGAAGAGCGGCAAGGACGTGGACGAAGCGATCATGGAGGCCGCTCGTGGGTAGCCAAGGAGTTTTGAAGATGACGTGGACGAAGCGCTGGAATCACTCGGGGGCGGCTCGTGGCTGACCCACAGGGATTTTTGAAGCACACCTCGCGGGAACTCCCGACCCGTCGTCCGGTCGAGCTGCGACTGCTCGACTGGAAAGAGGTCTACGAGGACAAGTTCTCGCACGACACCCTGCAGAAGCAGGCCAGCCGCTGCATGGACTGCGGTATCCCCTTCTGCCACAACGGCTGTCCGCTGGGGAACCTGATCCCCGAGTGGAACGACCTGGTGTACAAGGGTGCCTGGCGCGAGGGCATCGACCGCCTGCACGCCACGAACAACTTCCCGGAGTTCACCGGCCGCCTGTGCCCGGCTCCGTGTGAGGCGTCCTGCGTGCTCGGCATCAACCAGCAGCCGGTCACCATCAAGCAGGTCGAGGTCGAGCTCATCGAGAACGCCTTCGACGAGGGCTGGGTCACCCCGGTGTACCCGACCCGCCTGACCGGCAAGAAGGTCGCCGTCGTCGGTTCGGGCCCGGCCGGTCTGGCCGCCGCCCAGCAGCTGACCAGGGCCGGCCACACCGTGACCGTGTTCGAGCGCGATGACCGCATCGGCGGCCTGATGCGCTACGGCATCCCGGAATTCAAGATGGAGAAGTCGGTCATCGACCGTCGCCTCGCGCAGATGGAAGCCGAAGGCACCATCTTCAAGGCGGGCGTCAACGTCGGTGTCGACATCACCGCCGAGGAGCTGCGGGAGCGTTTCGACGCGATCGTGCTCGCCGGTGGCGCCACCATCGCCCGTGACCTGCCGATCCCGGGCCGCGAGCTCGACGGCATCCACCAGGCGATGGAGTTCCTGCCGCTGTCCAACCGCGTCCAGCTCGGCGACGACATCACCGACGAGAACGGCCTGCCGCCCATCCACGCGAAGGGCAAGAAGGTCGTCATCATCGGTGGTGGCGACACCGGCGCCGACTGCCTGGGCACCTCGCACCGCCACGGTGCCGAGTCGGTCCACCAGTTCGAGATCATGCCGCGTCCGCCGGAGGAGCGCGCCGGTTCCACCCCGTGGCCGACCTACCCCCTCATGTACCGGGTCTCCTCGGCGCACGAGGAGGGCGGCGAGCGCGTGTTCTCCGTGAACACCGAGCGTTTCGTCGGTAAGGACGGCAAGGTCACCGGTCTCGAGGCGCACGAGGTCAAGATGGCCAACGGCCGGTTCGAGAAGGTCGAAGGCACCGACTTCACCCTCGAGGCCGACCTGGTGCTGCTGGCCATGGGCTTCGTCGGCCCGCAGAAGCCGGGCCTGCTGACCGACCTCGGCGTCGGCTACGACGGCCGCGGCAACGTGCAGCGGGACAAGAACTGGGCCACCAACATCCCCGGCGTCTTCGTCGCCGGCGATATGGGCCGTGGCCAGTCGCTCATCGTGTGGGCGATCGCCGAGGGCCGCGCCGCGGCGTCCGCGGTGGACAAGTTCCTGGAAGGCGAGACCGCGCTGCCCGCGCCGATCCCGCCGACCGCTGTCGCTCAGCGCTGACGCACGAACCACCAAGGCGCCCGCGGACTTCGAGAGTCCGCGGGCGCCTTCGTTGTTTGCCGAGGGTATGCGTAGGGGACTGAACGCCGTTCGCCCACAAGGAGTTCGGTACCCGAGCAAACGACGTGGCTGATCTCCGGTGCAGCACATACACTTCCGTTATCGATGTGTAACCGGTGATGATCCGAGGGGGAGCTGTGCCGTTACCGCCGGGAACGATGGCGAGCCTGCATCGCGCCGCGGAGCGCGGTGACGGTACCGCCATGCACAATCTCGCCAACATCTACTACGACCACAGCGATTTCGACGCCGCCGAGCACTGGTTCCGCCGGGCGGCCGCCGCCGGCCACACCCGCGCGATGAACAACCTGGCCGTGCTGCTGGACAAGCTCGGCGAGTTCGACGAGGCGGAGTCGTGGTACCGGCGGGCCGCGGCGGCGGGCAACGTCAACGCCATGTACAACCTGGCCACCCTGCTCTACCAGTGCGGTGACCGGCGTGGCGCCGAAACCTGGTACCACCACGCTGCTTTCGCAGGCAATGTCGACGCGATGTACAACCTCGCCCGCCTGTGCGAGGACCAGGACCGCCTCGACGACGCCGAGGCCTGGTACCGCGACGCCGCCGACAACGGCGACATCGACGCCGTCAACAATCTCGGCATGCTGCTGCGGCACCGCGGTGCTCTCACCGAGGCCCGTCGCTGCTTCCGCCGCGCCGCCGATCTCGGCCACCCGCGCGCTATGGCCAACCTCGCCGCGCTCCTGGAATCCCAGGGCGCGCATCGCGAGGCCGAATCCTGGTACCGCCGCGCGGCGGGCTGATCGGCGTGTCGCGGGATCCCGCGAGCGAACCGGGTGCGGTTCGTGGATTCGTCGCGTTCTGTTCGTGATGTTCGCGAGATGGTCGCCGGGCGGCAAATAGCGGTTGAGCACCGGGTTTATCGGCCCGGCAGCGAATCGGCGTGAAGTTACCCAAAAGTATTGATACCGAGCGGTTTTCCAGCAACCCTCAGCAAACATTATGGGCCACAGCAATTTTCCGGCGTTCGACATGCGGGAATTTGCCGGGAGGTATAGCGTCACGTTCCGATAACCTCTCGATGACAGGCCAGGGCGTGTGAATTCTCTCGACGGCTGCCTTGAACGCATCATGGATATTCCCGGTGCGTGCAGCGTGACACTGGTGGATGGGGCCAGCGGTTTGGCGATCGCCGCCGCTGGAGTGCACGACCTCGTCGACGAACACGAGGATGCGGCGGGCACCACGGATGTGGTGCGGGCCGCGCTCGGCTGTTCGGCGCTGGCGACCGGACGCACCGACGACGACATCACCGAGATCGTCGTCTGCCGCACCGGCGGCTTCCACCTGTTGCACCTGATCGAGGGCGATTTCGACGGCAGGCTGTTCGTGCACGTCGTCTTCGACGGTGACACCGGCAATCTCGGCATGGCCAGGTATCAGCTCCGTGGCGCGCTCGAAGAACTGACGGGCGGCGATCGATGAGCTCGGCTCTCGCCGAGGAATTGCACCGGCTCGAGGAACAGGGTTCGACCGGCGTATTGCGGGCCGGCGACGGTGAATTCCATCTGGCGCGCGGCGCGATCGCCTCGGCCGGGTGCAGGCGCACGATCGGCTTGGACCGGCTGGTGGTCGAGGCGGGCGTGGCCACCGCCGAGGACTGGCGCCGGGCGGGCGCGGGCGATCCCGGCCCGTTACTGCATCGGCCGCGATTGGAAACCCTGGCGCTGCTGTCGGTGTTCGACGCCGCCTTCTTCCTGCTCGCCTCCGCCGCAGAGCCGGAATTCCTGCCCGCGCCCGAACATTGGCTCGCCCCCGTGTGCCGGGTGGCGCCCCACACGCTCCTGCACGAATGCGCCCGGCGCAGTGACTCGGAGTGGGGTCCGTGGCCCGCCGACCTGGTCGGCGCGGTGCCGGTGATCCCCGCGCGCCGGGCGCGCCGCCATCGCGTGGTGCTCACCGGCGGCCAGGCCGAGGTGCTCGCCGCCGCCGACGAGCGGCGCAGCATCGCCGAGATCGCCCGCGACCTGGGCCGGACCACCTACGGCTGCCTGGTCGCCGTGCGCGACCTCACCACCGCGGGGCTGATCCAGGAACCCGATCTCGCGGCGGCCGAGGCGCCCGAGCGTGCCCCCGACGTCCGGCAGTCGTCGCCGGCCGGGCGGCACCTCGCCCTTGCGCCCGCGCCCGTCGAAGACACCGGGCGCCACCGGCATTCGGCACCGGAGGCGCCGATCACAGGCGTGCCCGCGCTACCGAAGCGGGTCCCGCCCGCGCTCGGTGGCGGGGGAACGGCTCGTCCACCCCGCCCGGTGCACGCGGGGACGGGCGAGCGAACCGGTCGGCACGCGGTCGACGAGGAAGCGACCGCAACCGCCCGGCATCGCGGAAACCGAACCGGTGCAGCACCGTACGAACCCGAGCGCTGGCGACAGGTCGACCGCGAGGTACTCATCCGGCTCAGGGCGGCGTTGGAGGAGCTTGCGTGACCGTGCGGAAGAAACTGCTCGGTGAATGGAGGGGAAGGACGAAGGTGACGATGCCGGTACCCGAACGGAATACGGCCGTGCTGGCCGAACTGAAGTCGTTGCGGGAGCGCGTCCCCCGCCTGACCGGTTCGGTGGTGGCCTCCAGTGACGGGCTGCTGATCGAACACGACCTACCCCCGCACATCGAACCCACCGGCATGGCCGCGATGGCGGCCGCGCAGTTGTCGCTGTCGTATCGGCTCGCGACCACGGCGCACGGCGGCGGGTTCAACGAGGTCGTCGTGCTCGGCACCGAGGGGCAGGTGGTGATCTACGCCGCCGGTTACACCTCGCTGACCGTGCTCGCGGGCCCGGAAGTGAACGTCGGCCGGCTCCACCTGGAGTCGCGGCCGGTGGCGCGCGCTATCGCCGAACATCTGGCGGCGGCGCAATCCGAGGAAGAAACCGATTGAAAGGCACGACATGTCGAACATGGACCTGGCACTGAAGGACATGATGGTGATCGACGGCGCGATAGGCGCCGCCGTCGTCGACTACAGCAGCGGTATGGCGCTCGGAATGCTCAGCAGCAGTAAGTCGCTCGATTTGCAGGTGGCCGCGGCGGGCAATACCGAGGTGATCCGCGCGAAGATGCGCACCATCGAACAGCTCGGCCTCAACGAGGAGATCGAGGACGTGCTCATCACCCTCGGCGGCCAGTACCACGTCATCCGCCCGATGACCGGCCGCAAGTCCAAGGGCCTGTTCCTCTACCTCGCGCTCGATCGCGGCCGATCCAATCTGGCCCTGGCCCGCCACCGCCTCAAGGGCATCGAGGAAGACCTGGAGGTGTGAGTTACCCCAACGGCGGATGAATATGTCGGCGACTCGAAGTGGCCGCCGACATCCCGCGCACCCCTGTGTCGAAGTCGACTGTCGGAAATCGGACAAGGACGAGTCGTCGTGTGGCATCAGCGCGCTCGCCCGCCTATTGTGATTCGCGGCGAGGTCTGGGTGAGGCACAGCATGGACAATTGCCGGGTTCACCCATCTTGACAGGGACTTATCGGGGATTGCTCTGCATCGAGCAAGGTTGGACTGGAGCGGTATGCAGTTGAAGAAGGTTGTCGCGGCGCTGGGCGCGGCCGCGGCGATGACCACCGGCATCATGGTCGGCAGCACGAGTGCGGCGGCGGCGCCGGGCTGCCCGAGTCTCTATGTCGTCGCGATCCCGGGTACCTGGGAAACCGGCCACGACAAGGCCCCCGGCCCCGGCATGCTCTCCGGCGTCACCAACGGCCTGCCCCGCAATACCGACGTCGACTACGTCACCTACGCCGCCACCGCGTTCCCGTGGGAAGGCGACGTCTACGGTCAGTCCAAGAAGCAGGCGGTCGACGCCGCGCGCGGACTGATCACCGCCAAGCTCGCCGCGTGCGGCGACACCGATATCGCGCTGGTCGGCTACAGCCAGGGCGCCGACGCGGCGGGCGACCTCGCCGCCGAAATCGGCACCGGCGTCAGCCCGGTCGCGCCGGGCAAGGTCAAGGCCGTCGGCCTGATCTCCGATCCGCGCCGTTCGCCGACCGATGTGCAGGTCGGCCCGTTCGCCGCGGGCGCGGGCGCCGGTGGCGCGCGGCCCGGTGGCTTCGGCTGGATCAGCGACCGCGTGCGCACCATCTGCGCCGTCGACGACCTGTACTGCGCCACCGCCACCGACGACTTCGTCACCCGCTTCGCCGGCTTCCTCGCGCAGAGCTCGGACGCCAACCCCGCCAACCTGTGGCGCTACCAGATCGAGGCGGGCGCCATCGTCAACGACCTGATGGCCCACGGCGGCGTCCCGACCCTGCAGGCCCAGCTCTCCGACGCGGCCAACCAGCAGCGCGCCAAGGACCTGGAGCGCTTCTACCGCTCCCAGGCCCACACCCTCTACGGCAGCTACCCGGTAGGCGGCGGCCAGACCGCCATCACCTGGATGCACAACTGGATCGCTCAGCAGGCTTGAGTTTTTGGAGCGCTGGCGCGCTCGAGTCGGCGGAGTTGTTGGAGCGCTGGCGCGCTCGAGTCGGCGGCCCCTTGTGTCCCGCCGGTCAGGCACCGTGGCTTGCTCCTTCGTCGCTTGCGCCACGGCGCCTGATCGGCGGGACGGCCGCCGACGGCCGACTTCGTCGGCCTGCCCCTCCTCGGGGTCGGGGCGTGGTGGTTGCGTTTGTGGAGCGCTGGCGCGCACGGGTCGGCGGCCTGCCCCTCCGGGGTCGGGGCGTGGGGGCTGGGTCGGCCAGCAGGCTCGAAGTTTTGGTGCAGGGGCCGGGTACGCGGATGTCGCGTACCCGGCCCCTTTTCGGTCAAGGCTGCGGTAACCGACTGATCAGGTGCGGACATGGGTAACTCCCCAGCCGCCTCTCAGCCCACACGCGCCTGCCGCCGGCCCGACTACGAACTATCGAGCTCCCGGGCGGCCCGCCGAATTCGCGGAGAGGCGGGCCGGCAGTAGGTCCCAGACGTGGCCGTTTTCGTTGATGGTGGCCGCGGTGCGGGAGCCGGTGCGCGAGTACAGGATTCGGGTCACCGAGCAGTAGTCGATCGGGAAGGTCAGTGGGCGGTCCAGGCCGAGGATGTCGGCCAGCAGCACGTTGACCACGCCGCCGTGGGCGAAGGCGATGACGGTGTCGGTCGGGGCCGCGGCGGCGACCAGGCCGTCGATCGCGGTGAGGACGCGGGCGGTGAAGGCGGGGCCGTCGATCTGCTCGGGCAGCAGGCCGGCCTTGATCCGGGCGTAGGCGTCGGCGAAGTCGGTCTTGGCGTCTTCGATGGGGATGTAGGCGGGCAGGTCGCGGTCGTACTCGGCGAGGTCGTCGATGATCTCGACGGGCAGCTCACGCGCGGTGGCGGTGGGGGCCGCGGTGTCGCGGGCCCGGCGCTGGGGGCTGCTGACGATCCTGGCGATCTCGTGGGCGGCGAGCGCGGCGGGGACGCGGTCGGCCTGTTGCCCGCCGATGTCGGTCAGGCCGGGGTCGGCGGCGGTAGTGGCCCCGATGACGCGTTCGGGCTGGGCGTGACGCACGAGAATGAGCTGCACGCTCACACACTCTGCCGTATCGCCGCGCCGGGCGGTCTCACGGCTCCGGGTCGATCTCCTCGCGACCGGTCACATCGGCGGTGTCGATGATGACGATCTCCCGGCCGTCCTCGAGCAGCACCTTCAGGAAGCCGGGCGGATTCTCCATCACATAGCCGTCGACGAGACCGTTCTTCGTCTGGATGTGCTCGCGCGAGACCCACGGCACCTGGACGGTCGCGGCCAGGATCAGCGCGGCGAGGGTGACGATCAGCGCGGAACTGCCGACGAACCAGTGCGCGAACCTCGCGCCCTCCGGATTCCGCTTGCCCGCCCGCAGCAGCCCGAACAGCACGAGGCCGAGCACACCGGCGACGGCGAGCACCCACCACACCCGGTGGGTCCACACCAGCGCGCCGGTGAACACACCGATCACGATCAGCCAGGTCAGATTGCCCGCGTTGGTCCAGCTCGGCCTGCCGAGCCGGATCTGATGGATCACCGCCTCCGGCAACAACACCGACAGGGCGATCCCGCCGAGCAGCGGGCTGGCCATCAGCGTGCCGACCACCATGGTGGCGACATCGCCGATCCCGAGCGTGCCCAGCAGCGAGAACGCGGCGTTCCAGTCGTAATCGGTGACCGCGAACAGGCGCAGCAGCAGGAACAGGCCCGCGACGCCGGTCGCGGACAGCCCGTGGGCGAGCCGTTCGTTCGAGGACTCGCGGGGATGCCTCGTCATCGGGCGAGGATATCGCCGCGAGTTCCTCGATCAGGTCAGGGCTGGCCGTAGGGCGGCTGACCGTACGGCGGCTGACCACCCTGGGGACCGCCGTACGGCGGCTGGGCGGGCGGCTGACCGTTGTCCTTCTTCTTGTTCTTGAGTAGATAGATGCCACCGATGATGAGCACGACGATCAGCAGGCAGCAGATGCCGCCGATGATCAGGCCGGAGCTGCTCTTCTTTTTCTTCTTGGCGGCCAGCTCCAGCGCGGTGTTGACCGTGTCCGAACTCGCCAGGGTGTCGAAGCTGCTCGTGAGCATGTGCGGGTCGACGAGGGCGGCCGTGGTCAGCAGATCCAGATACATGTAGTCCCATCCCGATGTGTCGTTGGCCCGGCATCCTCCCGGTGCCGGAACTCCGAGACTAGCGCCGTGCGTGTGGCTTTCGGTGCGAAAGCCTCGCGGAGCGTCCCGGAGTAGTTGTTGATCGCGGCGAGGCCACGTTTCGTTTACACGAGTAACGGTGTACCCGAAATCAGCGCGGTTTCACCAAGGGGAAAGGCAGCGTCTCACGGATGCTGCGGCCGGTGATCAACATGACCACCCGGTCCACGCCCATGCCGAGGCCACCGGTGGGCGGCATCGCGTGCTCGAGCGCCTGCAGGAAGTCCTCGTCGAGTTCCATCGCCTCCGGATCGCCGCCCGCCGCCAGCATCGACTGTTCGGTGAGCCTGCGCCGCTGCTCGACCGGGTCGGTGAGCTCGCTGTAGGCGGTGCCCAATTCGACGCCCCAGGCGACCAGGTCCCAGCGCTCGGTGACGCCGGCGATGCTGCGGTGCGAGCGGGTCAGCGGTGAGACCGAGGTGGGGAAGTCGAGGTAGAAGGTGGGGTCGGTGGTCTGCGATTCCACCAGGTGCTCGTACATCTCCAGCACCACCTGGCCGGTGTCCCAGCCGTGCTGGTAGGCGATGCCCGCCTCGTCGCACAGCTCGCGCAGGCGGGCGAGCTCGGTGCGGGTGGTGATCTCGGTGCCGATCGCCTCCGAGACGGCGCCGTGCACCGTCTTCACCCGCCACTCACCGGAGATGTCGACGGCGTCGAAACCGCCGTCGTCGTTCGGGCGCAGCGCCACCTCGGCGCCGTTGGCCGCGATCGCCGCGTCCTGGATCAGCCGTCGGCACAGCTGCATCATCCGCAGGTAATCACTGTGCGCCTCATAGGCTTCCAGGATCGTGAACTCGGGATTGTGGCTGAAGTCGACGCCCTCGTTGCGGAAGGTGCGGCCGAGCTCGAACACCTTCTCCATGCCGCCGACACACAGCCGCTTGAGGTACAGCTCGGGCGCGATGCGCAGGTACAGGTCGAGGTCGTAGGCGTTGATGTGGGTGCGGAACGGGGTTGCGTTGGCGCCGCCGTGCACCTGCTGCAGGATCGGCGTCTCGACCTCGAGGAAGCCCCAGTTGAACAGCGAGTCGCGCAGCGAATGCAGTACCGCGCTGCGCTTGGCCATCACCTCGCGGGTCTCCGGGTTGATCGCCATGTCGACGTAGCGCTGCCGGACCTTGGCCTCGGAATCGGCAAGGCCACGCCACTTGTCGGGCAGCGGATGCAGGCACTTGCCGTTCATCCGCCAGTCGGCGGCGAGCAGCGAGAGCTCGCCGCTGCGGCTCGTGCCGAGCTGCCCGCTGACCTCGATGAGATCGCCCAGGTCGAAGAACTCGGTGAATTCGGCGCTGCGGTCGGCGCCGACCCGCTCCCGGTCGATGACGAGCTGGATCTCATCGGTCCAGTCGCGCACCACCGCGAAGATCACCCCGCCGTAGTCGCGGATGCGCAGCAGCCTGCCCGCCACCCGCACCGTGGTGCCCTTGGGGCAGGCGCGGGCGGCGGCGATGGTGTGCGTCGGCGGGTAGGCCACCGGGTAGGAGTCGACGCCGGCGGCGGTGAGCCGGTCCAGCTTGTCCATCCGGACGCGGACCTGCTCGGGCCTGCGCGGTCCCTGCTCGGCGTCCTCGCCCTCCGGCGCGTCCGGCGCGCTGCCGTCGGCGTGCAGGCCGGTGACGCTCGCCGGTACCGCCGTCTGCGTGCCGGTGTGCACGGCCGCGTCGGGTTCCTTGCCGATGCGTGGCAGGAAGCCCTCGGCCAGGCCGCTGGCGGTCGCCACCCGGGGCAGCTGCCTGCGCTCCTCGTACAGGAAGAATCGCGGCACCCAGCGCGGGTGGTACTTCACGTTCGACCGGTACAGCGCCTCGAGCTGCCACCAGCGCGAGAAGAACAGCAGCACACCGCGCCACGCGCGCAGGATCGGGCCGGCGCCGATCCGGCCGCCCTCCTCGAACACCGAACGGAACACCGCGAAGTTCAGCGAGATCTTGGTGATGCCGTACTGGTCGGAGTTCAGCGCGAGCTGGGAGATCATCAGCTCCATCACGCCGTTGGGGCTCTGCGGGTCGCGGCGCATGAGTTCCAGCGAGACACCGGTGCGGCCCCACGGGACGAACGAGAGCATGGCGTGCACCCGATCGTCGTGGTCGACGGCTTCGACCAGCAGGCAGTCGCCGTCGAGCGGGTCGCCGAGGCGGCCGAGCGCCATCGAGAAGCCGCGTTCGGTCTCGGTGTCGCGCCAGGCGTCGGCGCGGGCGACGACGTCGGCGAACTCGGCGGCGGGGATGTCGCGATGCCTGCGCACCCGGACCCCGAAACCGTTCTTGCGCAGCCGGTTCGCCGCCTGGCGCACCTGTTTCATCTCCGGCCCGGCCAGCGAGAAGGTGCGGGTGTCGAGGATCGCCTCGTCGCCGAGGCGCAGGGCCGCGAGACCCGCGTTGCGGTAGGCGGTCGCGCCGATCTCGCTCGCGCCCATCACCGCGGGCGCCCAGCCGAACCGGTCGGCCTCCTCCAGCCAGGCGCGGATGGCTTGTGGCCAGGCCTGTTTCGGCCCGATCGGATCGCCGCTGGCCAGGCTCACGCCCAGCTCGACGCGATAGGTGATGGCCGCCTTGCCGTTCGGCGCGAACACCACCGCCTTGTCGCGGCGGGTGGCGAAGTAGCCCAGCGAGTCCTCGACATCGCTCGCCGCGAGCAGTCCGCGGATCGCCGACTCGTCCAGCCCGGTCATCGCGTTGTCGGCGCGGCGCGACCGCAGCAGCACCACCACCGCGGCGAGCAGGGCGATCGCGCCGAACAGGCCGAGCAGGAAGTTGACCCACGGCCGCGGGTGCCCGTCGAAGTGCTCATTGTTCACCAGCACCGCCGCGGTCACCCGGTAGACCGCCCACAGCGGCCGCTGCACGCCCTCGGGGAGGGTGCCGGGCGCGAGTTCCACCAGCCCCCAGCCGATCAGGCAGCCCAGCGCCAGCCCGGCGATCAGCACGCCGATCGCCTTCCACAGCGCTCCCGGCCGGACCTGGGTGTAGAACTCCTTGCGCGCCGCGATCAGGATGCCGATGACGACGACGTGCACGATGCAGGCCACCAGCGCGTCGATGTCGTCGTCGGCGACGAAGTCCAGGATGTTGGACACCGCGTAGAGCAGCAGGTACACCACCAGCAGCCACCACGCGACGCGTTTGCGGCTGGCGATCGCCCCGGCCAGCAGCGCGACGACCACCGCCCACACCAGGCTGGTGTCGGGAGCGTCGAAGTAATAGGTGTCCACATAGCGCCGCGGCACCTGCGTCAGGTAGCGCAGCGCGGGCGAGAGACTCCACAAGAACAGCAGCACCGCGAAGCCGCCAAGGACCAGCCCGGTGATGTGCGGTACCTCGGCCAGCCTGCCGTGCCCACGATGCGGAACGGTGGCGCGGCCCGGCGGAGCCTCGACGACGGGGTGTTGCTCGGCCTGCGTGGTGGTCACCGATCCAGTGTGCGTGCACCCGGGCCGGATCGGTGTGGCGGACGCTGCGGCGTGTTCGTCACGCGGCCCGGTAGTGGGGCCGGTTGCGACCGGATTTTCGCCGGAGGGTAAGTATTAGCCCATGTCGGAACCAGTCGATGTGCCGATCGATGACGAGGTCATCAAGCTCGGGCAATTCCTGAAACTGGCCAACCTGATCGATTCGGGCTCCGAGGCCAAGACGGTGATCGCCCAGGGTCTGGTCCGGGTCAACGACGAGGTGGAGCTGCGCCGCGGCAGGCAACTGCAGGTGGGCGACGTCGTCGTGCTGGCGGGCCACAAAGTGCGGGTATCCGGGAACTAGAGCCCGAATCCCAGCCACCCAGCCCGACCTCCAGGAGGGCAGGCCGCGAAGCGGCCGTCGCGGCCGTCCCGCCGTTCAGGCGCCGTTGCGCACGTGACGAAGGAGCAAGCAACGGTGCCTGAACGGCGGGACCAAGGGGCCGCGACCTCGAGCGCGCCAGCGCTCCAATTACTCCGCGCGGACCACGACACCGTCGTGGTCGCTGTAGAGCATCTCGCCGGGCACGAAGGTGATGCCGCCGAACTCGACGGTGACGTCCTTCTCGCCGCTGCCGGTCTGGGTGCTCTTGCGCGGGTTGGTGCCCAGCGCCTTCACCCCGATGTCGAGGGTGCGCAGGATCGCCGAGTCGCGCACCGCGCCGTTGACGATCACGCCGGCCCAGCCGTTGTCGACGCCACGGCCGGCGATGATGTCGCCCACGAGCGCGGTGTGCACGCTCGCGCCGCCGTCGACCACGAGGACCTTGCCCTCGCCTGGCTCGCCCAGGGTCTGCTTGACCAGCAGGTTGTCCTGGAAGCAGCGGATCGTGGTGATCCGTCCGGCGAACGCGGCCCGGCCACCGAACTGGATGAACTGGGTGTCACAACTGCGGATCTCGGGGCCGATCTCGTCGGCCAGATCGGCGGTGGCCACAACATTCGCTGATTCGGTCATGGCCTGCATTCTGTCAGGCGCCCTCGAGGTGCGCCTTGGCGATCTCCCTGACCAGGCTGTCTGTGGTGTGCTTCACGGCGATCTTGACGAACGGCTCGATCGTCTTGCCGAGCATCTTGCCCGCGAGGCCGCCGGGCACGAAGTACTCGATGGTCGCGTCGACGGTGCACAGCGCGTCGCCCTTGGGATAGAAGTGGAACGTCGAGATGATCTCGAATCCCTTGATCGACTTGATGCCGATCACGCGCCCCTTCTCCCACTTCACGACCTCGACCCTGGACTTGAGCGACGCAGGGCCGAGCTTCATGTGGCCGTCGAAGGTCGCGCCGAGCCCGTCGGTCTGGTCGGTGACCGGGACGAAGGATTCGATGCCGTACAGGAAATGCGGCAGATTACGGTAGTCGTTGACGTATTCGAACGCCGTCTCAGCGGACGCGGCGCAGTCTTCGACAATCCTCACTTCGGTCATATCGGCCACTGTAACGGTCCGCCGCGACCGATCCGTCTACGCGGTGACGGCCAGGGTCGCGGCCAGACCGAACGCCAGGCCCATCACCGTGACCTCGATCGCGGCGTTGCGCAGGGAGATCTCGGCGGTGACCCGGTGGTCGGCGGCCCGGCGCACCCAGCTGCGCCGCCACCACCAGCCAAGGCCGGTCAGCGCGCACAGGACCGCGAACTTCGCCAGCAGGATCCGCCCGTAGCCGGTCGACCACAGCGGCTCGATCCCGCCGATCCGGACCAGCCCGTCGATCGTCCCGGTGGCGGCCACCGTCAGCACCAGGGGCACGGCCAGCGCCGAATAGCGCGGCAGCGTCCGCGCCCACCCGCCGCGGGTACGCACCACCACCGCCATCGCCAGCAGCAGGCCGAGCCAGCACGCCGCGGCCAGCGCGTGCAGCGCGGCCAGCACCGAACCGAGCATCTGCTGGGACATGTGGCCGGTGATCGGACGCAGTGCCAGCGCGACCGCGGCGAACACCAGCACCAGATCGGCCGACGCGGAGTCTGGCCTGCGGAAGGCCAATGCCGCGTAGCAGGTGATGGCGCCGGTGCAGAACAGGATCGCGATGCCGATCTGACCGCCGCTGAGGTTGGTGAGGAAGGTGCCGAACTCGCCCGCGCCGAGCCGGGTCACCGGCACGCCCACCACGTCGGCGGCTTCGGCCACCAGCACGGCGAATTCGGCCGCGAACCAGGCTCCGGCCAGCGCGGCCAGCGGCCGCCAGGCGACCCGCAGCCGGTCGTCGAGCCGGGGCAGGGCCGCCAGCCCGAGCACCACCGCGCCCGCGCCGTCGGCGAGCACCCGCGCGCCCGCCGACCAGGGGAAACCGCCGTCGCGGCGCAGCAGCCAGGCCACCGCCACCCCGGCCAGGGCGGCCACCACGACCGGCACCAGGACCCGCCACTGCCGCAGCGTCGTCGCGGATGCCCGGCGACCGGTCGTCATGGGTGGCTACTTCTTGCGGCCGGCGAGCAGCGCGACCGCGAGGCCCGCGCCGAACAGCACGACGCCACCGGCGATGAACACCCACACCGGCACACCGCCGCCGGAATCGCCGCCGCCGTCGGCCTTGTCCTCGCCCGGCTTGGCTCCCGGTGTACCGGTGCCCGCCTTGCTCAGCGTGAAATGCCGTGTCCCGCTGACGGGATGCCCGTCGGCGGAGGTGACCCGGAACGCGAGGGTGTACTCGCCGACCGGGCCGAGCTCGCCCAGTTCCACACTGACGGTGCGTCCCTCGACCAGCGCCTTGCCCTTCGACCACAGCCGACCGTCCGGGCCGACCACGGTCAGCGACGGAAAGTTCTGCTGCAGTTCCTCGTTGAAGGTGACGCTCGCGCGCGCTGGCCCGACCTCGACGGTCGAGCCGTCCTCGGGCACGCTGCTCACGGCGCCGGAGTGCGCGCTCGCGGTGCCCGCAGCGAATATCGCGGCGAACAGTCCGGCGATCAGCACGGTCAGCACCCGGCGGCCGATGCGCAGGCGCGACGCCCGGTTGATGTCGGCGACGAGATGATCGACCCGCATCAGGACCTCCGCGAACGGAAGACGAGGCCGAGGCCGAGCGCGGCCGCGAACAGGCCGAGAGCCAGCCCGATGCCGCCGAGCCAGCGCGCCACCGTGTCGGTCTCCGACGCGCTGGTCTCGCCGGACGCGACCTTGTGGTCACTGCCCGCGTCACCGCCGTTGGCGCTCAACGTGATCGACGGTGCCGGGTGCTCGGGCTCGGCACCGCCGGTGCTCGGCTGATCCCAGGCGACGACCTTGCCGTCGCTGTAGGTCTGCGTGGCGGGGAAGGTCACCGTGTCCTGCGCGGGCAGCGGGCCCAGCGAGAGCACGAAGCGCTGGAACTGGCCGGGACCGATGCCCGGGTTGCCCGGGTCGGCGGTCCAGGAGACGGCGACGGCCTCGCCCTTGTCGTTGCGCTCGACCTTGGCCGTCCAGCCCGGCATCGGCTCGGTGCGAACGCTTTTCAGGTTCGGCACCGTCATGCGCAGCGCGGTGGTGGCGGCGGTCTCGGATTCGGTCGGCACCTTGAAGGTGGCGACGGTGTACTTGCCCTGGGCGGCGCCCGGCGCGTCGACGGTCACGTGCGCGGCCGCCGAGCCGCAGGCCGCGAGCACCAGACCGGCCGCGATGGCGGCGGTGCTGGTGCTACGGGAGATGAAGTTGTGCACGGAATGCCTTCTGTCCGAAGAGATGCTGATGTCGTCGTGAATCAGGCGGACAGCGGCGGCGCGCGCGGACATCGCGCGCCTTTCGGACGGGTGCCGGGCCCGGCGAGCACCAGGTCGGCCCAGCGTCGCGTGCGGACGACGACGGCACTCGACGGCGCGCCGAGCACGGCCGCGACCACGCTCGAAGCGACGAGATACAGCCGCTCCGCGACGAGAAGCAGTGCGGCACAGGCGAACGCGGCGATGGTATGCGCGGCCACCATCGACGCGCTCGGCAGGTGGAACAGTTCGTCGTGATGATCGAGCGAGGCCGACAGGGCGAAGTGCCCGGCCCACTGCCCACCGAGCAGCACCAGCCCGGCCCGAGCCATCGGTGCGGCAGAACCCACGCGTAGGCCGCCCGCGATGATCCCCGCGCCGAGCGAAACCAGCAGCAGTAGTGCGATATCCGCCGACCGTGGCACGCCGCCGCCCGCGCTACCGTGCGCGGCGACGGCCAGCGCGCCGACGAGTACGCCGCAGCCACCCCCGCGCAGGCGGGCGGTGAGCTGCGGCGTGGTCACGACGGGATCAGCGCACGCCGAGCCGGGCGAGCGCGTCGGTCTCCAGCACACCCAGCTCGGAGGAGATGGACGCGTGCACGGCCTTGCGGCGCGCGGCGGGCATCTGCTCGGCGGTGTTCACCGCGACGGTCAGATCGGTCAGCCGGGACCGGGCGGCCTCGACGAACTTCTTGGTGTCGGTGTCACCGGGGGCGTCCGCGGCGACCTTGTCGAGCGCGCTCTCGGTATTGGTGATGCGGGCCTGCAGGCGCGCGCCGTGGCCGCTGAACTCGCCCAGCTGGTCGAGGCCGATGCCGAGCTGCTGTGCCTTGCGGGCGTCGAGCTGGCCGCGCACGTAGGTGGCGCCACGGTAGGCCAGCGGCGTGAGCACCGGCACCAGCACCCGGGCGACGCCGATGTACTTGCGGATCTGGCTCGCGCTGAACAGTTCGCGGTCGGCCTTCGCCGCCAGCTTCTGGGCGGCCTTCTCCTCGGCCTGCAGGGTCGCGATCTGCGCCTTGGCCACCTTGGCCTCGGTCTTGGCCTGTGCCTTGGCCGCCCGCCGGGTGGTGCGTTCGCCCGCCTTGGCGGCCTTGCGCTCGTTCTTGGCGCCGAGCTTCGCCTCCACGGCTGCTTTGTGTTTGAGCGCCTTCGCCTCAGCGCGTCGGCTCGGCCGCCGCTTGCGCTTGCTGAACAACCCCATGAGATCAGGCCCTCCGTCATGCTCGCCAAGTCATGAGGCAGTGCCGGGGTAGCGGCCTGCCGTACTTCGTAGCGTAGTGGGATGAGGGTAGCGATTGGGCATTGTGTCGGGGGGAGGGACCATACTGCTTGCGTGCGTGCAGCCGAGGACGACTTCGACGGCGGGCCGGTGCATCGCCCGGCCCCCGCTTCCGCTGCGCTCGATCGAGGTACCGATTCCGGGCTCGCCGAGTCCCGGATCGCCTTCCTGGACGCGCGCTCGCTGATCGGGTGCAGGCACCGCCTGCGCCTGGACGCCGAGCATCCGGGCGCCATCGCCGAGGTCAGGGAGGATCCGGGCGTCCAGCAGCGCCGCGAGGCCGCCTCCGCCCATCGCCTCAAGGTCCGCGACGAGCTGGTCGCCGCCGCACCCGCCGACTGGGTGGTGATCGAGCCGCGGCTGCGCGCGGGGGAGAAGGCCGCGGCGACGATGGCCGCCATGGCAGCCGGCGCCGCGCGAATCTGGGGTGGGCTGCTGCCGCAGGAGCCCGATACCGGCCGCCGCGGCGGTGCCGAGTTCCTGCTCCGCGACGACGACCGCGGCGGCTATATCCCGATCATCGTGGTCAACCACAAGGTCACCGACCCGCGCAGGCCCGACCCGGCCGATTTCCACCCGCTGACCTCGGACCTGTTCCAGTGGCAGCCCCGCCGCGACAAGCATGTGAAGCTGCGCCCGCAACCGCGCGACCAGCAGCGCCTCGCGCACCTGTACCGGATGCTGCAGCGGCACGGCATGGCCAGCCCCGCCCTGGTCGGCGGCGCGATCGGCCTGGCCTTCGACCGCATCCTCGTGCACGACCTGACCAATGTCCTGGCCGACTACGACCGGCGCTACGGCGACCGCATCGCGGTGGTGCGCGGCGAACTGCCGACCCAGCCGTCGAAGGTGCCCGAGTGCAGGCAGTGCCCGTGGTGGGTGCGCGGCGCCGATGGCGAGCCGAGTTGTGAGGGGCAGCTGGCGCTGATGCGTGACGTCAGTCTGGTCGCGCCCGGATCCCGCGCCGACGTGCTGCGCGTGCACGGCGTGCAGACCGTCGACGAGCTGGCCGCCTGGGAAGGCGACGACCCGGAGGACTGGCAGCACGGCCCGTTCTCCGAGACCGTCGTCACCGCCCGCGCCTGGATCGAGGGTGCGCCCCTGGTGCGCCGCTTCGACACGGTGAGCGTGCGCCGCGCCGACGTGGAGGTCGACGTCGACCTGGAGAGCTACCAGGAGGACGGCGCCTACCTGTGGGGCACCCTGCTCGACGGCGTCTACCGGCCGTTCGTCACCTGGGACCCGCTGCCCACCGAAGACGAGGGCCGTTCCTTCGGCGAATTCTGGACCTGGCTCATGCAGGTGCGGGCCGACGCCCACGCCGCGGGCAAAACCTTTGCCGCCTACTGCTATTCGCGCACCGCCGAGGACAAGTGGCTCTACGAGTCGGCCCGCCGGTTCGCGGGCAGGCCGGGCGTGCCGACGCACGAGCAGGTGCGCGCGTTCGTCGATTCGCCGGAGTGGGTCGACATGTTCCAGGCCGTCACCGACCAGTTCATCTGCCCCAACGGCAAGGGGCTGAAGAAGATCGCCCCGGTCGCCGGCTTCGGCTGGCGCGACCCGGAGGCCGGCGGCGAGGCGTCGATGGGCTGGTATCGCCGGGCCGTCGGCTACGACGCCGAATCGGACCTGTCCCAGCGCACGCGCTTGTTCGAATACAACGAAGACGACGTGCGGGCCACCCAGGTGCTGCGCGACTGGATGACGCAGCGGGCCGTCGAGGAGGTTCCCTCACTGGCCGACTTCGGACGGTAATACGATCGGGGGCGTGACAGAGCACGTCGAAACCCTCGAGTTCCAGGCCGAAACCCACCAGCTCCTGGAGCTGATGATCCACTCGGTCTACTCCAACAAAGACACGTTCCTGCGGGAGCTGATCTCGAACGCTTCCGACGCACTGGACAAGCTGAAGCTGGCCACGTTCCAGGACAAGGACCTCGTCGCCGACACCTCCGACCTGCACATCGAGCTGGAGGTCGACGCCGACAAGCGCATCCTGACCGTCCGGGACAACGGCATCGGCATGTCCCGTGCCGAGGTGATCGATCTGATCGGCACCCTCGCCAAATCCGGCACCGCCGAGCTGCGCCGCAAGCTCACCGAGGCCAAGTCCGACGCCGCCGCCGAGGAGCTGATCGGCCAGTTCGGCATCGGCTTCTACTCCACCTTCATGGTCGCTGACAAGGTCACCCTGACCACCCGCAAGGCCGGCGAGACCGAGGGCACCCGCTGGAGCGCGGCCGCCGGCAGCTCCACCTACGAGATCGACACCCGCACCGACGCGCCGCAGGGCACCTCGGTCACCCTCGAGCTCAAGCCCGCCGACGACGACGATCACCTCTTCGATTACACGCAGGAATGGAAGCTGCGCGAGATCGTCCGCAAGTACTCCGATTTCATCGCCTGGCCGATCCGCATGCAGGTCGAGCGCACGGTGATGGAGGGCGAGGGCGAGGACAAGGTCGAGAAGACCATCGTCGAGGACCAGACCCTCAACTCGCAGAAGGCGCTGTGGACCCGGCCGCGCGGCGAGGTCTCCGACGAGGAGTACAAGGAGTTCTACCACCACGTCAGCCACGCCTGGGACGAGCCGCTCGAGATCATCCCGATGAAGGCCGAGGGCACCTTCGAGTACCAGGCCCTGCTGTTCCTCCCGTCGATCGCGCCGTTCGACCTGTTCACCCGAGAGCACAAGCGCGGCGTGCAGCTCTACGTGCGCCGGGTGTTCATCATGGACAACTGCGAAGAGCTGATGCCGGAGTACCTGCGCTTCGTCAAGGGTGTGGTGGACGCGCAGGACCTCTCGCTCAACGTCTCCCGCGAGATCCTGCAGCAGGACCGCCAGATCCAGATGATCCGCAAGCGCCTGGTCAAGAAGGTGCTCTCGACGGTCAAGGAGCTGCAGGGCGCCGAGGATCAGACCAAGTACCAGACGTTCTGGGCGCAGTTCGGCCGGGTGCTCAAGGAGGGCTTGCTCTCCGACACCGACAACCGCGAAACCCTGCTCACGGTCTCCTCGTTCGCCTCGACCGCCTCGGAGTCCGAGCTCACGACGTTGAAGCAGTACGTCGAGCGGATGCCAGAGGGCCAGGACGCGATCTACTACATGACCGGCGAAAGCCGTGCGCAGGTGGAGAACTCGCCGCACCTGGAGGCGTTCAAGGCCAAGGGCCGCGAGGTGCTGGTGCTGACCGATCCGGTCGACGAGATGTGGGTCGGCTCGGTGCCGGAGTTCGACGGCAAGAAGTTCCAGTCGATCGCCAAGGGCGAGGTCGACCTGGAGACCGAGGACGAGAAGAAGGAGACCGAGGCCCTGCGCGAGCAGCAGGACAAGGACTTCGCCGATCTGCTCACCTGGCTCGGCTCCACCCTCGACGACGTCGCCAAGGAGGTGCGCCTGACCAACCGGCTCACCACCTCGCCCGCCTGCCTGGTCGGTGATGTCTTCGACTTCACCCCGATGCTCGAGCGCATGTACCGCGCCTCGGGTCAGGCGCTGCCGGAATCCAAGCGGATCCTCGAGCTCAACCCGGCCCACCCGCTGGTCACCGGCCTGCGCGATGCCTACGACGCGCGCAAGTCCGACGCCGACGAGGGCAAGGTGCCCGAGCTCGCCGAGACCGCCGAACTGCTCTACGGCACCGCGGTTCTCGCCGAGGGCGGCGAACTCAAGGACCCGGCCCGGTTCGCTCAGCTGCTCACCGACCGGCTGACCCGCACCGTATGAGGTACCGCGATGGCCGCTTCGTGTGAAGCGGCCATCGCGCCCGGCCGCACGAGCTGGCTTCGCCTTGCGGAATACGGGTGCCGACCGGCCCCGCAAGCCGCACTATGGAGAGATGGCGGCGGGGCATGTGATCCGCCGGGCGCGGCCCGGTGACTACGACGGCCTGATCGGGGTGGTCGATCACTGGTGGGGCGCGACCGTGGTCCCCAGTCTGCCCAGGTTGTTTCTCGATCACTTCCACCGCACCAGCCTGGTGGCGACCGACGACGACGGAATCTCCGGTTTCCTCATCGGTTTCGGCTCCCCGTCCGACCCCGACGCGGCCTACATTCATTTCGTCGGCGTCCGCCCCGACGCCCGCAAGGTCGGCCTCGGCCGCACCCTCTACGACGAATTCTTCGAGCTGGCCAGGGCCGACGACCGAAAAGTGGTCACCGCCATCACTTCTCCGGCCAACTTCACCTCCATCGATTTCCACCGCAGCCTCGGGTTCACCGTCAGCGGCCCGGTCCCCGACTACAACGGCCCCGGCCGCGCCCTGATCACCTTCGCGCGGACTCTCTGACGCCGCACGGCCGCGAAACGTAGTCTTGGTCCGGGTATCGATCGCGGAGCGAGAGGAACGGTCGTACACATGTCGGAGGGGACGTCGGTCACGGCACGGCCGTGGGATCTGGTGGCCGAGGGCTACGCCGCGGCGGCGGGGACCGTGCTCGGTCCGTTCGCGCGGCGCGCACTCGAATTCGTCACTCTCGAACCGGATTCCGCCGTCGTCGACGTCGCCGCGGGGACCGGGCTGCTCAGCCTCGCCGCCGCCGCCGAGGGCGCGCGGGTCGACGCGATCGACATCTCGGCCCCGATGATCGAACACCTCACGGCGGCAGCCGAACTCGCCGGCCACACCACCATCACCGCGCAGGTCGGCGACGGCCACGCTCTGCCGTACGCGGACGGCCGATTCGACGCAGGCTTCTCCCTGTTCGGTCTCATGTTCTTCGCCGACCGCCCGCAGGGCTTCGCCGAACTGCGCCGGGTCCTGCGCCCGGGCGGCACCGCCGTCGTCACCGCCTGGGCCCCCGCCGTCGACTCCTCGCTCATGCGCGCCCTGTTCGGCGCCCTGACCGCGGGCGACCCGAACGCCGCACTACCGCAACCGAACCCGCGCAGCCTGGAGAACCCCGCCGTGTTCGAGGCCGAGATGCGCGCCGCCGGATTCGAGGCGATCACGATTCGCCCGCACACGGTCGAGGTCAGCTTCCCGAACGCGGCGACCCTGTGGGCCACCATGACTCGCAGCAGCGCTCCACTGACCACCCTCAGAAACGAAGTGGGCGAGGTGGAATGGCAGCGCCGCACCGAGGCGGCCGTCGACCACCTCACGGTCACCTACCGCGCGAACACCCCGCTGTTCACCACAGCCCTCTTCGGCATCGGCACGGTACCCGCGGCCTGAACGGCAACTGCCCGCCGCCGAAATCGGCGACGGGCAGTCGTTTCCCGGAGAGTGCGACCTAGCGCGGGGCCATGCGGAGGGCGCCGTCCATGCGGATGGTCTCGCCGTTGAGGTAGTCGTGGCTCGCGATGTACTCGACGAGCTGGGCGTACTCGTCGGGGCGGCCCAGGCGGGACGGGAAGGGGACGCCGGCCTCGAGGCCCTTGCGGTACTCCTCGGTGACGCCGTCGGCCAGCATCGGGGTGTCGATGATGCCGGGGGCGATGGTGTTCACGCGGATGCCGAACTGGGCGAGATCGCGGGCGGCGGGGACGGTCATGCCGTGCACGCCACCCTTGGAGGCGGAGTAGGCGATCTGGCCGATCTGGCCCTCGAACGCGGCGACCGACGCGGTGTTGATGACCACGCCGCGCTGGCCGTACTCGTCGACCGGCTCGGTCTTGGCGATGGCGTCGGCGGCCAGGCGCATCACGTTGAACGTGCCGAGCAGGTTGACGGTGATGACGGTGCGGAACAGCTCCAGGTCGTGCGGGCCGTTCTTGGACAGGATGCGACCGGCCCAGCCGACGCCGGCGCAGTTGACCACGATGCGCAGCGGGGCAGGGCCCTCGGTGATCTGGGCGATCGCGGCGGCGACCTCGTCACCGCTGGTCACGTCGGCCGCGATCAGGGTGACACCGGCGGGGACGTTGTCGCCCGCACGCTCGATCGACGCCGGGACGTCGAGGCCGAAGACGGTGGCGCCCGCGTCGGCGAGACGCTTGGCGGTGGCGGCACCGAGGCCGGATGCGCCTCCGGTGACGATGGCGGCGGAACCCGAAATCTCCACGATGGTCCTCTCGTTCATGACAACTAGTTGGCACTTCGTCAATTGGCACCCTAGCGGGTTTCCGGTGAGGTGCCCATCACGCCTACCGACGCTGCCTGATCAGCTGCGAAAATACCAGCGAACAGGGCTGTTTTCCGGTGGTAACGTGCGTTCATGAGATCGTTCGCCGCTCCGACGGTGGCCGGACGCAAGGTCCTGATCACCGGGGCAGCTCGCGGTATCGGGGCCGCACTCGCCCGCAAGCTCGCCGCGCAGGGCGCCCACGTCGCCCTGCTCGGACTGGAACCGGAACTGCTGGCCGAGGTGGCGGCCGAATGCGGCGACGCGCCGTGGCGCTACTGCGACGTCGCCGACCGCGCCCAGGTCGACCGGGTGGTCGAGGCGCTGGTCGGCGAACTCGGCGGGCTCGACGTGCTCGTCGCCAATGCCGGGATCGCCAAGCAGATGCCGATGATCGGCGGCGATCCGAGCGTGCTGGAGGAGACCCTCGCGGTCAACGTGCTCGGCGTCGCGTACGCCGTGCAAGCCGCCGGGCCCCACCTGGCCCGTCCCGGCGGTTACGTGCTGATGATGTCGTCGATCTCGACGGCGGTGCAGTTGCCGCTGGCGGGCGCTTACAGCGCCTCCGCGGCCGCGGTCGAATCGCTGGCGGGAACGCTGCGCTGCGAGTTGCGCCCGACCGGCGCGCGCGTCGGCGTCAGCTACTTCGCCGAGATCGATACCGAGATGACCCGGCGCGGCTTCGGCACCGCGGCGGCGCACACCGGCCTGCGCGAGATCAGCCTGACCGGGACCTCGCCGATCGGTCCCGCGGTGGACGCGTTGGTCCGGGCGATCGCGCGCAGGCGCAAGAGCGTCGTCTCACCCTGGTGGGTGTCGCTCGTGCTGCCGGTGCGACCCTTGGCTCAGCAGCTGGTGCAGCGGTTGCTCGGCAACCGGGTCGCTCGCGCCATCGAGATCGCGCGCACCGAGGACGCCCCCTTCACCACCACCCAGCCTGCCCGACCACGCAGAATGGAACGGCAAGCCTGACCTCGAGCACGGAGTTCGACGATGAGCGATTCGGCATCCACCTTGCGCCAACTCCCGCGCGGACGGCACCACCTCTCGCGCGAAGAAGTGGTCGCCTCCCAGCGGGAACGCATCCTCGTCGCGATGGGCGAGGCGATGACCGAGGGCGGCTACGTCGGCACGCCGGTGGCGGCCGTGCTCAAACGGGCGGGGGTCTCGCGCGAGACGTTCTACGAGCTGTTCCGCTCCAAGGAGGACTGCTTCGCCGCCGCCTTCGACCGGGTCTCCGGCCTGCTGGCCGAGCGGCTGCAGGAAGTCATCGCCGAGACCGCCGACGCCGACGCGTTCACCAGGATGGACGCCATCCTCACCGCCTACTTCGACCACATGATCGATGATCCGGCCTCGGCCAGGCTGTTCCTGATGGAGGTGTACGCGGTCGGCCCGTCGGCGGTCCAGGCGCGGATGGAACTGCAGAGCCGTTTCGTCGCGGTCGTCGCCGCCATGCTCGGCGCCCAGACCGACGAGCAGCAGTTCGCCTGCACCACCCTGGCCGCCGCCATCGGCGCCATGGTCACCGGCAAGATCGCCGCCGACGACCTGACCGGCCTGCGCGCCCTGAAGGAACCCCTGATCGACCTGGCCCGTCGCTCCGGCGTCGTCTACGGCAACGCGTTCGCGGGCTGATCGTCGATCGCCGCGGCGGTCTTGCCGGTCCGGGTGAACCGCCAGGCGCCGATGCCGAGACCGACCACGGCCGGGCCGGCCAGGGCCAGGCCCGTCGAACCCCAGCCGCCGAGGCCGGGGACGAAGGCGTCGAGAATCGTCTTGGCGGCGAAGAACAGGAACAGCAGGCCGGAGGCGAAGGCGATGCCGCGTTCGGGCAGGTGCTTGCCTGCGAGCTTGCCGACCAGGATCGCGAGGGCGCCCGCGGCGACCATGCCGAGTGCCGAGCCGATCCACACCGCGAGCCAGCCGTTCTTGGAGGCCAGGGCGGCGGCGGCGAACATGGTGCGGTCGCCGAGTTCGGCGAGCATGAAGGCGGAGATGACGACCAGGAAGGCGTTGCGGGTGCTGGGCGGGGGAGCGTCGTCGGTCTCGGCGGCGGAGCCGAGGGCGTCGCGCAGCGTCCACAAGCCGACGACCAGCAGCGTGAGCGCGGTGACGACGGCGATGGCGTTCGCGGGCAGCGCGGTGCCCAGGAAGTGGCCGACACCGGCGGCGATGAGATTGACGGCCACGCTGGCGACGGTGATGCCGGACAGCACCACCCACCAGCGGTAGCGCAGCGAGAAGGTGAGCGCCATCAGCTGCGATTTGTCGCCCAGCTCGGCGAGGAAGAGCACGCCGAAGCTCAGCAGGATCGTGGCGATCATGGATTCAGCTCCCAGGGTGGTACTCCGGCCTGCGGCTGAAGAAACGGGTGCGCCTCCAGCCACACCGGTCGACGGATCGGTTCGTGGCCGAAGGTCTCGCCCACCGGTGGTGACCGGTTCACGCAGCCGGACCGCGCCGAATGTGGCGCCGATCAGTATGTCGACTGTGCGATTGCGGGCTACTCCCCTTCGCTGCTGTCCACCCTAGCCCGATAGCTGCGGGTATGCCAACTCCTTGTCGGCGAAATCGCAATGGCCGCAATAAGTTTGGCTGTGCGGCGCGAATAGTTCGGTATCCCTGATTCTCGTGCCGTGGACGCCCGTTGCCGGGCATTCGCCAGCCCTCGCCCGCGAAAGCCTCAGGCCGCCAGCAACATTGCCAGGACGGCGGTGTCGGGATCGCTGATCAGATCCATCCCGACCCGGCTCACCAGCGAGGTGACCGTACCGTCCAGCTCGGCCTCGGCCCAGGCCGCGCGGTGCTCGAGACCCAGATGCGGCACGCCGGGCAACAGCACACAGCCCGAGGCGGCGCCGGTGCACTCGGGCAGCGACGGCCGGGTCTCCGACGGCGGATGCAGCATCAGCAGCGCGGGCGGCACGTGCGCGGCGAACCGGCCGGGCTCGATCGCTTCCTCGCCCAGCACCGGCCCCTCGGCCAGCACCAGTCCGACCGTGCCCGGTTCCGGATCGTCGGGCAGTTCCTCGCGCACCCCGAACACGGTCGAGGTCGCCAGCAGGCCGGGCATCGAGGCCACCCGGACGGCGAGCACCAGAACCTGCGCCCATTCCTTGGTGGTGTCCGGCCAGCGGCCCGAAACCACGAATCCCTGCAGGTGACCGCGCGCCTGGAAGGGCGTGATCCCGATCGGACCATGTGTCGTCATGATGGCCTCCCGAATTTCCGGGGGCTGCGCTGCCCGGTACCTCAGGAATAGCCCGAAACCCATCTGGCACACAAGTGCCACTGAGTGCCAGACCGGGCAAAAACGACAACGGGCCCGGACGCGGAAAACCGCGTCCGGGCCCGTCGAGGGCTTCTTAACCGAAGATGAGGCCCTTGCCCTGCGACACCGCGCGGGCGAAGCGGTCCTGCACGTCGGCCCAGTTGACGACGTTCCAGAACGCGGTCACGTAGTCGGCCTTGACGTTCTTGTACTGCAGGTAGAAGGCGTGCTCCCACATGTCGACCTGCAGCAGCGGGATGATGCCGGTCGGCACGTTGGCCTGCTGGTCGTACAGCTGGAAGGTCAGCAGCTTCTGGCCCAGGGTGTCGTAACCCAGGACGGCCCAGCCGGAGCCCTGCAGGCCGTTCGCGGCAGCGGTGAACTGCGCGCGGAACTTGTCGAACGAACCGAACTGGTCGGCGATCGCCGCGGCGAGGTCACCGTCGGGCTGGTCGCCACCGTTGGGGGAGAGGTTCTTCCACCAGACGGAGTGGTTGTAGTGACCACCCAGGTGGAACGCGAGGTTCTTCTCCAGCAGCAGGATGTTCGCCAGGTCGCCGCTCTCGCGGGCCTCTTCGAGCTGCTCCAGCGCCTTGTTGGCGCCGGCGACGTAGGCGGCGTGGTGCTTGGTGTAGTGGATCTCGTTGATCTGACCGGAGATGTGCGGCTCCAGTGCGCCGAAGTCGTAGTCCAGTTCCGGCAGCGTGTAGACGGCCACGATGTCCCTTTCCGTATGTCGGGCTGTGTGCGCCCATTCGGACGAGCACACCAACCATCATTCGTACACCCGCTCGATGCAACCCCGGATGGTCGGCCCTGCATTCCCTTCGAATCACGCCGGAGGAAACCCAGGTGTCGGCGGGTGCTGCTTACAGCGGCGGTGCGACGTCGGACTTGGAGGCCCGCAGATCGCCGGAATCGTGGGCGGCCCACCAGCGCTTGCCACCCGCGATGAACTCGGCCATCGGGATCTCCCGGCCCGCCGGGTCGGTCACGGTGATCCGGTCGAACCAGACGCGGACGTCGAGTTCGCGCGGGTCGATGCCCTCTTCCTGGGAGAACTCGATGACGTGCGCCGCGATCCGGTTGTCGAGCACGGTGTCGAAACTGAGCAGCTCGCTCCACAGGGTCCAGCCGCTGTCGTCGAGGTCGATGAATTCCCAGCCGTGCAGCCCGCCGCCACCGAAACTCTCGATGGCCTCGTCGAGCTGCTCGAGGGTGAGGGGGAGGACGCGGGCGTCGATATCGTCCCAGCGCTGGATGCGCAGGGACGCGGCCACCCGGGTGACTCCGGTGAAGGTGAGCAGGACTTTGGTGTCGATCGGCGTTTCGCCGTCGGCGGGTAGCGTCAGCACCTCGAGAGCGAGCTGCAGCCGCCCCGCGGCGGCGTCCACCTCTACTCCGAGACAGGTCGATTCGGACAAAGCGGTATTCAGGCCGTTGATGTCGAAACTGTCGAGTAGCCCCCTGCTCACGTTCATGCGCTCAGGCTACCGATCGGCCCGCCCAGATCCCAGGATTTAGGATTTTCTCTAAGGATGTCGTTTTTATGGAACCGAATCGGCCCGGCTCGCGTCCAAGTAGATGTCGGGACCGATGGGAGGTCGGAATCCCGACGTCAGCGGCGAACGGCCGCTCCGGGATGACATGGAGGGGAGTCCCGGATCGGTCGTTCCGCCGCTGACTCCGCCCATCCCACCTCGGTTGATAGCCCCCGCCTCACGATTGTGTGCTGACCGATAGCTGAGACCTGTGGATCAAGTTGTGGATTCTGTGGATAACCGGGATCCATCCCCAGACCCCGCATTGCCCCGCCCGGTGCCGCTTCCGGCATGGCAGGATCGAGGCGTGACGAGCTCCGATGTGCCCACGGTGCCGGTGGGTGCGGTACCCGCCGCGTTCGACCACGCCGAACCGGCCGCCGGCGCCCAGCTGCTCGACGTGCGCGAACCCGACGAGTGGGAGCTCGGGCACGCGCCCGGCGCGATCCACATCCCGATGGTCGACGTACCCGTCCGGATCGACGAGATCGACATCGACGCCGAGGTGTACGTGATCTGCAGGCAGGGCGGGCGCTCGATCGAGGTCGTCAAGTACCTGGCCCATATCGGGTACGAGGTGGTGAACGTCGCGGGTGGCATGGTGGCCTGGCAGCAGACCGGCCGTCCGGTGGTCGCCGACGGCGAGCACGAAGCCAAGATCTACTAGTCCGGAACGGGGTGCGCGGGTGAGTTCGGTGGTGCAACCATGTGCGCGCTGTGGCGCGCGATGGGCCGTGCAGGGCGCGCCGATGCACTGGTGCCCGCGGTGCCGTGGCGTGCTGCTGTCGCCGGGCAAGGTCGACGCGCCCGCCGCCCAGCGCAACTACCGCTGGATCGCCCGCAGGCCCGACCATCGCGCGCGCAAGGCCGCGACTTCGACCGAGCGGGCGCCGCTCGGCCCGACCCCGCACTACACCGAGATCCCGCGCTGGGGCCTGCTCGATCCGCCGCCCGCGCCCGCCCGCGCGGCCGCGCGGCCGCTGTGGGGCCTGGCGGCCTCGCGCGATGTCCTGCTCGTGGTGACGGCGCTGGCCTTCCTGGTCGCCGCCTGCGCCGAGTACGGCCGTTACCTCATCCTGTTGCGCAACCGCACCAAGCTCATTCCCAACTGGCTGCTGTGGATCTCCGACATGTCGGTGTGGGTGTTCGGCGTCATCGCGCCGCTGTGCGCGCTCGCCACCGCGCTCGCGCTGGTCGGCTGGCTGATCGAGGCCCGCAAGGCCGCCTTCGCCGCACAGGGCAGGCGCGATCCGCGCCGCCGCTGGGCGCTGGTGCTCGGCTGCCTGGTGCCCGGTGTGAACCTGATCTGGCCGGGCGTTTTCCTCACCGAACTGCTCGGGCCCGCACCCGATCCCCGCGCTCAACGGGCCGTGCGGATCTGGTGGGCGGCCTGGGTGGTCAGCGGTCTGATCCTCGTCGGCGCCACCCTCTGGCGCGACGCGTCGACGCTGCAGGCCGAGGCCGACGGCGTCTCGTTCACCGCGTTCAGCGATCTGTGCGCGGCCGGTTTCGCGGTGCTCACGCTGTGGACCGTGCGGCTGCTCGAGGGTCGTGATCTGCGGGGCGAGCCGCGCTCGGCGCACCGCTGGGTGATGGCGGCCGATCCCGCCGAGGTCGTCATCGCCCCGGTGCGCCCCGGTGCGCCCGCGAGCGGGCAGGATGACAGTGAACGCGCGGATTCCGTCGAAACAGGCGAGAATATGCAGGAGGAGGTTGTGGCCAAGTGAGCCAGGGCAATCGGGCGCCGTTCGTCGTCGCGCACCGTGGTGCGTCCGCGGCGCGCCCCGAGCACACTCTCGCCGCTTACGAGCTAGCCCTCGAAGAGGGCGCCGACGGCGTCGAGTGCGACGTCCGGCTGACCCGCGACGGTCACCTGGTCTGCGTGCACGACCGCACCGTCGACCGCACCGCCGACGCCACCGGCCTGGTCAGCGAACTGACCCTGGACGAGCTGCGCGACATGAACTTCGGCACCGAGGAAGCCCCGTCCGGCGTGCTCGCCCTCAGCGATCTGATCGGCCTGGTGCTCGACTGGCGCAGCAGGCCGACCAAGCTGTTCATCGAGACCAAGCATCCCGTGCGCTACGGCGCCCTGGTGGAGAACAAGGTGCTCGCCGAACTGCAGCGCTTCGGCATCGCGACACCCGCCTCGGCTGATCACTCCCGCGCCGTGGTGATGTCGTTCGCCGCGACCGCGGTCTGGCGGATCCGCCGCGCCGCGCCGCTGCTGCCGACCGTGCTGCTCGGTGAGTCCTCGCGCTTCCTCGGCGGTGGCGCGGCGACCACCGTCGGCGCCACCGCGGTCGGTCCGTCGGTGAAGACGCTGCGCGAACACCCCGAACTCGTCGACAAGGCCGCCGCGGCGGGCCGGGCCACCTACTGCTGGACCGCCGACGATCCCGACGACGTGAAACTGTGCGCCGACCTGGGCGTCAGCTGGGTCGCCACCAACCACCCGGGCCGCACGAAGGCGTTGCTGGCCGGCGTGTGAATCGGCGGCCGGCGCCGCGTGTTCGCGGCCTGTGACCTCGATTCTTCCCTCCCCGCGGGCACTCCTTCGTCGCACCCTCCGGTCAGTCCGGAATCGAGGGCGGCCGAGAACCGTGGGCCGCGGTCGGCGACAGCGCCGCCCGGCCATAAACTCCGTGCGTGGGTAAAAGCAAGCGGAACAGTCCGAAGCCCGACAGTAATCGGGCTCAGCGTCTCGCCGAGCGGCGTGCGGCGCAGGAGCAGGCATCTGCGGCCGTGACGCGGCCGTTCGAGGGGCTTGCTGCCGAATGTGATCTGGTGGCGCTGCGGGAGTTCGTGCCGTCGGCGACCGCGACCTTGAAGCTGGCGCCCGGTGTCGCGGCGCAGCGCGAGGTGACGCTGGCGACCGTGCTGCCCGGTGCGGTGGCCGCGCTGGTGCGCGCCGGTGACGAGCCGGTCGGCTTCGTCGGCACGCAGATGCAGTTCCAAGGCACCGACCCGAACGCCGATATCGCCGCGGCGATCCTGTGGACCCAGTCCGCCGAGCCGGGCGAGTCGCTGAACTCGGCCGATTCGGTCGAGGGCGGTCCGCGCCTGGCCGACGTGATCGATCCGGGCGCCGACCTCGAGCTCACCGTGCACCAGGACTTCGACTGGTGGGTGCCCGAGGGCGTGACCCCCGATCCGCAGGTGGCGGCCACGATCGAGCAGGCCAAGCAGGCGATCATGCCCTCGGCCCGGCTGGATCTGGGTGCCGACGGCGTCGGCGCGGCCTGGTGGGTCGACGCGGGCGAGAAGGCGCACGTGCGCTGGGTGCGTCCCGAGGACGAGGACAAGCTGATGCTGGCGCTGGCGCGCGTGCACGCCGGCGGTGGGCTGCATATGGGCGAGGGCTCGCGCTTCGCCGGCTCGTTCCGCACGCACGGTCTGCTGGTGCCGGTGTTCGATCTCGATCCCGAGCGGCACCCGACCGAATGGGAAACGCCCGCACGGGAATTCGGTGCGCGGCTGGCCGAGGCGCTGGCCTCGGATGCCCCGATGTCGAGCGAGGAGCGTCGTTCGCGCGACGGGCTGCGTTCGCGTCAGGTCACCCTGCGCTGAACTCTTCCACGCTGAACTAAATGAAATAAGCCTCTTTCACTTGCCGGGTCGGCTAGGTTCACGCCTACGCCGGCCAATCGGCGCAGTGGAAAAGAGGTAACAATGGAGTTTCTCGGTTCTGTCGCCGGTCTCGCGCAGATGGTGATCGGCACCATTCTGGCCAATACCGGCTCGGGCGGTTCCGGCTCCGGCTGGTGAAGCGCACATCGGATTCGGCTCGCGTTCGCGAGCCGAATCCGGGTGGCTATCTCAGACGCCGCCGCCGGCGACCGACGGTGCGCCCGACGTGTCCTTCGGAGTGCTGAGCTCGCGCCACATGAACGCCTCCAGATCGAACAGGTTCGACCCGGCGCGATCGGCGATATTGAGCAGCGTCGTCATGTGCGCGACTTCTTCGACCTGTTCCTTCAGGAACCACTGCATGAACTGCTCACCGAGGTAATCGCCCTCTTCGCGGGCCGTGCTGGCCAGCCGGATGATCTGGTCGGTGACCGTCTTCTCCTGGGCCAGCGCCAGTTCGATCGGCTCGCGGGCGGTCTCGAAATTCGACTTCGCGGCGTCGATGCCCGCGATCTCCACGCTGATGTCCCGGTCGACGAAATACTGCACGATCATCATCGCGTGGTTACGTTCTTCGACGGACTGGGCGTAGAACCGCTTGGCCAGCTGCGGGAGGTCGTTGTTGTCGAACCACACCGCAATGGCGATGTACTGATGCTCGGCGTTGAACTCATGCCGGATCTGATCTTGGAGCAGACTGTGGAATTTGCTGCGCGGGGGTTCCGGATGAATCGACATGGCCGCAACATTAGACCTGGTCAAAAGGGGTTGTCATCCCAGTGCAACCTTATTGAGGGAAGTATTTCCTAACCAAGTATTCCCTTACTGGCGCTGCCCTGCGCCCGCCATTTTCGGTGCCGTGTTGTCCACCGGGACAGCGCCGTTCAGCTCACGCCGGATGAATTCCTCGACGTCGAACAGATTGTCCTGCCGGTCCAGCACGGTGAGCAGTGTGCTCATCTCGGCCACATCGGCGACCTGCTCTTTCAGGAACCACTGCACGAATCGTTCGCCGAGGAAATCC
Source organism: Nocardia fodinahabitans (assembly GCF_052983615.1). Taxonomy (NCBI): domain Bacteria; kingdom Bacillati; phylum Actinomycetota; class Actinomycetes; order Mycobacteriales; family Nocardiaceae; genus Nocardia; species Nocardia fodinahabitans. Next base: position 3,595,359 of record NZ_JBRJJC010000001.1, read on the forward strand.
TCGGCGTCGCGCGCCGCCCCGGCCAGCGTGCTGATCTGCGCGGTGGCGGTCCGTTCCCGGTCGAGCAGGAAGGCGATCGCGGCGCGCGGCGAATCGAACTCCGAGCGCAGCTCGTCGAGTCCGCCGATCGTCACCGCGACATCGCGGTCGAGCAGATACTGGACCATCCGCATCGCGTGGCCCCGGTTCTCAGCCGAGCGGGCGTAGGTCTGCGCGGCCAGCTGCGGTAGTCGGTGTGCGTCGAAGTACACGGCGGCGGCCAGATACTGCTGCGCGGCGGTCAGCCCGTGCCGGATCTGGTCCCGCAACAGCTCGTTGAACGATCGGTCCTCGGCCATACAACGACGTTACCGCGTCAGCAGGTCCTCGGGAATCTGTTGATCCTTGGCCAGGGCGTCGAAGAAACCGCTCGCTTTCGACTTGTCCCACAGCAGCACGTTGCCGACGTCGGTGTCGTCGAATCCGCCGATCGGCACGCTGGTGGTGACGGTGTCGCCGCGCATCGCCCAGCCCAGTGCGGCCAGATTCCAGATATGGTCGCCGTCATCGACTTTCAGCGATCCGGCCACGCCGGTGGCCATCGGCCACAGTGCGAACGGATTGGCCAGGGTGCCCATGCTGGTCGCCTTCTTCAGCAGCGCCGACATGAACATCCGCTGGTGGTTCATCCGGTCGACGTCCGCGCGCGGGGTCGCCCTGGTGCGCACGAAGCCCAGCGCCTCGGGGCCGCTCAGTTCCTGGCAGCCCGCGGGCAGGTCGAGCCCGGCCAGCGGGTCGACGATCGGTTCGTCCAAGCAGATCTCGATGCCGCCGAGCGCGTCGACCACGCCGGCGAAGCCGCCGAAGCCGATCTGGGCATAGTGGTCGATTCGTACGCCGGTGGCCTCTTCGACCGTCTGCACCAGCAGCGGCGCGCCGCCGAACGCGAACGAGGCGTTGAGCTTGTCTTTGCCGTGGCCGGGAATGCTGACGTAGGAGTCGCGCGGGAGGCTGACCATCGTGGTCGGCCCGGACGACGGGATGTGCACCAGCATGATCGTGTCGGTGCGTTCCGGGCCGGTGTCACCGCCGGTCGCCAGCTCCTGCTCCTGCTCGGTCGACAGGTCACCGCGGCCGTCGGAACCGACCAGCAGCCAGTTCGTGCCGGGTGTATCGCCGATCCGGTCGCTGTAGGAGGTGAGCGCGGGGATACGGGTCAGCGAGTTGTCCAGGTGGATCACCGCGGCGATCAGGCCCGCGATCAGCAGCACGACGAGCACCGTGAACCACCGGAAGGGATGACGCTTGCGCCGTCGTCGCGGCGGCGGGACGTGCCCGCCCGCGTCGGCGGGCGGCGGGGTGCGCCGCCGGGGCGGGACGGCGTCGTGGTGGGGGACCGGACGCTGTGTCGGCGCGTGCCTGACCTGCTCGCGATGCGGCATCGGGCGTTGCGCCGACGCGTGCCGGCGCGGGTTCACCTGCTCGTGCGGCATCTGCGAATAGGCCAGCGGCTGGTCGCCGCGGCCGTCGCGGTGCATGACCTGGGTCGGCTCGATATGCGAGGCGGGCCGCTCGCGCCGCGGTGCCGGGTTGTAGCGCACCGTCGGACCTTCGTCGGGCGCGGGCATGCGTCCGGCCTGCGGGTTTCCGCGCCGGATCGTCGGATCGTCACCGGGGGGCAGCGGGCGGCGCGGCGGATTGCCGCGACCGGCGGGCGGCGCCGCGGCAGGTCCACCGGGGCGGCCTGCAGGCGGCGGCACCCGGCGCCTACGCGGGTCATCGCGGGGATCGTCGCCGTTCATCACTGTCGAACTCTACTGATCGTCGGGGGCGCGGGTCGGTGTGTGCGCGCTCGGTCTCTACTGGATACCCCGCTCGGGTGCCCGCGTTAGCGCGAAACGCGGTGATGTGGTGAGACTCGCCGTGACACGCCGCTCACGGCAGCCAGCCGACCCGGCCGCGCAGCACGGTGTAGCCCAGGTAGGCGACCGCATCGATGGTCGCGTGCGCCAGGATCAGCGGCCACAGCCGATTCGTGCGCTGCCAGTACCGGCCGAAGATCACGCCCATCACGATGTTGCCGAGCCCGCCGCCGAGCCCCTGGTACAGGTGATAGCTGCCGCGCAGCAGCGCCGAGGCGGCCAGCGACCGGTTCTCCGACCAGCCGAGCTTGCGCAGCCGGGTGATCAGATAGGCCACCACGAGCACTTCCTCGGCGACCGCGTTCGCGCAGGCCGACAGGATCAGCACCGGCAGCCGCCACCAGTGCTCGGTCAGCGAGCTGGGCACGATGGTGACGCTCACCCCGAGCGCGTGCGCGATCAGATACAGCCCGAGGCCGGGCAGGCCGATCACCGCGGCCAGGATCAGGCCGTGACCCACATCGGCTCGCCCGATTCTGGCCAGCCCGATCAGTCGCGGCCCGATCCCGCTGCGCCACAACAGGTACAGGCCCAGCGCCGCCCAGGCGAGCAGCCGGGTGACGCCGACGAGCTGGAACAGCAGATCGAGAATCGAGTTGTCCGAGCGCGAGGCGTTCAGCGCCACCGTGCGCCCGCCGACCCCGCCGGGTGCCAGCGCCGAGTCCAGCAGGGCCAGCCCCGCGCTGATCCCGCTCAGCCCGAAGGTGACGAGCAGGACGATGGTGATCTCGACTCGGAGACCGAACCGTTCCCGCTCGCTGAGCGAGGTGTCAGGAGGATCGACGCGCATGTCGCGCAGTGTAGGCAGCCCGGGTGGCCGCGGTGCGCCGCGCCGTGACCGGATTCAGATGCGGCGCAGGCCGTTCAGAAACGGGCAGCCCGCCAGGATGCGGACGGCCTTGCTCAGCGCGTCGATGTCGTCGGCGGGCGTGGCGAAGGGCAGGCGCACGTCGTGGTCGCCCTCGTTGCTCTCCACCCGCAGGGTCAGGCCGTAGCGGTCGATGGCCAGCGGATGCACCAGGCCGCCGCGCAGCCGGGTCGGCAGGTGGCGGGCGAGCTGGGCGACGATGTCGGCGTGGTCCTCGGCCATGTGCTGGAGCCAGGCGCTCTCCAGTTCGCAGAACGGGTCGGCCGTGGCCGCGCGCAGGTCGGCGTGGTCGACCGATTCCGCGCCCGAGGTGTCGGCCAGCACCGCCGAATTCACCACGACCCGCAGCAGGGTGACCCCGTGACCGACATCGAGCAGCCCCGGATGCGGGTAGTCCTTGGCGATCTCGACCGCGAGCGTGCGCTGGGCCTGCATCGGTACCTGCCGCACCCACCCGCGCAGCCACACCAGCGCCCGGACCGGTTCGCGCAGCGGCAGCGGCGCGTGGTCGGTGAGCTCGAGCACCGCCGAGGTCTCGTTCGCGGTCGCGGCCAGCGCCGCCGCGATCGAGTCGGCGGGCACCGCGATCACCGCGTCGCCACAGCGGCGCAGGTGGTGCAGCGTGGTCGGCACCGGATCAATGCCGGGGAGCGCGAGCATCGCCGACTCCGCGTGGGCGCACGCACTGCGCACGCGCTCGGCGGTCGTCGGCGCGAGGATCGTGGTGGGGCTCGACATGACAACCTCCGCGAACTGATGATTAGGTAAACCTAAGCTAAGTTACTGGGCGGCTTCGCGCAAGAGGACACCCCAGCGAATCGTCGAACGAATCGCCTCTACGGTGGTCTGATGACGCACGACGACCACGGCGCCGACCACCCCACCCCCGCCGAACCCGTGCTGGTCACGCTCTCGACCCCCGCCCGCCGCAGTCTGGTGGCCGGCCTGGTCCGCCCACTGGGCAGCGCGCCGGCCACCGCCGAGATCGTCGACATCGACATTCCCGACGCCGAACTGGCCGCCTTCCTGGTCCGGATCGCGCACGCCGACCACGGTTTCGTCGCGCGCACCGCCAGCGCGCCTCGCGCCGTCGCCATCGTCGCGGGCACGGTCGCCGCCCTCTGCGGCGAGGACATCCCGACCGCCCTCACCACGCCCGACCTCGATTTCCTGACCGCGCTCAAGCCGCCGGCCGTCGAAGCCACCCGCACTGTTCTGCTGGCCATCGAAACCGACGATGAGCAGGCGATCCGGGACGCTCTCCTGGTGCTGGATTCCTGAGCCGGGCCGACTTCGGACAACGATCCAGCTAATCTTTCTGTGTGCCGCGTATTGCGTATTTCGGGCCGTCCGGGACGTTCACCGAGATGGCTCTGGCGAAGTTCGAGAACTCGGGGGCTTTCGACAGCCCGGTCGAGCGAGTCGCCGCGCCGAGTCAGGGCGCGGCGCTCGATCTGATCCGGTCCGGTGACGTCGACGGCGCGGTCGTGCCGATCGAGAGTTCCGTCGAAGGGTCGATCCCGGCGACGCTGGATTCCCTCGCCCTCGGACCGCGGTTGCAGATCGTCGCCGAGACCGAGCTCGAGGTGAGTTTCACGATCCTCGCGCGGCCCGGCACCACGCTCGCGCAGGTGCGCACGCTGGCGGCCTACCCGGTGGCGGGCGCCCAGGTCAGGCAGTGGGTGGCGCGGAACATGCCCGAGGCGCAGCCGTTCACCTCGGCCTCCAACGCGGCGGCCGCCGAGGACGTCGCGGCAGGCATCGCCGACGCCGCGGTGTCGACGGCGCTGGCGGGGGAGCGGCTCGGCCTGGCCACGCTGGCCGCCGGGGTCGCCGACCACGAGCAGGCGATCACCCGCTTCGTGCTGGTGACCAAGCCCGGAGTCGCCCCGCACGCCACCGGCGCCGATCGCACGTCGATCGTGCTCGAACTCCCGAACGAGCCCGGCTCGCTGATGCGCGCGTTCGCCGAATTCGCCACCCGCGGTGTCGATCTGACCAGAATCGAATCGCGGCCGACGCGGACCGCGATGGGCACCTACCGCTTCTACCTGGACTGCGTCGGCCATATCGACGATCCGGCGGTCGCGGAGACATTGAAGGCATTGCATCGCACGGCGCGGGTCCGCTATCTCGGCTCGTGGCCCGCGTACGCGGCAGTCGGAACACCGCCCCCGTCGGACGAACCTGCCGCAGAATGGTTGACGCAATTGCGAAAGGGGGTCGCTGACCTATGAGTACACGCGCGAAGCTGGTGTTGGTGCGGCACGGCGAGACCGAGGGCAACGTCGCGAAGATCCTGGATACCCAGGTGCCCGGTCTCCCGCTCACCGAACGTGGTGTGGCACAGGCGAAAGCCTTCGGTGCCGGCCTGGTGCGGGCGCCGCAGGTGCTGGTGTCGTCGGAGGCGCTGCGAGCCAGGCAGACGGCGAGCTACATCGAGGCGGCCACCGGTGCGCCCGCGCACATCCTCGACGGGCTGTACGAGGTGCAGGTCGGCGAGTTGCACGGCCGCTCGGATCAGGCGGCGCACGAGTTCTTCCAGGAGATCTACCGAGGCTGGCACCGCGGCGAACTCGATACCAGGGCGCCCGGCGGTGAGTCCGGCCGCGAGGTGATCGACCGGATCGTGCCGATCCTCGCCGGACTCCGCGAGGAATTCCTGACCGAGGACGCCGACAGCGATGTGATCGTGGTGAACCACGGCGCCGCCATGCGCCTGGTCGCGATGACCCTGGCCGGGGTGGCGCCGCCGTTCACGACGAACAACCACCTCGACAACACCGAGACCATCGAACTGCTGCCCACCGCGAACGGCGGCTGGGAGTGCCTGCGCTGGGGCAGGTTCACGCCGCCGTTCGCGCTCGAGGCCGCGCCGTCGGCCGACGACCCGATGGGCTGATCAGGCCGGGTTGTCGGCCTTTGCGCTCGGGAACTCGGTGCGGATCGGCAGCGACTCGATGAGATCGGCCACCGCCGTGCGTAGGCGCGCGTTGGTGCCGGTCGCGATGGACGACCACTTCACGCCGTCGTCGGCCACGCTGGCGGTGATGATGAATCTGCCCGCGCGCGTGTTGAACACGGCGATGTGGTTGTCCTGGATGTCGCGGGTGCCGTCACCGTAGGCGACGCCGACGATCTCGGCGTAGGAATGGATTTCCACCAGCGCCGAGGCCAGGGTCTGAGCGTCGGTGGCGGGCTTGCCGATCTTGCTCAGCCGCTCCGTGGTGGTCGCAACGTCACCGGTGTCGCCGAAGATCGGTGCGAGTTCCTCGGTGGGCGCGTTCATTCCGTACAGCTCGAGCGCTTCGGACCGGCCGAGCGCGTGCAGCACCGCGCCCGGCAGGTCGAGGCCCGCGTCGTCGATGACGTAGGACTCCGGCCCGCGCAGGGCGACGACCGCGCGGTCGTCGCCCTGCGCCAGGCAGAACCGGTTGACGTGGCCCTGGACCACCCAGCGCAGCGCGATGATCCACTGCGGCCGGTAGAGCACCCGCAGGCGCTCCGCCAGCTCGGTCTGGACCACGTCACCGAACAGCAGTTCACGCTCGGCGAGAGCGGCTTCGGCCGCCTTCATGGCGGCGTCGTGCGTCGAGACGTTGTCGTATCGGCCCATGGCGTCGAGCACCACGGGCATCTCGTCGAACTGCAGCTTCTCCAGGAGGAACTGCATGTCGTCGAGCGATAGCACGACGGCGTCCAGCAACGAACCCCCGCTACTCCCCCCGAGCACCGTCACTTGGCCGATCCGGCGAGGTCGCCGCCGATCACACCTTCGGCCGTGTACCGGCCGTCGGTGAACGCCTCGTCCGAACGGCCGTAGTCGACGCCGTTGTGCTCGTCGTCGTCCTCACCGTTGGCGCGGTTGCCCATCAGCGGGTTGCCGCCGGTGTTCGCGTTGCGCACCGGCGCGCCCTCCGCACGGGCCACGACCGACTCGGTGACCGCCGGGGCGGCGGCGGGCGCGTTGGCCGCCGGTGCGCCCCAGCCCTCGGGCAGCTTCAGCTGACCGTTGCTGAGCGAGACGTTGCCCAGACCGGCCGACGTGGTGGCCACACCGGCCGCCGCGCCGACGGCGCCGAGGCTCGCCATGGCGGGCGCCGCCATGGTCGTCGCGGGCACGGTCGACGCGGTGGCGGCCGAGATCGCCGAGGCGCCGATGTTGCCGACCGTGCTGACGCCGCTGGTGACGACGCCACCGGCGACATTGGCCGCCTGGGTGGCGGCGCTGACGACGCCCGGGTTGGTGACGAAGGCCTGCGCCGCGGCGACCGCGGTGGTCAGCGGGTCGCCACCGAAGTCGCCCTCGGCCGCGGTGCCCGCGCCACTGGCGATCGTCGGCGGCATGGAGAACTCACCGGGCGTGGTGACGGTGGCCGTGGTGGCGGCCTCGTAGGTCTCCATCACCAGCGCGGCGCGGATATCCATGGCGGTGCGGGCGACCTCGGCCGCCTCGAACGCGCCGGACACGACGCCGGGCGGGTTGGCCGAGGCGGCGACCGCGGTGTTGGTCGCGGCGATCTCGGGCAGGCTCGGCATCGCGAGCGAGGCCACGGTGTAGGCGGTGGCGTTGGCGGTGGCCTTGACTCCCATGGCCGCGGCCATGATGCCCTGCTGACCCGCCCAGGCGCCGAACGGCGCGAGCTTGGCGAGCACGGCGAGGCCGTTGACGCCCTGCAGGCCGACGCCGACCTCGGCGATCACGCGGGTGACGGTGAAGGCGGCGTCACCCCACGCCGCGGCCAGCGTGCCCCACGAGGTGGCGGCGGCCGAGATCGGAACGGCGTGTGCGCCCGCGTTGAGCGTGGTCGAGTTGACTTCTGCCATGCGCGGCAGCCAGAAGACCCCGGTGATCCCTGCGGTCATGCTTGTTTCTCCCCTGAATGAATGATCGTCGACGGATCGGGTACGACTAGACCTGGATCGCGGTGATCGCCGCGCCCTGGGCGATGTCCTCGCCGATGTTGGTGACCAGCTGCGAGCGCAGGGTCGCGGCCGCGTGGTGCAGCTCGAGGATGCCCTGGGCGACGGAGCTGTCGTGCGTGGCGGCGGCGCGGTTGAAGTGCGAGGCCGCGAGCAGCGACACCTCTTCGGCGCCGGACGGGAGCACATGGGTGGTTGGCCCGGCGAGGCCGGCGGCCACGGCGAGGCGCTCGGCGAGCAGATCCAGCTCGGCGGCAGCGGCGAGGACGATTTCAGGCGTGACGAGAACGTGTCCGACCATGACCCGACTCCTTCTGGTGGCGACTATCGGGAACCACGAGAATTCCCCCTACGAGTGATAGGACGCGAGAGCGGGTCGTTCGGTTCCATCGATTCCCCACCCTTTTTCGCTAGCCCCATCCCAGCTCATGCAACCGGTCGTCGTCAATCCCGAAATAGTGTGCTATTTCATGGATCACGGTGATCGCTACTTCCTCGACCACCTCGTCGGCGGTAGTGCAGATGTCGAGAATAGCCTCTCGATAGATGGTGACGGTATCCGGCAGCGAACCCGCGTAGTAGCTGTCGCGCTCGGTGAGCGCGATGCCGTGATAGAGCCCGAGCAGCGAGGGTTCCTCGTCGTTTCTGGCCTCGACCAGCACCACCACGTTGTCGATCGCCCCGGCCAGCTCGGGCGGGATCAGGTCGAGCGCGTCGCCGACCAGCTCCTCGAACCGCTCCGGCGACATCCGTTCCGACACGGTCACCGCGGTTGCGGCTGCGGGGGCAGCGGCGCCGCGCCGGGCAGCGGGGCGGGTGTGGAACGGCCGGTGTTCGGCGGCGGCACCGGGGCTTGACCGTCGATCAGGATCTCCCCGCGGGCCGAGCCGACGATCGGCGCGAATCCCTCACGGTCGGCGCCCTTTCCGAGCCAGCAATCCAGTTTGTGACTGCCCGCGAGCCAACTGGTCGGTTCCAGATAGTCGAAGAACAGCGTGAGCGTCTTGTTCCGGATGGCGTCGGGGCTGCCCAGATAGTCGGTGGAGAGCCGACTGCATTCGGACTCGACGTATTTGTCCTGATCGGCTTCCGAGGGCGGGCCGCCGGTGAAGTTGGCCGCCAGGTCGACGGTGCCGACGATCTCGACCGAGTGCGGCTGGGCGCAGTCGACCGGATCGGTCGGCAGGTTCTGGTTGATGCCGAGGCAGGTGCCGGTGGTGTGCACCTTCGACTGGTCCTGACTCGCGACGGCGCCGGTCGCGGCCGGGCTGGCCGAGGTCGCGGCGACCTGCAGGCCACAGCGCAGGGTGCGGTCGCCGTGCTGCCAGCCCGCCGGGCTCGGCGACATCACGTTGACCATGTACCGGCCGCGCGGATCGAAGCGTCCGCCCAGGTACTGCTGCACCGCGGGGACGCAGTGCTCGTCCCTGAGCTCGGTCATCCGCAGCGAATCGGGGTGCCGGGTGCCGCCGGCGAACTCCCGGCCGGGGTAGGCGGCGAGGTCGATCACCCCGGCCACCTCGAACAGGTGCTTGTCCTCGCAGTTCACCTTCACCAGGTCGCTGCGGTCGGACTTGGTCCAGCTCAGGCAGTCGCCCTCGTTCGCGCTGCTGAACTCCTTGTCCCTGACCACGGGCTCGGAGCCGGGCTGGTGCGCCTCCAGTCCCTTGTCGTTCTCGAAGCCGGTGACCAGCATGGTGACCATCGCCGCGATCACCGCGCCGAGGGCGGCGATCAACAGCCCCCACCGCAGTTTCGTCGCCGACAGATGCAGCGAACTGGGGACGCGGCCACGCGACGCGGATCCCTCGGCTGGTTCCCTCTGCTCATCAGACATCGCGGTCCATGTTATGGGCGGCGCGGGCGCCGCGTAGTTCGCGGCCCCGTGCGTCCCGCCGGTCAGGCACCGTTGCTTGCTCCTTCGTCGCCTATGCAACGGCACCTGACCGGCGGGACGGCCGCGAACGGCCCGGGTTCGGTCAGCCGCGCAGGGCGGAGGCGAAGATGCCGGGCAGGCGGGTCTTCTTGCCGTCGCCGTAGAAATCGGTGAGCTTGTGACCCGTGCCGGTGCCGGTCTTGTTGCTGACGAACCACGGCGGCTTCGGGCTCAGGGTGAATTCGCCGTGCAGCAGCGCGCGCGGCGCGGGCCGGAACGGGCCGCGGACCACGGTGCGCTCCACATCGTCGAGCAGGAAGGCGTTGTGTACGACGCCGATGCCGCTCTGGATGTCGTCGAGGGTGTGGCCGGGGAAGGCGCCCCAGCTCGCGCGCGGGGTCAGGAAGGCCAGGCCGGTCCAGGCGTTGAGCGCGACGGTGCCGTAGCGCAGGTCCTCGATCGCGGTGTCCAGCGCGCCGCCGAGCTCCTTGATCGTCGCCGGGTGCGCGATGATGTTGGCGCCGAGCGTGCCCATCAGTTCGTCGTTGGCGAAATCGACCGCGTTGCGGAGGAATTCGTTACCGGTACCGGTCAGCTCGACCACCCCGAGGACGGGGGAGAAGTACTCGGTGCGCAGCAGCGGGGTGTCACTGGTCGGCAAGTGCTCGACCAGCACGCGGCCGTTGGCCCGCTCCGAGCCCGGGTACGCCGACACAGCGCCCGCCACCCGGCCGTCGCTGCCCGGGTAGTAGGCGGGCCGCGCGGGCGCGCTGTCGATCGCCGTGCGCAGTTCGGTGAGGAACGCCTCCTTGAGCGGCCAGTCCGCGCTGAGCACCACGGTCTGGGCGGCGACGCAGTTGTAGCCGCCGTTGTGCAGCCGTTGGGTCGCCACATGCTCGGCCTGGAACTTCAGGTCGGCGGCCGACCAGTCGCCCGGCACCACGATGCACGGCGCGACCCCGCCGAGTTCGCTGGTAATCGGCTTGTCCAGCGCGGGCTCGCCGGTCTTCTTGCGCTCGGCGCCGGCCTCGCCCGGCCCCCACACGATCGCGTCGTGGGTGGGCGCCCCGCCGGTCATGTGCACGTGCGCGACCTGCGGATGGGTCACCAGGTAGCCGCCCTCGGGCGCGCCGCCGGTGAGGATGCGGACCACGCCGAGCTCGATGAACGGCGCGAAGATCGCCTGGAACACCGGCAGCAGCGGATCGGTGATCGGGTTGAGCTTGAGCGCGACGACCCGATTGTTGGCGTAGAGCTCGTAGAGGGTGTCCAGCGGCGCGATCGACATGATGTTGCCCGCGCCGAGCACCGCGCCGACGCCGCCGGTCGCGGCCGGTTCGAGCTGGGCCAGCCCGGCCTTGCGCCGCGCGGTGGCCGCGTCGACGCCGGGGCGCAGCCAGACGTCGGCGCTGAAGCCGCTGAGCAGCAACTTGTCGTAGACGCCGTGCGGCAGCGCGGGCACCGAGACCCGCCCGCCGGGGGCGGTGCCCAGGTCGACACCGTCGAGCGGGCTCGCGCCACGCTCGAGCGCGCCGACCGACTCGGCCAGCGCCTGCGCGCCCGCCAGCATCGTCATCGGTCCCGACATCCACTCCTCACCGACGAGCGGGCTGTCGGCGGCGAGCTGTTTGATGGTGCGGGCCGCCGCGACCCACGCCTCGGCGTTGGCGGCGGTGAGCGTATGGAGTTCCTCGAGCAGCTCGCGGCGACGGCGCAGGTCGGTCGCGGCCCAGGTCTTTTCTCCCTGTGTGAGATCAGCGAGCGCGTTGTCGATGACGGCGGTGTCGAAAGTAGTACTCACACCGCAACTATGCTCCTGTTCGGCCCGGAAGGCATAGGCCGTGGGATTAAGAGTTGCGTAAACTACTAGGCTGTTTTCTCATGATCGACCTCCGATTCCTGCGCGAGAACCCGGAAGCCGTCCGAGCCTCGCAGCGGGCCCGCGGTGAGGACCCCGCACTCGTCGACACCCTGCTCGAAGCCGACGCCGCGCGCCGGGCCGCCGTGGCCACCGCCGACACGCTGCGGGCCGAGCACAAGGCGATGGGCAAGGTCATCGGCAAGGCGAGCAAGGACGAGCGCCCGGCGCTGCTGGCCGCCGCGACCGACATGTCCGCCAAGGTCAAGGAAGCCGAGGTCGCCCAGAACGCGGCCGACGCCGACCTCGACGCCGCGCACCGCGCCATCTCCAACGTGGTGCAGGACGGCGCGCCCGCGGGCGGCGAGGACGACTACATCGTCCTCGAAACGGTCGGCACCCCACCGGAGTTCGACTTCGAGCCGAAGGATCACCTCGAGCTCGGCGAGTCGCTCGGCTTGATCGATATGGAGCGCGGCGCCAAGGTGTCGGGCTCGCGGTTCTACTTCCTCACCGGCGCGGGCGCGCTGCTGCAGCTGGGTCTGCTGCAGCTGGCCGCGCAGAAGGCCGTCGCCAACGGCTTCACCATGATGATCCCGCCGGTGCTGGTGCGCCCGGAGATCATGGCCGGTACCGGCTTCCTCGGTCAGCACTCGGCGGAGGTCTACCACCTGGCCGACGACGATCTGTACCTCGTCGGCACCTCGGAGGTGCCGCTGGCGGGCTACCACGCCGAGGAGATCCTCGACCTGAGCGCGGGCCCGAAGCGCTACGCGGGCTGGTCGTCGTGTTTCCGCCGCGAGGCCGGTAGTTACGGCAAGGACACCCGCGGCATCATCCGCGTACACCAGTTCGACAAGGTGGAGATGTTCGTCTACACCACCCCCGAGCAGGCCGATGCCGAGCATCAGCGGCTGCTCGCGTGGGAGCGCGAGATGCTGGCCGCGATCGATGTGCCCTACCGGGTCATCGATGTGGCCGCGGGCGACCTGGGCAGCTCGGCCGCGCGCAAGTTCGACTGCGAGGCCTGGGTGCCCACCCAGCAGACCTACCGCGAGCTCACCTCCACCTCGAACTGCACCACCTTCCAGGCCCGCAGACTCTCGGTCCGCTACCGCGACGAGAACGGAAAAGCGCAGGTCGCTGCCACGCTGAACGGCACGCTGGCGACCACGCGCTGGATCGTGGCGATCCTGGAGAACCACCAGCAGGCCGACGGTTCGGTGCGCGTGCCCGCGGCGCTGGTGCCCTTCGTCGGCACCGAAGTGCTCAAACCGTAGAGTGCTTCACTGTTTGCTGGACTCCCATTTGGTGGATGTGGCAAACGCCCTGACCGAACAACATCTAGGCTGGTGCTCGTGCGAGGAATCGGGGCGCGCGGCGATACCCGAACCCGGGTGCGGGCGGCATCGGCGTTGGCGACGGCAAAGGTCATGGCCAGGACAACGGGGGCGTTCTACGTCCTCGGTGGTGTCCTCGGCCTGACGATCACTGCCATCGCACCGGGTGACGACGGTAGTCGGCTGCTGGTCGGTACGGCGGCGGCGGTCGCGCTGGTGCTCGGCCTGACGCTGCTGGCGTGGGGTCCGCGGATGCCGCACTCCCTGCACCACCTCTACCTGGCGACCGCGACCGTCCTGGTGACGATCGCGGTGCACTCCTTCCCGAACCTGGTCGGCGGCATCACGCTGGCCTCGTTCTACGTGTTCGTCGCCTGTGACGCCGCGCTGTTCTTCGCGTGGCCGCAGGCCGCGGCGCACATCGGCTTCGCGATGGCGCTGTGCCTGTGGGTACTGCCCGACCGTGGGCTGCCCTGGTGGTCGGGCATGATCCCGGCCGGTGTCACCTTCGGCGCGGGCGTCGTCGTCGGCATCCTGACCAGGATGGCCTCGGACGCCGATATCGATGTGCTCACCGGTCTGCTGAACCGCCGGGGTTTCGAGAAGCAGCTCAACCCCGCGATCGATGCGGCGGGCCGCGGCGGTCAGGGCCTGGCCCTGGTCCTGGTCGACCTGGACCGCTTCCAGAAGATCAACGATCACCTCGGCCACCGCGCCGGGGACGCGGTGCTGCAGCGGGTCGCCGACACCTGGCTCGACCTGCTCGCCCCCGATCAGGTACTGGCCCGCTTCGGTGGCGACGTCTTCGCGCTGCTGCTGCCCGGCACCACCGAGCAGTCCGCGATCCTGCTCACCGAGAAGCTGCGCGCCGCGGTGACCATGGGCTGTTCGGCCGGTGTCACCTCCTGGCAGCCCGGCGAGTCCGGCTCGCTGCTGATCAGCCGGGCCGATGTCGGCCTGTACCGGGCCAAGCAGGCCGGCCGCAACCGTACGGTGCTCGAGTCGTCGCGGCAGCTGCCGCTGGCGGTGGAGCTGCGCGAGGCGATCGACCGCGGCGCGCTCGACGTGCACTATCAGCCGATCGTCAGCCTGTCCGAGGACGGCGGGCAAGCCGTCGGTGTCGAGGCGCTGCTGCGCTGGTCGTCCAACGCCCAGCCGGAGGTCACCACCGAGGGCCTGATCCGGGTGGCCGAGGAGTACGACCTCATCTCCGACCTGGACGAGCTGGTCCTGCGCCGCGCCTGCGCCGACGCCGCCCGCCTGCAGGAGAGCTTCGCCTCGCTGGATCTGACCCTGAACGTCAACGTCTCCGGCCTGGAGCTGGCCGAACCCGATTACGCCGAGCGGGTCGCGACCATCCTCAACGACAGCGGCTGGCCCGCCGACCAGCTGGTCCTCGAGGTCACCGAGAGCGAGCTGGCCGCCGAATCGCAGACCGCGATCACCAACCTGCACACCCTGCGCGACCGTGGCGTGCGCATCGCCATCGACGATTTCGGCACCGGCTACTCCTCGCTGAGCCGCCTGGCCACCATCCCCAGCGACATCCTCAAGGTCGACCAGTCCTTCGTCGCCGCGATCCGCTCCGACTCACCGGCGCCGCCGCTGCTCGGCGTGATCGCCGCGCTCAGCAAGTCGCTGGATCTGCAGGTCATCGCCGAGGGTGTGGAGACCGAATACCAGGCGGCGGTGCTCACCGAGCTCGGCTTCGCGCTGGCCCAGGGCTACCACTACAGCGACTCGCATCCGGTCTCGGAACTGATCAACGACCTCAACGACGCTCAGGCGCGCCCCGGCACCACCGACGACGACGATTCGCTCTCGGCGAGCGGCTGGATCCCTCTCGGCTAATCGCTTGACGGACCGCCCGCGCGCGGCGAACCATGGACGCATGCGAATGCTCATCTACCGCTGTTGACCTTCGGAGCGCTACCGGCGCGTCGCGGCGGTGGTGGCGCGCTTGACCGGTGAACCGGTCGGCGTGCGTGGTGTCGCGGTTCGGGCGGTCCTGTTCAAGGGCACGCGCGATCTGCTGCCGATCTACGCGCTCTACGGCGTGCTGTTCGCCGATCACGGCCTGAGCACCGCGCAGATCTCGCTGCTGCTCGCCCTCTGGTCGGTGACCGCGTTCGTGCTGGAGGTGCCCTCGGGTGCGTGGGCCGACACCGTCTCCCGCCGGGCGCTACTTGTCCTGAGCTGTCTGCTGCAGGCATCCTGCTTCGCGCTGTGGATGCTGGCCCCGTCGTTCCTCGGTTTCGCCCTGGGCTTCGTGATCTGGAGCGTCGCGTCGTCGCTGGAATCGGGCACGTTCGAGGCACTGATCTACGACGACCTCGTCGCCCGCGGCGAGCCGTCGGCCTATGCCTCGATCATCGGCTGGGCGCGCGGTGCCCAGGAAACCACGGTGCTGGTGGCGATCCTGGTGGCCGCCCCGCTCTTCACGCTCGGCGGCTATCCGCTGGTCGGCTGGGTCAGCGTGGGCATCGCCCTGCTGCACACGCTGACCGCGGTGGCGTTGCCGAGCGCGCCGGTCGCCATCTCCGCGACCGCCGTCGACGACCTCGACGACGAACCCCCGGCCCCCGGCCCGCACCAGGTCCCGGGTGCGGCTCCCGGGCACCCACGCTCGACAGCCCCCGGCGAAGCGGCCCGCGCCGGTAGCGCAGCGGCCCACATCGAAGACGCGGCCCGCACCGAGACAGACGACCCCGCCGACCACGGGGTCGCGCCGGACGACACCCTCCCGGACACCGCGGTTGCGGCTGAGACGCCCACCGGCCCGGCGCGATACCTGACCATGCTGCGCACCGGCACCGCCGAGGCGTTCCGGGTTCGCCGGGTGCGCCGGGGCGTGCTGCTGGGCGCCCTGCTGTACGGCGTCACCGCCTTCGACGAGTACTTCGGTCTGCTCGCCGTGTCCGGCGGCGCGTCGACCAGTGCGTCCGCGCTGCTGGTCGGCGTGACGGTGGTGGGCTCGCTCGCCGGATCGCTGCTGGCCGGTCGGACCGAACTCGTCCCGGCGCGCTGGCTCGCCGTGGCGCTGTTCGCCGCTGGCCTGCTCTTCATCGCGGGATCGCTGGCGGTGGGCGCCGCGCTCACGGTGGGGCCGGTGCTGTTGTGGGCGGGGTTCGTCGGGATCGGCGTCGCCTATGGTGTGGACTTCGCCGTCGAGGTGGTGGCGGGGGCGCGGTTGCAGGCGGCCATCGCGGGCCCGGCTCGCGCGACCGTACTGTCGTTCTCCGGGCTGCTCTCGGAGATCGTGGCGCTGTTGGTGTTCGGCTTCGTCGCAGCGGCCACCCAGTGGCTGCCGATGTCGACCACGATCGCCCTGCTCGGCACGGTGCTGCTGGTGACCGCCCTGCTCACCCCGAGCTGGTTGCCGCCGCGCGTCGAGGACTAGTTACCACCGCAGCATCGGCAGCGGTCGCGCCGGATGCCGCACTCCGTGCCGCAACGCGCTGCGCACCAGAAACCCGTGGAACCCGCGATAGGGGAACCGCCCGACCACCGCGCGGACGAATGCCGAGTCGAGCCCGCTGCGGAGCAGACCGTGGCTGACATCGACCCGATCGGCGATCCGGAACGTCTCCACCAGCCGGTCGGTGCGCGGCCGCACGCCGTGATGGTCGAGCACCATCGTGCGCGCCATATCCGGTTCCGCGATCCCGAGTTCGGCGGCGAAACCGTCGACGAGCGCCGCCCGGTGCCGTCGCAGCACCACCCCGATCACCGGATGCGACACCACCGCGACCTCTGACATCGTTGCCACCCCTGACGATTCCGGACGACGGCACCGGGCCGGGTCTACTGTCGAAGGCTACGGCGGAGCTGGCGAAAGGGCACGGTGGTCGGGCGCAACGGACTGGGATTGGTCTTCGGATTCTGCATCGGCGCCGGTGTCGCCGTGCAGGGCCGGATCAACGGCGCACTCGGCGCCGAGCTGGGCGACGGCGTCGCGGCCGCCACCATCAGCTTCGCGACCGGTCTCGTCGCCCTCCTGATCGCCCTCGCGGTCAGTCCCCACCTGCGCGTGGGTCTGACACAGGTGCGGACTGCCGTGTCCGCCGGGGAGTTACGGCCGTGGCAGCTGCTCGGCGGGCTGTGTGGAGCGTTCTTCGTCGCCGGTCAGGGCCTCACGATCGCCGCGATCGGCGTCACCGCGTTCACCGTCGCGGTGGTCGCGGGCCAGCTGCTCAGCAGCCTCGTCGTAGACCGGCTCGGCCTCGCCCCCGTCGGCCGCACCCCGATCACCCGATGGCGGGTAGTCGGCGCGATCCTGGGCATCGGCGGCGTACTCCTCGGCGCGGGCGGTCATTCCGCGACCGCGACCGCGGTGACCGGCCTCCCCGACATCCCGCTGCTACTCATCGCCATACCCGCGCTCGCGGGAATCGGCCTGGCCTGGCAGCAGGCCGTGAACGGCCGGGTCGGCGCCGTGGGCGGCCCGTTCTCGGCGACCCTGGTGAACTTCGCCGTCGGCCTGGTGGCCCTGTGCCTGTTCGACGTGTTCACCCTGATCACGACCGGTCTGCCGGAGCGATTTCCCACCTCCCCCTGGATGTATCTCGGCGGCCTGATCGGCGTGGCCTTCATCGCCCTGGCCGCTTACACCGTCGGCCTGATCGGCGTCCTGCTGCTCGGCCTGACCTCCGTCGCGGGCCAGCTCGTCGCCGCACTGATCCTCGACGCCGTCGACGGAAGACTTTCCACCGCAGCCGTTCTCGGCTGCCTCGTCGTCCTTGCCGCCGTACTCGTAGCCAGCCGCGCCCAGGCCTCGGCCGATCGCTGACGGGCCGGTCGGCCTGGGCCGCCGGTCGTGCCTCGGCCCAGACTCGACGTCGAGCTGCGCCCGCGGCGTCGTCGGCACCGGCCCGCCGTCACGACGGCTGCCCGATCGGCGCGGGTGTTAGGTTGCTCGCGAACGAACCGGGCCGCCTGATCGAGGTGGGCTCGCCCGCCGTGGCGGGAGTGAAGTGGGGGAGTGCCGAAGTGATCGAACCGTTGGCGCCGGGCGAGCAAGCGATGATCGGCCGATATCGGATCCGGGGTGTGCTCGGTGCGGGCGGCATGGGGCGGGTCCTGCTGGCCACGGGCCCGGATGGACGATTCGTCGCGATCAAGCAGATCCACGCGCACCTGCTCGACGACCGCGAATTCCGGGCCCGCTTCGAACGCGAGGTCGCCATCTCCGCCCGCGTCTCCGGCGCCTTCACCGCGGCGGTCGTCGATTTCGACACCAGCGGCGAAACACCGTGGCTGGCCTCGGTATTCATCGCCGGTGTGCCGCTGGACCGCGCTGTCCGCGAACTCGGCCCGCTGCCGGTCCCGGCGCTGCGCACTCTCACCTCCGGTCTCGCTTCGGCCCTGCACTCCATCCACGCGACCGGCCTGGTGCACCGGGATCTCAAGCCCGCCAATGTGATCCTGGCCGCCGACGGGCCACGGGTGATCGATTTCGGCATCGCCCAGGCCGTGGGTGCCGGGGCGCTCACCGAGGTCGGCGCGGTCGTCGGCTCGCCCGCGTACATGTCACCGGAGCAGGCCATGAGCGAACCGGTGACCTCGGCCGGCGACGTCTTCTCCCTCGGTTCGCTGCTGTGCATGGCGGCCACCGGCCAGAGTCCGTTCGCCGCCACCTCCGCGCCGTACACCCTGTTCAACATCGTCCACAGCGAGCCCCAGCTCGATCAGGTCCCCGCGCCGCTGCGCGAGCTGATCGCGGGTTGCCTGAACAAGGATCCCCAGGCCAGGCCCACCCCCGCGCAGATCCTGGACTACCTCGGCGTCCTCCCGGTCCAGGCGCACCCGTGGCCCGCGCCGGTCCACACCGAAATCGCCGATCAGACCCGGAATCTGGTGGCGCTGACCTCGGATCCCGAAGCAACCCAGATCATTCCGGCCGACCTCGCGAGCCCCCGGCCACCCACCGCGACACCGGCCGCCGAACCACCCCGGAAACGCCGCACCGCACTGCGACTCGGCCTCGCCGTGGCGGTGGCCGCGGTGCTTGTCGCCGGGCTCACGGCGGTGGTGTTGCGCGGTGGCGAATCGGCACCCCCGATCGCCACGCCGACGGCCACTCTCCCCAGCATCGATCAGCTGCGCGGCGTCGACACGTGCGCCTGGCTGCCGCAGGCCCTCGGCCCGATCCTGCCCGCCTCGGCGGCGGTCAAAGCGTCCACCGATGTCTCGTCCTGGCGCTGGCAGCCGACGTCGAGCTGGGGCTGTGACGGCAGCTCCGGCGGCGCGCGGGTCGCGGTCGAGATCGGCGCCCCACTCGACGGATTCACCTCCGGCGCGGCGGTGATGAACGGCTACGCGGTGGCCCGCCGAGGCGACGACTGCGCCTTCGCGATCGAGGGCGAGCGCTGGGGCATCACGGTGGACACCTTCGCGCGCGACGAGTGCGCCCTCGCCGACCACGTCGTCGACCGGCTCACCGCCTCGCTCGGGACCCTGCGCGCCGATCCGGCCGCGGCGAAGTCGCTGGCCACGGTCGATCCCTGTGCACTGGTGGACAATTCGGCCTTCGCCGCACTCGGAACACCGGTCGCGAAGTCGGCGCACAGCTGTGAGTGGCCGGGAGCCACCCCGGTGCGGATCACGCTCTCGCAGCCACGCCAGCAGCAGACCTCGGCCGAAGACGAGCTGATCGATATCGGTGACGGCATCCTGGTCGAGGACTCCACATCGTCGATGAACTCGACGACCGAATGCCGTCGGCTGTACCGATTCCGCAAGGTCGGCCAGACCTTCACCGAGGTGGTCGAAGTGCTCGCCGCCGACCCGAAGCAGAACAGCACCGGGCTGTGCGCTCTCGCAGATACGCTCGTGAAGCAGGCTGTCGGCCGGTTGCCCGCGCGGTAGCGGCCCGCGGGGGCGGGTGATAGTTTCACGGCAGAGTTCGGGAGGGGTCCGGCGGTAACCGCCGGTCGGAGGGGAATGTTCGTGCGTTACCGGTCGCGTTGTCTCGCGGCATTGCTGTCGCTCACCCTGTTCACCGCCGCGTGCGGTGACGATGCCGTCGTGCCCGATCACGGTGACTACGCCCTGGCGCCGGTGCCGGGCGACTACGACGACGCCCCGGATCGGCTGCGCGGATCGCTGGCGGAATCGGTGCGCATCGGCGAGCGGGTGCTCTACGCCGATCTCGTCGACCCCGATCTGACGGTCGGCGACGGTGGCGGCGTCATCGTCGGGGTGGGCGGCGTCTTCGACATGCTCTCCGGTGTGCAGCGTTTCGCGCTGGAACCGTTCGACGTGCTGGCCGGTTTCGGTGCGACCGGCAGCAACGGCCAGCCGGACAACGAGCAGAAAGAGAAGTACCTGTCGATCGCGGTCCTGTCGCTGCCCGACGCGGACCAGGCGATGGCCGCCGCGCAGGCGATGGCCGCGGCCGACTTCGGCGCCAACACCGAGAACGCGCCGCTGCCGCTCCCCGACTTCCCCACGGCGCTGAGCCATTGGCGCCCTGGCGTGCCGACGGTCGGCAGCTGGCTGGTGTGGAAGAACCTGGTGATCCGGGTCTTCGCGAAGGTCATCGATCCGCTGCCCGAGGTACTGGTCGATCTGCTCACCCGCACCTATCGGGCCCAGCTCGCCGAACTCGACAGCTTCGTGCCGACCCCTGCCACCGACCTCGCGGCGGTGAAACTCGACAGCGGTCAGCTGCTGACCCGGATCGTGAAGACCGGCGACTACTGGCCCGACCGGATGGATTTCGCGGTCTACGGGCCCCGGGCCTACGCGCTCATGCTCGACAAGCCGACCACGCGGCTGCGTGAACTGGCCGCGGGCTCGGTCGGCGCGGTCGCGGTGTCGTACAACAAGTTCCTGCATCGCGCCGGTGACGAGCACGCCGCGCGCACCTTCGCGGAGTCGGAGGAGGAACTGCTGCTCGACGCCGATTACACGGCCATGCCGAACGGCGCGGGGATCGCCGGTTTCGCGTGCTACCGCGCGGCACGCCCGAGCCTCGAGGTGATCGAGGCGCGGCGATTCGCCTGCCTGATCCGTCATGACGAGTTCGTCGTTCGCGTGTACAGCAACCAGGAGATCGACGTCCGGCAGCTGGCGGTCGCGCAGTACGCGCTGCTGAGCGGCGCCCGGTGACTACGGGAGGCCAGGCGATGAAGCCTCTGGGTCCGCACGATCCCGCACAGCTGGGCTTGGCATCGGTTGCTGGCGGTGATCGGGCGGGGCGGGATGGGCCAGGTGCTGCTGGGGCAGGTGCCCGACGGCCGGTTGGTCGCGGTGAAGAAGATCCACCGGCAGTTCACCGGCAGCCCGGAGTTCCGGGCCAGATTCCGCCGCGAGGTGCTCGCCTCACAGCAGGTCACCGGTGCCTACACCGCCGGTGTCGTCGATCACGACGCCGACGCCGAAATCCCGTGGCTGGCCTCGGAGTACATCGCCGGTCCCTCGCTGCAGGACATGGTCGCCGAGTTCGGCAGGCTGACGGTCAGCGGGCTGAAGCTGCTGGCCACCGGGCTGGCGATGGCGCTGCTCGAGATCCACCGCACCGGCCTGGTACATCGCGATCTGAAGCCGGGCAACGTGCTGCTCACCAGCGACGGTCCGCGCGTGATCGATTTCGGCATCGCCAGGGCGCTCGAGGACGACGTCACCCTCACCGCGACCGGCACGGTGCTCGGTTCACCCGCCTACATGTCGCCCGAGCAGGCCGAATGTCGTTCGCTCACACCGGCTTCCGATGTATTCGCCGTCGGCGCGATCCTGGCGATGGCCGCCACCGGCGCCAGCCCGTTCGACGCGGCGTCGACCCCGCAGGTCCTCTACAACGTCCTCTACACCGCACCGGACACCCGCGGTATCCCCGAGCCGATCCGCTCGCTGGTCGACGCGTGCCTGGCGAAAGACCCGGCCGCCCGCCCGACGCCGGAGCAGCTGCTCGACGCGGCGAGCGCGATCGAGGCCGAACCGGTCTGGCCGGTCCGCATCCGCAGGCGGATCGGCGAGTGCCAGGCCGAGGCGGCGCGCTGGGCGTCGGGCACGGCCGTGGTCGAGCAGGTGTCCGAAGCCGCGCCGCAGCGGTCGTGGTCGCGGCTGGTCCTGGTCGCCGCGGTGGTGTCGGCGCTGGTGCTCGGCGCGATCACGATGTGGGGGATCGGCGTCGACGGCACCGCGGTGGCGATGGACGACGCGCCGCTGGCGCTGACCGACGCGGAAACGCGCGGGCTCGACATCTGCGAGCTGATGAAGCCGCCGGTGCTGGGCGAAGTGGGCACGGCGGTGGGCGAACTCGTGCCCAACGGGATCTCGGGATGCAGCATCTCCTACCGCGACCAGGCCGGCACCAAGGTGTACTTCACCCTCGAGACGGGTCTGCCGGTCTCCGAGGTCCGCAGAGGCAAGCAGCGGATGGGCACCACCATCAACTGGATGCCGGTCCTGGGCCGCAACAAGGAGGCCCGCATCTGCGACCGGACGGTGATCACCCAGAGCGGCCTGCCGATGGCGCTGACCATGACCGCGCAGCCGCCCGACGGCGACGGCTGCCCGGCGGCCGAGCGCGCGCTTAGCGCGGTGGTGCGGCGGTTGGCTGTCAACCCGCCGCTGCGGGACGACCCGGCGAACTCGGTGCTGCTGCTCGACGCCTGCGCGCTGATCGATGTCGGCGCAGTCCGGGCGGTGACCGGTGACCTGGTACGCAACCGGTTCACCCACGGTTGTGGCGTGACGGGACCCGACGGCTACTTCTCGCTCGACCTCACCGATCGGATCCGGCCGGACAACGTCGCCGGTGCCAAGGTCAAGTCGACCACGACGATCGCCGGTCGCCCGATCTACGTCCAGAACCAGGGTTCGAACTACTGCGAGCTCACCGTCATGATCCGGCCGACCCGAGACGATCAGGCCGAGCAGGTACGCGCGATGTTCCAGTCCTTCCTGCCCCAGCCGCCCGATCTCTGCGGTACCGCCGCCACCCTGTTCGCTCCCGTTCTCGCGAAGTTGCCGACCTCATGACGATTCATCCCCGCGGTCCCGGCGAACCCGACACCATCGGCCGCTACCGGGTGCTCGGTTCCCTCGAATCCACGGCGGGCTTCCGCTCGGTGCTCGCTGCGGGGCCGGACAACGCACTGGTCGTGGTGCAGCAGGCGCAGGCGGAACTCGTCGACGAGCCGGAGTTCCGGGTCAGGCTGCGACACAGCGCCGTTGCCGCCATGCGGGTGTCCGGTCCCGGTAATACGACGGTGATCGATGTCGACGCCGATGCCGAGAAGCCTTGGCTCGCCTCGGTGTTCGTGCCCGGGGTCCGGCTGGACAGCGCCGTCGCCGAGCACGGTCCGCTGCCGGTGCCCGCCGTCCGCGCGCTGGCCGCGGCCCTGGCCGCGGCCCTGCGGACCGTGCACGCCGCGGGGCTGGTGCACCAGCGGCTGCGGTCGGATTCGGTCCTGCTGGCCAGGGACGGTGGGCGGCTCGGCGAAATCGGCATCACCCCCGGGTCCGGAGCGCCGTCGACCGGCTCGGTGACCACGCTGGGCACCCCCGATTACCTGTCGCCCGAACAGGCTCTCGGCCTGACACCCACCCCGGCCGCGGATGTCTTCGCGCTCGGCTCGGTGCTCGCGTTCGCCGCGTCCGGTAACGCGCCGTTCGCCGCGCCGTCGGTGCCGTACACGCTGTTCAACATCACCCAGCGCGAACCCGACCTGAGCCGGGTGCCCGAACAGCTCTTCGAGATGATCGCCGCGTGCCTGCGCAAGGATCCGGCCGCCAGGCCGACGCCCGCCCAGATCCTGGACTACCTCGGTGGCCCGTCGACCGCACCCGCGCCCTGGCCCGCCCCGGTGCTCGACGACATCGGCCGCCAGCAGGATCAGGTCTCGGCCTTGCTCGCCGCGCTGCCGCCCGCCGCCGCACCGGAGCCGGTATCGGCCAGGCCGCTGCCCGAGGTGCTCGCGGGTTTCGGCCGGGCCGCACTCGAAACCGGCGGGCGTGCACTGCGTTCCGGCCAGCAGCGCTGGCACGAAGCGACTCCGCGTATCCGGCGGGGACTGGCGGGCGGGCTGGCCGTGCTACTGCTCGCCCTCGCGGGGATCACGTATGTCGTCACCAGGCCGCAAACGCCACCGGCGCCGGTCACCGGCCTGACGCTCGCCCAGCTGCGGCAGATCGACGCCTGCCCGTGGCTCGCCACCGCCCTCGGTGACGCGGTACCGGTCGCGCCCACCCCGCTGGCCACGAGCTCGTTGAAGCTCCAGCCCTCGATGTCGTGGGGTTGCCGGGCCAGTGGTGGCAAATACACCATCGGCCTGGCGCTCGGTGCGGAAGACGAGTACCTGACGCCGAATGTGACTGTCGTGGAGGGTGTTCCGATCATCGACGGCAGCGCGGCGGCCTGCACGCGGGCGATCGCGAGCCCTGGCGCCGAGCACGAGGCGGGCATCGTCATCACCCTGATGCAGCCGAGCGAGGTGAAGGGGTGCGACGGCATCGATTACGTCGCCGCCAATATCGCCCGCTCCCTCACGGACGCGCCGCGCGCCACGTACCCGGAGTCGTCGCTGGCACTGCTCGACCCGTGCACCCTGCTCGATCGCGACTTCGTGACCGCGAAGATCGGCGAGCTCCCGCCCGAGCCCACCATCGCCGACGCGCACACCTGCCAGTGGGATGCCCGCGTGGAGCTCAGCGTGAAATTGACGCGCACCAGCACGTACACCTCGGGCAAGGAGGTGGTCACGATTTCTGCCGACGGGCTCCAGATGTATGTCGACCAGGGCAATTCGAAGGCGATCTGCACCCGGGCCTACCTCGCGCCGAAGTCCGAGGAGGAAACCGTCGAGGTGTCCGTGCACGGCGGCGACGGCAACCGCGACGAGTACTGCGGGCTCGCCACCCAGGTCCTGCGCCACGTGGTGGACAGGTTGCCCAAGCGCTGAGATCCCCGCCCGAGGCCGGGCGCCGGGGCATACTCGATCCCGGAAACCCACCACGAAAGGGACAGCGATGGACCAGCTCGGGGTAGCGGTAGTCGGGTACGGCCTGGCCGGGTCGGTGTTCCACGCGCCGCTGATCGCGGCCGATCCGCGGTTGCGGGTGGCGGTGGTGGTCACCTCGTCCGAGGAACGGGCGGCGCGGGCGCGGGCCGAGCATCCCGGCGTGCGGGTGCTGCCGAGCACCGACGCGCTGTTCGCCGATCCGGCGGGGATCGACCTGGCGGTGATCGCCACGCCCAATCGCAGCCACGCGCCCTTGGCGCTGCGGGCGCTGGCCGCTGGTCTGCCCGTGGTGGTCGACAAGCCGTTCGCGGTGACATCCACCGAGGCCGACGCCGTGGTGACGGCCGCCGAGGAGGCGGGACTGGCGTTGAGCGTGTTCCAGAATCGCCGCTGGGACAACGACTTCCTGACCGTGCGCGCGCTGCTGGCGGCGGGTGAACTCGGCGAGGTGCGCCGGTTCGAGTCGCGATTCGAACGCTGGCGTCCGGTCACCAGGGGTGGCTGGCGCGAGGTGGGTGACGCCGCCGAAGGCGCGGGCATCCTGTTCGATCTGGGCAGTCACCTGGTCGACCAGGCGCTGACCCTGTTCGGCCCGGTCACCGAGCTCTACGCCGAGATCGACCGCCGCCGCCCCGGCGTCAACGCCGACGACGACGTCTTCCTCGCCCTCACCCACGCCCGCGGAACGCGTTCCCAGCTGTGGATGAGCGCCGTCACCCCGCAGCTGGGGCCACGCCTGCGAGTCCTCGGTTCGATGAACGGCTACACCGTGCACGGCCTCGACCCCCAGGAAGACGACCTGCGCGCCGGCCGCCGCCCCGGCGACGGAAAACCCTGGGGCACAGTCCCACCCGAGAAGTGGGGCACCTTCGGCGCCGGTGACGACCTCCGCCCCCTCCCTACCCGCCCCGGCGACTACCCAGCCTTCTACGCGGGCATGGCCGCGACCCTCCTCGACGGCACCCCGGTCCCCGTCGACCCCCGCGACGCCGTGGAAACCCTCCGCATCCTCGAATACGCCCGCCAGGAAGCAGCCGAGCCCTGATCAGAGCTTGCGCGAGCGCAGTTCGTGGCCCTTGGAGGTCTTGCAGCGGCCCGATTCCAGGTCCCACTGCCAGCCGTGCAGGTTGCAGGTGAGGTTGTTGCCTTCCACCACACCGAATGTGGAGAGGTCGGCCTTGAGGTGGGGGCAGCGGCGCTGGACTTCCCAGCCGTCGAGTTCGGTGACGGCGGAGTCGTCGTGGGCCTCGGAGAACCAGCCGTCGGCGTAGGCGATGCGCTCGTCGGTGAGGCACTTGAAGAAGGTGTAGAGGAACTCGTTGTAGCCGCCGATGCGCCACGCCTGGAAGCGGGTCGACAGAAAGATCGTGTTGACCCAGTCCGGCTCGTTGTCGCGCAGCACGGTGCGGACCAGCTCGGGGGCGATCCGGAAGCCGTAGCGGTAGCGGCCTTCGCCCTCGATCGGCGCGCGGACCGTGCGGTGCGGGAAGTCCAGCACCACGGTCTCGTCGCCGATGACCAGACCGACCGGGTAACCGATGCCGTCGCTGATCAGCGCCGACTGCTTCATGATCGGCTCGAATAGCTCACGCAGCGGCTCGAGCAGCGAGCCCTCGCCGATCTCCCAGGACGCCTTCTCGGCGGCGAGCACCGGTGCGAACCGCTCGGCCATCTCCGCGATGTAGGCGGCCTTGTCGCCGAAGATCCGGTCCGGATCGAAGGGGTGCGCGAGGTCGAGTTCCTTGCCCCGCACGTCAGCGACCGAGCCAGGGATCATCAGGATGCCGCCGGCGTTGCCGTGGATCTCCATCTGCTCGAGGAACACCATCTGGTCGGGGAAGATGTTGCCCTCGTCGCCGCGATCGTCGTTGAGGAAGCGCAGCTCGTCGTCGAGGAACACCGGCGGGCCGGCCGAGGGCACCACCCAGGTCGCGCCGACCTGCTCGATGTAGGAACGGGCGCGGTCCATGCCGCGCTGACGCTTCTGCTTGCCGAAGTTGGCCTTGGTGCGGGCCGGGATGTCGTACACGGCCGGGTACCAGATGGCGCCCGAATACTGCAGCAGATGGACGTCGATGTCGCCGAACGCCTCGTGGATCACGTCCATGTCCACCGGGCGCGCGTCGTTCATGTTGAAACAGGTGGTCTCACCGTCGGAGATGAGAATGCCGGAGTCGCCGATCGGGCCGTCGGCGGGCGCGCGCAGCGCCACGATCATGATGTCGAGCGAACCCTTGGGCCCGGTGACGGTGTGCTTGACCGAGTTCTCGGTCTCGAAGAACTTGGTGAAGCCCAGCGCCTCGAGCTCCCGGCGCAGATCCGGCACCGGGTAGTCGGGGAGCAGGATGGTCGCGTCCTTGTTGACATACTTGCGCAGCAGCGCGGCGTCGAAGTGGTCGCGATGCAGGTGCGAGACATACAGGTAGTCGACATCGCCGAGCGACTCCCAATCGAGCTGGGAGTTGTCCGGGAACGGGAACCACGAGGCGAAATACGCGGGATTGACCCAGGGATCGCACAGGATCGTCCCGGCCGTGGTTCGGATGTGGAAGCCTGCGTGTCCGACGCTGGTGATCTGCACGAGCTGTTTCCTCCTACCAGTATCTGATTCGCCGGATCAGGGGCCCTGCGTGGTTACGCAAGCTGCCGCCTTGGGGCCCTGACTGCTCCGGCGGACCAGCCAACCAGGGTAGTGGCTAAACCGTTACGTCACCGATGCAGTAGCCCTCGGCGGTCGGTACGACGGTGAAAGTCCGCATCCGCGTGCCCCCCGGCGAGGTGGTCACCGGGACATGAACTGCCAGGTAGTCGCCGCGAACCTGGTCGGATCGTAGCTCGTCATCGGCATAGGAGGTGACATTGCCTACTTTGCCCGAGTCGCCGGTCAGCGGGGGTGCTGAGGGGTTGCCGGTGCCCTGGGGGTCCCAGGTGGTGAGGCTTGCCTTGCAGGTCAGCGGATGGGTGGATTCGATGTCGGCCGGATCGAGCGGTTTGCCGGTGGCGCGCGCGAGGTAGCGGCGGACGGTGTGGCGGGCGTCGGCCTCGTCGTAACCGGGCTCGACGCCGGCCGCGAACACCCGGCCGCAGGCGTAACCCGTCGCGACGGCGTCGCGCTCCACGGTGACGGTGGTGCCGCGGTTGCGCCAGGTGACGGTGTCGGCGGTCGCGGTACCGGGCTGTCTCAACGCGGCGAGGATCGACTGCGGGTCGGCGTACATGTCGGTGACCGTGCGCGGCGGGATGGTCCAGCACTTGGCCTGGAGTTCGGCGGGCGTGCTCGTCTGCAGGTCGGCGGCCCAGCGGCGGACCGCGGTCACGGCTTCGGCGTTGCCGGGGACCGCGCCGACCTGCGGCGCGTCGGCGGGCAGCGGGGTGGTGGCCTTGGTCGGCGCGGGTTCGCCGGGGGCGATCGCCTGGGCGGCGGTGGTCGACGGCGGTGCGGTCGTCGTCGCGGTGCTGGTGTCCGCCGGCGCGGGATCGTCGCCGGGGATACCCGAGACCGAATCGCACCCGGCGATCAACGCCACGGTGACGGTGAGTCCCGCGGCCAGCGCGACGGCGCGGTGCGGGCGGGGACGGGGCAGAGCAGGCGGGGTCGGCTGCGCGCGTTCCACTACGACGTTCCTCATTCCTGGGCCGTGGCACGATCTGCGACTACGCTAGCTGAATTGTGGAACCCGTCTACCGGTCGATCATCGGCCTGGCCCGTACCGTCTTCTTCCTCGAAGGTCTGAAGTTCACCGTCAAGGGCGCGGAGAACATCCCCGCGTCCGGTGGTGCCGTGGTGGCGATCAACCACACCGGCTACATGGACTTCACCTACGCGGGACTGCCCGCGCGCACCCCTGGTCGCTACATCAGGTTCATGGCCAAGCAGGAGGTGTTCGACAACCGCGTCTCCGGCCCGATCATGCGCGCCCTCAAGCACATCCCGGTGGACCGCACCGCGGGCGCCGACTCCTACAAGTCGGCGGTGAAATACCTGCGCGCCGGCGAACTGGTCGGCGTCTACCCCGAGGCCACCATCAGCCGCAGCTTCGAGATCAAGGAGTTCAAGTCCGGCGCCGCCCGGATGGCGCTGGAGGCCGACGTCCCGATCATCCCGATCGTCATCTGGGGCGCCCAGCGCGTCTGGACCAAGGGCTTCCCGAAGCGTCTCGGCCGCACCAACACCCCCATCTCGATCGCCGTGGGCGCCCCGATCAAGCCGCACGAACCGGCCGCCGAGCTGACCGCCCAGCTCCGGAGCACGATGCAGGAGATGCTGGCCGACCTGCAGGAATCCTACGAACACGAGCCCGGCGCCTACTGGGTCCCGCGTCGCCTCGGCGGCAGCGCCCCGACCCTGGAGGAGGCCACCGCGCTCGACGACGCCGAGGCCGCCGAGCGCCTCGCCCGCAAGGCGGAGCGGGCCCGCAACGATCCGCCCTCCTGATCGGAGGATCGGTCACCAGGCTCCGAGACGGTAGCCGGACTCGGAGTCTGGTGGCACGCCGCGGATCAGGCGAGCACCTTGCGTTCGGGAATCCGTGCCGCACCCTCAGCCGTCGCGCACAGCGTCACGGTCCCGTCGTCCTCGACGATCTCGATCCGCGCAGTGCACTCGGCGTCCCGCCGGCTGTGGGTCTTCACCACGGCTGTCGTGCGGAGCCGCCCATGGCGAGCCGCGCGCAGATACTTGATGCGCACATCCGTGGTCAGGATGTTCGCGCCCAACACCGTTCCAGCGGCGAAGGTGAGCGCGTTGTCCGCGCAATACGCCAGAACGCCGCCGTGGACGAATCCGAACTGCTGGCGGTGATGGTCGGCGATGTCCAGCTCGAGGATCGCCGCACCGTCTCCGAACGCCGCCAACTCGGCGCCCACCACCTGGTTGAAGGGCTGTGCCGCCAAAACCTGTTGAGCCACAGCCAAGCTGATCTCCGTCACCTGCCACCACCTTTTCTAGGGACTACCCTCTAAAAGAGAAGTAGAGCATAATCTCCAGAACAATGGGAAGACCCGCCACCTATTCCGTCGATGCCCTCGTGGCCGCCGCCGCCGAGTTGTTCGCGGCAGGCGGAGCTCGCGCGCTCACCATGAGCGCCGTCGCCCGCGCGCTCGGTGCGCCGAGTGGCTCCGTCTACCACCGCTTCCCCGATCGGCCCGCTCTGCTGGCCGCGGTCTGGCTGCACACGGTGCGCGACTTCCAGGCCGGCTATCTGCGAACCATCGGCGGTGAGCCGACATCGGCCGCCGCCATTCGAGCCGGCGAGTGGATCGTCGACTGGTGTCGCGAGCGTCCGGCCTCGGCGGCGGTGTTACACGCCGGGGTGCAGGCGTTCGCTCCGGACCTGTGGTCGGCCGAATCGCGTCGGGAGCTGGAATCGCTGCACGACACGCAGGCCGGGGAAATCAAGCGCCTGGTCGGACGTGTTTCGACCGACGCGGGCCTGCCGGCCGAGCAGGCACAGTTCGCGATGTTCGACCTTCCGCTCGCCGTCGTACGTCGGCACCTCATCACCGGGGACGTGCCACCACCGGAAGCCACCGCCCTGGTCAGGGCACTCACGACCGCGATCTTCGACGCGCGGCCCGACAACCCTCGGCCGTGATCGGCCGTGGCCCGGACACCACGGCCACACGTACACCCGCACCGGCCCCACCCCGCAGACCGGCCGCGACCAGGCCGCCGACCTCGCCGAGGTCCGCGGCCGCGCGCCCCGCAGCTACGCCGAGTGGGCCGCCGATCATCGGAGCGCCTTCGCGCGGCCGTGACGAGTCCCGGATCAGTTCATGGTCAGCACCCAGGATCCGTTGCAGCCCTTACGGTTGTTCAGGTTGCCGTCGTAGACCCAGTGGAACACGATCGGCGGGTTGGTCCGCACGCTCCAGCGTCCGGACGGCGAGGTCACCACGCGGTTGTTGCGGGTCAGCACGCCCACGTCGTCGTGGGCGAAGGTCCACTTGCCCTGACTGGTCGGGTAATTCAGCCGCACCGTCACCCGCCCGCCGGTGTGGTTCTGCACCGCCAGGCATGATCCCGGGTTGTTCCGATCGATCGCGTACTCGCCGAACTCGCCCTCGTCGACGTTCTCACCGCTGTCGGTGAACTCCACCGCGTCGGTGAAGTCCGCGTGCGCCGGGCCTGCGCCCATGATGGTCACGGTGGTCGCGGCGACGCCCGCCGCGACCAGTCCCAGAGTCTTCATCCCGTTCCTCTCCAGTGCCGGTGGCGACCACCGGACTGGGAAAGAGCTTTCCCGGCAAGGGATTCCGGAACCTTGGTGAGCGCTTAACGGCGGGGTCAGGCGGGTGCGCGGCTGGGAGCGCGGCTGGTTGTGGCCGTGGCGGTCGTTGTCGGCGGTGTGGTCGTCGCGGGCGGTGGCGCGACCGTGGTCGTCACCGGGGGAGTGGCTCGCCGCACCGGCGCGGTCCGCAGTTGTCCGTGCCGCAGTCCGGGCGGGGCCGGCTCGACCGGCGCGCGATCGCGCCACCGACCTATCTGGCCTGGTCGTCGCTGCTCTGGACCGCCGTCTGCGCGCTGACCCTCGAACCGGCGCCCTGGGTCCTGGCCGAGGCCGCGTCGGTCCTGCCGCTGATCGGTATCCGCCGCGCCCCGCGCTGACCTCACCGCTACCGCTCGTCGGCTGTGCGCACGGATTTCGTTTTTCGCGGCCGACGCGCTAGAGTTCCTTCTCGCACGACGAAGCCCCCGGTGATCCCGGAACGGGCCTCGCACGGCGTGCGGATGTAGCGCAGCTGGTAGCGCATCACCTTGCCAAGGTGAGGGTCGCGAGTTCGAATCTCGTCATCCGCTCCACGAAGAGCCCGGTCGACACTGTCGCACCGGGCTTTTCTCGTTCTCAGCGCCGCATGATCCGCTCGTAGGTCACCGGCGGCAGGTAGTCGCCGATCAGTCTGCGCCGCCACCAGATCCGCTGCCGGAACAGTTCCGTGGGTGAGCTGAAGTGGTACTCGTAGAGCCGGGCGCGCAGGTAGTGCGGCGGCGCGTCGGGGAAGGGGCAGTGCCGCAGCAGGCGCAGGGTGTCGGGGTCGTTGCGGAGCAGGCGCAGGGCCAGCGGCAGCGCCCACCCTCTGGCATAGGCGGGTGACAGCGCGGCGAACCACATCAGCCAGTCCAGGCGCAGGTGGTACGGCGCCCACTGGCGGGGCAGGCAGCGCGGGTCGCCCGGTTTGCCCTTGAACTCGTACTCGCGCCACTGCGTGTCCGCGGTGAGCTCGGTGGCATCGGTGCCCTCGAGCACGATCTCGTGCCGGACCCGGGTGATGTCGCCGAACGCGCCATAGGTGTTGACCAGGTGCAATGGCTCGAACGACGCGTTCATGGCCTGCCGCGACGAGAGCAGGTTGGCGACCGGCTGATAACTCAGCACCACGACCAGCCCGACATAGGCGAACACCGCGCCGGTGAACCACGCCGGTGGCGGCTGCGCCTCGGGCGCGTCGGGCAGCATCGCGTAGAACCGCCCGTCGACCACCGTCGTGGCCAGCAACAGCGTCACCCAGTTCAGCCAGGCGAAATTTCCGGACAGCACCAGCCACAGCTGGGTGACGATGACGATGCCCGCCGCCACGCTCGCCACCGGCTGCGGCGCGAACAACCCGAACGGCACCACCAGCTGCGCGAAGTGATTGGCCGCGACCTCCACCCGGTGCAGTGGTCGCGGCAGATGGTGGAAGAACCAGCTCAGCGGGCCGGGCATCGGCTGGGTCTCGTGGTGGTAGTACAGGCAGGTCAGGTCACGCCAGCAACGGTCGCCGCGCATCTTGATCAGCCCGGCGCCGAACTCCACCCGGAACAGCAGCCAGCGCGCGGCGAACAGCACGAGCAGCGGCGGCGCGACGGTGTCGTTGCCCAGGAAGATCGCCAGAAAACCAGCCTCGAGCAGCAGGGATTCCCAGCCGAAGGCGTACCAGGCCTGCCCGACGTTGACGATCGACAGATACAGCACCCACAGCACGAACCACAGCGCCATCGAGCCCCACAGCGGCACCAGATCGGCGGCCCCCACGGCGACCGCGATCGCCACCACCACCCCTGACCAGGCCACGGCGGCGTAGGCGCGATCCGAATAGTGCAGCTGGAACAGGCTCGGCGCCCGGCGGAACCGGGTCCGCGCCAGGTAGCGCGGCACGGGCAGCATCCCGCGCTCGCCGAGCAGCGCGCGGAATTGCAGTGCGGCGCCGAGGAACGCTAGAGCGTAGATCACCGCCAGGCCACGCTGGAAGATCAGCCTGCCCTGCCAGTACTCCGGCGCCGTGAACCAGTCCATGCACCCGCTCCCGGACGGTCATGCTCCCCTGATTCGATTGTCTACCCGATGGCCGTTCGGCGAAACGCCGACCGTCATTCCGGCAGGTCGAGGCCGGGTCCGGCGTGCACAACGGCGCGCAGGTCGGGCTGGTGCCAGCGGGCGGCGATGCCGGGCAGCACGGTCAGATGGTCCACGATGCGGTCGCTGTCCCACCCGTGTGATTCGCGCAGACCGGCGGCGATCATGGCGACATAGCGGGCCGATGGTCGTCGCAGGTCAACGGTTTCCGGCAGCCAGGGCGCGGTGCAGGTGAGAATCGGTATGCCGTCGAAGGCCCCGGCGCACAGCACGGTCTCGTAGCGGCCGGGTCCGAGCCGTACGGAGCCCTCGGCGAGCACGGGCGCGAGGTCGAAGTCGGCGTTCGGCGTCCGGTGCATCTCCTGGGCGAGGAGATCACCGAACTGGCCGACGGTGAGCAGGTACCCCCGCGCCGCGACACCGGTCGGCCAGCCGGTGGCCGGGCGGTCGGTGTAGAAGGCGACACCGCCGGTCCACACCTGGCTCTGCCAGGCGAAATACCGGCTGCCCGGCAGGGTGAGCGGCGCGATCGCCGCCGGTGGGGTGCGATCGCGGAAGCCCGGATAGCGGTGCGCCGTCCCCGGCGGGGTGCCACCGTCGAGGTAGTAGGCGAACCGCGCGGCGTGCATGTTGGAGCCGTACGCGGCGTACCAGACGTACTGAGCTGTGGTCACGGGCTCACCTCGGGTGGGTCACGGTTTCCTGAGCGGAGGAAACGAATGCGCTTCTACCATCGATTCTTCCTTCGACGGGTCGGGAGGACTCGAGCACCAGCCAGGCGCCCACCGGTTTGCCGTCGTGCGACGACGCCACCGTCGACGCCTCCTTCGGCGTCGGCTGCCAGCTGGCCACCGCGAATGTCATCCCGCCGCAACTGCCCGACTGCGACGACGCGCCCCACCGCAAGGTCGCCGTGCACACCGTCGGCGGCACGTCGGAGTTCCTGTGCAACAGCCAGACCATCTTCTGACCCGCGATCTCACCCGAGACGGGTGGTTCGCCCGCGAAAGGGGCGTCCCGGAAACCCGGATGACGCCCCTCTTCGCGACCGCGCGCTACCGCGCCGTCGACGTGAACCGCCGCAGCCGCAGGCTGTTGCTCACCACGAACACCGAGCTGAACGCCATGGCGGCGCCGGCCAGCATCGGGTTGAGCAGACCCGCCATCGCCAGCGGGATGGCCGCCACGTTGTAGGCGAAGGCCCAGAACAGGTTGCCCTTGATGGTGGCCAGGGTGCGCCGGGACAGGCGGATCGCGTCGGCGGCGGCGCGCAGGTCGCCGCGGACCAGGGTCAGATCGCTGGCCTCGATGGCGACATCGGTGCCGGTGCCCATCGACAGACCGAGGTCGGCCTGGGCCAGGGCGGCCGCGTCGTTGACGCCGTCACCGACCATGGCGACGACCTTGCCCTCGGCCTGCAACCGCTTGACCGTGTCGACCTTGTCCTGCGGCAGCACCTCGGCGATCACCTCGTCGATGCCGACCTCGTCACCAATGGTGCGGGCCGCGCGGGCATTGTCACCGGTGAGCAGGATCGGGGTCAGGCCGAGCGCGCGGAACTGCGAGATGGCCTGTGCCGAGGTCGATTTCACCGCATCGGCGACCACGAGCACGCCGCGCGCCTTACCGTCCCAGCCGACCGCCACCGCGGTCTTACCCGCCGACTCCGCCTCCGCCATGGCGGTTTCCAGCGCCTCGGGCAGCGGCTGCGACCAGTCGGCCAGCAGCCGGGCCCGGCCGACGATCACCGCGTGCCCGTCGACGACGCCCTGCACACCCAGACCCTCGACATTGGCGAAGCCCTCGACCGCCCGCAGCGTGCCGAACTCGTCGCGCGCGCCCTTGGCGATCGCCTGGGCGATCGGGTGCTCCGACGAATCCTCCAGCGCACCGGCCAGTTCCAGTACCCGGCTGCCGACCTCACCCTCGGCGGGGAGCACGTCGAGCAGGGTCATCTTGCCGGTGGTGACGGTGCCGGTCTTGTCCAGCACGATGGTGTCGACCTTGCGGGTCGATTCCAGCACCTCGGGTCCCTTGATCAGGATGCCGAGCTGGGCGCCGCGCCCGGTGCCGACCATCAGCGCGGTCGGGGTGGCCAGGCCGAGGGCGCACGGGCAGGCGATGATCAGCACCGCCACGCCGGCGGTGAAGGCCGCCGCGATCGCGCCGCCGGTGCCGAGCCAGAAGCCGAGGGTGGCCACGGCCAGCGCGATGACGATCGGGACGAAGATGCCGGAGATCTTGTCGGCCAGGCGCTGGGCCTTGGCCTTGCCGGTCTGCGCGTCCTCGACCAGCTGGGCCATCTGGGCCAGCTGGGTGTCGGCGCCGATCCTGGTGGCGCGCACCAGCAGCCGCCCGCCGACGTTGACGGTCGCGCCGGTCACCGCGTCGCCCGCGCCGACCTCGACCGGCACCGATTCGCCGGTCAGCATGGCGGCGTCGACCGCCGAGCTGCCCTCGGTCACCACACCGTCGGTGGCGATCTTCTCGCCGGGCCGCACGATGAACACGTCACCGACGGCCAGCTGCTCCACCGGAATCCGGGTCTCCACGCCGTCGCGCAACACCGCGACATCCTTGGCGCCCAGTTCGAGCAGCGCCTTGAGAGCAGCGCCCGCCCGTCGCTTCGACCGCGCCTCGAAGTAGCGCCCGGCCAGGATGAACGTGGTGACGCCCGCCGCGGCCTCCAGGTAGATGCTGCCGGTGCCGTCCATCCGCGCGATGGTCAACTCGAACGGGTGCTTCATCCCCGGCGTGCCCGCGGTACCCCAGAACAGGGCGTACAGCGACCAGCCGAAGGCGGCGAGCGTGCCGATCGACACCAGCGTGTCCATGGTGGCGGTGCCGTGCTTCAGGTTGGTCCACGCCGCCCGGTGGAAGGGCAGCGCGCCCCACACGACGACCGGCGCGGCCAGCGTGAGCGAGAGCCACTGCCAGTTGGTGAACTGCAGGGCCGGGATCATCGCCATCGCGATGACCGGGACGGTGAGCACCAGCGAGACCAGCAGGCGGGTTCGCAGCGAGGCGGTCGGGTCGGGCTCGGCGGCCTCGTCCGCGGTGGGCTCGGCCTGCTTCGGCGCGGGCAGTGCCGCGGTGTAGCCGGCCTGCTCGACGGTGGCGATCAGCTCCTCCGGGGAGACGTCACCGGTGAAGTCGACCCTGGCCTTCTCGGTCGCGTAGTTGACCGTCGCGGTGACCCCGTCGAGCTTGTTGAGCTTCTTCTCGATCCGGTTCGCGCAGGACGCGCAGGTCATGCCACCGATCACCAGTTCTACCTGGCCGGTGCCCGGTGGTTGCGTCACGGTGGTCATGGGGTGCTCCGTTTCGTTCCTGGTATCGATTCTTGCTGAGTAATTGCCGGCGGGCTACGTCAGTGCCCGTGGCCGGGCTCGGCCGGTGCGTTCGTCGGCGCCGGGTTGCTCGCGCCGGTGGCGTCCGGCTGGGCGACCCGCACCGTGAACTCGGCCGTGCGGACCACGCCTTGGTGCTGGAAGTCGAGGAACAGGCGGTAGTCGCCCGCGCTCGGCGCGTTCACCACGAAGTCGATGCCGGGACCGGCCGGGGTGACCCCGTCGCCGGGTGCGCCCTCGGGGTGCACGTGCAGGTAGGCGAGGTCGGCGGCGCGCAGGGCCACCAGGTGGCCGTAGGCGCCGAGGTAGGGCTGCAGGTCGGTGACCGGGGTGCCGTTGCGGCTCACCGAGAGCGTCACGTTCGAGGCCGTACCCGGGGTGACCGTGCCATCGAGCGCCACGGTGTACTCGCCGACCTGGGCGGTGGCCGCGGGGGCCGGGAGGGCCTGCACGTCGTAGTTGCCCGCGACGCGCAGGTCGGCGCCGAGGGTCAGGTTCGACCCGCCCGCCGGGGTGAAGTCGGCGAACACCCGGTAGTCACCGCCCCGGCTCAGGTTCAGCGGCACCGACCAGGTGCCTGCCGGATCCAGCACCGGGTGCACGTGCTGGAAACCCACCATGTCGCGCCGAACCACGATCAGGTGCAGGTCCTTGTCGTGGCTGGTCACGTACTTCGTGACCGGCTCGCCGGTGGCGTCGAGGATGCGGAAGCTCACCGGCGCCTGCGCCGCGGTCGTGGTGTTGGGCTTGTCGATGGCCAGCGTGTAGCCCTGATCGGTGGCGAGGAGGCCGCCGGGCAGGTCGGCGGACGGCGCCGCCGCGGTCGAGTGTTCGCCGTGCCCGGCCGGTTCGGAAGGTTCCGGACCGACCAGGGCGCCGGCGGCCAGAGCGATCCCGAAGACCGCCGCGAGGCCGAGGGTGAAACCGGCGAACTTGCCTGTTGCGTTCATCGGGATGCTCCGTTTCGGGTTCAGTCGGCGAGCTGGAAGCCGGCCGCGGTGACGGCGTCGGCGAGGGCGGTGCGGTCGGGTGCGGTGCCGTCGATCGCCACCGTGCCGGTGGCCAGGTCGACCTCGACGCCGGTGACGCCGGGCAGCGCGCCGACCTTGTCGCGCACCTTGTTGGTGCAGCAGCCGCAGGTCATGCCGGTGACGGTGACAGTGGTGGTGCTCATGGTGGTCTCCTCGTTCTCGATCTCAATCATTACCATACCCCCCTAGGGTATTTTGTCAAACGGTCGCGTCGGCGGTGGCCGGGGCCGGGCTGCGCATGACCGCGGCGGTGATGCCCGCACCGGCCAGGGCCAGTAGGCCCGCGCCGAGGAAGGCCGCCGAGTAGCCGTCCGTCAGTGCCGTGGCGTCGCCCAGTTCGCCCGCGCCGAACGCGGCGGCGACCGCCGTCATCGCGGCCAGGCCGAGCGCTGAG
The DNA here is from genome assembly GCF_052983615.1 of Nocardia fodinahabitans. Taxonomy (NCBI): domain Bacteria; kingdom Bacillati; phylum Actinomycetota; class Actinomycetes; order Mycobacteriales; family Nocardiaceae; genus Nocardia; species Nocardia fodinahabitans. The sequence goes on from NZ_JBRJJC010000001.1 coordinate 3,633,205, forward strand.
CCCACCTGGTAGCTGACGTTGACGATGCCCGAGGCCAGGCCGCCCTCCTCCGGTCGCGCCGCCGAGATGGCGGTGCCGAGCGAGGGGATGAAGGCCAGCGACATACCGCCGGCGGCCACCAGCGAGGCGGGCAGCACGTCGACCCAGAAGTTGCCGGTCGGCCGCACCAGCGACATGATGCCCAGGCCGAGACCAAGCACGATCAGGCCGGTGACGATCATCGGCTTGGCGCCGAAGCGCTGCATGGCCTTCGGCGCCAGCACCACCATGCCGAGCATGATCAGGGTGGTCATCGGCAGCAGCGCGGCGCCCGACGGGAACGCGCTGTAGCCGAGCACCTGCTGCAGGTACAGGTTCAGGAAGAACCACATCGGCACCCACGCGGCGGCCAGCGCGAACTGGGCGAAGTTGGCGGCGGCCAGGTTCGGCGCGCGGAAGATGCTCAGCCGCATCAGCGGTTCGCTGCGGCGCGACTGGATGGCGACGAAACCGGCCAGCAGCGCGGCGGCCAGCGCCAGCACGCCCAGGGTCTCACCGGACGCCCAGCCGACTTCGGGAGCCTGCACGATCGCGTACACGGCAGCCGCCAAACCGGCTGTCACAGTGACGGACCCGGCGATATCGATGGATCCCTTACGCGCCGGGGCGGCGGGCATCAGCAGCGGAACCGCGATCAGCGCGAGCACCGCGATCGGGACGTTGATGTAGAAAACCCAAGGCCAGCTGATGTATTCGGTGATCACGCCACCCAGGAACACGCCCGCGGTGCCACCGGCGGGAGCCGCTGCGCCGTAGACGGCCAGCGCCTTGGTGAGTTCCTGTGGCGAGCCGCCGAACAACATCATCAGCAGGGTCAGTGCCGAGGGCGCGATCAGCGCCGCGCCCGCACCTTGGATCGCCCGGCCCGCCAGCTCGATGCCGACATTGCCCGCGGCACCGGCGATCACCGAACCGACGGCCAGCACCAGCCAGCCCGCCCCGAAGACCCGGCGCGCGCCGAGCAGGTCGGAGAGCCGGCCGCCGAGCAGCAGCAGGCCGCCGAAGGCGATCACGTAGGCGTTGAACACCCAGGTCAGATTGCCGGGGGTGAAGCCGAGTTCGGCCTGCATCTTCGGCAGCGCGATCCCGATGATCGAGGTGTCCATGATGACCATGAACTGCGCTGCGGCGATCACCGCCAGCGCCCACCACTTCCGGGTGGATTGCGATTGCGTAGTCACGACTTTCGTCCTTTCGAGCGGAGAGCGTCTCGTGCTCGGTACCATACCCCCCTAGGGTATTAACATGTCAAGACTTCGGCCGAAAGGATTTCGACAGCCGAATGCCCGGCCTACACCGTGGTGGACCGGGCATGTCGTGCTGCGGCGGATCAGGATTCGGGACGGTAGGTGATCAGCGCGACGGCCGGCGCCGACACCACCTGCACCAGGTCGCTGCCGCTGATCGAGATGTGCGCGAAGCCGCCCTCGATGGCGACACGCACGTCGCGCACCGTCGCGGTCTGCTGCCCGTCGGCGTCGGTCAGGGTGTAGCCGGCGACCAGGCTGACGGTGTCGGCGGCGCGCCATTTCGGTGCCATCGGGGACTCCTTCGGTGCGGTGGGGGCGAGCGGAAAGTCCAGCTCGGGACGGGCGACATGGTTGAAATAGTTCGACAGCACGTTCAATGCCACATGGCCCACCGCCTCGGTCAGTTCGGCATCGCTGACGCCGCTGTTCCTGGCCTCGGCCAACTGCTCGTCGTCCACCCGGCCGCCGGTGCGCAGCACCTCGCGCGCGAAGCGCAGCACCGCCTCGGCGTGCGGGTTCTCGGCCCTTGCTGCCCGCGTCGCCGTGATCGCCTCGGGCGTGAAACCCATCTTCGCCGCGCGCATCGTGTGCGCCGAGACGCAGTATTCGCAGCCGTTGTCGGCGGCGATCAGCAGGGCGAGCTGCTCGCGGGTCCGGGCCCCGAGCTTGCCGGCGGTCAGCGCGTCCCGCAGGCGCAGATACCCCCGTAGGGTGGCCGGGCTGTTCGCCATGGCGGCGTAGAGATTCGGCACCCGGCCCAGTTGCCGCTGGACTTCGGTGAGCAGTTCGCCCTGCTCGGCATCGGCGGTGTCGGCGGAGAGGAGTGGCAGTCGGGACATGGTGTGCTCCAGTGGCGTTTCGACAACGGTACTGATCGGTACCGAGTTGCGACGGTACTGACTGGTTCCGTCTCGGTCAACCAATTCGGTACCGATCGTTTCCGTTCTGGTACGGTGAGTGCATGGCGACACAGGCCAAGCAGCGGTTGCTCACCACCGCCGAGGAGCTGTTCTACGCCGAGGGCATTCGCGCCGTCGGCATCGACCGGCTGCTCCAGGAGTCCGGGGTCGGCCGGGCCTCCTTCTACCGCCACTTCGCGAGCAAGGACGACCTGGTCGTCGCCGTGCTCGAAGACCGTGACCGCCGCTGGCTGGACTGGCTGCGCACCTCGGTCGAAGCCGTCGACGACCCGGCCGCGCGCCCCATGGCCGTCTTCGCCGCACTCGCGCAACGCTTCGCCCGCAACGACTTCCGCGGCTGCGCCTTCATCAACACGATGATCGAAGTCGCCGACCCCACCGCCCCCGCCCACCGGGTAGCCGACCGCCACAAGCGCCGCGTCATCGCCTATCTCACCGAACTACTCACCGCCGCAGGCCAACCCGACCCGGAGCTCCTCGCCCCCGAGCTGGCATTGCTCATCGACGGCGCCATCGTCACCGCGGTGCGTGAGAACTCGCCGGTCGCCGCCGACCGCGCAGCCTCGATCGCCGCCAAACTTCTGTCTTGATTGCGGCGCGATGCCACGAGCAACCCGCGGTCGGTCGGCTAGCAGGCGGCGCGGTCGAATTGTTCGACTGCTGCTTCCAGTCCGGCGAGGTCGCGTACCCGCCCAGAGGTCAGGGCCGCGGTCAGCGCGTCTCGGCCCGGCTCGTCGAGCGGTTCGAGCGTCAATCGAAAGCCCAACGCTGCGGCGGCTTCTGTGACCGTCCGCAGCGTCGGGTTCTTCGGTGTGGTGAGCAGGCGCCGAATGGTCCCTAGCGTTGCCCCGCGTGCAGGTGACGGGCGGTTGGGGAGGTGGCCACTGTCGCCGGGTCCGGGGCGGTGCCGAGTAGGCGGTCGGCGGTGCCGGAGGTGGTGACGGTGAACCAGTAGTGCTCGTTCTTGTAGTGGTGGTGGCGGTGGTTGCGCCACACGGCCCGGTAGGGAGCGTGCTTGGGCTTGTAGTCGGTGTGGATGAGGTAGTGCGTCCACTCGTAGAGCAGGCCCAGCGTGGTGATCGTGAGCAGGAAGGTCAGGCCGAGGCCCAGGCGGGGGAAGGCCAGCAAGCCGATCGCGACCAGCGCGACGATGGTGAGCGTCAGCGACTTGGGCGGGATGAACACCAGCGGGGTGTCACGCGGATCCGTGTGGTGCGCACGGTGTTTGCGGGCCAGCTCGCTGTCGATGGTGAGCGGACCGAGGCGCCGTGGGCGCCAGTGCAGCACCGTGACGTGGATGATCCACTCCGTCAGCGGGAACGTGCCGATGACGATCAGCGGGACGAGCGCGTCGGTGAACTGCCAGCCGCCGACGGCGATCCGCGCCACCAGGACGGTCACGAAGACCGCGGCGATCATCCAGGGTGAGGGATGCCGGACGAATTCGCGGGCCATCTCGCTCAGCGTGGCGCTGCGGCGGATCGCGCGGGGCGCGCCGGATCCGGTGGGGCGGTCGGGATCACGGCCCCGGTCGGCCGTGGCGGTGTCGTGCGACGTCGTTGTCGGACGGTCATTCTTCATGGCGATTCCTCGGGTGGATCACGCCCCGTCGAGGGCGTGGATGAGAGCGGTGGTCGCCGGCCCGAGCAGTGCTCGCGCGGATTCGGCGGCCCGTTCCGGCTCGCCCGCGGTGATCGCGGCGGCCAGGTCTCGATACGCGCCACCATTGCCCACCTCGGCGGACATGATCGGCGCGAGCGCCGCCAGCGCGGGTTCGTAGGCGGCGCGAAGCATGGAATACATCAGCCGGAACGCGATCGAATCGGCCAGATCGAGGACGTGGTCCCAGAATTCGAGGGCGATGCGCTGCTGGGCGAGCGGGTCCGCCTCGGCGACAAGGGCGTTCACGGATTCGTGGAGTAGGTCCAGTTCGGCGGCGAGCGGGTCGGTGCCGCCCGCGCGGGCTCGCCGAACCCGACCGGCCGCGAGCTCCGCGATCTTCGGACCGTTGTGCAGCCGCGCCTCGAGAATGCTGCGCGCTACGGCGGGATCGATGGTGTCGCCCCGCAGGAGTAGCCGGGGCAGCACTTCCAGCCCCGCGCTGCGCCGATAGTCGAGCACGGTGGTGGCTTCCCCCTGCCGCACCGACACCAGCCCCGCCGCCGCCAGCCGCTGCAACGCCTCCCGAACAGCGGGCCGCGAAACCCCCAGCGCCTCGGCCAGCTGCCGCTCACTCGGCAACGTGCTCCCCGCCGCCAGCTCCCCACCCAGCACCTCGGCGGCGATCTGCTCGAACACATCACCCGATACCGACCGCTTCACAACAGGAGTCCACGCCATGCCTAGATACTCCACCCAACAGGTCATGAGGTCAAGTGGTCATACCAGTTACTCGAGCACGTTGCCTTGCCTCGAGTGCGTGGTGCGTTCATTATTGATGCATGTTCACGCCGAATGAACGTGACCTAGGTATGAACATCCTCGACGAGTGCATGCGGCGACTCGACGAGCATGGCGTCGCGTTCGAAGTCCTGGAATTCACCGAACGGCCGGACGCGGCCGCAGACCTGATCGCGAGGTTGGATGCCGGTTCCTACGGGAACCGGACATATGCCGTCGAAATCCGCCATCGAATGACCGCGACGATCGCCGATGCACTGCCGCACACCGACCTGCCATTGCTCCTGGTTACTCCATACGTATCGCGCGAGGCCGCGGAGGCGCTTCGGGATCGACATATTGATTTCGTAGACCTGGCTGGCAACATGGCACTTGTCTGGCCGGCGATGCGCATCCTCGTCGTCGGCCAGTCCAGGCCGCCGACGACGAAGCCGATGCCGGCTCGTGCGCCTCGTGCTTTCGGCTCGGCTGGTGCGAAGGTGCTGTTTACACTCCTCAGTTGGAGCGATGCCGTGCAGTTGCCGCTGCGCGCAGTTGCGGAACGCAGCGGGGTCTCGCTGGGTACCGCGCACAATGTCGTGAACGAGCTGGAAGACGCTGGCTACGTCGTCTCGGTCGACGGTGCACGAAGGTTGATGCGGGGCCGAGAGCTTCTCGACCGTTGGACCGAGTCCTTCGCTACCACGGTTGTGCCGAAGCTCGCATCGAGTGAGTTCACCGATAACGCGGCGGGGTGGTGGCTGGACTCCTGGGCAGACCTCGCAGCCGAAGAAGTCCAACTGGGTGGCGAAGCAGCTGGTTCGCAACTGGATTCAGACCTGCACTCGAGGACTGCCATTCTCTATTCGGGTGTGCTGCCGAGAAGATTGGCTGCTCAACGGCGATGGCGCCGGTCTTCCGGGCAGCCGAATGTCCTGATCCGGCAGCGATTCTGGACTCCGCCGGAGCCGCTGGAGCCACTGGTTCCGAGCACCCTGATCTATGCCGACATGTGGACATCCGGTGATTCACGCCAGCGCGCTCACGCCGAAAGGATCAGGAAGAGTGACCCTCGACTTGTCGAAATCGACCGATCCTGAGATCGCGCTTGCTACCACAGTCTTGCTTGAACTGGACTCCGCGGCAACGCGGGTCGGGATCGAGTTTCTCGTCGTCGGGGCGACAGCACGAAACATGGTGGCGCGCAGTATCGCAGGGGCCACGCCGGAGCGTGCTACCCGCGACGTGGATATCGCCATTGTCGTTGCGGACTGGAGCGAGGTCGGTCGACTCGGAGCGGCGTTCAGAGGTACGGATAGGCTTGCGCATCGCTTCGAGATCGGTGGTGTTCCGGTTGACATTATTCCGTGCGGTGCGATCGAGAGTCCCGCCCGCACAGTCGCCTGGCCCAACGATTTCACCATGCACACCCTGGGGTTTCGTGAAGCTTTCCAGTCCTCCCAACCGGTGTTGCTACCAGGCCGACTTGCTGTGCGTATCCCGTCGATCGCAGCTCAGGTGCTCTTGAAGCTGGTTGCGTGGTACGACCGGCATTGGGACAGCACGAAAGACGCGATCGATCTTCGTACGATGCTCGATTGGACCAGTACCGGGCCACTGCTGGAGCAGCTGTACGAGGACAACGCCGACCTTGTCGAACTGTACGACTACGACGTCGCACTGGCCGGTGCCCATAGCATCGGGAAGGTCATCAGGAGCTTGCTCGACCGACCTGCACTCGTTCAAGTCAGCAAGCTACTGGCAGACAGGCAACTGTGGGTGCGGCTTGCGGGCGATATGCAGGGTGTCTTCGTTAGGTCGCTGCAACAGCTCGATGCGCTGACAGCCGGTATGACCGGCCGAATGGACCATCGCGGGACACTGTGATCGATCAGCTGGGGTCGGAGCCGCGGATGGCGGAGAACCAGGTGAAGGTGGCCGCGGCGGCGACAGTGGCGCCGGCGAAGGCGGGGATGCCGCCGTCCATGACGTAGACCCACAGGAGGCCGGCGATGGGCGCGGCGACGGCGGGCTGGACGTCGAGGACCAGACGGCGGGCGATGCCGTATGAGGGGACCTCGGACGGGCGGCTGGGATTGTCGATGAGCTTGCCCGCGGGCTCGGTGTTCCTGACCCGGCCCGACGGGTAGAAGCGGTTGTCGCCGGTCCGGATCGTGCGGCCGGCCAACTCCAGGTCGGTCGGCGTCAGCGCGGACAGGCTGGGCTCGTAGAACACCGGCTGCCACACCATCCGATCCCCACTGGTGATCTCCAGCCACGACCGGCTGACCAGCCGATGCTGCTGCCGGACCCGGCGCCCCCCGACCGTCCCCGTCGCGACGAGCCCGGTCGGCAGGACGCCCAACGCCAGCGCCAGCTGATAGGTGGTGACCGCGAGAATCACCAGCACGACCACGGCGAGCGCACTCAGCTGATCGAGATCGGCGAACGGCACCAGCGCGGCGATGACCGCGATGGTGCCGGACGTGACCAGCAGGGGGTAGGTGAGTGCGCGCGCCGGGCCGGTCACGGGTTACTTCACGAAGCCGATCTTGGTGTAGTCGAGGGAGGCCAGGCCCGCCGCGCCGAAGTTGGCGAGGTTGTCGCGCACTCCGACATTGCCCGCGGACTGGAACAGCGGCAGCGAGTGGCCCTCTTCGAAGACCTTCCGGTCGACCTGATTGGCCAGTTGCTTGGCCTTCACCGGATCGAGTTCGGAGATGGTCTGCTCGATGAGGGCGTTGAGCTCGGGCGAGCCGATCCGGCCGTAGTTGCCCTGGATATCGTCCGGGTAGTAGCCGTAGATCTGGGTCAGGCTGCTCAGCGGGAACGGGTCACCGGCCCAGAACCATTGCCCCACATCGAAGTTGCCCGGCTGCAGGACATCCGAGAACAGGCCGGCGCCCGGCTTCGTCTCGATGCTCAGCTTGACGCCGATCTGCGCGAGATTCTGCTGGATGATCTGGCCGATCTGGATGTTGGTCGGGTCGTTGTACATCACGTCGCGGATCTCGAGCTTGCGCCCGTCCTTCTCGCGCACATCGCCGTTGAGTTTCCAGCCGAGGGCATCGAGCTCGTTCGCCGCCGCCGTCGGGTCGAAACCGAGACTGTTGTCCTGGTAGCCGTCCTGGCCGCTCAGGTAGACGTGGTTGTTCAGCGGCTTCGGATCCTGGACGAGACCGTTCTGGATGGCGGTCGCGATGCCCTGACGATCGACCGCCTTGGAAATCGCGACCCGCACGCCCTGCTCGGCGAGGAGCGAACCGGGCGCGCCGTTGAAGGTGAAGTGACCCCAGCTGTTACCGGGTGCGCGGCGGACCGCCACACCGGGAGCGTTGCGCACCGACTTCAGGTTGTCGAGGCTGGCCACGCCGACCGCGTCGATCTCGTTGTTCAGCAGCGCGGGAACGAAGGCCGCGCTGTCGAGCACGCTGAAGGTGATCGTGTCCAGCTTCGGCGTCGCACCCCACCACTTGGGGTTGCGTCCGAGCACGACACGACCCTGCCCGCGGTCGACGGACTGGACGACGAACGGACCAGACGACAGGCCCAGCCCGTCGACCTGGCTGTTGTTGAAGGCCTCCGGAGTCGCCGTGGCGGACTTGGGGAGCAGGAAGGAGTTGCCGGCGAACTGGCCACGCCAGTCGGCGTAGTGCTTGTTGAAGGTGATGACGGCCTGTCGGTCGTCGACGCCACGCTCGACCTTCTCGATCCGGTCGAAGCCACTGCTGTTGGCGATCAGGAACGACTTGTCCTTGCCACTGAGCGCGTTGGCCTGGGACTGGAAGTCCTCCCAGGTGATCGGCGAACCGTCCGACCAGACCGCTTCGGGATTGATCGTGTACGTCACCTGCTGCGGCTCGGTGTTGGTCAAGGCGACATCGGTGAAGAAGTCGGTGTTGACCGAGAGTTCCGCCGCGGCATCGGTCTTGAACGCGCGCGGCATCACCGGACGCAGAATCGAGGCGGTGTCACCGTCGTTGCCGTCGGTGTGCAGGGAATTCCAGTTCTGCGGCAGCGAGGTGATGGCCAGCCGCAGGTTGCCCCCGTCGCGCAGCTCACTGACATCCTTCGGATTGATGTCGTTGGTCGTGCCGAGCGTGGCCTGCCCGTCCGCCGCCGGTTCCTCCGAGGTGCACCCGGCAGCGAGCACACTGACGATGACCAGGGGTATGGCCAAGCGCGTGGTCATTGCACGAATCCGCATGGTCCGCTCCTTTCCAAATGTTCGCTGCACGAGTGCGGCACTGTGGTGATTACTTGACGAAGCCGACCTTGGTGTAGTCGTACGACGCCAGTCCCGGCGAACCGTAGTTCGCGAGGGTGTCCCGCACCGCGACCGTACCCGCGGACTGCACGATGGGCAGGGAGAAGCCTTCCTCGAAGATCATCCGGTCGGCCTTGTTGGCCAGTTCGATGGCCTTCTCCGGATCGAGTTCGGCGATCACCTCTTCGATCAGGGCATTCAATTCGGGGGAGCCGATGCGACCCTTGTTGCTCAGCGGGTTGGCCGGGTCGTAGGCATAGATCTGTGGGAGCGCGCCGAGCGGGAAAATGCTCTTGGACCAGACGAATTGGGCGATATCGAAATTGCCGGGGTCGATCACCTCGGTGAACAGGCCACTGCCAGGGTAGGTCTCGATTTTCAGCTTCACGCCGATCGCCGCCAGGTTCTGCTGGGCGATCTGGGCCATCTGGGTCCAGGTGTCGGCCTGGTACATCACGTCCCGGATCTCGAGCTTGCGGCCGTCCTTCTCACGCACGTCGCCGTTGAGCTTCCAACCGAGTTCGTCCAGCATGCGGGCGGCCTCGGCGGGGTCGTAGGACACCGACTGCGCGTTGTCCTGATAGCCCTTCTGGCCGACGAGGTACAGATGGTTGTTCAGCGGCCTCGGATCGGTCACGATGCCCTGCTGGGTCGCCGTGGCGATGGCCTGACGGTCGATGCCCTTGGAGATCGCGATCCGCAGCTTCGGATCCGACAGGATCGACCCCGGCGCACCATTGAAGGTGAAGTGGGAGTACCTGTTCGCCGGCGCGCGCCTGACCTTGACACCCGGCGTACCGGTCGCGGTCGTGACCTCTTCGATCCCGCTCAGGCCGGTGGCGTCGAGTTCATTGTTCTGCAGGGCGGTCAAGCGAGCCTCATCAGCGAGGACACTGAAGGTGACCGTGTCCAGCTTGGGGGCGTCGCCCCACCACTTCGGATTGCGGCTCAGCACGATTCGCTGCTGAGCGCGGTCGATCGAGGTGATGATGAACGGCCCCGACGACAGCGGCATCTCGTTGCGGTACAGGTCGTCGAAGGATTGGGTCGAGGTGAACAGCTGACGCGGGTACAGCGGATTGAACAGGCCCTTCCATTCCGCGTAGTGCTCGGCGAAGGTCACGATCGCCTGCCGGTCGTCGACGCCGCGTTCGACCTTCTCGACGCTGCTGTATCCCTGGTCGTGGCTGATCTTGAACGCCGGGTCGCGGCCGCTCATCACCGCGGCCTGTGCGCGCAGATCTTCCCAGGTGATCGGCGATCCATCCGACCACACAGCCTTGGGATTGATCGTGTAGACGATCTGCTGCGGATTGGTATTGGTCAGCTGGACATCGGTGTAGTAGTTGTGGTCGATCGTCAGATTGCCTGCGGCATCGGCGTTGATCGAGCCGGGCAGGGCCCATCCGGTGAGATCGCTGACCTCGCCGTCGGAATCGACGTGCAGGCTGTTGAAGGTCTCCGGGAAGCCGGTCAGCGCCAGGCGCAGATTGCCGCCGTCACGCAGTGCGTCGCGCTCCTGCGGGTTGATGTCGTTGATCGCCCCGATCGAACTCGATTGTGACTCCACCGTGGAATTGGACCCACAGCCACCGAGAACCAGGGTCAATGCGACAGCGGGCGCCGCGACGCGAAAACCGAACCGGCGTAGCCGGGAGGCATAGGTGGCAGTGGTCATTTCGTGAATCCGATCTTCGTGTAGTCATACGATGCCAAGCCCGGCGAACCGATGTTGGCAAGGGTGGTGCGGGCGCCGACGCTGCCGTCGGACTGCATGAGGGGCAGGGAGTGGCCCTCCTCGAACACCGCGCGGTCCACCTGGTTGGCCAGGTCGATGGACTTCTGCGGGTCGAGTTCGGTGATGGTGCGCTCGATGAGGGCGTTGAGTTCGGGGGAGCCGATGCGGCCGAAGTTGCCCTGCAGGTCGTCGGGGTCGTAGTAGTAGATCTGGCGGATGCTGGCGAGGGGGAACGGGTCGCCCTGGAAGATGAACTGGGCGGCGTCGAAATCGCCGGGCTGGATGACGTCGGTGAAGTAGCCGGCGGAGGGCTTGGTGTCGATGGTCAGGCCGACGCCGATCGCGGCGAGGTTCTGCTGGATGATCTGGGCGATCTGCACCCAGGTCGGGTCGTTGTACATGACGTCGCGGATGACGAGCTTGCGGCCGTCCTTCTCGCGGACGTCACCGGTGCGGACCCAGCCGAGCGCGTCGAGTTCCCGTGCCGCGGCCTCGGGGTCGAAGCCGAGGCTGTTGTCCTGGTAGCCCTGCTGGCCCTGCAGGAAGATGTGGTTGTTCAGCGGCTTCGGGTCCTCGACCAGGCCGTTCTGCAGCGCGGTGACGATGCCCTGCCGATCGATCGCCTTCGAGATGGCCACGCGGACACCGGGATCGGCGAGGATCGAGCCGGGTGCGCCGTTGAAGGTGATGTGGCGCCAGCGATTGCCGGGCGCGCGCCGGACGACCAGTCCTTCGGTGCCGCGGACGGTCTTCACCTCGTCGATGGTGGTCAGGCGGACCAGGTCGAGTTCGTTGTTCTGCAGCGCCTGCACCCAGGCCGTGTGATCGAGCACGCTGTAGGTGATGGTGTCGAGGACGGGCTGCTCGCCCCACCATTTCGGGTTGCGGCCCAGGGTGATCCGGCCCTGGGCGCGGTCGGTGGCGGTGACCGTGAACGGGCCCGCGGTGAGCCCGATCGCGTCGACCTGGCTGGTGTTGAAGGCCTCGGGGGTGCTGGTCACCGACTTCGGGTACAGCGAGCTGTTGCCCGCGAACTGGCCGCGCCAGTCGGCGAACGGAGTGCTGAAGGTGAGAATCGCCTGCCGGTCGTCGACGCCGCGTTCGACCTTGTCGACGAACTCGAAACCGTTGGTGATGGCGATCAGGTAGCGCTTGTCCCGGCCGCTGAGCGCGTTGGCCTGCGCGGCGATGTCCTCCCAGGTGATCGGGGAACCGTCCGACCACACCGCCTTCGGGTTGATCGTGTACGTCACCCGCATCGGGTCGGTGCCGGTCAGCGCGATATCGGTGAAGTAGTCGGTGTCGATGGTGAGCTTGCCCGCCGCGTCGATCGCGAACGAGCGCGGCATCGCCGGGCGCAGGATGTCGGCGATCTCGCCGTCGTTGCCGTCGTTGGACAGCGTGTTCCAGTTCGCGGGGTAGCTGGTCGTAGCCAGCCGCAGATTCCCGCCCTCGCGCAGCGCTGCCCGATCCATCGGGTTGATATCGCTGGTGGTCCCGAGCGCGTCGGTGAGACCGGTCGCGGATTCGTCGCCGTACCCACACCCCGCCACGATCATTCCGGCCGCCACCACCACGGCCGCGCAGCGCAGCCGGGCACGACGGCGGGCTTGCATTCCTCGGGATCTCATGGCGGGCCTCCTGGCGTTGCTCAGCCGCTGACGACGGGTTCCGGAACGGCCGCGATCAGCGAGCGGGTGTACTCGTGCCGAGGATCGGCGAAGATCTGTTCGGCCGGGCCGGATTCGACGATCTTGCCGCGCAGCATGACGGCGATGTCGTGGGCGAGATTGCGCACCACCGACAGATCGTGCGAGACGAACAGATACGACAGCCCGCGCTCGGCCTGCAGGTCACGCAGCAGATTCAGGACACCGGCCTGGATCGACACGTCCAGCGAGGAGACCGGCTCGTCGAGGACGAGCAGCTGCGGGTCCAGGGCCAGGGCGCGCGCGATGCTGATGCGCTGCTTCTGGCCGCCGGAGAAGTCGGCCGGGTAGCGGTCGGCGTGCTCGGGACGCAGGCCGACCTGGCGCAGCAGTTCGGGCACCCGGCGGTTGACCTCCTCGCGTGAGCGGCCGTCGATGCGCAGCGGTTCGGCCAGCGCGTCGAAGATCGGCAGGCGGGGGTCGAGCGAGGCGCTGGGGTCCTGGAAGACGATCTGCATCTTGCGGCGGATCTCGCGGGTGCGGGCTTTGGTCAGCGTCGCGACGTCGTTGCCGAGCACCTCGATGCTGCCCGACTGCGGCCGCACCAGGTCCATGATCTGCGACAGAGTGGTCGACTTGCCCGAGCCCGATTCGCCGACCAGGGCCAGCGTGCGGCCCGCGCGCACCTCGAAGCTGATGCCGTCGACCGCGCGGACCTCGCCGGTCTTGCGGCGCAGCACCACACCGGAGGTGAGCGGGAAGGTCTTCACCAGGTCGGTGACCCGCAGGACGACGTCGGACTCGGCGACGTCCGGTTTCGGCGGTTCGGCGATCTCCTGGCGGTAGGCGTCGAACAGCTGCGCCGAGCCGATCTCGGCGGTGCGGATGCAGGCGACCGAATGCCGGGGCGCGACCTTCTCCAGCGGCGGCTCGGCGGCGGTGCAGTCGTCGATCGAGACCGGGCAGCGCGGGGCGAACGAGCAGCCGCGCGGCAGGTCGTGCATGGCGGGCGGCGCGCCGACGATCGGGATCAGCGGGCGGCGCGGCGGGCCGTCCATGCGCGGGATGGAACCGAGCAGACCCACCGTGTACGGCATCCGGGGCGCGGTGAAAAGCTCGGCGACGGGGGCGGTTTCGACGACCTTGCCCGCGTACATGACCGCGACCCGGTCGGCGATCGTCGCGGCGATGCCCATGTCGTGGGTGATCATGATGACGCCCGCGCCGGTGATGTCGCGCGCCTTGCGCAGCAGGTCGAGGATCTGCCGCTGCACGGTGACGTCGAGCGCGGTGGTCGGCTCGTCGCAGATGATCAGCGCCGGGTCGTTGGCTATGGCCATGGCGATCACCACGCGCTGGCGCATGCCGCCGGAGAACTCGTGCGGGAACGCCCGCGCCCGCGCCCGCGCGTCGGGGATGCCGACGAGCTCGAGCAGTTCGATCGCGCGCTCGGCGGCTTCCTTGCGGTGCATCGTGCCGTGTGCGAGCAGCGCCTCGGCGACCTGATCGCCCACCCGGTAGACCGGGGTCAGCGCCGAGAGCGGGTCCTGGAAGACCATGCTGATCGAGGAGCCGCGCAGTTTCGACATCTGCTTGTCGCCGAGGCCGAGCAGTTCGCGCCCGCGCAACCGGATCGAACCCTGCACCCGCGCCTGTTCGGGCAGCAGGCCGATCACGGCCAGCGAGGACACCGACTTGCCGGAACCGGACTCGCCGACGATGGCCAGCACCTCGCCGTCGGCGACGGTGTAGTTCACCCCGCGCACCGCGTCGACGCGGCCTTCCTCACCGGGGAAGGAGACCCGCAGATCGGTGACCTCGAGCAGCGGTGCGGTAGACGTGTTGGCGGTCATCGCTTCTCGGCTTTCTTCGACTCCACCTGCGCCTCGTCCTGCTGCTCCGCGATGTCCTTGCGCGCCTTGCGGGCGCCGCGAGCGCCCGGGTCGAAGGCGTCGCGCAGGCCGTCGCCGACGAGGTTGGCGCACAGCACGATCGTGACCAGCAGGCCACCGGAGAACAGGAACAGCCACGGATAGGTCAGCGCCGACTTGGTGCCCGTCGCGATCAGCGAACCCAGCGACACATCGGGCGGCTGCACACCGAAACCGAGGAAGCTGAGCCCGGTTTCGGCGCTGATCGCCGCGCCGACCGCCAGTGTGGTGTCGATGATCAGGATCGAGGCGATGTTCGGGATGATGTGGCTGATGATCACCTTGTGCGTCGGCGCGCCCATATAGCGTGCGGCGCGGACGAATTCGCGCTCGCGCAGGCTCATCGTCAGGCCGCGGATGATGCGCGCCGCGATCATCCAGCCGAACACACTGAGCAGGACGATCAGGATGGCGATCGAGCCGGACCCCTTGGTGCGCGGGGCGAAGATCGCGATGATGATGAAGGCGGGGACCACCAGCAGCAGATCGACCAGCCACATGATGGCCCGGTCGGTCCAGCCGCCGAGCAACCCGGCCACCGCGCCCGCGGTGGAGGCGATGAGGCTGGAGAAGATCGCCACGCAGAAGCCGATGATCAGCGACTTCTGCAGCCCGCGCATGGTCTGGGCGAGCACGTCCTGGCCGATCTGGGTGGTGCCGAACGGATGCTCGGCACTCGGCGGCTTCAGCAGCGCCTTGTAGTCCATCTCCTGGTAGTCCCAGGCCAGCAGCGGCGGCAGCGCGAAACTGGCGATCAGCAGCAGGAGCAGGATCACCGCGCCGACCACGGCGGGCTTGTTGCGCAGGAAGCGGCGCCAGACCAGCTTGCGGCGGCCCGCCGCGGCGACCTCGGGCGCGCCGACGGCGATGAGTTCGGTTTCGGTCATGAGACACGCACCCTCGGGTCGAGCAGGGCAAGCACGATGTCGGAGAGCAGACCCGACACCAGGACGACCAGGCCGGCGAAGGTCGCGACCGTGACGACGATGTAGAGGTCCTGGGCATTGACGCCGTCGACGAACCACTCACCGACGCCGTGCCAGCCGAAGATCTTCTCCACGAAGGTGGCGCCGGTGATCAGGCCGCCCAGGCTGTAGGCGAACAGGGTGGCCATCGGGATCAGCGCGGTCCGTAGCCCGTGTTTGTAGAGCGCGTGGTTGCGTGAGAGGCCCTTGGCGCGGGCGGTGCGGATGAAATCGCTCTGCAGTACGTCGAGCATGGCGTTGCGCTGGTAGCGGCTGTATCCGGCGGCGGCGCCGAGCACCAGGGCCAGCGTCGGCAGCACCAGATGCTGTGCGCGGTCGACGAATTGGTTCCACAGGCCGACGACCTGCGTAGCCGAGGTCTCCCCGGTGTAGAGGAACACCTGGGTGCCGGTGGCGGTATTGATCTGCAGCGCGCCGTACTTCAGCAGGGTCGCGAGCAGGAAGATCGGGGTGGAGATGATCAGCAGCGAGACCACCGTCGCGAAGTAGTCGCTGAACTTGTACTGCCGGATCGCGCTCGCCGCGCCGATCAGCACGCCGAGGACGGTGCCGATGACCGAACCGAGGATCAGCAGCCGCAGGCTCACCGCCACCCGCCTGCCCAGCTCCTCGCTCACCGGCTGACCGGCCAGCGTCGTCCCGAAATCCCCTTGCACAACGCCGCCGAGCCAGCTGAGATAGCGCTGGGGGATCGGCTCGTCGAGGTGCAGTTGCTCGGCCTTGGCATCGATTACCGACTGCGGCGGGCGCGGATTGCGCTGCTCGAGGCTGTCGAGCGGATTGAACGTCAGTGATGCGAGGCTGAACGTCAGGAACGAGGCCAGCAACAGGAGCACGATGTAGTTGAGCGTGCGCCGCAACAAGAAGCCGGTCATCAGTCCCCTCTGGATCGGGTAATCAGGCCCTGATCATAAGGACAGTCCGCCGTCCCCGCGTGGCGACGTGCGGCAGGATGGAACGGATGACGCCCCTGCACCCGAAACCGAAGCTGGTGGCCACCGACGTCGACGGCACGCTGATCGACGACGTCGACAAGGTCTCGGCCCGCACCAAGGACGCCGTCGCCGCGCTGGTCGCCGACGGTGTCACCTTCGTGCTCGCGACCGGCAGGCCGCCGCGCTGGATCGATCCGGTGGTCAGCGAATTGGGGTACGCCCCGCTCGCGGTGTGCGGGAACGGCGCGGTCATCTACGACAGCGCGACCGATCGGGTCCTGTCCAGCCACACCCTCGACGTGGACACCCTCAGCTGGCTGGCCGAGCTCGCCGAGCACGCGCTACCCGGCTGCGGGCTGGCCACCGAGCGGGTCGGCGCCAGCGCGCACGACGCGGCCACCCCGCAGTTCGTCAGCTCGCCGACCTACGAGCACGCCTGGCTCAATCCCGACGACACCGTCGTCTCGCATGCCGAGGTCATCGACTCGCCCGCGATCAAGATGCTGATCCGGCTCAGCTCGGCCCGCAGTTCGGACATGCGCGCCGCGCTGGCCCCGCTGGTCGGCGACCGCGCCGAGATCACCTACTCCACCGAGAACGGACTGATCGAGATCGCGGTGCCGCGGGTGACCAAGGCGTCCGGGCTGGTCGAGGTGGCGCGGCGGGTCGGCATCGACGAGGGCTCGATCGTGGCGTTCGGTGACATGCCCAACGACGTGCCGATGCTGTCGATGGCCGGGCACGGCGTCGCCATGGGCAACGCGCATCCCGAGGCCAGGGCGGCCGCCGACGAGGTCACCGGCAGCAATGTCGACCACGGCGTCGCCATGGTGCTCGAACGCTGGTGGGGCTGACGGACGTAAACAGCCGGTGCCCTCACGTGGAGGCGCACCGGCTGTTCTTCGCCGTGACCGGGGGTTAGCCGGCCGGGGCGGGTTCGGTGGCGACCGGCGGTTGCGCCGGTGCCGGGTCGACCGGGACGGACTGCGGTTCGGCCGGGACCTGCGGGGCGACCGGCTCGGTCGGCGCCGGGGTACCGGGGGCCGCGGGGACCGTCGAGGTCGGGGCGGTGGTGGCGGGCGCCTGCTCGGGCTTGGTGCCGTTCATGCCCTCCATCTCGGCCTTGTAGGTCTCGTTGTAGGTCTTCCAGAACGTGGTGACGATGCCGGTGAGCTCGTTGAGCACCAGCGATCCGTTCTGGAAATCCGTGCGCAGACCATCCGGCACGAGGTAGGCGCTGCCGGTCGGCAGACCGAGCACGCCCGAGTCGCCGCCCAGGCTGAGGTAGCGGTCCAGGATCGCCCCGACCACCTCGAAGACCGCGCCGTTCTCGCCCGAGAAGATGTAACCGTTGGCGAACTTCGCGTACTGGCGGCCCTGCGCGCCGGACAGCAGATCCGACTGCGGCGCGCCGAGCGGACCGTCGACGCCGCCACGGCTCACCCAGTGCCGGGCGATCTCGTTCGAGCCGGACAGGCCGAGCAGCTTGTCGACCAGCGCGCCCAGTTCGGCCATGTTGCCCTGCTCCTGCGGCGCGCGGGCCTGCTGGCTCGGCGGACGTTCCGGCGTCGCGGGGGAGGAGTAGGTGCCGCTGTTGCCCGCGGCGATGCTACGGATGCGGTCCATCAGCGCGTAGGCCGCGTCGCCGGGGCAGTCGGTGTTGCCGACATCGCGGTGCGCGAACACCGTCGGCAGGTCGACCGCCTCGTCCTGGGCGTACGGGGTGAACTCGGTGCCCTCGGAGTACATCGTGGTGTGGCCCTCGGGGTCGATCCCCGCGATCTTGGACCGCCAGCCGACGAACCTGCCGATCGCGTTGATCGACTCGTTGCTCGGCGTCTCGGTCTCGTAGTTGCCCATCAGCGCCACGCCTGCGGTGTTCTCGTTGAAACCGCCCGCGTGCGCGCCCTGCACCGCCCGGTCCAGGCCGCCGTAGCGACCCTCGAAGATCTGGCCGTACTGGTCGACCAGGGCGTTGTAGCCGATGTCGCACCAGCCGAGGGTCTCGGCGTGGTAGGCGTAGATCGCGCGGACGATGCCCGCCGACTCCGCGCGGCTGTAGTCGTTGCGACCGGCCGTGTGGTGCA
The DNA here is from genome assembly GCF_052983615.1 of Nocardia fodinahabitans. Classification (NCBI taxonomy): domain Bacteria; kingdom Bacillati; phylum Actinomycetota; class Actinomycetes; order Mycobacteriales; family Nocardiaceae; genus Nocardia; species Nocardia fodinahabitans. The sequence goes on from NZ_JBRJJC010000001.1 coordinate 3,651,386, forward strand.
CGGTGATGCCGCCGACGCCGTCGTCGTAGGTGGGTTCCTCGCAGCGGATCGACTCGTCGGCACCCCACTGCGCGCGGGTGATGACCTTCGGGCCACCACCGGGCAGCGCGGCGGCGACGTCGGTGAGCCCGGCGTCGATCGCGGCCCGGCCGGGGTTGATCAGGATGGCCTTGAGCGCGGCCTCGGTGAGATGGGCCGGGTCGCCGTGGTCGGGGCCGGCGGCCGGCTTGCGGGTCACGAGCATCTGCACGGCGGTGGTCTCGCCGACGTAGATCGGCTCGGTGCCGGTCGGCGCGTCGGCGGGGGTCTGGTCGGTGGCCCTGGTGTCGACCGGATCGGCGTCGTACCAGGGGCCCCAGTTGCCGTCCAGCTGACGCGCCCGCAGCTTGGTGGTGGTGTTCACCAGGTCGCGCGCGGTGACCGCGACCATGCTGAACGGGGTGTCCTGGGTGAGCTCCTTGACCTGCGCGCCGACCTGGTCGATCAGGTCGGGCCCGACCGCGCCGGGGGACAGCGCGGGGGTCTCGGGGGTGGTGCCGGGTTCCAGATTGGCCGGATCGGCGATGAACTTCGTCCCGGCCGGGCGGTTCTGGGAGACCGGTGCGCCCGCCGGGGCAGTGGTCGCGGGTGCGGCCGGGGTCGTGGTCGCCGGTGCGGCAGGGGCTGGGGTCGCGGGTGCGGCCGGAGCAGCGGGGGCGATCGGGGCCGGAGCCGCCGAGGTCGTGGTGGTGGGCGCGGCGGGTGGGGCCGTCGGGACCGCGGTGCTCGGGACCGGCGGGCGCGCGGCGGCGCGTTGCCCTGCTGAGCGGGCGCGGGCGCGGCGGTCGTCGTGGTGGGCTGCGCCTTCGTCGGGATTGCCGGGAGCGGGATCTCGGTGGGTAGCGCCACGCCCGGCGGAACGGGCAATCCCGGCGGCACCGGAATCGAGGTCGGCAGCGGCAGCATCTGCAGATCCGCCAGATGCAGATCGGGCAGGTCGAGACCGGTCAGTTCGCGCAGCGGGACCGTGATGTCGGGGACGGCGGTCAGCGCGACCTCGGCCAGCTGGGTCGGGACCGCCGCGAGCTGGGATTCGTTGGTGCTGCGGTAGTCGGTCGAATCGCTCAGCGCGAACGCGCCGACGGGTGCGGCGACGGCGAGCGTGGTGACCACCGGGAGCACGTAGGAACGTTTCGGCTTTCGATATCGCACGTGCCTTCTCCAATCAGGGTCGAGCTCGTAAACCTTGGCGGCGTCGAGGCCATCACCGGCAAGTGATGCTTGCTTCCTCTTGTCTCACACACCACACTAGTTAACATACGTCACACATCTAAACCTCAACTTGAGGATTATGTGATTGCTCGAATGTAGCCTTCGGAACCCGCTCGGCGATGACGACATGCCGACGCGAGCTCCGCCGGTCGAATCGCGACACCGTGGGAGCGCAGTATGAGAGCGGACACCAAGATCAACCGCAGTACCCGCCGCGGCACCCGGCGCCGCGCCGTGCCGATGATCAAGACCGCCCCGCTGCCGGTGCTGGTCGGTGGCACCGCACTGGCGCTGACCGGGGCGTTCGGGCTGTGGCAGATCCTGCCCGGCCAGGTCACCCCGACCGTCGGCGCGGGCCACGGGCGCGGGATGAGCCAGGTCGGCGCGTTCGACAGTGCCAGGGAGGGCTGGTCCGCCGAGGAGATCCTCGGCCACTACTACCCGGGCGCCGAGCTCGGGCAGATCGGGCCGACCACCATCGGCGTCCGGCTGCAGGCGCAGGACGACGCCACCCTCGACACCTTCGCCGCCGCGGGCGCGCAGGTCGCCGGCCGGATGATCGGGCCGGGCGAGGCCGCTCACCTCACCCCGCTGCCGGACGGCGGCGCGAACGTCGTGGTGACCACCGGCTGCGACGGCGAAGTGCTGTGGCAGGCCGCGACCGACGATCCGTTCGTCTATCCGCTCGACCCGGGACCGGGCAGGCCCGCCGCCGAACACCTGACGCTGTGCGGCGGCACCGCCTATCGCGGCGCGCTCGGTGTCGCGCTGGAGGGCGGCGCGTACCGCACCGTCAACCAGGTCGACCTCGACGACTACCTCGCCGGTCTGCTGCCCGCCGAGATGCAGGCGAACTGGGCCGACCAGGGCGCGTTCGAAGCGCTGCGCGCGCAGGCGATCGCGGCCCGTTCCTACGCGCTCGCCGAGAGCCGCTACGACTACGCGCAGACCTGCGACACCACCGATTGCCAGGTGTATCCCGGGACGGTGAAAGAGGATTCGCGCACCACCGAGGCCGTCACGGCGACCGCGGGCACCGTGTTGCTGCGCGACGGCCTGATCCTGCGCACGGAGTACTCGGCCGCGCCCGACGGCGGTCGCCCGGCCGATATCGAGACCTTCGCCGTCGGCCCCGCGCCCGGCGACCTCGTCGAAACCGCGCCCGCGCCGACGGCGCCCACCGCCCCGACTCGCCCCGATCCGACCATCGAGGCGCTGGCCGGCGAGACCGCGATCGACACCGAGTACCGGCGGATCGGCGGTCCGGACAGCAACATCGGCGCGCCGATCGGGCCGGAGATGATGCTGCCGCAGCGGGCGGGTACGTACCGGCTGTACGCGAACGGTGTCATCGTGGCGACCAAGACGCTCGGCGCCCAGGTGGTCGACTTCTCGACGCTGTTGCAGCTGGTGCCGGACGTGGGGGATCAGCTGCCGCCGTCGGCGTCGGGTCAGCCGAAGGTGACGACGCCGGAGGGTACGGCGCCGACGGGTGTCGCGCCGGGCACGCAGGCGGCCGCGGGTGCGCCGACGCAGGCGGCCGCAGGTGGAGGGCCGGTAGCCGGTGTGTCGCCCGGGCAGGTGCACGGTCCGGCGAATCCCGCTGCCGGGCCGCAAGATCCGGCTACCACGCCGGGGATCTACGACGGCGAGTAGCGGCCCGGAATCAGTCGAGGGTGATGTCGTCCAGGCCGATGGCCAGGGTGCGCAGGAGCCCCGCGAGCTGTTCGCGGTCCTCGGCGCCGAGTGCCGCGAGCAGGCGCTGCTCGTTGTCCATGTGCAGGGGCAGGAGGCGGTCGACCAGCTCCCTGCCCTCGTCGGTGAGCTGGACGAAGACCGAGCGGCGGTCGTCGGCCGAGGGCACCCGCCGGACCAGATTCTTGGCCGCCAGCCGGTCGATGCGGTTGGTGATCGCGCCGGAGGTGACCATCGCGGCCCGGTTGAGCGAGCCCGCGGTCAGGCCGGTGTCGCCGCCGGAGCGGCGCAGCGTGGCGAGCACGTCGAACTCCCAGAATTCCAGGCCGTGACCGGCGAAGAAGCGCTTGAGGTCCTGTTCGAGGACACGCGAGAGCCGGGTGATCCGGCCGACGATCGCCATCGGTGACACGTCGACATCGGGTCGTTCGACCCCCCAGTGCTCGGTGATCAGATCGACGGCGTCCCGCATGCGTATCCCTCTCTATTGAAAATCTTAACGTTCATCTACTTGACGATGAGACATCCCGCCGGGTAGATATTTCAACATTGAGATTATCAATCAGGAGTGAACATGACGACGGCAACTCGCCCGACCGGCTACGCGGGCACCCTCGCGCTCACCGCTCTCACCCCGATCGTGTGGGGTTCCACCTACGCTGTCACCACCGAATTCCTGCCCCCGGATCGGCCGCTGTTCACCGCGCTGATGCGCGCGCTGCCCGCCGGTCTGGTCCTGCTGGCACTGACCGGAGTGCTGCCGCGCGGCAGCTGGCTCGGTCGCGCCGCGATCCTCGGCATCCTCAATATCGGCGCGTTCTTCCCGCTGCTGTTCCTGGCGGCCTACCGGCTGCCGGGCGGTGTCGTCGGGGTGCTCGGCGCGGTAGCGCCGATGTTCGCGCTCGGCTTCGCCGCGGTCCTGCTGTCCGAGGCGCCGACCCGGCGCAAGGTGATCGCCGGGCTGATCGGCGTCGTCGGCGTGTCGCTGGTGGTGCTGCGCGGCAATGCCGAGCTGGACACGATCGGAGTCATCGCCGGGCTGGCCGGTGCGGCATCGATGTCGGCGGGCACGGTGCTGACCAAGAAGTGGGGACGTCCCGAGGGTGTCGGTCCGCTCGCGATGACCGGCTGGCAGCTGACCGCGGGCGGCCTGTTCATCCTGCCGCTCGCCGTGCTGATCGAGGGCGCGCCGCCGGCCATGGACGCGCAGGCCGTCGGTGGCTACCTGTACCTCGGTGTCATCGGCACGGCGCTGGCCTACTGGTTGTGGTTCCGCGGGATCTCGCGGGTGCCGGCGACCTCGGTGGCCTTCCTCGGTCTGCTGAGCCCGATGTCGGCCGCGGTGATCGGCTGGATCGCCCTCGGTCAGGCGCTGACTCCGCTGCAGATCCTCGGCCTGGCCGTCGCGCTCGGCGGCACCGTGCTCGGTCAGATTCCGCCGAAGCCCGCGCCGGAATCGGTGGTGGCCGCGCCGACCGAGGCACCCGCGCGGGCCGGAGTCATCACCGAGGTCACGGTTCTTCCCGCGCCGCAACGGGTTCCGGTGGCCCACTGAGTCCAGCGCGAACCTCAGCCGCGCATCGCCTGCGTCAACTGGTCGAGGTCGAGATCGGGTTCTGACTTTCCGGGTTGACCTTGACGTAGCGTCAACTTGCAGACTGGCGACACCGACGAGAAAGGGGCAGGTCATGGCGGGTGAATGGGCCATCCAGGACCTCGCGAAAGCCGCGGGCACCACCAGCCGCACGCTGCGCCACTACGGGCAGCTCGGCCTGCTGGAACCGAGCCGGATCGGCGCCAACGGCTACCGCTACTACGACCAGAACTCCCTGATCCGCCTGCAGCGCATCCTGCTGCTGCGCGAACTCGGCCTCGGCCTTCCGGTGATCGCCGAGGTACTCGCCGGGGAACAGGACACCGCGGACGCACTGCGGACCCACCTGGAACTGCTTCGGCAGCAACAGGATCGGATCGCGCGCCAGATCGAGTCGGTGTCGACCACGTTGCACAAGACCGAAAGAGGTGAACCACTCATGGCCGCAGAGGTTTTCGACGGCTTCGACCACACCCAGTACAAGGACGAGGTCACCGAACGCTGGGGCAAGCAGGCCTACGAGAGCGGCGACCGCTGGTGGCGCTCGCTGAGCGACGCCGAGAAGAAGGCGTTCCAGCAGACCCAGCTCGACATCGCCGCCGACTTCGGCAAGGCCTACGGCGCGGGCCTGCCCGTCGAGGGCGAGACCGTCCAGGCGATCGTCGCCAGGCACCGCGCCTGGCTCGGCGTCGGCACCCAGAGCCGCCCCGTGACCGACGAATACCTGCTCGGTCTCGGCGAGATGTACGTCGCCGACCCGCGCTTCCGCGAGAACTACGACGTGCACGGCGACGGCACCGCCGCGTACATCCTCGAGGCCTTCCGCGCCTACGTCGCCGCCCGAACCGCCTGAGCGCGGTTTACCCGGCGCCCAGCCGGGAACTAGCAGAACAGCCGCGCCCGGACGCCACCCGCCCGGACGCGGCTTCCGGCGTCGGGTGGCTGCCCGGCGACCTGCGGGGACATGGACCCGGTACCTCGGTCGACGGGCTCGATCGGCTGTTGCGCCGTATAACTGACGGCGACGACGACTAGTAGCGGGGACAGTGGTGGATCAGGTGCGGCTGGAGGGGCCTTCGCGCGCGGTGACCGGGCTGGTGGCAGGGTGGCTCGGGGTGCTGGTCGGGGGTGCCGGGATCATCGTGGGCACGGCGACGGCGGTAATGCGGGCGTTCGGGCGGGAGATCGAGCTCGACTACGTGGGTGCGGGGATCGTCGGTGGGCTGGGGGTGGTGTATCTGCTGGGGGCGGTGCTGCTGTTGCGGCGGCGGATGCTCGGCAGGCGGATCCTGGTGGGGATGTCGGCAGCGATGAGCGGGGCGACGTTGCTGGTCGTGGTGCTCAACGGGGGCGGGCACGGGCCGCGGTTCGGGCCGCTGGACTGGTGGCTCGTGCTCAATGTGGTGATCCTGGTGCTCAGCGTGATCGAGCCGACGCGCCGGTGGACCATCACGCGGTAGCTCGGCAGGGGATAGGTTTTGATCATGGTCGTGCGGGAAACGAAGTCGACAGTCGGTGAGATGACGACGATCATCGCCGTGTCCTGCGCCGGACTGGCCGTCGTGGCGAATCTGCTCGGGGCGCTGATCCTGGTGCGCGCCTTCCTGGACGCTCCGGAACGTCTCGACGACTCGCTGACGCTGTTCGCCACCCTCGGCGCGCTCGGCGCGGCCTTCGCCTTCGGCTACGGGGGCATGCTGCTGGCGCGTCGCGACGAGACCGGCCGGTGGGTGCTGATCGTCGCAGGCGGCGCACAGATCGGGCTCGGTGTGCTGGGTCTGCTTGCCACGCTGGTGAATTACGACTCGGAGTACGGCATCCACTGGTTCGCCGAGGAGCCGGTCGTCCGTTCGATTCCGATCGGGTTCGGTGGGGTACCCGGTGCGGTGACGGCGATCGTGAACCACAGCTGGGCGGCCGCGCTGGCGGCCGTCGCGCTCGGCGCGCTGGTGCTGGTGCCCGCGGCGCTGCCGTGGACGGCGGCCTACGCTCGGACCGAGCGGGCGGTCGGTTCGGCCGTGTAGTTTTGGCAGGTCAGCGGCGCTACGCCGCTCTTTTGGAGGGGGACACCATGGGATACCCGTATGGTCCACAGCAGAGCCAAGACCCGTACGCGGGCGGCTACGCGCAACCCGGCTACGCGGCCGATCCCTACGCGCAGCAGGGCTACGCCGCGCAACCGTACGGGTACGGACAGCAGCCCTACGCCGCGCCCGGGTACGAATATGGTTACGGCGCACCGGCTTACGCCGCACCGCAGCGGGCGGGTGGCGGTACCGGAATCACCGCGGCCCTGCTCTCCCTGCTGATCTCGCTGTTCGCGCTGATCGGCCTCGGCGTGATCGCGGCCGCCGAGCTGAGCACCGAATCCATCGGGGCCGACGACGACGCCCGCGCCGGAACGATCGCCGGCCTCGCGATCGCCTCGGTCCCCGCCCTGCTGTGGCTGCTCGGCTCGATCCTGCTGTTCCGCCGCAAGACCGCGGGCCGGGTCATCCTGATCATCCTCTCCACGATCGGCCTGCTTATCAGCGCGATCTCGGTTGCGGTCTCGGCCGGCGAAGGCGCCCCGCCTGCCCTGGTCGCCGGCAGCGTCGTCGCCACCTGCATCCCTCTGCTCATCCTCGTCTGCGCCTCCGCCCCGTCCACGGGCCGCTGGATCCGCGCAGCTCGCCGGTCCGCGTACCCTGCCTACCCGTACTACTGACGCGCGCCCAGGGGGGACCACGCATGAGTTATCCGTCCGGCCACGTTCCGAACGAAGGAGTCGCCCAGCAGGTTTCGCCGCTCCCGGCACCACCGACCGTGCTGTACGGCCCTGATCACCAAGCTCCCGGCGCGGGGAATGGGGAGTGGTGGCTCTCGCCACGGGTTGACCCGTACCCCCTGCCGCAGGCGGTCCAGCCGTGGCCGGCACCGGGCGCGGAGGTCGAGCGCCGTCCCCGTCGGCCCGACGATTCCGGCGTGATGCTGCACCGGACGATGGGCACGCTGGCGTTGCTCCTCGCCGTCCTGTCGGCGATCGCCGCGATCAATGGATTCCTGTGGGCGGCGCAGCCCCATGCCGGGTCCGGGACGAGTGAGCAGATCTCGAACAAGGCCGGCGGCAACCTGATCTTCGTGCTGCTCTAGCACCCCGGGTACCCGCGTCCACCGCGGCGGGGCTTCGGCGTCGCACCCGGTTTCCCGCCTCCCGGACCGTTGCCTGTCGGACAGGGACAGGCGGGGACCGGGATATCCCTACCGGTAGGCCGGTGGCATCACCCCAGCTCAGGGGCAGGTCGGTGACTCCGCCGGGACAATCCGGCGTCTTCCGATACGCTGGGCACCCGTGACCGTCGCATCGTCCCCGGGTAACTCCGATAATTCTGCTTACGACCTGATCGTGGTCGGCTCCGGCTTCTTCGGCCTGACCGTCGCCGAGCGTGCCGCGAACCTGCTGGGCAAGCGGGTGCTGGTGATCGACCGCCGCTACCACCTCGGTGGCAACGCCTACTCCGAGCCGGAGCCCGAAACCGGCATCGAGATCCACAAGTACGGCGCGCATCTTTTCCACACCTCGAACAAGAAGGTCTGGGACTACGTCACCCAGTTCACCGAGTTCACCGGCTACCAGCACCGAGTCTTCGCGCTGCACAAGGGCCAGGCCTACCAGTTCCCGATGGGGCTCGGCCTGATCTCGCAGTTCTTCGGCCGCTATTTCACCCCCGAAGAGGCCAAGGCGCTGATCGCCGAGCAGGCCGCCGAGGTGTCGACCGCCGACGCGCAGAACCTCGAGGAGAAGGCGATCTCGCTGATCGGCCGCCCGCTCTACGAGGCGTTCGTGCGCGACTACACCGCCAAGCAGTGGCAGACCGACCCGAAGGAACTGCCCGCGGGCAACATCACCCGCCTGCCGGTGCGCTACACCTTCGACAACCGCTACTTCAACGACACCTACGAGGGCCTGCCCAAGGAGGGGTACACGAAGTGGCTGGAGAACATGGCCGCCTCCGAGCTCATCGAGGTGCGCCTGAACACCGACTGGTTCGACGTGCGTGACGAGCTCGTCGCGGCCAGCCCGGACGCGCCGATCGTCTACACCGGCCCGCTGGACCACTACTTCGACTACGCCGAGGGCGAGCTGGGCTGGCGCACGATCGACTTCGAGACCGAAGTCCTCGAGATCGGCGACTTCCAGGGCACCTCGGTGATGAACTACAACGACGCCGACGCGCCGTACACCCGCATCATCGAGCCGCGCCACTTCCACCCCGAGCGCGACTACCCGACCGACAAGACGGTCATCATGCGCGAGTTCTCCCGCTTCGCGCAGACCGGCGACGAGCCGTACTACCCGATCAACACCCCCGAGGACCGCGCCAAGCTGCTGGCCTACCGCGAGCTCGCCAAGAAGGAGACCGCCGAGAAGAAGGTGCTCTTCGGCGGCCGCCTCGGCACCTACCAGTACCTGGACATGCACATGGCGATCGGTTCGGCGCTGAGCATGTTCGAGAACGTGCTGCGGCCGCACCTGGAGTCCGGCTCGGCCCTGGTGGACCAGGCATGAGCGGTCAGGGCCCGGAGGGCGCAGCCCACGGATCGGCTCAGTCGGCCGACGGCCGCCCGTCGAGGGTGGCGGCGGGAGACGGGCGGGCCACGCAGGGCGCCCGAGCACGCCAGAAAGGACGCAGCGTGAGCGCGCAGCCGGTGCTCGATGACGTGACCACCGAGACGCGCGCCAAGGCGCTGTTGCAGCGGATCATCCTGCCGCGTCCGGGTGAGCCGCTCGACGTGCGGACCCTCTACCTGGAGGAATCCACCACCAACGCGCGCCGCGCGCACGCCACCAGCCGGACCGCGCTGTCGATCGGCGCCGAGTCCGAGGTGTCGTTCTGCACCTACTTCAACGCGCTGCCCGCCAGCTACTGGCGGCGCTGGAGCGTGCTGAACTCGGTGGTGCTGCGGCTGGAGCTGGCCGGGCACGGCCGCGTCGACGTGTACCGCTCGAAGGCGGACGGCTCGCGCATCCATGTGCAGGGCAAGGAGTTCGCCGTCGCGCAGGGCGCGGACTCGGTATTCGTGGAATTCGAGACCGATCTCGGCCCGTTCGAGGACGGCGGCTGGATCTGGTTCGACATCACCACCGACACGGCGGTGACGCTGCTGGCCGGCGGCTGGTACGCCCCGCAGGAGGCGCCCGGCACCGGCACCATCGCGGTCGGCATGCCCACCTTCAACCGGCCCACCGACCTGGTCAAGACGCTGGCCGCGCTGGGCTCGGATCCGCTGGTGCTGGGCAATGTCGCCGCGGTGATCGTGGCCGATCAGGGCAATCGCAAGGTCGTCGACGAGCCCGGCTTCACCGAGGCCGCCGCGACGCTGGGTGACCGGCTGAGCATCCACGACCAGCCGAACCTCGGCGGATCCGGCGGGTACAGCCGCGTCATGTACGAGGCGCTGAAGACCGACGCCGAGTTCATCGTCTACATGGACGACGACATCGAGATCGAGCCGGACTCGATCCTGCGCGCGCTCGCGTTCTCGCGCTTCGCTAAGTCACCGCTGCTGGTCGGTGGGCAGATGCTGAACCTGCAGGAGCGGTCGCACCTGCACAGCATGGGCGAGGTCGTCGATCGCGGGATCTTCATGTGGTCTTCGGCGCCGAACGTCGAGTACGACCACGACTTCTCGAAGTACCCGCTCAAGGACCGCGACAACTCCAAGCTGCTGCACCGGCGCATCGACGTCGACTTCAACGGCTGGTGGACCTGCGTGATCCCGCGCCAGGTGGCCGAGCAGATCGGTCAGCCGCTGCCGCTGTTCCTGAAGTGGGACGACGTCGAATACGGCCTGCGCGCGCGCGAAGCCGGCTACCCGACCATCACCCTGCCGGGTGCGGCCGTGTGGCACATGGCCTGGTCCGACAAGGACGACGCGATCGACTGGCAGGCGTACTTCCACCTGCGCAACCGCCTGGTCGTGGCCTCGCTGCACCTGCCCGGCGACGGCAAGCCGATGATCGTCAACACGGTCAAGGCCACCCTCAAGCACCTGCTGTGCCTGGAGTACTCGACGGTCGCCATCCAGAACGAGGCGATCCGCGACTTCCTGGCCGGTCCGGAGGGCCTGTTCGATCTGCTGCCGAGCGCGCTGGGCAAGATCCACGCGATGCGCAAGGAGTACCCGGACGCCGTGGTCCTGCCCTCCTCGACCGAACTGCCGCTGGCCAACCGGCACGGCGTCGGCGCGGTCGGCGAGCCGGGCAACCCGATCGCCAAGGTCGCGCGCCTGGCCAAGGGCGTGGTGCACAACTTCCGCAAGGCCGACCCGGCCGCGTACGAGACCCCGCAGCTGAACGTGCCGACGCTGGACGCGCGCTGGTTCCTGCTGTCGCAGGTCGACGGCGTCACCGTGACGACCGCCGACGGACGCGGCGTCGTCTACCGCAAGCGTGACCCGCGCAAGGCCGCCGAGCTGCTCAAGGAAGCGATGCGGCTGCGTAAGGAGCTCACTGCCAGATTCCCGGAGATGCAGCAGCGCTACCGGGCCGCGCACGCCGAGCTGACCAGCACGGCGGCGTGGGAGAAGACCTTCGGCCTGAACGGAACCGAGAAGTGAACGCGATCAACCCGGAACTGCCCGAGCTGGAGCTGGCCGAGGAAGGCTGCTGCGGCGAGTGCGCCTGCGGCGACGGCGAGTACGTGGAGGTGCCGCTCGAGGTCGGCATCATCAATGTCGTGCAGACCACCATCGGCACCAACCCGGCCGTGGTCTCGGCCGCGCGCGGGATGTCGCACTTCGGTGAGCACGCGCTGGGCTGGGTCGGCATCGCCGCCGCGGGCTGGCTGGTCGACAAGCCGCGGCGCAGGCAGTGGGCCGGGGTCGCGGTCGGCGCGGTCGGCGCGCACGCCGCCTCGATCGTGATCAAGCGGATCGTCCGGCGCCCGCGCCCGAACGACCCGACGGTGCAGGTCAACGTGTCGACGCCGAGCAAGCTGAGCTTCCCGTCCTCGCACGCCACGTCCACCACGGCGGCTGCGGTGTTGCTCGGCAGGCTGACCGGGCTACCCTTGCCAGCGGTGCTCGTGCCGCCGATGCTCCTTTCCCGGGTCGTGCTCGGGGTGCATTACCCTTCCGACGTGCTCGCCGGTTCCGCATTGGGGGCCGCGTCGGCAGCCGCCGTGCTAGCCGCCGAAAAGAGACTCCGACAGTGACCGCAACCGAAAGAACCTTGGCTGAGATGAGCGAAGAACCGTCCGCCGCCGTCCTCGACGAGGGCGTGGTGAAGGGCCCGCCGAAGACCCTGGTCGGCGGAGTCATCAAGGCCATGCGCCCGCGTCAGTGGGTCAAGAACGTGCTCGTGCTCGCCGCGCCGCTGGCCGTCGGGCCCGAGGCGATCAGCGACGCGGGCGTGCTCGTGCACGTCGCGATCGCCTTCGTGGTGTTCTGCATGGCGGCCTCGGGCATCTACCTGGTCAACGACTCGCTCGACGTCGAGGCCGACCGGGCGCATCCGACCAAGCGGTTCCGCCCGATCGCGGCGGGCGTCGTCCCGGTCAACCTGGCGTACGCGCTGGCCGCGCTGCTGCTGATCGGTTCGATCGCCGGTTCGTTCCTGGCGTCCTGGCATCTGGCCGTGGTGATGGCCATCTACATCGCCATCCAGCTGGCCTACTGCCTCGGCCTCAAGCACCAGGCCGTGCTCGACATCTGCATCGTGTCGTCTGGCTTCCTGCTGCGCGCCGTCGCCGGTGGCGCGGCCGCGGGCATCGCGCTGTCGCAGTGGTTCCTGCTGATCATGGCGTTCGGTTCGCTGTTCATGGCGGCGGGCAAGCGCTACGCGGAACTGCAGATCGCGCTGGAGACCGGTGCGAAGATCCGCAAGTCGCTGCAGTACTACACGCCGACCTACCTGCGCTTCATCTGGACCCTCGCGGCCACCGCCGTCGTGGTGTTCTACGGCCTCTGGGCGTTCCAGCAGGACTCGGCTCGAGACACCCAGTGGTACTCGATCTCCATGATCCCGTTTACCATCGCAATCCTGCGTTACGCGGTCGACGTCGACGGTGGCGAGGCCGGTGAACCCGAAGAGATCGCGCTGGGGGACCGCATCCTGCAGTTCCTCGCTATTGCCTGGATCGGAGCGGTAGGTGTCGCTGTCTATCTCACCTGACGAGATCGTGGTAGCGGAGCAGGAATCAACCGAATACGAGCGGCTACGCGACGACGAGCAGTCGGCGCGTCCGACCGCGCGTTTCGCGACCCTGTCCCGCGCCACCTTCGTCGGTGGGGTGGTGTTCACCGTCGTCGTGTTCGCGGTGGGCGCCTGGCAGCGGCGCTGGATCGCCGATGACGGCCTTATCGTGCTGCGGACGGTGCGCAACCTGCTCGCGGGCAACGGCCCCGTCTTCAACATGGACGAGCGGGTCGAAGCCAACACCAGTACCGCGTGGACCTACCTGGTCTGGTTCTTCAGCTGGCTGACCCAGGCGCGGCTCGAGTACGTGGTGCTCGGCGTCGCGCTGGCGGTCTCGCTGCTGGCGATCGTGTTCGCCATGCTGGGCACCGCCCGGCTGTGGGGCGGGACGAGCGGTCAGCTGCTCATCCCGGCCGGTGTGCTCGTCTACATCGCGCTGCCGCCCGCCCGTGACTACGCCACCTCCGGGCTGGAGAGCGGCCTGGTGATCTGCTGGGTCGGGCTGCTGTGGTGGCTGATGATCCGCTGGAGCCAGGCCGCCGTGGTGCGGGTGCCGAGTCTGCTCGGGCTCGTCTTCCTGGCCGGCCTCGCGCCGCTGATCCGGCCGGAGGCCACGCTGATCGGCGTGCTCGCCCTCGGCATGATCTTCCTGACCCCGATGCCGAGGTTCCGGTACGGCCCGATCGCGCTGCGCGCGCTGATCGTCTTCGTCGCCGGGATCGTGCCGGTGGCCTACCAGATCTGGCGGATGGGCTACTACGGCCTGCCCTACCCGAACACCGCGGTCGCCAAGGACGCGGGCGGGGCCAAGTGGGGCCAGGGCATGAAGTACCTGTGGGACCTGGTCGGCCCGTACTACCTGTGGATTCCGCTGCTCGTGCTGCTGATCGCCGGTGTGGTCACCGCGGTGGCGCGCGGGGTCGAGGTGCGGCCGCAGTGGTCGGTGTCGGCGCTCCGGACGTGGCTGCGCTCGCCGAGCGCGGTCGTCACGCTGATGCTGGGCAGCGGCCTGCTGCTCACCGTCTACGCGATCCGCGTCGGCGGCGACTTCATGCACGGCCGGATGCTGCTGACCCAGTTGTTCCTGCTGCTGTTGCCGGTGGCGGTCGTGCCGATCCGGCTGCGGGCGTTCAACCCCCGTGACTGGTCGATGGTGGTCGTGCTGGCCGCGCTACTCGGTACCGCGGGCTGGTCGCTGTACGCGGCGAGCACCACCGCGATCAAGACCGGCACCAAGATCAGTTCCTCGGGCATCGTCGACGAGCGCGTGTACTACGTGCTCAACACCGGCAAGGACCATCCGATCCTGGCCGAGGACTACCTCGACTACCCGCGCATGCGGGCGATGGTCAACGACATCGCCGCCAACCCCAACGGCGGCCTGCTGCTGAACTCGCCGTCGTTCACGTTCTGGTACCTGGACCCGCCGCCGCAGCCGATCCCCGAGGGCGGCGCCGGGCACACGGTCTACTTCCTGAACCTGGGCATGACGAGCATGAACGTGCCGCTGAGCGTGCGCGTCATCGATCCGATGGGCCTGGCCTACCCGCTGGCCGCGCATTCGGACCGGCTCGCCGACGGCCGCATCGGGCACGACAAGAGCCTGTACCCGGACTGGGTGGTCGTCGACTCGGGCATGGTCGACATCCATCCGTGGATGCCCTGGTACATGGACGAGGAGTGGGTGACCCAGGCGCGCGCGGCGATGTCGTGCCCGGAAACGCAGGCGCTGTTGATCTCCACCCGCGACCCGCTCACCTTCGACCGGTTCAAGCACAACCTGCGCAATGCGCTGAGTTTCGCGAAGTACCGGATCGATCGGGTGCCCAAGTACGAGATCCAGCGATGCGGTCTGGTGGATCCATTTCCCGAGCCGCCTCGCTGAAACGTTCCACATGCGTCACACTGAGCCCACGGGATACCCGTGGGCTCAGTGGTTACACCCCTGGCCTGCGGTTTCCCAGTGGCGTTCGCCGCTAAATCACTTTTCGGTAACGCCAGGCTATCGATGTCACGATATGGTCTTCGAGGAACGGCCCGTCGGCGCACTGGTGTGCCGGTAGTAAGTCGGCGGTCATTTGCAACCGCGGTTCCGCGCGAACCGCACGAGGAAAGGCCCGAAACAGAATGCGTGGCGGACGTCTCAGAGCCCGGGGAGCCGGCTGGCTCAAGCGGTCGATGCTTCTCTCCCTGGCTGTTGTCCTACCGCTCGGTGCGGCGGTGGCCGGCCCGACCGGCACCGCTTCGGCGGCGTTCGATCCCAGTGGTTTCGACTTCTGGGTCGACTCCGAAATGGGCCCGATCAAGAACCGGATCTTCCGCGCGGCCGACGGCAACACCGGTCGCGTCGTGTACGCGCTCGACGGCATGCGGGCCCGCGACGACCTCAGCGGCTGGGAGATCGACACCAATGTCGCCCGGGCGCTGACCGCGGCCAACATCAACGTCGTGATGCCGGTGGGTGGCCAGTCCAGCTTCTACGCCGACTGGAACGCGCCGAGCAACTTCTTCGGTCTCGACACCGGTTCGGGCGGCAGCTCGACCGGTTCGGCGGCCACCGGCTCGGCCATGACGGGTTCGTCGATCGCGCCCGCCCAGGTCGCGGGCAAGAAGAACACCTACAGGTGGGAAAGCTACCTGACCGGCAACCTGCGCAACGCGCTGTCGGCCCGGCTGGGCTTCAACCCCAACAACAACGGTGTGTTCGGTCTGTCGATGGGTGGCTCGGCCGCGCTGACGCTGGCCGCCTACCACCCGGACCAGTTCAGCTTCGCCGGCTCGTTCTCCGGCTACCTGAACATCTCGGCGCCCGGCATGCGTGAGGCGATGCGAGTCGCGATGGTCTCCGCCGGTGGCTTCAACATCGACGCCATGGCGCCGCCGTGGGGCCCGCAGTGGCTGCGGATGGACCCGTTCGTCTTCGCGCCGCGGCTGGTGGCCAACGGCACCCGCGTGTGGGTGTCGGCGGCCAGCGGTATCCCGGGCGCGGGTGACGTGTCCAACCCGATGGAGATCGTCCAGGGCGTGCCGCTGGAGCTGCTCGCGATGGTGAACAGCCGTGCCTTCCAGGTGCGGATGGCCACCCTCGGCGGCGGCAACGCGAACTTCGACTTCCCGCTCACCGGCGTGCACAACTGGCGCAACTGGGAGACCGAGGTCAACCGCATGATCCCGGACCTGTCGGCCAACATCGGCTGATTCTTCGGCGGCTGATTCTTCGGCGGCTGGTGCCGCGGGTTTCGGCCTCGTGACCCCGGTTCCGCGGAGCGATACTGCGCCTTCGGCGTTCCGTCTCGCTCCGCGGAACCGGGGCGGCCGAAACCGTGGTTGTACTGAGAATGGCAGTGGCCGTTCGGTGCTTGGCACCGGGCGGCCATTTTCTTCGTTTTCGTCACGATCCGACTGATAGCCGGTGACGAATTACGTGCGGCAGGTCACCGTGAGTTGTGCTGCGGGTCACTTTCCAGCAACATGTAGGCATTCGTCATTGATTCATACACAGCGAGCATGCGTCGAGGTTGATTCGTCCGTTTTGCCCTGGATTGATCGCTTTCGACGCCCGATGAGGGATCCGACCGTGTAGCTAGGGGTTTGCGCCGTCGGTTCAGCCGAGAAAGGTCTAGTCGAATGCGAACACTGCGCTGGAAGCGTCGGCCCGTGAAGACCGCAGCCCCTGGATCGTGGGCGCGGCGCTGGGCCGCCGGCGTATCCATGGCACTGCTGGTGCCGATCGGAACGGTCATCGCGGGTGGTGCCGCCCCCGCGTCCGCCGGATTCAACCCCGCCGCCTTCGACTTCTGGGTCGACTCCGGGATGGGCCCGATCAAGACGCGCATTCTCCCCGCGCGAAACGGCAATACCCATCGCGTCGCCTACGTCCTCGACGGCATGCGCGCGCCGGAGCACCTCAACGGCTGGGAGATCGAAACGGATATCCCGAATGCGCTCGCCGCGGCGGATATCAACGTGGTGATGCCCGTCGGCGGTATGTCGAGCTTCTACGCCGACTGGAACTCGCCCAGTGAATTCTTCGGTATTCCGGGCAGTGGCGCGCCGAACTCCGGCTCCGGCGCGGCCAACGCGCTCTCCGGCGGGCCCGGCAAGAGCTACCGGTACCAGTGGGAATCCTTCCTCACCAACGAGCTGCCGAACGCGCTCGCCAGCCGGCTCGGCTTCAGCCGCAACCGCAACGGTGCGTTCGGTCTGTCGATGGGTGGCTCGGCCGCGCTGACGCTGGCCGCCTACCACCCGGACCAGTTCAGCTTCGCCGGCGCCTTCTCCGGCTACCTGAACATCTCGGCACCCGGAATGCGCGAGGCCATCCGCCTCGCCATGCTGGACGCGGGCGGCTACAACGTCGACTCGATGGCGCCGCCGTGGGGTCCGCAGTGGCTGCGGATGGACCCGTTCGTCTTCGCCCCGAACCTGGTCGGCAACAACACCCGGCTGTGGGTCGCCGCGGCCTCGGGTCTGCCGACCGGTTCCGACGGCCCGAACATGAACACCGTCAACGGCATGGCGCTGGAGGCGCTGGCGCTGGCCAACACCCGCGCCTTCGAGGTCAGGATGGCGACCCTCGGGGCGCGCAACGTCACCTACTCGTACCCGGCGTTCGGCATCCACGCCTGGAACAACTGGAACGACGAGGCGCTGCGGATGATCCCGGATATGTCGAACAACATCGGCTAGCGCTACTCTCCCCAGACAACCCGAACGCCCGGTGCATTCGTGCACCGGGCGTTTGTTTTACGGCGGGAATCGCACCGGAACCGGATGTTCACGGGTGCTGACCTGCTTCGCTCGACATGACGGCTCTCCGGTTTAATACCGCCGAGTTCCGTTGCCCTTGCAAGTAATTCGTGGGTCGAATATCCTCCAGCGAGCGAAAGTGTGACCAGATCGTTGTTTCACCTGTCTGATCGGCCGGACTGTCGGGATCCGGGCGATGTCGCGGGGCGGTCTGGCATGCCACAACAGCAGAAAGAGAGCGGAATTCACATGCGTTTCGGCAAGGCCGCCGCGCCGAAGGGTGACCAGCCGGGCACGTCCCGGGGAGTCGCATCTCGCGGTTGGCGTAATCGAATTCTAGCTGTCGGCGCCGCAGCCCTCGTGCTGCCGATCGCCGCAGGGGCGGCCCCGATGGCGTTCGCCGCCCCCGCGTCCGTGCTGGCGCTGCGCGCGCCCGCCGGTGGCTACGAAGAGCTGATGGTGCCCTCGAAGATGGGCCCGGTGAAGGTCCAGGTGCAGTGGGCGCGCAACGGTGGCAACGCCGCGCTCTACCTGCTCGACGGCCTGCGTGCCCGCGACGACCGCAACGCCTGGTCGTTCGAGACCAACGCGATGCAGCAGTTCTCCAACGACAACGTCACCCTGGTGATGCCGGTCGGTGGCCAGTCCAGCTGGTACGCCGACTGGACCTCGGCCAGCAACACCAACGGCCAGAAGACCACCTACAAGTGGGAGTCCTTCCTGACCGAAGAGCTCCCCGCGTTCCTCGAGGGCTACGGCGTCTCCCGCAAGAACAACGCGGTGCTCGGCCTGTCGATGAGTGGCCCGGCCGCCCTGCGCCTGGCCGCCCTCCACCGCGACCAGTTCAAGCACGCGTCCTCGCTCTCGGGCCCGCTGAACTGGGGTGCCCCCGGCATGCGTGAGGCCATCCGCGTGATGATGCTCGACGCCGGCCGCTTCAACGTCGACTCCATGGCCGCTCCGTGGAGCCCGGCGTGGCTGCGGATGGACCCGATGGTCTTCGCGCCCGAGCTGCGTGGCCTGCCGATGTTCATCTCCTCGGCCAACGGCCTGCCCGGCCAGCACGATCGTCCGGCCAGCGCGGCCGGTGTCTTCAACACCAGCACCGCCATGGGTATCGAGGCCATCTCGTTCGTCAGCACGCTGGCGTTCCAGAGCCGCCTGAAGTCGCTCGGCATCGCCGCCACCTTCGACTTCCCGGCCGCGGGCACGCACTCCTGGAAGTACTGGGAGGACCAGCTGTGGAAGGCGCGTCCGCAGATCCTGGGCGCCCTGGGCGCCTGACAGTTTCCGCCCAGCAACGCTGAGAAGACCGGTTCACCCGCAGGGTGAGCCGGTCTTTTTGCTGTGCGGGGCGCTCGCGTGTCCTCCCGGGTTATCGGCCGGTACTGCGGTACAACGAACGATGAGGCAGTCCCAGGGCGGGGATGAGGAGGGTCGCGCGTGTTGAAACATCGTGTCCGAGCGCCGATGCGGCGGATCCTCGGCATGGCGGCGATGACCGCGGCGCTGCTCGCGCCGACAGTCGCGGTACCCGCCCAGGCGCAGACAGGCGTCGCGGGCGTGCAACGGGTGGAATGGCTCTCGGATCGCCGGGTGGCGATGTGGGTGTACTCGCCCGCCATGAACACGCCCATCCAGGTGCAGATGCTGCTGGCGCGCGACTGGAACGTCCGCCCCGACGCCAAGTTCCCGATGCTGCTGATGCTCGACGGTCTGCGCGCCCAGGACGACGAGAACGGCTGGACCAAGGACGCCGACGCGGAGGGCTTCTTCGCCGACAAGAACGTCAACGTGGTGCTGCCGGTCGGCGGCCAGTCCAGCTGGTACTCCGACTGGCTCGCGCCCGACAACGGACGCACCTACAAGTGGGAGACGTTCCTGACCAAGGAACTCCCGCCGCTGCTCGAACGCGATTGGCGCACCACGGATGTGCGTGGCGTGCAGGGCCTTTCGATGGGCGGCACGGCCGCGATGAACCTGGCGGGCCGCAATCCCGGCCTGATGAAGTACGTGGCCTCGTATTCGGGCCTGCTGACCACCACGACTCTCGGAATGCCGCAGGCGATCACCTTCGCCAACAAGGACGCGGGCGGCTTCGACGCGGCGTCGATGTGGGGACCGCCCGGCGGGCCGGAGTGGGCGGCGCACGATCCCTATCTGCTGGCCGACAAGCTCAAAGGTGTGAGCATGTACGTCTCCAGCGGCAGCGGCCTGGCGGGCAGTCACGATCAGCTGGGCGAGGTGCCGCTGCTGAGCGAGAACTGGGCCGGTACCGGTCTGGAGATCCTGTCGCGGCTGTCGACCGAGAACTTCGTCGCCAAGCTGGAGAAGCTGGCGATCCCGGTGCAGGCCAATTACCGTCCCGCGGGCACACATACGTGGCCGTACTGGGATTTCGAGATGCGGCAGTCGTGGCCGCAGGCCGCCGCCGCGCTCGGCACCGATCCCGGCGGCACCGCGTGCGGTACCGGCGGCGCGATCGGTCCGGTCGCCCAGGCCGCGGCGTGGCTGGGCAACTGCCTGACGGCGGAGTATCCGGTGGCGGCGGGCATGGTGCAGGACTTCCAGAACGGGCGGGTGTTCCATTCCGCCGCGACCGGCGCGCACGCGGTGGCGGGCCGGATCGGCGGCACGTACGCCGGTGTCGGCGGGCCGTCGTCGCCGCTCGGCATGCCGACCGGTGGCGAGCAGGGCCTGCCGGACGGCCGTGGCCGCATGCAGACCTTCGAGGGCGGCTCGATCTACTGGACGCCGGAGACCGGCGCGCAGGTGATACGCGGCGCGTTCCTGGCGGAGTGGGGCAAGCAGGGCTACGAGCGCGGTCCGGCCGGGTATCCCGTTGCCGCCGAGGCGCGCACGCCCAGCCGCGACGGTTCGGTGCAGGCCTTCGAGCACGGCCCCATGTTCTACAGCCCGGCCACCGGCGCGCACCGGGTGCAGGGCTTCATCCTGGACAAATACGCGGGGCTCGGCTTCGAGACGAGCCCGCTGGGCTTCCCGGTCGCCGAGGAGGCGCCGCTGAAGGATCTCGGCCGGTACAGCCGGTTCGAGGGCGGCAACATCTACTGGAGCCCGCTCTCGGGCGCGTGGTCGGTGCGCAACGGCGCGGTCGCCGACGCCTGGGGCGCACAGGGGTTCGAGAACGGCAGGCTGGGGTATCCGGTCAGCGACGAATTCACCGTCCCCGGCGGGATCCAGCAGAATTTTCAGACCGGGTTCATCGTGGTGCGGGACGGCAAATCCGAAGTTCACGGGGTGTGAGCCCGGACTGAGAACTCTCTGAGCTTCGCCGCGCGGTACCCGGCGTCCCCAGATGTCCGGCTAGCCTGGTCTGCGACCGCTTCCCTGACGAACGATCGAGGAAAGACATCTTCATGCATCGGATTCCTGGCAAGGCTGCCGGATCGGTCGCGGCCCTGGCTGCCGTCGCCCTGCTGTCCGCCTGTGGCGGCAACGACTCGACCGCGTCGCAGACGCCCACCCTCTCCTCGAGTGCGAGCGCCGCCGCCTCGGCCACGTCCCAGGCGACCACGCCGGGCGGCCACGGTGACCACGCGACGACGTCGAGCGCCGCGCCGGAGTCCTCCGCCGCGCCCGAGCAGCCGCAGGCCGCGCCGGAGCCCACGCCCGAGTCCGCGCCTGCCTCCGACAAGGACAAGGCGTTCCTGGCCGAGCTGAGCAAGAACGGGATCAACCCGGCCAGCCCGGATATCGCGCTGACCGCGGCGGGCTACATCTGCTCCAGCCGGGCCACCGGTGCCTCCGATGCCGATATCGCCCCGTACGTCGCGGCGATCGCGGGCACCGACACCGCGTTCGACGAGTCCAAGATGGACGTCAACAAGGCAGCTCAGGTCTACATCGCCGCCGCGACCGCCACCTACTGCTAGTGAACCCCCGACCGACGCGACGCACCCGCAGGCTCTGGCCTGCGGGGTGCCTGACCGTGCTGGCGCTGCTCGTCCTGGCGATCATCGTCATCGTGCTGCTCTGGTATCTGCTCGCGGGGCGGTTGCGGGAGCCGGGGCCGACGCCGCCCGGGCCGCCGCCACCGACGTCGCAGTCGGCGGACTGTCCCGATGTGATGCTGCTCTCGATCCCCGGCACCTGGGAGTCGGCGAGCGCGGACGATCCGTACAACCCGAGCGCCAACCCGATCTCGCTGATGCTCAGCGTGTCGGGGCCGCTGCGGGCGCAGTTCCCGGACAACCGGCTCGAGGTGTACACGGTGCCCTACGTGGCGCAGTTCTCGAACCCGATCGCGTTCCCGCCGGACGGGCAGGCCTCCTACAACAACAGCCGCACCGAGGGCACCGCGCGGGCGACCGACATCCTGGCCCAGCGGCACCAGCAGTGCCCGCTGACCACCTACGTCATCGCCGGTTTCTCGCAGGGCGCCGTCATCGCCGGTGACATCGCCGCGCAGATCGGTATGGGCAACGGTCCGGTCCCGGCCGACAAGGTGCTCGGCGTGACGGTGATCGCCGACGGCCGCCGCACCGCCGACAACGGCCCCGGTCAGCCCACCGAGATCGGCGATCCGCCGCCGGCGGGCCAGGGCGCCGAGGTGGCGCTCGAGGGGGTCAACGTGCCCGGTATCAGCATGACCGGCCCGCGGCCCGGTGGTTTCGGCTCGCTGGCATCGAAGGTGAACTCGATCTGCGCGCCCGGCGACATGATCTGCGACGCCCCGCGCGAGGCCCTCAACCCGGCCAACGCGCTGGGCAGCCTTGCCGCGCTGATCCGCTCGGCGGGCAACCCGGTGCACGCGCTCTACGCCACCAACACCGTGGACGGGCAGGGCACCACCGCCACCCAGTGGACGGTGAACTGGGCGGCCGGACTCATCGAGAACGCGCCGTACCCCCCGCATTCCTGAGTGTTCCCCGCGGCGCGGATCGGCGGAGTTGTCACAGTCACAGCGGGTGTGTGATTGCCATGGATCATGCCTCGCTGTGACATCCGCACTCCCATTCGCCCACACGCTGTAAAGTGCGCTGATGATCGCGCCGACTTCTCTGCTACCGCGGAGTAGCCGGTGGCCCGAATACACCGCCTAGCACGCCCAGCGTGCAACAGCCAGGAGCGATGAGTTCATGACCGAAGCTGCCGCACCCGTCGGTGAGTCGACCGCGCTGGGTACGCCGCTGCGTCCGTTCCGCTTCGCGGCGGCGGGCGAGGGCAACAAGCAGGAGGGCGGCGCACGCAAGTTCGTCCAGACTGCGCAGCAGGCCGAGGAGATGGGGTACGACACCTTCGTCGTCCCCGATCACCTGGGCGACCAGATCGGTCCGATCGCGGCGCTGGGCGCACTCACCCAGGCGACCGACAAGATCCGGCTCGGCACCTCGGTGCTGGCGAACGGTTTCCGGCACCCCGTCGTGCTGGCCAAGGACCTGGCCACCATCGACGTGCTGTCCAAGGGCAGGCTCGAGGTCGGCGTCGGCGCGGGCTGGATCAAGGAAGAGTTCGAGAACGCGGGCATCCCGTACGAGCGTCCCGGCATCCGGCTGGAGAAGCTCGACGAGTCGCTGACCATTCTGGACACGCTGCTGCGTGGCCAGGAGTGCAACTTCGAGGGCAAGCACTACCAGGTGCGTGGCATCAAGGGCACCCCCCGACCGCGGCAGGGCCCTCGTCCCCCGCTGTGCACCGGTGGCGGTGGCCCGAAGATGCTCGCCCTCGCGGCCAAGCACGCCGATATCGTCTCGATCGTCCCGCAGACCACCAAGAACGGAAAGGGTCTGCTGTCCGGCATCACGCTGGAGAAGACGATCGAGAAGGTCAATATCGTCAAGGAGGCTGCCGGCGACCGGTTCGCCGACATCGAACTGAACTGGGCGATCACCGCGATCGTCATCACCGACGACCGGGAGAAGACCGCGGAGATGGCGCTGCGCGCGATCGAACGCGGCCTGCACCCCGATCTCGAGGTCGACGTGGAGCTCACCGCCGAGCAGATCCTGAGTTCGCCCTACATCGCGATCGGCACCTTCGAGGAGATCGCCGAACAGGTCAAGCGTGTGCGCGAACTCACGTCGATGTCCTATGTGGGCATCTTCCCCACCCAGATGGACGCTTTCGCGCCTGTCATTCCGCTGCTGCGGGAGGACTGAGCGGGGGTTCTCTGTAACATGACTCTGGTTTGAGAACATCTAGCCGATAGCGGTCACCGCGCAGACCGCTCGAAAATCCGCAGGTTGCTGTGACGTACGCACTGCGTCGTCCTGCGACCGGTGGCGATAGCGAGTCGGGGCCTCACAGGTGTCAACGCGGCAATGCGTTGAGAGAATTCACCGGTGTCCGGGCCTCGGAGGAGAAGAAGGAATGGAACAGACTTTCGACGACTACCTGGACGAGACCGGGAACATCAGCATTCCCGAGGGTCGAACCCTGGTCGATCACGTCGAGAAGCACACCCGTAACGATGCGAACACGCTCGCGTACCGCTACATCGACTACTCGCGCGAGCGCGACGGCGAGGTGCACGAGCTGACCTGGCAGGAGTTCGGAGTTCGGCTGCGCGCGGTGGCCGCTCGCCTGCAGCAGGTGACCAACCCGGGCGACCGGGTCGCGATCCTCGCGCCGCAGGGACTGGATTATGTGATCTCCTTCTTCGCCGCGATCTACGCGGGCACCATCTCGGTGCCGCTGTTCGATCCGGACGAACCCGGTCACACCGACCGGCTGCACGCCGTTCTCGGCGACTGCGAGCCCTCGGCGATCCTCACCGCGACGTCGTCGGCTGCCGGTGTCCGCCAGTTCTTCCGCTCGCTGCCCGCGGCCCAGCGTCCACGCATCATCGCGGTCGACGCGATTCCCGACACGCTCGGTGAGTCGTGGGTGCGTCCCGATACCGCGATCGACGACATCGCCTACCTGCAGTACACCTCGGGTTCGACCCGGGTGCCCGCCGGTGTGGAGATCACCCATCGCGCGGTCGGTACCAACCTGCTGCAGATGATCGACTCGCTGAACATGAACGAGAACTCGCGCGGTGTCACCTGGCTGCCGCTGTTCCACGACATGGGCCTGCTGACGGTCATCCTGCCCGCGGTGGGCGGCAAGTTCATCACCATCATGTCGCCGAGCGCCTTCGTGCGCCGCCCCGCGCGCTGGATCAACGAGCTGGCCGCCGTCTCCGACGGTGCGGGCACGTTCGCGGCCGCGCCGAACTTCGCGTTCGAGCACGCCGCCGCGCGTGGTGTGCCGAAGGCGGGCGAGTCGCTGGACCTGTCGAACGTGATCGGCCTGATCAACGGCTCCGAGCCGGTGACGGTCTCGTCGATGAAGAAGTTCAACGAGGCGTTCGCCCCGTACGGCCTGCCCAAGACCGCGATCAAGCCCTGCTACGGCATGGCGGAGGCGACGCTGTTCGTCTCGGCGACCAAGGCCGAGGACGAAGCCAAGTACATCTACGTCGACCGCGACGAGCTCAACAAGGGCCGGATGGTCCGCGTGGAGCAGTCCGCCGAGAACGCCATCGCCCAGGTCTCCTGCGGTTACGTGGGACTGTCGCAGTGGGCCGCGATCATCGACCCCGAGTCGGTGGAGGGCCCCGACGGCGGCCGCGAGCTGCCCGACGGCCAGGTCGGAGAGATCTGGCTGCACGGCAACAACATGGGCATCGGCTACTGGGGACGCCCCGACGAGTCGACCAAGACCTTCCGCAACCGGGTCACCGACCGTCAGCCGGGTGGGCACACCGAGGGCACCGCCGCCGACGCGGACTGGATGCGCACCGGCGACTTCGGCGTCTACTTCGAAGGTGAGCTCTTCATCACCGGTCGCGTCAAGGACCTGGTGATCGTCGACGGCCGCAACCACTATCCGCAGGACCTGGAGTACTCCGCGCAGGAGGCCTCCAAGGCGCTGCGGCCCGGTTTCGTCGCCGCCTTCGCGGTGCCCGCCAACCAGCTGCCCGCCGAGGTCTTCGTCGCAGACAGCCACTCCGGTCTGAAGTTCGACGCCGACGACGCGTCCGAGCAGCTGGTCATCGTGGCCGAGCGTGGTCCCGGCGCGGGCAAGGCCGACCCGGCCCCGATCGCCGACGCGGTGCGCGCGGCGGTCTCGCTGCGGCACGGTGTGACCGCTCGTGACATCCTGCTCGTCCCCGCGGGTTCCATCCCGCGTACCTCCAGCGGAAAGATCGCCCGGCGGGCCTGCAAGGCCGCCTACCTCGAGGGAACGCTGCGCGGTGGTTACACCCAGCAGGCTTTCCCCGATGCACCGGAAGAGTAATCGGCCGACCGGATCGGATCGACGCCCGGCGTGAGTGCACGTCGGGCGTCATTCCACGGCGCGCCCTGTACGCAGACAGGTAGCTTGAGGAATTGATGGCTGACAACGAGGGCACGCCCACCCAGAACCCCGAAGTTCCCGCGCCGACCACCCCGGCGGGTGATCTTTCGGTCGCCGAGCTGCGCGAATGGTTGCGCAAATGGGTCGCCGACGCGACCGGGCAGTCGATCGACGCGATCACCGTCGACCGGCCGATGGAGGAGTTCGGACTGGCCTCGCGCGATGCTCTCGCCCTCGGTGGCGACATCGAGGACCTGACCGGCGTCGTGCTCACCCCGACGGTGGTCTACCAGCATCCGACGATCGCCTCGCTGGCCGAGGTCATCATCAACGGCGAGCCGGAGCTGCCCGCCGAGGATGCCGACGACGCCTTCTACGCCACCTACGCCCCCGGCGAGACGCACGACATCGCCGTGGTCGGCCTGTCGACCCGGCTGCCAGGCGCGGGCAGCACCCCGGAGTCGACCTGGGAGTTCATCATCGGTCGCGGTGACGCGATCCGTGAGCTGCCGGAGGGTCGCTGGTCGGAGTTCCTGGGTGATCCCGGAGTGGCGCAGACCGTCAGCGAGTCCAACACCCTCGGCGGCTACCTGGACCAGGACGTGGTCAAGGGCTTCGACGCCGAGTTCTTCGCGATGTCGCCGGTCGAGGTCGAGCGTGTCGACCCGCAGCAGCGTCTGATGATGGAGCTCACCTGGGAGGCGCTCGAGCACGCGCGCATCCCGGCCAGCGAGCTCAAGGGCGAGAAGGTCGGCGTGTTCGTCGGCTCGTCCAGCAGCGATTTCCAGCTGATCGCCTCGCTCGGCCTCGGCGATCGTGACCCGAGCCTGCCGATCTCGGCGGAGGCCTACGCCCTGCTCGGCGCGTCGACCGGCATCATCGCCAACCGCGTCTCCTACTTCTTCGACTTCCGTGGCCCGTCGGTCACCGTCGACACCGCCTGCTCCTCGACCATCGTCGCGGTCCACCAGGCCGTGCGCGCGCTGCGCGAGGGCGACGCCGACGTGGCGCTGGCCGGTGGCGTGAACATGATCCTGGCCCCCGTCATCACCCTCGGTTTCGAGAAGAACGGCGCGGTCGCCAAGGACGGTCACATCAAGGCGTTCTCCAACGACGCCGACGGCATGGTCCGCTCCGAGGGCGCCGGTCTGGTCGTGCTCAAGCGCCTGGTCGACGCGGAGCGCGACGGCGACAACATCCTCGGTGTGATCAAGGGTTCCGCGGTGAACTCCGACGGCCGCTCCAACGGCCTGTTCGCCCCGAACCCGGAGGCCCAGGCCGACGTCCTGCGCGCCGCCTACCGCGACGCCGGCATCGCCCCCGCCACCGTCGACTACATCGAGGCGCACGGCACCGGCACCCCGATCGGCGACCCGATCGAGGCCGAGGCGCTGGCTCGCATCGTCGGCCGCGGCCGCGACGCCGACAAGCCCGCCCTGCTCGGCTCCGCCAAGACCAACTTCGGCCACCTGGAATCCGGCGCGGGCGCGGCGAGCCTGGCCAAGGTGCTGATGTCGTTCCAGCACAACGTGATTCCGCCGAACATCAACTACGCGGGCCCGAGCCCGTACATCCCGTTCGAGCAGGCCAACCTCAAGGTCGTCGATGAGCCGACCGAGTACCCGCGCTACAGCGGCGTCGCGACCGTCGGCATCTCCGGCTTCGGCTTCGGTGGCACCAACGCCCACGTCGTGCTCCAGGAGTACGTGCCGTCGCCGCCGGTCGTCGAGGACGTGACGGTCGAGCAGGTCGCCGCCGAGGCGGTCGAGGGCGAGGAGACCACCGACGTGGTCGCCGAGGCCACCGCGATCACCGCGGCCGCCGCCGAGCCGGAGCAGCCGGTCGTCGTCGAGTGGGACGGCGAGCGCGCCGAGCCGCTGCCGGTGATCATCGCCGTGTCGGCCTACCTGCCCTCGCGCCGCAAGCGTGCCGCCGCCGAGCTGGCCGACTGGCTGGCGGGCCCGGGCAAGGACGTGCCGCTGGTCGACGTCGCCCGCTCGCTGGCCAAGCGCAGCCACCAGCGTTCGCGCGGCGTGGTGCTGGCCAAGACGCACGCCGAGGCCGTCGCCGGCCTGCGCGCGATCGCCGAGGGCAAGCCCGGCGCCGGCGTGTTCACCGCCGATTCCCCGGCGACCAACGCCCCCGTCTGGGTGATGTGCGGCTTCGGCGCGCAGCACCGCAAGATGTCCAAGCAGCTCTACACCGAGAACTCGATCTTCCGCGCGACCGTCGACGAGGTCGACCTGCTGGTGCAGGACGAGGCGGGCTACTCGATCCGCGAGATGTTCCTCGACGACGAGCAGGACTACGACGTCGGCACCTGCCAGGTCGGCATCTTCACCACCCAGCTGGGTCTGGCCGCGGTGCTGCGCGCCCACGGCGCGGAACCCGCAGCGGTGGTCGGTCATTCGATGGGTGAGGTCGCGGGCGCGTACATCGCGGGCGGCCTGAGCCTGGAAGACGCGGTGCGCGTGATCTGCGCCCGCTCGCGCCTGATGGGCGAGGGCGAGCAGATGATCACCGAGGACGACGTGCGCAATATGGCGCTGGTCGAACTCAGCGCCCACGATGTCGCCGAGCTGCTGCCGCGCTTCCCCGACGTGGAGTGCGCGGTGTACGCCGCGCCGACCAACACCGTCATCGGCGGCCCGCGCGAGCAGGTCGAGCAGATCGTCGCCGAGGTGGAGGGCATGGGCAAGTTTGCTCGCATTCTGCCCACCCGCGGCGCCGGGCACACCTCGCAGATGGACCCGCTGCTCGGCGAGCTGGCCGCCGAACTGGCCGGCATCGAGCCGACCTCGCTGAAGACCGGCCTGTACTCGACCGTGCACGAGGGCCTGTACTTCAAGCCCGGCACCGAGCCGATCCACGACGAGCCCTACTGGGTGAAGAACATGCGCCACGCGGTGTACTTCACCAACGCGATCAAGGCCGCCGTCGACTCCGGGCACACCACGTTCCTGGAGCTGGCGCCCAACTCCGTCGCGCTGATGCAGGTCCTTGGCACCACCTTCGCCGCGGGCGTGCACGACGCGCAGCTCATCCCGACGCTCAAGCGCAAGGAGGACGAGTCCGCCGGCGTCATCGGCGCGCTCGCCCAGCTCTACGTGCACGGCCACGCCGTGAACCTGAGTTCGCTGCTGCCCGAAGGCGATTACGCCGACGTGCCGCGGACCGCGTTCGTGCGCAAGGAGTACTGGCCCAAGGTCGCGATGTCCTCGGGTCGCGGTAACACCCGGGTGCCCGGCGCGCACGTCGCCATGCCCGACGGCCGGCACGCCTGGGAGGTGCAGGCCGGCTCGGTCACCGACCTGGCCGCGCTGGTGAAAGCCGCTGCCGCGCAGGTGCTCTCCGATGTCGCCGTGTCGGTCTCGCACCCGCACGCCGCGCTGCCGAGCACCGGCACCCTGACCACCACCCTCACCCCGCACCTCGGTGGCGCGTCGGTGCAGGTGCACGCCAAGGGCGCCACCGGTTTCACGCTGCTGTTCGACGCGGTCGTCACCTCCGGTGCCGCGCTGCCCGAACCCGTTGCCGCCGAGGCCGTCCCGGCCGCCGTCGCCGCGCCGACCGCGGCCGAGGTGGCCGTGGCGACCAGCGACCGCTGGGACCCCAAGGGCAGCGAGACCGTCGAGCAGCGGCTGTGCGTGATCGTCGCCGAGTCCATGGGCTACGCCGTCGAGGACCTCCCGATGGAGATCCCGCTGATGGAGCTGGGCCTGGACTCGCTGATGGCGATGCGCATCAAGAACCGCGTCGAGTACGAGTTCGACATCCCGCAGCTGCAGGTCTCGGCCGTGCGCGACGCCAGCCTCAACGAGGTCGCCAAGGTGCTGCGCTACGCGATCGAGCACCGCGACGAGGTCGCGGCGATGGCGGAGAAGCAGGCCGCGGCCAAGGCGGCCGGTGAAGACGTCGAGATCGGCGTGGACGCCAACTTCGTCGAAGCCGCGCGCGCGGCGATCGCGGCCGGTGGGGATCCGCTGGCTGCGGCCAAGGCCGCCGGTGCGGAGCTGCCGTCGGAAGGTGGCGTCGCCGAAGCTGTTTCGGCGGAGCCGGTTGCCGAGGTGGCTGCGCCTGCGGTCGCCGAGCCGGTGACGCCGGACGTCGACTACTCGGCTCCGGCCGGGGACGAGGACAACGTTCCGCCACGTGACGCTGCCGAGCGGCTCGCCTACGCGACCTGGGCCGTGGTCACCGGCACCTCGCCGGGCGGCATCTTCAACACCCTCCCGATCCTGGAAGAGGAGGTCGCCGAGAAGATGGCGGCTCGCCTCACCGAGCGGGTGGGCGCGGAGGTCACCGTCGACGACGTGCTCGACTGCGAGACCATCGAGCAGCTCTCCGAGATCGTGCGCAACCTGCAGGACAGCGGCGCCGATGTGGACGGCTTCATCCGTCCGCTGCGGGCCCGCGTCGAGGGTTCCACCGCCACACCGGTATTCGTTTTCCACCCGGCCGGTGGCAACACCCTCGTCTACGAGCCGCTGCTCAAGCGCCTGCCCGCCGACACCCCGATGTACGGCATCGAGCGGGTCGACGGCTCGATCGAGGAACGTGCCCGGCAGTACCTGCCCGAGCTGCGCAAGATCCAGGGCCAGGGTCCGTACGTGCTGTACGGCTGGTCGCTGGGCGCCGTGCTGGCGCTGCAGGTCGGTCAGCTGCTGCGCGAGGAAGGCGCCGACGTGCGCTACGTCGGCCTGATCGACCTCGCGATGACCGTCGAGGACGAGGACAACAGCCCCGAGGAGCGCGTGCGCCGCCTCGAGCGCTACCAGGCCTTCGCCAAGAAGACCTACAACGTTCCCGCCGAGCTCGACCGCGAGCAGATCGAGGAACTGGCGGCGGCCTCCGACGCCGAGCAGTTCTCGATGATCAGCGACCTGATCAAGCTGTCGGGCGCGAAGATCCCCGGTGGTGTGCTCGAACACCAGCGCACCTCCTGGATCGAGAACCGCGCGCTGCAGCAGGTGCGCCCCCGCAAGTACGACGGTGACGTGGTGCTCTACCTGGCCGATCGCTACCACGACGGTGCGATCGAGCTCGAGCCCCGCTTCGCCGATCGCAAGCCCAACGGCGGCTGGGACGAGTACGTCCCGAACCTGGAGATCGTCCACATCCCGGGCGACCACCTCCAGATCGTGGACGAACCGCGGATCGGCCAGATCGGTGCCGACCTCGCCGCCAAGCTGGCCGCGATTTCCGCCAAGGGAGAGAAGTGAGCACTACCGCCGAAAAGCTTGTCGATCTACAGCAGCGCCTCGAGCTCGCCAAAGAGCCCGCAGGCGCGAAGGGGATCGAGAAGCGCGCGCGGAAGGGCATTCCCAGCGCCAGGGATCGCATCAACATGTTGATGGACCCGGGCACCTTCGTCGAGATCGGCGCACTGGTGCGCAAGCCCGGCGACCCGACCGCGCTCTACGGTGACGGCGTCGTCGTGGGGCACGGTCTGGTCGAGGGCCGTCCGGTGGCGGTGTTCTCACACGATCAGACCGTCTACGGCGGTTCGGTCGGTGAGGCGTTCGGCCGCAAGCTGTGCGGCATCATGCAGTACGCGTCCAAGGTCGGCATTCCGCTGGTCGGTATCAACGACTCCGGCGGCGCGCGCGTGCAGGAGGCGATCAGCTCGCTGGCCTGGTACGCCTGGATGGCGACCAATCTCGAGCCGCTGTCGGGCATGGTGCCGCTGGTCTCGCTGATCCTCGGCAACTGCGCCGGTGGCGCGGTGTACGAGCCGATCTGCACCGATGTGGTGGTGGCGACCGAGTCGGCGCATATGTTCGTCACCGGTCCGAAGATCATCAAAGAGGTCACCGGCGAGGACGTCAGCCTCGAGGAGCTCGGCGGTGCGCGCACGCAGGCCGAGTACGGCAACATCCACCACGTCGCCAAGGACGAGGACGCGGCGTTCGCCTGG
This sequence comes from Nocardia fodinahabitans, assembly GCF_052983615.1. Classification (NCBI taxonomy): domain Bacteria; kingdom Bacillati; phylum Actinomycetota; class Actinomycetes; order Mycobacteriales; family Nocardiaceae; genus Nocardia; species Nocardia fodinahabitans. The sequence continues at coordinate 3,683,075 of NZ_JBRJJC010000001.1, forward strand.
GTGCGCGAGTACCTGGGCTACATGCCGAGCAGCTGCCAGGAGCTGCCGCCGGTGGTGAATCCCGGTCTGGAACCGGAGATCACCGATTCCGATCGCGAGCTGAACACGCTCATGCCGGATTCGGACAACGCCGGCTACGACATGCACGACATCCTGCTGCGCATCTTCGACGACGGTGAGTTCAAGGAGATCAGCGCCGAGACCGGCCAGAACATCATCACCGGTTTCTCCCGCGTCGACGGCAGCACCGTCGGCGTCGTCGCCAACCAGCCGCTGGCCTCGGCCGGCGCCCTCGACGCGCGCGCCTCGGACAAGGCCTCGCATTTCGTGCGCCTGTGCGACGCGTTCGAGATCCCGCTGATCTTCGTCGTCGACACCCCCGGCTTCCTGCCCGGCGTCGAGCAGGAGAAGGTCGGCGTGATCAAGCGCGGCGGCCGCTTCCTGTTCTCCTACGTGGAAGCCTCGGTCCCCAAGATCACCCTGGTGGTCCGCAAGTCCTACGGCGGCGGCTACGCGGTGATGGGCTCCAAGCAGCTCGGCGCCGACATCAACCTCGCCTGGCCCACCGCCCGCCTCGCCGTCATGGGCGCCGAGGGCGCCGTCAGCCTCCTCGGCGCGGCCCAGATCGCCGCCGCCCCCGAAGACCAGCGCGCCGCCATCCGCCAAAACCTCATCGACTTCTACAACGCCAATATCGCCACCCCCTGGGTAGCCGCCGAACGCGGTTTCATCGACGCGGTCATCGAACCCGCCACCACCCGCCTCGAAATCCGCCGGGCCCTGAAGCTGCTCCAGGACAAGAAGATCCAGCGCAACCCCCGCAAGCACCACGTCCTGCCGCTGTAGTACCTGTCAGCTCGCACCACGGTGGATATCGTTGTGCCATGACCGCAGCGCGTGATGATCGGCGGGATAGTCGAGCCAGTGGAGGGCGGCGGCCGGACCCTTGCGATCAGATCGCGCCGAGGTCGATCTCCACGGGGAACGGAGCCGATACCTTGACGACGCCCGTGAACATGTCACCGGTCCGATAGGCCATGGTCGCCGGGTCGAGGACGTAGGTGTAGACCAGCGGTACACCGGTCGCTGCTTGTTCGATCCGCCAGTAGAAGGCGATGCCGGCCCTGGCGTACTGGTCGACCTTCACAATCCGGTCGGTGGTCTCCGAACCGGGCGAGACAACTTCCGCGACGAGCAGCACATGTTCGGGGCGGGTAGGCGTGAGGTCGATGGTGTCCGCGCGATAGACCACGACGTCCGGGCGGCGATTGGTGAGCGGAACATCTTGGAGCCGGACGTCGAAGTCGATGTCGGCGTTCCAGTCCGGTCCGGATGCGGCATCCAGCGCATTCGCCAGCATCCGGGCCAACCGGTTGTGGCGCTTCGACGCGCTCGGGCTCACAACGACCATCCCGTCGACGATCTCGATACCCGCACTCTGCTCCTCGGACCAGGAGTCGTACTCCGCTGCCGTGATCTGCTGATGCATCCACGCGGGCAGCGCTGTCTCGGCAGTCATCACGCGCTCCTCCCGGCCACTATCGGGGCGGGCTCGACCCGCTGGACACAGTTTACTCGAGCGCGCTGTTCCTCGATGTAGGTCCGAGTGCTCACTGGCTGCGCCGTCACGGTTGTCCTACGGGTCGGGCCGCCCTCGTCGTCGACGATGGCGGCCCGACTCGACGTCGAAAGATCAGGCGACGGTGGCGGATTCGATGATGACGTCGTCGACCGGGACGTCCTGGTGGGGGCCCGCGTTGCCGGTGGAGACGGCGGCGATCTTGTCGACGACCTCGGTGCCCTCGGCGACCTTGCCGAAGACGGCGTAGCCCCAGCCCTGGCCCTGGGGGGCGGTGTGGTTGAGGAAGGCGTTGTCGGAGACGTTGATGAAGAACTGGGCGGTGGCCGAGTGCGGGTCGTTGGTGCGGGCCATCGCGACGGTGTACTTGTCGTTCTTGAGGCCGTTGGTGGCCTCGTTCTGGATCGGCGCCTGCGTGGGCTTCTGCTTCAGGCCGGGCTCGAAGCCGCCGCCCTGCACCATGAAACCGGGGATGACGCGGTGGAACACGGTGCCGTTGTAGTGGCCGGCGTTCACATAGTTCACGAAGTTGGCGACCGTGTTCGGCGCGGCCTGGTCGTCCAACTCGAGCACGATCTGTCCGTAGTTGGTTTCGAGATTCACCTTGGTCATGCCATCGAGTCTAGGGAGGGGAGGGGCCGGGAAGAGACCGGGGTCCGGACGGCCGCGGACCGGTGCCGAAATCGCAGCCGGGTGCCCGGTGGGCGGCACCCGGCGCGAATATTGCCTACGATGTGTGGGGAACCCGCGTGCGAGTGCGAGACGCACGCGGGTTCCTTTTATGCACAGCCAGGCAATTCACCGAATTCGAACCGGCGTACCGGTCATTTCGAATTCACCCCGGAATTATCAGGGGCCGACCGTGATCGGCACCGCCGGGGTGGTGGTGTTGGTGACCTTGTAGGTACCGGTCACCGAGCCGGTGGTCGCGCTGGTCGGGCAGCCGAAGCCACCGGTCACCTTGATGGGCGCCGGGGAATTCGTGGCCTGAACCGTGGACGGGGTGCCGTTGGTCCAGGTGCCGGCCAGCGCGGCCGGGGCGGTGGGCGCGACGACCACCTTGCAGGACGCCAGACCGCTGGTCTGGATCACCATGCCGCCGGTCGGGATGTTGATCGTCCCCGCGATCGGCGTGCCGTTCTGGCCGGTGATCGACCAGCTGCCGCTCGTCGTCACCGTCGCGCTGACGCCCCACATGCTGGTCGAGCAGCCGGTGAAGCTGGGCGCGCTGATCGGCACGGTGACCGGCCCGCTCGGATTGGTGTTGCCCGGCGCGGCGGGCACCGAGCCGGTCGCGGTGGAGGTGTTGCAGGTGATCGTGACGCCACCCGCCACGGCCTTGACCACACCCTGGTTGGTGGCCTGGACCGCGGCGCCCGCCGGGCTGACGGTCGTCGAGGCCTGCGCCGCGGCGGGGCCGATACCCAGCGATGCGGCCGCGATCGCACACCCGGCTGTCGCCACTGCGGTGCGTGCGAAGAAGTTGCTGTCGAACATGCGTACTCCTTGGTGAATTCGACATCTCCGGATGTGAAGATGTCGTGTTCAAGAGTACGAAGGCCGTAATTCTGTAGCGCGTTATTCGCGCCTATCATTTCATTCGGGAACCTTCGCGTTTCGGCCTCCGGGAAATGGCTCCGGCTTTAAAATGCGGGACTGTTACCCTCTGTAACAGTTACCGTCTTTCGTATCTATATGCACCGTGCACACTGGTAGCATCGAAAAACTCCTGTGCCGCACCCGCTCGGCGGTCGATCGTCTCGCCCGGACCTGGATCGATAGCGAATTCGCATAGCGCCGGAACCTTCGGCTCTGCTGTGTGGCCGCAATGCTCGGGGAAGTCGCCGCACGTCGCACGCTTAATGAAACGCTTGAACTTCACACCATAGCGCGGTCGATGTCCGACGGCATGGCGTGCGACCCCTCACAACCACCCTCGTGCGGATACGATGGCGAACCGTGCCAGACGCCGCAACAGCTGTTCTCACCAAGCCACCCGCCGAACCGGTGGCGTCCGCGAAAGACTTCCGGATCGCGCGCTGGATCGCGCTCGTCGCCGGAATCCTCGGCGCCCTCTTCGCGGTGGCGACGCCGTTCCTGCCGGTCACCCAGACGACCGCGCAGCTGAACTGGCCGCAGAACGGCAAGCTCGGCAATATCCAGGCACCGCTGATGTCGCAGGTGCCGATCGATCTGAACGCCACCATCCCGTGCGCGGCGGTCGCGACGCTGCCCGCGCAGGGCGGCATGCTGCTGGCCACCGCGCCGCCGCAGGGCGACCGGGCCGCGCTGGAGGCGCTGTTCGTCCGGGTCTCCGACACCTCCGTCGACGTGGTCGACCGCAACGCGGTCGTCGCCTCGGCGGACCGCGCGGCGATGGACCAGTGCTCCGCGATCGTCATCAGCTCCGACCAGAACCGCACCACGGCGGTCTTCGAGGGCATGACCAAGGAGATCGAGCGGCCGATCCCCGGTCAGCCCGGCGCGGTCGAGACCGTGCAGGTGCCGGTGCAGGGTCAGCTCGCCGGTGATCTGCGGCCGCAGATCGTCGGGGTGTTCTCCAGTCTCGAGGGCGCTGTCCCGCAGGGCCTGTCGCTGACCTCCACGATCGACTCGCGCTTCTCCTCCAGCCCGTCGGTGATCAAGCTGGTCGCGATCATCGCCGCCGTGCTGTGCACCCTGCTGGCGCTGGGCGCGCTGGCCGCGCTCGACGGCAGCGACGGGCGCGGGCACCGCCGGTTCCTGCCGAAGAACTGGCTGAAGCCGACCTGGGCCGACGGCGCGGTCATCAGCACGCTGCTGGTCTGGCATTTCGTCGGCGCCAACACCTCCGACGACGGCTACATCCTGTCGATGGTGCGGGTGGCCCCCGACGCGGGCTATATGGCCAACTACTTCCGCTGGTACGGCGTGCCCGAGGCGCCGTTCGGCTGGTACTACTACGTCATCCAGGTCTTCGCCGAGATCTCCACGGCGAGCCCGTGGGTGCGCCTGCCCGCGCTGCTGTGCGGAATCCTGTGCTGGATGGTCATCAGCCGTGAGGTGGTGCCCCGTCTCGGCAACGCGGTGAAGCGCTCGCAGGTGGCGCTGTGGACCGGTGGCCTGGTGTTCCTGGCGTTCTGGCTGCCGTTCGACAACGGCTTGCGCTCGGAGCCGATCGTCGCCCTCGGCGCGCTGCTCACCTGGGTCTCCATCGAGCGCGCCATCGCCACCGGCAGGCTGCTGCCCGCCGGGATCGCGGTGCTGATCGCGGCCTTCACCCTGGCCGCCGCCCCGACCGGCCTGATGTGTGTGGCCGCGCTGCTGGCAGGCATCCGGCCGCTGGTGCGGATCATCGTCCGCAGGCACCGGCAGTTCGGCACGCTGCCGCTGCTGGCCCCGATCGCCTCGGCGGGTCTGCTGGTGCTGGTCGTGGTCTACGGCGACCAGACCTTCGCCGGGATCCAGGAGGCCAACCGGGTGCGTCAGGCCACCGGCCCGAACCTGGCCTGGTACGAGGACTACCTGCGCTACTACTACATGTTCGTCGAGACCGTCGACGGCTCGCTGGCCCGGCGCTTCGCCTTCCTGGTGATGCTGCTGTGCCTGTTCACCACGCTGCTGGTGCTGCTGCGCCGCCGCCAGGTGCCCGGCATCGCCTCGGGCCCGACCTGGCGGCTGATGGGGATCGTCTTCGGCACGATCTTCTTCATGATGTTCAACCCGACGAAGTGGACCCACCACTTCGGCGCCTACGCGGGCATCGCGGGTTCGCTGGCCGCGGTGACGGCGGTGGCCGTCTCGCAGAGCGCGCTGCGCTCACGCAAGAACCGGGCGATCTTCCTGGCCGGGTTGCTGTTCGTGCTCGCGCTGTCGTTCTCGGGCATCAACGGCTACTGGTACGTGTCCAGCTACGGCGTGCCGTGGTTCGACAAGACCATCTCGCTGCGCGGGATCAACTCCAACACGGTGATGCTGATCCTGTTCGGCGTGGCGCTGGCGCTGGTCGGCTGGTACGCCCTGCGCGAGGACTACGTGAAGCCGCAACCGTCGGCGAAGACCGTGCGGGGCAGGCGGATCCGCAAGTTCGCCGCCATCCCGCTGACCGTCGTGGTCGGGCTGATGGTGCTGTTCGAGGTGCTGTCGCTGGTCAAGGGCGCCACCCAGCAGTACCCGGCGTACTCGCTGGCCCGCTCCAATATCGACGCGCTCGGCGGCAACGCCTGCGGCCTGGCCAACGACGTGCTCGTCGAGTCGGACCCGAACGGCGGCAGGCTCGACCCGATCGTCGATCCGGCCACGCCGCTCACCGACCCGAACGATCCGCTGGCCGGGACCGGCTCGGTCGGCTTCACCCCCAACGGCGTGCCGGGCGATCTGTCCGCGGACGCGGTCGAGGTGAAGCCGGGCACCGGCAACACCAGCAACCAGTCGGTCGGCGCGGCCTTCGCCGAAGGCGAGAGCGCGGGCACCGGCGGCGGTGAGGGCGCGCGCGGCGTCAACGGGTCGACCGTGGCCCTGCCGTTCGGGCTCGACCCGGCGCAGACCCCCATCCTCGGCTCCTACCAGGAGGGCGTGCAGCAGCCCGCGCGACTGGAGTCGTCCTGGTACGGGTTGCCCGCCCGCTCCGACGACTCGCCGCTGGTCGTGATCTCCGCGGCGGGCCGGATCGCCTCCAAGGACGACACCGGCGCCGACAAGTACGGTCAGTCGCTGCTCGTCGAGTACGGCACCCGCAACCCGGACGGCAGCGTCACCACGCTGGGCACCTACCTGCCGCGCGATATCGGCCCGTTCCCGTCCTGGCGCAACCTGCGCGTCCCGCTGGCCGATCTGCCCGCCGAGGCGAACGCGGTCCGCATCCTGGCCAACGACCCGATCCTGATCGGCGACCAGTGGCTGGCGTTCACCCCGCCGCGGGTGCCCGAGCTGCGGACACTCGACACCTTCATCGGCCGCACCCAGCCGGTGCTGCTGGACTGGGCCGTCGGCCTGCAGTTCCCGTGCCAGCGGCCGTTCGCGCACAAGAACGGCGTCGCCGAGGTGCCGAACTACCGCATCCTGCCCGATCGCCCGCTGGCGATCTCCTCGACCGACACCTGGCAGGCCCAGGAGTTCGGCGGCCCGCTCGGCTTCTCGCAGATGCTGGCAGGCCGGGTCACCATCCCGACCTACCTGAAGGACGACTGGGCGCGGGACTGGGGTTCGCTGGAGCGCTACGACCAGTACCTCGAGGCCGAGCCGGCCGAGCTGACGACGGGCACCGAGACCCGCGACGGCCTGTGGACGCCCGGTCCACTGCGCGTGTTCTGACCGACGCCGGATAGTAGGAAGGCGCGGACCCCACCTGGGTGGGGTCCGCGCCTTCGGTCGTTGGCGGGGTAGCAGGAGTCAGACGTTGAGCATGCGACGGTTGAGGTCGCGACGTAATACCTCTTGCGAAGGCAATCTATCCAGCACCCGCATCACAGCCGGTCGTAGTTCCTTTTTCTCGTCATCGCTGAGCAGCTCGACGAGATCTCGCAGATCCATGTCATCGAAGGCTCCTGTCATACCCATCAGGGTACGTGCTGAAACCAGCGGACGGAGGCCATTCGGCAGGCATTTACAGGCGTTTCACGTACACGAAACGCTAACGGCCGCTACGATTTTCGCGCCGTACACGCGTATACGCCCGGTCACTGCCCTTCCGCTGGCACAGTCACCCGCGCTGGTGCGCGGGCGCGGCCTGGAGGCCGCGCCCGGTCGCTACTGTGCCCGGATCGCCGGTTCCTTCGCCCGCCCCGACTGGTTCACGACCGTCACCGAGATATCGGCGGGCGGCGCGGGCTGGTAGGGGGTGAAACGCTCCAGTGCGCCCCAGTCCCGGCCGAGGTCGTGATCGAGATAGGTGGGGACAGTCTCGGCCTTCAGCAGCAATCCTGTCCACCCGAGCGGGCCACCGCCGATGTCGTCCTGCCAGGCGTTGGAGGCGTCGGAGCCGACCCGGTCGGGCAGGATCCGCCACTGCGGTGCCTCGGCGACGCCGTCGTGGTGGTCGAACGGGCGCTGGCAGGGGAAGGCCAGGCCGACGTGCCAGTCCAGCAGCACCGGATCGGTCTCGCCGACCACGGATTGCAGCGTGGCCAGCTTCGGCAGCCGCGGCGGCGTCACGGCCAGCCACTGCTTCTGGGTGATGTCGTTGTCGGCGGCGACCAGGCGCACCGCGTTCACGCCCGCGGGCAGCTGGTCCAGCGGCACGCGCAGGTTGCGCCACGAGGGCGCGGGGCCGATGTCCATGGGCGCGACCGAGCCGGTCGCGTCGACGGTGCCGTCGGCGGCCCGGGTGCCGTACTCCAGGCGCAGGTCCTGGCCGTAGTGCACGACGCCATCGGTGTCGACGTAGCGGATGCGCCCGGCCGCGGTGACGACGAGCGCCTGGTAGGCGGGGTCGGCGCGGACGGCGTCGAGGTCGAGGCGGTACCACTGCGAGGTCAGCTTTGCCTGCTGCTGCACGCCGTCCTGGTAGGAGCCGAGGACGGGCGTGCGCGCGGGGTCGAGGCCGAACGGCAGCGCGACGGTGCTGCCGTTGATGCCGGGCTCGGTGCTGGTCCCGCCGCCGGTACCTGCGCCGGTGGTGTTGGTGGTCTTGTTCGCGGAGTCCTTGTCGACCGAGTTCGCCCCGCCGACCACGGTCTCGTCGGCGTCGGCGGTGAGGTCGGCGGCGACGCCGTTCGGGGTGAAGCCGGTGGATTCGGCGCTCAGTCCGTCGGCGGGGGCGCCGGTGTACGGGGTGAGCAGCGAATCGGCGGTGTTCGTCTCCACCAGGACGTCGTTGGCGAGCCCGCAGGTGTCACCGGCCAGCGACTCGATGTTCGACTTGGCGATCGAGTAGGCGGGGTACTGGGTGAGCGCGCCCTTCGCCATCGAGGCCACCTCGAACAGCACCAGCAGCGCGGCCGCGATGGTCAGCGGCATGGTGGCGAAGCGGTCGAACCGGTTCGGCTTCGACGGTGTGCGGTACGGATCGCGCAGATGGAAGTAGAGCGCGACCAGCAGCGCCAGCACGGCGAGCCCGAGGAACAGCGTCGAGATGCCCTTGCCCGCCACCAGCGGCGCCTTGTCCCAGAACGGCACGCCGAAGCTGGACACGTACCACCAGCCGTTGGACCCGGTGAAGGTCATCGCGAGCAGGAACAGCACCGCCGCGGTGAACAGCGCGCGGTTGCGTGGCGCGCGGATGCCGTTGGCGCCCACCGCGACCGCGGCCAGTGCGGCCAGCGACCCGGCCAGTCCGGCGTACACGCCGAAGTGGTGGGTCCACTTGGTCGGCGTCCACATCATCAGCAGCAGCGCGCCGAAGACGATGCCGAGGATGCGCACCGACGGCCCGCGCGAGGTGCCAGGGATGCGGCCCTTGCGCAGCACCTGCAGGACGCACACGAGCAGGCACAGCAGCAGCACCAGCACGCCGAAACGCCGGGCCAGCGAACCGTCGGGGGAGAGCATGAACAGCGAGTCCCAGCGGGTGCGCTCGTCGAACCAGGCGACATTGGGGCCGACGAGGGTGCGGACCCGGGTGGCCTCCATGACGGTGGCGAGGGTCTGGTCGGCGAAGACCACGATGAGGACCAGGGTGCCCGCGGCCAGGCCCGGCGCGAGCAGCGCGGCGTAGCGGAAGAACTTGGTGCCCAGCGACAGTCGAGGGCGCTCGCTGGCGGTGGTGCTCGTCGCGACCGTGCTCGCGGTGCTTTCGCCTGCGTCCCCGGCGGTCGAGTGGGCGTCGGCGGCGATCCGGCGCGGGAGCACACCCTGGGCGCGCTTGATGATGATCTGCATGACCGGCCTGGTCCCCGCGATGAGCGCGGCGATGCAGATCAACCCGGTCGGCCCGGCGGCCAGCGAGAACGCGGCGACCAGGATCGCCAGGGCCGCGGGCAGCAGCCGGGCGGTGGCGATGGCGCGTTCGATCAGACACCAGGTGAGCAGCGCGCCCGCCGCGATCAGCGGCTCGGGGCGCAGGCCGTTGTCATACGGCAGCCAGAACGCCAGGAACACCAGTCCGGCCGTCCACAGCGCCACCTTGTCGCGGCGCACCCGGGCGCCCAAGCGAGGCAGCACTTCCCGGCTGATCACCGCCCAGCACACCAGGCCGGCGAGGAGGGCGGGCAGGCGCATCCAGGGGCTGGCGTCGGAGACCTTGGTCATCCAGGCCAGCAGCTCGTAGGACCAGCCGAACGGCGCCTCGGGGACGCCGAACCAGCGGTAGTAGTTGGCCATGTAGCCCGACGGGCCCGACGCGCGAGCCATGTTCAGGATGTAGCCGTCGTCGGAGGTGTTGGCACCGATGACATGCCAGCCCAGCAGCGTCACCACCACGACGACGTCGGTCGGCGTGACCCGCCACCAGTGCCGCGGCAGGAACCGGCGCGCGCGCCTGCCGTCGGAGGTGTCGAGCAGGTGCAGCGCGATCAGCGCGAGGACGGTGAGCACCGCCGCGGCGATCATCGTCACCAGCTTCAGCGTGGTCGGCGTGGAGGTGAAGCGGGAATCGATGTCGGCGTGCACGCGGGCGCCGGTGAGCGCGGCGGCGTCGAGATCGGTGAAGACGCCGACGATCTGGGGACGCTTGTCGACGGTGACGGTGTTGCGGAACGGGCTGCCGTCCTGGCGCGTCACCCCGGTGAATTCGACGGTGGTGGCCGCGATGGTGGAGGTGATGGTGATCCGGTCGCAGTTCGCGATCTCGGCGACCGGTGCCGACAGCATCGGCACATCGCGCGCCTGCACCCCGAGCACGCCGTCGCGCACGGCGACGGTGAGGCCCTTCGAGGTCTGGCCGGAGGCCGCGGGGATGGTGCCGACCAGCGTCGTGGTCCCGGTCTCGGGGAGCCCGCCCAGCATGGTGCACGGCAGCCGCGCGTCGAGCTGCTGCGGCACATACGACACGAGCGGTGCCTCGACACTGGTCGCGCCCGGCTGTGGCCAGTCCAGGCTCGCGCGGTCCTGGCGCACCGGCAGCAGTGGCGTCAGCAGGGCAAGCACGAAACCGAGGAGCCCACAGACGAGGGCGATCATGCGGTATCGGGTGAACGCTCGTTCAGATCGCAGCACGGGGGTTGATGCTAGCCATCGAACCTGTGCGCGACTCGGTGCCGCGGCACATCGGGGCTCAGCCGGTCCTGCGGTCGCTCCAATCGAGCTGCGTGCGGGCCCAATCCGGGATCTCGGCGGCGGGCCGAGGGAAGGCGTCGAACTCGGCGCGCAGGTCGTCCTCGGTGACCTGGGGCATCCAGTCCGCGACGGTGCCGGTGGCGAAGGTGGCCTTGTAGCGGGTGGGTCCGGCGATGAAGATCTCGGCGCTGAGCCAGGTGCCGACGCTCGGGTCGTAGGACATCCGCTTGTGATCGACCAGGTACTCGAGCACCTCGGCCGGCGGCACCATGTTGGTGACCGAGCCGTCGCGCTCCTTGACCTGCACGCCGGCCACGGCCTGCTCGCCGACCTGGAGCGACCACAGCAGCGCGAACTTCTGGCCCGGCGCGAGCATCGCGATCGCGGCGTCGACCACGGTCTGTTCGATCTCGCGCAGCGATGCCAGCTGTTCCCGTGGCGCCGGTTCAGGTTCCTGGCGGTGCGGTCGGGTCAGCAAGAGATCGATTCGCTCGGGCCTGCTGAGCGTCATAGCTATACCTCTGCATCCGTACCGATCAGCACTACCAAAACTGATTTCGGTCGGCCGAACTTCCAACATTTCGCAGCGTACCCGCCCCGCGACACGAACCGTGCGGTTTGTTGACACTGACCGGACATATTGTGGTCTATCGCGCTCCCGCATACCAGTAGCTACCGGGTGTCGATCAACACAACAGTTGGTTGTGTGCTCCTGACCAGGGCGTTCAGGCCGCCGCTGCGCGCAGGGCGAACCATCCGTCCAGGGGGTCCGCGAATCCGTGATAGACGAGCGGTATGCGCTGATCGATCCCGAAGTACTGGTAGACCGCCGCCATCGCCTGGCGCACCGAATGCGCCTGGAAGTCGTCGATGCGGCGCGGGCCGATGCGGTGCTCGGGCAGCATTTCCAGCCGGACCAGTTCCGCCGGATCGTCCATGTCCAGGCCCCACGGTTCCGGTTCCTCGATGAGGTGGTCGTGCAGGATGGTGCGCGCGGTCGGCGGATCGTGGCGCGGGCCCGCGAAAGCGACTTGCTCGAGATGGGCCAGGCCGCGGGTACTCAGCGGCGTGCGGACGGCTTCGATCAGCTCGATCAGCTCGGTGTCGGGTTTCGGTGCCGGTATTCGCCCCGCGACCGGCGCCTGTTCGAGCAGGTGCAGCATCTGCCCGCCGCGGACCAGCGGCTCGGGCACCACGAAGACGCTGATGCTCGGGCAGGAGCAGTTCAGGCCGGTGAGGCACACCCTCGTGTGCAACGGATCGGACATGAGTCCTCCTCCGGTAGCGGGTCGCCGAGACCCGTGACGTGCAGGATCGAAGATTCCAGCGCCATCCGCCGTGGAGCTCGCCCACCGGCGGCGACCGTGCCGCACCAGTCAGTGTAGTGCTGTCGAGCGGCCCGGAGGCCGGGATCCGGCACGGATCGGAAACGATCACGGTGGTGTGGACGCGGTGTAGCGGCGGGCCAGCGTGCGCAGGTGGGCGACCAGCTCGGGCGGGCCGTCGACGCGGAAATCCATCATCAACATGCTCAGGTAGATCGCGATCGTCTCCATCGCGTCGGCGCCGGTGTGCAGGACGCAGCTGTGCTCGTCGACCGGTTCGACCACGCCGACCGCGGGGTTGATCCGGGCGATGACGGTCTCGGCGGGAGCGAGCACTGTGACGCGCGCGTGCACCCGCCAGCCGGTGGTCGCGATGTGGCGCATGACGAAGGCGACCAGGTCGTCGTCGGGCAGGCGGCGCGGCGCGAACACCCGGCTGCCGGTGACGGCGCTGGTGATCCGGGCGGCCGGAAGCGCTTCCCACGCATGGCTGTTCATGTTGTAGGCGACGAGGTACCACCGGCGCTGCCAGTTGATCAGCCGGTAGGGCTCCAGTTCGACGCCGTCGTCGACGGTGACCGCGGTGGTGCGGCGGACCGCGTCGGCCAGGGTGGTGAGGATGCCCGCGGCGACCGGGGCGTCGGGTTCGCGCGAGCCGGTGGTGGCCGGGCCGATCTCGGTGGCGTCGTGCAGCGCGGAGACCTTGCGCTGCAAGCGTTTCGGCAGGATCTGCTCGATCTTGCGCAGGGCCCTGGTGAGCTGGTCGCCGAGATCGGAGACGGCGAGCGCGCCGTCGGCGGCCACGGCGATGGACAGTGCGACGGCAACGGCTTCGTCGTCGTCGAGCAGCAGCGGCGGCATGGTCGCGCCGCGGCCCAGCCGGTAGCCGCCGATCGCGCCGCGTTCGGCGTGCACCGGATAGCCGAGCTCGCGCAGCCGCGAGATGTCGTTGCGGACGGTGCGTTCGGTGATCTCGAGGCGATCGGCGAGCTCGCGTCCGGTGGAGCTGCGGTCCTGGAGCAGGGCGAGCAGCCGCAGGACGCGGGGTGTCGTCGCGGCCATTCCCACCTCGTCGGAAGTCGTGCGGAAATTAGGAAAGAAACGAGCCTAATAGGTTTCTAGGCTGGAGTCATCACCGAGCAGGAAGGCTCCATCATGAACAGCACCGCAGCCCTCGAAACCGTCTGGCGCGACGTCGTCGCCAACTCCTACGCGGCCCTGAGCGACGTCGTCGCCGGCGTCGGCGCCGACCAGTGGGACCTGCCGACCCCGTGCTCGGAATGGACCGTCACCCAGGTCGTCCAGCACGCGGCGGGCGACCAGCTCGCCTACGCCGCCGCCCTCGGCGTCGGCCCCGGCCCGAGCTACAACCCCTTCGACCCGTCCGGCTCGCTCGACGGTTCCGCCACCGACCTGGTCCGCGCGGCCGTCGACCAGACCGCCGCCGCCTGGGCCACCGTCGCCGACGACACCGCGACCGTCCCCACCCCGCTCCCGCACGGCGATCTGCCCACCCCGGTCGCCGCCACGCTGGCCGCCCTCGACGCCGCCGTCCACGCCTGGGACATCGCCGTGGCCACCGGCCAGCCGTCCCCGCTCACCGACGACCTGGCCACCCACCTGTTGACCGCGGCACGCACCGTCCACGCGGCTCCCGGCAGCGGCGAGGATGCCGAGATCATCGAACCGCTCCGCCAGTGGGGCGCCTACGCCCCCATCGTCGACACCACGTCGACCGGCCCGATCGACGACCTCCTCCACCACCTCGGCCGCACCACCGCCTGAGCCAGGACTCCGACCTGCCCGACCTCGCGGGGGAGCGTGCCGGTTCCGCCGCAGGTTCGTGGCCGCTCGTGGGAAGAAATCCGCGACGCCCGGCAAGGTCGGCACCGTGCGTCGGGTCGAGCCAGGGATCAGCGGCGCACGGTGATCAAGGTGAAGGGGCCGATGTCGGTGGTGGTGAAGGCGGGGTCGGTGAAGAGGGTCTTGGGGAAGGCGACCGTGTAGCGCTTGACGTTCGGGTCGTTGGGGTAGACGTCTTCGGCCAGGCGCAGGGTGTAGGTGTCGCCGTCGCGGCGGAAGAGGAAGGCGTCGGGGGCGCGCCAGGGCGCGGCAGCCATGGCGTCGCGGAGGGCGGGGGACGAGTCGAGCTTGCTCCAGGCGGCGATGGTGGCGGCGCGGGCCTTGAAGTCCGACAGCGGGTTCGCGTAGTGCGAGGTGAGGGCCTGGAAGCCGAAGTAGGGGTAGAAGGCCAGGAAGCTGGTGTCGGCGGTGAGCACGACGGATTCGTCTCGGGGACGGCCGGTCTGGGCCAGCAGGGCCGCGTCGATCTCCCGGTAGTAGGAGACCGCGGAGGGCTTGCGCTTGTCGGCCCGCTCGCCGTTGCCGTCGGTATCGGTGTAGGCGGTGTCGATCTCGTGGGTGAGCACGGTGGGGATGTGCTGGGCGAAGGCCAGCGCGCCGAGCACGGCCAGCACACCGGCGGCGGTGCGCACGGGGGCGGCGTCGTTCGCCGCGCGGTAGAGCACGCCCGCCGTCTCGACGAAACCGAAGACGCCCGCGGCGGCGAGCAGCGCGAGCAGCACCGGCTCCAGCCGGAACGACAGCAGCGTGGTGCCCGCCGCGGTCGCCGCCATCGACAGCAGCGTCCACAGGTAGATCGACACCACTCCGAGCCCCAGCGCCTGGGCCCGGCGCGAGGATCGGGCCCGCAGCACCAGCCACAGCACCCCGAGCAGGCACAGCGCGCCGCGCAGCGAGAACTCCAGCATCGGGAACGCCAGCTCGGCGCCGGATTCGGGCAGGTAGTGGAAGGCGTTGCCCGACGGCATCTTCGCGCCGGAGAGCATCTTCAGCAGATACGGCGTCCACACCACCAGCGCCAACACGGCCGCGATGGCCCCGATGACGACCAGCTTGGTCAGCGGCGCGATCGCCGCCCGCCATGGCGCGGGCCCGCCGACGGCACGCGGTCCACCGACGCGTGGTCGCAGGTCGGATCGGCGCGTGGACACGGCCACCCCCGCCGCCACCACGGCCATCAGCACCACGGCGAACGCCGCGATCGCCAGGTACAGCGTGTAGAAACAGGCGGCCACCCCGAGGAACAGCCCGGTGCCCAGCACCGCGCCCCAGCCACCCGAAGACCGGTGCAGCGCACCCCAGGCCAAGATCAGCACCGGCGGAATGAACACGACCAGCACCGCTCCGTATGCCTCCGGCGAGGCGTAGGCCAGCGTCATCGCGGTCACGGCGGCCGCCGCGCCGACCGCAAGATCGGCCCGCACCAGCTGGGTCCACAGCACCAGCGCGACCACGGCCGCCACCGCGAGGAGCCCGATCGCGTACGGCTTGAACACTTCCCAGCCGTCCATGCCGAGCACGTTGCCGACGCGTCCGCCGATCCAGAACCAGCCCGCCGGATAGAACGGCGGCAGGTCGACATAGGTCATATCGCGCAGCGCGGCGCTGTCGGTGAGCCGGGTCAGATACTCGGTGCGGAACTCCTGATCCACCGAGACGCCGAACAGGTACAGCTTGGTCGCCGCCAGCGGCATCCCGAGCGTCACCGTCACGAAGCTCGAAATGCCCACCCAGGAGGCCAGTTTCGCGACCCACGGCCACTTCCGCAGCCGGATCAGCAGCACCGAGACGACCAGCAGGGCGACCGCGACGACCTGTCCGACGGTCGTCAGCGCCCGAGTCACGTTGGAGGAGTTGAACGCGGGCCACTGCACCGCCGAAAAGGCGGACAAGCCGACCACGGCGACGACGAGCGCCGCCAGCGCCGCCAGCGCGCCCTCGGCGACCCCTGACCCGATCCTGCGCCCCGCCCGCACCTCATCGTTGGTCGTCATCGGCGCGCAATCCTCCGGCTCCACTCAGCTCCACGGTCCGGGCCAGCCTAGTGGAGCCGGTTCGGTCGGGCGGTCTCGCCGACGCCGGATCCCCGCCGGACACAGCGTGGTCGGTGAACGAGAACTGCCGCACCATCCGGAGATGATGCGGCAGTTCAGGACAGGGCGACGATCAGATCGGCAGCTTGCGGAAGATCGGGCGCGGCACGTGGCGCAGCGCCGACATCAGGAAGCGGGCCTCGCCGGGCGCCCAGACGATCTCGGTGCCCTTCTCGGAGGCAGCGACGGCGAGCCGGGCCACGTCCTCGGGATCGACCGTGAGCGGGGCTTCCTTGGAGCCGGTGGCCTCCCAGTGCGCCTTCGTCGCCGAGGTGCGCACCTGCATCGGCCGCACCACGGTGACGCGCGGGCCGTGCGGCCGCAGCGCCTCGCCGAGGCCGAGGTAGAAGCCGTCCAGACCGGCCTTGGTCGAGCCGTAGACGAAGTTGGAGCGACGCACGCGCTCACCGGCCACCGAGGACATCACGATGAACCGGCCGTGGCCCTGCGCCTTGAACTTGTCGCCGACCAGCACGCCCACCGACACACCGGCGGTGTAGTTGATGCCGACGGTCATGACCGCCTTGCGCTGGTTCTGCCACAGTTCCTCGGCGTCGCCGAGGACACCGAACGCCACGATCGCGACGTCGACGTCACCCGCGGCGAACGCCTGGTCGACGACCTTCGGGTGCGACTCGGTGTCGAGCGCGTCGAAGTCGATGACGTCGACCTGGGTCGCGCCCGCCGCCTTCAGCGTCGCGACCGCGCCCTCGAGCAGCGGATCGCCGGGCAGGTTGGCCAGCACGATCCGGGCCGGGCTCTTGCGCAGGTACTCGGCGCAGATCGCGAGACCGATCTCGGAGGTGCCGCCGAACAGCAGAATGGTCTGCGGGTTGCCAACTGCGTTGATCACTGGAGTTCCAGCCTCCTGGCCATATCGGACATGAACACGCCGGTCGGGTCGACGCTGCGGCGAACCTTGATCCACTCGTCGATCCGCGGGTACATCTTGTGGAACGACTCGGCGCTGGTCCGCGAGTCCTTGGCGGTGTAGAGCCGGCCGCCGAACTCGAGCACCCGCCGGTCCAGATCGCTGACGAACTCGTTGAGCCCGCGCGAGATCGGGAAGTCGACGCAGATGTTCCAGCCCTCCATGGGGAAGCTCAACGGTGCCTGGTTACCCGGTCCGAACAGCTTGAACACATTGAGGAAGGAATAGAAGCCGGAGCCCTGGATGTCGATGATGATCCGCTTGAACTCCTCGACCGACTCCGGCGGCACCACGAACTGGTACTGCAGGAAGCCGTTGGAGCCGTAGCCGCGGTTCCACTCACCCAGCATGTCGAGCGGGTGGTAGAACTGCGTCAGATTCTGGACCTTGCCACGGTAGGTGCCCGACTTGCGGTACCAGACCTCGCCGATCGGGCCGAAGGTGTACTTGTTGGCCAGCCCGTTCGGGAACACGTCGGGCAGGGTGAAGAAGGTCTTGCCGTTGAACCGCAGCGGGTCCTTCTGCAGCTTCGCCGGCAGCTGGTCGAGCTTGGCCAGGTTGCCGCGCGAGATGGCGGCGCGCCCCAGCTTCGGCAGCGGGCTGATCGCGTCGAACCAGGCCGAGCTGTACTCGTAGTCGCCCTCGGAGCCGTCGCTGTGGAAGGCGATGGTCTCGTCGAGCGTGGCGGTGACGTCGCCGTCGGCGATGAAGTACGCCGTCTCGGTCGGCGTCATCTCGATGGTGGCGCGCAGGATGATGCCGGTCAGGCCACAGCCGCCGATGGTCGCCCAGAACAGCTCGGGGTCGGACTCGGCGGTGATCGTGCGGACCACGCCGTCGGCGGTCAGCAGATCCATCGAGCGGACGTGGTTGCCGAAGCTGCCCGCGCTGTGATGGTTCTTGCCGTGGATATCGGAGCCGATCGCGCCGCCGATGGTGACCTGCCGGGTCCCGGGTAGGACGGGCACCCACAGGCCGAACGGCAGCGCCGCCTTCATCAGCTGATCGAGATCGACTCCGCCGTCGACGTCGACCATGCGGGTCGCGGCGTCGATGCGGTGGATCTTGTTCAGCGCGGGCATGTCGATCACGAGGCCGCCCGCGTTCTGCGAGTTGTCGCCGTAGGAGCGGCCGAGGCCACGCGCGATCACGCCGCGTCGCAGGTGCGCCGGCTTGGAGTCGTTGTCCTCGGCGACCATGCTCACGGCCTTGACGATCAACTCGGGATCGCTGGTCGAGAGCACTTCGGCGGAGGTGGGTGCGGTGCGACCCCATCCGGTGAGCTTGCGAGTACGCGTAGGCAGCGCAAACGCCTCGCCGGTGGCGGTCGGAATGTTCTCGGACATCGGCTAAGAGGCTACATGCATGGCGGGACACACGGCCGGTCTCGTAGTCTTCCTCACGTGCAAGCCCAACCGCATCTGCCGCTTCCCGCCGAGATTCCGCTGGTCGACGAGCCTGGTGGAACCGACGTAGACCTGAAGACGCAGATCGTGCGGTTCACGCTGACCGGCGGCCTCTCGGCGATCGTCGACTACGGCATCTACAGCCTGCTGCTGAACCTGCTCGGTCTGCCGGTGAGCCTGGCCAAGGCGATCAGCTTCGTCTGCGGAACGACCACCGCGTACCTGATCAACCGGCGCTGGACCTTCAAGGCCGAGCCGAGCAGGGCGCGGTTCATCGCCGTCGTCGTGCTCTACGCGGTGACCTTCGCCGTGCAGGTCGGCATCAACGCGGCGCTGTACTACGCGCTGCCCGGCGAGTGGTGGCGGCAGCCGCTGGCGTTCGTCATCGCGCAGGGCACCGCCACCGTCATCAACTTCGTCGTGCAGCGTGCGGTGATCTTCAAGATCAAGTAGGTCAGCCGGCCTTGGCGGCGGCGGGCGCGGGCTGCTTGCCCGCCTTGACGCCGAAGTAGTCGCCGCCCTTGGCCCTGACGTTGTCGGTGCCCCACTCGCGCCGATCCCGCGCGACGGGCACCATCTGCGGAATGTGCTTGCGGCAGTGGATGTAGGCCTCTTCCACATCGACCACGACCCAGACCTGCGATGTCTTGCCACGTTCAGCGGCGGGCAGATCGCCGACCGTCTCGCGTAGCTCACTGTCGGCAACCATGCGCGCCTTGCCGTTGATGTGCAGGCCGATCAGATCGCGCACGAAGTCGATCATCAAGATCCCGACGTGGGGGTTCTCGAGGATGTTGCCGAGGCTGGCCATTACCCCGTTACCTCGATATTCGGGGTACGCAATCGTGCGTTCGTCGATCACGTGCAGGAATCCCGGTGTGCCCGCCCGGAAACTGGCGTCGCATTCGCCGTGCGCGTCGGCGGTGGAGATGAAGGCCATGTCCATCCGCGCGGCGAATTCGACCATCGACGGGTTCAGGTAGTCGATCACCTGGTCGTCGTAGAAGCGTTCGGCCCTTTCGGTCGTGCCCAACGTGTCCTGAAGCTCGTGCTCTCCGTCGCTGCCGACGTGTCTATCGGGCATCGGGGCCCCCTCTGCTAGCCGAACCGGGTGATGCGGGTTTCGCGCTGAAACCCCCGCTTGTGACCGCAATCTCACCCAGTGTAGGGGACTGTCACCAGCCGTGGGGCGAGTCCATTGTTGCGAACGGTACGAAAGTCCGGTTTGCGCAAGGGTTTCCCGAGGTAGACCGATCAGACCGGTTCTACCGTCACCGGTACTCCGTTGAACACCGCGGTGCCCGAGATCGCGTCGACCACCGAATCGTCGGTCAGCACATTGGCGTTCACGCCCGCGTGCGCGCTCGCCACCGCCTGGGTGGTGCTGGCGCCGTGTCCCCAGCCGTGCGGCAAACTCACGACGCCGGGCATGATCGTCGGCGTCTGCTCGACCTGGACGGTCAGCGAGCCCGCCGCCGAGCTGATCGCGGCCTGCTCGCCGATGCCGAGCCTGGTCGCGTCGTCGGGGTGGATCTGAAGGGTGCAGCGGTTCGATCCGCCGACCAGGCCGGCGATGTTGTGCATCCAGCTGTTGTTGGAGCGCAGCTGCCTGCGCCCGATCAGCACCATCTCCGGCGCGCTCGCCGTCAGCCCGGCGCGCAGCCTGCCGACATCGTCGAGCAGCTGCCGCGGCGCCAGATCGACCCGGCCCGACGCCGTGCGCAGAACGCCGGGCAGGCGCGGCCGCAACGGGCCGAGATCGAGGCCGTGCGGGTTGTCGAGCAGGGTGCGCAGGCTCAGCTCGCCGCCGTTCCACGCGCCGTAGGGTCCGAGCTTGAGCATCAGGTCGATGCGCTGTTCGGTGGTGTCGACGCCGTCCAGCTCGTCGCGCCGCTCGCTCATTCCCGCCTTGTGCAGCATGCCCGCGATGACCAGTTCGTCGACCACGGCGATCGGGCTCGCCGCGCCGGTGCCGTCGTGCGGCTGCCCGCTGACGGCGGCGGCCAGCCGCGCGATGACCGCCGACTCGGACGGACGCCCGTCGAGCGGGACCAGCGGCGGCGAGTAGCGCGCGTAGTTGCGCACCGCGAACTGCAGCAGCGCGAAGTCGTAGTGCGGCGACTGCACCGAGCGCGGGGGCGGCAGGATCACCGACGCGTGCCGCGTCGTCTCGTTCACGTACCGATCCACGCTGACCATGAAGTCGAGCCCGGCCAGCCCCCGGTCCAGCTTGGCACCGCTCGGCGCGGACAGCACCGGGTTGCCCGCGACCGTGACCAGGGCCCTGATCTGCCCCTGACCCGGTGTTTCGATCTCGTCGGCGAGGGTGGCGACGGGCAGTTCGCCCATCGTCTCGGGCAGTCCGCGCACCCGGCTGGTCCAGCGGCCCGGCCGGAACGGCTTGCTGCGCGCGATGCCGCCCGCCGCGGCGGTGGCGAACATGGCGCCGCCGGGGGCGTCGAGGTTGCCGGTCAGCGCGTTGATCGCGTCGACCAGCCACTGGGTGACGGTGCCGAACTCGGCGGTGCAGGTGCCGATCCTGGCGTAGACGGCGGCCGTCGGCGCGGCGGCGAGGTCGCGGGCGAGGGCGCGGATGGTGTCGGCGGGGATACCGGTGCGCTCGACCACCGATTCCGGGCCGAACTCCTCGGCCGCGGCGCGCAGTTCGTCGAGGCCGTCGACCTCGATCCGCACGTCGACGAGGTTCTCGGCGAAGAGGGTGTGGATCACCGCGAACAGCAGGTACGCGTCGGCGCCCGGCCGGATGAACAGGTGCTCGTCGGCGAGGTCGGCGGTCCTGGTCGCCCTCGGGTCGACGACGACCAGCTTGCCGCCGCGCGCCCGCAGCGCCTTCAACCGGCCGGGGAAGTCCGGCGCGGTGCACAGCGAGCCGTTGGATTCGAGCGGGTTCGCGCCGAGCATCAGCAGGAAGTCGGTGCGGTCCAGGTCGGGGACCGGCACCGTCAGCGGGTCGCCGAACATGAGTCCGGCGGCCACCTGCTTGGGCATCTGGTCGGCGGTGCTGGCGGTGTAGATATGGCGGGTGCTCAGCGCGCGGATCAGCGCGGGCAGGTACAGCGCCCCCGCGACGGTGTGCGCGTTGGGATTGCCCAGGTAGATCCCGGTCGCGCCGCTGCCGTGCGCGGCGGTGACCGCGGCGAATCTGCTCGCGATCAGGTCGAAGGCCTCGTCCCAGCTCGCGGGGCGGAACTCGTCGCCCTCGCGGATGAGCGGGGTGGTGACCAGGTCGGGGTCGTCGTCGAGCTTGCCGAAGCTCGCGCCCTTCGGGCAGAGGAAGCCCTTGCTGAAAGGGTCGTCGCGATCGCCGCGGACCGAGAGCACCCGGTCGGCCTCGTCGAGGGTGATGGTCAGGCCGCAGACGGCCTCACACAGCGGACAGGTGCGCAGCAGCGTTCGCGGAGCCATGACCCCATCCTTGCGCCGCCCGGCGCGCCCGGGTTCGAAAACGCCGAAAACCCTCGACCGCGACGTCGGGGAGGCGTCGCGGTCGAGGGTTCGGTAGTCGTTACCTCAGCTGGCCAGGGTCAGCGAGGGGGTCACGGTGGCGCGCTTGCGGGTCGCGGCGGCGCGCACCGCGGCACCGAGGGCGACGACCGGCGGGACCCAGCGGGCCTCGGACGGGGCGACGCTCCAGGCGGCGGAGCCGGCGGCGAGCTGGGTCGGGGGCAGCGGGATGCTGGCACCGTCGGTGTGTACGACGACACCGGCCTCACGCATGGCCTCGATCGCCATGGCGGCCTTGCGGACGCCGGTGACCAGGTGGATCTCGCGACGCTCCTGGCCCGGGATCTCGATCACGGGGCCGGACAGGTTGTTGGCGCGCAGGAAGCGGCGGACCTCGCCGGCCATCTCACCGGAGACCTCGATGGCCGAGATGTCATCGTCGGTGATCAGGCACAGGCCGTTGGCCGTTTCGGCAACCGTCCAGCCCCGCGCGGCGTACTCCTGCGCGGCGGCACCCTTCTCGGTGCCCGTGGTGGTGGTCGGAAACGTCGTGCGCACTGTGTTCTCCATTCCCCGAAGAGCTCTGTTCCTGCGTTCATGGGGCGTATCGGCTCGGGGTGGCAGTCTTGTTACGCCATTACCGAAAAATATTCGAGAGTGTCTGCTTCGTCTCAGTTCGCACACCTTCGCTATCGGCGGATGGGCCCCATCAGGCTTGGCGTGCGGGCTGAAAACGGGCAGGATTCGGACTATGACCGAAGCGCCGGGCACCACCTCGTCTCCCGACGAGGATCCCGAGGAGTTCGAAGCCGAATCACGCTGGCTCTCTTGGAAAGAGGCCAACGTGAAGCGCTCGGCGGCGCGGGCGGAGGCGGCCGGCGACACCGGCGAATTTCCGGACGATTCGGGCATACCTCGCGATGCGGGCTTCGACGACCCGTTCCGCAGCACCGGCTCCGCCAAGCAGTGGGCGGCCGAAGTGCTGCGCTCGCTGCTCGATGTCCAGTTCCGCAGGCCCGCGACCAGGACCTTGCTGCCGCTGGCCTACATCCTCGGCGTCGTCTCCTTCGGCATCGGAGTCCCGGTCGCGCTCACGGTGCTGATGTGGAAGGCCTCGGTGCTGCTCGGCATCCTCGCCGCAATGGTCGCCGTCCCGCTCGGCCTGACCATCGCGGCCTCGGTGCGCCTGATGCTGGAGTTCGCCGGCAACGCCGCGCGGCTGGCGGGCCGGGTCGAGCACATCAGTGAACTGGCCGACGGATTGTTCCAGGCCCTGTCCGATGTCGCCGAACCGGTGAACCAGCTCTCCGAGGACGTCCGGGCCGTGCAGTTCTGGCGGTTCCGCAAGAAGAAGTAGCGCCCCGGCCCGGAGCGAGGCCCCGAAAGTATGTGGTGCGCGTTGTCCGATTCATTGTGAAACAATCCGTACGCAGATCCGGCGCCTATTGTCGGCTGCGTATGGCGGTCTCCGAAGGATATGGGGGAGACCGGATTTGGATACAGGGGGGCAGTATGGCTTCACCACAGGGCGTCACCGGTTCGACGATGCCGCGCAGGCAGTTGGGCAGGCACCTACGTGACCTGCGCAATCAGGCGCGGATGACGACCAGGACCGCGGCGGCGCAACTCGAGTGGTCGGAAGCGAAGATCTGGCGGATCGAAACGGGGCAGACGTCGTTGCGCAGCCTCGACGTCGAGGCCATGTGCAAGGTGTACGGCGCGCCGGCGGAGCTCGTCGAGCCGCTGGCCGCGCTGGCTCGCGAAACCAAGGCACGGGGTTGGTGGACGAGCTACAGCGATGTGATTCCGGAGGGCTTCGAGGTCTACATCGGCCTCGAGGAGGCCGCGACCGGCCTGTCGATCTACGAGGACGGCCTGGTCCCGGCGCTGCTGCAGACCGAGGACTACACCAGGGCGCTGCTCGAGCAGACCGTTCCGGGCCTGACCGAGGAGGATCTGGAGCGCAGGCTGTGGGTCCGCGCGGCCCGGCAGGCGCTGATTACCCGCTCGCAAGCACCGCTGCGGCTGCAGGTCGTGCTCGCCGAAGCGGTCCTGACCAGGCGCATCGGTGACGACCGGGTGCTCGCGGGCCAGCGCGCGCGGTTGCGCGAGCTCGCCGAGTTGGACACGGTGCGGATCCAGGTGGTCCCCGGCGATACTGGGTATCACGCGGGGCTGGAGTCGGGCCGGTTCGTGATCCTCGACTTCGGCATCGACGGTTCGCTGGACCGGCCGGAGCCACCGGTGGTCTTCGTGGAGACCTTCGCCGGTTCGGCCTATCTGGACAAGCCGAACGACTACGACCGCTATCGCGGCGCGTTCACCGACATCAGCGCGGCGGCTTCCGGCGAGCTGTAGCTCCTCACCAGGAGTCGGCGAGCACCGAACGGTGCGTGGGCAGGGCTTGGTCGTAGACCGCCCTGCCCTTTTCCGTGAGCCGGACGAAGATGGCGCGGCGGTCCTCGGCGCACATGGTGCGCTCGACCAGGCCGTCGCGTTCCAGTCTGGCCACCGCGCGCGAGAGCGCGCTCTGACTCAGATAGATGTCACCGGCCAGCTCGGTCATCCGGTACTTCTGGCAGTCCGCGTCGACCAGGCGATCGAGGGTCTCGAACTCACTGAGCCCGATGCGGTGTTCGTGCTGAAGCGCCTTCTCCAGTGCGCAGCTCACGGCGGCGTGCCGTCCGAGCAGTTCGCGCCACTGGCCGACCAGCTCGGTGGGCGCTCCATTGCGCCGAGCTGATGCTGTGGCCGGGTTCGACATGGCCCCATCCTAGTGGTCCCCGGATCTCTATGCAACGGCATTTTATGTGTTGGCAATTAATGCGTGCGCATGTAATGTTCCCCGCATGACTTCGCCAGCAACGCTGTCGGCCGCAGATCAGGCGACCGATCCGACCAGATGGTCCGCCCGGCTCTGGGGCATGCTGATCACCCTGTGCATCGTCCTGTTCCTCGACGGTCTCGACGTTTCGATGATCGGCGTGGCGCTGCCGTCCATCGGCGCCGAGCTCGATCTGTCCACCTCCACCCTGCAGTGGCTCGTCAGTGGTTACGTCCTCGGTTACGGCGGCCTGCTGCTGCTCGGCGGCCGCACGGCCGACCTGCTCGGGCGCCGCAAGGTCTTCCTCATCGCCCTGGCCGTGTTCGCGATCGCCTCGCTAGTCGGTGGCCTGGTCAGCGATCCGACCCTGCTGATCGTCACCCGCTTCATCAAGGGCCTGGCCGCCGCGTTCACCGCGCCCACCGGCCTGTCGATCATCACCACGACCTTCGCCGAAGGAAAAGCGCGCAACAAGGCGCTGTCCATCTACACCGTGTTCGGTGCGGGCGGCTACTCGATGGGCCTGCTGTTCGGCGGCCTGATGACCGGCGTCGGCTGGCGCTGGACCTTCCTGCTGCCGGTCCCGATCGCCCTGGCCGCCCTGGCCGCCGCGTTCGTGCTGGTGCCCAAGGACGGTAAGGCCGAGGAGGGCGGACACGATCTGCTCGGCGCGCTGCTGTCCACCGCGGGCATGCTGCTGCTGGTCTACACCGTGGTCACCGCGCCGGAGGTCGGCTGGACCTCGGTCCGCACAGTCGGTTCTTTCCTCGCCGTGATCGCCCTGTTCGCCGCGTTCGTCATCACCGAGCAGCGGGTGAAGCATCCGCTGGTGCGCCTGGGCATCCTGCGCAAGGTGTCGCTGGTGCGGGCCAGCCTGGCCATCATCGCGGTCGCCGGTTCGTACTTCAGCTGGCAGTTCATCGTCACCCTGTACATGCAGGACACGCTGGAATGGTCGGCGCTGAAGCTGGCGATGGCGCTGCTGCCGGTCGGCATCCTGGTCGTCGGGTCGGCCTTCTTCTCCGAGAAGCTGATCGACCGCTTCGGCACCGGGCCGGTCATCGCCGTCACCATGTCCGTGATGGCCGTCGGCTACCTGCTGTTCCTGCGGGTCGACACCGCGCCGGACTACCTGACCGTGCTGCTGCCCGCCATCCTGCTGATCGGTATCGGCTGGGTCGGCTTCCCGGCGATCAACGTGCAGGCCACCAGCGGTATCGACGACGACGAGCAGGGCCTGGCGGCCGGCGTGCTGCAGACCTCGATGCAGGTCGGCGCGGCCATCGTGCTCGCCGTGACCACCGCGATCGTCACCTCCGGCACGCACGGCGCCGGCGCGACGCCGCAGCAGATGCTCGACACCTACCGGCCGGGTCTGGAATTCGCCGCGGGCGTCACCATCGTCGGCGCGCTGGTCGCCCTGACGGTCTTCCTGCCGCGCCGCCGGTCGCGGGTCGTCGAGGCGCCCGCCACCGAGGAGAAGCTACTAGAGCCGGTCGCTTGATCCGGTAACGGCGAACGGCACCCTTTCCCAGGTGGTGCCGTTCGCCGTTTCACGTGAATCAGGAAAAAGGCGGAGCCACTTCATCTTTGGCGGAGCGGATATAGGTGAGCCTGCTGCCGTCGCGGCCCTCGGTCGGCCAGTCGATGCCGAGGCGGGCGTCGAAAGCGTCCATGTCCCGATCGAATTCGGGGGTGTACTCGAGCGAGCACAGGTAGGTGACCGTCGAGCCGTCCTCCAGCGAGAGGATGGCGTGGCCGAGGCCCTCGGACAGGAACACCGAGCGACGGTGCACGTCGTCGAGCAGCACGCTGTCCCAGCGGCCGTAGGTCGGCGAGCCGGGCCGCAGGTCCACCACCACGTCCAGGAACGCGCCGCGCACGCAGGTCACGTACTTGGCCTGGCCGGGCGGGTCCTCGGTGTAGTGGATGCCGCGCAGCACGCCCGCGGCCGAGACCGAGGTGTTCACCTGGTGCAGCTCGAACGGGCGCCCGGTGGCCTTCTCGAACTCCGAGGCCTTGAACGACTCACAGAACATCCCGCGGTCGTCGCCGAGCAGGCGGGGAGTCACCTCCCACGCGCCGGGGATGGCCAGTTCACGGATCTGCATGCCTGTTGTTACCAGTCTTTCCCGCGGTCGATCAGATCGAGCAGATAGCGGCCGTAGCCGGAGCGCACCATCGGTTCGGCCAGCTCGCACAGCTGGTCGTCGGTGATGAGCCCGCGCCGCCACGCCACCTCCTCGGGCACGCCGATCTTGAGGCCCTGTCGTTCCTCGATGGTGCGCACGTAGTTGGCCGCGTCGAGCAGCGAGTCGAAGGTGCCGGTGTCGAGCCAGGCGGTACCGCGGGCCAGCACGTCGACGCTGAGCTTGCCCTGTTCCAGGTAGGCGCGGTTGATGTCGGTGATCTCGTACTCGCCGCGTGCCGACGGCCGCAGCTCGCGGGCGATCTGCACCACGTCGTTGTCGTAGAAATACAGGCCCGGGATGGCGTAGTTGGAGCGCGGCTTCTTCGGCTTCTCCTCGATGGAGACCGCGCGGCCGTGCTCGAACTCCACCACGCCGTAGGCGGTCGGGTCCTTGACCCAGTAGGCGAACACCGCGCCGCCGTCGATGTCGTGGAAGCGTTCCAGGCTGGCGCCGAGGCCGGGGCCGTGGAAGATGTTGTCGCCGAGCACCAGGGCCGCTGGCTCGGTGCCGATGTGGTCGGCGCCCAGCACGAACGCGCGCGCGAGTCCGTCGGGTTCGGGCTGGACCACGTAGCTGATGGCGACGCCGAACTGACTGCCGTCGCCGAGCAGCCGGGCGAACGCGTCGGCGTCCTCCGGCGTGGTGATCACCAGAATGTCGTCGATCCCTGCCAACATGAGGGTGGACAACGGGTAGTAGACCATGGGCTTGTCGTAGACCGGGACGAGCTGCTTGCTCACCCCGCGCGTGATGGGGTGCAGCCGCGAACCGGTGCCGCCCGCCAGGATGATTCCGCGCATGGGGGAAGTCTGCCAGCTCCTCTTGTCGCGGAGTCGGGGAGGTTCCGACACGTCGACGAATTGGTCACGAACGTTTGTATCCGGGTGTGTCGGGCGATAACTGGGACAGACATGGCGCTTATCTGATTATGTGAGCGTCGATGTGTGAAACATCACTATGTTAGATGTCAGCGTGGACATCCATGCCGGGCCCGCCTGGTGGGGGGTCGACGCGCCAGCTGTGAGGTAGGTGCGCGATGGGATCGTCGAAGATCGCCGGGCCGGGTGTGATGGGCGGGATCGCCTCCGCTGTCGTGGGGAAGCGGGCGGCGCGCGGGCCCGAACAGGGCATCATCGTCAACTCCGGGCGAACGAGCACCTCGTCACGAGTGTTGATGGGCGCGTGCGTCGGCGTCATCGGGCCGCTGCTGCGGACCGTGCCGATCAACCGGGCGACCATCCCGCTCGGCGCCGTCGCCGTCGACCTGCTCTCCCGGCTGCGGCCGGAACCGCACGGGATCGAGCGCGAGCAGATCCACATGGACGGCTTCAAGATGGAGATGGTCCGGCCCGCCGGCGCATCGCGCGCGCTGCGCCACGGTGCGGTGCTGTACATGCACGGTGGCGGCTTCGCCGTCGGCGGACTGCACTCGCATCGGGCGATCGTCGCCGGGATCGCGCGGCGGACCGGATTGGCCGTGCTCAACGTGGAGTACCGGCAGCTGTCCGGGCGCGCGATCACCGACTCGATCGACGACTGCGTGCTCGCCTACCGCTGGCTGCTGCGCCACGGTGCCGACCCGGCGAAGATCGTGTTCGCGGGCGACTCCGCGGGTGGTTACCTCACCTTCGCCACCGCGCTGCGCGCACGGGCGATCGGCCTGCCGCTGCCCTCGGCGCTGGTCGGGCTGAGCCCGCTGCTCGACCTCGACCACCAGGCCAAGCAGGGGTATGTCAACGTCACCCGGGACGCCTATATCCCGCTGTCGGGGCTGGCGGCCCTCGTCCGGATGGGTACCGAGGCAGCCGGTCCGCTCGACCCGGCGATGTCCCCGGTCAACGCCGAGCTCACCGGGTTGCCCCCGGTGCTGCTCATCGCCGCCGAGGACGAACTGCTGCGCTACGACTGCGAACTCATGGCCCACCGGCTGACCGCGGCGGGCGTGCCGGTCACCCTCGAACTGTGGCGCGGTCAGGTGCACGCCTTCATGAGCATCCTGCCCAGCATGCCGGAGAGCCGGTCGGCGCTCGGCCGGGTTGCCAAGTTCGTGCGGGTGGCGCTGGAACCTGCGCAGCGGGCCAGGACGGCCTGAGAACGGCTCGGACGGTCTGGACCACGGTCGGTAAGCCGAGCCTCCGCAGAAACGAAACAAGCGGCCCCGGTTCGGATTTCTCCGAACCGGGGCCGCTCTACTCAGTCCTGCGGCGAAATTACTTGGCCGGCGGGGTGAAGGGGGCGGAGATGGTGGTGATGTACTGGATAACAGCACCGATGGCGACCGGCGCGGTCACCAGGATCTGACCGATCAGGACACCGATGAAACCGACACCGGCGGCACCGACGGCGCAACCGGCCAGCGGGCCGGCACCGAAGAGGGCCAGCAGCACGCCGGTGGCCACGAGGCCCGCAGCCGCACCGGCGACGCAGCCGATCGCAGCGCCGGACAGGCCGCCGACGAGGGTGCCGATGGTGGCGCCCATGGAGATGGTGGAGGTCAGACGCGACCAGGCGGCCTGCTCACGGGCGTACTCGGTCTTGAACTCGGCCTTGTCCTCGTAGGGCAGGGCGACAGGCTTGTAGACAGCCTGGGCCGGGTCCAGCTGCGGGCTCAGCACAGCCTTGTTGCCCGAGATCTCGGCCACGATGGGCAGCTCGAACTCGTCGAGGCGGAAGGTCAGCGGGGTACCGGCGACGGTGGTGCCGTTGGCGGCCTTGATCTTGAAGGCGCCGTCCTCGACGACCAGCGAGCCGGCGTCGGTGGTGATGACGGACTTGGAACCGTCGACGACCTCGGCGGTGTAGTTGATCGGGGCGGCCTCTTCGACCGGCGCGGCGTTGACGGTGCCGGCGGTGACGCCCATGGCAGCGATCAGCAGCGCCGAGGTGGCGGCGAATTTCCTCATCAGCATTTTCGTTGAACCTCGATGTTGGAGCGTTCGGAGGGGACCCGATGATCAAAAGCCCTCGCAGCTAACGAGCGGTGAACCTCGCGTGACCGTCTATTCAAATTCTGTTCACCGTAGATACCCCAGTACTGGTGCGGCGTCGGAAACCTGAGCGATGACCGGGCTTTTTCTCAGGAAAACAGACCCGAAGTCGTAACCTAACCGGCTCTATTGTGATGGACGTCACAGCAAATATATCCGGGGCGTCACAGGTCGGACGCTGTACAGCATCACATTTTCGTCCGCCTCGAGTCCGGAACGGCATCGGCGAGCACGTATCGTTGGCCGGGTGCGAGTGCTCGTAACCGGCGGGGCCGGGTTCATCGGTGCGAATTTCGTCCAGCAGACCGTGGCCACGCGCCCGGATGTGCACGTGACCGTCCTCGACGCGCTCACCTACGCGGGCAACCGGGCGTCGCTGGATTCGGTCGCCGACCGGATCGATTTCGTGCACGGCGACATCGCCGATCTGGACCTGGTCGACAATCTGGTCAGCGGCGTCGACGCGGTGGTGCATTTCGCCGCCGAATCGCACAACGACAACTCGCTGGCCGAGCCGTGGCCGTTCGTGCAGACCAATATCGTCGGCACGTACTCGCTGCTGCAGGCCGTGCGCCGCCACGAGGTGCGCTATCACCACGTCTCCACCGACGAGGTGTACGGCGACCTCACCCCCGACGACCCGGCCTTCACCGAATCCACGGCCTACAACCCGTCGAGTCCGTATTCGGCGACGAAAGCGGGCAGCGATCTGCTGGTCCGCGCCTGGACCCGCTCGTTCGGCGTCCGCGCGACCCTGTCGAACTGCTCCAACAATTACGGCCCGTATCAGCACGTCGAGAAATTCATCCCGCGCCAGATCACCAATCTGATCGACGGTGTGCGGCCGCGCCTGTACGGCGCCGGTCATCAGGTGCGCGACTGGATCCACGTCGACGACCACAATCGCGCGGTCTGGGACATTCTCGACCGCGGCCGGACCGGCCAGACCTATCTCATCGGCGCCGAGGGCGAACTCGACAATCTCAGCGTCGTCCAGCTCATCCTGCAGGCGTTCGACCGCGATCCCGCCGACTTCGACCACGTGACGGATCGCCCCGGCCACGACCAGCGCTACGCCATCGACGCGAGCCTGCTGCGCGAGGAACTGGGCTGGTCACCGCGCTACGCGGACTTCCGGGCCGGCCTGGCCGACACCATCACCTGGTACCGCGAGAACGAGGACTGGTGGCGGCCCAAGAAGGCCGCCACCGAACGCGCCTACGCGGCGGCGGGCGAAAAGAAGCTCTGAGTCCCGCACCGTCGTCGGGGGATTTATCCCCAGACGACGGTGTAATATGTTGCGGCCGCGCCGATCAGCGCGAAAACCGAGGCGCAGGTGACGGTGATCGCCGTTCCCCTGGTGGGAATCACGCCGTCGGAATCGGTGAGCCGCAAGGGAACCCAGCGGGCCACCACGGCCAGTCCCATGATGGCCAGCGGCACGAAATACCGGCCCTGCACGCCGTCGATGATGTAGAAATCGACCGGCGTGAACGACATGTACAACGTCACGTAGATCATCGCGACGCTCGCCAGCACAGTCAGTGCCACGATCAGCGTGCGCCGGAAAGTGGCTGTCGCGGTGTTCATCCGGTCGGCGATACCGAAACTCACCGCGAACGCGATCAGGCACGCCAGCATCGACACGGCGGGCACGTCGACATACGCGAAACCGAGTTCACCGAAGAACTGGTTGAACCAGCGGTGATCGCGCAACGCGATACTCTCGCCGAAGGTGTGCACGAATTGCACCGGGTCGCTGAGGATTCCCGTCAGCTGGTCGGCGGGACGCACCTGGCCCCACTGGTGCGGCGGGCGCATCAGGCTCATACCGTCGCCGGTCGGTGCCGCGATTTTGGTCCACGCGAGGAAAAGCGCGCCACCCGTCGCGGCGAAAGCCCACGGAATCAGCTTCAGTTTTCCGGTGAATCCGAGCCGGTCGGCGGGCACGACGACAACGAGCATCGCCAGCAGCACGTAGGTCGGTTTGCTCAGCGGCAACGCGATCGTCGCGGCGAGCAACGCGCCGGTTTCCACCGGCCGCAACCGATCGCCGAGGAAAAGGGCCTTGAGCAGCAACGCCGACACCATGATCGCGAGCGCGTTGGTGAGCGTGTCCGCGGTGACGGTGCCCGCCTGGAACAGCGCGATCGGCAGCACCGCGACGGTGAACGCCAGCCACTGACTACGCCGCTCCCGCAGCGCATACAGCGCGAAACCGACCACGGCCAGATAGGCCACCAGGCCGGCCAGCCTGGTCAGCAGGTACATCCCGCCGACATTCAGGCCGAGTGCTTCGCCGAGCCGAATGCCAACGGCGGCGGGCACATACGGCACCGGCGAGTAGGCGGCGGTGTTGGTGAACCACATCGTCTTGGTGGCCGAGCTGATCTCGGCGTCGCCGAGCCGGTCGTAGACGGCGGGGTCGGCCACCATCGCGTCGGGCTCGTCGGGGTTGTCGTTGTAGTCGCGGAAGGCGTAGTCCATCAGCGCGTCGACGCTGACCGGGATCTGGCCGCCGTAGGCGACACCGCGGTCGTCGGCGATGCGCTGCGGGAACACCCCGCCGTGCGCCACCTGGTAGGCGCGGCCGAACTGGGTCAGCTCGTCATGGCCCCAGAACGGCGGCGTGAGCACGGCGAACAGGGCGCCGAACACGGTGGCGATCACCGCGAAGGCGACCGTGGCCGCGCCCAGCTTGGTCGTCAGCGTCTGGATCGGCGCGAGGAGGCGATCCTTGGTGCTCGGTGCCTGCGGTGCGGTCTTGCTGAGCTCGACGGCGGTGTCCGGCTCGGTCGAAGTCGTCACCGACGGTCTCCGGCAGCGACGTCGTCGTGCGCTCCGGCGGCCGAATAGCGCAGGTAGACCAGGCGCGCCGCCTCGTGACGGGACCGGCGGATGCCGTCGAGGATCATGCCGGCGGTCCACGCGAGGCTGCCGAGCAGCATCAGGGTGAACGCGAAGAACAGCGTCGGGAACCGCGCCACCTCGTGGGTGTCGTAGAACTCGATCACGATCGGCACGGTCAGGATCAGCGACACCAGCCAGGCCAGTGTGCCGAACAGGCCGTAGAACGCCACCGGGCGCTCGTGCCTGGCCAGGCCGAGGATCAGCGCGAGGATCTTGGTGCCGTCGCGGTAGGTGCGCAGCTTGGACTCGCTGCCCGCCGGGCGGTCACGGAAACCGACCTGCACCGCGGTCTGCGGCACCCGCAGGTGCAGCGAGTGCACGGTCAGCTCGGTCTCGATCTCGAACTCGCGCGAGACGGCGGGGAAGCTCTTGACGAAGCGGCGCGAGAACACCCGGAAGCCGCTCAGCATGTCTTCGACGTTCTCGCCGAACACCTTGCCGACGACGCCGTTGAGCACCTTGTTGCCGGTCTCGTGGCCGGAGCGGTAGGCGCTGCCGTCGCTGTCGTCCTGCTTGCGCACGCCGAGCACGTGGTCGTAGGGGCCGTCGAGCAGTGTCTTGATCATCAGCGGGGCCGCGGACGCCTCGTAGGTGTCGTCGCCGTCGATCATCAGATAGACGTCGGCCTCGATGTCGGCGAAGGCGCGGCGCACGACGTTGCCCTTGCCCTTGGTGTTCTCGTAGCGCACGATCGCCCCGGCCTCGCGGGCGCATTCGGCGGTGCGGTCGGTGCTCAGGTTGTCGTAGACGTAGACGACGATCCCCGGCACGGCGGCCTTCAGGTCGGCGACAACCTTGGCGACCGCGGCCTCTTCGTTGTGGCAGGGGACCACGGCGGCAATGCGAAGCTCGGTGGAGTCCACCCGGGTCAATCCTCGATGTAGGCAGCAGTGGGACACCGGGAGGGTACACAGCGCACGTCCGATCCGCTCACCCGGTTCAGCGAGCTTAACGCGGGACCGAACGGGCCATCGGTGTACGGTCGGCCCGTGTCCCACCCCGAGTTGTCCGAGCCGGTTCCCGCGTCGTTGATGTCGAAGGTGGTGACGGCGCTGCGGCAGGGCGCCGCCTTCCTCGTCGTCGGCGCGATCGGCTTTCTGGTCGACGCGGGCACCTACAACCTGCTCGTCTTCTGGGGCGGTGGATTCAGCTTCACCGAGGGTGTGCTGTATCACTCGCCGCTGCTCGCCAAGATCATCGCGATCGCGGTGGCGACGGTGGTCACCTACTTCGGCAACAAGTGGTGGACCTTCTCCCACAAGAAGACCGACAACCCGGGCCGCGAATACGTTTTGTACGCGGTTTTCAATGTCGTCGCGATCGCGCTGCAACTCGGCTGCCTCGGCTTTTCCCGCTATGTGCTCGACCTGTCCTCGCCGCTGTCGGACAACATTTCCGGCACGCTGATCGGCCAGATCGTCGCGGTCGTATTCCGCTATTGGGCCTACGACAAATTCGTCTTCACCGGCTCTTCGGCAACTGAAGAGCAACACGCGCGGGGTGCGGCGACCCCTCACTGACGGCGCGACGACGCCGGGCGATTGATATCCTCACCCCCGCCTGCCGCGCCGCCCCTTCTTTACGTGACTGCTTGCGTCGGCGCAGTCGATACCGAGAATTTCGAGGATTTCATGGAACAGTCGGCTACGGGAGCCGTGACCGAATCGAACGATCGGCGCGAGGCCGCGCCGGAGTCGCTGCGCGGTGAACACGCGGCGCCGGAGCGGCTGGTGCTGGCCAGGGGCATATTCACCGGCCCCTCGGCCCGGGTGAGCGATGAGCTCTACGCCGTCGTCAAGGGCGGCGCCGCGGTCCGTGAGCGCCTGGCACTGCGCCTGCCCAAGGGCGCCACCGCGCACACCAACACCTACTTCGGTCGCTTCGCCGCCAGCTACTGGCAGCGCTGGACCACCGTCACCGAGGTGACGGTGAGCGCGACCCTCGAGGTCGGTGACAAGGCCAATGTGCGCCTGGTCGCCTCCGACATCGCGGGCCACCGCCGCATCATCGCCTCGCTCGTGGCGACCAGCAGCGGCCGCGTCAGCCTGAGCGCCCCGCTCGACCAGTACGTCGACGGCGGCGCGCTGTGGCTCGAGTTCGACGCCATCGGCGGCACCCTCGACATCACCGAGCTCGCCTGGACCGCGCAGGCGCCGGAGAAGGTCCGCCCGGTCGCGATCGCGATCTGCACCTTCAACCGCGCCGAGGACTGCGCGCACACGGTGGCCGCGCTGGCCTCCGACGCGACCGTGCTGGCCGCGATCGACGCCGTCTACGTCGTCGACCAGGGCACCGACCTGGTCGAGAACCGCCCGCTGTTCCAGCAGGTGCGCCCCGACTTCGGCGACAAGCTGCGCTACATCCGCCAGCCCAACCTCGGCGGCGCGGGCGGCTTCACCCGCGGCCTCTACGAGGTGTCGGCGGCCAATGAGCACGCCGACGTCATCCTGATGGACGACGACATCCTCTGCGAGCCGGAGACCGTGCTGCGGTTGCAGGCCTTCGCCAACCTGACCGTCGAACCGACCCTGGTCGGCGCGCAGATGCTGTTCCTGCTCAATCCCGACTACCTCAATGTCGGCGCGGAGGAGGTGCACCTGCACGAGCTCAAGCACGGGCAGAAGGTGCCCAAGGCGCTGCGCAACACCTCCATGCTCAAGAAGAACCAGGAGCGCCGCGTCGACGCCGGCTACAACGCCTGGTGGACCTGCCTGATCCCGGCCGAGGTGGTCGCCAAGATCGGCCTGCCGGTGCCGATCTTCTTCCAGTGGGACGACGTCGAGTACGGCATCCGCGCGCGCGAGCACGGTTTCGTCACCGTCACCCTGCCCAACGCCGCCGTCTGGCACGCCGACTTCTACTGGAAGGACTACGACGACTGGGCGCGCTACTTCTCCACGCGTAACTCGCTCATCGTCGGCGCCCTGCACACCGATCTCGACGGCAAGGCGATCACGCGCGAGTTCTTCCGCTACATCGCCGAGCACCTGGTCGGCATGCAGTACGGCCTGGTGCACACCACGCTGCAGGGCATCGAGGACTTCATGAAGGGCCCGAAGGTGCTGCGCGACGGCGGCATCGACGCCCTCGCCGCCGCCCGCGGCACCCGCGGCGACTACCCGGAGACCATCAAGCACCCGGCCGCCACCCCGCCGGTGAACTCCGCCGACATCCAGGTCCGCCGGGCCAGCGGTGAGCCGAGCCGGGTCACCCTGGTGCTGATCAAGCGCGCGATCGCGCAGTGGACCGGGCGTACCCAGCACGGTCTCATCGGCATCACCCGCGAGGACGCGCACTGGTGGCATGTCGGCCTGTTCGACCACGTGGTCGTCACCGACGCCTCGCAGTCCGGCGTGCGCGTGCGCCGCCGCGACAAGGCCCGCGCCCGCGCCCTGCTCATCCGCACCTACCGCACCCTGCGCAAGCTCCGCAAGGAACTGCCCGCGCTGCAGGCCGCGTACCGGGACGCGGTGCCCGAGCTGACCAGCCGCGAGAACTGGGCCAGGCTCTACGGGATCGACCCCAGCTGAGTCCGCGCTGATCGTGACGCCGCGCCGGAATTCGTTCCGGCGCGGCGTTTCTCGTTGTCGGCGCCGGAAACGCGAACAGCCCCGGCGCGGTGCCGGGGCTGTTCGCGTGGCGATGCCGGTCAGCCGAGCAGGATCAGCAGCAACGTCAACAGGAAGAACGCCCCGAGCACCGCGAACGGCAGCCACAGGAAGATCACTCCCGGCGTCTTCTGCGGCTCCGACCCGATCGCACCCTGGAAGAAGACCGCAGCTGGCGACCGGTAGTAGACCTTGCTCCCCGGCCCCGGCGTGACCGGAACCTGGATCTCCGCGGGCCCCATATCGAACAGCCACGGCGTCACCACCCGCACGTGATACTGCCCCGGCCCCACCGGCACATGCGTCTGCCCCCAGCGCGCATCCGGCACCGGCTGCCCGTTGACGAAGATCTTCGGCTTGACCAGCGCCAACATGAACGACGCCCACACATACGACGAATCCACCGTCAGCCCAGGCGGATTCGGCCCTTGCTGCGCCCCACTCGCGCCCGCCGGACCACCGAACTGCCCCGGCGCGCCCTGCCCGAACGGACCGGGTGCGCCCTGCGGTGGGTGACCGGCCTGCCCGAACGGCGGCTGATCGCCCTGAGCCCCCGCGAAACCGTCAAAAGAGCCGGCCCCCACCGGAGGACGCTGCGGAGGCGGGAATCCCGGCTGCACGGGTCCACCCTGCGGCTGGCCGTACCGCTGCGGAGCGCCTTGCGCGAGACCGAGACCGATCGGCGGAGTGTGTCGTTGGCCGAAACCGGGGTCATGCGGCTGGCCTGGTGGCGGGATCTGCGGCTGACCGGGGGCCGAAACGGCCGGTCCCGCAGGCGGACGGCCGAATCCGGGTGGCGGGGTGCCTGGGCCGGGCTGGCCGAACCCGGGAGCCGGAGCGCCTGGGCCAGGCCGGCCGAACCCAGGAGAGGGAGTGCCTGGTCCGAAAGGGGGCTGGCCGAATCCGGGTGGCGGCGTGCCCGGGCCCGGCTGTGCGAAACCAGGAGCTGGAGTCCCGTGCCCCGCAGGCGGCTGACCGTACCCGGGCGGCGCACCGGGCCCGCCGGATCCCGGTGGAGGGACTCCCGGGCGACCATGGCCGGGCTGTGGGATGTCCGGCCTGCTCACCGACCACTGGTCGCCGGTGTGGGGCCGGATCAGGCTGGGTTGCGGTGTGTCACCGCCTGTTGCGCCGACATCGGCGCGAGCCGAATCGGCGGGGTGTGGTGATGGGAAATCGCCGGGGCTACTCATTCATCCCTCCCGGATAGCGAACCGTGCGCCCGCACCCTATCGCGCTACCGCACCCGCGTCCGGGCGGGCGCGGCTCCACCGGATGAACAAGATCACCACGCTCTGGTGCGGGTCGGCATTCGGCCGATGCTTACACCAGAGCGTGGTGATCATTTGTCCAGGTGGGTTAGCGGTGGCCGCGTTCGCG
This sequence comes from Nocardia fodinahabitans, assembly GCF_052983615.1. Lineage (NCBI taxonomy): Bacteria > Bacillati > Actinomycetota > Actinomycetes > Mycobacteriales > Nocardiaceae > Nocardia > Nocardia fodinahabitans. The sequence goes on from NZ_JBRJJC010000001.1 coordinate 3,720,770, forward strand.
GTATCGGCGGCGCTGCTGTTTGGCGATGGTGCGCCAGGCCTGGGCGCGTTCGGCCGCGAGGCGCTTGTCGGTGCGGGCAGCCATCCATTCGTTCTCCTTGGCCAGTTTGCGATAGCTCGTCAAGCGGCGTTCGGGGAGGGTGCCGTCGGCGAGGGCGGCGAGAACCGCGCAGCCCGGTTCGGTCTGGTGCGCGCAGTCGGCGAAACGGCATTCGGCGGCGAGGGATTCGATGTCACTGAATGTCTTGCCGATGCCCTCGGCCGCGTCGTACAGGCCGATGCCACGCAGACCCGGAGTGTCGATGAGTGTGCCGCCGCCGGGGAGCGGCCGCAACTCCCGATGCACCGTGGTGTGGCGCCCCTTCCCATCGACCGCGCGAACGGCGTTGGTGGTGAACACCTCCGCGCCGAGCAGGGCATTGGCGAGGGTTGACTTGCCCGCACCCGACGGTCCGATCAGCGCCACCGTGCCCGTGAGCAGCGCGGTGAGCACATCGAGCCCCACCTCGGCGGTGGAGCTCACGGCCAGCACCGTCGCGCCCGGTGCGACCGCGCGCACCTCGTCAAGCGGGATATCCACCGCCGCATCGGCTTTGGTGAGCACAACGATCGGCTGGGCATTGCTCTCCCACGCCAGCGCGAGCATCCGCTCGATCCGGCCGAGGTCCACATCACCGTCGGCGGCCGTGCAGATCAGCACGGTATCGACATTGGTCGCCAGCACCTGGGCGACCGAACGCCCCGACACCGACGATCGCATGATCGCCGAACGGCGCGGCAACAGTTGCCGCACAGTGTGTTCGGCGTCCAGCCCCACCCAGTCGCCGGTGCACAGTCCGGTGATGTCGCGCGGACAGGAAGCCCGTGCCGGGCCGCGCGGTGTGACCACATCGCACTCGCTGCGGTCCATCCGGACGATGCGGGCAGGGGTGAGATCGCTGAGCAGCGGCAGATATTCAGAAGCTACGGCTTCGGTCCAGCCGTAAGGGACGAGCAGGTCGTAGTCGACCATCGGTGTGAAGTCCTTCGTCGGGCGCTGAACCCGACAACGGGTTCAGCGAGGAGAGGTGATGTCCGGCGCGGCCAGGGCGGGCGCGCAATCGCGCTCGCCGGGCACGGCAATCCACACGGCTGTACTCACGGACATCCACCTCCTCTCCAACGTTGCTCCCACTGTGCCGCACACCCGCGACACCGCACAACTGATTTATGCCACCGAGGGCTGACGAATCAGCTCCCGGTGGCGTCGACGCAGGTTACGGGACGACGATCTCGGTGGAGGCGGGCAGACTCGGACGGTCGGTGCGCACGGTGACCTGGAACCGGCCGGGGCCGGTGGGGGCGACCACCTGGAACGGATAGGTGCTGTTGTGGCTGGCGGGAACGAAATGCGTCATGGAGCCGGTGGCACCGTTGTCCAGGTTCCGCCAGTCCACGATGACGTTCACATCGCACGTCAGCAGAGCAGGGGCCATGTTGCCGAGCAGGCCCTGCGAGATGCGCAGCGAGATGCTGTGGGTGGCACCGGGCGCCACGCTCGGGGAGTTGAGCGGTCCGTCGAACGCGGTGCCGCCCACGTTCACGAGGCCGAAGCAGACGCCGTTGCCGAGCGTCGGGACCGGGGCCGTGCGCAGTTCGTTCATCACGCAGGAGCGGGGACCGACGTTGGACGCGCCGAGCTGACAGGTGTCATCGGCGTTGGCGGTGCCCGGCACGGCCAGGCATAGTGCACTGCCGGCGAGAATGGCGGCAGCGGTGGACGCGAAACTCGTTCGTAAGGTCACCTACCGATCCTAGGTCGCGAGATCGCCAGGACCTACCCCCCTATTTCTGGGGGGGCTCCGCCTAGTCCGGTTTGCCGAACTGCTCGTTCCGGCCGAGCGAGCGCAGCCGGAACCATTCCTTCAGGCCGGCCGGGTCGCGACGGGTCACCAGGAAGAACCAGGAGAAGCGAATCCACTCCTGCGGCAACAGCTTCCGCATTCCGGGCTGCGACATCAGATAGCCGCGGTTGCGGTAGGTGAAATAGCGCTTGACCGGGTCGTCCGGGTACTGGGTGTGCATCCGCCCGCCTAGGATCGGCTTGAACTCCTCGGCGCCGTTGGGATGCAGGTAGGCGGTCTGCAGGCAGGTGCCGAAGGGCAGCCCGGAGCGGACAAGGCGGCGATGCACCTCCACCTCATCGCCGCGCACGAACAGCCGTAGATCGGGCACACCGATCAGATCCACGGCCTTCGCCGAGATCAGCGCGCCGTTGAACAGCGAGGCGATGCCGGGCAGGAAGTCCTCGTCACCGAGCTCGGAGCGCAGCCGTCGCCACACCACGCCACGGCGCAGGGGGAACGCGAGCCGGTCGGGTTCGTCGATATCGCAGACCACCGGCGAAACCTCGACCAGGTTGTGCCTGCGCGCGCAATCGATCAGTGTCGCGAGCACTTCGGGCCCGTCGGGGCGGCCGTCGTCGTCGGCCAGCCACACCCAATCCGCGCCCTGGGTGAGCGCGTGCAGCATGCCGAGGGCGAAACCACCGGCGCCGCCCAGGTTGTGCCGTGAACCCAAGTAGGTGGCCTCGATCGGCTGCTGCGCGACCAGTTCGGCCACCGCGTCCTCGTTGGCATTGTCGACGACGATCAGATGGTCGACCGGACGTGACTGCGAGGCGAGGACTTTCAATGATTCGGCGAGCAGCTCACGGCGCTTGTGGGTGACGACCACCGCGATGATCCGCGCGCTCGGGCCGGTCTCGGTCGTGATGTCGGCAGGCTCGGCGCCTGCGGGCAGTTCCGCGTCGTCAGCCAGCGCGGCGACCTGCGCGGGCGCCGGTTCGCCGGGCAGCACCGCGTCATCGGCCAGGGCAGCGGCGGGCTCCGCGGGTGCCGCGGTCGCCTCGAGGCGATCGGTCATGCTGAACCCGCCCGGCACCGGCTTCCCGTGGTCGTCGCTCATGCTGCTACACCGGGCATGCTCGGACGGCCTCCGTGGTTATGCTGCGCTGCCGCCTCCGGCCGTTGACCGCTCATGCCTGGTTCTGCTCCAGTTCTCGTTCGCCGCCTGCGCCCGCTGCGCCCTCGGTCTCCAGCTCACGCAGCACCTGTGCCACGTGATTACCCGCGTCGGGACCCTCGTAGGCTCGCACGACTTCCTCGATGCCGCCGTGCAGGCGGATCTGGCCGTGGTCGACCCACATCGCGGTGTCACACAGCTGGGCGAGGAACTCGTTGGAATGGCTGGCGAAGACGAGAATGCCCGAGCGCGCGACCAGCGATTGCAGCCGCGTGCGCGCCTTCTTCATGAACTCCGCGTCGACCGCGCCGATGCCCTCGTCCAGCAGCAGGATCTCGGGGTCGATGGAGGTCACCACACCCATCGCCAGCCGCACGCGCATGCCGGTGGAGTAGGTGCGCAGCGGCATCGACAGGTACTCGCCGAGCTCGGTGAAATCGGCGATCTCGTCGATCTTGGACATCATCTGCTTGCGGGTCTGCCCGAGGAACAGGCCACGGATGATGATGTTCTCGTAGCCGGAGATCTCCGGATCCATGCCGACGCCGAGATCGAACACCGGCGCGACCCGGCCGCGGATGCGCGCGCTGCCGCGCGAGGGCTCGTAGATGCCCGACAGCAGCCGCAACAGGGTCGACTTGCCCGCGCCGTTGTGGCCGACCAGGCCGACCCGGTCGCCTTCCTTCAGCGAGAGATTGATGTCGCGCAGCGCCTCGACGACCACCACATCGGAACTGTTGCGCCCGATCGCGCCGCCCGCCTTACCGAGGAACGCCTTCTTCAGCGACCGCGACTTGGCGTCGAAGATGGGGAACTCGACCCACGCCTGCTGGGTTTCGATACTCACACGGCTCATCGGGGACTGCTCCTAAACCCAGTACGGGACGCGGGCACGGTACTGCTTGAGCGCCAGGATCGCGACGATCCAGCCGACCACCGTGATCGCGCCGACGATCGCCCAGTGGTGCCATTCCGACGGCTCGCCGAGCAGCGGCGCGCGCACGATCTCCAGGTAGTGGAAGGTGGGCACGATCTCGATCAGCTTGGCCCGGTCGCTCATCCCGCCGACCGAGTTCTCCAGCGCCTTGGTCGACCACATGACCGGGGTCAGCACGAACAGCATCAGCGTCATCGAGCCCAGGATCGGGGCGATGTCGCGGTAGCGGGTGGAGAAGATGCCGAACACGATCGACACCCACATGGCGTTGAGGAACAGCAGCACGATCGCGGGCACGGCCAGCAGCACCGACCAGTTCAGGTCCTGCCAGAGCGCGAACGCCACCAGCAGGACCGCGTAGATCGCGGCGTTGTGGATGAAGAACAGGAACTGCCGCCAGACCAGCCGGTACACATGCACGCTCAGCGCCGAGGGCAGCTGTTTGATCAGGCCCTCGTTGGCGATGAAGACATCGGAGCCCTCGAGGATCGAGGCGCTGATGACGTTCCAGACGATCAGGCCGATCGTCACGTAGGGCAGGTACTCGCTGATCGGCTGATCGAGCAGGGTCGAATACAGCAGACCCATGGCCAGCGCCTGCAGACCGGTCGCGATGGTGATCCAGAACGGGCCGAGCACCGATCGCCGGTACCGCTGCTTGATGTCCTGCCAGCCCAGCGACAGCCACAGCTCGCGCTGATGGAAGCCGTCACGCATGTCCTTGAAGGCGCGCTGGAAGGTCTGCGAGTCCGACACCATCGGCTCCGCGAGGAGCAGGGGCGAATCCGTGGTGTGCTCGGCTTCGGCGATCTCGGCCAGTTCGGCCTCGGTCACCGGGGGATTGTCGTCGGAATGCACGGGGCTCTCTTCGGTACGCGCGTCACTCTGGTCGGAGACCGAATCGGGACGAGCGGCAGCTGCGGGCACGGTCCCCGACCTTACAGTGTTGCTGCCCGGCCGGGGCCGGGGTGTTCTCGGCCTTGCGGCCTCGATTCTTCCTTCCTCCGCTCAGTCGCTGCGCTCCTTCGCTCCGTCAGTCCAGAATCGAGGCGGCCGAGAACGGGCGGGACTTCGGTGGACTACAGGTACTGCCCGCCGCCCACGTGGCCGCCGGCCTTCGGATCGCCCACGTGCATGCCCGGCGGCAAGGCGCCCTGACGCATCTGTTCCAGCTGGGCGCGGGCGGCCATCTGCTGGGCGAACAGCGCGGTCTGGATGCCGTGGAACAGGCCCTCGAGCCAACCGACCAGCTGGGCCTGGGCGATCCGCAGCTCGGCGTCCGACGGCACCGATTCGTCGGTGAACGGGAGGGTCAGCCGCTCCAGCTCCTCGCGCAGCTCGGGTGCGAGACCCTGCTCGAGCTCGCGGACGGAGGACTTGTGGATCTCCTTGAGCCGCGAGCGGCTGGCGTCGTCGAGCGGAGCCGCCCGGACCTCCTCGAGCAGCTGTTTGATCATGGTGCCGATGCGCATCACCTTGGCGGGCTGCTCGACCATATCGGCCAGCGACTCACCCGAATCGGCGTCGTCGGTGGCGGTCTGCTCATCGTCGGGCACGACCTGTCCGGTGAACGTGGCGCCGCCGTTCTGCTCCGCGGGCACGGTGAGCGGACGGCCGTCGGGACCGATCACGACGATGGATTCCGGGACATCCTCCGAGTGCGTCATATCCCCATCATTGCGTGTGTGCCGGGTTCGCGCTAAAACCCCGACGCGGTTACACCGGGACGCCCGCTGCCCTTAAAGTGGCGGGCATGACTTATGACGTCGCGAGGGTTCGGGGCCTGATACCGTCCCTGGGCGACGGCTGGATCCACCTGGACCCGCAGGCGGGGATGCTCGTTCCGGATTCGGTATCGCGTGCCGTGTCAACGGGTTTCCGCACCTCCTCGTTTTCCCATATCGGCCGCCACGGTGCGGCGACCCGCAGCGGCGCGATCCTCGACGCCGCGCGTGAGGCGGTCGCCGATCTGGTCGGGGGAGATCCGGCCGGCGTCGTGCTCGGACCCGATCGCGCGGTGCTGCTGGCCTGGCTGGCGGAATCGCTGAGTTCCCGGCTCGGTCTCGGTACCGGCATCGTGCTGTCCCGGCTCGACGACGAGGCCAATGTGGCCCCGTGGCTGCGCATCGCCAACCGCTACGGCGCGCACGTGCGCTGGGCCGAGGTCGAGATCGAGACCTGCGAGATGCCGTCCTGGCAGTTCGAGGAGCTGATCGGCCCGACCGCGCGGCTGGTCGCGCTCACCGCGGCGTCCCCGATCGTCGGCTCGGCGCCCGCGGTCCGGGTGGCCGCCGACCGGGTGCACGACGTGGGTGGACTGCTGGTCGCCGACGCTTTCGGCGCGGCACCGTACGCCCTGATCGACATCGATGACCTCAACGCCGACGTGGTCGCCCTGAGCGCGCCGTCGTGGGGCGGCCCGCAGGTGGGCGCGCTGGTGTTCCGCGATCCGGCCTTCCTCGATCGCATCCCGTCGATGTCGCTCAATCCCTATGCCAAGGGTGCTGAACGACTCGAGGTCGGCGGCCATCAGTACGCGCTGCTGGCCGGGCTCACCGAGTCGATCGACTTCCTCGCCGGGCTCGACGAGCGGGCGCGCGGCACCCGCCGTGAACGGCTCGAGATGTCGATCACCTCGCTGCAGGACTATCACGACCAGCTCTTCGACCACCTGATGCAGGTGCTCGACAAGGTCGACAACCTCACCGTGATCGGTCGCGCCTCCACCCGCATCCCCACCGTCAGTTTCACCATGGCGGGGATGCAGGCGGAGAAGGTGGCGGCCAAGCTGGCCGACAACCGGATCGGCACGGTCAGCGGCGTGCACGGCGGCAGCCGGTTGCTCGACGCGCTGGGTGTCAACGACGAGGGTGGCGCCGTCACCATCGGCTTGGCGCCCTACACGACCCGCTACGAGATCGACCAGCTCGGTCGCGCCCTCAGCTCGCTCGAGTAGTCATCGCACGCGCAGCACGACCTTGCCGAAGGTCTCCGGCGAATCGAGCAGTTCGTGCGCGCGCCCGGCCTCGGTGATCGGCAGCTCGGCGGAGATCACCGGCGCCACCTCGCCCGCCGCGATCAGCGGCCACAGGTGCTCGCGCACCGCCGCGACGACCTCGGCCTTGCTGCCCGTGCCTGCCCGTGGCCGGTTGCGCACGTTCGTCGCGTGCACCGTGCCCCACTTGCCCAGCAGCGTCGCCAGATTCAGCGTCCCGGCGACGCCGCCTTGCATCCCGATGACCACCAGCTGCCCGTGCGGGGCCAGCGCCTCCACATTGCGCTCCAGGTACAGCGCGCCCATGTTGTCGAGGATGACGTCGGCACCGAAGCCACCGGCCGGCGACGGCTCGGCCGCGACCACCGCGACGAAGTCCTGCGTCTTGTAGTCGATCAGCAGCTCGGCCCCCAGCTCGGCGCACTTGGCCAGCTTCTCGGCCGACCCCGCCGTCACCGCCACCCGTGCCCCGAGCCGCCGCGCGACCTGGATCGCGTGCGTCCCGATCCCACCGCCGCCACCGTGGATCAGTACCAGCTGCCCCGACCGCAGTCCGGCCGTCAGCACCAGGTTCGACCACACCGTCGTCGCCACCTCGGGTAACCCGGCCGCGGCCACCGGATCGAGCTCGTCCGGAATCGGCAGCAGCTGCGTGGCGGGCACCGCGACCAGCTCGGCATAGCCGCCGCCGGCCAGCAGCGCGCACACCCGATCCCCGATCCGCCACTCGCGCACGCCCTCGCCGAGCGCGACGATCGTGCCCGAACACTCCAGCCCCGGCACCGAACTCGCGTCGGCGGGCGGCGGATAGAACCCCCGCCGCTGCAACACATCGGCGCGATTCACCCCGGCCGCGATGACCTCGATCAGCACCTCGCCGGGCCCCGGCTCCGGATCGACCGTGACAGTCCACTCCATCACCTCGGGCCCGCCGAACCCGTTCAACTCGATTGCCTGCATGAAGCTCGGCCGCCTCTCCGCGTCTCCTGGCCGGGCGCAGGCGCGTGACGAGCCGCGATGCGTCGGGCGGTCTGTGAGATCTGTGGTCGCGGATGCGTCCGCTAACATCTCACTCTAGGGAGACGTGGCAGAGCGGCCGAATGCACTCGCCTTGAAAGCGAGCGTCGCGAGAGCGACCGGGGGTTCAAATCCCTCCGTCTCCGCCAAGGATCGTTACGTCTCCTCGTCCCAGGCTTGGATGGAGGTCTGGTCGACGATGCGGCCGTCGCGGACGTCGGCCATCGAGTGGACCAGGACTCTGGTTCCGTCGGGATAGCGGCAGGATTCGACGAAGGCGACGTGGTCGCCGTCCATCAGGACGCTCTCCAGCTTGTGTGTCATCTCCCGCGAGCACACGTCGGAGAACATCTCGCTGATCGCCGAACGTCCGTGCAGCACACGGGGATGGCTGGGCTGGTCGTTGTGGTCGACCATCCGGATCTCGGCGTCGTCGCCGTACAGTGCCAGCAGTGTCGTCGCGTCGCGGCCCTCGATCCCGCGGCGCAGTGCTTCGGCATCGAATCCCGAACTGGATGCGGTGCTCATCTCGGTCTCCCTCGCTCGTCGCCCAACGAGCCGGACCAGGGCGATTCGGCCCGTACCCCAGGACACTACGCCCGCGAACCCGCCGGCGGAACGCCCGGAATCAGACGACCGGAGCGGCCCGTTTGGCGATGGCCGTGATCGGGACCGGCTCCACACGTTCGACTCCGTCGAGTGCGCCGATCCGCTCGGTGAGGTAGTCGAACAGGGCGTCCGCGTCGCGGCACACCACGATCGCGACCAGGTTGGCGATCCCGGTGGTCCCGCCGACGAACGCTGTTTCCGGGTGTGCCGACATGGCACGGGCGACGGCGACGAGCCGGGCGGGCGCCACCGTCAGCCACAGTGCCGTCTGCACCGGGAAACCGAGTACTGCCGCATCGATCTCCACATCGAAGCGCAGCACGCGCTGCCTGCGCAGTTCGTCCACCCGGCGCCGCACCGCGGACTCCGACCAGTCGACCGCGCGCGCCAGCCGCGCGTAGTCGGCGCGGCCGTCGACGGCGAGGGCGGGCAGCAGACGCCGATCGAGTTCGGTCATCGTGACCGCGTCCGGCCGCTCGGTCAGCGGCGGCGCCAGCGCGCTGACCTGTTCGGGCGTCAGCGCCGATGTCCGGCCCTGCCAGCGGCGGTCGGTCAGCTGCCGCAGCAGCCGCTGCACCTCGACCGACTCGACCTGGGGATGCCTGGCCAGCGCGTCCAGCGGCACCGCGGCCTGGGCCCCGACATGGAAGAAGCTGCTGATCTCGGCGCCGCCGGCGAGCACGCTCACCCACGACGTGTCCGGTCTGCGGGCCAGCGCTCGCGCCAGCGTCGAGGCGCCGCCGGGCCGTACCCGGATCCGGACCAGCCACTCGGCGTGCCCGACCAGTCCGCTGTCGGCGATCCCGGTGACCCGCGCCAGCCCGTGCCCACGCAGCCGCGCGAACCGGCGCGCCACCGTCCGATCGGAGACGTCGAGCACCTCGCCGATCCGGCTGAACGAGGCCCGGCCGTCGACCTGCAGGGCGTGCAGCAACCCCAGATCGACCGCGTCCAGCCTGACCGAATCCACCAGATCAGCGTAGGTCGTGTCGGATTCCGGCGCACCGGGCGCTGATCGGCGACACCGCCCCGGGCCGGACCCACGATCGACCCATGACAGCAGACATCGACGGCATCCACCACGTCGGGATCCTCACCCGCGATCTCGACGGGCTGGAGCGCCGCTACCGTTCCCTCGGTTTCACCCTCACCCCGCGCTCGCGTCATCTCCTCGCCGCCGGGCCGGGGGGAGCCGCCGGTCGCGGGCTGCACCGCCAACCTCTGCGCGGTCTTCGAGGACTCCTATCTCGAGCTCCTCGGCATCGTCGACGAATCCGCGCCCGACCCGTGGCACACGAAGGCGATGGCCGATCAGTACGAGGGGCTGCGCCTGCTCAACCTGGCGACCTCGGACGCCGAGAAGGCCGACCGGCGCCTGACCGAGGCCGGGTTGCGCACCTCCGGAGTCCTCGACCTCGAGCGCCCGGTCGACACCGTCGACGGCCCACGCACCCTGCGGGCCCGCGCCGTCCACGTCGACCCGCGCGCGACCCCTGAGACCTATCTCGGCGTCGCCCAGCACCTGACCCGCGAATACGTCCACCAGCCCCGCTACCTGCGGCACCCGAACGGCGCCCGCGGTCTCGGCTCGGCGCTGTACGTCGTCGACGACGGTGACTTCACCGCTGTCGTCGACCGCTACCGGCGCATCCTCGACCACACGCCGGACCGCGAGGGCCCGCTCACCATGTTCGATGTCGGCCCGGCCCGGCTCGAATTCGTCCGGGCGAGCGACGCCGACCAGCTCCTGCCGGGCGAACCGGCCCCCGCCGCCTCCTACCCGGCCGCCCTGACCATCCGCGTCGACGACGTCGTCGCGGCGCGCGATCTCGTCGACGACGCGGGCACCCCGACCACCGCGACCGCCGACGGCTTCTTCGTCTCCGCCGCGGACGCCTACGGCGCCTGCCTCTTCTTCACCGCCTGAAGACCTCCGGAGTCGCCGCTCAGCTGTCGGCGCGCTTGACGAAGTTGGGGCGGATGTCCATGTCGGGTTCGTCGTAGTAGCGATGGAAGGTGGGGGTCAGGCCCGAGGAGATCGGCGGGTTGACCCAGCTCCAGTCGGTGGGGCAGCGCCTGCCCGCGGCCTCCTCGCGCTGGACGTGATCGCAGAACTGCTTGGCGACGGTGTGATGGTCGACCATGTGCACACCGGAGGTCCGGAAGCTGTGCAGCACCGCGTGATTCAGCTCGATCAGCGCTTTGTCGCGCCAGAGCGTGCGCACCGAGGAGGTGTCGAGTTCCATCATGTCGGCGATCAGGGGCAGCATGTTGTAGCGGTCGGTGTCGCTGAGATTGCGCGCGCCGATCTCGGTGCCGACGTACCAGCCGTTGAACGGGGCGAACGGGTAGGTGATGCCACCCACCTCCAGATCCATGTTCGACACCGCCGGTAGCGCATGCCATTTCAGCCCGAGGGTGGCGAACCACGGGTAGTCGGGGTGGATCAGGTCGACCTCGCGGACCAGCTCGCGCGGCACGTCGAAGTACCGCAGATCCTCGTCGGGGGTGCTGATGAGCACGGGCAGCACGTCGAAGGGAGTGCGCGCGCCGCGCCAGCCCAGCGCCATCGCCTGCTCGGTGGCGGCGATATTGGCCGGATCGCCGGTGACGGTGCCGTCGCCGTTGGGATAGCCGGCGTAGCGGATCAGCTGGGAACTCACGATCCGGTACTCGCCGCCGCCGGGTTCGAGCTGCGGGCCGACCGTGATCATCGACTGGATCGCGCCGCCGTTGGTGGCCAGGCGCAAATGCTGCCAGCAAGCCTCGGAAAGCTCTCGCGCGGAAGTAACTCGGCGGGCGTCCAGCAGTTTGAGCGAACGCCAATGCTTGCGCCCGACACAGCGGGCGTGATTGCGCCAGGCCAGTTTGGCGCCGATCAGGATCTCCTCGGCGGTCTGCCGATAGGTGCCGGTGTCGCGCAGTTCGGCGAGCGCGCCGAGGCGACGCTGGGTGGGTAGATGGCCGAGTTCGGGATTGCGGAAGAACTCGTCGCATTCGCGCAGCCGACGATCGAGGTCGGTGGCGGGCGGTGCGGCGACGACGACGTCACCGGCCGAAGTGACTGGGGTGGAGCCTTTTTCGCAGACAGCAGGGCGAGAACGTTGGTTCACGGTTACATCTCCGGGTCGGGCAGCAGGGTGCAGGGCCGTGCGGGCGTACCCGGGATGCGGGATATTCGCCCGCCGAGAACACGCTGCTCGACCGGTGGCGCGCGCCGACCAGGTAATCGGTCGGTCATCGCCGCATGCATAGTTGTCCTATTCGAACACCGAGATTCGCTGCGCGCCAGCCTACGACCGGTGTGCTGGCGGTGTGCTCGAAATCGCGGTAATCCCACCGCGACTGGCGTCAAGGCATGCTGACCGTGTGCTGACCTAACGGAATCGGGCGGCGGTCTCCGGTGTGGTGGCGAACGCGAGGAATTGCTCGTTCTCGTGCGGGTCGCCGATCGTCACCCGCACGCCGTCACCGGCGAACGGCCGCACCAGCACGCCGGCGGCGGCGCTCGCCTCGGCGAAGGCGGTGGTCCGCTCGCCCAGCGGCAGCCAGAGGAAGTTGGCCTCGCTCGACGGCACCTGGTAGCCGGCCGCCAGCAGCGCGTCACGCACCTGGTGCCGCTGCGCGACCAGCACGTCGGTCCGGTCGAGGAGTTCGCCGCGGGCTTCCAGTGAGGCGATCGCGGCCGCCTGCGCCACCCGGTTCACGCTGAACGGGATGTGCACCTTCAGCAGGGCGGTGATCACCTCCGGGTCGCCGACGGCGTAGCCGACCCGCAGGCCCGCCAGACCGTAGGCCTTCGAGAAGGTCCGCAGCACCACCACATTCGGCCGCGTACGGCCGATCTCGACACCGTCGGGACGGGTCTCGGGGGTCAGCCGGAGGTACTCGTAGTAGGCCTCGTCCAGCACGACGAGCACATGCGCGGGCACCCGGTCCAGGAAGCGCTCCAGCTCGGCGCGCCCGTGGGCGGTGCCGGTGGGGTTGTTCGGGTTGCAGACGAAGATCAGCTTGGTGCGCTCGGTGACCGCGTCGGCCATCGCGTCCAGGTCGTGCAGGTAGCCCTCGGCGAGCGGCACCGGCACCGCGGTGGCATTGCCCACCTGGGTGACGATCGGGTACGCCTCGAACGAGCGCCAGGCGAACACCACCTCGTCGGTCGGCGCGTCACAGGTGATCTGCACGAGCTCCTGGCACAGCGCGACACTGCCGCAGCCGACCGCGACATTCGCGACCGTGACGTCGAGGAAGTCGGCCAGCGCGGCCCGCAGCTCGGTGACCTGGTTGTCCGGGTACCGGTTGGCCTGCTCGGCCGATTCGGCGATCGCCTTCGCCGCGCTCGGCAACGGCCCGAAGGTCGTCTCGTTCGACGCGAGCTTCACCGCATCGGGGTGGTTACGGCCGGGAACGTAGGCCGGGATGGTGGCGAGGTCGGGCCGGATGTGCGCTGTCACGCCTCCACCCTACGGTGACGCGTCATCTCGATGCGCGCCACCGCCGATCAGCTCTACCCAACCGCAGTTTCGCCGCCTACGCTGGGTTTATGTCGGGGACCTACGACGATGTCGCCCCACTCAGGTCGGTGGAGCCCACCGCCGTGGCGGGTGACGCCGAAACGGCAGCCGTCGCCACGCGTACCGGCGTGCCCATCACCGTCGTGGAGCCCGAGCGGGTCGCCCGCGGCGGCATCGTGGTCCTGCACGAATCCCGGGAGTTCTCGCCACAGTTGCTCGATCTGATGCGGGCTCTGGCCTTCGAGGGCTGGATCGTCGTCGCGCCGCACCTGTTCGACCGGATCGCCGACGACCAGGTCAACGAGGTCTTCGGCGACGAACTCTTCGACGACTTCGACGCCGGCTTCGACTGGCTCACCCGCCGCGGCGTCTTCCCCGACACCATCGGCGTGCTCGGCTTCGACACCGCGGGCACCGCCGCCTTCCTCGTCGCCACCACCCGCCCGATCGGCGCCGCGGTGAGCGTGGCCGCCCCCGGCATCACCGACCCGCTCCCGGATCAGGACGCCCCCCTGGTCGAGATCGCCGCCGCGCTGCAGGCGCCGTGGCTCGGCCTGTTCGGCGCCGACGACCCGGCCACCCCGCCCGACGCCGTCGACCGGCTCCGCGACGCGGCCTCGCGGGCGAATGTGGCCAGTCTCACTATCACCTACCCCGGCCTGAGTCACCGCGCCGACCGCCCCGATCAGGACGACGACGCCGCCGACGCCATTCTGATCGACTCCCAGACCCGCATCTACGACTGGTTCGATAGCAACTTACGGTAGTTGACCAGGCGTTTTGGACTACATGAACTGCTCGTGTAATCTTCATTCCCGGCGGTTCGACAAGGACCGGTGCCCTCGAAAGAGAAGGCTCCAGGAGGCGTGCCAGAGCGGCCGAATGGGACTCACTGCTAATGAGTTGTCCCTTCACGGGGACCGGAGGTTCAAATCCTCTCGCCTCCGCCACACCCGGTTCGCCGGGTACAACTGAAGACCATGCGCCCGTAGCTCAACGGATAGAGCACTTGACTACGGATCAAGAGGTTAGGGGTTCGAATCCCTTCGGGCGCACAACAATCCGCCTCCTACCAGCGTCAGCCGGTAGGAGGCGGATTTCGTTTCCGGACAATCCGGGCAGGATAACTTACTTTCCCCTTACAAACGCGCTCTTACTTTCCCTCGGCGAACCGGTCCAGGGTGCTCCGGACGTCCGGCCCGTGGGTCTGCCGTTCGAGGTAATGCCGCTCGGTCGTGGCCAGCTGAGCGTGGGACAACTGAGCCTGTGCCTGCATCGCGCCAAGGTCGTTTCGGACCACCGTCGCGACCGTCCGGCGGAAGCTGTAAGGGGTAACCCATGCCAGCTCCTCAGGCAGGGCCGCACGCAGTGACCGCCGCAGATTCCCCAGGCTCATCCAGCCGCCGTCGCGATTGCTGAACACCGGGCCGTCCGGGTCCGACGCCGAGCCGAACAACCTCGTGAGCGCTTCGACCGCCAGCTTGGGCAACACGACGGTGTGATCCGGCGCGTCGCCCTTGCGCTCATCCTGGCGATGCAGCGACTGGCCTTCCTCGCGGCCGTAGTCGACGACAGTGCCAGAGACTGTGAACGTCGGAGGATCGGCCAGCAGATCGACATCCGACCAGCGCAACGACAGCACCTCATTTGGCCGGCAACCGGACGAGCTCATCACGTCGATGAACTCCAGGAGCAACTGCCCGCGAGGGGGACCGCTCCGCTTCTCCTCTCGATAGGCCACGACTGCTGAACGAACCGCGGCGAACTCCGCCGAGGTCAGCGCACGAGTCGGGGTCACCTGGCGCTTCTTGCGGACCACCTCACGGATCGGGTTGACCGTCAGTACGTCCTCGCGCACAGCGAGCGTGAACATGCCCATCAGGATCACCCGCAACATCCGAGCCCGCGAGGTCGGGATCGCGCGCATGTGCTTGTCGGCGCGACTGGTCTTCAGCTCTCGCACCCGCAACGCCCCGAGCTGCTTCTCGCCGTAGAGCTCCCAGGTCTTCCGGTAGGCGGTCGCGGATTGCCCCTTGAGGTCTTCCTTGGTGGCCATCCACGCCGTGAACAGCTCAGACAGCGAAGTGCGCTCATCGATCACGGCGTCGACAACGGGTGTTGTCCGCTTCTTGAGGTGCCGCAGCAGGTTCCGGCGCGCGTCTTCCTCGCTGGTACCGCTACGGGAGGGCTGACGACGCTTTCCATCCTCATCGCGGACGTACGTGGACGCGGTGAACTGCCCAGGCCCGGTCTGTTTGACGGTGATCTTTCCCCACTCGCCAGGGGCCATGCGCTGTCTGGGCATTGATCACGCAGCCTGATCGAGCGACGAGATGTAGTCGGTGACTGCCTGCTCGGTGACAAACCGACGGCTTCCGATCTTGACCGAGCGCAGCGCGCCGGAGCCGATCAGTTCGTAGTACTTGCTGTGCCCGATCGGGATCAGCTTGCGGACTTCGGCCTCGTTGAGAAGCTTGGACATGACGGTTCCTCCCTATGCTGCTTCGGATTGCTGAACGAATGTCGTGGGCGCTGGCGGACTATCGGCCAGCGCCAGGCAGGCCGAGTTGTACTCCGCACGCCATTTCGAGCGGGCCGCAGCCAGCGCGATCACGAGGTGTTCGCGTGCTGGGGCGT
Source organism: Nocardia fodinahabitans (assembly GCF_052983615.1). NCBI lineage: Bacteria > Bacillati > Actinomycetota > Actinomycetes > Mycobacteriales > Nocardiaceae > Nocardia > Nocardia fodinahabitans. The sequence continues at coordinate 3,736,481 of NZ_JBRJJC010000001.1, forward strand.
CTTTATCGCCGGGTGGGACCGGATACACGCGCAGGTGCGAGGTTTCGGGTTTGACGATGCCGACCGCGGCGAGCTGTTGCCGAACGAATTCCTGGCGTTCTGCCTTGTGGTCGGGCAGTGTCTTGCCGGTCCACTTCTTCGACACCAGGACCCGGCGCCCGGGCAGGCCGAGGGTGTCGCGGCGATGCGCCTTGCCGCCGCAACGGCCGGGAACGGTCTTGTCGGTGGCGCCCTGGGGAACGATGCCGTAGCGCAGCCAGACCCCGCACCGCGGCGAGCACGGCGTCACGCACAACTCCGCGTGCAAGCGGTCGTAGTGCTCGGCGACGCGGCGCGAGCCCGGTTCGAGCAGGTCGCCCACACTCTTGGTGATGTATTTGGTCAGGTAGCGGACGCTGCGCTCGAACTTGTCGGTGCCCGCGAGGATCTGGATCGGCTTGGCCTGCTTGCCGAACCGGACCACGTGCGCGGGTTCGAGGTCATCGACCTCATCCATCACCGCGAGCGCGTCTTCCCACGAGGTCAGCGGCGCCCCGGTATCGGGGTCGCAGAACGTGTCGGCGGTGTAGTCCCAGATCGGCATGTGCCCGTCGCGGTATACCTCGCGGTCGAAGTGCGGCCACCAGATCTGGCGGTAGGTCGCAGCGGTCACCGCGGCGAGCAGCTTGTTCGACACCGATCCCCGGATCGCGATGTGCAGGTGCGGGGCACCGCGCTTCTGCGGTTCGACGGTGGCGAAGTACTGCACATCCCAGCCCACCGCGCGGCGCAGGTTCTGCACCCACCGATCGAACAGGGCCGCGAAGTGCACGATGTCGCGCGCGGATCGGGCGTAGTCGTAGCTCTCGGGGTTGACCGGCGACCCGTCAGAGACCATCTTCTTCTGCTTGGGGTCGAACACCTCGTTGATGCGGCCGTAGGAGTCGCAGGTCAGGGTGAGGAACGTCGAGGGCTGGTAGCCGTTGTAGACCGCGCCGACAGTGCGCTTTTCGACCTTGCGGCGTGGCAGGTCGGGCACGTCCTGGCGGCGGCGAGTCGATTTGGCCTTGCGGCGAGGCTTGTCATCGAGGGCGGGGAACCGGCCACGCACGCCGAGGTCGCGCAGCTCGGCGTCGAGGTCGGCCACCAACGCGGCGATGGATTCGGCGAGGTCGTGATCACCGTCGCGGCGCGCGTCCTGGTACTGGCCGAACAGCTCGGCGCGGGCGGTCAACAGCTCCCGCTGCGCATCGGTCGGTTCCACAACATCGTCCACGGGTTCGGCCGGCAAGCACCATCCTTCGCGGCACTGGTCCATCCGCAACCGCTTGAATTCCTTCGCGCACGCCGGGCAGACCGAGGAGTCGCGGGACTTGCACGGCGCACCGACGTAGCTGATCGTGCCGGTGCGGTCGTCGACGGCGCGCATGGGGATGACCCGCGCGCACACGCCTTCCTTCTCCGCGGCACTGGTCGCGACGTCGCGCAGGTCGGGCAGTGCGCGGCGTTGGGCCGCGGTCATCTTGCCGATGGAGGCCGCGGGAGCGGAGTCAGTGGTGGTGGTGGTGGTTTCCATGGTGCGGCCTCCTCAGCAGGGATCGGGATAGCGAAGTGGTGGTCATGCGGCCTTGTGGCCGGGCAAGGGCTTGAATCCGGCGAGCGATTCGATCGGGACGACGACGGTGTCGGCGAGCGCGTCGGAGCGGCGGAACAGGATTTCGATCTGGGCGGGACCGGCGATCTTGATGCGGGCGTTCTGCGCGCCGAAGGCGTGCGCGAGGTGTTCGGCGCGGCCCGTCCACGACTCGGGGCAGTGCCCGGGCAGCATCCGAGCCCGCACGATGTCGGAGTTGTCACCGATGAGCACCTCGGTCAGCCGCGGCACCAGCACCCGGTCACCGTCGACAATCGAAAGACCGCACGCGGTCATCAGCGATGCCCACCGGCGCCGGTACCGGAACACGGCCAGGAACCGGGCACGGGCACGGCGGGTGAACCAGTCCTCGAAGGTCTCCCGGTGCCAGTGCTGCCACGCCAGCAGCGCCGCGACCATCACACCGGCGACCCCGATCCCGAAAGGCCAGCCCAGGAGCAGCCACGCCGCGACCGTCGCGCCGACCGGGATGGTGACCATCGGGAACAAGATCGCCCACCAGGCCAGCTCGAAAACCGCGAGCACTGCCCGGCCGATCCCGGTGAGCGCCGCGTCGAGCATTTCGCCGGCCGGATCGGTCCTGGTGTTGGTCTTGCTCATCGGTTCGCCTTCCTGGTGAGGTCTTCGACGGGAAACAGGGGAAGTTGGTCGGGCGTCGGAACCAGCTCCGGCGGTGCGGTGTCCGTCCGTTTCCGGATCTTCGCGGCCGCAGCAGTGACAGCCGGAGTCTGTTTGTGGGCAACGGATTTCGTGGTCATGCCGCGTCACCCCAGTCGTCGCCGCTGTAGTCGTTCCAGGCCGGAGCCATCCCGGTTTCGGCGAGCATGTTCACCGCCACGGCGACCGGGTCGAGGCCGCGGGCTTCGGAGCGGCAGCGCGCCCGCGCGGCGAAGTCGATCACATCGGCCAGACCGGTCTCGGCGTGAATGTTGTTGCGGGCCATGGTCAGATCTCCTGTTCGGGTGCGAGGAGCCCGCAGCGCGAGCACTCGACGGTGTCCAGCAGCGGCGGCTGGTAGCGGGTGAGGACGAAGTCGTGGCCGTCGCGGCGGCACTGTTCGCCGATCAGGCAGGTTTCGCAGCGCACGACGTCGCCGTCGAAGGCCCATCCGGTCGCGGTGTCCACGGCCAGGAACTCCACGGCCTGGGCGGTGGTGTCGAAGCAGATCGACTCGCCATCGGCGTCGGTGTAGATGTCGCCGCAGACGTGGCAGTAGGTGACGACGTGGCTTTCGGTGTGGAATCCGCGTTTCATGCCGCACGCCCCTGCTGCTCGTCGTCCTCGCCGGGGATGTAGTCCGGGTCGAACGTGGCCGGGTCGAACTCGTCGGCGCCGCGATCCAGCAGGTCGGTGACCGCGGCCGGGGTCGGGGCGAAGGCATCGACGATGGCGTCGGCCTGCTCGTCGGAGATCCAGAATGCGCGGACCCGAACGAACTCGGTGGTGCCGTCCTCGCCGACGTAGCCCACGCCCGGGGTGGTGTCGGGGATTTCGTGGCACAGGGCGCCGCGGTCCTTGGATCCCTGGCCGTGGATCATCGAGGTCTGTGTCGGCTCGTCCAGTCGCAGCCCGATGCGAACTGGGAACAGCTGCCGGAACGGCATCGTCTCCTTGCTCGGGTCCTGCAACGCAGCGATCACCGACACCCCGACCGCGCGGCCCTGCGAGAGCAGCAGCCCGAGCAGACGTTCGAACTCCTGGCGCTGCTCACGGTTGGCGTACGCCGACAGGGCGGCAGCCTCGTCGATCACGATCAGGATCAGCGGCGCGTCCGGGGTCGGCACGTGCTTGCGGACACCGGCGCCGCGCAGGTCCGAGGCCCGGTTCTGCATCAACTCGACTGCTTCGGTGAGCATGGCGAGGATGCCGTCAGCGGTCCATTCGAACCGCACCCACAGCTTGCCGCCGCGCCCGAATTCCATGCCGCCCTTCGGGTCTGCCATCCACACGTCCACGAAACCGGCTTTGATCGCCGGGCCGATGCCGCGGATGATCGACCACAGCACCGAGCCCTTGCCCGAACCGGTCGCCCCGGCCAGCAGGATGTGGGCATAGAGGACCCGCAGCAGCCACAGCTGCCCGTCCTCACGGATACCGGCGACCACGGCTTCGAGGTCGACACCGGTCGAGGACACATCCAGCGGCGTCACCGGATCGACCGCAGCCGACAGCGTGTCGAACGTCCGCAGCTCGATATGCACGAACCCCGGCTCACGCTGCTGCACAAGCACTTTCGCCACGCCGAGGTACTGCGCGAGAACATCGCGGGTTTCCTCGTTGGTCCAGTCGGTCAGCTTCTGCCCACCGAGGATCTGCACCTCGAACACCGCACCGGAGGGAACGAGGTCGACACCGCCGACGATGGTCGGCCAGTTGCCCGCCGAGCCCAGCCCGACCGCCGACCACATCAGCGCCAGGTGCCGGACGTCGGTGAGGACGTTGGCCGCGGTCCGGAGCTCGACCGGGATGCCGGCGAACGGGTCGGCGTCCACGATCGGGCGGATCACGCCGTCGAGGTGGCGCCACCACAGCAGTACCCCGGTAGCGAGGATGGTCGACAGCGCGACAATGGTCGTAACCATCACGCCACCGCCCGCAGGGTCGCGGTGTAGGCGTTCAGTGCCTCGGTGATCTGGTCGACCAACGTCGCAGCGTCGACCGGCGGCATGAACAGCCTGCTGTCGCCGAGCTGCACGATCAGCATTCCGGTCGGCTCGCTGTAGCGGACGTCGAAGGTGCTGTCGTCGGAGACGGTTGTGACCGTCATGAACGAGTGATCAGCCATGTCAGTTACCCCCTGTAGGGATCGGGACCGCGACAGGCAGCAACGGCGCAGCCGAACGCGGAGGGTGGATGGTGTGCACCGGCGCGAGAGCCGGAGCGGGAGCCGCGACCGCGGGCACCACATCGGGTCCGGGATCGGCGGCGGAGTCGGGTTCAGCCACCACCGCGGTGGCGGGCATTTCGGTTTGCGGCGGGGTGTTCCGTGCCCGCAGCAGTACGGCCAGGCCGTGCGTGTCGACCAGTAGCGCGGCGGGGGCGATCACTGCCAGGACCGCGGCCAGCACGCCGTGGCCGGACACGACCGCGTGGGCGATGTTGCCGCCGATCGATACCGTCGCGCCGGCGACCAGGACCCGGGTGAAGAACGTTCGCTCGGGACTGTCGGCCAGGGCGAGCACCGCGATGGTGGCTTGAATGATGGTGCCGTCCACGATCACCGGGAACAGCCACGCCAGTGGTGCGGGGGTGTTCGCCATGACCGCGAGGTCACGCAGCGCCGCGAACGACAACACGAACGCTGCGGCGCCGATCGCGATGACGATGACCACAGCGGACCAGCGTGCCCACCGGATGCCCTTAGGCTGCTGATCCGCCGTATCCACGGTCACGCCGCCCGGGACTCGGCTACCGCCGTAGCCTGCTCACGGGCCGCGCGTTCGGCGGCGTCGTGAGACATCAGGATGTCGGGCAGCTGCTCGGCAAGCTGGCGAACGTGCTCGATGTCCAAGAAGACCGTTGTATGCGCGGAGTTCTGCTCGTTCTCCATGGTGATCCAGACCGATGCGGGGCGGGTGTACCCGCGATCGGTGACCTTGGCCGGGTGGTACTCCACCTCCAACGCGGTCAGGGTGCCGCTTGACGTGCTCGCATGCGACATGTCGATCACGCGGCCTTCTGCGCGGCAGGCTGGTTGACCTTCGCGCCGGAGGTGTCGCCCTTGATCCCGGTCGCGCGGATGTAGAAGCTGATCGACTTGAACTCGCCGTTGCCGACGACACGCGGCTTGATCAGCAAGCCCTCCAGCTCGATCGAGCGCAGCCCCGGCGAAACCTCCACGCCAGCCGCGATCGGCTGCTGATCAGCGACGAACGTGACGTCGAAGCTGGAGTTCTTCGCGTTCCCGCCCGAGGGGTCCATGATCGTGGCCTTCCACAGGCGCTTTCCGGTGCCGTTGCCCTCCCGGTCGAAGTCGAGGGCGTGCCGCTTCGGAGCGTTGCGGTCCGAGCTGAACTCGGTCTGAGCCTCGATATTGCCGATCAGGAACACGCCCATCGGGAAGACGGAACGGAAGTCGGTGGGAATCCACATGTCCTTGAGTGCCATTGGAATCAACTCCTGTGCGTGAGAGGGGCGGCCAGCGCGCCCCGTGAAGGTGGTGGTATCGAGCAATAGAACCACCTTTATTGGACAGCAGAAACGCTCCACTGTCAATAGAACCACCTCTATGACGTGTCGGACCCTCCCTGCACACTTATGGCTACTCTTAATTGACGAGGTCGACAGGAAGGCAGACCTATGGGCACGACCGGGTATCGAGAGCTCGCGGCTACGCTGCGCGATGCGATCAAGGCAGGCGAGTACCAGCCGGGATCCAACCTGCCGAAACAGGGTGAACTGGCCGAGCAGTACAGCGTGAACGTGAAGACGGTTCGCCAGGCGATCGCGCTACTGGAGAGCGAAGGCCTCGTGACGCCGATTCGACGCCGCGGCACTGTCGTTCGCGAACGCCCGCCGATGCGGCGACTGGGCACCGAGCGGTATGCCAAGAAGAAGTGGAAGTTCGGCGATACGGTTGCCTTCGTTGCAGATCGCGAGGCATCCGGTCGGCCGTGGCAGCTGACGGACCAGACGAACACGGTCCGGTTGATCGAGGCGGATGCCGAGGTCGCCGAAGCCTACGGAATTCCGGCGGGTGCCACTGTCTATGAGCGCGCTCGCGTTGTACGGGATACTGGGCGTCCGACACATACGCTCACCAGCTACTATCTTCCAGAACATGTCGAGGGAACACCGCTCGTCGATCCAACTGCCGGTCCGGCCGGACGGGGTGGTGGGTTCGCGGTTCTCACTCTCCAGGGCTACGAACCCGACCACATGACCGAGACAATCTCGGCTCGTATGCCCACGCCCGATGAAGCCGAACTGCTGGAGCTTCCTCCCGGCGAGCCCGTGATGATCCTTGTTCGACAGACCTATACCGTCGAGGATGTTCTGGTCGAGTTCGCGCGCGGCGTTCACGCAGCGTCCCGCTTCTCATGGACTTACGACTTCAAGCTGCCTGACTGAAAGGGTGCTGCCGATGTCGACAACCACCTATCCGGCCTCGCTTCGACCCGACGTCGAAACACTGTGGCAGTACAACCAACTCGACCATCACCTTCGAACGACTGATGTCGGTATCGGCCTAGGTAGTCATGACTTGGGCGTCGCGACGCACACCGCCGAGCTCTACCATGCCGGCAGGTTTCCGCTGATCGTCTTCACTGGCGCGAATGCCCCCACGACCGTTGCACGGTTTCCGCGCGGGGAAGCCGTGCACTACCGGGAACACGCCATACATCTCGGAGTGCCGCCTGAGGCGATCCTGCTCGAACCAAGGGCGAAGAACACAAGCGAGAACATCGATTTTGCGCGTGCAGTGCTCGAGGAGCACGGCGTTGCCGCCTCGATTCAATCCGTCACCCTCGTATCGAGGCCGTACCAGCAGCGACGCAGCTACGCGATAGCTCGCAAGCATTGGCCGGAAGTCGAGGTCATGTGCTCATCGCTCCCACTCTCGCTCGACGATTACATCGCGATGATCGGCGATCCTGATCGAGTCATCAACATGCTGGTAGGAGACACCCAGCGCATTTGGGTGTACCCCGCGCGCGGCTGGGCAATCGAACAGGACGTTCCAGTGAGTGTCAAAGACGCCTTTACCCGGCTTGTCAACGCCGGGTACACATCTCGACTCCTCCCAGCTTGATCGCTAAAGCTTCGAACCGGTGCCGCACGTGTCACACTCGGCTCATGCCGCAACCGGAGGAAGCCGCATCGTTCAGCCCCGAGCCCTCGCGCGTCCAGGCCCACGTCCGCATCGCTTCGGCAATCAAGGCCGATATCGACAGCGGAAGTCTCAGGGAAGGTCAGTTGCTGCCGACCAACCGTGAACTTGCAGCGCATTGGCAAGCGAGCCAGCGGACGGTGTCTGAGGCGATGTGACTGGGCCCCGTCGGTGGGTCCACCGGCTATGCGAGTTGTAGCTGCTGCTGAAACTCGGTCGGTGACCACTGCTCACGGAACGCTTCCGGGCTGAGAAAGCCCAACGACCCGTGGGGTCGGTAACTGTTGTACTCGATCCGCCAGTCCTCGGCAAGAACACGGACCTCGGTCAACGAATGAAACACCTCGCACGACAAGAACTCGTCGCGGAAACGCCCGTTGAACGACTCGCAGATCCCGTTCTGCCACGGCGATCCCGGATCGATGAACGACGCGTCGACACCGGTGAACCGGCACCAATCCCGCATCGCGTGCGCGGTCATCTCCGTGCCGTTGTCCATCCGGATATGGACTGGCCGCCGGCCTGTGTCCGCGATGATCTCATCGAGCACCCCGACCAACTGATCCGACGTGCACGACCGAAATGCTCTGGTAGCCAACGCTTCCCGCGTGAACTCATCGACGATGTTGAGGAACCGGACCTGGCGCCCGTCGACGGTGACATCAACCTGGAAATCCAACGCCCACATCTGATCAGGTGCGGTTGCCCGCAACCGTTGATTGCGGCCTGCCCCGATCCGCCGTTTCTTCCGGACCCGGAATGGTCGTTTCAGACCTTCCTCGCGCCAAAGCCGTTGGGTCCGTTTGTGGTTGGTGACCATGCCCTCGCCGCGGCAAAGTGCGTGGGCTTTGCGCCATCCCCACCGCGGGTGCTTGGCCGAGATCTCGCGTAACCGCGCCCGTAAAGCCCGGTCGAGCTCAGTGATCGTGGGTGGTCGGCGTTGCACTGATCGGGGTTGCCCCACGACCGCGCACGCGCGTCGCTGTGACACCCGAAACCGTTGTTGCAGAAACACGACGGCTCTGCGGCGTCGGTCCGGGCTCAGAAGTTTCCCCGGTTCACTTCCTTGAGCATGTCGATATCGAGGGCTTGCTCGGCGACCATCTTCTTCAGCCGCGCGTTCTCGCGTTCGAGCTCTTTGAGCCGTTTCGCGTCGTCGGACTTCATGCCGCCGTATTGGGCTTGCCAGCGGTGCCAGGAGGCGTCGGAGATCTCGAGGTGTTTACAGACCTCTTCGATCGAGAAGCCCTGCCCGATCAGCTTCTCGCCTTCGCGGAGCTTCCGGATGACCTGCTCGGGGGTGTGTCGTCGTGCCATGGTGTGTTCTCGTCCTCCTGCACCCATTCTGGTGCATCAGAACTCTCACAACCACTGGACCTGCTCAAAGGGATCCAGTCAGATGCAGATCTTGATCGAAGACGGCTACGTTCACGCCCGCGACCGATCGCATCGGGTGGTAGCGGCACCAAGTGCGCGCAACCTCCAAACCGCGACCGCCGGAAGCAGACCCGAGCACGCGGTCAGGCCAGCCTATGAGCGCATCGCCGACGACTACACGCGGCAAATCCAAGACGGATCACTCCATCCGGGTACACCCCTGCCCAGCCAAGGAGAAATGGCCGAACGGTTCGGGGTCTCCAACATCGTCATCCGCGAGGCAATTCGGCTGCTGAAATCGAGGGGATTAGTCAGGACCGTCCCACGCCGCGGGAGCTTTGTAGTCGAACAACTGCCCGACGTCCCGACCCCCGAGCTGCCAGGCAGCGAGATTGATCGAATTCGAGCCGTTGCCGACCCGATTCGGCGAGCCCAGCTCGCAACTGAACTGAGCACCGTCTACCAGATCCGGCTTGCTGAGCTATCCAACATCCGTCAGACCGCCATCGAAGACTCGTACGCATCCGGTCTGACGGTGACTGAGATCGCCCAGCAGCTCGGCCTGACCAAGGGGCGAATCAGCCAGATCCGACACTCGAAGGTTTAGGCCCCGTCACCTTCGCAGGTGGTTGCTGAATTTGGCTATACGGGATCAAGGCGGCGCGCTGCGCGCGCCGCGCCCCGCGGCGGACGCACAGCCGCCCACCTCCGCTGGCGCTCCGGCGGGCGGGAGCGGCGGCGGGTCGCGGCGCACCCAGCACGCCGAGGTTGATCCAAGTAATAGCCGAACCCGTCAGCCGCCCGTGACGGCAGCGTTCGACAACCGGACCCGGCCGGAGCGGACCCGCTCACCACGACCGACCAGACCGGCCACTCGCCGACCTGACCACTGCTGACACTGCCGCGACCGCACCGGCTGACCTCCGCCTCCCGAGCCTGCACGCCGACGACGACCGTGCCGACGGCGAGCTCAAGCACACCACGAGACTCGGCGCCCTTACCGCTCCAGGCACCGCCGCTGACCCGATGACCGGCAACGGCAACTCGACAGCCCTCGTCCATCCCGTCACCGACGAGCCCGGCCACCTCACCCCAGCAGTCGACCCGGCTCACGGTCTCGGCCACGCCGATCCATCCGCCACGTTCACACCCGCACCACCGCCCGCCGCAGACCACGGTGAACCCGCCGACAACCTCACCGGCGCCCGTGGCACGCACCCCGACGCCGACAGCGAGGTCACCAGCGCTGGCACCACTGCCGCCGTCGACCACGCCTGTCACCTCCCGGCTGGACCCCGCATCCGTCTCCCGATGGCGCGCGGGCCGAATGCCACCCTGGCAGCACCTCACCGACCAGGCCAAGACCAAGCAGAGTCACCCCGAAACCGCCCCACATCAATGAGCTACGCCCCTAACATTCCTGTGCGTCGGCCCCGTGGCGAGTCCTGACCCGCCCGGCAAGGTCCCGCCCTGCTGTCCTCCGTCCCACCCACCACCGGGAACCGGCTACCGGGACCCCAGCCAGGAGGCAACAGTCATGGCCAACAACGTCACCGTCACCATCACCGGCCACCTCACCGCCGACCCCGAGGTCCGCACCACGGGCACCGGCAAGCTCGTCACCAACTTCACCGTGATCTCCAACGACCGCCGCTACGACCGCGAACGCAACGAATGGGTCGACGCAGCCAAGACCGCAATCCGCATCGCCTGCTGGGGCGACCTGGCCGAACTCGCCGGAGACAGCCTGGTCAAGGGCTGCCGAGTCACCGTCACCGGCCACCGCATCACCACCGACGCCTACATCGGAAAGGACGCCAAGCCCCGCGCCGCACTCGAACTCACCGCCGACACGGTCGCCGTCGACCTGAAGGCCCAGAAGGCGAAGATCACCCGCTACGGCCGCAACAGCACCAGCAGCGGCCAGGCCGACGAGCCCCCGTTCTGATCGGCCGCGGTGACCGGGCCCGCTCCACCCGGGTCCGGTCACCGACCACAACCATCACGAACAACTGCCGAATTCGTCTATTACTTAGATAGATAGCGGACCGACCCTTGCCGCCGAACCGAAGCTCAAACCGCCGGCGTGCCCTCGAACCTCATGAAGGTTCGCCGGTCGCTTCTGGCATTGCCGAGCAGTGCTGGGCGCGTCGAGTGCCCTACCGGACTGTCTCTACCGCCACTCGGGTGCCGCGGTCTCCGGTACCGGCCGAGGGACTTGCTGTGGTCCGGTCGCGTGAGGGAACGACTCCGATTGACGTGCGAACGGCCCTGTCCGGTGTCGGCCTGCATTGTGTTCGTGCGCCCCTCACGCGTCAAGGGCGCCTCTGGCGTCAGCTGCGCTGATGGCTATCGCCACCCTTGACCCGTGAGCCTCTGCGCACGAAGGGCAGGCCCTAAGGGGCAGGCCGGAAGCCAGCCCCGCCGTGCGCAGGCCGACCCCAGCCAGGGCCTACCTGCGAATTTGGGGCTGAGGTCAGGAATTCTGTGGCTCAGGGCTTTTCGGTTGCGATCGCGCCAATCGTGCTTGCCGCTTCTTATCCAACCTGGCTGGACCTTGGTATACCTCGTCGAGGAGCTCCGACATGAGGTTCAATACGTCCTCCGCTTCTTCTGAGTCCACCTCGGTCGCGAAGTCTCCATGCGCCATCTCGTTGCCGAGAAAGCGAATCTCATGTGCAGCATCTTTGGTGTGTTCGCGGATTCGCCCCGCCGAGTGCATGGCATCAATCTTCGTCGCGAGACGTCCAGTGGTTATCCCAAGGTCTTTTGCCGTTGCCTCGACCACCGATCGAGCGAGTAGCACCGCCGCTCGATAGTGTCCTACGCTCATACATCCTGTGGCTTCCTTCGCGGCATCGCCAATGTGTGCAGGAACGTCCGGGAAGTCAGTGCTGACGGCATGTACCGGGACCCAGTCGATCCGGTTGCCACCCTCTTCGGTGTCGAAGTACCTGGGTGGGACGGCCACGTCATTGGTGATGCAGCCGATACTGCCTCGCAGGCACGAGGCACATCGGAATGCTGAGAAGTTGAGTATGAAGCTGCCGCTTCTAGTCACCCAGTTGCTGTCGTCAATGCGAACCATCTGCGCGTACGCGCCGCAGTGCCAGCAGTGTCGGTTTGCCATCCGCGAACGGTAGCTCACGGATCCGACAAGCTTCCGTGCTTGTCAGCCTCACCGCTCTGGCCGAGTGACTTCTACCTCAGCCGTCATGTCCCAGCCGATTGTCGTCTGAGCCGATGCGCCGTGGACTACTTGATTCAGGAAGCGCACAACGAAATCCGACTTCGTGCTATCCGCGTCGAGGCGAACGTGGACTATGCCCGTCCCTGCTGCGATCCTCCGAGCGCCTTCCTGTAGATCTAGGGGACTGACGATGAGGCCCCCAGCAGCGCCAAGATCCTGCAAACGGAAGGCGAATGCGCCTATAGCCTCCTGGGTCAGCTTTCGGCCTGGATAGCGCCGGCACTCCATCACGACGAAACCCTCACCGCCGAGCTTGACGCCCTTCCCCTCGACCTCCCACGTCGTGAGCTTCCCGACCAACTTTTGCTTGCCTTCGACCCGTTCCAGCCCAAGCATGTTGCCGATTCGGTCGACCACGTCTTGTGCTACCTCTTCGTAGGTTCGCCAAGGGGCATCTGCCATGGCACCCAACGTTAGCGGGTGCACCGCACGCGCGTATGGGTCGGAGCAGTGGGGATCTTGACGGAGCGGTTACTTTGCTCATACAAACACCCGCAGACGGTGTTGGATAACCGCATACGGCCTGGAATCGTGAAGCGTGAAATGCATTGTGTAGTAACGGATGTGGCGTACACGAGCGGACTGCAGGGTACGCTGGAAAGTATCAAGAGGTTAGGGGTTCGAATCCCTTCGGGCGCACAGAGAAAAGGCTCTCAGCATTCGCTGGGAGCCTTTTCGCATTCCTCCCAGTCGCTACTTCCAGGCGGGTAGTGGGGGCAGCGGGCCGGTGAGGTCGTTGCCGGGGGAGCGGCCGAGGAGCCAGGCGAGCAGGGCCGAGGAGGGGCCGAGGACCGTGTGGTGGGGGCGGCCGGGGCCGACGGTGGCGATGAAGTCGGTGTCGGTGGCCTGGATGTCGAAGGTAGGGGTCGCGTCCGGGACGAGTTTGGCGGACACGTCGGCGATGGCTTCGGGGAGCAGCCGGGCAACGAAGGCGGCGGGCCAGTCGGCGGGGGTGTAGTCGACGCCGAGATCGACGTGGTGGATCTCGGTCTCGCGCAGGCGCATCCACGGAATCTGGTCGGCGGTGAGCGAACCGCCCTGCCGGTTGCGGACGACGGCCTGCCAGTCCGCGGCGGGCATCGTGGTGGCCACGGCCTGCCAGCGATGCGCCGAGGCGGTGAAGTCGGCGTGCTGGACGTCGAGGTGCCGCGGTGCGCCCGCCTCGATGTCGGCGTCGCGGAGCGCGCCACTGGCGTACTGGGGGATCTCGATGCCGGTGCGCGCCCACAGCAGCAGGTTCAGCAGGCTGTCGGCATTGCGCGCCATGTGCGCGACGACGTGCCCGCGCGTCCAGCCCGGGAGCCGGGACGGTTCGCTCAACCGCGCATCGGTGAGCGCGCCGATCGCCGCGTCGAAGCGGGCGGTGGAGGCGGCGACCTGGGTGAGCAGGTCGGTGGGTTTAGCCGTTTCGCTGGTCACGAGTCCGAGCGTAGTTGCCCGGGTCCGCGCGCACCGCCGTTCAGCGCGGTGTCGGCGAACCCCTGTGGATAACCGTGAACCTGTGGACAACTGGGGAGTTTTCGCGCTCGACGGCGATGGCGGCGAACCGCCGCGTGTGACGATTCAGCCGGCGACGATCGCGTCGGCCTCGATCTCGATCAGGAGCTCGGGGGCGATCAGACCGGTCACCTCGTACATCGAGGCGGCGGGGCGGATGGTGTCGAAGACGGCCGAATGCGCGGCGGCGACTTCGGGCCAGCGGGAGATATCGGTGACGAAGATGCGGGTGCGCACCACATCCCGCAGGCTCGCGCCCGCCTGTTCCAGCGCGGTGGCGATGCGGGCGAGGACCTCGGTGGTCTGCGCGCCGATGTCGTCGCCGCCGACGGCGCCACCACCGGGGACGGCGGCGGTCGTTCCGCTCACCACGACATGGTCACCGACGCGCACGGCCCGCGAGTAACCGACGACATCTTCGAAATCGGAGGCGGAAGAGATGTTCACCCGAGTTGTGGTCATGGCAGCCAGAATGATCCACCGCATGGTGGATGACAATTCATTTGCCGGTCGGCTGCTGGTCGGCTCGACGCGGTACGCATGGCAGATGAACGCACGTCCAGGTTTCCGTCTCTTCCCGCTCACCGCCGCCCTGTGCGCGGCCGCCGCCGTCGCCGGCTGCTCCACGCCCGGCTCCGACGCCGACTTCACCGTGGGCAAGGACCAGACGCTGGTCATCTCGCTCGACGACCTGGTCGCCAAGTCGGGTAAGAGCGCGGTCCTCGGCGTCGACATGGAACCCGAGCACGGCAACCTGACCCGGCGTACCGACGGCTCCTACGTCTACACCCCGATCGCGGGCTACCGGGGACTCGACCAGTTCAAGGTCACCACCACCGACGCGGTTCGGCTGTACACCACCGATATTCCGGTGCTCGGCGAATACGGTGGCACCACGGTGCAGGGCAGCGGATTCGGTTCGGCGTGGACCCCGGTGCCGGGTAGCACCGACGAGTTCTACGGCCTGACCGATCGCGGTCCGAACGTGGACGGGCCGGCGAAGAACGAAAAGCTCGCGCCCACCCCGGCATTCGTGCCGAAGATCGGCCGGTTCGAGCTCGTCGACAACAGGGCGGTGCTCCAGTCGAGCATCGAGCTGCGCAGCAAGTCGGGCGCGCCGTTCAACGGTCAGGTCGACACCTCGGCCAGCACCGGCGAGACCATCAAGGACCTGCAGGGCAACGTCCTGCCGCCCACCGATCACGGCCTCGACCCAGAGGGCCTGGTCGCGCTCGCCGACGGCACCTTCTGGGTATCCGACGAATACGGCCCGTTCCTGGTGCATTTCGATGCCAAGGGCACCGAGCTCGAGCGGCTCGCGCCCGGCAGCGGGCTGCCGAAGGAGATCGCGCTGCGCACGCCCAATCAGGGCATGGAGGGCCTGACCGTCACGCCCGACGGCAGCACGCTCGTCGGCGTCGTGCAGAGCGCGCTCAACACCCCCGGCCTGAGCGGTTCGGCCAAGGAGGTGCCGTTCGCGCGGATCGTCACCGTCGATCTGAAGACCAAGGCGCAGAAGGAATTCCTGTACCCACTGGAGAATCCGAAGCAGACCAAGGTCGCCGTCTCGGAGATCACCGCGCTGAGCCCGACCACCTTCCTGGTCGGCGAGCGCGACGGCAACCTGGCGCCCAAGTCGGACAAGAAGATCTGGACCATCGACATCGCCGGTGCCACCGATGTCGGCCCGCAGTCGACCGTTCCCGGCGCGACCTATGACGCGGAGAAAGGCGGCCTGCTGGTCGACGGCAAGCCGCTGGAGACGCTCATCGGCGGCGTCCCGACCACCGACGCGGTCGCCGCGCTGAGCAAGGCGGGCATCACCGCGGTCGCCAAGAATAGCAACCTGGACCTGTCTGCCCTGGTCGCCGGGCTCGATGAGAAGGGCCGGTTCTTCGGCCACGACAAGATCGAGGGCATCGCCACCACCGACGGCGGCAAAACGATCTACATCGCCAACGACAGCGACTTCGGCCTGGCCGCGAGCCAGGGCGACCAGCCTCCATTCGGGCTGAAGCCCAAGACGCTGCCCAACGGTCTCCAGGACACCGGCGAGGTGCTCGCGGTCGACACCACCGAGCTGCCGGCGAAGGTGGACGGCTACACGGTGCGGATCTCCGTCAACTAGCCCATTCGCGGGCCTCGACGAGCACCGCGGCGGCCAGCGCGAGCAGCCACAGCGACATCGACCCGACCTGGATGCGCTGGGCGATACCGAGGGCATGCGAGCCGGACAGGTTGTCGGCGATCAACATCCAGACGGTCGCCACCGACCCGACGACGAGCACGACCACGCCGAACTCGCGCAGGATCGACCAGCGGTGATAGCGGTAGGCGGCGGCGCTGAACGCGAACGCCGCCACCGCGATCGAGGTGACCGCCAGGGAACTGGTCAGCGCGTGCGGCTGATGCAGCTGTGGGAACAGCTCGCTGTCGCCGCCGCACGCGCTGACCGACGGGTCGCAGTCGCGCAGCGGGAGCATGGCGTCGGCGATCGTCGAGGCGCCGAAACACAGCAGGGCCACCCAGCCGACGGTGGTCAGCCTGCGCCGGCGAAAGACCAGCAGGCCACCGATCGCGGCCGGGATCAGCAGCAGGCCGACCAGCTTGTCGGCGGTGGCGAACACGTCTCGGTAGGGCTTGCCCTCCGCGTCGAGTTCGCTGAGGAAGGAATTGACCGGATCGGCGTCGATCGGCAGGACGAACTCCAGCACCCAGGACGAATAGCAGAGACCGGCGACCGCGATCGCGAGGGCGATCAGCAGTGGGTAGCCGCGGGATATCCGGGTGGATTCGGGCACATCGATCATTGTGCGGCCCCTGGCAGACCGCCCGGTCCATCCACCCGATCGGGCGCGTCGCACGCCGCGCACGTGGTTTCATCACAGCGCGCACAGGTTGTTGTCAGGTTCACCGGGCAGGGTGGGTGTCGTAACCAACCAGGAGGTCTTCGATGAGCTACGTGCTAGCGCTGGCAGGTTTTGCCATGTTCCTGGGGATGGCTGTCTCCGGTTTCGCCGCGGCCAACGCGCCACGATCGCTGGTCCGGGTGCGGGTGAACAGCGACCCGCGCCGCCGCTGACCGGTCGGCTACCGCGGCGAGTGGGGTGACCGCTCGCGTACGAGGGCATAGATCTGCTGGGCCGCGACCTGCGGATCCTCGTGTTCCCACACCCGCACGACCTGCCAGCCCGCTGCCTGCAGCGCGGCGTCGGTAGCCCGGTCCCGGGCCACATTGCCCGCCAATTTGTCGGCCCACCACTGGGCATTGTTCTTCGGATCGGTCGCGTGCACCGGGCACCGATGCCAGAAGCAGCCGTCCACGTAGACGGCGACTCGCAGACGCGGGAACACCACATCGGCGCGCCGTCGCTGGCCCTTGATGGGCGGGCGGTCGACGAAATACCGCAGTCCCGCGCGATGCAGTTCGCGGCGTAAGGCCAGTTCCGGAGCGGTGTTCGCGCGCCGCTGGCGAGACATCCGCGCACTGGTCGCCGCGTCGGTGACCGGTTTCCTGGCAGGCGGCGTCGCAGCGGGATCGTCTCCGGCTCGCGCGCGCCGCCCGGTCATGCCGCCCAGCCGCCCATCCGGTCGAGATGATCGCGCACATCGTCGAGGAAGCCCGGCGGGAAGCGCAGATTGCCCATCTCGGTGCGGCGCAGGAATCCGGCCGTGGCGCGCGGCGACAAGAGCCGGGGCTCGGCGAGGAAGTTCTTCAGATCCTCGTACGGTTCGTGCACCGGCCAGGTCGAGAGCGGAACCCGGTGCACGACGCCGGCCCGGCCCCACGCCGCGGTCGGCCACGGCGAGCCGGCGCGTAGCGGTTCCCCCACGGTCAGCGGCTCCGAGGGTGCGGCCAGCCGCTCACCGACCCAATTGGCCATTCGCACACTGACCGCGTTGCCCACCAGCTTCCAGCGATGTCCCTGCCGCACACCCGGCACGTCGAGCGCGGGCGCGGTCCAGTCGGCGTCGAACCCCTGTAATCGCTCACCGTCGACGATGCCCGGCGTGACGATCTCGCCGGCGGGCAGCCGGACCGCGGGTGGGCTGGCGATGCCGAGACCCGAACCACCTTTGAGCGTCGGCACGGCGTTCACCGCCCAGCCGAGGCCGCGTACGCCCTCGGTCCAGTAGAAGCCGCACGGATCGCGCTCGGGGTCGCCGTATTCGCGCGGGCCCGCGTCGTCGCCGAACAGCACCTCGCGGGGATCCTCGGTGCGCGAGGCCAGCATCAGTACCCGCTGGCGCCGCTGCGGCAATCCGAACGCGCGGCCGTCGACGACGCGATAGGCCCACGTGTAGCCGAGTTCCTCGAGCGCGGCGGTGATGTGCCGCATCGCCGCGCCCCGGCCCAGTTGCAGCATGAACGGGACGTTCTCGATCAGCAGCCAGCGCGGTCCGCGCTGCCGCCGGACCAGCCGGAACACCTCGTCGACCAGTCCGGACCGGCGGCCGGTGATGCCCGCGGTGCGCCCGGCCTGCGACAGGTCCTGGCAGGGGAAGCCCGCGGCGACCAGTTCGGTTCCGGCGGGCAGCGAGCGCAGCCGGGTGATGTCGCCGTGCAGGGGTGTGTCGGGGAAGCGGGCCGCGAGCACGCCCTGCGCGCCGGGGTCGATCTCACAGAGCAACTCGGTCGACCAGCCGTTGCTGCCGAGGCCGAGTTCGAGCCCGCCGATCCCGGCGAACAGCCCGACCATCCGCGTCAACGACCCTCCTGTGTCTGGCGGGCTCGCCGTCCAACGACCCGTCACTCGCGCCTGCGGCGCATTGTATCGGGCCGCCGAAACCCGAGCTCCGGCGGAAAATCAGTAGCTCGCGACGGTGGTCCGGTGCCACTCTTGATAGGCCGACTTGTCGGACCCCGGTGCGAACATCACCAGGCGTCCGTTCCGGAACCAACCATCCAACCGGACACCAAGGGGGAGAGTCTTGTCTGTCACTTTGGAGCTGGCGGCCACCGAATCGGAGGCCGACAGATCGGGGCGGCCGTCGCCGCGGCCGAGCGGTAGATTGCGGTCGCTGCGCCGATTTCTGCCGTACCTGCGGCCCTACCGGGTGCCGCTGATCGCGGCCAATGTGCTCGCGATCGTCACCGCCAGCACCGCCATCGTGATCCCGCTGGTGATCGCCCGGGTCATCGACGGGCCGATCGCGCGGCAGGACTTCGCCGGGCTGCTGCTGCCGGTCGCGCTGATCTTCGTTCTCGGCGGGCTCGAATCCTTCGGCATGTGGGGGCGGCGCTGGCTGGTGTCCAAGCCGTCGACCCTGTTCGAGATCCGGATGCGGGCAAAGCTTTTCGCCCAGCTCCAGGCGCTTGCGATCGGACGGCACGACGGCTGGCAATCGGGTCAGCTGCTCTCCCGCGCCATCGACGATCTGTCGGTGCTGCGGCGATTCGTCGCGTTCGCCGGACCGTTCCTCATCGTCAACAGCATCGTGCTGCCCATCGGTCTGATCGCGCTGTTCGCGATGAACTGGCAAGTGGGACTGATCTTCACGGCGATCTCGCTGCCGCTGACGCTGTTCTGCGTGCGTTTCGTGCGCCGGTTCGAGGTGGCCTCGCGGCGCTCGCAGGACCAGTCCGGTGACCTGGCGACCATCGCCCAGGAATCCGCGCAGGGCGTGCGCGTGCTCAAGGCCCTCGGCCGTGGCCGGTTCTTCGGTGCGCGCTTCACCGCGCTCTCGCGCGAACTGCAGAAGACCGAGCTGGAGAAGGTGCGCCTGGACGCGACCCTGTGGGCCGCGCTGGTGACCTTGCCGACGGTCGCGATCGCGATCTCGCTCGGCGTCGGTGGGTACTCGGTGGTGCACGGCACGATGACGATCGGCACGCTGGTCGCGAGCGTCACGCTGGCGACCTTCCTGCAGTGGCCGATCATCTGGCTGGGCTTCCTGCTCTCGGAGCTGTTCGAGGCGCGCACCGCCGCCGACCGGTTCTGGGAGATCATCGACACCCCGCTCGACATCACCGATCCGCCGCAGCCGGCGAGCCTGCCCACCGGGCTGCGCGGCGAGCTGGTCATCGACCAGGTGCGCTTCGCCTACCCGACCGGGGAGGACCGCTCGGACAAGGCGGTGCTGGAAGACATCTCGCTGCGGGTCCGGCCGGGAGAGACGGTCGCGCTCGTCGGTGCGACGGGCAGCGGCAAGACCGCGCTGCTGGAACTGATTCCCCGGCTCTACGACGTCGACGACGGCAGCATCACCATCGACGGCGTCGACATCTCGACCCTGCGCCTGGCCGACCTGCGCCGGGTGGTGACGGTGGCCTTCGAGGAGCCGGTGTTGTTCTCGGCCAGCGTGCGCGAGAACGTGGCACTGGGCGACCCGCGCGCCACCGACGCCGATGTGCGTCAGGCTCTCGATATCGCGCAGGCGAGCGAGTTCGTCGACGCGCTGCCCTGGGGCCTTGACACCAGGATCGGTGAGCAGGGCATGAGCCTGTCCGGTGGCCAGCGTCAGCGGCTCGCCCTGGCCAGGGCCGTGCTCATCGGGGAGTCCGCGGCCGAGCACGGCCGGATCATGGTGCTCGACGATCCGCTCTCGGCGCTGGACGTGGAAACCGAAGAGCGCGTGCAGGACCGGCTGCGCACGGTGCTCGCCGGCGCCACCACGCTGCTGGTCGCGCACCGGCCGTCGACGGCGGCACTGGCCGATCGCGTCGCCCTGCTGGCCGACGGCCGGATCGTCGCCGAGGACAGCCACGAGAAGCTGCTGCGCACCAACAGCCGCTACCGCGAACTGATGGGAGGTGAATCATGACCACCGACACCGATATCCAGACCCCGCCCGAGCAGACCGACCTGGCGGCGGACTGGCGCGGCATCGCCAAGGAGGACGACGCCGTCACCGGCACCGGAAACCTGGTGCTGGCCGGGCGATCCCGGCGCCTGCTGCTGGATCTGGTGCGGCCCTACCGCAAGCAGGCGGTGCTCACCTTCGTGCTGATCCTGCTCGACAACGCGGCCAAGGTGTCGATGCCGCTGTTCATCGCCTACGGCCTCGATCACGGCATCGGCCAAGGCAGGCAGGGCAATTGGACGCCGATGCTCGCCACGGTGGCCGGGTTCGCCGCGGTCACCGTGCTGGCAGGCCTGACCACGTACTTCTTCCTACGGGCCTCCGGTTCGCTGAGCCAGCGGGTGCTGTTCGACCTGCGGGTGCGCGCGTTCCGGCACACCCAGCGGCTGAGCGTGTCGTTCCACGAGAAGTACACCTCGGGCAAGGTCGTCACCCGGCTCACCAGCGATATCGAGACCCTGCAGGAACTGCTGGAAGGCGCGCTCAACCAGGCGTTCGGCGCGGTCCTTTCGGTGGTCACCATCGCGGTGCTGCTGGTCTGGCTGGATCCGATGCTGGCCTCGATCGTGCTGCTCGGTTTCGTGCCGCTGGTCCTGGTGACCAGGTGGGCGCAGCGGCGCCAGCGCGCGGGCTACCGGCGCACCCGCGGCGCGATCGCCCGCGTCGTCGTGCAGTTCGTCGAGTCGATGAGCGGCATGCGCGCGGTGCAGGCGTTCCGCCGGGAGGATCGCAATCAGGAGGTCCTCGGCGGCGAGGACGACGAGTACCAGCGGGCGACCACCACCGCGATCCGCGGGATGGGCGACTACGTCGGCCTGTCGAACTTCATCGGCAAGGTCACCACGGTGATCGTGCTGCTGGTCGGCGCCTGGCAGGTGATGGAGGGCAATCTCGCGATCGGCGTGCTCGCCGCGTACCTGCTCTACCTCGACCAGTTCTACGGGCCGCTCGACGAACTCGCCCAGGTGTTCAACTCCTACCAGTCCGCCGCGGCGGCGCTGGAGAAGATCTCGGGCGTGCTCGAGGAAGAGCCGGCGGTCGCCGAACCCGACGATCCGATCGCGCTGGACCAGGCGACCGGTGCGGTGCGGATGGCGAAGGTCTGGTTCGGCTACACGGCCGAGTCGCCGGTGCTGCCGGAGTTCGACCTGGCCATCCCGGCCGGGCAGGTGGTGGCGCTGGTCGGTGCCACCGGCGCGGGCAAGTCGACGCTGGCCAAGCTGCTCACCCGGTTCTACGACCCGAGCGGCGGCACGGTCAGGCTGGACGGTGTCGACCTGCGCAGGCTGGCCGACGCCGAGCTGCGCAGGCACGTCGTCATGGTCACCCAGGAGGCGTACCTGTTCTCCGGAACCATCGCCGACAACATTCGCCTGGGCAGGCCGGACGCGACCGATGCCGAGGTCACGGCGGCGGCGCGGGCGGTCGGTCTGGACGCGTTCGTCCGGTCGCTGCCCGAGGGGTACGCGACCGATGTGCGCACCAGGGGCGGCAGGCTCTCGGCCGGTCAGCGTCAGCTGGTTGCGTTCGCCCGGGTGTTCCTGGCCGACCCTGCGGTGATCGTGCTGGACGAGGCGACCTCGAGCCTGGACATCCCCGGCGAGCGGCTGGTCCAGCACGCGCTGGAGACGCTGTTGCGCGAGCGCACCGCGGTGATCATCGCGCACCGGCTGTCCACGGTGGCCATTGCCGACCGGGTGCTGGTGCTCGACGCGGGCCGGATCGTCGAGGACGGCTCACCCGCCGAGCTCATCGCCGGGCAGGGCCGCTTCGCCGGCTTGCACGCCGCGTGGCGGGATTCGCTGGTCTGATGCCACCGTGTTGTACAGCAGCGGGGCTGGTGTCGCTTACCGTAGAGAGGTGACGATCCCAGCCCCGGGCCCGGCCGCAGGCCCCACCGAGAACAGACCGGCCTCCCGGTGGCCCGCGGTGCTCACCTGGCGGGCCCACGACAACACGCGGATGGAATCGGTTCGCGTGACGCTCAACGGCAACCGGATCCGGGCAGCGGGCCGGATGATCGGCAGCGCCTGCGGCGAGCACCCGGCGTTCAGCGCGTCCTACGACCTGGTCACCGACGAGGCGGGCGCGACCCGGCGGCTGTCGCTGCGCACCACCACCGCAGCCGGGGAGCGGCACGCGTCCATCTCCCGGGACGAGGAGAACTACTGGCTCGTCGACGCGGGCGGCAGCCACGTGCGGTCCACCTTCGCCGGCGCGCTCGATGTCGACGTGGTGCTGAGCCCGTTCTTCAACACGCTGCCGATTCGCCGGTTCGGCTTGCAGAACGCGGTCGGCGACGTGCAGGTCCCGGTCGTCTACGTGCGGCTGCCCGATCTGCTGGTGCAGGAGGCCGAGCTCACCTACTCGAGCGCCGCCGACGGCATCAACGTGCTGTCCCCGGTCTCCAGCGCGACGCTGACGGTCGATCCGGAAGGGTTCGTCCTCGACTATCCGGGGCTCGCCGAACGCGCGTGACGCCGAATCGGCCGGGCGAGCGCGCGGCCGGGTTCACAACGCGCGCAGCACCCCGCCACGCTGTCCGGCCCGGTGTAGCTCGTCGAGCCAGTCGGCCGCACCGGGGACGACCCCGGTGATCTCCCAGCGCGTGCGCTCCTCGTACGCGGTGCGGCCGCGGTAACCCGCCTCGACAACCTCGCCGAGGGTGCCGTCCGCGCGCAGTGCGTCCCTGGCGGTGACCAGAGCGGCGATGGTCTCGTCGAGCACCTGCCCGAGCGCGGCGGCGTTCGGTTCGCAGATGGCGCGCACCAGATCGGGTGCGGTACCGGCGACGCGGGTACCGTCGCGGAACGAGCCCGCGGCCAGGCCGAGCGCGAGCGCGCCGCCGTCGGCGCCCGCCGCGGCCAGCGCTTCGGCCAGCACGTGTGGCAGGTGCGAGATCCGCGCGACGGCCTGATCGTGTTCGTCGGCCACCACCGGAACCACCACCGACCCGCAGTCCAGCGCCAGCCGGACCACCCGCACCCACGGTTCGACCAGCGTGCCCTCGTCCACCCCGACCGCCCACACCGCGTCCCGGAACAGTTCAGGATCGGTTGCCGCCCAGCCGGATTCGGAGGTGCCGGTCATCGGGTGCCCGCCGACGAAATTCGCCTCCAGCCCGTGCTTGCGCACCGCGTCGACGACCGGGCCCTTGATACTCACCACATCGGTCAGCGGGCAGCGGGGCGACTCGGTCGCGATGGCGGTGAGGAGGCGGTCGACCGCGGGCATCGGCACCGCGATCACCAGCAGCGCGTTCCCGGCGGCCGCCTTGCGCAGCACCGCCGACAGGTCGGTCGAGACGTCGAAACCGTCGCGACGCGCCGCCTCGGCACCCGAGTCCGAGCGGTTGTAGCCGAACGCCGGGTACCCCGCCGCGACCGCGGCGCGCAGCAGTGAGCCGCCGATCAAACCGGTTCCGAGGACGCAGACAGCAGCTCGCTGGTCGAGGGTCATCGGAACAGATTGGCACACGAGTTCATCATTACGGGCGGGACAGACTACCGTTTGGTCCATGGCAGCACAGCGCTCGGGCACGAACAGGGCGACGTCGGACGACGACTTCGACGTCGAAGGGTTCGCAGTGGCGGTGGTCCGCGAAGAAGGCACGTGGCGGTGCAGTCCGCTCAGCCACGACGCGCTCCTCGACCTGTCGGTCGCGGAGACGGAGCTGAAGGCATTGCGCAGCTCGGGGGCGGTATTCGGGCTGCTCGACGTCGATGACGAGTTCTTCGTCGTGTTGCGCCCCGCGCCGAGCGGCACCCGCCTGCTCGTCTCGGACGCGACCGCGGCGATCGACTACGACATCGCCGCCGACGTCCTCGACGCACTCAATGTGGAAATCCCCGACATCGACCCCGACGACCTCGACGACGTCGAGCCGTGGGAAGAGGGCGACCTGGGTGTGCTCGCCGACCTCGGCCTGCCCGAACCGGTGCTCAGCGTGATCCTCGCCGAGACCGACCTCTACCCCGACGAGCAGCTCGGCATGATCGCCCAGCGGCTCGGTTTCGCGTCCGAATTCGCGGCGGTCCTGGACAAACTGCCTCGGTGACGGTGACCGACGAAGACATGGTGCGCGCCGCGATCGCGGCCGCCGCCGGCGCCGACCCGCGCGATGTGCCGGTCGGCGCCGTCGTCTTCGACGCCGACGGGCGCGAACTCGCGCGCGCGACCAACGCCAGGGAAGCCCTCGGCGACCCGACCGCGCACGCCGAGGTCCTCGCGTTGCGGGCGGCGGCCGCCGTGCACGGCGACGGCTGGCGGCTCGAGGGCGCGACGCTGGCCGTCACCCTGGAACCGTGCACGATGTGCGCGGGCGCGCTGGTGCTGGCCCGGGTCGGCAAGGTCGTGTTCGGCGCCTGGGAACCCAAGACCGGCGCCGTCGGCTCGCTCTGGGACGTGGTGCGCGACCGCAGGCTCAACCATCGTCCCGAGGTGCGGGGCGGGATCCTCGAGCCGGAGTGCGTCGCCCTCCTGGACGATTTCTTCCGAACTCAGCGCTGACCAGCCGATTTAACGATCCGGCGCCCCCTCCGGTATCGTAGTCGGCGGTGGCGTGTCCGAGCGGCCTAAGGAGCACGCCTCGAAAGCGTGTGACGGGTAACCCCCGTCCGAGGGTTCAAATCCCTCCGCCACCGCCACAGAGCCCCTCACCTGATATGCCAGGTGAGGGGCTCTTTTTCGTCGGCTGTTCATGCGGTACCGCCCCGCCCACCGGGGCCGCACGTAATAGACTGGTAGTACCGAAATCCGGGAAGGAACGATGTCTTATGCGCGGGCGACAGCCGCCACCCGCGAAGTCCGGGATCGGGCTCGGGGGGAAGCTCATGGTGCTGGTCGTGCTGGGCTGGGTAGCCGTCGGGCTGCTCGCCGCGGGCCAGCGACACTACTTCGCCCACCTGCCCAAGGAATGCTCCGACTGGGCGACGATCGCGGTGACCGCTGCCGCGGGTCCGGCCAACTACGTCGGCCTGAACCCGCGGGTCAGCGAGTGTGAGGTACCCCAACCGAGTCAGTGACATAGGCGGCTGGCGCCGCGGGGTTTCCGGCCCCTGGTGCCTCGAATCCGAGGGGCGATACTGCGCCTTCGGCGGTACGTCTCGCCCCTCGGATTCGAGGCGGCCGGAAACCCGGGGGTGGGAAGGGAGGGGGTTATGTGCGTGCGGGGACGGGGGTTTTTTCCTGTTGCTGTAGTTCGCGTAGGCGCGCGCCCTCTACGTCGATGTCGGGGACGATCTTGTCCAGCCACTTCGGGATCCACCATGCCCATTTGCCGAGCAGCACCAGTAGCGCGGGGATGAGGACCATGCGGACGACGAAGGCGTCGAGGGCGACGCCCGCGGCGAGCGCGAAGCCCATGGACTTGGCGGTGACGTCGGACTCGAGCAGGAACGAGCCGAACACCGAGATCATGATGATCGCGGCCGAGGTCACCACGCGCGCGCCGTGGTGATAGCCCTTGACCACGGCCTCGGTGGGATCGGCGCCGTGCACGTACTCCTCGCGCATGCGGGTCACCAGGAACACCTGGTAGTCCATGGCCAGGCCGAAGACCAAGCCGATCAACATGATCGGCAGGAAGCTGACCAGCGGATGCGGGTCCTTGATGAGGCCTAGCTCGCCCTGCTGGAAGATCAGCACGGTGGCGCCGAAGGTGGCCGCCATGGACAGCAGGAAGCCGAGCGCGGCCGTCAGCGGGACCAGGATCGAGCGGAACACCAGGATCAGCAGGATGAACGCGGCACCGGCGACGATCGCCATGTAGGGCACGATCTTGCTGAGCAGGACGTGGTCGATATCGGCGTAGATCGCGGTGCTGCCGGTGATGCCGTACGACATCTTGTACTGATCGTGCAGCGCGGGTTCCGCGTCGCGCGCCGACTGCACCAGATCCTTGGTCGACTGCGCGTTCGGCCCGGCGTCGGGGATGCCGTTGATCAGCGCGCCCGCGCCGTCCTGGCTGAGCTGCGGCTCGGTGACCAGCTCCATGTCCGGATAGGACTGGAGCTGCTCGCGCAACGCGAGGAGCGCGGCTTCGCGCTGGTCGGCGGGGGTGTCGCTGAGGTCGACGGCGATCTGCAGGACGCCGTTGCTGCCCTCGCCGAAGCCCTCGGTGCGCAGGTCGTAGGCCTTACGGACGGTGGTCGACTTGGGCAGGCTGTCCTCGCCGGGCAGGCCCAGATTCAGGTTGATCGCCGGCGCGGCCAGCAGGCCGAGCACCACGATGGCCAGCCCCATCGTCACGGCGGGCCGCTTCGCGATGACCCTGGCCACCCGGGTGCCATTGGTGACGACGCTGTCGTCTTCGGGATCGTGCTGGGCGATCAGCGGCAGCTTCGGTGTGAACAGGGACTTGCCGAACGCGCCGAGCAGCGCGGGCATCAGCGTGATCGCGGTCAGAACCGCGAACGCGGCCGCGATCGCGCCGCCCAGACCCATGAAGGTCAGGAACCGCACGCCGACGATGCTCAGCCCGACCAGCGCGATGATGACGGTGAGCCCGGCGAACACGACCGCCGAACCCGCCGTGCCCAGCGCCGTACCGGCCGCTTCCTCCGCCGAATCCTGCACCGCCAGCTCGTGTTTGTACCTGGACACGATGAACAGCGCGTAGTCGATCGAGAGCGCGATGCCGATCATCGAGGCCAGGAACGTGGTGAAGCTGGGGATCGAGAGCACCGAGGTGGACAGGAAGATCAGCGAGGTGGCCGCGCCGAGGCCGACGATCGCGGTGATGATCGGCACGAACGCGGCGACGATCGCCCCGAACGCGACGACCATGACCACCAGCGCCACCAGCATGCCGATCAGCTCGGACTTGCCGCTCGGCATCTCCTGTTCCATCGCGATGGTGCCGCTGATCTCGACCGTCAGCCCGGCCGCGCGGGCGGCGTCACCGACGGCGTAGGCGGCGTCGCGGTCCTCGGCCGTGATGTCGGCGAATTCCTTGATCGTGAACGGCACGCTGAAGTACGCGACGGTGTCGGGTGCGGTCTTGCTCAGCACGTTCAGCGGTGCGCCGCTACAGGTCGACGGATCGCGCTCGGCGCCGAGACAGCCCATCTCCTCGGTCACCGCGATCGGATTCGGGATCGGCTTGCTGTGATCGACGATGCCGAGCTGATCGAGCCGGCCGATCATCGCGTCGAGCGCCTGCTCGTTGGCTGGGTCGGTGAGCTTCTGCCCGGCGGGCGCGCCGACGACATAGGTGCCGGTCACCGCGTCGAAAGCGAAGGCTTCCGACATGCCGGGGAAGTGTTCGTCGAGGATCTCCGTCGCCCGTTCCGACGGCAGGTTGGGCATGCTGAAGTCGTCGGTCATCGGTTTCTGGAGCTGCGCGCCGAGCGCGCCGAGCACCAGGAAACAGATCAGCCAGACGGGTAGCACGATCCATTTGCGGCGAAAGGCCAGCTTGCCCCACCGGTACAGATAGACGGACACGGTTCTTCTCCTCGCGGTGATCGGTGCAGAGCGCGGATCGGGAGGTACAGCACGCGCGGCGTGCTTACAGCCGGGTCTAACCAATCCCGAGTCTGGTGCCAGGCCACCGCGATATCAAGCAACGTGCCAGGCGCGACGGGCGAAAAACAGGCCGACCCCGCAATCCGGGTGGATTGCGGGGTCGGCCTGTTCGAGCGGGTCAGGAGACCGGAAGCGGGTGCTTCACCGTCTCGGCGCCCTGGTTACGGAGCTGTTCGAGCTTCGAGCCCTCGACGTCGATATCGGGCAGGATGCGGTCGAGCCACTTCGGGATCCACCACGACCACTTGCCCATGATGACCAGCAGCGCGGGCACCACGACCATGCGGACGATGAAGGCGTCGATCGCCACACCGGCGGCCAGGGCGAAGCCGAACGACTTCGCGGTGACGTCGGTTTCCAGGATGAACGAGCCGAACACCGAGATCATGATGATCGCCGCCGAGGTCACGACGCGGGCGCCGTGGTGGTAGCCGGAGACCATCGCGTCCTTGGGCGACTTGCCGTGCACGAATTCCTCGCGCATGCGGGTCACCAGGAACACCTGGTAGTCCATCGCCAGGCCGAACACCAAGCCGATCAACATGATCGGCAGGAAGCTGACCAGCGGCTGCGGATCCTCGATCAGGCCGAGTTTGCCCTGCTGGAAGATCAGCACGGTGGCGCCGAAGGTGGCCGCCATCGACAGCAGGAAGCCCAGGGCCGCGGTGAGCGGGACCAGGATCGAGCGGAACACCAGGATCAGCAGGATGAACGCGGCACCGGCGACGATCGCCAGGTACGGCACGATCTTGCTGAGCAGCACGTGGTCGACATCGGCGTAGATGGCGGTGGTGCCGGTGATGCCGTACTCCATGCCGAACTGCGCCTTCAGGTCGGCTTCGGCGCCGCGCGCCTCGGCGACCAGATCCTTGGTGGCCTGGTTGTTCGGGCCGGACTTCGGCACGCCGTTGAGCATGGCGCCCTGCTTGTTCTCGCTCCACTGCGGCTCGGTCACGTAGTCCATGCCGTCGTAGGAGTCGAGCTTGTCGCGCAGCGCGGCGACCGCGGCCTCACGCTGGCCCTCCGGCACCGCGCTCAGATCGGTGACGACCATCAGCACGCCGTTGCTGCCCTCACCGAAACCTTCGGTGCGCAGCTCGTAGGCCTTGCGGACGGTGGAGGTCTTCGGCGCCGAGTCCTCGCCGGGCAGACCCAGGTTCAGGCCGGCGGCGGGTGCGGCGAGCGCGCCGAGCACGACCACCGACAGGATCAGCGCGACCCACGGGGCCTTGCCGATCAGGCGGGCGAAGCGCTGGCCGTTGGTGACCGAGTTCTCGTCCTCGGGATCGTGCTGGGCGACCAGCGGCAGCTTCGGCTTGAACAGCGACTTGCCGAAGGCGCCCATCAGCGCGGGCATCAGGGTGATCGCCGTGAGCACCGCGAAGCCGGCGGCGATGGCGCCACCCAGACCCATGAAGGTCAGGAACTGCACGCCGACGATGCTGAGCGCCCCGAGCGCGATGATGACGGTCAGACCGGCGAACACGACGGCCGAACCGGCGGTGCCGAGCGCGGTGCCCGCGGCTTCCTCGGCCGAGTCACGCACGGCCAGTTCGTGTTTGTACCTGGACACGATGAACAGCGCGTAGTCGATCGACAGCGCGATACCGATCATCGAGGCGAGGAACGTGGTGAAGCTGGGGACCTCGATCACCGAGGTGCCGAGCATGATCAGCGAGGTCGCGGCGCCGAGGCCGACGATGGCGGTGACGATCGGGACGACGGCGGCGACGATGGCGCCGAAGGCCACCACCATCACGATCAGCGCGACACCCATGCCGATCAGCTCGGACTTGCCGCTCGGCTGCTCCTGCTTCATCGCGATCGAACCGCTGAGCTCCACCGTCAGGCCGGCGTTGCGGGCTTCGGCGGCGACCTCGTAGGCGGCGTCGCGTTCGACGTCGGTCACGTCGGTGACGCCCTCGATGCTGAACGGCACGTTCAGCACCGCGACGCTCTCCGGCGCCGTCGAGCTGAGCACGTTGAGCGGGGCGCCCGAGCACTGCGACGGATCGGGATCGGCCAGGCAGCCCATCTTGTCGGTCATCTCGATGGGGCTCATCAGCGGCTTCGAGTGATCGACGATCTGCAGCTCACCGAGCTTGGTGATGAGCGCGTCGACGGCGGCGCGGTTGGCCGGATCGGTGAGCTTCTGGCCCTCCGGGGCGCCGATCACGTAGGTGCCGGACACGGCGTCGAACTTGAACTGCTCGGACATGCCGGGGAAGTGCTTGTCGAGGATCTCGTTCGCACGGGCCGAGGGCAGCGACGGCATGCTGAAGTCGTTGGTCATCGGCTTGCTCAGGGCGGCGCCGACGCCGCCGAGCAGCAGGAACAGCAACAACCAGACCGGTAGCACGATCCATTTACGGCGGAAAGCGAACTTTCCCCATCTGTACAGGTATACGGACACGAGGGTGCTCCTAGCGCGAAGAACTCGGGTGGGATCAGGCTCGTAGACAGCACTTGCGGGTCACCCCTGACGACCCGCCTCCACATCGTCGTTTTCTGCCTACCGTGCGGTAGGTAGACTACCGATTCAGTAAGTGGAGAGGCAACCTCGATTTCGGGGGCGCCGACTAAGTCACACGCAGTGATGGGAGGATTGAATACATGGCTCCCCGAGACACCGTCGACGCCGTATCCGCAGGTGGAGGCACTAAGCAGGCCATCCGCGACGCCGCGGTGCAGCTTTTCGCCGCCAAGGGATTCGAGCAGACGAGCCTGCGCGAGGTCGCCGATATGGTGGGGATCACAAAGGCTTCGCTCTACTACCACTATGCGTCGAAGCTGGATCTGCTGCTCGCGATCATCGATCCGATCATCGACCACATGCGTGACATCGTCACCGACATCGACGCGGTGCCCTACGACGACGAAGGCATCCGCGCGGTGCTGCGCACCTATCTGCGCGGGATGATCCGGCACCGCGCCGCGGGCGCGCTGTGCGTGCGCGACACGGCGGCGATCGTCAACGCCATCGCCGATCGCTACCCCGATCTGATGGAGCCGACCAGGGAACTGCGCACCTGGCTGGCCGGTCCCGACCCGGACCAGGAGGCGATGCTGCGCGCGGCCGCGGCCATCGAGGTGCTCGGGGTCGCGCTGCTGTCGTCGGAGCTGGCGCCCGGCGCGACCGACGAGTTGGTCGAGAAGACCCTGCTCGACGCGGCGACCTGTGTGCTGACCGGCTGCGGACGGTCGGCATGAGAGGGCGGCCCGCCGCTCCCGCCGGGGCGACCGCGTAAGTTCGACTCGTGCATATCACCGCCAGGGTCGATTACGCGGTGCGAACGCTGCTGGAGCTCGCCGCGGCCGACGGCGTCGTCAAGGCCGAGGCGATCGCCGCCGCCGCGCAGATCCCGCCGAAGGTACTCGAGACCGTGCTGGCCGAGCTGCGTCGCGCCGACCTCGTGCTGAGCAGGCGCGGCCCCGACGGCGGCTACCGACTCGGCAGGCCGGCCCCGGACATCTCGGTGGCCGACGTGATCCGTGCCGTGGAATCGCCGCTGGCCTCGGTCCGCGGGCAGCGCCCCGAGGACGTGCGCTACCCGGGCGCCGCCGAACCGCTGCAACAGGTGTGGATCGCGCTGCGGGTCAACATCAGGGCCGTGCTGGAGAACGTCTCCATCGCCGATATCGCCGCCGACCGGCTGCCGGGTTTCATCGGCGAGCTGATCGCCGACCCCGGCGCCTGGGTGCGCCGCGAGCCGCGGACCCCCGCCGGCGCCTAGTTCATCCACAGGCCGGACTTGTCCACAGGGCGGGTAAAAGTCAGCGGCGATGGTCACCCGCACGCGGTAGCCTGCGACCACCATGTTGATCACCCTGCTGCGGACCTACCTGGCCCCGTACCGCGCTCAGCTGGCCGGTGTCCTCGTGCTCCAGCTGATCTCGGTCATCGCGATGCTCTACCTGCCCAGCCTCAACGCCGACCTCATCGACAACGGCGTCACCAAGGGCGATATCGGCTACATCTGGTCCACCGGATTGTTCATGCTCGCGATCAGCTGCGTGCAGATCGTGGCCTCGTCGGCGTCGGTGTACCTCGGCGCCCAGGCGGCCATGGGCGCGGGCCGGGACATACGCGGTGGGGTGCTGCACCGGGTCGAGACGTTCTCGGCGCGGGAGGTCGGCATGTTCGGCGCGCCGTCGCTGATCACCCGCTCGACCAACGACATCCAGCAGGTACAGCTGCTCATCGTCATGTCGGTGACGATTCTGGTGATGGCGCCGATCATGTGTGTCGGCGGCATCATCATGGCGCTGCGCGAAGACCTCGGCCTGTCCTGGCTGCTGCTGATCGCGGTCCCCGCGCTGGCGCTGGCCATGGGCACGATCGTGGCCCGCATGGTGCCCGGCTTCCGGCAGATGCAGGCGCGCATCGATGAGGTGAACCGGGTGCTGCGCGAGCAGATCACCGGCATCAGAGTGGTGCGGGCGTTCGTGCGGGAGCGGCAGGAGATCTGGCGCTTCGGGATGGCCAACACCTCGCTCACCGACGCCTCGCTGCGGGTCGGCAAGCTGATGGCGCTGATGTTCCCGACGGTCATGCTGATCAGCAACGTCACCGCCGTCGCGGTGATCTGGTTCGGCGGTCACCACGTCGACAACGGCACCATGCAGATCGGCTCGCTCACCGCGATGCTGTCCTACATCATGCAGATCCTGATGGCCGTCATGATGGCCTCGTTCCTGGCCATGATGGCGCCGCGCGCCGCGGTCTCGGCCGACCGGATCGGCGGGGTGCTCGAGACCGAGTCCTCGGTCCGGCCGCCGCGGCTGCCGCAGCCCTTCGCCGCCGACCCGGCCGCGGTCGACCTGCAGTTCGCCGAGTTCGCCTTCCCCGGCGCGGAGAAGCCGGTGCTGCGCGGCATCCGGTTCCAGGTCGCCCCCGGCACGACGACCGCGATCGTCGGCGCCACCGGCTCGGGCAAGACCACCCTGGTCAACCTGATCCCACGGCTGATCGACGTCACCGACGGCGCGGTCTACGTCGGCGGCACCGACGTGCGCCATCTCGACCTCGAACTCCTGCGCGGCGGCATCGGCCTGGTGCCGCAGAAGGCGTACCTGTTCTCCGGCACCGTCGCGAGCAACCTGCGCTACGGCAAGCCCGAGGCCACCGACGAGGAACTGTGGCACGCGCTCGAGGTGGCCCAGGCGGCCGACTTCGTGCGTGAGATGCCGCAGGGGCTCGATACCCCGGTCGCCCAGGGCGGCACCACGGTGTCGGGCGGGCAGCGTCAGCGCCTGTGCATCGCCCGCGCGCTGGTACGCAGGCCGCGCGTCTACCTGTTCGACGACTCCTTCTCGGCGCTCGACGTCGCCACCGACGCCAGGCTGCGCGCCGCGCTCGCGCCCGAGACGGCCGATGCCTCGGTGATCATCGTCGCCCAGCGGATCGCGACCATACGCGACGCGGACCAGATCGTCGTCCTGGAGGACGGCGCGATGGCGGGCATCGGCACGCACGACCAGTTGATGCAGCGATGTCCCGAGTATCGCGAGATCGTCGAGTCCCAGCTCAGTGTGGAGGAGGCTCGATGAGGCCCGGTGCTCCGGTACCCGGCGCGCCGGGTACGAAGGCCAAGTCGTTCGGACCGTCGCTGAAGCGCCTGCTGCGCAGGCTCGCGCCGGAACGCTTCGCCGTCGGCGTGATCATCGCGCTGGTGATCACCTCGGTGGTGCTCAACACGCTCGGCCCCTACCTGCTCGGCAAGGCCACCAACCTGGTCTTCGACGGTTTCGTCGGCAAGCAGCTCGACCCGCGGTTCAGCAAAGAGCAGACCATCGAGATGCTGCGCGACCGCGGCGAGAACACCCGCGCCGACATGCTCTCGGCGATGAACGTCATCCCTGGTACCGGCATCGATTTCGACGCCGTCGCGCGGGTGCTGCTGATCGTGCTCTCCCTGTACGTGGCGGCCTCGGTGTTCGGCTGGCTGCAGGGTTACCTGCTCAACATCGTCATCAACCGGACCGTCAAGCGGCTGCGCGACGACGTCGAGAACAAGCTCCACCGGCTGCCGCTGCGCTACTTCGACTCCGCGCCGCGCGGTGACGTGCTCAGCCGCGTCACCAACGACGTCGACAATGTCTCGCAGAGCCTGCAGCAGACGATCAGTCAGCTGCTGGTCTCGCTGTTCACCGTGGTCGGCATCCTGATCATGATGTTCTGGATCTCGCCGCTGCTGGCGCTGATCGCGCTGCTCACCGTGCCCGCGGCCATCATCGTCACGGCGCAGATCGCCAAGCGGTCCAAGCCGCACTTCGTCGACCAGTGGAAGTTCACCGGCGCGGTGAACGCCTCGGTCGAGGAGGCCTACACCGGCCACGAGATCATCACCGCGTTCGGCCGCAGCCGCGAGGTCGGCAAGGAGTTCGACGAGCGCAACCAGCAGCTCTACGACGCGAGCTTCAAGGCACAGTTCATTTCCGGCCTGATCATGCCGGCCATCATGTTCCTCGGGAACGTGAACTTCGTGTTCATCGCGCTGGTCGGTGGTCTGCGGGTGGCCACGGGCAACCTGTCGCTGGGTGACGTGCAGGCGTTCATCCAGTACTCGCGCCAGTTCAGCCAGCCGCTCACCCAGATCGGCGCGATGGCCAACCTGCTGCAGTCCGGCGTCGCCTCGGCGGAGCGGATCTTCGAGATCCTCGACGCCGAGGAACAGAGCCCCGACCCGGTGGTGGAGAACCAGCGCCCGGTCGATCGCGGACGGGTCGAGTTCGAGGCGGTCTCCTTCGGGTACGACCCCGAGGTGCCGGTCATCGAGCGGCTGTCGCTGGTCGCCGACCCCGGGCACGTCGTCGCCATCGTCGGCCCGACCGGCGCGGGCAAGACCACCCTGGTCAACCTGCTCATGCGCTTCTACGAGCTCGACGCGGGCACCATCTCGATCGACGACGTCGACATCACCACCATCACCCGCGATCATCTGCGCTCGCGAATCGGCATGGTGCTGCAGGACACCTGGCTGTTCAAGGGCACGATCCGGGAGAACATCGCCTACGGCAACCCGAACGCCTCCGAGCACGACATCCTGGCCGCGGCCCGCGCCGCCTACGTCGACCGGTTCGTACACGCGCTGCCGCACGGCTACGACACGGTGATCGATGAGGAGGGCGGCGGTGTCAGCGCGGGGGAGAAGCAGCTGATCACCATCGCCCGCGCGTTCCTGGCCAAGCCGTCGATCCTGATCCTCGACGAGGCGACCAGCTCGGTCGATACCCGCACCGAACTGCTGGTCCAGCACGCGACCGCGGCCCTGCGCCGCGACCGCACCAGCTTCGTCATCGCGCACCGCCTGTCCACCATCCGCGACGCCGACCTGATCGTGGTGATGGAGAAGGGCCGCATCGTCGAGCACGGCTCGCACGAGCGGCTGCTCGAGGAGCGCGGCGCGTACTACCGCCTCTACAACGCGCAGTTCGCGGCGGCGGAACTGTAGGAGACCGGCGCGTCACCCGGGCGGGTGACGCGCCGGGCAGTCCTGGCACGATGGGCTGGTGGCCGATCCCAGCGAGTTCTCCTTCACCGTAGGCACCCGTCTCGACGGCGGGCGGCACGGCCGTACCGGCGTCATCGGTACCCCGCACGGCGAGATCGCCACGCCCGCCTTCATCCCGGTCGGCACCAAGGCGTCGGTGAAGGCGGTGCTGCCGGAGGCGATGAAGGAGCTCGGCGCGCAGGCGCTGCTGGCCAACGCCTACCACCTGTACTTGCAACCGGGTGCCGACATCGTCGACGAGGCGGGCGGTCTCGGCCAGTTCATGAACTGGTCCGGCCCCACCTTCACCGACAGCGGCGGCTTCCAGGTGATGTCGCTGGGCGTCGGGTTCAAGAAGGTGCTCGCGATGGAAGCGGTCGACATCCGCTCCGACGAGGTGATCGCCGAGGGCAAGGAGCGCCTGGCCACCGTCGACGACGACGGCGTCACCTTTCGCTCCCACCTGGACGGCTCCAAGCACCGGTTCACCCCCGAGGTGTCGATGGGCATCCAGCATCAGCTCGGCGCCGACATCATGTTCGCCTTCGACGAGCTGACCACCCTGTTGAACACCCGTGGCTACCAGGAGAAATCGCTACAGCGCACGCACGAGTGGGCGCAGCGCTGCATCGACGAGCACGAGAAGCTCACCGGCGAGCGCGGTCATCGGCCCTACCAGGCCCTGTTCGCGGTGATCCAGGGCGCGCAGTACGAAGACCTGCGGCGCAAGGCCTGTCGCGAGCTCGAGGAGATCCGCGGTTCCGGCGGAACGGAATTCGACGGCTACGGCATCGGCGGCGCGCTGGAGAAGCACAATCTCGGCACCATCGTCGGCTGGTGCTGTGACGAGCTGCCCGAGCACAAGCCGCGCCACATGCTCGGCATCAGCGAACCCGAGGACATGTTCGTCGCCATCGAGAACGGCGCCGACACCTTCGACTGCGTGAACCCGTCCCGGGTGGCGCGCAACGCCGCGATCTACGTCGACGAGGGCCGGTTCAACATCAACACCAGCCGCTTCCGCCGCGATTTCACCCCGATCGACGAGAACTGCGACTGCTACACCTGCGCCCACTACACCCGCGCCTACCTGCATCACCTGTTCAAGGCCAAGGAGATGCTCTCGGCCACGCTCTGCACGATCCACAACGAGCGGTTCACCGTGCGGCTGGTCGACCGGATCCGCGCCAGCATCGAGGGCGGCTACTTCGACGAGTTCAAAACCGAATTCCTCGGCCAGTGGAAAGGCCGGATCAAGGCCCCAAGCGCCTGACCCGACCCACCCACCCACCGCCCCGCCCCCCGAGGACCACCACGCCCCGACCCCGAGGAGGGGCAGGCCGACGCAGTCGGCCGTCGGCGGCCGTCCCGCCGGTCAGGCGCCGTGGCGCAAGCGACGAAGGAGCAAGCCACGGCGCCTGACCGGCGGGACCCAAAGGGCCGCCGACTCGAGCGCGCCAGCGCTCCAACAACCCCGCCAGCGCTCCAACTAATCCCGCAGTGCGTCGACCTTCGCGGGGGCGTAGGTCGGCTCGGTCTTCTTGAGGAGCGCGATCACGCGGTAGGTGATCGGCATGACGATGATCTCGCACAGCGTCTTCCACAGGAAGCCGACGATGACGTAGTTGACGAACGACTGCCAGGTGCTGATGCCGATGGCGGTGGCGGCGATCGAGCAGAAGATCAGCGTGTCGGCGAACTCGCCGATGACGGTGGAGCCGAGCAGCCGGGCCCACAGGTGCTTCTCCTTGGTGCGTTCCTTGATCATCACCAGGGTGGCCGAGTTCAGCAGCTGACCGACGAAGTAGCCGGCCAGGCCCGCGAGCACCAGTTGCGGGGTGGTACCGAGGACCGTCCGGAACGCTTCCTGGTTCTCGTAGAAGCCCGCGGCGGGCAGCCGGATCGCGATCGCGAAGCACACGACGGTGAGCAGCAGCGCGGCGAAACCGGTGTAGATGGCGTGGCGGGTGGCACGGAAGCCGTACACCTCGCTGAGCACGTCACCGAGGATGTAGGCGAGCGGGAACAGGAAGAAGGCGCCGTCGGTCGCGATCGGCAGGATCTGCAGCGGGCCGAGCATCACCGATTCGCCGGCGAAGAACTCGACGCCCTTGGTGGCGCAGATGTTGGAGATGATCAGCGTCGCCGTGAACACGGCGACGATTACCGGGTAGAACCCCCGCGCAACCTGGGCGAATGCCGCATGGTCCGGCGCGGGGCGCCCAGATTCGGCAGGTTGGTCGAGAGTGTTTGCATCAGTCACGGCTCCTATCCAACCAAGGTCGCGGTGCCTCACGGGCGCCGGTTGTGGAATACGCTGTACCAATGACGAATCCCGGCGATTCCGACGAATGGTGGAAGCAGTACGGCGGCTCCGGCGTGTCGCCGGAGTCCGGCGCGCCGGGCTCGGTGCCGCAGTACCCGTCCGCGCAGCCGTCGCAGCCACCCAGCTACCCGTCGACGCCGCAGTACCCGCAGCAGCCCGCCCCTCCGCCGTCGCAGCCGCAGTACCCCAACTACCAGCAGCCCTCGGCGCCGCAGTATCCGCAGCCGCCGCAGCAGCCCGCCTACGGCGCCTACCCGGCCGCGGGCGGCTACCAGCCCTACGGCGGGTTCCCGCAGCCGCAGGGCACCAACGGCCTGGCGATCGGCGCGCTGGTCTCCTCGCTGGTCGGCCTGTGCACCTGCATCGGTTCGATCGTCGGCATCGTGCTCGGTGTGATGGCGCTCAACCAGATCAAGGAGCGCGGCGGTGAAGGCCGCGGCATGGCGCTGGCCGGCATCTGGATCGGCGCGATCACCCTGGTGCTCGCTCTGCTGTACGTGGTGTTCGTCATCGTGCTCGGGGTAGCGGGCGGTTTGGATTCGTCCTCGTCGTACTGACTCCCGACAACGAAACAGGGGCGCTTCCGTATCCGGAAGCGCCCCTGACGTTTTCGTCAGCCGGGAATCAGCCCTTGACGACCTGCGTGCCGCCGGCGAACTTGTCGTGCCAGCCCTGCTTGTTCGGGTCCTGGGAGATGGTGACCATGATGTAGATCGCCAGACCCAGGCTGATCAGGCCACCGACGCACGGGATCAGGCCGACGATCTGGAACAGGTTGCGCTTGGCCGACTGCTCCGGGGTCAGGTTCGGCGCGCCACCGGGGGCGACGACCCGCAGGCCCAGCATCTTCTTGCCGAGCGAGGTGCCCTGGGTGACTTCCATGGCGATGAAGTAGCCGTAGACCGCCAGCGAGACGACAGCGCCGCTGACGAACTGGTAGGTGTTACCGCTGAACACCAGCGCCAGCACGATCGCGAGCGGGAGACTGACGATCAGGTTGTCGATGACGCGCGCGCCGATCCGGACACCCAGATCGGCAGGCTGCACGCCGCCGTAACCCTGCTGGCCGTAACCGCCCTGGCCGCCCGGGTAGGCCTGCTGGCCGTACGGGTCCTGGCCGTAGGCCGGCTGCTGCTGGCCGTAGGGGTCCTGGCCGTAACCGGGCTGGGGCTGCCCGTACGGCTGCTGCTGCCCGTATCCCGGCTGCTGCTGGCCGTAACCCGGCTGCTGCTGGCCGTAGGGGTCCTGGCCGTAGCCGCCGGGCTGACCGCCCTGCGGGTACTGGTTGGGGTCGTAACCACCGCTGGTCATAAATTCGTCCTCGTCGTGATCAGGAGATCGGTCGATGCGTACGTTACGGACATCCCTCTGGTCGGAACAACCCGATAGGCTCGAGTATCCACGGTTTTCCCGGTATCCGCGCCGGGTCGAAAACTTCGCGTAGCTCGGCTGTTGTCCGCGCGGCGTAGCCGAGGGAATCGGCGAGGGCCGCCACCACATCCTCGGGCGTGTTGCCCAGGGCGCGCTGGTCCGAAAGGCTCACGGCACCGTCACGTTTGGCCAGTCGCTTACCCTCCTGGTTGAGCACCAGCGGGACGTGCGCGTATGCGGGCGCGGTCAGTCCGAGCAACTCGGCGAGGTAGGCCTGGCGTGGAGTGGACGGCAGCAGGTCGTCGCCGCGGACCACTTGGTCGACGCCCTGATCCGCGTCGTCGACGACGACCGTGAGGTTGTAGGCGGGGATTCCGTCGCCTCGGCGCAGCACCAGATCGTCGACGGCGCCACGGTATTCGCCGTGCAGTAGATCGGTGATCGCGTAATCGCCGACGTCGGCGCGCAATCGCAGTGCGGCAGGTCGTCCTTCGGCGCGCTTGGCCGTGCGCTCGGCATCGGTCAGGTGGCGGCAGGTGCCCGGGTAGGCGCCCATCGGTCCGTGCGGCGCGGTCGCGGCCTGCTGGATCTCGCGGCGGGTACAGAAGCATTCGTAGGTGCGCCCGGCGGCGGTGAGTTCGGTGATGGCCGCGTCGTAGCGAGACAGTCGTTCGGATTGGCGCACCACGGCGCCGTCCCAATCGATGCCGATGGCGGCGAGGTCGTCGAGCTGGCGTTCGGCGGCGCCGGGGCGGACCCGGTCGAGATCGTCGATCCGGAGCAGGAAGCCGCGTCCGGTCGTGCGGGCGAACAGCCACGCCAGGATCGCGGTGCGCAGATTGCCCAGGTGCAGTTCACCCGAGGGGCTCGGGGCGTACCGGCCCGCGCCGGTGGAGGGGCTGGTTGGCACCGGACCATCCTATGCGGCGGGCGGATGGCACAGCCGCGGTCGCAGCTGCTCCTCGGCGATGGGGCCGCCCGCGTCCAGCGCTGCGAGCAGGACGGCCGCGTGGGCGATCAGCCCGGCCCGGTCGACATCGTGCTGCTGGGCATTCGCCGGGTAGGCCCCGAGCCGCCCGCTCGCGCGGCGCAGCAGAGTACCCGCGCCCTTGGCGTTTCCACGCTGGATGTGGGTGATGCCGACGGCGTATTGCGCGAGCCCCTGCCAGAGCATCCGCTCGGCTACCGGCCCGTTCTTCCATGCCGCCTCCAGTACCTCGTGGGCATTGAATGCCAAACCGTCGTCCAGCAGTTGCTGAGCGAAGGTGAGAGTTTGCTGGGGTGCCAGCTCGAGGTCGTCCGGAATTCGGGCGACCCCGGCACTGCCGGGGGGCAGCGGCCTGCCGAGGCGGTCCCTGGGGCGGTCGTTGCGGGCACGACCTGCGGCATCGCGGTCACGGGAGATCATTCCCCCATGATCCACGGGTGTCGTCAGTGGTGCCCGAGGGGCGGCTGAGACGGCCGGGAAATTGACGTATCACGGACTAATCACATGGAAGTAAAAGTTGATGTGTCAGCCGGTTGGGGAATGGGTAGCGGGGCCTGGCAATGCTCCCGCAAACGTGAAGCTTCGCAAGCTTGGCAAACCCCTATGAGAAAGCAAATTCTCATCCGCAAACTTGCGGAAGACCTGCTAGTGTTTCTTCCGCGGGGGCAGCCCCCGGAGGCGGAAACGCCTCGATGCGCTGGTTCGTGCCGGTCGGTTGCGCGCGCCGTGTGGCAGTGCTCTCTGTGCCACGAAGTAACTCGTCGATCGCACCGGATATCGGAATGTTGCAACGATTCCTGGAGTAATCCCGTTCTCGATCATGCAAAGGAGTAAGTGCCGTGGAAGTTGATGTGACGGACGCTGTGTGGCGGAAGAGCACCTACAGCGGACCCGATGGGAACTGCGTGGAAGTGGCCTTTCTCGCCGGCGGCGATGTCGCGGTCCGCGACACCAAGGATCGCGGTCGCGGTCCCGTGCTGGCCTTCGGACCGGGAGAGTGGCGCGCGTTCTTAGCCGATGTCACCGCGGGAGAGTTCGCGCGCGGCTGAGCCGCGCCATGCGCCTCGAGAAGGCAGCACGGGCCCCGGGTCGGTAGGACTCGGGGCCTTCTCTGTGGCGTGGCCTATCGTGGCCGGATGACCACGATGGCCGCGCGCGACGCGACGATGTTCTGGCTGTCGCGGCGCGGCGTCAATGATGTGTTTCTGCTCTACTGCTTCGCCGAAACCGGCACCGCCACAGACGAACTCCGCGCTTTCATCGCCGCGCGCTCGGCGCGCATTCCGGATCTGCGGATCCGGATTCGGGAGATTCCGGGCAACCTCGACTATCCGCGGTGGGAACCCGCCGAATTCACGTCCCAGCAATTCGTCACCCATCGGCCCGCCGGACTCCGGTGGCCCGCGCTGCTCGACCGTGTCGGCGAACTGCTGGGAGCCGGTGTCGATGGCACCGAAAGTCCTTGGCGCATCCATGTTTTCCGCGCAGTCCAGGATGCGCCCGCGTCGGCCGGGCCGGTGCTCGTCGTCGTGCTGCAGGTGTCGCACGCCCTGGCCGACGGCACCAGGGCCGCTGCCATCGCGCGTTCGCTGTTCGCCCCAACGTCGAAGGGTGAAGTTATCCCCAGCTCTCCCGGTGTACCTGTGGACAACTCGGAATATCGCCCGGTCGCACCTGTGAAAACTCTTGCACAGCCTGTGGACTACTGGGGACAAATCTGTGCATGGACCATGGGGGCCGCCGGTGCGAGAGTGACTGGGGTGCTGCGTTTTCCCCGGCAGCTGGTGACCACCGCTCGCCGCGGACGCGCGGCGCACCTGGCCCAGCGGGAGCTCGCGGATCGCACCGCGGCGGGGCAGGTGCCCGCGCCGACGGCGGGTTTCGCGCCGAACGCGCTGAATCCGAGCGCTCCGGTAGGGGTGTTCGACCACCGGGTCCGCATGCTCGTCGTCGACGCGGCGCGCATCCGCGTACTCGGCCGCACCGTGACAGTCGTTGCCCTGACCGCGATTTCCCGCGCACTCACCGGCTACCTGGCCGAGCACGGCGACCGTCCCGACCGCCTCGGCACCGCACTGCCGATGGCACTGCCCGCCCCGGGCGCGGCGCACAACAACTACCGCGGCCTGTCGATCGATCTGCACATCGACGAACCCGACCTCACCATCCGCGCCGGGCTGATCGCCGACGACCTCGCGACCCGCCGCGAGCGCGCGCTGAATCCGCTGCTCGCCGTACAGGATCGGGTCGGCGCCACGGTCCCGGCGGTCTTCGCCGCCCGCGACGTCGCACGGGCCGACCTGGACAGCGTGCCCCCGGCCCTGGACGGAAACACCGTGGTCTCGAGCGTCTACCGCGGCGCCGCCGATCTCGCCTTCGCCGGCGCCCCCGTCCTGTTCACCGGCGGCTTCCCCGCCCTCGGTGCCGTCATGCACCTGACCCACGGCGTGCACGGCATCGGCGAAACCATCGCGCTGTCGGTGCATTCGGATGCCCGGGTGCTACCCGATCCGGACCGCTACCTCGCCCTGCTCGCGGAATCATTGGACGCGGTGGTCGCCGCGCACCGCGCGGCGAGCGCGGACGGTGCTTAGTCGACCTGGCTCGCGAACGCTTGCAGAAAGGTGTCGACGGCGGCGCTCGCCAGCGACCGGAGCTCGGTGTCTGGCAGGCGCCGGGTGCCAAGGCGCGCGCGGCTGTCCACCGGGCCGGACAGCAGAGCCAGGAACTGCTCCGCCGCGAGGACCGGGTCCGGGGTGCGGAGGCGTCCGGTGACCGTGATCCGGGCCAGCCGGTCGGCCAAGGCGTCGGTGACCCGGTCGGATGCGCGGGTGTGGACGATGTCGAGCAGGTCGGGGAACTGATTGAGCTCGGCGGCGAGTAGCCGGCGCAGCGCCCAGGATCGATCGTCGCAGTAGCACTCGAGCAGCTGGAAGCCGACGCCTTCCAGCGTTGTCCGGAGATCGTCGACGGCGGTGAGCCGGTCGACGACGGCGAGGTTCTCGGCCAGCGCCTGGTCGGCGGATACCGCGATCGCCGCGCGGAGCAGCGTCTCCTTGTCGCCGAAATGGCTGTACACGGTCGCTTTGGCGACGCCCGCTTCCCGCGCGATCACGTCGACGCCCGCTTGGGCGTATCCCTCCCGCGCGAAGACGGTGAACGCGGCATCCAGAATCGCCTGCCGCTTGTCGATCCGGCCGCGTGCCGTGACAGCTCCACTCATCGTCCGAGCATACCAATCCGACTACAGAACTAGACTCGTGCGTCTGCTATAACAGTCTAGTGAGTCT
The DNA here is from genome assembly GCF_052983615.1 of Nocardia fodinahabitans. NCBI lineage: Bacteria > Bacillati > Actinomycetota > Actinomycetes > Mycobacteriales > Nocardiaceae > Nocardia > Nocardia fodinahabitans. The sequence continues at coordinate 3,779,867 of NZ_JBRJJC010000001.1, forward strand.
ATTCAATCGACGGGAATCCACGCCGGGCCCGCTCATCGGCGTGATACTCCTCGGCGGCGCGCTGGGGATTCTCAACAGCACGATGGTCGCGGTCGGCATCGACCGGCTGGCGGGTGAGTTCGACGCTTCCCTCGGCACTATCGGCTGGGTGTCCACCGGGTTCCTGCTCGCGGTCACAGTGACGATCCCGATCACCGGCTGGGCCGGGGACACCTTCGGCGGCAAACGGATGTGGATGGTCGGGCTCGGTGTGTTCGTGATCGGCTCGCTCGGCTGTGGGCTGGCTTGGGACGCGGGCAGCCTGATCGGCTTCCGGGTGATTCAGGGCGTCGGCGCCGGTGTGCTCGATCCGCTGGTACTGACCCTGCTCGCCCGAGCGGCCGGTCCGCACCGGATCGGGCGGGTGATGGGGCTGATGGCCGCGGTCCTCTCGCTCGGCCCGGTACTGGGGCCGGTACTCGGCGGCGTCGTGATCCAGGGCCTCGGCTGGCGGTGGATGTTCCTGCTGAGCGTGCCGATCGGGGTGCTCGCACTCGCCCTGGCCGACCGGGTGATGCCCGCGGACGAACCGCCGCTGTCGCGGACTCGGCTCGATGTCCTCGGCGTCGCCCTGCTCGGACCCGGTTTCGCGGCGCTGCTGCTGATGCTCTCGCGGGCCGCCGATCGTGCCGAGTTCGCCGCTGTGCCGGTGCTGGTTCCGCTCGCCGCCGCCGTCGCGTTGCTGACCGCCTACGCGGCGCACGCCCTGCGCAGTGAGCAGCCGCTCGTCGATCTGCGGCTGTTCGCCCGCGGCGGGTTCGCCGCGAGCGTCACCGTCATGGCGCTCACCGGCTTGGCCATGTTCGCGGGTCTGGTCGCGCTGCCGCTGTACTTCCAGCAGGTGGGCGGGCACGGTGCGCTCGCGGCCGGGCTGCTCGTCGCGCCGCTCGGCATCGGCGCCGCCGTCGCTGCGCCGCTGGCCGGCCGGATCAGCGACCGGATCGGCTCCCGCGCTCTCGTCTTCGCCGGAGGCCTGGTGGCGGCGGTGTCCGCCTTCGCCTGCACGAGGATCGGCGTGACAACGAGTGCGGTGTGGGTAGCCTCGGCCGCGCTGGCGATCGGTATCGGCCTCGGTTTCGTCGGGCCGCCCGGCGATGGGTGCGCTCTACCGCACTCTCCCCGAAGCCTCGGTGCCGCAGGGCAGTTCCGTGCTCTACATGCTCAACCAGCTCGGTGGTTCGATCGGCGTCGCCGTCGTCGCGCTCGTGATGACCACCGCGACCGACGCTACCGCGGGCCTACGCGGCGTGTTCGGATTCCTGGCTGTCGCGATCCTCGTCCTGCTCGCGGCGAGCACATTCCTCCCCGGACGAGCCACTGAAGTCCCAGTCGCACAAGGAGTTACCCGATGAGAACTGTCGTAGTCTCCGGCGGAACCGCCGGAATGGGCCAGGCCATCGCCCGCACTTACCTCCGCCGGGGCGACAACGTCGTCGTTCTCGGCCGCGACGCGGACCGGGGCAACGCCCTGCGCGGCGCGACGTTCATCCAGGCCGATCTGAGCTCGGTCGCCGAGAACGACCGGGTGGTCGAGGAGATCGGCGCGGCCTTCCCGGCGGTGGACGCACTCGTATTGTGCGCCCGTCACTTCCGTTCGGCACGCAGACAAACCGCCGAGGGATTCGAAAGCACCTTCGCACTCGAGTACCTGAGCCGCTACCTGCTCAGCCACGGCCTGACCGGATCGCTGCGGCGAGCCCCGCGACCGGTGATCGTCAACGTGTCCGGCCCCGGCGTACCCAAACCGGAGATCCGCTGGACCGACCCGGGGCTGACCCGCGGCTACGACGGCGTCGCCGCCCAGCTGCAGGCAGGCCGGGCCAATGATCTGCTCGGCGTCGGCTTCGCCGCGGAACACCCCGCGATCCCGTACGTGCTGGTCAATCCGGGTGCGGTGGCCACCAGCTTCTCCGGCGAGTACGACGCCGCGACCGCGGCCCATGTCGAACGCTTGAAGCAGTTCGGCAAACCCGTCGAGGCCGGCATCGCGCCGATCGTCGATCTCCTCGACCGGCCACCTGCCGAACCGCTCACCGCGTTCCTCGAACATCGCCGAATCGACGTGCACGGCACCGGATTCGAACCCGCCGCCGCGGCCCGGCTGGCCGCTCTCACCCGCGCGCTGCTCGCGTCGGACCGGAGGCCCGCATGATCACCATCCCCCTCGTCGACGGGCCCGTCGACCTGCGTGGCGCGCTCGACATCGAGCACACCGGCCGCGGGCTCCTGCCGCATCGTCTGCCCGCTGCCGCCCGCGCGCAGTTCCCCGACAACCAGCGCGCACGATTCGACGGTCAGCCGCTGACGATGGTCGAGGCGCAACCGGCCGGGGTGCGGCTGGCATTCCGGTCCACCGCGACGACGCTCGAACTGGACGTACTGCCCACCAAGACCGTCTACAAGGGGGCGCCCGGCGTGCCCGACGGCGTCTACGACCTGCTGATCGATGGACGTCTCGCCGCACAGGCGAGCACTCCCGCCGGCAATACGCTGGTCCTGGACATGCCCGCCCGCAGTTTCCACATCGTGCCCGGCCGACCCGGCACCGTCCGCTTCACCGGTCTGCCCGGCGAGTGGAAGAACATCGAGATCTGGCTCCCCCAAGCGGAAATCACCGAACTGATCGCTCTGCGCGCCGACGCCGCCATCGAGCCCCCCCGCACCACAGCGACGTCGCTGGCTCCATCACGGCAGCTCCCTCAGCCACTGTGCCGAAGCCGCCTCGCCGACCGCGACCTGGCCCGCCGTCGCCGCCCGGCTCGCCGGGGTCGAGTCGACGAACCTCGGTCTTGGCACCAACGCGCTGCTCGACCCGTTCGTCGCCCGCGCCATCCGCGACACCGGAACCGACCTGATCAGCCTCGAACTCGGCACCAACCTCGTCACCAGCGACATCCTGCGATCGCGCGCCTTCGGTCCGGCGGTGCACGGGTTCCTCGACACCATCCGCGACGGCCACCCCGACACGCCACTGCTGATCGTCTCACCCTTCCTGAGCCCGATCATCGAGACCATCCCGGGCCCGGTCGTCCCTGATTTCGACGCCACCACACTGCGTTTCCGTGCCCTCGGCACCCCGGAGGACCTGGCCGATGGACACCTGAATCTCACGATCGTCCGCGCGGAACTGGCCCGGATCACCGCCGAACGAGCCGATCCACACCTGCACTATCTCGACGGCCGAGACCTCTACGGCGAGCGGGACTTCACCGAGCTCCCAGCACCCGACCTACTCCATCTCGACACCGCCGGATACCACCGCGTCGGGAACCGATTCGCCCACTTCGCTTTCGGTCCCGGCGGTCCCTTCGCGTGATCAGCGTTTCCTGGTCAGTGCGACGCCGACGGCGCGCAGGGCCGAGCGCAGCGCGGTGGCGGCGTCGGTGCCCGCGGCCTCGCCTTCGATCAGGCCGTCGATGCGGAACGGGCAGAAGTAGCCGGTTCCGTTGTCGCCCTGGTGTGGTCGGTCGATCTCGATGAGCGGCCGGGTCGCGCCGGGCCCGGCCGCGATCGCGTCGGCGAGCGCGGCGTCGGCGGCGCGTGGATCACGGCGCCGGGTGCCGGGGAGCGCGGGGGCCGACTGGGCGTGCACCCGCTCGTACCAGTCGATCACCTCGGACGGCACTGCGCGCGTACCGGTTTCGTAGTGACCGAGGGCGGCGCGGCTGTACGGGACGCGGGTGGCCAGTGCGGTCAGGGATAGTCCGGCTTCCTCGCGGAGTTGTCGCAACCGCGCGCCGACGATGGTGGTCTCGCCGTTCCCCTGCTCGCCCCGACTGGACATGGACACACCGTAGCGAACTGTAGACGTTTGTAGACGCTTTTTGCTGTCCAAAAGGTCTTGACGACGACCATACTTTGCTGCGGTGGCTTCGACACCACCATACCGCGCCACCCGTGCAGCACCGACTGGTTCGGAGGGGACAGATGGACATCTACCTGTGGATTGCTGTGGGACTGTTCGTGTTCGGAGCGCTGACCCGCTACCTGCTACTCCTGCCGCCCGTGGAGCCGGGGCGACCGAGCGTCGGTGACATCCGGCGCCGGCTTCAGGCCGAGCGTGAATTCCCCGGCCACGACTCGACCGTCCCGTCCGTGCGGACCAGTTCCGACAGGAGCTTCTCGGCGTCGGACTTCTCCCTGGCCAGCGCGCTCCAGCCGCGGACCACACCGTCGGGGCCGGACTTCGTCGTCCACGAGCCGACCGCATGAGCGCCCTGGGGGTGCAGCGAGTAGTAGATGGTGCCGATCGGCCGCGCGATATCCATGCCACGCACCCAGCCGGTGAGCGCGTCGCCGTCCCACACCCGCATCTCGCCGCGCATCTGCGCGGCCGGGTCGTCTTGCGCCGCAGCGGGTTCGGCGGCCGAGTCGATCAGCAGGTGGTCGCCCTCGTGCCGGATCGTCACCGGCGTTACCTCGACCTCGTCGCCGTGGTTCGCCGCTTTCTGCCAGGCTGCCCACCAACGGCCCGCCAGATCGATCCGGTTGTCGACGATGCCCGCCAGCTCCGCGAGCGAGATCTGCAGCGCGTCGGCCAGCCGGATCGCCACCGGCAGCGTCGGCGACTGTTCCTCCGATTCGTACCGGGTGATCTGCCGCGAGCTCACCCCGATCGCGGTCGCGAGCGCGGGCTGCGAGAGCCCGAGCAACCGCCGCCGCTCCTGGATCACCTTCCCCGTCCCGGTGTTCATACAGTCATCGCCTCCATCGCCGGCCCCTACCGTCACACCCTGCTGGACACATCCGCACCAGACCCGCCCACATCGCGGGCCGCCATCCGTGGTCGCGAAGACCACTGGCGTGCCGCGCATGCCGACTGCGTGGCCGATTCTCCCATCTTCTCGCTTCAGCAGGCTCGTTTCGTGCTGACTCAGCACGACGGCTGCGGTCCGCGCTGCCTCCAGCACCTGGCGGCCACGGCCTACAGCACCGGGCTGATCGAGGACATCTGAGCCCGACCGCGTCATGACGAGCGACACGTTGACGAACTCGTTGCGAGACGGCGAACCCGCCTCGAACGCCGTTACGGTCGAAGGTATGAGTGCGGACCCGGCATCGGAAGGCGACGGCGACACGATCACCGCACGCCCAGAGCTGCGCCCGCGATGGTGGCGATTCCGCCGTCCGTTCGTGCTGCCCTCGCAGCGCGCCACGGCCGACAACATCACCATCGCCCCCACCCCGCTGCAGCCGATCGACCTCACCGACGACGCCGAGGTGTCCCAGGTGCTCGATCTCGCCGTGCGGGTGGGGGAGGTGGTGCTGGCGGCGGGCACCGGTGTCATCGACACCTCGGCCCAGGTCCGCTTCATCGCCTCCACCTACGGCCTGGACAAGTGCGATATCGACGTCACCTTCGACGCGATCCGCATCTGGGCCGACCGCGGCCCGCGGCTGCCCCCGGCCAGTGACATGCGGGTGGTGAAGTACCGCTCGCTCGACTTCACCCGGCTGGCCGCGGTCGACCGGCTGACCCGGCGGATCCGCAGCCAGGTCGTCCCGGTCGACCAGGCGCATGCCGCGCTGGACGAGATCGTCTCCGGCGCCCACCCGTATCCGCGCTGGGTGTCGACGCTGGGCTGGTCGCTGCTGGCGGCGGCGATCGCGGTGCTGCTCGGCGGCGGCGCGCTGCTCGCCGTCATCAGTTTCGCGACCACGGCGCTGATCGACGTGGTCAACCGGGCACTGCACCAGCTCGGCCTGCCGATCTTCTTCCAGCATCTGGTCGGTGGTGTCATCGCCGCCGCGCCCGCCATCGCGCTCGCCGCGATCAGCGATCACTGGCGAGCCGACGCCGCGCTGATCGTCGCCGCGGGCATCACGGTGCTGCTGTCCGGGCTGCAGCTGGTCGGTTCCGTGCAGGACGCCATCACCGGCGCGCCGATCACGGCGGCCGCGCGCATGCTCGAAGTGGTGATGATGACCGGCGGCATCGTCGCCGGTATCGGTCTGGCGCTGCGGGTTTCGAGCATGCTCGGGATCGCGGTGCCGGAGATCGCGGCGAGCGCGGGCCGCGATACCGAGTATCTGGCGATCAAACTGAGTGCGGGCGCGGTGGCCGCGATCGCCTTCGCGATGGCCTGTTACGCCGAACGCCGGGCCCTGTTCGCGGCCGGGCTGAGCGGCGCGGCGGGCACGGTGGCCTACCTCGTCGCGCAGGACATCGGGTTCGGTCCGGTCGTGGCGTCCGGGATGGCGGCCACGCTGATCGGTCTGGCCGGTGGTCTGATGGCGCGCCGGGCGCTCACGCCGCCGCTGGTCGTCGCGGTCGCGGGCATCACGCCGCTGCTGCCCGGCCTGAAGGTGTATCGCGGCCTGTACGCCCTGCTCGAGGACGAGACGCTGCTCGGATTCGGGCAGATCCTCGGCGCGTTCGGCGTCGGGTGCGCGCTGGCCGCGGGCGTCATCCTGGGTGAATGGTTCGACCGCTTGCTGAGCCGCCGTGGCACGCCGCGCGACTTCGACCCGACCTACACCAGCGACCGATGAACTAGGTCTGGACGAGGGTGCGCGGCCCGTCGGCCGCCGTCTCGGCGGGCGCGGGATCCTGGACGCGCGGTTTGCCCGCGGCCCAGCGCATCTGGCTGCGCGCCGCGGGTGCCTCGGTCGAGGCGGGGATGACGAGCAGCGCCAGGTCGGCGCCGTTGCTGCCGACCAGGTGCATGATGCGCGAGGCCTGCTCGGCCGACGCTGCGGATTCGATGGCATGCCAATCGAATCCGAGCCGGGCCAGCTTGCCGATCCGCGGCGAGACCGCCTGCACCAGCTGGTGCAGTTCGGTCATCGGCTGATCGGTGCGCGGCCACCAGGCACCGTCGATCGGGCCCGTGACGGCATGTCGCTCACGCAGCATCAGCCGGATCGGCCCGGCCGCGTCGCGGCCGATGCTCGTGGTCTGAGGTGAGGTATTCACTACGAGTTGTCTTCCTGAAGTCTGGGGCGCGGTCGAAGAACAATCGACCGGCGCACGCCGTCCGTTTACGGACGGGCACTGGGGTTGGGTACCCACTCCGCTGTGTCGGCACGCACACATCTGGGACGGCGGCGACACCGGCGGGTGGGTGGTGGGGGTTTCCCGCACTGTCGGGGCTCACTCTACGGAAGCCCACCGACAGATCCACCGATTAAACGAACAGGGCCCCGACCGGCGAACCGATCAGGGCCCTGCTGTGGCGGAGGATAGGGGATTTGAACCCCTGAGGGCGTTAACCCAACCCGCGTTCCAGGCGAGCGCCATAGGCCACTAGGCGAATCCTCCGTGGAGCAGCATAGCGGTCCCGGTGCCCCGGTGTAAAAACGGGTCGGGTCGGTCAGTGCGGTTCGGGAGACTATACGGCTCCGTACACTGGGTGCTCGGGCCGCTCATCCGGTGGTCCGGTCGAGGCGATATGAGGTGGAACACGTCGTGGGTACCGCGCGAACTCCCCGGGAGCGCTGGGTCGAGGAAGGCCTGCTGGTGCTGGCCGCCGCCGGTATCGACGCGGTCCGGGTCGAGGCGCTGGCCAAGCGGATCGGCGTCACCAAGGGCGGGTTCTACGGCTACTTCGCCGACCGGGACGCCCTGCTCGTCGCGATGCTGGAGCAGTGGGAGCGCGAGGCGGTCGACCAGGTGCTCGAGCAGGTCGAGCAGGCGGGCGACCCGAAGGCGCGGGCCCGGCTGGCGGGTGTGCTCACGTTCTCCAGCGATCGGCTGCTGCCCATCGATCTCGCGATCCGCGATTGGGCTCGTCGCGACGACGACGTCGCCGAGCGGCTGCGCCGGGTCGACAATCGCCGAATGGCGTTGCTGCGCGAGACGATCGGCACCTTCTGCACCGACCCCGACGAGGTCGAAGCCCGCAGCCTGCTCGCCTTCTGCGCGGTGATCGGCGGGCACTTCCTCGCCGCCGACCACGAGGGCCGCACCCGCACCCAGGTGCTGGCCCGCGCCGCCGATCTGCTGTTCGAGCCGCGCTGAGCTACTTCTTCAGCCCCGTGAGCGCCTTCTGTGCCTGGGCTTTCGCGACCGTGGCGACCTCGTCGGTACTGATGGTCTCGCCCTCGGCCCGCGAGATGGTGATCTGCACCTTGACCGAGACATTGCTGTCGCCGACCCCGACGGTGTAGGTCAGCCGCGGCCCGACGACATCGCGGGTCTCGGATTTCCAGTAGCCCTGTGAGCCGATCCCGCTGACCTCACCCGAGGCGAGGCCCGAACCCGAAGTACCGGTGTCGTATTCCTTCCACCGGGTGTAGGACGGGTCGCCGTAGGCATCGTTGAAGTCGACGTCCAGCTCGATCCTGGCGTCGTTGGTCTGGTACTTGCTGCGCGGTGACTTGCTCGAGTAATCCGCGGTGCACGAGAGCCTGCCGCCGGTGGAGCTGGTCGGCTGGGTTTCCTTGTGTTCCGGGCTGCCCTTGGGATCCGTGGACCACTTCTTCAGCACCGTCGGGTCGATGAGCGAGCAGGCGTTGGAGACGGAGGCCATCGTGTAGTTACCCTCCATCTTCTTCTTGCGATCGTCCTCCATCGAGCTCAGCGGGTCGGACGGGTCGTCGCGGGTGGCGACCGCGACCCCGACGACACCGATGCTGACCACCGCGAGCAGGCCGACGACACCGGCGATGATCAGCCCGTTGTTGTTGCCGGGCGGCCGGGGCGGCATCGCGTAGGCGGGCTGCTGATAGCCGGGAGCCTGGTACGGGGGAGCGGGCTGCTGTGGATAACCGGCCTGCGGCATCGATGGGGCGGACGGGTACGGGCCGTAGCCGGGCCCGCCCTGCGCCGGATAGCCGAACCCCGGCTGTGGCTGATCGGGGCCCGCCGCCGCCGGATTGAACACCGTGGGATCGGCGCCCGCGTTCGTCGGCGTCGACCACCAGTGCACGGTCGGATCGGACTGTCCAGGCTGATCGCCGGATCCCTGCTGGGAATTCGTCATGTTCGGCCCCCTCCGGTTTCGATACGGGTATGCCCCGTCGATTCGACGCGATCGTATCGACCCCCCGCTGCGGCCGGCACATCGAACCGCTACACTGGCCGACGGATCCCGCGCGGCGCGCATCCTGTGAACTCCCCCAGGGCCGGAAGGCAGCAAGGGTCAACGGGCTCTGCCGGGTGCGCGGGGTCCCCTTTAATTTCTGGGGACCGCCGCCGGATCATCCGCCTCCGCACCTTCGCAGCGTGCGAGCCTGATTCGGCCCGGATACCCCACCAATTCCGAGCAACCGCCGGGTAACGTTGCGGGTGTCGGCACGCGCAGCGTGCACCACCCACCTTGCTGCTTCGAAAGGCTGCCCAGGATGCCCCGGCAAACGCAGATCGGTTTGATGAGCCACGCGGAACTCGTGTCCGAGCACGAGTCCCAGACCGCGAATTACGCGACGCTCCAGACCGAGAAGCTCACCCTGGACCTCACCCGAGGTAAGCCCTCGCCGGAACAACTCGACCTATCCGGGTCGCTGCTCTCCCTCCCGGGTGACGGCGACTTCCGCGACGGTTCGGGTGTCGACTGCCGCAACTACGGCGGCCTCAACGGCCTGCCCGAACTGCGCGCGATCTTCGGTGAACTGCTCGGCATCCCGGTCGAGCAACTGATCGCGGGCAACAACGCCAGCCTCGAGCTCATGCACGACAACATCGTCTTCGCGATGCTCCACGGCACCCCGGACTCCCCGCGCCGCTGGGCGGCGGAGGAGACGATCAAGTGGCTGTGTCCGGCCCCCGGCTACGACCGGCACTTCGCCATCACCGAGGCGCTCGGCATCGAGATGATCACCATCCCGATGAACAACGACGGCCCCGACACCAGGGCCATCGCGGCGCTGCTGGCCGACGACCCGCAGATCAAGGGTCTGTGGGCGGTGCCCAACTACGCCAACCCGACCGGCGCCGTCTTCGCCGAAGAGGTCGTCCGCGAACTGGTTTCGATGAAGGCCGCCGCGCCGGACTTCCGGCTGTTCTGGGACAACGCCTACGCGGTGCACCCGCTCACCGACACCGCGGCGCCGGCGCTCGACGTGCTCGGCATGGCCGCGGCGGCGGGCAACCCGAACCGGCCGCTGGTGTTCGCCTCCACCTCCAAGATCACCTTCGCCGGCGCGGGCGTGAGCTTCTTCGGCGCGTCCAAGGCCAACCTCGACTGGTACCTGGCGCACGCGTCGAAGAAGAGCATCGGCCCGGACAAGCTCAACCAGCTGCGGCACCTGCGTTTCTTCACCGACGCCGAGGGCGTGCGCGAGCACATGCAGAAGCACCGCAGGCTGCTCGAGCCGAAGTTCGCGCTGGTGCGCCGCGTCCTCGAGGACCGGCTCGGGGCGTCGAAGGTCGCGTCCTGGACCGAGCCCAAGGGCGGCTACTTCATCAGTCTCGACGTGCTCGACGGCACGGCGGCCCGGGTGATCGCGCTGGCCAAGGACGCGGGCATAGCCCTCACCGCCGCCGGTTCGACGTTCCCGTACGGCAAGGACCCCGACGACAAGAACATCCGCATCGCGCCCTCCTTCCCGCAACTGCCGGAACTGGAGAAGGCGATGGACGGGCTGGCGACCTGTGTGCTGCTCGCCGCCACGGAGAAGCTGCTCGCGGAGCACTGAGTGAGCGGGCCGGGCGCGCGGTGGCGCGCCCGGCCTCGGCTCAGCTCGGCTTGTGCACCAGCACGCCGAACATCGTCACCGAGATGTGGATGTCACCGCGATCGGCGCCGGCCTGCAGGTCGGCGATCAGCTGCGCGTGCTCGGCCTCGGTGATCACCCCGCGCAGTACCGCCAGCCCGGCGATCCGGCTGACCAGTGAGCCGGCGCCGACGCTGCGGTCCTGCACCAGCGCGTGCGAGCCGATCTCGTCGACGACCAGGCCCGCGCCGCTGAGCAGCCCGGCCAGCCTGCGCCCGGACAGCGGATTCGTGGTCGAGGAGATCAGCGTGTCGACCACCGCGCCGACCACCCTCGGATCGCCCGGATGCACGATCGAGGTGGCCCAGTCGCTGTCGACGACCACCGCGCGGCCGCCGGGCCGCAGGACGCGAGCGATCTCGGCCGCGGCGCGCGCGGGCGCGGTCAGATGCTGGAACACGCGTTCGCAGAGCACCGCGTCGAAGCTCTCGTTGCCGAAGGGCAGGCCGTAGGCGTCGCCGGTGGCGAAGGTCGCCGTCGACTCGGTCTCGGTGGCGCGGCGCTGCGCCGAGGCGAGCAGATTCAGATCGGGTTCGACGCCGACGGCGGTGCCGGTCGGGCCGACGGCGTCGGCGAAGACGAACACCTCCGAGCCGGTCCCGGAGCCGATGTCGAGGGCGCTCTCGCCCGGTTGCAGGGCCAGCGCGGCATGACTCCAGGCGCGTAGCCTGCGCATCCCGGGCTGGGTGACCTCCAGGTCGTGGGCGTCGATCAGTTGGTCCTGGCCCGCTTGATCGAAGCGGTCAGGGCGAGGGGTGTAGTCGGTCATACTTACCGCCATCGTGGAAGCTGCAGTCCTCGGGAGCATGGACCCAGAGGCTACTAGTGAACTGTGTCACGATGAATGTATGACCCGAACGCTGTGTCTCGCGCAGGAGGCCGAAGCCGACGAACTCCTCAGCACCGATGATTTCGCGTTGCTACTCGGCATGCTGCTCGATCAGCAGTATCCGATGGAGCACGCGTTTCGCGGGCCGCGCAAACTCGCCGAGCGAATGGGCGGATTCGATCTGCGCCGGATCGCCGAGGCCGATCCGGCCGAATTCGAGGAACTCGCCGCCACGCCGCCCGCCATCCATCGCTACGGCCGCTCGATGGCGCGCCGGGCGCAGGCGCTGGCCCAGTACGTCATCGAGCACTACGACGGTGTGCCCGCCAACCTCTGGACCAGCGGCGACCCCGACGGCAAGGAAGTGCTGCGCAGGCTCCAGGACCTGCCGGGCTTCGGCGCGCAGAAGGCCAAGATCTTCCTGGCGCTGCTCGGCAAGCAACGTGACGTACATCCCGACGGCTGGCGAAAGGCCGCGGGATCCTATGGCGACGAGGGTTCGCGACGTTCGGTCGCCGATGTCGTCGACGCCGAAACCCTGGCCGAAGTAAGAGAATTCAAGAAGCAGGCGAAGGCGGCCGCGAAATCCGCCGGGTGAATTCCTGATTGCGATCTGCCTGCCACGAGCGGCATTGTGCCCCGAACAATGCTCTGATCTGCGGAAACGTTGTGCGGCGCGACACAATCCGCTGGTTCGTCTTGGGTGGGCCGGGATTCGGTGTTAGCTTGATTGTTATGTCCGGCAACCATCTCCTCGCCAAGCGGGTCACCTACGTGACCGCCGCTCTCGGCTTGCGGTTGCCGTTGACGCGTGAACTTTGTCGTTCCTGATGCTGCAGCCGAGCCGGCTCCGGCTCGCGAGCTGCCACGCCGTACGTGTCGGCAATTCCGTTGGGACAACGGGATTTCAGCAAGGAACTTCCTATGTCTACTCCCATCATCGATCGTCCCGCCGCTCGGGCGGGCGCCGGTCGTCCTCGGGTCTCCCGTCCTGTGGTCGCCCCGGAACTGCGACGTAGCGACAACCCCGCCGCCGCCGTGCTGCGGACCACCATCTCCGGGCCGGTCTCGCGCGACAATGCCGCGCGGGCAACGGGTCTGAGCATCGCTACGGTGAATCGCCAAGTGGCCTCGCTGCTTTCGGCCGGTCTACTACGCGAGCGGCCCGATCTGACCGCCGCCGGCGCGGTCGGCAGGCCCCGGGTGCCGTTCGAGATCGACCACGACGCCTACCTGACCCTCGGCATCCACATCGGCGCCGCCGCGACCAAGATCGTCGCCGCCGACCCGCGCGGCCGGATCCTGGGCGGCCTCGCCATCGCGACCCCGCAGACCGGCCAGGAATTCGCGGTCACCACCGTCGCCCGCAGCGCCAGGGCGTTCCTGCAGCGCTGGCACCGGCGCACCCCGCTGTGGGCGGGCATCGCCATCGGCGGTCGCGTCGATTCGCACACCGGCGTGGTCGACCATCCCACGCTGGAATGGCAGGGCGCACCGGTCGGTCAGGTGCTCGGTGACGTGCTGGAGCTGCCGGTCTCCGTCGCGCCGCACGTCGAGGCGATGGCCGCCGCGGAGCTGCTGCTGGCGACCATCGACGCGCGCAGGCCCGAGCCCGACCCCGAACTGCCCGGCGCCCAGAGCGGCAGCAGCCTCTACTTCTACGTCCGTGAGACCGCGGGCATCGCCGTCACCCTCGACGGCCGCGTGCACACCCCGAACAACGGTCCCGGGTCGATCGCGCACCTGCCCACCGGCTCGGACGTGCAGTGCGCCTGCGGCCGTCGCGGCTGCTTGGAAGTGACCGTCGGCGACCGCGCGCTGCAGGCCAGGGCCGTCGGCCGCGGCATCATCCCGGCGCACAACGGCACCGCGGGCAGCACCGTCGCCGATCTCTACCGGGCCGCCGAGTCCGGGTTCGCGGGCGCGCGGGACCTGCTCGCCGAGCGGGCCACCATGCTCGGGCAGACCGTCGCCCTGGTCCGCGACATGCTCAACCCCGACCGCGTCGTCCTCGGCGGCCAGGCGTTCACCGGCTATCGCCCCGCGCTGTCGCACGTGGCCAGGGCGTTCACCCAGAGCACCCAGCTCCCGCCCACCGACATCCGGATCAGCGGATTCGGCGGCAAGGTGCAGGAATTCGCCGCCGTGGCCACCTCGCTCAGCGCGCTCTACGCCGACCCGCTGGCCGCGATCCGCCGGATCTAGCTGGGGGAGGCGGGACCGAACGCGCCTTCCAGTGCGGTGATGAAGAACGGGAACTGCGCGGCGAAGCGGTGCAGGTTGCGGTCGCGGTCGTAGCCCGCGAACCAGTAGAGACCGGGCTGCGAATCGGCCGACGGGTCCATGTCGCGGAAGGCGCGGATCCAGTTGTCGGCCCGGCCGCTGATCACCGTGTACGGCAGCGCGCGGGAGAACACCGTCTCCTGATCGATCGGCGGGATCTGCTCGCGGGCAACGGCATCCAGGCCACGCTGCATGGCGCGCACGCGGCCGGCGACGGTGTCGCCGAGGGTGGTCCTGGTCGGCAGGTAGTTCGGCAGCGCGACCGCGGCCACCCCGGCCAGCGCGATCGCGACACCGACCAGCGCGTGACCGGAGGTCAGTGCGAGCACGACGGTGGCGAGCACGCCGAGGACGATCAGCGCGCCACCGATCCAGCGGGGGAGCGCGCGCTGCTTCGGGTCGGCGAAGGCACCGGTGGCGACCGCGTCGGCGCGCATGGCGGCGCGGACCGGGTCGAGCTGCATCCGGCCCGGCGCGCGCAGTTCACGCACGGCGACGGTGTCGGTGCCCTCGGGCAACAGCATGTCGTAGACGGTGCGCTCGTAGTCGCGCAGCTGGTCGTCGGGCGCGTTGACCCGGCTGATTCGCCAGTCGTCCTCGCCGCGCGCGTTCACCGGGGTGATCCAGATATAGCGGCGGACCGCGAGATCGACGACGGTGGCGGCGATGTCGACCGGGTCGACGTGCTCGTCGAGCAGCAGGCCCGCCTCGCCGGGCAGTACGCCGTCAGGGGAGGTGAAGTCCACCCGGCCGCCCTGCTGGACGATCGGCTGGAAGGTGTCGCTGCCCGCCAGCGCCGCCGCGGCGCGCTTCCTGGCGGTCAGGATGTAGGCGATCATCGCCGCCAGCGCCAGCAGCAGCGCGCCGAACGCGGCGAGCACCGGGGTGGTGAAGGCGAAGAAGTTCTCCGAGTCGCCGCCGCGCACATCGGCGTTGGCGGGCACGGTGCCGGGCGGCAGCTGCAGGGTGAGGTCGATCGCATCACCCTTACGCAGGTCGCGCTGGCTCAGGTACAGCACGCCGTCGGGTTCTGTGTGCACGTCGGCGCACGGCTTGGGGTTGCCCGCCGGGCCGAGTTTGCAGTCGACGATGCCCATTTGATAGCTGGGGCTGATCACCGAGACGTCGAGCGCGGCGATATCGGCGTTCATCACGCCGAGCCAGTGGAACACCTGGGTGCCCGGCATGTCGGAGACGGTGTTGTGCACCGAATAGGTGAACTTGGATTCACCCGGCTTCGCCTCGACGACGAACTGGTCGTTGACCGTGGTCGCGGTGCCCGCCCCGCTCGCGGTGACGTCGGTGACCTTGAAGACTCGCTCGACATCGTCGCCGACCTTCAGGCGCAACGGCAGCGACATGGTGAAGTTTCCGTCGGCGGGCACCCCGACGGTCTCGGTGACCTGGAGCACACCGTTATCGGTGAGTGTGAGATCGGCGGTGATCGTGACGCCTGCCGGCGCGGGCTCCGTGTGGGCTACCGGCGCGGCCGCGAGCAATCCCGCCGAAGCGAGCAGCAGCGCGCCTGCGGCGCCCCCCCGAAAAGTCAGCATGGCTGCTTACTCTAGACAGCTTGCTATTCTGCGTCAGCGGCTGTCGGCGACTCACGAGACGAGGGGGTACGGGGGACGTGACCCAACCACCGTACGGTTATGGCCCGGTCGGTCCAGGTGGACGACCGGTTCCGCCGCCCCCTGGCTATGGGCCGCCCCCGGGATATCGACCGCAACCCGGCTACGGTCCGCCCGGTTATCAACAACCACAAGGTTATCCACAGGGTTACCGGCCGCGCCAGGGCTACGGACCGCCGTCGGGATACCGGCCACCGCCGATGCCCTACGGCCCGCCCGGCAGGCCCACCCCGCCGCCGCGCAAACGTCGCGGCGGCCTGACCTCGCTGTTCCTGGTGATCGTCTTCCTCGTGGCCGGCGGCTTGGTGGCGTTCGCCGTCCGCACCAGCATCGACGCGGGCATCGGCGCGATCGGCCCGAAGCCGAGCACCACCTATACCCCGCAGCCCGGCACCGCACCGGCGGCCACCGGCGACAACCCGCTGCTCACCGACTCCGACGGCACCCTGGTGCCCGCGTCCTGCGATTACGCGCCGTGGAGCACCCAGGTCGAGAAGGCGCGCGCCTTCTTCGAATCGGCCGCGACCTGCCTGGAGGCGGCCTGGAAGCCGTTGCTGGCGGCCAACAACCTGCCGTTCGAGTCGCCGACGCTGAGCGTCACCGCGACCACCGCGGGCATCACCACGCCGTGCACCGGATCGACGAGCAACTTCGCCGCCTTCTACTGCGCGGCGAACAAGACCATCTACATGCCGATCAGCCAGCTGCAGACCGATCAGTTCCGCGACAACTGGGTCGTGTACCTGTCGGTGTTCGCGCACGAGTACGGCCACCACGTGCAGGCCCAGTCGGGCATCCTGCGCAAGGCCAACTCCGAACGCGTCGACGCCGGCGCCCGTTCGCCCAAGGGCCTCGAGCTCTCGCGCCGGGTCGAGTTGCAGGCCAACTGCTTCGACGGCATGTTCATCGCGTCGTCGAAGGGCGGCGGATCGCTGACGGCCGCGCAGGTCACCGTCGCCACCAAGGATTCCTACGGCCGCGGTGACGGACCGGGCGACATGCGCGATCACGGCACCTCCGAGCACGGTGGGCAGTGGTTCGAGTCCGGGGTGCAGCGCAACCTCACCGCCCAGTGCAACACCTTCACCGCCGCCGCCGGCGAAGTGAGCTAGCTGTTCCGCCTCTCCGCGATTTGATGGAGTGAGTGTCGTGTATCCGCCGCAGCCGCCCTATGGCAGACCGGTTCCGCCCGCGTACGGCAGGCCGATGCCGCCGCCGTACCCCCGCCCGCTGCCGCCGCCGTACGGCTATGCGCCGCAGGGGTATCCGCCGCCGCGGCGGGGTGGTGGCGGGTGGTTCGGTTCGTTGCTCACCGTGCTCACCGTATGTGGGATCGTCGGTGCGCTGCTGGTCGCGGCGGTCTCGCTGTCGGAGGATTCCTCGAAGCGCAACGTCGCCAAGACGACGGCGCCGAGTTTCACCTACAGCAGTTCGGCCACTCCCGCGCCGACCACGACGCCCCAGACGACCGTACGTACCTCGGCCCGCACCACCGCGCCGACGACGACGAAACCCGCTGGGCCGCAACCGGTGATCGCGCTGGGTCAGCATCCGCTGTTCCGCGACAACAGCGCCTTCCTGCCCAACATGGACTGCGATCTGCCGCGCTGGTCGACCGACGCGGTCACGGCCAAGGCCTTCTTCGCCGCCGCGCAGGGCTGCCTGGATCAGATGTGGCGGACCAACCTCGCCGCCGCGAACCTGCCGTTCCGCAGCCCGGGCCTGGTGGTCGCGGTGAATCCGTCCGAGCTGTCCTCGCCCTGCGGCGGCGCCTCCAGCGACGCGTTCTACTGCAGCGCGTCGAGCACCATCTACATGTCGACCGCCGGGCTGGTCCTGCACAGCACGCCGTATCCGCCGATGGAGGCGTTGTCGGTGTACGCGCACGAGTACGGCCATCACGTGCAGGGTCTGACCGGACTGCTGCAGGCCTCATCGAATCAGCGCCGCGAGCAGGGCACCACCTCGGCGGGCGGGCTGGAGACCTCGCGCCGAATGGAGTTGCAGGCCAGCTGCTTCGGCGGCATGTACATCGGTTCGGCCGAGGCGGGCGGTTCGTGGACCTCGCAGGAGGGCTACGCCGCGGTCAAGCACAACTACAACCGCGGTGACGGCAACGGCCGCCACCGCGATCACGGAACGCCTGAGCACAACGGCGATTGGTACAACCAGGGCTACTCGAAGAACCGCAACTTCGAATGCAACACCTGGTTGTCCCCGGCCGACGAGGTCAGCTAGCGGGTCAGTGACCCCCGTAGTGCCCCTCGCCGAAGCGGCGCGGCGAACTGCCGTGCACGCCTTCGGCGTACGCGGTCTCGGCGTGCAGGGCGAAGTCGATGCCCGCGGTCTCGTCTTCCTTGCTGACGCGGAACCCGATGACCTTGTCGATCAGCTTGCCGATCACGAACGACACCGCGAACGCGTACGCCGCGACCACCAGCACGCCGACCAGCTGCTTGCCGAGCTGAGCGAAACCGCCGCCGTAGAACAGCCCGTTCACGCCGCCGGTCATCACCTCGGTGGCGAGCAGGCCGATCAGGATCGTGCCGACGATGCCGCCGACGAAGTGCACGCCGACCACGTCGAGCGAATCGTCGTAGCCCGCCTTGTGCTTCCAGCCGACGGCGAACGAACACACGATGCCCGCCGCCAGACCGACGATCACCGAACCGACCGTGTTGATCACGCCGCAGGACGGAGTGATCGCGACCAGACCGGCCACCGCGCCCGAGGCCGCGCCGAAGGTGGTCGGCCTGCCGTCGCGGACCTGCTCGACGATCAGCCAGCCGAGCATGCCGAGGCTGCCCGCGACCAGGGTGTTCAGGAAGACCGCCGCCGCGGTGCCGGTGGCGCCGAGCGCGGAACCGGCGTTGAAGCCGAACCAGCCGAACCACAGCAGACCTGCGCCCAGCAGCACGAACGGCAGGTTGTGCGGCCGCATCGCGTCGATGTTGAAGCCGATGCGCGGGCCGAGCACCAGGGCCAGCGCCAGCGCCGAGGCGCCCGAGGCGATCTCGACGACGAGGCCGCCCGCGTAGTCGAGGGTGCCGAAGCCGAGCAGCCAGCCGTCGGGTCCCCACACCCAGTGCGCGATCGGGGCGTAGACGGCCAGCGTCCACAGCGGCACGAAGGCCATCCAGCCGGCGAACTTCGCGCGGTCGGCGATCGCGCCGGAGACCAGCGCGGCGGTGAGGATCGCGAAGGTCAGCTGGAAGGTGACGAACAGCAGCTCCGGAATCGTGCCGCGCACCGAGTCGGGATTGAGCCCGGCCAGGCCGGCGTGCTCGAGATTGCCGATCAGGCCGCCGCCCGCGTCGTCACCGAAGGCCAGGCTGTACCCGGCCACCAGCCACACCACCGTGACCAGCGGGATCGCGATGAAGCTCATCATCAGCATGTTCAGTACGCCGGTGGAGCGCACCATCCCGCCGTAGAAGACGGCCAGCGCCGGCGTCATCAACAGCACCATGGCGGTAGCCGCGAGAAGCCAGGCGGTGGCCGCAGGATCGATCGTTGCGGGCACGGTAACTCCTTTCACGCGTGATTGCGTTGCAAGGAAATTACCGAACGCTCACCGCCCGCGCTGGTGTCGGCCGGGTTCTAGCCGCGGTTTTCCTTCGCCAGCGCCCTGGCGCCGCGCTTGCCGGGAACGGGCAGGTCATCACCGTCGGCGAGCCATTCGGCGGTGATCAGCCAGCGCCGCTGAGCATGCGCGTCGGCCACGTCGAAGAAGACGCGCCTGCCGCGATCGTCGCGTGCGTCCCTGGCCAGCGCCGCCCAGCTCGGCGGCCTGCCCCGCTCGGCGGTGTGCTCGACGACGAAGCCGGCGACCAGCTTGCCGATCATGTTGACCGGCTTCTGCGACACCCGGTTGCCGTACTTGGTGGTGTGCCAGCGGCGGGCCGGGCACAGCGAACCCGGATTCGCGTTCGAGGCGATCCAGCCCGCGCGCTGCGCCCGCTCGATCAGCCACAGATGCTTGACGGCCGACGGCGCGATCTCGCCGACCCGCTCGGCGATGAGTTCGGAGACCTCGGCGTCGGCGAGGATGTCGCGCCGGGTGGGGCCGATGCCGTGTTCGGACCAGTGCGCGGCGGCGAGCCGGGCCAGGATGCGGCCGAACTCGTCGATGCTGCGCTGGGCGCGCCTGCCGAGGCGCTCGATCCGCTCGGCCTCGCGGCGCATCTCGTTCTGCGCGGTGAGGGTGCGGATGGCCGCCATCGTCGGCACCTGCCCGCGTTCGAGCAGTTGCAGGATGGCCGCGGCGGTCGCCGGGTCCGCCGCGGCGGCGACGGGCAGCGAATCGCGTTTGATGTCGAAGTCCTGGGGGCTGATCGCCCGGCTCAGCAGGCCGACCGCGGCGTGGTCGCCGGCGAAGTCGGTGTGGGCGAGCCAGGCGGCTGCGATGTCATCACACGACAGCACGGTGAAACGTTCCTCCGGTCGGCGGTGGGGGAGCGATACGGTGCGCGAAGGTTGTGCCCCGGTCGGGATGAGGGACCGGCCGGGGTCACCAACCTGATGAAGGTTTGGCCACCGAAGTTGCCGAGATCCACGGTAGCCAGGGGCTTGCGCCGCTGTCACGGTGATTGATTGTTTCGTTACATCTGGAAAGGAGCTGTCAATCGGGGAACGGGTATGCATTTCCGCCACAACCAGGATCGACTGCCGTTCCTCTGGGCATTCGCCGCGCGCGATGTAGTCGTTAGCTCGGCCGTAGCGCCTCGCTGACCGGGTTTGCCCATCCGCTCCGAACCTGCGCCCGAACTGTGATCTGCATCACGTTTGCGTGACGAGGTTCGTGCGGGCGAGCGACGCGTCGGCCGCTCATCCACATGTCACAGCACGGCGGTAGCCTGTGGGCCGTGGCTCTGTACCGGAAGTATCGACCGGCGACGTTCGCTGAGGTAGTGGGTCAGGAGCATGTCACCGACCCGCTGAGTACGGCGCTGGATACCGGACGGATCAGTCACGCGTATCTGTTCTCCGGTCCGCGTGGCTGCGGCAAGACCTCGTCGGCGCGCATCCTCGCGCGCTCGCTGAACTGCGTGGAGGGTCCGACCTCCACGCCGTGTGGGGTCTGCGCGTCCTGTGTGGCGCTGGGGCCGGGCGGTGCGGGCAATCTCGATGTCATCGAGCTCGACGCGGCCAGCCACGGTGGTGTCGACGACACCCGTGAGCTGCGTGATCGCGCGTTCTACGCGCCCGCCGAGTCGCGCTATCGGGTGTTCATCGTCGACGAGGCGCACATGGTCACCACGGCCGGCTTCAACGCGCTGCTCAAGATCGTCGAGGAGCCGCCTGCCCACCTGATCTTCATCTTCGCCACCACCGAACCGGACAAGGTGCTGCCGACGATCCGCTCGCGCACCCACCACTACCCGTTCCGGCTGCTGCCGCCCGCGACCATGCGCGGCCTGCTCGGCAAGATCTGCGAGCAGGAGCACGTGCCGGTCGAGGAGGCGGTGTATCCGCTGGTCATCCGGGCCGGTGGCGGTTCCCCGCGCGACAGCCTGAGCGTGCTCGACCAGCTGCTGGCCGGTGCCGGGCCCGAGGGTGTCACCTATCCGCGCGCGGTCTCGCTGCTCGGCGTCACCGACGTCGCGCTGATCGACGACGCGATCGATGCGCTCGCCGCCGTCGACGGCGCCGCGCTGTTCGGCACCGTCGACAGCGTCATGGAGGCGGGCCACGACCCGCGCCGCTTCGCCGTCGACCTGCTCGAACGCCTGCGCGATCTGATCCTCCTGCGCGCGGTCCCCGACGCCGCCGAGCGCGGCCTGGTCTCCGGCCCCGGCGATGTTCTGGAACGCATGCGTGAGCAGGCCGAACGCCTCGGTCCCGCCACCCTCACCCGGTACGCCGAACTCCTGCACGAGGGTCTCGGCGAGATGCGCGGCGCGACCGCCCCCCGCCTCCTGCTGGAGGTCATCTGCGCCCGCATGCTCCTCCCGTCGGTCTCCGATACCGAATCCGCCACCCTCCAGCGTCTCGAACGCCTGGAGCGGGGATTCGCCGGTGGCGCAGTTCCTTCCGCCCCCGCGCGCCCCGGCCCCGCCGCCGGTGAACCGGCGCCCGAGCAGGCCGCCGCCCCGGCCGAGCGTCCGTCGCCCCGCCCCGCAGGTGGCGAGAGCCGCCGCCGCGGCGCCGAGCTCCTGGCCGCCGCCCGTGCCGAAAAGGAAGCGGCCGCAGTCGGTTCGGCACCGTCCGCACCGAACCGTGAGCGCCCCGCCGCGGCGGGCGGCCCGGTCGCGGTCGAGCCTGCGGCGCCGACTCCTGCACAGCAGAGTGTGGCGCCCGCGTCGGCCGGGCAGCAGAGTGTGGCTCCCGCCGCGTCGGCCGGGCAGCAGAGTGTGGCACCAGCACCGGCCAGGCAGCAGGATGTGGCACCCGCGCCAGCCGGGCAGCAGAATGCGGCGGCCGCGTCGGTCGCGGCGCAGACTGCACCGGCCGGGTCATCTGCGGGCGAACGCGCCGACTCTCCTGCTGGACAGCAGGATCCGCAGGCCGCCCCGTCGATTCCGCTCGGGCAGCAGGGTTCTGTCGCAGGTCAGCCGGGTCGGGCGATCGGCGGCGCCGCTGTGGAAGATTCTGCCGCGCAGCCGCATTCAGGCGCGGCTATGTCTCCTGACGTCGGGTTGTCCGCCTCGACGCAGGGCGAGGTGTCTGCCTCTGGCATGGAAGGTGAAGCGGCACAGGCTGCTTCGCGCTCGCAGGCGACCGCTCCCTCCGGCGCGTCACAGTCGCGCGACTTCGAGCAGGTCCCGGCTGATACGCAGGAGGCAGCGGCTGCGCACGAACATGCCGCTCCGCAACACGTCACGGCCCCGCAGTCCACAGCGTCTCCCTCGCCGCTCGCCAATTCGGACAAGGCCGGGCAAGCACCCGCGGTGTCGCCGGAAACGCCGCCGCGTCAGGCGCCCGCGGCCGCGCAGAGAGTCGTGTCTCCGCAGGAATCCGCAGGCCCGCAGGCTGCTGCGCCGCGTCAGGAGCCCACCGGCGCTTCGCAGCCGCCCGCCGCGCAGCCGCCCGCCGCACCGGCGGAGGACCTCGTCGCCTTGGTCGATGGAGCCTGGGCGGAGATCAAGGGGAAGGTGCGGGAGTTCGGGCCGACCTTGCAGGCGTTGCTGTCGGGGGCGGCGGTGTCGCGGGTCGAGGGCGACGTGATCGTGTTCGCGCATCAGAGTCCGCCGCTGGCGCAGCGCCTGTCGGATCCGCGCAATATCGACGCGGTGCGGTCGGCGGTGCGCGCGGTGCTCGGTCGCGAGCTGGATGTGCGCTGGGAGACGGGTGCGCCCGCGCCGCGTCCGGCGGCTAAAGCGGCGAACGCTCCGGCGCGGGGTGCGGGTCAGGGCGAGGCCAAGCCAGCGGGACGACCCAAGTTCTCCCGGCCGAGCCAGGCCAACGGCAATCAGGCGGGTGCGTCCGGTCAGGCCAAGCCGACCTCCGACGACGACATCCCGCCGCCCGACTTCCCCG
This sequence comes from Nocardia fodinahabitans, assembly GCF_052983615.1. NCBI lineage: Bacteria > Bacillati > Actinomycetota > Actinomycetes > Mycobacteriales > Nocardiaceae > Nocardia > Nocardia fodinahabitans. Next base: position 3,802,784 of record NZ_JBRJJC010000001.1, read on the forward strand.
ACCTACCCGACGACCCCGGTCCCGACGAGGGGTACGGGTCCGATTCGAGCCGGTCCGGTGGCGATTCCGGGCGCGGTTCCAGGCCGGGTGACGCGGTGCTGGCGCCGCCGACCCCGGAAGAGGAGCAGGAGATGCTGGCCGCCGCCGCGGAGCCGGTGGCTCCCGGCGATCGGCAAGACCCGGACGAGGTCGCTCTGGCGTTGCTGCGAGACGAGCTCGGAGCGAAGAGTCTGGATGGTTGACAGCCACCGGCTGGACCACGTTAAGTTAACCGGAGTTCGCACACCACGGTAGTATGAACGGGTGGCCGGAATCGCCGGATGGAGCATGGCTCTATGTTCCGCTGGTGCTGCCGGATTTGTACGGCGTCGAGACACATTGGTCGTGGCGTTCGTGCGGCCACCGCACCCCAAGGAAGGAAACACTCCGATATGACCACAGAGGCCTACATCTACGAGGCCATCCGCACTCCGCGCGGCCGCGGCAAGAAGAACGGCTCGCTGCACTCGGTCAAGCCGATCGATCTGACTGTTGGTCTGATCCAGGAGCTGCGTGGCCGCTTCCCCAACCTCGACGAGGACCAGATCTCGGACCTCATCCTCGGCTGTGTCACCCCCGTCGGTGACCAGGGCATGGACATCGCCCGGGTCGCCGTCACCACCGCGGGTCTGCCCGACACCGTCGGCGGTTTCCAGCTCAACCGCTTCTGTGCTTCCGGCCTCGAGGCTGTGAACCTGGCTGCGCAGAAGGTGCGCTCCGGCTTCGACGACCTGGTGCTCGCCGGTGGCGTCGAGTCGATGTCGCGGGTGCCGATGGGCTCCGACGGCGGCGCCTGGGCGCTCGACCCGGCCACCAACTACGACGGCTACTTCGTGCCGCAGGGCATCTCGGCCGACCTGATCGCCACCATCGAGGGCTTCTCCCGCGATGACGTCGACGCCTACGCCGTGCGCTCGCAGGAGCTGGCGGCCAAGGCCACCACCGGCGGCTACTTCGCCAAGTCGATCGTGCCGGTCAAGGACCAGAACGGCCTCGTCGTGCTCGACAGCGACGAGCACATGCGTCCCGGCACCACCGCCGCCGACCTGGGCAAGCTGAACCCCTCCTTCGCCGGCATCGGCGAGATGGGTGGCTTCGACGCCGTCGCGCTGCAGAAGTACACCTACATCGAGAAGATCAACCACGTCCACCACGGCGGCAACAGCTCGGGCATCGTCGACGGCGCCGCCCTGGTGCTGGTCGGCTCCGAGGAGGCGGGCAAGAACTCGGGTCTGACCCCGCGTGCCCGCGTCGTCGCGACCGCCACCTCCGGTGCCGACTCCACCATCATGCTGACCGGCCCGACCCCGGCCGCCAAGAAGGCGCTGGCCAAGGCCGGTCTGACGATCGAGGACATCGACCTCGTCGAGATCAACGAGGCGTTCGCCTCCGTGGTGCTGAAGTTCCAGAAGGACCTCAACATCCCGGACGAGAAGCTGAACGTCAACGGCGGCGCGATCGCGATGGGCCACCCGCTGGGTGCCACCGGCGCGATGATCACCGGCACCGTGATCGACGAGCTGGAGCGCCGCAACGCGCGCTACGGCCTGGTCACCCTGTGCATCGGTGGCGGCATGGGTGTCGCCACCATCGTCGAGCGCGTCTGATCCCCGGCCGAAACTTCTCATAGGAGAGAACGAAAAACTATGACTGACAACATCATCGGCTGGGAGAAGGACGCCGACGGCGTGGTCGTCCTCACGATCGACGACCCCAGCCAGGGCGCCAACACCATGAACGACGCCTACCTCGACTCGATGGCCGCGACCGTCGACCGCCTGGAGGCCGAGAAGGACGACATCACCGGTGTCGTGCTCACCTCCGGCAAGAAGACCTTCTTCGCCGGCGGCGACCTGAAGAACATGATGCAGGTCGGCCCGGACAACGCGGCCGAGGTCATGGACATGGTCACCCGCGTGAAGGCCCCGCTGCGCCGCCTGGAGCAGCTCGGCAAGCCGGTCGTGGCCGCCATCAACGGCGCCGCCCTCGGTGGCGGCCTGGAGATCGCGCTGGCGACCCACTACCGTGTCGCGGCCGACGTCAAGGGTTCGGCCATCGGCCTGCCCGAGGTCTCCCTGGGCCTGCTGCCCGGTGGCGGCGGCGTGACCCGCACCGTGCGCATGCTCGGCCTGCAGAACGCCCTGATGCAGGTGCTGCTGCAGGGCCAGCGTCACCGCGTCACCAAGGCCAAGGAAATCGGCCTGATCGACGAGGTCGTGTCCTCGGTCGAGGAGCTGCTGCCCGCCGCCAAGGCGTGGATCGCGGCCAACCCCGAGGCGGCGCAGCCGTGGGACAAGAAGGGCTACCGGATCCCCGGCGGCACCCCGGCCACCCCGGCCTTCGCGGCGAACCTGCCCGCGTTCCCGGCCAACCTGCGCAAGCAGATCAAGGGCACCAACATGCCCGCCCCGCGCGCCATCATGGCCGCGGCGGTCGAGGGTGCGCAGGTCGACATCGACAACGCGCTGACCATCGAGGGCCGTTACTTCACGAGCCTGCTGACCGGTCCGGTCGCGAAGAACATGATCCAGGCGTTCTTCTTCGACCTGAACCACATCAACGGTGGCGGTTCGCGTCCGAAGGACGTGCCGAAGCGTGAGATCAAGAAGATCGGTGTCATCGGCGCCGGCATGATGGGCGCGGGCATCGCCTACGTCTCCGCCAAGGCCGGCTTCGAGGTCGTCCTCAAGGACGTCAAGCTCGAGGCCGCCGAGAAGGGCAAGGCGTACTCCGAGGCCATCGAGGCCAAGGCGCTCTCCCGTGGCAAGACCACCCCGGAGAAGTCGGCCGAGCTGCTGGCGCGCATCACCCCGACCGCGGACGCCGCCGACTTCAAGGGCGTCGACTTCGTGATCGAGGCCGTGTTCGAGAACCCCGACCTCAAGAACAAGGTCTTCCAGGAGATCGAGGACATCGTCGATCCCGACGCGCTGCTGGGCTCGAACACCTCGACCCTGCCGATCACCCTGCTCTCGGAGGGCGTCAAGCGCTCCGAGGACTTCATCGGTATCCACTTCTTCTCCCCCGTGGACAAGATGCCGCTGGTGGAGATCATCCGGGGCAAGAACACCTCCGACGAGGCGCTGGCCCGGGTGTACGACTACACCCTCGCCATCAAGAAGACCCCGATCGTCGTCAACGACAGCCGTGGCTTCTTCACCTCGCGTGTGATCGGCACCTTCATCAACGAGGCCATCTCCATGGTTGCCGAGGGTGTCGACCCGGCCACCATCGAGCAGGCGGGCCTGCAGGCCGGCTACCCGGCCGCGCCGCTGAAGCTCTCGGACGAGCTGAACTTCACCACCATGCAGAAGATCTACAAGGAGACCTCCGAGGCCATCCTTGCTGCCGGTGGCGAGCTCAACGCCGCGTCCGCGAAGACCGCCGAGGTCATCGACACCATGGTCAACGACAAGGGCCGCACCGGCAAGCTGGGCGGCGCGGGCTTCTACGACTACGTCGACGGCAAGGCCACCGGCCTGTGGGACGAGCTGCGCTCGCTCTACAACTCGCAGCGTGAGCTCCCGGAGGGTGTCACCTTCCAGGACCTCAAGGACCGGATGATGTTCGCCGAGGCCATCGAGACCCAGAAGTGCTTCGACGAAGGCGTGCTCACCAGCACCGCCGACGCGAACATCGGCTCGATCTTCGGCATCGGCTTCCCGGCCTGGTCGGGCGGCTCGCACCAGTTCATCGTCGGCTACCCCGGCGGCCAGGAGGCCTTCGTGGCCCGCGCCGACGAGCTGGCGAAGAAGTTCGGCCCGCGCTTCGAGGTCCCGGCCTCGCTGCGCAAGTAAGTCGGTAGTTCCCGGTTCCGGCCGGTCAGGAAGCCCGTCACCGTTCGGTGGCGGGCTTCCGTCATGGCGGGCCAATTCGCCGGATGCTCAGTTCGGCAGAGCTGACGCGCGGGCCCAGAACTCACGGACGAGTGAGAGTGCGTGTTGCAGGTCCGGTCGGATTTCCGTCAAGTGAGCTGCGGCGCTGGGGTACTGGTTCTGCCAGAGGGGCGGCGGTTCCTCGATGTGCCCCGGAACTGGATGTGTGCCACGGACAGTGAAGACATGATCGACTACCCGGGCAAGTTCTGGGTTCGGCTCGAGGCCGTCCTCGATCAGCAAGACAAGATCGACAAGATCTTTCACCCTGGTGTTCGGGCGATCACCATAGTCGCGGGTGAGTGCGTGGAGCTTTTCGGCGAAGTGCTGGTGGCGGTCGACGGCTTCGACGGTGCGGCAGGCTATTCCGGCGAAGCTCAAGGTGTCAGGCAGCGGCAACCGTTCGGTGGCAGCGAGTTCTTCGCTCCGATTGGCTACATCAAGGCGCACACAGGCGAACTGCCTTCCGCCCAGGTTCGCCTGCACGGAGTAACGCCAAGCTGCGCGTCGCGCGGCGTCGAGTGCCAATTCAGTTGCCTGGGATACCTCGAAGGTGAACCAGTCGCGATCGGCATCCTCAGCAAGGGTCTCGATGAGAAGGTCCCGAACGGATTGGCCGTCCGCACTGTGAGTGCCGAGAGCGAAGTCGAGGTCTTTGGTGGCTCGGGCGCGAGGGTACAGTCGAAATTCGAGGGCTGCACCGCCTTTGAGGACCCACGCATGGTGCGGGTCGGCCGCGAGCCGGGTGGCCACGCGGTCGAAGACGACTCGCCGTCGCAGACGGGCCAGGTCCGTCCCGGTTTCATCGGATTCGCGTTTTAGTCTGAACTCCAGCGCTGTCCGCAGATCAGCGCCGTTGCGATACCTTGTTACTGCTCGCCCTCCCGTACTGCTCGTTCGATTGACAGTTCGGCGCGCGGCCCAGCCTCCTGGGCGCGATGAAGCAACGTTCGACGGCTGGTGATACCGCGGCGTAGCAGGTCTGCGACGGCGGACGCGACTATGTCTTGGTCGGTGCCTGCGCTTGCGGCGTCGAGCACTGACCGGACCGCGGTGGTGACCCGAAAGCCGTCGTGGTGCTCGATGTCGGTCGGTGGAAGAGTCGCCCTATGGAGGGCAACCGCACTGTTCTTCCGCCGAAACCCTGGCGGGACAGTCAGTTCCACAATGGCAGGATTCGCGATCCCCAGATCATGGACGGCCAGCGCCGTGCTGTGTGAGACGACCGCTTGACCTGCACTCCACAGCGTCCAGCGCACGAGATGATCGGTGTCCTGCCCCGGGAGTGCCAGAAACTCGCGGAACCGATACAGCGCCCGATCGATCTGGATCCAGTTGCCGCTGTTCTTGTGGAATCGTTGAGCTTGGTAGGAGTATCCAGCCGCCAGCGCATCGGCGGCGGTGAAGTAGCCCCGTTGCTGGGCAGCGATACGCCACAGCTGGTCGCGTCGTTCCCTTGCCTCATGATGCACAGAAGGTGACGGTACTCTGCGCAAAACTAAAGCTCAATATTAGTATTGAGCTCGCCTGCTCCATAAAACTAAAGTTCAACTTCAGATAGAGAGGTTGGGCAAGGCAAGGTTCGTCGTCGTGGCGTGTTGTTGTCTGCGGCCCGCGTCCTCATCAGTTGCCATGGGTGGCTGATCGGGGACTCGGTCCATCGCCTCGCATGCCGCCGCAGTCGGCAACCGGCTTATGAAGCCTCGAACTTGCCGTGCGGGGCGGTAACTTCATCGGGCAGCGCGGTGATCTCGCGTTTGATGCGCCGCAGTGTGTATGCGTCCCATGTGAACTCGGCCACCACGTTCAGTAGCCCCCAGACGAACCTGCCGAAAATGACGAAGAACAGCAGCAGGAACAGCCCGCCCCAGAGGTTATGGGCGCCACGATAGCCGAAACTCGCCAGGCGCTGACGATCGTGGGCGGGCAACCGATGCCGCCACAGCACCGAATCTCCACCCGATAGATGCGGGATCGCGCTAGCTTGGATATGTACGGATTTTCGGGGGTCCGTACGCCGACTGAAACGCCGGTGCCGCCGATTCGCTTCGAGGGGTGGTCACATGGAACCGGAGCCGACCGGTATACAGCGCGGGCCGTCCGAGTCGTCACCGGTGGGGAACAATACCCAGCGGGTCAAGGTGCCTGCTGAGCTGGACGAGGCGGTCGTCGCCGAGCTCGACGCCATGGGGCTCACCGGGGCCAAGGAGATCGGGCGCGGCGGGTTCGGCGTGGTGTATCGGTGCCTGCAGCCCGCACTCGACCGGGTCGTCGCGGTGAAGGTGCTGTCCTCGGAGATCGACGTGGAGAGCCGGGAGCGGTTCCTGCGCGAGGAACAGGCGATGGGCAGGCTGTCCGGGCATCCGAACATAGTCGACATCCTGCAGGTCGACGTGACCGCGACCGGGGTGCCGCTGATCGTCATGCCGTATTGGTCGCGCGGCTCACTCGAACGGCTCATTCACGATCGAGGGCCGCTGACCTGGGCCGACACCTTGCGTGCCGGGGTGAAACTGGCGGCGGCGATCGAATCGGCGCACCGGGTCGGCATCCTGCACCGGGACGTGAAGCCCGCGAACGTCCTGATCAGCGACTACGGCGAACCGCAGCTCACCGATTTCGGCATCGCCCGCATCCCCGGCGGCTTCCAGACCTCGAGCAGCCTGATCACCGGTTCGCCCGCGTTTACCGCGCCTGAGGTGCTCAAAGGTCAAGAACCGACCGTACGGTCTGACATTTACGGGCTCGGCGCGACCCTGTTCGCCCTGCTGACCGGCCACGCCGCCTTCGAGCGGCAGGCGGGGGAGAAGGTGATCGCGCAGTTCCTGCGGATCACCACCCAACCGGTGCCGGATCTGCGCGCCCAGGACATTCCCGGCGATGTGGCCGCGGTGATCGAAAAGGCCATGTCACCCGCCCCGGACGACCGCCCCGCCTCGGCCTACGAATTCGGCGAGCTGCTGCGCGATGTCCAGCTCGCGCACGGCCAGATGCCCGACGAGATGGCACTGCTCGACACCACCACGGAAACCACCGATGCGGACACCCCGGAATCGCTGAAGGCTGTCACCGCCCGCCGAAGCTGGCCGCTGACGTTGCAGCCCGTCGGCGCCTCGGTGCCGCTGCCCAGCGGCAACACCGCCACCTTCCCACCGACAGCCGCCACCAAGTTCCGGCCGCCGACGCCGGCCCGCGAGCCCTTCCCGCGGCAGCGCCTCCTCGACGTGCTGCGCGCGGGCGGCACCCGCAGGCTCGCCCTGATCCACGCCCCCGCCGGATTCGGCAAGAGCACGATCGCCGCGCAGTGGCGGGCCGACCTGGTCGCCCGCGATATCCCGGTCGCCTGGCTCGGCATCGACCAGGACGACGACAGCGAGATCTGGTTCCTCGCCCACCTGATCCAAGCCATCCGCCGGGTCCGCCCCGACGTGGGCGCCGGCCGTACTCGAGCAGGTGCTCGAGGAGCGTCCCGCCGACGCGGCCGCGTTCGTGATCGCAACCCTGATCGATGAGATCCACGCCAGCGACCGCAGCGTGGTCGTGGTCGTCGACGACTGGCATCGGGTCAGCGACCCCGGCGTGGATCGCGCGATGGCGGCGCTGCTCGACAACGGCTGTCACCATGTGCGTTTCGTGGTGACCAGCCGTGACCAGTCCGGTCTGCCGATCAGCAGGCTGCGGGTGCGCGACGAACTGGTGGAGCTGGGTGCTGCGGACCTGCGGCTCACCGAGGCCGAGACGCGTCAGATCCTGGTTGAGCGCAACGGCTTCGTGCTCACCGACGAGCAGTGCGAGCAGATCCACACCGCCACCGAGGGCTGGCCCGCCGCGATCCAGCTGGTGAGCCTGACTCTGCGCGGCAAGGCCGATCTGGCTCAGCTGCTCGCTCAGCTCGCCGAGGGCGGGCACGGGATGCGCGAGTACCTGGCCGAGAACGTCCTGGACAGTATGGATCCGGAGCTGCTGGAATTCCTGATGGCGATCTCGGTGGTGGAGCGGGTGAACGGCTCGCTTGCCTCGTTGCTCGCCGATGTCGCCGACGGCGCGACGATGCTCGAACAAGTCGAGCAGCGCGAATTGTTCGTGCACCGGATCGAGCACGACCCGGAGTGGTACCGGATGCAGCCGCTGTTCGCCGAGCACCTGCGGGCCCGGCTCGAACGCGAACACCCCGGCCGCGCGAAAGTGCTGCACCGCAAGGCAGCTCGCTGGTACGCCGAGCATCAACTGCTGCGCAAGTCGGTCGACCACGCGCTGGCCGCCACCGATCTCAAGCTCGCGGCCGACCTGCTGGAGAGCGGCGGCATGGACCTGATCGACCGGTCCCGGCTGGCGACGCTGCTCGGCAGCGTCTCGAAACTGCCGGTGCAGCAGGTGACTTCCCGCTCCAAGCTGCTGATGGCGGTCGCGCGGGCGAATATGAACCTGCAGGAGACCAGCACCGCACGCGCGGCGCTCGGCCGGTTGTCGAATCTGCTGGCGCGCGGTGGCGGCGGCGAACCGGAGCTGGCCGAACAGCGCTGCGCGGCAACGGTGCTCGAGGCCGCCGACCGGGTCGCGCACGACGACCTCGACGGCGTGACCGACAAGCTCGCCGCCTGCCTGGAGACCCCCGACGAACTGCCCGCGTGGACGGTCTCGACCGCGGCCAATCTGGTGTCGTTCGTCCGGCTCTGCGAGTTCGACTTCGCCGGCGCGACCGAGATGCAGGACTGGGCGGCCGAATATCACGCGCGGTCCAAGGATCCGCTCGGCCCGGTCTTCGGCCTGTGCGCGCGTGGCGCCGCCGCCTACGAGCAACTCGACATCGCCACCGCCACCGAGTGTTTCGAGCTCGCCTACGACACGGCGCGCGACCGGGCCGGGCCGCGTTCGGACGCGGCGCGGGTGGCCGCGGCGCTCCTGGGCGAGGTCGCCTACCGGCGCGGCGACCTGGACCTGGCCGATCGCCTGCTCGACGAGAGTCATGAGCTGGTCACGCGGGTCGGGCCGGTCGACTTCCTGGTCGCCACTTTCGTGATCGGCGCGCGGGTGAAGGCCGCGCTCGGCGACCAGTACACGGCGTCGGCGCGGTTGGACGAGGGTGCGCGAGTGGCCGCGGCGAACGGGCTGGCTCGGCTCGACGCGCATGTTCGAGCCGAGCGGTCGCGCCTGGGTCTACCCGCCGGTGACACCGCCGACCTGTTCGCCGCCGGCCCGTCGGGCAACGGCAAGCGGAGCAAGTCCGGTGCGGCGGTGCTCATCGCGGAAGCGCGTGAAATCGCCGAGATCAGGGCCCTGCTGGCCGAACAGCGGCTGCGCGCCGACGACCGGGCCGCCCGGCACGCGCGGGTGCTCTACGCGCGGCTGCTCGATCAGTCCCGTCCCCGGGCGGAACTGGATGCCACACTGCTGCTCGCCGAGTGTCTGGCGTCGGCGGGCTGGGTCGGCGAGGCGACCGGGCTGGTCCTGCCGGTGCTGCGCACCTGCGCCGATCTCGGCTGGTCCAGGCCGCTGCTCGACGCGGGACCCGGCGTCGTCGGGCTGCTGCACGTGGTGCGCACGCAATCGCACGAGGGACAGCCGCATCCACTGCTCGCCGAGGTGCCCGGCCACTTCCTCGACGAGCTGCTGGTCTGAGCGCGAACTCGGGTGCGCCGACGCGCACCCGAGCTCAGGATCGGATTACGGCTGCCACCACGGACGCAGCGGGACGTCCCAGGTGCCGCTGCGGTCGAGCTTCACGCCGAGCACGTGGTGCAGCTGCACCACATTGCGCTGGAAGCCGAGCCGGCAGCCCGCCATGTACAGACCCCACACCTTCGCGGTGCCCTCGCCCACCTCGGCGACGCAGGCGTCCCAGTTCTCGACCAGGTTCTTGCACCATTCGTGCAGGGTGAGCGCGTAGTGCTCGCGCAGGTTCTCCTCGTGCAGCACCTCGAGGCCGATGTTCTGGACCTCGGAGATGATCCGGCCCGAGCCGATCAGTTCGCCGTCGGGGAACACGTAGCGGTCGATGAAATCGCCCGCCTTGGTGGTGCGGGTGTTGTCCGGCCGGGTGATGCAGTGGTTGAGGAACAGGCCGCCGTCGCGCAGCTTGTCCTTGATGTAGCCGAAGTAGAACGGGTAGTTGTGCACGCCGATGTGCTCGGTGAGGCCGATCGAGGAGACCGCGTCGAACTCGCCCTCGGGGATGTCGCGGTAGTCGCTGTGCCTGACCTCGGCGAACTCGCCCAGGCCCTCCTCCTCGATCTTCTGCTGCGCATAGGCGGCCTGCTCGGCCGAGAGCGTGGCGCCGATGACCTTCACGCCGCGCCGGGCCGCGTAGCGGACCATGCCGCCCCAGCCACAGCCGATATCGAGCAGCCGATCGCCTTCCTTCAGCCGCAGCTTCTCGAAGATCAGCCGGTACTTGTTCTCCTGTGCCTGCTCCAGCGTCCAGTCCGGCTCGCCGTAGACCGCGCAGGTATAGGTCATGGACGGGCCGAGGACGTACTCGTAGAACTTGTTCGAGACGTCGTAGTGGTGGTGGATCGCCTCGGCGTCGCGGGTCTTGGAGTGGCGTAGGCCCTCCAGCGCGATCCGGCGCCAGCGGGGCAGGGTCTCCTGCGGCGGCGGCGCGATCGGCTTGAGCCGCTCCCAGCCGAGCGAACGGGCGATGGTGACCAGCGACAACGCCGAAGGGCGATGGAACTTCATCGCCTGCATGGCCTTCAGGATGTCGTAGGGGTCGCCGGGGTGCACGCCGTCGGCGACCATGTCGCCCGCGATGTAGGCGCGGGCCATGCCGAGGTCACCGGGTGCCGAGGCCAGGTAGTTGATGCCGCGCGGGCTCTTGATGTCGAGGGTGTACGGCGAGTCCTCCGGTCCGGTCGCGCTGCCGTCGTAGGCGGTCAACCGGATCGGGATCTCCCCGTCGATGAGTGTCTCGAAAACCTCGGCGATCGTGAGCCGGGTTCCCAGCTCGGCGAATACTTCGGATCGGTCCTTGAATGTCGTCACTTGCGTTGCACCGCCTTCGAATACAGATTCAGCAGTCGTTGGTCCGGGTCGTAACGGTTCTTCAGTTCGGAATAGATCTCGCCGCCGTACAGCTCGGCGAACTCGTCTTCGGCGTAGTAGGAATCCGAGTACAGCGACTTGTGCCCGTCGAATTCGGACACGATCTTCTCGATCGCGCGGTTGGCCGCCCCCTCCGGCTGACCGGGCTTGCTCGGGACGGCTGACCAGAATCCGACATTGACGTAGGTGCGCTGCGGTTCGAGCGGGTACAGCGGCCATGGACGGTCGCCCGCCGGGTCGCCGGCGGTCTCGCGCAACCGCAACGGGCACAACCAGATCGGCTCGATGGGTATTTCCCTCAGGAACCATTCGACGAAATCGGCGGTGCGGTGCACCGGCACCTCGATGTCCTGGACCACCCGCTCCTGCGGCGGGTTGCCCTTGCGGGCCTCCAGCCGGTCACCGATGTGGTACTTGCGATCGAGGGCCACCAGCTTCCAGTAGAAGCTGCTGCGGCGGTACGCCTTGGGCCAGAACCGGCGGATCCTCGGGTTCTGGGTGCCGAAGGCGCGTGAGCACCAGAACCAGTCGGTGTCCCAGCGCCACAGGTAGTCGTGGATGGTCAGCCGGTCCCGCTGCACACCGTCGGCGTGCTGCAGGGATCGGTAGTAGATGTCCATTCCGGTGTAGTCGCTGAACGGGCCCGGCTCGTCGGTCTGCCTGCCCAGGGTGAGGTAGCTCTCGGTCGCGGTGAACACGACGCCGTCGAGGTAGTCGACCCGTTCGCCCTCGTAGCTGCGCTCGGTGACGATGCGCGCGAGCTCGGCTTCGAGTTCGCGCAGGTCGTGGAAGCGCACGTGGCGCAGCGCGACATAGGGCTTGACGGGTTCGAGCTCGATCTTCAGCCGGACCGTGTAGCCGAGCGTGCCGTAGGAGTTGGGGAAGCCGCGGAACAGGTCGGCGGTCTCGCCCTCGGGTTTCACCGTGACGATCTCGCCGGAACCGGTCAGTACGTCCATTTCCAGCACGGATTCGTGGGGGAGGCCGTTGCGGAACGAGGTGGACTCGATGCCGAGGCCGGTGACGGCACCGCCCAGGGTGATGGTCTTGAGCTGCGGCACGACCAGCGGCGCCAGACCGTAGGGCAGCGTCGCCGCCACCAGGTCCTCGTAGGTGGTCATGCCTGCGACATCGGCGGTTCTCGCTTCCGGGTCCACCGCGATCACCCGCCCGAGGCCCGACACATCGAGGCCGGGCGCGGTGGTGGCCGCCCTGGCCCGGAACAAATTCGACGTCTTCTTCGCCAAGCGGACGACGGCGCCGGGTGGAATGGCGCGATAGCTTGCCAGCAGTCGCTCCACACCCTCCCGGTGCGCGGCATATCCAGACTCGCGTGCGGCCGGTTCGTGGCCGGCCCTACCCAAAAGACTCACTGCCACGCATTCGACGCTAGTACGACCGTGTCCATCGGGCTACCGAATACCACCCCGCCACGATGAAATGTCACGCATATGTTTCCCTTTCGCCCAACCTGGTCGGGCGATCCGGTGAGGCACAGGGCAGGATGTAACCCGGTCGAGATATCGCACCCCCGACAAGGAGTCAACAGTGGGACAGGTCAGCGCCAGCAGTTCGATCGTCGTCGCCGCGGATCCGCAGCGCACGCTCGAAGCGATCGGCGACTACGAGACGATCCGTCCGCGCATCCTCTCCTCGCACTACCGCGACTACAAGGTCGTCGAGGGCGGCAAGGGCGCGGGCACCGTGGTGGAGTGGACGCTGCAGGCGACCGAGAAGCGCTCGCGCAATGTGCGCGCGAGCGTCACCGTGTCGGACTCGATCCTCACCGAGCGCGACGCGAACTCCTCGATGGTCAACACCTGGACCGTCACCCCGGACGGCGCCGGTTCGCAGGTCACCCTCCGCACCACCTGGACCGGCGCGGGCGGCGTGTCGGGCATCTTCGAGGGCATCTTCGCGCCCCTGGGCCTGAAGAAGATCCAGGCCGAGGTGCTGGGCAACCTCCAGCGCGAACTGTCCTGATCAGGCCCTCGTCGCGGTCACTCCTTGCCGATGTCGAAGAGGTTTCCCTCGGGGTCGGCGAGGGTGACCCACTGCTGGCCGTACTCGTCGAAGTCGCCGATGTGCTTGGCACCCAAGCTGATCGCGCGCTCGACGTAGGCGCGCCATTCGACGGCGTGGAAGTCCAGGTGCACCACGTTCTTGCCGGGCGTCTTGTCCGGGACCTGGATGAACATCAGCACGGGCGAGGCGCCCGCGGTCTGGCCGACGGTGGCGAAGAACGCGGAGGCCTCCGGGTCTACGGGGCGGTCGAGCAGCTGGGCATAGAACTCGGCCAGCGCGTTCGCGTCGTGGCAGTCGAACGTGACATTGCCAAGGGCGAGGGTCATCGGATCTCTCCTTCGGTGATCGGCCAGCACACCTCGGTGCGGTAGTCGGCCGGGTTATCGGTGATGTCCGGTCCCACGAGATAGCGCTCGCGGACCGGTTCGTCGGGAAGTACGGTGTCGTGCTCGGCGACGTGGCTGCCGAGCGCGCCGTAGGTGCGGTCGAAGTCCTCGAACGCGCCGGTGTGCACGGCGATAGCGAAGCGGCGGGCCGCGAACTCGGTGATCGCGAGTCCGTCCGGCGGGATCAGGTCCGCGCCGGGCGGCAGCGGCACGTACGCGGTGACCGCGCCGGTGGCCTCGGTGAAGAACTCGGTCGAATAGGTCGCGCCCGCGACCCCACCCGGCGTCACGCCCGCAGCGAGCAGGCTCACGTAGAGCTGCTCGAACGCGGTGCCGCACCACGGCGCAATCGCGTCGCGGTCGACCGATTCGGTCAGGGTGAGCGCGGTGAACGCGGGTTCGACCCGGTAGTCCACCCGCAGCGGGGGCGCGGGCACGGTGAGCAGCGCGCGCAGCGAGGCGACCACGTCGCGGGTCCGCTGCAATTCGGCTTCCATCCTGGTCAGATGGGCGCGCAGGGTGGCGTCGCGGTCGGCCGGTTCGGCGGCCGCGAGCACGGTGCGGATGTCGGGCAACGGCATGTCCAGATCGCGCAGCCTGCGGATCAGATGCGCCGTCTCCACCTGGTCGGTGGAATACCGGCGATAGCCCGTGCCCGCGTCCACCGCGACCGGCTCGAGCAACTCGATCTCGTGGTAGTAGCGCAGCGTCTTGACGCTCAGATGGGTGAGGCGGGCGAACTCGCCGATCGCCACGGTGGCTGTCATGGGATCAGCCAACACCCTCCAGCCGGGGGAGGGTCAACAGTGACTCACGCGGGAGCGAGCACGAAGGCGGCCAGCAGCGGCCAGTCGCCCTCGCGCCACCACGAGTAGCCGAACCAGACGCCGGGGCTGATCTCGCGGATCTCGTCGTAGACCTGCGGTGTCGGCGACGGTGCGTAGTTCAGCGCCCAGGTCGGGCCGCCGTCGAGAATGGACGGCGCCCGGTAGACGTCGGCCGGGAAGGCCTCGATGCCCGCGCCGGTCACCCGGTTGGTCAGGCTGCCGCCGTCGGGTCCGGTGCGGAACACCTTGCCGATCCACAGGGCCGCCGCCATCGATTCGAATTGGGGCGGGCGGACCAGCCAGCCGTTGGTCACGCCCGTCGGCACGGCGCCTTCGCGCGCGTCGCGGTAGATCTGATCCTGCTGGGTGACGTTGCAGCGAAAGCGCAGCGAATCCAGGGTCGCCGCGGAATTGCCGGGATCGACGACGCAGCCGCGGCCGTAGTCGACGATCTCCGCGCCGGAGTCGGCCGACGCGGTCGCCGTGGGCAGAACGAGCAGGCCGACGGCGGCGAGCGCGGTGGTGATCAGGGACGCGCGAATGACACTCATCAGTTCTCCCTCGGATTGCTGAACCCTGTCCCGACCACGTTCGATCGTAGGCAAGAGCATCGGAACAGGTTCCATCGCGGACAGTCAGCAATCAATCTGTTACCGGGCAGGTCACGGGTAACGGCCCGGTCGGTATGCGCCATCGCCGGGGCGGGTGTGGGAGTATCCCGGCGGCGCGTGAGGACTACGCTTGACGCGGACGAAACTTCTGGAGAGGACGTGCTGTGCAACCCGATGGTGGTCAGTTCGATATGCAGGCCCTGCTCGCACAAGCCCAGCAGATGCAGCAGGCGGTGATGCAGGCGCAAGCCGAGCTCGCCGAGTCCGAAGTGCAGGGTCAGGCCGGCGGCGGTCTGGTCGCGGCGACCATCAAGGTGAGCGGTGAGGTCGTCGCGCTGACGATCGACCCGAAGATCGTCGATCCGTCCGATGTCGACGGCCTGCAGGACCTGGTCATCGGCGCGATCAACGACGCCATGGCCAACGCCCAGCGGCTCGCCGCCGAGCGCCTCGGCCCGCTTTCGCAGGGCCTCGGCGGCGGCTCGATGCCCGGTCTGCCCGACTTCTGATGTATGAGGGGCCGGTTCAGGATCTGATCGACGAGCTGGGCAAGCTGCCCGGCGTCGGTCCGAAGAGCGCACAGCGCATCGCTTTCCACCTGCTGCAGGTGGAGCCGCCGGAGATCGACCGGTTGCAGGCCGCGTTGCAGAAGGTGCGCGACGGCGTGCAGTTCTGCGTGTCGTGCGGCACCGTCGCCGACGGTGAGCTGTGCCGGATCTGTGCCGACCCGCGCCGCGACCGCACGATGATCTGTGTGGTCGAGGAACCCAAGGACGTGCAGGCGATCGAGCGCACCCGCGAGTTCCGTGGTCGCTACCACGTGCTCGGCGGTGCGCTCGATCCGCTCAGCGGCGTCGGACCCGATCAGCTGCGGATCAGGGAACTGCTGACCCGCATCGGCAATCAGGACGACGGCGTCGACGTGAGCGAGGTGATCATCGCGACCGACCC
The DNA here is from genome assembly GCF_052983615.1 of Nocardia fodinahabitans. Classification (NCBI taxonomy): domain Bacteria; kingdom Bacillati; phylum Actinomycetota; class Actinomycetes; order Mycobacteriales; family Nocardiaceae; genus Nocardia; species Nocardia fodinahabitans. Next base: position 3,818,539 of record NZ_JBRJJC010000001.1, read on the forward strand.
GAACACCGAGGGCGAGGCGACGGCCACCTACCTGGTGCGCATGCTGCGCGATTTCCCCGGGCTCACCGTCACCCGGCTGGCTTCCGGCCTGCCGATGGGCGGCGACCTGGAGTTCGCCGACGAGCTGACCCTCGGCCGCGCGCTGTCGGGCCGGCGGGCGCTCTAGCGCTCAGAACTCGACGCGGGTCCAGTCCACGCCCTTGCCCGCGGCGGGGTCCTCGGTGGTCCAGGCCCAGATGATGTCGGCGACGCGCGCCGGATCGTCGAGCGTGGCGCCGAAGTGCCGGTCCGGGGAGCCGTCGCGGTATTCCAGGGTGTACGGCCCGCTCGGATCACGGTAGGTCTGGATGTAGCGCTGCTCGCCGCGCTCGACGATCAGATAGGGGTTCGGGTCGGCCAGTCCGGCGACCCAGCGCTGCGCCAATTCCTCGGTGAGATACGGGAATTCGCCCGCGCCACCGTGGGTGACGGCGATCGGCACGTGCCCGGCCGGGTCGATCAGCCAGGTCAGCTGCGGGTCGTAGACGGCGAAGCCGCGCGGGGTGGCCAGGTCGAAGAGCAGGTTGCGGACGAAGCCGATCGCGTCGTACGGCGAGGGGATGTAGAGCGTCGCCCCGTTCGCGCCGCCGACCGATTCGACGCTCAGGAACGAGTCGTCCACCGGTAGTTCGGCGTTGCGGGCGTTCAGTTCGGTCGCGATCTCGACGATCTCCGCGGACTCCGGCTGACCTTCCTGGGCAGCCAGGTACGCGTCCACCTCGTCGACGGAGGTGGCGACGCCGGACGGCAAGAGGATGTGGTCGTAGCTCACCCGGTCAGCCTACGGGTCGGTCGGTTCGTGCTGGTTCGGCAGCCTTCGGCGCGGCTGTGTTGCCTGCGGGTTTCGACCTGATGCCCGCCGGGAAACTCCGGTTTCGTCACGCCACGCCGCGCCCGTGGTCTGTGGTCAACTGAGTGCATGGGCATCAAGGTGTCACTCGAACACCGGACCGCGTACTCCTTCGATCGTCTCGTCGAGGTGCATCCGCACGAGGTGCGGCTGCGGCCCGCGCCGCATTCGCGGACGCCGATCGAGGCGTACTCGCTGCAGGTGTCGCCGGCCGCGCACTACGTGAACTGGCAACAGGACGCGTTCGGCAATTTCGTTGCGCGGCTGGTATTTCCGGAGCCGACCAAGGAATTGTCGATCACCGTGGGGTTGATCGCCGATCTCGAGGTGGTCAACCCGTTCGACTTCTTCGTGGAGGACTACGCCGAGTACTTCCCGTTCACCTATCCCGCGGCGCCGGCCGCCGATCTGGAGCCGTACCTGCGCCCGGTCGACGAGGCGGAGCCGGGTTCCGGGCCGGGGGAGTTGCTGACCGACTGGGTGCGGGTGCACCGCGCGCACGGCCGGATCCGTTCGATCGACTACCTGGTCGAGCTGAACTACGCGCTGCGCAACACCGTCGACTACACGGTGCGGATGGAGCCGGGCGTGCAGTCGCCCGATCACACGCTGCGCACCCGGCTGGGGTCCTGCCGGGACTCGGCCTGGCTGCTTGTCGGCATTCTGCGCGAGCTGGGGCTGGCCGCGCGGTTCGTCTCCGGTTATCTGGTGCAGCTGACCTCGGACACGCCGTCGCTGGACGGGCCGTCGGGGCCCAGCGCCGACTTCACCGATCTGCACGCCTGGACCGAGGTGTACCTGCCGGGCGCAGGCTGGATCGGCATGGATCCCACCTCCGGGCTGTTCGCCGGGGAGGGGCACATCCCGCTCGCGGCGACCCCGCATCCCGGCGCCGCCGCCCCGATCACCGGCGCGACCGGGATCACCGAGGCCACCCTCGAATTCAGCAATGTGGTGCGCCGGGTGCACGAGGATCCGCGAGTCACCCTGCCCTACACCGATTCCCAGTGGGACCGGATCACCGCCTCCGGTGCCGCCATCGACAAGCGGATGGCCGCGGCCGACGTCGGCCTGACCATGGGCGGCGAACCCACCTTCGTCTCCATCGACGACCAGATGAGCGCCCAGTGGACCACCGACGCCGACGGCCCGCACAAACGCGAGCGCGCCGTCGACCTGGCCGACCGCCTGCGCTCGCTCTACGCCCCCACCGGCATCGTCCAATACCGGCAGGGCAAGTGGTACCCCGGAGAACCGTTGCCGCGCTGGGAGATCGCCATCGCCTGGCGCGCCGACGGCGAACCGATCTGGCGCCGCCAGGACCTCCTCACCGACCCCTGGACCCCGATCTCCCAGCGCGCGGTACCGGCACAGCCCGCACTCACCGACACCCCCACAGCACTGGCTGAGGCCGCCGACCTGGCTGGGCCCGCCGACCTGGCCGAGCTCGGAGGTTCGGTCGAGCCTGGTGGGGAGGTCGAGATCGCTGGACTTGCCGAGTCGGGCGAGCTGACCGCGTCTGCCGAGGTGGCCGCGTCTGCCGAGGTGGCGGCGGTCGAGGCCGGGAAGTCGGCGAAGGGGAAGAAGCAGAAAGAGAAGAAGAAGGGGAAGCGGGCGCGGAAGAAGGCGGGGATCCGGGCCGCGGAGACGCAGCCGCTGAATGCGGCTGGGGCGCTGGCGGATCGGCAACCGGCCGCCGATATCGATGCGGCGCGGGATCTGATCGCGCAGATCGCCGACACGCTCGGGTTGCCCGCCGGACAGGTGCGGCCTGCCTTCGAGGACCCGCTGGCCCGGTTGGCCGCGACCGTGTCCGCGCCGTACGGTGATCCGCCGCCCGCCGACATCGATCCCGAGGAGGACTCGCCGGAGGTCCGGCAGCGGTTGGTGGAGAGCCTGGACCAGGCGGTCAACGAACCGGCCGCCTTCGTGCTGCCGATTCATCGCCGGGCCGACGGCGCGGGCTGGGCGAGTGCCGACTGGCAGTTGCGACGGGGACGCGATGAGGACGGGCCGGGGCGGATCGTGCTCGCCGACGGCGATTCGCCCGCGGGTCTGCGCCTGCCGATCGGGTCGGTGTCGTGGGTGTCGCCGCCGGTGCTGCCCGAGGCCGACCCGCTGTATCAGCGGCCGCTGGACCCGGAGCGGGCCGAACCGCCCGCGCTGGTGGAACCCGCGCATTTCACGCCGACGACCGCGCTGGTCGCCGAGGTCCGCGCGGGCCGGTTGCATGTGTTCCTGCCGCCGGTCAGCGAGCTGGCCGACTTCCTCGACCTGATCGCCCGAGTGGAATCCGCCGCCGTCGCGATCGGGCAGCCGGTGGTGCTCGAGGGCTACGCCCCACCGAACGACCCCCTGCTGCAGACGTTCTCGATCACCCCCGATCCCGGGGTGATCGAGGTGAACATCATGCCGACCAGTTCCTTCGCCGAGCAGGCCGAGGTGCTCAACACCCTCTACGAGCAGGCCAGGCTGGCCCGGTTGAGCACCGAGTCGTTCGACGTGGACGGCACGCACGGCGGCACCGGCGGCGGCAATCACATCACCCTGGGCGGGGTGACACCCGCGCGCTCGCCACTGCTGCGCAGGCCGGATCTGCTGGTGTCGATGCTGACCTACTGGCAGCGTCATCCGGCGCTGTCGTACCTGTTCGCGGGCCGTTTCGTCGGACCGACCTCGCAGGCCCCGCGTGCCGACGAGGGTCGCGAGGACGCGCTCTACGAACTCGAGATCGCCTTCGCCGAAATCGCCCGGCTCACCGCCGAGCAGGCGATCGGCGATGCCACCCCGGCCGAGATCCAGTCGGCGCCCTGGCATATCGACCGCGCCCTGCGGCACCTGCTGACCGATCTCACCGGCAACACCCACCGCGCCGAGTTCTGCATCGACAAGCTCTACAGTCCCGATTCCGCGCGTGGCAGGCTCGGTCTGCTGGAACTGCGCGGCTTCGAGATGCCGCCGCACTTCCAGATGGCGATGGTGCAGTCGCTGCTGGTGCGCGGGCTGGTGGCGATGTTCTGGGACCAGCCGTACCGGGCGCCGCTGCTGCGCCACGGCGCCAACCTGCACGGCCGCTATCTGCTGCCGCACTTCCTGATGAGTGATATCGCCGAGGTGGCCGCCGACCTGCGCGCGCACGGCGTCGATTTCGACACCAGCTGGCTCGACCCGTTCACCGAGTTCCGCTTCCCGCGGATCGGGACCGCGGTGATCGGCGATGTCGAACTGGAGCTGCGCGGCGCGATCGAACCGTGGCTGACCCTCGGCGAGCAGACCACCGGGCAGGGCACGGCCCGCTATGTCGACTCCTCGGTGGAACGGTTGCAGGTGCGGGTGGTCGGCGCCGATCGCGGCCGGTACGTGGTGACCTGCAACGGCATGCCGGTGCCGCTGCTGACCACCGACAAGGCCGACGTGCAGGTCGCCGGTGTGCGCTATCGCGCCTGGCAGCCGCCGAACTCGCTGCACCCCTCCATCACCGTGGACGCGCCGCTGGTGTTCGACCTGGTCGACGCGGCGACCGGACTCTCGCACGGCGGCTGCACCTATCACGTCGTGCACCCCGGCGGCCGCGCCTTCGACGACGCGCCCGTGAACGCGGTGGCGGCCCAGTCCCGGCGCAATCGCCGCTTCGAGGCGGCGGGACACACCGTGAATCCGATGGACCCGGCCGAACTCCGTGCGAAGATCGCGGCGCAGTCGACCGATGTCGGTGCACCGGGCATCCTGGATCTACGTCGCGCGCGAACCGTGTGGGGCGTGCGCGACAACCGGTAACTACGACAACTCGCCCAACTACAGCACTCCCCGGCCTCGCGCCGGGGACGGCCGCGCAGCGGCCGGTTCGCGGCCGTCCCGTCGGTCAGGTGCCGTTGCGCAGGCGACGAAGGAGCAAGCAACGGTGCCTGACCGACGGGATACCAGGGGCCGCGAACGACGCGGCGTCCTCGCCGCCGACGACGCTGCCGAGCAGTTCGCGCGGTACCGGGCCGAGAGCAAGGCGGGATCGCGCTTCGACGAGTGCGGTCGGCCCACCCAGGGCTATTACGACGAACTGGTCGACGGCCGCGGGCGGGTGCGGTCGATGTGGTCGGAGCTCTCGGCCGACTTCGTCGACCAGGGCACCGGTGGACTGGGCCGGATCGATCACCGGGTGCGCAGGCAGATCGAGGACGACGGCGTCACCTACACCGAGGTCGGCCTCGGCGACGACGCGGCGACCCCGATGCCCTGGCGGCTCGATCCCATCCCGCTGCTGGTCTCCGCCGACGACTGGACCCGGCTGGAGAACGGTCTGGTGCAGCGCTCGCTCGTGCTCGACGAAGTGCTCACCGATGTGTACGGCCCACGCAGACTACTGAGTTCGGGGCTGCTGCAGCCGGAGCTCGTCTTCGGCAATACCGGGTACGTGCGGGCGGCGCACGGCATCACCATCCCCGGCACGCACCAGCTGTTCCTGCACGCCTGCGACATCAGCCGCTGGAGCGACGGGCAGTTCCGGGTACTGGCCGACTGGGCGCAGGCACCCTCGGGCGCCGGGTACGCGCTGGCCGACCGGCGCGTGGTCGCCTCGGCCATCCCCGAGGCGTTCGAGCACGCGGGCCCGCGTCCGCTCACGCCGTTCGCGCGGGCCATGCGGTTGATGCTCGCCGAAGCCGCGCCGGAACTGGCCGACGGCGAGGAGCCGGTCATCGTGGTGCTGAGCCCCGGCTCGCATTCCGAAACCGCGTTCGATCAGGCCTATCTCGCGCAGACGCTCGGTTTCCCGCTGGTCGAGAGCGCCGACCTGGTGGTGCGTGACGGCGCGTTGTGGATGCGCTCGCTCGGCAGTCTGGAACGGGTCGACGTGGTGCTGCGCCGCGTGGACGCGGAGTTCTCCGATCCGCTGGATCTACGGCCCGATTCGCGCCTCGGCGTGGTCGGCCTGGTCGAGGTGTTGCGCCGGGGCGCGGTCACGGTGGTCAACACCCTCGGCTCGGGACTGCTGGAATCGCCTGCGCTGAGCGCGTTTCTGCCCCGGATCGCCCGGTCCGTCCTCGGCGCCGACCTGCTGCTCGACGGCACGCCCGCCTACTGGGGCGGCGACGACACCGAGCGCGCGCATCTCATCGCCCACGTCGGTGACCTGGTGATCCGGTCGGCGGTCGACGGGTCGACCATCTTCGGGCCGAGCCTGGCTGCCGCCGAGCGCGACGAACTCGCCGCCCGGATCGAGGCCGAGCGATGGAAATGGGTCGGTCAGGAACCCGCGGAGTTCTCGGTCGCGCCCGCTGTCGAAGGCGAGGCGGGTCTCAAGCCCGCACCGGTCGGGATGCGGCTGTTCTCGCTGGCCCGCCGCGGCGGCTACACCGCGATGTCGGGTGGGCTGGGCCAGCAGCGGATGCGGCTGGAACCGACGCGCAGCGTGATCAAGGTGGCGGCCAAGGACGTCTGGGTGCGCGCCGCGCCCGCGACCGCGCCCGCCGTCGGCGCCGAGACGCCGCACGAGGAACGGCTGCGCCGCGCCGTGCCGGTCGTCGAGGCGGTCAGCTCGCCACGTGTGCTCAACGACCTGTTCTGGATGGGCCGCTACAGCGAGCGCGCCGAATCGGTGGTCCGGCTGCTCGCCGCGACCCACGACGTCTACCAGGACTACCGCTACCGCCCCTGGCTCGACGGTGCCGAGGCGCTGCCGATCCTGTTGCGCGCGCTGTCGGTGACCACCGGCACGAACGCCCCGGAATCCGTGCTGCCCCATGGGAGCGGGCCGGTCGGCGCCCTGGTCCGGGTGCCACCGCAGGCTGACTCCGGTGCCGTGGATGCGGGCGCCGATCGGTCCACCGCCGCCGCGCCTGATTCCGCGGCGTCCTCCGCTGCCAGGGTGAGCGGATCAGCAGACGGCGCCGCGACGCCGGGAAGCGACACCCGGTCCCCGGCCGCTGATGGAGCTGCTGAGGCGCCGGGAACCGGGACTCGGTCGTCGGCAGCCGGCGGCGATACCGCGTCTCCGGATTCGGGCGAAGCGGATATGGATACCACTGCGATGGAACCGGATTCCGACGACACGGCTGCCCCGTGGGAACGCGCGGGGACGAGCGCGCTCGCGCGTGCACTGCGCACCACCGGCACCGCCGCCGATCGGACGGCGGAACCGGTGGGGGACAACGAATCCGACGTGCCACGCACCCGGCAGAAGCAGGGCCAGTTCACGAACCGCCCGATGGACGGCGGGTCGACCGCGGCACGGCGCACCGTCGCGGGCGCGTCCGCTGACGGGTTCGCCTACCTGTCCGCGCTCACCGGCGACCGGAACCTGCCGGGATCGCTGTCCTACGCGGTCGACCACTACGGCGCGGCCGCCAGGGCCGTTCGTGACCAGCTCTCCGGTGACACCTGGATGATCGTCGGCGCCGTCGACCGCGCGCTGGCCGAGTTCCGTAGTGCCAGTACCGAACAGGAGACCGCGCTGTCCTCGGTGCACTCGCTGGCGCTGGCCGCGCTGCTGTCGCTGTCGGGGATCGGCGCCGAATCGCTGGTGCGCGACACCGGCTGGTACGTCATGGACATCGGCAAGCGCATCGAGCGCGGGCTCGCGCTGTCCTCGCTGCTCAATGCCGCACTGGCGCAGGCGAGCTCGCCCGAGGTGGAGCGGGTGGTCGCCGATTCGGTGCTCGTCGCCACCGAGTCGGCGGTGAGTTACCGCCGTCGCCACCGTGGTTCGGCGCACGTCGCCGCGCTGGCCGGGCTGCTGCTGTTCGACGCGGGCAATCCGCGCTCGCTGGTGTATCAGCTCGACCGGCTCGAAGCCGACTTCCAGGCACTGCCCGGCGGCGCGGGCGCGTCCCGCTCGCAGCGGCTGCTCGCCGACGCCCAGCGCATGCTGCGCCGCGTCGACCCGGCCGATCTCGAACAGACCGACGCCGAAGGCGTGCGGACGGAGCTGGTGGAACTGCTGGCGGGGGTGCACTTGCGGCTGCGCAAGCTGTCGGAATCGTTCGAGACCACCAAACTCGCTGTGCCGGTGGGTATCCAGCCGCTGTGGGGCAATACCAGGATGGTCGGATGAGCAGGCGTTACCGGGTGGTGCACCGGACCACCTACAGCTACTCCGACGAGGTCACCAGTTCCTACGGCCGTGCGTATCTGACGCCGCGCGAGTTCGCCGGTCAGCGGCTGCTCGAGCACGATATCTACATCGACCCGGTGCCGTCGGACCGCTCGGTCGGCACCGATGTCTACGGCAACACGACCACGTATTTCCATGTGACATCGGAACATCGGAGACTCGAGGTCACCGGCGAATCCCTCGTCGAGGTCGACGGCGAGCATCCGTCGACGACGCCGGGCGCCGATGTCGCGTGGGAGGCGGCGCGGCCGAGCACGGCCACCGGGCCGCTCGCGGTCGAGTTCACCCTCGATCTGCTGCCGCCGGAGATCACCCCGGAGGTCGCCGAGTACGCCGCGCGGAGTTTCCCGCCGGGCAGGCCGCTGCTGGCGGCGGTCACCGAGCTGAATACCCGGATCAACCAGGATTTCCGGTACCGCTCCGGCTCGACCACGGTGAGCACCAGCGTCGCCGACGTCTTCGCCGCGCGCGAGGGCGTCTGCCAGGATTTCGCCCGGATCGGCGCGGCCTGCCTGCGGTCGCGGGGGCTGGCCGCACGCTACGTCTCGGGTTACCTCGCGACCGATCCGCCGCCGGGCAAGGAACGTATGGTCGGGGTGGACGCCACCCACGCGTGGGCGGCGGTCTGGCTGCCCGGCACCGACTCCACCGACCGCACCGGCCGCTGGATTGCCTTCGACCCCACCAACGACCAGTTCGCCGACGAGCGCTACGTGACCGTGGCGTGGGGGCGTGACTACCAGGATGTTCCGCCACTGCGTGGCATCATCTACACCGACGCCAAACAGTCCACGATCACGGTCTCGGTCGATGTTGCCCCGGTGGAGGTGTAGTCCCTTGCGTGATTTCGTCTGCCCGAACTGTGGGCAGCAGCTGGCCTTCGAGAATTCGGTCTGCCTGTCGTGCTCGAGCCGGCTCGGCTTCAGCCTGCGGGAGCGCGCGCTGGTGGTGATCGGCGATCCGCCCGGTGACGCGGCTATCGATCACGCGGGCGGCGTCGTCGACGGTGACCGGTTCCGGCTGTGTGACAACCTGCATGTGGCGCAGTGCAATTGGCTGGTCGACACGACGGATCGCACGTCCGGGCCGATGCTGTGCGCGTCGTGCGCGCTGACCCGGACCAGGCCCAACGACGCCGACGCCGACGGTCTTGCGGCGTTCGCCGAGGCCGAGGCGGCCAAGCGCCGCTTGATCTTCGAACTGGCCGAGCTCGGCCTGCCGATCGTCGGCCGCGACGCCGACCCCGCGCACGGCCTGGCCTTCGACCTGCTCTCCAGCCGCACCGACGGCGTGCTGACCGGGCACATCGACGGGGTCGTCACCCTCGATCTGGCCGAGGCGAACGACCCGCACCGCGAGCAGTTGCGGATCGAGATGGCCGAGCCGTACCGCACCCTGCTCGGCCATTTCCGGCACGAGATCGGGCACTACTACTTCGCCGTGCTGGTCGCCGGAGACGAAGCGCTGCAGCGGTTCCGGGAGCTGTTCGGCGACCCGTACGCCGACTACCAGGACGCGCTGAACCGGCACTACTCCCAGGGCGCGCCACCCGGCTGGGAGGGGGACTACGTGTCGTCCTACGCGACCATGCACGCTGCGGAGGACTGGGCCGAGACGTTCGCGCACTACCTGCACATCCGCGACACCCTCGACACCGCCGCCGCCTTCGGCCTCGCCCCCGCGGGCGCCACCCTCGATCGTCCGCAGGTCGGGCGCGCGGGCTTCGACAAGATCATCGAACTGTGGCTGCCGCTGGCCTGGTCGCTCAACATGGTCAACCGATCGATGGGACACGACGACCTCTATCCGTTCGTGCTGCCCGACCATGTCCTGGAGAAGATGCGCTTCGTCCACGAACTGTGCGAGCGCAGCGACTCCGCCGCCGTGGTCGCGTAATTCCGGCGTTTCCGCTGCGATCTGGATCACATCTGGCTACCCTCACTCATTGAGACGCATGAGTCTCAAACCCGGGACGCCCGGGCTGCTCGATGAGGATTGCTATGAACTCACCCCTGGTTTCCGTCGGACTGCCGCTGGCCTTGGCCGTGATCATGTTCGGTCTGGGACTCTCGCTCACCGTCGCCGACTTCACCCGCATCGCCAAGAGCCCGCGCATCGTCGCGATCGCGCTGCTCTGTCAGGTGGTCGCGCTACCCGTCGTCGCCTTCGGGCTGGTCCTGCTGTTCGATCTGCCCGCGATCCTGGCGGTCGGGGTGATGCTGCTGGCCTCCTCGCCGGGCGGGACCACGGCGAACCTGTTCAGCCATCTGTTCCGTGGCGACGTGGCGCTGAACGTGTCGCTGACCGCGGTCAACTCGATCATCGCGGTCGCCACCGTGCCGCTGGTGACCAACTTCGCGATCGGCTACTTCGACCCCGCCGAGGGTGGCTCGCTCGGGCTGCAGTTCGGCAAGGTGGTGCAGGTGTTCGCGATCGTGCTGGTCCCGGTCGCGATCGGCATGCTGGTGCGCCGCTCCTCGGCCGCGTTCGCCGACCGGATGGACCGCCCGGTGCGGATCGGCTCGGCGCTGACCCTGCTGCTGGTGATCCTCGGCACCGTGGCCACCGAATCCGACACCCTCGGTGACTCGTTCGCCCAGGTCGGCGCCATCACCGCGCTGTTCTGCCTGATCAGCCTGACCGTCGGCTACTTCCTGCCGCGCCTGCTCGGGGTGCCGGACCGGCAGGCCATCGCCTGCTCGATGGAGGTCGGCATCCACAACAGCACGATCGCCATCACCATCGCGGTGAGCGTCCTGGGCAGCACCGAGATGGCGGTGCCCGCCGCGATCTACGGCATGCTGATGTTCCCGCTCGCCGCCGCGTTCGGCTACCTCATCACCCGCGGGCAGCCGAAGGCGGCGGTCGCCGCGGCGGAGTGAAGCTCGGGCGTTGGCCCCGTCGATCTGGCGGGCGAGTTCGTCACGGAGCACGCCGAATCTCGGATGCGCGCGGATCCTGACGACGGCGGTGGACAGGCCCCGAGTCGCTGGACTAACCTCTTAGCTAAGGAGGCGTCATGGCAGGTAACGCGGCGGAGCGGTTCAATATTCACGACGCGAAGACGAACCTGTCGCGCATCATCGAGCGGGTGGAGCAGGGGGAGGAAATCGTGATCAGTCGTGCCGGGACTCCGGTGGCCAAAGTCGTTCCGTTGACGCGTCGGGTGAATCGGACCGGTCGTGGCTCGCTTCGTGGCCGGCTGGAGTTGTCGCCGGGCTGGGATTCGCCCGAGACCAATGCCGAGATCGCGCGCGACTTCGACGCATGAGCCTGCTGCTGGATACCCACGTCGTCCTGTGGTGGCTCACCGACGATCCGACGCTGGACGCGGAACTGCGCGAACGGCTCGACCACGACCCCGATGTCTACGTCAGCTCGGCGTCGGTCTGGGAGATCGCGATGAAACAGGCGTCGGGCAAGCTGGCCGGTCCGGCCGACCTGCCCGAGCGAGTGGTGGGTAGCGGGTTCCTGCCGTTACCGATCGAGGCGCGGCACACCATCGAAGCCGCGCGGCTGCCGTCGATCCATCGTGATCCGTTCGATCGGATCCTGGTCGCGCAGGCCCGGTGTGAGGAGCTGACGCTCGTCACCCGGGACCCGTACTGCCTGCGTTACGAGGTCGATTCGCTGCCGTGCTGACGAGCCGCTAGGCGCGGAGGCGTTCGCGGCGGAGGCGGTCTACCTCGGGGAGGTCGAGGGGGGCGAGGTCGGTGGGGGAGATGCCGAGGGCTCGGGCGATGAGGAGGTCGGCGAGTTCGGGGTTGCGGGCCAGGGCGGGGCCGTGCAGGTAGGTGCCGATGACGGAGCCCTGGACCACGCCTTCGGTGCCGTCACCGACGCCGTTGCCGACACCGCGGGTGACCTTGGCGAGCGGGGCGGCGTCGGGGCCGAGGAGGGTGCCGCCGCGGTGGTTCTCGAAGCCGGTCAGCGGGGCGGACAGGCCGTCGAGGACGGGGGTGGTCGTCACCTCGCCGATGGCGCGGGTGTCCTGGGGGGAGGTGGTGACATCGAAGAGGCTGACGCCGTCGACCTTCTCGCCTGCCGAGGTCTCGTACCAGTTGCCGAGCACCTGGATGGCGGCGCAGATCGCGAGGACGGGGGCGCCCTTGGCGGCGGCCTGCTGCAGGCCGGGGTACTTCTGCAGGTGCCGGGTGGCCAGGCGCTGGGCCGAGTCCTCGGCGCCGCCGAGGGTGTAGATGTCGAACGAGTCCGGTACCGGGTCGGCCAGGGTGATGTCGACGATCTCGGCGTCGTAGCCGCGCATCCGCAGCCGCTGGCGCAGTACCAGCGCGTTGCCGCCGTCGCCGTAGGTGCCCATCACGTCGGGCAGGACGAGGCCGATGCGAATGGTCGACTCGCTCATGCGCGTGCCTCCAGGTCACGGTTGAGATCGCGGAACGCGGTGTAGTTGGCCAGCACCTCGACGTGCCCGGCCGGGCAGGAGGCGATGGCGCGCAGCGGGTCCGGGACGAGGGTGTGCTCGACCCCGGCGTAGGTCAGGCGCACGGCCAGGTCGGTGGCGCGCTCGCCGGCGGCCACCACCTGCACGCCTTCGAAGTGCTCGAACCGCACGTCCCACAGCCAGGACAGGTCCTCACCGTCGGGCACCTGCCCGTTGACCGCGATCACCAGACCGGCCGAGGTCGGCTCGATCATCGACAGCGCCTCTTGCCAGCCCGCCGGGTTCTTGGCCAGCAGCAGCCGCGCGTCGTGCTCGCCGACGGTGACGGTGCGGTAGCGGCTGGCGATCTCGCGCACGGTGCCGGTCGCGTCGGTCGCCTTGGCGGGCTCGGCGCCCATCGCGACCGCCGCGGCGACGGCCTGCGCCGCATTGCCGCGGTTCGCGCGACCGGGCAGCGCCAGGTGCAGGGGCGCGCGGAAACCGTCGGGGCCGCACAGGTCTTCGCCCTCGAGCCACCAATCCGGCTGCGGGCGATGGAAATCGGCGCCGGTCGAGCGCCAGTTCTCGCCCTCCCAGACGATCGGCTCACCGCTGCGCGGACAGCTCGTCGCGTCGACAGCCCAGCCGCTGCCCGCCGACACCCACACCACCCTGGGATGGTCGTAGGCGATGGAGGCCACCAGCACGTCGTCACAGTTGGCGATGACGACGGTGCCGGGATGGCGGGCCAGCCCCGCGCGCAGCTTGCGTTCGATCATGTTGATCTCGCCGACCCGGTCGAGCTGGTCGCGGCTCAGGTTCAGCAGCACCACGGCGGCCGGGTCGAGCGCGTCGCTGACATGCGGCAGATGCAGTTCGTCGACCTCGATCGCGGCCAGCGGCACCCCCTGGTGCACGCTCAGCGCGGCGACGATGCCCGCGTCCATATTGGCGCCGTCGGCCTGGGTGGCGACCTGGCCGAGCGAGCCCAGCGCGGCGGTGGTCATCCTGGTGGTGGTCGACTTGCCGTTGGTGCCGGTGATCAGCACCGTCCGCCTGCCGCGACCGAGCTGCGTCATGATCGTCGGATCGATCTTCAGCGCGATCAGGCCGCCGATCATCGAACCCTTGCCGCGGCCCGCCTTCTGCGAAGCCCACGACGCTGCCGCCGCCGCTCGCAAAGCCAGGCGCCCACGCACCGAGATGTCTGCCACGCCGCGAGTCTATGTGCGCGCGGTCGCGGGCCGCGTGCGGGAGCGGTGTGAGGTACGTCAGTCCATCCTGGCGACCAGGGTGCGCACGATCTCGGCGGTGACCTCGTCGCGCCAGATCTGGAACCGCGCGGGGCTGTCCAGGCCGCCGACCGAGGAGTCGCCGGTGATGGCGAACGCGAAATTCCCCCGATGGCAGTCCACCGTGGATTCGATGATCTTGCCGTAGGTGCATTCGGTGGCGCCCCACTCCGGTGCCACCGGGTCGCCGGTGAAGCGCTTCCGATCGGCGTAGTAGGCGGCGACGGCGGATTCCTCGCCGACCGCGGAGAACATGACGGTGATCTTGGCGTTGTCCGAGGACGCGGGCAGGTCGGGCAGGTCGAAACCGAACAGGCACCCGCCCTGGGCGATATTGCGCACCGATTCGTCGACGATCTGCACGGTCTGCGGCGTGCGTTTCAGGTTGGTGGCCTGCGGCAGGATCGCGGTGATCTCGGCGTCGGAGAGGACGGCGCAGGCGTCGGGCCAATTGTCGTCGGTGGCGGGCAGCGTCACGGTGATGGGCTGGGTGGCGGGTTTCGCCTCGCCGAAGTGGATACCCGGCGGACCGACCGGACCACACGCGCACAGCACCGCCGTCGCTACCGCTATCGAGCCGGCCGTGCCGAGTACGCGCAGATTCACCAGAAATCCCCCCGCTAACACCGAGTGTCGATCAGACGGTCGTTATTGTCGGCGGAACCGGACGCGGAAGCAACGGGCGTTCTGGTCGTTCCAACAGTTCACAACTATTCGTCGAACATATTGGGCAATCCCCGGGCGTAGCGATCGGCGTCGAGCACCCGCAGCGGCTCGAGTTCCGGCGTGCGGCGCAGCCGGAAAGTGCGGCAGCGCTGGGCCGATGAGCCCGACACGTCGAGCAGCGCGTTGACCGCGGCGCGCGCCGACTCGTTGGCGCCCTCCATGGTCGCCAGGTCGACATCGGTGCGCACGTAATCGCCTGCCAGGAAAAGATTCTCGATCGATCCGTGCGGCTCGGGCCGGGCGTCCCACGAGCCGGCGGTATTGATGAGCAACGGATCGGCATTCGCGTTCCGGCTGCCCTGCCAGGTGATCCCCGGGTCGAGAAACCAGGAATGGACGTCGGCCGGGCGTAGCAGTTGTTCGCGGTCGTTGAGATGTGCGGCGAGCTGGGCCCAGACCTCGCGGAAGATCTCCTCGTGCGTGCATTCCACGGCGGGCTTGCCGTAGAGCATGCCGGGCGTATTCCAATCGGAGATGTCGACGGACAGGCAGTCGGCCACCGATCCGTCACCGAACGAATTCAGCTTGTGGGTCCACAGCTGGTTCTGGCTGATCGAGGTGAGCGACCACGGCGAATCCACGAACGCGGTATGCCCGCGCGAAATATGCAGTGGGGAACGGAAATAGATCTGCATGCCGTTCATCCAGTCGACGAACAGGCGATCGGTCGCGGCCAGTTCCGGCGCCAGTTCGAGCAACTGCGGCGACCAGAGTTTGCGCGCCTGCTCGACCGGCAGCGCGGTGACGAAATAGTCGGCCTCGACGGTGCGGGCCCCGGTGGCGTCGGTGATCCGCGCGGCGCCGATGCGCTTGTCGCGCACCACGAGTTCCTCGACGCGCGCGCCGAGTTCGAACCGCACGCCGAGTCCGCGCAGGTGCTGCACCCACGGGTCGATCCAGGCGATATTGGTGGCGTTGTTCAGTACCCGGTCCAGGCCGCCGTCGTTGCCGAGGCCGAGCGGGTTGCCCAGGAACTGCTCGCCCATGCTGCCGATGGTGCGCGTGCTGGCCAGATCCTCCTTGGCCGCGACCATGATGCTGGTGAGCGAGCGGGAGACGATCGCGCGGAACTCGTGCGAGCGCTCGTGGCCGTGCACGAAGTCCTGCCAGGAGGTGTGCTCCCACTGGCCGAAGCGGCGGGCCTCGCAGCTGCTGTTGAACACCAGCAGCCGGTTGGCGAAGTACGCGACCTCGGCGGGCGGCATCTTCGTCATCGTCGAGAGGGTGGCGGCCAAGGTTTCCCTGATCGCGTCCGGATGGGTGTTCGGGTTGGTGAAGCCGTCGGGCAGGGCGAGCAGGATGTCGTCGGTGTCGCGGCGGGAGAACCTGGCCTCGGGCACGGTGAGCAGATTGCTCCACACGCCGTCGGCATTGCCCGCGACGGGGATCCGGCGCATGGTGTCGGGCAGGTTCTGATAGAAGCCGGGGAAGAAGCGGAAGCCGTGCTCACCGGGCAGATCGGGCCTGCCGTCGCGGCCGGTGCCCGGTACCGGCACGCTGCGGGCCTTGCCGCCGAAGGCCCTGGCCTCGTAGACGGTGACTTCGAAACCGCGTTCGGCCAGCTCGTGCGCCGCCGTCAGCCCGGCGACACCGCCACCGAGGACCGCGACCCGCCGGCCGGGCGGCGCGCCCAGCGCAACACCCGGCGCGCCCGCCACGGCCCCCGCCGATACCACCCCCGCTGCGACTGTGCCGCGGAGAAAGGTCCTCCGCGAGACGGGCCACCGTTGCGCCATATGCTGTTCAGCTGCCTTGCTCGAATTATTGCCTGCGATTTGCTATCACTCTAGAGCGCGGCGAAGACCTGGCTATTGCGACCTGCATGTCGTTCGCCCGAGCTCGAAACCGACCGGTCGCGCGGAAAACGCATCGCGCGATCGGTCACATGCTAGCCAGAGCCTTCGCGATTGTGCGCTGATTTGGACGTTAGACCTGAACCAGGCCGCGATCCGGGACCGGGTCCGGTACCCGCCGAAGCTGCCGGGTGGTCGTCGCGGCGAAGGCGCCGGCGATCACGATCGCGCCGCCGACGAGCGCGGCCGCCGACGGCTGCTCGTCGAGGGCCACCCAGGCCGCGGCGATGCCGACGACCGGGACGAGCAGCGACAACGGCGCCACCGTGCCCGCCGGATAGCGGCTCATCAGATATGTCCAGAGGCCCGATCCGCAGACCGTCGCGAGGAGGGCGATATAGGCGAGCGCGGCCAGCGCGGGGAGCCCGGCGGTCGAGGAGACGGCCGCGCCGAGCGCGCGGAAACCGGTGTCAGGCCCCTCGACAGCCATCGACAGCGCCAGCAGCGGGAGCACCGGGATCACCGACATCCACAGCGTCAGATGCAGCGGATCGAAGCCGGGGGAGTCGGCGCCCGCCTGGCGCGCGCCGATATTGCCGAACGCCCACCCCAGCCCGCCGGCCAGCGTCAGCAGCACCGGAAGCAGCGTGGCATGGGCCAGCCGGTCGGCGCCGATGACGGCCATGCCGAGCACCGCCACCGCCAGGCCCGCGACCTGGACCGGCCGCAGCCGCTCGCGCAGCAGCACGGCGCCCAGCACCACCGTGAACGGCGCGGAGGATTGCAGCACCAGCGAGGCGAGCCCGGTCGGCATGCCGGTGCGCATCGCGGTGAACAGGAAGGCGAACTGCAGGATGCCGAAGCCGGTGCCGTAGAGCAGCAGCCAGCGGGTTTGCACGGCGGGCCGCGGAATGAAGACGAGCACGGGGATCGCGATGACGGCGAACCGCAGCGCGGCGAAGAAGAACGGCGGGAAGTGGTCGAGGCCGATCCGGATGGCCAGGACGTTCAGGCCCCAGAGCACGACGACGGTCAGTCCGAGCAGGCGGTCGCGGGTGGTCACGCCCTAATCGTGCGATTGGCGAAGCATCAGGACAATCGAATAAAAGTGGATAAATAAAGTAGATTTACTTCATGTTTTCCATCGACCGACTGCGGATTCTGCGCGAGCTGGCCGATCGCGGCACGGTCGCCGCCGTCGCCGCGGCGCTGTCGATGACTCCCTCGGCGGTGTCGCAGCAACTGAAGGTGCTCGCCAGGGAAGCCGGCGTCGCGCTGCTCGAGCCGGACGGGCGACGCGTGCGGCTCACCGATGCCGGCCAGGCGCTGGTGCTGCGGGCCGACGACGTGCTCGCCGCGATGGAGCGCGCGACCGCCGAGATGGCGCACTACCGTGGCTCACCGCGCGGGCAGGTCAGGGTGGCGTCGTTCCCGTCCGGCGCCGCGCTGCTGCTGCCGCCGGTGCTCACCGCGCTCGCCGGCAGCGGCGTGCGGATCGTCGCGGGCGACGAGGACCTGCCGCCGTCGGAAGCGCCCAAACTGCTGGCCGACTACGACATCGTGCTCACCCATCGCGACGAGCGTGCCCCTTCGCCGGCCGGTCCGCGGCTCTCGGCGCGGGTGCTCATGCGGGAACCGATCGACGTCGTCGTCGCGGCGACGCACCCGCTCGCGGGCAGGCGGGCGGTACGCCCGGAGGAGCTGGCCGACGAGACGTGGGTGAGCGTGCGCGGCGGATTCCCGGTCGACGACGTGCTCGAGTCGATCGCCACCATCACCGGAGTGCGGCCACGGATCGCGCAGCGGCTCAACGAGTTCCGGGTGATCGAAACGCTCGTGGCCTCGGGCTACGGTGTCGCGCTGATGCCGCGCTTCGCGGTCGCCCATCCCGGGCTGTCGGTGCTGCGGCTGGCCGGGGTGCGCGCGGCGCGGGTGTACGAACTGCTCACCCGGCCGCAGGCGCACCGGCGTCCCGCCATCGCCGCGGTGCTCGACGCCTTCGAGGCCGCGGCCCGCGAGGTCAGCGCGAGCTGACCGACGCGCGCAGCCGGTCGACCAGCGCGCGCAGGACGAAGAAGTTGGGGATGTCGGCGATCGAGGTCGAGTTCAGCCCGAACCACGTGCCCTCGACGGCGATCTCGGCGTAGCCCGAGACCGTCTGCAGGCCCTGGACCTGGTGCCACGGCACGCTCTTGTTGCGCGCGCCGATCTCGTTCGCGGTCAGCCAGAGGTCGCCGAAGTCGAGCCGGTGTCCGGCCTGTACCGCCGCGAGCGCCTGGGGCAGCTGGGCCGCGGTGACGGCCTGCTGAAGCCACTGGCCCCACTGATCGGCGTCGGTGAACGAGCTGTCGAGCACGAAGTGCTGACCGGCGAGATCGGTCAGCGTGTAGGTGTGGACGGTGATGATCGGGCCGCCGTTGGCGCGCTTACGGACGATCTTCTGCAACACCGTCGTCGAGTCGAACCGCGCGACGCTGGTGCGCCCGCCGACCACCGCGACCAGGCCGTGGTCGTAGACGGCGAGCCGGTTGCCCGCGGTCTCGCGCTCGTGCCACCACGCCTGCGCCGTGCTCAGCACGAATCCGAACCCCGCGCCGATCGCGATCAGCCCGGTGATCCAGGCGATCCCGGCCTGATCGGTGACGAAGGCCGGGGCCGTCACCGCGAGCGCGACACCCGCCACGATCCCGAGCACCCGAATCCGGCTCCACGCCATCACGGCCGGGGTGTACGCCGCCCGGTGACTACCGAGTCCCGCGCCCGCCGCCATCCCGGCGACATGGCGCGCGGCCACGACCTCGGACATGTCCCCCCCCCAATTACCTTCGGCTATCTCAGAATTGCCCCGGCTGGTACTGCTGCTGACCCTGGTAGGGCTGGCCCTGTGGCGGGAACTGCTGGCCCTGCTGCTGCCCGTGGTAGCCGAAATCGTCGGCGACCATCGCGGCCAGTTCGAGCAGCGCGCGCCTGGTCGGCTTGCTGACCAGCTCGAGGTCGATCTCGGCCCCCTCGGCCAGGTGATCGTCGAACGGGACGATCTGCACGGCGCGGGTGCGGTCGAGGAACAGCTTGCGCAGCTGGTCCAGGTCGACCGTCGACGCGCCGCGGCGCGAGGCGTTCACGACGACGACGGTGCGCTCGACGAGCTTGCTGTAGCCGTGGTGGTCGAGCCAGTCCAGCGTCGCCGAGGCGCTGCGCGCACCGTCGATCGCGGGCGAGGTGACCAGCACCAGCGAGCTCGCCATGTCCAGCACGCCGGACATCGCCGAGTGCATCAGACCGGTACCGCAGTCGGTCAGGATGATGTTGTAGAACGACTGCAGGATGCCGATCGCCTTGCGGTAATCAGCTTCGCTGAAGGCTTCCGACACGGCCGGGTCCTGCTCGGAGGCAAGCACTTCCAGCCGGCTCGGGGCCTGCGAGGTGTGCGCTCGCACGTCCGAGTAGCGGGTGATGCTCTGGTCCTCGAGCAGGTTGCGCACCGTCGAGCGGGTCTGGCGCGGCACCCGGTGGGCGAGGGTGCCCAGGTCGGGGTTGGCGTCGATCGCGATGACGCGGTCGCCACGCTGCGAGGCGAAGGTGGAACCAAGGCCGACCGTGGTGGTGGTCTTGCCGACGCCACCCTTGAGCGAGAGGATCGCGATCCGGTAGTCACCGCGGACCGGCTGGTTGACCCGCTCGGCGAGATCGCGGTGGACGACGTCGGCCGCCGACTCACCCGGGTTGATCATGCCGCCGGAGGCCTTGTGCACGGCGCGCCGCCACCCGCTGCGCGGCGCCTTGCGGGCCCGCTTGAGCAGGTTCAGATCGTTGACCGAATGGCCGGGCTGACCGGGCGCGTTCACGTGCTGCGGCTGGAACGGCTGATGCTGCTGCGCCGGGCCGCCCTGCCACTGCGGCTGACCGGGCGTCGCGCCCATCGGACCGGGCTGCCCCGGCTGACCGGGCATCGGACCGGGCGGCATGCCGCCCTGCATCGGCGGCTGGTACATCGGCGGCGGCGGGGGCGCCCAGCTGTAGATGGGCTCGGACTGCGGACCCTGCGGCTGCTGCTCCTGCCCGGGGAACTGCGGCTGCTCGGGTGCGCCCGGATACGGCCCGGGAGCGCCGGGATAGGGCTGCTCACCGGTCGCCTGCGGACCGGGGTAGGGCTGTTCGGCGCCGGGCTGCCCCGGCCACGGCTGCTCGGTGCCCGGCGCGGGCTGACCGGGCCACGGCTGCTGCTCGGGGCCGTTCACCAGGGGATGCGCGCCACCACTCTGGTACGGATCGGGCGCCCCCGGGTACCCGTTCGGGGCGAACGGGCCGGGCACGAAGCCACCGGGCTGGAACACGGTCTGGTCGGCGAGCCCGGCGTGCGGCTCGGCCGCGGCCTCGGCGGGCTGCGGCTCGGGAGCCTCGCCCGGCTGCTCGGCGGCGGTATCGGTGGGCTCGATGTCGTCGCCGGTGGCCGTCTGCACTCCGGCGGATCCGGACGCAGCGTCGGCCGTCTCAGCCGACGGACTCTGCAGCCAGGGCGGAGACGTCGGATTATGGTCGTTGTTGGTCACAGTTCCCCCACTTTGCCCGATGAACGAGCAGGAAGCTCGGCGCTGAATGTGCACCAAAACGCTAGCACGGTGTTATTTGGAGCGCTGGCGCGCTCGAGGTCGCGGCCCCTCCTGTCCCGCCGGTCAGACACCGTTGCTTGCTCCTTCGTCGCTTGCGCAACGGTGCCTGACCGGCGGGACGGCCGCGACGGCCGACTTCGTCGGCCTGCCCCTCCTCGAGGTCGGGGCGTTCGGGGCCACGAGTGCGCGATGTGCGACAAACGCCACCCGGTGATGTCGTACGGACACGGGTAGCTCCCCAAGCACCTCCGACCCACCCGCACTGAACGTAAGCCCGACCGCCAACGGTCGAGCTACCGGACGGTCCGCTGCATCCCGGGGAGGCGGGCCCGGCTACCGGACGACCCGCCGAATCCGGAGCGGCGCGCCCGGCTACCGGACGACCGCTACCTTCCCTGAGCGGCGGTACCGGCGGCTGCCCGGTTGACCGCCGAGACGACGGCCCGCAGCGACGCGGTGGTGATCGAGGTGGCGATACCGACGCCCCACACGACCTTGTCGCCGATCGCGACCTCGACGTAGGCGGCGGCCTGCGCGTCGTCACCGGCGGACATGGCGTGCTCGCTGTAGTCGAGCACCCGCACGTCGAACCCGACGGTGGCGATCGCGTCGACGAACGCGGCCAGCGGGCCGTTGCCGGACCCGGTGATCTCCTGCTCGACGCCGTCGACCTTGACCGTGGCGACGATGGTGTCGACGCCGCCGTCGGTCTCCGACGCGGTCACCTTTTGGCGCATCCGCTCCAGCGGCAGGATCGGGTTCAGGTACTCGGTGGCGAAGACGTCCCACATCTCCTTGGGCGTCACCTCGCCGCCCTCACCGTCGGTGATCGCCTGGATCGCCTGCGAGAACTCGATCTGCAGCCGGCGCGGCAGCACCAGACCGTGATCGGTCTTCATGATGTAGGCGACGCCGCCCTTGCCGGACTGCGAGTTCACCCGGATGACGGCCTCGTAGGTCCGGCCGACGTCCTTCGGGTCGATGGGCAGGTACGGGACCTCCCAGGTGATGTCGGCGACGTCGGCGTTCTGCGCGTCGGCGGCGGCCTTCATCGCGTCCAGGCCCTTGTTGATGGCGTCCTGGTGGCTGCCCGAGAAGGCGGTGTAGACCAGGTCGCCGCCGTAGGGGTGACGCTCGGCAACGGCCAGCTGGTTGCAGTACTCCACCGTGCGACGGACCTCGTCGATGTCGGAGAAGTTGATCTGCGGGTCGACGCCGCGGGAGAACATGTTCATGCCCAGCGTCACCAGGCAGACGTTGCCGGTGCGCTCGCCGTTGCCGAACAGGCAGCCCTCGATGCGGTCGGCGCCGGCCTGGTAGCCCAGCTCGGCGGCCGCGACGGCGGTGCCACGGTCGTTGTGCGGGTGCAGCGACAGCACGATCGAATCGCGGCGGGCCAGGTTGCGGTGCATCCACTCGATCGAGTCGGCGTACACGTTCGGCGTGGCCATCTCGACGGTCGCGGGCAGGTTGATGATCAGCGGCTTGGCCGGGGTCGGCGCGATGATCGCCGAGACCGCGTCGCAGACCTCACGGGCGTAGTCCAGCTCGGTACCGGTGTAGGACTCCGGGCTGTACTCGTAGCGCCATTCGGTGTCGGGGTAGCGCTGCTCGATCTCCAGGCACAGCGCGGCGGCATCGGTGGCGATCTTCTTCACCGCGTCGCGCTCGGCGCGGAAGACCACCCGGCGCTGCAGGATCGAGGTGGAGTTGTAGAAGTGCACGATGACGTTCGGTGCGCCGTTGCAGGCCTCGAAGGTGCGCTCGATCAGCTCGGGGCGGCACTGGGTCAGGACCTGGATGGTGACGTCGGCGGGAATCGCGCCGTCCTCGATGATCTCGCGGACGAAGTCGAAATCGGTCTGGCTGGCGGCCGGGAAACCGACCTCGATCTCCTTGTAGCCCATCCGGACCAGCAGGTCGAACATGCGGCGCTTGCGGGCCGGGCTCATCGGGTCGATGAGGGCCTGGTTGCCGTCGCGCAGGTCGACGGCGCACCACGCGGGGGCGCGATCGATGATCTTGTCGGGCCAGGTGCGGTCGGGCACCGAGATGGGCTCGACCTCTTCGGCGAAGGGCCGGTACCGGAACGACGGCATCGACGAGTTCTTCTGGTTGTTCCAGGCGGGCTGGTCGGCCGGTGCGGGTTTGCCGGGGGCCGTGATGGTGCGCGAAGCGGATACGAATGCGTCAGCCGAGGACATGCAAGTTTCTCCGTGGGTGAGGTGGATTCCCTGGTGGGAGCGGGTCGACCGGCGCGTTGGAACCCCGCGACGGGAGCCGGTCCGTATCAGAACCCGTCGCGGCGGCCGAGAAGAAGTGCCCGCTGCATGATCCTTCGAGGATACCGCGTGCCCTGCCCCGCTGGTAAGCGGCCTGGGGAAACCGGCCGGTAGTAAGCGAGCGGTACGGTTTTCAGCGAATCGCACGCTTGTACGGACCATCGCGTCCGACGAGACGTCACAAAGGAACTCGGATGACTTGGTTACAGCAAGTGGCCATTCTCGCGGCGGGCATCGCCGCGGGTGGCATCAACACGATCGTCGGCTCCGGCACCCTGATCACCTTCCCCACGCTGCTTGCCTTCGGTGTGCCGCCGGTGACGGCGAACGTGTCCAACACGATCGGCCTGGTCCCCGGCTCGGTCAGCGGGGTGATCGGCTACCGGCGCGAACTGGAAGGGCAGCGGTCGCGACTGCTGCAGCTGGGCACCGCCTCGCTGCTCGGTGGCATCACCGGCGCGATCCTGCTGCTCGTCATGCCCGCCGAGGCCTTCCAGGCGATCGTGCCCGTGCTGATCATCGCCGCGCTGATCCTGGTGGTCGTGCAGCCCCGGCTGGCGGCCTGGGTGAAGCGGCGCAGGGCCGACGGTGACGCGGCCACTCCCGAGCACGGCGGCCCGATCCTGCTGGTCGCGGTGTTCGGCACCGGCATCTACGGCGGCTACTTCGGCGCCGCCCAGGGCGTGCTGCTGCTCGGCCTGCTCGGGGTGTTCGTGCACGAGGACATCCAGCGGCTCAACGCGGTGAAGAATGTGCTGGCGTTGATCGTGAACGCGGTGTCGGCGGCGATCTTCATCGCGATCGCCGAGGTGAACTGGCAGGCGGTCGCGCTGATCGCGGTCGGCTCGATCATCGGTGGCCAGCTCGGCGCGAAGGTGGGACGCAAGCTGCCGCCGAACGCGTTGCGCGCGGTGATCGTCATCGTGGGCACGATCGCGGTGATCCGGCTGCTGACCTCGGGGTGAGTCCAGGCCGCTCGATGCGGCCCGCCCGCCGGTTGTGACTACCACCAAACGCCCCTCGGTTGAACACCATTGGCGTTTCACACGGGGTATCCTGCGCTCGGCCATGCGTGATGAGGGAGGTGGCCTGGTGCACAGACGTGCCTTCTTCAAGGCGGCGGGACTGGCGACGATCGCCGGTGCCGTGGGGACGACGCTGACGACCACGGCCGCCTCGGCCGATCCGCGCGAGGCGATGTTCCGTACCTGGGTACCGGAGATCTTCGAGCCCATCCCCGACGCACCGGCGCACACGCAGGCCATCGTCATCGGCTCCGGCTTCGGCGCGGCCGTCACGGCCCTGCGGCTGGCCGAGGCCGGGATCGTCAACACCGTGCTCGAACGCGGTTCGCGCTGGCCCAACGACCCGTGGCGGGAGATCTTCACCGGCGACGACCTGCCCGACGGGCGCGGCTTCTGGCATCGCACCAGCTTCACCGGCGTCACCAAGGTGCCGATGAGCTTCGGCGCGTTCGGCGGCGTCCTCGACGTCACCGAGTACCCGGGGATCGACGTGTGGCGCGCCGCCGCGGTCGGCGGCGGTTCGGTGATCTTCACCGGCGCGATGGTGGCGCCCGAACGCAAGCTGTTCGACCACGTCTTCGGCGGTGTCGTCGACTACGGCGAGCTCGAACGCGTCTACTACCCGCGCGTGCGCGAAATGCTCCGCCTGGACCCGATGCCCGCCGACATCTACCACTCCGCGCCGTTCGCGCACTCGCGCGCCTGGGACGACCAGGTCCGTGCCGCGGGCTACCAGCCGGTGACCAACGATTCGATTTTCACCTGGGACGTACTGCGCAGTGAACTGGCGGGCAATTCCCGCGCCTCGGCCACCGTCGCCCGCTCCAACCTGGGCAATTCCAACGGCGCCAAGTTCGACCTGAACCAGAACTACCTGCGCTACGCCAGGGAGACCGGCAAGTCCCAGGTGTATCCGGGCCACCGCGTCGACGCCATCGCCCAGGAGGCGAGCGGCAAGTTCGTGGTCACCGTGACGAAACTGGCCCCGACCGGTCAGAACCTCGGTACCCGCACGCTGACCTGCGACAAGCTGTTCCTCGGCGCCGGTTCCGTCGGCACCTCCGAGCTGCTGGTCCGGGCCCAGGCCACGGGCGCGCTGCCCAATCTCAACGAGCACATCGGCGACGGCTGGGGCACCAACGGTGACGTGGTGCTGGCCCGCGGCGCGAGCGCGGTGGCGGGCCAGGGCCAGGGCGTGCCCAGCGCGAGCCGCATCTACGACGAGTCGCGCGTCCCGCTGACCCTGGAGAACTGGTACATCCCGGGCATTCCGTTCGAGACCGGCGCGCTCGCCTCGCTCGGTATGGTGCTCGACCCGACCAGGGCCCGCTTCGGCTATCACGCCGGCGGCGGGGTCGGGCTGAGCTGGTCGGCGGGCGCCCAGGACGCCGTCGTCGACGCGGCGCGCGCGGTCGATCACCGGATCGCCGAACGCGCGGGCGCGCTCGCCGAGTACGGCGCGCTCGGCTACGACGCGAACGCCCGGTTCACCGCGCATCCGCTGGGCGGCGCGGTGCTCGGCAAGGCGACCGATGCGTTCGGTCGCGTGCACGGGCACCCCGGCCTCTACGTGATGGACGGCGCGGCGATCCCGGGCAGCACCGCGACGGTCAACCCCTCGCTCACGATCACCGCACTGGCCGAACGCAATATCGCGGCCGTGATCGGCGCCGGTCGCTGACACTCGCGGACCGGTCGCGCGCAATGTGACCGATGCGCACCGACCCGGCCGTTACGCTCGGCAAGGACGATGGCGTTCGAAGGGAGTACCGAGGTGGCCTCACCGGGCATCGAGCGGGTCGAGGCGTTGCCGGACGTGCGCTCCAAGACGCCGTCGCTACGCACCGATCTGTTCATGCTGGTCCTGGCGATCATCTCGGTCGTGCTGGTCGTGTGGATCACCTTCTTCCCGGTCTCCGGGGCGACCTATCACGCGATCGTGGTCACCGACTGGACGATCTGCGGCATCTTCCTGATCGAGTTCCTGTGGCGGTGGCGCCGCGCGGGCTGGCCGTGGAGCTTCCCGTTCGTCTACTGGTACGAAGTGGTCGGCATGATCCCGGTGACCAGCCCGATCTTCCGCGGTTTCCGGCTGCTGCGGATCGTGGTGATCGTGATCCGGCTCGGCCGGGTCGCCGATCGCGCGCTGGGGGAGCGGGTCACCGCGACGATCGTGAACCGGTTCGTCGGCACCATCGTCGACGTGATCAAGCGCCCGATGACGATCGCGATCCTCGACGAGGTCTCCAAGGTCCTGCGGGCCGGGCACTACACCAAGAACATCGCCGCGGCACTGGAGGAGAACCACACCGAGGTCGACCAGATGATCGTCGACCTGATCAAGAACGACCCGGCGACCAGCAAGCTGCGCTACGTCCCGTTCCACGACGACATCATCCGGCTGGTGGCCGACACCGTGTACCGGATGCTGCGCCAGCTGCTCGACGATCCGCGCACCGACGAACTCGTCGCCGACATGCTGCGGGAGAACCTCGATCAGATCACCGACGCGGTGCGCGCCGGGGTGAGAGTGCCGCCGTCGCACCGGGGGGCGACGCCCGCCGAGCACGGCGTGCGCCACCACGTCGGTCAGGTCAAGCGTGTCTGATCTGATCGCGCGGGGTCGCGTAGCGGATGGTCTCGAAGATCACCAGCAGGGCCAGCAGCGCGCACAGCAGGGCCAGCGCGGCGAGCGCCGGTAGGTTCGTCGCCACCGGGATCAGCGCGACCAGGAGGCCCGCGGTGACCACCCGGGCAGTCGAGATTTGCTTGGTCGCATAGTATTTCGCCGCGACCACGCCGAGCAGGAACAATGCGGGCCCGACGTAGAGCGCGGCCAGCGGAATGCCGTGCAGCGCGTCGGTGAGCTTGTGGTGCGAGGCGTCGCCGACGTAGTACAGCACCTTCTTCAACCCGAGCGAGAGCGCGATGACGCCGGCGATCATCGGGAAATGCCCGTAGGTGTAGCTGCGCTGCGCGATCTTGATCTGGTGCGCGCCGCGGGAATGGGCGAAGGCGTGCTCGATCGAGATCGCCGCGACGTCGAAGTAGAGCCACCACAGCAGGCCCGACACCGCGAGCCCGAGCATCGAGCCGAGCGCGATCGGCCACGAGATCGGCAGGCCGGCCACCCCGATGCCGATCGAGACGATGGACTCACCGAGGGCGATGATCACGATCAGCCCGTAGCGCTCGGCGAAATGCGAGGCCGAGTTGATCCGCCAGTCGGTGCCCGCGAACCAGGTCCAGACCATGTCGCCGGCGATCGCGGCCAGCCACAGCAGGATCTGGGTGAGGCCGTCGGTCATGGCGGCGACGACGAGCAGCGCGGTGCCGAGGGTGATCGAGCCGATCGCCCAGCGCAACAGCTGCCCGCGCAGCTGGGAGTCCTCGGCGCTGATCACCCAGAAGATCGAGACGTGCACCAGCCGCACCACCAGGTAGGCGATGGCGAAGACGAGCGGACCGAACCAGCCGCCGCTCAGGTCGTCGAACGCCTCGGGAATGGTCAGCGCCGCGATGAACGCGCCGCCCATCGCGACGAACATCGCCACCCGGGTGATGCCCTCGTCGGCTCTGACCACATTGCCCAGCCAGGAGTAGGCGATCCACAGCCACCACATCAGTGCCAGGACCAGCGTCGCACGGACCACGTTGGCGCCGGTGGGATTGTCGGCGGCCAGCGCGGTGACCATGGTGAAGGCGAAGACGATCACGAGGTCGAAGAACAGTTCGAGCTGAGTCACCGAGGCGCCTTCGGTCACCTGCTGGAACCGAACCCGTCGAGTACCGATCATGCGCCCATCGTCGCACCCGGAGTCGTCGTCCGCGTGGAACCGTGGGAGCTTTCGCCGTCGGCGGAACTCCTAGCCGACGCCGTAGCGCTCGATCTCGGGATACCGCTCGGCGAAGTCGATGAAATTGGCGACGACCTCGTCACTCACCTTGCGCAGGGTGCGCTTGAACAGGATGCCGGGGATGGGCAGCGGCAGCTGGATCTCGACGTGATAGTCGAGCTCGGTGCCCTCGGGGGTCGCGAGCAGATCGAACGAGCCGCTGCCCTTGGAACCGCGGCTGCTGTCGACGACCTCCCAGGACACCCGGTTGTGCTCCCAGGAGAATTCGAGGACCTGCGCGTCGGAGTTGCCCATGAAGGTCGCGGTGACGAAGACCCGGCGTGGCCTGCCGTCGGCGTCGCGGGGGCCGACGCGGACGTCGCTGTAGGTGGTGGACCACTCGGCTAGCAGATCGACGGCGAGCAGAGCATCCATGACTTGGTCGACGGGAGCATCGACGGTGAATCGGATGTCGATCTTCGAGCGCATCTTGCCTGTCCTCCGAAACCCCCGCTGTCTTCGCGCCCGATTGTGCACATGTGTACCAGTGATCGTCAACACGTCTATGGTCTGGACATATGACCGGGTCAGGGGCGTATCGCCCGCTCGACGGCGGTTTCGATCAGCTCCATGCTCTGTTGCTCGGTAAAGATCCCGGGCAGGGTGAGGTGTTCGACGATGAGCCAATTCAGGGCCAGATACAGCAGGAGTACCGACGCCTCGTCGCCCGGCTGGCCCGACGCCAGGTGGTTGCGGACATTGAAATCCAGGTCGGCCCTGACCCGCTCGGTGAGCACCTCGCGCAGCTCCGGACGCCGGGTCGCCTCCAGCCGCAATTCGAGTAGCGCGAGGTAGGCGGTGCGGTGCGATTCGAGCCGTCCGACCACCTCCTTCATCAGCGCGGTGATGTTCTCGACCGTCTTCGGGCCCTCGCTGACCAGCGCCATCGTCTCCTCGGACGGCTGCACCACCTCGTAGAAGCGGGTGCCCGCCTGGGTGAGCAGCTCGTCGCGGCCGGCGAAGTAGTTGGACGCGGTGCCGACGGGCACCCCGGCCTGCTTGTCCACCGCGCGGAAGGTGAGGCCACGCGCGCCTTCGCTTGCCAGTACCTCGATCGCCGCGTCGAGCAGCGCCTGTCGTCGTTCGGGATTAGTTCGCACTTGACACCACTCCGTTTGTAGTACTACGTTGAAACCACTTCAATCAGAGTACAACAACTTAGGCGGTACCCATGCGAAAGCTTGTCTACTACATCGGTGTCTCCCTCGACGGCTACATCGCAGGTCCCGGCGGCGAGTACGACTTCTATCCGACTCCGCCCGAGTACTCGGAGTGGCTCAACGGCGAATTCCCCGAGGCCGTCCCGGCTCACCTCCGCGCGCATTTCGGGATGGACGTGGACACGCCGAACAAGCACTGGGACACCATGCTGATGGGCCGCGGCACCTACGACCCGGCGTACCTCGCCGGCATCGTCAGTCCGTTCCCGCATCTGAAGCAGTACGTCTTCTCGTCCTCGCTCGGGCCGGTCGACGGTCCGAACGTCGAGATCGTCTCCGGTGATCCGGCCGAGCTGGTGCGCGAGCTCAAGCAACAGGACGGCCGTGACATCTGGCTGTGCGGTGGCGGCAGCCTGGCCGGTCAGCTCATCGACGAGATCGACGAGATGGTCATCAAGAGCTACCCGGTGATCGCGGGAGACGGCGTCCAGGCGTTCACCGGCGTCTTCAAACCGACATCCTTCACTCCGGTGCAGCGCAAGGAATTCGACAACGGCACGCAGGTCACCTGGTTCACCCGGGCCTGATTTCGGTGGTTATCCACAGGTGACGAGCCTGTGTCGTTTTCCACAGGCTGGGGAGGTAGCGGCGAATCCGGTGGACCTGGGCCGGTACTCTTGGTCGCTGATACCAAGCCTGATTGTCGATCGTGAAGGACCTAGCCGTGGCTCTCGTTGTTCAGAAGTACGGAGGATCCTCGGTGGCCACCGCCGAGCGGATCCGGCGCGTCGCTGAACGGATCGTGGAGACCAAGAAGCAGGGCAACGACGTCGTCGTGGTCTGCTCGGCCATGGGTGACACGACCGACGAGCTGCTCGATCTCGCGGAGCAGGTGGCCCCGGCGCCGCCTGCTCGCGAGATGGACATGCTGCTCACCTCCGGCGAGCGCATCTCGAACGCGCTGGTGGCCATGGCGATTCATTCGCTCGGCGCCGAAGCGCGCTCGTTCACCGGTTCGCAGGCCGGTGTGATCACCACCGGCGCGCACGGCAACGCCAAGATCATCGACGTCACCCCCGGCCGCCTGCAGGAGGCGCTGGCCGAGGGGCAGATCGTGCTGGTCGCCGGCTTCCAGGGCGTCAGCCAGGACAGCAAGGACGTCACCACGCTGGGCCGCGGTGGTTCCGACACCACCGCCGTCGCCCTGGCCGCGGCGTTGAAAGCCGATGTCTGCGAGATCTACACCGACGTGGACGGCATCTTCAGCGCCGACCCGCGCATCGTCGGCGACGCGCAGAAGCTCGACAAGATCTCCTACGAGGAGATGCTCGAGATGGCCGCCTGTGGCTCGAAGGTGCTCATGCTGCGCTGCGTGGAGTACGCGCGCCGCTACAACGTTCCCGTTCATGTTCGGTCGTCCTACACCGACAAGATCGGCACCACTGTTTTCGGATCGATGGAGGACATTCCCGTGGAGCAGGCAATCCTGACCGGCGTCGCGCACGACCGCAGCGAGGCCAAGGTGACCGTCGTCGCCCTGCCGGACGAGCCGGGCTACGCGGCCAAGGTGTTCCGTGCGGTCGCCGACGCCGAGATCAACATCGACATGGTGCTGCAGAACATCTCCAAGGTCGACACGGGCAAGACCGACATCACCTTCACCCTGCCCAAGACCGACGGCGCCCGTGCGGTCGAGATGCTGACCAAGCGGCAGGACGAGATCGGCTTCGCGCAGGTCCTCTACGACGACCACATCGGCAAGGTGTCGCTGGTCGGCGCGGGCATGAAGTCGCACCCGGGCGTCACCGCCACCTTCTGTGAGGCGCTGGCCAACGCGGGCGTGAACATCGATCTGATCTCCACCTCGGAGATCCGGATCTCGGTGCTCGTGCGCGACACCGAACTCGACGAGGCCGTGCAGGTCCTGCACAAGGCCTTCGATCTGGGCGGCGACGAGGCTGCCGTCGTCCACGGCGGAACGGGGCGTTGAACCATGGGTGTACGGGTAGGCGTCGTCGGCGCGACCGGTCAGGTCGGCGCCGTCATGCGCAAGCTGCTGGAAGAGCGCAACTTCCCGGCCGACGAGGTGCGGTTCTTCGCCTCGTCGCGCTCGGCTGGTAAGACGCTGCCGTGGCGCGGCGGCGAGATCGTCGTCGAGGACACCGAGACCGCCGATCCGTCGGGTCTCGACATCGCGCTGTTCTCGGCCGGTGCCACCATGTCGCGCGTGCAGGCTCCGCGCTTCGCCGCGGCGGGCGTCACCGTGATCGACAACTCCTCGGCCTGGCGCAAGGATCCCGACGTGCCGCTGGTGGTCTCGGAGGTCAACCCCGAGGCCACGCGCAACCTGCCCAAGGGCATCATCGCGAACCCGAACTGCACCACCATGGCCGCGATGCCGGTGCTCAAGCCGCTGCACGACGTGGCGGGCCTGCAGCGCCTGATCGTGTCGAGCTACCAGGCCGTGTCCGGTAGCGGCCTGGCCGGTGTGGAGGAGCTCGCCACGCAGATCCGCGCGGTGGCCGCCGACGCCGAGAAGCTGGTGCACGACGGCAGCGCCGTCGACTTCCCCGCGCCGAACAAGTACGTCGCCCCGATCGCGTTCGATGTCATCCCGCTGGCCGGCTCGCTGGTCGACGACGGCACCGGCGAGACCGACGAGGACCAGAAGCTGCGCAACGAGAGCCGCAAGATTCTCGGTCTGCCCGACCTGCTGGTCAGCGGCACCTGTGTGCGCGTGCCGGTCTTCACCGGCCACTCGCTGTCGATCAATGCCGAGTTCGCCGAGCCGATCTCGGTGCTGCAGGCGCAGGAACTGCTGGCCAAGGCGCCGGGCGTGCGCCTGGTCGACGTGCCGACCCCGCTGGCCGCCGCGGGCCAGGACGACTCGCTGGTCGGCCGCATCCGCCAGGATCCGGGCGTCCCGAGCGGCCGCGGTCTCGCGCTGTTCATCTCCGGCGACAACCTGCGTAAGGGCGCCGCGCTCAACACCATTCAGATCGCGGAAGTTCTGCTGAACAACCGCTGAGCAGTTCGGTAACACGGGCTGGGCCACCACAATCGGTGGCCCAGCCCGTTTTTCGTCTCACGACTCGACCCGGCGCAGTCCGTCCAGGCTGACCGCTACCGCCGGATCCCGGGGGTGCGCGGATCGTCTCCGAGACAGACCAGCACCGCGCACCCCGGCGGAATGCTCGCGAACGGCGCGGCCAGCGGCTGGCTCAGGCAGTCGAACACGGTGCAGCCCGGATAGGCGCCGGGACCGATGCCGAACACCGCGAGCAGGATGTTGGCGTCGATCAGCCGTGCCGGATCGAACTCGATCGGCGGTTCGACATACGGCGCGGCGACCGGCGCGGGCGTATCGGTGAATGCCGCGAACAGCCGGCGGAAGAACTCGTGCGGCAGTTCCTCGGGATGCGCGATCACCCCGCTCGCACCGTACGCGGTCTCGTTGCCGAACGCGCCGGTCCACATGACCATCAGGTCCAGGCCAGGCAGGAAGAAGACGTTCTGCAGCGCGAGCCCCGACATGAAGAAGCTGTCGGCGGGCAGGAAATCGGGGGACTCGGCGCAGTCGGCGCCCACCCAGAACAGGTAGCCGTAGCAGCTGTTCTGCGGTGACGGGGTGCGGGCTTTGCGCAGGTAGTCGGCGGAGATCACCCGGTGCGCGCCCCAGCGCCCGTCGTTGGCGACGAGCAGCCCGACCTTGGCGAGATTGTTGGGCGGCAGCAGCAGGTGGGCGTAGCCGTAGGTGTGCCCGGACCGATCCCGCGCCCAGTAGTAGTCCGAGCGGGCGATGCCGAGCGGGTCGAACAGCTCGCGCTGCGCGAACTGCTGCAGCGGTTCGCCGACGGCCAGCTCGATCACCCACGACAGCAGGTCGACATTGCGCTGGCTATAGCTGAACGCGGTGCCCGGCGGGTTGGTCAGCTCCACCGCCAGCGCCTGGACCGCGCTGTTCGGGTCGACCGGGATCACCGCGGTGATGCCCTCCGTGAGCACGCCGACCTTCATCCCTGAGGTCTCGGTGAGCAGGTTCTCCACCGTGATCGAGCGGTGCACCGCGTCGCCGAGGCCGGCGGGCAGGTACCGGTCGATCGGGGCGCCGATCTCGAGTTTGCCCTGGTCGGAGGCGATTCCGGCGAGCAGCGACACCACCGACTTGGTGACGCTCCAGATGTTCCACGCGACGTCGCCGGTCTCGTCGTTGCGCGGGCCCTCCCCGACCAGGCAATTGTGCCGGAACACTTGGACATTGAACCGATTACGGGTGGCGGCGAATTGCAATGCCTCCTCGAGCTTGGCCGGGTCCAGCCCGACCTGTTCCGGGCTGGCACGTTCGAGATCACGCTCAGAGGTCACCGCGCACCGCGTCTCGGCACTGGGGTCGGCGGCAGCGGGAGCGGCGACCAGCGTCGCCGAAGCCAGTGCAACCACGATCGTTCCCGCGAAAAGTCCCCTGATCAGCCCCATGCGGCCGAGACTAGCCCGCATCGCCGTCCGTAACCCGTATAGCGGGGCCGCTCGTTCCCCTAATCACAGGCATGTTCATCTCCCCGTAAAACCCCGACTCACAGACGGCCTGGCCGGGAGACGGCAAACGCCGCCAGGTCGATGAGGGAGACCTGGCGGCGTTCGAGTCGAAGGGCCGCCGCGTGGACGGCCCGTCAGGGTGTCGACGCCCCACAAGCGCCTCTCGGCGGGTGGTCGCTCGTAGCGACAAAGGGGTGAGGCCCGGGGCTGTTCGGGCGCCGACAGTGGTGTTCAACCAAGGTCGCATTGGAGCTATTCCGCGCCTCGGATGTGATCCGCGCAACCTAGCTTGATCGACTCGTTTTCTTGACTTATTCCAGAAAACGGGGAGAGTGGAGGTCGTGCACACCGAGGACATGGACGCTCGCCGACTGTTGCGCGACGCCGGGTTGCGGGTGACCGCGCCCCGGGTCGCGGTGCTGGATACTGTTGCGGCGCTACCACATTCGGATGCGGAGACGATCGCGACGGCCGCCAGGGCGCGGCTCGGCGCGGTGTCGACGCAGGCGGTGTACGACGTGCTCAGTGCCTGCGTGCGCGTGGGGATCCTGCGGCGGATCGAGCCGGCGGGTTCGCCTGCCCGGTTCGAGACCCGGACCGGGGATAATCATCATCACCTGGTGTGCCGAAGTTGTGGGCTGGTCGTCGACACCGATTGTGTGACCGGCGCCCCGCCCTGTCTGCAGCCCGCGGACGATCACGGTTTCGCGATCGATGAGGCCGAGGTCGTCTTCTGGGGGTTGTGCCCCGACTGTCGAAATCAGGAGGCCGCGAAATGACCAAGCCGACCACGACGAACACCGGTAATGCCGTCGAGAGCGACGACGAATCGCTGTCCGCCGGAACCCAGGGACCGGTGCTGCTGCACGACCACTACCTGATCGAGAAGCTGGCCCAGTTCAACCGTGAGCGGGTGCCGGAGCGCATCGTGCACGCCAAGGGTTCCGGCGCCTACGGCGAGCTGGTGGTGACCGGCGATGTCAGCCGCTACACCAAGGCCAAGCTGTTCCAGCCGGGCGCGCGCACCGAGTCGCTGGTGCGGTTCTCCACGGTGGCCGGTGAGCAGGGCAGCCCGGACACCTGGCGTGACCCGCGCGGTTTCGCGGTGAAGTTCTACACCGAGGACGGCAATTACGACCTCGTCGGCAACAACACCCCGATCTTCTTCATCAAGGACGCGATGAAGTTCCCCGACTTCATCCGCTCGCAGAAGCGCCTGCCGGGCAGCGGTCTGCGCGACCACAACATGCAGTGGGACTTCTGGACCCTGCGCCCGGAATCGGCGCACCAGGTGACCTGGCTGATGGGTGACCGCGGCCTGCCCAAGACCTACCGCCACATGGACGGCTTCGGCTCGCACACCTACCAGTGGATCAACGCCGAGGGCGAGCGGTTCTGGGTGAAGTACCACTTCAAGACCGATCAGGGCATCGAGTTCCTCACCCAGGCCGAGGCCGACA
Source organism: Nocardia fodinahabitans (assembly GCF_052983615.1). Classification (NCBI taxonomy): domain Bacteria; kingdom Bacillati; phylum Actinomycetota; class Actinomycetes; order Mycobacteriales; family Nocardiaceae; genus Nocardia; species Nocardia fodinahabitans. The sequence continues at coordinate 3,853,697 of NZ_JBRJJC010000001.1, forward strand.
CCCTCGCCGGTTCCGATCCCGATTACCACCGCCAGGACCTCTGGGAGGCGATCGAGCGTGGCGAATTCCCGAGTTGGACGCTGAATGTCCAGATCATGCCGGTCGCTGAGGCCGAGGGCTACCGGTTCAACCCGTTCGACCTGACCAAGGTGTGGTCGCAGCGGGACTACCCGCTGATCGAGGTCGGCAAGTGGACACTCAACCGCAATCCGGGCAACTTCTTCGTCGACATCGAGCAGGCCGCGTTCGAGCCGTCCAACATCGTCCCCGGCATCGGCTTCTCGCCGGACAAGATGCTGCTCGGCCGCGTCTTCGCCTACGCCGACGCGCACCGCTACCGCATCGGCACCAACTACGCGCAGCTGCCGCCGAACCAGGCCAAGGCCGCCGAGGTGAACTCCTATTCGAAGGAGGGCGCCATGCGGTACCAGTACAACCCCGCCGACGTGCCGGTCTACGCGCCGAACTCCTACGGTGGTCCGCACGCCGACCCGTCACAGGCGGGCGACGGCGGTCTGTGGGAATTCGATCCGTCGATGGTGCGGGCTGGCTACCTCGAGCACGCCGAGGACGGCGACTTCACCCAGGCGGGCACCCTGGTGCGGGAGGTCCTCGACGACGCGGCGCGTGAGCGGCTGGCCGACAATATCGTCGGGCACGTGCTCGCCGGGGTCAGCGAGCCGGTACTGAGCCGGGTATTCGAGTACTGGCGCAATGTCGACGCCGATCTGGGCAAGCGCGTCGAGGAAGGGGTCCGGGCCGGCCGGGAGGGCTGATCCACCGATCGAACCGACAGCGAGGCAGGTACGCCGCAAGGCATACCTGCCTCGCGTCATGTCCGCAGGAAATAGGTTGGCGCGGAGCGGAATTCGTTCCGCGCCAGTGATGTCTTCTCGGTCAGAAGTTGCTGAACCAGTACAGCAGGCTCGCCAGCAACCAGACGATTACGGTCTCCATCGTCGTTCTCCATCTTGTCGGTACTTCCATCATCGCCGATGAACCGGCCTGTGCTGACAAGTTGTTCTTAAGAACCTCTCGAGACGGGCATCGCATCCTTTCTCCAGACACCGGAACAACCGGGTCCGACCGGTCTCGAGGGGTGATCAGTCGGACCCGGCGGTGCAGACCAGAAGGTGGCTCTTCCAGACGCTGAAGACGCACTGCCGACGGTAACCACACCGAAGGACTGGGCCGGAGCTGTTCCGAAGGTGTCGCGGGGTACGCCGACCGGGCCGGTCTGATCGAGGGGTGACCGGCCCGGTCGTTTGCGTTCGACGGCATTCGCCGTCAGGGTTGAAAGGTGGTCGAAATCGCCGAGCACCGAGACGCGCTGGATCGTGCCGAGGTACGGCTGCGCGAAGAATTCGCGACGCTGTTCGAGCCGGAGACGATCCATCGTTTCCTGTATTCCTCCTACGACGACTTCGCCGCCAGGGCGACGGTGACTCTGTATCTCCCGCTGCTGGCGGAACGTTTCGGCAGGCAGCGGTTGGCGGCCCTGGCCAAGGTCGAAGGCAAGGTCGCGACGCCGCGCCCGACGGTGCTGTTCCTGTGTACGCACAACGCGGGCCGGTCGCAGATGGCACTCGGCTTCTTCGAGGAGCTGGCGCGGCATCGCGCCGTCGCCTGGTCGGGCGGGTCGGTGCCGGGTGGGCAGCTCAACCCGGCCGCGGTGGCGGCGATGGCGGAGGTCGACATCGACATTTCGCGTGAGTATCCGAAGCCGTGGACCGACGAGATCATCCGGGCCGCGGACGTGATCGTCACGATGGGCTGCGGCGACACCTGTCCGCTGGTGCCCGGCGTGCGCTACGAGGAATGGATCATCGACGACCCGGCCGGCCTGGAACTGGAGCTGGTGCGGCCCATCCGCGACGACATCGGCCGCCGCGTGACGGGCCTGCTCACCGAGCTGGGGATCGCGGTCAGCGAGCCCGCAGATACGCCACCCAGCCCCCGTAGCCGGTGATGTCGGTGGCGGCGACGGCGGCGTCGTAGCTGCACGCGAAGCCGACCACCGAGCGGCCGTCGGACAGCTCGATGCTGGTCAGCGCCATCGGCGGCGGCAGTTCGGCCAGGAAGCGGCCGAGGCCGCCGGGGGAGACCAGGAACAGCTCGCCCAGGATCGGCGCGCCGAGGCCGTCGCCGTGGCGGACCAGGCCGGGCTTGGGTGGGGTCGTGCCGAGCACGGTGAGGCGATAGGCGTCGCTGGTGGTGATCTCGCCGGCGAACCGGGCGCCGAGCTGCGCGAGCTGCCAGTGCAGCGGCTGGCCGCGCAGGTGCGCGCCGAAAACCGCCAGTGGCACACCGGTTCCCACCAGGAGCGGGGACGGGCTGCCGGTGAGGCGGGCGGCCAGGTCGACGGCGAGCTGGTCGGCGAAGGCGGGGACGACCACCATCACGCCGAACGGCAAGCCGTCGGCGGTGGGCGCGCCCGGGACCGCGACGGCGGCGAGGTCGAGCAGATTGCAGAAGTTGGTGTAGGTGCCGAGCCTGCGGTTGATGGCCACGGGATCGGCCGCCACCTCGGCGATCGACGGATGCTCGGTGGTGGTCGGCAGCAGCAGGCCGTCGTAGCCCCGCAGCAGGGCGGTGGCGGTGGCGCGGGCCCCGGCGAGGGTGTCGAGATCGGTGGCGAAGGTGTGCGCGTCGAGTTCCTTCGCCGCGCCGATGATTCCGGCCACGGTGGGGTCGAGGCCGGGCGCACCCTTGTCGACGAACTCGCCGACGGCCGCGTACCGTTCGGCGACGATCGCGCCGTCGTAGAGCAGCCGGGCCGCGTCGAGCAGTGGCGAGATGTCGATCTCGTGCACCGCCACACCCTGATCACGCAGGGTGGCAACGGTTTCGGTGAAGGCCAGCCGGTAGGCGGTGCTCAGTGGCGCCAGGTCGTCGGGGCGGGGGATCGCCACCTTCGGCTGGGGCGACGCGGCCAGGCGCACGTCGGCAGGCCAGGCGCGGCTGCGCGGATCGCGGGCATCCGGGCCCGCCATGGTCTTGGCGGCGGTGACGGCCAGGTCCAGATCGGCGGCGAAGACGGTGACCGCGTCGTAGTCGGCGCAGGCGGGAACGACGCCGTGCGCGGGGATCACGCCGAGGCTGGCCTTGATGCCGACGATGCCGTGCAGCGCGGCGGGCACTCGGCCAGATCCGGCGGTATCGGTGCCGACCGCCAGGTCGGCGATGCCGAGGGCGACCGCGGCCGCCGAACCGGAACTCGAACCGCCGGAGATCAATTCGGGGTGCCGGGCATGGCGGACCGCGCCGTACGGGCTACGGGTACCGACCAGGCCGGTGGCGAACTGGTCGAGGTTCGTCTTGCCGAGCACCAGCGCGCCCGCCGCGACCAGGCGCGCCACCGCCGCGGCGGTTTCGCTTGCCGGATAGGCGAATTCGGGGCAGGCGGCGGTGGTCGGCAGGCCCGCGACGTCGACATTGTCTTTCACGGCGAGGAGCAGACCCGCCAGCGGCAGCTGCTCACCCGCGGCGAGCCGACGCTCCAGTTCCGCTGCCTCGGTGGCGAGTTCGCTCTCCGGGCGCAGCGTGATCCAGACTTCGGGACGATCCACCTCGGCGATCCGCGCGTAGGCCGCGGCGACCCTGGCGGTCGGTGTCGCGGTGTCGAGTAGTCCTGCTGGCATGGCGGGGGTCTCCTTAATCGCTCATGGACATGGCGGCGACGGCGCGCGAGATGCGCTCGAGCACGACATCGAGCGAGTCGCCGATGTGGGTGTGCAGGAGCCGCTGCGCCAGCTCGAGATCGCCGGCGAGGACGGCGTCGAGGATGCCGAGGTGCTCGCTGATCGTGGTCTCGATCCGATTGTTGATCATGAAGTCGTACATGCGCACATGGCGGATCCGGGAGTTCACCGCGATCAGCGCGCGCACCATCTCGGTATTGCCCGCCGCGGTCAGCAGGGCGACGTGGAATTCCTCGTCGACCACCACGAAACCCGGCTCCTGGGCAGGCGGGTCGGCCTGCAACGCCAGCCAGCGCTGCTGTTCGGCGCGCAGTAGCCGCTCGTCGTGGGTGAGCGCGGGGTCGGTGCGAACCCGGGTCATCCCGCCAAGCTCCAGTGTCAGCCGCAGTTCGTAGAGGTCGCGGATGCGGGCCACGCTCGGCCGGACCGGGCTGAACCCGAATTCCTCGCGTTCCAGCAGGCCGTCCGAGCACAGCATGGTCAGCGCCTCGCGCACCGGCGTGCGGGAGATGCCGAATCTGGTCGACAGCTTCGGCTCGGTGAGGCGCTCGCCGAAACGGATGTCGCCGTTCATCAGCTCGGCCCGCAACGTCGAGTACACGACGTCCCGCAGCGGCCTGCTCGCGCTGTCATCCGGTGCATCCACCCTTGTCGACATGGGTGTATACGCTATCGACCGGGAATTTCTATCAAGTGACAGAAAGTAAGCGGCAGGTTATCGGGTCCTCACACCGCCCCATCTCACGACGGCCGCGGCACTGTGGAGAGCACTTCTCAACCACCTTCGAACACGCAGGGAACCTCGGGTGACACAGTCCGCGCGCAGTCTTTTCTGCGAGCCCACCGTCGCGCTCCCACTCCGCTCACCCGGAAGGGCGTCCCATGACCACAACCGCCGCAATTCTGGCCCTCATTCTCGGCCTGTTCTCGGTCATCGCCGTCACCGTCTGGTGGCCCAACCCCCTCGACCGCGAAACACCCCCGACTTACGAAGAACCCCTGCTACGCGGTGCGTCCGTCCCTCGACCCACCCGCCGTGACCGCCACTGATCCGTCTGGTGATCCGGACAAGTCGGTGAGAGTTCCGCGGCAGCTGTAGCATTCCTCGGTTGCGACCGAAGCGGCGTTGCCGCGTGTACAGGGGGAAATGATGTTCGGCCTGAAGTTGCTGGGGAATTTCGTCCTCGGGGATCTGCTGATCTTTGTCGGCGTGGGATTTGTCCTGCTGGTTCTCGCGTCGGTCGCCTGGGACGCGGTCGGTGCCGTGGTCGATCGGGTGCGGGGTCGCGTCGATCGTGCCGAGCCGATCCACCGAGCTGCCGACCCCGACAGCCGTCGTAGCGCCGCGAGCCGGGAACGTCATGCTGCCCGCGCCGCCGCCCGTCGAGCCGCGATCCACGCGCGGCGCGCTGACGACGCCGACTGACTGTCGTCGGCCGAATGCCGGGAGAATGGTCCGGAAATACGAGGAGCCCCTGACCAGTGAACTGATCAGGGGCTCTTCTGTGTCTCAACCAACACGTCGGGGTGACAGGATTTGAACCTGCGACCTCTTCGTCCCGAACGAAGCGCGCTACCAAGCTGCGCCACACCCCGTGAGGCGAACCTGAAGTAGCTTACAACGAGGTGGCGGGGATTGTTAAACCGGCTGGTCAGGGGGCTAGTTGAGGGCGCGGACGGAGCTGAAGATGCGCTTGGCGGTGGCGGCGTCGATCGCGTCGGGGACGCCGGTGTCGGCGATCATGACCATGACGAAGCTGCCGTCCTTCGAGCCTTCGAACGCGTAGGTGTAGATGGAGAAGGTGGTCGCGCAGCCGGGCTTGGGGTTGGGGACGGTGCCGGTGGTCTCGGTGAACATGCCGTTGGTCTTGCCGTCGATCGACTTCAGCGGCTGGGCGGGGCCGGGGGTGCCGGTCGCGCCCGTGTAGGCCAGGGGCGCGGCCTTGGTGCCGAGCTCGGCACCGGCCGCGGCGTGGTCGGCCTGCTTGGAGCCGGTGAGCAGCGACATGGTGCGGGTGGAGCCCGGGCAGTAGTCGCGGCCGTCGGAGGCGTAGCCCTTGCCGATGACGGTGTCGCCCGGCGGTTCGCCGACGCCGCCGATGGTCGTCTCGGTGGCGACCTTCCAGCTCGGCGGGACGTCGTAGGCGGCGCCGCGGTCGGGCGAGGCGACCACCTGGTAGCCCGAGATGAGCGGCGTGCGGTTGCCCGCGGCGCCCGAGGGGGACGGCGTGGTGGAGCTGGCCTTCGGCCTGCTGGTCGACGGGGGCGCGCCGGTGGTGGTGAGGGCGCTGACCATCGACGGGGTGGTGTTGCCGCTCGCGGTGGTGGCCGGGTCGTCGTCGCGAGTCAGCGCGAACGCGGTGATGGCGCCGCCGGCCAGCAGCAGGGCGGCGACACCAGCCGCCACCCAGATCACAGCCTTGCTGCCGGACTTCTGGACGGGTTGCCCGTAGGGCGCCTGCCCGTAGGGCTGTCTGCCGAACTGCTCGAGCGGCGGAACCTCGCCGTACTGCTGCTGCGGCTGACCCCACGGCTGCGCTGGATTCGGCTGTCCCGCAGCGGCATTCCACTGCTGGTTCGGCGTCTGAGCGCCCCACTGCGGCTGTCCGGCGGGCGCGCCCCACGGCTGCCCCTGCTGACCGGCGGGCGGATTCGCGCCCGGCCACGCCGCGTTCGGAGTGCGCAACTGGGTCGCGTCGGCTCCGCCTGGCTGAGGTGAGCCGGGCTGTCCGGCGGGCGGATTCGCGCCGGGCCAGGGTGCGGGCTCGGCCGGGTTGCGTAGCTGAGTGACGTCGGCCTGGCCGGGCTGCCATGGCTGAGGCGAACCGGGTTGTCCAGCAGCGGGATTGCCGCCGGGCCAAGGGGCGGGTTCCGACGGGCTACGCAGCTGCGTCGCGTCGGCCTGGCCGGGCTGCCACGGTTGGGGCTGGCCGGCGGGCGGGTTGTCCCACTGCTGTGGGCCCGCCGGGGTCCACTGCGTCGGCTCGGGCAGGCCGGGGGGCGGGCCGGAGCCGTCCCAGCGCAGGGTGGGTGGGAGGCCGGTGCTGCCGGGCGTCCACACCGCGGTGGGATCGGGATGCTGCTGTCCCGCAGCGGGATCCGCCGGCGCGGGCGCGCCCGGCGGTGGGTTCACCGCACCGGGCCGCTGCCACTGCGCGTCGGATGGGTCGGGCGCACCGGAACCGCCGAATACGGTCGGGTCGTTGCGCCGGTCGTCGGATCCACTGCTCACTGTCATCCCCTACTGACAAACGTCGTTCGGGGCGCAACCCTAGCGGGCGACGGCCTCCGATGCCGAGATGCCGTGGCCGGTGTCGGCCGACGGCCGCTTCGGCGATGCGCCGACCAGCGTCAGCAGGGTGGCCTCCGGGCGGCAGCAGAATCGGTAGGGCGCCCACGGCGAGGTGCCGATGCCCGCCGAGACGTGCAGCTGGGTGTGCTCGCCCCACTGCGAGGCGCCCTTCACCCGGGACTTGTCGATGCCGCAGTTGGTCACCAGCGCGCCGTAACCGGGCACGACCAGCTGTCCACCGTGCGTGTGACCGGCCAGGACCAGGTCGTAGCCGTCCTCGGCGAAGCGGTCGAGCACCCGGGGCTCCGGCGAATGGGTGACGCCGATGCTCAGCTGCGCGAGCTGGTTGGGCGCGCCCGCGACGGTGTCGTAGCGATCGCGCTGCAGATGCGGATCGTCGACGCCGGCGCTCGCGATGCGGATGCCCGCCACCTCGAGGTCGCGACGGGTGTGGGTCAGGTCCAGCCAGCCGCGTTCGGTGAACGCCGCGCGCAGATCCTGCCAGGGCAGCGGGTCGCCGTAAACACGGCGATGATCCTTCTTGAAATACTTCAGCGGATTCTTCGGCACCGGCGCGAAATAGTCGTTCGAACCGAACACGAACAGACCGGGACGGGCCAGCAGCGCACCGAGTGATTGCACGACGGCGGGCACGGCCCTGGGGTGGGAAAGATTGTCACCGGTATTCACGACCAGGTCGGGTTCGAGCCGGTCGAGTTCGCGCAGCCACTGCTGTTTGAGCTGCTGGCCCGGCATCATGTGCAGGTCGCTGACGTGCAGAATCCGCAGCGTCGGCGAGCCGGGCGCGAGGACCGGCATGGTGGCTTCGCGCAGGACGAACGCGTTCCGTTCGATCAGCGTGGCGTAGCCGATACCGGCGACGGCGGCCCCGGCGGCTCCCAACGCGGTTCGGCGGACAGCGGACGTCGAGATAACGGGCATTTGCCCAGCATAGGCGACCCCCTCCCGGAACGGCGCGTGTGTTTCCGCACAAACGGTCGGAATTTCGGTTGCGATGAAAATGTGATGGGACTCCGCGAGGTGAACAGCTAGCGTGAGGCGCATGTCGGAACTGAAATCGCAACTGCGCGCGGATATGACCGCCGCGATGAAAGCCAAGGACACTCTGCGCCTGTCGACCCTGCGGATGCTGCTCGCCGCGATCCAGAACGCCGAGGTCTCGGGAGCGCAGGCGAAGGAACTCTCCGATGCCGAGATCGTCGCCGTGCTGCAGAAGGAAGCCAAGAAGCGCAACGAGTCGGCCGTGATCTACGAACAGAACGGGCGTGGCGAACTGGCCGCGAACGAGCGCGCCGAGGAAGAGGTCATCGAGCAGTACCTGCCGAGGCAGCTGACCGAGGCGGAGGTGGCCCAGGTCGCCGACACCGCGATCGCTCAGGTCGCCGAGGCGATCGGCGAACGGCCGGGGATGAAGCAGATGGGTCAGGTCATGAAGGTGGCCACCGCGCTCGCCGAGGGCAAGGCCGACGGTTCGCGGCTGTCCGCGGCGGTCAAAGCGCGGCTCTGACCCGCTGAGACCAACGAACAGGGCCGCCGTCCGGAGTGGACGGCGGCCCTGTTCGTCGGTCGTACTAGCGCGGCACCGGGATCGGGATCGGTGGCAGGCGCGGGATCTGCGGGAGACCCGGGATCACCGGCGCGGGCGCGGCGGGCGGTGGTGTGGTCGGCGCGGGCACGCGGACCGAGCCGTCACTGATGTAGATCGTGACGACCGAGCCGGGGATGGCCGAGCCGTTCGGCGAACTGCCCATCACGGTGCCCTTGGCCTGTGAGCCGGGACTGGTCACCGCCGACACCTGGAAGCCGGCGCCGGACAGGATCGAGGTGGCCTCGCCCTGCGACTTGCCCGCCACGTCCGGCACCTGGGAGTTGTTCGCGCCGCGGACATACTTGTCGTCCACCGGCGGCAGGGCGGGCGGGGGGAATCGGTCCATGACCGGCTTGATGGCGTTGAACCAGGTGCGCGCCGGTTCGTTACCGCCGAACAGGCCCGCGGCATTGCTGGCGCCACAGTTGCGCAGGGGGAACGAGCAGATCTCGCCGGGGGTCGGGCTGTCGCCGTAGACGTAGACCGACGAGGCCAGCGAGTTGGTGAAGCCGAGGAACGCCGAGGAACGGTGGCTCTCGGTGGTGCCCGTCTTGCCCGACATCGGCGCCGCCCAGCCCGCGGCCCGCGCCGCGCCCGCGGCGGTGCCGCTGACGTCGTCCTTGCTCATCGCGTTGGCGAGGGTGTTGGCCAGACCGGGGTCGACGACCTGCTCGCACGCCTGCTGGGTGAGCGGTACGGGCTTGCCGGTGCGGTCGGTGACCTCCTTGATCGGCGAGGGCGGGCACCACTTGCCGGCCGAGCCGATCGTGGCGGCGACATTCGACAGTTCGAGCGGATTGATCGCGAACGGGCCGAGCGTGAACGAGCCCATGTTGTTGTTCTTGATGTGGTCGGCCAGGCTCGTGTTGCCGTGGCCGGAGGTCCCCGGATCGGTGTAGGACCGCATGCCGAGGCGGACGGCCATGTCCACCGCGGACGCGACGCCGACGTCCTGGATCATCTTCACGAACGCGGTGTTGGGCGAGGTCGCGAGCGCGTCGGTCAACGACATCGACCCCGGGTAGTTGCCCGCGTTCTTGACGCACCAGGAGTCCGCCGGGCAGCCCGGCGAGTTCGAGTAACCCATGCCCTTGGCGGCGTAGGTGCCCGGCACGTCCACCTGGGCGGCGATGCCGAGGCCCTTCTCCATCGCGGCGGCGGTGGTGAACAGCTTGAAGATCGAGCTGGCGCCGTCACCGGCCATCGAGTACGGCTGGCCGAGCAGCGTCTCGTTGGCGTCGCGGTCGAGGCCGTAGGTGCGGCTCGACGCCATCGCGAGGACGGGGTGCGCGTCCTGGCCGGGCGCGATCACCGACATGACCTCGGCGATGTTGTCGAGGTTGGGGTCGGCCTGCTCGTTCACCGACCGCTTCACCGATTCCTGCAGGACCGGGTCGAGGGTGGTCTTGATCAGGTAGCCGCCCTTGTCGATCTGCTCGCGGCTGATGCCCGACTCGGCCAGGTACTGCAGCGCGTAGTCACAGAAGAAGCCCTTGTCATTGGCGGCGATGCAGCCACGCGGCAGGCCCTTCGGCTCCGGCAGCACGCCGAGCGGTTCGGACTTGGCCTTGCGGAATTCCTCCGCGCGGTGGGGGATGTTCTGGATCAGCGTGTCGAGCACCGTGTTGCGTCGATCGGTGACGCCCTGGACGTTGGTGTACGGGTTCAGCTTGGAGCTGGACTGCACCATGCCGGCGAGCATCGCCGACTGGGTGACGTTCAGGTCGGCGGCATCGACGCCGAAGTAGGTCTGGGCGGCGTCCTGGATGCCGTAGGAGCCGTTGCCGAAGGGCACCAGGTTCAGGTAGCGGGTGAGGATCTCGTCCTTGCTCAGCTCGCGGTCGAGCGTGAGCGCCATCCGGATCTCGCGCAGCTTGCGCGCCGGGGTGGTCTCGATCGCGGCCCGGCGTTCGGCGTCGGTCTTCGCGACGACGAGCAGGTTGAAGTTCTTCACGTACTGCTGGTCGAGCGTCGAGGCGCCCTGCTGGACTTCGCCGGAGGAGGTGTTGGTGAGGAACGCGCGCAGCGTGCCCTGCCAGTCGACGCCCTTGTGGTCGGCGAAGCGCTTGTCCTCGATGGACACGATCGCCAGCTTCATGTTGTTGGAGATGCGATCGCTCGGCACCTCGAAGCGCCGCTGCTCGTAGAGCCAGGCGATGGGCGCGCCGTTCGCGTCGACCATGGTCGAGACGGCCGGGACCGTGCCTTCCACCAGTTCGGCTGAGACGTTGTCGACGGCATCGGCGGCTCGGTTGGAGATGAACCCGAATCCACCGGCCAAGGGGAACAACAGCCCGGCGACTAGCACGGAGGCCAGCGCGCAGCTGCCGGCCAGCCTCGCGAGCGTTTGAGTGATCGGCACGAGCCCAGCCTAAAGGGTGGGGTGGCGGTGTTCACGGCTGTGCTGCTCGACGGGTGATGTCCGGTCGGTGCCAGGGGGGTTGCTCGGGCGTGTCAACAAAATGATCACATCGGCGTGTCGCGTCCGGCCACGCCGGTGAACAGCAGGACTGCGCCGTCGATCCCCGATTTGAATGGACGCCCGTACCAAAAAATCGGGGGCTGGTCTTGCGTAACCGCCATACCTTTACCTAGATTGAGAACCCAGTGTGATAGAGCTAACACTCAAAGTGGAATGTGGTGCGGACCGCAGCGGTAGTTGGGTTGCTGTGATCCGCGCTCGCGATTCTGGAGCGCCGCACAACGGTGTTCGGACTGCAAAGGGGCACATCAAATGCACATCACAACCCCCATCGCTCGACTGGATGTAGAGCAGGCCGAGGCAAGGATCGCTTGGGTTGCCCAGGCGCGATGCAAGGAAGTGGACCCTGATCAGCTGTTCGTTCGTGGTGCGGCGCAGCGCAAGGCGGCAACGATCTGCCGTCATTGCCCGGTGTTGATGCAGTGTGGCGCCGATGCGCTGGACAACCGGGTGGAGTTCGGAGTGTGGGGCGGGATGACCGAGCGGCAGCGGCGCGCGCTGCTCAAGCAGCATCCCGATGTGACGTCGTGGGCCGACTTCTTCCAGGCCCAGCGCCAGCATCAGGTGGCGATCTAGCAGGCGAGACCGCAGCGTTATCACAAACGGCGCCGAGACCGCTGAGTTTGCGGAATCGGCGCCGTTGGCGGGTGTTACGAGATTGTGAGCTATAGCCGATATGTCTGAATCGAGCTCTGGATTCGGGCAGACGGCTCAGACCGCGGCGGGTTTGCCCGCCAACTGGTCACCGACCGCACGCAAAGCCTCCAGGTCGGAGACCTCGAACGGCAGCGCGGTGACCGAAACGATCGGGACCCGCGGATGGGCGCCGGTGAAGCGATGCAGCAACCGCTGTTCCCGCTTCGCCGTCGCCACCCGCTCGGCGTGGATGCGCAGCACGGCCGCGGCGAGCGGGTCCGTCTCTGCCAGCTGATCGGCGGCGGTCAGCGCGTGATCGGCGGACAGCCCCGACAGCGCGGGATGCGTCCGGTTGAGCACGAGGCCGGCCAGCGGCATCTGCTCGGTGGACAGCCGGTCTACGAAGAACGACGCCTCGCGCAGCGCGTCGGGTTCGGGCGCGGCGACCACGAGGAAGTGTGTGCCCGGCTTGGACAGCATCGCGAAAGTGCGTTCGGCCCGATCCTGGAAACCGCCGAACAGCGATTCCAGCGACTGCAGGAACGTCGAGGCGTCCTTGAGCATCTGACCGCCGACGATCGTCGACACACCGCGCATCGCCAGGCTCATCGCCCCGGTGACGAACCGGCCGACGCCGCGACCCGGCGCCATGATCAGCCGGATCATCTTGCCGTTGAGGAAATTGCCGAGCCGCTTGGGCGCGTCCAGGAAGTCCAGCGCGTTGCGCGAGGGCGGAGTGTCGACCACGATCAGGTCCCACTCCTTGTGCCCGGCCAGCTGGCCGAGCTTCTCCATCGCCATGTACTCCTGCGTGCCGCCGAAGGACGACGCCACCGTCTGATAGATCGGGTTGGCGAAGATCTGCTCGGCCTTCTCGGCGCTGGTGTGCTCGAGCACCATGTCGTCGAAGGTGCGGCGCATGTTCAGCATCATCGCGTGCAGCTCGCCGGGCACCTCGGGGCTCAGTTCGACGCGCTGCGGGGTGTTGTCCAGCTCGGCCACCCCCAGCGACTGGGCGAGCCTGCGCGCCGGATCGATGGTGAGCACCACGACCTTGCGGCCCGCCTCGGCGGCCCGCAGCGCGATCGAGGCCGCCGTCGTGGTCTTGCCGACGCCGCCGGAACCGCAGCAGACGATCACGCGGGCCGTCGGATCGGCGATGATCCGGGAGATATCCAGCGGGGGCGTCGGGGTCACTTGCTCGCTCATCGCACTCCCTGCGCGGATAGCTGTTCTGCCAGTTCGTAGAGTCCGCCCAGGTCCATGCCTTCGCTGAGGGCGGGCAGGTGCAGCTGGTGCACGTCGACGCGCGCCAGTTCGGCGGCGCTCTCGTCCTGCGCGGTCAGCATGATGGCGTGGTCGACGGTCTCGGTGAGCAAACCGGCGAAATCCTCCTCGGGCAGGGTGATTCCGGCCTTCGCCAGACTGGCGGCGATATCGGTGCTGTCGAGTCCACCACGCACGGCCAGCTCGCGATCGACGGTGTTGAGCCGGGATTCGACCGCCCGGTTGACGATCACCGTGCCGATCCGCAGATCGTTGGCCGCCAGCTCGGCGACCGCGTCGGCGGTCTCCTGCACCGGCAGCGCCTCGAGCAGGGTGACCAGGTGGATCATCGTCTGGTCCGAGTGCAGCAGCTTGGACACGCCCTCGGCCTGCGAGGCGATCGGGCCGCCCTTGGCGATCTCGGCCATGGCCTGGGTGACGTCGAGGAAGCTCGAGATCCGGCCGGTCGGCGGCGCGTCGACGACGATGTCGTCGTAGGCGGGCTTGCCGTTCTTGTCGGCGCGCACCGCGCATTCCTTGATCTTGCCGGTGAGGATCACGTCGCGCAGACCGGGCGCGATGGTGGTGACGAACTCGATCGCGCCCATCCGGCGCATCGCCCGGCCTGCGAAGCCGAGGTTGTAGAACATGTCGAGGTATTCCAGGAACGCGTGCTCGATGTCGAGGGCGAGCGCGAACACCTCGCCGCCGCCGTCGGCACTGGCGATCTGGGTCTCGGTGGGTGGCAGCGGCGGCCGGTCGAACAACTGCGCGATGGACTGACGGCTCTCCACCTCGACCAACAGCACTTTGCGTCCTCCCGCGGCCAGGGCGAGCGCGAGTGCGGCCGAAACGGTCGACTTGCCGGTGCCTCCCTTGCCGGTGACGTAGTGCAAGCGGGCGGTGGCCGCGCGCTGTGGCCATCCGGTCGACGGTTCGGGAACCGACGAAACCGGCTCTGCTGTTGGTGCTCCCACGTGGCCGAGCCTATAACCCGTTTCTCGGCCGTGGTCGGGGTGCGCCCTAAACTCACACCATGAGTGAAGTCACCCTGTGGGAGTACGCGACCGTGCCGCTGTTGACGCACGCGACCAAGCAGATCCTCGATCAGTGGGGCGCCGACGGCTGGGAGCTGGTCACGGTGCTGCCCGGTCCGACCGGCGAGCAGCACGTCGCCTACCTGAAGCGGCAGAAGTAGCCGTGGCCACCGCGTGGAAGGACGCGCTCGATCGGCTCGGGGTCACCCTGCCGCCGGTCGCCGCCCCCGTCGCGGCCTACATCCCGGCCGTGCGCACCGGTTCGCTGGTGTACACCTCCGGCCAGCTGCCCTTCGTCGACGGTGAGCTGTCGTCGGTCGGCAAGGTCGGCGCGGACGTCGATGTGGAGCAGGCGAAGGAGGCCGCGCGGCTGTGCGCGCTGAACGCGCTGGCCGCCGTGCACGATCTGGTCGGGCTCGACCAGGTGGTGCGGATCGTGAAGGTCGTCGGGTTCGTCAATTCCGCACCGGGATTCACCGATCAGCCGATCGTGATCAACGGCGCGTCGGAGTTCCTCGGCGAGGTGTTCGGGGAGGCGGGCGTGCACGCGCGCTCCGCGGTGGGTGTCTCGGAACTGCCGAAGAACACTCCCGTCGAGGTGGAATTGATCGTCGAGGTCGGATAGGCAGCCGTCATGGCACTGGAACATCCCGCGTACGGCCAGGTCAGAGCGGTCACGCCGACGGCATCGGTGCTGCTGGCGGACAATCCGTCGCAGATGACGCTCGAGGGCACCAATACCTGGCTGCTGCGCGGCCCCGGCAGCGACGACTATGTGGTCGTCGATCCGGGACCGAAGGACAAGAAGCACGTCGCCGCGATCGTCGCGGCCACCGGTGGCCGGGTAGCACTGACCCTGATCACCCATCACCACCACGACCACACCGGCGGCATCGATCACCTGGTGAAAGCCACCGGGACGCCGGTGCGGTCGGTGCAGCCCGAGCACCTGCGCGGCGAGGTGGCCCCGCTCGTCGACGGCGAGCTGATCGAGGTGGCCGGGGTACGGATCACCGTGCTCGCCACCCCGGGCCACACCGACGACTCGGTGAGCTTCGTGCTCGACGACGCGATCGTCACCGGTGACACGGTGCTCGGCCAAGGCACCACGGTGCTCGCCTCGTCCTCGGGTGCGCTGGCCGATTTCCTGCGGTCGCTGGAATCGCTGCTGCACCACGGCGCGAGCAAGGCACTGCTGCCCGCGCACGGTCCCGATCATCCCGACGCCGCTCCGGTGGTGCAGTACTACCTGAACCACCGGCGCGAACGGCTCGAGCAGATCCGGGCGGCCCTGGTCGAATTGGGCCAGGACGCGGGTGCTTTCGAGGTCGTCCGCAAGGTGTACGCCGATGTGGACAAACGACTGTGGCCCGCCGCGCGCAGCTCGGTGAAGGCACAGCTGGACTATCTCCGGGCCGAACGCGGGGCCTGAGCTCGGCCCGGGAGCCGGCGTGCGGGTGATCCGCACGTCGGCTTTCGGCGTGCGCGACGCACCCGGCTGAAACGACGACGGCACGCCGGAACCACAGTGGTGCGGCCGAGGCCCTCTTCCTGCGGAGCCGCACCGGTGGTCCCGGCGTGCCGAGACGTCGACGAACTACTCGATCAGCGAGCGCGACGTGCGAGCCGCTCGGAATCCGAGATCAGCACGCTCTTGCCCTCGAGTCGCAGCCAGCCGCGATGCGCGAAGTCGGCCAGCGCCTTGTTCACGGTTTCCCGGGAGGCACCGACCAGCTGGGCGATCTCTTCCTGGGTCAGGTCGTGGGTCACGCGCAGCGCGCCCGCTTCCTGGGTGCCGAAGCGCTGAGCGAGCTGCAGCAACGCCTTGGCGACGCGACCTGGCACGTCGGTGAAGATCAGGTCGGCGAGATTGTTGTTGGTGCGGCGAAGACGTCGGGCCAGCACGCGCAGCAGCTGCTCGGCGATCTCGGGGCGCTGATCGATCCACGCCTTGAGCGCGTCACGGTCCATCGTCACCGCGCGGACCTCGGTGACCGTGGCGGCGGTCGAGGTACGCGGGCCCGGGTCGAAGATCGACAGTTCACCGAACATGTCGGACGGACCCATGATGGTCAGCAGGTTTTCCCGGCCGTCGGGGGACCGACGACCGATCTTCACCTTGCCCGAGGTGATGATGTACAGCCGATCGCCGGGTTCGCCCTCGTTGAAGATGACGTGGCCGCGCGGAAAATCTACGGGCTGCAGCTGCTTGGCGAGCGCGGCCACCGCGGTGGGCTCGACGCCTTGGAAGATGCCTGCTCTGGCGAGGGCCTCGTCCACGAATGTGCTCCTTATGGGATATGGCTTGCGAACCTGGTCGAGCGAATCGACCAACAGCGCAGTCTACGCGGCCTCACGGCAGCACAGTGACAGACACCACGTAAAGAGTGGATTGCGCACTGTGCGCGGAGTGTGAACGGGCGGTTGTGCCCGCGGCGGAACGATGATCAGCTGGCCCGAGCGACGTCCATTTCGGCGGTCCGTGAGCGGCGCTTGCGCATCCGCGCGACCGCGGCCGGGAGGCCGAGTTTCGTCAGCTCTTTCACTTCGGCGTTGCTGGCGTTGTCCAGGTACTGCTGAACCTCTTCGTCGGGTTCGAGAAGCTTTCGGAGCCGATTCTCGACCCGCTCCATCCCCAGCGCGAACAGCATCAACAGCACTGGGAAGAGCACCACAGCGAGTCCTTGCATGACAGGCAGTAAACACGGTCCAGGTCTCAGATGGAACACAGGCGGCAAACTGACCGCCCAATGTTGTCGTAGCGGTTACGTATGGTGGACAGGTGCCCGTTTCCCCCTCCACCGCGGCCGCCGACGACGTCGCAACGGCCGCGGCGCCCACCGGTATCTCCGCGGCGCGCAAGCGCAAGAACCGTGCGATAGCTGCGGAAACACGGATCGGACTGGTCCGCCGGGCACGTCGGATGAACCGCACGCTTGGCGCGGCCTTCCCGGACGCGCACTGCGAGCTGGATTTCACCACGCCGCTGGAGCTGGCCGTCGCGACGATCCTGTCGGCCCAGTGCACCGACGTCCGCGTGAACCTCACCACTCCCGCGCTGTTCGCGAAGTACCGCAGCGCGCGCGACTACGCCGAGGCCAACCGGGCCGAGCTGGAGGAATACATCCGGCCGACGGGGTTCTACCGGAACAAGACCAGTTCACTCATCGGGCTGGGGCAGGCGCTCGTCACCGAATTCGACGGTGAATTGCCTCACAGCCTGCCGGAATTGGTGAAGCTGCCCGGCATCGGCCGCAAGACCGCGAACGTCATCCTCGGCAACGCCTTCGATGTGCCGGGAATCACGGTCGACACCCATTTCGGCAGGTTGGTGCGCCGCTGGAAGTGGACCGAGGACGAGGATCCGGTCAAGGTCGAACACGCGGTCGGCGAGCTGATCGAGCGCAAGGACTGGACGATGCTCTCGCATCGGGTGATCTTCCACGGTCGCCGGGTGTGTCATGCGCGCAAGCCGGCCTGCGGCGCCTGTGTGCTCGCCAATGACTGCCCGTCGTTCGGGATCGGGCCGACCGATCCGGTGGCGGCGGCCGATCTGGTCAAGGGTCCTGAGCGCGAACACCTGCTCGATATGGTCGGCCTGTGAGTGATCCCGCCGAACCGTCGCCGGTGCGGCGGCCCGCGGTCCGCTGGGCGCTGGCCGCGCTGATCCTGGTCGTCGCCGCGACGGTGGCGCTGTGGCCGCGCGGTGGTTCCGAGGATTCCGGCACGCCGGCACCGCAGGCGAAGCAGCCCGCGACGGCGTCGGCCGAGCAGCGGGCCGCGGCGGGCCTGGCCCCGTGTCCGGCCCCGGCTCAGGCGACCGGATCGGGTCCGCTGGCCGGGATCACCCTGCACTGCCTCGCCGACGGCGCGCCCGTCGACCTCGCCGCCGCGCTCGGTGGCAAGCCCGCGCTGCTCAATCTCTGGGCCTACTGGTGCGGTCCGTGCGCCGTCGAGCTGCCCCACCTGCAGGAATTCGCGCAGCGCGCCGGCTCGCAGCTCACCGTGCTGACCGTGCACAGCGACCCCGACGAGGTGAAGGCGCTGTCCCGGCTCGACGGTCTGGGCATCACGCTGCCCGGTGTCGAGGACCCGCAGGCGAGCGTGCGCACCGCCGTCGGTGCCCCCGCGGTACTCCCGGTGTCGGTGCTCGTGCGCGCGGACGGCACGATTGCCAGTGTCGAGGTACGCACGTTCGCCGATGTCGCCGACATCGCCGACACGGTGGCCGAGGAACTCGGCGTTCGGATCGCGGTATGACGAAGGACGTTGTGATGAACGGTGTACTAAGGCTGGACGAGTCCGGCCTCCCGGCCTGGCTGACCGCCGCGATCCGGCATGGTGGCCCCGACACCGACGACACCCTCGCCATCTCCCGCGCGCTGCGCCGGGCCATGTCGATCACCGGCAAGCCGCGTCAGGCCGCGGTGCTCGTCCTCTTCGGTGGCTCGCCGGACGCCGACCCGGACGCACCGGGCGGACTGCCCGCCGACGCCGACGTGCTGCTCACCCAGCGCGCGTCGACCATGCGCCAGCACCGCGGCCAGGTCGCCTTCCCCGGTGGCGCCGAGGATCCCGGCGACGGCGGCCCGATCGGCACCGCGCTGCGCGAGGCCGCCGAGGAGACCGGTCTGGACCCGGCCGGCGTTCAGCCCTTCGCCATGCTGCCGAAATTATTCGTTCCACCGTCGAAATTCGACGTGACCCCGGTGCTCGGCTACTGGCGAGCACCGAGCGCGGTCGGCGTCGTCGATCAGGCGGAAACCGAGCGTGTCGTCCGTATTCCGCTGACCGAATTGCTCGATCCGGCACACAGATTCATGGTGCGTGGCAGTCTCGGCTACCAGAGTCCCGCCTTCCAGGTCGACGGCATGCTGGTCTGGGGACTCACCGGCGGTATTCTCGCCGGAATCATCAAAACGGCTGGGTGGGAACGAGACTGGGATCGGAGCGACGTGCGTGACTTGGAGAGCTCGTTGGCTGCGGTCGGAATGACCCTGTGAGCGAGCGTAGCGAGCGGCAAATCGGTGCAGCCGCCATCGCGGTCATGCTGGAGCCGAGCGTCAGCGAGGCGGAAGCGTGAGCGCGTCGGTATGGCTCGATATCGCGGTGGTGCTGATCGCGCTGGTCGCGGCGTCCACCGGCTGGCGGCAAGGCGCGGTGGCGTCGGCGCTGGCGTTCTTCGGCGTCGCGCTCGGCGCGGTCGCGGGCATTCTGATCGCGCCACACATCCTCAAACACCTCACTGAGGGGCGCAGCCGGGTCCTCGGCGGCATCCTGCTGATCGTGCTGCTGGTGATCGTCGGTGAGGTCGCGGGCATGGTGCTCGGCCGCGCGGCGCGCAGCAGTATGCGTCATCCCGTGGCGCGCAGTGTGGACAGCGTGATCGGCGCGGTGCTGCAGGCGGCGACCGTGCTGGTCGCGGCCTGGCTGCTGGCTCTGCCGCTGGCCACCGCCTCGCAACCGGGCGTCGCGGCGGCGATCAACGGGTCGCGGGTGCTCGCCGATGTCAACGAGGTCGCGCCGACCTGGTTGCGCACGCTGCCCAACGAATTCTCGAAGCTGCTCAACACCTCCGGACTGCCGGACGTCATCGGGCCGTTCGGCCGGGCGCCGATCGCCGCCGTCGAACCGCCGGACGCGAGCGTGCTCGCCAGCCCGGTCGCGGCCTCGCTGCAGCAGAGTGTGCTGCGCATCCGCGGTGTGGCGCCCAGCTGCCAGCGGGCGCTGGAGGGCTCCGGCTTCATCGTCGCGCCGGAACGGGTGATGACCAACGCGCACGTCGTCGCGGGCACCACGAGCGTGTCCGTCGATACCGCGCGCGGGCCGCTGGAGGCCAGCGTGGTCCTGTTCGACCCGTCCAAGGACATCGCGGTCCTCGATGTGCCCGGACTGACCGCGCCGGTCGTACCGCAGGCGCCGCAAGCGGCCAGCTCGGGCGAGAGCGCGATCGTGCTCGGTTACCCGGGTGGCGGCCCGTACACGGCCAGCGCCGCCCGTGTCCGCGAGACCCTCGACCTCACCGGCCCGACGATCCACCGGGACGGCACCGTCGAGCGCGAGGTGTACACGGTGCGCGGTCAGGTCCGGGCCGGTAACTCGGGCGGACCGCTGGTCGACACCGAGGGCCAGGTGCTCGGCGTGGTCTTCGGCGCCGCCGTCACCGACGACGACACCGGCTACGTGCTGACCCTGCGCGAGATCGCCCCCGAACTGGCCGCCGCGCAGACCAACGACGGACCCGTCCCCACCGGGGCCTGCGTCCTGAGCTGAGCGCGCATCGTCCCGGGCGGCACCAGCTGCCCGGGACGAACTCCGTTCAGGGGGAGACCAGGCCGTCCTTGGGCGACCCGTTGATGCCGTTCTGTTCGTGCCAGCGGGTGGTCAGCACCTCGTTGACCTTGCCGGGGTTCTCCTGGTGCGCGTAGTGCCCGGCCTTCGGGATCGACACCAGGGTCCGATCCGGTGACAGCCGGGCCCCACGGTGGAACGTGGTCGGCAGCAGATACGCATCGTGCTCGCCGCGCAGCCCGAGGACCGGGATGTCGATCGGCGTGCGCATGGTGGCCATGAACCGCTTGCCGTCGGGACGCCACTGACTGCGGAAGGCCCATCGCTGGTATTCCAGCGCGCTGTGCGCGGCGCCGGGAATCCGGATGGCAGTCCGCATCCGGGCCGCGGTCTCGGCGAATTCGGCCGTCCGTGACCAGGATTCGCTGACCCGCTCGCACAGCAGTCGCTCCACCTCGGCGCCGTCGCGGCGGGTGAGCAGGTTCTCCGGGTAGCGCGGCAGCTGATAGCGCAGGAAATCCGGCAGCCAGGTGGCGCGCTGGGCGCGATCGCGCAGGACCGCGCTCTTCAGCGCCGCCGGATGGGGCGAGCTCACCAGCGCGATCGAGCGGACCAGCCGGGGATGCAGCACGGCGGTGGCCCAGCAGACCAGGCCGCCCTCGGCGTGCCCGACGAGCGTGGCCTCGGTATGGCCGAGTGCCCGGATCAGGCCCGCGATGTCACCGGCGAGGGTCCAGCCGTCGTAGCCGCGCGGTGGTTTGTCGGTGTCGCCGTACCCGCGCAGGTCCACGGCGACGGTCCGGTAGCCGTGCGCGGTGAGCCCGGTCAGCTGGTGCCGCCACGACCACCAGAAGTCGGCGAAGCCGTGCAGCAGCAGCACCAGCGGGGCATCCGCACGGTCCGTTCCGTCGGCTTCGACGACGTGGAAGCGGATCCCGTTGGCGTGCACGTCCCGGTGGGTCCACGGTCCGTCGTAACGGACGCTGGACGGATCCGGGAATGAGTTGGACGACACGCCGATCGAGCCTAGTAGGCGGGTCCGGCCGTCGCGACCGGGCCCGCCCGGCGCGTCATCGACTGGTCGACTTCTCCAGCGCGGGAGCGGGCTCATGGTGGGTGAGCGCCGCGGGCAGAACCTCGGCGGTCTGCTTGAGCGAGTTGATCGTCTTCTCCGGCGCCCGCAGCTTGCGCACCTTGAGCCAGCCCAGCAAGCCGAGCAGCGCGGTGGCCGCCACCATCAGCACGAACACGATCAGGAACGCGGCCCAGCGGTACAGCCACACGTCCAGCAGTTCGGCGAGGAAGAAGAAAAAGAAGAACGAGCTGAACAGCAGCACGGTCAACGCGAGAATGAAGAACACGCTGCCGGTGAGTCCCTTGCGGACCTCGGCGGTGACCTCGGCCTTGGCCAGCGCGACCTCGGCGCGGACCAGGGTGGACATCTGCTCGGTCGCATCGCGGACGAGGCTGCCGATACTCGCCGATCCGGGCGGGTTGGCGTCGGTCAACGGGATGGAAGTGACCGTGCGACCGTCATTTCCGCCTTGGGTGTAACTCACTTCGTCGACCCTTCTCCCTGTCCTGGCACTACTAGGCCTCACTGTCCGGTTGTAGCTCGTCCGCGTCGCGGCGCGCCTGGTGCACACGTCCTCGGCGCAACAGTAGCGCCGATCCGAGCAGCGATGCTGCCATGGAGGTCACCAGGACGGCGGCCTTCGCCAGATCGATGGCGTCGTCACCGACATCGGCCAGCGCGAGTTCCGCCACCAGCAGGCTAACGGTGAACCCGATCGCGCCGAGTACCGACAGGGCGAACATGTCGCGATATTCCAGCCCCACCGGTCGTTTCGCCACGCCGAACCGGATCGCGAGCCAGCTGATCCCGAAGATGCCGATCGTCTTGCCGAGCAGCAGTCCGAGGATGATCGCCAGCGACAACCGGTCGGTGAACAGCGAGCCGAACACCGCGCTGTTGAGCGGCACGCCGGAGGCGAACAACGCGAACAGCGGCACGCAGAAGCCGGCCGAGATCGGCTGCACGACGTGCTCGAGATGGGTGGCCGGCGCGGTCTTCTCGCCCGGATCCTTGCGCACCCTGGTGAGCAGCCCGAGCGCGACACCGGCCAGCGTCGGGTGGATGCCCGCCTCGTGCAGCGCGTACCAGCAGACCAGGGCGACCGGAATGTAGAACAGGGGCGTGTGCAGCCGGTACTTCTGGGCCAGCGCCCAGGCCGCGCAGCAGGCCAGCGCGGCAGCGAGCCACAGCATCGACAGCGAGGCGGTGAACAGCACCGCGATGAGGATGATCGCGAGCAGGTCGTCGACCACGGCCAGGCTCAGCAGGAACACTCGCGCGCTGGCGGGAATCCGCGAGCCGGTCATGGCCAGGACCGCCAGCGCGAAGGCGATGTCGGTGGCGACCGGGATGGCCCAGCCGTTCTCCATGCCGGGCACACCGTGGCCGACCGCGATCGCGATCAGGGCCGGCGTGACGACACCGCCGACGGCGGCGATGATCGGCAGCGCGGCCCGCTTCGGATCGGCCAGCTCGCCGACGACGAATTCGCGTTTGAGCTCCAGCCCGGCGACGAAGAAGAAGATCGCGAGCAGCCCGTCCTTGGTCCAGTCGGCCAGGGTGAGGTCCAAATGCAGCGCGGAGATGCTGAGATGGGTGTCGACCATCGTCTGGTAGCTCGCGCCCCAGGGGGAGTTCACCCAGAGCAGGGCGACGGCGGCGGCGGCGAGCAGCAGCGCGCCACCGACGGTTTCGGTGCGGAGATAGCGGCTGAGTTCGGAGCGAACACGAGTGATCAAGGGCGGGCCTTTCGGCGGGGTGGACGGCGCTGCGGGCGCTCATCCCACCCTGCGGTGCCACGGATTCACGACCGCATGCCGACCAGTCTTCCCGGCACACCTGAACGTAACTCTAACGGATACGGCCGGTGACAATGGAGGTCACCGGCCGTATCCTGCGCGTTCCCGCGCCCTGTCTCAGTTGCCGCCGGTGCGAATCGCCTCGAAGACGCCGGGATCGACCAGTGTCGAGGTGTCGCCGAGTTCGCGCCCCTCGGCCACGTCGCGCAGCAGCCTGCGCATGATCTTGCCGCTGCGGGTCTTGGGCAGCTCGGGCACGATGTGGATCTCGCGCGGCTTGGCGATCGGGCTGATCTCCTTGGACACCTCGGCCTTCAGCTCGTCGACGAGGCCGTCACCGGCCCGGCCCGCCGAGTCGCCGGTGAGGATGACGAACGCGACGATGCCCTGCCCGGTGGTGGCATCGCTGGCCCCGACGACGGCGGCCTCGGCCACCGCCGGATGCCCGACGAGCGCGGATTCGACCTCGGCGGTGGAGATGCGGTGTCCGGACACGTTCATCACGTCGTCGACGCGGCCGAGCACCCACAGGTCGCCGTCGGCGTCGAGCTTGGCGCCGTCACCGGCGAAGTACCAGCCCTGCTCGGCGTAGCGCTCCCAGTAGGTGGCCTTGTACCGCTCCATATCGCCCCAGATGCCGCGCAGCATCGACGGCCACGGCTTGTCCAGCACCAGGTAGCCGTTGGCCTCGGTCTCGCCGAGCTGCACCGGCTTGCCCTCCTCGTCGACCACCTTCGCCGAGATGCCGGGCAGCGCGCGCATGGCCGCGCCGGGCTTGGTGGCGGTGACGCCGGGCAGTGGGGAGATCATGATGGCGCCGGTTTCGGTCTGCCACCAGGTGTCGACGATGGGGGTTGTGTTGGCGCCGATGACTTCCCGGTACCAGCGCCAGGCTTCGGGGTTGATGGGTTCGCCGACGGAGCCGAGCAGGCGCAGGGTGGTGAGGTTGTGGGCGTCGGGGATGTCGCGTCCCCATTTCATGAAGGTGCGGATGAGTGTGGGTGCGGTGTAGTAGATGGTGACGCCGTATTTTTCGATGATCTCGAAGTGGCGGTGTTCGTTGGGGGAGTTGGGGGTGCCTTCGTAGACGACCTGGGTGGCGCGGTTGGCCAGTGGTCCGTAGACGATGTAGCTGTGGCCGGTGACCCAGCCGATGTCGGCGGTGCACCAGTAGACGTCGTCGTCGGGTTTGTGGTCGAAGACGTTGTGGTGGGTGTAGGCGGTTTGGGTGAGGTAGCCGCCGGTGGTGTGCAGGATGCCTTTGGGTTTTCCGGTAGTGCCGGAGGTGTAGAGGATGAACAGGGGGTGTTCGGCGGGGAAGGACCGCGCCTCGTGCGAAGGCGAAGCGGTGCCGACGGTTTCGTGCCACCACAGATCGCGTTCATCGGTCCAGGGGACCTCGGTGCCGACCCGGCGGACGACGAGCACATGCTCCACCGAGGACGGCACATCGCCCTTGGCGGCGAGCGCCTCGTCGACGGCCTCCTTGAGCGGGGCGGGCTTACCGCGCCGCCACTGCCCGTCGGTGGTGATGAGCAGCCGGGCCTCGGCGTCGTCGACCCGCTGCCGCAGTGCTGTCGGCGAGAAGCCGGCGAACACCACCGAATGGGTGAGCCCCAGCCGCGCGCAGGCCAGCATCGAGACGATCGCCTCGGGGACCATCGGCATGTAGATCGCGACGCGATCGCCCGCTTCGAGACCGAGCTCGGTCAGGTAGTTCGCGGCGCGTGAGACTTCTTCGAGCAGTTCGCGGTAGGTGAGGTCGCGGGAGTCGCCGGGCTCGCCTTCCCAGTGGATGGCCACCTGGTCGCCGTGCCCGTCGATGACGTGGCGGTCGACGCAGTTGTAGGCGACATTGAGCTCGCCGTCGGCGAACCAGCGCGCGACGGGGGCATCGCTCCAGTCGAGCACCTGGGTGAAGGGCTTGTGCCAGTGCAGGCGGCCTGCCTGCTCGGCCCAGAAGCCCTCACGGTCGGTCTCGCCGCGCTCGTAGAGGTCGGCGCCCGCGTTGGCGGTGGCGGCGAACTCCGCGCTCGGGGGATACGAGTCCTGGTGTCCTGCAGCGGTTTCGGTCATGTCGAATCAGCCTCACATGCCTGGTGCGGTCGGGTCGGTCGGGCGGGGCTCACCCCTGCTCCCTCGAGCGTAGTCAACCCGGGCGCACTGTCGGCGGCGTTGTGTCGGCAAGGTTTCGGCACGGTCAATCGGGGCCGGTTCATCCGATGACTTCGCGGACAGACCGGCCGGTCGCGGGCTATCGTTTTAAATCAACCGTTCAGCTGATGGTTCCGAGAATTGTTCATATTTTTCTGCCGAGCATGAGGGGCTCGGCATTTTTTCCTGCGTTTCCGTCGAGTAACCGTACTGATACATGTGAAGCGAAAAAGGCTCGGTTCACTGAAAAACCGGGCCGAAGTGGCTAACCTCCGAGCGTTATGCCACGGGAATCGAACCGGGAGAGAGCGTTGAGATTCATCAGAGCGACCGCGCTGATCGCAGCGGGCCTGGCGGCCACAAGCCTCAGCCTGACCGCGTGCTCGTCCGACGACAGTGCCGACGCGAGCATTGTCACCACCAACGCGGGGGAACCGCAGAATCCGTTGGTGCCGACCAACACCAACGAGAACATGGGTGGTCGGGTCGTCGACCGTTTGTTCGCCGGGCTGAAGTACTACGACGCCACCGGTGAGGCGCACGACGAGATGGCGGAGAAGATCGAAACCGCCGATCGCAAGTCTTATCGGATCACCATCAAGCCGAACTGGAAGTTCACCGACGGTACGACAGTGACCGCCAAGTCCTTCGTGGACGCCTGGAACTACGGTGCGCTCGCCTCCAACGCTCAGCTGCAGAGCTACGTGTTCACCCCCATTGTCGGATTCGACGAGGTGAATGCCGAACAGCCCAAGGCACAGACGATGTCGGGCCTGAAGGTGGTCGACGACCGCACCTTCACGGTGGAACTGAAATCCCCCTCGATCGATTTCGAGAGCGCGCTCGGCTATGCCCCGTTCTATCCGCTGCCCGACGCCGCCTTCAAGGACATGAAGGCTTTCGGTGAGAACCCGATCGGCAACGGCCCGTACGCCTTCGGCACGTGGGAACACAATGTCAAGATCGACTTGACGCCCAACCCGGATTACCCCGGCGGCCGCCCGGCCAAGAACAAGGGCCTGCGGTTCGTCATGTACCAGTCCTTCGACACCGCCTACGCCGATCTGCAGGCGGGCAATCTCGACACCCTCGACACCATTCCCGACAGTGCGCTGACCTCCTACAAGAGCGATCTCGGCGACCGCGCGATCACCAAGCCGACCGCGCAGAACCAGCACATCGGCATCCAGACCACCGTGCCGCATTTCGGCGGCGAGGAAGGCGTGCTGCGCCGCAAGGCGATCTCGATGGCGATCAACCGCCCGCAGATCATCGACAAGATCTTCAACGGATTGCGCATTCCCGCCCGCGATTTCACGGCGTCGACGCTGCCCGGGTTCGATGGCAACCTGCCGGGCTCGGAGGTGTTCGACTACAACCCCGACCAGGCCAAGAAGCTGTGGGCCCAGGCCGACGCGATCTCGCCGTGGTCGGGCAAGTACACGATCACCTACAACTCCGACGGCGGTCACCAGGCCTGGATCGAGGCCGTGGCCAACAGCGTGAAGAACACCCTCGGCATCGATGCGGTCGCCAACCCGGTGCCCACGTTCAAGAACGTGCGTGACGCGGTGAACGCCAAGACCATCGGCACCGCCTTCCGTTACGGCTGGCAGGGCGACTACCCGACGATGATGCAGTTCCTGTCCTCGCAGTACTACAGCTACTCCGACACCAACAATGTCGACTACAACAACCCGGAGGTGGACCGCCTCTTCGACGCCGCCATGGCCGCGCCGACCCAGCAGGAGTCCTACCAGCTGATCGCCCAGGCCCAGACGATCATGATCAAGGACATGGCCGACATCCCGGTGTTCGACTATGTCGCCGCCGCGGGCCGATCCGACCGGGTGACCAAGGCCGAGCTGGCCTGGAACGGTCTGTTCGACTTCGAGAACATCGAGAAGTAGACACTCGGAGCTGGGCCGAGCCACCTGCAGTGGCTCGGCCCCAGTCGTTTTCGGAGGAATGATGGCTTGGTACATACTTCGGCGCCTGCTCCAGATGATCCCGGTCTTCCTGGGTGCGACGCTGCTGATCTACGCGATGGTGTTCCTGATCCCCGGCGACCCGATCAAGGCGCTGGCCGGTGAGAAACCGCTGACCCCGGCGGCCGAGGCGGCGCTGCGCGCCCGGTATCACCTCGATCAGCCGTTCATCGTGCAGTATCTGCACTATCTGAAGGGCATTCTCACCCTCGATTTCGGCACCTCGTTCTCGGGCAGGCCGGTGCGCGAGGAACTCCAACGCGCCTTCCCGATCACGATCAGGCTGGCGTTTCTCGCCGTGCTCATCGAGGGCCTGTTCGGCATTGTGTTCGGCCTGATCGCGGGCCTGCGCAAGGGCAAGCTCTTCGATTCGGCGATGCTGATCGCCAGCCTGGTGATCATCGCGCTGCCGGTGTTCGTCGTCGGCTATCTGGCGCAGTTCTTCCTCGGTGTGAAATGGGGGATCGCGCCGGTCACCGTCACCGGGAGCGCGAGCCTGGGGGAATTGCTCGTTCCCGCGTTCGTGCTCGGGTCGCTGTCGTTCGCGTATGTGCTGCGGCTGACCCGTAACTCGGTGGCGGAGAACAAATCCGCCGACTACGTGCGCACCGCGACGGCGAAGGGGCTCGGCCGCAGGCGCGTGGTGACGGTGCACATCCTGCGGAATTCGATGATCCCGGTGGTGACCTTCCTCGGCGCCGATTTCGGTGCGCTGATGGCGGGCGCCATCGTCACCGAGGGCATCTTCAACATTCCCGGCGTCGGCGGCACCATCTACCAGGCGATCACCCGCGGCGAGCCGCCGACGGTGGTGTCGTTCGTGACGGTGCTCGTCGTGGTGTTCCTGGTGACCAACCTGATCATCGACCTGCTCTACGCCGCGCTCGACCCGAGGATCCGTTATGCATGAGAGCCAACAGCATTTCGTGGCCCCCGCCGACGAGGTGGAGGTGCTGGCCACCGACCGGGTGGTCGAGGTGGGCACGCCGACCAGCATCTGGGGCGACGCGTGGCGGCGGTTGCGCCGCAATCCGGTGTTCCTGGTCGCGGTCGTGCTGATCGTGCTGGTGCTGCTGGTCGTGGTGTGGCCGTCGCTGTTCACCAGCCAGGACCCGAAGCTGTGCCTCGGCGAGTTCGGCATGGACGGCCCACGTCCCGGCCACCCGTTCGGGTTCGACAAGCAGGGCTGCGACGTCTACGCGCGCACCATCTACGGCGCGCGGGCCTCGGTCAGCGTCGGCATCGGAGCGGCGATGCTGTTCCTGCTGGTCGGCGGGATCCTCGGCGCGCTGTCGGGGTTCTACGGCGGCTTCCTCGACACCGTGGTGTCGCGGATCGCCGAGATCTTCTACGCCATCCCGATGGTGCTGGCGGCCATCGTGCTGTTGCAGCTGCTGCGACCGACGACCGTGCTGACGGTGATCCTGATCCTCGTCGCGTTCACCTGGCCGCAGGCGGCGCGCATCGCCCGCGGCGCGGTGATCGAGGCCAAGAACAGCGAATACGTCACCGCCGCCAAGGCGCTGGGGGTGTCGCGGCTGGGGACGCTGGTGCGGCACGTGCTGCCGAACGCGGCGGGTCCGCTGATCGTGGTCGCCACGCTGTGGCTCGGCGTCTTCATCGTCACCGAGGCGACCCTGTCGTTCCTCGGCGTCGGCCTGCCACCCGACATCGTGGCCTGGGGCGCCGACATCGCCCGCGCGAAGTACGAGATCCGTACCTCGCCGATCCTGTTCTATCCGGCGGCCGCGCTGGCCGTCACCGTGCTGAGCTTCATCCTGCTCGGTGACGCGGTGCGCGACGCGCTCGATCCGAAGGAGCGCACCCGATGAGTGACGCCACCCCACTGCTCGAGATCCGCGACCTCGACGTGTGCTTCACCACCGACGGCAAGCCGGTGCCCGCCGTGCGCGGGGTGAATCTCACCGTCTTCCCCGGTCAGACGGTCGCCATCGTCGGTGAGTCGGGGTCGGGCAAGTCGACGACCGCGCACGCGATCATCGACCTGCTGCCCGGCACCGGCAAGGTCACCGGCGGGCAGATCCTGTTCGACGGCACCGACCTGACCAAGGCGTCGGAGAAGGAGATCGTCGCGATCCGCGGCAACGGCATCGGCCTGGTCCCGCAGGACCCGATGTCGAACCTGAACCCGGTGTGGAAGATCGGCTTCCAGATCCGGGAGACGCTCGCGGCCAACGGCATCGCCACCGGCGACGCCGCCCGCAAGCGCGCGGTGGAACTGCTCGCCGAAGCGGGCATGTCCGATGCCGAGCGGCGGGTGAACCAGTATCCGCACGAGTTCTCCGGCGGCATGCGCCAGCGCGCGCTCATCGCGATCGGGCTGTCCTGCCGGCCGAAGCTGCTGATCGCCGACGAGCCGACCTCGGCGCTGGACGTCACGGTGCAGCGGCAGATCCTCGGCCATCTCGAACAGCTCACCACCGAGCTGGGGACCGCGGTCCTGCTGATCACCCACGACCTCGGCCTGGCCGCGGAACGGGCCGAGCACCTGGTGGTGATGTATCGCGGCCGGGTCGTGGAGTCCGGTCCGGCACTGCAGATCCTGCGCGATCCGCAGCACGCCTACACCAAGAAGCTGGTCAACTCGGCGCCGTCGCTGGCGGCGCAGCGGATGTCGTCGTCGCGGCAGCGGGCCGCCGTGCGCGCGCAGGCGGTGGAGGTGGCCGAGGCCGAGGACCTGGTCGGCGACACCGTGCTGGAAGTGCGGAACCTGACCAAGGCGTTCAAGATTCGGGGCAAGCGGCCGTGGCAGTCCACGGAGTTCGGGGCCGTCGACGACGTGAGTTTCAGCGTCGACCGTGGGACGACCACCGCGATCGTCGGCGAGTCCGGCTCCGGCAAGTCGACCATCGCCCAGATGGTGCTCGGCCTGCTCGAACCGACCGCGGGCACCGTCGTCTTCGACGGCAAAGATGTCGCCACGCTGGATGTCAAGGGCGCGTTCGCCTTCCGCCGCCGCGTGCAGCCGATCTTCCAGAACCCCTACGGCTCGCTCGACCCGATGTACTCGATCTTCCGCACCATCGAGGAGCCGCTGCGGGTGCACAAGGTCGGCACATCGGCCGAGCGGGAGAAGGTGGTGCGCGATCTGCTCGACAAGGTGTCGTTGCCGTCGTCGGTGCTGCGCCGCTATCCGAACGAGCTCTCGGGCGGGCAGCGTCAGCGGGTCGCGATCGCTCGGGCGCTGGCGCTCTCGCCCGAGCTGGTCGTCTGCGACGAGGCGGTCTCGGCGCTCGACGTGCTGGTGCAGGCGCAGATCCTCACCCTGCTCAACGATCTGCAGGCCGAGCTGGGCTTGACCTATCTGTTCATCACCCACGACCTGGCGGTGGTCCGGCAGATCGCCGACATCGTCCTGGTGATGCGGGCGGGCAAGGTCGTCGAGTCCGCGACCACCGACGAGGTGTTCGCGGCGCCCGAACAGGAATACACGCGAGCGCTGCTCGAAGCGATTCCGGGACGGGAGTTGCTCACCGGGTGACCCGCGCTGCCGCCGGGCGTCTCGGCAGCGCCCGGCTGCCTGGTCGAAACTCCTCGTCAGCGCAGCTGGTCGGCGTACCGTGAGCGAGGTCCGAGGTGGTGCGGTGTGGATCGCAGGGGTAGGAGTCGCCGATGGATCGCATTCAGGCCGAACGGCAGGCCGAGCTGGAATCGCGCAGGCGCCGGGCGCTGACCCCGGCCGCCAAGCGGTTGGCCGAGGAGCTATGGCCGGACCGCACCTGGCCCGGGGTGCGCGGTCTGCACGTGGTCGTCGGGGGTGCGGTGGTCGGACGGTAGCCTCGTATGCCGTGACTGATCCGCTGCAGCCCCTGGTCGACCTGCCCGGCGTGCGTGAAGCCGCCGACAAAGCCCGCGACGCGCTCGCCGCGGTGCATCGGCACAAGTCGAACCGGCGTGGCTGGGCGACGACCGCCGCCGAGGCGGCCGTGCGCGCCGCGCGGTCCTCGGCCGCCATCGAAGGCGCGAGCACCGATCTGCCCGCCGACGGGAAGGTCAGCGATCCGGTGCTGGCCGGCGCGCTGCGGGTCGGCCAGGCGCTCGACGGTGACGCGCTGACGAATCTGGTCGGCACCTGGCAGCGCGCGCCGCTACAGGCGCTGGCCCGGCTGCACCTGCTCGCCGCCGCCGACTTGGTCGCCGATGAGCAGGACCTCGGCAGGCCGCGCGCGACGCCCGGCGTCGCCGAACGGCTGGACCTGCTGGTGCAGACCGTTCAGGCGAGCAAGGCGCCCGCGCCCGTGATCGCGGCGGTCGTGCACGGTGAGCTGTTGTCGCTGCGGCCCTTCGGCACCGCCGACGGTGTCGTCGCGCGGGCGGCCTCGCGCCTGGTCACGGTCTCGAGCGGACTCGACCCACGCTGCCTCGGCGTGCCCGAGGTGTTCTGGCTGCGCCGCCGCCAGGCCTACTTCGACGCGGCCGCCGGATTCGGCATGGGCACCGCGGAGGGGGTCGGCGGCTGGGTGCTGTTCTGCGCGGGCGCGCTCGAAGACGGTGCCAGAGAAGCGAACTCGATCGCCGACGCCGCTGCGGGCTGAGACGTCCCCCGGACATCGAAACGGGCGGCGTGCCGATTGCTCGGCCTCACCGCCCGCTAGCACGGAACGCCTGGTTACCAAGCGTGCTCGGTGGGTTGTGTTCGGTGGCCTCGGCGATCATCCGAACCCCGTCGGTTCATCCCCGCAACCTGTGCGAGGCGTTCGCCGACGACTGCCCGAATTTCGCAGGCCCACAACTCTGCTGCCCTTGTCGCGGCGCGCTCCGCGTGGGTGCCTGGCGTCCGTGCTGGGAAGGGTGGGATGGGAGGCGAAACCTTCTCTTCCGGCTCCGTCTTGGCCTTCCGTCCTTCCGTGACTCCATTCTTACACTGTGATGGCACTCACAGCAAGCGTATCGACGGCATCACCGAATGCGGTTGTTTTCGGCGTGTCGCCAGGCGATTCGTGCTCGAGCGTCGCAGGTCAGCGACGTTTCCGCAGCAGTCGGTAACTGATCGCGCCGGCGATGATCGCGCTCAGTCCGACCGCCGCGGTGGCCGCCACGGTGGTGCTCGACGGCGCCTGGAAGCGCGACCACAGCGACACCGGATTGGAGAAGGTGAGCACCGGCCAGCCCCGGGTGACGGCCTCCTTGCGCAGCGCGCGGTCGGGATTCACCGCCGTCGGGTGGCCGACCGCGCTCAGCATCGGCAGGTCGGTCACCGAATCGGAGTAGGCGTAGCACCGGGACAGGTCGTAACCCTCTGCGGCTGCCAGCTTTTCGATCGCGGCTACCTTGCCCTCGCCGTAGCAGTAGAACTCGATGTCGCCGGTGTACCTGCCGTCTTCGACGACCATCCTGGTCGCCTCGGTGTGCGAGGCGCCGAGTACCTCGGCTATCGGCGTGACGATCTCCTCGCCGGAGGCCGAGATGATCACCACGTCGTGTCCGCGGATCTTGTGGTCGGCGATCAGATCGGCGGCCTCGGCGTAGATCACCGGGTCGACAAGATCGTGAAGTGTCTCGGCCACAATGGATTTCACCTGCTCGACATCCCAGCCCGCGCACATGTTGGCGAGGTTTGCCCGCATTCGTTCCATCTGGTCGTGATCGGCCCCGGAAAGCAGGAACAAAAAGTGCGCGTAGCTGCTCTCCAGCACGGCGCGGCGGTTGAGCAGACCCTGTGCGTAGAACGGTTTGCTGAACACGAACGCGCTCGACTTCGCGATCACCGTTTTGTCGAGATCGAAGAAGGCCGCGACGCGTCCGCCCGGCACCGCCGCTCGGCCCGAAGGGGCGAGTCTTGTGTCCGGAAGCGGAGTCTGGTCACGTTCGGCCGTCACGACAACAGAATAGGCACCCCGCGCGCGGCGCGCAGGAACCGCCCGTCCGGGGCCCTTCGAGAGTTTGCCCCGGGGACGCCGGAGGCCGCGAATCGCCGAAAGATGGTGGCGAACGCTACTTGCGCCCGCGCCGGGGGATGGGTGTAGTATTGCTGGCACCTGGACATGGTCCAGGCGCGTTCAGCCCGACCCCCCGGGGCTGAACCCGACGGCCCCAGCCTCCTCCCCCCCGGCTGGGGCCGTCCTCTATTCCGGGGTAGATCGCACAAGTTCTCCACACCCCCGAGTTATCCACAATCGCCGCGTGACGGCTGTTGAGATGTTCCGGGCTCGGCCACGCTGAGCTGCATGAACCTCCTCGCCGCACCCTCCGCCATCGGACTCGCTCCCGCGCTGGTGCTCGTGCGCGACCCCCGGCTGCGCGCCGAAGTGCGCCGGGTCGCGGCGGCCGCCGAGCGCGTCACCGATGAACGCAGCATGCCCGTCGGGCGTCATGCGTGGTCGGGAGCGGGCCTGGTGATCCTCGACACCGCCGCCGCGGTCGCGGCCGCCGCCTCGGGGTGCCCGCGCAGACCGGGAATCGTGCTGGTCACCGAGGGCGAACCCGCGGTACCGGACTGGCAAGCCGCCACGGCGGTCGGTGCGGAGCGGGTCGTCGCGCTGCCTGCCTGCGCGGTCGCGCTGGTCGAGCAGTTCGCCGAGCACGCCGAGTCCAGGACGGGTGAAGGCGTGGTCGTCGCGGTCGCCGGAGCCGGCGGCGGCGCCGGTGCGTCGACGCTCTCGGCCGCCATCGCCCTGCGCGCGGCCGCACGAAGGCTACGGCCGGACACGGTGCTGATCGACGGCGCGCCGCTCGACGGTGGCATCGACCTGGTGCTGGGGATGGAGAACGTCGCCGGGCTGCGCTGGCCGGATCTGGTCATCGAAGACGGTCGGGTCTCCGCGTCGGCGCTGCACAACGCGCTGCCTGCGGCTGCGGCCGGGTTGGCGGTGCTGTCCTGTGGTCGGCACGGTGTCGGGCGCCCATCGACCGAGCTCACGCCGGCCGCGGTCCGCGCGGTGATCGAATCCGGGAGGGCCGCAGGTGATCTGGTGGTGTGTGATGTCTCCGGCGAGCGTGGTCCGGCGGCGGACGCGATGGTCGATGCCGCCGATCTGGTGGTCCTCGTCGTCCCGGCACGGCTGCGCGCTGTCGCCGCGGCCGAGGTGGTGGCCGCCTACCTCGGCGAGCGAAATCCCAATCGGGGCTTGGTTGTTCGCGGTCCGGCGCCAGGCGGCCTGAGAGGTGCCGAAGTCGCCGAGGTGCTCGGACTGCCGCTGTTGGCCGCGGTGCGTGGGCAGGCCGGCCTGGCGGCGCGCCTCGAACGGGGTGGGCTCAGTGTGCGCAGGCGCGGTCCGCTGCGCGATGCGGCCGATGCCGTGCTGGCGATGGTGGGGGCGGCGCGATGACCACCTTCGTCACCGTCGAGCTGCTCGAGCGGGTGCGGGAACGGCTCGCCGAGCACACGGGTGTGCCCGACGCGGCGCAGCTGGCCGCCGCGATCCGCGCCGAAGCGGGCGGCGTGCTCGCCGACACCGACCTGCTGCGTGCGCTGCGTCTGCTGCAGACCGAGATGACCGGGGCGGGTCTGCTCGAGCCCCTGCTGCACGATCCCCGGGTCGCCGATGTGCTCGTCACCGGACCCGACTCGGTGTGGATCGATCGTGGTCACGGACTCGAGCGGACCGATGTCGAGTTCGCCGACGAGGCCGCGGTGCGCCGGCTGGCCCAGCGGCTCGCCCTCGCCGCGGGCCGCAGGCTCGACGACGCGCAACCCTGGGTCGACGGCAAGCTCGCCGGTACCGAGGCGACGCTCGGCGACGCGTTCGGGGTCCGCCTGCACGCGGTCCTCGCACCCGTCGCGCACGACGGCACCTGCCTGTCCCTGCGCGTCCTCCGCCCGGCCACTCAGGGCCTGACCGCCCTGTCCACCGCCGGATCGGTCCCGCCCGCCGCGCTCCGGCTACTGACCGACATCGTGCGCGCCCGACTGGCCTTCCTCGTCGTCGGCGGCACCGGCGCGGGCAAGACCACCTTGCTCTCCGCACTCCTCGCCGCGGTGGATCCAGCCGAGCGCATCATCTGCGTCGAGGACGCCGCCGAACTCGCCCCCGTCCATCCCCATGTGGTGCGGCTTGTCGCCCGCACCGCCAATGTCGAGGGCGTCGGCGCGGTGACAGTACGCGACCTGGTCCGCCAGTCGCTGCGCATGCGCCCCGACCGCATCGTCGTCGGCGAGGTGCGCGGCGCTGAGGTCGTCGACCTGCTCACCGCACTCAACACCGGCCACGACGGCGGCGCGGGCACCGTCCACGCGAACTCCCCGCAGGAAGTCCCCGCCCGTCTGGAAGCCCTCGCCGCCCTCGGCGGCATGGACCGCACCGCCCTGCACAGCCAGCTCGCCGCCGCCGTCCAGGTCATCCTGCACGTCCACCGCCGCTCCGACGGCACCCGCGGCCTCCGCGAAATCGGCGTCCTGGAACGAGCCACCACCGGCATCCGCATCACCCCCGCCTGGCGCTCCGACAACGCCCCCACCCCCGCCGCCACCGGACTCGCCCGCTTGATCGAGGTGCGACTCGGATGAGAACCACCGGCGCAGGGGCATGGCCGGTCCGCCTCAACGGCGATTCTTCGCAGGCCGGCGGCGCGAGCTCGGCTCGAAGTCTCCAAGGCGATGAATCGGCAGGTGTGCGTGCCGACAGGCAACCGGTCCGCGCAAAAGGTGCGTTCCCGCAGGTCGGTGACCGTTCGGTGCGGAATCGTGGGGTGGCTCGGGTTCGCGGCGTGGCCGGCTCTCGTCGTGCGTCTGGATCGCACGCGACAGGTGCCGGTGTGTGGCCGGTTCGTAGCGATAGCGCATGCGTGCGGGATGGGGATCGAGGGGTGCAGGCGGCAGGCGGTGTCGGTGGGCTGCCGCGATCGGTTCGGCTGCGCGAGCTGATGTCACGCGTGGTTCGGGTGATCACCAGAGTGTCACTGCAGGAACTGCTTTCGAGGTCGGTTGGCGAAGTGGTGTCGGTGTCCGAGGCGGGATCGACGCGAAACAGTCTGCGGTGCAACTCGACAGGACAGCACGGAGGTGGCGATGGTGGTCGGACTGCTCTGTTGCGCGGTGGCGGTGCTGATGCTTCCCGCTGCGGGCGATCGGCGGCGCTTTCGGCGGTTGTTCGACGCGGGCGGTGCGCGTGTGGCGCGACGGATGCCGGTGGGGTCGGGTGTGGGAATCGGTGTGGGGTGCATGGCATTCGCACTGGGGGTCGGCACGGGACTGGCGGTGCTGATAGTGGGCGTCACCGTCGCGGTGCGGAATCGGCGCGGTCGTGGTGAGCGTATTCGCCGAGCGGAGTGCGGCCATCTCCTGGCCGGGCTCGAGGTGGTCGTCGGTGAACTGCGGGTCGGCGCGCATCCGAGTGCCGCCGCCGAAGCCGCGGCCGCGGAGTCCCGGGGGGAAGCGGCCCGGGTGCTGGCGATCAGCGCGGGGCGTAGCCGGCTCGGCGGCTCCGGGGCCGACGGCTGGCTGCACCCGGAGTCGCCGGTCGCCGAGGAATTGTCGCGGGTCGCCACCGCCTGGCGGGTGGCCGAAGAGCACGGCCTCGCCCTGGCCGAGCTGTTGGCCGCGGCCAGGACCGACCTCCTGGGGCGCATCCGCTTCCGCGACCGCACCGAGGCAGCCCTCGCGGGGGCTCGCGCCTCGGCCACTGTTCTGGCCGGTCTACCCCTGGTCGGCATCGGCCTCGGCCAGCTGATGGGCGCGTCACCACTGTCGGTGCTGTTCGGCTCCGCCGCCGGCGAACTGCTTCTGCCACTCGGCGCCGGCCTGGCCTGCTGTGGATTGCTGTGGACAGATGTGATCACCCGCCGGGGAACCGCATGATCGCCCTGCCTCCGGTCCGCTATCAGAGGCATCGATTGCCGCACCTCCGCGAGAACTGGTCGCCATGCCCGGATCGTCGAACGGTGGAATCGCACCGCGCGCCAGACCCGATCCGTCGGCTGTCGGCGGGGCAGGTGAGCTCGGTCGGGTCTCGGTGGCGGTGCCGAGGACGGCGAGATCGGGAGTGGGGGGCGGTCCTCGATGCGGCAGGAAGCGGGCCAGACACCGAGTGGTGTACCTGGCCTGAGCCGAACAGCCCAACCCGTGAGATCGCTCGCGACAACAGTGCGACCCGGCCGAGCCTGGTCCAGCGACTCGACAGGTCGCCGCATCCGGACCCCGCCGGGCACGCCCGGAACTACTGCGTAATGCATTGCTGGCGTGCGTGTTCGGTGCACTTCAACTCTGGACGATTCCGAAAACGGCGTGGGAGGGACTGCTGTGTACTACTTGGAAGCGCCGCTACCACCTACTGCGCTGCTGGTAGCCGCGATGGCAGTGGCGCTGCTGCCGGGACGGGTGGCGGTGAGTCGGCGGGTGCGCGCGCTCGGGCGGGCGCCGACGGCGGTGCCGGAGGTGGGGCGAGGGAAGGCGAAGGCCGATCCGCTGGGGTCGGCGTCGGCTTTCGATCTGCTGGCGGCGTGTCTCCGGGCGGGGTTGCCGGTGGCCGCGGCCGCGCGGGCCAGTGCGGGGACAGCGCCACCGGTACTGCGGGCCGCGCTGCTCCGGGCTGCCGATCTGCTGGCTCTCGGTGCGGATGCCGCAACGGCGTGGGAGCGGGCCGCGGCGGACGCGGTCGGGTCGGCCGGCGCGGACGAGGTCGAATCACTGGCGAGGTTGGCGCGGCGCTCCGCCCGCTCCGGCTCCTCCCTCGCGGCTGCCGTCGGTGAGCTGGCGGACCAGCGACGCGAGGCGGTCGAGGACGCCGCTGTTGCACGGGCGGAACGGGCGGGCGTGCTGATCGGTGGGCCGCTCGGGCTGTGTTTCCTGCCTGCCTTCGTCTGCCTCGGCATCGTCCCGGTCGTGATCGGCCTGGCGGATCGGGTCATCGGCGACGGCGGCCTGTTGTGACCGGCCTCGATGGGGCCGACGAATCGTCACCACGCGGATCGGCCGTGTGGTGTGGAAGGAGAGGGGATCACGATGACGTTCGTACGCGCCGTATATATAGGAGCGCGGACGCGGATCACGCGCCTGCTGATCGACGACGACGGCATGTCCACCGCGGAGTACGCGATCGGCACCATCGCGGCCGCGGCGTTCGGTGCGGTGCTCTACGGGGTGGTGACGGGCGACAGCATCGTCAACGCGCTGACCCAGATCATCGACAAGGCGCTCAACACGAGTGTGTAAAACGTTGCGGCACAGGTAGTCTCGGTGGCGACGCGGGTGCGGTGACGGTCGAGGCCGCCATCGCTCTCGCCGCACTGGTGTGCGCGGTGGTGCTGTGCATCGGAGCCCTGCTGGCCGCGTCGACCCAGGTGCGTTGTGTCGACGCGGCACGCGAGGCAGCGAGGTTGGCGGCTCGCGGCGACGCGGCGCGCGCGGTCACAGCGGCTCGGACCGTCGCGCCGCCCGATGCGACAGTCGAGGTCCGTGGTGACGGTGAACACGTGGTGGCCGTGGTCACCGCGGGTACCGCGCTGCTGCCCGGTCTGCGATTGCGTGCCGAGGCGGTCGCGATCACCGAGCCGGGAGTCGGTCGATGACCGGCGCGCGGGCACGGTGGCTCGCCGGGGATGCCGGCGGGGCGACGGTGTTCGCGTGCACTGCGCTCGCCGCGCTGATCGCGCTGACCATGGTGATCGGTCAGGTGGGTGTGGCGGTGGTGATCCGGCATCGGGCGCAGGCGGCGGCCGACCTCGGTGCGCTCGGCGCGGCGAGCGTGCTGGCCGAAGGAGCCGAGGCAGCGTGTGCCGAGGCCACGGAGGTCGCACGAAGGATGGGTGTGCGAGTGGCGCGGTGTGTGGCCGAGCAGTGGGATGTCGTGGTCGCGGTGGAGGCGAATGCGTCATTCGGAGTGGTCGGCGTGCGCACGATCGCGGCTGCCGCACGTGCTGGGCCGGTGGATGAGAGTGGGTGACACAGAAGTGTTATCACTGGTCGGTGGTTGTTCCGCGCCGAACTAATCCACAATTCCGCCGAGCCCTATTCCCTGAATTTCATGCGCATTCTTTTATGAGGAGAGAACTAAACGAAAATAATGATGCGGCTTACTCTTGTGCGCATGTCGGCAATGAGTCAGTTAACAGAAGAGTTATCCTTTTTATTCGGGATAGGGTGGGTCCTGGCGGCGTCGTCGCTGGTCAACGCAAAAATGGTCGAGCGACCAGCGACCATGCGGTGAGGTGTAGCGCCGGTCACGTCCCCGGCGCGGCGGTATTACGAATCCGCCGCCGTGCCTGGGTGAGCCCGCAGCTCGCCCAGTACGGCGACCAGGAGCCGGGCCGCCGCGCCCTTGTCCAGCGGGCTGTTCCCGTTGCCGCACTTGGGTGACTGCACACAGGAGGGGCACCCGTCCTGGCATCCGCAACTGCGGATGACGCTGAGCGTGGCGGCCAGCCAGTCGGCCAGTTGGGCGAATCCTCGCTCGGCGAAGCCCGCGCCGCCGGGTTGCCCGTCGTAAACGAACACGGTCGGTGCACCGGTATCGGGATGCTCGGCGATCGATACGCCACCGATGTCCCAGCGGTCGCAGCCGGCGACCAGCGGCAGCAGGCCGATCGCGGCGTGTTCGGCGGCGTGCAGCGCCCCGGGGAGCTCGTCGTCGGAGATTCCGGCGGCGGCGAGCAGCCGGGGCGTGACGGTATAGAGGACGGCCTTGGTGTGCAGAGTCTGGGCGGGCAGGTCGAGCTCCACCTGGTCGAGCACCTCGCCGGTGACCAGCGTGCGGAGGTAGCCGACGACCTGATTAGTGACCGCGACCTGCGCGGATGCGGTGGTGACGGCACCGAAGACGCGCTCATCGAGCACCGCTTCGATGGTGATGGAGGTGACCTGGCGCGCGCTGGTGGTGAAGCCGGGGTCCACCTCGTTGACGAAGGCGACGCCGCCGTCGAGGTCGAGTTCGTCGACCAGATAGGTCTCACCCTGGTGCAGGTGTACGGCGCCGTTGTGCAGGGTCGCCGGCGCCCGGCCCGCGTCGGCGGTACCGAGCAGGCGCCCGGATTCGGCGTCGACGATGGCCACCGGCGTGCCGAGCCCGCCACGCACGTCCACAGCGTCGTGTGGATGGGTGTGCGCGGTGACGTGCCACCGTCCCGGTGCGCCGCGGGGGCCGGGACGGTGCCGGATCAATCCCTGTTCGGCGAGGTCGGCGAGCACGGCATCGGCCCTGAGCACGGTCACCTCGGCGTCGGTGAGCGGTAGTTCCATGGCCGCGCACAGCAGTTGTGGTCCGAGGACATAGGGGTTGTACGGGTCGGTGATGGTGGCCTCGATCGGCCGGTCGAGCAGCGCGTCCGGGTGGTGGACCAGGTAGGTGTCGAGCGGATCGTCGGTGGCGACCAGGACGACG
Source organism: Nocardia fodinahabitans (assembly GCF_052983615.1). Classification (NCBI taxonomy): domain Bacteria; kingdom Bacillati; phylum Actinomycetota; class Actinomycetes; order Mycobacteriales; family Nocardiaceae; genus Nocardia; species Nocardia fodinahabitans. The sequence continues at coordinate 3,894,301 of NZ_JBRJJC010000001.1, forward strand.
AGCGAGCCCTGCAGCCGTCGGCCCGCTCGCCCGGCCTGCTGCCAGAACGAGGCGACGGTGCCGGGGAAACCCGCGATGACCACGGCGTCCAGGCCCGCGATATCGACACCGAGTTCGAGCGCGTTGGTGCTGGCCGTGCCGAGCAGTGTGCCCTCCGAGAGTGACCGTTCCAGCTCGCGGCGGTCCTCGGCCAGGTACCCGGCGCGATAGGCGGCGACCCGTTCCTGCAGCTCAGGGGCCCGTTCGGCGAGGACGCGGCGGGCATCGAGCGCGATCAGTTCGGCGCCTCGGCGGGAGCGGACGAAGGTGAGTGTCCTGGCACCCTCGGCCACCAGGCTCGCCATGATCTTGGCGGCCTCGCCGGTCGCGGTGCGGCGCACGGGCGCGCCGTTCTCGCCGGTCACCGCCGTGCTCAGCGGCGGTTCCCACAGGGCGACGGTCCTGGCACCGTGCGGTGAGGCGTCCTCGGTGACCGCGGCGACCGGCGCCCCGATCAGCCTGCTCGCCGACGCGCCGGGGTCGGCGCTGGTGGCCGAGCACAGGATGAACACCGGGTCGGCGCCGTAGAACGCGGCGAGCCGGCGCAGCCTGCGCAGCACCAGGGCGACGTGCGAACCGAACACGCCCCGGTAGGAGTGGCATTCGTCGACCACCACATAGCGAAGATTGCGCAGTACGCGCGCCCACCGCTGATGGGAACGCAGCATCCCGACGTGCAGCATGTCGGGATTGGTGAAGATCCATCGGGCATTGGCCCGCACCCACTGCCTGATCTCGGCGGGTGTGTCGCCGTCGTAGCTCGCTGGATGGGCCTCACGCAGGGGGTTGTCGTGGATCAGCCCACCGACCGCGCGCAGCTGATCGGCGCCGAGCGCCTTGGTGGGGGACAGGTACAGCGCGGTCGCCCGCGGATCGTCGTGCAGCGCCGTGAGAACCGGCAGAAGGTAGCCGAGAGATTTCCCGGACGCGGTCCCGGTGCTGACGACGACGTGTTTTCCGGCCGCCGCCAGCTCGGCGGTTCGGGTCTGGTGCTCCCACGGGCGCTCGATCCCGGCCGCGTCCAGCGCCGTGATCAGTGCGGACGGTACCCATTCCGGCCACTCGGTGGTCCGTGCCGGCCGGGCGGGCAGCTCGGCGACGTGGGTCAGCGGGTTGCCGCCGGACGCAGCCTCGACCAGGACACGATTCAGCAACGATCGCCCGTAGCTTTCGCCCGTAGCGGTCGGCTGGACCTCGGTCCGCTCTGCCGGATTCATCCCATAGCCCTCTCGCGCCACGCCGGAAGTGTGAAACGTGTGTGTGCGGTGAGCGCTACCTGCGATTTCGTAACCCAATAGCGACCTGGGTCACAGCAGGTTTGCTGGAAGCTCACCCGGTTATCGTGAAGCAAACAGACTGGAAGTACGGATTTACCCAATCTCTCCCTCACCTGCGCATTCGCAAGATCAAGAATTTTGCAAATTGTCGGTAACTCGACTGTTGAATTGCTCGTGGACATGGTTCACTGGGTCTCGGTCGCAAGCTTCTGTGTTCGAGGGACGGATCGAAAGTCCAAACCATCAGCAGGATCGATGTTGCGAACGCCGTGCTCAGGCTTTCCTTGCAGGGGGACCAACAGTACAGCGGTCGGAACGGACCCGGTGGACGAACCCAGTTGTCCGCCGTTCCGGTAAGAAAGAGAAGGAACAGAATGGCACAGGGAACTGTGAAGTGGTTCAACGCGGAGAAGGGGTTCGGCTTCATCGCGCCCGAGGACGGCTCCGCTGACGTCTTCGTCCACTACTCGGAGATCCAGGGCACGGGCTTCCGTACCCTCGAGGAGAACCAGAAGGTCGAGTTCGAGGTCGGCCAGGGCACCAAGGGCCCGCAGGCCACCGGCGTTCGCGCGCTCTCCTGAGCTGCGAATCGAATCAACCCCCGTCCCCCACCTCCTATGCGGAGGTGGGGGACGAGCCATTTCAGGGGTAAGGTCGCCCAGAAGTGATCCGGGCCGAGCAGGCCGGAAACCCGCGGCGCCAGCCGCCGTGGACGCAGCTACCCAAGTGCGCAAGGTATAAACGTCACTGGTGGCGATGTCCGTACGTCGCGCCGTCTGCCCCAGCCGCGCACCGAGCGGACCTCCCGACGCGCGGATATAGAAGGAAGGTGTTCGCCGGTGGCAACACGAGACCGCAGTTCAGCCGACCAGGGGCGTCCCCTGCGTCGTCTCGTGATCGTCGAGTCCCCGACGAAGGCCCGCAAGATCGCGCCCTACCTCGGCCGCAACTACACGGTCGAGGCCTCGGTGGGCCACATCCGCGACTTGCCGCGCGGCGCCGCCGACGTGCCGGCCAAATACAAGGGGCAGTCCTGGGCGCGCCTCGGTGTCGACGTCGATCACGACTTCGAGCCGATCTATGTCGTCAGCCCGGATAAGAAGGCCAAGGTCTCCGAGCTCAAGAGCCTGCTGGCCGACGCCGACGAGCTCTACCTCGCCACCGACCCCGACCGCGAGGGCGAGGCGATCGCCTGGCACCTGCTCGAGACGCTCAAGCCGAAGGTCCCGGTCCGCCGGATGGTCTTCCACGAGATCACCGAGCCGGCCATCCTCGCGGCCGCCGCCGACACCCGCGAACTCGACAACGACCTGGTCGACGCGCAGGAAACCCGCCGCATCCTGGACCGCCTCTACGGCTACGAAGTCAGTCCGGTGCTGTGGAAGAAGGTCATGCCGCGCCTGTCGGCGGGCCGCGTGCAATCCGTTGCCACCCGCGTCATCGTGCGGCGTGAGCGTGAGCGCATGGCGTTCCGCTCCGCCGAGTACTGGGATATCGCCGCCAAGCTCGACGCCGGCGTCGACGAGAAGTCCGATGCGACCAACCCGCGCACGTTCGGCGCGCGCCTGGTCCAGGTCGAGGGCGACCGGGTCGCCTCCGGTCGCGACTTCGGTTCCGACGGTCAGCTCAAGTCGGCCACCGGTGTCGTCGTGCTGGACGAGGCATACGCGAACCGGCTGGCCGAGGCGCTCGACGGTGCCGATCTGGTCGTCTCCTCCGCCGAGGCCAAGCCGTACTCGCGCAAGCCGTATCCGCCGTTCATGACCTCGACGCTGCAGCAGGAAGCGGGGCGCAAGCTGCGCTTCACCTCCGAGCGCACGATGCGGGTGGCGCAGCGGCTGTACGAGAACGGCTACATCACCTACATGCGAACCGACTCGACCACGCTGTCGGAGTCGGCCATCGCCGCCGCGCGTTCGCAGGCCACGCAGCTCTACGGCGCGGAGTACGTCTCGCCGACGCCGCGCCAGTACACCCGCAAGGTCAAGAACGCGCAGGAAGCACACGAGGCGATCCGCCCGTCCGGTGACACGTTCATGACCCCGGGCCAGCTGGCCGCCAAGGTCGACCAGGACGAGTTCCGGCTCTACGAGCTGATCTGGCAGCGCACCGTCGCCTCGCAGATGGCCGACGCGCGCGGCACCACGCTGACGCTGCGGATCACCGGCACCGCCCGGACCGGCGAGGAGTGCGTGTTCTCCTCCTCGGGCCGCACGATCACCTTCCCCGGCTTCCTCAAGGCCTACGTCGAGAGTGTCGACGAGGAAGCGGGCGGCCAGTCCGACGACGCCGAATCCCGTTTGCCCGCATTGGAAGAGGGCCAGGGCGTCACCGCCGTCGAGCTCACCCCGGACGGGCACAGCACCAACCCGCCCGCGCGCTACACCGAAGCGTCGCTGATCAAGACGCTCGAAGAGCTCGGCATCGGCCGCCCGTCGACGTACTCCTCGATCATCAAGACGATTCTCGATCGCGGCTACGTCTACAAGCGCGGCAGCGCGCTGGTGCCGTCGTGGGTGGCGTTCGCGGTGGTCGGCCTGCTCGAGGCCTACTTCGGGCGACTGGTCGACTTCGACTTCACCGCCGCGATGGAGGACGACCTCGACGCGATCGCCGGTGGCCGGGAGCAGCGCGGAAACTGGTTGTCCAGCTTCTACTTCGGTGGCGATCACGGCGCCGAGGGTTCGGTGGCGCGCTCGGGTGGTCTCAAGAAGATGGTCGGCGAGCAGCTCGACGACATCGACGCCCGCGAAGTGAACTCGATCAAGATGTTCGTCGATGAACAGGGCCGCGATGTCGTGGTCCGCGTCGGCCGGTTCGGTCCGTACCTCGAGCGGATGATCGTCAATCCCGATGACCCGGACGGTGATCCGGTGTCACAGCGGGCGAACCTGCCCGACGATCTGCCACCGGACGAACTGACGCGAGAGGTCGCCGAGAAGCTGTTCTCGACGCCGCAGGAGGGCCGTTCGCTCGGCGTCGACCCGGTGTCGGGGCACGAGATCGTCGCCAAGGAAGGCCGTTTCGGCCCGTACGTCACCGAGGTGCTGCCCGAGCCGCCCGCACCGGACCCGGCCGCGACACCACCGGCGAAGAAGACCACCAAGAAGGCGGCCGAGGTCAAGCCGCGCACCGGCTCGCTGTTCAAGTCGATGGACCTGGCGACGATCACCCTCGACGACGCGCTCAAGCTGCTCTCGCTGCCGCGCGTGGTCGGCAACGACCCGACCTCGGGCGAGGAGATCACCGCGCAGAACGGCCGGTACGGGCCCTACCTGAAGAAGGGCACCGATTCGCGCTCGCTGGCGACCGAGGACCAGCTGTTCTCCGTCACCCTCGACGAGGCGCTGAAGCTCTACGCCGAGCCGAAGCGGCGTGGTCGGCAGGCGGCGAGCGCGGCGGCGCTGCGTGAACTGGGCAACGACTCCGCCACGGGCAAGCCGATGGTGATCAAGGACGGCCGGTTCGGTCCGTACGTCACCGACGGTGAGACCAACGCGAGCCTGCGTAAGGGCGACGAGGTCGAGTCGATCACCGACGAGCGCGCCTCCGAGCTGCTCGCCGATCGCCGGGCCCGTGGTCCGGTGAAGAAGGCGGCGAAGAAGACGACCGCGAAGAAGGCCGCCAAGAAGGCGCCGGCGAAGAAGACCGCGGCCAAGTCCACCGCGACCAAGACGGCCACGAAGACGGTCGCCAAGAAGACCGCGGCGAAGAAGACGGCCGCCAAGAAGGCGCCCGCGAAGAAGGCGGCAGCGAAAACCGCTGGTACCGAGGCGGACTGACACACCGAGCGGGTACGGACGAGGCGCCGCTCACTCGGCGGTGGCTGGCCGGCTCGCCGCGGGCGCGCACCTCGGCCGCCTCGGCACGGCGGTGCAGGATCGGGCGCGAGGCTGGTGGGCGGGAGAAGGTCCGGGGCGCGGCGGTCCAGCCGTCCGGATCGATGTCGGACCTCGCGGCTAGGGTGTAGCGCGTGGCAGGTGTCTTCGATCGACTGGTCGGCCAGGACGTGGTCGAGGCCGAACTGACGGCTGCCGCGACGGCGGCCCGCGCGGGTGTCGTGACCGGGGCGATGACGCATTCGTGGCTGTTCACAGGTCCGCCCGGCTCCGGTCGGTCGGTCGCCGCGCTGTGCTTCGCCGCTGCCCTGCAATGCACCGACCCCGACACCGTCGGATGTGGTCGATGCCATGCGTGCACGACCACGATGGCCGGTACACACGGTGACGTGCGCCGGATCATCCCCGAGGGCTTGAGCATCAGCACCAAGGAGATGCGCGCGATCGTGCAGATCGCGTCCCGGCGGCCGAGCACCGGCCGCTGGCAGATCGTGGTGGTCGAGGATGCCGACCGGCTCACCGAAGGCGCGGCCAACGCCCTGCTCAAGGTCGTCGAGGAGCCGCCGGACCGCACCGTGTTCCTGCTGTGCGCGCCGACCGTCGATCCGGAGGACATCTCTGTCACCTTGCGTTCGCGATGCAGGCACGTGCACCTGGTGACCCCGACCGTCCCCGCCATCGCGCAGGTCCTGCGCGAGCGGGATCAACTCGACGCGAAGACCGCCGACTGGGCGGCCTCGGTGAGCGGCGGTCATGTCGGCCGGGCGCGTCGGCTCGCCACCGACGAGGACGCGCGCAAGCGGCGTCAGCGCGCGCTCGCGCTGGTCAGCGCCACCGAACGCCCGGGCGCGGCCTACGCCGCCGCCGACGAGCTGGTGAAATCAGCCGACGACGAAGCCAAGCAGATGAGCGCCGAACGCGACGACCGCGAACGCGACGAACTCGCCACCGCCCTCGGCGCGGGCGGCACCGGCAAGGGCGCGGCCTCGGCCACCCGTGGTTCGGCGGGCGTGCTCAAGGAACTCGAGCGCCGCCAGAAGTCCCGCGCCACCCGCACCGGTCGCGACGCCCTCGACCGCGCCCTCATCGACGTCGCCGGGATGTACCGCGACGCCCTCGCCATGCGCTTCGCCGGCCGCGGCGTCGCGATCACCCTCACCCACCCGGACATGGCCGACGAGATCACCGATCTCGCCACCAATGTCCGCCCCGAGGGCCTGCTCCGCAGCATCGACGCCGTCCTCGCATGCCGGGAAGCCCTGGACCTCAACGTGAAACCCCGCTTCGCCGTCGCCGCCATGGTCGCCACCCTCATCTCCGCCCGCTCCACCTGACCACCCGTTTTCGCGTTCTGGCCGTTCCCGCGATAGACTCGCGTCGCCTAACGGCACGCCGCCTTAGCTCAGTCGGTAGAGCGCTTCACTCGTAATGAAAAGGTCGGGGGTTCGATTCCCCCAGGCGGCTCCATTAAAAGGGTCTCTGACATGCACAACGTGTGTCAGGGACCTTTTTGCTGGTCGAACAAAGATTCGGTGTGTCACCACTATGACACCACTCGTCGTGCTCGACACTTCTTGCGAGCCGAAGGTGTGTTCGAGTGACTGCACCCGGAATGATCGCCTCGGGCGCGTGTGGGAGAGGGCTCAGGGACAGCCTGCCCGCGAATCTCGGCCATGCGTTCGGCGCGACATCTCGCCATCGCGGAAGTAGTGCGCGGGTGGTCGCATTGCTTGTGACTGATCCGGCTGTTGAGTAACTGGCTGACGACTTCGGCGGGCGACATGCCCAGGCTCGCGTGTGCTGCGTGTTCGGAATCGGCGTCTTCGAAAGCCGTGATGATGCGCTTGAGCGGGTCCTGTTCCACACCGCCCTTGAATCTGCGGCCCGGTTTGATGTCGTCGCTCGTGGTCATGCGCGCATCATAAGAATGTGGGTTTGACCGGCGGAGATGCCGCGCTCAGCGCGTCTGTGAACGTCTGGGGATAACTCGCGCGACAGTGTGTGTCGGTGCGAACGTGCGGGCGCGTACGGACGAACCTAGACGCTCTTGCGCGTCCTCGGGATGAACGCGGTCACGTTGTCGGCGCTCGTTTGGGCTACGTCCTCGAACATGGACACGTAGACCTCCATCGTCAGCTTCATGTCGGCATGGCCGAGCGTTTCCTGAACGGTCTTCGGATCAGAGCCTGACGCGATCATGAGCGAACCGGCGGTGTGGCGAACATCGTGCAGCCGGATCGGTGGCAGGTCAGCCGCTGCGGCAAGGCGCTTGAACAGCTTGGTGAACTGGTTCGGGTCCAGGTCGCGCCCATCCTCGCGGGTGAAGATGCGGTCGGACTTGGTGTACGCCTCGCCCCATTTCAGCTGTTCGCGTTTCTGCGCTGCGCGGTACGTCTTGAGAAGCGAGACATTCTCAGTGCCGAGGGCTACGGTTCGGTCGCCAGCGTCTGACTTGGGTGTGTCCTCGATGACGCCGGATGGACTGTGCACCAACTGACTTTCGATCGTCACGGCCTTGTTGTCCCAGTCGATATCCGGCCAGTCCAAGCCGAGCGATTCGCCACGACGCAAGCCACGGGTACCCAGGATGTGCCAGAGGGCGTAGAGGCGGTCACCTTCGACGGCATCGAGGAATGCGCCCAAATGATCGGCACGCCAGACCATGACCGTGGAGGGTGTGGGCGCTTCACGTCGTGCCTGCCTCGGGGTGCGGCCTTCCTCGATCAGCTTGGCAATGGCGTCACGCCAAACCTTTTCGCGCGCTTTGGTCCAGACGAGCGCCTTGGGTGGCTTGCCTGATGGGAGCTTGACGAGCTTCGCAACGTTCACTGTGACGAGACCCTCACGCAGGGCATCGCTGAGGCAGCTACGGAGCATCGCGCGCATTCGCTGCATGGCAGACGGTCCGGTGACGCGAGCCTTGATCTTGCCGCGCCGGATCTCTTCGTTGCGCTCCTCGATGTGCTCGAAAGCCGCGGTGAGGTGATGGACGCGAAGATCATCCAACTTCACGCGACCGATGTACAGCCCCCATCGCACGGAGTACCGGGTGTAGTGGTCGTGGGTATTGCCCTTCAGTTCGTGCGCCTTGCCCTTGAGCCAAGTCTCCATGTACTCCGCGACGGTGATACGGACCGAGATGTCCACACCCCGAGCGGCTTTCGATTTCAGCGCGTCGAGGGCATCCACGGCGTCTTGCTTGGACTCGAATCCGAACTGTGTGCGCTGACGGCGCTTGCCCGTGGCATCGGTAATTCCGATGATGTAGCCCCAGGTGCCATGCGTCGGGGACCAGCCTCCACCCGCGCGCTTGAGCTTTGGGCAGTCCTTACCCAGCTGACGCCGCGTGCCGTCCTCATCGACGTAGGTGCATCCGCAGCGCTTGGTGATCGTTCCTTGTGCCATCGTTCCGGCCTTTCTTGGTGGAGAAATGCGACGAGCCCCACGCATCGCGCAGGGCCCATCGGGGGGTAGGTGGGTGTGGAGTCAGGCGACCTTGATCCGCGCGCAGCGGAAGCACACGCCTTCGTGCAGGAGGTCGAGTTTCGTCAGTTCCTCGCACCCGATGCAGTACTCCGCGACGTACGGATCTTGGCCGGGCTTGCGGACGATGTAGCGGTGTGGATTGGAGGATGATTTGCGGATGGTGGTCATGTTCGGGCTCTTTCGTGCGGCGAGGGATCAGGCGGCTGACTGGTAGCCATCGCGGAGACTGACGAGCGGGATTCCGTGGGTGTTCTGCAACCAGTCCTCGAAGTACGACCAGGCGAGGCCAGCGGGCATGTGAAAGAAGTCCTCTACGTCGTCGCTGACGATCGCGTAGGCGTAGTGGGGAAGTGAGCTAGGGCTAACGAACAGCGTCTTGGTGGGACCCATGCCCGGGGCGATGTCGTAGAAATGGCCGGACCATGAGGTCGGCGTACGTCCGTGGTCCTCGGTCTTCCAGACGATCCGCTTTCCCTCAGCGAGACTGAGCCATTCGAGAACGTAGGTCTCGAGAGTCGGGCCGCTGGTCAGTGTGGCGTTGCCGTGGACGCATTCGTTGCAGGTGTAGCTTTCCACGAACACCCGGTTCCCATGCTCGTCGGTGATGATCTCGCCATGGATCATCGCGGTCATGGGCCTTTCGGCGTCGCACTCTTCGCAGGTGAACCACCCCCTGCTTGGCGGCTCGCTGTGGATTGCCAGGCTTTGGTCATCAGGGTCTTGATAAGCGGTCAGCGTCATTGTCGTTGTCCTTCAGTTGATTTCAGGTGTCTAGGAGGCGCGTAGAGCGCCTGTCGGGATGCGGTGCGCGTGTTCGTGTGGTGTCGTCACTCACCGCCCTTCTGGATGTGCTCACGGACCTCTCGCAACAGGCGCTTGGTCATGCCAGCCCGCAAGGTGCGCAATGCTTTCGGATCACTCGGCGGTGTGGACAACAGGCGTTCGTCGCGTTCCTTGGTGGCGGTGTGGCCCCAAAGTTGTTGTGCGACTTCCATTACCTGATCCAGCTCCACACCCAACCGATCGGCGATCCGGTCAGATACCGGGTCGTCCTCAACTGCCTCGGAGAGGTCAATGGTGACGATCGAAGGCTTACGGCTCCGGCCTTGGAGTAGATCGCGCATCGTGGCCTTGGTCGCCGTCGCGTCGGGGGATAGCTGAATATCGCCTTCGCCCTGGAAGAACTCAGCGAGCGGTACGCGATACGCCCAAGCCATCAGAACGAGTTCATCGACGGTGATGGATGGCTTGCGCCCGCTCTCCAGTGAAGCCACATGATCGCGCGTCCACGGCAACCCGTTCGACGTGAGGCGTTGTGCGCACTCGCCCTGTGTCTCGCCCTTGTCGAGTCGAAGGCGCTTTAGGTTCTCACCTGCGATTCTGCCGGTAGTGGCTGATGTCATGTGTGTGAATCTACCACACATATGTGTGTTGTGAACTTGAATGTCCACGTGTTACGAATGTTATGCGTGTGATCGACACACGGATGAGTAACGAAAGGGTGCAGGTCATGGCAGGAAAGATGGGGCGCTCGATGACCCCAGATGAAGCGGTCAAGCTCGCGTCCGAGTCAACGACGATCGACTTGCAGACCGCAGGCCGAGCGTGCGGGTTCTCCAAGACGACCACCTACGGGCGGATGCACGACGGGACGTTTCCGGTCCCCGTCCACAAGTACGGGTCTGTGTATCGCGTGCCGACAGCGCCGTTGCTCCGGTACCTGGGCATCGACCCGAACGAGCCTGCGCATCGTCCACACACACCGGCGTCTACGTCGAACGAAGAACCGGGCGCCTCATGTGTAGTGAAGACCAAGCGCGGCAAGGTGATTCATCCCGACGACAAGTACAAGGTGGGCGGCCGTTCGTACGTCGGTTCGGAGATCATCGCGATAGCCCGCGTGTTGGGCGTTGCGTCATGAGCCCGCTCACGTCTGCGAACGTCGCCGACAACGAATCACGCGCGAACGACGGTGCCAGGCGCTCACGGCGTCTGCTGGGACGTGGTGCGCCGTGCTGAATCACGTTGTGTTCGCCATCGTCGCCGTACCGGGTGACCAGGCCAACAGTGCGGCCTATGTGGCGGCTATTCCTCTTGCGGTGCTGGTGTACCTGATCTATCCACACCGCCCCGGAGCGGGGCGAGGATGAGACGCCGCCGGTACGAGCCGCCTCCGCTGCAAGGAGTGACGGAACCGCCAGTGTCGGCGCTGGAATTCGTCGCGCTGTTCGTGTGTCCGGCGTGTGGAGGTAAGGCCGATCTGCTCGAGGGTCCGCGTAACTGGGCCGTAGAGATCGACCACGCCGAGGACTGCGCGAATCCGATAGCCGCGCCTGAGTTCGACGAGCCGGACGTGGAGGACCCACGGGACCGGATCAAGTTCCCCGAGCTGTACGCGCCTGCACCCGTGGACCTCGATCACATCGACTGCCGACACGGGCCACTCGGTCGGGCGTACTGCGAACGCAAGCGGCGACAGGACGAGCGCGTCCGACGCGCGGAACAGGAAGCACGGAAATGACCATGACCAAGGAAGTCACCGAGAACATCGACCGCACAGCAATCGCGGATCATCTCGACCGGAACTACAAGCGGCGCATCGGGTTCGTCTGCGTCGGGAGCAAGGATCAAGCCAAGGGGCAGAAAGACTTTCGTCACGAGTTCCTGATGTGGCCGAAGCAGCGCCGGGCGGTGATCGACCGTCTTGTCGAGCTGAACAGCCAGAACCGTTGCGTGTGGGTGCCCACGTCCCTGTTCCACACCGAACAGCGCAAGGACGGCGAGACAGTGCCGACCCATGTGCTGTCGTTCGAGCTGGACACCGTCACTGTGGATGCGCTGGAACTGTTGAACCATCTCGGGGCCGATCTCATCGAGAGCGGGCGTGTGGGACACCTGCACGTCAATCTGTACTTCGATCAGGATCTACCTGGCGTCGAACTCAAGGAACGCGGTCGCCGCCTCGCTCGGGCGTGTGGGGTGACCGGGCACGAGTCGGGCGGAAAGTACGGCGACGGCGAATTGCTGCGCCCCATGGGCACGTTCAACACCAAGGCCGAGGCTCGTACACAGGTCAGTCTGCGCAGGGCTGGACGGTCACGCCGATTCCCGCTCAGTGTGGATCGGTTCGACAGCGTGGTCGGCTGGGCGCTCGATGGCGAGCTTGACGAATCGTCGCGCGGGCGACGTACCGATCCGACCACGCTGGTCCCTCAGGAGGTCGCTCAGCACCGTTGGCGGCGCGTTGAGCTTCGCGATATTCGGTCGATGCGGCGGCAACGCGACCCAGGCGACGGGACAGGCCGCCACAAGCTGACCAAGAAGCTTGTACGTCTCTGCAATGAGAAGGGGCTGACGCAGGGCGAGGCGCTGTGGGTGCTCGAAGGGCACGAACCGTCTGTGGCCAAGTTCGGTTATGCCCGTCTCCCTGAGCAGGTTGTTGCGTGCTGGGACGGCGATACACGCCCGCCGGCCAAATCTCGGAAGAAGGACGCGCCTGCACCATCCCCTGACGGTGGGCAGGTCGATGGGGACGGCATCTATCAGCCCGGTGGGCGATTCAAACTGAAGCGAGGTTCGAGCGTGAAGACAGAAAAGCTGTACTGGCTGTGGCAGGACCGTATCCCGCTGGGCGCGCTGTCATTGCTCGCCGGACGTGAGGGCACGGGCAAGTCGTCCGTCGCGTACGGGATCGGGGCCAAGGTCTCGCGAGGCGTCCTGAATGACGGGCACTACGGAGGTACCCCGAAGAGCGTCATCATCTGCGCGACGGAGGACGCATGGGAAACGACCATCGCCCCGCGGCTTCAGGCTGCGGACGCGGATATGGATCGCGTGCTGTTCTTCGAGTACAACGACGGCGAACGTCTGACGTTGCCCAACGACAACGACGGGCTGAGTGAAGCTGTGCGGTACAACGATGTTGGCCTGGTCATCTTCGACCCGATCGTCTCCGTGCTGCCGGACAACGTCGATGCGGAGAAGGGGCAGATTCTGCGCCGCGCTCTCGAGCCCATCAACCGCATTGCTGCGGACACCCGGTGCGCGTTCCTGGGTATCGCCCACTTCAACAAGCGGAGCGAAGGCGACATGGGATTGCTGCTCAGCGGGTCGTTGGTGTGGTCACAGGTCGCCCGCGCCACGCTCGGCCTGATCGCTGACCCGGACAACGAAAACGGCTTCTTCTTCCTGAACGGCAAGAACAACAACGCGCCGGGTGATGTGCCCGTACTGCTCGGTCACACGGAAGAACGGTTCGTGCAGACGGACGACGGGGAAGAGGCCCGTACGTCTATTGCGGTGTGGGACGGAGAAGCTGAAGTCACGCGGCGTCAACTGCTCGGAATCGCGAGCAAGGTCAAGGACGGCAGCCCGATCGACCAGTGGTTGAGCGACCAGCTGTTGAACGGTCCCACACCCGCCACAACGATCTTCGAACGTGCGGAAGCCAAGGGTTACACCGAATTCCGTCTCCGGTCTGCACTTAAGCGCATCGGTGGTGAGACTGCCCGCAAGGGCTTCGGCAAGGGCGGCGTCGTCATGTGGCGCATTCCCGAACTCTGACGGGTGGCCTTACTCGCGCGCGCCGGTGTCGCGTGCGTGGGGCAACAAACATGCAACGTATGCGATCTATGGGACGTAGGTATAAACAATGATCACGAACTGTCTTACTCGTGAACTGAGTTTTTATCATCTTTGTTCTTAATGCATAGATCACATTGATTGCATTGGATACACCCCACGTACGCACACACGCGCGCAGTCTGCGCACCAGCGCATACGCATACCGGCGTATGTACGCGAGGAAGACAACTACGAAGCACATCGCGTGGGCGGTGTGGAACGGAAGGAAAGGCAATGACACTAGTTCAGTTAGACCCGACGCCTATCTACAGGCGGCACAGGTGCGAGAAACGACACCGCACAGCTCGGACGTTCATGAAGTGCGCGATTCGCCGGGCTGCATGGGTGCAAGGTGAAGGCCCGTACGCACTCATCGCTTGGTGTGGAGTTCCAACGGTCACGTTGTACGAGTCGCGTGAGTTGGCGGAATTCTTCGAAGAACAGATTGACCGCTATGCCTGCGGCCATCTGTGCAAAGGCGATCACATCATTGTTCGGGTGAAGCTCGACTGATCGCCGATGGGAATGCGCAACTTCATATCCAATCAGGTGAGCAGGGCTCATGCGCAGGTCGGACGGTGTATGTCACCGCTGTGCATGGGCCTCTCGCTATACGCAGACTACGTTCAGCAATGCTACGCATTGGGTGGGTGTGGAGCCGCATCGTGTGCGTGCGCGAGGTAGGCCCGCTGATGTCTTGGACATGCGCCACCATGTGATTTATCGCGAGAGCGTGTGACAGTCGCCGTACGGATCTACTAGAGCGCAATGTCGTCGTCTCATTCATGAGCGACATGCGGAGAATGCGATTCGGGTATCGGGGAAGGTATTCGGGCTGTCGGTGTGGCTTTGTCGCGTCTGCGTGCGAGGTAGTGAAACTCAGGGGTTCGGATTCACCCGACTTTGTGCATATCATGCCGACAATGGCGCACACGCCGCCGCGTCATTCGGAGGAAACCCGGAAGGGAATAGAGAAATGACTTACCGAGCATATCGAGACAATCGAAGCCCATTCATTGCGGGACTTGATGAGGATATTGTCTATCGCATCCCAGGAGTTCAGCATGAGTTCTTGGCTGAGGCAAAGCGGCTATGCGACGACTGCTCGGTACCCATCATCGAGTTCCGCGACCGGACATCCGGTAAGGCCGCGAGGGTATGGCACGACGAGACCTGCCCGACCGCAGATGAGGAGGTGAAGATCAAGCCGCGAGTGCTTCATCGTCAGAGGTAAGAAATAGCCGCCCGGAATGCGGAAGCTCACGCGCCGACGTTGTTGGGTGTGGGCAAGGATCGACTGATAAAACTGATAGCGCTATCGCCGAACGGCAAGGCGCGCAAGCGATTCAGGCATCCGTATATCCACAGGATAGCCCGGGCATGTCAGGTAAGAAACCAAACGAAAGGGGAAAGAAATGGTCAAGATTGATGTAGACGGCTTGTTGAAGGAGACGAAGCGCGGAGGCGCTGACTATGCCTCGATCCGCGATCGAATCGACAACGAGCTGGGCGGAAGTCAAGACATGGTGCAGCAGGCACGGGACGCGCTGACCAAGCGGCCCGGCACAGCGCAGGAACAGGAAGTCGCCGACCGGGTATTCGTCCAGGATTGGCCGAAGCTCCAGAGCGCCATGATGCTGAAGGAAGACGTAGGTGCAGCGATCGAGATTGCCGCACGGGGAATCCAGGATGCCGACGCCGAGGTCAAGCCGTTGTTGATCGCGCAGACGATCGACTACCTGACGGCCAGCCGCCGCATGAGCGAGGACGCGGTTACCAAGCTCCTGCTCGTCAACGTGTCGCCCGAACTCAAGCAGGCGATCGAAGATCACGAGACCGACCAGAAGAACGCCGTTATCGCGCGGCACAACGTCGACCAGGCTCAGCAGGGCACCGGTCGCTACCTCTCCGGAAGGAAGTAACTGACATGTCCGTTCTCGAAGAACTGAAGGCCCGCGTTATCGGGGGCGAGAAGGTCACCCCCAAGCAGCTTCTCGATGCTCGCGCGGCTGATGAGCTGGCCGAGTTGACGGCGCTGTCTGATGAGCGCAAGGCTGCGGAGAAGGCAGCCGCCGAACACCAGGCCAAGGTGGATGAATTCCTCAGAGAGTACGAGGAGTTCATGACCACGGACCTTGATCCGCTGCGCGAGGCGTACGCGGCCCTGGTGGTTGCGGTCGCAGATCTCCACACCCTCGTGGAGGAACACCTCAAGAAGCAGTCCCAGATCAAGGTGAGGGCTTCGAGGCTGGGTCTGCACAACCATCCCCGCACGGGAGCACGGACGCCCCACCACGCACCTGTCCCTGGGGACGAGGAGCGGTGGCGGAAGCAGCACGTGAGCGGGGACTACATCGAACTCGCGGTGAGGGAAGGCAAGACCGGGCTCGTATCCCAGAGGGGCAAGACCGGCACTCACGTGCTCCATACCCCCGAACGCCGGGAAGAGCTTCGTTCGCTCCCGTCGTCCGCGAACCTGAAGCAGGTCGGTATCGAGATGCGCGACCGGATGCTGAACGACGCGCTGGACAGCGAGTAACGCCGTGCTCCCGTGACGCCGCCCACGGGGGCATTTCCAGTTGCACGCGATCAAGGCGCAATAGACCCGGAGTGCCCAACTGCCCCCAGGTGCTCCGCCCAGCCCCGCGACGGGCTTGTTTCCCCATTCACCGTCGCGGGGTTTCGCCGTAGATGAGGAGGAACAGATGGCCGAGCGGGCCGAGATCAGGAAACGCCGAGCGAAAGCCCTTGCGATGCGTAAACGCGGGGCGGGTGTGGACGAGATACGCGAAGCGCTGGGTTACAGCACGAATCGTCCTGTCCGGCATGACATCCGTAAGGCGCGTCAGGATATCGCCCAACCGAAGCCTCCCCAGCGCACCCGCAAGCCGCGCGAGGATGACGGGTTGCCAGTAGACGTTCTGGCGTCTCGTGATCGTCGCGTGCATAGATTCATCGCGCAACGTGCGAAAGAGCGTGAGCGTCGTCTTGAGGACCTGCTACGCGCGTCCGGGTTGACCGTCGCGCAAATGTCGCCGGAGCGACTGGGTAAACGTGTCTGGTATCTCGAACAGTACGACGCTTTGAACTTCCGGACAGCACAACGAATGTGATGCCTGATCAATGATCAGATGCGCTGTCCCACAGTGCATGTCGGAACATGTGTGCGCAGACTGTGCGAACGCTCGTCAGTCATCAGAACGCAGATCGTCCATGGCTGCGGCGATCATGGCGCGCGCGTCCTGTCCGTGGATGGCTTGATCCTTGAGCCGGTGGAATGCCTTGTCGTACAACGCTATCTCGCTGGGCTGGGTGATCGTCAGCTCAGCCGAGATGGTCTCGACCTGGACCATGCGGGTGTCGAACATGATGAAGTTGTTCATCACCGGCGCGCGGTAGTCGCTGCCTGTCGGCACGATGCCCAGCACGACGCGAGGCAGAGACATCGCCGTGAGCAATCGGTCCATCTGTTCGATCATCAAATCCGCGGTGCCAACGTGGGTGTGGAGAACCTGTTCACCGAGCAGGAAGTAGAAGCGGTGATTGCCTCGGTACAGGACTTGCTGACGTTCGAGGCGCGCGGCTAACCCCGGTTCGAGGTCGGCGGGCGGATCGTCGTAGAAGTCTAGCACCATAGCCAACAGCGATTCCGCGTAGGGCGGGGTCTGCAACAGGCCGGGCACGACTACAGGCTCATACCAGCGCATGAGGCTGGTCTGTCCCTCGGACGCGATGGATTGCTTTTGCCTGTGCGGCAAGCGCATTCGCTTCTGTTCGAGGTAGGCGGTTTCGACGTTGCGCAGGTTGGCGATGAGGTCGGGCACTTGATCCGCTGCATGGGTGTGGATGCACCAGATGCGCACGTCGTCATCGGTCGGCGTCTGTTTGCCGTACTCGATTTTCGAGACCTTGGAACTGTGCCAACCGGCAAGCTCAGAGAGTTGCCTACCGGTCAGCCCAGCATCCCGACGGAGGTTACGCAGGCGCTCACCGAACGCCTCGCGGGCCTCTTTCGCGGTAGTCGTCACGCCTTGACGTATTCAGCGTGGGGGACTGCCTTGTCCCACACCCGATTCCACACCGCCCGGACATGGTCAACGATCACGGGGTCTTGCGTGAATGCACCGCCTACGAACTGGCCCGATGGTTCGAAGACGGTGAACGCCACCAGGTTGTCATCGAACAGCCAGAAGTCATCCGTAGTCAGCTCGGATGGGTCGATCAGGTGTCGCGCGAGATAGCGGATTTCCTCGCCCGCGGCGATGTTCTGTTCTGCAACAACGAGGCCCCACCGGGTGTAGTCGGTGTGTGGCTCAGTGATGACGCGGGCGCGTCGCATCTGCTTTCCGGCGCTCGTGACCGCGTGAACGTCGTCAGCCCAGTCCTTGAACCACTCGTAGTCGTCGGGCTCGCCGGCCAAAAATCGCTGGAACGGCTCGGACTCTTCCGGCGTCTCGTAGGTGTCGAGCACTTCGAGGTGATACGCGGTGCGCTCGAACGTGTGGAAGTACTCGTCGAACGCCTCACCTTGTAAGAGCTGCATCGCCCCTGATCTCCTGTCCTACGGGAACCTCGAAGCAAGTTTCGTGGTCCGGTATGTCCATCTGCGACAACGCTTCTGGGTCGGTCACTGTGTCGCCAGAGAGTAAGAACGTGCCGTGACCAGTGTCCTGAAGTAGCACGCCCAGGCACGTCCCAGGTTCGAGGAACGCAAGTAGCGGGTGTGGGATCTCCAGTACGTCGTGGCGTCCCGGTACCCGCCAGCCCTGCACGATGTACGTGCCGCGATCGGTCAGGAACAGAGACGGGCATCCGTTCTTGTTCGTGTTCTGTCCGAGGAACCGTAACTTCATGGGTTCTGTCCTTCGTGAGGAGTTGCGCGCGTTTTCTTGCGCATGTCGATCGTCAGTGACCGGGAGCAA
The DNA here is from genome assembly GCF_052983615.1 of Nocardia fodinahabitans. NCBI lineage: Bacteria > Bacillati > Actinomycetota > Actinomycetes > Mycobacteriales > Nocardiaceae > Nocardia > Nocardia fodinahabitans. The sequence goes on from NZ_JBRJJC010000001.1 coordinate 3,912,487, forward strand.
CCAGTCAACAAAAATCGTCTCCGCTCGCAAACTGTAGCAAACCCGTTCAGATTTTCGCGCTCGGATTCTTAGGTTCATCTGCAACGGGTCGGGTGAGGTGTTCACTCCTTCACCCGGCTCGGAACCAATCGTTCGCCGAAAGGTTCTGGCGTGCAAGACGATCAGTGCCACGTACGCATCAGGTTCGGTCCTCATGTGCTCGACTACTGCGCAGCGAGGCAGGCAGCGATTCTGTACGCGCACGACGTGGGGGAATGGCTCGGCGTCCCCGTGCTGATAGACGATGAAGTCCGCGAGCACATGCCGCCCTTGCCCTGCGAGTCGCTATGGTCGTAGCCGCCTTCAGTATCGCCGTAGTCGCGGCATTCGTGCTCGGCTTCATGCTGGGCCGCCATCGCTCCACACCCCGCCAACCGGGACGGCACAGCTTCGCGCACTTCGAAATGTCCTCTGCGACAACGATGGAGCTGCCGGTCATCAGCGATGCGCGACGCATGACGCGATGACCTACCGTATCCGTCCCTGAGTCGTCTCCAGAGCGCCTGGTACATGCTCGCTCAAGTGATCGTATGGTCGACGTTCGTCAGCGCCGCACGGACGTGCTGACGGTAGGGCCAGCGAACTCACCAAAGAGCCCCGGCACATGGCCAGGGCTGAGAGGTCGGACGGTCGAGCGTCCGTGCGATCGTTACTCGGCGTCGGGTGTGGATTCCTTCGCGGCTTCTGCCTTGGCGACCTTCGCGGCCTCGCGATCCTTGGCCCACTTCGCGAAACGAGTCTTCATCGGGCCGACGTCCTTCGTGGTGAACGAGTAGCGCGACCCAGCGCCTACGGCCTCGTAGTCGTCCGATGCACGCAGGAACACGCGCAGCGTCTTCGGGTCGGTGCCCAGCGCTTCGGCAACCTGCTTGGTGGTCAGCTTCTCGGTGGTGGTCTTCTTCGCGGGGGCGGTCATCGTGGTCTCCTTCGTCGGTGTCGCCTTGGTGGCGTGCGACAGCAACGTAAGAGAGGTCGGGCGCTGGTCCGAACAGATGACGGTGGACTCCGTGGCAAGTTGTGACCTTCGCGCCCCGCGACGACGGGCGGTGTGGGCGTAGGAGTGCGTCACGCAGTGTGACACCGAACGTCGTATGACGACGCGGTACGAACAAGGCAGGAAATGCCTTCTCACCTGCGTAGAAGCGCTAGTTTCCAGTACTACGCGATATGACGCAGGACGCTACTTGGCTATCTCGTAATGAAAAGGTCGGGGGTTCGATTCCCCCAGGCGGCTCCAGCTCAGAGGCCCTTTCCGGTTCGCCGGGGAGGGCCTTTCTCGTTTCAGTGTGCCAACAGTGTGCCAACCGGCGGGAAAACCGCCCCGCGGCTCACTGGTACAGCGCGGCCCCCGCGTCGGCCGCGTCATCGTCCTCCGGGATCTCGTCGCCTGGACGCTCAACGGGCGCGATCACATTGCGCGGCAGGCGGCCCTGGTCCACGTACGACTGCACCATCATGCTCAGTGCGGTGAGGGTCGATCGCACGGTCACGGGCTTCACGCCGCGTTCCACGGTGGCTGACTCCGTAGCTGTGTCGACAGCCCGGCCAGTGCGGGCCACACGCTCGGCGCGCACGAGGGCCGACAGCTGCGTGTGGATGTCCTGGCCGGGGAACTCGGCCTGAATCGCGCGGGCTGCCACACCGTTCGGGTGCAGCGCCACGAACGCAGCGACGCGCGACGACAGCGAGTCGGGGTCGACCTTGTGCCGCTGGTCCACGCGGCCCTGCGTCAGCATCCATGTGACGAGGGCGTCCCCGTCGGCCTTCGTGAGCTGCGCGAGCTTGCGACCACCCATGAACCACCGGGCGGGCAACAGGTGGTTGACGTAGTTGTTTCGGGTGACCTGGCGGCGCAGACGGCGGCCGTCGATCTACTCGTCACACGCTTCATCCACCGTGAGATCCAGGGGGCGGATGTAGGTTCCGGCCGCCACCCCCGACGTGATCCGGCGGTGCTCGCGACGGGCTTCGGTCATGTGCGGTAGGTGAAGCGCTGGCGATCGCTCCGCCCGCGCGCGATGATCCCCACGACCCGTGGTCGCGGCCGTGCAGGCCGGGCGGGGGTCTGGCCATGTAGCGGAACGGCTCGGCAGGTAGTTCTGCCGAGCCGCCACACTGCGACCGACCGTCGTGTCACCGCCCACGCTCCTGCCCTCGGCCCGGCCCATCCTTCCCCCGCTCACCGACTGTCCGCCCGGAGCCGTGCCGCTCTCGACCTCGCTGCCGCTTCCGCTCCAGCTTCCTCGCGCTGGCGCTCCAGGTCCGCCCGCGACTTGGCGACGCTGGTAGTCGCGTGGCCCTGCTCCCGCAGCACTCGCGCTTCCACGTTGTCAAGGGACAGCCCCATTTCGACCATGCGGATCTGCTTGGCGATCGCGACTTCCTGGCTCTCTTGGCCGATGTGCATGGTGCGGTCGCTGACCTGGACCACGTACGCGCGTGCCGCGGCGTCGGTCGTGGCGTTCCCGCGAACCAACTCGTCTACGGCGCGGGCGTCGACACCCTTCTCTATCAGGCGGTTCGGGTCCATCCGCAGATCCTTCGCGAGCCGCGCCGCCTGCCGTGCGGCTGCCGCGTCCTCGGACTTGTCTATGCCGCGTGGGGTGCCCTGCTCCCGCGCGGCCTGCTCGAGGCGCTTGTTGTAGGCGTCGGCGACCCGCTCCATGACCTCCCGGTTCTCCCGCTCGCGGGTCTCGCGCGCCTGCGCCTCGCGGGCTCTCGCCTGTACCTCGCGTTCGGCGGCCTGGACGCGCTCGACCGTGATCGGTCCCGGGTTGTCGCGCTGCTGCTCCAGCACCAGCTGCGCCACCTCGTGATGCATCGGCGTCGGCAATGCCAGCTTGGCGAGCGCTTCCCGCTCCAGCGGTGCCCGCTCGGTGTTGACGCGCCGCTGCATTTCTGCGCGTGCATTCTCCATCGCCTTCGCCATGGCGATCATCGTTGGATCGTTGCCGGCCAATTCCAGCAGCTGCGCCCGCTCAGGGGACTTCGCTGGGTTCGGTGGGCGTACGGCTGTGACCGCGGACGCGACGATCTCGCGGTCGACGCGCGCCACCATCTGGGAGAGCCGGTCGCGGCGTTCTTCCCGGCGTTGGGCTTGGACGTGCTCGACGATCTGGGCTTCCTTCAACCGCAGGTGCGCGGCCTCGCGGGCGACCTTGTCGGCTTCCTGGGTGATCCGGCAATCGGCCTCCAGCAGTTGCGCCAGCTCGACGCGGGCACCGACCAGCACGTGCAGCCCGATCGGCTCGCCCCGCTGCTTGCCCTTCTCGATCTCCTGAATGAGGCCCTCGATGGCGCGTGGCGCGGTAGTCAGTTCTGGAGACTGCCGCACCTTCTCGATCAGATACCCAAGCCGTTCCACGGCTTTCGCGTGCGCGATGGGGCGGCCCGCTTCCACCGCCCGCTCGAACTCACGTTCCGACATCTTGATGAGCTTGAACTTTCCGGGAAAGTCCTTCTCCATCTGCTGGGCTTCCCGCAGCACCGCCGGATGTGGCGGATGTTCGGCCCGGATAACGTACTCGCTGACGTCCTGGGTAAGCCCCCGCGTAAGGATCTCGCGTTCCTTGTAGAGCTGGCGTAGTCCTTCCTTCTTGCTGACCCACCCCGCCTTGTACTCGGTGGTCTTCTGGACGATTGGGATGCCGGCGCGGCGGACGACTTTGGCGGTGTCGTGACGCCGCGGACCCATCGACGTTGCCTGGGGGTGTTCGTGCACCCAGCCTTGGGCCTCGGTGCGACCCTCCAGGTGCTGGTTCCCGTACATCATCATGTCGTGCAGGAGCTTGCGGTCACCCCACAGCTCGACTTGCCTTTGCCAGTCCAGCGGCGCCCTGATCTTGTCGACCTGGGTGGCGACCTCGGCGAGTTTCGCCATCACGTACGCCTTATGCCCGCTGTCCCCTGCTTCGGTGAGGCCGTGGTCAGTGCGGGGAACGACGTCATGGCGCGGTTCGTCCCCAGCGGTGGGGCCGGTCACCGCGCGCCCTCAACGCTGAGGGCGGGGCGCCGGTTACAGCACCATGCGGCGGTTTGCTGCTTCCTCGGACCAGGCGGTGAGGCGGTCGAGTTCGCGCGCGATCTCTCCGGGTTCTCGGTCGAAGATGACAGCGCGGATGGTCTGGCCTGGGTCGAACCAGAACACGTGCCCGGGAAGTTCGATCGCCGGACCGATCGGATTCCCCTGGTAGATCTGGACCCACACCCACTTGCCGACACCCATGGTGCGCAGGATGGTGTGGCCGATGCCGCGGGCGCACAGCGCGAGGTAATCCATCTCCTCGTCCGTGGCGTCCTCGCCGGGGTCGGGGAACCGGGCCATCGCGGCGGCCTCGATCGCAGGGAAGCCGTCGACGGTCCACGGGTCGTCGAGGTCGGCCAGGCCGGGCGCGAGGGTGACGAGCTGGGCGAGGTCGTCGGCCTCGCGGTCGAGCCATGCTCGGAACTCGGGCGAGCGTTGTTGCTTTGCCAGGCGGCGGCGTTCGATCTCGGAATACGGTCGGTCTTCGCCCATGCGCTGTGCCCTTCCGGTGTCGTGCTCAGGCTGACTGTGATCCGGTCTGCGTAGACAAGCGTAGCCACAAGGAAACCCGTGTCACCTGGCCCGCCGAATATGTACGTTTCGGCGCAGGGTGCCGTCTTCCCTGAGCTGTGCGCCCGCCCACCGGCGGCACTCGTCGAGGGTGCGTGCCAGGTACCTACCGATCGGCTCTGCGACGCCGTCGCGGTCCACGGTCACTCGCCAGTAGCCGTTCCACTGGTTCGCCCACATGCCGTTCGCGAGGACGATCGGGCCGACCATGTCGGAGGGCTCGACCGCCGCCAGGACCGCGGCGACATCCGCGTCCAGCGCCGCCAGCTCCTGCGCGGTGTGCTCGTCGATCACATCGACCCGTTCGCCGGCCGCGGCACGACCCGGCCCGCGGCGACGAGTACGTCCCACGCCGCAGCCTTCCGCCCGCACTGCCACCGCTCGCACGCTCGATGGGTCTGCATCACCGTGTGTGCCTGTCCGGCCGTCAGCGGTCCGGCCGGCGCGGCGTGTTCGAGGACCGGCGACGGCTGCCCCTGCTGCTCCGCCTCCTGCGCCAGGCGCGCGATGATGTCCCACACCGTCGGCTGTTTCGGCACGGCCGTTGTCTGCCCCCACATTGGCGGCCCTCTCTCTCAAGGGTTTTGGCGCGCCCCGTCGCCGGGGATTTCTCGATCCGGCGACGTGGCTGGAATCAGATTCGCGGCACGCAAGGGCATCGAGGGACAGAGAAGGGACAGGAACAGCGCGGGACACACGAGACGTATCGATCTACCCTCGGAACATGGGGACACACGTAGGGCAAGCTCTCGCGGCCGAACGCAAGATCGCTGGACTGAGCCAACGCCAGCTCGCGACGCGCGCCGGGTACAGCCTCAGCATGATCAAGGCCGTGGAGCAGGAGCGCGAACCCGCTTCGCCAGGGTTCATCTCTGCCGTGGCGCGCGCCCTGCGGGTCACGCCCGAACAGCTCACCGGCGCGCCGTTCAACGACGGTAAGCCCCTCGCCGACGCGGTCAACGAACTGTCGGTGCTGCTCGCCGAAGGTCGGTACGCGCGCGCCGATGAGCCCGGGACGCTGGCGCAACTCGAGGCAGACCTCACCGCGGCGCAGGACCTGTACCGCAGCGACCGCACCCGCCAGACCATCGAGGTACTACCGGCGATCATCCGGCGTCTACACGGCGCGGCACGTGATCTCGACGGCGACGACCAGGCGCGCGCGTACTCGCTGCTCGCGTCGGCCTACATCCTCGCTGAGTGGTCGGCTCGCCGCACCGGACACCTCATGCTCGCGTTGCCAGCGCTCGACCTTGCTGACGGGTACGCGCCACTCGGCGACGACCCGAACTACGGGGCATTCGCCGCGCTGGCGCGCGCCCGGATCCTCACCCACTACGGCGAAGCGGAAGTGGCTGCGCGGCTCATCGACAGTGCGATCAATGCGGCGGACGACACCCAACCGGGCATGGTCCTCGCCGGATACTCGCACCTCGCTGGGGCGATCAATGAGGCGCGCAAGCTCAACTACTCCGGTGCTGTGAGCCACGTCGATGCGGCGCGCGAGTTGGCCGGCCGGACCGGTGAGACCGACCTGTACATGACTGCGTTCGGTCCATTGAACGTCGAAATCCATTCGCACGCAGTCGAATTGGAGTCCGGCGACCCGAACCGGGCCGCGCTCGCCGGTGTCGAACTGACGTACTCCGCGGATGCTCCGCCGACCAGGATTGCGCATCACTGGCAGGACAACGCCCGCGCATGGCTCATGTCAGGCAAGCCGGACAAGGCACTGGCCTCGCTGAACAAGGCGCGCGCTGCCGCACCGCAGCAGACGCGCCTGCACCCGTCGGTGCGGGAAACCGTGTACGGCATCGCGGCGGCTCAGCGTCGGCAGTCGGAGAGCTTACTGGGGTTCGCGCACTGGCTCGGCGCAACGATGTAGGCGCCCCGGCCTGCCCGGGGGGCGGGGCAGGTGCCACGGTACGCCGAATGAACGGCAGGCTGCTCGGTCCGTTTCCTGGTGTGCCGAACGATCGCGAACGTCGCAGGTCCGCAGTGGTTTCCGGTGTGCCGACAGTGTGCCAAGACACCCGAAAAACATCGGGACTGACAGAGACGAACGGGACATAGAAAGGGCTCTGAGCTGGACTAGTGGGACCTCGGGAGACGATTGAACACGCATTCCGGCTCACTCGTAATGAAAAGGTCGGGGGTTCGATTCCCCCAGGCGGCTCCAAGGTCACAGGCCCTTTCCGGGAATCCGGGGAGGGCCTTCGTGGTTCTCGGCTCGGGTGCGGAAACTCTTCCCGGGGGCAAGGTTGAGCATGCCGAGGATCCGTTCGCGTCGAGCGCTGCCTCGATGGCGCCACGCCGATGAGTTCGCCCTGGTCACGCCGTCGCAATCACCAGGAGTCGTCGAGACGAGGAGGCTGGCATGCGCACGCTCGCGATCACCCAGAACAGCACCGCCGACGGTGCGATCGAAATGCTCGAAGACTGGTTCGACCCGCAGGCCGATAACGCCGAACAGCTCGCCGAGCTGCACCGGCAGACCGCCGCGTCGGACGCGCTGGTACTGGGCCGGCGCACCTTCGAGGATTTCCGCGCGTTCTGGCCCGCGCAGACCGACGACCGGACGGGCATCACCGCATCGCTGAACCGGCAGCGCAAGTACGTCGTGTCGGCGACCATGACCGACCCGGGGTGGGAGAACTCCACGATTCTGGCCGGGGATCCGGTCGCGCGGGTCGCAGCGCTGAAGGAGCAGCCGGGCAGGGACATCGTCGTCACCGGGAGCATTCGGCTCTGCCATGCCCTGATCGAGGCGGGCCTGGTGGACGAGTACCGGCTGTTCGTCTATCCGACGGTGCAGGGCGGCGGTCGTCGGCTGTTCCCCGAGGGGTATGTGGCGCCCCGATTGACGCTGGTGGAGTCCCGGGTGCTGGACGGCTCGGTCGTCTACTCGCGCTACGCCGCCTAGTTGCACAATTCTCTTTGCACAAAAATCTATGCAAAGAGTACTGTGCAAGTATGGTCGACGAGATACCGCCCAGGGAGATCACCGATCCCGCCGCGCTGCGCGCGCTCGCGCATCCGCTCCGGCAGCGCATTCTGCGCGCGCTCGCCGAGAAGGGCCCGGCGACCGCGACGGCGCTGGGTGCGCAGCTGGGCCAGAACACCGGGGCGACCAGCTATCACCTGCGTCAGCTGGCCGAGCACGGGTTCATCGAGGAAGCGCCCGAGCTGGCGAAGGGGAAGGAGCGGTGGTGGCGGTCGCCGCCGAAGGATCTGCGGTACCGGCTGGACAAGGACCAGTCGCCGGAACTGCGCGAGCTGCTGGAAGGGCTGGTCACGCAGCACATCGCCGATGATGTCGAGCTGTTCCAGCGATTTCGGGCCGAGCGCGCCGAACTGGGGGAGTGGGCCGACACGATGCCGTTCTCGCGCGGCGCGATCTACGCGACCCGCGAGGAACTCGACGACTTCTGCGAGGAGTACCTCGCGCTGCTCAAGCGCTTCCAAGCCGCCCATGCCGAGGGCAGGCCCGGCGCGCGCCGGGTGCTGACCCGGTTCATCGCGTTCCCCGCGCCGGGGATGAACGACAGCCAGTAGGGATCCACCGTGTTGCTTCGTATCGCTGCGCTCGCCGCCATGACCGCGGCTCTCGTCGCGGCCGCGCCGACGGCCGCCGCCCAGGACCGCACCACTACCGACATCACCGTCACCCGCGCCGACGGCACCACCACGACCGGCACCATCCACGCACCGGCGGGTGCCACCGGACGGCCGGGCGTCGTGCTCGTGCACGGCTCCGGCACCAGCCCCAGTCCCCACTATGCCCAGGTGGCCGACGCTTTCGCGCGGGCGGGCATTGTCGCGCTCCGCTATACCAAGCGAGTCGAGGACTACACCCCCGCCCACCGGGACTTCTCCCTGCTCGCCGATGACGCGCTGTCGGGCATCGCCGCACTGCGACATCGGCCCGAGGTCGACCCCTCCCGGGTCGGGCTCTGGGGACTCTCCGAAGGCGGCTGGGTCGCGCCGCTGGCCGCCTCTCGCTCGGCCGATGTCGCGTTCCTGATCACCATCGGCGCCAATTCCGGCGCGCCCGCCGCCCAGCAGACCTGGGCCAACGAGACCAGATTCGCGGCGGCGGGGGTGCGCGGATCGATGATCGATGTGCTGGCGCGCAACGGAATCCGCCAGCTCGCGGGCGCGGGCCAGTTCGCCCAGGCCGAGTACGATCCGGTGCCGGTGCTGGAACGGCTCACCCAGCCGGTGCTCGCGATCTGGGGCGACAAGGACCGGCTGACCCCACCCGGCGACAGTCTGCGCGACTTCCGCGTGGCCTTCGACCGGGTCGGCAAGACGAACTACACGCTGCGGACCCTGCCGAATGCCCAGCACGCCGCCTTCACGACGACCGACGGTTTCGACAAGGGGGCCGACCTCGCGCCCAGCTACGCCGAGCTCATGGGTGACTGGGTGAACGGGCTGCCGGGATCGGCGGGTGCTCAGGTGGATCGACCTGCGGTACAAGGTCATTCGGTGACTCCGTTGACGCCCTTGGCGTGGTGGGAGTCCACCCCGGTCCAGCTGGCGCTGCTGCTCGGGACGGTTCTCGCGCTCGGCGGCTACGCGGTGACCGGTCTCGTCCGGAGCTGGCGGTTGTCACAAGCCCGTCCCGCGCGAATCCTGGTGGCGGCGGCCGGGATCGGGACGCTCGGCACGATCGCTCTGTTCCTGTTCGTCGCCTCGACCAAGGCGATGTCGTTCGGCCCGTTGCTGTTCGGGCGCACCCTGCCCTGGGTGGCATTGCAGGTGATCGCGGTGTGCGCGGTGGTCGCGCTCGGCTTCGTCGTCGCGAGGCGCGGGCGGCTGCTCGACGGTGTCGGCACGGGTGGACGGGTCCGCTGGGCGCTGCTGGTCTGCGGCGGTGCCGGATTCACGCTGTGGGCGCTGTACTGGGGACTGCTGCTGCCCTGAGAAACGCGAAAGGTCCCGACCTGCTGGTCGGGACCTTCCGGATCGGGGTCAGGGGTTCAGGTTCACGGTGTGCGTGTTGTGCAGATTCGAGCCGACGAACACACGTTTCATGTTCACGATGTCCCACGTGGAGGTTCCGATCAGTAGGCAGGAGCAGCTTCGGCGAGACCGCTGTTCAGCCTCGCGCCACGGTCACCGACAACGTGTGCGGCGTGTTGTGGAAGGCGTCGCCGGTCAGCAGCACGATGTCGCCGGGTTCGAGCGCCAGCCGTGCCCCGACCGGATCTGCGCGCAGATCAACCAGCCGTGGCATGCGCTTGCGCGAGCGCGGATTCCACGGTGACGTCCTCGCCTTCGTCCCAGTCCGCCGTCTCGCTGAAGAAGGGCCACAGCCTCGGGTAGATGGACCACGCGAACACCCGGTCGGTGGCGTTGATGTCCAGGCCACCGCGAATCGGCTGCCCGTCCGTGGTGATCTTGCCGGGCAGCTGGTAACACATGACCGAATCCTGATCGGCGTTGGGCGTGGCCATGATCGAGCGTTCGTCCAGCGGGGTCAGGACATTCGATCGTGTCTGCTGCTCGCTCCACCCGTAGGTGTCACGGAAGTGGGCGATCGTCTTGGCGACATCGAGCCGGGCGACCAGCGCGCGGCGCAGATGCTCGTGCGGGAAGCCGAGGGTGTGGCCGGTCTCGTGCCGCACGACTCGCTTGTACTCGCTCTCCGGCGTGGCCATCGTGAAGCCCTGCAGGTTCATCGTCGGGCGGTGCTGTGGGATCAGCAGGACGTCGGTGCCGAGATAGGACCAATAGCCTTGGCCGGCGCGGGAAATGCGTACCTGGCCGGTGCCGTTCGTCAGGACGAAGGTGACGCCGATGCCCCAGGCGTTCAAGTGGCCGAGGATGCGCTGCTTCAGGTCGGTGGGCGTCGCTTCCATGTAGCTGACCGACAGGGTGCGGCGCCGCATGCCCCAGTACTTCGAGGTCAGCACCGCCAGTTCGGCGACTTGCGGCAGGCCGCCTTCGGTGGCCGCGCTCTGGGTGAGCGGCGCGTTCACCGGATTGAGCAGCGTGGCGACTTCTGCCGCGCGCTCCAGCAGCCGGGTCGGCAGCGCGGGTATCACGCAGCCCGGCTCCTCGGCCGGGGCGAATTCTTCGTGGTGACCGTCGCCGTGTAGTTCTTGGTCGGGTGGGATATGCATCGGATCCTCCTCGTCGAAACAACCGTGGGGTTGTGACTGTGGCACGGAGAATCGGTGGGGTCCCGCGTAGTCGACTACCCGATCCGGGCGCGAAAAAGGCCCCCGACCTGGTGGTCGGGGGCCTCGGTTCGAGTTACTCCCGGGTCGAGCGTCGTTGACCGGCTCGGGAGAACCGACTCGGGTCAGCGGGCGGCGACGTTGCGGCGGGTGGCCCGAGAGTTGGTGGCCGACAGCATGATCTGACGCAGGATCGCGTCGAAGGCGGCGGTGTCCTCGATGTTGCTGAGGTGCCCGTGCGGCAGCACGTGGAAATCGGTCAGGTTGCCGGTGCGGCGCAGGATGTCGACGATCGAGCGGGACATGCGCTGCGGGAGCAGTCGGTCCTGGGCGCCGGCCAGAACGGTGGTCGGCACGGTCAGGTTGGCGGTGCCTTCCGACAGATCCATGTCGGCCATCGCGGCGGCGTGGCGGCCACGCGCGAGCGGACGGCAGGACCGGATGATGCCGATCGCGAAGTCGACCTCTTCGGCGGTGGCCTCCGGGGTGAGGATGCGGTAGCGGAACATCTGCTCGGTGAACCAGCCGCCGGGGATCGGCAGCGGCGCGAACAGCAGCGACTCGCTGACCTGCTGCGGCATGCGCACCGGCGCGCCGAGGACGGTGACCGGGTACTCGGCGACGGTGAGCTGCTTGTTCAGCACCGGCAGCAGATCGGTTTCCCAGCGGATGTCGCCGTTGGCCGTATTGGCCAGCAGCACGGCGGCGGCGCGCTCGGCGACCTGCTCGGGGTGGTGCTTGGCCCAGGCCTGGATGGTGAGACCACCCATGCTGTGCCCGGCCAGGACGGCCTTCTCGCCCGGGCGCAGCGTCGCGTCCAGGACGGCGGCGAGGTCGCCCGCCAGGGTGTGCTCGCTGGGGGCGGCCGTACCGAGGGTGGACTCGCCGTGCCCGCGCTGGTCGTAGCTGACCACGCGGTACTCACCGGCGAAGGCGGTGATCTGCGGGTTCCAGTATTCGATGCTGCAGGCCCAGCCGTGGATGAGGACAAGAGTGGGGGCGGCGTCGGGACCGTAGACGTGGACCCGGAGGTCGGCGCCGTCCGCGGTGGTCACCGGGACGACCCGGTTCTCGACAGTGGGGGCGTTGAGTTTCGCTGTCGCGAAGCTCCGGGTACGCAGCCCGGCACGGAACTGTGCGGTGAGTACGCCTACCGTCATCATCGACTTTGCAAGCATGTCGGCACTCCTTTGTGTCGTAGGCCACCGTACAGTGCGAGCTGGGGTGCTAGCTAGTGTTAGCGGGTCACAGTGTCCCATTTGTTGTGAACTGGGTCACCGGCGACACCGTCAGTGTGAAATCGCCCGAAGTCGCCGGAAAATTACAGCGTGGCAGCGCGACCCGGGCATGCTGGCGGCTCCGACCGGGCGCGGCTACCGTAGGAGCGTGGACAGCACGCCCGTCATGGCCGATTTCTCCGGCGCCCCGCACCGGGAACCGGCACGCCCGGCCTGGCAGCGCTTCGCCCCGCCGCTGCTCGCCGCTGGAGTCGGGGTCGGCACGTTCGCGTTGCTGCATTTCCGCGATCCGCACGTCGAGGGTTCCTACGGGCTGTGCCCGGTGTACGCGCTGCTCGGGGTGTACTGCCCCGGCTGTGGCGGGATGCGGGCGATGCACAACCTGACCGACGGCCGGATCATCGATTCACTGCACAGCAATGTGCTGGTGCTGCCGTTGGTTGTCGCGTTCGCGGTGTTCGTCGTCGACTGGGTGCTGCGCGCCCGGCGCGGACAACGCTGGCGCGTGCCCGGGCTGAGCCCGGTGCTGGTGTGGTCGTTCTTCGGGCTGCTCGCCGTCTATACCGTCGTGCGCAACACGCCGTGGGGAACCTGGCTGACGCCCGTTTGATACTGGTGCCCCCGCGGATCGGCGGGCAATCTGGAGGCATGCGCGATTCACTGAAGGATCGAGTCCGACAGAAGTTGATGCGCCGGCTCGCCGAGGACGGCCCCGACCCCGAGCGCGACGACTCCCGCAGCATCTCGGTGGCCGACGATCTCGAGGCGCTCGAGATGGTGCCGTCCGACGATCCCCTCGTCGAGGAACTCGCCCAGCGCTACCTGGTGTTCTGATGCGCCTGGCCACCCAGCGGCGGTAGCTGCGGCAACGGTTTCGTGCCGAGCCAGACCGCGAACAACGGACGCAGCGGCGACACGCTGTAATGGCCTGCCAGATCCACGAATTCCTCGGTGGTGACCGAGGCGTGGCGGTAGCGCGCGGTCCATTCCCGGACGAGTTCGAAGAACAGGTGGTCGCGCAGCTCCAGTCGCAGCGCGTGCAGGGTGAGCGCGCCGCGCTTGTAGACCCGGTCGTCGAACATGTCCTTGGGACCGGGATCGCCGACGATGATGTCCTGCGGCTGGCGGGTCAGGTTCGCCCGTGCCGCCCTGGCCAGCTGATCCGCGGTCGGTCCGCCCGCGGCCTCCGACCAGATCCACTCGGCGTAGCAGGCGAAGCCCTCGTGCAGCCAGATATCGCGCCACTGCTTCAGGGTCAGGCTGTTGCCGAACCACTGGTGGGCCAGTTCGTGCGCGACCAGCCGCTCCGAACCGCGTTTGCCGTCGCAGTCATTGGCGCCGAACACCGAGATGCCCTGTGCCTCGATCGGGATGTCGAGTTCGTCGTCGGTGACGACCACGGTGTAGTTCTCGAACGGGTACGGGCCGAACTTCTCGGTGAACAGTGCCATCATCTCGGGCTGACGGGCGAAGTCGTGGTCGAAGTTCGCGCGCAGCCGCTGCGGGATGACGGCCTGCATCGGCACCGGCTCGCCGGGCGCGCCGATCCGGTGCTTGCGGTAGTTGCCGATCTGGATGGTCGCCAGGTAGCTGGCCATCGGCTCGGGCGCCTCGTACACCCAGGTGGTCTGGCTGGCCTTGGCCTGCTTGCGGACCAGGGTGCCGTTGGCGAGGGCGTAGAACGGGCTGTCGGTGGTGATCGAGATCCGGTACGACGCTTTGGAACTCGGGTGGTCGTCGCACGGGAACCAGGAGGCGGCGCCGTTGGGCTGACTGGCCACCAGCGCGCCCTCGGTGAGCTCCTCCCAGCCGACCTCGCCCCACGGCCCGCGCACGGGTCGCGGCGTGCCCGCGTAGTGGACGGTGATCTCCAGGACGCCGCCCGCGGGGATCTTCTGCTGCGGGGTGAGCGCCAGCTTGCCCTGCTGATGACTGAACTTCGCGGCCTTGGCCCCGTTGACGAACACCTTGGACACGGTCAGCGCCTGCGACAGATCGAGGGTGAACCAGGGCCGCACCGCGGTGGTGACCGCGATGATCACCGCGCGCCCGGCCAGCCGGTTGCTGGCCGGTCGGTAGCCCAGCTCCAGCTCATACCTGGACACGCGGTACCCGCGATTGCCGTTCTGCGGCAGGTAGGCGTCGATCGGTTCCTCGTAGAACTTGCTCCGCATCAGGCGGCTCCGCGCTGCCTCGACTCCGACGTCGAGGCGGTACCGGTCCACGGCGAGATGGGGTTGCCCCACCAGCGGGTCGACGGCGGGACCACGTCGCCGCGCATCACCAGCGAGGCCGGTCCGATGGTGGCGCCCGCGCCGATGTGGGCGGCGGGCAGGGCGACGCAGTGCGGGCCGAGGGTGGCGCCCGCGTCCAGTGTCACTGTGTCCATGGACATGATGCGGTCGTGGAACAGGTGGGTCTGCACCACACAGCCGCGTTCCACGGTCGCGCCGTCACCGAGTGTCACGAGGTCTGCCTCCGGAAGCCAATAGGACTCGCACCATACCCCGCGGCCGATCTTGGCACCGAGTCCGCGCAGCCACAGATTCATCACGGGAGTACCCGTGGCGGCGCGGGCGAACCACGGCGCGGCGACGGTCTCGACGAAGGCGTCGGAGACCTCGTTGCGCCACACGAACGAACTCCACAGCGGATGCTCGACGGCCCGAATCCGCCCGACCAGCAACCACTTCGCGGCCACCGCGATGGCACCCGCCAGCGCACCCGCCGCCATCAGGACCAGACCGGACATCAGGGCGGCGACGAGGTAGTCGGAGTGCTGGGCGATCAGGGCCAGCACGAACAGCACGCCGAGGCCGACGGCGAAGGTCACCATCACCGGGATCAAGCGACAGGTCTCGACGATCGCGCGCGCCAGCTTCAGCCGCAGCGGCGGATCGAAAGTGCGTGAGGTGTCGCTGGATTCGGCCGCCCGGCGCAGCCGCACCGGCGGGCTGCCCAGCCAGGACGAGCCGGCCTTGGCCTTGGACGGCGCGGCCGAGAGCACCGCGATCAGACCGTTCTTGGGCACCCGGCGACCGACCGCGGTCATACCGGAGTTGCCGAGGAAGGCGCGCTTGCCGACCTTGGCCTCGCCGATGCGCAGCCAGCCGCCGCCGAGTTCGTAGCTGGCGATCATGGTGTCGTCGGCCAGGAAGGCGCCGTCGGCGACCACGGTGAACTTGGGCAGCAACAGCACCGTCGACGCTTCGACGTTCTTGCCGATCCGCGCGCCGAGCAGGCGCAACCACAGCGGGGTCAGCAGACTGGCGTAGAGCGGGAACAGGAAGGTGCGGGCCGAGTCGAGCAGGCGTTCGGTGGCCCACACCTGCCAGCCGGTCCGGCTGCGCACCGGGTGGTAGCCCTCGCGCAGGCCGATGCCGAGCAGGCGAACGGCGATCACGGTCGCGGCGGCGTACACGGCGAGGCTGAGCAGGGTCGCCACCGGCAGGATGGCGAAACCGCGCAGCGCGGCGGCGCCGATGGTGGTCTCCTCGCGGACCCACCAGGCGATGAAGGTGCCGCCGACGGCCAGGCCGAGAACGGGCATCGCGGCCAGCGCCATCGAGGACAGACCGAAGACGACCAGCCAGTGCCGGGCGCGCTCGGGCGCGTGGTCGGGCCAGCGGCGCGGCGCCTTGCCCGCCTTCGTCGCGGGCGAGCCCGCCCATTCCTGCTCGGCCTTGACCTTGCCGGACACCGCGGAGCCGGGGGCGATCTCGGCCTTCTTACCGATCTTGGTGCCGGGCAGCAGGACCGAGCGCGCGCCGATCACCGCGCCGTCGCCGATGGTGATGCCGCCGATGTGCACGACGTCGCCGTCGACCCAGTAGCCGGACAGGTCCACCTCGGGTTCGACGCTGGCGCCGTCACCGAGGTCGAGCATGCCGGTGACCGGCGGCAGGGTGTGCAGGTCGACGCCCTTGCCGATCTTCGCGCCCAGCGCCCGCGCGAACGGCACCATCAGCGGTGCGCCGGACAGGCTTTCGGCGCCGCTGGCCTCCGATAGCCGCACGGCCGCCCACAGCCGCAGATGCACCGAGGAGCCGCGCGGATAGGTGCCGGGGCGCAGTCCGGCCAGCAGGACGCGCGCACCGGCCACACACAGCGTCATCCGGCCCAGCGGCGAGATGAACAGCACGAACGCCAGCGCGATCCACCACCAGGACAGGCGCGGCAGCCACGGCAGCGAGGCGGACCACCCCGCGATCGCCGACACCACCGCCAGCCAGGTGACCCACTGCAACCCGGTGAGGGTGGTCAGCGGGATGGTGGCCAGCACCTGGGTGATCTGCGCACGCAACGGCGTCGGCGTGACGACGCGCTCGTCGACGGCCGCGACCGGCGCGCTGCCGTCGAGCAGTTCGACCAGCGAGCCCAGCCGCGGATGGTCGTAGAGATCGGCGACGGTGACGTGCGGATACCGCGCACGCAACGCGCCGACCAGCTGGGCCGCCGACAGCGAGCCGCCGCCCAGATCGAAGAAGTCGGCGTCGAGATCGGTGGCCGCGGCGCCGAGGATGGCGTCCCACAGCCCGGCTACCCAGGCCGCCGTGCCCGCGAGACCGGACGCGGCCGGTTCCTCGGTGCTCGGCAGCGGCCAGGGCAGCGCGTCGCGGTCGACCTTGCCCGAGGTACGGGTCGGCAGGTCGGGGACGACCGCCAGGCGTGGCACCAGCGGGGCCGGAAGCTGTTCGGCCAGTATCTTTCTGGCCTTCTTGACATCGAAGTCGGGGCCCGCGCCGGTGAGATAGCCGACCAGGATCTTGTTGCCCGCCTTGGTGGTCCGGATGGCGGCGGCCGCGCCGCTGACACCGGGTAGGTGCTGCAGCGCGTTGTCGATCTCGCCGAGTTCGATGCGGCGGCCGCCGATCTTGATCTGGTCGTCGGCACGGCCGAGGAAGATCAGGCCCTGGAAGTCGTTGCGGACCAGATCACCACTGCGATAAGCGCGTTCCCAGCCCAGCGAGGGCAGGGGGGCGTACTTCTCGGCGTCCTTGGCCGGGTCCAGGTAGCGGGCCAGACCGACGCCGCCGATCACGAGTTCGCCGGTCTCGCCCTCGGGCACCGGGTTGCCCTGCGGGTCGACGACAGCCAGGTCCCAGCCGTCCAGTGGCAGGCCGATGCGGATCGGCATGCCGCCGTCGAGCAGCGCGGCGCAGGCGACGACCGTGGCCTCGGTGGGTCCGTAGGTGTTCCACACCTCGCGATCGGCACCGCCGGCGAGGCGTTCGGCCAGTTCCGGCGGGACGGCCTCGCCGCCGAAGATCAGCAAGCGCACCGAGTCCAGCGCCTCCGCGGGCCAGGTGGCGGCCAGCGTCGGCACGGTGGAGACGATGCTGATCTCGCGGCGCATCAGCCACGGGCCCAGGTCAGCGCCGGTGCGAACCAGATCGCGCGGGGCGGGGACCAGGCAGGCGCCGTGGCGCCAGGCCAGCCACATCTCCTCGCAGGAGGCGTCGAAGGCGACCGACAGCCCGGCCAGCACCCGGTCGCCGGGGCCGATCGGGGCATGTTGCAGGAACAGCCTGGCCTCAGCGTCGACGAAGGCGGCGGCATTGTGGTGGGTGACCGCGACGCCCTTCGGGGTGCCGGTGGAGCCGGAGGTGAAGATGATCCAGGCGTCGTCGGCGGGCGACGGCAGGGTGTTCCAGTCCGAGGCGGGCGTGCGGCCCGCGGCGGCGGTCGCCGACTCGATGCCCGCGCCGGTGGCCATTGCACTGACCCTGGCCTCGCCGAAGACCAGCCGGGCCCGTTCCTCCGGGTCGTCGGCGTCGACGGGGACGTAGGCGGCGCCGCAGTACAGAACGGCCAGGATCGTGACGTACAGCGCGGCGCTGCCCGAGGGCATCCGCACGCCGACCCGGTCACCGGGGCGCACGCCCGCCGCGGTCAGCTCGGTCATCCTGGCCTCGATCGCGGCGATCAGCTCCATATAGCTGAGCACGACGGTGCCGTCGTCGATGGCCGGTGCGTCGGGGTGGGCGAGGGCGGTGCTGGTCAGGATGTCTACCAGGGTGCGCGGTGGCGCGGCCAGGTCGGCGCGCAGTAGTGGATCACGCAACCGGCTCGCCGGGTCCTCAGTGCGTGGCTCGAGCATGGCGCTCAGTCCACCTCTCATCGGTCGACCCCCATCGGTGGTGTTTGTTGTTTCACGGGCGGGTTACCGGAGGGCAAACAGGATGGTCACCAGATGCCAACGGTACTCGGAGAAGGTGTGGCCGGACGGCAGCGCGAGGCGTGCCGTCGGCGCCGATCACGATGGCGACGGCGGTGATTCGCCGAGCGCGATCAGCGTCAGGCGGTGCAGGGTGCGCTGTTGTTCGGGGTCCAGCCGCTCGAGCACTCGCGCGGTGGCGTCGGCGATCAGGCGGTCGGTGCGCTTGCATTGCTTGCGTCCGGCGTCGGTGATCCGCAGCCGGTACTTGCGGCGATCCGACCCGTCGCGGGTGCGTTCGACCAGGCCCGCGCGTTCCAGCGCGTCGACCAGCCGGACGACTTCGCTGCGGTCGATGCCGAGCGCGTCGCCGACCTTCTTCTGCGTCAGGTCGGCGTTCTCCGCGATGAAGGTGAGCACCCAGTGATCGCGCAACGGGACGTCGATCTCGGCGTGCAGTGCCTTGGTGAGCCGTCCGAGCGCGTACACCGGGTAGCGCGGCAGGCCGCGGACGGAGTTCGAGTTCGTGGACATGATCGGCAACCCTAACAGATAGTGGGGCAACTCAATCATTTGGGTGATCCATCATGGATGAAGCAGATCGTTGAGCGGTTTGGGGAAAAGTGGCAATCCGATGGCAACCGGGTGTCCGGTCGGGATGTCCGATTCCGTTGTGGCCGTGGGGATTACCCCTCGTCCGGCGGGGACGGCCGCAGTGGGTGCCGGTGGCGTGATCGGCGCGGTCATGATCGCGGCAAACGTCGCGGGTTTCCGACGGGCCGATCGCGGTGGTTGACAGCTCGCGGGATCGTCTGTCAGTCTCGAAACCGGTCACGAGTACCAGCGACAAGCCCCGGCTAGCTGGTCGGCAACCCTCCTCCGCGGTGGGGTGCTCCGGGTGACGACCAGGCCGCCGTCCGCAGTGGGCGCGGCAAGCGCGGACTCGCAGCACCCTTGTCGGGAACGAGTCCCTGAGCCGACGGGATTTCGTCATGACCGCAGTTATCGACCCCACCTGTGCCCTGGCCGCCGTTTCCGGTGCGGACCTGCGGGTTCCGCTCGTGCAGGGCGGGACCAGCGCCTACGCCAACTTCGACCACGCCGCGAGCGCGCCGGCGTTGCGGCAGGTCACCGACCGGATTTCGCGGCTGCTGCCGTACTACGCCAGCGTGCATCGCGGCGCGGGCTACGCCTCGCGGATCGCCACCGAGTGCTACGAGGCCTCGCGTGGTGCGGTCGCCCGGTTCGTCGATGCCGCCGACGACCAGGTCGTCGTCTTCACCCGCAACACCACCGATTCGCTGAACCTGCTGGCCGGCTGCGTGCCCGGGGAGACCGTGGTGCTCGATATCGAGCATCACGCGAACTTCCTGCCGTGGACCGCGCGCGGGCGTCGGGTCGTGCGGGCCGCCGATACCGTCGAGGAGACGGTTCGCCGGGTCGTCGCCGAATTGTGCAGCAAGCCCGCCGCTTTGCTCGCGGTGACCGGGGCTTCCAATGTGACCGGTGAGGTGCTGCCGCTGGAGCGGTTGGCGACCATCGCCCACCTGTGTGGCGCGCGGATTCTCGTCGACGCGGCGCAGCTGGCGCCGCATCGACGGATCTCCCTGTGCGAGGACGGGATCGACTATCTCGCCTTCTCCGGGCACAAGTTGTACGCGCCGTTCGGTGCCGGTGTGCTGGTCGGCAGGCGGGACTGGCTCGATGCCGGTGAGCCGTACCTGGCCGGTGGCGGTGCGGTGCGCGAAGTCGGTGTGGCGCAGGTCGAATGGGCCGCGGCGCCGCAGCGGCACGAGGCGGGCTCACCGAATGTGCTGGGCGCGGCCGCCATCGCCGCCGCCTGCGACGCGCTCGCCGCGATCGACCCGGACGAACTGGTCGCCCACGAGCGCTTCCTGGCCGACCGGCTGCGTGCCGGGCTGGGTGCCATCCCGGGTGTCGACCTGGTCCGCATCTGGTCCGACAGCCCGGATTGCGTCGGCATCGTCGCCTTCACGGTGGCGGGGTACGCCCCCGGTGAGGTCGCCGCCTATCTCTCCGCCGAACACGCCATCGGCGTCCGCGACGGCCGCTTCTGCGCCCACCCCCTCCTCGCCGCCCTCGGCCTCGACGCCGCCCTGCGCGCCAGCATCGGCCTCGGCACCACCGCCGCCGACGTAGACCGCCTGATCACCGCCGTCGCCACCCTCGCCGAATCCGGCCCCACCTGGACCTACGCCGCCACCGACGGCCTCTGGAACCCCACCCCCGAAACCCGCCCCCTCACCCCCGACACCCGCGCCGCCCCCTGCCTCCTCGGCTGAGTCGTCGGCGATGCGGCCGACTCCGGTCCGGCCGCATCGGCATGTCTCCCTCAAAAAATGTTTGACGCGCCGCGGAATTGGGTAACAGGCCGTCGGCCGGTCGCGATGAGTCCTAAAAGCACTGCTCAGGAACTTAAGGGGAGATAGTGCCTCGACCGATTCAGCCGCCCGATCCGTGGGCCCGCCCGCCCCGCCCGCAGGACAAGAAGCGCCGCTGGCCCTGGTGGCCGGGATCGGGGTCGCCGGCATTGTCGGTCTAGCCGTGATCGGCGGTCTCGCCGACGACGGGTCCGCTCCGGCGACGGAACTTTCGACGACGTCGACCATCCGCCCCAGCGCGTCCTCGGCCACAACACTCTCGCCGACGACGACCACTGTCGCACCGACCACCGTTGTCGAAACTCCGCCGCCTCCGATCGTGCCGACGACCACGGTTGCCGCCCCGCCGCCACCAGTAGTCGTCCCCGCGCCGATCACGACTACCGTGCCGGTACCGGCGCCACGCGTCGTGGTGCCCGAACCGGAAGCGCCACCCACTCCCAGCGCCTATTACAAGAACTGCGCTGCCGCTCGCGCCGCGGGCGTGGCCCCACTTCACCGCGGAGAGCCCGGCTACCGCTCCGGCCTGGACGGCGACGGTGACGGCGTGGCGTGCGAGAGGGGCTGACCCGTCGGGCGGATGACATCACTCGACCGGACGGCGCTCGTCGGAGTTCGACCGCTGTCAGGTGTCGAGGGCGGTGGGGCGGTGGTATTTGCCGTTGTAGTAGAGGAGGGGGGCGGCGGACGGGGATTCCCGGGTTTCGTCGTGGACTCGGGTGACGAGGCCTACCGCGAGGGTGTGGTCGCCGATGTCGATGAGTTGGTGCAGGGTGGTGCGGAGCCAGATGGGGGTGCCGTGCAGGACCGGTTCGCCGGTGTCGAGGGTGGTCCACAGGGAGCGGTCGGTGAAGCGGTCGGCGGCGGTGCGGGAGAAGCGGTGGGCCAGGTGGTGCTGGTGTTCGCCGAGGAAATGGATGACGACCGAGTCGGCGGCGCGCAGGGCCTCGATGCTCGAGGAGGTGTGGGCGATGTTGAACGACACCAGGGGCGGTTCGAGGGAGAGGGAGGCGAAGGAGGTCGCGGTGAAGCCGACCGGGCCGTGCTCGGCACCGATCGTCACCACGGTGACGCCGGCCGGGTAGTGACGCATCGAGGCGCGGTACTGCTCGGCGGTGATCCCGCTCAGATCGTCGGGGACCACGAGGTCGGCCGGAGTCCGTCGCACTTCACTCACCGCCCCAAACTACGCCCGTGCCCCAGCGCCGCCCAGTGTCCGGGCGGCCGGTTCGACGCACATCACACTCGACGCGGCTCAGTCGACCTCGATCGGCAGTCCGGCGGTGATCCGGACCAGTTCGCGGAAGTTGGTGCGGAACACCGTGTTCGGATGACCGCCCGCGGCCCACACCTCGGTGTGCTCGGCCAGGGCGGTGTCGACCCAGGTGGGCAGGTTGGTGGGATGACCGACGGGGGCGGTGCCGTCGATCGGCTGCCCGGTGATGCGCTCGACCAGCGCGGTGGGCGCGGGGGTGAGGGTGCCCTCCAGGCGTTTGCCGGTGCGCGTCAGGTCGACCTGGTGGTGGTCGGCGACCAGCAGCAGGACGGGATCGTCGTCGAGCAGGAAGACCTGGGAGGTGGTGATCGCGGTGGGATGGGCGCCCATGGCGCGGGCGGCATCGGCCGCGGTGGCAGCGGGCGTCTCGGGCGAAACGATGACGCCGTGATGCCCGCGGGCGATGAGCGTATCGGCGACGCGGCATGCGACCGCCGGAAGAGACGACCTGCGCATGAAATCCAGAGTAGGACGATTGCGGGAAATATGCCGGGGGAGCGGGATTTTGGGGTTCACCCCGGGGGCTGCGCGCATCCCTGGCGGCGCGCCAATAGACTCGGCCCATGACTGATTGGCAAGCCTTCACCGTCGAGATCGCCGACCACGTTGCCCAGGTCACACTGACCGGGCCGGGCAAGGGCAACGCGATGGGACCCGATTTCTGGCGTGAGCTGCCGGAGATCTTCCGCGAGCTCGACGCCGACCCGCAGGTGCGGGCCGTGGTGCTCACCGGCGCGGGCAAGCACTTCTCCTTCGGGCTCGACCTGGCGGCGATGGGCGGCATGCTCGCCCCGGTGCTGGCCGACGACGCCAAGGCGGCGCCGCGCACCGAGTTCCTCAAGGTGGTCCGCGGCATGCAGGACTCGGTGACCGCGGTCGCCGAGTGCACCAAGCCGGTGATCGCGGCCGTGTCCGGCTGGTGCATCGGTGGTGGCCTGGACCTGATCGCCGCCGCCGATATCCGCCTGGCCAGCGAGGATGCCAAGTTCAGCCTGCGTGAGGCGAAGGTGGCGATCGTCGCCGACATCGGCTCGCTGCAGCGTCTGCCCGGCATCATCGGCGAGGGCAACCTGCGTGAGCTCGCCTACACCGCCAAGGACATCGATGCCGCCCGCGCCGAGCGGATCGGCCTGGTGAACGAGGTGTTCGCCGACCAGGAGGCCGTGGTGGCCGCCGCGCACGCGATGGCGCGCGAGATCGCCGAGAACCCGCCGCTGGTGGTGCAGGGCATCAAGGACGTGCTCGAGCACCGGACCGCCCCCGCGGTGGCCGACGGCCTGCGCTACGTGTCGACCTGGAACGCGGCGTTCCTGCCGTCCAAGGACCTCACCGAGGCGATCACGGCGGTGTTCCAGAAGCGCGCCCCCGAGTTCAAGGGCGAGTAAAGGCAGTTCAAACGGTTGCCCCGGCGACCGTTCTGTCTACATACTTGCATCACACAACTAATTGATTGATGCAAGTAAAGGTGAAGAGAATTGGTGGAGAACGAGCCCGCGATCGACGCGATCGCGGTCCAGCTCGTCCGGCTGCACCGCCTGCGGGACCGGACGCTGGCCCAGATCAAGGACCGCTCCGGCATCGACCCGGCGGGCTTCGTCGTGCTGTTCCGGCTGGTCTGCGACGGGCCGATGCGCTCGGGCGCGCTCGCCGAGGCCGTGCACTCGGACGCGTCGACGGTGAGCAGGCAGGTCGCCCAGCTGGTCGACCGGGGACTGGTGCGTCGCGTCGCCGATCCCGATGACGGTCGCGCCACCGTGCTGGAGGTGACCGACCAGGGCCGGGAGGTTGCCGAGCGGATCCGGACCCGCCGCCGCGAGTCGGTCGCCGTGGTCACCGAGGACTGGTCGAGCGAGGACCGCGCGACCTTCGCCGCGCTGCTGACGCGCTTCGTCGACGACTACGACGCGGCCCGCCCGACCCTGCTGACCCGCTCGACCGCACTGAGCACTACCGCGACGGAGAACGATTCGTGACGACAACCGCGGCCCCGGTGGAATCACCCGCCGGCTTCACCCACCGCCAGATCCTGACCATCCTGTCCGGCCTCATGCTCGGCATGCTGCTGGCCTCGCTCGATCAGACGATCGTGTCGACCTCGATCCGCACCATCGCCGACGACCTGCACGGCTATTCGCTGCAGGCCTGGGCGACGACCGCCTACCTGATCACCGCGACGATCAGCACCCCGCTCTACGGCAAGCTCTCGGACATGTTCGGCCGTAAGCCGTTCTTCCTCACCGCGATCGGGCTGTTCATCATCGGCTCGCTGCTGTGCACGTTCGCCACCTCGATGTACCAGCTGGCGGCCTTCCGCGCGTTCCAGGGTCTGGGCGCGGGTGGGTTGATGTCGCTGGCGCTGGCGATCATGGGTGACATCGTCAGCCCCCGGGAACGGGCCCGCTACCAGGGCTATTTCCTCGCCGTGTTCGGTATCTCGAGCGTGCTCGGGCCGGTGCTCGGCGGTCTGCTGGCCGGGCAGGACACCATCCTAGGCATCACCGGCTGGCGCTGGGTGTTCCTGGTGAACGTGCCGCTCGGCCTGCTCGCGCTGGTCGTGGTGACGCGGGTGCTGCAGCTGCCGCGCAAGCCGCACGCCACCTATCGCATCGACTTCGGTGGCGCGCTGGTGCTCGCGATCGGTCTGGTCCCGCTGCTGATCGTGGCCGAGCAGGGGCGGGAATGGGGTTGGGGCAGTGCGGCGTCGGTGGTCTGCTATCTGATCGGCGCGGCGGGTGTCATCGGGTTCGTCGCGGTCGAGAAGGTCATGGGCGACGCGGCGCTGATCCCGCTGCGCATCTTCACCAACACCACTTTCGCGCTCGGCGTGGTGATCTCGTTCGTGGTCGGTGCCGCCATGTTCGGTGGCATGCTGCTGCTGCCGCAGTACCTGCAGGTCGTGCGGGGCGCTGGTCCCACCGAGGCGGGTCTGCAGATGCTGCCGATGGTGCTCGGCCTGATGATCGGCTCGATTCTGTCGGGTCGGCTGATCTCGAAAACCGGCCGCTACCGGGCCTTCCCGGTGATCGGCGCGACGGTGCTGACCATCGGCCTGTTCCTGCTGCACCTGCTGGACGCGGACAGCCCGCTGTGGCTGGCGATGATCTTCATGGCGCTGACCGGATTCGGCCTCGGCAACCTGCTCCAGCCGATGACGCTGGCGCTGCAGAACGCGTTGCCGCCCGAGGATATGGGCGTGTCCACCGCGTCGGCCACCTTCTTCCGGCAGATCGGCGGCACCCTCGGCGCCGCGGTCTTCCTGTCGATCCTGTTCTCCCTGCTCACCCCGAACATCACCGAACAGCTGCAGCAGGCGGCCACCGATCCCACCTACCAGCAGGCCGTGATCGCGGGTGCGCAGAGCACCAACCCGGCCGACGCCGCGCTGGCCAAGGGCCTGCTGGCGCACGACACCTCGGCGGCGGGCCAGGTGCTCGAGGACAGCTCGATCATCCAGCAGCTGAATCCGGAGCTGGCCAAGCCGTTCCAGGTGGGCTTCGCCGACTCGATGTCGACGGTGTTCCTGGTGGCGACCGCGGTCGCGCTGATCGCGCTGCTGCTGGTGCTGTTCTGGAAGGAGGCCCCGCTGCGGATGCAGGGCGGCATCCAGGCGGCCGGTGACACGAAGGCCGCCGACGGTGCGGGCGCGCTGGTCGACACGGCGGCGCAGTCCAGCGCCGCGGATACCGACGGCAGCGACGACGACGCGGGTGGCCGGGTCCGGGCCGGAGCGCCCCCGGCATGATCTAGGGGTGAATCGAACCGACAGCGGCGGAGCAGGACGGCGGATCCGTCGGCTGCCCGCCGCTGTCGGCTATCTGCTGGTCGGCGGGCTGACCGGACTCGCGGCGCTGTTCGCGGTGGTCGCGCTGGCGGTCGTCGCCGCCATGAGCCTGATCGGAATCGGGATCCCGGCGCTGCCGGAGGCGGTGAAGCTGATCCGACCGTTGCTCACCCTGGAACGGCGCAGGGCGGGGCAGCGACTCGGCACCCCGATCATCCCGGCCTACCGGCCGCTGACCGGTGACCTGCGTGATCGGCTCGCGACCCTGGCGGCCGACCCGGCGAACCGCCGCGACCTCGCCTGGCTGGTCCTGCACGGCGTGATCGGGCTGCCGCTGGCCGCGCTGGCGGTGGCACTGCCGCTGAGCGCGGTGCAGCATCTGGCGATCCCCGTGCTGTGGTGGGCGGGGGCGGACGGATTGCCTGGGAGCAACGGGCTGATCGTGGATTCCTGGCCGACAGCCGCCCTGAGCGCGCTGATCGGTCTCGTGTTCGCCGCCGTCGTCCTGCGCTCGCCCGAGGCGGCGACGGCACAGGCGAAGGTCGCGCGAGCGCTGCTGGCGCCGGACGAGCACGCCCTGCTGGCCGACCGGGTCGCCGAACTCACCGCGACCAGGGCCGCCGCTCTCGACGCGCACGGCGCCGAACTGCGCCGCATCGAACGTGACCTGCACGACGGCGCCCAGGCCAGGATCGCCGCGGTGATCATGCAGCTCGGGCTGGCCGAGCAACTGCGCGACCGCGATCCCGACGCGGCGGATCGGATGGTGCGCACCGCCCAGGACACCGCGTCGGCGGCGCTGGCCGAATTGCGGGACGTGGTTCGCAGCGTCTACCCGCCGGTGCTCTCCGATCGGGGCCTGGCCAGCGCCGTCTCCGCCCTGGCCGCGCGCAGCCCGATCCCGTGCGTGGTGGAACTGAACGGGATCACCCGACGGCCGATGGCCGTGGAGGCCGCGGCGTACTTCGTCATCGCCGAGGCCATCACCAACGCCACCAAGCACTCCGGCGCCGGGACGCTGTCGATCGAACTGAGTGGACCGCCCGAACTGCTGAACGTCGAGATCCGCGACGACGGCAGCGGCGGGGCGACGGTGACCGAGGGCGGTGGCCTGGCGGGCATCCGCCGCAGGGCCGAGGCCCTCGACGGCCGGATGACGCTGAGCAGCCCCGCCGGTGGGCCTACGCTGGTGCGCGTGGAGTTGCCGTGCGGGTCGTGATCGCCGAGGACGACGCCCTCCTGCGGGAAGGCCTGGTCCTGCTGCTGAAGACCGCCGGGATCGAGGTGGCCGCCGCCGTCGACAACGCCGACGATTTCCTCACCGTGGTCACCGCCGACCGCCCGGACGCGGTGGTGGTCGACGTGCGGCTCCCGCCGACCTTCACCGACGACGGCCTGCGCGCCGCAGTGCGGGCCAGGACCGTGCACCCCGGCCTGCCGGTGCTCGTGCTGTCGGCCTATGTCGAGGACAGCTACGCCGCCGAACTGCTCGGTGACGGCGCGGGCGGGGTGGGCTATCTGCTCAAGGAGCGGGTCGGCAAGGTCGACCGGTTCCTGGACTCGCTGCACCGGGTCGCCGCCGGCGGCACCGCGATGGACCCGGAGGTGATCGCGCAGCTGCTGGTGCGCCGTCGCGTCGACGACCCGCTGTCGACGCTGACGGCCAGGGAACGGGAAGTGCTCGCGCTGATGGCGGAGGGCCAGGACAACTCCGCCATCGCCGCCGGACTCGTCGTCACCGAAGGCGCTGTGCTCAAACACATTCGCAACATCTTCGCCAAGCTCGGCCTGGCCGCCGACGAGTCCGGCCACCGCCGGGTGCTCGCGGTGCTCGCCTACCTCAACGCTCGTCCCGGCAGGTGAAATCGGTCGCGGGCAGGGTGCCGTCGAGCAGATAGGCGTTGACCGCGTCGCCCACGCAGGTGTTCGGGTAGTGGGCGAAGATCCAGTGGATCGGGACGTCGGCCAGGGTCACCTGGCGGGAACCGCGCAGCGCCCGGTGCATGACCCGCGCGCCCGCGTAGGTGGTGCGGGTATCGCCGGTGGACTGCACGATCAGGCTCGGGACGGCATTGTCGATCACCGTCGGCGGCTCGGCCGGCGGCGCCCAGAACGCGCACGGCGTGATGTTGTTCGCGAACGCGCCGAACAGCGGCTGGTCGGCCCGGCTCGCCTCGATATTGCGCCAGTACCAGGCGGGATCGCGCGGCACTTCCGCATCGCCGCAGAGTACGGCGGTGGCGGTGGAGAGGTCGCGCGGCTGGGCCGTCAGTATGAAGGACAGCGAGGCGGCCAGCTCCGGTCCCGGTGTCACCGTCGCGCCGTCGGCGGCATCGGCGAGCTGACGCAGTTGCCCGGCCAGCATCGGGTACTTGCGTGGATCGTCGAGCTCGGCGAACAGGAGCGTCGGCAGGCCGCGCTGGTCGACGGTGAATTCGCCGATCCGGATCGGCTGTTCCTTGGCACGGCGCACCATCGCCTGGACGAACTCGCGCACCGCGAAACGATCTGTGCCGAACCGGTATTCGCTGTCGTTGGCGGCGGCCCAGTCGGCCCACAGATCGAACGCGGCCTCGTTGACCGGGCCCATGTCGCGCAGCATCTCGGACGCGCCGTAGCGCTCGGGGTCGACCGTGCTGTCGAGGACGAAGCGGTCGGCGCGGTCGCCGAAGAGCTGGGTGAACACCGCGCCCAGGTAGGTGCCGTAGGAGGTGCCGAAATAGCTGATCCGGTCCTCGCCGAGGACCGAGCGGATGACGTCCATGTCGCGGGCGGTATTGCGGGTGGTGATGTGGCGCAGGCGGGTGCCCTCGGTCGCCGCGCACTGGGCGGCCAGCCCGGCTTGGCGGGCGGTGTTCGCGGCGAAGTCCACCGCGTCCAATCCGGCGGACTGGATCCAGAACCCCTCCTGCCAGCGGCAATTCACCGCAGTCGAGCGTCCGATGCCGCGCGGGTCCATGCCGATCAGGTCGTAGCGGGCGCGGACCTCGGGTGTCATCCCGGCTTGCAGATCGATCGTGAAGTCCAGGCCGGGGCCGCCCGGGCCGCCGGGGTTGGACAGCAGCACGCCGTGTCGTCGCGCCGGATCGGTGGCGGGGAGGCGGGAGATGGCCACCGTCATCGTCTCGCCCCGCGGTGCCGAATAGTCCACCGGCACGGTCACCTCGGCGCACTGCGCGCCCGCCGGGTCGAGGCGGGGGTCGTCGCAGGATCGCCAGGACAGCGTCTGCTGGCGGAAGGAGTCGAGCGGGTCGGCCGAAGCCGGTGCGGCGGTGAGCAATCCGAGTGCGGTGGCGGCGGTGAGCGCGGCCGTCGTCAGCCGTTTCACGACGCGCACACGATCGTGTCGAAGGCCTGGTCGACGAGTTCCGCCCGCTCCTCGCTGTCGGGCAGTTCGTTCACCGTGAGAGTGACCGCGACGCCGTCGGCGGTGACGCCGGTGTGGGTCCCGAAGCCGGGGATACTGCCGCCGTGCCCGGTCACCTGCTCGCCGCAGGACGCGGTGCGCTGGACCAGGCCCAAACCGTAACCGGCCGTGGGCATCCGATCGAACGGCACGGTGCGGCGCATCTCCTCCAGTTGCGCGGGAGGCAGCAGTTCGCCGGTCAGCAGGGCGGTGAAGAAGCGATTGAGGTCGGCGCCGGTCGCGATCATGTCGCCCGCGGTGCCGGCCCACGAAGGGTCGAGATCGGTGAAATCGACTCGGGTGCCGTCGATGTCCTGGTAGCCACGAGAGTGTGGGGCGCGCAGGCCGGTGTCGCCGGAGGCGGGCGTGTAGGTGTCGCGTAGTCCGAGCGGTTCGATGATCCTGGTGGTGATCTCGGTGGCCGCCGGGCGGTCGGTGACCTGCTCGATCAGCATGCCGAGCAGCACATAGTTGGTGTTGGTGTACACGGCGCGGGTGCCCGGCTCGTACTGCGGCGGCATCGACATCGCGATGCGTACCAGGTCGGCGGGACTGTGGTGCTGGTACCGCGCCGCCTCGGTGGCGATATCGAGCTGTGGGGAGCCGGGATCGGCCGGCCTGCTCGGATCGCCGCCGGCCAGATACTCGGGCAGGCCGCTGGTGTGCTGGAGCAGCTGACGCACGGTGACGCGATGGCCGTCGTTGCCGTTGCCGTGCACCACCCCGGGCAGATAGCGCTCGACGGGCGCGTCCAGCTCGACCTTGCCCTCGGCGACCAGTTGCAGCAGCACGATCGCGACGAAGCTCTTGGTATTGCTGCCGATCCGGACGAACGCGCCGTCGGGAATCGGTGCGCCGGAGGCGATGTCGCCGACGCCCGCGGTGACGGTCCGCTCGCCCGCCGGGGTGGTGATCACGGCCTGGGCGCCGGGGAAGCCCGCCCGTACCAGCGTTTCGAGGGCCTGTCGCACCTCGGGCGCCGGTTGCGCCGGGGGCGTGGTCTCGCCACCGCACGCGGGCACGGCGAGCAGCGCGACGGCGCAGGTGCCCGCGGCGACGATGCGGCGGGACCTGCTGCGAAATAGGGTCATGAGCTGCGCTTTCCTCCTGCTGAAACGGTGCCTGCCTGACTGTTTCGAGCGTAGGAAGACGCGGCCATCGCGCCCATGCCGCGCGCGCCCGAATCCGAGGTGGTGCCAGCACTACCGACCCAGGGGTGGGGAAGGTGAAACGCCCATGGTGGGGCAGGAAGTCCCCCTAGGGGTGGCTGTTTCGGCGGCCGCGTGCCCATAACGTTCATCTCGTCGAAACGAACACAGAGGAGCGAACGACATGCGCATCAAAACCACCATCGCCGCCGGACTGCTGGCTGTCGCGACCGTCGCCGGGGTGTCGACGGTCGCGGCGGGCAACGCCGCCGCTGCCGCCCCGTACGGCACCTACTACGGCACCTACGCCACCCTCACCGCCTGCCGGGCCGACGGCGAGTCGTCCTACACCGGCGGCTACTACTGGGAATGCACCGAGAACTGGGACGGCTGGGATCTCTACATCTGGTACTGAGCTACCTGAACGTCCGACCCAGGGGCATCCGGCGACGCCGGGGGGTCGGCGGCCCGGACCGGGACAACGAGAACGGGATGTCCGAACTGCTCCGGACATCCCGTTCTTCGTGCACCGTCAGCTCAGTGGCCGGCTTCCTTCAGGCGGGTGAAGGACTCGTCGATGACCTTCTCGGCCTCGGCGCGGCCCAGCCACTCCGAACCCTGGACGAACTTGCCCGGCTCCAGGTCCTTGTAGCGCTCGAAGAAGTGCTTGATCGCCGAGAGCTCGAACTCCGAGACGTCGCCCAGTTCCTGGATGTGGTCCCAGCGCGGGTCGCCCGCGGGCACGCACAGCACCTTGTCGTCGCCGCCGGCCTCGTCGGTCATGCGGTACACGCCGATCGGACGGGCTTCCACGATCACGCCGGGAAAGACCGACTCGGGCAGCAGCACCAGCGCGTCCAGCGGATCGCCGTCCTCGCCGAGGGTGTTCTCGATGAAGCCGTAGTCGGCCGGGTAGCCCATGGAGGTGTACAGGTACCGGTCGAGCTTGACCCGGCCGCTCTCGTGATCGACCTCGTACTTGTTCCGAGAGCCCTTGGGGATCTCGATGGTGACGTCGAACTCCACGCCATCTCCTTGCTCGTTCGAGTGCAGTCTGCCGACTCGCCAGATCGTTCTGGGGAACCGTTGCGCAACGAGGATAGTGTGGTGTCCTGGTACACCGGTGCGGCAGGCGGCTCAGCGCGCAGTCGAGGCGTGTCGGGCGGCGTTGAGGGAGAGACGACGGTCGTGATCGGTCCGAGCGAGAACAATCCGGGAGCGACGGCGCAGCGCCGGCGCGGGTCCACATGGATCTGGGTATCGGCGGTGGTGGTCGCCCTGCTGGTGATCGCGGGCGGCTTCGTCGCCATCGCGCGCCCGTGGACCCCGGAGTTCCGGCACGGCGGGCTCACCGTGGCCCCGCCGCCGTCCACCGATCAGCCCGTCGCCGAGGTCAACCCGGCCAGGTCGGACGCGCCCGCGCCGACGCCCGCCGGGATCGCCGCCGCGCTCGCGCCGGTCGTCGGCAGCCCTGACCTGGGCAGTTTCGCCGGTCAGGTGACCGATCCGACCAGCGGCGCGGTGCTGTGGAGCCAGGATCCGGCCAAGGCCATGATCCCGTCCTCGACCGCGAAGGTCATGCTGGTCGCGGCCGCGCTGCTGACGCTGCCCGACGATCAGCGGGTGGCGACCAGGGTCGTCGCCGGTGCGCCGGGGGAGCTGGTGCTCGTCGGCGGCGGCGATCCGACCCTGACCACCAGGGCCGGGGGCGGCTACTACACCGACGGCGCCCGGATCGCCGATCTGGCCGCGCAGATCAAGGCGACGGGCAGGCAGGTCACCGCGATCGTCGTGGACACCTCCGCCTATCGCGGGCCGACGATGGCGTCGGGCTGGGATCCGGTCGACATCCCCGAGGGCTCGATCACCCCGATCGAGCCGATCATGCTCGACGGTGGGCGGTTCGATCCGTCGGCCGACTACTCGCCGCGCACCTCCACGCCCGCGCTCGACGCCGGGCGCGCGCTGGCCGCCGAACTCGGCGTCGACCCGGCGGCCGTGCGGGTCGGTCCGGCCGTACAGAACGGTGCCGAGATCGCGAAGGTGGAATCGGCACCGCTGCGAGTCCGGTTGCACGACATGATGATTCACTCCGACAATGTGCTCGCCGAGACGATCGGGCGGGAACTGGCGGTCGCGACCGGGCACGAGGCGTCCTTCGCCGGTGCCGTCGCCGCCACCACCGGCGCGCTGACCAGCGCCGGATTCGATGTCGCCGGACTGCATCTGGCCGACAACAGCGGGCTGTCCGTCGATGACCGGGTGCCGCCGCGGCTGCTCGACTCCATCATCGCCACCGCCGCCGAGCCGACCGGCGACGCCGCGGTGACACCGGCGGGCACGCAGGCCAGGCCCGAGAACGACCCGCGCGCAGCGGCTCTCGCGCCGCTGCTGGACGACCTGCCGGTCGCGGGCGGCACCGGGACGCTGGCGCCGCGCTTCGTCACCCAGAACCGCAACGGTGCGGGCTGGGTGCGGGCCAAGACCGGAACTCTGAGTGTCGCCAGCGCGTTGGTCGGATATGTACTCGACCGCGACGGCCGGGTACTGACCTTCGCGCTGATGTCCAACGATCGGTTGCCGGAGGTCAGCAGGCCCGCCCTCGACGCGGTGGCGGGTGCCCTGCGCAACTGTGGATGCTCCTGAGAGCGGGTGGCGATGACCGACGACAAGACCGGGCGCACGACCTCCGGATTCAGCGGCGCGGTGGATTGGCGGCTCGCCGCGCGCACCGGCGCCGTGCTCGCGCCCGCCGGACCGCGTACCTCCCGGCAGACCGCCGAACAGGTCGTCACGGAGCTGGCAGGCGCGTCGGTGCGGGCCGAAGGGCCGGTACGTGAGGTCAGCGGGCTGCTCGACGACCGGCCGGTGCCCGAGGCCAGGATCGTCGACCGGCCGGGCTGGATCGCCGCCGCCGCCGATTCGATGGCCGTGCTCACCGGCACCGAGGTCGTCTCGACGACCGGCAAGCTCGTCGGCAAGCCCGCGGGATTGCAGGCCGGGACCATGCTGGCGTTCCTGTCCACCGCGATCCTCGGCCAGTACGACCCGTTCACCGGCGAGGACGGCACCCTGCTGCTGGTCGCGCCCAATATCCTCAGCGTGGAGCGGGCGCTCGGCGTCGACCCGACCGACTTCCGGCTCTGGGTCTGCCTGCACGAGGTGACCCACCGGGTGCAGTTCTCCTCGGCGCCGTGGCTGTCCGGCTACATGCGCGCCAACGTCGACATTCTCAGCGAGGTCGGCGAGGAGCCGATGAGCGAGATGCTGAGCAGGCTGCTCGCCGAGGTGCGTTCGCGGCGCAACGGCGACACCGTCGACGACCCGAACAGCCGCGGCGTCGTCGGCCTGCTGCGCGCCGCCCAGGCCCCGCCGCAACGCGAGGCCCTGGACCGGCTGCTCATGCTCGGCACACTGCTCGAAGGCCACGCCGACCACGTCATGGACGCCGTCGGACCCGCCGTCGTCCCGACCGTCGCCGACATCCGCCGCGCCTTCGACCAGCGCCGCAAGAAGCCGACCAACCCGGTGCAGCGCTTGCTGCGCGCGCTGCTCGGGGTGGACGCGAAGGTCGCCCAGTACGTGCGCGGGAAGAAGTTCGTCGATGCCGTGGTCGAGCGGGTGGGCGTCGCGGAGTTCAACACCGTCTGGACCGACGCGGAGACCTTGCCGCGGCTGGACGAGGTCGATGATCCGGAGCGCTGGATCCGCCGGGTACTCGGCTAGGCGGCGGCAGCGCGCTGGGGGAGCGCTTGTTGGTTAGCCTGCTGGCATGAGGATCGCGTACGCAGCCGCGGACCGGCGCGCGCCCGCGGGTCCGCCGGAGCGAGGTTGCGCGGGTCCGCCCACGGCTCGTCGTCAGCGGTGCGGCGGTGCGGCGGGTGGCTGCCGAGTCGTCGTCGGCGAGGCGTCGCGCCGCGTGGTCGGCCCGCCCGGAGCCGGTCGGTGACGGGCGGGGCGCGGCTCCCGCAGACCTCGGCGGTGCTGGCTGTCCGGCGGGGCGTACGGGAGTGGGTGGCGGCCCGGGGTGGTGCG
Organism: Nocardia fodinahabitans; assembly: GCF_052983615.1. Lineage (NCBI taxonomy): Bacteria > Bacillati > Actinomycetota > Actinomycetes > Mycobacteriales > Nocardiaceae > Nocardia > Nocardia fodinahabitans. The sequence goes on from NZ_JBRJJC010000001.1 coordinate 3,946,751, forward strand.
TCGCCGGTGGTCGTCGGCTTGTCGGGCGGGGCGGATTCGCTGGCGCTGGCCGCGGCGGCCGTGGTCGAGACCGGTGCGGTGACGGCGGTCGTGGTCGACCACGGGCTGCAGGACGGCTCGGCGGAGGTGGCGCGGCGGGCGGCCCGGCAGGCGATCGCGGTCGGGTGTGTCGACGCGGTGGTCGTCCCGGTCCGGGTCGGCCGGGCGGGCGGTGTGGAAGCGGCGGCGCGGGTGGCGCGCTACGAAGCGCTGGAAGCCGCGCGCGACGGCAGGCCGGTGCTGCTCGGGCACACCCTCGACGACCAGGCCGAAACCGTCCTGCTCGGGCTGGCTCGCGGCTCGGGCGGCCGTTCGATCCAGGGCATGGCCGCCTGGAACGAGCCGTGGGGACGGCCGTTGCTGGCGGTGCGGCGGGCGCGGACGCGGCAGATGTGCGCCGATCTCGGTATCGAACCGTGGGAGGACCCGCACAACCTCGATCCGGCGTACACCCGGGTGCGGGTGCGCACCGAAGTGCTCCCGCTGCTCGAGGACGTGCTCGGTGGTGGCGTGGCCCAGGCGCTGGCACGCACGGCCGACCAGCTACGCGCCGACGGCGAGGTACTGGATGCGCTCACCGCCGACCTGCTGCGCGCGGCGACCGTGGGCGGCAGTGGCCTCGCCGACAGTGATCGACCGGCACTGTCGATCGAGATCCTGGCCACTGCCGCCCCCGCGCTCCGGCGCCGGACGATCCGGGCGTGGCTCGCCGAACAGGGCATCGGCGGCGTGCTGAACGCGCATTTACAAGCGATCGACGAACTCGTGAGCAACTGGCGCGGGCAGGGCGGGGTGGCCGTGGCCGGTGGTAGCAGGGCCCACAGGTTGGTCGTGGCGCGCGCGCATGGCACGCTGACGGTACGCGCGCAGCCGCGAAACGATGCCACATAATGGATCGGCCCGGTCGGGATCGACACCACTGAAGGGAAACCCACTTCCGTGTACGGAGACGACATCGCATCGGTGCTGATCACCGAAGACGAGATCAAAGCCAAGATCGAAGAGCTGGCCGAGCTCGTCGCCAAGCGATACCCGCCGGATTCCCCCGAGGGCGATCTCCTGCTGGTCTGCGTGCTCAAGGGCGCGATCTTCTTCATGACCGACTTCGCCAGGGCTTTGCCGATCCCCACCCAGCTCGAGTTCATGGCCGTCTCGTCCTACGGCTCGTCCACCTCGTCCTCTGGCGTCGTGCGCATCATGAAGGACCTGGACAAGGACATCGCAGGCCGCAATGTGCTGATCGTCGAGGACATCATCGACTCCGGCCTGACCCTGTCCTGGCTCAAGCGCAACCTGTCCACCCGCAACCCGGCCTCGCTGGAAGTGGTGACCCTGCTGCGCAAGCCCGACGCGCTACGCACCCCGGTCGACGTCGCCCACGTGGGCTTCGACATCCCGAACGAGTTCGTCGTCGGCTACGGCCTCGACTACGCCGAGCGCTACCGCGACCTGCCGTTCATCGGCACGCTGGACCCGAAGGTCTATTCCTAGTCCACCGGCGCGAAGGCGCGCAGGACCGACTCGACCAGGGCATCGGCGAAGGACGCGTCCAGCGCGCCGGAGCGCGGTAGCCAGCGCTGGGTGATCGGTCCGTAGAGCAGGTCGACCATCAGATCCAGGTCGGCATCGGCCCGGAGCTGTCCGGCGCGCTGCGCCGCGGCCAGTCGCCGGACCTTGGCCGCGTGCACCGGCTGCTCCAGTTTCTCGCGATAGAGCGCGGCCAGCGCCGGATCGTTGATGACCTCGGTGAGCACGGCCCGGATCGGCGCGTCGAACGCGGGTTCGGCGAATTCGGCGACCGTCGCGCGCAGCACGGTCTTCAGGTCGGCCGCGATGTCGCCGGTATCCGGCAGGTCGATGCCACCGCCGTCGGGGTTCTCGCTCTGCGCGAGCAGGGCGTCGAAGACCACCGCGCCTTTGGACGGCCACCATCGGTAGATCGTCTGCTTGCCGACGCCGGCGCGGGCGGCGATGGCCTCGATGGTCAGCTTCGCGTAGGCGGTCTCGCCGACGAGTTCGCGGGTCGCGTTCAGGATCGCCGACCGGGACCGTTCGCTGCGGCGGGCGCTGTCCGGGGTTCGTGCCATGGGCGCGAGTCTAGCGGGAAATGAAACGAGACGTTCCGTCTTGACAATAGGGCGATTGCGGCCCATGTTCGTATCCAGCAAGCGAGACGAACCGTCTCGTTGCACTTGGAGGAGGTTCGCATGACCCGCGTAGACAACGAAGCCCGCACCTGGTTCATCACCGGCGCCTCGCGCGGACTCGGCCGGGCCTTCGCCGAGGCCGCGCTGGCGGCCGGCGACCGGGTCGTCGGCGTCGCCCGTGATGTCACGCCGCTGGCCGATCTGGTCGCCGCCGCCGACGGGCGACTGGTCGTCTTCCCGCTCGACATCGCCGATCGCGCGGCCGTCTTCGCCGGTGTGCGGCGGGCGTTCGAGGCGTTCGGGAGACTCGATGTGGTTGTCAACAACGCCGGAGGCGTGGTGCTCGGCATGCTCGAGGAACTCACCGAGCAGCAGGCCCGCGACCACCTGGACATCAACTTCTTCGGTGCGCTGTGGGTAAGTCAGGCCGTGGTGCCGCTGCTGCGCGAGCAGGGGTCAGGCCACATCCTCCAGGTGTCCTCGATGGGGTCGGCGGGCGGCTTCGCGGCGACCGGCGTCTACAGCGCCGGCAAGGCGGCGCTCGACGCGATGACCGAGGCGCTGGCGATGGAGGTGGAACGTTTCGGCATCGCCGTCACCATCGTGCAGCCCGGCGGCTACGAGACCGGCCTGTTCACCACCGGACTCACCATGACCGACCAGAACCCCGCCTACGCCCCGGTCCGTGCTTGGCTCGAAGAGATGTGGAGCGAGTCGACCGACGCCGACCCGGCCTCGGCCGCCGCCGTCGTCGTCCGGCTGGTGGACATGGACGAGCCGCCGAAGCGGATCATCCTGGGCGACGCGGCCTTCGACATGGTCGCCGACCTCGTCGCCGCACGCACGGCCGAACTCGCGAAGTGGGAGGACCTCAGCCGTCAGGCGGGCTGAGGCCGGGTACCGACCACCCGCAACAGCGCGCGGATATCGGCTTCGATGACGCTGAACAGTGCGTAACAACCGGCGAATCCCAGCGCCCCGCCCACACAGATGACGCGGAGCGGGGTGGTGGTCATCAGCAGGTCCGGTATCGGCAGGAAGGTCGCGCTGACGACCGCGAGCAGCGGAATCGACGCGGCCGTCATCAGATAGCGGTGGCAGCGCGTGATCAGACCCGTCAGTGCCGCGCCGTCGGCGCGGAAGTCCTGCCCGTGGTGCACGAACAGCGGATAGACGCAACGGGTGAGATAGAGCGTGATCAGGAAGAACGGGTACGTCATCGCGATGGCCGCGCTGATCGCCGCCGCGATGAGGAATTGCGCGGCCGTGCGCAGGGTCAGGCCGTTGCCCGTCAGCGCAATGGTGACGGCGAAGACGACGGCCGCCGACAGCCACAGGACGACGGCCACCGCGACGGCCTGCGTGCCGAACCGCAGGGAGTCGCGGCGGGCGCGGTCGAGCGCGCCGGGCGAGCACCACTGACCCGCGCGTAGGCGCCTGGGCACGATCAACAGCCGGCGGGCCAGGTAGATCAAGGTCGCGGCGCCCACGGAGAAGAAGAGCACGTTCGTCATGCCCGCGACCGTCAGCAGGGTCTCCCTGGTGCCGGGGTCGAGCCGGTCGACGATCAGCGCGGTATTCAGCTGGGCGTTGTAGAGCGCGGCCAGCAGATTGGGGATCGCGATCGACAGCGCCAGCACGGCGAACAGATACGGGCGCAGGCGGATTCGCGGGCTGTTCGGCGGCGGGTCGACGAGGTCGCGGGCGCGCGCGTCCAGGCAGAGATCGAATTGCGCGGCGAGCACACCGCCGTCGGGCCAGCGGTCCGCGCGGTCGGCGGCCAGGCAGGTCAGCAGGACCCGGCGCAGCGCGGCCGGACAGTCGGCGGGCACCTGGGCGAGCGCGGCGGCGGTGATGCCGTCGTCGCGGCGTTCCAGGGCGGCGTCCAGCGCGATCTCCGGGCGCAGCTCGTCGAGGGGGACGGTGGTGTCGTCGAAAGGCTTGGCGCCGGTGAGCAGTTCCCACAGCAGGACGCCGAGAGAGTAGAGGTCGGCGCGGGTGTCGAGGTCGGCGGCGGTGTGGTCGTAGCCGGGGTGACAGGCTTCGAGCTGTTCGGGGGACATGTAGGCGAGCGAGCCGCCGAAGTACGAGACCGGGCTGGCGCCGGTCGAGCGGCTGAAACTGATGTTGAAGTCGGCGAGCTTGGGCACGCCCTCGGCGGTGAGCAGGACGTTGGCCGGTTTCACGTCGCGGTGCAGGACGCCGTTGGCCGCCGCGTGTTGCAGGGCGGCGGCCAGCCTGCTGCCGAGCCACGCGACGGTCTCCGGCCAGCTCCGCCGGGCCAGCTGGGCGCGCACGGCCGAATCGGCCGGGCGGATCTCGCCCTTCTCCTCCATCGCCGCGTCGACGGCGTCGAGCAGCAGCTTGCCGCTGCGCTCCGCGGGCGGGGTCGCGCGGACCCAGCGCAGCACACCGAGCAGGGTGCCGCCGGGCAGGAACTGCATGTACAGCAGCCGCAATCGCGGCGAGCCGTCGGCGGGCGCGTCGAGCACCTGCTGGTCGAAGACGCGCACGATGTAGTCGTGGTCGAGCTGAGCCAGGGTCTGTGGCTCGCTGCCGCTGTCCGCCGAGACCTTGACCGCGACCAGGCGCTGCATCGATCGCTGCCGGGCCAGGAAGACGCGGGCGAACGCGCCGGCGCCGAGTTCGGTGAGCAGCTCGAAGTCGCCGACCCTGGTCCCGACCGCGATCCGGTCGAGTCCGCGCCGATCGGTCGGATGCGCCGCGCCGGTGCGGTCGAGTGCGGGCCTGGTCGCCTCGGCGATGCGTGTGGAGCTCACGCCGGGGGTACGGGCGCGATAGTCGCGGGGTTCATCGCGATGTCGGCGGCCCCGCGCGGGGGTAGCCGGACCCGGTGACCCGCAGTAGCGCCCGGATGTCGGATTCGATGATCCGGAACAGCACGTAGGAGCCGACGAAACCGATCATCCCGCCCACACAGATCGTGCGCAGCGGAGTGAGCGTGGTCAGCAGGTCCGGGACCGGCAGGAAGGTCGCGCTGGCGACGACCAGCAGCGGAATCGACGCCGCGACCACCAGATACCGGCGGCACCGGGTGGCCAGCGCCGTCAGCGATCTGCCGTCGTCACGGAAATCCTGGCCGTGGTGCAGGAACATCGGATAGACGCAGCGCAGCAGGTACAGGGTGATCAGGAAGAACGGGTACGTCATCGCCACGGCGGCGCAGATCGCGGACACCAGCAGCAGGTGCACCGCCGTGCGGACCGGCAGGGCCCCGTCCGCGACGCCGATGGTGATCGCGTAGATCACCCCCGCGGCGACCCACAGCACGAACACCACCGCGATGGCCAGATGGCCGAGTCGAAGACAGTCCTGTCTGGCCAGTTCGAGGGCTCGGGGCGGGCAGTGTCTGCCGGTGCGGAGCCGGTGCGGGATGGTCAGCAGGCGGCGGCCCAGGTAGATCAGCGTGGCGCCGCCCGCGGAGAAGAAGATCAGGTTGGTGAGGTCGGCGACATCGCGCTGGGTGGCGCGGGTGCCGGGGTCGAGCCTGCTGTGGATCAGGGCCGTGTTCAGCTGCCGCTGGTAGTAGGCGGCCAGCAGGTTCGGGATCGCGATCGACAGTGCCAGGATGGGAAACAGGAATGGACGCAAGCGGATTCGCCAGCTGGCCGGTGGCGGATCGACGAGGTCGCGCGCGTGCGGGTCCAGACACAGGTCGAATTGCGCGGCCAGGATCGCGCCGTCGGCCCATCGCTCGGCGCGGTCGGGGGCCAGGCAGGTCAGCAGGATGCGGCGCAGGGCGGCGGGGCAATCGGCGGGCACCTGGTCGACGGCCGTCGCGGTGGCGCCGTCGGCGCGGCGGGCCAGGGCGGCGTCCAGGGCGATCTCGGGGTGCAGGTCGTCGTCGGGGACGGTGGTGTCGTCGAAGGGCTTCGCGCCGGTCAGCAGCTCCCACAGGACCACGCCGAGGGAGAAGAGGTCGGCGCGGGTGTCGAGGTCGGCGGCGGTGCGGTCGTAGCCGGGGTGGCAGGCCTCGAGCTGCTCCGGTGACATGTAGGCCAGCGACCCGCCGAAGTACGACACCGGGCTGGTGCCCGTCGAGCGGCTGAAGCTGATGTTGAAGTCGGCGAGCTTGGGCACGCCCTCTGCGGTGAGCAGGACATTCGCCGGTTTCACGTCGCGGTGCAGGACGCCGTTGGCCGCCGCGTGCTGCAAGGCCGACGCCAGCCGACTACCCAGCCACGCGACCGTTTCCGGCCAGCTCAGCCCGGCGATCTCGGCGCGCACCGCCGAATCGGTCGGGCGGATCTCGCCCTTCTCCTTCATGGCCGCGTCGACCGCGTCGAGCAGCAGTGCGCTCGTGCGCTCGGCGGGTGGCGTCGCGCGGACCCAGCGGAGCACGTCGAGCAGGGTCCCGCCGGGCAGGAACTGCATGTAGAGCATGCGCAGCCGGGGCGAGCCGTCGGCGGGGTCGTCGAGTATCTGCTGGTCGAACACGCGCACGATGTAGTCGTGGTCGAGCTGGGCCAGCGTCTGTGGCTCGGTGCCCGCGTCGGCGGAGATCTTCACCGCGACCAGGCGCTGCATCGATCGCTGCCGGGCCAGGAAGACGCGGGCGAACGCACCGGCGCCGAGCTCGGTGAGCAGCTCGAAATCACCGATCCGCGCGCCGACCTCGATCCGGTCGAGCCCACGACGATCGGCCGGGTACGCGGTCTCGGGCGCGGGCCGGGTCGCCTCGGTGGTGCGTGTCGAGCTCACGACAGGTGGTACGGCCGCGAACGGCGCCGGGGTTCATCGCGGGATCAGCTGACGACCCGCTCCAGGGCGGCCAGGTCGGCCTCGAGCTGTCGGAACAGCAGGTAGGAGCCGACGAAGGCGATGATGCCGCCGACGCACAGCACCCGGACGGCCACGATCACCTGCGGGATGTCGGTCGGCGGCAGGAAGGTCACGCCCGCCACCGCCAGCAGCGGGACCGAGGCGGCGACCGCCAGGTACCAGGTGCAGCGTCGGCTGAGCGCGCGCAGCCAGACGGCGTCGTCGGTGCTGATCTCGCCGTGTCGCAGGAAGATCGGGTAGATGCAGCGGACCAGATAGAAGGTGACCAGGAAGAACGGGTAGGCGACCGCGATCGCGCCGCAGACCGTCAGCGACGCCAGGAAGTGGATGACGGCGTGCGCGGGGACGTCACCGGAGGCCAGCTGCAGGGCGATCGGGAAGGTGATCCCCGACAGTGCCCACAGCGAGAACGCGACGACCACCGCGCGGTCGCCCAGACGCAGCGTGTCGTGTCTGGTGCGGCGTAGCGTCGCCGGGTCGTAGCGTTTCCCGTGGCGCATGCCCCGCGGCACCGAGAGGACGAATCGGGCCAGATAGACGAGCACGACCGTGCCCGCGGGGAAGAACACGAGGTTCACCCCGGCGGTGATCACCACGAACGACTGCTGCGCGGTCTCGCTGAGCCTGCTCACCACCAGCATCTGGTTGTGCACGATGTTGTACCAGGAGGCGAGGGCGTTCGGGATGCCGATGGCGATCACCATCACCAGCAGTGGCATCCGGCGCAATGCCATCCGCCAGCTCTTCTGCGGTGGGTCGACCAGGTCGCGGGCGCGCTCGTCCAGGCACAGGTCGAACTGCTTGGCCAGGATCGCGCCGTCTTGCCAGCGGCGGGAGCGATCGGGTTCCAGACACGTCAGCAGGACCCGGCGCAGGGCCGCCGGGCAGTTCTCGGGCACCCGGTCCAGCGCGGCCGCGTCGACGCCGCCGGTGCGGCGTTCCAGCATGGCCTCGAGGGTGGTCTCGTCGCCGCCGCCCGCCGCCTCGGCGGTGCTGTCGTCGAACGGCTTCGCACCGGTCAGCAGCTCCCACAGGACCACGCCGAGGGAGTAGATGTCGGCGCGGGTGTCCAGGTCGGCGGCGCCGCGGCCGAGTCCGGGATGACAGGCCTCGAGCTGCTCGGGCGACATGTACGACAGCGAGCCGCCGAAGTACGACACCGGGCTGGTGCCGGTGACGGTACGGCTGAAACTGATGTTGAAGTCGGCCAGCTTGGGCACGCCCTCGGCGGTGAGCAGGACGTTGGCGGGCTTGACGTCGCGGTGCAGCACGCCGTGCGCGGCCGCGTAGTCGAGCGCCTCGGCGAGCCGCCTGCCCAGCCAGGCGACGGTCTCCGGCCAGGTCAGCGCGGCCAGCTCGGCGCGCACGCTTGAATCGGTCGGGCGGATCTCGCCCTTCTCCTCCATCGCCGCGTCGACAGCGTCGAGCAGCAACTTGCCGCTGCGCTCTTCGGGCGGGGTCGCGCGGACCCAGCGCAGCAGGCCGAGGAGGGTGCCGCCGGGCAGGAACTGCATGTACAGCAGCCGCAGGCGGCGGGTCGTGGACGGCGCCGCGCCGGTGTCGAGCAGCTGCTGGTCGAACACGCGCACGATGTAGTCGTGGTCGAGCTGGGCCAGGGTCTGCGGTTCGGTGCCCCGGTCGGCGGAGATCTTCACCGCGACCAGCCGCTGCATCGAGGTCTGCCTGGCCAGGAAGACCCGCGCGAACGCGCCGGCGCCGAGCCCGGTCAGCAGCTCGAAATCGCCGATCCGCTCGCCGATCTCGATCCGGTCCAACGGCGCGAACGCGCCCGGCCCCGAGGCGTCGGCGGTCGCCGCGGCGGTTGCCGCCGCGGTCGCAGTCGCGGTGAGGTCGAGCTCGGGCGTGGTCACCTGGGTAGTACGACGTGACGTGGGCGGTTGGTTCACCGTCGGGTCGGGGTCGTCGGTGCGGTGGGTGCTCTGTTCGAGCTCGTCGGTGTTGAGCAGACCGCGCAGGCTCGACGCCTGCTCCGGATATTCGCGCAGGCAATCGCGGGGGTCGACGCGTTCGCCGCTGTGTCGGCGGATGACGAATTCCTCGAAGACCAGCCCGGCGGGCAGCGTCGTGCGCGCCAGTTCGGGGAACTCCGCGCAGTAGTCGGCGAGGCGCTTGCGGGCGACGGTCTCGCCCGCGTGCTGCAGCCACCGGTGCCGCAGGTCGACGCGGATCAGCTCGTGCAGCGCCTGCCTGCGCAGGGTGATCGCGTCGGGCAGGAACTCGGCGATATCGGGCGGCTGCCCGGTCAGTCCCCATGCCTGTGCGAACGCTTCGACCATGTCGGCGCGCACGTTCGTCGCCGGACCGGCACTCGTGTCGGGCCCGTCACCGCTTGCGGTGTTATCGCTCATCCAAACCGACCTAAGGTTCGCGCGGATCGGAGCGAAATTCCTTCCGCCACACCCGACACCATCGGCCCCCGAGCCGTACCCGAATGATACTTTGCGCCTCGAGAGCAGATCACCCGAATTTCGACGACCATGCGACGGGGGCGAATCCGCACATGCACGATGACCTCACAGCGGTAGCATGGGAGTCCGTCGACGACGACGGCGTGACGGACGCTGAGGTGGCGATGAACTCTTCCCGCCCCCCCGCCGACGAATACCCCATCGGCGGCCCGGCTGCGGCGCTGGCCGCCCGGGTTCGCGCTGGCACCATCACGCCCCTCGACGTGGTGACCGAGGCACTGACCCGCATCTCCTCGGAGAATCGCAAGATCAACGCGTTCACCGTCGTGCGCGCGGAACAGGCGCGCGCCGAGGCGCGCGAGCTGACCGCCCGCGACGAGCTGGACGAGCTGCCGCTGGCGGGCGTGCCGGTCGCGGTGAAGCAGAACATCGAGGTCACCGGGGTGCCGACCAGGGCGGGGTCCGCCGCGACGTCGGCCGAACCGGCGTCCGCCGATCATCCGGTGGTGGCCAGGTTGCGCGCCGCGGGCGCGATTGTGGTCGGGGTGACGGCGATGCCCGAACTCGGGTTGTGGGCGACGACCGACGAGGACGGGACCGTCACCCGCAATCCGCGTGATGTCGGCAGGTCCGCCGGTGGGTCCTCGGGCGGGGCCGCGGCCGCGGTCGCCGCCGGGCTGGTGCCGATCGCGCACGGCAACGACGGGCTCGGCTCGGTCCGGGTGCCCGCCGCGGCGTGCGGTGTCTTCGGCATCAAGCCGGGTCGACAGGTGGTGCCCGCCGAGATCGGCGCCGACTCCTGGGGTGGCCTGGCCGAGAACGGCGTGCTCGCGACGACCGTGTCGGACGCGGCGCTGGCGCTGTCGGTGCTGGCGGACCGGTCGGATCTGGCCGAACTACGCGCGCCACAGCGACTACGCATCGGACTTGCCGTGGCTCCGCCGTCGCGACTGGTCCGGATGGATCGACACTGGACGGCGGCGGCGCGCACCGCGGGTGCGCGCGCGGCGGCGGCCGGCCACCTGGTGGAACCGGTCGAACTTCCCTATGGCGACGCGGCGCTGATGATGCTGCTGCGCTGGGCGACCGCGAGTCTGGGCGATGCCGCCCGGCTACCGCACCCCGACCTGCTGCAGCGCCGCACGAAGCGGCACCTGGCGGTGGGCAGGCTGATCCGGCGGCTGCGCTTGGTGCGGCCGGATCAGGTCGACCGGACCGAGGCGCGGCTGGTCGACTTCTTCGAGAACTTCGACGTGGTGATCACGCCCATGCTCGCGTCGCCGCCGCCCAAGGCCAAACAGTGGAGCGGGCGCGGCTGGACCGCGAATGTCGTGTCCTCGGCGCGCTACGCGCCGTTCGCCGGCATCTGGAATCTGGTCGGCTGGCCCGCCGCGTCGGTGCCGATGGGCACCCATCCCGAGGCGCACACCCCGCTCGCGGCGCAGCTGGCCGGTCCACCGGGCAGCGAGGCCACCTTGCTCGGCCTCGCCGCCCAACTGGAACTGTCGAACTAGACCGCGATCGGCTGCGGCTGGGCCTGGGGCTCGGAGAAGCCGCCGTCGACGGCGCGACCGGCGAATTCCAGGATGGTCGGCCGGGTGTCGTCGGCGCGCCAGGCCACCGCCAGCTCACACGGGGTGAGGCCGGCGACCGGACGCGCGGTCAGGCCGGGCCAGCGGTACATCGGGACGTTGTTCTCGGCGAGCAGGCACACGCCGAGGCCCAGACTCACGGCCTCGAGCTTGTCCTCGGGGGTGGCCGCCTCGGCGCCGATCTTGGCGGCGCGGCCGCCGCGGGCGTCGTTGCCGAGCCAGAAGTCACGGACCGCGCCCGCCTCGGTCGGCAGGGCCACGAACGGCTCGTCGAGCAGATCGGCGAACTCGATCGTCTCCTGCTCGGCCAGCGGGTGGTTCTCGGGGAGCAGCACCCAGCGCGGCTCGGTGCGCAGCACCTGCCAGCGGTAGCGGTTGGGGTCGGGCAGCGGCAGCCACACCAGGGCCAGGTCGGCCTGCCTGCCCGCCAGGCCGCTGGACGGGTCGTTCCAGGAGGCGGCGTGCAGGGCCAGGCGGTGGCCGCTGGCACTCTCCAGGTCGTTGAGCAGCCCGCGGCCGAGGGCGGACTGGATGCCCACGCGCAGTACTTCACCGGCTTCCTGCAGGGACACGTTGGTCACCTCCCACAGCTCCAGGATCTTGCGGGCGCCTTCGAGCAGTTCCTTACCGGCGACGGTCAGGGCGACACTGCGCTGGTTGCGGTCGAACAGGACCACGTCGAGCTGGCGTTCGAGCTGGCGGATCTGGCGTGACAGCGTCGGCTGAGCGATGTGCAACCGCTGAGCGGCGTTGGTGAAATGCAGTTCCTCAGCGACGGCGACGAAATACCGCAGATCGCGCAAATGCGGGTCCATAGCACCTTGCTATCAGAATCGGTCGGGAAATTCCAGCCAAAACGGGCAAGGAAGTTCGCGTAAGTGGATCAAAACAGTCACCAGGTTGGTATCGCACAGCATATGGCCTGTCATTGTGTGCTGCATCATTGAGACGTCATTTGTGTGCGATCGACGGGCGGGCCGGGCGGGTGCGTGATTGCTGGGCGGTTGACCAGCGCAAATGCGTCGGGACTCACACGGTTCGGCGCGCGGTGGCGTGCAACCCGGCGGTCGCGGCGGACGAGAAAACAGACCGCTGACCACTGTCCGTGCAGGACGGGCTGCGGCACAGTGAGTTTCGTCACAAAGAGGTTTCGGTGTGTGGAATCCGGCCGCCGCGAGCCGTGCGCGCGACCGGATTCCCGATGCTCAGCTCTCGCGAGCGCGCTCCTCGTAGGCGCGCCGGGCCGACGTATCGACATCGCCGAGGAAGACCGTGCTCGACCCCAGCGCCCGGCCGAGTCCGTCACCGACCGCCTCGGGCAGCAGGTTGACGAACCTGGACAGATAGCCCGCGAACGCCGACACCCGCACCTTGGAACGCGGCGACCCGATCAACCCCTCGATCGCCGCGGCGATCTGCTCCGGTTCGGCCGGCTGCAACAACCAGTTGGTCTTCACCCCGGCGCCGAGCTCGGTCTTCGTCAGCGTCGGCAGCACCGCCGAGAACCGCACGCCCGACCCGCGGTATTCCTCACGCAGCGTGTCGGTGAAGCCGAGCACCGCGTGCTTGCTGGCGTTGTAGGTCGCCAGCCCGGGGATGTGCGTCTCGCCGGCCAGCGAGGCGATGTTGATGACGTGCCCGCGCCCGCGCGGCAGCATCCGGGCCAGGCCGAGCTTGGAGCCGAGGATCACGCCGTAGACGTTGATCTCGAGAATCCGGCGGGTCACCCGGTCGGGCTCGTCGACCAGCAGACCGGTCGGCATGATGCCCGCGTTGTTGATCAGCACATCGATCGGGCCGACGGTGCGCTCGACCTCGTCGAGGAAGGCCTCGAACGAGACCGGGTCGGTCACGTCGAGCGCGCCCGACAGCGCGAAATCGCCCGCCGCCTTCACCGCCGTCTCGTCGATGTCGCCGATCGCCACCCGCGCGCCGTGCTCGCACAGCCGCGTGGCCGTGGCGAGTCCGATGCCGCGGGCGCCGCCGGTGATCACGACGACGAGATCGCGGACCGTCGTGCTCATTTGCCGCTCTTCTTGAGCCGCAACACCGTCGGCAGGTCGATTCGCCGCATGCCGCGCGCACCGGCGGCCCGCATCGCGGCCACCGCGATGACGAGCTTGTTCATGTCGTACGGGTACCAGAACAGTTCCTTGCCCATGGTGGGCAGCTTCGGCTTGGTCATCGCCTGCGCGCGGCAGTACTTGCGCAGGCCGGCCGCCCCGCCCCAGCGCGCGCCGACGCCGGACTGGCCCCAGCCGCCCATCGGCATCGCCGGGTTGAACAGGTTCGAGAACACGTCGTTGATGTTGACCGCGCCCGCGTTCAGCTGCCGGGCCACGCGTTCGCCGCGCGCCTTGTCGCCGGTCCACACCGACGCCGACAGACCGTAGATCGAATCGTTGGCCAGCCGGATCGCCTCGGCCTCGTCGGCCACCTTCATCACCGGCAGCGTCGGGCCGAAGGTCTCCTCGGCGACGCACGACATCGAGTGGTCGACGTCGACGAGCACGGTCGGCTCGAAGAAGGTGCCGACCCCGGTGCGCTTGCCGCCGGTGGTCGCCCGCGCTCCCGCCGCGATCGCCTCGTCGACGTGGCGCTGCACGATCTGCGCCTGGTTCTCGTTGGCCAGGGCGCCGACGTCGTACTTGGATTCGCGGCCGTCCTCACCCTGGCGCAGGGCGGCGACGGCGGCGGTCAGCTTGGTGACGAACTCGTCGTAGACCGGAGCTTCGACGTAGACCCGCTCCACCGAGATGCAGACCTGCCCGGCGTTGAACATGCCGCCGAAGGCGATCCCGTGCGCGGCGCGATCGATGTCGGCGTCGGCCAGCACGATCGCCGGGTCCTTGCCGCCGAGTTCGAGGCTGTAGGGCACCATCCGCGCCGCGCAGGCGGCCGCGATCTTGCGGCCGGTCGCGGTGGAACCGGTGAACTGGATGTAGTCGGCGTTGTCCACGACGGCGGCGCCGGTCGCGCCCGCGCCGGTGACCACCTTGAACACCGGCGGCGCGCCGATCTCGGCCCAGCCGCGGGCCAGCTCGACCGCCGACAGCGGCGTCACCTCCGACGGCTTGAGGATCACCGCCGCGCCGGCGGCCAGCGCGGGGAACACGTCGATCGCGGGCATCGCGAGCGGGAAGTTCCACGGCGTGATCACGCCGACGACCGGGTACGGCCGGTAGGCCACGGTCAGCGACTTCACCCGGGCCAGCGGGCTGTGCGGGGAGGGGTGCTCGTCGGCGAGGAACTTGCCTGCCCGGCGCGCGTAGTAGCCCAGGATGTCGACCGCGAAGGCCGGGTCGATGATCGAGTCGACGCGCGGCTTGGCGGTCTCCGACTGCAGCACCGCAGCCAGGTGCTCGGTGTTGTCGATGAGCCAGTCCTGCATCTTCAGCAGCCACTTCTTGCGGCCCTCGGGCCCGATGGCCTCCCATTCGGGCTGGTAGAGGCGCAATTCCCGGACCGCGGCCGCCACCTCGTCCGGCGCCACGATCGGCACCGAGCCGGTCTGCTCGCCGGTCGCCGGATTGTGCACCGCGATCACCTGGGCATCCGCCGCGGCGGTCTGGTCGAGTTCGGTCACTGTCGTGCTCCCCACTGCGTTGTGTGAATCAGTTCACCAACTATCAGCCTGGCACAATGAGGGCGCGGATTCTTGGCCGTTCACGTCAACGAAATCGGGTCTTTTGGTGTCTGGAGAACAAATCAGCGAACAGGTGCGCGGCTGGTTCGCCGAGTTCGTCTACGACCTGCTGCGCACGCAGACGATGGACCGCGTCCTGGCCCGCCTCGACGCGGCCGCGCTCGCCGGTTCCCCCGAACTCGACGACCCCGATCTGCGTCGTGACCTGGCCGCCAGCACCCGCGCCCACGCCAGGGTGGTGCTCAGCGGCCTCGCCAGCGACACCGACGACCTCGTCCTCCCCGAGGAGGTGCACGTCCTAGCCAGGACCATCGCCCGCCGCGGCCTCGACGTCCGGGTGCTGCTGCGTGCCTATCAGTCCGGTCTGGCCGAGACACTCGCGGTGATGACCGAGACCGTCGAAGCCGGACAGGTGCCACCGGAACTGGAGCGGGCGGTCCTGCTGCGGCTGTTCGAACGGTCGACCACCTGGATGGGCCTGTCGATCGAGGAGCTCACCGGCACCTTCATGGCCGAACGCGAACGCGTGCTGCGCGATGCGCTCAACACCCGGACCGAACTGGTCCGCGCGCTGCTGGCGGGCACGGAGGTCGACATCGACCAGGCCTCGATCGGCCTCGGGTATCGGCTCTCGCAACGTCATCTGGCATTTCTGCTCTGGATCGGCGACGCGGGCGGTGAGGAACCCGGCGGCCTGCTCGACCGCACCGCGACCCGGATCGCCGCCGCGCTCGGTGCCACCGGCCTGCTCACCGTCGCGGCCAGCGCCAGCGGGCTGTGGGCCTGGGCGGCGGTCGAGGACGACGCCGAGATCGCCGAGCGAATCGCGCGCTGCGAGGTGCCCGCGCCGGTGCGATTGGCGTTCGGGCTGCCGGGCGCGCACGTCGACGGGTTCGTGGCCAGTCATCGGGAAGCCGTCGCGGCGCGGCGGGTCGCCGAACGTGGCACGGGCGCGGTCACCAGCTACCGCGAGGTCGAGATCGCCTATCTGGCCGGAATCGACACGGCCGCGATGCGCGGGCTGATCGCGCGCGAACTGCGCGGGCTCACCGGCACCGACCCGGTCGCGACACGCCTACGCGCGACCCTGCACGCCTATCTGCGCGCGCAGCGCAGCCCGGAGGAAGCCGCGCGCACGCTGGGCGTGCACAAGAACACGGTGCGCTACCGGATCACCAGGGTGGAGGAGATCCTCGGACACCCGGTGGCCGAGCGCGCGCTCGCACTGGAGGTGGCGCTGGACTGCGTCGCCGCCTACGGGGTCTCCTGAACCGCGCCGTCCCTGGCCGCGATCCGGCGCAGCGGCGGCTCGGTGGGCGGCGGCACCCGGCGGTCGGGTAGTTCGGCGAGCAGCGTCGTGGTGGCCGCGGCGATGGCCGCGACGGCCTTGTCGACCGCGGGTTTGGTGGTGCTGCTCAGCCCGGAGATGCCGCCGACTTTGCGCACGTATTGCAAGGCGGCAGCGTAGATCTCCTGCTCGGTGGCGGCAGGCTCCAGACCACGCAAGACGGTGATATTTCTACACATGTCAGAACCATAGACCTGTGTGGCAGGTCACGGCAGGCCAAGAAAGGAGATTCGCTCCTGGGCCCAGGACGGCATCCGCCGCACTAGACTCGGCCGCATGCCTGCCAGGGGAGTACCAGCGCTGACCACCTTTCCCTACCCGGAACTGGACGGCCGCGAGGAAGACCACTGGTCCGGAGCCGGTGTGAGCGACGATGAACTTCGCGCGCTGGCGCTCGGCGCCTTCTACTCCACCCGCTGGGACGCCTTCCACGACGCGATGCTGCTCGGCCCCGAGCGCGAGCACCCGCTGGGCGACCGCCGCGAACTCGCCATCGACACCCTCACCGGCGCGTGGGGCATCACCGACGGCACCGAGGCGCGCGCATCGATGGAACAGCTCCTCGACGGCATGCACGCGCCGCTCTACGCGCTGGTGCACCCGCTGGTGATGGCCTCGATCAACGCCAGCGAACGCGACCGCTTCGGCGAACGGGCCGACCGGCACCGCGCCTTCCTACGCCAGGTCGGTTCGTTCCGCGGCATGGACAACCCCGAGGCGCTGGTCCGCGACTACGACATCTGGGCGCAGGCCATCAAGATCGGTTTCACCGATCACCTGGCCCGCCCACTGCCCAACGACATCTCCGCCTGGGACCTGGCCCGCGTCGTCGCGGTCGCCCGGATGGCGTTCACCGCCGGCTATATCGACGCCGATGTCGCGTGGGAGTACTGCATGCGCGCCCTCACGCCCGCCCAGCGCCGCTACCGCAACTGGCGGCAGTTCGGCGACGCGTACCTGGCCGGCTGGACCTACTGGCAGGCCACCGAAGACCTCGCCGAGCTCAAGAACGGCGGCGTCGACCGCCGGATGGAACTGCTGCGGCTGTGGACCCGCCCGACCAGCCCGTGGCGGCGGATCGAGCTGAACGAACCCGAGCAGAAGACCGAGGATTGAGTTGTCGGAGCGCTGTGTTGGTGGAGCGCTGGCGCGCTCGAGGTCGCGGCCCCTCCTGTCCCGCCGGTCAGGCACCGTTGCTTGCTCCTTCGTCGCTTGCGCAACGGCGCCTGACCGGCGGGACGGCCGCGACCCGCCGCTGCGCGGCGGGACCCTCCTCGAGGTCGGGTCGTGCGGGGTCGGGGAGGGTGGTTATGGCGGACTCCGGGTGCGGCTTGGGGCTGGGAGTGCGGTCGTGACGGACTCAGGGTGTGGCCTGGGGCTGGGAGTGCGGTCGTGACGGACTCCGGGCGTGGCCTGGGGCCGGGAGTGCCGGGTGGCTGGTCAGAGGCTGCGCAGGATGCCGCGGCCGTAGCGCTGGAACTGGGTGTCGTCGACCATGCCGAGCGAGTGTCGCTCGACCAGTAGCTCCCACTCGGCGTAGAGCTGGGAGACGCCGGGGTCGGCGGGTCCGGCCGCGCCGTCGGCGGACTGCCTGCGGACGGCGAAGTTGACCGCGCAGGTCACCCGTTCGGTGTCGGCCCGGTCGGCGCCCGCGAAATGCAGCGTCCGGTTGCCGTCGCTGACGTCCATGCCCGAGCCGCCGTGCCTGGTGTCGATCTCGCCGGGCGCCGAGCGCGCGCCGTCGACGGTGCGGGCACCGAGAATCGCGGCAACGGCCAATTCGTGGGCGTAGCGCTCGCCGCTGCCGATGGAGATGAACAGCAGCCGGGTGGTGGTCGCCGCGAGCAGACCGGTGCCGTTGCCCGCAGGCGGTGCGGCGACCGCGATCGCGGTCTCGAGCACGTATTCGTCGGCGGTGACGTAGCGGTGCAGCGCGTTGACCGCCGAGCGGGCCTCCTTGCGCGGCGCCATCCGGCGTACCGCGCGCTCGACATCGGCCCTGACCGGCCCCGACTTGCCCCACTCGGGCGCGGGCGGGGTGAGGTCCGGCGCGGCGACGTCGATGCGCTGGGTGGTCATGATCTGATCGTTGATCCGGTCGACGATGCCGAGCGCGGCGGGCACGTCGTGTTCGGCGATGAGGACCGGCAGCGGGGTGCGGTCGGCAGGCACGCCGGTGAGCACCGGGGTGGGATAACGCAGGTAGATCTCGATCACCACCGCGTCGTCGGCGCGCCGGTTCAGGCGCACCTTGAGCAGATCGGCGATGGGAACATCGAGAACCCGTTCGCCATCGGTACCCGGCCGTAGGACGGTGAGACGTCCACGGCCGTGGCGCAGAATCGCTGTGGGTGTTCGTAGCTCGACGATGTCCATACCCCCTGCGCTGTAGTTGTGTCGTCGCCCACGATAAGGCGGGCATGACATGATTGTGGCCACTTGCAACAACGCGTTCGGAGCTTTCGGGAACCGTTCCCCAGCTCTGAACGTTGACCAGTGCAACTGCACCAGCAGCCGAACTGCGCGATGTATCGAACTAGACCGTACGCGGTAACGTGGCATGTCCGCATCCGAAACCCGCCGATCTCGACGCTTCGCTAGGCACACCCGGAGAAATAACCGGAAAGGACTGGGCCGTCCGGCCGACGCTCTATGAACCGCAAGACAGTGTTTCGCACTTTGGCGATCATCTCGGGCATCATGCTGATGATCTGGCTGTTCAGCTTCCTCAGCGATGACACGCGCGGCTGGGAGAGTGTCGACACTTCCGTGGCGCTCAGCCAGCTGGAGGACAAAGCCAACGTCAAGAACGTCCAGATCGATGACAAGGAGCAGCAGCTCCGCATCGAACTGAACAATGGCAACGAGGCGACGAACAACAACGCCAAGATCGTCGCCAAGTATCCGGGCGGCGGTGAGACCTCGGCGCAGATCTTCGACGCGGTGCAGAAGTCCGGCGCGAAGTACGACACGGTGGTCAAGCAGGAGAGCTGGCTGTCGCAGCTGCTGCTGTTCATCGTGCCGATGGTGCTGCTGGTCGGCCTGTTCATCTTCGTGATGTCGCGCATGCAGGGCGGTGGTCGCGGCGGCATGATGGGCTTCGGTAAATCGAAGGCCAAACAGCTGTCCAAGGACATGCCCAAGACCACGTTCGCCGATGTGGCCGGTGCCGACGAGGCCGTCGAAGAGCTGTACGAGATCAAGGATTTCCTGCAGAATCCGGCCCGCTACCAGGCGCTGGGCGCGAAGATCCCGAAGGGCGTGCTGCTCTACGGTCCCCCCGGTACCGGTAAGACGCTGCTCGCGCGCGCTGTCGCCGGTGAGGCGGGCGTCCCGTTCTTCACCATCTCCGGTTCGGACTTCGTCGAGATGTTCGTCGGTGTCGGCGCCTCGCGGGTGCGTGACCTGTTCGAGCAGGCCAAGCAGAACAGCCCCTGCATCATCTTCGTCGACGAGATCGACGCGGTCGGCCGCCAGCGCGGCGCCGGCCTCGGCGGTGGCCACGACGAGCGTGAGCAGACCCTGAACCAGCTGCTCGTCGAGATGGACGGCTTCGGTGACCGCACCGGCATCATCCTGATCGCGGCGACCAACCGCCCCGACATCCTCGACCCCGCGCTGCTGCGCCCAGGCCGCTTCGACCGGCAGATCCCGGTCGGCAACCCCGACCTGGCCGGTCGCCGCGCGATCCTGCGGGTGCACTCGCAGGGCAAGCCCATCTCGCCCGACGCCGACCTCGAGGGTCTGGCCAAGCGCACCGTCGGCATGTCCGGCGCCGATCTGGCCAACGTCATCAACGAGGCCGCGCTGCTCACCGCGCGTGAGCACGGTTCGGTCATCACCGGTGAATCGCTGGAGGAGTCGGTCGACCGCGTCATCGGTGGTCCGCGCCGCAAGAGCCGGATCATCAGCGAGCACGAGAAGAAGATCACCGCCTACCACGAGGGCGGCCACACGCTGGCGGCCTGGGCGATGCCCGACATCGAGCCGGTCTACAAGGTCACCATCCTGGCCCGCGGCCGCACCGGTGGCCACGCCATGACGGTGCCCGAGGACGACAAGGGCCTGATGACCCGCTCGGAGATGATCGCCCGGCTGGTGTTCGCGATGGGTGGCCGCGCGGCCGAGGAACTGGTGTTCCACGAGCCGACGACCGGCGCGTCCTCCGACATCGACCAGGCGACCAAGATCGCCCGCGGCATGGTCACCGAATACGGCATGAGTGCCCGCCTGGGCGCGGTCCGCTACGGCCAGGAGCAGGGCGACCCGTTCCTGGGCCGCTCGATGGGCGTGCAGCCGGACTACTCGCACGAGGTGGCCCGCGAGATCGACGAGGAGGTGCGCAACCTGATCGAGGCCGCGCACACCGAGGCCTGGTCGATCCTGAGCGAATACCGCGAGCAGCTCGACGCGCTGGCGACCGCGCTGCTCGAGCGCGAGACCCTGCACCGCAAGGACCTCGAAGAGGTGCTGGCCGGGGTCGAGAAGCGGCCGCGGATCACCGCGTTCAACGACTTCGGTGACCGTCATCCGTCCGACAAGCCCCCGGTGAAGACCCCGGGCGAGCTGGCCGCCGAGCGCGGTGAGCCGTGGCCGCCGGTGCAGCCAACGCCGGTGCCCGCCGGTGCGCCGCTGGAACCGGCCAACGGTTACCCGGCACAGCCGCCGCAGTACGGCCAGCCCGCCCCGCCCGCCACCGGCTACCCGCTGCCCGCCGCGCCGACCCAGGCGATCCCGCGGCAGCAGGGCACGCACGGTTCGCGGCCCGACTACGGCGCCCCGGCCGGCTGGTCGGCGCCCGGTTGGCCGCCGCGCGACGAGCCGCAGCAGCCCCAGCAGCCGCAGGCTCCGCAGGGCCAGGGCAGTGCCTGGGCCCAGCCGGAGCAGCCGCGGCACGCGGGTGGCTTCCAGCCGTGGGGTGAGCCGCCTGCCGCGCCGCCGCAGCAGCCCGGCACCGATCCGGAGAACAACGACTGGGAAGGGCCGAACGGCCGCCGCTGACCGGCGGCCAACTACGCTCGACCGTCGGATGCCGGACGATCACCGGCGTCGACATGTGGAGGTGCGGAGAAGTGTCGGCCAACAAGAAGGTCGCTGAGCCAACAGGGAACGGGTCGATCGCCGACGGCGAACTCGGCTCGATGAGCCCGACGGACCTGACGGCGCTGGCCACCGGTCGTCCGTTCGATCAGGACCGCGCCGAGCGCGCGGTCAGGGAACTGCTGCTCGCGGTCGGCGAGGATCCGGACCGTCCCGGTCTGCTCGACACGCCCGCCCGGGTCGCGCGCGCCTACCGGGAGATGTTCGCCGGGCTCTACACCGAGCCCGACGAGGTGCTGGCGACGACCTTCGACGAGGGTCACCAGGAACTCGTGCTGGTCCGCGACATCCCGATGTTCTCGACCTGCGAGCACCACCTGGTGTCCTTCCACGGCGTCGCGCACGTCGGCTATATCCCCGGCACCCACGGCCGGGTCACCGGTCTGTCCAAGCTGGCCCGCGTCGTCGACCTCTACGCCAAGCGCCCGCAGGTGCAGGAGCGGCTGACCAGCCAGATCGCCGACGCGGTGATGCGCAGGCTGGACCCGCGCGGCGCGATCGTGGTGATCGAGGCCGAGCACCTGTGCATGGCCATGCGCGGCATCCGCAAGCCGGGCGCGAGCACCACCACCTCGGCGGTGCGCGGCCTGCTGCAGACCAACGCCGCCTCGCGTTCCGAGGCGCTGGACCTGATCCTGCGCAAATGAGCGAGCACCTCGTGACCGCGCCGCGGGGTGGCCGCTCGTGTGTGGTCATGGGTGTGGTGAACGTGACCGGGGATTCGTTCTCCGACGGTGGCCGCTATCTCGATCCCGAACTCGCGATCGCGCACGGTGTCGCGCTGTACGCGGCGGGCGCCGACATCGTCGACGTCGGTGGTGAGTCCACCAGGCCCGGCGCCGACCGGGTCGACCCGGCCACCGAGGCGGGCCGGGTGGCGCCGGTGATCCGCGGCCTGGTCGCCGCGGGCGTGCCGACCAGCGTCGACACCATGCGCGCCGAGGTCGCCGAGGCGGCGCTGGACGCCGGTGTCTCGGTGATCAACGATGTCTCCGGCGGCCGCGCCGACCCGAACATGGTGAAGGTCGTCGCCGAGTCCGGCGTGCCGTGGATCCTGATGCACTGGCGCGCGGGCGCCGACTACCGCCACACCGGCCCCGCCGACCACTACGACGACGTCGTCGCCGAGGTGCGCGCCGAGCTCGCCGCCCAGGTCGACCTGGCCGTCGCCGCCGGGGTCGCCCCCGAACGGCTGATCCTCGACCCCGGCCTCGGTTTCGCCAAGAACGCCGAGCACAACTGGGAACTGCTCGGCGCGCTGCCCGAGCTGGTCGCGGGCGGGCTGCCGATCCTGATCGGTGCTTCCCGGAAACGTTTCCTCGGCGCGCTGCTGGCCGACGAGTCCGGCCCGCGTCCGCCGGACGGCAGGGAGACGGCCACCGCCGCGGTCTCGGCGATCGCCGCCAGCCAGGGCGCGTGGGGTGTGCGGGTGCACGATGTGCGTGCCTCGCTGGACGCGATCGCCGTCGTCGACGCGTGGCGCCGAGCCACTGCCGCCCGAGGAGTCACCCGATGAACTCACCGCTGCTGCCCCCGCCCGCGAGCAGGCCCGTGACCTCGCGGATCGAGCTGCGCGGCCTGCGCGTGTTCGGCAGGCACGGTGTGTTCGACTTCGAGCGCCGCGACGGCCAGGAGTTCGTCGTCGACCTGACGGTGTGGGTCGATTTCGCCGCGGCCGCCGCCTCCGACGACCTGGCCGACACCGTCGACTACGGCGCGCTCGCCGAACGCGCGGTGAACATCGTCGCCGGTCCGCCGCGCGACCTGATCGAGACCGTGGTCTCCGAGATCGCCGACGACGTGATGACCGACCCGCGGATCGAGGCGGTGGAGGCCGTGGTGCACAAGCCGTCCGCGCCGATCCCGCACACCTTCGCCGACGTGCGGGTGGTGGCGACGCGGTATCGCACGATCGAGCCGGGACCGCGTCGATGAGTCGCGCCGTCCTGTCGATCGGCTCGAATCTTGGCGACCGGCTCACGCACCTGCGCGATGTCGTGGCCGCGCTGAGGGAGCGGGCGCTCGCGGTCTCGCCGGTCTACACGACCGCGCCGTGGGGCGGCGTCGAACAGGACGACTACCTCAATGCCGTTGTCGTGGCCGAGGATCCGGCCTTCGACGAGTACGCCTGGCTGCGGTTCGGCCAGGAGCTCGAGCAGGCGTCGGGGCGGGTCAGGGAAGTCCGGTGGGGTGCGCGCACGCTCGATGTCGACGTGGTCGCCTGCACCGACGACTTCGGCGCCGCCGTGGTCCGCGCCACCGATCCCGCGCTGATCCTGCCCCATCCGCAGGCGCACAACCGGGCGTTCGTGCTGGTTCCGTGGCTCGATGTCGAGCCGTCGGCGCGGTTGCGGGTCGACGGCGTCGACGTGCCGATCGCCGAGCTGCTGGCCGGCCTCGACCCGGCCGAGCGCGCCGGGGTGGTGCGAACCGACCTGGTGTTGCGGGACGAGAGCGCGCGCCCGTGCTGAAGCCGACCAGGGTGCTCGATCTGGCGCTGAACGTGGTGGTCGCCGCGGCGATCGCCTGGGTCGCCACCCGTTTCGCGTATTCGACTTTCCCCACCATCTCGGTCGCGGCGGGCGCGTCGCTGCTGCCGGTGGCCGCGATCGAGGCGGCGCTCGGTTTCGTCATCAAGGCCAAGATCGCCGATGAGAAGATCGGCGACGGCCCGAACGAACTGCACCCGATCAACGTGGCCCGCGCGGTCGCGCTGGCGAAGGCCTCGATGCAGGTGGGTTCGCTGGCGGCCGGTGTGTGGCTGGGCTTCCTACTGTGGGTATTCCCACAGCGCGGCACGCTGACGGCGGCCGCCGCGGATTCGCCGGGCGCGGTGGTCGGCCTGCTCGCCGGTTCCGCCCTGGTTGCTGCGGCTTTGTGGCTGGAGTATTGCTGCCGGGCCCCCGAGGAACCGCCGGACGAACCCGCTACCACCTAGCAACTTGCGGATGGAATCACCGCCGGGATCGGTGCGCCGACCAGCAGTTTCCGGCTACCCTGGCCCACATGGTTTCACCCTCCCGTAGCACTCCGCCCCGTCGACGGCGGGACGACGCGGGAAAGCTCTTCATCGGCGCCCTCATTCTCCTCGGCCTGACGGCAAGCGTTTTCCTGATCTTCAGCGAGAACGTCCAATACGTACGAGTAGGCCTGGTAGCGGCTCTGTGGGCGGCGGTGATCGGCGCCCTCGCGGCGACCCGCTACCGCAAGGACGCGGCGGTCGACAAGGCGAAGGTGCGCGATCTCCAGACGGTGTACGAGTTGCAGCTCGAACGCGAGATCAACGCGCGCCGCGAATACGAGATGGGTGTCGAGGCCCGGGTGCGCGCCGAAGTCGGCGCCGACGCCTCCGAGATCGCCGCGCTGCGCGCCGAGCTCACCCTGCTTCGCCAGAACCTGCAGGTCCTCTTCGACGGCCCGCTGCCCGACGAACAGCCCGCCCTGCAGGCCGACGCGGTCCGCATCGATGCCCTGCCCGCCGGTGGATTCGACGCGTTCGACGACGCGGACCACGATTTCGCCGATAGCCCGGTGGATGCCAATGCCGCCTGGTTCGGCCCGTGGCAGCAACCGCCCAGCGCGCTGAAACCCGTCTTCATGCAGCCGGTTTCGGCCAATTTCGCCGATCCCTACGACGATCCGGTCACCGCCGAGACCTCCGCCGTCCAGCTCGACGACTACGCCGAGGCCCAGCAGGCCGAAGCCGCGCAGCCCGCGCCCGCCGCGCCGGCCCCGGCTCCGTCGAACGGCAAGACCCCGCCGCCCCGCCTGTCGGCCCCGAATACCCGCAAGGTCGACGACTTCGGCGCGACCATCACCGACAGCGCGAACGGTTCCACCGGCGCGCGGGCCGACAGCGCCGCGGCTGCCGAGCCCACTGCCACCGTCACGGACAGCGCCCCCGCGTCGCCTGAGCCCGCCGCGAACGGCTCCGTCACCGACAGCGCCCCCGCGTCGCCTGAGCCCACCGCTGACGGCTCCGCGCCGGACGGCACCCCTGCGTCCGTAGCGGACGCCACCCCGGTCGCAGACAACCCCGAGGCGCCGGCACCCAAGCCCACCGACACCACCCCGACCGTCGGCACCAGCTCCCGTCGCCGCCGCCGCGCCGAGGAAGAGGGCGCCCCGCGCCTGTCGGTCGCCGACATCATGGCTAACCTCCAGTCGGAGTCCAGCTCGCGCACCTGATCGGTCGAACCGATCGTCCCCGTGAGCACTGATTCGGCGACGAACATGGGTGACTCGCCGGGTGCGGGCGAGAGCAGCTCCGTCCCGCACCGGCGGCTGCCGACGTCATCCGGCCCTGTGCTCGAATCCGGCCAGAAGTCGCGGCGAGGCGGAACAGAGTCGTAGATCACGTGACGGCCCCGTGGCGGTGCGCCGGGGCCGCCCGATATTCTCGATCCGTAACGTCTGGTACCCGCACTGCGGGACTGGAACGCAAATCGAGAGGACAGTGTTGACCTCGAGAAGTGTCAATTCCGATGGCGCGAACGTGGGTGTCGACCCTGCGCCCGCACGACTGACGGTGGGAATCGTCTCGGCGGGACGGGTGGGTTCGGCCCTCGGTGTCGCGCTCGAGCGAGCCGGTCATGTGGTGTTCGGTGTCGCCGCGATCTCCGATGCCTCGGTGCACCGGGCGCGGACGCGGCTGCCCGATTCGCAGATCCTGCCGGTGGAGCAGATCGCTCAGCGCAGTGAGCTGCTGCTGCTCGCCGTCCCCGACGCCGAGCTGGCCGGGCTGGTCCGCGGTCTGGCGAGCGCCGGGGTCGTCCGTCCCGGCACGATCGTGGTGCACACCGCGGGCGCGCACGGCGTCGGCGTGCTGGCGCCGCTCACCGAGCAGGGCGCGCTCGGCCTGGCCATCCATCCCGCGATGACCTTCACCGGCCACGACGAGGACATCGAGCGCCTCGCCAACGCCTGCTTCGGCGTCACCGCCGCCGACGAGGTCGGCTACGCGATCGGCCAGGCGCTGGTCATCGAGATGGGCGGCGAACCGGTCAAGGTGGCCGAGGAGCAGCGCACGCTGTATCACGCCGCCCTCGCGCACGGCGCCAATCACCTGGTCACGGTCATCGTCGACGCGGTCACCGCGTTGCGCGCGGCGATGGACGGACCGGGCCTGCTGGGGCAGCCGGTGGTCGACGATCAGCCCAACGGACTGCCCGAACGGCTGCTCGCTCCGCTCGTCTCCGCCGCGCTCGACAACGCGCTGCGCCGGGGCAAGGCCGCGCTGACCGGCCCGGTCGCGCGCGGTGACGTCGACGCGGTCGCCGCGCACCTGTCCGCCCTGGAAGCGGCGGACGGGCGCCTGGCCGCCGCCTATCGCGCGATGTCGCTGCGCACCGCCGAACTCGCCCAGACCAATCCGGCCCTGCTGGACCTGCTCGCCAAGGAAGGCCACTGATGGAACCCAGAGAAGTGCACCACCACCAGGGCGGCGCGCGGGCGACCGGCGCGTACAAGCCCGGCGTGCTGACCGTCCACCACAGCCCCGAGGTCGTCGACACGGTGACCAAGGCGCTGCGCGGCGCGGGCCGCACGATCGGCTTCGTGCCGACGATGGGCGCGCTGCACGAGGGTCACCTGCAGCTGGTCCGCCAGGCCAAGCTGACCAATCAGGTCGTGATCGTCTCGATCTTCGTCAACCCGCTGCAGTTCGGCGCGAACGAGGATCTCGACGCCTACCCGCGCACCCTCGACGCCGACCTCGAACTGCTCCGGCACGAGGGCGTCGACCTGGTGTTCGCGCCGTCGGTTTCCGACATGTACCCCGAGGGCCCGCGCACCACCGTGCTGCCCGGCTCGATCGGCGCCGAGCTCGAGGGTGGCAGCAGGCCGACGCATTTCGCGGGCATGCTCACCGTCGTCGCGAAGCTGCTCAATATCGCGCACGCCTCCGAGGCGTATTTCGGCGAGAAGGACTACCAGCAGCTCACGCTGATCCGGCAGATGGTCCGCGACCTGAACATGGACGTGAAGATCGTCGCCTACCCGACGGTCCGCGAGCCCGACGGTCTCGCGCTGTCCTCGCGCAACCGCTACCTCGACGCCACCCAGCGCGAATCGGCGCTCGGCCTGTCGGCCGCGCTGGCCGCGGGCAGGCACGCCGCGGGCCTGGGCCCCGACGCGGTGGTGGCGGCGGCGCGCGCCGTGCTCGACGCCGTCGACGGCCTCGACGTGGACTATCTCGACCTGCGCGACAGCAACCTGGGCCCCGCGCCCACCGCGGGCAATGCCCGGCTGCTCGTCGCCGCCAAGGTCGGCGACACCCGGCTGATCGACAATGCCCCGATTGTTCTCGGCGCCCAGCTCGACGGGCACCCCGACGCGAACTCCCTGCCTGCCGCGCAGGCGAACTGAGAAAGGCGACGACGATGTTGCGCACCATGATGAAGTCGAAGATCCACCGTGCCACGGTGACCCACGCCGACCTGCACTACGTGGGCTCGGTGACCGTCGACCAGGATCTGCTCGACGCCGCCGATCTGCTCGAGGGCGAGCAGGTCTGCATCGTCGACATCGACAACGGCGCCCGCCTGGAGACCTACGTCATCGCCGGTGAGCGCGGCTCGGGCGTGATCGGGATCAACGGCGCCGCCGCCCATCTCGTGCACCCCGGCGACCTGGTCATCCTGATCGCCTACGGCCAGATGGACGAGCAGGAGCTGCGCGACTACGACCCCAAGGTGGTCTTCGTCGACGACCGCAACCGCCCGGTGGAGCTCGGTTCGGACCCGGCGCACGCGCCCGAGGGTTCCGGCCTGACCTCCCCGCGCTCGCTGTCGTTCGCCTGAGCGCGGCGGGGGGACAGCGATGCTGCTGACGATCGACGTCCGCAACACCGGAATCGAACTCGGCCTCTTCTCCGGCAGCGGCGAGCACGCGACACTGGCGCGGCACTGGCGCATCCACACCAATCCACTGCTCACCGCCGACGAGTTCGCCATGCAGGTGCGTGGCCTGGTCGGTGACGAGCTCGACCAGGTGGTCGGTGTCTCGGCGCTGTCGACGGTGCCGCCGGTGCTGCGCGAGCTGCGCACCATGCTCGCGCGCTACTGGGCGCACGTACCGCATGTGCTGGTCGAACCGGGCGTGCGGACCGGCATCCCGCTGCTGGTGGACAACCCCAAGGAGGTCGGCGCCGACCGCATCGTCAACTGCCTGGCGGCCTATCGCCGCTTCGGCGGTCCCGCGATCGTGGTCGATTTCGGCACCGCGATCTGTGTCGACCTGGTCTCGGCCAAGGGCGAGTTCCTCGGCGGCGTGATCGCGCCCGGCGTGGAGATCTCCACCGAGGCGCTGGTCGAGCGCAGCGCGCTGCGCCGGGTGGAACTGACCCGCCCGCGCTCGGTGCTGGGCAAGAACAGCATGGAGTGCATGCAGTCCGGCGCCGTGTTCGGTTTCGCCGGCCTGGTCGACGGCCTGATCGATCGCATCCGCGACGAGTTCGACGCCTTCTCCGGCACCGATGTCACCGTCGTCGCGACGGGTGCGGGCGCGCCGCTGATCGTGCCGGAATCGGAGACCATCGATCAGCACGAGCCGCATCTGACGCTGACCGGTCTGCGCCACGTCTACGAACGCAACAAGAAGTAGCTGTGGCGCAGGTCATCTTCGCCGTAGCGCGCGTCAACTGCTAAACTCACGCTCGTGTACTTCCGTGTGAGCACCCAGGAGTGTTGTCGAGGCTGACCTGCCTCGACCGTTCGAGGCTGACGTTTTCCCCTCGACCGTTTCACACCTCCTGGAGATTCGCTCATGCGTTCTTCTGTCCTTTCCCTTTCCTCTGCGCGCGACCGTGTCCCGCCTTCGGCGTTGCCGACCCGGCTGCGGCCCGCTGACCTGCTGCGACTCACCGACGAGGGCGCCGAAGACGTCCTCGCTGGTCGCTACGATCACCTGCTGCCCGCCGACGGCGGGTGGCCGACGGAAGAACGCTGGGCCACCCGCCTGATCGCCGACGACGAGGTCGATGTCTGGCTGATCAGCTGGACGCCGGGTAAATCCACCGAATTGCACGATCACGCCGGTTCGCTGGGCGCCCTCACGGTGCTCAGCGGGGCGCTCTCGGAATTCCGCTGGAATGGTTCGGAGTTACGCAGGCGCACGCTCGCCGCGGGCGACCAGGCGTCCTTCCCGATCGGCTGGGTGCACGACGTGGTTCGGGCGCCCGCCGCCGCCGAATCCGTCGGTCCGCTCGATCCGACGCTGAGCGTGCACGCCTATTCCCCGCCGTTGTCGGCGATGTCCTATTACGAGGTGACCGGACACGGCACCTTGCGGCGAACCAGAACCGTCCTCACCGACCAGCCCGAAGGTGACCTGTGATGAGTCGTTTGACGATTGATCAGATGCTCGAGAACGCCCGCGCCGACCTACGCAGGCTCTACGTCTACGACCTGTCCGCGGCATTGGCCAGGGGCGCGATTCTGGTCGACATCCGCCCGGCCGCGCAGCGGGTTCGTGAGGGTGCACTGCCGGGCGCGCTGGTCATCGAACGCAATGTCCTGGAATGGCGGCTGGATCCGACGTCCTCGGCGCGTTTGTCGCTGGCCGTCGACCACGACGTGGAATGGATCATCTTCTGCTCGGAGGGCTACACCTCGAGTTTGGCCGCGGCCTCGTTGCAGCAGTTGGGTTTGCACCGCGCCACCGATCTCATCGGCGGCTACCAGGCACTGAAGTCCGCGGGGTTGCTGACTGTCGCGGTGGGGGCGCCGCACTTTGCCCGTGAGGTGAATGCGCTCGCCTCGTTGTAGCGACGCCTGGCCGGTGGCCGGACCGCCCGACCGGCGGTCCGGCCACTGCTCGTCGGGGGTGTGGAGGCGGGGTGAGTTGGCTTGTCCGCGCGCGGATTCGGGGACCGCGGCGGCGGGATTGTGTTTCGATGGTGTGACGTGGATTGCATTCGGCCGAGGAATGGCCGGTGCGGTGTCCGGTTACCGACGAGTCGTCCCCGGGCGGGCCGTTAATCCATTTCCGGCGCACGCTACTGTTAGCGGATGTGAGCACCCCTAACCCCGCCGATACCGGCCGCGCCGTCAGTTCCGCCGTGGACAGTGATGTCCCCGAGCAGATGCGGATTCGCCGGGACAAGCGGGAACGGCTGCTCGCCGAGGGCGGCGAGGCCTATCCGGTGGTGGTGCCGCGCACCCACACGCTGGCCGAAATTCGGGCCGCCTACCCGGATCTGGAGCCCGATACCCAGACCGGCCTGCAGGCGGGCATCGCGGGCCGCGTCATTTTCGTCCGTAATACCGGCAAGCTGTGCTTCGCCACCCTTCAGGAGGGCGACGGCACCAAGCTGCAGGCGATGATCAGCCTCAACGGTGTCGGCGCCGACGCGCTGGCCGCCTGGAAGTCCGATGTGGACCTCGGTGACTTCGTGTTCGTGCACGGTGAGGTCATCTCCTCGCGCACCGGTGAATTGAGCGTGATGGCCGATTCCTGGTCGATGGCGGCCAAGTCGCTGCGGCCGCTGCCGGTCGCGCACAAGGAGATGAACGAGGAGTCGCGCGTCCGGCAGCGCTACGTCGACCTGATCGTGCGCCCCGAGGCCAGGGAAATGGCCCGCACCCGCGTGAACGTGGTCCGTGCGCTGCGCATCGCGCTCGAGCGCCGCGGCTTCCTCGAGGTCGAGACCCCGATGCTGCAGACCATCCACGGCGGCGCCGCCGCGCGCCCGTTCGTCACCCATTCCAATGCGCTGGACATGGAGTTGTTCCTGCGTATCGCGCCGGAACTGTTCCTGAAGCGCTGTGTGGTCGGCGGTCTGGAGAAGGTCTTCGAGATCAACCGGAACTTCCGCAACGAGGGCGCCGACTCGACTCATTCGCCCGAGTTCGCGATGCTGGAAACCTACGAGGCTTACGGCACCTACGACGACTCCGCGAAGATGACCCGGGAATTGATCCAGGAAGTCGCGCAGGAGGCATTCGGCACCCTCGTGGTGACCCTGGCCGACGGTACGGAATATGATCTCGGCGGTGAGTGGACGACGGTCGAGATGTATCCCTCGCTGTCGGAGTCGATCGGAGTCGAGGTCACTCCGGAAACCACTGTCGAGGAATTGCTCACGCTCGCCGATCGGGTCGGTCTGGAAATTCCGACGGGCAAGGGCTACGGTCACGGGAAACTTGTCGAAGAACTTTGGGAACACGCGTATGGCGACAAGCTGTACGCGCCGACTTTCGTTCGCGACTTCCCGGTGGAGACCTCGCCGCTGACCCGTCAGCACCGCAGCAAGGGTGGCGTCACGGAGAAGTGGGACCTGTATGTTCGCGGCTTCGAGTTGGCAACGGGCTATTCGGAGTTGGTCGACCCGGTGATCCAGCGGGAACGGTTCGTCGATCAGGCCAGGCTGGCCGCCGCGGGTGATGACGAGGCCATGGTGCTCGACGAAGACTTCCTCGCCGCGATGGAACACGGCATGCCGCCGACCACCGGAACCGGTATGGGAATCGACCGCTTGTTGATGGCGCTGACCGGTTTGGGAATCCGGGAAACGATCCTGTTCCCGATTGTCCGGCCGACTAGTCGCTGACCAGTCGATTTGCGGGGTGAAGACCTCGTGTTGGAATTTTCGTAATTAGAGGTATTCTTGCCTCGGGTATTCGGCCTGGAGGCAGGCTTGACGATTTCGAGAGGACGTTCATCTCATGGCAAAGAAGGTCACCGTTAGCCTGATCGACGATGTCGACGGTGAGTCCATCGCGGACGAGACCATCGAGTTCGCTATCGATGGCGTGTCGTACGAGATCGATCTGTCCGAGGCTAACGCGGCGCGGCTGCGCGAAGGCTTGGACGAGTGGGTCGCCAACGCCCGCCGCGTGAGTGGCCGTCGCCGGGTGAAGGCGGCGGGGGCGCCGGCACCGCAGGGAAAGAGCCGCGTTTCCATGGACCGGGAACAGAGCGCCGCAATTCGTGAATGGGCCCGCCGCAAGGGCCACAAGGTCTCCGCGCGCGGCCGCATCTCGGCCGACATCACCGAGGCGTACAACAAGGAAGTCGGCAAGGCCTGAATTTCGACGGCGGTCCGGGGTTGCTGACGCGGCAGTCCCGGGCCGCTCTGCTGTCGGCGGTGTACCCGCAGGTCGGGACATGCGTGGGCGGTCTCCCGGGGATGCCAGGGGAGATAGACTGATGTTCGTGCGCAAGGTTTTTCATGTCAGTAGAGGCCGACCGTCCGAGCCGATCCGGCAAGTACATGGGTAACTCACCGGGTACGGGCGAGCTGGCCACGCTCTCACCGCCGCCCGCCGACGTTTCGGTCCACGCGCATGAGTCCGGCCTGAATCGCGGAGAGGCGGGACAGAGAGGCGGGACAGCGCAGTGACCGGAATAGCTAGTTCGTTCTTACGGTATACCGATGACACCGGGCGACAGCACGAGTTGGCGCTCGAGCCCGAGCAGCAGCGGTTCACCATCGGCCGCAATGTGCAGGCCGACCTCGTTCTCGCCTGGGACGCCGAGGTCTCACGCCTGCACGCCGCCGTCGAATACCTGGGTGCGCACTGGACGATCGTCGACGACGGACTGTCCCGCAACGGCACCTTCGTCAACGGTGAGCGGCTGATCGGCCGGCGCAGGCTCAGTCCGGGCGACCGGATCCGGGTCGGCACCACGCTGGTGCATTTCTTCGATTTCGGCGGGGTCGTCGACGATGCCACGCACACCGCGTCCGGTTCCATTCCCACCATGCGCTCGCTCACCGAGACCCAGCGTGCGGTGCTGATCGCGCTGTGCCGCCCGTACAAACACGGCACCGGCTTCGCCACGCCCGCCTCGAATCAGCAGATCGCCGAGGAATTGTTCCTCTCCATCGACGCGATCAAGACCCATCTGCGCGCGTTGTTCGCGAAATTCGGGGTGGAGAACCTGCCGCAGAATCAGAAACGCACCCGGCTGGCGGCACTGGCGATGCAGAGCGGGATGATCTCCGACCACGATCTGTGAGGTCGCGACGCTCGCGCAGGTGCGTGAGCGTCTGAACCATGTCGGCGAGTCGCGTGACACGGTTGACTTACTCGTAACACCGGAGCACAGGGATCGAGCTCCGGACACGAGTCAGGAGACATCACATGTTCGCACTTCGGATGGCCGCCATGGTTCTGGCGCTGCTCAGCACCGGTCTGATCGCCGGTGTGTTCTACGCCTACGCGATCTCGGTGATGCCCGCCCTGGCGCGGACCGGCGATCGCACGCTGATCGACGTGATGCAGAAGATCAACGTCGTGATCATCAATCCGTGGTTCATGCTCGGTTTCCTCGGCACGGTCGGGTTCACGGCGCTGGCGGCGGCCCTCACGCTCGGCAAGGAGCACCGCACCACGCTGATCTGGCTGGGGGTCGCGCTGGCGCTCAATGTGATCGCCTTCGCTGTCACCTCGGGGCTCAACGTGCCGCTCAACGACGCGCTGGCGGCGGCGGGTGACCCGTCGGCGATCGCGGACACCGCGGCCGTGCGCGCCGATTTCGAGGCGACCTGGGTGCGCTGGAACATCGTCCGCGCGGTGCTGCACACGGCGGCGTTCCTGGTGCTGTGCGGCGCGCTGTTCGCGGCGGGTGCGCAGCAGGGCAAGTCGAGCTCGTCGGCCGCCGGTCCGGTGGCCGGACAGCCGGTTCCGCAGGCGATGGGCGCGCCGCTGGCCGGCGGGTACGCACCCGCGCCGTTCCAGCGTTGATGGCGATCTGCCAATAGGGCCCACACATCACTAGAACGTGTTCCATGATGATCGGAACACGTTCTAGTGAGGAGTCGTTTCATGCGACGTAGTTCGAGATCGTTGCTGGTACTGGCCGCGGCCGCGCTGCTGGCCTGGGGGAGCGCGGGCACCGCCGCCGCGGAGTATCCGGTCGACTACAACTTCTTCGCCGGGATCGCGCCGGAGCTCACCAACCCTGGTGGTTCGCTGCCCGGCGCGAACGACCCGGGGTGTGTCCCCTCGGCCGAGCATCCGGATCCGGTGGTGCTGCTGCACGGCACCGGCGGTGCCGCCCAGACGAATTGGGGCGTGTACGTCCCGCTGCTGGCCAACGAGGGCTACTGCGTGTTCGCCCTCACCTACGGCGCCTACGGCCTGCCCTGGCCCGTCTCGGCGATCGGCGGCATGCGCCCGATCGAGCAGAGCGCGGCGGAGGTGTCGGCCTTCGTCGACCGGGTGCTCGCGAGCACCGGCGCCGCGCGGGTCGACTTCGTCGCCCACTCGCAGGGCAACATCGTCGGCAACTACTACATCAAGCGGCTCGGCGGCGCGGCCAAGGTCGGCAAGCTGGTCGGGATCGCCCCGCCCTGGCTCGGCACCAACGCGCTCGGCGCCGGTGACATCGCGGCCTACAGTCGCGCGCTCGGCGCCGGCCCCGCCTTCGACGCGGTCGCCACCTCGCTGTGTCAGGCCTGCGGGCAGATGCTCACCGGCGGCGAGTTCATGACCGCCCTCAACGCCGACGGGGTGTACAGCCCGCAGGTCACCTACACCAATATCGTCTCCTCGATCGACGAGCTGGTCGTGCCCTACACCTCGGGTACGGTGCCCGGCCCCAACGCCACGTCGATCGTCGTCCAGGACGGCTGCGCCCAGGACTACTCCGAGCATCTGGCCATCGCGGGCAGCCCGCGCGCGGCCGGTCACGTCCTCAACGCCCTGGATCCGGCCCGTCAGGCCCCGGTTCCGTGCGAGTTCGTGCCGCCCTTCACCGGCTGACGCCGTCACCGCTTCGACATATTTCGCTGTGGGCAAAACTCTGCGGGAAACGAATGCCGCGACGTGCGCGTTATGAGTGAATGACCATGTTGCCGCCGGTCATCAATAGGGTGGACCGGCGGCGGCGGAATCCCCTGCCAACTAGAGTGGAGGCGGGGGCCGCAACCCCCGGGCTTCATGGCAGGCTGACGGCGACAGTTGTCGGTCCGACGCCCTAGGTTGTACCGAGCACACTGCGGCGTCTGTTGCCAGAATGTCGGAGCAGGAGAGTGAGGGAGCGATGTTCGAGAGGTTCACCGACCGCGCGAGGCGTGTCGTTGTCCTGGCCCAAGAAGAGGCCCGGATGCTCAACCACAACTACATCGGCACCGAGCACATCCTGCTTGGGTTGATCCACGAGGGCGAGGGCGTGGCGGCGAAGTCGCTGGAGTCCCTTGGCATCTCGCTGGAGGGTGTGCGCAGCCAGGTCGAGGAGATCATCGGTCAGGGCCAGCAGGCGCCGTCCGGTCACATCCCCTTCACCCCGCGCGCCAAGAAGGTGCTGGAGCTGAGCCTGCGCGAGGCGCTGCAGCTCGGCCACAACTACATCGGCACCGAGCACATCCTGCTCGGTCTCATCCGCGAGGGCGAGGGCGTCGCCGCCCAGGTTCTGGTCAAGCTCGGTGCCGACCTGAACCGCGTCCGTCAGCAGGTCATCCAGCTGCTGTCCGGGTACCAGGGCAAGGAGCCCGTCGAGGGTTCCGGCTCGCGTGGTGAGGCGGGCACTCCGTCCACTTCGCTGGTGCTCGACCAGTTCGGCCGCAACCTCACTCAGGCCGCGCTCGAGGGCAAGCTCGATCCCGTCATCGGCCGCTCGAAGGAAATCGAGCGCGTCATGCAGGTGCTGAGCCGCCGCACCAAGAACAACCCGGTCCTGATCGGTGAGCCCGGCGTCGGTAAGACCGCGGTCGTCGAGGGCCTGGCGCAGGCCATCGTCAACGGCGAGGTCCCCGAGACCCTCAAGGACAAGCAGCTCTACACCCTCGACCTGGGTTCCCTGGTCGCGGGCAGCCGCTACCGCGGTGACTTCGAAGAGCGCCTGAAGAAGGTGCTCAAGGAGATCAACACCCGCGGCGACATCATCCTGTTCATCGACGAGCTGCACACGCTCGTCGGCGCGGGTGCTGCCGAAGGCGCCATCGATGCGGCCTCGATCCTGAAGCCGAAGCTGGCCCGTGGCGAGCTGCAGACCATCGGCGCGACCACCCTCGACGAGTACCGCAAGTACATCGAGAAGGACGCCGCCCTGGAACGCCGCTTCCAGCCGGTGCAGGTCGGCGAGCCGACCGTCGAGCACACCATCAACATCCTCAAGGGTCTGCGCGACCGCTACGAGGCGCACCACCGGGTGTCCATCACCGACGGTGCCCTGGTCGCCGCCGCGACGCTGGCCGATCGCTACATCAACGACCGGTTCCTGCCGGACAAGGCGATCGACCTCATCGACGAGGCGGGCGCGCGCATGCGCATCCGCCGGATGACCGCGCCGCCGGACCTGCGCGAATTCGACGACAAGATCGCCGACGCCCGCCGCGAGAAGGAAAGCGCGATCGACGCGCAGGACTTCGAGAAGGCCGCGCGCCTGCGGGACAAGGAGAAGCAGCTCGTCGCCAAGCGCGCCGAGCGCGAGAAGCAGTGGCGTTCCGGTGATCTGGACGTCGTGGCCGAGGTCGACGACGAGCAGATCGCGGAGGTGCTGGCCAACTGGACCGGCATCCCCGTCTTCAAGCTCACCGAGGAGGAGACCACCCGTCTGCTCCGCATGGAGGACGAACTGCACAAGCGGATCATCGGCCAGGAGGATGCCGTCAAGGCCGTCTCCAAGGCGATCCGCCGCACTCGCGCCGGCCTGAAGGATCCGAAGCGCCCCTCGGGCTCGTTCATCTTCGCCGGTCCGTCCGGTGTCGGTAAGACCGAGCTGTCCAAGGCGCTGGCGAACTTCCTGTTCGGCGACGACGACGCGCTCATCCAGATCGACATGGGCGAGTTCCACGACCGCTTCACCGCGTCGCGCCTGTTCGGTGCCCCTCCCGGGTACGTGGGCTACGAAGAGGGCGGCCAGCTCACCGAGAAGGTGCGCCGCAAGCCGTTCTCCGTGGTTCTGTTCGACGAGATCGAAAAGGCGCACCAGGAGATCTACAACACCCTCCTGCAGGTGCTCGAGGACGGCCGTCTCACCGACGGTCAGGGTCGTACGGTCGACTTCAAGAACACCGTGCTGATCTTCACCTCGAACCTGGGCACCTCCGACATCTCCAAGGCCGTCGGCCTGGGCTTCACCCAGTCCAACGCCGAGGGATCGAACTACGAGCGGATGAAGCTCAAGGTCAACGACGAGCTGAAGAAGCACTTCCGCCCCGAGTTCCTCAACCGCATCGACGACGTGATCGTCTTCCACCAGCTCACCAGCGAGCAGATCGTGATGATGGTGGACCTGATGATCGGCCGCGTCGCCAAGCAGCTGAAGAACAAGGACATGGCGATCGAGCTGACCGACCAGGCCAAGAGCCTGCTCGCCAAGCGCGGTTTCGACCCGGTCCTGGGCGCGCGTCCGCTGCGTCGCACGATCCAGCGCGAGATCGAGGACCAGCTGTCGGAGAAGATCCTCTTCGGCGAGATCGGCGCTGGCCAGACCATCGTGGTCGACGTCGAGGGCTGGAACGGCGAGGGCCTGGGCGAGGACGCCAAGTTCACCTTCACCGGCAAGGCGAAGCTGACCAAGGCGCCCGCGGGCGACGACAAGCCCGAGGTCGTCCTGACCGGCGCCGCCGAGGGCCCCGCACCCGAGGCCGCCTCCGGCGAGTAACCAGCTGAACCGAGGAAGCCCGCCCCTGGAATTCCAGGGGCGGGCTTCCTCGTCTGCGGGTCAGCCGAAGTGCTGGAGCAAACCGGACCCGCGCTCGGCGGCGTACCGGAACACCTGCTCCAGGCCGAGGTAGTGGTGTCGCAGGTAGTGCAGTCCGTCCTGGCCGTCACGGACCCAGATGTGCGGGTACACCCCGGCCCCGTCCATCGCCACGGGGTCGAAGAACAGCGCCAGCTCGTCGAACGGGATGCGGTCGAGGACCCTCGCCGTGGCGGACACGTCGTCTGGGTGCCACGCGAAATAGTTGTCATCGGCCAGCGGTCGGCCCGTGGCGAGGAGATCGACCCCGATGTTCGCCTGAGCCAGCAGGTATTCCAAGCCGGCCCACGCCTTGTCCAGGTAACCGCTCGGTCCGCCGTCCTGGATCTGCAGCCCGTCGAGAAAATCGTCGGGCCAGTCCGCCGTCGCCGCCAGCCGCGCCAGCTCTCCGGCGCTCACCCTGGTGAACGACATGATCACCCCCATGCGGAACTCCTCTTCCTCCCACGGATGTCGGCCGAAGCTATCAGCGGCCACCGACACCGCGCGGCCGGAATCGAATTCGGCTGGGCGGCGCGATCTTTCATTCGAATGAGTTGCTAGGTTCGGCAGCGTGTTCGGGTGGGTGAAGGCGCGCGGCGCCGGAGTGATCATCGTCGGGGTGGCCGTGGCCGGATGTGGCGCCTGTCCAAGGCCACGGTCACGGTGACCGACGACCCGCAGAAACCGTGCTACATCGTAGGTTTCGTCGTCGAGGCGTATTGGAGCGTCATCTACTGAGCGCCAGCTCCAGGGTCGGTGCGAAGGCGTCGGCGAGTTCGCCGGGGACGATCAGTTCGTCGATTCCGTAGCGCGCGCTGCGGGATTCGAGGATGTCCATCGCCGCCTGGGGATCGCTGGGGAGTAGTCCGGCGGCGTTCGCGTCGCGGAGTTCGCTCGCGGTATAGCCGAGGCCCGCGCTCAACCAGGCCGGCAATTGTTCACCGACGCCGACCAACTGGAGCGTGAACCGGACATCGCGATCGGTGCGCTCGGTGACCGTGGTGACCAGGTGCGCCAGTTCGTCCTCGGTGGCGTCCGGGGCGGCGGCCAGCAGTACCCGATCGGCGTGGGCGGCGGCGGTGGCGAGCATGCGCGGGCCGTTCGCCGCGATCACGATCGGCGGGGCCGGGTCGACCTGGGCCCGTACCGCGGTCGCGGTGTCGATCAGCTGCTGCCGTCGTTCGCCCGCCGAACCCCAGGGCATACCGAGCTTTTCGGCTTCGACGTGTGCGTCGGGTCGGCCGGTGCCGAGGCCCAGTTCGAATCGTCCCGCTGAAAGTAGTTGCAGCGCGGCGACTTCCCGCACCGCCGAACCGGTGGTGCGCAAGGGTGCCGCGAGGACGTTGGGCCGCAGCCGCAGGTTCGTCGTCACCGCGGCCGCGGCGGCGAGCGCGGGGAGCGGTGACGGGGTGTAGAGGGTGTCCGGCAGCAGGACGGTGGCGTACCCCTGCTGCTCGGCGTCGACCACCGCGCGCGTCCACTGTGCCCCGGACCGGGGCGTCAGCACGATCCCGAATCGCATCGCGACCTCCTACTTCTGCTCGCGCCGGCGGGGTTCGCTCAGCACCGCGAGCCTGCTGCGGTACTCGGACTCGCTGATCTCGCCCCGGGCGAACCCGGCGCGCAGGGCTCCGATCGCGCCGCCGCGCCCCACGCACCGGCGCCGCGCGAAGAACAGCACCGCGATGACGGTGATCCAGAACAGCAGCGGGAAGATCCAGAAGAACGGCCAGGGATGCCAGCCCCCGTCGTAGTGGTCGGCCAAGAAGGTGAGCGTCGTCGCGCTGTCGAAGGTGTTCATGACTTCAGCGTGCTCGCGACGGCCGCCGCGGACATCGGCCGCGCGACCCGATCCCGGCTACGTCTGCGGGCGTAGTGCCGGGCGCTATTTCACGGCCGCACCGGCTCCGAGCTGACCCGTGCGCCACGGGAGCCGACTCGAACACCAGGCTTCACGCGAAGCTCTGGATGAACCCCGAGCCGCGGCGGTCGGCGAAGTCGAACACCCGCACCAGCTGGGCGTAGTGGAAGCCGAGCTCGCGCAAGCCGTCGTCACCGTCGCGCACCCAGACGTGCGGGTATACCAGGGTCGTGTCCATGCGTTCGGGGTCGTAATGGGCGGCCAGCTCGTCGAAAGGGAGGCCGCGCAGCAACTCGGCGGTGTACGACACGTCGTCCGGGCTCCAAGTGCTGTAGCCCTTCGCCTCGATGTCCAGCGGGCGACCGGTGAAGAACAGATCGACACCGGTCCTTGCCGCTTCGAACAGGTACCTCAGGCCCGCCCAGGATTTGTCGAGGTAGCCGGTTGGCTCGGTATCGGGAGTCCGCATCTGCTCGACGTATCGCGCCGCCCACTCCCTGTCCTCGGCGAGCCGTTCCAGATCGGCCGCGCTCACCCTGGTGAACGACATGACTACGCCCATGAATCCCCCTCTGTTCGTGATGATTTCGACGATCGGCTATCGGTGCTGTCCGACCGCCGTAGGCAGTGAATGATCGCCGCCTTGGAGTTCGCTTTTCATCGGCTTTCGGTGGCATTCCGAGGTCGGTGCGGCGGCGTACGGTGGGAATTGTTCGTCGCAGATAATCAACACGGGGGTGTTCACATGACCGATGCCAACCGCACACTGATCGCCGTTCTGCTCGACCGTTCCGGGTCGATGCAGTCGATCAAAGCCGATACCGAGGGTGGGCTGGCCGCCTATTTCGACCAGCAGCGCTCGGTGCCGAAATCCATCGAGGTGACGCTGGCCCAGTTCGACACCGCCTACGAGGTGGTCTACGCGAACCTGCCGCTGGATCAGGTGCCGCCGCCGAACCTGTCGCCGCGCGGGGGAACCGCGCTCTACGACGCGGTCGGCAAGCTGGTCACCGATGTCGGCGCCGAGCTCGCGGCCCGCCCCGAGCACGAGCGCCCCGGCACCGTGATCGTCGTCGTCCTCACCGACGGCCACGAGAACTCCAGCCGGGAATGGACCCACCCCGCGGTGAAGTCCCTGATCACCCAGCAGCAGGACGTCTACAACTGGACCTTCGTCTTCCTCGGCGCGAACATGGACGCCGTAGAAGTAGGCGCCCACCTGGGCTTCGACCGCGATTCCGCGATCACCTACGCCCCGGTCGCCGGCGGCGTCCGCGGCGCCTTCGACGCCCTCGCCGCCTACTCCGCCCGAGCCCAAGCCGCCCCCGCGGGCACCGCCCGCCGAGCCCGTTTCTCCGCCTCCGAACGCCGCCAGGCCGACCCGGGCAAGTAAGCGGCCGGACGGCTCACGCCGCGTCGACCTTCTCGAACCGAGCGACGAATCGCACCTCGAGCGCATGGGCCAATCGCTCGAGCATGCCGATTGTCGGTGTGCCACCGCCGGATTCGAGCCTCGAAACCTCGGGCTGCCGCAACCCGGCACGCTCCGCCAGCTGCGTCTGCGTCAGCCCGAGCTCGAGCCGCAGTTCGCGGATAGCCTGTGCCAGCTCGATCGCCAGAATGGCTTCCGCGCGGCCGGCTTCGTACTCTGCGGCATCGAAATCCGGCCTGCTCATCCGTTCACGCCGAAGGTCGTCCATCGATGAATGCTCAGCCATGATCGGTACCTCTCTGTCGAAATCCGTGTGGGCTCGATCGTGCTCTGACTCGCACAGTTTGCGTGGTGGAAGCGCAGCTCGCGCACTCCGTCGCCGAGATTGCGTGACCATGGTTCGCCCAGGGTGGTCGCTCGCTCTGCGAGCCTGCCACCTTTGGGTTATTGCCAGCCCGGGCGGACCAGCCCGGATTCGTAGGCGAGGACGACGAGTTGGGTGCGGTCTCGGGCGCCG
This sequence comes from Nocardia fodinahabitans, assembly GCF_052983615.1. Classification (NCBI taxonomy): domain Bacteria; kingdom Bacillati; phylum Actinomycetota; class Actinomycetes; order Mycobacteriales; family Nocardiaceae; genus Nocardia; species Nocardia fodinahabitans. The sequence continues at coordinate 3,988,300 of NZ_JBRJJC010000001.1, forward strand.
AGTTTGGTGAGGATGCGGCTGACGTGGGTGCGGGCGGTGGCGGGGCTGAGGTAGAGGCGGGCGCCGATCTCGGCGTTGGTGAGGCCTTCGGCGACCAGGGTCATCACCTCGCGTTCGCGGTCGGTGAGGTCGGCGAGGGCGGCGGGTGGGGGTTGTTTGGCGTGGGTGGAGAACTCGGCCAGCAGGCGGCGGGTGACGCCGGGGGAGAGCAGGGCGTCGCCCGCGGCGACCACCCGGACCGCGCGCAGCAGGTCGGCGGGTTCGGTGTGTTTGACCAGGAACCCGGCCGCGCCGGCCCGAATCGCCTCGAAGACGTATTCGTCGAGCTCGAAGGTGGTGAGCACGACGACGCGGACCTCGGCGAGTTTCGGGTCGTCGGCGATCATCCTGGTGGCGGCCAGCCCGTCGAGGATGGGCATGCGGATGTCCATCAGCACCACATCGGGGACGAGCGCGCGGGTCATCCGGACGGCCTGCTCGCCGTTCTCGGCCTCGCCGATCACCTCGATGTCGTCCTGGGCATCGAGCAGCGCGACGAACCCGCCGCGCACCAGCGCCTGATCGTCGGCGACGAGCACCCGCGTCTTCGCCTCGCCGGGCTGTTCACTCATGCCGTCGCCTCCTTGCCGCCGGACGCGGCACCCGCCGACGCCGGCCGGGCGGGCAAGCGGGCCGCCACCCGGAACCCACCGGAGGGCCGCGGGCCCGCGGTCAGCGCACCGCCGAGCGCGTGCGCCCGTTCGCGCATCCCGATGATCCCGTTGCCGCCCGCCCCGGTACGGACCGCGGCGCCGGTGGGCCGGGTGTTGTCGACGGTGATGTCGACCGATTCGGGCGTGTAGCGCAGGGTGATCAGCGCCGTGGCGCCCGGCGCGTGCCGCACCACATTGGTCAGCGATTCCTGGATGATCCTGGCCGCCGCCACGTCGATCACACTGGGCAGCTTCTTGGGCGTGCCGATGATCTTGGTGTCGACGGCGAGCCCGGTCGCTCGGGTGCGTTCCAGCAGAGTGTCGAGGTCGTCGAGCGACGGCACCGGCGCGCGGGGCGCGGGCCGAGGCGGCGGTGCGGGCGCGCCGGGCGGCGGTGAATCGGCCACGGCGGCACCGGAATCGAGGGGTTCGGTCACCACCGGCGCGACCGGGGCACCGCTGCGGATGGCGTGCAGCAGGGTGTGCACCTCGGCCAGCGACTCCTTGGACGTCGTCTTGATGGTGGCCAGCGCGGCCGCGGCCTGCTGTGGCTTGCGGTCGAAGAGCTCCAGCGCCACCGAGGACTGCACATTGATCAGCGAAAGACTGTGCGCGAGTACGTCGTGCAGCTCCCTGGCGATGGCCAGCCGTTCCTCGCTGGCGGCCCTGGCCTGCTGCGCCTCTTCGTCACGGCGCGCGGCCTCGGCGCGCTGCCTGCGGGCGACCACGACGGCCCGGCGCTGCCGTACCCCCTCGGCGATCGCCACCAGGATCCCCATCCAGGCCAGCAGCCCGAAGATCTGCCAGGCACCGGTCTCGCGCCCGAGCAGCGCGGGCACCGGCCACACCATGGTCAGATAGCCGACCACGACCAACGGATAGGTACGCCAGCGCGATCCGTTGACCGCCGCGCTCACGAACGCGATCACCAACGACAGGAAGATCGGCCCGTACCCGTAATCGCGCAGCACATACGCCACCGCCGCCAGCAGCGCGACCAGCAGCACCGGCTCCGGTAGCAATCGCCGGAAGCCGAGCGCGATCGGGCCCGCGAGCAGCAGCAGATACGCGAACGCGTCGAGCGAACGCACCCCGGTCTGATTCGCGTTCGCACCGGAACTCCCGGCCAGCTGGATCAGCGCGACGACCCCTGCCAGGCCCCAGTCCTGAACGACCGAGCCACGCTCCCACTTCGCAGACGCTCTCACCTCCCTCACCCTATTGCGTAGCCACGCCGTCCGCGTCGGCCTGCGCCCGTATTTCCGGTGCGAACCCCTGTAGGGCGCCGGATCGGCCGGTCGGCGGGCGCGGCGAGGCGAATTCCGGGCGTCGGCGACGGCTCGGGTAGTCCGCGCGACGTAGTGCGGGAGACGCTCCGGGACGGATGTCCGGCGACCCCCGTGACGCGGATTCTGATTCCCATGAACGATTCGATCGTGGTCACCGACGGGCTGACCAAACGCTATGGCGAGTACCTCGCGGTGGACGCGGTGAGCATGCGAGTCGCCGCGGGGGAGATCTACGGCTTCCTCGGCCCCAACGGCGCGGGCAAGACCACCACACTGCGCATGCTGGCGGGCCTGATCCGGCCCAGCGCGGGCACCGCCCTGGTGCGCGGCCTGGCCCCGGGCGACCCGGCGGTCCTGCGCCGCATCGGCGTCCTCATCGAGGGCCCCGGCTTCTATCCCTACCTCTCGGGCCGCGAGAACCTGCGCGTGCTCGCCCACTACCGCGGTCACGGCGCCGCCGACGTCGAGCGGGCGCTGGCCCGCGTCGGCCTGGCCGACCGTGCGGACGACCGCTTCCGCACCTACTCACTCGGCATGAAACAGCGCCTCGGCGTCGGCGCGGCCCTGCTCGGCGACCCCGATCTGCTGATCCTCGACGAGCCGACCAACGGCCTCGACCCGGCCGGGCTGGCCGAAATGCGCACGCTCATCGTCGATCTGGCCGCCGACGGGCACACCGTGCTGCTGTCGAGCCATCAGCTCGCCGAGGTGCAGGAGATCTGCCATCGGGTCGGCGTGATCTCCGGCGGCCGCCTGCTCGCCGAATCGACGGTGGCCGAATTGCGCGGCAGCGCAACGCTCGTCGTCCGCGCCGAGCCCGCGGACATCGCGCTCACGGCCATCCGCGCCGTCGCGCCCGCCCGGGCGAACGCCGACGGCATCAGGGTCGAGACGACGGCCGCCACCGCGCCCGAGGTGGCGCGCGCGGTGCTGGCGGCGGGCGCCGATCTGCTGGAACTGCGGGTCGACGAGAAATCCCTGGAAGCGGTGTTCTTCGAGATGACAGCTGTGGAGGTAGCGAAATGACCGGTGTGACAAGGGATCTGTGGGCGAGCATGCGCGCGGAGTCGGTGCGGCTGGGTCGCTGGCCCGCGTTCTGGATCGTCCTGGGTGTCTGGATCCTGCTGAACCTGACCTTCGCCTACCTGTTCAACTACCTCGCCTACACCTCGGGCGAGAGCGGCGCCATGTCCGACGGCCTGCCCCGCGACGTCCTGCTCGGCCAGCTCCTGCCCGCCGCCGTTCCCGAGGTCTTCACCCAGGGCATGGCGATGTTCGGCGGCGCGCTGATGCTCGTCCTCGGCGCGCTCGCGGTGGGCAGCGGCTACGGCTGGGGCACCTGGAAGACCGTGTTCACCCAGGGCCCGAGCCGTCCGGCGGCCGTCGGTGGTCTGCTGCTGAGCCTGCTGGTCGTGGTGGTCGCGCTGGTCTGTGTGGCGTTCGCCGTCGACCTCGGCGTGGCCTCGCTCATCGCGGTGAGCGAGGGCCGGCCGCTCGTGTTGCCGTCGCTGACGCGATCCGTGCTCGGCATCGGCTCCGGCGCGGCCATTCTGAGTATGTGGACGCTGGCAGGCGCGCTCATCGGCACCATCGCCCGTGGTCCGGCGCTCGCCGTCGGCCTCGGTCTGATCTGGGTGCTCGTCGTCGAGAACCTGCTGCGCGGGGTGGCGGGCATCCTCGGTCCGCTCGAGACGGTCACCGACCTGCTGCCGGGCACCGCCGCGGGTTCGCTGGCGGGCGCGATGCGCACGGTCGACGGCCCCGCCACCCCCGGTGTCCTCGACATCCTCGGCCGCGGCGAGTCACTGGCCGTGCTCGGCGCGGATGTCCTGGTCTTCGCGTGCGCCACGATCTGGCTGATGGCGCGCCGCGACCTGATCTGACCCTCAGGGCCACCCGAGCGGGTTCGACGCGGACTCGCGGGAGATGCCCGAACCCGTCTCGGGGAACCCGTCGTAGAGCTTGTCGTGCAGGTGGGCGAAGAAGTAGCACAGCTCCTCGCACTCGGCGTCGGGCACGGCGACCTCCGGGTCGGCGCGCACGGCGTCGTAGTGCTCGCGGCCCATGGCGACGATGAAGCCGCGGGCATACAGGAAACCGTCGTCGGAGCCGTCGGTGATCGCTTGGATATCGGCGCGGTCGATCTCGTAGAGCGCCCGCTCGGCGACCCGGTCCAGGGCGGTCAGCTCGGCGCTGGTGAAATCGGTGCTCAACGAGCGCAGGGCGTCGATGAACCGGTCGAGGAGGTCGTGGTCGTAATCGCCGCCGAGCAGGGCGTCGCGAGCATCGGCGGAACCGGTGCGCTCCCAGGCGGTTTCGATCAGGGCCCAGAATCGGGCGGTTTCGGTGTCGGTCGGAAGTGTCGTCACCCGCGTGACATTAGCGGCGGGGGCCGACAGATCAGGGCCGGTCGAGCAGCCGATGGGCGAGCGAGGTCAGTCCGTCGATGATCTGCTCTGCCGACAACCCGCGCTCGCGCTGCTGCAGGTAGACCTCGGCGGCCAGCGGCGCCAGGACGGTGTCGACCAGGGAATCCGGCTGGGCGACACCGGCTTCGGCCAGCAGCGCCCGCACGTGCGCCGACCAGAACCCGTACGCGCCGGTCGCGAAGCGGGCCCCGCCGGTCTCGGCGCCGAGGACCAGATGCGCGTGGGCGGTGAGCAATTCGATCATCGCGGCGTAGAACGCCGCGAGCCGGTCGGCCGGTGGTGCGCCGGGGCCCAGCGGCGGGTCGCCGCGCAGGAGGTGTTCCTGCAGTGTGCGCTCGTGCTCGTCGAGCAGGGCGACGGCGATGGCGGTGCGGTCGGGATAGCGGCGGTAGAGGGTGCCGCGGCCGACGCCCGCCGCCTTGGCGATGTCGTCCATGGTGACGGTGCGTGGGTCACGGGTGGCGAAGAGTTCCGCGGCGGCCGCCAGCACCTTGGCCCGGTTGCGGGCCGCGTCGGTGCGCTCGGCGGGCTGCGGTGCGTCCAGCGCCGTGCCGGTGAGCAGGTCGGATCGAGGCTCCATGGTCTCGACTGTAGCCCAGAAACGATTATGTGGACAGTGTGTCCATTTATATCCTATGGTCGAGGGGTATCGACAAACGGACATGATGTCCATTTCTGGAAAGGCTCGACCATGACACACCTGCTGCACCTCGACGCCAGCGCTCGCACCCGGTCGGTCAGCCGTCGGCTCGGCGCGGAATTCGTCGAGTCGTGGCGCGCCGCGGAGCCGGACGGCGTGTACACCTACCGCGATCTGGCCGCCGAGCCGGTGCCGTTCATCGGCGAGGGCTGGACCGAGCTCTGCGACGCCGTCCTCGCCGCGGGCAGCACCGACCTCGACCGGCTCCCGGAACTGGCCGTGACGCCCGCGGCCCTGGCCGCCGTGGCGATCGTCGAACCGCTGCTCGCGCAGGTACTCGCCGCCGACGTCATCCTCATCGGCACCCCGATGTACAACTACTCGATCCCCGCCGCGCTCAAGGCCTGGCTCGACCAGATCACCTTCCCGCGAATGTCGCTGGGGGAGCGCAGGTTCGTGGTGGTCAGCGCGCGCGGCGGCGCCTACTCGGCGGGTGCGCCGAAGGCCGCCTTCGACTATCAGGAGCGCTACCTGCGCGACTTCTTCGCCGGCCACTACGCCGTGACCGACACCGTGTTCGTCAACGCCGAACTCGCCAACGCCGTCCAGGATCCGAACCTGGCCCACCTGCGCGACGCGCACGAGGCCTCGCTTGCCGCGGCGCTGACCGACGTTCGCCTGCTCGCGAAGGATTACGTGAAATGAGCTGGGTAGTCCTCGGCCTCGCCGGCCTCGTCGAGATCATCTGGTCGCAGACCATCAAGCCCACCGAGAACTTCACCAAACCTGGTCCGACCCTGCTCTGCATCGCCCTCGGTTCGCTCGCGGTGTACCTGCTCTCGCGGGCCATGCACACCCTGCCCGTCGGCACCGCGTACGCGGTGTTCACCGGCATCGGCGCGCTCGGCGCGATCAGCCTCGGCGTCCTCGTCCACAAGGACCCGCTCAGCGCTGGCCGGATGCTGGCGCTGGCGCTGATTCTCGGCGGGATCGTGCTGGCCAGGGTCACCAATCCCGAGTGACGCTGTCGCGCACCCGATGCGGCGAACGGCCGGTCCGAGCCGGTAAGGTCGGCTGATGGACCAGCCAGTTCGCCCCCCGGACCTGTCTGCGCGACCGCACGAGCTCACGGTCGAGCGCGTGATGAAAGCCTCGCCCAGCCTGCTCTACGCGGCCTGGACCCAGGGCCTGGACCTGTGGCTGGCCGTTCCCGGATCGGTGCTCGGGCGACCCGGCGTCAACGAACCCCTGTACTTCGACACCGGCACGGCCGACAAGCGCAACCCGCACTACGGCCGAATCCTGCTGCTGGAACAGAACCGCCGGGTCGAGTTCACCTGGGTCACCGCGGCTACCGACGGCGTGGAGACCGTGGTCGCGGCCGAATTCCTCAAGCAGCCCCGCGGTATCCGGCTGCGCCTGCGGCACTCCGGGTTCCCCACCGCCGCCATCCGTGACCTGCACCAGCAGGTGTGGCCGGAGATGCTGGAACGCCTGGACGAGGTCACCGGCACCGTCGCCTGAGGCGTGAACCCGGGCCGAGACCGGCCGGGATCCGAGTAGGTTCGTCATCGGACGCAACACCCAACGAATCGAAAGGATCGGCATGCCGACTCGTAGCGCACGCACCCTCTGGGCAGGCGGACTGCAGGATGGTTCCGGGCAGGTCGAACTGGTCAGCTCCGGTGCGGGCAAGTTCGATGTGACCTTCCCGCGCCGAGTGGCCGACACCGCCGAGGGCACCAGCCCGGAAGAGCTGATCGGCGCCGCGCATTCGTCGTGCTACTCGATGGCACTGTCGGCCGAAATCGCCAACGCGGGCGGTACGCCGGAGAGCCTGGACGTCACCGCCGACGTGACGCTGGGTCCGGACCCGGCCGGTGGCTTCCGGATCAGCAAGATCAAGCTGACCGTGCGCGCCGTGGCCACGGGCCTGGACGCCGAGGGCTTCTCCGCCGCCGCGACCGCCGCGAAGAACGGCTGCCCGGTCAGCAAGGCCCTCGCGGGCGTGGCCGAGGTCGAGCTGGACGCCGAACTGATCTGATCACCCCGGTGGGCGGCATCTGGTTCCCGAGATGCCGCCCACCGGCGCGTCTGTCCGGCTAGCGCTGGGTGAACCAGCGGTGGGCCGCCGGTGTGTACATGGCCGGAATCGCGATCACCACGGCCAGGATGTGGACGGTGCGACAGCCGGCCAGCACGGCCGACGACGGCGACAGCCCGGCGAACAGCGCGCCGAAGTCGTCGGTGGACAGCAGCACCGCCAGCGGCTCGATGATCAGCGAGAGCAGGCCGACCACCCCGATACCGACGGTGAGCAGCGCACGCGCGACGCGGCTGCCGTGCACCATGTACATCGCCACCGCCGCGACGATCAGGTAGATGGCCAGCCGCGGCAGCAGCCCCGACGCGGTCGCGGCGAACTCACCACCGCCACGTACAGCACGCAGCAGTCCTTCGGCGGCACCGGCGGCGAGCGCGGTGACGAGACCGCCGAACGCGACACTCACCGCGCGCGGCCGGGAGTCGGGAACGGAAACGGAAAAGGCAGTGCCGGTCATGACACCGACACTGCCCGGACGCGATACCCGCGAGGATCACCCTGCGGTAGCGACCTGCCCTGCTACCGGAGTGCTACGCCGGGAAGCGAATTCGGTCAGCGCGGCGAACGCGAGACCCAACGCGACCCACAGCGTGGTGGTCTCGGCCAGCGAGGCAACCCGGAACTGCCACAGCAGTGTCGCCGGGAAGTCGTCGGCCACCTCGTTCACCCCCGGCAGCAGCACGTAGCCGACCGTGGTGACCAGCACGAACGCGAGCACACCCGCGATCAGCCGGAGCGTGTCCAGCTGTCCGGCCAGCGCCCGGTACGCCGCGACCGACGCCGCGACGGCGAGCAGGCCGAGCACGACGGCGGCGACCCACAGCCAGGTGCGATTGTCGATGGTCTCCGGATCGCCCACCGCCGGTGGGTTGGCCGGATACTTGAAGAACGGCACCGCGACGATCGCGGCCCACGCGAATCCCGCCGAGGCCAGCGACAACTGGACTCCGGACAGCGTGGTGAACCGGCGGGCGACATTGACGGCCGAGGCGAACAACGCGCCGAACGCCATCCCGGCCAGGCCGAGAGCGAGGAACTGACCCGCCTTCTGACCGGTCCGGCTGACCAGCGGTTCTTCCCCGTCGCCGTGTGAATGGCCCTGGGGCTCGGCCGCCTCGTGTGGATGATCGGCCGGAGCGGCCGCGGCTTCTTCGATGGCGATCGCGGCGTCCACCTGGGGCTCGCCGACGAAATAGCCCACTGTCGCGGCCAGCAGGCCGGCGATCAAGCCGGCCAGCAGGCCACGTAACAGCAGGGTCTTGAGTGATCCGGTCAGTGGCACGGAACGCCCAGCAGGTGACGTCCGTCGTGCATCAGCTCGTGCAGGAACATCCCGCTACGCGAGACGGCCCCCTGGTCGAAACCGACCAGGTACAGGGCGAGCAGTGCAAGCAGAACGACACCGACCGTGACGAGCACGGTTGCCAGGGTGTCCAGGCCCGTAGACCGGCTGGGTGAATGCGCGATAGCCATTCGGGTCCTCCTCAGGGATACGCGTCCCATGGTCGAAGTGTGGTGCGAAGGTGCCGGTGTCTGGCTCTCCGGCACCGGGGACCCGGTACGTGGATACAGTGGCGCGACCGCTCCGGACTCTCACCGGAATTACCGCGCACCCTCGCGTATGTTCCCTCGAACTGTGACAGTCACCAGGCGCCCACGTCAATACGCGCATCCGTATGTCCAGCGGAAACGCCGGCGTCAGGCCTTCGCGGGGACGTCGAGGACGACCTCGAACTCGAGCAGCGACGCACCGGTCGACACCGGCTTCGGGCGCTCGCCCTCGCCACCGTGTCCCGCGTGCGCGGCGCGAGCCGGACCGTCGCGCCACGCGGCGAAGGATTCCTCCGAATCCCATTGCGTCACCACGAAATACCGGTTGTCGCCGGCCACCGGGCGCAGCAGCTGGAAGCCGAGGAAACCGGGGGAGTTCTCCACCGCGTGCGCGCGGGCGGCGAACCGCTTCTCCAGCTCCGGGCCGGCACCTTCAGGGATCTCGATCGCATTGATCTTCACAACAGCCATGAGCCGACAATACGACCGCGCGGGAAACATCCCGGTGTGGGGCACAATCGGCAGGGTGTTGTACGACGAAGGCGGGACCGGCGTCCCGATCCTGCTGTTGCACGGGCTGATGGGCAGCGCGCGCACCTGGACCGATCAGCTGCCGTGGCTGCGCGAATACGGCCACCTCTACACCGTCGACGCCGCGGGGCACGGTCGCGTGCCGCCCGCCGAGCTCACCACCGAGGCGTTCGTCGCCGATCTCGCCGAGCTCACCGCCGCGATCACCGAGCCGATGGTGATCGTCGGGCATTCGATGGGCGCGATCCACGGCTGGGTCTTCGCCGCCACCCACCCCGAGCGCGTCCGCGCCCTCGTCGTCGAGGACATCGCCCCCGACTTCACCGGCCGCACCGCCGCGCACTGGGCCGAGCTGGTCCACTCCTGGCCGCAGCCGTTCGCCGACGATCGGGCGGTGCTCGACTACTTCGGGCCGGTCGCCGGCACGTATTTCCTGCGCGCGTTCACCGCGGGCCCCGACGGCTACCGGCTGCACGGCGAGGTCGACACCTTCCGCGCCATCTCCGAGGAGTGGGGGACCAGGGACTTCTGGACCGAGTGGAAGTCGCTGGCGGTCCCCGTGCTGCTCATCGAAGGCGAACACACCATCACCCCGCCGGGGCAGATGCGGACGATGGCCGAGGTGCACCCCGACGCGGAGTACGTCCTCGTCGCCGGGGCCGCGCACCTGGTGCACGACGAACAGCCCGAGGTGTACCGCGACCACGTCGGCCGATTCCTGCGCCGCGTGGTGGGCTGAATCGCCCGAGGTCAGCGCGGTCGGTGGGCCCGATGGCTCGGCCGAAGCGGGCCAGCCGTGGCTGTGCTCGGCGGGGCGAAGGGCGCGTGGCCGGTCCGCAGCCGGGTGGCTAGCTCGCCGCCGCGCCTTCTCCGGCCAGCGCGAACAGTCCGTCGTCGGTCTGCTCGATCAGGCCGTCGACCAGGAGCGAATCGAGTGCCCGGGCCCGCTGGCCGGGGTCGCGGGTCCACGCCAGATCGAGGCGAACCCGCTCGACCGGCCCCGACGCGTCGCGCAGGACGTCGAGCAGCCTGCCGCGCGCCTGACGATCGGTGCCCTCGTACTTCTGCGCCTTGCGGACCACCGCGGCGGCGGGCTTGCCCGCGTCGACCCACGCGCACGCGGGCAGCGGGCAATTCGCGCAGTCGGGATTGCGGGCGGTGCAGATCAGCGCGCCCAGCTCCATCAACGCCGCCGAGAACTTCGCGGCGCGCGGCACGGGGATCGGCAGTAGCGCCGCGGTTTCGGCGAGATCGCGCGAGGACGGGTTGCCCGGCTCGCGCCCGTGCACGGCCCGCGCGACCACCCGGCGGACATTGGTGTCGACGACCGGGACGCGCTGACCGTAGGCGAAGCAGGCCACTGCGCGGGCGGTGTAGTCACCGATGCCGGGCAGGCTCAGCAGCAGGTCGACCTCGGTCGGCACCACGTCACCGTGCTCGGTGGCCAGCACCCGCGCGCACTCGTGCAGCCGCAGCGCCCGGCGCGGATAGCCGAGCTTGCCCCAGGCCCGCAGCACCTCGGCCTGCGAGGACGCGGCCATCGCCGAGGGCACCGGCCACCGCGCCACCCATTCCCGCCAGATCGGCTCGACCCGCACGACGGGGGTCTGCTGCAGCATGATCTCGCTCATCAGGATGTGCCAGGCGGTCGCCTCCGGCCTGCGCCACGGCAGGTCACGTGCCGTTTCGGTGAACCAATCCACCAAGACTTCCGCGTCGATACTCACTGTTCCCGTTCCGCCTCAGCCAGGCCATCTTTGCCGACGCGTAACGCGGCGGACTCGCTGGTAACCCATGGCCTGTGCACAATGATCGGTATGCCTGGTTCCAATCCGATAAGCGCCTGGAAGTCGTTGCGCGAAGGCAACGAGCGCTTCGTCAACGACACCCTGCTGCATCCTAGCCAGGGCGCCGCCGACCGAGCCAAGCTCGTCAGCGGCCAGCATCCGCACGCCATTGTGTTCGGCTGCGGTGACTCCCGGGTAGCCGCAGAGCTGATCTTCGACCAGGGTCTGGGCGATATGTTCGTCGTGCGGACCGCGGGTCACGTGGTGGACAGCTCGGTGCTCGGCTCGATCGAGTACGGCGTCGAGGTGCTCGACGTGCCGCTGATCGTCGTCCTCGGACACGACAGCTGCGGCGCGGTGAAGGCCACCATCGACGCGCTCGACGGCGGCGAGGTACCCGGCGGCTTCATCCGCAGCGTGGTCGAACGCGTCACGCCGTCGATCCTGGTCGGCCGTCGCGAGGGCCTCAGCTCGATCGACGAGTTCGAGGCGCGCCACGTCGTGGAGACCAGCCGGCTGCTCATGCAGCGGTCGATGATCATCTCCCAGCGCGTCGCCACCGGCCAGTGCGCGATCGCGAGCGTCACCTACAAACTCGAGGACGGGCGCGTGCACCTGCGTCGCGCCGTCGGGAACATCGGCGAGGTGGTCTGAAACCGGGCGATCGTCCTGGTTCGACCCCCGACACGCCGAGGTCATCGAGCGCGGGTCCGCGCGGTGCGCTTACCGTTGAGGCGTGCTGGAACCGAATGGACCGCTGCCACCGGAGATCTACTGGCGTCGCCGCGCACTCGCCATCGGCGTCATCGTCGTCGCGCTCGCGATCGTGATCTGGCTCGTCACGATGGTGGCGCGTGGCGGTGACTCGTCCGGCGGCAGCGCCGCGGCCACGTCGACCACCGCCGCGGCGAGCAGTTCGACCGACAGCAGCGGTTCGGCCGAGTCGAGCAGCGCGACGTCGAGCAGCGCCGCCGCGACCTCGAGCGCCGCGGCGACCAGCTCGGCGACGGATCAGCCCGCGGCAGAGCCGTGCAGTGATCAGTCGCTGGCCTTGAAGGTGACCGTCGGCCAGCCTACGTACCGGGTGGGCGATCAGCCCGGGTTCGGCACCGTCATCACCAATATCTCCTCGGCGCCGTGTTCGCGCGACCTCGGTCCCGGTCCGCAATTCCTGGTGTACACGCTCGACGGGCAGCGGCGCTTGTGGGCGAGCAACGACTGCAACCCGGATGGACCGCCGGAAGTGAAGACGCTCAAAGCCGGTGAGCAGCTGTCCTACAAGGGCACCTGGTTCGGGACCACGTCCCAGCCGGAGTGCGCCGGTGAGCGCCTGCCGGTGCCCGCCGGGGCTTACATGGTGGTGGCGCAGCTCGGCGCAGTGCGCAGCGCAGCCGAGCCGTTCAACCTCGCGACCTAGCCGCGGACGACCGTGCGCGCCCGGCATTGTGCGGGTGCGCTGTAAGTCACATGTTCAAGTCGGGTGGATTTGCAGGCTTCGCATGATCGGCGGCCATGTCAATGGTTGTTGGCACGGGAATGGTCGATTTCGGCGTTATCCCGGGTTTGCCGGAGTTATTCCACCGGGACCGGATCCCGGGGTGCGCGTGATTTGCGGAGTTCGGCCAATCGCAGCGCCGAGCGAAGGTCACCGACCTCGTGGATACGCATCGAACCGATCTTGGTTTTCTCCGAACCGGGCGGCACCAGCGCGGTGGTGAAACCGAGTCGTTCGGCCTCGGCCAAGCGCCGGGACAGCCCGGTCACCTTACGGACTTCACCCGCCAGCCCGACCTCGCCCAGGATCACCCAGCCCGCGGGTAGCGCGATGTCCGCCTCGGCGGAGGCGATGGCCAGCGCGATGGCCAGATCGGCCGTCGGCTCGTTCAGGCGCATGCCGCCGACGGTGGCGGCGTAGACGTCGTGCTTGCCGAGGAACACCCGCCCACGGCTCTGCAGGACGGCCAGCACCATGGCGACGCGGTTGTAGTCCAGACCGCTCACCGCGCGCCGTGGCTGCGGGATCTCGGTCTTGACGGTCAACCCCTGCACCTCCGCGACCAGCGGCCGTTTGCCGTCCATCGCGACGGTCACCGCGGTGCCGGGGACGGTGTCGGTGCGGTGGTGCAGGAACAGGCCCGACGGGTCGTCGACGCAGGCGATGCCGTCCTCGTGCAATTCGAAACAGCCCACTTCGTCGGCGCTGCCGAAACGATTCTTGATGCCGCGGATCATGCGCAGCGCCGAATTCTTGTCGCCCTCGAATTGCAGCACCACGTCGACCAGATGCTCGAGCGTGCGCGGGCCCGCGACATTGCCGTCTTTGGTGACGTGACCGACCAGCAGCACCGCGATCCCGCTGGCTTTCGCCAGCGAGGTCAGCGCCGCGGTCACCGCGCGCACCTGGGTGACGCCGCCGATCACGCCGTCCACCTCGGGCGCCAGCATCGTCTGCACCGAGTCGACCACCAGCAGCGTCGGCCGCACCTGTTCCACGTGCCCCAGCACGATCGACAGGTCCGATTCGGCGGCCAGGTACACCCGGTCGTGCACCGCGCCGGTGCGATCGGCGCGCAGCCGCACCTGCCCGGCGGACTCCTCGGCCGTCACATACAGCGAGGTCTCGTCGCGCTGGGCGGCCCACCGGTGCGCGACCTCGAGCAACAGGGTCGACTTGCCCACGCCGGGCTCACCCGACAGCAGTACCACCGACCCGGGCACCACGCCGCCGCCGAGCACCCGGTCCAGCTCGCTGACCCCGGTCGAGCGGGCCCGGGTGACCTTGGCGTCGATCTGCGACAGCGGCGCGGCCGCCGTGCTCGGCAGCATCGCCCGCCTGCCCGGCGCCGCGGCCGCCGCGGACACGGCCACCTCGTTCACCGTCCCCCAGGCACCGCAATCCGGGCATTTACCCACCCATTTGGACACCTCGTGCGAGCACGCGGTGCACCGGAAGACTGCTTTGGTCTTGGCCACACGCGCACCCTACGGACCGGCTCCGACAAAAAGAAAAGCCGCCGCGGGCAACCGCGACGGCTTTCTGTTCGGCCTGGTCTCAGTGACCGGCGCCTTCGGGGGCCGGGCCGGACATCTCGTTCTCGACGCGGTCGACCTCGGCGGCGTCGACCGGGACGGCCACCTGCACGGTGCCCGCGCCCTTGAAGTTGAAGGTGACGTTGTAGGTCAGCCCGGGGTAGATCTGCTTGCTCAGGCCGGTGATCTCGATCGTGCCGGGCTTGGCCGCGGGATCGATCGAGGGGACGTCCTGACCGCCCGCGGAGGTGGTCGGCGCGGCCGAGGTGGTCGGCGCGGCGGACGTGGTCGGCGCGGCGCCGTGCTGATCGTCGGCCGACGCACCGCCGGTGACCTTGACCGGGCCCGCGACGACCGTCTGCTGCGGCTTCAGCACGAACTTGGAGTCGCCCGCCGGGCCGGTGAGCTTCACGGTGCCCAGGTCGGTGGTGACGCTGGTCAGCTCGTCGGTGACGGTCTCGCTGCCGTTGATGATCGACAGCGCGATCACGGCCTTGCCGCCCTTGTCGTGCTCAGCCGGGGCGGCCGGGTAGACGATGTGCACGTTGCGCAGGGAGATCGGGCCCACGTTCGCGTGGTTGCCGTTGATCGCGGCGGCCTGCGACGAGGTCTGGGTGTGCTGGCCGGCACTGCAGCCGCTCAGGGCGATACCCGCGGCAGCGGCGAGCGCGGCAACCGTCGCCATGCGACGTCGCGCCGACGGGGCGGTCACAGCTTTCAGGGCAGTCACGGTTTGTCCTCCATGTCGACCGGGCTCACTCCGTCCACACAGCGGATCGGAGGGTAGTAACTAGGCAGCGTAGTAGTTCGCTTCGCGCGCGTGGCGTCCGGGCTCGCGACGCGCGGGCGCGGAAGTAACAGTTCGGTGTCTCGAGCCGGGTTGCCGGATCGGTGCCGGGCACGCGGGGAGAGGATACGGCTCGCTGTGCTGGTGGTTAACCTGTTCTGGCGCAACACAATGCACATCAATTCCGTGTTGTCAACCCCTACGATGGCCTCGTTGTGGCCCTGACCTGCACAGTTGATCGCGCCGTTATCGAGTCGCATGTTAAACTGTGAACATCGAAAGGGGCACGGGACACATGATTTTTAAGGTCGGAGACACCGTCGTTTACCCCCACCACGGAGCGGCGCTGATCGAAGCAATCGAGACCCGCACCATCAAGGGTGTGCAGAAAGAGTATCTGGTCCTGAAGGTCGCGCAAGGCGACCTGACCGTTCGGGTTCCCGCGGAGAACGCCGAATATGTCGGCGTCCGTGACGTCGTCGGCCAGGAGGGTCTCGACCGCGTCTTCCAGGTGCTGCGCGCGCCACACACGGAGGAGCCGACCAACTGGTCCCGCCGTTACAAGGCCAACCTCGAGAAGCTCGCCTCCGGCGATGTGAACAAGGTGGCCGAGGTCGTGCGTGATCTGTGGCGTCGTGAGCAGGATCGCGGCCTGTCCGCCGGTGAGAAGCGGATGCTGGCCAAGGCTCGCCAGATCCTCGTCGGTGAGCTCGCGCTCGCCGAGGGCACCGACGACGGCAAGGCCGAATCGCTGCTCGACGAGGTCCTCGCCGCGGCTTCCTAGAGTGCGACCTGTCGTAGCACTGGTCCCTGCCGCCGGTCGTGGCGTGCGCCTGGGTGAATCCACCCCGAAGGCGTTCGTCCCGGTCGGCGGCACACCTATGGTCCGGCTGGCCGTCGATGGGCTGATCGCGTCCGGTGCGGTGCACCGGGTCGTCGTGGTCGTGCCCGCCGAACTGGTCGATGCCGCGTCCGCTCTGCTGTCAACGACCTCGCTGACCGGCGGTTCGATGCCCCCTGTGCCGGTGCAGGTCGTCGTTGGCGGCGCCGAGCGCACCGATTCGGTGCGCGCCGGAATCGCGGCCGCGCCCGACGCCGCGTTCTACCTCGTGCACGATGCCGCTCGCGCGCTCACTCCACCGGAGTTGATCGCGCGGGTGGCGGCCGAGCTGCACGCGGGCAGTCCCGCCGTCGTCCCCGCTCTGCCGGTCGTCGACACCGTGAAAGCGGTCGACGACGCGGGCGTGGTCACCGGCACCCCCGATCGCGCCCACCTGCGCGCTATCCAGACTCCCCAGGGTTTCGCCGCCGACCTGCTGCGTGACGCCTATGCCACCGAGGTCGGCGCGACCGACGACGCCGGCCTGGTCGAACGCCTCGGCGTCGCCGTGCGCACCGTCGCGGGCGACCCGCTCGCCTTCAAGATCACCACCCCGCTCGACCTGCGCCTGGCCGAATCGCTGTGCGCCGATCGAGCACGCGTCCCGGGCGACCGCGCCTCCACTCTTGTACACGGAGCCGACGCCGAGTGCCCGGCCGACGCGGCCGTTTCCGCCGTCTCGGAGCACCCCGACCAGGCGGTCGCCCGATGAGAGTCGGTATCGGCAGCGACGTGCACCCCATCGAGCCCGGCCGCCCCTGCTGGATGGCGGGGCTGCTGTTCGCCGATGCCGACGGGTGCGCCGGGCATTCCGACGGTGACGTCGCCGCGCACGCGCTCTGCGACGCGCTGCTCTCCGCCGCCGGCCTCGGCGATGTCGGCGCGGTCTTCGGTGTCGGCCGTCCCGAATGGGCCGGGGTCACCGGCGCCGCCATGCTCACCGAGGTCCGCAGGCTGCTGGCCGAAGAGGGCTTCGCCGTCGTCAACGCCGCGGTGCAGGTCATCGGCAATCGCCCGAAGATCGGTCCCCGTCGCGCCGAGGCACAGAAAGTGCTGAGCGAGCTGCTCGACGCCCCGGTCTCGGTCTCCGGCACCACCACGGACGGTCTCGGGCTGACCGGCCGCGGCGAGGGCATCGCGGCCATCGCCACCTGTCTGATCACGGCGTGTTCGTAGCCCAACACTTCTCGCCGCTTCGATCCGCCGTTCCAGAACCACGGCGAGCCACGAACCGGCCGGTCATCCCCACCACCATCCCACCGACTAGGATCGAATGCCGTGACCTTGCGCCTTTTTGACACCGACACGCGGACCCTGCGGGAATTCACCCCGCTGGTCCCCGGCCGTGCCTCGGTGTATCTGTGTGGGGCCACCGTGCAGGGTCAGCCCCATATCGGGCACGTGCGCAGCGGCGTCGCGTTCGACGTGCTGCGCCGCTGGCTGCTCGCGCACGACTACGACGTCCGGTTCATCCGCAATGTCACCGATATCGACGACAAGATCCTGAACAAGGCCGCCGAGGCGGGCAGGCCGTGGTGGGAATGGGCCGCCACGCACGAGCGCGCCTTCGATTCGGCCTACGAGGTGCTCGGCGTGCTGCCGCCCTCGGCCGAACCGCGCGCCACCGGCCACATCACCCAGATGGCCGGGCTGATGGAGCGCTTGATCGAGCGCGGCCACGCCTACGCCGCCGACGGTGACGTCTACTTTGACGTGCTGAGCTGGCCGAACTACGGCGAGCTGTCCGGCCACAAACTCGACGACGTGCACCAGGGCGAGACCCCGACCCGCGGCAAGCGCGACCCGCGCGATTTCACGCTGTGGAAGTCGGCCAAGCCGGGTGAGCCGAGCTGGCCCTCGCCGTGGGGCCCCGGCCGCCCCGGCTGGCACCTGGAATGCTCGGCGATGGCCGAGTTCTATCTGGGCCCCGAATTCGATATCCACTGCGGTGGAATGGATTTGATTTTCCCGCACCACGAGAACGAGATCGCTCAGTCCAAGGCGGCCGGCGACGGCTTCGCGCGTTACTGGCTGCACAACGGCTGGGTGACGATGGGCGGGGAGAAGATGTCGAAGTCGCTCGGCAATGTGCTCTCGGTGCCGAATGTGCTCAGCCGGGTCCGCCCGGTCGAATTGCGATTCTATCTGGGCAGCGCGCATTACCGCTCGATGCTCGAATACTCCGACAAAGCACTCGACGACGCGGTCGCCTCGTATCAGCGCATCGAGGCATTCGTGCATCGCGTGCGCGACCGGGTCGGCGAGGTCCCGATCGGTAAATGGACCGACGGATTCGCCGCCGCGCTCGACGACGATCTGGCGATTCCGAAGGCGCTCGCCGAGATTCACCACGTGGTGCACGAAGGCAATCGCGCGCTGGAGGCGGGCGCGCTGGAGACCGCGGCCGAGCTGGCCGGTCAGGTCCGCGCGATGCTGGGCATCCTCGGCGTCGATCCGCTCGACTCGCACTGGTACACCCCGGCCGACAACTCGGCGGCGCTGGACGCGCTCGATGTGCTGGTCCGCTCCGAGCTGGATCGCCGGGCGAGCGCGCGGGCGGAGAAGAACTGGGCAGAAGCCGATGCCGCACGGGATCGGCTCGTCGCAGCGGGTATCGAGGTCACCGATACCCCGCAGGGGCCGGAATGGTCGCTGGGCGCATCTAGCGGAAAGGCGAACTGATGGCAGGCAATTCACAGCGACGCGGAGCGATCCGGAAGGGCGGCACCAAGAAGGGTGCCGTCGTCGGTTCCGGCGGCAAGCGCCGTCGCGGCCTCGAGGGCAGGGGCGCGACCCCGCCCGCCACCGAGCGCACCAAGCATCCCGCCGCCAAGCGCGCCGCCGCTGCCGCGAAAGCCAAAGCGGCGCAGTCCCGTCCGACCGGCAAGTCCGGCGTGCCGCGGGTCGGCCGCAAGTCCGACGACGGGCCCGAGCTGGTCCTCGGCCGCAACCCGGTGCTCGAGTGTCTGCGCGCCGACGTGCCCGCGACCGCGCTCTTCGTCGCCGTCGGCACCGAGAACGACGATCGCCTCTCCGAGAGCGTGCAGCGCGCCGCCGACATGGGCATCTCGATCCTCGAGGTGCCGCGCACCGATCTGGATCGGCTCAGCGCCAACGGTTTGCACCAGGGCGTGGCCCTGCAGGTGCCGCCGTACCGCTACGCCCACCCCGACGACCTGATGGACCGGGTGAAGACCTCCGGCGAGCCGGGGCTGCTGGTCGCGCTGGACAACATCTCCGATCCGCGCAACCTCGGCGCGGTCATCCGCTCGGTCGCCGCGTTCGGCGGTCAGGGAGTGGTCATCCCGCAGCGGCGCAGTGCCAGCGTCACCGCGGTGGCCTGGCGGACCAGCGCGGGCGCCGCGGCGCGCCTGCCCGTCGCCAGGGCGACCAACCTGACCCGCACGCTGAAGGACTGGGCTTCGCAGGGCTTCCAGATCGTGGGCCTCGACGCCGGCGGTGACACCCCGCTCGACGAGTTCGACGGCAGCGTGCCGACGGTGGTCGTCGTCGGGTCCGAGGGTAAGGGCCTGTCGCGGCTGGTGCGCGAGAACTGCGACTCGATCCTGAGCATCCCGATGGCCGGTCCGGTCGAGTCGCTCAACGCCTCGGTCGCCGCCGGTGTGGTCCTCGCCGACATCGCCAGGCAGCGCCGGTTGGGTTGAGTTGTTGGAGCGCTGGCGCGCTCGAGGGCTGAGTTGTTGGAGCGCTGGCGCGCTCGAGTCGCGGCCCCTCCTGTCCCGCCGATCAGGCGCCGTTGCTTGCTCCTTCGTCGCTTGCGCAACGGCGCCTGATCGGCGGGACGGCCGCGACGGCCGACTTCGTCGGCCTGCCCCTCCTCGGGGTCGGGGCGTGCGGGGCTGGGTTTGTTTCGCGGGGTTGTCGTTTGCGCCGCGGTGCCTGATCGGTGGGATGGCCGCGACGGCCGACTTCGTCGGCCTGCCCCTCCTCGGGGTCGGGGTGTGCGTGGCCGGGTTTGTTTCGTGGGCCCGCGCGTAGTGCTGCGTCAGCGGCCCTCCTGCACAGTAGAATTCGGTGGGTGGCGATACCCAACCAGCCGATCGGTGAGACGGTCGAGCACCCGCAGGCGAACCTGATCCTCGTGCTCGGGCTGCTCAGCCCGTTCTGCTGCGGGGTCTTCGGGCCGGTCGCGTGGGTGCTCGGCAAGCGGGCCCTCAACGAGATCGATGCGTCCTACGGCGCCCTCTCCGGGCGCTCCCAGGTGATGATCGGGTACATCGCGGGCATCATCGGCACCATCTTGATGGTGTTGTTCGCGATGCTCTACATCGCGGGTTCCTGCAACGGGAACTTCTGAGCCTCAGTCCAGGCTGGGGCGCTCCTCGAGGGCGTCCCAGGCGGGCCACTCGGCGCTGATGCTACCGGTCCACTTGGGCTGACGGCGTTCCTTGAACGCGGCCATCGCCTCACCGCCGTCGACGCTCTTGGCGACGTGCGCGTTGAGCTCGGATTCGAGCTGTCCGACGACGGCCGGCGTCATGCCGAGGCTCTCCCAGATCAGCCGCTTGGTCAGCGCGACGGGCAGCGGGGCCGGCCCGTTGGCGATGTCGTGGGCGACCGCCATCGCGGTCGGCAGCACCTCGCCCGCGGGCAGGCTGGCATTGGCCAGGCCCATCGACTTGGCCTCGTCACCGTCGAAGGTGCGCCCGGTCAGCATGATGTCGGCGGCGTTGGCCAGCCCGGCCAGGCGCGGCACGGTCCAGTGCGCGTAGCCGTCGGCGAGCACACCGCGGCGGACCTGGCTGAGCCCGTAGACGGCGTCGCGGGCGAAGTACCGCAGGTCGCACTGCAGGGCCAGGGCGAGCCCGATGCCGACGGCATGGCCGTTGACGGCGGCGATCACCGGCTTGCGGACCTGCCAGGGCGGCGGATCCAGGGTCACCTCGCCGTTGACCCGGGCGGACAGATCCGCGCCGGCGCAGAAGGCGGGCGCGGTGCCGGTGATGACGACGGCGCGAATCGAGTCCTCGCTGTCGCACCGGCGCAGGGCCGCGCTGAGCTCGGCGGCCATCGTCGGGGTGACGGCGTTCTGCTGCGCCGGCCGGTTGAGCGTGAGCACGGCGACTCCGGCAGCGACATCGACGAGCAGTTCCGAACTCATGGGATCGAATGTTACTAGCGGCGGGCGGTCAGCGTCGGAGGAGGCAGCTTGCGTAACCATGCAGGCGTACCGCTTCACTCCCGCAGCAAGTGCTTGCCGATGGCGTACTTGTGGACTTCTGTCGGGCCGTCGTACAGGCGGAAGGCCCGCATGTCCCGGAACAGCATCTCCACGACGGTCTCGTCGCTGATTCCGATCCCGCCGAGCACCTGCACACAGCGGTCGGTGACCTTGAACAGTTCCTCGGAGACGTAGGACTTGGCCATCGACGATTCGTGCCTGGCCTGCTGCCCCTGATCCATCAGCCAGCAGCTGTGCCAGATGGTCAGCCTGCACTGGTGCAGCGCCACCTCGTTGTCGGCGAGCATGAACGACACGCCCTCGTGCTCGCCGATCGGCCTGCCGAACGCGGTGCGGGTGCGCGCGTAGTCGACGGCGATGCGCTGGGCCCGTTCGGCCGCGCCGAGCCAGCGCATGCAGTGGGTGAGCCGCGCGGGCGCCAGCCGCAGCTGGGCGTAGCGCAGGGCCTGCCCGGTGCGGCCGAGCACGGCCGAGGGCGGCAGGGTCAGGTTCTCGAACCGGACGACGGCGTGCCCGCCGACGTAGTTGCGGTCCATCGTGTTCATGATCCGCTCGATGACGATGCCCTCGGTATCACCGTCGGTGAGGAACAGCGTCGGTCCTGCGGGCAGATGCGGGTTCTCCGCGAGGCGCGCCATGATGATCCAGGTCTTCGCGCCGTCGGCACCGGTGATCAGCCACTTGCGCCCGTTGATCACGAAGTTCTCGCCGTCGAACACCGCCTCGGTGCGCAGCTGGCCGGGGTCGGAGCCGGCGCCGTCGGGTTCGGTCATCGCGAACACCGAGCGCCGCTCGCCGCGGATCACCGGCATCAGATATTCCTCGACCTGGTCCGGGTCGGCGACCTTGCCGAGCAGGAACATATTGCCCTCGTCGGGCGCGGCGCAGTTCATCGCGACCGGGCCGAGCGTCGACCAGCCCGCGGCCTCGTAGACCACCGCCTGCTCGACGTGGGTCAGGCCGAGCCCGCCGTACTCCACCGGCGCCTGGACGGTCAGCAGCTTCTCGGCCCTGGCCAGTTCGACCAGTTCAGCGCGCAGTTCGTCGGTCGGCCCGTGCGTGGTCAGGCGCGGATCGCGTTCGAACGGCACGATCTTTTCGGCGACGAAGGCGCGAACTCGATCCCGCAGGGCGGCCAGATCTTCCGGGACGGCGAAGTCGATCATGCTGTGTAGTCTGCTCGCCCGTGCCCCGGTTCGGGCAATTTCGGCCCCAAGTGGCACCAAATTTCAGCGAGCGGCGACCGGCCGCCGACTGCGGTGCCCGACGAACCGGCACACCAGGTAGATGGTGAACGAGATCCCGGTGACGAAGGTCGACACCGGCACCCCGGGCGCCAGCGAGAGCAGCAGCCCGCCCACCGCGGCGACTTCGGCGAACACCACCGACAGCACCGTCGCCCGCAGCGGGCTCGCGGTCAGCTGCGCCGCCGCGGCGGCCGGGGTGATCAGCAGCGCGAGCACCAGCAGCGCGCCGACGATCTGCACCCCGAAGGCGGCGGTGATGCCGAGCAGCACCGCGAACACCACCGACAGCGCCCGCACCGGCACCCCGCGCGCCACCGCGACCTCGGGATCGGAGCTGGCGAACAACAGCGGTCGGTAGATCACCGCGAGCACGGCCAGCACGGCCGCGGTGCAGGTGACCAGCAGCGCGAGCCCGTCGTAGCCGACGCTGGCGACCTGGCCGGTGAGCAGCGAGAACTTCGATCCGGCGCGGTCCGGCGCGAGCCACAGGAACAGCACCGACAGGCCGAGACCGAACGACAGCACCACCGCGATCACCGAATCGCGTTCCCGCGCACGGGAACCGAGCCAGCCGAACAGCACGGCGGCGACCACCGACCCGGCGATCGCGCCGATCCCGACGCCGACGCCGGCCAGCAGCGCCGCCGACGCGCCGGTCAGCGAGAGCTCGCTGGTGCCGTGCACGGCGAACGACATCTGCCTGCTGACGATCAGCGGTCCGATCAGACCGGCGAGCAGCCCGAGCAGCGCGCTGGCGAGCAGTGCCTGCTGGACGAAGTCGTAGGTGAGCAGGTCGGCGGTGGTGCCGACGTCGAACATCTGGTGCAGAACCTTGTCGAGCTTGTCCATCAGGCGGTACCGCCGAGCGCGTCCATGTCGTCGCCGGTGCCGACGACGACGAGCCGGTCACGCACCCGCAGCACCTCGACCTCGGTGCCGTAGAGCTCCGAGAGCGTGGCCGAGGTCATCACCTCGTCGGGGGTGCCGATCCGGAACTCGCCGTCGACCAGGTAGAGCACCCGATCGACCATCGGCAGGATCGGGTTGATCTCGTGGGTCACGAACAGCACGGCCGTGTCGTGTTCGCGACGCCGCTGGTCGACGAGTTCGGCGACCAGCCGCTGATTGGCCAGGTCCAGGCTCAGCAGCGGTTCGTCGCAGAGCAGCACGGCGGGGTCGCCGACGAGCGCCTGCGCGACCCGCAGCTGCTGCTGCTCGCCGCCGGAGAGCGTGTCCAGCGGGGCGTGCGCGAAACGCTGCGCGCCGACGGCGGCCACGGCGGCCTCGACCTTGCGCGCCCGTTTTTTGCGGGCGCGCCAGCCGAGTCCCCAGCGGTGCCCGTCGACGCCGAGCCCGACCAGATCGAGGCCGCGCAACTGCACCCCGGCGTCGATCGTCTTCTGTTGCGGCACATAGCCGATGCCCGGGTTGCCGACCCCGGCCGGCGCGCCCGCGACCTCCGCGCTGCCCGAGCCGAGTTCGAGCAGGCCGAGCAGGACCCGCAGCAGCGAGGTCTTACCGGAGCCGTTGGGGCCGAGGACGGCGATGAATTCCCCTGGCGCCACGTCGAGATCGAGATCGCGCCACAGGGTGCGCGCGCCGAAGGACAAGCTCGCCGCGCGCAGCCGGATGGCTGCGGCGACGTTGTCGGCGGGGGCGATCGGCGTGGCGGACAGTGCCGCTTCCTCGGTCGTGGACATGGCGATCAGCGCAGCGCCGCGGCGAGCGCCTTGGCGTTCGCGGTCTGCCACTGGACGTAATCCACTCCAGCGGGCAGGGTTTCGGTCACCTCGACGAGGGCCACGCCCGCGCTCTGCGCGGTGGCCCGCAGGTCCTGGGTGATCTTGTCCTGGGTCTGGGTGTTGTAGATCAGCGCCTTGACCTGCTTGCCGGTGATCAGGTCGCGAGTGGCGGCGACGGCGGCGGGCGCCGGGTCGGTCTCCTGCTCGATCGCTTCCTGGAACTCGTGCGGGGTCTTGTCCTGCGCGGTCGCGGCCAGCAGCAGATAGTGCGCGAGCGGCTCGGACTGGGCGACGGGCGCGTTCGGGTGCTGGGTGGCGATGGTGCCGGTGATGGTGCTGATGCCGATCAGCTGGTTCTTGAAGGTGGTCGCCCGCTCGGTGTAGGCGGCGGCGTTGGCGGCGTCGACCTCGCCGAGCTGGGCGGCGATCCGGTCGGCGACCGCGGCGACGGTGGTGACGTCGTACCAGACGTGCTCGTTGTCGTCGCTCTTGTCGGTCCGCTGCTCGAACGCCTCGACGGTCCGCTTGTCCTTGCCCGAGATGGCCTTCTCGATGAACTCGTCGTAGTGCCCGCCGTTGAACACCACGAGATCGGCGTCGCTGATCTTGGCGGTGTCGGTGGCCGAGGTCTCGAACGAGTGCGGGTCGGCGGCCGGATCGCTGATGATCGAGGTGACCTGGACCTCCGGCCCGGCGACGGCGGTCGCGATGGAGCCCCACACATTGGTGGAGGCCACGATCGAGAGGCCGTCGGAATCCTTCGAGCTGCCGCCGCAGGCGGTGAGGACGACCGCGGCCGCCACTCCCGCCGTGAGACCGGCACACATGCGGGCGAATCGACTGTTCACGCGGTACTCCTGGCCGTGCTCGATCAGGCACGGGGAGCTGTGCCCTAGATCATAATGGAAATCGTTACCGTTTTACTTTAGCAGGAACGAGTACCCGGTACGAACCACACGCAAAAGCCGGGCTCGGAGTCCGAGCCCGGCTTTTGCGTGGAACCGTCAGACCAGCACGTCCGCCGGCTGGCTGAGCAGCTGGGCGCAGCGCAGCAGGCCGAGGTGGCTGTAGGCCTGGGGGTGGTTGCCGAGGGAGCGTTCGGCGACCGGGTCGTACTCCTCACTCAGCAGGCCGGTCGGCCCGGCGGCCGCGACCAGCTGGGCGAACAGCGCCTCGGCGTCCGAGCGCCTGCCGATGAGCAGGTAGGCCTCCACCAGCCAGGCGGCGCACAGGTGGAACCCACCCTCGCCGCCGGGCAGGCCGTCGTCGTGGTGGTAGCGGTAGACCGTCGCACCGCTGCGCAGCTCGGCCTCGGTCGCGATCACCGTGGCGGCGAAGCGCGGGTCGGCCGGGTCGATCAGCCCGCTCAGGCCGATGTGCAGCGTCGCGGCGTCGAGGTCGGTGCCGTCGTAGGCGGCGGTGAAGGACTGCACCTCCTCGTTCCAGCCCTTCGCCTTCACCTCCTCGGCGATGACGTCGCGCAGCGCCGCCCACTCGGGGTCGACCGGGCGGTCGAACCGCGCGGCCAGCGTCAGCGCGCGATCGATCGTGAGCCAGCCCATCACCTTCGAGTACACGTGGTGCCGCGGATTGCCGCGGATCTCCCAGATGCCGTGATCGGGCTCGGTCCAGCGTCGCTGCACCGCCGAGACCATGGCGTGCACCAGCTCCCAGTCGGCGTCGGGCAGTGCCTTGACCGCCTCGACCGCGCCCTGGCGTTCCCGCTCGTGCGCCATCGAGGTGATCAGGTCGACGATCGGCCCGAACACGTCGAGCTGCACCTGCATGTTCGCCGCGTTGCCCACGCGCACCGGTCGCGAACCGGCGTAGCCGGGCAGCAGGTCGATGACGGCCTCGGGCGGCAGCGTCTCGCCGTAGATCGTGTACAGCGGGTGCAACCGCTCCGGGCCGGGCAGGGTGTCGAGGACCCGATGCACCCAGCCGAGGAACTCCTCGGCCTCGGTCAACGAGCCCAGCGTCACCAGTGCCTGCGCGGTCAGCGAGGCGTCGCGCAGCCAGCAGTAGCGGTAGTCCCAGTTGCGCACACCGCCGATGTCCTCGGGCAGCGAGGTCGTGGCCGCGGCCAGGATCGAGCCGGACGGGCGGTGCACGAGCCCGCGCAGGGTCAGCGCGGAGCGCTTCATCAGATCCGGCTTGAGCGGCGGCAGCTGCAGCCCGGCCACCCACTGCGACCAGTACTGCTCGGCCAGCTGGCGGCGCTGGTGTTCCGGCGTCATCGAGGGCGCGAGATCGGCGGTGCCGCAGCGCAGTTCGAGGACCACCGGCGCACCGGACGGATCGACCACCGCGCGCGCCTGCTCGTTGGTGCCGTCGGAGTGGATCTCCCACTCCACCCCGGGTGAGCGCAGCACCATCGGATCGTTGGTGCCGCTGACCCGCAGGCCGTTGGGCACCGCTTCGATGCGCACCGGCACCTGGCCGAATTCCGGTCGCGGCGCGAACGTCACGACGGCCTTCGCGTCCCCGGTGATCACCCGGGTCAGGTCGGTGCGGTCGGGGGCGACGTCGTGCGGCAGGTAGTCGGTGACTTGCAAACTGGCCCAGCGGGTTTGGACGGTCATCGTGCCGTCCACGTACCGCTGCGACAGCGGCAGCCCCGCCCGCTCCGGCGCCACGGTGAAGTGGCCCGCGCCCGCGCCGCCGAGCAGGTGCGCGAACACCGCCGCGGAATCCGGCTCGGGATGGCAGAACCAGGTGACCGTCGCGTCGGGGGTGAGCAGGGCGACCGAACGCGGGCTGGCCAGCATGCTCAGCCGCTCGATCCGCGGCGCGCTGGCACCGGCCAGCCAGGTCCGGCGTTCCTCCGCCAGGAACGCCAGCGCGCGCGCCACGTCCTCGGTCGAGTCGACGCGCAGCTTGGCCAGGCTCTCGCCCTCGCCGACCTTGATGCCGACGTCCGGGCCCGACAGCACCCGGAACGCCTTCTCGTCGGTGACGTCGTCGCCGAAGAAGACCGCGGCCGAGGCGCTTTCCTGGTGCCGGATGGTGTCCAGGGCGGTGCCCTTGTCGGTGGGGATCACCGCGAGCTCGATCACCGCCTTGCCCTCGGTCACCTGCACGCCGACCCAGCACGCCGGACCCTGGCGTGCGGAATTCACTGCGCGCCTGCCGATCTCGGGGCTGGCGTTACGGACATGCAGTGCCGCGCTGGCCGGCTTCATCTCCACCGTCACGCCGGGATTCTCGGCGGCGATCTGGGTGAACGCGGAGTTGATCTCCGTCAGCAGTTGCTTGGCGTCGTTGTCGATCGCGTGCACGAAGCCCACGTCGAACTCCGAACCGTGACTGCCGATCAGCTGCACCTCGACCGGCAGGCGCGAGAGCGCGGCCAGATCGCGTAGTGCCCGACCGGAAATCACCGCGGCGGTCGTGTTCGCCAACCCTGCCAGCGCGCGTAAGGCGCTGACCGATTCCCGTTGGGGAAACGCTTTCGCGGGGTCGGACACGATCGGGGCAATCGTCCCGTCGTAGTCCGTGGCAACCAAGAGCCGTGGCACGCGCGCAACCGACGCCAGTGCACGGCGGACATCCAAGGGCAAATCCTGTGCGCTCACGCATCCAACCTAGTGATGGGAGGAGTTGATCAGGGGGCGCGAAAAACAATACTGCGTCAATTTTGCCGCGCGAGCGGCGCGGCGGGTTGTGCGCTCGAGAGTCGGCCGGATCCTCGCGACCGCGTCGCTAATTCCGGGCCTTTCGCCCATCGGGGCGGACCGGATCAGTCGAGCTCATCGTGCCCCTGAGCCCGGTGGAGACGCCCTAGCGCCCGGTAGATGCATGGTTCCGCATATGCGACGTCGGCTATGCATCTTCCCAGGGGAAGGCGCACAGCCGACGTGTGTCAACGGGCATGGGTGATTTGTGGTCTATCCGCGATCGCCCAGCAACAGGTCGACGGTCAGCTCGAGTCGTTCCGTGACGTCGGTCGCCGAAGCGCGGCGGGTGAGCCACGCGACGAGGTTGGACAGCCACACATCGGAGATGACCCTGGCGATGGCGAGCTGGCGCTCGTCGGGCTCGCCGTCGCTCATCGCGCGGGCGAAGACCCGGTCCATCACCTTGCCGACCCGATCGACCTCGGCGGCCGCCGAGGCGTCGGCGAACATGAAGGCGCGGGTCATGGCCTCGGTGAGCAGTGGGTCGCGCTGCATCATCCGGGTGATCTGGGTGAGCAGGCCGTGCATGCGCTCGGACGGGCCGTCGCCGGGTAGGGGACGGCGCTTGCCCTCGAACTGCTCGAATTCCCTGGCCAGCGCCGAGACCAGCAGGTGCACCTTGGACGGGAAGTACCGGTACAGGGTGCCGACGGCGACATCGGCCCGCTCGGCCACCGCGCGCATCTGGACCGCGTCGTAGCCGCCCTTGGACGCCAGCGACAGGGTCGCGTCGAGGATGCGCTTGCGGCGTTCGCGCTGTGCGTTGGAGCTCAGCTCGTCCTCGGACAGTGTCGTCACGGTGGGCGTGGGGGCCGGACTGTCCATCGTGGAAACCCTTTCGCTGCGAGCGCCTGAAAACACGAGCCAAGTGTAGGTCTCTTGACTTACACCCGGCCCGGATATTAGAACATGTTCTAGGAGTGGGAGCCACGCCGGAAGGGCGGTTTTTCTTGTGACCATCGCCACCACTGACGAGCATAAAGCCGCCGCGGAGTCGCTGCGGGGCTGGGCGAGTTCGGTCGCGCCGATTGCAACAATGCGGGCCGGCGGTGCCGGTAGCTGGCGCCAGTACTGGCCCGCGCTGACCGAGTTCGGCCTCTTCGAGGTCGCGCTCGCCGAAGAGCACGGCGGTCTCGGCGGCACCGTCGCCGACCTGGCCGTGCTGCTGGAACAAACCGCCGACGACCTGGTCGGCGGTCCGGTGCTGGCCACCGCGCTGGCCGCGCTGATCACCCGGGGCGCGGTCGCCGAGGGCGCGCCGTGCGGCATCGCCGTGCCGACCGAGGCGCCCACCGCGAAGGCGGTGGCCGCCGGCGACGGCTGGACCGTCACCGGCGCGTGGGACTACGTCTACGGTGCCGACGCCGACACCCAGGTGCTGCTCCCCGCGGACACCGTCGACGGCGTGCGCTGGCTGCTGATCCCGGCGGCCGATGTGACGATTACCACGCTGGCGAACAGCGATCACACGGTCCCGCTGGCCCGGGTGACCGCCGCCGAGGTGGCGGTGGCGGCGACACACGGCTTCGAGCCGGCCGCCGATGTCACCGATCTGTTCGTCGCCCTCGCGGTCGCCGAGCTGGCCGGTGTCGCGGGCTGGTGCCTGCGCACCGCGGTCGACTACGCGAAGGTCCGCGAGCAGTTCGGCAAGCCGATCGGCAGCTTCCAGTCGATCAAGCACATCTGCGCCTGGATGCTGTGCCGCACCGAGCTGATCCGCGCCGTCGCCGCCGACGCGGCCGCCGCCGTCGACGAAGGCGGTGCCGAACTGCCGATCGCGGCGGCCGTCGCCGCCGCCACCGCGCTCGACGCCGCGGTCGACACCGCCAAGGACGCCATCCAGGTGCTCGGCGGCATCGGCTTCACCTGGGAGCACGACGCGCACTTCTACCTGCGCCGGGCCAGTGCCCTGCGGCAGCTGCTCGGCGGTTCCGCCCGCTGGCGGGCCAGGGTCGCCGAGCTCGCCAGGGCCGGGCAGCGCCGCACCACCGGCGCCGAGCGCGTGCTCGGTGACGTGGCGGGCGACTCCGCGCTGACCGCCGAGATCGCCGCTATCGCGGCCCTGTCGCCCGAACAGCGGCAGCGGGCGTTGGTCGAGGGCGGCTTCGTGATGCCGCACTGGCCGAAACCGTATGGGCGCGAAGCCGATCCGATGACCTGCCTGCAGGTCGCCGAGCAGCTGCGCCGTGCCGACCTGACCACCCCGGATCTGGCGGTCGCCGGCTGGGCGGTGCCGACCCTGCTGCGCTACGGCACCGAGACGCAGATCGAGCGGTTCGTCTGGCCGACCCTGCACGGCGAGGTCACCTGGTGCCAGCTGTTCAGCGAACCGGGCGCCGGCTCGGATCTCGCCGCGCTGCGCACCACCGCCGAGAAGGTCGACGGCGGCTGGGTGCTGCGCGGCCAGAAGGTGTGGACCTCGCTGGGATCCGAGGCGAACTGGGGCATCTGCCTGGCTCGCACCGATCCCACCGCGGCCAAGCATCGCGGGATCAGCTACTTCCTGGTCGACATGCACGCCGCGGGCGTGCAGGTGCGCCCGTTGGTGACGATCACCGGTGAAGCCCGCTTCAGCGAAGTCTTCCTCGACGAGGTCTTCGTCCCCGACGACGGTCTGGTCGGCGCGCTGAACAACGGCTGGAAGATCGCCAGGACCACCCTGTCGGCCGAACGCGTCGCCATGGGCGGCGGCGGTATCGGCGGCGCGCTGGAGGCGCTGCTCGACCGTTTCCCGGTCGGCGGATGGGGAACCGAACTCCGCGAGGACCGTTTCGGCGAGCTGATCACCTCCTCGATCGCCGGCTCTTTGCTGGAGCAGCGAATCGCGGTGGCGACCATGGCCGGAGTCGACGCGGGCGCCCAAGCCAGCGTCCGCAAACTCGTCGGTGTCCGGCACCGGCAGGACCTGGCGGAGTACGCCCTGGAACTTTCTGGCCCAGAAGGTTCCCTGGAAGACGAAGCCCTGAAAGAATTCTTGCTCACACGCTGTCTCTCCATTGCGGGCGGTACCGAGCAGATCCTGTTGACCGTGGCCGCCGAGCGGATTCTCGGCCTGCCGCGCGATGCGGACAGTTAGCTCGATGAGGGAGGACGCCGTGGACTTCACCCGCGACGAAAGCGCCGACGCCGTAGCCGAGGTGGTCGTGAGCCTGCTCGAACGTGAGCAGGCCCGAGATATGGAATTGTGGCCGAGTCTGATCGACTCCGGCCTGCTCGCGGTCGCCGTGCCCGAGCAGTTCGGTGGCGACGGCATGGGCCTGCTGGAGGTGTCGGCCCTGCTCATGGAGCTGGCCACCGACGCCGTCGCGGTGCCTGCGCTGCCGACCTTCGGGTTCGGCGTGCTGCCGCTGCTGCCCGCGCTGTCGGCGGAACTCGCCGGCCGCGTGGTCGCCGAGGTGGGCAAGGGCACCGTGCTCACGGCGGCCCTGAGTGAACCGGGTGCGCCGTTCACCACCGCGCCGACCACCAAGGCGGTCCGCGCCGGTGACACGGTGCGGATCACCGGCCGCAAGGTCGGCGTGATCTACGCCGAACAGGCGCGCTGGATCCTGGTGCCCACCGACGCGGGCGTGGCGCTCGTGGAATCGGTCGCGCCGGGGCTCGAGCTGCTCCCGGTCGCCGGTTCGGCCGGCATCCCGGAGGCGACGGTGGTGCTCGACGACGTCGAGATCCCCGCCGACCAGTTGCTGCCCGCCGACGTGCTGCCCCGGCTGCACCGGTACGCGCTGGCCACCATCGGCGCGGTCGCCGACGGGCTGCTCGAGGGCGCGCTCAGGCTGACCGCCGAGCACGTGCGCACCCGCGAGCAGTTCGGCAGGCCGCTGGCCGAGTTCCAGGCCGTGGCCCAGCAGATCGCCGATCTGTACGTGGTCTCGCGCACCCTGCACGTGGCGGCGGAATCGGCGTGCTGGGCACTGGCTCAGGACGACGCGTCGCCCGAACACCAGCGCCGCGTCGACGAGGATCTCGAGGTGCTCGCCTACTGGGCGGCCGCCGAAGTTCCGCGCGCCATGCAGAAATGTCATCACCTGCACGGTGGACTGGGTGTGGATATCACCCACCCGATGCACCGCTACTACTCACAGGCCAAGGATCTCGCCCGTCTGCTCGGTGGCGAGGGCCTGCGCCTCGACCTTCTGGGAGCAAGATGTTCATCGATCTGACCGCCGAACAGCGGCGGTTGCGCGAGGAATTGCGTTCCTATTTCGCCGATCTCGTGACGCCGGAGGAACACGCCGAGATGGCGGTCAACCGGCATGGCGACGCCTACCGCGAGGTGGTGCGCCGGATGGGCCGCGACGGCTGGCTCGGCGTCGGCTGGCCGAAGGAATTCGGCGGCCAGGGTTTCGGCCCGATGGAACAGCAGATCTTCTTCAACGAGGCGGTGCGCGCGGATGTGCCGCTGCCCCTGGTGACGCTGCTGACCGTCGGCCCGACGCTGCAGAAGTACGGCACCGACGCGCAGAAGAAGAAATTCCTGCCCGGAATCCTGTCCGGTGACATCCATTTCGCGATCGGTTACTCCGAACCCGAAGCGGGCACCGACCTGGCCGCGCTGCGCACCACCGCGGTGCGCGACGCCGACGGCGACTGGATCGTCAACGGGCAGAAGATCTTCACCACCGGCGCGCACGAGGCCGACTACGTCTGGCTGGCCTGCCGCACCGGTTCGGTGGAGTCGCGCCACCGCGGCATCACGATCCTGATCGCCGACACCAAGGATCCGGGCTACTCCTGGACCCCGATCATCACCTGCGACGGGGCCCACCACACCAACGCCACCTACTTCGACGACGTGCGAGTGCCGGCGGAGATGCTGGTCGGCGAGGTGGACCGGGGCTGGCGCCTGATCACCACCCAACTCAACCACGAGCGGGTCAGCCTCGGCCCGTCGGGCAAGATCGAGCAGCTCTACGACCGCCTGCACGACTGGTCGGCCGAGCATCAGCTGCTCGGTGAGCCCGAGGTGCGCCGTGCGCTGGGCCGGGTGCGGACCATGGTGCGGCTCAACGAGTTGCTGAACTGGCAGGTCGCGGCCGCCGACCCGGCCGCCGCGCAGAACACCGTGATCGCCGACGCCTCGGCCACCAAGATCTTCTCCACCGAGTCACTGCAAGAAGCGGGGCGCGTGGTCGAGGAGATCGTGGGCCGCTACGGCGATCCGGCCGAGCCGGGCACCGCCGAACTGCTCGGCTGGCTGGACCGGCGGACGAAGCAGAACCTCGTCGTCACCTTCGGTGGCGGCGTCAACGAGATCATGCGCGAACTGGTCGCCTCCGCCGGCCTGGAACTGCCGCGCGTCCCCCGATGAACTAAGGAGCAGGGCGTGCCGGAAAGCATTACCCCCGAAGACATTCCCGAAGCGCTGGCGAAACTGTCCGCGGCCGGCGCGTCCGCCCCGCGGGCCGGACGCGACCCGGTGAACCAGCCGATGATCAACAACTGGGTCGAGGCGATCGGCGACGTCAACCCGATCTACGTCGACGACGCCGCCGCCAAGGCCGCCGGACACCCCGGCATCGTCGCCCCGCCCGCGATGGCCCAGGTGTGGACGATGACCGGTCTGCACGGCGTGCGGACCGCCGACGACCCGCTCGGCCTGGCCACCCAGCTGCTCGACGACGCGGGCTACACCTCCGTCGTCGGCACCAACTGCGAGCAGACCTATCACCGCTACCTGCGGCCGGGGGAGGAGGTGACCGTCGCCAGCAGGCTCTCGGAGTTCCGGGGCCCCAAGCGCACCGGGCTCGGCGACGGCTGGTTCCTCACCTTCACCACCACCTGGTCGGTCGGTGACGAGGTGGTCACCGAAATGCTGTTCCGCATCCTGAAATTCGTGCCCGCCGCGAAGGAAGCACCGGCGTCCGAGGCGGCCGAGATCGCCGTCGCACCCGCCGAGCGGGTCGGCCCGGTCATCTCCAAGGACACCGAATTCTTCTGGGCCGGTACCGAAATCGGCGAGCTGCGCATCCAGCGCCTGCCCGACGGTTCGCTGCGGCATCCACCGGTCCCCGCCCTGTGGCAGGACAAGGCCGAGACCACCGACTACGTCGTCGCCGCGGGCACCGGCACGGTGTTCAGCTTCGTCGTGCACCACGCGCCGAAGGTGCCCGGCCGTGACCTGCCGTTCGTCGTCGCCCTCGTCGAGCTCGACGAAGGGGTGCGCATGCTCGGAGAGCTCCGTGGCATCGAGCCGGCCGAGGTCGCCGTCGGCGTGCCCGTCCGGGCCGCCTTCGAAAAGCTAGCCGACGGAACAGTTCTGCCCTACTGGGAGGCCGCGCAGTGACCGCCACGACCGAACCCACCGCCGTCGCGGTGGGCGACACGCTACCCGAGCTGGCGATCCACGCCGATCCCACCTTCGTGATCAGCACGGCCCTGGCCACCAGGGATTTCCAGGACGTGCACCACGACCGCGACAAGGCGCACGCGCGCGGGTCCAGCGACATCTTCGTCAACATTCTCACCGACACCGGCCTGGTGCAGCGCTTCGTCACCGACTGGGCCGGGCCGAGCGCCCTGGTGAAGTCGATCGCGCTGCGGCTGGGTGTGCCGCTGTACGCCGGTGACACGCTGACTCTCTCGGGCACCGTCACCGCGGTGTCCGGCGCGCTGGTCACCATCGATGTGCGTGGCCGCGACAGCCTCGGTGAGCACATCACGGCGACCGTGGTGATCGCCCTTCCCTCTCTGGAGAACTCATGACGGGCCTGTCCGGGCATGCCGCCATCGTCGGCATCGGTGCCACCGACTTCTCGAAGGACTCCGGCCGCAGCGAATTGCGGCTGGCCGCCGAGGCGGTCAGCGCGGCACTCGCCGACGCGGGCCTCACGCCCGCCGATGTCGACGGCCTGACCACCTTCACGATGGACACCAACACCCAGGCCGCCGTGGCCAGGGCGGTCGGTATCCCGAGCCTGAAGTTCTTCAGCCACATCGGCTACGGCGGCGGCGCGGCCTGCGCGACCGTGCAGCAGGCCGCCATGGCGGTGGCCACCGGGGTCGCCGACGTGGTGGTCGCCTACCGCGCGTTCAACGAGCGCTCCGGCGCCAGGTTCGGGCAGTTCTCACCCGCGCTGGCGGCCGCGCCGACGTCCTCGGGCATCGACGCGGGCTGGGCCTACCCGCAGGGGCTCGGCACCCCGGCCGCGCAGGTCGCCATGGTCGCGCGCCGGTACATGCACGTCACCGGCGCGACCAGTGCCGACTTCGGCGCCGTCGCGGTGGCCGATCGCAAGCACGCCGCGGTGAACCCGAACGCCTTCTTCTACGGCAAGCCGATCACCCTGGAGCAGCACCAGGATTCGCGCTGGATCGCCGAACCGCTGCACCTGCTCGACTGCTGCCAGGAGTCCGACGGCGGCGTCGCCATCGTGGTCACCAGCGCCGAGCGGGCCCGCGATCTGCCGCAGCGTCCCGCGATCATCGCGGCCGCCGCCCAGGGCAGCGGCGCCGACCAGTACGTGATGACCAGCTACTACCGCGACGCCATGACCGGCTTGCCGGAAATGGGTCTCGTCGGTGACCAGCTGTGGGCCCAGAGCGGGCTGAGCGCGGCCGACATGCAGGCCGCGATCCTCTACGACCACTTCACCCCGTTCGTGCTGATGCAGCTCGAGGAACTGGGCTTCTGCGGTCGTGGCGAGGCCAAGGACTTCATCGCCGACGGCGCCATCGAGATCGGCGGCAGGCTCCCGCTCAACACCCACGGCGGACAGCTCGGCGAGGCCTACATCCACGGCATGAACGGCATCGCCGAGGCGGTCCGCCAGATCCGCGGCACCTCGGTCAACCAGGTCGAGGACCTGGAGCGCATCCTGGTCACCGCGGGCACCGGCGTTCTCACCTCGGGGTTGGTGCTCACTTCGTAGGCTCGACCGGGTGACCCCACGCCACCTGGTCGACGTCCACCTGCTGCTGATCCGCGACGGCGTGCTCCTGCTGAGCCTGCGCCGCAGCGGTGACGAGTACGACCACCGGTGGCATCTGCCGTCGGGAAAACTGGAGATCGGCGAGTCGGTGACGGCCGCCGCCGCACGGGAGGCCGCGGAGGAGGTCGGGGTCGACATCGACCCTGCCACTCTGCGGCTGATCCATGTCGCCCACGTGACCGCGCCCGGCCGCGACGCGCGCCTCGGGCTGTTCTTCCGCGCCGATCGGTGGCAGGGCGAGCCTTTCAATCGGGAACCCGATAAATGCTATGCGGTGCAGTGGTTTACGCCGCACGAACTCCCCGCGGATCTGATCGAGTATTCCGCGCTGGGAATCGCGGCGCTCAATTCTGACGAGCCCTATTCCGAATTCGGCTGGCCGGTTTCCTGATTCTGGTCCGCGCCGAGAAAACAGCGCAGCGGCCGGGCCAGCTGAGCGACGCTGTCCGGCGTGCCCGCGGGTACCCCGGCGCGGACGCCGGCTAACCGGTCGAAGACCAAACCCTCCAGTACCGCGAGGAGGTCACCAGCCGATTCCCGCGGCTCGGCCGCGCCTAGCGCGGTGCACAGCTCGGTCGCCCCGTCCAGGGAGAACAGGCTGCCCGCCAGGCGTTCGTGTAGGTCGGGGTCGGAGAGCACCTCGATGAGCAGCGCGTGCCGGGCGATCAGTTCGTTGCGGCGGTGCGCGAGCAGATGATCGACCCAGGCGGCGATGTCGTGCGCGGGGTCGCCGGCCGGTTCCCGCCGTGCCGCGGCGAAATCCGCGCGTGAGCGGGCGGTGATGCCGTCGGCCACCGCCTCGATCAGCGCGTGTCTGGTGCGGAAGTAGTACGAGGTGGAGCCCAGTGGGAGGCCGAGCCGGGTGTCCAGGGCGCGGTGGGTGAGCGCGCGGATGCCGCTGGTCGCGATGAGGTCGATCGCGCCGGTCACGAGCTGCGCGCGGCGGTCTGTGGACATCGTCACCTTCCCTGGTCGTCGTTTCGCCGTTCCTCTACAAATGTAGAGGACGAGGAGGTCGGCATGACAACAGCAACGGTGGTTCTCGATCCCGCGCAGGTCGCGGCGGCCCACACGCTCGCGGCCCTGCTCGATCGGCACGGCAGGCCGCGCAGGCGCCATCGCGGCGTCTACCTGCACGGCAGGCCCGGTCGCGGCAAAACGATGGTGATGGACCGGTTCCTCGCGAGCGCGGCGCCGGAGCGCAAGCGCCGCTTCCACTTCCACGCCTTCTTCGCCGCGCTGCACGCGGCCGCGCACACGCTCGGCTCCATCGAACGGGCCGTCACCGACCTGCTCGGCGACGCGGATCTGGTGTGTTTCGACGAGTTCCACATCCACGACATCGGCGACGCCATGCTCATCGCCCGCCTGCTCGACACGCTGTTCGCCGAGCGCCGCACCCTGGTCGTCACCTCGAACTACCCGCCGCGCGAGCTGCTGCCGAACCCGCTGTTCCACGACCGGTTCGTGCCGACCATCGACCGCATCCTGGCCCACCTCGACGTCGTCACCCTGGACGGACCGCTGGACTACCGCACCATCGGCGCCCACCGTGACCACGGTTTCGTCGCCGGTCGCTACGTGCTCGACGCGGGCGAGTCCACCGGTGACGGCGTCGATCTCGACCTGGGCGACGGCCGGTGCGTGCGGGCGCGGACCGTCGACGGCGACGCGGTCACCTTCGACTTCGCGCACCTGTGTGGTGCCCCCACCAGCGCCGCCGACTACCTGCGCCTGACCGGCCGATTCCGCCGCTGGACGCTGCGCGCGGTGCCACCGCTGCGCGCGGTGCCGCTCGACTGCTCGATGCGCCTGGTCAACCTCGTCGATGTCCTCTACGACGCCGACCTGCCCTGCACGATCCATGCGCCCGAGCCGGTGATCGCGCTGACGGCGGGCGTCTCGGCGGTCCCCGACCTGGCCAGAACGGCGAGCAGACTCGGTGAGTTGCCCCTGGTCGGCGTGCCGATCGTTCGCGGCGCGTAACAAGTCACAGAATTCGGGGGGACAATAAATGGGGAGGTCATCCAAACTATCGATTTCCTCCCGAGCGAACCACTCGGCGTGTAACTATGTGGCTGTTTTGTGCAGGCTCTGGGGTTTGGTGGTACAGCTGTGATCGGGGTGAGTCAGCCCATTCCGCGGGCGATCGTCGTGATCGCACTGCTTGCCGCTGCGACGATCGCGTTGCGGGGTTACCTCCCCGGTGCCGGACCCGCCGAGTCGAACAGCGCCCCCTCGCCGCTGCTGGTGGCGGTGATGCCGGTGCTGCTGCTGGTGTCCGTCGTGATCTTGGTGGCCGGGGTGATCGCCAGTCAGCATCGCCTCCCGCTGGCCATGCCGCAAGCCGAACGCGAAGCCACACCGCGGTTCCGGTGGCGCAGGCTGGTTCTGCTGGGGCCGATCGTCCTCGCCGTGATCGCGCTGGTCTTCGCGGGCGGCGTCACCGCGCTGTTCCTGCTGCCGGGTGCCCGGCCGATGCGCCCGGCCACCGAAACCCTGCCGGAAGGCTCCGGCCCCGTCCCGACCCCGACCGACGCGCCCGCGCCCGACCCGGGCACCGGCGCCGCCGAACTCACCGGCACCGCGCTCATCATCGCGGCCGTGCTGGCCGTCGTGCTGATCGCGGTGGCACTACTCGGGCTCGTCGTGGTCGCGGTGGCCACCCGCCGCGAACCCGCGCCTGCCGCCCCGGCCCAGCCCGAGGTCACACCGAGCGCGGTCGACTCGCTCACCAGGGCCGCGGAGATGGGCCTGGCCGCGATGAACGCGCCCGGCCAGGACCCACGCACCGCCATCATCGCCTGCTACGTGGCCATGGAGCGTGGTCTGTCCAGCGACCACGCCGCCCGCCCGCAGGCCTCCGACACCCCCATGGAAGTGCTGGCCCGCGCGTTCGAAAGCGGTGTGCTGCACGACGCTTCGGCGCGCGAGCTGGTGGCGCTGTTCGAGGAGGCGCGGTTCAGCCCGCACTCGATGCTCGAATGGCAGCGCATGCGCGCCGAACAGCTGTTGCGCATCGTCCTCTCCGATCTGCAGAGAAGGCTGGTACCGGTATGAGCGATCAGCGCTGGGACGCGCCGGCTCGAGTGACCACGCAGGGCGCCCGGGCACTCCGAATGGAGTCCGCATGACCTCGACCGAATCCGTTGCGGCGGTGAGCCGTTCGGCCATTATCGGGACCGCGATCGTGGTGGTGCTGCTGACCGAAGCCGCGCTGGTGCGGCTGGCCCGCGACACCGTGCTGCTCGCCGTCGCCGTGCCGGTCGCGATCGCGCTGGCCACGCTGCTGTGGTCGCTGCGGCATCGCGTGGTGCGCGAGGAACCGCTGACCGAGTACATCGACAACGGCCCGGCCGAGATGCTCGGCCGCTGGCACGCGCGCGCGGAGATGCTGACCGCCCGTGCCGACGGCACCCGCGCCGACTGGGACCGCCACCTGCGGCCCCTGCTGGCCAAGGAATTCGAGTTGTCGACCGGATTACGGGTAGCCAAGAACCGGCGGGCCACCGAGGCGGCCGGGCAACTGCAGTTCGGTCCCGAACTGTGGCGCTGGGTCGACCCGGCGAATTCCGCATTGCGCGATCAGACCGGTCGCGCACCGGGTAGGGAGGCGCTGGACGAGATCCTGCGCCGATTGCAGACGATGTGAGGGGTTAGAGGCCACCGATGACCATGCCGTTGAACGTGACCGTCCAGCGCTCCGACGCCGTACTGCGTGAGCTGGGCCGAGTCGTGGTCGGCAAGCGAGATGAGTTGCAGCTCATCATGATCGCCGTGCTGTCCGGAGGACATGTCCTCATCGAGGACCTGCCAGGTCTCGGTAAGACGCTGATCGCGCGGTCCTTCGCGGCCGCGCTCGGCCTGGATTTCACCCGCGTGCAGTTCACGCCCGATTTACTGCCCGCCGACCTGCTCGGCTCGACGATCTACGACATGTCGTCGGGCCGGTTCAATTTCCGTCGCGGTCCGGTTTTCACGAATGTTCTGCTCGCCGACGAGATCAACCGCACCCCGCCCAAGACGCAGGCGGCGCTACTGGAGGCGATGGCCGAGGGGCAGGTGAGCATCGATGGCGAAACCTTCCTGCTGCCACAGCCTTTCATCGTGCTCGCCACCGACAACCCGATCGAGTACGAGGGCACCTACCCGCTGCCGGAGGCCCAGCTCGACCGGTTCGCCATCCAGCTGCGGCTGGGGTATCTGTCCGAGCAGGACGAGACGCAGATGATCCGGCGCAGGCTCGAGCGCGGCGCGACGCCGCCGCAGGTCGGCCAGGTCGTCGACGCGCAGGGGTTGATGGAGATGCGCCAGTCGGTCGAGTTCGTCACCGTGCACCCCGATGTCGTGAACTACGTGGTGGCGCTCGCCTCGGCGACGCGCAGCCACCCGCAGGTCGAGGTCGGCGCCAGCCCCCGCGCCGAACTCGATCTGGTGCAGATGTCGCGGGCCCGCGCCCTGCTGCTCGGCCGCGACTATGTGATCCCCGAGGACGTGAAGGCGCTGGCGGTGCCCGCGATGGCGCACCGCATCACCCTGCGTCCGGAGATGTGGGTGCGCCGCATCCGGGGTGAGGACGTCATCGCCGAACTGCTGCGCCGGCTACCGGTGCCCCGCGCCACCAGCACATGAAGCACCGCGACGAATCCAGGACGGTCGAGGTCGACCTGCGCTGGCGGCCCGCCCCGCTGGTGTTCATCCTGGCCGGGTGCGCCGCGGCGGCGCTGGTCGTCGCGGTATTGCGCGGACAATGGCAGCTGGTGGTCTTCGCCGCCCCGATGCTCGGTGTGCTCGCCACCGCGCCGTGGCAGCAGAACCCGACCAGGATCCAGGTCGACGGCAGCGGCACCGTGCGCTGCTTCGAGGGCGAGGTGGTCGGCTGCAACGCCGTCGCCTTCGTCGAGAGCGGGCACGCGCTGCTGCGGATGACGCCGGTGCCGCTGTCCGGTCTCGAGCTCGAGGTGGAGGAGTCGCACGACTCCGGCGGCGCCCCCGCGGGCTTGCAGCTGGCGCTGTCGGCGGTGCGCTGGGGCCGATATCCGGTGCAGGTCAAGGTGTCCGCCTTGAGCCCGGCCGGGCTCGCGGTAGCCACCGTCGAGCTGCCCGCGGCCAAGCTGTACGTGTACCCGATCGCCGATCCACAGCGAATGCGATTGCCGCGCACCGAACTTCCCGATCGGATCGGCACCCATCTGACCCGCAAGCACGGTCCGGGTGTCGAATACGCCGATATCCGCGCCTACGCGCCCGGTGACCAGCTGCGCACGGTCAACTGGCCGGTGAGCGCCCGCCGCGGCAGGCTCTATGTCACCGAACGATTCACCAACCGCTCCGCCGATGTGGTTGTCCTGGTCGACACCTCCCAGCAGGCGCCGGGTCCGGCCACCGCCTCGCTGGAACTGTCGGTGCGCGGTGCGGCGCAGGTGGTGCAGTCCACCCTGCAGGCCGGCGACCGGACGGCGGTGGTGTGCCTGGGCGATACGCCGCGCTGGCTGCGGCCCGATATCGGCCGCAGGCAGTTCTACCGGATCGTCGACACGGTGCTCGGCGTCGGTGACGAGCACGTCGAGACCACCGGCACGCTGGCACCGCACGCCGCGGTGCCGATCGGCGCGATCGTGGTCGCGTTCTCCACCTTGCTCGACACCCAGTTCGCGCTCGCCTTGATCGACCTGCGCAAACGCGGCCACGTGGTGATCGCGGTCGACGTGCTGCGCGGTACCCCGTTCGAGGACGGCCTCGACCCGACCATGGCCAAGATGTGGCAGCTGGAGCGGGCCTCGATGTATCGCGACATGGGCACCGTCGGCGTCGACATCATCGCCTGGCCCGCCGACACCAGGCTCGATCAGGCCATGCGCCTGCTGCCCGACCATCGCCGAACAGTGCGGGTGCGCCGATGACCAGATTCCTCGCCCTGCTCGCCGGCCTGCTGCTGGTGGCCGCCGTCGCGCTGATCAACCCGTTCGCCGGGGTGGCCGCGCTCGCCTTGGTGATCGTGAGCTGGTGGTGGCGGCCCGCCGCCGTCGGCGCGGTACTGGTGGTGATCGCGGCGCTCGCGTTCGCCGATGTCGGGGTGATCGCCGCGGCCGCGACGGGCTTGGTCGCCACCACCTACCTGCTCAACGCGGCCGTGCTGCACGCGCCCGAAGGCGTTGTGCCGACGACGATTCCGTCGGTCGGCGGCGCGGTGCTGTTCACCGTCGCCGCCGCCACCGCGGCCCTGGTCCCGGTGGAGCTGGTGTGGGCGCCGCTGGCCGCGCCGATCCTCATCGTCTTCATCTACGCCCTGCTCGTCGGCGGCCTCACCCTGCGTCCGCCCGCCGGGTAGGTGGGGCTAACCGATCAATGCCCCCAGCCAGTGCTCGGGCTCCAACCAGACCGTGACGTGCTCACCCAGTTGCTCGTGCGCGAAGACCAGATACTGCTCCAGGGCTTCCCCGCTCAGATACCGCGCGGCGATCTCGGCGATCTGCGCGGTGGTCGACGGCTGGACATCGGCTACCGCGCCCTCGACCGACACGTACTTCACTTCGGGCACGACCGTGTCGACCATCAGACCGAATCGCCCGGCCGCGGTGATCGCCTGCATCTTCGCCGACGCGGGCAGGGTGGTGATCCACGGTCGGCCACCGGGTGTGTAGGCGTACCAGATGGGCACGGTCAGCGGTCCCCGATCGGGGAGGCCGACCGACAGCGCGGCCACATGCGGTCGCGCGAGAAACTCTTGCTTTTCCGATGGTGTGAGCGCCATCGTCGGATGATCGCACCGCGCACCGACAAGTCCGGGTGCGCGCAAGCGAATGCCCTGGTGACGGGACCGGCGCAGGCCGTCCCGCCACCAGGGCATTTGCCGGATCAGGCGATCTTCAGTGCGATCTCGCCGAGCACCGGCGCGTCCTCGCGTTCGACCACGGTGGCGGCGCCGATCAGCTCGTCGCCCTCGCGCCACACCTTGATCCGCAGCGTCTCGCCCGGGTACAGCACCCCGGCGAACTTGGCCCGGAAGCCGCCGACCCGGCTCGCGTCACCGTCGAGCAGGCCGTCGGTGAGCGCCTTGCAGACCACGCCGTAGGTGCACAGGCCGTGCAGGATCGGCGCGGGGAAACCGGCGCCCTTGGCGAACTCCGGATCCGAGTGCAGCGGGTTGCGGTCACCGCAGAGCCGGTAGAGCAGGGCCTGCTGCGGCAGCGTCGGGGCGATGAGCTCCGCGTCGGGCGCCCGATCCGGCAGCGCGGCCTTGGCGCTCGGGCCACGCTCGCCGCCGAAACCGCCCTCGCCCCTGGCGAAGATCGAGGACCGGACGGTCCACAGCGGTTCGCCGTCGGAGCCGACCACGGTGTTCTCCTGGACGATCACCGCGTTGGCGCCCTTGTCCCAGATCTCGCTGATCCGGCCGGTGCTGGTCGCCTTGCCGCTGGCCGGAATCGGCTTGTGCACCACCACTTCCTGGTGTCCGTGCACGACCTTGGCCAGGTCGATCTCGATGCCGGGGAAGCTGACGCGCGGCGCCTCGGTCTCACGCAGGGTCGGGGCGACCGTCGCGAACGTGGGCAGCACCTGGGGCGCCTGGTCGTCGAGATAGGTCAGCTCGACCGGGTCCGTCGGGTGCGCGCCCGCGCCGAGGCCGAGGTGGTAGAGCTGCACGTCGGTGGGCGTCCAGCTGAACTCCCGCGC
This sequence comes from Nocardia fodinahabitans, assembly GCF_052983615.1. Lineage (NCBI taxonomy): Bacteria > Bacillati > Actinomycetota > Actinomycetes > Mycobacteriales > Nocardiaceae > Nocardia > Nocardia fodinahabitans. The sequence continues at coordinate 4,031,497 of NZ_JBRJJC010000001.1, forward strand.
AGGCGTCGGCGCGCCGAGCGCGGTCTGGAGGTCGATGGGCATGGTGCTTACTCCTGCGTGGTCGGGGTCTGTGCGTGCGTCACGCGGTGGCCTTGGCCTTCTCGGCGATGTCGAGCACCGCGAGGTAGGCGAAGGTGATCGCGGGGCCGATGGTCGCGCCGGGGCCGGCGTAGGTGTGGCCCATCACCGGCGCGCTGGTGTTGCCCGCGGCGTAGAGGCCGTCGATCACCGAATCGTCTTCGCGCAGTACGCGACCGACGGTGTCGGTGACCAGGCCACCCTTGGTGCCGAGGTCGCCGGGGACCATCTTGGCCGCGTAGAACGGGCCCTGCGAGATCTCGGCCAGGCACGGGTTGGGCTTGACGGTGGGGTCGCCGTAGTAGCGGTCGTAGTGGCTGTTGCCGCGACCGAAGTCGTCGTCCTTGCCCGCGGTGGCGAAGCCGTTGAACCGGGTGACCGTCGCGCTGAGGCTGTCGGCGGGCACGCCGATGCGCCCGGCCAGTTCCTCGATGGTGTCGGCCTTGACGATGTAGTCGTTCTCCAGCCAGCGCGAGGGGAAGCGCTGACCCGGCTGCAGCCCGGCGAAGATGTAGCGGTTGCGGTAGCGCTGGTCGAACACCAGCCAGGCCGGGATGTTCTCGCCCGGGCCCGCGCCCTGACCGTACTCACCGCCGTACATGGTGTGCACCGCCTCGACATACGGCGCCGACTCGTTGCCGAACCGCTCGCCCCGGTCGTTGACCATGATGGTGCCGGGCAGGTTGCGCTCGGCGAGGGCGAACCAGGGCTTGCCGCCCTTGAAGATGGTCGGACCCCACCAGGCGTCCTCCATGAATCCGACGGTCGCTCCCGCTGCCATACCCGCGACGATGCCATCGCCGGTGTTGGCCGCGGCGCCCGTTGTCCACTCAGTGGTGATCGGCTGTCGCTGGTACTTGGCGCGCATGTCGGCGTTGTGCTCGAACCCGCCGCTGCCAAGGACCACGCCGTAGCGCGCGTTGAAGGTGACCGACTCGCCGTCGACAGTGGCCTTGACCCCGGTGACCTTGCCGTCGGTGACCACCAGATCGGTGAGCGGGGTGTTGAGCAGCACCGGAACGCCCGCGTCGAGCAGGCCCTTGCGCATGGCGGCGATGATCGCCTGGCCCATGCCGAGCAGGTGCTTGCCGGTGAACTTGGCCAGGTAGGTGCGGGCGCCGACGCGCAGTGCCCGCATCATGCCCTTGGGGTGGCGCTTGATCAGGTTGAGTCGCACGAAGTCGGCCTGCATGACGACCACGTTCAGCGGAGCCTTGGCGTAGGGCGGTTCCAGGTTGGCCAGTTCGGCGCCGAGCACCTTGCCGTTGAACGGCGTCGGCTCGCACGAACGGCCCTGGCTGAGGCCGCCGGGAGCCTCCGGGTAGTAGTCGGAGTAGCCGGGAACCCACTTCATCTTCAGCGGGGTGTGATCGAGGACGAAGTCGAACGCCTCGGCGCCGCGATCGAGGTAGGTGTCGATCTTCTCGGCGGGCACCACGTCGCCGATGATGCTGTGCAGGTAGGTACGCGCATCCTCGCGGTCGTCGGGGCGGCCGGAGGCCTTCAGCGCCTTGTTGCCCGGAATCCAGACGCCACCGCCGGATCGGGCTGTCGACCCGCCGTAGTGCGCGGCCTTCTCCAGCAGCACAACGCTCAGTCCCTTGTGGGCCGCGGCGAGGGCGGCGGTCATCCCGGCGGCGCCGCTACCGACGACCACCACATCGTAATCCCGATCACTCATGTGCAACACGTTATAGAAGCGGTTGGCGGTTTCACAGTCCAAACTGGAACTTGTTCCAGTCGACTCGGCGTTTCCCCTACACATACTGGAACGTGTTATAGAAATCACCTGAGGTGGCATTGTATTGTCAGGTGAACGGGCGACGGTCGTCCGGGAAACCCGTTACAGTTTTGGGGTCTGGAGACCTCGCTGTGCGGCCTGGTCCGACCGACGTATCGCCCAACCATTGACCGTGCTGCCAAGGAGGTCCGCGTGCTGCCTGACGCGGTACGAACTCAACTCGCCGACGAACTGGCCCGTGCCGAAGACGATCGGGTCGCCGTGTCGCCGCTCGTCGACCGGTTCCCCGACATCGATGTGGTCGACGCCTACGAGATCCAGCTGCTCAATATCCGGCGCCGGCTGGACGACGGCGCGAAGATCGTCGGCCACAAAGTGGGGCTGTCGTCGAAGGCCATGCAGGAGATGATGGGCGTCGACGAACCCGACTACGGTCACCTGCTCGCCGAGATGGAGGTCTTCGAGGACGTTCCCGTCGACACCTCCAAGTACCTGCTGCCGCGGGTCGAGGTCGAGGTCGGGTTCGTGCTCGGCGCCGACCTGCCCGGCGAGGACTGCACCGAGGCCGACGTGCTGGCCGCGACCGTCGCCTACGCGCCCTCGATCGAACTCATCGATTCGCGCATCAAGGACTGGAAGATCGGCCTGGCCGACACCATCTCCGACAACGCCTCCTCCGCCGGTTTCGTGCTCGGCAAGGAGCGCGTCGCGCCCGGCGACATCGACATCACCGCCATCGATGCCGTGCTCACCCGCAACGGCGAGGTCATCGCCGAGGGCCGAAGCGACGCGGTGCTGGGTGATCCGGTGATCGCCGTCGCGTGGCTGGCGCGCAAGGTCGCGACCTTCGGCGTGCGGTTGAAGAAGGGCGACATCGTGTTGCCCGGTTCCTGCACCCGCGCCATCGACGCCCGCCCCGGTGACGACTTCCTCGCCGAGTTCACCGGACTCGGTTCCGTCCGTTTGCGTTTCAGCTGAACCAGACTTCCCAAGGAGTACACCGTGACCAGCAAAGTCACCGCCGCGATCGTGGGGTCCGGCAACATCAGCACCGACCTGCTCTACAAGCTGCTGCGCTCGGACAAGATCGAGCCGCGCTGGATGATCGGCATCGACCCGGACTCGGAAGGACTGAAGCGGGCACGCGGGCTCGGTCTGGAAACCTCCGCCGAGGGCGCGGACTGGCTGCTCGCCCTCGACGAGAAGCCCGACCTGCTGTTCGAAGCCACCTCCGCCTACGTGCACCGCGCCTACGCGCCGAAATACGAAGCCGCCGGCATCCGTGCCGTGGACCTCACCCCGGCCGCGGTCGGCCCGGCCGTGATCCCCCCGGTGAACCTGGACTCGCTGCGCGACGCGGCCAACGTCAACATGATCACCTGCGGTGGCCAGGCCACCATTCCCATGGTCGCCGCGGTCTCGCGCGTCGTGCCGGTCGCCTACGCCGAGATCGTGGCGTCGGTGTCCTCGGTCTCGGCCGGTCCGGGCACGCGCGCCAACATCGACGAATTCACCAAGACCACCTCCAAAGGCGTCGAGACCATCGGCGGCGCGCAGCGGGGCAAGGCCATCATCATCCTGAACCCGGCCGAGCCGCCGATGATCATGCGCGACACCATCTTCTGCGCCATCCCCGAAGACGCCGACCGCGACGCCATCGCCGAGAGCATCTTCGCCATGGAGAAGTCGATCCAGGAATACGTGCCCGGCTACCGGCTGCTCAACGACCCGCAGTTCGACGACCCCTCGGTGATCTCCGGTGGCATGGCGAAGGTGTCGATCTTCGTCGAGGTCGAGGGTGCGGGCGACTTCCTGCCGCCGTATGCGGGCAATCTCGACATCATGACCGCCGCCGCCACCCGCGTGGGTGACGTGCTGGCCGACCAGATCATCTCGGCTCGGGTGTAAGGAGATTCGACCATGAGCAATATCCTGAAGCCCTTCTCGGGCGAACTCGATGTGCGTGTCACCGACACCTCGCTGCGTGACGGTTCGCATCACAAGCGGCACCAGTTCACCGTGGCGGAGGTGCGCGATATTGTTGCCGCCCTGGATAATTCGGGTGTTCCGGTTATCGAGGTGACACACGGTGACGGTCTCGGCGGGTCCTCGTTCAACTACGGTTTCTCGAAAACCCCTGAGCAGGAGCTGATCAAGGCCGCCGCCGAGACGGCCAAGCAGGCCAAGATCGCCTTCCTGATGCTGCCGGGCGTCGGCGTCAAGGAAGACATCAAGATCTCCCAGGACAACGGCGCGTCCATCTGCCGTATCGCGACCCACTGCACCGAGGCCGACGTCTCCATCCAGCACTTCGGACTCGCGCGCGAACTCGGCCTGGAGACCGTCGGATTCCTGATGATGGCCCACTCCACCACGCCGGAGAACCTGGCCAAGCAGGCCCGCGTCATGGCCGACGCGGGCTGCCAGTGCGTCTACGTCGTCGACTCGGCCGGCGCCCTTGTCCTCGAGCAGGTCTCGGACCGCGTCTCGGCGCTGGTCGCCGAACTCGGCGACGACGCCCAGGTCGGCTTCCACGGCCACGAGAACCTCGGCCTCGCTGTGGCGAACTCGGTCTACGCCGTGCGCGCGGGCGCCACCCAGATCGACGGCTCGGCCCGCCGCTTCGGCGCGGGCGCCGGCAACCTGCCGGTCGAAGCCTTCATCGGCGTCTGCGACAAACTCGGCATCAAGACCGGCGTCGACTTCTTCGCCGTCACCGACGCCGCCGAAGACGTCGTCCGCCCGGCCATGCCCTCGGAATGCCTCCTCGACCGCCAAGCCCTGATGATGGGCTACGCGGGCGTCTACTCCAGCTTCCTGCGCCACGCCGAACGCCAAGCCGAACGCTACGGCGTCTCCGCCGCCGAAATGCTCGTCCGCGCAGGCAAGCGCAAGCTCGTCGGCGGCCAGGAAGACCAGCTCATCGACATCGCCCTGGAACTCCAGCGCGAAGCCACCGCCTCGGCCTGACCCCCACACCCCTGACGGCGTGACCCGGCACCCGGGTCACGCCGTTCGGCGTTTCCGTACCGTCCGTCACCGCGTGAGCGCACCGGCGGCAGGGTAGTGGTCTCCGCCGACGAAGTATGCATGGCCGTCGGCGACCACCTCGGTGCCTGCACGAACGATCACGCGCGCGAAGTCCTCGACAGCGGGCAACAGGCCTGCCGCTCGACGGGACTCGACACTGCCCGGGTCCGCGCGATGGGGCGCGACGGCAACGGCCGAATCCCCTGGCGCCCCACTCGCTAGCTCCGCTGGACGATTGATCACCACGCTGTGGTGTGAGCATCGGTCGAGAGCGGCCCGCCAGCAGATCGTGGTGATCAACTGTCCAGCGGAGTTGGCGGGGGAGTGGGGCCACGGGGGTCGTGTTTTGTCGGTTCGGTGGGGCATCATGCCTGGCCATGGGGGAATTCGAGGGGGCTTTTGTCGGGTCGTGGGCGGTTGCCGCTGGGGTGGTGACGCGGTGGCAATTGCGGCACGACTTCGATCGGGTCGCGCAGGACGTTTATGTTCCGCGGGGACATCGACTCGATGCGGTGGGGCGAGCCAGGGCAGCGGTGCATTGGACCAAAGGGGCTGGTGTGCTTGTCGGGTATTCGGCTGCCGCGATGTTCGGAAGCAAATGGATCGGTGCGGAGCTGCCCGCCGAGATCGCGGTACCGACCTATCGCCGACCACCGGAGTGGATCAGCACTCGCCAAGCTCGGATAGCCGAGCACGAACGATGCGTCGTCGACGGTTTCCCGGTGACTACGCCGAAACGGACAGCCTTCGACCTTGCCCGGGGGCTTCCCACGCGCAGTGCGGTACCGGTACTCGACGCCCTGTGCCGCGCAACGAAACTCACCCCTGACGCTGTCATTTCCTTCGCGGCCGGACACCTGGGTGAGCGTGGTTCCGCGCAGGTGCGCAGGGTGATGCCGCTGGTCGACCCGGGCGCCGAATCACCCCCGGAGTCACTCACCAGATTGTTGATCGTGCACAGCGGCCTCCCGGCACCCACCACCCAGATCGTGGTCCGCGACAGCGGCGGTGGATTCCTCGCCCGCCTGGACATGGGCTGGCGTCGATGGCGCGTCGCCGTCGAATACGACGGCGCCCACCACTGGACCGACCCGACCCAGCGCACGAAAGACATCGACCGATCCGCGATCCTCGCCGAACACGGCTGGCAGATCATCCGAGTCGGCGCAAACCTCCTCAACCGCCGCCCCCACATCATCCTCAACCGCATCCACTCGGCCCTCACCGCCAGCGGCGCTCGTCTGAACAGTTGATCACCACGCTGTGGTGGCGGCATCGGCCGAGACCAGCCCGCCACCAGAGCGTGGTGATCTTGGTTCAGGGCGGGGGTAGGAGCCAGGTGGGGAGGGCGCGGGGGAAGTCGGCGGGGTGGTTGGCTGCTGTCCAGAGGCAGAAGGGGACGGTGTCGGCGGCCGATGCCTGTGCGCCGTTGCCGAGTTCGGTGGCTGCGAGGTGTGGGTCGGTGGTGGTCAGGAGTTTCGCGGCGTAGCGAATCCCTCGGCGGACGGTGCTGTCCGGGGTGTGCTCGATGACCTGGTCCAGCCATTCCTCGGCGGACGAGAAGGTGGCTGCGGTTGCCGCGGCGACAGCGACGGCGATCGCTCCCGCGATTCCGTCGGGATGGGTGTGGGTGACCTCCGCGGAAGCGGTCGCCTCGGCGATCACGCGGTCGAGGTCGTCGGCGAAATACGCGCCGAGTGGGGCGATCCGCATGGCGGCTCCGTTGCCCCATGACCCCTGCCCGTTGCGGGCTTGGGGCGCGAGGTCGCGCCAGGTGCCGCGGTCGGCACGGAGGAGGCGAAGGATGCGGTTGGTTCCCGGGCCGTATCGCCGGTAGATGTTGTAGTGAGTGGCGAAAGAAGCGGCCAGGGCATCTTGGTCGATACGCTCGAATCGCGCGAGCACGTCGACGATCGAGCAGGCCATCTCGGTATCGTCGGTCCACAACCAGGGGCCGGTGGGCAGCGGGGCGGTCAGCGCAGCGGAATCGGCCGTCCAGCAGGCGCCGAACGCGTCTCCGACGGCCAGGCCACGCAAAGAGTCCTGAGCCCTCCTCAGGCGTACCGGAGTCATCGGTGGTGGTTGGTCGAAATGCTGATCGCCGCCGTCGTCGAGGGTGGGTAGTGCTGTCGGGCAGCATATTCCGAATTGTGCTGTCGCGGATGAAGAAGCCGCGCGCCGCGCGCGATCTCGGCAGTGCGAACCGGGCACCACACGCGTCACGCGGCTGCCTGCGTGCTCGCGAAATTCGGTGGACAGGGGCGATATAAGTGGGTCATGGGTGAAACTGCGGGGACGTTGTTCTGTGGGGTCGAGATGGCGGCTCGGGTGGAGCGGTTGGAGGCCGATGCCATTGCCGGGGCGGCTCGGGTGGGGGTGGGGCGAGTGCCTGGTGGTGGGGGGTTCGTGCGGGAGTTCGCGGGTGGGGCCGCGTGTTTCGCGGAGGTGGGGTCGCCGTTGAACAAAGTGGTGGGGGTCGGGTTCGGCGGGGTGCCTTCGGTGAGGGAGTGGGAGGCGGTGGAGGCCACGTATGCGGCGGTGGGGGTGCCGGTGCAGGTGGAGCTGGCGCAGCTGGCGGATCCGCGGATCGCGGTGGAGTTGACCGGGCGGGGGTATCGGTTGATGTCGTTCGAGAATGTGCTCGGGATGGAGTTGGCCGGTCGTAGCTGGACGGGGTCCGAGCGGGTCGAGGTGCGCCGTGACGAGGACGGATTCGATTTGTGGCTCGATGTCGTTGTCGATGGGTTCGCGCATCCCGACGACGAGGGCGTTCAGTCGCATGAGGAGTTTCCGCGGGAAGCGATCGCGGCGGTGATGCGGGATATGGCTGCCGTCGACGACACTCGTCGCTACGTCGCGTATCGAGACGGGGATGCCGCGGGTGGGGCCAGCATGCGTACCGGCGGTGGTGTCGCGGCGCTCGCAGGGGCCGCGACGTTGCCCGCGCATCGCAGGCGTGGGGTCCAGACCGCGCTGCTGTCGGCGCGCCTGACCGAGGCGGTGGCAGCGGGGTGCGACCTCGCGGTGATCACGACTCAGCCCGGCTCCATGTCGCAACGGAACGCGCAAGGGCGAGGGTTCTCGCTGCTCTACACCCGCGCGGTGCTGGTCAAGGAATTCTGAGTCCGGAGGGCTGAGGCTCAGTCGTCGAGAGACGGTCCGCGAGAGAGGGCGGCCTCGAGTTCGATGATCCGATCCCGCTGATCCGTGAGGTTCCTGCGCAAAGCGGCGATGAGTTCGACGTAGCTCAGCTGCGCCGGCGGGATCCCCACCACGTCGGCCAGTTCGCGCTGTTGAAAGTCGAGGAGTTCGCGGCAGGAGTCGTATTCGGCCTGCAGCATCGCCTGTCGCACCTCAGCCGGGATTCGATCCGCTACCTGGAGTCCGTGCGGCGGTGGCTCGTGTCCTTGCCAAGGCGACCATCGCGAGTGAATCTCGTGCTCGGTCATGTCGGAGAGCCGCTGCAGCAGTGCGCGGCAGGCCGTCGGCGAGGCGAACACCGTGTCGAGACACCGATGGTAGTCAGGGGGTTGCAGCTGAATGTGGTCGCTCATCGCTCACGGCTCCCGGGACTCCGCTGCGCAGCGAAGAGGATGAGCCTAGCGGGTGCTGTCACGGAAAGCTGGGGTCCTGGCGGTGAGGGCCTCGATGACCTGGGAGATCCGGTTCGCGCGAGCGGCGGGGGTCGTTGCCTTGAGGATCGGCAGGTAGAGGCGGTATTGGTCGGAGCGGCCGAGGACGGCGTAGGCGGCGCGGGCCTCGGGGGCTTCGGCCAGCGCGGCGGCCAACTCGGCGGGCATCTCGGCGGTGCGCTGACGCTCGTAGGCCCCGGCCCAGCGTCCATCGGCGACGGCTTCCTCGATCGCCGCGAACCCGGCGGGCCGCATCCGTCCCGCCGCGATGAGGGCCTCGGCCTTGGCCACATTGACCTGCGACCACGGGCTGCGGGCCCGGCGCGGGGAGTAACGCTGCACGTAGTGGTGGGCATCGAGGCCGCGCCGATGACTGTCGATCCAGCCGTAGCAGAGGGCGCCGTCGAGGGTTTCGGTGATCGTCACCGACGGCTCGGGCGCACCTTTCTTGGCGATCCGTACCCAGACCTCACCCACCGTGTCGTGATGGGCGGCCAGCCAGTCCTCCCACGCGCTCGCGGAACCACAGGTGAGGTATTCGGTACTCATGAAAACCATGATCCGTGCTTAAGTGCTCACCAACTGAGCACTTAACCACACCAGGGTTTTCGGCCGCCTCGCCTTCGAGGGGCGATACGTAACGGCGAAGCCGCAGTATCGCCCCTCGAAGGCGAGGCACAAGGGGCCGAAAACCCCGCGGCGCCAGCCGCTGATATCACAGCCAGGTGTCGAGGCTGGTGGTCGTGAGGAAATGGTCCAGGTCCGCGCGCCAGGGCGCGGGGGTGGTCTTGTCGGGTTCGATGCCGGTGTACTGGCCCCGGTAGAACAGCAGCGGGCGACCGCCGGTGGTCTCCGATTCCGAGAGGGCATGCACCCGGCCGATGACGATGTAGTGGTCACCGCCGTCGACGACGGAGTCGACCGTGCACTCGATGGTGGCCAGCGAGTCGTCGAGCACCGGAACACCCAGTTCGGAGGTGTGCCAGGGGACACCGGCGAACTTGTCGGTCTCGCGCGAGCCGAAGCGCGCGCAGGTCGGCTGCTGTGCCTCGGCGAGCACGTTCACGCAGAACTTGCCCGCCGCCTCGATCGCCGCCCAGGAGCGCGACCCCTTGGTGGGGCAGAACAGCACCAGGGGCGGGTCGAGGGAGAGGGCGGCGAAGGACTGGCAGGCGAAGCCGATCGGCTCACCCGCCGGGTCGAGCGCGGTGATCACGGTGATGCCGGTACAGAACTGCCCCAGCACATTACGAAATTGCCGGCCGTCGATCGCCGGTGTCTGTTCGGTCATGTCCCTCGCCGCCATTTCCTATTGCTGCTTGAATCCGACGGTGAAGTCGTGACCCCACAGGCTGACCGCGGTCGATTCGCGGGCGACCCAGTCGTGGTCGTCGACTTCCAGTCCTTCACAGCCGAATTCGATATCGAATCCGCCCGGCGTCTTCATGTAGAAGGACAGCATCTTGTCGTTGATGTGCCGGCCGAGGGTGGCCGACATCTTCACCTTCTTGCGGTACGCGCGGTCCAGGCAGAGGCCGACGTCGTCGGAGTTCTCCACCTCGACCATGAGGTGCACGATGCCGGTCGGATTCGGCAGCGGCAGGAACGCCAGCGCGTGGTGGCGCGGGTTGCAGCCGTAGAAGCGCAGCCAGGCCGGGTCACCGTCGGCGGGACGGCCGACCATCTGCGGTGGCAGCCGCATGGAGTCGCGCAGCCGGAAGCCCAGGATGTCCTGGTAGAACGCCTGCGCCGCGGCATCGTCGGTGCAGGTGAGGACCACGTGGCCCAGACCCTGCTCCGCGGTGACGAACTTGTGGCCGTAGGGGCTCACGAAGCGGCGGCCCAGGTACTGCGCGCCGTAGAACGCCTCGAGGGTGTTCCCGGACGGATCCTGGAACCGGATCATGCCCTCGACGCGACGCTCGCCCAGCTCTTCCTTGGTGCCCTCGGTGAAGGCGACGCCGGCCTTGCCCAGGGTCTCGCGCAGCTCCTGCAGGCCGCGGGCATCGGTGACTTCCCAGCCCGAGACCAGCAGGCGGTCCTGCTCGCCGGGGACGATCACCAGACGCGCGGCGAAATCGTCCATGCGCAGGTAGAGCGCGTCGGGGTTGAGCCCGGTGCCCTCCATCATGCCGAGCACTTTCAGGCCGTACTCGCGCCAGGCCGCCATGTCGGTGGCCTCGATGCGCATGTAGCCAAGGGCACGAATACTCATCGCTGCTCCTCGAGGAAATCGACCGTGAGCCGGTTGAATTCGTCGAACTTCTCCAGCTGGGCCCAGTGGCCGCAGCCGCCGAACACGTGCAGCTGCACGCGCGGGATGACCTTGGTGGCCACCAGCGCGCCGTCGAGCGGGTTCACCCGGTCCTCGCGGCCCCAGATGAGCAGCACCGGCTGACGCAGCTTGTACGCGTCACGCCAGAGCATGCCCTTCTCGAAGTCGGCGCCGGCGAAGGACTTGCCCATCGCGCGGACGGCGGCCAGCGATTCGGGCGTGCTCGCCAGGGCGAACCGCTCGTCGATCAGTTCCTCGGTGATCAGCGACTGGTCGAAGACCATGATCCGCAGGAACTTCTCCAGGTTCTCCCTGGTCGGCGCGTAGCTGAACGCCGAGAGCAGCTTGACGCCCTCGGTGGGGTCGGGCGCGAACAGGTTGGTGCTCAGCCCGCCCGGGCCCATCAGCACGAGCTTGCCCGCGCGCTTGGGGTTGTCCAGGGCGAAGCGCACCGAGGTGCCACCGCCGAGCGAGTTACCCAGCAGGTGCACCCGCTCGGTGATCTGCAGGTGATCCAGCAGGGCGAGCAGCGCGGTGGACGCGTGCACGAAGTACTGCGGGTGGTCGACCGGCTTGTCGGACTTGCCGAAACCGGGCTGGTCGAGCGCGATCACGTGGAAGTTCTCGGCCAGCACCGGGATGTTGCGGGCGAAGTTCGACCACGCCGAGGCGCCGGGCCCGCCGCCGTGCAGCAGCACGATCGTGGGGCCGTTGCCGACGCCCGCCTCGTGGTAGTGCAGCTTCAGCTCGGGGGTGACCTGCGCGTAGCGGGAGGTCGATGCATAAGTGATTTCAGCGGTCTGGGTCATCGGCTACACCATGGCGTCGGTGACGGGCAGGCCGAACTCGTGCGTGCCGTACATCACGTAGGCGCGCTCGGGATCGTTGGCCGCGTGCACCCGGCCCGCGTGCGCGTCGCGCCAGAAGCGCTGCAGCGGCGTGCCGTTGGCCAGGGCGGTGGCGCCCGAGGACTCGAAGAGCTTGTCGATCGAGGCGATCACCCGGCCGGTCGCGCGGACCTGGTCGCGGCGGGCGCGCACGCGCAGATCGAACGGCACTTCCTGGCCCGCCTGCAGCAGCGCGTACTCCTCGGCGACATTGCCCGAGAGCTGACGCCACGCGGCGTCGATGTCGCTGGCCGCCTCGGCGACGCGCACCTTGGCGAACGGATCGTCCTTGGCGTTCTCGCCGGCGAAGGCCGCGCGCACGCGCTTGCCCTGGTGCTCGACGTGCGCCTCGTAGGCGCCGTAGCCCATGCCGACGATCGGCGTGGAGATGGTGGTGGGGTGGATGGTGCCCCACGGCATCTTGAAGACCGCGTCGGTGTTCTGCTCGAGGCCCGGCGCGCGGCCCTCGCTCATCGCGCGGAAGCTCAGGAAGCGGTGCGACGGGACGAAGACGTCCTCGACGACCACGGTGTTGGAGCCCGTGCCACGCAGGCCGACGACGTTCCAGACGTCATCGATGCGGTAGTCCGAGCGCGGGATCAGGAAGCTGCCGAAGTCGACCGGCTTGCCGTTCTTGATCACCGGACCGCCGAGGACCGCCCAGGTGGCGTGATCGGAGCCCGAGGACCAGGCCCACGAGCCGCGCACGATGTAGCCGCCCTCGACCGCCTGGCCCGCGCCCATCGGGGCGTAGGACGACGAGATCCGCACGTCGGTGTCCTCGCCCCAGACGTCTTGCTGGGCCTGCTGGTCGAACAGCGCGAGGTGCCAGTTGTGCACGCCGATGATGCCTGCCACCCAGCCGGTGGACCCGCAGGCGCTGGCGATCTTGCGCACGGTGTCGTAGAAGACGACCGGGTCGGCGGCGTGGCCGCCCCACTGCTTGGGCTGGAGCAGCCGGAAGAAACCGGTCTCCTGCAGCGCCTTCATGGATTCATCGGGGATGCGGCGCAGGTCTTCGGCCTCCTGCGCACGTTCACGCAGTGTCGGCAGCAGTGCCTCGACCCGTTCGGTCACTTCTTGCGTCATTTCGGAGCCCGCTCCTGCCTTGTCGGATCGACAACCGGTTCTTGTTCGACTCTGAGATTAGAACAGGTTCTCATTTCTGTCGAGAAGATCGCCCCACCTCGGATATAACAGGGGCGTGGAGCGAACTTCGCTGGATAGCTGGCGTGAAGCGCCCTCGTTTTGTAACGTGTTCTAGTGAAGAAGGAGGGTTCGGGATGGCAGTCAACCCCAAGGTGAGGGAACTCGATGTCGGCACCACGCCGACCAGGTTTGCGCGCGGCTGGCACTGTGTCGGCCTCGCGAAGACCTTCCGCGACGGCAAGCCGCACGCGATCGAGATCTTCGGGACCAAGCTCGTGGTGTGGACCGACACCAACGACGAGATCCGTGTGCTCGACGCCTACTGCAGGCATATGGGCGGCGACCTGAGCATGGGCACGGTCAAGGGCGACGACATCGCCTGCCCGTTCCACGACTGGCGCTGGGGCGCCAGCGGCAAGTGCACGTCGATCCCCTACGCGCGCCGCGTTCCGCCGCTGGCCCGCACCAGGAAGTGGACGACGCTCGAGCGCAACGGCCAGCTGTTCATCTGGCACGACCACGAGGGCAACGAGCCGCCCGCCGAGGTCACGATCCCGCACATCGAGGGTCCCTACACGGACTCCGAGGGCAACCCGCGCGAGGATCATGACAGCGGCTGGACGCCGTGGACGTGGAACACGATGCGCATCGAGGGCTCCAACTGCCGCGAGATCATCGACAACGTCGTGGACATGGCGCACTTCTTCTACATCCACTATGCCTTCCCGACGTACTTCAAGAACGTCTTCGAGGGACATGTGGCGACGCAGTTCCTGGAGACCAAGGGCAGGCCCGACATCGGCATGGCCGCCAAGTACGGCGGCGAGACGCTGCTGAAGTCGGAAGCGTCGTACTTCGGGCCGTCCTACATGATCAACCCGCTGGTCAACATCTACGGCGGGTACGAGATCAAGGTCGTGCTGATCAACTGCCACTACCCGGTCAGTCAGGACGAGTTCGTGCTGCAGTACGGCCTGGCCGTGGAGAAGCCCAAGGGCATCGACGACGCCACCGCCGAGAAGCTGGCGAACTCGATGACCGAGTTCTTCGGCGACGGCTTCCTCCAGGACGTGGAGATCTGGAAGCACAAGTCCAAGGTCGAGAACCCGCTGCTGTGCGAGGAGGACGGCCCGGTCTACCAGCTGCGCCGCTGGTACGAGCAGTTCTATGTCGATGTCGCCGACGTCACCGAGAAGATGACCCAGCGCTTCGAGTTCGAGGTCGACACCACCAAGGCCAACCAGGCCTGGGAGGCCGAGGTGGCGGAGAACCTGCGCCGCAAGGCCGAGGCAGAAGCCGAAGCGGGCGTGTAACCATGTCACCGACCTGGGCCAAGGCACCCGACTTCGCCGATCAGCCCGTGCGGCAGGCCGCGGTGCGGGCCCAGACCACGGTCGACAAGCAGCACTACCTGGACGAGGGCCTGGCACCGGTGCGGTGTCAGGCCTGCCAGACCGAGGTTCTGGTGCGCAAGTCCAGCGCGCACCAGACCTCGGTGCAGTGGACCGAACGGCCGGACACGCACTGCCCGGTCTTCGCCCAGCTCAGCGCGCACGGCGCCCGGCCGGGCAGGCCGGAGTCGTGCCCGTCGCTGGAGAAGTCCATCAAGTGGGCGGTCGACGAGGGCGTGCTCGAGATCCCCGAATGATCAGCTGAACGGGGAGTGCGGGCGGTCCTGCCGGACGCCGTCGAGATAGATGTCGACCTTCTCGTTGTAGAAGCACGCCAGGCCGGCGATCTTCTGGCTCTCCGGCAGCGGGGTGCGATAGATCCACACGATGTCACGGTGTTCGGTGCCGTCGACCTCGACGTGCCAGTAGTCGGCGGTGCCCTTGTACGGGCAGCTGGTGTGCGTGTCGGACGTACTGAGCAGGTCCATGCGCACATCGGTGAGCGGCAGGTAATACCGTGCGGGCAGGCCGGTTTCGAACAGGATCCGCGGCGCCGACGACTCGGCGACGGTGACGCCGTCGATCTCCACCCGCACCTGCCGCGTGCTGGCGAGGATGTCGACGCGCGAGTACGGGTCGCGGGGGTGGACCATGATCGGCTCGTCCTCCTCGAACCAGTCGAACGTGGCGAAGTCCAGGCGGACGGCGTCGTTGAGCTCCGGCAGCGGCGAGTCGAGATAGCGCTGCGCGGCGCCGTCGGCGCGGACCCCGTCGACCACCACGTCGTAGCCGGTGGCCTCGCCCCGGCTGGGGGAGTGCTCGCTGATGCCGTTGGGTTCCAGGTCGGCGTGCACGTCGGTGAGCGGGACGTAATAGGTGGGGTAGTAGGGAATCTCCCAGACGAGCAGTGGCCGCAACGTATCGGCCACCAACCTGCCGCGCATATACACCCGCACGCGCTTCTGCCCGGCTTCCACCCTGACCCGCCCGCGCCGCTCATCGCTCATGCTTCGACGCTACGCCGCCCACGTACGCCACCCGCCGCAACGCCCCGACCCCGAGGAGGGGCCGCGACTCGAGCGCGCCAGCGCTCCAACTACCCGACGCTGTGCGGCGCCGGGTGGGCCAGGGCGTCGCGGCCGACGAACAGCGCGCCGACCGCGGCGGTGGTGAACGCGGCGCCGAGCCAGAACGGCAGCGAGACGCTGTGCTCGCCGAGCTTGCCCGCCACCCACGGTGCCGCGGCGCCACCGGCGAACCGGACGAAGCTGTAGGCCGCCGACGCGGTGGAGCGCTCGACCGGCGCGGAGATCATCACGGCCTCGGTGATCAGCGTGTTGTTCACGCCGAGGAACAGACCGGCGATCACGACGCCGACGATCAGCACGATCTTGTGCTCGGTGAACATACCCATCACGGCCAGGTCGGCGGCGAACAGCGCCAGCGACAGCGCCATCATCGGCAGGGTGCCGAAGCGCGCCTGCAGTTTCGGGGCGAGGAACACCGAGGCCAGCGCGAGCAGGATGCCCCAGCCGCAGAAGATGAAACCGATCGCGTAGGTGCCCATGTCCAGCGGGAACGGGGTGTAGGCGAGCAGGGTGAAGAAGCCGAAGTTGTAGAGCAGCGCGGTGATGCTGACGGTCAGCAGACCCTTGTGCCGCAGTGCCTTGAACGGCGCGGTGATCGAGGTCGGCTCGGCCGGCTTGGGCATCTCGGGCAGCAGCACGACGATCGCGATGAAGGCGATGGCCATCAGCACCGACACACCGAAGAACGGTCCGCGCCAGCTGATGCCGCCGAGCAGGCCGCCCAGCAGTGGACCGGTCGCGATGCCGATGCCGAGGGCGGCCTCGTAGAGGATGATCGCCTTGGCGACGCCGCCGGTGGCCGCGCCGACGATGGTGGCCAGCGCCGTCGCGATGAACAGCGCGTTGCCCAGACCCCAGCCAGCGCGGAAGCCGATGATCTCGCCGATCGTGCTCGACATGCCCGCCAGCGCGGCGAACACCACGATGATCGCCAGGCCGGACAGCAGCGTCTTCTTGGCGCCGAAGCGGCTGGAGATGACACCGGTGACCAGCATGGCGACGCCGGTGACGGCCATGTAGCTGGTGAACAGCAGCGAGACCTGCGAGGGGCTCGCGTGCAGCTGTTCGCCGATCGGCTTGAGGATCGGGTCGACCAGGCCGATGCCCATGAACGCGATCACGCTCGCGAAGGCGACGGCCCAGACGGCCTTGGGTTGCCCGGACGGGGTGGTGGCTGCGGCGGCGGTGTCGTCGGCGCGCGTCAACTGGGGAAGGCTCACTGGAGCTCCTGTTGCATCACTGATGACCGCGGGCAACCGCACGCAGGGCTGTCAGCAGGTCGTTCATGTCGGTGTCGAGCCGGATCAGGCGATCGAGATCGAATTCGGCGAGTCCGGGAGCCACGGCGGCCGCGAAGGCGCGCCTGGCCTCGACGAGGCGGTTCCGGCCCGCCGGGGTCAGTTCGATGAGAACCGCCCTGGAGTCCTGCGGGTCCCTGGTGCGGGAGGCGAATCCGTCGGCGACCAGTCGGCCGATCAGCGCCGTTGCCGCCGGTTGGGAACATCGGTCGATCCGGGCGAAGTCGCTGACCCGCAGGCCGCCGTGTTCGTCGAGCACGGCGAGGGCACGCAGGAGCGCGCGGGGCAGATCGTCGTCGCTGATCGCCCCGGCGAGCCGGGTGAGCCGACCGGCAGTGACCAACAGGTCGACCACGATGTCGTCCGGGGAGGGCTGCTCTGTCTGCTGCACGAGCAGTATTATTACATAAGCTAATTATCTAATTCCAGCGAACGTCTCCGGTGACATCCCGCACAACACGCCGAAAGCCCTGGCCGCGGGGTTGCGACCAGGGCTTTCGATGGGTGCGGTCAGGCGGCCGCGACCGGACGGCGGCCGGTGCCGAAGAGCTCGGCGGTGGCGTGCGCCCGCTTGAAATACAGGTGGGCGTCGTGCTCCCAGGTGATGGCGATGCCGCCGTGCAGCTGGATCGTCTCGGCGGCCACGTGCGAGAAGGTCTCGGTGCAGTGCTTGCGGGCGACGTAGACGTCCTCGGCGGCCGAGTCGCTGTTGTCGGCCACGGCCTGGGCGGCGGCCAGCGCCGTCGACTCGGCCGACTCCACCAGCACGTACATATCGGCCATCCGGTGCTTGAGCGCCTGGAAGCTGCCGATCGGCCTGCCGAACTGCACGCGCGAGGCGGTGTAGTCCACCGTCATCTCCAGGCAGTGCCTGGCCGCCCCGACCTGCTCGGCGGCGAGCGCGGCCCAGGCGATCTCGCGCAGGCGGGAACGCAGGGCCGCCGGGTCTGCCGAGCCGATCGGCGTCGCCGGGGTGTCGGTGAAGGCGATGACGGCCAGCTTGCGGGTGGGGTCGAGGCCCGGTGTCGGGGCGACGACGACGCCGGGCGCGTCGGCCGTCGTCTCGAACAGGCCGTCGTCGGTGAGCACGAGCAGCAGGTCGGCCTGGGCGCCGTGCAGCACGTAATGCGCCGCGCCGTTGAGCTTTCCGTCGTTCGCGGCGACCCCGGCGGAGTCCCAGCCCGAAGCGTCGGCCCAGCACAGCGCGGCCGTACGCGAACCCTCGGCAAGGTCCGGCAGCAGCCGGGCGCAGGCCTGCTCGTCGCCCGAGAGCAGGATCGCCTGGACGCCGAGCACGGCGGAACCGAGCATCGGGACCCCGGCCAGCGTCCGGCCCAATTCGCCCACCACCATCAGCGATTCGACCAGCCCGGCGCCCGCGCCACCCCACTCCTCGGGCACCGCGAGCGCGGCGACACCGACCTGCTCGCACAGCATGGTCCACAGCTTCGGGTCGTACCCGAGGTCGGTGTCCATGGCGGCGCGCACCGCGGCGGGCGTGGCGTGCTTGGCCAGCAGGGCGCGGACGGAGGTGCGGAATTCGAGCAGTTCATTCGATGACATGGGGTTCCTCGGCAGAGTCGGTGATGGTCACCGCGTCGGTGGGTACGGGGAGTGGCATCCGCTCGCCTCAGACCGCCGCGGGTTCGGCCGCGCGCAGTGCGTCCGCGATGCGGCCGCGGTGGAAATCGGCGGTGCCCCAGGCGGTGCGCAGGGCGGCCACCTTGGTGATCCACAGCGACAGGTCGCATTCGGCGGTGTAGCCGATGGCGCCGTGCACCTGCAAACCCGCGCGCGAGGCGCGGTGGGCGGCATCGCCGCAGGCCACGAGGGCCGCCGACACATCGCGGGCGCGATCGCCGGAGTCCAGCGTGAGCGCGGCACGGTAGAGCAGCGGCTCGGCCAGATCCAGGGCGATCAGCACATCGGCGAGTTGCTGCTTCACGGCCTGGAACTCACCGATCGCGCGACCGAACTGCTTGCGCTGCTTGGCATAGGTGGTGGTCTGGTCGAGCAGCGCCCGGCCCGCGCCGAGCAGCTGGGCGGCGCAGGCGAGGACGCCGATATCGAAGGCGTAGTCGAGTGCGTCCTGGACGTCCTCGGCGACGGTCTCGTCGGCCGCGACGTGGAACAACTTGCGCGCCGGGTCGATCGAGGCGATCGATCCGGGGGCCCGTCCATCGGTCGCGTCGGTCGGCTGATCGCCGCCGGCGGACTCGGGGGCGCGTCGGCCGACAGTCAGCCGCCCGCCTGCCGCGACGAGCACCAGGTCGGCGGTGTCGGCATCGAGAGCGATGCCGCGCTGCGGGTCCGCGAAGGTGACGGTGCCGAGCAATCCGCCGCCCGCGAGGGCGGGCAACCAACGCCGCGCGGGTTCGGTCTCCGGAAGACGCTGCAGCAGCGCGGGAATCACCGCGGTCGACTCGATGACCGGACCCGGCACCGCGGCTCGGCCCAGCTCGACCAGGGCGACGACGAGGTCGACCGGGGTGGCTTCCGCGCCGTCGTACTGCTCGTCGACGATGAGGCCGAACACACCCATCTCGGCCACCTGCCGCAGCAGGGTGCGCCCCTTGGCGGTGTCGCCCTCGGCCCACGCGCGCGCGGCCGCGGGAGTGTGCCCGGCGTCGAGGATCTTGCGCAGCTCGCCGGCGAAATCGAGTTGTTCGGTGCTGAGGGCGAATCTCATCGCGGACCTCCTGTGTTCGGTGGGGCGATTCGGCCCGAGCGGGTGCTGGTCTCCGTGCGCGGCTGGTGCGTCGCGGGTCGCGCGGTGCCGTGAAGCTCGACGCGCCGCGTCATCGCTTGCTCTCCCGCGGCAGGCCGAGGATGCGCTCGGCGATGATGTTGCGCTGGATCTCGTTGGTGCCCGCGTAGATCGGGCCCGACAGCGAGAACAGGTAGCCGTCGGTCCACGTGCTGGTCAGCTCGGCGGCGGAGCCGAGCAGGTCGAGGGCCGTCTGGTGCATGGCGATATCGAGTTCGGACCAGTACACCTTGGTGATCGAGGACTCCGCGCCGAGCTGACCGCCGTCGGTCAGCCGGGTGACGGTGCCGAAGGTGTGCAGCCGGTAGGCCTCGCTGCCGATCCAGGCGTCCACCACGGCATTGCGCGCGGCGGTGTCGGTGGGTTCGGTCGTCTCGGTCCACAGGTCGATCAGCCGCTGCGCGGTCGCGCTGAACCGGCCGGGGCTGCGCAGCGAGAGGCCGCGCTCGTTGCTCGACGTCGCCATCGCGACCCGCCAGCCCTCGTTCGGCGCGCCGATGACGTCGCGGTCGGGGACGAAGACGTCGTCGAGGAAGATCTCGGCGAAGCCCGGCTCGCCGTCGAGCTGCGGGATCGGCCGCACGCTCACGCCGTCGGCGGACAGCGGGAACATCACGTAGGTCAGGCCGTGATGACGCTGCGCCTCGGGGTCGCTGCGGAACAGGCCGAAGGCCCAGTCGGCGTAGGTGGCGCGCGAGCTCCAGGTCTTCTGGCCGTTGAGGATCCAGCCACCCTCGGTGCGCCTCGCGGTCGAGCGCAGGCTCGCCAGGTCGCTGCCCGATTCGGGCTCGGACCAGGCCTGCGCCCAGATGTCGTCACCGCGCGCCATCCGCGGCAGGATCCGGGCCAGCTGCTCCTCGGTGCCGTGCTCGAACAGTGTCGGCGCGAGCAGGAAGATGCCGTTCTGGGCGACGCGCCCCGGCGCACCCGCCGCGTAGTACTCCTGCTCGAACAGCACCCACTCGAGGATGGAGGCATCGCGGCCGCCGTACTCGGTGGGCCACGACACCGCCGACAGGCGGGCCTCGGCCAGCTTGGCCTCCCACGCGCGATGGGCTTCGAAACCCGCCGCGGTGTCCATGGACGGCAACGGCTCGCTGGGGACGTTGGCGGCGAGGAACTCGCGCACCTCCAGCTGGAACTCCCGTACTGCCGGGTCGATCTCGAGGTCCACTTACTTGGTCCCGTTCTGTTCGGTCGCGGCGCCCCTCATCGAGCGGGCGGTCATCCCGCCGAGCGAATCGGCGCCGACTTCGGCGTTGTGCGCGTGTGCGAAATGGTGCAGCCCGAAGACCGAGTCCATGCCGGAACGCATGCCCATCAGGTCTTCGGCCTGGTTGACGGCCTTCTTGGTGAGCGCGAGCCCGAATTGCGGCATGGCGGAGATCTTCTCGGCCAGCGCCAGCACCTCGGACTCGAGTTCCGCGCGCGGCACGACCCGGTTGACCATGCCCCACTCCTTGGCCTGGGCGGCGTCGAACCGGTCACCGGTGAAGAGGAACTCCTTGGCCGCGCGCGGACCCATCACCCACGGATGCGCGAAGTACTCCACACCCGGAATGCCCATCCGGACAACGGGGTCGGAGAAGAAGGCGTCGTCGGAGCAGACGATCATGTCGCATACCCAGGCCAGCATCAGCCCGCCGGCGATGCAGGCACCCTGCACCATCGCGATGGTCGGCTTGGGGATCTCCCGCCAGCGGCGGCACATGCCCAGATACACCTCGGACTCGCGGGCGAAGCGCTGATCGCCGCCCGCGCGGTCGAGGTGGTCCCACCACAGCGCGGCCTTGTTCTCGTAGTGCACGTCGTGGTCGCGACCCGGCGTGCCGATGTCGTGGCCCGCGCTGAAGTGCTTTCCGTTGCCCGCCAGCACGATCACCTTGACCTCGGGGTCCTCGACGGCCCGCACGAACGCGGCGTCGAGGGCGTAGGTCATCTTCGAGTTCTGCGCGTTGCGGAACTCGGGCCGGTTCATGGTGACGACGGCCACCGACCCGCGCACCTCGTAGGTGACGACCTCGGCTTCGGTTTCGGAACTCACGACTTCTCCTCACGTAGCTCACGCTTGAGCACCTTGCCCGCCGCGCTGTAGGGCAGCTGGTCGCGGAACTCCACGAGCCGGGGCACTTTGAAATTGGCCAAGCTGGACGCGGCGAAGGCGATCACCTCGTCCGCGGTCAGCGTCGAGCCGGCCTTGCGGACGACGACGGCCTTGCCGACCTCGCCCATCCGCTCGTCCGGCACACCGATGACCGCCGATTCGGCGACACCATCGAGCCGGGCCAGGGTCTGCTCGATCTCGGCGGGATACACGTTGAACCCGCCGGTGATGTACATGTCCTTGAGCCGGTCGGTGATCTTGAGATAGCCGCGCTCGTCGACGATGCCGATGTCGCCGGTGTGCAGCCAGCCGTCGGCGTCGATGGCCTCGGCGGTGGCCTCGGGATCGTCGAGGTAGCCGAGCATCACGTTGGGACCGCGCAGCAGCACCTCACCGGCCTCGGACAGGCGCAGCTCGAAGTCGGCGATCGGGCCGCCGCAGGTGTTGGCGATGGTGGCCGCGTCGTCGGAGGGTCGGCACATGGTGCCGAAACCGGCCGACTCGGACAGGCCGTAGGCGGTGATGACGACCTCGAAGGCGAGATCGTCGCGCATCCGCTCGATCAGCACCACCGGCACCGTCGCCGCGCCGGTCACCGCCACCCGCAGCGAGGACAGATCGCGCTCGCCGCGCTGGGGATGCTCGAGGATGGTCTGGTAGATCGTCGGCGGCCCGGTGAGCACGGTGATCCGCTCGGACTCGATCAGCGCCAGCGCGGCGGGCACGTCGAAGGTGGCCTGCGGCACGATCGTGGCCCCGGTGACCAGGCACGCGAGGATGCCCGCCTTGTAGCCGAAGTTGTGGAAGAACGGCGGGATCATCAGGTAGCGATCGCCCGCGCGCAGGGTCGAGCACTCGACCCAGCCGCGCACCACGCCCAGCGCCTGCCGGTGCGCGACGAGCGTGCCCTTGCTGCGGCCGGTGGTGCCGGAGGTGAACAGGATGTCGGAGATGTCGTCGGGGGAGACGGCGTTCGCCCGCTCCTCGCCCGCCTCGGCGGAGACGGTCTCGGCCAGCTCGAGCAGGGCCGACCAGCTCAGCGACGCGTCGTCGGTGGCGGACTCGCCCTCGACCGGGATCACCACGACGGTGCCGATCTCGAGCTCCGGCGCCGTCGCGCGCAGTTCGGCGGCGCGATCGCGGCCGAGGAACGGCCCGGCGACGAACAGTGCCTTCGCGTCCACCCGGACCAGCACGTCGGCCGCCTCGGCGGCGACATAGCGGGTGTTGAGCGGCACCAGCGCGGCGCCGACCGAGTGCGCGGCCAGCGCCGCGACCACCCAGTGATGGGTATTGGGCGCCCACATCGCGACCCGGTCGCCGCGGTCGATACCGCGGGCGATCAGGGCGCGCGCCGCGATCCGGACCTGGTCTAGCAGGTCGGACCAGGTCAGGCGGGTCGCGCCGTCGATCAGGGCCGGCTCGTGCGGATGCGCCGCGGCGACGTCTCGCAGTGCCTGCGGGGTGGTCTGTGCAGGGGTTGTCACGGGGTCCTCACCAATCGGCTAACAAAGCAAGTGCTTGGTAGGTTATCCTACCGACGTGGGCGTGATCCAGACCTCAGATTCCGATACCGCGACCTCCGACGCGGAGTTTTGCGCGGAAATACGCGACTGGCTGGCCGAAAACCTGGCCGGGGAGTTCCGTGACCTGCGCGGCACCGGCGGGCCGGGGCGCGAGCACGAGTTCTTCGAAGAGCGGCTGGCCTGGGACCGGCACCTCGCCGCCGCGGGCTGGACCTGCCTCGGCTGGCCGGTCGAATGGGGCGGCCGCGGTGCCAGCGTGCGCCAGCAGGTCATCTTCCACGAGGAGTACGCGAAGGCCGACGCGCCGGCGCGGGTCTCGCATGTGGGTGAGGAACTGCTCGGCCCGACGCTGCTGGCCTTCGGTACCGAAGAGCAGAAGAAGCGATTCCTGCCGGGCGTGCGCTCGGTCGGCGAGCTGTGGTGCCAGGGCTACTCCGAGCCGGGCGCCGGCTCCGACCTGGCCGCGGTGAGCACCACCGCGCGCCTGGACGGCGACCGCTGGGTGATCAACGGCCAGAAGATCTGGACCTCGCTCGCGCACGTCGCCGACTGGTGCTTCGTCATCGCGCGCACCGAGAAGGGGTCGAGCAGGCACAAGGGCCTGTCCTACCTGCTGGTGCCGATGCATCAGCCGGGCATCGAGGTGCGCCCGATCGAACAGCTCACCGGCACCTCCGAATTCAACGAGGTGTTCTTCGACGACGCCGTCACCGAGGCGGGCCTGGTCGTCGGTGAACCGGGCGAGGGCTGGCGCATCGCGATGGGCACGCTGACCTTCGAGCGCGGCATCTCCACGCTCGGCCAGCAGATCCGCTTCGCCCGCGAGCTCGCCGACATCGAGGCGCTGGCCCGGCGGACCGGCGCGGCGGACGACCCGCTGATCGCCGAGCGCATCGACAACGCCTGGGTCGGCCTGCGGGTGCTGCGCGCGCACGCGCTGCGCACCATGAGCGAGGACGTCGACGATGCCGGTGGCGCGTCGGTCTCGAAGTTGTTGTGGGGCAACTGGCATCGCGGACTCGGCGAACTCGCCATGGCGGTGCAGGGCGCCGCCGGGCTGGTCCTGGGTCCCGACGACATGACCGCATGGCAGCGGCTGTACCTGTTCAGCCGCGCCGACACGATCTATGGAGGTTCGAACGAAGTGCAGCGCAACATCATCGCCGAGCGTGTGCTCGGCCTGCCGCGGGAGGCCCGCCCGTGACCGGTCCGCTCTCCGTCCCGCCCCCGTCCATCCCCGGCCACGGCCTGCTGACCGGCCGTAAGGCCGTCATCACCGCCGCGGCGGGCACCGGCATCGGCTCGGCCACCGCGCGCAGGCTCTTGGAAGAAGGCGCCGACGTCGTCGTCTCCGATTGGCACGAGCGCAGGCTCACCGAGACCGCCGAGCTGCTCGCCAAGGAGTTCCCCGAGCGCAAGGTCGGCGCCGTGGTCTGCGACGTCCGCGATACCGCGCAGGTGAACCAGCTGCTCACCGATGCCGCCGCCGAACTCGGCCGGATCGACGTCATGGTCAACAACGCCGGCCTCGGCGGTGAGACCCCGGTCGTCGACATGACCGACGAGCAGTGGGATCAGGTTCTCGACATCACCCTGACCGGTACCTTCCGCTGCACCCGTGCCGCGCTCGGGTACTTCCGGTCGGCCGGCCACGGTGGCGTGATCGTCAACAACGCCAGCGTGCTCGGTTGGCGCGCGCAGCACGGCCAGGCGCACTACGCTGCCGCCAAGGCCGGCGTGATGGCGCTGACCAGGTGCAGTGCGGTCGAGGCCGCCGAGTTCGGGGTGCGGATCAACGCCGTCGCGCCGAGCATCGCCCGGCATCCGTTCCTGGACAAGGTCAGCTCGAGCGAGCTGCTCGACGCCCTGAGCGAGCGGGAGGCCTTCGGCCGCGCCGCCGAGCCGTGGGAGGTCGCCGCGACGATCGCCATGCTGGCCAGCGACTACACCTCGTACCTGACCGGCGAGGTGGTCTCGGTGAGCAGTCAGCGCGCATGACGAGCGAGCCCCCGAGTGCGGCGTTCCCGGAAACCAAGCAAATGCTTGGTTGTAGGATGACGTCGTGACCGCATCCGACACCGTGAAACGTTCTCGCCGCGCCGAACTCCTCGACCTCGCCGCGAACCTGTTCGCCGAGCGTGGACTGCGCGCCACCACGGTGCGGGATATCGCCGACTCGGCGGGCATCCTCTCCGGCAGCCTCTACCACCATTTCGACTCCAAGGAGTCGATGGTCGACGAGATCCTGCGCGGCTTCCTCGACGACCTGTTCGGCCGCTACCGCGAGATCGCGGCCGCCGGGCTGAGCTCGCGAGAGACCTTGGAAGCCTTGGTGATCGCCTCCTACGAGGCCTTCGACCGGCACCACGCCGCGGTCGCCATCTACCAGGCCGAGGCCAAGAACCTGCGCGACGTGGAGCGCTTCGCCTACATCCGCGACTTCAACACCGAGTTCCGCGACCTGTGGCACCGGGTGCTCACCGCCGGTGTCGCCGACGGCAGCTTCCGGCCCGAACTCGACGTCGAACTGGCGTTCCGCTTCCTGCGCGACACCGTGTGGGTCGCGGTCCGCTGGTACACCCCCGGTGGCCCGATCACCGTGCAAAGCCTTGCTCAGCAATATCTCACCATCGTGCTCGACGGGCTCACCGTGCCCGGGAGCACCGCGAAATAGGAGTTCCAACATGACCGCATCAGCCGAGCGCCGCCCCTACGCCCCACTGCGGGAGGCCTATGTGATCGATGCGGTGCGTACCGCGGTCGGCAAGCGCGGTGGCGCGCTGGCCGAGGTGCACTCCGCCGATCTCGGCGCGGCCGCGCTGCGTGGCCTCGTCGAGCGCACCGGCATCGACCCGTCGATCGTCGACGACGTGATCGTCGGCTGTGTCGACAACCTCGGTCCGCAGGCCGGCAACATCGGCCGCACCATGTGGCTGGTCGCGGGCTACCCCGAGGAAGTGCCCGGCGTCACCGTCGACCGGCAGTGCGGCTCCAGCCAGCAGGCGATCAACTTCGGCGCGCAGGCCATCATGAGCGGCACCGCCGAGGTCATCGTGGCCGGCGGCGTGCAGAACATGAGCGCCATCCCGATCGGCGCCGCCATGGTCGCGGGCAAGCCGTACGGCTTCGAGTCCTCGTTCGTCGGCGCGAAGGGCTGGGACTCGCGTTACGGCACCGGCGAGGTCTCCCAGTTCAAGGGCGCCGAGATGATCGCCGAGAAGTGGGGCATCAGCCGCGAGGACATGGAGCGCTGGGCCCTGCAGAGCCACGAGCGCGCCAAGGCCGCCATCGCCGCGGGCCGCTTCGACAACGAGATCGTGCCGGTCGGCGACTTCACCGTCGACCAGGGTCCGCGCGAGACCAGCCTGGAGAAGATGGCGAGCCTGCAGCCGCTGTCGGAGGGCAGCCCGCTCACCGCGGCGGTCGCCAGCCAGATCTCCGACGGCGCCAGCGCCACGCTGCTCGCCTCGGAGTGGGCGGTCAAGGAGTACGGCCTGACCCCGCGCGCCCGTATCCATCACGTCAGCGCGCGCGGCGCCGACCCCCTCATGATGCTCAGCGCGCCGATCCCGGCCACCCAGTGGGCGCTGGAGAAGGCCGGCCTGACCATCGACGACATCGACGCCATCGAGATCAACGAGGCCTTCGCTCCCGTGGTCCTGGCCTGGATCAAGGAGATCGGCGCCGACCCGGCGAAGGTGAACGCCAACGGCGGCGCCATCGCGCTCGGCCACCCGCTCGGCGCGACCGGCGCCAAGCTGTTCGCCACGCTGCTCAACGAGCTCGAGCGGGTGAACGGCCGCTACGGCCTGCTCACCATCTGCGAGGGTGGCGGCACCGCGAACGTCACCATCATCGAACGCCTCGGCGCCGCCGAGTAATTCGCCGCGGAGCCCACAACGGCCCGGTGCTGGAGTCTCCAGCACCGGGCCGTAGTGCGGTATACGGCGGTTTCCGCACTTGCGAGCGATCGCTCGGTCACCCACACTGGAACGTTGCTCACCCATGGGTAGCCGCGATAACACGGTGGCGCAGTGGGTAAGCCATGAGCTGAAGTGGTGCCGGATCTGGGTGTCACTCGTGAGATCAGGAGCAAGAATTCCGAATGGGTCACCCACAACCACCCAACCCGTATCAAGGTCGGCCGGGACAGCCGATGCCGCCGGGTCAGCCGTATCCGGGCCAGCCGTATCCGCAGGGGCAGCCGTATCCGCAGGGACAGCAGATGCCAGGGCAGCCCTACCCGCAGGGACGGCCGATGCCGGGGCAGCCGTACCCGCAGGGCGGGCCGCAGTACGGTGCGCCGGGTGGTTACGGTCAGCCGCCCCGCCCGTCCGGTGGTAGCGGTGGAAAGATCGCCCTCTTCGTCGGTGGTGCTGCCGTTCTGATCGCGGTCGCGGTCGGCGCGTTGTTCATGTTCGGTGGCGGCGGCGGTTCGATCATCGGCGGCGGCTACGACACCCCGCGCGAGGCGGCGCAGGCGTGGGTCGATCAGAAGGGCGACCTCGAAGATCTGGTGTGTTCCTCCGATCGGGACGAGATCGCGAAGTACAAGAACAAGTCGACGCCGACCGGGGCGCCGTCGGACACCGGGCTCCCGAAGACGACGACAACCTTGAAGAGCGTGGACGTCCCGTCCGGTAGCGATTCCGGGACCTTCACGACGGCGATGTCGATGGAGATCCTCGGCACGAAGACCACCTCGACCGCGACCTACAAACTGGTCGAGGAAGACGGCGGCTGGAAGGTATGCGGAATTCTCAACCCGGTCATCGAGACGGAATGAGGGTTACGGGTCGGCCCCTTCGGCCGACCCGTTTCTCGTTCACCACCAGTAGGTCACGACATCCCAGCGCTGGAGAGTGCCGGGTATATCGCAGTGGGCCCAGGATTGCTGCCCGTCCCACGCCACGTGGCCGCGGCGTTCGTAGGTGGCCCAGCTGCTGCCGAACCAGCCCCACCACTGCCTGCATTCGATCCGCACCTGATGCCGGACCGGCCAATAACACTGTGAGTACGCCGAGGTGTTGTTGACCGGATGGGCCGAGCATCCCGACGGACCCCATTGCGCCTGGACAGGCGCCGCGCCCATCACCACCCCCGCGCCGAGCAGCGTTGCCGCCGACGCGCTCACCATCAATTTCTTGCCGAGCGTTCTCATCTCCTACCTCCCACCAAGCGTGGGGGCACGATGCCCCGACCTGTGACAGGGCCTCCGCGCATCTGGATCTCCGGCGGTGCCGCGTTCGCAAAACCACTCTTACGTGACTTACGTCACATTTCGTACGGTCGGTGTTACCCCCGGCCGCCGCCGGGCGGGTGTCGTACCCCCGGCCTACGATGGGCCGGGTGAAGGTGCTCGGTGCGTGCCCGCTCGACTGCCCCGACGCGTGCTCGTGGGTGGTGACCGTCGAGGACGGCAAGGCCACCGGGCTGCGGGGGAACAAGGACCATCCGGTGACCCGTGGCGCGTTGTGCGTCAAGGTCAATCGCTATCTCGAGCAGGTCGGCTCGCCCGACCGGCTGCGCTACCCGCTGCGCCGGGTCGGGCCCAAGGGCTCGGGCCGCTTCGAGCGGATCAGCTGGGACGACGCGCTCGACGAGATCGCCACCCGGCTCACCGGCATCGTCGACGAGTTCGGTGGCGAGGCGATCTGGCCGTTCCACGGCACCGGCAGCCTCGGCTACCTGCAGGGACTCGAGGGCTATGCCGGTCGCCGGATGTTCAACGTCCTCGGCGCCTCGCACCACGCCGCGACGATCTGCTCCGTCGCGGGCGGCACCGGTCTGCGCTACACGCTAGGTACCTCCGGCGGCATGGATCCCGAGGATTTCGCGAAGTCGGAACTGATCCTGCTGTGGGGCACCAACCCGCTCACCTCCGGTCACCATCTGTGGAAGTTCGTGCAGGACAGCGGGGCCTACCTGGTATCGATCGACCCGGTGCGCACCAAGACCTCCGAACGCTGCGACGAGCACCTCGCGCCGCTGCCCGGCACCGACGCCGCGCTCGCGCTCGGGCTGCTGCACGTCATCGTCTCGCTCGGCGCGCAGGACGAGCGGTTCATTGCCGAACACACCGAGGGCTGGCCCGAATTCCGCGACCGGGTCAGGGAATTCACCCCGGAGCGCACCGCGGCGATCACCGGCGTGCCGCGGGAGCGGATCGTCGCGCTCGGTGAGCGGATCGCCCGCACCAGGCCGACCGCCATCCGCGCCTCCCAGGGCATGCAGCGACACGCGGGCGGCGGTATGGCGCTGCGGGTGCTGGCCTGCCTGCCCGGCGTCACCGGCGACTGGGCGATTCCCGGTGGCGGACTGCACTATTCGACCAGCGGCCACTTCCAGCTCGACGACGCGGCGCTGGTCCGCGATGATCTGCTGCCGCACCCGGTCCGCACCCTGTCGATGACCCGGCTCGGCGAAGCCCTGCTCGAGACCGAGGATCCGCCGGTCAAGGCGCTGTTCGTGATCGGCGCGAATCCGGTCGGCTCGAACCCCGACCAGCGCCGGGTGATCGAAGGACTCTCCCGCGACGATCTGTTCACCGTCGTGCTCGAGCATTTCGGCACCGACACCGTCGACTACGCCGACATCGTGCTGCCCGCCACCATGCAGCCCGAACACCTCGACGTGATCGCGGGCTACGGCCACCTCTACCTGGTCTGGAACGAGCCCGCCGTCGAGCCGCCGGGTGAATGCCTGTCCACCACCGAGACCTTCCGCAGGCTCTCGCGCCGCCTCGGTCTCATCGAACCGGCCCTCTACGACTCCGACGAGGAACTGGCCAGGCAACTGCTGAAGGGCCACGACCTGGACCGGCTCCGGGCCGACGGCTTCCTCAAGATCCAGCCCGGCTCGGTCCCGGCGGGCAAACTGCAATTCGTCTCGGCGCGTGCCGAACTGGCCGGACACGATCCGCTCCCGGACTACACGCCACCCGCCGACCCGGGCGACGGACTGGTGCTGATCTCCGCCGCCTCGCACTACTTCCTGAACACCTCCTTCGGCGGCAACCCCGAATTGCGCCGCCGGGCAGGCGAATCCACCATCACCCTGCATCCCGACGACGCCACCGCCCGCGGTATCGCCGACGGTGCGCCGGTCCTGGTGTCCAACGCGCGCGGGTCGTTCGAGGCCGTGGCCGAGGTGTCGGACCGGGTCCGCCCCGGCGTCGCGGGCACGACGAAGGGCCGCTGGGCCAAATTCACCAACGGCGCCACCGTCAACGCGACGGTCGCCGAACGGGATTCGGACTACGGCGGCGGCGCGGTGTTCCACGACAACCGCGTCGAGGTGCGTCCCCGCTGATCGAGGTGCGGCACGACGGCGACCGCCTCGGTCGCGACCGTCGTGGCCGGCGGCCCCGCCGGACAGACCGGTCCCGCGGTCGGCGTGCTGCTGTCGACGGGTCCGGGGCGGATCGAGGCGACGGTGCGGACCACGCCGCTGGCGCATCTGCCCGGCACCACGCAGTTCACCGTCTTCGCGCTCTGAGCCGTAAAGCGCACCGGACCCGATGCGCACCTCGTGAGTGCGGCACCGGGTCCGGTGTTCGATCGCCCCAGGGGACCGACGGTTGGCTCTGGGCCGTCGATCGGGGCGAGCTTGTGGAGGGAGCCGGGTACGGCTCCGGGTCAGTGGGCCTCGGTGGCCGGCTCGATGGTCAGCGACGAGATCGCCTCGATCCGGGCGATGGCGTCGGCGACGATCTCGTCGATCAGCTCGGCCACGGTCGGCAGGCTGTCGATGATGCCGGTGACCTGGCCGGCGGGCAGCACGCCCGCGTCGGTCCGGCCCTCGACGAGACCGGCCTTGGTCAGCATCGCCGAGTTCGCCGCCATCACGACCTGGGACCAGCTGAGGTCCTTGGTCTTGCGCATCGCCAGGCCGTCGCGCATCAGCGTCGACCACTTCATGCCGGTCATGGACTTGAACTTGGCCGCGTTACCGACCGCCGCGGACAGGCCGCGCCAGCCACCGGAGTGCTCCAGCTTCTCGACCAGTTCGGTGTTCAGCATCCGGTGCGGCATGCCGTCGACCTTCACCGAGACCACCGTGTCCTGTAGTCCGCGCGCCAGGTACTCCTGCTTCACGGCCTCGGGGACGGTGCTCTCCTGGGTGAGCAGGAAACGGGTGCCCATCGCGACACCGGCGGCGCCGTACGACAACGCGGCGGCCAGGCCGCGACCGTCGAAGAAGCCGCCCGCCGCGACCACCGGGATGTCGACCGCGTCGAGCACCGACGGCAGCAGCAGGGTGGTGGCGACCGGACCGGTGTGCCCACCGCCCTCGCCGCCCTGCACGATCACCGCGTCGGCGCCCCAGGAGGCCACCTTCACCGCGTGCTTGGCGGCGCCGATCGACGGCACCACCACGACACCGGCGTCCTTGAGCTTGGCGATCAGGTCCTTCTTCGGCGCGAGCGCGAAGGAGGCGACCTTGACCTGCTCACGGATGAGCAGATCGATGCGCTCGGTGGCGTCGGTCGCGTCGGCGCGGATGTTCACGCCGAACGGCTTGCCGGTGAGCGACTTGGTCTTGGCGATCGCCGCCTCGAGCTCCTCGAAGGTCATCGTGGCCGAGGCCAGGATGCCGAGGCCGCCCGCGTTGGCGGTGGCCGCGACCAGGCGCGGACCGGCGACCCAGCCCATGCCGGTCTGCACGACCGGATGCTCGATGCCGACCAGTTCGGTCAGCGGAGTCCGCAAGTGGGCACTCATGCTGTCTCCTTCCGGCGTGCTCGGGCGGCCTGTGTGGTCACGCTCCGCTGCCGCCTCCGGCCGCTCACGCCGCCACTTCCTTCTCACGGAAACCCTTGGGGTCGAGCACGGTACGGATGATCCGCAACTCTTCCTCGGTGGGCAGCCTGGTCTCGCCCGCGGTGCCCAGCTCGGCCACCTCGAAGGAGGTGTTCTCGGCGACCTCGTCGGCGCTCACGCCCGGGTGCAGCGACAGCGCGCGCAGGGTGTGGTCGGGACCGTTGAAGTCGAACACGCCCAGGTTGGTCACCACGCGGTGCAGGTGGTGGAAGCGGTAGGCCGGGTTCTCGGGATCGATGCGGTCGTAACCGATGCCGGAGATGATGTCGACCTGGTCGACGAACACCCGCTTGTTGTGCCGGGGCACGAAGTAGCTGGTGGCGTGGTTGATGGTGTTGCCCGGCGCGCCGCGCACACCGAACATCTGCCGGGTCGGCTGCTGGAGCGGACCGAAGGCCGACAGGTTCTGGTTGCCGAACCGGTCGATCTGATTGGCGCCCATTACCACGTGCCGACGGCCGGAGGCCACCACGTCGAACACCTTGGAGAACGGAATCCAGCCCTCGACCGGGGCTTTCGCGCCGATGGCCGGGACCTCGGCGAAGAACAGCGCCTCGCCGTCGGACAGCAGCAGATCGGGCTCGAAGGTGAGCCGGGCCAGCCGGGCACCGATGGTGGTGACCGTCGACATCGGGCTCGCCATGATCTCACCGGCTCCGCGGAAGATCTCCGCGGCGGCGACGACGCAGACCTCAGCACGACTGATACTCATAGCTTCTGCTCCTCGGCGAAAGCGTGGACGGCGGCCTGGTATTCGGCTTCGGAGACATCCAGGTAGCGAGCCTTGAACTCGGCCCACGACTCGGGCGTCGCCGCGGCGGCCACATAGTGCTTCTGGAACTTCTCGTCGCGGCCGTAGCTGCCGGAGAAGGTGAAGTGCGCGCCGCCGGGCGACTCGACGACACCGTCGACCAGCATGCGGTTGAGGATGATCGACTGCTGCGGAACGGCTTTCACCAGTTCCTCGGTCTCGACGATGCGGTCCACCGAGACGTAGCGCCGCTCGGCGGCCAGGCAGTACAGGTCGTCGAAGTACGGATCGACGCCGGTGTAGGCGGCGTTGCCGTGCTTGTCGGCCAGGTCCAGGTGGACGAAGGAGGCGTCGAGGTTCAGCGCGGGCATCGCGACCAGCGTCTCGGTCCGGCCGTCGGCGGCCGGATACGGCGACTGGACCGTCCGCAGCTCGCCTTCCCAGAAGTCGATGACCGAGGACCCGAGGCCGGCCCGGATCGGCAGGAACGGCAGCCGGGCCGCCGCGGCCTGCAGACCGCACTTGACCATGCCCTCGTCCATCTCGCGCACGGTGATCGCGCCCTCGGTGCGGGCCTTGGCGAACCACGGATCGTAGAAGGGCGCCGAATCCAGCGAGACGAAGCCGTAGTACGCCTTGCGCACCTTGCCCGCCGAGCACAGCAGGCCCAGATCGGGGCCGCCGTAGGTGACCACGGTCAGATCGGTGACGTCGGAGCGCAGCAGCGCGCGCACCAGCGCCATCGGCTTGCGCCGGGAACCCCAGCCGCCGAGGCCGATGGTCATGCCGCTGCGCAGCTCACCGACGACCTCGTCGAGTGTCATTCTCTTGTCGCGCATGGCGTCTACTTCTCCTTCTTCTGCGCGGCGAGATCGTCGTCGAAACGCGCCCGGATCTCATCGGCGACACCGGCGAGGTTGAGCTCCATGGTGAAGCCCTGCTCGTAGCGGTAGGAGCGGTGCACGTCCTGCACGTCGATGCCGTTGAGCGCGCGCTTGGCCGCCCGGATCACGCGGCCGTCCTTGTTCGCGATGTTCTTGGCGACCTCCATGGCCGCGGCGTCGAGTTCGGCGCGCGGCACCACCTGGTACACCGAGCCGAAGTGGTGCAGCTGCTGGGCGGTGAGCTTGCCCGCGGTGTAGAACATGGTCCGCATCAGGTGCTGGGGGACCAGCCGGGCCAGGTGGGTGGCCGCGCCGAGCGCGCCACGGTCCACCTCGGGCAGGCCGAAGGTGGCGTCGTCGGAGGCGATGATGACATCGGAGTTGCCGACCAGGCCGATGCCGCCGCCGAGGCAGAAGCCGTTGACGGCGGTCACCACGGGGACCTCGCAGTCGTAGACGGCCGCGAAGGCCTCGAAGCAGCCGTGGTTCGCGCGGATCAGCGCGGTGTGGCCGGTGTCGGCGTTCATCTCCTTGATGTCGACGCCGGCGTTGAAGCCGCGGCCCTCGGCCCGCAGCACGACCACCCGGGTCTCCGGATTGCGGCCTGCCGCCCGGACCGCGTCGGCCAGGGCGAACCAACCGTCGGACGGTAGTGCGTTGACCGGCGGGTAGTCGACTGTGACGACTTCGACGCCCTCGGTTTCGGTGTGACGGTTTATCCCCATCGCAAGTCCCATCGTGCGCGCCCCAGGCGAACCCGAGACAAAGCAAGCAATTGCTTGGTAGGTTAGCACGGTGGCTGTAGAAATCGACCTTTCCGAGCAGATCGTTCTGGTGACAGGCGGCGTCCGCGGTGTCGGCGCCGGTATCAGCCGGGCCTTCCTCGCCGCGGGCGCGACCGTGCTGACCTGCGCGCGCAGGCCCGCCGACGAGCCGATCACGGTGGGGGAGCGCAGCACGGAGCACTTCACCTGCGATGTGCGCGACCCCGACGCCGTCGCCGCGCTGTTCGAGCAGATCCTCGATCGGCACGGCCGCGTCGATCATGTGGTGAACAACGCGGGCGGTGCGCCGTTCGCCATGGCCGACGCCGCGAGCCCGCGGTTCCATCAGAAGATCATCGAGCTGAATCTGCTCGCGCCCCTGCTGATCTCCCAGCACGCCAACGCGGCGATGCAGAAGCAGGACGCGGGCGGCTCGATCGTGATGATCACCAGTGTCAGCGGGCACCGCCCGTCGCCGGGCACCGCCGCCTACGGCGCGGCCAAGGCCGGCCTGGACAACCTGGCGTCCTCGCTGGCCGTCGAATGGGCGCCCAAGGTCCGGCTGAACTCGGTGGTCGTCGGCCCGGTCGAGACCGAACTCAGTCATCTCCACTACGGCGACGCCGACGGGGTGGCCGCCGTCGGCCGGACCGTGCCGCTGGGCAGGCTCGCCAGCCCCGCCGACGTGGGCAGCGCCGCGATCTTCCTGGCCTCCCCGCTGGCCGCGCACATCAGCGGCGCCACCCTGCTCGTCCACGGCGGCGGCGAACGCCCGGCCTTCCTGGACGCCGCCACCGCCAACCACTGAGTCCCACCCCCCACCCCCACCCCCCACGGTTTCGGCCGCCTCGCATCCGAGGGGCGAGACGGAACGCCGAAGGCGCAGTATCGCCCCTCGGATGCGAGGTCACGAGGCCGAAACCCGCGGCGCCAGCCGCCAGAGACGCAGCCGAAACCCGCGGCGCCAGCCGCCAGAGACACAGGAGCTTTCACATGACCGACCAGCAGCAGATCTGCGCGGGCCGCACCGTCATCGTCACCGGCGCAGGCCGTGGGATCGGCCGCGCGCACGCGCTGGCCTTCGCCGCGGCGGGCGCGCGCGTGGTGGTCAACGACGTCGGCACCGCGCTCGACGGCGCAGCGACCACCGAGACCCCGGCCCAGCAGGTCGTCGACGAGATCGTCGCCGCCGGTGGCGAGGCCGTCGCGAACTACGACGACGTCGCCGATTGGGCGGGTGCCCGCAACCTGATCCGCCAGGCCGTCGACACCTTCGGCGGCCTCGACGTGCTGGTCAACAACGCCGGTTTCGTGCGCGACCGGATGCTGGTCAACCTGGGTGAGGACGAGTGGGACGCGGTGGTCCGCGTGCACCTCAAGGGCCACTTCGCCACCATGCGGCACGCGGCCGAGTACTGGCGCGGCGAGGCGAAGGCCGGTCGCCCGGTCGACGCCCGCGTCATCAACACCAGCTCCGGCGCCGGTCTGCAGGGCAGCGTCGGGCAGGGCAACTACGGCGCGGCCAAGGCGGGCATCGCGGGTCTGACCCTCACCGCCTCGGCCGAGTTCGGCCGCTACGGCGTCACCGTGAACGCGATCGCGCCCGCGGCCCGCACCCGGATGACCGAAACGGTCTTCGCCGACACCATGGCCGCCCCCGATTCGGGCTTCGACGCCATGGCGCCGGAGAACATCTCCCCGCTCGTGGTGTGGCTCGGCAGCACCGAGTCGGCCGGTGTGACCGGCCGGATGTTCGAGGTCGAGGGCGGAAAGGTGGCGCTCGCGCAGGGCTGGCGCCACGGCGCTCCGGTCGACCGTGGCGCGCGGTGGAACCCCGCCGAGCTGGGCCCGGTGGTGGCCGAACTGATCGAGAAGAGCACTCCGCCGGAGCCCGTGTACGGCGCATAGCAAACCTCATGAGCGCAGGCCGGGGAAACCTCCCCGGCCTGCGCTTATGGCATGTCACACACGTTCAGGGGGCTGGACGACTCTTGCTCTCTTCTGCGTGGAAGCAGGGGTGGGTTTACTATGGGCTACTGTTCGTCGAGCCCGGAATGTGTCGCGACCGGGGGTATTGCTGCGCTGAATTACTAAGGGGATGACAAGCGCATGGCCGTTGGTCGCATCTTGCGCGTACTTGCCGCTGCGAGCGTGCTGGCCGGTTCCGCTTTACTCGGGCCGGCGGTCGCCGTCGCCGCACCGGAGAAACCACCGACTCCCGCCGCTCAGGCGCCCGGGAGCGGCAGTAGTGGCCAGGGCGACAACGGTCAGCAGAACGGCGGTCAGCACAACGGCAACGGCAAGCCCGCCGAACTGCGCCTCCCCAGCGGTTCCGGCGACGGCAATCAAGGCGACAACGGTCAGGGCGGCACCCCAGGCGAGACCGACGGCCAGGCCCCGGCCGACCCGCAGCACCCCGCGGGTGCGCAGGTCGCCGACGAGGGCGAGTGGCAGCCGCTGACCATCCCCGGCCAGGTCGCCCAGGACGTCCCGAAGAAGGAAGTCGCCGGTTCCGGTTCCGCCTCGGGTTCCGCTGCCGCCGGCTCCGCGGCAGGCTCGGCCGCCGCGGGCGCGGTCCTCGGCACGGGTTCGGCCGGTCTCGGCCTGCTGCTCGGCACCGGTTCGGCGGGCGTCGGCGCGATTCTCGGCACCGGTTCGGCAGGTGTCGCCGCGGTCCTCGGTACCGGTTCGGCGGGCGCGGGCGCCGTGCTCGCGACCGGTTCGGCCGGTGCGGCCGCGGTCCTGGGTACCGGTTCGGCCGGTGCCGCCGCGGTGCTCGGTACCGGCTCGGCCGCCGTCGGCTCGGCCGCGGTGGGCACCGGCTCCGCCACGCTCGGCCTCGGCTCCGCCCTGCTCGGCACCGGCTCCGCCGCGGTGGGTTCGGCCGGTGTCGGTTCGGCCGCCGTCGGTTCCGCCGGCGCGGGTTCGGCCGCGGTCGGCTCGGCTGCCGTCGGTTCCGCCGCGGTGGGCTCGGCCTCGCCGCTGCTCTTGCTGCTGATCCCGATCCCCTCCGTACCGGCCGCGCCCGCGTTACCGCCGATCGCGATTCCCTCCGCGCCCTCGGTGCCGAATATCGCTGTGGCGGTACCGGTTCCGGCTGCGGCGCCGCCCGCCGCCGAGGCGCCCGCGGCACCGCCCGCAGCCGCCGCACCGGCGCCGGCGGCCAAGCCGAATCCCGAGTTCAAGCCGACCAGTGACAACAGCGGTCTGCCCGAACCGAAGCTGCTGTCGGTGATCGGCGGCCTGATCGCGTTGACCCTGGCCGGAACCGGTTCGGGCGCAGTGAGTTTCCAAGGTGCCGCGGCAGCCCAGGCTCGGGTGAACGCGGCGCGTGCCGAATTCTTCGGACCGAGGTCGTGAGGGGATCTTCGATGAGCAAGAGCAAGACCCAGAGCACCTCCAGGTCCTATCGCCGCGTCGCCGCCGCCGTCGACGCGGTCTGCGCGGTCGCCGCCGACTCCGACGCGACCACTCTCGATGAGGTGGTCGCGGCGATCTCGCTGGAGCGGCAGCGCGAAATCGAGATCACCAGTGCGCAATTGGGCCCGGGCGTGTGCGGCCAGCGCCGGTTCTACCCGGAGCGCGACATCATCGTCCTGGCCGATTCCCTGCCGAGTCGCGATCACACCCTCGCGCACGAACTGGGCCATATCGTCTTCGACCACGAGGGCGCCCCCGCGGTGGAGACGACGCTCGAGGTCAGCGACGACCTGATCGCCTACATGCTCAGTCAGCGCGCCCACGCGCAGATCGTCGACGACGGCGCCGACGATCTCGCCGAGTGGGAGGCCGAGACCTTCGCGGCCATGCTCATGACCCGGCTGCGTGTGTTCAACAACCGGGGCGCAGGCGTCTCGGTCCTTCGATTCGATGAGGCACTCGGATGACACTCTGGTTGACAGCCCTGCTGGTCTGGGTTGCCGCGGGTGCGCGAGTGGGTCGTGTGCTGGTCAAGCCCGCGACGACCGCCCGCGTCGCCATCGTCGTCGCGGTCGCCGCTGTCGCGCTCGCGGCGACCGTCGCCATTCCCGACATCGCGGTCGCCGTCGATAATCTGCTGCCCGGCGGGGTGCGTAGCGGGTGGTTGTCCGCCGGCATCGTGGATTCGGCGTGGATTCTGTTCACCACCGCCACCTCGGTGGTCGCCTCGGCCGCGTGGCCGGTGGTGTCGCGCCGCAATCTGCGCCAGATCGCGATGGTGGTCTACGGCATCGGCGCGTTCGCCATCGCGATCACGCTGGGGTGGTCGTTCACCTTCGGCTGGATCGTGGTCGCGCTCGGCGCGGTGTTCATCGTGACCACCGGTCTGCGCAATCTGGACTGGACCACGCTGGGTCGCGGTATCGCGATCTACACGGCGGGAACGGCTTTGGTGGCCGTGCTCGCGGTCGCCAACGCGGGCCGCGCCTTCCAGCACGCCGAACCCAGCCCGCCCGGCGAGCCGACCTGGGGCTGGCAGGCCTGGGAGATCGCGAGCCTGCTCATCGCGTTGGGTGCGGTGTCGATCGTGGTCGAGTTGTGGTGGCGGGCCCGGATTCTGCTGCGCCGGATCCGGCCGCTGCACAAGCTGATGGTCGGCCGCTTCCCCGATGTGGTCGCGCCCGAGCAGAACGCCACGTCGACGCAGCTCAAGGCGTCCGACCACGTGGCCCAGGTGATGGACGCGCTCTATCTGCTCTCCGGCAGCGGCATCGTCATCCCGGCGGCGGGCGAGCCGCCGACGTCGGTGTCGGAGCGGGCCGCGATCGTGGCCGAATGGACGCGAGATCCGTTGGGGGACTTGTTCGTCGATGCGCGCTGGATCGCGCCGCCGCCCGGAGTCAGCCCGCGCGGCTGGGTGCTGGCGATCGCGTCCGAGTACGACGCGGCGGTCGCCGCCGCCGGTGCCACGCCGAAGAGCGCCGCCGCCTCGAACTGAATCGAGCACAGAGAACGGGCCTGAGCTGGTGGATCACACCGTCTCAGGCCCGTTCACTGTGCACGTATCCGTCTTTCACGGCCGGTCCCAGGACACCATCAGGTGCGTCAGGCCGACCGCTCTGTGGTTCCTATTCCGTTCCGTCCGGCGGAATTTCGGGCAAACCTTCGCTGGCCCGCAACTTCTCCGCCATGGAGGTGAGCAAATTCTGTGATTCTTCCGAGAGGTCGAATGCCCTGCTGGACAGCCGACGCAGCCCGTAGCCCTGCAGCTGCGCGAGCAGCTCCAGGTCGTGATCGATCTTGGCCGCGTAGATGTCGTTGAAGAAGTAGTCAGGCTTGACCTTGAAGAACTTCGCCAGGGCGGCCACCGTCTCGTCGGACGGGTTCGTTCGTTGTCCCGACCGCAGCTGCGAGAGATACGGCTTCGAGATCGGATGCCCGGAGGCAGTCAGCGCAGCCGCAACCTCTGCGTTGGTGTGCGGCTTGCGCCCCGGGGGATGCACGGTTTCGAACAGCTTGTTCAGCCGCGCCGCGAAATCAGCCATTGTGAGCCGCCCAATTCCCTTCACTGTACTAACAGTCGTTATCTCGGATACGTATCATTGATATTAGCGGCTCAGTAACTGAAAACCTACGCCTGATTCGGGATTTCTCTACGGTTTCCGACGCCCACCTGCGTGCAGGGGCCGCGACGGTCGCGTTTGCGGGTCACGCCAACGACTCTTGTGGAGCCGGAGGGTGTCCGGGTTCGTGCCCGTCGCGGGGTTCTTCAACCTTAGGTCGATGGTAGCTCAAAGTTAGCTGATGTCTCATGTTCCCCCTCGCCCCCTGGATTGTGTGGCGTACGACACGTTCCGGGCGCCCTGGGATGAATGTTCAACCTGGGCGCCCGGTTTCGGTGATCGTCAGTCTACAGGCGTTCGATGATCGTTCCGGTGGCGAGTGCGCCGCCTGCGCACATGAGCACCATGGCCGTGCCCTTGCCCGTTCGCTCCAGCTCGTGCAAAGCCGTGGTGATGAGCCGGGAACCGGTGGAGCCGACCGGATGCCCGATTGCGATCGCACCGCCGTTGACATTTACCCGGTCCATGTCTGGCTGATGTACAGAAGCCCACGAAAGTGCAACCGAGGCGAATGCTTCATTGATCTCGAAAAGGTCGATATCCGAAATTTTCATTCCGGAGCGCTCGAGCAGCCGGGTGCACGCCTGCACCGGGCCGTCGAGGTGGAACTCCGGCTCCGCGCCGACGAGTACCTGGGTGTGGATGCGCGCCCGCGGGCGCAAACCCTTGTTGCGCGCGACGGTTTCGTCCATCAGCAGCACGGCGGCGGAGCCGTCGGAGATCTGCGACGAGGTGCCCGCGGTGTGGATGCCGTCGGCGATGACCGGCTTGAGCGCGGCCAGGGCCTCGAGCGTGGTGGCGCGCAGACCCTGGTCCCTGGTCACCTCGAGCTTCTCGCCGGTGGCGTTGCCCTCGCTGTCGAGCACCGGCGCCGAGACCGGCAGTACCTCGCGGTCGAAGCGCCCCTCGGCCCAGGCCTGCGCGGCCAACTGCTGTGAGCGCACACCGAATTCGTCGATGTCGGAGCGGGTGATGCCGCGCCTGCGGGCGATTCGCTCGGCGGCGACGAACTGGTCGGGCAGGTCGACCGACCACGACGCGGGCCTGCGCGTGCCCGCCTCGGTGCCGATGTTGGCGCCCAGCGGCACGCGGCTCATGGCCTCGACGCCACACGCGACGCCGACGTCGATCGCGCCGGTGGCGATCAGGCCCGCGATGAGGTGGTTGGCCTGCTGCGCCGAGCCGCACTGGGCGTCGACGGTGGTGGCACCGGTCTGCCAGGGCAGGCCCGCGTGCAGCCACGCGACCCGGGTGACATTGTTGGACTGCTCGCCCGCCTGGGTGACGCAGCCGCCGATCACCTGCTCGACTTCGGCCGGGTCGATGCCGGCTCGATCGAGCAGGCCGCGCTGGGCCAGGCCGAGCAGCTCGGCCGCATGCAGTCCCGAAAGCTGTCCGCGGCGCTTGCCGATCGGGGTCCGCACGGCCTCGACGATCACGGGTGTGCCCATGTGATTCTCCCTCGTAACTGCAACAAGTTCTGTTCTTAGGCTCAGGGTAAAACCGCGTGGTTCTTCCGCCGCGGCAATCCCTGTGCTTGAATGATTGTAGAACGTGTTTCAGTTTATCGACGGAGGCATCCGGTGGTCGATCATCGCACCGAAAACGCCCGACCCGGTCACGCGACGAATATCCGGCCCAACCTGCCGGACGACTTCGACGTCACCGACCCCGATATCTACGCCGAGCGTGTCCCGGTGGCGGAGTTCGCCGAGCTGCGGCGGGCCGCCCCGATCTGGTGGAACGCGCAGTCGCCCGATGTCGGCGGTTTTCACGACGACGGCTTCTGGGTGGTCAGCAAGCACGCCGACGTCAAAGAGGTCTCACGCCGCAGCGATGTGTTCTCCACCAACGAGAACACCACGATCCCGCGGTTCAACGACGACATCAAGCGCGAGCAGATCGAACTGCAGCGTTTCGTCCTGCTGAACAAGGACGCGCCGGAGCACACCAAGCTGCGCAAGCTGATCGCCAAGGGCTTCACCCCGCGCGCGGTCAACGGGCTACGCGCCGAGCTCTCTGCCCGCGCCGAGCAGATCGTGAAGGCCGCCGCCGAGGCGGGCTCGGGTGACTTCGTCACCCAGGTCGCCTGTGAGTTGCCACTGCAGGCGATCGCCGAGCTCATCGGTGTACCGCAGGAGGACCGGATGAAGGTCTTCGAATGGTCCAACGATATGACCGGCTACGACGATCCCGACAACGCCGACGTCGATCCGCTCGCCGCGTCGATGGAGCTGCTCGGCTACGCGTACCAGATGGCCGAGGCCAAGAAGGCCTGCCCGGCCGACGATCTGGTGACGTTGCTGATCGAGGCCGATGTCGACGGCGAGGCGCTGACGCTCGAGGAGTTCGGCTTCTTCGTCGTCCTGCTCGCGGTCGCGGGCAACGAGACCACCCGCAACGCCATCAGCCACGGCATGATCGCCTTCATGGAGAACCCCGACCAGTGGGAGCTCTTCAAGAAGGAGCGCCCGGCCGGCGCGGTGGACGAGATCATCCGCTGGGCGACCCCGGTGACCTCCTTCCAGCGCACCGCGCTCGAGGACACCGAGCTCGGCGGCGTGCAGATCAAGAAGGGTCAGCGGGTGGTGATGCTGTACCGCTCGGCCAACTTCGACGAGGACGTCTTCGAGAACCCGGAGAAGTTCGACATCACCCGGGCCGACAACCAGCACCTGGCCTTCGGCGGCACCGGCGCGCATTTCTGCCTCGGCGCGAACCTGGCCCGGCTCGAGGTCGAACTGATCTTCAACGCCATCGCCGACCACCTGCCCGACATCACCAAGATCGCCCCGCCCAAGCGCCTGCGCTCGGGCTGGCTCAACGGCATCAAGGAAATGCCGGTCGACTACAAGACCTCGGGTTGCCCGGTCGCGCAGTGAGTTGTTGGAGCGCTGGCGCGCTCGAGGTCGCGGCCCCTCCTGTCCCGCCGATCAGGCGCCGTTGCTGCTCCTTCGTCGCTTGCGCAACGGCGCCTGATCGGCGGGACGGCCGCGACGGCCGACTGCGTCGGCCTGCCCCTCCTCGGGGTCGGGGCGTGGTGGTCGGGTCATGTGGATGTGGAACAGCCCCGGTACCTCAGTGGTGCCGGGGCTGTTCTGTGTGTGTGTGGTGTGTTCAGGAGACTTTGCGGGTGGTGGCCATGGCGCGGTCGACCTCCCAGAATGCGCGCAGGGCGGCGATCTTGCCCTCGGCGTCGACCTTGTAGGTGAACACGCCCTCGGCGTCGATCACGTGGCCCGCCATGGTGGTGCGGATCTTGCCGGTGAAGGCGATCTCGTTGCCGCAGGCGAAGGAGTCCTCGAAGAGGAACTCGATCGATTCGGTCAGCGCGATCGCCTTGTCCCAGAACGCGCCGATCGCCTCGTGGCCGCGATGGCCGACGCCCTCGGGGTCGAAACCCGAAGGGCCGACCGGATCTTCGACGATGCCGTCCGC
Organism: Nocardia fodinahabitans; assembly: GCF_052983615.1. Taxonomy (NCBI): domain Bacteria; kingdom Bacillati; phylum Actinomycetota; class Actinomycetes; order Mycobacteriales; family Nocardiaceae; genus Nocardia; species Nocardia fodinahabitans. The sequence continues at coordinate 4,074,665 of NZ_JBRJJC010000001.1, forward strand.
GGCGAACAAGGCGACCCAGGCCGCCTTGTCCCTGGCCCCTACCGCGGCCTGGGAAGCCAGGCCGGCGGCACGTGCCGAACGATCCACCGTGGTCTCGCTCATGGCTTGCCCTTCGCGACGATCGGGTCGGCGATGTACTTCGCCGCGAACTTGCGCAGCGAGTCCTGCTTGGCGGCCAGCTCGCCGTCGAAACCGATACCGTCGGACAGCCACGGCACCACGATGGTGTCGGTGACGCCGGCGTCGGCCAGATCCTGGTAGCCGTCGCGACCGAACTTGTCGATGCACACGGCCTGGATCTCGAACGGCACGTCGGACCGGTCGTACTCCGCGCGCAGTTCGCGCAGGGTGTCGATGGTGGTGACCAGGTCGTCGAACTTCATCATCGCCGAGGTCCAGCCGTCGCCGATCTTGGCGGCCCGGCGCAGTGCCGGACCGGTGTGCCCGCCGACGTAGAACGGCACCCGCTCGCTCGGTGCCGGGCTGATCTGCAGCTCGTCGAAGTCGAAGAACTCGCCGTGGTACTCGACCATGCCGCCGTCGAGGACCAGCCGGATGATCTCGATCATCTCGTCGACCCGGGCGCCGCGGCGGGCGTAGGGGACCCCGCACCACTCGAATTCCTCCGGTGCCCAGCCGATCCCGATGCCGAAGCCGAAGCGGTTGCCCGACATGTTGGCGATCGAGCCGACCTGGCGAGCCAGTAGCAGCGGACTGCGCGAGCCGAGCTTGAGGACGTTGGTGTAGAACCGCAGCGTCGTGGTCACCGCGGCCATCGAGGCCGCGGCGATCAGTGGGTCGACCCACGGCGTCTCCGGACCCCAGAACCGGCTGCCGTCCGGCGTGTACGGATAGTCGGCGGCCTGCGACTTCATATAGAACAGCGAGTCGGGCAGGCCGATCGAGGTGAATCCGCATTCTTCGGCCGTCTTGGCCAGCTCGGTGAGCTGGTCGAGCGGGCTCAGCGCGATACCGAGGGTGAACTTCATTCCGGTCGCTCGCTTCCCACGACCCACATCGAGAAGTACTGGGAGCCACCGCCGTACGCGTGGCCCAGCGCCTTGCGGGCGTTCTCGACCTGGTAGGCGCCCGCCCGGCCCATGACCTGCTTGGCCGCTTCGGCGAAGCGGATCAGGCCGGAGGCGCCGATCGGGTTCGAGGAGAGCACGCCGCCGGACGGGTTCACCGGGATCCGGCCGCCGATCTCGGTCTCGCCCTTGTCGGTGAGCTTCCAGCCGTCGCCCTCGGCGGCGAAGCCCAGGTTCTCCAGCCACATCGGCTCGAACCAGGAGAACGGCACGTAGATCTCGGCGACGTCGATCTCCTCGAGCGGGTCGGTGATCCCGGCCGCCTTCCACAGCGCGGCGGCCGCGTGCCGGCCCGCCTGCGGATTGACCTGGTCACGACCGGAGAAGGTGGTCGGCTCGGTGCGCATCGCGGTGCCGTGCACCCAGGCGACCTTCTTGCCCTGGGCCTCGACCGCCGCCGCGGCCTCGGCATTGCCGATCACCAGGGCGCAGGCGCCGTCGGAGGACGGGCAGGTCTCGTCGAAACGGATCGGGTCCCACAGCATCTGGGAGGCGAGCACCGATTCGAGGGTGATGTCGGGCTGGTGCAGATGGGCGAGCGGGTTCTTCGCGCCGTTGCGCCGGTCCTTCACCGCGACCATCGCGCCGATGTGCATCGGGGCATTGGAACGCCGGATGTAGGAGCGCACGTGCGGGGCGAAGTAGCCACCCGCGCCCGCGCCGACCGGCATGGTGAACGGCACCGGAATCGACAACGCCCACATGGCGTTCGACTCCGACTGCTTCTCCCACGCGATCGCGAGCACCTTGCCGTGCACGCCGGCCTGCACCAGGTTGGCGGCGACGACACCGGTCGAGCCACCCACCGAGCCGGCGGTGTGCACGCGCAGCAACGGCTTGCCGATGGCACCGAGGGCCTCGGCGAGATAGAGCTCGGGCATCATGACGCCCTCGAAGAAGTCGGGGGCCTTGCCGACGACGACGGCGTCGATGTCGTCGATGGTCAGGCCCGCGTCATCGAGCGCCCGATCGATCGCTTCGCGGCACATGCCCGCCATGGATACGTCCGCGCGCTTCGTCACGTGATGAGTTTGGCCGGTGCCGAGCACCGCCGCGGGGAAGCTCATCGTGCCTCCGATTCCAGAACGGCGACCAGGTTCTGCTGCAGCGCGGGGCCGCTGGTCGCATGAGCGAGGGTCCGGTCGGCGGTGCCGGAGATGATGGCCGTGGCGGCGTTGCCGATCCGTTCCAGGCCCGCCGCGAACATCGGGTTGCCCGCGAGCGCACCGCCGGACGGGTTGACCGGGGTCTCGGGGGACAGGCCGATCGCCTCGGCCAGGATCAGCTGCTGATGACTGAACGGCGCGTGCAGTTCGGCCAGGTCGAAGGCGGTGTCACCACGGGTCGCGGCGGCGGCCGCCCTGGTGGTGGATGGTGAGCGGGTGAGGTCGCGGCCACCGAGCGCCTGGGCATCGATATTGTGCGCGATCCCGGTGATCCACGCCGGGCGCTCGCACAGCTCCCTGGCTCGATCGCCGACCGCCAGCACGATCGCGGCCGCACCGTCGGTGATCGGCGCGATATCGTGCGCGCGCAGCGGATCGGCGACATACGGCTCGGCGAGCAGGGATTCGATGTCACCGCCGGCGACGGCCGCCATCTCCCGCTCGGTCCAGCGGCCCGCGTCCAGCCCGGCGCGGGCCTGCAGCCCCGCGACCGAGACGGCGTCGGGCCACAGCGGGCCGACCAGATACGGGTCGAGCTGCCTGCTCAGCACCTGCCGCAGGGTGCCCGCCGACGACTTGCCGAAGCCGTACACGAGCGCGGTCTGTGCCTGGCCGGAGAGCAGTTTCACCCAGGCCTCGTAGAGGGCCCACGCGGCGTCCATCTCCACATGCGACTCGTTGATCGGCGGCACCGCGCCGATCGCGTCGACCGCGGAGATGAACGAGAACGCCCGTCCCGCCAGGTAGTCCGAGGACCCGGAGCACCAGAAGTCGATATCGGTCTTGGTGATGCCGAGGTCGGCGTAGAGCTGCTGGAAGCACGGCACGAGCATCTCGACGCCGTTGGTGGTGCCGAAGGTCTCCGGCACGTGCGGTGCGTGGGCGAACCCGACCACCGCGATTTCTGGTGTACTCAACGTCGCCTCTCAGAGGTGGTGCTGGTAGGACTCGTACGGGGCATCGGGCTCACCGCTCGGCCGGAAGTGGTCGATATTGGCCAGCGCGTGGCCCCATTCCTCGCGCGGTTTCCACACGGCTTCGACCCGCATGCCCATCCGCACCTCGGACGCCTCGCAGCCGAGGACCAGGTGCAGGAACGGGATGTCGGCGCCGTCGAGAAGCACGTAGGCGGCCACGTACGGCGGCTTGATCCGCTGGCCGAGGAACGGCACGTTGACGATGCAGAAGGTGGTCACCGTGCCCTTGTCGGGCAGCTCCACCAGGTCGTCGGTGGGCGTGCCGTCGGTCGGGTTGGCGCCGCGCGGCGGGAAGTAGACCCGCCCGCCCGCTTCGGAGCGGCCGCCGATCAGCTTGCCCTCGGCGAGACCGCGCAGGTAGACGCTCTCCTGCGGGGAGGCTGTGTGCTTGTAGTTCATGTCGACCGGTGTGGTCAGCATGGTCACCGGCTCGGCGGTGGAGTCCTCGGACGGTGTCGCGGCCGCGGCGCCTTCGCCCGGCTCGAAGCAGGCGATGTCCTGAATCGTGCCGGTCCGTTCCTCGGCCCAGCGCACCCGCACGCGCAGACCCGTGCGCACCTGGCTCGGGTCGGTCACATCCAGCGCGTGCAACATCGCCGTGTCGGCTCCGTCCAGCTGGACGAGGGCCCACGCGAACGGGCGGTCGAACGGCTGCCCGGGCAGCGGCTCGGCCACCCACGTCCACGACTGCACCGTGCCGGTCGGCTCGACCTGGACCAGCTCGGCCAGCGGGGCCGAGGTGATCGGGTCGTATTCCTGCGCCGGCACCAATACCCGGCCGTCACTGCCGCGCACGCCGAGTATCCGGCGGTCGCGCAGTCCGGTCAGAAAGGCGCCGATGATGGGTCCGACGGACCTGGTGTAGTCGAACTGCACCCGAAGGGGTGCACTCAATACTTCCACTGCGGTATTCCCCTGGGTCACGATATCGAGTAGAACAGGTTCTTATTCTGCTGGCAAGGATTCGCCGGAAAGGGCGTCGGTCATGAAATTCGGACTGCAACTCGGTTACTGGGGTGCGCAGCCGCCCGCCAACGCCGGCGAGCTGGTGATCGCGGCCGAGGAAGCGGGCTTCGACGCGGTGTTCGCGGCCGAGTCGTGGGGCTCGGACGCCTTCACGCCGCTGGCCTGGTGGGGCTCGTCGACCGAGCGGGTGCGCCTTGGCACCTCGGTCGCGCAGCTCTCGGCCCGCACGCCCGCAGCGGCGGCGATGCACGCGCTCACCCTCGATCACCTCAGCGGCGGCCGGGCCATCCTCGGCCTCGGCGTCTCCGGGCCGCAGGTGGTGGAGGGCTGGTACGGGCAGCCGTTCGCGCAGCCGCTGCGCCGCACCCGCGAGTACGTCGACATCGTGCGCAAGGTGCTGGCCCGCGAGGCGCCGGTGACCTCCGACAGCAAGTACTACGGCCTGCCCTACACCGGTCCCGGTGCCACCGGCATGGGCAAACCGCTCAAGCCGATCGTGCATCCGCTGCGCGCCGACCTGCCGATCTGGCTGGGTGCGGAGGGTCCGAAGAACGTCGCCCAGACCGCCGAGATCGCCGACGGCTGGCTGGCGATCTACTACGCCCCGCGCCTGGCGGGCATGTACAACGAGTGGCTCGACGAGGGCTTCGCGCGGCCGGGTGCCCGGCGCAGCAGGGCCGATTTCGAGATCGCCGCGAGCGCGCAGGTGGTCCTCACCGACGACCCGGGCGCCGAGATCGAGCGGATGCGATGGGTGACCTCGCTCTACATCGGCGGCATGGGCGCGCCCGAGCTGAACTTCCACGCGCAGGTCTATAAGCGGATGGGCTACAGCGCCGAGGTCGACGAGATCTCCGCGTTGTTCCAGGCCGGGCGCAAGGCCGAGGCCGCCGCCGCGGTGCCGGACGAGCTGATCACCGACACCGCGATCTTCGGCGACGAGGCGCACGTGCGCACGCGGCTGAAGGAATGGGAGGACGCCGGCGTGACGATGATGCTGATCTCGGTTTCCGACGCCGATCAACTTCGTCGGCTCCAGGCTCTTGTAACCGAGTAGAACAGGTTCTAAATTCGAGGGGTGAGCAGCCAGCAGACAACGGAAGTCCTCGGACTGTGGAATATCGCCGCGGCCGATCCCGAGCGGATCGCCGTCGTCGACCCGGACGGCAGGGAGATCAGCTATCGAGAATTGGCCACCCTCGCCAACCGCTACGCCAACGGACTACGTGGCATCGGATTGCGCACCGGCGACGTGGTCGTCAGCATGCTGCACAACGGTGTGGAGGCGATCGCCGCGTATTTCGCCGCCTACCAGGCGGGGTTGTACATCGTCGCGGTGAACTGGCACCTCACCGCGCCGGAGATCGCCTACATCCTCGGCGACAGCGAGGCCTCGGCCTTCCTGGCCAGTGAGCGGTTCGCGGCTACCGCCGCCGAGGCCGCCGACCTGGCCGAACTGCCCGCCGACGCCCGCTTCTCGGCGGGCACCATCGAGGGCTTCCGCCCGGTGTCGTGGCTCGGTGCCGCCGACACCGGCCGCCCGGACGAGCGTTCGGTCGGTGCGCCGATGCTCTACACCTCGGGCACCACCGGTCGCCCCAAGGGCGTTCGCCGCCCGCTGACCGGCGCCGATCCCGACCAGGTCCCCGCACCGAACAAGGCCTTCTTCGCCCTGTTCGAACTCGCGCCCTACGACGAGCATGTGCACATCTGCGGCTCGCCGCTCTATCACACGGCCGTGCTGAACTTCTCGACGATCTCGATCCAGATGGGCCACAAGCTGGTGCTGATGGACAAGTGGGATCCCGAGGACATGCTCGCGCTGATCGAGCGGCACAAGGTGACGCACAGCCACATGGTGCCCACCCAGTTCCACCGCCTGCTCGCCCTGCCCGAGGACGTGCGCGCCCGCTACGACGTGTCCTCGCTGCGCAGCATGGTGCACGGCGCCGCGCCGTGCCCGCAGGCGACCAAGCGGCAGATGCTCGAATGGTGGGGTCCGGTCGTCACCGAGTACTACGCCGCCACCGAGGGCGGCGGCACGGTGATCAACGGGACCGAGTGGCTGGCCAAGCCCGGGTCGGTCGGCAAGGCCTGGCCGTGGTCGGTCATCAAGATCCTCGACGAGACCGACGGTTCCGAATTGCCCGCGGGCAAGGAGGGCATGGTCTACATGAGGATGGGTGCCTCCAGCTTCGAGTACCACCACGCCAAGGAGAAGACCGAGGAGTCGCGCGTCGGTGACCTGTTCACCGTCGGCGACATCGGCTACCTCGACGAGGACGGCTACCTGTTCCTCTGCGACCGCCGCTCCGACCTGATCCTGTCCGGCGGCGTGAACATCTACCCGGCCGAGATCGAGGGTGTGCTGATGAGCCACCCGAAGGTGGCCGACGTGGCGGTCCTCGGTGTGCCCGACCCGGATTGGGGCCAGCAGGTCAAGGCGTTCGTGCAGCCGGTCGACGGTGCGGCGGGCGACGACGCGCTCACCGCCGAGATCCTCGAGTTCGCGGCAGGCCAGCTCGCCAAGTACAAGCTGCCCCGCACGGTGGAATACCGTGCGGAGCTGCCCCGCGATCCCAACGGCAAGCTGTACAAGCGCCGCCTGCTGTGAAAGATGTTCCCGCTCAGACGGCTTCGCGCCACTCCGGCGCGAGCCCGAAGAGCGGGAACAACTTCTCGGTGTCGAGGAAGAAGTTCAGGCCCGAGATGATGTCGCCCTGGAGTTCGAGCACGGTGATCGACCACGGCACCCAGACGCCGGGCTCCTCGCTCGGCTTGTAGTGCCCGAAGGCGGGCAGCCCGTTGGCGCCTGCCAGCGGCACCATCCGCGAATTGCGGCACGCGCTGCCCGTGCTGAGCATGAACGCGGCCACGTTCTCGGGGCCGGAGATCCAGAGATCGAAGGGCGGCATCGACAGCGCCACATCGGCTTTCAGCAGCGTGGTGAGCGCATCCATGTCATAGGCCTCGAAGGCCTTCACGAAATCGTCGATCAGCTTGCGCTGGTCGGGATCGGACTCGTCGAAGCCGTCGGTGACGGTCGGCTGCACCTTGGACATGGTGGCCCTGGCGCGCTGTAGCGCGCTGTTCACCGACGCGGGCGACATCATCAGCGCCTCCGCGGTCTCGCCCGCGGAGAAGCGCAGCACCTCGCGCATGATCAGGATCGCGCGCTGGGTGGCGGGCAGATGCTGGCAGGCGGCCACGAACGCCAGGCGCAGCGTGTCCTTGGTCGAGGCGTGCTCGGCCGGGTCGGCGCCGAAGGCGAGCGCGTTCGGGATCGGCTCGATCCACACGTAGTCGGGCTGCGGGGCGGGCAGCGGGGAATCCGGACGCCCTGGACCGTTGAGGTCCATCGGTCTGGCCCGGCTCTGCGGCCGGTCGAGCATGTCCAGACAGATATTGGTGGCGATCTTGTACAGCCACGAGCGCAGACTCGCGCGGCCCTCGAACGAATCGTAGGAGCGCCAGGCGCGGGTGAACGTCTCCTGCACCGCGTCCTCGGCCTCGAACGAGGAGCCGAGCATGCGGTAGGCGTACGCGCACAATTCGCGCCGGTGGGTTTCGAATTCGGCCAGTACAGCGGGGTCCGGGCCGGTGGTAGCGGTTGTGGCGTCGCTCATAGTTTCCCACGATGCCACAGGGGTCCGACAGTCGACAGGGGAGAAAACGGACCATCGAGATTTCGCGAACTTCGCTGTCCAGCGATGAATCCGCCGGGGTGGCCGCGTCTACATGAACGAGACCGCAACGACGCTCCCGAAAGGTTCACCACCATGAGCAGCAAGATGATCTTCGTCAACCTCCCCGTCGCCGACCTCGACCGCTCGAAGAGCTTCTACGAGGCGCTGGGCTGGAAGGTCAACGAGGATTTCACCGATCAGAACGCGTCGTGCATCGTCATCGATGACAACATCTGCCTGATGCTGCTGACCAAGCCGTTCTTCTCGACCTTCAGCACCCGCCCTATCGCTGACACGATCAATACCGCCGCCGCGGGCTACGCGCTCTCGCTGGCCAGCGCCGAGGAAGTCGACGCGCTGACCGACGCGGCCGTCGCCGCGGGCGCGACCGAGCAGACCAACGAGGACAAGCGCGCCCAGGAGGCCCAGGTGGGCATGCACGGCCGCACGTTCCTCGACCCCGACGGTCACCAGTGGGAGCCGTTCTACATGAACTACCCGGTGTAGTTGGAGCGCTGGCGCGCTCGAGTTCGCGGCCCCTTGTGTCCCGCCGGTCAGGCACCGTTGCTTGCTCCTTCGTCGCCTACGCAACGGCACCTGACCGGCGGGACGGCCGCGAACCGCCGCTGCGCGGCGGCCCCTCCTCGAGGTCGGGGCGCAGTGGCAGTGCGACCGGCGAACGTCCTACTGCCCGGTGAAGTTCGGCTTGCGCTTCTCCGCGAAGGCGCGCGGCCCTTCCTTGGCATCGGCTGATCTGAACACCTCGATGCCGATCTTCGCCTCGATGGGGAACGCCTCGTTCTCCGGCATCGCTTCGGTTTCGCGCAGCGTGCGCAGCATCGCCTGGACGGCGAGAGGGCCGTTGTCAGCGATCTGGCCGGCCAGCGCCATGGCCTTGTCGAGGGCGGTTCCGTCGGGGACCACGTGGCCGATCAGGCCGATCTCCTTGGCCTCGGCGGCAGTGATGTGCCGACCGGTCAGCAGCAGATCAGCGGCCACCGTGTACGGGATCTGCCGGGCCAGCCGCACCGCGGAACCGCCGAGCGGGAACAGGCCCCAGCGGGCCTCGGAGACGCCGAACTTGGCGCTTTCCCCGGCCACGCGCAGGTCGGTGCCCTGCAGGATCTCGGTGCCACCGGCGATGGCCGGGCCCTCGACTGCCGCGATCAGCGGCTTGGCCAGTCGCCGCCCCTTCAGCAGCGCGGGGAGGTAGGCCGGGTCCCAGCTGCCGGAGGAGGCGGTGTCCCCCGGATGCTGCGAGCTCATCGCCTTCAGGTCCATCCCCGCGCAGAAGGCTCCGCCCGCGCCGGTGAGGATCGCGACGCGGATATCGGGATCGCTGTCCACCTGGTCCCAGGCGTCGCGCATGATCGCCATCATCTCGCCCGAGAGGGCGTTGCGCGCCTCCGGCCGGTTCATGGTGACGATGAGGACATGGTCTCGCTTCTCGACCAGACAGTGGGCCATTCGATATCTCCTGACGTTCGAGCTTGTCAGAAACAGTAACACGTTCTATTTTTGTTCCTGTGAGCTACAACATAGCCGATCTCGTCGAACACGCCGTCGACCTGATGCCCGACCGGATCGTGCTGGTCGGCGAACATCGCGAGTCGACCTACGCCGAACTGGAGGAGCGGGCCAACAAGCTGGCCCATTACCTGCAGGAACAGGGTGTGAAACCCGGCGACAAAGTCGGAATCTACTCCCGGAACACCGTCGAAGCCGTCGAAGCGATGGTCGCGATCTTCAAGGCGCGGGCGGTGATGATCAACGTCAACTACCGCTACGTCGAGAACGAGTTACTGCACATCTTCGACAACTCCGACATGGTCGCGCTGATCCACGAGCGCCGCTACACCGACAAGGTGCAGGCGGTCCTCCCGAAGGTCCCCGGCCTGAAGACCGTGCTCGTCGTCGAGGACGGCACCGAGGGGCCGACCGCGCCCGGCACGGTGGAGTACGAGGCGGCGCTGGCCGCTTCCTCCGGAGAGCGTGACTTCGGCGAGCGTTCGCCCGACGACATCTACATGCTCTACACCGGCGGCACCACCGGCCTGCCCAAGGGCGTGATGTGGCGGCACGAGGACGTGTGGCGGGTGCTCGGCGCGGGCATCAACTTCATCACCGGCGAGTACACCAAGGACGAGTGGGAGCTGGCCAAGATCGGCGCGGCCAACCCGCAGATGGTGCGCTACCCGATCCCGCCGATGATCCACGGCGGCGCGCAGTGGGCCACCTTCCACAGCCTGTTCGGCGGCGGCAAGGCCGTGATGATCCCCGAGTTCAGCGGGCACGGCGTCTGGCAGGCCGTCGACAAGCACAAGATCAACCTGATCTTCATCACCGGCGACGCCATGGCGCGGCCGATGCTCGACGCGCTCGAGGAGGGTAATCCGGAAACCGGTGAGCCCTACGACCTCTCGTCGCTGTACGTGCTCGCCAGCAGCGCCGCGCTGTTCTCGCCGCCGCTGAAGGACAAGTTCCTCGAGCTGCTGCCCAACCGGCTGCTCACCGACTCCATCGGCTCCTCGGAAACCGGCTTCGGTGGTCTGGCGACGATCGCCAAGGGCCAGACCCACACCGGCGGCCCGCGGGTGAAGATCGACGCGGCCACCCAGGTGCTCGACGAGGAAGGCAATCCGGTCGAGCCGGGTTCCGGCGTCGTCGGCCTGCTGGCGCGCAGCGGCCACATCCCGCTCGGCTACTACAAGGACGAGGTCAAGTCGGCCGCGACGTTCAAGGAGTTCAACGGGGTTCGCTACGCGATCCCGGGCGACTTCGCGCGCGTCGAGGAGGACGGCACCGTCACCATGCTCGGCCGTGGTTCGGTGAGCATCAACTCCGGTGGCGAGAAGATCTACCCCGAAGAGGTCGAGGGCGCGCTCAAGGCGCATCCGGACATCTTCGACGCGCTGGTCGTCGGCGTCGAGGACGCGCGGTGGGGCCAGCGGGTGGTCGCGGTCGTGCAGTGTCGCGGCGGCAAGCGGCCGACCCTGGCCGACCTGAAGCCGGTGCTGACCCAGGAGATCGCGTCGTACAAGCAGCCGCGCAGCCTGTGGTTCGTCGACGAGATCAAGCGCTCGCCGGCGGGCAAGCCGGACTACCGGTGGGCGAAGTCGCAGACCGAGGAGCGGCCTGCCGACGAGCACGCCGACGCGGGCTCGGCGTAGAGGTATCGACAGCAGAGGGGCCCTTCCGGCAACGTGGCCGGGAGGGCCCCTCTCTCGTGTGTCAGCGGTTGGCGAGTTCGGCGAGCTGATAGGCCAGCTTGCCGCGGACCACGGGGATGCCGGTGAGCAGGCGCAGCGCGGTATTGCGCGCGGTGCGGGCCGGGGCCGACTGCAGGGTGGCCATGCGGGTCATCCGGTCGGTGAAGGCGACGACGTCCAGCGCGATCGGCCTGCGGACGGTCTCGTACTCGTCTAGCAGCGAATCCGGTGCGCCGGCAACCACTTTCGCCAGCAGCCGGGCCAGAAGCGCGGCGTCCTGGATGCCGGTGTTCATGCCCTGGCCGCCCGCCGGGCTGTGCACGTGGGCGGCGTCGCCGGCGAGCAGGACGCGGCCCGCGCGGTAGTGGTCGGCGACGCGGTGGTGCACGCGGAAGCGCGAGCTCCACAGCACCTCGTCGACGCGCACCTCGCCCGCGGGGCCCCTGGCGTCGAGGAGGGTCTGGATGTCGTCCAGGGTCGGGTGCTCGGGGGCGTCGTCGACGGTGGCGACGACGCGGTAACGCTCCTGCGCCGCATCGGGGAGCGGGGCGACCACCGTGACGCCCTCCGGCGAAAGATGCAGTGAGACTTCCGAACGCGGGGTCGGCCAGCTCATCCGGACATCGGCCAGGACGAACGACGCGGGGTAGGTGTCGCCGGTGAAGTCGATCCCCGCCTGTTCGCGCACGACGCTGTGCATGCCGTCGGCGCCGATCACGTAGCCGGCGGCGATGGTGCCCGCCGTGCCGTCGGCGGTGGTGTATTCGACAGTGACACGGCCGTTCTCGTCGCCGACGCGCTCGACGGTGAACGGGCGGTGGACGGTGCCGCCCAGCTGGTGCAGCCGGTCGAGCAGGACCTGCTCGGTCACGTCCTGGGGGATCATCAGCGTGTAGGGGTAGGCGGTCGGCAATGCGTCGAATTCGATGGTGGCCAACGTCTTCGGGCCGTCGTGCACCTTGAAGGTGGGGACCTGGATGCCGCGCGCGACGAGCTCCTTCGCGATGCCCAGTTCGTCGAGGACCTCCAGGGTCCTGGCGTGCACGACCGCGGCGCGAGAAGTGTTGGCGCCCTCGCTCAGCCGATCGATGAGGACATGATCGACGCCCGCTTCGGCGAGCACGATCGCGGCGGTGAGACCCGCGGGACCCGCGCCGACGATGACGACGGACGTGGCTTCGGGCAGTGGGGTGGCGGTCATGACGACTCCTGGTCAACGCTTGTTTGCCAACGCTTGTAGGCATAACGGTAAACCCGACCGTCGATGAAAGTCAACAGTTGTTGGCCTACACTTGTTGACATGACTTCCGCCGACCAGGAGACCCCGGCCCGCCGCTCGGACGCCACCCGCGCCGCCATCCTCGCCGCCGCGCGCGCCCGCTTCGCCGCCGACGGCTACGCGAAGGCGACCATCCGCGCGATCGCCGCCGACGCCGCGATCGATCCGTCGATGGTCATGCGCTACTTCGGCTCCAAGGACGGCCTCTTCGCCGCCGCCGCCCAGATCGACCTAGACCTGCCCGACCTCGCCGCCGCCGACCCGGACGCCATGGGGGAGATGCTGATCCGCCGATTCCTGACGATTTGGGAGGAGAACGACAACACCGTCCTGCTGATCCTGCTGCGTTCCTCGATCACCGACGACGCGGTGGCCGCCCGCTTCCGCGAGGTCTTCGCCCAGCAAGTGCTGCCCGCCGTCCTGCGCTTCGGCACCCCCGCCGATGCTCCCCGCCGCGCCGCCCTCATCGTCACCCAACTCCTCGGCCTGGCCCTGTGCCGCTACGTCCTGCGCATCCCCCCGGTAGTCGACCTGACACCGGCGCAGATAGTCACCGACATCGCCCCCACCCTCCAGCGCTACCTGACTCCCGAGCCCTCGGGCGCTATCGGTGATGCGGGGAAATCCGGCGACCTTGTCGATTCGAGTTCGCCCTGGCGAACGTCGGGGCAAGCGTAAAACCTGCAGAAACCAGCTGGTACCACGCGGTACCATCGGGGCATGGCTGGTCTCAATGTGCGATTCACCGATGCGGAATTGGACGCGCTCAGGCAGCGCGCCGAGGCTGAGGGGCGGAGTATGCAGCAGTTTGCGCACGATGCGGTGGTCGCAGCGGTCAACGAGCGGGCACGACTGTTCAACGAGGCGGCAGATCATGTGCTCCGGGTCAGTGAAGAGCTGAACCGAAGGCTTGCCTGATGCAGTATCTGACGTTGTCGGAGCTGCTGAGCTTGGCCAAGCGGCTCGGCACCCCGGACGTCCGTGACTACGGGCTGCTCGATTCCGCATCGGCGCGGCCCCAGTCGAGCGTTTTCGGGCAGGACGCCTATCCCGATCTGTGGCAGAAGGCTGCCGCGCTGATGGAATCACTCGCCCGCAATCACGGCCTGGTCGACGGGAACAAGCGACTCGCTTGGTACGCGACCTGGGTGTTCTTGCACCTCAATGGAGCCCCGCTCGACGAGACATTCGACGTTGACCGCGCTGAGGAATTCGTGCTCGCCGTGTGTCAGGGCCACCTCGATGTGCCGGCCATCGCGAAGGAACTCGTCCGCTTCGCTCGATAACGCCCACGGCGCTCGCACTTGAAGCAGTACAACGAAAGCGGGCCCGCGCGGATCGTGATTCGATCTGCACGGGCCCTGCCGACGGGTGCGAGTGGCTAGCTCGCCAGTTCCGCGCCCAGGGCGAGGAGGTGGGGAGTGGCGCCGCCGAGGGCGAATTCGTGGTGCTTTGCGGCGGTGAAGTAGTTGTGGGTGATGTGGTCGCGGTCGATGCCGAGGCCGCCGTGGACGTGGACGACGGTGTGGGCGACCTTGTGGCCCGCGTCGGCCGCCCAGAACTTGGCGATGTGGATGGACTCGGCGGCGGGGAGGTTCTCGGACAGGCGCCAGGCGGCCTGGGTGACCGTCAGGCGCAGGCCGCCGATGTCGATGTAGGCGTCGGCGAGGCGCTGGGCGACGGACTGGAACGAGCCGATCGGCTTGCCGAACTGCTCGCGGGTGCGGGTGTGCTCGGCGGTCAGCTCGAGCGCGCGCTCCAGGGTGCCCAGCTGCAGGGCCGAGAGGCCGAGCCAGGCGTGTTCGCGCAGCCAGGTGAGGATGTCGGCGCCGGACTCGATGCTGCCGAGCAGCGTGGCCGGGGTGGCGGCGAGGTCGACGACGAACTCGGCGCTCAGGTCGACGACCTGTTGGGCGGTGCGGGTGACCGACGCGTGGTCCGGGTCGACCACGAAGACACCGACACCATGGGACGTGATGGCGGGCACCAGGATTCGCTCGGCTCGATCGGCGAAGGCGACGGTGGTCGCGGTGCCGGTCAGCGTCCAGTTCGCACCGGCGGGCTCGGCGACGATGCCCGGCGCGGCGGTGGTCGCGCGCAGTTCCTCGGCCAGCGCCGCGGTCAGCACGATCTCGCCCGCGCCGGCCCGCGCGGCCAGCTGTCGCTGGTCGGCGTCGCCGAACTTCGCCAGCGCACCGGCGCCGATGACGATCGACCACAGGTAGGGCACCGCGGCGACGACGCGGCCCAGCTCACGCAGGATCGCGGTCTGCTCGAGCATGCCGAAATCGCTGCCGCCCAGGTCTTCCGGCAGGGCCGCGGCCAGCACGCCGGTCTCGGCGAGCGACTTCCACAGCTGCTCGTCGTAGCGGCCGAAGGTGTCGAGCTCGCGCAGACGGTCGGCGGTGACGAGTTTGGCGCAGATCTCGCCGGTCAGCCGGGCGAGATCGAGCTGGGCTTCGGTGGGTGTGAAATCCATGAGGAGATACCGGCTTTCGGGATCAGCGGGCGGACGCGGGCTGGCGCAGGGCGGTCATGGCGATGATGTCGCGCTGCACCTCGTTGGTGCCGCCGCCGAAGGTGAGGATCAGCGCGGCCCGGTGCATCCGCTCGAGCCTGCCGAGCATCACTGCGCCGGGGGAGTCCTGGCGCAGGTAACCGTGCGAGCCGACGACCTCCATCAGCAGGCGGTAGGCCTCGGTGGACAGTTCGGTGCCGTAGACCTTGCACGCGGAGGCGTCCCACGGCTTGGGTGCCGCCTCGCCGCCCTGGTCGGCGCGGCTGGCGATCTCCCAGTTGAGCAGCTTGAGGTATTCGACCTTGGCGTAGACGCGCGCCAGGTTCAGGCGCACCCACTCCTGGTCGATCACCCGCTTGCCGTCGGGCCCGGTGGTCTCGCGCGCCCACTGCACGGTCTGGTTGACCGCGAGCGAGAGCGGCCCGGCCGAGGTCAGCGCGACGCGCTCGTGGTTGAGCTGGTTGGTGATCAGCGACCAGCCGCCGTTCTCCGGCCCGACCATCGAGGTGGCGGGCACTCGCACGTCCTGGTAGTAGGTGGCGCTGGTGTCGGGGCCGCCCATCGTGTGCACCGGCGTCCAGGAGAACCCTTCGGTCGCGGTGGGCACGATGAACATCGAGATGCCCTTGTGCTTCTTGGCCGTCGGATCGGTGCGCACCGCGAGCCAGATGTAGTCGGCGTAGGCGATGAGGCTGGTCCACATCTTCTGGCCGTTGATGACGAAGTCGTCGCCGTCGCGCACCGCGGCCGTGCGCAGCGAGGCCAGGTCGGTGCCCGCGCCGGGCTCGGAGTAGCCGATGGCGAAGTGCAGCTCACCCGAGGCGATCTTGGGCAGGAAGAACTTCTTCTGCTCCTCGGTGCCGTACTGCATGATCGTCGGCGCGACCGAGTTGAGGGTGAGGAACGGGACGGGCGCGCCGGCGATGGCGGCTTCCTCGACGAAGATCAGCTGATCCATCGTCGTGCGGTCCTGGCCGCCGTACTCCTTGGGCCAGCTCAGCGTCAGCCAGCCGTCGCGGCCCATCTGACGCACAACCTCGCGGTAGACGTTGCCTTCGCCGTACTCGCCGGTCTGCAGGCTCAGCGCCGCGCGTCGTTCCGGCGTCATCAGCTGGGCGAAATACTCGCGCAGCTCGGCGCGCAATTCTTCCTGCTGCGGCGTATACGCGACGCGCATGGTTCCTACCTCGGTCTCAGCTGCGAAAACGGACGTCGGCGGGGCGCAGGGGATGGGCCCCACCGAAACCGATCATTGCATATCAACTGGAACATGTTCCAGTATTGACAGTGAATCGGCAGCTGTTCCGCCTCGCGGGCTGTGCTGTCTGGGTTAGTGTCGCGGAGACCGCGTGGAAGGAAGTTCTCATGAAGATCATCGTCGATTTCGACCGGTGCGAAGCGAACGGCGTGTGCGTAGGAATCGCCCCTGACATGTTTGAACTCGATGACGACGACAATCTGCACGTACTCGAGGGCGAAGTGCCCGACGATCGCGTCGCCGACATCGAGGAAGCGGTGGCGCAGTGTCCCAAGGCCGCGCTGAGGTTGGCGTGATCGGCTCTTGTCGTAAAGTGAAACACGTTCTAAAGTCGGCCGGATGAGTGTGATGCAGACTTCACTGGACGGCCGGGTAGCGATCGTGACCGGCGCGGGCGCCGGTCTCGGCCGGGCCGAGGCCCTCGCGCTGGCCGCGGCGGGCGCCGCGGTGGTCGTCAACGACCTCACCGAGGACGCCGCCGCCGAGACCATCGCCGCGATTCGCGAGCTCGGCGGCAAGGCGGAGTTCGTCGGCGGCAGCATCGCCGAGCGCGCCACCGCCGACGCGCTGATCTCGACCGCCCAGGAATCCCTCGGCGGCCTCGACATCGTCGTCAACAACGCGGGTATCACCCGCGACCGCATGCTGTTCAACATGTCCGACGAGGACTTCGACGCGGTGATCGCCGTGCACCTGCGCGGACACTTCCTGCTCTCGCGCAACGCGGGCGCCTACTGGCGCGCGGCGTCCAAGGCCGCGGGTGCGCCCGTCTTCGGCCGGCTGGTCAACACCTCCTCGGAGGCCGGTCTGCTCGGGCCGGAGGGTCAGGCGAACTACGGCGCCGCGAAGGCGGGCATCACCGCGCTGACGCTGTCGGCCGCGCGTGGCTTGTCCCGCTTCGGCGTACGGTCCAACGCGATCTGCCCCCGGGCCAGGACCGCGATGACCGAGGCCGTCTTCTCCGATGCGCCTGAGGGCTCGGTCGACCCGCTCGCGCCCGAGCATGTGGCCAAGCTCGTCGCCTATCTCGCCTCGCCCGCCGCCGACGCGGTGAACGGTCAGGTTTTCGTCGTCTACGGCCCGATGGTCGCCCTGATGGCGGCTCCCGAGGTAGAGGCCCGCTTCGACGCCGCGGGCGCCGAATGGTCCGAGGAAGACCTCGCCTCGACGCTGCACGGCTACTTTGCCGAGCGTCCCGCCGACCACACGTTCTCGGCCCGTTCGCTCCGCGATCTGGGCTGATCTGCCCGCCACCGATTTGCCGGGTGTTGGCTCGCCGCGCGCCACGACGGGCATGTCTGCCGAGTTGTGTTGATCACAGGTCCAGGTGTTGGTAGACATGAGCGTCGGGGTGTGTGGCGCCTCACAGGAGGTAAACGGCATTCGGTCAGTATTCGTTTCAGTTTCGGCGGCAGATTTCGCAAAAAAGTCCTGGTAATAGTCTCCCCAAATGGCAGACATCAACAGGAACATGTTCTAGTCTTTGGGCAGTCTTCAGATCGGGGTGGCGGTGAAGTACGGGTATGCGGGCACATCGGCCCGCCCGTCGAACAAGGAGGAAAAAGCGTGAACGACCTCCTTGCTGTCCCGTTGCGGGCGGTCGGCGGATTTTTCGAACTCGGCGCGGAAGTGGCCAAGGCCGCGGTCCGGCGCCCGTTCCAGTGGCGTGAGTTCATCGACCAGTCGTGGTTCGTCGCTCGCGTCTCGATCGTGCCGACGCTGTTGGTCGCGATCCCATTCACGGTGCTGGTGGTGTTCACCCTCAACATCCTGCTGCGCGAGATCGGTGCCGCCGACCTCAGCGGGGCGGCCGCCGCGTTCGGCGCCGTCACGCAGGTCGGCCCCATCGTCACGGTGCTGATCGTGGCGGGCGCCGGCGCCACCGCGATCTGCGCCGACCTCGGCGCCCGCACCATCCGTGAAGAGATCGACGCGATGAAGGTGCTCGGCATCGACCCGGTCAGCCGACTGGTGGTGCCGCGCGTGCTCGCCTCGATGTTCGTGGCCCTGATGCTCAACAGCCTCGTGTGCACCGTCGGCATCGTCGGTGGCTTCGCCTTCTCGGTCTTCCTGCAGGGGGTGAACCCCGGCGCGTTCGTCAACGGCATTCCGCTGCTGACGAACCTGCCCGAGTTGATCATCTCGGAGATCAAGGCCGGTCTGTTCGGGCTGATCGCCGGAATGGTCGCCTGCTATCTGGGCTTGCAGGTGAAAGGCGGACCCAAGAGTGTCGGCGACGCGGTGAACCAAACGGTGGTATTCGCCTTCATGGCGCTGTTCGTGGTGAATGTGGTTGTCACCGCGATCGGCCTGAAATTCACGGTGCGGTGACCGAAATGGCATTCATTGTTCGCAGCAAGTTCCCGCGCACGGTCCGTCGTTTCGAGCGCGCGTCGAAATCCGTGGACTCTCTGGGCGACAAGGCGATCTTCTTCGTCAAGGCGCTCGGCTCGGTGCCGCGCGCACTGGTGCACTACCGCACCGAGACCATCCGGCTCATCGCCGAGATCAGCATGGGCAGCGGCGCACTGGCGGTGATCGGCGGCACCGTCGTGATCGTCGGCTTCCTGACCCTGATGGCGGGTGGCACCATCGCGGTCCAGGGCTACAGCTCGCTCGGCAATATCGGCGTCGAGGCACTGACCGGCTTCTTCGCCGCCTTCATCAATGTCCGGATCGCGGCACCGGTGATCTCCGGCATCGGTCTGGCCGCCACCATCGGCGCCGGCGCGACCGCCCAGCTGGGCGCGATGCGCGTGGCCGAGGAAATCGACGCGCTGGAGTCCATGGCGATCCGGCCGGTGCCGTTCCTGGTCGGCACCAGGGTGCTGGCCGGTCTGATCGCGATCGTGCCACTCTACGCGCTCGCGGTGATCGCCTCCTTCATCGCCAGCCGCTTCGCGACGGTGGTCATCTACGGACAGTCGGCCGGTGTCTACGACCACTACTTCTCGACGTTCCTCATTCCGAGCGACATCCTGTGGTCGTTCGCCCAGGCGATCGTCATGGCACTGGCCGTCATGCTGATCCACACCTACTTCGGTTTCACCGCCGCGGGCGGCCCGGTGGGCGTCGGTGTCGCGGTCGGTAACGCGGTGCGGGCCTCGCTGGTCGCGGTCGTCACAGTGACGCTGCTGATCTCGCTGGCCATCTACGGCACCTCCGGCAACTTCCACCTCTCGGGATAGCGCGATGGATACCAATCGGTTTGTTGCCGCACTGCAGGGCGGGCTCGGGCGCAAGCTCGCCGCGCTCGCGCTGGTCGGCCTGCTCGTCGCGGGCGCCTCGCTCGCGATCGCACTGTTCCAGGGCGCGTTCACCAACACCGCTGTGGTGCTGGTGGACACGCCACGCACGGGTCTGGTCCTCGACCCCGACGCCAAGGTGAAGGTGCGCGGTGTCGAGATCGGCCGGGTCGCCGACATCGACCTGCGCGACGACGGCGCCCAGCTGCGGCTGGAGCTCGACCCCGACCAGCTGAAGCTGGTACCGGCCAACGCCGGTGTCGACATCCGCTCGACCACGGTGTTCGGCGCCAAGTACGTCAACTTCATCGTCCCCGAGCAGCCATCGTCCACGGCGCTGGCCCCCGGTACCACCGTGTCGGTGAGCTCGGTGACCGTCGAGTTCAACACGCTGTTCCAGCACCTGTCCGATGTGCTCGCCCAGGTGGAGCCGGAGAAGCTGAACGCGACGCTGACCGCGCTGGGCACCGCGCTGGAAGGCCGCGGCGACAAGCTCGGCGACCTGCTGGTGCGTTCGGATCGCTATCTGCGCGAACTCAATCCGTACCTGCCCACCCTGCAGTCCGATCTGGACAAGACCGCTGCGGTGACCGGGCTCTACGGTGAGGTCGCCGACCCGCTGTTGCGCACCGTCGACAACGCGACGGTCACCTCGCAGACCATCGCCGAGATGCAGGGTCAGCTCGACAACGTGCTGGTCAATGTGATCGGGCTGTCCGACACGGTCGGTTCGGTTCTGCGTGAGAACGAACACGATCTGGTGACCGCGCTCGACCTGCTGCGCCCGACGACCGCGCTGCTGTTCGAGTACGCGCCCGCACTGAGCTGCGTCATCAACGGCCTCGGCCCGCTGATCCCGATCGCCGAGGACATGTTCGGCGGGATCATGCCGGGTGTCGGTATGAACGCCAGCTTCATGCTCGGTGCCGAGCCCTACACCTACCCGAACGACCTGCCCAAGGTGAACGCCACCGGCGGCCCGCGCTGCGAGGGCGTGGTGGACCGGGTACCGGACAGCCATTCGGACTATCTGGTGACCGACACCAGTGAGGGTTCGGTGTATACGCCGAACACCCAGCACGAATTCCACGGTGTGCCAAAGGTATTCCAGCTGCTGCTGGACGGACTGCCGGGAGTGACGCGGTGAAGAACACGGGAACGACGATCAAACTGGCGATCTTCACCGTGGTGATGACGCTGGTGTTCGCCGGCCTGGCGATTGTCTTGAGTCAGGCGCGGTTCTCCAGTGAGAACGGCTATCGCGCGGTGTTCACCAGCTCCTCGGGCATGTTGCCCGGCGCCAAGGTGCGCATCGCCGGTGTGCCGGTGGGTTCGGTGACCTCGGTGAAGGTCGGTGACGACAACCTCGCGCACGTCGAGTTCGATGTCGACAGCAAGTACGCGGTGCTGGCCAGTACCCGTGCGGCGATCAAGTACGAGAACCTGGTCGGCGACCGCTACATGGAATTGCTGGAGGGTCCCGGCTCTGCTCGGCGGCTCTCCGGTGGTGACACCATCGGCCGCGAGCAGACCCAGCCCGCCCTGGATCTGGATCTGCTGCTCGGCGGATTCAAGCCGCTGCTGCGCGGACTCGACCCGGCTCAGGTCAACGACCTCACCGCGGCACTGTTGCAGATCTTCCAAGGCCAGGGCGGCACCCTGGTCTCGCTGCTGAACAGCGGTGGAAACTTCGCCAAGACCCTGGGCGACCGCGACGCGCTGATCGGCAGCGTGATCGACAACCTGAACACGGTGCTCGCCACCATCGACGATCGCGGTGACCAGTTCGCCACCACCATCGATGAACTGCAGCGCCTGGTCAGCGACCTGTCGGCACAGCGCGACCCGATCGGCAACGCGTTGCCGCGGATCGCGGGCGCGACCCAGGAACTCAACGACCTGCTGGTGCAGGCCCGTCCCGATCTGCGTAACACCATCGAACAGACCGGCAGGCTCGCCACGAACCTGGACGAGGGCTCCGATCACATCGAATGGGTGCTCGGAAAGCTGCCGGATACCTACAAGAAGCTCATCCGGATCGGTGCCTACGGTTCCTTCCTGCAGCTGTATGTCTGCGGTGCCAACCTCCTGATCACCGGCCCCGACGGCAAGCCGATGGAAGTCCACATGCCGGGTCTGCAGGCGACCGGAAGGTGCGCGCCCAATGAATGACAACAAATCGTCGGCAGCGACGATCGGTATCGTCGGCGTGGTGCTGGCGGTCACGATCTCGCTCGCGACGCTGCAATTCACCGACTTGCCCTTCATCCGCTCGGGAGCGACCTTCACCGCGAACTTCCTCGACGCCGGTGGTCTGGTACCGGGCGACCCGGTGCATGTGGCCGGTGTGCGCTCCGGCGAGGTGCGGGCGGTCAGCCTCGACGGTGACAAGGTCCTGGTGAAGTTCGACCTCGACGAGTCGATCGTGCTGGGGGAGAAGACCACCGCCGCGATCAAGACCAACACGGTGCTCGGCCGCAAATCGCTGGACGTGGTGCCGAACGGCCCCGGCGCGATCGGCACCGGTGACACCATCCCGGTCGACCGCACCACCTCGCCCTACTCGCTCAACGAAGCACTGAGCGACCTCGGTGGGACCGTGCGCGATCTCGATCTGGATCAAGTCGACCAGACCCTCGACACCCTGTCGACGGCCTTCGCCGACACGCCGGGCCCGCTGCGCAACGCGCTGGACGGTGTCACCGCTCTGTCGCGCAGTATCAATGTGCGCGATCAGGCGCTGACCGACCTGCTGGCCAGGGCGCAGAACGTCACCAAGATCCTGGCCGACCGCAGCACCCAGCTCAATACGCTGCTCATCGACGGCAACGAGCTGCTCGGCGAGCTCGACCGGCGCCGGGCCGCGATCAACCAGCTCGTCGTCTACATCGACGATGTGGCCAGGCAGCTCTCGGGTCTGGTCGCCGACAACGAGCCGCAGATGCGGCCGACGCTGGACCGCCTGAATTCGGTACTCGCCCTGCTCCAGCGCAATGAACAGAACCTCAACGATGCCCTCGACGGCCTCGGCCCCTACGCCGCCGCGCTCGGTGAGCAGGTCGGCAGCGGGCCCTGGTTCAACGCCTACGTGGTGAACGTCGACAGTCCCCAGATTCGCCCGCTCGTCGACGCGCTGGTCTGGCCGGAACAAGTGCCACAGGACCTGATCGATATCTTCACCAACCCGAGGACGCCATACATCGCTCCTGCTGAGGAGGATCCCCCGCGATGAGCTTGACCCAGCAGGTGCGCGGGTTGCCGCGCTGGACGATCGCGGTGGCGGTGGTAGTGATCGCGGCGCTGGTCGCGGTCGGCGTCTACCTCGTCACCGGCGGCGGAAAGAACACGGTGACCGCCGCGTTCACCTCGACCACCGGCCTGTACAAAGGCGATGAGGTTCGGGTGCTCGGTGTCACCGTCGGCCGCATCGACTCGATCGAACCGGGTCGGGGCCAGGTGCGCGTGCAGATGAGCATCGACAGCAGCGTCGATCTGCCCGCGGACGCGCGCGCCGTGATCATCGCGCCGTCGCTGGTGTCGGCGCGTTTCGTGCAGATCGCGCCCGCCTACAGCGGCGGCCCGAAACTGGCCGACGGTGCCCAGATTCCGCTCGAGCGCACCGCGGTGCCGGTGGAGTGGGACGAGATCAAGGCCGAACTGACCAAACTGTCGGCGGCGCTCGGTCCGGTCGGTGACGACAAGCAGGGCTCCTTCGGCCGCTTCGTCGACACCGCGGCCGACAACCTCGACGGCAACGGCCAGAAATTCCGCGACACCCTGCGTGAACTGTCCGCGACCATGACCACCCTGTCCGACGGGCGGACCGACCTGTTCGGCACTATCCGCAACCTGCAGAAGTTCGTCGAGGTGCTCTCGGCGAGCAACGAGCAGATCGTGCAGTTCAGTGGCCGGCTGGCTTCGGTGTCGTCGGTGCTGGCCGGCGCGTCGGCGGATCTCGGTGCCGGACTGGACAGTCTCGATGTGGCGCTGGCTGATGTGAAGAGGTTCCTCGACGGCACCGGGGGTGAATTGACCGAGGGTGTCGAGAAGCTCGCCGATGTCACCCAGACCCTGGTCGACAAGCGGCCCCAGATCGAACGGGTGCTGCACTCCAGCCCCACCGCGATGGTGAACTTCTACCAGCTCTACAAGCCCGCGCAGGGCTCGTTCACCGGCTCGGTCTCGCTGAACAACTCGGCCAGTCCGCTGAGCTTCCTGTGTGGTTCGATCCGGGCGCTCGAGCACAACAACTCCGACAGGTCCGCGGATCTGTGCGCGGAGTTCCTGGCACCGGTGATCAGTTCACTGGCGATGAACTACGTGCCGATCATGACCAACCCCGCCAGCGGCGTGACCGCCTTCCCCGAGCAGCTGGTGTACAGCGACCCGAGCCTGGCCGGTGCGGGACAGCCCGATCGGGCGCCGGCGGCGGCTCCGATCACCGTGCCCGAAGGTCTTGCCGGGCTTGCCGTTCCAGGAGGACAGCGATGAGGCGGCAACGCACACTCGCCGGGCTGGCCGTCGGCGTCGCCGTCGCGCTCGGCACCACCGGCTGCCAATTCGACGGGCTCAACTCGCTGCCCATGCCGGGCTCCGAGGGGCGCATGGCCGGCTCGTATACCGTTCGGATCCAGATGCCCAATGTCACCACCCTGACCCGGAATTCGCCGGTCCGGGTGGACGACGTCGAGGTCGGCAACGTGACCGGGATCGAGGTCGAGGGCTGGCACGCGCTGGTGACGGTCTCGCTCAACCCCGATGTCCGCCTGCCCGCCAACGCGGTCGCCAAGATCGGCCAGACCAGTCTGCTCGGCAGCAACCACGTCGAGTTGTCCGCGCCGACGACCGTCGCACCGACGGGACAGTTGCGCGATGGCGACGTCATCCCGCTCGAGCGGGCGGGCGCCTATCCGACCACCGAGCAGGTCCTCTCCTCGCTGTCGGTGGTGCTCAACGGCGGCGGCATCGCGCAGCTCGAGACCATCACCACCGAACTGAACGCGATGGTGAACGGCCGCGAGGATGAGATCGCCGACCTGCTGCCGCAGCTCAACGAGCTGACCACCGGACTGGAGCGACAGACCGGCAGCATCATCGCCGCGATGGAGGGCCTGGACCAGCTCTCGGTGAAACTGGCCGGTCAGCGTGAGGTGATCGCCGAGGCGATCGAACAGATCCATCCCGCACTCACCGCGCTGGCCGACCGGTCGGCGAATATCACCGCGGCGATCACCGCACTCGGTGAGCTCGGTGACGTCAGCGAACGACTCATCAAGACCAGCGGTGACGATCTGGTGGCCAATCTTCGCAGCCTCGGTCCCGTGCTGAAGACATTGGCCGACACCGGAAACAACCTGATCCAGGCGCTCGGCATCCTGCCGACCTTCCCGTTCCCGATCAGGAACATCGACAACGCGATTATGGGCGACTACCTGAACTTGTTCGTCACGCTCGATCTGACCGGTAGCCGCCTCGACAGCAACTGGCTCACCGGTACCCCACTCGGCGGTCGCTTCGGTGGTGTCGAGGGTATCGTCGGCTCGTTCGCGCCGACGACCGCCACCGGAGCCGCTGACCCCGCCACCGCGCCCTTCGCGGCCCCCGCACCCACGCCGATTATTCCAGGGCTGCCATCCATTCCCGGCCTGCCCGCCATACCCGGTATCACCGCGCCATTGCCCGGCCAGGAAGGGGCGGGTCGATGACACTCACCCGGTTCGTGCGAGCCCAGCTCGCGATCTTCGCGGTGCTCACCGTGGTCGGTCTCGTCGTGATGGGCGGTACCTACCTGCAGGTGCCCGCAATGCTCGGGATCGGCCGGTACGCGGTGACTGTGCAGCTGGCCGCCACGGGTGGGCTCTACCCCACCGCCAATGTGTCCTATCGCGGGCAGAACATCGGCAAGGTCGAGGCGGTGCGCCTGACTACGGCTGGGGTCGAAGCGGATCTGTCGATCGACAGCGACTACAAGGTGCCCGCCGATTCGAGCGCGTGGGTGCGTAGTGTTTCGGCCATCGGCGAGCAGTACGTCGACCTGGTGCCCACCGAACAGCCGGCCGACGGGCATCTGCGCGACGGCTCGGTGATCCCCGAGCAGCGCACGCACCTGCCCCAGGATGTCGGCGCGATGCTGGACCAGGCCGACCAGTTGCTCGCGACGGTCGCCGACACCCGCCTGCGTCAGGTGATCGACGAAGCTTTCCTCGCGTTCAACGGCGCCGGGCCCGATCTGCAGCGGTTCATCGACTCGGCGGCGCTGCTGGTGCAGCAGGCCGAAACCGATATCGAGCCGACCAAGAAGCTGCTCGACCAGATCGGTCCGCTGCTGGACACGCAGACTCGCTCCGCCGACGATATCCGTTCCTGGACAGCGGATCTGGCTACGGTCACCGATCAGCTGCGTGCGCACGATCCGGCGCTGCGAAACCTGTTGAACAACAGCCCTTCCGCGATGGAGACGGTGAACAAGCAGTTCCAGGATCTGCGCCCGACACTGCCGCTGCTCGCCAGCAATCTGGTGAGTCTGGGGCAGGTCGGCGTGACGTACAACGCGAGCCTGGAACAGCTCATGGTCGTCTTCCCGCCGCTGATCGCGGCGCTGCGGACCGCCATCCGCGGGCCGATCGAATACGGCTTGATGGTCGACTTCATGACCGCCGTCCAGGACCCACCCGCCTGTACCACCGGCTTCCTGCCCGCGGACCAGTGGCGGCAGCCGAGCGACCTATCGCCGATGGAGACTCCACCCGGGCTGTACTGCAAGGTGCCGCAGGACTCGAACATCGCGGTACGTGGCATCCGCAACACGCCGTGCATGGAGTTCCCCGGCGTCCGCGCACCCACGCCGGAACTGTGCCGGACCGGGTACGTCCCGGAAGGCAACAACCCGCCGTTCGGACCGGTCCAGCCGGTCGCTCCGGCATCGGCACCGGCAGGCGCATCGACGGGCGGTGTGACCCCCGCCGCAGCGCGCCCCTATGATCCGTCCACGGGCAGCTATCTGGGCACCGACGGACGCACGTACCGCCAAGGCGACATCGCCGCGGATGGCTCGGGCACCGTTCCGGCCAGCTGGCAGGCGATGTTGGAGGAGCAGCAACGATGAACGACAACGACAACCGCCGCTCGCGCAGGCGGGCCGCACGCTCGGCCGGTCCGCCGGTCGAGGAGACGGCGGCCGGAACGGTCACCATCAGCAAGAGCGAAACCGCATCGCCGGTGGCGGACGTAGATGCCGAGATCACGGCGAAGATCGCCGACGCTCCCGCGAAGTCCGCGGACGTCACCGTGAAGCTCGCCGAGGCCACCGTGCAGTCCGCCGAGGCCACGGTGAAGCCGGCGGACGTCACCGTGAAGTCCGCCGAGACCGCGGCGTCCTCCGCGGATGCCACCGTGAAGCTCGCCGCGAGCGAGCCGGTCGACCCGAGTGAGTCCGCCGACGACAAGGCACCCCGCTCGGGCGCCCGCATCCTGGCGCTCGTCGCGGCGAGCGTGCTCGTGCTCGCCCTGGTCGTCGGCGCCGGTTTCGCCGCCTTCACCGCCTATTCGGTGAACAAGGACGAGGACCTGCGCGCGCAGTACACCGAGACCGCCCGCCAGGCGGTGCTGAACCTCACCACGATCCGCGCCGATACGGCCAAGGAGGACATCGACCGGATCCTGTCGGTGGCCTCCGGTGACTTCAAGACCGAGTTCGACGGCCGTGTCGATCCCTTCATGGAGGTCGTCAAGCAGGCGAATGTGGTCTCCACCGGCGAGGTGGTCGAGTCGGGCATCGTCACCGCGGATGACGAATCCGCGCAGGTGCTCGTCGCCGCGAAGCAGATGGTGAGCAACAACGGCTCGCCCGAACCGCAGTCGCGGCAGTACCGGTTCCGGGTCACGGTGTCCAACGCCGATTCCGGAATGACCGTCTCGAAGGTGGAGTTCGTCGGATGACTCAGCGTATGAAGATCGTCTTCGGCAGCCTCGCCGCCCTCGGCCTGATTGCCGCGATCGTGCTCGGTGTGAGCGGCTACCAGCTCTGGCAGCACGACCGGACCGAGCAGGCCCGCGCCGACGCGATGAGCACGGCCAGCCGCACGGTCAGCGCCATGTTCACCTACGAGCCCGCCACGGTCGACACCGAGCTGCCCAAGGCGGCCGACGGCCTGACCGAAGACTTCCGCAACGATTACCTGAAGCTGATCAAGGAAGCCATCGCGCCGGGCGCCAAGGAGAAGCAGCTCACCGTCAAAGCCACCACCCAGGCCGAAGGCGTCGTGTCCGCCGATCCCGAGCACGCGGTGGTGCTGCTGTACCTGAACCAGCTGACCACCAGCAAGGACACCCCCGATGGCACCACGTCGGGCAGCCGGGTGCGGGTATCGCTGGACAAGTCCGACGACCGCTGGTTGGTCGCCCAGGTCACCCCGGTCTGATCTCAGCGTGGCATCTCGGCGGTCACTACGAGATGCCGGATGAACTCGGCCAGTTCTGAGCAACGCCTGAGTGCGGACTGTTCACAACTCGTCGGCTCTGGCGGGGTATCGCACGCCGGTCAATCGTTCGGATTCGCTCCACAATCGACGTTGGGCCGTCTCGTCGCGCGCATTAGGCGCGGGTTCGATGCGAACAGGGTGGCCTTTCGAGCCCTGGTGCGGCCCATAGAACTCGCCGCCGCGCACCGTCGGATCAGCAGCCGCGCGCAGGGTGGTCAACGCACCCTGCGCGGCTGTGTTCACCCCCATCGCCAGGGGCTCGCGCCCGGGTAGGGTCGCCAGGGCTGCGAGCTTCCGGGCGACATCGCTGATGACCCGCACCGGACGGCTCATGTTTTTGGCGAAGTCCGTGATCGCTGTTCCAGGGTGCGCTGCTGCGGCGATGGTGTCGGTGCCCACGAGTCGTCGGTGCAGTTCGTGGGTGAACAGCAGCCCGGCGAGTTTGGATTGCGCGTATGCCGTCGCCAATGTGTACGGCCGGCGGCTGAAATGGAGATCGTCGAATTCGAGGACGCCACGGGCGTGACTTCGGCTGCTGACGGTGATGATGCGGGCGCCGGGTGTCGATATCGCGCGGTCAAGCAACAACCCGGTGAACGCGAAGGGTCCGAGGTGGTTGGCGGCCAAGGTCAGTTCGAAGCCGTCCGGGCTGACCTCGCGCCGGATGTTCGCTGTCCCGGCATTGTTGATGAGAAGGTCGATTCGATCGCATTGTGACCGGATTGATTCCGCAGCTGCTCGAACCGATTCCAGTGAGCTCAGATCCAATGCGACTACCTGGAGTTTCGCGGACGGAATCGAGGTGAGTATCCGTTCGGCGGCGTCTGCCGCTTTCGATCGGTTGCGACACGCCATGACGACGAGAGCGCCGTGTGCGGCCAGCATGTGCGCAGTTTCGAAACCCAGACCTGTATTAGCCCCTGTAACAACGGCTGTCTTGCCGGACAAGTCCGGGATCGCGTCCGCAGTCCATTCTGAGGTCTGTCTTGCTGTCAAAGCTGATCCCCCACGAGCCGAGCGTATGCCGGCCATCCTCGAATCTTCAACTGCTGATTTGTCTGTGACGGGCTTCCGCATGCACTTGTTGTCGATGTATGCACTTGCGTCGAACTGTAACACGTTCTACGGTTGTGTGGAGGGGGTGTCTCGACGGCGACCCGCTAATTACTGTGGTGCACAGTCGATTACGTGCATGCCGGGAAGCGGGAGCACCTTGATGGGGTTGAGTACTGCCGACAACTTCGACGCCGAGACGGCGTCCTCGTCGCGGCAAAGTCCGACGGCAATCGCCGGGCCTTGTTCGTGTCCCGCGTGTGGGAAAGTGCCGCAGGCTAATTCGAAGGAGTGGTGCAGGCATGTCGATCTACATTGTCACAGGTGGGACAGGTTTCATCGGCCGCCACCTGCTGCCCCGGCTCCTGATACTGGAACCGGAAGCCGAGGTGTTCGTGTTGGTCCGAGCATGTTCGGTCGAGACATTGAACGAGCTTGCGCACGAGTGGGACGGCGGCGAGCGCGTGCGCCCGTTGACATGTGATTTCAACGCGCCGGGATTTGGATTGGACCGCCCGGCGCCGTCCGCCGACCATGTGCTGAACCTGTCCGCCGACTATGGCCTGACCGTAGGTGACGATCAGGCCGCCGCCAACGTCGCGGCCACTCGCGCCGTAGTCGAGCTCGCGCGACAGTGCGATGCGACACTGCACCATGTGTCGTCCATCGCGGTAGCGGGCGACTGGTGTGGCGAATTCTCCGAGCGCGACTTCGATTTGGGTCAGGGATTCCCAACTCTCCATCACCGCATGGCATTCGAAGTAGAGAAGATCGTCCGAGAATCCGGTGTGCGGCACCGCGTATACCGCCCATCCGCCATCGTCGGCGATTCGCGGACCGGCGAGATCGCAGAGGTCGATGGCCTGTACTTCTTCTTTCCGCTGTTCCGGATATTCGCCCAGTTGCCCTCGTCTCTGCCGATGCCAATGACCGACCTGGGCGTCACGAACGTAGTCCCCGTCGACTACGTCGCCGACGCGATGGTCGAGCTGATGCGCAGATCCGACCTGGACGGCCGGACCTTCCACTTGGCCAACCCGCGTATGCAGTCATCCGTCGAGATCGGTGCATCCCTGGTCGCCGCTGCAGGAGGCCCGAACCGCACCGTGATCGTGCCGGTGCAGGTGTTGGTCAAGCTGTTGCAGTCCTCGCACCTGCTCGCTACCGCGATGAAGCGCTATCACATCCCGAGCTCCCTACTGCGCGCTATCGTTGTTCGCGCCGTGTTCACGAGTGTCGAGACTCGGAACGCGCTGGCCGAAAGCGGTATTCGAGTTCCGGCGTTCGCGGAGTACGCCGGAAATCTCTGGCGCTATTGGGAGCGCGAAGTGGACCCGGCCCGCAATCGCAGGACCCCAGCGGGGGGACCGCTCACGGGTCGGCATGTGCTGATCACCGGCGCGTCCTCCGGAATAGGTCGCGCCGCCGCACTGGCGGTCGCAGCGAAAGGGGCGATGGTGCTTCTCCTGGCCCGGCGCGAATCCGAACTCGACGAGGTCGTGATGGAGATTCGCGCCGCAGGTGGAGAGGCTTTCGGCTATCCCTGCGATATCACCGATGCCGAGGCGGTCGACCGCACCGTCAAAGACATTCTGGCCGAGCACGGTCACGTCGACATGCTCGTCAACAACGCGGGCCGCTCCATCCGCCGATCCTTGCACCGCTCCACCGATCGCGTGCACGACTTCGATCGCACCATGGCCGTCAACTACATCGGCGCGGTCCGCCTGGTTCTCGCCCTCGCCCCGCAGATGCGGGAGCGTCGCTTCGGCCATATCGTGAACGTGTCCAGCTCCGCAGTCCAGGTCGCTCCACCACGTTACGCCGCGTATGCGGCCAGCAAGGCGGCGCTGGACAAGTTCACCGAGGTCGCCGCCGTGGAAATGATGTCCGACGGGGTCACGTTCACCACCATCCATATGCCGCTGGTGGACACTCCGATGAGCGCACCCAGCAAGAACTACGAGGTCTTCCCGAGCCGTTCCGCCGACTGGGCCGCCGCCGTCGTCGTCCGTGCGCTCGTCGAACGCCCCAGGCGCATCGACACCCCGGCCGGCACCGCGGGTGAATTGGGCTCGCTGTTCACCCCCGGCATCATGGCCCGGACCCTGCACGACCTGTACCGCCGCTTCCCTGACTCGGCGGCGGCCAAAGGCGAAGCAGAGCGAAAAGGTGCGAACCCGCCGATCGCACTCTCGAAGTCAGGCCTCGCTCGACCTGCCCGGCCGGAGGCGGTGCGCGTCATCGTGCGCGCCGCCCGCCGCGCCGCCACGCTGATCCCCGGTGCCTACTGGTAGAAGCGCACGTGGGAGCGATTCATCCGGCCACACCGGAACCCAGGTCGGGGGCGGTGGATCGCTTCAATGCCTTCTCCGGGTTCGCCTCCGCGTACTTCTTCGCCCACGGATAATTGGCCTTGCCGCTGGGGTGGCGGTCGATCTCGTCGACAATCCAGCAGGTGCGCGGCACTTTGTAGCCCGCGACCTTGGATCGAACATGGCTGCTCAGGTCCGCGAAATCGACCGTCGCACCTTCTCGCGGCTGCACGACGGCAGCGACCGACCAGCCGAAACGGTCATCGGGAATGCCGATCACCACGGTGTCGAACACATCAGGATGCGACTTCAGCGCACCTTCGACCTCCTCTGGAAACACCTTCTCGCCACCGGTGTTGATGCATTCCGAGCCGCGCCCCAGCAAGGTGACCGTGCCGTCCTCCTCGTAGCGAGCGAAATCGCCGGGCACGACGTATCGTTGCCCATCGATCTCGACAAATATCGTCTTGCTCTTCTCCGGGTCTTTGTAGTAGCCCAGCGGCACGGGGCCACTGCGGGCCAGCCTGCCCACCGCACCGGGCTCGGGCGCGACGAGCTCGCCGTCGTCGCCGATCAGCACCGCTTGCTTGCTGACGTTCACGCGCGGCCCGTCTGAGTGATCGAAGCCCTTGCCCAACAAGCCGATTCCGGTCAACCCGCTCTCCGAGGAGCCGATGTTGTCGGTGATGACCAGGTTCGGAAACGTATCGATGTACCGCAGCTTGAGCGACTGGGAGAACAGTGCCGCGCCGCTGCTCAGCGCGACCAGTGATGACGTGTCGTAGTCGCCCGCCTGAAGGGCGTCGAGCAGCGGACGTGCCATCGCGTCGCCTGCGATCTGCAGGAAATGGACCCTGTGCTTTTCAACCGCGCGCCAGATGGCAGCCGGGTCGAACTGCGGTACCAAGACCACCGTGCCGCCAGAGTTCAACGCCATGAAAGCAATCCACTGCGCGGCATGGATCAGCGGCGCTGCCGGCAGCCAGGTCATGATGTAGTCGGTGGCCTTGGCTTGGTTCGCGAACTGGTACTCATCGGTAATGTATTCCCCGGTGACATGCTGGATGCCGCCGCCGAGCGCGCGCCATACGTCCTCATGCCGCCACACCACGCCCTTTGGATACCCGGTGGTGCCGCCCGTATAGAGGATGTAGGTGTCCTCAGAACTGCGTTCATCGAAGTCACGCACCGACGACTGGGCAGCCAGCGCGTCCTCGTACTCGACACCGGCGTACCGGGAGTAATCCAGGTCTGACCCGTCCTGGACAACGATCACCTGATCGAGCTTGACAAGCTGAGATATGACGTCGGCGACGATATCGGAGTACCTGCGTTCGTGAATCAATGCGACCAGGTCGGCGTTATCGGCGATGTACCGGACCTCGTCGGCCACATAGCGGTAGTTGACGCTCACCGGAATCGCACGCAGTTTGAATGCGGCATACATCGCCTCGATTGCCTCGATCGAGTTGCGTGCGTACACGCCGACATGGTCGCCGTAGCCGATGCCATGGGCTGCCAGATGATGCGCCAGACGATTCGCCCGCTCATCGAGCTCCCGGTAGGTGACCCGACGATCGCCGCAGTGGACAGCAATGCGCTCCGGCACCGCGTCGACAGCGTGCTCGAATAGATCCGCAACGTTGAAAGCCATGCCGCACAAGGTAGAACGAGTTTCCGTTGAGGGCAACGACGGTGAAGCGATGCCGAACCTCACGCTGCGCAACCAGTATCGCCTACCGCTTGCATCCTACTGGAACGTGTTCTACCCTCGTTGCGGGAGTAGATCGAGGGGTGGAGATGGATCTGCCTGTCCTGCGGTCGATTACGCGTTCTTACTGGGGGAGTAGCAAAATTGAGTACGGAATCCACCGCGCTGAGCTGCCCGATTCGCCACATCACCACCGAGACCGGGGATGATGCATGGCTGGTAAGTGGCTATTCCAACGTGCGAAAAATGTTCTCCGACAAGAGACTTGGTCGTTCACATCCGACGCCGGACATGGCGCCTCGTAAGACTGAGTCGACGATGTTCGGCGGTCCGATCGGCAGCTTCGATACCGAGTGGGAGGATCATGAGCGGTTGCGGACACTGCTCAATCCGCTTTTCTCGCCGTCTGCGATGCGCGAACTGCTGCCCCGCATCGAATCGGTAACCACTGAGGTGCTGGAAGAATTCGCTGCCCTCGGATCGCCGGCCGATTTTCATGAGTATGTCGCGAGTCGCCTACCCGTGCTGGTGATCTGCGAACTGCTGGGTGCGCCGTTCGAAGATCGGGAGAAGTTCCAGCATTGGAGCGCGGCGATATTCGACAAGTACGACGGGCAGAAATCCGGTCAGGCGGGCGCCGAGTGGTTCGTCTATTGCATGACGCTGATCCAGCGCAAACGTGTTGAGCCGGGCCCGGACGTGCTGTCCCGACTGTGTGAGAACCCTGAGCTCACCGACGACTCGATCGCCACGTTGGCGATGATGCTGTTGCTGGCGGGGCAAGAGACGACGGTCGTCGAAATGGGCTTGGGACTCATGAAGTTGCTCGAGAATCGTAGCCAGTGGCAGCGATTGGTAGACAATCCGGGACTTCTCGCCACCGCTGTGGAAGAGATACTGCGAGTGCAGGATTCGACGGGATTCATTCGCTACGCCCGTACGGACATGGATATCGAAGGCCAGACAGTTTCGACCGGCGATCTCGTGCTGCTCGACGTGGATTCGGCGAATCACGACCCCGAGGTCTTCACCGAGCCACACGAAGTCGATGTGACTCGTAAGCAGGGAGCACACCTCGCGTTCGGCTTTGGGCCACGCTACTGCGTCGGTGCACCGCTCGCCCGCATCGAGCTCTCCGTCCTGTTCGCCCAGCTGATCGCGAAGTTCCCGACGATGCGGCTCGCGGTCGACCCGGCGACGTTGACGATGCGAGAGGACGTGGCCACCAAGGGCCTGGTCGCCTTGCCGGTGGAGTGGTGACCGAATGACACGCGAAACGTCTGCGCCCGGTTGCCCGATCGACCACCGCGGTATCCGCCGGATCTCGACCGCGACGGGACACGAGGGCTGGTTGGTATCGCAATACGACCAGGTGCGAAAACTGTTCTCCGATCCGAACCTCGGTCGCGCCCATCCGGCACCGGAAACGGCAGCCCGGGTCGCGGAATCGACGTTCTTCGGTGGACCGATGGGTGATTTCGCTACCGAGCACGCCGAGCACGAGCGAATGCGCAGCATTCTGCAGCCGCATTTCGCGCCGGCGAAGATGCGTGCATTTCGCGGGCGAGTCGAGGAAATCGCCTCTGGGCTGTTCGACACCATGGCGGAGTCCGGCTCGCCGGCGGATCTCTACGCCGCGGTGGCGTCGCCGTTGCCGCTGATGGTTATCTGTGAGCTGCTCGGTGCGCCTGTGCAGGAGTGCGACAGGCTGCGTAGCTGGACTGATGCCATGGCCACTGCCACCGACGCTCTCAAAGCGGCTGCCGCGGCAGGTGAAATGCTGGGCTATTGCTTGGAATTGGTGGTGCGCAAGCGGGCGGACCCAGCCGATGACGTCCTCTCGCAACTGTGTGAGCGCGACGACCTCACGGACTCCGGGGCAGCTCTGCTCGCCATGGTCATGTTGTTCGCCGGGCATGAGACCTCGGTCGTGCAAATCGGCATGGGCGCAATGCATCTGTTGCAGGACCGGGAGCAATGGCAGGCGCTGGTGGATCGCCCGGAGTTGGTCGCCAACGCAGCGGAAGAGCTGCTGCGCGTGCCGAATGCCGTGGGACTGCCCCGATATGCCCGTGCGGATTTCGAGGTCGACGGCGTCGGGATCGGCGCGGGCGATCTGGTGGTACTGGATCTCACAGCGGCCAATCACGATGCAGCGGTGTTCACAGATCCGGACCGTATCGACATCGCCCGGAAAGAGGCGGCGCATCTGACATTCGGGTACGGACTGCGCTATTGCGTAGGCGCGCCCCTTGCCCGGGTCGAACTGCAAGTCGTCTATTCGCAGCTTGTTTCACGATTCCCCACTATGCGGCTGGCAGTCGATCCGGCCGATGTGCGGATGCGAGAAGATACCTTCACCGGCGGGGTCGCCGAGCTTCCCGTCATCTGGTGAAGCCGATTGGCGTGACGCCAAAATCATCTATAGCCGGCCGTGCTCGAGAAAGGTGCGGTCATCTGTCAGGGGGTCAGGGGAGATCATGCGGGTTTCATTTATTTTCGGGGGTCAGGTAACCGTCGAGGCCGATGTAGTGGAGGAATTCCACCGTCGCAGCCCGGCCGTCCGGAAGGCGTATGCGGAGGCTGCCGCCGTAGTGGGCGTATCGGAATCTGAGTTCCGCGTCGCAGGTGAGGACGAGGCATCGGAGGATGAACACAGTCGTAATGCGCTGCGACATGCGGCATTAACGCTCGGGCTGGTCGATGACCTGACCGAAGGCGGTTTCGAAGCCGACGCGGTCGGGGGGCTGAGCCTGGGCGCGTTGATCGGTGCCTGCGTGGCGGGCGCGATCGAGCGACATGAGTTGTACGCCATGCTTCATCAGCGCCGACTGGTGCCGCCGTCGGACCCTGATTCGCCGGAACAGGGCATGATGCTGATCGGCACGGCTGTATCGGACCGTCCGGAGAATTACTATGGACCCGATCATCCGGGCGTGTATCTCGCCGTCGACACCGGTCCGGTCGATCTCGAGCGGCGCTCCTTCGTCGTTTCGGGCTATCAGTCCTCGTTGCACAAGTTGCAGGCGGCCGCGCCCGAGGGAGTCCATATGTTCCTGTTCCCGGGCTACCACAGCGCATTTCATTCGCCGTTGCAGCAGTACGCCGCCGATTTCATGAAACCGTTCATCGACGCCATGACATTTCGAGACCCGAAGGTACCGATCTGTTCCCCGGTGAACCGGCGGTCACTCACCACCGCGCACGAAGTCCACGAGTTCATGCTGGGACACAACCTGTTGCCCGCGCGATACGAGCCATTGGTCGAGGAGATGGACAATCTCGGCAGCCAGGCCGCGCTGGTGATCGGCCCCGGCTTGCCCGCGCCTGTGGCCCAGCCGTTTCTGGTCGAGCTTTTCACCCAGCCATCCGACTTCGATCGGCGGGCCGAACTGCTCGAGATACTCGGCGGAATCCGCGCTGAGACCGTCTGAGAAGACAGACCTGATCCATGCATGACAACTACGAGTTGCCGACGGAGGTGGCCGGGCTGATGCCGCGCGTCACGCAGGAATCCGCTCTTCGAGCCAAGGGTACGTCCTCGCCATCGGGCGCGGTTCGGCCCGCCGAATCCGTTGACCCGCTGGGGTATCCGACCGGCTGGTTCTGGGTCGCCGATATTCGTGATCTGAAGCCGGGAACAGTCCGGCGGGCGCGGCTGATGGACGGCGAGGTCGTGGTCTATCGGACGCGCTCGGGCCTGGTGCGTGTGGTGCGACCGTATTGCCCGCATCTGGGTGCGCATCTAGGAGTGGGAGGCGCGGTGACGGGTGAGAACCTGGTGTGCCCGTTCCATCATTTCGAATTCGCCCCGGACGGGCGTTGCGTGGACAGCCCCGACGGAGCGACGATTCCGGCCGGGTTGAGCCATTACGAGGTGCGGGAGCAGCACGGCATGGTGTTCGTCTGGCACGGTCCGGAGGGCCGGGCGCCGACCTGGGAGTTGCCCGAGGTCGCCGATCCCGCGGTGGTGCCGATGTTTCGGTGGTCGGGAGAGATCCCGACCCACGCCCAGGAGATGGCGGAGAACGCCGCCGATTTCCGGCATCTGTCAATCCTGCACGGCGTCCATATGGCGGAGGCCGAGCCGTGTGAGGCCGACGGGCCGGTGTTCCGGGTGCATACCCGATCGACCGGGCAGAGCGGCGCCGGGTTCCTCGACAACCAGCAAACGATTGTCATGGCTGGCCTGGGCTACACCCATATTCGGTTCACGATCCCGCGACTGGGTGTGGTCGCCCAGATGTGGGGCCTGCAGACGCCGATCGGGCCGTGGCGCACGCATTTACACTCGGTGGTCACCTGCCAAGGCACGGGTGGGGCCGCGTCCAAGGCGCTCGCCCCGGTGGTCGCTCGAGCCGCGCTGCGTGGAGTGGTCAAGGTGCTCGGAGAAGACATTCCGATCTGGGAGAACAAGCGCTACAACCCCCATCCGCGCCTCGTCGCGGGCGAGTCGACCCTGAGCCGGTTCCGTCTCTGGACCCGTCAGTTCTATCCGTCGGAATAACCGAAATTCAACTATGGCAATGGGCTCACCATGGCCGTCGGAAACAAGGTGGGAATCTTCGCATGCGTACACGTATGTTCATCGGCGCCGTATCGGCGATCTTCTGCGCGGCGGCTGCCGTATACCCTGCCGCCGCGACAGCCGATCCGAACGAATCGCCATCTCTGGCACTGTGCACGTTCAACGCGCGCGAGGTGATGACGCCGCCTGCGACTCTGACGCCCGAACCGCTGAATGATTCCGGGTCCGGGCCGATCACCTGCACCGGCCGGCTCGGCGGGAAGACATTCGACGGGAAGCCCGGCTTTGCGACGTGGGATGCCCAGACCGGGCTGGGCATTTTCGGAATCCGCAATATCAGCGACTGCATCGCCAACACGGGTACCGGCCGAATGACGATGTCGCTCACCGCGTCCGATGGCACGCCCTTCGAACTGTCCGGCACGCTCTATTACGGCGGCGTCGGCCCCTTCGGCTTGATGACGGGCGCCGCGGGTGGGTACAAGCTCACGACCGCGTCGGTGTCGGGCCCGGATCCCGATCACCTCGACGAGAACTGCATCACGGTGCCGATGCAGCACGTCGTGACGACGGCCGCCGTGCTGCTGCAAGGCTGATCCACCGCGTCGCGTAGCGCATCCTCCGTGCCCGTCGGCCCGGCCTGAACTCAGGCCGGGCCGCGGTTGTCTCGGGGTAGCCGGACCACGAAGGTCGCGCCACCGCCCGGTGTCGGCGCGACCGCCACTGTGCCGTTGTGGGCCGCTACCAGCGCGGCCACGATGGACAGCCCGAGGCCCGTGCCGCCGCTGCTGCGGGTGCGTGAGGCGTCGGCGCGATAGAAGCGTTCGAAGATCCGCGCCGATTCCTCCGTGGACAATCCCGGGCCGGTATCGGCGACCTCGAGGAGCACCTCGTCCTCGGCCGGGGTCAGCCGCACGGTGATCGACGTACCGTCCGGCGTATGGGTCCGGGCGTTGTTCAGCAGGTTGGTCATGATCTGGCGCAGCCGGTGATCGTCGCCGAGGATTTCCAAGGTGCCGGTGCCATCGGCGATCTCGAGGGTGATCGGCCGGTGCTCGCCCTCGGCGGCCTCGACCGCGCGGGCGCCGTGCACGGCATCGCCCGCGATCGCGAGCACATCGACCGGTCGCAGGTCGGCGGGGCGTTGCGCGTCCAGTCTGGCCAGCATCAGCAGGTCCTCCACCAGCAGGCCCATTCGCTGTGCCTCGTGCTCGATGCGGTTCATGAACATCGCCGGATCGCCGGTCGCGCCCTGCCGGTACAGCTCGGCGAAGCCGCGGATGGTGGTGAGCGGGGTGCGCAGTTCGTGACTGGCATCGGCGACGAAACGGCGCATCCTGGCCTCGGATTCGCGCGCCGCGGCCTCGGAGGCCTCGGTCGCGGCGAAGGCCTGCTGGATCTGGGTGAGCATGCTGTTGAGCGAACGCGAGAGCCGGTCGACCTCGGTGTCGGTGCCGCGCACCGGAACCCGGCGATGCAGCTGGCCTTCCGCGATCGCCGCCGCGGTGGCCTCGACCCGGCGCAGCGGCCGCAGACTGCCGCGCACCACGAAGTAGGCGGCGACGGCCAGGGCGATCAGCACGATCGCGCCCACCACCAGTTGCAGCACGACGAGATTGCGCACTGTCTCGATGTTCTCGGTGAGCGGCCACGCGACGGTCGCCGTGGCGCGTTGCCCGTTCACCGTCAGCACCCGCCACTGGTCGGTCGAATCGCCCTGTGAGCCGACGGTGACCGGTTGGAGCGCAGGGGGATTCGGCAGAGCTGGCTCGGCATCGGTGCCGAAGACGTTGTCCAGCGTGATGGTGCGGGTGCCGTCGGTGCTCGCGGCGGTCAGGTAGTACCGCCCCGGCGGCTGCCGGTCCGGTGCGGGCGCGGGCAGGGGCGGCGCGGGTAGCCCGACCCGGCGCTCCCATTCGATCGCGGCATCGGTCAGCTGCTGGTCGGTGCGGTTCCGCAGCGAGTTCTCCATCGCCTTGGTGACGACGAAACCCGAAGCGATCAAACCGAATCCGGCCAAGGCCACCAGCATGACCACCAGCGTCACGCGCAGCGGGATCGCCGAGAACGCACGGGCGACGCGAGCGCGCGGATTCATCGCGCGGCCGACTCCCGCATGACGTACCCGACGCCGCGCAGGGTGTGGATCAACCGCTGTTCGCCGGTGTCGACCTTCTTGCGCAGATACGACACGTAGGTCTCCACCACGCCGACCTCGCCGCCGAAGTCGTAGCGCCACACGTGATCCAGGATGCGGGGTTTGCTGAGCACGCTGCCCGCGTTCACCATGAAATAGCGCAGCAGCGTGAATTCGGTGGGGGACAGGGCCACCGGCTCGCCCGCCTTCCACACCTCGTGGGTGTCGTCGTCGAGTTCGATGTCGGCGAAGCGCAGCCGGGTGCCGGCCTGCTCGGGCGCGGTGCGGCCGGCGCGGCGCAGGATCACCCGCAGCCGGGCCACCACTTCCTCGAGGCTGAACGGCTTGGTGACGTAGTCGTCGGCGCCCAGGGTGAGGCCGGTGATCTTGTCCTCGACCTCGTCGCGGGCGGTCAGGAACAGCACCGGCGCGTCGATGCCGTCGGCGCGCAACCGGCGCAGCAGGCCGAAGCCGTCCATGCCGGGCATCATCACGTCGACGATCAGCGCCTCCGGCCGGAACGCGCGGGCCTTGTCCAGGCCCGCGGCGCCGTCGCTCGCCGTGGCCACCTCGAAGCCCTGGTAGCGCAGGCTCACGGCCAGCAATTCGACGATCATCGGTTCGTCGTCGACGACGAGCACCCTGGCTTCGGGTGCTTCCGGCACACCGCTCATAGGTGTCATGGTCCACCACCCGGCTGGGAAGTGGCTGGACCCGCGCTGTGAGGTAGCTGTGAGCGCCTCAGCGCGATTCGCGGAACACGTCCTCGTCCTCGCTGAGCAGGGCCGATCCGGCGACATTGCCCTGGGACAGCGCGTCGAGGAAGGCGCGGGCCCAGCGTTCGACGTCGTGGGTCAGCACCTGGCGGCGCATCGAGCGCATCCGGCGGCGCTTGGTGTCGCGGTCGTCGTCGAGCGCGCCGATGATGGCGTCCTTGACGCTGTCCAGGTCGTGCGGGTTGCACAGGTAGGACTGGCGCAGCTCGGCCGCGGCGCCGGTGAACTCGCTCAGCACCAGGGCGCCGTTGAGGTCGCTGTGGCAGGCCACGTACTCCTTGGCGACCAGGTTCATGCCGTCGCGCAGGGGCGTGACCAGCATGGCGTCGGCGGCGACGAAGAAGGCGATCAGTTCGTCGCGGGGGATCGGGCGGTGCAGATAGTGCACGACCGGGTAGCCGACCCGGGCGAACTCGCCGTTGATCCGGCCGACCTGGCGCTCGATGTCGCCGCGCATCTTGATGTAGCTCTGCACCCGCTCCCGGCTCGGGGTGGCCAGCTGCACCATCACCGTCTCGGCGGGGTCGACCCGGCCCTCTTCCAGGAGTTCCTGCAGGGCGTTGAGCCGGATGTCGATGCCCTTGGTGTAGTCCAGGCGGTCGACGCCGAGCATGATGTTCTTCGGATTGCCCAGCTCGGCGCGGATCTTGGCGGCCCGCTCCCGCACCGAACGGCGCCGGGAGTGCTCGTCGAGCTCGGCGGAGTCGATCGAGATGGGGAACGCGCCGACGCGCACCGTGCGGAAGCCGACCTGCACGACGCCCAGCTTGGAACGCACCCCGATGGTGCCCCGTGAGGTGGGCTGACCGGCCAGTCGGCGGGCCAGGTAGAGGAAGTTCTGCGCGCCGCCGGGGAGGTGGAAACCGATCAGGTCGGCGCCCAGCAGGCCCTCGACGATCTCGGTCCGCCACGGCATCTGCATGAACAGCTCGACCGGCGGGAACGGGATGTGCAGGAAGAAGCCGATGGTGAGGTCGGGCCGCAGCATGCGCAGCATCTTCGGCACCAGCTGCAGCTGGTAGTCCTGCACCCAGACGGTGGCGCCCTCGGCGGCCACCTTGGCGGTCTCCTCCGCGAACCGGCGGTTGACCTCGACATAGGCGGCCCACCACGCCCGGTCGTAGACCGGGCGCACGATCACATCGTGGTACAGCGGCCACAGCGTGCCGTTGGAGAACCCCTCGTAGTAGTCCTCGACCTCCTGCGCCGTCAGCGGCACCGGATGCAGTTCCAGACCGTCTTCGATGATCGGCGCGACCTCGACGTCCGGGACGCCCGCCCAGCCGACCCACGCCCCCTTGTTGCTGCGCAATACCGGTTCCAGGGCGGTCACCAGACCACCCGGGCTGCGCTTCCACCTGGTCGTGCCGTCGGGCAGACGCTCGAGGTCGACCGGCAGCCGGTTCGCGACGACGACGAATCCCGAGCCCGCACCGGTCGGTGCGGCCGCGACGGATTCGCTGTTCTCGGACGGACGGTCGTTGGACTGTTTATCGATCATTTGGTCCACTCACGCATCCTTTGCGCGTCGCAGGGTCCCGCTTTGAGATTGTGGTCGTAGGAGGGTCAGCTGGGGCCGATGCCGAGCATCGACAGCAGCATCCGGCACTCGTCGGCGTCTTCGGCGTACGCCGCGACGACACGCTGTGCCTGGCGAGCGGTCTCGTCGGCCAGCGGCTCGAGCTCGTCGTCGGCGATGTCGTTGGCGCTGCTCTTGGCGGCCATAGTGGTTCGTCCTCCCGGGTTTCCAAACGCTCTGCGTGCGAGTAGTCAATACTATCGGTCGCCCGTGCACGGCCGATGAACTCCCGACCCGATCACCCCACCCCGGTGCAGTGTCGTGGCGGTCCCGTTACCGTGAGTGTCGGACAGCTCAACCCCGCAGAGAGGTTTGTTTTCATGCCAGTGGCCACGGTGAACGGCATCGCACTGAACTATCAGGTCAAGGGCGACCGTACCAAGGGCACCGACGTCAAGCGCGGTGGTCCGCTGGTGGTGTTGATCATGGGCACCGGATCGCCGGGTCGGGTGTGGGAACTCCACCAGGTCCCCGCCCTGGTCGCGGCCGGGTATCGGGTGTGCACCTTCGACAACCGGGGTATCGCGCCGTCGTTCGAAGCCGCGGGCGGCATGCGGATCGAAGAGCTGGTCGCCGACACGGCGGCACTGATCGAGTTCCTCGACGAGGGGCCCGCCCTGGTCGCCGGTACCTCGATGGGCGCCAGGGTCGCCCAGGAATTGGCACTGGCCCGTCCCGACCTGGTCCGCAAGGCCGTTTTCATGGCCGGGCACGGCAGGCTCGACCAGTTCCAGAAGACGCTCTCGGCCGGTGAACAGGACCTCGACGCCGCCGGTGTGAAGCTGCCCGCCAAGTTCGAAGCGGCGCTGACCGCGGTGATGAATCTGTCGCCCGCGACGATGTCCGATACCAACGCCGCCCGCGACTGGCTGGACCTGTTCGAGTTCACCGGCGGCGCCGCTACCCCCGGTATCCGGGCCCAGCGCGCGATGGATCACGAGTTCGACCGGGTGGCCGCCTATCGCGGAATCACGGTTCCCTGCCTGGCGATTGGCTTCGCCGATGATAGGATGATTCCGCCTTATCTGTCGCGGGAAGTCGCTGACGCCATCCCCGGCGCCAGGTACCAGGAAATCCCGGACACCGGCCACTACGGCTACCTGGAACGCCCCGAGGCGGTCAACAAGATCCTCCTCGATTTCTTCGCGGCTTGACCGTCGAGGCTGAGGTAACCACCTACACGTAACGTCAGCCTTGCTAGGGTCGACACAACGCCCGGGGTTCGCCCCCCGAAGCGATCCCGTACACAGCGCCAGTATCCAGTGAGGTGAAATTGAGCACCAACCCCTTCGACGACGAGGACGGCCGCTTCTTCGTTCTGGTCAACGACGAAGAGCAGCACTCCCTGTGGCCCGCGTTCGCGGAGGTCCCGGCGGGTTGGCGTGTCGTGTTCGGCGAAGAGAGCCGGGCCGCGTGCGTCGAGTACGTCGAGAAGAACTGGACCGATATGCGTCCCAAGAGCCTGCGTGACGCGATGGCCGCCGACGATGCGGCCCGCGCCCAGTCCTGAGCAGTAACACCGATACTGCGCCGGGACATCGCTGAGCACGACGGCTGCGTGGCACTCCTACCGATGCCACGCGGCCGCCGCGTCCCGCTATGATGATCGCTGCCCTCCGGGGCACCTGTTCGTACCCGCCTCCTTAGCTCAGTGGTAGAGCACCGCTCTTGTAAAGCGAAGGTCGTCAGTTCAATCCTGACAGGGGGCTCTCACAGAACCCGACCCGTACAACGGGTCGGGTTCTTTGTCGTTCGTGGTGCGCAACGGCGGGTCGTGCCCGAGAAAAGCGGGGGCGGTCGACCCCAAGACTTTTGGGGCGACCCCGCGTCCATGCGCTGCGGTATCTTCCATGCGATCGCCGCAC
The DNA here is from genome assembly GCF_052983615.1 of Nocardia fodinahabitans. Lineage (NCBI taxonomy): Bacteria > Bacillati > Actinomycetota > Actinomycetes > Mycobacteriales > Nocardiaceae > Nocardia > Nocardia fodinahabitans. The sequence continues at coordinate 4,118,501 of NZ_JBRJJC010000001.1, forward strand.
CAGCCGGCGCGCAGAGGAAGACACTCCACATGTTCGACAAGTCCTTTGCGGCCGCCGTGCTCTCGGTGAGCGCCGCTGCCGTCCTCGCGGCACCGCCCGCCACCGCCGACCCGGTCAACTGGGGCGCCGTTTCCCTCAGCGTGTGGGGCAACGTCTACGCGTTTTCGGTCAACCACCCGACGGAAGCCGACGCTGTTCGAGCCGCAGACCGGGCGTGCAAGGGTCAAGGCATCATCGACTGCCGGACGATGGTGACGTTCGCGAACGGCTGCGGTGCAGTCGTGACGAGTCCGCTCGCGATCCTCGCGGGGTTCCCGATCGTGGGCTTCGGTAAGGGTGCGACCCCGGGGGAGGCAATCGCAGACGCCACCCGCAACCTCCCCACCGGCGCCGGAAGCGCCGGCTCGTTCAATCGCGACCACGCCTGCACCTGGCTTTGATCGACAGGCCGTCGGTTCAATCCTGACCGCACGGCCAGGCCGCCTCAGGCCGGGACGTTGGCCTCGTAGCCGAGTTCCCGGAGGGCGGCCTTGATCTTGGTCTGGGCCTCGTCGAGGGATTCGGGGGTGGGGGCGGTGTCGGCGCCGGAGATGTCGAAGTCGCCCATGGTGTAGGCGGGGAAGACGTGGATGTGCAGGTGGGGGACTTCCAGACCCGCGATGAGGAGGCCGGCGCGGGGGGCGTCGAAGGCGATGCGGACGGCCTGGCCGATCTTCTGGGCGAGGCCGGTCAGGCGCGCCATGACGGCCGGGTCGACGTCCTGCCACTGGTCGATCTCGGCGCGCGGGACGATGAGGGTGTGACCTTGGGTGACGGGGGCGATGGTGAGGAAGGCGACGAACTCGTCGTCCTCCCAGACGAAACGGCCGGGAAGCTGTCCGGCGATGATCGCGCTGAAGACGGATGCCATAGCGGCGAGCCTAGCTAGATCGCGACGAAATGCGACAGGATGCCCTGCACCTCGTAGATGTCGACCTGACGGTTGAACCGCTGCTTGACCGGCTCGTCCCCGCTGCCGATCCAGATGTAGAGCTCGGCGTCGAGGTCGAAGGTGCCTGCGGTCTCGACGGCGAAATGGGTGATCGAGCGGTAGGGGATGGAGTGATAGCTGACCTTGCGGCCGGTGACGCCCTGCTTGTCGACCAGGATCAGCCGGCGATTGGTGAACAGCATCGCGTCGCGCACCAGGATGAAGGCCGAATAGACCTGCTCACCCTGGCCGAACAGCTTGGCGTACTCCTGCTGGGCGGCGGCCGGGTCGATCCGGCCCGCATTGCCCATCATTCCGTCGAGCAGACTCATGCTGTGCTCCCCTCGCCTGTTCGGCGGCCCTGTTGGCACGCCAGCCCCATTGTCCCCCAATCGAACCCGATGTGGGTGGCGTGTGCGGGTGAATTCCCGGTACCGGGGCGGGGATCCGCGGGGCGGTGGCTGCCGCCGGATATCACGACCCGGCAGCAGGCCGGGGCGTGCGAAGTACGCGCGAAGTGCGCGACTAATCTGTGACCGTGCGCGTACTCGTCATCGGTTCCGGAGCCCGTGAACATGCCCTCGTCCTGGCGCTGCGCCGGGATCCGTCGGTGACGGCGGTGATCGCCGCCCCGGGCAACCCGGGCATCGGACAGCATGCCGAGCTACGGCCGGTCGATCCGTGCGCCGCCGAGGACGTTGTCGCGCTGGCCACCGAGGTCGCCGCCGATCTCGTGGTGATCGGACCCGAGGTGCCGCTGGTGCTCGGCATCGCCGACGCCGTGCGCGCGGCCGGATTCCCGGTGTTCGGTCCGTCCAAGGACGCGGCCCGGATCGAGGGATCGAAGGCGTTCGCCAAGGACGTGATGGCGGCCGCCGGTGTGCGGACCGCGCACAGTGAGATCGTCGACACCCCGGCCGACCTGGACGCCGCGCTCGACCGCTTCGGCCCGACCTGGGTCGTCAAGGACGACGGACTGGCCGCGGGCAAGGGCGTCGTGGTGACCGACGACCGCCGCGCGGCCCGCGATCACGGTGCCGAGCTGCTCGAACAGGGCCACCCGGTGCTGCTGGAGTCGTTCCTGGACGGTCCGGAGGTATCGCTGTTCTGCCTGGTCGACGGCGAGACCGTGGTACCGCTGCTGCCCGCCCAGGACCACAAGCGCGTCGGCGACGGCGACTCCGGCCCCAACACCGGCGGCATGGGCGCCTACACGCCGCTGCCCTGGCTGCCCGCGGAGACACTGACCGAGATCGTCGAGGACGTGGTGAAGCCGGTCGCGGCTGAGCTGGTCCGCCGGGGTAGCTCGTTCTCCGGTCTGCTGTACGCGGGTCTGGCCGTCGGCACCAACGGTCCCGCGGTCGTCGAGTTCAACTGCCGCTTCGGCGATCCCGAGACCCAGGCCGTGCTGGCCCTACTGGACAGCCCGTTCGCCGAGCTGCTGTACGCCACCGCCACCGGCCGCCTGGCCGAGGTCGAGGCGCCGCGCTGGAAGGACGGCTCCGCGATCACCGTCGTGCTGGCCGCCGAGAACTACCCGGCCCGCCCGCGCACCGGTGACGTGATCACCGGCGCCGAGGACGGTGCGCTGGAAGGCAAGACGCTGGTGCTGCACGCGGGCACCGGCCAGCGCGAGGACAAGGCACTGGTCTCGGCCGGTGGCCGGGTCCTCAACGTCGTCGGCGTCGGCGCCGACCTCGCCGAGGCCAGGGAGCGCGCCTACGCGCGCCTCGCCCAGATCAAGCTGCCCGGCAGCCACTTCCGCACCGACATCGGCGCGACCGAGGTGGTGGTCCCGGAACGCAAGGCCGCGGCCGAGTAATCGGGAAACACGAACGGAGGGCATCGGGCCGGCTGGGCTCGATGCCTTTTCCGTGTCGTCAGGTGAGCTGGAGGCCGTGCATGGCGAGCCAGGCCTGGGGGTCGACGTGGTTGCCGCTCTGGACGATCTCGAAGTGCAGGTGGGGGCCGGTGGAGTCGCCGCGGTTGCCGATGCGGGCGATCTGCATGCCCGCGGGGACGCGTTCGCCGGGGGAGACGAAGAAGTCGTACATGTGGCCGTAGATGCTGATGGTGCCGTCGTCGTGCCGGATGCGCACCCACAGGCCGAAGCCCTGGGCGGGTCCCGCTTCGACGACGGTGCCGTCGGCGACGGCGTAGATGGGGCTGCCGATGGGGGCGGCGATGTCGATGCCGCGGTGCATGGTGCCCCAGCGGGAGCCGAAACCCGAGGTGAAAGCGCCCTTCGCAGGCAGGCTGAAGCCGCCGAGGGACGGGGTCGACCCGGGCGTCACGACCCCGGGGACCACCGGTGCCCGGGTCCCCATCCAGTCCTGCCACTCGCCCGAGGCCGCGGCCGCCGCCTCGGCCTTCGCGCGCTCCAGGGTGGCGCGGGCCGCCGCCGCGACCACCGCCGCCTCGCGCCGCTTCTCGCCGCTGGCGATGGCGGCGAGCAGACGCGTCGTCGACTGGGGGTTCGGCGCGAGTTCCGGGATATAGGCGATCGCCACCCGCTGCGCCTCACCCGGCGCGAGTGGACCGCCCTCGACGTCGCCGCCGATCCGCCCGTCGGCCGCGACGAACACCGCCACGATCGTGACGCCCGCGATCAGCACGCGTTGCTGGATCAGTACCTGCCGCACCCGATCCCGGCTCGGCCGCCGCTCCCACAGCGCCTCGGCCCGCGCCTTGGGGCGCAACCAGAACACCGTGCGCACGTCGCCCGCACGCAGTTCCCCGACGATCTCGCCCACCGTCGGATGCTCACCGACCCAGGTCGTCACGCGCTCGCGAACCCCGACTTTCGACGGCAACTGCTCGCGCCAATTCGCCTGCAGAACACGGCCATTGATGCTGACAACGCGCTTGCTCACACGGCCGCCAGCGGTCGGCTCCGAGGTGTCGTCCGTGGCATCGTCGCGCGCGACCTGCGCGCGGCTGCTGCCCTCGTCAGCGATGGCTTGCTTGCGTGCGCGGCTCTCGCCTGCTGTCGCGCCGGCGGTGGCTTGCTTTCGCGTGCTGGTCTCATCGGTTGCCGCGTCGGCTGTGGCTTGACGGTGTGTGCTGGTTTCGGTGGCTGAGCGACTCACGGCAACCGCTGCGGTCTCGGCACGGGAGTCGGTCCTGACCGCTGCTCGGCTCGCGGTAACGGCCGCTGCCTGCGAATTCTCCTCAGCGGAAGTGTCGTCGCCGCCCGGCGACGTGGCGGCACGATCCACCGTCTCCGACTTCGCCCGCCGCACTCGCCCCGCCGTTCTTACCCACTCCATGGTGCCCCCGCGGCCCTGCCCCGACGCGGCCTATCCAGCTGCGCCGGTGGCTGCGTATTCGCTGTCGGAGCCATTCTGCCGACCATATCTGTCAACGCGCGCGATCGGGGTGCTCTACCGTCACTCGGGTGTCCAGAGAATCGCGCCGGTCGACCATTCCCCCCTTCTACGTGATGGATGTGTGGAAAGCGGCTGCTGAACGGGCCAGGTCGCACGGGGATGTGCTGGTGCTGGCGGCGGGGCAGCCGTCGACGCAGGCGCCGGCTCCGGTGTTGCGGGCCACCAAGGCGGCGATCGACGACGAGCTGCTCGGGTACACCGAGACGTTCGGGATCCTGCCGCTGCGGGAGGCGATCGCGGAGCATCACCGGGACGCCTACGGGTATGACGTGCATCCGGACGAGGTCGTGGTGACCACGGGCTCGTCGGGCGCGTTCACGCTGATCTTCCTGGCCGCCTTCGACGCGGGCGACACCGTGGTGGTGGCCAGGCCGGGATACCCGGCCTACCGGAACACCCTCACCGCGCTCGGCTGCGAGGTGGTCGAACTCGACTGCGGCCCGCAGACCCGCTTCCAGCCGACCGTCGCCATGCTCGAGGCGCTGCCCGAGCCGCCCGCCGGCCTGGTGGTGGCGAGCCCGGCCAACCCGACCGGCACGATGATCGACCCGGCCGAGCTGGCCGCGCTGGCGCGCTGGTGCGAAGCGCACGGCACCCTGCTGATCTCCGACGAGATCTACCACGGCATCACCTTCGACGACGCGACGCCGACCGCCTCGGCCTGGGAGTTCTCCCGTGCGGCGGTGGTGATCGGCTCGGTGTCGAAGTACTTCTCGATGACCGGCTGGCGGCTGGGCTGGATGCTGGCCCCCGCCGACCTGCGCCCGGCCCTGCAGCGGCTGGCGTCGAACATGACGGTGTGCCCGCCCGCCATCTCCCAGTACGCCGCCGTGCACGCGTTCGGCGCGGAAGCCAAGGATGAGCTGGACGGCCACGTCCGCCGATACGCGCGCAACCGGGCGCTGTTGTTGGAGGGTCTGCCGAGTATCGGGATCACCGAACTCGCCCCCGCCGACGGCGCCTTCTACGCCTATGCGGATATCGGTCATTTGACCAATGACTCCCGGGCCTGGTGCGCCGAGGTACTCGAGCACACCGGCGTCGCGCTGGCACCCGGTCTCGACTTCGACACCGTGCACGGCATTCGCACTGTTCGCTTCTCCTTCGCGGGCTCCGGCGACGACATCTCCGCAGCACTCGACCGGTTGGGAAGGTTCCTGAAGGGCTGATCGGTACCGCTGTCAACAGTGATGTGCGACAACAACTTTGCCTAGTACGAACACTTCCGTGCCGGGATGCGGTAAAACTCAGTTATCCCGATTTCCCGCGTTTCCCCGATGACGATTGCGCACGGTTGAACTGATGATGACTGGCACGATGGCACGGTGACCACCGCGACGACCCCTAAAGGCGAACGGCGTCGCCAGGCCCTGGTGGCGGCGGCGGCTGAACTGTTGCTCGAGGGCGGCTTCGACGCTGTACGACATCGCTCGGTGGCGTCGCGGGCCGATCTTCCGCTCGCCTCGACCACCTACTACTTCGAATCTCTGGAAGATCTGATCGCCCGGGCCGTCGAATTCAGCGGCGCGATCGAGCTCGACGCGATGCGTCGCCGGGTCGGTGAGGTCAGCCATCGCAGGCGCGGTACCGACGCGACTGTCGACCTCGTCCTGGACCTGCTGGTCGGCCCCGACGACAGCGACCTGGACGCGCGCGGTCAGCTGATCGCCCGCTACGAGCGCTCGGTGGCCTCGGCCCGTCATCCCGAGTTACGCGAGGTCCAGCTGCGACTACGCACGCAGCTCGAAGAACTGCTCGCCGACGTGCTGCGCCGCTCCGATCGAGTGGTGCGCCCCGAACAGTTGCGCAGGCTGGTCGCCGTGGTGGACGGCGCGGTGGTCGCCGCGCTGATCGAGGGCCATCCGGAGCCGAGGCGGCCCGCACGGGCCGGTCTGCTGGAGATGATCGACATCGTCGCCCCGCCCGTGGTGCCCAACATGATGCCCCAGCAGCTGGAACGGGCGCGGCAACTAGACTGAGTGTTCGTGAGCCTTGTCCCGAACGTCCTCGCCACCCGATACGCCAGCCCGGAGCTCGTCGCGCTCTGGTCGCCCGAGAACAAGATCGTGCTCGAGCGCAAGCTGTGGCTCGAGGTGCTGCGGGCGCAGTCGGCACTCGGCATCGATGTCCCCGCGGGTGTTCTCGACGACTACGAGCGCGTGCTCGAACACGTCGACCTGGCCTCGATCGCCGAGCGTGAGCGGGTCACCCGCCACGACGTGAAGGCGCGCATCGAGGAGTTCAACGCGCTGGCCGGGCACGAGCACGTGCACAAGGGCATGACCAGCCGCGACCTCACCGAGAACGTCGAGCAGCTGCAGATCCGGCTCTCGCTCGAGCACGTCTACGACCACGGTGTCGCCATCGCGGCCCGGCTGGCCGAGCGCGCCGCCGAGTACCAGGCGCTGGTGATGGCGGGCCGCTCGCACAACGTCGCCGCGCAGGCCACCACGCTGGGCAAGCGCTTCGCCTCCGCCGCCGACGAGGTGCTCGTCGCGCTGACCCGGCTGCGTGAGCTGATCGACCGCTACCCGCTGCGCGGCATCAAGGGCCCGATGGGCACCGCCCAGGACATGCTCGACCTGCTCGACGGCGACACGGGCAAGCTGGCCGCGCTCGAGCAGCAGGTGGCGACGCACCTCGGCTTCGCGAAGGTCTTCACCAGCGTCGGCCAGGTGTACCCGCGCTCGCTGGACCACGACGTGCTCTCGGCGCTGGTGCAGCTGGGTGCGGGGCCGTCCTCGTTCGCGCACACCATCCGGCTGATGGCGGGCCACGAGCTGGTCACCGAGGGCTTCCAGCCCGGCCAGGTCGGGTCGTCGGCGATGCCGCACAAGATGAACACCCGCTCCTGCGAGCGCGTCAACGGCCTGCAGGTGGTGCTGCGCGGCTACGGCTCGATGGCCGCCGAGCTCGCTGGCGCGCAGTGGAACGAGGGCGACGTGTTCTGCTCGGTGGTGCGCCGCGTCGCGCTGCCGGACGCGTTCTTCGCCATCGACGGCCAGATGGAGACCTTCCTGACCGTGCTCGCCGAGTTCGGCGCGTACCCGGCGGTCGTCGCTCGCGAGCTCGACCGGTACCTGCCGTTCCTGGCCACCACCCGCATCCTGATGGCGGCGGTGCGCGCGGGCGTCGGCCGCGAGACCGCGCACGAGGTCATCAAGGAGCACGCCGTCGCGGTGGCGCTGGCCATGCGTGAGCAGGGACGCGAGCCCGACCTGCTGGACCGGCTCGCCGCCGACGATCGGATGCCGCTGGACCGCGCCGCACTCGACGCCGCGCTGGCCGACAAGTCCGCGTTCATCGGCGCCGCGTCCGACCAGGTCTCCGAGGTCGTCGCGCAGGTGCAGAAGCTGGTCGAGGCCAATCCCGCGGCCGCCCGCTACACGCCCTCGCCGATTCTCTGAGTTCCGTTGAGAGTCAGCCCGCCGCTGTCGCTGTCGCAGCACCGGCGGCGGGCGATCGCGCGGCGGGTCCTGGCGCGGTTTCGCTACCGTACCCGGGTGAATCCGTACACGATCTTCGCCGACATCATCGCCGGGCAGGCGCCCGCCTCCAAGGTCTACGAGGACGATGATGTGCTGGCGTTCATGGACATTCGTCCGGTGACGCCGGGGCATGTGCTCGTGGTGCCGAAGGCGGCCGCGCCGAGTCTGGCCGATCTCGATCCCGCCCTCGGCGGCAAGCTGTTCCAGGTCGGGCAGCGGATCGCCGCCGCGCTGCGGTCCAGCGAGGTGGCCGCCGACGGGGTGAATTTCTTTCTCGCCGACGGGGTCACGGCCGGGCAGGAAGTCTTCCATGTGCACCTGCACGTGATCCCGCGGACGCCGGGTGACGGTTTCGGTCTGCGGGCCCGGCCGACCTCGCCCGCGCGCGCCGATCTCGATTATCTGGCCGGTTCGATTCGCGGCGCACTGTCCCGCTGACCTGCCTTTTCGGGCGAACCGGTCATTGCATACCGGTAAGTTTGCTGAAGAAACGCCCGAAACGCCGAATGCTTCCAGTTCGTTCACCTCTGGGTTACTTTGGACTGTCATTGGCATGCGGTAATGGAGGGTGGGACGTGCGTCGTACAGGTGTTGCTGCTTCTGTGCTGGCTTTCGCCATCGCGTTGATCGGACCCGCGGTGGTGAACCCCGCCCCCGCAGCTGCCGCCCAGATCGTCGGGGTGAACAACCTCAGCCCCACCCGCACGGCGATCACGGTCGCCTCGCCTGCGATGGGTCGCAATGTCGACCTGCAGGTGCTGCATCCGGCAGGCGGCGGCTCGCGCTCGACCTACTACCTGCTCGACGGACTCGACCCCGGTGTCGGCCAGAGCACCTGGACCAACGCGACCGACGCGGAGGCCTTCTTCAGGAACAAGAACGTCAACGTGGTGATGCCGACCGGCGGGCAGGCGAGCTACTACTCCGATTGGATCTCCGACGACCCGCGCTTCGGCCGGTACAAGTGGGAAACGTTCCTGACCCAGGAACTGCCCGGCCTGATCGACGCGGAGTTCGACGGTAACGGCGTCAACGGCATCGGCGGCCTGTCCATGGGCGGCAACGCGGCCTACATCCTGGCCGCGCGGCACCCCGGGCTGTACCGGGCCGTCGCCGGCTACAGTGCGTGTCCCGACAGCGCGATGGCCGCGGGCGCGATCATGTTCTCGATCGCCAATCGCGGCGGCAACCCGCTCAATATGTGGGGCGCGCCCGGCAGTCCCGAGTGGGCCTCGCACGATCCGGCCCTGATGGTCGAGGGACTGCGCGGCAAGGCCCTGTACATGTCCACCGGGACCGGCATCCCGGGCCCGCACGAGGCCGAGCTGAAGCCGCAGCTGGCGGAGAACATCTTCCTCGGCGGTCCCATCGAGCTCGGCGTCAACACCTGCATGGTGGCCTTCGACCAGCGCCTGCGCGGCGCGGGAATCGGCGCCAAGATCGACTACCACCCGGTCGGCACCCACTCGTGGTCCTACTGGCAGGACGCGCTGCACGCCTCCTGGCCGACCATCGGCCCCGCGCTGGGGGCCTGAGAGTTCTTCCACCCCGCGGCCCGGTTCGACGGCTTCCACAGCCCGAGAGCCGGGCCGCGGTGCGTTTCGGCTACCTGGTCCGTCGCCGGAACACGACACCCGCGAGCACGCCGATCACCGCGAGCCCCGCGACGATCAGTACGTAACCCGCGGGGAAGCCCAGGATCTCGACGTACTCCCGGCGCACCACCTGGTCGCGAACGGTCTCGTCGGTCGCGGCGGGACCGAAGGCGAAATCGGTGGTGATGGTCGCGGGCCGGGGGATGGCGACGTCGAGTTCGGTGAGGTAGTTCTTGCCCGCCGCGAGGGCTTTCAGGTCCGGATCGGTGAGTTCGGCGATGGGGGAGGCGAATTCGGTGGTGGTGGACTGCGTGGCGGTATCGGCGTCGGTGCGCGTCACCCGGTGGTCGCTGAAGACATAGAGGTGGACCGACTGGTGGCCGGTGGCCGCGGCGGACATCCGCATCGGATAGACGAGCCGGTCCGAGTCGAAGGTCAACCGGACCGGATCGAGCGCACCGGAAAGGGGTTTCGCGCTGGTCAGGCGCATCGCGACGAAGGACCAGCCCGCGCGGAGATACGGGTCGAGGGTGGCGCTGACCTCGGGGCGGAGTTGATAGCCGTTGGCGTCCAGCCATTCCCGGACGCCGGTGAGGTCGCCGCCGCGCAGGGTGGTCGCCTCCAGCGGGCCGAGCTGGACCTGTCCGAGCACCTCGGGCCCGGAGCCGGGCGCGGAGCCCGAGGTGTCGCCGAAGGAGTAGTCGCTCCCGAACCAGCGGTGCTCCGTGACGACCTCGGGGGCGGTGAGCCGGGACAGCTCGCTGAACGAGGCCGCGGTGCCCGCCGAGACGGTCGCCGGTGTCGGCGTCGGGACGATCAAGGCCGCGTCGGCCCCGTCGAACCGCATACCGAGACGCATCAGCACCGTCTCGCGGGTGCCGTCCCATCCCAGCACCGCCGTTTCGTTGTCGACCCGCGCCGAGTTCCCGCCGCTGACCACTCCACCGCACGCGCACGCTGTCGCGGGAGTCACTGCCGCGGACCCCGCCGCCAGCACCACCCCGACACTCACCACGAACGATCGAATCGCGTACCGCATCCCCATGCGAGCAGGCTACGGACTCGGCGCCGCGCGCACATGCGCAGAAATACTCACCGAGCGGGCCCGGCCCGGCGCCCGCCCCGGCCGAGTTGGCGGGCCCGGCCGCAAAGGTCCGGCTACGGTGGACCCATGGCTGGCGAGAATGAGACGGTGTCGGCGCCGATCGCGAAGAAGGTGCCCTTCGAGCGGGTGCATCACGGTGACACGTTCGTCGACGAGTACGAGTGGCTACGGGACAAGGAAAGCCCCGAGGTCATCGCGTACCTGGAGGCCGAGAACGCCTTCACCGAGGCACTGACCGACCAGCTGCAGCCGCTGCGGGACAAGATCTTCGACGAGATCAAGGCGCGGACCCAGGAGACCGACCTGTCGGTGCCGACCCGGCTGGGCGAGTACTGGTACTACTCGCGCAGCTTCGAGGGCAAGCAGTACGGCGTGCACTGCCGCTGTCCCATCGACGCGAAGGCCGACGGCATCGACGCGTGGACCCCGCCCCAGCTCGAGGTAGATACGGTGATCGAGGGCGAGGAGGTGCTGCTCGACAGCAATGTCCTGGCCGAGGGCCTGGACTTCTTCGCGCTCGGCGCGTTCTCGCTCAGCCATGACGGCACCCTGCTGGCCTACTCCGTCGACAGCACGGGCGACGAGCGCTACACCCTGCGGATCAAGGACCTGCGCACCGGTGAGCTGCTGCCCGACGAGGTCGCCGGCGTCGCCCCGGGCGCGACCTGGTCGCTGGACGGCACGCACATCTTCTACCAGACCGTCGACGAGTCCTGGCGGCCCGACACCGTGTGGCGGCACCGCGTCGGCACGGCTTCCGACGCCGACGTGACGGTGTTCCACGAGCCCGACGAGCGCTACTGGGTGAGCGTCGGCGCGACCCGCTCCGAGAAGTACCTGATGATCTGGCTCGGCTCCAAGATCACCACCGAGGGCTGGGTACTGGAGTCGGACAACCCCGAGGGCGAGTTCCGGGTGCTGCTGGAGCGCCGCGAGGGCGTGGAGTACTCGGCCGAGCACGCGGTGATCGGCGGCGAGGACCGCTTCCTGATCCTGCACAACGACGTGGTCGACGGCGTGAAGGCGGAGAACTTCGTCCTCGCCGAGGCACCGGCCACCGATCCGTCGGACATGACGATCCTGATCGGGCACCGCGAGGACGTGCGGCTCGAGGACATCGACGCCTTCGCCAACCACCTGGTGCTGGGTTACCGCCGCGACGCGCTGCCCCGCCTGTCGGTGTGGCCGCTCACCGCCGAGGGCTACGGCGAGCTCACCGAACTCGACTTCGGGCTCGAATTGTTCTCCGCCGGTGCGGGTTCCAGCCCGGAGTGGGAGCAGCCGACGCTGCGGGTCGGCGTCACCTCCTTCATCACCCCGATGCAGGTGTTCGACTACGTGCCCGCCACCGGTGAGCTGCTGCTGCGCAAGGAGCAGCCGGTGCTGGGCGGCTACGACGCGAACGACTACGAGCAGCACCGGGATTGGGCGGTCGCGCACGACGGCACCCGGATCCCGATCTCGATCATCAAGCGCCGTGGGCTCCCCGACGGCCCGAAGCCGATGCTGCTCTACGGCTACGGCTCCTACGAGGCCAGCATCGACCCGTCGTTCTCGGTCTCGCGGCTGTCGCTGCTCGATCGCGGCATGGTGTTCGCGGTCGCGCACGTGCGCGGTGGCGGCGAGATGGGCAGGCTCTGGTACGAGCACGGCAAGACGCTGCTGAAGAAGAACACCTTCACCGACTTCGTCTCCTGCGCGAGCCATCTCATCGATTCCGGCGCCACGGCGGCGGACCGGCTGATCGCCGACGGCGGCAGCGCGGGCGGCCTGCTGATGGGCGCGGTCGCCAACCTGGCGCCGGAGCTGTTCACCGGCATCCTCGCCAACGTGCCGTTCGTCGACCCGCTCACCTCGATCCTGGACCCGTCGCTGCCGCTGACGGTGATCGAATGGGACGAGTGGGGAAACCCGTTGGCCGACAAGGACGTCTACGAGTACATGAAGTCGTACTCGCCGTACGAGAACGTCGAGGCCAAGGACTACCCGGCGATCCTGGCGATCACCAGCCTCAACGACACCCGCGTGCTCTACGTCGAGCCGGCCAAGTGGATCGCCAAGCTGCGCGCCACCAAGACCGGTGACAGCGAACTGCTGCTCAAGACGGAGATGAGCGCCGGTCACGGCGGTGTCAGCGGTCGCTACGAGAAGTGGAAGGAAGTCGGCTTCGAGTACGCCTGGGTGCTCGACAAGGTCGGCCTGGCGGACGCGTAAGCGCTGCCTTGTACTGCACCGGCAGCGGCGGTGAGGCGTGCGCGGATGTTCGTCGGGGCGTCATCGGTGGAGCACGCGGGTGTCACCTGAGGCTGACACCGTAGGTCCATGAACGCTGAGCTGATCGTTTCCGTATCCGGGATCCGGGACACGACCCGCGACGCCGCGATCGAGTTCGCGGCGGAGATGGACCAGCGGGATGTGCGGCTGTCACTGCTGGTCGCGCCCCGGTTGAAGGGCAAGTACCGGCTGGTCGACGACCCGGCGACGCAGTCCTGGCTGCGCGGCAGGCGGCTCGCGGGCGACGCGATCGTGCTGCACGGCTACGACCAGGCGGCCACCAAGAGCCGCCGCGCCGAGTTCGCGAGCCTGCCGAGGCACGAGGCCACGCTGCGGCTCAAGGCGGCCGACCGGGTGATGGAACAGGTGCAGCTGCGCACCCGGCTGTTCGCCGCGCCGCGCTGGGACGCCTCGGCCGGTGCGCTGGCCGCGCTGCCCGATGTCGGCTTCCGGCTGGCGCTCGGCCTGACCACCATCCTCGATCTGGAACGCGAGGTGGCCCAGCGTGCCCGGGTGTACGGAATCGGTGAGGGATTCCGTGCCGAGCCGTGGTGGTGCCGGGCCCTGGTGATGGGCGCGGCACGCACTGCCCGGCGCGGCGGTGTACTGCGGCTGGCGATCTCGGCCGCGCAGTTGCAGCGCTCGGGTCCGCGCCAGGCGATGCTGGACGCCGTCGACCTGGCGCTGTACCACGGCGCCCGCAGCGACGTGTACCGCTGGGAGCCGTTCACCGCGGCCAGGGCTGCCTGACCGGCCGTCGCCGCGCGCGCATCGGCGATCACGCGCGCGGCGACGGCCCCTGTCACGGCACCTCCGGCGCACCGTGGGTGAAGCCGTGCCGGAACACCGCGCGTCGGACCGCCCAGCCGACGCCGTGCGGGGCGGGTGTAACCGGGAAGGCTGAAAAGGTCGTGGGGATCGTGGTTCTCGGCCCTGTTCCTCCAGTCGGCGGATGCACTGCCAGGTGATAGCTCTACCGGGAGTCTGCAACAACTCCGTTGCATATGCGCTCGTTTCGGGCCTATCGGGAAGATGCTCGGCAGTTACTATGCATGGGCAGTTGATCAAGGGTTTCCGCTAGTTGTGCATACACAGCAGGAGGCAGCGCTGATGACGGGCACCGCGACGAAAGCCGCGACGACGACGAAGTATTTGTCCTGGGTGACATTGGCGCTGATGACCACGAGTTCGGTGGCCAGCCTCCGCTCGGCGCCCACGATGGCCATCTACGGACTGGCCTGCGTATTCCTTTACGTGATTCCCGCGATCCTGTTCCTGCTACCGACCTCGCTGGTCGCCGCGGAACTCGCTTCGGGCTGGGAGGGTGGCGTCTACAAATGGGTCGGGGACGGGCTGAACAAGCCGCTCGGCTTTCTCGCCGTCTGGTGCCAGTTCGCCATGACGATCTTCTATTATCCGAGCCTGCTCGCTTATGTGGCAAGCACTTTCGCGTACATCATCGATCCGTCACTGGCGTCCAACGGGCTGTATGTGGCGATCGTGATCATCACCGTCTACTGGGCCGGTGTGTACGTGTCCTCGCAGGGCACCAAGACGGTGGCCGGTCTGTCGAGCATGGGGCTGGTGATCGGCACGCTGATTCCCGGCACCATTCTGGTCGTGCTGGGCATGGTGTTCCTCGCACAGGGCAATCCGTCTGCGGCGCCGATGGATTCGAGCCACCTGCTGCCGGCCTGGACCGGGCTGGCGAGTCTGGTGCTGATCGTGAACAACTTCCTGTCCTACGCGGGCATGGAGATGAACGCGGTGCACGTGTCGTCGCTGAGGAACCCGGCCAAGGAATTCCCGAAGGCGATGTTCCTGGCGATGGGCCTGGTGCTGGTCATCTTCATCCTGCCCGCGCTGGCGATCAGCTGGGTGGTCCCGTCGGCCAGCCTGAGCCTGACCGCGGGCGTGATGCAGGCCTTCGACGGATTCTTCAGCCACTTCGGCATCGGCTTCCTCACCCCGATCGTCGGCATCGCGCTGGTGGCCGCCGCGCTCGGCGGCATGCTCACCTGGCTGGCCGGACCGTCCAAGGGGCTGTTGCTGATCGGGCGCAGCGAGGGCTATCTGCCGCCGTGGCTGACCACGATGAACAAGCACGGCGTGCAGCAGAACATGCTGGTGGCGCAGGGTGTGTTCACAACATTCATCGCGCTGCTCTACGCCTTCATCCCGAATGTCTCCAGCGCCTACTGGATTCTGTCGGTGATCACCACGCAGGTGTATTTGATCATGTACGTGCTGATGTTCGCGGCGGCCGCCAAACTGCGCCGCGACCATCCCGATCATCCGCGCGGTTACCGGGCGCCCGCGCTGTTCGCGCTCTGCGGTCTCGGTGCCGCGTCCTCGATCGCGGCGTTCGCGATCGGGTTCGTGCCGCCTTCGCAATTCGGCTCGGGTAGTCCGTGGGTGTATCTGCTCATCGTCGGCGGCGGCATGGGCATCGTCGGCCTGCTGATCCCCTACCTGTTCTACCGAAACCGCAGGGAAAGCTGGAAACTCGCCGTTCCGGAAGGGGAGCAGGCATGACGACCGGAGACGCCCCCTACCGCAAGCGCCGCTGGATCTACATCACCACGGGCGTGCTGCTCGTGGTGTTCGCCCTGATCGGCCTGCTCACCTTCAGTGAGATCCGCGACAACTCGCAGGCCACCGCCAAAGCCGAACAGCTGCACAGCAATCTGCTCGCGGCGGGCCTGCCCGCACCGGAGCCGAAGGTGCTCGCCGATTCACTCGGCGACGATGGCGGCTTGGTTTGCGAGGACCCGAGTTCCGCACTGATCAAGGCGAATTACCAGGCCTCGATCAGCAACGGCGCGTCGGGCCCCGGCCAGCGCCCGGTCATCGGCCCACGCGCGACGACCCAGGCGGTGGCGCTGACTATCGCCGTCTATTGCCCGGATCGCCTGTCGGACTACCTTTCTCATCTGGACACCCTGAAGCTGGACGACACCACGAAGTGAGGCGTGCTCGATGACTGAAACACCCGAAGTGGCGGCCCTGCGCACCAAGATCTCCGGGCTGATGGGCCAGGCGAAAAGGGACCTCACCCAGCTGGTTTCGCTGAAGTCGGTCGCCGACCCGCGCCAGTTCCCGCCGGCGGGATGTGAGCAGACCGCGCAGTGGGTGGCCGACGCGTTCGCCGCGGCCGGGCTCACGGAGGTGGGCCTGCACGAGACGCCCGACGGCAGCAAGGCCGTCATCGCATCCAAGCCGGCCCCGCCCGGCGCACCGACCGTGCTGCTGTACTGCCACTACGACGTGCAGCCGCCGCTCGACGACGCCGCGTGGCGGACCCCGGTGTGGACGCTGACCGAGAAGGACGGCCGCTGGTACGGCCGTGGCGCCGCCGACTGCAAAGGCAACATCGTCACCCACCTGACGGCCCTGCGCGCGATCGGGCCGGACTTCCCGATCGGGATCACGGTGGTGTCGGAGGGCTCGGAAGAACAGGGCACCGGCGGGCTGGAGAAGTTCGTCGTCGCCAATCCCGATCTGCTGCGCGCCGATGCCATTCTGGTCGCCGACTGCGGCAACTTCGCCGTCGGCGTGCCGACCTTCACCCAGACCCTGCGCGGGATGGTGAACGTCGTGCTCACCGTGCGGACCCTCGCGGGACCGATGCACTCGGGCATGTTCGGCGGCCCGGCGCCGGACGCGCTCGCCGCGATGATCCGGCTGCTGTCGTCGCTGCGGGACGAACACGGCAACACCACCATCGACGGTCTCACCGACGACCAGCAGTGGACCGGCGTGCAGTACCCGGTCGAGGACTTCCGCGCCGACGCGGGTGTGCTCGACGGCGTCGACCTGCTCGGTAGCGGCACCGTCTCGGACATGGTGTGGGCGCGGCCCGCGCTGACCGTGCTCGGGATGGACGTGCCCGCCGTTGTCGGGTCGTCCGCGGCGATCCAACCCAGTACGCGGGCCAGGCTCAACCTGCGTATCCCGCCGGGCACCGAACCGAAGCAGGCCTACGGCCTGCTGGAAAAGCACCTGCGCGCGCACGTGCCGTGGAACGCCGAGCTCGATATCGAACTCGAGGCGCTCGGTGAACCGTTCGTCGCTGCCGAGAACGGGCCTGCCCGGTCGGCGCTGGCGCAGGCCATGGCCACCTCCTACGGCAGGCCAGTGACCACCGAGGGGCAGGGCGGCTCGATCCCGTTGTGCAATGTCTTCGCCGACACCTACCCCGAGGCCGAGATCATGCTGATCGGCGTCGAAGAGCCGAAATGCCTGATCCACGCGCCCAACGAGAGCGTGGACCCGACCGAGATCGAGCACATGGCGCTGGCCGAGGCGCTGTTCCTCAGCACCTATCGCTGATCAGAACTGCGCCTGGTCCTCCGGCTGGATCACCCGGAATTCGGTCCCGGCCGGGGCCATCTCGGTCAGCCTGCCGAAGTAGATGCCCTGCGCCGCCGGCTCGACGATCCCGAAGTGGACCGGGACGGCGGTGCGGGGATTGACCGCGCGCAGGTAGTCGACGGTGTCCCAGATCCGCATCCACGGCGCGACGGCCGGGATGGCGAGCACGCCGACCGGGACCGGCGGCACCCACAGCGAGTCGCCGGGGTGGACCAGCTGGGCCGGGTCGGCCGCGGTGCCGAGCTGGAAGACGGTGTTATCGATCACCGGGATGTCCGGGTGGATCACGGCGTGACGACCGCCACCGCCGGTGATCTGCAGGTCGCCGATATCGAGCACCTGACCGGCCGAGACCGGCTCCCAGCCCTCGGCGCGCTGCTGGGCGGTCTGCGGGTCCGAGAGCAGGCGGGCGGTCGGGTTGGCCTCGATCAGCGCCTCGATCCGGGTCGGATCGATGTGGTCGGGATGCTGGTGGGTCACCGCGATCGCGTCCAGTCCGGTGATGCCCTCGAAGCCGTGCGCGAAGGTGCCGGGATCGAACAGCACTTTCACGCCGTGCAGTTCCACGAGGATGCAGGAATGACCGAAGTGGGCGATGCGCATACGCCGATGCTATCGCCGCCGATGCCGGTGGGCTCGGAGGCGGGAGCGGAGCGTGGCCACGCCGGGCCCTCGGGGGTCGGCGCCATCGAACACCGCCGCCGCGACCCCGGAACGCGGGCACGACGGCCGGGTCAACTAGGATTTCTGAGGTAACCCCCCACACCACATGAGGAGCAACGCGTGGCACGAGTCGTGGTCGAGGTCATGCCGAAGGCCGAGATCCTGGACCCCCAGGGACAGGCCGTGGTCGGCGCGCTCCCGCGTCTGGGATTCGCCGGAATCTCGGATGTGCGGCAGGGCAAGCGATTCGAGCTCGAGGTGGACGACAGTGTCTCCGACGCCGAGCTCGAGCAGATCGCCGAGGCGCTGCTGGCCAACACGGTGATCGAGGACTGGAAGGTCGTTCGGGTCTCGTGAGCGCACGCATCGGCGTTATTACCTTCCCCGGCACACTCGACGACGTCGACGCCGCTCGCGCGGTGCGGCTGGCCGGCGCCGAGGCCGTGAGCCTGTGGCACGCCGACGCCGACATCAAGGGCGTCGACGCGGTCATCGTGCCCGGTGGCTTCTCCTACGGCGACTACCTGCGCTGCGGCGCCATCGCCCGGTTCGCGCCGGTGATGGGCGAGGTCGTGCGCGCGGCCGGTCAGGGCCTGCCGGTGCTGGGCATCTGCAACGGCTTCCAGGTGCTGTGCGAGGCCGGGCTGCTGCCCGGCGCGCTGACCCGCAACGAGGGCCTGCACTTCATCTGCCGCGACGAGTGGCTGCAGGTCGAGGCGACGAACACCGCCTGGACCTCCCGCTACGAGCCGGGCGCGCAGATCCTCATCCCGCTGAAGTCGGGCGAGGGCCGCTACCAGGCCTCGGCGCAGGTGCTCGACGAGCTCGAGGGCGAGGGCCGCGTGGTGTTCCGCTACGCGGGCGGCAACCCGAACGGTTCGCAGCGCGGCATCGCCGGCATCTCCTCGGCCAACGGCCGGGTCGTCGGCCTGATGCCGCACCCCGAGCACGCCACCGAGGCGCTGACCGGCCCGAGCGACGACGGTCTCGGCATGTTCTTCTCGGTGATCGACAGCCTGATCAAGGCTTGAGTTTTTGGAGCGCTGGCGCGCTCGAGGTCGCGGCCCCTTGGTCCCGCCGATCAGGCACCGTGGCTTGCTCCTTCGTCGCTTGCGCCACGGCGCCTGATCGGCGGGACGGCCGCGACGGCCGACTGCGTCGGCCTGCCCCTCCTCGGGGTCGGGGCGTGGTGGTTGTCAGGGCAGGTGGGCGATGGGGTCGAAGTCGACGCCGTTCGCTCTTGCTCGGTGGGCCGCCGACCGCCTGATCAACGTTTGAGTTTTTGGAGCGCTGGCGGGCTCGAGTTGGCGGGGTTCTTGGAGCGCTGGCGCGCTCGAGTCGCGGCCCCTCCTGTCCCGCCGATCAGGCACCGTGGCTTGCTCCTTCGTCGCTTGCGCCACGGCGCCTGATCGGCGGGACGGCCGCGACGGCCGACTTCGTCGGCCTGCCCCTCCTCGGGTCGGGGCGTGGTGGTTGTCAGGGCAGGCGGTCGATGAGGTCGAAGTCGACGCCGTTCGCTCTTGCGAGGTGGGCCGGGCCGACGGCCTGGTTGCCGAGGAAGCCGTTGCGGGTGGACGGGCCGTCCAGGACGATGCCGTCGGCGAGTCTGGCCGCGATGGCCGGAACGTCGAGGGTGCCGACGGTGTCGGCCAGCGTGCGCAGCAGGTGGACGGCCTCGTAGGTGGAGTTGCTGAACGTCGTCAGCGCGGGGGCGAAGGCGCCGTGGTGCTCGCGGTAGCGGGTGCGGCGGTCGCGGCCGTCGGCGGTGTGTTCGTCGACGAAGAAGCTCGACGCGACGAACATGTTGGCGTTGGCCGCCGGGCCCGCGCTCAGCAGCACGTTCTCGTCGACGGCGGGGCTCAGCCGGGGCATGATCGCGGGCAGGCCGGTCGCGGTGAACTGGCGATTGAAGCGGGCGGTGTCGGCGCCGACCATCAGGATCAGCACCGCGTCGGCGCGCAGCAGGGCCGGGCTGTCGAGGAACGCGTGGAAATCGGTGGTGCCCAGCGGCACGTACTGCTCGACCACGATGTCGGCGGGTGAGGGCAGCGCGCGGCGCAGCGCGTTGACCGTCTGCCGCGGCCAGATGTAGTCGTTGCCGATCACGGCCCAGCGGCGCACGCCCAGCTCACGGGCCATCCAGGCGACCGCGGGCACGGTCTGGTGATCGGGATGCTCGCCCACCAGCAGGACACCGGGGCGCTCGTCGGGCAGGCCCTCGTGGTCGGTCGCGTAGAGGTAGGGGACCCGGCCGTCGACGGCGTCGGCGACGGCGCGGCGCACGGCCGAGGTGTGCCAGCCGGTGATCGCGCCGACCATTCCGGTCGCCAGAAAAGCGTCGACTTCGGCGGCCACCTCGTAGGGCGGACGGCCGCCGTCGAGCGTCGTCAGCCGAATTTCGCGACCCAGAATTCCTGTCCCACTATTGATTTCGTCGACGGCCAGGGAAATGGCGGCGGTACACGACGGTGCGATGATCCCACCGGGGCCCTGAGTGGGCACGATCGAGAGAATCTCGATCGTTTCGTCCCGACTCTCGTCGAACGTGGGCATTCTGTACTCTAACGCCTAGTGCGAACAGGTTTGTTCGATTGAATGTGTCGGCAGGTGGGAATGCGATCGGTGTCCATCATAAGTGGGTGTTCCACGCTGCACGGCGCGCTGCGCTCGGCAGAACGTAACTGGGTGCGCCAGCTGGAATCGGCGTTGTCGGCCGACAATCTCACGGCCGACCACTGGGCGATTCTGTCGCAGTTGTCCACCGATGACGGCATGACCATGTCGGAATTGGCGGCGGCCGCGCGGCTCGCGCCGTCCTCGGCCACCCGGCACGCCGATCATCTCGCCGAGCGCGGGTTGATCTTCCGGGTCGCCGCCACCGACGACCGCCGCCGGATCCTGATCGGGCTCAGCAGTCTCGGGGCGAAGCTGGTCACCAAGATCCGCGCCCAGGAACAGCTCGCCGAGGAAGAGCTGCGCGCCCGGCTGGGCACGCGGCGCTACAGCGAGCTGGCCGCCGCGCTCGCCATCATCGCCGAGCTGTAGCCGGGTTCAGCCGCCCAGCGCCAGCTAAGTGAATGCGCCGAGCACGTCGTCGATGGGATAAGGCTGTGGCTTGCCCTGTCGTCTTCGCCACGGCGGGCGTCCGGTGTCGACATCGGCGACGCTGGTGGCTCCAGCCGAGCGATGCGGCGAGCTCGCCGATCCTCACAGGTCCTCCAGGGCGACCGCGCCCCGGCCCGGATCCGCCGGGGACACCCCCAACCGCGAATATGCCTGGACCGGCGACATCCGAACCTCGATGCACGCGGCACCCGCACCGCGCACCCGCATGGCCGCGAGGGGAAGCCCGGCGACGAAGCCGCCGAGGCAGGCTACGGAACGGCGGCGCGGCGAACTCGCGGGCTAGGATCGCGGCTGTGCCTGTATCCCTGACTGCGGCCACGGCGAGTGGCTTGTGCGCGTTCATCGATGCTTCGCCCTCGCCGTTCCATGTGTGCGCGACGGTCGCCGCCGAGCTGGCGGCGAACGGGTTCACGCCGTTGGACGAGGCGCAGTCGTGGGCGAGCGCGGGCGGGAAACACTATGTGGTGCGCGGTGGTTCGCTGATCGCGTGGGCCGACGAGGACGCCGCGCCCGCCGACCCGTTCCGGGTGGTCGGCGCGCACACCGACAGCCCGAACCTGCGGGTGAAGCAGCATCCGGATCTGGCGACGGCGGGCTGGCAGCTGGTCGGGCTCGAGCCCTACGGCGGCGCGTGGCTGAACTCCTGGCTGGACCGCGAACTCGGCCTATCCGGGCGGCTGAGCGTGCGCGACGGCGCGCGGATGAGCGACGTGCTGGTCCGCATCGACGACCCCATCCTGCGGGTGCCGCAGCTGGCGATCCACCTGTCCGAGGACCGGCGCGGGGTGACGCTGGACCCGCAGCGGCATGTGAACGCGATCTGGGGCATCGGCGACACCCCCGCGTCCTTCCTGGATTTCGTGGCCGAACGCGCCGGGGTCGACGGCGCCGACGTCCTCGGCTGGGAACTGATGACCCACGATCTCGCGCCGAGCACGCTGGTCGGCCGGGACAACGATCTGGTGAGCGCGCCGCGCCTGGACAACCAGGGCACCTGTTACGCCGGGCTGCAGGCGTTCCTCGCCGCCGTCGACGAGCCGGGCGCCGCGACGCCGGTGCTGGTGATGTTCGACCACGAGGAGGTCGGCAGCCAGTCCGATCGGGGCGCACAGTCGGATCTGCTGCCCGCGGTACTCGAGCGCATCGTGCTGGCCCGTGGCGGCGGTCGGGCGGATTACCTGGCCGCACTGGCCGGTTCGGTGGTCGCCTCCGGTGACATGGCCCACGCGACCCACCCGAACTACCCGGAGCGGCACGAACCCGCGCACCGGATCGAGGTCGGCGGCGGGCCGGTGCTCAAGGTCAACCAGAACCTGCGCTACGCCACCGACGCGGCGGGGGCCGGCGCGTTCGCGCTGGCCTGCGCGCAGGCGGGAGTTCCGTTGCAGCGCTACGTGCATCGCGCGGATCTGCCGTGCGGGTCGACCATCGGACCGATGACCGCCGCTCGCACCGGCATCTCGACCGTCGACGTTGGCGCGCCGCAATTGGCCATGCACTCGTGCCGGGAACTCATGGGCGCGGCCGACGTCCCCGCCTACGCCGCCGCGCTCGCCGCCTTCCTCACTCCGGCTGCCCTGGACTGAGCGAACACCGGTGCGCCAACCGTCGTGGGGCGAAGCACTCGATCACGAACGGCTCGGGCGCACCGGCCGCCCCCCGGCGAGTGGGACATGCTGACGCGCACGGCGGCCGACCCGGCAGCGTCCGCGACTGGTCGACGTCGAGTCACAACGGGTCTCGGTGCGGTGGCCTGCCGGACCGCAATGGCTGTGTCGGTGCGGGTTTCCGCCGTCAGGAGGTCGCGAGTTCCGGTGCGGCGGAGGTTTTCCTGGCGGGGCGGTAGGTGATCACGGCGTACACGATCACCGCGAACGTGGCCCACACGTAGGCGCTGCCGATGATCTGCTGCCACCACGCCCAGTCGAGTTCCTTGCCGCCGGAATGTGGCAGCACCCACTGCGGGCCGACGATGAACATCACGGTGAACAGCGCGACCACGGCGGTGAACCCCCGCGAGCGGCGGCGGGTGACCTGATCGACGGCGACGACCAGCGCGGGCGCGACCCACACCCAGTGGTGCGACCACGAGACCGGCGAGACCAGCAGCACGGCGGCGGCGTTGACCAGCAGCGCCGAGACGTCCTTGCCCGCGCCGATCAGCCGGTACATCCACACCGCGGCCAGCGCGACCGTCACGGCCGACAGCGCGATCCACAGCCCGGTGGCGACCGACTCGTCCATCCCGAGGCGGAACAGCGTGCCCTTGATCGACTGGTTGCCCGCGAAATACGGCGTGCCGATGCGGCCCGTGTCGGTGACCGTGTGGAACCAGTACTCCACCGAATCGGCCGGGAACAGCAGGAAGCCGATCCCGACCGCGCCTACGGCCGAGACGACCAGCGTGATCGACGCCTTCCAGTCCCGCTTCAGCAGGAAGTAGAGCAGGTAGGCCGCGGGGATCAGCTTGATCGAGACCGCGATGCCGATGAGCATGCCGCGCGGCCAGAACGGTTTGCGCACCAGGATGTCGACGGTGATCGCGGCCATCAGGATCAGGTTGATCTGGCCGAAGTTGAACGTCTGGCGGACCGGTTCGAGGAATTGGGCCAGGCCGAGTCCGGCGATCACCACGGTCAGCACCGCGATCCGGTCGAGTTCGGGGCGCAGCCGGACCAGCACCAGCCACAGCGCGATCCCCAGGCTCAGCAGCGAGGTCGCCAGCACGACGATCTCGGCCACCGGGATCGGCATCAGCGCCAGCGGCACGAAGAACGCGGCGGCCAGCGGGGGATAGGTGAAGGGCAGACCGAGGCCGTAGACCGGCGGCATCGGCCCGTAGAGGTCGCCGCCGTCGAGCCAGACCCGGGCGCCGTTGCGGTAAACCCGCAGGTCGATGTAGCCGTCCCACCAGTGCGCGAGCAGCGCCACGGCGGCCGAGACGACGAACAGGCCGATCGCCGCGGCCAGCCAGCGCAGCTGCCGGTCGCGGGTGGCCCGCTCGCGTGGGGGCGCCGTCGGTCCGGCAGGAGTGGAACTCGGCACCGCGTCATGCGCGGGCGCAGTCGACTCGACCTGCTCGGCAACCCCCGGACTCTCGTTCACGGCGTCAGACTAGCGGGTGCGTTGCCGAGCGAAGCGTAGGTGTGACCAGGCCGGGTGCGAGGTCTGTCACTTGTTCGCAACACGGGCCGGGGCGGGCGCGCTCCGCGTAGCCAATTAGACTCTGTAGTCAAGTTCCCCCCGGCCGAAAGGACCCTGGTCTCCCGTGACACTGCAGGTCGACACCGTCGCCACCGCCGCAGCCACCCCGGATGCTCCGCAGCCGTACAAGGAACTCGGTCTCAAAGACGACGAGTACGCCCGCATCAAGGAGATCCTGGGCCGCCGGCCCACCGATGCCGAGCTGGCGATGTACTCCGTGATGTGGAGCGAGCACTGCTCCTACAAGTCCTCCAAGGTGCACCTGCGCTACTTCGGTGAGACGACCACCCCCGAGATGAAGGCCTCCATGCTGGCCGGCATCGGCGAGAACGCCGGTGTGGTCGACATCGGCGACGGCTGGGCAGTCACCTTCAAGGTCGAGAGCCACAACCACCCGTCCTACGTCGAGCCGTACCAGGGCGCGGCCACCGGCGTCGGCGGCATCGTGCGCGACATCATGGCGATGGGCGCGCGCCCGATCGCGGTGATGGACCAGCTGCGCTTCGGCGCGGCGGACGCGGCCGACACCCGTCGCGTGGTCGACGGTGTGGTGCGCGGCGTCGGCGGCTACGGCAACTCCCTCGGCCTGCCGAATGTCGGCGGCGAGACCGTCTTCGACGCCTCCTACCAGGGCAACCCGCTGGTGAACGCGCTGTGCGCGGGCGCGATGCGCGTGGAGGACCTGCACCTGGCCTTCGCCTCCGGCGCGGGCAACAAGATCATCCTGTTCGGCGCGCGCACCGGCCTCGACGGCATCGGCGGCGTGTCGGTGCTGGCCTCGGACACCTTCTCCGGGGAGGAGACCGGCACCGGCCGCAAGAAGCTGCCCGCCGTGCAGGTCGGTGACCCGTTCACCGAGAAGGTGCTCATCGAGTGCTGCCTGGACCTGTACAAGGCCGGACTCGTCGTCGGCATCCAGGACCTCGGCGGCGCCGGGCTGTCCTGCGCCACCTCCGAACTGGCCGCGGCGGGCGACGGCGGCATGCACATCGACCTGACCAGGGTCCCGCTGCGCGCCAAGCACATGACCCCCGCCGAGATCCTGTCGAGCGAGTCGCAGGAGCGCATGTGCGCGGTCGTCACCCCCGAGAACGTGGACGCCTTCATGGCCGTCTGCAAGAAGTGGGACGTGCTGGCCACCGTCATCGGTGAGGTCACCGACGGCGACCACCTCGTCATCACCTGGCACGGCCAGACCGTCGTCGACGTGCCGCCGCGCACGGTCGCCCACGAGGGCCCGGTCTACGAGCGCCCGGTGCAGCGTCCCGACACCCAGGACGCGCTGATCGCCGACACCACCGCCACGCTGCCCCGGCCCAAGACGGCCGACGAGCTGCGCGAGACCCTGCTGCAGATGATCGCCAGCCCGCAGCTGTGCAGCCGCAAGTGGATCACCGAGCAGTACGACCGCTACGTGCGCGGCAACACCGTGCTGGCCGAGCACGCCGACGCGGGCGTGGTGCGCATCGACGAGGAGTCCGGCCGCGGCATCGCGCTGGCCACCGACGCCTCGGGCCGCTACACCAAGCTCGACCCGTACACCGGCGCGCAGCTGGCGCTGGCCGAGGCCTTCCGCAATGTCGCCACCACCGGCGCCACCCCGAAGGCCGTCACCAACTGCCTGAACTTCGGTTCGCCGGAGGACCCGGGCGTGATGTGGCAGTTCCAGCAGGCCGTGCGCGGTCTCGCGGACGGCTGTGCGGCCCTGGGCATTCCGGTGACCGGCGGCAACGTCAGCTTCTACAACCAGACCGGCAAGGACGCCATCCTGCCCACCCCGGTGGTCGGCGTGCTCGGCGTGATCGACGATGTGCACCGCCGCATCCCGACCGGCCTGGGCCTCGAGCCCGGCGAGTCGCTGATCCTGCTCGGCGAGACCCACGACGAGCTGGACGGCTCGATCTGGTCGCAGGTCGTGCACGATCACCTCGGTGGCGTGCCGCCGAAGGTCGACTTCGCCCGCGAGCAGCTGCTCTCGGAGGTGCTCACCTCGGGTTCGCGCGACGGCATGATCTCGGCCGCACACGACCTGTCCGAGGGTGGCCTGGCGCAGACGGTCGTCGAGGCCGCGCTGGCCGGCGAGACCGGGTGCCGCATCGTGCTGCCGGAGGGCTCGGACCCGTTCGTGCAGCTGTTCTCGGAGTCGGCCGGGCGTGTGCTCGTCGCGGTGCCGCGCTCGGAGGAGACCCGCTTCACCAAGATGTGCGACGCGCGGCAGCTGCCGTGGGTGCGCATCGGCGTGGTCGACCAGGGCTCGGACTCGATCGAGGTGCAGGGCCAGTTCTCGGTGACACTCGCCGAATTGCGCGAGGCGTTCGAGGGCACGCTGCCTAAGCTGTTCGGAGCGCATACCGCCTGAATCATCGGATGAGGAGTCGAGCTTGACCACAGCGGACACGAGCTCGACTCCCACCCCGGCAGCGCCTGACAGCCCGGTCGCGTCGGACACCCCCGCGGCGCCCGACAACCCGGTCGTACCGGACACTCCCGCAGCGCCTGACAACCCGGTCGTGCGCGGAATGCGTCTGGTCGAACGGTTCTTCCACCCGAACTACCCGGGCCTCATCGTGGCCACGGTGTTCTTCTGCTGGTCGCTGACGCCGTCGCTGCTGCCGCGTGACTGGTTCTTCCAGGGCTTGCTCAGCGGTATCAACGCCACCATCGGCTACGGCATCGGCTGCGCGCTGGCCTGGGCCTGGCGCACCTGGGTAGCGCCCAGGATCAGCCTGCCGGACCGGGTCACCGAACTCTGGGCGAAGCGGCCGAGCTGGACGTCGATCGCGGTGAAGTCCGCGATTGTGCTCGGCTGCCTGATCGTCTCGATCGCGCTGAGCATCCAGTCCGCGCACTGGCAGCACCAGATCACCGATCTGATGGGGATGGAACCGATCTCCGACTCGGGATACCCGCGCACCGTGCTGGTCGGCGCGGTGGTGGTCGGCTTGCTGATCTGGATCTCGCGCGGTGTGGTCCGGCTGGTGCGTGCCGTGGCGCGCGGCCTGAACCAGTGGGTCCGGATCCCGGCCTCGTTCGCGCGGCCACTCGGCGTGCTCATCGTGATGATCGCCGCCGTCCTGTTGTTCAACGGCGTGCTGGCGAAAGCCTTCTTCACCGTGGCGAATTCGGCGTTCAGCGCCCGCAACAGCCACACCTCCGCGCACGCGATCCAGCCGACGCTGCCCGAACGCTCCGGTAGCCCGGAGTCGCTGGCGAAGTGGGACACCCTCGGGTCGGAGGGCCGGTGGTTCGTGTCCAACGCGCCGACCGCGCTGGCGATCGGGCAGGTCACCGGCAAGCCGGCGCGCGAACCGATCCGGGTGTACGCCGGGCTGGAATCGGCCGACGGCTTCGAGGCGCAGACCGACCTGGCCGTCGCCGAACTCGACCGCACCAAGGCCTTCGAACGCGAAGTGCTGGTGGTGATCAGCACGACCGGCACCGGCTGGGTCGACTCGACCAGCGCCGAGTCGATCGAGCTGATGTACAACGGGGACACCGCCCTGGTGGCCACCCAGTATTCGTATCTGCCCAGCGCCCTGTCGTTCCTGTCCGACCGCGACAAGTCGATGACCATGGGCCGGCTGCTGTTCGACAAGGTGTACGACCGCTGGTCGGCGCTGCCCGAGGACGCCAGGCCCAAGCTGCTGGTCTACGGCGAGAGCCTCGGTTCGCAGGGCTCCGAGGGCGCGTTCTCCGGCCTGGCCGACATCCGCAACCGCACCGACGGCGTGCTCTGGGTCGGCCCGCCCAACTCGAACCGGCTGTGGGCGGAGTTCGTGCGCAGGCGCGATCCGGGCACCGAGGAGATCACCCCGATCTTCGCGGACGGTCTCTCGGTGCGCTTCGCCGCCGACGCGGATCAGCTGGCCCGGCCCTCGGACAATTGGACCGACCCGCGCATCGTCTACCTGCAGCACGCGTCGGACCCGGTGGTGTGGTGGTCGCCGGATCTGCTGTTCTCCGAGCCCGACTGGCTGCGGGAGAAGCGCGGACCCGATGTGTCCCCGGCGATGTCGTGGTATCCGATCGTCACCTTCTGGCAGGTCGCGGCGGATCTGCCACGCGCGCAGACGGTTTCCAACGGGCACGGCCACAATTACGGCAATGTGGTGCCCGACGCGTGGGCCGCGGTGGCCCAACCACCGGACTACACACCGGAACTGGCGGAGCGGATCAAGGCGTATCTGGTCGAGTCGGCCGCCACCGAGCATCAGCTGAAGTAACCGGGCCGGGCAGCGCCGAACCCCTCGATCGGGGCTGCCCGGACCCGGCTACGACACTGTTCGGAACGGATTGTGCTCGGCGATCAGCTGTTCCAGCCGCGCCTCGTCGATCCGGCCGATCAGGGACTTGGCCTCCTGCTGGTCGCGCACGACCTTGGCGAGGGTGAAGCAGCTGGTCACGAGGAACAATCCGGACATCGCGAGGAACCCGCGCTGCCAGGCGTCCAGCGGCAGGTAGGCGATCCCGGCGCCGGTGCCGATCAGGCTGACGCCGAAAGCGATCGCGGCCTGGACCATGTACGCCGAGGTGTTCTTCGGCTTGGCATTGGGTGTGCTCATGGAAATCAGTGTGCTGACCGGGAGATTCTCGCGGGCGCGTGAAACTACTCGAGTGCGATGGGTAGTTGCCGAACACCACCGGGAGTGACCGACCCGCCAGCCACAACGCCCCGCCGCGCCGAACCGGCCAGCCATACTGGGTTGGTGTCCGCGACCGGCTCCACCCTCGTGACGTTGCGTGCGCGCGGCGCCCGGCTGCTGCGCCGCGTCGAGGACGTCGTCGACCTCAACTACCCGGGTCTGGTTCTGGCGACGCTGTTCTTCGCACTGTCGGTGACGCCGTCGCTGGTCCCGCGCGACTGGTTGTTCCAGGGCCTGATCAGCGGGATCAACGCGGCGATCGGGTACGGGCTCGGCTGTGTGCTCGAGTGGATCTTCCGGCGCTGGGTGCGGTCGCGGATCCCGATTCCGAGCCCGTCGGACCGGCTGCGCTACGCGATCAAGGCGACCGTGCTGGTCGTGTGCGCGCTGGTCGCGGCGGTGATGCTGGTGCAGTCGGCGCGCTGGCAGCGCGAGATCACCTCGCTGATGGGGATGACGGGGACGACCACGTCCGCCTACCTGCGCACCGGCCTGCTCAGCCTGGCCGTCGGGATCGCCGTCGTCGCCGCCTACCGGACGATCCGGATCCTGGTGCTGGTGCTGGCCCGCTCGCTCAACCGCTGGGTGCGGGTGCCGCGTGAGCTCGCGCCCGCCGCGGGCGCGCTGGTGCTGGTGGTGTTCGCGGTGACGGTGTTCAACGGTGTCGCCTCGCGCGCGTTCTTCGCCGTGGCCAACTCCGCGTTCAGCGTGCGCAACGACCGCACCTCCGACTACGCGCTCCAGCCCGCGAACCCGGAGCGCTCGGGCAGCGCGGCCTCGCTCGCGCCGTGGCAGACCCTCGGCTTCGAGGGCCGCTGGTTCGTCGCCAACGGGCCGAGCGCCGACGACATCACCGAGGTGACGGGAAAGCCCGCGCGCGAACCGATTCGGGCCTACGTCGGGCTGGAATCGGTGACCGGCGAGCAGACCGCCGCGCAGCTGGCCGTCGCCGAACTCGAGCGGACCAAGGCGTTCGAACGCGAGGCCATGGTGGTGGTGACCACCACCGGGACCGGCTGGGTCAACGCGACGGCGGCGGGCGCGATCGAATACCTCTACGGCGGCGACACGGCGATCGTGGCCACCCAGTACTCGTATCTGCCCAGCGTGCTGTCGTTCCTGTCCGACCGGGAGAAGGCGGCCGCGGCGAGCTGGGAGCTGTTCGACGCGGTGTATGAGCGCTGGCTGGCCCAGCCGGAGGGGCAGCGGCCGAAGCTGTTCGTCTACGGGGAGAGTCTGGGTTCGCAGGGCTCGGAGGAGGCGTTCGAGGGGCTCGGTGACCTGCGCGAGAAGGTCGACGGCGCACTGTGGGTCGGGCCGCCGAACTCGAATCGGTTGTGGAGTCAGTTCGTCGACCGGCGTGATCCCGGTTCGCCCGAGGTGGCGCCGGTGTACGCCGACGGGCTCGTCGTCCGGTTCGCCGACGACGCGAGCGATCTCGGTCCCGCCGCGACCTGGCGCGCACCGCGCATCGCCTACCTGCAGCACCCGTCCGATCCGATCGTGTGGTGGTCGGCCGATCTGATCCTCAGCCAGCCGGACTGGCTCAGCGAGCCGCGCGGACCGGATGTGTCCACCCAGATGCGATGGGCGCCGTTCGTGACGTTCTGGCAGGTCACCGCGGATCTCACCAATGCCCAAGGGGTTTCGGACGGACACGGGCATCGCTACGGGAGCCTGGTGCTGGACGGGTGGCTGGCGGTCGGGGCGCCGCCGGAGGTGAGCGCTGATGTCGTCGAAAGCATCCGTGCCGCACTGGAAGCCGCGGATGATTACGAGCGGGCGGTCAAGTGAGCCGGATCGTGGCCGCTTTCGCTCTCCGGGACGGAGCGAGTACACCCGTTCTGCGGCAGCGGTTTCGGATGGCGGTCGCGCTCGGATTGCCGGTGCTGTGGAGCAATCGGCTGCTGCCCGCTTCGAGTCTTCGGCTACGCGGGCGGACTGCGGCCAACATCGGGTTCGCGGCGGGCTATGCGGCGGTCTTCGGCGGACGGCCGAACTGGTTGTCGGCCCGCGGTTTCCGGTGGGGCCTGGGCAGCGCGGCGCTGGTATTCGCCGGTTACGGTGTGGCGCTGGCTGTTCCGGCGCTGCGGCGGTTGCCGCTCGAGGTGGTCGAGCGGATGCCGGAGACCTCCACGTTCGAGTGGATCGTCCTGCACATTCCCGTCGGCACGGTGCTCGTCGAGGAGACGGTGTTCCGTGGCACGCTCGATCCACTGCTCGACGAGATCGCCGAACCGCGCGTCGCGGCGGCGATGGGCGCGCTCGATTTCGGGCTGTGCCATATCCGTCCGGCGCAGGCCACCGGCGAATCGGTGTCCGGGACCGTCGCGCTCACCACGCTCGCCGGTCTGGTTTTCAGCGCGCTGCGCAGGCACGCCGGCAGCGCGACCGCTCCCGCCCTGCTGCACTTGGCGATCAATGCCGGGGGAGCGTTGCTGCCGCTCGCGGCGCAGCTGATCGAAACGAGATCGGGACGCGGGGTCTAACCCGTCGTCGCCGAGCCGGCGCACCGCTCAGGCCGACCCGGCCGTACACCGGTCGCCTGGCACTGGGTGATCGCCTTGTCGACAGTGCGGACCATCCCGGGTGACTGCGAGTTGTGTCCGGATGCCACGGTTACTGCAATGACGCCGTGCCGGCAAATCCACACGGTGTGGTTGCCTTTGCGGGGTCGGCTGGTGCATTGCTCACGCGGTGGCGACGAAGCCTGCGACGGCGTCGGTGAAGGCGTCGTTGTCGTCGCCTGCGGCGGTGTGGGCGGCGGCGGTGATCTCGGCCAGGCGGGCGTGCGGGGCCAGGGCGAGGAAGGCGGCGGCGCCCTCGTCACTGACCACGTCGGACTTGCCGCCGCGCACCAGCAGGACCGGGATGGTGAGGGCTTCGGCGGCGGCTTCCATGTCATCGATGCGGGCCTGCGGGTTGTCCTCGAGGCCGGTGAGCAGGTCCGGGTCCCAATGCCAGTACCAGCGGCCTTCGCGCTGACGCAGGTTGCGCAGCAGGCCGTCGGCGTTGTCGGGGCGCGGGCGGTGCGGGAGGTAGGCGGCGACGGCGTCGGCGACCTGATCGAGGGTGTCGAAGCCGTCGCGGTGCTTGCCGAGGAAGTCCATGACCCGTTCCACGCCCGCGGATTCCGAGCGGGGCACGATGTCGACCAGGACAAGGGCCCGGATAGCGGCACCGCCTGGTTCTGCGGTGGCGAGCAGGCCGGTGATGCCGCCCATGCTGGCACCGACGACGACCGCGCCGTTGTCGGGGGTGGCGCCGAGCTGATCGAGCACGGTGAGCAGGTCGCCGACCATGGAGTCGCGGGTGTAGTCGCGCGTCGGTGACCAGTCGCTGTCACCGTGGCCACGGGCGTCCACCGCGACGACGTGCATACCCGCCGCGGCCAGGGCCCGGCCGGTGCGCTTCCACGAGTGCCGGTTCTGGCCGCCGCCGTGCAGCATCACGACCAGCGGGCCACCCGGGGCGCCGAAGCTGTCGGCGACCAGGGTCAGATCGTCGGAGCTGCGCAACCGCAGCGTCGTCGGTTCGGTCGGCTCGGTGGAACTCGGCATGACACCTCCTGAACGTAGTTCACTGGGCTGAACGTTGTTCAGAATGTAGCGTGAAGCCCCGATCGAAGGGAAGTGGGGACCAGTGGCCGAATCGAGCCGGGCCGAGCGCCGTGACGAGATCGCCGAGGCGAAACGCGCGATCATCCTGCGTGCGGCCAGGACGATCTTCGAGGCCGACGGTGTCGACGCGGCCAATATCCGGGCCATCGCCACCGCCGCCGGCTACACCCCCGGCGCGCTCTACGCCTACTTCCCGAGCAAGGAACACATCTACGCCGCCCTGCTCGGCGAATCGCTGGCCCGGCTCTCGGCCGAGGTGGCGGCGGTGACCGCCCTCGACGACCCCGCCGCCCGGTTCCGCGCCGCAGGCCTGGCGTTCTTCGACTTCTACGACGGCAACCCCCGCGACCTGGACCTGGGCTTCTACCTCTTCCGCGGCGGCATCCGCCCGCACGGCCTCGGCGCCGAACTGGACGCGGGCCTCAACGCGGCCATGCTGGCCGGCCTCGGCCCGATCGTCTCGGCCGCGATCGAACTCGGCGCCACCGAGGACCGCGCCCGCGTCATCACCGCCGACGTCCTCGCCCACCTGTCCGGCCTGCTCCTGCTCGCCCACACCAAACGTCTCGCCCTGCTCGGCGGCGTCGACGCCCGCCACATGATGCTCGAGTACCTCGACCTGCGCATCGACGCCCTCCGGGCCGGACGCGGCTGACCCGTCGCACCCCTTCGGTAGCGTTCCCGGGATGGCTGGACGTAAGGCGGTGGAGCCCGCGGCGGTGCGGGCGGCGGTGGTCGCGGTGGCGGAGTGGTTGCGGGCGGCAGACATGGCGGCGCCGGAGCGATCGGCGGTAGCGGCGGCGGTGCGGGGGACGGCGAGGTCGCTGGCGGCGGACGCACCGGGGCATTCGGTGGAAGTTCGGGTGCCACCGTTCGTCGCGGTGCAGTGCATCGAGGGACCACGGCACACCAGGGGGACGCCGCCGAATGTCGTGGAGACCGACCCGCGGACCTGGTTGTTGCTGGCCACGGGCCTGCTGGAGTTCGACGACGCGGTGGAGTCAGGGGTGCTGTCGGTGTCGGGCCTGCGTGCCGGGGAGATCGCGGCGTGGCTGCCGATCGTGCCGTTGTCCGGCACCGAATGAAGCGGTCCCGATCGGGAATCGGGCGGAACCTGTCCGGTGCATCGGCCGACGGAACCGGTCTCAGCGCACTCCGAACGCGGACAGCGCGGTCGATGTCTTCATCACCAGTCGGTTCTCGGTATCGCCGACCCGCACGAACCCGAAACGCGAATAGAACTCGCTTGCGGATTCATCGATGGCATCGACGACGATCAGACGGCCACCTGTGGTCTGGGCCGCTCCCAGGATCTTGGTGACCGCATCGATGAGCAGCTGTCCCCCGAGCCCCTGCCCGTGCAGGCTTCGATCGAGGGCGAACTTCGCCAGGAGAAAGGCCGGGACAACTTTCAGTCCGGAGGAGAGCTTCTGCGAGAGTCCGTCGACATCGCGCTCCACCTGGGTAGGCGCGATTGCATAGTAGGCGCGCACGGTCGGATCATCCTCGGTGATCCAGACATAGGTGCGGCTCGTCCAACGCTGTTCGGCCTGCAACGCCCTGCGCTGGAGCCACTCGTCGAGAACCGGCTTTCCACAATCGAACTCGCTGAGTTTGTGGTCGACGGTGATCGCCGTCGAAATCCAGGTCACCGGCGAACGAAGACTCGGGGCTTGGCTGCGGCCTTCGCCAGTGCCGTGGCCTCATCGGGTGAATCGAGCGATGACATCATCGCGTCGAACTGCTCGGCGGGCATCAGTGTCCGGCTCGACAGCGCCAGGATCCGGTCTGCGCGGTCGAAGGCCGCGGCTCGGATGAACTCGCTGAGAGTCTCGTTGACTGCGTCGGCGGCGGCTTGAATCTGGGTCTGTCGTTCTTTGTCGAGCCGGACTTCGACTCGTTGGGACTTGGTGGTCATATCGATGCCCTCCTCGGTGCGGCACGGGCCGACTATGCCTGCAAGTGTACGGACAATGTACGGATTGATCGACACTCTTGTCTGAGGACGGGACTCAGGCGTCGGCGTTCTTGCGGTGCAGGCCCTTGTAGTCGTAGTAGCGGGTGACGGTGACGCCACAGACGACCGCGATCGCGATGCCGAGCAGGGACATGCCGACGCCGCGGGCCAGGCCGGCCTGGAAATTGGCTTCGAAGTACAGGATCGAGCGGGCGCCGAGGAACACCTGGTGCATCGGCTCGAATTCGGCCAGCCAGGCGTAGTGGGGCGGGACCGCTTCGATCGGCACGGTGCCGCCGGAGGAGGGCAGGCCCAGGATGACGAACAGGATCAGGTTCACCAGCAGGCCCGCGCTGCCGAGGGCGGCGAGCGTCATCAGGCCGGTCCAGCCGACGGCGACCATCGCCAGCACCGAGAACAGGTACATCGCCAGCTGGTTCCCGATGGGCATCCCGACGATCTTCGCCGAGACAAGGAAGACCCCCGAGATCACCACCGCCGCCAGCGTCATCACGCCCCATTTGATGAGCAGGGTACGGAACCGGGAGATCGAGGCCGTCGGGTAGTGGACGAACCAGGGCCCGTACTCGGTGGGGACGAAGCCGAGCTGAGCGTCGACCATCGTGTGGATCACCATCGCGCCGACCATGCCCGCCAGCAACAGCAGCAGGGCGTAGAAGAACGCGGTCAGCCCCTCGCCCGAACCCTGCGGCAGCGGACGGAACTGCTGCGCCACCACATCGATCGGACTCTCCAGCGTGATCATCGCCGCGCCGGACACCTGCGGTGCCGGTGCGCCCTCCGGCGTCTGCGCGAGCGCGGCCCCGACCTGGTCGGTCAGCTGGGCGCCGACCTGCTTGTCGACCTCGGCGAGGGCCTGGTCACCGATGCGGTGCACGATCTGCACGCCGAACGCGCCCATGCCGGGATTGGTTTGCACGGTGATCACCGGGCGCTCCATCTCGCCCGCGACGATGCTGCCCGCGCCGAGAATGCCCAGCCGTTTGCTGAAGTCGCCCGGGATGATGATGGCGCCGTAGATCTGGGCGGTGCGCAGCATCTGCTCGGACTCGGCCTTGCCGACCACCCGCAGATCCACCTTGTCGGCGGGCACGTTCGCGATCAGCCCCTCGGTGACCTGCTTGCCGTAGTCGACGCGTTTCTGCTGGTCACCGGCGCCGGTGACATCGCCGACGTCCAGGTTGACCAGCGCGATCGGGAAATCGTGCAGATTCTCCTCGGGATCGGCGACGTAGCCGAGGTACATCACGCCGAGCAGCGCGGTGAGCGCGGTGAGGACCAGCGTGGGCACGGCCACCATCTGGGTCCAGCGACGCCGATCGAGCCCCGGTGTGGCGAACATCGCTCCGCCGGTCCGCGCGGGTCCGGAATCTTTCGGTTCCGACCTGGCGTTTTCACTGTCCGGACCGGTTCCACCGGGAGCAACGTCTGCGCTGTCGTCCGTCGTCACGTGCGCACGGTAACAGCTCCAGGCGGCCGATCGGTGGGTTCGCCGAGCGGTGATTGCTGCCGGGATGCGAGCGCGCGTACAACGTGGCCCTTTTCACCCGTAGAATGACGGGTGCCCCCAGCCCGCCCGAACAGGGAGCAAACGGTGAATGACCCCCACGAGCCCGAGAACGAGCCCCGCGAGGAGTGTGGCGTCTTCGGCGTCTGGGCTCCCGATGAGGACGTCGCCAAGCTCACCTACTACGGCCTGTATGCCCTGCAGCATCGCGGGCAGGAGGCGGCCGGTATCGCCGTCTCCGATGGCTCCCAGATCCTGGTCTTCAAGGATCTCGGCCTGGTCTCCCAGGTCTTCGACGAGCAGACCCTCGGCGCGATGCCGGGGCATATCGCCGTCGGTCACTGTCGCTACTCCACCACCGGTGGCGTCACCTGGGAGAACGCGCAGCCGATCTTCCGCACCACCGCCGTCGGCTCCGGCCTCGCGCTTGGTCACAACGGCAACCTGGTCAACACCGCCGAATT
The DNA here is from genome assembly GCF_052983615.1 of Nocardia fodinahabitans. Taxonomy (NCBI): domain Bacteria; kingdom Bacillati; phylum Actinomycetota; class Actinomycetes; order Mycobacteriales; family Nocardiaceae; genus Nocardia; species Nocardia fodinahabitans. Next base: position 4,154,901 of record NZ_JBRJJC010000001.1, read on the forward strand.
GGCCGGTCGCGCACGCGAACTGGGCCTGATCGGGGCGGGCGTGATCAACGGCCGCCCGCAGATGACCGGCGCGACCTCCGATTCCGACATCGTCACCGCGCTGCTGGCGCATGCCGCCGCCGACTCCAGCATCGAGCAGGCCGCGATGGAGCTGCTGCCGCAGCTGCGCGGCGCGTTCTGCCTGACCTTCATGGACGAGCACACCCTCTACGCCGCGCGTGACCCGCACGGCGTGCGCCCGCTGGTGCTGGGCAGGCTCGACCGCGGTTGGGTGGTCGCCTCCGAGACCGCCGCGCTCGACATCGTCGGCGCCGCGTTCGTCCGCGAGATCGAGCCGGGCGAGCTGCTGGCCATCGACTCCGACGGCGTGCGCTCCATGCGCTTCGCCAACCCCGAGCCCAAGGGCTGCGTCTTCGAGTACGTGTATCTGGCGCGCCCCGACACCACCATCGCGGGTCGCTCGGTGCACTCCACCCGCGTGGAGATCGGCCGCAAGCTGGCCAAGGAACATCCGATCGAGGCCGATCTGGTGATCCCGGTGCCCGAGTCGGGCACGCCGGCCGCGGTCGGCTACGCGCAGGGCTCCGGCATTCCCTACGGCCAGGGCCTGATGAAGAACGCCTATGTGGGCCGCACCTTCATCCAGCCGAGCCAGACCATCCGCCAGCTCGGTATCCGGCTCAAGCTCAACCCGCTGCGTGAGGTGATCCGCGGCAAGCGGCTCATCGTCGTCGACGACTCGATCGTGCGCGGCAACACCCAGCGCGCGCTGATCCGCATGCTGCGGGAGGCGGGCGCGCTCGAGATCCACGTCCGCATCGCCTCGCCGCCGGTGAAGTGGCCCTGCTTCTACGGCATCGACTTCGCCTCGCGCGCGGAGCTGATCGCCAACGGCACGGGCGCCGACGACAGCTACGTCGACATGGTCGAGAACGTGCGCCGCTCGATCGGCGCCGACAGTCTCGGCTACATCTCCACCGAGGGCATGATCGCCGCCACCGAGCAGCCGGCCACCCGGCTGTGCACCGCCTGCTTCACCGGCGACTACCCGATCCCGCTGCCGCAGGAAGCGGCCATCGGCAAGAACGTCCTCGAGGGCATGCTCTCGGGTCAGCCGGAGGCGAAGCTGCTGGGCGAGAACGTCAACGTCGATGCGCTGAGCAGGCCGTAGCGCCGCAACGCATCTCAGGAGGGGCCGGTCAGGATAAACCTGATCGGCCCCTCTTGCGCTGTGTACGTGAATAATTCCGGTAACCGATAATTACGTAAGATTAGTTCATAACATCCCCGCAATTTTTCGCTCGATTTGAAACTGGGCGGTAATGGTTCGCCTGTACGGTCCCCCGGTATATCGCTGGCTCACCGTGTGGTCGCCGCTCCCGTGATCCGGGCGCGGCGACGACGTGGCGTTCGAGAATGGGACCTGATGTTGAACAGTGCAATGAGCGCTCGCAAGAATCGCGCGAAACAAGTTGCCGCAGTAGGTGTCGCGGCGGTGGTCGCGGCCGCGCTGGCGGGTTGTGGTTCGGGGCGCACCGATGCGGCGGGGTCCGGCGCGGGGCTGGTCGTCGGCACGACGGACAAGATCTTCTCGCTCGACCCGGCGGCCGCCTACGACAACGGCTCGCTGCTCGTGGAGACCCAGATCTATTCGTATCTACTGAATTTCGCGCCCGGCGACACCACGCCCAAGCCCGACGCGGCGGAGAAGTGCGAGTTCAGCGCGCCCACCGTATACACCTGCAAGATCAAATCCGGGCTGAAATTCGCCAGCGGAAATCCGTTGACCGCCAAGAGCGTCAAGTTCTCCTTCGACCGGATGCTGAAGATCAACGATCCGCACGGTCCCGCCTCGCTGCTCGGCAATCTCGACAAGACCGACGTGGTCGACGATCTCACCGTCGCGTTCACGCTCAAGGTCGCCAACGATCAGACCTTCCCGACGATCCTGCCGACCCAGGCGGGCCCGATCGTCGACGAGCAGGTGTTCCCGGCCGACAAGGTCGCCACCGACGACGAGGTCGTCAAGGGCAAGGGCTATTCCGGCCCGTACACGATCACCAGCTACGACAAGAACAAGCTGGTCGAGTACCAGGCCAACCCGGACTACCAGGGCATCCTCGGCACGCCGAAGAACTCCACGGTCTCGACCAAGTACTACGCCACCTCCGACAACCTCAAGCTGGACCTGCAGAACGGCGCCATCGACGTCGGCTACCGCTCGTTCACGCCCACCGACATCGACTCCCTGCGTGCCGATTCCAAGGTGAAGGTCACCGACGGTCCCGGCGGCGAGCTGCGCTACATCGTGTTCAACATGAACACCATGCCGGGCAACACCCCCGAGCAGAAGCTGGCCGTGCGCAAGGCGATGGCGTCCTCGGTGGACCGCGAGGCGCTGGCTTCGGCGGTGTACAAGAACACCTATCAGCCCGCGTACGGCTATGTGCCGCAGGGTATGTCGGGTGCGGCCGAGCCGCTGAAGCAGCTCTACGGCGCCAAGCCGGACAAGACGCTGGCGGCGAAGTTCCTGGCCGACGCGGGCGTGGCCACGCCGGTGACGCTGAACCTGCAGTACAACCCGGACCACTACGGCTCCAGCTCGTCCGAGGAGTACGCCGCGGTGAAGTCGCAGCTCGAGGCGTCGGGCCTGTTCAAGGTGAACCTGCAGTCCACCGAATGGGTGACCTACCAGAAGGAACGGGCTTCCGACGGCTACCCGATGTACCAGTTCGGCTGGTTCCCGGACTTCCCGGATGCCGACAACTACCTCACGCCGTTCTTCGGCCCGAACAACTTCCTGCAGTCGCACTTCGAGAACCCTGGCATCAACGCGCAGCTGACCGCCGAGACCACCGAGTCCGATCCGGCCAAGCGGGTCGAGCTGCTGCAGAAGATCCAGACCGACCTGGCGCAGAACTTCCTGCCCACGCTCCCGCTGCTGTCGGGTAAGCAGGTCGCGGTGTCCAAGCCCGGCGTCTCGGGTGTCGATCAGACCCTCGACGGCTCCTTCAAGTTCCGGTTCACGGTACTGAGCAAGTGAGTGACGTTCCCGCCGCACCCGGATCGCTCATCCGGGTGCGGCGTTTCGGATGGACGCGCGGCGGGGGTTCCCGCCAGGTGGCTTTGCTGCGGTACCTGCTGATTCGGCTGCTGCTGATTCTGCCGACCGCCTGGTTGCTGGTGACGGTGGTGTTCTTCCTGATGCGGGTGATCGGCGACCCGATCAGCGCCGCCATGGGTGGCAGGCTGACCCAGGAGCAGATCGAGGAGCGCAAGGAGGCGGCCGGCCTCAATCGACCGATCCTGACCCAGTATTGGGAGTACATCACCGGCTTCCTGCACGGTGATTTCGGGCAGACCCAGGACAACCAGGCGATCAGCGATGTCGTGATCACCTACGGCGCGGCCACGTTCGAGCTGGTGTTCTGGGGCCTGGTCGTCGCGTTCGCGGTCGGCGTGCCGCTGGGCAGATACGCCGCGACACACCGGGATTCGACCTCGGACGCCGTGCTGCGGTTCTCCGCGGTGCTGGCCTACGCGGCCCCGGTGTTCTTCGTCGGCATGCTGCTCAAGCTGGTCTTCTCGGTGTGGCTGGGCTGGTTCCCGGTCGGCGGGCGGGCGAGTACCGAGGTGGAACTCGCGCTGCAGCACGTCTCGCCGAAGACGAACATCCTGATCATCGACTCGATCCTGTACGGCGACCCGGCCTATGTGCTCGACGTGCTCGAGCACGCGGTGCTGCCCGCCGTGGCCCTCGGGCTGCTCACCGGCGGCATCTTCCTGCGGCTGGTGCGGGTGAACCTGATCCAGACGCTGCGCAGCGATTACGTCGAGGCGGCCAGGGCGCGTGGGCTTTCCGCGCGCGTGGTCACCGGCAGGCACGCGGTGCGCAACGCGCTGATCCCGATCATCACGGTGATGGGCATGTGCATCGCGATGATGCTCGGCGGCGCGGTGCTCACCGAGACCACCTTCGAATGGAAGGGCCTGGGCTATCAGCTCGCCGAGTACTTGCGGGCGCGTGACTTCATCGCGGTGCAGGGCATCGTCGCGTTCATCGCGCTGGTGGTCGCGGTGATGAGCTTCGTCGTCGACGCCATCGTCGCGCTGATCGACCCGAGGGTGAGGTTCTGATGAGCACCGCAACGGTGAAGCGGCGCCGGATTCCCGGTGCCGGGCTGCTGTCGATGACCGCTGGGCTGCAACGGATCACGCTGATCACGGGACTGGTGCTGGTCGCCGGCTTCGTGTTCGTCGCGGTGTTCGCGCCGCTGCTCGCGCCCTACGGGCTGGCCCAGAACAGCGCCGACGGTGTGGCGTTCGTGCCCCAGCAGGGACCATCGGCCGAGCACTGGTTCGGTACCTCGGTGCGCAGTGAGGACGTGTTCTCACGGGTGCTGTTCGGCGCGCGCACCGCGCTGCTGGTGATCGTGATCGCGGTGGTGCTCTCGCTGCTGGTCGGCGTGCCGCTCGGGCTGCTGTCCGGCTTCGTCGGGCGCTGGGTGGACCGGGTGCTGGTGCTGATCATGGACGCCATCTACGCGTTCCCGTCGCTGCTGCTGGCCATCGTGGTGTCGATCGTCGTCGCCGGCGGCACGTCGAGCAGTCTCGGCGGCATGCTGTCGGCGGCCATCGCGATCACGGTCGTCTATGTGCCGCAATACTTCCGGGTCGTGCGCAACGCGACAGTGGCGGTGAAGACCGAGCCGTACGTGGACGCGGCGCGGGTCACCGGCGCCTCGACGGCGCGGATCATGTTCCGGCACATCCTGTCCAACGTCACCGGCTCGCTGCCGGTGATCATCACCATCAACGCCGCCGACGCCATTCTGACGCTGGCCGCGCTCGGCTTCCTCGGCTTCGGCATCGAGCCGACCCAGGCCGCCGAGTGGGGCTACGACCTGAACAAGGCACTCAACGACGTGTCCAACGGGATCTGGTGGACCTCGATCTTCCCCGGTACCGCGATCGTGCTCGTCGTCCTCGGGATGACGCTGGTCGGGGAGAGCATCGACGAGACGCTGAACCCGCTGCTGCGCACCCGGCGCGCGGTCACCACGGTGGACGAGAAGGAGAAGGTCGATGACTGAGACCGCCGTACGAACACCCGCGCTGTCGGTGTCGGGGCTGTCGGTGACCTTCGCCACCGACAGCGGGCCGGTCGCGGCCGTGCGTGAGGTGTCCTACGAGGTGTTCCCCGGCGAGGTGCTCGCCATCGTCGGCGAGTCCGGCTCGGGGAAATCGGTGAGTTCGCGCACCGCGATCGGGCTGCTGCCGCACACCGCCCAGGTGCGCGGGCTGGTCACCCTGGGCGACCGCACGGTGACCTCGATGACCGAGAAACAGCTGACCGCGCTGCGCGGCGGCGAGGTCTCGATGGTCTTCCAGGAACCCGCCCGCGCGCTCGACCCGCTGTTCACCGCGGGGTTCCAGATCTGCGAAGCCCTGCGCGCGCACAGCGGGATGAGTCGTAAGGATGCCCGCGCCAAGGCGATCGAGCTGTTGCGCACGGTCGGCCTGCCCGATCCGGAGCACCGGGTCGACTACTACCCGCACCAGCTCTCCGGCGGGCAGAAGCAGCGGGTGATGATCGCCATCGCCATCGCCTGCGAGCCCAAGGTGATCATCGCCGACGAGCCGACCACGGCGCTCGACGTCACCGTGCAGGCCGAGATCCTGGAACTGCTGCGCGACCTGCGCGACCGGCTGGGCAGCGCGATCGTGCTGATCACCCACAACATGGGGGTGGTCGCCGACCTGGCCGACCGGGTGGTGGTGATGCGGGCGGGCGAGGTCGTCGAGCAGGCACCGGTGCACGAGCTGTTCGCCAGTCCGCGCGCCGACTACACCAGGGCGCTGCTGGACGCCGTCCCGCATCTGGGCGCGGCGACCATCGAGCGGCCCGCCATCGACCCCGACGCCGAGCCGGTGCTCGAGGTGAGTGATCTGGTGGTCCAGTTCCCCGGGCCGTTCGGGCGTCCCGCGTTCCGGGCCGTCGACGGGGTGAGCCTGCGGATCCGGCCGGGGGAGACCCTCGGGCTGGTGGGGGAGTCGGGGTCGGGGAAGTCGACCATCGGGCGGTGTGTCGCGGCGTTGCAGCGGCCGACCTCGGGGCGGGTGCTGATCCGCGGGCAGGACATCGCCGAGCTGTCCCAGCGCAAGCTGCGGCCGATCCGGCGGCGCTTCGGGTTCGTGTTCCAGGACCCGGCCGGCTCGCTCAACCCGCGCCTGACCATCGGCGAGTGCGTGGCCGAGCCGATGGTGGTGCACCGCACCGGTGACCGGGCCGCCATCGGAGCCAGGGTCAGGACGCTGCTCGACGACGTCCAGCTGCCCGTGGGCACCGAGAACCGCTACCCGCACGAGCTGTCCGGCGGGCAGCGGCAGCGGGCCAGCCTGGCCAGAGCGCTGGTGCTCGATCCGGACCTGCTGGTGGCCGACGAACCGACCAGCGCGCTCGACGTCTCGGTGCAGGCGGCGGTGCTCGAGCTGTTCGCCCAGCTGCAACGCGAGTGCGGCTGGGCCTGTCTGTTCATCAGCCACGACCTCGCTGTCGTCGACCAGCTCGCCGACCGGATCATGGTGCTGCGCGAGGGATCCTGCGTCGAGGAAGGCGACAACGAACAGATCCTGCGCCACCCGCGCCACGACTACACCCGCCGCCTCGTCGCCGCGGTTCCGGTCCCCGACCCCGTGCAACAGCGCGGGCGCCGGGCTGAGATCGCCGCCACTTTCGCCACGGAGCTGGAACAATGAGCTAGGAGCCGCACGACAGCTGAACCGGCGGATCACTTAGAGTTATCAGGCATCTGTCCGCCGATTCGGTTTGGAGCTTTCCCCCACAATGACTGAACAGACCCCCAGCGGTGCCGGCGCTTCCTACGCTGCGGCAGGGGTGAGCATCGAAGCCGGTGACCGCGCCGTCGAATTGTTCGGACCATTGGCGAAGAAGGCCAGCCGACCCGAGGTGCAGGGCGGCATCGGCGGGTTCGCCGGTCTGTTCGCGCTCAAGGGTGGCTACCGCGAGCCCCTGCTCGCCGCCTCCACCGACGGCGTCGGCACCAAGATCGCCGTCGCCCAGGCGCTGGACAAGCACGACACCGTCGGCCTCGACCTGGTCGCCATGGTCGTCGACGATCTGGTGGTCTGCGGCGCCGAGCCGCTGTTCCTGCAGGACTACATCGCCATCGGCAAGGTCATCCCGGAGAAGGTCGCCGAGCTGGTTTCCGGCATCGCCGAGGGCTGCATCAAGGCCGGTTGCGCGCTGCTCGGCGGCGAGACCGCGGAGCACCCGGGCCTGATGGACCCGGACGACTATGACCTGTCCGCCACCGGCGTCGGCGTCGTCGAGGCCGACTCGGTGCTCGGCCCCGACCGTGTGCGCCCCGGCGACGTCGTCATCGCGATGGGCTCCTCGGGCCTGCACTCCAACGGCTACAGCCTGGCCCGCAAGGTCCTGCTCGACATCGACCGGATGTCGCTGACCGGCTACGTCGAGGAGTTCGGCCGCACCCTCGGTGAGGAACTGCTCGAGCCGACCCGCATCTACGCCAAGGACTGCCTGGCGCTGATCGCCGAGACCGATGTGCGCACCTTCTCGCACGTCACCGGTGGTGGCCTGGCCGCCAACCTGGCGCGCGTGCTGCCCGCGGGCCTGGTCGCCGAGCTGGATCGTGGCACCTGGAACCCGGCGCCGGTGTTCAAGATGATCGCGCAGCGCGGCCGGGTCGAGCGGGTCGAGATGGAGAAGACGTTCAACATGGGCGTCGGCATGGTCGCCGTCGTCGCGCCCGAGGACGCCGACCGGGCGCTGGCGGTGCTCACCGCGCGCCACATCGACTGCTGGACCCTGGGCCAGGTCAAGAAGGCCGCCGACGCCGACGCCCCGCGCGCGGTGCTGCTGGGCGATCACCCCAGGTTCTGACGCACGACGTTCACCACGTGAGCCGGGTCGCCACCACGACCCGGCTCACGTCTTTGTCGTGGTTTGTTTTGTTCGCCGTAGGAACGGCTATCCCTGACGAGTGGGTAGGTGCCCGTCGGCTCGGGGAGGTCGGGGCCCCGAGGCGGCGAACACGACGAGCGTCCTGTGTGTGCACAGGACGCTCGTCGTCTATTCGGATGTTCGCCGTACTGCTGCGAGCCTGGGTCGCTGCCGGAACAACGGTTGAAGGGGGAGGCCGCGTGGCCTCCCCCTTTTCACCGGCGTTCGATCAGCGACGCCAGCTGTCGTAGTCGTCGTCCTCGTTGTTCCAACGGGACGGCGAATCGTCTGCGTCGTGCTCATCGGAAATCACGCCGCCACTCCTTGGTTGGGAGTGGAGCGGAGTGCTATCCGACAGCTCGCGCTGAAGGCTCGCGAAGTCGGTCGGCGCGGAGCTGTACTTGAGCTCACGTGCGACTTTGGTCTGCTTTGCCTTAGCCCGGCCACGGCCCATGGCTGACCCCCTCGCGTCACTGCGGGGCGGCCTGGGGTTTGTTGGCGGCCCCGTTCGAATTAATACTCTTCCTGACAGACACTTTAGCGTGTGTTAGACGGTCGCGCTCCCAGGAGTGGGTGAAGAACTACCGAACCGCCGCCGTTTGCCCCTTCTTCGCCCAGACCGCACGGTCTCAGAGCACTCCCGGGATCGCCCGGATGACGCCGACTCGGGCATCGCCGCCGAGGACCGCAGTGGCCGCGAGCTCGGTGTGCTGATCGGTCCAATCGACCCCGAGCCTGCGCAGAATCGCCAGCGTCAGCGGCATCCGGGCCCGGTCGTGCCCGTCGTCGATCTTGTACGCGAAGGCCCGTCCGTCGGGGAGCGCGCCCGCATGGACACCGTCCGCGCCGATCTTGCAGAACAAGCCGGGGGTGGCCGCCATGGCCAGCAGGTCCGGGCCTTTCGTGCCCGAAATCACTCGCGGATTCGCCCGAACGGCATCGGCGATCCGGCGCGGCGCGGTACCGGGCTCGGCCGTGGTGAAGCCGGCGAACGCGCGCGCGAGGTTGATCAGCGAGACGGGCACGATCGGCAGGCCGCAGCCGTCGATGCCCAGGTCGGTCTCCGGTTCGCCGGTGACGTCGGCGACAGTGGCCAGCACGGCCTGCTGCAACGGGTGCTCGACGTCGAGATATCCGGTGCGCGGCCAGTCGTTGATCACGCAGGTGGCCAGCATCGCCGCGTGTTTGCCCGAGCAGTTCATGTACAGCGGGCTCGGCCCCGAGCCGGTGAGCGCGGCGGCGCGGGCACGCTCCTCGAACGGCAGGTCGGGCGGGCAGGCGAGGTCGGACGGGGTGAAGCCGTAGCGGTCGAGCAGCCTGCGGACCAGGGCGATGTGGTCCGGCTCGCCGAAGTGGGAGGCGGTGGCCACGGCCAGCTCGTCGTCGTCGACGGGGTCGAAACCATTGCGTAGCAGGGTCAACGCCTGCATCGGCTTGTTGGTCGAGCGCGGGAAGATCGGGCCGTGCACCTCGCCGAGTTCGAGCGTCGGCGTGCCGTCGGCGTCGAGCACGACCACCGACCCGCGGTGCACGCACTCCCGGAAGCCCGAGCGGACCACCTCGACCAGTTCCACGCTCATGGCCTGACCTCCACGGTGACGCCGGCCCGGGTTCGGGTGTGCCGGTCGATCTGCATGCGGACATCGTCGGAGATGGTCGGCTCCTCGGTGCGCAGCCGTTCGAGCAGGGCGGGGTCGGCGCCGGTGAACACGTCGCGCACGGTGATGCCGTGGCCGGGCACCCGTGTCACGCGGACCTCGTCACCCGCGCCGATCGTGCCCTCGGTCCGGACCCGGAAGTAGGCGCCGGTGTCGGACCGGAGCGTGAACCGCTTCACCCACTGCCGCTCGCCGGTCCACTGCTGGAAAGTCGAGCACGGGACGCGCGGTGCGCTGACCTCCAGCAGGGTGTCGCCGATGGCCAGGTGCGCGCCGAGCACCGCGTCGCTGATCGGGAGCCCGCTCAGCCGCAGGTTCTCGCCGAAAAAGCCCGCGGGAATCTCCCGGTCGAGTGCGCCCGCCCAGCGGTGCGCGTCCTCCGCGCCGTAGGCGTAGACGGCCTGGTGCACGCCGCCGTGGTTGACGGTGTCGCAGACGTGGTCACCGGCCAGGCCGAGCACGCCGACGGCGACCCGGCCGTCGACCGGGCGCTTGTCGATCGCGCTGCGGCCGACGCGGGTGCGCATCTCGAGTTCGGCGTGCACGACGCACACGGCCTCGACGCGGCCGGTATCACCGACACGCATGAGCGGGCGGCTCATCGCCCGCGCAGCCGGTCGACGGCGGCCCGGCCCGCCTGCACCACATCGTCGGCGGGGATCGAGTCGGGGTCGATGGCGGCGGCCATGGAACCGACCACCAGTTCGGTGCCCGCGGGGACCGACCGCTTGACCAGCGCCAGCGCGATCGGGCCGAGTTCGTAGTGGTCGACGACGGTGCCGAGCCTGCCGACCGTGCGGCCACCCGCGGTGACGTCGTCGCCGGTGGCCGGGCGTTCGTCGGCCGAGCCGTCCAGGTGCAGCAGCACCAGATTGCGCGGGGGCTTGCCCAGGTTGTGCACCCGGGCGACCGTCTCCTGGCCGCGGTAGCAGCCCTTGTTCAGGTGCACCGCGCCGTGCTCGTCGACGCCGCCGATCCAGCGGGCCTCGTGCGGGATGGTGCGCTCGTCGGTGTCGACGCCGATCCGGGGCCGCAGTTCGGCCACGCGCAGTGCCTCGAAAGCCCACATGCCCGCGGGCTCGGCACCGGCCTTGGTGAGCTCGGTCCACCAGTTCGTGAGCTCGGCGCGGGGGATGACCAGATCGAAGGAATCGGCGCTCGGCCACGGCATGCGGCGCAGGAATCCGCCGCCCGGCAGTGCCACAGCGGCGTAGACCTCGGGCAGTGCCGGGATCCCGAGCGTTTCCAGCAGCGTGCCGACGCGCGGACCGAGCAGGCTCAGCACGGCGTAGTCGGGCGCGGCCTCGGGCTTGGCATCGGCCCAGAAGACCATCTTCTGCAGGAACGACAGCAGTTCGGCGCCGCGCTCGGCCTCGGTGTCGAGCCACACGGTGCCGTCGAGATCGGTGAGCACGAAGTGGTGTAGCACGCGGCCGTTGAGATCGAGGTCCAGATTCTCGGCGCTGTGCCCGTCGGGCAGCGCGGCGATGTGCTGGCTGGTGATGGTGTGCAGCCAGCTCAGGCGCTCGGCGCCGGTGATCCTGGCGACGCTGCGATGCGAGCGATCGACCACCGCGACCCGCTGCGCGGCGGCCTTCTGTTCGCCGAACGGGTCACCGTAATGCCAGGCGACTGCGGCGTCCGGGGAACCCGGTGCGCCCGCGACAGCACCCGGAGTGTGGAGAACAGGACTGGGGGCGACGACCACCGACACAGCACCCACTGTAGGCGCGTCCACCGACACGCGCCGCAGCCGGGCGTCCGATTCGGCCCGCGAGGTCAGCGGCCGGAGGCGGTAGCGGAGCGTGACCACGCAGGCCGTCCGAGGATGCCAATACGCGCAGCCATAGGCATAACGGACCGATAACGCCTACGCTCGTCACATGGGAGAACGGGTTCTTGTGACACTCGACGGCGCGGTCGCTGATGCGGACGCGCCGTCGCTTTATGCCGACGACATCGGCGCTCTGCGCGGCGATGGCGTCTTCGAGACTATTTTGGTGCGCGGCGGCACGGCGACCGCGCTGGAGTTCCATCTCGCCAGGCTGCGGCGGTCGGCGCAGGCGCTGGATCTGCCGGAGCCGGGGCTGTCGAAGTGGCGCTCCGCGGTGGAAGTCGCGGTCAAGGAATGGGGTTCCGAAGAAGAAGGCTTGCTGCGGCTGATCTATACCCGCGGCCGCGACTCGGAATACGACGCTCCGACGGGCCTGACGTCGACGGACCCGAAGCCCACCGCGTACGTGCTCGTCTCCCCGGTACCGGCGCGCGTCGCGACCGCCCGCGCCGAAGGCGTCAAGGTGATGTCGCTGGCCCGCGGCATCTCGGTCGACCTGGCGCAGGCGGCGCCGTGGCAGCTGCTCGGCGCGAAGACGCTGTCCTACGCGACCAATATGGCCGCGCTGCGTTTCGCCCGCCGGATGGGCGCCGAGGACGTGATCTTCCACAGCACCGAGCACCGCGTGCTCGAGGGCCCGCGCTCGACCGTGGTGATCGCCCGCGACAAGCAGCTCATCACCCCGCCGGCGAAAAGCGGCGTGCTGCCCGGGGTCACTCAGCGTTCGCTGTTCGCGGTCGCGGAGAGGCAGGGCTGGGAGTGCAAGTACCAGTCGCTGTTCACCGCCGACCTGTTCGACTGCGACAGCATCTGGCTGCTGTCGAGCATCACGCTGGCCGCGCGGGTGAATCAGCTCGACGGTGTGCGCATGTCGGCTCCGGACAACGCGCAGGAAATCATCGATATGGTGGATCTGGGGATCGAGCGGCCGGGGACCATCGGCGACTGGTGAGTCGTGTGAGGGGCACGGGTGGGCGTGCCCCTGCGGCGCCGGAGATTCCCCGGTCGAACCGCTTGTATCCAATCGTGCAGCAATCTTTCGGCGTGTCGTGGCGGTTGTCACGCTCTGTGGGGCCTGATCCAGGCGTACGATCTACTACGACTTGTCGTAGTAGAAGCTGGAGGGTCGGATGGACATTGTGGACGTCTCCCGGTGGCAATTCGGTATCACCACCGTCTATCACTTCATCTTCGTGCCGCTGACCATCGGTCTCGCACCGTTGATCGCCATGATGCAGACCGCCTGGGTGATCACCGGCAAGGAACACTGGTACCGGCTCACGAAGTTCTTCGGCAAACTCTTCCTGATCAACTTCGCCATCGGCGTCGCCACCGGCATCGTGCAGGAATTCCAGTTCGGGATGAACTGGAGCGAATACTCCCGCTTCATCGGCGACATCTTCGGCGCGCCACTGGCGCTGGAAGCGCTCATCGCGTTCTTCATGGAGTCGACGTTCATCGGCCTGTGGATCTTCGGCTGGACCCGGCTCCCGAAACTGGTGCACCTGGCGACCATCTGGATCGTCGCCTTCGGCGTGAACGCCTCGGCCTACTTCATCGTCGCCGCGAACTCGTTCATGCAGCATCCGGTCGGTGCGCGCTACAACCCCGAGACCGAACGCGCTGAGCTGGAAAGCATCTCGGCGCTGCTCACCAACAACACGACGCTGGCCGCGTTCCCGCACGTCGTCGCGGGCGCGTTCCTCACCGCGGGCACCTTCGTCGCGGGTATCGCCGGCTGGTGGATGGTGCGCAACGCGCGCAGCGGCGACCCGGCGAAACTCGAGGACGCGCGCACCATGTGGCGGCCGGTCGGGCGGGCCTCGCTGGTGGTCGTCGCGCTGGCCGGTGTCGCGGTGATCTTCACCGGCGACATTCAGGGCAAGCTGATGTTCGAACAGCAGCCGATGAAGATGGCCTCGGCGGAATCGCTGTGCCACACCCAGACCGACCCCGACTTCTCCATCCTGACCGTCGGCACGCACAACAACTGCGACAGCGTCACCCACGTGCTCGAGGTGCCGTACGTGCTGCCGTACCTGGCCGAGGGCCAGTTCACCGACGTCACCCTCGACGGTGTCGTCGACCTCCAGCAGACCTACAACGTGAAATACGGTCCCGGCGACTACCGGCCGAACCTGTTCGTCACCTACTGGTCCTTCCGCGCCATGATCGGTCTGGCCGCGGGGTCGGTGCTGCTGCTGCTCGCCGGCTTCTGGGTGACCCGCGGTGGCCGGGTGCCCGACCAGCGCTGGTTCTCCTGGCTCAGCCTGATCGCGATCCCCACGCCCTTCCTGGCCAACAGCGCGGGCTGGGTGTTCACCGAGATGGGGCGTCAGCCGTGGGCGGTGGTACCCAACCCGACCGGTGACCCGAACATCCGGATGACCGTGCAGCAGGCCGTCTCCGACCACGCCACGGCGACGGTGGTGTTCTCGCTGATCGTGTTCACCCTGCTCTACGGCGTGCTGGCGGTGGTGTGGTTCTACCTCATCCGCCGGTACACGATCGCCGGACCGGACGAGCCGACGCGGCCGACCCCGGGCGACGGGCCCAACGGTCCGGACACCGGCAGGCACCACAAACCGGAAGAGCCTGCCGTCGAGCAACTTTCCTTCGCTTACTAGGAGCCGGTGATGGATCTGCAGCAATTCTGGTTCGTCCTGATCGGCGTGCTCTTCACCGGCTACTTCGTGCTGGAGGGCTTCGACTTCGGCGTCGGCATGCTGATGCCGATCCTCGGCAAGGGTTCCGACGCGCGCAGGCGCGTGGTGCTCAACACCATCGGTCCCGTGTGGGACGGCAACGAGGTGTGGCTGATCACCGCGGGCGGCGCGATGTTCGCGGCCTTCCCCGAGTGGTACGCGAGCATGTTCTCCGGTTTCTACCTCGCGCTGCTGCTGTTGCTGGTCGCGCTGATCCTGCGGATCTGCGCGATCGAGTACCGCGCCAAGATCAACGATCCGAAGTGGCGGGCCTGGTGCGACATCGGCATCGGGATCGGCTCCTGGATTCCCGCGCTGGCCTGGGGCTGGGTGTTCGCGAACCTGGTGCGCGGCGTGCCGCTGAACGAGGAGCGCCAGATCGTCGGCTCGGTCTGGGAACTGCTCAGCCCGTACGCCCTGCTCGGCGGCCTGGCGACCGGCATCCTGTTCGCGCTGCACGGTGCGGTGTTCCTGGTTCTCAAGACCGGCGGCGAGGTCCGTGACGACGCCCAGCGCACCGCCCGGCTGCTGCTGGTGCCGACCGCGCTGGTCGTCGGCGCGTTCGGGCTGTGGACCCAGCTCGCCTACGGCACCGGCTGGACCTGGGCGGTACTGGTGACGGCCGTGCTCGGCCTGGTGGTCGCCGGTGCGGCGAACATGGCCGGCCGCGACGGGTGGGCCTTCGTCGGCACCGCGGTCACCATCGCCTCGGCGACCGTGCTCATCGTCGGCTCGATGTACCCGAATGTGCTGCCCTCGACCATCAGCCCGCTGTTCGACCTGAACATCTACAACGCCTCTTCCAGCGCCTACACGCTGAAGGTGATGAGCTGGGCCGCGGTGCTGGCCACCCCGGTGGTGCTGGTCTACCAGGGCTGGACGTACTGGGTGTTCCGCAAGCGCCTGACCGTCGAGCAGATCCCGGCGCCGACCGGTCTGCCGCTGCGCAGCAAGGACTGAGCGATGGCGCGGGCGGGGATGTCCCGGGATGGTTCGGGCGTCGATCGGCGGACCGATGCCACCTCGGCGGCCGGCTCGGCTGCCGACCGGCCGACGGCCGCCAAGCGCCGTCCCGTGGACCCTCGCCTGTGGCGCTACGCCCGCTCGGCCCGGCCCCACCTGGTGGTGTCGGTCCTGCTCGCCCTGGTGATCACGGCGACGATCGTGGTGATCGCCGTGCTCCTCGGACGCGTGCTCGCCGGGGTCATCACCGACCCCGGCAAGCGTGAGTTCGGGGCGTGGACAACGGAACTGATCGGGCTCGCCGTGGCGGTGCTGGTCCGCGCGGCGGCGAGCTGGTGGCAGGCGCGGCTGGCCCATCGGGCCGGCGCCACCGTCGTCGCCGAACTCGAATCGGCGGTGCTGCGGGCCGGTGCCGAGCTGCCGCCACGGGAACTCGACGCGCGCCGCACCGAGATCGCGGTCGTCGTCGGGAACGGGCTCAGCGGGTTGCGCGGCTGGTTCACCGGCTATCTGCCCGCCCTGCTGCTGGCCTGTCTGGTGCCGCCGATCGTCCTGGTGGTCATCGCTTTCCACGATCCGACCTCGGCGCTCATCGCGATCATCACGGTGCCGCTGATCCCGCTGTTCATGATCCTCATCGGCCTGCTCACCCAGGGCCGCGCCGAGGCGACGCTCGCCGCGACCACCCGCCTGTCCGATCAGCTCCTCGACCTGTTCGCCGGGATGCCGACATTGCGTGCTCTCGGCCGCGAGGGGCCCGACGGGCCGAGCATGGTGAATCAGGTCAGGGCGCTGGGGGATTCGCTGCGACAGCGGACCATGCGGGCGCTGCGGATCGCGTTCCTGTCCTCGATGGTGCTGGAATCGCTGGCGACTCTGAGCGTCGCGCTGATCGCCGTCGCCATCGGCTTGCGGCTGGTCTACGGCGAGATGACGTTGTACGCCGGGCTCGTCGCGTTGATCCTCGCGCCGGAGGTGTACTGGCCGCTGCGGCAGGTGGGGGAGAAGTTCCACGCCGCGCAGGACGGGATGGCGGCGGCCGACAAGGCCTTCGCGGTGCTGGAGTCGGCGAATCCGTCGGCCGATCGCGCGGATGCGTACACCCCACAACCTGGCCTTCGCGC
This sequence comes from Nocardia fodinahabitans, assembly GCF_052983615.1. Classification (NCBI taxonomy): domain Bacteria; kingdom Bacillati; phylum Actinomycetota; class Actinomycetes; order Mycobacteriales; family Nocardiaceae; genus Nocardia; species Nocardia fodinahabitans. The sequence continues at coordinate 4,171,172 of NZ_JBRJJC010000001.1, forward strand.
GGGTTCGCGAATCATGGTGCGCGGGTTGACCATCGCCGCGCGATCGGGGAACGCGCCGGACCGCCTGACCGCGGAACTGGCCCCGGGCCTGGTGACGGTGCTGACCGGGCCGAACGGGTGCGGCAAATCGACCACGCTGCAAGCGATTCTGGGCCTGATCGCTCCCGAGGCGGGTGCGGTCCTCGTCGACGGCACCGACGTCCGCGCGCTCGACCCGGACGGCTGGTGGGCCCGCATCGCCTGGCTGCCGCAGCGTCCGGTACTGGTTCCAGGCACCCTGCGCGAGAACATCGAACTGCTCGGCGCGCACTCCACCGCCGCCGACCTCGACGAGATCAGCGCCGCGACAGGATTCGACGCGGTGCTCGACGAACTCCCCGACCGCTGGGACACCGTGGTCGGTCAGGGCGGCCTCGGCCTCTCCCTCGGCCAGCGCCAGCGCCTCGCCCTCACCCGCGTCCTGGCCGCGCGCCGCCCCATCCTCCTGCTCGACGAACCCACCGCCCACCTCGACTCCCACAGCGAACAACAGGTGCTCACCACCCTGCGCGCCCTCGCCACCGCGGGCGCGACGGTGGTCGTCATCGGCCACCGCCCGACCGTCCTGGCCGCCGCCGATGTCGTCGTCGAGGTGGTAGGAAGCAGTGCGCCGGGCGCCGAGGATTCCGGCAGTACTGATCCCGATCAGCCGCCATCGGCCGCGCCCGGCAAGAGCGCGTCGCCGGCTGCGCTGCCGGACAACGGCATCGACAGCAACGACACCGATCGCAGCCACGACACCCGGCCGACGAACGTCGGTGCGGCTATCCATTCCGGAGTCGGGGTGTCCGTGTTGTGAGCGAAATCGGTTCGGTGCGTGCGGGTTCCGAGAGCGGGTCGCTGGTGCGGGATCTGCGGGAGATGTGGCAGCTGCTGGCGCTCTCGCCGTGGCGGGTCGTGGTGGCGATCGCGTGGGGTGTGGCGGCGCTGGGGAGCGGGCTCGCACTGGCCGCGCTGGCGGCCTGGCTGATCGCGCGGGCCTGGCAGATGCCGCCGGTGCTGTACCTGAGCGTGGCGGTGGTCGCGGTGCGGGCGCTGGGTATCTCGCGCGGGCTGTGCCGGTACCTGGAGCGGCTGGCCACCCACGACGTGGCGCTGCGCGCGATGACCACGGCACGGACGACGGTGTATCGCACACTCGCGCAGGCGGATATCTGGTGGTGGCGTGGGTCGTCGTCCGATCGGCTGGCTGCGACGGCGCCGGGCACGCGTGCTGATCTGCGGGACTCCTCGGGCGGGAGTGCCGATCGGCGGGCGATTTCGGGCGGCGGTGGTGATCTGCGGGAGATGCGGCGGGGTGATCTGCTCGTGCGGATCGGTGCCGATATCGATGATCTCGGTGCGGTCGTGGTGCGGGTGCTGGTTCCGGTCGCTGTCGCGGTGGTGTTGTCGGTCGCGGCGGTCGGGCTGATCGCGTTCATCTCGGTGCCCGCGGCGGGGATTCTGGCTGTCGCTCTGGCGGTTTCGGGGCTGCTCGCGCCCTGGCTGTCGGGGGTGGCGGCGCGGGAGGCCGAGCAGGGGGTGCGAGCCGATCGCGCGGAGTTCACGGCGGCGGCGGTCACCGTGCTCGACCACGCCGCCGAGCTGCGAGTGGCGGGCAAGCTCGACACGGCACTCGCCCAGGCGGACACCGCGACTCGGCGTGCAGTGCGGGCCGAGGACACCGCCGCCGCGCACAGCGCGTGGGCCGCCGCGGCCACCCCGCTGTCGATCGGCGTCAGCGCCCTCGGCGCCCTCCTGGTCGGCATCGCGGCCTACGGCCCCACCGGCGGACTCCCCGGCGGCATGACCCCGATGGCCCTCACCATCCTGGTACTGGTCCCGCTGTCGGCCTTCGAGGCCGTCGGCGCCCTCCCCACCGCCGCAACCACCCTGACCACCTCCCGAGCCGCCCTCCACCGCCTCCGCGCCGCCGAGGCAGCCACGACCAGCGCCGCCGCGCTCGCGCCGCCCCGCGCCGCTATCGCGACCCACGCGACTGGTAGGGCGACTGGCACGGCCAGCGCGACTGGTACGGCTGGCGCCACTGGCACGACCGGCGCGGCGGGCGCGGACGGCCCGGCTGGGCACAGCACCGTTGCCCGCAGTGAGGCGGAGTCGTGGGACGGGACGGTCGAGGAACCGTCCGCGTCGCGGATCCCGCTGCCCGACGGCCGCCGCATCGTCGTCGTCGGACCGAGCGGGGCGGGCAAGACGACGCTGCTCATGGCGTGGGCCGGGCTGTTCGACACCCCACGCGACGGCGTCACCTTCTTCGCCGAGGACGCGCACCTGTTCGGCACCTCGATCCTGGAGAATCTGCGGGTCGCCCGTGGGGACCTCACGGTCGAGGACGCCGAGAACGCCCTGCGTGCCGTCGGACTCGGCCCCTGGCTGGAGTCCCTGCCCGAAGGCGTACACACCGGGCTCACGGCCGGCGCGGCCACGGTCTCGGGCGGCCAGCGTCGCCGTCTCCTGCTCGCGCGCGCACTCGTCGCCCTGGCGCGCACCCTACTGCTCGACGAGCCCACTGAGCACCTGGCCGCCGCCGAGGGCGAACAGCTGCTGCTGGACCTGCTCGACGCCGACAGCGGACTGGTCGACCCGGATCGGACGGTCGTCGTGGTCACTCATCAGCTCCCGGCGCAGCACCGCGCCGACACGATCGTCACCGTCGACGAGACCGGCGCCTGCCACGTCGTCCACCCGGCGCACTGACCGGCATCCGCCCAGGTCAGAGCCGCGAGAAAATCAATTGCCGACCTCGCGACGCACCGATAGATTCATCGGTACACAAGAGAGGAGGTGGTCTGAAGAATGTATGTTCATCGGATGCGTGAGGTGGCTGCCCGCTAGCAGCTCCACTGCGGGAGATTCCCCAGCGGTGCGCTGAGCGAATCCCAGGCAGTCACCCGACCCCCGAGCCCCCGGACTATCCAACCGGGACCGTCGCGTTCCCCGGAACGTGACGGTGTGGCTCGGGGGTCGCTCCATTTCCGGGGAGGTGGAAAATCCCTGATCGGAGATGGTTCGGGCCGCTACGATGTGAGCATGAACGCAGAGCCGCTACCCGAAGAGGTAGACGAGGCGGACGCACCGCCCGAGTGGTTGGCGCCTGCTGGGGGGTACACGGCAGGGACGTTTCTAGCGTTGCGCGGTTTGCCGAAACACACCGAGTTGATCGATGGGGGATTGGTCTTCGTGAGCCCGCAGCGCAAGTGGCACCGTCGTGTCATCTCGATGGTCCGTGGGCAGTTGCTTGCCCAGGTCCCCGATGATCTGCGCGCGGACCGGGAAATGGCGGTGCGACTTGGCGATCGGCAGATGCCGGAACCCGATGTGCTGGTCGTGAGTGCCGAGGCGTTCGGCCGGGACGACCCACAGAGCTATTACTACGCCGAGGACGTCGTACTCGTGGTCGAGGTCGTGTCACCGGACTCCGAGGAACGTGATCGCGATACGAAGCCGTTCAAGTACGCCAAGGCGGGGATTTCGCATTTCTGGCGGGTCGAACGCGGGACCGCTGACCAGGTCATCGTGTACGCGTACGAGCTCGACCCGGTCTCCGAACGATATGTGCCCATCGGGATCTACCACGATCGGCTGAAGACGCACGTTCCGTTCCCGATGGATATCGATCTGACCGCGCTCGAGAGCTAGCCGGGTAGCGCTGGGATAGAACAGACAACGCCCCGCCTGGCGAAGCCAATGCGGGGCGTCGGCGCTGGATTCGTCAGCCGATGTAGCGCTGCAAACGGGCCGAGAGGCGGGGCTCCAGGGCGCCGTCGGCGTCTACTCGCTCTTCGACGTAGGCCAGGTCGCCACCCTCGACGATGCCGTAGAGGCGCTTGGCGCCGCCGACGACCGCCCCGGACTGGCTGCGGATCACCACGTCGGTGGCCAGTTCCCAAGAAGACTGAGTGCGGGCGGTGCCATAGAACAGCTCGACGATGCCGTTGCTGTGGGTGAGCAGGAGTTCGAGCATCTCGTCGTCGCCCTCGGTGCCGACGCGCCAGAAGCCGCTCTCGCGCAGATCGGGGCGCTCGAAGTTGCCCTCGCCGTCGAGCTTCCAGGTCTGCGATTCCCAGACCAGGTAGTCGCCGCCGTCGTGGGAGACGACGATCTGCTGGCCGAAGCGGTAGTCGCCGTCGGTGGAATGGTTGCCCTCGCCCTCGCCGCGCCACACGCCGACCAGCGGCAGCAACGCCAGCATGGCGTGGTTCAGATCGGGACCCTCGCGCAGATTCGCGGTGTCCTCGGGCAGGGGAAGGCCCGGCAGGACCGAAATGTTCCGGACGCCGGTCTCTTTCGCCCGTTCGGCGGCGACGTTGACCGCCTCGTCACCGCTGCGACGCTCGGCCGGAGCGCCTTGCTCTGTGCTCGCTCGCTCGGCCGGATCGGACCCCTCGCTCGCGAGCCCGCTCATGACGCAGCGTCCATGGAGTCATGAGCGGCGGGCTGCGTGGTTACGCTCCGCTGCCGCCTCCGGCCGCTGACGCTCATGACTCGGTGAAGAGCCGGTAGAAGACGTACAGGCCGAACCAGCCGATGAGGATCGACACGGCGATGAGGAGAATCTCGAAGAAGAGGACCACGAATCGGATTCTAGCGACTCCGCTGTGCGGACACGAAAACGGCCCTGGTAGTTCCCGCACAGGAACTACCAGGGCCGTTGTGAGGTCTTACTTCGCGACCGCGACGTCCACCGAGTGGATGCCGGCGCCTTCGGGGGTGACCGAGGCCGAGCCGTTGCCCGACGAGGACAGCGCGCGCAGGGTCCACGAACCCGGCGCGGCGAAGAAACGGAAGTCACCGGTGCCGGAGGCCACGACCTCGGCGGTGAAGTCACCGTTGCCGTCGAGCAGACGCACGAACGCGCCGCCCACCGGCTGACCGTCGGTGCTCAGGACGCGGCCGGTGATGACCGTCTCCTTCTCCACGTCGACGCCGGCCGGGATGGCCTGACCCTGGGTAGGTGCTGCACACATAGATTTACGCTCCCAACTCGATAGGTGCACCGACGAGCGAACCGTATTCGGTCCAGCTGCCGTCGTAGTTCTTGACATTCTGGTGGCCGAGCAGCTCCTGCAGCACGAACCAGGTGTGCGAGGAACGCTCACCGATGCGGCAGTAGGCGATGGTCTCCTTCTCGCCGTCCAGGCCCGCGTCCTTGTAGAGCTCGGCGAGCTCGGCGTCGGAACGGAAGGTGCCGTCCTCGTTGGCCGCCTTGCTCCACGGCACGTTGATCGCGCCGGGGATGTGGCCGGGACGCTGGCTCTGCTCCTGCGGCAGGTGCGCGGGAGCCAGGATCTTGCCGGAGAACTCGTCGGGCGAACGCACGTCGACCAGGTTCTTGGTGCCGATGGCGGCGATGACCTCGTCGCGGAAAGCGCGGATCGAGGTGTCGGGGGCGGCGGCCTTGTACTGGGTGGCCGGGCGCGAGACCGCGTCACGCGAGAGCGGACGACCGTCGAGCTCCCACTTCTTGCGGCCACCGTCGAGCAGCTTGACGTCGTTGTGGCCGTACAGCTTGAAGTACCAGTAGGCGTACGCCGCGAACCAGTTGTTGTTGCCGCCGTACAGCACGACGGTGTCGTCGTTGGCGATGCCGCGCGCGGAGAGCAGGTCCGAGAACTGCTCCTGGTTCACGAAGTCGCGACGAACCTGATCCTGCAGGTCGGTCTTCCAGTCCAGGCGGACCGCGCCTTCGATGTGGCCACCTTCGTAGGCGGAGGTGTCCTCGTCGACCTCGACGAAGACGACGCCGGGGGCGTTGAGGTTCTCTTCGGCCCAGTCAACGGAGACCAGGACATCGGAGCGAGCCATGTTGTTCCTTTCAGAGATGACTTGCAGGGGTCAGTTCGATGCCGGGGCAGTGGACCGGCGGAAGCGGGCCACCAGCGGGTAGATCTGGCAGCCCAGGCAGACCCCGAACGCCGCGTTCAGGAACGCCGCGAACAGGGCGAAGCCGGCGAACACCGCGCCGACGATCGGGGAGCCGAGCGTGAAGCCCAGCAGGGACAGACCGGCGAACGCGAAGCCGAGCAGCTGCGCGAAACGCAGCGGCGGCACGGGCTCGGTCTCGGTGGCCGGACCGTTGCGCGGCGCGACCAGCGCGGCGTAGATCCGGCCGTAGGGGTGCTTGGCGGGACCGGCGGAAGCGCCGATCGCGAACACGACGGCCTGCAGGCCGATCAGGAGCGCGGCGGCGGCGGCCGAGAGAGAGGCGGTGACGAGCACCAGGACCAGCACGCCGGTGGTGATCCAGGCCACGAAGCGCGGCCCGCGAACATCGACGCGAGGCGGGAAATCAGGGGAAGTGGTCATCGTGCGAACTCCTGCGCTGAGTTGAGTCAGTGGGAACTGCAGTTCGCCGGGGGATCGTGTCGATCACTCGCGCGGCGGACAGAGGTCGGCGTCAGGAATCTCGGGAGAGAAGCCGACCGTTCAGCGGCACAGGCAGCAACAACCACCGAGCCGACACAGATCAACTGTGCGGCGTCGGGTGAGCATCAGCTCGTGGTCGGATTGCACGGGGAGTAGTTTACCCGGTCTCCCCGGGAAATGTCCCGGCCCCCCACAACAGGGGGCCAGATCACACTGTCAGGGGCTCGAGCGCGGAGCGTAGATCGCCCGCCTTCGGCACGCCTGAGATGCGGAAACGCTCCTTGCCATCGGCATCGAAGACGAAGGTCGTCGGCAGCGACAAGACGTTGAGCTCCCTTGCCAGCGCGGGGTCGGCATCGATGTCGATCTCGATGTCGCGCGGGGCGTTCGGGGAATCGGCGAGGTCGGCGGTGACGCCGGCGACCACACGGCGGACCGCGTCGCAGGGGCCGCACCAGTCGGCCGAGAAATGCAGCACCGCGGGGGTGGCGCCGGTGACGCCCGCCGCGTCGAGCAGACGGGTGCGCTGCGCGGTCTCGGGGTCGAGGGTGGCCGGACGCACCCGGCCCTGGTTTCGCCGCAGCAGCAGGCCGACCGCGACGGCGGCCAGCACGACGGCGGCGAGGATGGCTAGTTCGATCATGGTTGCAGCAATCGGTCGAGGTCGATGGTCAGGGAGCGGCCGACACCGTAGACGATGATCTGGCCACCCTTGGCCTCCACTTCGGTGGGGGCGATGCCGAACGGCAATTCCTTGGTGTCGATCGTACGGCTGAAGCGCTCGAGCACCGCAGCCTTGTCGACCTCGAGGATCTCGGTCTTGGTGGTCGAGACCGGCGTGTCCGCGGTGGCGGAGCGGTCCTTGTAGAAGCGGGTGGCCTGGATCCGGATCTTGTCCCCGTCCAGCATCAAATCGGCTTCGACCTGCACTTCGACCCTGGTCGTGTTGTTCCCCGGGGTGACGCCGGGGGCGAGGACACGGCCGTTGGGCGCCACCGGAAGTGTGCCCTTGAGCACATGGGCGCCCGCGGTGGTCAGACCGGAACCGCCCGAACCCCCGGTGCCGTCGGCCTTGTCGGCGGGCGGGCCGAGGACCTGCAGATCGGGGATGCCGAACAGACGGCCGAGCTCGGTCGGCTCGATCGCCATCTGGGCTTCGACCCGGTCGACCTGCACCGCGCGCGCCGTGCCGTCGAGCAGCTCACCCACCGGGGCGTGCAGACCGTAGAGGTTGGCCTCCAGCGCGATCTCGCCGGGGATATCGGGGCGCATGCTGCGCGCACGGACCAAGACGTCGTCGTAGCGGCCCGACGCCGCCTGGGCGATGAAGGGAAATCCCTTGATGGTCACTTCGGGGTCGGCCGACAGTTCGGCTCCGGCCCGCAGTTGCCGCGATACGTGGTACTCGGTGTAGGCGGCGGCGCCGAAATCGATCACCACCGCCACCCCGGCCAGGCACAGCAGCCCGATGATCAGCTTGCGCATGCGAGCCAGCCTATCCGGCGCTACGGTTCGGGCGAAGCGCGCGCCGACGCGTTACCTCGTGGCCACCATGTTGCGAGGTCATGGCCGCGCACGCGCTAATGTTGCAGACGACTTACCTGTGTTTCGGCGACGTAGCTACGCGGCTGCTGTCGTCCGCGGAGCCACGAGATAGGAGGAGAGCCCGGTGGAGCTGCTCCTACTGACCTCCGACCCCAACCCCGATGCGGTGTTGCCCTCGTTGTCGCTACTGGCGCACAACGTACGGCCCGCGCCGACCGAGGTGTCGTCCCTGCTGGAGGCGGGTAGCGCGGATGTCGCGCTGGTCGACGCCAGGACCGACCTGGCCGCTGCCCGCGGCCTGTGCAGGCTGCTCGGCAGCACCGGCTCCTCGGTGCCGGTCGTCGCGGTGCTGACCGAGGGCGGTCTGGTGGCCGTCAACGCGGACTGGGGCCTGGACGACATCCTGCTGCCAGGTACCGGCCCCGCCGAGCTCGACGCGCGGCTGCGGCTGTTGGTCGGCCGCAACGGTGGCGTGGCCAGCCCCGAGAACACGGGCAAGATCACCCTGGGTGAGCTGGTGATCGACGAGGGCACCTACACCGCGCGGCTGCGCGGCCGCCCGCTCGACCTCACCTACAAGGAATTCGAGCTGCTCAAGTACCTCGCCCAGCACGCGGGCCGGGTCTTCACCCGCGCCCAGCTGCTGCAGGAGGTGTGGGGCTACGACTTCTTCGGCGGCACCCGCACCGTCGACGTGCACGTGCGGCGCCTGCGCGCCAAGCTGGGCAGCGAATACGAGTCGCTGATCGGCACCGTGCGCAATGTCGGCTACAAGGCCGTGCGCCCGGCCAGGACGCCCGCGGCCAAGGGCGAGGTGGTGAGTTTCCCCGACGAGGACGTCGACGGCGACGACACGCTGGCCCCGCTCAACGGCACCGCGCAGTAGTCGCGCCGAGCAGCGCCAGGACGGTACGGCGCGGCGCGGCCCCGGCCCGCCGCGCACAGCGAGGAGGACGTCGATGTCGCAGACAGCAACCCTGACCTGGACCGATCGGGTCGAGCCCGGCGCCGCGCCGGTGCTGCGCGATCTGCTCGCCAGGGCGCAGGCCGCCGACGGCGTCGCGCCGGTGTCGGAGCAGGCTGTGCTGTCCCTCGCCGAGACCGACCCGTCGACCAGGCATCTGCTCGCCGAACGCGCGGGCGAACTCGTCGGCTACGCGAATCTCGTTGCGGCACATGACGAACACCCCGCGATGGCCGAGGTCGCGGTCGACCCGGCCGCCCGAGGCGGGGGTGTCGGTGCCGAACTGGTGCGCGCCGCGCTGGCCGAAGGCGGACCCGGCACGCGGGTGTGGGCGCACGGTGACCTGCCCGCCGCCAAGGCCCTCGCCGCCGGCCTCGGACTGGTGACGGCCCGGGAACTGTGGCAGATGCGCCGATCGCTGGCAACGCCCGAGCTACCGGAGCTGGCGGTCCCGGACGACCTCGTCCTGCGCACCTACGCCGGCCCCGCCGACGACGCCGAACTGCTGCGCGTCAACAACGCCGCCTTCGCCTGGCACCCCGAGCAGGGCGGCTGGACCGAGCGCGAGATCGCCGCCCGCCGCGCCGAATCCTGGTTCGACCCGGCCGGGTTGTTCCTGGCCTTCGACGCCGCCGATCCGGCCCGCCTGCTCGGCTTCCACTGGACCAAGGCGCATCCCGACGCCGCGCCCGCCGGTGAGGTCTACGTGGTCGGCATCGATCCGGCCGCGCAGGGGCGTGGCCTGGGCAGGCTGCTGACGCTGGCCGGGCTGCGGTACCTGCGCGCGGAAGGGCTCGCCGAGGTGCTGCTCTACACCGAGGCCGACAACACCGCCGCCGTGCACACCTACACCCGGCTCGGGTTCGCGCCCGCGCATATCGACGTCGCCTACGCGGCCGCCTGACCGGCTGCGAGACACCTCACACCCGCGGTGAATTCTTCCGCGCGGCTGAATAGTGCGCGGATGACCGGGCACGCGCGAGTAAAACTGGGGCAAACGTCACATTCATGGCCCTAATCGCGCCGGGCTGTTCATTTTGCGTTAACCCACGTCGGGCCAACTGTCAACCGGGCGACCTTACGTTACTACTGGGCGGCACAGTCGTCGCCTGGTGCGCGCGTTTACCCGCGATTCCGCACCGCCCAACTCGCCCGGGCCGGTGAGGGACCGAGCGAGTCGTCAGCAATGTCGGAGGAAAAGTGAACTTCAAGCGCACCAGTGCCCTGGTCGGCGTCTTCGCCGTGGGCGCCATGACCCTGGCCGCCTGTGGCAGCGATGAGAACACCAACAGTGCCGCCGCCGGTGCCAACACCAGCGTCGACTGCGGTGGCAAGAAGGCGCTCAAGGCGAGCGGTTCCTCGGCGCAGAAGAACGCCATGGAGCGTTTCGTCGCCGCCTACGAGGCCAACTGCGACGGCTACACCCTGAACTACACTTCCAGCGGCTCCGGCGCGGGTGTCAACGAGTTCATCGGTGCCCAGACCGACTTCGGTGGTTCCGATTCCCCGCTGAGCTCGAAGAAGGAAGAGCCGGCCAAGGCGCAGGAGCGTTGCGGCGCCCCGGCGTGGAACCTGCCGACCGTCTTCGGCCCGATCGCTGTCACCTACAACATCGACGGCGTGACCGACCTGGTCCTCGACGGCCCGACCGCCGCCAAGGTGTTCAACGGTGCCGTCGCCACCTGGGACGCCCCCGAGATCAAGGCGCTGAACCCCAACGCCAAGCTGCCCTCGGAGAAGATCGCCGTGATCTTCCGCTCCGACGAGTCGGGTACCACCGACAACTTCCAGCTCTACCTCGATGCCGCCGCGGATGGCGCGTGGGGCAAGGGTGGCGGCAAGACCTTCAACGGCGGTGTCGGTGAAGGTGCCAAGGGCAACGAGGGCACCTCGGCCGCGATCAAGAACACCAAGAACTCGATCACCTACAACGAGTGGTCCTTCGCGAAGGCTCAGAATCTGTCGATCGCCCAGATCGTCACCTCCGCGTCGAAGGATCCGGTGAAGCTGACGACCGAGTCGGCGGGCAAGGCCATCGACGGCGCGAAGATCAAGGGCGAGGGCAACGACCTCATCCTCGACGTGAGCTCCTTCTACAAGCCGACCGAGGTCGGCGCGTACCCGATCATCATGCCGACCTACGAGGTCGTGTGCTCGAAGTACGCGGACGCCGACACGGCCAAGGCGGTCAAGGCCTTCCTGACCTCCGCCGTCACCAACGGTCAGGACGGCCTGGATCAGGCGGGCTACATCGCCATCCCGGAGAAGTTCAAGACCAAGCTGACCACCGCGATCAACGCCATCTCCTGATCGCTTCCAGGCCATGACCACGCACCCTGAGGTGACCGCAGCGGGCTCGTCGAATTCGACGAGCCCGCGGGCGGCCGGAGATACTGCGACTATGCCGACCGAACCGAAAATCGACAAGGCCCCTGACGGGCGTCGTACCGGCCGACTGAACGCCGAGACGATCTTCCGGTGGCTGGCCACCGCGGCCGGCGCGACCATCGTCGCCGCCATCGCGTTGATCGCGTTGTTCCTGCTGATCCGCGCGGTACCCTCGCTCAGGGCTGACGAGGTCAACTTCTTCACCAGCACCGAATTCTCCACCAACGACGCGAACAACCTGCGCTTCGGTATCCGTGACCTGTTCATGGTCACGGTGCTGAGCGCGGTGTTCGCGCTCGTCGTCGCGGTGCCGATCGGCGTCGGCATCGCGCTGTTCCTGACGCACTACGCGCCGTCGCGGCTGGGCAAGCCGTTCACGATGCTGGTCGACCTGCTCGCCGCCGTGCCCTCGATCGTGTTCGGTCTCTGGGGCTTCCTGGTGCTGGCGCCGCAGATCGCGCCGGTCCAGCAGTTCCTCAACGACCAGCTGGGCTGGTTCTTCCTCTTCTCCGACGGCAACGTCTCGATCGGCGGCGGTGGCACCATCTTCACCGCCGGCGTCGTGCTCGCCGTGATGATCCTGCCGATCATCACCTCCGTCGCCCGCGAGGTCTTCGCGCTGACCCCGCGCGCCCACATCGAGGCGGCGCAGGCGCTCGGCGCGACCAAGTGGGAAGTCGTGCGGATGACTGTGCTGCCCTACGGCCGCAGCGGTGTGATCGCGGGCTCCATGCTCGGCCTCGGCCGCGCGCTCGGTGAGACCATCGCGGTCCTCGTCGTGCTGCGCACCGCCAGCCAGGCGGGCGGCTGGTCGCTCTTCGACGGCGGCTACACCTTCGCTTCCAAGATCGCCTCGGCGGCTTCGGAATTCAGCTCGCCGCTGCCGACCGGCGCCTACATCGCCGCGGGCTTCGTCCTCTTCGCGCTGACCTTCGTCGTCAACGCGCTGGCCCGCCTCGCTTCCGGCGGAAAGGTGAACGGCTGATGACCAGCACAACGACCCTCGACAAGCCGGTCAAAGCGCCTACGTTCCGCCACGTCAGCACCGGCAGGCGGATCAAGAACAACATCGCGACCGGCCTGGTCACGCTGTGCTTCGTGATCGCGCTGATCCCGCTGGTGTGGGTGCTCGGCCTGGTGGTCACCAAGGGCATCACCGCGATCCTGTCCGCCGACTGGTGGATGAACTCGCAGAAGGGCATCCTGCCGGATCAGACCGGCGGCGGTGTCTACCACGCGATCTACGGCACCATCGTGCAGGCCGCGATCGCCTCGGTGATCGCCGTGCCGCTGGGCGTCATGGCCGCGGTGTTCCTGGTCGAGTACGGCCGGGGCAGGCTCGCCAAGGTCACCACCTTCATGGTCGACATCCTCGCCGGTGTGCCCTCGATCGTCGCCGCGCTGTTCATCTTCGCGCTCTGGATCGCCACCCTCGGCATGCCGCAGAGCTCCTTCGCCGTCTCGCTGGCGCTGGTGCTGCTGATGCTGCCCGTCGTCGTGCGCAACACCGAGGAGATGCTCAAGCTGGTGCCCGACGAGCTGCGTGAAGCGTCCTACGCGCTCGGTGTGCCGAAGTGGAAGACCATCCTGCGGATCGTCATCCCCACCGCGGCGCCCGGCATGATCTCCGGCATCCTGCTCGCCCTGGCCCGCGTCATGGGTGAGACCGCGCCGGTGCTCGTGCTGGTCGGCTACTCCAAGTCGATCAATCAGAACATCTTCGACGGCAACATGGCCTCGTTGCCGCTGCTGATCTACCAAGAGCTGGCCAACCCGGAGGCCGCCGGTCGCGAACGTGTCTGGGGTGCGGCGCTCACGCTCATCCTGATGATCGCGGCGCTGTACCTGGCCGCCGCCGGCGTCAACAAGCTGCTCACCCGGAACCGATAGAAGCGAACGGATAACTCAGATGGCCAAGCGGATCGACGTCAAAGATCTCAACATCTACTACGGTGCCTTCCACGCTGTGTCGAGCGTCGAGCTGACCGTGCTGCCCCGCAGCGTCACCGCCTTCATCGGTCCCTCCGGTTGTGGCAAGTCCACCGTGCTGCGTTCGCTGAACCGGATGCACGAGGTGACCCCGAACGCCCGCGTCGAGGGCGCGGTGCTGCTCGACGGCGAGGACATCTACGGCGCCAACATCGACCCGGTCGGGGTGCGCCGCACCATCGGCATGGTGTTCCAGCGGCCGAACCCGTTCCCCACCATGTCCATTCGCGACAACGTGGTGGCGGGTCTGAAGCTGCAGGGCGTGCGCAACAAGAAGGAACTCGACGAGGTCGCCGAGCGCTCGCTGCGCGGCGCCAACCTCTGGAACGAGGTCAAGGACCGCCTCGACAAGCCGGGCGGCGGCCTCTCCGGTGGTCAGCAGCAGCGTCTGTGCATCGCTCGCGCGATCGCGGTCTCGCCCGACGTGCTGCTGATGGACGAGCCGTGTTCGGCCCTCGACCCGATCTCCACCCTGGCGATCGAGGACCTGATCACGGAGCTGAAGAAGGAATTCACCATCGTCATCGTCACCCACAACATGCAGCAGGCCGCGCGCGTGAGTGACCAGACCGGTTTCTTCAACCTCGAGGCCCAGGGCAAGCCCGGCAGGCTGATCGAGATCGACGACACCGAGAAGATCTTCTCCAACCCCACCCAGCGCGCCACGGAAGACTACATCTCCGGCCGCTTCGGATAGGCTCCCCGACTCCCCGACTCCCCGCGACTCAGGCCGGACTGAGGCGCGGGGAGACGTTGCGTAAGCAGGTATGCGAAAGGCCCGTGCACTGTATGCACGGGCCTTTGCTGCGAGTCAGCTCTCGAGATCCTCGTCGGTCGGGAGGACACCCGTCACCAGGAAGATCACCCGGCGGCCGATCTCGACGGCGTGGTCGGCGAAGCGCTCGTAGTAGCGGCCGAGCAGGGTGACATCGACGGCCGAGGCGACGCCGTACTTCCACTCGCGGTCCATCAGCAGGGTGAACAGGTGGCGGTGGAGGTCGTCCATCGCCTCGTCGTCCTGATTGAGCTGGGCGGCGCGCTCGGGATCACGGGTCTCGAGCACCTCCTTGGCGCCCGCGCCCATGTTGACCGCGATGCGGCCCATCTCGGCGAAGTAGCCGTTGACCGATTCGGGCAGCGCGTGGTTGGGGTGGCGGCGGCGGGTCACCTTGGCGACGTGCAGTGCCAGCGCGCCCATCCGGTTGACGTCACCGACGATCTGGATGGCGCTCACCACCTGGCGCAGATCGCCCGCGACGGGGGCCTGCAGCGCGAGCAGGGCGAAGGCCTTTTCCTCGGCCTCGGTGATCATCACCGAGATCCGGTCCTGCTCACCGATGACCTGCTCGGCCAGGGCGAGGTCGGCTTGCAGCAGGGATTGGGTGGCCTGTTCCATCGCCTGGCCAGCGAGACCGGCCATCTCACCCAGAAGATTGGCGAGATCGGCCATTTGCTCGTTGTAGATGACACGCATAAATGCAGACCCTAGTGGGTACCCTCGGCGCTGTCACCCAACGGTGAGTGAATGCCGTGTGGCAGTGTCGTGGCAGCTCAGCGGGGTCGCTCTACTTGCAGGTGTCGTCGGCGGCGTTCATGTGCTCGAGATCGGACGGGAGTGCCACCGGCCCGGCGCTGTGCGGAGTGCCGATCGGCACGTTCGGCAGTTCGGAGCCGAACGGGGCCACCGTGCGGACGGTGCCCGCGAAATCGGTACCGATCACCACCTCGATGATGCTGCCCAGCTCATTGGCTTGCTCCAGGCTCGCACCGGGGATGGTGCTCGCCACGGTCGCTGCCTCGGCCTCCATACCCTCGGCGAAGCGGATCTTGGAGGTCGTCGCGGTGCCGCCCGCGTAGTTGCCGGTGCTGTAGATCTGGAAGCCCTGGTTGTCCAGCTTGGTCGCGGCGCGATTGGCCGCGCCCGGCTGGCCGGAGCCGTTGGAGACCAGCAGCGACATCGTGCTCGGTGAGACCGCGAACAGCTTGGGTGCGGCGGGCGCCGGCGTCGGAGCGGAGCTCTCCACCTCCGGTGCCTTCACCTCGCCAGGGAGCGGCTGGTCGTCGATGACCGCGCGGAAGATCGCCTTGATGTCGGTTTCGCGGGGAATCTCGTTGCCGTAGGAGGTGGTGCCGGCGGTGGGGATCGTCAGGAAGGTGACCGCGCCCGCATCCATCTTCTGCAGCGAGCGGCCGAGGAGCAGCAGGTCCTGCGGGGTCACCTTGTCCACGAAGGTGTGGCTGGTGAACGCCTGGATGAAGCCGTTGAGCTTGCCCGGATCGAAGAGCACCTTGCTCGACAGCGCGCCGCGCAACAGCGAGGCCATGAACTTCTGCTGTCGGTTGATCCGGTCGTAGTCACTGCGCTCCTCGCCGACGACGTGCCGGGCGCGCACATAATTGAGCGCGGTCTCGCCGCCGACGCGCTGCTTGCCCGAGGTCTCCAGGACCGGGCCGAGCACGCCGTCGATGATCGGCTTGGTCGAGCACACCTCGACGCCGCCGATCTGATCCACCATCGCTTGAAAACCGGCGAAGTCGATGCCGATGAAGTGACCGATGTTGAGACCCGACATCTTGCGGATCACATCGACCAGGCATCGCGGGCCGCCGCTCGCGTAGACGGCGTTGAGTTTATCGCCGATGAACGTGGGGACCTTCTCGTCGGTGTATGCGCCCTTATCGTTGTCCCAGGCCGCGCACTTCGGCCTGGTCACATCGAGGTCGCGCGGGAACGAGACGACGACGACCCTCGACCGATTCTTCGGGATGTGCACCATCATCACCGTGTCGGCGCGTGCGCCCTCGGCGTCGTCGGTGGTCCCCGCACCCAACTCGGCGTTGACGCCAGCCCTGGTGTCGGTGCCGACGATCAGATAGTTCTCGTCACCGAGCTGCATGTCGCCGTCGAGCACGTCCTCGGTGGTGCCGTCGAGCGCCGAGACCTGGGTGAAGGCGTTGCCGGTGGCGCGCAGATAGCTCCAGCCACCACCGGTGACGACCAGCGTCAGCACCGCGAAGAAGACGAGGGCGCCCCGGCCCGCCATCCGCGCCTGCTTGCCGCGGGGGCCGTCGGCGGCGGGGCGGCGCGGCGGCGCGCCGCCCGCGGCGGTCTTGACCGGCCTGGCGCGCTCCGGCGGCTCGGCGGTGACCGCCGGGAGGATGTCGGTGGCCAGGTCGCCGATCGGATCGTGGGTCCGGCGGGGCGGGGTCGGCTTGCGCGGCGCTCGGCCCGCCTCGGGGGCCTGAGCGGGCAGTGCGGTGGTCGCGGTGCGGTCGGCGGGGGATTCGGCGCGATGGGGTGCGCCCGCGATGTCGTCGACGACGGGCGAGCTGTCGGCGCGCGGGGCGAGGTCGGGGCGCTGGGTGGGCCGCGGCGCCTGCTCGCGGGCCCGGCGGCCCGCACGCGAACCCTCGGCCTCGGCGGCGTTGTTGCGCCTGCCGCGCCTGGTGCGTTCGCTGTCGACCCGGTCGACGAGGTCTTGCACCGTCAGTGGGGCCGCACCGGGGTCCTGCGTCGCTTCCACGTGCCGGGAACGTCGCGCGCCCGTCTCCGGCTGCTCGGTGGGTTCGGCCGTCGGATAGCGCTCCCAGGGGGCGCGACTTCCGGGCCGGGGCGTTCGCCCACGCCGATCGTCACCCACCAACGAACCTCACTTCTCTATCTGCCGCAGCATGCGCGTCATCGCCCGGCTCCGATTCGAACCGCAGCCGAACGATGTCCGCAATGATAACGATTCCGCCACGAGTGGCCACTCCTGTACACAACAGATTCGCTGACGATCTCGTTGCGACGCTCTGACCGGCGCGAAAGCGGAAGGTCGGGCAGGGGAGAAATCAGCCGCCGCTGTGCATCACGTCGGCCGCGGCGGGGACGGTGTCGTCCTCGGGGTCGTCGAGCCAGCCGTCGGGGAGGGCGACCTTGGTCTGCGGGGAGCCCTGGCGGCCGCGCGGGCCGAGGGCGTCGGTGGGGAAGGGGACCGCCGGGTCGAGCTGGGCGACGAGGTCTTCGAGCTGCGCGAGCTGGGAGACGGTGGCGAAGCTGCGGCGCAGCTGCGAGCCGACCGGGAAGCCCATCAGGTACCAGGCCATGTGCTTGCGGATGTCGCGCATCGCCTTGTCCTCGCCGTCGTGGGCGGTGAGCAGCGTCGCGTGCCGGATCAGGATCTCGCCGACGCGGCCGAGCGTCGGCCCGTCGGGGATCGGCTCGCCGCGCAGCGCGGCGCTGAGTTCGGCGAACAGCCAGGGGCGGCCGAGGCAGCCGCGGCCGACGACGACGCCGTCGCAGCCGGTCTCGGCCATCATCCGCAGGGCGTCGTCGGCGGAGAAGATATCGCCGTTGCCGAGCACGGGGATGGTGGTGACGGCTTCCTTGAGCCGTGCGATGGCCGACCAGTCGGCCGCGCCGGAGTACAGCTGGGCCGCGGTGCGGGCGTGCAGGGCGACGGCGGCCGCGCCCTCGGCCTCGGCGATGCGGCCGGTGTCGAGGTAGGTCTGGTGGTCGTCGTCGATGCCGATGCGGAACTTGAAGGTCACCGGGACGCCGGCGGGTTCGGCCGCCGCGACCATCTCCCGGACGATATTGGCGAAGAGCCTGCGCTTGTACGGCAGGGCCGAGCCGCCGCCGAGCCGGGTCACCTTGCGGACCGGGCAACCCAGGTTGAGGTCGATGTGATCGGCCCAGCCCTCGCCGACGATGATCCGCACCGCCTCGCCGAGCGTCTTCGGGTCGACGCCGTAGAGCTGCATCGAGCGCGGGTTCTCGTCGGCGTCGAACGACATCATGTGCAGCGTCTTCTCGTTGCGCTCGACCACCGCGCGGGCGGTGATCATCTCGCAGACGTAAATGGACGTCGCGCTGCCGAACTCCCGGCACAGGGTGCGGAAGGCGCGGTTGGTGATGCCCGCCATCGGGGCGAGCACCACGGGCGGATCGACCGGGTAGGGCCCGATCCGCAGCGGCGTCGTCACCTGGGGCATCGTCGTAGTCACGCCAGCCATTGTCTCATCACCCGAGGTCGCGACGACAAAAAGCCCTGGTGCGGCCGATCACAGGGGGCCTTCTCGACGGCTCGGGGCCGCGCCTCGCCGACGCGACGAGCGGGGTGTGATCAATATCGCCCAGTACCTGTTTCGTATGGTTACAGCATCATGACCGCCCGAGGCGGCCGACAGGTGTGAGCAACACGACAGCATTCGGTCGTGGCCGATCGCTGCGCGCGGTACGGCTCAGTAACCTGTGACTGCCGGCACCGTCGCCTCCGGCGGTGCGCTGTCCCCACGTAATCGGAGAAACCACCCATGGCCGAACCCGCTGACGACGCCACCGATCTGACCAAGCCCGCCGCCGCGCCCGCGCGGCCGGACAAGGGAACGGTCGCCGTGCAGATCTCGTCGCTGATCGGCGGCGCTGTCATCGCCGTCCTCGCGATCATCGCGATCGTGCTCGGCGTACTGCTCGGCTCGGCGCGCTCCGAGCTCTCCGACATGAAGGCCCGCGACGCCGACGACGCGAAGGCCGAGCAGATCGCGCTCGACTACGCCGTCGGCTCGGCGACCCTGAACTACCAGGACGTCGACGCCTGGGTGGCCAAACTGAAGGCAGGTACCTCGCCGGAGTTGTCCAGCAAGTTCGCGGCGACCGGCGACAAACTCCAGCAGATCATCGTCCCGCTGAAGTGGACCTCCAGCGCGACGCCGATCACCGCCAAGGTGATGTCGCGCGAGGGGGAGGTCTACCAGGTGGCCGCGTTCGTCGATGTGAGCACCACCAACGCCCAGAACCCCGACGGCCTGCGCAACACAGTCACCTACAACATCACCGTCGATGCGGGCAAGGACTGGCAGATCACCGACGTCGGCAGCACCGACGGCGCCCTGCCGACCAAATAGCCCCACCGACGAAACAGCGCCGCCCTCCGGATCCGGAGGGCGGCGCTGTGTGGTTCTCGGCTAGACGCGGGCCAGTTCGAGCTTCTTGGCCTCGCGGGCCAGCATCTTGTCGCGCTGCTCCTCGAACTTGAGCACGTCCTGGCCCAGCTTGTCGAGGAAACCGGCCAGCCGCTCACGGGTGGCCTCGCCGCGGGCGGTGAAGTCGGTCCGCTCGAAGATGTTCCACTTCTTGAGCACCGGCTGGACGACCTCTTCGAGGTGCTGACGCAGGTCGTAGATGCCGTGCTTGGCCATCAGCACGCCGTTGCGGCGGAAGTTCGGCATACCGGCGCCGGGCATCTGGAAGTTCTCCACGATCAGGGAGATGGCCTCGATCGCCTGGTCGGGGCTCAGGTCCAGAGCCGCGCCGCACAGGTTGCGGTAGAAGATCATGTGCAGGTTCTCGTCGGCGGCGACGCGCTGCAGCATGCGATCGGCGATCGGGTCGTCGCAGACCTTGCCGGTGTTGCGGTGGCTCACGCGAGTGGCCAGCTCCTGGAAGGTCACGTAGGCGACCGAGTGCAGGAATCCGGCGTCGACCTCGGTGGGTGAGGCGAAACCGTTGGTCATGTGGATCATGCGGGCGTTCTCGAGGGCGACCGGATCCACACCGCGGGTGACCACCAGGTAGTCGCGCATCACGATGCCGTGCCGGTTCTCCTCGGCGGTCCAGCGACCCACCCAGGTGCCCCAGGCGCCGTCCTGGGAGAAGTTCTCGGCGATCTCACGGTGGTAGGACGGCAGGTTGTCCTCGGTGAGCAGGTTGGTGATCATGGCCGCCTTGGCGACCTCGTTGAGCTTGGACTGCTCCGGATCCCAGTCGATGCCGCCCATGGCGGCGAAGTTGCGGCCCTCATCCCACGGGACATAGTCGTGGGGATGCCATTCCTTGGCCAGCGACAGGTGCCGATTGACGTTTTCTTCGGCAACCGGCTCCAACTCTGTGAGCAGTTCGAGTTGAGTCAGATCCCTTGCCATGTAAAAACCCTTCGCTGTCGTGCTTACGGTCGAACGTCGCGATGCGGCCATACCTTACGGCACCGTAGGTGTGATGCGAAACGCAACTGAGTGGAATTCTGCCGAGTTTGACCAACGCCACAACCTCGGCCGATGCCGTCTCGTCGTGCTGACGAGTCTAGGTGTTCGGCCCGCAGCGTAGGGACTATCGCTGCGGGCCGCGCGGTGTTAGCTCCCGGTGGGAAACCTCTCAGCGCTTGCCACCGAGCAGCCCGCCGAGAATGCTGCCGAGACCGCCGCCCGCGTTCTTCGCCAGCGCCTCGCCGATCACGCCGCCGAGACCCCCGCTGCCGGTGCTGCCGCTGATCAGCCCGCCGAGCAGATCACCGAGACCGCCGCCGGAGGCCTGCGGCTGGGGCGCGGGCGCGGCCGCGCCGCCACCGCCGGTGAGCTGCTTGGCGACATAGGCGAGCACGATCGGCGCCAGGATCGGCAGCAGCTTGCCGATCAGGTCGTTGCCGCCGGTCCCGCCGGTCTCGCCGAGGGCGCTGATGACGGTGTTCTTCTCGTCGCCGAAGACGTTGTCGACGATCTTCTCGCCGTCGGCCACGTCCACCTGCTGCAGGTCGACGGCGCCCTCGCCCTCGACCAGCCCGCCGTGGTTGTCGAGCGCGCCGAGCAGCGACGCGGCGCCCTGCGGCTCGGCCGCGTTGGCCTGCAGGCCGCCGAGCAGCGTCGGCAGCGCGGCCTGGACGGCGCTGGTCGCGGTCGCCTGGTCGACGCCGAGCTGGTCGGCGATCTGGGCGATCGGTACTTGGGAGAGCAAATCGTCGAAGGAAGTCATCGGCTCCGCCTGTGTCGAAGGTGTGCCCGGTAGTGCCCGGGTCGGGCTCAGGGTAGGGGACCGAGATGGCGGAACCGGGGGTTTTCGGCGGCGTCTGCGTCTGGCGCGTCGCCACGTGACGTTGGATCTCCGGCCCGGGGAGTCGGCCGCCGCCGAACCCGGGTAGCCGGGTACGCGTGCCTCGCAAACGCCGAAGCCGGACCGTTGAGAAGAACGGCGCACCGGGTTGGGAGTGAGGACGATGGCCGAGCCGATGACGATGGCGGCGGACCCGCCGCCGAGTCCAGCATCGCCGCTCACCTACGACGCCTTCCTGTCGTATTCACACGCCGACCGCGCGATCGCGGCAGGCATCCAGCGCGGCCTGCACCGCATCGGCCGCCGCGTCGGCCGCCTGCACGCCTTGCGCGTGTTCCGCGACGCGACCGACCTGACCGCGAGCCCCGACCTGTGGGGCAAGGTCGCCGAGGCGATGGACCAGGCCCGCTACTGCATCGTGGTGCTCTCCCAGCACTCGGCCGCGTCGGCATGGGTCGACCGCGAGATCGGCTACTGGCTGCGCACGCGCGGACCAGAACAGTTGCTGTTCGTCGTCTCGGGCGGACAGGTGACATGGGATCGCGACACCCACCGCTTCGATCCCGCGCGCTCGACGGTGGCGCTGCCGGTTCTGACCCAGCCGGGGGCACTGCCCACCGAGCCCCTCTACGTCGACGTCACCGAGGACGCGCCTTGGGACCCACGCGCCGCGCTCTTCCGGGAGAAGCTCACCGACCTGGCCGCGCCGATCCACGGCAAGCCGAAATACGAACTGGCGGGGGAGGACCTGCGGGAGCAACGCCGGTTCCGGCGGCTACGCCGCGCCGCGATCGCGGGACTGGTGCTGCTCACCGTCCTCGCGCTGGTCGCCGCCTTCATCGCCATCGACCGGCAGCAGGAGGCGATGCGGCAGCGCAACCAGGCGATCGGGCTGCGTTTGGTCTCCGACACCGAGTCGATGCTGGCCGGTGCTCGGCCCCGCGATGACGTGCGGGCGATCCAGCAGACGCTCGCCGCGCGAGAGATCACGCCCGACTTCGACGAGGGAGCGTTGCTGCGGACGCTGAATGCCGAAGCGGCGGTGGACAAGATCGTGCAGACGGGAAAACCGTTCAATACGAACGTCGTCCTCGAGGGACTCGATGTCATGGCCGAGGCCTATCGGACAGCCACGCCGGACTTCAGCATCGCGTTCAGCCCGGCGGGCGACCGAATCCTCACCAGCGGTGTGGAGATGCGGCTGTGGGATGCGGCGACGGGCGCCCGCATCGATCGGGTCTTCGAGCCGCAGCCACGCGCACTGCGGGCGGTGTTCAGTCCGGATGGTCGCCGGATCGCGGGCACCAGCGCAGACGGCGCGGTGCAGATCTGGGATGCCGAGACCGGAAAGTCGGTCGTACCACCGCTGGTGGGCTTCGACAGCGTCGTCAACAGCGTCGCCTTCTCGCCGGATGGCCGGTCGGTGTTGGCGGCGGGCGGCCAGGACGGCACGATCCGGTGGTGGGACATCGTCGACGGTCGCACGGAGGTGTTCACCGGCCACGAAGGCGCGGTGAACTCTGTGGCATTCGGCCCGGACGGACGGCACTTCGTCTCCGGCGGCGAAGACACCACTGTGCGTATCTGGAACGTCGATTCTCCCGCGGCTTCACCGGCGATCTTGCGTCGGCACAGTCAGACTGTGAAGTCCGTCGCTTGGAGTCCTGATGGTCGACACATCGCATCCGGCAGCCTCAGCACGGTCAGTATGGCGGCCGCGGCGCCCGAGTTCGGCAACGGGCTCCTTCTCTGGGACGCCAACACGGGTCAACCGGTGGGTGATCCGCTCGCAGGGCACGAGGGACTCGTCAATTCCGTAGCCTTCAGCCCGGACAGCACCAGATTGGCTTCCGGGTCGACCGACAACACGGTCAGATTGTGGAACGTGGCCACCGGGACGGCGGAGGGGGCGCCGTTGGCGGGTCACTCCGGGTGGGTCATGGGTGTCGAGTTCGGTCCCGACGGCCACCGCCTCGCCTCCACGGCGTTCGACGGGACGATGCGCGTCTGGAATATCAGCCGATCCGGTTCGCTCGGCGCTTCTTGGCCGTCGGACAAGGGATCACCTGAGCCGGGCTTCGGTGCGGTGCTGGCCCTCGAAGGCGAGGGCAGCCGCTACGTCACGCAGGTCGACGCGGATGCCTCCGTCTGGGTGGTGGATTCGCAGTCCGGCCGCGGCATCCGTCTCGCCGATTACCCCGACGATTTCGGAGCCCGCGCGGCGGTCAGTGCGGACGGCCGCCGCGTCGCCCTCGCCGGCCCAGACGAGACCGTCACCTTCTACAACACCGAGGCCGGCGAGCAGGTGGGCCGCCCACTGACCGGATTCGGTGAGCAGGTGGGTGATCTGGACTTCGCCGCGGATGGCTCCCGGCTGGCCACCGTCACCCTCGGAAACGTCATTCAGATGTGGAACACCGACACCGCCGCGCTCGTCGGTGGGCGGTTCGAGGGGCTGCCCGAGATCGACGGGATCGCGCTCAGCCCGGACGGCCGCTATCTCGCGGCGGTCGACGACGAGACTGTCCGGCTGTGGAACGCCGAGACCGGGGTACCGATCGGCGACCCGATGACCGGGCACACCTCCGACATCAGCAGCATCGAATTCGATGCTGCTGAAACCCGCCTGCTCACCCATAGTCCCGATTCGGTACGTCTCTGGGACGTGCACACCGGTGCGCTCGTCAAAGAGATTCGTGCCAAGTTCATCTGGTCGGCGGCGATGGCTCCCGACGGGTCCCGGTTCGTCACCGGTGAGGAAGCCACTCTGCGCCGCTGGGATACGCGAACCGGCGAGCAGATCGGTCCCGCGATGGCAGGGCACACGGACTGGGTGCGGAGCTTGGCCATCAGCGCCGACAGCCGCTTTATCGTTTCCGGCTCCAGCGACCGGACTCTGCGCTTCTGGGATCTGGCCGACGGCCACCCGATCGGCGAGCCGTTGCAGGGGCACCCGGCTGGATCGAAGGCGTGTGGATCAGTGCGGACAACACGATCGTCCGAACCAGGCAGCAGGACTTCGCCGACAAGACCACCCTCTGGACCTGGCCCGGTCCCGAGATATGGGCACGGCTGCTGTGCGACAAGCTTCCTTATGAAATGAGCCGCGAACAGTGGTCGGAATGGGTGTCCCCGGATGTGGAGTTCCGCCCGGTCTGCCCTGGTCTCCCGCCCCATCCCGACGATCGCTGACCTAGTGTCAGCGTGGCGGGAATCACAAGAATTCACCTGACGGAGCTGTGTGCCCGCGCGCGAGGAATCTCGTATCCCGGGTGGCCGGGCGGGAATCGTCGGGATGCAGACGGCGCGCATGCGCGTTGCGCGGGTGGTCGTCCCGGTGCACGGGCTCAGCCGGATGGCTCGCTCCGGCTATTCCCGCAGGTCAGCCGGGTGAAACATGGTGCCCCCTGTAGGACTCGAACCTACGACCTAGTGATTAAAAGTCACCAGCTCTACCAACTGAGCTAAAGGGGCGCGGTGGGGAGTCTAACCGACACTGTGCCGTCGGGCCGAATACCGGTCCCCGGCGCCGCCGGCGGCCCGGGTCGGCGCTGGTGGGCGCCGGTAACGAACCGCCGGGGCTCGACGATTCGTGGTAAACAACTGGTACCCATCACCGTTCGCGCTTCCGGCTTCGGCATGGTATCGAATACTGTTGTATCGCAACAGTTTTCGATGAGCAGGGGTTTCGTGGCCGATGAGGTGGTCCGGTGTGGGCGTGGGTCTCGCGACCGGCGGGCGAACAGCAGGGGGTTCGCGCGCGGGGGTGGGCCGGGTCAACCGGGCTGTGCGCCTACGGAATTCGTAGCTTACGAAACCATTTCGGTTGCGCCTCGTTTGCTGGACTGGATAACCGAACCGGATGTTCGGATGGGTGTTCCATTTGCCGCGTGTCGGCTGCGGAATGCGGGTACGGTGATCGCCGGGTGAATTTCCGAACAATCACCGGTGCCGCGTTATCCGACGGCCCGGTGCTGGGTGCGGTGTCGAGGAATTCATCGAGGGTTCGAAGTGCCGGGGTAAACGCGATGGGCGCGCGAATCTTCGGCAAAGGGGCAATCGTTACCGCAGGAGGAGGCGGTTCTCACAGGTAGTTGAGCCCGAGTGTGCACCCCCTGCGGCGCACTCGGGCAGGCGAACTATACCAGCCGGAGGGGTACCGGCATTTCTGCGAGATTTCATACCGAAAGTTTGTAATAAAACCACAATTCGCGCTATCGGTTGGTTATTGATCGTTAGCGACGAGAAGGTTCGGAGGCGTTTCGAGCATGGCACGGCAGCAAGAGCGGGCACGCCGGACACGCGCGGCGATAATCAAGTCCGCGGCCGTCGAGTTCGGGAAGAGCGGATATGCCGCGGCATCGCTCAACCGCATTCTGGAAGGTTCGCGCGCGACCAAGGGTGCGATGTACTTCCACTTCGACTCCAAGGAGGATCTGGCGCGCGCGGTACTGGAGACCGCGGTCGAGCGCTACCGCGTCTGCGCGGAGCGCTGGCTGGCCCGCGCCGACCTGGGGCCGCTCGACGTCCTGCACGGGATGGTCGACGAGATCGCGCTGCGGCTCGAGCACGACACCATCGTGCAGGCCGAGTACCGGCTCGTGATCGAGCCCGAGTTCCACCGCGACGCGGGCAACGGTGGCGGCCGCATCGTCGGCCGGGCCACCCGGGTGCTGGCCGTGCGCGCCATCGACGACGGGCAGCTGCGCGCCGATGCCGACCCCGACCGCTTCACCCGCACGCTCTCCGCGGCCCTGGCCGGCCAGCGCTATCTGGTCGACCCGATCACCAACGGTTCGGCCGCCGATCTGCGCGCCCGGTTCGCCGAGGTGCTGGAGGTTATCGTGGAGGCGATGGCGACCCCGGTGTGGATCCAGAACTTCCGCAGCGACGGGTGGCGTTCACAGGCTCGCCTGGATGACCTCGGTTTGGGCGCCTGACCAGCCGATTTGGAAGTCTGCGCACACCTGTCATAAGCTATGCGAGCTCCCAACGGAAACGTTGAAAGCCGGTCCGGAGAGATCTGGGACGAGCCCCCTTCGTCTAGCGGCCTAGGACGCCGCCCTTTCAAGGCGGTAGCGCGGGTTCGAATCCCGTAGGGGGTACAGTCTTCGGACTGTGTAGTACAGCAAGGCCCTGTGGCGCAGTTGGTTAGCGCGCCGCCCTGTCACGGCGGAGGTCGCGGGTTCGAGTCCCGTCAGGGTCGCAAGTAAGCGCCGGAGCGATCCGGCGCTTCGCGTATGGCATTCAGTACGGGTGCCTGCGGCCAGGTAGCTCAGTTGGTACGAGCGTCCGCCTGAAAAGCGGAAGGTCGCCGGTTCGATCCCGGCCCTGGCCACCAAAATCCCCTCACCAAAACCCCTGGTAGAGGGGATTTTTTGCGTTCATACCCCCTCGTGGGTACCGGTCGAGTTTTGACCGCTGTTGACCGCTGAAAACCGGCCCTTGGGGCACGTTGGGGGCACGGAATTCTTGTCCTTCGGGCTTGGCTGGGGTCGGGGTGCGCATGAGGTGGGCTGGCTCCCGCCTGCCCGATAAGGCCTGCCTCTCACGCGCAGAGGCTCACAGGTCAAGGGTGGCGAATGCCATCAGCTTGCTGACGCGTAGCGCCCTTGAGGTGTGAGGGGCGCGGGATCACAATGCAGGCCGACCCCAGACCATGCCCGCGCGGCCAGCGGTCGCGATACCACCGACCTCACCGCGAATCCGTTCGGCAATCTCGACGCCGGGACCCCAGCGGCCGAAGGTCGCTATTCGTCTGCCAAGCCAGGAGGGCAGAGAAAGGGGCCGTGGCCCCTCCCCGGTTACCGGCTGAGGTAGTTGCCGAGCCACCGGTCGAGGTTCTCGTCGATGTGGCGGGCGCGGGTGTAGCAGGGTTCGCACCGGGCCTTGCTGCTCGGCTGGTTGACATGGTTGGTGAACTCGTAGAGGTGGGTGGCGGGGTTGGTGCAGTCGCGGTTGGTGCAGATCGTGCCGGGGGTGATGGTCATGGTCGGGGTCCTTCCGTGTCGGGGGAATCTGGGCACCGCCCGGACCAGGCCGCACCCACCCCGGCAAGGTCTCACCGCCCGAGGTGGTCACCCGGCACAGTGCCCGCGGTGAGATCGCTCGTTGAAATCCCGTCGCCGCTGGTGACCACCTCGGGTGGTGACAACGCTTGGTCCTTGCCGGGGTGGGTGCGGTCTGGTACGCCACTCGGCAGATTCCTCCGACACGGAAGGACCCCGGCCATCACCCCCGGCACGATCTGTGCCATCCACGCGACTGCACCAACCCCGCCACCCGCCTCGGCACCTGACGCAACCACCTCCAGGCCCGCGAACCCTGCTGCACCCGCGCCCGCCACATCGACGAGAACCTCGACCGGTGGCTCGGCAACTACCTCAGCCGGTAACCGGGGAGGGGTCACAGCACCGGGCTCGGCCCGACGACCACCCACCCAACGCGCCGATGATTGCTCGGTCTGTCGCCGCGTGGACCTGGACCACAGCCAGTCGACCCGGCACCTTTGCCGGCCGATTCGTCGTCGACTGCGGGAGAGTTCGCCGGGGACGGCTCCCGTCGCGCCCAGCACTGCTCGGTTGAATGCAGAAGTGAGCCAAAGTGTCCTGGGCTGACGTTGGGGGCGCATGCACGCCGCCGACGTGCCGACGCGCCGCGGCGACGTCCGTTTGGAGCCGCGTTGCGCGTCGCAGCGCGGCGGCGGCGCGCATGCGCCGCCGCAGGCGCTCTTGACTCTATATAGCGAATTTCAGCAACCACTCCGTGAAAGTGCTTGGCTGCGGTGAAATCAGGGTGCGGTCCGATAGAGCGCCCTGGCAGCATGGCCGGATGTCAGATCTGCTGTGGCGCGAGGTCAAGAACTTCTTCGACCCGAACATGATGGGTACGTTGCCGGATCTGTGGGTGCCCGACGTCTCGGTGGACGACTGGCAAGCGGTGTTCGACCTGGTCCGGTCCAACGGGTGGGCATGGGACTACATGGAAGACGACACCGTGCGACCGCTACCGGCTGCGGTGGAGGTGCTGCCACGCCCTGTCGATGCGGAGGAGGGTGTCAAGCTGCGGGTCTGGCCCACTCCAGGTGTGCAGGTGACCTTTTGGCTGCTGTCCGCCACCGAGATCGATTTCGACGTCGACCTTCGTGAGCTGCAAGGCCAGGCAGGAGTGGACACCCTGTGCGACTTCGTATGCGCGATCGGCCGTCGACTGGACAAGCCGGTGTTCATGAGCGCCGAGCTTCAGTACGGCTACCCAGTGCTCGGGTTCGACCCGGCATCCGACCGGGTGATGCTGCTGGCAGATCCAATAGATCGCGGATAGATCAGCTCGGTGATGAGCGGGCTGGGTGGTGATGGGGGTTGCAGGATCAAGTGGGGAGAAGTCGAGATGTGTAACCGGCGTTGACAAGTCGGTCATAGGCGTCTTTGACGGCTGTTGGAACGTCTTGCTCGATGGCCCAGCCGCGCTCGGGGTACAGCCAGACGCGCTGGGTGTCTCCGACCAGCATGTCGATTACTCGGTCGGCATCGCCGATGGTGGCAATGTACTCGTGGAGTTCGAGCGGGAGTGACGAGCAGACGACCTCGACCTCCGGCCAGTGCTTGCGAAATATGGCGTAGCTACGTCGCTGCTGGTAAGGCCTCGATATGAGGGTGGCGGATCGGATCGAGTCGGCTAGCCCGTGATCCGCGAGGACAGCTCGTGTGAAGTCGATGTTCTCGCTGGTATTCGTGGCTCTTGGCTCGAGGAGGATCGCTTCGGGTGGCACTCCCAGTTCGATGGCGTGTTCCCGGTAGTGCACGGCTTCGCCCCGTGGAAAGCGCTCGACTGTTGTCGGGGCATTCGCGCCGGTGAAGACGATGAGTGGGAACTTGCCCGCCTCGTAGAGCTGTGCGGTGTGGGTGGCAACGCCTAGATCGTGGCTACCGAGACCGATGCCGACGTCGGTCTGGCGAACGTCATGGTGGAGCTGGTTGTACTGCCACAACGTTTCGACATCGGGCCGAACTGCGGCGGGATAGGCGGTTGTCGGCATCAGCGGCACCTCTCAGTCGGGCAGCTTGAAGTCGTACGTCCACGAGAACCGTGAAGCCGCGTGGACGCCGCGAGCGAACTCAATCAAGACATCGTCGACGGTATATGTCTGTCGGACAAGGATCATCACCGGTTCGCCGGAAGGTAGTTCCAATTTTTCGGTCTCTTCGGGGGTTGGCATCCGAGCCGAGATTGTCTCGGTCATGTGATCGGGCTCGTACCCCTGGAGGGTGAGGACCGCGAATCCACCACCCCGTCCGGCTGGACCGGCAGCCGGGTCAACGAGCGGCGTTCCCTCAACATGCTCGGGGAGGTAGTAGCTGGTCAAAGTGTGGGTTGGGCGGCCCGCATCGCTAACCGTGCGGGCACGTTCGTACACGTTGGTGCCCTGCGGGATTCCGTAGGCCTCCGCGATCTCGGCATCGGCCTCGATCAAACGAACCGTGTTCGTCTGGTCCGTCAGCTTCCACGGTCGGCCCGATGCCTCCCGATCCGCGACGAACGCGACCGTGTCGCCGAACTTCCATTTCCTCTTGGCGTAGCGCTCGGTGCCGAGTCGCCGCATTGGGGGGTGTTCACGAACCACGGTGCCCCGGCGCCGGATCGGCGTAACCAAGCCTTCGCCCTCAAGTAGACCGACCGCCTGGCGAACCGTCTTCACGTTTACGCCGTACTGCTCTGCCAGTTCCCCCTGCTTCGGCAGGGTGGCACCTGGCTGATACTGGCCTGCCTTGATCGCGTCCCGAAGCCTAGCCGCGAGCTCGCGATATCCGGTCGTGCCCATGGGCATTTCCTCTTCTCCTCGACTGTGAAGTCGGCTCGTCAATTAAGAGTAGCCCTAAGTGTGCAGGGCGGGTCTGACACAAAATAGAGGTGGTTCTATTGACAGCTATCGCCCCTGGGTGTCCAATAGAGGTGGTTCTAATCACGGATACCGCCATCTACCGCCGGGCACACCGTTCGACCCGGCCACTCACTCAGGAGCTGGTTTCAATGGCACTCAAGGACATGTGGATCCCCACCGACTTCGCCGCGGTCTTCCCCCAGGGCCTGATCCTGGTGGGCGAGATCGAGCCCGATCAGGAGTTCAGCTCGGACCGCAACGCCCCCAAGCGGCAGAAGATCGACGTCGACCGTGACGGCAACGGGTCGCGTAAGCGCCTGTGGAAGGCCACGGTCATGGACCCGGCCGGTGCGGGCAAGGGCGCCAAGAACACCGGCCTGGACATCACCTTCGTCTCCGATGTCGTCCCGACTCCCTCCTCGGCCGAGGCCATGCCCGGCTTCCGCCCGATCGCGTTGGAAGGGCTGATGCTCAAGCCGCGCGTGGTCGGCAACGGTGAGTTCAAGTCGATCGGTTTCTACATCCGCGCGACCGGCATCGTCGGTGACAACTCCGGCGCGAAGGCCAACCAGCCCGCCGCGCAGAAGGCCGCGTGATCGCCATGACCTATTTCAGTGCGGACGCCGGTCTGGCGCTCAGCGCCGTGCCGAGCTACACCGCTGCTCGGCCGGTGTCCGGTGATGACGCGGGAACTCGTGCGTTCGTACGGCTCAACTGCGTCATGGAACACGGCTGGCTCAGCGTGATGCTGTCGATCCAGTCCGCTCGGGAGCTGGCCGAGCAGCTGCCCGGCCTGGTCATGGACCACGATGCCGCTGAGCACGCAGCCAAGGAACACGCTGCGGCCGTGGCCGAGTCCCAGGCGGTGTGACCATGGGCGCGGCGGATCAGCAACCCAAGGTCATCCGGTGGGCACGCTGGTCCGCCGTCCTGGTCGTCCTGGCCATCGGTGCCGCCGCGTTCGTCCTGTCGTTCGCGGCCCTGCGTGACCTCGCGGTCATGGCCCACACTCCCACTCATCTCGCGTGGCTGTTCCCGGTGATCGTGGACGGCACCATCATTCAAGCCACCATCGCGGTGCTGGCCCTGGCCGACAGTCCTGAACGAACCTTCTTCACCCGTGTGCTGATCGCGGGCGCGACGGTTTCGATCGGCGGCAACATCGCCCACGCCTTGGTTTCCGGCTTCGGGGTCATGGCTGCGGTTCTGGCCGTGATCGCCCCGGCCGCACTGCTTGTCGATACTCACGGCCTGGCCATGCTGCTGCGGGCGCGCAAACCCGCTCCGCCGACCGACGTTCCCGCCGCCGTGGTGGCTGAACCCGACTCTGCCGCTGATCCTGTGCCCGATGTGGTGCCCGTGGTCTCGGCTCCCGCCCCGGCTGTCGCGCCGGTGCACACCATCCACTCTCCGCGCCCGGTGTCTCCGTTGCTGCCTGTCGCGGTCCCGATCCCTACAGGGGGCAATTGAAATGGCTGATCACTCGTTCATGACGTTCACGGCCGGTTCCGACGACAACACCTTCGATGTCCGCTACTGCGACCCGATCGGCATGGTGGTCGTCAAGCTCGGGCGCGGCGAACTGTTCCTGCCGCCGGTCGATGCCGCGACGCTGGTCGACCAGCTGACCGAGGCCCTGAACGCCTATACCGCGGCGTTGCAGGCGGTGGCCTGATGGGTACCACCGTTGTCGCGCTGTCGACGGTGATGGCTGCCGGGATGCTGCTGTGGTGGCGCCACCTCGATGGTGTGGTGTCCAAGGTCGTCGACGCCGACCCGTTCGCCGCTTTGCCGGCCGAATTGCGGACTGCCGCTGTGATCCTGACCGACCCCCGCCAGCTCGCCCTGATGTGGGCCGCGCTGGGACTCGGGTCGGCGGGTAACTGGCCCACCATCATCGGCGGTGTCGACACGGTTCCCTCGGGTGCGGTGTTCGACGTGCAGGTGGTCGGCGGCCAGAAGCTGTCCGACTGGACGAACGAGGAAACCCGCGACGCCCTCGCCCAGTACCTCGGTGTCCCGAATGTGCTCGTGTCCCAGGCTGGTCCGGGTTTCGTGCGGATCGAGCTGCGGACCTTCGACACCCTCGCCGCCCCGGTCACCGCCGCGGGGGTGGAGTCGACCGGCGTCGACCTGGAGGCCGTGCACGTCGGTGTTCGTGAGGACGGGCGGCCGTGGCTGCTGCGGGTCCTCTACGCCCACATCCTGCTCGCCGGTGCGACCGGTTCGGGCAAGGGCTCGGTGCTGTGGTCGGTAATCAACGGGATCGGTCCCGCGATCAAGGCCGGATTCGTCGACGTGTGGATGGCAGATCCCAAGGGCGGCATGGAATTCGGTGCCGGTGAACGGTTGTGGGTCCGGTTCCACTGGGACGCCGAGGGCATCCTCGCGATGCTCGAAGAAGCCGTGCACGTGATGGACGAACGGTCCTCTCGACTGCGCGCCGCTGGGGTCCGCAAGCACGTTCCGACCCCCGACGAGCCGCTGATCCTGATCGTCATCGACGAAGCGGCCTCGCTGTCGTCGTACGCGACCCGCGAGCAGCAGGAGAAGTTCCGCCAGCTCACCGGCCAACTCCTGTCCAAGGGCCGAGCGGTCGCTGTCTCGGTGATCGCCGCGTTGCAGGACCCGAGCAAGGAGACGATGCCCAACCGGCAGCTGTTCCCGGTGCGGATCGGTCTGCGCCTGGACGAGCCGACCCAGACCGCGATGGTGCACGGGCAGGGTTCCAAGGATCGTGGTGCGCTGTGCCACGACATCCCGGATACGACCCCCGGCGTCGGCTACGTGGGCGAGGACGGCACGAGCGAGTTCGTTCGGGTGCGGGCGTTCTGGATCGACAACGACGCCGCTGACGCGATCGTCGATGCCTACGCCCCGGCCGCTACCGATACCGCTCCGCAGGGCGACTACTCCGATTTCGACCCGGATTACATCCCGGGTGAGGACGACGAGCAGCAGGGGCGTGCGGCATGAAACGCGGGTTCCAGACCGAGGCGCACGTGGTCGTCTACTGCGACACCTGCGGCGACATCTACACCGACCGTGAAGGTGAATCGATCTGCTTCGCCACCACCAATCAGGCCGCCGAGTTCCTCAACGCCGACACCGCCACCGGGTGGGCCTACGACGGCGACACCATCCGCTGCGACGGCTGCGTGGCCGCGGCTGAGTGCCTCGAGGAAGGACACCGGTTCATCGAGATCGGCTGGCCGACCGTGTGGCCCGTCCCCGTCCCTGCCCCGCGTGAATGCAGCGTCTGCGGGCTCCCCGATTCCGTGATGACCGAACAGGAGAAATGACCATGGCACGCAAGAACTCCCGCACCGACAACGGCCTGGCCGACGTGATCGACTTCGCCGCCCGTTCCCGCTGCCGCTCGGAAGCCCGCGGCCTGGACCCGGTCGCGGTCGCGGTGACGATGCTCGCCGAGACCGGCCACGCACCCACCTGGAACGACTACGGCCCGGACGGTTGGGACGACGCGGCATGACCACCAAGAAACCGAACCCGGTCGTGAAAGCTGCTGCCGCCCGAACTCGCAAGCCGCGCAAGCCCGCCCCGACTGCGCCGGTTCCCACGCCCGGCCAACTCCCGTTGTTCTCCCTGGACGATCTCACCGAGAAGGCGAACCGATGAGCAAGACCACCACCACGACCACCGCCCACGACCCGATGAGCGAAGTCCTCGACGCGCTCCTCACCGTTGCCGGCCGAATCCTGATCGCTGCGTTCGTGCTCGTCTGGTGGGCCGTCCTGTTTCCGATGGTCACGATCCCGGCCGCTCTCGCCGTCGCCGCCGGTTACCTGGCCGGTTGGCCTGCCGGGATCGGGGTGGCCGGTGGAGCTGTCGCGGGGATGGTGCTGTGGCGACACAGGAGTCCGCAGACCTTCGAGCGCTGGTTCACCGGTCGTGCCCGGTCTCGTTTCCTGACCTGGCACCGCTACCGCCGCCGCTGGACCAAACTGCTCACCGCCTGCGACCTGTCCACCCGCGACGGAGACCGCGTGCTGGTTCCCCGGCTGGTGTCCGTCCACATCGGCGACTCCACGGACACCGTCCGCGTCCGGATGCTGCCGGGTCACTCCCCGGACTCGTGGACCAACCGCCGTGACCACCTCGCCCACGGGTTCGGCGCTCAGCAAGCCCGGATCAGGTTCGCCGGTCCCGGCCTGGTCGAGATCGTGTTCCGCCGCTCCGATGCCCTCGCCGCGGTCGTGACCCCGATCGAGTCGCTGGCCGGATTCAAGGCCCTGCCCGGCACCAAGGCCGCATGACCACCACCACCGATCACCACCTAGACCAGGGAGGCCGCACCATGACCGACAACAGCACCGGTACGGCCTCCCTTGGCCGTCCTGCCCGCCAGACTGCCGCCGACCGACGTGCGATGCCGGACCTCAAGGACATCGCCGCCTCGGCCGCCGAGAAAGAAGACGTGTGCACCCGGGTCGTGCCGATGCGCGCCTACGACCCCGAGACCGGCCACACCAGCTACATCGGTGCCCCGTGCAAGGCCACCAACGAACAGAAGTGCCCGGCCTGCGCGAAAGCTGCTCGTTCCCTGCGGATGACACAGCTGCGCGAGGGCTGGTGCCTCGACGCCGAACCGGTCGACGAAACCACCGAACCGACCGACGCCCAGCGCGATCTCCTCGCCGCCCGCGCTCGCCTGTTCACCGACTACCACGACGCCCGCAACGACGGGGACGACGAACTCGCCGACGCTATCGCCGCCCTGGTGGCCGACCTCGACACCGAACTACGTGAGCTCGGTGTCCGTGGCCGCTTCCCAGCCCTCGACGAAAAGCCGCGCCGCAAAGCCAAGTCCACCCGCCGCCGTCAGGACGTCCCCGACCTGCCCCGGCTGAAGGTGGAAAAGACCACGGTGGGCCAGCTCTACGGCGGCAAGTACCGGCCTTCGACGTTCCTGACCTTGACCATGCCGTCGTACGGGGCGATCAACCGGACCGGCGCGAAGACCAAGGACGGCAAGGTCTGCGGTGACGGCTCCCCGCGTGACCCGGAGTCCTACGACTACACCGCCCAGGCCCGCGACATCATCCACTTCGCCGCCCTGTTCGACCGGTGGGTCCAGAACCTGCGCCGCGCGGTCGGCTGGGACGTCCAGTACTTCGCGACCGTGGAACCGCAGAAGCGTGGTGCCCCGCACCTGCATATCGCGATCCGGGGATCGATCTCGCGCAAGACCTTCGAACAGGTCACTGCGGCGACCTACCGCCAGATCTGGTGGCCGCATCACGACCGCGAGGTCTACCGCACCGACAACATGCCGGTCTGGGACTACGACGCCCGCACCTTCGTCGACCCCCGCACTCGTCGGCCGCTGACCACGTGGGCCGAAGCGCTGGACGTGATGGACACCGTGGACGATCTGGAACCGGCGCATGTGATCCGCTTCGGTGAGCAGATCGACCCGCAGCAGGTCCTCGGCGGAACGGACAAGGCAGAGAACAAGGTCCGGTACCTGACCAAGTACCTGACCAAGTCCATCGCCGATGTCCTCGACACCGACTCCGCGCGCACCGCTGTGCACTACGACCGGCTTCACGCCGAGTTGCAGCACACTCCGTGCTCGCCGCGCTGTGGTGTGTGGCTGCGTTACGGCATCGTCCCCAAGGGCGCTACCGAGAAGACGGTTGCCGGCCGATGCAAGGGCAAGGCCCATCGCCGCGACACTCTCGGTCTTCCGGGTCGTCGGGTGCTGGTGTCGAAGAAGTGGACGGGCAAGTCCCTGCCGGATCACAAGGCGGATCGCGTCGAATTCGTTCGGCAACAGCTCGCCGCGGTCGGCATCACCAAGCCCGACACCTCGCACCTGCGCATCAGTCCGGTCCGGCCCGGTGACAAGGGCGCACCCCCACGGGAACACCTGATCATCGCCCTGGTCGCCGACCGGATCACCAAGCGCGCCCAATACACCACAGCACGACTGCGTCTCGCAGAACAGCAAGAGCCGCAAGGCGATTCGAGTACTCAGCAATTCGAAGCAGCGTAGGGGAGTGGAAATGTCTACAGACCGGCAGTACTTGACGGTGGCGATGGCCGCCGAATACCTCGGTACCGGAGAGCGATTCGTCCGGCGGCTCGTCGCAGAACGCCGTGTCGTGTTCTACAAGGTCGGCAGCCATGTCCGGTTCACCGTGGCCGACCTCGAGGCGTTCGTCCAGGAAGGACGTGTGGAGCCGGTCGAGGTTCGCTGGAGTGCTGGAAGGGCGGTTGCGTGATGGCCGGTCGTCGCCGGTTCGGCAAAGTACGCAAGCTGCCCTCTGGCAAGTTCCACGCGTCGTTCGTCGGCCCGAACGGTCTGCGGCAGAACGCTCCGAACACCTTCCGCACCAAGACCGACGCGGACCGCTACCTGGTGAAGGTCGAAGCGGACATCAGTCGCGGGACCTGGCTGGACGAGAAGATCGGGCATGAGCGGTTCGAGGACTACGCCAAGCGCTACCTCGAGGAGAACCCCGACGTGGGGCCGCGCTGGCAAGAAACCTGCCTGCGCAACCTGCGTCTTCACATGGCTGACCTGCGGGACATGCCGCTGATCGCAATCTCGGCCCCGGTGGTGCGGACTTGGCATGCGAAGGCGCTGGCCGGGAAAGGCGGTCGTACCTCTATTCAGCAGTCCTACCGGTTCCTTCGCGCGGTCATGAATCAGGCCAAGCGCGACAACGCGATCACGGTCAACCCGTGCACGATCAAAGGTGCGGGTACCGATCGCGCCAAGGAACGGCCGATCGCGACCGTGGCGGAAGTAGCTGCGCTGGTCGAGAACATCACCCCGCGCTACCGGGCCGCTGTGCTGCTGGCCGCCTGGTGTGGGCTTCGTCGCGGCGAGATCATCGGCCTGATGCGCTCGGACGTGTGCCTGGACACCAACGAGGTGTTCGTTCGGCGTAACCGCGTCGAGCTGCTCGAGTCGCACACCGAGTACGACGCCGACCCAAAGACCGATGCTGGCCGCCGACCGGTTTCGATCCCGCCGCACCTTCGCCCCTACCTCGTGGAGCACCTCGAGCACTGGGCGGATCCGGTGTGGCTGTTCGTCGGTCGGGATGGGCGCCGGATGCGGGGCAACGCGGTCTATCAGGCGTTCGTGCGTGCTCGCGATCGTGTCGGCGTCGACGTCACCTTCCACGACCTGCGCCACACCGGCCAGAGCCTCGCGGCCCTCACCGGTGCCAACCTGGCTGAC
Organism: Nocardia fodinahabitans; assembly: GCF_052983615.1. Taxonomy (NCBI): domain Bacteria; kingdom Bacillati; phylum Actinomycetota; class Actinomycetes; order Mycobacteriales; family Nocardiaceae; genus Nocardia; species Nocardia fodinahabitans. Next base: position 4,208,367 of record NZ_JBRJJC010000001.1, read on the forward strand.
CTGAAAAAGCGACTCGGGCACGCCTCGAACGCTGCCGCCAGCCGGTACCTGCACGCAGTCGAAGGACGAGACAAAGAGGTCGCTTTGGGTCTCAGCCAGCTGGCCGGGGGCGCGACCAGCGTCCAGATGCCTCGCACGATCATCGTCAAGCACTGAGGCACCATGGGGAACGCTTGGGGCACGAGTCACGAAACTGCCCCTCTGACCTGCAATTATGAGCCTGCCTGAAAAGCGGAAGGTCGCCGGTTCGATCCCGGCCCTGGCCACTCTTGAGGACCAGCCTTTTGGCTGGTCTTCAGTCTTTTCTGGGGTATTAGACCCCATTCCCCAGCGTCTGGTCGATATCGAGGAGACCGGTGCCGGCGGCGCAGGGGCAGTGCTCGCAATCGGTGTGGATCGGCGGGCTGTGCATCGTGGTACCGCAGGCCGCCGATGCCACACGTGCGCCTTCGCTGCACGACTGAGTCCGGATCGAGGCTGCCAAGCGGGGCGGGAATTCAACCCGCCTTGGCAGGACTCGGCCAGCATCCGGTTCCCGTCTGGGTGATCAGGATCCGACGTTCAGCATGGCCGAGCTTCCGCAGGGTAGTCAGCCCTCGTCGACCCCTCCGGCCAGGAGTCCGCGGAGCTGGACGAGTCGCGGCATGAAGTCGGCGTGGTTCAGGGTTGTGGCAGTGCCGATGTAGGCGTCGACGAATTCGATGTACAGCTCGTTCAGGTGGTCGGCGAGCAGCGCATCAGCGGTCGTGTCGAGCCCCTCGTATCGCCACCGAGCTGCCGCTTGCACCAGTTGATGAGACGGCCCTCGGTACCATTCGATCGCGTCCTGGTTTCGGCCGATCCTGCTGGTCGCGAGGGTGTAGAGGAACCTGACCGGGAACAGGGTCGTCTTGGTGACCGCGCGTGCGCCCGCGATGACAAGTCGCGACGGATGGTGCAGATCGGCGCGATAGCCTTCGTCGATCTTGCTCAGAGCGAATTCTGCCGAGTCGATGATCAATTCGTCGGGGGTGGGCGCAGTGGCCGGTTGACGATTGTCCTGGCCGTACAGTAACCGTCCCGACTCCAGCAGGTCCAGGCGGTCGATCGCGGGGAGCCGATGCGTCGATCCGGCACCGGATCGAACGCCGGACCAGTCGGACCAGAAGACGGACAGTCGCTGCGCCAGTGGGCCTTCGAGCTCGTGCCGTACGGCATCGGTCACACGGAGGATTCCTTCTTTGACCTCTAGATCACCATCGTTCAACACGGTAACGAGGTCGACGTCGCTGACGAGCGGCGCGAAGCCGCCGTGAGCGAGACTTCCGATGGCATAGCACGCTGCCAAATTCTCGCCGAACTCTGTGCGCGCGTGGGCGACTGCTGCGAGGAGTACGTGTTCACCGGTCGGTGTGCCAGTAGGGTCCACAACGTCATTTTGACCAGTGATCTCACGATCGCCAACCGGACGGTCCGCGACTCGTAGCGGCCCATAGGCATCTGCCTGCTGCCGCTTCGGCCAGGGGATTTTCGCGTCAGTGGGTCGTGGGCATGCGCAGCGCGTTCACCCAGAGGCGGGTGACCGTGTAGATGATGTCTTCCAGGGGGCGGGGTTCGCCGTCGAGGTGGCTTTCGGCGATGACGAAGTAGTGGAAGGCCAGGCGGCTGACCATGCCCGAGAGGGCGCGGGAGGTGAGCATCGGGTCGAGGTCGGGGTCGGCGAGGCCGCGTTTTTGCAGGTCGGCGATGCTGCGGGCGTTGCGCTGGATGAAGGCGTCGGCGCGGTTCTGGCGCAGCTTGCTGAACTCGGGATCGATATTGGCGACTTGCTCGAGCAGGCCCATCAGCTTGGCGTTGCGCCGGTAGGCCTCGAAGTAGGCCCGGTTGCTCGCCTCGACGATGGACGCGGGGTCGTCGTCACCGGCCACGTGCTGCATGCCGGGATGCAGCATGTCTTCCTGGGCGTGCTCGAGGATCGCCGCGAAGATCTCTTCCTTGCTGGCGAAATAGGTGTAGAAGGTGCCCGAGGAGCAGTTGGCTTCCTGGGTGATGTCGACCAGCCGGGTGTCGAGATAGCCCAGCCGCTCGAAGACCTTGCGGCCCGCGGCGATCAGGGCTGATCGCGTCCGCAGGCCGCGCGGGGTGGCGGGTAGTTCACGCAGCAGCGAAGTGCGCGCCATCGAGGGCAGCGCGCCTTCGCTGTCGGTGTCGTCCATGCAGTATTTATAGCGCTCAGGGCTGGAAGACGACGCGGCCGACCGTGCTGCCGTCGCCGAGTCGGCCGAGGCCGTCGGGGACATCGGCCAGCGAAAGCCGCTCGCTGATCAGCGGTTTCAGCTGACCCGCGGCGGCGAGCCGGGTCAGTTCGGTGTGGCAGTCCGCGATCGCCCGCGGGTTGTACTGCTTGTACAAGCCCCAGTGCAGGCCGATGATCGAGTAGTTCTTGATCAGCGCGTGGTTGAGCGCGGGCTGCGGGATGGTGCCGCCGGCGAAGCCGATCACCAGGATGCGGCCCTCGAAGGCGATGCACTTGGTCGACTTGGCGTAGGCGTCGCCGCCGACCGGGTCGTAGATCACGTCCGCGCCGCGACCGCCGGTGAACTCCTTGACGATCGGCACGAAGTCCTCGGTGTGCCGGTCGATGACGAGGTCGGCGCCGAGGCGACGGCAGTATTCGGCCTTGTCCGGGCCGCCGACCACGCCGATGACGGTCGCGCCCGCGGCCTTGCCCAGCTGCACGGCGGTGCTGCCGACGCCGCCTGCGGCAGCGTGCACCAGCAGCGTCTCGCCCGCGCGCAGCTGGGTGCGCCGGTGCAGCGCGAACCAGCTCGTCTGGTAGCCGATGGACAGCGCGGCCGCCTCGGCGTCGTCGAGTGCGTCCGGTGCGGGAAAGACGTTGTCCGCGTCGAGGACCGCCAGCTCGGCGAACGCGCCGCCGGGCAGCGTCGTGGTGCCGACGACCCGGTCACCGACCGCGCACCGGGTGACATCGGTACCCACCGCCAGCACCGTGCCGCACAGTTCCACGCCGGGCGTGAACGGCAGCGGCGGCTTGATCTGGTACTGCCCACGGCACAGCAGCACGTCCGGGAAGTTGGCGGGCGCGGCCAGCACCCGCACCAGCACCTGCCCCGGACCCGCGACGGGATCGTCGATGTCGTCGAGCCGCAGCACTGCGCGTGGTTCGCCGAGCTCGTGTACCTGCCAAGCCTTCATGATGACCTCCTGCTAGATTCCGGCGTCGTCGGCGACGGCGCAGGCCAGACGGACCACGGCGTCGAGACGTGCGGCCGTCGGCGTGCCCGCCGCGGCCTTGTTCGCCGGGTTGTCCAGTGCCCGGCGCAGCACGCCCTCGCCGATGATCGCCAGTTTCCACAGGCCGAGGACCTGCCAGTATTTCAGCGCGGCCGGGTCGCGGCCGGTCGCTTCGAGGTACAGGCGGGCCATCTCGGCGCGGTCGGGGAACCCCGTCAGGGTCGACGCCGGGAAGTCGCCGCCGATCAGCTCGCCGGGTTCGGCCCAGTAGGCGAGCATGCTGCCCATATCGGCCAGCGGGTCGCCGAGGGTGGACAGTTCCCAGTCCAGCGCGGCCGTCACCGCGCCGGTCTCGCGCGAGGTGATGACATTGCGGAGATGGAAATCGCCGTGCACGAGACACACTTCGGTCTGCTCCGGCACCGCGGCGGCCAGCCTGCGGGTGAGGTCGTCGAGTTCGGGCAGTTCCCTGGTCTTGGACCGTTCCAGCTGACCGCTCCAGCGCTTGAGCTGGCGTGGCGCGTACGGGGTATGCGCGGCGAGGTCGGCCAGGCCGACGGCGGCCGGATCGACCGCGTGGATGCGCGCGAGGGTCCGCGGCAGCGATTCCGCGATGGCCCGGCGGCGCTGCGGCGTGAGCGATTCCGCGATCGGCATGGTGTCGACCACCTGCCCGTCGACGTACTCCATCAGTACCAGCGGCGCGTCGACCAGCTCCGGATCGGCGAGGACGCCGAAGATCCGCGGCACCGGCACATCCGTGGACTCGAGCGCGGCGATGATCCGCGCTTCCCGCACGACGTCGTGGGCCGAGGCCAGCAGCTTGCCGAGCGGCGGCCTGCGCAGCACCCACCGCCGGTCCGCGGCATCGGTGACCAGGTAGGTCAGATTCGATTGGCCGAGCCCGATCCGGTCGAAGCGCAACGGTGTCGCGCTCTCGATGCCGAGCGTGCCGAACCAGCTGGTCACCACGGCCGGGTCGATCCCGACGACCTCTCGTGTGTCAGACACCGAGCGACACTCCGCTCCGGAACAGGGGCGCGTTGCCGAGCCGCTGCCCGCCGTCGATCACCATGACCTCGCCGGTGATCCAGCTCGCGGCCTCGGAGACGAGGAACACCACGGCGGCGCCGATGTCCCCGGGCTCGCCGATCCGGTCCAGTGCGGTGGCGCCGGCGACCGACTCCTCGTGGTTCTTCCACAGGGCCTCGGCCAGTTTGGTGCGCACGACACCCGGCGCGATCGCGTTGACGCGCACCTTCGGCGACAGCTCCAGCGCCATCTGCTTGGTCAGGTGGATCAGCGCGGCCTTGGACGCGTTGTACAGGCCGATATTCGCCTCCATCGTCAGCCCGCCGATCGACGCGATATTGACGACCGCGCCGCCGTGCTCGCCCATCCAGGCCTCGGTGACCAGCGAAGTCCACAGGATCGGCGCCCAGACGTTCACGTCGAAGGTCTTGGTGAACCGCGCGTGGTCCTGGCCGATCACCGGGCCGAAGGCGGGGTTGGTACCCGCGTTGTTGACCAGGATGTCGACGCTGCCGAACCGCTCCACGGTCAGCTCGACACAGCGTCGCGCCGCGTCCTCGTCCGTGGCGTGCGCGCCGACGCCGAGGGCATTGCCGCCCACCTGCGCGGCGGCCGCTTCGGCGGCTTCCTGGGTGCGCGCGGTCAGGACGACATTGCCGCCCGCCGCCGCGATAGCCTGGGCGATCGCCGACCCGATGCCGCGCGAGGCGCCGGTGACGATGGCGGTGCGCCCGGTCAGATCGAGTCCGGTCATCAGTTGCTCTCCTTGCTCCGGTACTTGCTCAGTTCCTGGCGGGCGATGGCGCGCTTGTGCACCTCGTCGGGGCCGTCGGCCAGGCGCAGGGTGCGCAGCTGGGCCCAGGCCATCGCGAGCGGGAAGTCGTCGGTGACGCCGCCTGCGCCGTGCACCTGGATCGCGCGGTCGAGGACCTTCAGCGCGATGGTGGGCGCGGCCACCTTGATCGCGGCGATCTCGGTGCGGGCTTCCTTGTTGCCGACGGTGTCCATCAGATGGGCGGCCTTCAGCGTCAGCAGCCGGATCATCTCGATCTCGATGCGTGACTCGGCGATCCAGTCCTGGATGTTGGCGTTCTCGGCGATCGGCTTGCCGAAGGTGACGCGCGACTGCGCCCGCTTGCACATCATCTCCAGCGCGCGTTCGGCCATGCCGATGCTGCGCATGCAGTGGTGGATGCGGCCGGGCCCGAGCCGCGCCTGACTGATCGCGAAGCCCTCGCCTTCGCCTTTCAGCACGTCGGTGACCGGCACCCGCACATCGGTGAAGTCGATCTCGGCGTGGCCCTCGCGCTCCTGGTAGCCGAACACCGGCAGCCCGCGCACGATCGTGACACCCGGCGCGTCGATCGGGACCACCATCATCGACTGCTGCCGGTGCGGCGCGGCGGTCGGATCGGTCTTGCCCATCACGATCAGGACCTTGCAGTTGCGGTGCAGAGCATTGGTGGCGAACCATTTCCGGCCGTTGAGCACGTACTCCTCGCCGTCGCGCACCATCGACAGCTCCACATTGGTGGCGTCGGAGCTGGCCACGCCCGGTTCGGTCATCGCGAACGCGGAGGCCATGGTGCCGTCGAGCAGCGGTTCGAGGTACTTCTTCTTGTGCTCCTCGGTGCCGAACAGCTCGAGCACCTCCATGTTCCCGGTGTCGGGGGCATTGCAGTTGCAGGCCTCCGAGGCGAGATGGCTGCGGCCCATGATCTCGGCGAGCGGCGCGTACTCGAGGTTGGTCAGGCCGGGGCCGCGACCGGGGTGCGGGTGGAAGAGGTTCCACAGGCCGCGCCGCTTGGCCTCGGCCTTGAGCTCTTCGAGGATCGGTGGCTGGAAGTGCGGGTCGCCGGACTCCCGCATCTGCTCGTCGTAGACGGCTTCGGCGGGGTAGACCTGCTCGTCCATGAAATCGAGCAGGTCAGCGCGGTACTTCTCGGCGCGCTCGGAGAGATCGAACAGCGACATGGGGTGCTCCCGATGGTCGGTGGTGACGTGTCAGCGAATTTATTAGAAGTTGACGTCAACTTCAAGTTCGTAGCTGTGGCGCCGCCCGGCCGGGCGGCAGGGCGGCGCTGGAACTAGCTCCGGACCAGTGTGGCGATCCAGGACCGGGTGTCGGCGGGGTCGATCACGTCGTCGAGTTCGAACCCGGTCGCCGCGGTGAGCGCCTTGCCCTGCTGATAGGCGAGGGTGAGCAGCTGCTGGAACAGCGTCTCTTGTTCGGCCGGATCCGCGACGGCGGCCAGCTCCTTGCGGAAGCCGAGGCGCACCGCGCCCTCGAGCCCCATCGGCCCGATCTCGCCGGTCGGCCAGGCGACGGTGAAGTCCGGGGCGCGGAAGTGCCCGGCCGCCATCGCCATCGCGCCGAGGCCGTAGCCCTTGCGCAGGATGATGGTGCCGAAGGGCACGGTCAGCCGGGCGCCGAGCACGAACAGGTCGCTGAAGCGGCGCACGGTCGCGGTCTGCTCCGCGTCCGGGCCGACCATGAATCCCGGTGTGTCGCACAGGGAGACGACCGGCAGCCCGAACGACTCGCACAGCCCGAGAAAATCGCCCATCTTGTCGGCGGCCTCGGCATCGATGGCGCCGCCGAGATGATGACTGCTGTTGGCCACCAGGCCGAACGGCACGCCGTCGACCCGGATCAGCGCGGTGACGATGCCGACCCCGTAGTCGGGCCGCAGTTCCAGGATCGAGCCGAGATCGGCGATCGCCTCGATCGCGCGGTGGATGTCGTAGGCGCGCAAGCGATTCTCCGGCACGACCTGCCGGGCCAGCCGCGGGTCGGGCGCCTCGAACTCCTCGATCGGGCCCTGGAAATAGCCGAGGTACTGCTTGGCCAGCGCGACCGCATGCGCCTCGTCGCGGGCGACCAGGTCGACGACGCCGTTGCGCCGCTGCACCTCGATCGGACCGATGTCCTCCGGCCGGTACACGCCGAGGCCGCCGCCCTCGATCATCGCCGGGCCGCCCATGCCCAGATTGGCGTCCGGCGTCGCGATGATCACGTCGCAGACCCCGGCCAGGGCGGCATTGCCGGCGAAGCAGCGTCCCGACACGATCGTCACCAGCGGCACCTGGCCGCGCAGCGCGGCGAGCGCGCGGAAGGTCGGCACGTCCAGGCCCATGCCGGTCGCGTCGGTGTCGCCGGGCCTGCCGCCGCCACCCTCGGCGAACAGCACCACCGGCACCCGCTTGCGGGCGGCCAGGTCGAAGGCGCGGTCGGTCTTGGCGTGATTGTGCTTGCCCTGGGTGCCCGCGAGCACGGTGTAGTCGTAGGAGACCACCACGGCCTCGGCGGCCGCCTTGCCGAATCGGTCGGCGCCGATGGTGGCCAGCCCGGTGACCAGGCCGTCGGCGGGGGTGTTGGCGATCAGGTCGTCCTCGGTGCGTCGGCTGCGCTGGGCGGCGACGGCCAGGGCGCCGTACTCGACGAAGCTGCCCGCGTCGACCAGGTCGGCGATGTTCTCCCTGGCTGTGCGGCGGCCCAGCCCGTGCCGCTTGGCCACCGCGTCCGGGCGGGATTCGTCCCGCGTGACGAGGTGTCGCGCGCGGATCTCGTCGACATCGGCACGCGAGCGACCCGGGTCGAGCTCGGCCTGCGCGCTGCCGTCGGCGTCGGCGCCGGTACGGGTGACGATCACCAGTGGATCGCCGGGCGCGACGACCTGGCCCGGGTGGACCAGCACCCGGACCGTCCGGGCGGCGGCCGGCGCGGCGAGGACGTGCTGCATCTTCATCGCCTCGAGCACGACCAGCTGTCCGCCCGCCGCGATCTCGACACCCTCGCCGGTCACCTCGACCACGGTGCCCGCCAGCTGCGCCCGCACCGCCTCCTGCCCCGGATACAGCTCGACTGCCGCGACCGCGACCTCCGGCTGACCCGCGTCGGCGGCCGCGACCAGCGCGGGCAGCCGCTCGCCGAGATAGCCGGTCGTGACGGTGCCGGTCTGGAATCGGCTGTCGGCGAGCACTTCCCGCAGCAAGCCGATATTGGTGCGCAGGCCGTCGACGGTGAAGTCGGCCAGCGCGGTCGCCGCCTTGCGAGCGGCGGTCGGGAAGGAGTCGCCCCGGGTGCGGGTGATGACCTTGGCCAGGAGCGAGTCGTAGCGCGGGCTCGGAGTGAGGCCGGGGCGGCCGAAGGTGTCGACGCGCACGCCGGGGCCGGTGGGTGGGGCGAAGGCGGTCAGCGTGCCGGCCGTGGGGAGGGCCGAGCCGTCGGCCGCCATGGTCTCCATGTTCACCCTGGCCTGGATGGCGATGCCCTCGGCGCGGGCCGGTTGGCCCTCGGATCGTGTTCCGTCCGAGACGATTCCGCTCGGCAGGCCGAGGGCGTCGAGGGTCGCGTCCCGGGCGATGGCCAGCTGGACCGCGACCAGGTCGACGCCGGTCACCTCCTCGGTGACGGTGTGTTCCACCTGGATGCGCGGATTGACCTCCAGGAAGACGAATTGCGCACCGGCGACCAGGAACTCGACGGTGGCGAGGCCGCGATAGCCGACCCGCGCGCACAGCCGGGCCGCCGATTCGTGCAGGTTCCGGCGCAGCGCGTCCGAAAGACCCTGCGCCGGGGCGATTTCGATCAGCTTCTGCTGCCTGCGCTGCACGCTGCAATCCCGATCGCCGAGCGCGAGCGCCGTGGTGCCGTCACCGGTCGACGCGGCGACGACCTGCACCTCGATGTGCCGGGCATCGGCCATCAGCAACTCGGCGAACACCGCCGGATTGCCGAAGCCGAGTTCGGCCTCCGCGGCGCACTGCCGGTAGGCGTCGTCGAGCTCCGCGGCCGTGCGGACCACCCGCATGCCGCGCCCACCGCCACCGGCCAGTGCCTTGATCATGATCGGGCCGGACTGCGCCGCGAAGAACGCGCCGACCTCGGCGACCGTGCTCGGGCCCTCGGTGGCGGGCAGGACGGGGACGTCGGCGGCGACGGCGGTGCGGCGGGCCGAGGACTTGTCGCCGAACAGATCGAGGACGGCGGGGTCGGGGCCGACGAAGGTGTGGCCCGCCGCCGCGCACGCCCTGGCGAACTCGGCGTTCTCGCTCAGGAAGCCGTAGCCGGGATGGATCAGCTCGGCGCCGGATTCCTTGGCGGCGGCCAGGATCGCGGCATGGTCGAGATAGGGCGCCGGTCCGGCGCCGGCCAGGCCGATCGCCTCGTCGGCCGCGTGCACATTCGGATTGTCCGCGTCGTCCTCGGCGTAGACCGCCACGGTGCGCAGGCCGAGTTCGGTGGCGGTGCGGATGATCCGCAGGGCGATCTCGCCGCGATTGGCGATCAACAGGGTCACGTGGCGTCCTCGATGTCGTCGACCATGCCGGTCAGGGGGCTCGGTGGGGTTGCTCGGAGAAGCCGATCAGCCGTTCGGCGATGGCGATGTGGTCGGCGACGAACTGCGCGTGCTGGTCGGGGCGCGTCCGAGCGGCGCCGATCAGCAGTGCGTCGGACAGCGTTTCGACGATGCGCGGCAGCGGCGCGCACGGGTCGATCGCGCCCTCGGCGTCGACGCGTTCCAGAAACGCGGTGAACCGGTGTCGCAGGCGCTCGCGCACCCGCGACCACTGCGCGCCGATCGCCGCGTCGACATCGGCGCGATGCTCGATCAACGTCACCAGGGCGCCGTTGGCGAACACCGCCTCCGCGAAAGCCCGTGTGGTGGCGGCGATGACATCCACCGGCGCGGTGACCTCGACATCGACCACCAGCTGCGCGTCCAGGAACTGTGCGCACACCCGCTCGGTGATCGCTTGGAACACCTCGTCTTTGGAGGAGAAGTACGCGTAGAACGTCGCCCGCGAGACTCGCGCCCGCGTCGTGATCGTCTCCACCGAGGTCTGGTCGTACCCGAGCTCGGCGAAGCACCCTGCCGCCGCGTCGAGCAACTCACCCCGCCGCGGCCCGCCACTGTCCTTGCGTGCCGACCTGGCCCGCTCCTGCGCCTCGCTTGTGGTCACCGCTCCGAGTGTCGTTGACGTTGACGTCAATGTCAACGACTGATCGTCGGCGCTACCTGCGCGATTACCGCCCGGACCGTTTCACCGGGTACAGTCCACCCGCGGTGTAGCGATACATCACGGCCCTGTGGCGCAGTTGGTTAGCGCGCCGCCCTGTCACGGCGGAGGTCGCGGGTTCGAGTCCCGTCAGGGTCGCAAGAAATCCCCTCACCGATCACCGGTGAGGGGATTGTGCGTTTCGGGTCAGCGGCGGTGGTCGATGCTGGTGATGCGATAGCGGCCGGGGGCTACCTCGGCGGTGCGCATGGTCTGCTGGATCTTCTCGATGGCGGTGTCGCCGGGCCATTGCTGCTGGACGGTGACGTTCCAGACAGTGGGGTCGGTGGAGTCGGCGCGGGTGATGTGAATGCAGTACTTGACGCCGGTGGGGAAGGTGGAAATGCCTGCGGCCAAGGCTGATTCGTCGCCTACGTGGGCGTCGTCGGTGACATAGGTGCGGGCCTTGGCGGCGTCGCGGTCGACGTAGTAGCTGTATTCGAAGCCGAGGATGGCGCCCTGGGGAGTGGCGGTGTCGCCGCGTTCGGCACTGATGGTGATGGATTGGCTGCGGAAGGATTCGCAGCCGGCCACCGCGTGCGCGGGGAGTGGGGGAACGGTGGTCGCGGTGGATCCTGTTGTCGGAGAACCGGAGACGGAGGCTTGTTTCGCCGCGACCGGTGTGTCGCCGGAGCCCAGGAAGATGTTCGCCGCCAAGCCGAGCACGACCACGAAGATGAGCGCGCCGACGATGCCCTTCACCGCGGCAGCGGCTTTCGCACGGCCGTTGGGGTCGTCGTAGCGTTCGTCGTCGTACTTCTTGCGTGGCCTGCGCGCGATCGGCCCACCACCGCCGAAGTCCTTGAGGCGCGGCAGTACCGGCATCTCGACCCGGTCGCCGCTCTGCTCGGTCGCGGTGGCGGTGGCCCAGTCGTTCCAGTCGACGTCGTCGGTGCGGTGCGGCGTCTCCTCGACGGGCGCCTCGTCGTTCCAGTCGTTCCAGTCGCCGGTGAAACCGTCCTCCTCGGCGGCGGTGCGATAGATCGGCTCGGTCGGCGCGGTGGCGAGCGCGCCGGGGACCTCGTCGAAGGGTTCCGGCTCCGGCGGCGGCCACGTCTCCGGGTTGGTGCCGATGGTCTGCGGTTCGGCCTCGCGCCGCCGCCTGCGTCGCCGTTTGCCCTGCGGACGACGACGTGCTGGATCGGCGGGCGAGGAGAAGTAGGCCCCGAACGGGTTGTCCATCCGGCGGCCCTACGCGGTCGCCGGGACGACTCCCGGCTGCCCGTGCTTGGGCGCGGCCGACGGGCGTTCGCTCTCCTGGTCCTGTTGCGGACGGCTCGTCGGCGGAATCACCCCGGTCTGGCTCGGCTGCTGCGCGGGTGCGGGCGCGGCGGGGGCCTGCTGCCGGGGCTGCTCGACGACCGGTGACTGAACCGTGGGCGCCGGTGTCGTCGGCGCCGCGGGCGCGGGCTTGGTCGAGGTGCCGTTGCCGCCCGAGGTTTCCGGTTTGGTGGTGGTGTCGCCGTTGCCGAGGCCGGCGAACAGGCCGCCGGAGTTCCCGCCGCCGTTGGTGGACGGTGTGGTGGGCGTCGGTGTGGTCGTGGCCGGCGTGGTCGCGGTGCCCTCGGTGCCCGTGCCGGTGACATTCGCAGCGAGGGTGTCGATCCCGGTGGTGGCCAGTTCGGCGCCCTTGTCGATGCCGTGCATCGCGACCTCGGCGATCTTGTCGATCAGATGCGTGCCGAAGGTGACACCGGCGTCGATCGCCGCGGTGCCCAGCGAGACACCGCCGTCGATCAGCGCTTCCTGCAGCGCGATCTGCGCCGCCGTCGCCGGATCGGTCGTGGTGATGTCGGTGTCGATGGTGTTCGTCGACGTGCCACCGGTGCCGAGAACGTAGACGCCCGGCGAGACCTCGACCGCACCCGGCGGCACGGTGACCCCGTTGGTGCCGCCGAGATCGGAGGTCAGCTCCTTGGTGTTGCGGGTGTGCTCGTCCATCTCGGTGCTGGCGGTCCCGACGACGTTGACGGCCTCCTGGATCGCCTCCTCCGCCAGCTCGACGATCGCGTCCAGGTTGTTGCCGTTCACCGCGGGTGCGGCGGCCTTCGCCTTGGCGCGGAAGTCCGCGATGATCGCGTCGACCTTGGCGGCCGCGGTCGCCTGGGTCGAATGCGCCTGGCCGAGCAGGGTGCTGAGCTTCTGGCCACGGTCGGCGGCCGCCGACACCTCGGTCGCGGTCTGGCGCAGCGCCGGGGTGGCGGGCGCGGCGGTCTCGGTCGACTCCAGCGCGTACAGGCCGAGCCGGTGCGGGTCCTCGGTCGCGCTGGTCGCCGTGCTGGCCGTGGTCAGCGCGTCGACCACCTCGGCGTCGGGGTCGGCGGAGGTGTTGGAGCCCAGCGATTTCCGCAGCTCCAGCAGTGGCACCTCGAGCAGCGCGACCACCGGCGCGATCTTCGCCTCGGCCTCTTCCTGCGTGATCGTGCTCAGCGTGGTCTCGGTGACCAGGGATTTCGCGCGCATCACGCCACCTCGCTCTCGATCGCGCCCAGATCGCCCGCGAGCCCGCTATCGACTCCGGTGACGTTGGCGCCGTACTGATTCAGGATGTCCTGATACGCGCTGACCAGATTCCCCGCGGTACTCAACGTCGACGCGTGCGCCCCCGCGGCCGCCGTCCACGCGGCCGCGAATTCCTTCCCCAGCACGCCGAGCCCCGACAGGTCCACCCCCGCCGCCGTCGTCGTACTGGTCGCCGCTTCTCCGAGTAGATCCGCGACCCGAGCAGCAGCGCGCTGATACGCGTCGAGCGCTGATGGGTCGAATGACATTTCCGCCACGATGTCTGTCCCCTTCACGATCGCGGGTGCTCGTCGGGCACTCCCGGCACGAAAAGCGTAACGAGATCGGCGCGGTTGTGGGTGGTACTGGTCGGACCCACCGGCCGGGACACGGGGATTGTGGCGAGTAGGGTCGCGGTGGTCATGGGTGTCCTGCTGATCACGTTGCTCGGGTTTGCGGTGGTCGACGCGTTGGATGTGCTGCTGGTGGCGATCACGACGGCGGTGGTGGCGGACAGTCGGCTGGCGCGGCGGTCGCCGGTGGTCGGGGGGCTCAGTTTTCTCGGTGGCGTGTTCGCGGTGTCGGTGGCGTTCGGGATCGCGACGGTGCTCGGGATCGATTTCCTGGTCCGGTTGTTCGACTTCGAGCTGACGCCGCTGCTGCGGTACTGGGGTGAGCTGCTGATCGGTGTGGTGCTGATCGTGGTGGCGGCGCTGCCGATGGAGACGACGATGGGCAGCGGCGGGCGCTGGGTGCGGCCGGTGCGCAAGCACCCGTGGCTGATGGGGGTGGTCGGGGTCACGCTGGGGCTGGCGAAGGTGCCGACCTCGGTGCCGTATCTGGCGGCGCTGGCGCTGGTGTCGGCGCAGCGGCCGCTGCCGGTGGTGTGGCCGCTGATCGTGGTCGTGTACTGCGCGATCGCGCTGCTGGTGCCGCTGGTGGTACTGGCGCTGGCCCTGCGCAAGACCCCGCGCGCTCGCCGGGTGTACCGGCTGCTGGTGCGGGCGATCACCCGCTACGGTCCGCCGGTGGTCCGGGTGTTGTTCGTCGTTTTCGGCGTGGTGCTGGTGGTCGACGCGCTGGTCCACGCCCGCCAGCTGTGGTGAGGCGGCCACGGCCGCTCAGATTCGCGTCAGGTCGATCGAGTACGGTCATAACGAATCGATGACATGCTCGCGCGCCCGTTCGGTGGGGCGCGGAGCGTAACCAGGTGAGCAGGGAGGGCGACCCTTGAGGGTTACCGTTGTTGTGCCGACCTACAACGAGCGGGAAAATCTGCCGGTGGCGGTGGAGCGGCTGACGGCACTGCCGGTTCCCGATCTGCACGTGCTGGTGGTGGACGACAACTCACCCGACGGCACGGGCGAGGTGGCCGACAAGCTGGCCGCCGAACTGCCGAACGTGGTGAGCGTGCTGCACCGCACCGAGAAGGACGGTCTCGGCCGCGCCTACATCGCGGGCATCACCCAGGCCCTCGCCGAGGGTGCCGACGTGGTGATCCAGATGGACGCCGACCTGTCGCACCCCGCCGAGGTGATCCCGGCGATGCTGGAGAAGCTGGGCTCCGCCGAGGCCGGCGTCGTGCTCGGCTCCCGCTACGTCCCCGGCGGCTCGACCGCCGCGGAGTGGAAGTGGTACCGCAAGGCGCTGTCGGCCTGGGCCAACTTCTACGTGAACCTGATCCTGCGCCTCGGCGTGAAGGACGCGACCGCCGGCTTCAAGGCGTGGCAGGCCGACACCCTGCGCGCGATCGACGTGGCCTCGATCCGCAGCAACGGCTACTCGTTCCAGGTCGAGATGAACTACCGCGCGATCAAGAAGGGCTACACGATCGCGGAGGTGCCGATCCGATTCGAGGAGCGCACCCTCGGCGCGTCGAAGATGAGCCTGAAGGTGCAGCTGGAGTCGGCGCTGATGCCGTGGAAGCTGCTGTTCGGCCGCTCGGTCTAGGACATACCGCACAGGGCCCCACCGGTTTCTTCCGGTGGGGCCCTGCGTCATGTCGCTGACTACCTGGCGGTGATGCTGCGGCGCACACCTTCCAGCGCGACCACGATGACCGGCACCAGCACCACGTGCATCACCGACAGCGCGATGGTGGAGGCGGCGTCGAAGTCGGCGTCGACGGTCAGCGCGATGGTCGCGATCGACAGCAGCGACCCGACGACCGCGGCGACCCGTAGCACGCCGGTCCACAGGTAGGACACCAGAACCGCGACCGTCAGGCCGATCAGCAGCGGCACGGCCGACAGCAGGACCACCCCGCCTGGCGCGACATCGGAGACCTTCCCCGCGTTGGTCATGGTGAATTCACCGCCCGCCGCGGCGCCGATCGCCCACACGATCAGGTTGAGCGCGACGGCGGCGACGACGCCACCCAGCACGGCGACGGGTCGGGACAGCGCGGGCAGGGTGCGGGTGGCGGAGGCGGTGGTGGTGGTCATGATGTTCTCCCTCATTCGGTGGTGAGACCATCATCAAACCTAAACGATTATTGAGGTCAAGCCCCCGGGTGAATTCTTTCGCATCCGATCGGTGAGACGCTGGTCATACGCCCTGCGCCCGGTGTCTACGACAGATAGTCGTAGCATGGCGGGGTGCGCTCACCGTCCGATCACACCGCGCGCCTACGCGGCGCGGCGGTGGGTGCCGCGTCGGGTGCGGTCGCCGTGCTTGCGCACGGACTCGGTGGCGCGACCGCGGTTCCGTGCGGATCGTCGGTGGCCTTGCTGCTCGCCGCCTGCGCGCTGATCGGCGTCGTCGCCTCGGCGCTGCCGCGAGGGAACACGCCGCTGGCGACGATGGCCGTGCTGGCCGTCGGCCAGGGTGTCGGGCACACGGCGCTGTCGCTGGGGCACGGTCAGCATCACCACACCTTCTCCGCCGCCATGCTGCTCGCCCACCTGGTGGCGATTCCGGCGGGCGCGCTGGCGATCCGCGCCGCCGAGGTGGGGGTGTGCCGGGCGATCACCAGCGTGCGGCGGCTGGTTCTCGTGCTGGGCGGGGTGCCCGCCCCGTCCGCGCGTCCGCGTCCGTTGCCGCGCGCCGACGAGCGCGCGGTCTTGCGGCAACTTCTCCTGCGCCCCGGAATCGGGCTGCGCGGTCCGCCTGCCGCAGGTCGCACCGCACTTCACCCCGTTCCGGCGTAGCCGCCGAAATCCGTCATCAGGGCGGATGATTCGCCGTGCCGGTCCGGGTTCTCACCTCACCCGATGATCGGAGATATTCCGTGTCCGCAATTTCGCGTACCACCCTGCGTTCGCCCCGCGCCGCCCGCCGACTCGGCGCCGCGACCGCGCTGTCCGTCCTCGCCGTCTTCGCCACCGCCTGCTCGGATGCCGAGCCCGCGCCCACCGCACCGGCCGCGGCCGCGGCCGGTGACCGGATCACCATGAGCGATCAGTGGATCAAGGCCGCCGACTCCGGCATGTCCGCCGCCTTCGGCAATCTGCGGAACACCGGAGACGCGCCGGTGACCCTGGTCGCCGCGACCAGCCCCGCCTCGGATCGGGTCGAGATCCACGAGGTGGTCCCCGACAGCACCGGCGCCAAGACCATGCGCCCCAAGGCCGGTGGCATCACCATCCCCGCGCACGGCGAGGTGACCTTGAAGCCCGGCGCCGAGCACCTGATGTTCATGGACCTGAAGCAGCCGCTGCGCACCGGCTCGGAAACCTCGCTGACCCTCACCTTCGCCGACGGCTCGAGCACCGTCGTCACCGCGCAGGTCCGCGACTTCGCCGGTGGTAAGGAGAACTACGCGCCGGGCACCGAGAACTCCTCGCACGGTGGCTGATCCGTATCCCAAGCTCTCCCGCCGACGGTTGCTCGGCGGGGGAGCGGCGGCGGCGGGCGTGGTCGGCGCGGCCGGAATCGGCTGGGGCGCGGCCGGTCTCGCACGGCAAGAACCCGAACGAGACGACGCGCTCGAGGTCGTCCCGTTCTACGGCACGCACCAGGCGGGCATCGAGACGACGCCACCCGGCCACGTCGCCTTCGCCGGTTTCGATCTGGCGCCGGGCGTCGGCCGCGAGGACGTGATCGGCCTGCTCCGGATCTGGACCGACGACGCGTCCCGGCTCACCCAGGGCCTGCCCGCGCTCGCCGACACCGAACCCGAACTCGCGGTCCGCCCCGCGCGCCTGACGGTCACGGTCGGTTTCGGCCCCGAGCTGTTCACCGCCATCGGCCTGACCGCGCGTCGGCCGAGCTGGCTGCGGCAGCTGCCGCCGTACACCATCGACCGGCTCGAGCCCGCCTACACCGGCGCCGACCTGGTGCTCCAGATCTGCGCCGAAGAGGCGACGACGGTCGCGCACGCGGTGCGGGTGCTCTCCAAGCACGTGAAGTCGCTGGTAACGGTGCGCTGGGTACAGCGCGGCTTCCGGGACGCGCCGCGCGGCCAGACCATGCGCAACCTCATGGGCCAGGTCGACGGCACCGTCAACATCGCCCCGCGCACGGTCGACTTCGATCGGCTGGTGTGGGACGACGGCACGTCGGTGCCGTGGCTGGCGGGCGGCACCTCCCTGGTGCTGCGCCGCATCGCCATGGACCTCGACACCTGGGACGAACTCGACACCGACGGCCGGGAACTGACGGTCGGGCGCCGGGTGGCCGACGGCGCGCCACTGACCGGCACCGCGGAACACGACGAGCCGGACCTGGCCGCCGTCGACCGCAACGGCATCCCGGTCATCCCGCCGTCGTCGCACGTCGCCAGGGCCAGGCGCACCCACAATGGGGAACGGTTCCTGCGCCGCGGGTACAACTACGACGAGGCCCCCGTTCCAGGGCACATGTCGAACTCGGGCCTGCTCTTCGTCGCCTACCAGCGCGATATCGCCGCCCAGTACCTTCCGGTCCAGGCGCGACTGGCGGAGTTCGACGCGCTCAACCAATGGACGACACCGGTCGGCTCGGCGGTCTTCGCGATCCCACCCGGTGTCCCCGGCCCGGGGCACTACCTCGGCCAGCAACTGTTCGAGGCGTGAGACCGAGTCCGGCCGGGCACCCACCCGGCCGGACTCAGCCGGCCTGCGGCCAGTTCAGCAGAGTGTCCTCGAACAGCCTCCGCACGCCTTCGACCTCGTCGTCCATGTCGGCGGGGTCCCAGCCGGAGACGTCGATCGGCGGCAGCACCGCGACATCGACGACGCCCGAACGGGCGATCGGTGAATCGCGCCAGGCGATCTCGCCGGCATTGCGGATCACCACGGGGATCACCGGGACGCCCGCTTGGATGGCGATGTGGAAGGCGCCCTTCTTGAACGGGCCGACACCCGGGGTATAGGACCGGGTGCCCTCGGGTGCGACGGCGATGGACAGACCGTCCCGCAGGGTCGAGACCACCGGCGCGAGCGCGGCTTTGGCGCGCTCGGTGTTCGCGCGATCGATGAAGGTGACGCCGACGAACCGCATGAGCGGGCCGAACAGGGGATGGTTGGCGAGTTCTTTCTTGCCGATGCCGGTCACCGCGCCATCGAGCACTCTGGGCACGATGATCACGTCGAACTGGCTCTGATGGTTGAACAGGAACACCGCGGGGCGCGGCGCGCGGGCGTGCTCGGCGCCGACGACCCGCAGCCGCACATCGATCGCCGCGAGGGTCGCGGTGGTGCCGTCGTGCATCAGCCCGTCGGCCATCGACTGGCGCTTGCGGGTGTAGGTCTTGCGCAGCACGCCGACCAGCGCGCCGCCGAGGAGCGCGGCGAATCCGGCGATGGTGCGCAGGTAGTCGATGGGTCGCGGGGCCAGCCGGGGGCGGAACGTCAGTGCGGGCCAGCCGCGTTCGGTGGCGAGCTCGCCGAGTTCGGGGTCCGGGTCGACGACGGTCGGGATGTCGGCCAGATCGAGCAGGGTCAGGTCGGTGATGCTGTCGGCGTACGCGTAGCCGATCTCCACCTCGGCGGCAGCGGCGAATTCGGCCACTGCCTCGGCCTTTTCGACCCGCCACAGCGGTGCGCCGTCCGGCTGTCCGGTCACGATCCCGTCGCGCACCGCCAGCTGCGTGCACAGCACGTGGTCGATGCCGAGCCGCTCGGCGGCAGGCTGCACCTGGAAGCGGGTGAGCTCGCTGACCAGCACCACGGTGTGCCCGGCCAGCTGATGCGCGCGCACGAGCTGCCATGCTTCCGGGAACAGCCGTCCGTAGATTTCCCGGCGAAAAGCGCTGCGGCCCAGCTCTTCCAGCTCGGCCTCCGACATCCCGGCCCAGGTCCGTTCGACGGCTTGCAGGAACCGCCCGAAGTCACCGTCGCTACCGCCGCGCCGGATGCCACCGAGCAGCGCGGCCCGGCGCACGTCACCACGGCGCAGCACCCGGCTCGCCAGACCACGGCGGGGCAGCCCGTCGACGACGGTGCCGCCGAAATCGAACACGGCGGCGACGCCAGGTCCCTGCGGGCCCGACCTGATCGCGGCGACGGACTCGGCGAGCGTGCCCATCAGATCGTGGTCCGGTTCGACGGGTCGAGGCTGGCCGCGCGGGCGATGCGATCGCCGATATCGCGCAGTCGCTCGGCGAATTCCAGTCTGCGCGCGGTCAAGTCGTCCTCCGTGCCTGCTGCGGCCGGGCCGATGAGCCCGTGATTGGCGGCCAGTTTCCAGGCGCTGGTGAACAACTCGGTCGACACCGATTCGGGGCTGTGCAGCCGCTGCTGCAACAGCATCTGTTTGCCGACGGCGACGCACTCGTCGATGAACTCCTTGCGATCGATGGTCGCGTCGGCGGCGCGCGCGGCCAGTCGTTCGGCCACCACGAGCTGCGCGTCGAAGAACGAGCGCAGCACGCGATGGGCCATCACGAAGCCGGAATCGGTGAGCGCGCTGAGGAATTGGCGATCCAGCCGGTCGTCGGGGGTGTTCTCGTCCCATTCCGGCACGATCAGACGGACCTCGTCGATGATCTGCTCGGCGAACTCCTGGCGCTCGGGGAAGAAGAACTCGAACTTGAGCATGTCGCGCAGCGCGAAGGCGGCCTGCCACGCCGAGCGCAGCGGGTCGTCGCCCGGTTCCTCGACGGCGGTGAGCGCGGCCAGCTCCAGGATGGCGCGGTTGACGAACCAGTGCACCGCGCTGTTGCGATAGAACGCGGCCTCCAGATGCGCGCCCGGTTCGATCGCGTAGACCGGTTCCAGCCCACCGCGATACACGGTGACCACGCCCGCCAGCGCGAGCTGTTCGAGCACCACCCGCAGGCCCTGTTCGTCTCGCAGGGTGGACAACTCGCCGCTGGGCAGGCCGCGCTGGGCGATATAGCCGAGCACCGGGTCGACCACGGTGCGGACCTGACCGAGGGTCAACGCGCGCTCGTGCACGCCGAGCAGGGCCAGGGTGACCAGCGCGTTCACCGTGATCGGAGTGACCGCGTTGATTCCGACGGCGACATCGAAAGCCAACCGCTGCACCGCTTTGCGCTCGGTCTCGCCCAGCGCCGACTCGTCGGGGACACTGGTCGCGCCGGTCTCGGTGTCGCGCAGCGGGATGGTCATCGGCCGCTGGTCGAGCGGATCACCGTGCGCGCCGAGCCGTTCCCGGGCTGAGAGCGGCTCGCCGAACCGCACATACACGCGCCCGGCCGAATGCTGCTGGCTGCGCACGTATCTGGCGAGCCAGCCGATGCCCTCCGGCTTCTTCTTGCCGCCGGACTGCTCGCTCGCGATCGCGCCCAGCTCGTTGAGCCGCTCGTAGGTGATCGACACCGGCACCAGCAGCACGTCCTCGACGCGGCGTGAACGCACGGCGGCGGCGAGGTAATTGAGCAGGCCGTAGCGGGGCGGCCGCAGCTTGCCGGTGCGGGTGCGCCCGCCTTCGAAGTACCACTCCATGTTGAAGCGCTTGGCCAGCAGATAGGCGAAGTACTCCTCGACGACGGCCTTGTACACCTCGTCGTCGCCGAAACTGCGGCGGATGAACACCGTTCCGGTGCGCCGGGCGATCGGGCCCATCGGCCAGAAGTTCAGGTTCGCGCCGCCGATCACGTGATTGGGCGGGAAGTCGTTGCGCGCCAGCACGTCACCGAGGACGAACGCGTCGACATAGGACCGGTGTGAGGGCAGGAACACCAGCGGGAACTTGCGGTTGAGCTTGCGCAGCGCGTCCAGGCCGTGCAGGTCGGTGTCGACCTTCCAGGTCGAGGCGTGCACCGGGCGCATGGCCTGGGTGAACAGGTCGGAGACCAATCGGCTCTGCGCGGCGACGAGTTCGCGCAGCGCCTTCTCCGCGTTGCGGTACACCTGGTCGGGCTCGGAGCCGATCTCCTCGGCGATGTAGTCGAGTTTGCGCTGGAATTCGGGGGAGTCGAGGATCTCCTCGGCCACCAGCTGCGGCACCTTGTAGCGGTCGCCGATGACGGTGCGCTCGGCTCGCTCCAGCGCCACCACCGCCGCGCGCACCACCGACCGCGCGAACGGGTCGGCCGAGCCCGCGCGCAGCAGGGCGGCGGCCTCGGGATTGTTGGTGCGCAGTTCGCTGAGCCGGGCCGGCGCGCCGACGAGCACCCGGTGCCGGTCGGGTTCGGTGCGCAGCAGCCTGCGCTGGACCAGCCGATT
Source organism: Nocardia fodinahabitans (assembly GCF_052983615.1). NCBI lineage: Bacteria > Bacillati > Actinomycetota > Actinomycetes > Mycobacteriales > Nocardiaceae > Nocardia > Nocardia fodinahabitans. Next base: position 4,229,750 of record NZ_JBRJJC010000001.1, read on the forward strand.
GGGCTTGCGCGGGTTGGTGAGCAGGGCGAGGTCGGCGAAGGTGACCCGCCGGACGCCGTCGCGCTCGGGCGGTAGCCACAGCACCCGGACCGGGACGACGAGCGGGTCGTCGTGCCTGCCGACCAGGCGTTTGGTGATCGCCTTGGCGTCGAGGTCGAGCTGCGTCACCGGGGCTTCGGAGCCGATGTCGCGGGCCAGTCCGCCCTCGGCGATCCAGTTGCCGATGAGTTCGCGTTCGACGCCGGAGGCCGCGTCGACCAGGGCGACCACCGAGTCGGCCCCGGATCCCGTTCGCGGGCCGCGCCGCCCACCGATGTCGATCATCCCTCCATTCAAGCGGCAGTTCCGCCTCGGCGCACCGAACTTCGACTACAGCGCGTTGCGTGGGCCCGGTCGGGGTGGCATAAGTTACCCAATGCTGGGCTGGCCAATTGACGAGGTAATGCTAACCTAACCCGAAGAAGTTAGGTCAGCATTACCTTGGAGGATCGTTGTCGTCGACGGAGCAGCCCGTACGGGTGGAGTATGTGACCGATCCAGCGGCAGCGATGTCCCGTCTGGCAGCGGCGGACCGTTTCGGTGAGTACGTGATGTACGAGCAGCCGGGAGAGTGGGTGTTCGCCGCTGATCCGCTCGGCAGCGTGGAACTCGACGCCGGCGAGCTACGCACAATGTGGGGCGGCAAGACCACCGCGCGCGCCTGGACGGGCAGTCCCGCGCAGGTCGTCGACGCCGCGCTGGCCGAGCTGCCGCTCGACGGCCGCAACGCCTTCGGCTGGATCGGGTTCGAGTTCTGCGCGTACGCGCTGGCGGCCACCCGCTATCTGAACCAGCGGACCCCGTTGGCGCACCTGATGATTCCGCGGATCGAGGTGCGCATCGACGCCTCCGGTGTGCGGATCAGCGGCGCCACCCCGGGTGAGGCCTGCGATATCCACGAACTGATCGCCGCGTCGCAGGGGACCGACCTGCCGGTCGCGCACCCGGTCGACGTGCGGCCCGACCCGACCGACTACCAGCGCCGCGTCGCCGACGCTGTGGCCGAGATCCGTTCCGGCAGCTACCAGAAGGTCATCCTGTCGCGGAAGGTCGCGCTGCCCTTCGCGGTCGACGTGCCCGGCACATATCGCCTCGGCCGGGCCGCCAACACCCCGGCCCGCTCGTTCCTGCTGCGCCTCGGCGGGCTGGAAGCGGCCGGTTTCAGCCCGGAGCTGGTGGCCTCGGTCGACGACGATCGCATCGTCACCACCGAGCCGCTGGCGGGCACCCGCGCCTTCGGGCTCGGCGTCGAGGCCGACGACGCGGCCCGCGCCGAACTGCTCGCCGACCCGAAGGAGATCGTGGAGCACGCGATCTCGGTGCAGACCTCGTTCGCCGAGATCACCGAGGTGGCCGCGCCCGGCACGCCCGCCGTCTCCGACTTCATGGCGGTGCGCGAGCGCGGCAGCGTGCAGCACCTGGCCTCGACCGTGCGCGGGACCCTCGCCGCCGACCGGACCAGCTGGGACGCGCTCGAGGTGCTGTTCCCCTCGGTGACAGCTTCCGGCATCCCCAAGCGCGAGGGCGTCGACTCCGTCTTCCGCAACGACCACGACCCGCGCGGCCTGTACTCCGGTGCGGTGGTGTGCGTCTCACCGACGGGCGCGCTCGAGGCGACCCTGGTGCTGCGGGCGATCTACCAGACCGGCGAGGGCGCCTGGCTGCGTGCCGGTGCGGGCATCGTCGGGCAGTCGCGGCCGGAGCGCGAGTTCGAGGAGACCTGCGAGAAGCTCGGCAGCGTCGCGCCCTACGTAGTCAAGGCTTGAGCTCGTCCGCCTCTCTCGTCCGCCTCTCCGCGAATTCTGCCGGTCGTTGGGTGCGCGGGATTTGGGCGTCGGGCCGACGGTTGTGGCCGTCGGCCCGGGCCGGGCGTACCCGGTGAGTTACCCATGTTCACGCGAGATCAGTGCGCGGGTTCATGCGAGATCGGTGCGCGGGTTCAGGCGAAATCGGCGCGTAGGGCTTTCTTGTCGATCTTGCCGACGGCGGTGATCGGCAGTGAATCCGCTTGGCGCACCAGGTCGGGCAGCTTGTAGGTGGCCAGTCCGCGCTCGGTGAGGAAGGTCTTGATCTCGCCGAGGCTGGGCAGCTCGCCGGTGACGACGAGGACCACGCATGCCTTCTCGCCGAGCGAGGCGTCGGGCAGGCCGACCGCCGCCGCGTGCCGGACGGCGGGATGGGCGAGCAGGTGCTCCTCGAGCTCGTCGCAGGAGATGTTCTCGCCGCCGCGGTTGATCACGTCCTTGATCCGCCCGCTGACCACCAGGTGCCCGCTGGGCAGCTGCCGCACCAGGTCACCGCTGCGGTAGTAGCCGTCGGGGGTGAAGGCGCGCGCGTTGTGTTCGGGCGCGCGGTAGTACCCGCGCAGCGTGTACGGGCCGCGGGTGAGCAGTTCGCCCTCCTCGCCGGGCGCGACGTCGTTGCCGTCGGCGTCGACGACGCGCAGTTCGTCGGCGGGCGAGAGCGGGCGGCCCTGGGTGGTGTAGACCAGCTCGTCGTCATCATCGAGGCGGGTGTAGTTGAGCAGGCCCTCGGCCATGCCGAACACCTGCTGGAGCCGGCAGCGCAGCGCCGGTTCCACGTCGCGGGCGTTGACCTCGGCCAGACGCGCGCCGCCGACCTGCAACAGCCGCAGCGAGCTCAGATCGGCGTCCTCCCATTCGACCGCGGCGCTCCACAATTGGGCCAGCGGCGGCACCACGGCGGTGACGGTGACGCCGTGCTTCTCGATCGCGGCGAAGGCCGCCTCCGGGCTCGGGTCGAGGGTGAAGGCGATCGCGCCGCCGGTGGCGACGACGCCGAGGATGCCGGGGCAGGCCAGCGGGAAGTTGTGCGCGGCGGGCAGTGTCGCCAGGTAGACGTCGTCGGCGGTGAGTTCGCAGACCCGCGCGCTGGCGGTGGCGTTGTAGACGTAGTCGTCGTGGGTGCGGGCGATCAGCTTGGGCAGGCCGGTGGTGCCGCCGGAGACCAGCATCAGCGCGATCTCGGACGGGTCGACCGGGGGCAGCGAAGCACCTTCGGCCGCAATCGAATCCAGTGCGGTGAACGCGCCCGGGTCGCCGGCGACGAGGATGTGGCGCAGGCTCGGGACCGCCTGGCGCACCGTGGCGGCGAGCTCGCGGTAGTCGAAATCGCCCAGGGTGTCGGGGATCAGGTAGGCCACGGCGCCGGAGAGCGCGGCCAGGTGCTCGATCTCGGCGCGACGATGCGCGGGCAGCGTCAGCACCGGGATGATGCCGGCCCGCAGCAGGCCGAACAGGGCGGTGGTGAACTCGGGGATGTTCGGCAGCTGCACGACCACCCGGTCGCCGGGATTGATGCCGAGCGCGAGCAGGCCGTGCGCCATCCGGTCGGCGGCGGCGTCGAGGTCGGCGTAGGTGAGCACGCCCGCGTCGGCCAGGATCGCGGGCCGGTCCGGCTGGGTGCGGGCGGAATTGCGCAGGAGGTCGCCGAGGGTGCGCCCGGTCCAGTAGCCGTCGGCGCGGTACTGCTGTGCGGCGGCCTCGGGGAAGGGGACGTAGCCCTCGCGGTGGTCTGCTGCGGCTGATGTCGACGTCACGTGCTGCCTCGCTGCTCTGGCCGGTGATCCGGTGGTTCGGCGCCCGCATGGCAGGCTACCCTTGCATAGGTTAGGCAACCCTATCTCAATGGAGTAGGCTGCCGCCGAGCAGTACCGAATCCGTCCGGCCTCGGACGGCGAGCAAGGAGTGAACCGGCAGATGGACACAGCACCCGCAGGCGTCGTGATCGACCGCGCCGAGATCCGTGCCGCGATCGCCCGCCACCTCGAGCTCGCGCCCTCCGACGTCGCCGACGCCACCGACCTCATCCAGCTCGGCCTGGACTCGATCCGCACCATGAAGCTCGCCGGCGGCTGGCGCAAGCGGGGCATCGCGGTGAACTTCGCGCTGCTGGCAGCCCATCCGACGGTCGACGCCTGGTACGCCTTACTCAACGGCGCCGACCCCGACGAGCTCGCGGCGGCGGCTCCGGGCTTCGGTTCGCCCGCAAGCGAATCCGTGATCGTGCCCGACGACGGCACCCCGTTCGCGCTGGCCCCCATGCAGCACGCGTACTGGATCGGCCGGTCCGACGCCCAGGAACTCGGCGGCGTCGCCGCCCACCTCTACGTCGAATTCGACGGCACCGATGTCGACCCCGAACGGCTGGAGCGGGCCGTCGAGCAGCTGCTGGCGCGGCATCCCATGCTGCGCACCCGGTTCCTGCCCGACGGCACCCAGCAGACCCTCGAGCGCCCCGGTCGCGCCGTGTGCAGCGTTACCGACCTGCGCGAATCCTCCGCCGAGGACGCCGAGCGGCGGCTCGCGGAACTGCGGACCGCGCGCACTCATCAGCGGATGGCGGTGCAGGACGGTCAGGTGATCGATATCGCGCTGACCCGCCTGGCCGACGGCCGTACCCGCCTGCACCTCGATGTCGACATGCTCGCCGCCGACGCGATGAGCTACCGCATCCTCGTCACCGACCTGGCCCGGCTCTACCACGGCGAACAGCTGCCGCCGCAGGACTACACCTTCCGGCAGTACCTGGCCGAGCACCCGGCGGGCACCGGCGACGAGCACGCCCGCGACCGGGCCTGGTGGCGCGACCGCCTGTCCGAGCTGCCCGGCTCACCGGAACTGCCCCAGTCCCAGCACCTCTCGGACCCCAGCCGGACCGTCCGCCTGCACCGCTGGCTGTCCCCGCAGGCCAAGGCCCAGGTGTTCGACGCCGCTCACGCGCGCGGCATCACCCCCGCGATGGCGCTGGCCTCGGTGTTCGCCGAGACCATCGGCGGCTGGTCGGCGCAGCGCCGGTTCCTGCTGAATCTGCCGCTGTTCCACCGTGAACCGGTGCACCCGCAGGTCGACGGCGTCGTCGGCGACTTCACCTCCTCGGTGCTGCTCGAGGTCGACGTCACCGAGCCCGCCACTGTCGCCGACCGGGCCCGCGCCCTGCAGCAGCGGCTGCACGAGGCGGGCGCGCACTCGGCCTACTCGGGGCTCGAGGTCCTGCGTGACCTGGGCCGTCACCGTGGTGAACCGGTGCTCGCCCCCATCGTCTACACCAGCGCGCTGAACCTGGGCGAGCTGTTCGCCGACACCGTCACCGACACCTTCGGCGAGCCGGTCTGGATCATCTCGCAGGGCCCGCAGGTGCTGCTGGACGCGCAGATCACCGAGGTCCGCGGCGGCCTGCTGCTCAACTGGGACATCCGCGAATCCGCCTTCCCCGCGGGCATGGTCGAGACCATGTTCGCCCGCTACATCGATGCGATCGAGCGGCTCGGCGGGCAGACCTCCGCGCCTGCCGGCGCGCCGGTGAGCGCCGCGTCGGCAGGTGGCGGCGAGCTGATGACCGGTGCGGCGCCCGGCGGCATCGAGCCGGTCGCCGGTGGTGCCGAGCCCGTGGCGGACACGACGGCGTCGGTGGCGGCCGACCCGGGTGGCCGGGGCCGGTCTGCCGTCGCGGTCGGCGGTGCCGGGTGGCAGGCCGAGGCCGGTGTGCGAATTCCCGTGGAACAGGCCGCGACTCGGGCCCGCGTCAATGCCACGGCCGGTCCGGTCAGCGGGGGGCTGCTGCATACGGGCTTCTTCGCCAACGCGGCCACCAACCCGTCCGCGCCCGCGGTGCTCTGGGAGCCCGCCGGTCAGCTGACCTACGGCGCCCTGGCCGCCGACGCGCTGGCCGTCGCCGGTGCGCTGCGCGAAGCCGGTGTGGCGCCGGGTGATTCGGTCGCGGTGCAGCTGCCGAAGGGGCCGGATCAGCTCGTCGCGGTGCTCGGTGTGCTCGCGGCGGGCGCGGTGTACGTGCCGATCGGCTTCGACCAGCCCGCCCCCCGGCGCGCGGAGATCCTGCGCACCGCCGACGTGGTCGCGGTGCTCACCGTCGGTGGCGCGCGGATCCCGGACGCGCGCGCGATCGACCTGGCCGAGGCCCGCCGGCACGCGGAACCGCTGGCGCGCCCCGTCTTCGGTGATCCGGAGAACATCGCCTACGTGCTGTTCACCTCCGGCTCCACCGGCAAGCCCAAGGGTGTCGAGGTGCCGCATCGTGCCGCGATGAACACCATCGACGACCTCAACGAGCGCTTCGGCCTCGGCGCCGGCGATCGGGCACTCGCCCTGTCGGCGCTGGAGTTCGACCTGTCCGTCTACGACATCTTCGGCCTGCTCGCCGTCGGCGGCGCGGTCGTCGCCGTCGACGACACCCAGCGCGCCGACCCGGCCACGTGGGTAGAACTCGTTCGCCGCCACCGGGTCTCGATGCTCAACTGTGTGCCGAGCCTGCTCGACATGCTGCTCACCGCCGCGGCGGGCGAGGCGCTGCCGTCGCTGCGCACGGTGATCCTCGGCGGCGACTGGGTCGACGTGGCCCTGCCCGCGCGCCTGGCCGCGGTCGCGCCGCAGTGCCGGTTCGCCGGTCTCGGCGGCGCCACCGAGACCGCGATCCACTCGACCATCTGCGAGGTCGTCGACGCGCGGGTGCCCGCCGAGTGGAGCGCGGTCCCCTACGGCACTCCGCTGCGCAATGTGCGGTGCCGCGTCGTCGGTCCGGCGGGCAACGACTGCCCAGACTGGGTCACCGGTGAGCTGTGGATCGGGGGCGACGGCGTCGCCGCCGGATACCGCGCCGATCCGGAACGCACCGCCGACCGGTTCGTCACCCACGAGGGTGTGCGCTGGTACCGCACCGGCGACCTGGCCCGCTACCTGCCCGACGGCGGCCTGGAATTCCTCGGTCGCGCCGATCACCAGGTCAAGATCCGGGGCTACCGGGTGGAGCTCGGCGAGGTGGAGAGCGCCCTGCGCGCGGTTCCCGGCATCCGGCACGCGGTCGCGGCCGTGGTCGGCGCCGCGGCGCCGAAGCTGGTCGCCGCGATTGTCGCGACCCCGGACACCGCGCTCGATATCGACGCCGTGCTGGCCGCGACCGCCGAGCTGGTGCCCGCCTACATGGTGCCGACCCGGCTCGAACTGCTCGCCGAACTCCCGCTCACCTCGAACGCCAAGCCGGACCGCAAGGCAGTGCGCGCGGTGCTGGAGAAGAGCGAGACCACGGTCGAGTTCGTAGCGCCGCGTACCGATCTGGAGCGCGCGCTCGCGTCGGTGATCGGCGAGGTGCTCGCGACCGAGCGGATCGGCGTCACCGACGACTTCTTCGCCCTCGGCGGCGACTCGGTGCTGGCCACCACCGCCGTCGCCCGCGTCCGCGAGTGGCTCGACGCGCCCGACACCGTAGTCGCCGACCTGTTCACCGCGCGCAGCATCGCCGGGCTGGCCGCCCGCATGCTCGAGCGCGAGGCCGACGCGGGCGCCACCGGCAGGCTCGACGCGGTCGCCACGATGTACCTCGAGGTCGCCGCGATGACCGACGAGGAGATCCTCGCGCAGTCCTGATGACCACGGCCGGTGCGAACCACGCACCGGCTCTTGTCGATTCGCGCTTTTCGCAGGTCGCAGTAGACTTTGCCGGTGAGTAAGTGGACTACCGCGAACCTGCCCGACCAGACCGGCCGCACCATCGTCGTCACCGGAGCCAACAGCGGCTTAGGCGCCGCTACCGCGCGGGCGCTCGCCGCCGCGGGCGCCCAGGTGATCCTGGCCTGTCGAGATACGGGCAAGGCGGAGCGGGTCGCGGCGAGCATGCCGGGTGAGACCGAGGTCCGCCAGCTCGACCTGGCGAACCTGAACTCGGTGCGCGCGTTCGCGGACTCGATCGAGCGGGTCGACGTGCTGATCAACAACGCGGGTGTGATGGCGCTGCCGCTGCGCCGCACCGCCGACGGCTTCGAGATGCAGTTCGGCACCAACCACCTCGGCCACTTCGCGCTCACCAACCTGCTGCTCGACCGGGTCACCGACCGCGTGGTCACGGTGTCCAGCGGCGCGCACCGCATCGGCCGGATCGATCTGGACGACCCCAACTGGGAGCGCCGCCGCTACGACCGCTGGCTGGCCTACGGTCAGTCCAAGCTGGCCAATCTGATGTTCGCCTACGAATTGCAGCGCCGGCTGGCCGGTGAGGGCGCCGCGGTGGTCTCGGTCGCCGCGCACCCCGGCTACGCCGCCACCGAACTCATGACCCACACCGAGTCCGTCCAGGACGCGGTGATGTGGCTGGGTAGCCGCACTCTGGCGCAGAGCGCCGAGCAGGGCGCCCTGCCGACCCTGTTCGCCGCCACCGCGGACGTCGTGCCCGGCGCCTTCTACGGCCCCGACGGACTGCTCGGCCTGCGCGGCTACCCGGCCCGCTGCGGCAGCACCGCCGCGTCGAAGGACCGCGCGGTCGCGGCCGAGCTGTGGGAGCTCTCCGAGAAGCTCTGCGGCCTGATCTGAGATGTGGTGACCGGCATCACCTTCGGTGATGTCACACCGCGGGGTGGCTCCGTCGTCCTCTCTGTAGAACCAACAGAACGACGAAGGAGCCATCATGGAACCGCGCTTCAACCTCTTCGGTAACCCCGTCGCCGCCAGCTTCGCCAAGCGACTGACCATGGCGAGCAAGGTGATCGACGACTCGACCCTGGACAAGGTGACCTACGAGCTGGTGAAGCTGCGGGCCTCGCAGATCAACGGCTGTAGCTACTGCACCGACATGCACTTCAAGGACGCCGTGCACGCGGGCGAATCCGCGACGCGGCTGAACCTGGTGGCCGCCTGGCACGAGGCCACCGTGTTCACCGAGGCCGAGCGGGCCGCCCTGGCGCTGACCGAGGAGGCGACCCGCGTCGCCGACGGGGGCCACGTCTCCGACGACACCTGGGACCAGGTGCGCAAGCACTTCGACGACGACCAGACCGCCGCCTTGATCGCCGCCATCGCGATGATCAACGCCTGGAACCGGATGAACGCCATCGCCCGCACCCCAGCGGGCGACTACGTTCCCGGTCAGTGGGGCTGAGCGAACCGCCGCCCGCGCAGCCCCTCTGGTGGCGACGTCCCGCTCAGGCGGGCTGCGCGAACCGGTGCCGGCCCGCCGAATCGCGGGCGCGGCGATGTGATGGTCCGCACTTCGGGCAACCATGCCCCGGCCGCTGACGTTTCACCGGTGGTACAGTCCACGGCATGCAGCGCGCATATTTCTGGTTTAGCGAGCCGGCCCTGGGTGGGCCGGTCTGCGACCCTGCGCGCTGACCTCTTCCACCCCGAGCCGGACACTGACCGGCTCGACGGGTTCGCGAAAGTCCGTGGGTCGGCCTCGAAGAATAGGAAACCCACACATGACCACCGCAGCCGATGTCGACTCGCGGCATTCCGATCTCGATGATCAGCGCACCCTGAGCGTGAGCCCCCTGCGCTCGCCCGCCGAGGTCCGCACCGTCCACCCCATCACCGACGAGCTCGCCGACACTGTGCGCGCGGGCCGCAAGGCCACCGTCGACGTGCTCAACGGCGACGACGACCGCCTCATGGTGATCGTCGGCCCGTGCTCGGTGCACGACCCGGCCGCCGCGCTGGACTACGCCCGCAAGCTGGCCGCCAAGTCCGCCGAGCTGGACGACCGGCTGCACGTGGTGATGCGGGTGTACTTCGAGAAGCCGCGCACCACGCTGGGCTGGAAGGGTCTGATCAACGATCCGCACCTGGACGGCTCGTTCGATGTCAACACCGGTCTCGGCATCGGCCGCAAGGTGCTCGTCGACATCACCGCGCTCGGTCTGCCGGTCGCCTGTGAGTTCCTCGACCCGATCACCCCGCAGTACATCGCCGACCTGGTCTCCTACGGCGCGATCGGTGCCCGCACCGCCGCCAGCCAGGTGCACCGGCAGCTGTCCTCGGCGCTGTCCATGCCGGTCGGCATCAAGAACGGCACCGACGGTGACGTGCAGGTGGCCGTCGACGGTGTGCGCGCCGCCGCGGCCAGTCACGTCTTCCCCGGCACCGACCTCGACGGCCGCTCCGCGCTGATCCGCACCACCGGCAACCCGGACTGCCACGTCATCCTGCGCGGTGGCAGCAACGGCACCAACTACGACGCCGCCTCCGTCGCCGAGACCAAGCTGCGGCTGGAGAAGTCCTCGCTGGCCCAGCGCGTGGTCGTCGACGCCAGCCACGGCAACAGCAACAAGGACCACAACCGCCAGGTCGACGTCGTCACCGATATCGCCGAGCGGCTCGCCGCCGGTGAGCAGGGCGTGGTCGGCGTGATGCTGGAGTCGTTCCTCGTCGCGGGCCGCCAGGACCTGACCCTCGGCAAGGCCGACGAGCTCACCTACGGCCAGTCCATCACCGACGCGTGCCTCGACTGGGACGTCACCGCGGCCCAGCTCGACCGCCTCGCCGCCGCCGTCGAATCCCGTCGCGGCTGAGCGTTTGTCGTGCTGTGGCCCCGGAGAAATCCGGGGCCACAGTGCTTTCCGCCACCGGTGACCGGGCGCCGAGACAACCCACACGACAGCTTGTTCCGCGGCATCATGGGCGAGCCGACCTACGCGGCTTCCGAGTTGCGGTCGGTGCTGCCCGAACGCCTATCGGCCTGGCTGGATTGGTCGACGCTGCGCAAGGGGCCCGCCGACTACGTCACCGAGGAGATGCGGGTTCGGTTCGGTGACTTACTGTTCGAGGTCGACAGCCGCGACGGTGCGGCGCTCATCTACGTGGCGATGGAGCATCAGAGCAGCAGCGACGAGCTGATGCCGTTCCGGATGCTCGAGTACCTGACGCAGATCTGGGCTCGCCACCTGCGCAAGACCAAGCCGCGGCCGCGACGGTTGCCCGTCATCATTCCGCTGGTTGTGCACATCGGCTCACAGGGTGCCCGGTGGTGTCACTCGACGCAATTCGCCGACCTCTTCGAGCTACCGCCAGGCGTTGCCGACGTGGTGGGTGACTATCTGCCGCGATTCCGGTTCATGCTCGACGACATCACGGCCGTCGGTTCGGCAGAACTGGCCGAGCGTCCGCTGATGCCGGAGGTGCGGCTGATGCTGAATGTGATGAAGGCTGCCCCGAACAACTCCGGACTGGATCGCGCACTCGCCGAATGGGCCGGGGACCTGGCCGAGGTGGCCGATGGTGTGGACGCCTTTCGGGTACTGAATCTGCTGGTTCGCTACATTATGCTGGTCGGTGAGACCGAAGAGCAGGCGTTGACGCCGCTGTTCGATGGGCTCGGACCGGAAGCGAAGGAGGCGCTCGTGACTGCTGCTGATCGGCTTCGTGCCGAGGGGGAGTTGCGTGGGCGTGCCGAAGGTGAGGTTCGGGGCGTGGTCAAGACGCTTCTGAATCAGCTTCGGCTCAAGTTCGGGGTTGTGCCAGCTTCTGTTGTCGAAACCATTCGTGCTGCCGATCCTGAGGATCTGAATCGGTGGGCCGGGCAGATACTGACCGCTGACTCGATCGAGGAAACACTCAGCTGATCGAAGTCGTACCCGCGGGAGCCGTTGGCGAGCTGTCTTGGGCGGGTGCTGGACGTCTTGTTCGGGTCTGCACACTGGTAGTTGATGAAGCTGCCTGAATTACCCGATCTGCCGGTGCGGCCCGCGTTGGCGGAGATCGTGGAGACGCTGGTCGAGCGCGGGGTCGCGGTACTGGTCGCGCCGCCGGGGACCGGGAAGACGACCCTGGTGCCGTTGGCGTTGGTGGCGGGGACCGAGGGCAAGGTCGTCGTGGCCGAGCCACGGCGGCTGGCGGCGCGGGCGGCGGCGGCGCGGATGGCGGCGCTGCTCGGCGAGAAGGTGGGCGACAGCGTCGGGTATTCCGTGCGCGGGGACCGGAAGGTCGGGCCGCGGACGCGGATCGAAGTGGTGACCTCGGGGCTGCTGGTGCGGCGGTTGCAGAGTGATCCCGAGCTGGACGGGGTCGGCACCGTGGTGCTCGATGAATGCCACGAGCGACACCTGGACGCCGACCTCCTCTTGGCACTGCTCCTCGACGCCCGTTCCGGACTCCGCCCGGACCTGCGAGTGCTCGCCACCTCGGCGACGGTCGCGGCCGGCCGCCTCGCGGTACTGCTCGGCTCGGAGGACGCGCTGCCGGGCTCGGCCGCGCCGTCCACAGGTAGTGAGGTAGCCGCGCTCGATGGCGGCCCAGCGGTCTGGACCGGCGATGACCCGGTGGCCCGGACCGGCGCTGCGGGGAGTGGGGCGGCGCCGGTGGTCGAAGTGCGGGGGCGGGCGTATCCGGTTGAGGTCGGCTATGTTCCGGCGTTGGCTCGGGAGCGGGTGGAGGCGCAGGTGGCGCGGGCAACGCGGCGGGCGCTGGCCGAGACCGAGGGGGATGTGCTGGTGTTTCTGCCCGGCGTTGGCGAGATCAACCGGACCGCGGGGTTGTTGCGTGATCTCGACGGTGTCGATGTGGTGCCGCTGCACGGGCGATTGGGTAGCTCGGTGCAGGATGTCGCGCTGCGGCCGGGAACCCGGCGGCGCGTCGTATTGTCCACGGCGGTGGCCGAATCCAGTCTCACCGTGCCAGGGGTTCGCGCGGTCGTCGACTCAGGGCTGTCGCGGGTACCTCGCATCGATCACCGGCGTGGCCTGTCCGGCCTGGCGACCGTGCGTGTTTCGGCCGCGGTGGCCGAGCAGCGCGCGGGTCGCGCCGGTCGCGAGGCGCCGGGCCACGCCTGGCGTTGCTGGCCCGAATACGAACACCAGACCTTGCCCGCCTATCCCGAGCCGGAGATTCGTACCGCCGAACTCACCCGCCTCGCATTGGAATTGGCGTGCTGGGGCACTCCCGACGGCACCGGCCTCACCTGGTGGGACGCCCCGCCGGAAGGTGGTCTCGCCGCAGGCCGCGCGGTCTTGCGTGCCCTCGGCGCACTCGACGACGCCGACCACATCACCGACCGCGGCCGCGCCATGGCCGCCGTCGGCCTGCACCCCCGCCTCGCCCGCGCTCTGCTCGACGGAGCCACCCACGTCGGCGCCCGCGCGGCCGCCGAGATGGTGGTCCTGATGGACGACGACTCCCTCGCCTCCGGCGTGGACGCGGCCGCGGCCCTGCGCGCCTTGCGCGCCGAACGACCGCCCCGCTGGACCAGAGAGATCCAACGCCTGGTCCGGCTGATCGGCGCACGCGACGTGAGCGGCGGCTCCGACGAGAACCGTGAGTCGGCTGCCCGTGGCCGGCCTGAGGAAGGCCGTGCCGGCAGCTCGACGGTTGAGGACCGGCTTGGCGGCGGCGGCGCGGGCGCGGAAACGGCTGATGGCGGCGAAGGTGCCGCGGCCACCGGTGGTGTCGACGCCGGCACGGCCACCGCTGGGCATGTCGGAGCTGAGGTTTCGGGCGATGATCGGCGTGGTGTCGTGAGTTCGGGGTCGGTGGTCGCAGCGGGTTCGGCGGCGCTACTCATCGCGCTGGCGCATCCGGAGCGGCTGGCTCGGCGGCGGGCCAACGGGGCGTCGTATCTGATGGCGGGTGGGACGGCGGTGACCCTGCCGCCGGGGTCCGGGCTCGCGGCGGCGGAGTGGCTCGCGGTGGCGGTGGCGGATCGGGATCCGGGGCGGGCCGAGGGGCGGATTCGGTTGGCGGCCATCGCTGATGAGGATCTCGCACGGGCAGCGGCGCCGGGTTCGGTGACACAGGTCGACGAGGTGCGCTGGGAGTCGGGTGACGTGGTTGCCCGGCGAGTGGAACGGCTCGGGGCGATCGTCCTGTCGGAAAAGGCTCTGCGCGAACCGGATTCGCGGTTGCTCGAAGAGGCGGTGCGTGCGGGTCTGCGTTCGGAGGGGCTGGATCTGCTGCGCTGGGACGAGGACGCCCGCGGTCTGCGACAGCGCCTCGACTTCTTGCACCGCACCCTCGGCGCACCCTGGCCCGCCGTCGACGACGACACCCTGCTCGCCGACCTCGAGCTGTGGCTGGGCCCCGAACTGGCCACCGCCCGCCGTCGCTCCGACCTGGCCCGCGTCGAAGCCGGCACCGCGCTGCGCCGACTCCTCCCGTGGTCGAAGCGGCGGCCCGCCTCGACGAGCTCGCGCCCGAACGCCTGGAGGTCCCTTCCGGCAGCCGCATCCGTCTCGACTACAGCGCCGACCCGCCGGTCCTGGCGGTGAAGGTCCAGGAGATCTTCGGCTGGACCGACCCACCCACCCTCGCCGGCGGCCGCGCATCGATCGTTCTCCACCTGCTCTCCCCAGCCCAGCGCCCCGTCGCCGTCACCGCCGACCTCCCCTCCTTCTGGCACAACGGCTGGCCCCAGATCCGCGCCGACCTCCGCGGCCGCTACCCCAAACACGCCTGGCCCGAAGACCCCACCACCATCACCGCCCACCGAGGCACCGCCCGCAACGCCACGCACCTGGGCGATTGATCACCACGCTGTGGTGTCAGCATCGCCCGAGAAGCCGCCGCCACTACAGCGTGGTGATCTTGATCGGACCTCGGTGACGCGTGGGTGGGTGGTGCGGGGGCGGGATTATGGCGGGAGAGCTTGGGCGGCGAGGAGGTCGCCGGACGTGGTTGTTTCGCAGTGGAAGCCGGCGGTGGTGAGGCGGGGGGTGAGTTGGTCGGGGGTGGGTTTCGGGCTGGTCGGTGGGTCGGTGGGGCTGCCGTAGCCGTAGCAGAGCCACAGGCGGCCGGTGGGGGACAGGCATTCTCGGATCATCGACCACGCCAGGGTGGCGGGGCCGGTCCAGAACAGGTTGACGTTCACCGCGAACACGAGGTCGAACCGCTGGTTCCCGTCGAGCTGGGCCAGCACCTCGCGGGTCGACGCCGGGCCGACCGCACCCTCGACCAGCCGGACCCGGCCGTCCGCGATCTCGGCGGCACAGCGGTCTCTCGCCCGGCCGATCGCGGTGGCCGACCGATCGAGGCCGACGATCCGCCCGCCCCGCAGCCGCTGCGCGATCCGCACCAGCGAAGCTCCCGCCCCCGGCCCGAACTCGAGCACTCGATCGTCCGCCCGCACACCCATGGTGTCGGCGAACCACTCGAACCGTGCGTCGTCAGACATCGGAACTCCTCGGAGTGCCCATGCATCTATGCTGACACGTCCCGCTGCCTCGACAATCGATACAGGTAGCACTGGACGTCGCCCGGACGCCCCGAGACCGCCGGGGGTGGACCAGCTCAGCGCGGCGCGATATCCGCAGGCCAGCCCTCGGCGAACACACCCGGGTCGGACGCGAGGCGCGCCGCGTGCCATTCGTCCACGCGGGTGCCACGCTGCATCCCGCCCTGCCGGGCCAGGCCCTCGTAGTGGAACCCGACCCGGCGGACAGCGGCGGCCGAGGGGTGATTGCCGACCATGGCGCGCCAGGTGACGCGGTCGAGGGCGAGCCCGTCGGGAGCGAAGGCGAAGTCGCAGGCCAGTGTGATGGCCCGGGTCATCAGGCCCTTGCCGCGGTGGCTCTCGGTGAGCCAGAAGCCGATCTCGCAGACGCCGGGGCCGCGGGTGTGCAGGCCGAGCATGCCTTCGACGGGGCCGTCGGGCGCGGTGCGAATGGCCCAGACCGCCGCGTTGCCCGCCCAGCTGGGGGCGACGAGCTTGTCGAGGAATTCCTCGGCGTCGGAGCGGGCGTAGGGGACGGGGATCGTCGTCCAGCGGCCTACCTCGGGGTCCTGGCAGCACTCGACGATGCGGTCGATGTCGGCACCGGTCGGGCGGGTGAGCCAGACGATGCCGTCGGTGAGCGTGTGCTCGTACATCGTGCCATCCTGACAGGTCGGCGCCCGGTTTCTCAGCTGGTTTTCGCCGTCCGTAGGATCAGCGGCGATGGTTTCCCCGCTTCTCACCGACCTGTTCGAATCGCATCGAGCGCATCTGCTTTCGGTCGCCTACCGGCTCACCGGCAGCGTCGGTGACGCCGAGGACGCCGTGCAGGAGAGCTGGCTGCGGATGGCCGGCGTGCACCAGTCCGAGATCGACGACCTGCGGGCCTGGCTGACGACCGTGGTCAGCCGGATCTGCCTGGACCACCTCCGCAGCGCGGCGGTGCGCCGGGAAACCTATGTGGGGCAGTGGCTGCCGGAGCCGATCGTCACCACCCCGAGCCGCACCCCCGATCCGCTGGACGTGGTGGTCCGCCATCAGGACAGCCGGATGGCGGCGCTGGTGGTGCTGGACGCGCTGACGCCGCAGCAGCGGGTCGCGCTGGTGCTGCACGACAGCCTGGACGTGCCGTTCGACGAGATCGCCGACATCCTGGGCGTATCGGCCGACGCCGCACGGCAATTGGCGGTGCGCGCTCGCAAGACGGCGGCGAAGGCGCCGGAACCGGTCGCCGACGAGGTGCACGACGCGGCGGTGCAGCGGTTCCTGGCGGCGCTGGCCACCGGCGATGTCGTCGCGGTGGCGGCCACCCTGCACCCGGACGCCACGTTCGTCGCCGATGCCGGCGGCACCACCAAGACGGCGCTGAATGTCGTTGCGGGAGCGGAGAAGATCGCGCGCCTGGCGCTCGGCCTGTGGCGCAAGCAGCTGGAAGAACCGGGTCTGGACCTGGGATCAGCCACGGTGAACGGGCAATCCGGCCTGGTACTCATCGATCCGAACTCGCCGTTCGGGCGGCCGGTGCGGGTGCTCGGCTTCGCGGTGCGCGAGGGAAAAGTCTGGGCTGCTTACGATTTCGCGAATGCGGCGAAGCTGTCGGGCGCGCGGCTGCGCTGACCTCGCATCGGACCGGACCCGCGCGATCCGGTCCGATGCGCCGAGTGTCTACGGGTAGGTCGACCCCCACTGGTGGTTGCCGGTGGACGAACCGAGGTTCATGTCCCCGGTCGAGGAACCCATGTTGTTGTCCGGGGTCGCCGAGCCGGTGAAGTAGTCGACGATGGGGCTGCCCATCAGGTGATCGTGGATGAACCGCAGAGCCGAACCGGCAACCTCCGACGCAGCCGGGCCGACAATGAAATCGAGCAAGGGTGAGGCCATAAGGAGCCCCTTTCGATATGCCACCACGCTGTGGTGTGTGAGGTAGAACACGGCGAGGCTAGCTCAGCCTGGGTGATCGCACAATAGTGCAGGTCAACACCGCAAAACGTTTGTGAAACATGCGTGTTCGCTATCGGTCGGCAACGGTAGCGAAAAGTGGGATACGCTGCGGAGATGTCGTCTGCGCCGCCCACCGTCTCCCGTTTGCGCCCGTTCGGATCGACCATCTTCGCCGAGATGACCGAACTGGCCGTCCGTCATGACGCGGTGAATCTGGGGCAGGGATTTCCGGACACCGACGGGCCCGCGGGCATGCTCGAGGTCGCCAAGGCCGCCATCTCGGACGGTCTCAACCAGTACCCGCCGGGCCGTGGCATGCCGGTGCTGCGGCAGGCGATCGCCGAGGACCGCGCCCGCCGCTACGGCACGGCGTACGACCCGGCCACCGAGGTACTGGTGACCGTGGGCGCCACCGAGGCGATCAGCGCCGCGGTGCTCGGGTTGGTCGAACCGGGGCAGGAGGTGGCCCTGATCGAGCCGTACTACGACTCCTACGCCGCCGCGGTCGCCCTGGCCGGTGCGCAGCGGCGCACCGCGCGCCTGGTCGCCGACGGCGATCGTTTCGTCCTCGACCTGGACAGCCTGCGCGCCGCGATCACCCCGAAAACCCGCATGCTGGTGATCAATTCACCGCACAACCCCACCGGCGCGGTGCTCGATCGCGCCGACCTCACCGCCATCGCGGCGCTGGCGCGCGAGCACGACCTGCTGGTGCTGGCCGACGAGGTGTACGAGCACCTGGTCTACGACGGTGTCGAGCACATCAGCATTTCCACCCTGCCCGGCATGCGCGAGCGCACGATCGTGGTGTCGAGCGCGGCGAAGACGTTCAATGTCACCGGCTGGAAGATCGGCTGGGTGTGCGCGCCCGCGCCGCTGCTCGACGGTGTCCTCGCGGCCAAGCAGTTCCTCACTTTCGTCGGCGGCGGGCCGTTCCAGCCTGCGGTCGCGCACGCGATCAATGCCGAGATCGACTGGGTGCACACCCTGCGCGACAGCCTGTCCGACAAGCGCCTGCGCCTGTCGGCCGCGCTGCGCGAGACCGGGTTCGGCGTCGCGGCCAGTTCCGGCGGGTACTTCGTGTGCGCGGATATCCGCCCGCTCGGCGCCGAGGACGGGATGACGTTCTGCCGGGAACTGCCCGCGCGGCTCGGCGTCGCCGCGGTGCCGGTGAGCGTGTTCGCCGACCACGCCGACGACTGGAAACACCTGGTGCGCTTCACCTTCAGCAAGCGCGACGAGACGATCGACGAGGGCGTGCGCCGCCTGCGCGCGGGCATGCCGGTGCGCTGAGGACGCGCTCAGTCGCGGGCGTGCCGGGCCAGCGGCGCGTGCCACTGGTAGTGGCGGGCCAGCAGGCGGAAGCCGATGGCGCCGACGGCGGCGAGCAAGCCGGTCCACGACCGGTAGAGGTCGAAGTGCAGCAGGGTGGCGGTGGCGGCCGCGCCGAACAGCGCCGGGATCGCGTAGAGGTCCTGGTCGGGGCGCAGCACGCTGGGCACCTCGCCGCTGAGCACATCGCGCAGGACACCGCCGCCGATCGCCGTCGTCATACCGAGCAGCGCGGCGGTCGGCGCGCTCACCCCGGCCGAGTACGCGATGACCGTGCCGGTGACGCAGAACAGGCCGAGCCCGATCGCGTCGGCGATCTCGAGCGGCCCCTTGGTGAGCCGGCGCGACGGCGCGATGAAGTACAGGACCAAAGCGGTCAGCAGCGACGCCGACAGGTAGGTCAGGTCGGTGAACGCGCCCGGCGGCGTGCGACCGATGAGCAGGTCGCGCACGATGCCGCCGCCCAGCGCGGTCGCGGTGGCCAGGATCGCCATGCCGAACAGGTCGAGCCGTTTGCGCACCGCGACCAGCGCGCCCGACGCCGCGAACGAGATGACACCCATCAGCTCGCCGCTGCGATGCACGGCGGTCAGCGCCGAATCCAGCTCCGTCGCCGACGGCCCGGCCGCGACTATCGCCACCAGCACCCCAACACTCACCGCTCACTCCTTCTCGCCCGAACCACACAGCAGCGTGACACGGCGGAGTGCGGCGATGGGGACCCGGCCTCAGATGTCGCGCACCCACGTCGATCGGCTCGCGGGACGACCGCCGGGAGCGGCTGTGAACACGCCGAGAGGCATCACGGTCGACCGGCCGACGCCGGTCACGCCGGGGCCGGGCGGGCGCGGTCGGTGGCGAGCATGATCGCGATCCCGCCGAGCGTGGTCCCCATCAGGTACCGCTGGGTGCGCAGCCAGAGCGGGCGCGCGGTGAGGAAACCGGCCAGCCCGGCCGCGCCGAGCACGATCAGGCCGTTGACGGTGAGGGCGACGGTGATCTGGATCGCACCGAGCGACAGGCTCTGCAACCACAGCGCGCCGCGCTCGGGGTCGACGAACTGCGGGATCAGCGCCATGTACATGATCGCGATCTTGGGATTGAGCAGATTGGTGACCAATCCCATGGTGAACAGCCGTCGCGCCGGATCGACGGGCAGGTCGGCAGGCGCGAAGACCGACACCCCACCCGGGCGCACCGCCTGCCAGGCCAGCCACAGCAGATAGCCGGCGCCGGCGAGCTTGAGCCCCAGGTAGAGACCCGGAACGACCGCGAACACCGCGGTGATCCCGGCGGCCGCGGCCAGCAGATACACCCCGAACCCCGCCGCGACCCCGGCCAGTGAGATCAACCCCGCGCGCCGTCCCTGCGCCACCGTCCGTGACACGAGATACATCATGTTCGGCCCCGGCGTGAGCACCATGCCGAGCGCCGCCGCACCAACCCCGAGAACCGCCGTCGTCTGCATCACGCATCGAGTCTGACCTGGTCAGCCGGGCCTTGTCGCGGTCCAGTCGCCACCAGCTGGACCGCACGCCGCCCGCTTCGCCCCAGGTCGTGTCGGCCCGGTTCCGTACAATCGACAAAGGCTGCCGAACCGATCAACCCCGAGGCAGCACCAAACACAGAACCAATCCCGGCCCAACGCACCCCGCACAGGGCGAGCTCGACGAGCCCGTTCGGGGCCGCCCCTCGATCGAGCGCTCGAAGCGCATGCGCCGCAGGCGCGAGTCTCGAGCGCTCGATCGAGGGGTCACGAGGCCCCGAACCCGCGGCCCCGGCCGCCGAGGAGCACAGTGACCGACGGTCCGCTGATCGTGCAGAGCGACAAGACCCTGCTGCTCGAGGTCGACCACGAGCTGGCGGGCAACGCGCGGCAGGCCATCGCGCCGTTCGCGGAGCTCGAGCGCGCGCCCGAACACGTGCACACCTACCGGATCACGCCGCTGGCGTTGTGGAACGCCCGCGCGGCCGGGCACGACGCCGAGCAGGTCGTCGACGCGCTGGTGAACTTCTCGCGCTACGCGGTGCCGCAGCCGCTGCTGGTGGACATCGTCGACACGATGGGCCGCTACGGCAGGCTGCAGCTGGTCAAGCATCCGGCGCACGGGTTGTGCCTGGTGAGCCTGGATCGCGCGGTGCTCGAGGAAGTGCTGCGGCACAAGAAGATCGCGCCCATGCTCGGTGCCCGGATCGACGACGACACGGTGATCGTGCACCCGTCCGAGCGCGGTCACATCAAGCAGATGCTGCTCAAGATCGGCTGGCCCGCCGAGGATCTGGCCGGCTACGTCGACGGCGAGGCGCACGACATCGGCCTGGACTACACCGAGGGCAAATGGCACCTGCGCGACTACCAGGAGATGGCCGCCGACTCGTTCTGGGCAGGCGGCTCCGGCGTGGTCGTGCTGCCGTGTGGCGCGGGCAAGACGATGGTCGGCGCGGCGGCCATGGCCAAGGCCAAGGCGACGACGCTGATCCTGGTCACCAACACCGTCGCGGGCAGGCAGTGGCGGCGCGAGCTGCTGGCGCGGACCACGCTGACCGAGGAGGAGATCGGCGAGTACTCCGGCGAGCGCAAGGAGATCCGCCCGGTCACCATCGCCACGTACCAGGTGATCACCCGCAAGACCAAGGGCGAGTACAAGCACCTGGAGCTGTTCGACAGCCGTGACTGGGGCTTGGTGATCTACGACGAGGTGCACCTGCTGCCCGCGCCGGTGTTCCGGATGACCGCCGACCTGCAATCGCGGCGCAGGCTCGGCCTGACCGCCACGCTCGTGCGCGAGGACGGCCGCGAGGGCGACGTCTTCTCGCTGATCGGCCCGAAGCGCTACGACGCGCCGTGGAAGGACATCGAGGCGCAGGGCTGGATCGCGCCCGCCGACTGCGTCGAGGTACGGGTGACGCTCACCGACGCCGAGCGGATGGCCTACGCCACCGCCGAACCGGAGGAGCGCTACAAGCTGTGTTCCACCGCGCGCACCAAGATCCCGGTGGTCGAGTCCATTCTGGCCAAGCACAAGGACGCGCCGACGCTGGTGATCGGGGCGTACCTGGACCAGCTCGAGGAGCTGGGCGTCGACCTGAACGCGCCGGTCATCACCGGCGCCACCAAGAACAAGGAGCGCGAGGCGCTCTTCGACGCGTTCCGGTCCGGCGAGGTCCCGGTGCTGGTGGTGAGCAAGGTGGCGAACTTCTCCATCGATCTGCCGGAAGCCTCGGTGGCGGTACAGGTTTCGGGCACCTTCGGCTCCCGGCAGGAGGAGGCGCAGCGCCTCGGCCGGCTGCTGCGGCCGAAACAGGATGGGGGACAGGCGCATTTCTATTCGGTGGTCGCCCGCGACACCCTCGACGCCGAGTACGCCGCGCACCGGCAGCGCTTCCTCGCCGAGCAGGGCTACGCCTACCGCATCACCGACGCCGACGATCTGCTCGGACCGCCGATCGGTGACGGCGCGTAGACACGATCGGCCGGTCGGAACGCGGTACCGTGCGGTGAAGTCCTCGGCAGATAAGTGGAGGCAACTCCTCCGCAACTTGTGCTAGGAAGGAACCGTGCGCCGCTTCGAATTCGTGGTCGACCGTGAGCACGCTCATGCGGTCAACGAGACGTTCACCGGGTTACGCAGGTTGCGGGTGGTCGCCCTGCTGGTGGCCGGGCTCGCCGTCGCGGTCACGGCCGCGCTGCTGTGGAGCGGGCAGGCCTGGGGGTTTCTGCTCGCCGTCGTGTGCGTGCTGGTCGCGGCGATCGCACTGTGGGTCGCGCTGTGGACGCCGCATCGCTCCAGTATCGAAAAGCTCTACCAGGACGGCGCTTTGGTGCCGGCCGTGGTCACCGAGGCCGAGGGCTCCGGCATCGTGCTGCTCGCCCTCGTCGACATCGCCGAGCCGGCCGCGCCGACCCGCACCTGGGCGCTGATCACCCGCAAGGTGCGCACGCTGCCCGGGCATCGGCCCGAGCCGGGGGAACGGGTGCCCGCCGTGGCGGTCCGCACCGATCGCGCGCCGCGGCAGGTCGGCGAACGGTGGCAACTGGTCACGGCCATGCCGATCGCGTGGGGAACGCGTGATCGCGTGGTGATCGAGCGGGCCCGCGATGCCATCACCGAGCTGGAATGGCGATTGCTCGCCGAGAACCTGGCGCTGGCCGCGCGGGTGAAGCGGACCGCGACCAAGCGGCTGCTGCTCGACCCACAGCAGCTGCCCGGCGACCTCGGCTGAGCGCGCGGGCTCCCACGGGTCAGGCGTATTGGGACCCGCGCGGTGCGGCTGCGACGATAGAGGGTGTCCGCGGTATCCGAGCCAGAGCAGGCGAAAGGTGTCAGTCCAGGATGCGATGGTCGGCCGGAATGTGCGCGGTGCTCGCCGTGCTGGCGCTGAGCGTGCGCCCGGTCGGCGCCGACCCCGGACTGATCGGGGCGCCCGGTCTCGGTGATCCGTACTACCCGCTCGACGGCAACGGCGGCTACGACGTCGCCCACTACGACGTGTCGGTCGACTACGACCCGGCCACCTACGTCCTGCGCGGCACCGCGACCATCGACGCCCGCGCGACCCAGCCACTGGCCCAGTTCGATCTCGACTACCGCGGCCCCGAGGTGCTGATGGTGACGATCAACGGGCAGCCCGCGGGCTTCACCCGCGACGGGGACCAGGAGCTGGTCGTCACGCCGCTGCTGCCGCTGCCGCCCGGCCTGCCGATGCGCGTCGTCGTCGACTACGCGGGCCCGGCCGCCGACACCGAGGGCGAGGGTTGGACCCACGCGCCCAGCGGCGGCGCGTTCGCCGTCGGCCAGCCGCACAGCGCGAGCACCTGGTACCCGCTCAACGACACCCCGCTGGACAAGGCGACCTTCACCCTGCACGCCTCGGTGCCCGCCGAATGGGAGGTGATGTCGACCGGCGATCGCACCCGGCACGAGGTGCGCGACGGCCGCCTGCACACCACCTGGGAGACGAGGCAACCCGTGATCGGGTACCTGACCACGATCGCGGTCGACCACTTCACCTTCCTCGAACAGCGCACGCCCGACGGCACGCCCGTGCTCAGCGCCTTCGCACCGGAGTCGGCGAGCAATCGCGACGACGAGCAGCGCCTGCCGGAGATCCTCGCCTTCCTCGAAAACCTCTACGGCCCCTACCCGTTCGACGTCGCGGGCGGCATCTACGTCGACGCCGAGCTCCCGTTCTCGCTGGAGACCCAGACCCGACCCACCTACGCGCCGTGGACCGACCTGAACACGGTCGTGCACGAACTGGCGCATCAATGGTGGGGTGACACGATGTCGGTGCGGCAGTGGTCCGACATCTGCCTCAACGAATGCTTCGCCAGCTACACCGCCGACTACCTGTGGCCGGAACGAATCGACCACGCCGACGTCGACACCAAGTACCGCGAGAAGATCGCGAAATACCGTGACGAACCGGAGTTCTGGGAGGTCGCGCTCGCGAGTCCCGGCGCGGGCAACGAGTTCACCTCGGTCTACTACCGCGGCCCGCTGTTCCTGCACGCGGTGCGCAAACTGCTCGGCGAGGACGTTTTCTTCACCGCCATCCACGATTTCGTGAACGCGCACCGCGATGGCAACGCCTCGATGCCGGAGTTCCGGGAGTTCCTGCAGAGTCGGACCTCGCTGCCGCTCGGTGACTTCCTGGCCGAGTGGCTGGATGCGACCACGCCGCCACGTGAGGCGTTCCTCTACCCGGGCACACTGCGCCGCTGAATCGCCTTGTGGGCCTGGGGTGACGGATGGTGCGGGAGATCAATCCTCGTCCATCCGGGCGCGGGCTCGATCGGCCCACCGTTGCATTCGCTCGAATTGGCTACGTGCCGAGGTCACTTCGCCTCTGGCCCGGTGGTCTGCGGTGCGGGCGAAATGGCGTTGCTGCTCGGCGTGCTCGAGTTCCGAGCGCAGCTCGTCGATGCGGGATTCGATCTCATCCAGCGCGGTTTTGGCCTGTGCGGCAGCGGCTTCAGCCTCGTCACGGGCGGAACGGGCGGTCTCGAGCGCGGATTCGGCATCGTCGAGTTCCTGCTTCGCCTCGGCCCGGCGCGCGGTCTCGGCGTCCTCCGGTGTGGTGGTCGCCCGGCGGGTCGCGCGTTTCGCCGGTGCGGCGGCCTTGCCGCCGGTGATCGCGACCAGTCCGGCCGGGCCGAAGCCGTCGTAGGTGACGGTGGCCGGCAGCAGGCCGGCGCGGACCTGCTCGGCGACGCCGGGATCGGCCAGCGCGGCGGTCAGGGTCTGGCCGACCTCGCGCAGCACCTGTTCGCTCGCCGGGCGGTCGTGCGCGGCGGCCAGTTCGCCCGCCCGCTTGGTCATGGCGTTGACCACCTGCTGGCGTTGGGTGCCGAGGGCGCGCAGGGTGTCGCCGGAGAGCTGACGCTGGGCCGAGCGCAGCGCCTCGCCGAGGTCGAGCAGGGCCGCGATCTCCTGCGGCGCGTGCCGGGCCAGCAGGTTGACCGTCCACGCCGCGACCGTCGGTTTGCGCAGCGCGGTGATGGCCTTGGCCAGCTCGCGGTCGCCGTCGGCACGGGCCTGGGCGGCCCGCTCGGTGCGGGTCGACACGAAGTCGCCGGGGTCGAGGCCGTACAGCTCGCCTGCGACATCGTCGAGGGTCATCTTTGTGATGGTAGCCAGGTTCGACGGGGCCGAGCGCGGGCGCGGCCGACTTGGGTATCGTCACCGGCGGTCATGTTCGCCTGAACCGTTCGGTGAGTGAGGTTTTCAGTGTTTTTCCCAGGAAAGCGACTGCTGGCACGGGTTGTGCTCGCCCCCGTGGCGACGGTCGCACTGGTCGGGGCGGTCGCCGCCTGTTCGTCGGACAGCGACCCGGCGGGCAGCTCGCTCGCCAAGGGCGCGTGCATCGAGGTCACCGACAACGCGGCCGACGCGATGGTCGGCACGCTCGGAGACTGCTCCGCCACGACGTCGAACTACCGGATCGTGCAGGTCGGCACGGCCCCGCTGACCTGCGATGTCTCCGACGCCACCTTCAACGGCACGGTCGGTGACACCAAGACCGGCCTCTGCCTCGCCCCCAACTTCGCCCAGGGCAGCTGCTACGCCGACGCGGGCAAGCGCCCCGCCGAAACCGTGGCCTGCACCGCCCCCGAGGCCACGTTCAAGGTCGTCAAGCGCATCGACGGCGTAGCCGACGAACTCCAGTGCGGCGCCGACGCCACCCAGTTCCGCACGGTGTCCGACCCCAAGGCCACTTTCTGCATGGCTAGGCCGTGATATTGGAGCGCTGGCGCGCTCGAGTCGGCGGCCCCTTGGTCCCGCCGATCAGGCACCGTGGCTTGCTCCTTCGTCGCTTGCGCCACGGCGCCTGATCGGCGGGACGGCCGCCGACGGCCGACTTCGTCGGCCTGCCCCTCCTCGGGGTCGGGGTGTGGCGCTGACGGTCGGGTGTGTCGGCTTGCCCCTCCTCGGGGTCGGGGCGTGCGATCGGGGCGGCGGTTTCCTGCGGGTCAGTCCAGGAGGGCGACCGAGGCTATTCGGTGCAAAGTGAAGTGGCGGGTCGCGCCGGTGACGGGGTCTACGGCGTCTAGTTGGCCGTTGCCGACGCGGAGGGGCTCGACCACGCGCTGGCTGGCGACGCCCTGGGCGTCGACGTAGCCGATGTTCACCGGGCGGCCGACCCTGGCGGCCAGCTGGAGCAGGGCCAGGGTCGCGGCGGTGCCGGTGCGGGTGCCGTCGGCGCGCACCGACTGTCCGGTGCGGGCGCCTGCGGCGCGTTCGCCCGCGCGGAGTTCGGTGACCAGCAGGGCGAGCTGTTCGTCGCTGGGTGGGCTCGGGCGATAGGGCTTGCGGGCCAGCGGGCGGACCGCGATGCGGGCGCCGCGCGGGCGCAGGTCGACGATCGCGCCCGCGGAATCCTCACCGGCGGGGGCGAAACCGGCCGCGCGCAGCTGTTCGAGCAGTTCGCCCAGCGGGGCGAGGGCGATGGCGACGGTGGGCGCGATCGCGCGCAGCGCCAGCGTGTCGGCGACCGGCGCGGCCAGCACCTGGGCGAGCAGCGCGGGGTCGTCGCTGCGCAGGAACGACTGCGCCATGCCCGCGCGCAGCTGGCCGTGGCGGCGGGCGACGTCGTCGATGAGATAGGTCAGCGACTGGGGGACCGGCGTGCGGGAGTGGTTGGCGAACAGCGCGTGCAGTTCGGCGGCGGTCATCCCGGCGTCCAGCGCGCGGCGCACCGAGGCGTCACCGACCCGGTAGACGGTGGCCGCGCCCGCCGACTCCACATCGGCGACCAGCGCGATCCGGCCACGTAACTCGGGCACCAGCGGGCCGGGGGCGATCACCGTCAGGTCGGCCTGGACGAGGACGTGATCGACCGGCTCCGGCAGCGCCGCGGCCATCTCCGCCTCGGCGTCGGCGACGCTGGTGTCCGCGCCGTGCAGCAGGGCCCTGGCCGCGGAATCGAGCGCGCCGCGGCCGAGCAGGCCGAGGACGGCGGCCTCGGCCAGCGTCGCGGTCACCGCGTCGAGCCGGAAGTGCCTGCGCCTGCGCGGCATCCGCCAGGCCAGCAGCTTGCCGATATCGGCGGCGGTCAGCGCGGTGCCGCTCGGGTACTCGGCGAGCAGGCCGAGGATGGCCTGCCGGTCGCGCACCGCGTGTGGGATGCGCAGCTCCGCCGAGAGCGCGGCGATCGGCTTGTCGGCGGCGTCGCGCAGGCCGATCATCCACGGCATCCGGTCCAGGTCGAGCCAGGCCAGCGCGATCAACACCCAGCGGGTCGCTGGCGGTGCGTCCAGCCAGGCGTCGGCGGCGGGGGTCGGGGCCCAGAAGTCGTCGGTGGAGTCCACTTCCGGCACCGGCTCGGGCAGACCCTTCTCGACGAGCTTCGCGGCCGCCAGCAGCTCCAGCAGCAGGCCGGCGCGCTGCTCGTCGATCCCGGTCTGCTTGGCGAGCCTGCGCAACTCGCGCACGCCGAGCCCGCCCGCGCGCAGGGCGGGGGCGGGCAGGCGGCCCAGCGCGTCGAGCAGGTCGGCGCAATCGCGCAGCAGCTCACCGACTTCGCCCGCGCCGACCGCGTTCACCTCGGCGGGCGCGTGCTTGGTCAGTGTGGGCTTGGGCGGGGCGAGGGCGTGCGGGTCGGTCACCGGGTCGCCGCGCAGCACCTGGCCGACCGTCACCGGCAGTTCGACCGTCTCGTCGTCGATGCGGTGCAGCAGCCGGGCCGCCAGCAGCCGCGGTACCGGACGATCCGGCGCCGTACCGGGTGCGGCATCCCTGGTGCGGCCACGCGGGCCGGTGGCGGCCAGTTTGTCGAGCAGCGCCCGCTCGGCCGGGCTCGCCTGCGCGAGCGCGGCGGCCACCTCGGGCTCGGTCAGCGCGTCGGGCAGCGCCGTCGTGGCGCCCAGCGGCCAGGGGAGGGCCTCGGCGGCGCTCGGGGCCAGGTGCAGGCCGTCGCCGGTCTGCCAGACCAGCGCGCGGTCGAGCAGACGGGTCAGCGCGGCGGTGAACGCGGTCTTGGTGACCCGGTCCTTCAGCTGCGCGTGCAGGGTGGTCCGGGTCAGCGGGGTGACCTCGGTGCCAATCGTGCGGGCGTCCTCGTTGGCCGTGAGCGCTTCGATGATCGCGAATTCGAGGGTGTCGAGATCGTCGGCGGCGCGCAGCACCGAGGCCCGCTGCTGGGCACGCACCGCGAGCACCGACATCGACGCGGGTAGCGGCACCGCCAGATCGGGCCGCAACTGCAGCAGTTTCACCAGCTGGGGGTCGGTGCGCGCACCGAGCCAATCGGCGAGGGAGTCCGTCGCGATCATCCGATCCAGCCTACAGTTCTGGGCCGAGAACCTGCGGCGCCAGCCGCGATCGAGCACCGTTGTGCGTATGCCAGAATGAGCCCGTGGTGAACAAATCGAAGAAACCCTACGTCGACAACGGCTGGCCGCAGGTGGCCGACGGCGAGCACGCCGTGACCGAACTGTCGTCGACCCGCGCCGGTAACCTCTCGCCCTTCGGTGAGGACACCGAGTTTCCCGTCCCGGCATCGAAGCTGCCGTACGTCCACCCGCAGACGGTTATCAACCGGGTGTAGTTCGGACGGGAAAGACAAGAGCCCGCATCCCTAGGGATGCGGGCTCTAGTTGTCTACGCGGGCGATCAGGAGGGCAGCAGGCCCTTGTTCGCCTCGAAGAAGTCGATCACGGCCGGGTCGAGCTGAGTGCCCTTGGCGGCGTTGAAGAAATCGAGCGCCTGCTGCGGCACGGCGACACCCTGCTGCTGCACGACGGAGAGGGCGCGATCGACGGCCTGGAAGACTTCCTGGCTCGGATCCTGCACCTGCGGGACGGTCACCTGCGGGGCCCAGCTCGGGGAGGAGGGCGCGATCCGCTCGGTCGGGCCGCTGCTCAGACCCAGCTGGGACGAGCACGAGGGCCAAGCACCCCAACCCTGGGAAGCGAGAACCTTTTCGGCGACCACGATCTGCTGTTCGCGGGTGGCCTGGTTGGCCGTGGCGGCGTACTCGCCACCACCGTGCGCGTTCCAGGTGGAGGGCGAGAACTGCAGCCCACCCTGGTAGCCGTTGCCGGTGTTGATGCCCCAGTTGCCGCCGGCTTCACACTGCGCGAGGCGATCCCAGTCGGAGTCGGGGGCCGCGCTGGCGTTTCCGGCGAAAGCTGCACTGGCGGTGCCGATGATCGCGCCGGTGACGGCGACCTTGGCGACAGTGCGGCCGGTGGAAGTCGGCTTGCGGTGGCGTCCACTCATATCGGGTTTCTTCCTCTCGTGCGCACCTGCATGTGGCCCGGACTGAGAGGTCTCCCGGTCCGCCCTCACCCCTGATTCCAATCGGGGTCCGGTACCCGCGGGGTGAGGTTCGGTGCGGCGGGCCGGTGGTTCCGGGGGTTGCCCCGGCTGAGAGAAACGGTACGACGGACAGCGGGGAAAGTCACTATTTGGTAACCGGCGTGTACGGGTGGGTCTCGGGGTGGTCTCAGGGTGATCCCCGAGGCGTCCGCGCAGGTAATCGCGGTGTCCGGTGTGCGCGACGGTTGCACGCTCAGTTCGTGACCTACCTGTTATGTGACGAGGATCACACTGCTGTCTGGGTATCGATTCGCGGGGGTAACCAGTTGACGCGTCAACGCGCGCGTCGCCCCGACCACAGCGCGAACACCAGGCCGAGCAGGAAGCCGACCGGTGCGAGCATCGCCAGCAGGTACAGCCACAACCCCGGCGACGAGTCCGACACGATCGATGTCACGAAGATGGCGACCACGGCCAGGATCCCGATGCCGAACAGCGCGACAGCGAGTTGCAGCAGCCGATCGCTGGGCCTGCGGGGGTCGCGCTCCGGCGGAGTGGCGGCGGGCGGAGGTGAGTTGGTCACCGGTGCACCGTAAAACTGATGTGCTCGCGTTATAGCAACCGGGGTAGACTCTGAGCACATCGCGTCCTGCCTTGTTGTGGGGCGCGTTCTTTTCGCGACAAGCAGATGTAACCCGGGCCACAAGGGTTCGGGTATCGAATGATGAACGGGTGAGCGCAGTGCCGACCGGCCGGGTGAAGTGGTACGACGTCGAAAAGGGCTTCGGCTTCCTTTCCCAAGACGAGGGCGAGGACGTCTACGTCCGTTCCTCCGCGCTGCCCGAGGGCGTCGAAGGCCTCAAGCCCGGACAGCGCGTCGAATTCGGTATGGCCGCCGGCCGTCGTGGCCCGCAGGCGCTCAGCCTGAAGCTGCTCGAAGCGCCGCCGACGGTGCGCGGCAACCAGACTCAGCAGCCCGCCCGTAAGGACGCGGGCCCGCGCAAGTCGCCCGACGAACTGCACGGCCTCGTCGAGGACATGATCACGCTGCTCGAGACCAAGGTGCAGCCGGATCTGCGGCGCGGCAAGTACCCGGATCGCAAGCTGTCCCAGCGGATCTCCGAGGTCGTGCGGGCCGTCGCCCGCGAACTCGACCACTGAGTTCTTGGAGCGCTGGCGCGCTCGGGGTCGCGGCCCCTTGGTCCCGCCGATCAGGCGCCGTTGCTTGCTCCTTCGTCGCTTGCGCAACGGCGCCTGATCGGCGGGACGGCCGCGACGGCCGACTTCGTCGGCCTGCCCCTCCTCGGGGTCGGGGCTGTTCTGGTCTTGTTGGTTCGGTACCGCGTGTTTCTTCGTCGTGTGTGTATCGGCGCGTGGCTGGCGGGGCGGACGTGTCGGCCGCTGCGCGGCCTGCCTCTCCTCGGGGTTAGGCGTGGTTGGCCGGTTGAGGTCGGTTACGCCTCGGGGGTGCTGATCGACCAGGCGGCGTGCGGGATGTAGGTCTCGCGGCCGGTCACGGTGTCGCGGGCCAGGATCGGGAGCTGGACCTCGATGCCCGCCAGGCGCAGGTCGGGTTCGGGCTTGGTGTCGATGGTGAGCGCGCGTGCGCCCGAGGGGAAGTCGGCGAAGCTCAGCACCCGGTCGACCTGCTCGCCGGAGGGGCGCTGGTAGATCAGCTGGACCAGCCACGGTGACTCGGCGATCGTGTTCGGCAGCGACAGCTGCACCGGGCGGCCGGTCGTCGTCGTCAGTTCGGTGGTCTCGCCGTACCGGCAGTCCTGCATGGTGACGGTGCAGTACAGGAACGGGTCGACGGTGACGGTGGTGCCGCGCGCGAACGCGGTGATCTGCGGGTCGTGCTCGGGTGCCTGCGAGACGCCGTAGGCCACCAGGCCCGCGGTCACCGCGGCGACGGCGAAGAGTCCGGCCGCGACCAGTGCGACGATCGTGCGGACGTTGAGCTTGCTCACCGGATGGGGTCTCCTGTCCCTCGCGGAACCGCACCGGGGCCTGCCCGATGCGGATGGGTGTTGGGCACTTCCTGCTCGGCGTGCTGCGGACGGTTGCCGCCCAGGCCGGGCAGCAGCGAATGTCCGGTGTAGCTGACGAACGTCTGGATCAGGCCGATCACCAGGATCACGCTGATCACCGCGAAACCCTTCCAGAATTCGATCGGCAACAGCACACCGGCCGCGCCGCCGATCACCCAGCTCAATTGCAGCACCGTCTCCGACCGGCCGAAACCGGACGCGATCGACTCCGGCGGCAGGTCGTCCTGGATCGCCGCGTCCAGCGACACCTTCGCCAGCGCGCTCGCCGCCGACGCGACCAGCGCCGCGAACGCCGCGCCGAACAGGTTGCCGGTGAACATCGCGAACAGCGCGACCGCGGCGCCCGCGGCGGTGCAACCGAGCACCACCAGCGACGGCCTGCCGAGTGGCAGCCTGGCACCGGTCGCGTTGCCGCCGAAGTTGCCGATGCCCGCCGCGGCGCCGACCACCGCGAGCATGGCCGCCTGCTCGGTCGGACTGCCGCCCGAGCCCTTGGCGACGAAGGCGATGTAGAAGGTCAGGAAGCCGGTGAGCACGCGGATGGAGCTGTTGCCCCACAGTCCGGTGACCACAGCCCGGCCCAGCGGCTGCCGTCGTTTCCGGGCGGGCACCGAGGATTCCGTGCCGGGCTCGAGCACCTCGGTGTGCGCGTCGGGGCCGTGATAGCTCAGCGTCGCCGGCACCTCGCCCTCGGTCACCTCCACCCACGACGGAATCCGCAGGCTCAGGTACGCACCGGCCACCGCGATGCCGGTGGCCAGCACCAGCGCGCCGGTCGACCCGGCGATCAGCGCGGCCAGCGCGGCCAGCGCGCCGGCCCCGATGGTGCCGCCGACCAGGCCGAACACCGTCAGCCGTGAGTTGGTGCGGACCAGATCGATGTCCGGTGGGAGCACCCTCGGGGTGACCGCGCTCTTGAGAACCGCGAAAGATTTCGAGCCGACCATCATGCACAGGGCCAGCGGATACAGCCCCCACGTGTCGATCTCGATGATCAGCAGCAGCGCGAAGACCGCGCGCAGCCCGAACGTCGTCGCCAGCGCCAGCCTGCGACCGCGCTGCAAGCGGTCGAGCAGCGGCCCGATCAGCGGCGCGATGATGGCGAACGGGGCGATGGTGATCAGCAGGTACAGCGCCACCTTGGTCTTGGACTCGGCGGTGGCGCTGGCGAAGAACAGGGTGTTGGCCAGCGAGACGGCGATCGCGGCATCGAGCGCGAAGTTGGCCATCGTGGCGTAGGTGAGCGCGGTCAGGCCCGACTGGTCGGCGCCGTCGGCCTTGGCGGCGCGCTGGAAGGTCGCGAATCCGCGCTCGGTGAGTTCGCGGCTGCGCATGGCGGCGACCCGGGTGACGGTGAGCTTGCGCGGCACCCGCTGCTTGACCTCGTCGTCGACGGGTTCGTCGGCACGGGGGAGCGGACGCGTGGCCGGCGGACCCAGGTCCTTCTCGGGCGGCGGCACCGGCCTGGCGCGTTCGCGAGGCGCGGGCGCGCCGGGTAAGGGCGTGGTCGGGGCGGCGTCGGGCTCGGACCGTCCGCGCCGGAACGGGTTCTTCGACCGGATCGTCGGCGAGTCGGGGCGGGGGAAGACCTTGCGCGGTGCGGTGGGCCTGCGCTGCTCGTCGCGACCCGCCCCCGCGCGCGGCGGGTACTGCCCGAAGCCGGGATGCCTGCCCGCGGGGTTACCGTCCCGGCGACCACGGTCGGGACCGGAGGGATCGCGGGGAGTAGTCACAGTCCAATTCTGGCCCACGCGGGCTCGCCGCGTTCACTCGCGGCGCGGCAGTGTTCGCCACAGCTCACTCATCGGGGGACGAACCGCACCTCGAACATGCGCGGCCAGTACTTGCCGGTGAGCAGGAACCGGTCGGTGCCGGGCAGGTGGGCGATGCCGTTGAGGACATCGGTGCCCGCGCGCTCGGTGGCGGTGAGCAGTCCGCCCGCGTCGATCACCGCGAGCACCCGGCCGGTCTCCGGGTCGATCCGCAGGATCTCGTCGGAGGGGTAGTTGTTGGCGTAGACCGTGCCGTCGGGGGCGCAGTCGAGTTCGTTCGGCTGGAGGGACGGGTAGCCGGTGACCGTCACCGAACCGGTCTTCGCGAAGGTCACCGGGTCGCGGAAGGTGAGGGTGGGCGTGCCGTCGCTCATCACCAGGCGCTGGGGTTGCGCGCACACGCCCCACCCCTCGCCCTCGTATTCGGCGCGGCCGGTCTCGGCCAGGGTGACCGGGTCGCGGGCGATGGCGATGTGGTCCTGCCAGGTGATCTGCCAGACGATCCCGCCCGCCTTGGTCATGCCCTCGGCGAACAGCGGCGCGGGCAGGTCGACGCGCGCGGTCTCGGCGCCGGTCGCCTGATCGGCGGCGCGCGCGCTCGACACGCCCCACATGCCGGTGCTTTCGTAGCGGACGCCGTCGACCACCTCGAGACCCTGCGTGAAAGCCCGCGGATCGTGCGGTGACGAGCCGATCACCTCGACGCGCAGGCGGGGCGGCCCGGGCTCTTCCTGGCCCCCGCAAGCCCCCACGCCGAGCAGGCTGACCAGCACTGCGACGGCCAACGAACTCCGATTGCACTTCATACGGCAAAATGTATGCCGTGAGCGCAGTATCTGTTTCGGAGTCCGGCGTGCGTCCTGTTCTGGCCGATGCGGCCGAAGTCGCACGTCGTGCGCTCGTCGAGTTGGAGCCCGACGGGGTAGGAGTCCATCTGGGGGTGAGTGCCGAGGACGAGACGGCAGCCACCCACCGGTTCGAGGCGACCCTGCCCGGCTACCGGGGCTGGCAGTGGGCCGTGGTGGTCGCCGCGCCGCCGGAGGCGACATACGCCACGGTCAGCGAGTCGGCGCTGCTGCCGGGCCCCGACGCCCTGATCGCCCCCGACTTCGTCCCGTGGGAGCAGCGGGTCCGTCCCGGCGACCTCGGCCCCGGCGATCTGCTCGCCCCGCCCGCCGACGATCCCCGCCTCGTCCCCGGCTACATCGCGACCGGCGATCCCGCCGTCGACGAGGTGTGTCACGAGATCGGCCTCGGCCGCACCCAGGTGCTCAGCCTCGAGGGCCGCGTCGAGGCGGCCCAGCGCTGGTATACCGAGTTCGGCCCCGACACCGAGATGGCCAAGGCCGCCCCGTCCACCTGCGGCCTCTGTGGCTTCTTCCTGCCGCTGGCCGGCGCCCTGCGCGAATCCTTCGGCGTCTGCGGTAACGCGATGGGCGCGGACGGCCACGTCGTCCACATCGAATACGGCTGCGGCGCCCACTCCGACGTGACCGCCCCCTCGGGCAACGGTTCGCCGCGCTACGAGGCGTTCGACGACCACGCCGTGGATCTCGTCGAGATCGTGCGCACGAACGGCACCGCCGATGCGGCCACGTCCGCCGTGGACACTGCCGATGCCGAGGCATCCGGCGCGGGTGCCACCGCGGTCGAGACCGAGCAGCAGGAGACCGCCGAGGCCGAAGCCGCCGACGCGGCCGCTGCCGCCCGCGAAGCGCTCGTCGAGGGTGCGCAGCCCGAGTCGGCCGATGA
The DNA here is from genome assembly GCF_052983615.1 of Nocardia fodinahabitans. NCBI lineage: Bacteria > Bacillati > Actinomycetota > Actinomycetes > Mycobacteriales > Nocardiaceae > Nocardia > Nocardia fodinahabitans. Next base: position 4,264,340 of record NZ_JBRJJC010000001.1, read on the forward strand.
GGTCGTCGCCGCCGAACTGGCCCCCGGGGCCGAGCTTGCTTCGGCCGCCGAGACTGTGGCCGAGCCCGCCCAGGTAGCCGAGGCTGTCGAGGCGGCCGACACCGCGGCGGAAACCGTCACCGGCGATCAGGGTGACGTGGTCGCTGCCTCGGTGGCCGAGCCGATGACCGATGCGACCGAGGCTGCTACCGGCGATCAGGGCGCTGCCGCCGCGTCGGCTGCTGCGGATGCTCAGGCCGCGACAGCGCAGGCCGCTGCATCGGATGCGGCCGAACCTGCGTCACAGACCGTGGCTGATCCGACCGAAGCCACTGAGGAAGCGCAGGCCGCCGGTGCCGAGGTGGCAGACGACGCGGCTTCCGTCGCCGATGCGGCGGCAGGGAGTTCGTCCACCGGAGCCGACGCCGCGACCGAAACCGCTTCGGGTGCAGCGGTTGCCGAGGGCGATGTCGCCGACGCGGCCGAGGGTGATGCGGCCGACGAGCACGGATCGTCGGTGGCGCGCTGAACGGATCGGCGGATCCCTTCGGCACCGCGGAGCTGCGTGCCGGAGTGCTTGCCGCCTGGCGGGATTCGCCGACCAGGTTGCGGGAGGACAGTGCGAGTGAGGCGGATCTGGTGGCCGCGGGCTACCGGGATCGGGTGCTCACCGAGCTGGCCCAGAACGCGGCCGACGCGGCGGCGAAGGCGGGTGTTCCGGGCGAGTTGAGTGTCCGGGTGCTCGACGGGCGGCTGCATGTCGCGAATACCGGCGTGCCGCTGAGTGTTTCCGGCGTGCACGCGCTCACCGCGCTGCGTGCGTCCGGGAAGACCGAGGCGGAGCAGGTCGGGCGGTTCGGCGTCGGCTTCACGGCGGTGCGGTCCGTCGGCGACGAGATCGAGGTCCGGTCCACCACCGGATCGATCCGGTTCTCCCGGACCGCGACCCGGAACGCGTTGCACGACATCGGCATCGAGATCCCCGAAGACCTGGCGACGATCGAGCCGCCGGTCCTGCGCCTCGCTTGGCCCGTCCCGACCACCCCGGTCGCCGGCGCCGACACCGAGGTCGTCGTGCACCTGCGCGCCGACATCGACGCGGACGCCCTGCTCGCCGCCCTGCGCGCGGAAGCCACCGCCCTGCTGCTGGAACTGCCCGCCCTGCACCGCATCCGGATCGGCACCGACGAATTCACCAGCACCGTCACCGCTCTCGGCGCCAGCGGCCTGACCGAACTGGCCGTCACCCAGCCGGAGGGCGTCACCCGGCGCTGGTGGCAGTACCGCACCCCCAGAGCCCGCTGGCTGCTCCCACTGCGCGACGGCCGACCCGTGGCCGCCGCCCCGGATGTCCTGCGCGCCCCCACCCGCTCCGACGAGGAACTGTCCCTGCCCGCGATCCTGGTGGCCGACATCGCCATGCAGCCCGATCGCCGCCGCCTCCTGCCCGGCGCCCGCCTCGCCGAACTGGCCACCGGCTATGCCGATTTCGCCCGCGCCCTCCCGCCCCGCGACCGCCTCGTCCTCGTCCCGGCCCCCGGTTTCGCCCGCAGCGAGGCCGACGGACTCCTCCGCGAAGCCGTCACCACCGAACTCCGCACCCACCCCTGGCTGCCGGTCTGCGCCGCCCGCATCGACGACCCGGTCGAGCAGGCCACCGAGTCCCGGCCATCGGAGCCGGCGCTGTCAGCGCACGCCATCGACGACTTCGGCCGCTCGGTCTCGACGGTGCCCGCCGCCAGGGGCTCGGCCGTGCGACCCGAAGCGACCGCCGACCGCGTGAGCACCCCGACCCGCGCGAGCGTATTCCCCGACCTCACACCGGAATTGGCGGTTCTGCTCGCCGACATCACCGGCCCCCTGCTGATCCCGGAGCTGTCCGGCCGCGCCCAGCAGGAGAAGCTGTCCGTCCTCGACGTGCACCGCCTCGGCCCGGCATCGTTGGCCGATCTGTCGAGCGGCCTGGATCGGGAGCCGCACTGGTGGCAGCGGTTCTACGCCGCGCTCGAACCGTTCGTGGTCGACACCGTGACCGCCGAGGAGTTCGGCGCGCTCGCGGTGCCGCTGGCCGACGGCAGGCTCGTCACCGGCCCGCGCACCGTCGTCCTCGACGATCAGCTCACGGTGGCCGTCCCGGTGCACTGGGCCCGCCTGGTGCACCCCGACGCCACGCATGCGCTGCTGGCCCGGCTCGGTGCTCGCAGCGCCACCGCGGAGGACCTGCTCACCGACCCGGGCCTGCACGACCTGCTCGAGCAGGACCCGGCCGACCCCGACACCGTCGACGCGGTCCTGCGGCTGGCGCCCTTCGCGACCCCGGAACTGCTCCCGTCCTGGCTCGGCCTGCTCGAATTGCCCGACGACACCGGCGAATTGCGCTCCGCCGACGAACTGCTGCTCCCCGGCGCGCCACTGGCCGCCGTCCTGGTCGACGACTCACCGTTCGGCACCGTCGCCGACGCCACGGTCGCCGAATACGGCGCCAAGGCCCTGCGCGCGATCGGTGTCGGCTGGGACTTCGCGGTGGTCACCGATCCCGATCCGGTCGGCCCCGATCACGACCTCGACGACGAACACACCTGGTGGGACGGCCTTTCCGAGGACCCCCGGGAGCTGGCCGCCGTCCGCGACCTCGATCTGGTCGACGAGAGCCGCTGGCCCGCCGCTCTACGTCAGCTGCTGTCGGAGCCGCGCACCCGCGCACTGCTCGCCGACCGCGACGGCTACACCGCCTGGTGGCTGCATCGGCACGCGCACATCGGCGATATCGCCCTCGGCCGCCTGCGGCATCCCGACGACGACGAATTCGCGGGCCTGCTCCCGGCTTTCGAGGTCGACGGCATCACCGGCCCCGACCTGGACGTGCTGCGCCCGCTGCTGGTCCGCCCGGACGTGATGTCGGCCGAACTGGCCGAGGAGCTCCTCGACGCACTCGCCGACCCGTCGAAAACCCCCGCGCCCGAGGTCATCGCGCATACCCATGCCCGGCTGGCCGCCGCCGTCGAGTCCGGTGCGCTGGACCCGCGCGAGCTGGATCTGCCCGATCAGGTGCGCGCCCTGTCCGGCGCGGTCGTCGACGCGAGCACCGTCATGGTCCTGGACCAGCCGTGCTTCGGCCTGGTCGTCCCGCCGGAACGGCTGGTGGCCGGGGATACCGACGGCGCCGAGGCGCTGGCGACGCTGCTGGACCTGCCGCTGGTCTCGGAGGAGGTCAGCGCCGAGGTGCTCGACACCGGCAGGCGGACCACCTGGGCCACGGATGCGCTGGGTGTGGTGCTGCGTCAGTTGTGGTCACCGCGAGACACCTCGGGCGCGCTGGTCCTGCACGAGACGCTCGAGGTGCATCTGCGCGGTGCGCTGACGGGCACGGTGCGGGTGCCGTGGTGGCACACCGAGGACGCGGTGCACGTGCAGGTGCCGCGCGGCTAGCGCGCGTGCGCGGCCACCATCGCGGCGAGCAGGTCGAGCTGGGTCTGCACGGCTTCGCTGTCGTCGTCGACGAGCCAGCGCAGCACCACCCCGTCGATGACGCTGAGGATGAACCGGCTCAGCTCGGTGACGGGCGTGGTCCAGGTGGTCTCGGTGGCTTCCCGGAAGTGGTCCATGACGTCGGCGACGGTGGTGTCGTTGAACGCGTACTGCTCGCGGGCGATCGCGATCTTGGCCGGCGTCGCCTCGCCCTCGCGCAGAGCGTAGGTGGTCGTCTCGTAGGTGAGCAGCTGACGTTCCGGGGTGGCTTCGATGTTGCGCCACATCAGTTCCAAACCGGAACGCACCAATTTCTGAAGCGCTTCTTTTCCGGTTCCGGCATCCGCCCACAGCGAATCATCGGCATCGACGGAATCGCGCAATTCCATGGCCAACGCTTTGACCAGCTCGGTCATCAGCGCGTCCTTGTTTTCGAAACAGTAATGCACCACACCGAGTGAGACGCCCGCTGCTTGTGCGACATCGCGCGTGGTCACGCCCGCGACGCCTTTTTTCTCGGCGAGACCGATCGCAGCCTCGATCAGGTGGGCTCGTCGTTCTTCGACGCTCAATCGGGAGGACACGTGTGCGAGTTAAGCGCCCGCGTGGCAAACAGTCAATTCGCCGGTCCGCGAGAAAATCCTGGACATCTGACCAGTTGATGTGGTTGTCTCCGAAACGGAAGTTGCGAAGGAGTCGCCTGATGTCCGTGTCCCGCCGTACCGTCCTGGCCGCCTCGGCCCTGGGTGTGGCCGCCGTGCCCGCAGTCTCGGCGCTCACCGGCGCCGCGACGCCCGCTGCCCGCGCGGATCCGAAACCGGACGGATTCGAATTCGGGCTCGGCATCGCCGATCTCACCGGTCCGGCCGCGGAATGCGGCATGATGGGCTACTCGCAACTCGATCAGGCGACCGCGGGAATTCATCTGCGGCCCCGGGCGCGCGCGTTCGTGATCGGCGCGAACGGAAATCGCATCGCTTACGTCGCGGTGGAGAACGGTGCGGTGTTCGGCTCGGTCCATCGCGGTGTACTGCTCGCTCTCGCACAACGTTTCGGTGATCGCTATACCGAGCGAAATGTCGTGCTCACCTCCACCCACACCCATGCCAGTTGTGGCGGTTCCGCGCACGACTACGCCTATACGCTGGCGACGCTGGGATTTCAGCAGCAGGTCTACGACGCCGAGGTGAACGGCATCGTCGAGGCGATCGTCGCCGCCGACGCCGATTTCGGGCCCGGCGCCATCGCGCTGGGCAGCGCCACGCTGCACGACGCCAGCGTGAACCGGTCCCGCGTCGCCTTCGAGCGCAATCCCGAGGCCGACCGCGCGGTGTTCCCCGACGCCATCGACCCGGCCGTGACCACGCTGGTCTTCACCAGGGCGGGTCGTGAGGTCGGCGCGCTGACCTGGTTCGCCACCCACAACACCTCGATGACCAACGCCAACCGGCTGATCAGTTCGGACAACAAGGGCTACGCCAGCTTCGCCGCCGAGCACATCGAGCACGGCGTACGCCATCTCGACGGCGCGCCGTCCTACATCGCGGCGTTCGCGCAGACCAACGCCGGTGACATGTCGCCCAACCTGAATCTGCGGCCGGGCGACGGGCCGACCACCGACGAGTTCGACAACACCAGGATCCTCGGCGAGCGCCAGCACGCCGCGTCCATCGCGGCCGCCGCGCAGGCGGTATCGATGTCCGGTCCGGTCGCGTCGACGCTGTGCTACATCGACCTGGCCGATATCGCGGTGGACGGCCGGTTCACCCCGGACGGCGCCCCGCGGCGCACTTCGCCTGCCGCCGCGGGTGTTTCGCTGATCGCGGGCAGCGTCGAGGACGGGCCGGGCCTGCCCGGCGGGCCGATTCCCGAGGGCGTGCGCAATCCGATGGTGGATTTCCTCGGCGGGATCGATCATCCGCACCCGGCCTGGCTGGCGGATGCCCAGGCGCCCAAGGCCATCGCGGTGCCGCTGGGCCTGCTGCCGCCGGTGCCGTGGGTGCCGAACGTGGTGCCGATCCAGCTGATCCGGATCGGCGGGCTCTATCTGGCCGCCGCCGGTGCGGAATTCACCATCGTCGCCGGGCTGCGGGTGCGGCGCGCGGTGGCGGCGGTGCTCGGCGTCGAGCCCGAACACGTGCTGCTGCAGGGGTACGCGAACTCCTACCACGAGTACGTCACCACGCCGGAGGAGTACGACGCGCAGCAGTACGAGGGCGCCTCGACGCTGTTCGGCCGCTACACGCTGTGCGCGTATCAGCAGGAGTTCACCCGGCTGGCCACGACGTTCGTCGCGGGCGGGGCGATCGGGCGCGGTCCGGCGCCCCGTGATGTCTCCGCGCTGCAGCCGAACTTCGCCGGTGCGCCGGGCCCGGACGCGACACCGCTGGGCCGCGGCTTCGGTGACGTCCTGGTGCAGCCGCCCGCGCAGTGCGCGCAGGGTGAGCGGGTCGCCGTCGAATTCGTCTCGGCGCACCCCAAGCACAATCCGCGCCGCGGTGACACCTTCCTGGTGGTCCAGCGCCGCACCGGTGCAGGCGAATGGGTGCGGGTGGCCAACGAGGGGGAGTGGGATGTGCGGTTCCACTGGCGCAAGGCGGGCGACGCGGTCTCGATCGCCCGCTTCACCTGGGATGTCCCGGCGGCGGCCGCGGTAGGCACGCACCGGTTCGTGCACTACGTCGACGCACTGGGCGCCGACGGCGTGCTGCGCCCGGTGACCGGTACCAGCGCGGAGTTCGAGGTGACCGCCGCCCGGCACGGCTGAGGATGACGATGGCGGTGCCCGCCTGGCGACCTCGAGCGACTTTCGGCTGTCCAAGAAGGGTCTTACGACCCGCGACCGCCACCGATAACACGCCGACCCTGGTCATATGGAAGGACCACATTCCGGCAGCGCGCCGGTGTGGACGACCGGACTGGCGAACTTCGATCTGGCTGTCGTGATTCGACGCTCACCGGCCGCGGTGTTCGCGTTTCTAGCCGATATTCAGGACTTCGAGCCGATCCCCCGGAGGGCTACGGTGCGCCTGGTCAAGGAGCCGGTCGGCCCGACGACGCCCGGTACACGCTGGCACGAGTGGGTGACGGTGGCGCGCGGATGCCGGCTCCATATCGAGAACGCCGTCTCGGAAGTGTGGGAGCCGCACCGGCTCCGCATCGAGTTCCATTCCGCATGGTTCGCCGGGCACTTGACCTATGACCTCGAACCGACGGCAGAAGGAACCATCCTGCACCACCGGGAAACCCTTCGACCACGCACCCTGCTCCGGTGGCTGACACCGTGGATCGAACGCAGATTACGGCCGCATCTGGTCGAGCGCCTGGCCGACATCAAAACGATACTCGAGGAATCTGCGACAGGTGCCGCACACTAGTCGGCCGACAGACCCACCTGCGCGCCCTTGTCACCGCGACGAGCGGAGCGGAGCTGGGCCAGGTAGATCGAGACGCCGAGCACCCCGACCAGCAATCCCATCAGGCACACCGACCGAGCCTCCGACCAGGCCGGATTCAGCCACACCAGCGCGGTCGCGACGAGCCAGGCGACGAATCCGGCCACCACCACCGGACGCGGGTCGACCAGGCTTCGAGGCAGTTCGGGGACCGCGGAGCTGACGTGACCGTTATCCATACCCAAACAGTAGCCGCGTGAAACTCATCAGGTGGCGCGGACGTACCGTAGAGTTCTGCACTGTGACAACGCCATCGGACGTCCGTGCCCTGGCCGGTGACCTCTCACTGGCCGTCGTACGGCTCACGCGACATCTGCGCGGTCGCCGTGCCGACGCCCAGATCTCGCTCACCCAGCTGTCGGCGCTGGCGACGCTGGCGCGTGATGGTGCCATGACACCCGGGGCGCTGGCGGGCAAAGAACGGGTGCAGCCGCCGTCGATGACGCGTGTCATCGCCTCGTTGTCGGACCTGAACCTGGTCCAGCGTCGGCCGCATCCGACCGACGGCAGGCAGATCATCGTCTCGCTGTCCCCGGCCGGGCGCGCGCTGGTGGCCGACGAGACCAGCGCCCGTGAGGCCTGGATGACCGATCAGCTCGCGCGCCTGCAACCCGAGCAGATCGCGATCCTGGACCGGGCGGTCGAGATCATGAACCAGATCGTCGCCGAATCCGAGTGATCAGCGCGCCTCGTCCGAGTCGACGACCTCGTGGCCCAGCGGGAACAGCGACAGCGGCACCAGCTTGAGGTTCGCCCAGGCGAAGGGCAGACCGATGATCGTCACCGCCAGCGCGATGCTGGTCGCGATGTGACCGATCGCCAGCCACCAGCCCGCGAAGATGAACCAGATGATGTTGCCGATCAGCGAACCGGCGCCCGCGCTCGGTTTGTCGACCACGCTGCGGCCGAACGGCCACAGGACGTAGCCGGCGATCCGCAGTGACGCGATACCGAACGGGATGGTGATGATCAGGATGAAGCAGATCAGTGCCGCGAGCAGGTAGCCGAGGGCCATCCAGAAACCGCACAGCACCACCCACAGGATGTTCAAGATCAACTGTACGAGCTTCATACATTCATCATGCCAGGATTATCCAGTGGCTGACGTGATCGATATCGACGACCCCGCCGACCCGCGCGTCGACGACTTCCGTGACCTGTCCTCCGCCGACCGCAGGCCCGACCTGCCGGGCCGCAAGGGCCTGGTCATCGCGGAGGGCGTCGTGGTCGTGCAGCGGATGCTCGACTCCAGGTTCACCCCCAGCGCGCTGCTCGGCGTCGGGAAGCGCTACGCGGCGCTGGCCGAGGATCTGGCCGATCGGGACATCCCGTACTACCGGGCCAGTGCCGAGGTGATGGCCGAGGTGGTCGGCTTCCATCTCAACCGGGGCGTGCTCGCGGTGGCGCCGCGGCCCGCCGAGCTGTCGGTCGACGAGGTGCTCGACGGCGCCCGCACGGTGGCGGTGCTCGAGGGCGTCAACGATCACGAGAACCTGGGTTCGATGTTCCGCAACGCGGCCGGGCTCGGCGCGGACGCGGTGCTCTTCGGTGACCGTTGCGCTGATCCGCTCTACCGGCGCGCGGTGCGCGTCTCGATGGGGCACGTGCTGCGGGTGCCGTTCGCGCAGCTGCCGCAGTGGCCGGGTGGGCTGGAACTGCTGCGCGAGCGCGGCTTCCAGGTCATCGCGCTGACGCCGGATCCCGCGGCGGTGAACCTGGCGACGGCGATGACGGGGGAGCGGGTCGCGCTGTTGCTCGGCGCGGAAGGACCCGGCCTGACCGAAGAAGCCATGCGCGCCACCGATATTCGCGCGAGAATTCCGATGTCGCCCGGCACCGACTCGCTCAATGTCGCGACCGCGGCGGCGATGGCCTTCTACGAGCGGGTGCGAACATCGTGAAGCAGGAACCGGACGGTCCGTATCGCGCGCAACCGGATTCGGTGCCGTGGGCCGCCGGCGTGACGGTGGTGGTGCTGGTCGCGGTGCTCGGCGCCGTGGCGGTGTACGCGTTCGGTGCCGCGCTGGCCACCGTCCACTGGCTGCTCGCCGTCGCGGTGAACGCGGTCGCCGCGGTCGGGGTGGCGCCGACCGCGTGGCGCTGGCGGTTCACGCCGGTGGTGCGCTGGGTGCTGGCCGGTGCGGCGCTCGGGGTGGTGCTGGGCTGGCTGTCACTGCTCGTCGAGCAGCTCAGCTGAGCGGTCTCACAGCACCCGGTCGGTCCGGTGCAGCCAGCCGAACAGGCCACGCTTGCGCCGGGTGGCCGCGCCGGGACTGCCCGTCTGCACCAGTGGTGGTGGCTGCGGTGCCTGACCCTTCGGATACAGCGTGAAGCCGCAGACCGCCAGGTCGCCGGGGGCCAGGCCGCCGGGCGCGGCCGGCGTGCGATAGCGGAACGCCAGCCATTCGTCGTTGGCGGCGTCGGCGAAGGCGGGCGGGTCGAACGGCAGCGACTGCGGTTCGGGATGGTCGCCGGCCTGCCACGGCACCGGATGATCACCGGCCCAGAACGGCCGTTCCCACACCATCGGCAAGCCCTCGTTCTCCAGGATGTCGACCCGGGTGGAACTGAACGAGCGCCGGAACTCCCCGCGTTCCCAGTGCGCGAACGCTCCCCAGTGCAGCTTGGAGTCGAACGAGACCAGATAGGTGTGCTCCGAGGCCAGCGGCCGCACCAGCAGATCCGGCAGCTTCGTCGGCCGCACCAGCGCTGCCTCGGCCGTGCACACGACCGTCAGCCCCGGATAGCACCCGATGTACACCTCGTCCCGATCCGGCGCGGCACACCCGTTGAGCGTCCCGATCATGATCGGCCGCACATCGTGCTCGCCGTACAACTGCCCGGCCAAGGCCGCCGCGGCCGCCGGATCAGGCTCGGGCCGCCCACGCAGCACGGCCACCGGATCCGGTGTATCGACATACCAGAGCGTGGAAGCGGACAGCACCGACAACCACCTCCCACCTAGACCGAATCACCAGCTCCAGCAAGAACATGGGTAACTCACCGGGAACGGGCTACCGTAACCCCACCGACCACCACCGGCCGCCAACACACCCGACCACGCGCCTCAGTCCGGCCAAGAATTCCGGGGAGACGGAACAGCTCTAGTGCCCGGAGCTGCGGACGCCCAGGAGGACGTCTTCCCAGGACGGCATCGGCGCCTTGCCGCGCTTGGCCCGTGCGGGCTTGGCGGCGGGCTTCTCCGGTGCCGGCTCCGGCGCGACGGGCTCCTTGTCCTGCTGCGCCACCGGCTGACTCGGCGGCGTCGCCGGGACGGCCGGGATCGGCGCCGTGGCCGGGGCGGCCGGAATCGCCGCCGCGCCACCACCGGCGGCGACCGCGCGCTGCTCGTAGTACTCGTCCAGTGTCGGCTGGGCGGGACGGGCCGTCGGACGTGCGGTCGGGGCGACCTGCTCACGCGGGCGCGGCTCGACCGGGATCGGCGGCTCCACGACCGGCGGTGCCTTCTCCACCGGGGTGGGCAGGATGGTGGCCAGGCCACGCAGCGCGCGCCCGAAATCGGGATCGATCAGGTCGTTGGCCGGGTCGTCGAGCGGGGAGACCGAGCCGCCGTGCGCGTCCGGCTGGTAGCGCCAGTGCGCGGCGATCTCGGAGTGTCCGTGCCGCCACTGCAATTGGGCGACCCAGAACCCCTTTTCGTCTTTCCAGGCGTCCCATTCGGCCTGTTCGATGGTGTGACCGCGTTCGGCGAAGGCCGCGGTGACGATCTCGTGCAGCGTTTCCAGCGCGGGACCGTCCGGGCGCACCGGATGCGCTTTCTGTGCCAGTTCGGCGGCGCGGGCACGCTCCAGCAACACCGGGTAGGCGAAACGTTCGACTTTGGTGGCCGGCATCCCGGACTCCGCCGTGACCTGCTCGACGGACGCTCCGGCTCGAATACGGGCCTGGATATCGCGAGGACGCATAGACGCTTCCGTTTCGATCTCGATCTGGCCGAATCGTGCGAGGTCGCCGCGCGCCGCCGCGCGGAGCTTGTCGTCGGCGGGCAACCGGAACTTGGTGCCGGACTCGGTGTCACTGCACACGATGTGCGTGGAGTCGGGCGTCACCCCGATCACTCGAAGTTCACGCACCGTTACCTCCCTATCGCGTCGGCTACGACACCGCCCACTTTCCTAGACAGTAGTGCACATTACTTGCCCGCGGCAGCAGACACGCACGACCGAAATCGCGCACCCGGGCCCCAGGTCCCGCTAATCTGATCGGCTCACCACACGAATCCTGGTCGTGTGCAGGGAGTTTGGTGATTGATCAACATCAAATACCGGCCCGCGGGGGTGTGCCGGAATGCAAATGTTGCGAACCCGTGGAGAACCAATGCAAAGGGCCGGTGCTCGATGAACCGGAAATGGTTCACCGGGCACCGGCCCTGATTGCGGTCTTATCTCAGAGCTGACCGACGACCCAGTCGATCGAGCGGGTCAGCTGCGAAACGTCGTCCGGATCGATCGCCGGGAACATGCCGACGCGGAGCTGGTTACGGCCCAGCTTCCGGTACGGCTCGGTGTCGACGATGCCGTTGGCCCGCAGGATCTTCGCGACCTGGGCGGCGTCGACCGCGTCGTCGAAGTCGATGGTGCCCACGACCTGCGAACGGTGCGCCGGCTCGGCGACGTACGGGGTGGCGAAGGAGCTCGACTCGGCCCACGAGTACAGGCGCGAGGACGAGTCCAGGGTGCGCTTGACGGTCCAGTCCAGGCCGCCGTTGGCGTTCATCCACTCGATCTGGTCGGCGAACAGCAGCAGGGTGGCCAGCGCCGGGGTGTTGTAGGTCTGGTCCTTGGTGGAGTTGTCGATCGCGATCGGCAGCGACAGGAACTCCGGGGTCCAGCGGCCCGAGGCCTTGATCTCCTCGACGCGGGCCAGCGCGGCCGGGCTCATGATCGCGATCCACAGGCCACCGTCGGCGGCGAAGCACTTCTGCGGGGCGAAGTAGTACACGTCGGAGTCGGCGATGTTCACCGGCAGACCACCCGCGCCGGAGGTGGCGTCGATGGCGATCAGGGCGTTCTCCGAGCCGACCGGACGCGACACCGGGATGGACACACCGGTCGAGGTCTCGTTGTGGGCCCAGCCGATGAGGTCGACCGAGGGGTCCGAGACGGGCTCGGGCGCGCTGCCCGGCTCCGACGACACGACGATCGGGTCACCGATGAACGGGTTGCCCTTGGCGACCGAGGCGAACTTCGAGGAGAACTCGCCGTTGGTCAGGTGCAGCGAGCGCTCGCGGATCAGGCCGAAGGCGGCGGCGTCCCAGAACGCGGTGGTGCCACCGTTGCCGAGCACCACTTCGTAGCCCTCGGGCAGGGAGAACAGCTCGCGCAGGCCGTTGCGCACCCGCGCCACGACGTCCTTGACCGGCTTCTGGCGATGCGAGGTGCCGAACACCGAGGCGCCGACAGTCACCAGGGACTGCAGCTGCTCCGGGCGGACCTTGGACGGGCCGCAGCCGAACCGTCCGTCGGCGGGCTTGAGGTCGGCGGGAATGGTCGGGAACGCACTGGTCATGGGGGCGAGTTTAGTGGTCCGCCGATGGTCGAACGCGCACGGGGGCGGGGTCGCGAAGCGGCTGTGAGGCGGCCCACTCGGGTGCGCGGTCGGCTGGACGCTCGCTCAGGAGATGGGGCCGGGGAAGTCGGTCGAGCCGAACGCGCGCGGGTCGCTCGGGCTGACCATCGCCCCGAGGCGACGGCATCTCGATCTCGTCCTCGCCGGGACGTCATCGGGCGCAGACGGCGCGGGCCGGGCGGGTGCGGGGAATTTGCCCCTGCCGGAAGGTAGTTCGCATTACTCTTCTGCTATGAGCCTCGCCGTGGCCGACTCGGGTCGGACCCTGCTCGACCGGTTTGCCTGGGCGTTCGGGCGGCGGCCGGGATTGCTGGCCGAGAGTTCCCGGCGGGAACTGCTGATCAGGGGGTTGCCCGCGACCGCCACCGTGCTGTCGGCGCGGTCCCGGCGGGGGGAGGGCGGCTACCGATTCTCGGTGCGGGTGCAGCTGCCCGGCGAGCTGGCCTACGACGCGCGGGTCCGGCAGCGGGTCCGTAGCCAGGACCTGGAATGGATGCAGCCCGGCGACGCCGTCGGCTGCCGGGTCGATCCGGGCGACCGCGAACGCGTGGTGCTGTTCGTCCCCGAGGTGCCCCAGTCGGGCCGCAGCGCGGCCGCCAAGATCCTGGCCAACGGCCGCCGCGCCGAGGCCACGGTCCTCGCCGTCGCCCCGGTCGCCGCCGACTACACCGGCCGCGACGACCCGGTCCTGCGCCTCGACCTGGAGCTGCGCGCCTGGGACGAGCCCACCCCGTGGCGGGTCCGCCTGATCCAGCCGGTCCCCCTGGCCGCGGTCGGTCTCATCGAGCTCGGCACCCGCCTCGACGCCGCCTTCTTCACCGTCGATCGCGGCGCGTCCGTCGCCATCGACTTCACCAGCCTGACCTGAATCGCCCGGGCCTACCGCGCCGGGCTGTGCCCCGCGCTCGGTCCACACCGAGTGCGTGTCGTCTCCCGATCGGCGCCGCGACTACAGGTGGACGAAGGTGAACCCGGACGCGCGCAGTGCCGGAATCGCGGCGGCCATGCCCGCCGCGGTGCCCGACTTCGGCCGGTGCATATGGGCGAGCACGATGCCGCCCGGTGCGGCCGCGCTCATGGCGCGCTGCACCTGGGCCGCCGACGCGGTGGCGCCGAAGTCGGCGTTGACCGTGAACCCCAGCGGGGTCTCGCCCAGCTCGTTGACGATGGCGACCGCGACATCGTCGTAGTGGGCGGTGCCCGCGCGGAAGAATCGCGGCGCCCGTCCGGTCAGCTCGAGCAGGCGTTCGTGATTGGCCCACACCTCGTGCACCGCTTCGTCCGCTGACGCGGTGCCCGCGATGTTGTAGGCCGCCCGCCCGGTCATCGAGAGCGGTTTGTGCGCGACACCGTGGCTGGCCAGCTCGAACAGCGGGTTCGCGGCCAGCCGCTGCACCCTGCCTGGATCGGCGTCGATCCAGCGTTTGTTGAGAAACAGCGTCGCCGGAATCCGTTCGGCGACCAGCACGTCGATCAGCGCCTGGTCGATGTCGCTGTTGCCCGGTCCGCCGCAGGCGTCGAAGGTGAGCGCCAGCTGCTTGCCCGCAGCCGGGAAACCGCTGGTGATGCCCGGCAGATCGACACCCCACGCGTGTGGCCGCGCGCCCGCGTGCCGGGCGGCGACGGCGGCGGGGGAGACCGCGGGCGGCGCGAGCACAGTCGAGATCGGTCGCGCGGACACCGGCGCGGCGCTGGACGGACTGCCGGCAATCGGCGCCGCACCGGACGAACCGCCTGCCACCTCGGGCGCGGCCGAATCACCCTGCGCGGCAGCACAGCCGTTCGGCAAGCACACTCGCCGCCAACGCGGCCCCCGCGCCGAAAAGCCCACGCCGGGAGAAACCCTCGTTCCGCACAGCCCACCCTTGTCGTTCAGGTCGGCTGAACATTACCGCCGCCGAGCACATCCACCGTGCCGAACAGGCCGTCTACCTGCCACGTTCCGCGAGCCGATCATGTCGGCGCCGGGTTGCGCGTCGAAGAACAGCCGGTAGATCCGAAACGACCGGGCGTCGGCGGCCGGGGTGGCCGTCGACGCCCGGTCGGGCGATGCGGGGTGGGTCAGCCGGCGATGGTGGACCAGCTAAGCGACCTCTTCGGGGGTGCGGGGGCCGGGGCCGGTGTAGATGGCGGCCGGGCGGACGAGCTTGCCGAGCTGCTTCTGCTCCAGGATGTGCGCGCACCAGCCGGCGGTCCGGCCGCAGGTGAACATGGCGGGCATCATGTGCGCGGGGACCTCGGCGAAGTCGAGGATGACCGCGGCCCAGAACTCGACATTGGTCTCGATGGCGCGGTCGGGGCGGCGCTCGCGGAGTTCGGCGAGGGCGGCCTGTTCCAGTGCGGCGGCGACCTCGAAGCGCGGGGCGCCGAGGCGCTCGGCGGTGGCGCGCAGCACGCGGGCGCGCGGGTCCTCGGCACGGTAGACGCGGTGACCGAAGCCCATCAGCTTCTCTTTGCGGTCCAGGATGCCCTTGACCAGCGCGCGGGCGTCGCCGCTCTGCTCGACGGCCTCGATCATCGGGAGCACGCGGGCGGGCGCGCCACCGTGCAGCGGGCCGGACATGGCGCCGATCGCGCCCGACAGCGACGCCGCCACGTCGGCGCCGGTGGAGGCGATGACGCGGGCGGTGAAGGTGGAGGCGTTCATGCCGTGCTCGGCCGCCGACACCCAGTAGGCGTCGATCGCCTCGGTGTGGCGCGGGTCCGGGTCGCCCTTCCAACGGGTCATGAATCGCTCGGTGACCGTGGTGCACTCGTCGATCTTGCGCTGCGGAACGGCGGGCTGATAGATGCCGCGGGCGGACTGCGCCACGTAGGACAGCGCCATCACCGAGGCGCGGGCCAGGTTCTCGCGGGCGGTCTCGTCGTCGATGTCGAGCAGCGGCTCGTAGCCCCAGATCGGGGCGAGCATGGCCAGGCCGGCCTGCACGTCGACGCGCACGTCGCCGGTGTGCACCGGCAGCGGGAACGGTTCGGCGGGCGGGAGGCCGCGGCCGAACTGGCCGTCGACCAGCAGAGCCCACACGTCACCGAAGGTGACTCGATTGGCGACCAGATCCTCGATGTCGACGCCGCGATAACGGAGCGCGCCACCATCCTTGTCCGGCTCGGCGATGTCGGTGGTGAAGGCCACCACGCCTTCCAATCCGCTGACGAAATCCTGTGGTACCGAGCTGGTAGTCATGGTGACTCTCCTTGCAGGGGCATGCCGATCTTTCTGAACCATAGCCCTGGGGATACCGGGTAGTAACGTCGCCCCTGACCAGACCTGGACCCTGTCCCGGCCCGCGCCCCGGCGTACCGTCTGTCCTCATGGTTGACCACGAACCCGCTACCGCGGCCGACCTCGCCGCCATGCGCGTCGACTACGGCGACCCGCTGTCGGTACCGGAGGAAACCGATCTCGACGAGACCTGGGTGGCCGGCGGCTGGGAACCGTTGCTGCGCCGCTGGATCGAGCAGGCGCGCGGTCTCGGCATCGCCGAACCCAACGCGATGGTGCTGGCCACGGTGTCGCTGACCGGCCCGGCTCCGCGCCCGGTCACGCGCACCGTCCTGTGCAAGGGACTCTCGCCCGAGGGCGTCTCCTTCTACTCGAACTACGAATCGGCCAAGGGCAATCAGCTCGCCGCCGACCCGTACGCCGCGGCGACCTTCGTCTGGCCCGCGCTGGCCCGGCAGGTCCACCTGCGCGGGATCGCCGAGCGGGTGCCGGCCGAGGTGACCGAGGCCTACTGGCACAGCCGCCCGCGCGACTCGCGGCTGGGCGCGTGGGCCTCCCAGCAGTCGCGCCCCGCCGCCTCGCGCGCCGAGGTGGATCGGTCGCTGGCCGAGACCACGGCTCGCTTCGCCGACGTCGACGACATCCCGGTCCCGCCGTTCTGGGGCGGGTATCTGCTGCGGCCCGACGAGGTGGAGTTCTGGCAGGGCAGGCGGGGCCGGCTGCACAACCGGATCGTCATGCGGATCGGGGAAGCAGGCACAACCGTGGAACGTTTGCAGCCCTAACGAGCGGTGGGCAATGTCACCGAGCGCATCCGTTCTCCCATCGCTCGGCACTGGCTAACCTGCGGCGAGTGAAGCTGCTCGCCGACACCGAACCGCTGCGTCATCCCGATTACCGCAGGCTCTGGACCACCAACATCGTCACCGTCATCGGTGCGCAGCTCTCGGTGGTCGCGGTTCCGCAGCAGATCTTCCAGATCACCGGCAGCTCCGGGTACGTCGGCCTGGCCGGACTGTTCGGTCTGATCCCGCTGATCGTGTTCGGGCTGTGGGGCGGCGCGCTGGCCGACGTCATGGACCGGCGCACGTTGCTGATCATCACCACGGCGGGCACCGGGGTGACGGCGGTGGCGTTCTGGGCGCAGGCCGCGCTCGGGATGAACAACGTGTGGCTGGTGCTCGGCCTGTTCGCCGCCCAGCAGGCGTTCTTCGCGGTCAATCAGCCCACCCGTGGCGCGGCCATCGCCCGGCTGCTGCCGCCGGAGCAGATCGCCGCGGCCAGCTCGCTGAGCATGACGGTGCAGAACGTCGGCATGATCGCGGGCCCGGTGCTGGCAGGCCTGCTCATCCCGGTGCTCGGCTTGCCGACGCTGTACCTGATCGACGCGATCGCCCTGCTCGCGACGGTGTGGGCGGTGTGGAAACTACCCGCCTTCCCGCCGACCGGCGATCAGCGCCGGGCCGGGCTGCGCGCGGTTGTCGACGGTTTCCGCTACCTGACCGGGCAGCGCATCCTGCTCGCCTCGTTCGTCGTCGACATCATCGCGATGGTGTTCGGCATGCCGCGCGCGCTGTTCCCGCAGATCGCGCACGAGACCTTCCACGACCCGGTCGAGGGCGGTGTCGCGCTCGGCCTGCTGTTCGCGGCCATCTCGGCGGGCGCGGTGCTGGGTGGGGTGTTCTCCGGCTGGGTGCCGCGCATCCGCAGACAGGGCCTGGCGGTGATCGTCTGCATCGTGATCTGGGGTGTGGCGATGATCGGGTTCGGACTGGCGGTGGGGCTGGCCGGGCACCTGTTCGGGCTGGGGGTGTGGCTGTGGATCGCGGTGGCCTTCCTGGCCCTGGGCGGCGCGGTCGACATGATCTCGGCGGCGCTGCGCACGGCGATGTTGCTCAACGTCTCCACCGACGAGATGCGTGGCCGGCTGCAGGGCGTGTTCATCGTGGTTGTCGCAGGTGGGCCGCGGATCGGTGATGTTGCCCACGGTTTCGCCGCGGCGAGCCTGGGTACCGCTGTAGCTGCCGCGGGTGGCGGTGTTCTGGTCGTCATCGGGGTGGTGCTCGCCGCACTGGCCTTCCCCGCCTTCGTCCGCTACCGGGTGACCCGCGCGCACTCCGATTCGCTGGTCGATTGAGTTGTGCGAGAAGGGAATACATGGTCATCGCCGATCCGTGTGACCGGGTCGCCGCCGCCGTGCGCGGCACCGGTCCGCGACGTCGGCGAACTGGGATCGGCGCAGGTCGGCAGGTATGCGCCGACCTCACCGCCGATCGGCTCCGGTGTGAGAACGGCGCAGGACAACCCTGATTGCTCGTCTCGACCGAACAACAGCTAGCGTTAGCGCAAGTGCACCGCGTGCCGACCGCATCGGTGCCTACGGTTCTAGCCTGAGAGGGATCCTTCCGTGCCCGCTGAGAACATCACCAACGTCGCCGATGACGCCAAGGCGGTACTGCAGTACCCCGGTGGCGAGTTCCCGATTTCGGTCACCAAGGCCGCAGAGGGCAACGACGGACTCGACTTGGGCAAGCTGCTGGCCAGCACCGGTTACGTCACCTACGACCCCGGTTTCATGAACACCGCGTCGACCAAGTCGGCCATCACCTACATCGACGGTGAAGCGGGCATCCTGCGTTACCGCGGCTACCCGATCGACCAGCTGGCGGGCCGCTCGACCTTCATCGAGGTCAGCTACCTGCTCATCTACGGCGAGCTGCCGACCCAGGCCCAGCTCGACGACTTCACCGATCGCATCCGCCGCCACACCCTGCTGCACGAGGACCTGAAGCGGTTCTTCGACGGCTTCCCGCGCAACGCGCACCCGATGCCGGTGCTGTCGTCCGCGGTGAACGCGCTGTCGGCGTACTACCAGGACTCGCTGGACCCGCGCGACCCCGAGCAGGTCGAGCTGTCCACCATCCGCCTGCTGGCCAAGCTGCCCACCATCGCGGCCTACTCGTACAAGAAGTCGGTCGGCCAGCCGTTCCTCTACCCGGACAACTCGCTGTCGCTGGTGGAGAACTTCCTGCGGATGACCTTCGGCTTCCCGGCCGAGCCCTACGAGGTCGACCCCGAGATCGCCGCCGCGCTCGACATGCTGCTGATCCTGCACGCCGACCACGAGCAGAACTGCTCCACCTCGACCGTGCGCCTCGTCGGCTCCTCGGACGCCAACCTGTTCACCTCGGTGTCCGGTGGCATCAACGCGCTGTGGGGCCCGCTGCACGGCGGCGCCAACCAGGCCGTGCTCGAGATGCTCGACGAGATCAAGGCCAACGGCGGTGACGTCAAGGAGTTCATCCGCAAGGTCAAGAACAAGGAAGACGGCGTGAAGCTCATGGGCTTCGGGCACCGCGTCTACCGCAACTACGACCCGCGCGCCACCCTGGTCAAGCAGGCCGCCGACAAGATCCTGTCGAAGATCGGTGGCGACGACCAGCTGCTCGACATCGCCAAGCAGCTCGAAGAGGCCGCCCTCACCGACGACTACTTCGTCTCGCGTCGCCTGTACCCGAACGTCGACTTCTACACCGGCGTCATCTACCGGGCCATGGGCTTCCCGACCCGCATGTTCACCGTGCTCTTCGCCATGGGCCGCCTGCCCGGCTGGATCGCCCACTGGCGCGAGATGCACTCCGAGCCGCTCAAGATCGGCCGTCCGCGCCAGATCTACACCGGCTACGGTGAGCGTGACTACCGCGACATCGCTGGCCGTTAGTCCGAACTGAAACTATCGAAGGGGATAGCCGAATGACCAAGCCGGAGATCGAATTCCAGGAGGGCCCCGCGCCCACCGAGCTCGTGATCAAGGACCTCGTCGAGGGCGAAGGCAAGGAAGCGGTGCCCGGTGGCACCGTCGAGGTGCACTACGTCGGCGTCGAGTTCACCAGCGGCGAGCAGTTCGACTCTTCGTGGGACCGTGGCGAGTCCATCACCTTCCCGCTGCGCGGCCTGATCCAGGGCTGGCAGGAAGGTATCCCCGGCATGAAGGTCGGCGGCCGCCGCCAGCTGACCATCCCGCCGGAGCTCGCCTACGGCCCCGCCGGCGCGGGCCACCACCTCTCCGGCAAGACCCTGGTCTTCGTGATCGACCTGCTCAACGCGAACTGACCAGCTGAACAACACACTGTGGCCGGGTTCCATCGGAACCCGGCCACAGTCGTCTCGATAGACCGCCGTCAGCGGGTGAGGTCGGCCATCGGGATTTCGCCGATGTCGACGATGGGGGCGCGATGTCCGGCGCTACTCCCGGACGACCTCGACCGGGTCGGTGAGGGCCAGGGCGAGAGCGGAGTTCTGGGTGGCGCTGCGGGTGGGGAGGGCTTCGATGGCCTTGCCGGTCTGGGTGTTCAGGTTGCCGACGATGTTCTGGAGGGCGCCGACGCCGGTGGTCATCTGTTCGATCGCGGAGGTGATCTGGGTGCCGCCCTGTTCGGCGAGGGCGGGCAGGCCCTTGGCGAGTTCGGCGCCCTGGGTGAGCTGGGTGCGGGCGCTGTCGAGGCGGGTGACGACGGTGCGCAACAGGGTGCCGAGGTCGGTGTTCGGGTCGACGGCGGCGCCGGTCAGATCGGCAAGGCCGGTCAGCTGGGCGCCCGCCTGACTCGAGATGCCGCGCAGGGCTTCGAGTTTGGTGATGATGTCGGCCAGCTGGGGGTCGGTGGCGAACGGCAGGGCGCGCAGCAGCGGCAGGATCTGGTCCAGGCCGGTGCTCAGCGCGGTGGCGCTGCGCTCCACCCCGGCGATGGTGACGCCGGTCGCGCCGAGCGCATCGGCGAGCTGGCTCGCCTGCTCGGTCGCGCCGTCGACCGTCTGATTGAGCAGCTCGATGGCCGAGGTGAGTTCTCCCGCACCCTGTTTCGCGAAGTCGAGGAAGCCGAGCATCTCGGTGGCGCCGCCGCTGAATTGGGCGGCGCCGTCGGCGGCCGCGTTGACGCCCGCGTTCAGCAGCTGGGCGGTGAACTGCACCGAGGTCATCTGATTGCGGGCCTGCGAGACCGCGGCGAGCGCGGCGTCGACCCCGGAGGCGCCGATCCGGTGGGTCACCGCGGCCACGGCGCCGTTCACGACGTTCTCGTCCGCGTCGTCGTCGGCGCTGACGGTGACCTTGGCGCGCTTGGGTTCCGGCGTGGCCAGCGTCGCCATCGACGCGGTGAGATCGGCGGGCAGGGTGATCACCGCGGCATAGTCGGCGGCGTCGACCTCGCCGGGCTTCGCGACCGTCCACTCGTAGCCGCCCGCGTCCTGGACGGCCTTGGCGACGCGCTCCCCGGTCGGCCCGGTGTCGGCGTTGACGAGCGCGAACCCCGTCGGCGCGTCGGAGGTCCCGGCGCACGCGGCGATACCACCACCCGCCAGTGCGACAGCGGCGACGAGACAGACCATCCTGGTGCGTTTTCCGATCACGCCGCCGACGGTATCGAGGGAGTTCGCGCCGGGTCGTGGGAGATGTCTGAGAGTTCGGTGAGGATGGCCCGGCGGTGATAGCTGCCGGTGTGCCGGAACCTGCTCTCGCGCGGGCGATTCCCGCTCAGCGAGACGCCAAACCGCGCCGCTGTATGTCCTGCGTCACAGTTCCTTCCATTGTTTCGCTCGGAACGATACAAATCTCGAGTCAATCGAGATCGAGATTTCATCGATTCGTCCGGGGGGTTCGGGGATTCGCCGGGGGCATCGGGAGGGAGACATCGAACATGTTCCACCGCACCATCACCCGGGCGAGCCGTCGCGCATTCGTCGCCGCGCTGCCGCTGGCCGTCGCCACCTCGCTGGTCACCGCGGGTGTCGCGGCCGCTGACGTCGACACCGAGCGTCAGGCGCAGATCGCCACCGGCCTGGCCAGCGCCGGTGCCGCCGACGGCGTCGACTTCCGCACCACCGTCTCGCCGGACCTGCGCACCATCTCCGCGAGCGTCGACAACGGCCGCTTCGTGATCACCCCCGACGCCGTCACCGTGGTCTCGGCCGCCGGTGTCACCGTCGGCGAGGTCCCGCTGAAGCTCAACACCGTCGACGGCAATGCCATCGCGATCGCCTCGGTGGTCTCCGCGGACGGCAAGAGCGTGTCGATGGCGCCGCAGCTGTCCACCGACACCAGCACCGAGCTGAAGGACATCGCCACCAACCCCGAGGCCGGCAACCACGACCCGGTCCAGAACGGTGCGGCCGCGGGCGCCACCATCGGCGCGCTGGCCGCGGCGATCATGTGCGTCCCCGCGCTGGCCGCGTTCATCATCGGCTACGTCTTCTGCGCCATCCCGTCGGTGATCTCCACCGCGCTGACCGGTGCCGTGATCGGTGCCGTCATCGGCCTGGTGATCCCGGAGTCGGTGCCGCAGGTGCTGCCCTGATCCCTCGGGCGGCGCAGCGATAGCTTCGCAGTAGCCCCGTTGTCGCGCATCGTCGCGACGGCGGGGCTTTCGCGTGTCTAGGGCGTGTCCCGGATCGGCAGCTCGATGACCAGCCGGGCGCCACCGAGCGGGCTGTCCTCGAAATAGGCGCGCCCGCCGTGCAACTGGGCCTGCTGGGCCACCAGCGCCAGGCCGAGGCCGGAGCCGCCCTTGCTGGCATTGGTCCCGCGGGCGAAGCGGGCGAAGACGGCGTCGCGCTCGGCGAGCGGCACGCCGGTGCCGTTGTCGTCGACGGCGATGACGATGCGATCGCCGGACGCGCGATGCGCCGAGACGACGGCGTAGGTGGCGCCACCGTGCTTGACCGAGTTGGTCAGCGCGTTGTCGATCGCGAGGCGCAGACCGGCCGGCAGGCCGCGGGTGACGAGTTCGGCGTCGGTGTCGATCCGGACCGCCAGACCGGGGTTGTGGCGCATGGCGTCGTGGGCGGCCTGATCGCACAGGTCGGCCACATCGGTGGGGATGTGGTCGGCCTCGGCGGTGAGGTCGCCGCGGGCCAGGCGTTCCAGCGCGGTGAGCGTGGTCTCGATCCTGGTCTCGTTGCGGGCGAGGTCGTCGAGGATCTCGCGGCGCTGTTGGTCGGTGAGGTCGAGGGTGCGCAGGACCTCGAGGTCGGTGCGGATCGCGGTCAGCGGGGTGCGCAGCTCGTGCGCGGAGACGGCGGCGAAATCGCGGGCGGTCTCCAGCGCGGCGGCGGTCTCGGCCTGCGCCTCGTCGACGCGGGCCAGCATGGTGTTCACCGCGTCGGCCAGCTTGACCGCCTCGTCGACGCCGGAACCGTCGACCGGCTGGGCGGCGTTGTCCGGGTCGCCGAAGGAGCTGCGCGCGGAGACCTGCCTGGTCAGCTTGACGATCGGCCCGACGGCACGCCCGGCGAGCAGCCAGCCCAGCGCCGCGGCCGCCGCCACCGCGATCGCGGCGCCCGCGAGCACCCAGCGCTGCTGGTCGGCGGTGGCCTTGGCGGCCTCGGTGGTCGGGATGGCGAGGGAGACGGTGCGACCAGCGGGCTGGTTCTCGGTGGTGGTGAGCACCCGGTACGGCTGGTCGTTGACCTCGACGGTCTGCGAGCCCGGCGCCAGATCGGGCAGCTGAGTCGAGCTGGACGCGGTGACCTGGCCGTTGTCGCGCACGGTGAGTGCCATGGTGGTCTGCAGGCCGGTCAGGTTGACGAAGCCGGTGGCCAGCACCGGCTCGATCAGCACGATCCGCGAGGCGATCTCGAGCTGCTGGTCGGTCTGGGTCACATTGTTGCGTTCGATCGCCTGGAAACCCACGAATGCGGCGATCGAGACGATGATGACGGCCCCCGCCGCGGCCGCGCCCGCGACCCGAGTTCGGAGCGAAAACGATTGTCTCCGACGGTGTTTCGGCGGGGCCTCGATCATTTCGGTTCCCGGAGCACGAACCCTACGCCGCGAATCGTGTGCAAAATCCTTGGCGTGTCATCTATTTCGAGCTTGCGTCGCAAGTATCCGACGAACACATCGACGACATTCGTATCGGCTATGAAATCGTAACCCCACACCAATTCCAGCAGCCGTTCTCGCGTCAACACCACACCCGCATTCCTGGCCAGCGTCGACAACAATTCGAATTCCCGTTTGGTGAGCTCGATTTCCTTGCCGTGCAGCAGCGCGCGGTATCCGGCGACGTCGATCTGCAGCGGGCCGACGGTGATCGCGCCGGGCGCGACCGGCTCCGGGGTATCGGTGCGGCGGCGCAGCAGGGCCCGGATCCGGGCCACCAGCTCGGCCAGCTCGAACGGTTTCACCAGGTAGTCGTCGGCGCCCGACTCCAGGCCCGCGATCCGGTCGTCGACCGAGGCGCGGGCGCTGAGCACGCAGATCGGTACGTCGTTGCCCATCGCGCGCAAGGCCGTCACCACGCCCGCGCCGTCGAGCACCGGCATGTTCATGTCGAGTACCACCGCGTCCGGCGCGTGCTCGGAGACGGCGCGCAGGGCGGCGGCCCCGTCGCGCGCGACCAGCACCTGGAACCCGGACAACCGCAGGCCGCGTTCGACCGAGGCGAGGACGTCCTCGTCGTCGTCGACGACCAGGACAGTGGCGGCAGCACGATCGGTCACGCCGCAATCCTAGGGGCGGCGGGCAGCACCGGCGCCGATGGTCAGGCCGTCGGGGCCACCGGGTCGCCGTCGAGGTCGGGGGTCGGCGTGTCCTGCGCGGGCGGGGGCGGATTGCCCAGCGGGGGATTGGCCAGAATGCGGTCGGCCAGCGCGGTGAGCACGGCCGGGTCCTCGATGGTGGCCGGGGTCTCCACGTTTTCCCCGGCGGTGAGCTGGCGGATCGTCTTGCGCAGGATCTTGCCCGACCGGGTCTTGGGCAGGCCCGAGACGATGATCGCGCTGTGCAGGGTCGCGATGGCGCCGATCTGCGCGCGGACCCGCTCGGCGAGCTCGATGCGCAGCTGCTCCGGATCGACCTCGACGCCCTGCTTGAGCACCACATACGCCAGCGGCAGCGCGCCCTTGAGCTCGTCGGGGACACCGATCACGGCGCATTCGGCGATCGCCTCGTGCCCGGCGATGGCGGCCTCGATGCTGCCCGCCGAGAGGCGGTGCCCGGCCATGTTGATCACGTCGTCGCTGCGGCCGAGGACGTAGAGGTAGCCGTCCTCGTCGAAGTAGCCGGAATCGCCGGTCAGGTAGTGGCCGGGGAAGGCCGACAGGTAGGAGCGGATGAACCGGTCGCGGTCGCGCCACAGGCCGGTCAGCGCGCCGGGCGGCAGCGGCAGCCCGATGACGATGTTGCCCTCGACGCCGGTCGGCACCGGATTGCCGTTCGCGTCGAGCACCCGCAGCCGGTAGCCGGGCACCGGCACACACGACGAACCGGGCTTGACCGGAAGTTCCTGCAGGCCGAGCGGGTCGGCGCTGATCGGCCAGCCGGTCTCGGTCTGCCACCAGTGATCGACCACGGGGGTGTCGGGATGGTCGGCCAGCAGTGTGTCCGAGGCCCATTCGAAGGTGGCCGGGTCCAGCCGCTCACCCGCGCAGAACAGCGCGCGCAGCCGGGACAGGTCGTGGCGGTGGGCGGCGGCGGCCTCGGGATCGGCGCGCCGGATCGCGCGCAACGCGGTCGGCGCGGTGAACAGCACCCGCACGTCGTGCTCGTCGATGATCCGCCAGAAGACGCCCGCGTCGGGGGTGCCGACCGGTTTGCCCTCGTAGAGCACGGTCGTCGCGCCGACCAGCAGCGGCGCGTAGACGATGTAGGAGTGGCCGACGACCCAGCCCACATCGGAGGCCGCCCAGAACACCTGACCTGGGCCGACGTCGTAGATATTGCGCATCGACCAGGCCAGCGCGACCGCGTGCCCGCCGTTGTCGCGGACCACGCCCTTGGGCTTCCCGGTGGTTCCGGAGGTGTAGAGGATGTAGAGCGGATCGGTCGCGGCGACCGAGACCGGCTCGGCCGGTGTCACGTCGGCGACGGTGGCCGCCCAGTCGACCCAGCGGGCCGCGACGGTCTGCTCCGAGGACGGCAGTACATCGGTGGCGGGCAGCGCCGCCGGGAACTCGATGGTCGGGAACTCGGGTCGTTGCTTGACGATCACCGTGCGCACCGACGCCGTCTGCGCCAGGTCGAGGGCCTGCAGCACGATCGGCGGGTACTCGATGCGGCGGTGGGGTTCCATCCCGCCCGAGGCGGTGACCACCAGGACCGGTTCGGCGTCGTCGATGCGGGCGGCCAGCTCGGGCGCGGCGAACCCGCCGAACACCACCGAGTGCACCGCGCCGATGCGGGCGCAGGCCAGCATCGCGATCACGGCCTCGGGGATCATCGGCAGGTAGATCACCACCCGGTCACCGGCGACGACGCCGAGATCACGCATGGCTCCGGCGAATCGGGCGACCTCGTCGAGCAGCTCGGCGTAGGTGTAGACGGTGGTGGTGTCCGTCATAGCGGAGACATATATGAGGGCGGCCTGATCGGCGTGCCCGCCCTCGGCGACGGTGCCCGCCCGCACGTGCCGGTCCAGCGCGTTGACGCAGGTGTTGAGCCGGGCGTCGGGGAACCAGCGGGCCGCGCGCTTGTCGGCGGCGTCGACGATCTGCTGCGGCGCCACGTCCCACTCGATGGCCTGAGCTGCGGCGGACCAGAAGTCGGCTGGGTCGACCAGACTGGTCTGATAGACCGGTCGGTACTCGTGTTCCACGTCCAAGCCCGTGACTCCCTAGCCTCGCTTCGATGCCCGCTCGATAGATCCTGATGATTGTGGCAGACTTCACGCGACACCCGAGGGGGTGCCGCGACCTTTGGTTTTGCCTGGAACGGGCAGGTCATCGCGCGGACCTCTACCGGGAGTCAGCCAAGAAGTTATTGATCCGTTAGAATCTGTTGTCACTTATTCGGGCAGTCGTAGACGCAATTTCTCGGCCAGCCGCAGTTCTCGGCCAGTCAACTCTGGCGAGCCACCATCGTGCCTGTGGAGGCTCGCTGATGGCGCAAGGTTCGAGGCCAGTTTGGAAAGTGAGTGGGAGATGCGTGACGCCGCTAGGTCCGGCAGCAAGCGCTGGGCGCTCGGCAACTGGGACCTGCGTTGGAAGGTTACGGCCGTGCTGGCCGTGCCGCTCGCGGTCGCGGTCGGGCTCGGCGTGTCGAGAATTACCTCGGAGTTCTCGGAGGCCAACCGGCTGTCGAGCATCAATGAGCAGATCGACACGATTCCTTCGGTCACTTCGCTGAGTGCGAGCACCGCGAAGGTGGCGGGTAGCCAGTTGGTGCCCGCGGGCCCCGGGGTCACGATGGTCACCGACAAGGACCTCACCGAACTCGACGCCGCCATCGCGGCGGCTGAGGGCTCGCTCGGCAGGTTGACCGATCTGCCGAAGGCGCACGCCGCGCTCGAGCGGATGATCGCGCAGGCCAAGACGGTGCGCGGGCAGGGCAAGGCGATGACGACCTCGGCCGAGCCCGCGCTGGCCTCGGTCGAGCAGATGCGTAAGGAAAGCGTCGACATCGTCGAGACGACCGTCGCGCAGGTGAGCGACCCGGTCATGGACACGGCGAAGCTGCGCCTGGTCGACTCGCTCAACACCCGCTCGCTCCTCGTCGACGAGCTCGCCGGCCTCTCCGAGATCCTGCGCGGTCTGCCGACCGGCTCGCAGAACTTCCTCACCGGCGTCAGCACCGAGAACCACCTGCTCGAAGTCCTCGCCAACCGCTTCCCGGCCGGTGACCGGGTCATCGCCGACCTGAAGGCGCAGGCCGACAACCGCAAGAACCTGATCAGCGGTCCCGAAGTGCAGGCGGGCAAGCTGCCCGTCAGCGACCTGCGTACTTCGCTGTACACCAGCCTCGTCGGCTATGAGGGCGTGGTCAACGAGGCCACCAAGGCGATCGAGTCCGCGATGGACGAGCTGGCCGGCGCCGCGGCGACCGGCGCGTGGACCTACACCGGCGTCGTCATCGCGACGATCCTCGCCGCGCTCTTGCTCGCCGTGTTCGTCGCCCGCTCGATGATCGTGCCGCTGCACCGCCTGCGCCTGGCCGCGCTGCGCGTCGCCGAGTCCGATCTGCCGCACGAGGTCGCCCAGCTCCGTAACGGCGCCGCCCCCGAGGACGTGCCGCTCGAACCGATGCCAGTGCGCTCGGACGAGGAAATCGGCCAGCTGGCCCGCGCCGTCGACGACATCCACGGTCAGGCGCTGCGCCTGGCCAGTGATCAGGCGCAGATGCGTTCGCAGGTCAACGACATGTTCGAGACCCTGGCCCGGCGCTCCAAGTCGCTCGTCGACCATCAGCTGACCCTCATCGAGGCGATGGAGTACGACGAGAAGGACCCGCGCCTGCTCGAGAACCTCTTCCGGCTCGACCACCTCGCGGCGCGCATGCGCCGTAACGGTGACAACCTGCTCATCCTCGCCGGCACCAAGCAGCGCCGGACCAAGTCGGCCCCGGTCGAGATCGCCGACGTGCTGCGTGCCGCGATCTCCGAGGTCGAGGACTACGAGCGGGTCAAGCTCGGCGCCACTCCGCGTGGCTCGCTGGTCGAACCGGCCGCCTCCGATATGGCGCACCTGTTCGCCGAGCTGCTCGACAACGCGCTGCGGGCCTCCCCGCCGGAGACCGACGTCAAGTTCACTTTCGCCCAGGCCCACGACCAGGGTCTGCTGGTCGAGGTCGCCGACCGCGGCATCGGTATGCCGCCGCAGGAGATGTCGGAGATCAACCGCAGGCTCGAGCAGACCGCCGAGCCCGGCCCCGACACCGCCCGCCACATGGGTCTGTTCGTGGTCGGCCGGCTCGCCGAGCGGCACGGTCTGACCGTGCGCCTGCGTCCGACCTTCGACACCGCGCGCGATCCGGGCGTCACCGTCACCGTGCATGTGCCGGTCGGCCTGATCGTCGCCGGCGCCGGTGGCCCGGTGGTGGTGCCGCAGCAGCCGCAACAGCAGCCGGCGCCGCAGCAGCAGCGCCCGAACCCGCAGAACCAGCCGAGCACGATGCAGACCCGCGCGATCACCCGTACCCCGGGTGGCAACGTGATGGTCACCGTCGATCCTGGAGTCAGCAGCGGGCCGATCCCGGCCGGTCAGGGTGGGCTGCCACAGCGTCAGCCCGGTAACTCCATGGCCCAGGGGCTGCAGCAGGACGCCGCCGAGCAGTCCTCGCCGACCCTGCGTCCGGCCGCGCCCGGCCAGGGCAATGTGCCGCAGCGCGGCAAGCTGGCCGCGGCCAACCTGCCCAAGCGCAACCTCGCGGCCGGTGGACCGGGTGGACCGCAGCGTCCGCAGGGCGCGCCGTCCGCGCCGGGCCAGCCGGGCGATCCCAAGCCCGCCGGTGCGCCGCAGTCGCTGGCCGGTGGCCTGCCGCAGCGTTCGCCGGGTGCCAACGGCGCGCCGGGCCGCGATCAGGCCCAGCCGCCGCGGGACACCGCGCCGCCCAAGCGCGACACCACCGCGGGTGGTCTACCGCAGCGTTCGCCGGGCGCCAACGGCGCGCCGCCGCGTGATCCATCGGCCGGTCTGCCGCAGCGTCCCGCCAACGGCCTGCCCCAGCGGGACCAGACCGGCGGCCTACCCCAGCGTGATCCGTCCAGCGGTCTCCCGCAGCGGGAGCAGACCGGTGGTCTGCCGCAGCGTGACCCGTCGACCGGGCTGCCGCAACGCGACCCCGCGGGCAACGGTGCGCCGCAGCGTGATTCCGGTCCGGTGTCGCGTGATCCGTCGGCCGGTCTGCCGCAGCGTCCCGCCAACGGCCTGCCCCAGCGGGACCAGACCGGCGGACTCCCGCAGCGTGATCCGGCTCCGCGTCTGCCGCACCGCGAGCAGACCGGTGGTCTGCCGCAGCGTGACCCGTCCACTGGTCTCCCGCAGCGGGACCAGACCGGTGGTCTGCCGCAGCGCGATCCGTCCAACGGCCTGCCCCAGCGTGAGCAGACCGGTGGTCTGCCGCAGCGTGACCCGTCCACTGGTCTCCCGCAGCGGGACCAGACCGGTGGTCTGCCGCAGCGCGATCCGTCCAACGGCCTGCCCCAGCGGGAACAGACCGGCGGCCTGCCGCAGCGTGACCCGTCCACCGGCCTGCCGCAGCGCGGCGCACAGCCGGGCGGTCTCCCGCAGCGTGACCCGGCCGGTCAGCAGCCGCGTCCGGCCAACGGCCTGCCCCAGCGTGGTCCGGCGGGCGCCCCTGCGCCGCAGCGGGATTCCGGCGAGAACGGGCTCCCGCAGCGGGCTCCCGCGGCCGGTCTGCCCCAGCGAGAGGCGCCCAACGGCCTGCCGCAGCGTCCGGCTGCGCCGAATGCGCTGCCTCAGCGCGATCCCGGCGCTACTGTGGTACCGCAGGCGAACGCTGGGCCAGGAGTGGCTCTGCCGCAACGGGATCGGGATCCTGCGGGACCGGAGAACGCTGCGTCGGCAGGGCGCGATCCGGGTCGGCACAGTTTCCGGTCGAATCCGGCCAAGGCTGCGTCGTTCTTCCAGACCAGGTTGCAGCCGGCACCGGAAGGTGATTCCGTCATGGGCGGAACGCCGATCTTCGCGGAGATGATGTCGGCGTGGCTCACGGATGAGAATTCCGACCGGTCCCAGGTGGCCGCCGCCTTCGAATCACCGGGTGACGAAGGATGGCAGGCCGCACGCCGGGCCAGCGAGGCTCAGCCCGAGGTCCGTACCGCTGCTGGCTTGCCTCAGCGCAACCCGGGCGGCAGGCTCGTGCCTGGCGGTGTGACCGGTAAGGCCGACACCACCCCGCACCGTGATCCCGAAACGATCAGGTCCAGCTTGAGTCGTCACCAGCAGGGCGTCCGGGATGGCCGCGCAATGAAGGCAATGAACCTAACCGGAGATAAAGGAGACCGATGAACCCCGATCTAGGTGGTACGAACCGTCAGCTGGATTGGCTGGTTTCGAACTTCGCCAACGAGGTTCCTGGCGTAGCCCATGCCGTCCTGGTCTCGGCTGACGGCCTGCTGATGGCCGCGAGCGCCCAGCTGCCGGTGGACCGTGCGGAGCAGCTCTCCGCCGTCACCGCCGGACTGGCAAGCCTTTCCGTCGGCGTGTCCAATCTGTTCGAAGGCGGTACGGTACTGCAGTCCGTCGTCGAGATGGAGCACGGTTACCTACTGCTCATGGCAGTCGGCGACGGCTCGTATCTCGCGGTCCTGACCAACACCTCGTGTGATATCGGTCAGGTGGGCTACGAAATGGCTCTGTTGGTCGAGCGTGTGGGCCAGACCGTCCAGGCCACGCCACGCGTCACGATGGGTTCCTGATGGTGGGATGGACATAGACGATCACCGCATGGGGAGCGCCGAGCCCAGCCTCGTCCGCCCGTACTCCTTGACTGCCGGCCGCACCAGGCCGGCGGTCGAGCTGGCGTTGGAGGCTCTCGTTGCATCGCATCCGGTCGCCATGGAGCGGCAGTTCGAACTGAACAACCTCGAAACGTCCATCGTGGAGTTGTGCAGGCAATCGCCGTCCGTTGCCGAGATAGCTGCCCAATTGGGTATCCCGATCGGTGTAGCGCGGGTACTCGTGGCCGACCTCATCGAGGCCGGTCATGTCCGGGTCTCGGCGACTTTGAAAGACGATTCCAGCGACGATGAACGTCGCGAGCTGATCGAAAGGGTTCTCAGTGGACTCCGGCGTATTTGATTCGACGGCGCAGGTCGACACCCGCACGAGCAAGCCGACTTCGGCGAAGATCGTTGTCGCCGGTGGCTTCGGTGTCGGTAAGACCACGTTGGTCGGTGCGGTGTCGGAGATCGTTCCGCTGCGCACCGAGGCGTTGGTCACCAACGCCAGCACCGGAATCGACAACCTGACCGGCATTCCGATGAAGTCGACCACCACGGTGGCGATGGACTTCGGCCGGATCAGCCTCGCCGACGACTTGGTCCTGTATCTGTTCGGCACGCCCGGCCAGTACCGGTTCTGGTTCATGTGGGACGACCTCATCCGCGGCGCCATCGGCGCCGTGGTGCTGGTCGACACCCGCAGGCTGGAAGACAGCTTCGCCGCTGTCGACTACTTCGAGGCTCGCGGTCTACCTTTCCTGGTGGCGCTCAACGAGTTCGACGACGCACCGAAGTACCCGCTCGAGGACATCCGCCAGGCCCTGGCCGTCCCCGCCGACGTGCCGATCATGTCGATCGACGCCCGCCGCCGGGAACCCGCCAAGCAGGCCCTGGTCTCCTTGACCGAGTACGCCCTGCGCAAGGTCATGCAGGGCTACTGAGCCGGACACGGGGCTGCCGCGATGAAGGCGGCAGCCCCGCTTCGTCTCTCAGTGTTCTGCTGCTCTGATCCGATCCGCCAGCCCGCACAGCGGATCGATCAGCTGCTCGGCAGCACTCGGTAGTCGCTCATAACCGAAAGCCCCGACGAACCGCGCCGCGTACTCGGTACCCAGGCGACGGTCGAGCGTGAGTAGCGCGTGCACCGCCGGCGTCCGGCTGATGCGGCGCGCCCCGCACAGGTCCTGGTCCAGGTATTCGACGAGGACCTCGGCGTCGACGGCCGCACCGAAGCGCGCGAGCGCGAAACAGTATCCCCAGCCCGCGTGAACGACTTCGTCGGCGAGCAGCAGCTCGGCCAGTTGCTCCCGAAACCGGGTCCGCCGGTCCAGGGCGATAAGCCAGGCCGCGGTAAGTCGCGGCCGCCAGTCCAGTTCCAGCAGCGTGTGCAGTTCGGCGTCGGTGATCTGCTGTGCGTCACGCGCGAGGCCGACTTCGAACTCGTCCCGGTTCGGCATCTCGTGCACCGGGTGCATACCGAGGAGCTTCCGGTAGCGCCCCGGAAAGCTGTCGGTGACGACCCACCGCTGCACCAATGCCTGGTCGGCGGGAGTCGTCGGCATGCGGAAACTCATGGGAGGTATTCTCCTCGGTCCCGCTAGGCTCAGGCTGTGCGGATGTCGGCGGGAGAGCTGATCGGGCGGTTGCTCGATGCGGATTCGTTCGTGAGCTGGGATCGGGTGCCGGTCGAGCCCGCGGTGTCGCCGGGGTATCGGCAGGAGCTGGTCGAGGCGCAGCGCCGGGCGGGGACCGATGAGTCGGTGGTGACGGGGGAGGGGTTGTTGCGCGGGCGGCGGGTGGCCGTGATCGCGTGTGAATTCGCGTTTTTGGCCGGGTCGGTGGGGGTGGCGGCGGCCGAGCGGATCGTGTCGGCGGTGGAGCGGGCGACCGAGCTGGGATTGCCGCTGATCGCTTCGCCTACCTCCGGCGGGACCAGGATGCAGGAGGGCACAGTCGCTTTCGTGCAGATGGTGAAGATCGCGGGGGCGGTCGCGGTGCACAAGGCGGCGGGGCATCCGTATCTGGTGTATCTGCGGGATCCCACGATGGGTGGGGTGTTCGCGTCGTGGGGGTCGCTGGGCCACATCACTTTCGCCGCGCCCGGCGCGCTGATCGGATTCCTCGGTCCCCGCGTGTACGAAGCCTTGTACGGCAAGCCTTTCCCGCCGGGCGTGCAGACGGCCGAGAACCTGTACCGCAACGGCGTGATCGACGGTGTGGTGACCGTCGAGGTCTTCCGCCGGATTGCCCACCGGGCCTTGAGCGTCGCGAGCGGCGTCGTGCTTCCCGTGACGGCCGAGCCCGGATGGGCCGCGCCGGTGCGCAGTCCGGCCACAGCCGCAGATTCCGCGTCCAGCGCCTGGGATTCGGTACTGAGTACCCGGCGCCCTGGCCGTCCCGGCATCCGTGACCTGCTCCGCCATGTGACACAACGGGTTCCGCTCAGTGGCACCGGCCAGGGCGAATCCGATCGCACCGTGGTGCTGGCACTGGCCCGGTTCGGCGGACAGCCCTGTGTCGTCTTCGGCCACGATCGCTCCGGTCAGCAGGGCGAGCACACGATGGGCCCGGCGGCCCTGCGCGAGGCGCGCCGGGCGATGGCGCTGGCCCGTGAGCTGCGCCTGCCGCTGGTCCTGGTGATCGACACCGTCGGCGCCGCGCTGTCGAAGGAGGCCGAGGAACGCGGGCTCGCCCCCGAAATCGCCCGCTGCCTGGCCGATCTCGTCACCCTCGACACCCCGACCGTCTCGATCCTGCTCGGCCAGGGCACCGGCGGCGGCGCGCTGGCTCTGCTCCCGGCCGACCGGGTGCTGGCCGCGGGCCACGGCTGGCTGGCCCCGCTGCCGCCGGAAGGGGCGAGTGCCATCGTCTTCCGTGATACCTCGCACGCGGCGGAACTGGCTGCGGCACAGGGGATCCGAGCGCTCGACCTGCACGCCGACGGCGTCGTGGACCGCATCGTCGACGAACACCCCGACGCCGCCGACGAACCGGTCGCGTTCGCCCGGCGCATGGTGCTCGCGGTCACCGAGGAGCTGGCCGCGCTGCGCGCCAGGCCGACGGCGGAACTGCGCGCCCAACGGCAGGCGCGATACCGGCGAATCGGTCTCCCCGGGGGCGTTCCCTGACCGCCGCCCCGGTTCCTACCCCTTCCGGAACCGGGGGAAACACGCGAGGGCGCGTCGTTGACGGTACGGCGAACCACTTCTACCGTCGGAAGGGTGACCTTCCGTAGCGCTAGCAGCCCTGTTCCCACCATCGTGCTCAATGACGGCAATGTCATTCCGCAGCTCGGCTTCGGTGTGTTCCAGGTGCCGGAGGACGACGTCACCCCGGTGGTGGCCGAGGCACTGAAAGTCGGCTATCGCAGCATCGACACGGCCGCGATCTACGGCAACGAGGAGGGCGTCGGCCGCGCCATCCGCGCCTCGGGCATCCCCCGCGACGAGATCTACGTGACCACCAAGCTGTGGAACGCCGAACAGGGCTACGACAGCACGCTGCGCGCCTTCGACGCCAGCATGCGGCGCCTCGGTCTGGACTATCTCGACCTGTACCTGATCCACTGGCCGGTGCCGTCGGCCGGTCGCTACGTCGACACCTTCCGCGCCTTCCAGGCGCTCAAGGCGCAGGGCCGGATCGGCTCGATCGGCGTCTCCAACTTCCGGGTGATCGACCTGGAGACCGTGATCGCCGAGACCGGCGAGACCCCGGCGGTCAACCAGATCGAATTGCATCCCACCCTCGCGCAGCGGGAACTGCGCCAGTACCACGCCAATCACGCGATCGCCACCGAGGCGTGGAGCCCGCTGGGTCAGGGCACGCTGCTGGACAACCCGACCGTGGTCACCCTCGCCAAGGAGCTCGACCGCACGCCGGCGCAGGTGATCATCCGCTGGCACCTGCAGCTGGGCACTATCGTCATCCCGAAGTCGGTCACCCCGTCGCGCATCGCCGAGAACTTCGACGTGTTCTCCTTCGAACTGGACGCGCAGGCGATGGAGGCGATCAACCGGCTGGACGCGGGCACCCGGATCGGCCCCGATCCGGGCACGTTCAGCGCCGGGCTGGCGTGATCCCCAGGTAGTCGGTCAGTTCGGCGGCCGCGGCCCGGCCCGCCCGGTTGGCGCCGATGGTGCTGGCGGAGGGGCCGTAGCCGATCAGGTGGACGCGCGGGTCGACCGCCACCTGGGTCGCGAGCCTGCCGGTCATCGTGATGCCGCCGCCGGGGCCGCGCAGCCGCAGCGGCGCCAGGTGGTCGAGCGCGCTGCGGAAACCGGTCGCCCACAGGATGACGTCGGCCTCCTGGAACCGCCCGTCGGCCCAGCGCACCCCGCTCGGCTCGATCCGCTCGAACATGGGCTGCCGGACCAGCACACCACGGTCGCGTGCGGCTCGCAGGCGCTCATCGAGCGGCAGGCCGGTCACCGAGACGACCGATCCCGGCGGCAACCCGCGGCGCACCCGGTCCTCGACGATGGCGACGGCCGCGCGCCCGTCGTCCTCGCGGAACGGCAGCGAGCGGAACACCGGCTCGCTGCGGGTGACCCATGTGGTGGACGTCACCTGGGAGATCTCGTCGAGCAATTGCACCGCGGAGATGCCGCCCCCGACGATGACCACGTGTTTGCCGGCGAACTCGGCGGCGGTGCGGTAGTCGCGGGTGTGCAGCTGACGTCCGGTGAAGGTGGCCGCGCCCGGATAGACCGGGATGAACGGGTGCTCCCAGGTGCCGGTGCCGTTGATCAGCCCGCGCGTGCGCAGCGTCCCCGCGCCCTCGGTCTCGACCTGCAGCACCTCGCCGCGGCCGGCGCAGGACTGCCCGTCGGCGGTCCGGTCGCAGACCACGTTCACCGTCACCTGGCGGCGAACCCGCAGGTCGAAGCGCTTCTCGTAGAGCTCGTAGTAGTGCGGCACCGCGCTGGCCGCCGGTGCCGTCGCCGAGCCGGGCGGCAGCGTCTCGGCGAAGGACATCCCCGGCAGGTCGTGCACCCGGTTGACGGTGGTCAGGGTGAGAGAAGGCCAGCGGAACTGCCAGGCGCCGCCCGGGCCCGGCGCGTGGTCGACGATGAGGAAATCGCGTTCGGGGACCAACCCGAGGCGGCGCAGGTGGTAACCGGCGGAGAGACCGGACTGGCCGGCACCGATCACCAGGATGTCGAAGTCGGTCGCCACAGCCGCCGATGCTATCGCCTTACCGGGCGCCGACGGCTGCCTGTGGCACAGTTATGGCAACCACGATGTCGGTACTTCTGGGGAGGACGCATGCTCGGCGTGACCCGCGATGGTGACGTGATCACCATCGAAATGCAGCGCGAGGAACGGCGCAACGCGCTCAGCGAGGAGTTGGTCGGCCTGCTGCGCGACGCGATGCTCGACGCGGTGGCGCAAGGCGCGCGGGTGATCGTGCTGACCGGCCGCGGCCCGATCTTCAGCGCGGGCGCCGACCTGTCGGGTGTCTACTCCGAGTCGTTCCTCGGCGGCCTGCTCGACATGCTGCACACCATCGAATCGCTCCCGGTGCCGGTGATCTCGGCGATCAACGGCGGCGCGCTCGGCGCGGGCGTACAGCTGGCGATCGCCTCGGACCTGCGGGTGATCGAGCCGGACGCGTTCATCGCGGTGCCCGCCGCCAAGCTGGGTATCTCGGTCGACCGCTGGACGGTCTCGCGACTGGTCTCGCTGATCGGCGGCGGTCCGGCCCGCACCATTCTGCTCGCGGCCGACCCGGTCTCGGCCGCCGACGCCTACACGTTCGGCTTCGCCAACAAGCTCGGCACCCTCGCCGACGCGCAGGACTGGGCGAAGTCCATCGCCGCGCTCGCGCCGCTGTCGCTGCAGGCGATGAAGCTGATGCTCAACGACGACGGCACCCGCGATCCGGCCAGCGCTGTGCAGCGGGCCGCCCTGGAAGCCGCCTGGACCAGCAACGACGCGAAGGAGGGCCGATTGGCTCGGCAGGAGAAGCGCCCGGCGAAGTTCGTGGGCCGCTGATGCGGCTCGCACGCGTTGCGGGGTCGGTGGCGAGCACGCTCGGGCTCGCCTGGGTAGCGCGTGCGGTGTGGGGACTGCCCACCGCCCTCGGCGCGGGCCCCGCGGACATCGAACCGACCGCACTGGGCAAGTCGTCGTATCGTGACGGCCGGTTCCACAACACCGAGCCGAGCAGCCTGATGGCCGCCGGTGCGGCGCCGTCGCTGCTGTGGTCCGGGCTGACCAAGGGCCGGGTCGGCAGGCCGTCGCGGCCGGTGCCGCTGGAGACGCCCGCCCTGCCCGCCGAGGCCGCCCCGCTGGCGGTGACCTGGTACGGGCACGCGAGCGCGCTGATCGAACTCGACGGCTATCGCGTGCTCGCCGACCCGGTGTGGAGCGAGCGGGTCTCGCCGTCGCCGGTGATCGGCCCGGCCCGCCTGCACCCGGTCCCCGGTGAGCTGTCGGAGCTGCCCGCCGTCGACGCGGTGGTCATCTCCCACGATCACTACGACCACCTGGACAAGGCCACCGTCGACGCCCTGGTCCGCGAGCAGCTCGCGCCGTTCGTCGTGCCCACCGGCATCGGCGCGCACCTGCGGCACTGGGGTGTGCCCGAGTACCGGATCATCGAACTCGACTGGGGTGGCTCGGTCTCCCTCGGCCGCGACGAGAACGACCGCGGCCTCACCATCACCTGCGCCGAGGCCAGGCACTTCTCCGGCCGCGGGCTGGTCCGCAACACCACGCTGTGGGCGTCCTGGGCGCTGGCCGGACCCAGCAAGCGGGTCTATTTCGGCGGCGACACCGGCTACACGA
This sequence comes from Nocardia fodinahabitans, assembly GCF_052983615.1. NCBI lineage: Bacteria > Bacillati > Actinomycetota > Actinomycetes > Mycobacteriales > Nocardiaceae > Nocardia > Nocardia fodinahabitans. The sequence goes on from NZ_JBRJJC010000001.1 coordinate 4,302,016, forward strand.
AGGCCTTCGCCCAGGCGGGCGCCGTCCTCGGCCCGTTCGATCTGACGCTGCTGCCGATCGGTGCCTACGACGAGCGCTGGACCGACGTGCACATGAACCCCGAGGAAGCGGTCCGCGCGCATGCCGACCTGTGCCTCGGCGACCCCGGCTACGGGCTGCTGGTCCCGATCCACTGGGCCACCTTCAACCTCGCCTTCCACGGATGGTCCGAGCCGGTGCAGCGGCTGGTGTCCGCGGCGGCCGAAGCGGGTACCTCCACGGTGGTGCCCAAGCCGGGCCAGCGGGTGGTTCCGAATGACCTCCCACCGCGGGTTTCGTGGTGGGAGGATGTGGAGTGACACCTTCTTACGGGAAAGGAACATCGGCAGATGAGTCTCGTGGATACCTTGAAGGGCTTGCTCGGTAAGGGCAAGGAAGCGGCTGCGCAGAACGCCGACAAGATCAACGATGCGGTCGACAAGGCCGGCACCTTCATCGACGACAAGACCGGCGGCAAGTACAGCGACAAGATCGAGAAGGGCAAGGACGCGGCGAAGAAGGTCGTGCCGCCGCAGTCCGGCCCCGGCAGCACCGGAGGCGGCGCCGCCCCGACCGATCCGGGACCGCAGGCCTGATTCGGTGCGCGGGGGCCGGATGTCATCGGTCCCCGCCGCCGAACCGCGTCGATGGTCCGCCGGGAGTTCCGGGGTCCGCCGGGTGAGCCGGCGATCGAGGTTGAGCTCAGCAACCTCGACAAGGTGCTGTATCCGGCGACCGGGACGACCAAAGGCGAGGTGATCGCCTACTATTCGGCGATCGCCCAGGCGATGCTGCCCCATATCGTGGGGCGGCCGGTCACCAGGAAACGGTGGCCCAACGGGGTGGATCACCCCGACTTCTTCGAGAAGAATCTGCCGGAGCACGCACCCGCCTGGATCCAGCGCCGGGCGATCGAGCATTCCAGCCGGAAGGTGACCTACCCGCTGATCGACTCCGAGGCGGGGCTGGCCTGGCTGGGCCAGCAGGCGGCCTTGGAAGTCCATGTGCCGCAATGGCGTTTCGACGGTGACCAGCGCGGCCCGGCGACCAGGATCGTGTTCGACCTCGATCCCGGTCCTGGTGCGGGGCTGGCCGAATGCGCTAGGGTCGCGCTCGCGGTGCGCGACATGGTCGCCGATATCGGGATGCGAGCTTTCCCGGTGACCAGCGGCAGCAAGGGAATCCACGTCTACGTGCCGCTGGATCGGGCGGTGAGTTCGCGGGGCGCGTCCACCGTCGCCAAGCAGGTCGCCGCCAATCTCGAACAGCTGCACCCGGAGCTGGTCACCGCGACGATGGCGAAGTCGGCCCGCGCGGGCAAGGTCTTCCTGGACTGGAGCCAGAACAACGCGGCCAAGACCACCATCGCCCCCTACTCGCTGCGCGGCCGTGCCGAGCCCAATGCCGCCGCGCCGCGGAGCTGGGCCGAGATCGAGGACACGCGGTCCCTGCGCCAGCTGCACTTCGACGAAGTCCTCGTGCGCTGGCAGCGTGGGGGCGACGAGCTGGCCGACCTCGACCCACCGCTGCCGAGCAGGCCCGACGCGCTCACCAAGTACCGCAGCATGCGCGACCCCGAGCGCACGCCCGAGCCGGTGCCCGCCGCGTCGCCGGAGCCGGGCCCTGGCGATCGCTTCGTCGTCCAGGAACACCACGCGCGCCGCCTGCACTTCGACGTCCGGCTCGAACGCGACGGTGTGCTCGCGTCCTGGGCGGTGCCCAAGGGCCCGCCGACCGAACCGAAACACAACCGGCTCGCCGTGCGCACCGAGGACCATCCGCTCGAGTACCTGCACTTCCACGGCACCATCCCCAAGGGCGAGTACGGCGCGGGCGAGATGACGATCTGGGACTCGGGCACCTACCGCGCCGAGAAATGGCGCGACGACGAAGTGATCGTGGAACTCGACGGCGAACGCCTGCACGGCCGCTACGCCTTCATCCGCACCAACGGCGACCAGTGGCTGATGCACCGCATGCGGGACCAGAGCCCGCGAGAACCATTGGGGGACAGGCGCACCGGCAACTTTCCGCGCGGACTGTCGCCGATGCTCGCCACCGCAGGCGAGGTGGACGCGCTGAGCGCGGGGGACTGGGCCTTCGAGACCAAGTGGGACGGCTTCCGGGTGATCGTGGAGATCGACGACGGCGCGGTCACCGTCCGCAGCCGCGCCGGCAACACCGTCACCGCCCAGTATCCCCGGCTGGCCGCGCTGGGCGGCGAACTGGCCGGGCACCGGGTGGTGCTCGATGGCGAGGCGGTGGTGCTCGACGCGAAGGGCCTCTCGGATATCTCCGCGCTGCAAGCCGATTCGGCGCTGGCGGTGTTCGTCGCCTTCGACGTGCTCTACCTCGATGGCACCTCGCTGCTGCGCAAGAAGTACAGCGACCGGCGCGCGGTGCTCGAGGCCCTGGGCAAGCTGGCGCCGTCGATGAATGTCGCCGCGCTGCTGGACGGGTCGGGGGCCGAGGCGATGCGGGCCAGCCGGGAGCACGGGCAGGAAGGGGTCGTCGCCAAGCGGGTCGACTCCACGTATCAGCCGGGTAAGCGCACCCAGACCTGGCTCAAGCAACGCAACTGGCGCAGTAGGGAAGTCGTCGTCGGCGGGTGGCGGCGCAGCGACAAGCGCGAGTTCAAGTCGCTGCTGCTCGGGATCCCGCACGAGAACGGACTGGTGTACATCGGCCGGGTCGGGACCGGCTTCGGCGCCGAGCAGTCCCGCCGGATCGCGGGTGAACTGCGGCGCCTGCACCGGGCGAGCTCGCCGTTCGTCAACGAGATGACCGCCGAGGAATGCCACGACGCGGAATGGGTCACCCCCGAGCTCACCGGCACCGTCCGATTCCAGTCCTGGACCGACACCGGCAGGCTGTGGCATCCGGTCTGGGACGGGGTGACGAGTTCATCCAGCTGACTCTGCCGTGAAAGCTGTGGTGTTGCTAGGGTGATCGCGTTGGACCGGTTCGAATCAGCGAGGAGTGCACGGTGGATTTCAAGAACCTGGCGGGCAAGGCGATGGATCTGGCTGCCCAGCATGCGGACAAGGTCGACGGGGTCATCGAGAAGGCCGGTGACGTGGTCGACGAGAAGACCGGCGGCAAGTTCTCCGGTCAGGTCGATTCCGCCCAGGAAGCGGCCAAGAACGCCATTCGGGAGTGAGCTTTCGGCGGCTGGCGCGGCGGGGTTTCGGCCTCGTGACCTCGCGTCCGAGGGGTGATACCGCGTCTTCGGCGGTACGTATCGCCCCTCGGACGCGGGGCGGCCGAAACCGTGTGCCGTGGGTTAGCTGGGGGTGTTGTTCATCAGGTCGGTGATGGTTGCTACGTCGGTGACCAGGGCGTTGCCCTGGAAGGTGAACTCGTCGTAGGCGCGTGCCATCGCTTCCTTGTCGCGGCCGCCGCAGGCGTCGCCGATGACCACCGGGACGAAGCCGAGGTCGGTGGAATGCGCGACGGTGGGGACGATTCCGATCTCGAGCGCGACGCCGGCGATGGCGTAGGCGCCGATCTTCAGGTCGCGCAGGAGTGTGGCCAGCGGGGTGCCCTCGAAGGCCGACATCGTCATCTTGTCCAGGACCAGCTCGTCCTCGCGGGGCACCAGCTCCGGCACCAATTCGAAGCCGGGGGTGTCGCGCTGGAGGATGAAATGCACGTCATCGATGGATTCCGCGTGCTGCCAGCCCATCAGCAGGCGCATCGCGTACACGCCGGAGAGGCGGCGCGGCGGGAAGAAGTGCCGCAGGAAGATCACCGGATAGCCCGCGTCGCGGGCGGCTTCGACCACGCGCACCACCCGTTCGACGACCTCCTGGCCGTCGGGCAGCTGGCCGAGCACGCCGACCTGCATGTCGTAGACGATCAGCGCCATCCGGTCGGGCGCGCACAGATCGCCGAGGGTATCGGGAATGTCGAGTCCGTTGCCTTGTCGCACCGACGCCAGTGTAGGCGTCGATGCGACGGGCAATAGGGCTGTTGCGCAGACTATTTGGTCTGCTGGGCCCACTGGGTGGTGCCCGGCGGAGCCATCAGCGTGTTGATCAGATCGAAGCCCGCGATGGCCAGCGTGGGTCCGCCGACGACGAGGGTGCCGATGATGCCGCCGATGGTGGCGCCGGTGATGAAGCCGGGAATCGCGCCGATGCCACCCGCCGCCGCACCGACCACGAGGCCGATGACCGCGCCGATGGCCATGCCGACGAAACTGCCGATGGCGGTCGCCAGGCCGAAGGTGGACGCGAAGTTCGCCTGTGCCGCATAGTTTTCCGCGGGCGAGGCGACCGGCGTCAGGTTGGGCCTGGCCGCCGCGACGTCCTTGACCGCGGTCAGCTCGAGTACCCGGTTGTCCTCGCGCACCGTGTGCGGCAGCGGGTATTCCATGCTGCCGTCACGGACCGAGAGCGGCAGCGAGACCAGGGTCGCGCCCGCTTCGTCACGGACGTGGACAGCGCCGCCGTCGATGGCGAAGGTGCCGTGGGTGAGGGTGGTGATGACCTTGTTGCCCACCAGGTCGGTGCGGTACTCGACGTCCGGGGTAACCGGATCCGCCCCTGCCACACCGGTGCCGACGAGCGCTACCGCGAGGACCGGAATGGCCGCGGCGGCGATCTTACGGATGATCATGTGAACGTTCCCATCTGGTTCATCAGGTGACGTGCCCAAACGAAATGCGCCGAGATCATGGCCTCCCCCGAGAAAGCTAGAGACGGCGCGTAAAGCGGTCCAGCTCGATGTCGAGATGAACGATAGTCCGCTCGAGGGTGGCTGGACAGTGAATTCGGATTTTAAACCTAAAACCTTTCATAGATATTCGCTATCGCGAACCGTACTCGGCCACTACCGGACGATGTATCAGTCCCACGCGGCGGAGCGTGTCCGGCCGTGTTCAGAGGACGATGGTCAGGGCGATCGCGCCCGCGCACACCGCGACGACGATGACGAGGGCGATCGCGTCGCGGCGGGTCGGTGCGCTGGGGTGGGCGGTGAGCATGCCGGTGCCGCCGCGCGCGGTGATCGCCTCACCGAGTTCGCCCGCCCGGCGAGTGGACACCGCCATGCACGCGGTGAGGATGTCGATGAGCGGGTTGGCATCGGCGGCGCGGTGCAGCAGATTCTCCTTCGGGCGCAGCTTGCGCGCCGCGCGCAGTACCCGGATCTCGTCGAGCAGCAGTGGCAGGCCCCGCAGCGTCAGCGCGACGACCACGGCCCACTCGTCCACCGGCATGCGCAGCTTGCGCAGTGGCGCACCGAGTTTCGCCAGCGCGGGCGCCACCTCGCCCATCGGGGTGGTGTACGCGATCAGGAACGACGCGGCCACCAGCACCATGCCGAACACGAAGACCTGCGCGTATCCGAGCACCGCCTTCGTCCCGATCGGCGCGTTGATCAGTCCGCCGAGCACCACCAATCCCCAGAACCACCAGGGCAATCGGGGCAGCGCGCCCAGTGGCAACCGGGCCACCAGCCAGATCGCCACCAGGAAGGCGATGATCATGCCGAGTACCGGCCAGGTCGGCAGGAACATCAGCAGCAGACTGATCAGGAAAGCGGCGATCATCTTGGTGCCCGCCCACAATCGGTGCACGACACTGTCGACGGGGACTTCGCGCAACAGCACGGTACTCATCGGACGACCCCGCTTCCCGGTTCGTTGTGCGGTGGATTGTCCAGTCGCCATACGGTTTCCGGGCGCCCGGGCAGCAGCGGCGCCGGCTGCGCGCCGACCGGTCGCCGGGCGCCCGCGGTCTCGACGACGACACCCGCGTCCAGATGCACGGTCCGGTCGCACACCGCGCTCACATCGGCCACATCGTGGGAGATGACGATCAGCGTCTGCCCCGCGTCGCGCAGCCGGGCGAGCAGTTCCACGATTTCGGCGCGGCCCTGCGGGTCGAGGCCGGCCAGCGGCTCGTCCAGCACCACCACCTGGGGATGACTGGCCACCATCGCCGCGAGCACCACCCGCTTGGCCTGCCCGCCGCTGAGTTCCTCGACCGAGCGGGCGGCGAGACGGCGATCCAGGCCCACCGCGTCCAGCGCCCGGCCGACCGCGCCGGAGCCGGTCGCCCGGCCGCCCCAGTCGGCGATCTCGGCACCGACGGTCTGCTTCTGCAATTGCAGGCGGGAATGCTGAAAAGCCAGGGCGACCCGGCCGATCTGCTTGTCGACCGGATCGCCGCGCAGCTCGCAGCGGCCCGAGCTCGGCGCGATGAGGCCGGCGATGATCCAGGCCAGCGTCGACTTGCCGGACCCGTTGCCGCCGACGATCAGCAGCGCCTCGCCCTGCCGTACCGACAGGTCGACGCCGTGCAGCGCGGGCGCCTCCCACGGCGTGCCGCGGTTGTAGGTGTGGCGCACGTCGGTCAGTTCGAGGATGGTCGCGCCCATCGGGCCGCGGCGCTGGTCGCGGGCGGGCTGCGGCCAGCGGGCGAGGTGGTCGACCATGCGGCCGTTCGCCAGGTGGATCACCCGGTCGGCGGCGCTCGCGTCGGCCTCGTGGTGGGTCACCAGGACGACGGCGGTGCCGTGCCTGCGCGGCAGCTCGGCCAGCAGCGCGACCAGGTCGCGGCGGCCGTCGGGGTCGATCATCGAGGTCGCCTCGTCGGCGATGAGCAGGGCGGGGCGGCGGGCCAGGGCGGCGGCGACGGCGAGGCGCTGCTGCTGGCCACCCGAGAGTGTCGCGGTCTCGCGCCTGCCCATGCCCGCCAGGCCGACCTCGGTCAGCAGCGCGTCGACGTCGACCTCGGCGGCCAGCTCGGCCGACAGGCCCCACACGACATCGTCGGCCACCGAGACGCCGAGGGTCTGGCTCTCCGGTCGTTGCAGCACCAGCGCGGTGCCGCCCAGTTCGCCCAATCCGGCCGAGCCCGGCCTGCTCACCGCGCCCGCCGTCGGCGGCCTGCCCGCGAGGACGCGGGTGAGCGTCGATTTGCCCGAGCCGTTGTGACCGACGACGGCGACGAACTCGGCCGCGTGGATGGTCAGATCGATGCCGGACAGCGCGTCGGCGGCGGCGCCGGGGTAGCGGTAGCCCGCGCCGTGCAGGGTGACCGGGAGCGGGCCGACCGGCCGGTCGTCGTCGGGTGCGTCGAGGCGGTCGCTGCCGGGCAGCCAGGCCAGCCGGTCCAGAACCGAGCCGAGCACGAACCACGACACGATCGCGCTCATCAGGACCCCGAGGAAGACCGACCCGCCCAGATAGAGCCACCAATGGCGCAGCACCGTGTCGGTGAGCTCGGCGGCGGCGCGGCCGAGCGGCTCCAGCGCCGCCTGCCGGGCAGCCAGGTTCTGGATGCCCTCGGCGGTGCTGCGGATGGCGTCGAAGAACAGCTGTCTGGTGCGCGAGAACAGCAGCAGGCTGCCCACCGAGAACAGGCCCCAGCCCACGCCGGCGACCGCCGCGAGCGCCAGTACCGCGGGCAGCCCGCCACCGCGCCGCTTCACGATGCCGATGATGCCCGCGAGCGTGGCGGCCCCGAATACGCCGAGCGCGGGCATGATGCCCGCGGCGACGAAGGTGACCAGTCCCGCGGCGACGCTGGCGGTGACCAGCGCGCGCAGGCGATAGCGGTGGGCGAGCAAACCCAGCGGAACCGCCGCGACCAGTTGCAGGGCCGCGGCCATGGGAACCAGGGAACCCACGGTGATCAGGCCGACGGTCAGGCCGGCCATGACGGCACCGGTGGCCAGTTCGATGGGGCGCAGGGGTCCGCGGGGGAGATCCGCGGGCGTGTCTCTCACGTGTCCAGTCTGCCAGGGGTGTATGTGGCCGGTCTGTGACCTCGTGTAGCGGTTGTGTGCGGAAACCGTGGAGGACCGGGGTGAGTGCCCGCCGCGAGCGGTGCGCGGCGGGCGCCGGGACTCAGGCCGGCGGCTCGGCCAGCCAGCCATCCATCGCGACCGTGCGGAAATGGGTTGTGAGGGTGTTGCTTTCGTCGATGACGTGCAGCGCGATCGCCGGATCGGGCGCGTAGTCCATCACCTTGTGCGGCAGCGTCACTTCCCATGCGCCGCCCAGTACGGAGGCGGTGCTCGGGCAGGTCACCATGGGTTTTCCGGCGAAAGTGGTCGCGATGGGGGAGTGCGCGTGGCCGGTGAGGACACCGATGATGCGCGGATCACCGGCGACGACGGCGGCGAGGCGGTCCGGCTGGGCCAGCGCGATCACGTCGACGACCGGGCTGGCGACGGGTTTCGGCGGATGATGCAGGGCCACCAGGATGGGGCCGTCGGCCGGGGCGGCGGCCAGGGTCTCGCGCAGCCAGTCGACGGTCTCGTCGGCCAGCAGACCGCCCGCTTCGCCGGGGACGCTGGAGTCGAGCATGATCACGGTGAGCGGTCCGACGCGGTGGACGCTGTTGATCGGAGCGGTCGAGGGCGGTTCGCCCAGCAGATCGGTGCGGAAGGCGACGCGGTCGTCGTGGTTGCCCGGCAGCAGATAGACGGGGATATCGGCCTGCAGGGCCAGGCGGGCTTCGGCGTACTGCTCCGGCTTGCCGGAGTCGGTGATGTCGCCGGTCACCAGGATGACGTCGGGCCTGCGGGGGAGGTCGGCCAGGTAGGCCATCACTCGTTCCACGCGCTCGGTGTTGCGCGGGGTGAGGTCGATGTGGGTATCGCTGAGCTGAGCCGCCAGGATCATCGGCAGTCGCTTTCTTCTCTGGGATCGCTCCGTTGCGTCAGAGTGTGCCGGTATGAGTCTTCGGCACCTCTCAAGGCTAGATGACCTGGTCTTATCCGTCTTCATGAGGCGTGCCACGGCCGGTAACCTCATCGGCGGTCTGTGTCATCGATCACGCATCGGAGATCGGCGTTCCGCTGCGTTCGGACAGCGTTTGCAGTACCCGCAGAAAGGTCTGCCGATCGTCGGCGGGCAGGTCGGCGAGCAGTCGCTGTTCCTGCGCCTGGATGTCGCGCTGGGCGCGGTCGCGCAGGCTCGCCCCGGCGGGGGTGAGCTGGACCAGGTTGACGCGCCGGTCGGCCGGATCGGGTTCGCGCCGGATCAGGCCGCGGCGCTGGAGGTCGTCGAGGACCGGGATGATCCTGGTCTTGTCCGCGCGGACCGCCTTGGCGAGCGCGGCCTGGGTGTAAATGGGCTGTTCGCCGAGTCCGAGCAGTACGACGTAGGCCCACATGGTGAGCCCGTGCTGGTCGAGGACGGGCCGTTCCGCCTCCGTCAGCGCGCGGCCGAGCGGCACGAGCATGGCCGCGAGGTCGGGGCGGGTCGCTTTCGGCATGGTCGAAATCTACCGGGGAGATCGCCTTGGCAGATCATAAGCGGATGCATACGATCTATCTATGCTTACAATTCCGGAGGATCGGCTGCTCGCCCGGCACCGACGGGCCGTCCAGTTGAGTGTCGACGTGGTCGCGGCGGTCGTCGATGCCCCGCTCGCTGTCGAAACACCCTGCACGGGATAGGATCTGCGCGCCCTGCTCGAACACATGGCCACCCAGAATCGGCGCTTCGCGGCTGCGGCGCGCGGCGCGGACGATCCGGCGGTGTGGGAAGTCCGGCACGCGGCCGACCCGGTCGGCGACGTCCTGCGCTCGGCCGACGCGGTCGTCGCCGCCTTCGCCGAACCCGGCGCGCTCACCCGCACTCTCGCGCTGCCGGAGATTCCGCCCGGCCGGTTCCCGGCCGTGACCGCTCTCGGCTTCCACCTCGTCGACAGCGTCGTGCACGCGTGGGACGTCGCCCGATCCGTCGGCCGCACGGTCGATCTCGACCCGGACCTGGCCCCGGCCGCGCTGCGCGTCGCGCTGGCCGTTCCCACCGGGAAGTCGCGGGAGCGCCCGGGCGCGGCCTTCGCTCCCGCACTCGAAGGAGCGGACGACGCGGCGTCACTCGATCGCATCCTGCGCGTCCTCGGCCGCTCGCCGGACTGGCGGCCGTCCCACCGTCCGGGCTGACTCGAGGTGCCTGACGTCGACACCGGCGGCCGACGGCCGGGTGGCAGTGCACGACCCGGATGGCCGACCATGGGGAGATGACGCTCAGTACCGACCAGGCCGATGTGTTCGAGGCCTCCCGTGGCCGCCTGGAGGCGATCGCCTACCGGCTGCTCGGCTCGGCCGGTGACGCGGAGGATGCGGTGCAGGACACCTATCTGCGCTGGCACGCGGCCGACCGGGACCGGATCGAGACGCCGGTGGCGTGGCTGACCAAGGTGCTCACCAATATCTGCCTCAACCAGCTCACCTCGGCCAGGGCCCGGCGGGAAACCTATGTGGGACAGTGGCTGCCGGAGCCGGTCCTGGCCGGTGACCGCATGCTCGGCCCGGCCGACACGGTCGAGCAGCGCGAATCCGTCTCGCTCGCGATGCTCGTGGTGATGGAGCGGCTCTCGCCGAACGAGCGCGTGGTGTACGTATTGCGCGAGGCGTTCGGCTATCAGCATCGTGAGATCGCCGAGATGCTCGATCTCAGCGAATCGAACTGTCAGCAGATCTATCGGCGGGCCAAGCAGCATGTCGGCGGGCGCTCCCGCGTCACGGTCGACGCGGCCGCGGCGGAGCGGATCGTCGAGGAGTTCCTGGCGGCGGTCCTCAGTGGGGACACCGACCCGCTGGTCCGGCTGCTCGTCGACGACGCGGTGGGTATCGCCGACGGCGGCGGCCGGATTCCGGCCCGCAAGTCCCCGGTCCTCGGCGCCGTCGGCATCGCGCGCTACCTCAGTCATGTGTTCCGCCCGACGCGAGCCAAGCGCGCCTACGTCGGCGGCGCTCCGGTGTTCTACGCCTGCGTGGTCAACGGTGGCCCCGGTGTGCTGGCGACGGTCGGCGACGAGGTCATCGCCGTCCTCGGCCTCGACGTCACCCCCGATGGCATCGCCGGTGTCCAGGTCCAGGTCAACCCGGAGAAGCTGGCTCGGGTCACCCGGCAGTGGACGGCCGAGGGGCCACACACCCCCCTCGATTTCGTGTGGTGACCCAGATCACATCAGAAGGGTGTCAGGGTTCGCGCGCCTGTCCGGTTCAGGAGGGGAGTCCATCCCGATAGGAGCCAGCCATGAAGCACCGCATTGTCGTCCTCGGAGCCGGGTACGCCGGAGCCATCGCCGCCGGACGTCTGGCGAAGCGGCTGCATCGCGACGATGTCGCGATCACCGTCGTCAACGCCGACCCCGATTTCGTCGAACGGGTGCGGATGCACCAGCTCGCGACCGGCCAGGAGCTGCGCAAGCGCCCGCTGCGTGCGGTGTACGCGGGCACCGGCGTGCGGGTCGTGATCGACCGGGTCACCGCTGTCGACGTCGAGCGCAAGCAGGTCACCCTCGCCGACGGCGCGACCATCGCCTACGACACCCTCGTCTACGCCCTGGGCAGCACCGGCGCCGATCAGGGCGTCCCCGGCGTCGCCGAGCACGCCCACAGCCTCGCCGGTAAGCAGGCCGCGCTGCGACTGCGGGCCCGGCTGGCCGAACTGTCGGCGGGTGCGTCGGTGGTGGTCGTCGGTGGTGGCCTGACCGGTATCGAAGCCGCGACCGAGATCGCCGAGGCCCGCCCGGATCTCGCCGTGTCGATCGCCGCCCGCGGCGGTGTCGGCGAGTGGTTGAGCGAGCAGGCGCAGCAGCATCTGCGCACGGTGATCGACCGGCTCGGCATCACGGTGCACGACCACGCCGGCGTCACCCGGGTCACCGCGACCGCCGTCGTCGCGGGCACCACGGAGATCCCGGCCGCGCTGACCGTGTGGACCGCGGGTTTCGCGGTGCACCCCATCGCCGCGGCCACCACCCTGACGGTGTCGGACACCGGCCGGATCGTCGTCGACGCCACCATGCGCTCGGTCTCGCACCCCGACGTGTACGCCGTGGGCGACGCCGCCCTCGCGGCCGGACCCGGCGGCGTCCCGCTGCGGATGGCCTGCGCGACCGGCAGTCCGATGGCCTGGCGGGCCGGCGACGCCATCGCCGCCCGCCTGACCGGCCGGCCGGTCCCCGACGAGCAGATCGGCTACGCCACGCAGTGCATCAGCCTCGGCCGCCGCGACGGCATCCTCCAGAAGGTGACCTTCGACGATCAGCCGACGTCCACCGTGCTGACCGGTCGGCTCGGCGCCCGCATCAAGGAATTCATCTGCTCGGGTGCCGCCTGGAGCGTCGGCCATCCGACCCTGGGGATGCCGAGCCGTCGTCGGCGGATCGTCAAGACCGCAGCCGGAGCGGACCAGCTCGTCGCTTCGTGAGGGCCGGGGAAGTCGGCCACCCGGCCGGATCTTCTGCCGGTCTCAGCTGGTGAGTTCGGCCAGCCGCTCGGACGCGGTGCGCAGCAACTGGTCCGCCGCGTCCGGGTCAGCCGCCATCGGTGTCCAGAAGTCGGGACCCGGGGTTGCTTGCAGGTCGAGGACCGGTGGAGTGAGCCAGTCGGCGTCGAGGCCCAATCGCCAGGAGTGCAGGTGAGTGCGGGGGAAGGTGGCGGTGCGGTCGAAGAGTGGGTCGCCCAGGATCGGGTGGCCGATCCAGGCCAGTTGCACCCGGATCTGGTGGCGCCGGCCGGTGACCGGCACGACGGCGAGCAGGGTGTGCTCGCCGTGGCGGGCGACGGTGGCGAACCGGGTCAGCGAGGGATAGTTCTTCGCGGGCAGCAGATCGGCGTCGTCGACCGACCAGCGGTCGCCGTCGCGGCGAATAGCCTCGCGCGGCGCGGCGATCCGCACCCGGTTCTTGCGCCCGACGCTGAGCGGCAGATCGATCTCGCCGCGTTCGGGCAGGTCGGAGCCCGACACGATCGCCAGGTACGCCTTGCGTGCGGTCTGCTTGGTGAACTGCCTGGTGAGCTGGCCGTGCGCGGCCAGATCGATGGCCAGCAGGACCAGCCCGGAGGTGACCTTGTCGATCCGGTGCACCGGGTACAGCTGGATGCCCGCCGCCTGTGCCAGCTCGACCAGGTCGGTGTCGTGGCGCTCCCCGGTCACCGAGATCCCGGCGGGCTTGTTCACTGCGAGCACGGCGTCGTCGGCGAACACGGTGTACTGCTCGCGCACGCTCTGCCAGTCCATCTCCACGTCGACACCCTAGAGAATGGTGTGCGGCCCGGCGGTCAGGAGGCCGGGCGCAGCCGGTGCGGGCGCAGCCGGTTGAAGCCGCGCACCCGCACGCTGCGCAGATGCCGGATCGCGAACTCGCGACTGCCCGCCAGGGCTTCGGCGGCGGCGTCGTCGATCAGGATGTTGCCCGGCCTGGCGACACCGGTGAGCCGAGCGGCGATATTGACCACCGAGCCGTAGAGGTCGCCGAAGCGCTGCAACACCTCGCCGTAGGCGAAGGCGACCCGCAGCTCCGGCGTGCCGCCCACGAGCATCGTCGATTCCTGGATGGCCAGCGAGATCCGGGCCGCGGCCTCGGCGGTCTCGGCGGCGAACATCACCTCGTCGCCGACGTTCTTGATCACCCAGCCGCCGTTGTCGGTGATCGCGGAGGTGGTGGTCGACTCGAAAGCCTCCAGCAGCGTGGACAATTCGTCGGGGTGCAGGTGCCGGGTGAGCCGGGTGAAGCCGACCATGTCGGCGAACCCGACGGCCAGCGTCCGCGTCGAGTCCTCGCCGGTGGTGGCGTCCACCGACCGGGCGACCGCGGCCGCGAGATGCCTGCGCCACACATAGGACTGCAACTGCTCGATGCCCGACATGGTGGATTCGGTTGCCGCCCTGACTCGTTCGTCGAGCGGCAACGCCGGATCGGCGGCCGCGGCGCGGGCCTTGATCTCGGCCAGCACCAGGTCGGCCTGCCATTCGGCCAGCCGCGCCATGCCCTGGCCGATGGTGCGCGCGGCGGCGGCCTGCTGCCGGATATCGGCGGCGGCGACCACGCTCATACTGCGGAAGTTGGTGACCGAGGTGATGTCGATCTGGGTGTAGTCGACCTGGTCGTCGTCGGTGGCGGGGAAGCCCAGCGCCGTCCACAACCGCCGCGACTCCGCCTCCGGCACGCCGGACTGCTCGGCGACCTGCGTGCGCGTGTAGCGGCGCGGTCCGCCGAGCAGTGCCTCCTCCACATTGCGCTGCACCAGCTCGATCAATTCGGCATCCGACATGAGCGAAACTCTACGACGCGCGCTCGAACCGCAGGTCGGCCCGACGCGACCTTGGAGATCTTCACAAGTACCGGCGAAGTCGAACCTGGCTCGTGCCGGCCGACGGTGACGCCCGGCACAGCGCTTCCACCACCACGACGCTGACCTGGAGGATTACCTGAAAGTGAGCAACTGACGGCAAAAGTGCGTACTTGCCGGCCCGCGCGGCCCGCGCCGACACTCGGGTCACCGCGACGGTCACCCGATCGCCGCGCAGTGGATCGGAGTCGCAGATGACCGCAGCGGACAAACCACCGGTGACCGTGCTCGGCACCGGCTCGATGGGCGCCGCGCTCGCCCAGGCCTTCCTCGCCGCCGGCTACCCGACACACGTGTGGAACCGCAGCCCGGACCGCACGACAGCCCTGGTCGCCGCGGGCGCGACGGCCCACCGCGACATCACCGACGCGGTCGAGGCGGGTTCGGTCGTCATCGCCTGCCTGACGACCTTCGCCGCCACCCGCGCGAGCTTGGCGGCGGCCCCCGCGTCGATCGCGGGCCGCGACGTCATCACGCTCAACAGCGGAACACCCGCCCAGGCACGGGAATTCGCGCAGCGGGCGCACGGCGCGGGCGCCCGCTTCCTCGGCGGCGCGATCAAGAACGTGCCCGCGGCGGTCGGCCTGCGCGACACACTGCTGTACTTCGGCGGCGACCGCGAGGTCTTCGACACCCACGCCGAGACCCTGCGCGTGCTCGGTGGCGAGCTCGACTTCCTCGGTGCCGAACCGGATCTCGCCGCGCTCTACGAATACGCGGTCGGCGCCACCCTGCTGCCCGCGCTGCTCGGCTTCGTCGAGGGCGCCGCGGTGCTGGCCTCGCGCGGACTGCCCGCGCGCACGATGGTGCCGTACTCGGGGAAGTGGCTGCGGATGATCGAGTCGCTGCTGCCGATCCTGGCCGGGGAGATCGACGACAAGGACTACACCCGCCTCGGCTCGAGCATCGAGGTGTTCCACACCGTCGTCGTCGACGACCCGCAGCTGGCCGCCGAGACCGGCGTCGACCTGTCCTGGCATTCGACCATGCACGAGCTGCTGCGCCGCGCCGTCGCCGAGGGCCGCGGCGACCAGAGCATCACCGCCCTGTACGAACTGCTCGCCGGCTGATCAGCGCGGCACGCTGTCCACGGCCGCCGATCTCACCCACAATGTGTGACGCGTCCTGCTACCGGCCCGACCTAGCGTGACCGCATGGGCTCAGTCATCGGTGATCTGCTTCCGCTGGCCGTGGGTGTGGCGATCTCGCCGATCCCCATCGTCGCGGCCATTCTCATGATCCTGTCCAAGAACGCGGGCGGAGCGGCGAAGGGGTTCGCGGCGGGCTGGGTCGGCGGGATCCTGATCGTGACCGTCGTGGTGACGCTGCTCGCCGGGGCGCTGGGTGATTCGGGCGACAAGGAACCGTCGGCGGTCGCGTCCTGGCTCAAAATCGTGCTGGGCGTACTGCTTCTGGTCCTCGCGGCCGAACAGTGGCATGCGCGGTCGGACACCGCGGTGCCCGCCTGGATGCAGGCGATCGACACGCTCACCGTGGTCAAGGCGGCTGGGCTCGGCGCGCTGCTGTCGGGGGTGAATCCGAAGAACCTGCTGCTGTGCCTGTCCGCGGGCGTCGTCATCGGTTCGGCGGGGCTGAGCGCCGGCGGCGACATCGTCGCGATCGTGGTGTTCACCCTGCTCGCCTCGACCACCGTGCTCGCGGTGGTGCTCGGCTACGCGCTGGCCGCCGACACACTGGGTCCCACCCTCGACAGTGCCCGGCAGTGGTTGCAGGCCAACAACCACGCCGTGATGGCGATCGTGCTGCTGGTGATGGGTGCGGTCGTGGTCGGCAAGGGCATCGGCGGACTATGAGGTAGGGGGGCTCGCCGTGCGAACACCGCCGGTCTTCGAATCGCTGCACGGCTATCGGCGCGCGTGGCTGCGGCCCGACCTCATCGCCGGGCTCACCGTCTGGGCGGTGCTGGTGCCCGAAGCGCTCGCCTACGCCTCGATCGCCGGGGTGCCGCCGGTCGTCGGCCTCTATGCGGCGGTCCCCGCGCTGGTTCTGTATGCCCTGGCCGGGAGTTCGCGGCATCTCGTCGTCGGCCCGATGTCGGCGACGGCGGCGCTGTCGGCCGCGATCATCACCCCGCTGGCGGGCGCCGATGCCGGTCACTATCTCGCGCTGTCGACGGCGCTGGCCATCGCCACCGGCATCGCCGGTCTGCTGGCCGGGCTGCTCCGGTTGGGATTCATCGCCGCGTTCATCTCCGAGCCGGTGCTCAAAGGCTTCATCGTCGGTCTGGCCCTGACGATCATCATCGGCCAGGTGCCCAAGCTGTTCGGCATCGACAAGCACGACGGCAACTTCTTCGAGCAGGCCTGGGGCGTGCTCACCGATCTCGGTGACACCCAGTGGCGCACACTGCTGATCGGGCTGCTGAGCCTGGCGGTCGTCCTCGGCCTGCGGCGCTGGCTGCCGCTCGTGCCCGGCTCGCTGCTGGCCGTGCTGCTCGGCATCCTCGCGGTGCAGCTGTTCGGGCTCGACGACAAGGGCGTCGACATCGTCGGGCACATCGACGCGGGTCTGCCGTCGATCGGACTGCCGTCCGGGGTCGGCTTCGACGACTACCTCGACCTGCTCGGCCCCGCCGTCGGCGTGCTGCTGATCGGTTTCGCCGAGGGGCTCGGCGCGGCGAAAACCTATGCGGCCAAAGCGGGCTACCCGATCGACGCGAACCGGGAACTGCTCGGCCTCGGCGCGGCCGATCTCGGGTCCGGCCTCGCCTCGGGCATGGTCGTCAACGGCAGTCTCTCCAAGACCGCCGTCAACGGCGGCGCCGGCGCGAAAACCCAGGCCAGCGGACTGATCGTCGCCGCGCTGACGGTGCTCACCCTGCTGTTCCTGACCGGATTGTTCGAGAAGCTGCCCGAGGCGACGCTGGCGGCGGTGGTCATCGCGGCGGTGATCGAGCTCGTCGACATCGCCGCCCTGCGCCGTCTCTACCGGGTGTGGACCCAGCTGCTCGGCAGCATCTACGGCCGGGCCGCGCGCGCGGACTTCATCGCCGCCATCGCCGCCATGTTCGGCGTACTGCTGTTCGACACCCTGCCCGGCCTGCTCATCGGCATCGGCGTCTCGGTGCTGCTGCTGGTCTACCGCACCTCCCAGCCGCACGTGGCCGCGCTCGCGAAACACGGCACCCTCTGGGTGGATACGGTCCGCCACCCCGACCTGACCCCGCGTCCCGACCTGCTGGTGGTGCGCGTCGAGTCCGGCCTGTTCTTCGCCAACGCCGACTATGTGCGCTCGCGGATCGAGAGCCTGTGCACCGACGCCACCCGCCTGGTGGTGCTCGACGCCGAGACCTCACCCGCCCTCGACGTCACCGCCGCCGAAATGCTGCTCGATCTCCGTAATGCCCTGGCCCACCGGCGCATCGACTTCCGCATCGCCCGCTCGGTGGCCCAGTTCGGCGAAGCCCTCGGCTCGGCCGAGGCGGGCGACACCCCGATCGGGATCTACCCGACCGTCGCCGCCGCGGCCGCCGACCTCCCCGAACACCCACCGGTGCGGTAGCACCCGACCGTGCCGCCAGTTCACCGGTCCTCGCCGCCCTCCGGGGGCAACTGACGCATCATTGGTGGACGAGTTCATAAGACGTGCTGCGTCCGCCCGATTCCGACCGCCGAAGCGCGCCGATCTCGATCAGCTCGTTGATATCCCGCAGCGCGGTGTCCTGGGAGGACTTGGTGAGAACAGCCCATTTGCGGGTCGTCAGTTTCCCGTCGAATCCGTCGAGGAGCCGATTGAGCACGGTGATCTGGCGGGCATTGAGGGCAGTCTGGTCCCAGCGTCGCCAGAACCGTGCCTTCTGCAGCACGGTGTCGACGTTCTCGTCGGCCGAGGCGATCGCGCGCCCCATCGTCTCGAGGAACCATCGCAGCCAGTCGGTCACGTCGAGCGAGCCCTGCTGCGTCCGTTCGAGAATGTCGTAGTACGACTTGCGATCTCGCTGGATCTGCGCGGAGACACTGTAGAAGCGCCGGGTGCTCCCGTCGGCACGGGCGAGCAACACATCTCCGAGAGCCCGGGCGATGCGACCGTTTCCGTCGTCGAAGGGATGGATGGTGACGAACCACAGGTGCGCAAGACCGGCTTTGACGAGCGTCGGCTCCGGCGAGTCCTCGTCGAACCAGTCGATGAACCGGCGCATCTCGCTGTCGAGCCGGGACGCCGGCGGCGCCTCGAAATGGACTCGCTGTCGACCGTACGGGCCGGAGATCACTTCCATCGGCCCGGTCTCATCGGTGCGCCAGCCACCGATCCGCACGCGGCTGATGCCCGAATAACCGGTCGGGAACAAGCCCGCGTGCCATCCGAACAGCCGCTCGGCGGTCACCGTCCGGTCGTGGTGGACGGTCGCGTCGAGAATCATGTCGACAACCCCGTCGACTCGTCGGTCGGCGGGAACCGTCGCCCCGATGTCCACCCCGAGACGCCGCGCGATCGACGACCGCACCGAAGCCACATCGAGCAATTCGCCCTCGATCTCGCTGGTCTTCACCACATCTGCGGTGAGCGCTGCCAGTCCGGCCTGGTCCCTCAACTCGTTCGGGGTATCGGCGAGCCTGCCGAGGAGTTTGCCCTGCGCGTGGGCGATATCCGCGACAGGTTTGGCCAGGGCCGCGGCGTCGAACCGCAGGCCCGGCCACTGGGGATCCTCCCAGATGTACCTTCGCGGGCTAGGTGCCATGCGGCGATTGTATCTCCTATTCGCCGCATAGTCTGCGGTGAATAAGATGGGTATCGCCGTATCGTGAGTTCTGGTGCCGTGTTCGCGGTTCGGGTTCGGGGGAACGAGTGGCTCGGTATGGTCGGCGGGAATGGTTGTGGCCGGAAAGGTGGATGTGGTGGGGATCAAGCAGCGGGCCGTGGTGCAGATGAGCGCGGAGGAGATCGCGGCGTTTCTCGACCGGAGCCGGGTGCTCACGCTGGCCACGCTGAATGCCGACGGGAAGCCGCATCTGACGGCGATGTGGTTCGGGCACATCGACGGCGTCATCTACTTCGAGACCAAGTCGAAGTCGCAGAAGGCGGTCAACCTGCGGCGCGATCCCACGATCACGTGCATGGCCGAGGCGGGCGACACCTACGACCAGCTGCGCGGGGTCTCGATCGAGGGCACGGCGCACCTGATCGAGGACACCGAGGACGAGGAGTACTGGAAGGCGGGCATCGACATCTACGAGCGCTACGTCGGCCCGTACAGCCCCGAGGTCAGGCCGTTCGTCGAGGCCATGATGAACAACCGCGTCGTCGTGCGGGTCGAGCCGACGCGCGTGCGGTCCTGGGACCACCGCAAGCTGGGGTTGCCCGCGATGCCGCTGTCCGGCAGCACCGCGGAAGCGCTCTGATCACCCGGCGAGCAGCTCGCGCAGCGCCGCCGCACCGTCGAGGAGCGCGAGCGACCGCGAGGTGATCGTGGAATCCCTCGCGGCCAGCGCTTCTCGCACCTGCCCCGAGTGCCGCCGGAACTCCGGCATGACCGCGCGCACCTGCGCGATCCGGTAGCCCACCCGCCGCAACTGGTGGACGATCCGCGCGTCGCGAACCTGCGCGGGGGAGTAGTGCCGGGCCGCCGACGTGCGATCGGGCACCACCAAACCCTCTGCGTCCCAATGCCGCAACGTCGAGGTTCGCAATCCGAGGGCCGTGGCGAGCTCGGCGATACTCATCGCGTCGGAACCGCGCACCTCCGTGATCGGCTCGGCCGCGATGGCTTCGGCGGCCTGCCTGGCCAGCGCCAACTCGACGCGTTCGGTGTGCAGCGCGGCGTGTGCGGCGTCGAGCAGCGCCAGCGCCCGCGCCCGATCCCCGGCGTGCACGGTCCGGACGATCCGTTTGGCCTCGACCGGGCCGGCCCCCGCCGCGAGCGCTCGGTAGGCGAGCGCCGACCGCACATGAACCTCGCGATAGCTCCGGTGTCCGCCCGGTGACCGGTCGGCGGGCGGCAGCACACCGTCGCGTTCGAGATTGCGGATCTGCTGGACCGAGTACCCCGCGCGCCGGGCCACGTCGATTGTGCGGCCTACCGGCGAATTGAGGTTTGTCACCCGAAACTCCTCGTCATCGGCGGAAAAGTCCACACAAACACTTCAATGAGACGCTCGAACCATGACGATAGACGAGATCATCGAGTACGTGACCGGCCTCGGCGGCGTCCTGCACCTCGCGCCGGGCCCCGGCGGCGAATGGCCCGAGATCAGCTGGGGCGACTCCTTCTTCTACTACGCCCCCGACGGCGTCGTGCCGACCACCACCCAGCCCTTCGCCACCATCGTGACCAAGGACTACCCGGACGACCGGAACTCGCGCCTCGATCGACCGGATACCTTCCGCCTCAATATCTCCGCGGGCCGGGAGGCGTTCACCGCGTGGACCGAACACGAGGTGGACGCGAGCGCCGACGACACCGTGATCGCCCACCCGGTCTACGCCGCGGCCGACTGGCTCGCGGTCGTGAACCCCGGCGAGCGCACCGACACCGTCGTCCGGGATCTCCTGCGCACCGCCCACGAACGGGCACGAATCCGTGTCGAGCGGCGGACACGCTGAGAACGATGCTGTTCGTCACCGAGAATCGGTGTCAACATAGACCGGATGGACGCTTCAGCGCAGTCAGCTGCGGCTGAGGCGTCGATGCGAACGAGGTGGCACGTCTGATCGAGTCTCACCTCACCGGGTTCGGCGTCTCGGCGCGGTACCGTTCAGTGGTCAGTTCAGATGCGTTTCCGGGTGGGTTCCCGAAAGGGGATGGCATGACTGTCGACGATCGCTTGCTACGCACCGGCTCTCGGCTGAGAGGAACCAAGTGGTCCCTCGGCCCGGTCGAACTGACGACCGGCGGGCTCCTGCTGACCGCCTCGGGCCTGGCGCTGATCGGCCCGCTGATCGCCGCTCTGCTGATCCACCGCAGCGGCGCGCCCGGCGCCGACGGCGCCACGACGGCACCACTCATCCTGCTGACGGTCGCGATCGTCCTCGCGCTCTCGGCCGGTGTCGCACTGTTCGTGACGGCAAGGCGGCGTCGCTGATGGCCACCTCGAAGTCTCGAAGCGCCGCCGCGTTCTCCGCCGAGGAACGCGCCGCGATGAAGGAGCACGCGCAGGAGCTGAAGACCGCGGCCAAACGGGGCAAGACGTCGAAGGCCGACGGCGAAGCGGATCTGCTCGCCAAGATCGCCGAGATGGCCGAACCCGACCGCTCCATGGCGACCCGCATCCACGAGATCGTCATGGCCAACGCCCCCGAACTCACCCCCAGGACCTGGTACGGCCAGCCCGCCTGGGCCAAGGACGGCAAGGTCGTCTGCTTCTTCCAGGCCGCCGCCAAGTTCAAGACCCGCTACGCGACCCTGGGCTTCAGCGACACCGCCACCATCGACGACGGCACCATGTGGCCCACCGCCTTCGGCCTCACCGCGCTCACCGCCGCCGACGAAACCCGCATCGCGGCCCTGATCACGAAGGCCGTGAGCTGAGCGACTCGTGGTCGGCGAGGGAAGTCGGAGTACTCACGGCTCGCGCCGGTAGCAGCTGAATCAGCCTGCGGTAGCTGGGTTTTTGTCGGCGCCCGATGGCACGATGCCGGTGTGGGTGACTATTTCGAACGCATCGTCGACGTCGAGGTCGCCGCGGACGACGCGGCGGCACTGGCCGAGCAGACGGTCGACTGGATGGTGTCGCGCGGCTGGCTGCTGCGCGAGACAACGCGGGACACGATGTACAGCCTCCAGGTCGACGAAGGCTATCGGCCGGGCCCCGAATGGTCGCGGATCACCCAGGAGTGGGGCGCGGACTGGATGCCGGGTCCGGTCGCCGTCATCGTCGGCAGGTACGCCCACTTCCCCGGGCAGGGCGCCATCGAACCGTCGGCCACCGACTGCCCGCACTGTGGGGCCACCACCGTGATCAGCGACTACCCGCAGCGGTGGGAGGCGGACAAGACGGTCTGGCAGCCGTTCGCCGACGCGATCGACGCCTGGCGCGAGACCGGCGCCGGCGCGGCGACCTGTGTTTCCTGCGGAACCGCGAGTCAGGTCACCGCGTGGGAGTGGGCCGACGAATTCGCCCTCGGCGCCCTCGCTTTCGACTTCTGGGGCTGGCCGCCGCTCACCGAGGAGTTCGTCGCCGAGCTGGGTGCCCGACTCGGTCATCGAATCGGGCACCACACCGGCAAGTTCTGACGGCGCCGTCAGCTCTCGGACGCGCCGTCACCGGCGGACGCGGCGGGCACCGCCGCCGACGCTCCGAGCAGGGCGGGCATGCGATCGAAACCGTGCAGAGTCGACAGACCGCGACGGCGCGGTTCGCCGTCCAGCCGCAGGTCCGGGAAGCGTTCGAACAGGGCGGGCAGCGCGTTGATGCCCTCCAGCCTGGCCAGGCTCGCGCCGATGCAGGCGTGCACGCCGCTGCCGAACGCGAGGTGCTCCTTGGCGTTGGCGCGGGTGACGTCGAAGCGATGCGGATCGTCGAACTTCGCGGGGTCGCGGTTGGCGCCCGCCAGCGACATGATCACCGACTTGCCCGGCTGCAGGGGCGCGCCCGCCAGCTCCACCGGTTCCAGCACGCGGCGCGCGGTCAGCTGCACCGGCGGCTCGAATCGCAGGATCTCCTCGATCGCGTTGGGCCAGTGCTGCGGTTCGGCGCGCAGCAGTTCGAGCTGATCGGGATGGGCCAGCAGCAGCGGGATGGCGTTGCCGAGCAGGTTCATCGTGGTCTCGAAGCCCGCACCCATCAGCACATTCGCGCTGGCCATCAGCTCGGTGGTGTTCAGCTCGCCCGAGGTCACCAGGGTGCTGAAGATGTCGTCGCCGGGGTCGCGGCGCACCTTCTCGATGTGGTCGGCGAGGTAGGTCTTCATCGCCGCCGTCGCGGTCATCGCGCGCTGGTGGGTCTCCCAGGAGATGCCGACGTCGAGCAGCGGTGTGACCACCTCGCCCCAGGCGAGGAACATCTCGCGGTCGGAGTCCGGGAACCCGAGCATCTCGCCGATGACGGCCACCGGAACCTGCGCGGCGAATTCGCTGATCAGCTCGGCCGAGTCCTTCGCCGCCAGCGCGTCGAGCAGTTCGGTGGTGACCTCACGCACCCGGTCGCCCAGCCGGGCGACGGCGCGCGGCGTGAACGCCGAGGCGACCGGCTTGCGCAGCCGGCTGTGCTCGGGCGGGTCCATCATGAACATCGACGGCGCTTCGATCGGGTTGGGCGGCAACTCGATCGACTCGACGTAGCGTCGAATCGGTCCCGGCAGCATCGGATCGATCGGGGTCCGCACACCGAAACGCCGGTCGCGCAGGATCTCCTTGCACAGCCCGTGCTCGAAGACGGCGTACCCGGTCTTGACGGTCTGCACGCCGCCGTCGCCGCGCAGCTGATCGATCAGCGTGTACGGATCGTTGCGACCTTCGTCGCCGCTGAGCAACTGCGCGAACGTGTCGCCCTTGCGGTGCAGGGCCATCAACCCCAGCCGCGGCAACCCGTGCTCAGCCGCCCATCTGACCGCATACCCTACGTTCATCAATCCCTCGATCCATCGCAATGAACTCGCAACGCGACGTATCGACGCCCGAATTGCCGGATCGAACCCGCTCGGTCCCAACCCTTTTCAGCGCCACCGATGCCGAACGTCGCATGTTCAGCAGTCTTCCACGCTGGGTAATCCCGCGCACCGTTTGCTTCGCCCGGCTCAGGAACCTCTCGTCGACGAGCCCCCGGAACCTGGGTGCGTCAGCCTGAAATCCGGCGTGCGCATCATGGCGGCAAAGTTTGAATATGGTTCAGAAAATCCTTGACCGTGCTGCTCATGTCCGCCTACTCTCACAGTTACTGAATCTGATTCATAAACTGGAGGGTGGATGGGCGTCAATCGGCGTGGCGAAGCGTCGCGCGCGGCGCTGCTGGCGGCGGGCAAGGCCGCGTTCAGTAGTGACCGCTACGAGGAGGTCTCGATCGTGGACCTGGCGCGCTCGCTCGGCGTCGCCGCCGGTTCGATCAGCTACCACTTCGGCGGCAAGCGGGGCTTCTACCTCGCCGTTCTCGAACAGGCCGCCGAGGAGTTCTGGGGTGACCTGCTGGCGATGCGCGGCCCCGCGCTGGACCGGCTGACGCGCGGCATCGACCGGCTGCTCGACGAGGCCGAGCAACAGCCGCGAGCCTTCGAAGCGCTGTTCGCCGACGTGGCCGACGCTGAAGTGCGCCGGATTCGTGACCGCCACCAGATCCGCCTGACCGATGCCCTGGTCGTGGAGGTCACCGGGTCGGACTCCTCGCCGGTGTTGCGTGCCGCGATCAGCGGGTTCGTGTCGTTCATCGAGGGGCTGGTGCTGCATTGGACGCGCACCCGCGATATCAGCCGCGACCAGGTCAAAGACCTCGTCGTCGGCAGTATGTTCGGCACGGTGCTGGCCGCGCTGCGCACCGACCCGAGCATCGAGCTGACTCAGCGGGCCATCGACGCCGCGCTCTCCGATCCCCAAGCCGTGGCCTTCCTCGGCCCCCTGTCCACCGTGTCGAAGTCGACGGAGTGATCACCCATGTCTGAAGTGCTGCCCACCGGTCCCTCGCGGATCGTCGAGACGCCGCTCGCGCGAGCTGTCGCATGGGTCATCGGTCCCCGCGGGTTGCGCAGCCGAGCCGCCCTGCGTCGCGAGGTCGAGGGCAAGGTGGTCGTGATCACCGGGGCGTCGTTCGGTGTCGGTGCGGCAACCGCCAGGTGGTTCGCCGCCGCGGGTGCTCGCGTGGTCATCGCGGCCCGGTCGATGGATCGGCTGCTCGAGGTGGCCGAAGATATCAACGCCGCCGGCGGCGAGGCCTATCCGTACCGCCTCGATCTCACCGACGAACAGTCGATCGCGGAATTCGCCGCATCGGTGCGCTACGACCTGGGCGAGGTCGACGTGCTCATCCACAACGCGGGCAAGTCGCTGCGCCGTTCGATTCACCTGTCCTATGACCGGCCCAAGGACATCACCGCGACGTCCGGCGCCAACTACCTCGGGCCGATGCGGCTCACGCTGGCCCTGCTGCCGGGCATGCGGGCCCGCGGCAGCGGCCACATCGTGAACGTCTCCACCGTCGGGATCATGTTCCCCAACGCCCCCAAATGGGGCTTCTACCTGTCGTCGAAACTGGCCTTCGACTGGTGGATGCGTGCGGTCGGCGCCGAAGCCCGCGCTGACGGGGTCACCCTGACCACCTTCTACGGCGGTCTGCTGCATACCCGGATGAGCGCGCCGAGCCGCTGGATGCGCGTGCTGCCCGGTCAGACCCCGCAGGACGCGGCGAAGGTGCTGGCCAAGGCCGTCGTGAAGAAGCCGCGCACGATGACCCCGCTCTACGGTTTTCCCTCCGCGGTGATCGCCACCGTGTTCCGGCTGCCGCTGGAAGTGCTGATGGAACGGATCTTCCGCAACCTCGGTGACACCGAGGCCTCGCTGTCGCGGCTGCGGCCGCCGACCCAGGGCGAGCCGGGCATGTCGAATGTCACCGATTCCGCCGGTGGCGATCAGGAACAGGTGAGCACGAATGCCCGGTGAGCTGACCCAGGGTCTGCGCCAATGGGGTTCGGCGCTACCGGCGGTCGTTGCTTCGGGCATGCTCGCCCCGGTAGGCCCGCGCAGAGCCGCGGCCTTGGCGCGCGGCCTCTACCGGTTCGGGCCCACCCCGGCGATGTTGCTGGCGGCCAGCGCGATTCGTCACCCGGACAAGATCGCGATCATCGACGACTCCGGACAGCTGACCTATCGGCAGTTGCAGCAGCGCGCCGAAGCGATCGCCGCGGCGCTGTACGCCGCGAGCGCGACCCCGCCGGCATCGGTGGGCATCCTCTGCCGCAACCATCGCGGGTTCGCCGAAGCGATGGCCGCGGGTGCGCAACTGGGTGCGGAGCTGATCTTCATCAACACCGAGCTGCCAGCCCCGCAGCTGCAGGCCGTCCTGGCCCGGCACAACCCCGACGTGCTGATCTACGACGACGAGTACGACGCCACCGTCGCGAAGGCCGAATACCAGGGCCTGCGGGTGCTGGCGTGGCGCGAACCGCACGCCGACGACGCCGGACTGCCGACGCTGGACGATCTGGCTTCCCGCAGTCACCCGCGCCCGCCGCGCGTTCGCCACGCGGTCAAGATGACCCTGTTGACCTCGGGCACCACCGGGCTGGCCAAGGGCGTGCCGCGGGCGGTGAAGCCGACCGCGATCGTGGCGCTCACGCTGACCGCGATGGCGATCCTGCGGCTGCGGTCCACCGACCGGGTGCTGGTCGCGCCGCCGATGTTCCACGGCTTCGGACTGTTGTCGCTGCTCGGTCCGCTGGCCCTGGGCGCAACCGCGATCTGCCGCCGTCGCTTCGACGCCGCTACCGCGCTCGACGACATCACCCGTCATCGAGTCACCGTGGTGATGGCGGTGCCGGTCATGCTGCAACGGTTGCTCGCCGTGCCGGAACTCGCTGAAACTGCCTCGGCGCGTTCGGCATTGCGGATCATGGTCACCGGTGCCGCACCGATCTCACCGGCCACCATCGCGAACCTGATCGACGCCTTCGGGCCGATCCTGGTCAACGGGTACGGCTCGACCGAGGCGGGCCTGGTCACGATCGCCACTCCCGCCGACCTCGTCGCCGCGCCCGACACCATCGGCCGGGCCGCGCTCGGGGTGTCGGTCCGCGTCCTGCGCGGTGACCGCACCGAAGCCGCGCCGGGGGAGATCGGTGAGATCTTCGTGCGCAGCGGTCTGGAATACACCGGATACACCCCGGACCCCGCGGCGAAAGTCTCGGCCAAGGAGGTCGTCGACGGGCATGTCTGCACCGGCGACATGGGCCATTTCGATGCGCAGCGCAGGTTGTTCATCGACGGCCGTGCCGACGACATGATCGTCTCCGGCGGAGAGAACATCTTCCCCGGCGAGGTCGAAGACCGCCTCGCCACCCACTCCGACATCACCGACGCGGTCGTGATCGGCGTTCCGGATCCCGAATTCGGGCAAGTCCTCAACGCCTTCATCGTGCTCGGACCCGATGCGGTCGCGCCGGGTGCGGACGCGCTCAAACAGTTCGTGCGCGATGGGCTCGAGCGCTACAAGGTGCCCAAGCGGTTCGTCGTGCTCGACGAGATCCCGCGAAACGCCAGCGGCAAGGTCCTGCGGGCAAAATTGCAGGCCCCGGCCGGGTCCTGAAGGGTTGCGTGCGCACCTGCGGCTGAACAGCGAGGTCGCCGATTCGATATTCGCCGGCCGCTGCTGGACCGTCACCATCGCGGTGAGCCGACAGCTAACTGCCACCCGGATCGGCCGGGAGAGACAACTTCATCAGAGCTCCCGAAACCGTGGCAGCTTGCTGCCAGATCGTCGAATGTGCCTACTCCCATCGGGATAGAACAGAGCTCGACAGTTGTCCGGAATCAGGGGAGTCGGCCGTGGATTTCACACCCAACGAAGTTCTGCGAGAGATCGCGGATCTCACCGCGCAGGTACTCGGCAAGACGGTCGTTCCGGCACAGGCCGAATCGGATTCGAGCCCAGACTACGACACGCAGGCTTGGGCCGGTCTGGCGAAGGCGGGTCTGCTGTCGCTGGCGGTGCCGGCTGAACTGGGTGGCGACGGACTAGGTGTCGCCGAGGTCGCGGCCGTCTTGCACGAGGTCGCGGCCAGTGGTGCCCGGTTGCCGGCACTTGCGACTCTGGTGCTGGGCGTACTTCCGCTGTGTGCGCACGGAACGGCGGAGCAGCAGGCCGAGTTGTTGCCGGCGGTCGCTGCGGGAACAAGCCTGATCACCGGCGCGCCCAGCGAGCTCGGGGACGCGCTCACCGGCACGCCGGGCTGTGTGGCGGTGCGCGCCTCGGCGGGCTGGGAGCTGAACGGACGCAAGATCGCGGTCCCGTACGCGGCGCAGGCGCAGCGAATCCTGGTGCCGGCCCGGACTGCGGACGGTGACGCGGTATTCCTCGTCGACCCGGCAGCATCCGGCGTCACCTCGACTCCCACCTCGAGTGCGACCGGGCAGCCCGAGTTCACCATGAACCTCTCCGGCGTTCACCTACCGGACTCAGCGGTGCTCGGGGCGGATTTCAGTGGGTCGGCGGTGGCCTCGCTCAGGTCATTCGCGCTTGTGGGCGCGACCGTGCTCGGCGACGGTGCGCTGGCAGGAGCGCTGGCCTTGACCACCGAACACGTCCGGACCCGGCACCAGTTCGGCAAGCCACTGGCGAGCTTTCAGGCGGTGTCGCAGCAGATCGCCGACGTCTACATCGCGGCACGGACCCTGCATCTGGCGACCGTCGCGGCCGTGTGGGACCTGTCCGAAGGACGGGATGCGTCGCAGAGCTCGGCGCTGGCCGGATACTGGCTCGCGACAGAGGCACAGTCGGCGGTGCGAACGTGTCATCACCTGCACGGCGGCATCGGCGCGGACATCACCTACCCGCTGCACCGGCACTATTCGACGATCAAGGACATGACCCGGTTCCTGGGTGGCCGGCAGCACCTGCGGGAGACCCTTGGCGTCGAACCACTGGAGATCGCCGCCGCAGAGCCCACCGGCGAAGGCGAGTTCATCGCCCTCACACCGGCACAGAATGCCCTCCAGAACGAGCTGCGGCCTACTTCGAGGACCTGCTGACCAACGACGAGCGCGCGATTACGACCATCGATCGGCACGGGCCGGTGTACCGCGACGTGGTCCGTCGGATGGGCCGCGACGGCCGGTTGGGCGTCGGGTGGCCCACCGAGTACGGCGGCCGCGGATTCGGCCCGATCGAGCAGCACATCTTCGTGAACGAGGCGCACCGGGCGGACGTGCAGCTGCCCTCGGTGACGTTGCAGACCGTCGGGCCCACCCTGCATGCCTTCGGAACCGACGAGCAGAAGAACTTCTTCCTGCCGAAGATCCTGGCCGGTGAGCTGCATTTCGCGATCGGCTATTCGGAACCCGATAACGGCACCGATCTCGCGTCGCTGCGCACCACCGCCGTGCGCGACGGCAATCACTTCATCGTCAACGGCCAGAAGACTTTCACCACCGGCGGCCATGCCGCGGACTACATCTGGCTGGCGGTTCGCACCGACCCGGACGCCCCCAAGCACCGGGGCATCTCGATCCTCATCGTCGACACCCGGGATCCCGGTTTCAGCTGGACCCCGATCATCACCGCCGACGGTGCCCATCACGTTGACGCCACCTACTACTCCGATGTTCGAGTGCCGGCGAATATGCTTGTCGGCGAGGAGAACCGGGGCTGGCAGCTGATCGTCACCCAGCTCAACCACGAGCGGGTCATGCTGGGTCCGGCCGGGCGGATCGGCGGACTGTACGACCAGGTCTATGGCTGGGCCCAGGCGCAAGGCTTGCTCAACGCGCCCGACGTCCACACCGCACTCGTCGAGGCCCGCGCGACCGAGCGAATCAACGAACTGCTCAATTGGCAGGTGGCCACGGCCGAGTCCGGTGGGCAGGCCGTGGTCGCCGACGCCTCGGCGACCACGGTGTTCGGATCTGAACGTATACAGCAGCTGTACGAGCAGATGGACGAACTGCTCGCCAGGCACGGTGACCTGACCGAACCGGCGACCGCGGCTCTGGCCGCGTGGCTGAACGTGCAGGCGAAGCGCAACCTCGTCCTCACCTTCGGCGGCGGTGTGAACGAGATCCAGCGCGAGCTGATCGCAGCCAACGGTCTCGGGCTGCCGCGGGTGCCTCGCTGATCGTCATCGCCACCCCATCGGCGCACGCCGTCTGGTTACTCCGGTGGCGACTGCTTCGCCGACGTCTCGAGGAGGCCGAGCTCCGCCGCGCGAGCGCCGACCTGGAATCTGGTGGTGACTCCGAGGCGGACCATGAGATCGGCGACGTGGCGACGATAGGTGCGTAACGAGACGCCGAGTCGCCGCGCGGCCAGCTCGTCCTTCAGCCCGAGATCGAGTGCACGTAGTACGGCCAGCGCTATCTGATCGAAGTCCGCTCGCTGCCCGGCAAGGTAGGTCGTCAGCTCCGGAGCCGACTCCCAGAGCGCCGTAGCGAGTTGATGTAGCACCCGGAGCAGATTCGGATCGCTGATGACGAAGCCGTAGGGTCGTTGCTCGCCGGTTCCGCCCCATACTGCGGCCACCCGCCGGTCGACGATAACCATGTTGTGGAAGTCCGCATCGGAAACCCTGATCAGGTCATGCAATTCGGGGAGCTGCCGCAACGAGTCGTAGTCGCGAGTCTCGGCGTAGTGCTGGGTGTAGAGCAGGCGCACGTCTTTCCCGGCCGCGAGCAGTTCGGCGACGAGCTGTCCACCCGGCCGATAGTGCGGCTGAATGCGCAACGGACTCCCGACCGTCAGCAGCACTTCGCGGCGAACACGTTGCAAAAGTTGTTGGAGATTGGTTTCCCATCCCTCTCCGGGCCGGAGCCGGACGACTTCCCCGGAGTCGCCACGGATGGTGTGATGCTCGGCTATCGCATGATCGAGCAATCGGCGAGATTCCGCCAGTAGCCAGCCGACGTCGAGCGCTCCTCGACTGTCTGATTGTGCACTTATCTCCCTGTGCAACAGACCGTCTGGATGCAATCTCTGTTCCCCCATGATTCTGATGCTTACAGAAACCAGACTTACCAGTGTTGGGCGAGGTGTCAAACCTGGCCGTCCGCGGACCGCGCTTGCGTCAAATGGTGGCACTTTGCTGCCAACCGGCACGGCAGGTTCCTGCTGCTCAGCAACCTTCACCATGCGGTGAAACGTGTTCTATTTTCGTAAGAGATCAGGCTTCCGAGACCTAGGACCACGATGCACATCGACTTCACCGACGCGCAGCAGCAGCTGCGCAAGCAGCTGCGCTCCTACTTCGCCGATCTGATGACGGCGGAAATCCGCGAAGCCCTGGCCGGCCCTGGCGGTGAGTACGGCGACCCCGAAGCGTACAAGCAAGTCGTTCGCACCCTCGGCCACGACGGCTGGCTGACCCTGGGCTGGCCGGAGGAATTCGGTGGCCAGAACCGCCCCGCCATCGATCAGCTGATCTTCAACGACGAAGCGGCTGCCGCGGGTGTGCCCTTCCCGTTCCTCACCGTGACTACGGTCGGCCCGACCATCATGCGTTTCGGCACCGCCGAGCAGAAAGCGTTCTTCCTTCCCCGCATCGCCAAGGGCGAATTGCACTTCTCCATCGGGTATTCCGAATCCGAGGCGGGAACCGACCTGGCGTCGCTGCGCACGCGGGCGGTGCGCGACAGGGACGAGTTCGTGATCAACGGCGAGAAGGCCTGGACCAGCCTGATCGAATACGCCGACTACATCTGGCTCGCTGCCCGCACCGATCCGGAGGCGATCAGGCATCGCGGCCTGTCCATCCTGATCGTGCCGACCACGGCGAAGGGCTTCTCCTGGAGCAAGATTCACACCATGGCTGGTCCAGGTACCAGTGCGACATCCTTCAAGGATGTGCGGGTGCCCGCCGGCAATGTCGTCGGCGAACTGGGGGCCGGTTGGCCGTTGATCACCAATCAGCTCAACCACGAGCGGGTGGCGCTGACTTCTGCCGCGCCACTGCAGGAATCGTTGCGCCAGGTGTGGGAATGGGCTGAGACTGCGATGCGCGCCGACGGCACCCGCGTCATCGACAGCGAATGGGCACGACTTCATCTCGCTCGCGTGCACGCCCACATCGAGTACCTGAAGCTGCGCAACTGGCGCATCGCCTGGGGCGCCGATTCCGGCGTCCTGCACCCCGCGGATGCCTCGGCAACCAAGGTGTTCGGCAACACGACCTCTCCGGGCTGGCCCGCACCGTACTCACCGATTGGTCCGCCGAGAACACACCGGACGGGACCGGGATCGACCACGAACTGTGGTCGACCCTGGCCCGGGCGGAACGCACCGACGACGGGTGGCGGATCCGTGGCTCGCACAGCGCAGTTCCCGCCGGCGCGTTCGCGGACGCCTTCCTGGTCGAAGCGGTTACCGCGGACGGCCCGGCGCTACTGATCCTCGACCGCGACACCGCGGGCCTGCGGATCACCGGACAGCATGTGGTCGATGGCTCTGATGCCGCGCTGCTGGAACTCGACGCGGTGGTCGGTGCGAATCACATGATCGGCGCGCCGGGAGGCTGCACCGTGGCGTGGGCGCATCGCCGCGCGACCATCGCAACCTGCGCCTACCAGCTGGGAGTCGTAGAACGCGGTCTGGAGCTCACCGGCGAATATGCCCTGACCCGGAAGCAATTCGACAAACCGATCGGTGCTTTCCAGGCGGTCCGGCAGCGGTTGGCCGATGCCTACCTCGATGTCGAGGGAGTGCGCCTGACCCTGTGGCAGGCGGCCTGGCGGGAATCCGAGGGTCTGCCGGCCGACGCCGAGGTCGCGACCGCCAAGTTCTGGGCGGCCGAGGCCGGACATCGGGTCGCCCACACCATGGTTCATATCCATGCCAGCATCGGCATCTTCCTCGATTACCCGGTACACCGGTACTTCGTGGCGGCCAAGCGCGCCGAGTTCCTGTACGGCGGGGCCACAGAACAACTTCGCGCCTTGGCCCAAGCGCTGGGGTCGCAGAAGATGATGGGCCAGCCGTAGGCGACGACTTTCCCAATCGCTGGACCGATCTCATGGGTCAGGTCATCGAATTCCCGGACCCGGCGATTCCTGTACGGGGTTCTCACGTTGCCAGTCCGGGATAGCGGGGGGAACCTTACCGGCGTCCAGGATCGGCTGATGTACACGGCAGTAGGCTGCGATGGCTATGAGCATGCGCACCTCCGATCGGAACGACCTGCCGGATGAGCCGCCGATCCGGCGGGTCTTCCGGGAAGTCATCGCCGACCGTTTGCCAGACCCGCGACCGCCGCAGGCCGCGATGTTGTTCCAGTCCTCGGTCGACCCGTTCTGGACGGACGACAAGTTCTTCCTCGGAGACTTCTACAACGAGATCCTCCATCAGGACACCTGCCAGCCTGGTACCGCCGACGGCGTCCCGCTGCTGGCGGCCCTGGCCGCCGATGACCGGGTGCCACCGCACCAGCGTTTCCGGGCGGTCGGTCTGCTGTTCAGCATCGCCACTGTCGCGGACCGCCACCTGGCCGACTGCTGGCCCGACACGCACCGGTATGCAGATCCCGGGAGCGAGGACCGAGCCCGCGAGGCGGTCCGGTCCTGCACACCGGACCTGCTCGCCCGGTGGGCATCCGAATGTCCGGCAGTCCGGCTGGCACTCGCGGGCCTCGCCGTGGTTTTTCCTACTGCCCGCACGCTGCCCGCCCTGACCCCCCGACTCCAGGGCTTCATCGAGCAGCACCCACGGGGCACCGACATCGGAGACTACGTGCGTTTCATTCTGGTCCTGGCCGCCGGGAACGACGAGCAGACCCTTGCGACCGTCGATTCACTCACCGCCGCCCACTGGACGGGCACATCCCGCGTAGTGCCGACACCAGCCCGAACTCTCCATTTGCTCGGCCAGATGTTAGACCGGGTAGGAATGGGTCTCACACGATCACACCCGGGACAATAACGTGACGATGGTCGTGAGAAATGGTGTGAATGCCGGCGTTCACGAACTACGAGCACGCTAGCGGGCGCGCGTTCGCTTGTCGCAGCCAGAAGTACTGCCCTACATCCACAACTGCCACGTGCTTCGAAGCGATCTGCAGCCCGGCAACGCCGAGGACGAGTGACAGCCCGGTGAGATATGCAAATTTTTGTGCCCTCGGCGGGGCACATCCAAGATGGGAACGCGGACGACCTGCGATTTTCGCGCGGTCAGTTGATTATCGAAGCCGACTTGGGGCTGTAGATGGACCACCTGGCGGCAGGTTTCTGGTTCGAGTCCAGATGGGTGAGCATAAACACCAGGTCAGGCGCGGTAGACGCGCCTGCCGAAGCTACTGAATGCACGCAGCCGTGTACGCCTCGACTTTGGAGCGGATCTGAGGTGGACGGTCAGGCGGTCGGGGCGTTGTTCGCATCGATGTTCTCGACGAATCGTTCGACGCTGTCGAGCGCGCTTCGTGCCTCCGACAGCCGTGGGTAACCCATCTGGAATACATGGAACATCCCGGGCCACAGTTCGAGTTCGCATCGCCCGCCTGTCGCGCGCAGTGCCGCGGCAAAGTGTTGGGAGTCCGAGGCGAGAACCTCGCTGCCGCCGGCCTGTAACAGCATCGGCGGCAGGTCGGGTCCGACCGTTGCGAGGACATCCAGGCGCGGATCGCTGAAGTCGGTGTCCACGAAATAGGTTTGGGTGATCCGTCGGCCGGTGTTGGCGGAGATGAACTGGTCCCACACGTGTGTGTTGTGTGCCGTTGCGAGCTGCCAGGTCGGGTCGACGACGCTGGAGAATCCGATCAACGCCGCAGGTTGGTCGACCCCGAGTTCGCGGAGTTGGCCACACAGGCCCAGGGCGAGGTGGCCGCCGGCCGAATCGCCCATCACGATGATGTCGCTGGCTGTGTGCCCTTGGTCGATCAGCCACAGGTAGCCATTGAGGATGTCGTCGTGGGCGGCGGGAAAGCGGTATTTCGGTGCTCGCCGATAGCGGACGGCGTAGGCGGGTCGGCGCAATCGGCGTGATAGTTCCGACACCAGGCCGCGGTGGGTCCAGGGGCTGCAACTGATGTATCCGCTGCCGTGGATGTAATAGATCACCCGGGCGCCGGGCTCTGCCTGCCCGCCGACCCATTCTCCGATGGTCCGTCCCCGGGGTCCTGGGGCATCGACTTTCATGGATGGGAGCATCGGAGCGAACCACATCCGACAGGCCACGACCTGCGTGAAGCGGTAGCCGAGCACACCGAGCGGCGTATGCAGCGGCAGGAGCCACAGGGTGGGTCGAACGAAGATTCGCGACGCCCAGATGGTCAGCCACGCGGCAAAGGAGCGCGCCGCCGTGGTCACAGGATCATCGCAGCGACCGCTTGCCGGGTGCGCTGTGCTGTTTCCGCTCGGCCTGGCGGAGGCGGCGACCGGGTCGGGTGTGTTCATGGGGTTCCTCGAGATCAGGGTGCAGAAGGAGGTCCGCCCGCACCGGCGGTGTGCGGGTGCGGGCGGCCGGTCGCCGGTGCTCGGCAGGGGTTCGAGCCTGCTTACCGGGTGGGGACGGTGATGGTGCCGTAGTCCAGGCCGCCGTGGCTGAAGGTCGGCACGACCGGCCACTGTCGTTTCCAGTTCACGCATTCGGAGGACGGGATGATCTGGCGCCACTGTGGGTTGCGTGGTGACGGGCTGGCGAGGGTCTTCTCCTTCACCATGGAGTCGTACTGGTCGAGGGAGTCTTCGAGGGTGTTGGCGTTGAGCACGACCTCGCGGCCGTAGAACTGCGCGGTGCGGCGCACGCCGGGGATCTTCGACAGTTCGGGTTGCCAGCTGTCGGCGGCCATCCCGTTCTCCGAGGACACCCACACCCCGTCGGGGGTATTGACGACCAGGGAATGGTTGCCGTCGGTGTGGCCGGGTGTCCACAGCAGGCTGACCCCGACCCCGAGTTCGACATCACCGTCGAAGACTTCGAGCCGGTCGGCGGGAACCCCGTTCATCCCCCCGTCGACATACCAGGCCCACTGCATGGGGTGCATGGACTCGAAGGTCCCCAGTTCCCGGCGGTGCACGAGCAGCTTGGCGTTGGGGAACAAGGGCTTGCGCGGTTCAGCCTCGCCGTCGATGGGCTCGCTGCTGCCCACGATCATGCGCGGATCCTGGACGTGGAGGTGATCGAAGCTGATGTAGTCCACATCGTCGTTGGTCAACCCCAGGCGCGGCAGCACCTGATCGGGGTCGTTGTAGTACTTGACGAACAGCGATTCCAGGCCGACACGGCGGCTGAAGCGCTGCAACTGGCCGTAGAACGGGGCTTCCGCGGACCCGGCGGCCACAGTCGGTTCCCACACCAGGGTCTTGAGTTCGCCGTCGAAGCCCTCGAACTGAATCACGAACATGCGGTTGATGATCGAGATGAAGGGGTTGAGGTTGACCGAGTAGTTCTGGAACGCGTACTGCGCCGGATACGGCGCCGCGGCGATGTCGAAACTCTTGACCGCTCGCACCTGCCCCTGGCGCAGAAACCGTTCCCGGTAACTCAGTGCCGCTTCGCGAACGGCGTCGAGCCGGCGGCCTCGGGGCCAGATGTCGTGGACGCCGGAGAACTCCGGGATCGGGCGAACGGCGGCGGATTCGATGGCGGTCATCAGGATTCCTTCGGGTCGGTGGTCTCGGTCAGGGCGCGGCGTTCGTAGCCTGCGCGGGTGTTGGAATCCCGTGTTGCCTTGGCTTGGTTGGGCACTGTGTGGCGCAATACCAGATCTCGGATCGACTGCGGCAGCACAGCGGCGATGCGGACCAGCAGACCGATCGGGGCCGGGAGAAAGACCTCGAAACGGGGACGGCGCAAGACCTCGACAACGGCGGCAGCGACGTCACCTGGCTGCAACAGCGAGGTCGCGCCGCTGTCGGTGCCGATCGCAAGTTCGGTGTCGACAACGCCAGGCATGATCACCGAGATCTCGACGCCGCTGCCGCGCAGTTCCTCGCGCACGCCGGTGAGGTAGCCCAGGACAGCGTGTTTGGTCGCGGCGTAGGTGGATTCTCCGGGCGGGGCCAGTTTGGAGGCGGCCGAGGCGATGGTGACGATGTGACCGCGGCCGCGCTCGCGCATGGGCGGTGCGACCAAGCGCACGCCTCGGATCACGCCGTGCAGATTCACCGCGAGCATGCGCTCGGTCGCGGTCTCGGGTTCGTTGTCGAAACGCCCGACCCACATGACACCGGCGTTGTTGACCAATACGTCGAGTGGACCCCACAACGCGGTGACTTCAGCGAGGAACCGGCGGAAGGACCCGGTGTCGGTCACGTCGAGACCGAACGCGTGCACCTGTCCCGGCAGCGCTTGGGCGGTGGCCTCGGCGGCCTGGATGTCGCGGTCGCCGATCACTACCCAGGCACCGGCCTCGGCGAGCTGGCGGGCGATCTCGCGCCCGATGCCCTGCGCGCCGCCGGTGACGGCCACGATGCGCCCGGCCAGCGTTGTTTCCCTCATAGCCTGATGCCTTCCTTGCATCGGTTCGACACAGCGGTCAATGTTGGGCAATCGCGATTGTCAGAAATTGTTCGGCTAGTATTGCACTCCGTCGGCAGGAAGGAAAGGCTCAAATGACCCGCCCGGGACCCTCCGGCCCAACACCCTCCGGTCGCAAGTACTCCGGTGTCGCACCGGAGGAGCGAGTACGGCAGCGCCGCGCGGCCATCCTCGAGTCCGCTTTGGAGCAGTACGGCACGACCGGCTACGCGGCCGCGTCGATCAAGCAGATCTGCCGCGGCGCCGGCGTCACCGAGCGGTACTTCTACGAGTCGTTCTCCAATCAGGAGTTCTGCCTGGCCGCCCTCTACGACAACCTGGCCGAGGCGATGCGCGCGGAGACCGTCACCGCGCTCGAGCAGGCCGATTCCGATCTCGACGCCCTCACCGCTGCCGGACTCGTAGCCTTCATCGGCTACCTGACCCGCGACCCGCGGCGCGCGCGGGTCGTGCTCATCGAGGTCGTCGGGGTGTCCCCGGACATGGAACAGCGTCGCCATCGGGTTCTGCGCGATTTCGTCGACACCGTGATGGCCGTCTGGGCGAAAGAGAGCCCTCGCCCGCTGACGCGAGGCCAGCGGTTGACCGCGACCGCACTGGTCGGCGGTGTCAACCACCTGCTGGTCGACTGGTTGATGGACGGTTGCCATGACGACCCCGCCGACCTGGTGACGGCGTGTGTGGACCTGTTCGCCGCCGCCCGCGCGCACTGGAACACCACCGCCTCGTCCTCATAGCTGCCCGCGAACCGCCATATCGTCGCGGCACGACGGCGTTATCGACTTCGGCGAGATCGGACGATCGAGCCCGGCCGGGCGGGTCTGCCGTGGTGTCCGAGTGGGAAGCCGGTACTTTGATGTGCCCTTCCGAGGGACACCGGTGGCTACTTCGTCGCCGAGGCGGATGCCGGGCCACTGTAATGGGGTGCGATGACGCGTCCTGTCGGTTCGGGATTGCCCCGCTCAGCGGTCGCAGGTGCTCGTCTGGGGGATGTCCGCGAGTCGTTCGGTCATCCAGTCCAGAGCGCGGGCGGCGGCCACAGGGTAGGCCAGGACGTGGATGGCGCCGGTTCCGGGCAGGATCGCCGGTACCTCGGTGGCCTTGTCGAGGTGGACGGCGACGCCATTGGCACACCCAGTCGGTAGCGAGCTGCTCCACAGACTGGTGCGGCACGATATCGTCGGCGGCGTTGGACACCATCAGTACAGGCGCGCTCGGGGTGAGAGCGCCGATGTTTTGTTGAGCGAGCAGCTCACGCAGGACCGGATTGCCGGTGATGGCTGACGATATCGTCTCGCCGGTGCGTGTCCAGGCGCGCGAGTCGAGCAGGCCGTTACGGGCGATGATTTCGGTGTAGCACTGGGTTACTGATTCTTGCAGCCAGGTCTGCCCGGCCGGGCTCAGGATGCCCTGGATCTCGGGTCCGGCCTGCGGATAGTCTGCGGCGAGGCCGTCGAGTGCCCAGGCGGTGTATCCCTTGTCGATGGTCGCGTCCACGGCGCTGATCAGCTGCAGCGGGTTTCCGACCGGCGCGCCGGCGTAGGTACCGCGTACGTCCAGTTCGGGGGCGTATTCCGGTTGTAATTCGGCGGCCGCGGCTGCGGCGCCACCGCCTTGGGAGTATCCCCAGATCGCGATGGGCGCGGTGGGAGTGATCGTGGTGAGGGGCAGATTCTTGGCGGCGCGCGCGGCATCGAGAACCGCGTGTGCGGAGGCTTCGCGGTTGAGCCAGTCGTGCACGCCGGGGGTGCCGAGGCCGTGGTAGTCGGTGACCACGACCGCGAAGCCGCGGGCGGCGAGCAGCTCGATTGTGGGCATGTCGCAGCCGGCGGTGAGCCCGAGCGGTGGGGTCTAGCCCAGGATCGGTCCGGCTGTGTTCGAGGGCGCGCACGCCTCGCCTTGGCCCTGGGTGCCCACAGCCAGGGTGATCAGCGGCCGCTCTCCTGGCCCGGTCCAGGCGGTGGTGGGATCGAGGTAGAAGCCGCTGACTGCGATCGGGTTGCCGGGGGTGTCGTTGCTGCGGTACAGGATCCGTGTCGCGTGACCCGGAAACGGCGCATCGGTGCCGGGAACCGACAAAGCCAAAGGCAGTGGTTCGGTGTGAAGCGCATCTCCCGGGGCCGTGGCGGTCAGTTCGGCGGGCGCGTTGTAGAAGTCTTCCAGGGCGGCGTTCGCCGGTGGTGTCTGAACTCCGCACAGCAAGGCGGCGAACGCCGCGAACGCCGTCGCCTTGGTTCGAGTGTGCTTGGGGCGTGCTTGTCCTGGCGCAGGCTGCGCCGACGGGTGTGTGCAGGGAGATCGATATCGGCAGGCTCCGTCGTTGGGTGGTGGGCGAATGCGTGGTGGCGGTCGAGCAGGAGGTCTTGCTGCGCGTCGTTCTGTTCCAGGCGGGCGCGCCGTCCGGGCTGGGTGATTACCTGGCTTTCAGCAACTGTCCGGCGCGCACGGTGGTGCCGAATCCTTCGGCGAAGTGACCGAATCGAGGGCATGAATTTGCGGATGTGTACTCGTTCGAGCATCCGGATCCCTAAGTTGTAGAAGGCGATATTGTGCAGGTGGGCACCCGAATCGGCGAACCCGACCTCTACAGCCATCGACGTGAGACACGCCCTAAACTGAGAAGGTCAGCAGTCCTGGGTTGAGATAGTCGCTCGGATCCGACATGAAGCGAAGCTCGGGCGGGGAGGCCAGACGCGCGAGCTCGACGCGCAACGGCGCCTCGTAGGTCTCTCCTCGTGCGCTGACGCCGGGCACGAAGTTGTCGTGATGTCCCGGTACGAACACCCGTGCATCGACCGCTTCTATGTACTCCCGTGGATCACGCAGGCCGTTGGTGAATTGGCCGAAACCCTGGATCGCCCCCAGATGCACATCCGTGGGCGGCAATTCGTGCAGCTGGGCCAAGACCTGCGGAGCTCGTTCGCCCAACGGCCCTGCGGTGTCGTGCCAGAGGACAGCGAAACCGGGTGTACGGAACTGGTAGAGGATGCTCCCACCTTCGGCGTCGAACAGATGACGCGCCAAGTCGATCGCATCGTCTGGTTGGGGTGGATGCGCGACGATGTCGCTCGTGTCGGGTGTGGGGAAGAACGGGACCGAACCTTCTTGGCCTCCCTCGGGCGCGGTAGGCGTGGAGTGCAGATGTCGGATCGCGGTGACCGAGACATCACCCACCTCGAAGTCTCGGCGATCACCAACCGCGGTCGTGCCATCACCCAGTTCGACGTAGCGCACCGTCGAGGTGGGTACCGATTGTCGAACCGCCGCACAATGTTCGGTGCTGCCGAATATCGCAGCACCCGAAGCCTCGGCGATGCGTCCGGCGTCGGCCGCGTGGTCGAAATGACCGTGACCGATGAAGATCGCGTCGGGGCGTAGGGCTGCGACTTCGCCGGGATCGGTCGGGACATAACCCGAGACCGTGCCGCGTGGAATCCACGCGTCGAGCAAAAACACCGCGCCGCACATCGCCATCGCATAGGTGGTGCAGCCGAGCCAACTGATCACAACACGGTCGGCTCGAACGGCGCCGGTGCCGGAGTCGACGTTGCTCGTCCCGAAGAACCGCCGCCTGACGTCGATCGTTCGTTGATCCAACGTGGGCAGCGGGTTCGCGGATGCTTGGTGAAGGCTCCCGAACGCGGCTGCCATGCCGGTCCCTACGAGACCGCCCAGCACTGTTCGCCGCGTCAGCGCACTGCTCGTGTTCATCATCTGCTTTCTGCCGAAATCGGGTCGGTGGTCGTCGGGTCGACCGGGAATACTTCGGAGCCGCCGCGGGTGACCGCATAGCCGAACGCGGTGGCTAAGGCGTACATCAGGATCGAGTACACAGCACTGGGTATCGCTACTTCCGTACTGCCGAGCACGCTGATCGCGATTGTCAGCGCCACCGTTGTGTTATGGACGCCGACCTCCATCGAGGTGGCGATCGCTTGTGGCCGGCCGAGCTTCAGCATGCGGGCTCCCGCATAGCCGAGCGCGAGGCTCGACAGGCAGAACAGGCCGGTGACCAGTCCGACCTGGCGCGCGTATTCGGCCACATTGTCTCGCTCGGACGCCAAGGCGCCGATCGAAACGAACGCAAGCACCACAATCGAGAAGATCCGCACCGGGCGGTCGGCGCGTGCGGCGAATGTCGAGGTGAACCTCCGCACGATCATGCCCACAGCGACCGGTATCAGAACTATCGCGATGACCTGCAGCACTTTTCCGAACTGCAGGCCGACGTCGCCGGCCACGCCGAAGTACGCGATCGCGAAGTTGGTGATGATCGGGATGGTCACCACCGCCAAGATCGAGTTGATAGCGGTGAGGGTGATATTGAGTGCGACGTCTCCCCGGAACAGGTGGCTGAACAGGTTGGCGGTCGTGCCGCCGGGTGAGGCGGCCAGCAACATCACTCCGACCGCGAGCAGCGGGTCGAGGCCGAAGATCGTGACCAGTCCGAACGCGATGGCGGGTAGGACGAATATCTGCAGCACCAGGGCGACCAGTACCGCCTTGGGCTCACGCCCAATTCGGCGAAAGTCGCCGATGGTCAGCGTCAGACCCAAACCGAACATGATGATCGCGAGAGCGATCGGTAGTCCGACGGTGATCAAGCCGGATGAGTTCATCGACCGCACCCACTTCGGCGCAGCGGCGTAGCTTCGCGCTCAGCCATCTGTCTGCTTACCGTTGCATGGAATACCACGGGACTTCACCTAGATCTTTCGTCGGTGGATGCAGTGCACGGTTGTACGCACTGAGAGGGAAAAGATCACCGCAGTGGCGCAAACGGATCGCACCACGTCGTCGCCGGTGCCATGGCGATCTCGACGCCATCTTTCTCGGCGCGATCGCGCAAGAAACGGACGGTGGATCGGAAGTTGTCGAACAGGCGCGGCATCGGTCGCATCGGTTCGGTCAGCGGCCGCCAGAATCGGTCCCAGTGCACCGGTACCACGCGGCGGGCACCGACGGCGACGACGGTTTCGTCCCAGTAACGGCGACGAAACGCGGCATCCTGGCGACCCAGTGCGCCGACACCGAGGAAGATCACGTCCGCCTGCAGCCCCGCGAGGCAATCCGGGCGGTAGCCCGCGCTGCCGTGCACGATCACGTTTCCGGCCGGGTGCGCGAAATGCACCGAATAGGTTTCGCCCGTGCGGAACTGGCGGGCCCGCGCGGGCGGGGTGAGCGGCCCGGATATCTCCCCCGGGCACCGGTCACCGGGACTGTGTTCGCTCTCTCGGACGGAGATGGTGAAATCGCCGTAGCTACGGGGTTTTTCAGGTCTGGCCAGCCGGTAGCGGCGCAGGTCGAAGTCATATCCTCGCGCGATCTCGCGGGTGGAGTGCGAGCCGATCAGGTCAGCGTCGAGTGTGGTGGCGACGGCCGGTGCGTCGAGCGCATGGTCGTAGTGGGAATGGGTCACCACTACCGACGACGCTTCGGTCAGGCCGAGGTCGGCGAGGGTGGCCGTGATGGCGGGCCGATCCGGGTGCAGTGCGCCGCCGAGTGCCACCCGGCCGAAGCGTGGTCTGCTGATGAATCCGTCGGTGAGCACCGTGGTGCGGTGATCGCGCAGCACCACGCTGGACGTGCCGAGGAACGCGCACTGCAGCGTGCTCGCGTGCGTGGTCGCGGCGAGCTGCGGAAATTGATCCAGCATCGTGTCTGCTATCCCTGCCGTGCGTCGGTGGGTAGGGGTGGGATCAGTAGTGAGCGGGCTCCTCGCGTCTTTCGACCTGGTGCCACCGCGCTGCTCCTGTCGTCGACATCGGTGAGACCTGCGTCTCAGTTCGATACATTATCGTACTGAGTACGAAAGTGTATCTAAATTCCGCTAGGCTCTCCCCATGGCTGATGCGACGAATCCGGTGAAGCGCCGACGTGGTGTGACCCGTCAGCGACTCCTCGACGCAGCGCTGGAGGTATTCGCGGAGCGCGGTTTCGGAAACAGCAGCGTCGAGCATGTGTGCGAGCGTGCAGGATTCACGCGAGGAGCCTTCTATTCGAACTTCTCGTCGATGGAGGAACTGTTCCTGGCGATGTGGGAGCAACGTTCGACGCAGATGCTGGGCGACGTCGGTGCGCTGCTCTCCCCGGGTGAGCAGCCGCGGCTGGGCTCACTCGACGACGTCGTCGAATACGTGTTGGCGATGGTGCCCATCGACGACCGGTGGTACCGGGTCAGCTCCGAGTTCACCGCGCACGCACTGCGCAATCCCTCGCTCAAGCGCGTGATAGCCGCACGCGAAGCCGCCATTCTCGACACACTGATGCCGCTGCTGGACCGCCTGTTGGCCCAACTCGGGCTCGAGATCACCGACCGCGCGGCACTGGGACCGGCTCTGGTCGCAGTGCACGACGGAACACAGGTCCAGTGCCTGATCGAAGACGATGCCGAGGCTGCCTGCGCCCGGCGGGCCATGTTGTTCACAGCTGTCGTGGCGCACTTCACCACCCGCGTTGTGCCGCCCAGAGAGGACCTGTCCTGATGAGCGCTACCTTCGAACCCGATGTCGTTGTGGTCGGGGCAGGGTTGGCCGGTCTGGTCGCCACTCACGAGCTGGCCAAAGCCGGGCGGCGAGTGCTGGTGATCGACCAGGAGAATCGTAAGAACCTCGGTGGGCAGGCGTTTTGGTCACTGGGTGGCCTGTTCTTCGTTGACAGTCCCGAGCAGAAGCGTATGGGTATCAAGGACTCGTATGATCTGGCGCTGCAGGACTGGCTGGGATCGGCGGCATTCGACCGCCTCGACAGCGAGGACCGGTGGCCACGTCGATGGGCGCAGGCCTACGTCCGGTTCGCCGCCACCGAAAAGCGGCAGTATCTGCGCGATCTCGGCCTGCGTGTCTTGCCGTTCGTCGGCTGGGCCGAACGTGGGTCGGGTTCGGCTGCGGGCCATGGCAATTCGGTGCCACGGTTTCACCTCACCTGGGGCACCGGCCCCGAGGTGGTGCGAGTCTTCGCCGAACCTGTCGAGCGCGCCGAGACCGCCGGGTTGGTGCGGTTCGCGTTTCGCCACCGCGTCGACGAGCTACTCATCGAGGACGGAATCTGTACCGGCGTCCGCGGCAGCGTGCTCGAGGATACCGACCTCGACCGCGGAATCGCGTCGTCGCGCACCACGATCGGCGAATTCGAGCACCGGGCGGCGGCGGTGATCGTCACCTCCGGCGGAATCGGACACAACCACGCCCTGATCCGCGAGAACTGGCCGACGGACCGACTCGGTCCCGCTCCACGGCATCTGATCTCCGGCGTGCCCGCGCATGTCGATGGCCGGATGCTCGCCATCAGCGAG
This sequence comes from Nocardia fodinahabitans, assembly GCF_052983615.1. NCBI lineage: Bacteria > Bacillati > Actinomycetota > Actinomycetes > Mycobacteriales > Nocardiaceae > Nocardia > Nocardia fodinahabitans. Next base: position 4,346,491 of record NZ_JBRJJC010000001.1, read on the forward strand.
CAGGCCGGGGCGAACCTCGTCAACCGTGATCGGTTGTGGGCCTACACCGAGGGCATCCACAACTGGGACCCGATCTGGCCCGACCACGCAATTCGGATCATTCCCGGCCCGTCCTCATTGTGGTTCGACGCGCAAGGGCAGCGGATGCCCGCACCGCACTTCCCCGGCTTCGACAGCCTCGCCACGATGAAGCAGATCCTGGCCACCGGCTACGACTACTCCTGGTTCATCCTCACCCAGACCATCATCGAGAAAGAGTTCGCGCTGTCGGGGTCGGAGCAGAATCCCGACATCACCGGCAAGGATATACGCGCGGTGCTCGCCAGTCGGCTGGCCAAGGGCGCACCGGGGCCCGTCGAAAAGTTCAAACAGCACGGCGAGGACTTCGTCGTCGCGCCGAACCTGGCCGAACTCGTCGCCGGGATGAACAAGATCAGCCGCGGGCCACAGCTGAATGTCGACGACATCGAGGCACAGATCGTGGCGCGCGACCGCGAACTCGACAACCCGTTCGGCAAAGACATTCAGCTGATGGCGGTTCAGAATGCGCGCCGCTCACGTGGGGATCGGATCACCCGTGTCGCCGCACCGCACCGCATCCTCGATCCCGCCCATGGCCCGCTGATCGCGGTCCGCTTGAACATCTTGACCCGAAAGACGCTGGGCGGCTTGGAAACCAATCTGGACAGCCAGGTCATGCGACCAGATGGCACCCCGTTTTCGGGGCTGTACGCCGCGGGCGAGGTCGCGGGCTTCGGCGGCGGTGGCGTCCACGGCTACAACGCCCTGGAGGGGACGTTTCTGGGCGGGTGCATCTTCTCCGGTCGAGCCGCCGGCCTCGCACTCGCCAAGCGATCGTGATGAATCCGGCGAAACTCGACCCACGAATGCGACACGGAATCGGCGCGCTTGTGCGCACCGCCGCAGGGGCTGCGCATGTGCACGTCGACGGGTCCGACAACAAGATCGCGACGATGCCATCACCATGTCACACCTGATGCTGAACTACCTCGAAGACGTCCATGGTCGCGACACGATGACATCAGCACAGCCATCCAGCCGCCGCAGACCGGATCCTCGGCGTGAACTCGCCCATGCGCTTATGTACGGCGATCCGCTCGATGAGTTGGCGAGCCGGGCCGAACTGGTCGTCCATCCCAGATACGATCTCGTGGCCGTGGCCGCCGTCAGCGACACCCGCCGGAGTCAGCGAGTCGAAGCGGCGCAATGGTCGGCGCGTTTGGTGTGCTACTTGGACAACGACCCGCTCGGGCAAGGGGCGCTGCACGTGTTCGATTCCGACGGGGGCCTGGTCCTGCTACCGGCACCGGGGCACGCGACGAACCGCGCACGGTACACCGACATCGCGCACGGGCTGTGCGATCACCTCGGCCAATCGATTGCCCTCGTCGAGTTGCATGATGTGGCACGTGGCGATCTCCGTGACGCACAGCGAATGATCCACGAGCTGTGCCGACTTGTCGCGCATTTACGGGCGCTTCCCGGCGCCTACACACTCGACGATCTCGCACTCGACTACCAGCTCACCCGTCCTAGCCCAGCGCGAAGCCGACTCGCGTCGATACTGGCGCCGCTTCGCGGTCACCGACATCTTATGGAGACGCTGCGGGCGTATCTACTGTTCGGAACCGATCGCAAACGTATCGCCGAGTCGTTGACGCTGCATCCCAACAGCGTCAGCTATCGGTTGCGGCGCATCGCCGAGATCACCGGGCTGAATCCCGGAGAACCGGCAGATTCGCGAAAGCTGGCGGCAGCGTGGATTGCGTCGGAATGGCAAATCTCTGAGCTGGAGGAGCAGCGGGCGCGCCCAGCCGTAGAACACTCATGAGCCGACGACCTGTCCAGAACCGCAGCGTTGCGATCGCGAACGAACAGCAGAAACGGGCGGAGAGATGACTCCGACCCTGCCGGCCGCGGGCGGCCCGCCGCACGCGAAAACCCGCGCGTCGACGCCGTCACGATCCCGTCGACGTGAACAGATAGGCGCGATGCTCGACGTCGGCACCAACACGATCCACCTCCGCGAAGACGGCTCCGCGCACGGCAGGCCGCTGCTTCTCGTCCACGGCTTCGACGCGTCGATGCATTGGTACGACAAGCTCACCCCACTACTGACCGATCGCTATCGGGTCATCCGCGTCGACCTCGTGGGTTACGGCTGCACCGGCGGCGACCGAGCTCCGGACGGACCGGCTCAGGGCTCCGTCGTGGCGGCGGTCCTGGATAAGCTCGACGTCACCGGCGTGACAGCGCTCGGGCACTCGTTCGGCTGCGATGTCGTGATGTCGGTGGCCGAGCAGAGCAGCCGGGTATCTCGAGTCGTGCTGGTCGGGCAGGCACCCGATTACAGCTATGCGAATTTTCCGGTGGGGCAAGCACTGCTCACGCTGCCATTGCTCGGCGGTGTGCTGCACAGGCTGGCGTGGCCAGCGGCGACCGAGTATTTCGGTCGCATCGCGTTCGCTCCCGGGTTCGTCGTCGACGAGGGGCTCGATGCGAACCGAATGTTCGAAGACCATCGGGCGATGGCAGCAGCCGCGGCCCATACGGTCCTCGTCGAACGCAAGAAACGGTTGGCGAATCGCCCGCTCGACGTCCAATTGCGCGACATCGGGCTGCCCGCCTTGGCAGTACATGGGCGATCGGACCAAATGTATGACTGCGCTACCACCCTCGCACGCTACGCGGCAGCCGGCGCCGAGGTCGAGGTGATCGAAGATGCCGGCCACTCGCCCAATGTCGAACAGCCTGAACAGCTCGCCCGGACGATCCGAGCGTTCGTGGAGCGCAACAGCTGATTTGCGCCGGTAGAAGTCTGGCGCTGCTCTGCGCGAGTGTCCGGGCGGCGAACGCCATCCGTACGGCGAATTTCAATTTCGTCTACATCCCGGAACTGCACTGGATGCGAAGTATCCGTTCGCGCTCGCGATCATGGTCGGGCTGGGTGTCGGGCTCTGGGGCGTTTTCAGATGGCGCCACTGGCTGTGACAATCACGAACGCGTCCGGGGCTCCCGGCGATCGCGGTGAGGGTCGAGTGACAGCGGCGTTCCCATGTTCGCTGTGCCCTACCACTCCACAAGCGTGAACGCGAACGACCTGGGCTTTCGCTATGAGACTTCCTCGGCATTACGGAGCATAAGCTGTTGACCTGCGGAAACAACGTCGCAGGTTGGTGCCCTCGGCAGGATTCGAACCTGCGACACCCGCTTTAGGAGAGCGGTGCTCTATCCCCTGAGCTACGAAGGCGGGGTTGGCCGGGTCGGGTTGAGGCCCGGTTCGACCGTGCCGAGTATAGCGTGCGAGGCCGGTGGGGTAGCAAAGCCGGGGAGGGGCTCCTCCAGTCCATGCGGATGTCATGGAATCTGGTCGCGGCGACACGCTGATCTGAAACAGGTGTGGGCCCCTGAGGTGGGGTTTCGGTGTTCTAGCGTTCCCGGTGGCTTCCGCCCGGCTGTTCGGGCATTCGTGCACGCACTGACTTTCTGCCTTCTCTCGAGGAGTACGTGGTCATGGTTGTGGGGTCCCGCTTACGGCGGCACGGCGCGCTGAGTCGCGCCGTGCCGCCGGGGTTGTCTGTGTCGATCGCGTTGCTCGGCGTGCGCAGGTGGTGAGGGCGCTCGTGCTGGCCGCGGCGGTGTGTCTCGGGCTGGCCGGGTGTGCGGTCGATGGTGGGCTGGTCGATGCGGATACGCCGTTGTCACAGGCGGATCGGGCGGCTGCGGCGCGCGCCGAGGAGATCGAGGGCGCGAGCGCGGCGACGCAATCGACCATGCTCGCGTTCTATCGGTCCGTCTGCGCCTTGCAGACCCGGTATCGGGCCGACTTGAAGGCCGCCGACCGCGAGGCCGGGACGCTCACCCCGGTGCAGTATCGCGACGCTGCCGCGATGATCCTCGGTGGCCGTGCCGCCGCGGCCGACGGTGCGCGCGACACCGCGAACCGGTTGCCGATCCCGGACCTGTTCCCCGACGAATGGCGGTCCGCGCAGGGCGAATTGGTCGGGCTCTTCGATCGGCTCGGGCAGGCGGACCGGGTGCGGGCGGGCGAAATGGGTGGCGTCGATCTCGCCGATACCGACCGGCTGCGCGGCGTCGCCAGGGATCTGCTCGCCGCCTCGGCGCAGCAGATCGAGAACGAGAATCCGCGGATCCGGGTCGTCGCCCAGCGACTCCCCGCGTCCAAGCAGGTTCGGCGGGACGCGGGGGAGTTGTCCGAGTGCCGGACTCCTAGCTGACGAGCGACCTGCCACTTACCGGAGAGAACCCGCATTGACGAGACAGGAAGGAGTGTGTGATGCGCGCAGTCGGATTCGTTCGCGGTGTGCTGCTGGCCGGCATGGTGTTCGCCGCCCTGTCGGTAGCCGGCGTGGCTGCCGCTGACGACACTCCGACCGCCCACGCCATCCCGTTCACCGGGTTCGGCCCGAACCTGTCGCCGCCGATCGTCGACGCGATCCTGGCCATCGCTCCGGATCCCGCGCCACCCACCCCGGAATACTCAGCAGCAGAGGCGGTTCCGTCACAAGTAGTCGGCCGCCCGTGGGCTGACGCCGGTCATGCGCTGGACATGATGCTCCCGGCGGGCCCATCCCCGATCGGGCCGATCCTGTCCCTGCTCGAGACATTCGGTTTCGCGCTACCGCACCAGGCCCAACCGGATCAGCCGATGCCCTGGTCCGATCCCACGGGGCCGTCGTCCGGGGTCGATCCTGGTGAGATGCCGGCTGAGAGTCGTCCTGCTGATTCGGCGGGCTCGGGTGGACCGGCCGAGTCGACGGGTGGAGTTGATCCGGCCGAGTCGGCCATCGGGGCCGAATCTGCGGTCGTCGGGACGGGGGAGATGTTCGGCGGCGGCTCGGTCGAAGCGTGGACGCTTGCTCGTGTGGGCGCGGCGTTCCAGCTACATTGCCGCCGGGTCCTCTTCGGCCCGGTCGACTTCGCCGCCACCGACTTCGCCGCGACCGACCTAGGCCAGGCCGGGCTCCGAGAGACATTGGCGGAGGTCGGCCCGCAGGTGAGCGGTGTGCCCCCGCGCGGGTCGGATCGAGGTGATCCGGTCGAAGTCGTGGTCGGCGCCCGGGTCGGACCGGCGGTCATCAAGGACGGTCGTGCCGACAGTCGGCACCGGTATTACGTGAGCCGCGACGGTAACGGCCACACCATGATCGGTCATCGGGAGATCCCCCGTGCCCACCCCGGCCCCGGCTATCTCGGCGGCGCCAGGGCCGGTCCCGGCCCACCGGCTGGTTCAGAACGCGTCGAACCCACCGCCGCCGTCGAACCCGCCGCTGTCGTATCCACCACCGTCGACACCATCGGAGCCGCCCCAGCCATCTGAATCCTGACCCGGGTCGTATCCCGGATCCTGGCCGGCATCGCCCTGGTCGAGTGCCGCTTCGCCGGTGCCTTCCTCGAAGGCCTGGGCGTCGTAGCCGACTCCGGACATCCCGGCGAACAATGTCGTGAACAGCAGTGCCGAACCGGCGCCCCAGGCGCCGGCCATCAGCGCGGGCTTCCACCACGGCTCCGAATACCACCCCGCGGGGACCGGGCGTCCGGCCACGCGCCCGCCGGGGTAGTAGTTCGGCGTGCCCTGGGAAGGAGTGGGGGAGGCGGCGATGCGGCGACCGTTGTGCTCGACGATCCGTGGCTGGTCGACCTGTCCCGCGATGTCCTGACCATCGAGGGCGGGTACCGGCGGGCCCGGGTCCATATTCATCGCGGTGCGCGCAGCCCGGATGTAATAGAGCCCTTCCACCGCCGTCTGCTTGGCCAGGCGGGCCTGGGCGGGCGAGTTCGCCCTGTCCATCTGCCCGCCCGCGGCGTTGTAGCGTTCGGACGCGTCGGCCAGCGCCTGCCGGGCCGCTTCGTTGCGCGGCGACAGCTGGTACACCTGGCCGCCGAGCCGTTCGATCGTCACCCTGGCATCGGCCTGCGCTTCGTCGAGTTCGCGCGCGTTCCGCTTGTTCTGCTCGGCGCGCAGGTACAGCAGAGCCACCACGCACACGACGACGATCACGATCAACCACCACAGCATCGCGCACCTCTTTCGCCCGAGGTCTCGAGATGCCGTCCAGTTTACTGACTGGTTGCCCGAACGGGATGAGGCTGCTTGATCAGCGCGTTGCGGGGTAGCTCACCCGGCGAGATGGCGGGCGATCACCAGGCGCTGGATCTGATTGGTGCCCTCGAAGATCTGCATGACCTTGGCCTCGCGCATGTAGCGCTCCACCGGGAAGTCCTGGGTGTAGCCGTAGCCGCCGAAGACCTGGACCGCGTCGGTGGTCACCTTCATCGCGGCGTCGGTGGCGACCAGCTTGGCGACGCTGGCCTGTCGCGAGTACGGCAGGCCGGCATCGCGGCGCCGTGCCGCGTCGAGGTAGGTGGCGCGGGCGGTGTCGACGGCGGCCGCCATGTCGGCGAGTACGAAGCCGAGGCCCTGGTGGTCGATGATCTTGCGGCCGAACGCCTCCCGCTCCTTGGCGTAGGCGACGGCCTCGTCGAGCGCGCGCTGGGCGACGCCGGTGGCCACGGCGGCGATGCCGAGGCGGCCCGCGTCGAGGGCGCTGAAGGCGATCGACAGGCCCTGGCCCTCGTCGCCGATGCGGCGTTCGGCGGGCAGGAAAGCGTCGTCGTAGGCGGCGGTGGTGGTGGGGATGCCGCGCAGGCCCATCTTCTCCTCGGGCTTGCCGAAGCTCAGACCGGCGGTGTCGGCGGGGACCAGGAAGCAGGCGATGCCGCGCGAGCCCTCGCCGGTGCGGGCGAACAGGGTGTAGAAGTCGGCGCGGCCGCCGTTGGTGATCCACGCCTTGGTGCCGGTGAGCCGGTAGCCGCCGTCGACCGGGGTGGCGCGGCAGCGCAGGGCGGCGGCGTCGGAACCGGCGTGCGCCTCGGACAGGCTGTAGGCGCCGATGGTTTCGCCGGAGAGCATGCCCGCGAGCCACTGCTGCTTCTGCTCGTCGGTGCCGTAGGTGAACAGCGGATGGCAGGACAGGCCGTGCACGCTCACCGCGACCGCCACGGCGGCCCAGCGGCTCGCCAGTTCCTCGAGCACCTGCAGGTAGACCTCGTAGGGCTGGGCGCCGCCGCCGAATTCTTCCGGGTACGGCAGGCTCAGCAGCCCGGCCGCGCCGAGCGCGGGGAAGACGCCGTCGGGGAAGACGCCGGTCTTCTCACTCTCGACGACGCGCGGCTCGAGCACCTTGTCGGCGATGTCGCGGGTCAGCTCGATCAGCTCGCGCGCTTCGTCGGTGGGCAGCATCCGGTCAACAGCCATGCTCGACACAGTACGTCCAGCACTGAATTGCGTGCAAGGCAGCACGGAATTTCTGAACTCTATACTGGGTCGATGCCCGAGCTGCCACCGAACAAGCATCAGGAGAAGAGTCTGCGAACGCGGACACTACTGCTCGATGCCGCGATCGAGAGCCTGGCCGAGGTCGGCTACGCGGGCGCATCGATCGCCGACATCACCGCCAGGGCCGGGGTCACCCGGGGTGCGCAGCTGCACCAGTTCCACACCAGGAGCGAGCTGTTCGCCCAGACCATCGGTCACCTCACCGAACGGCAGCGGGAAGCCATGCAGCGCAAAGCGAAAGCCCTGCCGGGCGACAGCGCGGCGGGCGCGGTGCTCGTCGAGCTGGTCACCGCGACGTTCGCGGGGCAGCTCGGCCGCGCCGCCGTCGAGCTCTACGTCGGCATCGCCAACGATCCGCCGCTACGCCGGGAGATGCTGCGCGTGCAGCACGAGCTGACCGTCGAGCTGCTCGACCGCTGCGCCGGGCTGATCGACCCCGCGATCACCCGCGAGCGGCTGGAGAGCACCTTCTGGCTCACCATCAACCTGGTCCGTGGCGCCACTCTCGACGAGATGGTCGGGCGCGACCGGGTCCGCCGCAAGCAGGTGCTGGCCGACTGGACCGCGCTGGCCGACCTCGCCCTGCGCTGACCTCCCGGGCCTATCATCTGCGCATGAACGCAGACGGCGGACCGGTCCGCGCGCCGCTGGCCGAGGAACAGGTGGGACTGGTCGTCGAGGTCTTCCGGATGCTCGCCGATCCGACCCGGGTCCAGGTGCTGTGGGCGCTGGCCGACCGTGAATTGTCGGTGAACGAACTGGCGACCGAGGTCGGCAAGCCGGGACCGTCGGTGTCACAGCATCTGGCCAAATTGCGGATGGCGCGGCTGGTGCGCACCCGCCGCGACGGCACCACGATCTACTACAGCCTGGAGAACGATCACGTCCGCAGCCTGGTGGTCGACGCGGTGCACAACGCCGAGCACGCGGGGCCCGGCGTGCCCGCCCACCATCGCGGGCCCGATGGGCAGCCACCGCACCGGACGCAAGAGGGCTGACACTGAACACACCGTTCACCAGGAAAAGTTACGCCGGGAAACGGTTGCCGCCCGCGCTCCCTTCGGTAGCATCCGCTTGTGACGTGGCTCATGCCGCGGCGAGACCGAAGGAGTTTTCGATGCTGAGCACCATGCAGGACGACCAGCTGTCGCTGGCCAAACTGCTCAACTATGCCGCCACCTTCCAGGGCAATTCGACCGTGTCCACCTGGACCGGCGACGGCGTGCGCACGATGACCTACCGTGAGCTCGGCGCCGACGCCGCACGGCTGGCCAACGCGCTGCGCGGGCTCGGCATCGAAGAGGGCGACCGCGTCGGCACCTTCATGTGGAACAACAACGAGCACATGGTCGCCTACATCGCGGTGCCCGCGATGGGCTCGGTGCTGCACGCGCTCAACATCCGCCTGTTCCCGGAGCAGCTGGTGTTCGTCGCCAACCACGCCGAGGACAAGGTCGTGCTCGTCGACGGCACGCTGCTGCCGCTGTTCGCGCAGTACCTACCGAACCTGAAGACCGTCAAGCATGTGATCGTCGTCAACGGTGACGCCGCCGCGCTGACCGCGCCCGAGGGCGTGCAGGTGCACTCCTACCGCGAGCTGCTCGACAGCCAGTCCGCCGAGTTCGACTTCCCGGTCGTGGACGAGCGTTCCGCCGCCGCCATGTGCTACACCTCCGGCACCACCGGCGACCCGAAGGGCGTCGTCTACTCGCACCGCTCCAACTGGCTGCACGCCATGCAGGTCAACTCGCCCAACGGCATGGGTTTCCACGGCGGGGACTACGTGCTCGCGATCGTGCCGCTGTTCCACGCCAACGCGTGGGGCCTGCCGTACGCGGCGCTGATGTCGGGCGCGAACATCCTGATGCCGGACCGCTTCCTGCAGCCGGGCCCGCTGCTGGAGATGATGGCGGCCGAGAAGCCGACCTTCGCCGCCGCCGTGCCGACCATCTGGGGCGGCGTGCTGGCCGGCCTGGCCGCGCAGCCGCAGGACATCTCGCACCTGCGCACCGCCGTCGTCGGTGGTTCCGCGGTGCCGCCCGCCATGATGCGCGCGTTCGAGGAGAAGCACGGCGTGCGCATCCTGCACGCGTGGGGCATGACCGAGACCTCCCCGCTGGGCAGCGTCGCGCACGCGCCCGCCGGTGTCGAGGGCGAGGAGGCCTGGGCCTACCGCTACACGCAGGGCCGTTTCCCGGCCAACGTCGAGGCCCGGCTGGTCGGCGACGACGGCAAGGTCGTCCCGAACGACGGTGAGTCGCTCGGCGAGCTCGAGGTCCGCGGCGCGTGGATCACCGGCTCCTACTACTCGCCGACCGGCGCGGAGATCGACCCGGACAAGTTCGACGACGGCTGGCTGCGCACCGGCGACGTCGGCAAGATCAGCCCCGACGGCTACCTCACCCTGGTCGACCGCTCCAAGGACGTCATCAAGTCCGGTGGCGAGTGGATCTCCTCGGTGGACCTGGAGAACGCCGTGATGGGCCACCCGGCCGTCGCCGAGGCCGCCGTGATCGGTGTCCCGGACGAGAAGTGGGACGAGCGCCCGCTGGTCGCGATCGTGCTGACCGAGGGCGCGGCCGCCGACGCCGTCGAGCTGCGTGACTTCCTGGCCGACAAGTTCGCCAAGTGGCAGCTGCCGGAGCGCTGGACCTTCATCGCCGAGGTGCCCAAGACCAGCGTCGGCAAGTTCGACAAGAAGCGGCTGCGCGCGCAGTACGCCGAGGGCGAGCTGGATGTGACGACTGTGTGATTGGCGGCTGGCGCCGCAGGGTTTCGGCCTCGTGACCTCGCCGCCGAGGGGTGATACTGCGCCTTCGGCGGTACGTCTCACCCCTCGGCGGCGAGGCGGCCGAAACCGGGGTCGGCTGGTAGACGTGGCGGCGGGAGCCGAAACCGGTGTCGGCTGGTAGACGTGGCGGCGGGCGTGGAATCTCTTCCACGCCCGCCGTTCTCATTCAGTTGTTGTTCAGTTGTTTGTTCTGTTGTCGGATTCTGTTGTGCGATGCAGTTGTCGATATTCAGTTGTCGATAGAAATGCTGGTGCTCAACAGTTCCGGAGTTCCGGGCTCTGGTTGAGGAGCTGGGCGCGCGGGCTGATGTAGCGGCTGTAGGTCTCGCCGCCGACCGCCGAGAGCGGGAAGGCCGCGACCCGATGGCAGTTCTGGAACGCGAGCTTCACGCCGAAGTGCCGTTCCAGTCCGCCGCGGATGGCGTCGGAGGCCAGGGCGCGCAGCAGCTGGCCGCGGGCGACCTCGTCCGGCGGCGGCACCACGTTGTCGGCGAATTCCGCGTCGCCTGTCCGCAGGTCACCGGCTACCCGGCTCACCACTTCCCAGGCGTAAGGCAGTGACGTGCGGACGCATTCGACGAATTCGGCGTCGTCGATATCGCCCTGTTCGGCGCGCTCGAGCAAGGCTGCGGGAACATCGAGGGACATGGCGCTCTCCTCCTGCTTGGTGGTGGTCGGCGGGATGCGATGCCCCTTCGAGTCTAAACGAAATCGGTTGTCAACAACACTGGATTCATTCTGAAAGTGCTTTCCGTAGCGCGCTTTTCGCGTCGGCGGCCAGGTCGGTGATCAGTTCGCCCGCCGATAGCTCGGTCGTGAGCGAATGTGTTTGGCCCGCCCACAGATTCACATCGTCGGTGTTGCCCGCGGCGCGGCCCTCGGCCCGCAACGGGGCGGTGGCGTAGTGAATTTCGGGGTACGCGGCGGGTGCGGTCGCGGTGTGCTCCCGAAGAAAACGGTTGCGGATTCCGCGCGCACGTCGTCCGGTGAAGGCGCGGGTGAGCATCGTCGGTTCCGCCGACCCGATCGTGCCCCGGTGCGCGGCGTTGGTGCCCGACTCCGGACAGCGCAGCAGCGCGGTGCCGAGCTGCCCGGCCGCCGCGCCCCCGGCGAGCACCGCGGCCAGGCCCGCGCCGGTGGCGATGCCGCCCGCGGCGATGATCGGGCGGTCGGTGGCGGCGGTGAGCAACTGGAGCAGGGACAGCAGGCCCAGTGGGTCGACCGGATCGTCGGCGGGATCGTCGAGGAAGCTCGCGCGGTGCCCGCCCGCCTCGGCGCCCTGCGCGATCAGCGCGTCGGCGCCCGCGTCGAGCGCGATCGCCGCCTCGGTGGGGGAGGTGACCGTCACCCAGACCTCGGTGCCGACCGCGTGCAGCCGGTCGACCTCGACGGCGGTGGGACAGCCGAAGGTCGTCGACACCACCGCGACCGGGTCGGCCACCAGCAGGTCGATCTTCTCGGCCCAGCCGTCGGTGTCGTGCTTGGGCGTGCCGAGCGGGAACTCGCCGCCCAGTTCGGCCAGGTAGGCCGCGTAGGTCGCCGGCTCGGCGACCGGGCCGGGGGCGAACAGATTCATGCCGAACGGAGCGGTGGTCGCGGCTCTGGTCGCCGCGATCTGGTCGGCCATCGCCGCCGGCTCGAGGTAGCCGGCGGCCAGCTGGCCGAACCCGCCCGCGTTCGAGACGGCGACCACCAACTCCGGGGTGGACGGGCCGCCCGCCATGGGCGCGGCGACGATGGGGACACGCAAGCTCTCGATCACCATGTCCCGAGTCTGTCCCGTCGGCGCCGGGCGGTGCGCCGGGGCCGACACGTGTGACCGGCTCGGCAACGGGATCGTAACTGTGCGCCAGACCTCCCACCTGGGATTTCGGACCAGAAGGTTGCGGAATGGTCACGACCGAGTAGAGTTCCCGTCACAACGGATGCCGAACCGTTACACATAGTTCGGTAACGGGAACCGCCCAGGCGGATTCCGGGCCGGTCGCAAGCCGGTTTCGTTTCCTTGTTGTCGGACGCTAGGACGAGACTTTGTCGCAGCACCGTATGGGCCCCGAATCCATCTCCGTCAAGACCCTGCTGGGTGACGGAGGCGCCGGGCGCCCGAGCCGGCACCGCGCCGAACCCTCGCGCACCGATCGGGTGCGGGTCGCGGCCAGTGCCGCGGTCGCCGCGGGCGCCATCGTCGGCACCGCCGCCTCGATCGCCCCGGCCATCGCCTACGCGGCCCCGCTGCTGCCGACGCACAACGACGACGTCGAGGAATCCGTCGTCCCCGATTCCGCTCGCGAAGCCGCCGAGGTCAGCCTCGTCGCCGCCAAGCAGATCGCCGCGCCCGCCGAGGCCCCCGCGCAGGTGGACGCCGTCGCCGCGCCGATCGCGGCCCCCGTCGCCGCGCCGTTCGGCATCGGCAACCTGCCGCCCGAGATCGCCGGCCCGCTGGCCCAGGTCGAGGACATCATCCAGGGCATCCAGCACCAGGTGGCGCCGCCGCAGGCCGCCCGCCCGGTCGCGGGCCCGATCAGCTCCGGCTACGGCGCCCGCTGGGGCGCCATGCACTACGGCCTGGACTTCGCCGACTCGATCGGCGCCCCGATCCACTCCGTGTCCAGCGGCACCGTCATCGAGGCGGGCCCGGCCTCGGGCTTCGGCCTGTGGGTGCGGGTGCTGCAGGACGACGGCACCACCGCCGTCTACGGCCACGTCAACGAGATGCTGGTGACCCAGGGGCAGCGGGTCAACGCGGGCGAGGTCATCGCGACCGTCGGCAACCGCGGCCAGTCCACCGGACCGCACCTGCACCTGGAGATCTGGGATCAGGGCGGCGGCAAGATGGACCCGATTCCCTACCTCGCTTCCAAGGGTGTGCCGCTGGAGTGGGGCCCCTCCGCGCACTGAGCGTTCCAGATGCGGACTTTCTCCGCGAAAGCCGAGTGACGGTGGTTCAGTATGAGCCCCGTCACTTTGCTGTGTGATCCGGCAACACGCCTAGTCGACGAGCCGATACTCCTCAGGGCCCGCGGAACCGGGGGCCCCGCAATCGGGGGCTGTCGGCACGATGTTCGGCCGGTGCGTGGTCGCTCGATATGATGGCTCGATCTGCACGGGGCGGCCGTCCGCGCGCGTCCATGCTCGATGAGAGGTGAATGAACCCGAATGGAAACTGCCCGTCGTTCTGCCCGCGGTAACCGCCGTCGCCGGTCGAGCAGTCCGACATTCGGTCAGTTGCTGACGGCAGCCGTGGAATCGGCCGCCGACACCACCGCCATCCGGTTCAACCCCACCAGTGACCCGGCCGACCAGCGCGAACTCACCTACCGCGCGCTGGACGAGGAATCCTCCCGGCTGGCCAGGGAGCTGATCGCCCGCGGCGTCGGTCCCGGCGACATCGTCGCCGTCGCGATCACCCGCTCGATCGAATCCGTGCTCAGCGTGTGGGCCGTGGCCAAGTCCGGCGCCGCCTATGTGCCGATCGACCCGGCCTACCCGGCCGAGCGCATCGCCCACATCGTCACCGACTCGCACGCGGTGCTCGGCGTCACCACCGCCGCGCACCGGCCCGCGCTCGGCTCCTCGACCGAGTGGCTCGAGCTCGACGACCCCGCCGTCGCGGCGCGGATCGCGGCCCAGCCCGCGCACGCCATCTCCTACAGCGACCGGGTGCGCACGCTCGACGAGCGGCATCCGGCCTACGTCATCTACACCTCCGGCTCCACCGGTCTGCCCAAGGGCGTGGTGGTGACCCAGGCGGGGCTGTCGACGATGGCCGCGGTGGGCAGCCAGTACCGGGTCGACGCGGGCTCGCGGGTGACCCACCTGAGCTCGCCCAGCTTCGACTTCTCCCTGATGGAGATGCTGTTCACCTTCACCGCGGGCGCGACCCTGGTCGTGGTCCCGCCGACGGTGTTCGGCGGCGACGAACTCGCCGATCTCGTTCGCCGCGAACAGGTCTCGCACCTGCTGATCACCCCGGGCGCGCTCGAATCGGTCGACTCCACGCAGGTCGACAGCGTGCGCGTGGTCGTCACCGGCGGTGACAAGCTCGGCCCCGAACTGGTGGATCGCTGGGCGGCGCAGGGCCGTTCGGTGTTCAACGCCTACGGTCCCACCGAAGCCACCGTCATGGTGACCACCGGCGAGATGACCGCGGGCGAGGCGGTGACGCTGGGTTCGGTGATCCCGGGCGTCGCGGCCTTCGTGCTGGACGCGCGTCTGCGCCCGGTGCCCGCTGGCGTCGTCGGTGAGCTGTACCTGGCCGGACCCGCGCTGGCCCAGGGCTACCTGGATCGCCCCGAGCTGACCACCGAGCGCTTCGTCGCCAACCCGTTCGGCGCCGACGCGAGCGCGCCCGGTGGACGCCTGTACCGCACCGGTGACCTGGTGCGCCGCAACACTTCCGGCGAGTTCGAGTACCTCGGCCGCTCCGACTTCCAGGTCAAGATCCGCGGCCTGCGGATCGAGCTCGGCGAGATCGACAACGCGCTGACCACCCACCCGGACGTCGACTTCGCGGCGACCCTGGGCCGCACCCTGACCAACGGCGTGACCTCGCTGGTCGCCTACGTGCTGCCCCGCGCGGGCGCCGCGGTGACCCCGGCCGAGCTGGCCGGCCACCTGTCGGGGCTGCTGCCCGCGTACATGGTGCCCGCGGCGATCATGCTGCTCGACGAGATCCCGCTGACCCCGGTCGGCAAGCTCGATCGAAAGGCCCTGCCGGAGCCCACCTTCACCGCCCGCGAGTTCCGCGCGCCGAGCACGCCGATCGAGGAGATCGTCGCGCAGGTGTTCGCTGCGCTGCTGCTGTCGGGTGACGACACCCCGCGGGTCGGTGCGGACGACGACTTCTTCGAACTCGGCGGCAACTCGCTGCTGGCCGCCCAGGCCGTGGCCCGGATCGGCACCGCGCTCGACGCCAGGGTGCCGGTGCAGCTGGTGTTCGAGGCCTCGACGGTGTCGGCGCTGGCCGCACGGATCGAGTCGCACGTGGGCGCGGGCACGGGTAACCCGCTGACCGCGCAGACCAGGCCCGAGCAGATCCCACTGTCGTACGCGCAGCAGCGGATGTGGTTCCTCAACCGCTTCGATCCGGGCAGCGGCGCCAACAACATTCCGCTGCCGGTGCGCCTGTCCGGCGAGCTGGATGTGGCCGCCATGCGCGCCGCCGTCGCCGACCTGGTCGGCAGGCACGAGGTGTTGCGCACGATCTACCCGGAGGTCGACGGTGACGCCGTGCAGCTGGTGCTGCCGGTGGGCGATCCGCGCGCCGTCCCGCAGGTCGACGTGGCCGACGCGACGCCCGAACAGCTGCCCGGCCTGATCGCCGAGCAGGCGGTGGCCGGTTTCGACGTCACGGCCGCGCCGCCGGTGCGGGTGCGGCTGTTCCGCCTCGGTGCCCAGGAGCACGTGCTGCTGTGCGTGGTGCACCACATCGCCGCCGACGGCTTCTCGATGGCGCCGCTGACTCGCGACCTGATCGCCGCCTACTCCGATCGGTTGCGCGGCACTGCGCCCGCCTGGCATCAGCTGCCGGTGCAGTACGCCGACTTCACCCTGTGGCAGCGGGCGACGCTGGGCGCCGAGTCCGACCCGGATTCGTTGCTGGCCCAGCAGATCTCCTTCTGGCGTGACGAATTGGCCGGGCTGCCGGAGCAATTGGACCTGCCCGCCGACCGGCCGCGCCCGGCGGCGATGACCAACCGCGGCGCGAGCTACGACTTCCGGATCGACGCGGACACCCATGCCGCGCTGGATCGGCTGTCCCGCGAACACAATTCGACGCTGTTCATGGTCGTGCACACCGCACTGGCCGTGCTGCTGGCGCGCCTCTCGGGCACCACCGACATCGCCGTCGGCACGCCCGTCGCCGGTCGTGGCGAAGCGGTGCTCGACGACGTGATCGGCATGTTCGTCAACACCCTGGTGCTGCGTACCGAGGTGGACCCGGCGCGCAGCTTCGATGAACTGCTCGGCACCGTCCGCGGCACCGACGTGGCCGCTTTCGGCCACGCCGACGTGCCGTTCGAGCGGCTGGTCGAGCTGCTCGACCCGGCCAGGTCGATGGCCAGGCACCCGCTGTTCCAGGTGATGCTCACCTTCCAGAACCTCGCCGGCACCGAGCTGCGCCTGCCGGGCCTCACGGTCGCCGGCGTCGATCTGGCCGTGCCGTTCGCGAAGTTCGACCTCGAACTCACCCTCGTCCCGCTGGAGACCGACGGTGTCGCGAACGGGGTGTCGGCGGCGTTCACCTACGCCACCGACCTGTTCGACGAGGCCACCGTCGCCGGGTTCGCCGACCGGCTGGTGCGTCTGCTGACCGAGGTCGTGGCCGACCCGGCCCGCCCGGTCGGTGCGATCGAGCTGCTCGAGCCGGTCGAGCGCGAGCGAATCCTGCGGCGATGGAACGACACCGGGCACGAGCTGGCGCCCGCGCTGCTGCTCGACGGCTATCGGAGCGCGGTCGCCGCGCATCCCGACGCGGTCGCGCTGTCCTATGAGGGCGCCGAGCTGACCTACCGCGAGTTCGACGAGCGGGTGAACCGGCTGGCCCGGCTGCTGGTGCGGCAGGGCGTCGGTGCGGAGTCGCTGGTCGGGCTGGCGGTGCGCCGGTCGCTGGATCTGGTCGTCGGCATGTACGCGATCGTCACCGCGGGTGGCGCGTACGTGCCGCTGGACCCGGATCATCCGGCCGAGCGGATCGCGCACATCCTCGACACCGCGCAGCCGGTGTGCGTGCTGACCACCACCGCCGACGCCGTCGAGGTGCCCGCGACCACGCCGGTGATCACGATGGATACCGTTGCGCTGGAAGGCTTCTCGGGCGAACCGCTGAGCCCGGCCGAGCTGGTCCGGCCGGTGCTGCCGCAGCACCCGGCCTATGTCATCTTCACCTCGGGTTCCACCGGCCGCCCGAAGGGCGTGGCGGTCTCGCACCAGGCGATCGACAACCAGATCGCGTGGATGCTCGCGGAGTACCCGCTGGCTCCCGGTGACGTCTACCTGCAGAAGACCGCGACCACCTTCGACGTGTCGCTGTGGGGCTATTTCATGCCGCTGCGCACCGGCGCGAAGCTGGTCGTCGCGACCCACGACGGGCATCGCGATCCCGCCTACATCGCCGAAACCATTGCCGCGCAGGGCGTCACGATGACCGACTTCGTGCCGTCGATGCTCACCGTCTTCGCCGCGCACACCGCGCCCGGCGCCATCCCCACCCTGCGCGACGTGTTCGCCATCGGTGAGGCGCTGCCGCCGGAGACCGTCGAGGCGCTGCGCGCGGTCTCGCCCGCGCAGGTGCACAACCTCTACGGCCCGACCGAGGCCGCGGTGTCGGTGACCTACTGGCCGGCGGGCGAGACCGATCGCGGGTCGGTGCCGATCGGCGTGCCGCAGTGGAATACCCAGGTGTACGTGCTGGACTCGCGGCTGCGGCCGGTGCCGTCCGGCGTGGTCGGCGAGCTGTACCTGGCGGGCGATCAGCTCGCGCGCGGGTACGTCGCCCGGCCGGACCTGACCTCGGATCGCTTCGTGGCCAACCCGTTCACGCCCGGCGCGCGGATGTACCGCACCGGTGACCTGGTGGTGTGGCGCACGCCCACCGCCGAGACCCCTGTCCTGGAATACCTGGGCCGCACCGACTTCCAGGTGAAGTTCCGTGGTCAGCGCATCGAGCTCGGCGAGATCGAGACCGCGCTGCTGGCGCAGCCGTCGGTCAGCCAGACCGTGGCCGTGGTCGCCGATTCGCCCGCCGGAGAGCAACTGGTCGCCTACGTGGTGCCCAAGCCGGGCGAGCGGATCGAGCAGGCGGCGTTGCTCGCCGCGATCGGTGAATCGTTGCCCGCGTACATGATTCCGGCCGCCCTGGTCGAGCTGGACGCGTTCCCGCTCAACCCGAGCGGCAAGCTCGACCGCAAGGCGCTGCCCGCGCCCACCTTCACGGCGGGCGAGTTCCGCGCTCCGGCCACCCCCACCGAGGAGATCGTGGCCGGCGTCTACGCCGAGCTGCTGGGGATGGCCCGGGTCGGTGCCGACGACGACTACTTCGCCCTCGGCGGTAACTCGCTGCTGGCCACCCGCGCGATCGCCCGGATCAACGAGGCGCTCGACGGCGAGGTCACCATTCGCGACCTGTTCGAAGCGCCGACCGTCACCGCTCTGGCCGCGCGCATCGGCGCGGTCGGTGGCGCGGCGGCCCGGCCCGCGCTGGTGGCCACCGCACGGCCGGACCGTATCCCGCTGTCGCTGGCCCAGCAGCGCATGTGGGTGCTCAACCAGCTCGACCCCGCCTCGGGCTCGTACAACATCCCGTTCGCCATCCGGCTGACCGGCGCGCTCGACGTGGCCGCGCTCGACGCCGCGGTGACCGACGTGCTCACCCGGCACGAATCGCTGCGCACCCGGTTCCCGGTGTTCACTGGCGCCGCGTCCGAGGGCCCTGCGTGGTCACGCTCCGCTACCTCCGCCGGGCCCGCCGGTCGCGGCGCGCCGGTGGACGGCACCCCGGTCCAGGAGATCCTGCCGGTCGCCGAGGTGCTGCCCGCCGGACTCGAGGTGGAGACCACGACCGAGGTCCTGGCCCGCGCCGCCGCGCTGGCCGCGGCCGGATTCGACGTGACCAGGGAAGTCCCGGTGCGGGCGCGGCTGCTCACCGACGGATCGGCGGCCGACTGGCTGCTGGTGTTCGTGGTGCACCACATCTCCGCCGACGGCGCGTCGCTGGCCCCGCTGGCCCGCGACCTGATGACCGCCTATGTCGCGCGCGCCGGACAGCAGGCCCCGGCGTGGACGCCGCTGCCGGTGCAGTACGCGGACTTCGCGCTCTGGCAGCGCGCGGTCGTCGGCGCCGACGACGAGCCGGACTCGGTCGCCGCCGCGCAGCTGGACTACTGGCGGACCCAGCTGGCCGGGGTGCCCCCGCTGCTGGAGCTGCCGCAGGACCGTCCGCGACCGGCGACGCCGACGCTGCAGGGCGCCACCACCGAGCTGCGGTTGCCCGCCGAGGTGCACGCCCGGCTGAACCACCTCGCGCGCGAGCACAAGTCGTCGCTGTTCATGGTCGTGCACGCGGCCCTGGCCGTGCTGCTGGCCCGGCTGTCGGGCACCACCGACATCGCCATCGGCACCGCCGTGGCCGGGCGTGGTGAGCGGGCGCTCGACGAGCTGGTCGGCATGTTCGTCAACACGCTGACCCTGCGCACCGCGCTGGATCCGGCCGGGTCCTTCGACGAGGCGGTGGATCTGGCCCGCGAGACCGATCTGGGCGCCTTCGCTCACGCCGACCTGCCGTTCGAGCGGGTGGTCGAGGTGGTCGCGCCGGGCAAGGGCAGCGCGCACAACCCGCTGTTCCAGGTGGCGCTGACCTTCAGCAACAACGAAGCGGCCGCGCTCGAGCTGCCCGGTCTCAGCGTGACCGCGCTGGAGACCGCGGTGGCGGCGAAGTTCGACCTGCAGGTCGACGTCGAGCCCCGGTTTACCGCCGAGGGCGCGCCGGACGAGCTGGTCACGCTGTTCAACTACGCCACCGACCTGTTCGACGAGGCCACGGTGCGCACCATCGGTGAGCGCTTCGCCCGCATCCTGACCGCGGTGGCCGCTGATCCGCAGATCCGCGTCGGCGATATCGACATCCTCGACGAGCAGGAGCGGGCCCGGCTGCTCGCGGGCGCCGCGCAGGCACCGGCACCGGCCGCGCCGTCGGGCGGCACCACGCTGGCCCAGGCGTTCACCGCCGCGGCCGAGGACGACCCGGACGGCCCGGCGCTGGTCTGGGGCGAGGACGCGCTCACCTACGAGCAGCTCGACACCCGCTCCTCGCGGTTGGCGCGGCTGCTGATCGGTCGCGGCTTCGGGCCGGGTGCCGGTGTGGCCGTTGATCTTCCGCGTGGCGTCGACTGGGCGGTCGCGGTGTGGGCCGTGCTCAAGGCCGGTGCCGCCGTGCTGCCCGCGCCGGGTGTCGGCACGCTGCCCGCCGAACCGGCGGCCAAGATCGGCATCACCGCGGGCGCGACGCCGGACGGCGATTTCGAGTGGGTGGTCCTCGACGATCCGGCGATCCGCACCGAGCTGTCGACCCAGTCGGCCCGCCCGGTGACCTACGCCGACCGCACCAGGGCACTGCGCGGCGGTGATCCGGCCTTCGTCGGCGCCGACGGCGTCCGCAGCTACGACGAACTCGCCACCGCGGGTGCGCGGGTGCGCACCGACGCCGCGCTGACCTTCGAGTCGCGCACCTTCGGCCTCGGCGCGGCGGACAGCTTCGCGGTCCTCGTCGAGCCGGTCGCCGCCGGTGTCGCGGGCGCGTCGATGGTGCTGGCGCCGGCGGACGGCGAGGATCTGTCGGCGGCGCTGGCCGAAGAATGGGTGAGCCATCTGTTCGGCGATCGGGCCGGTCTCGAGGCGGTCGACACCGCCGGGCTCGACGACTTGCAGGCGCTGATCGCCGACGACGCCGCGCCGGGCAACCCCGGCCCGGCCGAGGTCGTGCTGGTGCTCGGGGACCCGCGTACGTCGGTGGCCTGAGCCGTGACCGTGGTGACGGGGCAACGAGTTCCGGTGATGGGTGAGGTGGGATCGCGATGACACGACCGGTACGGACGCGCCCGGTGCGCACTCGTCGCGCCAGGGTGACCGCGCTGCCGCAGTTGCTTGCCACCGCCGTGGAGACCAATCCCGACGGTGTCGCGGTGGTGCTCGCCGATGCCGCGCGCACGCTGGGCAGCCTGAGCTATGCCGAGATCGACGAGCGTTCCAGCCGGATCGCGCGGCTGCTGATCGACCGGGGGATCGGTGCCGGTGACCTGGTGGCCATCGGTATCCCGCGCTCGATCGAGTCGGTGCTCGCGGTGTGGGCGGTGGCCAAGACGGGCGCCGGCTTCGTGCCGGTGGACCCGAACTATCCGCCGGATCGGGTGGCGCACATGGTGTCCGACTCCGGCGCGGTCTTCGGCTTGACCGTCGCGGCGGTCGCCGACGGGCTGCCCACCCGGGTGGACTGGCTGGCCATCGACGACGCGGGGATCGCCCCGCGCCTCGAGGAGGTCTCCGGCGACCCGGTCACCAATGCCGACCGGCTGCGCCAGATCCGCGCCGAGGACCTGGCCTACATCATCTACACCTCCGGTTCCACCGGTCTGCCCAAGGGCGTCGCGGTGAGCCAGGCCGGGCTGGCCGGGTTCTGCGAGGAACAACGTCTGCACTACGGCATCGACATCGGTTCGCGCACTCTGCATTTCGCCTCGCCGTCGTTCGACGCGTCGCTGCTGGAGCTGCTGCTCGCGGTGGGCGCGGGCGCGACGATGGTGATCGTCGACCCGAGCGTCTACGGCGGCGACGACCTGGCCGCGCTGCTGCGCCGGGAACGGGTGAGCCACGCGTTCATCACCCCCGCCGCGCTGGCCTCGATCGATCCCGAGGGCCTCGACGACTTCCGGGTGGTCGCCGTCGGCGGCGAGGCGGTCCCGCCGGATCTGCTGCGGCGCTGGGCGATTCCGCTCGCCGACGGCACCCTGCGCCAGTTCCACAATGTGTACGGGCCCACCGAGACCACGATCGTCGTCAATATCAGTGTGCCGCTCAAGCCGGGTGATCCGCTGACCATCGGTGGCCCGCTGCGCGGCGTCGCCGAATACGTGCTCGACGACCGGCTCGGCCCGGTCCCGCCCGGCGTCACCGGCGAGCTCTACATCACCGGGGCCCAGCTGACCCGCGGCTACCACGCGCGGCCCGGCCTCACCGCTTCGCGCTTCGTCCCGAATCCCTTCGACCCGGCCGGTTCCCGGCTCTACCGCACCGGCGACTTGGTCCGCTGGACCGCCGATGGCGCGCTGGAATACGTGGGCCGCAACGATTTCCAGGTGAAGATCCGTGGCTTCCGGATCGAGCTCGGGGAGATCGACGCGGTGCTCTCCGCGCACGAGAGCCTCGACTTCGCCGCCACCGTCGGGCACGAACTCGACAGTGGCGCCACGATTCTGGTGTCCTACGTGCACGCGGCGCCCGGCGCGACGATCGACACCGCCGTGCTCACGGCGTTCGCCGAACGCAGCCTGCCCGCGCACATGGTGCCGACCGTGCTGATGGAACTCGACACCATCCCGCTGACCCCGGTCGGCAAGCTGGACCGGCGGGCCCTGCCCGATCCGGTGCTCGAGCACGCCGCGTTCCGGGCGCCCGCGTCGCCGGTGGAACAGATCGTCGCCGGGACGTTCGCCCAGGTGCTCGACCTCGGCGAGGACACCCAGCTCGGTCTGGACGACGACTTCTTCGCCCTCGGCGGCAACTCGCTGCTGGCCACCCAGGTCGCCGCCCGGCTCGGCGCCGCGCTCGACACCGACTTCCCGGTCCGGCTGCTGTTCGAGGCGCCGACGGTGGAGGCGCTGGCCCTGCGGCTCGCCGAATCCGCCGGCGCCGGTGCGCGTCCCGCGCTGGTGGCCGCCGATCGGCCGGACCGGATTCCGCTGTCGCTGGCCCAGCAGCGGATGTGGTTCCTCAACCAGTTCGACCCGGAGTCGGTCGCCTACAACATCCCGATGGCGGTGCGGCTCGGCGGCGCGATCGACGTGGCCGCGCTGCGGGCGGCCGTCGGCGATCTGGTCGCCCGGCACGAGACGCTGCGCACGATCTACCCCGAGACCGACGACGGCCCGATCCAGCAGGTGCTGCCCGAGTCGGCGGCAACGCCGCAGCTCGAGGTGCGGCGGATCGGGCCCGCCGAACTGAGCGCGGCCATGCACGCGCTCGGCTCGTCCGGCTTCGATGTGCGCAGCCAGGTGCCGTTGCGGGTCGCGCTGTTCGAACTCGGCCCGGACGAGTCGGTGCTGGCCGTGGTGGTGCACCACATCGCCGGTGACGGTTCCTCGCTGACCCCGCTGACCAGGGATCTCATGCTCGCCTACGCGGCGCGCTCGGCGGGCGCCGCGCCGGACTGGGCGCCGCTGGCCGTGCAGTACGCGGACTACGCGCTCTGGCAGCGTGCCCTGCTCGGCAGCGAGGACGACCCGCGGTCGCTGGCCTCGGCCCAGCTGGCCTACTGGCGCGACGCGCTGGCCGGCCTGCCCGATCAGCTCGACCTGCCCGCCGACCGGCCGCGTCCGGTCGTGCAGTCCTTCGCGGGCGGCCGGGTACCGATCGAGATCGACGCCGCGACCCACCGCGCGCTGCTGGCGCTGGCGCACGAGCAGGGGGCGACCCTGTTCATGGTGGTGCACACCGCGCTCGCGGTGACCCTGGCCCGGCTGGCCGGTACCGACGACCTCGCGATCGGCACGCCCATCGCGGGCCGCGGCGAGGCCGCGCTCGACGACCTCATCGGCATGTTCGTCAACACCCTGGTCTTCCGCACCACGCTGCGCCCGGGGGAGCCGTTCACCGCCCTGCTCGCCCGCCAGCGCGACACCGACCTGCAAGTATTCGCCAACGCCGACCTGCCGTTCGAGCGGCTCGTCGAGGCGATCAACCCGGCCCGCTCGACCGCGCGGCACCCGCTGTTCCAGGTGGGTCTGTCCTTCCAGAACCTGACCAGGACCGGGCTCGAGCTGGGTGAGCTGGCGGTCGAGGGCGTCGACGTGGATCTGGCGGTGTCGCAGTTCGATCTGCACGCGGTCGTCGCCGACACCTACGACGCCGACGGCGTCGCGCAGGGCATCAGCGGCGTCTTCACCTACGCCACCGACCTTTTCGACGAGGCGACGGCCGCCGGCTACGCGGACCGCTTCGCCCGGGTGCTCGCGGCGGTGGCTGCCGCGCCGCAGCGGCCCGCCGACGAGCTGGACCTGCTCTCCGATGCCGAGCGCGAGCGAATCCTGCACGGCTGGAACGCGACCGGGCATCCGTGCCCGCCCGCCACCCTCGCCTCGCTGTTCGCCGAGACGGTCGCCGGGCACCCCGACGGCGTCGCGCTGATCGATCCCGACGGCGCGCCGCTGACCTACCGTGACTTCGCCGCGCGTGTCCACCGGCTGGCGCGGCATCTGATCGCGCAGGGTGTCGGCGTGGAAGACCGCGTCGCGCTGGCGATTCCGCGGTCCGTCGAGCTCGTCGTCGCCATGTATGCGGTGGCGGAAGCCGGTGCCGCCTATGTGCCGGTCGACCCGTCGCAGCCCGCCGACCGGATCGGGCACGTGCTCGACACCGCCGCCCCTGCCTGCGTATTGACTACTGCGGCAGCGGGATTCGCTGCAGTCACTACCAACGCGCTGGGCGGCGATGCGGCTGTCGCTGCCGACATACTGGGCGGCGAACATTCCGCTGCTGGAGGTGGATCCGGCGCCGCGCCGGTGATCGTCGTCGACGAGCTCGACCTGTCCACGCTCCCGGATCAGCCGATCGCGGCGAACGAGCGTCGCGGGGTCCTGCGACCGGAGAACACGGCCTACGTGATCTTCACGTCCGGCTCGACGGGCAGGCCGAAGGGCGTCGCCGTCTCGCACGGCGCGATCGTGAACCAGCTGCTGTGGAAGACCGCCGCGTTCGGGCTCGGCCGCGATGATTCGGTGCTGCTCAAGACCGCGGCCACCTTCGACCTGTCGGTGTGGGAGTTCTGGTCGGCCGCGGTGTGCGGCGGCACGCTGGTGATAGCCGCGCCCGACGGGCACCGCGACCCCGCGTACCTGCTTGGCGTCCTCGCCGGTCGATCGGTGACCACGCTGCATGTCGTCCCGTCCATGCTCGACGCGCTGCTCACCGAATCCGATGGCACGCTCCCGCCCGCGCTGCGCCGGGTGCTCGCCATCGGCGAGGCGCTGCCCGCCGCGACCGCGCAACGCTTCGTGTCCACGAATTCCGCTGCGCTGCACAACCTGTACGGCCCGACCGAGGCCGCCGTCTCGATCACCGATCACCGCGTGACCACGGCCGACCGGACGACGGTGCCGATCGGCGCGCCCGAATGGAACAGCCGGGTCTACGTCCTGGACGCGCGCCTGCGCCCGGTGCCGGTGGGCGTCTCGGGCGAGCTCTACCTCGCGGGGGCGCAGCTGGCCCGCGGCTACTTCGGCCGCCCCGACCTGACCGCCGACCGATTCGTCGCCGACCCGTTCGCCGTTTCCGGTCGGGCAGCCGAGAGTTTCGATGCCGACTCGTTCGCCGGAACCGCTGGTGCCGCCGATGGTTTCGGCGCGGACTCCGGCTCCGAGCACCGATCGGCGGACATCCGGTCCCGCTCGGTGCCTGGCGCCAGGATGTACCGCACCGGTGACCTGGTGGCCTGGACCGCCGACGGTGAACTCGAGTACCGGGGTCGTACCGACTTCCAGGTGAAGATCCGTGGCTTCCGCATCGAGCTGGGCGAGATCGAGGCGGCGCTGCTGGCCGCACCGCAGGTCGCGCAGGCCGCCGTGCTTGCACAGTCCGACGCGCAGCTCGGGGATCGGCTCGTCGCCTATGTGGTGCCCGCGCCGGACGTCGAGCTCACCGCGGCGACCGCCAAAGCCGCTGTGGCGCAGGTGCTTCCGTCATACATGGTGCCCGCGGCTTTCGTTGTCCTCGATCGCCTGCCGCTGAACGCGAACGGCAAACTCGACCGGGCCGCGCTGCCGGCGCCGGTGCTCGAACCGCGCCGCTACCGGGAACCGGTGGACGACAACGCGATCGCGGTGGCGGAGGTGTTCACCGAGGTACTCGGCATCGCCCGGCCCGGCCTCGACGACGACTTCTTCTCCCTCGGCGGCAACTCGCTGCTGGCCACCCGGGTGGTGCACCGGCTGCGCGAGCGCACCGGCACCGAGCTGACCGTGGCCGCCTTCTTCGCCGACCCGACCGTGGCCGGACTCGCCGACCGGCTCACCGCCGGTCCGGCCGGGCTCGGCGGTGACCTCGACGCGGCACTGGCGACCACGTTGCCGCTGCGTCGCGGCGGCGGTCGGGAACCGCTGTTCTGCCTGCACCCGGTCTCCGGCCTGGCGTGGGCCTACGCGGGTCTGGCCCCGCACCTACCCGAGGATCGCCCGATCATCGGCATCCAGTCGCCCGCCCTGCTCGACCCGGACTTCCGGCCCGCCACCGCGGACGCGCTGATCGACTACTACCTCGCCGAGATCAGGGCCGCCCAGCCGTACGGGCCGTACCACCTGCTCGGCTGGTCGCTGGGCGGTGTGCTCGCGCAGGCGGTCGCCACCCGGTTGCAGGCGGCGGGGGAGACGGTGGCCTCGCTGACCCTGCTGGACAGCGTGCCCGGCGCCGACCTGGCCGAGTTCGGCGCCGAATTGCGGGAGGCGTTCCGCGAACTCGGCATCCCTGATCAGCAGCTGCCTCCCGCCGACCGGCTGGCCACGCTCGGCGACGACGCCCTCGCCGCGCTGCACGGCGCGCTGGCCGGATCGACGCCGATCTCGCTGCCGCGCTTCGTCGGTATGTACCGGGGTGCGCTGCGCACTGTCGAACTGGTTACCCAACTGATGCCGGATCGATTCGTGGGTGATCTCACCTTCTTCACGGCCCTGCGGACCGCGGGTAAGGCGCCGGGTGGCGCCTCGCGCTGGCGCCCCTATTTCAGTGGGGTCATCACCGATCATCCGGTCGACGCCAGTCATCAACAGATGCTCGGCCCGGTGGCCGTCACCACAGTCGGCCCGGTAACGGCGCAGGTCATCGCCATTTCTGGGCGGTCCATCGATAGCTCCACGTAACAGGCTCCGGGCAGATTACGATTCTGTTTCAGAGAGTTGGTGTGTCGTGGCGCACACCTCGGCGACGGTCGGCGGCAGCGATATAGGTGTGACTATGCTGTGTCCGACTCGGCTGCCGGACGCGAGAGGTGTATTGGTCTGTGGAAACCCCCCGCCGCACTGGCCGTGCCGGTCGCCGACGAACGACCGGCGCACCGCTGTTCGGTCAACTGCTTACGGCCGCGGTCGAATCCGCGGCCGGGTCGATAGCTGTTCGCTACAACCCCACCGGCATGCCGGGCGGCGAGCGTCAGCTGACCTATTCCGAGCTGGACGCGGAATCCTCGCGGCTGGCACGTGAACTCATCGACCGTGGTGTCGGCGCGGGCGACGTGGTCGCGATCGCGATCGCGCGCTCCATCGAGTCGGTCCTCGCGGTCTGGGCCATCGCCAAGGCGGGCGCCGCCTACGTTCCGGTCGACCCGGCCTACCCGCGCGACCGGATCGCGCACATCGTCGCCGATTCCGGCGCGACGCTCGGCCTCACCACCGCGACACATCGGGCCGCGCTCGGCACCGGCCTGTACTGGATCGAACTCGACGATCCGGTGGTCGCGGAGCGGATCGCCGCGCGCCCCGCGCACGCGGTCAGCTACGCCGACCGGGTCCGGCAGATCGATGATCGCCACCCGGCCTATGTCATCTACACCTCTGGTTCCACCGGCAAGCCCAAGGGCGTCGTCGTCACCCATGCCGGTCTCGGCGCGCTGGTCACGGCTGAGCGCGAACACTTCGGCGTCGAACCGGATTCGCGCGTGCTGCATGTTTGCTCGCCGAACTTCGACGTGTCGGTGCTGGAGCTGCTGCTGGCCTTCTCGACCGGCGCGACCCTGGTGATCTCCCCGCCGCGGATCTTCGGCGGCTTCGAACTGTCGGATCTGCTTCGGCGCGAACGCATCACGCACCTGCTCATCACGCCGGGCGCGCTGGAGTCGGTCGACCCGGCCGGGCTGCCGGACCTGCGGGCCGTGGTCGTCGCCGGTGACCGGTTCGGTCCGGAACTGGTCGGCCGGTGGGCGACCGGCGGCCGCGCCTTCTACAACGGTTACGGCCCGACCGAGGCGACCATCCTCGCCACCAGCACGGCTCCGCTGCACCCGCGCGCGCCGATCACCATCGGCAACGCGGTGCCCGGGATGGGCCTCTACGTGCTCGACGCCCGGTTGCGGCCGGTGCCCGCGGGTGTCGTCGGCGAGCTGTATCTGTCCGGTCCCGCCCTGGCCCAGGGGTATCTGGGCAGGCCGGGGCTCACGGCCGAGCGGTTCGTGGCCTCGCCGTTCGGGGCGGGCAGGCTCTACCGCACCGGTGACCTGGTGCGCAGGCTCGAGCCCGACGGCACGCTGGAATACCTGGGCCGCAGCGACTTCCAGGTCAAGGTGCGTGGCTTCCGGATCGAGCTGGGCGAGATCGACAACGCGCTCACCGCGCACCCCGACCTCGACTACGCGGTCACCCTCGGCAAGACCATGCCCTCGGGCGCGACCGCGCTGGTGTCGTATGTGCTGCCCCGCGTGGGGCGCACGGTCGACACCGGGGCGCTGGCGGAGTTCCTGTCCACCTCGCTGCCCGCGTACATGATTCCGGCCGTCATCATGGTGCTCGACGCGCTGCCGCTGACCTCGGTCGGCAAGCTCGACCGGGCCGCGCTGCCGACGCCGGTGTTCACCGCGCGCGGGTTCCGCGCCCCGGCCACGCCCGCCGAACAGGTGGTCGCCGATGTATTCGCCGCGCTGTTGCTGCGTGACGGCTCCGGCCGCGTCGGCGCCGACGACGACTTCTTCGAACTCGGCGGTGACTCGCTGCTCGCCGCCCAAGCCGTCGCCCGGATCGGTGCCGCGCTCGACGTGCGGGTGCCGGTACAGGCCGTCTTCGAGGCGCCGACCGTCGCCGCCCTGGCGAACAAGGCCGAGCAGCAGCGTGTCTCGGCGCACGCGCTGCCACTGACCAGGCAGCAGCGTCCCGCGCAGATTCCGCTGTCCTACGCCCAGCAGCGGATGTGGTTCCTCAACCGCTTCGATCCCGCCTCGGCGGTCGACAACATCCCGGTCGCGGTGCGGCTGTCCGGCCGGCTCGATCTGCCCGCCCTGCGCGCGGCCGTCGCCGACCTGGTGACCAGGCACGAAGTGCTGCGCACCGTGTACCCGGTCTCGGACGGCCTCGCCGCCGACTCCGGGGTGCTCGACGGTGAAGGTCATCAGGTGGTGCTCGCCCCCGGTGATCCGGCGGCGGCCCCGGAATTCGAGGTCGTCGAGATCACGGAGGACGAGCTGGGCGATGCCATCGCCGCGGCCGCGCTGACCGGCTTCGACGTCACCGTGGCTCCGCCCGTGCGGGTGCGGGTGCTCGCGCTGACCGAGCCGCGACCGGCGGTAGCGAATCGTGACCACGCAGGCTCCCCGGATGCGGCTCCATCGAATTCGGTGACCGAGCACGTCGTGGTCTGCGTGGTGCACCACATCGCCGCCGACGGGTTCTCCTTCGCGCCACTGACCAGGGACCTGCTGACCGCCTACGCCGAGCGCCGCGGCGGTGGCGCGCCGCACTGGCCGCCGCTGCCGGTGCAGTACGTGGACTACACGCTGTGGCAGCGCGAACTGCTCGGCGCCGAGACCGACCCGTCGTCGCTGCTGGCTGCGCAGGTCGCGTTCTGGCGCCGGACCCTGGCCGGCCTGCCCGAGCAGCTGGAACTGCCCACCGACCGGCCGCGCCCCGCCGTCGCCAGCCGGGCGGGCGGCACGCTGACCGTCCAGGTGCCCGCCTCCGTGCACGCCGGGCTGTCCGCGCTGGCGCGCGACCACAACGCCACCCTGTTCATGGTGGTGCACACCGCGCTGGCGCTGCTGCTGGCCCGGCTCTCCGGCACCCGCGACATCGCCATCGGCACCCCGGTCGCCGGGCGCGGCGAGCAGGCGCTCGACGAGCTGATCGGCATGTTCGTCAACACCCTGGTGCTGCGTACCCAGGTCGATCCGGCGGCGAGTTTCGCCGCCCTGCTCACCGAGGTCAGGGCCGACGACCTGGCGGCCTTCGGCCACGCCGACGTGCCGTTCGAGCGCCTGGTGGAACTGCTGGAGCCGGTGCGCTCGACCGCGCGGCACCCGCTGTTCCAGGTGATGCTGACCTTCCAGAACCTGGCCCGCTCCGATCTGGCGCTGCCCGGCCTCGCCGTGTCTGCCGCCGACTTCACGGTGCCGCTGGCGAAGTTCGACCTCCAGGTGGAACTGGCCGAGCGGATCGGCGCCGACGGCGCGCCGCAGGGCATGACCGCCTCGTTCGTCTACGCGACCGATCTGTTCGACCGCGCCACCGTCGCCGATTTCGCCGACCGCTGGTCGCGGGTGCTCGCCGCGGTGGTCGCCGATCCGTCGGCGCCGGTGGGCGATATCGATGTGCTCGCCCCCGGTGAGCGCGAACTCGTACTGCGCGAAGGGGATTCGCCGGGCATCGCGGTGCCCGAGGTGACCCTCGCCGACCTGATCGGCATGCAGGCGCAGCAGCGACCGGACGCGATCGCGGTGCGGGCGGGGCAGTATTCGCTGACCTTCGCCGACCTGCTCGGCCGCGCCTCGGCGCTGGCCCGCGCGCTGATCGCCCACGGCGCCGGTCCGGAAACCCTGGTGGCCGTGGCGGTTCCGCGCACCGAGGAGCTGCCCATCGCGCTGCTGGCGGTACTGCTCGCCGGCGCGGGCTACCTGCCGATCGATTCCGGCTATCCCGCGCAGCGACTGGAATACGTGCTCGCCGACGCGAGACCCACTGTGCTGCTGACGACTACGGCCGAGCGTGCGCTGGTACCGGCCGATCTGCCCGTGGTGCTGGTGGACGAACAGCTCGGCTATTCGACCGCGCCGCTGCGCCCGGCCGAACGGCGCGCACCGCTGCGTCCCGACCACCTCGCCTACGTCATCTACACCTCCGGCTCCACCGGTCTGCCCAAGGGCGTCGGCGTCAGCCACCGCAATGTGCTGGAACTGTTCGCCAACACCCATCGGCTGTTCGACTTCGACGTCGACGACGTGTGGACGGTGTTCCACTCCTTCGCCTTCGACTTCTCCATCTGGGAACTGTGGTGCGCGCTCGCGGGCGGCGCGTCGGTGGTCGTGGTCGACCACCTCACCTCGCGCTCGCCGATCGAGTTCCGGGAACTGCTCGCCCGCGAGCAGGTGACCGTGCTGAGCCAGACCCCCACCGCGTTCGCGCAGCTCGACGAGGCCGACCGGGCGGCCCAGGCGGCCGGTGCCGCGCCGCTGCCGCTGCGTTACGTCGTCTTCGGCGGCGAGGCGCTCGACCCGCGCAAGCTCACCCGCTGGTACGCCCGCTACGGAACCGGGCCCG
Organism: Nocardia fodinahabitans; assembly: GCF_052983615.1. Taxonomy (NCBI): domain Bacteria; kingdom Bacillati; phylum Actinomycetota; class Actinomycetes; order Mycobacteriales; family Nocardiaceae; genus Nocardia; species Nocardia fodinahabitans. The sequence continues at coordinate 4,377,656 of NZ_JBRJJC010000001.1, forward strand.
GCGCACCGCGCTTGGTGAACATGTACGGCATCACCGAGACCACGGTGCACGTCTCGCATCTGACCATGGACGCGGGCGCCGCCGAGCTGCCGAGCAGCCTGATCGGGCGGGCACTGCCCGGCCTGTCGGTCGCCGTGCTCGACGACCGGCTGGGGCCGGTGCCGTTCGGCGTTGCCGGTGAGCTCTACATCGCCGGTGGTCAGGTCTCGCGCGGTTACCTCGGCAAGCCGGGGCTCACCGCGACCCGGTTCGTCGCCGACCCGTTCGGCCCGCCCGGCGCGCGCCGCTACCGGTCCGGTGACCTCGGCCGCTGGATCGGCTTCCGCGGTACGCCCGCACTGGAATACGGTGGCCGCGGCGATCAGCAGGTGCAGCTGCGTGGGTTCCGGATCGAGCCGGGCGAGATCGAGGCCGCGCTGCTCGGGGTGCCCGGTGTCGGTCAGGCCACCGTCGTCGTGCGGGCCGACGAGCACGCGGGCGACCGGCTGATCGGCTATGTCGTCCCGATCGACGGCACGGCGCTCGACCCGGTCGCGGTGCGTGCCGCGGTCGCCGAATTCCTCACCGGCTACATGGTTCCCGACGCCGTCGTGGTGCTGGCCGCGCTGCCGCTGACCGCCAACGGCAAGCTCGATCGGGCCGCGCTGCCCGCGCCCGAGTTCACCGCGGCCGCCGCCTTCCGCGCGCCGACCACGCCGATCGAACTGAGCGTCGCCGAGGTGTTCGCCACGCTGCTCGGCGTCCCCGAGGTCGGCCTGGACGACGACTTCTTCGACCGTGGCGGCAATTCGCTGCTGGCCACCAGGGCCATCGCCCGCATCGATCAGGCGCTCGGCGCCGATCTGGTGGTCCGCGATCTGTTCGAGGCGCCGACCGTGGCCGCGCTGGCCGCCCGGGTGCGCCCTGGCGCGGTGGCCGCGCCGCGGCCGCCGCTGGTCCCGGCGCAGGATCGGGGCGTCATCCCGCTCTCGCCCGCTCAGCAGCGGATGTGGCTGCTCAACCGGATCGACCCGGATTCCCCGGCCTACAACATCCCGCTGGTGCTGCGCCTGCGTGGCGCGCTGGACACCTCGGCGCTGCGCTACGCGGTCGCCGATTTGCTGGAACGGCACGAGGCGCTGCGCACCCGGTTCCCCGCCGACGCGAACGGCGCGCCCTACCAGGAGATCCTGCCGGTCAGCGCGGTGCTGCCGACCGGTCTGCCGATCGAGGAATGCGCCGACCCGCGCGATCGCGTGATGTGGCTGCTCGCAGGCGGTTTCGATGTCGCCGAGCGAGTCCCGTTGCGGGCCGGGCTCTTCACGGTCCCGGACACCGATCCGCTGGCCGAGGAAGAGCACGTGCTCGCCGTGGTGGTGCAGCACATCATCGCCGACGGCGCCTCGCTCGCGCCGCTGGCCCGCGACCTGGTGATCGCCTACCGGGCCAGGGTCGAGGGTCGTTCGCCCAGCTGGGCGCCGCTGCCCGTGCAGTACGCCGACTACGCGCTGTGGCAGCGCGCGGTGCTGGGCGAGGAGTCCGACGAGACCTCCACCGCCGCACGGCAACTCGACTTCTGGCGGCGCACGCTGGCCGGTCAGGCCGGCACCGTCGACCTGCCGCACGATCATCCGCGGCCGCCGCACGCCTCGCTGCGCGGCGCCGACGTGACCACCTGTCTGCCCGCCGACGTGCACGCCAGGCTGGCCGAGATCGCCCGCGCGCACAACGCGTCGCTGTTCATGGTCGTGCACGCGGCGCTGGCCGTGCTGCTGGCGCGCATCTCCGGCAGCACCGACATCGCGATCGGCACCCCGATCGCGGGGCGCGGTGAACCGGAGCTCGACGACCTGGTCGGCATGTTCGTCAACACGCTGACCCTGCGCACCGAGGTCTCGCCGCTGCGCGGCTTCGACGAGCTGGTCACCCTGGCCCGCGAGGTCGACCTGGCCGCGTTCGCCCATGCCGACCTGCCGTTCGAGCGGATCGTCGACGAGGTCGCGCCCAGCGGCGCGGTCTCGCACAACCCGCTGTTCCAGGTGGTGCTCTCGTTCCACAACACCGAGGCGCCGGTGCTGCGGCTGCCCGGGCTCACCATCGAGGCGATGGACCTGGCCGCTCGCTCGGCCAAGGTCGACCTGCAGGTCAATGTGGAACCACGGCACACCGCGACCGGCGAGCCCGACGAGCTCGGTGTCGTGTTCACCTATGCCACCGACCTTTTCGACGAGCAGACCGTCGCGACATTCGCGCGCGGCCTCACCGAGATCGTCACCGCGGTGGCCGCCGACCCGAAGGTCCGCGTCGGCGACATCGACCTGCGTGATGCCAGGGAACGCGAACGCGAGCTCACCGCCGCGGCCTACGCCCCCGTGCCGTCGGCCAACGGTGCCGCGCTGGCGCAGGAACTGGCCGCCGCCGTCGAGGAGGACCCGGACGCGCCCGCGCTCGACCTGGGCGGCAGCGAGCTGACCTACCACGAATTCGACGCGCGCTCTTCGCAGCTGGCGCGCTCACTGATCGCGCGTGGCGCCGGTCCCGGCACCGGGGTGGCGCTGCGGCTCGATCGCGGGGTGAACGCGGCCATCGCGACCTGGGCGGTGCTCAAGGCCGGTGCCGCGGTGGTGCCGCTGGCGGCCATCGACGGGCTGGTGACCGATCGGCTCGAGGTGAAGCTGGGCCTGACCATCGACATCGTCGACGCCCCGGAGGGCCTGGACTGGTACGACCTGGCCGACCCCGCGCTGATCGCGGAGCTGGCCGCCGAATCGCCGCGCCCGATCGGCTACGCCCACCGCACCCGCGCCCTGCGCGGTGACGACGTGGCCTTCGTCGGCGGCGGCCGGTCGCTGACCTACGACGAGCTGGCCGGTGCCGCCGAGCGGGTGGCCCAGCGGACCGGGCTCACCTTCGAATCACGCACGAGGGCGGCGGGGCGGCCGGACACAGTGGCCGGCCTGCTGGAGATCGTCGCGGCCGGGATCGCCGGCGCGACGTTGGTGATGGCGCCCGACGACGGCGCCGACGAGGTGAGCCACGTGTTCACCGAGTCGGCGGTGGCCGTCGCGGCGCCGGGGGATGGTGCCGGCGCGACGATAGTCGCGCTGAGTGAGATGATCGGCAACGCCGGACAGCCGCATCAGCGACGCGCGGCCGTCGGGATGGATGGAATAGGTGGATAGTGCATGACCGGGCAGCGGCTAGTCGGCTCCGTCGAACGGAGGGGACTGTTGTGACCCGGACGTCTCGGGTGTCGGCCCGTGCCGCGCAGCGCGGGAAGTCGCTGCCGCAACTGGTGTCGGTCGCGGTGGAGTCGAACCCGGGCGGCATCGCGCTGTCCTGGTCCGACGGTGTGTCCGCGCCGGTGCGGTTGACCTATGCCGAACTCGACGAGCGCGCCAACCGGCTGGCCCGGCTGCTGATCGCGCGGGGTGTCGGCCCCGAGGACATCGTCGCCATCGGAATCCCGCGCTCGCCCGAGTCGGTGCTGGCCCTGTGGGCGGTCACCAAGACCGGTGCCGCGTTCCTGCCCGTCGACCCGAACTATCCGCCCGCCCGGCTCACCCACATGCTCGGCGACGCGGGCGCGGTCCTCGGTGTCGCGGTCGGCGCCGCGATGGATCGGCTGCCCGACACCATCGAGTGGCTGTGCCTCGACGACGACGCCGTGCGCCGGGCCACCGAGGAGCAGTCCAGCGACCCGGTGACCCGCGACGACCGGGTCCGTCCGCTACGCCTGCAGCACCCCGCCTACGTCGTCTACACCTCCGGCTCCACGGGGCTGCCGCGCGGCGTGGTGGTGACCCATACCGGCCTGGCGAACGTCCACGAGTACCAGCGCGAGCACTACCGGCTCGGCCCCGATTCGCGGGTGCTGCAACTCGCGTCGCCGTCGTTCGACGCCTCGGTGTTCGAGGTGCTGATGGCGCTCACCGGTGCGGCGACCCTGGTCGTTGTTCCGCCGACCGTGTACGGCGGTGACGATCTGGCGCAGTTGCTGCGCCGGGAACGGGTGACCCACGCGTTCGTCACCCCGACGGCCCTGGCCTCGGTGGATCCGCAGGGCCTCGACGACTTCCGGGTCATCGTGGCGGGCGGCGAGGCGTGCCCGCCGGAACTGGTGCGGCGCTGGGTGCTGCCGCTCGCCGGTGGCGGCGAGCGCGAGATGTACAACGGTTACGGCCCGACCGAGGCCACCATGGGCACCAACTTCAGCGCGCCGATGGTGCCGGGGCAGCCGGTGACCATCGGTCCGCCGATCCGCAATGTCACCGAGTACGTGCTCGACGAGCGGCTGGTGCGGGTGCCCGACGGCATCATCGGCGAGCTCTACATCGCGGGCAACGCGCTGGCCCGCGCTTACCACCGGCGACCGGCGCTCACCGCGGCGCGGTTCGTCACCGATCCGTTCGATCCGGCGGGCGGGCGCATGTACCGCACCGGCGATCTCGTGCGCAGGCGCGCCGACGGCTCGGTCGAATTCGTGGGGCGCAACGACTTCCAGGTGAAGGTCCGTGGCTTCCGGATCGAGCTCGGCGAGATCGACTCCGTGCTCACCGAACCCGACAGCGTCGACTTCGCGGTCACCGTCGGCCACGAACTCGACAACGGCACCACGATTCTGGCCGCCTACGTGCACGCCGCGCCGGGCGCGCGGATCGACCTGGACGAGCTGCTCGCACACGCCAAGGCGGGGCTGCCCGCGCACATGGTGCCGACCGCGCTGACCGTGCTCGACACCATCCCGCTGACCCCGGTCGGCAAGCTCGACCGCGCCGCGCTGCCCGCGCCGACCCTGCGTGCGCAGGAGTTCCGCGCGCCGTCGGGCGCGGTGGAGAAGCTGATCGCGCACATCTTCACCGAGCTGCTGCGCCCGGAGAACCCGATCGGCGCCGACGACGACTTCTTCGCCCTCGGCGGCAACTCGCTGCTGGCCACCCAGGCCGCGGCCCGGATCGGCGCCGAACTGTCGGCGCGGGTGCCCGCCGGTCACGTCTTCGAGCGTCCGACGGTCGCCGGCCTGGCCGAGCTACTCGAGCCGCTCCAGGGCGGGGACGGCCCGGTCGCTCCGACGCGCCGGGAGCGGCCGGACCTGATCCCGCTCTCGCCCGCCCAGCAACGGATGTGGTTCCTCAACCAGTTCGATCCGTCCTCACTCGCCGAGACCATTCCGTTCGCGCTGCGGCTGGCGGGCCCGTTCGACCCCCGCGCACTGCACGCCGCGCTGACCGACCTGGTGCAGCGGCACGAGTCGCTGCGCACCTACTACCCGGCGGTCGACGGTGTCGGCCACCAGGTGGTGCTGCCGATGGCCGAGGCAGTGCCCGATGTGCTCGTCGACGTGCTCACCGAGGACGAATTGCCGCTGTGGCTGGGCGAATTCGCCACCACCGGCTTCGATGTCGCCCAGGGCGTACCGCTGCGGGTGGCGCTGGCCGAACTCGGCCCGCGGGATCACGTGCTCGCGGTGGCGCTGCACCACATCACCGCCGACGGCGCGTCGGTCGCACCCCTGTTGCGCGACCTGCTCGGGGCCTACCTCGCGCGGCGCAACCGCTCGCGGCCGAGCTGGCAGCCGCTGCCGGTGCAGTACGCCGACTACACGCTGTGGCACCGGGAACTGCTCGGCGCCGAGGACGATCCCGATTCGGTCGCCGCCGCCCAGATCGGCTACTGGCGCGACACCCTGGCCGGGCTGCCCGACCGGCTCGACCTGCCCACCGATCGCCCGCGCCCGCCGGTGTTCACCGGCCGTGGCGCCGAATTCGGCTTCCAGATCCCGGCCGAGGTGCACACCGCCGTCGCCGCGCTGGCCCAGCGCTGTGGCGCCTCGGAGTTCATGGTCGTGCACGCCGCGTTCGCGGTGCTGCTGAGCAAGCTCGCGCACACCGACGACATCGCCATCGGCACCCCGGTGGCCGGCCGTGGCGCCCGCGAACTCGACGATCTGATCGGCATGTTCGTCAACACCCTGGTGCTGCGCTCGCGCATCGACGAGCGGGTGAGCTTCGCCGACCTGCTGCGCGAGACCAAGCGCGCCGATATCGCCGCCTTCGCCCAGGCCGACCTGCCGTTCGAGCGACTGGTCGAACTGCTCGACCCGGTCCGCTCGCAGGCACACCACCCGCTGTTCCAGGTCGCCCTGTTCTTCCAGAACCTGGATCTGCCGAACCTGCGGCTGCCCGGCCTGGACGCGACGCCGGTCGAATTCGGCGGCGCGGTAGCCCGTTTCGACCTTCAGCTGACCATCGTGCCGGGCACCGACCCGACCGAGCCGATGGCCGCGTCGTTCAACTACGCCACCGATCTGTTCGACGCCGACTCGATCGAGACCATGGCGGCGCGCTTCACCCACCTGCTCGGCGTGGTCGCCGCCGACGCCGAGATGACGATCGCCGAGATCGATCTGCTCACCGCCGCCGAGCGCGAACTGACCCTGACCGCCTGGAACGGGACCGGCCACCCGGTGGCACCCGAGCTGATGCTCGACGCGTATCGCCGTGCGGTGCAGGCGTATCCGGACGCCACCGCGATCGTCTACGAGGGCGTCGAGCTGACCTACCGGCAGTTCGACGAGCGGGTCAACGCGCTCGCCCGGCTGTTGATCCAGGCCGGGGTAGGCCCGGAAGGTCTTGTCGGCCTGGCGATCCGGCGTTCCCCCGAGCTCGTCGTGGCCATGTACGCGGTCCTCACCGCGGGCGGCGCCTATGTGCCGCTGGACCCGGATCATCCGGCCGAGCGCATCGCCTACATCCTCGACACCGCGCGCCCGGCCGCCGTGCTGAGCACCGAGGCGATGCCGGTGCCCGAGGGCACCGAACTGCTTCGGCTCGACGAGCTCGATACGCGGGGCGTACCGGTCGATCCGGTGCGCCCGGCCGAACTGCGCGCACCGCTGCGCGCCGACCACCCGGCCTACGTCATCTTCACCTCCGGTTCCACCGGAAAGCCCAAGGGCGTGGCGATCTCGCACGCCGCCATCCACAACCAGCTGGTGTGGATGCTCGCGAAATACCCACTGGTCCTGGGCGATGTCTACCTGCAGAAGACCGCGACCACCTTCGACGTGTCGCTGTGGGGCTATTTCATGCCGCTGCGGGTCGGCGCCACGCTGGTGCTCGCCACCCCGGACGGACACCGCGATCCGGCCTATCTGATCGATCTGATCGCCCGGCACAGCGTCACCGTCACCGACTTCGTCCCGTCGATGCTCACCGTCTTCGCCGCCCAGGCTGCGTCCAACGGCGGCTCCGCTACCTCCTCCGGGCCCGCCGGACGCGACGCGGCACCCGGCCCGCTGCCGTCGCTGCGCGAGGTGTTCGTGATCGGTGAGGCGCTGCCGCCGGAGACGGTCGACGCCATGGCCGCGGTCAGCTCGGCCCGGCTGCACAACCTCTACGGTCCCACCGAGGCCGCGGTCTCGGTGACCTACTGGCCCGCCCGCGCCGGCGAGCGGACCGTGCCGATCGGCCTGCCACAGTGGAACACCCGTGTCTACGTGCTGGATTCACGCCTGCGACCGGTGCCGCCCGGGATCGCGGGTGAGCTGTATCTCGCGGGCGATCAGCTCGCGCGCGGCTACGTCGCCCGGCCCGGCCTGACCGCCGACCGCTTCGTCGCCAGCCCGTTCGACGCGGGCAAGCGCATGTACCGCACCGGTGACCTGGTGGTGTGGCGCCGCCCCACCGCGACCGCGCCGCATCGGCTGGATTACCTGGGCCGCATCGACTTCCAGGTGAAGTTCCGTGGCCAGCGCATCGAACTCGGCGAGATCGAGACCGCGTTGCTCGCACACGAATCCGTCAGCCAGGCGGTGGCGCTGGTGGCGCCCACCGAGCTCGGTGATCAGCTCGTCGCCTATGTCGTGCCGGCGCCCGGTCAGGCCGCCGACCCGGACCGGCTGCGGACCGTCGCGTCGAAGACCTTGCCCGCGTACATGGTTCCCGCGTCGGTGACCGTCCTCGACGCGCTCCCGCTCAACACCAGCGGCAAGCTCGACCGTAAAGCCCTGCCCGCTCCGCATTTCTCGGCGCGCGCGTTCCGTGCGCCGAGCACCTCGCAGGAGAAGCTCGTCGCCGAACTGTTCGGGGAAGTGCTCGGCCGCGCCGACATCGGCGCCGACGACGACTTCTTCGCGCTCGGCGGCAACTCGCTCATCGCCACCCGGCTGGTCGCCCGCCTCGGCGCGGCCACCGGGGGCCGGATCGCCGTGCGCGCCCTGTTCGAGACCCCGACCGTCGCCGGTCTCGCCGCCACGCTGGGCGCCGACACCGACACCGCCGCCACCAGCGGCCTCGGTACCGTCGCCCGGCCCGCCGAACTGCCGCTCTCGCCCGCGCAGCGGCGCATGTGGTTCCTCAACCGGTTCGACCAGGGCGCGGCCGCCGGTGCCGGCACCGCCGCCTACAACCTGCCGTTCGCGCTGCGCCTGACCGGCAGCCTGGACGTGGCCGCGCTCGGCACCGCCCTGCGCGATGTGCTGGCCCGGCACGAAGTGCTGCGCACGATCTACCCCGACACCGGCGACGGCCCGATCCAGCAGGTGCTCCCGGTCGAGGAGGTCGACCTCGATGTCGCCGTGCGGCGCATCGACCCGGCCGCGCTGCTCGAGCAGGTCGGCGCGCTCGCCGCCACCGCCTTCGACGTGACGGCCGAGGTCCCGCTGCGGGTCCGGCTGCTCGACATCACCGGCGACGGCCCCGACGCGCCGACCGAGTACGTGCTCGCCGTCGTCGTGCACCACATCGCCGCCGACGCGTCCTCGATGGCGCCGCTGGTGCGCGACGTGACCACCGCCTACCTGGCCCGCACGGCGGGACACGCCCCCGGCTGGCCCGCGCTGCCGGTGCAGTACGCCGACTACGCGCTGTGGCAGCTGGATCGCCTCGGCGACGAGAACGACGCGGAATCCGCTGCCGCCGCGCAGATCTCGTTCTGGCGCGACGAACTGTCGGAGCTGCCGGACCTGATCGAACTCCCCGCCGACCGCCCGCGTCCGGCCGTCGCCTCGCTCGCGGGCAGCCGGGTGCCGGTGCGCATCGATGCCGACACCCACGCCGGGCTCGCCCGGATCGCGCAGGACAGCGGCGCCACCGTGTTCATGGTGCTGCACACCGCCTTCGCGGTACTGCTGGCCCGCACGGCGAGCGCCGCCGACGTGGCGGTCGGCACCCCGTTCGCCGGTCGCGGCGAGCGCGAACTCGACGACCTGATCGGCATGTTCGTCAACACCGTCGTGCTGCGCACCCACTACGACGGTGGCGCGTCGTTCACCGAACTGCTCGCCGCGCAGCGCACCCGCGACCTGGCCGCCTTCGCCGCCGCCGACATCCCCTTCGAGCGGCTCGTCGAGGTGCTCGACCCGCCGCGCTCGACCGCCCGGCATCCGCTGTTCCAGGTGGGCCTGTCGTTCCAGAACGTCGACCGCGCCGCGCTGGAACTGCCCGGCCTGCGGATCGCGCCGGTGACGGCGGAACTGGCGGTGTCCCAGTTCGATCTGCACCTGATCGTCGGTGACGGGTACGCCGCCGACGGCACGCCGACCGGCATCGAGGGCTTCTTCACCTATGCCACCGATCTGTTCGACGCGCAGACGGTGCAGGCCTTCGCCGACCGGCTCGCCCTGCTGCTCGACGCGGTGGTGCGGGAGCCCGGGGTCGTCGTCGGTGATGTCGACCTGCGTACGTCCGCCGAGCGCGCGGCCGAGATCACCGCGGGCGCCGCGGATCTCGCGATCCCGGGCGGCACGCTGGCCGACCTGCCCGCGCTGGCCCGCCCCGAAACCGTCGCGCTGGTCGCCGATCTGCCCGAGGGCAGGCTGGAGCTCACCTACGCCGAGTTCGAGGCGAGGGTCAATCGCCTGGCCCGGCACCTGATCTCGCTGGGCGTCGGGCCCGAGTCGCTGGTGGCGCTCGCGCTGCCGCGCTCGATCGATCTCGTCGTCGCCATGTTCGCGGTGACCCGATCCGGTGGCGCCTATGTGCCGATCGATCCGGACCAGCCGGCCGATCGCACCGATTACATCCTCGGTACCGCGGCCCCGATCTGTGTGCTCAGCAACGGTTTCCGGACCGACGCGGCGCCGGTCGTGCGGGTCGATCATCCGGTGATCGCCTCGGCCGATCCGTCGCCGATCACCGACGCGGACCGCCGCGCGCCATTGCGCCCGGAGAACACGGCCTACGTCATCTTCACCTCCGGCTCCACCGGCCGGCCCAAGGGCGTCGCGGTGCCGCATGCCGCCGTGGTCAACCAGTTGCAGTGGTTGCGTGGCGAATTCGGTACCGACGCCGATGACGTCTTCCTGCTGAAGACGCCGGCCACCTTCGACCTGTCGGTGTGGGAGTTCTGGTCCGCCGCGGTCTGCGGCGGCAAGCTGGTGATCGCCGCGCCCGACGGCCACCGCGATCCCGCGTACCTGGACGCGCTCATCACCGACGCCGGGGTCACCACGCTGACGGCGGTGCCCTCGCTGCTGGACGCCCTGGCCGGGTACTGGGAAGCGCGCCCGCAGCCGCTGACCCGCATTCTCGCCATCGGCGAGGCGCTGCCCGCCGCGCTCGCCCAGCGCCTGCTGACCGCGCTGCCGGACACCCGGCTCGACAATCTGTACGGGCCCACCGAGGCGGCCGTGTCGATCACCGATCATCGCGTGACCCCGGCCGATGTCGTGAGTGTTCCGATCGGCACGCCCGAGTGGAACTCCCGGGTCTACGTCCTCGACGAGCGCCTGCGCCCCGTCGCGCCGGGCGTGCGGGGTGAGCTCTATCTGGCGGGCGCGCAGCTGGCCCGCGGCTATCTGCGCAAGGCCGCGCTGAGCGCCGAACGTTTCGTCGCCGACCCGTTCGATTCCGGCGCGCGGATGTACCGCACCGGCGATCTCGTCGCCCGCGACCGCACCGGCGCGCTGAACTACCTGGGTCGCACGGACTTCCAGGTGAAGATCCGTGGCTTCCGGGTCGAGCCCGGCGAAGTCGAGTCCGTGCTGCTGGGTCTGCCCGGGATCACCCAGGCCGCGGTGCTGGCCCGCACCGATCCACACTTCGGCGATCGGCTGGTCGCCTATGTGGCCGGCACGGATATCGAGGTGGCGCAGCTGAAGTCCGCGCTGCGCGACAAGCTGCCCGCGTACCTGGTGCCCGAGGCGTTCGTCGTGCTCGACACGCTGCCGCGCACCGTCAACGGCAAACTGGACCGGGCCGCGCTGCCCGCGCCGGTGTTCGAGGCCGCCGCCTTCCGCGCGCCCGCGACGCCGACCGAACAGCTCGTCGCCGGGGTCTACGCCGAGATCCTCGGGGTCGACGCGGTCGGCGCCGACGACGACTTCTTCGCCCTCGGCGGCAACTCGCTGCTCGCCACCAGGGCCGCCGCCCGGATCAGCGCCGCGCTGGACCGCGCGGTCGGGGTCCGGCTGCTGTTCGAGGCGCCGACCGTCACCGACCTCGCCCTGCGGGTGCACCGGTCCGCCGAGCTCGCCGCGCTGCCGCTGGTGGCCGGACCGCGACCGGACCGGCTGCCGCTGTCGCTGGCCCAGCAGCGAATGTGGCTGCTCAACCGGCTCGATCCCGACGCCACGGTCTACAACATCCCCGCCGCCATCCGGCTCACCGGCGCGCTCGACCTCGCGGCGCTGGCCGTCGCCGTCGGTGACCTGTTCGCCCGGCACGAGGTGCTGCGCACGCGCTACCCCGAGCGCGGCGACGGTCCGGTCCAGGAGGTGCTCGCGCCCGGCACGGTACGCGTCGATCTGACGCCGATGCTGGTCACCGCCGACGACCTCGTCGACGAGGTGCGCCGGACGGTGGCCGAGGGCTTCGACGTCACCGCCGCGCCGCCGGTGCGGTTGCGGCTGCTGCGTCTCGGCGCCGACGACCACGTGCTGGTGTTCGTCGCCCACCACATCGCCGCCGACGGCTTCTCCATGGGCCCGCTGACTCGCGACCTGGTCCTGGCCTACACCGCGCGCACCGAAGGCGCCGCGCCCGCTTGGTCGCCGCTGCCGTTGCAGTACGCGGATTACGCGGTGTGGCAACGGGAATCGCTCGGCGACGAAGCGGATCCCGCCTCCACCGCCGCCGCGCAGCTGACCTACTGGACCGCGGAACTGGCCGGGCTGCCCGAGGAGATCGCGCTGCCCGCCGACCGGCCGCGCCCGCCGGTGCAGTCCTTCGCCGGTGCGCTGAGCACGGTGGAGATCGACGCGGCGCTGCACGCCGGCCTGGCCGGGCTGGCACGCGCCGAGAGCGTCACCGTGTTCATGGTGGTGCAGGCCGCCCTCGCGGTGCTGCTCGCCCGCACCAGCGGCACCGACGACGTCGCGATCGGCACCCCGATCGCCGGTCGTGGCGCCCGCGAACTCGACGATCTCGTCGGCATGTTCGTCAACACCCTGGTGCTGCGCAGCCGGATCACCGAGACCGAGCCGTTCACGGCGCTGCTGCGGCAGACCCGCGACACCGACCTGCGGGCCTTCGCGCACGCCGACATCCCGTTCGAGCGGGTCGTCGAGGCGGTGCAGCCGGTCCGGTCGGCGGGCAGGCACCCGCTGTTCCAGGTGGCGCTGTCGTTCGAGAACCTCGCCCCGGTCGCGTTCGAGTTGCCCGGCATCACGGTCGGCGCGCTCGACGCCCGCACCGCCGAGGCCAAGTTCGACCTGCTGCTCACTCTCCGCGAGCTCCCGGATCACGGCGGTATGCACGCCGAATTCACCTACGCCACAGATCTGTTCGACGAGGCGACCATTCAGGCCCTCGGTGCCCGGTTCGCCCGGCTGCTGGCCGAGCTGGTCGCCGATCCCGAGGTCGCGGTCGGTGATGTCGAACTGCTCGACGCCGCCGAGTTCACCGCGCAGACCACCTTCGCCGGTCCGCCCGCCGAACCGGAACGCACGCTGTCGCAGCTGATGGACGCCGCCGTGCTGGCCAACCCGTCGGGGGTGGCCGTGCGCGGTGACGGGCGCGGCTTCACCTACGCCGACCTCGACGCGGCGGCCAACCAGCTCGCCCGTGGTCTCATCGCCCGCGGTGCCGGGCCGGAAGTCGCTGTCGCCGTGGCGATCCGGCGCTCGGTCGAATCGGTGCTGGCGGTGTGGGCCATCGCGCGCACCGGCGCGATGATCGTGCCGATCGACCCCGGCTACCCGGCCGAGCGGATCACCCACATGGCCGCCGACTCCGGCGCGGTCTTCGGTGTCACCCTCGCCGCCGAACTGACCGGGCTGCCCACCCTGCCCGGTGACGCGGGCTGGGTCGCGCTCGACGATCGCGAATTCACCGCCGAGGTCGCCGGTTACGCCTCGGTGGCCCTGCGCGAGATCGAGCTGCGCGCCCAGCCGAGCACCGGCAACGGCGCGTACATGATCTACACCTCGGGCTCGACAGGTCTGCCCAAGGGCGTCGTCGTCACCCACGCCGGCCTGGCCAACTTCTGCGCCGAGCAGAAGGAGCGTTACCGGCTCGACTCCGGTTCCCGCGCACTGGCTTTCGCCTCGCCGTCGTTCGACGCCTCGATGCTCGAACTGCTGCTCGCCCTCGGTGGCGCGGGCACGCTGGTGGTGGCGCCCCCCGGATCCGTGGGCGGCACCGAGCTCGCCGAGCTGATCCGTACCGAGGGCGTGACCCACACCTTCCTCACGCCCACCGTCCTGGCCACCCTCGACCCGGCCGCTGTGCCGGGGCTGCGGCACCTGGTCGTCGGCGGCGAGCACGTGCCCGCCGAGCTGGTCGCGCGCTGGAACACGCTGGCGCAGCGCAAGTTCCACAACGGCTACGGCCCCACCGAGACCACGATCATGGCCGCCATCAGCGATCCGCTGACCCCGGGTGGCGACGCGCACATGGGCGGTCCGATCCGGGGCACCTCGGCGCTGGTCCTCGATGGACGGCTGCGTCCGGTGCCCGAGGGCGTCACCGGTGAGCTGTACCTGGGCGGCATCCAGCTGGCCCGCGGGTACCACCGGCGCACAGGTCTGACCGCGGCGCGTTTCGTCGCTGATCCGTACGGGGAGCCGGGCGCCCGGCTCTACCGCACCGGCGACCTCGTGCGCCGCCGGGGTGACGTGCTGGAGTTCGTGGGCCGCAACGACTTCCAGGTGAAGATCCGCGGCCTGCGGATCGAACTCGGTGAGATCGACGCGGTGCTGGCCGCCGCGCCCGGCGTCTCCTGGGTCACCACCCTGGGCCGCGACAACGGCGCGGGCGCCACCATGCTGGTGTCGTACGTGCTGGCCGAACCGGGGGAGCGGCTCGACCCGGCCGAACTCACCGCGCTGGCCGGGCGGGTGCTGCCCGACTACATGGTGCCCGCCGCGATCGTGGTCCTCGACGAACTGCCGCTCACGCCGGTCGGCAAGCTGGATCGGCGCGCGCTGCCCGATCCGGTCACCGTGCGGCGCGAGCACCGCCCGCCGCGCACCGCGGCCGAACGGGCGCTGGCCCGGGTGATCGGCGAGGTCCTCGGGCACGACCGCGTCGGCCTCGACGACGACTTCTTCGCCCTCGGCGGCGACAGCATCACCGCCATCCAGGTGGTCTCGCGGGCCGCCGCGGCCGGGGTGGGGCTGCGCCCGCGCGATCTGTTCGACGCGCGCACCGTCGGTGCGCTCGCCGGGCGCGCCGAGGTCACTCTCGACGCGGGCTCGCGGCCCGCCGCTCTGCCGCTGACCGCCACCGCGGCTCAGCTGATGGAGACCTCCGACAACGCGGTCGAACCGCGGGCCGTGCTGCTCGACGTGCCTCTCGACTGTTCCGACGACGCGGTCGCCGAGGTCGTGCACGCCGTGATGAACCAGCATCCGATGCTGTGGGCGGTGCTCGACCGCAGCGGCAGCGAACCGGTGCTGGTGATCCCGTCGCAGGACGAGCGCACCGGCGACGCCTTCCGCAGGCTCGACGCCACCGACGGTGAGTCCTCACTGCCGGTCGACGACATCGTCGCCGCGGCCGCCGCCGCGCTCGACCCGGACGAGGGCCGCAATATCCACTTCGTGCTCACCGGCGACGGCGAGCGCAGTTCCACGCTGGTCGTGGTCGCCAACAGTCTCGTCCTGGACGAGGTGTCCTGGCGCGCGGTCGTCGACCAGCTGACCACGGCGTGGAGCCGCGGCCGCCACGCGGCGCCCGCCGCCCCCGACGCCGGGCTCGGTGACCTGGTGCGCAGGCTCGCCGAATACGCGTCCTCGGCCCGTGCCCGCGCCGAACGCGAGTACTGGCATCGCGCGATCCGTTCCAGGGCAGGCGAAACCGCCGATCTGCGCCAGCGCAACCGGGTCTCGCTGAGCATCACCGGTGAGGGCACCGCCGCCGTCACCGCCGTGGCCGACGCCTACCGCGCGACCGTGGACGAGGTCCTGCTCACCGCCGCCGCGCTCGCGCTGCACACCGCCGCCGACACCGCCGTCGCGCGGGTCATCGGCAGCGTGGTCCGGCTGCGTGCCGACCAGCGGGTGCTCGGCCGTCCCGACGCCGAGAGCGTGGTGGGCGGTTTCACCACCGACTACCCGCTCGTCCTGCGGCTGGACGGTGTCGACATCGCCGACGCGCTGGTCGGCGGACCCGCCGCCGGGACCGCGCTGGCCCAGGTCAAGGAACTGCGCCGGACGGTGCCCGCGCACGGTGCGGGCTTCGGCCTGCTGCGCTATCTCGAGGACGACGCCGCCGACAGCGTGCGCTCGCTCGACCGTGGCCGGTTCGCGGTGCGCTTCCGTGATCTGCGCCCGGCCAAGGTGCACACCGACGTCGCCGCCGACGATCTGGCGCTGGTGCTGACCGTCGACGCCACCGACGACGGCATGGTCGCCCGCTTCGACTACGCCACCGCGGTGCTCACCGCCGACGCGGTCAAGACCTTCGCCGAACACTGGATCCGCGCGCTCGGCGGCCTCGCCGAGCACGGCTTGCGGCCCGGCGCGGGCGGATTCACCCCGTCGGACTTCCCGCTGGTGCGCCTCGGACAGGCCGAACTCGGCCGGCTGGTGCGGCGGTACCCGCTGCTCAGCGATGTCTGGCCGGTGACCCCGCTGCAATCGGGCATGCTGTTCCACGCGCTGCTCGCGGAGAACTCGGTCGACCCCTACATCACCCAGTTCGTGCTCGACCTCGACCCGGCCGTGGACGACGAGCGGCTGCACCAGGCCGCCCAGGCCGTGCTCGACCGGCACGACAACCTGCGCGTCGCCTTCGCCACCGACGCCGCGGGCACCCCGCTGCAGGTGGTGCTCGACGACATCGATGTGCCGTGGCAGGTCATCGACGCCGACGCCGCCACCTATCAGCGGCTCAGGGCGGCCGACCTGACCACGCACTTCGACATGGCGGTCGCGCCGCTGCTGCGCTTCACCCTGGTGCGTACGCCCGAGGGCGCGCACCTGCTGGTCACCAGTCACCACATCCTGATCGACGGCTGGTCGACCCCGCTGCTGCTGCAGGAACTGCTCACCGCCTATGCGGTCGGCGGGCGCTCCCGCCGCCTGCCGAAGCTCGCGCCCTACCGCGACTACCTGGCCTGGCTGGCCGAGCAGGATCTCGACACCGCGCGCCAGGCCTGGCGGGTCGCGCTCACCGGACTGGCCGAGCCGACGCCGCTGGCTCCGGTCGACCAGGGCCGCGAGATCGCCACCGGGACCGGCGAAACCGGCTTCGAGCTGTCGCCTGCCGACACCGCCGCGCTGAGCACGCTCGCCGCCGGGCTCGGGGTCACGGTGAACACCGTGGTCCAGGCCGCGTGGGGACTGCTCATCGCATGCCTGGTCGATCGCGACGATGTGGTGTTCGGCGCGACCGTCTCCGGCAGGCCCGCCACGCTCGACGGCGTGGAACGGATGGTCGGCCTGTTCCTCAACGCCATCCCGGTCCGGGTGCGGCTGCGGCCCGGCGACACCGTCGCCGAACTGCTGCGCAGGCTCCAGGACGACCAGGCGGCCCTGCTCGACCACCACTACCTGGGCCTCGGCGAGATCCAGGAGATCGCGGGCATCGACGCGCTGTTCGACACGCTGGTGGTGTTCGAGTCGTTCCCGGTCGACCGGGAGAGTCTGGCGCAAGCCGCGTCCGGCTCCGCCGCGGTCACCGGAATGGATGCCGCCAACGGCACCCATTACCCGCTGACCGTGCAGGTCGTCGCCGACAGTCAGCTCCGGGTGTCGGTGAAGTACCTGCGCGACGTCTTCGGTGAGGCCACCGCGACCGCACTGGCACAACGACTCTCGATGCTGTTGGCCCGGTTCACCGCCGCGCCGGAGAGCCGGATCGCCGAGATCGACGTGCTGCTCGCCGAGGAGCGCGCCGTGCTGTCGGCGGCCAACGCCACCGACGCGCCGGAACTGCTCGACGAGACGACGCTGCTGTCGCTGTTCGACGCGCAGGTGGCGCGGACGCCGGACGCCATCGCCCTCGTCGACGGCGAAACCTCGCTCACCTACCGCGAATTCGACGCGAAGGCGCGTGCGCTCGCCGCGGCGCTCGGTGCGCGGGGCGCAGGCCCCGACGCGCTGGTCGCCGTCGCCATGCGGCGCGGCATCGATCTGGTGACCGCGATCTACGCGGTGCTGCGCACCGGCGCCGCCTACGTGCCGGTCGATCCGGACCATCCGGCCGAGCGCACCGAACGGGTACTGGTCGCGGCCGCTCCCGTCTGCGTGCTCACCACCACCGACACCGGATTCGCCACCGCCGCCGACGTTTCCGTCGTCGCCGTCGACACGCTGGCGGCCGCGTCGGCGCCGGTGCCCACGGTGGCGGCGCGGCCGGACAATCTGGCCTACGTCATCCACACCTCCGGTTCCACCGGTATGCCCAAGGGCGTCATGCTCACCCACCGGCAGCTGGTCGCCCAGTTCCGCTGGGCGCAGCGCGCCTACCCGCACGGTCCCGGTGACGTGGTCCTGCACAAGACCCCGGTCACCTTCGACATCTCCACCTGGGAACTGTTGTGGCCGTTGCAGACCGGCGCGACCGTGGTGATCGCGGCGCCGGACGGGCACCGCGATCCGGCCTACCTGGCCGGCGTGCTCGCCGAGCGTGCCGTCACCACCGTGCATTTCGTGCCGTCGATGCTCGACGCGTTCCTGGCCGACCGCGCCGCCGGCGGCTTCCCGGCGCTGCGCCGGGTCTTCGCCGCCGGTGAGGCGCTGTCGGCCTCGACCGCGCGGCGCTTCGCGCAGGCGCTGCCCGGCGTCGACCTGATCAACTGGTACGGCCCCGCCGAGGCGACTGTGGTCACCGCGGCGCAGGCCGAAGCCGGTGCCGCCGTGAGCATTCCGATCGGCACACCGGTCGCCAACACCCGGGTGCACGTCCTGGACCGGCAGCTGCGACCGGTGCCGCCCGGCACCGCGGGCGAGCTGTATCTGGAAGGCGTGCAGCTGGCGCGCGGCTACCTGGGCGCCGCGGCGCTGACCGCCGAGCGGTTCGTCGCCCATACCGGTGGCGGCAGGCTCTACCGCACCGGTGACGTGGTCCGCTGGACCGAGGAGCAGCAGCTGGAGTACCTGGGGCGCAGCGACTTCCAGGTGAAGCTGCGCGGTCAGCGGATCGAGCTCGGCGAGGTCGAGGCCGTGCTGCTCGAGCACTCCGCGGTCAGGCACGCCGCCGTCGCGCTCGTGCACGGCCCGACCGGTGATCGGCTGGTCGGCTATGTCGTCCCGGTCGACACGGCCGAGCAGCCGTCGACCGAGACCGCGCCGCCCGCGGCCGGGTACTCGATCGAGAGTGGCGCGAGCGCCGACGGACTCGACGAGGCGGCGCTGCTCGCCCACGCCAGGGCCGCACTGCCGTCGTACATGGTGCCGTCGACCCTGGTGATCCTGAAGTCCCTGCCGCTCAACGCCAGTGGCAAGCTCGACCGCAACGCGCTGCCGGTGCCCGCCTTCACCACCCGGCCCTACCGTCCGCCGACGACGCCGCTACAGCGCGCGGTCGCCGAGGTGTACGCGGAGGTGCTCGGCGCGGGCAAGGTCGGCCTCGACGACGACTTCTTCGAGCTCGGCGGCAACTCGCTGGTCGCCACCAAGGCGATCAGCAGGCTGCGCACCAGGGTCGGCGCCGAGGTGCGGGTGCAGTGGTTCTTCACCGACGCGACCGTCGCCGCGCTGGCCGCCCGCATCGACGCCACCCAGTCCGACGCGGGCGACTACGACGTCGATTCCGACGACGCGCTCGGCGTGCTGCTGCCCATCCGCAACCGGGTGCCGCACGGCACCGAGGCGAGTGGCCCGCTGTTCTGCATCCATCCGATGTACGGCCTGGCCTGGTGCTACGCGGGCCTGACCCAGTACATCCCGGCACGGCGGCCGATCTTCGGCCTGCAGTCGCCGGCGCTGAGCCAGGCGGGCTACCTGCCCGGCACGCTCAGTGAGATGGCCCGGCGCTATGTCACCGAGATCAAGGCCCAGCAGCCGCACGGTCCGTACCGGCTGATGGGCTGGTCGCTGGGCGGTGTGCTCGCCCACGACGTCGCCACCCAGTTGCAGGCGGCGGGGGAGCAGGTGTCGCTGCTGGTGATGCTGGACTCGCACCCCGATATCGATGTCCCCGATTTCCACACCGCGGTCCGGGACGCGCTCGCCGAACTCGGCGTCGACCTGAGCGCGGCGCTGCCCGCCACGGGGGTGCGCGAACTCAGCGAGGACGGGCTGGCCGCGCTGCACGCGATCGTCCCGGCCAACATGGCCGTGCTCACCCCCGAGCGGTTGCGCCGGATCTACCGCAGCGCGGTGCGCTCGGCCGAGTTGATCGCCGAGCATCAGCCCGCGGTGTTCCGGGGCAGACTGGAGTACTTCAGCGCGCTCGGACACGAGACGGCGTCGCGGAATTGGGCGCCGTATGTCGAGGGCGAGGTCCGCGATCGGCCGGTCGCGGTGGTGCATGATCAGATGACCTCACCGGAGGCGCTCGCCGAGATCGGCCCGCGCCTGGCGGAGTTGCTGGATGCCCGCGACCGGGAGTCCGGGGTGCGATGACATCGGTGATGCCGGTGAGGCATGATGTGACCGCGCTGTTGTAACGATTCCTACTGTTGTACCGCCTGGCTGACCCGTAGGGTTCTCCGCGTGGCGCAACCCATTCGAAACGAAGCGAAGGTGCGAAATTGATTCGTCGGCACACCCGGCGTCGTGGCTCCCGCGCCGCGGCGATGATCGCGGCGACCGCAGTGGCCGCCGGACTGCTGTCCGGCATCGGCGCGAGCCCGGCCTCGGCTGATCCGATCATCGATTCCAAGAGCCTGCTCGCCAACCCCGTTTCCGAGGACGGCTCCAAGATCGTCAAGGCCGAGGTGAAGGACTCGCGCAGCCTGCGGCTGCACGTGTACTCCGCGGCCATGGACACCAACATCATCGTCGATGTCCAGCGCCCCGCCGACGCCTCCGTGCCGCGCCCGACGCTGTACCTGCTCAACGGTGCCGGTGGCGGCGAGGACTCGGCGTCCTGGGTCGCCAAGACCGACGCGCTGGAGTTCCTCGGCGACAAGAATGTCAACGTCATCCAGCCGATCGGTGGCGCCTGGAGCTACTACACCGACTGGATCGCCGACGACCCGGTGGTCGGCCGTAACAAGTGGAAGACCTTCTTCACCGAGGAGCTGCCCCCGCTGATCGACGGCGCGCTGGGCACCAACGGGGTGAACGCCATCGCGGGTCTGTCCACCTCGGGCACCACCGTGCTCGCGCTGCCGATCGCCAAGCCCGGCCTGTACAAGGCGGCCGCGGCCTACTCCGGTTGCGCGCAGACCTCCGACCCGGTCGGCTCGGAGTTCGTCAAGCTCACGGTCGAGACCTGGGGCGGCGGTGACACCATGAACATGTGGGGCCCGCAGGGCTCGGCGGAGTGGGTGGCGAACGACCCGTATGTCCACGCCGAGGGGCTGCGCGGGCTGGATCTCTACATCTCCACCGGCAACGGCCTGCCCGGCCCGTACGAGACCCTCGACGGTCCGTACGCTCTGCCCGGCGCCTACGGCCTCGCCAACCAGATCGTCATCGGCGGCGTCATCGAGGCGGGCACCAACTACTGCACGCACAACCTGGCGAACCGGCTGAACGAGCTGGGTATCCCGGCGACCTTCAACTTCCGTCCCAACGGCACCCACTCGTGGGGCTACTGGAAGGACGAGCTGAAGCTGTCCTGGCCGGTGCTTGCCCGCGGTCTCGGCCTGTAAGGCCGACGCGTTCGATGGAGGCCGCCCCGGTATCGCCGGGGCGGTTTCCGTTTCCCGGTCTGCCTCTCGACGTTTGCGAATTGTGGTTAACTTAGGTTGACTGGTCCGGCGCCGCCCGGTGGGCGCGCAGCCAATTGCCAGGAGCCCGGTTCGCGGAACGGAAAGTGAGTGCATGGTCGCCGATCGCAGTGAGGCCGAACGCGCCTGCGAGCCGACCACCGCACCGGCGCGGGTCGTGCGCCGCAGGCCCAAGGACCGCAAGATCCAGATCATGCGGGCCGCCGCCCGCGCGTTCAGCGCCCGCGGCTACTACCCGGTCGGCGTGGACGAGATCGCCGCCGAGGTCGGGATCTCCGGGCCCGCCCTGTACCGCCACTTCGCCAACAAATACGCCCTGCTCGTCGCCGCCGCGGAAGAGGGCGCCCGCGGGTTGCGCGATTGCGCGGCGGCCGCCGACGATCCGTCGCTGCCCCCGCAGGCCCGGCTGGACGCGCTGCTCACGGCCGTCGCCGAGCAGAACATCGACTTCCGGCGCGAGGCCGGTCTCTACCGCTGGGAACGCCGCTACCTCGAGCGCGAGGATCGCGTGCGCATCCGCGCGTTCTATCGCGAACTCGAGGCCATGGTCGCGGCGCCGATCGCCGACCTGCATCCCGAGGAGAGCCCCGACAACGTCACCCTGCGGGCGGTCGGTGCGTTGAGCTCGCTGGCCAGCATCGCCGCGCACCGCACCACGCTCTCGCACTCCCGCATTCTCGCGCTGCAGCTCGACATGGCCTGGGCGATCGTGCGCGCCGAGCTGCCACCGGCGCCGGCCGCCGCGGAACCGGACAAGCAGAATCGCGGCCTGCCGGTGACCTCGAAACGTGAACAGCTGCTCACCGAGGCGATCCGGATCTTCGGCCGCAACGGTTACCACGAGTCGGGCATCGAGGAGATCGGCGCCGCGGTCGGCATCAACGCCTCCAGCGTCTACCGGCACTTCGACAGCAAGGCCGACCTGCTCGCCGCCGCCTTCCATCGCACCGGCGACCGGCTCGCCGTGGCGATCGGCGAGGCGCTGGCCGAGTCCGAGAGCCGCGCCGACGCCGCCCGCCGCATCGCCGACCGCTACGCCCGGCTCACCTTCGCGACGCCGGAGATCATGCCGGTCTACTACGCGGAGTTCAGCAACCTCCCGCAGGCCGAACAGCACCGGCTGCGCGCCATCCAGCGCCAGAACGTCCTCGAATGGGCGAACCTGCTCGACGGCGACCCGATCGAGGCCAGGTTCCGGGTGCACGCCGCCATCGGCCAGATCATCGACGTCGGCCGGCTGCTGCGCTTCGACTCCCGCCCCGAACAGCTCGCCCGGCTCGCGGCGCTCACCGGCGCGGTCCTGCTCGGCGACAAAGGTGACCGCGACGAGGCCGCGGGCTAGCTAGCCGCGGCCGTGGCGTAGCCGGAAGAGGGCGCGCGCCATGTGGAGATGCCCGGGATGACGATCGAAGGTCGATAGCCGGATCGGGGCGCGGTAGCGCCTGCGGGCGATCGACATGGTGCGGCTGAATTCGCGCAGGCCCTGCTGGCCGTGGCTGTGGCCCTGCCCGTACTCGCCGACGCCGCCGAACGGCAGGGCCGGGATGCCGGTGAAGGCGGTCGACGAATTCACCGTCACCACGCCGACTCTGAGCTGCTCGGCGATGAACTCCGCGCTGGGGATGTCGCGGGTGAAGACGGTGACGGCGATGCCGTTGCCCGCCGCGTTCACCCTGGTCACCGCGTCGGCCAGGTCGGCGACCCGGTTCACCACCAGGACCGGGCCGGTGCCCTCGCCGGTGATCGCGATGCTCTCCTCCGGCACCTCGGCCAGCACGATCGGTTCCACATAGGGGTCGCGGAAGGAATCGAGGCCGCCGAGAACCGCGTGCCCGCCGCGCGCGATGGCATCGCGGACCTGCCTGCGCACCACGTCGACCTGGGCGGCGTTGATCATCGGGCCGTAGGCCGCGCGGTTGTCGGCGCCGGGGCGCAGCTTCGCCGCGCGCTCGGCCACCCTGGCCAGGAAGTCGTCGAAGACCGAATCGGCGACATAACAGCGCTGGATGCCCGAGGAGTTCTGCCCGGCATTGGCCATCGCGCCGAATACCGCGGCCTCGGCCGCCGCGTCGAGGACGGCGTCGACGTGCACGATCATGCTGCCCTTGCCGCTGTGCTCCACCACGACCGGCGTCAGCGTCTGCGCGCACAGCGCGATCACGTCACGCCCGGCCACCTCCGGCCCGGCGTAGGCGATCTTGTCGACCCCCGACTTGCACAGCGCGGTCGCGGTGCGCGCGTCACCGGTGACGGCCTGCAGCACCGGCTGATCGGGTGCCACCGCGGCCCAGCTGGCGGCCAGCCAGGTGCCGACGCCGGTGGTCAGCTCGTGCGGGGTGAACACCACCGCGTTGCCCGCGGCCATGGCGTAGGCGATCGAACCCATCGGCGTGAAGACCGGGTTGTTCCAGGCGCCGAGCACCCCGACCACGCCCAGCGGCAGATACCCGACCGAGGCGTGCTGATTGCGGGTGAACCAGCCGGTGGCCAGACGCTTTCGGCCCAGCGTGCGTTCGGCGTTGCGGGCGGCCCAGTCCAGGTTCTCCACCGCGAGCATCACTTCGAGCGCGGCGTCGGCCTCCGGCTTGCCCGTCTCGTCGCGCAACACCTCCACCAATTCACCGGTACGCCTGGCGATCTGGGCCCGCCACTCCATCAGCAGGCGTTTGCGGCCCGCGAATCCCAGCTCGCCCCACCAGTTCTGGGTGGCGCGGGCGGTACGTACCGCGCGGGTGACCTCGGCTTGCCCGTGCACGGGATACCGCGCGAGCTGTTCGCCGGTGCGCGGGTCGAACGACGTCAGCACGTCGGATCGCCCCGTCGGCGCGGCGGCGCCTGCCGGTGCTGAGTCGCCCATTTGTCACCTCTCACGAGATCGAACACGCCCGCGTGCGGGCCGGTGAGACGAGTGTTTCCCCGTCGCCAGCGTATGGGCGGCCGAGCGCGCCGACAAGGTCAGCACACTGCCCCTGCACTGCCCTCGTGAGCAAGACCACAGCGGCGCGCGAAACCGGCCGGGTCCGCGCAGACCGGACCCGGAAAACCTGCGGACCGGTAACATCGCGCCGAACGGTATGGATCACTTACCGGGAAGCAAATTCCGCGTGCGCTCGTCCGACCAGGGCGCCGCACCCGGCCGATGGTGGAGAGTTGATGCCGAGTTCGATCTCAGTGGATTCGCCCGCAGGTGGCGTCGCGTCGCGCGGCGGTGAGCCCGCGGTGCTGGTGTCCGATGTGCGCAAGTCCTTCGGCGATGTGCACGCGTTGCAGGGCATCAGTTTCCAGGCCGAAAAGGCCAGCGTATTGGGCATCCTCGGACCCAACGGCGCGGGGAAGACGACCACGGTCAAGATCCTGTCGACGCTGCTGCGCCCCGACTCCGGCACCGCCGTCGTCGCCGGGCACGACGTGCTCACCGACAGCGCGGGCGTGCGCCGCTCGATCATGATGACCGGCCAGTACGCCGCCCTCGACGAGAACCTCTCCGGCCGGGAGAATCTCGAGCTGTTCGGCAGGCTGATGGGCCTGGCCAAATCGGCCGCCCGCAAACGCGCGGACACCCTGCTCGAGGAATTCGACCTGGTGAGCGCGGGCAAGCGCGCCGTGCGCAACTACTCCGGTGGTATGCGCCGCCGCGTCGACATCGCCTGCGGGCTGGTCGTGCGGCCCGAAGTGGTGTTCCTCGACGAGCCGACCACCGGTCTGGACCCGCGCAGCAGGCAGGGCGTGTGGGACCTGGTCACCGCGCTCAAGAACCAGGGCATCACGGTCCTGCTGACCACGCAGTACCTCGAAGAGGCCGACGTGCTCAGCGACAACATCATCGTGATCGACAAGGGCACCGTCATCGCCGAGGGCACCGCCGATCAGCTCAAGGCCCGCACCGGCGGCAGCTTCTGCGAGATCGTCCCGCTCGACGTCAGCCGGATCCCGGCGACCGTGCGGGCCCTCGGTGACCTGGTCCCGGCCGCCGTCGCCGCCGATGTCGACGGCGCCGACAAGCTTTCCATCCCGGCCCCCGAGGGCGCGGCCACCCTCGCCGAGGCGTTGCGCAGGCTCGACAACGCCGGCATCGACCTGGCCGACATCGCGCTGCGCAGGCCGTCGCTCGACGACGTGTTCCTGTCGATCACCGGTCACTCGGGCGGCCACTAGTGAGTGTGTCCGCTCCCGAGGCGAACACGCTGTTCGCCGAGCTACCCGAGGTCCGTCCGAGCAGCTTCGCGCAGTGGCGCGCGCTGACCGGGCGCATCGTGCGCACGATGGCCACCAAGGGCGAGCTGGTCGTCGCCGTGCTCACGCCGCTGGTCGTCACCGTCGCCTTCTATCTGCCGCTGCGGTACGTGATGAAGGTCCAGGGCATCGACTACGCGCAGTACGTCATGCCGATCGTCGTGCTGCAGACGATGGCGATGACGATGATGTCGAACGCGCAGCTCGCGGCGTTCGAAGCGCTCACCGGCCTGAGCACGCGATTGCAGACCATGCCGATCGGTTCGCTGGTTCCGCTGATGTCGCGGATCTGCGCCGGTCTGGTGCGGTCGGTGGTGTCGCTGATCGCCACGGTCGGCTACGGCTACCTGATCGGTTTCCGGTTCACCGGCGGCTGGCTGCAGGCGCTGGCGTTCTGCGGGTTCGCGCTGGCCGTCGGCATCGTGCTGACGCTCGGCGCCGACGCGCTGGGCAGCCTCACCAAGAACCCCGAGGCACTCAGCCAGGCGCTCACCCTGCCGATCCTGATCTTCGGCATGATGTCGACCGGGTTCGTGCCCGAGGCCAGCTTCCCGGCCTGGGTGCGGCCGTTCGCGCGCAATCAGCCGATCTCCCAGTTCGCGCACACCCTCAGCGATATGGCCGCCGGTCATCTGAGCTGGGCGGGCACCTGGGTGTCGCTGGTGTGGCTGGGCGGACTGGCGATCCTGTTCCTCCCACTGGCGGTGTGGGCGAGTGTGAGGCGATCATGACAACAATGGATACGACCGAACGGATCCAACCGCCCGAGTCCGTGGCGGCCACCGCCGCCGAGCTGCCCGTCGTGCACGCCAAGCCGGAAGGCTCGGTATCGGTGTGGTTCACCCACAGCCTGATCCAGTGCAAACGGCTGCTGATGGTGTGGCTGCGCGACCCGTCGACGACCATCCAGACCATCGCCTACCCGGCGGTGACGCTGCTGATGTTCCGCATCGTGCTGGGTGACTCGATCACCGCGGCCACCGGCATCCCCAGCATCTACGGCCAGGCCGCGCTGCTGACCCTGGTCGCGGCCATGACCGGCGCGGTGGTGAGCGCGCTCGGCTTCAAACGCGAGAAGGCGGCCGGCCTGCTCAGCCGCTTCTACACGATGCCGCTGAACAAGGCGTCGCTGCTGACCGGCAGGCTGCTGGCCGAGGCGCTGCGCATCCTGATCACCACGGTGATCGTGCTGCTCGTCGCGGTGCCACTGGGATTCCTGTTCATGGAGGACCCGCTCGCCAATATCGCGCTGATCTGCGTGCCGGTGCTGTTCGGCCTCGGTTTCGCGGTGATGGTGACGGCCCTGGCCACGATCACCGAGGGCGTGATGCTGATCAGCCTGATCGGCATCCTCAACACCCTGCTGATGTTCTTCAACACCGGGTTCGTCCCGGTCTTCGCGTACCCGACCTGGTTGCAGGACGTGGTCGCCAACCAGCCGATGAGCTGCGCGATCGACGCGATGAAGGGTCTGTCCTACGGCGGTCCGGTCGCCGAGCCGCTGCTGAAGACGGTGGCGTGGACCGTGGGCATGATCGCGGTCTTCGCCTACCCGGCGATCGTCGGCTACAAGAAGGCCGCCGAGACCTCGTAGTCGCGTCCGGCATCGAACGGCACGTGGGTCAGCCCACGTGCCGTTCGGCGTTCGCGGGGGCGAACGGGTAGTCGAGCCAGCGATCGCGGTTGGTCCAGCCGACCAGGTCGTAGCGCCAGCGGAACGGCCAGGTGTGGGCGACGGTGTTGAACAGGACGGCGCCCAGCGCGGTGTAGTCGGCGTGGGCCGAGAGCAGCGCCCGCTGACCGCGAGCGGATTCGGTGAAGAACGCCTCGAACATGGCGATGGACTGGTCGGTGGTGAGCCGGCCCAGGCCCCACAGTCCGCGCATCCGCATCCAGTACACCGCCCGCGCCTGCCACGGCCACAGCGCGGCGATGGGGTCGCGGCCCTGCCCTACGGCGTCGATCGCGGTGTCGATGAGAGCGAGCGAGTCGGCCACCGAATACCCGGTGCACGGGTGCATCATCCCGCCGCGCGAACCGAACGGCACCGCGATGGCGGTGCCCTTCTTCGGCGGCGCCTGGTCCAGCGGATAGTGGGCTGCCTCGTGCGGCTCGTCCCCGGTGAGCCGGATGCCGTGCGCCGCGAGCCTGCTCAGGGTCCGCTTGCGTAGCTCGTGCTGCGGCATCCCGCCGCGTAAGCCGAGGCTGGTCTCCTCGAAGATCACCGTCCCGTCGCCGAGCGGCACCGCGTAGAGGAACGACGGCGGCTCGTCCGGCCCCGCGCCGTTCTCCGGCCGCCAGTCCAGCAGCAGGCCCTCCCCGTCGGCCACCATCGGCGCCGCGGTCTCCGCGTCGACGAAGATCCCGTGCGCCGACGCCGCCCGGCGCTGCCCGAGCACGGGCAGCCCCCGCGTATCGAACACGACCCCCGCCGCGATCACCTTCCCGTTCGCGAGCTCGACTTCGTGCTGGTCGACGCGTCGCGCGCGATCCGCGAACACCGTCGCGTCGTCGAGGGCCAACGCCGCGTGCAACCCCGCCTTGGACAGCACACAGTAGGGCCGCTCGATCCGATGCTCGGTCTTCGTCCACACCGTCGGCGCCTCGATCCGCTGCGCGATCACACTCGCGGGCAGCCATGTCGGCAGCTCATCGACCCAGCACGAGAACGTCGGCGGAAACAACCGCTCCGGCCGCGGATCCACCGCCGCGACCCGCAACCCCGCCACCGCGGCGCGATGCGCCAGCCCCCGCCCGGTCGGCCCCAACCCGACCACGCAGATATCGAACTCCCGCACAACGCTCACGCCCGCATTCAAACCGCACCGGCCGCCACGGCGCAAGCACCGCTGCTCGGCTCAGTCCTCCAGAGCCAAGGCCTGGCGGACGGTGAGCCGGCCCTGGGTCTGCATCAGCGAGCGGCGGTAGACGCGTTCGGCCACGATCACGATGCCGTAGGTGGTCACGGCCATCAGGGCTAGGGAGATGAACGGTTCCCACCAGGCGGCGGTGCCCGCGGCGAGGCGGCCGGGCATGGCGACGATGGACATGATCGGGACGTAGGAGGCGACGACGCGGGCCGTGCCGGTGAGGAAGATGCCGGCGAACAGCACGATCATGATCAGCATCGACAGGGGAGTGGCGGTGGACTGGAGGTCTTCGCTGCGCGTCGCCAGCGAGCCCGCGACGGCCCAGAGGCTGGCCAGGGCGAGGAAGCCCACCAGGAAGAAGACGATGAACCACCCTGCCGCGCCGGCGATCCGGCCCAGCTGGTCGGCTTGTCCGGTGGCGGCCAGGCCGATCAGTCCCGCGCCGACGAACAGGCTGAGCTGCGCGAACGCCAGCACCGCGTTGCCCGCCACCTTGCCGATCAGCAACTGCCGCAACGGCATCGCGCTGGCCAGGATCTCGACGATCCGGTTCTGCTTCTCCTCCACCACACTCTGCGCGATGGACATGCCGAACAGCACCGACGCCAGATAGAAGAGGAACGCGAACACGAACGCCACGATCTTGGCGAGCCCGGGATCGACCCCGCCCTTCTCCAGCAGCGCGTAGGTCACCCCGGCCCCGCGCGCGAGCTCCTCGAGCGACACACCGGCGGCCTCGGCATTGCGCTGCAAGGCGAGCTGCGCGGCGGCGGCGGTGATGTAGGTGGTGGCACTGTCGTTCTCGGCGGTCTTGCCGATGAGCTGCCAACCGCCGTCCACCGGCACCAGCCCGACCTCGACCGTCTCGTCGCGCACCCGCTGCTCGACGGCGGCCCGATCCGGAAGGGGATAGGCGGTGAAGGTGATATCGGTGTCGGCCGCCGCGGCCAGGCCACCCGCCGCCTGGACCACCGCCATCGTCTCCGGCCCGGTGAGGGCGACCTCGATCCTGTCGGGCCTGCTGCTGACGAACCCGCTGATCGCCAGCGACGCGACAATGGCCACGATGGTGATCACCGTCGAGATGACGAAGTTGCGATCACGCAGCTTCACCACGATCTCCCTGGCGGCGACGATCCGCCACACGCCACGCGAAGCAGTGGAGGTATTCACGCCGTCACCTCCCGATAGATCTCGGCGACCGTCGGCCGCAGTTCGGCGAACTCCCGCACCGATCCCCGCGCCAGCGCCTCGGTGAGTACCGCGTCGGTGCTCGCACCCACCAGCTCGATGACCGCCGCCGACCCGTTCGCCTCGACCACCCGCACCCCCGCGAACTCCCGCAACCACCCCGGATCACTGCCCGCGACCAGCCGATACCGCGACGCGTTCGTCGCCCGCAGCGCCTCGACCGTTCCCTGCCCGACGACCCGCCCGGCGGCGAGGATCACCAGCTGATCGCACAACCGCTCGACCAGATCCAGCTGATGCGAGGAGAACAGCACCGGCACCCCCTGCCCGGCGTACTCGCGCAGCAGCTCGGCCATGGAATCGACCGCGACCGGATCGAGCCCGGAGAACGGTTCGTCCAGGATCAGGGCCGTCGGCTGCGCGATCACGGCCGCCGCGATCTGCACCCGCTGCTGATTGCCCAGCGACAGCGACTCGAGCTTGTCCTTACTCCTGGCCCCCAGCCCGAACCGTTCCAGCAGTTCGGTGGCCCGCGTCTTCGCCTCGGCCGCGCTCAGTCCGCGCAGCCTGGCCAGATAGACGAGCTGATCGAGCACCGGCTGCTTCGGATACAGCCCGCGCTCTTCCGGCATGTACCCGAACGACCGGCGATCCAGCGCCGTCACCGCCCGTCCGTCCCACCTGACCTCGCCGCCGTGCACGGCCAGCACCCCCATGATCATCCGCATGGTGGTGGTCTTGCCCGCCCCGTTCCCCCCGACGAACCCGGTCAGCGCCCCCGGCGGCACGGTGAAGGACACCTCGTCGACCGCCACGTTGTCGCCGAAGCGCCGGATCAGTTGCGCGACTTCCAACATCGAACTCCCCGTCTGTTGTCGTCTCGTCACAACCGTACCGATCCAACGCTTTTCAGGGCCCGATGTTCAGCTCAGCGTGGCGTGACCCAGGTGGTGATGTCGGCGTGCACGACCTCGATGCCGCCCTTGTCGTAGATCGACACGGGCACGGTGAGTTCGGTGCCCTCGGTGATCGCGTCGAAGTCGGGGATCTCGGTCAGCCTGGCCACCGCGCGCAGCCCGGACTCGGCCTTGGCCAGGTACTGCACGTTCATCGACTTGGGAATCCAGCGATGCGTGGTCGGCACGGTGGCCTCGCTGAGCATGCCCATCGCGACCTCGGCGAGATTGCAGGCCGCGATCGCGTGGAAGGTGCCCAGATGGTTGTGGATGCCGAACCACTTGGGCGAGGTCACCTCGCAGATCCCGGGCTCGAGCCGCACCACCTGCGGCAGCACCGTGCCGAAGTACGGCACCCGGGCGACCATGCCGAGCGAGAACAGCGTGTGCCCGAGTCGGTTGTCGGGCAGTTTCTTCCAGCCGCGGTACGTCGCGGTTTCCTGTGCCATGCCCGTATCTTACTCAAAAGTAAGGTAGCGCGTAACCCTCCGCCGACCAGCGCGAGCGTCGCGCCAGCTACCATGGCCCGGTACAGCCCAGCCGGCGGTGCGGTCCAGGTAGATGGCCCTGTTGGGGCGTGATCGATACCTCATGACCCCCGATTTGAAGAGCGTCGTCGGCATGGTGCATACTGTTCGGGTTGCCTTGCACAGGATCATGTCTTTTCCACGGAGAAGACGGGTCGAGCGAGGCGAGCAGTAGTTTGTATCCCTCCGGCTAGCCGGTGTGGATACGTCCGGGACCACGTTCCAGGCCAGCGGTGAGTAAGTGACCAGGGCTGAAGAATGAGCGAGAAGGCGACACGCCCGACCGCGTGGGCCGGAGAACCATGACAGATGAACAGCGGCGAGGACTGGGCGGTGCCCGGTTGCGGTCTCCAAACTGAGACGTCTTCGTGTGTTCGGGCTGTGCAAATGAGGGTGGTGCAGGAGCCAGCTCCTGTGACCACGAAGGAAAGCGGAGAAAAGGACACTTAGCGTGGCGGGACAAAAGATCCGCATCAGGCTCAAGGCCTATGACCACGAGGCGATCGACGCGTCTGCGCGCAAGATCGTGGAGACGGTGACCCGCACTGGCGCCCGCGTGGTCGGGCCTGTGCCGTTGCCCACCGAGAAGAACGTGTACTGCGTCATCCGTTCGCCGCACAAGTACAAGGACTCGCGCGAACACTTCGAGATGCGTACGCACAAGCGCCTCATCGACATCCTCGACCCGACGCCGAAGACGGTCGACGCGCTCATGCGCATCGACCTGCCGGCCAGCGTCGACGTCAACATTCAGTGACGGGGACTCGAGATATGACTGACAACAAGAACCGGCCCGCAGCCGGCATCCTGGGCACCAAGCTCGGCATGACCCAGGTCTTCGACGAGAAGAACCGCGTCGTCCCGGTCACCGTCATCAAGGCGGGCCCGAACGTGGTCACCCAGATCCGCACCGTGGAGCGCGACGGCTACTCGGCCGTTCAGATCGCTTTCGGCGCCATCGACCCGCGCAAGGTGAACAAGCCGACTTCCGGCCAGTTCGCCAAGGCCGGTGTCACCCCGCGCCGCCACGTCACCGAGATCCGCGTCGCGGATGCCTCCACCTTCGAGGTCGGCCAGGAGCTCTCCGCCGACGTCTTCGAAGAGGGCACCTACGTCGACGTGACCGGTATCAGCAAGGGCAAGGGCTTCGCCGGCACCATGAAGCGTCACGGCTTCAAGGGCCAGGGCGCCTCGCACGGTGCGCAGGCTGTGCACCGTCGCCCGGGCTCGATCGGTGGCTGCGCCACTCCCGGCCGCGTGTTCAAGGGCATGCGCATGTCGGGCCGTATGGGTAACGACCGCGTCACCACGCAGAACCTCTCGGTTCACAAGGTCGACGCCGAGAACGGCCTGCTCCTGGTCAAGGGTGCCATCCCTGGCCGCAAGGGCAACGTCGTGATCGTCAAGAGCGCCGTGAAGGGTGGTGCGCACGCATGACCAGCCTCGACAAGAAGGCCAACCTGACGCTGACCGTTAAGGCCGCAGGCGGCAAGACCGAAGGCACCGTCGAACTCCCCGCGGAGATCTTCGACGTGACCGCCAACGTCGCGCTGATGCACCAGGTCGTCATCGCGCAGCTGGCCGCCGCTCGCCAGGGCACCCACGCCACGAAGACTCGTGGTCAGGTCTCCGGTGGTGGCAAGAAGCCGTACCGCCAGAAGGGCACCGGCCGCGCCCGCCAGGGTTCGACCCGTGCGCCGCAGTTCGCCGGCGGTGGCACCGTCCACGGCCCGCAGCCGCGTGACTACAGCCAGCGGACCCCCAAGAAGATGAAGGCCGCCGCTCTGCGTGGCGCCCTGTCCGACCGGGCCCGCAACGAGCGCATCCACGTGATCACCGAGCTGGTCGCGGGTCAGACCCCGTCGACCAAGGCCGCCAAGAGCTTCCTGTCCGAGCTGTCGGACCGCAAGAAGTTCCTGGTCGTCGTCGGTCGCGAGGACGTCGCCGCGTGGAAGAGCGTGGCGAACCTGCAGAACGTGCTGCCGATCGCCCCGGATCAGCTCAACACCTACGACGTCCTCAACAGCGACGAACTGGTGTTCAGCGTCGAGGCCCTGAACGCGTTCGTTCACGGTCCCGCCGAGGCGGCCCAGGAGGAGAGCAAGTGAGCACCATCGCCGACCCCCGCGACATCCTGCTCGCACCGGTCATCTCGGAGAAGTCCTACGGACTGATCGAGGAAGGCACCTACACCTTCCTGGTGCACCCGGATTCGAACAAGACGCAGATCAAGATCGCCGTCGAGAAGGTTTTCGGCGTCAAGGTCACCAGCGTCAATACCGCCAACCGTCAGGGCAAGCGCAAGCGGACCCGCTTCGGTTACGGCAAGCGCAAGGACACCAAGCGCGCGCTCGTGACCATCTCGGCCGACAGCAAGCCCATCGAGATCTTCGGAGGACCGGTCGCGTAAGCGGCTGGCGATCCAGAAAGTAGAGAAGAACTCATGGCAATCCGTAAATACAAGCCGACTACGCCGGGCCGTCGTGGCTCCAGCGTCTCGGACTTCGCCGAGATCACCCGGTCGACGCCGGAGAAGTCGCTGCTGCGCCCGCTCACCAAGTCCGGTGGTCGTAACGCGCACGGTCGCATCACCACGCGTCACCGCGGTGGCGGTCACAAGCGTGCCTACCGCGTCATCGACTTCCGTCGACTGGACAAGGACGGCATCCCGGCCAAGGTCGCTCACATCGAGTACGACCCCAACCGCACCGCCAACATCGCACTGCTGCACTTCGCCGACGGCGAGAAGCGCTACATCATCGCGCCGAAGGGCATCCAGCAGGGCAGCCCGATCGAGTCCGGCCCCACGGCCGACATCAAGCCGGGCAACAACCTGCCGCTGCGCAACATCCCGACCGGTACCACGATTCACAACGTGGAGCTGCGTCCGGGCGGCGGCGCCAAGATGGCCCGTGCCGCAGGCATGAGCATCCAGCTGCTGGGCAAGGAAGGGCCGTACGCGACCCTGCGTATGCCCTCCGGTGAAATCCGCCGTGTCGACGTGCGCTGCCGCGCCACCGTCGGCGAGGTCGGCAACGCCGAGCAGTCGAACATCAACTGGGGCAAGGCCGGCCGTATGCGCTGGAAGGGCCGCCGTCCTACCGTCCGTGGTGTCGTCATGAACCCGGTCGACCACCCGCACGGTGGTGGTGAGGGTAAGACCTCCGGTGGTCGCCACCCGGTCTCCCCGTGGGGTCAGCCTGAGGGCCGCACCCGTAAGCCCAACCGTCCGAGCGACAAGCTCATCGTTCGCCGCCGCAAGACCGGCAAGAAGCGCTAAGGAGGAGGTAAGAAATGCCACGCAGCCTCAAGAAGGGCCCGTTCGTCGACGACCACCTCCTCGCGAAGGTGGACGTGCAGAACGAGAAGGGCACGAAGCAGGTCATCAAGACCTGGTCGCGTCGCTCGACCATCATCCCCGATTTCATCGGCCACACTTTCGCCGTCCACGACGGTCGCAAGCATGTCCCGGTGTTCGTGTCGGACAACATGGTCGGCCACAAGCTCGGTGAGTTCGCGCCGACCAGGACGTTCAAGAGCCACGTCAAGGACGACCGGAAGAGCAAGCGGCGATGACTGAAACCAACACCGAAACGGTTCAGAACCCGACTGCCCGCGCTACCGCTAAGCACGTGCGGGTCACCCCGATGAAGGCGCGTCGCGTCGTGGACCTGGTCCGCGGCAAGCGTGTCGAGGATGCCCTGGCGATCCTGAAGTTCGCGCCGCAGGCCGCGAGCGAGCCGGTCGCCAAGGTCGTGGCCAGTGCCGCGGCGAACGCCGAGAACAACCTCGGCCTCAACCCGGCCACCCTGGTCATCTCGACTGCGTTCGTCGACGAGGGTGCCACCATGAAGCGTTTCCAGCCGCGGGCCCAGGGCCGCGCGTTCCGGATCCGCAAGCGCACCAGCCACATCACCATCGAGGTCGAGAGCGTGCCCACTGCCGGCGCTGCCACTCGTAGCCGCCGGAAGGGAGGGGCAAAGTAAATGGGACAGAAAATCAACCCCCATGGCTTCCGCCTCGGTATCACCACCGACTGGAAGTCGCGTTGGTACGCGGACAAGCAGTACGCGGAATACGTGAAGGAAGACGTTCAGATCCGCAAGCTCCTCGCCACCGGCATGGAGCGGGCAGGCATCTCGAAGGTCGAGATCGAGCGCACCCGTGATCGCGTCCGTGTGGATATCCACACCGCGCGTCCCGGCATCGTGATCGGTCGCCGTGGCGCGGAGGCCGACCGCATCCGCGCCGAGCTGGAGAAGCTCACCAAGAAGCAGGTCCAGCTGAACATCCTCGAGGTCAAGAACCCCGAGTCGGATGCGCAGCTGGTCGCTCAGGGTGTCGCCGAGCAGCTCAGCAACCGTGTGGCGTTCCGTCGCGCGATGCGTAAGGCCATCCAGTCGGCCATGCGTTCGCCGAACGTCAAGGGCATCCGCGTGCAGTGCTCGGGCCGCCTCGGTGGCGCCGAAATGTCGCGCTCGGAGTTCTACCGTGAGGGTCGCGTCCCGCTGCACACGCTGCGCGCGGACATCGACTACGGCCTCTACGAGGCCAAGACCACCTTCGGTCGCATCGGCGTGAAGGTCTGGATCTACAAGGGTGACATCGTCGGTGGTCGTCGTGAGCTGACCGCTGCCGCTGCTGCTCCGGAGCGCCCGCGTCGCGAGCGTCCGAGCCGCCCTCGTCGTTCCGGTTCCGCCGGCACCACCGCGACCAGCACCGAGGTCGGGCGCGCCGCCACCGCTGTGGCGGAGGCTCCGGCAGAGAGTCAGGAGGGCTGACGCATGCTGATGCCCCGTAGGGTCAAGCACCGCAAGCAGCACCACCCGAGTCGTTCCGGCATGTCCAAGGGCGGCACCGCGGTGGCGTTCGGTGAGTACGGCATCCAGGCTCTCGAGCCCGCCTACGTCACCAACCGTCAGATCGAGTCGGCGCGTATCGCGATGACCCGCCACATCAAGCGTGGCGGCAAGATCTGGATCAACATCTACCCCGACCGCCCGCTCACCAAGAAGCCGGCCGAAACCCGCATGGGTTCCGGTAAGGGTTCGCCGGAGTGGTGGGTCGCGAACGTGAAGCCCGGTCGGGTCATGTTCGAGATGTCTTACCCGAACGAGGAGATCGCTCGCGAGGCCCTGCGCCGCGCGATGCACAAGCTCCCGATGAAGTGCAGGATCGTGACCAGGGAGGAGCAGTTCTGATGGCTACCGGAACACCGGCCGCAGAGCTCCGCGAGCTCAACGAAGAGGAGCTCGTCGCCCGCCTGCGTGAGTCGAAGGAAGAGCTGTTCAACCTGCGCTTCCAGATGGCGACGGGTCAGCTCGACAACAACCGACGTCTGCGCGTCGTCCGTCATGAGATCGCGCGGATCTACACGGTCATGCGTGAGCGCGAGCTCGGCCTGGCCACGGCACCCGCTGGCAAGGGAGATGCGGCATGAGCGAGAACAAGGAAGAGCGCAACAGCCGCAAGGTACGCAGCGGTTACGTCGTCTCGGACAAGATGAACAAGACGATCGTCGTCGAGCTGGAAGACCGTCACCGGCACAAGCTCTACGGCAAGATCATTCGCACCACCTCCAAGGTGAAGGCGCATGACGAGAACGAGATCGCGCGTCGGCGACCGCGTTCAGCTGATGGAGACCCGTCCGCTGTCGGCCACCAAGCGCTGGCGTCTGGTCGAGGTCCTGGAGAAGGCCAAGTAAGGTCCCTCCTCGATCCATCGAGATCGTTGCCACGAAGGCCCGTTTCCCTCTGGGAAGCGGGCCTTCGTCGTATCGGGCGGCACCCGGTGCGCCGGAGTGTCTGTCCGTCAGGAGCGGACACTTCTCGCAGTAGTCCTCATTCCTCTGCGGGGCGACTATGCGTCGACCGGGAAGGTGCTCGAGGACAGCCGTCGGGTGACAGCGCCGGCGGCCGCGCAGGTGGCGGCTATGTAGATGGAGCGTCGATGAGTAGAACTCACTGGCCGGCCACCAAGCGCTGGCGTCTGGTCGAGGTTCTGGAGAAGGCCAAGTAGGGTCCCTCCGCGATCGATCGAGATCGTTCGAACGAAGGCCCGTTTCCCCGTGGGCAGTGGGCCTTCGTCGTGGGGGCTGCCGCATCGCAAAACGGACTATTCCGCCTTTCAGTATGTAGAAGTACTATGGAATCTACGATCCTCTGGTGAACTTCCGCCTAGAGATCGTCGACGAGGTTCGGCAGTGGCTACATCGGCTCCGGAGCGAGGACAAGGAGACGGCTGTTCTCGTCGGTCAGGCCATCACGGCTCTGCTCGAGGAGGGTCCGGCGCTCGGTCGACCGCTGGTCGACCGGATCAAGAACTCGTCGCTACACAACCTCAAAGAGTTGCGTCCGGGTTCGGCCGGTGCGACCGAAGTCAGGATCCTCTTCATATTCGATCCAGAACGAAACGCGGTCCTGCTGGTCGCCGGTGACAAGGCGGGCAACTGGAAGGCTTGGTACCGCCAAGCGATACCAGTGGCTGAGTACAGGTACAACCTGTACAGGAAGGAGAAGGAGCGCTCATGAGCAGCACTCATCCCTACGACCGGGACAGCTTCCTGGCAGAGTTCTTTCCGGACTCAGACGACCGTGCCGAGGTGGAGGCGGGGGCGCAGCGAATGGTGGAGCTGAGCCGTGCCACCCGGCTTGCCGAGATGCGGAAGCGATTGGGGCTGACCCAGGCAGAGGTGGCGAAGCGGATGCGGATTCGCCAGGAACGGGTATCAGCGATCGAACGGGCGGCGGTCACGGCGGCTGAGTTGCGAACACTCGCGTCCTACATCGAAGCACTCGGCGGTCGGATGGAGATCATCGCGGACTTCGGAGGCGAGCGCCTCGTGGTCGGATAGCCGTGTACAACGAACAGACTTTTCACCTGGGAGGCCCGATCAGCCGCGATGATATTCGTGCGGCGATGCGAGAGGCTGTCGGCTCAGCCGGTGAAGGCGTACGGGTGGCGGATTTTGCGGGCGAATTCGACGATATTGGTGACGGTGGTGCCGGAGACGCCGACCTCGGCGCCGATGCTGCGGGCTGACCAGGACTGGTCGGTGAGCTCGAGGATTTCCTCGATCTGGTCGAGGGTCAGGCGCAGGGGGCTGCGGTGGGCGATCTGGCGGGCCAGGGCGCGGACCTCGGTGTCGTCGTCGAAATTGTAGGCGTCGTCGGCGAGGTCGTCTTCGTCGGCGAGGTCCGGTTCGATCGGTTCGGGGGACTCCACCGGCACGCGCTCGCTCGCGAGCGCCACTTCCTCGGCCTTCGTGGGCTGCTTCTTCGGGAGAGAGGGCGGTTCGGACTCTGGTTCCGTACCAGCCAGCGACTCGGATTGTGCGAGCTGCTGTTTCGGAGCAGACGTTGACGCGGCGTTCGTGAGCGGACGCTTCGCGGCAGGCGCCGTCGCAGAGTTTGTGCGCTGCTGCTCGGTGTCAGACGTGGTCGCAGCATGCGTGAGCTGCTGCTCGGATGCGATCACCGGCTCCGGGTTCGTGAGTTGCGCCGAAGCCGACGCGGCGTGCTGAGGTTGTGCGGGCTCTATCTCGGTGGCGAGGGTGAGCTGCTCGGGCTCGTCGGCCGGGGCCTGTGGATCGTTGTGCACCACTACCGATTCGGTGGGTGCCGCGGTGTCGCCGTTGCGGTCACGGGCGACGGTGCCGGCGTGCGCCGTCGCCTCGGGAACCGGGTCGGTACCGGTGGCCTCGCCCGCAGTCGCCTGCGCGGCGGCGGTGACCGGTATTCGCCGCAGCGTAGGCGCGGCACCGTTGACTCGGGCGTGGTCGCCGTTGCGTCGGTGCTCGGCGGCGGCCTTGTGGATGAGTTCCAGGGTGCCGGGCGCGGCGAGCTTGTCGGTCGACGGACGACGGGTGCCGTCGGTGAGCCGGCCACGACCCGTGACGGGCGCCGACTCCGTGGACGCCTGCGCTGCGGTCTGTTCCGGCGCATCATCCTGCGAGGTCGAGGCGACTGCACGGACGTCGGAGTCGACTCCGGGGACACCCATGGAGGTCGACATCGCCACGGGCGCAGGGGAGGTCGCGTCCGGCTCAGGTGCCATGGTGGCGGAAGAGGCTTCGGCCGAGGCCGAGTCGGGCGCGGCTGTGACGGTTGTGTGGGTCGTGGCGGTAGCGTCCGCCGCCACGTGAACGGCCGGAGCGGAGGCGCTCGTGGTGCGATCCAGCTGCTCGAATTCACCTGCACGCGTGGCCGTGTCAGCCTGTGCGGGGATGTGGCTGTGCTGAGGTCCGGACGTGCGCCGAGCCTGTGCGTCGTCGTGTGCGAGGGCTTCGTCGTGGGGCGTGACGACCTGACCGGCTGCGACCTGACCGGTCGCCGAGGTCGCCGCGATATCGGGCGCCGCCACGGCATTCCCGGAGCCCGTAGCCGCCGCTGGTGTCGAGTCGATATGCGTCTCGAGCTGTTCCATCGAGGAAGTCGGAACGGCGGGCTGGACTGTGGTGCCGACTGAGGGAGACGACGAAGCACCCATCCCTGCCACGCTGACCCGCCCCGCCGCGATTTCGGCCCCGGTGACATCGGGCCTCGACACAACGCGCTCGGCAGGGGAGTAACTCGCGTCCCCCGGCAGCTCGACCGAAGCCCCCTCGATCAGCAGCGCGTACCGCGCCGACACCCACGCGTGCAGCCAGATCACCACGCCCACCATCACCGGCGCGATGGCGTATTCGGCGGCGCGGCCGAAGGATCCGGAGGCCAGGTGGGGGCCTGCGTTGAGGGCGACGGTGGTGCCGAGCAGGGCCAGCTCGAACAGCAGGACCTTGCCCCGCTCGAGCTCGCGGCCCCAGCGGGCGGCGGTGGTGGCGGCGACCATGATGGTGATGATCGGGATCGAGATCATCGCCTCGATGCCGAAGCTGAGCCAGTACAGCGGGTCGCTCATATCCCCGCTGGGCACCAGATTGTGCTGGACGTTCACCCCGGCCCAGACCATGCCGAGGACGACGACGCCGATCAGCGCGCGCGAGGACCACTCCGCCCGCCGGTACAGCTGGGCCAGTCGCGCGTCGGCGCTGGAGACCCGCCGTCGCGCCGCCAGGGCCTTGCGGTGCCAGTGCGCGTCGGCCTCGTCGGCCCGGCGGATGAGCGCGCCGGTGCGCCGGTCGCGCTTTTCGGCGGCGAGTTCGTCGGCGACGGCGTGGCGGCGCTGTTTACGGCGCTGCGCGCGGATCCATTCGGCCAGTTCGCGTTCGGCCCGGATCTCGGAGTCGGAGAGTGCGTCGTAGAGCGCCGTGTCGTGCTGTAGCGGCAGCTTGCCGCGCGCGGTCGCGACCTGCTGTGCGAGTGCCGTGATCTCGGTGTTCGGCGAGCTGACGGCATCCTCCATCGACCGATCGTCGGACATCTGGCGCCTTCCGGTCACTCGAACATATGGACTATCGAACATATGTGTGATTGCCAGAGAGCGTAAACGCCGTCCGCGTCGTGGTCAACGACAACCGGGCGATCGGAGTGGATCTAGGAGAGGGTGCGCTTCTCGTATTTCCCGCGCGCGGACGAGCCCGCGACCGCCGCGACCTGGTCGGGCACCGCGCGGCGCAGCACGATATCGCGAAGCCGTTGCGGCAGCAGTCCGGCCAGATGCGTGAGCGGACCGATGTACCCGGGAATGGAGACCTCGAATCGCGGCCGTTCGACCACATCGAGCACCGCTCGCGCGACGTCGGCGGGTTGCAGGAGTTCGGCTGCGCCCGTAGCCGTTCCGGCGGCCAATTCGGTATCGACCACCCCGGGCATGATCACCGAGATCCGCACGCCGGAGCCCCGGAGTTCTTCCCGCACACCGGTCAGGTAGCCGAGCACTCCGTGTTTGGTTGCGGCATAGGTGGATTCGCCGGGAGGGGATAGCCGGGACGCGGCGGAGGCGATGGTGACGATGTGCCCGCGGCGGCGCGTGCGCATCGCGGGCGCGGCCAGGCGCACGCCACGGATGACGCCGTGCAGATTCACCGCGATCATCCGGGTGGTGGCGGTATCGGGCTCGGTGTCGAACGCGCCGACCCACATCACGCCCGCGTTGTTGACGAGCACATCGATCGGCCCGAGCAGGGCCTCGGTGGTGGCGAGGAAATTGTGGAACGAGCGCTCATCGGTGACGTCGAGTTCGCAGCCGTGCACCGTGCCCGGCAGCTCCCGTGCCGTGGTGCGAGCCGCTGTGCCGGACAGATCGCCGATGCAGACGCGCGCGCCGGCGGCAGCGAACTGCCGGGCGATCTCGCGGCCGATGCCGGCGGCGCCGCCGGTCACCGCGACGACCGAGCCGGCATGGGTGCGTTTCATCGGCGAAGCCTTTCGATCCAGCGGAAACAGCCCTTTTGACATGTCGTCTTGTCAGAAATTGTGGCCTAGTATTCCACGCAGTCGCACAGAAGGACAGACTTCGATGACAGAGCAGTCCGCCGATCGCCCGGCGGGTCGGCGGTACTCGGGACGGACCTCTGCGGAGCGAGTCCAGCAGCGCCGAACGCGCTGCTGGATGCCGCGCTCGAACTCTTCGGCACCCAGGGCTACGCGGTGGGCACGGTGAAGCAGCTGTGCGGGATCGCCGGTCTCACCGAGCGCTATTTCTACGAATCGTTCCGCGACCGTGAGGACTGCCTGGCCACGCTCTACGACGTGACGACCGCCGAGCTCCGCGAGCGCACGGTCGCGGCCCTGTCGACGGCGGGGTCCCGCCTGGACGACGTGATCACCGCGGGCCTGGCCGCCT
Source organism: Nocardia fodinahabitans (assembly GCF_052983615.1). NCBI lineage: Bacteria > Bacillati > Actinomycetota > Actinomycetes > Mycobacteriales > Nocardiaceae > Nocardia > Nocardia fodinahabitans. The sequence goes on from NZ_JBRJJC010000001.1 coordinate 4,419,365, forward strand.
TCATCGGCTATCTCACCGAGGACCCGCGCCGCGCCAGGGTGGTGCTGATCGAGGTGGTCGGCGTCTCCGCGCGGATGGAGGAGCGCAGGCACAGCGTGCTGCGCGACTACGCCGAACTGGTCGCGGGATTGTGGGCCTCCGCGCGGGCCCAGCCGCTCCCCGAACGCAGCAGGCTGACCTGTGTCACCGTCGTCGGCGGCGTGAACCACCTGCTGGTCGATTGGCTGATGGACGGCCGCACCACCCACCCCGACGATCTCGTGACGGTCTGCGCGAATGTCTTCGCCGCCGTCCGCGCCACCGACCCGGCCCTGGCCGAGGAGCGCTGACTCAGCGCAGCGCGGTGTGCCAGACGACGGCGGCGGCGAGGGCGCCCGCGCCGTTGAGCGACCAGTGCAGGGCGATCGGGGCGAGCAGGCTGCCGCTGCGCCTGCGCAGCCAGGTGAACACCACGCCCGCGCCCGCGGTGGCCGCGACGGCGAGGGTGATGCCGATGATCTGGCCGGCCAGACCGCCGCCGACGATTCCGGACAGCCCCTTGTTGCCGCTGGTCAGGCCGAGCGAGGAGGCGATATGCCAGAAGCCGAACAGCAGCGAGCCCGCCGCGAACAGGCCGCGGACGCCGAGTACCCGGTCGAGCGTGCCGTGCAGGACGCCGCGGAAGGCGAGTTCCTCGGGGATCACCGTCTGCAACGGGATGACGATCATCGACGCGATCAGCGCGCCGGAGATGGTCGCGTACCGGTCGGCGAGGAAGAACGGCCGGGTGACCGGCAGGATCGCGCCGATCGCGACGGCGGTGAGCACGATCCCGACCGCGCCGAGGGCGTAGATCGTGCCGCGGCGCCAGTGCCTGGGGGAGAGGCCGAGCTCAGCCCAGCCGAGCCCGCGCTTGCGCATCAGCGCCAGCAGCGCGAAGGCCGCGACCGGCACGGTGACGATATTGGCCCACGCGGTGGTGAAATGCGCGATCAGATTGGTGCAGGCCAGCACGACGACGACCACGCCGATATCGATATAGGCGTGCAGCTTGGGCCGGGGGTCGGCGACGGTGGCGAGTACGGGCACCCGACCGAGTGTACGGAAATATCACGGAATGGAAACGGTGCGATGAATCTCCTGTGAGCTACTCGACAGCCGATCCGGACCATCCGGGCAGGTCGGTCCAGGCCCGCAGGCTGCGCGCGGTCTCGAAGCGCCGGGGCAGCCCGCTGATCGGATCGGTGAATTCGAGCGAGGCCGCCAGCAATTGCAGCGGCCGGGTGTAGTCGTCGATGGATTTGTCGGTGACCACCGGATAGAAATCGTCGCCGAGGATCGGCACGCCGAGGCTGTTCATGTGCAGGCGCAGCTGATGGGTCCGTCCGGTGTGCGGCCGCAGCCGGTAGCGGCCGAGCCCGTCGCGGTGTTCGACCAGTTCCACCTCGGTCTCGGCATTGGGTTCGCCGGGTACCTCGTGCGCGGCGAGCACCTGCTTCTCCTTGATGATCCGGCTGCGCACGATCCGCGGCAGCGTGAGCGCGGGATCGTAGGGCGCGATGGCCTCGTATTCCTTGCGCACGGTGCGGCGGTGGAACATCGTCTGATAGGCGCCGCGCGCGGCCGGGTTCACCACGAACAGGATCAGGCCCGCGGTCACCCGGTCCAGCCGGTGCGCCGGAATCAGATCGGGCAGGTCCAGGTCGCGGCGCAGGCGGACCAGGGCCGTCTGCAGAATGTGCCGGCCACGCGGGATGGTCGCGAGGAAGTGCGGTTTGTCGACGACCAGGAGGTCGTCGTCGCGGTGGACGATCCCGATCTCGAACGGCACCTCGGTCTCCACCGGCAGATCCCGGTGGAACCACACCGCCCCGCCCGGCACGAACGGCGCGTCCGGCGGCAGCGGTCCGGCCAGGTCGACGATCTCGCCCGCCCGCAGCATCTCGTCGATTCGCGCCGGATCGACCCGGGGCAGCCGCTCGACCAGGTGGTCGCGCACGGTCGCCCAGTGCCCGTCCTCCGGGAGCCGGAGCCGGGCGGGATCGAGGCCGTGCCGCTTGGGCAGCGGCGGCTGCTGCCTGCGTCGCATACCGTCAGTCTCGTCGGCCCTCAGGTGTGACGCCGCGCCAGCCCCGGATAGTCGACGATCAGCCCGGCCGCGTCGTAGTCCAGCGTGGCCCGGTAGTCGAACGTCTGCGCCTGGTAGTCGTAGCGCTGACCTGCGCCGTCGGCGACCCGCCGGTAGTGCTGGGGTAGCCGGATGACCGCGAGGTCGGCGGCGCGCACGTACACCGCGGGCGCGTCGGCCGCGTCCCCGACCGCCAGCCCGAGCCGGTGCACCGGCAGCGCGTTGGTGCACGCCGACGCCTCGAGGTCGACATCGAGACACCCGTCGAGTTCGGGCGCGGGCGTGCCGTCGAGCTGCCAGCGACCGAGCCCGTCGGAGTGCAGCGTGAGCGAGCGCCGGGCGTCGGGGTAGCGGCCGGTGATCTGGGCCGACCTGGTGTGCCAGCTGCCGTCGACGCGCAGGCGGTAGTCGATCGCCCAGGCCAGACCGTCCTCGACCGCGGTCGCGCATCCTTCGATCAGGACGCCGCGTTCGCCGTCGCGGAAATAGGTCACTTCGAAACCGGTGCGTGCCTCGTGATGCACCCAGGCGGCTGAAGCGGGCAGTGGAGTGAACACCAGAAAAGGTTTCCCGAAATTCTCCCGGCCAATCGTCAACCGGCGCGTTGGTCGAGGACCATCAATTTCGCTTCGACGAGGGTGTGCCGGGCGCGCCTGCGTACCCGGCACAGATCGACGCTGCATTCGAGATGAATCTGCATGGCCCGGTGCGCTTGGTCGGGTGTCAGATGACCGGGGTCGATATGACAGTCCGCAATCGCCGAAATTATTGACGTGACAAACATTTTCGCTCTCCCGCCGCGATAAAAGGATTCGGAGGTAGAGAGAAAATTACGCCCGGAATGTCGAATTGCCGAGGGGGTTGACCGCCAGTTCACACAACCTTCCCCGGTCGGCCACAACCACTCAACTTAGGCTAACCTACCCTTGGTACTTTGCCGTGGACAGGTCGAGAGGGCGAGAAGTTATGACGGTGCAGGTAGCGCCGCCGCCGGGGGTGGAGTCGGGGAACCGGCTGCCCAAGGCGGCCGCGAAAGCGCAGAAGCAGCAGGAAGCACAGGCGCGCAAGGAGATCCTGGCGCCGGTGTCGGGGATGCTCACGTTCGCGAGCCTGCTCGTCGCGGTCGCCTCGGTCTGCACCGTCGTGCCGTTCCTGCTGATCGTGCAGGCCTGCCGGGAACTGCTCGAGAGTCCGGTCGACACCGATCGGGTGTGGTGGCTGTTCGGCGCGGCCGTTGTCGTCCTCATCGTGCGCGCGCTGCTGCAGGCCGTCGCGCTCACCTGGTCGCACGCGGTCGACGCCGGCTATCAGCTGACCCTGCGCCGGGCCCTGGCCGACAAGCTCACCCGGGTGCCGCTCGGCTGGTTCGGCGAACGTAGCTCCGGTGAGGTCAAGACCTATCTCCGCGACGACGTGGAGGCGCTGCACTATCTCGTCGCCCACGCCCGCCTGGAGTTCGTCGGCGCGCTGGTGGTCCCGCTGGTCACTCTCGGCTACCTGTTCACCGTGGACTGGCGGCTCACCCTGGTGCTGCTGATTCCGCTGATCGCCTACTTCGTCCTGTTCGGCAAGATCATGGACCGCGACGGCCGCGACCGCCTCGCCGTCTACACCCGCTGGGAGCACCGCACCGCCGAGGCCACCATCGAATTCGTCGACGGCATCCAGGTGGTGCGGGCGTTCGGCCAGGCGGGCAAGGCGCACACCGAGTTCCAGCACGCGGTCGACGGTCAGGTGCGCGCCGCGCATCGGATGAAGATGCCGATCCTGCGCGTGCAGTCGGCCTCCGACATCGTGGTCATGCCGGTTTTCGTGATGCTGATCGTGGTCGTCGGCGGGCTGGCCTTCGTCGGCCTGGACTGGGTGAATCCGCTCGACCTGCTGCCGTTCCTGCTGGTGGGCTTGGGCATCGGCAGTTCGCTGCTCGGCCTCGGCTACGGCTCGCAGGCGCTGCGGGCCGGTGGCGCCGCGGCGCTGCGCCTGCACGAACTGCAGCAGACCCCCGAGCTCGACGTCGTCGCGGCGACCACCGTGCCCGCGGCGGGCCAGGGCGGTGTCGTCCGCTTCGAGGGCGTCGAATTCGCCTACCGCGCCGGTCATGCCGTGCTGCGCGGTCTCGACCTCGAACTGACCCCGGGCACCATCACCGCGCTGGTCGGCCCGAGCGGCTCCGGCAAATCGACGCTGGCCAAGCTGCTGCCCCGCTTCTACGACGTGGGCGCGGGCCGGATCACCATCGACGGCCGCGATATCCGCGAGTTCACCAGTGAAGAGTTGTACCGCACCGTCGGATTCGTGTTCCAGGACGTGCGCCTGATCCGCGGCTCGATCCGGGAGAACCTGCTGCTCGCGCGTCCCGGCGCCGATGACGCGGCGATCGAGCGGGCGAGCCGGGCCGCGCAGATCCACGACCGGATCATGGCGCTGCCGCGCGGCTACGACTCCGAGATCGGCGTCGACGCGACCCTGTCCGGCGGTGAGGCCCAGCGCCTCTCGATCGCTCGCGCGCTGCTGGCCGACACCCCGATTCTGGTCCTCGACGAGGCCACTGCCTTCGCCGACCCCGAATCCGAGGCCGCTGTGCAGGACGCGCTGGCCGCGCTGGTCGCGGGCCGCACCGTGCTGGTGATCGCGCACCGTCTGCACACCATCACCGGCGTCGACCGAATCCTGGTGCTGGAGAACGGAACGCTCGTCGAGCAGGGCACGCACCCCGAGCTGCGCGCCGCCGGTGGGCTGTACCAGCGGCTGTGGGAGATCAACGAGGCCGCGCTCGGCACGCTCGCCCTGGTGGAGGAAACACGATGATTCGCAAGGTTTTCCGCCTCGTCCCCGACGAGTTCGCCCCGCTGATCCCGCGCCTGCTCACCGCCATCGTGCTACAGGCGCTGTGCCAGGCCATCGCGTATCTGTTGCTGGTCCCGGTGCTGGAAGCGCTCTTCGGTGACGACCTGGGCGGCGCCTGGCTGTGGGCGCTCGGCATGGCCGCGGCCGTGGCCGGCGTGGTCGTCTTCGGTTATCTCCAGGCCGTGCTCGGCCTGCGGATCGGCCTCGGCATGCAGCGTGGTCTGCAGACCAGGCTCGGCGATCAGCTCAACGCGCTGCCGCTGGGCTGGTTCTCCGATCGTGACGCGGGCCCGCTCTCGCGGGTCATGGTCGAGCAGGTCCGCGAGATGCAGGGCCTGATCGCCTACCTGCTCACCAAGGTGCTCACCGGCATCATCGTGCCGCTGGTGGTCGCTATCGGCATGCTGTTCATCGACTGGCGGATCGGGCTGGCCATGCTGCTGGCCGCACCCGTGCTGTACCTGGTCAACAACCTCGCCAACCGCGCCTACACCGGTGCCGACGCTCGGCTGCACACCGCCGCGGCCGAAGCCGATTCCCGGGTGGTGGAATTCGCCCAGGCGCAGCCGGTGCTGCGCGCGTTCGGCGCGGTCGGCGCGGGCAACAAGGCGCTCGCCGCCGCGCTGGCCGGGCAGCGGTCGGCGGTGCGCAAGATGATGATCGCGACCGTGCCGGGACTGATCGTCTTCGCGCTGTTCGTGCAGGCGGTGTTCCTGGTGCTGGCCTACCTCGCGGTGGTGCAGGTGACCGACGGCGCGATCTCGGCGGCGGCGGCGATCGCGCTGATCGCGGTGAGCTCGCGTTTCATCGAGCCGGTGAACCAGGCCGCCCAGCTGGGCACGGCCCTGCGCTCGGCCGCCGCGGCCGCCGATCGGATCACCGAGCTGCTGGCCGAGCCGACCCTGCCCGCGCCCTCCGAACCGGTGACCCCGGGCGCGCCCGCCGTGGTCTTCGACGACGTGAGCTTCGGCTACCGGCCCGGCGAGACCGTCCTGTCGGAGCTGAGTTTCACCGTGCCCGCCGGGACCACCACGGCCATCGTCGGGCCCAGCGGCGCGGGCAAGACCACGCTGCTGCGACTGGCCGCCCGCTTCTACGATGTGAGCTCCGGCGCGGTCTCGGTGGGCGAACACGATGTGCGCGAACAGCCTTCGGAGACCCTGCTCGATCAGCTCTCGCTGGTGTTCCAGAACGTCTACCTGTTCAACCGCTCGGTCGCCGACAACATCCGCATCGGCAAGCCCGAGGCCACCGACGCCGAGCTCGAGCGCGCGGCCGTCGCGGCCCGGGTCGACGAGATCGTCGAGCGGCTGCCCGACGGTTTCGACACCATGGTCGGCGAGGGCGGCGCGTCGCTGTCCGGCGGTGAACGTCAGCGCGTGTCGATCGCCAGGGCCCTGCTCAAGGACGGCCCGATCGTCTTGCTCGACGAGGCGACCAGCGCGCTGGACCCGCACAGCGAGGCCGTGGTCGTGCGTGGCATCCACGAACTGACCAGGGACAGGACGGTTCTCGTCGTGGCGCACCGGCTCTCCACGATCGCCCACGCCGACCAGATCCTGTTCCTCGACGGCGGCCGCATCGCCGAACGCGGCACCCATCGGGAACTGCTGGCGCTCGACGGCCGCTACGCCGCGTTCTGGAACGAGCGGGAACGCGCCACCGGCTGGCGTCTGGAACCCGTCTCGGCCTGACCCGACGACGACAAAGGGCCGTCTCGCCGAGACGGCCCTTTGTCGTATTCAGAAGCCCCGCAGATGATCCGGGGTGATGTGGATCGGGACCGAGTAGGTGTCGAAGAACTCGGCCTCGGTCATCTTGATGTCCACGAAGCCTTGCGTGTACTTGCGGCTGTAGTCGGCGATCGTGGCCTCGGGCACCGCCTCGCCGACGCGCGCCGAACCGGCGAACACGACGATGTCGCCACCGGAGGCGGAGCTGTTGAGGTTCAGTGATACCCGCGGATTGCGGGTGAGATGGTGCAGCCGCTTGGCCTTGGGCATGGTGTAGATCAGGAAGGTGCCGTCCTGCCACAGGAACCACACGGGGTTCGGCTGCGGGGTGCCGTCGGCGCCGATCGTGGTCAGCCAGAGGACGTGCTCGTCGGCCAGGCGCTGGGCGACCGTGGCACCGAAGGGCGTGCTTTCGTCGAGAACGGACACGGCGTACTCCTCGCGGGTGTGGGTTCCGTACTGCGTTCCGCTGTCCACCTTGGCCGATATCGCCCGCGCCCGCCACTACGCCTCGTCAGCGCGGCACGGGTCCGCCCGTGACCCCGGCATGACCAGCGGCGGCGGTGGCGACCTCGGCATGTTTGCCCAGTAGGAACGGAGTCAGGATGTCGTTGGTGGTGCGCTGGGTGTCGGCGGCGGTGCGCGATCCGCCGACGATCCTGGTCACCAGGAAACGCACCGGGGCGGCGAGGAATTGGGGCACGTCGGTGAAGCTGAAGTGGTCGGCGTCGCCGAACTCGTAGCGGAAGCCGGGGGCGCGCAAGTGTTCCAGCACACCGCGATTGCCGTCGAGATAGCGCTGGGAATGGCCGGTCACGGCGTGGTCGCTTTCGAGCAGTAGCACGGGGCGATCGAGGGCGCGTTCGGGCAGATCGCCGTAGAGGGTGCCGTCGAGATTGGCCGCGGCGGTGAGCCGGGGGTCGGCGGCCAGGGCCGACAGCGCGGCGGCGCCGCCGAGGGAATGTCCGGTGGCGGTAAGGTTTTCGAGATCGACGTGGCCTGCCAGCTGGCCGAGGACGTCGGGCCGGGCGAGCTGGTCGAGCACGAATTGCAGGTCGGCCGTGCGGGTTTCGAGCCGTTCGGTCATGAAGCGAAGGGCGTCGGGGTCGTCGGCGGCGATGTTCTCGACGGTGGTGGCGACGGTGCCGTCGGCGAGTTCGGTCACCGCCGACTCGTAGGGATGGTCGATCGCCAGCACGATGAATCCACGGCTGGCCAGGTCGGCGATCAGTCCGGAGTAGAACGCGCGCGGCGCGCCGTAGCCGGGGGAGAACAGCACCACCGGCCAGCGGTCCCGGTCCGGCGACACCGGAACGTCGGAGGTCGCGTGCGTGTCGATAGTGGTGTCCGACAGGAGAAATCCCGGAATCCCCGACACCCGCGACGGCAACCGGCCCTGGCCGTCGAGATACACCCACTGCCTGCCGGACGACACCTCGGTCGGATACCACGCCTGGACGACCACATTGCGCCGGTCGTCGGCCGTGGTCGCCGGCTCGGGCCGCTGCTCGTCGACCCAGCGGAAGATCTCCGACCCGACCGCGTACGGGCCGGTGGGTGCGGGGAGTTCCGGCGCGGGCGGCAGCGCCCACGGCAGGATCGACAGCACGGCCAGCGCGCCGATTCCCCCGCGGAACCACGCCCGCCTGCGCGTTCCGCCGGCGTCGGTCACCACGAACGCGAACATCAGCACGATCAGCAGGTAGAGCGGCCACCAGTGCCAGTAGCCCTCGAGCACCCACAGCAGCAGCGCGCCGATGACCAGCACCGGCAGCGCGAACGGCGCCACCCGCCTGCCGATCCGTGGCGACGCGACCAGCGTGCTCGCGAGCGCCACGGTGGCGACCAAGAAGACAGCATCGATGACGGACACGGCGCGCTCGATTCGATCCGGACGGCTCGGGGTTCCCGACTTGTCCGATCAGCTTGCCGCAGTGCTCAGTCCGTCCGCATCAGCATCGAGACCGATCGTCGGTCGTCCTCGGGGATGACTACTTCCAGTACGCCTGCGACTTGATCGCGGTCTTGGGCAGCGCGTGCTGGCCCTTGAGGGTCTTCACGATCGAGCGGGTGGTCTGCCCACAGCACGCCACCCACGCGAACGCGTCCGCGGCGCAGCTCATCTCCTGCGCGGCCTCGCGCATCAGGCGGCCGTCGTCGACGCGCTGCAGCCAGGTGAGCTGGTGGTGCGGCTTGTTGCGCACCGGGATGGCCTGGTCGGACTCGTACTGCCACTCCAGCCAGACTCGCGCCGGGGTGTCGCCGATGGCGTCGAGCAGCGAGTTGATGGCGGGCAGCGAGGCGGTGTCACCGAAGACGACGTACTCGCTCGGGGTCTGCTCCGGCAGCTGGAAGTCCGAGCCGAGGACGGTCGCGTCCAGCGGGTCGCCCGGCTGGGCGCGCCGGGCCCAGTCGGCGGCGGGGCCGTTGTGCAGCGCGAAGTCGATGTAGGCGGTGTCGGTTTCCGGGTCCGGGTCGACGAGGGTGTAGCCGCGATGGTGCAGCTTGTCGCTCCCGGCGTCCGGAATCCACAGGCGGATCCACTGGGTGGGGTGCACCGGGTGGTCGGCGAGCAGCCCACCGAGGTCGACGCCGATCCGCACGAACTTGTCGGTGACCTGCTCGGTGGATGTCACCGTCAGCTTGTAGTCGGCGCCGCCCCAGGCCTTGGTGATCAGGCCGTTCAATCCCTTACCCATGTCGTTAGGTTAGCCTAAGGTCACTTGTTTGTCTGCATGGGCGGCTATCGTCACACTGTTCAGATAAGGTAAGCCTATGCAAATATGGGATCGTGTCCGGGCAATCGCCCTGTGGACGATCCCGGCGCGACCTGCGTGAGAGAGTGGAGAACGAACCGGTGGAAACCCTCCTGGTAGTCGGCGCGGGGCCGAAAGCCCTTGCGGTGGCCGCGAAATCGCACGTCCTGCGCACTCTCGGCCTGCCCGCGGCCCGGGTGGTCGTCGTCGAATCGCACGCGGTCGGCGGCAACTGGCTGCCCAGCGGCGGCTGGACCGACGGTCAGCATCGGCTCGGCACCAGCCCCGAGAAGGACATCGGCTTCCCGTACCACTCCACCTGGGCGCGCGGCCGTAACCGCGATATCGACCAGGCGATGGCCGCGTTCAGCTGGACCTCGTTCCTGATCGAGCACGGCACCTACGCCGAGTGGGTCGACCGCGGCAGGCCGAGCCCGCAGCACCACGTCTGGGCCAAGTACCTGCAGTGGGTCGCCAAGTCCATCGACCTCGAGCTCGTGCTCGGCCGGGTCGAGCGGATCCGCCACGGCGGCAACGGCATCGACGACCAGTGGCAGGTCGCCGTGGTCGACGCCGACGGCAACCGGTCCGAGCTCACCGCCGACGGCCTGATGATCACCGGCCCCGGCCGCAGCAGCCGCGCACTGGCCGAACACCCGCGCGTGCTCAGCATCGCCGAGTTCTGGGACCTGGCGGGCAAGCGCAGCCTGCCCGCCGCCTCCCGCGCCGCGGTGATCGGCGGCGGCGAGACCGCGGGCTCGGCCCTGGACGAGCTGGTCCGGCACGAGATGCTCACCATCTCGGTGATCTCGCCGATGGCCACCCTCTACACCCGCGGCGAGAGTTTCTTCGAGAACTCGCTGTTCAGTGATCCGGTGAAGTGGAACGCGCTGAGTCTGCAGGAACGCCGGGATGTCATCCGGCGCACCGACCGCGGCGTGTTCTCGGTACGGGTGCAGGAGAGCCTGCTCGGCGACAGCCGCGTGCACCATCTGCAGGGCCGGGTCACCAAGATCGTGCCGCAAGGCGAGGTGCTGGCCCTCACGCTCACCAACGAGCTGCGTGCCGATCAGGTGCACAACTTCGACCTGGTCGTCGACGCCACCGGCGGTCAGCCGCTGTGGTTCCTGGACATGTTCGACCAGCGGACCGCCGACCTGCTCGAGCTCGCGGTGGGCGGCCCGCTGACCCAGCAGCGGATCGAGTCCTCGATCGGCTACGACCTGGCCGTCACCGGCCTGGCGGGCAAGCTCTACCTGCCGAACATGGCTGCGATCGCCCAGGGCCCCGGCTTCCCCAATCTCAGCTGCCTGGGCGAACTCTCGGATCGCGTGCTGAGTCTTTGGAGCGCTGGCGCGCTCGAGTCGGCGGCCCCTTGGGTCCCGCCGATCAGGCACCGTGGCTTGCTCCTTCGTCGCTTGCGCCACGGCGCCTGATCGGCGGGACGGCCGCCGACGGCCGACTTCGTCGGCCTGCCCCTCCTCGGGGTCGGGGCGTGGTGGTCGGGGTGGGAGGGTCAGGCGCCGGGGGCTGGGACCGGGAGGTCGGCCGGGGTGCGCGGGGTCGCGTAGAGCGCGATGCGGCGGGTCGGACGCACGTCGAATTCGCCGACGCGGTGCCAGCCGATCTTGTCGAAGCTGCGGCAGATGGCCTGGTTGCGGTGGTCCGGGTCGCCGAGCATGCGACGGCAGTCGGGGTTGGCGGCGAAGACGGCGGCGGCCAGGGTCGAGATCCAGGCGGACATGATGCCCTTGCCGATCACCCGGGTGTCGGCGGTGGCGATGTGAAAGCCGATGTCGCCGGGCTGTGCGTCGTAGAGGCGGCCGATCTCGTCCTTGGCCGCGCGGTAGAGCTCGATGTAGGCGATGTCGCGCACCCCGAGCTCGGGCTCGCCGAGCACGGCGAAGTCGAGGCTGAGAAGGCACGGGCGCGAGTAGGTTCCGGCCAGCTGGGTCTGGAAATCGGACCGGCGGCGGTCGGTGTCCCAGTCCTGCTCCCACGATTCGAGCAGGTGCGGGCGGGTCATCCACTCGGCGAGCAGTGCGGGATCGGTGCCGTCCGGGTCGGCTACGCGCAGGGCGAAGGGCGCCGCGAAGATCGGCAGCGTCGGCGCCGGTGCGGCGGCCACCTCGGCGGGCAGGTCGGTCTGCTCGCGGGGCAGCACGTAGGGGGTCCCGGCGGGGTTCATCTGCTGGGTGCTCCGTTCGATCGTTACCTTGGTCACCTCGACTGGTAAGGCTAGCCTATACTAACGCCCGGGTGTTACTGTTGCCCGACCGATCGCCCGGTGGTTGCCGGGTCACGACCGAACCGGGTCGGCTTCGGCGGCAACAGGTTTCGCCCCGGCCCCGGACGACCGCGCCGGGCGGGCCCGTGCGTCGGCACGGCGATGGACAGTGCGAAACGGCCGCACAGCGTGTGTGCGGCCGGTGAGGGAGAACGACATGGCAAGAGAACTCGGCTGGATCCGGCAATTCCAGGCCCCCCGGACCGACTCCCTACCGCCGCTGATCGTCTTCCCGCACGCGGGTGCCGGCGCCTCGGCCTACCGGGTGTTCGCCAAGCGTATGGCCCAGGACTTCGACACCGTGGTGATGCAGTACCCAGGTCGTCAGGACCGGGTGCGCGAAGCCGCGGCTGAGACCCTGCCCGAGCTCGCCGCCGGCGCCTTCGAGGCCTTCCGTGGCTCCGCCCACGACACCGGCGCCCCGCTGACCGTCTTCGGTCACAGCATGGGTTCCATCGTCGCGTTCGAGTTCGTCCGGCTGGCCGAGGCCGCCGGGTTGTCCGTGCGTTTGCTGGTGGCCTCCGCGGCGGCCGCCCCGCACCGGATCGCCGAGCTCCCCGGGCATCCCACCGAGGACGAGGAATTGCTCGACCACATGTCCGCCCTCAACGGCACCGGCGCCGACGTGATGGCCAGCCGTGAGGTCATGCGAATGGCGCTGCCGGTGCTCAAGGCCGACTACCGCGCCTTCGACGCCTACTCCTGCGGCGCCGACGTCCAGGTCGCCGCACCCCTGCTGGTGCTCGGCGGCGACGATGATCCGTTCGTCGGTCCCCGCGACCTCTACGCCTGGGAGACCAGCACCAGCGCCGAGCTGGAAGTGAACCTGTTCGCCGGCGGCCACTTCTACATCGACGAGAACATCGACGGCATCGCCGAGGTACTCGCCGGTCAGGCGCTCACCCGATGAGCGCGCCCGGCCACGATCCCATCGTCATCGTCGGCATGGGCGTCGAGGCGCCCGGCGGCGTCGACACCCTGCCCGCGTTCTGGTCGGCACTGGCCGAAGGCCGCGAACTGATCGGACCCTTCCCGCGCGACCGCGAGTGGCCGCTCGACGAGCTGTTCGCCCTCGGCAGGCTCGACGGCTGGGCCCCCGTGCGTGACGCGGGCGGGTTCCTCGACGGCGCCACTGAATTCGACGCCCAGTACTTCGGCATCACCCCGCGCGAGGCGGTCGCCATGGACCCGCAGCAGCGGGTGGCCATGCGGGTGGCCTGGCGGGCGCTCGAGCACGCCGGCATCAATCCCGGTGCGCTCGACGGTGATCCGGCCGGTGTCTGGATGGGTGTCTCGGCGGCCGAGTACGGGCCGCGCGTGGCCGGGGTCAACGAGTACAGCGGCTACCGCGCCACCGGCACCGCGCTCGGCGCGGTCGCCGGTCGCATCTCGCACGGGCTCGGCCTGGTCGGCCCGTCGATCAGCGTGGACACCGCGTGCGCCTCGTCGCTGACCGCGGTGCATCAGGCCGCCTCGGCCATCCGCGCGGGCGAGTGCGACTGGGCGCTGGCCGGTGGTGTCTGCGTGATGGGCTCGCCCGGCGCGTTCTACGAGTTCTCCAAGAACAACGCCCTGGCCACCGACGGCCACTGCCGTTCCTACGCCGCCGACCCGACCGGGACGCTGTGGGGCGAGGGCGCGGGCGTCGTCGTGCTGGAACGGGAATCGCGGGCCGAGGCGCTCGGCCACCGGATCTACGGGCAGCTGCTCGGGTCGCGGGTCAACCACAACGGCGCGGGCGCGCCGATCGCGGTGCCCAGCGCGCGGGCGCAGCAGCGGCTCATCGAGGCCACCGTCGCCGCCGCCGGGATCAGCGCGCACGACATCGGCCTGATCGAGGGCCATGGCACCGGGACCGCCGTCGGTGATCCGCTCGAACTGACCGCGCTGGCCGCCACCTACGGCGACCCGGAGCGCGGCGACGACGGCCCGCTGCTCGGCTCGGTGAAGTCCAACGCGGGCCACGCCCAGGCCGCCTCGGGCATGCTCGGCCTGATCAAGGTGCTGCTGTGCGGCGCGCACGGCGCGATCGCGCCGAGCCTGTGGGCCGACGCCCCCACCACCGACCTCGACTGGGACGCGACAAGTCTGCGGCTCGCCGCCGAACTCACCGACTGGGCGCCGCGCGCGGACGGCATGCGCTACGGCGCGGTGTCCTCGTTCGGTGTCGCGGGAACCAACGCGCACGCCATCGTCGGCCTGCCGGTGCTGGAGGAGACCAACCATGGCTGAGTACCGTCTGCCCGACGGCACCGTTCCCGTCCTGCTGTCCTCCGACAGCGTCGACGGACTACGTGCCGAGGCCACCACCCTGCGCGCCTACGTCGCGGCCCATCCGGAGGTGACGCCGGAACGTCTGGCGGACATGCTGTTCCGCACCCGGGTCGCCCGTCGTCGCCGCGCCCTGGTGCTGGCGCCGCCGTCGGCGGCCGACGCCGCCGCCGCGCGCACCGACCTGCTGGCCGCGCTCGACGCGATCGCCACCGACACCGACCATCCGTCGGTGGTCCGGGCCGACACCCCGGCCGGCGCCCGCCGCATCGGCTTCGTCTTCCCCGGTCAGGGCAGCCAGCGTCCCGGCATGGGCGCGGTGTTCTACGAGCTGTCGGACGCCTACCGCGCCGTCGTCGACGAGTGCGCCGCCATCCACGCCGAACGCTTCGGGCACTCCAAGCCACTGCACTATCTGCTCGGCCACGAGGGACAGTACGAAGACGCGGTGTGGGAAGTGCAACCCGCGTTGATGTTCCACATGACCGGTCTGGCCGCACTGTGGCGGGCGGCGGGTGTGGAACCGCACGCGACCATCGGCCACAGCCAGGGCGAGCTCGCCGCGGGCGCGGTGTCCGGTGTGATGACGCTGCGGGATTCGGTGCTCGCGGTGACCCATCGCGCCCTGCTGGCCGACCGGCTGTCGCCGCGCGGCTATTCGATGGCAGTCTTCGGCATGGACCGCGAGAGCGTGGAAGCGCTGATGGCGCGCAACTCCGGCTGGGCCGAGCTGGCGGTCGTCAACTCGCCGCACATCATCGCCATCTCCGGCGAACGCGGCGCCGTCGTCGAGCTGGTGGCCGCGGCCACCGCGCGCGGCCAGTTCGCCAGGGAGATCCGCGTCGCCTTTCCCGCGCACACCTCCATGGTCGCCGAGGTGCGGACCGAATTCGAAGGCTTCCTCGGTGACGAGATGAGCGCCCCGAACTTTGCCGCATCCGAGATCCCCTGCTACGGCGCGACCTTGGGCGAGGTGATCACGCCCGATCTCACGCAGGAGGAGTACTGGTACTGGAACCTGCGCAATCGCGTCCGGTTCGACCGGGCCGTGGTCAGCGCGGGCAGTGACGGCATCGACCTGCTGATCGAGGTCGTCGAGCATCCGGTGCTGCAGCTGGCCCTGCAGGAGAACCTGAGCCTGGTCCCGAACCGTCCCGGCCTGCCCCCGCGCGACTTCCGCGTGCTCGGCACCTCGCTGCGCACCGCCGAAGGACTCTCGGAGTTCACCCGCAACCTGGCCCAGGTCGCCGTCCTCGACGCCGACTACCGCTGGGACGCACTGCGCGTCGACGATTCCGCCGCCCTCCCGCTGCGCGACTTCCCGCACACCGTCACCGCGCCCAAGCGGCTGTGGGCGCCGCTTGGCGCGCACGAGACCCCGGCCGAGCTGGTCGTCACCACGCCGAAACCGCAACGGCTGGTGGAACAGTGGAGTCCGTTGCAGCGCCGCTCGCTCACCGCGCCGCGCGACCTGCTGCTCGTCGATCACACCGGCGAATGCGCCGACCTGGCCACCGCGCTGCTCGCGGCCGCCGACCGGCACGGTGCCGGCGCGCGGGTGCTCGGCCCGGCCGACCTCGCCTCCGGTGCGGCCTTCACCCTGAGTGACGGCACGGCCGCCGACACCGTGGTCGTCCTGCTCCCCGAGACCGCGGACGACGACACCGCCGCCGCCATCGACGCGCTGACCGGCTTCTACGCCGACCGCGCCTGGGCCGGTGCGCTGTCCGCGCTGCGTCCCGGCGGCGAGTGCTGGCTGCTGACCGTCGGCGGCGAGTCCGTGCACGACGGCGATCCGATTCCCGCGCTGTTCCAGTCGGGCGTCACCGCCGGATTCCGCAGTGTCGGTATCGAACACCCCGGCATCCTGTTCCGGCATCTCGATCTCGCCGCGTCCGAACCCGCGGCCGCGCAGGCCGCCAAGATCGTCGCCGCCGTGCACTCCACGGGGGAGGCCGAGCTGGCGTTGCGCGCGGGCAAGGTGTTCGTGAAGCGGCTGGTGCTCGACACCGCCGCCGAGACCGGTTCGCTCGGTGCCGATCTCGATCACGTGGTGATCGTCGGCGGCACCGGTCAGCTCGGGCTGCGGTTCACCGACCACCTGGCGCGGACCGGCGCCGGCCGCGTCACCCTGCTCAGCCGCAGCGGCGAAACCGAGGCGCTGGCAGGCGAACTGGCTCGGCTGCGCGGGCTGAGCGGCACCGAGATCGTGGTGCGCGCCTGTGACGTCGGCGATGCCGACGCCGCGGCCGCCTTCGGTGCCGAGATCGCCGATCGCCCGGTCGATCTGGTGATCCACGCCGCCGTCGACTACGTCGATGCCGAACTCGACGAGATCACCGCCGCGGACGTGCGCACCGCCGCCGGCGCCAAGCTGCGCGGCCTGGACAACCTCGTCGAGGCCGCACCGCTGGCCGACAACGCCCGGGTCCTGCTGTGCTCGTCCATGGCGGCGACCCTGGGCGGACGCGGGCAGATCCTGTACGCGGTGACCAACCGCATGCTCGACGTCGCCGCCCGGCGGCTCCGGGCCCGTGGCATCGACGCGGCCAGCCTGCAGTGGGGCCTGTGGAGCGTGGCCGGTCCGCTCGACGACGCCGGTTTCGCCCGGGTGGAAGAAGCGGGCGTGTTCCCGATGGTGCCCGCCGACGCGATCGCGGCCGGGCTCGCGCTGCCCGCTCGCGACGGCATGATCATCGCCGCCGACTGGGACTTCCTGCGCGAGGTGCTCGGTGCGTTCGGGCTGTCCTCGGTGCTCACCGGACTCGAGTCCAGTGCGCCGCTACCGCAGGCGGTCTCGTCGGCGACTGGCTCCGGTGCGGTGGCTCCGGCCTCCGTCGAGGTCGCCGCGCCGACCACGAACGGCGCGGCGGTGGCCGACAACACCCCGCTCGACCTGCGCATGCGCACCGAACTGCGCAAGGTCATCGGCGGCGACAGCGCCGACTCCATCGACGCCACCATGCCGCTGGTCGCCCTCGGCCTGGACTCGTTGCAGGCCTTGGACTTCCGCAAGCGGGTCAAGGCGGAGCTGGATCGCGATCTGCCGGTCGCGGCGATTCTCGGCGGCGCGTCGCTCGACGATGTCGTGCTGCTGATGGCACAGAACACCGACCAGGGCTGAGGGGCCGAACAATCATGTCTGACACCGAAGCCACCCTGTCCGTCGCGGAGCGTCGCAAGTTACTGCTCCAGCAGAAACTGCGCGCGAGCGGCATGGCCGCCGCGCCCGAACCCGTCGCCGTGCCGCGCATCGCGGCGGGCGAGCGCCGTCCGCTCACCCCCGGTCAGCGCCGGATGTGGTTCCTGCAGACCCGCGACGCCGACGACACCGCCCTGTCCATCTGTGTCGCCTACCGGCTCACCGGCCCGCTCGACGGCGAGCGCCTGCACGCCGCCTTCGACACCGTGGTGGCCCGCCACGACATCCTGCGCACCACCTACGGCGCGGACGCCGAGGGCGAGCCGTACCAGGTGTTCACCGACGACGCCCGCGCGCAGTGGCAGACCCACGACCTGACCGACCTCGCCGAATCCGGCCGTGACCTGCGGGTGGAGGTGCTGGCCCGGCGTGAGTTCGGCCGTCCCTTCGCGCTGGGCGCCGAATTGCCGGTGCGCGCCACCCTGATCCGCACCGGCGCCGACGAGCACGTCGTGTTGTTCGCCATCCACCACATCTGCTGGGACGACGACTCCTGGTCGGTGTTCTTCGCCGAGCTCAACGCCGCCTACCGCGCCGGGTCCGGCGCGGGCGCCACGGTCCAGTTCGCCGCGATCGCGTCCACCGACGAGGCCGCCGACGCCGACGTCGACTACTGGCGTGCGGCCCTGCGTCCGCTGCCCGAGCCGCTGGAGCTGCCGGGTTCGCCTGCCGCGGCACCCGGCAGGCAGGCCCAGCGCCGCACCCACCGGCTCTCGGCCGACCTCGTCACCCGCACCGAGCGGTTCGCGCGCGAGCACGCCGCGACCCCGTTCATGGTGCTGCTGGCCGGTTTCGATGCCCTCGTGCACCGCTACACCGCCGCCGACGATTTCCTCGTCTCCATCCCGGTGACCGATCGCCCGGCCGGCACCGAGCAGCTCATCGGCTACTTCGGCAACACCCTGCTGCTGCGCGCCACCGTCGGCGCCCGCGACGACTTCGCCCAGCTCGTCGCCGCCGTGCGCGACACCTGCGCGGGCGCGTTCGCGCGGCGCGGCGTCGGCATCGATCGGGTGGTGCGCGAAGCCAACCCGGACCGCGTCGCCGGGCGCGACGGCATGGATCAGCTGGTCCGCCTCGGCTTCAGCGTGCGCAAGAGCGCCGACGGCTTCGCCATCGACGGCGTGACCGCCACCCCACTGGAACTGGGCGCGGTGAGCGCCCAGGTGCCGCTGGCCCTGGCGATCGTGCTCGAAGACGACGGCACCGCCGTGGTCGAGGCCGAGTACCAGACCGACGTGCTCGCCGAATCGATCGTCGACCAGCTGCTCGCCCACTTCGGCCGGCTCCTCGACGCCGCGCTGCGTGACCCGAAGCGCAGGCTCGCCGACCTCGACATGCTCGGCGCCGACGACCGCGCCGCGCTGCTGGAGCGTTCGCACGGCGTGCTCGTCGATCAGCCCGCGACCACCCTCGTCGCGCTGTTGGAAGCCGCCGCGGCAGCCACCCCCGACGCGCTCGCGCTCGCCGCCGACGACATCGAACTCAGCTACGGCGCGCTGCACGCGCGCGCGAACCGCTTGGCGCACTGGCTGATCGGGCAGGGCATCGGCACCGAGGACATCGTCGGGCTGCGGCTGGGCACCTCGGTGGAGTTCATCGTCGCCGTGCTCGCCGTGCTGAAGGCGGGCGGGGCGTACCTGCCGATCGACCCGGCCTACCCGCAGGACCGGATCGAGTACCTGGTCGAGGACGCGCGTCCCCGGCTGCTGCTCGGCGCGGCGGAACTGACGGCCGCGGAGTCGATGGCGGCCGAGCTGCCCGCGACCGCGCCGACCGACGCCGACCGGTTGCGCCCGCTGCTGCCCGCCAACCTCGCCTACGTCATCTACACCTCCGGCTCCACCGGCAAGCCCAAGGGTGTCCCGGTGCCGCACGCCGCGATCGCCGAGCACATCGTCTGCTTCACCGCCGACTGGAGCATGTCGGCGCAGGACCGGCTGATGCAGTCGTCCTCGGTGAGCTTCGACGCCTCGCTGGTCGACATCGCCATCACCCTCACGGTCGGCGCGCAGCTGATCGTGCCCAAGCCCAACGCCTTCCGCGACATCCGCTACGTCGCCGACCTGATCACCCGCCGCCAGGTCACCGTGCTGCACATGGTGCCCTCGATGCTGAGCACCTTCCTGCTGCTGCCCGAGGTGAGCGAATGGCAGTCGCTGCGGCAGGTCCCGGTGGGCGGTGAGGCGCTGCCCGGCGAGGTGGCCGACCGCTTCGCCAACACCCTCGACGCCGAACTGCGCAACCACTACGGCCCGACCGAGGCCGTGGTCTGTTCGACCCACATGCCGATCGCGGGACCGCAGGGCACCGGCGTGGTGCCGATCGGCATCCCCAACCGCAATGTCTACACCTATGTTCTCGACGAGGCGCTGCACCTGGTGCCCGACGGCGTGGTCGGCGAGCTCTACCTCGGCGGCGACCAGCTGGCCCGCGGCTATCTGGACCGTCCCGCGCTGAGCGCGCAGCGTTTCGTCGCCGACCCGTTCACCCCGGGCGCGCGGCTCTACCGCTCCGGTGACCTGGTGCGCCGCAACGACTTCGGTGAGCTGGAGTTCGTCGGCCGCGCCGACGAGCAGGTGAAGGTGCGTGGCTTCCGCATCGAACTCGGTGAGGTCGAGGCCGCGATCGCCGCGCATCCCGCCGTCGCGCACTGTGTCGTCATCGTCACCGAGGACCCCGCCGTCGGCGCCATGCTGGCCGCCTACGTGGTGCCGGCCGAGGAGTCGATCGACCTCGAGCAGGTGCACGCCTTCGCCTCGACCGGGCTGCCGGAATACATGGTGCCCAGCGCCTTCGCGGTGATTCCGGAGATCCCGCTGACCGTCAACGGCAAGCTCGACAAGCGCGCCCTGCCCGCCGCCACCCCCGCCGTCGCGCGCACCCATCGCGCGCCCGCCACCGCCACCGAGCGCAAGCTGTGTGCCCTGTTCGGCACGCTGTTCGGGCTCGCCGAGGTCAGCGCGGAGGATTCGTTCTTCGAGCTGGGTGGCCATTCGCTGCTCGCCGCCCGCCTGGTCGCCCAGGTGCGCGCGGAGTTCGGCGTGGAGCTCGACGTCCGCGTCGTCTTCGACAGCCCGACCCCGGCCGCGCTGGCCGCGAACCTGGTGGCCCGCTTCCTGGCCGAGTTCGATATCGACCTCGACGCCGTCGACTCCGACGAGGAGATCGTCGAGGCGCAGGTCGATACCGCTGCCCCGCAGGCGAATCCGGGCCGTCCGGCGATCGGTGGCCGGGCCCGCGGTGCGCGCGTCCCACTGTCGTACTCGCAGCTGGCCATGTGGTTCCAGTACCGCATGGAGGGCGCGGGTTCGGTCGGCAACCTGCCGCTGGCGCTGCGTTTCGACGGCGCGCTCGACATCGCGGCGCTGCGTTCGGCGCTCGACGACGTCGTCGCCCGCCACGAATCCCTGCGCACCACCTTCCCCGAACACGACGGCGTCCCGTACCAGGTGGTGCACCCGGCCACCACCGTGCCGCTGCCGATCCGGGAGATCGCGCCCACCGACCTCACCGCGGAACTCGCGGCCATCGCCGGCTACGCGTTCAGCCTCGACGGCGAACCGCTGATCCGCGCCGAACTGCTGGCGCTCGACGCGAACACCCATGTGCTCTCGCTGCTGGTGCACCACATCGTCGCCGACCACGCCTCCTTCGGCGTGCTGCTCGACGACCTGACCACCGCCTACCGGGCGCGCAGCGAGCAGGGCGGCGCCCCGGGCTGGAGCCCGCTGCCGATCCAGTTCGCCGACTACGCCCTGTGGCAGCGCGAGCTGTTCGATCAGGCCGCGCCGAGCGAGTTCGCGCAGGCCCAGATCGACTACTGGAAGACGGCGCTCGCCGATGTCCCCGAGGAGATCTCGGTCGCGCACGACCGGCAGCGCCCGCCGGTGCTCGGCAAGCGCGGCGAGGTGGTCACCTTCACGTTGCCCGCGAGCGTGCGCTCCGGGCTGGAGGCGCTGGCGATGCGCGGCGGCG
Organism: Nocardia fodinahabitans; assembly: GCF_052983615.1. Classification (NCBI taxonomy): domain Bacteria; kingdom Bacillati; phylum Actinomycetota; class Actinomycetes; order Mycobacteriales; family Nocardiaceae; genus Nocardia; species Nocardia fodinahabitans. The sequence goes on from NZ_JBRJJC010000001.1 coordinate 4,440,546, forward strand.
CCACCGAGTTCATGGTGTGCCAGGCCGCGGTCGCCACGCTGCTGCACGTCCTCGGCGGCGGCACCGACATCACCCTCGGCACCCCCGTCGCGGCGCGCACCGATCCGGCGACGACCGGCCTGGTCGGCCTGTTCGCCAACATGGTGGTGCTGCGCAACGACCTCTCGGGCGCGCCCACCCTGCGCGACACCGTGAGCGCGGCCCGCGACGTCGTCCTCGACGCCAACGCGCATCAGGAACTGCCGATCGAGCGGCTCGTCGAGGCGCTCAACCCGCGCCGCTCGCGCTCGCGGAACCCGTTGTTCCAGAGCATGATCCACTTCCGTGGCGCGGACTGGGCGCCGACCACGCTGCCGTTCGCGTCCTCGGGCGCCTCGACGGTCACCGTGCTGCCCGCCGACTTCGACGTCTCGTTCCTGGATCTGAACCTGAGCCTGAACGTGACCGCCGACGGCGGCATGGACGTGCGCGTCGTCGTCAACGCCGACCTCTACGACCCGGCCACCGCGGCCCTGATCGCCGACGCGCTGGCCGCCACCCTGCGCGCCTTCGCCGAGACGCCGGACCTGCCGGTCGCCGAGCTGCGGGTGCTGCCGCAGGCCGACCTGGACCGGCTGCTCGCCGCACCGGCCCCGATCGCCGCGGCCGCCACCGCGGGAGCGGGCGCGGCGGACTCCGACACCGAGCGGCAGCTCATCGCGCTGATCGAGGAACTGCTCGAGATCGACGACGTCACGGGTGAGGACGGCTTCTTCGCCCTCGGCGGCGACAGCGTCATCTCGATCCAGTGGTCGGCCCGCGCCGCCGCCCTCGGCCTGCCGCTGACCCCGCAGATGGTGTTCGAGTACTTCACGATCACCGAACTGGCCGCCGCCGTCGACGCGGCCGCCGCCACGGAGCAGCCGAATCGCGAGGAACCCGAACAGGTTTCGCACGCCCCGATGAGCGCCTCCGGTCTGGAAGCCGACGCGCTGTCGGCGCTGACCGCGGCCTGGCAGGCACAGGCCTAGTGAACACGCAGGGACGGAAGGACATCGCATGAGTGCCCCGCAGATCGAGGACGTGCTGGCGCTGAGCCCGCTGCAGGAGGGGCTCTTCTCGCTGTCGCGGTTGGCGGGCACCGAGATCGACCTGTACACGATGCAATTCGTGGTCGACATCGATGGCCCGCTCGACACCGACCTGCTGCGCCGCAGCGCGCAGGCGATGCTCGACCGGCATCCGAACCTGCGTGCCGCGTTCTGGGACACCGATGTGCCCAAGCCGGTGCAGATCATCCCGTCCCGCGCCGAGCTGCCCTGGACCGAGCGGGACGCGCGCACAACGGAATTCGACGCGATCGCCGAATCCGAGCGCCGGGTGCCGTTCGCGCTCGGCCGTGGCCCGGCGCTGCGGGTGCTGCTGCTGAATGTCACCGACGCGCCCGAGCCGCGTAAGCGGATGATCCTTACCGCGCACCACATCCTGATGGACGGCTGGGCCGTCGCGGTGTTCTTCACCGAACTGCTCGCCGTCTACCAGTCCGGCGGCAGCCTCGACGGGCTGCCCGCCCCGCGTCCGTACCGCGACTACATCGGCTGGCTCGGCGCCCAGGACCACGACGCCGCCGCCCGCCGGTGGGCCGAGCACCTCGGGCAGGTCAGCGCGCCGCTGGTGCTGGCCGACGGCACCGGCGAGCGCGGGTCCGCCGTGCCGCAGACCACGCGACTGCGCCTGTCCGCCACCGAGACCGAGCGGTTGCAGCAGTGGGCGCGCGCCAACGGCATGACGCTCAATACCGCTGTCCAGTTCGCCTGGACGCTGCTGCTCGGCCGGATCACCGATCGTCGCGACGTCGTCTACGGCACCACCATCTCCGGTCGTCCCGAGAAGCTCGCGGGCGTGGAGGGCATGGTCGGCCTGTTCATCAACACCGTCCCGGTCGTGCACCGCCTCGACCCCGCCGAGCCGGTCGTCGCGCAGTGCGCTCGCCTGCAACGGGATTCGGCCGCCATGCGCGAGATCGGCTACCTCAGCCTGTCGACGCTGCAGCGCGCGGCCGGGCACGGCTCGCTGTTCGACACCCTGTTCGTCTTCGAGAACGCCCCCATCGACGACGCCATCCAGACCGTCACCGCGCCCGACGGCGCGCGGTTCCGGCCGATCGAGATGGAAAGCCTGGCTCACTACCCGCTCACCGTCGTCTCGCACCTGAGCGAGGGCGATCTGCTCGTCCTCGTCGAGTCGATCCCGGCCCTGCTCGGCCACCTCGACCCCGCCGATCTCGGCGCCCGCCTGGTCGCGGTGCTGCGCGCGCTGCCGCGGCTCGACGCCGCGGCCACCCTCGACGCGATCGACCTGCTCACCGCCGACGAACACGCCGAACTGCGCGCGGCGGCCACCGATATCGCGCCCGCGCCGACCGCGACCCCGTGGGAACTGTTCGAGCGCCAGTCCGCCGCGACACCCGACGCGATCGCGCTGACCACCACCGCGGGCGAGGTCTTCACCTACCGGGAGCTGCACGACCAAGCCTGCCGGATGGCGGGGGAGTTCGCCGCCCACGGCGTCGGACCGGAAACCGTTGTCGCCCTGATGCTCCCGCGCGGCACCGCGTCGATCGTCGCCATTCTGGCGACCTTCGCCGCAGGCGCGGCCTATGTGCCGGTCGACATCTCGCTACCGGTCGGCCGCATCGAATCCATTCTGCGTCAGTCGAACCCGGTCCTCGCAGTCATTCGAGCGCAGGACCGCGCTCTGCTCGACGGCCCGACACTTGGCAGGCAGCCTGTCCTGCTGCTCGACGACCCCGCCGTCGTCGCTCGCATCGCCGCCCGCCCCGCGCAGGCCCCCACGGTGCGCCGCCAGCTCGAGCACAGCGCCTACATTATTTTCACCTCCGGCTCGACCGGCGAGCCCAAGGGCGTCGTCGGCACCAATGCCGCGCTGGCCGGCTACTTCGCCGATCACCTGGAGCGCTTCTACCGCCCCGCGATGGCGAAACTCGGCCGCCCGCTTCGGGTCGCGCACGCCTGGTCGCTCGGGTTCGACGCGTCCTGGCAGCCGATGGTCGGCTTGTTCGCCGGTCAGGCGCTGCACCTGTTCGACGCCGAGGAGATGCGCGACGCGCACCGGATCGTCTCCGGCATGGCCGAATTCGGCATCGACATGATCGACACCACCCCGTCCATGCTGGCGCAGCTGGCGGCGGCGGGCCTGCTCGACCGGGAACTGCCGGTGCTCGCCCTCGGCGGCGAGGCCATCGACACCGCGCTGTGGGCACGCCTGCGCGCCCTGCCCGGCACCGCCGTCTACAACTGCTACGGCCCCACCGAGACCACCGTCGAAGCGGTCGTCGCCCCGGTGGCCACCTCGGAGATCCCGACCATCGGCACCGCCAACGGCGGCATGGCCGGCTACGTCCTGGACTCGCGGCTGCGCCCGGTGCCGCCCGGCGTCGTCGGCGAGCTCTACCTGTCCGGCGTGCAGCTGGCCCGCGGCTACCTCGGCAAGCCCGCCATCACCGCCGACCGCTTCTGCGCCGACCCGCATCGCCCCGGTCAGCGCATGTACCGCACCGGTGACCTCGTGCGCAGGCTGCCCGGCGGCCGCTTCGGCTACCTGGGTCGCGCCGACGCGCAGGTCAAGGTGCGCGGCTACCGCATCGAGGTCGGCGAGATCGAGACCGCGCTGCGCCGCTCCGCCGATATCGACACCGCCGCGGTGACCGTGGTGCGGCGCGCCGGTGGCGCGTCGCTGGTCGGTTTCGTCGTCGGCAAGGCGGGCCGCGCGGTGGTCGTCAGCCGGGTGCGTGCCGATCTGGCCCAGCGCCTGCCCGCGTACATGATTCCCGCGCGGATCGTCGTCCTCGAGCAGCTGCCGGTGAACGTCAACGGTAAGCTCGACGGTCACGCCCTGCGCGAACTCGCCGAACAGACCCTCTCGGCCGCCGACGGCAACGCCGCCGCCGAAACCCCCACCGAGATCGCGCTGAGCGAGGTCTTCGCCGAACTGTTCGACGGCCGTGCTCCCGGCGTCGACGCCGACTTCTACGAACTCGGCGTCGACAGCATCGTCGCGATCTCCCTGGTCAACAAGGCCCGCCGCCGCGGCATCGCGCTCAATCCCCGAATGGTGCTGGCCTGCCCCACCATTCGCGAGCTCGCCGCCGCGGCCGATGACGGCCCGGCCGTGGCCGCCCAGTCCGGCGCCGACGCCTACGGCGTGGTGCCGCCGCTGCCGGTGGTGTCGTGGATGTACGAGTACGGCAACTTCCGTCGCTTCACCCAGAGCGCTCTGCTGCGCCTGCCCGCCGGAATCGACCGTGCCGGAATGGAAGCAACGCTGCAGGCCCTGCTCGACGCGCACGACACCCTGCGCGCCGTGCTCACCGACACCCCTGACGGACCGCGCTTGGTCACCAGAGCGCCTGGTGCGGTTCAAGCCGCCGATGTCGTCATCGAGGCGCCGCGCGGCCTCGCCGGTGCCGAACTCGACGCGGCCATAACAGAATTCGCGCGCACCGCCAACGACGACATCGACCCCCGAACCGGTGCGATGGTGCGCGCGGTGTGGTTCGCCGACACCGCCGGTGCCGGCGATGTCCTGCTGCTGGCGATCCATCACCTCGCCGTCGACGTCGTCTCCTGGCACATCATGATCGACGGCCTGGCCGCCGCCTGGCAGCAGGTCCAGTCCGGGGTGACGCCGAAGATGCTGCCCGAGTTCACCTCCTACCGGCAGTGGTCCGAAGCCATGTGGCAGCGTGCCGCCGAACCGGAAGTGCTCGCCCAGCGCCACTATTGGGCCGCCCAGGTCGCCGCACCCGATGCCGCGCTCGGCGCGCGGGTGCCCGCCCCGGCCACCGACACCTGGTCCACCCTGCGCATCACCACCGTCGCGACCCCGGTCGCCCTGACCGAGCGCCTGCTGGCCCGCGTCGGCAAGGACGAGGGCGTCCGCGAGCTGCTGCTCACCGCCCTCACCATGACCATGGCCTCGGTCCACGCCGACAACGGAAACGACGCCACCGCAGGCGCGTTGATCGCGCTGGAGGGCCACGGCCGCGCCGACGCCGAACTCGGCACCGACACCGCCAACACCCTCGGCTGGTTCACCAACGTGTTCCCCGTGCGCCTCGGCGTCGGCGAGCACGCGGTGGATGTCGCTGGCGCACAAGCGGATCCGGCCGCTGCCCGCACCCTGCTGGACACCGTCTCGACCCACCTGCGCGAGATCCCCAACCAGGGCCTCGATTACGGCCTGCTCCGCTACGTCGACCGCGTCCCCGAACTCCGCGCCGCGGCTGAACCCCAGGTCGAGTTCAACTACCTGGGCCGTATCGACCTCTCCGGCACCGAGGGTAACCCCTGGTCCCTGCTGGTCGGCGCCCACGACGCGGCCCTGCCGCTGGACCCCGAGCCCGACCTGCCGCTGCGCTACGCGGTCGACGTCATCGCCGGTATCGGCACCACCCCCGATGGCCCCGCCCTGACCACCAACTTCCGCTGGAGCACGGCCCTGTTCACCGAAGCGCAGGCAGCACGCTTCGCCGAACTCTGGACCGAGGCGGTCACCGCCCTGGCCGACGCCATCTGATTCCGGACACCGACAAAAGCGGGTGGCCTGCGCTGCCCGCTTTCGTCGTTTCCGGTGGTTAGGCTGGCAGACGGAGCATCACGTTCTTCACCGACACCCTTCGGAAGGAAGCCAAGATGAGCCCCACCATCGGCGCCGTAGTCATCCCCGTCTCCGACCTGGAATCCGCCAAGAAGGTCTACACCGCCCTGTACGGCACACCCCACACCGACGAGCCCTACTACGTCGGCTACAACGTCAACGGCTTCGAGATCAGCCTCAACCCCCAGGGCGACGCGGGCGCAGGCCCCATCGCCTTCACCGACGTCGAGAACGTAGACGCCACCCGCACCGCCCTGCTCGCCACCGGCGCCACCGAACACTCCGCCCCTCGCGAGGTAGCCCCCGGCCTGCGCGTCTGCGTTCTCACCGATCCCGACGGCAACCCCTTCGGTCTGCGCGGGAAGTAACCTCGCCCAGCCCACCCGGCCAGGTGGATCGCCTCGAACTACGACTGCTGCGAGCCGACCTTCATCCATATCCCGGAGGTCCGGTGCCCGTGGATCGCCTTCCCGGCGACGCGCGCGGCCAACCCGCCCACCTCGCCGTCCGGCACGCTGACGGCGTAGTCGGCCGTCCTGATCGTGACCGCGCGGTCGAACACGTGGTCAACCCCGGCGTACTCGTAGACGACTTCGTCGTCCGCCACCGAACGCAGCCGGAAGACCAGGTAGATGGCCATCGTCAGCGCCTGCGGGTCGGCCGGTCGGTGCAGATCGCGATCTGCCTGGCGAGCCGGTGGGTCAGTTCGGCGGGCGGTCCGGGGATCACGGTGAACTCGTCGGGGCCCTGGTGCTGAAGTAGGTAGCGGCCGTCGTCGGGGTAGTCCAGCCAAAGGAACGCCTTGCCGTCCCCGGTGGGCCGGGCGTCGACCTGGTAGCCCGGATAGACGGTGATCTCGCCGGTCCCGATCCGGGCGCGGCGGAAGAAGCGCTGTGTCTGTTCGGCGGGGGACAGGCGGGTGGGATGTTTGGCATAGGTGGCGGCGTCGAGATCGCTGCGCCGCCCCTGGAAGCGCGGCGTGGTCCCGCCCGGCACCCGGGGCAGCGCCGCGACGATCTCGGCGGCCAACTCGGCCAGCGGCACGATGCTCAGCGTGAGGTCTCCGCCTTGCTCTCGGGTGGGCCCGTGCGCCTGGACCGCCAAGGCCGCGTGATCCTCGATGATCCCCGCGTACACCCGCACGACCTCCGCCTGGCCGGGCCCGTACAAGCCCTCGATCTCGACCCGGACCTGCGGCTCGAGCAGCGCACCGAACACCCTGTGCAGCCGCTGGTCATAGACCTGCCGCAGCCGGAGCCCGGCCGCTCGGCGCCGCTCGGCGTGGATCTCGATCGTTTCCGCGAACTCTGGCCGAAAGGTCAGCGGATACGGCAGCCGGTCCCGCCCGTGGCCCTCGACGCCGATGGCGAACGCATGTGGGTCGAGTCGCCAGCGGCCGAGCGGTACCTGCTCGCGCTGCGCCGGTTCCCAGTCCTCCAGAGCTTGGTCCCAGCTCACCCGCCGATCACCCCACCCGCCGGCAGGGTCGGCGGCAACTGCCCGATGAGCTCGCTCTCCCGATCCTGGATGAGGTAGTCGGGACTGGTGTGCTCGTTCTCGTCATCCTTGCCATTGCCACCACGCCCGCCGCCCATCATGCCGGGCATGCCGCTCATGCCCCGCCCACCGGCGGTGCCTGCCGTCGCCGCGCGAGCACCGGAGGCAGCGCCACCGGGAGTGCCCGACACACTGCGCCCCGCACCGGGCACGGCCGCACCGGTGGGCACACCGGACCCGGGCGAGCCGCCGCCGGGCGAGCCGCCGGTCTTGGTGTCACCGGGAGTCGTCGGCTGCCCGGTCCCTGGTGTCGTCGTGGCGGGAGTGGTCGCGGACGGATCGGTACTGCTCGGCGAGGTCGAGTCGTCGGTACTGTCGTCGCTGCCGTCGTCGTTCTGATCGTCACCGGTATCGGTCGTCTGCGGCGACGTCGTACCCGGATTCTCCTGCGTCCCGGCGGGATTAGTCCCCGGCGTGGTGCCGTTGTTGTTGTTGGTGTTCCCGTTGGTGGTGCCGTCGTTGCCGTTCCGGGTGCCGGGACCGCCGTCCCCCGGATTCTCGGTGTTGTTCTGCGGCAACGGAAGGACCGGGGTCTTGCCGTCGACGATGACCGAACCCGGCTGATACGTGCCGATCATGAAGAGCCGGGCGTCTTCCTCCGCCTCGGTGGCGCGATGCTTCGCCGCCTTGACCACGCCGTTGCCGGGAATGTGACTGATGAACTCGTCGAAGCCGGAAATATCGTCCGGCTTCGGAATCGCGATCTTCGACTGCCCGAGCAGACCCTGCATGTGGTCGATCCCGTTGGCGACCATCTGGAATGCCGTCGGCAGCTTCGTCGCGTCGGTGGTGTAGCTCTTCACCGCCTCGATCGCCGCATTACCCGACTGCCCCGACCACTTCTCGGACAGCACCCGCTCGAAACTGTTCCGGTAGTTGGTCACCGCGGTCTCGGTCCCCGTTGTGAGCCGCCGCCAGCCGTCCGCGCCGGCATTCACCGCCGTCGCGTCGACACCGGAACTCCCGTCCGGACCATTGAGCGCCTGCCAGATCTGCTGGTGTGTCCAGGTGCTGAACGGTTCCGGCGAAGTGATCGCCGCCTTGTCCATCGTCAGACCGGAATTGGCACTCAACCGCGACCATTCATCGGTGATGATGGCCCGGTCGCCTTCCCACGCTTCCCGGCCGTCCTGGTCGAGCCGGCTGAACTCATCGGCCCGGTCATAGTTGTCCATGACCTTGAAAACACCGAACGTGCCCACGTGACCCAGGAACTCACCGACCGCACCGGCACCATTGACGACCGACCCGACCCCATCCCAGAACCCCATCAGAGACCGGCCCCTGTCGCACCCAGCGCGCCGGCGGTCTGCTGGTCTACACCTTGCAGTTTGCCGATGGCGGCGAGGAAGGTGTCGCGTTGGTCGCGGGCGATAGCGATGTGTTCGTCCAGGCGTTTGACCGCCGAGTTGTCGGCCGAGGCTTTGCCTTCGAGCTTTTCTCGGATGGCTACCGCGGAGGGCAGGTCGCCCCATCCGTTCAAGTGCTCCAACGTCGCCGCCTCGAACTTCTGCTGCTCGAGTTCCGTGATGTACTGGCTGACCACGTTGGCGATAGCTTGACCGAGGTCTTCCTCGATCTTGAAGTCGCCGCTGATCGCCTGAGCCTTCATGCTCCGCCAGTAATCTGCATGGTCCTGTGTCATTGCCTAGTTCCCCCCGGACTACTTCGGTAGCTTCGGCTCGAGCGCCGCTGCAAATGTCGCGGCCATCTCGCAGGTATCCCCGACGCGGGGTCCTTCCGTGCTGAGCCAGCCCACCTTGATTTCGAACATGCCCTGCTCGGCCTCGAACGACACGTAGCAGCTGTTGGGATCGTTCTTCTCTTGCGAGACCAGACCGGGACGTGCATTCACCGTCGTGTCCCGGACATTGACGAGGCTGTCCTTGGCACGCGCCTGGACCAGCGTGTTGCTGGTCGAGATTACGGCCACCCGGCGCTTCCCGATCTCAGCCCGGTCATCCAGCGGCGCCCAGTTGCAGATTCGCCAAGACGAAGCACCGGTCGGCGGATCAGTAGTCACTCGCTTCGTCGCCGGATCGAGACCGGCGCCGCGCAGCGCGTCATCCGACAGATCCCCCCGGCAAGGGTTGAACACCTCGGCCGTCCCCGCCTTCGTAGGCCCGGCTGCCCCCTGCTCGGTATCCCCACACCCAGCAAGCACCGCCACACCGGCCAGCCCACAGGCCACGGCCCGCATCACCACAACGCCTCGCACAGCTCTCCTACCTGGTCAGACGCGACAGTTCCCCGCCACTACATCCTTAGACGCACCCAACCCCCGACCGGTTCCATCCCCGACCGCAGCAATCCGTCATCGCCAACGACCTTACGGATACCCACCCGACCCGAGCACAACCTCCTCGCCGGTCGTCCCGCCGCGAACGTCACCAAGCTTGATGACTACCGACCCGCGCCCAAACCCATCAGCGCGGTACTGCCGAATCGCCACGGTCAAGTCCAACTTCCGGATCGTCAGATCCCGATCGAACCGATGAGGTCAGAGGTCGAACGTCGTTGTGGTCAACCAGGGTTCGCCCTGATGGCGAGGGTAGGTGATTTGCTGCACCGCATCGACCAGGAACCGCGACAGCGGAGCCGCGCGGTAGTCGACCTTGTTGGTGAACTGTCGATGGTGACGTGATGGTCGATCGGCGGCTGGGGTGGATCCGCCCTGGAGACAGCCTGAATTCGATACGTCAACAGCCGGTCGACCTCGGAAATCCGGTCGATCCGCGTCTGCCACGGCTTCGGTTGGACTCCTTCGGGCAATCGAACATACGGCAACGTCGGCCATGGACGCAACCCGCGCGTACAACTACTCGACCGAGGAATCCCCGCAGTTCGGCCGGGTCATAGGACATTTGAACGAGTGTTGGAAGCGGCTCTCCCAACGAGAGGCCACCGGCGAGTGCCTGATCTCCTCCATCGGTGTCAGCGTGGCGAGCGGCACTGTCAGCGGGGTGTGCGCGACGACGTGGTCATCGAGTTCCCTGTCGAACTGCACCGAGTGCAGGATCGAATTGACGACCGGCCGCCAGCAGCTCACGTCACTCGCCTCCAATCGACTGAAATCGGTATTTCCTGTTCATCCGACGGACTCGGGATCCTCATTCTGTCGAGTGGTACTCGATCTGAACGTCGCCGATATCTATGCCTTGCCGCTGGAGGCTGTCCATCACTTGGCGGGTATATCTTCTGGCCGGCCGGTAGTGGCTACTCTGATCGCTCACCAGGAGAACTTTCCCGGCTGCCGCCTGAATTTCTCCGGCTCCCGCAACCGGTGCTCCCGCCAACAGGCTTGAATGATGAAACTCGCCCAGAGTATGGAGCGGTGCGGAGTAGAGGTATCCATCATGATCCATGACGAAAATTGCTCGCCCACCTCCTGGAGTCCAGAGCGTCTGTGCCGTCGCAGTGTCGAACAACTTGCCCTTGTCGTCGTGCAGGAGGCCGTCGTAGCTATGCAGGCGGAAATCTTGCCGCGCTGTATCGTCCAGATATCTGACTTGCTTCCCATCCCATGCGGAGTTCCCGGGAAGGTGCTCTCCATGGAATGCGGGAAGTATCGGTGTCGTCGCATAACGGGTCGCGCTCGGCTGAACGCTTGTTTCGTCGAGTCGGAAAATTCTTCCCGGTTCCACTCTTCCGGTGTCGATCAATTCTCGGATAAATTCGCCCGGGTCACGAGCGGAGTCGGCGGCATAGACGATGACATCGTGGCTTCCGTTCCAATATGGAGAGAAGAATCCGAAAATAGTTCCGGAACTCATTCTCAGCAGCATGAACGGTCCGTCCTCGCTGTCGTGATTGAATCCGCGAGCGAGGCGTCCCTCCAGTTCGTTCACCGTGAGCGCGAGCCTGGCTATCGGTCGTGCATTCTGGAATTCGCTAAGGTAGTCGGCGGACAAGGGGGTATAGGGAGGCGTCGGCCACGGGCGCCTCGAATCCATGCTCTCGACGATTTGCGCCAGGAAGTGTCGTAACTCGGCCTCCGGATGGCGCATCCGAACAAGAGTCGGCAGCGGTGCCTGGTGCCTGAGACCGTCGGCGAGCGATCGGTATTCGTCATCCGCGGTCAGGTTCTCGATCGGTTCGACCACCAGCGCGTTGGCGATCCGGGCCGCCAGCTCAGGGCCCAACTCTGGTTCGAACTGGATGTGGTAGAAGATTCGTTGAACGATCCCGGTCCAGAAGTTCATCCTCTATTCCCTTCCTCATCGCGGTGCTTCGAACTCGACCTGGGCCGCGCTGAGCGGGATCCCGAGCCTACGTAGATGTTCGATGGCCTGCAAAGTGTGGCCTCGTTCAGGTCGATAGTGCCCACTGGAGTCGGTGAGCAGCTGCAGCACTCCGCCGCTGACAACGAGTTCTCCGGCGGCGGCGACAGGAGCTCCAGCGAGAAAGCTCGAGTGATGGAAACGGCCAGCCGAGTGGCTGAGTGAGGCATAGAGGTTGCCGTTCTGGTCCATGACGAATATCGCCCGCCCGCCGCCGCTCCACACCGTCTGGGCTCTGCCCGTGTCGAACAACTCTCCATTTGCGGTGTACAGGAGTCCGTTTCGTATTTCGAGGCGAAGCGCTCGACGCCTGTTCGGGTCGAGGTAGTCGACGTGAGAGGGCGGCGTTTGCCATACCTGGTTGCCCGGGATGTGCTCGCCGTCATATTGCTGACCCATGTTCTGGGTTTGGAACGGAGGGCCTGGGCGATAGGCCCTTGCGCCGAATTCGTCCACCACTTGCTGGGGAGCCGGAGGCGCAATCTGTGGTCGGAACTCGGCAGCGTGGCGTGTTGTAGGTGGCGGGACGGTGCTCGGCGTCGCCGGCGGGACCGAGGCGCTCGCTGCGGGATCGCGCGGGGGGAGGCCGAGAATTCTTCGCCACAACGGGCGTCTGCCACCGGTGCGCGACCGGTGGTTGGGATTCGGGGCGCCCCACGAATGAGGGTCGTGGGGTGTGTGCGGAGCCGAATGCGGCGTGGTGCTGTCGACCGGTCGCGGCGCCTGACTCGTCGGTGCGGATGTCGGGAGTGTGGGCCGCGGTGGCGGGTTGGATTCGGGTGCGCGGAAGTCGCGGCGGGGCGGAGGCGGGAGGTGTCGACTGTTGTCGGGTACCGGGTGAGCAGCCAGGTTCCGGGTGTTCGGCAACGAAGTCGGCGTGGTCGGTCGGGGCGGCTCGGATTCGGTGTTGCTGGTCGATGGATTGCTGAGCCAAGGCGGTGGCGGCAGGGTGAATCTGGCGCGATCTACGGCAGCGCTGAGCTGGTCGAGATCAGCGGGGGATACGTGGTCACCGTTCGGGTCCAAACCGAGTTGGTCGCGCAGCTGGGCGGTCAATCCCGGCAAGTCGACGTTCGGATGGGTTGTGCCGGGCAATCCCGAGCTGTCGACGGGCATGTGCATGTCGGCGTCGGCGGGGTTGGTCACCGGGACGAGATCGACCATCATCCAGTCGCCGTTGGGAAGCCGGAAACCGCCGTTGAAGTGCAGATCGACGGCGAACTGGGCGCGTTCCAGCAAGGCGGCGACCGCGGCGGGGTCGAGGTTCGCCGCGCCGGTGAGGTGGATACCGATCCGCATGACCGAGACAGGAGCGCCCAGGGCGGTGGTGTATCTGCCCCAGGTGAAGCGTCGGCGACCGCTGGGATCGGTGACCGGCTGCACGCCGCCGTCCGGCCGGCGGGTACGGAGGTTGTCACGGGCAACCCGTGCTCGGTTCGCGTTCTGGACCTGCTGGGGTGTGGGCGCGGAGGAAGCAGGCGGGGGCGGGGTCGCGCTGCTCGCGGCCGGGTGCGGCGCGGCTCCAGGGGCGTTCGGCAACCCGGTGGACGGTACGGGTTGGGGCGATGCGGTCTGGGTGCTCGTGGGAGCAGTTGTGGTGCTGGGAGTTTCGTCCGGCTGCGAATCTACTGCTCGAAGCTGCCCTCCGTCGGCCAGGCTCCCGTCGCTCGGGAGCGGGCTTCCGCCCAGGACGCCGCCGAGGCCGCCAGACTGTCGGTCGGGTGAAAGTTGTACGGGTTCTTGGTGATTGTCAGGATCTGACTGGTGGTCGGGGTGTCCGCTTGTTCGAGCGAGGTCACCTGCATCTCGTACCGGACCGTGCTCTGGTCCTCGGAGGTCTGTAGAAGGCTGATCCGGTGAAGCGGGGGGTACACCTGGCCGCCCTGTATCGGGCGCCCCGTCTCGATCGCCTGGTCGTACTCCTCGCCGATCATCTTCGGTGGGAGGCTGCGGTGTTCGGTGATCACTCCGGTCTGCTTGTTCAGAACGTAGTTCACCAAGCCCAGCCCCCAACCCTGCTCGAGTTCCTGATCCGTCAGTGTCGCTTGGCTGACCCAGCCGTGCCGGGTTTCCATCATGCTGAATTCCCGGTTCGGTCCGAACCATCGGGCCAGCGACTGTCTGGCTTGATCCTCCGTGAGAATTGGTTCCGCCATGGGGGTTTCCTCCATTGGGATCGATGGGCGTGAAGTCGAGAGTCAACGACGCATCCACCATCCACGATGGTGGTGTGTCGGAGGTCATGCCGGACTGGGGATCCCACCACACAGGGCCGGTTGCGCCAGGTGGGTAAACGATCACGGTCGCATGGGATCCGCCCATTTTTGGCGATCCGTCGTCGTTGTACAGGAAGTTGCCCGCAGCATCCTGCGCGTGCCACCTGTTGACAACCAACGCGGATGAACCGGGACCGAGCGCCGCGACGTGATCGTGGAGTGCTTGATACTGCTGGCCGATCGACAATCCTTTGAAGTGGAGCAATCCACCGCCGAGCCACTGCGCGGCCCGTGCCAAACCTGAGGCTTCGCCAGTTCGGGTATCCGACGTGCCGTCCGGCTTCTTGTCGTCGTTGCGAGGGGCTGCTACCTGCGGTCGGCCGTAGAACGACGACAGCGCGGACAGTGAACAGTCCAGGCAGTTGTTGCGGCGTCCTCGGACGGTCGGCCCACCGTCGTTGATGGCTGAACCGTATGGATTGGTTCGGGGATCGGCGCCGATCGTGAATTCGTTGCCGCTGCGGAGAGCATTCTCTACGTCGGATTGGAACCGCGCTTGCTCGACCGGAGCCAGCTCGCGCGGACCGAAGGTGCGGAGATCGGACGGGTTCGAGAACGGCGCAGGCGTATTCGCTCTGGCGATGTCGTTGCTGATCGCGCAGAGGTCGTCTTCGGTGGGTGGCTGCTCGGGTTTGCCGGGGGGCAGACCCATGTGCTCGCGCAGGTCGTTGGCGAGGTCGAATCGGTGCTGCTGGGTGTTCAGGCGAAGGTCGGTGGCGTTGGGATTCGTCGAGAATTCGACGTCGACGAGGAGCCGGTCGCCGCCGGGGAGCTCCCGATTGTGGTTGAAAGTGGCGTCGATCGCAGCGTGTGCGTACTCCATTTCCTGGTGGAGTTCGGCCGGGGTCATCAGGTGTGCGTTGGGGATGTAGGCCCGTATGGTAGCCACCGCCACCCATTGACCTCCCACTTGGAAGCGTCGGATTCGGTAGGCGGGTGGTCGTGATTGGGACGGGTCACGGTTGGTGTCGACCGTGGTGATTCGGCCGTCCTGCGAGGGAAGGTTTCGCAACGAATCGCGGAGCGGACGAGCATCCGGGCTGTGGCCGGGTTCGATGTGTGAATCCGGCGTAGTCGGCGTCGGGGTGGGCGTCGGCGTCAGCGGCGCATTCTGCGCCGTCGTCGGGGCAGCCGCAGCCTCAACGGTTGTCGGCGTATCGATCGAGTTCGGCTGGCTTGCCTGTGGATCGGCGGGCGTCGTGCTTTCCGGCGGTGTGGATTCGGGGTCGCTCGGTGGCACTTCGCGCTGGCCACCGGATTGCTTGGGAGGATCTAGGCTTGCACGTTGCCCGACTTCATCCAGGCCCCGTCCTGCTTGTGTCGGCTCATCGCCTTGCCTGCTGTGATCACTGCCAGTTGAGGAAAGCGGGTTGGTATTCGACCGGTTCGGCGCGGGTGTGGGTGGCGTCGTGGTGGTTGCCGGGGGTGTGGTGGTCGACCTTGGTGATGGTGTCGGTGTGGTGGAGGTCGGGGTCTGGGCAAGAGGGGGTGGGGGAGTCGTCGGGGTGGACGACGGTGTGGTGGTGGACGGTGCCGCAGTTGTTGTGGGCGTGGGGGTTCCGGTTTGTGGGGCCGGAGTGGTCGTGGTGGCGGCGGTCGACGTGTCGGTGGTGGTCGGCTGGGTTGTCGGTGGGTTCGCCGGTGTCGTCGGGCCGGGTTGGGTGACGTCGTTCGGCGTCAGGGTGGTGGGAACCTGTTGTACGGGTGGGTTGTTCGCCGGGTCCGTGTCGGTCGGATCGGTCGGGAGAGACTGCGGTGGCAGATCCGTTGTGGAGCCGGTGGGCGTGATCGAGGGGGCCGTGTCGCCCGGAGACGGGATGGTCGGTACGTCCGCGTTGTCGTGGCCATCGGTGGTGGTCTCGACGGCGGCCGGTACCTGGACGGGGCCGTTGTCGTCGCGGATGGACGGCACCGAGCCGTCTGGAGTGGATGGGACGGAGTCGTCCGGGGTGGACGGCGCGGAATCGTCGGGGGACGGCGCGCCGTCGTTCGGGTTCGACGGGGACAGCTCGGTGTCGGGTGCGTTGTTCTGCGGTGCGGTCGCATCGTCGGTGGGCGAATCCGGGTCGCCCGTGGACGCGGGGTCGGTCGCGCCGTCCGTATCACCGTCGGTGGGAGGGGTATTCGCTCCGTCGTCATCGGTTCCGGCCGGTGTGGTGCTGTCGGGCTCGGTGTCGGTGCCCGCGGGTGTGGTGTCACCGGGCTCGGTGTCAGTTCCGGCGGGCGTGGTCGCGCCGGGGTCGCTCGGTGCCTGGTCGTCGGTGCCTGCGGGAAGGGTGGTGTCGAGGGCGTCGGTGTCGAGCTCGGGGACCGTCGGTGCGGTGGCGGGTCCGCCGTGGCCGCCGGATTCCAGGGTGCTCTGCACGCCGCCCGCGCCCGCGCTGGTGAAGGTCTCGAGGCCGATGTCGAGTTTGAACTCCTGGCCGAGGAGCGCGGCGCCCACGCCGGCGGCGGCGACCTGGGCCGAGACGTCGGCGCCGAGTTCGGTGACCGTGCCGCCGACCACCTTGCCCGCCAGCTTGCCGGTGGTGGAGGAGGCGAGGTCGCCGAGCGCGCCGGTGCCGCCACCGAGGAGACCGCCGACCGCGCCGCCGACGGCACCGCCGAAGGTGGCCAGGCCCAGATCGGTCAGGCCGAATTTCGACAGCGAGCGGTCGCCGTTGGAGAGCTGGATGAGGCGGGCGGACAGGTCGGTGCCGCCCTCCTCCAGAGCTTCGAACGCGGCGCCGCGCAAGGCGAGTCGGGCGGCGGCTTTGGCGGCGCCGCGGGTCAGCATGCGGGCGATCAATTGCCGGATCGCTACCCGGACCGCGATCTGTCCGGCGACTCTGGCCGCGGCGCCCGCCACCGCGCCGATTCCGGTCCACGCGGTGAAGCCGGCCACGACCAGCTCGGCCGCGGTGATGATCATGGTGCCGATGATCACCAGCTTGGTGTGCTCGATGTCGTTGGCGCCGTCGTTGAGTAGTTCGGCTTGCGTCTCGCACCATTTCCGGACGGCGGTGAACGTCGCCTCGTCGCCGTTGAGCAGTTTGTCGCGGAAGGCGGCGACGGTGGTGTGGGTTTCGCCTTCGGACAGGGCCGTCAGTGCGACGTTCAGCGCGACGGCGGCGTTGTCGTCGACGGTGTTGAGCGTCTGCGCCATGGTCGTCCAGGCGTCGGCGACGCGGCGCATCGCGGTCTCGTCGCCCTCCGGCCAATCACCGGCGCCGAGAATCCATTTCGCTACCCATTGCAGTTCATCGGGGATCTCGATGCCCATTTACGCGGTTCCGGTGGTTTGCCCGAGCGCGCCCGCGGTGGTGGTGTCCTGGGTTTCGAACGCGGTGGCGATGGTGACCAGGTTCGCGCCGAGCTGGGTCATCACCGTGGCCAATCCGGTGACGGCCTGCTGGCCGGAGTCGACGCCAGGGGTGTAGTTCTCGGCGAATGCCTGGCCGATCTCGTCGTTGCCCCAGCATTCGCCTTCGTTGCTGATCACACTCGCCAGCGCGGCGGCCGCGGTGGTGATCGTGTCGGCGACCGAGGTGAACGACGGTTGGGTGGCGCGCAGTGCCTGCGGGTCGACCTTCAGCGTCACTGGAGGTAGCTCCGGTTGCGGAAGTAGTCTCCCTCGTCGTCGTCGGAATCCTCGACCAGGCGGCGCGGGGGCTCGGGCTCTTCCGCGGCTGGTGGTGAAGTCAGTTGGGCGATCAGGTCTTTCACGCTGACGGCGCCGGGGACCAGGTCGGGCAGGTCGGGCAGTTGTCCGGCCAGATCCGCGATGGGCGCCATCGCCTGCTCCTGGACCTGCCGCACCGCGATGGTCATGGCGGTGATGGCCTCGGTGATCGAGCGGCCGAGCGAGTCCGGCGTCGACCGTTTGAAGGCATCGGGCTCGATGTGTACTTCGCTGACACCGGCGATGGTGCCGGTGACGCGGACCAGGTTGTCGGCCGACCACGCGCTGGCCGCTTCGGTGGCCCGCGCCTGTGCGTCGAGCAGCGCGGACTTGTCGGCGGTGAACGAGTCGAGCATCGCATCGATCTGCGCGCGCAACGCGTCGTTCGCCGCGCGGGTCGGCGCCGACCAGTCCTCGTTCATGAGCCCCTCGATCCGATAGGAAGCACGTCGAAAGGTTGGACGCGCGAGACCCTCCGATGGTTCCCCGGAGGTGAGATGGATCTCGAAGGGCGTCAGGCGGTGCGGGAGCCCACGATGATGCTGCCGACGTTGCATTCCTCGAGTTCGTCGAGGCCGGTGGCGGTGGCGAAGGCGGTGGTGTCGCTGAAGCCCTGGGCGACGACGCCGAGGTTCATGGCGGTCGCGGCGAGGTAGACGGTCTGCATGAGGACGCCGACATGCTTGAGGATATTGGCGTAGGCGACCTGCTCGTAGCTCCACATGACGCGGCCAGCGCGGGCCGAGACCAGCAGCAGGACCTGGGGTTCGGCGCCACCGGCGAGGGTGGCCGAGGTGGACTTGAGCAGCTTCTGGACGGCGGGGGAGTCGGCGGGGGCGACCGGGCGCAGGGCGTGGTCGGCCGAGTCGTAGTGGTACATCCCGTTGTCCAGGCCGGCGACATTGCGGATCACCGGGTAGATCTCGAGCTCGTAGGCGCCGCCGCCGGAGGGGTAGGGGCGGGAGCCGTCGGCGCGGGTGCGGGCGCTGCGGAACAGCAGCTCGCCCAGCTGGTCGGCGGTGATGGGGGCCGCGTCGTCGAAGGCGCGGGTCGACACGCGATCCTCGAGGGTGGCGGTGAGGCTGGGGTCGGCGGCGCGCAGGCCGTCCAGGTCCGGGCGGGCCAGGGCGATCGGCTCGCCGGCGAACGGCGCGCGGCGGGCGGGCAATTCGGGGAAGCGGCCGTCGGCCCAGCGGGTCGGGCCGAAGTCGTCCCAGGTCACCGTGCGGGCGCCGAGGGTGCTGCGGCGATGGAACCACAGGTCGGGGGCGTTCCAGGAGCGGGTGCTGAACTCGTGCTCCTCCTCGTCGCCGTCGACGAGGAAACCGCACCACTGCAGATCCGCCATGAACTGCGACTTCACCGCGGCGGGCACCGGCGAATCGGCCGCCATCGGACCGTCGAGCAGCGCGAGCAGTCGCGGATCGTGCACGCGTAGATCGCACCACGCCCGCGGGTGCTCGAGCACGAAACCCTGGGCGTCGCGGTGCAGGACGGCGAACTTCGACAGCGTCGCCGACCAGGTCGGCAGGGCTACCTCGGGGCGCGGCGCGGGCTCGGCGAACGGGCGGATGCTGTAGAGGTCGCGGCCGCCGTCGCGCACCGTCACGGCCAGCCAGCCGCCGTCGGTGAGCTTGCGCATCAGCCCGGTGATGTCGTCACCGGCGGCGGCGGTCGACATCTCGGCCGCCGTCGCCGGGCCCTGGTTCAGCGTCTTCAACGCCTGCAGCGCACCGGCGCCCAGCCCGGTCAGCTTCACGTTGCGCGGCGGATTCAGCAGCACCGCCCCGGCCGGGGTGGTGAGGCAGGTGACTCCGGCGCGCAGCGAGAATCGGGTCTGGGCGGGGTACGTGGAGGCGAGCACAGCGCAGTCCTTGCTGGGTCGAACGTGGTGGGGGAGGTGCTACTTCGCCGCGGCGGCGAAGGCGGGGCCCAGTTTGTCGAGGATGTAGGGCACCGACAGGGCGGACGGCTGGTTGATGGCGCTGATCTCCTGCGTGGTCAGGAAGACCACCGAGCCCTTCTCGACCGACGGCAGCTCGCTGTAACCGGGCAGCTGGCGGTACTTCTCGTCGAGGCCGGGGGAGTAGCCGGCCAGCAGCAGGTCGGCGGACAGCTCGTCGACGCGCTCCGGCGAGAGCGCCAGGCGGCCCTGGTTGGACGGCTGCGCGGTGAGGTTGGCCGGAATGCCCATGCCCAGCTGGGTGAAGACCTTGGCCGAGCCGTCGTTGGGGTCGGTCAGCACCATCAGCTGCGCGGGGCCGGCCAGCCAGGTGCTGGCGAAGGTCTTGCCCGTCAGGCCGGGGTTGGCGGCGGTGATCGCCGCGATCTGGTCGTCGACCTTCTTGATCACCGCGGTCGCGTCGGATTCCTTGTGCAGCACCTTGCCGAGCGCGGTGACCTGGTCCTGCCACGGGGTGACGGCGTCCTTGGTCAGCGCGGGCAGCGTCGGCGCGATCTTGGACAGCTCGTCGTAGGTCTTCTGATCGGCGATGAACGGGTCGGCCAGGATCAGGTCCGGTTCGAGCGCGGCGACCTGCTCGGCGATGCTGCCCGTGGTGTTGAGGGCCTTGGCCGACTTCAGGCTCTCCGGCTCCCACGGCGGGGTGCTCTTGGAGACCGCGGAGATGTTGTCGATGTAGCCGACGGGGACCACCCCGAGCGCCAGCGAGGTGTCGAGCCACTGGTTGCCCAGGGCGACGATCTTCGCCGGCGTCCCGGTGACGGTGGTCTCGCCCTTGGCATGGGTGATGGAGACCGGCTCGCCCGAGCCCGCGGCGTCGTCGCTGGAACCGCAGGCGGCGACGCCGAAGGCGAGCGCACCGGCGAATGCGGCCACGGCCACGCGCCGCCAGCCGCGCGAAGTCCGAACAGACGTCATCGTTGCATCCTCCTTCATCGAGGAAGGTTCCTCGATCGGCTCGTGGAGCCGGTTCCAACGTAGGTCAGCCTAGGCTAACCTACGTCGGCGTGGGAGGGGCAACGTCCCTAGAGTGTGACCCGCTGATCCTGCGGCATGAACAGCTTGTCGCCGTCCTTCACCTCGAAGGTTGTGTAGAACTCGCCGATATTGCGGACGACCTGATTGCAGCGGAACTCGTTGGGCGAGTGGGTGTCCTGCAGGGACTGCAGGGTCGCCTCCTCGGTCTGCTTGTCGCGCCACTGTCGCGCCCAGGAGAAGAACATGGTGCGGAAGTCGGGCTGCTCACCGGTGCGCTCGGCGCGTTTCTGATACGCCGCCAGCGCGATCTGCAGGCCGCGCAGGTCGGCCAGGTTCTCGCCGACGGTGAGCGCGCCGTTCACGTGCTGGCCCTCGGGCGCGCCCACCGGTACCAGCACGTCGTACTGCTCGATGAGCTGCTGCGCCTTGGCGTCGAAGGCGGCGCGATCTTCCGGCGTCCACCAGTCGCGGCGGTTGCCGTCACCGTCGTACTTGGAGCCCTGGTCGTCGAAGCCGTGCCCGATCTCGTGGCCGATCGTCGAGCCGACGGCGCCGTAGTTGACCGCGTCCTGGGCGCCGGAGTCGAAGAACGGCGGCTGCAGGTAGGCGGCGGGGAAGACGATCTGGTTGGTGGTCGGGCTGTAGTAGGCGTTCACCGTCTGCGGCGACATGCTCCACTCCGACTTGTCCACCTCGGTGCCGAGCCGGGCGAACGCGCGCTTGGACTCGAAAGCGTTGATGGCGATGAGAGATTCGATCAGCTTGCCGCGGGTCACCTGCACCGAGGAGTAGTCGACCCACTTGTCGGGGTAGCCGATCTGGGCGACGATCTTGTCCAGCTTGGCGATCGAGGCCTCGCGGGTGGGCTGCGACATCCAGGTCGAATTCGTGAAGTTGTCGCGGTAGGCGGCGCGCAGATCGTCGACCATCTCCAGCGCGCGGTCCTTGGCCGCGGGCGGGAAGTGCTTGTCCACGTACAGCTTTCCCAGCGGTTCGCCGAGATTGTCGTCGACGACGCCCACCGCGGAGCGCCACATCTCCGGCTTCTCCTCCAGACCGCTGAGCACCCGGCCGACGAAGTCGAAGCGCGCGTCGGCGATCGCCTTGGGCAGGAAGCGCGCGTAGGTGTTGGCGATGTGCAGCTTCAGGTAGTCGCGCCACTGGGCGAGGTCGACCTCGCTCCACAGCTGCGCGGCCGCGGTGATGAACGACGGCTGGCCGACGACCATCTTGTCGAACAGCGACTTGGGCCGGTCGGTCATGCCCGCCAGCCACGGGTCCCAGTCGAACTGCGGGCCGAGTGCGGTCAGCTCCCGCCAGCTCATCAGGTTGTAGGTGGCGTCGGTGTTGCGCAGGCGCACGCTGTCCCAGTGGTTCGCGGCGATCCGCTTCTCCAGGTCGACGGTCCGCTGCGCCACCCCGGTCGGGTCGGCCATGCCGAGGCCCTTGGCCAGCTGTTCGAGGTAGGTCTGGTAGCCGGCCAGCTGCGTGGCGAACTCCGGCTTGCGGTAGTACTGCTCGCCCAGGGTGAGCCCGGCCTGGCTGACGCTGGGGATGTAGGCCTTGGAGTTCTTGCGGTCGATGCCGATGCCCATCCCGATCAGCCCGGAGATCGGCGCCTCGGCCATGACCTTCGCCAGCTCGGGCTTGCCCGCGGCCTGGTCGAGCGCGGTGAACAAGCCGTCGAGCGGCGTGATGCCGAGGCGCTCGATCTCGTCGAGGTCGAGGCGGGCGTCGTAGAGGTCCTTGATCTGCTGGGCTTCGGTCCCCGGCTTCGGGTCCTCGATGCCCTCGATGATCGCGCGCAACTGCGCGAGCGTGCGGTCGTTGGCGTCGGTGATCGCGCCGACCGAGGCCTTGTCCGGCGGCAGCTGGTAGTCGCGCAGCCAGGCGCCGTTGACGTGGCGGTACAGGTCGTCCTGCGGGCGGATCGCCGGATCGCCGCCGCCCATGTCCACGCCGGTGAGCTTCACTTCGGGGGAATCGGACGTGCACGAGGCCAGCGCGGCCGCCACGGGCACCAGGCCCATGGCGATGAGGAATGCGCGGCGGTCCACGACCGACGGACGACCGGACGATGTCACTAGGTTCCTTCCCCGATGCGGCAGCCGCACCCCTGCTCGTTGCGATCCAGCCCGCCCAGGCTACCGGCGGGCGGGCCGATCGGTGGAGGTAGCGATGAGCCCGGCCCGTTTCCGGGCCGGAGCGGCTCAGTCCGAGGAGATGCCCGCGCTGCCGGTAGCCATGTCGCACGCCAGGCCGCTGCCCGCGTTCAGGATCTTCGCGACGGTGGGTACGCGCTTGGTGACCAGTGGCGCTCCGGTGGCGTGCAGCAGCAGCGAGAGCTGCACCTCGACCTCGGTCTCGACGTGGTAGTAGGCGGTAGCCTTGGCCACGGTCACGCCGCCGACGTTCACCTCCAGGTCGACGGTGTCGCTGGCGAAGAACTTGCCGTTGGCGACGAAGTCCACCTGCGCGCCGACGTAGTCGTCGAGGCCGACGACGTCGATCTTGGCGGTGCAGCCGACGGTGAGGGTGTCGGTGAGCATGTCGATGATCGGGCCTGCGGCGGCGTGCGGCGCGGTCAGGGCGAGCACGGCGGCGAAGGCGCTCGCGGTGGTCGCGAGACGGCGGGTGGTCGGCAGGGTGATGCGCATGTGCGACTCCTCATCAGCTCGTACCTCGACGAGCAGGGCGACCGTAGCAACGGCGTGATCGCGCGCACAGTGGTTTGAAGCATATCTGCTTCAGATTTGCGGAACGACCCCCGATTTGGGTCGACCTGGGGATTCGCCTACACTAGACCGGTTGCCTGCGGGAGCTCTGCGCTCGCAATCCGGCAGTGAACCCCCAGTGGTAGGTATTTCCGCTGGCAGGCGCGCGTCCGGAGGGTGACTGACCATGTGCGTCGGGTCGGCAATCCGGCGTACGTATACATCCAGGTCCAGGAGGTGCTGAAGTGATTCAGCAGGAGTCGCGACTGCGCGTCGCCGACAACACCGGGGCGAAGGAAATCCTTTGCATCCGCGTGCTCGGTGGCTCGTCGCGTCGCTATGCCGGTATCGGTGACATCATCGTCGCCACCGTCAAGGACGCCATCCCCGGCGCGAACGTCAAGAAGGGCGACGTCGTCAAGGCTGTCGTCGTGCGCACCGTCAAGGAGCGCCGCCGTCCGGACGGTTCCTACATCAAGTTCGACGAGAACGCTGCCGTGCTGATCAAGCCGGACAACGATCCTCGCGGCACCCGCATCTTCGGCCCGGTCGGCCGTGAGCTGCGCGACAAGCGCTTCATGAAGATCGTTTCGCTGGCCCCGGAGGTGCTCTGACCATGAAGGTGCACAAGGGTGACACCGTCCTCGTCATCTCGGGCAAGGACAAGGGCGCCAAGGGCAAGGTCATCCAGGCCTACCCGGCGACCGGCAAGGTTCTCGTCGAAGGCGTGAACCGCATCAAGAAGCACGTCGCGGATTCCGCGAACCAGCGTGGCGCCTCCTCGGGTGGCATCGTGACCCAGGAAGCCCCCATCCAGGTTTCCAACGTGATGGTCGTCGACTCCGACGGTAACCCGACTCGCGTCGGCTACCGCACCGACGAAGAGACCGGCAAGCGGGTTCGGATCTCCCGTAAGAACGGGAAGGACATCTGACATGACCACCTCTGAGCAGACTCAGCCCCGGCTGAAGGCGCGCTACCGCGCCGAGATCAAGGACGCGCTGAACAGCGAGTTCGAGTACGCCAACGTGATGCAGATCCCGGGCGTCGTCAAGGTCGTCGTGAACATGGGTGTCGGTGACGCCGCCCGTGACGCGAAGCTGATCAACGGTGCCATCAAGGACCTCGAGCTGATCACCGGTCAGAAGCCGGAGGTCCGCAAGGCCACCAAGTCGATCGCGCAGTTCAAGCTCCGTGAGGGCATGCCGATCGGTGCCAAGGTCACCCTCCGTGGCGACCGCATGTGGGAGTTCCTGGATCGCCTGGTCTCCATCGCGCTGCCGCGTATCCGCGACTTCCGCGGTCTGTCGCCGAAGCAGTTCGACGGCAACGGCAACTACACGTTCGGCCTCAGCGAGCAGTCGATGTTCCACGAGATCGACGTGGATTCCATCGACCGCCCGCGCGGTATGGACATCACCGTGGTGACCACTGCGACCAACAACGAAGAAGGCCGTGCGCTGCTGAAGCACCTCGGCTTCCCGTTCAAGGAGAACTGAGCACATGGCCAAGAAAGCACTGGTCAACAAGGCCAACGCCAAGCCGAAGTTCGCGGTCCGCGCCTACACCCGCTGCCAGCGTTGCGGCCGCCCCCACGCGGTGTACCGCAAGTTCGGCCTGTGCCGCGTGTGCCTGCGCGAAATGGCCCACCGTGGCGAGCTCCCGGGCGTGCACAAGAGCTCCTGGTGAGCCCGCGCTCGGAGTGAGCGCAGCCGCCTAGGCGAATAACGAAGCAAGGCACGGACTCTCGGTCGAGAGTCCGTGCCTTCGTGCGTTCAGAGGTCGGCAGGCAGGAGTCGGAAGGATCGGTGCGCGGTCAATGGTGTCAGCGCGCGGAAGTCGCGATGGTCCAACGTGAGGATTGTGGCTGTCTCGTACTCGGCGGCGAGCGCCACGCAGACGGCGTCGGCCAGGTCGAGGTTCAGGCTGGGATACAGGGTGCGTACGGCATTTGCCTGGTCGAGAACGTCGGGGGTGAGCGCGGCGATTTCGAACTCATCGGTTCGTGCCTGCGCGCTGAGGTCTTCGATCATCGACCTGGCGTGCTCGCGTCCCAGTTCGCGTCGTCCGACATGGTCGAGTTCGGCGAAGCCCAGTGGCGAGAGCACAACCAGACCGGCCCGTTCCAGGGAGGCGAAAGCCCCGTCACTTTCCGGCGCCGAGGTATCGAACGCGGCGATCAGGCCGGACGTATCGGCGATGACGATGCCCGTTCCGGTCACGCGACGTCGTCTTCGGCGAGAATCTCCTCGGTTCGGGCGGCGAGCGTCGGGTCACCGCTGGCGAATCGGCGCAAGCGCAGCGGTTCGGAACGTCGACGCAATCGCATCGCTGCCAGGTGGATCGCCTCGCGGATGATCTCGGCTTCGCTCGCGTCCGAGTTGGCCGCAGCGTCTTTGATAACCGCGAGGTCGTCGGCTTCGGCGTAGACCATAGTTCGCTTGAGTGGCATATGTGTATTGTCGCATATATGCCGCTGGAACCGAAGGCTGGCGCTGGAAGCGAGTTCGACCGATGCGGCGCCAGGGTGACCATGTTCTCCTCGAAGGCGAGGACGCGCGGCACACTGCTGAGGAGCGTGCCGTCGGCCGCGACAGCCTCGATGGCGTCGTCGGTCACGCGGAACGTGCCGCCGGTCAGGGAGGCGGCGAAGGTGTTTCCGTCGCGCGCCGCTTCGTAGCCGAGTCCGTGGTCGACACCGCTCGTGCTGGCGGGCAGGGCGGCCAGCGCCTCCTGAGTCGTCGCGGGAGGCGACGCGACCGCGGTGGCCTCGACGACGACGCCGATCGCTGCGATGGCGAGCGCGGTGGCGAGGACGAACTCGCCTTCTGCGATGCGGTCTGCGAGAACGAAATCCGCGGTGCAACAGATGGGTCAGGAAGTTCTCGGTCAGATTGCTCGTGAACTTGGTGAACGGGCTCGAGGTCGCGGTGATCGAGCAAGACCCGCGAGACACGATGATCGGTCCACCGGGCGCAGGACGGTACTGGTGAACCAACGGGCCGCATGCCTTGCCGCCTACACCCGCTGCCAGCGTTGCGGCCGCCCCCACGCGGTGTACCGCAAGTTCGGCCTGTGCCGCGTGTGCCTGCGCGAGATGGCCCACCGTGGCGAGCTCCCGGGCGTGCACAAGAGCTCCTGGTGAGCCCGCGCTCGGAGTGAGCGCAGCCGCCTAGGCGAATAACGAAGCAAGGCACGGACTCTCGGTCGAGAGTCCGTGCCTTGTCGCGTTTGTGGGGATTTCAGTCTATACGTTGAACGGGTTGCCCAGTGAGACGGGCGATGGTCTCGAAGTCTGAATCTGCATGCAGCACAGTCAATTTGTGGTGTGCGGCGGTCACCGCGACCAGGAGGTCTACCGGGCTCGCGCATTGGTGCCAGCCCTTCTCTGCGAGGCTGTCCTGCAACTGCGCGGAATGCTCCCAGCAGGACTCGGGCATCGTGAAATAGGGAAAGATCTCGTGGAGCAGACTGGCCGCCTCATAGTAGGCGGGACGACCGCCCGCAGCGCGCAGGTACTCCTGGCGAACAGGTTCGCAGATGCACAACAAGCCGGAGTTGGCCAACTGATCCCATTGCGCACCTGTCTGGCCCCGAAAGAACCGGACCAGGGCGCTGGTGTCGGCGAGGAACCGTTCTGTCACGCCGCCGACTCGTGGCCTGGGCGTGTCGACGTGGTTTCGGGAAGGTCGATCTCGCCGCTGGCCACCAGCGCCCGCATCCGGGCGATCGCCTCTGCGCGGTGTCGGCGATCGATGATCTCGCGCAACGCGGCGTTGACTGTGTCCTTCTTGGTTGAGGTTCCCAGGTACCGAGCCGCCTCGGCGAGTGCGGCATCATCGAGATCCACCACTGTCCGTGCCATCCACAACCTCCGGGTGATATAAACTTTTCGAAAAGTATATCTGAGCAACTGTCGTCTCCTCAAGCGCCGGACGACCAACGTGTGAAAGGCATGGATCGCTGGTGTGGCGTCCGTGCCCACCGTGGCGAGCTCCCGGGCGTGCACAAGAGCTCCTGGTGAGCCCGCGCTCGGAGTGAGCGCAGCCGCCCAGGCGAATAACGAACGACGGCACGGATCAGCCGGCGTCTGGCCGCCATTCCGCCCATGCCTCGTCGAGAAGTGCCGCGACGGCGTCGTAGATCTCCCAGGTGTCGGGGACGTGATAGGTGGTTTCGTATCGCGCGATCTCGGGGATGCGGTCGTAGGCGCGCAGGTATTGCCGGTAGGCGGCCGCCGCGAAGGCCTGGCCGTGGTCGTTGAGGTGGCCCTCGTTCAGTTCGCCGCAGCAGTGGTCGAGTAGATAGCGGCCGGGGGTCTTCGTGCGCTCGCGCAACGCCGCCAGCTCGGGCCGTGGCCGGGCTTCCGGTTCGCCCCAGACGAGCACGGTCGGCGAATGCAGGTCGTGCGCGACGGCCCAGGCGTAGAACATGCCGATGTGGGTCGCGCCCGCCTCGCTGTCCAGGCCCAGTTCCGAGGTCGTGTCCGAGTGCCAGCCGCAATCGTCGTAGGTCATGGTTCCCCCCCAGTGGTCGATGGATTCTCAGGATTGCAGTCCGCACCGACATTTCGGCCGGTCGCCGGGGTGGTTTCCGCAAGTTAGGTGAAATATGTGGATTTCACTCTTGTGGAGGGCCTGCTTCGTGTTCCCTTGGCGCATGAAGAAGTTCGCTACCGTCGCCGTTCTGTCCTGTGCGCTGCTGTCGGCGCCCGCCGTCGCCTCCGCCGCCCCCGCCGCGCCCGCGCCGGTCGCCGACTCCGGGTCGTCGCAGGGCGGTACGGGTTCCTCGCAGGGTGGGTCGGGGTCGTCGGAGACCGCGCTGATCTGCTCGCCGGTCGCACAGTTGCTGTTCGCCACGGGCAGTGTCGAGAAGCCGCCGCTGTACGACCTGCTCTGCCTGTTCAGCTGAGTCGGGTCTCGACCCGCAGGTGGGTCAGGGCCGCGAGCACGCGGCGATGATCGTCGGGTACTCGTCGATGCTCAGCCGATCTCCCGGGTATGGCGGGCTGACCGAGCCGTTGCTCCGAGGGTGTGGACTTCTCAACGGAGTTCGTGCCCTCGGAGGCGATGCCCCGGCAAGTCGGGGCGTGCGGACGGCGCGGGTGGACGGCACGGTAGAGCCATGAAGAAGCTCGCCGTAACCTCCGCCCTCGCCCTGTTCCTCCTCGCCCCCGCCGTCACCGCGACCACCGCGCACGCCGAAACGCCGGTCGCCGGCAGCGGCTCGTCGAGCCTGGATGTCCTCTGCAGCCCGGTTGGTGGGCTGCTCGTTCTGGCGGGCAGCGCCGAGAATCCGTACGGCCCGCTGCTCAGCATGGTGTGTGTCACCCGCTGACCGCTACGTCCCCGCAGGTCAGCGGAAGGGGGACCGGTCGATCCCGCAGCGGAGGTCGGCCGGGGGGAGCTGGCCGGTGAACAGGTAGTCGCGCTTGACGTGTTCGGCGCAGGTGCTGGGCACGTACATGCTGCTGTGGCCCGCGCCTTCCACCACGACCACGCGGGCATTGGCCAATTGCGCGGCGCCGGCGACGGCGCCGCGCAGGGGCGTCGCCGGGTCGTATCTGCTGTTCAGGACCAGGATCGGGGCGGCGGTGTCGCGATTCCATGGACCGGTGTAGCGGTCGGTGTCGCGGGCGGGCCAGAAGGCGCAGGGGGTGGCGTTGAAGACGGCGGTGCGGCCGAAATACGGGACGCGCAGGTCTTCGAGGGCGCCGACCCGGCTGTAGACGACGGGGTCGGTCGGGACGATGCTGTCGGCGCACTGGATCGAATAGAAGGCCTCGACGCGATTGCCGGGTTGTTCCTTCGCGAAGACCGCGTCGTGGGTGACGGCCGGCTGCAACGCGGTCCCGGCGTCGAAGAGCTGTTGCAGCAGGATCGCCAGGTCGGGATAGGTTTCCGGACGTGCGAGGCTGCCCGCGGCGGTAACGATCTGCCCGTAGGTCCACGGGGTGCCGTCGACGACGATGGGCGCCAGGCGCGCGCGTTCGGCGAGCGCGATCCACTTGAGTTTCGGCTCGCCCGCCGAGAACGCGCAGTCCGGGCCCGCGGCCGAGCAGGCGCGCAGGAACGCGTCGAAGGTCTCGGCGACGGCATCGGCCACGCCTTGGCGGGTGTCCAGCGGCAGGTTCGCCCCGTCGGTGCCGTGCCCGTTCGCATTGCCCTCGAAGTCCAGCGACCCGTCCAGCGCCATCGCCCGCACCCGGCCCGGGAACATATTGGCGTAGACCGCGCCGACCTGGGTGCCGTAGGAGATGCCGTGATAGGTCAGCGCCGCATCGCCCACCGCGCGGCGCAGCAACTCCAGGTCACGGGCGGTGTTCGCGGTCGAGGCGTGCGCGAGGATCGGGCCCGCGGACTCGCCGCAGCGGGCCGCGATGTCTGCGGAGCGGGCGAAGAACTCCGGTTCCTCGGCGGCGTTCGCCGGCGTGCCGGGGAAGGTCGCGAAGTAGGTCTCTTGCTCGTCGGCCGAAGAAAAACAGCTGGTCGGCGCGCTGCGTGAGACCGAGCGCGGATCCCACGACACCAGATCGAACCGGGCCCGAAGTTCCTCGGAGAACAGCCACGGCCACCGCGCCCGCTCGCGGAGCCGATCGACGCCCGACGGCCCCGGCCCGCCGAAGTTCACGAACAGGGTGCCGAGCCGCTGACCGGGATCGGTCGCGGGCAGCTTGATCACCGCCAGCTCGATCTGCTCGCCCTGCGGACTGCGGTAGTCCAGCGGAACCTGCGCCCAGGTGCAGGAGAAGCCGTCCTCGCAGTCCGACCACTGCAGGCCGGGTGTGCTCGCGGCCTCGGCGAGCGGGTCGACGTAGGGATCGGCCGCGCTTGCGGGAGCCGGGACGGTGAGGGCGCCGAGACCGAGCAGCACCGCGAGAACGCGAGTCCAGCTACGGCGAGTTCCACGGCGCCCAGAGCGCGAATACAACTGCCGAGCCTCCTGCACAGATCGGGCGAACCTCGCGAAGCTATCACATGCTTACTTCAGGAAACTAGTTGGCGGCGAACGGAATTCGCCGAGTGCGCCCCGTCCGGCGGAGCGTCCGGCCTGGCCGGACCCGCTTGCGCGGGAATTTGTTTCGAATTGTTCGGTGAACGTGAGGTTAAATATCCCGAGGTCAATTCTGTGTTTTTCCCGATAATCGTGAAATCGCGGTGGCCGACCCTCCTGTCCGTCGCTAGTGTCGGGATGGTCGCGCGGAAATGTGGCGCGACCGGGTGTCAAAGACGATCCCTAATTCCAGGACAACCGGAGGAGTGGGATTGTGACGACAACCACAGAGAAAACCGGGCGTGACCTGGCCCACCAGGCGCCGCTCCGCGGGATTCCCGCGGGTGCGATGCCGATGGTCGCCTTTCTTTCGATATTGGCCGGATTCATCGGCGCGGCCGCCTATACACATTCTGCCGGGTATTTCGTGACATTCATGACCGGAAATACCGAGCGGGCCGTTCTCGGCTGGTTCGACAATGACCAGCTGCTGGCCGTCGGCGCTATTACGTTGCTCTTCTCGTTCGGGCTCGGCGTGTTCGTCGCCTCGCTGCTGCGCCGGCGGTGGTGGCGCGACAGCCGCCACGGCGCGGCGGTGGTGACCACCGTGGCGCTCGCGGTGGCCGCGGTCGTCGACTTCGCCCTCGACCGCACCGGCGGCCAGGAGGTGGGGTTCATCCCCATCGCGTTCGTCGCCTTCGCGGTCGGCGCGCTCAACACCGCGTTCGTGAAGAACGGCGAGACCAGCGTTCCGCTGAGCTATGCCACCGGTACCGTCGTGAAACTGAGTCAGGGGATCGAAAGCCACGTCAGCGGCGGTAGCGCCCGCGATTGGCTCGGCTACGGCGCGCAGTACGCGGCCTTCGCGGCCGGTGCCTTCCTCGGCGGTGTGATGAGCCTGGTCGTCGGTGGCGAGTTGATGCTCATCGTGGCCACCGCGGTCTCGGCCGCGGCGGCGATGCTCACCGCCAAGGCGGCGCGCGCGGTCGTGGCCTGATCGGATCCGGCCGCGCGAACCGACCCCGGTTTGGTCCTGACCACGGCATTGCCTACACTAGAGCGGTTGCCTGGGCACCTCTGTGTCCGCTGGCGCCTCGCTGATGTGCGTAAGCGGGCGGACGGTCCAGGCGCCGAGAGCTCGTAAAGAGAACTCATCCGGTCGGTAAGTGCCGTCCGGACCAGCCGAATTGTTGTAGGCCCACGGTCGGCGTGTGTGAGCGCGCCGATGCTGCATGGGAACCGCAGCGAGAAAGGTGTCGAGGTCTAACCATGACCATGACTGATCCGATCGCAGACTTCTTGACGCGTCTGCGCAACGCCAACTCGGCGTACCACGATCAGGTGAAGGCGCCCCACTCCAAGCTCAAGGCGAACATCGCCGAGATCTTGAAGCGTGAGGGCTACATCGCCGATTACCGCACCGAAGACGCGACCGTGGGCAAGTCCCTCGTCGTCGATCTGAAGTACGGCCCCAGCCGTGAGCGCAGCCTGCAGGGCCTGCGTCGCGTCTCGAAGCCGGGTCTGCGTGTGTACGCGAAGTCCACCAACCTGCCCAAGGTCCTCGGCGGCCTCGGCGTGGCGATCATTTCCACGTCGACCGGTCTGCTCACCGACCGTCAGGCGGCCAAGCAGGGCGTGGGCGGCGAAGTCCTCGCCTACGTCTGGTAAGGGAGGTCAGGACTAATGTCGCGTATTGGTAAGAAGCCCATCGAGATTCCGGCCGGCGTCGACGTCACCATCGACGGCCAGGTCGTCACGGTGAAGGGGCCCAAGGGCACCCTGTCGCACACCGTGGCCGAGCCGATCACCGTCACCAAGGGTGAAGGTAACGAGCTGGAGGTGGCCCGTCCCAACGACGAGCGCGCCAACCGTTCGCTGCACGGCCTTTCCCGCACCCTGATCGCCAACATGATCGAGGGTGTCACCAAGGGCTACGAGAAGAAGATGGAAATCTTCGGTGTCGGTTACCGTGTGGCCGCCAAGGGCTCGAACCTCGAGTTCGCCCTGGGCTACAGCCACCCGGTGCCGATCGAGGCCCCGGAGGGCATCACCTTCGCGGTGGAATCGCCCACCAAGTTCTCTGTGTCCGGCATCGACAAGCAGAAGGTCGGCCAGATCTCCGCTGTCATCCACGGACTGCGTAAGCCCGACCCGTACAAGGGCAAGGGCATCCGCTACGCCGGCGAGGTCGTTCGCCGCAAGGTCGGAAAGACGGGTAAGTGATCATGGCGCAAACTGCTAACCAGAAGGCCAAGCGGATTCCGCTGGGCAAGGACACCTCGACCAAGCGTCGGCTGTCCAAGACCCGCCGTCACTTCCGTCTGCGCAAGAAGGTCGTCGGCACCACCGAGCGTCCGCGCCTGGTGGTCAACCGCTCCTCGCGGCACCTGCACGCCCAGCTCGTCGACGACTCGGTGGGCAAGACCATTGCCGCCGCGTCCTCGATCGAGGCCGACGTGCGCGCGCTGGAGGGCGACAAGTCCGCCAAGGGCGCCAAGGTCGGTCAGCTGATCGCCGAGCGTGCCAAGGCTGCGGGTATCGAGGCGGTCGTGTTCGACCGTGGTGGTCACGACTACCACGGCCGTATCGCGGCGCTGGCCGATGCCGCTCGTGAAGGCGGGTTGAAGTTCTGATGACTGTTATTTCGAACGGAAGGAACGTCTGATGCCGGGACGTCAGCGGCGTGACGGCGGCAACGGACCCGCCGGACAGAACAGCAATGCCCCCGAGGGCAACCGTGGCGACCGCCGCGGTGGTGGCGATCGTCGCGGTGGCGGCGACCGCCGGGACAACGCGGCCGAGAAGAACCAGCTCGAGCGCGTAGTCGCGATCAACCGCGTCTCCAAGGTCGTGAAGGGTGGTCGTCGCTTCAGCTTCACCGCCCTCGTGATCGTCGGTGACGGCAACGGTCTGGTCGGCGTCGGCTACGGCAAGGCCAAGGAAGTTCCCGCGGCCATCCAGAAGGGTGTCGAGGAGGCTCGTAAGGGCTTCTTCCGCGTCCCGATGATCGGCTCGACCATCACCCACCCGGTTCAGGGTGAGGCGGCGGCCGGTGTCGTCATGCTGCGTCCGGCTTCGCCCGGTACCGGTGTGATCGCCGGCGGCGCGGCGCGTGCCGTGCTCGAATGCGCAGGCATTCACGACATTCTGGCCAAGTCGCTCGGTAGCGACAATGCGATCAACGTCGTTCACGCGACGGTTGCCGCGCTCAAGATGCTCCAGCGTCCCGAAGAGGTTGCCGCGCGTCGCGGTCTGCCGATCGAGGATGTCGCTCCGGCGGGCATGCTGCGTGCGCGTGCGGGACAGGGAGCCTGACATGGCTGATCTCAAGGTGACCCAGATCAAGAGCACCATCGGCGCCAAGGCGAATCAGAAGGACTCCCTGCGTACGCTGGGCCTTCGCAAGATCCGTCAGAGTGTTGTCCGTGAGGACAACGCTCAGAACCGCGGTCTGATCAACGTCGTGCGCCACCTCGTAACTGTTGAGGAGGTCTGACATGACCATCAAATTGCACCACCTGCGTCCTGCGCCGGGTTCCAAGACCGAGAAGACCCGTGTGGGTCGCGGTGAGGGTTCCAAGGGCAAGACCGCCGGTCGCGGTACCAAGGGCACGAAGGCCCGCAAGAACGTCTCCCCGGCGTTCGAGGGTGGCCAGATGCCGCTGCACATGCGCCTGCCGAAGCTGAAGGGCTTCACCAACCGCTTCCGCGTGGAGTACCAGGTTGTGAACGTGGGCCGCATCGCGGAGCTGTTCCCCGAGGGCGGCACGGTCGGTAAGGCCGAGCTCGTCGCGGCCGGCGCCGTTCGCAAGAACGAGCTGGTCAAGGTTCTCGGCGACGGTGAGATCGGCGTGGCGGTCCAGGTGACCGCCGACAAGGTGACCGGCTCCGCCAAGGAGAAGATCGCCGCAGCCGGTGGCACTGTCACCGAACTGGCCTGACGGTACTGTTAGTCAGCAGTGGACACCGGACGAGTCGCGAGCTCGTCCGGTGTCACTGTTAGAGTTCAAGTGTTGTCTGCCAAGCTCGTCATCGGCTGACGTTTCCGTAGAACCGAAGTCGCATGGCATGACCATGTCGTTCGCCAGGAGGATCTGTGCTTTCCGCCTTCGTATCGGCCTTCCGGACTCCGGACTTACGGCGGAAGATTCTCTTCACGCTGGGGTTGATCGCGCTGTACCGGTTGGGTGCCGCGCTGCCGTCCCCCGGCGTCGACTACCGCGCGGTCCAGGACTGCGTGAAGCTGGTCTCCGGCGGCGATTCCGCCGGTATCTACCAGCTCATCAATCTCTTCTCCGGTGGTGCGCTGCTGCAGCTGTCGGTGTTCGCGATCGGCATCATGCCGTACATCACCGCGAGCATCATCATCCAGCTGCTGACCGTCGTCATCCCGCGGTTCGAGGAACTGCGCAAGGAAGGCCAAGCAGGCCAGACCAAGATGACGCAGTACACCCGGTATCTGTCGATCGCCCTGGCGATCCTGCAGGCCACGGGTCTCGTCGCGCTCGCCGCGCGCGGTCAGCTGCTGCAGGGCTGCCAGGAGGACATCCTCGCCGACACCAGCATCTTCGGCATGATCATCATCGTCCTGGTGATGACCGCCGGTGCCGCGCTGGTCATGTGGTTCGGTGAGCAGATCACCGAGCGCGGTGTCGGTAACGGCATGTCGCTGCTCATCTTCGCCGGTATCGCCGCCCGCCTGCCGCTCGACGGCAAGAACATCCTCGACTCCGACGGTGGCCTGATCTTCGGCCTGGTGTGTGTGGCCGTGCTGGTGATCCTGGTGGCCGTGATCTTCGTCGAGCAGGGCCAGCGCCGGATCCCGGTGCAGTACGCCAAGCGCGTCGTCGGTCGCAAGATGTACGGCGGTTCCTCTACCTACCTGCCGTTGAAGGTCAACCAGGCCGGCGTCATCCCGGTGATCTTCGCGTCCTCACTGCTCTACCTGCCGAACCTGGTCGCGCAGCTGACCGGGTCGAACACGGCGACCGACCCGAGCTGGTGGCAGGAGATCATCCAGAAGTACCTGGTGAACCCGGGCAACCCGGTCTACATCGCGATCTACTTCGGTCTGATCGTGTTCTTCACCTACTTCTACGTCGCGATCACCTTCAACCCGGAGGAGCGCGCGGATGAGATGAAGAAGTTCGGCGGCTTCATTCCCGGTTACCGTCCGGGCAAGCCGACCGCCGACTATCTCAACTACGTTCTGAGCCGCATCACCCTGCCTGGCTCGATCTACCTCGGTCTGGTCGCCGTCCTCCCGAACCTGTTCCTGGACATGGGCTCGACCGGCGGAGCGGCGAACCTGCCGTTCGGCGGTACTGCGGTCCTCATCATGGTCAGCGTGGGTCTCGATACGGTCAAACAGATCGAGAGCCAGCTGATGAATCGAAATTACGAAGGGTTCCTCAAGTGAGAGTTGTTCTGCTCGGTCCGCCGGGTGCCGGCAAAGGTACTCAGGCCGTCCTGCTGTCGGAGAAGCTGGGCGTTCCGCACATCTCCACCGGAGACCTCTTCCGCGCGAATATCAGCCAGCAGACCGCCCTCGGTCGCGAAGCGCAGAAGTACATGGACGCGGGTGACCTCGTCCCCAGCGACGTCACCAACCGCATGGTCGAGGCCCGCGTCGGTGAGCCGGACGCGTCGAACGGTTTCGTCCTCGACGGATACCCGCGCACGACCGATCAGGCCGACGCGCTGAAGAAGATCCTCGAGCACAACGGCACCGCGCTCGACGCCGTGCTGTGCTTCGTGGTCGCCGAGGACACCGTGGTCGAGCGCATGCTCGCCCGTGGGCGCGCCGACGACACCGAGGACGTCATCCGCAACCGGCTGCGGGTCTACCGTGAGGAGACCGAGCCGCTGCTCGAGTACTACGACGGTCTGGTCGTGACCGTCGACGGTATCGGCGAGGTCGACGAAGTCAACGCGCGGGCGCTGAAGGCGCTCGGTCAGTAACCACCGATCGGAGTACTGAGGCCGGATGGTCTTCAACCGTAAGAAGAAGGTCGTGCCGTTCCGTTCGGCGGGCGAGCTGGATGCCATGGCGGCAGCCGGCGCGATCGTCGGGCGGGCGCTCGTCGCCGTCCGCGCCGCGGCCAAGCCCGGTGTGTCGACGCTGGAGCTGGACGAGGTGGCCGAGCAGGTCATCCGTGACGCGGGCGCCGTCCCGTCGTTCAAGGGCTACCACGGCTTCCCCGGCTCGATCTGTTCTTCGGTCAACGACCGTGTGGTCCACGGGATCCCCTCGGCGAAGGAAATCCTCACCGAGGGCGATCTCGTCTCCATCGACTGCGGTGCCATCCTCGACGGCTGGCACGGCGACTCGGCGTGGACATTCGGCGTCGGCAACATCATCGAGGCCGACGCGCTGCTGAGCGAGGCGACCAAGTTGTCGATGGAGGCGGGTATCGCGGCGATGCTGCCGGACAACCGGCTCACCGACGTCTCGCACGCCATCGAGCTCGGCACCCGC
Organism: Nocardia fodinahabitans; assembly: GCF_052983615.1. Lineage (NCBI taxonomy): Bacteria > Bacillati > Actinomycetota > Actinomycetes > Mycobacteriales > Nocardiaceae > Nocardia > Nocardia fodinahabitans. The sequence goes on from NZ_JBRJJC010000001.1 coordinate 4,477,104, forward strand.
GCCGCCGAGCGCGAGCACGGCCGCGCCTACGGCATCGTCGACGGCTACGGCGGTCACGCCATCGGCCGCGAGATGCACATGGACCCGTTCCTGCCGAACGAGGGCGCCCCCGGCAAGGGCCCGCGCCTGGTCGTCGGTTCGGTCCTGGCGATCGAGCCGATGCTCACCCTCGGCACCACCGAGACCAAGACCCTCGACGACGAGTGGACCGTGGTCACTACCGACGGCACCCGTGCCGCGCACTGGGAGCACAGCGTCGCCGTCACCGAGGACGGCCCCCGCATCCTCACCTTGCGCCCGGAGTAGTTCGCGCGCAACAGGTTTCGAACGACGGCCCGGTCAGCCTTCCAGCAGGATGGTGACCGGGCCGTCGTTCGTCAGCTCGATCTGCATGTGCGCGCCGAAGTGGCCGGTGGCCACGGTGGCGCCGAGTTCGCGCAGGGTGTCGGCGAAGGTGTCGACGAGGGGTTCGGCGATCGGGCCGGGGGCCGCGGCGTTCCAGGAGGGGCGGCGGCCCTTGGCGGTGTTGGCGTAGAGGGTGAACTGGCTGACGACGAGAACCGGAGCGTTCAGGTCGGCGGCGGAGCGTTCGCCGTCGAGGATGCGAAGCCGCCAGGCCTTGTCGGCGAGGGCCCGCGCGGTCGCTTCGGTGTCGGTGTGGGTGGCGCCGACCAGGGCGAGCAGGCCGTGGGGGACACCCGCGCCGAGAGGGTCGATCCGGCCGACGACCGCACCGTCGACACTCACCTGGGCGCTGGTCACCCGCTGCAGCAGTACTCGCACAGCATCCGATCATGCCGGGTGCTCGCCCGGTGCGGCAGACCGGCCCGGACGGATAGGCTGTCCGGCCCGGCTCCGACACTGGCAGCGGCCGAGCCGGGTCAGGGCTTGCCGAAGAACAGGATGTCGGGGCCGTACTCGGTGAGCGGGCGCTTCTCGGCGGCCTGGCGGATGCCGCTGCCGGGCAGCTCGGTGACCTTGGCGAACATCGGCGCGTTGCCGAAGGCCGCGCGGACCTGCGTCTCGGAGGCGTAGTCGGCGCCGTAGTCGGCCAGGGTCGCGAAATCCAGCGGCGCCAGCGGTGCGTCGAGCGGTGCCTGACCGGCCGGCCTGCCGAGCGCGGCGTACTGGGTGGCGACGCCGCTGTCGTAGAGGCACAGCTCGTAGGAGATGTTCTCGATGGTGGCGACGGTGAGGACCGGCCACTTCTCCGAGAGCCGAACGGCGAGTGGATGCTTGCCGAGCGCGCCGATCTCCCAGTTCAGGCTCTTCACCGAAATCCAGCTGCCGGAAGACTTCTCCACCAGCACCACATCGGGGGCCAGCTCGACCGCGGGATTCGTGACGGGTTCCTTCACACCCCAGTGCTTCTCGTGCACCCCGGCGAACCGGCCTGCGTCCACCGGCTCGACGCCGTCGCGCGCGAAGGCCGCCACGATCGCCGCTCGTACCTGGTCGAGCGCGTCCGGTGCCGAACAGCGCACCGCGAGCGCGCCGTAGGTCGCCGAGATCTCGACCGGCCGCGACGGCGGCTCCGGCATCGCGCCCGCCGCGAGCGGCTTGAGCCCGACCAGCGCCAGCCGCCAGTTGATCTCGTCGATGGTGGCCAGGTCGCCACCCGACTGATAGAGGATCTGCTGCTGGGTGAGCCGCCCGGCCCGCTCCAGCGTCGGCGCGCCCAGCTTGATCAGTGCCTGGGTGGTCTTGACGGTGAGATCGAGTTCCTCGACGCGGGTCTCACGCAACCGCGCGGTGCTCGCCGCGGAGGTGACCTCGGAATACAGCGTGCGATAACTCGCGATGGCCTGCTTGCGGGACCGGCCGACCATCATGGTGCGCAGCAGCGTGCTCAGGCTGGCCAGATACTTACCGGGCTGCTCGGAGGTGCGTGCGTACATCGCCGCCCTGATCCGCACCGCGTCCTCGGTCGCCGCCACCGCCGCGTCGTGATCGAGCCGCATCAGCCACACGCCGCACTTGGACAGCCCGTCGGCGCACATCGGCTGCACATCCGGATAGTCCTGCGCGACCTGCCGATACGCCTGACACGCACTGCGAATGGTGTTGGTGGCCAGCTGCCGATGCCCGACCAGCCGCGTCGCCTGCTCGAACAGCCGCAGCGAATCCTGCAGCGCACCGGCGTACTCGTAGCTGACATACCCGCCGACCAGCCAGTGCAGGCGGATGGCGACCGCCTCCTGCGCCGGTTCCAGCGCCTCGGCGGTCCGATCGCGACCCGACGGGTCGTCGCGGGTGGCGAGCAGGCCCTGGGCCAGCTCGGCGAGGGAACCGGCCAACCGGAGGTAGTCCGCGGGGGCCTGGCTCCTGGTGGCGGTACGGTCGGCCGCTACGCGCCGTTCGAGGCCGCTCACATCGGTCATGAGCAGTTCCATCGCCACGTCAATCTCCGGCCCCATCATCGCTCGTGCGTCAGCCGCTGCGCGGCGGTTGTTGCTCGATCGAGTCTGTCACAGATCGGTGCGAGCCGCCCATGTGTCGGGTGGGGAAAATCGGGGTAGACGGAAAGTGTTGGGGCTGGGCAGATTCCATTATGGTGGCTAAGCTTCGGTCGATCCGGCCCCGCGGTTAGGGCCGATGTCGGTGTGCGACGAGGAGCTAGTGGCGTGGGCGAGAAGACTCCCTGGGACGGGGCGGCGGGCAAGGCGAGCATCAGAATCGAGACCGGCGCCGCGCTGCAGGCCGCCAACGCCTGTCACGATGTGATCGCCGTGCTCAAGGGGTGCCAGGACCTGCTCAAACCGGGCGCGCTCAACAACTATTCCGTCGACGCCATCGGCGGCGAGGAAGTGCACGCCAAGCCGCTGCGTGACAAGTTCATCGAGGAAACGACGCAGGCGTCGGACACCGTCGGCAAATTCATCGACGCGCTGCACGACATGGGCGACATGTTCAAGGCGGCCGGCGCGGTCTACACCGGCAACGACTCGTTGACCGCCAGCGAGATCGCGGCGTTGAACGGCAAGAAGGACACGCTCAGTAAGGTGTCGACCTCGCCGGCCGGATTGCCGCTGAAGGACACCGTCGCCAAGGCACCCGGGTACCTCCCCCCCGCACTACCAGACGCCCGGGGGCAACTACACGGTGTACGACGACGATATCGACGTCGCCAAGAAGCCGAGCGCGAAGACGGCGCTCGCCACCGCGGAGAGCTCGGGCGTGTTCAAGAATCACGCCCGCGAACCATCGAGCATGTCGTGGAAGGACCTGCAGAACCTCGGTAGGCGCATCCAATGGAGCCAGGTCTCGGCGGACATGCCGACCTGGAAGGTGATGGCCGAACAGGTGGAGAAGGTGGGCAACACCTTCGAGACGGCCATCGGCACGATCACCACGACGAACTGGGAGAGCAAAGGTGGCGACGCCGCCTTGACCGCGGTGAAGGCATTCGTCGGATCCCTCGGTTCGCTGCGTGACGGCTTCACGATGATGCACTCGGCACTGCAGTACACCGTCGACTTCCTGCACGCGACCGCGGCGTCCATGCCGCCGCCCGCCGACGGCGAGACCTGTGACGATGTCGGCGAGGTGCAGGAGCTGTACCGCAAGCACTACTACGTCGGCTTCGACGAGGTGCAGACGATGTTCCCGGCGGCCGCCGTGCCCACGGCGCCCAAGGGGGCACTCGGTCCGCCGCCGGAGAAGAAGGAAACCGACCCCTCCAAGCGCAACGACGGTGGCGGCAACAATCAAGGCGGCAACAACCAAGGCGGCGGCAATCAGGGGGGCGGCAACCAAGGTGGGGGCAATCAGGGTGGCGGGAATCAAGGCAGCGGCCAGGACAAACAGGCGCAGGCCCAGCAGCAACAGCAACTGCAGGAGTTGCAGGACAAACAGAAGCAGCTGACGCAGGACCAGCAGGCCCTCGACAAGCAGAAGCAGCAACTGCAGGACCAGGCCAAGCAGCAGCAAGGGCTGCTCAACGGTCAGCAGGGCTCCGGCCAGGGCGGTACCGGAACCACCGGATCGGGTTCGGGCGGATCGGGTTCGGGCGGTTCCGGTTCGGCGTCCAAGGGCACCTCGTCCGCGAGCGGTTCCAGCTCCGATGGGTTGTCGACGCTGATGTCGACGATCTCCGGCGTGCTCTCCTCGGTGACTCAGGCGCTGCCCAGCGTGATCGAGGCGCTGTCCTCGATCGATGTCGGCGCCATGACACCAGATCTGTCCGAGCTGACCAAGGCGCTCGGCCAGTTCCCCGACCTGGCGACGGCGATCTCGGATTCGCCCGAGTTCGCCCAGCTGATGGCCGACCATCCCGAATTGCAGTCCGCCGCGCAGGCGCTCGGGCTCACCGTCGAGCAGCCCGCGACCGGCTCGGCTGCCACGGCCGCCGCCCCCGCCGCGGGCATCGCCGACGAGCCGGTGACGACCTCGGCATCGGCCGCGTTCCCGCGTGCCGCGCTCCCCGACTTCAGCAATCTGAGCTCGCTGGAGGAGATCGTGTCGCCGTTGGTCGCCGCGAGTGCGGAGAGCGCCGCGCACGTGATCCCCGAAGTCGTCGAAGCGGTCACCGTGGAGCGCGGCACCCCGGAGCGGCAAGCGTGACGCGTACCTGGGAGTTCACCGACGTCGAGTTCTTCGTGCTGTGGCAGCGGCTCGTCCGCGCGAGCATGCCACGGCCGCTGACCTTCGTGACCGAGATGCAGGACGCGATCGAGTTCGAGCACCGCAAGCACGAGGCGTGGGTGCGGGTGAGCGAGATGCTCGACGGGGAACTGCATTCCGCCATCGGGGTGCTCGCCCGGCCCGAGGTCTACGTCCGGTTGCGCGGGTGGAACGACCGGGCGTCGGAGGACCCGAAGTACATGATCAAGGCGCGCGTCGCCCGATCCGGTGCGCAGGGCTACCTGGTGTACCAGAAGCCAGGCGTCACCTCGTGGCACAGCTCCGGCTACACCGTCGTGGAGTGCGGTCCGCACGGATTGGCCGAGGCGATCGTCGCGCACCTGCCACCGCTGGACGCGGGCAAGACGGGGATCATCCCGCTCGACGGTGGACAGGCGGCCGAGCAGGCGCATTTCGCGCCGCGTTCGTCGATGGTCCTCGATGAGGCCGACACCGGGATCGCCGCGCGCAGCGCCGCCTTCTTCGAGACCCCGGCCGAACGCACCGGACTCATCGAAACCCTGCAGAACCAGTCCATGTTCGGGTCCCGCGGGATGGAGCGCGACATCATCGTCTGGCGTGATCTGCCGGGGGACGGGCGGTACGCGATCGATCTGCCGTCCAACGACCCGGTGGCCGAACCGGTGACCCGGCAGCAGCTGACCGACAAGGTCGATCGATCGGTCACCCGGATGATGGAGCGGGTCGAAGCGCACTGGGAGGCCAGGACGTGAACACACGATTCATGTTGTTGTAACGAAGGATTCGCTTCCGGCAGGCATTCTGTTGCGCAAGCGAACGATATGTGATGTGCTCGGCACCCACGCTGGAAAGGGAGGACGCGATGGCCCTCGAGTTCGACGCAGACCTTTTTCGCGCGGCCGCGCAGAAGTCGGACGCGGTGCACGACAAGATCGAGAGCGTGCTGTCCACCCTGAAGTCCTCGCTCGCCGGTCGTGACGGCTGCTGGGGCGACGACAGCCTCGGCTCCAATTTCGCCAACGGGCCCGGCGGTGACGACGGCTACCTGAAGATGCACTCCGCCACCACGACCAACGCCCAGGCGATGGCCGACGGCATGGGCAAGTTCTCCGAGGGCCAGACCGACGCGGCGGACAAGATCGACAAGATGGAGCACGGCAACCGCGACGGCTTCAACTGAGCGGACGCGTGCACTCATGACCAACGAACAAGCCAAAGCTGACCTCGCCGAGATCATCGAGGGCGTCCAGGACCAGATGCGCGCGGTCGCCCGCATCCAGCAGGCCCGCGCCGAGATCGTCGCCAGCGCCACGGTGCGCCGGCGCGTCACCGTCACGGTGAACGCCGACAACAAGGTCATCGAGACCAAGTTCGGCGCCGATATCGAGGACCTCGGGTACGCCGAGATCGCCAAGGCGGTGACCGAGGCAGCGCAGCAGGCCAGCGCGGAGGTCGCGCGCAAGGTGAACGAGCTGATGGCGCCGTTCCAGCAGCAGCGCGCCCGGATGCCGAAGATCTCGGATCTGGTGGAGGGCATGCCGGAGTTCCGCATCCCGCCGACCGTCGAGGCGTCCACGGCGCCGCCGGATTCCGCCGAACGGCGCGGTGGCGGCGAGGATCCGGCGCAGCGTGAACGTGGCAGCGCCGCCACCGATTCGGGCTGGTGACCTGACTCCGCATGGCGCTCGAGCTCCCCTCTGGGCTGGAATGGCTCAAGTACCTCGTCGGTATGGAATGGCCGCACGGCAATGAAGACGACATGTGGGCGATGGCCGGTGACTGGCACACGGCCGCCGATGGCCTGCGGGAGATCTTCGACGATATCGATGCGGCCAAAGCCGCTGCGCTGAAGGCGTATCCGGTCGGCGACGGCGTCGACGACATGATCAAGGCATTCGACAGCATGCGCACCGGCGATCAATCGCTGGAGAAGCTGGCCGAATTCTTCGATCAGGTCGGCGAAACCGTGAACTCGACCGGCACCGAGATCGAATACACCAAGCTGATGTTCTATTCGTCGCTGGCGCTGCTGGCGGCGGAGATCGCCGCGGCCTGGATCTTTCCGCCGACCGCGCCCGCGGTGGAGGCGATCGCGGTGGGTATCACGCGCGTGGCGGTGCGGCTGATCGGCGAGCGGGCCGTCGCCTGGATCATCCGCAATGTCGCGAAATTCGCGGCGACCAAGGTCGTTTCGTTCCTGGCCCGCCACGTCCTGATCGACACGGTGCTCGGCACCATGCAGGAACTGGCGATCCAGCAGTATCAGGTCGACAGCGGGCACCGGAAAGAGATCGACTGGAACCAGGTCGGCGCGACCGCGCTCAGCTCCGCCGCCGGTGGTGCCGCGGCCGGACCGTTCGGCAATTGGCTCGGCAACCGCCTCGGCTCGGAGATGAAGCCGTGGCTGCGCGGCGCCATCACCGGTACCGGTGCGGGTCTGGTCGGCGCGGGCGGCGGCATGCTCGGGCAGTTCGCGTGGGATGTGGGCACCGTCGGTCTCGACCAGGCGCTGAACAATCTGGGCAACGCCATGTCCGACCCGCTGATGTGGTCGGCGGGTGCCACCAACGGCGCGATGTCCGGGCTCAATCACGCGGGTGCGCACGGTGCTTGGCAGAAGATGAACCCCGGCCTGTTCAACCGGCCCGGCCTCGACACCAAGATCGCGAACATCTTCGGCGAGGACGCGAACCTGGGCGGCTTCGGCCGCGACGGCGCGAATACTCCGGGCTCCGGTGACGGAAGTAGCAGTCGCACAGACGATTCGACCAGCAATACCGGTGAGGGTGGCTCCGGCCGCAGCGGCGAGCAGAACATGCGCCCGGCGGGCACCACCGATATGGGCGAGGCCGACACCGATACCGGGGCGCGGGCCGAGGGCGAGGACACCGGGAGCGGGCAGCGCTCCGAAGGCGGCGATCAGGGCGGCGGTGTCACCAACACCTCGCGGTCCGAACCCAAGGCCGACGTTCAGGCCGACGGGCAGGGTGACGGCGGTGGCCGCGCGGACGGCGGACCGCGCGCCGAGGGTGGCTCGCGCGCCGAGGGCGGCTCGGACACCACGGCGGCGCAGTCGGATTCGTCGCGCCAGGAGGGCCGGGCGGAGGTCGCCGACAGCGCGTCGACCACGACCGGTTCCGATCACGGGACCCGGCTGGACACCGCCTCGACCGATATCAGGGCGGACACCCGCGACGGCGGCGGTCTCAACGATTCGTCCGGTACCAGGGACACCACCGCCGCGCCGGTCGCGGCCCAGCACGCCGCACCCGCCCAGCAGGGCGCACCCGCCCAGCAGGGCGCACCCGCCCAGCAGGGCGCACCCGCCCAGCAGCCCGCACAGACGTCGAACCAGGCCGGTTCGGCGCCCGCGGATGCCCGCGGTCAGCACGCCGGACCGGCTCGTCCGGTCGGACCCGAGGTGCGGCCCGGCGGCGAGGCGCCGCGCGTCGACCAGCCGCGCGCACCCGAAACTCGTGCGGCCACACCGGAATCGCGGGCGACGATCGATCGCGCGCAAGCCGGCGACGGTTCGGCACCGCGGCCCGGCGCCGCCTCACGCGCCGGCATCGCCGAACCGACGAGCGCGGGCAACGAGCACGGCGGTGTGCGGGCCGAGCAGTCTGCCGGCGAGGCGCCGCGCGCACGGACCACCGAGACCGAGGCGCAGCAGGTACGCGCCGAGGCGGCGCAGCCCGAGCCGAATCCGCGCGAACGGTCCGATGCCGATGCCGTAGTGCCCCCGGTCGTGCCGTTCGCCGGTCCGGAGGCCTCGGCCGCGCCGGCCAGGGGCAACGACGCCGCGCGGGCGACGCCGTCGCGCGACACGCCGGACGCGCCGATGCCGCGCGACAACGCCACCGACAGCACCCGCGAGGGCGAGCGTGGCCCCGTCTTCGACGACTTCCTGTCCAACGGCGAGGGCGTCGTGCACGGTCGCACCAGCACCTCGTTCGGTGACGATCCGGCGACCAGCAGTGTGCGCGACAACCTGCGCAACGAGGGCGAACACGACGTGATCGTGCACGGTCGCGCCGACGGTAATCCGCTGCCGGGCAATGGGGCACCGGTGCATCCCGAAGAGATCGTGCAGGCGATCCTCGACAACCCGAACTATGTGCCGGGCACGCCGGTGCGCCTGATGTCGTGCCACGCGGGCAATTCGGCGGGATGGGCGCAATACGTCTCCGATCGCCTCGGCGTCACCGTGCGGGCTCCCGACGGTGTGGTCGGCGTGGAACCGACCCCGAATTCGCCCGCGGTGTTCAAGAACGAGCGGACCACCTGGAAGACGTTCGAACCGGCGCCCGACCAGCGGGTGCATCCCGGTGACGGCCGCGACCGGGTCCCCGCGCTGCGCTCGGACGCCACGACCACACCCGAGTCACGGCCGGGCCTCGGCGACGACAGCGGGCCGCGGGCACCCGACCGGTCCGACGATTCCCAGCACGCCTGGATGGGTGAGGACGCCGATCCGCCGTCCTCGAAGCTGCGTCCGCCGGACGGCGCCGACGAGCTGCCCGGAATCTCGATCGATGCCCAGCTCCTCGGCACGCTCGATATGAACGACGCGCGGGTGCAGACCGATGACGGTGTGCCACCCGCGATCACCCATGTCGACGGCATGCCGATCGACGAGTTCACCGATCGGCTCGCGGCCGAGCGGGCCGCCGTCTACACCACGGCCGAAGAGAATAACCAGCGGCTGCGCGAGCGCATCGAAACGGCCAACTCGAACCTCGATGCGGCCAAGGCCGCGAAGAGCGAGGCGGGCAACGAGGTCCAGGCCGCCGCGGCGGAGAACGCCGACGCCAAGCGGGAGCTCGACCAGGCCACCAAGCGCCTCCAGGCCGAACGCGACGAAGCGCAGCAGCGCGACGACGATCAGGTGTCGGACGCGCAGCGCCAGGCGGAGGCCGACCTCGCCGACGCGCAGCGCCGGGCCGACGAAGCGGCGGACCGGTTCCAGCGCGCCAAGGAGGCGGTCGGTCAGGCGCAGCGGAACATCGGCACCGCCACCGACGCGCGCACCGCCGCGCAGGACGCGCTGAAAGCGGCCGAGAAGGACGGCACGGCGCTGTCGAAGGGGCAACGCGGCCAGGTCACGTCGATCACCGTCGACCGCCTGACCGGTCGGGTCTACGAAGCGGCCAATGGTCCGCCCGACCATGTGCTCTCCGCCGATGAGTTGCACCCGACCGTCGAGGAGAACATCCGCAGAACCGGTGCCGATCCCATCGAACTGGAGCGCAGCCGCAACGGCAACCACGACCGGAACCAGTTTCCGCACCCGGACAACCCGATGGGTCACGCGGAGGTCCGCGGCACCAACCAGGCCATGCACGACCGCGAGGCGGAGAACCACCGCCGCGAGGAGCACAATCGCACGGCCGCCGACGAGGACAAGCTGCCGCTGCTGCCCACCGACCACGACGGGCTCGCGTCGGTCGTCAACGCGCCGTACTTCCCCGGCTGGGGCGAGAACGGCGAGCCGGTGGCTTCGCCCTGCTGCGCGAATTGCTCCCGCACCGTGCGCGGCACCGAGAGCACCACCGGTGCGATGCGCGGACACGACGGCGTCCGAGCGACCGGCTTCACCGAGCCGATCCGGCACGTGGATCTGGTCGGGCGTGGACCCGACGGATCGGACGCACCGCCCCGGTTGGTGTCGCCGGAGGAGCCCACCGATGGGCTGACGCCCCGCGACCGGGGACCGATGTGGCTCGGCGAGGACGAGTCGCCGTCGATGGAACCGGCGATGGCCAAGGTGGCGCCGGTCGACGGCAGTTCCGACGTACCGAACCCCGAGGCGCACCTGCTCGGTGAGCTGACCGGTGACATCGTCCGCGACGCCGACGGTTTGATCGCCACCGTCGACGGCGTACACGTCGACGATCTGGTCCGCGACCTGTCGCGGGAACGCCGGGCGCTGTATGCCGAACTGGCGCAAGGGGTCAAGGACCTGAAGGCGCCGCAGCTCGCCGCGGTCAAGGAGGAGCTGGCGCGGTTGAAGGAGGCGGCCGACGAGAAACGTCGACCGCTGAACGAGGCCAATCAGCGCATCCGCCAGGCCGATCCGGCCGATCGGGCGGCACTGACCGCCGAGCGTGACCGTCTCAAAGCCGAATTCGACGAAGCGAACAAGGCCGCCAAGGCGATGCAGGAGGAGAAGGGCCGGATCGAGAACCGGAAGGATCCGATCGGTCCGGTGCTGGCGGTGACCATCGATCGGATCACCGGGCGGGTGTTCGAAGCGGCCAACGGCACGATCGATGATCTGATCGCTCGCGCGCAACTGCACCCCGAGCTGGCCGCCAATGTGACAAGAGCAGGCGGTGAGCTCGACAAACTGGCCAATGGCGAGGCGTCGCGGGGCTTCCCACAGGGCGACGCCGCCCTGCGGCACGCCGAGGTGAAGACCACCAACGCCGCTCTGCGCGACCGGGATGCGAACGGTCTGCCGGACGACCAGCAGCACCTCCCCGCCGACCGCACCGACGATGCCGCCCGCGAACCGCTCGGTCCGCTCGCCTCCCTGGTGCACGCGCCGATCGGCGTCGACCGGGGCAACCTGATGCCCTGCTGCGCGAACTGCACCCGTATGGTGCGCGGCACGGAGAGCGCCACCGGGTTCTACCAGGATCACCAGAACCGGGTGGGCGTCGGCGAGGTTCCCCCGCAGCGGCATTCGGAGCTGGCGGGTCGTGGTCCCGACGGCACCGATCTGCGCCCGCGCCTGATCTCGCCTGATCGGCTCCCCACCGACCCCGACCCCGCCCAGCGGCGCCCCCGGCCCGCCTGGCTCGGCGACGACGACGCCGACCAGCCCCGTCGTCCCGGTAGCGAGCCGGAGCCGCAACGGCAGCCCAAGCCGGAACCGCGCCGCCCGCAACGGCTCCCGTTCGCCGAGCCCGGCGACGAGGATCCGGGCTCGCGGCAGGGGCCGCGGATCGAGAACGACGATCAGCGCACGCCCGAGCGCGAGGTGCGGATCACCCTCGGCCCGAACGGCGAAGTGGTGTCGATGCACGTCCGGCTCGAAGACGGTCGCTGGCTCGTCGCCCACACGGCCGAACTCCCGAATCTGCCGGCGAACCTGCGGGACGCGACGCCCGACACCCGCACGGCGCTGACCAGGCTGGTCGACCGGCTCAACGCCGGGTACACCGGGCTGAACCTGAAATACCCGTCGGGCTCGGGGCTGGACGGCAGGGGCCAGACCGCCCTGCGGGACGGCGTCGTCGACGGCTCGCACCTGTTCACCGATCCGCCCGCGCATCCGGCCGGGCCGACACCGACGCCGACGCCGACGCCGCCATCGCACGACGGCCCCGAGTTCCGGCCCGCGCCCGACCCCGCAGGCGACCCCGCGCTGAATGTGGCGCGGATCGGCAAGGAAGGTATGACGGTCTGGCAGAACCGGGAGAACCTGCCGGTGATCGGAAAGTACCTGGGGCGCAAGCAGGGTGTCGCCGGCGAGTACCACCCGGTCTATCTGCCCGACGGATCCGAGTACCGGCCGTGGATCACCGACGGGGATCCCCGCGCGGTCCGCGATCAGGTGATCAGTGACCTGGAAGTCGAGCGGATCACCCAGGAGGCCGCGGCGGAAGTACTGGCCGAGCTGTTCCGTACCGGTGACCCGGAACTGCGCCGGGAGCTGATCAACGACCTCTGGACCAACGACCTCATCGACTACGACGAGGCCCGCGCGCTCGAGGAAGAACCGCCGTACGATCCGACACCGGACCCCGATCCGACGCCGCCCGAACACGAGACCATCGCCGAGATGGCCGCCCGGCTCGGCTTCGACCTCGACGACGACAGTCCCCAGGCCCTGCGCCGCGCGATCGATGCGCAGACCCACCGGGTATTGCGCGAGGCCGCCGCGATCGAGGGGCTGGCCGATGCCGCGCACCGCGCCGCGGAGGAGCAGAGCCGGCCGTACCGTCGGCCGGACCATCCGCCGGAGGAAGCGGCGCCGACGGGTGTCGACCGCGACAATGCCGTGCCGGGACCGCGGCACGACCCGCGAGCCCTCGACTCCGAGGACACCCGGCGCACCGAAGACCCCGACGACGACTTCGACGACGAGGCCGACGAGCCGCGCACGCGGGGCAGTCACTGGGGCGACACCTCCGCGCCGCGCCCGGTGCCGTTCTCCGACGCGGTCAGCTTCTTCGACGACAACCCGATGGGCCGGTTCCTGCGCGACCTGATCGTCGCGTTCGAGGGCGATACCGCGCTGCGCGACTACGACCGGGTCGGCAACGGCGCCGATCGGCTCCCTGAGTGGGGCAATTTCGCCAGCGACGCCGAGCTCGGGCGGGACGAGGCGACGCGCGCCTTCTTCGAGCACGCACTGCGCCGCGACCAGTTGCGTGACGAATTGTCCAGCTGGGCCGCGATGTTCGGGCTCGACCTGAGCGACCTGTCCGGGGGCAACCTGGAACCGACGCTGGCGCAGCTGCGGGAGGCCGCGCTGCGGCACGCCCAGCAGCTGACCGACTTCATCAACGCGGCCGAGCCGATCCTGCGCGGCGACCAGAGCGATCCGGTCGGCCAGAGCTACAACGATCAGGTGGCCAGGGTGCCCGGGCCCGACGGCGGGCCGGACCGGTTGCTGGTCACCGACGGTCCGCTCGACCGGGTGCAGGCGCTGGCCCGCGCCCTCGACGAGAACCCCGACCTCGCCCAGCGTTTGCGCGACAAATCGGTCGTGGTCGACTTCCGCGACGCCAGGACCGACGGCCTGGGCAACGTGCACCTGGACCCGGTGGCCACACCCGAGGTCGAGCACGTGCGGCACACCATCGACGGCACCGAGCTCGCGGTGACCATGGTCCGTGGTGAGGACGGGAACTGGTATCCCGTCCAGGCTGAGCCGGATCCGGTCGCGCCGCCGCGCGACCGGGAGCAGATGGTGCGCGAGATCGTCGACCTGGCACGCGAACTGAATCTCACTCCGGTGCAACTGCATCCGGACAACCTCGCCCGCACACTCGCGGATCTGAGTCTGGACAACGCGGTGCGGGCCGGTCAGATCGAAATGCTCGCCGACTACGCGCGCACGATGACCGACATCGAGACCTTCCACCTGGTCGGCGACGCGCGCGGCCAGCTCGCGGACCGGCTCGGTCTGACCGAGCGCGAGCTCACCCCGCAACGGCTCGGCGAGGCACTGGCCAACCGTAAACAGCGCAACGCCCTGCGTGACCAGCAGTTCGAGGACCTGCTCGACGGTCCGCGCGACGGCGCCAAGACCGACGGCTACTCGCGTCAGCTGCGCATCATCGATGCCGCGGCGGTGGACGCAGCCCAGGCGCAGCTGTTGCGCGCGCTCGGCGTCGACGACCCGGCGCCACTGCGCCCGCGGCAGCAGAAGCAGAATGCGGCGGGCAAATTCGAATACGGGCCTGCCGACAAGGGAATCGACCCGCGCAAGCTGCGCAAGCTGATCTCGCGGATGCAGCGCCGCGGTCACGGCGACGTGGTGCAGGCGGCGCTGACCCAGTACGCCGAGGCCCTGCTGGCTATCGACCGGTTCTCGGAGGTGCCCAAGGGCGACCGGTCCGCCGACCCGCGGACCACCGGTGAACCGCACATCTACGACATCGACGCGGTGCACGGCCTGCGCGACGTGGTCGGGGGCGCGCTGCCCGGCGCCGACGTGCTCGACTTCGGCCGCGCGATCGCCGACAACGTCGGCCGCTCCTTCGGCGCCGACACCACGCCGGACCCGAATCGGCCACGCCCGCTGCCGAATCGCGATTGGGCGCGGTTGGTCGGCGTCGATGTGTCGACCGCGGACAACGAGCAGTTCCACAAGGTGTACGAGGCCTACCGCGACGGCAAGATCGAAAAGCACGAAGGACTGTCGCCCACGGAGATGGCCGCCGAAGTCGCCCGGATGCGCGAGGAAGTGCGGACCCGGGCCGAGCAGATCGCGCGCCTGCGTTCACTCACCGGCGAGTTCTACACGCCGGCCGCCGATCTGCCCGCGGGCCCGCCCGCCCAGCCGGGCCCGCCCGCCCAGCCGGGTGGACCCGCTGCGCCCTCGGGGCCGAGCGGGCCGAACCGGCCGGGCGGACCGCTCGATCCGGGTTCCGGCCCGAATCGATCCGCCGAGCCCGGCGAACTCGAGGCGGGATCGAACGGTGCGCGCCCCGACGAACCGAAGTCCGAGCCGGATGCCGAGATTCCCGAACGCGGTACCGAACTGGACGCCAGGGCCGACACCCGCCTGGCCGAGACCATGCGCGCTCTCGACGACGTCGCCACGGATCTGGATCGCCACCTGCCGACCCTCGACGACCTGGTCGGCCCCGGCGAGCCGGTCGATCCGCTCGCCGCGATCGACGACGCGGTACGCCGCCAGAACACCCTCGCCGACAACGCCGACGAACGCCGCGAAGCCGCCGCCGACGCGGCGCTCGACGACGCCCTCACCCATCTGGACAGCGTCGACGAAGACCTCGCCGCCCTGGAGTCCTACCGTCGCGCCCAAGCGGAATTCGACGCCGCCCGTCTCGACATCGACGGCCGTTTCGCCCAGCTGACCGGCGAAAATACCCGGCCGGACGGGGTTCCCGTCGCCGGTGTGACCCGGCCGGACGGGATTCCGGTGGGGGAGCAGACCCGGCCCGATGGAGTGCCGCAGGCCGGGCAGACCCGGCCGGACGGTGTCGCCGAGGCGAACTCGATGCCGTTCACCGGGGAGGATGCTGCCGCGCTCGCCTCTTATCTGCGTGCTCAGGCCGAATTCGACGCGCTGCGTGACGAACTCGCCGCGGTGAACGAGCCGGACGACCCGAACCAGACGCGCCCGGACGGGGTCGATCCCGACGACGCAGCTCTGCAGTCCTACCTGCGCGCGCAAGAGGCCTTCGATGCCGCGCACGCCGACATCACCGCGCGCTTCGCCGAGCTCGTGAACCGTGACCCGTCGACTACGCAGCCCGACGATGTTCCTACCGAGTCGGCGGTGACGCGGCCGGATGATGTTGTCGCCGAGCCGAATATGTCCGACGGTGCGGGCGAGCGCCTGCGGTCGGATGACGACGGTGACAGCACCCGGCGCGACGACGAGTCCGGCGATGACGGGCCGGTTCCCACGCAACCGGCAGGCCCGCCGTCGAAACCGCCATCGAACAATCCGGTGGCGCTCACTCCGGAACCGGAAGAACCCGCCAAGCGCACCGTCGCCGACTTCCCGCCGTTGCCGGGGGAGCCCGCGGAGCTGGCCGTGCCGGATGCGGCGCAACCGGATCTCACCGGGAATCCGGACGCCGCCGACGAATCCGCGCAGCCCGAGCGCACTCCCGCGCTCGACGATGTCGCGAAGTTCCTGCAGGAGCTGGCCGACCTGCCGCCGTCGGTGTTCGCCGACGCGACCCCGCTGTCGGAGGCCGAGCGCGAGCACGTGCGCAGGCTCGCCGAGGCGCTCGGGCTCGGTGACGCGCTCACCGGGCTCGCCGATCCGCTCGGCGCGCTGGCCGAGATCGCCGACGCGGCCCGCGCGCGTGGGTTCCTCGATGCCGCACTGGATCCCGACGCCGAGCTCGGTGCTCCCATGCGCTACCCCGGCGACTACGAGGCGCTCGACCTCGACGAGCTGAGCGACGGGCTCGACCCGTGGCGTGTCGAGGGCGATCCCGACGTGCGCGCGCAGGTCGCCGACGAGCTCCGGGCGGCCGGTCTCGACGACGGTGCGCGACCGGATCTCACCGCGGCGCCGGAGCCCGACCCGGCGGAACAGCCTGTTCGTCCGGCCGGGCTGATCCCGCCGGGCGACGGCCCCGCCCAGCATCCGGGCACGCCGCGCCTGGAACCGGCCCAGCAGGCCGCCGAGCGGCTGGCGGCGCGCTTCGGTATCGACCCCGACAATCCGGCGGCGATGGATGCCCAGCGCTATCGGAATGTCTTGCGGGCGGGCACCGTCGAGGCCTTCGCCGAGACCGTGCGCCGCTACCACGAAGCCACCGATCCGGCGCAGCGCGCGCAGCTCGAAGCCAGCGCCCGGCGGTGGGCCAACCGGCTCGGCCTCGCGCCCGATCCCGGCCTCACCCGGGCCGCCGACGACGTGACCAGGCTGCGCGCGGGGGTCGCCCGCGACGCCGCCGATCTACGTCATCTCGCGGATCTGCACGCCGCCGACCTCGACGCTCGCCACTTCTCGGTGGAGGTCGACGGTGAGCGGATCGTGGTTCGGGTCGTCGAGGACGGTCCAGGTTCCTGGCGCGTCGAGCCGGTCGAGCGCCCGCCGGCGCAGACCGTGGTCACGGAGACGGCGCCGACCCCGCGACCGGAGAAGCCGAAGACCTGGCTGCATCGACTCTGGGATCGGGTGACTCGCGGGTACTTCGGCGAGTACCCGAAGTACCCGTCCGGTTCCGGCATCGACAGCGCGGGCCAGTCGCTGCTCGGCCACGAAGCCGGCCTGCCGCTGACCAAGATGAAGGACCCGACCCCGAACGGTCCGCACGGCGACGAATACGAGCAACTGCAGACCAAGTTCAACCCGGTGCGCATCCTCAAAGAGGGCGTGCTCATGTGGCAGAACCGCGAGCTCGTCCCGATCCTGAAGCACCTGTCGTCGCGAATGGCCGACCAGGCGGGCGAGTTCCTGCCGTTGCGCAATCTCGACGGCTCGGAATACAAGCCGTGGATCTCCGACGCCGACCCCGAGCTGCGCAGGCAGATCGAGCAGGATCTGCGCGACGCCGGGCTCGAGCATCTGCTCGAACCGGAGAGCAGGCCGGAACTGGCGGCCGGACCCGAAGCCGCGGAGCCGGTGCAGATTCCGCGCTCGGGTGAGGCGCCGCTGGAGTCGGCCGAGCCGTTGCCGCCGTGGGCGCAGGAGGTCGTCGACGCGATCCGTCAGCGCCTCGTCGACGCGGCCGCGCTGGACCTGCTCGCGGCCGAACTCGGCATTCAGCTCACCGACTACAGCCCCGATGGGCTGCGCCGAGCCGTCGCCGAGGGCGAGTACCGGCTGCTGCGCCGCGACGGCGTGATCGAGGGATTGGCGGCGGCCGCTCGTGGATTCAACGAGGAGCACGCGCACACGCCCTATCGGTCGAACCGCTTCAACAGCAACGATCCGCTCGGCTCCTTCCTCAAGGAGCTGGTCGCGGCCAACGGTGGCGACACCAGCATTCTCGACTGGCGTGGGGTCAACAACGGTGGCGAATGGGTCAGCCACTGGAACGACCTGGAAGACAGCGAACAGCCCGGACGCGACCAGGGTCTGCGCAAGTACTTCGAGAACGCCCTGCGCCGATCGGGCCTGCGCGACGAACGATCGATGTGGGCGCACCTGGCGGGCGCGGACCTCGAGGCTCTGGCGCGCGACCTCGACGCCCAGGTCGCGAATCTACGTGCCCAGCTCGACAACAACACCGGCGTGCTGGACGAATTCGCCCGGCGGGCCGCGGAATTCGCCGATGCCGATTCGGGTGACCGGCTGATCCTCGACACCGAGAACGGGCGGATCGCGGTCGTCGACACCGGTGGCGGGCACGAGGAAGCGCTGGCTCGCGCGCTGGCCGGTGCCGACGCGGATTTCCTCGATCGGGTCAACCGCGGTGAGGTCACCATCGACGTGCGCGCGGTCGCGGTGGACGAGACCGGACGGGTGCACATCGTCGAACTCGACGCGCCCGAGGTGCGGCACGTCCGTAACGAGGTCGACGGGCGGCAGGTCGACATCACGATGCTGCGGGAGGGCCTGGGGCCGTGGCGGATGGTGGAGCTCCCGCCGACCGCCCCGGAACCCGCGACCAGCCTGGCGCCGCTGTCCGACGACACGACGGTCGATGGGGCACAGCCGCGTTCGGCCGCGGAGATCCGGGCCGATCTCGCCGGGGTGGCGCAGCGGCTCGGCATCGACGATCCGACCGCGATGCCCGCCGATGAACTGCGCACTCTGCTGAGCGACCTCGAACGCGCCAACCAGGTGCGGGCCCGGCAGGTCGAGGGGCTGGTCGACTACGCGCTGTCGGCCGACGCCATCGATACGTTCAACGATCTGCACAAGGCCAGAAGCGCGGTGGCTCACCGGATCGGCGTGTCCGCCGAGGACCTCACGCCCGAGAGCGTGGCGGGGACCATCGGTGATCCGGCGACGCCGTCCGCGCTACGTCGTCAGCAGATCGGTGACCTGGCCGCCTACGCCAAGGTGCTCAGCGGGGTCGACCCGTCGGCGGTGACCGCCGCGCGTGACGCGCTGGCGCCGCACCTGGGGCTCGATCGTGGCGCGCTGCCCGCCGGCGCCGACGCGTTGCACGAGGCGATCGCCAACCGGCTCGGTCGCGGCGATCTCAGTGACCTGACCGGGCCGCTGGCCGACTACGTGCGCGCCCTCGGCGCCATCGACCCGTTCACCGACGGCCTGGTCTACGACCCGGCCACCGATCCGCGCGCGATCGGCGACGATCCGCCGGTGCACGCCCGCGACGCCCTGGACTTCCTGCGGGAAGTCGGCGCCACCGATCTGTCCGGCACCTCGCCTCTGCACGGCCGTCCCGAGGGCGATCTCCCCGGCCCGAGTCGCGACTACGCGCGTCTGCTCGGCGTCGACCTCACCGATGCCGATCCCACCCGTTGGGCCGAGGTCTACGAAGCCTTCCGTGACGGCCGGATCGACAAGCACGAACGTCTGAGCCTGGACCAGCTCGCCGAGGTCCACGAACAGATCCGCGACGAGATCCGCCGTCGCACCACCGACCTGGCCGCCCTGCGCGCCCTGCTGTCCGAGCCGCAGGCACCCACCCCCGACCTCGCCTCGCCCGAGCACGGTGCGCTCCCCGCCACCCCACCCACCCGCCCCGACAATCCGTCGTCCGATGGTGGGCTGCCGCCTGGCACCGACGGTGGGCTCCCGCCCGGCTCTGACGGCAGAGACCTGCCCCCCGCGGCCTCGTCGAACGGCCAGGTGCTTGCGCCCGGCTCGACTCGCCCCGATGGTGTCATGCCCGCCGCTGACCCGGACTCGTGGACTGAGACGACCCGACCCGAGGGAATCGAGCACTCGGCGGGCTCCGACGCTGTCACTCGGCCGCCTGCCGATACCTCCGTCGACGGCGTCGTCGGGCCGACCGACGCGACGGGAACGTCGAACTCGGACGGCGTGGTGTCGGGTGACACGCGTCCGGATGGGATCGCTCCACCAACCCGTCCCGATAGTGTCGTCCTACCGGCTGACGGCAGCGAGACCGCTCCGGTTGGCGAGACCGCTCCCGTCACCGGCGATGCGAATCCCGTTGTGCAGGAATCGGAGTCGGAAGGCCCTCGACGGACCGATACGGATCCGGTGGTGGCCGAGGATCTCCCGCCGTCGGTCGATCGCCCGTTCTCCGTCGGTACGACCCGACCTGATGGGGCACCCGGCGTGGTACAGACGCCGGGGACTTCCGGACCGGAGAGCAGGCCGTCGGCTGGTGATGGCGTGCCCAGCGATGGTGGCGAGGGTCGCGATAGCCGTGACAGCGAGGGCCGCGATGGTCGTGACGGTGGCGATGGCCCCGATGATGGTGACGGCGGCGACGATGTGCGGTCCGGCGACGGCGATGGGCCGGGGAGCCGGGTGGGGGAGATCGGTCGGGGCGTGGGGACGATCCTGATCCGACACAGGTGACCGACGAGCATCGGTTCACGCAGTTGCCGGGATCGGCGTTGCGGTCGCATATTCCGCATCCACCGCACGAGTACGAGGTCGACCTCGAGGTGCCGCTGTTCGATCGGCCGCGGTTCCCGGTGCTGTCGCCGCAGCCCACCGATCCGCCGGGACAGCAGCAGCAGCCTCCGCAGCAGCCGCCCTACCAGCAGCAGCCGCCGTCGTACCCGCAGCAGCCGACCTACCCGACTCCGGCGTACCCGCCGCAGCCTTCGTACCCGCCGATGCCGTCGCATCCCCCGATGCCGACCCACCCGCCGCAACCGTCGCATCCGCCGATGCCGACCTATCCGCCGCAGCCGTCGTACCCGACGCAGCCTCCGGCCCCGTCGTACCCGACGCCGAACTATCCGCCGCCGTCGTACCCACCGACGCCGCCGTCGTACCCGACGCCGTCGAACCCGTCATACCCGACACCGACCTACCCGACCCCGTCGGAGCCCGGCTACCCGAACCCGTCGTACCCGAGCCAACCGGGCACTCCGACCGGTCCGAACCCGTCGTACCCGACTCAGCCGGGCACCCCGACCGGTCCGAATCCGGGCCCGACCGATCCGTCGAACGCCGGTGGTCCGGGTGGGCCGAACTCGCCGGGCGGTGTGCTCCCGCCGTGGCACAACCCGACTCCCGCGGTTCCCACACCGCCGTGGCTCAACCCCGGCGCACCGACGGCGCCCTACCCCGGAGCCCCGGGAAACGGGTCGGGTCAGCACGCCGGCGATATCCCGCCGCCCATGTACCCGCCGGGTACGCCCATGCCGGGAGGCGGTGGCGGACAGGCGGGCGGCGGCCAGGGGAACCGGCGCTACCGGCCCGAGCACAGCGACTCCGACCCCGGTCACGGCGTCGTGGTGCGCCCGTTCACCGGCTACGGTGTGCCAGCCCAGTTCGACCCGCACAGCGGTATCCTGCATGCCGCGCCCCCGCATGCCACCTCGGCCACGGGCGTCTACTCCGATCTCGGGGACACCCCCGTGGTGTTCTACCGTGGCAGGGACGGATTGGCGATGCGCGCGGGCCATCAGGCCTTCCACCTGGACGGTCCGGTCGACATCGTGTGGGAGACCTCCCCACAGCGGTTGACCAGGTTCGCGGTCGTGATGGCAGGGCAGGTCCAGTGCGAGCTGATCTACCGCTCGCTGCCGCCGGAACTGGACCTCGGGCTGCTGATCCGCGACGTCGTCGCCGACCCGTCACGCCGAGCAACGATCTTCCACTGACCGCGAAGGAGGCCTCATGTCCGACCCGATCGACGTCACCGACCCGGCGTTGTCCCGCGATGCGGCCGACCGGCTGTGTTACGCGGACGAGCCGTTCACCGGCGAGACGATCGAGTCGCTGCCCGATTTCACGACCGTCGAGGTGATCTCCTTCGTCGAGGGTGTGCGCGAGGGCGGGTGCTGGGGCTGGTACCCGGACGGCGCCGACCGGTACTCCGGGGGGGTACGCCCACGGCCGACCGGTCGGGACGTGGAAACACTGGGCCGTGGACGGACAGCTGATCCAGGAGGACGAGTTCGATCGCAGCGGCGGTCTGCACACCCGGAAACGGTGGGACGGCACCGGCGCGCTGCTCGCGGACATCGATGCGGCCGCGCTCGCGAAGCCGATCCGCGCGGACGCGGTCGATGTCGACGACGAGGAGCTGGAGTCCGATCCCGCGACGGGCGAGCGTCGATACCGTGGCGCGCCCTTCACCGGTCAGACCGTCGAGTATTTCTATCCGGGCGGCCCCATCGTCCAGCTGACCTGGTACGTGGACGGTTTCGCCGACGGTCCCGATCTGTCCTGGCACGGCGACGGCGCCCGGCAGTTCGCGGGCACGGCCGCGGCCGGCCGCCCGATCGGGCTGTGGCTGCACTGGTACCCCGACGGCGCGCCGCTGCGCGAGAACGTGTTCAACGGCAACAGCGTCCTCATGCTGCGCCAGGAATGGGACGAGAACGGCACGCGCACCGGGCACACCAGCGACCTGCCGGTCCCCGCCGACGACCTCGTCACCTTCGAGGCCGGCGACGCCGAACTCGCGCGCGACGCCACGACGGGCCGCTGGGATCACCGAGGCGAGCCGTTCACCGGGCGGCTGATCGAGCGCACCGGCGACGCCGTCGAAACCCAGGATTACCGCATCGGTTTCCCTCAGGGCCTGTTCGTCCGCTCGGAGGCCGGGCACGTCCGGCGCAAGGGTGTGCGCACGCCGACCGGCCCGATCGGCGCCTGGTACGAGTGGTTTCCGGACGGGCGGATCCGGCAGGAGGACAGCTACGACCTGTCCCACCGCCTGCTGCTGAGCAGACGGTTCGACGAGCTCGGCGTGCGCATCCCCGCGTCGGACAAGGAGGACGACGCACCGTGACCGATCCCGATGTGAGCTTCACCCTCACCACCGCCAGGCCCCTCGCGGCGGCGCGCACCACCGACGATGTCGCCGAGCGCGCCACCGCGCTCAGCCATCGGATCGCCCGCGAGATCGCCAAGATCGGCCCGCCCGGCTGGACCAAGGTCGAGGCGAGTTTCGCCATGACGGCGGCGGCCGAGATCACCCTGGTCGTCTTCGGCGATGCCGACGATCGCATCGCCCGGGTGTTCCCGACCGACGCGATCCTCGGCCTGCTGCGCGAACACCGGCACCTCTCGGCCACTTTCGGCGACGGGCCGTGGTGGCGCTATCTGCTGTCGATGACCAGCGAGGGCAGGCTCGAGGTCGACTACGACTACGGCGACGATCCGTTCCCGGACGATCAGCTGTTCCCGCCCGCGGTGTACCGCACCGATATCGAGATCTATCCGCGCGACCGGCTGCCGGTCTGGCTGGCCGCCTACATCGGACACGACGATCGGCAGTTGCGCAGTCCGCAGCGCGCGGGTGAGCAGGTCCGCGCCGATGTCGCCGCCGGGCGGGTGGCGTCGAGTTCGGCGCCGGACGTGGAGTTTCCAGCCCCCGAGCCGATGACCCGACGCTGGGCGCTGATCGCGGCGGCGTTCGTGGCGATCGAATCCGAATGGGGGCCGCGGACGGCGCCCGCGTTCTGCGTCTTCGAGGGATCGGGCCGCAGCGGGTCGACCTTGTGTCTGCTGCCCGGCGACCGCGCGGTGCTCTCCGGCGGGGTGTGGAACGCGCCGGAACTCGACGCTGCCTACAACGGCGGTGCCGCGCTGCCGCCGCTGTATCGCGGTGCGCCGGTCTGGGTCGCCGATTCGGTGCTGAATCGCCGTGCCGCCAACGGATTGCTCACCTTCTGCTACTGGTGGGAAAGCGGGCGCTGGCACCGTGGTGACTCGCCGGGAGCCGACGATCTCGCCGCGGCCGTGCCCGGCATGTGGTCGACCGAGACGGTCGTCGACCTGGTCGCGGGTCTGCTCGGCGAGCACGCCTCGGCCGCCCAGCGGTCGGCGGTCGAGCCGCTGGTCCGCGCCGCCGAGCAGGGTACGGTAGCCAGGGAACAGCTGACCGCGGTGTTCCCAGGCGACGGATTCGACCTCGACGGCGCCTGGTTCCAGCTGACGGTCGCCGGCGCGACCGCCGAGCACCGTGCGAGTGGAGCGGATTCCCATGAGCGATGACTTCATCGAGTCCGACGATCCGGAACTGGCGATCGATGCCGAGACCCACCGCGCGACCTACCGGGGCGAACCCCTGACCGGATTGGTGTCGAAGACGCTGCCGGACGGCTCGATGGTCGAGCTCCACGGCTACGACGACGGCGACCGCTCCGGCATGTGGACCGGCTGGTACCCCGACGGCGGCGAGCGGTACGAGGGATTGTTCTCCCGCAACCATCCGATCGACGAGTGGCGCGAGTGGCATCCGGACGGCACCAAGGCGGTCGAGGACATCTACGACAGCGACGGCCGGCGCCTGTCGCATATCCGCTGGGACGAGTCGGGACAGCAGGTCGAGCGCGTCGACGAGCGCACGATCAAGGGGATCGATGCCGACGCGATCGAACAATCCGCGCCCGAGGTGACCGTGGATCCGGCCAGCAGCACACTCCGGTACGCGGGCAGGCCCTATTCGGGTCAGGTCGTCACCCGGCTGGACGCCGAAGACGAGCGGAGTCCGATCACCCGGGTGACCCGCTATCTGGACGGGCTGCCCCACGGCCCCGAGATTTCCTGGTATCCGGACGGAACCACCAGAAGCACCGGGCAATTCGCCGAGGGTCGTGCGGTCGGGACCTGGCTGGACCGGCGGCCCGACGGAACCCCCGAGCGTCGCGTCGAATTCTCCGACGCGGGCAAGGTCGTCTCGGTCGAGAACCTGGAGAAATGACGAAAACGAGGACAACGACGTGGAATTGAAGCCGGTGGCGATGTATCGGGAGCTCTACGCGGGCGAACGCGACGAGCTGCCGTCGATTCAGGGCGCGGAGGCCACCGTCATCGAGCCCGATCGCGCTGCGATCGTGGAGTACATGCGCAAATCCGCGCGGGGCCTGGACGTGCTGGAATCGGTGCCCGACCTGTTCGAGCCGGGGGTCTTCATCGAGGGCGGACCGTCACTGCACACCGACGGCACCTGGATCTGGCGGACCGACTCGCTGCGGTACGTGATCCGACAGCAGTTGACCCTGCCGGTCGAGTTCGTGGAGTTCGTGCGGGCAGCCGACTACACGCCCGCTGCCGTCGAGCGGACCGATGAGTTCCGCGCCGCCGTGCGTTCGTGGTGGTGAGCGACTGTTTTGACCGCCGCGCAACCTGCGAGTTCGTTTGTGTACATATCGAATTCACGTTCCCGAACGTAGAATCGTGCGCGAGCCGAACGATTCGGTGGTGATCTGGTACGAACGGGGAGGCTTGCCTACATGACACCGACACCATCCGCGGCGCAACAATGGTCCGGCCTGAGTTCGGCCGCGTCCAATGGACAGCTGTATATCGCGCCGACCGCGCTGAGCGACCTGGTGCACGCCGCGAACGACGCGCGGATCCAGGTCAATTCGGTGAAGAAGGAACTGCACCTCGTCAGCAAGCTGGCGGCGTTCGCGAAGGTGCTGCCCTCCGCCGCCGCGCTGGCCGCCCAGTTCTCGGCCAAGGGTGACGAACTGCGCGGTATCCTGACCGCGCACGAGGGCATTCTCGACGACATCGGCACCACCTTCATGCAGGCGGGTAGCCACTACAAGGGCAACGACTCGCTCAGCAAGAGCGACCTGGCCGCGCTGCGCACCTCGATCAACGACAGCAAGTCCAAGACCCACGGTCTGAGCGCTCACGAGGGGCCTGCGGGAATGCGCAAGGGCGGCGGCGCCGATCCGAACAACGAGCACCCGGACGCCATCATTCCCGGCCTGCTCGCGCCCAAGAACGCCGCGCCGATCGACGGCGGCTCCCGCTACTCCGTGCCCTACTTCCCGCAGGGTCGCAACGACGGTCGCGACAGCGGCAACTGGGGTCTGCCCGCCGCGCTCGTGCAGGCGGAGAAATCGTCGTTCGACGGTGGCAAGGTGCACGCGGAGGATCCGGGGGGCTACACCTATGAGCAGTTCGTCGACATCCGCGACTCGATCCTGCAGGCCAACACCCCGAAGGCGGTCGCCCAGGCCGCCACGGACTGGCGCTGGCTGGCCCGGAACCTGAACACCGCCTTCGGTGACCTGAACAACAAGGTGGTCGCGAGCAAGCAGCACTGGACCAGTCCGGGCGGCGGCAGCGGTGGCGCGGATCGCGCCCAGTCGGCGATGGGCAGCTACAAGGACGGCAACGACACGCTGGTCCTGCGGATGAATCTGATCGGCGAGGCCCTCGAATACGCCTCGGAATGGTTGTATTCGACCGGGTGGGACCTGCAGCAGGCGCTGGTCGTGAACGGGGCGAGCCCCTACGTCGTGACCGTCACCCAGGCGCAGAAGGACGAGATGACCAAGGCCGCGGCCGGGGTGATGCGGATGATCTACGTGCCCGGTGTCAACGCCACCACCGGGGCCATCGCCCAGCTGCCCGACCCGAAGCCGGTGACCACCGGCGACACCGGGGGAAACAACAACAACGGCGGGAACAACGGTGGTGGCGGCGGCAACAACGGCGGCGGCAGCGGGCAGTCCGCCGGGCAGCTGAGCTCGGCGCTGCAGAAGTTGCAGCAGCAGAATCGCGACCTGCAGAAGCAGAACGACAAGCTGAAGGACGCGGACAAGAACGGCGGCAAGGACCAGAACGGCACGCAGAACGGCAACAACCAGAACGGCAGCAACCAGAACTCCAGCTCGTCCAGCGATCCGAGTTCGGCCATCCAGTCGGGACTCTCGGCGGCGCAGCAGGCACTCGAATCCGCGCTGGGCTCGGGTAGCGACAGCGCCAACTCGGCACTGTCGGGGCTGTCCGGGCTCAGCGGTTTGTCGGCGCAGGATCTCAAAGACGCCGCCGCCAAGAAGACCGCGGCCGCGGGCAAGGGCGGTGGCGGCGCGGGCGGCGGCAGCGGTGCCGGTGCCGCCGGGAAGGGCGCGGGCCAGAACCTGAACGCCTCCAAGCTCTTTCCGCGTGCCTCGGCGGCGGTCCCCGCGGTCGACCTGGGCGCGCGGGCCGGGCTCGCCTCGTCGGCGTCCTCGGGGATGCCCATGGGTGGTATGCCGATGGGTGGCGCGGGCGCCGGTGGCGGTCAGCAGCAGAAGGAACACAAGCGCGCCGACTACCTCGACTCGGTGGAGCACCTGGAAGAAGCGCTCGGTGACGCGCCGATCGTCGCGAAACCGGTCGTGGAACAGTGATCGCGAGCTGGGAGTTCACCGGTCTCGAGTTCGACGCGATGTGGGACGGGCTCAACGAGACGAGCATGCCGGCGCCGTTCATCTACCGGTGCCCGCCACAGACCTTCGAGGAAGGCGATTTCCGGCGCAGGCAGGCGTGGACCGAGATAAAACAGCGCTGGGGCCGTGACCTCGACGACCTGATCGATGTGCTCGTGCAGCCCGACATCCGGGTGGTCGTGCGCGGCTACGGCGGCGGCGACGCCGAGACCGATCCCGCGCTCTCGGTGCGTGTGCTCGCGGTCCGTAAAGGCGATACCGGCTACGTGGTGCGGCAGCGGCCGGGCGAAACCATCTACGACGCCGAAGGGTTCGTCGTCACCCAGCACGACGCGCTGAGTCTCGGTGACGTGGTCGCGGGTCAATTGCCCGAGGCCGACGGTGGCCGGGAGCGCGAGATCGAGCTGGCCGAGCAGGCCGAGGCCGACTTCGACTACTCCTACGGTCGTTCGCTCGTGCAGCACTACGACGACGAGGTCGCCGTGCGCGCCGGTGCGTTCCGCAAGGCCGCCACCACCCGCGAAGGCACCATCGATATCGAACAGGGCTGGTCGCGGTTCGGGCCGCGCGGGGTGGTCCGGCTACAGCTCGGCTGGCGCGATCTCGTCGACGACGGGCGCTACCTGGTGGTGCCGGGGACGCCGTCGGTCGCCGTCGGCGCGGACAAACGACGCGTGACGAGCCTGATCAACACTCAGATCGCCGAAGTTGTCAGAGCCATCAGGGATGATCGGGCGTAGGAGGGGAAGATGGACGAATTTCCGACCGAGTTCACCGCGTCCTCGCTGACCGGGACCATCGAGGTGCGCACCACCGAGCAGGGGCTGCCGATCGGTATTACCGTGGATCCGGCGGAACTGCAGCGTGATCCGTCGGCGCTGGCCGCGGAGGTGTTGCGGTTGTGTCAGAAGTCAGCCAAGCGGGCCGGGCTGGCGCGGCGCAATCAGCTGGCGGCGGCCGGGTTCGACGAGCGGCTGCTGGCCGCGACCGGGCTGCCGACCGAGGCCGAGGTCGCCGCGGCGGAGATCGTCGAGGAACAGGACTACGACACCGAGCCGCAGAGCTGGCTACGGTCCGTCTGAGGCGCGGACGCGACGGGAGGGGATCGACATGGTCGACACGATGGACGAGCTGATCGCCCGGGTGCAGGGTCAGCTCTACCGGCTGCAGGATCTGCAGGAGGCGACGGCGGGTATCCGGGTCGAGGAGACCTCGTCCGACGGCGCGGTGACGGTGGTCGTCGACGGTGCCGGCGCGCTGGTCGGATTGGACTTCTCCGGCGCGGTGCGGTCGATGAGCCCGGCCGAATTCGAGCGGGTGCTGGTGCAGACGGCACACGCCGCGGTGTACCGCGCGTTCGCCGAGCGGGGTGCGCTGGTGACGGCGTTCAACGAGTCCGGCACGTGAGATTCAACTGAACTTCATCCCGGCGACGCATGGCGCCGACCGGATTCGGGTAGATAAAGTAACGAAACACCATGCACTGTTTCGAGATTGGACACTGAAACCATGAATCACGTTGCGGTAGTTCCCGAAGCAGTTCGCGCCTACGCCGGCGCGTCGGCCACGATGGCGGCCGGGGTCGCCCAGGCGGGCGCGGTCGATCAGGCGGCCACCATGGGCGCGGTCGTGCCGGTGTTCGGCCTGATCGGGCAGGAATTCCTGGTCTCGTTCGCCTACGCGCAGGCCAACCACCTGAGCTCGGTCGCCGAACTGGCCGCCGTGCACGCGGGCACCGCGGTGACCGCGATGGAAGCGGCGTCGACCTACGAGGGGGCCGACGCCGCCGCCAAGCTCGGTATCGGCTCGGTCACGCGATAGCCATGACCATTCCGGGGGTGACTTCCACCGGCGGCGCGGTGCCGCTGGATCCGACTGTGCTGGAACTGCTTCGCGGCAGCTCGCTGGCGCCGATGCTGGATCAGCCGGTGAGCACGGTGCTGGGATCGCTGGGGTTGCCGCAGTTGCCGCAGCTGCCCCAGTTCGTGCAGCTGCCGGAACTGCCGCCGCTGCCGACCATCGACCTGACCGCGCTGATGCAGCCGCTGACCGAACTGGCCTCGGCATTCGGTACCGGGCAGCTCGGTTCGACCAGCTCGGATGGCACGTCGACCAACCCGGCCGACGTGCTGTCGAATATCAGCTCGGGGCTGCAGACCGCCATGTCGCTCGGATCGCAGGCGCTGACCACGGTGATGTCGCTGTGGCAGAGCATGGCGGCGACCCAGGCCACCGAGAAGGCGGCCGCCGCGCAGTCCGACGGTGCCGAACTGGCGCAGCAGAGTACGTCGGAGAAGGCCGTGCTGGTCAATGCCGCCGGCAGTGTCGCGCTCGGCGGGGCGAAGCTCTCGGCCGTGATGGCCAGATACTCGGCGACGCTGGCGCTGGCGCCGCTCTACGCGGCGACACCGGTCGGCCAGGCGGCGCTGGTCGCGGCGACCGTCGAGGCCATCACCGAGGGGCTGGCGATCACCGCCGAGACCAAGGTCCAGCTCGTCGGCCACAGCGCGGAGATGACTCAGGCGGGGCAGAAGGTCGACGTGACCAACGCCCCGACGGGTGTGAACTCGTCGAGCTCGGACACCCTCACCCAGCTGATGAGCATGATCACCCCGCTGATCAGCACCGTCAGCACGGTCACCGAATCGCTGACGTCGCTGGCCGCGCAGACGAGTTCGCTGTCGAGCACGAACACCCAGACCGCCGCGCCGATCGCCGGTGAGCTGTCGACCGGCGAGGACGCCCTGACTGCGGCGAGCGGTGGCGGACTGGCGGCGGCGGGCGGGATCGGCGCTGTCGCGGCCGGACTCGGCGGCGGGGCGAGCACCTCGACCCCGCTGAGCCCGTGGCAGGGGCGGGGCGCGGTGTCGAGCGCGGGCGCCGTCGGCGGTGCGGGCTCGGCCGGGCAGTCGTCGTCGGAGAGCACTGTCGCCACCACCGGTTCGGCCCCCGGCTACATGCCGATGGGCGCGGGCGGTGCGGGCCTGGCCCGGCCGGTGGACGGCGGTGGCGAGGCGGTGCACAGCAACCTGGTCACCGGGCAGCACGGCGACGAGGTCGTCGGTCAGCTCGAGGGCGTCTCGGCGCCGGTGGTCGGCGCAGCGGCGCAGCCGATGGCCGCGGCTTCCGAGGTGCCGCCGGACAAAGAACTCAGCTTGTGACCCAGATTCGGACCCCACAGGAGCAGCCATGAGCAACACCTTCGAATTCGACGCCATTGCGGCAAGCCAGGCCGCGAGCTCGCTCGACGCGCTCGTCGACCGGCTGACGACCGAACTGATCGCGGTCGCGCCCGCCCTGCACGTCGCGCCCGCCGGCGTCGACGAGGTGTCGGGCCGGGCCGCGCTCACGGCCAACGACGTCGCCGACGACTTCCTCACCAACACCGAGTCCGGTGTGCACGAGATGCGCAAGCTGGCCGCCGGATTGCGCGCGCAGGTCACCGCCTTCGATCAGATGGAGACCGATAACGCGGGCGGCTTCGGTAGCTGATGATCGAACCTCCGCAGCCCGGATTCACCGGCGTGGTGTGGGAGGCGCGTGAGCCCGAGCGGCTGGCCGCCGACCTCACCACCGGACCCGGCCCGATCCCGATGGCCGATGCGGCCGCGGCCTGGACGCGGCTGGCCGCGGCCCTCGGCGGCGCCGTGCTCGACTACGAGCAGGTCCTGCGGACGCTGCGCGGATCGTGGCAGTCCGGGCGCAGTGACGAAGTGTGGGAACGCATCTCGACCCTGCGGGACTGGCTGGTGGAGACCGCCGCCGCGGCCACGGCCAACGCCGCCAGGATGCAGGCGCAGGTGCTGGCCTACGAACTCGCGCAACGCGCGATGCCGGGGGCCGCCGACCTGGCCGCGATCAGCAGGATGCAGCAGGCCGTCGAGCAGGTGGGCGCGATGCTCGGTGCCCCGATCAAGGCCATCGCCGCCCAGACCGATGCCGATGCCGACGCGGCCACCGCCGTCGCGTCCCGGGTGATGCGCAGCTACGAGGCCGCCACCGAACCACTGGCCACCCCGTGGCTGCACTCCTCGGCACCGCCGATCGTGCCCGAAACCGCGCTGGCCGCCGAACAATCCGGTACCGCCACGGCGAGCGCCGCGGCGGCGAGTGCGGCAATGCCGGGCATCGGGATGATGGGCCCGATCGCGCTACCCGGTCTGCCCGCACCGGTGCAGACCGCCTACCGCGCCCCGATGTACGTGCAGTCGGCGACCGCCGCCGTCGCCGGGACCCCCACCTCCGCGGTGGCCACGCCCGCGGCGCAGACCGCGCCGGTGGTCCCCGGCGCGATGGCACACGGTGGCGGCGCGCAGGACGCGCCGCGCTTCCCGCGCGCCAGCCTGGCCTACGAGGAATCCGACCAGCTCGTCGCCGAGGGCGAGATCCAGGCGGCGCCCGCGGTACTCGGTGGCGCCGAACGCGCCGCGCCGCAGGCGGGCACCGCCTCGACCACCTCCTCGGGAGATCAGCAATGACCACCCTCACCAACGACGCGCTGCTGGCGGTCGCCGACCGGCTCGGTGTGCAGACCCTGCCGCTGGTCCTCGCAGTCGGTCCGCGACAGGACTCGTTCGACGAGTGGCAGGCCGCGCGCGACAGCGCGATCGCCGAGCTGTCGGCGCGCGGTCTCTTCGACGAATACGGCGACGTGGAGCCCGGCGTGGCCGACGCGCTGCACACGCTCGCCCAGCCCGACGCCGAGCTCGCCGCCCGTGCCTACTCCGCCGACGGCACCCGCCGGATCTGCCTGGCCCGGCGCGGCACCAGGCATGCCAGCGCGGTGCGCACCGGCGAGGACCTCGAGGTCGCCGTCAGCGGAATCGACGGCTCGGCACGCGAATTGGCCGCGCTGCTGCTCGCCGCCCTGCCCACCTGCGCCCCCGCCGAGGTCGCCCCCGCCAGTGTGGCGGCCGACGAACTCGCCCGGCGGCTGGACGCCGCGACCACGACCGCCGACTACGTGGACGCGATGTACGCGCTCGGCATCGACGCGCGCGACGCGACCGTGCTCGGGGCCGCCTTCGGCAGCTGCCACGGCTACACCGAGATCGTCGCGACCGTGCACCAC
This sequence comes from Nocardia fodinahabitans, assembly GCF_052983615.1. Lineage (NCBI taxonomy): Bacteria > Bacillati > Actinomycetota > Actinomycetes > Mycobacteriales > Nocardiaceae > Nocardia > Nocardia fodinahabitans. The sequence goes on from NZ_JBRJJC010000001.1 coordinate 4,509,199, forward strand.
GACGGGCTGACCACCCGGGCCCCCGGCGCGGTCGCCGTCTACGACACCGCGCGCGGCCGGATCGTCGTCGCGCCGATGACGGCGCCCGACGGCCGGGTGTGGTCCACCATCTCGCCGGGCACCGACCATCGGCTCTCCCAAGCCGTCGGTGCGCTCCTCGAGGGGCTACCCGGTGGGAGGTGGCTGCCCGATTAGCCACCTCCGTTCCACCCATCAAGAAGGAAAGGTTCGACAATGCCCCCTCAGGGACCAGTAGGTGTAGAAGCCGGCGGTATCGATAAGGTCGTCTCCAATCTCGAGACGACCATCGGCACCCTGCGCAAGTCCGTCCAGGAGATCGACGACGCCGCCCAGGCCGTGCTTCGCGGCTGGAAGGGTGACGCCTCCGACGAATTCGTCAAGGTCGCCGAAGCCTGGCACACCGAGGCCGAAGACCTCAACAAGCGCTTCGACGCGTTCACCCAGGCTGTGAACACCGGTAAGTCCACCATCGTGAACATGGACAGCCAGGGCCTGTCCGGCGGCGGCGCGTCCGCCCCCTCCGGTGGCTCGCACACCAACCTCGTCTAACGAAAAGGATCTACCCTCATGACTATTCTTTACGATCCCGCGGCGATGAACGAGCTGTTCAGCGACCTGCAGACCTACGGTGGCCAGATGAAGGGCCAGATCTCGGAGCTGGAGCAGGCCTCCACCGATTTCAAGACCAACCTGCAGGGTGAGAACGCGCAGGCGAACTTCCAGAAGGCCTACGACAACCTCGTGCACAACGACGGCCTGGACGACACCCTCGACAAGCTCGACAAGCTCGCCGCTCAGGTCGAGTCGGCGCTGCAGCGCGCCCTCGAGGCCGACGGCAAGGTCGGCGACGGCTTCGCCGACTTTTAAGCCGGACCGCCGAGAAGCGGGGCGGGACTTGTGCCTACGGGCACGGTGTCCCGCTCCGCTTCCGCTATCTGGCGGCCAGTGACTCGCCGATGTAGTGCATCTCGTCCGGCGTGGTCACCATGGTGACGGTCGCGCTGCCGGTGCTCGTGCGCACGGTGATGCGGTTGGGGGAGTACGGGTCCTGCACCAGGGTCACGTCCGGCTCGACCGCGTCGGAGTCGCGTTCGCTGGTACGGACCTCGACGATGGTCGCGCCGCCGAGGTGGGTGGTCGGTGCGATCCCGTCGTAGACCAGCACGGTCGTCGTCGGGTACGGCGCGGCCGGGACCGGGGGCGGGCCGGGCTGGGGCGCGGGCGTGGCGCCTGCGGCGCGCGGTGCGATCGAGAGCAGCTGCGGGGTCGCGAGATTGGCGACCATGGACTGCCACGCGTTGGGGCGGGTGGTGTGCACGACCGCGTGGGCGCCGAGGCCGGTGGCTCGCAGGACCACCTGCTGGGCCAGGTCCAGATTGCCGATGACATCCACGTGCCTGGTGCCCGCGCCGATCAGCGGGACGGCGATGCCCTGGCCGCGCTCGTCGGCACCGATGAGCTGCCCGCAACCGATGGTCGGCACGGCCAGGTCCGCGAGCGCGGTGAGCGTGCCACGGTAGCCGTCGCGGCCGGCGGGATCGTCGGTTGCGCCGATCGGCAGGGTGTCCAACAGGATTCGGCGCTGGCGGCCGGGCAGCTCACGCAGGCCGGGCAGCGGCGGTTCGGCGAGCTCGCCCGCGGAATCGAAGCGGACCACCGCGTTGAGGACGACGGTGCCGGTGCGATCGTCGCGGGGGGCGCCGGACCGCGCGCCGGGATGCAGCCGCAGGGTGACCGTGGTCGAGAGCGAGGGAGTGGACCAGATCGCGGCCAGCCCGCCGTTGCTGATCAGCGCAGCGGTGAGCTGGTAGTGGGTGAGGTGCCTGCCCTCGCCGGTGAGCTCGAGCGCGGATTCGGTCAGCGTGGCAGGGTCGAAGCCGTGCGTGAGCTGGCGGACCGCGCTGTTCATCTCGGTCGCCGTGAGGACCGAGACCTGGATGTCGCGGGCGGCCAGGCGATTGGCGATGCGGCGCGTCGCGATGATGACCGTGCGCAGCGCGCCCTTCGCGCCACCGCCCCGCTTGGCGACGGCGTCGGTGTTGCCCAGCGGGTCCAGGCGCAGCACCAGCCAGCAGGTGCGGTGGGCGACGGCGGGCAGCGGGCCGATGATCCGGTCGTAGAGATGGGCCGCCGCGCCGGTACCCGCGGTACGGGCGCCGGTGGCGATCACGTCGATGCTCACCAGCCGGATGTCGAACTGTTCCAGGCACTGGGCGATCTCGGTCAGCGGGAGCAGCTGGTCGGCGCTGAGCGCGCCGCTGCGCAGCAGGGTCAGGGTGTCCGGTGGCGGGTCGACGCGCAGCATTGTGAGCAGCAGGTCGCCGTCCCAGCGCACGCCGCAGCCGCCGCCCTCGGGGAGCGGCACATCGAAGGCGGGTGCGCGGTCGAGGGTCTCGGCGCGTTTGCCGGTGCGCCGCGAGAACCACTCGCCGAGCCGGATCGCGAGGCTGCGCCCGCGGATCGGGACCAGGCCGATCAGCAGGACGACCACCGCCGTCGCCGCTGCGCCGGGCACCGACCGCGACGCCGCGAGCACCGCCCAGGCCAGCACCGCGGACAGCACCGCGACGGGAACGCACGCGCGCAGCGGCAGGACGCGGAACAGCCAGAATTCCGGATCACGCAAGGTGTCGTAGACATTGTCGCCGGTGGTTCGCCCGGCGTTTACCCTGTTGTTCAAAACGCTTGTCCCTGTTCGGCGTACGAGATTTCGTCGGCACAGACGCCATCGCGGCTTACGGTACCGTGTCGACTGTGCCAGCACAGTTGACGACCAAGGCCCAGGTCAACGGTTATCGGTTCCTCCTGCGACGGCTCGATCACGCCTTGGTGCGACGCGACGTGCGGATGCTGCACGACCCCATGCGGTCGCAGAGCCGGTCGCTGTGGGTCGGTGCCGTGCTGGGCCTGCTGATCGTCGCGGGCGCGGCCATTCTGAGCTTTCTCAAGCCACAGGGTGCCATCGGCGATTCGCTGATCGTCACCGGCAAGCAGAGCGGTGCGATGTATGTGGTCGTGCAGGGCTCGGACGGCACCAAGACGCTGCATCCGGTGCTCAACCTCGCCTCCGCCCGGCTGATCGCGGGGTCGGCGGCGCAGCCGAATTCGGTGAAGGACAGCAAGCTTGGCTCGATGCCGCGCGGACCGCTGGTCGGCATCCCCGGCGCGCCCGCCGCGATGCCGGGCTCGGCGCAGGGCGCGGGCTCGGACTGGACGCTGTGCGAGTCGACCCAGCTCTCGATCACGGGCAGCGCGGCGGGCGCCACCGGCGGCACCACCACGGTCATTGTCGGTGCCCCCGCGCTCGGCGACCGGATCTCGGCCGCCGGCCGGGACGACGCCCTGCTGGTGCGCCGTGGCGACAAGACCTACCTGGTCTACAACGGCGTGCGCGCCGAGGTGGACCCGGCCAACTCGGTGATCGCCCGCACCCTCGATCTGTCCGGTCACCGGGCCCGCCCGATCGGGACCGGCTTCCTCGGCGCCACCACCCAGGTGCCCGCGCTGACCGTGCCGGTCGTCCCGGAGGCGGGCAAGCCGGGCCCGGGCAAGCTGTCGAATATCCCGGTCGGCGGCATCATCTCGGTGCCCGGCGCCAAGCAGTACGTGGTGCTCGCCGACGGCGTGCAGGAGGTCAGCCCGTTCACGGCGCTGCTGCTGCGCAACGCGGACTCGCACGGAATGCGCGATATCGCGGTCGTCCCGCCGGACGCGCTGGACCGCGTGCCGGTCCTGTCCACCCTGCCGATCGACGCCTTCCCGATCGAGAAGCCTCGCATCCTGTCCGCCGAGGACGCTCCGGTGGCCTGCGTCAACTGGTCGAAGAACCCGGGCACCGCCGCGACGGCGAACAAGTCTGTCGACGGACCCGCCGAGCGGGCGAAACTGACGCTGCTCACCGGTCTGCGCCTGCCGCTGGCCGATTCGGCCAAGGCGGTCACTCTGTCCACCGCCGACGGCACCGGCGACCGGATCGACGCGGTGTACCTGCCGCCGAGCTCGGGGGAGTACATCCAGGTCACCGGTACCGAGCCGGGGAGTCCGCGCCGCGAGTCGCTGTTCTACGTGGCCGACAACGGCATTCGCTACGGAGTGCCCGATGCCCAGACCGCGGCCACGCTCGGCCTGGGCGACAAGCCGCGACTGGCGCCGTGGGCGATCGTCGGTCAGCTCGTTCCCGGCCCGACCCTGTCGGTGAAAGATGCGCTCACCAGCTATGATTCGCTGCCCACCGGACGCTGAGGCTAGCGCAGCGACGCGGGCAGCTCGCCGACGTTGAGCGTGGCGAGGATGCCGCGCAACGCGATCCGCATGTCGGGTTCCTCGATGCGCATCAGGACGTCGTCGTCGACCTCCGACAGGTCCAGCTCTTCGTCGTTGGCCAGCCGGAACTCTCGTTCCTCCTCGGCCGCCTCGATCACATTGCGGATGAAACGGCCGTTGCCCGCCAGGTCGACACCGCGACGCGGCTGCCCGCTCTGGTCGGTGCTCTCGATGTCGTACAGGAACGAGCACGCCTCGATCAGGGCCGCGCCCGCCGCCTCGGACAGCTGCGAATCCCGTCCACCCGCGATGATCTGGCCGATCTGGCCGAGCTCGTCGGGCGTGTAGGACGGGAACTGCAGCCGCTTGGCGAAGCGCGAGGCCAGACCGTCGTTGGCGGCCAGCAGCCGGTCGATCTCGCCGTCGTAGCCGGCGATGATGACGACGAGCCGGTCGCGATCGTTCTCCATCCGGGCCAGCAGGGTGTCGACGGCCTCGCGGCCGAACGCGTCACCGCCGGACAGACCGGTCTGGATCAGCGTGTACGCCTCGTCGATGAACAGCACGCCGTCCATCGCGCTGTCGATCAGCTTCTCCGACTTGATCGCGGTGCCACCGAGGTTCTGGCTGACGAAGTCGACGCGCTTGGCCTCGACCACCTTGTCGGTCTTGAGCAGCCCGACACCGCAATAGATCTTGGCGACCACCCGCGCGATGGTCGTCTTGCCGGTTCCGGGCGGACCGGTGAAGGCCAGGTGCTGGCCACGGGACTGGCTCGACAGGCCCTTCTCCGCGCGGATCTTCGCCAGCTGTGCCGACGACTGCAGCTTGGCGACCTGGGTCTTCACCGAGGCGAGACCGACCTGACGGTCCAGCTCGGCCCGCGCCTGCGCCAGCACGTTCTTGGCGCGGTCCTCGGCTTCGGCCTCGTGCATCTGGGCCATCGTCGGCGCCGAGGCCGGATCCCACTTGTCGGTCCTGGCGTCGATCGACTCGCGGCTGGTCACCGTGATCCGGAAGGTGCGATCGCGCATGGCCGCGGTGTTCGCCGCGAAATCCGGTGACTGCGAATAGACCTGCTCGAACAGGGCCTGGGCTTCGCCGTCGCTGCCCATCTCGCGCAGGCACAGACCACGACTGTGCATGGCGTGCGCCCTGGCCAGCGGGATCGGGCCGGCCTCTGCCTGTTCCATCCGCCGCACCGCCTCGCCGAACAAGCCGAGCTGGGCGCAGGCGCTGCCGACCATCACGTGCGCGCCGGTCGCCAGGAACGGGTCGGTCCACTCGGCCGAGCCGGCCAGCACCGTCATCACGTCCGGCCAGCGCTGCGTGTTGTAGTGCAGGATGCCGCGGATATAGAGGCAGATCAGATTGTCGTGGGCACGGTCGGGGTCGTCGGCGCGGGCGCGGCGGATCTCGTCGAGCTTGTCGAGGGTCTGCTCGGCGGCGGCGTAGTCGCGATCGGTGATCAGCTGCGCGGCCCAGGCGAGCCAGACCTCGGTCAAACTCGACAGCGGGTAGCTGATGTAGAGGCCCGGCTCGAACTTGCCGGTGAGCGCACGCGGCGCGAGGCCGAGCCGACGCTGCTCCCGGCCCAGCGAATCCAGGCTCGTGCGTTGCAGATTGAACAGGACGTCCTTGGTCAGTTCCCCCGCGGCGGCCCGGCCGAGCCACGCGTCCGCCATCGACGGGTCCCACTCGGTCGCCCGCTGGAAGGCCAGTTTGGCGTACTCGAGGTCGCGGGCGGACTCCTGGCCCTCGATCGTCAATCCGAGCGACAACACGCCTGCGTCGAAAGCACGCTGGGCCTGGCGAATATCTGGCATGTGGTGTCGGACCCCGAAATCGTCGTCGGATGGAAAACTCGCGCTGACCGTTAGATTATGTAATCTCTGTGGGAGGTCGCAACGGAAGGCTCCAACGCGACCCATTGTTCATCCCCGGTGCGGAAGCTGTTCGCTCTCGGTGTCTTTCGCCGGGCCTGCGGATTTGGTACTGGTGGTGGCATGCGGAGTGAGCTCGTGGTCATGGAGGCAGTCCAAGTGGAGACGTCGAAACGGTGACTGAAGCGCACGCCGTCGCCGGCCCGCCCGGCAGCCGAGGGTCCGAGCCCGAACTGTGCCGGGTGTCGGTGATCGGCGGCGATACCCAGCTCGACATCGGACTGCCCGCCACCGTCCCGATCGCCGCCTTCATCGGCGACCTGGTGGCGCTGATCCGCTCCCGCGATCCACGGCACGCCGACGCCGACGACGACTCCGCGCCGGTACAGGCCCAGCACTGGACGCTGGCCCGCCTCGGCCGTGACCCGCTGGCGCCGAGCCGCACACTCACCGAGGCCGAAGTCCACGACGGTGAACTGCTCGTGCTGAGCCCGGTGTCGCGCAAGGAATCACCCGCGCTGTTCGACGATGTCATCGATGCGGTCTCCCGGCTCACCGCAGCTGAATTCCGCAGCTGGTCGGGGGCGGCGGCGCGCACGACCGGGCTGGTGCTCGGCACCGTCGCGGTGCTGGCCGCGCTCGTGCTGCTCGCGCTCTCGCGCTCCGGCGGTGACCCGCTGGCCCCGGCGTTCGCGCTGCTCGGCACCGGTATCGGCGCCATGGTCGCGGCGGGTATCGCGGCACGGCGCTACGCCGACCAGCGGACCGGCGTCTGGCTCGCGCTCGACGGGCTGCTGTTGCTGTTCGGCGGTGGCGCGCTGGTCGTCCCCGGCGGGCTCGGCGCGGCGAACGCGCTGCTCGGCGCGGTGGTGGTGCTGGTCGCCGCGGTGCTCGGCTATCGCCTGACCGCGGTCGGCGCGAGCCTGTTCGCCACGGCTGTCACGACGAGTGTGATTGCCGCCGTTGCTGCCTCGGTGTACCTGATCTGGCACCCCGGGCTGCCGAAGCTGTTCGCCGGTGTCCTGGTGGCGGCGCTGATCCTGCTGTCGTCGGTGCCGCGGCTGGCCGCGCTCGTCGCCCGGCTGCCGATTCCGCCGGTGCCGACCGCCGGTGGCGCGATCGACCCGGCCGATCACGAACAGCGGCCGACCATCGAGGGCATCGGCGCGATCGGTGCGGTCGCCCTGCCCTCGGCGGCCGGGCTCGGTGAGCGGGCGCGCATCGCCAACCAGGTCCAGACCGGCCTGATCGCGGCCGTGGCACTGGCCGCGGGGATCGGTGCCTTCGGCGCGGCCGACCCGTTCGGCCCGCTGCACAGCGGTGGGGTCGCGCTGGCGCTGGTGACCGCGGTCGTGCTGTGCCTGCGCGGCCGCTCCTTCGCCGATCTGGCCCAGGCCGCGATCATGATCGTCGCCGGCGCGCTGGTCGCGATCATCGTGGTCTGCGCGCTCGGCATCGGGCACAGCGCGTTCGAATTCACGGCCGCCGCACTGCTACTCGTCACCGCGGTCGCGGTGGTCGTGTTCGGGGTGATCGGGCCGCACCTGGAAGTGACGCCGGTGACCCGGCGCATGATCGAGATCTTCGAGTACCTGCTCATCATCGCGCTGATCCCGTTGGCGCTGTGGGTGATGGACGTGTATTCGATCGCCCGCAACCTATGAGCGTGCGGTACCGCGGCGCCCGGCTCACCGTCTCGGCGGCCCTGGTCGTGCTCGCCGCCGCCGCACCGGCGAACGCCATCGCCCCGCCCAAGATCGATCCGGGGGCGCTGGCCGTCGCCCAGGCGCTCAGCGGCAGGCCCGCACCGCTGGAGCCGACCGAACAGCGGGAGCTGTGCGCTGAGCCGGTGCTGCGTGGCGCCGCGCCGTCGGAGCCGCCGATCGCGCAGCGCGTACTCGACCTGCCCGCCGCCTGGCAGTTCAGCCGGGGTGCCGGGCAGAAGGTCGCGGTGATCGACACCGGGGTGAACCGGCATCCGCGGCTGCCCGCGCTACAGCCGGGCGGTGACTACGTCAGCGACTCCGACGGCACCGTCGACTGCGACGGCCATGGGACCCTGGTCGCGGGCATCATCGCAGCGCAACCCTCACCCGATGACGCCTTCGTCGGGGTGGCGCCGGAGGCGGAGATCCTCTCGATCCGCCAGCTCAGTCTCGCCTACGAACCCAAGGACCGCCGGGGTGACAAGCCACCGGGTGAGCTGCGCAGCGACGGCTACGGCAGCGTGCTCACCCTCGCCGGCGCGGTGGTCCGCGCGGTCGACATGGGCGCGACGGTCATCAACATCTCCGAAGTCGCCTGCACCCCCGCTGGTTCCGACACCGCCGACAGCACCCTGGGCGCGGCGGTGCAGTACGCCTACGAACGCAACGTCGTCGTGGTGGCGGCCGCGGGCAACGTGGAGACCGGCGGCAGCTGTGAGAACCAGAACGAAGGGTCGGGGTGGAGCGCGGTCACGACCGTGCCGACGCCGGCCTGGTTCACCCCGTACGTACTGTCGGTGGCGTCGGTCGACGCCGACGGCAAACCCTCCGCGCTGTCGCTGCACGGTCCGTGGATCGGCGCCGCGGCGATCGGGCGCAATATCGTTTCCCTCGACAGCAAGCCGGGCGGTACCGGGCTGGTCGACGGCGTGCAGACCAACGAGGGCACCCAACCGGTCGACGGCACCAGTTTCGCCGCGCCCTACGTCGCCGGCCTGGCCGCGTTGATCCGCTCCCGCTATCCCGAACTGACCGCGGCGCAGGTCATCGACCGGATCACCCGCACCGCGCACGCGCCGGGACGCGGCCGCGACGACGCGATCGGCGCCGGTCTGATCGACCCCCTCGCCGCACTGACCGCGGCCCTGCCCGACGCGCCGATCAGCGCGAACGCCGATCGCCCGCACGCGGTGGCCGCGCCGGTGCCGCCCGCGCGACCCGACCCCCGACCGGGCCGGGTCGCGGTGATCGGCTCACTCACCCTGCTCGCCGCACTCGGCATCGGTGCCGCGGCCGGCTACCCGTTCCGCGCCCGCAGGCACGACCCGAATCCCGAATTCGAGTAGAGGCAACGATGGCTACCGAAGGTTTCGTCCGCAAACCCAGGATCGCGCCCCCGCGCGCGCCCGGTGGCGAAGTCGCGCTGACCCCGCCGCCGGAGATCCAGCGCGCGATCCCGGCGCCGCTGATGATGAAGCTGATGCCGGTCATCATGGTGGTCGCGGTCGTCGGCATGATCGCGATGATGGCGACGATGGGCCGCAATCTGCTGTCCAACCCGATGTCGATGATGTTCCCGATGATGATGCTGATGTCGATGGTCGGCATGATGGCGGGCATGCGCGGCGGCGGTCCCAAGCGCGCCGTGGAACTCAACGAGGAACGCAAGGACTATTTCCGCTACCTCGATCAGGTACGCAAGGACGTGCGCGGCACCGGTGCCAAGCAGCTCGACACCCTGTCCTGGAGCCATCCCGAACCCGCCGATCTGCCCTCGCTGATCGGCAGCAGGCGGATGTGGGAGCGCCGCCCCAACGATCCCGACTTCGGGCATATCCGGGTCGGCGTCGGCAGCCATCGGCTCGCGACCAAGCTGGCCCGCCCCGAGACCGGGCCACTCGAGGATCTGGAGCCGGTCTCCACCGTCGCGCTGCGCCGCTTCGTGCGTACCCACTCGGTGGTGCACCAGTTGCCGACGGCGGTGTCGCTGCGCGCGTTCCCCGCGATCAATATCGACGGACCCGACGAGGACGCCCGCGAACTCGTGCGCGCCATGCTGATGGAGCTGACGACCTTCCACGGCCCCGACCACCTCGCCGTCGCCATCATCTGCGCCGATCCGGACGCGCACTGGGCGTGGGCGAAATGGCTGCCGCACGTGCAGCATCCGAGCCAGCGCGATGGACTCGGCTCGGCGCGCATGCTCTACACCTCGCTGGGTGAACTGGAATCCGCGCTCTCGACCGAGCTGCTCGAACGCGGCCGTTTCATGCGCAACCCGCAGCCCACGCAGGGCAGGCTGCATGTGGTCGTGGTGATCGACGACGGCTACATCAGCGGCAACGAACGGCTGATCAGCGAATCCGGTCTCGACTCGGTGACCGTGCTCGACCTCACCGCCCCGGAGAACGGGCTCGCCGCCCGACGCGGGCTGCAGCTCGTGGTCGCCGATGGCGCCGTGTCGGCGCGCAGCGCCGCGGGCGTCGAGCGCTTCGCCACCGTCGACACCGTCACCGTGGCCGAGGCCGAAGCCTTCGCGCGGACCCTGGCCAGGTACCGGCTGGCCACCGCCGCGCAGATCGTCAGCCTGGGGGAGGGCACCACCTCCGACCCCGGTCTGATGGCGCTGCTGCGCATTTCCGACGCGGCCCAGATCGACCCGGCGCGAGTGTGGCGACCGCGGACCGCGCGCGAGCGGCTGCGCGTTCCGATCGGCGTCACGCCCGACGGCACCCCGGTCGAGATCGACATCAAGGAGTCCGCCGAGAACGGCATGGGGCCGCACGGCCTGTGTATCGGCGCGACCGGTTCGGGTAAGTCGGAATTCCTGCGCACCCTGGTGCTGTCGATGGTCACCACCCACTCGCCGGACGCGCTGAACCTGGTCCTGGTCGACTTCAAGGGTGGCGCGACTTTCCTCGGCTTGGACTCGCTGCCGCACGTCGCCGCGGTCATCACCAACCTGGAGGAGGAGCTCTCCCTCGTCGACCGCATGAAGGACGCCCTTGCCGGTGAGATGAATCGCCGCCAGGAACTGCTGCGCTCGGCGGGCAACTACGCCAACGTGACCGACTACGAGAAGGCCCGTGCCGCCGGCGTTCCGCTCGACCCGCTGCCCGCGCTGTTCGTAGTCGTCGACGAGTTCTCCGAGTTGCTCTCGCAGAAACCGGATTTCGCTGAGTTGTTCGTGATGATCGGTCGCCTCGGCCGGTCGTTGCACGTGCACCTGCTGCTCGCCTCGCAGCGGCTCGAGGAGAACAAGCTGCGGGGACTCGAGTCGCACCTGTCCTACCGGATCGGTCTGCGGACGTTCTCCGCCAACGAATCCCGCGCGGTCCTCGGCATCACCGATGCCTACCACCTGCCCAGCGTGCCCGGCGCCGGCTACCTCAAGAGCGACGCGTCCGAGCCGCTGCGGTTCAACGCCAGCTACGTCTCGGGTCCCTACGTCGCGCCCGCGGGCACGGTGACCGGCGACGACGGCGAGCCGGTAGCCGGTCAGCGTCCGATGGTGTTCACCGCGGCGCCGGTGGAGGTAGCCGAGGTCGCACCGCTCGCCACGGAGACGGAGTCGCCGCTGCGACTGCCGGAGCTGCCGCCTCCGCCGCCGTCGGGACCGATGGTCGAGGAAGGCATTCCGGACTCGCTGCTGGATGTGGTGGTCAAGCGGCTCACCGGCCACGGCAGACCCGCGCACGAGGTCTGGCTGCCGCCGCTCGAGGAATCGCCGACCACCGATATGCTGCTGCCCGATCCGGACTGGCGTTCGCCGGTGAACCGGCACGGTCAGCTGTGGATGCCGATCGGCGTCATCGACAAGCCCTACGAGCAGCGGCGTGACGTGCTCACCATCAATCTCGCGGGCGCCCAGGGCAATGTGGCGGTCGTCGGTGGTCCGCAGTCGGGCAAGTCGACCACGCTGCGCACCATCATCATGGCCGCCGCGGCCACCCACACGCCCGAGCAGGTGCAGTTCTACTGCCTGGACTTCGGCGGCGGTTCGATGGCCGGTCTGGTCGGCATCCCGCATGTCGGTTCGGTGGCGGGCCGGCTCGACGGTGATCGGGTGCGCCGCACCATCGCCGAGCTGACCACCCTGATGCGGCAGCGCGAGGAACGCTTCGCCGAACTCGGCATCGAGTCGATGACCGAGTTCCGCCGCCGCAAGTTCTCCGCGCTGGAGGCGCGCCGGGTCAACGGCACCGCGACCGCCGCCGGGGACCCGCTGGCGGCCGACCTGTTCGGTGACGTCTTCCTGGTGGTCGACGGTTGGGCCGCGATCCGTGAGGAATTCGACGCACTGGCCGACCAGATCAACGCCATTGCCGCACAGGGTCTGTCCTACGGCATCCACCTGATGATCGGCGCGTCCCGCTGGGCCGAGATCCGGCCGGTGGTCAAGGACCAGATCGGTACCCGGCTGGAACTGCGGCTCGGCGACCCCGGCGACTCCGAGATGGGCAGGCGAACCGCGCATCAGGTCCCGGTCGGTCGGCCGGGCCGCGGTCTGACCCCGCAGCAGCTGCACATGCTGATCGCGTTGCCGCGCCTGGATTCCGACTCCGACCCCGCCTCGATCGCCGACGGTGTCGCGCGGGCCAAGGAGGAGCTCACCGCGCTGTACCCGGCCCGTCGGGCGCCCGAGGTGCGCATGCTGCCACTGAGCTTCCCGCGCGAGCAGGTCATCGCCGCCGCGCGGGCACAGGGCGTCGCGCTGGATCGCTACCGCGTCGCGGTCGGACTCGGCGAATCCGAATTGCAGCCGCTGGTCCTCGATTTCACGACCGAGCCACATTTCATGGCCTTCGCCGATGTCGAATGCGGCAAGACCACCCTGCTGCGCAACATCGTGATGGGCATCGCCGAACAGTCCACCGCCGACGAGGCGCGCGTCATCCTCATCGACTACCGCCGCACCATGCTCGGTGTGCTGGAAGGCGATCAGCTGGCAGGCTATTCGACCTCCTCGCAGACCTGCGGGCCGATGATCGCGGAGGTCGCCGGCTACCTGTCCAAGCGCATCCCGGGCGCCGACATCACGCCGCAGCAGCTGCGGGAGCGCAGCTGGTGGAGCGGTCCAGAGATCTATGTCGTCGTCGACGACTACGACATGGTCGTCACCGGATCGGGAAACCCGTTCGCCCCGCTGCTCGAGTACCTGCCGCAGGCTCGCGACATCGGCCTGCACCTGGTGGTCACCCGCCGCATCGGCGGCATCTCCCGCGCGCTCTACGACCCGGTGCTCGGTGCGATGAAGAATCTGTCGGTCCAGACGCTGGTCATGAGCGGCTCGCGCGACGAGGGCAAGGTGGTCGGCGAGGTCCGTCCGAGCAAGATGCCCCCCGGCCGCGGCACCCTCGTCTCCCGCAGCCAGGGCATCGAAATGGTGCACATCGCCGACCTGCCGGAGCTGTGAGTCAGTCCGGTAGCGAGGCCGCCGAGAACGACCGTTGCGTGCTGGTGCTGCGGTTGGGGTGCGGCGGGCACCGGCTGATGCGGCGTTCGAACAGGGCACGGGAGGGGCCGGTGGCGGCCGGGCCCGCGATGCGGGTCAGGGTGAAGCCGGCCCGGCGGTAGTAGTTGTGCAGTTCGGTGTTGGTGGTCCAGGCGTCGAGCCGGACCCAGGACAGCTGCTCGTGTTCTGCCAGGTGGGCGGCGTGGGAGAGCATGTGGCGGCCGACCTGTCTGCCCGCGAAGCGCAGGTCGACGATCATGAAATGCACGATGACGGCCTCGGCCAGCTCCCACGGTGACCACAGGCCGGGGTCGGCGCGGTGGTTGACGGTGATCGTGCCCGCCGGTTCACCGTCGACCTCGGCGATCCATGTCTCGCCCGCGTCCAGCGCCCGGCCGACCGCGCCTGCGAAGATCTCGATGGGGCGGCCCCGGCCCGCGACCGTCCACTGGTCGGAGCCACGCGCGGTGAGCCAGGCGGTGCGTTGCACCCGCAGCCGGCAGATCAGCGGCAGGTCGCCCAGGGCGGCCGGGCGCATCCCCACGGTCATGGCAATGCGACGGCAGGTCCGGGTGCGATGCCGAGGGTGCGGGCGATGACGGCGGTGCCCGCCGCGTCGCCGAGTTGGTAGGCCAGCCGGTTGCGGCCGGCCAGACAACGATGCCGGGTCGCCCGGGTGACCCGTTCGTGGTTGGCGCCGATGCGCAGGTGGTCGAGCAGGACGGTGCCGGTGGCGACGCCGAGCACGGCCGCCTCCTCGGCGGTGGCGGGCCGGGCGGCGAGGGTGTCGCGGTGGGCGGTCTCGCCGTAGCCACGGTCGGCCAGACGGCGGGTGGTGCCCTCGGGAATGTCGTGGGGTGAATCGATGCCGGCGGCTTCGGCGAGATCGCGTGGGTAGAAACTCACCTCCCACGACCACGGTTCGTTGTCGAGGTATTGCACCACGGTGCGGGCCAGCACCCAGGAGTCGACGGCGACGCCGAGCCACTGCGCGACCTGGTCGTCGGCGGGCTCCATCCTGGTGCTGAATTCCTTGGCGGGCTCGCGGTTGGCGGCGCGCGCGATCTCCTCGAAGATGTCGTGCGCCGAGCGCGGCCGGTCCCGGCGAATGTGGTCGGTGACCACGGATTCCAGCACTTCCTGGTTTCGTACGATGGTGCCGCGGGAAGTAGCTGTGTAGACAAGGTTTTCGGCGACGAGCACTTGGATCGCGTTGCGCGAGGTGGTGATCGAGACCTGCATCTGCTCGGCCAGTTCGGAATGGCTGGGCAGCCGATCGCCCGGCTTCCACGTGCCCGCGCGGATCTCCTCACGGAGGAGGTCTGCGATCCGGAGGTATGTCGGACCGTCCGCCATCATGCTCCTCGGTAGGTCGTGCAGGTAACGAAGTGTACTCGTCTGGGTTACCTACGGCCGAGTAGTGCTTGACAGTGAGCTTGCGAGGTTTATTGTAATGAACGTCCTGATCCGGTGCTGTGCGGCGACGACGGCGAGGCAACGTGGCTGGTGCGGAGAGTTCTACGGTCGTAATGGCTTTCCCCGACACATTGCGGTGTGTCGATACCGCCGGGCCGCCGGCGACTACCGGTCTGCTGCCGCTCTCCGATCTTCTCGTCCGGGCGTGTCGCGGACACCGGGTGGTGGGGGGACCACTGCTGTGGTTCGCGCGTGATCTCGCGGTGCTGCACGAGAAGCGCATCGTCGGGCGCGGCGGATTCGTCGACACCGATCCGGTGGTGATGCGCGAGATCGATTGCCGCCGAGCCGAACTGGTGCTCGCGATCGACGACTGGGTGCATCGCGGCGTTCCGCAGCACCGCCTGGGCGCAACCCTGCACACCGAGACGATCGGCGCGGTCATCGACCGGCTGGCCGAGTCCTCGGTGCGCGCGCACCACGCCCTGATGACGATGCCCGCCAACGACGAGATGCTGCACTGCGCGTGGCACCACCTCGCCGAGCTGGCCGACGCCTACGACGACCTGGTCCGCGATGTGATCGCCGGTCGCCGCAGGCTGCCGGAATGGTGACCGGCCCGCCCGCGGCGTAGCTCAGCCGAAGCGGTGATGGTCGACGCCGAACTCGTCGGCGACGGTCGCCGCCAGTTCCACGTACGCCCGCTTGGTCGTCTTGTGCAGGCGGTGCAGATCGATCTCGGCACCCTCGGACAGGTGCTCGTCGAACGGGATGATGTGCACGGCCCGGCAGCGCGAGAGGAAGTACTCGCGCAGTTGCTGAACACCGACATTCGGTGAACCCTCACGCGGCAGGTTGATCACCACGACCGCGTTGCGGACCAGGTGGTCGTGCCCGTGCAGCGACAGCCAGTCCAGCGTCGCCGCGGCACTGCGCGCGCCGTCGATCGCCGCCGACGAGATCAGCACCAGCGAGTGCGCCAGATCGAGCACGCCGCTCATCGCCGAGTGCATCAGGCCGGTACCGCAGTCGGTCAGGATGATGTTGTAGAACCGCTGCAGGATCCGGGCCACCGCCCGGTACTCCTCGTCGTTGAACGACTCCGACGCGGCCGGATCACGTTCGCTGGCAAGCACTTCCAGCCTGCTCGAACTCTGCGAGGTGTGCCTGCGGACATCGGAGTAGCGCTCGATCGACGGATCGAGCAGCAGGTCGCGCACGGTCGAGCGGGTCTGCAGCGCCACGCGCTGCGACAGGGTGCCGAAGTCGGGGTTGGCGTCGACCGCGATCACCCGGTCGCCGCGGATCGAGGCGAAGATCGAGCCGAGGCCGGTGGTGGTCGTCGTCTTGCCGACACCGCCCTTGAGCGAGAGCACCGCGATCCGGTAGTCACCGCGCACCGGCTGCCGGATGCGGGCGACCAGCTCCTGCAGGCGCCGCTCCTCGGCGGACATCCCCGGGTTGATCGCGCCACCCGAAACATGGTGCACCGCTTTACGCCAGCCACTGCCTGGCGCCTTCTTGACCCGCTTGACCGGGACATTGTCGAGCGACGGCGGCTGGTAGCCGTGCTGCGGGTTGGCGCCCCAAGTGGGCTGCTGGTATTGGCCGGGCTGCTGGTACGGGCCCGGAGCCTGCTGCTGGTACGGCGGTACGGTCTGGCCGCCCTGGAACTGCTGGGGCGCGACGTCACCCGGCTGCTGGTACGGCTGGGCGCCGTCGGGGCGCTGGAAGTTCGGCGCGGGTGTGCCGTCGGGCAGGAACTGCGGTGTGGGGGAACCGTCCGGTTGGTACTGCGGCGCGGGGGAACCGTCCGGCAGGAATTGCGGAGCGGCGCCGTCCGGCCGTTGGTTCGGCTGGGCCTGGGCGGCATCGGGCTGCTGGTAGTGCCGGGTCGCCTCGGAGTGTGGTGCCTGCGCGACGTCCGGGCGCTGGTGCTGCGCCGGGGCGCCGTCGGGCTGTGGGAAGTGCTGTGCGGGTGCGTTGTACGACTCGGGCTGCGGGTACTGCGGAGTCACGGTGCCGTCGGGCAGCTGGTGCGCGGGCTCGCCCGGCTGGTACTGGCCGGGGGTTTGCTGGTACGGCGAGATCGGGTTCGCGGGCTGTGCGAATTCGCCGGAGCGGTAACCGGTTTGCGGAGCGTACGGCTGCTGCTCGGCGGCGGCCTGCCAGGCCGGCGGCGCGTAGTCGCCACCGGGCGCCTGATTCCGGGCGGCCTGGACCCGGGGATCGTCGCTGCGGTACGTCTCGGTCCGCGCGTCCGGAGCGGAGTGGGTGCCCGCACCGGGCGAGGGGTCGCCGGGAATCGCCTTGTACTGCGACGAATGGTAGGTCGGCGTCTGCGAGACGTAGTGCGAGTGCTGATCGGGGCCCGGCGCCTGCTGCGGAGCGACGGACTCGCCGGGACGATACGAGGATCCCGTACCGGCCGACGGCGTGAATCCACCTGTGCTGTAGGCGGACCGGGCGTCGGGCGCTCCGGCAGCGGACGCGCCGGCGCCACCGGCGAGATCCGCGGGCAGGCTCATCCGGGTCGTGCGGTCGGCCGGTGCGCTGTCTGCCGCGACATCCTCGGCGGGCGCCGTGGCGTGCGTCGTGGATGTGCTGCCCGACGAGATATCGCCGGTGAGGATGCCATCCGCTTGCGCGGCCGACGAGGTCTGGGCCGATGCGACGGCATCGCCGGGGGTGGGCGAGGTGTGCACGATCCCGCGAGCCGCATCGTCAGGTGACGGGACGGCCGCGCCCGTCGTGGGATCTGGCAGCGCCGGAGGTTCCGGCAGCGGTGGGGGAGTGGGCGTCGCGTCGTCGATCGTCGTGGCCGCGGACTCCGGCTGATCGAGGCTGTGACGGCCGCGGTCGGTGCGTGCCGGTTCGCCGGGCTCAGCGGGGGCGGCCTCGCTCGGTGTCGCCGTATTCGGCGTCGCCGGGGCGATGTCGGCCGGACCCGGCAGTCGTCGGGCATCGGGCGACGGCGCCTGGTCGGGCGTGACGGCGTGCGCATCGGGGGCGGGCGAGCGCAGCTCGGCGGCGGCGTCATCGGGCATCGACCAACTGCCCGTCGGCGCAGCACCGGTGAACGGAGTTCCGGCGGGATTCGAGGCCGGACCGAGGAGCGGGTCCGCGTCACGGGTCGACGGGGCGGTGGTGGCGGCCGATGACGGGTCGTGGAGCGGGTCCGCAATACCGGTCGACGGTGTGGCGGCGCCGGTGGTGGTCGATGACGGTCCGCGGAGCGGGTCCGGGCCACCGGTCGACGGCGCGGGTGTTCCGGTGGTGGCAGTCGGCGCCGGGCCGGGGAGTGGATCAGCGGCACCGGCCGACGACATCGGCGATTCGGCGTCGGGCGTCGGGCCGAGGAGTGGGTTCGGGGTGGCGGGGGCCGAGGGCTCGCCCGGCGCGGTCAGGCGCGGCGGCGCTTCGGTCGGCCGGTTGCGCGCCGGCGGATCCGGCAGGGGCGGGGGCGGCGGCAGGTCGGGGAGCTGACGCTGCTGCTGGCCCGGGCCGAGGGGGTGAACCCGGTCGACGGCGGTGCGGGCGTGCGGGTCGGCAGCGCGGGACCGGAAGGGTCGCCTGCCTGCGAAGCCGGGTCGGCGTAGGCCGCCGCGGAGCTCTCGTGCACACCGGCCGGGCCGACGTACGGCGCAGCGCCCGGCCCGTGGGCGAAGGGCGCACCGGTCGGGCCGGTGGGGATGGACGGATCGCTGGTCGGTGCGTGGGTGGACGGCCCGGGAGCGGGCGGCACCGCCGCGGCGGTCGCGTTGCGCGGCGCCCGCTCCTGCGGCCAGGGCGGCGGTGTTCCGGGCCCGGGGTTCGTCGGGCCACCCTGCCATCCGGCGTTGGGCTGGTCGCCGGGGATCAGCGGGTTCGCGGTCTCGGCGGGCCACCCCGGCTGCCGCGTGGGCGGCTCGGCGGGCGGACGCTGCGGCTCGGCGACGGGCTCGGGCCGGTGCTGCTCGGGCTGCTGGTCCTCGCCCTTGCGCCGGCGGCCGCGCTTGTCCTTCTTGGCGTCGTCGTTCCCACCGCGGCTCATGAAGCGGCGGCGTTTGGGTGCCTCGTCGATCAGGTCGTCCTGGGGGAGGTTCTCGACCGGAGCCTCGTAGCCGACCTGTGTGACTTCGCTCTCCGACAGCCACGGCGGCAACATGGGGAGGCTGTCGTTGTTACGACTCACCGGCGCGTTCCGCTCACCAGGGTCCCCCGATCTGCTCGACCCACATCTCCGACGCCGGTGAGTTTACGCGACAACATCGGCGCGGTGGTGGGCGCCTCCGGTCGGCCGACCCTGCCGGACCGGTGGTCGGTTCGGGCCGTTTTTGCCTCTGGGGTGCAGTACCGGTAAGCTTGAGCGGCGGTGCACCTATGCGCCGACTGTTCGCATGCCAGCGAGCAGATACGAGGCAATCCAAACTCAGGTTAGAAGCATAACCGGGATCGCGGAGGATATGGCGAAGAAAGACGGGGCCATCGAGGTCGAGGGTCGAGTTGTCGAGCCGCTGCCCAATGCGATGTTCCGGATCGAGCTCGAGAACGGTCACAAGGTTCTCGCGCACATCAGCGGAAAGATGCGGCAGCACTACATTCGCATCCTTCCGGAAGACCGCGTGGTCGTCGAGCTGTCGCCGTACGACCTCTCCCGCGGCCGGATTGTCTACCGCTACAAGTGAGACCTGCTCGACGCCGCGAGCCTGACGGCACGCGGCGTCGCATGGTGTTCCGGCCCGGGTCGGAGCGCGCTACAAGACTTCCCCAGTCGTCGGCTGGGGAAAAACTGTGTTCACAGACCCTTGTGAGCCAAGAAAAGATTGGACGGACGTGAAGGTTCAGCCGAGCGTCAAGAAGATCTGCGAGAAGTGCAAGGTGATCCGCCGCCACGGCCGGGTCATGGTGATCTGCGACAACCTGCGCCACAAGCAGCGTCAGGGCTGATTCAACGTTCCCGAGGCTTGCCGAGGGGCCGTTCTACGCAGCACCACCGGGCACCGATCGTCTGATCGGACTGACCGAAAAGAAGAACTCCCAGCTCCAGCGCGCACGCACTTGTGCGCGCCAACCACCGGTACGGAGGCCGGTGCCCCCACCTGAAAGACGGGGGGACGGACAGGGAGCAGACCTCCGCAACCATGAAGGAACCTGCCACATGGCACGTCTGATGGGCGTCGATCTCCCGCGCGAAAAGCGCATGGAGATCGCGTTGACCTACATTTTCGGAATCGGGCGCACCCGCGCCACCGAGATCCTGGCTCAGACCGGCGTCAGCCCGGACCTGCGCTCGAAGGATCTCAGCGACGACGACCTGACCAAGCTTCGTGACTACATCGAAGCCTCTGACATGAAGGTCGAAGGTGACCTGCGCCGCGAGGTCCAGGCCGATATTCGCCGCAAGATCGAGATCGGCTGCTACCAGGGCATCCGCCACCGTCGTGGCCTGCCCGTTCGTGGTCAGCGCACCAAGACCAACGCGCGTACGCGCAAGGGTCCGAAGAAGACCGTCGCCGGCAAGAAGAAGTAGGGATAGCGTATGCCTCCGAAGAGCCGGGCCGCTGGCCCGAAGAAGACTCAGAAGTCGCGTCGCCGGGATAAGAAGAACATCCCGCACGGCCACGCGCACATCAAGAGCACGTTCAACAACACCATCGTCTCGATCACCGACCCCGAGGGCAATGTCATCTCGTGGGCGTCGTCGGGTCACGTCGGCTTCAAGGGTTCGCGTAAGAGCACCCCGTTCGCCGCGCAGCTCGCCGCCGAGAACGCTGCCCGCAAGGCGCAGGAGAACGGTGTCAAGAAGGTCGACGTGTTCGTGAAGGGCCCGGGTTCGGGCCGCGAAACCGCGATCCGTTCGCTGCAGGCCGCCGGCCTGGAAGTGGGCTCGATCTCCGATGTCACCCCGCAGCCGCACAACGGCTGCCGTCCGCCCAAGCGGCGTCGCGTCTAAGCGGGAAAGGAACAGCTGAAATGGCACGTTATACAGGCCCCATCACCCGCAAGTCGCGTCGTCTGCGCGTCGACCTCGTCGGAGGCGACCAGGCGTTCGAGCGTCGTCCTTACCCGCCCGGCCAGCACGGCCGCGCGCGGATCAAGGAATCCGAGTACCTCATGCAGCTGCAGGAGAAGCAGAAGGCTCGCTTCTCCTACGGCGTCATGGAGAAGCAGTTCCGTCGCTACTACGAAGAGGCCAACCGCCTCAAGGGCAAGACCGGCGACAACCTGCTGCGTCTGCTCGAGTCGCGTCTGGACAACGTCGTGTACCGCGCCGGTCTGGCGCGCACCCGTCGTCAGGCTCGTCAGCTCGTCAGCCACGGCCACTTCGTGGTCAACGGCGTCAAGGTGAACGTCCCGAGCTACCAGGTCTCCCAGTACGACATCATCGATGTCAAGGAGAAGTCGCTGCCGACCCTGCCGTTCCAGGTCGCGCGTGAGACCGTCGGCGACCGTCCGGTTCCCGGTTGGCTGCAGGTCGTCCCCGGCCGCCTGCGCATCCTGGTGCACCAGCTGCCCGAGCGCGCGCAGATCGATGTGCCGCTGCAGGAACAGCTCATCGTCGAGTACTACTCGAAGTAAGCGCTTTTGGTGGGGGCTGCGCACACGGCAGCCCCCGCACTCACTGACGAGGCATCAAATAGCGGATGCCCTGAACAGGAAGTAGATCCTCATGCTGATTTCCCAGCGTCCGACACTGACCGAAGAGGTTGTGGCGGAGAACCGCTCGAAGTTCACCATCGAACCCCTCGAGCCGGGCTTCGGTTACACCCTCGGCAACTCGCTGCGTCGTACCCTGCTGTCCTCCATCCCGGGGGCCGCGGTCACGAGCATCCGCATCGACGGTGTCCTGCACGAGTTCACCACCGTTCCCGGTGTGAAGGAAGACGTCACCGACATCATCCTGAACCTCAAGGGTCTGGTCGTGTCCTCCGAAGAGGACGAGCCGGTCACCATGTACGTGCGTAAGCAGGGCCCTGGCACCGTCACCGCCGGTGACATCGTGCCGCCGGCCGGCGTCGTCGTGCACAACCCGGACATGCACATCGCCACCCTGAACGACAAGGGCAAGCTCGAGATCGAGCTCGTCGTCGAGCGGGGCCGCGGTTACGTGCCCGCCGTGCAGAACAAGGCGACCGGTGCGGAAATCGGCCGGATCCCGGTGGATTCGATCTACTCCCCGGTGCTCAAGGTGACCTACAAGGTCGAGGCCACCCGTGTCGAGCAGCGCACCGACTTCGACCGTCTCATCCTCGACGTGGAGACCAAGAACTCCATCACGGCGCGGGACGCGCTCGCCTCGGCGGGCAAGACCCTGGTCGAGCTCTTCGGCCTGGCCCGTGAGCTCAACGTCGAAGCCGAGGGCATCGAGATCGGCCCCAGCCCGGCCGAGGCGGATCACATCGCCTCCTTCGGTCTGCCGATCGAGGATCTGGACCTCACCGTCCGGTCCTACAACTGCCTCAAGCGCGAGGGTGTGCACACCGTGGGCGAGCTCGTCGCCCGCACCGAGTCGGATCTGCTCGACATCCGTAACTTCGGCCAGAAGTCCATCGACGAGGTGAAGGTCAAGCTGCACGCGCTGGGCCTCTCGCTCAAGGACAGCCCGGCGTCGTTCGACCCGTCCTCCGTGGTGGGTTACGACGCGAGCACCGGAACGTGGAGCGACAGCGGCACGTTCAGTGACACCGACGGCGGCGAGCAGGACTACGCCGAGACCGAACAGCTCTAGGTCGCCAGGGGGGCACCCCCGGTGAACCTTTCCCAAGGAGAATCCAATGCCTAAGCCCAAGAAGGGTGCTCGCTTCGGCGGGTCGGCGTCGCACCAGAAGGCGATCTTCGCCAACCTGGCCACGGCGCTTTTCGAGCACGGTCGTATCACGACCACCGAGTCGAAGGCCAAGGCGGTTCGCCCCTACGCCGAGAAGCTCATCACCAAGGCGAAGGGCGGCACCCTTGCCGACCGTCGCGAGGTCATGAAGGTCATCCGCAACAAGGACATCGTGCACGCGCTGTTCGCGGAGATCGGCCCCTCGTTCGAGGGTCGCGAGGGTGGCTACACCCGCATCACCAAGGCGCTGCCGCGCAAGGGTGACAACGCGCCGATGGCCGTCATCGAGCTGGTCCGTGAGAAGACCGTGACCAACGAGGCCGACCGGGCCCGTCGCGTCGCCGCTTCGCAGAAGGCCGAGGCCGCTCCGGCCGCCGAGGCCGAGGAGACCGTCGTCGAGGAGACCGTGGCCGACGCCCCGGCCGCCGACGAGGCCACCGAGGACAAGAAGGACGCCTGATTCTCTTCGAATCCGGCCGAGCCCGTCACCCTTCGTGGGTGACGGGCTCGTCCTTTTGCCAGTGACAGCAGGTGCGGAGGAAGCGATGGACGACACCGAGCGGGAAGCGATCCGGGTGCGGCTCGGGATCAGCTACGACGGCACCGATTTCACCGGCTGGGCGCGTCAGCCGGGGCTGCGTACGGTGCAGGGCACGCTCGAGGAGTCGCTGTCGAAGGTGTTCCGCGAGCCGATCCAGCTCACCGTCGCCGGGCGCACCGACGCCGGGGTGCACGCCGAGGGCCAGGTCGCGCATTTCGACACCACCGGCGAACTCGATGCCGACAAACTGCTGTACCGGATGGCGCGCTTCCTGCCCAAGGACGTGCGGATCACCGAGGTCGCGCCGGCGCCGCCGCATTTCGACGCCCGCTTCTCCGCGACCCGTCGCCACTACGTCTACCGGCTGACCACCGCCCGCTACGGCGCCGAGCCGCTGCACGCCCGCAGCGTGGTGGCCGCCAAGCCCGGTCTCGATCTCGACGCCATGCGAGCGGCGTCCCGGCAGCTGCTCGGGCTGCATGATTTCGCCGCCTTCTGCCGCCGCCGCGAGGGCGCGACGACGGTGCGTGAGCTACAGCGCTTCGACTGGGAGCGCGACGGCGAACTGCTGAACGCGCACGTCAGCGCGGACGCGTTCTGCTGGTCGATGGTGCGCAGCCTGGTCGGCGCGGTGCTGGCTGTCGGTGAGGGCCGCCGCACGGCCGACTGGGTGGCGAGCCTGCTGACCGAGACCGAGCGATCGAGCTCGGTGACGGTGGCGCCCGCGCACGGCCTGAGCCTGGTCCGCGTCGACTACCCGGCCGATGCCGACCTCGCCGCGCGCAACGCCCAGACCCGGGAAACCAGGACTCTGCCCGCCGCCGGCGGGTGCTGCGGCGAGTGACCGCTGGGTAGTTGCTGTCGTCGCCGGGCGAACGGCGATACGATGGCAGACTCGACGTCAGCGAGAAAGCCGGGCAGATGGCAGACGATTCTGGTGGACGTGCCCGCACGACCAGGCGGATTGCCGTGGCCTTGCTGGTCTGTGCGACCGGGGTGCTCACCCTCGTGTCGGTGGTCGCGGGTTTTGTGCGCGCCGAGGTCCTCGATACCGATCATTACGTCGCGACCATGGCGCCGCTGGCCGACGATCCCGTGATCCAGAACGCTGTCGCGGGCAAGCTGACCGAGGCGGTCATGACGCGGGTCGACGTGCGCGGCGCCGCGTCCGAACTGGTCGACACGATCGACGAGCGCCGCGATCTGCGACCGCGCGTGGAGGCGGCACTGCGCAGTGTGCCCGCGCTGCTGGCCGCGCAGTCCGAGAAGCTGGTGCGCGACGCGGCGGACACGCTGGTGCGCAGTGACGGCTTCGCGGATCTGTGGGAGACGGCGAACCGGCAGGCTCACCGCGCCCTCGTCGCCACTCTCACCGGGGTGGACGACGGGGTGCTGCAGGTGAGCACGGAGGGCGTCGTCTCGCTCTCGCTGGAACCGATGCTGCGCAGGCTGGAAGCGGAGCTCGCGGATCGCGGCTTCGACCTGGCCCGCCTCGATCTCGATCCGCGCGGCGAATTCGTCCTGATCGACTCCGACGAGCTGGCGAAAGCCCAGCGGGCCGTGCGGCTGCTCGATCGGGGCGCGATCGTGCTCGGCGTCGCCGCGGTGGTCTGTGCGATCGGCGCGGTGCTGGTGGCGGGCAGCGGTTCCCGGCGACGCGCGTTGCTCGCGGTCGGCCTGAGCGTGCTGGTGTCGATGGTGGTGCTCGCCGCCGCCCTGCTGATCGCGCGCGCGGTCTACCTCGATCAGCTCTCGGCCCGAGCTGTCTCGGCGGAAGTGGCGAGGACGGTCTACGACACACTCGTCCATCCGCTGCGGGTGACCACGCGCGTGATCGCGCTCGTCGGTGCGCTCACGGCGGTCGGTGCCTATCTGGCCGGGCCGTCGGCGCTCGCCACCAAGCTGCGCGACCTCCTCGACGGCGCGATCGCGCGGCTGCGGCGCGGGGAAGGCGGCCGGGTGTCCGGTTTCGCCGCCGCGTATCTCGGCGCGCTGCGGGCCCTGGTGCTGATCATCGCCGCGCTGGTGTTCCTGCTCTGGGACTACCCGACGGTGTGGGTGGCTGTGCTCATCGCCACGTTCGCGGTGGTGGCCCTGCTGGTGCTGCAGATCCTCGCCCATCCGCGCCGTGTGACGTGACCACGGGGCACGTTCCGGCGCAGACCGCCGAGCCGGCGGTCAGCTGCCCGGTACAGTCGGGGCGAAAGCTCTGGCGCGGCAACGGGTTCTGGCGTTCATGCGGCATCGATGCGGTGACCCGGCGCTGACCGTTGACGACATCGCGCACGGTTGTCAGATCTCGCGGCGTGCTGCATCGCGTCTTCGACAGCAGCGATGTCGGCGTGCGGGCTCGGTTGTCCAGGATGCGGATCGAGCGTGCCAAGGCGTTGCTGCGGGCGGATCCGGCGCGGTCGTTCGGTGCGGTGGTCCCCGCCTCGGCTTCGCCTCGGAACGACAGTTCTACCGGGTCTTCCGGGCAGCGACCGGCGTGACCACGGGTGAGTTCCTGGGAGAGGTACAGGCCGCGCCCCATCGTTAGCTATGCGAACGGTGATGTTCGCCAAATTTCCGGACAGCGGGTCGGCGCTGGTGCGACGATCGGGCGATGCAGGGGTTCGAGGGTTTTCCCGAAGTCTGCTCGACCGAGCGGACGGCGATGTCGGAGGCGTTCGGCTTCTGGGCGGACCTGGTCGGTCGCGCGCTCACCGAGGTGTCGATCGCGCCGACGGTGGCGGGCGAGTTCCGGGGCCGGATCCGCTCGGCCGACTTCGGTGACGTCGCCGTGGGGACGGTGCGCGTGCAGGGGCACGAGCTACGCCGCACCCGGCGGCACATCGCCAGGGCCGACGAATTCCATGTCATCGGCAGCATCGTGGTCGCCGGGCGGGCGGAAGTAGAGCACGCGGGGCATCGCGCGGTGCTGACGCCCGGGTCGATGATCTTCTACGACACCTCCCGCCCGATCCTGTGGCGGTCGAACGCGGCCATCGAGGACCTGACGATCCGGGTACCCCGCCAGCGGGTCGTCGACTTCCTCGGGATCAGGGCCGAAGCGCTGCCCGCCGGGATGGTGCTCGGTGCGGGCGGTGTCGGTACGACGCTCGCCCGGTTCTTTCAGCGGGTGGCCGAACTGCATCACTCCGATCCGGCCGCCGCCGGGATGCTGGCGGCCAGTGGGATCGACCTCGTCGGCGCGGCCGCGGTGATCGCCGCGGGCGGCCGCCCCGGGCACGCGCAGGCGGAGGCGATGAGCAGTCAGCGCGTCCTGGACTACGTGCGCGCCAACTTCACCGATCCCGGCCTGACGGTCGACCGGATCGCCGATGCCTGCCAGGTGTCGCGCCGGACGCTGTATCGCATCGTGGCGGAGTTCGAGGGTGGGCTGGGCGCCGTGCTGCGTGGGCTGCGGGTGGAGCGTGCCCGAAAATTGCTGGAGGCCGGGGAGATCGGCTCGATCGCGATGGTCGCCGCAGCGTCCGGTTTCGCCACCGAGCGGCAGTTCTACCGGGTGTTCCGGGAGGTCACGGGAATGACACCGGGCGAATACCGGATGGTTGCCCGGGCGCGAGTGGCGTTGCGCTGAGCGCGATACGACGAATCGTGAGGTGCGGTGATAAGCGTCACAAGGTGGCTGCGGCCACGGGGCGGGAGGGGCCGAATCTCCTGTAAAGGCCGGGGTCGGTTGAAGATTTGAGCTGCGGAGATATTTCCATTGCGAATCACTCGTTGGCAACGGCCCGGTCGATCTGGCAGGCTCTGACACCGGGCGACGCGTGATGCGTTGTTGCGCCCACGGTTTGCTGGTCGGTTCGCAGGAAAGCGGGGTGGTTGGCGTGGAGTCGTCTGAGCCTCTCGTCGAGCTGAAGCTGAACGACAGTCCGGAATTGGCCGCGGGCGAGGCTTTCGCGCAGTGGGAATCCTTGCTGTCGGAAAGCTACGTGCCGCTCGCGGTGGATCCCGAACGCGACGAGGCGTTCCACGGCCGCATTGTTCGCGGCAGTCTGCCCGGCTTCGAATTGTCGACCGTCGGGGCCAGCGGCCAGCGCATCCGGCGTACCAAGAGCGGCATCGCGCGCACCGACGGTGAGTTCCTGTTCGTCAGCATTCTCACCAAGGGATTCGGCAGGCTGCACCAGGACGGGCGGATCGCGGTGCTGCGTCCGGGCGACATGGTCTTCTACGACACCACCCGGCCCTATCACTGGGACATCGACGGCTCCTGGTCGCAGGTGGTGGCCCGGGTGCCGCTGTCGGTGCTGGGTGAACACGTCCCCACCGGGCGCGGCGCGTTGCCCACCGCGACAACGGTGCACGCCGAGAGTCCGGCCGGCGTGGTCGCGGGGTTCTTCCGCGATCTGGCCCGCATCCAGCAGAGCGTGCCCGAGCAGGCGGTCGTCCTGGCCGACAATGGGGTCAAGCTGCTGGCGTCGGCGGTCACCCTCGCCGGCGGCGCGCTGCCGACCGGGCAGTCGGCCCAGGCGCTGTCGCGGGAGCAGGTGCTGTCGTTCATGCGGTCTCGGTGCACCGATCCGGCGCTGACCGTGGACGAGATCGCGCGCGCGTGCCTGGTGTCGCGGCGCAGCCTGTATCGCCTCTTCGACGAGACCGGCGACGGGCTGAGTTCGGTGCTGCGGCGTATGCGGGTCGAGTGCGCGCAGGTGCTGCTCCTGCGGGACACCGGCCGGTCGACATCGTCGGTCGCGCTCGCCTCCGGCTTCGCCTCCGAGCGGCACTTCTTCCGGGCGTTCCGGGTGGAGACCGGGATGACGCCGGGGGAATACCGCCTGGTCACCGGGCCCGCGCCCGCGAGCGACGAACTCCGCCGCCACACCGCGTGACCCCGCGTCGTTTGGGTGTTATGTCCGCATTGGCGTGGCATGCTGTGTGCACGCAGGGCCGAGTGGGGAGGGTACTGAACGGTCATGAGTCGACGGACGACGGTGGCTGTCCGGGCTGGGGGCGAGCTGTCCGGGCGCGGGGTGGTGGATCGGTGGGAATCGCTGATGAGCGAGACCTACATTCCGCTCGCCGTCGCGCCGCATCGCGCCGAGGAGTTCCGTGGCCGGATCGCGGCGACGGCGTACGACGATCTGCTGGTCACCTCGGTCCAGGCCGGTGCGCAGACCGTCCGCCGGACGCCCAGGCTGATCGAGAGCGGCGCCGACCGGCACATCCTGGCCAGTATCTACCTGGGCGGGCGCGGGGTGATGCACCAGGACGGCCGGTCCGCGCACGTCGACGCGGGCAGCATGGTCATCTACGACAGCGCGCGGCCGTATCGCTGGGAGATCGACGAGGACTTCGACAAGGTCGTCGTCCAGGTGCCGATCGACGCGCTGGCCGCGGTCGGCGCGCCGCTGGCCACGATCCCGTCCGCGATCGCGCTCGGACCTGAGCATCCCGCCGCCGCGGTCGGCGCCTTCTTCCGCGGGTTGGCGGGCATGCAGCACGGCGACCCGGTGGTGGCCGCCGAGTTCGCGCGCCACGGCGTCGGGCTGCTGGCCTCGGCGCTGCAACTCGCGGCCGGGTCCGTGCCGCGGGGGCCCTCGGCCGCCGAGCTGACCCGGGCCGGAATCCTCGCTTTCATGCGGCGCCGGTTCGCCGACGCCGACCTCACCGTCGACACCGTCGCGCAGCGATTCGCGATCTCGCGCCGCACTCTCTACCGGCTGTTCGAAGGCGGGGAAAGCCCGGCCCGGCGATTGCTCCGGCTGCGTCTCGAACGCGCGTGCGAATTATTGCGCGACGGGCACATGCGACCGATCGAAGAAGTGGCCGCGGCGGCCGGATTCGCCGCCGAGCGTCACTTCTACCGGGTGTTCCAAGCGGAATTCGGAATGGCGCCGGGGGAATACCGAGCGGGATATGCGATGTGTTCCGGTCTGTGATCTCCGAGTGGGGCCTGTCACGATCGGTCAATTTTTGAAAAGTGATCTTTTCTGTCGGATATCCTCGTCCCGGTCCAGGGCGGTGCTCGGCGAGTCTCTCCGTCGTGTGAATACGAATACGACGAGGATGTCCCGATGACAGCCGATGTTCCGGCCGCAGTTGATTGTTCACGTCTTCCCGGAGTGCTCGCGGTCGGCGCCCACGTTCGCGCCGAGGAACAGTTCCAGCAGTGGGAAGCCATGCTGACGCAGACCTACCTTCCCCTGGCCGCCCGGCCGGCGGGCGCGGAGTCGTTCCACGGCCGCATCGCCCACCACGCCTACCCGGATTTCGGTCTGTCCCGGCTGACTTCGACCCGCCAGGAGGTCACCAGGACGCGGTCGCTGATCGCCCGTGCCGCGGCGGAATACCTGCTGATCAGCATCCACACCCGGGGGTCGGCCGTGTTGAGCCAGCACGGCCGCAGCACGCGGGTCGGGGTGGGGGAGATGGTGTTCTACGAGTCGAACGCGCCCTACGAGTGGCGGGTCGGCGAGGACATCGAGCAGGTCATCGTGCAGATCCCGATGGACGCCGTGCGGCGCAGGCCGGGGATGTCGACGGTGTCGGTCCCGACCGCCCGCACCATCCCCGCCGACGGACCGGTCGCGATCGTCAGCGGGTTCCTGACCGACCTGGCGCGGTTGCAGGATCGCGATACCGGCCAGGCCGCCGCGCTCACCGAGACCGCCATCGACCTGATCGCCTCGGCGGCCTCGCTGGTGGCGGGCAAGCCGGTGAACGGCCCTGCCGAGAATTCGCTGACGCGCGAAGGCGTGCTGGCCTATTTGCGGGCCAACTACACCGATCCGGCACTGACGATCGATTCCCTCGCGGCGGCGTGTTTCGTTTCCCGGCGATCGGTGTATCGCGTGTTCGAGGAGCACGGTGAATCCCCCAGCGATCTGTTGCGGCGGCTTCGGGTGCGGCGTGCGTGTGCAATGCTGGTGTCAAGACCAGACCTGACGTTCGGTATCATCGGCGCGGCGTCGGGCTTCGCCACGGAACGGCAGTTCTACCGGGCCTTTCGTCGGGAAACAGGCCGGACTCCCGGGGCGTATCGCCGGTTTGGCACGGACGGTCAGTCGAGTGGCACGGTATGACAGTTTATGTCTGCGCTATCTGCGAGAGAGTGAATCGAACACCTTTCAAGGATTGAGCGACAAGGGGTCACGATGTTTGGTCGGATACGCGTTGCTGCGGTGCAAGCCGAGCCGAAGTGGTTGAACCTGTCCGCGGGGGTCGAGCAGGCCATCGGGCTGATCGAGGAAGCCGCCGACGGCGGTGCGCAGCTGGTCGCGTTTCCCGAGACGTTCCTGCCCGGATTCCCGTGGTGGATGTGGCTCAACTCGGTCGACTGGGGCGAGGAGTTCCTCGCGCGCTATCTCGCCAATTCCCTCACCGCCGACGGACCGGAGCTGCGGGCCATCGCCTATGCCGCACGCCGCAAAGGCATTCACGTGTCGATCGGGTTCGCCGAGCGCGCCGGCCGCGAGGTGTTCATGTCGCAGGCGCTCGTCGACGTGCAGGGCGAGATCGCGGTCGCCCGCAAGGGGGAACCGACCGGCCTGGAGCGCACCGTCTTCAGCGCCGCCGACGACCAGGTGCTGGTGCGCGACACCGAGCACGGCCGGATCGGCGTGCTCGGCGGCGCCGACCACATGCGCCCCGCGCTGCGCGCCCGCATGCACGACGAGCGCGAACAGATCCACATCGCGTCGTGGTCCGGTTTCACCGTGTACTACGGCGAGGGCAAGGAGTGGGGCCCGGAACTCAATACCGCGGCCAGCGTGCGCTACGCGATGGACGGCGCCGCCTATGTGATCGCCCCCGTCGCCGTGGTGCCGGTCGCCGGCTGGGAAGTCGTCGACGCGCGTCTGCCCGGCCGCGCTGCTGCGCGGTGGTGGCGGCGTCTCCCGCATCTTCGGCCCCGGTGGCCTGGAACTGGCCACCCCCCTCGCCGAGGGCGCCGAAGGCCTTCTCTACGCCGACCTCGATCTCACCCGTGGCCTCCGCGCCGTCCCGGCCACCTGCGGCGAGCGCGACAACTTCCGGGTACCGAGCGGCCGGATCGCCCGCCGGGAACCGGTGCGCGCCGAGTTGGCCGGCGCCTGAGCGGGCGCCGCCCCACCTGGGGTGTTGTTCGCCGATTTCGCCGTCGACGAGTCGGCCGATCCGTGGCCGGACGGTCAGGACTTCCCGCCGGCCCGCTGAGGCCGGTCAGGAACGCACCAGGCGCGCGATCGCGTCGGTCGCCTCCTTGATCTTGGCCTCGGCTTCGGGCCCACCCGCGACCGCGGCGTTCACGACGCAGTGCGAGATGTGGTCCTCGAGCAGGCCCATCGCGACGGCCTGCAGTGCCTTGGTCATCGCGGAGACCTGCGTCAGGATGTCGATGCAGTACTTCTCCTCCTCGACCATCCGCTGCAGGCCACGCGACTGGCCCTCGATGCGGCGCAGGCGCTTGAGGTAGTCCTCTTTGGCGGTGATGTAGCCGTGGCCTTCGTGGCCTGTGTGCTCGCCGCCGGTCGTGGTGTCGGGGGTGGGTGCGGTCACCGGAGGTCTCCTCGCCTGACGGGGTGCTCGGATTACCGAGCTGATACCCCCCTAGGGTACAGTTTCCGGTGGGAATTGTCAGATGCGGCCGTCGTCGCGGTCCCGGTGATGCGCGCGACCTGCCCGGACGGGAGAATCACCGGTATGAGTTCGCTTCCCCGGCCCGCACTCGCCGTCATCGGCGGCAGCGGTTTCTATGACTTCTTCGACAACGACGCGGTGCACGTCGAGGTCGACACACCGTACGGCGCGCCGAGCGCGCCCGTCGCCATCGGCGAGGTCGACGGGCGCGCCGTCGCGTTCCTGCCGCGTCACGGCAAGCAGCACGAGTTCGCCCCGCACACCCTGCCCTACCAGGCCAACATGTGGGCGCTGCGCTCGCTCGGCGTGCGCCGG
This sequence comes from Nocardia fodinahabitans, assembly GCF_052983615.1. Classification (NCBI taxonomy): domain Bacteria; kingdom Bacillati; phylum Actinomycetota; class Actinomycetes; order Mycobacteriales; family Nocardiaceae; genus Nocardia; species Nocardia fodinahabitans. The sequence continues at coordinate 4,541,174 of NZ_JBRJJC010000001.1, forward strand.
GTGTTCGCGCCGTGCGCCGTCGGCAGCCTGCGCGCCGACTGGGGGCCGGGCACCGTCGCCGTGCCCGATCAGCTCGTCGACCGGACGTCCGGCCGTCCGCAGACCTACTTCGACGGGGGCGGCATCCACGTCTCCTTCGCCGATCCCTACTGCGACGACCTGCGCGCCGCCGCGGTGAAGTCCGCCGGTGACGACCTGCGCGTCGAGGATTCCGGCACGATGGTCGTCGTGCCGGGCCCGCGCTTCTCCACCAGGGCCGAGAGCCGCTGGTTCGCCGGGCAGGGCTGGGACCTGGTCAACATGACCGGCCACCCCGAAGCCGTGCTCGCCCGCGAACTCGAGATGTGCTACGCCGCAGTCGCTCTCATCACCGATCTGGACGCCGGCCTCGAGGAAGGTGACGGCGTGCACGCGGTGGACGTCTTCGCCGAGTTCAAGAAGAACCTCGGCCCGTTCAAGGAGCTGATGCGTCGCGCGGTCGCCGCGGTCGACGGCCAGGACACCTGCGAGCGCTGCCGCGTGCATGCCGGGGTGTCGCTGCCCTTCGAGCTGCCCTGATCACTCCGCCGGCGCGGTGACCTGCAGCTGAGCCAGCACGAACGCGGGCGCCGCGCCGCCGTCGGCGCCCGCGGGCAACGGCGACACCTCGACGTCGGCGACCAGCCAGCCGCCCGCCTCGGCCGCGAGGCGCACCCCGGTCATCCCCGCGCGGGCCGCGCCCGCCAGGATCTCCGCCCGCGCCGCGACGATCCTGGCGCGGTCGTCGGGGTGCGGGATCAGCCGCTCGTCGATCCCGCGCCAGCGCAGCCCGGGCACCGGCTCGGTGACCCACCGCACCTGCCGGACCTGCGCGGTGTCGAGGATGCACAGATACAGGCCCGGCTGGGTGTTGCGCAGCAGTGCGAGCGTCGCCGCCTCGAACGACTGGGGTTGCGGGGCGATGCTGTCGGTGACGTCCACCGTGAGACCACGCCACGAGAACCGCTGTGCCGCAGTTCCGTTGCGGGCCGCCACCAGCAGCGACCGTGGTCCCGCCGTCGAGTGCACGGTGGCGATGCCCGACCAGTTGCTGTCCGGGTCCGAACGGGTCAGGGCCGCGACGATATCCAGCGCGCGATCGAAACGCTCGATCCGCTGAAAGGCCTCGGCGCCGGTCAATTCGACCGGCACGGAACCGAGATGGGGGCCGAGTCCGGCGGGACGGGTGCGCACCACCCTGGCCTGCGCGTCGATCCGGAACAGCCCGACCCCGAGGGCGGCTTCGGGTGCCTGTTCGCCCACCCAGACCTTCACCGCGTGCGTCCCGGCGCCCGGCCAGACCACCGGCTCGGCCCGTAACCGCAACTCCGACCACGGCTGTCGGGATCTGGGCAGTACCCGGTCGACCGGCGTGCCGGAATCGTGGGCGGTGGCGATCATCGGTTGCAGCGCGGCCGGGATCGCGCGCTGATACGACGCCCACTCCCGTGGCGTCGTCCCCGTGGTCAGCATCGACCACCTCGCGCCGAGCGTCTCCACCAGCTGCCACTGCCCGATGATCACCTGTTGCCCCCTTCGGTCACTCCCCACCTGCGGATATCGAATGAAAACGCCTGCGCCCATCGTGCCCGATCCGCCGGGCGCCGCGGGGTGGGGGTCCATCGATAAGCTCGCGGTATGGACACACCGTTGCGGTTGGAGGTCGTCGTCGCCAGTACCCGCCCGGAGCGATTCGCGCCGGCGGTGGCCGACTGGTTCCTCGGTGTGCTGGGCGAGCGGCCGGAGTTCGAGGTGGGCGTACTCGATCTGCGCGACATCGCCCTGCCCGTCGATCTGACCGAGACTCCCGAGGTCGACGCGTTCCGGGCCAGGCTCGCCGCGGCCGACGCCTTCGCGGTGGTCACCTCCGAGTACAACCACGGGTATCCCGCGTCCCTGAAAACGGCGCTGGACAGTGCCAAACGGGAGTGGCGGGCCAAACCGATCGGCTTCGTCTCCTACGGTGGTCTCTCGGGCGGCTTGCGGGCTGTCGAGCAGTTGCGGCAGGTGGTCGCCGAACTGCACATGGTCTCGGTACGCGAATCGGTGAGTTTCGCCCAGGCCAAGCGGCGCTTCGACGCCGAGGGCGCCACCGACGATCACGCCGCGATCGACGCGAGTGCGCGAATGCTCGGCCAATTGGCCTGGTGGGGACGGACTTTGCGGGCCGCCCGGGCGGCCGACCCCTACCCGGGCTGATCGGTCAGGCGGGCGCCATCGAGCGCTGCCCGCGCGGCTGCCCGATGTAGGTCGCCTCGCGCGGGATCGACACCAGGGTGAGGTTCACCCTGGTCGTTCCGGTGCGCAGCACCACCCGGTTGCCGATCGCGCCCGGCTGGAAGATCTCCAGATCGGGGCGCGACGCGGGCCAGCCGTTCGGGTCGCCGGTGAGGTAGATGGTGGTGACACCGGCGTGCGGCGCGGGGGCGAGCACACCGTCGACGACGGTGGCGGTGAAACCCGCGTCGGACTGGTGTGTTTCGACCGCGATGGTCAGCCGCTCCGGATTGCCGACCGTGTTCACCAGGTGTTCCCAGGCGTGCGCGCGATCGGTGCGGACGAGGACGCGCTCGCCGACGGCCAGCGCGCGGAACACCAGCTGCTGGGCCAGATACAGCTCGCCTGCCACGTAGACCGAGGAGATACCGGCGCCGATGATCCTGGTGGCGACGCCGTTGCCCTCGTCGTCGGAGCCGAGCAGCTGGCCGCAGCCCGCCGACGGCAGGTGCAGCGCGCCGATGACATCGATCGGGTACTCGGTGGTCGGCACGGTGTCGTCCACGCCGGGCACCGCGATCGGCAGATGCGCGAGCAGCGCGTCGCGGTGGCGGCCGTTCATCGAGACCATGCCCTTGGACGCGGTCTTCTCCGGCAGCTCACGCGCGGTCAAACGCCATGCGGCACCGACACTCACCGACTCGGCGTCACTGCCGGGCCGCAGCCGCACCGCGACCGTCGTGCCCCGCGACGGCGCGACCCACAGCTGCGCGAGCAGATCCGAGCCGAGCTGCTTGGGGTCCACCGCGCTGCCGATGTTGACGGTGTTGCCGATCTCGGCGAACTTCCACCGCTGGGTCAGCGTGCGCGGGTCCAGGCCCGAGGTGATCTGCTGGACCGCCTTGCGGATCTCGGGCGCGGTGAGAATGCGCGCGCTGCAATCGGCGTCCTCGAGCGTGCGCATGATCCGCTGGGTGGCGATGGTGACCGCGCGGGAGGCGCCGTCGGTCCCGCCGCCGCGCCGGGCCGTCGCGTCGGGGCACTGCACCGAGTCGTAGCTGATCGCGAGCCAGACCGTGCGGTGCGCGGTCGCTGGCAGCGGGCCGAGCAGCGACTCGTAGATCGCGCCCGCGGGCGTGCCGGAGCGGCTGCGGTGGCCGTGGCTGATGATGTCGATGCCGCTGAGCAGGATGTCGTGCTGGTGCAGGCAGGCGGCCAGCTCGGGCAGGGGGAGCAGGTGCGAGGCGTGCACCGCGGTGCGGGCGATCCTGGTCAGTCCGCCTTTGGGCGGCAGCACCTCGACCACGGTGACCACCCGGCTGCCGTCCCAGTACAGGCCGAGCGAGCGGCCGTCGGTGTCGCGGAAGTCGACGGTGTCGCCGAGGGTGTATTCGCGCTTGCCGAGGTAGCTGCGGATCGTGCCCAGCCAGTCGAGCACGGTGCGCTTGCCGATCGGGATCAGCGGCACGAGCGCGACGACGACCGCGATGCCGAGGGCGGGGAAGGGCCCGAGGCCGCAGACGAGCGCGATGAGCCCGACGGTCAAGCCGAGCACCTGCGCGATGAGCAGCTGCGGCAACGTGATGCGACCGAACAGTGGACGTGGACCAGCACCGGTGTACTCGGCCATTGGTTCCTCCCCCGAATGTGAACAAGTGCTGCCGGGAACTGTACTGTGTTGCCCGGACGAGAGCACTGTTCGGGGGAGGAACCATGCCTTCAAAACCCACTACACGCTGGCAGGTCAGCGGCTACCGCTTCCTGGTGCGGCGGATGGAGCACGCCCTGGTGCGCCGGGACGTGCGCATGCTGCACGATCCGATGCGCGCCCAGTCCCGGGCATACGCGGTGGGTTTGGTACTCGGCCTGGTCGTGCTGGCGGGTTGCGGCATCCTCGCGCTGTTGCGCCCGCAGGACAAGATCGGCGACAACAAGATCCTGATCGGCAAGGAATCCGGTGGCGTCTATGTCGTCATCGAGAACGTCGTGCACCCCGCGCTCAACCTGGCCTCTGCCCGGCTGGCCGCCGGTGAGGCGGCCAAGGCGGTCATCGTCAAGGAATCCGAACTCGGCAAGAAGCCGCGCGGCCAGCTGATCGGCATTCCGGGCGCGCCGTCGTCGCTGCTGTACGACAAGGACGGCAAGGGCCGGCAGTGGTCGGTGTGCGACCAGCTCAAGTCCGACGGCACCGCCGATCTGACCACCTCGGTGCTGGCCGGTTCGCTCGACCTCGGCGACAAGGCCTCGGCGATGCCGGCGGACAAGGCGCTGCTCGTCAAGGCCAAGGACGACGTCTTCCTCGTCTTCGACAGCAAGCGCGCCAAGGTGAACATGAACGACCCGGCCGTCACGCTCGCGCTCGGCATCGCCGGTGTCACCCCGCGCCCGATCAGCGAGGGTGTGCTCAACGCGATTCCGGAAGTGCTGCCGGTGGTCTCGCCGGTCATCGCCAACCCGGGTGGTGTACCGACCTACAACGTCAGCGGTCATCGGATAGGCGATGTCGTTCAGGTGTTCAACGCGCCGAACCAGGACTTCGTCGTGCTGCAGGACGGCTTGCAGCCAATCTCGGCCGTGACGGCCCAGATCATCCGCAACTCGGTCAACTCGACCATGGCGGGCACCACGATCCAGAACACCGAGCGCGTGAACGCGCCTGTTTCGCAGTCACTGAAGGTCGACAACTACCCGAAGGAGCGGCCGACCCTGGTCACTGCCAAGGATCAGCCGGTCAGCTGCCTGTCCTGGAAGCCGATCCCCGGCGCCACCGACAACAACGACGCCACCGCCCGCGCCGAACTGTCCGTGCTCACCGGTATCGACCTGCCCATCCCGGACAAGGCCAAGCTGGTCAGCCTCGCCCAGGCCGACGGCTCCGGCCCGAAGGCTGACTCGGTCTACATCCCGCCCGCCTCGGGCGCCTACGTCCAGACCACCGGCATCGAACCGGACAGCCGCCGCAAGGACAGCCTGTTCTACATCGCCGACACCGGAGTTCGCTTCGGCATCAAGAACTCCGACGCGGTGAAGGCGCTCGGGCTGGAGAACGTGAAGGCCGAGCCGGCGCCGTGGCCGATCGTCGGGCTGCTCGCGGGCGGCCCGAGCCTGGGCCGGGAGGACGCGATGGTCGCGCACGACGGCGTCGCGCCGGACTCGTCCCCGGCCAAGCAGCCGGTGGCCACCGTCGCCAACAGCAAGTAGTCAGCCGACGGGCGGGGACTCCGACCGCGCCCGCAATTCGGCGACCTCCGAACGCAACTCGCGCACTTCGTCGACGAGTTCGGCCAGCGTGCGTTCGGTCCGGTCGGCCGCGTCGTCGACGGTCTTGAGCTGCTCGACGACCCAGCTGGTCATGGTGCCGATGGCGAAGGAGATCAGGCCGATACCCAGAAACATAAGGACCAGCGACACCAGCCTGCCTTCGATGGTCACTGGGTAGACGTCGCCGTAGCCGACCGTCGTCACCGAGACGGCCGACCACCACAGCGCGTCATCGAAGGTTTCGATCTTGCTGTCGGGCGCACCGTACTCGGCATCGAAGAAGGCCAGGCTCGACAGCAGCAGGATCAGCAGCGAACTGGTGCCGACGAAGGTGACCAGCCGGGTCCGCGGATGCGTCGCCCGGTTGAGCGAGTCGAGCAGCAGCAGCGCGGCGCGCAACAGGCGCAGCGGGCGAAACGGCGGCACCAGCACGACGAGCAGGTCGAGCGGATGCTTGCGGACGAACCGGGGCCGATCGGTCGACAACCGCAGCCGGACCGCGAAGTCCACCGCGAACACCGCCCAGATCCCGACATCGGCCCACACCAGGCAGGCGTCCAGCGTCGGCGAGGCATCGGTGTCGAGCACCCGCCACGCATACAGCAGCAGGAACAGCACGGCCAGCACCATCATCGGCAGGTTGGTGGCCTGTTCCCACCGCTGTCTGCGGGTCGGTGGGCGCGGCTCTGTGGTCAACGAATCCATACTGCTACCTGGGTCGACGGGCTGCGCGGAGTGCGCTCGACCAGGACGGTACCGCGTCCGCTCCCTCAGGTGTCTTCGCGTACGCCGAACCGGCGGCGGATCGGGAACGAGGCGAGCATGCCGAGCACGAACAGCAGACCGACCACGCCCGCCCCGATCAGCCCGACATTCCTGGCCGTGTTGTCCGGCATCGGCGCGGGCGCGGGCACCGCGAGCTGCACCTGCTTGGCCGGCGACGGCCGCTTGGGCGGCAACGGCCCGGTGACCTCCGCGGTGAGCGCCGCGATCGGATCGACGCTGCCGTAGCCGATGTACTGGTTCCAGCCCTCGGCGGGCGCGTGCGCGGTCGCCTGGATCCGCTTCATCACTTCTTTGGCGCTGAGCTCGGGGAACCGCGCCCGCACCAGCGCGACCACGCCGGACACCAGCGGTGTCGCGAAACTGGTGCCGCTGATCGGGCCGGTCTGGCCCTGCTGGTTCACCGTTCCGGTCGCGGTGCCGGGCCCGCGCGGGTTCAGCGACGTCATGTTCTCGCCGGGCGCGGCGACGCTGAGCCACGGTCCGGCGACGGTGAACTTCGACGGTGCGCCGTTCGCGTCGATCGAGCCGACGGCCAGCACGTACTCGTCCCAGCGCGCGGGGCTGACGTTCATCGAGGTCTTGGTCCACGGGTCGGCGTTGGGCTCGAGCGGGTCGACCACCGTGTTCGCCGTCTTGCAGGTATCCGAATTACCCGCCGCCACAACGGGAACCGCGTTCTTGACCTCGACCGCGTACTGCAGGGCCGCACCGATCGCCCGGTCGTTGACGTCCTTGTTGGTGCCACACCACACTTCGGAGACGTTGATGACGCCCGCGCCCATATCGGCGGCGCGCCGGATGGCCGAGGCCATCGTGTTCAGGTTGCCGTAGCCGTCGGGCAGATCCTCGGGCGCCTTGTTCCGGTTGGCGCCCTCCTTCTGATACATCTTGCTGGTTTGCCGGATCGTGAGGATGCGAGCCTCCGGCGCCACCCCCGCGAATCCCTGACCGGGCACCTGGGTCGCCGCGATCAACCCGGCCACGAAGGTGCCGTGCGCGTCGCAGTCCTCGGCGCCGTCACCGGAATTGGCGACGAAGTCACCCGCCGCGATCATGTCGGGCAGGCGGTCGTGCCTGCTCACGCCGGTGTCGATCACCGCGATCAATTGGCCGGCGCCGCGCGAGAACTCCCACGCCCGCGTCAGATCGAGGGACCGTTGCGCGTCCGGGATGGCGGGCCCGTCACCGCCGGTGGCCACCGTGGTGCACACCGCGTTCGAGCCGACTTCGGTCTTCTCCGGCGGCGCGGCCGGATCGCCCGCGGGCAGATCAGCGGGATCGGCGGCGGGCGGCCGGTCGGCCGAGGCGGGCGCCGCACCCACCCCGAACGACGCGCCCACGCCGAGCGCCACGGCCGCCGCCGCGACGCGCAGGCTCGCGTTCACAGCCCGCGGACGAGGGAGTAGAGCTCGGCGACCCAGAACACCAGCGGCAGCACCGCGGCGACGAACGCGTACTCGAGCAATTCGACCGCCCGGCGCATCGGCGGCGTCGCCGACTGGTTCGGCACGATCAGGCCGATCACCAGCGCGGCGATCAGGATCGCCAGCGCGGCGCCGAAAACCACCAGCGGCTGGCGCATTTCGAGCGCGACCCCGACCAGCATGATCAGCACGATCGACGCGCCACCCGCGATCAGCACGATCGCCTGCTCGGCGCCGGCGTAGGTGCGGCTGCGGAACATCAGCACGGCCGCGCAGACCAGCGCGAGTGCGATGCCGGGCCAGTACGGGTCGTCCGCGGCCGCGTCGATCGCCAGCAGCGCGCCGACGACGGTGACCAGCGTGGTCGCGGTGACCAGACCCGCGAGGTAGTTGCGGGCCCGCTCCGACCTGGCCCGCAGCGCGTCCAGGGTGGGCAGCGCGCGGTGGTCGTCGGGATCGTCCTCGGTCGGATCGATCGGGGTGCCGGGGGAGGGGACCGGCGGCAGCGGCAGCTTCGCCAGCAGCATCGATACCCGCGGCGACAGCGAGAGCCCGGCCAGCCCGACCGCCGCGACGACGGCGCCGATGGCCTTGACCGGCTGCTCGGTGAGCAGCCCGACCAGCGCCGCCGGAATGACGAACACCGAGACCGCGGCCGCGCCGATGAACAGCGCGAGGCCGACCCCGGTGACGCGCCAGGCCAGCACGGCGGTCGCGCCGAACAGCGTCGCGCCGAGCAGCAGATGCGCCCAGCCGTAATGATCGGGGACCAGCAGCATGCCGCCGGTGAACGCGGTCGGCAGCGCGCAGCCGCCGAGGACCAGCGCGGCCGAGGTGTCGCCGTACATGCGGCTGAGCACCGTGCCCGCGACCACGCACAGGATCGTGACCAGCAGCGCGAGCGAGCCGGTCACCCAGAACGGCAGCGCGTCCGGGGCGGCGAGCAGACCGAAGCAGCCGACCAGCATGGTGATCGCGGCGAGCACCGAACCGGTGATGCGCGCCGTCTTCGGGGTCCAGCTGCGGTAGTGGTCGGCGTCGGCGATCGCGACGTTGTACATGATGTCGTCGAACAGCGGCGTCGGCGCGGTGTGCGAGGCGCTCTCCAGCATGAGGAGTTCGCCGTCGCGCACCCCGTGCTCACCGAGACTGAGCGAATTCGAGAACGGCGGATGACCGATGCGGGCGAGCACCCATTCGGCCGGCTCGTAGCGCTCACCGTCATTGTCGAAATCGTTGGAACGGCTGTGCTGAGCGACCATGTCGACCACGCTCGGAATGACGAGCGCGACCGGCACGTCGACCGGAATCGCCATGTCGACCTGCGTGTGCTTGGCCAGAATCGTCACCCGGGCCAGATCCGGTGCGCGAACAATGCCGCGCGCGGAATCCTCCTCGAGATGATCGAGTCGCGCGTGCGTCAAAACTCCCCCAACTCCGTCTCTACCTCGTGTTTCCGCTCGACCCCTCGGGCGATCGACAGTTTGCGGAACTCACCGTTCGGACAGCAGAATGCCTGACGAACCATACGACATGTCGGCCGCGACCTCTACACTGAGCCCGTCGCGAGGGAAGACAGCGAGTAGTCAAGCAGGGGGAGTCTTCGACCATGAGCACAGTACGGTTCCAGCGCCGTGCCCGGCGCGAGATGCCGCGCACGCCCGGTGGCGAGGTCACCCTGCAGCCGCCGCCCGAGATCCCCCGGATCACGCCGGGAAACCTGCTGATGAAGATGATGCCCGTCGTCATGGTCGTCGGCATGGTCGGCATGATGGCGCTGATGTTCACCCAGGGCAGCGGCATGCTGTCCAACCCGATGTCGATGATGTTCCCGCTGATGATGATCATGTCGATGGTCACCATGTTCGGTCAGGGCAACGGCAAGGGCGCCAAGGCCGCCGAGGCCAACGAGGACCGCAAGGACTACCTGCGCTACCTCGACCAGGTCCGCAAGGACGTCGACGAGACCGCCAAGCAGCAGCGCGCCGCCGTCGAGTGGAGCCACCCCGAGCCCGGCCTGATCTGGATGCTCGCCGGCACCAGCCGCATGTGGGAGCGCCGCTCCGGCGACAAGGACTTCTGCCACGCCAGGATCGGCCTCGGCGGTCAGCGCCTGGCCACCCGCCTGGTCGCCCCGGAGACCGGCCCGGTCGAAGAGCTCGAACCGATCGCCGCGGTCTCCCTGCGCCGCTTCGTCCGCGCCCACTCCACGGTCCCCGACCTGCCCACCGCGATCGCGGTGAAGGGCTTCGGCACCATCGCCCTCGACGGCGACCGCGCCCAGGCCCGCGACATGACCCGCGCGATGCTGTTGCAGCTGTGCATGTTCCAGGCGCCCGACCAGGTGCTCGTCGCCGTGGTCTGCGGCCCCGACACCGCGCGCGAGTGGGAGTGGACCAAGTGGCTCCCGCACACCCAGCACCCCGAGGTCTCCGACGGCATCGGCACCCAGCGCATGTTCTACGGCTCCATCCGCGAAGCCCTGAGCAGCCTGCACCCGCTGCTCGGCAACCGCGTGCGCTACTCCCGTAACCAGCCGAACAACCCGAACCTGGTGCACGTGGTGATCGTCGTCGACGGCGGCCTGCTCGAGGCCGAGGACGACCAGCTCCGCGAATCCGGCTTCGAGGGCGTCACCATCATCGACCTGTGCAATTACGCACCCCGCCTTGCCGTTTCGCGTGGCATCAAGATGGTCGTCGAAGACGGCGAATGCCTCGGCCGTGGCGCCACCGGCAACCAGGAGCGCTTCGCCACCATCGACCGCGTCAGCGCCGAGCAGGCCCAGCAGGCCGCCCGCCGCCTCGCCCCCTACCGCGCCGCCACCCAGCGCAGCAGCGACGTCGAAACCGACGACTCCGAGACCATCTCCACCTGGTCGCAGCTGATGAGCCTCGGCGACATCGGCAACTTCAACCCGGCCAGCGCCTGGCGTCCGCGGTACGGACGTGAGCGTCTGCGCGTGCCGTTCGGCATCGGTGCCGACGGTGCTCCGGTCGAACTCGATATCAAGGAAGCCGCCGAGAACGGCATGGGCCCGCACGGCCTGTGCATCGGCGCCACCGGTTCCGGTAAGTCCGAGTTCCTGCGCACCCTCGTGCTCAGCCTGCTCGCCACCCACTCGCCCGACCAGCTCAACCTGGTCCTGGTCGACTTCAAGGGTGGTGCCACCTTCCTCGGCCTCGACGGCGTCCCGCACGTCGCCGCGGTCATCACCAACCTCGAAGACGAGGCCGACCTCGTCGACCGGATGAAGGACGCGCTGGCGGGCGAGATGAACCGCCGCCAGGAAGTCCTGCGCCAGGCGGGCAACTTCGCCAACGTCTCCGAATACGAGAAGGCCCGCGCCGCGGGCGCCGACCTCGACCCGCTGCCCGCCCTGTTCGTCGTGCTCGACGAGTTCTCCGAACTCCTCACCCAGCACCCGGATTTCGCCGAGCTGTTCGTGATGATCGGCCGCCTCGGCCGCTCGCTGCACGTCCACCTCCTGCTCGCCTCGCAGCGACTGGAAGAGGGCAAGCTCAAGGGCCTCGAGTCCCACCTGTCCTACCGCATCGGCCTGAAGACGTTCTCCGCCAACGAGTCCCGCCAGGTCCTCGGCGTCCCCGACGCCTACAACCTGCCCAACTCACCCGGTGGCGGTTACCTCAAGGCCGACTCCGGCGAGATCCAGCGCTTCCAGGCCTCCTACGTCTCCGGCCCGTACGTCGGCGGCGGCTCACAGCGCGAGGTCACCAGCGCGGGCATCGTCGGCGGCGAAATCGACGTCAACGCACGCCCTTTCAGCGCCAACCACGTCGCCTTCCGCACCTCCGACCGGATCCCGGTCGCACCGGAATCGACCTACGAGCCCGAGCCCACCGGCGACGACGGCGACCAGATGTCGAACCTGAACATGCTCGTGTCCCGCATCACCGGCCACGGCCGGCCCGCCCACGAGATCTGGCTGCCGCCGCTCGACGAGGCACCGACCCTGGACCAGCTGAACCCGCGCTCGATCATCACCGGCGAGTACTCGCCGATCGCCAGCCTGCGCGCCGCGATCGGTATCGTCGACCGCCCGTACGATCAGCGGCGCGACCCGATGATGCTGGACCTGTCGGGTGCCCGCGGCCACGTGGCGATCGTCGGTGGCCCGCAGTCGGGTAAGTCGACGGCCTTGCGTTCGCTGGTCATGTCGATGTCGATGACCCACACCGCCGAGCAGGTGCAGTTCTACTGCCTCGATTTCGGTGGTGGCACGCTGTCCAGCCTCGAGGGACTCCCGCACGTCGGCTCCGTGGCCAACCGTCTGGACCCGGACAAGGTGCGTCGCACCGTCGCCGAGATGAGCACCCTCGTCCGGCAGCGTGAACAGCGCTTCCATCAGCTGGGCATCGAGTCCATGGTCGAGTACCGGCGCCTGCGCGCGATGGACCCCAACAGCAGCCCCGCCGCGGCCGGCGCGCACGCCGACCCGTACGGCGACGCCTTCCTCGTCATCGACGGCTTCGGCACGATCCGCCAGGACTACGAGGCACTCGAACAGCAGATCACCAACCTTGCCCTGCAAGGCCTTTCGTACGGCGTGCACGTCGTCATCGGCCTGTCCCGGTGGATGGAAGCGCGCCCAGCCCTCAAGGACCAGATCGCCACCCGCATCGAACTCCGACTGGGTGACCCGATGGACTCCGACATCGGCCGCAAGTTCGCCTCGCTCGTGCCACAGGGTCGTCCGGGCCGCGGTATCACCCCGGACGCACTGCACATGCTGATGGCGCTGCCCCGCGTCGACGGCAGCTCCGACCCGCTCGACCTGAGCGCCGGTGTCGCCCACGCGGTCGAACTGATCGCACAGCGCACTCCCGGTCGTCCGGCCCCCGGCACACGCACGCTGCCGGACTTGCTGGACCGGAACGAGCTGCTGCTCGGCATGCGCAACTGGCCCGCGGAAGTCGACCGGTCGCGTCCGAACATGCTGGTGCCGATCGGTGTCAACGAGTCCGAGCTGGCGCCGGTCATGCTGAATTTGGCCGATACGCCGCACTTCCTGGTCTTCGGTGATAGCGAGTGCGGTAAGACCGCGCTGCTGCGGGGAATCGTCCAGGGTCTCGTCGAATCGAACGAACCGTCGCAGGCCAAGATCATCCTCGGTGACTACCGGCGCACCCTGCTGGGCACCATCGAGACGAATCACCTGGCCGGCTACGCGCCCTCGGCGGAAGTGCTCACCCCGTTCGTCCAGCAGGTCGTCGGGATCCTCAAGTCCCGGATGCCGGGCGCCAACATCACGCAGCAGGAACTGCGAGCGCGCTCGTGGTGGACAGGTCCCGAGCTGTACCTGATCATCGACGACTACGACCTGGTCGTCACCCCGTCGGGTAACCCGCTCTCGCCGCTGGTCGAATTCATCCCGCACGCCAAGGACATCGGCTTCCACCTGATCATCGCCCGCCGATCCGGTGGTGCGTCGCGGGCGCTCTACGAGCCCGTGGTGTCCCGGATGCGCGACGTCGGTTGCATCGGCCTGGTGATGAGCGGTAGCCGCGACGAAGGACAGCTCTTCGGCACCGTGCGCGCCAGCGCGATGCCCCCGGGTCGAGGAACCCTCGTCACCAGGAACGCGATCGATCTGGTGCAGTTGGCATGGGCACCGGCCTTGTGACCGACATCGACGTCGTGGTCGGCGATGCGCGCGTGCTGGCGCGCACCGCTGCCCGGCACGTGGATGTCGCGCCCACGGTGATGCCGGTGCCGAACGGCATCCTGGTCGGCGCGCCCACCGGCCCGTCGCAACCGGCGGTCTCGGCGCTGGCCATGGCGGACTCGCCATGGATCGGCTACGAGCCGCACCCGCTCTCGATCGCGGCAGCCACCGACGCCGTGGTCGACGATGTCCTCGCCGGCGTCGCACCGACTCCGCCCGGCGCGAGCATCGGTGTCGCACATCCCAGTTCGTGGTCGACGGCCCGCCGCTCGATCCTCGCCCGCTCATTCGCCAGGTACTCGGGTTCGGTCACGCTGGAACCGATCGCCGCCCGTGTCGCCCGGTTGCGCCAGACGCTCGCGACCACCGAGTTCGTCGTTGTCATCGAAATCGACCCGCTGGCCGTCACGGTGAGCGCGGTCGACCGTTCCCGGGACCAGATCTCGGTCGCGGCCTGCGAGCACGAACCCACCCTGGGCGCGGGCGACTGGAACGACGACGACATCGACCGCCTGGCGGCCATGATCCGCGAGGTCGCCGACGGCTCCCGCCCGACATCGGTACTGATCGTCGGCCCGACCGACGACCACCTGCTGGAGCGCCTGCGCGAGTTCGCCGCCGAAACCTGGACCACGCAACCGACCCCGTTGGTCCAACCACTGGCCTTCACCGCCCTGCTGCTGCCGCAATCCGGACTCAACGACGACCGGGCACGCCCGATCCCGGCACAGAACGCCGAATGGGTGGGCACCCTCCGCGAACGCGCCGCCGCCACAGCACCCTCGCCGCGCCACAGCACCACCAAAATCATTGCGGCAGCGGCGGTATCGCTGGCGGTCGTCACCGCGGGCATCGTCGCGGTCGTGGCCACTCGCAGCAGCGACGCCGACGCCGCGGGAACCACCGCCGCTCGGAGCATGTCAGCCGCGGTATCCACGACTCCGGAGTCCTTGGCACCGAAACCGTCGACCACCCAGCCGGCCGCTTCCCCCGCCCAGCACGCAATGGGCCGCGTTACCTTCGACATCCCGTCCGGTTGGCGCCTCGCCACCGGCTCACCAGCGGACCGAGCCGTGCTCGTTCCACAGACAGCCACCCCCGGCCGAATTACTGTGACGTACAACACTGTCGCGGACCAGGCTGGATATGATGAAGTGCTAAGGGACATCACCGCGCGGATCTCACGCGCCGAGCCCGGGCGGTTCGGCACGCCGGAACGCGATGTGGTGTTCGCCGGGCGCCGGGGGATCGGCTACCAAGAGCTTCCTGGCGACGGTTCCGTCGTCAGGTGGTACGTCCTTCTCGACCATGGCGTCCAGACCAACGTCGGCTGCCAGCACGGCTCGGGAGGATGGGGGACTGTCAGTACTGCGTGCGAGGAAGTGATGCGATCAGTGTCGATCTCGCCGTAGGTTTCGGAAACTTCTCCGAAAGATGATGGAACCGAACGCACCGTCGGTGCGTCGAACCTAAGTAGAAGGGCTCAGATCGCCAGCAGGGGGGTCTGGTCCACCTTGACCACGAAGGAGCCAGAAGATGGGTTTTTCCGCTTCGCCCGCCGAGATCGAGACGTTCTCGACGAAGATGAAAGACAAGCACGACATGATCGAGGCGATGATCCGGAACTCGGAAGGCCACGCCACCAACGTCAACAACCCGGCCTTCCAGGGCGCCGCGGGTGAGGCGTTCCAGAAGGCGATGACGTCCTACCTCGAGTCCGCCCGCGCGCTGAACAACCAGCTGTACAACAGCTCGGACAACGTCTCGCAGATCGCCAAGACGATCACGAACGAGGAAGTCGACAACGCGCAGCAGATCATCGCGGAGTCCGCTGACACGCCGACTCCGACTCTGAACATGAAATCCTGATCATCCTCCTGCTGACAACCTTAAGGAACGCCAATGACTGATATCGGTTCGATTCGGTATGACTTCGCCGCGATCAACGACGCCGGCGCCGGCCTTCAGACGCAGGCCCGGGAAATCACCACTGCCCTGCAGGACTACGAGAACGAGTTCCAGCGCTTCATCGAGGAGCACTGGTCTGATGGTGAGGGCTCGACGGCCTTCACCATCCTTCAGACCAAGTGGCAGTCGCAGTCGATCGACCTGAACACCAAGCTTCAGGCGATCGGTACCAAGACCCTGTCGGGCTCGGAAAACATGAAGGCCACCGACGGGCGCCTCGCTCAGATGCTGCTGAGCTAGCCCACTGGCTTGACAACGGAAGGTGGGTACGGATTTCTCCGTACCCACCTTCTTCTGTTTCGGCTTGGCTGGTTAGCCAGCAGTCGCCAATAGTTTGTACTGGGCTGCAAGACGTTGGCGCACGTCCTGCAGGTTTGTTCCAGGTACCGAGATGACGTATCTGCCAACTGGCGCTAGACACCGGGGGGTGTTGACACCGGTAGCTTCGAGATTGGGGTCGAGCGCGTAGCAATGGGCAACCGGCAAGTTCTGTGGAGCCTCAGCATCGACAAGTCCTGTGGAATTAAAGGCGCCGTTCTGCAGAGCTGCTATCAGCCTGGTGGCGGCTGCTTCGTCGCGAGTGCGATAGACGGTAGCGCCATTAATTGCCACATAGTCGACGCCTGTATCAGCGAAGGCCGCAGACAGGGCAGCTGGCCGCTCCGATAGCGCCAGCGCGGCGTGTGCAGGATAGACGGCACCGCCAGAGAGTGGCTTGTCTCTGGGGAGCGTTTTGCTCAGCAGTCCGTCGGTATCTAGTGGAAGCTGGTTCAGCCCAGACGTTGGTGTCGGCGAATAATCGCGGAGCATATTTAGCTGCTTCTCGAGAAACCTCTTGGTTATCTCGATATTGTCGACAGGATTGAATGGCCGACTGACCGGGTCGTTTATCTGAATGTACAGTAGCATGTCGTTCTGTACGAGCCATGTCCGAATCGAAGCAACGCCCGTAATGTCCGTCGGGGCGATCTTTGATGTCACGTCGGAGAATCCGCTAACTCCGTTATGGAAGTCACCGGGGCTGCGATCTGCCAATTTGTTCGATGCAGCGCGCGCCTGGCTCGGATCGCCGAAGCGGAGCGTAAAGGTTTCGATCGTGCGGCCACGGCCCAGCTCGTTTCGACGATTCGCGGACATGCGCCATCCTGCGACAAGGCCTGGCATCTCATCCGCGAATTGGCTGCTCTCGATACGAGCGCCGTTGAAGTAGGGTGGCTCCTCTGGCGTTACCCGGTTTACTCGCGCTGGGTAGAGCGGCGCAAAGCCGAACCGGCTGTCATAGTCAAGGGGGAGTGGCGTCAAACTGCCGATTCTGATCGATTCTCGTGCGGCTCCGGACATCGGTGTCCTGATAGACTCGACATCGATCGGTCTCGTTGAATAGTTTCCGACGTCCAGTTTATCGATATCTATCTCTTGCGGGGATCCCGAAGTCCCGCACGCGCTCGCGAGGAGTGTCAGGGCGGCAAGGGCTGGTGCGAACCTCGTGCTCCGCATCTATTCCTCGCATTTCTTCAAGATGGCGTATTGCGCGGCTGCGCGCTCCATCAATGAGCTCTCGATCTCGCCGCCGCTGATCGATTTCGCCGTCACAACTGCAACGTACCTATCATGTACGACTGCGCACAGCGCGTCGTAATTGCGGCTCTTGTCGGCAGTATCCAGTCTGATGCACTGTGTGTCCGCCATTCCTGGAGGTGACTTCAGAATCACGTCGTCTTTTCCGGGAGTTGTGAAGAATGTCTGAAGCCGAAAGGCGGATGCAAGATCACGAGTGCGATAAACAGTACTCGACCTGCGGCCGATCAAGTCTACGCCAGTCTCCTCGAATTTCTTCCGCGCTTCCGCTGGGCGGCGCTCGAAATGGAGGATCCCGGAAGGCTCGAAAGGTCCGAAATCCTCCTCGGATCTACTTATGCCCACGCCATCTCGACCGTCGCGGACGGTTGCGCGGCGCATAATGTTCTCTGGGTCGAGGGGGGCATCGAGAACATCGTCGAGTGGTATAGGCTTGAACCGGTCGAGTGCCTCTATCTGCATTTCGATCGTCTTCTTCGTCGTTGCCAAAGCGGCGCCGACATCGGGATTTGGGGTCTTCACTCTCGTCCAGAGGACATACTGTCCGTGCGGCTCCCAAGAGTCGAGAACATTCTCGAATTCTATTGATGCATGAGCGTTGGGGTGGTCCGGAATCTGCACGATCTGCCGGGCGCCTGACTCGGTTGTTATCCGATGGAACTCCCCCGCGACTCTCGCGGCCTCAGAGGGCGTCGAGAATTGCAGAACAGCTATAGCGAGATCTTTGGGTGAGCGAACACTTCCATTCGATTGGGATGTCGATACACCGCCAATAAAATCAATGTTGAGGCGCACTGGGGCGGAATACTGCTCCCCGAGGCCGCCTTTCGATGGCATTGCGGCATGGTCGGCAAATATCTGGGTGCCACCGGGCGTGTCCAACGAAGGATCCACGTCGATCGGATGCACCAGGTAGTTGAGCATCCTGCGGGCTTCAATGAGCCTTATGACCTTGGGTGTGTCGGAGTTCCAGGTGATGTCGAAAGGCGTGGGAACGTTCTTAAACGGCCCAGGGCGCAGGTGCTCGAGATCGACTGGCGTTGCGCCAGGTTGTGGGTTCCCTGGAACCGTTGCACCACAACCGGTAGCGAGCGCCAACACCCCGGATAGCGCTAACATGCGAATTTTGCCGATCGACGGCGTCATTGGATGGCCTTTGCGATTGCTGGAACCATCTTATCGATGAGGATCTGCTGCGACTGGTCGCTCCACACCTGAAAGGCCTGCACTGTCGAAGGATCATCGATAACGACGACCGTTGCTTTTCCGCTGGTCAGCGCGTACGGGAGGCCGCGGAATCCGCCATTTCCGGCCTGGCCGTCTGTACGGAGCACGATGACGATATCGGTGCTGTTCTTTATGCTGTAGTCTCCGACTGAGAGCGCACGAGGCGACTTCTCGTTTCCAACGGCCTTGTAGTCGGCGTTATAGTCGAAGTCCAGATCGCGCAAGAACTTCCACTGGTCGCTCGGATTGAGAACCACGGACAGGGTGGAATTGCCGAAATTGTATGCGGTGATCGACTTTCCGCTGAACTCCGGATGCTGTGTCCGGACTTGGGCCATCGGGTCATTGCCGCCGCCGGTTGGTGAACCACCTGATCTGGTCAGAACGAAGATCCCGGTTCCGATAAGCGCCGCAACGAGCACAGCGATTAGCCCTGACAGCAGCAGTTTCCGTGCACGCTTCGGTCGATAGGGTGTGGGATTGCGAGCGGTGAGGATATCGCTTTCGGGGACACCAGCATGGGTTTGGTAAGTGGGGATCGGACGACTCGGGTCCGTGCCCCACTGAGGCGAGACGACGTCGGTGGCGGCAGTGGCCGGGCCGTTGATCGGCATGCGCGGGGCGGTGTGGAATCCCTGGGAGGCGGGTGCCTGCATGGGCGCGCCGAACAGGGCGTTGTGGGCGTCCTGGATGAATTCGCGGCAGGTGTTGTAGCGGTGGGCCGGGTCTTTCGCCATGACCTTGGCGATGACGTGGTCGATCGCGGGTGGGAGGTCCGGGCGGATGGCGGTGGCTCGGGGTGGGGGTTCGTGCAGGTGGCCCATCATGACCATGGCCGGGACCGTGGCGGGGTAGGGGTTCTGGCCGGTGAGGAGTTTGTAGAGGGAGCAGCCGAGGCTGTAGATGTCGGCGCGGTGGTCGAGCTTGGTGCCCATCAGTTGCTCGGGGGGAGCGTAGGCGACGGTGGCCATGAAGTTGCCGGTGGCGGTGAGGTCCTGGCCGTCGTCGGCCGACTTGGCGACACCGAAGTCTGTCAGCAGGACGCGTTCTTCGTCGCCGTCTTCGGCTGCGGCGATCATGAAGTTGGCGGGCTTGATGTCGCGGTGGAGGAGGCCGCGGCGGTGGGCGTAGTCGAGGCCCTTGCCGACCTCGCCGATGATGCGCAGGGCCCGGTGCGCCGGCATGGCGCTCGGGCCCTTGGCCACCTCGGCGGAGGCGTCGGTGCCGTCGACGTACTGCATGGCGATCCACAGCTGGCCGTCCTCGTCGCCGCGGTTGTAGACGGCGACGATGTTCGGATGGTCCAGGCCTGCGGCGAGATTGGCTTCCCGCTCGAACCGGCCCCGGAACTCGGGGTCGGTGGACAGGTCGCCGCTGAGGACCTTGAGGGCGTCGCGGCGGGGGAGGCTGGGGTTCTGGGCGAGGTAGACGGTGCCCATGCCTCCGGCGCCGAGGACCTTGATCACTCGGTAGCCACCCACAATTGCGCCGGGCCGCAAGGCCATTCGCGTCTCCTCAATCCTTCGCGCGCCCCGCAGTGCACGTTCCAACAGGGCAATCTAGCAGGTGCTGTCACACCCCACAGTGCTCGTGCGTGTCAGTTGAACCCGACCAGCAGCTTGTACTGTGCGGCGGCCCGTTGGTAAACGTCCTGCAGGTTGGTGCCGGATACGCCGAACACATATCGACCGATCACACCGTGACACGTCGGGGGCGCGTCGGAGGCGTACTTCACTTCGGGTTTCGCATTGAAGCAATTGACGACCGGCAGATTCGGCGGACCGTCGACCTTCATGTACTCCGTATCGCTGGTCGTCTCGTTGTCCAGCGCCGCGCGGAATCGGCCTGCCGCGGACTCGTCACGGGTGCGGTACACGGATCCGGTGTCGAACGCCATGAGGTCGACACCGGCGTCGGTGTAGGCGGGACCCATGACCGCCGGATGCTCTTCGAGATGCAGGACGGCCTGCGCCGGATACACCGCGGAGCTGCTGGTTCCCTTTTTCGGGCGCTTCGAAGCCTCGGTCGGCAGTACGTGACTCAGCAAGCCCTCGGTGTCGAGCGGCAGTTTGTCGATCTCGTTCAGCGGCGTCGGGGTGTATGTGCGGAACATCTCGATCTGCTTGTCGAAATACTTGCGCACGACTTCGGCGTCCGCGGCCGGGTCGTAGGGGAGGCCGATCGGATCGGTGACGTCGATGGACAGCAGCATGTCGCCGCGGACCAGCCAGGCGCGCAGGTGCTGCAGCCGCAGCGGGTCGGTTTTGACTTCCAGCTTGGCCAGGCTGTCGGGGTAGTTCGGAATCTGATAGGCCGCGCTCGGCGTGCGGTTCGACAGTTCGGTCGCCGCGAATTTCGCCTGATCCGGCGTCGAGAAGCGCAGGGTGATCGTCGATACCTCACGGCCGGCGTAGAGCTGGTCACGGCGATTCGCGGAACTGTCCCATCCGGCGACGACACCCGGAATGACGGTGTTGAAATCAGTGGATTCGATTCCCGAGCCACTGAAGTACGGCGGGTCGATCGCGGTGATGTGCCGACCACCGCTGTATCCGGTCGCGAAGATGAATCGCGGATCGAATTGGGAGGTGATCGGAGTCGCGGCACCGATGCGGATCGCCTCGCGCAGGGCTCCCGACGTCGGCACCCGGCTGGGCTCGAGGTCGACCGCTTTCGTCGGGTAGTTACCGGAGTCCAGCTTGGTGACGTCGACGGCCGGTGTCTGCGGTGCGGCGGCATCGGAGCCGCCGCACGCGGCCAGCGCGAATCCGAGTGTCAGCAATGCGCTGCTCAGGCGGAGTTTTCGCATCATCGTTCACTCACTCTTCTTCAGGATCGCGTACTGCGCGGCGGTCCGTTCCTGCAGGATCGGGTCGACCTGCAGCGCCGCCTTCGACACGCTCGCCAGCGACATGACAACGGCGACGTAGCGGCCGTAGACGAGAACGCAGATCCCGTTGTAGCCACGGTTCGGGTCCTCGTCCTCGAGCCGCAGGCACTGGGCGTCGGCGATGCCGGGTGGGGGAGCGAGTTCGGAGTCGCTCTTACCGCGCTTGGCGAGGGCGGTTTGCAGCGTGAACGCGGCCTCGACATCGCGGGTGCGGTACACGGTGCTGAAGCGCCGGCCGACCAGGTCGACGCCGGCCGCGTCGAACGCCTTCCTCGCCTCGGCGGGGTTCCGCTCGAAGTGCAGGATCCCGGACGGCTCGAAGGTGCCGAAGTCCTCTTCGTGGTAGCTCATGCCGTAGGGGTCGCCCGACGGCGATTTGCCCGTCGCCCGCCGCATGATCCCGTCGGGATCGAGCGGCAGGTCGAGCAGGTCGTCCGGGGCGATGACCCGGTACTTGTCGAGAGCGGGCAGCTGCAGATCCAGGGTCTTCTTGACCTTGGCGGCCAAACCGGCCTGATCGGCGGTCTCCTGCGAGATGCTGACGGCGATCACGAAGGGTCCGTGCGCCTGGAAGGCGCTGACCGCCGTGCCGTCCTTGGTCGACCCGTTGGCCTCGGCGTAGCCGGGAATCGTCACCGGCTGCCGGGGCGATTCGCCGGAGGTGCTCACCTGATACATCGCCGTCGCCGCGTTCTTGCTGTCCTGCGCGGTCGCGAAATGCAGCACGCTCAGGTGCAGGCCCTTGGTATCGCGCACGCTGCCGTTCGTGCGTGACGCGGTGACGCCGGCGATGAAGCTGTTGCCGTCGACCGCGGCCTTGAACTGCTCCGGGAGCCCGTCGTCCTTCGACATGTCCGTGCCGTCGGCGAACACCTTGGTGGTGAGGCGCTTCGTCAGTTCGGGGTCGACATCGATCGGCTGGACGAGAACATTGAGCAACCGACGCCCCTCGATCAACCTGACCGATTTCGCGGTGTCGGAGTACTTCAGATCGAAGGCGGTCGGTTCGGTGACCGCCGCACCGGTTTTCAGCGTCGCCAGGTCGACCGGCGTCATGCCGGGCTTGGCCTGGCCGGAAATGGGCGCCGCGCAACCCGACCCGACGATCAGGATGGTGAGCAGCCCGGCCAGCCGCAGGGTGTTCTTCATCTCGGGCATCCTCATCGGCGGGTGAGCAGAACGTATTGGGCGGCGACCTGCTGATGCAGATCCTGCAGGTTCCCGTCGCGGATCTGCGCGGCGTAGCGGTCCACCTGCAGGTAGCAGATGTAGTCGGAGGTTTTCACCTCGCCCTGTGACTCGTAGGTGTTGGCCCGGCAGGCGACCGCGTCGGCCAGCTTCGACGGCGCCGCCGCCTCCTTCGAGTCCGCCTCCGGCTTCTTCCACTCGTCGACCAGGGTCTTCGCGCCCGCGGCCGTGGTGGATCGGAAAACGACCGAGTCGCCGAAGGTGATCAGGTCGATGCCGTTCTTGGTGAACGTGTTCAGCAGATCGGCGTCCGGATCGGCGAACAGGCTCAGTGCGCCGCGTCCGATGGAGTATCCGTCGGGCTGTGCGCGCACCGGCGCCGACGGATCCGAGGGCAGGGTCCGGCCGAGGAGTCCGGTCGGGTCCAGCGGGACCCGCTCGAGCTGGTCCGACGGGGTCGGCACGAACTTGTCCAGGAGCGGAATCTGCACCGCGAGTGCCTGTTCGACCTGCGCGGTCAGCGAGGGCAGATCGGGTGCCTTGGTCCCGTCATCGATCTTCATGAAGATCACGTAGCGGTCGTGCACCGTCCAGGAACCGATGGAGGAGACCGACGGCCGCCAATGCGCGTAGGTCTTCGGGTACTTGGTGATCGACACGGACTCGTTGTCGCTGTTGAAGGTGAAGTCGTCGTGCTCGAGGATCGGCGCGACGGTCTCCGCCGTCTTGGCGTCGGGGAAGATCAGGACCGAGAGATTGAGGCTGCGGCGCGGCTCGTCCCCGCTCGGACCGGTCGCCCAGGTGTTCAGCCAGCCGGCGACCAGATCCTCGGCGACCTCGTCGAAGGTGTCGTTGATGATGAGCTTGCCCAGGCCCTTGCGATTCAGCACGATCTGTGTGGGATGGACCAGCGATTCCCGGCGATTGTCGTAGACGTAGGCGGGGTCGATCTCGAAGGGCACGGCCACGTAGTCCGCGAGCCGCTGCGCTTCCCACGCCCGTCCCTGGTTCAGGCTCTTGGCGTTGCCGACCGTGCGCGGCTGGGTTTGGTAGTTGCCGAAATCCAGGTCCGACTTGTCCGGTTCGATGCGCGTCGCGCTCCCCGATACCGGTGATCCGCACCCGACCACGGCGGTGGCGACCACGACGGCGACCGCCGCCAGAATCGCTCCGCGCGCTCTCGATGCACCACGGTTGAGCAGCACGCTCTCCCCCTCCAACTGACCAGCTGATCCGATCGTGGACCGACTCGGACCGAGTCCCAGGCCCACCCTTCCCCGGTGATCTGGCTCGCGGGCATAGTAGCGCACGTGGTCTCGGCGCACCCACGCCAGATGATCCACCGGCGCCGCACCCATCCGGAATCTATTAGATCCTGGAAAATAGATCCATCTCGTGCCAAGGGGTTGTTACGGGCGATAATCCAGGAACTCCCACTTTCCAAGATTTCCGATTTCGACCGCCAGTTCCTGCCATGTCGGTCGCTCCAATGGCGCCAGGAAGTCTGCCACATACTGTTCGATGAGTTCGACGTCTATTCGGTCCAATACCAGGAGAAATCGTCCTGCATCCGGATCTTTGGAAATTGCCTGTGCACGCCATGCGGGTGTACACACCGTAACATCGAATGATTCTTCGCCTCGTCCACCGAGTGGGCCGATCATCAATTGCACGAACAGTGCATCGTCCGGCAGAATGTCACTGGTCAAGTCGGCATCTGGGCTGTGCAGCCCTTTCAATTCAGCCTTCATGGTGCGTCCGTGATGTAGAGGTGTCCATTGCCCTGCCATTCCTTGGTTGTCGACGGTAGGGTCCGCCATTCAAAATTCGCTTGAGTGAGGCCCAGGTTCGGCTTATAGCTCGGTGGCCGGTATTGGCGGAGGCCATCTTCGCTTACCCAGGTTTTTCCATCTGACGCTAGCTTCGCATTCGGTTCGACCCAGGCCTTTCCGGCGGCCTCGGCTTCTTCCATTGTGCCCTCGCCGAGGCCAAAATTTCCCTTGTTCTTCTTGGCCTGTTGCAAGATGTCGGTATCCCGCTGTAGTTGGAGTGCGCAATTTGAGCGGCGCTCTCCATTGCTGCCAGGCCATCCTGAATGTCGGTTGCACCGTCGGCCCATTCGCGATGTGCGACTTGGTAGGCAGTCGCGGCCTCGCCGCTCCAGTTGAGCATCGCTGCATTGGCGGCGGAGTCCAGTGCAGCGAGCTGGTCTGCGACGTAGCCCTTCAATCCGCGCATCCGTGCTGTCACCGCGTCCAGATGCTCGAGATCGACCGAAAATCCGTCCTCGGCGGTGATCCCGAGCTGTTCGGCGAGCGCGAACAGAGTGTCCCATACATCAAGAGCGCCCCGATGCATCTCATCCCATCCGGCTACGTAGGAGTCTGCGGCCGCACCTTTCCAAGTGGACGTCAAGCCCTGCACTTCGGTGTCCAGACTTGCCGAAGCAGAACGCAATTCCTCAGCGATTCGATACGCGGTACGCCCTCCACCGCTTCAGTGCCATCGAGAGAGATTGTACTGCAGCGGTTCTCATGGACACCTGGTGTGAAGCGGTGGTGAGTGCCCTGTCCTACTTCACGCGGCTCTTCAGGACCGGGAGCAGCCGGGACAGCAGGGTCTGTTCCGAGCTCGACGTCCAGGAGCGCAGGGCCGTGACGCTGATCGGGTCGTCGACCGGGATGACGGTGGCGCGGGAGCCGGTGATCTGGAAGGGGAGGCCCAGGAGGCCGCCGCCGCCGGCTTTGGCGTCGCTGCGGACGGCGAGGATATAGCTGTCCTCGGCGACGTTCAGCCGGTCGAAGGAGTTGGCGACCGGGCGGGGGGAGGGTTCCTCACCGGACTTGGTGTAGTTGAAGTTGTAGACGAAACCCAGGTCCTCGAGGAACTTGGTCTGCAGGGTGCCGCCCAGGTAGGTAGCGACCTTGTTGTCGGCGTCGACGTCGACCATCAGGACGGTCTTGCCGGTGAAGGCCGGGTTGTCCTTGCGGGCCTGCTCGAGCGGGCTCAGGGCGGCGGTCGAGACGGTCGTCGTGCCCGAGCCGCCGACCTGCGGACTGTCGCCGCGGGCGGCCCAGATGCCGATCCCGGCGGCCACCGCGACGACGGCGACCAGCGCACCGACGGTGAGGACCAGCCGGTTCTTCGAATTCTTCGGTGGTTCACCGGGATTCGTCGAGCCGATCGCGGTGACGGCGTTGGGCGACCACTGGGTGTGCGTCTGGATCGGGTAGGTCGGCGCGGTGTGATGGCCCGTGGGATGCGAGCCGGGGACGAGGGCGGCGGTCGCGGCGGTGGTGAATTCGCGGCAGGTCGAGAATCGCTCGTTCGGGTTCTTCGCCATGGCGCGGGCGAAGACCTGGTCGATCGCGGGTGGCAGGCCGGGACGCACGGCGGTCGCGCGGGGCGGCGGTTCGTGCAGGTGCCCCATCATCACCAGGGCCGGTTGTGTTGCGGGATACGGGTTCTGGCCGGTGAGGAGTTTGAAGAAGGCGCAGGCCAGGCTGTAGACGTCGGCGCGGTGGTCGAGATGACCACCCGACAGCTGCTCCGGCGGGGCATAGGCGATGGTGGCGAGGAAGCTTCCGGTCTGGGTGAGCTCGGAGGCGTCGTCGGTCGACTTGGCCACGCCGAAGTCGGTGAGCAACACCCGCTCGTCGTCGCCGTAGGTGTCCGAGAGCAGGAAGTTCGCCGGTTTGACGTCGCGGTGCAGCAGGCCGCGATGGTGCGCGAAGTCCAGGCCCTTGCCGACCTCGGTGGTGATGCGCAGGGCGCGCAGCGGGGTCATCGCGTGCGGGTCGCGGGCGAGTTCGGCGGCGGCGTCGGTGCCTTCGACGAACTGCATCGCGATCCACAGCTGGCCGTGCTCCTCGCCGCGGTTGTAGACCGAGACGATGTTCGGGTGATCGAGGCCGGCGGCGAGATTGGCTTCGCGTTCGAACCTGGCGCGGAACTCGGGATCGCGGCTGAGCTCGGGGCTGAGGATCTTGAGCGCGTCCGTGCGAGGCAGGCTCGGATGCGCGGCCAGATAGACCGAGCCCATGCCGCCCGCGCCCAGCTTGCGGATGACTCGGTAGCCACCGACGATGGTGCCCGGGCTCATCGTCATCTCTTTCGGTCTCCTGACTCGTTGCTGTGCCGCGCTCCGGCGGGAGCATACTGGCCGCCCTGTCGACGCGCAGTCCTCAGCTCACCGGCTGTTGGCGAAGACGGCGTACTGCGCGGCCGCGCGTTGCTGAGCGTCGAGGAGCTGTTCGCTGCTGACGATCCCGACGTACTGCTTGTAGGCGAGGATGCAGCTGAAGCGCTTCTTCGCGGCCAGCTGCTTGTTCTCCACACAGGTCGCGCCGGTGAGGTTGGGCGGGGGCGCGACGTCGGTCGCGGTGGGCCAGAGGAACAGCTTCTCGGCGACCGCGCGGCGGGCCGACTCGGCGTCGGGAGTCCGGATTCCGATCGAGCCCCACGAGATGGCGACCTGCTGGGCGTTCATCTTCGTGAGCTGCTGCCCGATGTACTCGCGGTGGTCGGGGAGCGGGCCACCGGAGTAGTGCTGGATGCCGCGCGCGCCGGTGACCAGGTAGTACGAGCCCTCGGGGCTGGTCAGCCCATCGGGGTTGAGGGTCCGCATCAGGACGTGATCGGGGTCCCAGGGCAGGGTCATGAGCTGTTCGTCGGTCAGCGGCGTCGTCGCGGCCAGCGCCTCGATCTGCTTGGTCAGCGCCGACTCGGCCAGGGCGGTGAGCGCGGGCAGGTCGGGCCTGGCCACCGACAGCAGGAAGGCGATCACATACGGACCGTGCGGCAACAGCACCCGGACGAACGGCGAGTCCGGACGCCACTGGGCATGGGCGGCAGGGTATTTCGGCAGCGACACCGGCTGGTTGCGCCCCTCCTGCGCGGCGAAGTCGGCGTCGTGGAATTCCCGGGCCGCCGCCGTGGCGCGCTCGGCGTCGGGGAATTGCAGGATCATCGTGGTCGCGGTGAACCAGTTGTTGTCCTTCTTGGTCGGCCAGGTACCGCTGGTGGTGACGCTGAGATCCTTCGAGGCACCGCTGGAATGGAAGCCGTAGAGCATCTTGTATTTCTGCGCGATGGCCGACATCGCCGTCTCGTTGCCGAGTTCCGACGGCATCAGCCGGGCATTGTTCGCGTCGGCCCGGTTGCCGTAGATCATCTGCGGATCGATGTCGTAGGCGCTGATCGCGTAGTCCGCGATCCGCATCGCGGCCAGCTTGTACATCTCGTAGAAGGCCGGACTCGGATCGTCGTCGTGGGCATTGGGCGGTTCGGTGGGATACGCGCCGACATCGAGCGAGCGGACATCGATCTCACCGGGCACGCCGGAGCCGGACACGGTGGCACCGCAGGCCGTCAGGACGGCGGTCAGCAGGGCGGTGATCAGCACCGTCGCGGTGCGCTTCGGGCTGCTCATCGGGCGTTCACCAGCAGCGCGTACTGGGCGGAGATACGTTGCTGGGCATCGAGGAGCTGGTTCGACCACACGTAGGCGGCGTAGCGGTCGTAGGACACCGCGCAGTAGAAACGGACAGCCAGCTTCTCCCGGCCGATGTATTCCTTGCACCGGGCGCTCGGCAGATTCTTCGGTGGGTCCGCGGCGGTGAACTTGCGGGTGAGGCCGCCGAGTTCGTCGCGCACCGCCCGCGCGCCCGCGATGTCGCGCGCGCGGTAGACATCCGAGCCGTCGTTGGCGAACAGGTCCACCCCGTTGTCGTCGATCATCTTCGTGGCGCTCTCCGGATCGGAGGAGAAATGCCGTGCGGTGCGGCCCGCGTAGACGCCCGGCGGGTTGATCCACGAATCCTCGCGCGGGCGGGGCGCGGTGCGGCCGAGCATGTTCTCACGATCGCGCTGGAGCGTCATCAGCTGGTCGACGGGGGTCGGGGTGAACTTCGCGACCGAGGGCACGACGGTGTCGAGGCTCTTGCGAGTCAGGTCGAGCAGCGCCTGCTTGTCGACTTTCTCCAGATAGATCTTCAGGTAGTCGTAGAACCAGGTGTAGATCACGAGATGGCCGGTGGCGAACCAGGATCCGATCGACTGCTGGTCGGGCTGCCAATGCGCTTTCGCGGCGGGATAACCGGGAATCTCGATCGGCTGATTGTTCGGCGCGTAACCGAAATCGAGTCGTTCGAGCGCGGTCGCCGCGGCGGCGGCTTTCTGTTCGTCGGGGAAGATCATCACGGCATTGACCATGTCGATGCCCTTGTTGTGGCCCGCGGTCTCCGCCGAACTCACGAAACCGCCGATGAAGTCCGGCGCGATCTCGCCGAAACGATCGACCGCCATGATCTTGCCGAGCGACGCCTCGGCATCGATGAACACCGTGGCGATCGAGGAGTTGGTGTGGACGAAGCGCGGATCGATGTCGGCGGGGGTGGGGACGTGGTCACCGAGCCGCTCAGCTTCGATGAAGCGCGCCTGATCGTGGTTCGCGACCGTGCCGACCTGGCGTGGTTGCGTGGCGTAGGCGCCGACGTCGAGGGTGGTGAGGTCGACCGGGATCTCGGTCGCCCCGGACGCCTGGTCGCCGGTGCCACAGGCCGCGACGACACCTGTCAGCACAGTGGCCGCCAGCGCGGCGCAAGCGGACCTGACTGGTCTCGTGGCTCGCAACACGATCATTCCTCCCCGAAACGATGGTCGGCGGAATACTACGTCACCGAATTCGGGGATGGGCGGTGCTGTTGTGCGCGGCCGGGCTCACAGACTGTTGGCGAGCAAGGCGTACTGCGCGGAGATCTTCTGGCGGACGTCGGGTTCCTGGTCGGAACTGACGATGCCGAGATAGCGCTTGTACGGGACGTAGCAGCGGTATTTGTACTCTTCCTCGGCGTCGCCCTGGTTGTTGAGTTGCAGGCATTTGGCGCCGGGGATGTCGGTGGGGGCGGGCAGGGTGTCGTAGTGACCCGCGCTGTCGATGAGGCCGGTCATCAGGGCCTCGGCGGCGGCCAGGTCGCGCACGCGGGTGACGGAGCCGCCGTCGACGAGGGCGATGCTCTCGGCGCCGGTGGTGTCGACCAGCCGTTGGCGGGTGGTCTGGTCGTCGGCGTTGTTGACCAGGTGGGCGGGGCTGTAGACGGCGAAGGAGTGCTGGTCGGGGTGCTCGCCGGCGCGGTCCTGCACGACGGCGCGGGCGAGCAGCCGCTCCGGGTCGATCGGGAGGTCGCCGAGTTCGTCGAACGGGGTGGGGGAGAAGGTGGCGAGCTGGGTGAGCTCGGCGGCGAGGGTCTTGTCGACCCAGGAGATGAGGTCGATGGAGTCGGCGCGCGGGCGCTGGATGAACAGCGAGATCACGAACTCCTTGTGCGCGAGGAACGCGCCGATGGTCGGCACGTTCGGGCGCCAATGGACGTAGGCCTCGGGGTATTTGGTCGACGGGAGCTTGCGGTTGTCCGGTGACACCGCCAGGTCGACGTCCTCGAGCTCGCGGGCGGCGAGCGTGGCCGCGGTGGCGTCCGGGAAACGGAAGACGGCGGTGGTCACGGCGGTCGCGTCGTCCGCCGGGCGCTTCTGGCCAGACGGATCGGGCTGGTCGGAGCCGAGGGCGGCGTACCCGGTGACGAATTTGCGGTTCTCCAGAACGGGTTTGGAGACATTGGCGACGAAGTCGAGCGCGCGCTCGACATCGGGGACCACGGTACCGCCGCGTCCGTGCGACAGCGACGGATCGATACGCACGGCGGAAACGACGGCCGCCGACATGCGGGTGCCCTCGACGAGCGCGCCCCGGCTGCCCGCGGTGTCGTCGTAGCTGTGGTGATCGGTGGCGTAGGTGCCCGTCTCCAGGCCGCGCACATCGGGTTCGGCGGCGACCGGGGTTCCGGTGACCGCGCAGCCGGTGAGGGCGGCGGCGAGCGTGGCACCACAGAGTGCGGACGCGATACGGATCTTCGTCGAATAGATCATCGGTGCCCCTTGATGTTCCTCCCGCGGTCCCTTGAAGTTACCGGACCATCGCCGCCCAGGGGGACCTATGTGGGCGGGTTTGCCATAGTCTGGAGGACATGGCGACGACCCTGCTGCGCAGTTCCGGTAGAGGCCGATACCTGTGAGGGATCGGCAGGTCGAAGTCGTGCTCGGAAGTCATGCGGTCGCGCGCGTCGCGGGCGCGGTGATCGTCGTCGCGCATCGCGGGCACGGCAGGCTCACTCCCGACGACACCGCGGCGGTCGCGCTGGAATCGCTGGCCGAGCTCGTGCGCGGCGCCGCCGAGGAAGCGCCGGGCGGACCGGGCTCGGTGGTCGCGCGGGAATCGACACGCTGGCTGATGAAGTACGCCGAGCAGATCTCGCCGGGCACGCCGATCGACTTCGGGGTGCTCTCGGCCGCCGACAACGGCGGGGTCGCGATCTTCCTGCACGGTGCGGTGACGGCGGTGCTCGCCGGGGACGGCACCGCGGAGTACTACCGGGGCAGTGACGCCGCGTTCACCGTCGACCGGGTGGCGTCCGAGCCCGCCACGGCGGTCGCGCTGTTCGTCGACGACGCCAAGGGCCGCATCCCCGATCTGCCGCCGGAGCGCGGCGTCGGGTGGCTGGTCGAGGGGATCGCGCAGGCGGGCGGCGCCGTGGTGTGGTCCAACGGGACCCGCTCCCGGGTCCGCACCGCCGATCCCGCGGCCGGCACCAACAGGCCACCGCCGCCCACCGCCCGGATCGATCGGGAACCTCGTCCGGCGCACGCGGATTCACGTCCCGCCGAGCCGCCCGCCACCGGGATGCAGCCGGCGACGTCGCTGATGGACGCGGCGACCAGCGCCACCGGACCGGCGCACGCGGCCGTCGACCCGCACAACGCCGAGACCAGGAATTCGGGCACCAACCCGGCGCCCGAACCCGACCCCGACCTGCAGCGACGGCTCGAGGCGACGGCCAGGTCCACGGTGCTCACGGTCAAGGTGATGGGATTCAAGTGCGCGCGTGCGCATCCCAGCGATCCACGCTCGGCGTTCTGCACGGTCTGCGGCATGCCGGTCGACCAGACCCAGGCGCTCAGCGAAGTGGTGCGCCCGCCGCTGGGCATGCTCGTCCTCGACGACGGTATGACCTACCTGCTGGCCGCCGACGCGGTGATCGGCCGCGACCCGGAGAACTCCGAAGCCGCCCAGCGCGGGCTCATCCCGCTGCGCGTCGACGACACCTCCGGCGGCATGTCCCGCGCGCATGCCGAAGTGCACCTGGTGAATTGGGACGTCCAGCTCATCGACCGCGGTTCGACCAACGGCACCCGCACCCGCCTGCCCGGCTACCGCGACTGGATCCGGCTCACCCCGAACCAGCCGATGGCGCTGATCCCCGGCACCGAGGTGATGATCGGCAACCGCGTCCTGCGCTACGAGCCGGCCGCGCCGCCGCCGTTCGGCTAGGAGTACCGCGACAGGCAGGTGGTCTCGCCGTTGAGGACACCCGCCCGGAAGGCGTCGACGCGGGAGAAGCCGCTCGGAACGGTGTTGCCCTCGGTGTCGCTGGCGGCCAGGCCGTCGGTGAGCAGGCCCGAGACCGCCTCGTCGAGGTCGCCCGCGGAGAGCTGGATATCGCCCTGGCTGGCCGGGCGGCCGGGCTGGGCCAGCTTGCCGGTGACGACACCGGACAGGCAGGCCGCGCGCAGACCGGTCTTCGCACCGGTCAGCGCCTGGCCGTGACCGCGCTGGACGGCGAGGGTGTAGCGGGAGATGAACACGACGTAGCCGTTGTAGTCGCCGCTGACCTTGACCGGGAGCGGGCCGTCGTCGTCGGAATCGACCGAGCCGCGCTGGGCCAGACCGGGTACATCGGTGGCGATGACGTTCCTGGCCGGGCAGTAGGTGACCGGTTCGGTCGCGGTGCCGTCCTTGCAGTCGATCCTGGCGCCCGAGTACTCGTAGGTCGGGGCTTCCTCGACCGGCAGAATGGACTGCAGCGCCTTGCTCAGCTCGACCAGGTTCTCCTTGGTGATCGGGTACTCGCCGCGGCCCTGATCGCCGGAGAAGCTCTGCGGCAGATTGCCGCGGCGCTGGTCGATCTCCTCGTCGTCGATGCCCTTGCAGCCGCGCGGGCCGTCGGTGAAGCCGATCTGCACCGCGGTGACGCGCTCGAAGGCCGAACCGTGCACGCTCTCGGGATCGTCGGGGTCGGAGTCGCGGATCGAAACGGTCGCGGCCAGGACGGAATTCAGGCCGTCGGAGGTGTTGATCGTGAAGTGCTTCGACTTGCCCTCGGCGACGTGGCGCATGAACGCGCCCGCGAAGCAGTCGGCCTGCTGTTCCTTGACCAGGACCGGGGTCTTCTTGGTGACGAGCTCGGCCATGGTCTGGATGGCGTGCCCGTACTCGTGAGCCAGCACCATGACCACCGACATCTTCCCGAAGGTCTCGCTCATGGTGGGCAGCAGCATCGCGCGGTCCCAGCCGATGGAGTTGTCGCTGCGGCAGTAGGCGGCGTTGACCAGGTGGTAGGTGGTCTCCTTGCAGAATTCGATCGCCTGGTTGCGCGAGGCCCTGGCATTCCAGGACACCAGCTTCTCGACCGGCTCGAAGGTCTCGCCGTGGAACTCGAGGCCGAAGGCGGCCTGCCAGTACGACTGGATGTCGTCGATCGCGTTGAGCGCCAGCGCGTCGACCTCGCCACCGTCACCGTTGGACGCGGTCAGCGACGAATCCGGCACGTTCGGCCGCGGTCCGTTCGGGCCACCGGTCGTCGGCAGCCCGGCCACCTGGAACGGATCGTCGTAGATCGAGACCCCGTGGCCGTCGATCGCCCGCGTGCAGCCCACACTCAGCAACGCGCATAGCACGGCGGTGATCGCAATGAGCACTTGGGGTTTCGGCATCAGTCCCCCTGGTCGGCCGGATACATGTGCAGGTCGATCGCCGGATCGGGACTGAAGCCGTCTCGGGGGCACCGCCGATGTCCGGGCGATGGCATAGTATCCGCTCCATGTCTTCACCGGGGGCGCAGACCATCACCGTGCGCCATGATGGAACCGAACGAGTCTTCGAAGCGAGCCAGCAGATCACCATGGGCCGGGCGCCCGAAGTGACGCTGTTCGTGGACAGTCCGCTGGTATCGCGCGTGCACGCCACTCTGCGTTTCCAGAACGGCGCGTGGGTGCTCGCCGACAACGGCAGTACCAACGGCGTTTTCGTCGACGCGCGCAGGCTGAGCCAGCCCGTTTCGATCGACCGGCCCACACAGGTGCGTCTGGGGGACGCTATCAGTGGGCCGCTGCTGCATCTGGTGCCCGCGGCGCCGTCGTCGCGCCATGCCGCGACGATGCTCGCACCGCCGTCCCAGCCGCAGCAACAGCAACGCCCGCCGCAACGTCCGCAGCAGCAGCCCTACCAGCCACCGTCCAGACCGGCGCCGCCGCAGCAGCAGCAACAGCCGCAGTACGTGCCGACCTCGCAGCTGCCGTCGCAGCCGATGGCGCCGCAGGACAACATCAACATGACCCGCCGCGCCGACTCCTCGATGCTGCCGCCCGTGCGCAAGTCGGCCTCGACCGAGCCGGTGGCGCGCGGCGATCGCATTCCGCCCGGCGGCCTGAGCATCGGCCGTACCTCCGACAATCAGATCATCGTCAATGATCCGCTGGCCTCGCGCAAGCACGCGCGCCTGGTGTCCTCGGGCGAGGGCCTGGTCATCGAGGACCTCGGATCGGCCAACGGCACCTTCGTCAACGGTCACCGCCAGCAGCGCACCGTGCTGCGCGAGCGCGACATCGTCACCATCGGCAATATCGACTTCGTCGTCACCCAGGGCGCGCTGGCGCATCGGCAGAAGCCGGTCGCCGAGCTCGGCCTGACGGTGCACGGGGTCGGGTTCACCGTCGAGGGCAACAAGCAGCTGCTCGTCGATGTCAACATGCAGGCCGGTCGCGGCACCCTCACCGCGCTGATCGGCCCGTCGGGCGCGGGCAAGTCGACGCTGTCGAAGCTGATCGCGGGCAGCACCCAGCCCTCCGGCGGTGTGGTCACCTTCGAGGGCCGCAACCTGCACGCCGAGTACGAGGCGCTGCGCTCCCGGATCGGCATGGTCCCGCAGGACGACGTGCTGCATCGTCAGCTCACCGTCCGCCAGGCCCTCGGCTTCGCCGCGGAACTGCGGCTGCCGCCCGATACCACCAAAGCCGACCGTCAGCAGGTGATCGACGGCGTCCTGCAGGAGCTCTCGCTCACCCAGCACGCCGACACCCGCGTCGACCGGCTCTCCGGCGGTCAGCGCAAGCGCGCGTCGGTGGCGATGGAGCTGCTGACCGGTCCGTCGCTGCTGATCCTCGACGAGCCGACCTCCGGCCTGGACCCGGCGCTGGACCGGCAGGTCATGCAGATGCTGCGCGAGCTGGCCGACGCCGGTCGCGTGGTGATCGTGGTGACCCACTCGGTCGCCTGCCTGGACATGTGCGACCAGGTGGTGCTGCTCGCGCCCGGCGGCAAGACCGCCTTCGCCGGTCATCCCGGTGGCGTCGGCGCCGCGCTCGGCACGACCGACTGGGCGGAGATCTTCGCCAAGGTCGCGGCCAACCCGGACCAGGCCTTCGCGGCCTATCGATCCAGGCAGGCGTATGTGCCACCGCCGCCACCGCCCGCGCCGATGCAGCGCGGCAACGCGGGCGCGCCACCGCAATCGAGCGGGATGCGCCAGTTCAGCACCTTGGCGCGCAGGCAGCTGCGGCTGATCTTCGCCGACCGCGGCTACCTGATCTTCCTGGTGGTGCTGCCGTTCATCCTCGGCGCGTTGTCGCTGGTGGTGCCCGGTAGTGACGGTTTCACCGAGGGGCCGCTGATCGCGCAGCCGGACGGATCGTTCGCGCGCTCCAGCGGTGGTGAGGCGCAACAGCTGCTGGTCGTGCTGATCCTCGGTGCGTGCTTCATGGGCGCCACGCTGACCGTGCGCGACCTGGTCGGTGAGCGGTCGATCTTCTATCGCGAGCGCGCGGTCGGCCTGCTGCCGTCGGCGTATCTGATGGCCAAGATCGTGGTGTTCAGCGTGACCGCGTTCCTGCAGTCGGCGGTGCTGGTCGGCATCACCTTCCTCGGCAAGAAGGCGCCGCCGGAGGGCGCGCTGATCCCGAACGGCAGCGTCGAGCTGTACTTCGACATCGCGATGACCGCGGTCTGCTGTGTGGTGTTCGGTCTGCTGATGTCGAGCCTGGCCAAGTCCAACGAGCAGGTCATGCCGATGCTCGTGGTGATGATCATGGTGCAGCTGGTGATGGCGGGCGGCCTGATCCCGGTGACCGACCGGGTCGGCCTCGAGCAGGTGTCGTACCTGTTCCCATCGCGCTGGGGTTACGCCGCGGGCGCGGCGACCGTCGACCTGCGCGAGCTGGTCATCGGTGCCCAGGAGGATCCGCTCTGGGAACACAAGCCGGGAATCTGGATCCTCGACATCGCGCTGCTGATCGTGATCACCTCGATTCTGGCGGTCATCACGTGGAGCCGCCTACGCCTGAAGAAGTCGCAGGCATGAGCAGTCAGCGCCCGGAGGCGGCAGCTCGCGTCACTACGGAGGGCGCCCGAGAATGCCTGAGGGGGCACCGCATGACGGGGGATCGCAAGGTCAGGGCCATATCGGCGGGCATGCTGCGCGTGTCGCTCGCCGACCGGGCACACTTGAGCCTGTGACCGTTCGAGTTGGGGCCCTGCATCTGGGGTGGGATGTGGTGTCCGTTGCCGCGGGCGGCGGTGAGACTCCGATCCGCCCGGTTCAGGTGGAGGGCACCTACACCCCACCCGCCTACCTACTCGCCGACGCCGCGGGCAGGCTGCACACCGCAGGTGTCGACCGGCAGCGGCCGGACCTCGGCATGGCGATCGCCGACGTGCGCGACATTCTCGGGCACCCGCAGATCGTCATCGCCGGTGCCACCTGGCCCGCCGAGCTGGTGTTCCGGGCACGGCTCTACAACCCGCTGGCCGCGGTCGGCAAGTACCTGCGCGGCAAGCCGCAGCTGGTCGCGCTGCCGTATCCGGACAGCTGGCCCGACGAGAAGGTCGACATCTACGCCGCGCTCGTCGAGCAGCTGGACGTGGTGGTCGAGCCGCTGCCGGAGAGCGTCGCGCTGTCGGGCTACGTGCGCGCCCTCGGGCTGGTCTCGCCGCCCAGCGAGCGGCACCGGCACGGGATCGGCGCGACCGGCGTGTACTCCGACGGCCGCACGCTGCTGGTCGTCGCGGTGCACGGCGACGACGAGCAGCCGACCGAATCGGTCGAGGTCGCGGTGACCGCGGAGGCGCTGCGCGATGCCCGTTCGGCCGACAACGTGGTGATCGAGGCGATGGCGGCGGCCCGCTCGATCGGCGCCGACACCTCGACGGTGCTGCTGGCGGGCAATGTCTGCTTCAACGACGCGCTGCGGCTGGCCTTCCAGAACCATCTCGGCCAGCGCCTGCACGTGGCCGATCACCCGATGCACGCGCTGGTGCTCGGCGCGGCGCATCTACTGGTCACCGAGCCGGAGCTGGACGAGGACGACTACCCCGAGTCGCAGCATCCTGGTCAGGGCTATGCCGCGCAGGTCGGCTGGGGCGCCCCGGCGCCGCAGACCGGTCAGCCGCCGAGTCCCGCGGGCATCGTCGCCGGACCGCCCGCGCAGGCGAGTGGATCGCCGCGGCACGCGCTGGCCGAGGCCGACGACGAGGATCGCCGCGGCAAGCTGATCGGCAAGGTGAAGAAGGGCTTCTTCGGCGCACCGGCCGTGCTCGGCATGGTCGCGCTGGCCGCGACCGGCCTGCACACGAGTGCCGCGGGCCCCGCGGTCGCGGCCGAGGGGGAGCGGGTGACCTGCGCGTTCACCCCGTACGCGAACACAGTTCCGCCGGAGGGTATCGCGAGTGCCCGCGGCGGCGGCCTGATCGAGGACAACGCCTGCGTCACCCCCGGCATCGATACGCTGCGCTACCTGATCCCCGGGCCCGCGGGCGCGACCGACCCCGGCCCACCGGTGGTGATCTAGCCGGGCTCGCCCGATTGTGGTGGCGTCATGCGTAGCTGGTATCGTTGCTCGCTGGCGTGTGGAACGTCGAACCGTTCGCGGATCGGCGTCTCCTCGATGTCCCGGGTCTCCACCGGCCGCCGGGACAGTCTCGACCCACACCCGTGGCCGGCAACACCGACGACAGACAGGGACCGACTGTGCCTACGTACAGCCCCAAGGCGGGTGACGTGACCCGTAAGTGGTACGTCATCGACGCCACTGACGTAGTCCTCGGCCGTCTTGCCGTGCAGGCCGCTGGCCTGCTGCGCGGCAAGGGCAAGCCGACCTACGCACCGCACGTCGATGGTGGCGACTTCGTCATCATCATCAACGCGGACAAGGTTGCCATCTCCGGCAACAAGAAGCAGGACAAGCTCATCCACCACCACAGCGGACACCCGGGCGGCCTCAAGTCGCGCACTGTCGGCGAGGTGTTGGCGACCCGTCCCGATCGTCTCGTGGAGAAGGCCGTCAAGGGCATGATCCCGAAGAACAAGCTGGGTAACGCGATCGCGGGCAAGCTGAAGGTCTACGCAGGCCCGAACCACCCCCACGCCGCGCAGCAGCCGGTTCCGTTCGAGATCAAGCAGGTGGCCCAGTGACCGCTCCTGAAGAGTTCAACGAAGAGTACGACGTGGTCGACGAGACCGTGGTCGAGGTTGTCGAAGACGGCGAAGGCTACGAGGCCGAGTACGTCGAAGAGACCACCTACGCCCCGATCGTGATCGATCGCCCGGTGCAGACCGTCGGCCGCCGTAAGGAAGCCGTCGTTCGCGTGCGCCTGGTTCCCGGCTCGGGCAACTTCGTGCTCAACGGCCGCACCATCGAGGATTACTTCCCGAACAAGGTGCACCAGCAGCTCGTGAAGTCCCCGCTGGTCACCGTCGAGCGTGTCGAGAGCTTCGACATCTTCGCTCGCCTGGTCGGTGGCGGCCCGTCGGGTCAGGCCGGCGCTCTGCGTCTGGCCATCGCCCGTGCGCTGATCGAGGTCACCCCCGAGGATCGCCCCGCGCTCAAGCGCGCCGGCTTCCTGACCCGTGACCCGCGTGCCACCGAGCGTAAGAAGTACGGCCTGAAGAAGGCCCGTAAGGCGCCTCAGTACTCGAAGCGCTGATTTCGGCACTGTCGACCACCGTCTTCGCTTACTTTGGCTGAGACGGTACGGTCGGCGGAGCACGTGTGCGAGAGCAGGCTTCCAGCGCGGCTGGTCGCCTGCTCTCGTGCTGTATCCACCACCTCTAAGGGGCATAGGTATGGGACGGCTGTTCGGCACAGACGGTGTTCGGGGACTCGCCAACGAGTCGCTGAGCCCGGAACTGGCGATGCGCGTCGCGGGTGCGGCCGCGCAGGTGCTCTCGCGCGGCAAGAAGCGCGCGGTCGCGGTGCTCGGCCGTGATCCCCGGGCCAGTGGCGAGATGCTCGAGGCCGCGGTGACCGCGGGTCTGACCTCCGTCGGTGTCGATGTCCTCTCGGTGGGCGTGCTGCCCACCCCGGCCGTGGCGTACCTGACCGGCCTCTACGACGCGTGCTTCGGCGTGATGATCTCCGCCTCGCACAATCCCATGCCCGACAACGGCATCAAGATCTTCGCGGCGGGCGGGCACAAGCTCGACGACGCCGTGGAACAGCGGATCGAAGCGCTGATCACCGAGGGCGTCACGGTGCGCCCGACCGGTGCGGGCATCGGCCGCGTGCGCGGCGACTACACCGTCGAGGGCACCCACGAACGCTATGTCGAGCACCTGCTCGAATCCACCGGCCAGGACCTGTCCGGGCTGACCGTCGTCGTCGACTGCGCGCACGGCGCGGCCTCGGAGGTGGCCCCGCAGGTGTACCGGGAGGCCGGGGCGACGGTGATCGCGATCAACGCCGAACCCGACGGCCTCAACATCAACGACGGCTGCGGCTCGACCCACCTCGGCGCGGTCCGCGCCGCCGTCCTCGCCAACGGCGCCGACCTGGGCATCGCCCTCGACGGTGACGCCGACCGGTGCCTGGCGGTGGACGCCGCGGGCGAGATCGTCGACGGTGACGCGATCATGGCCGTGCTGGCGCTGGCCATGCGGGAGTCGGGCGAACTCGTCGCCGACACCCTGGTCGCGACCGTGATGAGCAACCTGGGCCTGCACATCGCCATGCGCGCCGCCGGAATCACGGTGCTCACCGCCGCCGTCGGCGACCGCTACGTGCTGGAGGAACTGCGCCGCGGCGGGTACACCCTCGGCGGCGAGCAGTCCGGGCACGTGGTGTTCCCGCGCTACGGCACCACCGGTGACGGCGTGCTCACCGGCCTGCGGCTGATGGCGCGGATGGCCCAGACCGGGCGTCCGCTGAGCGAGCTGGCCGCGGTGATGAGCACCGTGCCGCAGGTACTGGTGAACGTGCCGGTCAGCGACAAGGCCGCGGTCGCCGTCGCCCCCGAGGTGCGCGACGCGGTCGCCGAGGCCGAGCGCGTTCTCGGTGAGTCCGGCCGGGTGCTGTTGCGGCCCAGCGGAACCGAGCAGCTGGTGCGGGTGATGGTCGAGGCCACCGATCCGGTGCAGGCGCGCCAGCTCGCCGACGATCTGGCCAAGCGGGTCGCGGCCGTCTAGCTCTACCTGGCGGGTCGCGCCCGGTCCATCTACTATCGGCATACGCCGTATGGACCTGTGTGCCGGTGGCGCGTGTGCTGCTCGGCGCACCGGATAGTTTGGCGCGCAGCACGATTCGAAGGGGCCGATTCATGGTGCCGCCGCTGCCTGCCCGGAACTATCGCGATGAGGACCGCTACCCGGTCGAATACGGCGAGCCCGACCCGTATCACCGCTGCGGTGGGGCGTGTGGCCGGCCGGGGTGCCGTGATGTGCCGCAGGGGTATTCGCACACCGTCCCGATCCGTGACGAGGGCTACGGCCAGCCGGTCGAGCACTACGAGCCGGTCCCCGAACCGTCGCGCGGATATTCGTTCCCCGTGCCGCGAGTGCCGCGGTCCCGGTCGTTCATCGTCGTCGTGGCGATTCTCTTCGTGACCGGTGCCGCCGGGCTGATCGGCGCGAAACTCGGGTCCGACATCGACCTGTTCGGTGCCGCGGAACCGGCTGCGGTGCAGTCGTTCTGATCAGAACTGGCCGGCGACGAATCCACTGAACAGCACCAGGAACCCGGCGATCTCGCCCGCCATCAGCCCGTACATCGACAGCCGCAGCTCGGCCGGGATCCGGCCGGCGAACTGGTTGGTCGTGTCGCGCCGCCACCCGTGCAGCGCGTAGCTGGCGATCGCGCCCGCGAAGAACGCGAGAATCACCAGGTCCGCGGTCAGATTGACGACGGTCGGCCACGCGCTGAGTTCGGTGAACACCGCGAGCAGCACGCCGGCGAAGGAATACAGCAGCGCCGCGCGATGCGCGATGTCGACGTAGACGTGTGCCGCGCCGTCGGCCGAAGTGCGGATGCCGTGGTACTTCCACACCCCGAGCAGCAGCGCGCTCAGGAAGATCAGGCCGGTGACGAGCAGCGTGACGCGGGTGTCGATGCCCAGCGTGAGGTCCATGGAACGTCCTAACCCTCGGTGAGCGACCCGCCCGCCATGTGCCAACGGCGGGTCGCACGAACAGAATCCAGCATCCGGCGATCATGCGTCACCAGAATCAGCGTGCCGGTGAAGGAGTCGACGGCCTGCTCGAGCTGTTCGATGGCGGGCAGGTCGAGGTGGTTGGTCGGCTCGTCCAGGACCAGCAGATTCACCCCGCGCGCCTGCAGCAGCGCCAGCGCGGCGCGGGTGCGTTCGCCGGGGGACAGGGTGTCGCAGGCCCTGGTGACGTGCGGACCGCGCAGGCCGAACTTCGCGAGCAGCGTGCGGACATCGGCATCGGGCCACTCGGGCATCGCGGCGCTGAAGGTACCGGCCAGGGTGTCCTGCCCGCGGAACAGCCCGCGAGCCTGGTCGACCTCGCCGATCAGGACGCCGGAACCCAGTGCGGCCGAACCGGAATCGGGGGCGATCTTGCCCAGCAGCAGGCCGAGCAGGGTGGACTTGCCCGAACCGTTGGCGCCGGTGAGCACGATCCGGTCGGCCCAGTCGATCTGCGTGGTGATCGGCCCGAGCGTGAAATCGCCCCGCCGCACGACGGCGTTGGCCGCGGTCGCCACCACCGAACCGCTGCGCGGCGCGGTGGCGATCTCCATCCGCAGCTCCCACTCCTTGCGGGGCTCCTCGACCACATCCAGCCGTTCGATCCGGCGCTGGGTCTGCCGGGCCTTGGCCGCCTGCTTCTCGGTGGACTCGGCCCGGGTCTTGCGGCCCATCTTGTCCGAGTCGTTCTTGCCCTTGCGCCGGGCATTGCGCACGCCGTGCTCGAGCCAGTTGCGCTGCATCTGCGCCCGCGCCTCCAAACCCGCCTTGGTGTCGGCGAATTCGTCATAGGCCTCACGGGCGTGCTTGCGGGCGATCTCGCGCTCGGCCAGATACGCCTCGTAACCACCGTCGTAGAGCCCGACCTGCTGCTGGGCCAGATCCAGCTCCAGTATCCGATTCACGGTGCGCGCCAGGAACTCCCGATCGTGGCTGATCACCATCAGCGGCACCCGGATGCCCTTGACGAAGCGCTCCAGCCGGTCCAGGCCGTCCAGATCGAGATCGTTGGTCGGCTCGTCGAGCAGCAGGATGTCGAAGCGCGACAACAACACCGAGGCCAGACCCGCGCGGGCGGCCTGCCCACCGGACAGTCCCGTCATCGGGGTGTTCAAGCCGCCGGCCAGCCCGTCGGTGAGCCCGAGATCGGCGGTCACCTCCTCGGCGCGCTGGTCCAGATCGGCGCCGCCGAGCGCCAGCCAGTGTTCGAGCGCGGGCGAATAGTCGTCGTCCCCGCCGTCGCCGAGCCGCTCGGCCGCGGCATCCATCACCTGCTGCGCGTGCGCGACCCCGGTCCGGCGGGACAGGAACTCGAGCACCGTCTCGCCCTCGATCCGCTCCGGCTCCTGCGCCAGATACCCGACTGTCGCGTCCGGCGGGCTGAGCATGATGGCGCCTTCGCCCGCCACCCCGTCGGCCAGCATCCGCAGCAGCGTCGACTTGCCCGCGCCGTTCACCCCGACCAGCCCGATCACATCGCCGGGCGCGAGGGTGAAATCGAGGTCGGCGAACAGGGTCCGCTCGGCGTGGCCGGCGGACAGACCGGTGGCTTGCAATGTCGTGCTCACCTCCTAAGTCTGCCCGCCTCGGGGTCGGACCCTGAGATCGGGCCCGCCGGAAATCAGGGTGCGGATGGGTCTGCCGACCGATGCGGGCCAGGGGCCTGGCTCGGCACAGTGGAGTCATCACCGCTTCCCGAGGAAGGCAACACACAATGACTGCCCCCGCCCGCCGCTTCACCCGTTCGACCAGCGACACATGGATCGCAGGCGTCTGCGGTGGTATCGCCGAGTACTTCGGCTGGAACGCCAACGTCGTCCGCCTGGTCTTCGTCGTCTCCTGCCTGCTGCCCGGCCCCCAGTTCCTCCTCTACCTGGTCCTGTGGCTGATCATGCCCAAGAAGTAAGGCCCGACCGCTCCGCTCACCGCTCGCGGATGACAGGATGGTGGCAATCCCACCGCGCCGTCATCCGCGAGTTCCGTTTGAGGAGGAGTCCCATGGTCACCTCGGGCGACATCCCCGGCCTCGGCCTACCCGACATCGACGCCCATTCCCCCCTGGGCGGCCTCGGCCCGGTCGAGCTCCACTCCCCGTCCCAAGACCTGGACGGCGACGGAGTAGTCGACTCCCTCACCGACGCCACCCCCCACGACACCACCATCTGGTCCGACTACGACCATGACGGGTTCGCCGATCACGTGACCGTCGTCGAGGCGGACGGGGATTACGCGGCGTGGGAGTACCACCGACATCCTGATGGGACGTCGGAGTGGCGCAGGACCGACCAGGGGAACCTGGGGAAGTGAGTGAATTCGGCCCGCCGGTGAGGGAACCGGTGGGCCGGTTCGTGCGTCGAAGTAGGTAGTGCGCCGCCGTGGCGCAGTCGGCACTGTGGAGGTGGGGGATGAGCACAACCGTCTCGAACGGGATCGTGGTGAATCAGGCTGCAGTCACGCAATCGGTCAATGATCTGAAGACCACTGTCGGTGAGTTGCGCAAAGCCGCGACGAACATCAACGCGTGGGGGTCCGGTGTGGAGGCAGGGCGCGCCTATACCGACCGCGGTCAGAAGATCGCCACCGGGTTCGATCGAATCAGTGGCTGGCTGAACCGATGGACCACCGCCACCGACTACACCGCGGGAGCGATCGGCACCGCGACCATCGAACTGGTCGGGGTCGATAACTCCAACGCCCAGGACCAGAAGAAGGTCGCTGCTCAGGCCGCCGGACAATGAGCCCGCGCACAGGGGAGGGGATCAATCATGGCTGACACCGTCGACGGGGTGCTCGATGATGGCGCTGCCAAGGGCCTGGGTTTTTTCACAGATCTGACACCGAGGTATCTGCGAGCGTTTCCCGCGGCGCAGACAATGACTTTGTCGTCCATTTACGCGGCATACGACGCAGAACGTGGCCTCAACCTTCAGACATTGGCGGCAACAGCGGCCAGCCTCCAGTTGGCGCTGACCACCGCGAAGTCTCAGTCCGACAAACAACGCCAGGTCAGCCAGGTGCTACCCGTCTCGTGGCAGGGGGAGGCGGGGACCCGCGGTATCCAAGTCGTTGCGAGTCTGGCGAGTCATTCGGAGACGGACTGTACGGCCGTGCAGAAGGTCCTCGATGCCTTGAACACGGCGAGCACGACGATCCTGGAGACGGTGAAGGACAAGGTCAAGGCCATCGATGAACTGTTGGTGGATGGCAAGGTCACGATCGCGAATCTGACGCCGACCGATATCGATCAGGTGATCACCGGCGAGGAAACGGGGGAGATCGAGAAGGAAGTCTGGGAGAAGATGATTCCTGGCGCGATCTTCCCGAAGAAGTACCCCGAGCAGATCAAGACCGAGTGCGAGCGATGGCTGAAGCAGACGTTCGTGTTCAAATACGAGCAAAGCGTGACCGCGTTCAACTCGGCCTGCTCGATTGCGCGCACGGCGATCGAGGGTAAGTACGACCTCATCGTCACCGCACTCAACGCAGTCGAGGAGAAGTCCTACGACGGGGCGAAGTCCGTCGCGGGCACCCCGACAGAGGAGCAGAAGACCCCTCCGGCCGGCACACAGGTGAAGGCCAACGGCGATCAGACCACGGCCGCAGGTACCCAAACGACGACGAACGGCAATCAGTCGACCTCGGCCGGGAATCAAACTACGGCGGCGGGTACCCAGACCTCGAACGGTGACACATCGACGACCACCGGCTCGACGACGAAGACAACAACCGGAGCGAAGACTACCGACGATTCCAGCACCACCGACGAGGACGACGATTCGGATACCAGTGATGCGCTGAGCACCCTC
Source organism: Nocardia fodinahabitans (assembly GCF_052983615.1). Taxonomy (NCBI): domain Bacteria; kingdom Bacillati; phylum Actinomycetota; class Actinomycetes; order Mycobacteriales; family Nocardiaceae; genus Nocardia; species Nocardia fodinahabitans. Next base: position 4,585,809 of record NZ_JBRJJC010000001.1, read on the forward strand.
ACCTCGACGATCAGCGAACTCGGCACCACCCTCTCGGAAGCGTTGACCGGCGATCTCGGTGACACACTCACCTCTGCGGTCGAATCGATCGGTACCTCGATCAGCGATGGCATCGAGCAGATGACCGAGCAGGCGAGCAGTTTGCTGTCGGGCGAGACCGAGGCTTCGTTCCAACTCGGCGATACGAAGGTGAGCATCGAGGCTGGTGAGAACGGGCTGTCGTTGACGACGACCGATGCCAACGGTGGCTCGACGCAGTACAAGTTGACGTTGGACGAGAACGGGATTCCGGTGCTGACGCAGGATTCCACGTCGGCCGATGGTGCGACGACCGGGCAGACGGACGACACCACCGGCGTAGTGGGTTCGGGTACACCGCAATCCGGTACCGGCCAGGGCGAAGCCGGTCTCGCGGAGGCGGGAACCGGCGGCCGCGGTGGCGCGGACGCGACCACGTCCGAGACTCCCGATCTGACGAACGCTCCGGTCACCAGCGAAGTCGGTTCGGGCGAACAGTCATCGGGGTCCGTCGCCGGTGGCGTGCCTGTCGGTCCTCGGTCGACCAAGCAGGAGACCGACGGTGAGCACGTTCCGAGCGTCGAGGATCATCCTGTGAGTAACCCGGGTGACAGCGGTGCGGTGCTCGCCGAGGCGGGGCCGCTGTGACTCCGGTGATCATTGGCGGTCGGCGCACGATATCGGGAGACTGATCGACCGTGGACTACGCGGCAGAGATTGAGCAGATCGCGGCCGAGGCACGTCGGCGTTCGGCGAACCTGATGGACGAGATCGACGAGATCAATCGTCAGACCTCGCTGCGGGCAGAACAGTTCGCCGCCGACGCCGCCCAGCGACTGCGCGAGCTGGCCGAAAAGGAATCCGCCGAGGAAGAGCCCGAAACGTCGGAGCCGCAATCGGTTCAGGAAGAACCGGTGCAGCGGATCGAGCCTGTGCGCTCACCGCCGGTGCCGCCACCGACGCCGTTCGTGGCGGACCCGAACATGTCCCATGAGCAACAGCAGGCCGAGATCAGGGCGGCGGTCGCGCGGGCGAAGGCGGCACGGCAGGCCAGATCGACGGTCGCGCCGTCGGATGGTGACTACGACTCCGAGTCGGAGTACTACCGTCGCTCGACGTGGCTGGACTGACATGGTCTGATCGTGCGACCTGAACCCGTCCGGCAAGATTGCACGATTCGAACTCAGAGTGGGCCTGCCTCAGCCAGTTCGGCTCCGGAGTCGCCCACAACCGGCTGCTGGCCGCCGCCCGGAATCGTGGACGGCCAGTGTTCGTTCTCGGGCTCGGGTTCGGCTGTCCACGACGGAGCGCCACTGTAGCTCCCCGGGTTGTGTTCAGCTTCCTGACCTTTGGCGTTGAGCGAGCCGGTGGGATTCGGCGTCGCACCCGATGATGACCCGGCGTCTTCGAGCCCCGCGGGGCCTTGGCCCGAGGATGCCGAGGGCTCGCCCGTGCCGACAGAGCCGGTCGAGGCGGTGTCGCTGACGACTGGGATGCCGTTCTCGTTCAGTGTGAGGCCGTACTGATGGGATGTGCCGGTGGAATCGGTCGTGGTGAGCTGAAGCTGTCCATCCGCGTCGGTGGCCAAGCTCAGGGTGGTGCCGGCGATGGTGAATTCGGTCGATCCGGTGTTACTGAACAGGGTGCTCAACTGCTCTATACCGCTGGTGATCGATGTCCCGAGCGAGCTGAGGCCGGTGCCGATCGATTCGGCAATGGACTCTGCCGAGGTCGAGGATCCCGAGGTCAGGCTCGACAGTTCGCTGACCACCGAGCTCAATGTGGACAGGCCGCTCGAGACTGTGGACAGCAGGCTGCTCAGATCCGTGGTCGAGTTGTTGTCGTCGTCATCATCATCGTCTGTCGTTGTCGGGTTCGTGGTTCCCGCAGTGGTTGTCTTCGTCTCGTCCGTCGTCGTGCCGGTGGTGTCTCCGGTCGTCGTGCCGCCGGCGCCGGTCGAGGTATCGGTTGTGGTGCCCGCCGGGGTGGTGCCCGGTGACTGGGGATTCGGTTGCTCGGTGGCCGGAGCTGGGGGCGTGGACAGATGCTCGACGTTGTTCAGCGCGTCGGTGACGACCTTCAGGTATGCCTTGACCGCCGTGTCTGTTTCGGTGCACAGGTTTGTATAGGCTCGGAAATACCCTTCTGCGCTCTCGCGAAAATGCTGTCGCCATTGCTGACATAACGCCTGGGCCTGGATGTCGAATTCGACGGGACCGGCTTGACTCTCGTCCTTAGGGTTTCTGTCTCGCATGTAGCGCAGCAGGCCGCCGCGATTGGGTCCGAAGACTCCTCGGTCGGCCAGTACCTGAATACGGGCGCGTACGGTATCCCCGACTCCGCGCTTTTCTGCGTAGTTGAGGATCAGCGACACATCGTCGTCGCCTGCCGAGGCATCATCGCCGTGCTTGTTGTTGAAGGTCAGGCCGCCCGAATCTCCGTTGGTCATGTCGATGCCATTGATCTTGGTGACTTCGTAGAGCTTCCCGAAGGCGTTGGCCTTTCGCTGGAGGCAGCTCTTGATCCCGTCGACGGCGGCTTCCAAGATGGTGGGGAGCTGTCCGATTTCCGTAGACGCTTCGTCGGACCACGTGTTCAGGTTGCTCAGCTTGACCTTCGCGGCACTGCCACTCGCGCCCTGCCATGCGCCGTCGAGGACCCGCACGGCCTGTTCCTGATCATTCTGGGCGGTTTCGATCTTGGGCTTCGCGGCCGAGATGCGCCGAGCGGCTCCGACGAGATTGTTCAGCTTCATGTTCGATTGCTTGAAGTACGCGGTCGCCATCGCGTCTTCCGATTCCAGCGAGATGCCGGCGCCCCCGGTGGCCCCGGAAAGCTCGTACCGTTCCTGGACAAGATAGAACCACTTTAGGAAGGGTTTGTAGGGACTGCCATCCATGTTGCTGTTGGCGGCGTAAGGCGTTGCGCCATAGGACAGGATCTGGCCCGCGTCGAATCCCGTGTTGTAGGTGCCGGAGTCGGCCGAGAGCGTCTCGTTGATCTTGACGTCGCCGGCGGCGTGATCACCGTATCCTGCCCAAACCGCGGACCTGTCGGTTCCGGTGCCGTTGACGGTGACCCACGCACCCGCATTGCCCTGGCCCAAGCCGAGTTCGGAGTCGTCTGACATGTCCTACTTCCCCCCGATGGTCAGATCACCCTTGGTGTCGACCGAAACCGTATTGATCGCGGCGGAGAACTGAGCGTCGGTGTACTGCACGCTGTTGGCGCCGTTGGTCAGTGCGTCGCCGAACGCCGTGCAGGCGCTCGACCAGTTCTTCACCGCAGTGGCGGTGTGTTCGAAGCCGGTGACGATGGCCGCCGCTTCGGTGGCGTATTCGGCGCCGAGATCGTTCTTGTCGAACATGTTTCCCCAGGACCCGGCGACCGCCGACAGTTCTTGCGCGGCGCTCCGCAGCTGTGCGCCCTGCGCGCGGACGGTGTCCGCGTTCATGTTCAACCAGTCACTCATCGGAAATCCCCTCCGCTGTGCCTACACCAGCCACGAGTCACGGCCGAACCCATTGACGCGTGCCTCGTCGACATCGGTCCAATCCGTCGGCTGCACGTAGACCTCCCGCTGCGGCGCCTGGGCAGCTGCTTGCTGCGTCCGCAACCGGTACTCGTACATCAGCCGGTCCCGTTCTTCGCGCGCTTCGCGTGCGGCCCGTTCCTCCGGCGTCTCCGGTCCGAAGCCCATCGCCGCGACGCGCTCACCGATCTGCTGTGTCGCCTCCGCGGCGTCGCGTGTGACCTGTGTGACGCGGTCTTCGGTCTGGCGTGCGGCGGCGATGTGTTCGGCGGCGATGGCATCGATTCTGGCCAGCCAGTTCATCGCGGATCGCCGTTTTCCGATGGTGCGTCCGCTGTTGCTCCCCGGCCCATATCTATCACCCCTCCTACCGGGGAGTCCCCGCCCCGATGCGCTCAGAGACTACCGGATCGCTGCCGATGGGTGGCCACTCGTCACAGAGCGAAAGTCTTGCGCTGGAGGGCATCCGTGGTGATCGCGAGTCGGGGCCGGTCAGCCCCTGATCAGCTTCGCGACCGTGCCGAGGGAGAGTTTGGGGGTTTCCTCTTCGATCGGGGCGGTGGGGTCGACGAGGGTGGTGTGGGGGAGGACGGCTTCGGGGTCGGCGAAGGGGGCGTAGGTCTTGTCGCCGAGGAGGGTGTTGAGGAGGTAGCCGGTGAGGAGGGCTCGGGTGGTCTTCTCGGTTTTGTGCTCGTAGCGGCCCGCGCCGAGGGCGGTGAAGAGGCGTCGGCCTTCGATGATGCCGTTGTGGGAGGCGCCGTCGATGGTGCGCAGGATGGTGGGGCCTGCCCAGGCGGTGGCGAGGGCGCGGGCGTTGGAGTTGACCGAGTCGAGGTCGGTGGCGCCGGCCAGGATCAGGCCGGGAGTGTCGAGTTCGGGGGCGATGTTCTCCGCGGCCGGGGAGGTGGGGGCGGGGAACAGGGCGGCGACGGCGGCGACGCGGCGCTGGGCGGCGGCGATGACGGCGGCGCCCGCGCCCATGCCGTGGCCCGCCAGGGCGAGGCGGTCGGGGTGGACGCTGATGGTGCCGTCACCGAGGCGCACCTTGCTGACGATGTCGAGCGTGGTGAGCAGGTCGGTGCCGAGGTCCAGGTGTGAGGGGATCGGGCCGCGCTCGGTGTCGGGCGCGGCGACGACGAAGCCCCACGACGCGACATGCTCGAGCAGGCTCTTGTAGTTCTCCGCGCTGGTCAGCCAGCTGTGCGCGAACGCGACGGCGGGCAGGCTCAGGCCGGACTCAGGGGTGAACACCACACCCGGCTGGCCCGCGATGCCCAGATTTCCGCGCAACACCCGGTGGGGACCACGCGCGGACAGGGTGCTGAGGAGCGACTTCACCGACACCGACACGGGGAGAAGAGTATCCGATCACCCCGCGCGCCGAAGCGGCCCTGGTGGCGAACTCGGTCCGGCGCGCACGGCCGACACCGGCACGGCGAGAATCGGGGTGTATCGCTAGGCTGGACCACCATGTGCGGAATCGTGGGCTACGTCGGGTACCGGGACGCGCTCGGCGTTGTCGTCGACGCGTTGCGACGCATGGAGTATCGCGGATACGACTCCGCCGGCGTCGCGATCCTCGACGGAAACGGGTCGATCGCGGTCGAACGCAAGGCGGGCAAGCTGGCCAATCTGGAGGCCGAGCTGGGCGAAGCCGGGGCCGAGCGGTTCGCGGGCACCAGCGGCATGGGCCACACCCGGTGGGCGACGCACGGCGCGCCGACCGACCGCAACGCGCACCCGCACCGAGACGCGTCCGGCAAGCTCGCCGTCGTCCACAACGGCATCATCGAGAACTTCGCGCCGCTGCGCCGCGAGCTGGAGAACGCGGGCATCGAGCTGCTCAGCGACACCGACACCGAGGTCGCGGTGCACCTGGTGGCGCGCGCCTACGCCGAGGGCCCCACCGCGGGCGACTTCACCGCGAGCGCGCTGGCCGTGCTGCAGCGCCTCGAGGGCGCGTTCACACTGGTCTTCACCCATGCCGATCACCCGGGCACGATCGTCGCGGCCCGGCAGTCGACGCCGCTGGTCGTCGGCGTCGGCCAGGGCGAGATGTTCATCGCCTCCGATGTCACCGCGTTCATCGAGCACACCCGCGAGGCGGTCGAGCTCGGGCAGAACCAGGCCGTGGTGATCACCGCCGACAGCTACACCGTCACCGACTTCGCGGGCAACACCGAGGGCGTGGTGACCAGGCCGTTCACCATCGACTGGGATCTCGCCGCCGCCGAGAAGGGCGGCCACGACTACTTCATGCTCAAGGAGATCGAGGAGCAGCCGACCGCGGTCGCCGACACCCTGATCGGGCATTTCGTCGTCGACGAGAACGGCGGCCGGATCGTCCTGGACGAGCAGCGCCTCGCCGATCAGGAACTGCGCGAGTTCGACAAGGTGTTCGTCGTCGCGTGTGGCAGCTCCTACCACGCGGGCCTGCTCGCCAAGTACGCGATCGAGCACTGGACCCGGGTGCCGGTGGAGGTCGAGCTGGCCAGCGAGTTCCGCTACCGCGACCCGGTGCTGGACCGGTCGACGCTGGTGGTGGCGATCTCGCAGTCCGGCGAAACGGCCGACACGCTCGAGGCGGTGCGCCACGCCAAGGAGCAGAAGGCGCGCGTGCTCGCCATCTGCAACACCAACGGCGCGCAGATCCCGCGCGAGTCGGACGCGGTCATCTACACCCGCACCGGACCTGAGATCGGGGTCGCCTCGACCAAGGCGTTCCTGGCGCAGGTGGCGGCCAACTACCTGGTCGGTCTGGCCCTGGCGCAGGCGCGCGGGGTCAAGTACCCCGACGAGGTCGCCCGTGAGTTCGCCGAGCTCGAGGCCATGCCGAAGCTGATCGCGCGGGTGCTGGAGACCGGTGCGCAGGTGCGGGCCATCGCGCGCGAGCTGGCGCACGTGCCGACGGTGCTGTTCCTCGGCCGCCACGTCGGGTACCCGGTGGCGCTGGAGGGCGCGCTCAAGCTCAAGGAACTCGCCTACATGCACGCCGAGGGCTTCGCCGCCGGCGAGCTCAAGCACGGGCCGATCGCGCTGATCGAGGACGGCCTGCCGGTCATCGTGGTGATGCCTTCGCCGAAGGGCCGCCCGGTGCTGCACTCGAAGCTGCTGAGCAATATCCGCGAGATCCAGGCGCGCGGCGCGCGGACCATCGTGATCGCCGAAGAGGGCGACGACACGGTGCGGCCGTTCGCCGACGATCTGATCGAGATCCCGGCCGCCCCGACGCTGTACCAGCCGCTGCTGTCGACGGTCCCGCTGCAGATCTTCGCCGCCGAGGTGGCGCAGGCGCGCGGTTACGACGTGGACAAGCCGCGCAACCTGGCCAAGTCGGTCACCGTCGAGTAGATCGACTCCGCCCGACTCCGTCCCCGCACGCCCGACCCCGAGGAGGGCAGGCCGACGCAGTCGGCCGTCGGCGGCCGTCCCGCCGGTCAGGCGCCGTGGCGTACGCGACGAACGAACAAGCCACGGCACGTGACTGGCAGGACACAAGGGGCCGCCGACCGAGCGCACCAGCGCTCCAAGAACTCACCCCTGCTGGCGGAACCCGCCCCCGACCGATCAACCCGACCACCACGCCCCGACCCCGAGGAGGGGCAGGCCGACGCAGTCGGCCATCGGCGGCCGTCCCGCCGGTCAGGCGCCGTTGCGCAAGCGACGAAGGAGCAAGCAACGGCGCCTGACCGGCGGGACCCAAGGGGCCGCCGACCCGAGCGCGCCAGCGCTCCTAAGACACCGTGATGGAACCACGCATATCCGGGTGCAGGCTGCACAGGTAGCGGTAGGTGCCGGGCTGGGTGAAGGTGTAGGACCATTCGCCCTTGTCGATGATCGGGCTGTTGATGCCCATCGCCTTGTCGCCGATGCCCTGCACGTTGTGCGGTGCCTTGTCGGAGAACTTCCAGGTGACGGTCTCGCCGACCTTGATGGTGGCGTCGGCGGGGGAGTACTTCATCCCGGTGACGTCGATCGTGAGGTTGGTCGGTTTGTGCTCGGTCGGGGTGGTCGTGGTGGTGACCGGACGCGGCTTGCGGGTGGTGGTGGAGGCGGCGTCCCCGGAGTCGCCGGAGCAACCGGCGACCAGCAGGGTGGCGGCCACGACGAATCCGGCGACAACCCGGGTGGATGCGGCGCGGTGACGAACCATCGACATGGGTCTGGAGCGTAGTCTGCGAACGATCGCGGACCTGTCGTGGGCCGCGCGGGCGGCCGGGAGGCGACGATGTCGGATCGGCGTGGCTACTTCACCGCCGACCAGGTCAGGGCGGCCGAGGCGGAGCTGTTCACCCGGGTGCCTGCGGGCATGCCGATGCGCCGGGCCGCGTACGGGCTGGCCAACGTGGTGGCCGACGAGTTGCGTTCCTGGACCGGCGGTGTCGCGGGCCGGTCGGTCGGACTGCTGGTCGGGTCGGGCGACAACGGCGGCGACGCGCTGTGGGCCGGGTCGATGCTGGCGCGCCGCGGTGTGGCGGTGCGCGCGGTGCTGCTGAGTCCCGAACGCGCGCACCCGGACGGACTCGCCGCGCTGCGGAAGGCGGGCGGCCGGGTGGTCGACCGGCTCGATGCGGTGGATCTGGTGATCGACGGGATCGTGGGGATCTCCGGCCGCGGACCGTTGCGCCCGGCGGCCGCGGAACTGGTTGCGGCTGTGGATGTTCCGATCATCGCGGTCGATCTGCCCAGTGGGGTGGATGTGGATACCGGTGCGGTCGACGGGCCCGCGGTCCGTGCCGAGGTGACGGTGGCGTTCGGCTCGTACAAACCGGTGCACGCGCTGGCCGCCCCGTATTGCGGACGAATCGTGCTGGTGCCGATCGGTTTACGGCTGCCGGAACCGGACCTCGCCCAGGTCGAGGCCGCGGCGATCGGGGCGGACTGGCCGGTCCCCGGCGCGACGGACGACAAATACAGCCAGGGCGTGGTCGGGGTGTGCGCGGGCAGCGCGAAGTATCCGGGGGCCGGGGTGCTGAGTACCGGCGCGGCGGTGGCGGCGACTTCGGGTCTGGTGCGGTACGTCGGCGACGACACGGAGGTACTGGAGAATTTCCCCGAAGTCATCGCCAGCCACACGATCTCGGGAACCGGGCGGGTCCAGGCGTGGGTGTTCGGTCCCGGTGCGGGGACCGATGTCGCGGCCAGGGACCGGCTCGCGCAGGTACTGGCCACCGATCTGCCGGTGCTCGTCGATGCGGACGGGCTCACCCTGCTCGCCGCCGAACCCGACCTGGTCCGGGGCCGCACCGCGCCGACGGTGCTGACGCCGCACGCGGGTGAGTTCGCCCGGCTCACCGGTGCCGATCCCGGTCCGGATCGGGTGGCGGCGGTCCGCGCGCTCGCCGACGAGTGGCGGGTGACCGTGCTGCTGAAGGGCCGCGCGACGATCATCGCTGCGCCGGGAGAGACGACGCTGGTCAGCGACGCGGGTGGGTCCTGGGCCGCGACGGCGGGATCGGGTGACGTGCTGTCCGGCCTGCTCGGCGCGCTGCTGGCGACGGGTCGCCCACCCGCGTGGGCGGCCGCGGCCGCCGCCCGCGTGCACGCCCTGGCCGCCAACCTGGCCGCCTATGACGGTGAGCCGGCGGCCGCGCCGATCTCGGCCTCCCCGCTGTTGCGGCACATCCGTCCGGCCATCCGTGTCCTGCGGGAACTCGCCGGCGAATGACGGCATGACCCGGATGAGGTCATCCGGGTCATGATGACGGCACGCGCGTGATCGCGGCCGCCGCTGTCGCGGGGACCGGTCGGGTCGTGCGGGGGCAGGTTCTGTGAATCCGGCGGGTCCTGGCAGGATCGAAGCCGTGAATGCGCAAGTGGAGACTGTCATCGACCTGGATGCCATCGCCCACAACGTGCGTGTGCTGCGTGAGTTCGCGCAGGGCGCCGGGGTGATGGCGGTGGTCAAGGCCGACGGTTACAACCACGGCGCGGTCGAGGTCGGGCGCACGGCGCTGGCGTCCGGGGCCACCGAGCTGGGGGTCACGACGGTCGCCGAGGCGCTGGCCTTGCGCGCCGCCGGGATCACCGCGCCGATCCTGTGCTGGCTCAACACCGTCGACGCCGATTTCGGCGCGGCGATCGCGGCGGATGTCGAGATCGGGGTGTCCTCGCTCACGCAGTTGCGGGCCGTCGAGCGGGCCGCGCGCGCGAGCGGCCGGACCGCCGTCGTGACGCTCAAGGTCGACACCGGCTTGAACCGCAACGGTGTGTCGGTCACCGAGTATCCGCAGGTCCTGCGGGCCCTGCGCGCCCTCGTCGACGAGCAGGTCGTCCGGTTCCGGGCGATCTTCTCCCACCTCGCGCACTCCGACGAACCGGATCATCCGATGCTCGACCGGCAGCGGGAACGCTTCGTCGAGGCGATCGCGCAGGCCAAGGAACAGGGCCTGGAACCCGAGCAGGTGCACCTGGCGAATTCGGCGGCCACGCTGACCCGCCCCGACCTGCACTTCGACGTGGTCCGCCCGGGTATCGCCGTGTACGGGCTGTCCCCGATCCCGGAGCTCGGCGACTTCGGGCTGCGGCCGGCGATGACGCTGCAAGCCGAGGTCGCCCTGGTGAAACGGGTGGCCGCGGGGGAGGGCGTGTCCTACGGGCATCGCTGGATCGCGCCGCGCGACACGACGGTCGCGCTGGTGCCCGCCGGGTACGCCGACGGCGTATTCCGTTCGCTGAGTGGACGTTTCGAGGTGTGGTTGGGCGGGGCCCGGCACCGTAATGTCGGGCGCGTGTGCATGGACCAGTTCATGGTCGACCTCGGCGACAACCCGGGCGGCGTGCGGGAGGGCGATCGAGCGGTGCTGTTCGGCGGCGGCGCCGGGCATCCGCACGCGCTCGACTGGGCCAGGCTGCTCGACACCATCGACTACGAGGTGGTCTGCTCGCCGCGCGGCCGGGCCGTGCGTCGCTACGTGGGGACCGGCCGATGACGCGGGGCAGTGTGATCCTGCGCGGCGGCCTGGCGACCGCGAGTCTGCTCGGCGCGCTCGCCGTCGCGCATACCCTGCGCCGGATCGGCGCGCGCGTGCTGTGGCCCGCCGAACGCGACGAGTACCGCGACGAGAACTTCGCCCTGATCGACGAGGACGAGCCGGGGATGGTGATCGCCGACGACGGTGTGTCGCTGGCCACCCGCACCTACGGTGACGAGTCCGCCGAGGTGACCGTCGTCTTCGTGCACGGCTTCTGCAACAGCATGGAGTCCTTCCACTTCCAGCGTCGCGACCTCGCCCGTGAATGGGGCCCGCGGGTCCGGATGGTCTTCTTCGACCAGCGCGGGCACGGCCGCTCCGGCACGCCGAGCACCGAGAGCTGCACCGTCGCGCAGCTCGCCCACGATGTCGCCGCCGTGCTGCGCGAGTGCGCGCCGACCGGTCCGGTGGTGCTGGTCGGGCATTCGCTCGGCGGGATGGCCGTGCTCGCGGCCGCGGCGCAGTTCCCCGAACTCTTCGCGGCGCGGGTGCGCGCGGTCGGCCTGTTCTGTACCGCTGCCGCCGAGGTGACCTCGACCGGGTTGCCGCAGCTGCTGCGGCATCCGGCGATCGACGGGTTCCGGATGGCGGTGCGGACCGCGCCCGCCGTCGTCCAGGTGAGCCGGACCGCGGCCAAGCAGTTGGTGACGCCGATCCTGCACGTCAGCTCGTTCCACGGTCCGGTGAGCCCGACGCTGTCGCGGTTCACCACCATGATGATCGACCGCACCCCGGTCGCGACCATCGAGAAGTTCCTGAAAGCGATTGAGCTGCACGACGAGTCGGCGGCGCTGCCGGTACTGGCCGAGATCCCGGTGCTCGTCCTCGGCGGCGCGCACGACATGGTGATCCCGTTCCGCAACTCCCGCGCGCTGGCCGAGGCGCTGCCCGGCAGTGAGCTGGTGCGGGTGCGTGAGGCCGCGCACATGCCGCACCTGCAGTACCCCGAGGTGACGCTGGACGCGCTCGACCGGCTGCTGGTGAACGCCGGCTTCGGCGACGCGCGGGGCGGGGAGGCCGTCGGTGGCTGACCCACAGCAGCGCGTGCTGGCCACGGTCGAGGACACCGAGGCGTTCGGCCGGGAGTTGGCCGCGACCCTGCGCGCCGGTGACCTGGTGGTTCTCGACGGTCCGCTCGGCGCCGGAAAGACGGCTCTGACCAGGGGAATCGCGGCGGGTCTCGGTGTCGCGGGCCGGGTCAGCTCGCCGACCTTCATCATCGCGCGGGCGCACAAGGCGGGGCAGCGGCCCGACGGCACGCCCGGCGTCGCGCTGGTGCACGTGGACGCCTATCGGCTCGCGGGCGATCTGGACGAACTCGACGCGCTCGACCTCGACACCGACCTGCATCACGCCGTCGTCGTGGTGGAATGGGGCAAGGGTGTCGTGGAACACCTCACCGAGCGGCATCTGCGGGTGCAACTCGCACGGGAACCGGAATCCGATGTGCGCACGGTCATCTGGGAGTGGATCGAATAACCCGTGGATCGGCGGGCACCGGTGCGCGCCGGGCGCGGAAACCACCCGGTATTGTTGAGGCAATCATGCTCGTACTAGCAGTCGACACCGCGACACCCGCCGTTACAGCGGGATTGGTGCATCTGTCACCTGCCGCCGACGCGGACACCCGGCCCGCCGTGGCGACGCTCGCTGCCCGCGTGAAGGTCGACGCGCGCGCCCACGCCGAAGTGCTCACCCCGCAGATCCTGGAATGCCTCACCGAGGCCGGGGTGCGGCGCGACGAGCTCGACGCGCTCGTCGTCGGGATCGGGCCCGGCCCGTTCACCGGCCTGCGAGTCGGGATGGCCACCGCCGCCGCCTTCGGTGACGCGCTCGGGCTGCCCGTGCACGGGGTGTGCAGTCTCGACGCCATCGCCGCCGAGGCCGCGGGCGAGCAGCGCGAGATCGGCGAACTGCTGGTGGTGACCGACGCGCGCAGGCGCGAGGTGTACTGGGCCCGCTACCTGAACGGGGCGCGCACCGCCGGACCCGAGGTGTGCAAGCCCGGCGAGGTGCCGCTCGGTGACGCCGTCGCGATCGCGGGCTCGGCCGCCCACGTCGACTACTTCGATCTGCCGGTGCTGCCCAGCGAGACCCCGTCGCCCGCCGGGCTGGTGACCGTCGCCGCAGCCGAGCTGCTGGCCGGTACCACGCCCGAGGCGCTGGTCCCGCTGTACCTGCGCAGGCCCGACGCCGTCGAGAACAGCTTCCGCACCCTCGACCGGACCGGGGCGTGAGCGCCGTGTCCGACTACCGGATCGCACCGATGACGGTGCACGACATCGACCGCTGCGTCGAGCTCGAGCACCTGCTGTTCCCCGAGGACGACCCCTGGCAGGCGGTGTCGTTCCGGTCCGAGCTGGCCGGCGCGCACAACCGCTACATCACCGCCCGCGACGCGACGGGCGCGATGGTCGGCTACGCGGGCATCGCCCTGCTCGGCGACGCCGCGCATCCCGAGGCCGAGGTGCACACCATCGGCGTCGATCCGGACTGCCACCGTGGCGGCATCGGCACACTGCTGCTGGAGGCGCTGCTGGCCACCGCCGCCGAACGCGGCGGCCCGGTGTTCCTCGAGGTCCGCACCGACAACGCGCCCGCGATCGCGCTCTACGCCAAGCACGGTTTCCACATCATCGGGCTGCGCAAGAACTACTACCACCCCAGCGGTGCCGACGCGTACACCATGCGGCGGCCCGAACTCACCGTGGCGGCCGACGAATGGGCCGCGCGCGGCAGGCAGGACGAGGTGCTGTCGTGATCGTCATGGGCATCGAAAGCTCGTGCGACGAAACGGGAGTCGGCATCGTCCGGCGCCATCCCGACGGTTCGCTGGAGCTGCTCGCCGACGAGGTGGCCTCCAGCGTCGACCAGCACGCGCGCTTCGGCGGCGTGGTCCCCGAGATCGCCTCGCGCGCGCATCTCGAGGCGATCGTGCCCGCCATGCGCCGGGCGCTGGCCACTGCCGGGATCAGCAAACCCGACGCGCTCGCTGTCACCATCGGGCCCGGCCTCGCCGGTGCGCTGCTGGTCGGGGTCGCCGCGGCCAAGGCCTACGCGGCCGCCTGGGACGTGCCGTTCTACGCGCTCAACCACCTCGGTGGGCACGTCGCGGTGGACACCCTCGAGCACGGTCCGCTGCCGCCCGCGGTGGCGCTGCTCGTCTCCGGTGGGCACACGCATCTGCTGCAGGTCACCGATCTGGGCTCGCCGATCACCGAACTCGGCAGCACGGTCGACGATGCCGCGGGCGAGGCCTTCGACAAGGTCGCCCGCCTGCTCGGCCTGGGCTACCCGGGCGGCCCCTATCTCGATGCGGCGGCCACGGACGGTGATCCGCGCGCGATCGCGTTCCCGCGCGGGATGACCGGCCCGCGCGACGCCCGCTACGACTTCTCCTTCTCCGGCCTCAAGACCGCGGTCGCCCGCTATGTCGAGGCCGCGCAGCGCCAGGGCATCGGCCCCGACCAGCTGCCGATCCCCGATATCGCCGCGTCCTTCCAGGAGGCGGTCGCCGACGTGCTGACGATGAAGGCCGTGCGCGCAGCGACCGATGTCGGGGTCGACACGATCGTGCTCGGCGGCGGCGCCACCGCGAATTCGCGGATCCGCTCGCTGGCCGAGGAACGTTGCGCGGCAGCGGGATTGACCCTGCGGGTGCCCAAGCCCAGGCTGTGCACCGACAACGGGGTGATGATCGCGGCGCTCGGCGCGCACGTGATCGCGGCGGGCGCGCAGCCCGCGGAATTGACGGTCGCCACGGACCCGGGTCTGCCGGTATCGGTGAGCGCCCTGCGCGGCTAGTCGATCAGCTGGAGCGGCGCGGTCTCCGGCATACTCGCGGCGGGCGGCACCGGGAGCAGGCCCTGGGCGGGCCGCTGCGAGGGTGAGGTGTTCGGCGTCGACGGCCGCTGCTGCTGGCCACCCGATGACCCGCTGTCGAGCGGGCCGAGCGGCGACTCCGGGTAGGGGATCTGCGGCAGATTCGGATCCGGGCGCAGGGTGGGCGCCGTCGTCGACGGCGGCGCGATCGGGCTCGGGGACGACGGCGGGGTGGTCGACGGCGCGGTCGGAGCCGGGGTCGTCGCGGCCTCGGTGGTGGGCGGCGCGTTGGTGACGCCGGTGCGGTCGGTGCTCTCGCGGTTCTGTGGTGTCGGTGCCTGCTGCGGCACCACGGGTAACGGCGGCTGCCGCACGGTGCTGCTGGTGCCCGCGGGGGTGACCTCGGCGGGGTCGGGCGAGACCGCCTGCACGCCGTAGCCGATCACCAGGCCGACCACGACGACCGCGCCCGCCAGCGTCCCGGCCACCTTGGCGAAGGTGCCGCTCGGGGCGTCGCCCAGCGCGGCGACCTGTAAGGCCGACGGTGCCGCCGCGTCGGCGACCAGCGCGGCGCCCTTGGCGATCACGGCTTCCGGATCGGGCACGGTGATCACCGGCACGTCCAGCCTGTCGTGCAGCGTCTCGACGACGGCGGGGATATTGGCGCAGCCGCCGATCACCGCGACCGCCTCGGGGTACTTCGGCGCGCGGGTGAAGACCGAACCGGTGAACAGCGCGATATTGCGCAGCAGCCCGCCGATGAGCTCCTCGAAATCGGAGCGGGTGAGCTTGAGCGGCTGCCCGGCGACGTGGTCGATGGTGACCGCGGGCGCGATCGACAGGTGCTCCTTGGCCGCCCGGCCCCGGTTGGTCAGGGTGCCGCGGTTGGGCCTGGTGCCCCGGCGGGCGTAGTGCAGATCGACGAGATGGTGGTAGATCAGCTCGTCGATGGCGTTGCCGCTGAGCGTGGGCGTGCGCTCGGTGTGCAGGATCGTGCCGTCGGCGTGGTCGACGACGGTGACGGTGAGTCCGGTGGCGCCGAGGTCGACTACCGCGATGGTGGCGTAGCGGTCGAGCAGGCCGGTGTCGCGCAGGTAGGTCATCGCGGCGGTGCCCTCGGGTACCAGCCGCAGATCGCGGTGCCGGGTGGTGGCGGCGCGAATGGCCTGGGCCTGCTCCCTGTTCCGGTAGGCGACGGCGACACTGGTCGGTGGCCGCGAACGGGCCGGCTCGTCCCGGCGGTGCGCGCCGGAGGAATAGCGCCCGAGCGGTTCGCCCGCCATGGCGGCGCCCTGGGTGACGGGTAGCTGGGTGGTCATCAGCTCGATCGAGGACGACACGAGATCACCGAGATCGGAATGGGCCGCGTCGGCGGAGACGACGCGGTAGTCGAAGCTCTGCTCACCGGCGGGACCGGTGGCGACCAGTGCTGAGCACACCACCTCGTTACCTGCGGAGATGCCGAGGGATGTTCGCATGTTCACCTCCCTTCGAGCGGATGGTTCTGTGATGCCGACCATCTCGAATGGAACGCTATACATATCCTTTCACAGCCTGTTATGCGAACGTTACAGATTGCGGCAGGCGATGTGAAGATCACTGGCCAGTGTGGGCGTGTCGAAAATGCGACATTGGCAGAACCCACCCTTGAGCGCTGGCACTCTCACGTATAGAGTGCTAGTCGGCACTGTGTAGCTGTACTTGTGCCAGTCGACTACTGGGCTTCGGGTCCCGGCACCCGCGACGACGGGGCTGACGCGCAGAGTCGCATGCTGACCGAAACCCGGTCCGGGACAACAGTTCCGGACGACCGAATTTCCCCTGAAAGTGGAGGGCTCAACGTGGCGAGCGTGAACATCAAGCCGCTCGAGGACAAGATCCTCGTCCAGGCCAACGAGGCCGAGACGACGACGGCCTCCGGCCTGGTCATCCCGGACACGGCCAAGGAGAAGCCGCAGGAGGGCACCGTCATCGCCGTCGGCGAGGGTCGGATCACCGAGAAGGGTGACCGCATCCCCGTCGACGTCAAGGAAGGCGACGTCGTCATCTACAGCAAGTACGGCGGCACCGAGATCAAGTACCAGGGTGGGGAGTACCTCATCCTGTCGGCGCGCGACATCCTGGCCGTCGTCACCAAGTAGGCCAACGCCGCATTCGCGTTCCGCCCCGGCGTCGTCCAGCGACCCGGGGCGGATTGCGTGGCCCAGCGCCTTCGGCGTCTCGGCCGGCAGGGAACTCTTCTGCGTAGCACGCCGTGGCATCGCGATCGGCGGCAGCGCTGGGTTCATCAGTGTCTCGACCAGAGGATTGGAACTTCATGGCAAAGCAGATCGAGTTCGACGAGAAGGCTCGTCGGGCTCTGGAACGCGGTGTCGACAAGCTCGCCGACGCCGTCAAGGTGACCCTCGGTCCCCGTGGCCGCCACGTCGTGCTGGCGAAGGCCTTCGGTGGCCCGACCGTGACCAACGACGGTGTCACCATCGCGCGTGACATCGATCTCGAGGACCCCTTCGAGAACCTCGGCGCCCAGCTCGTCAAGAGCGTCGCCACCAAGACCAACGACGTCGCGGGCGACGGCACCACCACCGCGACCGTGCTGGCCCAGGCCTTCGTGCGCGCGGGCCTGAAGAACGTCGCCGCCGGCGCCAACCCGATCTCCCTCGGCCAGGGCATCGCGCTGGCCGCCGACAAGGTGTCGGAGGTGCTGCTGGCCGCGGCCACCCCGGTCTCCGGCGAGCAGGCCATCGCCCAGGTCGCCACCGTCTCCTCGCGGGACGAGGAGATCGGCGCGATGGTCGGCAAGGCGCTCACCACCGTCGGCAAGGACGGCGTGGTGACGGTCGAGGAGTCCTCGACCACCCAGACCGAGCTCGTGATCACCGAGGGTGTGGCGTTCGACAAGGGCTACCTCTCGCCCTACTTCGTGACCGACCCCGAGACCCAGCAGGCCGTGCTGGAGGACACCTACGTCCTGCTGCACCGCGACAAGATCAGCTCGCTGCCCGATCTGCTGCCGCTGCTCGAGAAGATCGCCGAGTCCGGCAAGGCCGTGCTGATCATCGCCGAGGACATCGAGGGCGAGGCCCTGTCCACCCTGGTGGTCAACTCGATCCGTAAGACTCTCAAGGCCGTCGCGGTCAAGGCGCCGTTCTTCGGTGACCGCCGCAAGGCGTTCCTCGACGACCTGGCCGTCGTCACCGGTGGCACCGTGATCAACCCCGATCTCGGCGTCACCCTGCGCGAGGCCACCATCGAGCAGCTCGGTCAGGCGCGGCGCATCGTCGTCACCAAGGACGAGACCGTCCTGATCGACGGCGCGGGCACCGAAGCCGACATCGCCGCCCGCAGCGCGCAGCTGCGTCGCGAGATCGAGGCCACCGATTCCGACTGGGATCGCGAGAAGCTCGAAGAGCGGCTGGCGAAGCTGGCCGGCGGCGTCGCGGTGATCCGCGTCGGCGCGGCCACCGAGACCGCGCTCAAGGAGCGCAAGTACCGCGTCGACGACGCGGTCGCAGCGGCCAAGGCCGCGGTCGAGGAGGGCATCGTCCCCGGTGGTGGTACCGCACTCGTGCAGGCCGCGACCGCGCTGCTCGAGCTGCGCGACTCGCTGACCGGCGACCAGCGCGTCGGCGTCGAGGTCGTCCGCAAGGGCCTCGAGGCACCGCTGTTCTGGATCGCCACCAACGCCGGTGTCGACGGCGCTGTCGTCGTCAGCAAGGTCGCCGACGGCAAGGAGGGCTTCAACGCCGCCACCCTGACCTACGGTGACCTGCTCACCGACGGTGTCGTCGACCCGGTCAAGGTGACCCGCTCCGCCGTGGTGAACGCCGCCTCGGTCGCGCGGATGATCCTGACCACCGAGAGCGCCATCGTGGAGAAGCCGGCCGAGGAGGCCGACGACCACGGGCATCACGGTCACGCGCACTGACGTGCCGTAACGACGAAGGCCCCTGGACCGCACTGCGGTTCGGGGGCCTTTCGTTTCGCGCTAGCTGGCTACCGGGGGCTCTTCGGCGTCGAGCGCGGCCAGCAGGCGCGCACGCAGGGAGGGGGGAGGTGGGGTCGGGGTACTCGCACCGAGTTCGGCCAGGACCGTGCGGGTAGCGCGGATCTCGTGCAGGAACTCGGTACAGAGGACGGGGTCTTCGGTATCGATGATGGTCTGGATCGCGTGATGGTCTTCGTCGTCGATCAATCCGAGCGCGACGGTGTGCGCGAGATCGATCTGGGATTCGTTCATCTCACGGCACCCCCAAACTTTTCTTCAGTCGTGTCAGTCCGTCCCGAATACGGGACTTGACGGTCGGTAGTCCGATGCCGAGATGCTGAGCTACCTCCGCATAGGTGCGCCCGCCGTAGTAGGCGAGCGAGATCGCCTCGCGCTGCGTCTCGGTCAATGTCGAGAGCCCGCGCTGGACGGCCTGTTGTTCGAGTCTGCGTTCCACCTCCTCCGTGACCTCGTCGAATTCGTTGCCGAGAACCCGTATCCCGTAAGCGACTTCGCGCTGGGTGTGGGCTTGCTCGGCACGAACCCGGTCGACCGCCCGCCGGTGCGCCAACGTCATCAGCCAGGTCACCGCCGACCCCTTGGCGGGGTCGAAACTCGTTGCGGTGCGCCAAATCTGGAGATAGACCTCTTGCGTAGTCTCCTCCGCGTATCCCGGGTCGTGCAGGACCCGCAGGATCAGGCCGAAGACGCGCGCAGACGTCCGGTCGTACAGTTCGGCAAAGGCTTGCTGGTCGGACAGGCCGCATCGTTCCAGCAGTGCGGCTAGCTCGACTCCTTCGGCCGCGCGTGCGGTAACCGCAGAATCCACGCTCGGTGGGAAGGCTTCGCTTCGGAACCCATTCTGTGTCATCGGTCACGAATGTAGCCCGCGGCTATGACCTCCCTCCGCCCGGGGGTGCCTTGTTGGGGTGCCAGCTGTTTGCTAGAGATTCGGCACGCCACGCCGGGCGGATGGGAGTTGATCTGCCGAAGTATCTAGACGGCCATACGGCGCCGGTTGCGGCGCGCGTGCATCTCGCGCTCGGTCTCCGACATTCCGCCCCAGATGCCGTAGGGCTCGCTCACCTTGAGCGCGTGGGTACGGCACTGCATCAGCACGGGGCAGGCCCGGCAGATCTCCTTGGCACGCATCTCGCGCGCGGTGCGGGCGCGGCCACGTTCGCCGTCGGGGTGGAAGAAGACGGCGGAGTCCTGGCCGCGGCACGAACCGCGCATCTGCCAATCCCAGACATCGGCGTTCGGGCCGGGGAGGTGAGTGGGCATGGGCATGGTGAACTCCTTGTGGTGCGAGCTCGTCAGCGTTGTCGAGCGACGTGGTGCGGCAGGTCTTCGCGCCACCTCGCGCGGAGGTGGCCGGCTCGACGGTGCCTGACGGTGCCGTAGGTGGTCGCTGCAATTTCGCGCGGCGCCGACCCCGGCGATGAGCTACGTTAGGTGCACGCGGGAATTTCCGTCAATAGTTCGACGCATTGGTTCCGCAAATCTGCAACGCTGAAATTTAACCTGCGCACTGTTTACATTTCATGCTCGCTCCGTCCATACTGTTCGGTTGGCTATGGATGGGTCCCCGCGCGGTGCTCGAGGTCTTCGGCGTTTTCCCAGGTCGCGCCAGGCAGGGCCGGTTTCGGCCGGCTGAGCCGCCGGTCGAGCGGGTGTTCCGGGTCACAACGGCCCTCGTCCGCGGACGGGGCGCAGATGGCGTAATCGGGGCGCCGAGGTTAATTGCGCGAAACGCATGTGAATTCGAAACTTTGCGGTAGTGGTGGCGGCGGGCGGAGATTTACCTGATGGCAACATGGACCGCCGGAGGAAAAGCTGATCGGTAGCTGTACCGATGCCGTCGTGACATATCACGAGAACGGCCCGGCACCCGCACCGGCTACAGTCTCGGCGTGCACACAACGGCTTCACCCGCGGATATCGGTTCCGAAATACTCGTTTCGACTGCTTTCGGGCCCACTCCCGGCACGGCCGCTGCGGAGTTGCCGACCCCGGCCACCCCACTGGACAGGTGGTATCGCGCGGTCGCGCTCGGTGCCCAGGGGCGCTACGCCGCCGCCAGGGCGGACCTGCTGACGCTCACCCGCGCGCGGATCGACCCGGCGCTGCGCTCGCGCGTCGAGAGCACCCGCGGCTCGCTGCTGCGCCAGCTCGGCGGGCACGCCGCCGCCGCGACGTTCGACGGTCGCGCGGCGACGCTCGCGCTCGGCGCCACCGGAACCGCGCGCGCCGAGGCGCTGGCCGACGCCTGCACCGGCCTGGCCGCCGACGCCCTCGGTACCGGCAGGCTCGCCCTGGCGCACCGGCTGCTCGGCCGGGTGGAACCACTGCTGGCCGACGCGCCCGCCCGCTGCGCGGTGCGCTGGCACTGGGTACGCGCGGAGACCGCGCTCGCCGGCGGCGAGGCCGGGCCGGCGCTGCGCGACGCCGAGACCGCGGTGGCGCTCGCCGCCGCGCTGCCGTCGGTCCGGCATAGGGTGAAATCGGCACTGCTCGTCGCCGCCGCGACCGCCGCCGCGGGCGACCCGGCCGGGTCGGCGGAACGCGCCGGCGCGGTCGACGCCGATTGCGCCGAATACGGCCTGCTTCCCCTGCGCTGGGCCACCGCGATGCTGCGCGCCGGGGTGTGCGAGGAGCCCGAAGCGCGGGCCGCCGCGACCGAAGCCGCAGATCATGCGGCCCGAATCCGCGGGTGGGGCGGGGATTTCACCCTGCCGTTCGCATGACCCGGTCCCGATGATCTTCCTGAGAGGTCTCATAGAAGGGGCCAGGCCCGCTGGCGGGTGATCAACGGGTCGCTATTGTTAGTTCCGTTCCGCCCCTTCGGTGGAAGCTCGGTCACATTGGACCGCGCCACTCGTAACGCCAGGAAAATCTCTGACGATGACGCATATGGGCGAAGAGTTGGACCTCGCCGTCGCTGCGGCTGCGCAGGGCGACAGGTCTGCTTTAGCTCAGGTACTGGAACTGATCCGTCCGCTGGTAGTCCGCTACTGCCGGGCCAGGATCGGTGCCGCGGAGCGCGGGCAGCTCTCCGCGGATGATGTTGCGCAAGAGGTCTGTTTGGCTGTGATGACCGCCCTGCCCCGCTATCAGGATCAGGGTCGGCCCTTCATGGCCTTCGTTTACGGAATCGCTTCGCACAAGGTCGCCGACGCCCATCGCAACGCCGCCCGTAACAAGGCGGAGGCGATGGCCGAAGTACCAGATGTCATATCCACCGACCATGGACCGGAGCAGCGAGCTCTCGACTCGGAGACGAGCAGGCAGATGAACACTCTGCTGGCCACGCTCCCCGAGAAACATCGGGAAATCCTGATCCTGCGCTTGGTGATGGGTCTGTCAGCAGAGGAAACCGCAGTCGCCGTGGGCAGCACGGCGGGGGCGATACGAGTAGCCCAGCACAGGGCACTCGCGAAACTGAAGTCACAAGTGGCGAGGGCAGGTGAAATGTATGGCTAGGGATGGCGAGCGCGGTCGAGGCGACCGGAAGGTTTGGCGTGGGTCGCATGACAGCGGTCCCTACGCCGCCGAGGATGCCGGTGATTCCGGTCCGGTCGACATTGCGGCGGTGCGCAGCGACGATGCGCTGATCGACGCGATCGCGAGCGACGGACCGGTGCGTACCGACAGCCCCGAGGAGTTCCAGCTGGCGTCGTTGCTCGCGGATTGGCGAGCTGACCTGCTGGCCGAGCCGATGCCCGCGGGTCCTGATCTGGACACCGTGTTCGCGGCGGTCAATCAGGAGATCGGCGCGCGGCAGGTTCGAGTCGGAGCTTCCTCGCGCGGACGTCTGCGGCTGGTACGACCCCTTCTCGGCGCGGCCGCGGCACTGGCCGTGGTCTTCGGCGGAGTCACAGCGTTCTCCTACAGCGCGGCACCCGGCGATCCGCTGTGGCGCGTCAAGGAGGTCGTGTTCAGCGAACAGGCGCAGTCGACCGTCGTGGCACGTGCCGACGACGATCTGGTCGCCGCGCAGAACCTGCTCGACGCCGGTAATCCGGAGCAGGCGCGGGCCCGGCTGGAACAGGCTTCCGCCACCGCGAGCCAGGTCAACGACCAGGGCAAGCGGGAAGACCTGGTCGCCCGCTGGAACCTGCTGCGGGACGAGCTGGCCAAGCGCGCGCCGGAGATCGCCGCCCAGCTGGCGCCGCCGACGCCGTCCGCACCCAGCCAGACCAAGCCGACCTCGCCGTCGCCGACGACCAACCCGGGCAGCACCGCTCCGGTGGTGCCGACCGGGCCCGGCACAGGCACCACCGATCCGTCGTCCGAGCCGCCGGTGATCATGCAGTCGCCGGGTCCCGGTTCGGAGACCAAGCCGCTCGTCCCGCCGGAGACCACCGAACCCACGGTGCCGCCGGTGACCACCGTGCCGACCACCCCGCCCCCGGTGACGGTCGACCCGACCACCCCGCAGACGACCATCGCCGTACCACCGCCGGTCACCGTGCCGACGGTGGTCCCGACGTCGGCTCCGTTGCCACCCACGGTGCCGCCGACTCTGCAGACGCCGCCGGCGATGACGATTCTGCCCGCGCCGCCCGCGGTGCCGTCACCCTGATCGCCTCGTTCCACGACGAAGGCCCCGAACCTCACAGGTTCGGGGCCTTCGTCGTTGTCTGTCGATGCCGTGCGGCGTCGTCCCCCGTGCACGCGTGACCGGAGCGGGGGAGCGGCGCCTGGCGGGCGGCTCAGCTGTCGAAGCCGTCGAATCCGTCGCCGTGGAACGCCTCGTTCATCGAGGCATCCGCGTAGCCGCGGCAGTAGTCCCAGGTGACGTACGCCTCGGGCGTCGGGTCGTAGGCGGGCTCGTGCGGACGGACGGTGCCGTCGACGAGTAGCTGCAGCAGGTTCGCCCGCAGCATGTCCCAGTCGTGGTAGTGATCTTGCCGACAATCCTCGCAGCTGACGACGAGCCCGCGGATGCCGCGATGGGCCAGCAGGGCTTCGTAGACGGCGAGGTCCGCGAGATCTTCCTCGACCGCGAGGCGCTCATGAGGATCCAGCGGCTCACCGGGCTCGATGGCATCGAGCGCGGCAGACGGGTCGGAGGGGTCTCCGGCGAAGGGATCCGGCGGCAGGCCAGGTGGTAGATGGTCACGCACATCCCCACGGTACGCAGTACTTGGTGGTCTGCGCCAGCGATGCACCGGGCAAGTTTGCCGCGGGGCTCACTTCACAGGCGTGTTCGCCCGCCGGATACCATGGAATGCAGGCGTCGGCGAGCTTGTTCTCACCGACCATCAATCATTTCCGCTCAGCACCGCCGCGCTGCATCGTCGGCGTCGGTCGCTGCCGACGACCAGGAGGGGTCGATCCGAATGAGTAATCCCGTGTCGGGCGAACGAATCGCGGTGCGCCCTCCTACGGGTGGCGACGATCCGACCAAGATCGCCATGCTCGGCCTCACGTTCGACGACGTGCTGTTGCTGCCTGCCGCCTCGGATCTCATCCCCAGTTCCGTCGAGACCTCCAGCAGGCTCACCAGGGAGATCACCCTGCGCACCCCGCTGGTGAGTTCGGCCATGGACACCGTCACCGAGGCCCGCATGGCCATCGCGATGGCGCGTGCCGGCGGTATGGGCGTGCTGCACCGCAACCTGTCGGCCGCCGATCAGGCCGCCCAGGTGGAGACGGTGAAGCGCTCCGAGGCGGGCATGGTGACCGACCCGGTCACCTGTCGTCCCACCGACACCCTCGCCGAGGTCGACGCCATGTGCGCCCGCTTCCGCATCTCGGGCCTGCCCGTGGTGGACGAGACCGGCGCGCTGGTGGGCATCATCACCAACCGTGACATGCGCTTCGAGGTCGACCAGGACCGCCGCGTCGACGAGGTGATGACCAAGGCGCCGCTGATCACCGCCCAGGAGGGCGTCACCGCCGAGGCCGCGCTGGGTCTGCTGCGCCGCCACAAGATCGAGAAGCTGCCGATCGTCGACGGTAACGGCCGGCTGCGTGGCCTGATCACGGTCAAGGACTTCGTCAAGACCGATCAGTACCCCAACGCCACCAAGGACCGCGACGGCCGCCTGCTGGTCGGCGCGGCGATCGGTGTCGGCCAGGATTCCTGGTCGCGCGCGATGACGCTGGCCGACGCCGGGGTCGACGTGCTGATCGTCGACACCGCGCACGGCCACCAGTCGCAGGTGCTCCAGATGGTCGCCAAGGTCAAGGCCGAGGTGGGCGACCGCATCCAGATCGTCGGCGGCAACGTCGCGACCCGGGCGGGCGCCGCGGCACTCGTCGAGGCGGGCGTTGACGCCGTCAAGGTGGGTGTCGGTCCCGGCTCCATCTGCACCACCCGCGTGGTCGCCGGTGTCGGCGCGCCGCAGATCACCGCGATCCTCGAGGCCGTCGCCGCGTGCAAGCCCGCCGGTGTGCCGGTCATCGCCGACGGTGGCGTGCAGTACTCCGGTGACGTCGCCAAGGCCATCGCCGCCGGCGCGTCGACCGTGATGCTCGGCTCGCTGCTCGCGGGCACCGCCGAGTCGCCCGGCGATCTGGTGCTGGTCAACGGCAAGCAGTTCAAGGCTTACCGCGGCATGGGTTCCCTCGGGGCCATGCAGGGCCGCGGCCAGGCCAAGTCGTACTCCAAGGACCGCTACTTCCAGGACGACGTGCTCGCCGAGGACAAGCTGGTCCCCGAGGGCATCGAGGGACGCGTGCCGTTCCGTGGCCCGGTCAACCAGGTGATCCACCAGCTCGTCGGCGGCCTGCGCGCGGCCATGGGCTACACGGGTTCGCAGCACATCGAGCACCTGCAGGGCGCTCAGTTCGTGCAGATCACCGCGGCGGGACTCAAGGAGAGCCACCCGCACGACATCACCATGACGGTCGAGGCCCCGAACTACACCGGGCGCGGCTGAGTACACTAGACGCGTTTGTGCGCCGGAGGGCCGACCTCCGGCGCACAGCCACGTGGCCGACTCGCACCCTGCAGGGGCTTGCGGTCTACCGACCGACAGCGAAGGCTGACATCGAACATGTCACCTTCGACGCCAACGTTCCCCGCACCCGCGACCTCGAGGAGCGGCGGCCACGCAGTGGCCGTTCGCGGCCGGGCCGCCGGTCAGGCGCCGGTGCGTAGGCGACGTAGGAGCAAGCACCGGTGCCTGACCGGCGGCCCTTCGGGGCCGCGAACACGCGCGCACCAGCGCGCAGAAAGAAGAGCGTGACTGTGCGTGACATGGTGGAAATCGGCATGGGGCGGGTCGCTCGGCGGACCTACGAGCTCGACGACGTCGATATCGTCCCCTCGCGGCGGACGCGGTCGTCCAAGCTGGTCTCGCTGGCCTGGCAGCTCGACGCCTACCGTTTCGAGATCCCGGTGCTCTCGCACCCCACCGACGCGCTGGTCTCCCCGGAGTTCGCGATCGAGCTGGGTCGTCTCGGCGGCCTCGGCGTGATCAACGGCGAGGGCCTGTGGGCGCGGCACGCCGACGTCCAGGGCAAGGTCGATCAGCTGATCGATCTCGTCGACAAGGGGGGTTACGAACGCGCGATCTCCCTGCTGCAGGAATTACACGCGGCGCCCATGCAGCCCGACCTGCTCGCGGCCGCGGTCGCGCAGGTGCGCGCGGCGGGCGTGACCACCGCGGTGCGGGTCAGCCCGCAGAACGCGCGGGCGCTGACCCCGGCGCTGGTGCAGGCCGGTGTCGACCTGCTGGTGGTGCAGGGCACCATCATCTCCGCCGAGCACGTGGGCGACGGTGAGCCGCTGAACCTGAAGACCTTCATCGCCGAGCTGGACGTGCCGGTCGTCGCCGGTGGCGTGAGCGATCACCGCACCGCGCTGCACCTGATGCGCACCGGCGCCGCGGGCGTCATCGTCGGCTACGGCTCCTACCCGGGTGCCACCACCACCGGCGAGGTGCTCGGCATCGGCGTGCCGATGGCGACCGCGATCGCCGACGCCGCCGCGGCCCGCCGCGACTACCTCGACGAGACCGGCGGCCGCTACGTGCACGTCATCGCCGACGGTGACGTCGCCACCTCCGGCCAGCTCGCCAAGGCCATCGCCTGCGGCGCCGACGCCGTGATGCTCGGTGTGCCGCTGTCGGTTTCGGCCGAGGCGCCCGGTCGCGGCTGGTACTGGCCCTCGGCGACCGCGCACCCCTCGGTGCCGCGCGGCTCGTTCCTGCCGGTCGACGAGTCCTGGCTCGACGGCGCCGACGGCACCGTCACCCGCCCGAACCTCGAGCGCGTGCTCTACGGCCCCTCCGACGACCCGTTCGGCTCGCTGAACCTGGTCGGCGGCCTGCGCCGCTCGATGGCCAAGGCCGGCTACTCCGACCTCAAGGAATTCCAGAAGGTCGGGCTCAGCGTCCGCTAACGCGCGTGAGTCAGGGGGACCCGCTCCCGCAGGAACCGCGCGATCGCCGCGTTGACCGGTTCCGGGTGGGTCATCGTGACGGCCAGACGGGCGCCATCGATCTCCAGGAAGGTGGAGGCGGTGAGCCCGTCGGCCAGCGTGCGGGCCCGTTGGCCCGCGATGCCGCTGTGGGTGGCGTGGATGATCAGCGCGGGGCAGGTGATCTCGCGCAGCCGGTCCAGCACCGAGTCGCGCCCGAGCAGGCAGCCCACGGCGGCGTCGAGGCCGTTGTGCGCGTCGCAGACCCAGCGCTTGGTCCAGATGTCGCGGTGCCGGTCGTCGTCGCCGATCAGCCAGTCGGCCAGGCGGTTCGCGGCTTCCGCGCGTGAGCCCTTGTCGTGCCATTCGTCGAGGAAGCGCTGGGTCGCGGTGGACTGCTCCCTGGTCGGCCCATGCGCCTCGGTGCTGATGAGGATGAGCGCGGCGACCCGCTCCGGCGCGACCAGCGCGGTCCGCAATGCGGTGAAGCCCCCCTGCGCGGTGCCGCCGACCACAGCGCGTTCGGCGCCGATGTCGTCGAGGACGGTCAGCGCGTCGCGCGCGGCGGTCCAGTACGTGAACGGCAACCGCTGATCCTTGGTGCGGCCGTGCCCGCGCGCGTCCCAGGCCACGATCCGGAATTCGGGTGCCAGCGCGGCCTGCTGCGAGGCGAACATGGTGTGGTCCATGAAGAATTCGTGGGCGAGCAACACCACCGGACCCGTGCCACCGCTGTCCTCGTAGTAGATGTCGGCATCGATCGCGCGGGCGAATGGCACGTGGACGAGGATAGCCAGGTCGACCGGGTATTGCGCAATGTTCCCCCAACGCGTGTGCGTGCACCGATGCCCGCTGCTCGACCGTCGTGCGCCGTCACTAAACTGTCCCGGTGGCAGAAACTCAGAGACCGGTCCTCGTCGTCGACTTCGGCGCACAGTACGCCCAGCTGATCGCTCGCCGGGTGCGCGAGTCGCGCGTGTTCTCCGAGGTGATTCCACACACCATGACGGTGGAGGAGATCGCCGAGAAGCAGCCGCTGGCCGTCATCCTGTCCGGCGGTCCGTCCAGCGTGTACGCCGAGGGCGCCCCGCAGCTCGACGCCCGGCTGTTCGACCTGGGCGTGCCGGTGTTCGGCATCTGCTACGGCTTCCAGGCGATGGCGCAGGCGCTCGGCGGCACGGTGGCCCACACCGGCACCCGCGAATACGGCCGCACCGAGCTCAGCATCGACGGCGGCGTGCTGCACGGCGGCCTGCCGACCATCCAGCCGGTGTGGATGAGCCACGGTGACGCCGTGACCGACGCCCCCGCGGGCTTCGAGGTCACCGGCACCACCGCGGGCGCGCCCGTCGCCGCGTTCGAGGATCGCGCCCGCCGCCTGGCGGGTGTCCAGTACCACCCCGAGGTGCTGCACTCGCCGCACGGCCAGCAGGTGCTGAGCCGCTTCCTGCACGAGCTCGCGGGCATCCCCGCGCAGTGGACCCCGGCCAATATCGCCGAGGCGCTGATCGAGGACGTGCGCGCGCAGATCGGTGACGGCCACGCCATCTGCGGTCTGTCCGGTGGCGTCGACTCCGCCGTCGCCGCCGCGCTGGTGCAGCGCGCGATCGGTGACCGCCTCACCTGTGTGTTCGTCGACCACGGTCTGCTGCGGGCGGGCGAGCGCGAGCAGGTGCAACAGGACTTCGTCGCCGCGACCGGCGCCAAGCTGGTGACCGTCGACGCGGTCGACAAGTTCCTGGGTGAGCTGAAGGGCGTCTCCGATCCGGAGGAGAAGCGCAAGATCATCGGCCGCGAGTTCATCCGCTCCTTCGAGGACGCGGTCGCGGGCATCGTGCTCGAGGAGGGCGCCGCCGCGGGCACCGCGCCGAAGGTCGAGTTCCTGGTCCAGGGCACCCTGTACCCGGACGTCGTCGAATCCGGCGGCGGCACCGGCACCGCGAACATCAAGAGCCACCACAATGTCGGCGGTCTGCCCGACGACCTCGGTTCGACCTGGTCGAGCCGCTGCGCCTGCTGTTCAAGGACGAGGTCCGCGCGGTCGGCCGCGAGCTGGGCCTGCCCGAGGAAATCGTTGCGCGCCAGCCCTTCCCGGGTCCGGGCCTGGCCATCCGCATCGTCGGCGAGGTGACCGCCGATCGGCTCGACCTGCTCCGCCAGGCCGACGCCATCGCCCGCGAAGAGCTCACCGCCGCCCGGCCTGGACAAGCAGATCTGGCAGTGCCCGGTCGTGCTGCTGGCCGACGTGCGCTCGGTCGGCGTGCAGGGCGACGGCCGCACCTACGGTCACCCGATCGTGCTGCGCCCGGTGTCGAGCGAGGACGCGATGACCGCGGACTGGACCCGGCTGCCCTACGACGTGCTGGAGCGCATCTCCACTCGCATCACCAACGAGGTGAAGGACGTCAACCGCGTGGTGCTCGATGTGACGAGCAAGCCGCCGGGCACCATCGAATGGGAGTGAGCTGTATTTTTGGCGGCTGGTGCCGCGGGTTTTCGGCCTCGTGACCTCGCCGCCGAGGGGCGATACTGCGCCTTCGGCGTTACGTCTCGCCCCTCGGCGGCGAGGCGGCCGAAAACGGGGTGGGGGCGATCGGTGGTTTGTGTCGGTGGGTGAGCAGGATTCGGCCCAGCGGTAGGGCGTTCGAGGGGCGCGGGTGTTGCTCGCGGTGTGTGCTTTCGTTCATTGCCGTTGTCCTCCAACGACAATGGCCCGTCACGGTGACGGGCCATTGTCGTGTCTCGGTGGTCGGTGTGCCTTCGTCAGTGTCGTTTGCGGCGGGGGGAGAACGTCAGCAGTAGGCCGATGACGATCGCCGCGATCACGACGCCCCAGCCGATCGGCAGGATGCCGCCGTTGTCGGGGGTCGGTGCGCCGAGCAGGGCCCAGACGCTCAGGGCCAGGGCGATCAGGCCGGTGCAGAGCAGCGAGAACGCCGGTGTGCGGCGGGGTTCGGTGCTGGTCGGGTCAGCCACGGGTCACCTCCACGGCACCAAGGTGCATCTTGATGTGCAGGTCGAGGACCGGGGCGCCGGGGGTTTTCGGCCCGCTCAGGCCTTCGACGCAGGTCGCGTCGGTCACCCGGATGTCACATGTCGTATTCACTGTCATCCCTTCGGGCAGGTGCACTTTCGCGTCACCGATGTTCACCGCGACCTCGACGCTGCGCGACTCGGTGAGGTCCAGTCCGCGCAGATCCAGCGTGCCGGAACCGATGTCGAGGGCGTAGCGGGGCTGCAGCTCGGTCACCGAGGTCGGTGCCCAGACGCGGTCACCGATGGCCCCGTTGTGCTCGAAGTCGATCGGCCCGATCAGCGAGGCCAGCAGCACGAACCCGGCCAGCGGCGCGGTGAGTACCAGCAGCCCGTAGCCGCGCCGCAGGAACGCGCCCGCGATCAGTCCGAGCCCGACGACCGCGAGCGCGACGGCCGCGATCCGCGCCGGTGTCATCCATTCGACGCCGGACGCCGCTACCGCACCGGCCAGCGCGGCCGCCAGGATGGCCAGTCCGATGGTGATCGGGGTGAGCCGGGACCGTGGCCGCTTCGGCGGCGGTGGCGGTACCGCCACCGCGTAGCGCGGTGCCGCCTCGGGGAGCTCCCAGGCCAGCGGCGCGATGCCGAGCGGATCGACCCCGCTGGGCACCTGTGCGCCGGTGCGCGGGAAACCCGGTGTGGGCGAAGGGGGTACGGGGAGGCCCTTGCCGAGGACGGCGGTCGTGCCGAGCCCGGAATCCGCGATCGGCTCCGGCGTCACCACCTCGGACGGTCCGGCGTCGCGCTTGTCGAGATCGATGGTCGTCGTGGGATCGCCCGACTCGTCGACGGGGCGGGCGGGATCGGTCGGCACGGCGCGCGGCGGGGTAGATTCCGCGTCGGCCGCCGTGGCCGAATCCGATGCGGGCACGTCGGCTGCCGTGCCGGCGGAAGACGGTTCGGCGGTGCCGGGTTCGTCGGTGGTCGCCGGTGCGACGTCCTTGTGCAGGACGATCGTCTCGGAGGCATCCACGCGCAGCAGGGGAGTGGATTCGGCTGCGTCGGTGCGGGTTTCCTCGCGGGGCAGCACGGTCGTGGCCGGATCGGGGACGTAGGCGTCCGGCAGTTTCGTGTAGGGCGTGTACATCCCGGTCGGCGGCACGTCCGGGATGTAGGGATAGCCGCGGACCGGCACGCCGGTCGGATAGCCGGCGGCCGGATAGCCCGCCGTGCCGAGCGATTCGGCGCGGACGGTGTCGAAACCGCTGGGCAGTTCGGGGTGCCGGATGTAGAGCATCCACCAGCCCGCCAGCATCAGCCCCATGCTGACCACCCCGGAGCCGCCCATTCCGAGCCCCACCGGCCCCATGGTCGACACCGCGATCGCCAGCGCGACGATCAACACGATCGTCTTGGTCTGCGAATGCGTGCCGCGCGCGTGATCGGTCAGCGCCTCGGCCGCCGACGCCTCGTTCCCCGCCGAACTCAGCACCAGCCACGCCAGCAGATACAGCACGATGCCGGCGCCACCGAAGATCGTCGACACCACGAACGCCACCCGCAGCAGCACCGGATCGACGCCGTATCGCAGCCCGAACCCGGCCGCGACGCCGGCGATCGGCCCCTGCCGCGGCAGCCGGACGGGCCGCGTATGCCACATCTGCTGGATCTGGTCACCGAAGCTCGTTCTGCTCATGTCCTCCATGGTGTGCTCGACCAGTCCTTTCGCACATCGGGGTGAACCCTGAGGTTTGCCCGGGTTCCCCGGTCAGGCGCAGGGCGGACGGTAGGGCACGTTCGGGGCGTGACGGTGCCAGACGGATTCGGTGAGCGCGTCGCCGGTGGCGGCGCAGAGCCGTGCGGCGACCTGCTCGGGGTCCAGCTCCCAGACCCCGAGCTGGCCGTTGTCGGTGATCACGATGAGCTGTTCGCCGCCGGGGTGCACGACCACCCGGCGATTGCGCCCGTCGGCGGGCCCGATCGGCCCGGCACTCTTGCGTGGTGCGCGCGGGTCGTCGATGGACCACAGCACGGTCGTGCCGTCGTCGCTGGACAGGGCGACGCTGTTGCCGCCGACCTCGGTGGACAGCGCGATGATCGGCGACATCTCGGTGCGGATCCGGTCGGTGAGCGGCCTGATCGGGCCGGGCTCCCCGGCCGCCAACAGCCGGAAGTTGTCGAACTCCGTCACGATCATCGTGCGGTTGTCGGGTAGCAGGTGGGACGGCTGGAAGTTCGTCGTGGTGCGGGTGTCCACGGTGCCGATCAGTCGCGGATGGTCCGGGTCGGCGAGGCTCCAGACCTGGCGCAGGTACGGCTGCGCGCTCTCGCCCGGGTCGTAGGACGTGGTCTCGAGCCGGTCGCCGTCGGCGGCGAAACGGCCCGAGGTGAACGTCCCGTGTGTCGTGGTGATCGGGACTCCCCGGCGCACCGGCGCGGCCCGATCGGTGACGTCCCACATCTGGAGCGAGGAGCCGTGGATCACCATCATCCGATCGCCCTCGACGATCGATTCCGTGGTGTCGTCGGCGGGCCACGGAGCCAGCGGGCGCGGGGTCGTCGGGTCGTCGAGGTCGAACACGAGGCGCTGAGCGATGTACTGGTCGTGAACCGAGAGCGTCCGTCCGTCGGAACTCAGCGCCGGGTCCGACCGGCCCGGCGCACCGGCGATCGTGGCCAGCCGGACCGGGTGCCGGGGGTCACCGGTGTCCCAGATCGCGATGGACCCGTTGCCGGACAGCACGGCCATCCGGTCGCCCGCCCGATCGAAGATGGGGGTGAAGGCCGAGTGCGGTGCCGTGGTGACGATCGATCGGGGCATCGTCCAGAGGCGCAGGGATCCGTCGTTGCCTGCCCCGGCCAGCAGCGGCGTGCCGGGCAGGACGATGAGCGAGCGCGGGCCGCTGTCGCAGACCGAGGCCACGGCCTGCAAGCAGGGACCGGGACTCACCGCCAGCGGTGGCGCGGCTTGCTCCGGCTGGGCCGGATCGGTGATGTTCCACAGGCGGCCCGCGTCGGCGGAGCTCGTCGCGAGCACGGTGCCGTTCTCGGCGAAGGCGATCGACTGCAGGACGTCGTTGTCGACCCGGAAGGGGGAGCCGTGTCTGCGGGGACGGCCGGGGTCGGTGACCTGCCAGAGTTCGACCCGGCTCGATTGCGGGCCGGCGGGGTCGGCCGATCCGTAGGTGCCGACGGCCAGCATCGCGCTGTCCGGGCTGAACGCGAGGTCGCGGAAATGGTCACTGCCGGGGATGACGATCGGTGCCCCGACCGGCCGGGCCGCCACCGGATCACGGACGTCCCACAGCTGCACGACATCGGGCGCCCCGGTGTCGAACACGAGTCTGCCGATGGCGAGCAGGGCGCCGTCGGGGCTGAACTCAACGACGGATTGCACGTGCGCGGAGCCGTCACCGGGCAGGGTGATGCTGCGCACGGGACCCGGCCGCGCCCCGAGGGACCAGAACGTCACCGTCGTCGCGTCCGACTCGACGAGGTGGGTGCCGCGCGGACTGATCGCCATCGACTGCCGCCGTGCGGGTGTCAGGGTCTGGAGCAGCCGTGGTGACCGTGGCTGGGCGAAGTCCCACCACTGCAGGCCGGACGGCCCGTTGGTGACCGCGCCGGTGCCGCCGGGGACGAAGGCCAGCACGTCGATGGGGACCGCGAAGTCGGACTCGATCCGGCGCGGCCGTCGCGGGTCGGTGGTGTCCCAGAAGAGGGCCTTGCGTGTGAGATCGATGGAGACCAGCAGCCCGTCCGCCGGGCGGGCGACCAGCGTGTCGACCTGTTGGTCGTGGGCGGGAACCGTGACCGAGAGCGGCAACTCCTGGCTGTTGAGCAGCTGGGTCCGGGTGGCCGGGTCGGGGCGCATCCGGAACGCGGCCAGCGACAGCTGCGCCGACAGCGACGGATCGCCGGTCCTGGTCCGCTGGGCCGCGGCGACCAGCTCGGTGTAGTCGCGGTCCGCGGTGCGCTGATCGGCGAGCTTGCCGCGATCCCAGGCGACCACCCCGGTGGCCAGCAGCGCGATCACGACGGCCCCGGCCCCGACTCGCCAGCGCCGCCCGAGCCGGGCCGATCGCCCCGAGGCGGCGAGGAAGGCGCGGGCGCGCGGGCTGGTCGCGGTGCCGAGGGTGTGCTCACTCGCGCTGTCGAGCCGGGTGCCGCGATAGAGCAGCGCGGGATCGCGGGCGGCCACTTCCCATTCGGTGGCGTCGGTCTCGAGCCGCTGCCGGACCAGGTGCCCGACCCGATCGGTATCGATCCATCCGCGCAGCCGGGGCCAGGCGGTCAGCACGATCTCGTGGGAGAACTGGACCGAGTCCGCGTCCAGGGAGAGCAGCCTGCTCGCGGCGAGCACATCGAGTGCCTGTGCCGCGGCGCCGGAATCGGCACTGCGCGCGAGCAATTCGGTACGGCCGACGACGCGCCGGGTATCGCGCGCGTCCTGCCCGACGGTGACCAGCGAGCCGAGCAGTTCCTGGGCGGCGTCCTGCTGGGCCGGGGTGAGTTCGCTCCACGCCAGTTCGGCGGTCTCGGCGACCGACCCAGCCACCGCGCCCGCCTTGCGATATCCGGAGACCGTGAGTTTGCGCCCCTCCCGCTGCTGCCACGTCGCGGCCATCACGTGCGAGAGCAGCGGCAGGGCACCGGGGTCGTAGCCGTCGGTGCCGGCGTGCGCGCCGAGCCCGCGCAGCTCGGTCAGCACCAGCTCTTCCAGGCCCTGTTCGAGGGTGAGACCGGCGGCGGCCGCCGGACCGCTGATCGCGCGCGAGACTTCCTCCATCGACATCGGGCCGAGCAGATAGTCGTTGTGCTGCAGGCTGTTCCGCAGGATCGGATGGTGCAGGCAGCGCTCGTAGAAGTCGGCGCGCAGCGCGAGGACGACGGTGAGCGGATCGTGCGGACGGGTGGTCAGCGCGGCGAGCGCGGTCAGGAACGCCGAGCGTTCGGACTCGTCCGGGCAGAGGGTGAACAGCTCCTCGAACTGGTCGACGACGAGGACCCGGAGGTCGTCGGTCAGCGCGTCGGCCAGCCCGGCGGTCGGTGCCGTACCCGGTGTCATGGTGGCCGACGGCAGGTCGAGGGCCGGGCGCAGGCCGGCGGCCAGCAGCGAGGACTTGCCCGCGCCCGAGGCGCCGATCAGCACCACGATGCCGATGGTGGCGCGGACCAGGTCGACGAACGCGGTGGTGGCCTGTTCGCGCCCGAAGAACAGCGCGCGCTCCTCGGCCCGGAAGGCCCGCAGACCCGGGTAGGGGCAGGTGTCGCCCTCGCCCGCTGCCGCTGTCCAGGTCACCGATTCCTGCCACAGGCGGCGCCATTCGTGCGGGTCGGCGAGCCTGCGCGGCAGTTGGTGCTGGGCCTTCTCGGTCAGGTCGACCAGCGTCAGGATCACCGGCAGCAGCGATTCGAAGCGGGCGGGCACGTTGCGCCCGGCCTTCCAGTCGCTGATCCGCTGCGCCGACGGTGTGCCCGCCTGGGTGTTGCGCATGCGCCGTTCGGTGGCGGCGGCGACGCGACGCAGGGTCGGATTGCCCGCCGCGGCATAGAGTTCGGCGAAGCGCTGCGCGAAAACCGCACGCGGCGAAGAACCCTCCGGATCACTGATGGCCAAGGCACCCCCGTTCGGTGAAAACGACCGAGGGGAATGATATTTGGTGCATCGGGACCCGGCGCGCCGCCGGGTCCCGATCCGGTCAGAGGAACATGGTGTCGCCGAAGACCGAGTTGGTCGCGCTCACCTGCGGCGTGGTCGCGGTCACCGTGGCCCAGGAGTAGATGTTGAGCGGGCCACCGCAGTCGCCGACCATCAGGTGGAAGTCACGGTTCACCAGGTAGGTGGTGCCCGCGCCGAGCGGCATGCTCCCCACATCGATCTTCTTGATCTCGCCGGGTGCCAGCGAGAGGTTCAGATCGAGCCCCGCCGAGATCGACGGACCGATGTCGGCCGACGCGTCCGGTCCCGACGAGCCGAACCCGATGGTGGCCCCCGCGCTGACCGAGACCCCACCGTCGAGTCCCACCGTCAGTGTCACGTCCACCGCGCAGGCGACGAGGTAGCCGGACTCGAGCGTGCCGCTCGCCCCGGCGGGCGCCGTCACGTACGCGGTGTTGTCGAGGAACACCTCCCGGTTGGTCGGCATGGCGTTGAGCGCGGGCACCTGCCGGTAGGACTGATCGGTGTGGCCGAGGGTCAGTTCGAAGCCGGCGGGTCCGTGATAGGTCGTCTCGTGCGGGGCTATCGGTGTCGCCGACGCGACGGGAGCGATCCCGACGGTGGCCGCGGCGATGGCGGTGGCACCCAGCACGGTGGTGATGATGTTCAACGTTCCTCCCCTGTTCGAAGGCCGCTGTTTCCGGCCCGTCATCAAGGTAGGAATCCGACCTGTGCCGAGGCTGCCGCCGCACCCGTTCCGGAGGTGATAACCGCAGGTGAGAGTGCTGTGACCGGTTGTCCGGTCCGGACAGCAATCCGCACCGGACAGGCCGGAATCGGGTCGGATCACCGCCGACGGATGCGCGGCGGCACGGCCAAGGCGACCGCCTGCGCGTGCCGGTCGGCCCGGTCGGCGCGAAAGCGGCAAGATCAGGG
Organism: Nocardia fodinahabitans; assembly: GCF_052983615.1. NCBI lineage: Bacteria > Bacillati > Actinomycetota > Actinomycetes > Mycobacteriales > Nocardiaceae > Nocardia > Nocardia fodinahabitans. The sequence goes on from NZ_JBRJJC010000001.1 coordinate 4,622,091, forward strand.
AGATTCCCGATGCCGGGGGCCGGGCGAGCGTGCCAGTATCGAAGGATGGATCCGTCTGTTCCCGCCCGCGCCGCCCAGGGGTCGGCCCCGCACGGGTACGGCGCCGCCCCGGGGAACGACGTCACGACACCGACGAGCCCGGCCGCGTCGGTCGCACCCGCGCGGTATGGGCAGGCGTCCGGCGGTGGCGCGCGCTACGCGCCGCCACCGGTCGCCGGCGCGCCCCGCTACACCAGCGGCCCCGGTGCCGCGATGAATCCCGGCGGACACCGGACCGCGAAGGGGCCGCAGCGATTCGTCGCGCGGGCGCTCGGCAACGGCCAGACCGTCTACGGCACGCCGCACCCTTACGTTCCGCAGCCGCAGTATCGCCCCGCGCCCGGCTATTACCCCGCGGGATACCCGGCGCCGTCGGGGTACGGCGTGCCGCGCGGCTATCGGCCGGGCATGCTGCCGACGCCGGGTCCCGAGCCCGTCGGCGCGCCGCTGCCGCCGACCCCGCGACTGGTCCGCCGGACCGGTGGCCGGGTGGTCGGTGGTGTCGCCGGTGGGCTGGCCGATCATCTCGGCGTCGACGTGTTCAAGGTGCGGATGGCGTTCGTGCTGCTGTCGGCCCTGGTCGGTGCGGGCCTGGTGGCCTACGGCCTGCTGTGGATCTTCACCCCGGGCGGCGACGACGCGGCCAAGCCGACCGGCGACGAGCGCAGGCAGGCAATCGGGCTCGCCCTGCTCGGCCTCGGCCTCGCGGTGACCGTCGGCTGGTTGTTCCAGGGCACCGCCGCGAAGGTGATCGCCCCGATCGTGGTGGTCGCGGTCGGCGCCGCGCTGGTCTGGCGCGAGTACGACGTCGCCGCGCCGGGCCCCCGCGCGCTGTTCGGCCTGCCCGCGCGACCGTCGGTGGTCACCTGGTCGCGGATCGTGGCCGGGGCGACGCTGATCGTGGTCGGTCTCGGCGTGGTGGTGCTGGCCAGGATCGACCTGAGTTCGCTCGGGTCGGCGTTGATCGCGGTCGCGGTCACGCTGGTCGGCGCGGGCCTGCTGACGGTGCCGCTGTGGCTGCGCATGGTGCGCGCGCTCAATGCCGAGCGCGGCGCCCGCATCCGCAACGAGGAGCGCGAGGAGATCGCCTCGCACCTGCACGATTCGGTACTGCAGACCCTCGCGCTGATCCAGCGGCAGGCCGAGGACCCGCAGGAGGTCCTGCGCCTGGCCCGCAGCCAGGAACGCGAGCTGCGCAAATGGCTGTTCGACGACACCGCCCCCGCCCAGTCCAGTCTGGCCGCCGCGCTGCGCACCATCGCGGGCGAGGTGGAGGACCAGCACGGGGTGAAGGTCACCCCGGTGACCGTCGGCGATGTCGCGATGGACCCCGGCGACACCGGCGCGGGCCTGCCGAAGGAACACTTCACCGCCCTGCTCGGCGCCAGCCGGGAAGCGCTGGTCAACGCGGCCAAGCACGCGGGCGTCCCGGAGATCGACCTGTTCGCCGAGACCGAACCGCATCAGGTGAGCATCTTCGTCCGCGACCGTGGCGCCGGTTTCGACACCTCGGCCGTGCCCGCCGACCGGCGCGGTGTCGCGAAGTCGATCTGCGCCCGCGTCGAACGCCGCGGCGGCACCGCCGTCATCGACTCGACCATCGGCCGCGGCACCGAGGTGCGCATCGTGATGCCGCGCTCGGACTCCGGCACCACCGAGCCCGATCCAGCGGTAGCCGCGGACACGGGCGATGCACCACTCCCGCCCGAGGCGTGAGCCCCCGCGTCGACCGAGGCGGTGGCACGCTGTTCGACCGTGCCACCGGCTCGTGCGCGGGCCGTCGAAGCCGCGGACCGGTGACACCTCGATGGCACCGGAACGGCTGCCGCCGAGCGCATTCGAGGGCGCTCTGCCCTCGGTCCGCGACGACATTCACGGTTGTGTGGTACCGATGAGACCAAGTCGATCGCCGGTGGGATGAGAGTGAGCTGTCAGTGAGTGTTCGGGTGTTCCTGGTCGACGATCACGCGGTGTTCCGGTCGGGCGTGCGCGCCGAGCTGAGCCGCGAGACCGACATGGAGGTCGTCGGCGAGGCGGGCGCGGTGGCCGAGGCGGTCGCGGGGATCGATGCGGCGAAGCCGGATGTGGTGCTGCTGGACGTGCACATGCCCGACGGTGGCGGTGTCGCGGTGCTGACCGGGATCGCCGACGGCCCGGTATGCCTGGCGCTGAGTGTGTCCGATGCCGCCGAGGACGTGATCGCGGTGATCAGGGCGGGCGCGCGCGGGTACGTCACCAAGACCATCTCCGGCGCCGAACTGGCCGACGGCATCCGGCGCGTCGCCGGCGGGGACGCCGTGTTCAGCCCGCGGCTGGCCGGTTTCGTCCTCGACTCGTTCACCGGCCGCTCCCCGGTCCCCGAGCCACCGCTCGATCCCGAGCTGGACTCGCTCACCCCGCGTGAGCTCGAGGTCCTGCGCCTGCTGGCTCGCGGCTACACCTATCGCGAGATCGCCGAAACCCTGTTCATCTCGGTGAAGACCGTGGAAACCCACGCCTCGAACGTGCTCCGCAAGACCCAGCAGTCCAATCGCAACGCGCTGACCCGATGGGCCCACCGCCGCCGGATCGAGTGATCACATCACCGCGATGATGATCGCGATGAGGATGACCAGGCCGATCAGCACGCCCGCGCCGATGGCCAGCGGGGCGCCGTTGGGCAGGTTGTCGACGAAGCTGCCGCTGCGCTGGGCCGGTGCCTGGGCGGCGGCCAGCGGGGCGCGCTGCGGGCGCGGCAGCGGTGCGGAATGCGGGCTGCGCAGGCCGCTGGCGGAGTTGCGGGCCGCCCAGGACGGAATGGTGCCGTCCTCGGTGCGCAGCGGCACGCCGAGGATGTAGGCGGCGGTGCCGGGGCCGAAGGCGGCGGTGAGGATCTCGTCGCGCGCCTGGGCCATCGTGGGGCGGCGCTGCGGCGCCGGTTCGAGCATGTGCAGCAGCGGCTGGGTGAGGATGCCGCTGCGGCTGGGCGGGATGATCCGGCCCATCGCGGCCCGGGTGACGACATCGTTCTCGTCGTCGTCGAAACCGAACGGCGGCTGACCCTCCAGCGCGGTGTAGAGGGTCGCGCCGAGGGAGAACACGTCGCTGGCCTCGGTGGGCTGGGCGCCGCGGGCGACCTCGGGCGGCAGGTAGGCGGGGGTGCCGGTGATGGTGCCTTCCGGGTCGTCGCCGTGGGTGTCGCCCGCGCCGCGGGAGATGCCGAAGTCGCTGAGCTTGGCCTTGCCGAGATCGGGACCGCGATCGGCGACGAGGATGTTGCCCGGCTTGATGTCGCGGTGCACGATGCCCGCGGCGTGCGCGGCGGCGAGCGCGTCGGCCACCTGCGCGCCGATCTGGGCGACCTCGACCGCGGGCAGCGTGTCGAACAGCGTGAGCGCCTTGGCCACGCTGCGCGAGGGTAAGTACTCCATGACGAGCCAGGGTTCACCCGCCTCGATCACCACGTCGTAGACGGCGATCGCGTGCTCGTGCGACAGCTTGGCGGCCACCCGGCCCTCGTGCACGATGCTGCTGCGGATGCGCTCGGCCTCGGCCTCGCTCAATCCGGCCGTGGAGAGCACCTGCTTGATCGCGACTTCCCGGTTCAGCAACCGGTCCGTCGCGAGCCAGACCGCACCCATGCCACCGCCGCCCAATTTCGACTGCAGGCGGTAGCGACCCGCGACGAGGTAGTCGGGGCCGATATGGGGGCGAGCACGTTCGGTCACGGGTGCGAGGGTAGTCGAATATGCCGATGACTGGCCGGTATCACCACGCGCGGGTATAAGGGGCCCCGCTGTGGACACGGGCCGGGGGTGGGTGTCACCCTGGTCGCGATCGAACGTATATTCGAATACGATCGATAGCTGAAACGGTGCTGCCGTTCCGGCGCTGGGCGGTTCTCCGCTCGCGGGTCCATCGTGGAAGTAGGTGGTGTTGATGGGTTCGGATGCGTTGTCGCCCGAGGTGGCGGCCCGCGCGCGCACGCTCGACGAATTGCGCAGGCGGATGGCCGCGGTGCCCGGCCGTGGCGAGTCCGCCACCGGTCACATCCCCCGTGAACAGCCCTTACGTCGCGATCTGCTGCCGGTGCCCGCACCGCTCGCCGAGCTGTTGCCCGACGGCGGATTGCCCAAGGGCGCCGTGGTCGCCTATACCGGCGCGCACTCGCTGCTGTCCGGTCTGCTCGCCGCGGTGACCGGCGGCGGTGGCCACGCCGCGGTGGTCGGACTGCCCCGGCTGGGTTTGCTGGCCGCCGCCGAGATGGGCGCGCAGCTGTCCCGGCTGGCGGTGATCGCCGACCCCGGCCCCGATCCGGGCGAGGTGGCCGCCGTCCTGCTCGACGGCCTCGATCTGGTCGTCCTCGGGCTCGACGGCGTGGTCGTTCCACCCGCCCGCTGCCGGGTCCTCGCCGCCCGCGCCCGCAACCGCGGTGCCACCCTGGTCGTCGCGGGCGGAACCTGGGCCGATCCGACCCTGCGCCTGGACACCCGCGTCACCGGCTACCGCGGTCTCGGCGCAGGCCGCGGCCGCCTGCGCTCGGTCTGCCTGGACGTGCTCGTCAGCGCCAAGGCGGGCCCACCCCGGCACGGCCGGATAGACCTGTGCGCCAGGGCCGGTCGCACCGAATGGCTCGCCCGCGAAGCGGAGAACCGCGCCGCGGCCGACGTGCGGGAGGCCGTGTCGTGACCGGCCGGCGGTGGCCGACCGGTCAGGCGCCGATCGCCTGCCCGCCTGCCCCGCCGAGCACTGGTCACCGGACGGCGGCTCCTCCGGTCACGGTGTGTCCCATAGGCTCCGGAACGGCACCGGCCTCGATCGGTGGTTCCGTGCCCGCCGGCATCCGACCGGGGCGGTTCCTGTCCCGACGGTGGACGCCGACCGGTCGTGACCGTCTGGCGGTCGGTGTTCGAGCCGGTGGCAGACGATGACACGGGCAGAGCGTGTCCTGGCGCTGCTGTGTCCCGACTGGCCCGCGGTGGCGGCGGCCGCGGTGGCCGGGGTGCCCGCGGATCGTCCGGTGGCGGTGCTGCACGGGAACCGGGTGGTGTCGTCGTCGGCGATCGCCAGGGCCGAGGGTGTGCGCGCGGGCGTGACTCGCCGGGAAGCCCAGTCGCGCTGCCCCGATCTGGTTGTCGCCCAGGCTGATCCGGACCGGGATGCCCGCCTGTTCGAGCCGATCGCCGGAGCGGTCGACGCGACGGTGCCCGGCGTCGAAGTGCTGCGCCCGGGTCTGCTGGTGCTCGGAGCACGGGGCGCCACCAGGTTCTTCGGCTCCGAGGAGGCGGCGGCGGTCGAGCTGATCGACGCCGTGGCGGTGGCGGGTGCCGAGGCGCAGATCGGCATCGCCGACGCCGTGTCGACCGCGGTGCTCGCGGCCCGCCGCGCCGCGTTCGTCCCGGTCGGCGACGGCGCCCGCTATCTGGCGCCGCTCCCGGTGGCCGAGCTGGCGGCCGAACCCGCGCTGGCGCCACCGGAACGCGCCGACCTGGTCGATCTGTTGCACCGCTTGGGATTACGCCGCGTCGGCGACTTCGCCCGGCTCACCCCCGCCGAGGTGGCTTCGCGCTTCGGCGCCGACGCGGTGCTGGCCCACCGCGTCGCCCGCGGCCTGCCCGAACGACCGCCCTCGGCGCGGCGCCCACCGCCGGAACTGAGCGTCGACCTCGACTGCGATCCGCCGATCGACCGGGTCGACGCCGCCGCGTTCGCCGGTCGCACCCTCGCGACCCAGCTGCACACCGCCCTCACCGCCGCGGGCGTGGCCTGCACCCGGCTGGCCGTCACCGCGCGCACCGAGGCGGGGGAGGAGCTCTCGCGGATCTGGCGCTGCGCGCGCCCGCTCACCCCGCCCGACACCGCCGACCGCATCCGCTGGCAGCTCGACGGCTGGCTCACCCACCGCGATCGGCCGACCGCTCCGATCGTCGCGCTGCGCCTGGAACCGGTCGAGGTGGTCGCCGCAGGCGAGCTGCAACTCGGCCTCTGGGGCGGGGAGGGCGAGGAGACCGAACGGGCCCGCCGCGCGCTGGTCCGGGTGCAGGGCCTGCTCGGTGGTGAGGCGGTGCGCGTCGGGGTGCTCAGCGGCGGGCGCGGGCCCGCCGAGCGGATCACCATGATCGCCCTTGGCGACGAACTCACCCCGGCCGCCGACCCGTCCCAGCCCTGGCCCGGCCGGCTCCCCGAACCGGCGCCGACGCTGCTGCTCCTGCACCGCCCCACCGTGCACCTGACCGCCGCCGACGGCACCGCCGTCGAGGTCACCGATCGCGGCCTGTTCACCGCCGACCCCGCCCGCCTGCACTGGGGTCGCAGGCAGTGGGCGCTGCTCGGCTGGGCGGGTCCGTGGCCGGTGGACGAGCGCTGGTGGGCCGCTGCCGAGCAGGTGGGTCCGGCCGCCCGCGCCCAGGTCCAGCTCGACGCCGAACCCACCGAGATCAGGGCCGTCCTGCTCGTCTACGACGCCGCCGCCTGGCACGCCGAGGGCGTCTACGAATGAGCTGCCGGACCCGGGCTGTACCGAGAACCTTGGTACTAGGATGACCCCATGTCTGTCCCGCACGGCGAGCGGCCCGACCTCCCGGAACAGATGACCTGGGAGGAACTGGAACTACTGCCCGACGACATCGCCGCTCAGATCGAACTGTGGGAAGGCCGTGTCGTGTGGGTCCGGCGCGGTCCGCTCGAACATCAGGTATTCACGATGCGACTGACCAGCGCACTCGAACAGGCAGCACGCAAAGACCTGTCCGCGCACCCGGAACGATGCTGGCGGGTCGCACTGGAGACGAACGTGTTCCTCGGTGCTACGGGGAAAGCAGATTTTGTGACGCCCGACTTTCTCGTCGTCCGGTGTTTGCCTTCGCCCTATCAGGATGTGCGCGGCGCCGATGTCGTTCTTGCCGGTGAGGTGCTGTCTCCGGCGAACCGGCAGGTCGATATCGAGTCCAAGAAGGCGCGCTACGCTTCGGCGGGGATCCCTTGGTACTGGGAAGTGGCGTTGTCGCGAACTGTCAGCGCGATCGATACGGTGCGTGCCTACGTGCTCGAAACTCATCCTGGTGAGTTGCCGCCGGGAGTTCGCCCGCTGCGATCGGCCAACTATCTGCTCGCCGGGGAGTGGTCGCCTGCAGATGAGCACGGCGTCGAGATCGACTTTCCGTTCCCGGTCCGCATCCCGTGGACAGACCTCACGTTCTGACAGCACGAAGGCGGACCGGGGACACCGGGTCATGAGCCCGACAATTGCGACTGCGGCCTAGAACACAGGGTGCCCTTACCGGCGGGGCCGGAATCGGCTCTACAGTGAAACGACGCCTGTTCCGGATCGGCCGGACATCGGTCGCGGAAGGAGCCGTCATGAACCCGTTCGAGAGCATGTCGTGCTCGGTGGCCGCGACCGGCCTGTCCCTGCTCGGCACCGCGGCCCACGTCACCGGCTGGCTGTGCGTCGAGCATCCCGGCGCCTGGGGTCACGACGTGCTCGGTGACGAGGTGCTCGGCCCGGAGATCACCGCCGAACTGGCCGCGCGCACCACCGCGGCGAAGGTCCGGCCGACCCTCATCCGCCGCCCCGGCCGCAACGAGTTCACCGGCACCCGCACCGTCCTGCTGGTCAGCTCGCGTCCCGAGGGCTCCTGGTGCGAGCGGTTCGAGATCACCGACCTGCGTCAGCTCCTCGACATCGACCTGCATCTCGTCGACGGCCCGCCGCCGGGAATCGGTGTGCGCGTGGACGATCCGCTGGTCCTGGTGTGCGCGCACGGCAAACGCGACCAGTGCTGCGCCCGGCTCGGCCGCCCGATCGCCGCCACCCTGGGCGCCGCCCATCCCGACCGCGTCTGGGAGGCCTCGCACACCGGCGGTCACCGCTTCGCCCCCGCCGTCGTCCTGCTGCCGTCCGGTCTCACCTACGGCCGGGTCGACGCCGCGGCCGCCGAGTCCATGCTCGCCGCCGCCGACACCGGCGCCGTCTCGCTCACCGGCCTGCGCGGCCGCAGCTGCTACGACCCGATCGGTCAGCTCGCCGAAGTCGCTGTCCGCGAACGGTTCCCGGCGCTGCCCGCCGACGCGCTGGTCGTCGAGCCCGACCCGAACCACACCGACGACCCGACCCTGGCCGGCGCCGCCATCGTCACCCACCGCGACGGCCGCCGCTGGCGCGTCACCGCCCGCACGGTGCCCGCCCCGCCCCGCCAGGCCAGCTGTGGCGGCGCGCCGAAACCGGCCACCTCCCTGGAAACCGCCGCGGTGGAAGAACTGTCAGTGCAGGCGAACCGGTAGCTCGGTCAGCCCGCGGATGAGCGTGCTCGCCTGATACCGCGGATCTTTCGCGCCGGGGGCGAGGGTCAAGCCGGGGCAGCGGGCCAGCAGCGTGGTGAACGCGATCTCGGCCTCCAGGCGGGCCAGCGGCGCGCCGACGCAGAAATGGATGCCGTGGCCGAAGGCCAGGTGGCCGCTCGCCGCGCCGTCGACCCGGAGAGCGTCGGGGTCGGGGAAACGCTGTGGGTCGCGGTTGGCGCCGACGAGCGCGACGTGCACGAACTCGCCCGCGGGAATCTCGATGTCGCCCACCGTGATCGGCTCGGCTGTCACCCGCTCGGTCGACATGTTCACCGGACCGTCGAAGCGCAGGAACTCCTCGATCGCGGCGGGCACGCCGGCGGGATCGTCGCGCAGCGCCCGCCACTGCTCGGGTGCGCGCAGGAGCGCGAGCGTGCCGTTGCCGATCAGGTTGACGGTGGTCTCGTGCCCGGCGACGAGCAGCAGGAACGCCATCGCCACCAGCTCCTGGTCGGTGAGCCGGTCGCCGTCGTCGTCGGCCAGGACCAGCCGCGAGAGCAGATCGTCGGCGGGCCGCTCCTGCTTGGCGCGCACCAGCTCCGACAGATAGGCGTGCATCTCGATCGCGGCGGTGGCGCCGTCCTGGGTGAGCCGGTGCACGCCGACGAGCAGCCTGGTCCAGGCCTGGAAACGGTCGCGGTCCGCGAACGGCACGCCGAGCAGCTCGCAGATCACCGCCACGGGAAGCGGATTGGCGAAGACGGCCATCAGATCCACTTCGTCCTCGGCGGCGAACCCGTCGAGCAGCGCGTCGGTGATCTCCTGGATGCGCGGCCGCAGCCCCGCCACCTGCCGGGTGGTGAAGGCCTTGTTCACCAGTTTGCGTAGCCGGGTGTGACCCGGCTCGTCGGTATTGAGCATGTGATCGGACAGCACCAGCGCCCGGCTGTCGACCAGCGTGCCGGTCCGGTTCGCCATGATCGCCGCGAGTTCCTCGATGCCCTTGTGCAGCCGAGGGTCCGCCAGCAGCGCCCGCCCCACCGCGTAGTCGACCACCACCCACCGGACGATGTTGTCCCGAAACCGAACCCGATGCGCGATCCCGCGCGCCCGCCACCGCCGATAGTAGGAATGCGGATCGTCGTAGAAATCGCTACCGATGGTCTCGACCGTCGCAGGGCCCGAGTGCTTCGCCGCCATACTCCCAGGTTACGCCGCCACCGCGGCCGCGGAACCGAGCAATCGAACGAATTCTATTGGGACACAATAGGTTCGGCGCGACTCACCAGTGCGTACCCGGCACCCAGCGCGCGGCGCGTCGCAGGGCGCTGCCGGTGGCCTTGCGCGCCGGTGACTTCGGTTTCGGCGCGGGACGGGGTGCCGCCGGTTCGTCGGCCGGTTCGGTCGGGTCGACCGATTCGCCCTTGGCGGCGGGGGAGTCGGGCAGGGCGCGGTAGTAGCGGTGCAGGATGCGGTCGCGGAGTTTGGGGGTGAGCAGGGCGCCGTATTCGGCGAAGGTGCCGAGTGGGACATCGATGCGCTTGGGGCGCTCGGTGAGGGCGCGGACGATGGTGGCGGCGGCCCACTCCGGTGACTCGGAGGGGCCCTGGTCGCCGCTCGGGGCGATCATCGGGGTGCGCACCAGCGGCATGTGGATGGTGGTGAAAGTGACGCCGTCGGCGAGGGTTTCGATGGCGGCGACCTCGGTGAACTTGTCCAGCGCGGCCTTGCTGGCGAGGTAGGCGGAGAAGCGCGGGGTGGCGACCTGCACGCCGGCGCTGGAGATGTTGACGATGTGGCCGAAGCCGCGTTCGCGCATCTGCGGCAGCAGCGCCAGCGTCATCCGCAGCGCGCCGAAGTAGTTGACCGCCATGGTGCGTTCGAAGTCGTGCATGCGGTCGGTGGAGCGGTGGATGGCGCGCCGGATGGAGCGGCCCGCGTTGTTCACCAGCATGTCGACGTGGCCGTGCTGGTCGAGGATCGCCTTGACGGTCGACTCGACGGACTCGGCGTCGGTGACATCGCACTGATAGCCGTAGGCCCGGCCGCCCGCGGCGACGATCTCGGCGACCACGGCGCCCAGTTCGTCGCCGCGGCGGGCGAGGAGGAAGACGACGGCGCCCTTGTCGGCGACCGCCAGCGCGGCGGCCCGCCCGATCCCGGACGACGCGCCTGTGATCACGACATGGCTGCCGGTCAGATCGTGCCGCCGCCGACCGCGCCGACCCTGGGCGCCGGAAGAAACCTGTGACATCACTGCTCCTTTGCAGCTCGTTCCCTCGAACTTACTCCAAAGTAAGTTCCGGTACCAGGTCTGGCGGAAAACTCGAAAATATGTTCGAACCCCTCTCGCCAATATTCGAACGTATGTGCGATACTGGGTCGCATGGCGGACGATCGGATGGCGGATATCTATGCCGCGGTGCGGCTCGGCGGTGGCGACCCGGATGCGGCGCGCGCGGCGCTGACCAGGCTCTGGGACGAGGTAGGGGAAGGCGGCGACCCGTTGCATCGCTGCGTGATCGCACATCACCTGGCGGATGTGCAGGAGTTGCCGGAGGGCGCGCTGCTCTGGGATCAGCGGGCCCTGGCCGCGGTGTTCGGGCCGGGCATCCCGCTGGACGAGGGGCTGCGCGGGTTCCTGCCCTCGCTGTATCTGAATCTGGCCGACAGTCACCGCCGCGTCGGTGATTTCGAGATGGCGCGCATGCAGCTGGCCATCGCGCGCGGGCACCTGGACGTGCTCGCCAACGATGCCTACGGCGCGGTGATCCGGTCGGGTCTGGGGCATGTGGAGGCCGCGCTGGAATCGCGATCGATGGAGCGTTTGCCCGCGAGTTGAGGGGTCGGGCAACCGCGCTCGAGTGGGAGGTGAAGGTGATGCGGGGGCCGTGAGAGGAGTGGGTGCGTGGGCTGGAGCAACGGTCCGCCGACCTGGTCGGAGCTGGAACGGGTGCTGTCGGGCAAGCCGTCGCGCCGTCCCGCCGCGCAGATGCATCCCGGCGACGGCGGTGACAGCCCCGCCTGGTCGCGCAAACGCGGTGCGTACGAGGCGGACTCGATCGCCAGGCCCACCGCGCCGACGGTGCCCTTCGCCGAGCTGCACGCCCACTCCGCCTACAGCTTCCTCGACGGCGCGAGTCAGCCGGAGGAGCTGGTGGAGGAGGCGGTGCGGTTAGGGCTGGAGGCGCTCGCGCTCACCGATCACAACGGGTTCTACGGGACCGTCCGGTTCGCCGAGGCGGCCAGAGAATGGGGAATGCCAACGGTTTTCGGTGCCGAACTGTCACTGGGAACCGATGCGGAGGCGGCGCCTGGCCGAGGGGATGCGGTCAGGCGCCGTTCTGTTCCCCGGGGTGGCTTACGGCCCATCGGCGATCCCCGGGGTGCGGCCGGCGGGCACGAGAACGCCCCGGACGCGCTGCCGCGCACGGGAACTCCCGACCCGAACGGACCGCACCTGCTGGTGCTGGCGCGCGGGCAAGAGGGGTATCGCCTGCTGTCGCGGCAGATGTCGGCGGCGCACATGGCGGCCGGGGAGAAGGGCGTCCTGCGCTACGACCTCGATACGCTCACCGCCGCGGCGGCCGGGCACTGGCACATCCTGACCGGATGCCGGAAGGGGCATCTGCGCCTGGCCATGGAACAGGACCTGCGCGCGGGCGCCACGCGGCTGCCGAAAGCCGAAGCGGCGTTGCGCGAGCTGATCGAGCGCTTCGGCGCCGACCGGGTGAGCGTCGAACTCACTCACCACGGCATCGCCACCGACGACGAGCGCAACGAGTACCTGGTCGCGCTCGCCGACCGTCTCGGGCTGCCGGTCCTGGCGTCCACCGGCGCGCATTTCGCCTCGCCCGCGCAGCGTCGCCGGGCCATGGCGCTGGCCGCGATCCGGTCCAGGAGCAGCCTCGACGCGATGGCGGGCTGGCTCCCGTCCACCGGCGGCGCGCATCTGCGGTCCGGCGCGGAGATGGCCGCGCTGTTCGCCGAGTATCCACACGCGGTGGCCAACGCGGTGGAACTGGCCCGCGAGTGCGCCTTCGACCTGCGCCTGATCGCCCCGAAACTGCCGCCGTTCGACGTTCCCGCCGGGTACGACGAGGACTCGTGGCTGCGCGAGCTGAGCTATCGCGGCGCGGCGCGGCGCTATGGTCCGCCGGAGCGGAATCCGAAGGCGTACGCGCAGATCGAGCACGAGCTCGCGGTGATCGAGAAGATGACCTTCCCCGGGTACTTCCTGGTGGTGCACGACATCGTCGACTTCTGCAAGGACAACGACATCCTGTGCCAGGGCCGGGGCTCGGCCGCCAACTCCGCGGTCTGCTACGCCATCGGCATCACCAATGTCGATCCGGTGGGTAACGACCTGCTGTTCGAACGCTTCCTGTCCACCGAGCGCGACGGCCCGCCCGACATCGACGTCGACATCGAATCCGATCGGCGCGAGGAGGCCATTCAGCACGTCTACGCCAAGTACGGCCGCGACTACGCCGCCCAGGTTGCCAACGTGATCACCTATCGCGGCAAGTCCTCGGTGCGCGATGCCGCACGGGCGCTGGGCTTCTCGCCGGGTCAGCAGGACGCCTGGAGCAAACAGGTGAGCCGCTGGTCGGGGGTGTCGGCGGAGCGGGGCACCGATATCCCGGCGCCGGTGCTCGAGCTCGCCGGCGAACTCGACGGCCTGCCCCGGCATCTGGGCATCCACTCCGGCGGCATGGTGATCTGCGATCGGCCGATCGCCGACGTGTGCCCGGTGGAGTGGGCGCGCATGGCCGGGCGCAGCGTCTTGCAGTGGGACAAGGACGATTGCGCCGCCGTCGGTTTGGTGAAGTTCGACCTGCTCGGTCTCGGCATGCTCTCGGCGCTGCACTACATGATCGACCTGGTGCGCGAGCACAAGGGCGAGACGGTCGAACTGCACGCGCTCGATCTCGCCGAACCCGCCGTCTACGAGATGCTGCAGCGCGCCGACTCGATCGGGGTGTTCCAGGTGGAGTCGCGCGCGCAGATGGCGACGCTGCCCCGGCTGAAGCCGCGCACCTTCTACGATCTGGTGGTGGAGGTGGCGCTGATCCGGCCCGGCCCCATCCAGGGCGGGTCGGTGCACCCGTACATCCGCAGGCGGAACAAGCTGGAGAGGGTCGTCTACGACCATCCGGCGCTGAAGAATTCACTCGAGCGCACGCTGGGCGTTCCGCTGTTCCAGGAGCAGCTGATGCAGATGGCGGTCGATGTCGCCGGGTTCAGCGCCGCCGAAGCCGACCAGCTGCGCCGCGCCATGGGCTCCAAGCGCTCACCGGAGAAGATGGAACGGCTCAAGGACCGCCTCTACCAGGGCATGCGCGACCTGCACGGCATCACCGGCGACACCGCCGACCGCATCTACGAGAAGCTCTACGCCTTCGCCAATTTCGGCTTCCCGGAAAGTCATTCGCAGAGCTTCGCCTCGATCGTGTTCTATTCGTCCTGGTTCAAGCTGCACCATCCGGCCGCGTTCTGCGCCGGACTGCTGCGCGCCCAGCCGATGGGCTTCTACTCCCCGCAGTCGCTGGTCGCCGACGCCCGCCGCCACGGTGTGCGCGTGCACGGGCCCGACATCAACGCCAGCCTGGCCGAGGCCACCCTGGAGAACATGGGCACCGAGATCCGGCTCGGCTTGGCCGGCGTCCGCCACATCGGCGCCGCCCTCGCCGACCGCATCGTCGCCCAGCGCACCGAGGCGGGCCAGTACACGTCGATGCTCGACCTCACCGGACGCGTGGAACTGACTGTCGCCCAGGCGGAGTCACTCGCCACCGCGGGTGCGCTGGACCGCCTGGTCGACACGATATCCGGGTCCGACGAGCAGCGACTCCGCAGTGCCGCGGCGCGGCGTGCCCCGGCCGGGGCGAGTCGGGCCGCCGCGGTCGACGATGCCACGCCGGTGGAGCGAGCGGGTGAGACGGTGCGCGTACCGCCGGATTCGGCCGCTCGGGCGGATGAGCGCCCGGTCACCGGGCGTGGCAGCAGCGTGCGCCGGGCCGCGCTGTGGGCCGCCGGTGCCGCGGCGGGTGAGCGTCCGCACCTCCTGCCCGGTACCGGCCCGGCGACCGTCGCCCCGTCCCTACCCGGCATGAGCGCACTCGAACTCGCCGCCGCCGACGTCTGGGCCAGCGGCATCTCACCCGGCAGCTATCCCACCGAATTCCTGCGCGCGCACCTGAACTCGCTCGGTGTCGTCCCGGCCGCCGACCTGCTGCTCGTCGAAGACGGCACCCGCATCCTGGTCGCGGGCGCGGTCACCCATCGGCAGCGTCCCGCCACCGCGGCGGGCGTCACCTTCCTCAATCTGGAAGACGAGACCGGCATGGTCAATGTCGTTTGTTCGGTGGGTCTCTGGGCCCGCTACCGCCGACTGGCCCAGAACGCGACCGCCCTGCTGATCCGCGGCCGGGTCCAGAACGCCGAGGGCGCGGCCAGTGTCCTCGCCGACCACCTCGAACACCTCGACCTCACCATCGCCGCCCGCTCCCGCGACTTCCGTTGAACCACTGCTGAATCGATGCCGGACATCCGGGAGTCGCTGCGGTATCAAGGAAGTGGAGCATCGAATCGTGGGGGCCACATGTCGCACTCCGAACTGAACACCCTGTCGGTGACCTACCGGCAGGGCTACCACTGGGCCGTGGTGGATCTGCTGGCATCGCTGCCATCGATCGTGCTGAGCGGTTGGCTGCTGGTGGGAACCGCGGCGCTGCCGGCGAACTGGGTTGCGGTGCTGGTCGCCGTGCTGTGGGCGGCGTCGGGTCCGGTGGTGCTGGGCTGGCGCCGGCCGGCTCATGCTGGGGGCGATGGCGTTGTCGTCGGAACGGAACCTGCCGGACGAACACGACCGGGTGAATCGCGCGTGGGCGAGGGTCGCCGAGACCGCCGGTGTGCCCGCCGCCACGACCACGGTGTGGGTCATGCATTCCGATGCCGTCAACGGAGCCGTCAACGCCAGCGGCTACGTCAGTGTCACGCGGGCTGCCGTCGAGGCGTTCACCGAGCGTCAGCTCGAAGCGCTGGTCGCCCACGAGCTCGGACATCGCCTGCAGGGCACCAGCACCTGGCGGTCGGTGATCCGCTGGTATCGGTGGCCCTTCGAGTGGCTGGTACGCGCTGTTTTCGCGCCGGCGGACTGGTTGATGGTCCCGTTGCATCCGCGCCTGTTGCGATTGTCGAACCGTGTGATCGCCGCCCTGCGCTATTCCTCTCTCGGCGTGGCCGCCGCGACCACGCTGCTCGCCGCCCCGGCCGTCCTGGTCTACGGCACCGCCGCCTGCCTGCTCTTCGCGGCACTCGCCCTGCTGCTCGGCCCCTGGGGCGCCGCACTCGCCCTGGCCCTGGCCGCTACCCAGCTGGTGATCCGGCCCCGGCTGTCGCAGCGCCTCGAATACCTGGCCGACCGCGTTGTCGTCGACCTCGGCTACCTCGACGACTTCCGCTACGTCCTGCAACTCGTGTACGACCGTTCGACGGTTCCCGGCTCCGCCCACCCCACCGAGGTCCCCACCCTGCTCGCCACCCACCCCCGCCTGGACGACCGCCTCGCCGAACTCGACCGCTACGCCCACCGAACCCGCTGACCTGCGATTTCCTGGTTTACGGGTGGTACCATATGTGGCATGATCAAGACGACCGTGTACCTCCCCGAGGAGTTGGAGGTCCGGCTCGATGCCGAAGCTGCCGCGACCGGGGTCAGCAAGGCTGAACTCATTCGCCGGGGGATCGCCATGTTGCTCGATGCTTCCGAAGTGCCGAAGAACGACTCGCCGTTGCCGGTGTTCCGCAGCGGTCGTGCCCGTACCGCCGACGAGATGGATCAGGCGATCTACGACCACATCAAGTCGCGGTCGGCTCGTCGATGATCATCGTCGCCGACACCTCGGCACTGTTCGCGGCGTTCGACGCCGATCAGCCCGAGCACGAACAGGCGCTCGCGGTCATGGCATCCGAGACTCTGGTGATCTCACCGCTGGTCCTCACCGAGCTGGACCATCTCGTGCACCGCGATCTCGGTTTCGAGGCGGCGATGCAGGTCACCGAAGCGCTGATGGCCCGCATGCTCGCCGGACGCTACCGGCTCGCCGAGCTCAAACACGTCGATCTCGCTGCGGCCCAGCTCATCCGGGCCAAGTACGAGGGCCTTCGGCTCGACCTCGCCGACGCGGTCGGTGTCGCGCTGGCGGACAAATACCGGACGAATTGCATCTTCACCCTGGACCAGCGGGACTTCCGCGCGATCGAACCACTCACCCCCGGCGTCCACGCGTTCCGCATCCTGCCCGCGGATCTGTAGATCCGCGGGTGCGCCCGCTCGGGCGGTCGGCGCACTACGCTGCGATCATGCGCAAGCTTGCCGTGGTGATGATCGGGGTGCTCGGGCTGGTGTTCCTGGCCGGGTGCGGGGACGATGCGAGCGAGAGTCCGGCCGATCACGCGTCCTCGCCGACGATCTCGGGGCCGGCCGCGGCGGTGGCGCCGGGGTACCGGGAGGGGGCGCCGGCGAAAGAGAGTCCGGCGCCGCCGGATTCGGACCGGAAAGAGGTGATCACCGGGTCGGTCGATGTCACCTCGGGTGATCCGATCGGCGCGGCGGCGGAGGTCACCGAGCAGGTGCGCGTCCTCGGCGGGCGGATCGACAGCCGCACCGAACAGCCGGGGACCGACGATCGCACCCCGCGCGCCGTCCTCAGCGTGCGGGTGCCCGCGGACAAGACCGACACCTTCATCACCGGACTCGACGGGGTCGGCACCGTCACCAGGGTGAGCACCAACCGCGACGACGTCACCATGCAGTGGCAGGACCTCGACGCCCGCATCAGCGCCCTGCGCGCCTCGGTCGACCGGTTGCGCGCGCTCATGGCCGGCGCGACCAACACCGCCGATCTGATCGCCGCGGAGGAAGCGCTGGCGAGCAGGCAGGGCGAACTCGACAGCCTCACCGCGCAGAAGCGTTCGCTCGACGACCAGGTGGCGCTGTCCACGCTCACCCTCACCTTCACCGCCGATGACAAGGACGCCCCCGGCGATCCGGACAACTTCTGGGATGGCATCGTCTCCGGCTGGAACTCGCTGATCGACTGGCTCCAGGACGCCATCGTCTTCGTGGGCAAGGCGGTGCCGTGGCTCGGCTTCGTCGCCGTCCTCGGCGGCGTGATCTGGCTGGTGTTGCGGACCGTGCTGCGCCGTCGCCGCCCCGTGCCACCCGTCGCGCACACCCCTGCGGCCGCCCCGACCGGGGGACACAAGGAGGAACCGACCGATGCCGACCGTACGGGCGACGATCAAACCGAACAGCCGTAAAGGCCCGCTGGTCGAAGTCGCCGACGACGGCACCCTCACCCTCTACGTCCGCGCCCCCGCGGTCGAGGGCAAGGCCAACAAGGCCGCCATCGAACTCCTCGCCGACCACTTCGGCGTCGCCAAATCCGCGGTGCGCTTGACCGGCGGCGCCACCTCCCGTTTCAAGCGTTTCGACATCGACGCCTGACGCCGGAGCTCAGTCGACAACCTCGACCCGGCATGGCAATCCGGGTGCTTTGCTGAGCCGTGCGTCACTGGTGAGCAGTGGAACATCGAGTCGTGCCGCCAACGCGGCATAGAGGCCGTCGTAGAAGGTGATCGTGTGACGGAGCAGCCAGGCCTGCTCGCTGAGCCATCCCTGGTGGGCATAGCGCCGATCGACCATCGTCGCCAGCATGCGCAGGCCGATCGTGGCGGTATCGGGGTCGATCAGGCCCTTGCGCTCATGGCGGCGCAGCACATTGCCGACTTCGGCATCGATGAGATGTGGTGCGTGGCAGGTGCTGGTCTCGATCAGCCGTGCGACGGCGGTCCCGACGGCATCCTTGCGCAGCAGCGCGGTCGAGGCGGCCGAGGCGTCGAGCACGTACTCGTCACTCGCCACGGGCGTCGTCCAGCGCGCTCAGGATCGACTCGCGATCGGCTCCCTCGCTCGTGTCGCGCTCGAGCGCTTCGCGGATGGCCGCCATCGCCTCCGTCTTCGAACGGCGACGGGCGGCGGCGATCAACTCTCGTCGCATGTATGCCTGCAACGACATACCCTCTGCTTCGGCACGTCGGCGGAACACCTCGGCGTCCTCGTCGGGAATGTCCCGGACCTGAATGGTAGCCATAGCGCTATTTTAGCGCTGAAATAGCGCCGACTGCTATACGGCGCCGGGGAAGCCCAGTTGGCGCCAGGCCTCGTAGACCGAGACCGCCGCGGCGTTGGACAGGTTCATCGAGCGGCGGCCGGGCAGCATCGGGATGCGGACCTGGTCGGTGATGTGGGGGTCGGCGAGGACCTCGGCGGGCAGGCCGGTCGGTTCGGTGCCGAACAGCAGGGCGTCGTTGTCGCGGTAGGCGACCTCGGTGAAGCGGGTGGTGGCCTGGGTGGTGAAGGCGAAGACCCGGTCCGGCTCGATGGCCGCCCATGCCGTCGCCAGGTCGGGATGCACCGTCACCACCGCGAGGTCGTGATAGTCCAGCCCGGCCCGGCGCAGTTTCGACTCCGAGAGGTCGAAGCCGAGTGGTTCGATCAGATGCAGCGCGCAACCGGTCCCCGCGGCCAGCCGGATCGCATTGCCGGTGTTGGGCGGGATCACGGGGTTGTGAAAGATCAGGTGCAGCACAGCGCATCACTCTGTCATGCCGGGCTCGCGCGCTCGGTTCGCCCCACCGATCGGGCTCGGCGCGCCCGCCCGGCGGCCGCGTCTGGAACAATCGGGGCCGTGAACAAGGCGGAGACGACCGGGAAGCATCGGGTCGTGCGGTTGAGTGCGGGAGAGCAGTACCTGCGCAGTCACCTGCCGATGACCGTGGTGAGTGCGCTGATCCTGGTCGCGGTCGTGTTCGTCGCCTGGGATCGGTGGCGGCGCGGCGCGATCATCTTCGGCAGCGCGGCCCTGGTGGCCGCCGCCTTCCGGCTGTGCCTGCCGACGGTGCAGGTCGGCCTGCTCGCCGTCCGCAGCCGTCCGTTCGACGTGGCCACCCTGACCGCTCTCGGCAGCGCGATCGTCTTCCTCGCCGCCACCATCAACACCCTCGGCGTCAGCTGAGATAGCGCTCGGTGAACACCGCGCGCTCGCGCGGCCTGCGGCCGGGGTGCGGCGGCGTGCCCGCGCCGTAGCCGACGGCGACCATGACCGCGATCGCCGGCTCGGCGTCCGGGTCGATGCCGATCGCCTGCTTCACCAGCGCTTCGTCCCATCCGTTCATCGGGGCCGAATCGAGTCCGAGCCCGGTCGCGGCGAGCATCACATAGGTGGCGGCGATCATCGCGTTCTTCACGGCGTTCTCGCGCAGCAGCCCACGCTCGCGCATCGAGTGATAGTCGGCGCGCGAGTCGAACTTCGCCAGGAACTGCTCGTTCCACGCCCCGTTGCGCGTCGCCTGCTCGGCGATATCGGTGTTGGCCCCGGTCCACGCCGTCGGATCGGCGACGAACACCAGCACCGCGGGCGCCTCCAGTGGCTGCGGCTGACCGAACGCCGCCTCCGACAGCGCCTTGCGGCCCTCGGCACTGGTGACGACGACGATCGAGCGATCCTGCATGTTCCAGGCACTCGGCGCCTGCACCGCCAGGTCGAGCAATTCGTCGAGCAGTGCGGGCTCGAGCGGCTCGGGCCGGTAGTGGCGGACGGTGCGGCGGGTGCGGATGGCCTCGGTGACCGAAAGTGTCTGTGTGATCATGATTCCTACTATCGGAGAGTCACTCTCCTTTGGGAAGTAGGCACCTTTTTGTGCGTTAGACTCGGCGAGGTGCGCACGATTCACGAGGCCACCGGCCTGCCCGCCGACGTCTACTCCGCCAAATGCCCCACCCGCGAGGTCCTCGACCACATCGCGGGCAAGTGGACGGTGCTGATCGTGGACGCCCTCGCCGGCGGCACCCTGCGCTACACCGATCTGCGCAGACGCATCGACGGCATCTCCCAGAAGATGCTCACCCAGACCCTGCGGCAGCTCGAGCACGACGGATTCGTCGCGCGCACGGTGTATCCCACGGTCCCGCCGCGCGTCGAGTACACCCTCACCGACCTCGGCCACAGCCTGCGTGAACCGATCGCCGCGCTGCGGGAGTGGGTCGAGACGAATATCAATCGCATCGAGCAGGCCAGGCGGGTGGCGTCGTCCTGACCGCGCCGGGCCCGCCGTAGCGCCGTCTCGATCAGGCGGACTCGGCGACCCGCTGCTCCCACAGGCTGTGGGTGCCGGTGTTGCCGTAGCGCTCGCGGGCTTCGCCCGGACTGATCGTCGACCGGGTGTGCGGTGTGCCGGCGGCGGCGTGGGCGGCCAGGATCTGCCCGGTCATCTTCGCGACGTACGGGCTGGCCAGGATCAGTCCGCGATTGTCGCGGCGCGAGGTGGCCCACACGAGCGCCTTCCACGGGACCCGCGCCGACGCGTCGACGATGCCCGGCAGATCGAACCGGCCGAGTTTGCGCATCCAGGTGGGCAGCGTCGCGATCGTCGCCAGCGACAGCACCCGGCCGCCGACCGCGAACGTCATGCCCTTGTTCGCCGACGGCCACAGCAGGAAGTGCATCGCCGCTACGGCCCGCTCGCTGACGCACAACTGCGGCCGGACCCGCGCGAAGTAGGCGCGCACCTCGTCGCGATTGCGTGGCACGTCCGCGGGTTTGCAGGTCTGCAGTTCGGCCGCGATCACGCACTCGGCCCAGTACCGGTCCTCCTCGGCGGGGCTCAGCGGGCCGTGGCCGAACATCTCGTAGGCCTTGAGGACCGAATGCCAGCCGGTGACGTGAATCCACAGCTGGGAGTCGGGGTTGTTGGCGCTGTAGCGCTTGCCGCTGATCGGTTCGATGCCCGTCATCGGTGCGTGCACCTTCATCAGGTGCTCGGCGGCCTGGATGGCGGTGCGGCCGTCGCCGAGCGCGACCAGCAGGAAGTAGGACAGCGTGTGGTCCAGGCGGGTGGCGGGATTGTCGTAGATCCCGTGCGAATCGGCCACCGCGGCGGTCAGGAACGGGTCGAAGTGCTCGAGGGTGACCGCGCGCTGGAAGCCGATCAGCGCGGTCGGCGCCGCCCACACCTTCCAGGTGGGGGAGTCCGGCCCGAAGAAGCCGTAGTCGTCGCGACGCAGAGTCGACGCATCGAATGCCATTGCACCTGCTCCTTTGCAGTTGCCGAGGACGCCCCTCGCCAATGAATACAACACCATCGTAGCAATTGCCCGAAGTGAATACAACGATTGCGTAGGATTGATGCCGAGTGGCCGCCACCGGGGTATCGTCTGGGCAACGACAGGAGGAGCGCGTGACCGCGACGCAGGAACAACGACCGCGGCGCCGCTATGCCCCGCGCCTGCCACCGCACGAACGCCGGGCTCAGCTCCTAGACGCCGCGTTCGCCGTACTCGGCCGGATGGAACTGCACGAACTGAGCATGGAGGCCGTCGCGCAGGAGGCGGGCGTCGGCAAACCGGTGCTCTACACCGTGTTCAAGACCCGCGCCGAACTCGTCGAGGCCCTGCTGGCACGCGAACGCGAACGCGGCCTCGAGCAGATCGCCGAGACCCTGCCGGAGAACCTGCTCGACACCGATCCGCTCGCCGCCGCCTCGGCGACGGTCGAGGCGTTCGTCGGTGTGGCGCTGGCGAATCCGACCCGCTGGCGGCTGATCCTGGCGACCCCGGCGAGCGCGCCGGACGAGTATCGCGCGGCGCTGACGACGGCCAGGGCGGAGATCCTGGCCCGTGCGGAAGCCCTTGTCCGCGTTGGCATCGCCATGTCACCGCGCTGGTCGGCGATGGACGCGGGCCTGCTCGCGAACTCGACCCTCACCGTCGCCGAGATGCTCGGCAGGCTCGCGGTCAGCGAGCCCGAGGAGTATCCGCGCGAACGGCTCCAGGACTACGTGCGCTCGATCATGACCCTGCTGGCCGGGACGACGCGGGACTGAAACAGCCTGGGCGTCAGCGGTTCTCGCGGGCCAGCCGCATGGTTTCGGTGAGCAGCTTGGACACCGCGGCGGCCTCGGTGAGGAAGCCGTCGTGTCCGTCGCGCGAGTGCACGATCTCGAGCCCGGCGCAGCCCGGCAGCCCCTCGGCCAGCTCGGCCTGGGTGTGCAGCGGGTAGAGCCGATCGGAGTCGACGCCGCCCACCACGACCGGAACCGTCGTCGCGGCCAGCGCCGCGGCGATCCCGCCCCGGCCGCGACCGATGTCGTGGCGGTTCATGGCCTCGCTGAGCAGCACGTAGGTGGCCGGGTCGAACCGCTGACACAGCTTCTCGGCCTGGTGCTCGAGATAGCTCTGCACCGCGTAGCGCCCGCCCGTCCACGGATCCTCGTCGCCCTGGGGACGATTGGTGAAGCGGTGGTCGAGTTCGCCCTCGGTGCGGTAGGTCAGGTGCGCGATGCGCCGGGCCAGGCCCATGCCGGTCATCGGCGCGCGGCCGGTGCCGTGGTAATCGCCGTCCTGCCAGTCGGGGTCGGCCTTGATGACGGCCATCTGCGTGGTCTGGGTGCCGATCTGGTCGGCGGTGGCGCGGGCGCCGACGGCCAGCACCAGCGCGGCCGCCGTCCGTCCCGGCTGTCCGACGATCCACTCCAGCACCCGCATGCCGCCCATCGACCCACCGACGACGGCGGCCAGCCGCTCGATCCCGAACAGATCGAGCAGCTGTGCCTCGGCGGTGACCTGGTCACGGATGGTCAGGTCGGGAAAACGCGAACCCCACGGCGCGCCGTCGGGCGCGAGCGAGGACGGCCCGGTGCTGCCCTTGCAGCCGCCGAGCACGTTCGTCGCGATCACACACCACTCGTCGGTGTCGATCGGCGCGCCGGGGCCGACCATGCCCTCCCACCAGCCGGGCTGGGCATTGTCGGCGCTGGCGATGACGTGGGAGTCGCCGGTGAGGGCGTGTTCGACCAGCACGACATTGTCGAGCGTGGGCGAGAGCTCACCCCAGCGCTGCACCGACAGCCGCACATCGGGGACCACGGCGCCGTTCTCCAGCACCACATCCCCGATGGCGACCACGCCGAGTCGCCCGTCCGGCGGTGGCAGCAGGGCCACCCCGGTCGCGGGACGGGCGATCGGCGATTCGGTGCTCACAGTCACGTGTTCGCCGCCGCGAAACCGGCGCGCAGATCCGCCAGGATGTCGTCGATCCCCTCGATGCCCACGGCGAGCCGGACCAGCCCCGGGGTGACGCCGGAGGCCAGTTGCTCTTCGGGCGTCAACTGCGAGTGCGTGGTGGACGCCGGGTGAATCACGAGAGAACGCACATCACCGATGTTAGCGACATGGCTGTGCAGGCTGAGCGCGTCCACGAACTTCTTGCCCGCGTCGACACCGCCGCGCAGCTCGAACGCGACGATCGCGCCAGCGCCCTTGGGCGCCAGCTGCTTGGCCCGCGCGTGCCACGGCGAGGTCTCGAGCCCCGCGTAGTGGACGGCCTCGACGCCCGGCTGCTCGGCGACGAACTTCGCCACGGCCTCGGCGTTGGCCACGTGCCGCTCGACCCGCAGGCTCAGCGTCTCGATGCCCTGGGCGATGAGGAACGCGTTGAACGGCGACACCGCCGCACCCAGGTCGCGCAGCAGCTGCACGCGCGCCTTGAGCGCGAAGGCGGGCGCGCCCAGGTCGGCGAAGACCGCACCGTGGTAGCTGGGATCGGGCACGGTGAAACCGGGGAAGCGGGCGTTGCCGTCGGCGTCGCGCACGGTCCAGTCGAAGGTGCCGCCGTCGACGATCACGCCGGCCACCGCCGCGCCGTGCCCGCCCAGGTACTTCGTCGCCGAGTGCACGACGATGTCGGCGCCGTGGGCCAGCGGCTGGATCAGGTACGGGGTCGCGACGGTGTTGTCGACGATCAGCGGGATGCCCGCCTTGTGCGCGATCTCGGCGATACCGGGGATGTCGAACACGGCGCTGCTCGGGTTGGCGATGGTCTCGCCGTAGAAGGCCTTGGTGTTGGGCCGGATGGCGGCCTGCCACTGCGCCAGATCGTCGGGATCCTCGACGAAGGAGACCTCGATGCCCAGCTTGGGCAGCGAGTAGTGGAACAGGTTGTAGGTGCCGCCGTAGAGATGCGGACTGGACACGATGTGGTCGCCCGCGTTGGCCAGATTCAGGATCGCGTAGGTCTCGGCGGCCTGGCCCGAGGCCAGCAGCAGCGCCGCGACGCCACCCTCGAGCGCGGCGATGCGCTGCTCGACCGCGTCCTGGGTGGGGTTCATGATCCGGGTGTAGATGTTGCCCGGCTCGGCGAGACCGAACAGCGCGGCGGCGTGATCGGTGTCGCGGAAGGTGTATGAGGTGGTCTGGTAGATCGGCAGGGCCCGCGCGTTGGTGGCCGCGTCGGGGGCCTGGCCCGCGTGGACCTGCTTGGTCTCGAAGGACCAGTTCTCGGGCAGGGTGGAGTCGGTCATGTAAAGCTCCAGGGTTGTTCGCCGGTATATCGCGTCAGATGGGTTGGATCGACGGACAACAACACATGGGGGCCTCCTGCGATGCGCGCTTGCTCTCGGCCTTCGAGAGCCCGGTCATCACCCGGAGCACCCCACCGCAGCTGGAGGGTTGCCGACCAGCGAGCCGGGGCTTGGCACTGGTACTCATGACCTTGGCCGTCATGTTAACCGGCCATTGCGTCCGCGCGGAAACTTCCCCCGGTTTCGTCGCCTGGATCACTCTGTCGCCGGTGTGCCGGGCCCTGGCGTGTCGAGTTCCGGCGGGGCGCCGCAGCTGCGGCGGAGCCGCGCAGGACGGGTCGCAGCTGTTCCTCGGCCGCGGTCTGCGGGGTGCGTTCGCCGTGCCTCGGCGGCTACGGCGTGCCCGGTGCCGTCACGGTGACGCTCGGCCCGGTGCCGATCGTCTTCGGATTCAGCCGCTGGCCCCGGACTCGGATCGGCGCTGCGTACCGGGCGGTAACGGCGAACAGCGCACTTGGCGAGGCGCCCGCCGAGTAGGTTGGGAGGCGAGCGTATGCCGGGCACCGGCCGGCAGTGTCTTCGGTCACTCGCGCCCTGATCGGCGTCGCGGCGAGCGGAGTCCCGCACAGCGGGCCCTCCCATCGCGGTGAGGTGGGGGGCAGCAGTACGCTCGTCTTGTTTGCACCACACGTCCCGCAGACAACGCGGGGCATATACGTTGTCTGTTGGAACTGCTGGGGTCCGCTCACAAGCGTGTTCGCCTGGCCGTGCAATAAGGGCACCCACCGAGGAGGACACGAAGATCCATGTCCAAGATCAAGGTTGAAGGCACCGTCGTAGAACTCGACGGCGACGAGATGACCCGGATCATCTGGCAGTTCATCAAGGACAAGCTGATCCACCCGTATCTCGACGTGAACCTCGAGTACTACGACCTCGGCATCGAGTATCGCGACAAGACAGATGACCAGGTCACCGTCGATGCCGCGAATGCCATCAAGAAGCACGGCGTCGGCGTGAAGTGCGCCACCATCACCCCGGACGAAGCGCGGGTGAAGGAGTTCGGCCTCAAGAAGATGTGGCGCTCGCCCAACGGCACCATCCGTAACATTCTGGGTGGCACCATCTTCCGCGCGCCGATCATCATCTCCAACGTGCCCCGCCTGGTGCCCGGCTGGACCAAGCCGATCATCATCGGCCGCCACGCCTTCGGCGACCAGTACCGCGCCACCGACTTCAAGGTCTACGAGGCGGGCACCGTCACGCTGACCTTCACCCCGGAGGACGGCAGCGAGCCGATCGTGCACGAGGTCGTGAAGATGCCCGAGGACGGCGGCGTCGTCATGGGTATGTACAACTTCAAGAAGTCCATCGAGGACTTCGCGCGGGCCTCGTTCAACTACGGCCTGCAGCAGAACTACCCGGTGTACCTCTCCACGAAGAACACCATCCTCAAGGCCTACGACGGCATGTTCAAGGACACCTTCCAGGAAGTCTTCGACGCCGAGTTCAAGGCCGAGTTCGACGCCGCGGGCCTGACCTACGAGCACCGCCTGATCGACGACATGGTCGCGTCCTCCATGAAGTGGGAGGGCGGCTACGTCTGGGCCTGCAAGAACTACGACGGCGACGTGCAGTCCGACACCGTGGCGCAGGGCTTCGGCTCGCTGGGCCTGATGACCTCGGTGCTGCTCACCCCGGACGGCAAGACCTGTGAGGCCGAGGCCGCGCACGGCACCGTCACCCGGCACTACCGCCAGCACCAGCAGGGCAAGCCGACCTCGACCAACCCGATCGCGTCGATCTTCGCCTGGACCCGTGGCCTGGAGCACCGGGGCAAGCTGGACAACACCCCCGAGGTGATCGGCTTCGCGCAGGCGCTCGAGGACGTCGTCATCAAGACCGTCGAAGGCGGCCAGATGACCAAGGATCTGGCGCTGCTCGTCGGCGGCGACCAGGGCTACCTGAGCACCGAGGAGTTCCTCGGCGCGCTCGACGTCAACCTGGCGCGCGCCCTCAAGTGAGGTAGCGATCCCGCCGCTGGGCGATTCGGACTCAGGCGGCGCGAGACCCGCGTCGGCGACCGGCGGATCAGCGGGGGCGGAGTTCGCCCGGCCCGGTAGGTACCCCAGTTCTCGCGAGAACCGGGGCACCCACCGGGCCGTTGTGCGCGCTGCGTCGCGTGCGGCCGGAGCCGGCTCGTGGGTTACACCATCGTGTCCACGACCGGCAGGCCGAAGGCGTGTGTGCCGTACATGGCGTAGGCGCGCTCGGGATCGTTGGCGGCGTGCACCCGACCGGCATGCGCGTCGCGCCAGAACCGTTGCAGTGCTGTGCTGTTCGTCAGTGCGGTGGCGCCGGCCGCCTCGAAGAGCCGGTCGATCGATGCGACGGCGCGGCCGGTGGCGCGCACCTGGTCGCGGCGGGCCCGGGCGCGCAGTTCGAACGGGATCTCCCGGCCGGCCAACAAGCAGGCGTACTCGTCGGCGACATTCCCGGACAGCTGCCGCCACGCCGCGTCGATATCGCTGGCGGCCTCGGCGATGCGGACTTTGCCGAACGGGTCGGCGTTGGCGTGCTCACCCGCGTAGGCGGCCCGCACCCGGGTGCCCTGGTGCTCGATGTGCGCCGCGAGCGCGCCATAGGCCATGCCGACGATCGGGGTGGAGATGGTGGTGGGATGGATTGTGCCCCAGGGCATCCGGTAGACCGGATCGGCATTGGTCCGCAGGCCCGGCGACGTCGATTCGGCCATCGTCCGGAAGCTGAGGAAGCGGTGTTCCGGCACCAGCACGTTGTCGACGACGACCGTATTGGATCCGGTGCCGCGCAAGCCGACCACGTTCCAGACATCGTCGACGCGGTAGTCGCTGCGCGGAATGAGGTAGCTGCCGAAGTCGACCGGCTTGCCGTCGGCGAGCACCGGGCCGCCGACGAAGACCCAGTCGGCGTGGTCGCAGCCGGACGACCACGCCCAGGCGCCGTTCACCAGGTAGCCGCCGTCGACCTTGGTGGCGGCGCCCATGGGTGCATACGAGGACGCGACGCGCGCGTCGGTATCGGCGCCCCAGACATCCTGCTGTGCCCGCTGGTCGAACAGGGCCAGGTGCCAGTTGTGGATGCCGAGGATGCCGGCCACCCAACCGGTGGACCCGCACGCGCTCGCGAGCGTGCGGACGGTGTCGTAGAAGACGACCGGGTCGGCGGCGTGGCCACCCCACTGTCGCGGTTGCAGGAGCGTGAAGAACCCGGTGTCGCGCAGGTCCGCGATGGATTCGTCCGGAATCCGGCGCAGGTCTTCGGTCTGCTGGGCGCGCGCACGTAGACGCGGCAGCACGGCGGCTACTCGGTCGATGATGTCCTGGGTCATTGTCGCGAAACTCCGGGCTGGTAGGGGCGATTGCTGCGCCACAAAACTA
This sequence comes from Nocardia fodinahabitans, assembly GCF_052983615.1. Classification (NCBI taxonomy): domain Bacteria; kingdom Bacillati; phylum Actinomycetota; class Actinomycetes; order Mycobacteriales; family Nocardiaceae; genus Nocardia; species Nocardia fodinahabitans. The sequence continues at coordinate 4,650,236 of NZ_JBRJJC010000001.1, forward strand.
GAACCGGTTACAAAAAGTGTCGAGCACCCAAAAGGCTTGGTTCGGGACGGAATAAGTCCCTGAAATCTAGGACTTTCGGCCATTGGTTCGCCGACGGCCGGCGCCCGAAAATGTGTCGATTCTGTAACTCGTTCTAGCATCTCGAGGAGTGGGTGATGGCCACGAACGCCCAGGACAGCGGCCGACAGGTCCGGGAGATCGACGTGGGCTCGGCGCCCACCCGCTACGCCAGGGGCTGGCATTGCCTCGGCCTCGCCGAGACCTTCCGCGACGGCAGACCGCACTCGATCAGGGCGTTCGGCACCAAGCTCGTGGTCTGGGCCGACACCAGCGGCCGCCTGCAGGTGCTCGACGCGTATTGCAGGCACCTGGGTGGTGACCTGTCCATGGGCACGATCAAGGGCGACGAGGTGGCCTGTCCGTTCCATGACTGGCGCTGGGGTGGCGACGGCAGATGCCGGGACATCCCGTACGCGCGGCGGGTCCCGCCGCTTGCCCGCACCCGGACCTGGACCAGCCTCGAGCGCAACGGTCAGCTCTTCGTCTGGCACGACCACGAGGGCAACGCGCCCGCACCCGAGGTGACCATCCCCCATATCGAGGGACCGTACAGCGACGGCAACGGCGGCCCCGTCGACACCCACAGCGCCGCCTGGACGCCGTGGACCTGGAACACGATCCTGATCGAGGGCGCCAACTGCCGCGAGATCATCGACAACATCGTCGACATGGCCCACTTCTTCTACATCCACTACGCCTTCCCGACGTACTTCAAGAACGTCTTCGAGGGCCATATCGCCACCCAGTTCCTGGAGACCAAGGGCCGCCCCGATGTCGGGATCGTGAACAAGTACGGCGGTGACACACTGCTGAAATCGGAGGCCTCGTACTTCGGGCCCTCGTACATGATCAACCCGCTGACCAACATCTACAGCGGCTACGAGGTCAACAGCGTCCTGGTCAATTGCCACTACCCGGTCACCCAGGACTCGTTCGTGCTGCAGTACGGGATCACGCTGGAGAAGCCGAAAGGTCTGCCGGACGAGCAGGCCGAGCGGCTGGCCACGAAAATGACCGAGGGCATCGCCGTCGGCTTCCTGCAGGACGTGGAGATCTGGAAGCACAAGTCCAAGGTCGAGAATCCGCTGCTCTGCGCCGAGGACGGCCCGGTCTACCAATTGCGCCGCTGGTACGACCAGTTCTTCGTCGATGTCGCCGACGTGGACCCGAAGTCCTCGCAGCGCTTCGAGTTCGAGGTCGACACCACCACCGCCAACGCGGTCTGGGAAGCCGAAGTCGCCGAGAACCTCCGCAAAGCCGGCCCCGCACCCCATCCGACGAACGCGTGAGGATCGACTCCCGATGGCCTATGTGATCACGCAGCGGTGCTGCAACGACGCCGGCTGCATCCCCGAATGTCCGGTGGATTGCATCCGTCCCACCGCCGATCAACCCGAATTCGCCACCACCGAGCAGCTCTACATCGACCCCGTGGCCTGTGTCGACTGCGGGGCCTGCGCCGATGCCTGCCCGGTCGGCGCCATCTTCCCCGCGGACGAGCTCAGCGCGTCGCTGGAGCGGTTCCGCGACATCAATGCGGCCTGGTTCCAGCGATATCCGCTGGAATCGACCACCGAACCCCTGACCGAGCCAGGGCGCGTACCCAGGGCGCTGGGCACCCTGCGGGTCGCTGTCGTCGGCGCGGGACCGGCTGCCTGCTACGCCGCCGCGGAACTGCTGCGTCGCGCGGACGTCGAGGTCGAGTTGTTCGATCGGCTGCCAACGCCCTACGGGTTGATCCGCTCCGGGGTCGCGCCCGACCATCCCGGCACCAAAGCAGTGGTGGACCAGTTCGAATCGGCCTTCCGGCGTGACGCGCTGCAGTACCGGCTGAATGTGGAGGTCGGCAAGGATATCTCGCACGAGGAGCTGATGGCCCACCACCACGCGGTCATCTATGCCGTCGGCGCGGCCACCGACCGGCGCCTCGGCGTGCCCGGAGAGGACCTGCCGGGCAGCCACTCGGCCACCGAATTCGTGGCCTGGTACAACGGGCATCCCGAGTACGCGGACCGGGCATTCGATCTCTCCGGCGAGCGGGCCGTCATCATCGGCAACGGCAATGTGGCCCTCGATGTTGCCCGGGTGCTGACGGTGGACCCGGATGAGCTGGCGCACACCGATATCGCCGATCACGCCTTGGCCGCGTTGCGCCGCAGCACAATCACCGAGGTGGTTGTGCTCGGCCGCCGCGGGCCGTTGCAGGCCGCTTACACCTCACCGGAATTCCTGGCGCTGGGGTACCTCAACGGCGTCGACATCATCGTCGATCCCGGTGATCTGGAACTGGATCCGATCTCGCGGGCCGAGCTCGACGATCCCGGCGCCGAGTTCGCGCTGCGGCTCAAGCACACCATCGCGCAGGAATACGCGCACGGTCCGCGCACCCCGGGAAACAAGCGGATCGTCTTCCGCTACTCGGCTTCCCCGACCGCCGTCACCGGCGACGGGCGGGTCGACGGCATCGAGTACGTGCACAACGAACTGGTCGCGATCGACGGGCGCACTGTCGCCCGGGCCGGCGACCGTACCGGCACGCTGGCGGCGTCGCTGGTCTTGCGTTCGGTGGGCTACCGCGGTGCGCCGATCGAAGACCTGCCGTTCGACGAGCGCGCCGGCATCGTCCCCAATGCAGGTGGCCGGGTTGTCCGTGATGGCAATCCGGTGCCGGGCGTGTATGTGTGCGGCTGGATCAAGCGCGGGGCCCGGGGTGTCATCGGCTCCAACCGGGTCGATGCGGAGCAGACCGTCGATCAGCTGATCGAGGACTTCGTGAACGGCGCACTGGCCGCGCCCCAGCGCACCCGCGCCGACCTGGCGGCGCTGCTGGCCGAGCGCGCGCCCTACCAGGTCGGCCGCGACGGCTGGCGGGCCATCGACGCGGCGGAGCAGACGGCGGGCAAGGCCGCCGGGCGGCCACGCGTGAAGTTCGTCACGGTCGAGGATTTGGTCGAAGCGGCACTCTTGCCCGAGAAGTCGCGGTGAGCGCAGCGTGCAGGACCCGGGCGACGACGGCACACGAACGTCGTGCCGTCTACAGCTCGTTGCCACGCCGGCAGCCCAGCCGGCGGCGCATCGCGGTCGCGATGCGCTCGCCCTGGATTTTGGCCCGGTCGGCGTTGGGTCCGCGGTATCTGCTGTCCACCGCGGCGTGCCAGAGCCGGACCCAGCGGTCGAAATGCTCGGCGGTGAAGGGCCTGGCCGCGTGCAGCGCGGCATGCGGGGTGAACATGTTGCCCTGATACTCGGCGTCGCGGAAGAGCGCGCGGGCCCAGAAATTCGTGATCCTGGGCAGATGTGTGTCCAGCTCCATGGCCGCGACCTCGGTGAAATAGGGCCCGATGAGCGGGTCGGCGAAGGCAACGGCGTAGAAGTCGCGCAGCAGCGGCTCCAGATCCGCGGTGTCGGCGATATCCCGCTCGGTCACCACAGCGACAGCCAATAGTCCTGGAACCGCAGGAAGACCAGCAGGATCACGACCGCGTACATCAGCACCGCGACGGTCCATCGCCACCCGACGATCGTGGCGATCGGGCCGGGTGCGCGGCCCGACGCCGGACGGGTGAGGAGCGCGAGCAGCGCGGGCATCATCGCCCAGACCACCATGCAGTACGGGCACAGCGAGCCGATCCGGTAGAGCGCTTGGAAGATGAGCCAGCCCGGCGAACACCGTGCCGGTCGCGACACCGAGCCACAGGACCCGCCACACCCGCACCGGCACGTTCCGGCCGGCCGCCGCGAGCAGCCCGGCCGCGACCACCACGGCGAAGCCGACTACCCCGATGATCGAATTGGCGAAGCCGAATACCGCCGCCTGACCGCTGTTCATCACCGAGACGCACGACAGGACCGAGCTGATGCTGCAGGCTGGGCGATAGCCTGGCCGGTGCTGCATCGTGAACTGCTCGACGCTCAACAGCACCGACGCGATCCAGCCGATGCCCGCGGTGCCGACGAGCACTGCCGCCTGCCATCGGGCGACTCGCGGCGGTCCGCCGCCGGCTGGTACCTGTCGATCGGCTTCGGCCGCGGGAACCGGGTCGATACCCAGCTCGGAAGGGTGCACCGCCATGGACTCGCTTTCGGCGTTCGGTGGATCAGCACGAATACTGCGCGCGGACGCATCCGGGTGAGTAGAGCCGGAAGCCCCGGCATCCGCGGGACCTTCGACCCCGCACGGGCGGTCGGCGTGGGCGAACTCACGCTCACCCCGGGTAGCGGCCGGGCCCGGTGGCCCGTTGCATGGAGGCGTGACTTCTTCCCTCGCGGCCACCGACCACGTCGAGGCGCCACGCACGAGCTGGCACCTCCCGGCGATGCTGGCGCTGGCGCTGGGCGGGTTCGGCATCGGCACCACCGAGTTCGTGACGATGGGGCTGCTGCCCGATATCGCGGCCGACTTCGACATCTCCGAGCCGACGGCCGGGCACGCGGTGTCGGCCTACGCGCTGGGCGTCGTCGTCGGCGCGCCGCTGATCGCCGCGCTGTGCGCCCGGGTGCCGCGCAAGAAGCTGCTGATCGCGTTGATGGCCGCGTTCACCGTCGGCAATGCCGCGACGGTGCTGGCCCCGACCTTCGGCACGCTGGTGGCGGCCCGATTCGTTTCCGGGCTGCCGCACGGCGCGTACTTCGGGGTCGCCTCGCTGGCGGCGGCCACCCTCGCCCCGGTGGGGCAGCGGGCCAAGGCGGTGGCCGCGGTGATGCTCGGGCTGAGCGTGGCGAATGTGATCGGCGTACCGGGCGCGACCTGGCTGGGTCAGCATCTGGGCTGGCGGGACGCCTATGTCGTGGTCGCGGCGATCGGGGTGGCGACCGTGGCCGCGCTGTGGCGCTTCGTGCCGAGCCTGACCGGCATGAAGATCACCAACCCGCTGACCGAACTCGGTGCGCTGCGTCGCCCGCAGGTGCTGCTGACGCTGGCCGTCGGCGCGATCGGCTTCGGTGGCATGTTCGCCGTCTACACCTACATCGCCACCACCATGACCGACGTCGCCGGCATGCCGATCGGCGCGGTCCCGATCGTGCTGGCCATGTTCGGCCTCGGCATGATCGCGGGCAACATCCTCGGCGGCGTCCTGGCCGACCGCGGCGTCGATCGCTCGATCTTCGTCGCCATGATCGCGATGGTGGTCATCCTGGCCGGCTTCGTGCTCGCCGCGCACAATCCGATCACGGCGTCGATCGGCGCCTTCCTGGTCGGCGCGTCCGGCGCCGCCCTGGCCCCCGGTCTGCAAACCCGCCTGATGGACGTGGCCGCCGACGCCCAGACCCTCGCCGCCGCCCTCAACCACGCCGCCCTCAACATCGCCAACGCGGCGGGCGCCTGGCTCGGCGGCCTCGTCATCGCCGCGGGCCTGGGCTACACCGCCCCGGCCACCGTCGGTGCCGTGCTCGCGATCCTCGGCGTCGGACTCTTCACCGTCACCGTCTGGGCCGCCCGCCGCGGCGCGTCCGCGATCGCGAGCTGACCCGCCGCGGGCGGGTGTCACACTTCGGCTTGCTGCGTCGTCTCCGCTGTGCAGGACAAATCGGCAACAGGAGAGGTGTCATGTCAGTAGTGATCAGCAACCCGCCCGAGCTGCACGATCCGACCGGGTTCGGGTACAGCCATGTCGCGCGGGTGACCGGTGAACTGGTCGTCATCGCGGGGCAGTACGACTCCGATGCCGAAGGGCACACCACCGGTACCGATTTCGGTGCGCAGGTGGAGAGGGCGTTCGCCAATCTCGGGATCGCGTTGCGGTCGGCCGGGGCGGACTACGCCGACGTCGCGCAGCTGCGGACGTTCATCGTCGACCACGACCTGGAGAAGCTGACGGTGCTCGGCGCCAAGATCGCCGAGATCTGGGGTGATCGTCCGCCCGCGCAGACGTTGCTCGGTGTCGCGGCGCTGGCCCTGCCGGGCATGTTGTTCGAGGTGGACGCGCTCGCGGCGCTGGGCTGACGCGAACGCCACGCACTCGCCGACCGCCCCGGCGGCGAGTGCGCGGCACACCCGCCGCGGACTAGGCGGGCGGGTTGCAGGAGTACGCCGAGCCGCACTGCAGCTGGCGCAGGAACGAACCGAGTTCGTCGATGAAGGCGCTACCCGTGGACACACCGCCGGGGGCGGGTTCGCCGGGGGCGACGACCGGGGCGGGGGAGAGCGGGGCGGCGGTGGCCGGGCCCGCGGTGAGGGCCGCTCCGAAAGCCAGCGCCGCGATGCCTGCGCCGAGCAGCTTGGTGAACGCCATGGTGAATCCTTTGTTCAATTCTGTGTGAATGGCGGCTCGAAGTGTTGCATACCTGACCGATCGGTCGCAATAGCATTGGTATGCTCGGAAAGTGGCGCGTACCAAGGAATTCGATCCCGATGTCGTGCTCGACCGCGCGCTGGATCTGTTCTGGCAGCGCGGCTACGAGACGACCTCGATCGCGGATCTGATCGAGCATCTCGGGATCGCCAGGGGCTGCATCTACGCGACCTTCGGCAGCAAGCACGAACTGTTCATGAAAGCGCTGCAACGGCACCTGGAGATCGTCGACGCGCGGGTCACCGCGGAATTGGCGCGGCCCGGCCCGGCACTGCCCGCGATCAGAGGGCTGATCGACCAGTTCGTGAACGAATCCTGTGCGGAGAACCGATTCCTCGGTTGCCTGGTGACGACCGCCGCGGTCGAGCTCGCCGCCCGCGACGCCGAGGTGGCCCGGCTGGTCGAATCCAGCTGGGCGCGTACGGAGACGGCGCTGTTCTCCGCGCTCTCGCGCGCCCGCGCGCAGGAGGAACTGCCGCTCGACGCGGATACCCGCGCCATGGCCCGCTTCCTGCTCGTCTTCCTCCAGGGTGTCTGGGTGCTCGAACGCGCGCCCAATGCCGCCACCCGCCTGCGCGACGCGGGCCGGGTGGCCGCCTCGATCCTGGGCTGAGTCCCGCCGCATCCGGCGGTCCTCATTCGTGAACGATCGGTCTGGATCGTGGGGGCTATCGCTCGGTCGTCGCCCCGCCCGCGGGCCGCGCCCAGCCGATGCTGAGCTGCACCGCCCGCTGCCACCGCTCGTACTCCTCGTCGCGAACGGATCGGTCGGCCTGGGGCACCCACTGCGCCGCGACTCGCCAATTGCTCCGCAACCCTTGCAGATCCGGCCAGTACCCCACGGCCAGTCCGGCCGCGTAGGCCGCGCCGAGCGAGACCGTCTCGGTCACCAGCGGACGCATCACCGGAACCCCGAGCACATCGGCGATGATCTGCATGAGCAGGTTGTTCGCCGCCATCCCGCCCGCGACCCGCAACGACCGCGCCCGCAGCCCCGCGTCGGCGTTCATCGCCTCGACGACATCGCGGGTCTGCCAGGCGGTGGCCTCCAGCACCGCCCGCGCCAGATGGCCCTTGGTGACATACGAGGTCAGCCCGATCAACAGCCCACGGGCGTCGCTGCGCCAATGCGGTGCGTAGAGCCCGGAGAACGCGGGGACCAGATAGCAGCCGCCGTTGTCGTCGACGGTGCTCGCGAGGGTTTCGATCTCGGGCGCGGTGGCGATCAGGCCGACGATGTCGCGCAGCCACTGCACCAGTGATCCGGTGACCGCGATGGGGCCTTCCAGCGCGTACACCGGTTCGGGGCCGACCTGGTAACCGATGGTGGTGAGCAGTCCGTGTTCGGACCGGATCAGGTCGGCGCCGGTGTTCATCATCAGGAATCCGCCGGTGCCGTAGGTGCATTCGGTCTCGCCGGGCGCGAAGCAGGTCTGGCCGAACAGTGCGGCGTGCTGGTCGCCGAGGGCGGCGCCGATCCGGACACCGGGCGCGACCGTGCGGGCGGTCCCGAAGTCGCCGGTCGAGGGTTCGATGCGGGGCAGCATCGCGCGCGGAATATCGAAGAACCGCAACAGTTCCTCATCCCACTGCCGGGTGGCCAGGTTCATCAGCAGGGTGCGGCCCGCGTTGGTGACATCGGTGACGTGCACTCCGGTGAGATTCCAGATCAGCCAGGACTCCATGGTCCCGAACAGCACCTCGCCGCGTTCGGCGCGCGCCCGCAAGCCGTCGACGTGGTCGAGTAGCCAGCGCAGCCGGGGCGCGGCGAAGTAGGTGGCCAGCGGCAACCCGCTCAGCTCGGTGATCCGGTGCGCGCCGGGCATTTCCCGGAACTGCTCGACGAGTTCCTCGGTGCGGATGTCCTGCCAGACGATGGCGGGCCGCACCGGCACCCCGGTCTCGCGATCCCACACCACGGTCGTCTCGCGCTGATTGGCGATCCCGATCGCCGCCACCTGCTCGACGGTGATCCCGGCGTCGCGCAGCGCGGCGGGCACGATCCGCTCGACCGTCCGCCAGATCTCCATCGCGTCCTGCTCGACCCAGCCCGAACGCGGGTAGCGCTGGCGGTGGGTCCGCTGGGCCAGCCCGGCCAGCCTGGCATGCCGATCGAACACGATGCAGCGGGTGGAGGTGGTGCCCTGATCGAGGGCGAGGACATACCGTTGCGTCACCGGATTCTCCCGTTCATCGCGCCGCTCCGAGATCGCGGTGCACGGCCTGGGCGGCGGCGCGCACCTGCTCGACGGCGGCGGGCCGGATCTGTAACCGGTTGTCGCACAGCCGATCGGTCGGTCCCGAGATGCCGATGGCGGCCACCACCAGTCCTCCTCTGGCGCGGATCGGCGCGGCGATGCCCGCCTCGCCGGAGCGATACTCCTCGACCTCGCCGGCCCAGCCGGTCCGCCTGACCTCGGCGATCGCGCGGTCCAGCGCTGTCGGGTCGACGATAGTGCGACGTGTGAAGGAGTGCAGCGCACCGGGATTCGATGCCGCGTCATAGGCGAGCAGTACCTTGCCCAGCGCGGTGGCGTGGGCGGGCAGCACCTCGCCGACGGCGAGCACCTGCTCGGTGTTGTCGGGCCGGAACACGTGGTGCACCACCGTCACCCCCGCCGGTCGCGACACCGCCATCCGCACCGATTCCCCGGTCCGCGAGGCGAGCGCGTCGGCCCGGTGGATCGCCCGCGAGCGCAGTTCGTTGACATCGAGGTGATCGGTGCCCAGCTCACCCAGCGCGGGCCCGAGCAGATACCGCCCCGTCGCCGGATCCTGGTCGACGAACCCCACCCCGAGCAGGGTCCGCAGGATGCCGTGCGCGGTGGGTTTGGCCAGGTCGAGCGCGGCGGCGACCTCGCCCACCGCCATCGGCCCCGACCCGCGCGCGAGTAGCCGCAGCACGGCGGCGGCTCGCTCGATCGACTGGATCGGACCCGGCACCGCCCGAACCTATCAGCCCGAGCGTTCAGCATTGTCGAACGGCAGTCGTGGCGGCGGGGCCGGGCCGTTCCTAGCGTGGGTGTCGGGCTCGACGGTGAGCCCGCTCGAAAGGACCACGATGAATCGGTATGTGGGCGCGATCGACCAGGGCACGACCTCGACGCGTTTCATGGTTTTCGACCGCGGCGGTGCCGTCGTCGCCCGGCATCAGCTCGAACACGAGCAGATCATGCCGCGACCCGGCTGGGTCGAACACAATCCCGACGAGATCTGGGAACGCACCCGCACCGTCGTCAAGACCGCGCTCGCCTCGGCCGACCTCACCGCCGCCGACCTCGCCGCGATCGGCGTCACCAACCAGCGCGAGACCACCGTCGTGTGGAACCGGCACACCGGCCGCCCGTACTACAACGCCATCGTCTGGCAGGACACCCGCACCGACCGGATCATCGCCGCGCTCGACGCCGCCGGGCACAGCGACCTGATCCGCGAGCGCACCGGACTCCCGCCCGCGCCGTACTTCTCGGGCGGCAAGCTGCGCTGGATCCTCGACAACGTCGAGGGCGTGCGGGCCGACGCCGAACGCGGTGACGCCCTGTTCGGCACCCTGGACACCTGGCTGATCTGGAACCTCACCGGTGGCATTCGCGGCGGCGTGCACGTCACCGATCCCACCAACGCCTCGCGCACCATGCTGATGGACCTCGAGACGCTGCGCTGGGACGACGAACTCCTGCGGATCTTCGACATCCCGCGCGCCATGCTGCCCGCCATCGCGCCGTCGTCGAACCCGGCCGGATTCGGCACCACCCACCCCGACGGGCCGTTCAAGAGCGTGGTGCCGATCGCCGGGGTTCTCGGCGACCAGCAGGCCGCCAGCGTCGGGCAGGTGTGTTTCCAGCCGGGCGAGGCCAAGAACACCTACGGCACCGGCAACTTCCTGATGCTCAACACCGGCGCCGACATCGTGCGCTCGGCGCACGGCCTGCTCACCACCGTCGCCTACCAGTTCGGCGGCGACGAACCCGTCTACGCGCTGGAGGGTTCGATCGCGGTCACCGGCTCGGCCGTGCAGTGGCTGCGCGATCAGCTCGGCATCATCGCGGGCGCCGCGCAGATCGAGGACCTGGCCGGCCAGGTCGCCGACGCGGGCGGTGTGTATTTCGTGCCCGCGTTCTCCGGGCTGTTCGCACCGTACTGGCGACCCGACGCGCGCGGCGCGGTCGTCGGCCTCTCGCGCTACAGCAACAACGCCCACCTGGCCAGGGCGACACTGGAATCCATCGCCTATCAGACCCGCGATGTGGTCGAGGCGATGCAACGCGATTCCGGGGTGCGGCTGGCGACGCTGCGGGTCGACGGCGGCGTCACCATGAACAAGCTGGCCATGCAGATCCAGGCCGACCTGCTCGGCGTCCCGGTCTCCCGGCCGGTCGTCGCCGAGACCACCGCGCTCGGCGCCGCCTACGCGGCCGGCCTGGCGGTCGGGGTCTGGAACTCCACCGACGAACTGCTCGCGAACTGGCACGAGGACGTCCGCTGGTTCCCCTCCTGGTCCGACGAGCAGCGCGAACGCGGCTACGGCCGCTGGCTCAAGGCCGTCGAACGCACCCTCGACTGGGCCGAACTCGACTGATGAACGACCACCTCGACAAGGAGCAAGCCGTGTCCGTTCCCCTGGACTCCCTCTACCGCGACAAGGCGATCGCGGCGCTCGGTGACCGCGAGATCGACGTGCTGGTGATCGGCGGCGGCGTGACCGGTGCCGGCGCCGCGCTCGATGCCGCCGCACGCGGTCTCTCGGTCACCCTCGTCGAGGCTCGCGATTTCGCCGCCGGTACCTCGAGCCGGTCGTCCAAGCTCATCCACGGCGGCCTGCGCTACCTGGAGCAGCTGGACTTCGCGCTGGTCCGGGAGGCGCTGAAAGAGCGTGGGCTGCTGCTGAATACGCTCGCGCCGCACCTGGTGCATCCGGTGCCGTTCCTGTTCCCGCTGCAGCACCGGGTCTGGGAGCGCGCCTATATCGGTGCCGGCGTCGCCCTCTACGACACCCTCGGCGGCGCCCGCGCCGTCCCCATGCACAAGCACCTGACCCGGTCCGGCGCACTGGAACTCGCGCCCGCCCTGCGCTCGGACGCGATGACCGGCGCGATCCGCTACTACGACGCCCAGGTCGACGATGCCAGGCACACCATGATGATCGCCAGGACCGCCGCCGACCACGGCGCGACCGTGCTGACCCGCACCAAGGTCACCGGGCTCGTGCGCGACGGCGAACGCGTCGTCGGCGCGCGGGTGCTCGACCTGGAAACCGGTGTCGCCCACACGATCCGGGCCCGCAGCGTGATCAGCGCGACCGGCGTCTGGACCGACGACATGATCAAGATGACCGGCGTCGACTTCCCGTTCCACGTCCAGATGTCCAAGGGCGTGCACATCCTGGTCCCGCGCGACCGGCTGGACCTGCACACCGGCCTGATCATGCGCACCGAGAAGTCCGTGCTGTTCGTGATCCCGTGGGCCGAGCACTGGATCATCGGCACCACCGACACCGCGTGGGCACTGGACAAGAACCACCCCACCGCCACCGCCGCCGACGTGCAGTACATCCTCGACCACGTCAACGCGCTGCTGCGCGAGCCGCTGACCAGGGCCGACATCGTCGGCACCTACGCCGGGCTGCGTCCGCTGATGACCGGCGCGTCGAAGGAGACCGCCAAGCTCTCGCGCGAGCACGCCGTCGCCGAGCCGGCGCCCGGACTGTTCGTGATCGCGGGCGGCAAGTACACCACCTACCGGGTGATGGCCGCCGACGTGGTCGACGCCGTCACCGCGCGCCTCGGCGGTGACATCCCCGCCTCGACGACCGCGCAGCTGCCGATCGTCGGCGCGCAGGGCTATCGCGACATGCTCGCCGACGTCGCCGAACTGGCCGCCTCGGTGGGTCTGCCGGTCGAGGTCGTCGAGCACCTGCTCGGCCGCTACGGCGCGCTGGCCACCGACATCTTCGACCTCGTCGCCACCGATCCGGCGCTGCGTCAGCCGATTCCGGGCGCACCCGACTACCTGGCCGCCGAGGCCGTCTACGCGGTCACCCACGAGGGCGCGCTGCACCTCGACGACCTGCTCACCCGGCGCACCCGCATCTCCATCGAGGTCCCCGACCGCGGCCTGGCCGCCGCGCCGGAGATCGCCCGGCTGATCGCGCCGCTGCTGGGCTGGGACGACGAGACGGCCAATGCCGAGATCAACCGCTACTACGACCGCGTGCACGCCGAACTGGCCGCCAACGAGGCGGGCGACGACGAATCGGCGAATTCCGCCCGCCTGGTCGCCGTGCGGTGACGCGCCGGGCGCGTGTATTCGGCGCGCGCTCGACGTCGAGCGGCCCGCTCGTCGGCGCCACGCGGGTCGGCGCCGAACGCGCGTGGCGCGGTATTTCGGTGCGACCGCGACCTGCCGCTTACCAACAGGTCTGTATGTAAGCGGTAGGATCGGCCGATGACCAGCACCGCAGCCGACAAGCCGCAGCGGCGGACGCAGGAACAGCGCAGCACCGAGATGCGTACGCGCCTGCTCGACGCGACCATCGACTGCCTGGTCGAATACGGCTACGCGGGCACCACCACGCCGCGGGTCGCCGAGCGGGCGGGCGTGACCCGCGGCGCGCAGGTGCACCATTTCGGCTCGAAGCACGACCTGGTGGTCGCCGCGATCAAGCATCTGGCCGAGCGGCGGGTGGCGGCGGCGATGAGCGAGATGACCCAGGTCCCGGTCGGTGACGATCCGGTCGGCACCGCCCTCGAGTTCCTCTGGGACCTGCATCAGGGACCGCTGTTCATCGCCACGGTGGAGCTGTGGGTGGCGGGCCGGACCGATCCGGTGCTGGCCGCCGCCATGGAAGAGGTCGAACCGCTGGTCAACACCGCGGTCCTGCGGGCGGTGGCCGAACTGATCCCGGATGATCTGCGCCGCAAGGGCGCCCGCGATTTCGCCTACACCGCGATGGACGCGCTGCGCGGCATCCTCGTCGCCAATTTCGTCGTCCCCGACCCCGAACGCGCCCATCGCCGCTGGCGTCGCGCCACGGCGGACCTGCGTGCCGCGGCGTCCGCCGTGATCGCGGCCGGTCCCCAGTGAGCGCGGGCACAGCGGGTCGGTCGGTGCCGATGCCTGGATGCGGCGGGATAGTCCGACCGTTCGGGGCCGACATGTCGTGGGCGCAGCGGTCGGTCGGTGCCCATGCCCGGGGTGGCGGATAGTCCGAGTGCTCCGGACATGCCGCGACGACACCACATCGGCGGCGATCGGTTCCACCGGCAGGTCCGGATGACTAGCGTGAGCACATGCACTCGCACATCGAGCCCCGACGGGCGCCGGCACCGGACGCGCTCTCGTGAGCCGCGGCACCATCCTGATCACCGGCGCCAGCTCCGGCCTCGGCGCGGAGATGGCCCGCCAGTTCGCCGCCCTCGGCTATGACCTGGGCCTGTGCGCCCGGCGCACCGAACGGCTCGACGAACTGCGCGCCGAGATCCTCGCCGCGCAGCCCGATCGCGTCGTCTCGGTGAAGCAGCTCGACGTCACCGACGACGCCGCCGTGTTCGCCGTCTTCGACGCGTTCGCCGCCGAGTTCGGCACCATCGACCGCGTCGTCGTGAACGCCGGCCTCGGCAAGGGCGCGCCGCTGGGCACCGGCAAGCACGCCGCCAACCGCGAGACCGCCGTCGTGAACTTCCTCGCCGCCCTGGCCCAGACCGAGGCCGCGATGGGGATCTTCCGCGCGCAGGGCCACGGGCACCTGGTGATGATCTCCTCGATCTCCGGCCTGCGTGGCATGCCAAAGACGCTGACCACCTACGCCGCCACCAAAGCGGGCGTCGCGGCGCTGGCCGAGGGCCTGCGCGCGGAAGCGGTACCCGGTGTGGACGTCTCGGTGATCTACCCCGGCTACATCCGCTCGGAGATGAACGACCGGATCAAGCACGAGCCGAAGTTCATGGTGGACACCGAAACCGGCGTGCGCGCCATGGTCGCCGCGATCGAGAAGCGCCGCGCCAAGGCCTACGTCCCCGACTGGCCCTGGATCCCCATCGCCTTCGCCCTGCGCACCCTGCCACTCCCGCTGGTCCGCAAACTCCTCTGACAACCCGACCCGCCCGCCGGCGCTCCGAAATCACTCCCGCGGCAGCAGGTGCTTGCCCTCGCGATCCGTGGACAGGGCCAGCGAGCTGATGTACTGGATCTCGCCCTCGGGGCCGGGCACCGCCGAGGCGATCATGTCCGGTCGCTCGAACTCCATGCCGGTGACGTGGCAGGGCAGCAGGTCGCCCGACGGGTTGCCGTGCTCGTCGAACATCGGCAGTTCGATGCCGTCGTCGGTGCGGCGCAGATAGTACTTGCCCTTGGTGGCGATCGCGGTGAGCGGGGTCGCGACGAAGGCGACCAGCACCGCGACCAGCGGCGAGTACGGCTTCAGCAGGTCACCGAAGAGCCCGAAGAAGGTCATGATCGACAGCACCGCCGACAGGCCGAAGCCGACCAGGCCGACCGGGTTGAAGTCGTAGAGCATGCCGCGCCGGAACTCCGGCACCTTCGGCGAGATCTTCAGCAGGTACTTGTTCACCGCGATGTCGGTGGCCACGGTGACGATCCAGGCGATGCCGCAGTTGGCGTAGAAGCCCAGGATGTTGTTGAGGAAGTCGAACATGTTCGCTTCCATCAGCACCAGCGCGACGCCGAGGTTCACCACCAGGAACACCAGGCGACCGGGGTAGGTCTTGGTGACGCGGGTGTAGGAGTTGGTCCAGGCCAGCGAGCCGGAGTACGCGTTGGTGACGTTGATCTTGATCTGGCTGATGACCACCAGCACCACGGCCAGCGTCATGGCCAGCCAGCCCGGCACCATGTCGCGGTAGATCTCCAGGAACTGGTGCACCGGCTGGTTCGCGATGCCCTGCGCGGCGGGCAGATTGGCGATCAGATAGACCGCGAGGAACAGGCCGACGACCTGCTTGGCCGCGCCGAAGAGCACCCAGCCGGGTCCCGCCAGCAGCATCCAGCCCCACCACTTGGCGCGGTTGTCCGGCGTGCGCGGCGGCATGAACCGCAGGTAGTCGATCTGCTCGGCGATCTGGGCGATCAGCGACAGACACACGCCGGCGGCCAGCAGCGCGCCGGACACGCTCACACCGCCACCGTTCTCGCCGCCGTAGGCGAAGAACGAACCCACCGAATCGGGATGGCGCACCAGCAGGAAACCGAACGGCGCCACCATCAGCAGCAGCCACAGCGGAGTGGTCCACACCTGCAGCTTGGCCAGGGTGTTCATGCCGTAGATGACCAGCGGGAAGATGATCACCGTCGAGGCCAGATAGCCCATCCAGAGCGGAATTCCGAGGCCCAATTCCAGGCCCTGGGCCATGATCGAACCTTCGAGCGCGAAGAAGATGAAGGTGAACGAGGCGAACACGATATTGGTGATCACCGAGCCGTAGTAGCCGAATCCGCTACCGCGCGTGATCAAATCCAGATCGATGTTGTAGCGCGCCGCGTAATAGGCGAGCGGAAATCCGGTCAGCATCACGACGACGGCGAAGATACCGATGCCGATCAGCGCGTTTCCGGTGCCGTGCGCGATGCCGATATTCGCGCCGATCGCGAAATCGGCGAGATAGGCGATGCCGCCGAGAGCGGAGATGCCGACCACCGCCGGGCTCCATTTTCGGTAGCTCCGCGGGGCGAAACGCAGCGTGTAGTCCTCGAGTGTTTCTCTGGCAGCGGTATCTGCTCCGGCCATTTCCCTCTCTCCCTCATCCACGCGGCCGTCGAATTCGGCGGCTCACCGACCGTGCTCGATGGATGTAGACACCAATTTTCTGAACCGTTACGCCGCTGTTACGCGGTCCGATGGTGACCGGCGTCACGGAAAGTGTTGTGAAGATACATGCAGAGCTGTATGTTTGTGCGCAAGCCTGAGGATGGGAGTTCGATGACGAACAAGGTCTACGTGGTCGGCGTAGGGATGACGAAGTTCGAGAAGCCGGGCCGCAAGCAGGTCGAGGAGGCCGACGGGACCACCCGGGCCTGGGACTATCCGGACATGGCGCGGGAGTCGGGCACCAAGGCCCTGGCCGACGCGGGCATCGACTACCGCGAGGTCGAGCAGGCCTATGTCGGCTACGTCTACGGCGAGTCGACCTCCGGGCAGCGGGCGGTCTACGAGCTCGGGATGACCGGCATCCCGGTGGTCAATGTCAACAACAACTGCTCGACCGGCTCCACCGCGCTCTACCTTGCGGCGCAGGCGATCCGGGGCGGGCTGGCCGAGTGCACGCTGGCGCTGGGCTTCGAGAAGATGCAGCCCGGTTCGCTCGGCTCCACCTGGGACGACCGCGAACAGCCGATGGGCAAGCACGTGATGGCACTGGCGGAGATCTCCGAGGTGCTGTTCCCGGTGGCGCCGTGGATGTTCGGCGCGGCCGGGCGTGAGCACATGAAGCGCTACGGCACCACCGCCGAGCACTTCGCCAAGATCGGTCACAAGAACCACAAGCACTCGGTGAACAACCCGTATTCGCAGTTCCAGGACGAGTATTCGCTCGACGACATCCTGGGCTCGCGGATGATCTACGACCCGCTCACCAAGCTCCAGTGCTCGCCGACCTCGGACGGTTCCGGCGCGGCGATCCTGGCGAGCGAGGCGTTCGTCGACCGGCACGATCTGTCGGCGCAGGCGGTCGAGATCGTGGGCCAGGCGATGACCACCGATTTCGCCTCGACCTTCGACGGCACCGCCAAGAACCTCATCGGCTACGACATGAATGTCGCCGCCGCTCGCAAGGTCTACGAGCAGGCGGGCCTCGGTGCCGACGACTTCCAGGTGATCGAGCTGCACGACTGCTTCTCCGCCAACGAACTGCTGCTCTACGAGGCGCTCGGACTCTGCGGTGCGGGCGAGGCCGGGAAGCTGATCGACGCGGGCCAGACCACCTACGGCGGCAAGTGGGTGGTGAACCCGTCGGGCGGCCTGATCTCCAAGGGGCATCCGCTCGGCGCGACCGGCCTGGCCCAGTGCTCCGAGCTCACCTGGCAGCTGCGCGGCACCGCGGGTAAACGCCAGGTCGACGACGTCACCGCCGCCCTGCAGCACAACATCGGCCTCGGCGGCGCCGCCGTGGTCACCGCCTACCAGCGCGCGGTGCGCTGACCAGCACGAGGAGTACCGCAATGGGACACATCGAAGCCACCAAGACCGTCACCGCCACCCCGGCGGCGCTGTGGGCGGTCGTCGCCGACCCGCAGACCTGGGACAAGTGGTTCACCATCCACGAGAGGTTCATGGAGGAACCGCCCACCGTGCTGGCCGAGGGCGCCGAACTGGTCGCCAAGATCGTCATGCTCGGCATGGCCAACAAGATGGAATGGACCGTGAAAGCGGTGGAGGTGCCCAACCGGCTGACCCTCGCGGGCGCCGGAATGGCCGGTGTCCGTACCGAGTTCACCTTCGACATCCAGCCCGCGGGTTCCGGCAGCACCATCCTGGTCTCCGGCGACTTCGAGGGTGCGCTGATCAAGGGCGCGCTGGGCAAGGCGGTGGAGAAGGACGGCCGCATCCAGCTGGACAGATCGCTCGACCAGCTCGACGCGCTGGCCTCGGCGTAGGGGCCGCCCGATGACTGCGCACGCATCGGGCCGCATCGTCGAGTTCGACGACGCCGGCCTGGAAAAGTGGAGTGACGCCGAGGAATTCGCGGTCACCGCGGACCGGATCGCGGACTACGCCGCCGCGACCAACGATCCGATCCAGGCGCACCGCGACGGCAGCGTCGCGCCGCCGGTCTTCGCCATCGTCCCGGTGTTCGAATCCATGATGATGCCGATCATCGACGTGGCGCCGATGGACATCTTCGGCCGGGTCGTACACGGCGAGCAGGACTTCCACTTCCACCGGCCGATCCGGCCGGGCGAGGAACTGGTGTCGCGGGCCAAGTCGGTGGGCTACACCAGCAAGTCGACCGGGACGACCGTCACCATCTTGGTCGAATGCCGGGACACGACAGGCGAACTGGTGAACGAGCAGTACCTCACCGCCTTCTTCCGCAATATCGACGCGGGCAAGTCGGTGGGCGAGCAGGCGCCGGCGCATCGCTTCGACGAAAGTCTGCGCGCGAGCGCGCCGTTCGCGGTCGTCGAGCATCACGTAGACGACGACCAGACCTTCCGGTACTCGCCCGCCTCGGGCGATCCGATGCCGCTGCACCTGGATGAGCAGGTGGCCAAGGATGCCGGATTGCCCGGCATCATCGCGCACGGGCTGTGCACCATGGCGATGGCGTCCTGGGGTGTGCTCACCGCGACGGCGGGCTCGGATGTGCATCGGCTGCGGCGGTTCGCGGTGCGTTTCGCCAAGCTCGTGTTCCCCGGCGACGATCTGCAGACCCGGATCTGGCCTGTCACCAGCGCCGACGGCGTCACCACCTACGCGTTCGAGACGGTGCGCGGCGAGGATGTCGTCCTCAGCGACGGTCTCGCGGAGATAAGGAGTCAGTCATGAGTTCCCTGGCAGGCAAGGTCGCCGTGATCACCGGCGCGGGTCGCGGCATCGGCCGTGAACACGCGCTGTTGTTCGCGCGCGAGGGCGCGAAGGTCGTGGTCAACGATCTCGGCGGCAGCAATGCCGGTGAGGGCGCCGATACCGGTCCGGCGCAGCAGGTCGTCGACGAGATCGTCGCGGCGGGCGGCGTCGCCGTCGCCAATACCGACAACATCGCGACCTGGGACGGCGCGCGGAACCTGATCGCCCAGGCGGTCGGTGAGCTCGGCGGGCTCGACATCGTCATCAACAACGCGGGCATCCTGCGCGATGTCTTCGTCGCCGCGATGGACGAGGCCCAGTGGGACGCGGTGATCGCCGTGCACCTCAAGGGCCATGCCGCCGTGCTGCACCACGCCGCCGCCTACTGGAAGGCGCAGAGCAAGGCGGGCAACCAGCCCAACGCCGCGGTCGTGAACACCGCGTCGGCCTCGGGCGTCACCCTGCCCAACGCGGGCCAGGCCAACTACGGGGCGGCCAAGGCGGGGATCGCCGCGCTCACCCAGGTCGCCGCCGAGGAACTGGGGCGCTACGGCGTGCGGGTCAACGCGATCGCGCCGATCGCCCGCACCCGGCTCACCCTGGCCACCCCCGGCATGGGTGCGATGTTCGCCGCCGAGGCCGCCGCGGCCGAGGAATCCGGCAGGTTCGACGCGTTCAGCCCGGCCAATATCTCCCCGCTGGTCGCCTATCTGGCCTCGGACAAGTGCCCGATCACCGGCAAGGTGTTCGCCGTGCAAGGAGGCGCCATCTCCGAGCTGGCCGGCTGGCACGATGTGAAGACCATCGAGACCGAAGGGCCGTGGGCGATCGACGACATCGCTGTGCGGCTGCCCTGAGCGGGGAGGAGACGACGATGATCGAATGGTCCGAAACCGATCTGATGATCCGCGATGCCGTGCGGACCTTCATCGACAAGGAGGTCCGTCCGCATCTGGACGCCCTCGACAGCGGTGAGCTGCTGCCGTACCCGATCCTGCGGAAACTGTTCAGCCAGTTCGGGATCGACGCGATGGGCGAGGACGCGGTCGCCAAGATGCTCGCCAAGGAAGCGACCGGTCCCGGCGAGCGGTCCGGTGGCGGCGGTGGGTCGCCGTTCGCCGGGCAGCAGTCGATGATGGCGGTGCTGATCAGCGAACTGTCCGGTGTCTGTATGGGATTGGTGTCGGCGCTGGGTGTCAGCATCGGGCTGGGCGCCACCACCATCATGTCGCGGGGTACTCTCGCGCAGAAGGAACGCTGGCTCGCCGACATCGTCACCCTGCGCAAGGTGGCGTCCTGGGCGATCACCGAGCCCGACTCCGGCTCGGATGCCTTCGGCGGCATGAAGACTCGCGTCGAGCGCGACGGCGACGACTACATCCTCAACGGTCAGAAGACCTTCATCACCAACGGCCCGTGCGCCGATGTGATGATCGTCTACGCCAAGCTCGACGAGGGCGACGGCGCCGACAAGCGGCACCGCAAGGTGCTGACCTTCGTGCTGGACAAGGGCATGGCGGGGCTCACCCAGGGCAAGCCGTTCAAGAAGATGGGCCTGCATTCCTCGCCGACCGGTGAGCTGTTCTTCGACAATGTCCGGCTCGGCCGCGACCGGCTGCTCGGCGAGACCGAGGAGCATCGCGGTGGCGACGGACGCGAAAGCGCCAGAGCCAGTTTCACCGCCGAACGGGTCGGCGTCGGCTTCATGGCGCTGGGCATCATCGAGGAATGCCACCGGCTCTGCGTCGACTACGCGCGCACCCGCACGCTGTGGGGGCAGGAGATCGGGAAGTTCCAGCTGATCCAGCTCAAGCTGGCGAAGATGGAGGTCGCCCGGATCAATGTGCAGAACATGGTGTTCAACGTGCTCGAGCGGGGCAAGGCTGGCAAGCCGCCGAGCCTGGCCGAAGCGTCGGCGATGAAGCTCTACTGCTCCGAGGCGGCCACCGAGGTCGCGATGGAGGCGGTGCAGCTGTTCGGCGGCAACGGGTACATGAGCGAGTACCGCGTGGAGCAGCTCGCGCGCGACGCGAAGTCGCTGATGATCTACGCGGGCAGCAATGAGATCCAGGTGACCCACATCGCCAAGGGGCTGCTCGAAAAGTAGGCACTGGGGAACCCGGCCGCGAGAGTGCTTCGCGCGGCCGGGTTCTCGCGTGTTCAGACCGCGCGCAGGTGCCCGCGGCTGGCGTAGATGTGCTCGGCGATGAGCGTGGCGATCCGGTCCGGCGCCTCCAGCATCGGCACGTGACCCACGCCGTTGACCAGGATGCGGTCCGCGGATTCGGGGAGTTCGCGCAGGTGGCGGGTGGCGTAGACGTGATTGGGGATGATCCGGTCGTACTCGGCGAGCAGTATGCGGACCGGGGTGGACAGCTCGTTCAGATCGTCCATCGCGGGTGCGCGCAGGCTGCCGAGCAGCATCGGGATGATCGCGTCGCAGTGCAGCACGGCCGCGATGATGGTCGCGAGGTCGCGCTTGGCCACCGCGCTGGTGTGCTTGCACAGCATCAGCGCGGCGACCTGCTGCACCACCGGGTTGTTGATCACCAGGCCGCCGAGCCGCTTGCCGGCCTCGACGAACGGGACCATCGAGGCGAACTTGGCGCCGACCCGCAGCTGAGTGAACGAGGGCGTATTCCAGCCGCCCGCGGGTGCGATCGCGGTGAGCGTGCGGGCCCGCCCGCGCCGGGCCAGCTCCAGCCCGACCCAGCCGCCCAGCGAGTTCCCCGCGATGTGGCAAGTCCGCCAGCCCAGCTCGTCGAGCTGGTCCTCGATCTGATCGGCCAGCGCGTACACATCCAGTGACCAGCCCTCGACCTTCGGCCCACCCCAGTGTCCGGCGAACGCGGGCGCGTACACCTCACAGTGGGCCGACATCCGCCGCGCCACCTGCTCCCAGCAGTGCGGCGACAACATGAACCCGTGCAGCAACAGGACCGGATCACCGGACCCGAGGTGCAGCGCCGCGACAGGCGACGGCCGGGCAGTGGACTTGGCGGTGCGTGACGTCATCGTCAATCACCCCTTCCTGGACGACGGTGTCCGGGGGAGCATTCCTGACCTGTCATTGTACGGTCGTCCGGTGGCTCTCATCCTTTCAACCGTGAACGTCAACGGCGTGCGCGCCGCGGCGACCAAGGGCATGGTGCCCTGGCTCGACGCGACCGAAGCCGACATCGTGTGCTTGCAGGAGACCAGGGCGACCGATGCCCAGGTCGCCGCCGCGCTGGCGCCCGCGCTCGAGGCGGGGTGGGTGCTCTCGCACGCCGAACCGGAATCGAAGGGGCGCGCCGGGGTCGGCATCCTGTCGCGCCGGCCGCCCGACGCCGTGCGGATCGGCTTCGGCAGCAGCGAGTTCGCCGAGTCGGGCCGCTACCTCGAGGCCGACTTCGACGAGGTCACCGTGGCCAGCGTGTATGTGCACTCGGGGGAGGAGAACACCCCGAAGCAGGACGAGAAGTACCGGTTCATGGCCGAACTCGGCGCGTACCTGAAGGCGCGGACCGGCGACTTCGTGGTCAGCGGCGACTGGAACATCGCGCCCGCCGAGGTCGACCTGAAGAACTGGAAGGGCAACCAGAAGTCGGCGGGCTTCCTGCCCGAGGAACGCGCCTGGATCGCCGAGCTGCTGGCGGCCGGCTACGTCGACGTGGTGCGCGCACTGCACCCCGACGTCGCGGGCCCCTACAGCTGGTGGTCCTACCGTGGCCGCGCCTTCGACAACGACTCCGGCTGGCGCATCGATTACCAGCTGGCCCTGGGCGAGCTGCCCGGCCGTGCCAAGCAGGCCGTCGTCGAACGCGCCGACGCCTACGATCAGCGCTGGTCCGACCACGCTCCCGTGACGGTGCAGTACCGGTGACTCTCTCGCGCAAGACGCTCGGCCT
The DNA here is from genome assembly GCF_052983615.1 of Nocardia fodinahabitans. Classification (NCBI taxonomy): domain Bacteria; kingdom Bacillati; phylum Actinomycetota; class Actinomycetes; order Mycobacteriales; family Nocardiaceae; genus Nocardia; species Nocardia fodinahabitans. The sequence continues at coordinate 4,672,999 of NZ_JBRJJC010000001.1, forward strand.
GCTCGGCGGGCTCGTCCTCATCGTGCTCGCGGTGGGCTTCACGCTGCTCACCGGTCGCGGCGGCAACGACACCACCGCGGCGACCACCACCACCCGCGCGGTCGCCGGGGTCACCACCACCAAGGCCGCGCCCAAGCCGGGCCCGCCCGCCGGGGATGCCGGCGCGGCGCCGGTCACCAAGGCGGCGGGCGTGCCCGATCGCGCTTACGCCACGCTCGTGGAGATCGATGCGGGACGCTGGCCGGATTCGGCGAACGCGCCCGGCACCAAGGGTGGCGAGCAGTGGATGAACCGGGGGACCAAACTTCCGCCGAAGGATCCGGCGGGTAAGGCGGTGACCTACCAGGAGTGGGACGTCAACCCCAAGCAGCGCAACCGGTCGCGCGATGCCGAACGCATCGTCACCGGCAGCGACGGCACCGCCTGGTACACCGGCGACCACTACGAGACCTTCACGAGGATGCGCTGATGACGACGCGAATGACGCTGTCGCAGTTCCTTGCTCGTCCCGGTACCGAGTCGCCCACCGTGACCGCACCGCCGGTTCTCGGCGCCTTGCCGGTGGATGCCAACCAGTTCAGCGGAGTTCGCTACGACGCGCCCGCCGACTACCGGGTCCGCGAACTGCGCGGCCCCAAGATGCGCACCACCGCCGAACTCTTCGACGAGTTCGCCGCGGCCTGCCAATTCCCGTACTACTTCGGCGCGAACAAGGACGCCTTCGACGAATGCCTGCGTGATCTGGACGATTTCGTCGGCGACGCGCCCGGCTACGTCGTGGTGGTGCGCGATTCGGCCGACCTGCTGGCCGAGCAACCCACCGAACGCGCCTGGTTCGACAGCGCCATGCGGGACTGCGCGGCCTACTGGGCCCGCCGCGATGTCGCCTTCCGGGTCGTCCTGCAGGGCGACCCGGAAACCTTCGGCGCCATCGCCCTCACGGCGTGATCCGGTTGCCGCTGCCACGGGAATTGACGGCTGCCGGTGTCTGATTCGGTCGCCTCCCACCGGTTTCCGCCCGCGCGGTGACGCGGGTCGTCAGCGGTGCCGTTCGGCCAGGTCGTCGCCGAGGAGGACGAACACCTCGGTGACCTGGTCGATCAGTTCCTCGCGGGTCAGGTCCAGGTCGCCGGCCAGCCAGGTGGTGAGGGTCTGGGTCAACCCGCCGATGAGGTAGATCGCGCGGAAGTCGACGAGCTTCTGCGGTACCTCTACCCCGTAGAAACCGGTGCCCTCGGCGGCGACCAGCCGGGAGAACGCCCGCACCGTACGGGCGGTGCGCGCCCGTAGTTCCGGGGTCGCCATGCCCGCGATCAGCGCGGCCTTGGCCTTGCGCGGATCGTCGATGAGCACCGAGATGCCCGCGTCGATCGCCGCGCGCGACTGGGACCGGCTGTCGGGATCGGCCGTGGTCAGCGCCGTCACGATCGCGGCGGTCAGCTCCTCGGCGATGCGATCGAGCAGGGCCTCCAGTACGCCGTCGCGATGCTCGAAATTCTCGTAGTAGTAGCGCTCGTTCAGGCCGGCGCGGGCGCAGAGCCCGGCGACGGTGAGCTTGGTCTGCCCGTCCTCGGCGACGATGTCGAGCGCCGCGTCGAGGAGGGCGGTCCGGCGTTGGGCCTGTCGTTGTTCGGCCGAGACGCCACCGTAGGTGCGTTGTGCTGCCACAGCTCCCATTCTGCGTCCTGCCGTCGCGGGGAGGTTTTCTGGTAGAGACTCTTGCCAGATTATCAAATCTGGTGGATTCTATTGCCAGATGCACTCGACGAGGAGGCGCAGCATGGCCGCACGGCAGGGCGAACCCGGATATTTCGCCGACGATTCGATGATCCGACGGGTGATGAGCAAGCGGGCGGTAGGGCTGACCTATGGTGTCCGGGCGCTGGTGATCGGCGCGGTGCATCCGCTGCTGTTCGTCGGCACCAGCGAGCACACCGCGCATCGCGCGACGCCCTACACCCGGCTGGCCGTCACCGGCGCCCTGTTCGAGGCGGTCTTCCTCGGCAGCAGGACCGAGGCCGATCGCGCCCTGGCCTTCACCCGGCGCAAGCACGAGAAGGTGGTCGGCACCCTGCCCGAGGACGCGGGCGCGCACTATCCGGCGGGCACCGCCTACGCGGCCCACGATCCGCACCTGATGTTCATGACCATGGCCTTCACCTTCGACTCCGCCGAGGCGATGTACGACCGGCTGGTGCGCGAACTCACCGCCACCGAGCGCGAGGACCTCTACCAGGACTACCTCCGCTGGGGCGAGCTGTTCGGCATGCCGCGCGATGCCGCGCCCGCCGACTATCCGGCCTTCCGCCGGTACTTCGACAACTACCTGAACTCGGCCGAACTGTTCCTCACCGAAGAGGCCGATCTGGTCGGCTCGTATCTGGCCGGCCACCGCAAGGCCTATCGCCTGCGGCCGCCCGCCGAGCAGGTCGGGACGGCGCTGTATCTGCTGGTGCAGGGCAGTCTGCCGACGCGGATCCGGAACATGTACGGCATCGAATGGGGGATCGCCGATCAGCTGGCCTACGCCACGCTGTGTCGTAGCCTCCGGGCCGCGCACGTCGCGCCGCCGCTGGCACCCCGGGTCCTGGCCGGCGCGCTCGCCGGGCCGAGCACACCCTCCTACCAGCTGCTGGCCCGCCGCGAACAGCGAATGGTCAAGGCGGGCAAGCCGAGCATGCCCGGCGTCGATCCGCGCAACTGGGTGCAGCGAAATGCCGCGGTGTGACCGGCGGGCCCGGAGGCGGTAGCGCAGTGTAACCACGCAGGGCCCTCGGGGCGCACCGCCCGACAAAACAGTTTGAGTGTCATGGAAAGATCGGGGGCATGTCCAGTCCTGCCCCGGCCGCGACGGCCGAACGCAAGCAGCGGGTGCTGTCGGGCATCCAGCCCACCAGCGACTCCTTCCACCTCGGCAACTACCTGGGTGCGCTGCAGTACTGGGTGACCATGCAGGACGACTACGACGCGCTGTACTTCATCCCGGACATGCACGCGATCACCGTCAGCCAGGACCCCAAGGCGCTGCGGGCCCGCACCAAGGCCGCCGCCGCGCAGCTGCTCGCGCTCGGCATCGACCCGAAGAAGTCCACCCTGTTCGTGCAGAGCCAGGTGCCCGAGCACGCCGAACTGGCCTGGGTCCTGAGCTGCATCACCGGTTTCGGTGAGGCCAGCCGGATGACCCAGTTCAAGGACAAGTCGGTCAAGCAGGGCGCGGACAACGCGACCGTCGGTCTGTTCACCTATCCGGTGCTGATGGCCGCCGACATCCTGCTCTACCGCCCGCACCAGGTGCCGGTCGGCGAGGATCAGCGCCAGCACCTGGAGCTGACCCGAAACCTGGCCCAGCGCTTCAACACCCGATTCAAGAAGACCTTCGTCGTACCGGAGCCGCACATCGTCAAGGGCACGGCCAAGATCTTCGACCTGCAGGATCCGACCGCGAAGATGAGCAAGTCGGCCGTCACCGACGCGGGTCTGATCAACCTGCTCGACGATCCCAAGGTCACCGCGAAGAAGGTCAAGTCGGCGGTCACCGACACCGAGCGCGAGATCCGCTACGACCCGGAGCACAAGGCGGGCGTGAGCAACCTGCTGGTGATCCTGAGCTCGCTCACCGAAACCCCGATCGTCACCCTGGAGGAGAATTTCGCGGGCAAGGGCTACGGTGATCTCAAGGCCGACGTGGCCGACGCGCTGGTCGAATTCGTCACTCCCGTCCAGCAGAAGGTGCAGGAATACCTCTCGGATCAGGCCGAACTGGACCGGATCCTGGCCTCGGGTGCCGAGCGGGCGCGCGAGATCGCAGGTAACACACTGGCGCAGGTGTACGACCGGGTGGGCTTCCTGGCTCGCTGACCCGGTGTGCGCCTGCGGTTTCGGCCGAAAGGGCGCGTGCCATGCAGCTCGTCGACAATATCTCGGCCGCGGTCGAGAAGCAGATCGGGCGCAGGCCCTGGCTGGATCATCTGGTCAGGGCGGGCGGCCGATTCCAGCAGCAGCGCGGTGACTACTACGCCGCGGGCATCACGTATTTCACTGTGCTGTCGCTGTTTCCGCTACTGATGGTGGCGTTCTCGGTGGCCGGTTTCATCCTGGCCGGGCAGCCCGAGTTGCTCACCCGGCTCCAGGACAGCGTCGTGGAGAACATGCCGGGTTCCTTCGGTACCCAGATCAACGACCTGATCGACCAGGCGATCAGCTCGCGCGGCACGGTCGGTCTGCTCGGTCTGCTCGTCGGTCTGTACACCGGGCTCGGCTGGATCGCGAATCTGCGGGCGGCGCTCACCGAGCAGTGGGAGGTGCAGAGTCCCGAAAGCCCGTGGTGGCGCAGCAAGCTGTCGGATCTGGGCGCGCTGGTCGGCCTCGGCCTGGCGTTCGTGGTCTCGCTCGGGCTGTCGGCGATCGCGTCGAGCGGGCTCGGCGCGCAGGTGCTCTCGGCGATCGGGGTCGAGCATCTGCCCGGCGCGCCGGCGGTGCTCGCGGTGGTGTCGATCGCGCTCGGTCTGCTGGCCTCGTGGGCGGTGTTCGCCTGGATGATTGCCCGCCTCCCGCGCGAACCGGTCTCGCTGCGCAGCGCGGCGCGCGCGGCGGCGCTGGCGGCGATCGCGTTCGAGATCTTCAAGCAGATCGCCGCCATCTACCTGCAGGTGGTGCTGCGGAGTCCGGCGGGCGCGACGTTCGGCTCGATCATCGGTCTGATGGTGTTCAGCTACATCTCCTATCGCATCCTGCTGTTCGCCACCGCCTGGGCGGCGACCTCCTCCGACAACGAACGCGAGGCCGAGATCGCGCCGCCGAACGCGGTGGTCATCCGGCCGCGGGTGGTCGATCGCGGCATGTCGACCGGTGCGGGTGCCGCCTACTTCGGCGCCGGCGCGATCGCCGCGCTGGCGCTGCTGGTGTTCGGCAAGCGCCGCTGACCAGGCGCTGTGTGATTCAGCGCCTGTGCCGGTACGCCCGCCGCGCCCACAGCAGCAGCGCCATCACCAGCACCGGCCCGCCGATCAGGGTCGCCACCCGCGCGGCCTGATGGGGCTGCTGTTCCGGTTGGGCCTGGGTGCCGTCGGCGCGCGGCGGCGGCGTGGCCAGCGGGACGCTGGGTTGCACTGCCGCACTGCCTGATTCGGGCAGCTTGCCGATCCGGGCGTCGGCGTCGAGCGCGAAACCGTAGTCCAGCAGCCGGGCCGCCTGCTCCCACGGCCGGATGGGGCGCACGTCGGCCTTGAGCAGGGTGACGACCAACCGGTGCCCATCGCGTTCGGCGGCGGCGACGAAAGTCTGCCTGGCGTCGTCGGTGAAGCCGGTCTTGCCGCCGATCGCGCCCGCGTAGTTGTAGAGCAGCTGGTTGTCGTTGGCGATCGGGAATCCCGGATGGTCCTTGTCGTCGGGGATCTTCGGATCGGCCGGATAGCCGGGGAAGTCGGCCTGCTCGGTGTGGATGAGTTCGGCGAACAGCGGGATGCTCATCGCCTCGCGGAACAGCACCGAGAGATCGTAGGCCGAGGTGCTCATGCCGGGGCCGTCCAGCCCGGACGGCGTGGCCGCGCGAGTATCCAACGCGCGCAACGACTTCGCCACGTCGTTCATCTTCGCCACGGTCGCCTTGTCGCCGCCGAGCTGGGTGGCGATCGCGTGCGCGGCGTCGTTGCCCGAGCACATGATCAGCGCCTGCATGAGCTGGCGGTTGGTGTACTGCCCACCTGGTCCGATGCCGACCCTGGTGCCGTCGACGTCGGCGTCGTCCTGGGTGCCGATGACGACCGTGTCCAAGTCCAAGGTGCGCAGCGCGACGATGGCGAGCGCGACCTTGATGGTGCTGGCGGGCCGGTAGCGGCCGTGCGGGTCCTTGGCTGCCAGTACCCGGCCGGTGTCGAGGTCCGACACCATCCACGAGGTGGCCGAGATGTCGGCGGGCAGCGGGGGCGCGCCCGTGGGCAGGACGACGCCGCACTCGCTCAGCCGGTCGCCGCCGATGGCGGGCGACGGTACCGGCAGCGCGCTCGGCGTCGGCTCGCCCGGCGCGGGCACCTCGGAGGTGTCGACCGGGGGCGGCGGCTGCGTCTTCTGCGGGCAGCTGTCGGTGTTCGGGGTGGTGAACGGGGGCGTGGTCGTCGTGCCCGAGCCGCTGTTCGGTAGTGCGTCGGTCGGCGGCACGGCGGTGGCGGTGGAAGTGCAGGCCATGACCGCGGCGATCGCGGCGGCGCCGAGGGTGCAGGCGGCGCGCACGCCGAGTTCGCGGATCTTCATCGCATCAGAGAGTAGCGAGCCCTCGCGGCGGCGGCGCGTCGGCCGGGGGCGAGCTCTTGACATAGACAATCAAATGAGAGTTACTAGCAAAAGACTGTAACTCTCATTATTGGAGGAGATATGCGGACGGAATCCACCCGCCGCTGGCTGGCTCTCGGCGCGCTCGCCCTGGCCATGCTCACGATCGGGCTCGACGTCACGGTGCTCACTGTCGCGCTGCCGACCCTCGCGGTCGACCTGCACGCGAATACCGCTGCGCTGCAATGGTTCAGCAGCGCCTACACGCTCGCGCTGGCCGCGCTGATGCTGCCCGCCGGCGCGCTCGGCGACCGGTACGGGCGCAAGAAGGTCCTGCTCGCGGCGCTCGTGCTGTTCGGTGTGGCCTCGGTGGCCTGCGCGTTCGCCGCATCGGCCGGCCAGCTGATCGTGGCGCGGGTGGTGCTCGGCATCGCCGCCGCCGCGCTGGTGCCGCTGTCGATGTCGGTGCTGCCGGTGCTGTTCACCGACCCCGTCGAGCGGCAGCGCGCGCTGACGATCTGGGTCACCTCGACCGCCATCGGCCTGCCGCTCGGCCCGATCCTCGGCGGCTGGCTGCTGCAGCACTTCTGGTGGGGTTCGGTGTTCCTGATCAACGTGCCGCTGGTCGTCGTCGGCGCGCTGGCCGTCGCCACCCTGGTGCCGGAATCGCAGAGCGACCACATTTTTCGCGTCGATCTCTTCGGCGCACTGCTTTCGGCGGCAGGCATGCTCGGGCTGACCTACGGTTTCATCCGGATCGGTGAACGCGGCTGGGACGACCTGGCCGGCTGGCTCGTCGTCGCGGCCGGGGCGGCGACGCTCGCCGTGTTCGGGTGGTGGCAGCGCCGCACCGAGTATCCGCTGATCGACCTCGCGCTGTTCGCCGCGCCCGGCTTCCGGTGGGGCACCGCGATCTCGATCCTGGTCAGCTTCGCGATGTTCGGCATGTTCTTCACCGTCCCGCAGTACTTGCAGGCCGTGCTCGGCGTCGACGCGCTCGGCAGCGGGCTGCGGCTGCTGCCGTTGATCGGCGGACTCGTCATCGGCAGCAGACTGGTCGACCTGCTGCTGCCCAGGCTCGGCGTGCGGGTGGTGATCACCGCCGGACTGCTCGTGCTCGCCGGTGGCCTCGGACTCGGCGCGTTCACCACGGTCGAGAGCGGTTTCGGGCTGACAGCGCTGTGGACGACGGTGCTCGGCGCAGGGATGGGCCTGGTCATGCCCGCCGCGGTCGGCCTGGCGATGGGCGAGCTGACCGCCGAACGTTCGGGCTCGGGTTCGGCACTGCTGCAAGCGCTTCGGCAGGCGGGCGGCACCATCGGTGTGGCTGTACTCGGCACCGTGCTGTCCACCCGGTACCGGGCCGACCTCGGCGCGCTCGACCGTGCGCCGATCTCGGACGGTGTCAACGCAGGCGTCGCGGTCGCGCGCGAGACCGGCGATCCGGCGATGCTGGGGCAGGTGCAGCAGGCCTTCGTCGCGGGCATGGACACGATGCTCGGGCTGTGCGCGGCGCTGTGTCTGGTCGCCGGACTCGTGACCGCGCTGGGGCTGCGGCGACCGGCGGCACCGGTTACCGACTCGGATGCGGCAGAATCGATACATGCCGGTTGAGATGTCGCTACGCGAGCGGAAGAAGGAGCGGACCCGCCGAACCATCCGGGTCGAGGCGTTCCGGCTGTTCCGGGAACAGGGCTACACCGAGACGACGGTGGAGCAGATCGCGGCGGCGGCCGAGGTGTCCCCGAGTACCTTCTTCCGCTACTTTCCGACCAAGGAACAGCTGGTCATCGCCGACGACCAGGACCAGGTGATGATCGAGGAGCTGGCCACGCTTCCGCGCGGCCTGAATCCGATCACCGCCATCCGCACCGCGACCGCGGCGGTGTTCGGGAGGATGTCGCCCGCCGACCTCGCCTTCGAGCAGGAACGGCAGGCGCTGCTGTTCCACGTGCCGGAACTACGCTCGGCGATCGGATTGGAATTTCTGCGCAGTATCGAACTCGCCGCCCAGATGCTGGCCGACTACACAGGTCGGTCCGCGGACGATTTCGATGTGCGGGTAGCCGCGGGCGCGATGATCGGCTCCATGCTCGCCATCGCGCCCGCCACTCCGATGAATGTCACCAACGTCAGCGACGCCCTGACATTCCTGCAGGCAGGCCTGCCGTTCGACGATCTGGCTTGATCACTCCGACTTGCCGTGCTGCACGGGGCAGCCGTGGGCCAGCGGGCCGAGCAGCTTGTTGTTGTCGTAGAAGTGCTCGAGCTCGAGGATGCGCAGGTCTTCGCTGACCCGGGCGATGGTGACGCCGAACATCTCGATCTGCTCACCGGTGGGCTGGTGGCCCTTGTACTCGCCCTCGTACCGGCCCCAGTGCCGCCAGCGGAAGCTCACCGTCGGCGGGCCGGACAGCACCTCGATGACCTCCCAGAAGAAGCCGCCGGGAAACGCGGTGTGGAAGACGTGGTGCGAGGACTCGAAGGTCTCGTTCGCCGCCTCGTAGTACGGGTTGTCGCCGATCAGGATGTTGTAGCTGCCGATCCGCGCGAATTCCTCGGCATCCTGCCACTCGCCGCCGTTGACCCGGCCGCGGTACTGCTCGGCGACCACCGACAGCCAGGTGGCCGGATCGCCCTTGTGTGAGACCTCCATCTCGAAGACCTTCACCAGGTCCTCGACGATCGCCTCGAGCGAGCCGGGGGCGTGCTCGGTCGTGCGCTCGCGCGGGATCACCTCATGGCTGAGTTCGTAGTCCGGGACGTTGCCACGCCATTCGGTCGGCGCCGCCGCGGCGATCACCGCTTCGCGGCCCTGCAGCCACAGCGGGGCCTCCGGCTCGGGATTCTGCTCGGCGTGCGTATCTGTCACATCCACAGTCATTTTCGGTCTACCCGACCCTTTCGGAAAAGCTCGTAGAACCGGTCGAAGGTAACAGTGACCGCTCCGCCGCGCCCGCCGCGTCTCAGCAGGTGAGAATTACGAAATACTGAACTGTGTTCTGTGACAACGTTTTCGGAACCGCTATGAGACAGCGTGCGGATGGTGTCCGAGTCTGGCGGGTGTCTCGTCGTCCATGGTCGCGAAGAATTCGCCGAGCACGCCGACGATCTGATCCACCGATTCCGCGCAAAACAACTCCGGCTGGTAGTGGGTGATGTCGTAGTCGATGGTGCCCATCGCGGCGACGTCGAGCGGGCGTAGCCGGGCGTGCCGGAATTCGTCGATCTCGCCGTACGAGGACAGCAAACCGGCGCCGTAACAGCGGATCTCGCCGCCCTCACGGACGACACCGAACTCCATCGAGAACCAGAACACATCGGCCAGGAATTTCAGTGCCGTCTCGGTCTCCAAGCGAGCGACCGCGGCGCCGACCGTCTCGTAGAGCGCGGCGAATTTCGGGCTCGCGATCTGATTCGCGTGGCCGATGATCTCGTGGATCGCGTCGGGCTCCGGGGTGTAGAGCGGGGCCGAGTGGTGGCGGATGTACTGGGTGGAGTGGAAGGTGCGCTCGGCGAAGGAGCCGAAGAACTCGCGCAGCGGGACGAGACCGGCGGCAGGCACGTAGCTGAAGCCGGTCAGCGGTGCGAGCAGCCTCGACACCTCGTCCAGCTGCGGGATGTGATCGCGCGGCAGAGCCAGCGCCGCCGCTGCCTCGCGCACCTCGCCGCACGCGTAGATCTCGTGCTTGCGGGCCAGTTCGGCCGAGGCGATCCGCCACACCTGCTGCTCGTCCTCGGTGTAGTCGATCTGCGGAACGGGGGAGCCCGGCCGGTAGTCCAGCGCCATGGCTGCGATGGCGTTGCGGCGCGCGCGATAGTCCTTGTCGTCGACGCCGGGATGATCCGCGCTCAGATGCACAGTGACATCGCCGTCGCGCTCGCGCGTGACCGGGGAGTACAGCTGTGCCTCGGTGAACATGCCTCCAGGCAAGCACCGCGCGTGCACATCGACAACAACGACGCGCACAACTGCGCAAACTGCACAGTTCTCGTGGCGAAGAGGCGCTGATTCCGGCGACCATCAGCGTTTTCTGTGCGCTTGCTGGCGAGCGCTCGCGATGTTCCCGATCGGTTGCTGTGCGGACTTGCGAACGCGGGTATTCGGTAACGACGCGGTGAATCGGCGGACGCGTCCGGCGCGAATAACGCAAGATTGCGATCGACGAAGGAGGACGATTGCGATCCCTGCGGATAGATCTCGATCAGCACCTGCTGGCCGCGGCAGCCGACATCATGGGCACCGCCGACAGCAACGCGACCGTCAACGAGGCGTTGCGGCGCATCGTCGTGCACGAGCGTCAACTACGCAATCTCGAACGGCTGATGGCCGATTCGATCTTCAGCACGCCACGGGAGGACGAGCGGGCGGTGATCGTCGGCGCGGACGCGGTGGCCGAAGGATAGCTCGGGCACGAATGTGTCGGTACCCGCTGGCATCATCGGTCTCGTCACCGATCCGCAGGGGGAACGATGTCGGTACCGATCGCGAATCTGCCCGTAGCCCAACGCCCGCGTGAGCGCTTGCTGCTGCTCGGCCCGCACGCGCTCAGCGATGTCGAGCTGCTCGCGCTGCTGCTCGGGCAGGGCACACGCGGACAGTCCACGCTCGAGCTCGCGGCGCACCTGCTCGGCGAGTACGGCGGATTGGCCGAGCTCGCCGCCGCCCGCCCGGAGGAACTGGCGCGCAGAACGGGCATCGGCCCAGCAAAAGCAGCGACGGTGATCGCCGCCTTCCACCTCGGCACCCGCTCGCGCACCACCGGATCGGTGCCGCGGCTGAGCACACCCGCCGACATCGCCCGCGTCGCGGTGCCGCTGTTCGCCGGCGCCAGGGTCGAACGCCTGCTCGTCCTGATCTGCGACACCCAGCATCGCTTGCGCCACCGCGCCTTCGTCGCCGAGGGCGCCATCGACCACGTCGCCGTCCCGGTCCGGGAAGTCCTCAACACCGTCCTGCGCCACGACGGCCGCGCCTTCGCCGTCGTGCACAACCACCCCTCCGGCGACCCCACCCCCAGCACCGACGACCGCCGCGCGGGCACCCTCCTGTCCCGCGCCGCCGACATCGTCGGCCTGCGTTACCTCGACCACCTCGTCATCGCTACGGCGAATCCTGGTCCACCGCCCCACCGCTGGACTGAAGCCCTACTGCTCGATGTCGGCGGCGCGGAGGCGGGACATGGCGGTGGGGTCGGGCCAGTGGCGGGCTTCGAAGCGGGTGGGTTCGAGGGTGGGCAGGGGGGTGAGGCCGAGGATTTCGACGACGGTGGGGAAGGGGACGGTGCAGACCAGATCGACCTCGTCGTTGTCGTCGCGGCGCAGGAAGCGAACGACGTCGGTCTCCGGGAGCAGGTATTCCACGCCCTCGCCCCAGACCACCGAGGTGAAGGCGCCGTCGGTGGTCTCCTCATAGTTGACCGTGGCCGCGTAGGCGGGGGCGATGTCGAGGTCGGGCAGGTCGCGGCAACTCTCGAACATGTCGTTCAAATGGTCTGTCTGGATGCTGTATTCGGTCGCGGCCAGGCCGGCGCGCGCCCGCAGCGCCAGCGGCATCGACGGGTGCGGGCCCGCCTCGTCGAAGGGGACGACGGTGCCGTGCTCGTCGACCGTGTAGCCCTGCGGCGACACCGGGCGGGCCGCGTCGCGGTACTGCTGCTCGATCATCTCGAACACCTCGACCAGCAGCTCCGGATCGTCGGGAACGACCAGCAGGGAATCGTTCTCGGCGATGAACGCGACCGGGCGGGCCGTACCGCCCGCGTATCCGGCCAGCCAGCCCGGCACCAGCAGCCAGGAGGCGAAGTAGGAATCGCCGTCGTCGACGAAGCGCAGGATCTGTAGTTCCGCAGGGGAGCCGGGCTTGCTCAGCGCCATCAGATTGTCGCGCGCCGCGGCGAAGACCTGCTCGGCGTCGACCCCCCAGGACTCGACCTGCTCGACGGACACGAACGACCTGGTCCGCGGCAGATCGACGACGACGACCTCGTCGATGAACGGGAACGCCGCGCGGTGCAGCGGCCGCGGGCCGTCCTGTCCCAGCGTCACCGGCCGCAGCACCGAACGCAGCATCGGACGGACCGAATTCCAGTCACCCGGCACATCGTCGGAGCTGGTCATCGCGGCGACGAAGGCGGTGATGCGTTCTTCGCGCTCCGCGGGGCCGAGGTTTCGGCACTCGCGAAAGATGTTGTCCAGGAAGATCACCCGGCCGTCACTGTGATGCACGCTGAAGTCGTCGGCCGAGTACTCGGCATCGCCGATCCCGTGCGCCCGCACGCTCGTCATCACGGTTTCCACGAATTGCTCGCGTTCCATCGCCGCGTCACTCCCCGTCCCTGTCGGTTACCGTCGATCTTCACCCACCGCAGGCGACACTGTCGAGACGTCGGTTGCTCAGTCGGCGAAACCGGTGGTGCGGGCCAGGTCGGCGAGCATGGCGTCGAACATGATCTCCGGGTCGGCCAGCGGGATCGGGTAGTTGCCGAACACCTCGAGGGTGACGTGGCCGAACAGCCGGGCCCAGATCTGCACCATCAGATAGGTGACACCCAGGTCCAGCTTCTCGGCCGGGAACTTCTGGCCGGACTCCGAGAGCATGGCCAGCAGCTCGGTCTGGAAGGCGACGAGATCCTCGCGCAGCTCGACCGGGATGGTCTCGCCGGGCGGGGTGGCGATCTCGAAGCCCACCAGCAGCCTGCCCGCCGCGGCGAGGAAGATCCGGCCGAAGGGCTCGTCGAAGCGGCGCATCATCGATCGGCCCGAGGTGGGCGAGGCGAAGACCAGGGTGAATTCCCGGGGATTCGCCAGCGCCCACCGCCGGAAACCGCGGCAGATGGCCAGGAACTGCACCGCGCCGTCGTCGGACAGCACGGCGATCTCCGCCGACAGGAACGCGGCCAGATCGGTGCAGAACTCCACCCGCAACCGCTCGATCAGCTCGTCGCGTGAGGCGTAGTGCCGATAGAGCGCGGGCGCGGTGACGCCGAGTTCGCGCGCGATCGCGCGCAGGGTGACCGCGTCCGGGCCCTGGGCGGCCAGCAGCGCCCTGGCGACCCGCCGGATATCGCCGTCGGTCACCACCGGCGCCCGGCCGCGCGCCTTGCCCGTCACCCGGCCACCCCCTCGATCGTCTTCGGGTTCAAGCGTATTCGACTTCCCAGCGCTTGATGCCGTTGAGCCAGCCGCTGCGCAGCCGCACCGGTTCGGAGACCTGGCGCAGGTTCGGCATCGCGTCGGCAATGGCATTGAACATCAGATCGATCTCCAGGCGGGCCAGATTCGCGCCGACGCAGTAGTGCGTGCCGGTGCCGCCGAAACCGACGTGCGGATTGGGGTTGCGCAGCACGTCGAACTCGAACGGGTTGGCGAAGGCCTCCTCGTCGAAGTTGGCCGAGCTGTAGAACAGCCCGATCCGCTGGCCCTTCTTGATCTGCTGCCCGCCCAGTTCCAGGTCGCGGGTGGCGGTGCGCTGGAACGCGGTCACCGGGGTCGCCCAGCGCACGATCTCGTCCGGCGCGGTGCGCGGGCGCTGCTCCTTGTAGAGCTCCCACTGGGCGGGGTTGTCGACGAAGGCCTTCATACCGTGGGTGATCGAGTTGCGGGTGGTCTCGTTGCCCGCGACGGCGAGCAGGATGACGAAGAAGGCGAACTCGTCCGAGCCGAGATGCTCACCGTCGACGTCGGCGTTCACCAGCTGGGTGACGATGTCGGACGCGGGACAGCCGCGGCGTTGTTCGGCCATGTTCCAGGCGTAGCCCATCACCTCGGCGGTGGCCACGTGATGGTTGCCCTCGAACTCCGGATCGTCGTAGGAGATCATCTGGTTGGTCCAGTCGAACAGCTTCATCCGGTCCTCCTGCGGCACCCCGATCAGCTCGGCGATGGCCTGCAGTGGCAGCTCGCACGCGACCTGCTCGACGAAATCGCCCCGGCCCGACTTCTTGGCCTCCCACACGATCCGCTCGGCCCGCTCGGTGAGCGCGGCGCGCAGGTTCTCCACCGCGCGCGGGGTGAAGCCCTTGGACACGATGCGGCGGATCTTGGTGTGCTGCGGCGGATCCAGGTTCAGCATCAGCATGTTGCCGAGCATGTCGATCTGCTCGCGGGTGGTCTCCTCGTTGAACCGGATGATCGCGGTGTTCTCGTGCGAGGAGAAGTCGTCGGGGTTCTTCGAGATCTCCTTGATGTCGGCCAGCTTGGACACCACCCAGTAGCCGCCGTCGTCGAACCCGCTGGCGCGGTCCGGCTGGGCGCACCACCAGACCGGCGCGGTGCGCCGCAACTCGGCGAACTCTTCGATGGGCAGTCGGCTGGCGAGCAGGTCGGGATCGGTGAAATCGAACCCCGCGGGGATGTTGGTGCTGGTCACGGCTATCTCCTCCGGTCCGGTGCGCGGACGTCACAACGTGATGTGGAACACGTTCCTGACGATGAAACCACGAATCGCACGTTTATGAACAGCGTTTAGTAATACCTGTTTACAAAATGTGCCGAGGAGATTCGAGCGGTTTGCCGACCGCGATCACCGCCGGCTGGGCAAGATGGCCGCGTGGACCTGCCGTTTCTGCGCGCGAACCCGCATCTGCTGCCGACCTTCCTCGCGCACCAGCGCCTGCGCACGACGCCCGTACCGGGCGGCTCCATCAGCGTCGCCGAGCGGATCGTGCTCGACGACGGGACCCATCTGTTCCTCAAGACCTGGCCGGGTGGCGCGTCGGCCGCGCCGACGGAGGCGGCCACCGCCGCGCCCGCCGGTCTCTTCGCGGCCGAAGCGGACGGTCTGCGCTGGCTGTGCGAGGCGGATGGGGTCGCGGTGCCCGAGGTGTACGCGGTCACCGAGGAACTGCTGCTCCTGGAATGGATCGAGCACGCCGAGCCGACCCGCGCCGCCGCCGAACGCTTCGGTGCCGGCCTGGCACACACCCACCGGGCGGGCGCGCCGACCTTCGGCGCCGCCACCGACAGCTTCCTCGCCCGGCCTGTCCCTGGACAACACTCCCGGCGACGACTGGCCGAGCTGGTACCGCGAACACCGCCTTCTGCCGTACCTGAAACTCGCCGTCGACGCGGGAGCCCTCGACCCCGCCGACGCTACGGTCGTCGAATCCATCCACATCGAAGCCCCCACCGAACCCCCGTCCCGCATCCATGGCGACCTCTGGCCCGGCAACATCCTGTGGGGCCCCGCCGACACCCCGTACCTCATCGACCCCGCCGCCCACGGTGGCCACCGCGAAACCGACCTCGCCACCCTCCACCTCTTCAGCGGCACGCCCCACCTCCCCCGAATCATCGGCGCCTACAACGAGAACTACCCCTTGGCCCCTGATTGGCGCACCCGCATCCCCCTCCACCAACTCCACCTCTGGCTGGCCCACGCCGTCCTTTTCGGGCGCTCTTATCGAACCGCCGTTCTGGACGCCGTGAGCCACTACCGCTAAGTCGTCGGAACGAACTCACGCGATCGCCGCGAGAGTCGCGGGCGCCTCCATCCGCCTACACCGCAATCTGCGTCGATATCGCCAGGCGCGCAGCCCATCCGGCTGCGGAGCGAGGTTCCAACCTACGAGCGGTCGTCGGCGCCTGACGGCGACCTGCACCACGTTCAGCCGTACCCGCCTGCGGCGCCGGGATACGGGCAGCCCGGGGTCCCGCTGTCCCCGGAGGGACAGAACACCGACCTACCATCCCGCGGCGTGCCAATGAATACCCCACAAATGCTCCCGAAATGCTTCTCACCTCAGTGCCATTTGCGAAACGTGAAGGCCGCCTGCATCTCTTGATGGAGGCGGCCTTCAGCGGGGCTTCGGGGAGCCGCCGAGGTCTGAGACGACACTGCTCAGAACGCGTCAGTCCAGAGGGGGAGTTCTTTCCAGTTACTGGGGAACCCCATCTCCTGAACAGTTCTGATACCGAACGCCGTGAAACTGCTGTCGACCAGTCGCGCGATCTTGCGTGTCCAGGTGTTGCCGGGCGAGGTCGTTGCCAGGAGAAACGCGACCAAGCAGATCGTGCCGTAAACGCTCTCGAATTGATCAGGTGGCAGGCCTTCGAACCCCGGTAGCCCCGCAAGAGCGGGAGTGCCGACGGGGGTCAGACGACGGTTCCACAGTCGACTGTGATGGGCGCAGGTGTTGCGGACGATCGTCAGGTGCAGGAGCCAGTTCGCCAGCGGTGGGTTCTGCTTCCACCGCTTGCGCTCCTTTCGCCGCTGGTTGACGGTGAGGTTGGGTGCCAGTGGTGGTGGTGTGATGGAGAACCATTGCATGATCTGTTGTTGGTCGATGCTGGTCATTCCGGCGAACAGTTTGCTCAGATCGCCGAAGTCGAGGACATCGGTAAGAACCCAGATCGGCATGTCACCGCCGTAGTTGGCGATGTGATGATCGACAGCGGCATCGTGGCCCTTGGCGCGATTGACTCGCCCACGGGCTACCGAGAGCCATGTGGTGTGGCCGATTGATCCGCAGAATTGTGGTCGGAATATATGCGATTGCTCGTAGGCGAGGGGGCCGTGGCCGCCCAGGGTGTAGCCGATCTGGCTTCGCATGGCGACCTCGATGCGCTCCAACCCGCTCAGCATCAGGTTCTTCAGATGTCGATCGAACTCGTACAGTCCGATCACCTCGGCGAACGATGTTCCGGGAACGAAGTTGTCGGTGAGCCTCGCAGGGTCTGCGGGATCTGGGGTGCGGAACGGATAGGCGTAACCGCTGAGCCGGTAGTAGCCAACTGCTCGGAGCCATCGATCGGCTAGGTCGGGCGATTCGATCGTCATTCCTCGCGCCAACAGCAACGCGATCTGATCCTCGATGGACAGGAACGGCTTGGGCGCTCGGACCGTTGGCATCCCCAGACCATACAAATCCGGCCCGCTCCTGACGAACAGGGCGGGCCGAACTATTGAGTAGATACTAACCCCTCAGCGCTAACCGCACAATTCGCCACGCCTTCGAACTCTGCGCTAGCGGGTCAGCGCCACGCGCCAACCCCCCGGACCAGTCGGCGCGGCCCCGGTAGTCGACGACAAAGGCCGCCCGCACCTTTCGGTGCGGGCGGCCTGAGCGGTAGAAAGGTCAGCGGGTGAAGAGCAGGGCCCGCTTGACTTCCTGGATGGCCTTGGTGACTTCGATGCCACGGGGGCACGCGTCGGTGCAGTTGAAGGTGGTGCGGCAGCGCCACACACCCTCGACGTCGTTGAGGATGTCGAGGCGCTCGCGGGCGGCTTCGTCACGGCTGTCGAAGATGAAGCGGTGGGCGTTCACGATCGCGGCCGGGCCGAAGTAGCTGCCATCGCTCCAGTACACGGGGCAGGAGGTGGTGCAGCAGGCGCACAGGATGCACTTGGTGGTGTCGTCGAAGCGGGCGCGGTCGTGCTGGCTCTGGATGCGCTCGCGGGTGGGCTCGTTACCCGAGGTGATCAGGTACGGCTTGACGGCACGGAACGCGTCGAAGAACGGCTCCATGTCGACCACGAGGTCCTTCTCCACGGGCAGGCCGCGGATCGGCTCGACGGTCATGGTGAGGGTCTTGTCGCCCTTGGGCAGCATGTCCTTCATCAGCACCTTGCAGGCCAGCCGGTTCACACCGTTGATCCGCATCGCGTCCGAACCGCACACGCCGTGGGCGCAGGAACGCCGGAAGGTGAGGGTGCCGTCCAGGTAGGACTTGATGTAGATCAGCACGTTGAGGAAGCGGTCGGTCGGCAGGACCGGCACCTGGAACGAATCCCAGTACGCGCCCTTGTCGTTCTCGGTGCTGAACCGGGCCACCTTGACGGTGACCATGACCGAGCCCTCGGGAACGGGAGCCGGCTTCTGCGTGGTGGGTTCGGCTACAGCAGTCATCAGTACTTACGCTCCATCGGCTCGTAGCGGGTCTGCACCACCGGCTTGAAGTCGAGGCGGATCTCGGAGATGAGCTCCGGACCCTCCTTGTAAGCCATCGTGTGCCGCATGAAGTTGACGTCGTCGCGGTCCGGGTAGTCCTCGCGGGCGTGGCCGCCACGCGATTCCTTGCGGTTGAGCGCGCCGACGACGGTGACCTCGGCCAGCTCGAGCAGGAAGCCCAGCTCGACGGCCTCGAGCAGGTCGCTGTTGTAGCGCTTGCCCTTGTCCTGCACCGTGATCCGGGTGTAACGCTCCTTGAGCGAGTGGATATCGGTGAGGGCCTGCTTGAGGGTGTCCTCGGTGCGGAACACGGCGGCGTTCATGTCCATCGTGTACTGCAGCTCGGTGCGGATGTCGGCAACGCGCTCGTTGCCGTTGTCGGACAGGATCAGCGTCAGCCAGTCCTGCACCATCTGCGCCGGATCCTCCGGCATCTCGACGAACTCGGTGCGCTGGGCGTACTCGGCGGCGGCGATGCCGGCGCGCCGACCGAAGACGTTGATGTCGAGCAGCGAGTTGGTGCCGAGGCGGTTCGCGCCGTGCACGGAGACACAGGCGCACTCACCGGCGGCGTACAGGCCGGGGACCACGTCGGTGTTGTTGCGCAGCACCTCGCCACGGATGCGGGTGGGGATGCCGCCCATCACGTAGTGGCAGGTCGGCATGACCGGCACGAGCTCCTTGACCGGGTCGACGCCCAGGTAGGTGCGCGCGAACTCGGTGATGTCGGGGAGCTTCTCCTCGAGCACGTCCTCGCCGAGGTGGGTCACGTCGATGTAGACGTAGTCCTTGTTCGGCCCGGCGCCCCGGCCTTCCAGCACCTCGAGCACCATCGAGCGGGCGACGATGTCACGCGGCGCGAGGTCCTTGATGGTGGGGGCGTAGCGCTCCATGAAGCGCTCACCGGAGGCGTTGCGCAGGATGCCACCCTCACCACGGACCGCCTCGGAGATGAGAATGCCCAGGCCGGCGAGGCCTGTCGGGTGGAACTGGTGGAACTCCATGTCCTCGAGCGGCAGGCCCTTGCGGAACACGATCGCCATGCCGTCACCGGTCAGCGTGTGCGCGTTCGAGGTGGTCTTGTACATCCGGCCCGAGCCGCCGGTGGCGAACACGATCGACTTCGCGTGGAAGACGTGGATCTCGCCGGTGGCCAGCTCGTAGGCGACGACGCCGGTGGCGACGGGGCCCCGCTCGGTATCGGTCATCACCAGGTCGAGCACGTAGAACTCGTTGTAGAACTCGACGTCGTGCTTGACGCAGTTCTGGTACAGCGTCTGCAGGATCATGTGACCGGTGCGGTCGGCGGCATAACACGCGCGACGCACGGGCGCCTTGCCGTGGTCACGGGTGTGGCCACCGAAACGACGCTGGTCGATCTTGCCCTCGGGCGTGCGGTTGAACGGCAGGCCCATCTTCTCCAGGTCCATGACCGCGTCGATGGCCTCCTTGGCCATGATCTCCGCGGCGTCCTGGTCGACCAGGTAGTCACCACCCTTGACGGTGTCGAAGGTGTGCCATTCCCAGTTGTCTTCTTCGACGTTGGCCAGCGCGGCGCACATGCCGCCCTGGGCCGCGCCGGTGTGGCTGCGGGTCGGGTACAGCTTGGTCAGGACCGCGGTGCGAGCCCGGGGACCGGCCTCGATCGCCGCGCGCATACCCGCGCCACCGGCGCCGACGATGACGACGTCGTAGCGATGCTCCTGAATCGGACGGGATTCACTCATGCGAGGTGGCCTGTTCCTAACCGGTGATGTTGGGGTCGAAGGTGAAGATGACGTACGTGCCGACGCTCATCACCAGGATCATCGAGACCACGAGGATGGTCTTGAGCCAGAACCGGGTGGAGTCCTTGCGGGAGTAGTCATCGATGACGGTCCGCAGACCGTTGCCGCCGTGCAGCTGTGCCAGCCAGAGCATGGTCAGGTCCCAGAACTGCCAGAACGGGCTGGACCAGCGACCGGCCACGAAGGCGAAGTTCAGGCGGTTCACGCCACCGTCGATCATCAGCATGATGAACATGTGGCCGAGCACCAGCACGATCAGCAGCAGGCCGGAGAAGCGCATGAACAGCCACGCGTACTTCTCGAAGTTGCTGCTCGACCTGGCCCGGGGGGAGCGGGGAGCGTCGAGGCTGGCCGGGCGGTCGTAGGACTTGCCGAGGACAGGTGCAGACATATCAGTGCTCCGTCAGCAGGTAGAAGAACTGGCGGCCGACGCCGGCGGCGGAGACCAGAACCCAGATGGTCAGCACGATCCACAGCATCTGCTTCTGGAAGCGCGGACCCTGCGACCAGAAGTCGACCAGGATCACGCGGACGCCGTTGAGCGCGTGGAACAGCACGCAGACGACCAGGCCCATCTCCATGAGCGCGACCAGCGGATTCTTGTACAGCTCGATCGCGTGGTCATAGGTATCGGGGTCGACCCGGACCAATGCCGTGTCCAGCACGTGCACGAAGAGGAAGAAGAAGATCGTGACACCGGTGATCCGGTGCAGCGCCCACGACCACATGCCAGGGTCGCCGCGGTACAGCGTCTTCCGCTTCGGCTGGGCCGGAGCCGGAGCTTCTATCGTGGTCATAGAGTGCGGTGCCTCCAACGTCGTTGATGGACCCGGTCACAGATCCGACGCCGGCGTGCGTGGAGAGGCAAATGCCCAGGTGGCTGCGCTGTGTTCGCGAGCGCTGGCCCGCCGCCGGGAACCTGAACCGATCTTCGGCTGACTCTAATCCTCTCTGTTTCGCGGAACTAATTCGGCGTGCCGTGCGTTGCGTGCGAATCGGCCGAGTTAGGTTTACCTTTCTCCTTGCCGGATACTGGTGCGAAGGCCCGTTTGTCGACGCGTTCGGCGGGATCGGCTGGAGGTTCGCGATGACCGAAATCGACTGGAATACCTTGCATGACATGGCAATTCGCGCTATGGGGTCCGCGTATGCCCCGTACTCGGGTTTCCCGGTCGGTGCCGCAGCTCTCACGGCGGACGGCCGAATTGTGAGCGGATGCAATGTGGAAAATGTCTCATATGGGCTAACCCTGTGTGCCGAATGTGTACTCGTCGGTAACTTATTCGCTTCGGGTGGGGGACGTCTTGTGGCCGTCTCGGTGACCGATTCCCGGGGCGAAATCCTGATGCCGTGCGGGCGCTGTCGTCAGCTGTTGTTCGAGCACGGCGGCGCGGAGTTGCTCGTCGACCACGCCGCGGGGCCCAAGGCGCTGAGCGAGCTGCTGCCGTACGCGTTCGGGCCCGACGATCTCGCGGCCGGGCGGAGTGGCAAAGCCCCGTAACCACTGATTTAGTGGGCACATGGGTAACTCGTCGGGGACGAACGACCGCTCCACCCACCTGCCGCCTGCCGCCGACGGAAGTCCGTCCGCGCGGGTGTCCGGCCAGGAGGCGCGGGGAGGTGGCCACAGCGCGATATCGGTCATTACCACCAAACGAGATGGCGGTGAGCTGTCCGACGCGCAGATCGACTGGGTGGTGGATGGCTTCACCCGGGGGATCGTCGCCGACGAGCAGATGTCGGCGCTGGCCATGGCGATTCTGTGGCGGGGGATGACCCGGCGCGAGACCGCCCGCTGGACGGCGGCGATGATCGGCTCGGGCAGCCGGATGGATTTCACCGACCTGCCCCGGCCCACCGTCGACAAGCATTCGACCGGCGGGGTCGGCGACAAGATCACGCTGCCGCTCGCCCCGCTGGTGGCGGCCTGTGGCGCCGCGGTACCGCAGCTGTCGGGTCGTGGGCTCGGGCACACCGGCGGCACGCTGGACAAACTCGAGTCGATCCCGGGCTGGCAGGCCGACGTCACCGTGCCGCGGATGCGCGAGATCCTGGCCGACCCCGCGATCGGCGCGGTGGTGTGCGCGGCGGGCGCCGACCTGGCCCCGGCCGACAAGCGCCTCTACGCGCTGCGCGATGTCACCGGCACGGTCGAGTCGATCCCGCTGATCGCGAGTTCGATCATGAGCAAGAAGATCGCCGAGGGCACGGCGGCGCTCGTTCTGGACGTGAAGGTGGGCTCCGGCGCCTTCCTCAAGACCATCGACGGCGCGCGCGAGCTGGCGACCGCGATGGTCGAGCTGGGTCGGGACGCGGGGGTGAACACCGTCGCGCTGCTCACCGCGATGGACACCCCGCTGGGCCGGACCGCGGGCAACGCGCTCGAGGTGGCGGAATCGGTGGAGGTGCTCGCCGGTGGTGGACCAGCTGACGTGGTCGAGCTGACGCTGACGCTGGCCCGCGAGATGGTCGCCCAGGCCGGGCTGCATGTCGACCCCGCCGAGGTGCTGGCCGACGGCCGGGCCATGGACCACTGGCGCGCGATGATCCAGGCCCAGGGCGGCGACCCCGACGCGCCGCTGCCGGTGGCGCGGCATACCGAGGTCGTGCGGGCCGGGTCCACCGGGGTGCTCACCCGGCTCGACGCGATGGGCGTCGGCATCGCCGCCTGGCGACTCGGCGCCGGTCGTGCCCGTCAGGGTGAACAGGTGCAGGCGGGGGCGGGGATCGAGATGCACGCCAAGCCCGGCGACGCCGTGGTGGCCGGGCAGTCGCTGCTCACCCTGCACACCGATACCCCGGAGGCCTTCGACGGAGCTCTGGCGGCTCTCGTGGACGCCGTGACGGTCGAACCGGACTCCGAGGCGAAGCCGGGGGAACTGGTCCTCGGCCGGATCGGCTGAAACAACGGCGGCATCGGCGACCGAGCCAAGCCGACCCCCGGCAACGACAGGTTTCACAGGCATTTGTCGGGGACGGGCGTGCCTGTTCACCTCCCGTACCGGTGGCCGCCGACGAATCGATAGCGGCTCTTGATCTGGCTGGGAGACGCGGAGCGGCGGAGCGGCTACCGTCTAAACATGACTGGACCGGCGCCCCTGGACCTTGCTTCGATCCGACGCGCACCGAAGGCTTTGCTGCACGATCACCTCGACGGTGGTCTGCGGCCCGCGACGGTGCTGGAACTCGCCGCCGACTGCGGCTACGACGAATTACCCGCCCACGATGCGCAGAGTCTGGGGGCGTGGTTCCGCGACGCCGCCGACAGCGGATCGCTGGAGCGGTATCTGGAAACCTTCGCCCACACGGTCGCCGTGATGCAGACCCCCGAGGGGTTGCGGCGCGTGGCCCGCGAATGCGCGATCGACCTCGCCGCCGACGGCGTGGTCTATGCCGAGGTGCGATTCGCGCCCGAACAGCACCTGGAGAAGGGCCTGACCCTCGACGAGGTCGTCGAGCACACCATCGCCGGCTTCCGCGAGGGCGAGGCGATCGCGGCCGAACAGGGCAATGTCATCCGGGTGACGTGTCTGCTCACCGCGATGCGGCACGCCGCCAGATCCAGGGAGATCGCCGAGCTCACGGTGCGCTTCCGCGATCGCGGCGTCGGCGGCTTCGACATCGCGGGCGCCGAGGCGGGCTTCCCGCCCACCCGCCATCTCGACGCCTTCGAATACCTGCGAGCCAATCACGCGCACTTCACGATTCACGCGGGTGAGGCGTTCGGCTTGCCGTCGATCCACGAGGCGCTGGCGTTCTGCGTCTGTGATCGGCTCGGCCACGGCGTGCGCATCACCGACGACATCACCGTGCCGGGCAATATCGAGGATGCCCAGCTCGGCCTGGTCGCCAGCTATGTGCGTGACATGCGCGTGCCGCTGGAACTGTGTCCGTCGTCGAATGTGCAGACCGGCGCGGTGCCTTCGCTGGACAAGCACCCGTTCGACCTGCTCGCGCGCCTGCGCTTCCGGGTCACCGTCAACACCGACAACCGGCTGATGAGCGACACCACCATGAGCGCGGAGATGCTCAAACTGGTGGAGACCTTCGGCTACGGCTGGAGCGACCTGGAGCGCTTCACCATCAACGCGATGAAGTCGGCGTTCATCCCGTTCCCCGACCGGCTGAAGATCATCGACGAGGTGATCAAGCCGGGCTACGCCGTATTGCTCGGGTGAAACGCGAACAGGGACGGTGCCGGATCGGCACCGCCCCTGTTTCGCCGGGCGTTATTCCTGGGTGAGCCGCGCTTCGAACGCACGCTGCAGGTCGCGGAACTGCTGCGCCTCCGCGGCGAACGGCGGGTTGGGTGCCATCCGGTTGGGGTCCGGATTCAGCAGGTAGGAGACATACCAGCCGAGCGGGTTCGACTGTGCCAGCGCCTGTTCCACGCTGTCGTCGTCGGCGTAGTCGGCGGCGTCGCTGAACAGTTCGACGGCCAGGTCGAGCTGTTCGATGTCGACCGCCTCCGGGCCCTCGGCCAGATCGTCGACCAGGCCGGTCAGCACGTAGACGTTCTCGTCGGTCACCTCGACCTCGAGCGAACCGTCCACCGCCGCGGTCTGCACCTCGGCGAAGGTGGAGACCCGGGACAGCTCGTGCTCGTGATCGTCGGCCAGGTAGCGGGCCAGCGCGCGCTCGGAACCGAAGACCGTGATGGTGCGGCCGTCGCCGAGGAAGATCGGCTCGTCGTCGAGGTAGCAGCGCAGGGTGAAGTGCTCGCCGTCGGAGGTGACGATCTTGACCGGGTCGATGCCGACCTCGTGCCAGAAGGAGTCATCCTCTTCGTCGTCCTCGGCGTCGAGGTCGACGCTCTCGAACTCCTCGTCCTCCTCGGCGACGTCGTCGGCGTCGACCTCGTTCTCCTCGGCGGCCAGCAGCTCGGCCTCGGCGACGGCGACCGCTGCCGCGTCGACCTCGGGCGTGCTGACGACACTGTCGATCGCGTCGAGCACGTCGTCCCAGCCCTTGACGATGGCCGCGCCGACCTGGTCCCACAGCTCCTCGCCGTCGCGACCGACGAAGGTGCTCGCCCCGCTGGCCAGCGCGCCCAGCACCGGGTTGGACCCGAAGAACTTGGTCACCACGTCGAGCTCGCACACCTCGCCGATGTTGCGCACCATCGCCAGGGTGTCCTCGAGCTCGCCGACGACATCGACATCCGGGTCGCCCGCGGCCAGCTCGGGCACGGCGACCAGATCGAAGCTGAAGTTCTCCTCCGGCTCCAGCTCGGCGGCCGAGAGAGCGGCGATGATCGCCCAGGACGGGTGGTCGACGAGGTCGTTGTCGGAGTTGGTGCGGATGAACGCCGCCAGCTCCGCAACGGACTCGAATCCGTAGAGGTCGTCCTCGTGACCGAGGAACGCCTCCCACTCGTCGTCACCGTCGCGCCAGCGCGGTGCCCACAGGGTGACGAGATCGCCATCGGTCAGACCGAGCTCGATCGGGACGATGTCTCCAGAAGCCATGACGCGAAGCCTATCGACCTTCAGCGCCGGGCACTATCCGGCCCGGGTGCAAATTGCTCCGACCCCTGCGGCGCGGACCCGGTGAGCGATTCGTTCAGTGTCGCAATGATGTTGGAACGGGCCGCGCCGGCGGTCTCGGTGGCCTGTTTGCACGCCGTCAGGATCAGCTGCGCGGCCTCGGTGGGCGCCAGCGCGGTGATCCCCTCGTCCAGTGACAGCGCGACCAGTGCGCCGTCGCTGTTGACCTCGGCCGTGACGAGTCCGTCTTCGGTGGTGAAGCGCCCGTTGACCTGCTTCAACCCGTACAGCGCCGCCTCCAGCGCCTCGAGTTTTCCGGTCACCCCGGCGACCAGGGCATCCATTTCCGCGCTCACAGTGGCCTCATCCAACTCGTCTGACCGGTGTCGGCGTCATCGATGCGATCGAGCTCGTCGACCGCCTGGCGCCGGGTGGGCAGGTTCATCCGGTCCAGCAGGTGATCCGGGATCTCGGCCTGCTCGCTGTAGATCTCGCGCAGGCGGGCCGCGGCGGCGATGGTCGAGCGCCTGGTCAGGCGCAGGATCTCATCGGCGAGCGCCTGGGCACCGTACTGGTACTCGCTGCGTTCGAACTTGATCGCGATCGGCAGGCCCATGCTGGTCGCGCGGACCGAGATCGTGCCGGACCGGTTGGTGCTGACCGCGGATTCCACATTGGGAACCTCGGGGATCGGCGTGCCGGTCATGCGGTCGGCCTGTAGAAGCCGTAGAACTCCATGCCACTGTTCTCCGTTCGGATGGAACTGATCGAGACGGGATCGCCCGCCTCGACGAGCTGCCCGTTGCCGACCACCATGGCGACGTGGCCGTCCCAGACGGCCAGGTCGCCCGGCATCAGATCACCGGGGGATACCTGAGGATGTCCGATGTGCTGTTCCTGCGCGAGCCGGGGCAGATCGACCCCGGCCTCGCCGTAGGCGTACTGGGTCAGGCCACTGCAGTCGATGCCGGAGCCCGGACTGTTGCCGCCCCACACGTACGGGGTGCCGACGGCGCTGATCGCCGAGCGGACCGCGGTCGCGGCCTCCTCGTTGGGCGCTTCCACGGTGCTGCCGTCGGGCAGGGTGATCTTGACGCCGGTGCCGGTCGATCCGGTCGAGGATCCCGACGACGACCCGGTCGAGGTCTTGCTGCCGTTGTTCGTGGTGCCGGTGGTGGTCGACTTCGAGCTGCTCGAGGTGCCGCTCAGCGCGCTCGACAGGCCCGAGGAGACGGCGCTGAGCACCGAACCGCCGGTACCCGACAGCAGGCTCGACGCCGAGGACGCGAGGCTGGAGATACCCGAGGACGAGCTCGCCAGCGACGTGCTCGACGGCGCCGGGGTGAGCTCCTGGATCGCCGCGGTCTGCGTGCCCAGCTCCTCCTCCACCCGGCTGACGACGCCGAGACCCTGACCGATGTGGTCGATCGCCGAGCTGACCACGGCGGCCAGGCCCACGGGGGTGGCCAGGGTGGGGCTCAGCGCCGAGACATCGGCGAGGAACGAATTGACGATGGTGTCGAGATCCTTCTGCCCGGTCTCCACGTAGGCCGCCGCCTGGTCGACGACCGTTGCCATCTCGTTGCCGGTGTCGGACAGGGTCGCCGAGGAGGTCTGCACGCGCAGCGCCTTGGAGGTGGCGGCGTCGACGGCCATGCCGTCCCAGGCGGTGTTCACGTTGTTGATGCTGTTGCGACCGAGCTCGTAGATCTGGTCGAGATTGGTCGAGGTGGAGCGCAGGCCGTCGGAGGCGCCGTCGGTGCCGAGTACGCCGGTGCCGAAGCTGGACAGCAGATCGAGCAGGGGCTGGGCCAGTCCGCTGAGGTCGATCATGCCTCGGTGCCGATCTCGCCCGCGGCCGAGCCGAGCCCGCCCGCGAAGTCGGCGTCGGTGTCGACAAGGGTGGTGGCCGCGCTCGCGGTCGCCGCGCTCATGCTCGCCATGACCGCGGAGAGCTGACCGATCGCGGCGACATGACCGGCGTGCGCCGCCGAGTACGCGGCGACGAAATCGCCGCCGATCAGGCCCATGATCGGGCCGAGCAGGCCGGGAGCCGAGGCGATCGATCCGGCGACCGCCGTCGCCAGGTCGGTGGACATGACCCCCGCGGTCGCGCTGTAGGCGACGATGCCCTCCGCATCGGCCGACATCTTAGTCATCGAACTTCCCCCAATCCTCGAGTTCCCGGGCAGAGTACGTCACTCCATTGCTTGGACGCACCGAGGCCGCATTCGGTTCCCTCGACCGCGAAAATTTCCCCAGCAGCCGTACCCGGAGCGCCTGGTGACCCTATCGTTTTTTCATGCGCACCGACACCGTCGATCACCCGCTGGCCGCGACCCTGCTGAGCACCATGCGGGACGCCCGTACCGACAACGCCGCGTTCCGCACGGCATTGCGCGACCTCACCGGCATTCTCATGTACGAGGCGCTGCGCGACGCGCCGGTCGTGCGTGAGCCGATCGACACGCCGGTGGCGGTCACCGAGGGCGTCCGGCTGGCCGCGCCGCCGCTGCTGGTTCCGGTGCTGCGCGCCGGCCTCGGCATGGTCTACGCCGCCGCCGATCTCGTGCCCCAGGCCCGGGTCGGTTTCGTCGGCATCGCCCGCGACGAGGACACCCACCAGCCGGTGCCCTACCTGGAATCGCTGCCCGCCGACCTGACCGGTCTGCCCGTCTTCGTCCTCGACCCGATGCTCGCCACCGGCGGCTCGATGCGCCACACCCTCGAACTCCTCGTCGCCCGCGGCGCCACCGACATCACCGCCGTCTGCGTCGTCTCCGCCCCCGAAGGCGTTGCCGCCCTGGCCGGCTCCGGCCTGCCGGTCCGCCTCGTCACCGCCGCCGTCGACGAGAAACTCAACGAGAACGCCTACATCGTCCCCGGCCTCGGCGACGCGGGCGACCGCCAATTCGGACCGCGCTGAAATCCTGTCGCTGACCGGCGATCTGTGTCATTCTGCCGCTATGGGGAGTGCGGACAGCAGCGGGGACGAACCGGTCGATCGGGTCTACGCCAATGTGCTGGAGTGGGTCTCGGGGTACTTTGCCTGGCTGGTCGGTGACACCGTGGGATACCGGCCGGGCGAGCAGGTGCACTGGTGCCCCGAATGGTGGCGGCACGCCGGTGCGGTGGTCCGGCTCGATGCGTTGTGGCAGGCATGGGAGGAACTGCGGCTCGGCGGCGGGTTCGGCCTCAGCGTGTGGTTCCTCGATCACGCGGATCCGCATGTCCGCGTACTGCTCTCGTCGTCGGGGCCGTTCCGGCAGTGCTCGATCGAGCGCGGCCACCGCTCCACATCGCCACTGCCGATCGCCGAGATGTCACCGGCGGATCGGGGAGTCTTCGAGGATCCGACGGTGCACGGCACCCGGTGACGTGGGCGGCCGCTGGTTCGGGCCGCGCTGACCGGTGATCACGAGCGCGGGCGCGCGAACAACTCCAGATGGTTGCAGTTGCCGCACCGGAAGGCTTCGACATACCACCGGGTCCGGCCCATGCGTTTCGCGCCGCCGAACACCCCGTGCTCCAGCGGGCCTTCGATCCATCGGGTGTCACCGCGCGAGGACTCGCCGGAGTCCTCGAGAAAGCCGGGGTAGAGCTTCGTTTCACCGCACTGCGAGCATCGCACCACGGCTACTGTGCCAGAGTCCGGCAAAACACGCCCAGCTCCGAGAGGCGATGCTCGGCTCGGCGTTTCGCCTCGGGGAGGCGATCGCGCTCCGCTACGGGTGCGAAGACCTCCAGGTAGCACTTGAGTTTCGGTTCGGTGCCCGACGGGCGGACGACGATGCGGAAATCGTCGGCGTCGAAGATCAGGGCGTCGGTGCGCATCCGGCCGCGGACCTGAGCCTGGTCGGTGAATTTCACCGGCGTGCCCGCGATCTCGCTGGGCGGGTCGGCGCGCAAAGCGGCGGTGAGCATGCTCGCCGCGGCCTGGTCGGGGAGGCGCAGGGAGACCTGGTCACCCGCGTGCAGGCCGAATTCGACCGCGTAGGAATCGAGTTCGTCCTGGAGGGTGCGGCCGTCGGCCTTCAGCAGGGCGACGAGGTCGGCGGCCGCGACGGCGGCGGAGATGCCGTCCTTGTCGCGGACGGTGGCCGGGTCGACGCAGTGGCCGATGGCTTCCTCGTAGGCGTAGACGAGTCCTTCGCCCGCCCTGGCCAGCCATTTGAAGCCGGTGAGGGTCTCGGCGTAGCGGGCGGAGCGGGCCGGAGCCAGCTTCGAGAGCAGCCGTGAGGAGACGATGGTGGTGGCGACCAAGGGGTCGCCGGTTGCGGTGCGCAGGACATAATCGGCCAGCAGGACACCGGTTTCGTCGCCGCGTAGCATGTGCCAGCCATCGGCGCCCGGCACCCCGAGGGCGCACCGATCCGCGTCGGGGTCGAGGGCTATGGCCAGGTCGGCGTCCACCCGCTCGGCCAGCGCAAGCAGCAGATCGGCCGCGCCGGGCTCCTCGGGATTCGGGAACGCGACGGTGGGGAAGTCGGGGTCGGGGGCGAACTGCTCGTCGACGACGTGCACATCGGTGAACCCGGCGGCGGCCAGCGCCCGCACCGCGAGCTCACCACCGACGCCGTGCAGCGCGGTCAGCGCGATCCGCACCGGAGCCCGCTCGCCCGCGCCGCCGAGCACGCCGGGCAGCTCGGCGACCCGCGCCAGATAGCGGTCGACCAGTTCCGCGCCGGACGGGGAAACAGACTCCCGCGCAACAGGTTCGGCGACCGCCTCGATGCACCGCTCGATCTCGGTGTCGGCAGGCGCGATCAACTGGGATCCGCCGTCGAGGTACACCTTGTAGCCGTTGTCGGCGGGCGGATTGTGCGACGCGGTGATCTGCACCCCGGCCACCGCACCCAGCTGCCGGACCGCGAACGCCACCACCGGTGTCGGCACCGGCTCGGGCAGCAGCGTCACCGGAAAGCCCGCCGCCGTGAAGATCTCGGCGGTCGCGGTGGCGAACTCGGCCGACCCGTGCCGGGCATCGCGCCCGACGACAACGGCGCCGCCACCCAGGCACCGCTCGCGCAGCCAGGCCGCGACACCGGCGCTCGCCCGCGACACCGTGGTCACGTTCATGCCGTCCGGGCCCTCGCGCAGCGGTCCACGCAGGCCCGCGGTTCCGAAGCGCAGCATCTACACGCGCTCCAGGATCCCGCGCAGCAGCTTGCCGAGCCGGGGCGCGGCGGCCTGCCCCTCGGCGAGCACCTCCGCGTGCGACAGGTGCTGACCGGTGACACCGGCCGCGAGGTTGGTGACCAGCGAGATGCCGAGCACCTTCGCGCCGCGCGAGCGCGCCTCGATCGCCTCGAGCACCGTCGACATGCCGACCAGGTCGGCGCCGATCGTGGCCAGCATGCGGATCTCGGCGGGCGTCTCGTACTGCGGGCCGGTGAGCCCGGCGTAGACGCCCTCGGTCAGGCTGGGGTCGATCTCCCTGGCGAGGGCGCGCAGTTCGGGGTCCCAGGCGTCGACCAGGTCGACGAAACGGGCGCCTTCCAGCGGCGTGCGCGCGGTGAGGTTGAGGTGATCGGCGATGAGCACCGGCTCGCCGACCTGCAGGCCGGGCCGGATCCCGCCCGCGGCATTGGTGAGCAGCACGATCTCGGCACCCGCCGCGATCGCCGCCGTCACCGGGTGCACCACCTGCTGCGGCGAGTAGCCCTCGTACAGGTGCTGACGGCCCATCAGCAGCAGCACGTGGTTGTCGTTGACGGTGACCGAATGCACCATGCCGCCGTGGCCCTGCGCGCTGGGTTTACCGAAGCCGGGTAACTCCGGCATGGCGATCGAGGCGTGCGGTGCGCCGATCTCGGCGGCTGCCTCCTGCCACCCCGATCCCAGCACCACGGCCACGCGATGACGCGGCACTCCCGTACGTTCGGCGATCGCCTGAGCGGCCTGTTCGGCAAGCATGGGCTGAAGTGTAGGCGGCGCGGGCGCCGCGTGTTCGCGGCCCGAGGGGCCGCCGGTCAGGTGCCGGGGCTTGCTCCTTCGTCGCCTGCGCCCCGGCACCTGACCGGCGACCCGGCCGCGAACCGGCCGCTGCGCGGCCGCCCCTCCTCGGGGTCGGGGGTGCGGGGCCTGGCCGTGCCTACCCGCAAGTAGGTAGCTGCCCAGCTGCGGTTTATTCTTCCCGTCATGCCGTATTTGGAGCGCTCCGGTGATGTGTTCGTCCTCTACCTCGGGAACGAGGGGGAGACCGATAACGAGAACCGTTTCTCGCCGGGCTGGATCGATGCCTTCCACGCCGCCCTCGACGAGGTCGAGGCGTCCGAGGGTGCTGCCGCGCTGGTCACCGTCGCGACCGGCAAGTACTACAGCAACGGCCTCGACACCGACTGGCTGTTCGGCAACCTGGACAAGATCCACGGCTATCTCGACCGCGTGCACACCCTCTACACCCGGCTGCTGACCTTCCCGATGCCCACCGTCGCCGCGATCAACGGCCACGCGTTCGGCGCGGGCGCGATGCTGGCCTCCTCGCACGACTTCCGGGTGATGCGCGGCGACCGCGGCTTCTGGTCGCTGCCCGAGGTGCACCTCGGCATGCCCTTCACCATCGGCATGAACGGCCTGCTCAAGGGTCGGCTGAGCAACCAGGTGTGCGTGCAGGCGATGACCACCGGCCACCGTTTCGCCGCCGACGAGGCGATCGCCGCGGGCATCGTGGACGCGAAGGCCGACGCCGAGGAGGTGCTGCCCGCCGCGATCGGGCGCGCTGCCGCGCTGACCAGCCTGCGCAAGCCGATCACCCCGATCATCAAGACCGCGCTGCACGCCGAGACCCTCGCCGCGCTGGCCACCCCGGTCACCGCCGAGAACCTGCCGTTCGGCAACTGAGTCCCGCGCCGGTGCGCCCCTGACACCCGCTGATGCGAGACTGGGGGGTATGGCACCCTCGCGCACCGGCGAATTCTCGGCCACCGCCTCCGATGCCGCGATCAGCGCGGCATCGGAGGAGCTGATCGGACTCTCGCACGCGATCCACGCCGAACCCGAGCTCGCGTTCGCCGAGACGCGCAGCGTCGCCAAGATCCTCGCGCCGCTGGCCGAGCGCGGTTTTCTCGTCACCACCGGTATCGCGGGCCTGCCGACGGCGTTTCGCGCCGTCTACGGCAGCGGCCCGCTGACCGTCGGCATCTGCGCCGAATACGACGCCCTGCCCGAGATCGGGCACGCGTGCGGGCACAACATCATCGCCGCGTCGGCGGTCGGGGCCGCGATCGGTCTGGCCGAAGTCGCCGATCAGCTCGGCCTGACCGTCGTCGTGCTCGGCACGCCCGCCGAGGAGAGCGGCGGCGGCAAGGTGCTCATGCTCGAGGCGGGCGCCTTCGACGACATCGCGATGGCGATGATGGTCCACCCCGGCCCCGCCGACATCGTCGGCGCGCGTTCGCTGGCCCTGGCCGACCTGTCGATCGTCTTCCACGGCCGCGAGGCGCATGCCAGCGCCGCGCCGGAGCTCGGCCGCAACGCCGGCGACGCGGTGACTCTCACCCAGGTTGCCCTCGGCTTGCTGCGCCAGCATTTGCGCCCTGGCCAGCAACTTCACGGTATAGTCGCGGACGGTGGCGTAGCCCCCAACATCGTGCCCGGACGGGCGGAGTTGCTGTACTACCTCCGCGCGGCCGATTCCGCGTCACTCGACGACCTGATGCGACGAGCGAAGGCGTGTTTCGAGGCGGGCGCCCTGGCAACAGGCTGCACTCACGACATACGGACGCTCGCGCCCACCTATACCGAGCTCACCCCCGATCCGGTTCTTTCGGCTGTCTACCGCGCGCAGATCACCGGATTGGGCAGGGTGCCGATCGCGCCCGAGCTCGAGGTGCTACGTCCGCTCGGGAGCACCGATATGGGCAACGTCACCAACGTGATCCCCGGTATCCACCCGGTGATCGGCATCGACGCCGGTGGCGCGGTGACCCATCAGCCGGACTTCGCCGCCGCCGCGGTGAACGCCTCGGCCGATCGTGCGGTACTCGACGGTGCCCGCGCCCTGGCGCGTACCGCTGTCGCGATCGCGCGCGATGAAGTACACAGGGACAGGTTGTTGCAACGGCTGGTCGAACGACAGGAGGACATTCGGTGAGCATTTCCGGCTATTCGGGCACCGCGCGCGCAGGCGCCGACGCGCTATCGATGGGCGTGGGAGCCCACTCGATGATGCGTGAGAACGCGGTCTGTCCGACGATGCCGGACACCGAACGAACCGATATGCCAGGAGCGGAGATCGTCGACGCGTGGCTGGCCGAGCACACCGCCGACCTCGTGCAATGGCGCAGGCACATCCACGCCAATCCCGAGTTGTCGCGCGCGGAGTTCGCCACCACCGAGTTCGTGTCGGGTTGGCTGACCAAGGCCGGGTTGAGCTGGGAAGTGCTGCCCGGCGGCACCGGCCTGACCTGTGACCTCGGGCCGACCGACACCCGGCGGATCGCCCTGCGCGCCGACATGGACGCGCTGCCGATGCAGGAG
The DNA here is from genome assembly GCF_052983615.1 of Nocardia fodinahabitans. Lineage (NCBI taxonomy): Bacteria > Bacillati > Actinomycetota > Actinomycetes > Mycobacteriales > Nocardiaceae > Nocardia > Nocardia fodinahabitans. Next base: position 4,706,911 of record NZ_JBRJJC010000001.1, read on the forward strand.
TTCACCGGCCTGAGCTTCGCCTCGACGGTGCCCGGCGTCTCGCACGCCTGCGGGCACGACGCGCACACCACGGTGCTGCTCGGTACCGCGCTCGCGCTGGCCGAGGCCGAGCACACGCTGCCGGTCGGGGTGCGGCTGGTGTTCCAGCCTGCCGAGGAAGTGATGCCCGGCGGTGCGCTCGACGCCGTCGCCGCGGGTGCGATGCGGGGTGTCGAACGGATCTTCGCGCTGCATTGCGATCCCCGGCTGGAGGTCGGCAAGGTGGGGCTGCGGACCGGGGCGATCACCTCGGCCGCCGACACCGTCGAGCTGGTCCTGGACTCGCCGGGCGGGCACACCTCGCGCCCGCACCTGACCAGCGATCTGGTCTACGCGATCGGCACGATCATCACCGGCCTGCCCGGGCTGCTGAGCCGCCGGGTCGATCCGCGCACCAGCACCGTGATGGTGTGGGGCGCGGTCAGCGCGGGCAAGGCGCCGAACGCGATCCCGCAGACCGGCATGCTCACCGGCACCGTCCGCACCGGCGACCACGCCACCTGGCTGCTGCTGGAACCGCTGGTCCGCGAGATCGTCGACGGCCTGCTGGCGCCGACCGGTGTGCGCTACCAGCTCAACTACAAGCGCGGCGTCCCCCCGGTGGTCAACGACCCGACCTCGGTCCTGATGTTCGAGAACGCGGTCCTGGCCATGGGTCCCGACGCCCTGGCCGACACCCCGCAGTCCGGCGGCGGCGAGGACTTCTCCTGGTACCTCGAGGAAGTCCCCGGCGCGATGGCCCGCCTGGGCGTCTGGTCCGGCACCGGCGACCAGCTCGACCTGCACCAACCGACGTTCGACATCGACGAACGCGCACTGGCTGTCGGCGTCCGCACCCTGACGAACATCATCCTCCAGGCGTGACCGCCGCTCCGGGATTTCTGGCCGGACTCGAGTGCGTTACCGGTAGCGATGGCGGCTACCGGTAACGCGAGCGGTGCGTCGGCCCGTACCCGGTGAGTTACCCAGGCACTCCTGTCACGCGCCGGGGCCGACGTTCTTGCTGTTGCGGGTGCGCAGGGCGTGGACGTAATCCTCAGGGGCACCGGCCTTTTCGGCCGCATCGGCGATGACGCCGATGTAGCGCGCCGACGGCAGCCCACCCTCGTAGGCGTCGAGGACGTACAGCCACGCCAGCCGGGACTCGCCCTGGGTGCCGGTGACCCGGATCCTGATCTTCTTGTGGATACCGAAGTCCGAGCCTTCCCAGCGGTCGAGGCGTTCCTCGTCCTCGGGGGAGACGTCGTAGAGGACGACGAATACCCGGGAGCCCGGATCCTCGACGACGGTGGCCAACGGCCCTTCCCAGCCGATGTCGTCACCGGCGAAGGTCAGGCGCCAACCTTCCAGCCACCCGGTCCCGGACATGGGCGAATGCGGGCAGCGTTCCAGCATCTGCGTCGAGTCCATGTTGGACCCGTAAGCGGCATAGATCGGCACCTGACGAACTGTAGCCAATAACAGCAGTGGAATTCCTGTCTCCCACCCAGATCGGCTGACGGTCACAGTCGTGGCGGGCCTCGACACGCCGAACTTGTTCACCGATCCGACCCCGGACCGTCACAGCGCACCTGAAATGATGGGGCGACAGTACGGACGGGTCCTCACAAGGGACGCGGCTGATCAGGCGAACACAGGGAGCGTGGCTGTGGCACGGATTGCGATCATCGGTGGCGGACCGGCGGGATACGAGGCGGCGCTGGTGGCCGCCCAGCACGGGGCCTCGGTAACCCTGGTCGACGCCGACGGCATCGGTGGCGCGTGCGTGCTGTGGGACTGCGTCCCGTCCAAGACCTTCATCGCCTCCACCGGCTTGCGCACCGATCTGCGCCGGGCCCGGGATCTCGGCATCACTCTCGACGCCAGTCAGGCGCAGGTGCACCTGCCCGAGGTGAACGGCCGCGTCAAGGCGCTCGCGCTGGCCCAGTCCGCCGACATCCGCGCGAAGCTGCAGGCCGCCGGGGTGCAACTGCTGGCGGGCCGGGGCGAATTGGTCGGTCCCGCGGCCGGTTTGGCACATCGGATCAAAGCGACGCTGGCCGACGGCAGCACCGAGGAGTTCGAGGCCGAGGTCGTGCTGATCGCGACCGGTGCCAGCCCGCGCGTGCTGCCGGGCGCCGAGCCCGACGGTGAGCGCATCCTGAACTGGCGCCAGCTCTACGACCTGCAGGAACTGCCCGAGACGCTGGTGGTGGTCGGTTCCGGTGTCACCGGTGCCGAGTTCGTCTCCGCCTACACCGAGATGGGTGTGCGGGTGAAGCTGGTCTCCAGCCGCGACCGCGTGCTGCCGGGCGAGGACGCCGACGCGGCGCTCGTGCTGGAGGACGCGCTGGCCGAGCGCGGCGTGGAGCTGGTCAAGCACGCCCGCGCCGACGCGGTGGAGCGCACCGCCGACGGCATCGTGGTGAAGCTGTCCGACGGCCGCACCGTGACGGGTTCGCACGCGCTGATGACCGTGGGTTCCACGCCGAACACCGACAGCCTCGGCCTCGACCGGGTCGGCATCGAGCTCGATCGCGGTGGATACCTTCGTGTCGACCGGGTTTCGCGCACCTCGGTGCCCGGCATCTACGCCGCGGGCGACTGCACCGGTCTGCTGCCGCTGGCCTCGGTGGCCGCCATGCAGGGCCGCATCGCGATGTATCACGCGCTGGGTGAGGGCGTGAGCCCGATCCGCTTGAAGACGGTGGCCTCGGCGGTGTTCACCCGCCCGGAGATCGCGACCGTCGGGGTCAGCCAGACCGCCATCGACAACGGCGAGGTGCCCGCCCGCACGGTGATGCTGCCGCTGAACACCAATCCGCGCGCGAAGATGTCGGGGCTGCGGCGTGGTTTCGTCAAGATCTTCTGCCGCCCGGCGACCGGGGTGGTGATCGGCGGTGTCGTCGTCGCGCCGATCGCCTCGGAGCTGATCCTGCCGATCGCGCTGGCGGTGCAGAACAACCTCACCGTCACCGATCTCGCGCAGACCTTCTCGGTGTATCCGTCGCTGACCGGTTCGGTCACCGAAGCCGGACGTTTGCTGATGCGTCACGACGACCTGGACTGAGCACCCGCGCCGAAAATGTGAGTCGGATCACTGATCGGCAAGGTTTCGAATTGTCTTGTTCGACAACGGTGGTCGTCGATTCCGCACGGTGATCCCGGAGCACGTTTCCGCAGGCGGAGCGGCGGTGGTGCGAAACTTACTGCTGCGTTGCCTGTCCCGCGCTCATGTGGTTGACTCACGGCCGAGGCGCGATCAGATGTGATCGCGTGGTGGAGCAGTGGGGGATTCCCTCCGGGAAAGGGATACGAAAAGTGAAGCATCGTAAGCCGAGTCGGGCGCAGCGAGCGATGGCCAGCACGTCGTTGCCCCTGGCCGCTGCGGCAGCCGTGGCAACCATCCTCGCGGCGCCGGCCGGCGCGGTCCCCAGCGACCAGCCGACCACCCCCGCGACTCCGGCGCCTGCGCAGCCGGGCACCCAGCAGCCCTCGGAGGAGGCGCCGGAGACCGGCGGCCCCGAGCAGACGCAGCCGGAGACGCCGGAGAACGTGAAGCCGGGCGAGAACAAGCCCGGTCAGACCAAGCCGACGCCGGCCCAGCCGGGCGTCACCAGCCCCGCGCCGGGTCAGCCGGGTCAGGCCACGCCTGCCACCCCCACCCCGAGCCAGCCGGGCGTCACCAGCCCGCGCGTCGCGCCGCTGCCGGTGCCGGGTCAGACCGGCCAGGGCAGCCAGGGCAGCCAGGCGCAGCCGGCCGTGCAGCCGGAGCAGGCGGGCACCACCCCGCAGCAGGAGACCACTCCCGGCCAGCAGGGCACCACCCCGGGTCAGCCGGGCACCACGCCCGGCCAGCAGTCGCAGGGTCAGCCGTCGCAGACCCAGCCGAGCGTGCCGTCCGATCAGGGCACGGCCACCGAGGGCGAGGGCTCCGACCAGCTCGTGCAGACGCCCACCTGGCAGGCGCCGCACTTCACCGACGCTCCGGCCGCGCCGGTCGTCGAGATGGAAGGCCCGCACCAGGAAGTCGGCCTCTCGGTCGACGGCGGCGACGTGCTGCCCGGTGTGATCAACACCCACCACTACAACAACGCCTCCGGCTACGTCGGCACCGTCGGCTATCGCACGCCGACCGGTTTCGGTGACGCGGGCGTCTCGGTCGAGTACATCGGCGAGAACTCGGTCAAGGTCACCACCTTCAACGGTGGCGCCGGGCAGGCCGACAACACCACGGTGACCGTCCTCGACACCACCCAGGCCAATCTGGCCAAGGCGGCGGTCGAGAACTGGATCAAGGCACAGCCGGGTGGCGCCGCCGCGATGGAAGCGGCCGCGAAGGCTACACTTCCGGTGCCGGGGGAGCTGCTTCAGACGGTGAACGTCGCAGGTGTCACCACCCAGTGGGGTGGCTCGCTCCAGTACTGACACGCAGTACGTCGTGTGGGGCGGTCGGTTGGCGACCGCCCCACACGTGTGTCCTGGGGAAAGGATTGGATTTGGGCACCGACGGTGACGACAACGAGCGCGGCGACAAGCAACCCGCCGCCGGATTCGGTCCTCCCGTAGGCGATTTCGGGCCGCCCGTCGACGACGCGACCATCGGTTTCGGTGGCCCGCTCGCCGTGCCGCCGCCCGCGCCGCCCGGCGGGCACCCGGAGATGGGCTGGCGCCCGGCCGCGGCGCCCTCGGCCGCGCCCGGTCCGTTCGGTGCGCCGATCGCCGGACAGCCGCCCGTGCCGCCGCCGCCAGGTCCGCCGACGATGCCCCCTCGCCCGCCGGTCCAGCCCGCCGCGCCCACCTCCGTCTTCGGTGACGCCGTGGCCACCCCGCCGCCCGCTCCGCCGCAGGCGCCCTCGCCGTTCGGCGCCCCCGATCCGCGGATGAGCGCACCCTCGGAAGATCAGACGGTCCGCTTCACCGGTGAACCGCCGCGCCGGGACGGATCGCCGTTCGGCGACTCGGTGCCGGTGAACTCGGGTCGCGAGCACACCGAGGTGATCCGGCGCGAGCGGCCGACGCCCCGTGCCCAGGCGCCCGTCGACACCCCCGTGCCCGAGACCGTGCGGGTGCCCGCGCCGGAGACCGTGCGCGCGCCGATCGCCGAGGACCCCAAGGCCGACGACAAGGCCTGGTGGAACAGCCCCGACGAGGGCGGTGCGGTCCCGAAGCCGCCGTCGGAACCCGGACTGTCCTGGGCCGACGACCCGATCGCCCGTCGCCTCGCCCCGAAGACCCCGGTGACGCCGGTCAGTGAGAAGCAGGACGCCGATAAGCGCCGCCTGCGCTGGATCATCGGCGGCGCGGCGGCCGCCGTGCTGCTCGTGGTCGCCCTGATCCTGACGATCGCCCTGGTCAAGCGCGGTGGTGGCAGCGACCCCGGGGTGACCGCCGCCCCGATTCCGTCGATCGCCTCGCCCACCGAGTGCAAGGCGGTGTCCGAACAGGCCGTCACCGTCGGCAACGGCCCCGGCGACACCTCGTCCGGCGCGAAGGCCATCCTGGGCTTCCAGTACGCCTTCTACGTCGACCGATCCGGGGTGAAGGTGCGCGACTACGTGGCGCCGGATGCCGAGAACATCTCCACGGCGGAGACGATCCAGAAGGCGATCGACGAGCTCATCCCCACCGGTTCCAAGCACTGCGTGAAGATGCGCGAGACCGCCACCGGCCGGTACGACGTGGAACTGCGCGAATGGCATCCCGATGGTTCGGCGATCGTCTACAAGCAGGAGATCGTCACCACCAATACCGACGGGAAATGGCAGGTCAAGTCGATCACGGCCCGATAGGAGTCTCATTATTTGAGACGCCTATTTCACATTCTGGCGAACGACGTGCAATCATGGGATGATTGCGGTCCCTTGGCGTTCCCGGGAGGTTTCCATGTTGTCGACAACTCCAGCATTGGCGAGCAAGCTCGCGGGCCTGCAGAGCTCGGCGATCCGGGACCTGCTCAAGCTCACCGCGCGCGCCGACATCATCAGCCTCGCGGGCGGGCTGCCCGACGCGGCGCTGATGCCGCGCGAGCGCATCGCCGTCGCCGCGCAGTCCGCGCTCGCGGACGCCACGGTCCTGCAATACACCGAGTCGCCCGGCTGGCCCGCGCTGCGTGCGGTGATCGCGGAGCGGGAGTCGGCGCGGATCGGGCGCCCGGTGCCGCTCGCGGACGTGTTCATCACCCACGGATCGCAGCAGGCGCTGTCGCTGCTGGCCGAGGTGCTGCTCGATCCCGGTGCCCTGGTGATCGTCGAGGATCCCGCGTATGTCGGTGCGCTGCAAGTGTTCCGGGCCGCGGGTGCGCGGATCGTCGCGGTGCCGCTGGACGGTGACGGCATGCGCGTCGACGTGCTGGAAGACCTGCTCGCCGCCGGGGAGCGGCCCGCCGTCGTGCACACCGTCTCCAACTTCCACAACCCGGGCGGGGTCACCCTGGCCCCCGAACGGCGCCGCCGCCTCGCCGAACTCGCTGAGGCACACGGCTTCTGGGTGATCGAGGACGACCCGTACGGCGAGCTGTGGTTCGACCGGCCCGCACCGGACCCGGTCGCGAGTTACTCGCCCCAGGTGATCCGGCTCTCCAGCACCTCCAAGATCCTGGCTCCCGCCCTCCGGGTCGGCTGGCTGGTCGCGCCCGAACACGTCTGTCGCGCTGTCGAACTGCTCAAGCAGGGCGCCGATCTCTGCGGCTCCGCCCTCACCCACCAGATCGCCACCGACCTGCTGACCGATACCGATTGGCTTGCCGCCCACGTCGACTCCGTCCGTGCCGCCTACGGCAGCCGCGCCCGCGCCCTGGTCTCGGCGGTCCGCGCTACCTTCGGCGATCGGGTCCACAGCACCGACGCGACGGGCGGCATGTTCGTCTGGGTCGATTTCACCGACGGCACCGACACCACGGACCTGCTCCCCAAGGCCCTCGATGCCGGCGTGGCCTACGTCCCGGGCTCGGCCTTCGCCGTCTCCGACGCCTACCGTTCGTCGATGCGTCTGTGTTTCACCACCTCCGACGAGGCGACCCTCGCCGAGGCCGTGGCCAGGCTGGGTCGCGCGCTCTGAGTCGTCAGACCCAGCCGTAGGTGCGTTCGACCGCCTTGTTCCATTCGGTGTAGCGCAGGAGGCGTTCGTCGTCGGGCATGGTGGGCGACCAGGTGTGGTCCGCGGTCCAGTTGGCGCGCAGATCGTCGAGGCCGGACCAGTAGCCGACGGCCAGGCCCGCCGCGTAGGCGGCGCCAAGAGCGGTGGTCTCGCGGACCACCGGGCGGACCACGGGGACGTCGAGGATGTCGGACTGGAACTGCATGAGCAGGTCGTTGCCGGTCATGCCGCCGTCGACCTTGAGGGTGGTCAGTTCCAGGTCGAGGTGCCCGGCGGCGGCGTCGGCGCGCATGGCGTCGACGACCTCGCGGGTCTGGAACGCGGTGGATTCCAGCGCGGCCCTGGCCAGATGGGCCTTGGTGACGAAGCGGGTCAGGCCCGCGATGACACCGCGGGCGTCGGGCCGCCAGCGCGGGGCGAACAGTCCGGAGAAGGCCGGGACGAAGTGGGCGCCGCCGTTGTCCTCGACGCTGCGGGCCAGCGGTTCCACCTCCTCGGCAGAGGAGATGATGCCGAGATTGTCGCGCAACCACTGCACCAGCGAGCCGGTGACGGCGATGGACCCCTCCAGCGCGTAGACGGCGGGCTGGTCGCCGAGCTGATAACACGCGGTGGTGAGCAGCCCGTGCTTGCTGATCACCGCGGTGGTTCCGGTGTTGAGGAGCATGAAATTGCCGGTGCCGTAGGTGTTCTTGGCCTCGCCCGGCGACAGGCACGCCTGGCCGAAGGTGGCGGCCTGCTGATCGCCGAGGATGCCCGCCACCGGCACGCCCGCGAACGGTCCGGCGGTGATCTCGGCGTAGACCTCCGAGGAGCTGCGGATCCGCGGGAGCAACGACATCGGGATGTCGAACTCGGCGCAGATCCCCGAATCCCACTGCAGCGTCCGCAGATCCATCAGCATGGTGCGTGAGGCGTTGGTGACGTCGGTGAGGTGCTCACCGGTCAGCTTCCACAGCACCCAGCTGTCCATGGTGCCGAAACAGAGGTCACCGGCCTCGGCGCGGGCGCGCACACCCGCGACGTTGTCGAGGATCCAGCGCAGCTTCGGCCCGGCGAAGTAGGTCGACAGCGGCAACCCGGTGCGCTCGGCGTAGCGCTGCGGGCCCTGATCGCCCGCGAGTTCGGCGCACAGCTGATCGGTGCGGGTGTCCTGCCAGACGATGGCGTTGTGCACCGGCTCGCCGGTGGCGCGATCCCAGACGACGGTGGTCTCGCGCTGGTTGGTGATGCCGATGGCGGCCAGATCGCCCGCCGAGCACCCGGCGTGTCCCAGTGCCGCGCCGAGCACCCATTCGGTATTGCGCCACACCTCCGCCGGATCGTGCTCGACCCAGCCCGGCTTCGGGAAGATCTGGCGATGCTCCCGCTGCGCGGTCCCGACGATCCGGCCCTGCCGGTCGAAGACGATGCAGCGACTCGAAGTCGTGCCCTGATCGATGGCGGCCACATAGCGACGCATTGATGCAGGTTACCGAACCCGGGACCGGCCTTGCGCCCGCTTCGTCCGATGACACCACCGCGCCCGCTCTCGCTCGTTTTCCCGCGCCGAATTCGCTGCCACACCCCGCCGCGAGCGTCCCGCGCGCCGCGAAGGCACTACGTTTAGCCTGTACGCAGCGGCGCCGGGACCGTGGACGGCGTCGACCCACTGTCGGGAGATTCCGACCGTCCTCGGTCGGCGGCGAGGAGTCGAGCATGTCGCAGACACCGGAGTTTCCGTTCCTGCACCCGGGGGAGCTGGTCGCGGGCGGTCAACGGCTCGGACCCGGTCAGCTCGGCCCCGACCAGCGGCGCGCCGCCTGGGAGCGGCTCGGCAAGGACCAGTTCGACGTGCTGGTCGTCGGCGGCGGCGTGGTCGGCGCCGGCATCGCGCTGGACGCGGCCACCCGTGGCCTGTCGGTCGCGCTCGTCGAGGCCCGCGATCTGGCCTCGGGGACCTCGAGCCGGTCGTCGAAGATGTTCCACGGCGGCCTGCGCTACCTCGAACAGCTCGAGTTCGGACTGGTCAGGGAGGCGCTGAAGGAACGCGAGCTGGCGCTGTCGACGCTGGCACCGCACCTGGTGAAGCCGCTGCGCTTCCTGTACCCGCTGACCCGCAGAGTGTGGGAGCGGCCGTACGTGGCCGCGGGCCTGACTCTCTACGACACCATGGGTGGCGCGAAATCGGTTCCGGGACAGCATCATCTGACCAGGCACGGCGCGATGCGGCTGGCTCCGGGCTTACGCCGGGATTCGCTGATCGGCGGCGTCACCTACTACGACACCGTCGTCGACGATGCCAGGCACACCATGACCGTGGCCCGCACCGCCGCCCACTACGGCGCGGTGATCCGCACCTCCACCCAGGTGGTGGGGTTCCTGCGGGAAGCCGATCGGGTCGTCGGGGTGAAGCTGCGCGACACCGAGGACGGCCGCATCGGTGAGGCGCGCGCGAATGTGGTGATCAACGCGACCGGGGTGTGGACCGACGAGGTGCAGGGCCTGTCGCGGCAACGCGGCCGGTTCCATGTGCGCGCGTCCAAGGGCGTGCACATCGTGGTGCCGCGTGACCGCATCGTCAGCGATGCCGCGATCATCCTGCGCACCACCACCTCGGTGCTGTTCGTCATCCCGTGGGGCGCGCACTGGATCATCGGCACCACCGACACCGACTGGAACCTCGACCTCGCCCACCCCGCCGCCACCAAGGCCGATATCGACTACCTGCTCGACCGGGTGAACGAGGTGCTGGTCACCCCGCTCACCCCTGCCGACATCGACGGCGTCTACGCGGGCCTGCGGCCGCTGCTGGCCGGCGAGAGCGACGAGACCTCCAAGCTCTCGCGCGAACACGCGGTGGCCCGGGTGGCGCCCGGTCTGGTGAGCATCGCCGGCGGCAAGTACACCACCTATCGGGTGATGGCCGCCGACGCGATGGACGAAGCGGCACAGGACATCCCGGCCCGGGTGTCGCCATCGATCACCGAGAAGGTCGCGCTGATCGGCGCCGACGGCTACTTCGCCCTGGTGAACCAGACCGTGCAGCTGGCCGAACACTATGGCGTGCACCCCTACCGGATGACGCACCTGCTCGACCGCTACGGCTCGGTCGTGGACGAGGTGCTGTCCCTGGCGACGGGCAGACCCGAACTGCTGCAACCGATCACCGACGCGCCCGCCTACCTCCAGGTGGAGGCGGTGTACGCGGCCGCCGCCGAGGGCGCGCTGCACCTCGACGACATCCTGGCCCGCCGCACCCGCATCTCGATCGAGTACGCCGATCGCGGCGCGCACTGCGCCGAACAGGTCGCGCATCTGGTCGCGCCCGTCCTGGGCTGGGACGCGGACGATATCGACCGCGAGGTGACCATGTATCAGGCGCGGGTGCGGGCCGAGATCGAATCACAGACCCAGCCCGACGACATCTCCGCCGACGCGCTGCGGGCGGCGGCGCCGGAACCGCGGCCGCAGCTACTGGAGCCGGTACCGCAGGACCGGTGAGCGGACGCTAGACGGCGGCCCCCTGCAAGGCGCGCAGCTCGACGGCATTGTGCGCGCAGAACACCTCGACCTCGTCGGCGTGACCGCGCAGCAGTTCGCGCAGGCGCTCCTGATTGTCGATCCGGGCGGGCCCGACGGTCTGCACGAGCCGTTCGAACAGCGCGGCGCCGGGTGGCTGATGCGGGTGCTCGAGATCGAGCTGACCGGGATGGAAGTAGGCGTCGCCGACCGCGAACTTCCAGCCCGCGCCGGTGTCGATCGCGATGCCCGCGTGGCCGCGGGTGTGCCCGGCCAGCGGGATGATCAGCAGTTCCGCGGGCAGGCCACGCAATTGACGCACCGCGCCGAAACCGAACCACGGCTCACCGAGTTCGTCGTAGCTCTCCCAGCGCGGCTTGTGCGCGAACTGCGCCATGCGATACCGGAACTTCTCGCGCGGGCCGAAATGACCCTCGAGCGCGCGCAGTTCCTCGCCGTAGACGTGCACGGTGGCCTGGGGGAATTCGGCGAGCCCGCCCGCGTGGTCGAGATCGAGGTGGGTGAGGACGATGTCGGTGACGTCCTCGCGGCGGTAGCCCAGTGCCTCGATCCGGCGCGCGATGGTGCCCTCGAGGTCGAGGACGGGGCGGGTCATCCGGATGAAGCGGCGGCCGAGCCATTCGTCGGGTCGCCGCACCGAGCCTTCGCCGATGCCGGTTTCGATCAGGACCAGCCGGTCGTCGAGTTCGACGAGGACACAGTGGCAGACCATTTCGGCTCGGCGGGTCAGGCCGCCGACGCCGTCGAGCAGACGGCCGCCGAAGGGACGCATGGTGCCGCCGTCGAGGTGGTGCAGACGCATCAGGAGAGCTCCTGTTCGAGGGTGGCGCGCAGGTGGTCGGCCACCGCGCGCAGGGGAGTGAGGTCACGTCGGGTGCGGGCGAGCAGGAGCCCGCCCTCGATCATGGCCAGCGCCACGGTGGCCAACTGGTCGGCGCGCTCGTCGGGAATTCCCTTGGCGCGCAGGAATTCGTCGATGGCGGTGCGCCAGGAGTCGAAACCGGTGACGCAGGCTTCGCGGATCGGTTCGCTGTCGCCGCCCGCGTCGAGGGCGATGGTGGCGATCGGGCAGCCGCGGTGGAAGTCCGAGTCGGTGAGCATCGCGCCGAGGGCGGCGAAGACGCCGTCGATATCGCCGGCGTCGAGCGCGGCGGCGAGCACGTCCCGCAGCGCGTCGGCCGACTGGACGATCGCCTCGGCGGCGAGCTGTTCCTTGCCGCCGGGGAAGTGGAAGTAGAACGAGCCCTTGGGCGCGCCGCCCGCGCTGACCAGCTGGTTGACGCCGGTGGCGTGGTAGCCCTGGGTGTGGAACAGGTCGGCGGCGGCGTCGAGGAAACGCTGCCGGGAGTCCGTGCGTGGGGTCACCGCCTCAGCGTAGCTCGAGTATGACGACCGGTCTAGTTAGTTGGCTCGGGTTGGCAGCGGGGACAGAAGTAGATGCCGCGTTCGCGCTGGGTGATGCGATCGGCGGGGTCGTCCTCGCCGAGCAGACGCGAGACGATCGCGGTTCCGCAGCGCGGGCAGGGGCGGCGGGTACGGCCGTAGGCCATCGGGCGCCAGGGCGGCTGGTGCGCGGCTTTACCGAGCACACGATGGGCCTCGTCGACCAGGGCGGGCAGGTCGCCGATGGCACCGACCGGGGTCGCGGGGTGGACGCGGCGCAGGAAGCAGATCTCGCTGCGGTAGATATTGCCGATGCCCGCCAGATTGCGCTGATCGAGCAGGGCCAGGCCGACGGGGCGCCGGGGGTAGGCGGTGAGCCTGCGCAGGACCTCGGCCGCGTCCCAGTTCGGGCCCAGCAGGTCGGGACCGAGGTGATCGACGACGGTGTGCTCGTCGGCGAGCGGGAGCACCTGCACCTTGCCGAGGGCGAAGCCGACGGCCTCGAATTCGTCGTTGGCGAGCACCAGCCGGGCGGTGACCGGCGGCTTCGTCCAGCGCTGGCCGCGGTGGAACACCCGCCACTCGCCTTCCATCTTCAGGTGGGTGTGGACGCTCACGCGGTCGGTGCGGATGAACAGGTGCTTGCCGTAGCTGCCGACCTCGGTCACCAGATCACCGACCAGGTCGACCGTCGCGTACCGGGGGACGCGGAAGTCGCTGCGGGTGAGGGTCTTCCCGGCCAGCGCCGTGCGCAGGCGCGCGGCCGTGCGGAAGACGGTGTCGCCCTCTGGCATTCGGCTACACCTGCCTGCGCAGCCGCAGGCCGCGCGGGGTCATCGAGAAGCCCGACTCGACCAGGACATCGGCGAAGGTGTTGCCGTGCACGGTCTCCCCGTTGATCTTGTCGATCACCAGGCCGTCGACCCGGCGGTCGTGCACCAGCCCCGCCAGCGCGGTCGCGGCCATCCGCCGCAGGCCGGGGTCCTCGGTGAAGCTGAGCAGGGTCTTGCCGCCGCGCTCCACGTAGAGCACCAGCTCGCCGCCGACCAGCACCACCAGGGCGCCCGCCTTGCGGCCGGGTCGGTGGCCGCCCTCGGCATCGCCCTTCGGCCACGGCAGCGCGGCGCCGTACGGATTGGCCGGATCGCAGGAGGCCAGGGCCAGCGCGACGCCCGGCTGGGCGGTATCGCGATCGGTGTCGAAGGAACGCAGCCGGTCGACGGTGTCGGTGGTGGAGAACTGGGCGCCGCCGAGCGTATCGACGAAATACCCACGGCGACAACGACCACGGTCCTCGAACTCGGTGAGCACCCGGTACATCAGCGCGAAACCGCCGGGCACGCCCTCGTTCTGGACCGAGCCGCGGGTCAGCACGCCGTAGCGTTCGAGGAGCTGGTCGGCGGTGGCGTGGGCGCGAAGCGTGTTGTCCCGCACCCGTTCCGGCAGGATCGACCAGCGCCCGGCCAGGGTCGGTGGCCCGCTGCGGGTCGGCATCGATGGGCGCGGGAGGTAGGCGCGGCCGCGTGGGGCCCGGCGCGGGGTGCGGTGGGCGGTGGTGCTGCGCGCGGTGCCGGAGAGCAGGGCGCGCACGGGGGCGAAGGTGTCACCGGAGACGTAACCGGCCCACACCAGTTGCCAGAGCGCGTCGCCCACGGCCTTGTCGTCGAGCAGGCCGGTGGCGTCGGAGAGCTGGCGGAAGAAGTAGGCGCCGCCGCCGTGCAGGGTGGGTGGTAGCCGGCGGGGGTTGTCCGGGCCTGCGGTCGCGGATGAATCGCCCGCGGAGCTGCCGTTTCCGTGGGCCTTTCGGGTGGTGTCGGTATCGGTGGCGAGGTGGGCGGTGGCGCTGCTGGTCGGCGCGGCCTCGGGTCCGGATGCCGCTGGTGCGTCCAGGTCGACCGTCGGTGGCTGCGCGGCGCGCGGGGGCCAGGGCTCCAGCGGAGCGCCGAGGGCGGCCAGCAGGCCGAGCTGGATGTCGGTGGGGTCGATGTCGTCGGGGGGCGGCAGGGTGAAGGGGGCCTGATCGGCCAGATGCAAGGCGATCCAGCCGTCGCGGGCGGTGATCGCGCCATGGCCTGACCAGATCACCTCGCCGCCGGCCATCAGCTCGTCCAGCATCGCGGGGGAGTAGTCGCGCACGCGCATCGGCAGGATCAGCGACTCCCACGCCGACGCCGGAATGGGTACGCCCGCAAGCTGTTCCACCACCGTGGCGACGCCGTCGATGCCGCGCAGCTCGCCGGAACCGATGTGCTGCCAGGCGGGCAGGAAGCGGCCGAGGGCGGCCGTCGGCACCGGCTCCACCTCGTGCCGGGCGGCGGCCAGCGAGCGTCGGCGCAAGCGGCGCAGCACCTGCGCGTCGCACCATTCGGTGCCCGCCGTCGCGGGGGTGAATTCGCCTTCCACCACGCGTTTCTCGGCCAGCAGCCGATGCAGGGCGGTGGCGGCGACCGCCGAGCCGAGACCGAAACGGGCGGCCACATCGGCGGTGCTGAACGGTGCGTGGGTGCGGGCATAGCGTCCGACGAGGTCGCCGAGCGGGTCGGGGACGGGCTCGATGAACGCGGCGGGTACACCGATCGGCAGTGGCACGCCCAGCGCGTCCCGCAGGCGCGCGGCATCCTCGATCGCCACCCACCAGGTGCGGCCCGCGAACGAAACCTCCAGTGCCCGATGGGCATCGCGCAGTGCGGCGAACCACGTGGGCGCGTCGGAGTCGGCGAGCACGTCGTCCGCGTTCTCGGCCGTGTCGCCTTCGCCGGGGGCATCCGTGATCGGCGGCCGGCGGTCGGCGTCGGCCAGGCCGCTCGGAGCAGCATCGGTCGGCCCGGTGCCCGGCGTACCCGGGCCGTCAGCGCCACCGCGCCGCACGCAGCGGGCGGCGGCCTCGGCGGGGGTGAGCGGGCCGAGGAGACGAAGCAGGTCGGCCAGGCCCTCGGCGTCGCGGGCCCAGCGTTCGGGGGTGCGGCGCTGGAGTTCGCGCTCGGTCAGGGCGATGACGGCCGGGTCGAGCAGTTCGCGCAGTTCGACGCGGCCGAGCAGTTCGGCGAGCAGGCTCGAGTCCAGTGCCAGGGCGGCGGCGCGGCGTTCGGCCAGCGGGCTGTCGCCGTCGTAGAGGAACTGGCCGATATAGGAGAACAGCAGGGCGTTGGCGAACGGGGACGGGCTGGCGGTCTCGACGTCGATCAGCCGCACCTCGCGGCGGGCCACCCTGGTCAGCAGGTCGCGCAGGGACGGCAGATCGTAGACATCGCGCAGACATTCGCGCACGGTCTCCAGCAGGATCGGGAAGTCCGGGAATTTGCGTGCCACATCCAGCAATTGGGCCGAGCGCTGGCGCTGCTGCCACAGCGGTGCGCGCTTGCCCGGGTCGCGCCGCGGCAGCAGCAGGGCCCTGGCCGCGCACTCGCGGAACCGGGAGGCGAACAGCGCCGAACCGCCGACCTGTTCGGTGACGATGTCGTCGATCTCGTCGGGTTCGAAGGCGAACAGTTCGGCGCCGGGCGGGTCGTCGGTGGTGTCGGGCAGACGCACCACGATGCCGTCGTCGGACGCGGTCGGCGCCGCGTCGATGCCGAACCGTTCCTGGAGCCGGGCGCCGACGGCCAGTGCCCACGGCGCGTGCACCGGGGTGCCGTAGGGGGAGTGCAGGACCAGGCGCCAGTCACCGAGCTCGTCGCGGAACCGCTCGACGATCAAGGTGCGGTCGGTGGGCAGCTGGCCGGTGGCGGCGCGCTGTTCCTCGAGTAACCCGACCATGTTCGCCGTCGCGTTCTGGTCGAGTCCGGCGGTGCGGACCAGCTGTTCCAGGCGTGCGGACGCGGTGTCGGGGTTCTCGGCGCGTTTCGTCGAGCGTGCGTGGGCGGTCTTCTTCGCGGGCTCGACAGGGTTGGCCGGTGCTGTCGAATTGTCCTGTGACGCAGTGGTTCCGAGTGGCCGGGTGCCCATATCCGCGACGATCCGCGACATTTCGTCGGCGGACACCTGACCCGCCGTCCGCACGAATTCGCCCAGTGCGGTGCCCAATTCGGCCGGACGCCCCAGGCTGTCGCCGTGCCAGAACGGCAGCCGGCCGGGCAGCCCGAAGGCGGGCGAGACCAGCACCCGATCGAAGGTGATCTCCTCGATCCGCCAGCTGGTCGCACCGAGCGCGAAGACATCGCCCACCCGCGACTCGTAAACCATCTCCTCGTCGAGTTCGCCTACCCGGGAGGCTTTTTCGCCCACCATGAACACCGCGAACATGCCGCGGTCGGGGATGGCACCGCCGGAGGTGACGGCGAGGCGTTGTGCGCCGGGGCGACCGGTGAGGGTGCCCGCGTCGCGGTCCCAGACCACGCGGGGGCGCAGTTCGGCGAACTCGTCGGACGGGTAGCGGCCCGCGAGCAGGTCCAGCACGGATTCGTAGGCCGAGCGGGGCAGGTTCGCGTAACTGCCGGTGGCGCGGACGATATCGAACCAGCCGTCGACATCGATCGGTTCGAGCGCGCAGGCGGCCACCGTCTGCTGGGCCAGGATGTCGAGCGGATGCGTGGGGATCTGCAGCAGCTCGATCTCGCCGGCCAGCATGCGCTGCGCCGCAACGGTGCAGTGGATGACATCGGTGCGGTGCTTCGGGAACAGCACGCCGCGCGAGACCTCGCCGACCTGGTGCCCGGCCCGGCCGACCCGCTGCAGCCCGCTGGCCACCGACGGCGGTGCCTCCACCTGCACCACCAGGTCGACCGCGCCCATATCGATGCCGAGCTCGAGGCTGCTGGTGGCGACCACGCAGCGCAATCGCCCGCTCTTGAGGTCGTCCTCGATGATCGCGCGCTGCTCCTTGCTGACCGAGCCGTGATGCGCCCTGGCCAGCAGCTGATCGGCACCGTGGATCACCTCGGTGGACGGGCCGAGCTGGGCGGGTGGCGCGTGCTCGGTGTCCACCGGCTCGCCGAGCCGGGCCGCGTAGGCCTCGTTGAGCCGCGCGGTCAGCCGTTCGGCGAGCCTGCGCGAGTTCGCGAACACGATGGAGGACCGGTGCTCGAGCACCAGATCGACGATGGCCTCGTCGACGTGCGGCCAGATCGATCCCGGCTGTTCGGAATCACCAGGATCGGTCATATCGGCCACCGGGACACGCACCGACAGGTCGAAGGTCTTCGGCGCGGGCGGGCGCACGATGGTGATCGGCGCCGACCCCACCAGGAACCGGCCGATCTCCTCGGGCGGGCGCACCGTCGCCGACAGGCCGATCCGCTGCGCGGGCCGTGCGGTCAGCTGATCCAGCCGGGCCAGCGACAACGCCAGATGCGCGCCGCGCTTGGTCCCCGCGATGGCGTGCACCTCGTCGACGATCACCGTGCCGACCTGGGCCAGACTCTCCCTGGCCGCCGAGGTGAGCACCAGGAACAGCGACTCCGGCGTGGTGATGAGAATGTCCGGTGGCGTGCGCTGCATCGCCCGCCGCTGCGCGGGGGTGGTGTCACCGGAGCGCACCCCCACCGAGATCTCCGGCGGGTCCAGCCCCAGCCGCTTCGCGGTCTGCGTCACCCCCACCAGCGGCGCCCGGAGATTACGCTCCACATCCACCGCCAGCGCCTTGAGCGGGGAGACGTACAGCACCGACGTCCCCCGGGGAGTCCCCGGTTCCGGCGCGGGCCGCGTCGCCAGCTGGTCGATGGCCCACAGGAACGCCGACAGCGTCTTCCCCGACCCGGTCGGCGCGACGACCAGCGTGTGCTCCCCGTCCGCGATCGCCTGCCACGCCCCGAGCTGGGCCGACGTGGGCCCGGCGAAGGCCCCGTCGAACCACTGCGCGGTAGCGGGAGAGAACCGGTCCATAGCATTCAGTGTGCACCGGCCCACCGACAATCCCCTCGATGCGAGCCGCGCGGCTACGTTGGCCACGATCGAGACCTGGACCGGGAACAACGCCGGTGTGTGCACCGAGTTCGAAGGCTGGACCCGTCAGCCCATCACCGGTGCGTGGCTCGACAGGGATGGTCGAGGAGCCGTCGGCCGATGACCTGCGTCACACTGTCGATCGCGCCAACGCTACTCTGGGCTCTCGTGCAAACGGTGCTCAGAGTCGACCTCGTCGGCCACGGCCTGACCGAGGCGGTACGTAAGACGCGATTCCCTGTCGACGAACCACTGGACGAGTCGGGTAGGGGTGCGCTGCGCGCGTACTCGGTGCCCGCCGACGCGCAGGTACGGACCGGGCCGGAACGACGGGTTCGGGACACGGCCGAGGCGCTCGGGGTGGTCGGGGAGCTGGATGTGCGATTACGGGATCTCGACGCGGGATCGTGGCGCGGGACCGAGATGGGCAGTCTGGCGCAGGATCAGCTGTTCGCGTGGCTCACCGATCCCGAATTCCGTGGGCACGGTGGCGAATCGGTGACCGACCTGGTCGACCGGGCGCGGTTCTGGCTGGCCGAGATCGCCTCGGCCGGGCGCGACACGGTCGCGGTGACCCATCCCGCGGTGGTCAGGGCGATGCTGCTGGTGGTGCTCGACGCGCCGCCGAAGTCGTTCTGGCGCATGGATGTTCCGCCCGCGAGCGTTACCCGGCTGCACTACCGCGGCAACTGGACACTGCGCCTCGGCGGTTCCTAGAAACGACGAAACCCCCGGAGCCGAGGTGGCTTCCGGGGGTCCTGGCGACACCAGGTCGCCGTTCGCCGGTGGTCAGGTGTGGGCGGCGCCGTCGATGCGGATTTCGGTACCGCTGATGAAGCGGCCGTCGTCGGAGACGAGCATCGCGATGACGCCGGCGACATTCTCGGGACCCGCCAGCTCCGCCGGGTTGTCCTGCGGAAGAACGGCGACCAGGCGGCCGAAGAGCGACCAGTCCGAGTCCTGCGGGAGGTAGCCGGGTGTGGCGTCGGTGAGGCCGGACTTGATGCCGCCGGGGGCGACGCTGACCGCGCGCAGGCCCTGCTTGGCGTACTCCAGGGCCAGGACGTGGGTGAGCGACTGGATGCCGCCCTTGCTGGCGGAGTACGCGGCCATGTACGGATGGGCGAAGGTCGCCGAGGTGGAGCTGAAGTTGACGATGGTGCTGCTGGCGTTGGCGAGCAGGGCGGGCAGGGCCTCGCGGATCACCAGGAACGTGCCGGTGAGGTTGACGTTGATGATCTGGTTCCAGAGATCCAGGGACGTCTCGTGGGTATGGGCGGCGCGCAGGATGCCCGCGGCGTTGACGAGGGCATCCAGGCCACCGAGCGAATCGACGGCGCTCTCGACCCCGGCGATGACGTCGGACTCGTCGCCGATGTTCATCTCGAGGGTGGTGAGCCTGGTATCGGTGCCCGCTTCGGCGGCGTGCTTGCGGGTCATCTGCAGGCCGTCGGCGTTGACATCCGCGCCGACGACGACCGCGCCTTCGGACAGCAGACGGAGGACGGTGGCCTGGCCGATTCCGGATCCGGCTCCGGTAACCAGGATGCGGCGCTGTTCGAGACGGTTCATGGGATCTCTTCCTCGTCGTGCAGGGTGTTTCTGACACGATATGCCATAAATGGCAGGACGTGCAATGAATCAGATCGAGGTGGGTATAGTGCGCCCGTGACCAGGCAGCGAAACCGGGCGGCGACCAGCCCTGGGCGACCGGCGCTCAGCGAGATCCGCCGTGCCGCCACCCGCAGGGAGGTGGCCATGGTGGCTGCCCACCTGTTTGCCGAAAATGGTTATGCCGCAACGACGGTCGAGGACATCGCCGCATCCGCGGGGATGGGGTTGCGGACCTTCTATCGGTACTTCGCCGGTAAGGAAGACGTCGTCGCCCCGCTACTGGCCATCGGCACCCAGGCCTGGGCCGACGAACTCGCCGCCTGCCCGCCGGAGCTCCCGCTGCGCGAGGCGCTGAGCCGCTCCTACCGCACCGCCACCGCCGCCGCCCTGGCCGACGGGGGTATCGCGGGCAAGCTTCTGCACCCCCTGCTGCGTGCCGTCACCGAACTCCCCGCCCTGCGGGCGACCTGGTTGCGCGTCCAGCACGACTGTGAAATCAGCCTGATCCCCATCATCGCGGCCCGTACCGGCCGCTCGCCCGACGACTTGGACGTCGCGCTCGCCGCCGCCATGGCCAATACGGCCGTGCGTCTGGGTACCGAACGGTGGGCCGCCGAAGCAGGGTCCGACTCGGCCGCCGACGTCGTCGACTCCTGTCTGGCCCGCCTCGCCGCGCACACACTCCTGTAGCTGAGTGGAACACGTTATCGCGTGTGTGCCACCGCACTCGCGTGACTCACATCGCGGATGTGCTTGGGCCCCAACGTGATGCAACATCCAACCCGAGCGTCCGAATCGATCTTGTGGTTAACTAAAAAAACTAGAACGTGTTACTGCAATGTACGGTCGCTGTGACCCGATGGGGTCGGTGTCCGGCCGAAGGGCCGCGCTGCGCGTCTCCGGACCGCCGCCGCGTCGACAGCCGGATCGAACCCGGATTCAGTGGGTTCTTCGGACATCCAGGCGACTCTTCGGCCACCGTCACGATTTCGCGGACAGCGGCCGAGAATTGCCAGCCCAGGAGGTCGAGTGTCCAGGACGAACGGCGAGATCCCGCTGACTTCACCCCAAGAGGCTGTGTGGTTCGCACAGCAGGTGAAGACCGCCGCGATTCGGAACCTCTCGGCATACCTGGACATCCCAGCCGCGATCGATATCCCTTGTCTGCGAACGGCATTGCGCGAGACCCTGGTGCGCAGCGACGCCCTGCTGGTCCGGATCGAAACGGGCGCCGATGGGCCGGTCCAGACCCGACAGCCGATCGGCGACTGGACGCCGGACTACCACGACTGCTCCGGCGCGGACGATCCGTTGGGCTCCGCCACGGAATTGGTGCGCCAGGTATGCGAGGCTCCGATCGCGCCGACCGCGGTCCGGCTGTTCCGGATAGCCGTGATCAAGGTGGCCGAGGACCGCTACTTCATCGCGGTCGCTTTCAGTCACGTCGTCCTCGACGCCGCCGGGCTCGGGATCCTGCTGCATCGGGTCGCGCGGCGGTACGCCGGCGACGAGCTCGACGATCTCGCAGCAGGGGATGACCTCGAAGTCACGGTGCGAGCTGAGGAGCAGTACACAACCTCGCCCGCGATAGGTGTGGACGAGAGGTTCTGGAGCGGGTACGTCGACCGGGCGCTGGGCGGGATCCGGCACGGTGGCGAGCCCGGCGACCGAGCCGCAGGAACTGCGCTACGAGGTACAGCTGCCTGCCGATCTGGTCGGCGCCGCCCGCAAGATCGCGGCGTCGGCGGCGGTGACGCTGCCCTGTCTGCTCACCGCGGTGAGCGCGTTGACGGTGCACCACAGCGCCGGCCGGCAGCGGTTCTATCTGCAATTGCCGACCGCCAACCGCGACAACGCCGCAGGAAACCGCCCCAATCTGCAGGCCAACAAGGTGCCGATGGCGATCGACCTGTCCCCGGACCGGTCGTTCGGTGACTGGGTCGGGGATGTCTTCTCCGAGATGCTCACCGTCATCGAGCACGGCAGACTGCAGATTCCGAGAATACGGTGGGCAGCGGGAATCCTGGCGGAGTCCGGCGACTTCTTCGGCCCGATCGTCAATGTCGTCCCCTTCCTCGATGCCATCGAGCTGGGCGGTCCCGCGACATTGCGGCCGGTCACGATCGGCCCCTTCGACTATCTGTCGATCACGTTCCTGGTACACGACGGCGCCCCGACGGTCCTGCATCTGGAAGCCGACGGGCGATACTTCGACGTCGTGGATCTGCGGCGATACGCCGACACGATCACCGCGATCCTCGAACAGTTGGTGTGGCTACCGGATCTGGCCATTGATCCACGCGCATTACTGGACTCGGTGCCGAAGGCGCAGGCCGATCCGCTCGAACTGTGGCAACCCGCGCAGACCCCGCGCCCGGACATCGTGGAATACCGGGCACCGACCGATGACCGCGAGCGGACCCTGACCGAGATCTTCGCCGCAGCGCTCGGCACGGATTCGGTCGGCGTCGACGACAACTTCTTCGATCTCGGCGGAAACTCGCTGCTGGCGACCAAGATCGCGAACCGGATTCGCGACGTGCTCGGCATCGAGGTCCCGATCCGGACGTTGTTCGAAACCCAGACTGTCGCGACGTTGTCCGCGCGACTGGACACCGAAGTGGCTGTGCGAGCGCCGGTTCGGGCGATGGAACGGCCCGAGCAGCTGCCCCTGTCCTACGCCCAGCGCCGAATGTGGTTCGTGTACCGGTTCGAGGGCCCGTCGACGACGTACAACATGACCTTCGCGCTGCGACTGCGCGGCGCGCTGGACACCGACGCGCTGGCCGGCGCGCTGAACGACCTGGTCGATCGGCACGAGTCGCTGCGCACGGTATTCGGCGAGATCGATGGGTCCCCCGTCCAGCGCGTGCTCGCGTCCTCGGCGACTTCGGTGCCCCTCGACTTCAGCTCCGACGCGGTGGACAGCGCGGTGCGCGCCGCCGGGGACCATCTGTTCGACCTGTCGTCGGAGATACCGCTGCGGGCGACGTTGGTCTCGCCCGGCCGGAGATCCGCACCCTGACCAGCACGTCCTGATCCTGGTGGCGCATCACATCGCCGGTGACGGGTGGTCGCTCGGTCCGCTGTTGCGGGACCTGGGCACGGCCTATGCCGCGCGTTGCCGCGGAGCGGAACCGCAGTGGGAACCGCTCCCGGTGCAATACGCGGACTACGCGCTGTGGCAACGCGAGTTCCTCGGTGACGACACGGACGCACACAGCCTGTCCGCCGCTCAGATCCGGTACTGGCGCGAGGAATTGGCCGGAGCGCCCGACCAACTCGTGCTGCCGTTCGATCGCCCGCGCCCCGCGGTGGCGAGTTTCGCCGGTGACGAGGTCGCGTTCGAGGTCGGTGGGCCGCTGCGTCGAGATCTCGAGCGGCTCGCGTCCGCGCACGGCGTGACCATGCCGGTCCTCTGGCAGACCGCGCTCGCCATCACCCTGCATCGACTCGGTGCCGGGGACGACATTCCGCTGGGATCGCCGATCGCCGGGCGTCTCGACGAATCGCTGCACGACCTCGTCGGCTTCTTCGTCAATACGTGGGTGCTGCGTGTCCGCATCGATGCGGGTATGTCGTTCGCGGATCTCCTCGAACGTGTGCAGGACCGGGCGCTGGCCGCTTACGAGCATCAGGATGTGCCGTTCGAGCGGTTGGTCGAGGAACTCAATCCGGTGCGGTCGACCGCGCATCATCCGCTGTTCCAGGTGTCGCTGGCCTTCCAGAACAACGAGACACCGACCCTCGATCTGCCCGGCGTCGACGTATCGATGATGACGGTGCCGGTGCGGTCGTCACGCTTCGATCTGCTGCTCCATGTGGGTGGCGACGCAGCCGATGCCGGATTCACCTGCTCGCTGGAGTTCGCGACCGACCTCTTCGACCGATCGACGGTCCGGGATATCGGCCGACGGCTGGTCGGAGTGCTCGAGCAGGCAGTGGCCGACCCGACCACGCGCGCGGACGAATTCGGGATTCTGATCGAGGCCGACCAGCACCGTGCGCTGGAGTGGTCGCACGGTGACGTCTGTGCTGTCCCCGCCACGCGGGTCGACAGGATGGTCGCGGCGCGGGCCGCTCGGCATCCCGAGGCGATCGCGGTCATCCACGGCGAACGCCGGCTGACCTATGGGCAACTCCTCGCACGGGCCGAGCGGCTGGCCGGGGTGCTCGCGGCCGCCGGGGTAGGGCCGGAATCAGTGGTTGCGGTAGCGCTTTCGCGCTCGTCGGAGCTGATCGTCGCGTGGCTCGCGGTGCTGCGCGTGGGCGGCGCCTATCTACCGATCGATCCGAATTATCCGAGCGACCGGATCACCTACATCCTGGCCGACGCGCGCCGGCAGTCGCGGTGACAGATCACGCGACCGCGGGGATCGTTCCGCCGACGGTAGACCGCGTCCTGATGGACGACATCGACGGCGCGCCGACCGCCGGACTTGCGCCGACGCTCACCGACCCGTCCCGTATCGACGACCTCGCCTACGTCATCTACACGTCGGGCTCGACCGGAACGCCCAAAGGCGTTGCGGTCACGCATCGCAACATCGCCAATCTGGCGGTCGGCGTGTGGCCGGCCGGGCCCGCGGACCGGGTACTGATGCACTCGTCCACCGCGTTCGACGCCTCCACCTACGAGGTGTGGTCCGCCCTGGTCGGTGGCGGTGCCGTCGTGATCGCCTCGGAACCACGCTCGGATCTCGCCGAACTGACCGGCCTGATCACCGAGCACGCCGTCACCACCTTGTTCCTGACGACCCCGCTGCTGCGCGACTTCGTCGAGCACCCCGCCTTCCGTGACGGGCGGCTCGGCAGCCTGCGGACCCTGCTGGCCGGCGGGGAGGTCATGTCACCGATGCTGTTCGCCGCGGCCGAGCGGATCTATCCGGAGCTCACCTTCGCCAACGTCTATGGACCGACCGAAACGACGACCTTCGCCACGTCGACGCCCGCGGGGTTCACTCCGACCGACGTCTCCGTGCCGATCGGCAAACCCGTCGCGAACACGAGCCTGTCGGTTCTGGACGCACGGCTGCGTCCGGTACCGGTGGGCGTTCCCGGCGAGCTCTATCTCGCCGGTCCCCAGGTCGGTCGCGGCTATCGAGGCCGAGCCGCGCAGACGGCGTCGCGTTTCGTCGCCGACCCGAGTGGGAGCGGTACTCGCCTGTATCGCACCGGTGACATCGTGCGTCGGCGCGCCGACGGATTGCTCGAATTCATCGGGCGTGCCGACAATCAGGTGAAGATCCGCGGCTTCCGGGTGGAGCCGGGCGAGGTCGAAGCGGCGATCGCGGCCCATCGCTGGGTTGCCCAATCCGCGGTGGTGGCACGCGAATTCGGCGAGCGAGGCCAGCAGCTGGTCGGATTCATCGTCGCCGAAGCGCGATACTCGGGATCGGCCGACGAGCTGTCGGCGGATGTCCGCCGGTTCGTGGCGGATCGTTTGCCGGAGTTCATGGTCCCGGTGGCTGTCGCAGTCGTCGACGGATTCGCCCTGACGGTGCACGGGAAGGTGGATCGAACCGCCCTCCCCACCATCGATCTCGTCTCGGGGGTGGCATACCGGGCACCGGTCGGCCGATCCGAAGAGCTGGTCGCGGACATCTTCGCCGAAGTGCTCGGCGCGCAGCGGGTGGGCGCCGACGACGACTTCTTCGAATTGGGTGGGCATTCGCTCTTGGCGACCCGGGTCGTCTCCCGCGTCCGCGCGTCGCTCGGCGTGGAACTACCGATCCGGACGCTGTTCGAACATCCCACCGTCGCCTTGCTCGCACCGCGATTGTCCGAAGGGCCACAGGCCCGGGGTGAAGTGCGCATCATGGAACGGCCGGCATCGATTCCGCTGTCGTTCGCCCAGCAGCGTTTGTGGTTCGTGGACAGATTCGAAGGCGGATCCGCGACCTACAACATCGCGTTCGGTCTGCGCCTGCGTGGTCCGGTCGACGTGGCCGCCTTGGCGACGGCACTGGGCGATGTCGTCGAGCGGCACGAGGCCTTGCGCACGGTCTTCGACGAGGTGGCCGGGGTACCGGCCCAGCGGGTGCTGGTGGGCGTGTCGCCCGCGGTGACGGTCGTCGACGGCACGGGCGTCGACGTGACCGCCACGGTGCGCGAATTCGCGCGGGGCGTGTTCGATCTGCGCAGCGATATCCCGTTGCGGTGCAAGGTATTCCGGATCGACGACGACGAGCTGGTCGCCGCCGTCGCACTGCACCACATCGCCGGAGACGGCCGGTCGTTGGTGCCGCTGCTGCGGGACTGGGGCCTGGCGTATCGGGCGCGGATCATCGGCGACGTCCCGATCTGGGAGGCATTGCCGGTCCAATACGCCGACTACGCGTTGTGGCAGCGGGAGTACCTCGGCGACGACGAAGACCCCGAAAGCGTGCTGTCCGGCCAAATGGCGTACTGGCGTGCTGAATTGGCCGACTTGCCGGATCAATTGGTCCTTCCGTTCGATCGGCCTCGCCCCGCCGTCGCCAGCTATCGCGGCGATGCGGTCTCCTTCGATATCTCTCCAGAGCTCAGGCAAAGCCTGGAGCGAATGCTGTCCGCGGATTCGTCCGACTCGAGTCGCGGCGGCCACCGCCCGGCCGCGACGACGATGTCGATGGTCATGCAGACCGCGCTGGCGGTCATGTTGCACCGGCTGGGCGCCGGGGACGACATCCCGATCGGCTCGGCGCTCGCGGGACGGGTCGACGAGTCACTGCGGGATCTGGTCGGCCTGTTCGTCAACAGCTGGATTCTGCGCGTCCGCTTCGCGCCGGGGCAGTCGGTCGCCGATGTTCTCGCGCGTGTTCGCGACAAGGCCCTGGCGGCGTATGAGCACCAGGACGTTCCCTTCGAGCGGTTGGTCGAGGAACTCAATCCGGTGCGCTCGACCGCGCATCATCCGCTGTTCCAGGTGTCGCTGGCGTTCCAGAACAACGAGACACCGACGCTCGAGCTACCCGGCATCGAGACCACCGTCGCGACGATCGCGCATATCGCGTCCCGCTTCGATCTGCTCTTCGACGTGGCGAACGACCCCGCGACGGGTGGATTCTCCTGCTTCATCGAGTACGCGACGGACCTTTTCGACCGAGCCACCGTGGCGTCCTTCGCTCGGCGATTCGTCGGCCTCCTCGAACAATTCGCCGCCGATCCGACGATCCGCGTGGACGACCTCGACCTGATGGCCGACGACGAATACGCGCGACTGCGCACCTGGGGGACCGGCGAACGCATCGAGGTCCCCGATCGAACGGTCGTCGAGCGATTCGACGAGATCGCCGCGGCGTACCCCGACGCGATCGCCGTCATCGCGGGTGCCGACCGGATCGGTTATCGCGCGCTGCGGCTGCGAGCGGCAGCGCTGACCGACCTACTGATCGATCTCGGCCTCCCCGCAGAGGCGACGGTAGCCGTCGCGCTGCCGCGCTCGGCGGACCTGATCGTGGCGCTGCTCGCCGTATTGCGGGCAGGGGCCGCCTATGTCCCGGTCGACCCCGCCTATCCGAGCGACCGGATCGCGCACATTCTCGCCGACGCGAATCCGGCCCTCGTGCTCACCGACCACGCCACCGCGGAAACCCTCGCGCTCCCTGATTCCCGGCGGCTGCTGTTCCTCGACGAGGTCGATTCCGTGGCGGGCAGCGCCGATGCGGCGAGATCGGACACGACCGCGTCCGACCGGTCCCGGCGACACGGTGCGGCTCTGGCGTGCACCATCTACACCTCGGGTTCGACCGGAGCGCCGAAGGGCGTCGCGGTGACGCACGCGAACATCGTGAACCTGGCCTCGGTCGTCTGGCCGATCGGTGCGGGCGAGGTGACGCTCATGCACGCGTCGACGGCATTCGACGCCTCCATCCTCGAACTGTGGCCGACGTTGCTCGGCGGCGGCACGGTCGTGGTGGCGACCGCCCCGCGAACCGACCTGACCGAGATCACCGACTTGATCGCGCGGCACCGCGTCGCGGCGATGTTCCTGACAACGCCACTGCTCGGACCGCTGACCGAACACCCGGCCTTCCTCGAGCACCGGCTGACCGCAGTGGACCGGATCATCGTCGGCGGGGCAGCCCTCCCGGTCGCCGATTGTCTTCGCTTCCAGCGTCACTATCCGGCCACCACGGTGGTCAACGGCTACGGTCCGGCCGAGTCGACGGTCTGCGCGAGCCGCTTCGATACGAGCTCCGTGACCGCTGACAACCGGTCCGTTCCCATCGGCGTCCCGGTACCGAATCTCGGCGTCCGGGTCCTCGACCGGCGCCTGCGTCCCGTCCCCGTCGGGGTGCCCGGCGAGCTGTACCTGACCGGAGCTCAGCTCGGACGCGGGTACCGCGGCCACCCCGCCGCGACCGCGGCCCGGTACGTCGCCGACCCGGCAGGCGGCGGCAGGCGGATGTATCGCACCGGTGACATCGCGTGCTGGCGCGATGGCGGAATCCTGGACTACGTCGGCCGATCCGACGATCAAGTGAAGATCCGGGGTTTCCGGGTGGAGCCCGGCGAGGTGGAAGCGGCGCTGGCCGCGCACCCCGGGGTCGCCCAGGCGGTGGTGGTGCCACGCGAACTCAACGGCGTGGGTGGCGAGCGGCAACTGGTCGCCTTCGTCGTCGCCGACACCGCGGGCACCGACCGTGACCGGCCGGCCGAACACGCCGAGCTGGACGACTGGCAAGCCTTCTACGACGACCTGTATGTCCAGCAGGACGCGAAGACCGTGGCGGCCGGTGCGGAATCCGCCGCGGACTTCGACGGCTGGAACAGCAGCTATACCGGGCTCCCCATCCCCGTCGAGGACATGCGCGAGCTGCGCGGATCCACGGTCGACCGGATTCGTGCCCTCCAACCCACCCGGGTGCTCGAGATCGGCGTCGGCTCCGGCCTGTTGCTGTCCGAGATCGCCCCCTCCTGCGCCGAATACTGGGGCACGGATATCTCCCAGGAGATCATCACCCGCGTCCGCAGGGGGCTGGATCAGGCCGGGGCACCGTGGCGGAATCGCATTCGCCTGGAATCCTGCGCCGCCCACGAGCTCGCCGACTACCCGAAGGCATACTTCGACACCGTCGTCCTGAATTCGGTCATCCAGTACTTCCCGAGCGTCGAGTACCTCCGGGAGGTGCTCGCCCTCGCGGCCGAGCTGCTCGCACCCGGCGGATCGCTGTTCCTCGGCGACATCAGGAATCTGGCGTTGCACCGCGAGTTCACGATCGCGACGCTGGCGGCCAGGCACTCCGACGATGCCTACGTGGCCGCGGTCGCCGACGAGGTCCGGCGTCGCGAGAACGAACTGCTGCTGTCGCCGGACTTCTTCGCCGATCCTGGCGCGCTGCCACAATTCGCCGCCGTCGACGTGGCGCTGCGGCGCGGGCGCAAGATGAACGAGCTCACCCGATATCGCTACGACGTGACGCTGTTCAAGGCGGCGACCGATGTCGTGCCGGTCGGCGATCGTCCGGTCGTCGAATTCGTCGACGTCGACGCCATGACCGAACTGCTGAGATCTGGTGCCGCGCCGATCATCGAGATCATCGACATTCCGCACGGCGGCCTCGCCGACGATCTTTCGGTGGTCCACCGCATCACCGGCGACGCGCCCCGGCCGATTCCCTCGGGTCTGCTGCCCGAGGATTGTCATGAGCTCGCCGCCGGATTCGGCTACCGCGTGATGGTCACCTGGGCACCCACCGCCGGGTACATGGATGCCGTCTTCGTCGCACAGGATCGGGCGAGCGGGCCCACTCTCGTCCTCGACCGGCCCCTTCGATCGACAACCGGCGGGCGCTACTCGAACAGGACCGCGTCGAGCCTGGACCCGGCCGAGGTGCGCCGGTTCGTGGCGGGCCGTTTGCCGGAGTTCATGGTCCCGGTCACCGTCGTGGTCGTCGACGGATTCGCACTCACGGTGAACGGGAAGGTCGATCGGTCCGCCCTGCCCGCGGTCGATCTCGTCTCGGGCGTGGCGTATCGGGCGCCGGTCGGCGAATCCGAGGAGCTGCTGGCGGGGATCTTCGCCGAGGTACTCGGCGCGCAGCGGGTGGGCGCGGACGACGACTTCTTCGAATTGGGTGGTCATTCGCTCTTGGCGACCCGGGTCGTCTCGCGCGTCCGGGCGTCGCTCGGTATCGAGCTACCGATCCGGATCGTCTTCGAATGTCCCACGGTGGCCTTGCTCGCACCGCGATTGGCCGAGGGCACACGAGCTCGCGGTGACGTGCGCATCATGGAACGGCCGGCATCGATTCCGCTGTCGTTCGCCCAGCAGCGCCTGTGGTTCGTGGACAGATTCGAAGGCGGATCCGCGACCTACAACATCGCGTTCGGCCTGCGCCTGCGCGGCTCGGTCGACGTGGCCGCCTTGGCAACGGCATTGGGCGACGTCGTCGAGCGGCACGAGGCCCTGCGCACGGTCTTCGACGAGGTGGCGGGCGTGCCTGCCCAGCGCGTGCTGGAAGGGGTGTCGCCTGCGGTGGAGGTGGTCGACGGCAGCGACGTCGACGTGGCCGCGGCGGTGCGGGAATTCGCGAGCGGGATATTCGAGCTGAGCCGCGATATCCCGTTGCGGTGCCGGGTATTCCGCTCCGATGGCGACGAGCTGATCGTCGCTGTCGCACTGCATCACATCGCCGGTGACGGCTGGTCCCTGGTGCCGCTGCTGCGGGACTGGGGCGCGGCATACCGGGCACGGGTTGTCGGCGACGCTCCTACCTGGAATGCCTTGCCGGTCCAGTACGCCGACTACGCGCTGTGGCAGCGGGAATACCTCGGCGACGCGGCCGACCCCGCCAGCGTGCTGTCCGATCAGATGTCGTACTGGCGAGCGGAATTGGCCGATCTGCCGGATCAGCTGATCCTCCCATTCGATCGACCACGCCCCGCCGTCGCCGACTACCGGGGCGAGACCATCGGATTCGGGATCTCGGAGGACCTGCGCCGACGCCTGGAGTCCCTCGCGCTGAGCCACAACAGCACGACGTCGGTGCTCCTGCAGACGACGCTGGCGGTGTTGCTGCATCGGCTCGGCGCCGGCGACGACATTCCGATCGGTTCCCCGATCGCGGGGCGGTTGGACGACAAGCTGGCAGATCTCGTCGGCTTCTTCATCAATACGTGGGTGCTGCGTGTCCGCATCGACCCGGGTATGTCGTTCGCGGATCTCCTCGAACGCGTGCAGGACCGGGCACTGGCCGCTTACGAGCATCAGGATGTGCCCTTCGAGCGGTTGGTCGAGGAACTCAATCCGGTGCGGTCGACCGCGCATCATCCGCTGTTCCAGGTGTCGCTGGCCTTCCAGAACAACGAGACACCGACTCTCGACCTCCCCGGTGTCGAGACCACGATGGTGTCCGTTCCCACCAGCTCCGCGCGCTTCGACCTGCTGGTCAATGTCGTGGCGGATCCGGGATCGAACGGATTCTCCTGCACCCTGGAGTACGCGACCGAGCTCTTCGACCGATCCACCGCGCGACAGCTCGCGGACCGGTTCGTGCTCCTGCTGGAACGGGTCCTGGCCGACCCGGCCGCACCCGTCGGCGACATCGACATCCTGACTCCTGACGACCGGGCCGCCATGCTCGCCTGGGCCGATGGCGGCGAACTGGCCACTACCGCGGGCTCTGTGGCGGAGATGTTCGAGTCGGTCGTGTCCGCCCGGCCCGACGCGATAGCGCTGGTGGCAGGCGAGGAACAGCTCACCTTCGCCGAACTGGATCGGCGCGCACATCGACTGGCCCGGCGCCTCGTGGAACGCGGCGTCCGGCCGGAATCGGTTGTCGCGCTGATTCTTCCACGGTCCATCGAGCTGGTGGTCGCCCTGCTCGCCGTCGCGAAGTCCGGTGGCGCCTTCCTGCCGATCGATCCCGATTATCCGCAGGAACGGATTTCCTACATCCTCGCCGACGCGAAACCGGTGCTCGGGCTGGCGGCTCCTGGCGCACCGGTACCGAATTCTCTGCCCTGCCTGCGGCTTTCCGGCAGCGATGCCGGAAGCGCGGAGCCCGCGAGCGTCGACCGAAGGCCGAGCGCTCACCCCGGCGGGCTGGCCTACGTCATCTACACCTCCGGCTCGACCGGTGTGCCCAAAGGCGTCGCCGGCGAACATCGGCTGCTGGTCAACCGGCTCACCTGGTGCGCCGAGCTGCTGGGGCCGACACCGGTGGGCATGACGAACACCGCGCCGGGCTTCATCGACTCGAGCTTCCACATCTTCTCGCTGCTCACCCGTGGCGGGACGGTCGTGGTCGTGGACGCGGATACCGTGGGCGACCCGCGCGCGATGATCGACGCGATCGACCGGTACCGGGTCACCGAGGTGATGACCATTCCGGCACTGGCCTCGGTGCTCGCGGCGCGGCAGTTCCCCGGCTCGTCGGTGCTGGAACGATGGATTCTGTCCGGTGAGCCCGTCACGCGGCCGGTTCTCGACTCGCTCCGCGCTGCCACCAAGACCGCGGACATCTGGAACTTCTACGGTTCGACCGAGGTCAGCGACGCCGTGCACGCGAACGTGACCCGCTGCCGCGGCGACATCCCGATCGGCCGTCCCGTGCCGAATGTCGGGGTGCGCGTACTGGATGCCCGGCTCCGCCCGGTCCCGGCCGGGGTGGCCGGTGTGCTCTACCTGGTCGGAGCCCAGGTGAATCGCGGCTACCGCGGACAACCCGCGACCACCGCCACCAGGTACGTGGCCGACCTCGAGGGCTCCGGCCGCCTGATGTTCTGCACCGGCGACCTGGTCCGCCGCCGATCCGACGGGACACTGGAGTTCGTCGGTCGCGCCGACGATCAGGTGAAGATCCGCGGCTTCCGGGTCGAGCCCGGCGAGGTAGAGGCGGCCGTCGCGGCCCACCCCGGTGTCACCCAGGCGGTGGTCGTGACACGAGAGCACGCCGGTGATCGGCGGCTGGTGGCGTACGTCGTGGCCGACAAGGGGTTCGGCTCGGTGCCCGCCGAATTGTCGGCCGATGTCCGGCGGTTCGTGTCAGGACGCTTGCCGGAGTTCATGGTCCCGGTGGTCGTGGTGGTCGATGGATTCGCGTTGTCGGCGAACGGGAAGGTGGATCGGTCGGCGCTCCCGGCGGTGGATCTCGTGTCCAGGAGAGCGTTCCGTGCTCCCACTGGCGAGACCGAAGAGTTGCTGGCGGCGATTTTCGCCGAGGTGCTCGGCGTAGCTCGCGTGGGGGCCGACGACGACTTCTTCGAATCGGGCGGCCATTCCCTGCTGGCGACACGCGTGGTCGCGCTGGTGCGCGGGTCGCTCGGCGTGGAACTGCCGATCCGGGTGATCTTCGAATGTTCGACGGTGGCAGCGCTGGCGGCCCGGATCGCCGACGGGCTGCCTGAGGTCGAATCGCCGTTCGCGCCGATCCTGACCATTCGCGACGCGGGAACCCGTGCGCCGCTGTGGTGTATCCATCCCGCGGGCGGTGTCGGCTGGCCGTACTTCGGCCTGGAACGCCATGTCACCGATCGACCGATCTACGCGTTGCAGTCCGACGGACTCGACGCGGGTCCGTGGGCGGCCGACTTCGAGACGATGGTCCAGGACTACGCCGAACGGCTGCTGGACAAGCAGGCCGGTGGCCCGTTCCACCTGCTCGGCTGGTCGTTCGGCGGCGTCGTCGCCCAGGCCGTGGCGGTGCGGCTCGGCGAGCTCGGTCATGAGGTGGGGCTGCTGGTCCTGCTGGACAGCTGGCCGGTCGTCCGTGAGCTGGCCGCCGCCGGGGCGCAGGAACGGGTGCACGAAGAACTCGCCGCGGCGTTGTGGTCGAAGTACGACGTCATCGGGACGCGACACGAGATCACCGACCTGGTCGACCGGATCGGTGGGGTGAGCCGGAACAACGTCCGCATGCTCGCGGACTTCACGGTGCCGTCGTATCGCGGCGACGCGGTGCTCTTCCACGCCGGCCTGGATCGCGACGGTGACCGGCAGTCGGTCGACATCCTGCGTGACCACTGGGTCAAGAACATCCTCGGCCGTCTCGATTCCGAAGTGATCGCCTGCACCCACGACGAATTCGACCGGCCACTGGCGCTCGCCGCCGTGGGGAAGTCGGTGGAACGACGACTCCGGGCCGCCGAAGCGACCTCCGCGCAGCCGCGAACATTCGCTACCGAAAACTAGATCCAAAGGAACATCGAGTGCCAGAAGTATTTCTCGACGGACACAATCTCACTCTCGAACAGGTCGCCGGGGTGGCACAGCAGACCACCGGAAGGGTCGAACTCGCCGAATCCGCGAACAAGCGATCCACCGCGTCGAACGCGATGAAAGCGGACTATGTCGCCGCGGGAGTCCCGATCTACGGCGTGACCTCGGGTTTCGGCGACAGCAGCGCCCGGCAGATACCGGGTCGCAAAGCGGAGGCGCTCCAGCAGAATCTCATCAGCTTTCTCACGACGGGCGTCGGCCCCATCGCCACACCCGAGGTGACCAGAGCTACCTTGCTGATCCGCGCGAATTGCCTCGCGCGCGGGTGGTCAGGGGTGCGCCCGGATCTGATCGAGCTGCTGATCGACTGCTTGAACAGCGACATCCTGCCCCTGATCCCGGAACTCGGATCTGTCGGCGCCAGTGGCGATCTGGTGCCGCTCAGCTACATCGGCGCCATGCTCACCGGTCGCGGCGACGTGCTGCACCGGGGAGTTCGACGCTCGGCGGCGAGCGCGCTGGCCGAGAGCGGGCTGGAGCCGCTCACCATGGACGCGAAGGAGGGGCTGGCGATCGTCAACGGCACCTCCTTCATGGCCGCGTTCGCCGCGCTCGCGGTGCGGTCGGCTCGGCGTCTGGCGACGGTATCCACCATCTGCGGTGCGCTGGCGAGCCAAGTGCTGCGAGGCAATCCCGATCACTATTCCGAGTTCCTGGTCGATCAGAAGCCGCACCGCGGATCGGTGGAATGCGCTGCCCACATGCGGGCGCTCCTCGAACGGGCCGATGCCCGTTCACCACAGCTGGATCGCATCGATCATCCGGCGGAGGTCCGCCAGCTGGAACATCCACTCCAGGATCGGTACTCGGTGCGCTGTACACCGCAGATCGTCGGCGTTCTCCTGGACACCCTGGCCTGGAACACCGAATGGCTGACCATCGAGATCAATTCGTCGAACGACAATCCGTTGTTCGACACCGAATCCCGCCGGATCTGGAACGGTGGCAACTTCTACGGTGGTCATGTCGGCGTCGCCATGGATTCCCTCAAGACCGCGGTCGCCAGCGTCGGTGACATGCTCGACCGGCAGCTCGAGCTCGTCGTGGACGAGAAGTTCAACAACGGCTTGACGCCGAATCTCATTCCACGCCTGGATCCTTCGGACCCTCGAGCGGGGGTGGTCCATGGCTTCAAGGGGATGCAGATCACCGCGTCGGCACTGACCGCCGAGGCGCTGAAGGCGACGATGCCCGCCACCTCGTTCTCCCGCTCGACCGAAGCCCACAACCAGGACAAGGTCAGCATGGGCACGATCGCGGCCCGCGACGCCCGCACCGTGATCGACCTCGTCACCAAGGTCGCCGCCATCCATCTGCTGGCGCTGTGCCAGGCCGCGGACATCCGGGGCGTCGACGTGCTCACCACGCCGACGCGCAAGGTCTACACGCTGGTACGGGAGGTGTCGTCGTTCGTCGACTCCGACCGGCCGCTCGACGGCGACATCGAGGCCGTCGCCGCGTTGATCGACGCCGGCGCGTTCGAAGAGGTGAAGTGATGCGCAGCAGCTTTCCCGATGTCGAGATTCCCGACCAGCTGTTGCACCAGTACATCCTGGGCGATCTCCGGCCGGATTCACTCGACCGCGTGGCGCTGGTGGACCACCCGACGGAAACCGAGCTGACCTACCGCGAGCTGCTGGCGCGGATCGCGGACTACGGCGCACTGCTGTCGGCCAGGGGCATCGGTCCCGGTGACACCGTCGCGGTATTCCTCTCGAACTCCTGGGCGTATCCCGTTGTGCTGTACGCGATTCTGGAGTCCGGGGCGACCGTCACCACCGTGAACGCGGCCTACACGGCGGCCGAGGTCACCCACCAGCTCATCGATGCCGGAGCCGGGTACCTCGTGGCGGACGCCGCCTCGCACAGCGTCGCGGTAGCGGCGGCGGCCCGAGCCGGGATCGCCTCGACCGAGGTGCTGTCCGTCCCGGACCTGGACGCACCCGGCGCGACGGAGCCTCCGCCGGGAAGGCCGCGACGCGAGCCCGACCCCACCCAGGTCGCGCTGCTGCCGTACTCCTCCGGGACGACCGGTGGCCCCAAGGGCGTCATGCTCACCCATCGCAACATCGTGGCCAATGTGGCGCAGACCGAGCATCTGCTCGGCGTGGACGCGACGGACACGGTGCTCGCCGTCGTTCCGTTCGCCCACATCTACGGCCTGTCCCTGGTGCTGTGTACAACGCTGCGCAACCGCGCGCGGCTGGTGCCCATGGCACGGTTCGACCTGGCCGAATACCTGTCGGCCATCGAGAAGTACCGCTGCACCTTCCTTTTCGTTTCGCCCCCGATCGCGATCATTCTCGCCAAGGATCCGTCCGTCGATCGATACGACCTGAGCAGTGTGCACACGATCTTCTCGGGTGCGGCGCCGTTGGACGGCGACCTGGCGACGGCGCTGGAACGCCGGCTGAACTGTGTGGTGCGGCAGGGCTACGGCATGACCGAATTGAGTCCGGTCAGCCATCTCGTTCCCGCCGACCAGCCCGACCTGCCGGCCGGCAGCGTCGGAATCCTGGTTCCGAACGCCCGCCAGAAGCTGATCGACATCGACACCGGAGCCGAGATCGCGCCGCCGGTCGACGAGGCGAGCCGACCCGGCGAACTGTTGGTGGCCGGGCCCAACAGGATGGTCGGCTACCTTGGCAACGCCGAGGCGACCGCGGCGATCGTCGACGCCGACGGCTTTCTGCACACCGGCGACCTCGCGACGATCGGCCCGCGGGGTGTCGTGACGATCGTCGGTCGCCGCAAGGAGCTGATCAAGGTTCGCGGCTACCAGGTCGCCCCGGCCGAGCTGGAGGCGCTGCTGTTGTCACACGACAGGATCGCCGACGCGGCGGTGACCGGGGTGCCGGACGGCAATGGTGGCGAGCTGCCCTGCGCCTGGGTGGTCACCACCGGCGAAGACCTCACCGCGGCCGATGTCCGCGCCTTCGTTGCCGAGCACGTCGCGGAATACAAGCGGCTCGGCGCCGTCGAGTTCATCGACCGCGTACCCAAGAGCCCCGCGGGCAAGATCCTGCGACGCGAGCTCGCCGGCCGCACGGTCAGCAGCTCGACCACGATCGTGGATCGAACGATGCCGTACCTGACCGGCGGTGGCCCCGCCCACGCGGACCTGACCCCCGAATCGGGCCTGCTCGCCAACGGTTTCGATTCGCTGAGCGTCATCGAACTGAAGAACCGGCTCTCGGCCCACTACGGCGTCGACATCACCACCACCCAGTTGCTGCGTGCGCGTTCGCTGCGGCAGCTAGCTGACGGCCTCGGTGCCGACAGCCACCAGGGCTGACTCGGGAACCGACCGGCCCAACCCGTTCGAGATGGAGTTCGACATGTCACAAACCCTGTTGCTGTGCGTCCCGTTCGCCGGCGGCGGAGCCAGCTTCTTCCACCCGTGGCGGCGGATCTGCGCCGATACCGTCGAGGTCGTCGCGCTGCAATTGCCCGGTCGGGAGCGCAGATTCGCGGAGGCGCCGCAGACCTCGGTGGCCGCGGCGGTGCCCGATCTGGTCCGGCAGCTGCCCGCCGATATCGGGCAGCGGCGGGTAGCCCTGTTCGGTCACAGCCTCGGCGCGGTCCTGGCTTTCGAACTCGCCATCGCGATCGAGCAGACGGGCGCGACGGTGCACCGGCTCTTCGTCAGCGGCTCGCCCGCCCCTTTCGAGGTCCGCGAGACCTCGGCGCTGGCCGCGTCCGACACCGAATTCATCGACAGAGTCAAGCAATTCGCGGGATATGACCACCCGGCGCTGGCGGATCCGCAGTTGCGCGACCTGATCCTGCCGGTCCTGCGTGCCGACGTCACCATGCACGAGTCCTACCGGGCCGAGGGCTCCCGATCGGTCCGCGCCCCGATCACCGTGCTGCGGGGGAAGAAGGACGAGCTGGTCTCGCGAGCGGCCGTCGCGGGCTGGTCGGGTGCGACCTCGTCGTCGGTGTCGTTCGAGGAAATCGACGGCGGCCACATGTATCTCGCGGACCGCGGTGTCGAGGTGGTGCGGCTGGTCAGCGAACAGACCGCGACCGAGACGGTGGCGTAGATGCTGCTGGCGGGAAAGTCGGTCCTCGTCACCGGAGCCGCGCGCGGTCTCGGCCGGGCCTGCGCGATCGCGTGCGCGGCCGAGGGCGCCGACCTCACGGTCATGGATGTCTGCGCGGACATCGACGGCGTGCCCTACGCGCTCGGCACCAGCAGTCAATTGGAATCCACCGCCGACCAGTGCCGGGCGGTGGGCGGATCAGCCCTGGTGGTGGCCGGTGACCTACGTTCGGCACTGGACTGTGAGAGTGCCGTGCGCGCCGCGCTGGCCAGGTACGGCAAGTGCGACGCACTCATCAACTGCGGCGGCATCGCGGCACCGTCGGGGGAGCCCGCGCACCGCATCACCGAAGACCAATGGCAGTTGATGATCGATATCGATCTGAACGGTGCGTGGCGGATGACGAAGTACGCCGTGCCGGGCATGATCGAGCGCCGCGCGGGCAGCATCGTCAATGTGTCCTCCACCGCCGGACTGGTGGGATACCGGAATTTCGCGGCGTATACCGCCGCCAAGCACGGCCTGATCGGTCTGACCAAGGCCGCGGCGCTGGACTACGGGCCACACCAGGTCCGGGTGAACGCGTTGTGCCCGGGATCGGTGCGCGATTGCGAGTCGGTCGAAGGCGTGATGCTGCGGGAGATCGCGCGCGCGCTCGAGCTGTCCGGCGGCGACCACGAGTCCGCGTTCATCCAATCTCAGCCGATGAACCGCCTGATCGAACCGGCGGACGTGGCGGCGGCCGCGCTGTGGCTGGTGTCGGATCTGTCGCGGCAGGTCACCGGCGTAGCGCTGCCGGTCGACGGGGGGTACACGACACGATGAACCGCGTCATGGAGATGCCGCACGGCCTGGCCGTGCACGTGGACGGCCCACCCGATTTCGAGCAGTTGCGAGCGGCGATCGGCGTCCTGGCCGGGCCGTCGGCCGATGCGCGGATCACGGTGGAGGCCTTGCCGTTCGGCAGGCACACGAGCGAAGCGCACGCGTGGCTGCGCCGCGAGACCGAACGTGAACTCGACCGCGCCGGTGGGCAACACGTCCGCATGGTGGCGGCGGAGTTCGCCGACGGATGGGCCGTGGTAGCCGTTGCCGACCGTACGGTCGCGGATCGGGCCGTCCTGGCCCGGTTGTCGAGTGGTCGCCCGGTCGAGAAGCCGGTGCCGACCCGGGCACAGCACGCGGACGATGAATCGTCTGTTCCGGCCGCAGCGCTCCAGCTTGGCATCGGGTGGGACTCCGTCCGGTACCTGGCTCATCGGAGCACGCCACGCCGGATTCACCTCGAGCGGCGGATCACCGGCACGGACGATCCGGTGCGTCAGCGACAGGCGGCCTCCGCCGCGGTCGCGGCTGTGCTCGCTCGCTACGCGTCGACGTCCTCGGTGATCGTGGGATTTCTGCTCGACGGCACGGCGGCGATCGCGCTGCACCGGATTCCCGGCGACGAACCGGACCTGTCGGTGCGGGATCTGCTCGCGGCATCCGACCCGGTCGGCCCCGGAACCGTCCGGCCGAACGCGAAACCGGTCGGGACCGCGCGCCTGGATACGGTGCTGATCGTCGAGGACCGGGTCGACACCGCCCTGGAGGAACACCGGGTGCACTATCACCCGGGATACTTCGACCACTTCGCGATGACAGTGCACGTCGAGCACACCGACGCGCGGGTACGACTGTCGTTCTGCGCGACCGACGAGGTTGTCACGGTCGCGGCCCTGGATCAATTCGCGACCGACGTCGCCGCGTTCTGCGGCGAACTTCTCGGCAGTACCGGGGACGCGAAAGTAGGCGAGATCGAGCTCGCCGCGGCGGTGCGGCCGGTCATCGTGCCGCCGCCTGCGCCGGCCGCGATGAGTGTCTACCAGGCGATCGGCGGACATGCCACCGGCAACCCCGACGCGGTGGCCGTCGTCGACGGCACCGAGCGCCTCACCTATCGCGAGCTGTACGCGCGCAGTGGGCGGATCGCGGCGGGGCTGCGCGCTCGCGGTGTCGTCCCGGACGATCGAGTCGCGGTGTGTCTTCCCCGCTCCGCCGAGCTCGTCGTCGCCCTGCTCGGGGTATTGCGGGCCGGGGCCACCTACGTCCCGATCGACCCGGAGTGGCCGGCCGACCGGCTGCACTATGTCCTCGACGACGCGAACCCACGCCTGCTGATCCAGGCGAGCACCGCCCAGACAGCCGGATTCACCATCGCCGAGCTCGAATCGAACAGCGATACCGCACCCGAGCCGTTCGACGACCCCGCCCGCGCCGCGTATGTCATCTACACCTCCGGTTCCACGGGCCGCCCCAAGGGCGTCGCGGTACCGCTCGGCAACATCATGCAGCTGGTCGGCGCCGGGGTACGGCAGTTCGCCTTCGACTCCGGCGACACCTGGTCGTTCTTCCACTCGGCCGCGTTCGACTACTCGGTGTGGGAGATCTGGGGCTGTCTCGCGACCGGGGGCAGGCTGGTGGTGGTGCCGTACTTCACGGCCAAGTCGCCCTCCGAATTGTGGGAGCTGATCCGGCGCGAGCAGGTGACGGTGCTGAGCCAGACGCCGGCGGCTTTCGCCCAGCTCGTTGCCGCCGCCGAGCGCGAGCCCGCCCGATCGGCCCTGCGGCTGATCGTCTCCGGCGGCGCGGCGCTGGACCTCGCGCCGGTGTGCCGCTGGTTCGATCTGGTCCCGGAGCGGCAGTGCCAGTTCGTCAATATGTACGGGATCACGGAGACCACGGTGCATGTCACCGCGGAGGTGTTGAGCCGGAACACGGTTCGCGCGCACCCGCGCGCGGTCGGGCTGCCGCTGCCCGGTTGGGGCATCGAGATCCGCGACAGCGCCGGGCGCCGGGTGCCGCCCTTGGTCAAGGGGGAGATCTGGGTATCCGGGGTCGGCTTGGCGCAGGGGTACCTGAACCGGCCCGAACTGACGGCCGAGCGGTTCGTCGTCGATCCGCGTTCGGCGATCCGGTATTACCGCAGTGGCGATCTCGGCCGTTTCCTTCCCGACGGCCGGGTCGAGCATTGGGGACGCATCGACAATCAGGTCAAGGTCCGCGGGTACCGGATCGAATTGGACGAAATCCAGGTCGTCTTGTCCGAAATGCCAGGGGCGGCATCGGTGGTCGTCGTCGCGCAGGACGAGAACGCCAGTGGTGATCTGCGGATTCACGCGTATCTCGCCGGCGGTTCGGTGCCCGACCCGGTCGATATCAGGCGTTGGGCGACCCAGCGGCTTCCGGCATATATGGTTCCCGCGACGTTTTCGGTCGTCGACGCGTTTCCCCTCACCCCCAACGGCAAAGTCGACATCGACGCGTTACGCGAGAGCGCGGCAACCACCACGCGGGCGCATGCCGAGTGGGCTCCGTCGACGGATCGCGAAGCCGAACGGAGCGTTCGCGATATCGCGTCGGTGGTGCGCAATATCTGGGCCGACCTGTTCGATGTCGAGGTCGACGGCGACGCGGACTTCTTCGACCTCGGCGGCAATTCTCTACTCGCCGTGACGACTTCGCGTCGGCTGGAGGACAGCGGCTTGGCCGCGTTGCCGGTTCGGGAACTCTATCGCGCGCCGACCCCCTCGGCGATCGCGCGATACTACGCGACCATCATGGAGACGGCGTCATGACCATTCATGGCGCGACGCCGCTGATGACGGCCCTCGCGCAGGTCTCGGCGGTACCGCGATACAACTTTCACGCCCTGCCGTGGAGTGGCGATCCACTGATCCGTGATCCCACCCTGCGGTCGGCGTACGCGCGCCTTCGCGCCAATTCCCCACCGGATATCGATCTGTCGTACGGCCGCGATCTCCTGGACTCGCCGTTCTGGCCGAGGGGCCCTTTGGCCGCCGCCCAGGAGCAGGCGGCGCGGGCATTCCGCGCCGACGCCACCTTCTTCGTCTCGATGGGTACCACCGTGGCCAACCTGGTCGCGGTGGCGGCGGCCGCGGAATTCGGCGACACCGCCCTGCTCGACTCGACCGCGCATCAATCACTGCATTTCGCTTGCGATCTACTCGGATTGCGTACCACCCGAATTCCCGCCGTCGAGGAGCGGCCGGACGTGGCCGATCTGGACGAAGCGATAAGCATGCTTGCCGCGGCACACCTCGCCGGGCAGCCGTACGCCACCGTGGTACTCGGATCGTCGACCTACGCCGGCCTCAGAGTGCGCGCCGAGCGACTGCTGCGCGCCGTGCGCGACGTTTCGCCCACCACGAATGTCGTGCTCGACGACGCGTGGGCGGGTATTCACAACTTTCACGAGCTGACTCGCGCGCTGTCGCCCACCTCGGTCGGCGCCCGGCTCCGCGATGCGGGCGAATTCCGCGGCGCGATCTGGGTGACCCACTCGGCGCACAAGACGATGTGCGCGATGCGCCAGGCCGCGATGGTGCATGTGCTCGGCGACGAACGGGTCGTGGAAGCGACCGCGGCGGCGATCTATCGGCACCACACCTCGTCGCCCTCCTGGCCGATCATGGCGTCGCTGGATCTGGCCAGGGCGCACGCCGAGCTGGAAGGCAGCGCGTGCGTCGACCGGGCGTCGGCCATGCTGCGCCGCCTGCGGGCGGGTGTGGCCGCTCTGGGCCTGTCGGGCGATCGGCTCGAGCTCGGTCGCGCGGCGTCGCAGTGGTACGCACCGGACGAACTGCGGTGCGCTTTCCCCGTGCCGGCCGCGGCGGAGGTACGTCGGCGGCTGATCGCCGGGCATCGGGTGTATCTGCCCCATCCGGTGGGGTCCGAGCTGTTGGTGAACCTGACGATCGGGGTCGGCGCCGAGGCGGTCGACGCGCTGCTGGCGGGCCTGGCCGATACCCTCCGCGATCCTGCGCCCGCGCCGGCCGATGGTCGTGACCTGGTGCTTTCCCGGCAGATCCTGGCGGCGCGGAGGCCGCTGGACTATCTGATCGCCTACCCACCCGGCGTCCCGATGGTCAGCCCGGGCGGCGACCAGCTCGACCCGGACCGGCTCGCGGCGGAACTGGCCGGTGGAGCGTCGATTCACCGGGTTCGAAGCGGACGCCGGGAGTCTTCCTGAGCGTGCGGCCGGCCATCCGATCCGTGCCGTGGGGCGGTCGGGCCTAGTACGATCGAACTAGAACGTGTTCTAATCGAGGTGATGAGGTCTGCACTGAGGCAGGCCGCGAAGGAGGTACTCGTGACACTGCCGTCCATTCCCGCAGGATTCGATTTCACCGATCCCAACGTGCTGGCCGAGCGCCTGCCGGTCGAGGAGTTCGCCGAGCTTCGTCGCACCGCGCCGGTCTGGTGGTGCGAGCAGGAGAAGGGTG
Source organism: Nocardia fodinahabitans (assembly GCF_052983615.1). Lineage (NCBI taxonomy): Bacteria > Bacillati > Actinomycetota > Actinomycetes > Mycobacteriales > Nocardiaceae > Nocardia > Nocardia fodinahabitans. Next base: position 4,749,963 of record NZ_JBRJJC010000001.1, read on the forward strand.
TCAGCGGTTTCGACGACGGCGGGTACTGGGTCGTCACGAAGATGGATCACATCAAGGAGATGTCCAAGACTCCGGAGGTGTTCTCGTCGGAGGAGAACACCGCCATCATTCGCTTCAACGGCGACATCACCCGCCCCGAGGTGGAGATGCTGCGCGGGCTGATGCTCAACATGGATCCGCCGCGGCACACCCAGAACCGGCGGATCGTGTCCAAGGGCTTCACCCCCCGCGCCGTCAACACGCTGCGCGACGCGCTCACCGAGCGCGCCGAGCGGATCGTGCACGAGGCGAAGAAGGAAGGCCGCGGCGACTTCGTCCAGCAGGTCGCCTGCGAACTGCCGCTGCAGGCCATCGCGGAGCTGATCGGTGTGCCCCAGGAGGATCGCAAGAAGATCTTCGACTGGACGAACCAGATGATCTCCTACGACGATCCCGACTTCGATGGCGACCACAAGATGGCCACCGCCGAGGTCATGGGTTATGCCTGGAACCTGGCCGAGGAGAAGCGCAAGTGCCCGATGGACGACATCGTCACCACGCTGGTGAACGCGGATGTCGACGGCGAGGCGCTGGCATCGGATGAGTTCGCCTGGTTCGTCATCCTGCTCGCCGTCGCGGGCAACGAGACCACCCGCAATGCCATCACCCACGGCATGAAGGCGTTCGTCGACCACCCGGAGCAGTGGGAGCTCTACAAGGAGCAGCGTCCGCGTACCGCGCCCGACGAGATCGTCCGCTGGGCAACGCCGGTGACCGCCTTCCAGCGAACCGCGTTGGTCGACACCGAACTCGGCGGTCAGCTCATCAAGAAGGGGCAGCGCATCGGCATGTTCTACAGCGCGGCCAACTTCGATCCGGAGTCGTTCGAGAATCCCTTCGAGTTCGACATCTTCCGAAACCCGAACCCCCACGTCGGTTTCGGCGGCACCGGCACGCACTTCTGTGTCGGCGCGAACCTCGCCCGGCTGGAAATCGACCTGATGTTCAACGCGATCGCCGACGTCATGCCGAACCTGCGGCAGGTCGAGGAACCGGTGCGGCTGCGCTCGGGTTGGCTCAACGGGATCAAGCGCTGGGAGGTCGCCTACGAGTGAGACCTCGTCCCGGTGAGCGAGCACGCGCATCGGGACGAAGCTCGCAGGGTGCACGGTGGGCCGCGTCGAACCGGCGTGGCTCACCGATCGGCGAATTCCGTGGGCACGGTGGCGAATCGGTGACCGACCTGGGCCGGAAACGACGAAAACCCCGGAGTGGAAACTCCGGGGTTTTCGTCTAGTAGCGGGAACAGGATTTGAACCTGCGACCTCTGGGTTATGAGCCCAGCGAGCTACCGAGCTGCTCCATCCCGCGTCGTAAATACCACTGTACACGGCGCGGCACGAATGACGAAATCGGTTCCTGATCAGCCGAAATGTATGCCCTGCGCCAGCGGCAGCTCGGTCGAGTAGTTGATGGTGTTGGTGGCTCTGCGCATGTAGGCCTTCCATGAGTCGGAGCCGGATTCGCGTCCGCCGCCGGTGTTCTTCTCGCCGCCGAACGCGCCGCCGATCTCCGCGCCCGAGGTGCCGATGTTGACATTGGCGATGCCGCAGTCCGAACCCGCGAGGAACCGCTCGGCCTCGCGCTGGTCCAGGGTGAAGATCGAGGAGGAAAGGCCCTGCGGCACACCGTTGTTGAGGGCGATCGCGTCGTCGATCTCGTCGTAGACGAGCACGTAGAGGATCGGCGCGAAGGTCTCCTCGCGCACCAGCTCGGTCTGCGCCGGCATGCGCACGAGCGCGGGGCGCACGTAATAGGCGTCCGGCCCGACCAGCTCGATTCGCTCACCGCCGCAGACGATCTCGCCGCCGGTGTCCTCGGCCTGCAGCAGCGCCTTCTGCATCGAGATGAACGCGCGCTCGTTGATCAACGGACCGACCAGCACGCCGTCGTCGAGTGGATTACCCACGCGCAGTTGGCGATACGCGGCGGAGAGCCGCTCGACGAGCTGATCGGCGATGGAGCGGTGCACGATCAGCCTGCGCAGGGTGGTGCAGCGCTGACCCGCCGTGCCCGCCGCCGAGAAGACGATGCCGCGCACCGCCAGCTCCAGATCCGCACTCGGCGCCACGATCGCGGCATTGTTGCCGCCCAGCTCCAGCAGGCAGCGGCCGAACCTGGCGGCCACGCGCGGGGCGACGGTGGCGCCCATCCGCACCGAGCCGGTGGCGCTGAGCAGCGCGACCCGCGGGTCGTCGACCAGCGCTTCGCCGACCGCCGCGTCGCCCTGGATCAGTTGGTGTACTTCGGGGTCGGCGCCCACGTCGACGGCGGCGCGGCGCAGCAGGGTGTGACAGGCCAGCGCCGTCAGCGGGGTGGTCTCCGACGGCTTCCACACCACCGTGTCACCGCAGACCAGCGCGATCGCGGTGTTCCACGCCCACACCGCGACGGGGAAGTTGAACGCCGAGATCACCCCGACCACGCCCAGCGGATGCCAGGTCTCCATGAGCCGGTGCCCCGGCCGTTCCGAGGGCATGGTGGCGCCGTAGAGCTGGCGGGACAGGCCGATCGCGAACTCGCAGACGTCGATCATCTCCTGCACTTCGCCCAGGGCCTCGGGCCCGATCTTGCCCGCCTCCAGCGTGACCAGCTCGGCCAGCTCGCCCTGGTGGGTGACCAGCAGTTCGGCCAGCCGGCGCACCAGCGCCGCACGGACCGGCGCGGGCACCGTGCGCCAGCTCAGGAACGCGGTGGCCGCCCGCTCGACCGCGGCGTCGACGTCGTCGGTCGTGTCGGTGGTGAGCTGCGGCAAGGCGCCGCCGGAGATCGGGGTGCGGGTGAGCAGGTCACCGGACTCGGGGAGATCGGCGCCGAGTCCGTGCAGCAGCGCCCTGGCCCGCAGTGCCAGCTGCTCGGAGAAGTGCTCGGTCACGGTGTGGGTCATCGCTGCTCACCTTCTGCTGTTTGGTACGGCTCACGGAAAAGTTCGGTGGGATTCGGTGGGGGAACAGAAAGAAGTTTTCCCCGCGCGACCCCCGTGCTGCGTTAGCCTTCGCTGATGGCGGATACACCGGCTAGACCCCAGCTCGACGACATCGACCGACTATTGATCAAAGAACTGATGAGCGATGGTCGCGCCACGTTGTCGAACCTGGCGGAGAAGGCCAGCCTCTCGGTCTCGGCAGTGCAGTCGCGGGTTCGCAGGCTCGAAGCGCGCGGAGTGATCCGCGGGTACGCGGCGCACGTCGATCCCGAAGCGCTCGGGCACCTGTTGTCGGCGTTCGTCGCGATCACTCCTCTCGATCCGTCCCAGCCCGATGACGCGCCCGCATTGTTGCAGCACATCCCCGGCATCGAGGCGTGCCACTCGGTGGCGGGCGAGGAGAGCTACGTCCTGCTGGTGCGAGTGGCCTCCCCGCGGCACCTGGAACAGCTGCTGCAGGAGATCAGAGCCACCGCCAATGTGCGGACGCGCAGCACCATCATCCTGCAGACATTCTACGACAGGTAACGATTCTTCGTAATTGTTCCGCGATTCCGTAGAGGTTCCGTAAATATTTGCGTACCCTCGGTTTTGTGACCATCGAACTGGAGCGCCCCGGCGCGGCGGTCACCCCCGCCAACCGGGTCCACGAAATCCTGTCCACGCACATCCTCGCGGACGGCTTCGAGCTTGTGCTCGACCTGCACAAGTCGCACGGCCGGACACTGATCGACGAACGTGACGGCACCGCCTACCTCGACATGTTCGGCTTCTTCGCCTCCAACGCGCTCGGGATGAACCATCCGGCGCTGGCGGCCGACGAACGCTTCCGCGCCGAGTTGGCCACCGCCGCGCTGAACAAACCGAGCAACTCCGACATCTACACCGTCGAGATGGCCCGCTTCGTCGAAGCCTTCGTGCGCGTCGTCGGCGACCCCCGCCTGCCGCACCTGTTCTTCGTCGACGGCGGTGCGCTGGCGGTGGAGAACGCGCTCAAAGTCGCGTTCGACTGGAAGAGCAGGCACAACGAATCGCACGGTCGGTCACCGGAACTCGGTACTCAGGTGCTGCACCTGACCGGCGCCTTCCACGGCCGCAGCGGCTACACGATGTCGCTGACCAACACCGACCCGGTCAAGACCGCGCGGTTCCCGAAGTTCGGCTGGCCGCGCATCGACACCCCGCACACCTTCGCCGGCCCGGACGTTGCCGCGCTGGAGGCCCGTGCCATCGCCCAGGCCGCGCAGGCCTTCGCCGACCATCCGCACGACATCGCCTGCTTCATCGCCGAGCCCATTCAGGGCGAGGGCGGTGACCGGCATCTGCGGCCGCAGTTCCTCGGCGCGATGCAGCGCCTGTGTCACGACAACGACGCGCTGTTCATCCTCGACGAGGTGCAGACCGGCGTCGGGATGACCGGAACCACCTGGGCCTACCAGCAATTGGGCGTCGAGCCCGATGTCGTCGCCTTCGGCAAGAAGACCCAGGTGTGCGGCATCATGGCCGGTGGGCGCGTCGACGAGGTGCCCGACAACGTCTTCCGGGTGAGCTCGCGGCTGAACTCCACCTGGGGCGGCAACCTCACCGACATGGTGCGCAGCCGGCGCATTCTCGAAGTGCTGGAACGGGATCGGCTGATCGCGAAGTCGGTGCCACTGGGCGCCTACCTGCTCGACCAGCTCGGCCAGCTCGCCGCCGCGCACCCGGACAAGGTGAGCGAACCGCGCGGGCGCGGCCTGATGTGCGCGGTCACGCTGGCCGATCCGGACCTGCGGGATCGGGTGGTGACGGCGCTGCGGGAACGTCAGCACGTGCTGCTGCTCGGTACCGGGACCAGTGGCATCCGGTTCCGGCCGCCGCTGACGGTCACCGAGGAAGAGCTGGAGCGCGCGGTCGATGCCTTGGACGCTGTGCTGACGCGAGAGCACCTGTAGCGCAACAGGTGCCGCTCACGGCCGGGTCACCGCGTGTCGATCGATGACGCACCGGGCTGTGGGCGGCACGCTGTCCGAATTGCTGGATTCCGGCGTTGCTTCGTCGCCGACATGATGGCCGACGGTGTGGCCGCAGCCGGGGCGCTATTCCACCGGGCACACGGGGTCATGCGGTAGCTCGCCCAGCGATTCGCGGTGCCGGTGCGGTGAGTCGGCCGGTACCCGGTCAGGCGGGGACGGCGGTCAGGCCCAGTGCGCCCGCGACGAACCGGTGGACCGAGGCGAGACCTGCCGCCAGCGCCTCGTCCTCGCCGGGCCGGGCCCAGCCGGTGACGGTGGCGGTGTTGCCGGGGCCGGGGGTCACGCCGATCTCGGCGACCAGCTCCGCGGTCGTCGGGACGCAGACGGCCCAGGAGAAGTGGGATTCGTCGGCCCACTGCGCGCAGCGGGTGGCCACGTAGCCGGGATCGGTGATGCCGCCGTCGGCCAGCGCCGGGCGGTCGTCGATGCGCTCGTCGGCCCGCAGGGCACGCAGATACCAGGCGCCGGCGTTGATCTCGATCGGTTCCACGTCGGGAGTGTATTCGGAGCCGCCGGTGCGCTCGAGTTCGCGGCCCCTCCCGCTACACAACGGCACCGGACCGACGGGACGGCCGCGTTCGCCTGCCCGCCCTCCTCGGGGCCGAGCGTGCGGGTCAGGCCAGGCGGGGTTGGGCGCCCAGCAACGAATGCACTGCGGTGCGGCCGATGTCCAGGGCGCGGGTGAGCAGGTCGGTGTCGCGGGCCGCGCTGTCGATGGCGGGGGAGTCGGCGGGCGGGTGCACCTGGAGGACTCGTTCGCCCAGGGCGGCGAGGAAGTCGTCCTCGACGGCCTGCTGGCCGGGGCGCTGGGACCAGGCGCGGAAGGCGCCGGGCGCGATGGCGCGCATGTAGCCGCCGCCGACGATGCGGTGCAGCAGGGGCGCGGGCGGGCGGACCTCGTCAGTCCGGCGGGTGCGCAGTACCAGGGCGTGCGTGGTGCCCGCGGCGACGGCGCTGCGAATCGGGACAGTCTCGGACAGGCCGCCGTCGAAGTAGCTGCGGCCGCCGAGATCGACCGGGGGACCGGCGAGCAGAGGCAGGCCCGCGGAGGCCCGTAGCGCGGTCATCAGGGTGGTTTTGTCGACGATGTGGGGTCCGAGGTCCACCGACCGGCCGGTGTGGACGTCGGTGGCGATCGGGTGGAACGTGGTGGGGTTGGCCAGGATCGCCGGGAAGTCCATCGGCTCGATGCCGTCGTAGACCTGGTGCACGAGGTAGCGCAGATCGAACACCGGGCGGCCGCGCAAAATGCGGACCGGGTCGACCACGCGGCGCATGATCGTCGCGTCGGTCCAGGACCGCATGCCCGTCGCCGCGCGTCCGCACAGCAGCCACGCGCCGTTGATCGCGCCCGCAGACGTGCCGTACACGGCGTCGAACACCGCGGACAGGCCCAGCTCCTCGAGCGCCTGCACCATGCCGCTGGAGTACACGCCGCGGCTGCCGCCACCCTCGATCACCAGCGCGAGGCGACGGCCGTCGGCGCGGTGCCCGGCCGCACGACGAGCCCGGATCACCTCGGCGACCGTGGCCGGACCCGGTGAAGCCGACGGATCCTGATCGATGCGCGCGCTGCTGGTCACCCGATCCACGATACGACAGGCGCCCGAGGTCCGGCCGGGGCCGATGCACGATCTTCGCCGCCCGTTAACCCTGACCGTGCTGATCGTTCCCGGGCCGTCGGGAACGACGACGGGCGTACTACTTGATCTCCGCCAGGACGGTGCCCTGGGTGATCGCGGCACCGGCCTCGACCGCCAGACCGGTGACCACACCGGCCTTGTGCGCGTTGACCGGGTTCTCCATCTTCATGGCCTCGAGCACCACGATCAGGTCGCCCGCCTCGACGGTCTGGCCCTCTTCGACCGCGACCTTGACGACGGTGCCCTGCATGGGCGCGGTGACCGCGTCACCGGAGGCCGCACCGGCACCCGCGCCGCCACGCTTGCGCGCCTTCGGCTTCTTGCGGATGACACCGACGCCGTTACCGGCCGAACCGGCGGCACCGCCACCGAGGGTGAACTGACCGGGCAGCGACACCTCGACGCGACGGCCACCGACCTCGACGACGACCTTCTGCCGGGGCAGATCCTCGTCCTCGTCGTCGGCGGGAGCACCGGCCGTGAACGGCTCGACGGTGTTCTTCCACTCGGTTTCGATCCACTTGGTGTAGACGTCGAACTTCTCGCCGTCGCCGATGAACGCCGGGTCCTCGACGATCGCGCGGTGGAACGGGATGACCGTCGCCAGGCCGTTGACCTCGAACTCGGCCAGCGCGCGACGGGCGCGCTGCAGCGCCTGGTCGCGGTTCTCGCCGGTGACGATCAGCTTGGCCAGCATGGAATCGAACTGACCGCCGATGACGCTGCCCTCGACGACGCCGGAGTCGACGCGCACACCGGGGCCGGTGGGCTCGCGGTAGACGCTGACCGGGCCGGGGGCGGGCAGGAAGCCGCGACCGGCGTCCTCACCGTTGATCCGGAACTCGAAGGAGTGGCCACGCGGGGTGGGGTCTTCCTTGATCGAGAGTTCCTCGCCGTTGGCGATGGCGAACTGCTGACGCACCAGGTCGATGCCCGCGGTCTCCTCGGTGACCGGGTGCTCGACCTGCAGGCGGGTGTTCACCTCGAGGAAGGACACGGTCTCGCCCTGCACCAGGTACTCCACGGTGCCCGCGCCGTAGTAGCCCGCCTCGCGGCAGATGCGCTTGGCGGAGTCGTGGATCTTGGCGCGGACCTCGTCGGACAGGAACGGCGCCGGCGCCTCCTCGACGAGCTTCTGGAACCGGCGCTGCAGCGAGCAGTCGCGGGTGCCCGCGACGACCACGTTGCCGTGCTGGTCGGCGATGACCTGGGCCTCGACGTGGCGGGCCTTGTCCAGGTACTGCTCGACGAAGCACTCGCCGCGACCGAAGGCGGCGATGGCCTCACGGGTCGCCGACTCGAACAGCTCGGGGATCTCCTCGATGGTGTGGGCGACCTTCATGCCGCGGCCACCGCCACCGAAGGCGGCCTTGATGGCCACCGGGACGCCGTACTCCTTGGCGAACGCGACGACCTCGTCGGCGTTCTTGACCGGGTCCTTGGTGCCCGCAGCCATCGGCGCGCTGGCGCGCTCGGCGATGTGGCGCGCGGTGACCTTGTCGCCCAGGTCGCGGATGGACTGCGGCGAGGGGCCGATCCAGATGAGCCCGGCGTCGAGGACGGCCTGGGCGAAGTCGGCGTTCTCGGAGAGGAAGCCGTAACCCGGGTGGATCGCGTCGGCGCCGGACTTGGCGGCGGCGTCGAGGATCTTGTCGAACACGAGGTACGACTCGGCCGAGGTCTGACCGCCGAGGGCGAACGCCTCGTCGGCGAGCTTCACGAAGGGAGCGTCGGCATCGGGCTCGGCGTACACCGCGACGCTGGTGATCCCCGCGTCCTTGGCAGCCCGGATCACGCGGACCGCGATCTCGCCGCGGTTAGCTACGAGTACCTTCGTGATCCGTGCGCTGGCATGGCTGGGCACTGAGCCTCCTGTGTGCAATCTTTGGTCGCTTCGGGGGACGGGTCGCCGTGTAGGCCCCGTGCCCGGTATCGACAACTTTCGTCTCGGGCGAGTGTAGGCAGTCTGCCAATTGGGCCCGAACTCGGCTAGCCCTACTGTCGAGTAGGTCGCAGGTCACAGTACTCGGCACGCTGTGATGTGAACACGTTTCAATTGATCCGGATCGCATTGCCCGGTTCGGTGCCCCGGCTGATCGGCAGCCGCACCGAGTTGCCCCATTCGATCCAGGAACCGTCGTAATTGCGCACCGACCTGCGGCCGAGCAGGAATGTCAGGACGAACCAGGTGTGGCTGGAGCGCTCGCCGACCCGGCTGTAGACGACCAGATCCTCGGCGGGCAGCCCGCCGTAGACCTCGTCCAGCTCGGCCCTGGACCGGAAACGGCCGTCGGGGGTGCAGGCCTGCGTCCACGGAATGTTCACCGCGGTCGGCACGTGGCCGCCGCGCAGCGTCGCGTACTCCTGGTCGAGCGGCTTGTCCTCGACCTCGCCGGAGTACTCCTGGGCCGAGCGCACGTCGACCAGCGGGCTGCCGAGGCGGGCCAGCACTTCCTCGCGGAACGCTCGGGCGGCGGTGTCGTCGCGCTCGACGTCGGGGTAATCGCTGGGCGCCGGGTAGGGCAGGTCGAAGGTGGTGTCGCGCTCTTCGGAGATCCAGGCGTCGCGGCCACCGTCGAGCAGGCGCACGTCCTCGTGGCCGAACAGGGTGAAGATCCAGGCGGTGTGCGCGGCCTGGGCGTTGTCGCGGTCGCCGTAGATCACCACGGTGTCCTCGCGCCGGATGCCCTTGGCGCGCATCAGGGCGGTGAACCGGGCGCCGTCGACGTAATCGCGGGTGATCGGGTCGCTCAGGTCGCCACGCCAATCGATTTTGACCGCGCCGGGCACATGGCCGATGTCGTAGAGGAGGATGTCATCGTTCGACTCGATGATCTTCACACCGGGGACGCCGATGTTTGCGGACAGCCATTCTGTGGTTACCAAGCGGTGCGGGACCGCGTAGGAACCGAAGGCGGGGTGCGGATCCGGGGCGACGGGCACGGTGTGGTCCTTCACGCGAGAGTATGGGCGGGTGCGACAGTGTGATGGGGTCGCAGCCGATGGTATGTCTGTGTTGGCACATCACGAATCGACACAATGGTCGAATAAAGCGCAGAGCTGTCCGATAAAGTCTCTGGAGAGGAGGGGTGAGCTATGTCCGATTCTTGGCCGCGACGGCGACTGCTCGCGATCCTACGTGGCGCCACCGAGCCCCTCGATGCCCAGGAACTGGCCAGGATCACCGGACAGCATGTCACCACCGTCCGATTCCATCTCGATGTGCTCACCCGCGAATCCCTCGTCCGGCAGTTCCAGCAGCCGCCCCGCGGTCGCGGCCGTCCCCGGATCGGCTACCGCGCCGTGCAGCGCTCGGTCGGCTATCAGGAACTAGCCCAGGTCCTCGCCGATCAGCTCGGACCCGATCCGGTCACCCGCTCGGCCGCCGCGGTCGCCGCCGGCCGCGCCTGGGGCGCCCGGATGGACATCGGCACGCACCCGGTGGAGACCCTCGCCGACGCCAGGGACATCACCATGTCGCTGATGTCGGAACTCGGCTTCGCGCCGGAGAAGGACCCGGTCGGCGAGACGTCCGAGCACGTGCAGATCAATCTCACGGCCTGCCCGCTGCGGGAACTGGCCCGTTCGCACGCCGAAGTGGTGTGCGGGGTGCACATGGGGCTCATGCGGGAGGTGCTGGAACGCAACGGCGCCCGCGGCCGGGTCGACGTGCAGCTGCACCCGTTCGTCGAGCCGGAGCTGTGCACGGCCCGGCTGGAACTCACCCTCGGCGCGGAGAACTCCGCGCCCACGACGGCCGGACCGGCCGCGACCGGGGAAAAGCCCGTGATCGCGCCGTCAGGCCCGCGCGTCCCGCCACAGCTGCGTGACACCGACGCCGACGTCTTCGAGCAGCCTGCGCAACAGCGGTAGCCCGATCCCGATGACGCTGGACGGGTCGCCGTCGATCCGGTCCACGAACCAGCCGCCCAGCCCGTCGAGGGTGAACGCGCCCGCGACCTGCAACGGTTCGCCCGAGGCGATGTAGGCGTCGAGTTCGTCGGGACCCGGCTTCGCGAAATGCACCGTGGTGCTGCTGCACTCCGCCGACTCGGCGACGATCGCGCCGTCGCGCAGCCGCAGCACGCAGTGCCCGGTGATCAGATCGGCGCTGCGACCGGCCATGCCGGCCCAGCGGGCACGCGCCACCTCGGGCGTGTGCGGTTTGCCTTGCAGCTGCCCGTCGACGAGCAGCATCGAATCGCAGCCGACGACGACACAGTCGGTCGCGAATTCGGGAATCGACGCGGCGACGTCGACCGCCTTGGCGCGAGCCAGCGCGACGACGACGTCGTGCGAGGAGGTATCAGGGGGGAGAGCGGCCGAAACAGCGTCCTCGTCCACACCGGAGACGCGCACGACGGGGTCGATGCCCGCCGTGCGCAGGATCCCGAGACGGGCGGGGGACGCGGAGGCCAGAACCAGCCGGGTCACCCTCGTCAGCGCAGGTGCGACAGCAGCGGGTACGCGTACGGCGAGAACGGGGACGTGCCCCGGTGCATCAGCGTCGCCCTGCCCCAGTTGTCGTTCGGGCCGGTCGCGCCGCCCGCGGGGGCGTTCGCGGCGGCCGCGCTCAGCACGGCGACCAGCGCCGCAATGTCCTCATCGGTCGGCGAGCCCTTCACGATGCGGAACATCGGCTCACCGAGGCTCTCCGCGGGCTCGACGGCAACCGCGCTTACGGACAGTTCGACCTCGTCGACGAGTGGTTCGACGGCGAGCTCGAGCTCGGCGGCGGTCAACACGTCCTCTTCTGCCACAGTTGTCACAGTGCCAGATCCTTCCTGCCTCGTCCGGGAGATCTTCCCCGGTGGCGAAGCTGTGGTACTCCGATGTCCTACAGCGCGGTTGACGCGATCATTCCCGGTAGGGACGCGACGATCAATAGTTGCGTCATAGCAACAAGTGTGCGCGGCCTACCGGGGATATCGCGCTTTCACAGCGGAATGTTGCCGTGTTTCTTCGGCGGCAGGGTCACCATCTTGCGCTCGAGCAGTCGCAGCGCCGAGACGATCTGACCACGGGTGTGCGAGGGCGGGATGACCGCGTCGACGTAACCGCGCTCGGCCGCCACGTACGGGTTCACGAGGGTGTCCTCGTACTCGTTCTGCAGCTCGAGGCGCAGAGCGTCCACGTCGGCGCCGTTCTTGGCGGCGTCCTGCAGCTGCTTGCGGTAGACGAATCCGACGGCGCCCGAGGCACCCATGACGGCGATCTGCGCGGTCGGCCACGCCAGGTTCACATCGGCGCCCATGTGCTTGGAACCCATGACGTCGTAGGCGCCGCCGTAGGCCTTGCGGGTGATGATCGTGATCTTGCCCACAGTGGCCTCACCGTAGGCGTAGAGGAGCTTCGCGCCGCGGCGGATGATGCCGTTGTATTCCTGGCCGGTGCCGGGCAGGAAGCCGGGGACATCGACCAGGGTGATGATCGGGATGTTGAAGGCGTCGCAGGTGCGCACGAAGCGCGCGGCCTTCTCCGAGGCGTCGATGTCGAGGCAGCCGGCGAACTGGGTCGGCTGGTTGGCGACGATGCCGACGCTGCGGCCGTCGACGCGACCGAAGCCGCAGATGATGTTCATCGCGCGCTCGGCCTGGACCTCGAGGAACTCGTCGTCGTCGAGCAGCCGGGTGATGACCTCGTGCATGTCGTACGGCTGGTTCGGCGAGTCCGGGATGATCGTGTCGAGCTCGAGGTCCTCGTCGGTGAGGGATTCCTCGATCGCGCCGTTGATCGGGTCGCTCGGCGCGTGCCGGGGCGCCTCGGCACGGTTGTTGCTCGGCAGGTAGCTCAGCAGGTCCTTGACGTAGTCGAGGGCGTCCTGCTCGCCGGAGGCCACGTAGTGGGCCACGCCGGACTTGGTCATGTGGGTGTGCGCGCCACCCAGGTCCTCCATGGTGACCTCTTCACCGGTGACGGTCTTGATCACGTCGGGACCGGTGACGAACATCTGCGAGGTCTGGTCGACCATCACCACGAAGTCGGTGAGCGCGGGGGAGTACACGTGGCCACCGGCGGCGGGGCCCATGATCAACGAGATCTGCGGGATCACGCCGGAAGCCTGCACGTTGCGGTGGAAGATCTCGCCGTAGAGGCCGAGGGAGACGACGCCCTCCTGGATGCGCGCGCCCGCGCCCTCGTTGATGCCGACCAGCGGGCGGCCGGTCTTGATGGCCAGGTCCATGACCTTGACGATCTTCTCGCCGTAGACCTCGCCCAGCGAGCCGCCGAAGACGGTGACGTCCTGCGAGAACAGGCACACGTCGCGGCCGTCGATGGTGCCGTAACCGGTCACCACGCCGTCGCCGAGCGGGCGGTTGTTCTCCAGGCCGAAGTTCACGCTGCGGTGCTTGGCGAGGGCGTCGAGCTCGACGAAGGAGCCCTCGTCGACCAGGGCGAGGATGCGCTCACGGGCGGTCATCTTGCCCTTGGCGTGCACCTTGTCGACCGCGGCCTCACCCATCGGGTGTTGCGCTTCTTCCAGCCGATTCCGCAGGTCAGCCAGCTTCCCGGCGGTCGTGTGGATATCGGGGGTGCCCGCCGAATCCGATGCGGGCTGCTGCTGGACACTCGTCATGGGTTGCGAGTGTAACGAGTGACACCACGTCGCACTACGGCAGTCTCGCCTACCGGCCAGTACAGAAAGCCCAGCTGAGTGCGGTCACAAGGGCGCCCGTGACCGGGCGGGTAGCGTTCCCGGAATGAACAGGGCACCGATCGATGCGCCGCGTCTGCGCAGCTCTCTCGTCACCCCGGCACCGACGTTCTACGACCGGATCGACGTGGTCGAATCGACCGGATCGACCAATGCCGACCTGGTGGCCCGTGCCGCGGATCCGTCCGCCGACCGGCAGGCGCTGCTGGCCGAGGAGCAGGTGCGGGGCCGCGGCAGGCACGCCCGCACGTGGGTGAGTCCGCCGCGCGCGCAGATCTCGCTGTCGATCCTGGTGCGCCTGCCCGGGATCGACCCCGGCGCACTCGGCTGGCTGCCCCTGCTCACCGGGATCGCGGTCGTCGACGCGGTGCGTGGCACGGCCGGGGTCGCGCCGGAACTGAAGTGGCCCAACGACGTTCTGCTCGACGGCCGCAAACTCTCCGGGATCCTGGCCGAGGTGGCCGCGACCGGGATCGCGCCCGCCGTGGTGGTCGGCATCGGCCTCAATGTCGACCTCGACGAGGCGGAATTGCCTGTCCCGCACGCGACGTCGCTCGCGCTGGCCGGTGCCCGGAACCTCGACCGGACCGCGCTGGTCGCGGCGATCCTCACCGAATTCGCCCGCCGCTTCACCGCGTGGGAGCGGGCGGGCTGGGCGAGCGACGAGCTCGCGGCCGCCTATCGCGAGCGCTGCGCCACCCTCGGCGTCGAGGTGCGGGCCGAACTGCCGGGCGGCAAGGTCCTCACCGGGGTCGCGACCGGCATCGACGACACCGGCCGGCTGTTGATCGGCGACGAGGCGGTCTCCGCGGGCGACGTCAGCCACCTGCGCGGACAGTATTGACAGCGGCTGGTGCCGCGTGTTCGCGGCCCCTTCGGGGCCCGCCGGTCAGGCACCGTGGCTTGCTCCTTCGTCGCCTACGCCACGGCGCCTGACCGACGGGCCGGGCCGCGAACGGCCCTGATCCGGGGTCGGGGTCAGCGGGCGGCTGCGCTCGTGGTCTTGCGCTCGGCTACCTCGCGTTCGCGCGCCAGCAGTCGGTCGCGCTGCTCCTCGAACTTGAGCACGTCCTTCTCCAGCTTCGAGAGGAACTGCGCCAGCTCGTCGCGGGCCGCCTCGCCCGCCGCGCCGAAGTCGGTGCGGTCGAAGATGTTCCACTGCTTGAGCACCGGCAGCACCACCTCGTCGAGGTGCTGGCGCAGGTCGTAGATGCCGTGCTTGGCCATCAGCACGCCGTTGCGCCGCCAGTTCGGCATGCCCGCGCCGGGCATCTGGAAGTTGGTGAGCACCTTGGTGATCGCGGGCATCGCCTGGTCGGGGACCAGGTCCAGCGCCGCGCCGCAGAGGTTGCGGTAGAAGATCATGTGCAGGTTCTCGTCGGTGGCGACGCGGGCCAGCATGCGGTCGGCGACCGGGTCGTCGCAGACGCGGCCGGTGTTGCGGTGGCTGACCCGGGTGGCCAGCTCCTGGAACGTCACGTACGCGACATTGACCAGGAATCCGCCCCAGTTGGCGGGCGCGTGCGCGCCCTGGGTCATGTGGATCATCCTGGCTTCTTCCAGGGCGACCGGGTCGACGCCGCGGGTGACGACCAGATAGTCGCGGATCACGATGCCGTGCCGGTTCTCCTCGGCGGTCCAGCGACCGACCCAGGTGCCCCAGGCGCCGTCCTGGGAGAAGTTCTCGGCGATCTCGCGGTGGTAGGACGGGAGATTGTCCTCGGTGAGCAGATTGGTGATCATCGCCGCCTTGGCGACGTCGGAGAGCCTGGATTGTTCCGGCTCCCAATCGATTCCGCCCATCGCGGCGAAATTGCGGCCTTCCTCCCACGGGACGTAATCGTGCGGATTCCAGTCTTTGGCGATCGAGAGGTGCCGGTTGAGATTCTGTTCGGCCACCGGTTCCAGGGCCGTCAGGATTTCGAGCTGAGTCAGAGCTTTGGTCACGCGTGCCTCCACTGTCGGGTGTCGAGCAAGCAGATATGGGCAAAACCTGGCAGCTAGCGTGGAAACCACAGTATCGCCTCGGCCGTGGCATCGGGAAATGCACCGTCCCAACGGGGTATCGTTCGGCCATGGGGTACCCGGAGGACGTTCTCGCGCCCGAGGAACAGCTGATCCTGCACCGCCACCCGCACTGGAAGATGCTGGTGTGGCCGGTCGTCACACTCATCGCCGGGACCGCCGTCGCCGGCTTTCTCGGCGGCCTCGCCTGGCGCAACACCGAGGGGAACGTACGCGCGGTGTTGCTGCTGCTCATCGGGCTGATCTGGCTCGGGCTCATCCTGTGGCGCTGCGTCGGCAAGGTGATCGCCTGGAAGTCCACCCATTTCATCATCACCGACCGCCGGGTGCTGGTGCGCCAGGGCGTGCTCACCCACACCGGCATCGACATCCCGCTCAGCCGCATCTCCAGCGTGCAGTTCCAGCACGGGGTGTTCGACCGGATGCTGGGCACCGGCACGCTGATCATCGGCTCGTCGTCGGAGGAGCCGCTCGAATACGACGACATCCCGCAGGTCCAGCAGGTGCACGCGCTGCTCTACCACGAAGTGTTCGAAGCGGGCAGCAGCCGCCGTGACCCGACCTGGGGCGGTTATCGGTGAGCTCCCGGCCCACCACGACCGGTATCCGTAACCTGAGCACATGACCGCCGTACTGCTCGCCGAAGACGACGAGGCGATCGCCGCGCCGCTGTCCCGAGCCCTCGGTCGCGAGGGCTACACCGTCACCGTCGAACGGTTCGGTCCCGCGGTGCTGCGCCGTGCCCTCGAGGGCGATCACGATCTGCTGATCCTCGATCTCGGCCTGCCCGGCATGGACGGGCTGGAGGTGTGCAGGCAAGTCAGGGCCAGCGGCGCCGATCTGGCGGTGCTGATGCTCACCGCCCGCACCGACGAGGTCGACTTCGTCGTCGGGCTGGACGCGGGCGCCGACGACTACGTCGGCAAGCCGTTCCGGCTGGCCGAGCTGCTGGCCCGGGTGCGCGCCCTGCTGCGGCGCAGTGGCATCGGTGACGACGCGGTGGAGGTCGGCGGGATCCGGCTCGAGCCGGCCGCGCGCCGGGTGCTGGTCAACGGGGCCGAGGTGAACCTGGCCAACAAGGAGTACGAGCTGCTCAAGGTGCTCATCGACCGGGCCGGTCAGGTGGTGCCGCGCGAGACCATCCTGCGCGAGGTCTGGGGCGACGCGGATCTGCGCGGTTCCAAGACCCTGGACATGCACATGTCCTGGTTGCGCCGCAAGATCGGGGACGAGGGCCCGATGGCGGAGCGCCGCATCGTCACGGTGCGCGGTGTCGGGTTCCGGCTCAACACCGACGGGCCGTCGAGCGCGGGCCGAGGCTGATCAGGGCAGTGCGCCGCCGCATCCTGCGTTCGATCCTGACCGTGCTGACCATCACCACGGTGGTGCTCGGCGTGCCGCTGATCTACACGGCGTGGCTGTGGGTCGAGGACATCACCCGCAACGACCTGCAGAGCCGCCTGGAACGGGTCGCCGCCGAGGTGATCGCCCAGGAGCGCGGCGACGGCACCGTCCACGACGGCCTGGACGTGCGCGCCATGCGGGCGCTGGTGCCCGAGGGCGGCAAGCTGACGATCGTCTACCCCGCGCCGCACGACAACGCCGCGCGCACCGATATCGGCGTCGACCATGTCGACGATCCCCTCGTCGAATCGCTGTCGATGGGCACCTCCGGTTCGCTGCGGCTCGAGGTGCCCGCCGGGCCCATGCACGCCAGGCAGGAGCAGGCGGTGGCCGCGGTCGCGCTGGCCGTGCTCGCTTCGCTCGGCGCGGCGTTCTCGGTCGCGGTGGTGACCGCGCGCCGGGTCGCCGACCCGCTGCGCGACGTGGCCGCGCGCGCCGCCCGGCTGGCCATGGGCGACTTCCGGCCCGACCCGCGCCGGCACGGCATCGCCGAACTGGACCGCGTCTCCGACGTGCTCGATTCGGCGACCGTCGAGATCGCGGGCAGGCTGCAACGCGAGCACGCGCTGGTCGCCGACGTCTCCCATCAGCTGCGCAGCCGCCTGACGGCCGTGCGCCTGCGCCTGGACGAGCTGTCCACTCACGCCGACCCCGAGGTGGTGCACGAGGCGGAGGAGGCGATGGCGCAGGTCGACCGGCTCACCGACGCCATCGACGACCTGGTCCGGGCATCCCGCGACGAGGACGCCGCCGACCGCGATCCGGTCCCGGTGATGGCCGAGCTGCGCGGGGTCATGGCCGAATGGGCGCACCCGTTCACCGAGGAGGGGCGCGAGCTGCGCCTGATCGGCGACGAGTCGCTGCGCGCCCCGATCACCGGCTCACGGCTGCGGGAGGCCGTCGCGGTGCTGGTCGACAACGCCCTGATGCACGGCGGTGGCACCTGCACGGTGTCGGTGCGCACGGTGCCGACGATGAGTTCGCGTGATCCGCTGATCTGTGTGGAGGTGGCCGACGAGGGCGAGGGCGTGCGTGACGAACTCGCGCCGCACATCTTCGACCGGGGTTTCTCGGCCGGTGGTTCGACCGGTGTCGGTTTGGCCCTGGCGCGTGCGCTGGTGGAGGCCGACGGTGGCAGGCTGGAGCTGCAACGCCGCCGTCCCGCGCTGTTCGCGGTGTTCCTCGGCTCGAAGGTCAACCGGTCGCCGAACGCGACGCTGACCGAGCCGCGCTGACTCAGCCGCGGCCGAGGGGTTCCGGTTCCTCTTCGATGAGGTCCTCGAACTCGGCGACGATCTCGTTCATCTCGTCCGGGAACACCCAGCGGCGCATCGCCCAGAACCGGAACGCCATCTGCAGGAGGTTGCCGATGACGAACGCGCTCACGAAGTCGGCGATGTTCTCGACCAGGAAGCTCACATCGGGCTGACGCAGATCGAGGACGTAGCTCGAGATCCACAGTGGAATGTTGCTCAGGATGACGCCGACGCCGCTGACGCCGAAGAACAGAAACGCCTCGTGATGTTTCTCTCGGCCGCCGCGATTCTTGAACGACCATTCCCGGTTGAGAATGTAGGACGCGATCACCGCGACGACCCCGGAAATGATCTTGGCGGTGACCGGTTTCTCGGCCAGCACCGTCCATTTCAGGAGGTAGAACAGGCCGCTGTCGATCACGAACGTCGTGGCACCGACGATGGCGAACTTGATCAGCTCTTTATGCCGGAACGCTAGCTCGCGCAGGCGCGGGGGAAGGACGCTGACCACGTCGTCGACGATTGACACGAGTTCCGAGTGTACCGGTAGCAAAGATTCGCTTTCGACATGACAACATTGCACGACGTGAGTGCACGTTCGTTCGATCCGTCTGCCATGCCCACCGTCACGATGGTCGGTGGTGGCCAGCTCGCGCGCATGACGCACCAGGCCGCGGTCGCCCTCGGCCAGCGTCTGCGGGTGCTCGCCGAGCGCCCCGAGGACCCCGCCGCGCAGGTGAGCCCCGATGTCGTCCTCGGCAGCCACGACGACCTGTCCGCCCTGCGCAAGGCCGCGGTCGGGTCGCACGCGCTGACCTTCGATCACGAGCATGTGCCGACGGCACATCTCGAGATCCTGGTCGCCGAGGGCGTCAATGTGGCGCCGCCGCCGCAGGCGCTGATCTTCGCCCAGGACAAGCTCGCCATGCGGACCAAGCTGTCCGAGCTCGGCCTACCGGTGCCCGCGTTCGTCGAGGTCAACGCGCCCGCCGACGCGATCGCCTTCGGCGACGAGCACGGCTGGCCGTTCGTCCTCAAGGCGGTGCGCGGCGGCTACGACGGCCGTGGCGTGTGGATGCCCGCCGACGCGGCCGAGGCCGAGCGGCTGGTCGCCGACCAGCTCGCGCACGGTGTGCAGCTGCTCGCCGAGGCGAAGGTCGACCTGAAGCGGGAGCTGTCGGCGATGGTCGCGCGCTCGCCGTTCGGTCAGGCGGCGACCTGGCCGGTGGTGGAGACCGTGCAGCGCAACGGTCAGTGCGCGGTGGTCATCGCGCCCGCCCCCGACCTGGACGAGGAGCTGGCCGCGCGCGCGGAGACGATGGCGCTGGAGCTGGCCGCCGGACTCGGCGTCGTCGGCGTGATGGCCGTGGAGCTGTTCGAGACCCACGACGGCGAGGTGCTCGTCAACGAGCTCGCCATGCGCCCGCACAACTCCGGCCACTGGGGTATGGACGGCGCCTGCACCGGCCAGTTCGAACAGCACCTGCGGGCCGTCCTGGACTACCCGCTCGGTGACACCACCCCCCTCGCCCCCGTGACGGTGATGGCCAACATCCTCGGCGCCCCCCAGGCCCCCGAGATGTCGATGGACGAGCGCCTGCACCACCTGTTCGCCCGCCTGCCCGAGGCGAAGGTCCACCTCTACGGCAAGGGCGAACGCCCCGACCGCAAGATCGGCCACGTCAACATCCTCGGCGAGAATGTCACCGAGGTCCGCGAGAAGGCCGAACGCGCCGCCCACTGGATGTCCCACGCAGTCTGGACCGACGGCTGGAACCCCCACACCGCCTGACGACCCCCCACCGTGACCCCCATCCCGACCCCCACGTTTTCGGCCGCCTCGCCTCCGAGGGGCGAGACGTAACGCCGAAGGCGCAGTATCGCCCCTCGGAGGCGAGGTCACGAGGCCGAAAACCCGCGGCACCAGCCGCCGATAACACAGGAGCGCACGTGAGCAACATCGGTCCCCAGGTCGGCTTGATCATGGGCAGCGATTCCGACTGGCCGACGATGGAGGCCGCCGCCGAGGCGCTGGCCGAGTTCGGCATCCGCTTCGAGGTCGGTGTGGTCTCCGCGCACCGCACCCCGCAGCGCATGCTCGATTACGCGCGTGACGCCGCGGGCCGTGGCTTGCAGGTGATCATCGCGGGTGCGGGCGGCGCCGCCCATCTGCCCGGCATGGTCGCCTCGGCCACCGCGCTGCCGGTGATCGGGGTGCCGGTTCCGCTGAAGTATCTCGACGGCATGGACTCGCTGCTGTCGATCGTCCAGATGCCCGCAGGCGTCCCGGTCGCCACCGTCTCCATCGGCGGTGCCCGCAACGCGGGCCTGTTGGCCGTGCGCATCCTGGCCGCCCACGACCCCGCCCTGCGCACCCGCATGGAGCAGTTCCAGGCCGGCCTCGAGCAGATGGTCCTCGCCAAGGACGAGGCCCTGCGCACCAAGCTCCTGGGCTGACAACCTCGCGCTCGCCGATGACACCGAACCGGCGAGCGCGGTGGATGCCCGGGGAGCTCACGAATCGCGGCCCTCACGCAACGCTGCCACAGCTTCCACCAGCCCGGCACGTTCGAGTTCGTCGAGCACGTCCTCCGCCGTTTCGGGAGGGTTTCGCCTGGAATAGGCGATTTCCTGCACGCACGCCCAGACCACCCGATCGTCGAGGTCGATCAGATCGAGCAGAAAGTCGTCGGGGCTCTTTGCTGCTACGTCCCAGGTCGTGAGGTAGTCCTCGGGGAAGTCTTTGAGGTTCGATGTGACGATGACCTGAGCGCCCGCTTTGATGGCAGCGGCAAGCACATGACGGTCGTCCGCATCCGGCAGTTTCAAGCTTTCGACAAGCGGTTCGTAGCCCTCGACTCGGCAGTCCGGAACGGCGGCGATGATCATCTGCCGGAGTTGTGCAATCTTCTCGGTAGGGATGTCCGGCCGTTTGGCAGATAGGTTGCCGAGTGCCTCGTCGAGGATCCGGTCTGTCCACTTCGCCTGGACAACTTTCGCGCGGGCCAAACGGATGAACAGATCGCGGACGGCGTTGCCGTAGAGAACGTTCGCGTCATAGACCACGATGAATGCCATCAGAGGCCGAGTTCCTGCCCGAGGCGGGTCAACTCGTCCGCGGCTGCGCGGCTGGTGGCCTCGCTGCGCTGGGCATATACCTTGAGGTCCTCGAACCTGATCCGGCGGTGTCTGCCGACCAGCCGATAGGGGATCTCGCCGTTCTCCAATAGGCCAACCAGATAGGGACGTGAAACGTTCAGCATGTCGGCGGCCTGTTGCGTCGTCATCTCCGCGTGCGAAGGGACAACCGAGACGCCTCGGCCTTCCGCTGCTTGCGCCAGGATGAACGCCAGCAGGCTGACGGCCTCACGGGGTAGCGCCAGCGCTTCGTCGCTGCCGATCTCGCCCGTGACCGGGATGATCTCCTCGTCCGGGTGGCGCATGAGGTAGTCCTTGATCCGGCGCATGGCTCGATTGGCGACGGCTGCGTCGATGGCCCCCGGCTCGGTGCGTTTGGCTGACTGAATTCCAGACATCGCTGCCTCCTGCTCAGGTGTGCGGTGGCGTTCTGACACCACGGGTGTCTATTCGAATTATACGAAACATTCGAAGTAAACGTAACAGGCTGGGTTCCTCTCGACGTTCGCCTGCCTGATTTCGGTCGCGGGCCGGTGACTACGGTGGTCGGGTGGCACACGACGACGCGGCGCAGTTCCGGCTCACGGTGGTGGATCAGGCGTTGCGGTTGTTCGCCGAGCGGGGGTACGAGGCGACGACGGTGGACGAGATCGCGGTGGCGGCGGGAATCTCCCGGCGGACCTTCTTCCGGCAGTTCCGGTCCAAAGAGGACGTGATCTTCGCCGATCACGAGTTCCAGCTGGCTTTGGCCGAGGACTCGTTGCGGCGGGCCGAGGGCGATCCGTGGGATGCGGTGTGCGAGGCCGTGATCGGGGTGTTCGAGCGGTTCACCCAGTGGCGCGACATCGCCGCGCGCCGGTATCAGGTGGTGCGTCGGGTGCCCGCGCTGCGCGAGCGCGAGATCGTGACGGTGTTCCGGTACGAGCGCCTGTTCACCGATTTCCTGCGTGAGCGTCTGCCCGAGGCGCCGGATCTGGCGCGGGTGCAGTTCACCGCCGCGGTGACCGCCACGCACAACTATCTGCTGCGCCGGATGGTGCGCGGCGAGCCCGCGGCCGCCGTCGCCGATCTGCGCACCGAACTGGCGATGATCCCGCGCGGCAGGCAGGAGCTCGCCCCGCGCGAGGAGCTGGTCGTCGCGGTGTTCCCGCGGGACATGCCGCCGCGCAAGGTGGCCGACCTGATCACCGCCCAGCTCGGTAACCTGTGAGCGCCGCTGCGGCGGCTGAATCATGAGGTGACACTGAGTGCCACCGGCATATCCCCATGTAGGGGTAGAGTGCCGGGCGTATAATCGAGTCGGATTGGCACTGGGTGCCGATGCAAGACGCGCTGTTGACCGCAGCGATCACCACCACGACCAGGAGAGTGCCCGATGGCGGGAAACCCGGATTTCAACCTGTTCCAGCTCGAGGACTTCCACGATGAGCTCCGCGGCGCGATCCGTGGTCTCGCCGAGAAGGAGATCGCTCCCTACGCCAAGGACGTCGACGGCAACGCCCGCTTCCCCGAGGAGGCGCTGACCGCTCTCAACGCCGCCGGCTTCAACGCCGTGCACGTGCCCGAGGCCTACGGCGGCCAGGGCGCCGACTCGGTCGCCACCTGCATCGTGATCGAGGAAGTCGCCCGCGTCTGCGGCTCGTCCTCGCTGATCCCCGCCGTCAACAAGCTCGGCACCATGGGCCTGATCCTCAACGGCTCCGAAGAGCTGAAGCAGAAGGTCCTCGGCGACCTGGTGAACGGCAAGATGGCCTCCTACGCGCTGTCCGAGCGTGAGGCCGGCTCCGACGCCGCCTCCATGCGCACGCGCGCCAAGGCCGACGGCGACGACTGGATCCTCAACGGCTCCAAGTGCTGGATCACCAACGGTGGCCGCTCGGAGTGGTACACCGTGATGGCCGTGACCGACGCCGAGAAGGGTGCCAACGGCATCTCCTCGTTCATGGTGCACAAGGACGACGAGGGCTTCATCGTCGGCCCGCTCGAGCACAAGCTGGGCATCAAGGGTTCGCCCACCGCCGAGCTGTACTTCGAGAACTGCCGTATCCCCGGTGACCGTATCGTCGGCGAGCCCGGCACCGGCTTCAAGACCGCGCTGCAGACCCTCGATCACACCCGCCCGACCATCGGCGCGCAGGCCGTCGGCCTGGCCCAGGGCGCGCTCGACGCCGCGATCGCCTACACCAAGGATCGCAAGCAGTTCGGCAAGGCCATCGCCGACTTCCAGAACACCCAGTTCATGCTGGCCGACATGGCGATGAAGGTCGAGGCCGCCCGCCTCATGGTCTACACCTCCGCGGCCCGCGCCGAGCGCGGCGAGAAGAACCTCGGCTTCATCTCCGCCGCCGCCAAGTGCTTCGCCTCCGACGTGGCCATGGAGGTCACCACCAACGCCGTCCAGCTCTTCGGCGGCGCCGGCTACACCACCGACTTCCCGGTCGAGCGCATGATGCGCGACGCCAAGATCACCCAGATCTACGAGGGCACCAACCAGATCCAGCGTCTGGTGATGTCGCGCCAGATCCTGCGCTGATCTCGGCGCACCAGCGCGACACCGTGGCCCCCGGCGAACTCCGCCGGGGGCCACGTGCGTTCCGGTCCGACCTCAGCGCCCGCCGAACAGGCGCCGCCAGCCCGATCGTCGTGGTGCCTCGTCGACGGCGATCGAGATCTGAGCGCCCTCGGGGATGAATCGAGCCTGATCGTGGATCTGTCCGGCGGTGCCGACGGCGACGACGAAGTCGAGCAGTTCGATGTTGGCGGCGGTGAGCGCGCCGCCCAGGACAGGTGGGTGACTGAAGTCGTAGACCTGATCGGGATCGGGTCGCAGACCGGCGGCGACGAGTTCGTCGGCGAGCTCGGTCCGCAGGAGGTGCGGGCCGACGGCCGGGTCGTTCAGGGCCGCTTCGCATTCGTCGAACGACGCCCACAACCGGGTCAGCGAGCCGTCGACTATGTCGAGCCGCCACACACCGTCGTCGTCGCCGAGGAAGATATCGCCGAACAGGGTCGCGAAGACCGGGCGTTTGCCATCGATACCGAGCCAGGCCCATTCCGCGAGCGCGAGGCCGAATTGCTCGTCGCTGAACTGCCGGATCGGCGACGGCGTGGCGTGCGCGGCCTCCTCGATCTGGAACTGACCGACCAGTTCGAGGAAGACCCAGATGTCACCGGTGGTGTAGGTCGAGGGTTCCAGGGAACCGCCGAGGAACGGGTAGGGCTGGGGGATGTAGATGTGGCCGGAGGGCAGCGGCCCGAGGAGGGCTCGGATCTCGGCTACGTGGTCGGGCATCAGGACGTAGGTGGCGAAGCCGGGGTCGCGCAGGACCTGGTCGGCGAAGGTCTCGTGGTCGGGGAAGGTGCCGTAACTCTTGGCGGCGGCCTTGTACGGGTGCAGTACGCCGCATTCGTTGTCGGCGTTGGACGGGAAGACGTGGCCGAGATCGGAGTAGCCGATGACGGTGTCGAACTGGGGGAACTGGGCCGCCCAGCCCGGGGCTGCCGCATGCATCGCGACGGGTGGGATCAGGCGGAAACTCTCTGCGCTCACCGGGAAATCAAAGCAGCGATGTCGCATCGATGGGTGCGCGGGCCGACGTGTGGCGGCGGTCGATCGCGGTGCGCGGGTGATTGCGCGGCGTTATCTCGATAGGCGCTGCGTAGCGGGCGATTGACGATCGAATTGTGCCATTTGATTAAGAGGAGAACGGGCCGAGAAATTGATCCGACATCAGAGGGTTATTCATTCGTGCCCCTGGAGCGAATCGTTTCGCGGCATCGATGCAATATACCAGGACAGGTGGGATCCAACTGAGCCGTCGGGGTCGTTGTTTGTGGCCGATGTCGAATCCTCCTGAGTAGAAAAGGGCTGTGAGCTGGCTCTTTGGCCTTCTATAGCAGGAATCGACAATATGGTGCGTTGCGCTGAAACCTTCTGTGAGCTGGGCTGCCTCGGATATTCGAGTGGTCCGCTACTCGTGCGCGCGACGGTACTTCGGGGAATGCTCGACCTCGTGATGTGGCGAGGTGGAATATGACCGAAGTAATTTTCGGATCCCGCTCGGGAATGAGCTGGTTCCCCCTGTCGACTTCCACCACGGAGAGCTCGCGTTTCACGCAGGCCACGTTGGACGGGATTCGCGGGTGGGCGCGCGAATATCTGACTCAGCCGCTGGCGGAGATCGGCCGGGACGGCCCGGTCTGCCCGTATGTCGGCCCGGCGATGCGACGCGACCTCATCTGGGTCGGCCGGGTGGCCGGCGCGCAACCATGGCCCGCGTACGTGCGGCTGGTGCTCTCGGACGCGCTGGAACTGTTCCCGAAGCTGCCGCCGGCCACCGGCGGGGCCACCGTGTTGCGCTGCCTGGTGACGGCGCTGCCCGAGCTGCCCGAATACACCCTCATCGACGACCTGCACGACCAGCTCAAATCGGAATTCGTCGAACGCGGTCTCATGCTCGGGCAGTTCTACCCCGGGTGCACCCAGCCGGGCCTGTGGAACCGGAACTACCACCCGCTCGACGCGCCGATCCCGATGCTGGTGGTGCGCACCATGATGGCCACCGATTTCCCGTTCCTGCTCGCGCGGCCGGAGTGGATGTCGGCCTACGTCAAGAAGTTCGCGCCCGGCCTGCCCGCACATGTGCGACGGGTCGTGGTGGACCGGCTCATCGCGAACGCGAGCACCGAGGTCCCCGCGTACCACGACGAGGAGCTGCACGGGGTCGGGGCGGGGAGCGCCACACGATGACCCGCGAGCTGTCCACCGCGCCGGCGACCGACCCGGCAGCGGTCGAGGAGTTTCCGCTCTCGCCCGCCCAGCTGGGCATGTGGTACGCCCAGCAGCTCGACCCGGCGGTGCCGCTCTACGAGGCGCAGTACCTCGACCTGCGCGGGCCCCTCGACGTCGACCTGCTCATCGCGGTGTCCCGGCAGGTGAGCCGGGAGTTCGAGTCCGGGCTGCTCCGGCTCGTCGACACCGCCGACGGGCCGCACCAGATCGTCGACCGGCGGATCGACCTGACGATCACCGTCCTGGACTTCACCGACGCCGCCGATCCCGAGGCCGAGGCGATCCGGTGGATGCGCGCCGATGTCGCGGCGCCGATAGATCTGCTCGGCGACCGGCTGGTCATGTCGGCCCTGATCCGGATCGCACCGCAGCGGGTGCTCTGGTACTCGCGCGCCCACCACATCGTCATCGACGGGTTCGCGTCGGCGACGGCGCTGTACCGCGTCGCCGAGCTCTACAACGCGGCCGTGGCCGGGCAGCCGCCCACGCCGAGCGTGGCGGCGGGCTTGCGCACGGTGCACGAGGCGGAGTTGCGCTACCGCGACAGCACGCGCTGCACCGCCGACGCCGCATATTGGGAGCAGCGGATCGCGGAGATGCCGCGCCGGTGCAGTCTCGTCGACGCCCCCGCGCCCGCCCATGCCCTCGGCCGTCAGCACCGCGCGGAGCTCTCGCCCGCGGCGAAGACGCGCCTGGACGCGGCGGCCGCCCGCCACGGCGTCGGTACGGCCGGGCTCGTGATGACCGCGCTCGCCGTCTATTACGCGCAGGCCACCGGCACCGAGGACGTCGTGCTGAGTCTGCCGGTGTCCGGCCGCACCACCGCCGTGCTGCGCCGCTCCGGCGGCATGCTCGCCAATGTGGTGCCGCTGCGGGTGCCGGTCCGCGCCGACAGCACCGTCGCCGAGCTGGTCGACGTCATCCGGGTCGAGGTGTCGGGTGCGCTGCGGCATCAGCGGTTCCGGCACGAGGAGATCCGGCACGGCGAGGGGGAGGCCGAGGGCGGACGCGGGTTCGTCGGACCGGTGGTGAACATCATGCTGTTCCCGGCCGAGGTCGACATCACCGATGTCGAGACGAGCCTGCACGTGCTGACCTCCGGCCCGATCGAGGACCTTTTCGTCAACTTCTATCAGTACGGCGCGAACAGTCCGGTCCACGTGGACTTCACCGCCAACCCCGATCTCTACGACGCGGACACCCTGGCCCGCCACCATCAGCGGTTCCTGGCGCTGTTCGACGCGATCCTCGACGCCGATCCGGCGACCGAGGTGCGCGCGCTCGACTACTTCCTGCCCGGCGAGCGGCCGCTGCGCGCCGGACTGCGCGGTGCGCCCGCCCCCGCGCCCCGGCTGCTCGCGGACGTCCTCGACGAGGGGATGGCGACGGCGGGTCCGGCGGCGACGGCGGTGGTCGACGGCGACCGTGCTCTGGATTACGGTGCGCTGAATCAGCTTTCGGATCGATTGGCTCGTCACCTCGTCGCGGTCGGCGCGGGTCCGGAGGTCGCCGTCCTGGTGGCCTTGCCTCGATCGGTGGAGTCGGTGGTGGCGTTCTGGGGCGTGGTGCGATCGGGCGCGGCGTATGTGCCGGTCGGCGTGCAGAACCCGGCGCCGCGCCTGGCTGGCATGGCGGCGGAATGCGGTGCGAGGCTGGGCGTCACGACCGCGGATCGGCGCGCGGAGCTGCCCGATACGGTGACCTGGATCGTTGTCGACGAACTCGGCGAAGCGGACACCGGCACCGAGCCGTTGCCCCGCGCCCGGATCGACAACCCCGCCTACATCGTGTTCACCTCGGGCTCCACCGGCACCCCCAAAGGTGTCGTGGTCACCCATGCGGGCATCGCCGGACTGGCCTGCGCCGTCCGCGACGCCTACGGCGCCGACCGCGACTCGCGTGTATTGCACTGTCTCAACCCGAGTTTCGACGCTTCCCTGCTCGAGCTGCTGGTCGCCGTCACCGCGGGCGCGACCCTGGTGATCACCGACGCGGCCGCGGGCGC
This sequence comes from Nocardia fodinahabitans, assembly GCF_052983615.1. Classification (NCBI taxonomy): domain Bacteria; kingdom Bacillati; phylum Actinomycetota; class Actinomycetes; order Mycobacteriales; family Nocardiaceae; genus Nocardia; species Nocardia fodinahabitans. The sequence goes on from NZ_JBRJJC010000001.1 coordinate 4,777,861, forward strand.
CGAACTGGCTGCCGCGATCCATGATTCGGCGATCACGCAGCTGTGCTCGACGCCCGCCGTGCTGTCGTCGTTGCCGCCCGACGCGCTCGACGGTGTGCGCGCGGTGTCCACCGGTGGGGAGGCGTGCCCACCCGAGGTGGTGGCGCGGTTCAGCGCCGGCCGTGCCCTGATCAATTCCTACGGGCCTTCGGAGACGACGGTGGCGGCGACGTTCACCGCGCCGCTGACGACCGACCGGCACACGGGCATCGGGTCGCCGGTGCCGGGTGTCACGCTGTATGTCCTCGATCATCTGCTGCGCCCGGTGCCCGCCGGGACGCCGGGCGAGCTGTTCATCGCGGGTCCGGGACTGGCGCGGGGCTACGCCGGTCGTCCGGCCGCGACCGCCCAGCGGATGGTCGCCGACCCGTTCGGTGCGCCCGGCGCCCGCATGTACCGCTCCGGCGATCTGGTCCGGTGGCGTGCCGTCGACGGCACGTTCGTCCTGGACTACCTGGGCCGCAACGATTTCCAGGTGAAACTGCGCGGCATGCGGGTGGAGCCGGGCGAGATCGACGCCGTCCTGGCAACCTGCCCCGGGGTCGACTTCGCGGTGACGGTGGTGCGCACCGGAGCGTCGGGGCGCGACGTGCTCGCGTCGTATGTGGTGCCGGTGCACGGGGTGGGTGAGCTCGACGGCGCGGCGCTGCGTGAGTTCTGCCTGCATCGGCTGCCCGGACACCTGGTGCCGAGCTCGGTCACGGTGCTCACGTCGCTGCCGCTGACCGGCAACGGCAAGGTCGACCGGCAGGCGCTGCCCGAACCGGCGGCGGCGCCGTCGACACCCGCCGCGGCGGGGCCGGCGCGGGCGCTGTGCACGCTGTTCGCCGAGGTGCTCGGGGTGCCCGAGGTCGGCCCGCAGGCCTCGTTCTTCGCCCTCGGCGGTGACTCGATCCTCTCGATCCAGCTGGTGTCGCGAGGCCGGTCCGCCGATCTGGTCTTCTCGGCGCGTGATGTGTTCGAGCATCCGACCCCGGCCGAGCTGGCCACCGTCGTCGCGGTGCCGGGGGAGCGCGCGGTGCTGCGCGAATTGCCCGGTGGCGGTGTGGGTCCGGTGCGCCGGACGCCGATCGTCGACTGGCTGCTGACGCAGCCCGGCTGGCAGCGGTTCGCACAGACGATGGTGCTGGCCCTGCCCGCGGACATCGATCGCGCTCGGCTGGCGCGCACGCTGCAAGCCGTCGTCGACCAGCACGACATGCTGCGCGTGCGGGTCGACGACGGTGCGCGGCTCGAGGTCGCCTCGCCCCGGACGATCGACGTGGCCACCCTCGTCGACCACCGCGCTTGCCCGCGGCTCGAGGCCGACGACATCGCGGCGGCCACGGCGGCGGCGGTGGATCGGCTCGACCCCGCCGCGGGGCGCGTGCTCGCCGCCGTCTGGCTCGATCCGGGCGGTCCCGGTGGGCGGCTGGTCCTGGCCGTGCACCATCTGGCCGTCGACGCGGTGTCCTGGCGCATCCTGATCGCCGACCTGGTCGCCGCGTGGACCGCGGTCGAGGCGGGCGCCCCGGTGCGGTTGCCGCCGGTCGGCACCTCCGTGCGGACCTGGGCGCACGCGCTCGACACCGCGGCCGACGCCGCGGAATGGGCCGATCAGCTCGACTACTGGTGCACCGTGCTCGACACCCCCGAACCGCGCCTGGGCGAGCGTGCCCTCGACCCGGTGCGCGACGTCGGCGCGGGACTCGACCACATCGAGATCGTGATCCCGGCCGCCACCGTCACGCCCCTGCTCGAGCACCTGCCGACGGCGCTGCGCTGCGGCATGGAGGAGGCACTGCTGGCCGCCCTGGTCGCCGCGGTGCGCGAGCACCGTGGCGAGGCGGGTCCCGCGGTGCTCATGCTGGAGCGGCACGGCCGCGACGAGACCGTCGTGCCCGGGGCCGACCTGTCGCGCACCGTCGGCTGGTTCACCAGCCAGTTCCCGATCGCACTCGACCTCGGTGCCGATGCCGGGCCGCTGGCCGCGGTGGCCGCCGTCAAGGAGCAGTTGCGCGCGGTGCCGCGCGGTGGTTTCGGATTCGGGCTGCTGCGGCACCTCCGTCCGGACAGCGCGGCCCGCCTGCGTGCGGCGGGGAGCCCGCAGATCGGGTTCGACTACCTCGGTCAGATCACCGGTGCCGGTTCCGGAATCCCTTGGCTACCGGTCGATGTGGCGGATCAGCTCGGTGGGGCCGGTGGTGGCGAGCTGCCGGTGTCGACCGTGCTCGCCGTCGACGCCGCGACCCTGGATGGTCCGGAAGGGCCTGTGGTACAGGCGGTGTGGCGGTTTCCGTCCGATGTCATCGCCCGCGACGCGGTGGAGCGGATCGCCCGGCGCTGGGTGTCGACGCTGGAGTCGATCGCGCGCGCCGTCGCCGAGCCCGGCGCGGGCGGACCGACCCCGTCGGACCTTCCGCTGGTGCAGGTCACCGGCGGTGACCTCGACCGATGGCAGCGCCGCTACGACGGCATCGCCGACGTCGTGCCGCTGTCGCCGTTGCAGCGGGGTCTGCTGTTCCACACCCGGCTGGCCGCCGGGCACACCGACAAGTACATCGTGCAGTCGGAATTCGCGCTGGCCGGACCCGTGGATCTGGATCGGCTCCGGGCCGCCGCCACGACCCTCGTGCACCGGCACGCCGCGCTGCGCACCGCGTTCGTCACCACGGCGAACGCGGCGGTGCAGGTGGTGCTCGACGAGGTCGACGTGCCGTGGCAGGTGCTCGACGTCGACCCGGCCGACCGCGCGGCGCTCGCGGCGGCCGAACTCGCCCGCCCCTTCGATCCCGAACAGCCACCGCTGCTGCGCTTTCTCTGCCTGCGCTGCGGGCCCGACGACGTGCGCCTGATCGTCACCAATCACCACCTGGTCCTCGACGGCTGGTCGATGCCGCTGCTGCTGGGCGAGCTGCTCGCGCTCTACGACGGCACCGTGCCGCTGAGTGAGCCGGTGCCGTATCAGCGCTACCTGGAGTGGCTGGGCCGCCAGGACCTGGCCGCGGCGCGCACGGCGTGGTCGGACGCGCTCACCGGGCTCACCGGTCCGACTCTCGTCACGGCCGCCCGCGCCCCACGATCACCCGGTCCCGAACCGGCCGACCTGCGCCGCGACGTTCCGCTGGAACCGGGTACCGCCGCCGCGCTGACCCGGCACCGCGCCGCGGGCATCACCGCGAACACGGTGGTGCAGGCGGCTTGGGCGCTGCTGCTGGCGGAACTGACCGGCCACACCGACGTGGTCTTCGGTGCCACCGTGTCCGGCCGCCCGCCCGAGCTCCCCGGGTCCGATCGCATCGTCGGCATGCTCGTGAACACGATCCCCGTGCGGATCGGACTCATCCCCGACGAGCCGGTCGGCGCGCTGCTGGCCCGCGTCCAGCGCGAGCAGGGCGCGCTCGTCGACCGGCACATCGTGGGACTCGACGAGATCCAGTCCGCGGTCGGGCTCGGCCCGCTGTTCGACACCGGCATGGTCTTCGAGTCGTACCCGATGGACGCCGAGGCCCTGCGCGCGGCCTCGGCGCGGGCGCGTTTGCGCGTCACCGATTTCCACGGCCGCGACGGCACCCACTACCCACTGTGCCTGGCCGCCCACGACCGGGGTGACCTGTACCTCACGCTCACCTGCTCCGACGAGTACTTCGACGACACCGAGGCCACCGCGCTCGCACACCGCCTGGCCCACATTCTCGCCAGGCTCGCCGACCCGGCGACCCCGGTCTGCGCGGTACGCGGCATCGAGGGCGCCCAGGTCCTCCGCACCCGGCCACGGCCGATCCAGCTGCTGCCGGACCTGTTGGCCGCCGGAGTATCCGCGGGCGCGACCGCTGTCATCGGATCCGAGCTCTGGCCTGGCGCGGAGGGGGAGGTGGTCGAGCTCGGGTACACCGCGCTCGATGAACGGTCGAATCGGTTGGCGCGCACACTGATCGCCGCCGGCGCCGGGCCGGAGAGCACTGTGCTGGTCGCGCTGCCTCGATCACCGGAGTGGTTGGTGGCGGTCTGGGCGATCGCCAAGTCGGGTGCGGCGTTCGTGCCGGTCGACGTCGACCATCCGGCCGGCCGGATCGCCGCGGTCGCCCACGGCAGCGGTGCCCGGCTCGGCATCACCCTCGGCGCGCATCGGAATACGTTGCCGGACGAGGTGTCCTGGCTGGTGCTCGACGACGAGTCCACCGCCACCCGGCTGACTGCCCGCCCGGCCGACCCGGTGACCGACGCCGACCGCGTGCGACCACTACACGCCGGGCACCCCGCCTATCTGATCTACACCTCCGGCTCGACCGGAACTCCCAAGGGCGTCACGGTCACCCATGCCGGACTCAGCGGGCTCGTCGACGGCATCGCCGCCAGGCTGCGTCCCGGTCCGCGCGACCGCTTCCTGCTGTGCATGAACTCAGCTTTCGATGCCTCGATCCTGGTGTGGCTGACCTGCTGTCACGCCGGCGCCACGCTCGTCGTCGCCGCGCCGGAGGCCACCGCGGGCGACGCCCTCGCCCGGGTGATCACCGACCACCGGGTGACCCACCTGGTCGCGACGCCCGCCGTCCTCACCACGCTGCCAACCACGGCCGTCGCCGGGGTCCGCACGATCGTGACCGGCGGCGAGGCCTGCCCGCCCGAACTGGTCGCGCGCCTGGGCACGGGCCGGACGATGCTGAACTCCTACGGCCCCGCCGAGTCGACGGTCGCGGTGACCCTGAGCGCGCCGCTGACCCCGGACGACGCGGCCGACCTCGGCACCCCGCTCCCCGGTTGCGGCCTGGCGGTGCTCGACAGCTGGCTGCGGCCGGTGCCACAGGGCGCGGTCGGCGAGCTGTACCTGATCGGCCCCGGTCTGGCCCGCGGCTATGCCCGCGCCGCCGCGCGCACCGCGGAGCGCTTCGTCGCCAACCCGTTCGGTGCCCCCGGCGAGCGGATGTACCGCACCGGCGACCTGGTCCGCCGGACCTCGGCCACCCGGCTGAACTATGTGGGCCGCAACGACTCCCAGGTGAAGTTGCACGGAATCCGGGTGGAGCCGGGCGAAGTGGACGCCGCGCTGCTCGCCGCGCCCGGCGTCGCGCTCGCCGTGACCGTCCCGCGTCCCGGGCCGACCGGTGACCAGACGCTGGCGTCGTATGTCGCGTTGGTCGCCGGGGCCGAGCTGACCCCGACGGGGCTGCGCGAGATCCTGGTGCGGCGGCTGCCCCGGCACCTGGTGCCCGCGACGGTCACCGTCCTGGACGCGCTCCCCGTCACCGGCAACGGCAAGGTCGACCTGCGCGCGCTCCCCGAACCCCAGCACACCCTCGCGCCGTACGTCGCGCCGGTCGGTGCCGAGCGACTGGTCGCGCAGGTCTACGCCGCGGTCCTCGATCACCCGTCGGTCGGCGCCGACGACGACTTCTTCGCTCTCGGTGGCGACTCGCTGTCCGCGGCGCGGGCAGCCGCCCGTCTCGGCGCGGAACTGGGCGTCCAGGTGCCGCTGCGGCTGCTCTTCGAGGCCCCGACCGTGCACGGGCTCGCGGCCCGGCTCGGCAGTGACGCCGTGCTGCCCGCCGGAGTGCTCGGCGGGCCGAGCGCGGGGCCGCGCCCCGACCGGATCCCGCTCGCGCCCGCGCAGCGGCGGATGTGGTTCGTCAACCAGTACGACCCGGCCTCCGGTGCCTACAACATCCCGGTGGTCCTGCGGCTGACCGGACGACTCGATCTCCCGGCGCTGCGTGCGGCGCTGCTCGACGTGGTGGAACGGCACGAGTCGCTGCGCACCGTGTATCCCGGCCACGACGGCGTCGGCTACCAGGTGGTCGTGACGCCGGACGAACTCGCCGACCGGGTCGAGGTCACCGATATCGACACCGTCCGCCTACCCGCCGCCGTACTCGACTGCGTCACCGAGGGTTTCGATGTCGCCGCCGCGGTCCCCGTACGGCTGCGGTTGTTCCGGGTAGGACCGCGGGAGCACGTGCTGGCCGTGGTGGTGCACCACATCAGCGCGGACGGCTACTCGATGGGACCCCTCGCGCGCGATGTGATGATCGCCTACACCGCGCGCGCCGCCGGGACCTCGCCCGCATGGCAGGCGCCCGCGGTGCAGTTCGCGGATTACACACTGTGGCAACGAGATCGGCTCGGCAGTGTCGACGATCCCGAGGCGCTCTCGGCCCGGCAGCTGGCGTACTGGACCGAGGCCCTGGCGGGACTCCCGGACCGGCTGGAATTGCCCGCCGATCGGCCCCGGCCGCCGGTCGCGTCCCTGCGCGCGGGCACCGTCGCCCGCGCCGTGGATCCGGAGTTACACGCGAGCCTGGAAAAGCTTGCCGCGCAACGCAAGTGCTCGCTGTTCATGGTCCTGCACAGTGCGCTCGCCGTGCTGTTCGCCCGCCTCGGGGACTCCACCGATATCGCGGTCGGCACGCCCGTCGCGGGGCGCGGGGTGGCCGAACTCGACGATGTGGTCGGTATGTTCGTCAATACCGTGGTGCTGCGCACCGACCTGCCCGCCGCGCTGCCGTTCACCGAGCTGCTCGACCGGGTGCGCCGCACCGACCTCGATGCCTTCGCGCACGCCGATGTCCCCTTCGAGAACCTCGTCGACCTGCTCGAACCCACTCGCTCGGCGGCCCGCCATCCGCTGATCCAGGCCATGCTGATCTTCCAGAACCTGGGCCGCGCCGAGTTCACGCTGCCCGGCCTGAGCGTCGAGGCGCTCGACCTGGACCAGCAGAGCCTGCGCTTCGATCTCAGCGTCACCGTCGGCGACGACGGCGCCGACGGGCTGGCCGTGCGCCTCGGCTACGCCACCGACCTCTTCGACGCCTCGACCGCCGCTCGTTTCGCCGACCGCTGGCTCCGCATCCTGCGCGCCGTCGTCGCGCATCCCGAAGTGCCGGTGGGTGATATCGGCCTGCTCGACGCCCGCGAGCGCACGATCCTGCCCGGCGCCGCACTGCCCGCCGTCGTCGCCCCCGCTGTCTTCCCCGACCTGCTCGCCGCCGCCGTCACCAGAAACCCGGACGGTGTCGCGATCATCGACGGCCCGACCCACCTCACCTACCGCGACCTGGACGACCGCTCGAACCGCGTGGCCCGCACCCTGATCCGCTCCGGTGCGGGCCCGGAGAACCCGGTGGTCATCGCCGTCCCCCGCAGCGCGGCCTCGGTCGTCGCCGTCTGGGCCGTGGCCAAAACCGGCGCGCCCTTCGTCCCGGTCGACCCCGCCTATCCCGCCGACCGCATCGCCCAGATCATCACCGACTCCGGTGCCCACCTGGGCATCACCACTTCGACCAGCCAGTGGATCGATATTGCCGGCGACGGGCGCTCCGCGATCCCCGGTGTGCGGTGGCTGGTTCTCGATGACCAGGCCGCACGTGACCACACCGTGTCGGCCGCACCGATCGACCCCGCCGAACGCCTGGCACCCCCGCGACCTGCGCACGCGGCCTACATCATCTTCACCTCCGGATCGACCGGCAGGCCGAAGGGCGTCGTGGTCACCCATGCCGGGCTGGCGAATCTGGTTGCCGCGCAGCGGGAGCGGATGAGTATCACCAGCAACTCGCGCGTACTGCACGTGGCCTCACCCGGTTTCGACGCCGCGGTGCTGGAGCTGCTGCTGGCCGCGGGGGCGGGTGCCGCGCTGGTGGTCGCCGGGCCGGCCGCGTACGGCGGGGCCGAGCTCGGTGAGCTGCTCGCCAGGGAGCGCGTCACCCATATCGCGCTCACCCCCTCGGCGCTGAGCTCGGTGGACACCGCCGACCACGCGCACCTGCGGGCGATCGTCACCGGTGGCGAACCCTGTCCGCCGGAGCTGGTGCGGCGGTGGGCGGCGCCGGGGCGGGTGCACTTCAACGACTACGGGCCGACCGAGGCCACCATCTGGGCGACCGGTGCGGGCCCGCTGCTGCCCGGCGGCGAGATCACCATCGGCACAGCCATTCCCGGCCTGGCCACGCTGGTCCTCGACGAGCGCCTGCACCCGGTGCCCGACGGCGTCACCGGTGAGCTGTACCTGGCCGGACCGGCGCTCGCCCGCGGCTACCAGGGTCGCGCCGATCTCACCGCCGCCCGTTTCGTCGCCGACCCGTTCGGCAGGCCGGGCGAACGGATGTATCGCACCGGCGATCTCGTGTGCCGCCGCGCGGGCGCGCTGGACTATCGCGGTCGCGGTGACCTGCAGGTGAAACTGCGCGGCCTGCGCATCGAACTCGGCGAGATCGAATCGGCGCTCACCGCGGACCCGGCGGTGCACCAGGCCGCCGTCACCGTGCACACCGACCCCGCGGTGGGCGAACTGCTGGTGGCCTACCCGGTACCGGAACAGCCGGGACAGCTCGATGTCGGCGTGGTGAAAGCGGCGCTGGCGCTGCGCCTTCCGTCGTACATGGTGCCGTCGGCCTTCGTCGTCCTCGACGCGTTGCCGCGCACCGCCAACGGCAAACTCGACCGGCGCGCGCTGCCCGCTCCCGACCTCGGATCCGGCCGGTTCCGGGCCCCGGTCACCGCGGCCGAGCGGGCGGTGGCCGACACCTTCGCCGACCTGCTCGGCGTGCCGAAGGTCGGCCTGGACGACGATTTCTTCGCCCTCGGCGGCAACTCGCTGATCGCGACCAGGATCGCGGCCCGGCTCGGCGCGGCCCTCGATACCCGCGTTCCGGTGCGCACCGTCTTCGACGCGCCGACCGTCGCCGAGCTGGCCGCCGCCATCCGCGCCGACGCGCTTCCGCCGGGCCCGCGTCCGGGCCCGAGGCCGCGCCCCGACCGGATTCCGCTCTCGGCCGCGCAGCGGCGGATGTGGTTCCTCAACCGCTACGATCCCGACTCGCCCGCCCAGAACGTGCCGATCGCCGTCGAGGTGGATGGCGAGATCGACCCGGTGGTGCTGCGCGCTGCGGTCGCCGACGTCCTGGCCCGCCACGAATCGCTGCGCACCGTGTACCCGGTCGACGCCGCCGGTGACCCGTACCAGGATGTGCGCTCCGAGGCCCAAGTGCCGGTGCGTGTGTCGACGATCGAGCCGGACGGTATCCGGGCGGCGGTGGCGGGTGAGATCGCGCAGGGCTTCGACCTCACCACCGAAGTGCCGGTGCGGGTGGGCCTGTTCCGGATCGCCGCGCACCGGTCGGTCCTGGCGGTCACCATGCACCACATCGCCTCCGACGGCTGGTCGCTGGCACCGCTGATTCGCGACGTAGCGATTGCCTACGCGGCGCGTCGCGCAGGCACCGCCCCCGCGTGGGCGCCGCTGCCGCTGCACTACCCGGACTACGCGCTGTGGCAGCACGAATTGCTCGGCGACGCGGACGATTCCGGCAGCGTGGCGCACCAGCAGCTGGCGTACTGGCGCGACCGCCTCGCCGGACTGCCCGAGGTCTCGGCGCTGCCCAGCGACCATCCACGACCGGCGGTGCTCACCCATCGGGCGGGACTGGTCGAATTCGAGATCGACGCCGCGATCCAGACCCGGCTGCGCGCGCTGGCGCGCTGGCACGGCGTCAGCGTGTTCATGGTGGCGCACGCGGCGCTGGCGGCCCTGCTGGCGCGGCTGGCCGGGACCGAGGAGGTGGCGATCGGTTCGGTCATCGCGGGCCGTGGCGCGGGTGAACTCGACGATCTCATCGGCATGTTCGTCAACACCCTGGTCCTGCGCAGCCGGGTGCGCTCCGAGGACACCTTCGACACGCTGCTCGCCGCGACCAAGAACGGCGACCTTGACGCCTTCAGCAATGCCGACGTCCCCTTCGAACAGCTCGTGGAGGTGCTGGCCCCGACCAGGTCGACCGCGCACCACCCGCTGTTCCAGGTGCTGCTGGTTTTCCAGAACTTCGACCGGGAGACCTTCGACCTGCCCGATCTGCACGTCCGGCCGATCGAGATGCCGCCGGTCGGCGCGAAGTTCGACCTCGAGTGGATGCTGGCCGAGGAGTTCGGCCCCGACGGCGCGCCCGCGGGTATGTCGGGCACCCTGACCTTCGCCCGCGACCTGTTCGAGGAGTCGACCGCGCAGACTCTGGCGCACCGGTTCGTCGACGTGCTCGGCGCCGTCACCGCGGACCCCGCCCTGCTGATCGGCGCGCTCGACGTCACCGCGCCGCCCGGAACCGTCGTGCACGCGCTCGCGCCCGCGCCCGCGCACCGCGCCGACCTGCCGTACCGGCCGCCGGTGACGCCGACCGAGCACGCCGTCGTCACCGCGTTCGAGACCGTGCTCGATGTCGACCGAGTCGGCTTGGACGACAACTTCTTCGAGCTGGGCGGCACCTCCATGGTCGCCATCCGGTTGGTCGCGCAGGTGCGCGAGCTGCTCGGCTTCCCGATGCCGGTGCAGTGGATGTTCGGCGACCCGTCGCCGGGCGCGCTCGCCGAGCGGATCGCCGCGTCCGGGGATGCCCCCGTCGATCCGGCTCTGCGGACGCTGCTGCCGCTGCGCTCCGGCGGCGACGGTCCGGCGCTGTTCTGCGTGCATCCGGCGATCGGCGTCGCCTGGTGCTACGCGGGTCTGTCCGGTCATCTCGACCCCGGCTACCCGGTCTACGGCCTGCAATCACCGGGGATCGCGGCCGAGCAGCCCGACCGGCCGCTGCGCGAGCGGGTCGCGCACTATGCCGACGAGATCCAGGCGACCCAGCCCGACGGACCGTACCGGCTGCTCGGCTACTCCGCGGGCGGTCCGATCGCGCACGCGGTCGCGGTCGAACTCCAGCGCCGTGGCGCCCAGGTCGACGCGCTGACCATCCTGGACGGCCGGGCCGACGTCGACCCGGCCAGCGCCGAGGAGATGCCGCCGATGGAGGCGCTGCTCGCCGAGTTCGGTGGGCTCGATCCGGCCCGGCTCGGTGGCGACGATCAGGCCGCCCAACTGCTTCGCGCCGGCGCAGGCCCCGGCAACCAGGCCGAAGGGCTCCTCGACACCATCAGCGCGGCCGACCTGCGCCGGCTCTACGCCGACTACCAGCAGATCGTCCGCGAAGCCGCCGACTACGCGCCGGGCGTGTTCGACGGCGACCTGCTGTTCTTCAGCAGCACCAGCGCCCGGCCCGGCTACCAGCCCAATGCCGACACCTGGCGTCCCTACGTCAGCGGCGAGATCATCGACAACCAGACGGGCCACGAGCACAACCGCCTCACCGCCCCCGAGTCGCTCGCCGTGATCGGCCCGATCCTGGCCGGCTACCTGCGCCGCTAGGCGACCAGGTCCGCGTATTCGCGGTGCTCGGCGATGTACTTCTCCACATACCAGCAGGTGGGGATGACCTGGTAGCCGTTGGCGCGGGAATCGTCGAGGCCGAACTTCACCACGTCGGCGGCCACGCCGCGGCCCCGGTACTCCGGGAAGGTCATGGTGTGGTGGAAGTCGCGGACCTTGGGGTCGTCCCGTTCGGCATAGTCGGCGTATCCCGCGAGGACGTCGTCGTGGTAGATCTCGTAGCGGGTATCGGCGACGTTGTGCTCGAGCCTGGTGGTCATACCGGATGCTAACCCGGGGTCGGGACGGGTTGTTCCGCTAGAGCACCGCGCCGGGGTTGAGAATGCCCGCCGGGTCGAGTGCGTCCTTGATCCGCCGCGTCAGCGCCATCACGTCGGGACCGACCTGATTCGGCAGCCACGCTTTCTTCAACCGGCCGACCCCGTGCTCGCCGGTGATGGTGCCGCCCAGCGCGATGGCGAGGTCCATGATCTCGCCGAAGGCGCGGTGCGCGCGGGCGGTGTTGTCGGGGTCGGTGGGGTCGTGCACGATCAGCGGGTGGGTGTTGCCGTCGCCGGCGTGCGCGATGACCGACACCAGCACGTCGTTGCGTTCCCCGATGGCGGCGACCCCGGTGATCAACTCGCCCAGCCGGGGCAGCGGGACGCCGACGTCCTCGAGCAGCAGCGGCCCGATCCGCTCCACGGCCGGGATCGCGAATCGCCGTGCGGCGGTGAAGGCTTCGCCTTCCTCGGGGTCGCTGGTATCGAAAACCTCTGTCGCTCCGGCCTTCTCGCACAGCGACACCATCAACTGCGCTTCGTGCGCGGCGAACTCGCCCGGCGCGTCGGACCGGGCGACCAGCAGGGCGGCGGCGGTGCGGTCCAGCCCCATCCGCATCTCGTCCTCGACGGCGTTGATCGCGACGGTGTCCATGAACTCGAGCATCGCCGGGCGCAGGGTCGAGGTGATGGCCAGGATCGCGTCGGTGGCGGCGGTGAGCGAGCCGAAACTCGCCACGACGGTCGCCTGCGGCGGCTGGGCGGGCAGCAGGCGCAGGGTGAGCTCGGTGATCACGCCGAGTGTGCCCTCGCTGCCGACGAACAGCTTGGTCAGCGACAGCCCGGCCGAGTCCTTCAATCGCGGCCCGCCGAGGCGCACCGCCGTGCCGTCGGCCAGCACCACCTCCATGCCGAGCACGTAGTCGGTGGTGACGCCGTACTTCACACAGCACAGCCCGCCCGCGTTGGTCGCCGCGTTGCCGCCGATCGAGCACATCTCGAACGAGGACGGGTCGGGCGGGTACCAGAGGCCCTCCGCCGCGACGGCCCGCTTCACCTCGGCATTGAGCAGACCGGGCCCGACGACGGCGGTCCGGGTGACCGCGTCGACGCTGATCTCGCGCATCAGCTCGGTGCTGAGCACGATCCCGCCGTCCACCGCGGTCGCCCCACCGGACAGCCCCGACCCGGCTCCGCGCGGCACCACCGGCACCCGCCCCGTGTGCGCCCATCGCAGCGTGGCCGCCACATCGGCGGTGTCGCGTGCCCGCACCACCGCCACCGGCGTGCCCGCGTCCGGATCGCGCGCCCAGTCCTGCCGATACCCCGCCAGCAGATCGGGATCGATGACCACAGCCCCCTCGGACACCGCGGAAATCAACGCATCGAGGTCAACCCTGCTCTCGTCCACCCACTCAAACTAACCCGCGGCGACCACCCCGCGTCGGCACTCGGGCCGGACTCGTGAACAGCGGGAAGCCGCCACCGGAGCGAGGTGGTCACATGACCGAGGTGATGTGCGGCCGACCAAGTGAATTCGCGCATGATTGTGATCCGGCGCGCCCGGTTGGTGTATACGGCGTCCAACCCGTCACAATGCCCGTAGCGGGTGTGTCCGACGGCGATTCGCCGCCGCGCACCCGGCGTGTTTCGCATTCCGCTCTACGGTGCGCCCGCTCGCGCATCGCACACACGACGCGCCGCGTCGCACCGTAACTCGCCGGGAGGGGCCGGAAGATGAAGGAACCGCAGGACCGCAACGAGTTGGTCGGCGCCCTGCTCGCCGCCGAGTTCGCCGATGCCGGGATCGATCCCGATGCCATGCGCCGGGTGCACGACGGTGCGCACGAGGAGTGGCTGTCCGCGCTGGAGGCGACCGGCATGTTCGGCGTCCGCGCGCTGGCCGAGATCGCCGGTGAATGGACCGCCGACCCGCGCCTGCTGCGCGACGCGCTGCTCGCCGAGGCCGACGCGTTCACCCGCCGCCGCTGCCTGGCCACCTGGACCGCCCTGGGCCGCCCGGCGGTCGAGCCCGCTGCGCGCGCGGTGGCCGTCGCCGTCCCGCACTGAGGCGGCGCACGCCCCCGTTTGCCGATTGCTCATCTCGACGTCATCTCGCGCTGGCAGGCTGACGGCGTGGAGCAGCACGCGGGTGTCACCGACTCGATGGCCGACCGGTTCACCCGCTGGTGCGAAGCCGTCGTCGCCCGCCTGCCGTTCGGGCTGGACCGGATCGTCCCCGCGACGCTGCTCGGCTTCGGCCTGATCAACAGCTTCACCTTCGGTGTCGACCTGCTGCTGCTCACGCTGCTGCACACCGGGTTCGGGCTGCCGGTGCCGGTGTCGATCACGCTGGCCTATATCGCCGCGTTCGGCCTGGCCTTCCTGCTCAACCGCACCTTCAACTTCCACTCGCACGCGCCGATGGGCAGGCAGGCCGTGGTGTACGTGGTCGTGGTGCTGGTGAACTATCTGGCCTTCATTCTCGGTGTCGGCTCCGGGCTGGTGGCGCTCGGCGTGGAGTACCACGTCGCGCGGCTGGCCGCCGGGGCCTGCGAGGCCGTGTACATGTACTCCGCGATGCGCTGGATCGTGTTCCGGCGCGAGCGCTCAGCGGATCCGGTCGCCGTCGATCGGTGAACGGCCGCGCAGCACCTCGGTGCGATCGCCGTCGACCAGGACGACGTCGTCGTCGGTGAGGGCCCAGTGCGGGGTGCCGTCGGCGCGGTAGCGGGCCAGCAGCTTCGCGGACTCGCCGTCCGGGTCGGTGGGGGAGTCGAGGTGGACGACGAGCGGGCGATCCACCACACCCAGTCCGTCCCACCGTGATTCGACACCGGTAGCCGGACGCACTTCGGCCGGGTCGTCCATCGTCTCGAGACCGTGCAGATCGGGGGCGAGCAGACAGGCGCCCGCGCTGTAGCCCGCGTAGACCAGCGCGTTCTCGGCGAGCAGGGCGGGTAGGACGGAATCGGCTCCACTGCGGGCGAATTGGGCCCGCAGCACGAAGGTGTTCCCGCCGCGCACCCACACCATGGCGAACGCGCGCAGCCGCCGCTCCAGCTCGCCCGGCTTGCCGACGTAGTCGCGCAGGTCGAGGACCTCCGGCGAATACCCGTGCTGCCGCAGCGGTGTCAGGTCACTGGCCACCGCCGACGACCACGCGGCGGGCCACGCGTCACAGGCGTTGGGAATCACCGCGACCCGGCCGCCCGGCGCGCCGACGAGCCCGGCGAGCCGGTCGGCGAAGGCGCCGAACCGGTAGGACGCCAGGAACAGCCGCATCAGATGGTGAAGGCCAGGTTCTGCACGAGGCGCTCGCCGAGGGCCTGGTCGCCGGTGACGGTGACCTCGTCGCGGTGCGCGTCGGCGGTGGTCCGCCCACCCCGCAACCGCGCGAAGAGCCCGGAGTCCATGCTGATCACGGCGTTCGGCTCGGCGTCGGCGGCGTCGAGCACCGCGCCGCGGCCGTCGACCACCGCGAGGTGGATCTGCCGGGTGACCGGCCCGGTCAGGTCGACGGTCAGGCGCGCGCCGTCGGGAGCCTTGGCGCCCTTCACCACCGCGCGGCCCAGCCCGATGGTGAGTTCGGTGAAGGCGGTCTCGGCGCGCGCGCCGCCCTCGGACACGGTGCGGCCGATGCCGTCGGCGAGGTCGAGTTCGTGCATCCAGCAGTCGAACAGGCGCACCCGCATGAACCGCCCGTAGGGCACCTGGCCGACCGGCGACACCGTCGGCGTCTGCCAGGCCTGCTCGTCCATCGCGACCAGCGCCGCCCGCCGCCGATCGGTGACCTCGTCGAACAGTGCGAGCAGGCGCTTACCGGAGAGCGGGCGCAGTCGGTCGACCCAGATCTCGTTGAGCACGGCGACCTCGTTGCGCACGTGCGGCAGGGTCCGCACGTCGGTCTTGGGACGCAGTGGGTCGTGCGGCGGCGGGGTCTCGCCGAGCAGCCACGACTCGGTGCCGATCACATGCGCGACCACGTCGAACAGCGTCCAGCCGGGCAGCAGGGACGGCTTGCGCCACGCTTTCTCGTCGAGGTCGGCCACCAGGATCCCGATGGCCTCCCACTGCTGGGCGAGCAGGTCGGTCAACTGCTCGCGATCGGGCGTGCCGTCGGTCATCCCTGTGCTCCTTCAGCGTCGAGGGCGGTGAGGCCGGCGCGGATCGCGGCCGCGGTCGAGTTCGGTTCGTGGGGACGGCGCAGCAGGAAGCCCTTGGCGAAGCTGAGCTTGTCACCGTGTCTGCGCGGCACCACGTGCAGGTGCACGTGGCCGACGGTCTGGAAGGCCGCGATGCCGTCGTTGAGGATGAGATTGGCGCCGTCGCTGCTCAGGCCGCTGCGGCGCAGGGCGCGCGCGAGCCGGTGCCCGGTACGGAAGAGCGTCGCGCCGAGGTCGGGATGGAGATCGTCGAGCTCGGTGGCGTGCCGCTTGGGAACGACCAGGGTGTGCCCGCGAGTGATCGGCCTGATGTCGAGGAACGCGCACACCGCGTCGTCCTCGTAGACCTTGGTCGCCGGTGCGGCACCCGCCACGATCCGACAGAAGACGCAGTCGTTCACAG
The DNA here is from genome assembly GCF_052983615.1 of Nocardia fodinahabitans. Lineage (NCBI taxonomy): Bacteria > Bacillati > Actinomycetota > Actinomycetes > Mycobacteriales > Nocardiaceae > Nocardia > Nocardia fodinahabitans. Next base: position 4,793,905 of record NZ_JBRJJC010000001.1, read on the forward strand.
CGACGACCCTACGGTGTGGCGCGGGTCGCGCAACAGTCCGAACCACGCACCGACATGACGCGCGTCACGTATGCCGAGTAACCGGTCGTCTGACCAGTATTCGGACGTGGAAGTAAGTAGCCCACTTCGATGTGCGCTCTTGTCCGGCCCTACCTGCGGCGACGAATGTGAACACCGCCGCGGGGTCGCGGCCGTCGCGCGGAAAGGTCGTCAACTTGGCGAAACGGGTCGGCTCTGTCCGATTTCCCAGTGGATGGTCCAGCCCGCCGATGTGACGGGCATCTCGGCTAGGCTCACCGCGAGCCGAGTACAGTAGCGAGGATTTCAGCCGAACCTACTGGCTAGTAACGTCGGCTGACCCGTTGTTCCCCGGCTCGAAGCCAGCACGAGAAGGAAGTCTGACTAGTGGAGACAACGCAAAACGTGGGCGAGGGTTCGCCGCGCGGCGCGCGTGTCGGAGTCGTTCGCGAGTCCGGCGCGGGTGAGCGGCGGGTCGCATTGGTGCCCAAGATCATCCCCGCCCTGTCCAAGCAGGGTGTCGAGGTGGTCGTGGAAGCCGGTGCCGGCCTCGGCGCCCTCATCCCCGACGAAGCCTTTGTCGAGGCGGGCGCGACCATCGGTGATCCGTGGTCGGCCGACGTCGTCGTCAAGGTGGCACCGCCCAGCGATGCCGAGGTGGCCAAGCTGTCGTCCGGGCAGACCCTGATCGGGTTCCTCGCGCCCCGCAACGCCGAGAACCAGATCGGTGCGCTGCGCTCCGCCGGTGTGCAGGCGTTCGCGGTCGAGGCGATTCCGCGTATCTCGCGCGCGCAGGTGATGGACGCGCTGTCCTCGCAGGCCAACGTCGCCGGATACAAGGCCGTGCTGCTCGCCGCCTCGGAGTCCACCCGCTTCTTCCCGATGCTGACCACCGCCGCGGGCACCGTGAAGCCGGCCACCGTGCTGGTGCTCGGTGTCGGTGTCGCCGGTCTGCAGGCGCTGGCCACGGCCAAGCGCCTCGGCGGCCGCACCACCGGTTACGACGTGCGTCCCGAGGTCGCCGATCAGGTGCGCTCGGTCGGCGCCCAGTGGCTCGACCTGGGCATCGACGCCGCCGGTGAGGGCGGCTACGCCCGCGAACTCACCGAGGACGAGAAGGCTCAGCAGCAGCAGGCCCTCGAAGACGCCATCAAGAGTTTCGACGTGGTCATCACCACCGCGCTGGTGCCGGGTCGTCCCGCGCCGCGCCTGGTCACCGCCGCCGCCGTGGAGGGCATGAAGCCCGGCAGTGTGATCGTCGACCTGGCCGGGGAGACCGGCGGCAACTGCGAGCTCACCGAGCCCGGCGAGATCGTCGTCAAGCACGAGGTGACCATCGCCTCGCCGCTGAACCTGCCCGCCACCATGCCCGAGCACGCCAGCGAGCTGTACTCCAAGAACATCGCCGCGCTGCTGGAACTGATGCTGGTCGACGGCAAGCTCGCGCCCGATTTCGACGATCAGGTGCTCGCGGACTCCTGCGTCACCCGTGAGGTGGAAGCCTGATGTACACCGAACTTCTCGCCAATATCGCGATCCTGGTCCTGTCCGGGTTCGTCGGATTCGCGGTCATCTCCAAGGTCCCCAACACCCTGCACACCCCGCTGATGTCGGGCACCAACGCCATCCACGGCATCGTCGTGCTCGGCGCGCTGGTGACGCTGGGCAATGTGAAGGACCCGTCCCTGCTGGTCCAGATCATCCTGTTCGTCGCCGTGGTGTTCGGAACGCTGAACGTCATCGGTGGCTTCGTGGTCACCGACCGCATGCTCGGCATGTTCAAGGGTAAGAAGAAGGCGGCCGAGTGATGCACGCAGTCGACAACATGACCTACCTGGTCAACGGCCTCTATATCGTGGCCTTCTCCATGTTCATCTACGGCCTGATGGGCCTGACCGGCCCGAAGACCGCGGTGCGCGGCAACCAGATCGCCGCGGTCGGCATGGCCATCGCGGTGATCGCCACGCTGATCTCGGTGCGCCACGCGGACCTGATCAACTGGATCCTGATCGGCGCGGGCCTGGTCGTCGGTGTGGCGCTGGGTGTTCCGCCCGCCGTGCGCACCAAGATGACCGAGATGCCGCAGCTGGTCGCCGCGTTCAACGGTGTCGGTGGTGGCACCGTCGCGCTCATCGCGTGGGCCGAGTTCATCGACAGCTCGGGCTTCTCGGCGCTGCACGACGAGCCGACCATCCACATCATCATCGGGTCGCTGTTCGCCGCGGTGATCGGTTCGGTCTCCTTCTGGGGCTCGATCATCGCCTTCGCCAAGTTGCAGGAGCTCCTGTCCGGCAAGCCGATCAGCGTCGGCCGCCTGCAGCAGCCGCTGAACCTGCTCCTGCTCGTCGGCGCGATCGTGTGCGCCGTGGTGATCGGCCTCGGCGCCGACAACGGTGGCGTCTCGCAGCTGTGGATGATCGGCCTGCTGGTGCTGGCCGGTGTGCTCGGCCTGATGGTCGTGCTGCCGATCGGCGGCGCGGACATGCCGGTCGTCATCTCGCTGCTCAACGCGCTGACGGGTCTGTCGGCCGCGGCCGCGGGTCTGGCGCTGAACAACACCGCGATGATCGTCGCGGGCATGATCGTCGGCGCGTCCGGCACCATCCTCACCAACCTCATGGCCAAGGCCATGAACCGCTCCATCCCGGCCATCGTCGCCGGTGGCTTCGGTGGCGGCGGCGGTGCGGCCGGTGGCGGCGCCGGTGGCGAGTCCAAGCAGGCCAAGGCCACCTCGGCCGCCGATGCCGCGATCCAGATGGCGTATGCCAACCAGGTCATCGTGGTGCCCGGCTACGGTATGGCCGTCGCGCAGGCCCAGCACGCGGTCAAGGAGATGGCCTCGCTGCTCGAGGGCAAGGGTGTCGAGGTCAAGTACGCGATCCACCCGGTCGCCGGTCGTATGCCCGGTCACATGAACGTGCTGCTGGCCGAGGCCGAGGTCTCCTACGACGCGATGAAGGAAATGGACGACATCAACGGCGAATTCGGCCGTACCGATGTGGTCCTGGTGATCGGCGCCAACGACGTCACCAACCCGGCCGCCCGCGAGGACAAGTCCAGCCCGATCTACGGCATGCCGGTCCTCAACGTCGACCAGGCCAAGAGCGTCATCGTGCTCAAGCGCTCGATGAACTCCGGCTTCGCCGGTATCGACAACCCGCTGTTCTACGCCGACCACACCTCCATGCTGTTCGGCGACGCCAAGAAGTCCGTCGGTGCGGTCACCGAGGAACTCAAGGCGCTGTAAGTCGCACGCACCACGGGGCCCTTGCCGTTCATCACGAACGGCAAGGGCCCCGTGCGTTGCTTACCAGAACGGCCGGTTGTACTTGCGGGTGCCTGGGAGATCCAGATAGGGGCAGTCGGCGGAGCCGGTGCGCAGGGTCGCGGTGTCGTCGCCGGGGGCGATCCACTGGAGTTTGCCGCTGTCGAGCCAGGGTTTCAGGTCGAAGTCGCGGCGGTTCGAGTGCCAGTTGTCGTCCCAGGCGGCGTACCTGCCCGGGGCCTGGCTGACATCGTAATTGTCACTGCCCCAGACCGGTTCGAGCGCGATGCCGCGCGGCCGGTAGACGGAGCAGTGGTAAGTGATCGGCCAACCGGTGTGCGGGCCGACCCGCACCTGGGTGATCACGGCCCGCATGTCGGGATGATCGAGGACCTCGGGGTACACGTAGGGCACGTCGGGACCTACGCGGCGATCGAACGGCGCTGGTGCGGGCGCACCGTCGAGCCGCATCGCACCGGCCATCAACAACCAGGTGTGCGGCACCGGGTCCAACCGGCGAATCGGGTTGAACGCGAACCAGAACCAGCCGTCGACGTCGACGATGTCGAGCGGCCAATGCACCAGCTGATTGCTGAACGGGCACCGCGAGACCACGATGTCGGGTAGCAGCTCGCGGTAGCGGTCGTGCAGCGCACTGGCCCCGTCGAAGGCGGCCCACCCTTCCTCGGTCGCCCCCAGCTCCTTGTATACGGCAGTAAGGCGGTTGCCTTCCTCGAGCAACGCCGCCCGCTCGGTGACGAACGGCTCCACTCCGACGATGTCGAGGGTCGCCATGGCCTGCCGGTAGTCCGGCCGCTTGCCGGCCGCGGGCAGCTCGTAGACCTGGCCCCGCTGGAAGGCAGGCAGCATGGCCAGCGCCGGATCCTGCTTCAGCTGTGGAATGTCGCGGCCGCCGTCGAGCTTGATCACGAACACCACGCACCACGCGGACTCTTCATCAGGGGTTCTCTTTCGCTGCGAACGCTGTCTCGAAGAGAGGTTAGCCTAAGCAAGTGGTCGAGGATGGTGTGTTCAAGATCAAGGCGGCCGACGGCACCACCGTCGCGGGCAGCGAACTGGCCTTCCGTGTCGACGAATTCGTGTTCCCGATCGCCGCCGAGATCTCCGGCCGCACCGCCACTCTGACCCCGCAGTTCGACCTCGCGCACGCCACCTACAAGCCGGTCGCGCTGCCGTACGAGGACAAGGCGCCGTGGAAGAGCGAGTACGACCGTGAGCAGGCCGCCTGGAGTCGTCTGGGCAGCACCATCTCCCTGGGCGCCAGCGTCGCCACCCTCGTCGGCGGCCTCGGTGGCGGCGCGATCGGCTGCGTGCTCGGCGGTATCGCGGGCGCCACCATCGCCTCGGCCACCATCGTCGGCATGTTCGGCCCGTTCATCCCCGCCGCCGCCGTCGGCTGCATCGCCGGCATCATGGCCATCGGCGCCCTGGGCACCCTCGCCGGCCAGATCTTCATCACCGCCCCCGTCGCGATCATGGCCGCGGTCCAGTACTTCACCACGATCAACTCCCCGATGCCGAACAACCCGGCACCGGCCAAGTAGGTCGCCCCAGAACACTCGTGGAGGGGACAACTCGACGAGCTGACGAATCCCGCCCGATCCCGATCGGGCGGGATTTGTTGTGCCCTCCGGGCGTTGGACACCGCCGCGGCCCAGGCGGGTATCGGCGCATGGTTACGCGGTCGTCTCGGCATGGCCGAAAGCGGGTCGGTGGGTTGTCGTCAGTCCTTGCCGAACCGCTGGAACGCGGCCTGCCGCGAGGTGTCAAGCGCTGCGCCGATCACGGTCCAGGAATCCCCGGCATCCCGAGCGGCTTTGACCGCGGCCCGCAGTTCCGCTTCCGCCTCGGCAACTTTCTTCCGTGCTGCGATTATGCCGCGAAAGTGCTTGGCATCGCGGGCTGGAGTGGTACTTGGATCCAGCTGATCCAACGCCGCGTCCAACTCGCCTGCGGCCACCTCCGGTTCAATGTTGTCCGGCACCCTGTTCTGTGTGGCATCGTTTCGTCCAACGTCCCAGTGCCGCAACAGGATATGGCGCAAGCCCTCGAACTGTTCGAGGATGGATGTCAAGTCCGAGCCTGGCTGGGCGTCGAAGATCAAGTTCGCTGGTTCGCGGCTGCACGGTAACTCGGGGGCCACGACTAGATACACCGTGTTGGTGCTGTGTGGCGTATCCGCCGCAGTGGGAGTTGGGCGCCGCGGTGTCACCGCGGACCCGAGTAGTCCTGTTGCTGGCAGTCTGGTGTGGCCAGCACGCTTGGCCTGCATACCTTTCTTCGTCATCGACATATCGGCATCACCTCAAATACTCGTGGAACTTGGCTCTCATGTTGTCGGCGTGGATGATTCGGACTGGGCCGTTCGGAGGAACGGCGATCAATTCGAGCATCCGCCCGGCACGGTCTGGACCGAGGACCAGTATGCGATCCTCGCCGTACATCTCGAGTTCGACGTACCGGAGAGCGTTCTCCCAGGCGTGGAGAATATCCGCGTCGGCCACACCATGTTTTCGGGCCGATGCCAGGATCTCCACCTGTCAAGGTTACCTTTACGGGCGTGGGTGATGTCAAGGATCTGTTTACGCTCAGCATCGACCGCCATGATCTGCCAGTTGGCGCGAAGGACCTCGATGTCGGCGGTCCCGAGGTTCGGCATCAGCTCACGTCGGCGTCTGTGGCCTGGGTCTTCTCGCTCGGGGCGGGGATGTGGCGGAGCAGCACCATGACCAGAACGGCGGCGACGGCGGTGAGGCCGATACCGACGAGGGAATTCACCTGGAGGGCATGGG